>OZ252219.1:0-5222500 GCA_965249105.1 Vicinamibacterales bacterium | reverse complement strand
ACGTCCTATCTAGTTTTCAAAGAACCCGCACTCGGCACGGCATCCCGAACGAGCGGTTCCAAGATCAGGTCTGGTGTGATCGTCACCAGCGGAACCTATTAAGGATATAGATCTGCCCAAAATCTGTCAAATCCCCTCAGTTTTCAAGGAGATTCACCCGAATGGCCTTTCGCCCGACTTGTAGAATAAATGTCCGCGCCGGCGGGTGTATTCGGTGCATCCGGTCGGACACTCGCTCACCGTCGATCCGGACGCCGCCCTGGTCGATCAGCCGGGTCGCGGCGGACGCCGATTTCGCCAGTCCGGCGCCTGCCACGATGGCAGCCAACTTGACCCCGTCGGAGCCGGCACTGGTGCTCCACTCCGACACGTCGGTCGGCAGCTCCTTGCGGGCAAAACGTCGCTCGAACTCGTCAGCCGCCGCCGATGCCGCTTCCGACGAGTGAAAATCGGCGACGATGCGCTTCGCGAGGTCGACCTTCGCCTGCTTGGGATGAAAATCGCCAGATTCCGTCCGGCCCTTGAGCGCCTCGATGACGTCGGATGACAAGTCGGTCAGGAGCTCGTAATAGCTCCACATCAAATCGTCGGAGACCGACATCAGCTTGCCGAACATGTCTTGAGGGGATTCTGTGATCCCGACGAAGTTACTGGCCGACTTGGACATCTTCTCGACGCCGTCCAAACCGACGAGTAACGGTGTGGTCATGACCACCTGCGGTTCGACGCCGCACGACGGCATGATGTCTCGGCCGACGTTGAGGTTGAACAGCTGGTCGGTTCCGCCCAGCTCCACGTCGGCCTTCAGGTGCACCGAGTCATAGGCTTGCGCGAGCGGATACAGGAATTCGTGGATCGCGATCGGCTTCCCTGCTTCGTAGCGCTGCCGAAACTCGCGACGCTCGAGCATCTGCGCAACGTTGTAGCGAGCTGCCAGACGCATCCAGCCCTCGCTTCCGAGGTCAGTGAGCCATCCCAGGTTTGACTCGACTTCGGTCTTGACCGGATCGAGGATTTTGAACACCTGAGACTTGTATGTCTCCGCGTTCTCCTCAATCTGCGCCCGACTGAGTGGCGGTCGGGTTTTCGACCGACCGCTCGGGTCACCGATGAGCCCGGTGAAAACGCCGACCACAAAGACGACCCGGTGCCCGAGGTCCTGAAAATGCCTCATCTTTCTGATGAGCACGGTGTGTCCGAGATGGAGGTCGGGCGCCGTTGGGTCGAATCCGACCTTGACGGTAAGCGGCGAACCGCCCTGGGCACACTGCTCGAGCTTGGCTTTGAGATCTTGCCGTCGGACGACGTCTACGCAGCCACGGGTGAGATAGGTGATCTGTTCGTCGAGCGTCATGTGGCAGGCACCAGTATACGGCGGTCGATCCCGCCCTCGGCTGAGAGACGGTCGCCCTCGACCTCAAGGACGTGCCGGAACGAATTTCCCTCCGTCTACCCGCCAGCCTCCGTCGAGCATGATCTGAATCGCCTCCGGATAGATCTGGTGTTCTTCAACGAGGATGCGGGCCGACAGCGTGTCCGGCGTGTCGTCCATCCGAACCGGGACAACCGCCTGGCGCACGATCGGTCCGTTGTCAAGCTCAGGGGTGACGATATGCACCGTCGCACCACTGACGGCGACGCCGTACTCTAGTGCCTGCCCCTGGGCGTCAAGCCCAGGGAAGGACGGCAACAGCGAGGGATGAATGTTGAGAATGGCGTTCGGGAACGCCCGGACACATTCGGCGCTCAGCAGTCGCATGAAGCCCGCCAAGCACACCAACCGGACCTCAAAGGCCTTGAGGGTCGCGACGACCTCTCGGTCGAACTCCTCCCGCGATCCATAGCGCGTGTGGTCGATGTGGACCGCCTCGATCCCGGCCGCACGCGCATGCTCGAGGCCGCGAGCATCGGCCCGATTGGAGATGACCACGGAGATCCGCGCGTCGAGCCGACCGTCTTCGATGGCGTCAATGATCGCTCGGAGGTTGCTGCCGCGACCGGAGATGAGCACACCCAGCGTGCGGCTCATGTGTAGATCACAGTGCCATCGCCCTCGACGACCTCACCGATGATGACGGCATCAGACTCGCCCGACCGCGCCAGGCAGCCCACGACCTCACGAGTCGCGTCGGATGCGCAGACGATCACCATCCCGATACCCATGTTGAACGTGCGATACATGTCCGGGTCCGCCACGTCGCCGACATCCTGGAGAAAACGAAAGAGCGGTGGGACGTTCCAGGCGCTCCGGTCGATCTTCACGGACGTGCCGTCCGGAAGCACTCTGGGGAGGTTGTCAGTCAACCCACCCCCCGTGATGTGTGCGATCCCCTTCACGGATTCTCGACGTTCGTCGAGCAGTGGCTGGACCGTGTGCAGGTACGACCGATGGGGGCGGAGGAGCTGGTCGCCAACAGTGGTGCCGACCTCAACGTCGTCGAGCGCGGATTCGACTGACAGTCCGGCCATCTCGAAGACGATCTGGCGGGCAAGGGAGTATCCGTTGGTGTGCAAGCCGGTGGAGCGTAGGCCGATCAGTCGGTCACCGGGTTCGATCTGCTGCCCGTCGATCACGTGTTCACGATCGACGATACCGACGATGAACCCGGCCAGATCATATTCGCCATCGCCGTAAAACCCAGGCATCTCGGCCGTTTCACCACCAAGCAGCGCGCATCCATTGTCGCGACATCCCGTCGCGATGCCCTCGATGACCGACGCCGACACCTCAGGTGACAGCCGGCTGACCGCCAGGTAATCAAGAAAGAACAGCGGCTTGGCACCCTGCACTAGGATGTCGTTGACGCAGTGATTGACGAGGTCGAGGCCGACCGTGTTGTGACGGTCCGTCTGGAACGCGATTCGAAGCTTGGTCCCCACCCCGTCGGCGCTCGCCACCAGCACCGGGTCAGCGAGGCCACCAAGGTCGGGTCGAAAAAGACCGCCGAAGGACCCGATGTCTGAAATCACGCCGCTCGTAAACGTGCCCCTGGCCAGTTGCCTGACTCGCCGGACGACCTCATTGCCAGCGTCTATGTCGACACCGGAAGACTTGTAGTCCATATTTAGACAAGGGCTACGCCTCGAACCCCCGCTCGCCCCTCGTGGGGGGCCCTCGCCCCACGCCGGGCCTCGCGAGGCGCGCCGTGCGCGCCTTACTTAGACGGGGCTACGCCCCGAACCCCCGCTCGCCCCTCGTGGGGGGCCCTCGCCCCACGCCGGGCCTCGCGAGGCGCGCCGTGCGCGCCTTACTTAGACGGGGCTACGCCCCGAACCCCCGCTCGCCCCTCGTGGGGGGGCTCTCGCCCCACGCCGGGCCTCGCGAGGCGCGCCGTGCGCGCCTTACTTAGACGGGGCTACGCCCCGAACCCCACCGGCGTCACTCGCGGGGACCCCAACAGCCCCACGCCGTGACGCCGAGGCCACGCCATGCATGGCCTCAGAACTCGAGTATGCGAATCGCAGCCTCGGCGACCGCTTTGCCATCCGAGCCCTCGGGTGCGGTCCAGTAGTCACTGCGCATCAGGACGTAGAACCGCTCCTCGGCGAAATCCTCGTCCAGCAGGTCGAAGGCGTCTCGCAGAAGCATCAGCTCGTCCTCTGGACCTGACGAGGGATCCTGTGTCCGCGTGCTTCGGCCCACCAACGCGTGTCTGACGATGGCAGGGTTACGAAACGCCACTGTCCCGATTGAAATGGCGATGGGGGCACGCGCCTGGTCACTGGCGGTCACACCCGTGTCGAACAGTACCTCGATGGCGTCGCGGTTCCCCGCGACCGCGAGGGCGGCCAGTCCGGACGCTGCACTTCTCAGCAGCGCCTGGTTGTCGTCGTCAACCGTCTGCGCACTGTAGCCGAGCATATCGGCAACGTATCGGAACTGACTCTCGTAGTCGACGTCGAGCAGACAGGCCGCCGCGGACACCACGGGCTGGAGCGTCTCGTCGGCATCAGCCTGGACCGCGGCCAGTGACCCGACCGCTCGGCTGTCGCCGATCTTCCCAAGTGCAAGCAGGGCATCGTCGCGAAGCGGACCGTCTTCCGACGCGATGTCGATCAACGCGTCAACGGCGTATTCGGCGCCGTAGTCGCCCAGGGCCTCGATCACCGCTCCTCTGAAATACCCCTCGCCCCGCTCGATGTCGCGGATCAGCCGGTCTTGAACATCCTTCGTATCGTCGTTGGCGGCCAGCGCCCGAACAAGATACGGCCGGACAAACTCGGACGTCTCGGTGTCGAGAGCTGCGACCAACTTCGGGACGACCGCATGAGAGGGAAACTGCTCGAAGTACTCATAGGCCGCCGCCCGAACCCGATCATTGGCCGACTCGAGCGCGTCATCGAAGACCGCACGGCGTCGCGGCAGATCGAATCCGTAGACGAGGACAATCGATCTGAACTGCACGTAGCTATCCGCATGGGAACGCAGAGCCTCGACGAGAATCGGCACGACGACGACCGGGTCGGCTCGGCGGAGTGTCCGCGAGGACTCCATCCTGACCGCGTAGTCGAAGTCGCCGAGCTGGTCGACGGCGGCGCGAAGCTCCGCGTCGGTCTGCGCCGAGACGTCGACCCGCTGCTGCGAGACACACATGAGGGCCAGCAGCAACCCACCCAGAACGCGAGGTCCGGGCGAACCGCTCATGGCTCGACCGGTTCGGCTCCGTCGGGCAGCTTGAAGACCATCTGCCTATAGGCCTCTGTATCCGCCGGCGGTTCAACTGGATACTCGCGGGTGTAACACGCGGTGCAGTAGTTAGGATTCGTCGCGCCCACGGACTCCCGGAGACCTTCAAGACTGAGGTAGGACAAGGAATCAGCCGCCAGGTAGTCGCGGATTCCTTCGACATTCTGTCTTGCGGCGATCAGCTCGTCTCGGTGAGGAGTATCGATGCCGTAGTAGCACGGAGACACGGTGGGCGGACAGCTGATCCGCATATGCACCTCGCGAGCGCCTGCCGCTCTTACCATGCCCACGATCTTTTGACTGGTGGTGCCACGGACAATCGAATCGTCGACCAGAACGACCCGTTTACCCTCGATGATGCTGCGGACCGTGTTCAGTTTGACTTTGACTTTGAAGCCGCGAATGGATTGCTGCGGCTGAATGAAGGTGCGCCCCACGTAGTGGTTTCGGATCAATCCCATTCCCAGTGGAACCCCAGAGCTCTCCGCATACCCGACAGCGGCACACAGTCCAGAGTCGGGAATGGGTACCACGACGTCAGCGTCCACTCCGGACTCACTTGCCAGCAAACGACCGAGGTTCGTTCTCACCTCGTTGACGCTCAGTCCAAACACGTAGCTGTCGGGTCTCGCGAAATACACATGCTCGAACACACAGTGCGCGGAGGGCGTCGGCGCAAACGGCTTACGCGAGTGTAGTCCGTCGCGGTCGATGACGAGTACCTCACCAGGCTCGATCTCGCGTTCATAGGTCGCACCGATGAGATCCATCGCGCACGTTTCGGAGCACACAACATACGCGTCGCCGAGCCTTCCCAGCGCGAGTGGGCGGAAACCATGTGGGTCGCGGACGGCGATCAGACTGTCGGGGGTCAGCAGTGCCAGAGAGAAGGCTCCCTTTACCTGGGACACCGACTCGACGATCGCATCCGCCAGCGAGGCCTTCGACCGAGCGTACAAGTGCAGCACGACTTCGGTGTCGCTGTTGGTCTGAAAGATGGAACCCTGCTGAACAAGCTCGTCACGCAGCTCGGCGGCGTTGACCAGGTTCCCGTTGTGACAGAGGGCGATCTGCCCGTGCGAACAATCAATCAGAATCGGTTGAGCATTGACGACGCGGCTGTCGCCGAATGTGGAATAGCGCACGTGTCCGATCGCGGACCGTCCGACCAGCGAGCCGAGCACGCTCTCGTTGAAGACGTCGCTGACGTAGCCCATCGCGCGGGATTGCTTGATGCGACCATCGCAGGCCACCGCGATCCCCGCGCTCTCCTGTCCTCGGTGCTGGAGCGCGTAGAGACCGAGGTAGGTCATGTGCGAGGCATCTGGATGTCCGAAGATGCCGAACACCCCGCATTCGTCCTTGAACTTGTCGACCGCGTCGGCCGCGTTGTCGTCGGGTGTCGGCGTCTCGAGCGGATTCATGCGGCTCGCCCTCCGAAGTATCGGCTCAGTCCGGTCGCCCACGTCTCCTCGAGCTCCACGACCGGCTGTTCGAGCACGACCTCGCCATCGACGGTCACCCGAAGCTGCGTCCCACCGGTTCGGCCAACCAGACGCGCTGGGACACCTTCCTGACGAGCGCGAGCGAAGAACTCATCTGCGTTCTCCTCGGCGACGGACACGATGACACGCGAAGCCGTCTCCCCGAATAGTGTAGCGGTCAACATGATGTCCTCACGGGCGTCGAGACCCACGCCAGACGCCGGCGGCAGCGATACCACCGCACCGATCCCCCCGCTGTCAAAGCAGCACTCTGATAGTGTGACCGCCACGCCGCCCTCCGCGCAATCGTGGGCAGACTCTAGCAATCCGTCAGCCGCCGCCGAAACGAGTAACCGCTGTAGCGACCGCTCGGCCGACAGGTCAAGCGTGGGTGGCTTGCCGCGGACCAGCCCATGCATCACGCGCAGGTACTCGGTGCCGCCCAGGTCCACCCCGCTCTCACCGAGAAGCACGACCGCGGCCCCCTCTCGGCGAAACACCCGCGTGAGTGCCCGTTGGGCGTCTTCGATGATGCCGACCACCCCGAGCACGGGTGTGGGTTGAATCGACTTGCCGTCAGTTTCGTTGTAGAGGCTCACGTTCCCACCGGTCACGGGGACGTTCAGCTGACGGCACGCCTCGCTAATCCCCTCCACCGCCCGCGCGAACTGCCACATGATCTCCGGGCGCTCAGGATTCCCGAAGTTTAGACAATTTGTCGCGGCAATTGGCAGCCCCCCGGCGCACGCCACGTTCCGAGCCGACTCCGCCACGGCCAGCATGCCTCCCAGGTACGGGTCCAATGAACAATACCGACCGTTGCCGTCGACAGAGAACGCCAGCGCGCGGTTGGTACCCTTCACCCGCACCACACCCGCACCCATCCCGGCCAACACGATTGAGTTGGTTCGCACCATGTGGTCGTACTGGCGATAAACCCAACGCTTGCTCGCGATCTGCGGAGACGCCAGGAGGCGACGCAAGACGTCGTCTGAGGCCGGGGCGACCGGCAGCGCCGCAAGATCGAGTGATTGGCGTTCGTCCAAGTCGCGGGGGCGCGTGGTCGGACGGTCGTAGACCGGTCCCTCGTCCGCCAGCGCCCGGTTGGGAATCTCCGCAAGCACCTCACCCTGGTCACTCACCCGCAGCAACCCGTCGTCCGTCACATCCCCAATCCGGACGGCGTGCAGATCCCACTTCTCGAAAATGCGTTCGACCTCGCTTTCTCGGCCGCGCTTTACGATGAAGAGCATGCGCTCCTGCGACTCGGACAGCATGATCTCATATGGTGTCATGCCGGTTTCCCGCTGGGGCACCCGCGAGACATCGATCTCGATTCCAGCCCCCCCCCGCGATCCCATTTCGCAGGTTGAGCAGGTCAGTCCCGCCGCGCCCATATCCTGAATCCCCACCAACGCGTCCGTCGCCATGGCCTCGAGACATGCTTCGAGTAAGAGCTTCTCCATGAACGGGTCACCTACCTGCACGTTCGGACGTTTGTCGGCCGTCGACTCATCGAACTCGGCCGACGCCATCGTCGCACCGTGGATGCCGTCACGACCCGTCTTGGCACCCACGTAGTAGACGGCGTTTCCGGTGCCCTCGGCGCGACCCAGGACGAGCGTATCGGCACGCGCCACACCCAAGCAGAACACGTTGACCAGCGGGTTGCCCGCGTAGCTCTCGTCGAAGGCGATCTCACCGCCGACCGTCGGGATCCCGATGCTGTTGCCGTAGCCGGCGATTCCCGCCACGACGCCTTCGAGAATCCGTTGGGTTTGCGGATCGTCCAGGGGTCCGAAGCGCAGCGAATCCAGCAACGCGATCGGGCGTGCACCCATCGTAAAGATGTCGCGAATGATGCCCCCGACACCGGTGGCGGCTCCTTGGTAAGGCTCGATGAAGGACGGATGGTTGTGTGACTCGATCTTGAACACGGCAGCTAGCCCGTCGCCGATATCGACGGCTCCGGCATTCTCACCAGGTCCCTGGAGCACCCGCGGGCCTTCGGTAGGCAGCCTGCGAAGATGCTTCCGCGAGCTCTTGTAGCTGCAGTGTTCGGACCACATCACCGAGAAGATGCCGAGCTCCGTCAGGTTGGGCTCGCGGCCAAGAATATCGAGTACGCGCTGATACTCGTCTGCCGCCAATCCGTGCGCGGCGATGGTCGCCTCATCAATCACGCGACCGCTCCCTGACCGGCAAGCGCCGTCATGACCGACTCCAGCACGACACGCCCGTCGGTGCTGCCCATCGCGAACTCGCAGGCACGTTCAGGATGCGGCATCAGCCCAACAACGTTCCGCGTTTCGTTGCAGATTCCCGCGATGGCTGCCGCCGAGCCGTTCACGTTCCAGGCATCATCGCGTGATCCATCAGGCGAGGTGTAACGGAAGATCACCTGGCGGTTGTCCTCGAGCGCAGCGATCGTCTCTGGGGGGGCATAGTAGTTACCCTCGCCGTGGGCGATCGGCATTCTCAGCACCAAACCTGCCGTGGCCCGTCGGGTGAATGGCGTGTCGGTGTGCTCGACTTTCAGGTAGACATGCTCGCAGATGAACTTCAAGGTTCGGTTGCGTCGCATCCCTCCCGGCAGCAATCCGGCCTCCAACAGCACCTGAAAACCGTTGCAGATCCCCAGAACTGGCCCACCCTTCGCGGCGAACTCGGTCACGCTCGCCATGACCGGCGAGAATCTCGCAATCGCGCCGCTTCTGAGGTAGTCGCCATACGAAAACCCACCAGGTAGCACGATGGCGTCGGCACCCTGCAAGTCGGTGTCCTTGTGCCAGACGAAGACCGCGGCCTCACCCAGCACCGCCGTGATCGCATGGAACGCGTCGTGGTCGCAGTTCGAGCCGGGAAAGACCACGATGCCGAACTTCATTCCACCTCCACCCGATAGCTTTCGATGACGGGATTGGCCAAGAGGCGGTCGGCCACCTCTGCGACCGTCTTCTGCGCCTCGTCGGCCGAGTCGGCATCCACGTCAAGCTCGAAGTATTTGCCCTGTCGGACGCTCTTGACCGTGTCGTAGCCCATCGTGTGCAGCGCCTGCGTGATGGTCTTTCCCTGAGGGTCGAGAATCGACGGCTTCAAGGTCACGAACACTATCGCCTTCACGCCGTCTCGTCTCCAAACACCCGCTGGAAGATGGCATCGACGTGCCGCAGTTGCACCTTCAAATCAAACACCGTCTCGATCTCCTCCGGGGTCATGACGTTCATCACATCGGCATCTTCGAGCAGGAGCGCCTTGAACTCGAGATGGTCCTCATGGGAACGCATCGCATTCCGCTGCACCCACGTGTAGGCCTCTTCGCGCGAAATCCCGCGACGCGCCAGCTCAAGCAGCACGGTACCTGAGAACACGACGCCTCGCGACCGGGCGAGGTTGGCGAGCATCCGGTCGGGATGCACCACCAAGTCTCGAATGATTCCGGTGAGTCTCCGAACCATGTGGTCAAGCGCACAGAAGCTGTCTGGAAAGATCACGCGCTCGACCGAAGAGTGGGAGATGTCGCGCTCGTGCCAGAGAGCGACGTTCTCGAGCCCGGCCATGGCGTTCGTTCGAAGCAATCGGGCCAGACCCGTGATCTGCTCACATCCGATCGGATTGCGCTTGTGAGGCATCGCGGAGGAACCCTTTTGTCCCTTGGCGAATGGTTCCTCGACCTCACCGATCTCGGTCTTCTGGAGCCCTCGAACCTCCAGCGCGATCGTCTCGAGGGTCGCCCCCGCGATGGCCAGAGCGCTCAGAAGCTCGGCGTGACGGTCGCGCTGAATCACCTGAGAGGCCACCGGCGCAGGTCGGAGCTTGAGCTGGAGGCAAACGGCCTTCTCGATCGCTGGGTCGAGGTGGGCATAGGTTCCGACCGCACCAGAAATCTGGCCGACACAGACCGCCTCTCTGGCGCGCAGGAGACGGTCGCGGTCTCGTCCGAGCTGGTCGAACCAGAGCGCCAACTTCAAGCCGAAGGTCATCGGCTCGGCGTGGACACCATGCGTCCGACCGATCATCGGCGTGTGCTGATGTTCTCGGGCTCGATTGCGCACTGCGTCAGCCAGCCCATCGAGGTCCTCGAGCAAGATGTCACACGATTCCCTGAGCTGTATGGCAAGCGCGGTATCGAGGACGTCGGACGACGTCAGCCCAAAGTGCAGCCAGCGGGCCGAGGGACCCACGTGTTCGGCTACCGCTGTGGTGAACGCGATCACATCATGACGGGTCACCTGTTCGATCTCATCAACCCTGGCTGCATCGACCGCCCCTCGTTCTCTGATGTCACGAGCGGCGTCCTTTGGAATGAGACCTTGCTCTGCCATCGCGTCCGCAGCGGCGGTCTCGACCGCCAGCCAGGTCTCATACTTTCGCTGGTCGTTCCAGATCCGGCCCATGTCGACCGGGGTGTAGCGTGGAATCATGATCTCGAGTAAGCCCTCGTGGGTGCCGATTCGAACGGCAACAGTGTTTGAGTCCGCTGGTCTGCGAGCGGCACGCCGGTCGCCCAGAGACCAAGGTCAACAGTTCGTGCGACGCTGTCCTGCCGGGCCACTATGACCTCCACGTCCTCTCGGCCGCACGCAACCAAGGCTTCGCGACAGGTCATCTCGGCGATCTCCGGCACATTGTTGACGCGACTCAGATGAACGAGCACGAGACAACGGACGGCACGGCCCAGATCGCTCCGGACGAAATCGGCCAACGATTCGTTGGACAGGTGCCCGGTCGTGCCGGCGATCCGCTCCCGCATGGAACGGCTGTAGGGGCTCACCCTCAACAACTCGGTCGCGTGATTCGACTCGACCACCAGCACCTGACAGTCCCGAAAGCGCTCGACCAGCTCTGGCGTCATCGCGCCGATGTCGGTGGCAAATCCGATCGTACCGTGGGTGGTCTCGATTCGAAACGCCACCGTCTCCGAGGCATCGTGAGGGATCGTGACCGGCTGGAACCGCAGGCCGTTGAGATGATGTTGGCGACCCGCTCGCAGTGGTCGCCATTCCGCGACGGCCACATCACCCCAATCTGCGCGCACCGCCTCGGTGGCGTACACCGGCACGTCATGTTTTCGCGAGAAGAGCCCAGCCCCACGTGTGTGGTCGCCGTGCGCATGCGTGATCACAATTCCCTCTACCCGCTCCGGGGAGAATCCGATGGAAGAAAGACGCGAGGCAACTTGACGATAGCTCAGTCCGGCGTCAATCAGCACACCGCCGTCGTGATGTTCGAGAAGCGTCGCATTGCCCGCACTGCCGCTACCGAGGACCGTCAGTTTGGTGCTAGCCAAGCGCCAACTCGGATTCCGAAACCTTCATACCATTGACCGGTCCTAGCACGGTGGCGCCCAGAGAGCCGTTCACGAACAACTCACCGGCAACACGGAGGACATCATCGGACCCAACATCGTCGATGGCCGACAGGTGCTCTGACACATCGATCTGACGGCCGTAGCAGATCTCGGAGCGCGCAAGCTGTGACATTCGGCTGGTCGTACTCTCTAGCCCCAGCACCAAGTTGCCCTTGAGGTGATCCTTGGCCCGTTGCAGCTCTTCGGCCGGCACGCGCTCACGCCTGAGTGTCTTGAGCTCCGAGACAATCAAGCTGATCACCTCTGGAACCGCCGCCGCATCGCATCCCGCGTAGATCGTGAGGGCGCCCGTATCTCGATATGAGATCAAGCCGCTGCTCACGGCGTAGGCCAGCCCGCGCTCCTCGCGTACGTTCTGGAATAATCGAGAGCTCATTGAGCCGCCCAGCACGGTATTCAGCACGTAGCTCGCGTAGCGATCCTCGTGGTCCTGTGGATAGCTTCGCAGGCCAAGGCATAAGTGACTCTGCTCGAGCTCTTTGTCACGAATGACAAGCCGAGGCTGCGACGTCGGCGGCGTCAACGTGACAGGTTCTGCTGCGCCCGCCTCCGAATCGAACGCGGCGCCGATCAGTTCACGCACGCTGGCGTGGTCGAGGTTCCCGGCCGCGGCAACGACGATGTTGCTGCTGACGTAAGTCCGGTCAAAGAAATCTCGGAGCGCGACCCGCGAGGTGTCGGTCACCGAGTCGGGTGAGCCGAGGATCGATTGCCCGAGAGGATGCTCAGGCCAAAAGCTCGCAGCAAACACCTCATGGACGAGGTCGTCCGGAATGTCCTCGACCATCTTGATCTCTTCGAGAATCACCTTCTTTTCCTTCTCGAGATCATCCTGAGCAAACGCCGGGTGCAGGACCAGGTCGGAGAGGAGATCCACGGCACGGGGGAGGTGCTCGTCGAGCACCTTGATGTAATAGCTTGCGAGCTCCTTGGCGGTGAACGCGTCTAACTGCCCGCCGATCGAATCGACTTCCTGAGCAATGTCCTGGGCCGTTCGCGTCGTCGTGCCCTTGAAGAGCATGTGCTCGGCCAGATGCGCGATCCCTTCGTGCTCCGCACCCTCGTGCCGCGACCCACGGGTCAACCACACACCCAGGCTGACGGAACGTACGTCCGGCATTGACTCGGTGAGGAGGCGGAGACCGTGGTCGAAGACGTCACGAACGATCATGTCTGGCAAAACGCCTGCTCGGACACCGCGTGCGGAGCCGCCATAGCGCTCGCAAACCGTTGTGCAATAGGGAATTACGTGAATGAACCGTCCTCAATATAGTAGCACGACAGCCATAGGTCTTCAACAGAAGCGCCCCCAGGCATCGGGAGACGGAGCTTCGACTTAGCGTGCTAACATCCCTTTCTTCAACGCGTTGCGACCTTCGTATCAGTGGCAATGACCACCAGGACCAACATAGCGGAACTGGAGCTCCGGGAGCTTGAAGTCGTGCTCGGGGATCTGGGAGCGAAGCCGTACCACGCCCGTCAGATGTATCGCTGGCTCTACCGCCGCGGAATAGCCGGTTTTGACCGGATGACCGATCTCTCGGTCCCGTTGAGGCAACGGCTCGAGGCGATGGCCGTAGTGCAGGGCCCAACGCTTGCCAACCGCCTCCGCTCAACCGACGGCACTGAGAAATTCCTGATTGCGATGCACGACGGCCGTCACGTCGAATCGGTGTTCATCCCAGACACGCCTCGCCAGACAGTCTGCATCTCGACCCAGGTGGGATGCGCGATGCACTGCGCGTTCTGCCTCACCGGAAAAATGGGTCTGCTCCGCAATCTGTCGGCCGGTGAGATCGTCGGTCAGGTGCGTCTGCTGGCGCATGCAATAGGCCTGGTGGGCAGCCGCTTCAACATCGTGCTCATGGGAATGGGGGAACCACTTCACAACTACGATGCCACGATGAAGGCGCTGCGCATGCTGACGGACAAGAACGGATTCGCTGTCGAACCGGGTTGGATCACGCTCTCGACCATCGGCGTGCCGCACGCCCTTGAACGGCTGTCCAAGGAACCAGTGATTCCCAACCTGGCGGTGTCGCTTCACGCGGCGACCGAAGAGCTACGAGCCGAGCTCGTCCCGGTAAATCACAAATACACACTCGCCGATGTCGTCGAGGCCTGCCGACAGTTTCCTGTGGGAAGGCGGCGGCGAATCACCTTCGAGTACACGCTGCTGGACGGCGTGAACGACTCAGTCGGTGACGCCGTAGGACTGGCGCGGCTCTTGGCCGGCTTCCAGTCCAAGGCGAAGGTCAACGTCATCCCTCTCAACGAAGCTCCGGGGATTCCCTATCGGCGCCCCTCGGATGACCAGGTCGACCGGTTCGCCCGCACGCTGTCGCACCATGGGGTCACGGTGTCGGTGAGAAAGAGCCGCGGGCGAGACATTCGCGCGGCGTGCGGACAGCTCATCGTGGAGGGCGACGGTCGCTCGCCGGCGCAGAGATTGGCGGCTCAGCTCCCCGACCAGAACGGAACGGGCGCAACGCTCAAGGCCCTACCAACTCGCCCGTAAGAGGTTCCCCAGACGACGTGATTCGGACACGTACCCGCTGGTTGTCCGGCAGGGCTGGGGGAATTCCCACTTTGAGGTAGTTGTCGGTGACGGCGATCCGCCCGCCATCGATCGTGAGCGCCGGGCGGACCGACCCGAGTTGCGACATCCGAAACCCGGCTGCGAGCTCGGCCCCCTTCTCCCGTATCGCCCGCGCCCGCGCCCGGATTCGCTGCTTCGGGACCTTTCCGGGCATCCCGGTGGCTTCCGTGCCAGGCCGGTCGGAATACGGAAAGACGTGTAGGTAGGTCAACGGACTCTGCGTCAGATAGTCGAGGTTGACGTCGACATCCTCGGGTTGCTCGCCGGAAAAGCCGACCACCATGTCAGACCCGATCCCGGCGTGCGGTATTCGTTCCCGGATCGAAGATACCAACCGCCGGTACACGTCCAACGTATAGGGACGCCGCATGGCCTGAAGCAATCGATCACTGGCGTTCTGAAGCGGCAGGTGGAAGTGCGGCGCGAATCGGTCACTTTGCGCGACCAGGTTGACAATCCGTTCGTCGCAATCCATCGGTTCGAGGGAGCTGATCCGGAAGAGGAGTGACGTCGGGTGGCTGTCGAGAGCCTCCAGAAGAGCACTGAGCGTGAGTGCCGGGTCGAGGTCTCGCCCGTACGACCCGATGTGGACACCGGTCAACGTCGCTTCCTTGAAACCGTCCGATTCGATGCGGTCCACTTCTTCGAGCACGCGCTCGAGAGGCATGCTTCGACCGCTCCCGCGGGTGGATGGGATGATGCAGTAGGCGCATGCCTCGTCGCAGCCGGTCTGGACCCGCAACGTGTAGGTGGTCCGACCTGAGGCCCCGGGGACGATGTCGTCCCCGCACGGCCCGTCGCCGTCACCGAAACGAACGGCCGTGGTCAGATCTCCGACAGCTGGATGCCGGAGCAGCGTCGGGACCAGCGCCGACTTGTCGCGATTCGGGATGACGGCGGCCACTCCGGGCAACGCCTCCAGGTCTCCGGCGGCTCGGCTCGCGTAGCACCCCGTGGCCACAATCCGCACAGATGGATTCAATCTGGAGATCCGTCGAATCAGTTTCCGGGCGCCGTGGTCGGCGGTGGCGGTCACCGAACAGGTGTTGACGACAACCAGGTCTGACCGGAGACGTGGGTCGACGGCGAGCAACGCCACGTCCGAAAGGAGGTTGCCGAGAGCGAGGAAGAGCGACCCGGCGATCGCGCATCCTGACACGAGGTAGATGTCGCGCGACACCAGCGCCTCGTACATCAGCTGGCCAAGTCCGGGCCACGCCGTCACGATCTCGACAGCAAATGAGCCGCTAAAGACACTACCGAGGATGATTCCGTAGACCCCGAGTACCGGTCGGATCGCGACGGGAAGCGCATGCCCCCAGACGACCCGCCTCCACGGGATGCCTCGCCCCACGGCTGCGCGAACGTAGGCCGTGCCGAGGGCCTCGTCCATCGCCTGCGACTGTAGCCGATCGATTGTGGCGGCGAGGGGAAGCGCCACTGCGAGCGAGGGCAGAGCAAGATGCCAGGTCACGTCCATCGCCCTGGTCAGCCAGTCCAGGCCATCCGCGCCCACGGAACTGATCCCGCCGACTGGAAACCACCCTGTGCGGGCAGCGAAGAGTGCCAGCAGCAGCGACGCGAGAAGCGGCGGCACCGAGACCGCGACAAGGGAGAGCCCGCTGATCAGGGGCCGGGCGAACCCGGCGGGACGACTAGCCGACACAATGCCAGCCCACAACCCCACGACACTCGCAACGGTCAGAGCTACGCCCGCGAGCAGAGCCGTATTCCGTGTCCGTTCTGCCAGCAACTCCGAAACTGGTCTCCCGTATCGCGTCGAACTCCCGAGGTCGAGGCGAACCACACTCACCACCCAGTCGATGTATTGCGAGATGAACGGCCGGTCCAGACCCAGCCTCGATCGCTCGAGGGCGACGGTCTCGTCGCTGACCCCTGGCCGTCTGAGCTCGCTCGTCGCGTCGCCGGGTGCCAGGTGGGTGAGAAGGAGCGACCCGGACGACACCAGGAACACCAGCACGAACGCAAAGAGCAGGCGTCGCAGTAGATAGCGGAGGAAGGTTCGCTGAGACATCAGCGTGACCTGATTGGAGGCGCCCTATCGCGCGAGTGCGCTCGAGAGCCGTGGGGTGGGCTCACCCCCGAGCGTGTCCGCATTCCACAGCATCATCGGTTCGAGCAACGCGGGTCGCGCGTTCGCCACACGTCGCGAAGTCGCGATCACGACTCGGGGTGCGGCGAAATACAGCGCCGGAACGTACTCGGCGAAGATGTCCTGAACCTCGTCGAACAAACGCTTCCGCTCGGCTTCGTCGGGGGTCGCCAGCTGGGCGACCATCAGCTGATCGATGCGGGCTTCCCAGTCGGTCGCCGGCACTTTTTGGTTGGGATTCCAGAAGTGGAATGACGAGCTACTCAACCACAAGTCCTGATTGGCGACCGGGTCGGTATCGCTCGTTCGAAACCCGAGATAGACGGCGTCAAAGTCCATCTGGGTTACTCGCTCGATCAAGGCGCCAAATTCGAGCGCCACCACATCAACCGTGATACCAATCTGACGGAGATCTTCGGCGATCACAGCCGCGGCGCGCTCGCGGATCGTGTTTCCACGCTGAGTCAGTAGCGTGAACCGCGCGCGCTCACCCTGGGCGCTCTCCAGAAATCCGTCCTGGTCGCGGTCATTCAACCCAACCGCTTCGAGCCGAACACGGGCTGTCGCGACGTCGTACTCGTACACGTCAACGTCGGGGTTGTACCACCGGTGGTTCGCGACTGTGATGGGCCCGTAGACCGGCTCACCCAGACCCAGATAGACCGTGTCGGCGAACACCTCGCGGTCAACGGCATGCGCAATCGCTCGTCGGAAATCGTCAGCCTGCAGCCACGACTGCCTGGGATCGTCACTCATCGCGTCTGGCTGGAGATTGAAGAAGAGAAAGTCCGCGTCCAGCGCGACACCAAGATCGATCAGCTGACCCCGACCCTCATCTGCAGCACGACGGAGCGCCGAGTAGTCTTCGGCCCTGACCTCGCTCTGGGTGAAGTCGATCTCGCCCGCTTCGAGACGGAGCACTTCGGTGTCTTGGTCAGGGACAATCTGCAGGGTCAAGCGGTCGAGGCGCGGCAGTCGTTCATCGTCGGAGCTGACACGCCAGTAGTAGAGGTTTCTGGCGAAAACCAGGCGCTGTCCCGGCCGATAGTCAGCGAGGACGAAGGGCCCCAACCCCGCCAACTCTCCGGGCGGTGTCGAGACGCCCCACGCCTCGGCCAGCTGTCCAGCGGCGAGGGCCGGTTGGAGCCGGTGTCTCGGCAGAATCGGCAGGCTGTCGAGGATCCGAATCCCCGGACTGAATGCCTCGGGGAACGTCACCACGACAGTTACAGCGTCCGTGGCTCTGGCTGTCAGGTCTTTGCCGTTGACCCGTAGGGAATCAGCCAGTGGCCCCCCCACGCGATAGACGGCATCGAACGTAAACACCACGTCCTCCGCGGTCAGGGGCGCTCCATCAGAAAAGCGGACGTTCGGACGGAGCTGAAACTCGTACGACAGTCCATCCTCCGACTGCGTCCAGCTTTCAGCCAGCCACGGCTCAACTCTGTCCTCGACCTTGTCGATGCGCACAAGGGAGGCCTGCGTGAGTTCGGAGACGAGACTCGAAGCCACGTCGCGGGCGACCAGCCGATTGAAGGTCCGTGGCTCGGAACGTATGGACGCGACCAATCCGCCGCCCCAGGCCGCTCGGTTGGCCGCCGAGGATGAGGTTGTCTCGGATGGTGAACAGCCGGCCAGCCCCCCGGCATAGCACGTCAGGGCGATGAGCGACAACCAAAGTGTTATCAACGGTTTACGAGGCTGGCCAGATCTTGGCCACCCTATCCGTACACCGGTCAAGTTCTCGCTCATAGAGACAATCCCTATTCCAGGCCCTTTAGAAGACGGTTCGCGCGGGTCAGAGCGCAGGCAGTCAGGCATCCCATCCAAGTGTCTGGCCAATCCATCGGCCGATGCTCGCGTCGACCGAGAAAACCCATCGTTGGCTCGACGATTCTCAGTGTTCCCATAAGTCCTTTTACAGAAGCCGCTTAGCAGTTATTGCCATGAGAGCCATCGGTCGTCGACGCAGTTCCTCCGACATGGCACGCATCCTGCCCTTAGAGGGGACGCCGGCTCAAAACCATTGACCGTGGGCAGAGCCGGTAGTTTTGGGTCCCACCAAGGAATATCGGTCGGATCCAATGGGAAGTTCTCGGAATTCTTCGATTGGAGTTGCTGCAATGACTGCGTCCATGACAATCCGTTCGATGCTCACCAAGAAGTCCTTCACGTTGGCATTGGCCTCCCTGCTGCTTAGCGGGCTGACCAACAATGCCGTCGCGCAGAGCCAGCCGGGGGGTCAGTTCGCGGCAGAATCCGCCGCCGCTTCCGCGGCCGCCGCGACTCGCATGATCGTCTCGGGCACCCAGGAAGAGATCCTGCGGTTGGCGGAGCGACATGGATTGAGGGTCGCACAGACGCTGAATCAGGGAGGCGCGCTCGAAGGGACGCCTGAGCAGCTGAAGGCCCTGAGCCAGGACAGCACGGTCGGGCACATCTCTCCAGACGCCATCGTCGAGTCTTCGATGGCTGTCGAGACCACCTCAATCGGTGCTGACCAGGTCTGGGAAGGCACCGGCAGCTTCGGACGAATCACCGGCCAAGGCATCGGCGTTGCCATTATCGACTCAGGAATCAGCAACCATCCTGAGCTCGGCAACCGCGTGGTGGCGAGTGTCGATCTTGTCGATCCGAATGGCGGTGGAGAAGACGGATACGGCCACGGCACGCATGTGGCCGGGCTGGTCGCCGGGGTTGCCCCTGACGCACATCTGCTCAATGTCCGGGTGCTCAACGACGAGGGATGGGGGCACGCCAGCGTGGTGATCGCAGGCATCGACTATGTGGTCGAACACATGAACGAGTACTCGATTCGAGTGGTGAACCTGTCGCTCGGGGCCGGTGTCGGCGAGTCGTATCGCACCGACCCGCTTGGTCAGGCCGTTGAGCGGGCCGTAGCCGCCGGCCTCGTGGTGGTCGCCTCAGCCGGCAACTTCGGGAAGACCGAAGAAGGCACACCAGTCATCGGTGGTGTGACGTCGCCAGGAAACACACCCAGCGCTCTCACCGTGGGCGCCATCAATACGTTCGACACCGCGATCCGCTCGGATGACGAGGTGACGAGCTACAGCTCTCGCGGGCCAACCGCCTATGACTATGTTCTGAAGCCAGACATGGTTGCGCCAGGAAACAAGATCGTCTCGCTGCAGGCTGTCGGGTCCTACCTCTCAACGAACTACCCCGAGCGCCAAGTCGCCGGCGGCTACATCCAGCTCAGCGGAACCAGCATGTCGACGGCCTTCGTTTCTGGCGCCGTCGCGCTCGTGCTCGAAGGGAATCCTTCTCTCACGCCGCAGCATCGTTTCGCGAGTTCGAGAGCTTGTAGCCAGGCAGCTCGAAAAGCCATCCGTCTCAGCACGGTGTCGAGCTCACCGATCTTCTGTGGCTGGGTCGCCTGATCTGGAAGCCGAGCCTCCTGGCGCAGGAAGCGTTCGTGATGCTCCGAGAATCGGAGCACACCACGGCAGTAGCCATCGTCGAGAGGCGCAAGGGCTACCCCGAACGCGTGACGGCCTTTGAGGGATGGTCGGTTGGGCAGGCCAGAATCGAGGCTGCGTCGCAACGCAGCTCGATCTCGCTCCCGCTGGGGACGGCAGACGACACCGAGCTCGAGCTTCTGGTGGAGGCGGTCGGCACGCTTCAGTCTCGCACCTTCGTGCGCGACTTCGCGAGGTACCTACAACAGGCACGAGCGCTCAGCGCCTTCCAAGAGGCCCAGCGGGAGCAGTTTTCCTTGATGCCACCCGACACCCTATCTACCAGCGAGGATGGGGTGTTCATTTCCGAGAGCATGCGAAAGCTGGTGGCCACAGCCAAGATTGTCGCGGCGTCCGACCTCTCAGTCCTCATCCTGGGCGAGACGGGTACAGGCAAGGAAGTGCTCGGGCGCCTCATCCACAAGTACTCGAATCGCGCCGAGAAGGAATTCCTGCCATACAACTGTACGGGTGTACCGAAGGACATGGTCGAGAGCCAGCTTTTCGGGCACAAACGTGGCGCGTTCACCGGCGCGCACGAGAAATCTCTGGGTATCGTCCGGACCGCCAACGGCGGAACGCTGTTTCTTGACGAGATCGGCGAGATCGAGCTGGGCATACAACCAAAGCTCCTGAGGTTTCTGGACGCCAAAGAAGTCCATCCGCTGGGCGAAGCTCGACCGGTCAAGGTCGACGTTCGCGTCATCGCGGCCACCAACGCGAATCTGGATGACCTCGTCCGCCAGGGACTCTTCCGGGAGGACCTGCTGTACCGGATAAACGTGGTCACGCTAGAGCTCCCGCCTCTTCGAGAACGTCGCGAGGAAATACTACCGCTCGCCCACCATTTCCTTCGCCGGTTCGGTGCCGACTCCGGACGCCCGAATCTTCGGATCACCGAGGATGCACAGAAGTGCCTCCTGCTCCACGAGTGGCCAGGAAACGTGAGGCGCCTGGCCAACGAGTTGCGTCGTGCGGTCGCACTGACCGAGGGTGACAGCCCGGTCGGTCTCGAGCAGCTATCACCCGACGTGATTGAGGCCGGCCGAGCAATTGGGGAGACCGTTCAGTCGGCCGGCGTCGACGACGGACAAACAGTAGCGATTCGAACCAACCAGCGCCTCGGAGATGCGGTCGCTCACCTCGAGCGAGTCATGATTCGTCGCACGCTCAAGCGAGTAAGTATCCCCCGGCAAAGCCGGGGGCCTTAGTTTGTGAGCCGCTCAAAGCGGCATGACGTGCCCGCTATGCGGTCACTTGAGCCACCTCACGGTGGCCACTCTACTCCAACGGCAACTGATCCGACCGCCGGTCCTCGCGTTCCTGCTGCTGGATGTACTCCCGAATGACCCGCTCATCGCGACCCACCGTGGACACGAAGTAGCCCCGGGCCCAGAAGTGCTGCCCCACGAAGTTCCGCGAACGTCCCGCGAACTCCCGAGCGATGTGGATGGCACTCTTCCCCTTGAGATATCCGATGACCTGGGCGACAGAGTACTTCGGCGGAATCGACATCATCATATGCACATGGTCCGGCAACAGATGCCCCTCCTCCACCTCGCTCTCGCGATGCAGCGCCAGACGGCGGAACACCTCGCCCAAATCCCGCCGCAATCCCCCGTACATCGCCTTTCTTCGATACTTCGGGATGAACACAACGTGATACTGACAGTGCCATTTCGTATGATTGAGACTTCGGTAGGTCGGCATGAGGTCTCCTTCTCGTGATGCTTGAGCGGCTCACGGGAAGGAGTTCCTCACGTGACTCCCCGAAACGTCAAACGGGGCTGGCCGCCCCGGCAAAGCCGGGGGGTCTCCCACGGCAACTAGACGGTCACGTGGGTCTCGCAGCACGAGCACTCGGGATCTCGCGCAAGGGGTTCTACCTCAAGAGACAGCGTCTCGGCTTCGACACTCTCTGACCCAACGCGATGATCAAACCGATGCGGAAACGCTCGTAGCGCGTACAGCCCACGGTCTCAGGGGACCGCGGCACTACAAATAGACGCCAGCTGAAGCGCACGAAGGACGAGCACCGTGTCCTGCTCGTCATGCGTCTGCGGTCGACTGTCGAGATATCGCACGACCGCCCATACGGCTTCGTGAAACGTGAAGTCGTTGAGCCGGCACTCGATCTCCGGGTGGAATGCGTTTACCGAATTGGCGACCCCTCGGACAAGTCCCGCGCAGTACCCCATCCCAAACGGATCCTCGTTGAGCGTCTCCTCCCGTCCAGCGCCCGTTCGGCCCAGAAACGAGAAATACACCGTGCAGTCTTGCTGCAGCTCGTGACCGGTGCCCGTCCTTCCCTGGGAGGTCTGGCCGACGACGCCCGGGGCGGCAACCGTGACGAGAATCGCGCTGACGCTGACGATTGAAAGCAGACGGTTCGAACGCTTCATGGTGCCTCCCGGTGGACGACGCACGACACCAGGCGAGTATACGTGTGCGGGCGGCCCAACATCTGACCGCTGGATGCACCCTGGCCCACGAGGAGTATCATCGGACTCAGTCTGGCTGGGTCGCGAGTGACTATGGATTCCGTCGTAACTGGCGTCGCCGAGATCGTCCTGAGCGTTCGCGACCTGCCCCTGATGCGAGCGTTCTATCAGGACGTTCTTGGATTCGAGTTCCTCGACGAAGCGTGCCACGAGCTCGGCCCGGACCCTGAGCCCGGCGGTCAGCCGACCATCGCGTTCCTCACGATCAAGGCACTCGACACGCCTCTGGGTCAGCACGGACACCCGCAGCTGTTGGCGTTGATCGACTATCAGAGGCACGTTTTCGCCCGGCCAAGATTTGATGGCCATGAACCCTCGAAATCAACACTCAATCATCTCGCCTTCGAGATCCCACCGGGCCGCTACAATAGCGAGCGACAGCGGCTCACCACACTGGGACTCGCACCCGAGACGACGCGCTTCCCGGCGATGAGCGCCCGGGCACTCTTCTTCAGCGATCCGGAAGGCAACCTGCTCGAGTTCATCTGTTACGACGACGGTCGAGACGAGGAAGAGCAACGTCCGTAAGTAATCGGAGGAGCACATGCCAAGCCCAACCGCACAGGACATCATGGCTCGGTCCGAGGCGATACTGTCTCCGGACACGGACATCTACGTGGCGATGAAGCAGCTGCTCAAGCGTAGGCTCACCGGTGCCCCGGTGGTCGACGAGAAACGCACGCTGGTCGGCATGCTGACGGAACGAGACTGCCTCAAGGTATTGGTGGCCGGTGCCGTCGACGGTCTGCCGAGCGGTACGGTCAGCGACTACATGACCAGCCCGGCGGAATCAATCGCGCCGACGGCCAGTGTCTATGACATCGTCCACATGTTTCTTACTCGGTCCTACCGGAAGTTTCCCGTGGTGGACGAATCAGGCATCGTGGTTGGACAAGTGAGTCGACGCGACACACTCATCGCACTCGAATCGTTGAAAGACAATCCCCGCCTCTACGGAACCGACGACGCGCCGCGCGACACCGCGGGCGTCGATTCGGCGATGCGGACGGCCAGAGGACGGAAATAGGAGGACTAGTGCTCTGAGCGGGTTGGGGTGGCGAGATACGACATCGCCGCTTGTACACCGCCCGGAGAATGGCGGACGCCCACGAGCCCGAGCCCCATCTCGATTCCAGCCAGCGTTCCGAGCAGACTCAGGTCGTTGAAGTCTCCGAGGTGACCGATACGAAAGATCTTCCCAGCCATCTTCGAGAGCCCGATACCGAGCGAGAGGTCAAACCTCTCGAGGACGATGTCGAGCACCCTCCCGGCCATATCATTCTGCTCCGTCGGCAGCATCACGGCCGTGATCACCGAGCTGAATTCATCAGGATGTGCGCACAGGACCTCGAGACCCCACGCACCAACCGCGCGCCGCGTGGCCTCGGCATGGCGGTCGTGCCGCGCGAACACCTGCGGCAGCCCTTCGGAATCGAGCATCTCCAGCGCCTCACGCAACCCATACAGGAGATTGGTTGACGGTGTGTACGGAAACATCCCCTTCTGGTTGGCCGTCAGTACCGGCTCCCAGTCCCAGAAGCTCCGCGCCAGCTCTGCCGTCGCGTGAGCCTCCAGGGCTTTCTCGCTGACAGCATTGAAGCTGAGGCCGGGGGGCAGCATCAGTCCCTTCTGCGATGCTCCGATCGTGACGTCGACCCCCCACTCGTCGTGTCGGTAGTCAATCGACGCCAGCGAGGAGATGGTATCCACCATGAACAGTGCCGGGTGGCCTGCGCGGTCGATGGCCTGCCGCACGAGCGGGATCCGACTGGCCACGCCGGTCGATGTTTCGTTGTGCACGACACAGACCGCTTTGATCGCGTGGCCGGAATCCTCAGTGAGCCGGCTCTCCACCACGTCGGGATCAACGCCGTGACGCCAATCTCCAGGGATAAACACCGGGTCCAGACCGAGGTCCACTGCGATGTCTCGCCAAAGCGTCGCAAAGTGACCGGTCTCAAACATCAACACCTGGTCTCCGGGCGACAGGGTGTTGACCAGCGCCGCCTCCCACGCGCCGGTTCCGGAAGCTGGATAGATCACGACGGGCTGATGCGTCTGGAATACCGCCCGGATACCAGCGATCACCTCACCAGCGAGCGCCCGGAACTCTGGTCCCCGATGGTCGATCGTGGGACGCGCCATCGCCCGCAGGATTCGGTCCGGGACGTTGGTTGGACCTGGAATCTGCAAGAAATGGCGGCCGCTTCGGTGTGACATGGCGCTACTCTATACTGCCCCGCATGCGTGACGCCTTGCAGCGGGACCTCGACGCGCGTCTCGACGGCGAAGTCCGGTTTGACAAGATTTCTCGCGCGCTTTATTCGACCGACGCCAGCGTCTATCAGATCGAGCCCCTCGGCGTGGTCGTCGTCAAATCCCGCGACGACATCCTGAACACCATCAACTGTGCACGGCAGCATGGCTGCTCGATCACGGCGCGCGGCGGCGGCACATCGCAGGCCGGTCAGGCGATCGGTGAGGGTCTTCAGCTCGATACGTCCAAGTATTTCAATCGGCTGCTCGAGGTCAACGTCGAAGAGCGGTGGGCTCGTGTCGAGCCAGGCATCGTGCTCGACGAGCTGAACGCGGCACTCGCTCCGCATCGACTCAGGTTCGCCCCCGATATCTCGACGGCCAGCCGAGCCACGATTGGCGGCATGGTCAGCAACAACTCGAGCGGCGCACGCTCGGTGGTGTACGGAAAGACGATCGACCACGTGCTCGACCTGCACCTCGCGTTGGCAGATGGCACGGTCGCACATCTGAGGCCTTTGGAAGGCGCCCTCCTCGCCTCCGTCGCCGGAGCGGATACCCTTGAAGGGGCGTGCTACCGAACCGTCCAACGTCTCGCCGCCGAGCACGCAGCGGAGATTGACCGACGCTACCCCAAGATCCTGCGGCGAGTGGGAGGCTACAACCTCGATGCCTTTACGCGGTCTCTTCAGGACCAGACCTGCAATCTGGCCAAGATCGTGGTCGGGTCGGAAGGCACTCTTGGAATCGTGCTCGAGGCTCGGCTCAACTTGGTACCGCTGCCGAATGCCAAAGCGGTGCTGACCATCGAGTTCGACAACCTGCTTGACGCGCTGGGGGCGACACCGGCGATTCTCGAGCACGCGCCCTCTGCGGTCGAGGTCATAGACAGCTCGATCCTCGACCATGCGAAGGAAAACCCGGCGCTTGAAGCTATGCGTCGGGCCGTGCTCCAGGGAAACCCCGGCGCGCTTCTGTGTGTCGAGTTCTACGCCGACGATCCAGCAGAGCTCCCGGAGAAGTTGACGGCCCTCGAGCGTGACCTTGCGATACGGGCGCCGCGCGCCGTCAGCGTTCGTGCGACCGACCCTGCCGATCAGGCCCAGGTCTGGCAGCTGCGCGAAGCCTCACTCGGACTGTCGATGGCCATCAAGGGCGACGCCAAGAGTATCTCCTTCGTGGAAGATACCGCGGTCGCGCCTGAACGACTTCGGGATTACATCGAACGCTTTCTCCAGATAGTCCGACGGCACGGCACAACCGCCGGCATCTATGCCCACGCATCTGTTGGGTGTTTGCACGTACGTCCGGTGGTGAATATGAAGACCGCGGACGGCGTCCGGCAATTTGAGGCGATCGCCAACGACATCGCCGAGCTGGTGCTCGAGTTCGGAGGTGCGCTGTCGGCGGAGCACGGTGACGGCCTGGTCCGAGGACCGTTCACGTCCAAGATGTTCGGACCCGTGCTCTACGAGGCGTTTCGTACAGTCAAGAAGACTTTTGACCCGGAGGGGATCTTCAATCCTGGAAAGATCGTGGACTCGCCGGCTCTGGCGAGCAATTTGCGATATGGCGCGGGCTTCAGCACTCCAGACCGGGAGGGTTTCTTCGACTACTCCGAACACGGCGGGTTCGGTCGAGCCGTCGAGATGTGTAGCGGCGTCGGCGCATGCCGGAAGACCCTGTCGGGCACGATGTGTCCATCGTATATGGCCACTCGCGACGAGGCACATTCCACCCGCGGTCGTGCAAACGTGCTTCGACAGGCAATGCAGGGGCGTCTGGGTGAGTCAGGACTCGGTGACGAGGCGGTCTACCAGGTGCTCGACTTGTGTCTCGAGTGTCGCGCGTGCAAGACGGAATGTCCCGTCGGGGTCGACGTCGCGCGTTTCAAGAGTGAGTTTCTCGCCGACCACCATCAGCGCCATGGAACACCGCTCGGAGCCCGTGCCCTGGGTCACATAAACAATGTCTCGGCCTGGGCCAGTCGTCTCGCACCGGTCGTCAACGCCACCCTCGGACTCGACTGGGTGCGTCGGCTCAACGAGCGAGTGCTGGGAATCGACCAGCGGCGGACGCTGCCGAAGTGGGTGTCGAAGACGCTGGCCTCGCGCTGGAGTGAACGGACCGCCGTTTCGACCGGTGAGCGCGTGCTGCTGTTCAAGGACACCTTCACGAACTACTTCCACCCCGAGATCGGACTCGCCGCGGCGGGCGTCCTTGACCGTGTCGGTATCGGGGTCGACCTCGGGCCCTCGGCGTGCTGTGGCCGGCCGCTCATCTCTCAGGGTCTCCTCGCCGAGGCGCGGGAGCAGGCGACCGTGACCGTTCGTCGACTCCGTGCCGCTGCACCCGACGGCAGGAAGATCGTCGTGCTCGAGCCCAGCTGCTTGTCCGCACTCAAAGAAGACGTCCCGGCGCTTCTGCGAGGCGCTGACCAGGACCGGGCTCGGCAGGTTGCTGATGCGTGCATGCTCTTCGAAGAGTTCCTCGAGGAAGAAGTCTCCGCTGGTCGCGCCGAGCTACCACTCGGACCGGGCGGCCCAGAACGGGTCGTCCTTCATGGTCACTGCCACCAGAGGTCACTGGGACTGGTCTCCCCGGCCCTGTCCCTCCTGAGGCGGATTCCGGGGGCTTCCGTTACTGACCTGGACGCGGGTTGCTGCGGTATGGCCGGCTCTTTTGGGTATGGCCGCGACCACTTCGACCTCTCTCAGACCATCGGGGAACGCCGGCTACTCCCAACGGCTCGGAACCTCGACTCCGGGAGCGTGCTGGTTGCCGCCGGCGTGTCCTGCCGGCATCAGGTGCGCGATTTCACAGGCGTTCGCGCCCTGCATCCAGCCGAATTGCTGTTTCTGGTGATAGATGGACGGGAGACGACGGCCGCGGAAGGGCTACAATCGGTCTAAGACGGTCACACGCGAAAGCCGCGGAAACTCCGACCGCCGCAAAAGCGAGGTAACAGATGCGAGATTCAACAGTTCTCTCCTCGATGGTCTTGGTGGTTCCCCTGGCGCTCATCTGCGTCCTCGCGGGACCGGCCAGCGGACAGCCCCAGACAGCATGGGACCCGCCGCGGCTGGCCGACGGGCAGCCTGACATCAACGGCATGTGGAACAACGTTGGCGCGGCCCACACGCCGCTCGAGCTTCCCGACGAGTTCAAGGATCGAGAACCGACCCAGGAAGAGATCGCGGCCCTCATTCAGCAGCGGTCCGACTCGCGCAAGGCCGCCCAGTGGAATGGCTTTGAAAACAGCCGAGGCGTCGGAGCTTACGCGAACTACTGGTTCGACTGGTTCTGGAAGGAGCCGGTCATCGACTCGCCCGCCCTCGTGGTGCACCCTCGGGACGGACAGGTTCCGGCGATGACACCAGAAGCTCAGGAGAGCGTCGTCTATTACCGCGAGCATCTGCACGACTCCTATGACACCATCGAGTCTGGTGACCGATGCCTATCGCGGGGCGTGTTCGGCATGATGATGCCCACGGCCTACAACAACGGCACCTTGGTCGTGCAGTCTCCAGACCACATCGTGCTCCATAGCGAGATGATTCACAACGCGCGGGTCATTCCGATCGATGCCGGTCCCCACGTCGACGACAAGATCACGCAGTGGGAGGGCAACCCCCGAGGACACTGGGAGGGCAACACGCTGGTCGTCGAGTCGACCAACTTCAAAGCCGTCGGCAACATGAGGGCGCCCGGGTCGAGAGCACCGCAGCATGAAGGACGGCGCATGGTCGAGCGGTTCACCTTCGTCGACCCCGACACGTTGCGATACGAGCTCACCGTCGACGACCCACGGACCTATACCGAGCCGTGGACGGTAGCGTTTCCATTCAAGCGGGACAACGAGTACCAGCAGTTCGAGTACGCCTGTCACGAAGGTAACTATGCCGTCCCCAACTCGCTCAACGGGGAACGGGCGCAGGAGCCACGCTAGCGTGGGACGCGAGTAGACGCCGTGAGGCCAGATAGAATCCCAAGCCGATGGAATGGGCCGAATTCATCGAGTTCATCTGGACGCGGGTCTACGAGCTTTTCGACACCGAATTCGACCAGGTTCGTTACGCCGATATCGGAATTGCTTACTGGCTCTCTGGATGCCTGGTCGCGATCGTTCTGCTGACGGTCGCGCGTCGTTGGTTCAAACCGACCAGACATAGCCGGCATCATTCCGGACATCGGATCGACCGCACGTTGCAGCGCCGTCACTTCGCGACGCTTCTGTACAACGCCCCCAAACTGCTGCTGGCATTCTCGGTGGTCGGTCTGTTCATCGCCCTCTCGGATCCGTTCTTGACGGCGACCGAGGAAGTGACCGGTGACGTCGAATCCCGAATACGGATTGACCTCGTCGACACGTCCCTCTCGATGGCCTGGGAGTTTCCAGAGACCGGGAGGTCACGAGCCGAGGTGGCCAGGGAGGCACACCTGCGCTTCGTCGAGATGCGACGGGAGAAGAACGACAGGGTGTCGTTGTGGCTCTTCTCGTCTTACCCCTACATGGTGGACGATTTCGTGCTCGACGACGAGATGTACTTCTTCCAGGTCATGGAAGCCCCGTACGTGACAGTCAAGATCCTTGCCCCACAGTCGGGCACATCTCTGGACAGCCTCTTCGTGCCCCCCGACAAGGTTCGGATCATCCCGAACGAGGGCAACACCAACATCAATCTTGCGTTGCAGTCGGTGATACGCCATTTCGATCAAGACCAGGCTACTGGTGGGGGCCGAATCGACATGCATCGGGCGATCCTCATCATTACCGACGCCGGTGTCGACGAGATGCCTGAGAACGAATTCGCGCAGTTGAGTGCCCGGAACGTCGTGCCCTACGTCATCTACATCAACGTCGGGGACACCGACAGACGGCTCGACGGCACCCGGACCAGGCCGCCTCTGCTCGACATGATCCGGGAGTTTGGCGGCGAGTACTTCGATGTCACGGACGAGGACACCTTACAGCGCGCCTACGAGGCCATCGATGAACGGGAAACCGTTCGCATGGAAGTCACCCATCGCGCCCAGCGGGTCCCAATCTTCTCCCGTTTTCTGCTCGTGAGCATGGCGCTCCTCGTCGTCGGTATTCCTGCCGGCTTCGTCGCCGAGCTCTTCTGGGGTCCCCACCCGTAACGCGGCCACGCTCTATCCCGTGGGGTCCGCGCCACCCGCGTGGTCAGACGCTGATAGTGGGAAGAAGCTGAGGGGGCTGACGACTCTGGTTGGCCTGCTCGAACGCGTAGGCAATTCGGATAAGGGTCGGCTCACTCCACGCGCCGGCGAAAAACGATGCGCCGACCGGCAAACCCATGACGTCTCCAGCCGGAACGCTGATGTTCGGATAGCCCGCCGTCGCCGCCGGACGCGAGCTGCCCCCGGAGAAACGGTCGCCGTTGACCAGGTCGGTCGTCCAGGCAGGCCCACCGCTGGGAGCGACGATCGCATCGAGCGTATGGGCTTCGAGTAGTTGGTCGATCCCGACTTCACGCCCCCACCGGCGGCTGGTCGCGAGAGCCTCGGAATAGCGCGCCTCGGTGAGAGGGCCCTTGGCCTCGGCCTGAAGAAACAACTCCTGCTCGAAGAACGGCATCTCGCGGTCCCGGTGCCGTTCGTTGAAGGCAATGACCTCGGCGAGCGAATGGACGGGGGCGTCAGGTCCAAGTGCTTCGAGGTAGGCGTTGAGGTCGGCCTTGAACTCGTACAACAGGACCTCGAGCTCGGCCTCGTCCCATCCAGGTGCGCCCGGCCACGTCACCGGGTCGACGAGCGTCGCGCCGGCTTCTCGTAACGTGAGCAGAGCATCGTCCATTACCCGGTCGACCTTGTCGTGGAATCCGAAGAATCTACGTGCCACGCCGATCCGTGCCCCGCGAAGCCCTCCCGGATCGAGGGCCGACGTGTAGTCATTGGTCGCCCGACCGCGGCTCCCAGCAGTGGCCGAATCAGCCAGGTCGATCCCCGTCAGAGCACCAAGGAGAAGGGCCGCGTCCCGCACTGTGCGGGCGATGGGACCAGCGGTGTCCTGGCTGTGCGCAATCGGGATGATGCCCGCCCGGCTCACACATCCGACCGTCGGCTTGATACCCACAACACCGTTGGCCGAAGCGGGACATACGATCGACCCGTCTGTCTCGGTTCCGATCGCTAGAGCAGAGAGGTTGGCCGCCACGGCGACGGCGGATCCAGAGCTTGACCCACACGGATTGCGGTCGATCACGTAGGGATTCCGGCATTGGCCACCGCGACCACTCCAACCGCTCGACGAGCGAGTCGACCGGAAGTTCGCCCACTCGCTCAGGTTCGCCTTGCCGAGCAAGAGTGCACCAGCGGCGCGGAGCTGCCGCGCGACGCCAGAGTCCACCGCCGGGATTGACCCCTCCAAGGCCAGCGACCCCGCCGTCGTTGTCATTCGATCGGCCGTGGCGACGTTGTCTTTGAGCAAGACCGGAATGCCGTGCAATGGACCGCGTGGTCCCTGGCCCGCCCGCTCCCGGTCAAGCTCGTCGGCCAGAGTGAGCACATCCGGATTGACCTCTAGCACCGAGCGAAGCGCTACGCCCCGCTGGTCCATGGCCTCGATACGAGCGAGATAGCTCTCCGTGATGGACCGGGCGGTCAGACGGCCTGCGTTCATGGACGCCTGCAGCTGATCGACCGTCACTTCCTCCAGCTCAAAGGGCTCGACCTCCTGGGTCGACTCGGCGACCGGCGGCGTCTCAGCGGTGGTGCAGGCCAGCGAACCGCCTGTCATCGTCACCGCCATCGACGCGCCGCCGACGGCCCCGTGACGGAGGAATTCGCGACGATGCATCGTCGATCGGTCGGTCGGCATGTGTCCTGGCATACAGTCCTCAGTCGTGCAGTCCCGTCTGAGCGCAGTCTATATAATGCGACCATTCAGCGGTGTTCCAGAATAGGAGGGCAAGATGTTGTCGTGTCTTCGACTCGTACACATTCGAGCGCAAGCATGGACTGGTGGTGTCGCTGTCGTGGCGTTGTCCCTGGGGGTGACGTCCTGCGCCACCAGCGCCGTCAACGACGCCGCCGTCGATGACGACCGGGAACCAACATACGAGATCGACACGTTGTCAGGCCGCCCGGACATGGTGAGCGGCGGCGATGCACTCGTCGTCGTGACTCTTCCGGACGATGTGGATGCAGACGCGGTCCGTCTGACCCTGGATGGAGTGGATGTCACGCACGCGTTTCGGCGAACCTCGCACGGAGCACTCACTGGACTCGTCAGCGGTCTCAGCCTCGGTCCATCGGGGCTGGTGCTCCTCGACGCTGAGGGAGTGTCCCGGGCAGAACTGTCACTCTTCAACTATCCGATCACCGGCCCGGTCTTCTCCGGCTTGCACGAAGAGCCGTTCGTGTGTCAGACCGAGGACTTCGAGCTCGTCTCGGGCGAAATGCTTGGCGCGCCCTTGGACGAGTCGTGCTCGGTCGAGCGCCAGATAGCGTATGCCTACCGAACGACTGATGGAGACCTGAAGCCTCTGGACCCATTGGGTGCGCGACCTGTCGATCTGGCCACCACCTCAACGCTCGCCGGTGCCAGTGTGCCGTACATCGTCCGGATCGAAACCGGAACGATCAACCGCGCCGTGTACCAGATCGCCGTGCTCCACGACCCTTCGACGCCTGGGCCCGACGCGTGGACCCCGTCGGCCGGATGGAACGGCCGACTGATCTACACCTTCGGCGGTGGTTGTGTGGGTGGCTGGTATCGACAGGGCGCGACGACAGGCGGGGTGACTGACGACGTCATGTTGCGGCAAGGGTACGCCGTCGCATCGTCGAGTCTTAACGTCTATGGCAACAACTGCAACGACGTCCTCGCCGCCGAGACGATGATGATGGTCAAGGAGCGTTTCGTGGAGGGATACGGGGCGCCTCGCCACACCATCGGGTGGGGGTGCTCCGGGGGCTCTTACCAGAATCACCAGATCGCCGACAACTACCCTGGCCTTCTAGACGGCATCATCCCGGGGTGCAGCTTTCCCGACGTCGCCTTCGGCACCATCCCCATGATCACTGACGCGCGACTACTCAATCGCTACTTCGAGCGTGACGGGGCCGTGTCATTCACCAAGGAGGAGCAGCGCGCCGTCACCGGCTTCCTGACGCTCGCAACGATGCCGAACGTCTCACGCGGCGCAGGTCGCATCACGGTAAACGAGTTCTGTCCGGATGCGCTGCCTGAGGCGCTTCGCTACCACCCGGTCGACAATCCAGGCGGGGCTCGGTGTGATGTGTACTCGCACAATGTCAACGTCTATGGTCGAGATGAGGACACCGGGTTCGTGAGAAGACCACTCGACAACGTCGGCGTGCAATACGGCCTCCGACGGCTCAACGACCGAGCGATCACGACTGCTCAGTTTCTGGACCTCAACGCCGGGATTGGTGGATACGACAACGAGGGGCACTTTCAGGACGGCCGCACTGTGGCCAGTGAGGGAGCTATCCGGGTCGCGTACGAGACCGGACGTCTGACGAGTGGGGGCGGAGGGCTCTCGACGACGCCCATTATCGACTATCGAGCGTACAGCGACGACCGCGAGAACGGCGACGTTCACCTGCGCTATCACTCGTTCGCAATGCGCGCACGTTTGATCGCAGCCAACGGTCACGCCGACAACCACGTCATGTTGGTGGAAGAGGAACGCCACGGCCTCTATAGCAGTGACAGTCCCGTATTGCAGGAGGCGTTGCTCCGCATGGATCAGTGGCTCGATCGCCTCGACAGCGATACGTCCGAAGACGCGCAGATCGATCGGGTGCGTCGGGCGAAACCGCCGGAGCTCGTGGATGCGTGCTGGACGCGTGACGATGACCCGACAAAACTCGCAGAGCCACAGGTCCGGGGACAGGGCCGGTGTGAGGAGCTCTATCCCTCGCCACCTCCGCCACGCGAGATCGCCGGCGCTCCTCTGGCCGGCGACATTATCAAGTGCCAGCTCAAGCCCATTGACCCCAGTGACTATGCGGTTAGCTTTTCGGCCGACGAGATGGACCGTCTGAAGAAGACGTTTCCAGACGGCGTCTGCGACTGGTCGCGTTCAGGCGTGGGACAGGCACCACTCACCGACACGTGGCTTTCATTCGGTACGACCTGATCATTCAAGGCTCAGCCGGAGGTCACGCCGGATTGCGCAGAGGTCAGCGGTCTCCTTGTCGCCGCTTGACGACGAGGACGAGCTGTTCAGGGTCCGAGGGTCGCACTCCGAACCCGATCTCGCGGAAGTAGTGGAAGGTCAACGTCTCTCGCTCCTCGCGGTCGCTGAATCCGATGATCACGTCCACCTCTTCCTCGGTGTCTGGTTGGCCGTATGCAACGACGATGGCAGCCAACGACGGGCGCTCACCCTCGAGCACGTCCAGCTCGAAGCCGAACTCGGCGAACCTCTGGCTCATCTCTCCGAACTCCGTGCGAAAGCGCTCGGAGAACATCCTCGGATCGCGGGCGATCTCCTCCCCGTCCTGGCTTTGCGCCAGACCCGTTGCGAGCAACAGGACGCTCAGCACGCAATGTATCGCCATCGCGTCCAGACTACGACGTCGCCAACTGGAAGATCCAGGGCAGGGTGGTCCACGGCCGTCGGCTGAGCAGTCGGTCGGGCGGGAATCGACGGCGATGGTATGATGCGAAACTTGAGCTCGTCTTCCTTTCGGTCGGTCTGCGATCACACCCCGACGGCACTGGTTGTCTGCGACCGCGAAGGACGGATCGCCTACGCCAACCGGGCGTTCTCAACGCTGGTCGGATCTGCAGCATCGCGGGTCGGGACCCCGCTTGAAGACAGTCTTGACGAGAGCCAGGCGACAGGGTGCCAAGACGCCCGCCGCGCCGCTGTCAGGGATGGGTCGAGCCGACCACTCAACGCTCGACTTCGCCGCACCGACAGACTCGTGTACTGTCGGATCACGTTCACAGCGGTTCCTGAATGGACCGAGACGCCGGACGCCGTCGTCGGAGCGTTCGAGGATACCTCGTCTACCCACGCCGAGAAGGAAGCCCTCCGCGAGGCCGGCCAGCGATACCGCCTGGCGGTAGACCGCGCCAACGACATCGTCTTCAACGTCGACTTGGCTGGGCGATTCACGTTTGTAAATCCAACCGCCTGCCTGCTCACACAGTATCGGGAAGAGGAACTGATTGGCATGCAATTCCTCAAGCTCATTCGACCCGACGCGCGGGAGGCGGCCGAGCAGTTCTACACCGACCAGATCACGAACAAGGTGCCCTCGACCTACTACGAGTACCCCGTGGTCAGCCGTGACGGCGAGACCCTCTGGCTCAGCCAGTACGTGCAGCTCATCCTTGACGATCAGGGCCAGAGGATCGGTTCGGTGCAGGCGATTGCTAAGGATATCACCCAACGGCGCCTCGCCGAGGAAGCGCTACGCACAAGCCAGGAGCGTCTGCGCGCCGTTATCTCGAGTGCGCCGCTGTTACTGTGGGCGACAGACCTTGCGGGCCAGCTGACGCTATACGAGGGACGGGCGCTGGACGATATGGGTCTAACTGACGACTACCTCGGACAGCCCGTGAATCGAATCATCGATGACCCGGCGCTCGACGCCTACCTGAGTCGAGCCCGCGAGGGGACTGCGTTTCAGGTTGAGCTCGGCTTTGCCGGTCGGATCTTCGACGCGTGGTTCTCACCGATTCGGAGTCCTCAAGGCGCGGTGACTGGTGTGATCGGAGTCGCCGCAGACGTCACCGAGCGCCAGACCTTGCAGAATCGGCTGTACGAGGTCGAAAAGATCAAGGCCGTCGGCCAGCTCGCGGGTGGGATCGCCCACGACTTCAACAATCAGCTGACCGCCATCCTGGGTTATTCCGAGCTTCTGGAACAGACCCTCGATCCGAACGACCCCCGTAGGGAAGACCTCCAGGAGATCGCGAAAGCCGGTCGCCGAGCGGCGACATTGACCGAGCAGTTGTTGGCCTACGGCCGCAAGCAGCCCCGACGGCCGAAGGTGATCGACGTCAACAGCGTGATCAGAAACGTCGAGCCGCTCCTTCGTCGCTCAGTCCCCGAGAACGTGCGGTTCGAAATCACGCTGGATGACGCCGAACCCGTCCGAGCTGATCCGATGCAGATCGAACAGGTCATTCTGAACTTGGTGCTCAATGCCAAGGACGCACTGGCGGCCGGTGGCGAGTTGACGCTCTCGACGACCATGGTAGACGTGGACCAAGAGGAGACGACGCGTGCGCCCGACGTGCCGCCGGGCCGATACGTCATGGTCTCCTTGACCGACACCGGCGAAGGCATGGACGAGGCCACGCGCTCCAGGGTCTTCGAGCCGTTTTTCACGACAAAGGAGCTCGGAAAAGGGACCGGGCTCGGACTTGCGTCGGTGTATGGCATCGTGAAACAAAGCGGCGGTCATATCTCGGTGACCAGCGAACTAGAGCAAGGAACGACCTTCACGATCCACATTTCGCCCGTCTCGGAGACGGTGGATGCCGTCTCGGACGAGGACCTTCCGAGACACAGGCTGGGCGGCTCGGAGACCATCCTCGTCGTCGAGGACGACCCGACCGTTCGCGGTCTGGCGTCCGATAGCCTGAGTGGTTGCGGATACGATGTGCTCGTGGCGTCACATTCGCGTGATGCCCTCGACGTCAGCACACGTCACGCGGGCAAGATCGACCTGCTCCTTACCGACATCGTCATGCCGGGGATGAACGGTCGCGACCTCGCGAAGAGGTTTCAAGAGCATCGGCCCGCGACACGCGTCGTCTTCACCACCGGGTACGCCCAGGACGAGTCGGTTCGCGGCGCGCAGCTCGAGCGCAACCAGCTGCTGGAAAAGCCGTTCGCGCCAAGCGCGCTACTCCGGAAGGTGCGAGAAGTGCTGGACGAGTCCTAGTGAGCGACGCTCACCAACACCCTCACCAACCGACCCTCTTCCACGCGCTGGTTCCCGTCTCGGTTCTCATCACGATGCTCGGAGGGTCCGTCTACCTCTTTGGCGACGAATCATCATCCGGCCCGAATCAGATCGCGCTCATTCTGAGCACCGGTGTGGCGGTGGTGGTTGGCATGGTGAACGGTCTGCGGTGGCCGGAGATCGAGGCTGGCATCAACCGAGGGCTCAGCGTCTCGATGGGCGCGATTCTGATTCTGCTTGTCGTAGGCTCCCTGATCGGCACCTGGATCCTTGCCGGCATCGTGCCGACGATGATCTACTACGGACTCTCGATCCTATCTCCCGCGATCTTCTATGCTGCCGCCTGCGTCATCTGTGCGGTGGTCGCAGTCGCGACCGGGAGCTCGTGGACGACGGCAGGCACGGTGGGCATCGCGCTCATCGGCATCGCGACGGCGCAGGGCCTGCACCTGGGTCTGGCCGCCGGAGCTGTCATTTCCGGCGCCTACTTCGGTGACAAGATGTCGCCGCTCTCCGACACGACGAATCTGGCGCCGGCGGTGTCGGGAACCGACCTGTTCACGCACATCCGGCACATGCTCTGGACCACGACGCCCAGCTTCGCGATTGCTGTCGTCCTCTTCGCGCTGGCCGGGTTCGTGACTCCAGTACCGGACGAGACCGCCGGGTTGGACCTGGTGATGGACGCGCTGACGGCACAATTCGCAATCGGACCACATCTCCTGATCCCGGTCGTCGTCGTACTGGCCCTCGTGATACGAAAGGTCCCGCCCTTTCCTGCCCTGCTGATCGGGGCAATCGTCGGAGGTCTTTTTGCCGTCGTATTCCAACCCCAGGCGGTGCTGTCGCTTGTCGGAGCCGAGAGCCTCCCCCGATCGGTGGCCCTGGTCAAGGGGGTGTGGGTCGCGCTCTACGACGGGTACACACTGCAGTCTGGGAACATCGCACTCGACGACCTGCTGTCACGTGGTGGGATGGCGAGCATGCTCACAACCGTCTGGCTGATCATCTCAGCCATGATGTTTGGCGCCGTCCTCGAGACCACAGGATTGCTCCACGTGATTGCCGGCCGAATTCTGAGCGTTGTTCGCGGGACGGGGAGCTTGATCTCGGCCACGCTGATGACGTCGTTCGGCATGAACGTCCTGGCATCGGACCAGTACATCGCCATCGTGTTGCCCGGTCGCATGTTCAAGAGCGAGTACGAACGGCGCGGACTTGACCCGCGGAACCTATCTCGAACCCTCGAGGACTCGGGAACGCTGACATCGGTGCTGGTGCCCTGGAACACCTGTGGCGCGTTCATGTCCCAAACGCTTGGCGTGTCGACCTTGACCTATGCGCCGTTCGCGTTCTTCAACTTGATCAGCCCCTTCGTGGCGGCGCTCTACGGTTTCACGAACGTTGGCATCACGCCGCTGACGTCAGAGAAAGCGCCGGGTGAAGGCAGCCGTAGCGGCCAGCTCGACCGCGCGCGAACCCGCTGATTGCTCCTCCGCCGTGACCGGGAGGAGAAAGCAGACCGCGAAACCGCGAGCCTCCGCCCAAGCGAGGCCTTCATCCGCACCCATGACGTAGAGGGCGGTCGCGAGGATGTCCGCCACCATCGCCCGTGGGTGCCAGACCGCTACGGAAAATCCACGGGTCACCGGACGGCCCGTTCGGGGATCGAGAATGTGTCCGACCTGCACATCATCCACGCGTCGGTCGCGTTCGGAACCGCCACTGACAGCCAGCGAGCCTCGGGCGAGCCAAAGCTCGACGACCGGTCGGTCCCGTTCGGCAGGATGGGCAAGCGCCACGTGCCGACCTCCGCTGGACGCAGAACCGACGGCAACCTGCCCGCCCAGATCGGCAAGCCACGTTCCAGCCGTCTCGGTGGCGGCGACTCGGTCAAGGGCGAATCCCTTTCCGAAAGCGCCGGCGTCGATAGTCGCCTCCGAGCGGCGCGTCACGACACACGATGACGAGGATAACGTTGTGTCAAAGAACTGAATCCCCGCACGGGACCGCGCCAAAGCGCGCGCGTCAGGGGAGGGAATGCGGCCTCTCCTTCGCAGATCCCAGACCTCGACCAGCGAGCCAATGGCTGGGTCGAACGCACCGTTGGTCTCGTCATGCCAGAACCGGAGCTCCTCGAAAAGACCACACAGCCAGGATGGTGCGGCGAACGGCACGCCGACCGGGTGATGATTGAGCTGGCCGAGGAGACTCGCATCACGCCAGGTACTCAGCTCCCCCTCAGTCGACTCGATCACGCTGAGCATCCGGTCGAGCACAGCAAGCCCCGAAGCCCGGGACGCCGCGCGCGTGGCGAGAAGCGCGCGAGTACCCATGAGGTAGGCCTGACGCTCGACCAGAACAGCGTTTCGATCGTCTGGAGCGTCCTGGGCTATGCCACCGCTCGACACGAGCGTGACGATAGTGAGGGCGACCAGCAGCGCGGTCGGCGAACTCGAGGCCCGCGCCCGCGGCCTGGGCGTCATGACAGGAGGCGGGCCGTATCCGGAACCTGTTCGGTGCCGGGGTCAGTGACCCAGGACATCCGCCATCCGATCGCCAGATGGACCACGTACCCAACGGCAAAGACCAGGCTCGTGACGATGTGGATGGCGACCAGCGCGTCGATCCACGCGGGCGAGGTCACGACCTGCAGCAGATAGCCGGAGAGCGCCATCGAGCCGAAGCTGATAAGAGACGTCCAACCGGTGCGACGGTTCGCCCGTACTGGAGAGGCGATCTTCTTAAGGGTATGAGAGCGAAAGAGCATCCCGAAAAACAACATCAGAATCGGGGCGGCGATCAGGTGCGCGCCAAGCGTCGATGGCTGCCAGGGATGATTCACGACCGCAAACGGGTCGTTAGTCTGCATGAAGTACTTCATGTAGAGGTAGGCGAGACCCGTAATCGTCACGATGGCGCTCGCGATGTTGAAGGACCGATGCTCCCAAGGTCGCATTACTGGTCGACCTCCAACACCTGGTCAATCGCGAGTACTCGGCGAACGGCACCGCTGGCGGCAAGAGCCGTCAACGTTCCGCCGGCAATAGGCCTGATCGCTCGCTCCAGCGCAAGGTCATCGCTCAACGGACGGTCGGTGTATTGGTCGAGCCACCGCTCCGAGGCGACGTACTCGGGAGGCTCCAGAAACGCGGTGACGTCGATGCGACGCACGTGGCCTGCGGCATCCAGCGAGATCAGTAAGCTCTCACGCTTCGTTCGCACGATGTGCGTATCCACATACGCTCGGCCCACAACCTCCCCACTCTCGCGGGCGAGATACCGAGCCACGAGCGCATGTGGCGGGTCTCCGCCGGCGAGATCCGCCGCGCGACGCACCTGGTCGTCAGTGAGAAACACCCGCTCGGCCTCGACCTCGGCTTCGGGAAACACCGTAGCCAGCGCCTCCTCGCGAGTGATGAACTGGGCTTCCACAGTGCCACTGGCAGCCACTCCCAGCACGAGTACTGCTGCCGCACACCGATGCCACCCCCCGGGACTGGGTCTCAAAAGACGTACCCCAGGCCGATGCTGAACTGATCGACGCCTGTATCAGCGTCATTGCTGACCCACGTATAGTCGCCCTTGACCACGATGTTGGGTATCGGCTTGACCTCGACCCCAATGGTGTTGAAGGTGTTGTCGGTCGACCGGCTGCGGTCGAAACCGACCGGCATCGTGGCCTGAGTGTCGACACGCTCCCAGCGGTAATAGGGCGTGAGCGCCGCCCCACCGAGCACCGACCGCTGAGACAACACGTTGTAGCCGACCTGCGCATAGCCGCCACGCATCTGCTCGGCAACCCCGGATGTTCCGGTGTTCCCGAGAACGTTGTTCAACTGGACCGCGTCGCCGATGCTGGCGTTGGCAAACAATCCGCGGATGTCGAACCCCCGAATTTTCGCCTGGCCGTGGACATCGAAGATGGTTGTCTGAACGCTGAAGCTCTGACCATCGGCCACGACGTCTCCCTGTCCTGAGCCGCCGCTGTAAATGCTCACGCCCGCAAAGATCCCAGGCGTCGGTGTGATGTCTAGTCGGCCAGCGAATGCGAAATTCTCCGCCTTGGCATTGGCCCCCTTCTGACGCCCCCCACGAATCCCGTTTGCCGAGAAGCCTGCCCCGTCGAGACCGTTCACGACATAGGCGCGGTAGGACAGCCTCCCGGAGGACCCGTGGACGCCACCGCCGTTCTCACGCCACGTCGAGGGAATGATGCGCTGCTCAGTCACTGGTCGCTCTGCCCCGAGAAACACCGTCGGCTCATGGAATTCGTTGACCAGGCCTAAAGGCAGGAGGACCAGTCCACCCCGAACGCCGAGGTTCTCGTGAACGAGGTAGTCGATATATGCGAACTCGACAGAGACCTCGTTGGCATGTTCGATTTCGATCTCGGAGTTGAACAGGAACTTATCGTTGAAGCGATAGCCGGCGTAGATAATCGCACGCAGGAAATCGATCCGGCTCGTGCGCCCAGACGGCGCTCCGGCCTGGTTCTCATTGGAGAACCGCTCGTAGAGCATCTCGCCGTATCCTGCAATCGAGACACCCCGACCGCGCTCGTAGGTGCGGGCCGCCGACGGCGCGAGACCGAGCGCCCGCACCTGTTCATCGGTGAGTTCGACCGACTCCTCCTCGCCACTGCGCAGCCGCTCAACCTCCTCGGCGAGGATCTCCAGCCGTCTTTCGAGCTCCTCAAGATCGCTAGGCTGCTCGGACGAATCGGCCTCGGTCTGAGAATCGGAGTCGACATCGGTCTGGTCGGCACGGGCATCACCCGGCTGCGCCCACGCCTGCGAGCCGGAGACGCTGAGTGCGAACCCAAGCGCAAACAGGACCCGGCATATGTCCGACGTCATTGACCGTCTCCGACCTACGTGTGGTTGCGCCCATGACGTGCAACTCCTAGAATGAGACCGGTTGAACGCACAGGCGTTTCTCGCGACCGCGCAGGGAGCAGGAAGCGAGCGTTCGGCAAGCCCGCCAGGTGCGCCAACACCGGCGGGCTTTTTCTTTCTCTCTAAATGAGACTCAGTCTCATTTAGGCCTAGGAACTATATATCCGACCATTTTGGTCGGTCAAGTCAAACCGAGACCAGCCTCAGTTCTTTGGGCTCTACGCTGACCTATCGGAAAATCTTCTGGTTCTGGCTTCCCCTCGCCGGCACATGGCTGATGATGGCCGTCGAGGGGCCGTATCTGGCTGCCGTTATTGCGCGGCTCGACGACCCCACCGTCAACCTTGCAGCATTCGGCGTTACGTTCGCGTTCGCCATCATCATCGAATCGCCGGTGATCATGCTGATGAGCGCGTCTACCGCCCTGGTAGAGGACCGCGAATCGTATTTTGCGCTGCGTCGCTTTGCCTATGGGCTGAGCGCACTTCTCACGCTCGTCCAGGTGGGACTCTTGGCCCCACCGGTCTTCGACGCGGTGTCTCAAGGTCTGGCGCTACCCGACGAGGTCGCCAGGCTCACACACGGTGGTCTCCTGATCATGCTGCCTTGGACTGGCGCTATCGGCTACCGACGCTTTCGTCAGGGGTCGCTGATCCGGTCCAACCTCACCCGACGGGTGGCATACGGAACCGCGCTCCGGCTCGTGACCATGTCACTCTGTGCGCTCGCCGCGTATCGATACTCATCGATGCCCGGTGCCCATCTGGGCGCGTTGGCCCTGTCGGTCGGCGTAATTGTCGAAGCGGTGGCCAGCCGTTTCATGACAGCCAGCGTCATGCCACGAGTTCTGGAGCGCCGGCGCTCCGCCGAGAGTCTTGCGACTCTTCGTTTCGGCGCTCTGGTTAGCTTCTACGGACCCCTCGCGCTGACATCACTCTTGGCGCTGGCGGCACAACCTACCGTGACCTTCTTCATGGGACAGAGTCGGTACGCCCTCGAGTCGCTTGCCGTACTGCCGGTCATCCAAGGGCTATCCTTCATCTTCCGCGCACTGGGTCTCTCCTATCTCGAGGTCGTGATTGCCTTGATCGGCCAGCAGCGCGAGCACCTCCTGGCCGTTAGGAATTTTGCTCTGGCTCTTGTTGTAGCCGCAGCCGCGGGGCTCAGCATCATCGCGTTCTCGCCCTTGGCGACGTGGTGGCTGCACGAGCTCTCCGGTCTCAGCGTCACGCTCACCGACTTCGCCGTCCCCCCACTCCGGATCCTCGCCATTTTGCCCGCCCTCTCCGTCGTGCTGGCCTTCCAGCGCGGGCTTCTGGTCCACGCTCGCCGCAACACGTCGATCACGTGGGCGACGATGATCGAGCTTGGGGTCGTGGCGGCCGTCCTGGCGATTAGCATCAGCTTTCTTGATCTGGTCGGCGCGATGGCGGCGGCGATAGCGATCGTTGTCGCCCGAATGGCCGGAAACCTGTGCCTCGTCCCAGCCTGCGCAACTGTCATCCGAAGCCAACCTCACAACCCCGGACAGGTGGTCCCACTTGCGACGCCGGAGGCGACGTGATCGAGCTGTCGAGGGTGTGGGTCAGCGAGTGGATCGTGATCGGGTTCTTTGCCTACTTGATTCTTCTAGCGCTGCTATTCCACATCGCGTCGAGCCGTCGTCGCCGAATCGTTGGCGTGGGCGTCGGCTGTATCGCCCTCGCGGTGACGCTCTCTCAGCTCCCTCCATCCCCGGCACTCCTCGTGACGCGTGAATGGCTGCCCGCAGTGTTCTTGATACAGGGCTATTGGTTGTGTGGCCTCTTCTTTCAGCGTCCGATGGTTGGCGTTGAGCGGTGGCTCCTCGAGATGGACCGGACGCTGTTTCGCCTCCTCAGGGGATACAACTTGCTCGAACGTGGCCCGCGGATCGTCCTGGAGTACTTCGAGTTGACCTACCTCCTGGTCTACGCCTTCATCCCGGGATGTTTCGGACTTCTGTGCTGGCTCGGGTTCCGGGGCGCCGCCGACAACTACTGGACAACGATCTTGATCGCTGGCTTTGGCGCCTACGGCATACTGCCGTGGATCCAGACGCGGCCACCCAGGAGTCTCGAGCCCGAGAGTCCCCTAGACGCGCGGGGCTCCCTGTGTCGTAGGCTCAACCTCTCAGTCCTGAAGCAGGCGAGCGTTCAGGTAAATACCTTCCCGAGTGGCCATGCCTCGACCGCTATCGCGGCCGCACTGGCGATCGCCAGTGTTCACCTACCTCTCGGAGTCGTCGTCCTCGTCCTGGCGTCGAGCATCACGGTTGCGACGGTGCTGGGCCGCTATCACTACGCTCTCGACAGCGTTCTGGGAGCGGTGCTGGGAGGTATTGGGTGGTGGGTTGGGTTTCGGCTCGTTGAGCTAGCGTAGTGTGGTGAGTCCCACGCCTGACGCTCGGGCAACCCGCTATACTACGGCGTCTCGTCGCGGGCGTCTCGTCGCGGGCGTCTCGTCGCTACCGGTCGGGAAGAAAGGACAGGCAGCAAGATGAGGGAATACCCGGCGACCTTGTTGACGCTTCTTTCGGTACTCGTCGTTGGCCTGAGCCTGCAGCCCGTTTTCGTCCAATCGGCCGACGACATCAAGGGCGTGATGCGGGTCGAGACAGACGGTCAGGCCCCGCTGGACATGAGTTTCTCGTTCGGTCACGAGAAGATGCGTCTCGACATGTCCCAGAACATGTCCATTGTCTCGACGACCGGCGACAACCCCAGCACGCTGATGATCCAGCACGACGAGGAGCGCTACATCGAGTGGGGTCCCCAGCAGCTCGAGATGATGCTACAGCGTAGGGCAGGTGGACAGGAAGCCGACACCTTCGACCCGTCGACCATACAGTTCGAGCAAACAGGACTGACACAGCGGATTGGCCCCTGGGACGCTTTCGAGGTGGTGATGCACAGATCAGACGGTCAGGAGGGAGCGCTGTGGCTCACCACAGATGTGGAGATCGGGATCTTTGAGATCTCCCATCGCGCGGCAGAGGGAGCCAGCATGCTTCAGACCCCCATGGCCGGAGGCGGGGGCGGCCCGCAGCAGTTCCTGCAGCTGCGCTCGCTGGCCGAGGCGCAGGGACTGCCCGACGGGCGGGTCGTGCGTATCGTGTCAAACGACGACAACGGCGCCGCCATCATCACACTCCTCAACGTCGAAACGGGCCCGTTGCCGGGCGACACGTTCGAGCCAAAGGCCGGATACGAAAAGATGCAGATGCCGGTTATTCCCGGGATCCGTGATTAAGTACTGCGTTTCACAATTACGGTGACGTACTCGGGCGCTGAGGCGCCCGGATCGAAAGGCGCGATGAGGGAGAATACCGGGAGTATTCGACCGACGAGCAACGCAGCGAGGCGGGATGCCTCGGCGGTCGATACGTTGCCGCAACTGTGAAACGCAGTACTTAGTCCGTCAGACGACAGGATTCTCGACCGACGGAGTTGGGCATCGCTAGGGCGCTAGCTCTGAGGGAACCGCGAGCCGAACGAGCTTCTCCACCGTCAGTCCTTGGACCACGATCGAGAAGATGACTACCCCGTAGGTCGTCGCCAGTAATACTGGTTTGTACGGACTCGCCGGGAGGGCCAGGGCCAGCGCGACGGAGATACCGCCCCGAAGCCCTCCCCACGTGAGCACCGGAATGGCGCCCTTGGTAAAGGTCCGACGCAACCCAAGGAGCGTGATAGGACCGGCAACGCTCACCCACCGCGCCAGTAGCACGACGGGAATCGCCAACAGTGACACGCCGACGATCTGGCCACTGATGGTGATGGCGACCACCTCGAAGCCGATCGCCAAGAACAGCAGTGAGTTCAGCACCTCATCCAGGAGCGACCAGAAGGTGTCGATGTGATCTCGAGTCTCCGCGCTCATGGCGAAACGCTTTCCGTGATTTCCGATGAACAGCCCAGCTATGACAACGGCGAGGGGACCTGAGAGGTGGAGTTCCGTCGCCACGGCATAGGTCGCCATCACGAGAGCGAGTGTCATCAGCACTTCGAGCTTGTGCTGGTCGATGGCCTTCATCGCGCGGTATGCCCCATACCCCGTAGCCAGACCGAACACGATACCGCCGACCGCCTCGACTACCAGAAGCTCGAGCGCGCCGCCGACCGTGACCTCGCCGTGCAGACCGCCGGCGACGGCAACCGACACCAGCACGGTATAGAGCACAACTCCGACGCCGTCGTTGAAGAGGCTTTCTCCCGCGATCTTGGCTTCGAGCGCTTCGGGAACCTTGACCTCTTTGAGGATGCCCATCACGGCCACGGGATCGGTCGGTGAGATCAGGGCGCCAAAGACCAGGCAGTAAGTGAACGGCACCTCGAGCCCGAACGCCCGGAACCCAAAGAACATCAGACCTGACACGATCAGGGTGGATGTCACGATGCCAGCGGTGGCCAATATCGAAATGGCCCAACGCCGGCTCAGGAGCCCGTCGAGATCGACGTGGAGTGCCCCGGCAAAGAGCAGAAAGCTGAGCAGCCCCTTCATCAGGGTGTCCTCGAAGTCGATCTCCGTCAGCATTCCCCGCACGGTGGCTCGGAGCCCGAATCCGGGGAACGCCGCGTCAGTCAGCAAGATCCCCACCGATACTCCAAGGGCGATGACGACGAGACCAATGGTGTGGGGAAGATGCACCCAGCGGTGATTGACGTAACCAAACACCGCGGCGAGCGTGACGAGCAGAGCGACCAGATTGAAGATCGACGAGACGGTCATTTCGCGCGGCGCTTGGACGCCCGTTTCCGTGGTCGGACGGCTTTGGGACGAGCCTTGGTCGCGCCCATCTGTCCGAGCGCCACACTCCGCTGGTAGGCAGCCAGGACGGCCTTCGAGAGCACGGTGCGGAAGGCCCCCTTCTCCAGCTGATAGAGTGCATCCGCGCTGGTACCACCCGGCGACGTCACCATGTTGCGCATCTCGGCAGGGTGCGCCGACGACTGCTCAGCAAAGATTGCCGTCCCTCGAATGGTCTGCACGACGAGCTCGCGGGAATCGGCTCTCGAAAACCCCAGGTGAACCGCCGCGTCCATCAGCGCTTCCATCAGCAGAAACACGTATGCCGGTCCGCTTCCAGAAATGGCGGTGGCCATGTCGAGAAACGTTTCGTCCTGAACATACAACTGATGGCCTAGGGCGGCGACGATCGCCGTGGCCTGTTCTCGCTGGGGCTCCGACACTTCCGGCGTCGCGGTCCAGACCGTCATCCCTTCGCCGACCTGTGCTGGGGTGTTGGGCATCGTGCGCACGATCGCGCGATGCGTTAGACCGGTGGCGATCGAATCGATCGTCGTACCGGCGACGATCGAGACCAGCAAGGCGTTCTTCCGGACCTTGCCGCGAAGATCCCCGAACACGGCCGGTAGCACCTGTGGCTTCACCGCGAGGACGACGACCTGTCCCTTCCTGGCCGCCGCCTCATTGTCGAGAGTGGTGTGGATGTGGAACCTGTCCCGTACCTGACGGAGACGCTCGCGATGACGGTCACTGGCCGTGATGTTTTTGGGCTCGAGTTGATGCCGTGACAGCAGTCCACCGATCATCGCCTCGCCCATCGCGCCGGCACCAATGAACGACAGGTGTAGCCCCTTCAACGCATCGGTCTTCTTCACAGTCCGTTGTCCCCCGCCTCTCGGCTGTCTCGAAGCTGATATCTTACGGGATGGACCCGCTGGCCCACACCCTGGTTGGAGCAAGCCTCGCGGAAACGCGGCTGAAGCGGCTCACCCACCTCGCGTCACCCACCTTGATCTTGGGGGCCAACGCGCCAGACGTCGACGCGGTCACGATGTTCATCTCGCGCGACGCGGCCCTCGGTTTTCGCCGCGGTTGGACCCACGGGATCCTCTCTCTGGTGCTGCTCCCGCTGATCCTCGCCGCGCTGATCCTCCTCTTCGACCGGGTGCTCGCTCGCGCGCGCGGACGGGAGGTCAGGGCACGTCCGGCCCCGGTGATACTACTGGCCTATCTCGGCGTACTCACCCACCCGTTCCTCGACTGGCTCAACACCTACGGTATCCGACTGCTGATGCCCTTCGACGACCGCTGGTTCTACGGGGACGCGCTGTTCGTCATCGACCCCTGGGTCTGGCTGCTGGCTGGCACGAGCGTGGCGCTGGCCCACTCGACGACGGCCGTCAGCAAGACGGCTTGGCTGGTACTCGCGGTGGCCTTGACGGCGTTGGTGACCGGAGTGGCCGGTATCCCAGTCGCGGCTCGGATCGTCTGGCTCGTGGGCGCAGCCGCGGTGGTTGCCGTTCGCGGGTGGGGCGGTGCGCAGAGGCAGGTGCCACGCGTGGCCGTCGGTTGCCTGACCTGCGCAACCATCTACATCGGACTGATGGTCGCCGGGTCGCGGCAGGCCGCATCGCAGGTAGTCGAGTGGCTGTCAGAACGCGACGACACACCGGTCGAGGTCATGGCAGGTCCAAGTCCAGTCAACCCGTTCGTACGCGATGTCGTAGTGGCAGACGACCAGCACTATCACCTACTAGAGGTCGACTGGTGGCAAGACGAGCCGGTTCAGATAGCCAGCCCAACGATTGAGCGGGGTCCGCCCCCTGATGACCCCGTGATCGCGGCCGCCATTGCGGCGCCACACGTCCAGGGACTGATGAGCTGGATCCGGTTTCCGGCCTATGTCGTAGAGCCGCAGCCTGACGGTTACCGCGTCACGATCAGAGACGTGCGATACGCGCGGGGCACCGCGCCCGGTCTCGGACACGCCATAGTCGAGCTGGACGAGGAACTGCGCGTAAGAAGTCCTCGGTAGGCCCGTCGTCACCGGGGCGATAAAGTCGCCGCTCTTGGAGACTACGGGCGTCTGGTCAGGTGACGTCGGATATCATTCGAGTCACCATGCGAATATCAGCCTGCTTCCTCGCTCTCGTCGTCGTCATGGCCAGCACGGCCTGCGTTGGGAACTCACCATCTGACACCGTCGACGTCGAGAACGTCGGACGTATCACGAACGGACAGGGTGAACTTGCCGGGGAGGTCACGGACCACAGCATCATCCTGCAGTCGAGGCTGACGACCACAGACGGCTTCGTCGACGGCGACCTGCCGGGTGCGGCCGGTGTCGGTCGATTCGAGATCGCCACCTCCGACGACTTCTCGGACCCGATGACAACCGAATGGCTGGAGGCAGTCGCCGCCAGTGATTTCGTCATCAAGAGTCGCGTCGATGGGCTGACCCCGAACACTCGGTATTTCTACCGATTGGTCCACGGCGCAAACACGGATTCGGTCGTTTCTGGTCCGACCCGCTCATTCACGACACTCGCCGGTGCCACCATCCCGCGTGAGTCCAGCTTCGTGGCGGTCACGGGGATGAACTACCACCAGTTCTACAGGAATCCCGACCGGCAATACTCCGAACCAGACGGCGACCTCGGCTACCCGGCCCTGGCCGCTATTCTTTCGACCGGCCCCGATGTCTTCATCGCGACCGGTGACAACGTCTACTACGACGTCCCTTACGAAGGACGAGCGGATGCCGCGACGACCATGCGTCAGAAGTGGCACGAGCAACTGGCGCAGCCACGGTTCATCGATCTCTTTGCCTCGGTGCCGACGTACTGGGAAAAGGACGACCACGACTATCGATACAACGACACCGACAACACGACGGACGCGCCACCGCTTCCGCGACTTGGACGGGAGATCTTCTTGGAACAGGTCCCGGTGGTGGACCCGCGCGATCCAGACCCGGTCACCTATCGCACGCATCGGGTGAGCCAAGATCTTCAGATCTGGCTGACCGAGGGCCGAGACTACCGCAGTCCGAACATGATGGCTGCCGGACCAGACAAGACACTGTGGGGCGAAACGCAGAAAACGTGGCTCCAGCGCACACTTCTCGAAAGCGACGCGACGTTCAAGATTCTGGTCTCACCGACCCCCATGATCGGTCCAGACGATGCCGACCAAGCCGGTCGACCAGCGGAGAACCACGACCCACTCAAGCGCGACAATCACTCGAACCCTCAAGGATTTCGAGACGAGCGTGACGAGTTCTTCGCGTGGCTGCTCGAGAACGATTTTCTCGACAAGAACTTCTATATCGTCTGCGGCGATCGGCACTGGCAGTACCATTCCCGGCATCCAAACGGATTGGAGGAGTTCTCGACCGGCGCCATCATCGACGCAAACTCGCGAGTGGGCCGACCGCCGGGCGACCCGAACTCGAACGACCCGGACGCCATGATCGAGCAGCTCTATACCTACGACGAGCCGACCGGCGGATTCCTCCACGTCGTCGTGTCACCCGGGTCGCCGGCAACGGCCGTCTTCAGCTTCTTCGACGAGAACGGGACGCTGTTGTACGAGGAGCGCAAGGCCGCCAGCTAGCGGCCGAAAGGACCATGCGCGGCATCAGGGTCATCGGCGGTCTCACCCTCGTGATACTGGGGGCCGCCGCCGTGTCGATTGCCGTGGGCCAGCAACCGTCGCTGCCGCTCGGGATGGAGGAAGTCAAGGAGGGGCTCTATGTCATCACCGGTTCGGGTGGCAACGTCGCCGCTCGCGTCACATCAGACAGCGTCGTGCTGGTCGACGACAAGTTTGAACGCAACCACGACGAGATCACCCAGCTGGTTGGTGACGTCTCCGACCGACCCATCGCCTATGTGATCGGCACCCATCATCATGGTGACCATATGGGCGGCAATCCCCTCTTCGCCACTCACGCACAGATCATCGCTCACGCCAATGCCAGGGTACGCATGCTGGCGGATGGTCAACCGGCCCCGCCTCGGGTGGTGTTCAGGCGAACCACATCTCTGTTCGTGGGCGACATCGAGATCAGGGCTCACCACTTCGGCCGCGGGCACACGGACGGTGACGCCGTCGTCGAGTTTCCAGACCTGAAGACCATCCACACCGGCGACCTCTTCGTCGAGGGCATGCCGTTTATCGACTACGCCAACGGGGGAAGCAGCAAGGAGTGGGTCGACGCGCTCGGCAAGGTGCTGGAGCTGGATTTCGACACCGTCATCCCCGGACACGGACCGATCATGGTCAAGACCGATGTACAGCGATTCCGCGACAAGCTGGTCACGTTGAGGGCACGCATGTCACAGCTGATCGACCGAGGGGTGCTCAAGGAGAATGTCTCGAGCCACCTCCATACCGACGATCTCGACTGGCCGTTGGCGCCCGATGGTCTGTTCGTGTCTCGGAGTCTGCCTGGGTTCTACGACGAGATGACCGAAGCGGTGGTGCCTGATGAAGCACCGCTCGCGCAGGCGGAGGACGAGACGGCTGAGACCCAGGAAAGCCCTCCTCCGCAATGAGAGATGCACCAGAGTCAATCATCCTCGAGCTCCCGGGGATGCCAGACGTGCACCAGTCTTCCCTCGCTCGACAAACGCAACTCCTTCCAACTGTCGATCTCGAGACGGATGTGCACGAGCCCAGCCGTAGGCAATGGATCTGGCACTGACAGCCCCGTAAACCGAGCGGCCAGCTCCTCGATCCCTGGGTTGTGCCCCACGACCAGCACTCGTCTCGCTTGGGCACCCGCCCAGCGGACCACACCGACGATCGTCGTGGGGTCGGCTAGATAGAGGCGCGGCTCCAGCTGTACGGCGCTGGCGAAGGCACTCCACCTGGCCACCTCATCGGCAGTCTCCCGTGCCCGTGTGGCACTCGAGCTGATGATCGCTCCTGGGGACAGCCGCTTCTGCTTCAGGAGGCGGCCCACCTTCGGTGCATCCCGTCTTCCTCGCTTGTTCAGCGGCCTGTCGTGGTCGGAGAGTCCGGAGTGCTTCCAGCTGGACTTGGCGTGACGAAGAAGGAGCAGCGTCCGCATGGACGATTTTCGCTCAGAAGGACCAGCGGGGGAAGAACAGGACGGTAGAATGGGGAGGTGCTGCTGGTCCAGCTCCTGGACGTCTACTCCTTTGTCGTATTGGGATCCGTCATCGTGACCTGGATTCAGCTCCCGCCAACCCACCCGATCGTCGGTTTCTTGACAATGATGACCGAGCCGTTCCTCGCCCCGATCCGACGGTTGATGCCGACTATGGGCGGTCTCGATTTTTCGCCGATGGTCCTGCTGCTCGCCGTGCAGATGGTCCGAAGGGTCGTCCTGAGCGCGCTGTCCTATTGAAATCGTTGGCCGCCGGCGTCCTGGCGATATAATCCCCGGAACCGAAAAGGAGACACCATGCGCTGGAACTCACTGCTTCGCTGGGCTCGCCCCCTTCTCCTCGCAGGGCTCGTCGTGGGGTTCTGGACTGAGCACGCGACGGCGCAGGACCCAGGCAACCTCTACGACACCGTGGTCGACAGCCGGATGGGCAAACAGTCCTTTGAGCGACGGTGCTCGCGGTGCCACGGACAGGATGCCACTGGCAACGATGAAACCGGCGCACCGGACTTGACCGGCAGATTGTCGAACGCCAGCACCCGGGCCGGAATCTTCCGAATCATTCGAGACGGCATCGCCGGCACCGCCATGCTCCCGATCAGCGCCGAGACTCCAGACCCGACAGTGTGGCAGCTCGTGACCTACATCGAGTCGCTGAGAACGGACCCGGCGAACATCGACCTGCCAGGGTCGGCCTCGTCAGGCCGCCAGGTCTACGACGGCAGGGGCAATTGCGCGAGTTGCCATATGGTGCGCGGTACCGGTGGCCGTCTTGGCCCCGACCTCTCGAGAGTCGGTGAGCGGCGAGACCCAGATGAGCTCAAGACCGACCTGACCGACCCCAACAAAGATCTCGCACCACGCTGGTGGACGGTCCGGGTCACCCGTCAGGACGGGTCGCTGGTCCAAGGACTTCGCATGAACGAGGACACGTTCACGCTGCGCATCATTGACGATGACGACAACCTGTGGTCCTTCGTCAAGAAGGACATCCGATCCTACGAACGCATCCAGGATTCGACCATGCCGAACTACGGATCGACATTGAGCGCGAGCGACATAGACGACCTGGTCGCCTATCTCTTCTCGCTGCGGAAGGAGAGCTGAGACTCATGAAGCGACTTGCGATCCTTGTTTTGGTACTCGCATCTGGGACGCTGGTCCTGGGACAGGACGACACCCCCAGGACGGGCTCGTCGACGCCGGCCTTCTCGCCGGTGACCTGGGACCGACTCCTCAACGCCTCTGACGAGCCAGAGAACTGGCTGATGTACTCGGGCACCCTGGACAGCCAGCGGTTCAGCCGACTGGATCAGGTCAACGCAGGCAACGTGGACGACCTGGAGCTGAAGTGGGCATACCAGATTCCGCAGATCGATCGTGCCGAGACCGTCCCCTTGGTGGTCGACGGCATCATGTTCGTCACTGAAGCCCCCAGCAACGTCGTGGCGCTCGACGCCGCGACCGGCCGGCAGTACTGGCGCTACAACCACGAGCTGCCTGACGATCTGCGGATCTGTTGTGGCCGCAACAACCGGGGCGTCGCGATCCTGGGCGAGACGCTCTACATGAGCACGCTCGATGCCCAACTCGCGGCGATCGATGCGCGGACGGGCAATCTTCGTTGGGCCACTCAGGTCGCACCCTATCAATCCGGCTACAGCAAGACGGCAGCACCGTTGATCGTCAAGGACAGGGTCGTCACCGGCATCGCTGGCGGCGAGTACGGTATTCGGGGTTTCGTCGATGCGTACAACCCCGAAACCGGCGCCCTCGACTGGCGCACCGATACGATTCCCGGACCCGATAACCCAGACGTCCAAACCTGGGCGGGAGAGTCGTGGCGCACGGGCGGGTCGGCCAGCTGGATCACCGGGGCCTATGACCCAGATCTCGACCTCGTGTACTGGGGCACCGGCAATCCCGGGCCCGACTGGAACGGCGACGTGAGACTCGGCGACAACCTGTACTCAGACTCCGTGCTGGCACTCGACGGTACGTCCGGCAACATGGACTGGTATTTCCAGTTCACGCCGCACGACGTACACGACTGGGATGCCATTCAGGTGCCGATCCTGGCCGACATCGAGTACGAGGGTAGGACGCGCAAGGTCATGATGTGGGCCAACCGGAACGCCTTCTACTACACCCTCGACCGCGAAACAGGAGAGTTCCTCGTGGGTAAGCCCTATGCGCTGCAGACCTGGGCCGAGGGCCTCGATGAGACGGGCCGGCCAATCCGACTCCCGGACACCTTCCCTACCGAAGAGGGCGTCGTCGTGTCGCCGGGGATTGGCGGGGGAACCAACTGGTGGTCACCCGCCTACAGCCCACAGACCGGTCTGTTCTATGTCAACGCCTTCGACGGCGAGCAGCGGTACTACAAGCGGAATGAAGACTACGTGGAGGGCGAGTCCTTCATGGGTGGCGGTGGCGAGAACCTGCGACCCAACGAGACCTATCACAGCGCCATCCGCGCGATCGACCCCGCTACCGGAGATCGGAGATGGGAGTTCCCTACAAAGCCCCGGTCGTCGGCTGGAATCACGACGACCGCCGGCAATCTGGTCTTCAGCGGCACTGTGGAAGGCTACTTCTTCGCGCTGAACGCCGAAACCGGCGAGGAGCTCTGGCACGTGTCAGTAGGCGGAAGGGTTCACTCCGCTCCAATGACCTACGCCGTCGACGGCAAGCAATACGTCACCATCGCCGCGGGTAACGTCGTCTTCACCTTCGGGCTTCGCGACTAGTGCCAGTCACCGATGAGAGAGAACGACACGTAGCGAACCTCGTATGATCGCCGCCTTCCTGGACGGCGCCCATCGCGTCGCCAGGGCGCCCCTTCTCGTAGCGGGCATCTATCTGGCGACCGCACTGACCGTGGTGCCTCTAGGGCTCGCTGTCGCGGATGCGGTCGAACCTCACCTCGGAAACAGTTCCGCCGACGCCAACGTGGCGTCCAGGGTCGACCGAACCTGGTGGGAGGAGTTCCAGGCGCACACAACCTCCTTCGCGCGAACACTGCAGCCGCGGATCGCCGGTTTCGCGGTCGTGGTCATGAACCTCAGTGGGCGGCTCGACGCCCCCCTGGACGGCACGGTCGTCATGACGGCAGTCGCGTACCTTGTCGCCTGGGCATTCCTCATTGGGGGATTGCTTGACCGTCTGGCCCGCCAGCAGCGGGTCGGTAGCGTCGGGTTCTTGGCGGCCTGCGGCGTCTACTTTTTTCGGTTCTGCCGACTGGCCGTTCTGGCCACTGTAGTCTACGCGGCCCTGTTCACAGTCGCACACACATGGTTGTTCGGCGACCCCTACGCGCTGGCCACGCGTGACGTCACGTCTCCATCTACGGCCGTTGCGCTGCAGGTTGGTCTGTACACACTGTTCGGTCTGGTGCTGCTCGCCGTGAACCTCGTCGTCGACTACGCCAAGATCCGGGCTGTCGTGGAAGACCGCCGCAGCATGGTCGGCGCCGTGCTGGCGTCGATCCGCTTCGTCCGACGTCGACCGGCCGACGTGGTGGGTCTCTATCTCCTCAACGGTCTGGTCTACGTGCTCCTTCTCGGCGCATACGCCGGTGTCGCGGCCGAAGTCACCATCGACTGGTCGCTGTGGCAAGGCGTGCTGATCGCCCAGGCGTACGTGGTCGTGCGCCTGTTGGCGACACTCGTGCTGTTCGCGTCTCAAACGGCTTACTTCCAGAGCCAGTTGGCGCACGCGACCTATGTCGCCGCGCCCCAGCCTCGCTGGCCCTAAACCCTAAGACCAAGGTTGCCGGGGACTGTGCCTTCGCTTAGAGTGGGGCCGGTCTCGAACCATGTCACTCATTCAGCGTCTGCTGTCTCCGATCGTCGACGTCAGGAAGGAAGAAGCGAGCGTCCTGCTGCTGATGTTCCTCTATTCCTTCCTGGCGATGACGTCGTTCAACATCATCAAGCCCCTTACCCGGGCACAGTTCATCAGCGATCTCGGCGCCAACAACCTCCCGTGGGTCTTACTCGCCACGGGCGTGCTGATCGGCGTGATCATGCAGGTCTACACCCGTCTGATCAGCCGCGTGCCGCCGAGGGCCGTGATCCCGGTGACGCAGCTCGGCATGACGGCCCTGCTGGCTGGCTTTTGGGTGCTGTTCCAAACGGGACAGGCGTGGGCGTCAATCGCGTTCTACTTCCTCGGCCAGATCATGGGCTTGTTGCTGATCAGCCACTTCTGGACCTTGGCGAACGATGTCTACGACCCACGGCAGGCCAAGCGACTGTTCGGGTTTATCGGCGGCGGCGCCAGTCTCGGCGGGATGGCCGGCTCGGCGTTGCTGACGCGCTTGGTCGTGCCCCTCGGCTCAGAAGCCATGATCCTGACGGGCGCGGCGTTTCTGTTCGTTTGTGTCTTCGTTGTGAGTGCCGTCATGCGAGTATCACAGGTCGACCTGACCCGCGTCGCGGACGCTGGCGCCAAGAAGGGGACCAGTGGTCTCGAGTCTCTGCAACTACTCCGTGAGTCAAAGCACCTGCAGGTGATCGCTCTCGTCATCGGGTTCGCGGCGATCGGAGCTGGTCTCCTCGACCAGCAGCTCAACATGGCGGTGGAGGAATTTCGGGGTGACGGTGGGGCAGATGCGATCGCTGCCTTCCTCGCCCAGGTTCAGTTCTTGCTCTCGACTGCGGGCTTTGTCATTCAAGTCTGGCTGGTGAGCCGGATCCACAGACTCCTTGGGATCGGGTTCGCCCTCCTGATCCTCCCGGTCAGCCTCGGCGCCACCGGGGTACTCATTCTGTTGACCGGGACGCTGTTGTCGGCTTCCGCGGGCCGGATCGTGGACTCGTCACTCCGCTATACGGTCGACAAGACGACCCGCGAGATTCTCTTTCTCCCCTTGCCCGCCGCGCTCAAACACAAAGCCAAGGCGTTCATAGACGTGACCGTCGACCGCTTCGCTCGGGGGGTGCTCGCCATCCTTCTACTTATCCTCATCCAAGGCTTTGGCTTTGCATGGCGTGAGCTCAGCATCGTGAGCATCACGATGGTCGGCGCCTGGATCTTCACGGCCGTCAAGGCACGTCAGGGCTATCTCGCGTCGTTCCGAGAGACCATCAAACAGCAAGCCGTGGAACCGGCCAACGTCCGACTGAGCGTGGCCGACCTGTCTACGATCGAGACCCTCGTCGAGGAGCTGGCTCACCCAGACGAGGACCGGGTGCTGTATGCCATTGACATCCTGGACTCGCTCGACAAACGCAACCTGATCACCCCTCTGCTGCTGCGGCATGAGTCGTCGCGCGTTCAGGTGCGCGCGTTGGATGCCCTGCGAGAGGCGCGAGCGGACATCGTCCAGCGTTGGGTTCCCACGGTCGAGAAGATGGTCAGCGATCGGAACGCCGAAGTGCGGTCCGCCGCCATCGGCACACTGGCCAGCATCCGCAACGAGGACGCGGCGGGTGTCGCACGGTCTCTGTTGGAAGATCACGACGCCCGGATCGTCGCGACCGCGGCCGTCGTGCTCGCGGGCAGCGAGAACCCGGCCGACAAGGCCTCGGCGCAAAAGGCCCTCTCGGCACTCGCGGCCGATACGCGCGAGTCTGCGAGTACAGTCCGTCGCGACCTGGCGGAAGCTATCCGACAGGTGGGTGATCCTCGATCCCACGACCTGCTCATCCCGCTGTTGCACGACCCCGACCCCGAGGTAGCAGACGAAGCGATGCGCAGCGTCCGGGCTCTCGGTGCGACCGACGTCATATTCGCGCCGACATTGGTCTCGCTCCTCGGCAACCGACGTCTCAAGAGCGGTGCGCGCGAGACCCTCGTCGCCTATGGGCCCCGGGTCGTGGATGTGCTCAAGTATTTCCTCACCGACCCGGAGGAGGACATCTGGGTACGGCGTCACATCCCGGCGACTCTGGCCCGGATACCTTGCCAGCCGTCCATGGACGTCTTGATCGACATGGTCGATGAGGATGACGGCTTCCTCAGCTTCAAGGTGCTCTCCGCGATCGAGAAACTGCGGCGAGAGCAGCCCTCGCTGACGTTCAAGAAGGATGTGATCGACAAGCGCGTGCTCAAGGAGGGCGGTAGGTTCTTCAACCGCCTGGGCCTTCACTACAACCTGTTCGTGAGCGCCAAGCTTCCGACGAACTCTGTTCTCGCGGGTGCGCTCGACGAGAAGTTGATCCGCAGCGTTGACCGCATCTACCGCCTCCTTGGTTTGCTCTACCCCTGGAAGGACGTCGCGGCCGCGCGGCGGGCTATCGAGTACGGTGAGAGTCGTGCCCGAGCCAATGCTCTCGAGTACCTGGACAACATTCTCTCTACCCAACTTCGTCACCGGGTGTTGCCCGTTCTCGATGAGATGCCCATCGAGGAAAAGGTCCGCCGCGGCAACGTGCTCTTGAAGACGCGGCCCCGTGACGTCGAGGACACCTTGCTTGAGCTGATCAACGACGACGACCAGGTGATCGCGGCCGCTGCGATCGATCTGGTGGGCCAGAGGGAGATGTGGAGTCTAGCCGACGATATCGAGCATGTGCTGGCTTATCGAGATGCCAAGGATTGGTACGTCTTCGAGTCGGCCTCATGGACGCTCGCAGGCCGAACGCTCTCCGCGCAGCGACGGCGCGAGCGGTGGGTCGAGCCCTTACCTACGTCTGCGCTGGCCAGGCTGGTGCGGGCACTCCCTCTCTTTGCGCTGGTCGGCGTCGACGAGATTTTTCGGATAGTCGGCGCCGGTCATCAGGTTCGCCACGAGCCGAGTGCGACGTTGGTCCGTGAGGGCGCCGTCCCCGAGCATCTGCATCTCCTGCTCGACGGCAGGATCGTGGCGACCGGTCGACGGACAGGTGCCCGAGAGATCGAGTCTCCGGCAGCCCTTGGTTTCGAGGAAGTGCTCGATGGGCGTCTGATGTCGGAAACCGTAAAGACTGCAGATCGGGTGGTCACCATCACGTTGAGCGCGGAACAACTGCGGACGTTGCTTTCCGACAATACGGACCTCGTCCAAGGTCTGTTTCGGACGCTGGCCGAGCGGCGGGGCGCCAAGCCAGGATTCATCAAGACCGATCACCCTGAGGATCTCGACCAACTCAGTGGAGACCTCACCCCAATCCAGAAGAGCTGGGCGCTTCAGAGAATCCCTCTCTTCTCGAAGGTGTCTGGCACCGAGATGCTTCATTTGGCGGCCCGAGCTACCCAGGTTACGTTGGAGCGCGACGCGGTCCTCGCCGACGAGACCGGGTCCTTCGGTCTCGGGATCCTCCTCTCCGGCGGACTCGCGCTGACCATCCGGGACAGCCCTGCACCGGCGGCGACTGCCGAGCCTGGCGACGTGATCGGGGTCTATGAGACCCTGGCCGGAGTAGGATCGGCGGCCCACCCCGAGCAGCTCGAGTTGGTCGTGACCCGGCCGGGGTCGGCATTGCAGATAGACCGTGAAGAGCTGTTCGATCTCCTCGGTCAGCGGCCGGACATGCTGCAGCAGATCTTTGAAGCGATCTTCGACCCGACGCCGCGTGACACCGATTCCCCTCGTATCGCCGGGTAGCGTCACCGCTTGAGGGCGAGGTCGAGACGGTTCGCCAGGGTGCGAATGACCTTGATCCTGGCAAAATTCTTGTCGTTGGCCTCAACCAGCACCCACGGAGCTTTCCGGGTGCTGGTCCGCGCCACCATCTCGTTGACCGCAAGCTCGTAGTCGTCCCACTTTCGTCGGTTCCGCCAGTCTTCGTCGGTGATCTTCCACCTCTTGTGCGGCGTTCGCTTGCGGTCACGGAAGCGCGCAAGCTGCTCGGCCTTCGAGATGTGGAGCCAGAACTTCGTGAGGACGATCCCGTGGTCGACCAACTGCTCCTCGAAGTGGTTGATCTCCCCATAGGCGCGCCGATACTGCTCGGGCGTGGCGAAGCCCTCGACTCGCTCGACGAGCACACGTCCGTACCAGCTTCGGTCAAAGAGCGTGACCCGCCCTGCGCGCGGAAGATGTCGCCAGAATCGCCACAGGTAGTGATGCGCCAGTTCCTCGTCTGTCGGCGCCGCAATCGGGAGCACCTGGTACTCTCGCGCATCCAGCGCGGCCGTCACCCGGCGAATCGCGCCCCCTTTTCCCGCGGCGTCCCATCCTTCAAACACGGCGATCGTCGATACGCCTCGGTCACGCGCCTCACGCTGTAGACGATTGAGCCGGCCCTGCTGCCTTTCCAATTGCGCCCGAAAACGCTTCTTGTCCAGGGTGTTCGCGAGGTCAAGGGCGTTCAGGACGTTGTAGTCCCTGGACACACCGTCGAGAACGGTGTCGACTCGGTTCGGCTTGGAACGGCGGCGGACCGACGGTTTCACGGACGCCTCTCGCGCGAGTGTGGCTCGCGTCACGGCGGCGCGAATCCCCTCGAGGATCGCGTCTCGAACCCCCATCGCGACGGTTAGGTTGCGGTAACGCTCGTCGGCGCCCTCAACGATGTGCCAGGGTGCCGCATCCGTGCTCGTGACTCGGATCGCCTGTTCGGCAGCTTCCGTCACCCGGTCGTGGAGCCGCATCGTCTCCCATTGCCCCTTGGTGACCCGCCAGCGGGTCAAAGGGTCGGCGCGCAGCATCTTCAGACGTCGGCGCTGCGACTTGGCATCGAGGTAAAGAAAAAACTTGACGATGACCGCACCATCATCAACCAGGGCCCTTTCGAAGACGCGGATCCTATCGAGACGACTCTTAAACGCGTCCTTCCCATACTCGCGCGCAATTCGGTCGTGAATCGCAGGACCGTACCAGGCGTTCAGGAAAAGGCCGATCCGGCCACGCGGAGGCAACGAGCGCCAGTACCGCCAGAAAGGCGGGCGCTCTCGCTCTTCGTCAGAAGGCAGGTCCCAGGCCCGGGTGACGATCCAGCGCGGGTCCATCCACTCGCTGAGCAGATTGGCCGTCTCGCTTCGCCCAGCAGCCTCGAGACCACCGAGCAGCACGATCACCGGAAAATCGTCCGCGGACCTCAGCAATTGCTGGGCATCCAGGAGCGACTGCCGCAGCTCCGGCACGCGGGCCTTGTACTCCTCCTTCGGTATTCTCGCTCCCAGTTCCGCGGCTTCGAACATCGGGCTCGGCCCTACATCGTGGCATCGGGCGGGTCAGACTCGCGCTCGATGCCGACAACCTCGAAGGTCTCCCCGACAGGACGCAGATAGACCCCCACTCGACGGTTCCACATCGGGTAGTCGTCATGAAGCGCGTGCACCTCGGCCAAGAGGAAGAGGTCAGCCCCGGTCTGAACGGGGTGAGCCGTGGGAAGGGCAAGGGTGGTGGAGGTGGATATTGTCTGTGCCCCGAGAGACCGGGTTTCGTCGGCCGCGTTGTCGTAGACCGACCACTCGACCTGGTAGGTCGTGCCGGCTCCGCCAAATCCGTGCTCTATAGCAAGATTGACGAACCGTAGCTCGTCACTGGTCGCCTCGAATCGGTCGATCGGGTTCAGCCGGCTCATGTAGTGACTGGCGGTCTTTCGCTGTCGTGCTATCAGCACGTCAGCGAAGTACTGCTCGGCCGGCGCGTAGCTGTACTCACCGGTCCTGGCGATGGCACGCAGCTCCTCGGGTGTGAAAGCCATGATGATCTTCGCCGCCCAGAACGCGTCGCGGTCGGTCATCCGAAGAAACGCCGGATTGGGATAGTCGTTTCGCCACTGGTCCGGCTCGTAGTGCTCAGACTCCCAGCGACCAATCGACTCGAATTCTGGAAAATCCGGCCACTCGATCTTGTGATACGCAGGCGTCCGCAACCCAAAGGTCACCATGTTGCGCTTCACGGCCGCGGGGTCCAGCCAGTACTGGTACGAGAGATTCGGGAGCTGCATCTCCACGCTCCCGCTCCCAAAGGTCGACCCGAAGTCCATGAGGTAGTGGCGGATGAAGCGCCGCCCCGCCAATTCGACATAGCTGTCCTGCGTACTTTGGGCACGCGTGTCGTCGTGGTTGGTCCAGGCCGAGAACAGGCGGAGTGCACGAAGCTCACGGCGGTTCTCGTGAGGAAGGACGTCGTTCGGGTCGTCGCTTCGGGTACCGTAGTAACGAAACGGCCCGAGTGGTCGCCCCTCGATGTACTTGCTGGCCGTGACCCGCAAGCTGCCGTCCGCGAGGCGCGGCACCCGTCGTAGCACCCTCTGGAACCTCGCCTCAGTCAGCGGACGTTCGTCGCCGAACTCATCCTCGAGCGTGGTCCCCGGCTGAATGACGAAGTCCTCCGGACGCACCGTCACAATGTAGTTCTCCGGCGTGTTGTAGCCGATCGCGTAGAACAGCTTGGTGGCAATCACCTCGGCCCCCGAGGCGAGCTCGGGGACATCGAGGGGATCGAACTTGATGACATATCGCTCACCGGTGCTGTCGACGATCTGGAACCCCGGCGTCAGGCCCTGACTCTTGCTCCGGAATATTTCCCAAGGCACCTTGCCCTGGGGGCCGTCGCCAGTATTCGGTCCCCGGACCAGCTCCTCAATCGACATCCGCGTCCGAGCGTGACGGTTGGTGAACCAGGAGTTGTCCGGAAGCTCGTCGACCGTGTTGACGTTGTGAGCCTCGGTCAGATCCTGTGACCCATGGTCGATGCCGATGTGACCAAATCGGTCGTATATGTCGCTGAGCTCGACCTCGGCCGGCTCGTCGGGTACGTCCAGCATGTCGTCATCGGACCACAGGGGGTCGTCGGGGTAGAACTTCCGGTCCTGTGCCGTCAGGGCGCCCAAAAGGGCGACCGTGAAAGCGAGTGCCATCAGCGGCGTATGAATCCTCATCTCAGCACCTGCGTACTCAGAAACTGGGCCCCGACCCTATGTGAAACTTCAGTCCCTCGTTGCTCTTGGCTAGGTCCATCCGCAGCACGAACCCACCCGGCGTGTGCGTGCGGATACCGAACCCGTAGCCCGACTCGAGATCATCGAAGTTGAGCTGGTCGAGGTCGCTGAAAACCTTTCCCGCGTCATAGAAGAGCGTGAAGTCCAGATAAGTCCAGACCTCCCAGCGATACTCCGCGTTGATCAGTAGGTTCCGGGATTCGCGAAAGCGGTACTCATCAAATCCTCGGAGTGTCCTGCCGCCACCAATCGTCTCCATGAGATAGAAGGGCACTTCCCCGCCATCGCGTCCGATCGAGTGGGCGCTTCGCACCCGGAGCGCCAGTCGCCGGTTCCGGTATCCGAGCGGAATGTGTCCCTGTACCTCGCCAACGACATGGTCGAAATCGAACTGGTTGGTCGTCGTGTCCTCGTACCGATGGGCCTCAACCCTGAACACCGCGCCGACCGGGGGAAAGCCCTCGTCCCTGAGATCGACGGTGACATCGCCACCGTAGACGACGTAGTTGGTCTTCCCGCCAAACCCCGGAACCACTTCCGGGGGAAACACGTCGAAGATCGGATCGTCACCCGTCCCGCCCCGAACCTCCGCGGCCAGTATTCCGCCACGACCGAAGACCTCGACAAACCGACCGAGTTGAGCGCGCAGACCAGCCTCAAAGGTCCGGTCCTGCAGCTCGTAAGTCAGATCGTTCGATGCCAGAGTGTCCGGACCCAGCCCAAAGAAACGCAACTCGGTGAGGTTGCGGGCTTCGGCCCGCGCATAGGCCAGCACGGGAGATCCGCTCCGAACGGTGGGAAAGTTCACCTGCGTGTCAAACGTCGTGAAACCTCGGGTTGACACACGAGCGTTGGCCACGAAGTCGAAATTCTCTCGGTCCAACCCGTTGACGAAACCAGGACCGACTACGAAACCCGAGCCCGACGGCATCCCGCCGATCAGCGGCCTGAACTGATTCCATCCGCGAACGAAGATGTTCCGCGGGAAGTTCAACTGCTGGATCCGTAGGAGCCTTGCTTCGGTCGACGAGATCTCATACGGCTCGAGCTCACCGCGCTTGGCCTCGCGCTCATTTCGCAGAATCTCTGCCCGAGTCTGAGCATCACCGCTCTGCGTCTCCGTCTGGGCATCGGCCACCCGAGGGAAGACGAGGACGAGGGCCCCGCAGAGGGCGAGCAGAACGGACCGCGCCGGCATTGCGATCGCTCTGTGAGGCGCCCCCTCACGACAGGTCGATCGGTTTCGACACATAGCCGCGAGACAGCCCGGCGCGCCCAACCCGCTGAATCGCCAGAACAAACGCTGCCGTCCTAAGGTCAAGGTTCTTGGCCTTCGCCACCTTGGTCACGGCTCCGTACGCCTCGTGCATCGTCTTGGCCAGCTCATCCCGGACCCTGTCGAGGTCCCATCTGAAACGCTGCACGTTCTGCACCCATTCGTAGTAGCTGACCGTCACGCCACCGGCGTTGGCCAGGATGTCCGGCACGACGGTCACGCCACGCTGGGCCAGAATCTCGCTCGCTTCGGGCGTGGTGGGAGCATTCGCCGCTTCCACGATGATCGAGGCCCTGACATCTCTGGCGTTATTCCTCGTCAGAACTTCGCCGAGGGCTGCCGGCACCAGGACGTCCGCATCCCAGGTCAAGACGTCAGGACTGTCGAACCCTTCGCCGCCGGGGAAGTCCTTGACGGTCCGATGTTCGCCAACCCACCCTGCCAGGGCCTCCACATCGAGTCCGTCGTCGTTAGAGACGCCCCCGCGATGGTCACCCACGGCAACGATCTTGGCGCCGCGCGCGGCCATCAATCTCGCAGCGAAGCTCCCCACGTTGCCAAAGCCCTGCAAGGCGACCGTGAGGCCCTCGTAAGAGCGACCCTGGTCCTCCAGGACCTCGGCGAGAACAAGCATCACGCCGCGACCGGTCGCCTCCTCACGACCCGGCGAACCGAACAACTCCAGGGGCTTGCCGGTGACGACACCGGGGGAGAACCCGGCGTAGTTGGAGTACTCGTCCATGATCCATCCCATCACCGTCGCGTTCGTATTGACGTCCGGAGCTGGAATGTCTTTGTGAGGACCGATGACGTCCTTGATCTGGGTCACGAAGTGCCGCGTGATCCGGCTCAACTCACCCATGGTGAGCTCGGAGGGGTCGCAGTTGATCCCCCCTTTGGCCCCGCCAAACGGGATGTCGACGACTGCCGTCTTCCACGTCATCAGCGCGGCCAAGGCGGATGCGTCGTCCTCGTCGACGGTGGGGTGATAGCGGAGTCCACCCTTCATTGGGCCTCGGGCCTCGTTGTGCTGAACCCGATATCCCATGTGGTGAAGAAGCTCTCCATCATCGGCCTCGGTCACCAGCTCCACCTTGACGACCCGGCGTGGCGTCACGAGGATCTCTCGGAGCCGGTCCGACAGATCCAGGACCTTCGCGGCTTGCGTCAGGTAGTAGCGACTCTCTTCGAGCATAGGTGAGGACTCCTGAGGACAAAACACGTCATACGGTGGCGACTACTGTAACACCCGAAACCGCGCCACGTGTCTCGTGTCGCAATACCACCCGCGCCCAGACCTTGGGAGCGGCGGTCTCCGGCTCAGCGAAAGAGATCGCCCAGGATGAAATAAAACTTCGCCGAGCTTTCGTCCCCAAAGGCCCCCGCGATGAGCAGGGGGCCGAGGATCGTATCCATGACCAAGCCTCCGGAGCCACTCCCGTGCCACTCGGCCGCATCGTATGAGTCGTAGGCACTGCCCGTCTCGAAGAAGCCCATGGCATAGATCGGTCCGCCCAAGAAGTCTGGAAGCCTGGCGATCGACCGCAGATAGCCACCGGTGACGTGCAGGAAGCGCTGCCCTCGAAATCGGTTTGGATCAAATGAGGAGAGACGAAAGGGGCCGCCCAGGCCGAACTCATAGCGCAAAGGGGCGTCGTTCTCAAATGAGAACCCACCGCCAAGACTACCGAAGACCCGATCTCTATCGCTCAGGGGGTGAAATGCGGTGACTGACGTCGTCGCCAGTCCGAAGGACGCGTCTGTGCCGGGAGCATCCAGGAGGTAGTCCGCAGAAGCCTCCACTCGGAACCCGCGTTCCGGAATGATCGGCGCGTCCATCCGATCGAGGGTTAAACGCATGCGTGCGAGCTGTTCCTTTCCGGAGACTTTCGGTTCAGCCAAGCCGGCACGAAGAAGTCGTCCGTGTCCTCAGATGTCGTGAAAAAATCGAACCGGTTCACTGCGCGCTGTACCCTCATGAGGTCGATCAGGAACTGATACGTGACGTTGGCCGCATTCTGGTCGGCCACGAGAGACGCGCGCTGCGCGTCCAGTAGTTCGACGATGGTGGCGGCGCCACGTCGGTAGGTGTCGGTGACGATGGTCAAGTTGCTTCGAGCCGCCTCCGCCGCCTGTCGGGAGAGATCGATCCCCAGGAGCGAGGACTGCATCTCGAGCAACGCGACCCGGAGGCGCGCGTCGACCTTCTCGGAAACGGATGCGCGCTGCACGCGGAGCCGTGCGACCTCCTCGGCCGACTGGGTCTGTCGCGCCACCTTGGCAGTTCCCTCGAAAATGGGGATCGTTGCGAACACACCAACTGACCACTGGAAGCTCTCCACCTCGGTCAATGGGACGGCGATTCCCCCCGGAAGGTCAATGGTCGGATTGCTCTCTGAGCCAGCCCCGGCCCGCAGGAACATCCCGCCGACGCCTCCCTGGACGCCGAATTCCGGGAGCCAACTCGATCGCTTGGTCGACTTGAGAATCCGCTCCTGCGCCTGGGTCAACGAATCGATCGCGTCGAGCTCGGGCGCCCGCTCGATCGCCTCGAGTGCCATGAACTGGCGGAAGATGGCGAAGTCACGGGGATTGGACAAATAGGGGTAGAGTCGCTCCTGACTACTCAATAGACCCGGGTCATCGACTGCAGTCTCTTCGGTCTCGAACGGCTGGTCCGTCGGCTGGTTGAGGAGGCGGTTGAGTTCGACCTCGGCCACTCGTCTCTGGGCCAATGCCTCGACTAGCGTGAGGCGGCTGTTCGCAACCTGGTTCTCCCAGCGGAGCACCTCGCCCGGCGCGGCTGTTCCGACCGACACCCGGAGGCGCGACAGCTCCAGGTTCGAGCGGCTGAGGTTGACGTTGTCGCGCTCGATCTGCTCCAGCGTCTTCGCCCGAAGAAGGTTGAGATACACGACGGCCGACTCCAGCGACAGATCGAGACGCAGGGACTCGCGGTCAAGCTCCCGCGACGCTTGGGTGAGGGTCTCCGCCTCGACGTCGGACCACAACCGATCCGCATAGATCACCTGCCGAATCGTCGCGGCACCCGACAGCAGGACCTGCGGATTGGACCCAAACGCGCGCTCGGCGCGGTTCTCGTCGATAGCTTGAAGATCGAGGTCGAGATCGATCTGCGGTAAACGAGCGGACCCCGCCAGCTCGGCGTTCTGCGCAGCGGCGAGGACAAACCTGTCCTCAACCTGAAGATCCAAGTTCTCCGTCACCGCTTCCTGAACGGCCGATTCGAGCGTCACTCGACGCCTCGCCGTGGCGGCATGATCGTCGACCAGCGTCGCCTCGCTCAAGAGCGTGTAGGGCGGTGAGAAACCGATGGCGTCCGCGGTCGCCATGTTCAAGGTCAGGCGGATGCTGGTCGGGTAGTCGACGACCATCGACGCCAACTCGTCCCCGAGCAGCGCGCGCTGCATGTTGAGGGCGGTGCGCCTGGCGATCAGGGCATCGAAGCCCTCGGGCATGCGCCCCAACATCGCCCCCAGGTTGACTTCTCGCTCACCGAACCAGCTCATGGTCGGAATCCCCCGCCCGTTGAGACCCTCAACGAGACGACGGAAATCGTCCTGGGACAACTGCAACAGCGGGAGGATGTAGACGGCCTCGACGTTCGGATCGAGGGCCGCGAGCGCCGCCTCGACTGAGCCCTCGACCGGCACCATCTGTACGCCCACGCCGACCTCACCAGCGCCGACCTGGACCCGTTCAGCTGCGTTTGGAATCGCCTCGAGAAGGCGCGCATCGGCTAGAATGCCCAGCCGCTGAAAAGGGATGACCTCACGGAAGGTCCGCAGGTCGCCCAGATCATGGACAGCGATGTAGTTCAAGTTGGCTACACCGGACCCCTGTTCCTGCCGGGGCAGGGCCTGGAACTCCGGGTCAATCACCAGCGATGCCACGACCGGCTTCGGAAGGTCTGCTCGCAGAGCGGCGAGATGCGAGCTGACGTAGCCAAGCGTCACGACGATGTCGACGTCGGCGTCATCCAAGAGCCGATCCAGCCCGGCCTCGATGCCAGGGAGCGACCAATCAGCCTGCACCTGCGCGGCGGGCGGGAGTGCGACCTCGAAGTCGATCTCGAGCAGCTCGATAAGCTGCTGCCGGATAAGTCCGGTCGCGGCGCCCCCCCGACCGTCGGGACCGTCGGTGATCGTACCAACCGTCACGGGGCGCCGCTCCTGCGCAATCGCCGGTGACCCAAACGCACAAGCCGCCGCGACCGCGAGGGCAAAACACCGAGAGACGAAGTGGACAGTAAACCTTGCCAAGTCTTCGCAGCCAGATCGTAGTGCTCGATGCCGATGGTCAGCCGATCGAGCAAGCCAACGGAATAAACGGAATAAGCAGTATATTCTGGCGAACTGGTCGAGTCCTACCCCTCGTGAGATCCAGGCTAGATTTGACTCGCTGTCTTGGTGGGCGGCAAGATACCGCTAACCCAGGGGATATATCCGATTCGTGCATAGCCGAAAAGTGCTCAACAGGTGGCCCGGGAGACGATCCGGGCGGCTCGCAGTTCTGGCCCTGTTGATGCTCAGCCCGACAGCCTACGGGCAGGACACCCGCACGGAGGCCATCAACCAGGAGCGCCAGGACAAGCAAGCGCGGCTGTGGCCTGAACGCGAGTCTCCTATGGTCCGGCAAGCCAACGGCCTCATCGAACGAGGTTTTCGCGAGGGTATCGAAGACGGCATGGGCGCCAACGGCTTCACGCCCGTTCTGGGCGGTATGCGGTCGGGTCACGGCATGTCGTTTGGTGGCGCCTATCGGAAGACCGACATCTGGGGCGAGCATATCGGCGTGCGCGGGACGGCGCGGCTGACGCTCCAAGACGCCTACATGGTCGACGGACGACTCGACTTCCAGGGCCTAGAGTTCGAGAGAGGCTTTTTCAACCTCTACGGCAAGTACGAACACTCTCCGCGGATGGACTTCTACGGCCTCGGACCTTTTTCGTCGCAGGACGAGAGGACGAGCTATCTGTTGGAGGACTTCAGCACCGATTTTCAGTTTGGCGTCGAGCTGTCAGACAATTGGCGGGTCGGCTTCACTGGCGGAGCGACCTTGGTGTATACGGGCGTTGGCCGGCGCCCTGGATTCCCGTCGACCAGTGACGAGTTCACACTCCGGCAAGCGCCCGGTATCGGTCTCGGGGACCTCGAGTTCTCACGCTGGGGGGGTTCGTCGCCTTCGACCATCGCGACACCCCATCGGGAACCCGACGAGGAGGTCTCTTCGGTCTCCGCTGGCGACGATACTGGGACCACTCCAAAGACCTGTTCACCTTCAAGCAGGCTGACTTCGAGTTTCAGCAGTTCATCCCGTACTACAACGAATCTCGGGTCATCGCGATCCGTGCCGCCGCGACAATCTCATGGCAAGACGACGGCCAGTTCGTGCCGGTCTTCTTCATGCCAACGATCGGTGGGAACGACGACCTGAGGGGTTTCGCCCGGTATCGCTACCACGACAACCACTCGGTCTTTTACAGCGTGGAACACCGGTGGTACATCTTTCGTGGTCTCGATATGGCTGCGTTCGTGGACGCCGGCAAGGTGATCCCGCGCAAGGCCGACCTCGATTTTAGCGACCTCAAGGTCAGCGGCGGCATCGGGTTCAGGACGCGGCTCCGCGATGGGGTGATCATGCGAACCGACTTCGCATACGGCGATGAGGGGTTCCGCATGATCTGGACCTTCAGCGACATTTTCAAGATCGACTACTAGGACTATGGAAACAGTGGGGGTCGGGGGTCGGGGGCGATGAGTAGGGAGTCGGGAATCAGGAGTCGGGGGTCGGGGGTCGGGAGGATGACCGCCGGGTGGCTGATCGCGATGCTGGTAGCCGCTCCAGTCGCCGCCCAGCAGTTTTACCCAGATGACCCGCTGACGGCAGAGCCTCCGCCCTTTCCGGTATACGGTCCCGAGAGTCGAGCACTCAGCGAAATACTGGAGCTGGTGAGCAACACGCTCGGTAGCCCCGGGGAACGTCACCCCGAGATTGGCATCATCCCTTCGCAGGGCATCAACACCCTTGGCGAGGTCCTGGACGGTCCCTGGTTCGTCAACCGGCACGCCACACGGCGCCTGAGTCGCGATGAGCTCATCGCCGGTCCGGGACGGGACCGCGCCCCGTCAGACGGCGTGTTTCGGGTCTTGGACGTCGAGCCGTACGGTCCCCGGCCTGGCGTCCTGGTCGCAGACACCCGCGACCAGCTGTATCTGCTCATCTTTGATCCTCAGGCCAATCCCGAGATGGCGACGGGAGCACAGATGGTCGGCTCGCGTGCTGCCCACGCGATTGGCTATCACGTGCCCGAGACCTACATCGTCACGTTCGAACGGGAACGGCTGGTCCTCGCCGAGGGAGCGGAGATCAGGTCGAGTGCCGGCAACACACGTGCGCTGACCGATGAAGATCTCGACGCGTTCCTCCGAGAGGTGGGCCGTACCCCCCTGGGACGATATCGCGCGGCTGGCATCTACGCCTCTGAGCCGTCGTGGCAAGGGCTCCTCGGCCCGTATCAGTTGTTTGGCACCCGGAGCGACGACCCCAACGATATCGTGCCTCACGAGCACCGAAGGGACCAGCGCGGCCTGGGCGTCATAGCGGCCTGGTTGAGTTTCTCGTCGTTCAAAGCCAACAGTACGGTTGACGTCCTGCTTGAGGAGGATGGTATCCCGCGCGTGCGTCACTTGATCGTCGACTTCTTCGCCAGCCTCGGAAGCGGCGTCATTGGGAGAAAACGATTCCAGGAGGGAAACGACCCGCTCTTCGACCGTGACGCCGCCCTCCGCAATATCGTCGGTTTCGGCCTGTGGACACCCGACTGGATGAAGGCGAGCTACCCAAAACTGCCGGCAGTCGGCCGACTCGAGTATTCCACCTTCGACCCGGAGCGCTGGATCACGCTCGAAGGCATTGCGCCCTTCGAGAACGCCCTCTTAGACGACCAGCTCTGGGGTGCCAAGCAGGTGATGGCCTTCACCGACGACGACATCGCGGCCCTCGTCAGCGCCGGCGAGTACGGTGATGCCGAAACGGACGAGTGGATCGTCCGCTGTCTCATCGAGCGTCGAGACCGGATCGGCCGGACGTACTTCACCAAGATCCCGGCGCTCGACAACTTCAGGATCGATGACGGTCGACTGCAGTTCGACGACCTGGCGGTGGTGCACGGCTTTGCGGAACCGGCAGATTACACGGCTCGCTGGATCCGGCTGGACAATGAAACGGGTGGACTGAACGTACTGCAGGCCGCGGAGTCCTTCCAGGTTCCAAACCAGGTTGCCAACGCTCCGGCAGACACCTATTTCGCCGCGAGAGTCGGTGTGGGTGACCCCGAGTCCGAGATCACGGTCTCCTTCAGAACCCGGGTGGGCGGACTGGATGTCGTCGGCCTCGAGCGAACATGGCCAGGCAAGGTCATCGCCGACCCCACGGACGAGATCGATCTCGGGGAGAGCCGTTTCGCGAGTCTCGAAGAGCCCCAGGAGGAAATCTACGCGCCATACGCCGAGAAAGACATGCAGGCCCGTGGTCGAGAGATGACGGTCGCGGAGCATTTCGACGCCCAGACGATCTCGGAGCGCACCACGTATGACGCCGTGACCCACGCGTTGATGAACTCGAAGCTGACCGACGTGAACGACGAGAGCCTGGGAACGGCCCTCGACCGGATTGAGTCACTCGACCGCATCGCTGGTCAGTACTACGGACGCGGCGGCGACCAGCAGTTCCGTCTTTACGTCAACCTCAAGCCTGACACCGACAGCATCCTCGACCGGTCGACGGAGTTCTTCCGCGACAAACTCAACACCGTCTATCACGTTGGCTATCCGCATTCATTCCGGCAGGAGGGGAATGTCCCCAACATCCAGTTCTCGATCGCAGATGATGGTCTGACCGCCGACATCGACGTCGACTCCCGGTCGAGCAAGAGCCCCGGGGCACTCTTCAACGGACACCTGACGTCGGCCAACTCTGACGTACGGGCCGGGGACAACCTCGACCGACACAACGGACGCTGGCAGGGAATGATCGGCTGGTGGCGGGGGGTCTTTGGTCAGTTCCACGAGGGCCAACAAGGCGGGGTGGGGTTGCTCGCGGCAACCGCGGTCGAGGTGCCGACCGACCTCCCGCCGAATCGCCCTCCGGGCGCACCGATCGAGGCCCCAGAAGACGCGATTCAGGAGTTCCTGACCGACTGGCTCGTTCGACAGGACATCGACGAGGCGATGTCGTTCATGTCGGACCGGGCCTATGCGTGCGTCAACGTCGATGACGATGCCGGTGAAGAGTCCCTGGGTGCGGAGAGCGCGCGGGATGCCCTTCACGAGCTGATGAGCTTTGCCGCGGACCGTATCGGCCGGCGCAGCAACCTGACCGCGGCCGTTGACGCCGTCGAGCCGTTCTCCGAGCGCGTCCTGACCGTTCACAACTTCGACGGCGAGTTCGGCATGGCCGACATGACGCCGGAGGAGTCTCAGCAGTACGTGTGCGGGCAGGAGAATACCGCCCTCGACCCGAACGTCCGCTACATCGGCGCCATCTTCCAGTTCAAGCAAGAGGGCTCCGCGATCCTCGGGCTTCTCTGGGCGCAGCAAGATGGCGAGTGGAAGCTACTCTCGTACCAGATTTTCGAGGTCTAGTGTCAATGTCAGCAGAAGGTTACGTTCGCACCGTCGCGTTGTGTATCACCCTCGGAATCATCGGCGGGTGCAGCTCGGCTCCACGTCAATCTCCGATTCCGACCACCCGCATCAACTCGGGCGAGGGCAGTCTCCAGGCTATCCGCCAGAGAATCGCCGGCACGTGGGACCTCGTCTCGTATCACACCTACGATGCGTCGGGAGAGGCCACCGATCTTCCAGCGACGGGCGAGGTGACGGCTGACGAGTTTGGCAACATCGAGTTCGTCGGAAAACTTCGTGTTGAGACGGCGCAAGGCGCCGTCGAGCGGCCGCTCAACTCGAGCGGGCGACTCGTCATCGACATCCCGATGCAGCGGTTCCTCGTCATGCGGGTCGAGGAGAGCGAGGCAACGGCCGAGGCATTCGCGGCAGCTCCGTTGACCCAGTTTCGCTACTACGAGTTCGTCGACGACGAGATGCACATCACGGTCAAGGATGAGACCGAGGCCACCACGGCGATGGTCGTCTATCGTCGCCGGCCGTAATGCAGTGCCGATCCCGCGCGGTTGCTCCCAGCTTTTCGCCGCCACGCTGACAGCTCTGCTGCTTGCTTCAGCGGTCCTCGGGGCCAGCGACGGACAATCGGACCAGGCGTCCGACGAGTCTGCATCCCCGGCGACGCAGGTTGACATCCGAGACGTCGTCGCCCGTGTGTTCGGGCGAGGCGATGGAGGCTCGACACCCGAGTCCGCAGAACTGGATGTCGGCGACTCCCGACTCTTCCTGTTTCCCACCTTTGGCGGTAACCCTGCGATCGGGTTCGCCGTGGGTGCGCTGGTGAACCTGACCAACTACTGGGGCGACCCGGCAACGACGCCTCTCTCCTCGATGCTCGTCTCAGTGTCGTTCACGACCAAGAAGCAAATGCTGATCGCCGCGCGGTCGGACTTCTACACACCGAACGACACGTGGCATTTGGCCGGAGACTGGCGCTTCTATCGGTTCCAGGAGCGAACCCATGGCCTCGGAAGCGATCAACCATCGTCAACCTTCGCTGACGTCGACTACGACTGGCTCCGGTTGCACCAGACCGTCTACCGGCCCGTTTGGGCGGGACTGGAGCTCGGCGTCGGCTATCACCTCGATGCACATCAGAACATCGCCCTCAACGACGAACAGCCGAAGCAGTCCCTCGACATTCCAGACCCGGTCGAGTTCGAATCGACAAGGGCCTCTGGGGTATCGGCAAACGTGGTCTTCGACCGACGCGACCACCCGCTGAACCCGCACAGCGGTGTACTGGGTCGGGCCACGTATACGTGGTTCAGGGAAGCACTCGGTGGTACTAGTGACTGGGACAGCCTTCAGCTTGAGGGTCGCGCCTACCTGAGCCTTCCGGGCGGCAGACAACACCGGATCGGCATGTGGGGCATAGGGTGGCTCACGAATGGTGACGCCCCCTACTTCAACCTGCCGAGCGTGGGATGGGACACCTACAGTCGGACAGGCCGCGGATACCGCGCCGGTAGGTTTCGCGGTCAGGACTGGGTCTACACCGAGCTGGAATACCGAACGGACGTGACGAGAAACGGCCTCATCGGCGCGGTGGCGTTCGTCAACACCGGGACCCTGAGCGACGAGTCGGGCAACTTCGGTCGATGGGTCGTGGGTGGTGGCGTGGGAGCAAGACTCAAACTCGACAAACAGCGCCGATCGAACATCGCGGTAGATACTGGCTGGGGCCGCGAGGGGTCGTTCGGTCTCTTTCTCGGCCTCAACGAGGCTTTCTAGCGTGACGAGTTCAACGCACTCGACTCAGTTCGTCGTCAGCCCTTCCCGTCTGAGCTCGCGGCTCACCGCTTCGGCGATTCCGTCGACCGCCTTCTCCACGTCGGTCGGGTTGAACGACTCGCTCAGACCCGCCCAGAGCAACCGATCGTCATCCACTGAGTAGACGAAGGTCTCGACATTGACCACGGTATCGGTTCGCAGATACCCCGGCTGATAGACGGTGGGCCAGCCGTAGCCGTAGTATCCCCAAAACTGCCCATACGACGCCGGGTAGCCGGCACTTGGCTCATAGGTTATCTGTTCACCAGAGCCGATTATCCGCATGACGACGGCGCCGTCGAAGTTCTCTGCCTCGAGCGTGGCCCTGGCTGCCTCCGTGTCTTGAACCTCGTCCTGTGAGATCAGCGTGTGGGACGGGACGGCTCGGTCGGACCCGATGTAGTCGACGAGGTAGTCCTCGGCGATTCGTCGCGTCGACTCGGCGCTGTTCATAAAGACGACGACGACCTTGGCGAATCGGACTGGTCTCGCATCGGGCGCGGTCCAACTGCTCGTGATCTTCGTCGACGCTCCACACCCCGCCAGTCCGAGGGCGGCCGCCATCACAACGATCGATAGTCTATACATGCTGTCTCCTGCCCGATCTTACTCGGAGGCCAGGGTCGTGAGCTACCTGACGTCGGCACTGCGCTCTTGAAGCAACTGGTAGGCGATGTAGTACTTGTAGATGTTGCTGACGTATTGCACGGTCTCCCGACCGATTCGCTTCGCGGCGATCCGCTCGACGTTGCCAAACCAGGCGTTCGGGTCGAGACCGGCGTCGAGAGCCGCCGACCGAAGCTCGGCCACTCGCCGGGGGCCGGCGTTGTATGCCGCAAAGCTCAAGAGGGTGGCGTTGAACTGATCAAGCTGCGGGTCGTCGAAGTACCGGTCACGAAGAAAACGAAGGTACTTGGAGCCGGCGTGAATGTTGTTCTCCAGGACGTCGATGTCCGGAATGCCGACGTTCGGGTCGGCGGCCGTGCTCGGCAGCAGCTGCATCACTCCGATCGCGCCCGCCCGACTGCGAACGCTCTGGTCGAGCCGTGACTCCTGATACCCCTGAGCGGCCAGCATCAGCCAGTCGAACTCGTACTCGTCACCATAGCGTTGGAACAGCGTGACCATTTCTCTGAACCGCTCCAGATTGGGGCCGACGTAGGAATTCTCCACCCAGTCGGTGTCGCGGAGATAGCGATTGAGCCCGATATTGCCCAAAAGCGTTCCCCGGCGGTTGTCCGTCACAAACTCATTCACGAGCTCACGGAGCTGCGGGGTGTCCTTTCGAAGCGCCCAGGCGATCTGTCCGCCGGTACGGAGCACGAGGTCTGACCGGACAACGATATTCTCGAAGATCTGTGCCCAAAACTCCGCCTTGTGGCTATCGACGACCACCATCGGGAGGAGCGCCGCGTTGACCATCTCCATGAGATCGTCGTCTTCGAGATGGTCCGGAGCTTCGACGACGCTGACGGCGGCGGCGCCGGCAGAACGCCGTCGCTCATTGAAGGCCGTCAGGCTGTCGAAGTAGCTACTCGAACGACGTACGTGAATCGTCTGACCGCCAAGATCGTCGAGTGAATCGAGTGACGCTCCCGCTGGGCCGGTAACGATGACCTCGTCGACGTCTGGATACAGCGTGTCGGAGAAGTCGACCAGCTGTGCCCGCTCGGGAGTAATCGTGAGGTTGCCGACCGCGATGTCGCCAAATCCGGCGGCGAGGGCCGGCAGGAGCTGCCCGCGCAACACAGGAAGAATCACCACGCTGACTTTGAGTGGACCTGAGTCGAATCGATCGTTCACCAGCGTCTCGAACCGCTGGGCTGCCTCGTAGGTGATGCCCCGCTGGTCCGGGCCGTCGAGAAAGTAGTAGCCGCGACTGAACACCGTCAAGAGTCGAATTACCCGTCGTTCGACCATGGCATCGAGATCCCCATGCCACGGGACCTGAAGGAAGGGGACCTCTGGCGGGAGGCCCAGCTCTGCCGGAGTCAACACCTGGGCAATTCCGAGATCCGACGCCTCTCCTGCACTGCTCGCTTCTGCCAACTCCGACAGCGCCGAGGCACCGGGTGCGGCGGCATCGTCCGGCGGAGAAGTAGACGGTCCGCATGCAACGAGGCCGGCGAGAGCGAACACGGCGGCACCTGAGATCCACGAGGGCAAGGCAATGCGTCGGGGGGTCGAAAAGTGCCGGGCCGTCGCGGCGCCCGTCTGCGTCGACCGGAATCGGGAAGGAGTTTCGGTCTGTCTGGAAAGCGTTTCCGCATCCCAAGACCCGGTCGCCGCGGCGAACCCAGCATTGCCATTGTGAGCCGAGAACGACGCCGTGCCTACTAGGGAAAACCGCAGGTTCGAAAAAAAGGTCGCCAGGACCCACGTTCTGAGGCTTCTCGTTACGGGGATACCAGGCCCCTCCGGATGGCATAGTGGGTGAGCTCGGCCGTAGTCCTGAGCCCCAAGACCCTGCCGAGGTTGGTTTTGTGAAACTCGACTGTACGCGGCGAGACCCCGAGAATGGTCGCGATCTCTTTGATCGCCCGACCCTCGGCGACAAGCTGAAGAACCTCTCGCTGCCGCGGCGTCAAGCCGGTGCGCCCGTCACCGGACGTCGCCGGTTGCCTCATGAGCGACGCGAGCACTCCCTTTGCGATCAAAGGGGTGATATAGGTGCGCCCCTGAAGCGCCTCGTGAATCGCGGTCGATAGCTCCTCGGCCGCGGAGTGCTTGAGCAAGTATCCCGATGCGCCAGCCCGAAAGGCCTCGGTCGCGAAGTCGACGTCGCCGTGCATGGTGAGAAACACGATCTTGACTGATGGATTGCTCTTCTTGACGCGACGAACGGCATCCAGTCCGTTGAGCAAGGGCATCGAGATGTCCGCCACCACGACGTCAGGGAGCAAGCACCTCGACAACTCGACGAGCTCGCGCCCGTTTCGAGCAGAACCGACGAGTTCGAACTCCGGGTCGAGCAGGCTGCTGAGCCCGGCGAGCACCATCGCGTGGTCGTCGGCCAACAGCACCCTAGGTCGCGCCACTTGCCTCCGCAGGCTCGCTCTGCAACGAAGATGACAGCGGAACGCGGGCCAACACCTGCGTACCATTCCCGGGCGCTGAGGTGATGCTGAGCTGTCCCCCCATGGGACGCACCCGCTCTTCCATGCTCACCAGCCCCAGTCCCCCTCTCCGCTTGGCCTCCGAAACGTCGAAGCCAACCCCGTCGTCTTCGATACTCAACTCCAGCGCGTGGCCGCTGGCCCGAAGTGCGACGACCGCCTCCCGCGCTCCAGAGTGGCGTACGACGTTCCGCAAGGCTGTCTGGGTGACCCGGAATACGCAGATCGCAATGTTGGGTGGCAGCTGTGTCGGGCACCCGTCACTCGAGAAGCTAATCGCGACGCGCTCATGGGCGCTCAAGGAGTCGCAGTGCGCCCTCAGTGCCGCCTCGAGACCAAGCTGCTCGAGTCCAGCCGGGTGTAGCTCGTGGGCGACACGCCTCAGGTCGTTCGAGAGCTCGACGACCTGCGCCTGGATACTCCCCAGCGCTTGTCGCACGTCGTCAGGCAGGTCGGGATGACGGACTCGTAGACTGCCCAGCTGAATTGAGACCGCGGCAGTCTGCTGCCCAAAGGCGTCGTGGAACTCGCGCGCCAGCAAACGCCGCTCGTCCTCTTGAGCAGTGAAGAGCCTCGTCGTGAGCTCTTGCAACCTAACCTCTGCCTGGCGTCGGGCGCGGGTCATGGCCTCTCTTTCGGTCACATCTGTGATGGCGCCGAGACCGATCCGCCGCCCGTCGGAGGTGAGAAAATTGGTCCCGCGCCCTTCCCAATCCCGATAGTGCCCGTCCTTGCAGCGAATGCGGTACTTGGCCTCGAACGTCCCCACGGTCTCCGAACCGTCCAGGGCGTCTGTGACGCGGTCGAGATCGTCGGGGTGGATGGCCCCCAGCCACCCGGTCATCGTTCTCGGGAACTCGCCAGGGTCGTAGCCCAGCAAGTTATCGACGTCACCATGCCAATCCATGACATCGGTCTCGAGAGATACCTCGGCGATCAAGTCGGCCGTCGACTCGGCAACCAGCCGGAACCGATGCTCACTGGCCTTGAGTCGGGCCTCGTCATGCTTACGTTCGGTGATATCCCGATGGGTCCCGATGGCCAGGCTGGGTCGACCGTTCTCGTGCGCAATGACCCGACCACGGCTTTCCCAATTCCTGAACGACCCGTCCTTGCAGCGGACCCGGCCCTCGAATTGAAAGGTCTCGTTCGCCGCAAACGCACGTGCGACTTCCCGGCCTACGCGCTCTTGATCATCTGGATGGAAATACGACGTGAAGCCGGTTCGCGTGCGCGGAAATTCGCCCGGCGCATAACCGAGCTGTCCGTCCACATCCCCGAACCATTTCAGACTGCCCTGCTGGAGGTCCATCTCGACGATGACGTCGGCTGTGGCATTGGCGGCGGCTCGAAATCGCAGCTCGCTTTGGCGAAGCTCGCGCTCTGTGGTCACCAGGCGCCGGTTGACCTGGCTCAGCTCGCTCGTTCTGGCGTCAACGAGGGTCTCGAGCTCCCGTCTTGCGGCGATCTGTCTCGCCTCCTCAATCTTGCGCCGGTCGGTGACATCCTGATGGACAACCGTGACGACACGCTGACCATCAATTTCTCTTCCCCGAAACCTGGCCAGAAACCAGCGTTGCTCCGTCGGACCATGACACGAATACTCGAAGAGATACTCGGCATGTGCGGCCGACAGCAAGTCGCGGATTGCCTCCGCCACGGCCCGGGCGTCCTCGGCACCGTGACCACGCGCGGTGTCACAGATCTCGAGGTAGCTGGCGCCGACACCATCGTCAGCAAGACCCAGTGCTTCCCGTTGAGCCGAATCGCGCCAGGCCTTGTTGACCGCCACGATCGTGCCACGCTCGTCCAGAACCGCGACGCTCCACGGCAGCAACTCGAAGGCAACTGTCGCGGCGGACGCGACGCTCAGGCTGCGGTCATGGATCGGATGCGAGAGCGCCACGTTCACACAGTAGAACGGTGTCGAAGGACCGGTCAAGACAAGATGCCGCAGGCTCTCTAGGCCGCCGTCAGCGACAGGACACTCCGGTGCCACCGAGACCGCAGTACCCTCCGGGGTTCTTGGCCAGATACTGCTGATGGTATTCCTCCGCGTAGTAGAACTCTCCCGCCCGCTTGATCTCGGTTGACACCTGCTCAAAGCCAGCCTGGGACAACGCCCGCTGATAGGCCTCCTGGGATGCCTCGGCCGCGAGCTTCTGTTCCTCGGTTGCGCAATAGACACCCGACCTGTATTGGGTCCCGACATCGTTACCCTGACGCATGCCCTGCGTCGGGTCGTGCCCTTCCCAGAAGACCTGCAAAAGACGCTCGAATGGCAGCATGGAGGGGTAGAACACGACGAGCACGACCTCGTTGTGTCCGGTCTGTCCACTGCAAACTTCCTGGTAGGTCGGGTTTGGCGTCAGGCCACCGCTGTATCCCACGGCGGTCGTATAGACACCCTGGATCTCCCATAACGCCTGCTCGGCACCCCAGAAACACCCCATCCCAAAGACGACCTCCTCCGTTCCCTCTGGAAAAGGCGGTGCCAAAGGAGTCTGGAAGACGTAGTGCTGGGCCGGGATGGGCATGCGCTCTGCCCGACCGGGAAGGGCCTCGCCCGGTGTGGGGATAGTCAGTTCGTGTGGGTCGATTTCGAATCGCGACATCATGAGGTGTAGAGTAGCCAACTCGGGCGTGCCACGAAAGGCCGGCCGGGCTAGAAACGCCGGGTTTGGTGGTAGGCTGTATCCGATATTCGGGACTGACTGGAGGCCACCGTGGGCAAGCAATACGCAGCGAAGGTGCCGTCTCAACGCATCACGCCGCCTGAGATTTTCTTCAACCGACGCACGTTCCTGTCGGCATTCGGAATGGGACTGGTGGCTGCGCCCTTGGCGATGACGACAACGACGACGCGCGCCGCGGGCGCGTCCCAAGCCCAGGATGCGATCATCGAGGTCCCGTTTCAGCGACCCGACGTCTTTCCGACCACCCGCAATGAGGCGTACGCGCTGCCTGCGCTCATCACCGGTGGCGGAACCCTGGGGTTTCGACGGGGGGGTGAGCGCGGGGACCCCACGCCGCGCGAGGTGGCCGGGTCACACAACAACTTCTACGAGTTTCTGTCAGGCCAGGGCGGACCGGTGTGGCAGTTCATTGGTGACTTCGAGGTCGACCCCTGGAAGGTAGAAATCACCGGCGAGTGCAACAACCCGATGACACTCGATCTGGATGACCTCTTCGCGTTCGACCACGAAGAGCGGTTGTATCACTTCAGGTGCGTCGAGCGCTGGGCGATGAACGTCCCGTGGTCCGGCTTCCCCCTCAGCCGCCTGATCGAGAAGGCCGACCCTACCGACCGCGCCAGGTTCGTCAAGTTTGAATCGGCGAGAGTCGATTCCCAGATGCCTGGGCTTCGGGAATCTCCGTGGTATCCGTGGCCCTATCAGGAAGCGCTGCGGATCGACGAGGCAATGAACGAGCTGGCGATGGTGGTAACGGGAGTGTACGGTGAGCCCCTCCTCAGACAGCACGGGTCCCCGATTCGCATTATCGTGCCCTGGAAATACGGCTACAAGAACCCCAAATCGATCGTGAAGATTGAGTTCCTGCGTGAGGAGCCAGAGGTCTTCTGGCAGCAGACGATTCCCCACGAGTACGGCTTTCTCTCGAACGTCAACCCGAACGTCCCGCATCCCCGTTGGCCTCAGAGCGGATCGTATTGGCTCGATACGGAACAGCCCTTCCGCACACCGATCTTCAATGGGTACGACGAATACGTCGCCGACCTCTATCCCGACGAGCCGCGCGAGATGCAGCAGCCACTTCAGGAAGGAGACAAGGCGCGATAGGCAACCAGCTGACAACGGGATCGTCGGGCACATGTTGTCTGACATATAGTGACCGCGGCGATGCCTGACGACCCCGTCGACCGACCAGTCCCGCTCGTCCAGCCCGACGACGTTTTCAACCGACAACTCGTCGCCAACGTGCATCCGCCGGGGTGGGAGAACCCACGCCCGGCCGACCGCTACAACCTCGTTGTCGTGGGAGCCGGCACGGCCGGTCTGGTGTCGGCGGCCGTCGCTGCAGGCCTCGGTGCGAAGGTAGCCCTCGTGGAGAAGCACCTCATGGGTGGCGACTGCCTCACCGTCGGCTGCGTACCATCCAAGGGGATCATCCGTGCCGCCCGAGCGTGGTCGGCCGTCAGCACGAGCGCCGAGTTCGGCATCTCGGTCAGGGAGTTGGACCGAGATTTTGGCGCTGTCATGAAGAGGATGAGGCGACTACGGTCTGCGCTGAGCGGCCTGGATTCGGCCCAGCGGTTCACAGACCTGGGCGTTGACGTCTTCGTTGGTCAGGGTCAGTTCACGGGCAAGGACTCAATCCAGGTGGGCGATCAGACGCTGCGCTTCGCGCGAGCGGCGATCTGCACCGGTGCCCGCGCCGCGGCTCCGCCGATTACGGGTCTCGAGGAGGCCGGCTACCTCACGAACGAGACGGTTTTTTCCCTCACCGATTGTCCTGGACGTCTCGCCGTTATCGGTGCAGGGCCGATCGGCTGCGAGCTATCCCAGGCCTTCGCACGGTTCGGCAGTACGGTCACGCTTATCGAACGGGCGGACCACATTCTGCCCCGTGAAGATCCCGACGCTGCGGCCATCGTGCAGTCCCAAATGGAACGAGATGGCATGTCGTTCGCGTTCGGCGCGACCATTACGGGTGTCGAGACACGGGGGAGCGAGAAGCTCATCCACTTCAACCTAGGCGGAGAAACGAACACGGTGACCGTAGATGACATCCTCGTGGGCATCGGCCGCGCGCCCAACGTCGAGGGACTGGGGCTGCGGGAAGCCGGCGTGACCTACGACAGTGGTGGGGTCACCGTCAGCAAGACGCTCCGCACGTCCAACCCGAAGATCTTCGCCGCGGGCGACATCTGCTTTCCGTTCAAGTTCACCCACACCGCTGACGCGATGGCTCAGATCGTCATCCAGAACGCCCTCTTCCCGCATCCGCTGGGTCTCGGTCGCGCCACGACCGACAAACTCGTCATCCCGTGGTGCACGTACACCGAACCAGAGATCGCACATGTGGGGCTCTACGAATCAGAAGCCTCTGCCCGGGCTCTCGAGGTCGAGACCTTCACCCAACCACTCGACGAGGTGGACCGCGCGGTTCTGGACGGAGAGCCAGAGGGTTTCGCGAGGGTGCACGTCGAGAAGGGGACCGACACCATCGTGGGAGCGACAATCGTCGCTGGCAACGCCGGCAACCTGATCAGCGAGGTCACGCTTGCCATGAAGACAGGTGCCGGACTCTTGGCGATCGGCGGCACGATTCACCCGTATCCAACCCAGGCCGAGGCGCTCCGAAAGGTCGCGAACCTGATGAGGAAGGCCAGATTCTCGAAACGCCAGCAGTCGGTCCTCCGACGCTGGTTCCAGTGGACGCGATGAGCGCGGCCTCCGTGGCGTTGCAGCGCGCACCGCACAGAAGCGAGGAGAACAGCTTGCGAGTCTCGATCACCTACTGCGGGCGGTGAAAGTACGGCCCCAAGGCCACCAGTCTGGCGGCCAGCATCAGGAAGGCGCTCGGCATCGACGCGACGCTCATTGAGGGTGGCAATGGCATCTTCGACGTCGTTGTCGATGATGAGATGATCTTCTCGAAGTACGAAACCGGGCGATTCCCGGAGCACGACGAAGTGGTCGACCTGCTGCGGGCACGCGGCTAGCGAGAGCCTCATGCCACGGGCGGTCGGATTCAGTAGCCGATGGCTTGGCCGTCTTTTCGCGGGTCTGTACCGCCGTGCAGCATGCCGGTCTCGGGGTGAATCAGGATCGCCTGATAGCCGCCCATACCACCGCCCCCAGTTCGACGGACGTCGTGACCCCTTCGCGTGAGCTCCGCGATCACGTCGTCCGAGATCCCCGGCTCGACAAAGACGCTGCCTCCGTGTCTCAGCCGCGCTGCGTCGCCGGCCTCCTGCAGGTTCATCCCGAAGTCGATGATATTCGACAGCACCTGTACGTGACCCTGAGGCTGCATGTTGCCCCCCATGACCCCAAACGGCATGAGGGCGTTCCCGTCCTTCGTGACAAACCCGGGCATGTTGGTGTGGAGCGAGCGCTTGTGCGGCTCGAGGCTATTGAGGTGTCCGTCTTCAAGCGAGAATCCCAACCCGCGGTTCTGTAGCGCGAACCCCAGGTCACCCGGCACGACGCCGGACCCGAAGCCCCCGAAGATGCTCTCGATCAGCGAGACGGCGTTGCGGTCCTTGTCGACGACCGTGAGATAAACCGTCTCGCTGTACTCGGACGGATCACCGGCGGACACACTAGGCAGGGCGCGGGCAGGGTTGATCAGCGCACGTCGCGCGGCACCGTACTCCTTCGAGATCAGCTCGTTGATCGGCAGTCGATTCGCATCGGCGTCAGCGACGAACGTGTCACGGTCGGCAAACGCGAGCTTCTTGGCCTCGGTGATCACGTGAAGCGTGTCGGCCGAATTGTGGCCCATCGACGCAATGTCATACTCCTCCATGATGTTGAGCATCATCAGCGCGATGATCCTCGAGCTGTTTGGCGGTATCTCCCAGACGTCGTAGCCGCGGTAGTTGGTCGTCACCGGGTCGACCCATGACGACGTGTGGTCCTCGAAGTCTCGCATCGTGAAGTACCCGCCGTTGGCCTCACTGAATGCCACAACTCGACGGGCGATCGAACCACGATAGAACGCATCCCGCCCACCTTTGGCGATCGCCTCGTAGGTATCAGCCAATCCTGGATTCTTGAAGACCTCCCCGACGCGTGGCGTGCGACCATTGGGAAGATAGGTCCTCGCAGAATCGGGCCACCGCGCTAGCATCGATTCTGCCCCGAGCCACTGGCGTTGAATGATCTCGCTTACGGGAAACCCCAGACGCGCATAGCGAATCGCCGGGGCCAGCACGTCAGCGAAGTCCATCGTGCCGAATCGATCAAGCAACTGAAGCCGCAGCCAGGGTGAACCCCGAGGCGAGCCCAGGGCGATACGTCCGTCTGGTCGTGCGAGATACTGGGGTCGGAATGGAGGAGGAGACGGTCGCGCGAATCTTCGAACCCTTCTTCACAACGAAGGAACCGGGGGAAGGGATTGGGCTTGGTCTGGCCATGGTTCACGGAGCCGTCAAGCAGGGCGGCGGGTTCATCACCGTGGAGAGCACACCAGACGTCGGATCGACCTTCGCGGTCTTTATCCCCGAGTTCACGGAACCTGACGCCGCCGGGCGTGACTCGGGAGTGACGACTCCGACCGTGCACTAGTGCGGTCAGTGGAGGGCTTACGCGCCACTGACCCGTCCGGCCACGGCCGGCGCTATCGCTCCGACCTGACGCTGCACCGCCGCCACGATATGGGCTGCCGAAATCCCGTATCGGTCGAGCAATTCGGCTGGCTTGCCACTGCGAGGCACTTCGCGGACCGCAAGGCGGGATACCGTGACGCCCTGGTCGGCTACCGCTTCACTGACCGCATCACCAAGTCCACCCGCGGCATAGTGATCCTCGACCGAGATCAGGCGACGACCGGTCTGAAGTCCGCTCCGAATCAGCGTGTCTGAGTCGATGGGCTGAATCGAATAGGCATCGATGACCCGGATGACGATACCTTCCTGACGCAGTTGCTCATACGCGGCAAGCGCCTCGAAGACCGTCACGCCGGCGGTCACGACAGTCGCTACATCGTCCGGCGACTCCCGGAGTACATGTGACCCACCAACCACAAACTCATCTGACGGCGCGTAAATCACTTCCGTCTTCGGCCGGCTCGTTCGGATGTAGACCATGCCGGCGTAGGCGGCCGCGACCGCGACCAGTCGTTGGGCGCTCATCCCATCACACGGGTAGAGCACCGCACAGCCCGGAACGCCCCGCATCATCGCGAGGTCCTCGAGGGCCATCTGTGATGGTCCATCCTCGCCGATTGATACCCCGGCATGGGACCCGGCGAACTTGATGTTCGCGCCGCCGATTCCAGCCATCCGCACGAAGTCCGATGCACGGGTCAGGAAGCATGCGAAGGTCGACGGAAACGGTATGGCTCCGCGGCTGGCCAGCCCCATGGCGGCTCCGACCATGACCTGCTCGGCGATATAGGTCTCGTAGAACCTGTCGGAGTGAGCCTTCTCGAAGGTCTCACTGAACGTCGAGTTGCCAACGTCGGCATCGAGCGCAACCACCCGATGGTCCAATGCTCCGAGCGCGGCGAGCGCCGTCCCGTACGCCTCACGGGTCGCCACCTTGTCGCCCAGCTGATAGGACGGTGTCGGGAGGTCGCGCGGCGAGGCTGCATCTGACGCTGGTCGCGTCGGTGGCGGTGGGATCCTCGGCGTCGAAACGTCGGCGACGAGCCGCGTGGAGAGCGCCGCCAGAGCGGCGTCGAGGTCAGGGCCCTTCTTGATGGCCTTGCCGTGCCAGCCATCCAACCCTTCCATCTGAGGAATGCCCTTCCCCTTCAGCGTCCGCGCGAGGATCATCGTCGGCCGCCCCGTGGTCGACCGGGCCTCGGCCAGGGCGTCAAGAATGGCCCCAACGTCGTGTCCGTCGACCACAATCGGGTGCCATCCGAACGCACCCCAGCGATCCGCGTAGGCCTGCATGTCGTGGCCCCACCGGGTGGGACGACTCTGGCCAAGCCCGTTGACGTCGGTGATACCGCACAGGTTGTCCAGCGCAAAGTGCTCGCCGGCAGCGGCCGCTTCCCAGACGGAACCTTCGGCCGATTCTCCGTCACCCACCAGCACGTAGGTACGATAGTCGGAACCAATGCGGCGAGCGTTCAGGGCGATACCGATCGCGGCGCAGATCCCTTGTCCCAGCGAGCCGGTGGCGACGTCGACGAAGGGAAGACGCGGGGTCGGGTGCCCCTCGAGGTCGCAGTCCAGCTCGCGCAGCCGCAACACGTCGGCCCGGTCAACGAAACCCGCTTCGGCCCAGGCCGCATAGAGCAGAGGCGCCGCGTGACCCTTGGACAGCACGAAACGGTCGTTGTCCTCGTGCTGAGGATCGTTGGGGTCGAATCGCATCTGACCGAAGAAGAGGGCAGCGACGACGTCGGCGGCCGAGCAGCAACTGGACGGGTGCCCGCTCCCGGCCTCCGACGTCGCTCGAACCGAGTCGATCCGAAGGCGCGCGGCAACGGTCTCCAGAGCCGCGATCAATGACGTGCGTGACAACGATTCAGGGGACACAGCGACCTCCGGCGGGGGCAGTTTATCATGGCGTTTCCGAAACGCAGACCTCGCGAGCGGCGAGGGCGTAGACCGCCGCTTCGACACTGTGAGACCGAGCCGAGAGTGTCTGCGACGCCAGGGCTCGCGTCGCTCGCTCGGTAAAGTCCGACCGGTCCGCGGCCCTCCCGAGCCGGGCGAGAAGGCGGGCCGCACGACAGTTCAGCGAAAAAGGTGTCAGGGTGTGCCGGAGCAGACCGACGTCGTCCGAATGGACCTCGCGATCGACGAAGACGCCTTTCCGCGCATTCCACAACCTTCCCATCGCGAACAGCATGGCTTCCTGCGCCATGTCCAGGTAGACCTCGCGGTCGGTGGCGACGTAGGCGTCCATCAGGGCCTCGCTGAGCGCCACCTGGTCGGCCAGCAGACCTCGAATCGGGTGGTCACCGCTGACCCGATGCGCGACGCCGTCACCACGCTGATACGCCGTGCCGGCGACCCGTTCCACTACCTCCACGGCAAACTCGAGTAACGACGACTCCCCCAGTCGATCGGCTGCGCGGATGAAGGCCCGGACCATGGCGGCGTTCGGGCCGGTGTACACCGTCTTGTCGACAGGGGGCGACTCGAGTCGTCGGCGGTCTGTCGCGTCCGCCGCATAGTACACGTCGTCAGCGCGCTGACTGGCGAAGAAGCCTGGAGCGCTCGGGTCGATGAGCGCCTCCCGGATGTAGCGGAGCACGTCGAGCGCCCGATCCCGATAGCGCTCGTCGTCGAGGGTCGCCCAGCTCTCGACCAGGACCTCGAGAGCACCCGCGTTGACGGTCAGCAACTTCTCGCCCGCCGGCCCCGTCCAGTCGCGGTGCGCCGCGTAGCGAAAGAGGCCACCGTCCACCTGGTCGAACAAGGGCCCCCACACGGCGGCATCAATGGTATGGGTGACAATCGGGCGCAACGGCGCATTTCGGGACCCACACTGCGTCAGCGCGTAGAGCAGTGGCCCCGACTGCAAACGCTTCGATGCGCGACCAAAGCCCCCGTGGACATCGTCGTAGGCATCTTGCAGGTGCGCCAAGAGCCATGCTTCGAGCGCCAGGTCTGGAGCAGGGGCAACCTCAGAGATCGGCCCCGCCTCCGGTTCCGTCTGGTTCCTCTCCCTCTCTGCCGACACGCTCAGCTCGGCCCGACGCGCACTGAACGCCTCGGCCACCCGGGTGAGGAGGAGGACCATGGGTGACGGCTCGGTGAACGTCTGCCCACCGAGCAACCGACCATCGGCCGTCAGGAAGGCTATGGTCGGCCATCCGCCCAGACCATAACGGTCGCCGATGTCAGGTCGGTCGTCGGCGTCAACCCACACCGGGACGAAGGAGTCGTTGACGAGCTCAAGGACCGACGGGTCGCGATAGGTCGTGCGGTTCATCTCGGCACAGCCGAGAGACCAGGTCGTGCCGATCGTCAGAAGGATCGGCCTCTGGGCGTCACGCGCCCGCTCGAAGGCTTCGCTTCCCCAGGGCAGCCAGTCGGGGGAAAGGGACGGCGGTGTCATTCGAGAAGAAGGGCCGATACGAAACCCGGCGCACGGCGACGACACCTGCGTTGGCCGAGAGGGACCGGAGGAAGGCTCTAGGACTCCTCAGTGATGTCCGCCTGGATGTCCAGCTCGATACAATCCCGAACGCTGTTCGCAGCGGGACAACCAATGGGGTGCTTCGCCACGGCGCGCTCGGCCTTTTCCCGCATCCCGGCGGGGATGGTCAGCGCATATCGCACGCGGATACGAGTGATCCGAAGAACTTTGTCGACGGCTTCGATATCGCCCTCGACAGTGGCTCCGATCTTGTCGGGCGGTGCGGGAACGTCGCGCACTTCCAGTGCGCGTGCCAGGGTGCCGAGCAGTCAAGCGCCGACGGCGGCCACCATGTGGTCCAGGGTCGACGGCACATCCTCTTCCGGCTCGACACCGTAGAAGGCCTTGATTCCACCGTGCACGCCAAAGCGGATCGGGGTGTCGAACCCTTCGAGAAACGCCTGACGCGTTGGCCCCTTGACCCGTTCAACTCGTAGACGACTGGTGTGAACGACTTCTCCCACAATAGGCTCCTTCTGCGACTACTGGATGCTACACTCTCGAACCATGGAGCAGTCAATAAAAGCGGTGTTGCGCTTCTTCGTTGCGGTGCTGGCGATCGCGGTCGGGTGGAGCTGCGGTGGGGGTGACGCCGGCGAGATATCGAGCGAGTCACCTGTCCTAACGGAGAGCGCCCCTGCTCCCGACCCAGCTGGACCCGAGGGTGTGGTCAACTACACGCGGGTCGATGCGACCGTGGCCTGCGCCGGCGCGACGCCCCCCGAAGCCATGGCCGGGTTGAAAGACCTTGGCTTCGTCTCCGTGATCAACTTTCGAACCGAGGGCGAGCGAGGCGCGATGGTCGAAGAAAGCCGGACGGCCGCCGAGGCCGTTGGCCTGAGCTACTTCCATCTGCCGTTCCGAGAGGCAACCCCCGAAGTCACAGAGACCTTTCTTGAAACGGTCGCAGACCCAGTCAACCAACCGGTCTACATCCACTGTGGGTCAGCCAACCGGGTTGGGGCCATGTGGCTGATCAAGCGGGTGCGTGTGGATGGCTGGTCGGTCGAGGATGCCACGGTCGAAGCCGAAGCGATTGGGCTTCGTAGCGAGGCGCTGAAGGCGTTCGCCATCGACTACGTCGGGGCCGGTGGCGCGTGAACCGGAACACCTCGGTGACATGGCGCCGGAAGAGTTCCGGCGTCAGGCCCTCTCGCTCGTAGACTGGATCGCCGCCTACCTCAGCACCGAGGATTATCCGGTCCTCTCGCGGGTCGAGCCGGGTGACATTCGCGAAGCGCTCCCGCCAACCCCGCCGGAAGCCGGCGTACGGTTCGACGAGATCCTGTCCGATTTCGAGACCATCCTGCTCCCGGGCATCACCCATTGGAATCACCCGGGGTTCTTCGCCTACTTCGCTATCTCCGGGAGCGCTCCCGGAGTCCTCGCCGAGTTCTTGACTGCCGCGCTCAACGTACAGGCGATGCTGTGGCGCGCCTCGCCCGCCGCCACCGAGCTCGAAGAAGTGTCGCTCGGTTGGCTTCGTCAACTGGTCGGTCTGCCCTCGTCCTTCGAGGGTGTGATCTACGACACGGCGTCGATCTCCAGTCTCCACGCGCTGGCTGCCGCCCGCGATGTCGCGGTACCCGACGTCAGGACTCGGGGACTGGCCGGGCGACCGGATGTGCCCCCGCTGCGGGTCTACACGTCCGAACAGTCTCATTCGTCGATCGACAAGGCTGCAATTACTCTCGGACTTGGACAAGACTCGGTCCGGAAGATTCCCACTGACGACCGGTTCAGGATGCGCACCAGTGCCCTTCGTGATGCGATCGAAGGAGACCGAGCCGAGGGAGCGCTGCCGGTGGCAGTGGTGGCGACAGTCGGCACGACCTCGACGACGAGCATCGACCCCGTGCCAGATATCGCGACGATCTGCGAACGAGAAGGACTCTGGCTGCATGTCGACGCCGCCTACGCCGGCGCCGCGGCCCTGGTGCCCGAGACGGCCGGTGTGCTCGATGGGTGTGCACGCGCCGACTCACTCGTCGTCAATCCTCACAAATGGCTGTTCACGCCCTTCGACCTCAGTGCCTTCTACAGTCGGCGCATGGACATCGTCAGACGCACGTTTGCCCTGACCCCCGACTACTTAGCCAGTTCGGAGTCCGGTGCCCGGAATCTGATGGACACCGGCGTGCAGCTCGGTCGGCGCTTCCGCGCGTTGAAGCTCTGGAGTGTGTTGCGCTACTTCGGCGCCGCCGGAATCCGCGCGCGACTCTCGGAGCACATGCGTCTGGCTCGCCTCTTTGCTCTGTGGGTGGACGCGAGTGACAGCTTCGAGCGGCTCGCTCCAACGCCGTTGAGCGTGGTGTGCTTCCGGGCCAGACCAGAGGGATCTGTTTCAAGTGAGGAAGCCCTCGACGAGCTGAACACCCGCGTGCTCGACAACGTCAACGCCACCGGCGAGGTATTCCTCTCGCACACCCGTCTCGGCGGCCGGATCGCACTTCGGCTCGCGGTCGGGCACATCCGGACGACCGAGCGGCACGTGAGGCGCGCCTGGGAGTTGCTGAACGAAGCACTAGAGGATGAGACGGATGAGACGAAGGCAGAGAACTCACCACCCTAGGACCCGGTGACCTCCTCCACCATCATCACCGGGTCTTGATCCTCATCCTCGAGACCGGTGAAGCTGATGTCAATCGTCTGGCCTCCGTCAGTGTCACCGACGGTCCCCGTTGCGCGGATGGTCTTCGCGATGAAGGCGAACAGCTGGTCGGTACCGGCCGCGGCGCCGGTAACGATGAAAAGGCCTTCGGGTGACAGGATGGCGAGGTCGGTGCCGGAAGTGGCGCATTTCAGCGCACACTCGGCATGCCGATCGCCGAGCGCATCATCACCCATGCGCTGGTAGCACATCATCTCGACCACTTCACCGGAGATCGTCTGCGACTCTTCGTCCGGCTCCTGGCCCTGACCAGTCAGACCTACGATCGCAACCAGCACGGTCGCCGCGGCCACGACGTGGCGTTGACCGATGGTCATCGGTCGCCCCTCGACTACTCTCATCTCACAGCCCCTTTCCAGTGGGCCGACCGCCACACTTCGAAGCGAAGCAGCGCGAGCACGGTCAGCACTTCGAGACGTCCGATCCACATGGCCAGGGTCAGCACGACCTTGCTTACCGGACGAAGGTGAGCATAACTCTTCATCGGATCGCCTGAGCTCTTGCAGTGTGTAGCGCCCCACCAGGACGTGACGGAGCACCTTCGGCCCCCCCGCTGCCGAGCCGACGCACCCGCTTGGCACTGGTGATGACCGATGGCAACAGCCAAGCACGGGACAAAAGCCCCGTGCGATATACTCCCGGCCCATGGATGTCGCCACCATCTCGCTCGGCGCGCTGTTGGTCGCTATCATCGTCAGCTGCACGATCCGGCTGCATGTCGGGTTCCTCGCGATCTCCCTCGCGTGGGTGGTCGGCGTCTACGTCGCCGGGATGAGCGCCAGCGAGGTCATGAGCGGGTTCCCGACGCGCCTGTTCCTCACCCTGGCGGGTGTGACGCTGCTTTTCGCCCAGGCTCAGGCCAACGGTACCCTCGACCGCATCGCTCACAAGGCTGTCCGGTATTGCCGTGGCAACGTTGGCGTCATGCCCATCATGTTCTTTTTTCTCGCCTTCGTCCTGGCCTCGATTGGACCGGGCAACATCGCGTCGACAGCCCTCGTTGCTCCAATGGCGATGGCCGTCGCTGGACAGGTGCGTATCCCGGCGTTCTTGATGGCCATCATGGTCGGCAACGGTGCCAACGCCGGTTCGTTGTCGCCTATCGCCCCAACCGGGGTCATCGTCAACGGCGTCATGGCGGATATCGGTCTGGGCGGGTTCGAAACGCTCACGTATCTCAACAACATGGTGGCCCACACCGTGATTGCGTTTCTCGCCTATTTCCTGCTTGGCGGGTGGCGCCTGCTCGGCCGGTATCATGCGGGGGAGCTCGTGCTCCCTGGCAGCGACGGCTCAGACGATTCAGCCGGTGACGCCACATCGGGATTCAAGACGACCCACCGGATCACGATCGGGGTCATCGGTACGTTGATCGCCGGTGTCATCTTCCTTGACGTCAACGTCGGTCTCGGGGCGTTCGCGGCGGCGATCGTGCTGTCGCTGCTCAAGGCCGGTGACGAAATGGAAGCCGTCAAGGTGATGCCCTGGCGAGTCATCATGATGGTGTGCGGTGTCACCGTCCTCATCTCGGTGCTCGATGAAACGGGTGGTCTCGACTTGTTCACCCAGCTGCTCGCCAGTCTGTCCACGTCAGAAAGCGTCACCGCAATCGTGGCGTTCTCGACCGGTTTTATCTCGATCTACAGCAGCACGTCTGGCGTCGTCCTCCCGGCATTTCTGCCGACTGCACCGGGTCTCGCGGCCCAGCTGGGGGGAGTCGAGCCACTGGCCATCGCCTCGTCCATGAACGTCGGCGCGCACCTCGTCGATGTCTCGGCGCTCTCTACCCTCGGTGCCCTGTGCATGGCGGCCGCCCCACCACAAGAAGACAGCCGGAGGCTCTTCAACCAGCTCATGGCCTGGGGTCTCTCGATGACGGTGGTTGGCGCAGGCGTCTGCTACCTGCTCTTCACCGTGCTGCGCGTCGGCCTACCGTAGACCCGGCTCCACGCGAACGACACGCCCCGACTCGAGGGCGACCACGCAGTCGGCAATTCGACGGACCTCGTGGGCCGCGTGCGATACGTAGACCATCGGCGTGCCAAGCTCGCCTTTGACCCGCTCGATATAGGGCAGAATGCGATCCCGCAGGGCCTCGTCCACCGCGGCCAGCGGCTCGTCCAACAAGAGAAGATCGGGCCCGGACATCAGGGCTCGGGCAAGCGCGACACGCTGGCGCTCTCCACCCGACAACCCATCGATAGGCCTACCTGCGAGCGATTGGATCTCCAAGAGTGCGAGTATTCGTTCGAGCGGGGGCGGAGTGCCTCTGTTAGTCCCATACAGGATGTTGCCATTGACACTGAGGTGCGGGAAGAGCACCACGTCCTGGGGTACGTAGCCGACTCGTCTCCCGGCCGGCGGCACGTCGATCCCGCTGTCCGAATCGAACAACGTCCGCCCGTGGACCACGACCTGCCCACTCGCCGGACGGCGCAGTCCAGCAATGGCGTCCAGCACCGTGGTCTTTCCGGCACCAGATGGACCGACGAGGCCGACGGCGCTGGACTGAAACCGCTCGTGGATCTCCAGGCGAAAGGCACCCTGGCGAACCGCGAAGTCAAGGGTGATTGACGGGTCGGTCATCGTACGGGCTCAAACGCTTCTCTCTCGTGTCGCGAGCCGAGACGGTTGGAGACGAAGACAGCGACGAACGCGATGCTCGCGGCAACCGCGAGCATCACCGTGGCCGCGGCATCGCGCCCGGTCTGTGAGTAGGAGTAGATGGCAGTCGAGAGGGTCCGAGTCCCTGGCAACGCCCCGGCAATCATGATGGTGGCGCCGAACTCGCCCAATGCCCGCGAAAACCCGAGCATCGACCCGGCCATGACACCGCGCCGGGCCAGCGGCAACGTGATCGTAAAGAAGACGCGGGTCGGACTCGCACCGAGCGTCGCGGCGATCTTCTCGAACCGGTCGTCCACTTGCTCGAAACCGGCGCGCGCGGCTCGGACCAGCAACGGCAACCCCATGACGGCCATGGCCACCACCACCGCCTTCCAGGTGAAGATCACATCGATACCTGCCTGGTCGAGAATCCGGCCAATGGGTCCACGGCGTCCCATGAGCCGCAGCAAGATGAGACCGGTTGCGACCGGTGGAAGCACCAACGGCAACGACACGACAGTTTCAACCACCGTCCGACCGGGAAACCGCCGCCTGGCCAGCAGCCACCCGAGCGCGACACCTGGTGGGAGCATGATCAGGGTGGCCAGGGAAGCCATCGTCACGCTGAAGAGCGTCACCTCGACGAGTTCGGCGTTCATAGCTTCGGACCGGGCGGAGAAGGTCGACTGCTTGGAAGCGGAATGAACCCGGCGTCTTCGAAGGCGGCTCTGGCCATGTCGCCGCTCAGAAAAGCGAGGAACCGACGGGCGGCCGCTTCGCTTGCTCCGGAGGTCGCCGCCGCTGGATAGCGAATCGGAGGACCCTGGTCAATCGGAATCTCGAACGCAACACTGACCCCGCCAGCCCCCACGAGGTCAGTGCGGTAGACAATCCCGACCTCGGCGTTTCCCGCCGCGACGACGGCCAGCGCAGCGCGGACGTCACGCGTTGGAACGACCTTCGACCGCAGGTCGTCCCAGAGCCTTACCGACTCGAGATACTGCTTGGCGTAGACCCCGGCCGGTACAGAGTCTGGGTCTCCGATCGCGATCCGGCGAACCTGAGACGACCGCAGGTCATCGACCTCCGTCACCTGGGGTCCACCAGTTGACGGAACGACAACGAGCAGCTGATTCGAGAGAAGATCGATCCGGGTAGCGGCGACGGTGATCCCAGCGTCCTCAACCCTGTCCATTTGCCAGCCATCGGCGCTCACGAACACGTCTGCTGGTGCCCCTGCGACCAGCTGGGTCGCGAGCGTATCGGACCCCGCCAGATTGAGCACGACCGAGACTCCTGTGGCTCGCTCGTACTCCACTGCGACGGCTGACAGCGCGTCCGACAAGCTGACGGCCGCCGATACACGCAAGACCTCGTTCGATCGGGGTTCACCGCCCGCTCCACACGCGGCGATCGCGAGGACTGCCGTCGATAGGACTATTTGCCTTGCACACATTTACGAATCTATTTAATATGAATAACGTCGATTTCGACATACGACTATATATGATTCTGTGAATACATATGCCGCTTCTAACAGTTCGGCAAGCGTCCGCCCGCCTTGGTGTCGCTTACTCGACCCTGAAGCAGTGGATCTACAAGGGCAGCGTTCGAACGGTGCGAACCGAGGGGGGCCACCACCGTATACGCGATACGGAAATCGACCGGCTGCTCGCGCAGAGGGGGATGACGCCCCGACGGCCTGGACGGCGGTCGCGGAGTTCAGGGGTCCTGGTTGCGCTCAGCGGTAGGAACCGGCTCACCGGAATCGTAGAGGAGGTGCGTAGAGACGGGCTCCTGGCGCAGGTACGACTGCGGGTCGGTGACCAGTCGCTGACCGCGATCATCACCCGAGACGCCGTCGATGAGCTCCGTCTCAAGCGAGGAGACGAGGCCACCGCAATCATCAAGGCCACCGAGGTCATGGTCGGCCGTGAACCTAAGACTGAGACCTGAGGGATTCCGTCGGATGCTCGGTGGCTATCGCCGCTCCCACCACGGCGTCGCTGCATCTGCCGGCCCGTGCCGTACGATGTGCCGGGCCATCTCCTCCAGCCGCTGGGCCGTCGTCGACTCTCCCTGCCAGCAATGCCCCTTGCCTTCGCCATACCTGAAGACGCCAGGATAGTGGGGGTCGACCGTTTGTCTCATCCAACGGTCCAGCTCGCGAACGGCGACGTCGAGATAGAAGTTGTCCATCGTACCGACGTAGATATGGAGCTTGTCTACCAGCTTCGGTCCGAGCGTGGTCCAGTTGCGCCGCAGGTGGTGCAACAGGTCGTAGTGTTGACGCCAGTACTCGGCGACATCCGGGTTGATCTCGCCCGACTCCTTGTCGAACAGTGGCTCGAAGTATCCATCGTCGCCAAGCGGACCGAATACGGCCGACCAGGCGTCCAATTGCTCGCCTGACCGCCCCCGCGTCCCACTCACCAGCTCGAAGTGGTTCCGCTGCCTCGACGTTTGCCGTATCTCACCGGTGGTCTCACGGGTGTTCGGTGTGGGCACGCGACGCCACTCGTGCTGTTTGTAATAGGCATTCGTATCGTTATAGATGTTGACGCTCTCGACGTTCGTGAACGTGACGGGGTCTGGACAGTAGGCCCAGCTGCCTCCGAATGAGTCAGGGTGAAAGATCTGGAGTGCCAAGGCCTCCCAGCCTCCGGTCGATCCACCATCTAACAGACGCCCCCATGGCTCGTCCATCACCCGAAATCGTCTCTCAACTTCGGGTATCAGCTCGTCCATGACCGCGTCACCGTAAGGCCCGACGTTCACGGAGTTGACGGCGTACGAGTCGTCGAAATAGGGGTTCGGGTGTTGAAACGTCACAACCACCATCCGAGGAAAGTCGTCTCGCCGCCAGGCATCGTATAGATCGCTCCCCACCTCGAAACCCAGAGGCGGCTCCAGCGAGAAGTGGCCCTGGTGATAGAGGACGGGATATCGAATGCTCGACCGGTCGTAGCCGTCCGGCAACAGGACGGTCGCACCCAGATCGATCGGCCGCCCCCAGAACTCCGTCAACGTCGGGCTCTGGAATCTGAATCGCCTGACCCAGGTGGTGTCGGCCGGCACCTCGATATCCGGAATCACGTGACGGGCACTTAGAGAAACAGACCCGCCCGCGGCAGGGTCGAGATACACCTGCCGCACATCGCTGTACAGGTTGCCCGGGGACACCCGCCAATCTTGTCCCTCCCACCGGTCGTCATGCATCCACACGACGTGACCATCGGCCCGCCGGAACTCAGAATAGACGTTGACCATCGCCTGCACGAAGTAGGTGCCAGGAGGCAGGGTCGTCAGGCTCTCGATTGGCGACCCGAGGTCCGTCGCGTCGATCACAATCGAGACGCCGGGTGCCTGTCCTTCTACATCACGACCGAAGAACGGCACACCGGTTCGGCCGACCTGGAGGCGTGGCTCATGGTCGGCGGTCTGGGACAGCATGACGAAAACGCGCCCCGTCATCGCCCCAGGATGTGTCGCACGGGGAATCGAGACCTCGAACCGCAGCGGGGTCATGGCCTCGTCGGATGGTTGGGCGAGCGGTGTGTCTCCGCTGGCCCAGAGGGCGACGAGGACGCCCATCACGCAGAGCCTCCCTATGATCTTCGGCGGAGCTGTGGTTGACGGACGCATTTGACAGTTTCTCAAGGGCTAGGCTAGTGTACCTTTACCATGTCGAGCGGTCTGCATCGCGCGCATCACCATCACCACCATCACCATGATCACCATGACCACGAGCTGTCCCTGGCGGGTCGGTCGGTGTGCGCCGGATGTAGACGATAGAGAAAGACACAACCTACGAGCGCACACCCCGCGGCCTCGCCTTTCGGCGGGGCTTTTTTTGTGACTGAGGACCTCTGCGATGGATTTTTCAAAACTCGACGGCTTGATTCCGGCTGTGGTTCAGGACGACGACAGCGGAGAAGTACTGATGGTCGGCTTCATGAACGATGAGGCCCTAGAGCGTACCCAGACCACGGGCTTCGCGACCTTCTTCAGCCGAACTCGAAGCAAACTGTGGATGAAGGGCGAGACGTCAGGCAATCGGCTCGAGGTGAAGAGGATGCTGACCGACTGCGACGACGACACCGTTCTGCTACGCGTCAAACGGCTGGGGGAAGGCAACGTCTGTCACACCGGGAATCGGACGTGCTTCTTTCGCGAGGTTGGAGAGAACAAGTCATGACACTACGGTTGGGCATCCCGAAAGGGTCGCTTCAGGACTCGACCATCCAGCTCCTCGCACGAGCCGGATTCAACGTGTACGTAAGCTCGCGGTCCTACTTCCCGTCGATCGACGATGACGAGATCGAGTGCACCCTCATACGCGCTCAGGAAATGGCGCGATACGTAACCGACGACGCCGTCGACGCGGGGCTGACCGGACAGGATTGGATCGCCGAGCACTACGCCGCGACCGGTGAGACCGTCGTGACGATCGCGGACCTGATCTACTCGAAGCAGAGCTTTCGAAAAGTCCGGTGGGTGCTGGCGGTCCCGGAAGCGTCCTCCTATCAAAAGCCGGAGGATCTAGAAGGTGCCACGATCTCCACAGAACTGGTCCGCGCCACGGAGTCTTACTTCGCGAAGCTCAACATCAATGTCGACGTCGAATTCTCGTGGGGGGCGACCGAGGTCAAGCCACCGCGGCTGGCCGACGCCATTGTCGAAGCCACCGAAACCGGCTCCACGCTCCGCGCGAACCATCTTCGGATCATCGATACCGTGCTCGAATCAAACCCCCAGCTGGTGGCTAGCCAGAAGGCGGTCGACGACCCCTGGAAGAAGCAGAAGCTCGACAACCTCGCGCTGCTGCTCAGGGCCGCAATCGAAGCGCAGGGAAGCGTCGGCCTGATGCTCAACGTCGAGCGTGCCAGGCTGGCCGAGCTCCTCGACCTGCTGCCGGCGCTGCAGAAACCAACGGTTGCGCCCCTCAGCGATGAGAACTGGGTTGCGGTGTCGACGATTCTCGAGGAGCACACCGTCCGCGAGCTGATTCCCAGGCTCAAGATGGCCGGTGGTCAGGGCATCGTGGAGTATCCACTCAACAAGATAGTGCGATAGACGGTGTCGAAGGGGAGACACGATGAAGATCATCGATTCGTCTGACGAGCGCGCGACGCAACGGTTGGTGGAACGTGCACACGCCGTCGACCACGACGTCGAGCGTCAGGTCTCCCGAATCGTGACTGGCGTGCGTCGTCGGGGCGAGCGGGCGCTGGTGGAGTACGCGCGGCGTTTCGACGGCGTGAAAGGTCCAGTCGAGGTGACGAGACGCGATATCGAGGAGGGTGCTCGCGCGACTCCGCCCGCCGTACGACGAGCGATAGCGCGGGCGGCACGGCACATCCGCCGGGTAGCGAGGAAGCAGGTCCCCCAGGGATGGCGGACCTCGGTGGTGCCAGGTGTGATCGTCGAGCAAAGGGTCACGCCTCTCGACGCGGTGGGCTGCTATGTTCCGGGCGGACGTTATCCGCTGCTCTCGTCACTCCTGATGACCGCCATCCCAGCTCGCGTCGCCGGGGTCAAGACGGTGATCGCCGTGTGTCCGCGACCAGAACCGAGCGTGCTGGCCGCGGCCAAGGAGGCGCGCGTGTCCCGATTGTTCAGGGTCGGTGGCGCCCACGCCGTAGCCGCGTTGGCCTACGGGACGACCACGATACCCAAGGTCGACAAGATCGTCGGGCCCGGAAACGCGTACGTCGCTGCGGCCAAAACCCTGGTCTCCGGTGACTGTCCGATCGATTTCAACGCTGGCCCCACCGAGATCGTCATCGTGGCTCGTCGAGGTAATCCAGATTGGATCGCGGCCGACCTGGTCGCCCAGGCCGAGCACGATCCCGACGCTCGGTCGGTGTTGCTGACGCCGAGCAGGAGGTTGGCCCTGGATGTCGTCCAGGCCGTCCGGACGAGGTTGGAGGCCTGCGAGGCCGCTCGGCTCTCGATAGCGCGGCACGGAACGGTGGTCGTCACCTCGAATCTCGCGGAGGCCATCGCGCTGTCGAACCGAATTGCGCCAGAGCACTCCGTGTGCGAGACCCGAGCGGTGGCGAGTCGTCTGACTCACGCCGGGACGGTCTTTGTCGGTCCGTACGCCGCCCAGGCCGCCGGAGACTACGCCACGGGCTCGAACCACGTGTTACCGACCAGCGGGGTGGCACACGTTCGCGGTGGGCTGAGTGCCTCGGATTTCGTCCGCGTGACCAGCGTGCAGAGGCTCTCTCGCCCCGGTCTGCGACGAATCGCGCCAACCGTGATCTCTCTGGCCAACGCTGAGGGACTGATCGCACACGCGGCATCGGTAGCGACTCGCGTGGAATAGGAGCAATCATGCGACGCGCCAGGATCGACCGACGTACCACAGAGACACAGATTGACCTCCGGCTGGCGCTTGATGGCAAGGGTCGCTACGAGGTGAGTACCGGGATCCGGTTCCTGGACCATATGCTGGAACTCGTGGCACGGCACGGTCTGTTCGACCTGACCCTCAAGGCGACGGGCGACCTGGCCGTCGACCAGCATCACACCGTCGAGGATGTCGGAATCGCGCTCGGTGAAGCGGTGTCCAAAGCGCTGGGCAGCCGTCGCGGTATCAATCGGGCCGGATACTTCGTGATGCCGATGGACGAGACGCTCGGAGTAGCGGCCATCGACCTGAGCGGCCGCGTGTACGCCGTGGTCAACCTCAAGATCCGCGTACGTAAGGTCGGCGACTTACAGTCCGAGCTCATCCAGGATTTCTTCGAGGGCTTCGCCCAGGGTGCCCGGGCGAACGTACACCTCAAAGTGCTCTACGGTCGGTCAAGTCACCATCAGGTCGAGGCCGTGTTCAAGGCCTTCGCCCGCGCACTCCGGGTGGCGTGCTCACGGGACCGCCAGCTGGGCAGAGCGCTGCCGAGCACCAAGGGACTGCTGTAGCCATGATCGCGCTCATCGACTACGGGGCCGGCAACCTCACGTCGGTCAAGAAAGCGCTCACCCATCTCGAGGCGGCGTTCACCGTCCCCACGTCGCCCGAGGCGCTATCCGGTTGCTCGGGCATCATCGTGCCCGGTGTCGGGAACTTCGAGGCCACCGCCAACCTCGGCAACGGATGGACCAGCGCCGTCGGCGGCCACGTGCATCGAGGGATTCCCCTCCTTGGGATCTGTCTCGGACTCCAGTGGCTCTTCGAAGGAAGCGAGGAAGCCCCACAGATTCCGGGGCTCGGTGAGATCGCGGGGACATGTGGCCATCTTCCGGGCCGCGACGGCGCCGCACAACTGAAGGTGCCGCACGTCGGCTGGAACGGCCTCCAGCTGAAACGTCGCTCCTGGCTGCTCGACGGGGTCTCGGAGGGCAGCCAGGTCTATTTCACCCACTCGTTCGCAGCGCCGCTCACCGACGAGTGTGCCGCCTCGACCACGTATGGTGTCGAGTTCGCGAGCGTCGTCGAGCGCGACCAGATCGCTGGCGTGCAGTTTCATCCGGAAAAGTCGGGCGATGTCGGGTTGACGATCCTCAAGAACTTCCTCAGGCGGGCCGGAGCGATCTGATGCTGTCAAAGCGGATCATCGCTTGCCTCGATGTCCGCGATGGCAGCGTGGTCAAGGGAATCAACTTCGAGGGATTGCGCAACGCCGGTGACCCCGCAGCGCTCGCCACTCGCTACAACCGAGAGGGGATCGACGAAGTCGTGATTTTGGATGTCACGGCGACGCTCGAGAAGCGAAAGGCGCTCGCCGGTACGATCAACGCCGTGGCCCGCGAGATCTTCCTGCCGCTCTGTGTCGGAGGAGGTATTCGGGACGAGAGCCATGCCGCGGCCGCCATCGACGCTGGTGCCGACAAGGTCAGCCTCAATACCGCTGCGATCTCGAACCCGTCACTGATCACGGCGCTCGCGCGCCGATACGGAAGTCAAGCCATCGTCGTGGCCATCGATGCCAAACGGTCGGGCGATCGTTTTCAGATCTACGTGCGCAGCGGACAGCAGTCGACGGAACGGGACGCCGTGGAGTGGGCGCGCGAGGCCACCAGCCGCGGGGCCGGCGAGATCCTTTTGACGTCGATCGACCGTGACGGCACCAAGAGCGGCTTCGACTGCCCTCTCACCGCCGAGGTGTCCGATGCGGTGTCGATACCGGTGATCGCCTCGGGCGGGGCCGGCACCTTTGACCACTTCGTCGAAGTATTTACTGAAGGGAAGGCCGACGCCGCGCTGGCCGCGTCGATCTTTCACTACTCCGAACACGCCGTCTCGGACCTCAAGCATCATCTTCAGGCGGCTGGGATACCCGTACGTCTCTAGTGGAGTGAGTTCAACAGATGCTGATTCCCTCCATCGACCTCAAGGGCGGTCAAGTCGTTCAGCTGATCCAGGGCGAGCACCCGGCCATCGCCTCGGATGAGATCGATGCCTGGGTAGACAGGTTCTCAGGGTTCCCCAAGGTCCAGCTGATCGACCTCGATGCGGCCATGGGGTCGGGCACCAATGACCGTCTGGTCCAATCAATCGCCACCGACCTCCCGTGCCGAGTCGGAGGCGGGATCCGGACCGTTGAGCGCGCGCGGGACGTCCTCCGATATGGCGCCACGGCCGTCATCATTGGGTCGTCGCTGTTCAAAAATGGCCGACCGGATATCGACTTTGCTCGCCGCCTGTCAGATGCGGTGGGACCAGAGAAGATCATCGGGGCCGTGGACAGCCGTCGCGGTCGCGTCGTGGTCAAGGGGTGGAAGGAAACGGTCGACCTGCCGGCGGCTGAGGCCGTCCGTGAGCTGGAGCCGTATTGCGGCGAGTTTCTCTACACCCACGTAGACAAGGAAGGACTCATGGAGGGTACTGACCTCGATGCGATCATGTCGGTGAAACACGCCACGACGCGACGTCTGACTGCGGCGGGTGGCATCACGACTCGGCGTGAGATCGACCTCTTGGAGCAGGCGGGCATCGACGCGGTGGTCGGCATGGCCATCTACACGGGTCGCCTCGAGATCGGGACCGGTCGGTAGGGGACGTATGCAGACCTGGGACCCAGACGAGTACGCGCGACACGCACGGTTTGTGTCCGACCTTGGCGGACCCGTTATCGACCTTCTGGACCCGAAACACGGAGAGCAGGTACTGGACCTGGGGTGCGGCGACGGCGCGTTGACGGAGCGCCTCATCACAGCCGGGTGCCAGGTCGTGGCCGTCGACACCAGCCCGGAGCAGATCTGGGCGGCACTCGAGCGCGGTCTCGATGCTCGTATCGTCGACGCGACTCACCTGCAGTTCGATGGCGTGTTCGATGCCGTTTTCAGCAACGCCGCCCTGCACTGGATCCGCGATGCCGACAGCGTGATCACTGGAGTCTGGACCGCCCTCAAGCCCGGCGGCCGGTTCGTCGCTGAGCTCGGTGGGGCAGGCTGCGTGCTCTCTGTCCGCGAGGCGTTTCAGCTGGTCCTTGGACACCGAGGCGTCGATGCCCACACGCTCGACCCCTGGTATTTCCCGACAACTGAGGAGTACAGCGCGAGGCTCGAGACGCGAGGGTTCACGATTGATTCGATTTCGCTTTTTCCGCGTCCGACGCCGCTGCCCTCAGATGTGAGAATCTGGCTCCGGATCTTCGCACAGCCGTTCCTGAACGGTGTGGAGGAGAGCGAACGCGCCCTCGTGATCGAGGAGGTTCGAACGTTGCTCGAGCCCCGTCTGCTCAGCGCCGAGGGGGTGTGGGTGATGGACTACGTGCGGCTGCGGCTGGCCGCGACCAAAAGCTGACTGCTGTGTCATGACCACCATCCCCCAGACCACACGACCGAAGGGGTGGGTTTGGAACCTCGCAAGGTTGGCCATCCGGACGTTCTACCGCGTGGAGCGTGTGGGTGAACGGCTCCCGTCAGGGGCCCTCCTCCTCCTGGCCAACCACCCAAACGCACTCCTTGACCCAGCGGTCATCCAGACGACTGCAGGGCGCCAGGTCCGTTTCCTCGCCAAGTCGACCTTGTTTCAACGGCACCCGCTGAGCGTGCTGGTCAGAAACTCCGGGGCGATCCCGGTGTACCGACGCATCGACCCCGGGGTCGACGCCAGCCGCAATATCGAGACGTTCAGCGCGGTCGAATCCGCGTTGGCCCAGGGTGAGGTGATCTGCCTGTTTCCAGAAGGTATCAGCCACGACCACGGCAAGCTCGAGGCTCTGCGCACCGGTGCCTCCCGGATGGCACTGTCGAGCACGGCCAAGGGGCACCCTGTGGGGATCGTGCCCGTCGGGTTGAACTTCGACCACATGTCAGCGTTCCGGTCACGAGTCACGACCGTGTTCGGCCGACCGATCGAATACGACGATGTCGTCGCAGACTACTCGAAGGACGAATCACGAGCCGTCCGCAACCTCACCGAGCGGATCAGCTACGAGTTGCGCCAGTTGATGGTCGAGGCCAATCCTCGCGATGACCTGTCTCTCGTATCGCGCGTCGATCGGTTGTATGCCTCCGCCAGGGGCGTGTCGAGAAGGCCAGAGGACCAGATCGCGAGGCGCCGATTGATCGCCGATGGAATGGAGGCGCTTCGAGAGCGCGACCCTGAGCAGTTGCAGACGATCCTGGCCCGTCTGCGCAGCTATGACGCGAGCCTCGCCCGATTCGGTCTCCGCGACCGGGACGTCGAGCAGCGGATCACCTCCGGGCTCGCATGGCGATTCGTCATTCGCGAAGGTCTTCTCGGGGTTATGCTGGCGCCGGTTGCGGCCCTGAGCTTCGTCATCTTCGCGTTGCCATACTGGCTCACTGGACGCTTCGGCCGGCGGGCTCCCGACCTACAGAGCCGGGCGACATGGAAGGTGGTGGGCGGCGTTGTGACCTACGGGCTGTGGATCTGGCTACTCGCGACCGCCGCCGGGATACGACAGGGTTGGCAAATCGCGCTTGGCGTCGCTGGCTTTCTGACGGCCCTTGCGTTCATCGGCCTGCTCGCCTTTGAGCGCGAGAGGGCCGTGCTCCGCACCGTCACGGCGTTCCTGGCCTTGCGACAGACGCCGTTGAAAGCACGGGCGGCCCTCCGGCGACAGCGTGTCGAGCTCGCGTCGGTACTCGAGCGGGTTGAAGAGTGGATCAGGGACTAGAGTCCGAGCTGCCCTGCCAGGTCCCCGAAGTCTGTGGCCACCAGATCGAAGGCCGGGTCTGGCGTCACGTCTCTGTCACCATCCGGCCCGTATTCGAGAGGTCTCGGCACAAACGCCGTCCGAAACCCGACCTCGGCTGCCGCGCGTAGATCTCCGGTGTGGGCCGCCACCATCATCACCTGCTCGGGGTTCAAACCCAACAGGTCGGCCGCCTTCACGTACACCTCACGGTCTGGCTTGTAGGCCCCCGCCAGCTCCGCTGATAGCACCGCGTCCCACGGCAGGCCAGCGCGCTTCGCCATGTTCACGAGCAGGGCCACGTTACCGTTGGAGAGGGTCGCGAGGACGTAGCCAGCTTTGAGCCGCGTCAAGCCGGCGACCGAATCGGGCCATGGCCTCAGCCGATGCCACGCCAGGTTGAGGTCATCGAGCTCTGCAGCCGAGAGGCTCTGGAGCCCGAACTCGGGGACGAGCGTGTCGAGGATCATACGATGCAAATCGTCAATCTTGGTCCACGGAAGGTCTCCGCCACGGACGCGCCGCATCGCCGGGCCGTAGCCCGCCCGCCACTGGTCGGCGAACGCAGCCCAATCACCTTCGATGCCTTTCGTCCGCGCCAACTCCTCCATCTCACTGATGATGCTCGACCGCCAGTCGACGACCGTACCGAACACATCAAAGGTCATCGCCCGTACGCCGCGCACACTTGCTGATGCAACCTGGCGGGTTTCGGCCCGAGACTCGATTACACTTAGCCCCCCCGCAACGATTGCTGAAGCCGTTTGAAGAAACGCCCGGCGCTTGACGTCATGTGACCCCTCGTTTCGAACCACCCGTTTCATGCGCTTACCCCCCATAGTGCACGCTCACACACGGGCTGCCAGCATAGTCTGTCGGACCGCGATTTGGAAATGCCCTCCACCCTCCGAACACAGTAAGATACCGGCATGACGGCGCCTCTCTATGACCGGATCGGACCGGCGGCCTTCTCGCTGGCGGTTCGGGTCGCGACCGACCCGCAGGCCGCCGAGGTGGTGGTCGCGAGTGTCTTCGCTACCTTGGACGAGCGGCTGCGGGCTTCCGAGGAGAACGATTCGACTCACTTGTTGCTCACCGTTCGCCGACAGGCGTTCATGCGGCGTCAGGCAGACAGGCGACGTCGGGGGAACACCCTGCTTCGCGACCCTCTTTCGACCGATCTCCCCGGACCAGCCTCTGGCGACACCTCTTCGCGGTTGACCGACCCACAGCGAGAGCGGCTGCTTCTGACCTTGGGTGCTCTACCCCCACAAGCGCGAGATGCCATCGAGCTTATGTTCTTCGAGGGTCTGACGGAAGCCGAACTAGCCACCCGTCTCGGCGAATCACCAGCCGTCGTGCGGGAACAGGTCCGCTCCGGGCTCGTGACGCTTCGAGATGCCACGGTGACCGCGCCATGACGCAGGATCCCTCCCACGAGATTTTCGTCGGTCAGACGGCATTGTACGCGCTCGGCGGCCTCGAGGGGTCTGAGCGGCGACGCTTCGAGCAGCACCTCGAGATCTGTCGCACCTGTGTGGATGAGGTCAGCTCGTTCATCCCGGTCACTCAGGCGCTCGTATTCACGGTACCCGCCCAGACTCCGCCTGCTCGATTGCGTGAACGAATCGTCGGTGCGGCACCCTCGGTGAGTCCGGAGAGTGAGGCACTCTCTGTGAGCTCGCAGAGTGAGGCACTCTCGGTGAACCCGGACAGTGAGGCACTCTCAGCAAGTCCGGAGAGTGAGGCACTCTCTGTGAGCTCGCAGAGTGCGGCACCTACGCCCGCGGCCTCAGGAGGCGCACCTGCCGTCGCTCCACCGGTCGCTTCGCCGAGGCCGGTCGTTCCACCGGCTGATCCGCTGGGCGATTCGCCAGTTGCGCAACCCGTTGCCTCGCCCGCCGCTCCGCCAATCCAACTGCCCCGCAAACCACAGCGGATGAGCGCAGGGTTGCTCAGCATGGCCGTCGCTTGTTTGATCATCGCCGGTGGTCTTGGGTGGTACGCCGCCCAGAAGGTGAACGAGGCCAGGGATCTACGCGCTCAGCTGGAGGACGCGACACTACGGGTGCAAGAGGCAAACTTCGACGCCGCTTCGTCACGTCAGCTCACGGAGGAGATGCGGGGGCGCGCAGACGCGCTGGCCGCGCTCGATGTGACGAGTATGGAACTGGAAGGACAGCCGGGCGCCGAGAACGCGTTCGGTCGAGCCTACCTCAGCATGTCACGGGGCGTCGTGATCACCGCGCTGAACATGCCACCGTTACCCCCCGGTCAGGCCTATCAGGTCTGGTTCGTCCTGCCGGAAGATCCCGTCAGCGCGGGGTTCGCCCGCGTTGACGCGGCAGGCCGCCTTTTCGAGTCACTCGACTCGGCCCCGGACACGGCTCAGCTGCTCGCTGTAGCCGTGACGATGGAACCCGAGGGCGGCGTTGAGACGCCATCAGGCAACGTGTTGCTACTCGGAAGAGCTTCCAGATAGCCAGGATGCCTTCGGCCCAGGCGTCTCTGGGAACGCGCGGTCACCGGTAGGGTGGTTGCTAGACCACCGCCTCGGTGCCGCTTATCTGTTTGTCGAGGAAATACGTACGACAGGCTTCATCGAGGAGCACGGGCGTCACCTCGAGCGGCTTCTTCCGATACCGGCACAGGTTGACGATGTGCTCGATGAGGTCACGCGGATGGCACGCCCGCATCTCCAGCCCGCGACCGTCATAGTACTCACGACACAGATGATCGACCACGGCCTGGTCGAACGGTGCTCCGTGTTTCTTGCACACCATCTCGAATATCGCTGCAAACTGCTCCAGCGACGGATTCGTGGCGTGGACCTTGTACGGAATGCGTCTCAGGAACGCCTCGTCGGCCAGCTTTCGAGGCTCCAGGTTTGTGGCAAAGATGACCAGGACATCGAACGGAACCTCGAACTTCCGACCGGTGTGCAGTGCGAGGAAGTCGATCCGTGACTCCAGAGGGACAATCCACCGATTGAGGAGCTCGCTGGCGGGAACACGCTGGCGACCAAAGTCGTCGACGAGCAGAACTCCGCAATTGGCCTTCAACTGGACGGGGGCCTCGTAGAACTTGGCCAGCTGGTTGAAGTTGAGGTCCAGCTGATCCATCGTCAGCTCGCCGCCGACCGTTATGACGGGACGGCGTATACGCGCCCAGCGGGTGTCGATCGCCGTCTCAGCCCTCAACAGCGGGCTTGCCTCATCAACAGGTTGCAAAACGTGGCTGACGGGGTCGAAGAGCATGACGACCTGGCCGTCGATGTCGAGCGCATAGGGCATGTAGATGGCGCCGCCCAGCGCCCGGCCGATTCCGGCCGACATCGCACTCTTTCCGTTTCCCGGGGGACCGTAAAGAAACATGGCTCGCCGAGCGCTGACAGCCGGGCCGAGCTGGTCGAGCATGTCGTCGGCCACGATCAGGTCTGTAAAACCAGAGGCGACGCACTCTCGGTCGATCAGCGTGTTGTGCTTGGACAGCTCGCTCACATACTTGACGTATTGGTTCAGGGGAACGGGTGCGGCGCCTATGTAGCCGTTGGTTTCAAAGTACTGATGCGCCCGCTCCCGGCCGCGTTCCGTGATGGCGTAGCGGTAGCCCGCCGTGCCGGCACCGCTAGCGCTGCGAACCTCAACCAGCTGCTCCACTCGGGCGGCCTCTAGGATCCGCTCGAGGATGGCGTACGAAATCTTGACCTTGTACGACAGCTCCATCCCACTCAGCTCACGGGCATAGAGCGTCTTGAGGATGAGACCCAGGACGTTCTCGGCCGAGAGTCCCGTCTGCTCGATCGAGGTGGGCGCGGCGGGCGCCACCGACGAGTCGGACGAGACCACCGAAACGGACTCGGCCGCCACCGCCGACTCAAGGTCCTCGAAGAGCTCCGATTCGGTCGATACGGCCGGCAGAGTCATGTCGAGTCCCGATGTAACAGTGCCTGACGACTGGTCATACCTCGGTCACTCCTTCGAACATCGCGGGGTCGATCGGAATTCCACACGCCTGCAGCTTGGTGCAGCACTGCGGTCGCACCCCCGTGGCCATGAATCGCCCCCGAATCTTGCCTTGCTCGTCGGTGCCGGTCCTCTCGAACTTGAAGATCTCCTGCATGGTGATCACGTCGCCCTCCATCCCGGCCGACGCGATCTGTTGGCGCATCGCCTTGTCCGGTAGCGACACGTCGCTCATCGCAACCATTGTTTCGATACGGTTGAGGGCATCGCGCGGGGTGTTCGCGTGAACCGTCGTGAGCGAACCGTCGTGACCGGTGTTCATCGCCTGGAGCATGTCCAGTGCCTCTCCGCCGCGGACCTCGCCGATCACGATGCGGTCAGGTCTCATTCGCAGCGAGTTGATCACGAGCTGTCGCTGCGGGATCGCGCCCTTCCCCTCCACGTTCGCGGGGCGGGTCTCGAGTCGGGCCACGTGCTCCTGATGCAGTTGGAGCTCAGCCGCATCTTCGATCGTCACGATCCTCTCGCTGTTGCCAATGTAGCCGGACAGAATGTTCAACAACGTCGTCTTTCCCGATCCGGTGCCCCCACTGACGAGGCAGTTCAGACGCGCGGCTACGCAGTAGCTGAGGAACTCAACCATCGGAGCCGTGATCGACTTGAACTCGACGAGATGCTCGGCTTTCAACCGCTCGGCCGGAAAACGTCGTATCGAAAGCAGCGGACCGTCCACTGCCAACGGCGGGATAATCGCGTTTACACGTGACCCATCCAGTAGGCGGGCATCGACCATCGGCGTGGACTCGTCAATCCGCCGACCGACCGCACTTACGATTCGGTCGATGACGCGCATCAGGTGCGCATCGTCCTGAAATGCTGCGGGTACGCGCTCGAGCTTGCCATTCCGCTCGACGAACACATGTTCCCACGTGTTGACCAGAATATCGCTGACCGTCGTATCTCGGATGAGGGGCTCGAGTGGGCCCAGCCCGAAGACCTCGTCGAGCACATCACCCAGAATCGCCTCGGACTCGGCGTCCGACAACGACGCTCCGGAGTCGGAGATCAGCGCCGTGACGACGGTCCGGATCTCACCCTCGGCCTGCGCGCGCCCAGTCGTCGCGAGCGTCTCGAGGTTGATCCTGGCCAGCAGCTGCCGGTGGATCTGGTCCTTGACCTCGAGGTACTGCGTGCGGCGGACCTCGTTGTCGTCAGCCGGTACGACAGGCGGCTCAGCGGGGAGCGCGAATGCCATCGTTCACCTTTTGAACCTAGAACAAACCGAGGAACTGTCCCGGCTGTCGGGGGTCCTCCTTCGCGCCGGCTGTCTTCAGACCGGCCAGCTTTCTCATGAATCGGCCAAACTCGGCCGCAAGTTCAGTATTGTTCGTCGTGGTCAGCGGCACACCGGAGTTGAGAGCCTCCGACACGGTTCTGTAATCGCTTGGGAAGCTCTGGTCGACGGGCCGACCGACGACCTCCTCGATCTGGTCGGGCGCGAACGCTGGGTTGTCCGATCTTCGGTTGAGCAGCAGCCGCACGCGCTCGGGACCAGCACCCATCTTTCTCATACGGTCGATGAGGCGCCGCGTATTGCGGATCGACGCCACGTCAGGGTTGCTGACGAGGAACGCGGCATCGGACGCGAAGAGTGCGGTAGTCGCCGACGGATTGGTCAGCCCGCCCGCATCGAGCACGATGTACGGGTAGCTCTGCTTCAGTACGGCGAAGAGCTCCTGCATCCGCTCACTGTCACGCGCGTTGGGGCGATCGACGAGCTCGGAACCGGCCATGATGTCGAGGCCGGATTTGTGAGTGGCAACCAGCCGCTTGAGAAACACGCTGTCGAGGCGGTCGACGCTGTCGAGGGCATCGACAACGGTAAAGCGAGGACGAACCCCGAGAAACAGCCCAACCTCACCGATGAAGGGGTTCAGGTCTACGATCAAGGTCGGTCGCTTACTCATCCGTGCGAGCTCGGTCGCGCAGTTGACGGCAAGCGTCGTCGTCCCGACACCTCCCTTGGTACCGAAGAACGAGAGCACCCGGGACGGTTCGTCGCCAACCCGGGCAGCCTCGTGCACACGCTGGCTGGCCTTCCTGATGGCCTCGCGGATGCCCTCCTGAATCGACTCCGGGGCTCCACCACTCCCTTCGGGCCAGACAAAGAACTCATTGGCCCCCGCCCGCATGGCCTGAAGGATGCGATCGGGCTCAGAGACGGACGCGACGGCCACGATATCCACGGTTGGCCATTGTTTGCGAAGTCGTTCGATTTCTCCCTGCGTGGAGTCTTGTGCTCGAATGTCCACGACCGCTAGGTTCGGCGTCTGCTCGGAATCGGGTGAGGCCGGAATATCGACCGGAACGCCACTCGACCGAACCAGACTCGTAACGGAGGTGCCGAATGCGCGGTCGTCAGTACTGATGACAACGGACAATTGGGCCATGTGGAACTCTCGAACTCCCTGAGTAAGTATCCCCCGGCAAAGCCGGGGGCCTTAGTTTGTGAGCCGCTCAAAGCGGCATGACGTGCCCGCTATGCGGTCACTTGAGCCACCTCACGGTGGCCACTCTACTCCAACGGCAACTGATCCGACCGCCGGTCCTCGCGTTCCTGCTGCTGGATGTACTCCCGAATGACCCGCTCATCGCGACCCACCGTGGACACGAAGTAGCCCCGGGCCCAGAAGTGCTGCCCCACGAAGTTCCGCGAACGTCCCGCGAACTCCCGAGCGATGTGGATGGCACTCTTCCCCTTGAGATATCCGATGACCTGGGCGACAGAGTACTTCGGCGGAATCGACATCATCATATGCACATGGTCCGGCAACAGATGCCCCTCCTCCACCTCGCTCTCGCGATGCAGCGCCAGACGGCGGAACACCTCGCCCAAATCCCGCCGCAATCCCCCGTACATCGCCTTTCTTCGATACTTCGGGATGAACACAACGTGATACTGACAGTGCCATTTCGTATGATTGAGACTTCGGTAGGTCGGCATGAGGTCTCCTTCTCGTGATGCTTGAGCGGCTCACGGGAAGGAGTTCCTCACGTGACTCCCCGAAACGTCAAACGGGGCTGGCCGCCCCGGCAAAGCCGGGGGGTCTCCCACGGCAACTAGAAACTGGCGGCCGTCGGCTCCCACAGGTTGGCGTTGATCTGCCCACCAGCTGCGGTGACGGCGCCTATGGCGATCAGTGCAACCAATGCTGCGAGCATCCCGTACTCGATCAGGCTCTGCCCCGACTCCTGTCGGACAAGTCGGACGAACCACGGCAAACGATCAAACATGTGTGAGACGACGACCAGCACGCGCACCCTCCTTGACGTCGTGCTCTAAGGCAACGGCCGTGCCAGACCGTTGATATCGCGTGTGGCTACGCGTCGTGGCGTGAAGGGCCGTGCGTCGCAGGAACAGAACCTCTCACCGGAATCACGCTTTTGCGGGGTCGGGGGCAAACGATGCTCGCACCACGTTGTCAGAAAGTGCACGAAACTGTACGGGCCAGCGCGATGCTAACCGGTTCGGCACCCTTACGGTTTGGTAAACACAGCGACGGGTCTGTGGGCAACTGAGACTCGCATGCCCACACGAGAGCCAGCCACAGCTAAAGCGTTCTCGATAACTAATGGCTCCGCTGGGTCTTACGGCTACCGTGACTCATTCCTCCAGTTGGGTACGTCACTTGCGGGTAAAGGAGGAACACACATGCCGCGCGTTCTTGCGATCGAACCAAACTACGACGTCGGGTCCACCTTGCGACGGACCCTTGACGTCTATGGCGACGAAGTTCTCGTCGTGGACTCAAAGACCGCGGCCCTCGAGTCGATTCGACAGGAGGTCCCAGACCTCATCTTGATGAGCGCGTTGCTATCGCCGACGGATGAGGATGACCTCTTCGATTGCCTCAAGTCACTGAGAGGCGCCGAGCATGTTCAAACGCTGAACATCCCGCAGTTCCGGTCGACGCCCGGCGCCCCGTCCAAGTCGAAGTTCTCCTTCCTTCGTGGGCGACGCGTGGCTGCGGCGGGCGGATGTGACCCAGCGCAGTTCGCGAACGAGGTGTCTGACTATCTCGAGCGAGCAGCTACGCTCAGGGGAGAGCTGGAGACATACGCGTCGCCGTCACCCGAGGCTGTTCAAGCGCCCGACGGCGTAGACGACCGGCCTGAGCTGGATGCCCCGGTCGCTTCGACGCCCGTTGCTTCGACGCCAGTTGCAACGCCCGTTGTTTCGATGCCAGTTGCAACGCCCGTTGCCTCGACGCCAGTTGCAACGTCCGTTGCCGCAGACGACGCGGTCGATTCCGGGGACTCGAGCTCGATCTTTCTCTCGAAGGACGTCGAGCCCGAGACGGAAGTACCGCACTCCGACCTTGCTGAACCGTCCATCTTCCTGCCGGAGGACAACACATCGTCTGACCCGTCTGACCCGCAAACCGACACGATCGAGGAGATTCGACGCGAAGCCGAGGCACAGGCGAAGGCCGCCGAATCCCTGGCCGCCGAGCTCGCCCGAGTCAAGGAACAGACTGAGCAACAGGTCGCTGACGAACTCGCTGCCGCCCGAAGCGAAGCCGATCAGCGTCAGAGTGTCGAGCTCGCCCGGGTACGCGAGGAAACCGAACGCGCCTTCGCAGCCGAGCTCGAGCGTGCGCGCTCTGAGGCGGCCCAGCAACACGCCGACGAGATGGCCAGGGTCCAGTCGGATTCGGAGCGTCTGAGGAAACAGGCATCCGAAGAGGCCCGTCTTGCCGCCGAGACTGAAGCCCGCGCCCTCGAGGTTGAGCTGGCCAAGGTAAAGGAGGACGCAGAAGACCGAATCGCGGCGGAGGTCGAGCGCGTCAAGGTCGAAGCCGAGGCGACTCGGGAGGCGGAGCTGGCTGAGCTCGAGACACGCACCAAGGAGACCTTGGAGAACAAGCTCCGCGAGGCACGAACCACCGCGCAGGAGCACTCGGAGCGAGCCCTCGAGGAACAGATCGCCGGACTCAAACGGGAGAGCGATGAACGACTGACGAGTGAGCTGGCGCGCGCCCAGCGGGAGGCCGAGGAGGCGACGGCCGCGCTGGTCGCCGAGTCCGAAGCGCACACCCAGCAGGTTCGGGAAGAAACGCGGACGGAGGTGCTCGCGGACCAGGAAGCCGAGGCCGCGCGGGCGCTCGAAGCCGAGCTTGCCCAGCTCGAGACGGAGAACCAGACCAGACTGGCCGACGAGGTGCGCCGGGTCAGGGCAGAATCAGAGCTCGCCCTGGCTACCCAGCTGGCAGAAGCGAACGAAAAGGCTCAGCGCGAACGCGACGAGGCCGCGCGAGCAGCTCGCGAGGCAGCCGAGGCGGAAGCGAGCGAACGCTTCGCGGCGGAGATAGCCAACGTCCGCGAAGAAGCGGAAAGCGCCGTGGTGCGTGCCCGAGGCGAGGCGGAGACACAGGCAAAACAGATGCGCGAGCAAGAGCTTCGCGAGGCACGCGCCGCCGCCGAGCAAGAGGCCGAGCGCGGGCTTGCCGAACAGATCGTCCGCCTGGAAGGCGCCAGCGACGACCGTCTCAACGACGAGCTCGCGCGCGCGGTGCAGGAGGCCGAGGAGGCCCAGGCCAAGTTGGTTACCGAAGCCGACGCTCGCGCCAAGCACATTCGCGAAGAGACTCGCAAGGAGGTGCTGGCGACCTCGGAATCAGACGCGGAGCAGGCGCTCGAAGAGAAACTTGCGCAGTTGAGGGCCGAGAACGACTCGCGGCTCACCGAAGAGGTCAACCGAGTGCGAGCCGAAGCGGAAGCAGGGCTCGCATCCGAGCTGGCCGAGGCGAACGAGAAGGCCGAGGCCGAGCGGGAAGAAGCGACGACCGCGGCCCGCGAAGCGGCCGAGGCAGCGGCCAGCCAAACACTCGCCGCCGAGATCGCTCGGGTCCGCACCGAAGCCGAGCACACGCTGGCAGAAACGCTCGCCGCCTCTCAGATCGAGGCCGAGCGGCTACGCGAGCGGGCAACGGGAGACGCACGGGCCGCCGCCGAAGCCGAGGCGGCCGCGCACTTTCAGGCCGAGCTCGCTCGGGTCCGCGCCGAAGCCGAAGAACAACTTGCCGAGGAGCTGGAAGGCGCCCGTCAAGAGGCCGAGCAGGTCCGGTCGGCGGAGCTGGCCGAAGCTGCCGCCCGAGCCGAGAGCCAGGGTCAGATGGCTCTCGAGGCCGCCCGGATAGCGGCGGAGACCGAGTCTGCGCAGGCACTCCAGGAGGAGATCGCCCGGGTTCAACGGGCTCACGATGAGCGTCTGGCGGCCGAGCTCGAGCGGACACAACAAGAGGCCGAGCGGGCACGAGCCGAGCTGATGGCAGCGTCGGAGCTCAAGGCTGAGCAGATTCGGGAGGAGACGGAAGCCAAGACGTTGGCGACCGCCGAGGCGGAATCCCAGATGGCCTTGGACGCGGAGCTCTCGAGACTGCGAACCGAGAGCGATACACATCTTGCCAACGAGCTGAATCGCGTTCGCTCCGAAGCGGAAGAGGCACTGTCCGCACAGCTGGCCGAGGCGAGCGTTGAGGCCGAACGGGTTCGGACCGATGCGACCCGCCAGGCGCGCGAGGTGGCCGAGGCCGCTGCGGAACGCACGCTCCAGACAGAGATCGAGCGGGTCCGGGCCGATACCGAGAAGACGCTCTCTGAGGGGCTCCTCAAGCTACGACGCGAGGAAGACGAGCGCCGTGAGCGACAACTCAGTGAGATCACCAGTCAGGTCGCTCAGCTGAAGGACGCCGCCGCTCAGCAGGCTAAGAACGCAGCCGAGGCTCTGAAATCAGAACTGGATCGCGTCCGCGAAGCCAAGGTCGTCCACGAGCGGGTCGTGCGTTTGGCCCCGGAACCGATCGCCGTAGCCCCGCCAGTCGTCGCGCAACCCAGTATCGCAACAGTCGAATCGCCCCCTTCGGATGCCGCCGCCGCGACCGAGGGGACTGGCGGCAACGACTACTACAGTCTCTTTCGGGACAGCGACCGGCAGGACGGAGCTGACCTGGAAACCGCCCCACCGGCGCGCAGGGTGAATCTCCGCCAGGCGTTCATCGGCATCGGTGCCGCGGCTATTGTCCTGGTCGGAGTCTTCGTCGGAACTGGAACGCTGGATAAACAGAGCACCGGTCTGATCCTGATCGAGGGCCCTCCGGGCGCTCAGGTATGGATCGAGGGCCAGCTGATCGGAGAAACTCCCCTCCCCGAGATCTCGGCTGAGGTTGGTACTCGCGAGATCGTGGTGCTTCATCCGGAAGTTGGGGAAGTCCGTCAGTCCGTGGTCGTGGACGCGGACTCGCCTGCGATCCTCACACTCCCTGGCAGTGGAGACGACGCCGGCGACCAGTAGGACTAGTGTAGTGAACTCGCCACACTGGCACCCAGGCTCAAGAGATTCGCGAGCAACTGATAGGCCCCCGTTGTTCCAGCCGGCAACTGTCTCCACAACCCGAGCCCAACATAGACCCATCGACCGTCACCGTACCGAGCCTCCACCAACGCACCGCGCTTGACACCAGGGTTCCACTCGAAACTGTCCTCGAGTTCGACGAGATCGATATACGCGGGGTCCCTGGCCCCAAGAAAGTACAGTCCCCGTTCCTGAACCCAGTCGGCCCACGTCGCCGGCCCGATCGGGTTTGGCCAGCCGAACACAGGATGGTCGGCTACGAGTATCCGTACCGGCGCATCTTCGGCCGTAACCCGATCCCGGCTCACCTGTGCGGCATAGGGTCCGTATTGGGCCTCGTTGAACTCGAACTTGTTGTACTGGACGATCAGCGTCCCACCCGCTTCGACATACTGCAACAGTCGATCGTTGTTGCCCCGCAGATCGGCACGACGCTCGTAGGCGCGAACCCCGGTGACGATCACGTCGAACATCGATAGATCTCCCCACGCGAGCGCCTCGCTGTCGATGAGCTCCAGACGCGCGCCCAGCTGCTCTATCGCTTGGGGTACGGCATCACCAACCCCGACCACGTAGCCAACCGTCAGGTCGGCGGGGAGCGCAACGTCGATCAGCTTGAGTGTCGATCGCGCCACGCGCACGAGATGTCGGCCGGCGATGTGGGGATACTCGATTGACTGATAGCCGACGTCATAGCGGGCCCCGCCTGACGTGGCGAAGGCACTGATCGAGTGCTCGCCGTTCGCCCCGTCGCTCGGTGTGACCGTAAAGCGCACGGTCTGCGTTTCGTCCTCGCGGCTGAAACGCACAGGGTGCCGACTCGGTTCGAGGGTCCACCCCTCAGGAAGATCAAGACCGACCTCACCCTCGGCAGGGCCAGGCCAGGTGTTGGTCACCGTCACGCGTACCGCTCGCGACCCGCCCGACCCTCTGGGAAGAACGGCGACGTCTGGGGTCATCGAGAGCGAGAGTCGCGGCAGGACATGAATCGCGGTCCGCTTCTCACCGGCAAAAATGTCGCGGGCGTCTCGGTACTGCACAGGTCGCTGCGCAACAATCGGCAACCCCATGATCTCGAGGTCGAAGGTCGCGGTGAACGATGTTGGCCGGAACGGCACTCCAAACGGGACATCGGCGTCAAACGTCACGCGGTCGACACCCGGGACATGCGTCCAGTGGATGCTGGTCGCCGTCGCCGCCCGCGGCACCGTGCCTTCGACCGAACACCGGTAGACCCCTTCGGCTGGGAGTCGCTGGGTCTCGCACTCCGGCGATGTCGAGTCGAAGCCGCTCACGCGGACACCCCGCACCATCACGTCAACGCCACCGCGATTCGCCACCAGCGGGGAGACCATGACCCGCTGCCCAGGGGTGACCCCACCGTCGTCGGCCAGCACCTCGAAACGGAGTCCGTAGGCCAGTATCGTCGCTCGCTCGAACTGCCGTTCCTTGGACGCTAGCCTGAAATCGATCTCCCACTCGGACTCTTCGGGCAGCGACAACGACTCGAGACGCCCGCGCAGTTCGCGAACGACGCCCAGCCCCGAGACGACCGCGGCTCGAGTTGCTGCGAGATCACTCCGGTCAAACCCTCGGCGCGCGAGCCGCGCCGTGTCGGCGAGCGCGAGAAGCGCGCTATTCAGGCCGTCTGGGATCGGACCAGTAACGAACCGAGCGAGCCCCTCGATGGAGGTGTCGACACCGTCAAACAAGCTGGAGGTGTCGCCGTCGTGATCGGGTAATCTGCTCTCTTCGAGGCGATACTGCACCGAGGCCGACCCGGGCAGCACGAGCATGGGAGACATGCCCTGACACTTGTGCATGCTCCGCGCGTGGCTGCCGATCTCCGCGTAGGTGCGTCCCAGCAATGCGTCGTATCCGGCAAGATCGATGGTCGTCGTACCCGGCGGTGGTGGCGCCGGGCGACCTCCCCCGCGAAGGCCGAATCCAAAGGGGAATCCTGAGCTGAAGTAGAACTTCTTGGCCTGCCAGGGACGAAGCCCCTCTTCGAGCTGTTCGGGAAACCGTGTGGAATCCGCGGCGGCAAGAAACGCCTCCCGGGCGAGAATCGCAGACGCCTGATGATGTTGTCCACGTCCCTGCCCTTCGGGGCTCAGCGCCGTCACAACATCGGGTCGGAGCCGGCGTATCATCCTGACGAAGTCGCCGAGTATCTCGTCGCGTCCCCACCGCTCGAACGTTTCGTCCCGACTGAAGGAGTAACCAAAATCGACCGCCCGGGTGAAGTACTGCTCCGCTCCATCCAGTCGGTGCGCGGCCAGGAGTTCTTCGGTCCTCAAGACAGCAAGCGCATCAAACAGCTCAGCACCGATCTCGTTCTGGCCGCCGTCGCCCCGGGTTGCCGTGACCAGCGCGGTGCGGTGCCCTTGCCCCTTGGCGATCAGTGCAAGCAACGCGTTGTTCTCGTCATCAGGATGCGCCGTCGCCATCATGAACGTGCCGACGGTGTTGAGCTGCCGCAGAACAACGCCCAGCTCGACCCTCGCTTCACCAGGCTGGATCGGCTGAGCCCGCAAAGGAAATGGGCCCAGGACAGTCAGGTAGAACAACGACGAACAGACGCCGAAGCGGAGCAATGATAGCGGCGCGCGCATGACGCTCGAGTATACACACGCCCGTCCAGCACAAGTGCTATCAACTATTTGCGGAGCAGTGGTGATTCCCTCAAGGGACGGTCGACGACCTCCCGGTAGAACTGCTCGTAGCGGGGCACGACCTCTTCGGCGCAGAACTTTTCATGGACAGCGCGGAGACCTCCGGCCGCAATGGCGTCGCGAAGCGACGCGTCGGTGAGCACCCGCAGACCGCTCGCGGCCATACCCTCGAGGTCGTCCGGGTCATGAAGGAAACCGGACACGCCGTGCTCGATGACTTCAGGTAATCCCCCTACACTGGATGCAACCACCGGCACTCCACACGCCATGGCCTCAAGCGCGGCAACCCCGAAGCTCTCCTCGGTCGATGGCAGGAGAAACAGATTCGCGATGGAGAGCAACGGCACGACCTGTTCCTGCTCGCCGAGTGCCTCGACGTCCTCCGCTAGCCCCAGGTCTCTGGCCACTCGCCGGGCCCGCGGCAGATCGGGACCATCGCCAACCAGAAGCAGACGGGCCGGTATCTGGTCTCGAATGCGTCGAAAGATCTCGACGACTTCGGTCGCCCGCTTCACCGGTCGAAAGTTCGAGACGTGGATGACCAGTTGCGTATCAGCGTTGCCGTTCTGATAACGCGCCGCCAGCTTTGTGTCGGGCAACCGCTGATGGAGTTGGCAGTCGAGGAAGTTCGGAATCACGCGGATGTCCGCCTTGACCGGAAGCTGCCTGAACGTATCCTGTCGCAGGCTTTCGGACACCGCGGTGACTCCATCCGATTGGTCGATACAGAACGCGGCCGTTTGGGAATAGGAGGGGTCGCTGCCAATCAGGGTGACGTCCGTGCCATGGAGCGTGGTGATGACTCGCGGGACCTTCGGGGCGCCTGAGCCGAACAGGATCTGACGAGCCAGATACGCCGCAACCGCATGAGGGATGGCGTAGTGCGCATGGATGATATCGAGGTCAAACTCCCGGCTCACCTCGACCAACTTGTTGGCGATCGACAACAGGTACTGAGGCTCGCGAAACAGAGGATACCCTGGTGTCTTGACCTCGTGGAACACCAACCCAGCCTGGAAATCTCCAAGCCGAAATGGCGGATCAGTGCTGATCAGTCGCACCTGGTGCCCCCGGCCGGCCAGTACTTTGGCCAGCTCGGTCGCGACGATACCGCTGCCGCCGACCGACGCGTAACAGACGATTCCAATATTCATGACTTCAGAAGTGTGGGACTTACCAGCGGATCCTTGACTAGGCGAGCGCCGCCTGCTTTCTGGCGTAGGCGTTGCTGACATCGATCACGAAGGATGGTCGCGACTCGCGCAACACCCGGCTCGCGGCTTCGTGGTCAGGATGGCGGTCGGTCCAGTAGGGAATGACGACGACCGAGGGGCGAGCGTTGCGAATCAGCTCAGCCGCCGACCGGATTTGTGAGGTGTAGACCCCCGACTGTCCGATCTCGCCGTCGGGCCACCCAAGGTTGCGTCGCCACGCCACACCGAGAACGTCGGCCGCCGCCTGAGCCTCTTGGACCCGCTCCTCCGGCGTGCCGTTGCTGCCAAGCTCACCTCTCGTGAGGTCGCACAATCCCACGGTGCAACCGAGGTCGACGTGCGTCGCCACGGAGCCCCCAATGCCGATCTCGATGTCATCGGGGTGGGGACCGAAAACAACCAGATCTGCGTGCATCGTGACCCCCATCGACCGGTGTGGAACGGCCGCTCATTCTACAACGCACCCCCTCCAGGCAGGGATTGCAGAAGTGTACGGCTCCCGTCGGATTCGCAGGTTCTCGCGAGGTTCGAACGGAACATGAATCCTCGTATCTCTTTCATGGACAGCGAGTTGAGTCAATCCTGGCACGAGGGTGTGGGATGGCCTCGCCATTGCTCTTCCTTTCACTGTCGTGCTGGCTCACATACTCCGCGATCGCGCAGGTTTCACGGTGACGGAACTCATGCTCGTCATGGGGCTCGCCGTCGTGGTCGCGGGAATCGCCGTTCCGGTGACAAAACACGCAACCGACGGGATGCAACTCGACATGGCCGCACGCGAGATCGAGCGACAGCTCCAGACCGCCCGGCACCGCTCGGTATCGACGAACCACGCACTCATCCTGCGCCTCAACTGTCCTTCGACCGGGCAGATCCGGATGGTCGAGGTGACCGGAGTACAGGCAACCGACGGCGACGGTAACCGATGCGACGAGTCGAGGTTTCCTTTCCCAGGACCCCGCGACAGCGATCGGGCGACACCGGCCTACGACGGGCCTGTCCGACGCCTGCACTCCTCGGTCACGGTCAGCGGTTCCGACATCCAGTTCTCGCCCGACGGCACCGCCCGAGAGATCGCCGGGGCAGGCACCCGGCCGATCTCCACCCCGGTTGGAATCATCGTCACGAGGGACCGCGAAGCCACGACGGTCATGGTGAATGGACTTGGCAAGATCAATGTCCAGTGAACGCGGCTTCAGTCTGGTCGAAACACTGGTGTCGATCGGTCTGTTGACCACCGTCGCCATCGGCGTGGCTCAGCTGTTCGCGGTGTCCACCTCGGCCAACCTCAGGGCCACGAGCGCCACATCCACAGCCCTGCTGGCCACCCAGAAGATGGAGCAGTTGCGAGGTTTGACCTGGGGTTTCGGCGACGAAACGGCGCGGGGCCTTCCGGTCACCGACACGACCACGAAGCAGCGACCTATTGGCGACACCCTCGACACCCGGGCCTCGCGTGAGCGATGAAACGCGACTCGTCGATGTCAAGACGAGGAAATCGCCATGACTCGCACCGACGCAGGCTTCACCGTTGTCGAGCTCCTCATCTCGATGTCCATCATGATGGCCGTGACCGGTGCGGTCTTCGGGCTCGTCAACCCGGGCCAGCACGCCTTCCGCGTGCAGCCGGAAGTCTCCGACATGCAGCAGCGTCTGCGTATCGCCACGTCCTTTCTCCACAGGGATTTGATGATGGCGGGCGCGGGGCCCTACACAATTCCGGCGGCCGGGCCACTGTCACGATTCCTCGCGCCCGTCGTGCCGTATCGGGTCGGCAAGATCGACGCCGACCCAGACCGCAACGTGTTCTTCCGCCGCGACGCGGTCTCGATGGTGTTTGTCCCGAACACCGCCGCCCAGACCACGCTTCGCGATGCCCTTCCCGGCTCCGCGTCGACAGCCCGCGTGCGGGTCGACACTCACAACAGCCAGCCGGGGTGTCCGACCGTTGACGTGGTGTGCGGCTTCCAGGTGGGAGACACCGTGCTCGTGTTCGACGACACCGGTGCGTCGGATACGTTTCAGGTCACGGGCACCCAGGGAAGTCGGGTCCAGCTGGAGGTTCGCGGGTCGGCGGTCTCCAAGACCTACCCCGTCGGCAGCGTCATCACCCGAGTCATCACGCACACGTACTACCTGGACTCGGCCACCGACCAGCTTGCGCACTACGACGGGTGGGACACCGATATGCCCTTGGTCGACGACGTGGTCGACCTGAACTTCCGTTACTTCGGCGACCCGAACCCGCCAACGTCGCCCAGACCGCCGGTCGGAGGCGGGAACTGTCTCTTTAGCGCCTCGGGCAACCCTCGACTCCCAACCCTGCCGTCGGGGAGCGGGTCCCTCGTCGAGTTGTCGGAAGCCCAGTTGACCGATGGTCCGTGGTGCGGAACGGTCAATCGCTTCGACGCAGACCTGTATCGGATACGAACGGTCGCGGTTGAACTGAGAATGCAGGCGGGTGCGGAAGACCTCCGGGGCTCGGACCCCGTACTGTTCCTCCGGCCTGGTGATGCCATGCAGGGTACGCGGATGCTACCTGACCGAAGGATCAACTTCGAGGTGTCGCCACGCAACATGAACTTGGCGAGATAGCGGGATCGACCGATGACATCGACAACGCGAGCCCAGCTTTCCGACCCACGACATCGGGTGTCGGACCGCACGCGCCCGCTGGGCACGTACGGTCTGACGACCAGCGAGCGTGGGGCGTCACTGTTGATCGCGCTGATGGTAACTCTTCTCCTCTCGGCGCTTGGTGGGGCCCTGGTGCTCATGACGTCTACGGAAACGGCCATCTCCGCCAACTACCGTACGGGTCAGGAAGCGCTCTACGCCGCCGACGCCGGTATCGAGCGCGCCGTACAAGACCTCCTCGACGAGCCACGCTGGGATGCGGTTCTGTCGGGTTCGGCGCAGTCGAGCTTTTCGAGCGCGAGCCTTCAGCCGACGCTGCCCGACGGCTCGGTGGTCGATCTCGGCGTCGAGACCGCCAACCTGCAAGCCGACACAGACGCCGCGAGCGTGTGGACCGACAACGACCCGGTCTGGCGGCTGTATGCGCACGGCGCACTTGGCGACCTGCTTCCAGCCAACCAGGTCGACAGTCTGAACTATGTGGCGGTGTGGGTCAGTGACGACCCGGCCGAGAGCGACCGCAACCCCCTTCGCGACACCAATGGCGTACTCACGGTGCGGGCCATGGCATTCGGCCCGTTCAACTCACGGCGGGTCGTCGAGGCAACAGTGGCGCTCACTGGGAGTGCACAGGCCGAGCGCGGCCTGACAGGTCAGCGTGGTCTCGGCGCCCTCAATCAGGCATTCCGGGACAGCTCCGTGGGCACGCCGGACGGCGAGCTGGACCGGAGTCAGATGGGCACCGGTAGCGGCGGGATGGTGGAGCAATGATGACGGCCGTGCGCGGCGAACTGGGACGTCTGACACTCGTTCTTGCTCTCGTGATGGGACTCGTGCCGGCAACGCCCGCGGTCGCTCAACTCGACCCGCTGCTCTTCGTCAAGGGTCTTCCACCCAACGTCATCGTGGTGCTGGACACGTCACCCTCTATGCTCGAGGACGGCAACGGTGATTTCTACGACCCCAACACCTACCTGGTCGCCGATGACCCGACGATAGCGCGCGCGATGGGCGCTGATGTCTCGATCGCCAAACGCTATCGCCGCATCTACGCCGGACTCAGAATGGAATCGCGTGTCACGCCGACCCGCAAATACCGGACGTCGACGATCTTGGCGGTGGACGATACCGTTGGGAGCTATGGGAGCTTCTGGATCCAGACCCGAGTAAGTATCCCCCGGCAAAGCCGGGGGCCTTAGTTTGTGAGCCGCTCAAAGCGGCATGACGTGCCCGCTATGCGGTCACTTGAGCCACCTCACGGTGGCCACTCTACTCCAACGGCAACTGATCCGACCGCCGGTCCTCGCGTTCCTGCTGCTGGATGTACTCCCGAATGACCCGCTCATCGCGACCCACCGTGGACACGAAGTAGCCCCGGGCCCAGAAGTGCTGCCCCACGAAGTTCCGCGAACGTCCCGCGAACTCCCGAGCGATGTGGATGGCACTCTTCCCCTTGAGATATCCGATGACCTGGGCGACAGAGTACTTCGGCGGAATCGACATCATCATATGCACATGGTCCGGCAACAGATGCCCCTCCTCCACCTCGCTCTCGCGATGCAGCGCCAGACGGCGGAACACCTCGCCCAAATCCCGCCGCAATCCCCCGTACATCGCCTTTCTTCGATACTTCGGGATGAACACAACGTGATACTGACAGTGCCATTTCGTATGATTGAGACTTCGGTAGGTCGGCATGAGGTCTCCTTCTCGTGATGCTTGAGCGGCTCACGGGAAGGAGTTCCTCACGTGACTCCCCGAAACGTCAAACGGGGCTGGCCGCCCCGGCAAAGCCGGGGGGTCTCCCACGGCAACTAGAGATCGCGAAAGCCGGAATCTCGCAGGCGGCCCACGACAACCGGGGCATCGGCGACCGGTGGGCGCTCGTCGGTCTGCGACACCGGAACCCGAGGTGGCGGATCGCGCCCAACTGCGACATGCCGGTGAGGGTCACGAACGACAAGGCGCTGAAGAAGATCGGAGACGTCACACCGTGCAACGCCGGTGGGCCAGGACAATACGGATTGTACGCACCGGCGGTCGACGCCGCGAACTACACGCTGCAGTGGTCGAACGGCGTGCGGCTACCCTTCGGGTCAAGGGCAGCGGATGTCATCGCCCTCGTCGAGCGACCGATCAACGACCCGCAAGGTCTTATTCCTGCCGGGCAAGACTCCCGGTCCTCCGTCGATCGGCCGATCACGTTCGCTTTGGACGATGCCCTCGTGCAGGCCAGAACCGCGATGGCCGCTGATAGGGGTAGCATCGACTGCCGCAACACCATCGTTGTCCTGGTGACCGGCGGAGCTGACTCGGGAGACAGGGGTTACCTGCGCTCCAACAACGCGGCCAACACCGCGGCCTCGTTCCTCTCCGTTCCCGCTGGGGGTACCGCTCGCCGTGTGCCGATATATGTCGCGGCCATCCAACCGGAATCGGGCCAGGGGAAGCTGCGGGACATCGCGCGCCGCAGCGGCGGCCGCTACTTCAACGTGTCCGACGCAGCAGCCGTCAGCCGAGTGATCAACATGGCGGTCCAGGCGGGCTACGCACGGTCCACCGACTTCAACCTCGGCGTGCCGAGTGAGTATCAGCCGGTGAGCCCGGTCGTCGGCACGGTCGACCTAACGAACGCGCGCTCGTCCAGAGGAAGAACGCTCCGCAACACGGTCGTATACAACCAGTTGGGCCAGACGATTCCACAGCGAAGCAACCTGATGGTGACCGCCGGCTTCGAGCTCAACGGACCGGGCGATTCCGGAATGGAGGGTGTTGTCCGGGCGTTTCGAACCTTCAAGCCGAAACGAGATCGCAACCAGCCAGGGGGCTACGGGTTCGTGTCGGATGGCACCGCGCTCTGGCCGAATGTCGACGGACGGAGCGAGACGAGAGGACGAGCGCGAACGCCCGTCGACCCGGACGACCGCAACATCTTCACCTATCTGCCGGGACGGGGCACGGTGGCGTTTACGACCGACAGTGCGGCGGCGCTCGCTCCCCATCTCGGCGGTGCCGATCCAGATACCCTGATCCCGTTCGTCCGGAATCAGCCCCTGGGTCCTGTGATTGGGTCGACACCGGCCATCATGAGTGCCCCGGCCCTCAAGCCGCCACCCGACGACGACTACGGACGGCGGGACGTCGTGGGCACCTACGCCGGCGACTACGCCGACCGCCGGGGGATCATCTGGGTTGGTGGCAACAACGGGATGATTCACGCGATAGACGCCCGGACCGGGTTCGAGGTGTGGGCCTTCATCCCCTACAACCTCCTGGCCAAGCTGCACGCGCTCGTGGATGGGCAGTCGGTCGAGGCGTTCGACTACTTCGTCGACAGTTCGCCAAAAATCGCCGAGGTCAAGTTGAACGATCAGTGGCGAACTGTGCTCGTCATTGGACAGGGTTATGGCGGCACCTTCTATCAGGCATTCGACGTTACAGAAGCAGGCATGCGGGGACCGTCGCCCAGCAGCGACGACCACGCGAGGGTCTTGAGATCGTTCGACGACCCCAATCACATCCCGCTGATCTGGTCGTTTCCTCGATACGACAAGTTCGACCCCACGGTATCCGCGACCTTCGCGCTCAACGATGGTTTTCCAGGAGGAGAGGTTCGGTTCTTTGGAGACCTCCGGACCAGCGCCTCACCAGCGGAGAAGAGCGTGGGGTTCACCTGGTCGGTGCCGGCCATCGCCCCGCTCGATGACAGCCGTAGTCTCACCGCGGCCGTCGTGGGGTCCGGATACTTTCCCGCTGTCGAGAGACGCCTGCCGGGGCGGGGTGCAGGTGCTCCGGTCGCGGGCCGGTCGCTCTATCTGCTCGACGTCGAGACGGGAGCGCCGATCGGGGGCGGCACCGCCTGTGGAGGAAGCGGGTGCAGCGGGTGCGTTGACGTCGGGGACCTCAGAGGCAACGGTCGAAAGAACGCCATCCAGGCAGACCCGGCTGCCGCCGGGCGGACAATCTCGCCGCATGTGGCGACGGCAGCCTACGTGGGCGACATCGACGGCATCTATCGACGTTTTGACTTCCTGCCTACCGGACAGATTACGTTTGCGACGATGGTCGACGCCGGCGCACCGATCTACGCCGCGTCCGCCGTCCGCACGGACTCGGGCGGCGCGCACATGTTCTTCGGCACGGGGAGTGATCTGCTCTCCCCCTTCACGAGCGGCGGCACGTTGACCACCGAAATCTATGGTCTCCACGACAGCGTCGCCGGTGGAGGACCGAGCGTGTCGTTCGTACGCAAACTGAGGAATCGGTCGACGTTGGAGCGGCTTTCGTCGGCGCCAGCGGTCGCGGGATCAGCCGTCTTCTTTAGCACGGTGCTCGAGGACCCGCGCCAGCCGTGTGCCGATGTCAGATCGCGGTTGTATGGCATGACGTACCTGGGTAGTGCGGGTGGTGCCGCCTACGACACCAACGGCGACGGAACCGTTGGAGCACGAGAGAGTCCGATCATCGCCACCGTAGACGGTCGGGCCACGGCCCCGTTCGTCGCCGACGGCCATCTGTACCTCGGCACCTCGGGGCGCAGTGGATCCAACGTCGAGATGTTTGGGGACCCGGAGAACTTCAACAACGGGATCAGTCAGACAGGCGTCCGTCTGCTTTCTTGGAGGGGAACACAATGACCAGACGCTCAGGATTGCTTGCGTTCATGGCGGTCGCCCTTGTCGGCCTGACCCTGGTGTCGCGTGCTCCGCGAGTTCGCCAGGCACCGGTGATCACCGATACGCCAGTCATGGTCCACGGCGAAGCGATGGCGGCCTCCGTCAAGCGTGTGGAAGTGAATCAGGCCGCGGATTCCGAGACGCTCCCTCGTTACACGGAGCCGGACCGCGCCGGTGTGGCGGCCTATGTCGACGGACGATTCGACGACGCGCACGAGCTCTTCTCGCAGGCCATCGCCGACGACCCGCAAGACGCCGAGTCCCTGAGCAACCTCGGACAGGTCCTGGTCAAGCTAGGACGCCACGACGAGGCGGTCGAGCGCTTCGAGCAGGCACTGGCCATCAACCCGTCACGATGGGCCTATCACTTCAACCTGGCCCATGCTTTTGGCAAGGCGGGGCAGTGGGACCGAGCCGTGGCGGAGTACGAAACGGCCGCTGAGCTGTCCCCCACCGAGTACGTGACCCACTACAACCTCGGACGCGCGCTCCATGAGCGTGGTCGCGACGAGGCGGCGATCGCCGCCTATCAGACCGCTATCGTGCTCAACCCGACCGACTCGACCCTTCATTTGTCGCTCGGCAAGAGCTACGAGACGCTGGAACGGTGGGACGACGCCCTCTCGGCCTATCAGGAGTATCTCGATCTCGCTCCAGCCAGCCCTCGCGCCGAGGAGCTGAAATGGCACGTCGTGGCACTGATGGACACCCAGGATCGCACCCGAGCGGGCGGCTAGCCTGGTAGACTGGAAAAATGAAAAGGGCCTTGGTGGGTGCGTTCTCGGGCCTCATGTTGACGGTCACCGTCACGGCGTCCGCCCAGGAGACGTCACTCGCCGCCGTCGCAAAGCAGGAAAGAGCTCGTCGTGCGAGTATCGGCGAGAAATCAAAGGTCTACACGAACGACGACCTCCGCGGGGGTCCCAGACTGACCACCGGTACTCCGCCGCTTTCCGCACCCTCACCCCTCACCGCACCATCGATAGAACCCGCTGGTCCGAACACAACACCATCCGCCGACGCCGCAGCGCTCGACGGGCTTGACGGCCCGGAGACCGAGCAGGGAGAAGAGTACTGGCGCAATCGGATCATGACGGCGCGGGACGAAAGGCGGCGAGCCGAGCTCATGGCGGCGGCCCTTCAGAACCGAGTGGATGGGCTGTGGGCCGACTTCACAGCCCGCGACGATCCCTTCCAGCGAGCCGAGATCGGGCAAGACAGAATAGAGGCGCTGGAGGAGCTGGAACAGACCAAGGCCGATGTGCTCCGGCTGGACCAGGAGATCCGCGACACCCAGGAAGAAGCGCGCCGCGCTGGCGTGCCTCCCGGGTGGCTGAGGTGATGGGCGCTGGCTTAAGCCAGCGCTTACCGCTTCCCTGAGTATTCCAGCATTTGCTGCGTGAGGTCCCTCGGGTACGAAATCGTCACGTCTACGATCTCGCCGTCGTCGCCTCGCTGTGGTTCGAGCTTGGGCATGACGAAACCAGAATAGGACGGGAGATTCACGAGCGCCACGCGCTCGAGCACTTCGTCCCTGAGCACAGGGTCAAAGTGGATTCCGTAGCTCTCGAAGAGGTTCCTCGCGGCGTCGTAGTCCCCCTGCGACTTGATTCGCTGCACCTCGGCCAACAGGGTCCCAATGCCTTCGCGGAAAGCCGCGGAGTCGGTCATGACATAGAAGGTCTTCCCGTCGCGCTGGCGGACCTCGATCGCGTCGGTGTTGTCCATCAGCCAGAGGATGATCATCTGGCGGTTGCGCATGTGGTCCTCTTCGAGCTGAGACCCTTCGCGCACACGACGGAGCTGGAGGATCGCGTTTCGCGTGTACGACTCGTATTGCGCACGTACGATGTCATCCTGATCGGCCGCCGGCACGAGACCGAGCTCGGCCAGCTTCGGGTCAGCAATGAAGTACAGCGCGACGAGGTCAGCCCGGCTCTCCTCGAGAGCCGAGTACTGCTCCTTGATGAAGGCTTGGGGATTGCCATCGAGCTGGTCCTCGAGCTGTCCAGAGGCGTGACCGATCACCTCGTGCATGTTCGTATTGAGCTCCCCCGCCAGATTGCCCCAGGTCTCGGAACGCACGGCCTCCGCCTCATCCCAGGTGAACTCGCGCCGATACGCACCCGGACTCGACCGGTCGTAGGCCTCAACGACGTTGGACAGCGACACCGACTTGCTGCCGTACTCTTCCCGAACGTTCTGGTCGTTGGGTAGATTGATACCGATTGGGGTGACGGGTCCCGAATCGCCGATCTCCACGACGACGTCGATGGCGTTCGCGGTAATACCGCGGACACCTTTCTTGCGATACGCCGGATTCCACGGCATCCGATCCTCGAACCACTGCGCGTTTTCGGCCAGCGTCCTGATCGCTCTCGTCTTCTCGGGATTCACGTAGAAGACCAGCGCTTCCCACGAACCCTTGACACCGCGCGCGTCCATGTAGACCTCGGTGAAGCCGTTGATCGTGTCAACGGGTGAGTCCCGGTCTCTCACCCAGGCGATGTCGTACGCGCGCTGGTCATCCGCTTCGCCCGTTCGATACCACTGAATCAGCGCGCGAAGCGACGTGGCCATCGTCTCGCTGGCATGCGGAATCGCTGCCTCGAGGTGCGAAACCACCTCGGTGAGCTGGGCGCCGTACAGGCCATCCACTCGGTAGACCTCCTCGACCAGCTGACTGTCTCGCTTCACCAGCCGCGAGTTGAGCGGATACCGTTCGTCGAAACCGTCCAGGTCAGACATCGCCACGCCGGAGTAGAGGTTGTTGGCGCTGGCCATCAAGATGTCCTGGCTCTGGCCCGGCGTCTTGTTCGTCACGACGGCGTCGAACTCGAGGTCGAAAAAGCTCGGTTCGAGCTTCGCCAGCAGGTCGTCGAGCGTTTCCTCGTCGGCCAGGGGGAACTGAGCGCCATCGCCCTCGGCTGCTTTCGCGGCCTGGGCGAAGTCAGCGGGCGTCACGCCGACCACGAACTTCCGAGCTGTCAGGTTGTTGAAGGGGCCGGAGTTGAGCCAGAACAGCTTGGTATAGCGATGGATCTCAGCCAGGATCTCCGGGTCGACTGCCTCCCCATGGAGAATGATCTCCTCGAGCACCTCGCGCATCTCGAGGTTGAAGACATAGCGCTGGTCATAGAAGATGTCGCGGCCGGCAATGGCCGCCTGATACAAATGCCAGATAAGAATCTTCTCGCGCAGCTCGAGGCGCTCGAACCCATCGGCGTACAACTGCACGATAGCGGCATCGTCGACCCGTTCGAGCAGATACGGACGGTCGCTGGCCGCACCGGCTTCCGACTGGTCAGAACTCGAAGCGTGTTCGATCTGGTCAGAGTCCGAGCTGCAACCCATTGTTACCCCTATCAGGACGGCCACCACGAAGACGCCTCGAAAACCCATGGCTCGACCTCCCCTTTTCCGGAACCCGTTCGGCCCGTCGTGGCCCAGTTCGCCACTTCGGAATCTGCTAAGCTGTCGATTATAGGTCCGTCAACAACCGACAGTCGACTCTGGGCACACCGCCCACACCCCACAAGGTCGGCCAGCGTTCCGGGCAGGTCGAACATGAGTGGCTACCGTGTGTCACGTGTACTCACAGCCTGTGGCCTGTGGCTCACGCTCGGAGCCTCGGTCCCGGTCTCCGCGCAGCAGCGAGATCTGACGCTCGACGAGATCTTCGACCCGCAACATCTCGTCGACTTCGACGGGTCGCTGCCGCAGATCGTCACCTGGATCGATGACGAGCGGTATCTCGAGCGCGACACCCGATCCCCAGGTCCGCTTCTCACGGTGACGGCCTCGACCGGTGCCCGAGCGCCCCTCCTCGACGCAGACGCGATGGAAGAGGCACTGGCGGGTCTCCCAGACCTGAGCCGTGACGACGCACGACGGCTTTCGCGTGGCGACACCCATCGGGTCAATCGGTCACAAACCGCTCTCGTGGTCGACCACGATGACGATCTCTACTACTACGATTTCGGTACGGACGAAGCGTCTCGTCTCACGCGATCGCCCGAACCTGAATCCGAAGTCTCCTTCAGCCCGAACGGTGCCTTCGTGGCGTTCGTCCGAGACCACGACCTCCATGTGGTCGACATCTCACATCGCCGGGAGTACGCGTTGACCGCCGACGGATCGGCGAAAGTCAGAAACGGCCTGCTCGACTGGGTGTACCAGGAGGAGATCTACGGCCGCGGCGATTTCAAGGGGTATTGGTGGAGTCCCGATTCAACCCAGGTCGCCTATCTCCAGCTGAGCGATATCGAGGTGCCCGAGTTCACGATCGTTGACCACATCGCCTATCACCCGGAGGTGGAGACGTGGGACTACCCCAAGGCCGGTGACCCAAACCCTGAGGTACGGCTTGGTGCCGTCCCTGCGCTGGGTGGGGACACCACGTGGATCGACCTGGCCCGCTATGCACCCAGCCAGCCGCTCGTAGTGAGCGTCGGCTGGTCGCCCGACGGTCGAGAAGTCGTCTTTCAGATACAGGACCGGGAGCAGACCTGGCTCGATCTCGACATCGCCAGCCCGGGCGGTGAAACCACCCGCGTCCTTCGCGAGACGACCGAGGCCTGGGTCAACGTCAATGGGCCGCCGACGTGGTTGGAGGACGGTTCGTTCCTCTGGCTCAGCGAGCGCACCGGATGGCGGCACCTCTATCACCTTCGGCGCGACGGCACCGTCGTGAGTCAAGTGACGGATGGACTGTGGGAAGTGCGAGAACTGCACGGGGTCGACGAAGATGCTGGCTGGGTCTACTTCTCTGGCACCGAGCGGAGCCCCATTGGCAGCGACGTCTACCGCGTGCGACTTGATGGGTCTGGCCTGACCAGGCTATCTTCGGCCGACGGCACCCATCGGGCCCGTTTCAACCCAAGCCTCACCTCCTACCTCGACACGTGGAGTGACATCGAGACGCCTCCTAGCCGGAGGCTCCACGCCGCGGACGGATCACAAACTCGGGTCATCGACGCGAACGACACGACATCGCTCGGTCAGTATCGATTGTCAGCGCCTGAGCTACTACAGGTGGTCAACCGGGATGGCTTCGAGATGGAAGCGCTGATGATCAAGCCGCCCGATTTCGACCCGTCGAGACGGTACCCGGTCTATCAGCACGTGTACGGCGGCCCACACGTGCAGCGCGTGCGTGACGCCTGGGGCGGGGCGACCTATCTCTTCTGGCAGCTCCTCGCTCAGCAGGGTGTCATCGTCTGGGTCTTGGACAACAGCACCGCAAGCGGCAAGGGGGCCGTCTCGACATGGCCCGTCTACAAGAACTTCGGAGCGCTCGAGCTAAGGGATCTCGAGGACGGTATTGCCTGGCTGGGCCAACAGACCTATGTCGATACTGATCGGATCGGCATCGAAGGATGGAGCTACGGCGGGTTCATGGTGAGCTACGCCCTCACCCATAGTCGGAGCTATGCCATGGGAATTGCCGGGGGCTCGGTGACTGACTGGCGGGACTACGACACGATCTATACCGAACGATACATGGGGATGCCCCAGGACAACCCCGATGGCTACCGGAAGAGCTCGCCGCGATTCGCCGCCCGCAACTTGCACGGCGAGTTGTTGCTCATCCACGGCGCGATGGACGAGAACGTCCACATGCAGAATACGTTGCAGTTCGCCTATGAGCTGCAACGAGCGGGCAAGCGGTTCGACATGATGGTGTATCCGAAGTCCCGCCACCGACTCGCGGAACCGGAGCTCGAGAAACACCGGCATATCAAGATGCTGGACTTCGTCCGGCAACACCTCTCTCCTCGGTCGACCGCGACGGCACCGACGTCCGCGCAACACTAACCGCAGACGCGATGCCAGCGGAGTCGCTGTTATCGTCGCTACGGAGTGCGGCCACGACGACCGCCGCCGAGCTCCGACCACCCCGAGCCGAGCTTGATGCCGCGGCCGGGATCGAGGCCTGGATCGACACCTACCACGCCGTCCGGGGTCTGACCCGACAGGACACGTACGTGTTTGTCACCGACAGCGCGGTCGGTGAGCCCGAAGAGAATAACCTGCGCCATCTGGTCACGAACCTCGGTGACGATGCGCCCCGAGAGCGTGTCGCGCCCTTCCTCACAGCCAAACACCCGCTCGACTACTGTCTGCACTACGCCGACCGAGCGTGGGAGCAGGGCTTTCGGTCTCTGGTGGTCCTGGGGGGTGACGCCTCCCTTGGAGCACCCCGCTGTGTGGCGCATGGATGGGAGCTGCGTCGGGCGATTCGCAATCGGCGACCCGAGTTGGAGCTGGGCGGGTGGGCGAACCCCCACAAGGATCCGGCCGCCCAGGTGGGATACCTCCTGGAGAGCGAGACGAACACTGACTTCTTCCTGACCCAGGTGGTATCGCATCACGATATGGCGGCGGTCGAAGGGTTCCTCCGTGAAGCCGACCGGCGTGGACTCGAGCTGCCAGGGATGTTCGGGGTCTTCTATTACCGCAGCGCGAACCGTCGCACCCTTGACGCATTGGCGCCGTTCCTCCCCGTTCCGCGAGAGAAGCTCGAGACCGAGTTTTCCGCGGGGACGACCTCGGCCGAGATTTGCGCGCGCACGGTCCACGCGCTGCGACAGGCCGGTGTCCGGCACATCTATATCAGCAATCTGCCTGTGGGTGGTGCCCCGGCCGTGCTTCGCGAGATCCTCAACGGACCGAGGGACGACAGCAGGTAGAATCACCCAATGTGGTTGAACTCACCACACGAGTGCACGAAGGAGCGACGATGATCCTGACGACCACCCCGAGTATCGAGGGCAAGACAATCTCTGACTACCGCGGCATCGTGACCGGCGAGGCGATCCTTGGCGCGAATCTCTTCCGTGACTTCTTCGCCGGCGTGCGGGACATCGTCGGAGGCCGTGCGGGACATCGTCGGAGGCCGTTCCGCATCCTACGAGAAAGAACTACACCAAGCTCGCGAGATCGCGCTGAAGGAACTCCACGAGGAGGCTGAAAAGGTCGGCGCGAACGCCGTCGTCGGAGTCGACCTCGACTACGAGGTGGTGGGCCAGGGTGGAAGTATGTTGATGGTGACCGTCAGCGGTACCGCGGTCGTCGTAAGCTAGTGAGTTTCCCGGACCACGATGCCTAGATTGATCGAGCACTCGACCGTCGTGAGCTCGGCCGGGAACAAGCCGAAGCGGATTGAGGAGTTTTTTGGTCGCGTGAACACAGGTGACCCTCAGGTCAGCGTGGCCAGGATGACCTCACCTGAAGGGTGGGAGGAGCCGGGGCAGCGCCCATCGTTCGATGAGATTACGCTCGTTCTCCGTGGTCGGCTGTGTGTCGAGCACGAAGGCGGTGAGCTCGACGTTCGAGCCGGCCAGGCGGTGGTCACCCGGCCAGGTGAGTGGGTCCGTTACAGCACACCCGACGAGGGCGGGGCCGATTACGTTGCGGTGTGTGTGCCCGCGTTTTCTCCAGACACGGTGAATCGAGATCGGGATGAGTGATACATGACGGGTGACGGGTCGTCTGCCGAGAGGTCACGTCTTACGCCGTGAAGCCTTCTTCCTTCGCGCGTCGTACGAGAGCCTCCCCGGGCCGGCCAGCATCAGACAGACCAACGTGGCGACACGAAGCAAATGAAACTCGTAGCCGTGGTCGGAGTCGGGGTCGAGGCTCCAGTTGAGAAAATACCCGTGAGGGAAATACCGAACCGCACCTATGGCGACGGTTGGAGCGGCGAGCACCAGTGACACCCAGGGGGTATAGGCCCCCGCGAGAAGCAAGAGTCCGCCCAGCGTCTCCGCGAGACCGGTCCCAACCGCAACCAGATACGGCCAGCCGACCCCGGCGCTCTCGAGTGTGGCCGCCGCCGCGCGCGGATTCCCCCCCCATACCGGAATAAGCTTTGGGAGACCGTGGGCGACGAAACCGAGGCCCACGGTGAGGCGAAGCGTCAGCAGACCGAGACCGGGCATGGTCTAGTCCACTGGGAGTCAGCCGAGACTACGAGGAGGCCTCGCTCAAACGGACGCGCAAGATCTCGTCGATCAAGAAGACGTCGGTCAACAGTGACCGAAGATGAATCATGGCGTTGAGATTGTCGATCATCTGGGAGCTGATGGCGGGCTGAGCCATGACCAGCTGGATGGCGGCCAAAGCGGAGTCGGCGTCCCGACGGAGCACCTCGATAAAGGTGTGATATCGAGCTGGCTGGTCGAGCTTCTGGCTGGCTTGAGCCTCTTCGACGAGCTTCAGGAACCCATCCGCCAGCTCCGGGAGCGCAGCTTCGCATTGGTGGAGAAACTCGCGGACTTGGCCTACAGACTTGGAAGCCTGATCGCCAGATACGCCCTGAGCGGCGTACGCGAGGAAGAACTCGTAGCTCTCTTCGATGGTGTCGATTCGAGCCTTGAGCTCGTCGTCGGCACTCACCCTTTGCCGGATTCCCGCGAGATGACCCAGCGGTTCGGATCATGATGATCGAGGTACTTCTCGCGGTCGATGTAGCCGAAGAGCATCGACCGGGTCATCCACAACTTATCCGGCCGGAGCGCAAAGTAGATGTGCGTGATTGTCAGCATCACGAACATCGCGGCCGTGAGCCCGTGAGCTGAATACAGCACACCCCATGTCTCATCGGCCAGTAAGTACGCATTTTTTCCCCAGAGCGGAGTGTCGATCCGGAACATCATGACGAGTCCACTCGCGATCACAATCAGACCCGCGAATGTCACTGCGGTGTGATACAGCTTGTGGTCAAGTGGATACTTCGCGTGCTTCCCGACCTCGACATCCTGCCCCATCTGACGTTTGACCCGCTGAATCGCCTCACCAATATCGCTCGGCCCGATCCAGATAGACCAGAAGTCGAGGAAGAAAGTCGCGTGCACGATGTGATAGAGCACCGAGATCGTCAGCAGGACACCGGACACCCAGTGAATCGTCAGCCACGGGAACTCAATCCCCACGATCGGAAAGAAGCCGGTGATCAACAGCGCAAGCATCGACGCAGCCATGATCCAGTGAAAAGCCCGGGCCGCCCCGGTGTGCCGGGTAATCTTCTCTGGAAACGAGGCCTCAGCACGGCCGCTTGAGTCGCCGCCACCCCCATGCGCACGGGCCAGCTTGGGAACCCAGACCGCCGCATAGACGAGGTGGAAAAGGACGAAAGCTATGCCTGCCCAAAAAAACAAATAGAGCACGTCCCAGGCCATCCGAACGAGAACCTCTTGGCCCCAGGGGTCGGTGCCCCACTGAAACAGCTCCATGCTCTACGCCCCGACGCCGCGGATCGATCGTTTGACGAGGTTCCGAAGCAGCGACACCTTGTAGCCATTGTGCGCCAGCGGTTTCACCCCCTGGATCGCCATCTGGCCCCCACGCTCCGCCGTCTCCTCGCTCACCGCCTGCCCTCGGACCGCATTCTCCACCGCTGGCAACCGCGTCGGCGTCGGCGCCATCCCGTTCACGACCACCCGGATGTCCTCGATCACCCCGCCGCTGACCTTTGCCGCCGTCGCGACGCTCCCGAGCGCAAAGTCCCATACTGCTCGGTCCCGGCTCTTCTCGAAGTAGAACGTCGCCCCCGCCCAGGTCGACGGGATCCTGATCGTCGTCAGCAGGTCGCCTGGCTCCAGCACCGTCATCCGCTCGATGTCCACCTCGGGGCCCAGGAAGTAATCTGACGCCGCGACCACCCGCTCCCCGCGAGCGTTCCGCACCACCATCTCGGCGTCAAGGGCGATCAGCGCCGGCGCCGTGTCTGACGGGTTGACGGCCACACACCGGCTGGCCCCCAGGATGCAGTGCTCTCGGTTCATTGCTGTGGGCGTGTCGGCGTAGCAGATATTCCCGCCCGCCCGATAGCAGTTCCACCCATCTCGGTAATACCAGCACCGCGTGTCCTGACTCAGGTTCCCGCCCAGCGTTCCCTGGTTTCGGATCTGCGGTGAGGCCACGACCGCCGCCGCCGACGCCAGCAAGCCATACTGCTCGCGCACCGCCGGATGCCGTACTACCTCACTGAGCGGCGCCATCGCCCCGATCTCCAGCCCGCTGTTCGCAGACCGGATCTCACGCAACGAGGCAATCGCCCCCAGGTCCACCACGGCCGCCGGCCGCTTCACCCGGTCCTTCAGCCAATCCCACGTGTCCAGCCCCCCGGCCAGCACCCACGCGTTCGACCCATACTGATCGAGCAACCCCAGCGCGTCGTCCGTGCTGGCGGGCTGGAAGAGCTCGAAAGCCGGCATGTTGTCGCGTATCACCGCCATTGGTTCTCTCTCCCTCTATCCCTATGAATGTCGATCACGAATGGGCCGCGAGCCGGTTGACCGCCTCGGGCAAGCCCTCGACCTTGCTCAGGATCATGTCGGCCATGATCGGTGTTTTGTTGAAATACCCGTCGCCCAGCGCATCGGCAATCGCGCACTGGACCGCCCCGCAACCGGCGCCCTGCGATGGCTCGCCGATCCCGCGTGCACCAAGCGGATTGAACGGATCTGGCTTATCGGCCGCCACCCAGTCCATCTGGCGTTCATTCGGTACGTCGAGCATGGTCGGGGGACGATTCGAGTAGAACCGCTTCGAGACATTCAAGCCCCATCGACGGTCGTAGATCCACTTCATCCCCAAGGCCGTACCAAAGCCCTGGATACCGCCGCCGTGTAGCTGCGCGGCGAAGGTCCGAGGGTTGACGATGGTCCCGGCGTCGGAGGCGACCTTATAGTCTTTGAGCGTCACCGAGCCCGTCTCGGTATCGACCTCGACCTCGGCGAATCCGATGGCATACGACATATTTCGGCCACCGGTGTCGAAGTTGTCCTTAGCGATCCCCATCAACCCGATTCCGGCCAAACCCTGGCCGGCCGCGGTGGTCATTTCGTTGATGTCGTCGGGAAGCTCATGTCCGTCGAACTTTCCGCCCAGCGCGATCGCACGGTCAGCGGCTCGAGCAAATGTCATGCTCCGAGACCCACTGAACACGCGGCCGTCCGCAACGGTATAGCTCTCGGGCGAGCCTCCGAGGTCGCGAGCCGCAATCTCCTGCAGCTTCCGCTTCGCGTCGAGCCCAGCAGCCCAGTTGGCGCGGGTGTGTGCGTGTGTCGTCATCGACCCGGCCTGGATGGAGCTCCAGGGAATATGCTTGCTGGTATTGCCCCAGACGACTTCGGCGTGCTCCCAGTCTGTCTGGAGCGCCTCCATCGCAGCCCGCGCCGTGTCAAACGTCGACCCGGTGCCCAGGTTGCCAACGCCCTGCTGGATATAGACCTTGCCGTCGGGCCGGATGGTGAGCAACCCGTCCATGCCTGAGACGCCAGCCGCGTAACTACTGAGCGCGACACCGATCCCCGTTACCTTGGAGCCGTTCCGCTGGCCGCTCTTGGCCTTCATCCCCTCCCAGTCGAACTTCTCGATGGCGAGGTCGACTGCTTCTCTTACGAACGCACTCGACACGTTGCCCTGAACGCCCTGCCGAGGTCGACCAAAGACCTGCTGTCCGGCAGGTGCATTGATCTTCATCAAGTCGAGCTCGTCGACCCCGAGCTGCTTGGCCGCCTTCTGCATCATGGGTGCCATCATGGCCACCACCTGCACGCCACCTGGCGCACGCTGGGCCGCTCGGGGAGGCGTGTTGGTATAGACCGATACGCCTCGCACCCGCATGCTCGCCGGGGTATACATCAGCGAGGCCTGGTCGCCGCCGGCCATGAAGTCGCCGGAGCGCCCGTACGGACCGCCGTCCTGGACCGAGTAAAAGTCGATGGCCGTGACGCGCCCATCGTTGCGGAAGCCGATCCTGATCCGCGAGACCATACCTGGTCGGGCACGGCCAATAAAGTTCTCTTCCTGACGGTTGATTCGCATCATGACCGGCTTGCCGGCCTTCTGCGACAGCAGACCAGGGATGGCGCACTGGAGCGAACCGGCGATCTTGCTGCCAAAACCTCCGCCGCAGTATTCGGCGACGAGTACGAGGTTCTCCGGTTCGACGTTGACCCAGCGAGCCGCGGCGGGATGCGTTCGCGCCGTGCTCTGCGTGGAGCAATGCATGTAGCACTTGCCGTTCTGCCAGTACGCCATCGCCGTCCGCGACTCGAGCGGTTGGTGCGATGTCGATTGGTGGAACGTCGTTTCGTCGAGCACGAGGTCGGCCTCGGCCAACGCGGCCTCGACGTCACCGACTTCCCACTCGTCGTTCACCTCGCCGTCCATCGGGAGACTGCCGTTGTCAATCTCATTCCAGTCGACGTTGGTCCATGTGATGTCGACCAGGTCGCGCCCCGTCATCGTGTTGCCTTCGAGCCGCGCATTCGAGCCACCAGGACGGAGACTCTCCAGCGGGTCAACGGCAAACGGAAGAGGCTCGAGGTCGATCCGTACCTTCTCGACCGCTTCGGCGGCCAGTTCTTCTGTCGTCGCGGCGATCGCCAGGATCGGCTCACCCTCGTAGAGTGGCTCCTTTGTGAGCGCCCGCTCTTGCGGCGCTTCGACCTCCGGTAGGTCGTCGGCGGTCAGAATCGCCTCGACTCCCGGCATCGCCATCGCCGCGCTGTAATCCAGGCTTGTTACCCGGCCATGCGGCATCGGGCTGAGGAGCAGCTTCGTGAACAGCATGCCCTCCGCCCGGAAGTCCTCGGCGAATTTCGCCCGACCGGTGACCTTGGCCAGGAGATCCGGTGTCGTATATTCCTTACCGATTAGCTTGTAGTCGGCCACGTCAGCTCCTCCGTGACAGTTCCACTGCCCGCTCAGCTACGTTGAGGATCTTGTTGTAGTCCGCGCACCGGCACAGGTTCCCCGACAAGTACTGCGCCGCTTCCGCCCGCGTCGCACTCGGGTTCTCCTGGACTAGCGCCACCATGTTCATCACGAAGCCCGACATGCAGAACGCACACTGCCATCCCTGTTCGTCAAGCACCGCCCGCTGCACCGGATGCAGCGTACCGTCCGCCGCCTCCAGCCCTTCGATCGTCTTCACAGCCCGGCCACGCACCTGGTGGGTCAGCATCGAACACGAGTAGTGCGGTACGTCGTCCACCAGCACCGTGCACGCGCCACACTCCGACCGATCACACCCGATCTTCGTGCCCGTCAACCCCAGCTTGTAGCGCAGCGTCGTCGCCAGTGTCTCGTTCGGCAAGACGTCCACCCGCCGCTGCTGTCCGTTGACGGTCAACGTCACCAACCGCTCGACCGACCCAGGGGCCTGCGCTCGCACCATCGAGCCGTCCTTGAAGACATAGCTCGATGCCGACACGCTCGCCCCCGTGGCGATCACTCCTTTGATAAAGGTGCGGCGGGAAAACCCATCGCCTTCTACGTCGTGTTGCTGTTGGACCTGTTCCACGTCTCCCATGAGACGACCTCCTCGACGCGCCCAGCAACGTGACCAGACGCAGAACACCAAAGAGAGGGTACCCTCGCTCTTAAAGAGCGGAGTCTACCACGGAATCAACCAAGAAAATCCACCTTCTGGGCCTCTCCAGCCCTTGCCTTTGATGGGTGCTCATACGTATGATTAAAACAATCGTTTAAACGTTTGAGTTCGAGAGGATGGGAGTCGTGGAGATGAGCACCAAAGACAGGATCCTCGACGCCGCCGAGCACCTGTTCGCCGACGCAGGCTTCGCAGTTACATCGCTCCGCGACATCACAAGAGACGCGGGCGTCAACCTTGCCTCTGTGAACTACCACTTCGGCTCGAAGGAAGCGCTGCTCGCCGCAGTGCTGGCGCGACGATTCGCTCCGATCAACGAGTTGCGTCTCCAGCGACTCGACGAGATCGGGCGCACCTCGGGCGAATCGGGACCAGAGCTGGAGGACGTGCTGCGCGCCTTCATTGCGCCACCGTTCGAGATGAGGATCGCAGATGGCGCGGGCGGGCGGAGGGTCATTCGGCTGCTCGGGCGTGTTCACGTCGAGACGAACGATGAGTTCCGGGAGGCTTTCGCGACCCAGTTCACGCCGATGTTCAGTCGCTTTTTGCCCGCCTTCCAGCGAGCGCTCCCGGATATCGACCCGACCGAGATCGCAGCCCGAACCTGGTTCTTGGTCGGCTCGATGGCTCACACCATGATGTGGGGCGAAATGGCTGGACCGACCAACACCTCGCCGGACCCTGGGGAACTGATGGAGTCGCTGATCCAGTTCGGCGCGGCTGGACTGTCGGCACCGGTGCGGCAGCCGGTGCCGGTGCGATCGCGAAGGACCGGAGGAACACTGTGACCGGGCGTCGTCGGCTGCGAGCACTGACGGCGGCCACCATCCTCGCGGCTGGTTGTGCGTCCGCTCCGCTGGTCGCCCCCCCGACACTTGACGTGACGGTCCCGACCGACTGGACAGCCGATGACGTTCCGGCCGGCCACGTCTCCGTGACGTGGTGGCAGGACTTCGGCGACGCTGGACTGACGGCGGCGGTCGAGAATGCGCTTGCGCGCAACTACGACCTCAAAGCCGCCGCGGCCAGACTCGAGCAGGCGGCGGCTGACGCCAGGGCAGCCAACGGCGACCTGCAACCGACGGTACAGGCGTCGTACACCGGGTCGCGACGAAAACAGAACTTTGTCGGGTTCCCGATTCCGGGCGCCGAGGGCCAGGTTCTCAGCACCGTCTCGAGCAATCAAGGCATCTCGTTCGACGTGTCCTGGGAAATCGATCTCTGGGGTCGGCTCCGCAACTCGGCGTCGGCATCGCTGGCTGACCTGCAAGCGTCAGCCGCCGACCTCCGTGCGGCGCAGCTGTCGATCGCGGGACAGACGGTCAAGGCCTGGTTCGCGATCGCCGAGGCTCAGCAGCAGGTCGACCTTTCACGGGAAACGGTCGAGAGCTTTCGCGAGGCTGCCGAGCAGGTGCAGGACCGATTCGAAGCCGGTATCCGTCCCGCACTCGACCTCCGGTTGGCCCTCCTGAACCTGTCAAACGCTCGGGCACTGCTTCAGCAACGGCTCCAACAGTTCGATGCGGCGACGCGTCAGCTGGAAGTGCTGCTCGGTCAGTACGCCGATGGTGAGTTGGACACTCCAGCGGCGTTGCCGGCCGTGGCACCGGTCGTCCCGGCTGGGCTCCCCGCCGACCTAGTGGCGCGCCGGCCCGATCTCGTGGCCGCGGAGCGCGACCTCGCCTCCGCCCAGGCTCGCATCAGCGTCGCCCGGGCCGAACTGCTCCCACGGATCAGCCTCACGGCGGCCACGGGCACCTCGACGGATAGCCTCCGTTCGCTCATCGACGGGAGCTTCGGAGTATGGAGTCTCCTTGGAAACGTGGTGCAGCCACTGTGGCAAGGAGGACGTTTGCGGGCGCAGGTCAGCCGGGCTGAAGCGCGCGGAGCCGAAGTCCTTGCACAATACGCCACGCTCGCGCTGGACGCCTACGCCGAAGTCGAAACTGCGCTGGCGGCGGAAGAGTATCTGCGGGAACGCGTTGGCCACCTGGTGGAATCGGTGGAGCAAGCTCGCGCCGCCGAGACGTTGGCCGACGAGCGCTACCGAGCCGGACTCGAGAACTACATCACCGTTCTCGACTCACAACGGTCGGCCGTCAACGCCGAGATCGAGCTCATTGGGATCCGACGGCTCCGTTTGGAGAATCGTGTAGATCTGTATTTGGCGCTGGGTGGGGGCTTCGAGCAACTGGAAAACCCTGTCCAACTGGGTGGCGACGCGGAGGAGGACGGCAACTAACCGTCCGGGCGGATAACGATGGGTACTTGGGTTCGGGCACTTAAGTTCTTGCTACCGCTCGCGGTGATTGGTGTCGCCACGCTGGTGGCCGTCATCGTGGTTCAAAACCGACCCGAGGTGGCGACGCAGGTCCCCGAGTTCGCGCCACCGGGCGTGCGCGCCTATCTTGTCGAGGTCGACACCGTCCAGGTGCCGGTCATGAGCCAGGGAACCGTGCGGCCGCGCACCGAGACGCAGCTCGTGCCGGAGGTCGCGGGCCGAGTGACCTGGGTGGCTCCCTCGTTCGCTGCCGGCGGCTTCTTCGAGGAAGGCGACATCTTACTTCGAATCGATCCCTTCGACTACCAGCAGACCGTGATCAGCTCCCGGTCGCAGTTGGCGCAATCACGACTGCGACTGGCACAGGAGGAGGCAGAGGCCGAAGTCGCGCGGCGAGAATGGGAGGAACTCGGCCGTGGCGACCCGCGCTCGCTGACCCTGAGAGAGCCGCACCTCGAGGACGCGAGGGCGGGGGTGGCCGCAGCCCAAGCGGGACTGATTCGAGCCCAGCGCGACCTCGAACGCGCAGATCTGAAGGCACCGTACGCAGGGCGCGTGCGCAGCAAGACCGTGGACGTGGGTCAGTTCGTCACCGTCGGCGCGGCGATCGCCACAATCTACGCCGTCGATGTCGCGGAGATCCGCTTACCGCTGCCCGACGAACAGCTCGCGTACCTTGACCTCCCGCTCGCATATCGCGGAACCACCAACCAGGACGGTCCGCGGGTCACGCTCCGCACCACCTTTGCGGGCGCAACGTACGAGTGGCGAGGACAAGTCGTGCGTACGGAGGGCGAGATCGACCCGGTGAGCCGAATGGTCCACGTGGTGGCCGAGGTGCGCGACCCGTATGCCGCTGGCCCCGATCCGAATCGCCCGCCGCTGGCTGTCGGTATGTATGTCGAGGCCGAGATCGAGGGACGAGCCTTCGACGAGATCGTGGTGGTGCCGCGGGCGGCGCTGCAGGGACGCGATCAGGTGCTGACGATCGACACCGACAGCCGCGTGTGGTTTCGCGAGATCGACATTCTCAGAACCACCACTGACTCGGTGTATGTGCGGAGTGGCTTGACTCAGGGCGAGACCGTGGCGACCTCGGCGCTCGACGGACCGACCGACGGCATGCGGGTGCAGATCACCGACCTTTCGATGGCTATGGTTGCCGACCGACAGACCGGTGAAGCCACGCGTAGCCCCGCGCCGGTCACCGAAGCGAGCGCTATGCCGCAGCGACAAGCGGCCCCGACGGACGCCGGGTTCGTACCTCCTGCTCGTCGCGGGCGGGCCGAGCGACCGGAATGGCTCGTCCGGGTGTACCGCGAGAGCGCACAGGCCACGCGCGTGGCTCGGCGTTCCACGCAACCCAATCCCTCGGGATCGGGACCGCCTGCCGCCCCGCGCGTGGTCGAAGCGCCGGTGAGCCCGGTGAGCCCGGTGAGCCCGATTGTCACGCCCCCGCGTCCACGTCCGGAGCTGTCTCCGTCGGCGCCGCCGATACCGATTGACGATATTGACGAAGACATCGCGGAAGACAGCGACCTCGACATCGTCGCCGGGGCCTCCCGGGTGGTTGACCGCGCAACGGCCGTGGCCATCCTTCCGTTCGCCAACATCTCCCAGGGCGGCACCACAGATGCGCTGGGAACCGGTCTGGCCCAAGACGTGTCGACTCGCCTGGGGGACCTCGAGTCGGTCGTGGTCGTCTCCTCAGAGACCGACGCTGACTGGGTGGTCGGGGGTGGGGTACAGCGTCTCGGTGACACCGTTCGCGTCACCGCGCGAGTGGTTGACACGCGGGACGGAGATATCGTGCGAGCCGTCAAGGTCGACGGTGCCACCAACGACCTCGGACGGGTCCGAGGCGAGGTGGCAGCGGCAATCGAGGCTGGGATCATCGAGGCCTTGGGTATCGGGGTCGATCTCGTCCCGGAAATCGACGTCGCTCGAGTCCCGGATAGCGACGTCGATCCAGTCCCGAGTGCTCTCGCCGCCGCAATCCGGGATATCGACTCGACTCCTATCCCCTTCGAGCCACCGACATCAGATCGGATCGCGGTTCGCGACTTCAGCAACGTGAGCCAGATGCCGGCCGATGCGGAAGTCGCGCAGGCCATCGGCAACGCCGTTACCGAACATCTGCTCGCCCTCGAGCACGTCAGCGTCGTAGCCGAAGAAAGCAGCGCGGCCTGGATCATTGCCGGCGGCATCCAACGCGTGGGCAACATCGTGCGCGTCACAGCGTCGCTGGTGGATGTCGCAACCGGCTCCGTGGTACGGGCCATCAAGGTCGATGGCCTGATCAACCGACTGGCCCAGCTTCAGAGCGAAGTCGCGGCCGCGCTCAGCAACAGCGTGCGTGAGGCCACTTCGTGAAAGGGATGATTTCGTGGTTCGCCAAGAACTCCGTGGCCGCCAATCTCCTGATGGTTCTCATCATCGTCAGCGGCGCGATCTCGATCATCGGTATCAACTCGGAGGTCTTCCCCAACATCGATCTCGAGATGATCAGCATCGAGGTCCCCTACCTCGGTGCCGCCCCGGAAGAGGTCGAGGAAGCAGTCTGCGTGCGGGTCGAAGAAGCCATTCAGGGAGTCGACGGAATCAAAGAGATCACCTCGACTGCTTCAGAAGGAATGGGAATGGTTCTCGTGGAGCTCGAGCTTGGCGCCGACGCGCGCAAGGTGATTGATGACGTCAAGACTCGAGTCGACGCCATAACCACCTTCCCAGCCGAGACGGAGAAGCCGATCATTCGGGAACTGGTGTCTCGCAACCAGGTGGTCGACGTCGCGGTGGCCGGCGACGTCGACGAGTTCACGCTCAAAGAAACTGCCGATCGGGTTCGCGACGAGATCTCGGCGATCCCCGGGATTTCTCAGGTCGAGATCACCAGCGCCAGACCCTACGAGATCGCGATCGAGGTCTCGGAATCGGCGTTGCGGCGTCATGGACTGACCTTCGATGACGTCGCCGCGGCGGTCCGGAGATCGTCACTCGACATGCCCGGCGGTTCGGTGCGCGCGGAGAGTGGAGAAATCCTCCTCCGCACGATCGGGCAGGCCTACCGCGGGGGAGAGTACGGGAGCCTCGTGGTGATGACACGGGCCGACGGCACGAGACTCCACGTGAGGGACGTGGCCACCGTCGTCGACGGGTTCGCCGAGACCGATCAGTTCGCACGCTTCAACGATGATCCGACCGTCCTGATCTCGGTCTTTCGATCGGGCGATCAGAATGCCCTCGACATCGCTGCGCTGGTGCACGACTACGTCGATGGGAACCTGCGACTACCGGCCGGTGTCTCCGTCTCGATCTGGCAAGACCAGGCGCAGATTCTGGAGGACCGCCTGAGCTTGATGCTCCGGACCGGGGCAACGGGATTCCTCCTCGTGTTCGTGATGCTGGCCTTGTTCCTGGAGGTACGGCTGGCCTTCTGGGTGAGTCTGGGGATCCCGATCTCATTCCTGGGAGCCCTGATCATAATGCCGGGGCTTGATGTGACGGTCAACGTCATGTCGCTGTTCGCCTTTATCCTCGTCCTCGGGATCGTCGTCGACGATGCGATTATCGTGGGCGAGAACATCTACTCCCATCAGGAGCGGAACGAGGACAGACTGCGGGCTTCGATCGACGGGGCGCAGGAGATTGCCACCCCCGTGATCTTTGCCGTCCTCACGACCGTCGTGGCATTCATGCCGCTGATGTTCGTTCCTGGCGTGATGGGCAAGATCTTCAGGGTCATCCCCCTCATTGTGATCCCGTGTCTACTCTTCTCGCTGGTCGAGTCGCTCAACATCCTTCCGGCTCACCTAGCCGACCTCAAGAAGCGAAAGCCGGGACCCTGGGGCCGGTTTCAGGGACGCTTCGCCAACGGTCTCAAGTGGTGTATCCACTCGGTCTACAAACCGAGTCTGGAGGTCCTCCTCCGCTGGCGATATGTCACGGCCGCCGCGGGTGTCTCGACCCTGATCCTGACGATCGGGATCGTGCTTGGCGGGTGGGCGAGTTTCCAGTTCTTCCCGTCGGTTGAGGCCGATTTCATGACGGCATCGGTCACGATGCCACAGGGAACGCCGGCACCGATGACCTCCGACGCGGTAAGACGGCTGGAGACTGGCGCCGAGCGGCTGCGTCAGAATCTGCTTGCGGAGACTGGCATGGACTACTACCGCCAGGTGTTCGCGTCGGTGGGCGACCAGCCGATGGCCTCACGTGTAGGGATGTTGGCGGTACCGGTGAGCGCCTCTAGCGCACACATCGGAGAGGTGACGATCGAGCTCGCCCCGGCCGAGGTTCGCGCCGTCTCCAGCGAGGAACTGGGTAACCGATGGAGAGAGGCTGTCGGCCCGATTGCGGAAGCCGTGGAGGTGAGCTTCAACGCATCGGCCATGAATGCCGGTGAAGACATCAACGTGATGTTCGTCGGCCCCGATATCGACAGGCTCAGGGAGGCTGCCGAAGAGGTCAAGCGAGAGCTGCAGGGCTTCGCCGGCGTCTACGGGATCACCGACTCCTTTCGACCGGGAAAACCCGAGATGCAACTCGGCATCACCACGTCTGCCGAGTCTCTGGGGCTCACCCTGCAGGACCTCGGACGTCAGGTGCGTCAGGCCTTCTACGGCGAAGAGGCTCAGCGCATCCAGAGGGGCCGAGACGATATCCGAGTCATGGTGCGCTATCCGGCCGACCAGCGTCGGTCGGTGGGCAACCTGGAGAACATGCGCATCCGGACGCCTGATGGCGGGGAGGTTCCCTTTGCCCAGGTGGCCGTCGTCGAGCCCGGACGGGGCTTCGCCTCAATCACGCGCGTCAATCGCAGCCGCGCGGTCAATGTGATCGCGTCGGTCGACGATACGGTCACGTCCAGTGGTGATGTGGTCGCGTCCCTCACGACGGATATTCTGCCCGGCATCCTCGCTCGGCATCCCGGCGTGTACTTTTCGATGGAGGGAATGCAGGCGGAGCAGCAGGATTCGATCGCCGGGCTTCAGGTTGGGTTTGCCGTGGCGTTGCTCGGCATCTTCGCGTTGCTGGCGATCCCGCTCAAGTCGTATGTGCAACCCCTCATCATCATGAGCGCCATTCCCTTCGGTCTGGTGGGGGCGGTGTGGGGGCACGTGCTCCTGGGCCTCAACATCAGCCTCATGTCGATGTTTGGACTGGTGGCACTCTCCGGGGTCGTCGTCAACGACAGCCTCATCATGGTCGCGATCATCAACCAAAAACGTCTCGAGCATGTCGACCTCCCGACGGCGGTTCGAGAATCAGGGGTCGGGCGCTTCAGGCCAATTCTGCTGACGTCGTTGACGACCTTCTTCGGACTCGTCCCGCTGATGCTCGAACGGAGCTTTCAGGCGGCCTTCCTGATCCCAATGGCCGTCTCTCTGGCGTTCGGTGTCGTTTTTGCGACGTTGATCACGCTTGTGTTCGTGCCGACCCTGTATCTGATACTCGACGACATCGGACGGGGTGTGCGCCGGCTGTTCGGCAGAGAGTCGCTGACCCCTGATGTGTCTGGGGAGCCCCAGACTCCGCAAACGGCGGGGGTCTAGTTCCGGGTCTAGAGAGAGGCGACCTCTTCCACGACCACCTGAGCCAGCGGGAGGCTCACATCGCAGTGGGGGTCGTTGATCCGACATTGAGCGAGGGTCAGGCTACAGCCACACGAGCAGGTATCCTCGTTGAGTCGCTGCAAGGCCGTTTCCTTTTTCTTCGGTGTGAGCGCCGTGAGATCCAGCCCAGGAATCTGCGTCGCATGGGCGGCATCGACGAGCTGGGTCGGCTCCGTTGGTTCGACCAGCTCGACCCGCACGTCCGTGGGCAGCGCCGCGAGCACGCGAGCTTCCTGCTCGAGCACGCCGGGATTCACCAGGCCGATATGTTTCTGGGCGATGCGACCATCCGGGTCGACGATGAACGTCGTCGGAAGCGCGAACACCCCTGGGAACTGCGTGAGGATTTCCGGTGTCGCCATGACGACCGGATAGTTCATCTGAAGCTCATCGGCAAAGCTGCTCACGACGTCGACACCGCCCTCGTCAAGTGACACCCCGATCACCTGGACATGGTCGCCGTAGCGACTCTGGATCTTCATGAGGTCGGGAATCTCGTATCGGCAGGGTCCGCACCACGTCGCCCAGAAGTTGACGAGAACCACCTGTCCACGCAGCTCATCCATCGACCAGGGCGTCCCGCTCAGGTCGTGCATGACCAGCGGGTCGACGTCCGATCGATCTGCGATCAGCTCGACGGTCGCACCGGGGGGTACCTCGAACAGCGGGACGTAGGAGTCACCGGGATTCGTCGCGGCACCGCCACACCCAACGGCCAGCACCGCGGCTAGGAGAACGTCACTGCGCATCTGCCTTTTCACTATATCCGCTCCCATACGCAAGAACACCTTGCAGGGTCGACGAATTCCCTCCCTGACGGGAGGACACGGTCTCAGTGAGCCAGGTGGGTGTCGACGAGACGGGCAGCGGCACGTGATGAAACCGGTCGAGAAAAGTAGAACCCCTGGCCGAACTCGCAGCCGAGCTTCCTCAGGCAGGAAAGCTGCAGCAGGGTTTCGATGCCTTCCGCTTCGACCCGCATGTCGAGGCTGCGGGCCAGGGCGAGGATCGCGCTCACGATTTCAGGCTTCCGCGTCACATGACTCACGAACGAACGGTCGATCTTGATGGCATGGGTCGGTAGCCGGTGCAAGTGACTCAATGACGAGCATCCCGTGCCGAAATCGTCAAGGTAGAGCTGGACGTCGAGGTCGGAGAGCCGGCGGAGCGTGTCGACGCCGACACTCGCCTGCTCCATCGCCATCGTCTCTGTCAGCTCCAGGCGGAGGTCGCCAGCGCGACAGCCAGTGTCCTTGAGAACGCTCTCGACTCGGTCGACGACGTCCGACTGCTGGAACTGCAAGCCGGAGAAATTGACGCTGACGAAGAGGTGACTGGCCGATTCCGCGCGCCACGACGCGAGCTCCCGGCAGGCTTCCTCGAGCACCATCCACCCGATTGGCACGATGAGACCGGTCCGCTCGGCCATGGGGATAAACGTGTCTGGATAGAGCAACCCCCGGTCTGGGTGCTGCCAGCGGACGAGGGCCTCGAATCCCTCGATAGCACCGTCACCCAAGCTGACAATCGGTTGGTAGTGCACCTCGAACTCACGACGGGCCACCGCACGACGCAGCTCCTGTTCGAGCCGATGCTCCGAGTCGCGACGAGTTTGTATCAGACGGCTAAACACCACGTAGTTGCCCCGTCCGGTCGCCTTCGCTTGGTACATTGCCGTGTCGGCGTTGCGTAGATAGTCCTCCGGCGTCGGGTGGCCGGCGGCGGGGTCGGCCGTCGCGATCCCGATGCTCACGCTCGCGTATACCTCTTGTCCATCAAGCTCGAAGGGCTCGCGGAGCGCACTCTGAATGGCCTGCGCGACGGTCCGCGCATGACGCGCATCCGGACAGAGGTCAATCATGATGACGAACTCGTCACCGCCAAGGTGCGCCAGCGTGCCCTGGTCGCCGACCACGTCACTCAATCGGTTGGCGACCGACTCGAGCAACTCGTCACCGCACGAGTGGCCCAAGCTGCTATTGACCGCCCGCAATCTGTCGACGTCGAGGACCAAAACGGCGGGCGGGTGAGGCTCCGCCTCGGCGCGTCCGAGACGCGCCCCGAGACGCTCTTCGACCCGCGTCCACCCGCCGTGGGATGCCAATGTCATTCGTGCCACAGATTCCCGACCCTGTCGGTGTCATCGGCCGAACGCCACCTGGACATTAGGGCGGCTGATAGAGGCGCCTTAGTAACCGGAATAGACGGCCACGACGAGAGCCAGAATCGCGACGATGTAGAGCTTGGCCAGGAGAGGACCAACGAACCGTAGCCAGCTCTGATAGGGAATGTGGGCCAGCGCCAACATGCCCATGAGGAGTGCGTTGGTCGGAACGACCATGTTCGTGAAGCCGTCGCCGAACTGGTACGCCAGCACCGCGGTCTGGCGGCTCAGATCAGTCAGGTCAGCCAGCGGCGCCATGATCGGCATCGTCACATACGCCTGACCAGAACCTGACGGAATGAAGAAGTTACAAACCGTCTGGACGGCGAGCATACCAACCGCCGCGACCGCGCGCGGCAACGCCTGTAGTGGCTCGGCCAGAGCGTTGATCACGGTGTCGATCACGCGACCGTCGGACAACACCACCTCGATGGTGCGGGCGAATCCTATCAGCAGGGCGGTCTTGGTAAGCGCAGCGGCGCCTCTACAGAAGGTGTCCGCCACCACACCCGGAGCCAATCGAGCTATCCCGGCGGCGACCAATGCCACCACCAGAAAGACGGTCGCGAGCTCGGTCAGATACCACGCCCATACCGCAACACCGTAGACGAACACGGCCACGGCCCCGGCACACAACACGACGACCGCAACCCGCCGAGGTGTGAACGCGATGTCGGCCGGCATGTCGAAACCGTTCGAGTAGTCGATGTCTGCCACAAGGCTGGCCTGCGTGTCCGACCGAAGGCGCCGCACATACCGAAGTATGTGGTCCACTCCTACGAAGACGCACAGGAGCAACAGAAGCCACCGAAACCCCTGCCCAGATGTCAGCTCGAGCCCGGCGATGTCCTGCGCGATCAGCACGGTGAAGGGGTTCAACGCCGCGCACCCGTACCCGACGCCCGCGCCCACATAGATGATGCCAACCGCGACAACCGCATCCATGTTCAGCGCCAGACACATCGTGACGAGTATCGGAACGAACGGCATGTACTCCTCCGCCATACCGACAGTCGAGGAGCCGAGCGCGAAGAGCAGGACCATGCCGGATACGAGAGCGCCGGGCCGGTCGGACAGGTGGCGGATGGCGGCGCCAATCACGGCATCGATCGCTCCCGTGGCCCGGACGACACCAATCACGCCACCCACGATAAAGACAAAGAAGATGATGTCCTGGGCCGCCGCGAGTCCCTCAGGAATCGCGGTCAGAAATCTCAGGGGATGCAGCGGGTCGGCGTCGATGGGCTCGTAGGTGCCCGGCACGACCTGCTGGCCGTCGCGCTCGAACTCGCCGGCGGGAAGAAGGTAGGTCGCCAACTGGGCAAGAACGATCAAGCCGAACAACAGAACCAGCGAGTCTGGAAATCGGCGTGTGCGCTCTGCTGAAGCCACGGGGCGCTCTGCGAGTGGTCTGTGGCGGGTCGCTACGAAAGGGTGGGGTCGGGAGACATGCGGACCAGGAGCTTCCCGAAGTTCTTCCCTTGGAGCAGCCCTTGAAACGCGGTGACGGCACGCTCAAGGCCGTCGACGACATCCTCGCGGTAGGTCAACGTGCCGTTCTGGATCCAGGCGGCCACATCGCGCAGGAACTCTGCCTCGCGGTCGTTGTGGTCGAACACAATGAACCCCCGAATGGTGATCCTGCGGATCAGGACGCGGCCCATGAGCGACGGCGTCCGGTCTGGGCCCGGCGGCGCTCCGGTGAGGTTGTAGTTGGCGATCCGGCCACACACCGGCACGCGGGAAAACAGATTGAGAAGGGGCAGGACCGCTTCGAACACCTCGCCACCCACATTCTCGAAGTAGACATCGATGCCGTCAGGACAGGCCGCCTTCAGGTCGTCGCACAACGTGTCGCTTCGGTGGCTGACACACGCATCGAACCCGAGCTCATCGACGACGTAGTCGCATTTCTCCTGCGCCCCAGCGACCCCGACGACTCGACAGCCCTTGATTCGAGCAATCTGGCCGACCACAGAACCGACAGCACCTGAGGCGGCCGACACGACCACGGTCTCGCCCCGCTGTGGCCGCCCGATGTCGAGCAGTCCAACATACGCCGTGTGACCGGGCATCCCGAGAACGCCGAGTGCGGTCGAGATCGGGGCGTGACCAGGGTTCAGCGTGCGCATGGGTCGCCCATCAGCCAGCCGACCGTTCGACAGTGCATAGTCCTGCCAGCCGTTCTCGCCAAGCACGAGGTCGCCCGGAGCGTAACCCTCCAGATCGGACTCGACCACCTGAGAGACGGTGCCGGCCCCCATGACCTCTCCAAGGTCGACGCCCTTTGCGTAGGAGGCGCCGGCATTCATTCGGCCGCGCATGTATGGGTCAAGTGAAAGGTACACGGTCTGGCACAGCATCTGCCCAGGACCAGGCTTTGGCATGGGAGATTCGACCAACTCGAAGTCGGTGTCCTTTGGAAAACCGTCGGGGCGGGCGGAGAGCAAGACCTGTCTGTTGATCAGTGCCGTCACGAGGAACCCAGTATAATTCTGCTTTCTGTTTCCGTCTTCGTTCGCGACGCCCAACCCATCAGGAGAATCCGATGCTCGACCACCTGGCCTTTCTCTATGGCTTCAACCTCAACTACGCCGAAAAGCTCGTCAAGGACGTTGCGCCAGAACAGATGGCGCAGCAGCCAGGGAGTGTAATCAATCACGCGGCCTGGTCGCTCGGCCACCTGGTCGTCTCGGCCAATCATCTGGGTCAGCTCTTGGGGCTCGACTCCCAACTACCCGAGGGCTGGGACAAGACCTTCGCCACGGGCGGAGTGCCGTCAGGAGATGGCGCGGACTACCCGAGCAAGGAGGAGATCCTCGACGCACTGAGGGCGCAGCACGCGCGCAACTCGGAGGCCGTTGCCCAGGCCGACCTCTCGACGTTTGCAGCCCCACATCCGAACGAAAAGACAAGGTCGCACTTCCCGACGGTGGGCGACATGATCATCTTCCTGATGACGTCGCACGAAATGGACCACCTCGGACAGATCGCGGCGTGGCGCCGCGCCATGGGGCTCGGCTCGGCGACGGGAGTCTAGGGGAGTGTCCTCACTCCGCTAGGATTCGGCACGCTGTGCCTCCCACTCACCGGACCCCACGCCTACGTAGTCACACGTCCCCGCCATCGTGTCGCCGTCGATCGTGCCGGTGTAGGTCACCCTGACGCCTTGTAGCTCGAACCAGAACTCAACCTGGTTCCCGTCAACGGTGCCGGTGACCTCGGCGTTGTCGAACGTCCCCTCGTAGGCGCCGGTCAGCGTTCCCCCGCTCTGCTCGAAAATGAACGTGGGCGTCCCGCCCCCGGCATCGAGCTCGACGACAACGTTCCATCTGCCCGAGATCTCCTGGGCCAGGGCGGGTGACACCACCATAAAAAACACTCCAAGACACCATCGCGCGAGTTGAGTCGCTCTACCCATGCTTCCCGCCCCGCTGTTTTTGGATCTTGGCCCAACTGTCACGGAGACTCACGGTGCGGTTGAATGTCAGCGTGTCCTCCGATCCCGAGGAACCCGCTGAGTCCGGGTCGACACAAAAGTAACCCTGCCGCTCGAATTGATAGCGACTACCAACCGCGGCGCCCGAAAGGCTTGGCTCCACACGACATCCGGTCAGCACCTGGAGCGAATCGGCGTTGATCGCATCCTTGTAGTTCTCGCCGTCATCCGTTTCCTCGGGGAACTCCTTGGAGAACAGATGACCGTAGATCCTCACCTCCGCCGACAGAGCATGCTCGGCGGACACCCAGTGAATGGTCCCGCGCACCTTGCGACCGTCCGGGGCGTCTCCGCCGCGAGTCGCTGGGTCGTAGGTACAGCGAATCTCCGTGACCTCACCGCTTTGGGGGTCCTTGATGACGTCGACACAGGTGACAAAGTACGCGTATCGCAACCGGACTTCCCGGCCGGGCGCGAGCCGAAAGTACTTCTTTGGCGGGTCCTCGCGGAAGTCGTCGCGCTCGATGTAGAGCACGCGCGAGAACGGCACGGGCCGCGTGCCGGCCGCCTCCTCCTCCGGGTTGTTGACGGCGTCAAGCGCTTCGACCTGACCGTCTGGATAGTTCTCAATGACCAGCCGGAGCGGGTTCAGGACGGCCATCACTCGCGGAGCGTGGCGGTTCAGGTCCTGTCTGACCGCGTCCTCGAGCTGCGCGAGCTGCACCGTGCTATTCGCCTTCGCGACCCCGATTCGATGGCAAAAATCTCGAATGGCCGCCGGCGTATACCCGCGTCGACGCAGCGCGACGAGCGTCGGCATTCGAGGGTCATTCCAGCCGTCGACATACCCCCCCTCGACGAGCTCGAGTAGCTTCCGCTTGCTCAGCACGGTGTGGGTCAGGTTCAGCCGCGCGAACTCGATCTGCTGGGGGGGCTCCTCGAACTTCAGTTGCTCCAGATACCAATCGTAGAGCGGGCGATGGTCTTCGAATTCGAGAGTACACAAGGAGTGGGTCACGCCCTCGAACGCGTCGGACAACGGGTGGGTGAAGTCATAGGTTGGATAGATGCACCACGCGTCGCCCCGGCGATGATGCGACGCATGACGGATCCGATAAATGGTCGGGTCGCGCATGTTCATGTTGGGCGCCGCCATATCGATCTTGGCCCGCAGGGTCCGCTGACCGTCCTTGAACTCCCCGGCACGCATCCGCTCGAGCAGATCCCGGTTCTCCTCGACCGAACGATCCCGATAGGGGCTGTTTCGCCCCGCCTCGTTCCACCGACCGCGGTACTCGCTGACCTCATCCGTCGGCAGGTCGTCGACGTACGCCTTGCCGTCCGTGACCAGTTCCACCGCGCACTCGTAGAGACGCTCGAAGTAGTCAGAGGCGTGGAAAAGACGGTCGCCCCAGTCAAACCCCAACCAGCGAACGTCAGTCTGGATCGCCGAGACATACTCCACGTCTTCGGTTTCGGGGTTGGTGTCATCCATTCGCAGGTTGCACAACCCCTCATTCTCGGCCGCCACCTCGAAAACGAGGCAGATAGCCTTGGCGTGACCGATATGCAGGTACCCGTTGGGCTCGGGCGGAAACCGCGTGTGCACACGTCCACCGCGCACGTTCGCCGCCCGGTCGTCGGCGACGATCTGGCGAACGAAATCGAGGCTCGCCGCTTTGGTGTCGTCGCTCATACACTCCTCACCTGGACGGGGCTGAATCGCTCGCGATGAGGGGCTCGGCCGCGAGGGCGAGCGCACGGTCGATCCTGGCAAGGCAGGCCTGCCGGCCGAGGATCTCCATCACCTCGAACAAACCGAATCCCACCGCTCGGCCCGTGACCGCGACCCGAACGGCGTGGATGATCTGCCCAATTTTCACCTGCTCTGAGTCGACGAAGCGATGGAGGTGCCGTTCCAGGGTCGATGCGTCGAAGCTATCAACCGGGTCGAGCGTGGCTCGAAACTTCGCCAATCTCGCGGCAGCACCGTCGGCCCGCAGGCGCTTGTCGAAGGCCTTCTGGTCGTAGACGATGTCGCCGTCGGCCTGAAAGAACTCAGTGTAGGTCACGATGTCCCCGGCGACCTTGATCCGGTCTCCAGCCGCGCCGACCACTGCCATCACGCGCCGTCGGTCCTCGTCGTCGAGTGTATCTGGGAGCAGCTTCGCTCTTTGCAGAAACGGGAGAACGAGCGCGACCTTCTCGACGAGCGGCACGGCGTTCATGTGACGTTCCTCGAACGCCAACATCTTCTGCGGGTCGAAGCTGGCCGCTGACGCGTTGACTCGCTCCAAAGAGAAGTGACGGACCATCTCTTCGCGCGAGAAGGTCTCGGTCTTGTCGTCGAGCGACCAGCCGAGAAGCAGAAGGTAGTTGATCAGCGCGTCGGGTCGGTACCCCACGTCGCGATAGAAATCGACCACGACCGGATTGAACGTCTCGGGCGATGTCTGGACACCCAGCGCGTTCATGATCTGCGCGCCGTGGTCGTGAATCTTCTTGAACTGCGGGTGCTTCAGATACCTGTCGAGCCTCCGCTTGCTGAGCTTCTCGGCACTCCCCGGCTCGGCGACGTAGGGTAGATGTGCGTAACGCGGCAGCTCGTAGCCAAGTCCCTCGGCGATGAAGATCTGCCGTGGCGTATTGGACAGATGCTCGACCGCTCGGATGACATGGGTGATATCGAAGTCGTGGTCGTCAACGGTATTGGCGAGGTGATAGAGACAGCTCCCGTCAGCACGCTGGACCACGTGGTCTTGCTCGAGCGCCCAATCAAAGGCCACCGGTCCTCGGACGAGGTCGACGAAGGTGCATTGCCCCTCGCGCGGCATCTTGAGACGGACGACCGATGTTCGCCCTTCTGAGCGGAATCGCTCGGCCTCCGCGTCGGTCTCGGCCATCCAGCGACGGCTATAGAGAAACCGCCGCTTCTCCTGCCTGGCCACCTCGCGCTCAGCCTGGGTCTCACCCGGTGTGGCAAAGTCCCGATAGGCCGCGCCGCGCGCCAGGAGTTGCTCCACCGCCGCCTGATATCGGACATGCCGCTGCGATTGGAAGTAGGGCTCGTGGGGACCGCCCACCTCCGGACCCTCGTCCCAATCGAGGCCTAACCAGCGAAACCCGTCGAGGATCGGTCGCAGGGCCTCGGCCAGATTGCGCTCCTGGTCGGTATCGTCAATCCGGAGGATGAATTGGCCACCGTGATGCCGCGCGAATAGCCAGTTGAACAGGGCGGTGCGGACGCTGCCAATGTGAAGATAGCCGGTAGGACTTGGTGCGAAACGGGTACGAACGGAGGTTTCTTTCATCTGGCCTTGGGTTTGAAGATTATTGCCGATTCTGCCGGTGTTAGGCGTCACAATAGGCGTATGAAACTGCTCCTGCTCACGACAGTGCTGCTGACCCTGGTGTCGCCAAAGCCTGCATGGGCCCAATCAGTCTCGCGAACCACCATGACCAATACGGTCTTCCAGTTGTCCGACGGCTTCATGATGACCTACGGCATCGCGATCCCGGCCGGCGACGACGAGAGCCCCGACGACCCGCGACCGCTGGTGCTCGCCCTCCATCCGGGTGGGAGCTCGCCTTACTACGGAACCAGCTTCATGGCGAGAGTCGTCGAACCAGCCCTTCGGCAATGGAGGGCAATCATCGTGGCGCCCGACGTGCCGGCCCGTCGATGGAGCAACGAGCGATCGGAACAGGCCGTCCTGGCTCTTCTGGAGGACGTCATCGCCAAGCATGCCGTCGACCGGAAGCGAATCCTGGTCACAGGGTTCAGTATGGGCGGCCGGGGGACGTGGTTCCTCGCCACCCGTCACAGCGATTTCTTTGCCGGTGCCATCCCGATGGCGGCATCGCGCGGCGAAGACGACCTGAGCGGCCTGGGCTCCATGCCGGTCCACATCATCCACAGTCCCCAGGACGAAGTCATCCCCTACGGACCGGCCAAAGAAACTGCCGACCTCCTCCACGACCGCAATCATCCCGTCCAGTTGATGACTGTCGGCGGCGCCAGCCACCATGATATGGGCGCATACGTCGAACCGCTCCGGGCGGCCGGGGAATGGATGTGGCAGCAGTGGGAGGGCGGGCGGAGGTAAAAGGAGCCAGCCCGAGGCAGCCACCCGCCAGCGCGGTGGCTTATTCTTAATTTTTTAGTTGACATCCCCAACTGCGGCCATCTAGGCTTCTGTTGTTGGCGCGACACAAATCAGTAACTCTGACGGATGGCGAGATTCGGCTCATGAGGGTCCTCTGGGACCACGGGCGAGCGACTGTCAGCGACGTGGTCTCGGCCCTACCGAAGCGACGTCGTCCGGCCTACAACACGGTCCTCACGATGTTGCGCATCCTCGAGGAAAAGGGCCACGCCCGACACGAGAAGGAGGGCCGTGCGTTCGTGTATGTGCCAGTGCTCGGTCGCGATGATGCGAGACGCACTGCGATTCAACGTCTGGTCAGCCAGTTATTCGATGATTCACCAGGATCGCTTGTTCTCAACGTACTCGAGCACGACCAGGTTGATGCCGAAGAGCTGGCCGAGTTGCGTGAGAAGCTGAGGCAGGTTCGATGACGACGGCGATCGTCGAGTGGGCCCTGTCGTGGCTGTGGCAAGGCTGCCTGCTGACGCTGGTCGTCGCCGGCGCGCTTCGCCTGACCACGCGCGCAAGCGCCACCACCCGATTCCTCGCCTGGTGGGCGACATTGGCCGCCGTGCTTATTCTCGGGATGGCACCGCTCACGGGCACACTCGAGGCCCTTGCGCCGGATGGACGCACGTCCGGGGCCGTGCACCTCGGCCTGCCCGCCACGGGATCGAACGACGGCGTGGACGCCGTCGCGACACGGCTGTTTCCTCTGACCGTTCCCGCTATCCCGACATGGCTCGGCTTCTCTCTGATCGGGGGATGGTGCGGATTCGTCGGTGTGAGAGTCTGCAGGCTCGCAGTGTCCCTCCAGCGCCTTCGCTCCGTCAAACAGTCCACCGAGTCGCTACCGGACGACATCGAGCGGCATCTGCCGCTCTGGCAGCAAATGCGGGCACACGGACGACCCACCGAGCTGCGACTGAGCGCTCGGGTCGCAACCGCCGCTATGCTCGGTCTGGGGTCTCCGGTCATCGCGCTGCCGCCTCGACTGGTCGATTCGATCAGCCGCGCTGACCTCGACCGCGTCGTGATTCACGAGTACGCCCACGTTCAGCGACGAGACGATTGGTCGATCATCGGGCAGGCACTGATTGACGCGGCGTTCGGATGGCACCCAGCCATCTGGTGGATCGGCCGGCAACTGCACCTCGAGCGAGAAGTCGCCAGCGACGACTGGGTGGCCCATCACACATCAACTCCGTGCGAGTACGCGGCCTGCCTGGCCAGAGTGGCCGAGCTCGCGCTCCACCACCGGCAAATTCCGCACGCTGCAAGCGCCATTCGGTCGAGGCGCGAGCTGTCTGGTCGGGTAGAGCGGCTCTTGAGCCCAGACCGCAACATGACGCTCCGGCCGGCGCGACTCGCGCTGACGACCGCAACCGTCGCACTCGCCGGAGTGGTCTGGCTTCTCGGTCTCGCGCCGCCGCTCGTCCGTTCGGTGGCCGTCGACCTTCCACGGCCTGTTCTCGCGGGGGCACATGTGGTCACCCCGCCACTTCTGGCCGCCCCGCAACTTCTGGCCGCCCCGCCACTTCTGGCCACCCCGCAACTTGTGGCCACCCCGCCACTTGTGACCGCCCGGCTGCGAGCGGTGCAACAGGTCGGTCGGCCCCTGACGATGACGATTCCCGATGTTTTGGCGAGATCCGTGCCCAGGGAGCAAGTGAAACCCGAGGGGGCGGACCGCCCCGAGGCCTTGCACATCCCGGCCAGGTCTCTGGCCCTGGGCGCCAGCGTCCGTTCACCCGAGCCAAACACGCACTTCAATTCTCCGCTACTATCCACACAGCTCCGCGTTGACGGCAGAATCTCTGCTTTGCATGCCGAGACCCGAACGCACGGACTACTCGCGGGATCGGCCCGGGCGAGCGACGAATCCCACAGTCCGTGGACCCAGGTGGCGAGCGTTGGAAAGGCTGTGGGTGCGGGTGCGACCGAGGCCGGACAGGCCACGGCCTCCGCATTTCAGGTCCTCGGCTCTCGGCTTACGCGGGTCTTTGGGGGCGACTAACGCGCCCCTGGCACACGACACCGACAGCAGCGACCGAATATGAACGTCCATATCATCAACCCGAGCCACTTTTCGTTCGGCGTCGCCATGATCACTCCGCGCTGGCTCTATGTGCTGGCGGGAGCGACGCCCGCAAAGTGGGGCGACCCTGTCCTGACCGACGAGATGCTCGCGCCATTCGACGAGACGCAGCTCGAACCAGGCGACGTTGTCGGAATTGGCATCCACACCGGAAACGCTCTGGTCGGCTACCAGCTTGGAACGCGGGCCCGAGCGCGCGGGGCGTGGGTCGTCTACGGCGGCATCCACGCGACGCTCTATCCCGAGGAGGCGCACGAACAAGGTGGCGCGCATGCGGTGGTGCGCGGGGACGGCGATGTGGCGTGGGGTACCGCGATCCAGGATTGCGTCGACGGGGAGCCGAAGCGGACCTACGAAGCGGGTCAGGTCGACCCTGACAAGTTCCGCCCGGCGCGGTGGGATCTTCTGCCGCGGGAGAAGTATGCCTGGGCCTCCGTGCAGACGGTTCGGGGCTGTCCGAAGCACTGCTCGTTCTGCTCTGTCTGGCGTACCGACGGACAGGAGCCCCGGCAGCACGGGCTCGACCCCGTCATCGGCGAGATCGTCGAGCTCCGGCGTTTGGGATTTCGCTTCATCGTACTGGCCGACGACAACTTCTACCCGGTCACGCTTGAAGACCTCCGGATGGCAGAGCGGCGCGAAGACAAGACCCGCTTCAACGAACTCACGGCGATTCGGAATGAACGGTTCGAGCTGATGGCCCAGATGGCGAAGCTGCCGAGTGACATCGTCTCTTTTACCCAGATCACGATGGAGGCGGCCGAAGACCTAGAGTTTCTGGCCGCCATGCGAAAGGCCAGGATCCACGGGGCCCTCGTTGGTGTCGAAGCGGTGACGCCGGAGGGACTAAAGGACGTCTACAAGGACTTCAACCTCGCCGGTGATGAGCTGATCGACCGGCTCAAGCTGTTCAAGAAGAACGGCATCCACATCCTCGGCTCGTTCATCTTCGGCCTGCCGAGCGACCGGCCCGGCACCTTCGCCGCAACGGCGGAGCTCGCCAAGAAGGCCGACATCGCATTCGCACAGTTCGTCACGCTTACGCCTTTCCCAGGCACTCTGGATTTCGACAAATGGCAACGTGACAACAGCGAGAACATGCCGACCGTCGACGGCATACCCGTATCCCGTCACTGGCTCATCCCGCAGGGGAAGAGACCCAAGTTGCTGACGCCGCATCCCACTATGTCCGCCGACGAAATCCGACGACGGACCCAGGATGTCTGGGACAACTTCTACAGCGTCAAGGCCATCTGGAAGCGCTCCAACGTCGTGAAGTCGGTCAAGTCACGTGTTGCGTTCGTGCTGGTATCGAAACTCTATCGTCAGATGTACGCCAACACGGGGCTCTCGACCGATAGTGCTCGTGTGTCGCGGTCCACCCAATGGGCACGCCTGATGGCGAAGCCGTGCCAACGGCTGTTCGCGGCCAAGCCGATGCCTGACTTGCAGATCCCGGCGGCGTAACCTCTGTGCTTACTCGAAGAGGTTGCGGGCGCAACTCTGTGCTTAGTCGAAGAGGTTGCGGGCGCAACTCATAGATCGAATAGTTGCGCGGGGTCCTCGAGCGTCGACTTGAGCTGGCGGAGGAGCTCACCACCGATCGCACCATCGACCGCACGATGGTCAGCCGAGAGAGTGAGAGTGGCCACCTCTCCAGGCACAATGGCGTCGTCCCGGACGACGGGAGTACGCCGGACGGTACCAACGCCGAGGATACAGCTCTGGGGTGGGTTCACGATGGCGTACAGGCTGGCCACGTCAAACATGCCGAGATTCGACACTGTGAAGCTCCCACCGGAGTACTCGTCTGGACGAAGCTGACCTCGACGTGCCCGGTCGGTGAGGTCCCGTAGCTCTCGGGCGATCGCACCAAGCGTCTTCTGGTCGGCATTCCTAACAATGGGAGTGAAGAGACCGGTGGACGTGTTTACGGCCACGGCTATGTCGGCGTGCGCGAACACTCGCACGCCCTCCTCATGCCAGGCCGAGTTCGCCGACGGCACTCGCCCTAGTGCCAACGCCGACGCGCGCACCACTATGTCGGTCAGCGTGAGGTGCTCAGCCGATGTCGCGTTGTGCCGCGCGCGTTGGTCGATCACCGCGCTCATGTCGCATTCTGAAGACAGATAGAAGTGGGGAACGGTCTGCTTCGCACGCGTGAGTCGCTCGGCCGTGACTCGCCGGACCGTCGACAACGGATGATCTGTGTGAGCGACAGACTCGCTAGGTGTCGACCCCTCATGATCCTCCCCGTCGGCACCGATCAGCCGGTCGACATCGACTTTCCGGACCCGGCCGTCCGTACCGGTTCCGTCGACGGTTGTCAGATCCACACCGGCCACGGCTGCCATCCGTCTGGCCAGCGGAGTCGCATTGATCCTGACCGCGCCCGCGTCTGAGTTGCTCGCCGGCCGAGGAGACTCGGGACTCCCCGGACCGGTGGTCGGTTCGCCAACGCCCAGGCCACTCGTTGGTCGCTCAGTCACCGGAGGCGCAACACCGCCCTGGGGCGGCGGCGGCGCATCGGCTGTCTGGGTATCAAGCGCTTCGTCGTCATCGTCATCGTCATCGTCATCGTCGATCAGCGCCAACACGGTGCCCACCTCGACCTCTTCGGTTCCCTCGGGGACCAGGACCTCACGGAGCACGCCATCGACCGAAGCCTCGATCTCAACCGTCGTCTTGTCTGTGTCGACCTCGACTACAGGATCGCCCTGCACGACGCGCTCACCCGGTCGCTTGAGCCACGCCGTGACCGTCGCAGAGGTCATCGACTCTGCCAACTCCGGCAGCCTGAGCTCGACGGTCATGACTCTCGTGGGCGATTGTGACTGGCTCGGGCGCTCGCCCCGACGGCGAGCCGCGCGGCCGCATCGAGAATGGCGTCGGCATCGAGTCCGTAGAGCCGGTAGAGGTCGGGAATGTCGCCCGACTGACCGAACTGGTCCACGCCGAGGGGCACGATGCGATGCCGGCGCACGGAACCCAACCACGACAGTGTGCCGGGGTGCCCATCCAGAACGGTCACGAGACCCGCCGACTCCGGAAGCGAGCCGAGCAGGCGGTCGACGTGTGAGCCGGTCGGCGACCAGTCGGTCCGCTGAGCCGCCAGCCAACCGCGATGGAGGCGGTCGACCGAGGTCACGATGAGCAGCCCGGTCCCGGGAAGGTCCTCGGTGATCAGCCGATGTGCTTCGACGACCTCAGGCAAAACTGGACCGCAGGCCACGAGAGCCAGTTGGGCGGTGGTCGACGGCGCGTGCAACCAGTAGCCTCCATCGATGACATCCTTGGCCAGAGCATCGGTCAATTGTCGGGGTGGCTGAGCGAGCACACGGGTTGAGAGCCGGAGATAGACCGCCCCGCCATCTGGCGCCTGCATGTGCTCGAAGCCCCAGCGCATGATCTCGCTCAGCTCGTCGGCGAACACCGGCTCGAATGACGTCAGGCCAGGCTGACCGAGACCAATCAGGGGCTCGTAGGTCGATTGGTGTGCGCCGCCCTCGGGTGCCAGCGTAATACCGGCTGGTGTACCCACCAGCATGAACCTCGAACCCTGGTAGCACGCGTAGTTGAGCGCATCGAGACCGCGACTGATGAACGGGTCATAGACGGTACCAACCGGAAGCAGTGGCTCACCAAAGAGCGGGCCGGAGAGCCCGAGCGCGGCCAGGAGCACGAACAGATTGTTCTCTGCAATGCCGAGCTCGATATGCTGACCGGCGGGTGAGATTTCCCACTTGAGCGCCGACACGATCCGCTGGTCCTTGAACACATCGCCTTGCCGGCGGCTGCCGAAGATCCCGCGGCGATTGACCCACGAGCCGAGGTTGGTCGAGACGGTGACGTCGGGCGAGGTCGTCACGATCCGGTCGGCGAACTCCGGGTGCCGCCTGGCCAGGCCGGCGAGAACCCGGCCGAAGGCCTCCTGCGTAGATGTCTTCTCGCCACGAGGTTTCTCGAAGGGTCCGGGGACCGGGACGACCGGCACACGGTACGCGTTGCCATGGGCGGGACGCTGGTTGAAGGGGACCGCGTCGAGGAACGCCTGTAGATCCTCCGGCGCCTCGTCGAGCCCGGCAAACCGGTCCCACTCCTCACCGTCACCGATGCGCATCTCCTGCTTCAGCGACGCCATCTGATCGCTGGTCATGATGCCGGCGTGGTTGTCTTTGTGTCCCTCGAACGGCAGTCGATGCCCCTTGATCGTATAGGCGATGAAACAGGTCGGCCGGTCGTTCTGCACCCCGTGAAAACCCTCCAGCAGCGTCTCGAGGTCGTGACCGGCAAGGTTCGTCATCAACCGATGCAGGGAGTCATCTTCATGCTGGTCGAGGAGCGCCGGAATACCCGACACCTGGCCGAGGTCGCTCGAGAGCTGGTCTCGCCATGCCTCGCCGCCTCGATAGGCGAGCGCCGAGTAGACCGAATTCGGACACGTGTCGATCCATTCGCGCAGCTCGCCGCCACCAGGCTGCGTGAACACAGCCTCCAGGAGCTTGCCGTACTTGAGCACGACGACCTGCCACTCGACGGCCCTGAACAGGTGCTCGAGCCGCTCCGAAAAACGGTCCACCACCACGGAATCGAGACTCTGGCGGTTGTAATCGACGACCCACCACACGTTCCTGACATCGTGTTTCCACGACTCGAACAACGCCTCGAACACGTTTCCCTCGTCGAACTCCGCATCTCCGGCCAGCGCAACCATCCGTCCAGGCGGACCAGTGTTCGCCAGTCCCTTCAACCGTAGATAGTCCTGCACCAGAGCAGCGAAAGACGTCATCGCGACGCCGAGACCGACCGAGCCAGTCGAGAAATCAACGTCGGCCGCATCTTTGGTCCGGGAGGGATACGCCTGCGCGCCATCCAGGGCGCGAAAACGCATGAGACGTTCCCGAGTCTGGCGACCAAAGAGATACTGAATCGCGTGGAAGATCGGGCTGGCGTGCGGCTTCACGGCCACGCGGTCCTCGGGACGCAGCACATGAAAGTAGAGCGCCGTCATCAGGGTGGCAACCGACGCGCACGAGGCCTGGTGACCACCGACCTTGAGTCCATCCCGTGACGGCCGACCGTGGTTGGCGTGGTGAATCATCCACGACGCAAGCCACAGGACCTTCTGCTCCAGCGCACGCAGGTATGCGAGGGAGCCCGACATGTCCGGGGAACGGGAGAGGGCTCGCGACGGTACGACCATGGGACCGTTCTAGATACTACAGGGAACAAGAGAGGCCGCTGGTGGTGGGTTCAACAGGGTCTATACATTCGGCCGGCGCCGCATCCCGCATCGCCAGCCTCGGTGTACAGACCTGTTGAACTCACCACAGTAAGTATCCCCCGGCAAAGCCGGGGGCCTTAGTTTGTGAGCCGCTCAAAGCGGCATGACGTGCCCGCTATGCGGTCACTTGAGCCACCTCACGGTGGCCACTCTACTCCAACGGCAACTGATCCGACCGCCGGTCCTCGCGTTCCTGCTGCTGGATGTACTCCCGAATGACCCGCTCATCGCGACCCACCGTGGACACGAAGTAGCCCCGGGCCCAGAAGTGCTGCCCCACGAAGTTCCGCGAACGTCCCGCGAACTCCCGAGCGATGTGGATGGCACTCTTCCCCTTGAGATATCCGATGACCTGGGCGACAGAGTACTTCGGCGGAATCGACATCATCATATGCACATGGTCCGGCAACAGATGCCCCTCCTCCACCTCGCTCTCGCGATGCAGCGCCAGACGGCGGAACACCTCGCCCAAATCCCGCCGCAATCCCCCGTACATCGCCTTTCTTCGATACTTCGGGATGAACACAACGTGATACTGACAGTGCCATTTCGTATGATTGAGACTTCGGTAGGTCGGCATGAGGTCTCCTTCTCGTGATGCTTGAGCGGCTCACGGGAAGGAGTTCCTCACGTGACTCCCCGAAACGTCAAACGGGGCTGGCCGCCCCGGCAAAGCCGGGGGGTCTCCCACGGCAACTAGTGCAGTGATTCCGAAATAGCTCGGCACTTCATGACTTTCTCCAGGATGCGTTCGGCCGGAGCGGTCCAGATGAACGGCACGGCGTCGTGATTGTGGTTGTGAATATACGCGGAGATCGCGTCGATGAGGTCGCGGACGCTCAGAAAGTCGCCGCGTCGCAGCTGGTCCGCGGTCAGCCGCGAAAACCAGACCTCGACGAGGTTCAGCCAGGAGGCGCTCGTGGGCACAAAGTGCAGATGGAACCGAGGATGCCGGCGGAGCCACCGTTGAATCGCCGGATGTTTGTGCGTCGCGTAGTTGTCGAGGATGGCGTGGATAGCCACGTCCGGCGGCGTTTGTGCGTCGAGCAGGTTCAAGAACTTGCGAAATTCCTGATGCCGATGGCGCGCCAGACACGAGCCGATGACGGTGCCCTCGAGGACATTCAACGCGGCAAACAACGTCGTCGTCCCGTGCCGCTTGTAGTCGTGGGTCATGGTGCCGGCTCGGCCGGGTTTCATCGGCAGGCCGGGCTGCGATCGCTGCAACGCTTGGATTTGGCTCTTTTCGTCGACACAGAAGACCAGGGCCTGTTCGGGCGGATCCACGTAGAGCCCGACGACGTCGGTGAGCTTCTCGAGAAACCGCGGGTCCGTCGACAGCTTGAAGGTACGGACGCGGTGCGGCTGCAGCCCGTGCGCCTGCCAAATCCGATGAATCGACGCCGGACTCAACCCTTGCGCAGCGGCCATGGTACGCAGACTCCAGTGGGTCGCCCGCGGCGGCGCGGTGTGCAGCGTCGCTTCCACGACCTGCTGCTCGCGGGCCGCGGTGACTTGGCGCTTGCGCCCGCGGCCCGGGGCATCGCGGGTCAGGGCGCCGGGCCCCCCAACCGCAAACCGGCGGCGCCACAACCGCACCGTATTCTGGCTCGTGGCGAGCTGGTGAGCGATGTGCTTGCTCGGCAGACCGTCAGCCGCGAGCACCACGATCCGGCTCCGCAACACCACGCGCTGCGCTGTCGTGCCCGCTCGAATCCAGCCGTGCAGCGTCGCGCGTTGTTCCGGCGTCATCGGCAAAGCGGGGGTTCGGTTCATGTGGCACACGGTACCAAACCCCAACTGGAAGTACAAGACGTTTTACGATCACTGCACTAGAATGGACCGGTGCCCGTTCCGGAGCCTCTTCCCTACTGTCGGACGCAACTGGCTACACGGCGGACCTCTGAAGCACACCTCAGCGTCACCGACCGCCGGCTGAGCCTGGTTCGGCTGCTCATCGTCGGCACCGCACTCGTTGTCGCCTGGGCCGCGTTCTGGCCCGGGTGGCTGTCGGCGTGGTGGCTGCTGGTTCCCCTCGTCGTCTTCGGATGGGTCATGCACGCCCACGACAGGATCGTCCGCGCGCACCAGACGGCTCAGCGGGCTGTCCGATGGTACGAGCGGGCGCAGGCTCGATTCGAGGATGCATGGGTAGGGATCGGCAGCGATGGGGTCCGGTTCCTCGACACCGACCACCCCTACGCCCGCGACCTCGACCTCTTTGGTGAGGGCTCGCTGTTTGAGCTCTTGAACACGACCCAGACGACAATTGGGGAGGAAACCCTCGCGGCCTGGCTGCTCGCTGCGGCCGATCCAGGGGTGATCGTCGCGCGCCAACAGGCGGTCAGTGACCTGGCCGCGCGACCCCAGCTTCGCGAAGACCTCTACACGGTGGGGGCGGATGCCCACCGGGTTGTCGATTCGACCCTCCTGGATCGCTGGGCTACTAGCCCACCGGCTCTCGGCGCGCCCTGGCTGAGGGTCGTCCCGCTCGGGCTTGCAGGCGCGATGGTGATCTCGACAGTCGCCTTCTTCATCGACGCCGTTCCCGCCGCCCTCCCTCTGACCGTACTGCTGGTGAACGCCGGCATCGGCATAGCCCTCAACCAGCGAGTGAGCCGTGTTCTTCACGGAAGCAGTGAGCCGGCGCGGGAGCTGGTCATCCTGGCCGCTGTGTTCGCGCGACTTCGTAATGAGTCATACGACTCCGACCGACTGCAGCGCCTCCATGCGAAGCTCAACGCCGAACGGACCGACCCGGTCGCCGCTGTCACCAGGCTCGACCGGCTCATTCAAAGGCACGACTGGCAGCACAACCTCATGTTTGCTCCCTTTGCGGCCGCCGTGCTCTGGAGCGTGCAGTGCGCCGTGGCTGTCGAGGCGTGGCGCCCTCGACACGGCGCCTTCGTCTCGGAGTGGCTGAGCGTCGTCGGCGAGTTCGAAGCGCTGGCCGCGTTCGCCACCTACCGGTTCGAACACCCCGACCATCCGTTCCCGACAGTCGTGGACCGAACGACACCTCCGGTCTTCGAGGCCGAAGACCTGGCTCATCCACTGCTACCACGAGCGGCGGCGATCGCCAACGACCTCAGGCTTGGCGTGACACCGCAGCTGTTGCTCGTCAGCGGCTCGAACATGTCGGGCAAGACGACCCTCCTGCGCACGGTGGGGGCCAACGGGGTGCTTGCGCTCGCGGGTGCGCCGGTCAGGGCCCGGACTCTCCGGATCTCACCAGTGTCGATTGGTGGCACACTGCGGGTGCAGGATTCGCTCCTCTCGGGCCGCTCGAGGTTCTATGCCGAGATCCTCAAGGTCAAGCAGCTTGTGGAAATCGCCAAGGGCCCGCACGCACTCCTCTTTCTCATGGACGAGCTCTTTCATGGCACGAACTCGCACGACCGGGTCGAGGGCGCCCACGGCGTGCTGGAGTTTCTCGTCGATCTCGGCGCCGTCGGGATCGTGACCACCCATGACTTGGCGCTAGCGGGGATCGGCGATCGCCTGGAGTCGCGGGCAGCCAACGTACACTTCGCCGACGAGCTCGTACAAGGAGCGCTGGCCTTTGACTACCGGCTTCGAGACGGACGGTCCACACAGGGGAATGCGCTGGCGCTCATGCGGGCGGTCGGTTTGGACGTAAAGGGGAGCGAGCAGACAGCCTAGTGCAGTGGTTCAGAAATACCTCGTGCACCGAGGGCGCCGAAGCACCCGTCTGGCCAGGCGCGACGAAGGAGCAAATCGGGAATCTGTGACAGAGGAGCAACGCAGGCAGAGGGGATGCATCGGTGGCCGAATGCCGAGGTATTTCTGAACCACTGCACTAGCGCTGTCCCGCCCTAAAGCGCTTTTCAGATAGCCCTTGTACTGCCTGGGCTCGTCGTGGTACTTCTGCATGCACCAATGCAGGAGGACCGATGCAAGCCTATTCGATGGATCTCCGAGAACGGGCCCTGCTCGACAGTGATGCCGGGATGAAGGCCGCGGACGTTGCGGTGAAGTACCGCGTGAGCGGGTCGTGGGTGCGGCTGTTGAAGCAGCGTCGGCGGGAGACGGGCGAAGTCGCGCCGCGCGTCCAGCGGCACGGGCGGCGCCGGATGTTGGAGCCGCACCTGCACACCCTGGCCGCGCTGATCGCGGAGCAACCGGATCGCACCTTAGCCGAGCTGAAGGACGCGCTCGGCACGCCGGCCAGTCTGGCGACGATCTGGCGCGCGGTGGCGGCTCTGGACGTGACCGTCAAAAAAAACGGTCCGGCCCTCCGAACACGATCGACCTGACGTCGCGGCCGCGCGGGTCGTGTGGCACGCCGCCGCGCCGACCTGGGATCCGACACGCCTGGTTTTTCTCGACGAAACCGGCATTACGAACAATCTCCTGCGGCGGTATGGTCGGGCCCTCCGCGGGGCCCGCGTCCACGACCACGCGCCGTGCGCCCGGTGGCAGACCAGTACGTTTCTCGCGGCACTGCGGGGCACCGGCCTGACCGCGCCCGGGGTCTTCGACGGCGCCATCGACGGGGCGAGCTTCCTCGCCTATATCGAACAGATCCTCGTGCCCACCCTGCATCCCGGGGACATCGTCATCGCCGATAACCTCAGCGCACACAAAGTGGCCGGCGTCCGCCAGGCGATCGAGCGCGTCGGCGCCACGCTCTGCTATCTGCCGCCCTACAGTCCGGACCTCAATCCCATTGAACTCTGCTTCGCGAAGCTCAAAGCCCTCGTGCGCGCCGCCCGCTGTCGATCCACCGAGACCCTCTGGCCTTTCCTCGGCGCCTGTCTGCCGCACTTCAGCCCCGAGGAATGCCGCCATTACTTTCGACACTGCGGCTATCCGGGCACCACACGGTCATGAAAAGCGCTTTAATCGTCGCCGCCAGGTAGGGACGGTTGCCACTCCAGCACCATCCGTCTGGCCTCCGCCAGCTGTTCGGTGCTGAGTCGCGTTCTCACGCTCTCGCGGAGCTCGATGACGTCGGTCAGGTCGGCACCGCTGGTGCTCGCGTTCGACGCGAGGGTCAACCACCGATAGGACTCCACAAGATCGACGGGCAGGTTCTCATCATCGGCGTAGTCGAGCCCGACGATCACCTGCGCCTCGGCGACGCCCCCTTCGGCGGCGGTGCGATACAACCGATTCGCTTCGTCCCGGTCGCGTTCTACGCCTCGTCCCTGCGAATACATGTTCGCCATGAGGAACGATGCTTCAGGGTCGCCCTGTTGGGCAGCTGCACCACACCAACGAGAGGCTCTCCCTACGCTCGTCAGGTCGCCACCCTCACTAAAGTAGCTCTTGCACAACGCGACCTGCGATCCGCGGTGGTCCTGTCCAGCCGCCGCCAGGTGCCATCGCGCCGATTCAGCCGGGTCGATTGGAAGGAGGGCTCCGTCGGCATATGCATGACCGAGGGCGTTCTGCGCGTAAGGATCTCCCAGCACAGCCTCGCGAAGGAGCTCGCTCACCTCGATCCGCTGCTCGGTCGGGATGATGCTCTCGACCACCCAGCCGTAGGGCCCACGCATGTGCTGGGGTAACACGCAAAACACGGCGAAGGCCACGATCGCAACCGTCCGATAGAACGCCGCGCCGTGGCGAAGTCGTGCTCGTTCGCCTTCCGACACGGTCACGGCACCCTCCTTGACCGCGAGGAATGCGATCGGCGCATTCAGCGCGAGGAAGGCCGTGGCGTAGTAGGGCACCGGGCTCTCCACCAGTGGGTTGTTCGTGTAGCGCAGGACGAGCGCCGCGCAATATGCAGCCCACCCACACCACACGTAGAACTGGATGGCCGTCCGCGTGAACAGCAGCGAGTAGGCCAGCGCCGCCGGTGACTCCCTGTTGTCTCGCTTGGGCAGCGACAGCGCATCCACGCCGAAGATCGGCGTGCTCAGAACTGACAGCAGAAACAGGGGAAAGACAGACCCGCCGATGAGACGCAACGCGAACGGAAGAAACATAGCTCTGGCATGGAGCAAGAGCATGGTCTATGCCAGCTGGGTCCGTCAGCTCATTGGCATGCATCCGTGCGCAACGGGAAGAAAGTCAGTAACGGTCGCGGCTCGAATTGAGACCTGAAAACAGCGCCGCGGAAGGGTCAGGGTTTCAGAATCGTAAGAGGGGGCTCGTCCCAGCCAGACAGCCTGCAGCAGACACGGTTGGCAATCCGGCGCGACGGGGCGTGGAGCAACAGAGTAGCGCGCGGTGAAGTTGAAGCCGACATTGTCGCTGACATAGGCCTTCACACCGCCACCCCAGGTGGTCGAGAACCGGGTGCTGCTCTCGGAGCTCCAGGTCGGGCCGTCACTTATGTTGACAGCGGCGCAGAGTCTGTTGACTGCGGCGTAGAGTCGTCGCTGACCGCTTCGACTGCTTGCTCTGACTCCAACATCCGCCGCAAGCGCTCGACAGTCGGAGGAGCCTCCTCTTCGGCTTCCACGGGAGCCGGAGCCTCCGCTTCGATTTCCTCTCGAGCGTCTTGCGTGTCTTCTGTGTCGACGAGGGCCGTCTCGCCTATCGACCAGACGTCAGCGAACACCTGACTCGTGTGCGTGTCCTCCGATGAGTCGATGACGGGCGATTGACCGTCGACACCAGACCGTTGACGCTCATCGAGAGAGGCGCGCTGCAGCACCTTCCAGTTTCGGTCGCGCTGAATCGGCAGGAGGACTCGCCCACTCTCCAGCTGCCGCTCTGGCTGAGGCTCGGATCGTCTCTGTCTCCAGGTGCTCACGCGCGAGTGCCAGGTCGACCAGAGCTGTCGCCACTGCGAACGAGACCTATCAGTCAGTCCCCGGAGCTCGCCAGCGTGTGCTCGAAGGTCGTCGGTCCACGTTTGCCAACGACCCGCCATCGACACGACCCCCCGGGCCTTCCAGAGATCCCAGCGCTCGACCAAGCCCTCTCCGAGGTCGCGCCACACCTGAAACCGCTGGTCACGACCGACACGAAGGCGTGGAGCACCGACAGCCGGAGCCGGTCTGACAGCCGGAGCTGGTTTGGCAGCCGGGGCGGCTCTCGCAGCCTGTTCGTCGACAGGGAGGGCCTCTTCCTCGCTGTAGCCGAGCCCATACCCGGCCCATTCCAGCAACGACTCGACAACGTCGGGGGTGCGTCTGTACATCACTTCAGGTCTCCAGACTCAGTGGCCAACCTCACCGCTACGAGCCGTGCTCGCTATCTGGACTGGTTGCAAACCGGGGACCCGGTTGCTACCTCGCGTCTGCACGGAAGTGCACGCACGCGGGAAAAAAAAGTCAGCCCAGGCAGAGGCTTTCGTCAGAGCGACAAGACGGCGTCAGAGTTCAACGCTGCTCTTATCGCGTCGCCTGCGACATCTTCACCTGGGAACTACTGCAGAGCTAGACCTACGTCATCAATGAGTCCGGTTGCCTCTCGCAACGCTTGCCGGAGCTCTTGCTGGTTGCTCTTGTCCAGACGGAGCCTCATGGACCCCGTCGGCAATACGTCAGACCGAATCGTCAGCCAATGCGTGTCGGGGGTCCTCGTGACGATCCCCCCCCAGGGTTTGCCGCCCGCTTCGGGCCGGTAGGCCAACCCAGTGAGCTTGTCAAACGGAATGACCGCATACGTGGCACGCTCAGCGCCTCGTCTCTCGTCAACCAGGCGGATCTCGGAGGCATCCGTGTCTATCTCGAGCCTGGCATCCTTCTTCTTCTCGTCGCCTTTCTCGTCTGCGATAAACACGTCAACCTTCCGATACTCCGCGACGTCAGCGGCGAAGGCTGCTGGTGCAACTAGTGTTGCAAGTATGGCTACCCAAAAAAGTCGAGTCGACATCGGTTTCTCCCTGCTCGCCGTAGATGAAGTCTGCTCTCGTTTCATAGTATCCGAAAAGGGTCATCCGGCTCTAGCTGCCGGTCAGCACCGGAGACGGTCGGCCGCCTTGCTCGACTATCATGTGCTGGGTGATGGGAATCACGCGGCGGGTCGTAGTGAGTCTCGCTCTGCTCGTGGCGCTGTTCGTGTTGATTCGCGGGCTGATCTTGACCACCTACGCGCCCCCGACATCAGACGCCTACCTGTGGGGAGCGTTTCACGTGCACTCGACCCTGTCTGACGGCCTCGGTTCCTTCGAGGAGATCGCGAGTCAGGCCCGCGATGCCCGCGTGGCGTTCCTCTTGATGAGTGACCACGGGGCTCCTCACCTGGCCGCCGCCGGCTCAACGACCGTCAACGGCGTGCGATTCGTAGGGGGGTCTGAGGTTGGGTTGCCCGAGGGGCGGCTCATCGTGTCAGGTGCTCAGTCACTGCCGAGATACACCCTCCCTTCGTACCCCCCCGCCGCCGCCCGCGACATCCGAGAGTGGGGGGGAATGGCGGTGCTCGCCTATCCGGACGATCAGAGATATCGCTGGAGCTACTGGGACGACGATTTCGTTCCGGACGGAATCGAGATCCTCAACCTCACATCGTATTTGCGAGCGGGGTCGATCTGGCGCACGTTGACGTGGGCCGGGTTCTCGTTGTTCAACCGCCACTACTTCGTCAGCGGCCTGGAGTCTCCGGCGTACGCGCTGTCGCGCTGGGACGAGCTATTGAGTCGGGGCGATGTGGTCGGGTTCTACGCCTCGAACGCTCACGGCGGTTTCCGCCTCGGCGACAGTGTGAGCGTTCCGATTCCCTCGTACCGTATGGTGCTGGGATTCGTCGGGCTAGGGATCGACCACCGGTATCGCGACCAGCCTGAAACCGCGGTCCGAGCGGGTGACTTCTTCTCGGTCGTTCGGGGCGCCGGCGAGCCCGAGCAGTTCGAGTTCAAGCGTGGGTCTGACGGTCGTATCAAGGTGTCGGTCGAGGCGGCCGAGGAGCTGTCAACTCGAGTGGTCCTCAAGAAGGATGGTCGAGTCGTTGCCAAAACACGCAACGGCGGCCTGGTTCATCAGCCTGGACGCGGAGTCTATCGAGCGGAGGTCTACCTCGACTCTCACCCTCTGCTGGCGGCCGACGTGCCATGGATCCTCTCGAATCCCATCCGAGTTGACGTGGCCTATCCGAAGCCGCCACCGGACGTCTTGCCGTGCACACAGCGAACGGCTCTGGCTCTCGACGAGTTCCGGGTCGAGCGCGATGAAGACTCGAACGCCTCCATCGAGCTCGCTCCCGATGGGCCGCTGACGCTGTCGTACTACTTGTCGCAGGCCACATCAGAGAACCCCGAGCGATGGGTCGCGCTTGCCCTCCGGAGGTCTCTCGATCTTTCCGCCTCCACGGGTGTGTATATCGACGCGCGGGCGCCCGAGCCTATGCGCTATCGGATCGAGGTGCGCACGGCGGTCACCCATTACCATGCGAGCGCGGTGATCCGGGAAGGCGACCGCGTGACGGTGCCATGGGGGCAGTTCTACTCGCATACCGGCGCTCGTGAGCCCATTCCACCGACTGAAGTCGAGGCCCTATTGATCGAGGTCACCGATTCGACGGCTCGCACTGGGTTCGATTCCACGCTGCTGGTGGAAGGCGTCGGGTTGTGCCACTAGCGGAGTGTCCTCACCCATCCGATCAGTTGGCGCGAATGTATGAGCCGTTGCCCAGGCGCCCGAACGGTCCACCGTCCACCGAGAACTCGTCGGTCACCGAGAACACCGTATCAGAGGTGACCAGCATCCTCCGCTTCAGAACGTAGACGCGCCCATCGGAGTCGATCGGGGCGGTGAGGAACGTGATCCCGATGGGGCTCGTCCAGTTCCCGAGGCTGACCAGCTGATCACCGGTCGACAACTCTTCCTGCCACAACACGGTCCGCGTGTGTTCGTCGAACCCGATCGTCCAGGCTTCTTCGTAAGGCTCGCCGAAAACCTCCCCCGTCACCTGCGCTTGCACGAAAGGCCCATGGGGAACGCGGCTGAATCGAACGGTGCCCGAGCGGGTGCCAATGCTCAGGGGTGGAAACTCGCCTCCCGTGTACTCGAACGTCCACTCGCCGGAGAAGTAGGAGATCCGCTGCTCGACCTGCGGCTGCGCCACCTCGGTGCGTCGCGCCCGCGACAGCTCGATCGATACGTCGAACTCCGCCGAGCCCAGCACGAGGCGTCCCGTTCCGGTGAGTGCATCATCCTCACGGGTGAGGTCGTAGACGAACGACAGCCGACCGAAATCGGTCTCGGTGGCGCCCTTTAGGGTGAGTACCGCATTGTCCACGCTCACGTCGGAAAGACGGACCTCCGTGCCCGGAGCAAAGCCAGTCACAACCCCCGTGTAGGCGCCGTCCTTCGCCACGATGGTGAGGGTCACGTCGGTGCTATCGCCCTCGATCGTCGTCGTCGTCGTCGTCGTCGTCGTCAATGCGCCGCGCCAGGTGCCGGCCCACCCGTCGGGTTGGGCTTCCACCGGTGTGGCAACAGCCAGCGCCGACGCGAGGATCGTGCATCCCATCAAACGAGACATTTCTGGCGTCCTTTGATTCCCGACTCGGTTCCTGGGGCGGTGTACGGCGGTCGAAGGCCACTATACGTCTCGGTTCCGCGGGAGGGCAACCACCCCAGGCGGACGGATAGCCAGCCGCTCCCCAAATCATGGACATTGGCTGCTGAATGTGTATAAATTCGGAAGAACAGCCTTCAGGACGGGAGTGTGGGATGCGGGTATCGACAACGCTGGTCGGCGTATGCGCGCTGGTGCTTGCGGCGGGCGGGGCACAACTGGCCGCCGCAGAGGCGGCGGAAGGGGTCCCGACGTTCACGAAGGATGTCGCGCCAATTCTGTATGAGAACTGTGTGGCGTGTCACCGGCCGGACCATCTGGCCCCGATGTCGCTCATCACGTACGAAGACGCCCGGCCGTGGGCGCGCGCCGTCAAAGCCAAGGTGCTCGCACGCGAGATGCCACCGTGGGGCGCGGACTCCAGCGTTCGGGCGTACCGAAACGACGCGAGCCTCGCGCAGACGGAGATCGACACAATCGCCGCCTGGGTCGACGGCGGGGCGGTCAAGGGCAACGACTCCGACCTGCCCGACGTGCCACAGTTCGCCGAGCGTTGGTCGATCGGCGAACCCGATTTGATCTTCACGATGCTCGAGCCTTTCCGCGTACCGGCCGACGGCACGGTCCCGTACTCCTACGTAACGGTCCCGACCAACTTGCCGGAAGACACCTGGATCTCGGCCTACGAGTTTCGCCCGGGCGACCGTCGCGTGCTACACCACGTCATCCCCATCGTGCTTGAGGACGACGGGAAGCTGGCGACCGCTGAAGTCAAGGCCCGGCGTGACCGCTCGCGGACCCCAGCCAGGGGCGCCCGAGTTGGCGGATACGTGCCGAACCGGCTCGGAACCGTGTTCGAAGACGGGGTGGCGGTGAAGCTGCCGGCCGGCGCCGATATCGAGGCGCAGATGCACTACACGACGATCGGCGAGGAAGTATACGACCAGAGCAGCTGGGGTGTCGTGCTGGCCAAGGGGCCGGGTGCGAGCGTGCGTCGGGCGGGTGGCGGACAGATGGTCAACTTCATGTTTGCCATCGAGCCAGGCAACCCACACTACAAGGTGACAGCCAACCGACCGATCAAGGAAGACACCTATCTCTCAAGCATGATGCCGCACATGCACGTGCGCGGGAAGTCAGCCAAATACACGGTGAGGCACGAGGACGGGAGTGAGGTGGTTGCGCTCTGGGTGCCGAACTTCGATTTCAACTGGCAGCTTCGCTATGAGCTCGAGGAGCCGATCTTCATGCCGAAGGGCTCGACGCTGGAGGCGGAGTTCCACTACGACAACTCCCCCAACAACCGGTTCAACCCCGACCCGACCCAGACCGTGCGTTGGGGTGACCAGACCTGGGAAGAGATGATGCTGGGCTACTTCGGTACCGTCGACCCGAATGCCGCCGAGACAACGGAGGACCAGCAGTAGCAGCCACGCGCGCGCGACTCAGCGCCGCGTGCCGGTGAACGTTCCGCTCGCGAGGCCACCGAGGTCGATCTCGCCGGATAGGGTGCGGTCCTCTTGTAGGGTGCCGGTGTAGGTCACCTCAAACCCTTGTCCCTGCAGCTCGGCGTCGAACACGAAGCGGAAACCGTTCCCGTCGACCGTCCCCATCACATCAGCTTCGCCAAGAGTCGCCGAGGAATAGTGGCCGCTGAGCGTCGCGCCGTCTTGCTCCAGCGTGACACTCGGTGTCGTCGTGCCGCCCGCATCGGTCACCACCTCCAGCGCCCAGTCGCCCGCCACATCTGCGGGCTCCTGCCCCGCTTCGATCACGGCGAGAGGAGCCAACACCACCACAGTCACCGCCGCGACAACTCGCCGCATGTTACCCCTGAACCTGCCCGCCATTTGACGATGCATCTCATTCCCCTTTTCGGGATACCGACCCGACCCAGATGCCAACCCTCAGGATATACCGCGTCGGCGACGGGTCTGTGGGCTATCGACATACCACGCGGTTATAGCGTCGTAGCAACAACACCAGAAGCAGCGCCTGATACAGCAGCCCGACCACCAGCACGAACCACGTGCCCGTCTCCCCAGCTTCCAACATCCAGAGGACCTTGGCCGGCCAGTACAACGGGACGATGCCGAACGCCCACTGCCAGTCAGACGAAACGAAATACGAGAATATCGCGGCCCAGGTCAGAACTCCGGCACCCTTCACCAACGCGAAGCCCTGGACCTTGTTCGCGGCATATGCGGCCATGAAGACGGCATAGAGTGGGGCGATCGGAGTAGCCTCGAGCGCGGCGAGGAGGGCAGGAAGGAAGTCCAGGTTGACCAAACCGGCAAGGGGAATCAGCAACATCGTCATCACGACACTCAGCAGCATCGGTACGGTGGTGCGATAGATCAGGTAGCCGTTCAGCGTCAGAGGTGTGACCTGCAGCGCCGTCAAGGTGTGGTCGTCCCGTTGGTCGAGGAGCAGGAAACCGACGACACAACCCATAAACGCGGGCACCGCGAGCACCATGAGGCTCATGACCAGCGGATAGTACGGCGTCAGGTCGAAGGCGTAGCGCCCAGCGAGCCAGCTCGTCAGCGGCGGCACCCCCCAGCGCGCCGCCAGGCCCAGAGCGACCGGCAACGCCACCAGCCAGCGCAGCATCGAATCCCGACGCACGCTCTTGAAGTCGATGGGGCCGAGGGCCCGTACGACACCACTCAGCGTCGTCATCGAGCCGCCTCCGCGCTCACGATGAAACGGGAAAACGCGCGTTGGTTGAATCGGAACAAGATGGCGATCCATGCGGCCGAGTACCCAACCGCGTACACCCACTCCGCCGTATCGAGCTGTCTGAACGCGCCCTGCAGGAGCACCAGCGGCGCCTGAAACGGGTGTAGATACATGAAGGGGGTTTCCCAGAAGCCGAAATAGTGCAGGAGCGGAAGGGACAGAGGCACGAGGAAGAACGCCGACGGGAACAGATACTCATTGATCGAGTCGTAGCGTACCACCGCGATGAAACCGACGAGGCTATAGAGAACCGCCGCAATCACGACGCCACTCATCAGCGTGACCACTCCGAAGCCGGGGCCGTATGCGGAGAAGACGATCACCAGATGCTCGACCAGTGACAGCGCCGTGAGCGTGGCGATCTTGGAGGCGAGGTACTCCCAGTCGGCAAGCGGCGTCACGACCTGGGCCTCGAGTGTCCCCTCTCCCTTCTCCAGCAGGACCAGCCCAGCCATGAAGTAGTAGCTGACCATCGTCAGGTTCCCGAACACAACGACGGGCAGCACGAAGCCCCAGTCAACCTCGGGCAGCTGGCTCAGCACGACGAACCAGCAGAGCAGAACGAATCCAACGGCGTAGTAGAAGCCGTTGCGAGATTGCAGCCGGGTGTCCACGCGGACGGTGGCGAGCAGTCGGTTCACCGCAACCCTCGGCCGGTGACCGTGATGAACACGTCCTCGAGGGTCGCTTCCTTGGTATGCAAGGTCTGAATCGACCCTCGGCGGAGAACATCCAAGAACTGTTCGTTGTCAGCCAGGCCCGCGAGCGGGAACTCGCGCCGCTCGGTGTGCCTGTCGAGGCCGTACTCGACCCGGACCGTCCGCTCGCCGTGCGCCAGTTTCAGTTCGCGCGGCGACTCGATCAGGCGAATCTGCCCGTCGACGATGAACGCTACGCGATCGCACAGCTCGTCGGCGACGGTCATGTCGTGGGTGGTGAGAAACACCGTGCGCCCCGCCTCCTTTTGTGCCCGAATCAGATCCCTGACGCGTCGTGCGTTGACTGGATCGAGTCCAGCGGTCGGCTCGTCCATGAAGATCAACCCCGGATTGTTGAGCAACGCGCGGGCGACGCCGAGCCGAGTCTTCATGCCCTTGGAGTACTGCGCGACCAGCGTATCGCCGTCGTCCTGCAGGCCGACGAGATCGAGGAGTGCGTCAGGCTCTCCGGTCTCGTCGTTATAGAGGGACCGAAAGTAGGTCAAGTTCTCTGTTCCCGTCAGCTTCAGATAGTGGTTCGGCAGCTCGAACGAGACGCCCACCCGCTCGTAATAGTCCGAGCGCCACGCCGCAAGGTCACGGCCGAAGACGGAGATAGCGCCGCTGTAGCCCTTTAGCAGGCCGATCAGGACCTTCTGCGTGGTCGACTTGCCCGCGCCGCTGGGACCGAGAAACCCAAAGATCTCGCCGCGGCTGATGCGGAAAGCCAGGCCCGTAACGGCGGGACTGGCGGCACCGCTGTAGGTGAACGTCAGGTCGTCGACCTCGACGACGGGCGATGGGATGTTCCCGGCCATACGACCGTGACTATAGAGGAATGAAGCGCCGGAAAGAGGTAGCATGAGGGCTCCCATGCTGTCTGCCCGTCTGCCGGTCACCGGAGCGCTGACTGCACTCGCCCTCATCGTGTTGGGCGCACCCTGGAATGCCGATCAGTTGGTGTTGGCCCAAACCCAGTCGCTGTTCGTGAGCCTCAGCGATGCCGGCGGTGAACCGGTCACCGACCTGACGCCCGAGGACGTGGTCGTCCGGTGGGACGACGTGAAGTGTGAAACGCTCGATCTCGAACCGATCGACTGGCCAGTGCGCGTCACGGTTTTTGTCGACAACGGGCCAGGCGGCCATGCAGTGCTCGCTCACATACGCGAGGGGTTGAGACTCTTCGTGGACGAGCTCCCTGAGGAGGTCCCGGTGGGCCTCGCGACCATCTCGGAGCGAGTGCAGTTCATGACCAAGCACACCACCGACCGAGAGGAACTATTGAGTGGCATCGGCTTGACCGTGCCACAACACGGGCCGGCAGTCTTTCTCGATGCGCTGATCGAAGAAGCAGAGGATCTCGCCGACGACAAGGAACGCCAGTACTTTCCCGTCATCGTGATGATGGCCACCACCGGCCCTGAGGCGAGCACCCAGCAACGGCCGCGGCCCTTCGAGAGGATGATGCAGCGTCTGTTGGAAACGCATGCGACAGTCCACACCCGAATGTACGCGCCCGCTGCGGGTTTGTGGGTCCAACCACACGGGCATCAGGTCAGGTGGGGCATCGACATCAGCCAAGCGACAGGGGGTTCCTACGATTCGCTCAGCACCGGCATCGGGTTCCGCACCCTGCTGCCTCAGTTGGGCCAAGACATCGCTCGGAAGCACCGGCTGGTGAGTACCCAGTATCGCGTGACCTACGCGCCCCCCGACAACGCATCGGACCAACCGGCCGTCCGAGTCGTGACCACCCGCGCCGGTCTCACGGTGATGCCTACGATCGACGGGAACATCTTCACACCGCAAGGCGGTCCATCAGGGTCTTGAACCGGCGGCGGCTGACCTCCACGCGCTCTCCGTTCGACAGCGTCGCTTCCCCGCAGCCTTCCGGTAGAGGTTTCACCTCTCGCACCGCATCCAGATTGACGATGGCCGAGCGCGAGACTCGGCAAAACCGGGACGGATCGAGACGCCCCTCAAAGCTCCGTCAGGCTCGGCGGCATCCAGTAGTGCCGGTCGGCCGTTCGCAGCCGGGTCAGTCCCCCTTCAGAGGCGAATGCCACCACGTCGTGGGCGGGAACCACCCGGTAGCGGGTGCCGTGCTTCGCCAGAAAGCGCGCGGGATACAAATCAGCTGCCTTGCTGAGCTCTTCCAGGGACCCTTCGTCGCTCGTCTCAGGCAGTTCCCTGGCGCGGTCGATGGCCCGCGCGAGCCGAGTGCGATTGATCGGCTTGAGGAGGTAGTCGACCGCGTGGAGCTCGAATGCGTCGACGGCATACTCCTCGAACGCCGTGCAAAAGACGATTCTCGGACGGGGCGACGGGATAGAGGCCGCGACCTCCATCCCGCTACATCCGGGCATCTGAATGTCGAGGAATACGAGATCGGGTTTCAACTCGAGGATCTGCTCGACCGCCTGCTCGCCATCTTCGGCCTCGCCGACGACCTCAAGATCATCGAAGGCCGTGAGCAGGCGGCGGATCCGCTCACGCGCGAGCTGTTCGTCGTCAACGAGCAGCGCTCGGATCATGGGAGGCATCGCCATCCACATCTGGCGATCGAACTTGTGCAACGACGACCGTGAAGTCATCGTGCTGTTGACCGCTTCCCGTAAACCGGTCGACGGCCTGCATGATCTGGGTCTCGAGCTCGGCTGGTCGCGACGCGCGACCGCTCGTCACCAGCTGCTCCAACCGGGAGTCACCAAATGGCTCACCGTCCAGGTTCACTGCCTCAGTCACCCCATCTGTGAAGAGCACGAGCGTATCACCGACACCGAGTTGCCGTGCTGCCTGCGTGAACTCCGCCTCCGGCATCAGACCGATCACCATACCGGTCGGCTCGAGTCGTTCAAGCGAGCCGTCGGTCCGCACGATAAGGGGTGGATTGTGGCCGGCGTTGACGTAGTTCAGGGTCCGAGTCGCGTCGTCATACACGCTGTAGAAGAGCGTCGCGTACTTATCGCCGTCGGTGGAGGCGTAAATTAGCCCGTTCAGCTCTTCCATCAGAGCAGCCAGGTCCGCGCCGTGCTGCGGCGCCAAGGTCTGAAGTCGGCCCTGTAGACCCGCCATCAATAGACCGGCGTATAGCCCCTTGCCTGACACATCCCCTACGACGACACCCAGTCGACCGTCGTCGATCGGGAGAAAGTCGTAGTAGTCGCCACCGACGCCGCGGGCCGGACGACAGGTCCCCGTCACCGTCAGACTGCTGACCGCAGGACGAGCGTGGGGAAGAAGTCGCGCTTGTGCCTGCGAGGCGACCACGACCTCGCGTCGAAGCATCTCCGGCTCGTCCATTGACTGCCGAACGCGGTCGACGGCATGCGCCAAACGCTTACGACTCAGCGGTTTCAGAAGGTAGCCAACCGCGTCGTGCTCGAAGGCGTCGACGGCGTACTGATCGAAGGCCGTGCAGAAGATGATCCGTGGCCGCGGTGGAGGAAGGGACGCGACAAGCTCCAATCCTGATTTTCCGGGCATTTGGATATCGAGAAAGACGAGATTTGGCCGAAGCTCGGCGATCTTCTGCAACGCCTCATCGGCATCTTCGGCCACTCCAACCACGCTGACCTGGTCGAGCTCACCGAGCAAGGCCCGCAGGCGGTCGCGCGCCGGCTCTTCATCGTCGACCAGTACCGCTCGGATCATGGTCTCGTTCCAGCACGTTCGACCGGTTCGCGATCCGCCGTACTGGGGCCCGGTGCGTGGGCGGTGAGCGGCATCAGGATCCCCGCGAGCGTCATCTGTCGTCCCTCATCGCGTCGCAGGACGAGCTCGGCCCGATCCTCGAAGTACCCTCGGAGTCGTTCACGAATGTTCTTCAGTCCGTAGCCGGAGTCGTTCGCCTGGGTAGAGGGGCGAGCATCGGACAGCCCGGGACCGTTGTCGGCCACCTCAATGCGCAGGTGGTTGCCGTCTGCGCGAGCATCGACCTCGACCTGTCCCCGGCCCCGGACCGCCGCGACCCCATGCTTCACGGCGTTCTCCACGAGGGTCTGGACCATCATGGTCGGGACGAAGGTCGACGCGACGGCATCGTCGAGCGTCACGCGACATTGCAGTCGCTCTCCGAACCGGGCCTGCTCCACCTCGAGGTACGCCCTGACGAACTCGAACTCATCTTCAAGGGGGGCCCACTCGCGCTCAGATCGGCGCAGCGTGTACCGGAACACCTCGGCAAGCTGCTCGACGGTCCGGTCAGCGCGGCCGGGATCCTTGTGAATCAGGCCGGCGATCGCGTTGAGGGCGTTGAAAAGAAAGTGCGGGTTGATTTGAGCCCTCAGCGCCTTGAGATCCGACCGGCTCGCTTGCAGTGATAGTTCCTTGGCCCTGCGCTCCTGGGCTTGGTCTCGCTCCTGCAGCCGCGTGTTCTCGAGCATGTGGGCAAAGACCTCCGCCAGTGAGTTCAGCAGCGAGCGGTCCTCACTGAAGAACGGCGCACCGGCCGCACGCGGACCCAGGTGCATCATACCGACCTGGCCGCGCCCGCCGTGGATCGGCACGTCGAGCTTGCTCTGGAATTCAGCCGGGAGGGACCTGCCCGATTGCAGATCGATCCGCGTGGGTGCCCGAAAGATAAGCGAGATGCCCTGCTCGGCGCGGTCTACCAGCTGACGCTCAGTCGTGGAGAACTGCATGCTCGCGAGAAACTGCTTCACCGCCTCCACCGTCGTGAACCGTCGGCCAAGCCACACCCGATCTACCCACGCCCCCACCCTTCGGTACAAGGACGGGAGTACGACCGCGACCGGCAGGAGGGCGATGGCATAGACCCAGGGCTCGGCCCAGGCGAAATCGAAGCCGCCCAAGACAGGCAAGACCAGGCTGAAGTACAGGGTCAGAAGCAGGATCGCCGCCAGCAAGGAGAGACCGCGTTTGACGAACAAGTCAAAGAAGGCATAGCGATCTGTGAAGAACAATTGGAAAAAAAACATTAAGAGCGGCATCGAGTAGACGACCGTGCGCATCAGCTCTCCGAATTCGAGCAGGCGTAGGTTCGACAGGATGACCAAGCCCATAAGGACGATCACAATCCCCAACATCCCCCGCATCCCCACCCGCAGCGAGCGTTCCGTAGTTCCTTCGCTGCGCAGCCTGGATGTGGCGAAAGGCCCGATATTGGAGCTCATCGCGACGATCATGAGGACGCCAAGCAGGACACCGGCGGCGTCGAGAAACGCGCCGTGGGGCCCCTGCTCATCGACCGGCAGACCAGCCATCTGATAGCCCGCAACGCTCACTGCCACCGCCATCGCCGGCCCCAACACATACAGCGCCCGCAAGACGACTCTCCAGGCGAAGGGCCGGTCACCGGATCGACCAGCCGGACGTGAAAAGACGTGGAACAGCAACGGCGGGAAGAGAAAAGCATTGGCGAAGAGCGCCAGCGAGAGCCCGCTCCGGCCAAAAGCCGGGCCCAGTGAGCTCAGCGTGTAGACCAGATTTAGTACGAACCAGACGAAGGTCGTGAACGAGATTGCACCTTCGACGAGGTTGATACGCCCGACCGGGTCAGACCGTCCGCTCCGCCTACGCCGTCGACCCAGCGCACCTTGAAGCCACAGGAAGGAGAGACCTCCGAAGGTGAAGACCCCGAAGGTGAACAGCAGCAGACTGAGAAGTGGAACGACATTCATGCCCTAGCCCCTCGCACGGCTGCCTCATAGGCCACCGCCGTAATCATAAACACCCCACCGCCAACGACCCCTCTGCTAGCGGCGAAAGGGCGCGAGCGCCGCAGGGAGATATCGACGCATCACGGCAATGCCGACCATGCTCACGGCTACCGTGGCGGAGATCACCATGCCCCAGAACGGGGTGTCCGGGATCCGACCAAGTGTCTCGGCGGCGGCCGCCGCGAGCAGCCCAACATAGGACCCGCTCATGAAATACGCGTGGCGTTCGACCCACCGTCGGGACGACTGAGACCGTGCGGGGATCCAGCCGGCAGCGATGGTGAGCAGGCTCAAGAACGCAGCCACATGGAACGGGCCGAATCTCCCAAACAATCCGAAGAGCATGAACGCCGTACCGTTGACCCCGAGCATGAGGAATGCGTACGTCCGCCCCAGCCGGAGGTGCCGTGTCGTCCCCTTGGCCGCGATCGCGACCGCGGCCCCCGCGGTAAGGGCGGCCAGCGCCAAGGCGACGTGAATCCAGCCCAAGGGCGATTGCGGCATCTCGACTCTCCTCCCCGGTTCCGGCTGCGACCGGCTCTCTCTGGACTATACGGAGTGCCGGGAGAGCTGCCGCGGGTTTTGATTGAGTGGTCGAGATTCCTGGGTGAATGGCGCTACGAAAGCAACAAAAGGTAGCACCCATGTGGTGGAAGGCGAGCATGTTAGCACAGAGACTTTGACGTAGTGATCCTGGTGCTCGATTCGGTCTAAGCTAGGAAGAGTCGAACACCCGCCTGCCGAAGCCGTCACACCGCCCCACGCCAGTGACGTCATTGGAGATTGCAAGAAATGACCGGAACTCTGCCTATCGTCAGACTCATACGCGCGATGGTGCTGTCCGTGGCTCTCGGCGCGCCGATGACGACGACCGCGATCGCTCAGGAAGTACCGGAAACCGGTGGCCGCGTCTTTGGGCTGGTAGGCGGATCATTCGGCAACGGAGGAAGCGCCGTCCTGACATCTGGCGGTGCCGGGGTACGGATAACGCGAACGCTGGGCCTGGACTTCGAGGTGTTCCACGTCTCGGGACTTGACCTGTCAGACGACGACTTTTTCATCCAACCACTGAGCTTCGCTCCCCGATTCGCTTTTGAGCGGGATGGTGCCGTCACCGGCTTTCTGTCGAAGTTTGTCGTCGACTTCCCGATCGTCGACCGGGTCATTCCTTTCGTGTCAGGTGGCGGTGGCGTGGGTCGGATATCTGAGGAGCTGTCCTTCAGCTTCGGAGACCAGATCGGCAGCGACCACGACGGAGTTCCCGAGCTGTTGCGAAACATCGGAAGAGACCAAAGACCGTCGATCTTCCCGGGGGACTTCGACCGTGCAGAGCTCGGCCTCGCGCTCACAGTCGGGGGCGGCGTAGACATCAGGCTGTGGAAGGGTCTGACGGTTGGCGCTGAAGCGCGCTGGCTCAGGGTGTTGGCTAACACCCACACTCTCGACCTTGCCCACATTGGATCACGGGTCGCCTACCGCTTCTGAGCGTCGCGTGCGTGCTATTCTCGGCGGGAATGTGGCGTCTCGTCGAGAAGGTGCTACAGGTCACGCTGTTCGCGGCGACGGCTGCGGCCCTCTTCGTCGTGTGCGCCGTGGTGGTATCGACGATCCGTCCAGGATCGCGCCCCGCCAGCCGAGTTGACCTGGTCGACGCCACACTGGAAATCAGACTCACGAGCCAGGCGGACGTCCGTGCTGTGTTCGCCGGTCAGCCTCTGGTCTTCGACCTGGTGCTGCTCAACGTGAAAGCACGCCGGGCTCGCAACCAGGTGCGAGTCGACCCGGAAGGTGCCGCTGCTGAAGCGGCGATCGCGCTGGACGACGTACCTGGCAACCTGCCGTGGGAGTTTCGGGTCGAGCTGAGCGTCGCCACACCGGGAGGCGGAAAGGTCCTCAACAACCTCGACTGGAAAGCTCGGCTTTTGGACCCCGATGTCGAGGCGTCTGGACGGCGCCTCGGGCTGGCGCCCGCGAGGACGACTTTTGTGCTGGACGGCGACGAGCTCGCCGACCTGCTTCCCGGTCCCTACGTCATCACCGCAAGCGTGCCGAGTGACATGACGCCACCCGAACAGGTCGCGGTCACGCCGCTCGAGATCGAGATGCTTCCCGAGCCGTCGCGCGACGCGGACCGGGCGGTTGCGAGTCTCGCCGTCGCGCGGGTTGCCGCGCTGAGAGGACACTCAGCGGAAGCGGTAGAGGCGGCTCTCACGGCGATCGCACTCGATCCGTTGCAGGATGAGGCCCTGATGGTGGTCGCCGAGGGCTGGGAGCAGCAGGGCGACGTCGAGCGGGCCATCGAGTGGTACGAGCGTTACTTCGAAACCCTGCCAGACTCGGCTAGCGAACAGCGGCGAGCCCTCGAGGAATACATCGGGGCCCTCCGCCGCCAATCCGACTGATAGTCCGACCCGAGCTCGGGTACTTCCGGGACGACACCGCCTCGGGCCAACAGCGGTTTTGGTACAATAGTGCAGAGCTATCGAGTTCCCGCGGGAGCTCGCCCAACCACCATTTGCCCGGAGGTAACCTTGGCAAACCGAGGACGACCGACCCAGACAAAGCGTCAGCGCGAACGCGCTCGAATGGAACGCCAGAAGATGAAGGAAAGCCGCAGGTCGGAGGTGCGATCCAGAAAGGCAGAGGCCGCTCCGCGACCCACCGACCACGACCCTGATATCGTCGGAATGGTTGCGGGACCGCAGGAGATGCCAGACTGGCAGCGGGAGTTTTTCGAGGAAGAGCAGAAGGCCAAGGAAGCGGCCGAGCTTGCCGAGATAGAAAACCAGAAAAAGTAGCCTTCGCTGTCAGCCTCGAAGGCCTTGGGCCTCTGAGGCTCTGAGCCTCTGAGAGTGAAGACGGGCCGGAATTCCGGAAGGAATCCCGGCCCTTGGTGCGTACGACCGAGGCCCCCCTAAGCGGCGATCTCGATCCGCCTCGGCTTTTTCGCCTCCGTTACCGGAAGCGTCAGTTCAAGCATTCCGTTCTCGAACTTCGCTGCCACCTTTTCGGCATCGACCGTATCCGGAAGGGTGAAGCTTCGCGTGAAACGTCCGTATCTCAACTCGGAAAGATGCTTCTTGGTCTTGTCATCACGCGCAGTTCGCTCACCGCTGATGGTCAGCACACTGTGATCTAGATCGACGCTGACATCCTTCTGGTCGATTCCCGGAAGACTCATCCGGATTGTCCAACCTTCAGACCCGGATGTGACCTCCGCGGCAGGAAGCCACGAAGAGCCACCTAGGGTTGAGGCTCCGGAGCGGCCAAATGCGCGGTCGATATCACGGTGAAAGTCGCTGATCTCTTCAAACGGGTTCCAACGATTTAGGCTCAACATGTTCTGCCTCCCTTTCTCAATTGCTGTCGAAATCATACTAAATGATTCATACAGAGTCAAATTACATGAGTGTTGTATGCTAAAGTCATATGTATGGTAAGACGTCAAACGGATGGCCGTGGTTCCCTTCAGTGGCGATTTTGGGGTTCGTTGGTCGCGCCAAATTCGACAAACTCCCGGACCTGCTCCGCCGTCTAACTGAAGTGTGGGACTCGCAGTCGGGGAACTCGTGGGGTTCCTGACGGGCGAACGGCGGAGACTGTGTTGGGAAGGTTGAGGGCTATGACTCGATTGAAGTGGACAGTGACCGGGGTGGGAATCGGTGTCTTGGTTGGTCTGGGTGCCAGCCTTTCGGGGCCGGCGATGACGGGACCGGCGGCGGCGAGTGAGCTCCTACCGGACGTCGTGCCACCCAGTGCACTCAGGACCAATGAACAGGCGGTCGTCGACCTGTTCGACCGCGTGCAGGGCTCCGTCGTGTACATCACGACGGTGGACCAGCGCGAGGACATCTTCTCAGGGACCGTCCGGGAGTTCCACCGTGGTGCCGGGACTGGTTTTCTGTGGGACGACACCGGTCACATCGTCACCAACTATCACGTCCTGCAGGGAGCGCGTCGAGCAAGCGTCGTGCTCTCGGACCAGAGCGTTCACGATGCTGAGTTCGTTGGTGGGTCGCCACAACATGATCTCGCCGTCCTTCGCATCACCCCGCCACCCGGACTCGCTCCGGTGGACATCGGTGACAGCGGGAGCCTGCAGGTCGGGCAGAGCGTCTACGCGATCGGTAATCCGTTTGGCCTGAACGCCACGCTGAGCAGCGGGATCCTCTCCGCCCTCGACCGCCAGATGGAAAGCGTCAGCGGGCACCAAATCGAAGGTGTCATCCAGATCGACGCGGCCATCAACCCTGGGAATTCAGGCGGTCCGTTGCTCGATAGCTCGGGAAGGGTCATCGGTGTCAATACGGCAATCGCGACAACCACTGGCACATCGGCCGGAATCGGGTTCGCGATTCCCGTGGACACCGTCTACCGGGTCGTCCCCCATTTGATCACCACCGGGGAGTATCAGCCGCCACGCCTCGGGTTCGTGACGCGGCCACCGATCAGCGATTCCGTGGTGAAGCGTCTCGGCACCACTGGTGTGCTCGTCCTTGACGTCGACCCGGAAAGCGGTGCCTCGGAGGCTGGTCTTCGGCCCTCGCGCCGGCAGGGAAACCGGTTCGTTCCGGGCGACGTGATCCAGGCTGTCGAAGACGAGCCGGTCACCTCTCTGCTGGAGCTCCAGACCGTCCTCGACCGGTATGAGCCAGGTGAGGTGGTACTAGTGTCCTGAGTACGAAATAGCTGTACACGAAACGCTGTACTTTGCGCTGCCCGTTTGGTACGGTAGCGCATGTTCATTCAACGGTACTGTGTCTACGCATCGCCGACCGAGCAAGCCCAGTTGGCCCAGGTGGCTGAGCGCGGGACGACGACGCAGAAGGTGGCGCGGCGGGCGCGGATCGTGTTGATGCTGGCGCAACAGGCCTCGCCGATGGTCGTGGCCCGGACGCTGCACGTCAGTCGGATGACGGTGCGGTTGTGGGCGCGCCGGTTTGTGGCCGAGGGGGTTCCGGGCGTGCTCCGCGACGCCACGCGTCCGGGCCGACGCCCACGCTTGACCCTGACGAAGGTGCAGGCGATCGTTGACGCGACCCTGACGACGCGCCCGCCGGCCGGCACCCATTGGAGTAGTCGCGCCCTGGCGGAAGCGCAGGGCGTGAGCGACGGCACGATTCGTAAGATCTGGCGACAACACGGCCTCCAGCCCCACCGCGTGGGGCAGTTCAAGCTGTCGACCGACCCCCACTTCGTCGAGAAGCTGCGCGACGTGGTGGGGCTGTATCTGAATCCACCCGCCAAAGCGGTGGTGTTTTGCGTCGATGAGAAGAGTGGGATCCAAGCGCTGGACCGGACGCGCCCGGTGTTGCCACTGCGGCCCGGCGTCCCCGAACGCCAGACCCATGACTACGTCCGCTACGGGACGACCACGCTGTATGCCGCACTGCGCGTGCTCGATGGCGTCGTGATCGGCGAATGCCGCCGCCGTCACCGGAGTCAAGAATTCGTGCAGTTCCTCCGGCGGCTGGAACGCGCGACGCCTCCCGATCAGCCGCTGCACCTGATTTTGGACAACCTGAGTGCCCACAAGAGTCCCCAGGTGCGGCGCTGGCTCACGCGCCATCCCCGCGTGCACTTTCACTTCGTGCCCACCAGCAGCTCCTGGCTGAATCTGGTGGAACGCTGGTTCGCGGAGATCACTCGCACGCGGCTCCGCCGGGGTACCTTCACCAGCGTGCCGGCGCTCGAGCGAGCGATCCACGACTACTTGACTCATTACAATCAGCATGCGAAGCCGTTTATCTGGACCAAGGATGCCGACACCATCCTCGCGAAGGTCGACCGGTGTAAAGAAGCGTTAAACGCACCACACTAGTGACTCTGTGGCGGACGGGTCGGACGATCCAGGTCCCAGTGCGGTTGAGCTAGTCCCCACACGAGTGCGGTTGAACTCACCACACTAGTGTCCGGGTAGGTCGTCGACTCCGACACTCTGACCGCCTCGAGTTTGAGAAACGACTTCGCCTTGAACTCGAACGCCACGGGCATGATGGGCGCGGCTCGCCGGTCGTGTCGACCAGCCGGGAGTTCGGTCCACAGCTTGAACTTCTGAACCAAGTCCCCGTCGTCGTCCAAGATCCGGTAGTCGAGGCGGTGGAGGACTGCACCCGATTGGACCAGGCCATCCTCGACATACCGCCGCTGCCGCCGCCCGTCGACACCGTGTCCCCGAAGGAAGAGGTACATGAGCTCGCCTTTGTGGGTGAAAGGGTATCGGGTCCTACGCGGCTCGCTCCCCTGATGAACCTCGTCTGCGGCCACGCGAAGGCTGTGGATGACAATGCCAAGAAACCCGAGCGGCTCAGGGTAGCCAGGGACGGTTTGGGGGAAGGACGCATTCAGTGGTTCCAGCTGCTTCGTACGCCAGATCGGGATCAAGGTCCCGTAAAAGTCTTCGGGTGACGACCACGTCCCTTCGAGATGGAGTCGAACGTCTCGATTCCACGACCGGTCGCTGTCGGTGAAGCCATCCATCACGGTGTACGCTCGGAGACTCTCGTCCGAGTCGAGATCGACCTGCTTGCGGCTTGTCTCCGGATTCGACGACAGCGCCCCGAAGTGCGCCGTCCACCGCGCGCCGTCCTGCTCAAGACCGACAGCCTCCCGGATAAAGCCCATGCGGTTTAGTCCTCGCGCCCGCTCGGGAAACGAGGCCGCGAACAGCTCGTGGGTTCGGAGCGGGCCACTCGCACGGTTTGAGAAGTCCTGCACAGAGGTCACGGCAAAGCCGACGTTGTCCCGATGAGCGAAGGGAATGGAGAACAGAGGAAAGAGCACCGTGGCATTGACCTGATAGCGCACGCGGTGCGCCGCTGTCGGACTGGCGCGCTGATCGAACGCGCCGGGTGCTCGCACCTCGACTTGCGGAACGCGACCCGACACACGGGCAAACGACGCCTCCTGGGCTACCAGTCCGAACCCGGGTTCCCCGCCACCCGTCAGCAGGCAGGGCATGCCGATAAGGATGCTGGCGACGAGATGTCGCTGAGCTGATTGACTTCGCCACGTCATGGGCTACAGTAAATACTAATTTATTAGTTGTAAAAGCGCAACCGTCCCGGCCGCCCTGGTCCGGCTATCGGATTCGGGCCGCGACGTCATCAGCCCAGGGTCCCCGCGCCCCCGCGGACGACGCCCGACGGCCCCGGTGTGGCGCTCCGCGCCCGATGTATTCTAGGCTCGGAAAAGGCCGTGCCCGACCTGTCCACCATCACCCTCCTCCCGCTCGAAACGCGTGATGAATTCGAGGCCTGTGTCAGGCTTCAGCGCGACACGTGGGGACCGGGCTTCGTGGACGTCGTGCCGGCCACGATTCTGATGGTGTCTCAGCGTGTCGGTGGCGTGGCGGCCGGTGCGTTCGACACCAATCGCCGGCTTCTCGGCTTCGTCTTTGGCATGAGCGGCGTTCGAGACGGGCGACTGGCCCACTGGTCAGACATGCTGGCCGTCCGACCAGAGGCCCGGCGGGCGGGGGTGGGACGCCAACTCAAGCTCCACCAAAGGGAGCGTCTGCTGGAGCTCGGCGTCGAAGTCGCTTACTGGAGCTTTGACCCGCTGGTCGCCCGAAACGCCCATCTCAACGTGAACGGGCTCGGGGCGATGCCGGTGGAGTACGTGGTCAACATGTACGGCAACACCGGAAGCACGTTGCATCGAGGGCTCGACACCGACCGCCTTGTCGTGGAGTGGCGACTGAGCGATCCGAAGGTCGAGGCCACTCTCTCAGATGGGCCCCCTGCCTTACCTTTACAGGCCGCAGACGCACCGACCGTGACCCCAGATATCGAGACCGGCAGGGTTTCATCTGGGCGGAGTCCCGACCTCCCCGACCGGACGTGGGTCCGAATCGCTGTCCCGCTGGACATCACCGCGATAAAGAACACCTCCCCGGACGATGCTCGACGCTGGCAGCGCGCGACGCGCAGGGCCTTCGGGCACTACCTCTCGGGCGGGTACCGCGTGGCTGGTTTCATTTTCGCAAGTGACTCGGAGCGCGCCTGGTATGTGCTCAGCAACTGCGGAGAGGACAGCTGATGTCCCTTCGCTTGACGCAGATGAGGCTTCGCGAGATCAGCCTGACGCTCCGTGAGCCGTTCGAGATCTCGTCGGGCTTGACGACGGCGCGACGCATTCTCTTGCTGGAGCTCGAGGATGGCGACGGGATCACCGCCTGGAGCGAGTGCGTGGCCGGTGAGCGTCCGAACTTCTCCGCCGAGACGATCGATACGGCTTGGCTCGCCATCACCGAGTGGATTGGCCCGCGCGCCCTGGGAGGGAGTGTCACCAATCCCTCGGCGATGGACACTCGGCTTGGTACCAACATCCGCGGGCACCTCATGGCCCGAGCCGCCGTCGAGATGGGATGCTGGGCTCTCTGGGCTGAACGCGAGCAGCAGAGCCTGTCTCGGGTCATTGGGGGCACGCGGGAGTCGATAGAAACAGGCGTCTCGATCGGAATCCAGGAGAGTCCAGATGTCCTCGTCGGTAAGTGTCGGTCGGCAAGGGACGCCGGATATCAAAAAATCAAGATCAAGATCCGCCCCGGAGCCGACATCGAGTTCATCGGCGCCGTGCGCGACGCGCTCGGACCAGACGCACCACTGATGGCCGATGCCAACAGCGCCTACACGCTACGCCTCGCCGACCACCTCGCCGATCTCGACGCCTACCAGCTGATGATGATTGAGCAACCACTCGCGCACGATGACCTGCGTCGTCATGCCCAACTTCAGGACCGAATCGCCACGCCTATCTGCCTCGACGAATCGATCACCGGTGTCGATCGGACCGAAGACATGCTGGCGCTCGGCAGCGGCTGGATCGTCAACATCAAGGCAGGTCGCGTGGGTGGAATCACGCAGGCGAAGGCGATCCACGACCTGTGTCGCCACAATGGTGTCCCGGTGTGGTGCGGTGGCATGCTCGAGAGCGGCGTCGGACGCGCCTACAACGTTGCCCTGGCTTCGCTCCCCAACTTCACCATCCCAGGAGATGTCAGTCCGAGTGCCCGCTACTGGGAGCAGGACATCGTGACGCCCGAATGGACGATGGACTCGCAGGGTCAGGTCGATGTGCCCACCAGCCAGCCAGGAATCGGGGTTCGGGTGGATGTCGACCGTGTGGATGATCTCACCGTGCGGGCAGTCACGTTGAGGGGTGACTAGTGCACCGCCGTCGAGAAACGGTCAAGGGATCGGGTTCGAAGCGTGCCCAACCGCAAGGCGCCGCGACGAGGAATACATGACGTATTTCGAGAAGCGGGAACGCAGCGGATGGGTGTGCTGCGAGCGCGAGGATTGACCGGATCTCGATGGCGTTGCACTAGTGTGGTGTCCGGGTCATGACATCATCGAGCAGCTTTTAACTGATACCAGGCATTGAGACCCGGATCTTGGAGTCGCCCAAAGATCGTCTCACGGTCCTGCCAAACCTGACGCCCCGTCACGTCGATTCCGGCGCGGTCGACGAACACGAGCGCAAACGCGAGAGCGTACTGCGAGGGCATTCGTGGATCGGCGACGTCGTCGGCCATCGTGTCGTATCGCAGATCGCCGTCGGTGATCCAGACGGCGGCTTGCTCGATCCCACGCGTGAGTGGCACGTACAGCGTGGGCGAATCGGTCACGGTATACGTGCCGACCTGCAGGTGATACATCAGCGCCTCGAGAGTGGGCTTCGTACTCGACGCGAGGATGTCGAGCCGGTCACCAGCCCGAGGGACGTCACGGTCGCGCTGACGGCCAACGGCCCGCACTGACCAGTCACGCCACTCGTCGTCGGACAGAACCACCCAGCCATCCCGTCTCGCGATCATGTCGCGGGTGTCTCCTCCAGACCGAAAGTAGGTTCCAACCGGAAGCGTGACCACGACCGGCTCCTCCCGGGTTCGACGAATCCTGACCGTCACCGCGCCGTCGCCTGCGCCGACCGCATCGGCCTCGACGAGGCCGGCACCGATGGCGTCGAACAGGTCATAGTCAGCCACACCACGAGACAGTGCAATGCCGCCAGACTGGCGGAAGAAGAAAAGGTGCTGGCCAGGCAGGAAGTCATGGAGCGCCTCCAGCTCGAACCCCGCCGCCTTCCACTCCGCCAGGACTTGCCGGACCGACATGGTGTGGTCAGCCTTGATCGAGTCACCGGTGCCGTCCTCCACGCGATACTCGAGGAGCGCGACACGACCACCCGGTGCCAGGGCCCGAAGGATCCCGGCCAGCATCGGCTCAGGATCTGACATCTCGTGATACACGTCGGCGATAATGACCCAGTCGAGCTCGCCCTGGGGCAGCATCGGATCGGTGGGCGTGCCCAGGATAGAGTCGATTCCGTCGACACCTTCTGCCGCCGCGAGGTCCCGCATGATCTCGAGCATCTCGGGCTGAATGTCCTCGCAGTAGACGCGGCCGCCTGGTTGAACGCGCGGCGCGACCTTGCGGGCGTAGTATCCCGAGCCACACCCGACATCTGCCACGACGTCACCCGGCTCGATCCCCATGGCGTCGAGCACGCGTTGGGGTTGCTCCTCAGCGACCCGGGTGTCCCTCTCGAGCCAGTCAGCTCCCAAATAGCTCATGTAGTCCGCCGGCACCCGATGACGGTCCTGCTGGCCTGACACGGCCTCACTCTGTCGTGGCGGGACCACAGTCAGGACGACTGCGCATAGCGCGAGAACGGCGCATCGGTAGAAGAGATTCTGCATCGGTGTATTCTGCATGAGAGTACCTCCGAATGACACAGATCCATCTGCGCAACGACCAACGCGCCGCGTACAACGCCTTTCTCGAGACCTATCCGGAGTACGCCGCCACGTCAGTCCTCGACGACCTGCGGACGGAGGAATTCGGTCGACTCGACGATCTGGGACAGGTGTATCTCGACTACACCGGAGCCGGTCTCTATGCCGCGTCCCAGGTTCAGAGGCACGGCGCGCTGCTCACGTCGGGCGTCTTTGGCAACCCTCATTCTGGAAATCCGCCCTCCACCGCTTCCACGGAGTTGATCGAGTCGTGCCGACGCCGACTGCTCCGGTTCTTCAACGCCTCGCCAGAGGTCTACAGCGTCGTCTTCACCAGCAATGCGAGCCAGGCACTCAAGCTTGTCGGCGAAGCGTATCCATTCGAGTCGGGGGACCAGTTCCTCCTCACCTTCGACAATCACAACTCGGTCAATGGCATCCGTGAGTTCGACCGTGCTCACGGCTCACGGACCCGCTATATTCCGGTGCTGCCGCCCGACCTCGTGACGGACAATTCCACGGTGGAGCGTCACCTGCAGGTGAGGGTACCGGGCCGGCATAATCTGTTTGCCTTTCCGGCCCAGTCGAACTTCTCGGGTGTCCAGCATCCCCTGGAGTGGGTCACGCACGCGCAGGACCTCGGATGGGACGTGCTGGTCGACGCTGCGGCCTTCGTCCCGACGAACCGCCTCGACCTCGACACCTGTCAACCAGACTACGTCGCACTGTCGTTCTACAAGATGTTCGGGTATCCGACCGGGGTGGGGGCGTTGATCGCGCGGAAGGACGCGCTGGACAAGCTTCATCGCCCCTGGTTTTCCGGTGGCACGATCTCAGTCGCCTCGGTCCAGGGTGATGGGCATTTCATGTCGAGCGGCTCTGAGGCGTTCGAAGATGGCTCGCTCGACTATCTGAACATCCCGGCGGTCGAGTTCGGTCTCGACCTGATGGAGTCGATCGGCGTCTCCATCATCCACGAGCGTGTTCGCTGTCTCTCGGCTTGGCTGCTGGCCGAGCTTCTCGCGCTTCGCCACCCAAACGGGCGGCGGCTCGTCCGTCTCTACGGGCCCGTTACCATGAAAGGCCGTGGGGGAACGCTCGCCTTCAACTTCGTCGACGCCGACGGCGCCGTGATCGACCATCAGACGGTCGAACGACGGGCCGGACATCAGAACATCGCCCTGCGGACTGGCTGCTTTTGCAACCCGGGCGCAGGCGAGGTCGCCCTGGGTCTGTCCGAGGACGAATTGACGCGGTGCTTCCGGGGTTCGGAGGATCGAATGAACCGGGAAGACCTCATCAGATGCATCGATGCCGAGGCCGGCGGCGCCGTGCGGGTATCGGTCGGACTCGCATCGAACTTCGCCGACACCCATCGTTTCGTCACCTTTGCTCGGGAGTTTCTGTAGACGATGAAGAACGTGAGACGGCTCATCGTCGCTTCGGTTGCGGCGCTCCTCCTCCCGGCCGCCGCTGCTTCACAACCGATCGCCACGCCCTCGGAGTTCTTCGGTTTCGAGATCGGCACCGATGGTGAGCTCGCGCGATACCCCAAAGTGCTGGAGTATCTGCGCCACCTTGCCGACCGCTCCGAACGGGTCGACTACCAGGTTCGCGGCACTACGACCAACGGTCATCCCTATGTGCTCGTCACGTTCAGCGCCAAGGCCAATCTGAACCGCCTGGACCGCCTGGTCGAGATCAACCATCAGCTGTCCGACCCTCGCAGTCTGCCCCAGGCCGAGGCGCGTGCCTTGACCCGCGAGGGCGTGCCCTTTTATTTCCTGTACGCGACCATCCACTCGACCGAGGTCGGCAACGGCCAATCGATCATCAACATTGCCCATCGTCTGGCGACCGAGGACTCGCCTGAAGTCAGCGAGATACTCGACAACACCGTCGTTCTTCTCACGCCGTCGCAGAATCCGGACGGCCAGGTCCTGGTCGTCGACCATTGGTACGAGACACAAGACACCGGCTTCGAACGGATCTACCCCGACCTGTATCACCGGTACACCGGTCACGACGACAACCGCGACTGGTTTATGTTCACGCAGAAGGAAACGCGCTTGGCGGTGGACATTCACACCGAGTACAGGCCGACCGTGACGCACGACATGCACCAGATGGGTTCGGGTGGCGCACGGATGTTCGTGCCGCCGTTCCGGGACCCGGCTGACCCGAACATTCATCCGCTGCTGATCAGGGGGCAGGCGCAAATCGGCATGGCCATGTCGTCGGCCCTGGTGGCCGCCGGCAAGAAGGGGATCGTCCAAAACGAGCAGTACGACCTCTGGACCCCTGCTCGCCAGTACATGCTGTATCACGGTCAGCCGCGAATCCTGACCGAGATCGCCAGTGCGAAGCTGGCTGATCCCCTGGTCAACCCAGCGGGCGCGGACCTTCCGCTGGGACCACAAGAGTCGAGACTGAACTTTCCAGTTCCCTACGATTCTGGCGTGTGGCGGCTCTCGGACATCGTCGAGTACGGGGAGATTGCGGTTTTCGCCGGGCTCGAGCAGTTGGCCAAGTATCGGACGCGCTGGCTCGAGAATTTCTACGCGGTTCACAAAGACTGGGTCGAGCGCGACGAGGCTCCGTACGCGTTCGTGATCCCGGCCGATCAGCCCGACCCGTTCGAGACCTACGAGCTGCTCGACATCCTTGATGTCGGGGAGGTTGAAATCCACCAGGCGCGCTCAGCTTTTTCGGCCGAGGGCAAATCGTATGCGGCGGGGTCGTGGGTCATTGATCTGGCGCAGCCCTACGGGGCCTTCGCCAAGACAATGCTGGAGGAGCAGGTCTATCCCGACCTACGGTACTATCCCGGTGGGCCGCCCATCCCACCGTATGACGTGACCGCGCACACGCTGGGGTTGCTCATGGGGGTGCACGTCAACAGAATCGACCAGCCGCTGGTGGTCACTGACCTCGAGCTTCTGGACACCATCCAGCCGACGATGACGGCGCTTCCCGAACGGCCGGCGTGGGCATTTGCCATCAGTCCGACATCCAACGCCGGGTACAAGGCAGTCGTGAGACTGCAAGAGGCAGGGGTGCCTGTGTTTCGCGCGGGCGACACGGTCACGTCCAGAGACGGACCACTCGCCCCGGGCGCGTGGATCGTCTCTCCCACCAGCGATGCCTCGCGTGTCCTCGGGCAGGTCGCCAAAGAGACCGGTCTCGTCGTATCTGCCGTGGACCGCGCACCCGATGTCGACGGCTTCGCGCTGAGGTCGCCCACCCGCGTTGGATTGTGGCGCGCTGCCAACAACATGCCGGCTGGCTGGATGCTGTGGCTGTTCGAACAATACAAGCTCGACCACCAGGTGATCTCGTCGCTCGATTTCGCTGGCGATCTCGCCGATAAGTACGACGTGATCGTGCTGCCCTCCGGGACGACGCGCAGCCGGATTGTCGCGGGCCTGGACCCACAGCGGCACGACGACTCATGGCAATGGGCCTACGGTGTCGGCGAAGAGGGGTGGGACACACTCCGGGAGTGGGTCAAGGCGGGGGGCACCCTCGTCGCGCTCGGCACGGCGGTCGAGACCGCACGAGACCTGTTGAGTCTGCCAATCGAGCCGGTGCTGCCGCGACAGGGACGGCTGGTCTCCTCAGAACCGCAGAGCGCCCCGGGTGACATCCAGCGGCGGCTGCGCGATGCGTTCCAGAGCCCCGCGCAGTTGGCGACGGCGCTCCGCGACGTGGTCGACCCAACGTCGATCTTCTATTGCCCTGGCGCCTTGCTGCATCAGGAGCACAATACCGCTCATCCGATCGGATTCGGGATGGCCGAACGCTGGCCGGTGTTCTTTCGCTTCGACCAGGCGTATCGGCTGACGCCGAGCTTCGATATCGCCGCCGAGGTCGTGTCGCGATATCCCGAGGAAGACGACATGTCGGTCAGCGGCTGGCTTCTCGGTGACGAGCTGCTGAGGAATCAGGCCAACGTCATCTCGTTTGACGTCGACGAGGGCACGGTGGTCACGATGGGCAGCCAGGTGACCTTCAGGACACAGCCACGAGCGACCTTCAAACTGCTCTTCAACGCGATCTTCCAAGGACCCGCGACCCCGGTCGACGCCAGGACTCTGGGCGACCTTTAGTGCAGTGGTTCAGGCCCCACCGTCTCCCGCAGCGGAATCTCCTTGAGAAACCAGGTCAACACGAAGCCAAAAAACATCAAGGGTGCGGCCCAGAAGAACACCGCCTGGATGGCGAGCTCGACCGACGACACGATGCCGCTGGCAACCTGAGGTGGGAGCGCCCGGATAGCCGCAGGACTGTTTAGGAGCTGCGTGACATCACCGCCCACCTCGGTCAGCGCCGCGGCCGGTACTCGGTTCGCGAGCTCGACGCCCAGACGGTCATTCATGATCGCGCCAAACAAGGCCACTCCGAAGGAACCACCCATCTGCCGGAAGAACTGCGCCGCGGAAGTCGCGACGCCAAGCTCTCTATGCGCCACCGAATTCTGGACCACCAGCACGGTGACCTGCATAGCCGACCCGACGCCTACACCCAGGACGACCATGTAGAGGGCGCTCAGGGCTGTGGAGGTCGTGGCGGTCATGGTCGACAGCATGAACATCCCGACTGTGGCCAAGGCGAGACCTCCGATTGGCCAAGCGCGGTAGCGACCGGTGCGACTGATGACCCGCCCAGAGCCGACCGAACCGGCGACGATCCCTGCGGTCAACGGCAGCAGGAGGAGACCTGAGTTGGTGGCCGACGCGCCGGTGACGACCTGCAGAAAAAGCGGGAGAAAGATGACCCCGGCAAAGAGAGCCATCCCGGTGATGAAACCCAGAACCGAGCTCACCGAGAAGATCGAGCTGCCGAACAGCCGCATCGGAAGGAGCGGTTCGGGAGCGCGCGTCTCCCACGCGACAAACCCCAGGATGCCCGTGAGTCCAGCGGTCACGAGGCCAAGAACGATAGGCGACGACCAAGCATACACGGCCCCACCCCAGACCAGTGACAGCAGCACGCAGGTCACACCGATGACCAGCAGCAGCGCGCCCTCGACGTCGATCCTGTGCGGCCGACCAGTGACCGGCAGACGCAGGACACTGGAGGTCACCGCGAAGGCAACGGCCCCCACCGGAAGGTTGATCAGGAAGACCCACCGCCACGACCAGTTGTCGACAATGACCCCGCCGATGAGTGGACCGATGACGCTGGCAAGGGCCCAGGCGCCACCCAGCAGTCCGATATATCGGCCCCGTTCACGCGGAGACACGACGTCGCCGATCACCGCGAACGTCAGCGCCATGAGACCGCCGGCCCCGACCCCCTGGACGCCTCGGAAGATGATCAGCTGGAGCATTCCCTGGGCGATGCCGGCGAGCAGGGAACCGACGAGAAAGATGAGGATCGCCGCCTGGAAGAGCGCTCGACGGCCATACATGTCGCTGAGCTTGCCGTAGATGGGAGTGCTGACCGTCGCACTGAGGAGATACGCGGTGACGACCCACGAGTAGTACTCCAGCCCACCCAGCTCGCCGACAATGGTCGGGAGGGCCGTCGCTACGACCGTCTGGTCGAGGGCAGCCAGGAACAGGCCGGCCATCAACCCGCCAAAGATGATGAGGATCTGTCGGTGGGTGAACCGGGTCGTCGCTACCTGGTCACGGGGACTCATCAAAGACGACTACCGGATCAGCGTCGCCGGCTTGGTAGCCATCAACTGCGCGTAGAAGTCGTTCCCCTTGTCGTCTACCACGATGAAGGCCGGGAACTCTTCGATCTCGATCTTCCAGATCGCTTCCATTCCCAGCTCCTCGTACTCGAGCACGTCAACCTTCCGGATACTGTGGTCGGCCAGCCGCGCGGCGGGACCACCGATCGACCCCAGGTAGAACCCTCCGTACTTCGCACAGGCATCGGTCACCTGTTGTGACCGATTCCCCTTGGCCAGCATGACCATGCTGCCGCCGTGCGACTGAAAAAGCCCCACGTATGAGTCCATCCGTCCCGCCGTCGTGGGCCCGAATGACCCCGACGCGCGTCCCTCTGGCCGCTTCGCAGGACCGGCGTAGTAGACGACATGGTCCTTGAAGTATTGGGGAAGGTCCTCACCCCGGTCCAACCGCTCCTTGAGCTTGGCATGCGCTATATCCCGGGCAACCACCATCGTGCCGCTGAGTGACAACCGGGTTGAGACCGGGTGTCGGCTCAGCTCTGCCAGGATCTCAGGCATCGGCAGGTTGAGGTCGATCTTCACGCACTCGCCGTCCAGCTCGTCCTCGCTCACCTCCGGTAGATACGCGGCAGGATTCTCCTCGAGCTGCTCGAGAAACACGCCGTCGCGGGTGATCTTGGCGAGCGCTTGACGGTCGGCAGAACAAGACACACCGAGACCCACCGGACACGAGGCGCCATGCCGCGGGAGTCGGATGACCCTGGCGTCGTGGGCGAAGTACTTGCCGCCAAACTGAGCGCCGACCCCGATGCGTTCGGCGATCTCGAGCACTTGTCGCTCCATGTCCAGGTCGCGAAACGCCCGTCCTTGCTCGTTCCCAGTCGTCGGGAGACGGTCCAGATACTTCGTGCTCGCGAGCTTGACGGTCTTGAGCGTGAACTCGGCCGACGTACCGCCGATGACCAGGGCGAGATGATAGGGCGGACAGGCCGATGTCCCGATCGTCTTGAGGTTCGCCTCCACGAACGAGAGCAGTGACGTCGGGTTGAGTAGCGCTTTGGTCTCCTGGTACAGGAAGCTCTTGTTCGCAGATCCGCCGCCCTTGGCAATGAAGAGGAGCTCGTACTCGTCACCCGGTTCGGCATAGACCTCGATCTGAGCGGGCAGATTGGAGCCGGTGTTCTTCTCCGTAAACATGTCAAGCGGCGCCAGCTGAGAATAGCGAAGGTTGCGTCGCTCGTAGGCGTCAAAGACACCTTCTGACAGAGCCTTCGCATCGTCACTCCCGGTCAACACACGCTCGCCCTTGTGCGCCATCACGATGGCCGTGCCGGTGTCTTGACACCCAGGCAGCACGCGACCTGAGGCGATGTTGGCGTTCCGCAACAGCTCCATCGCAACGAACCGGTCGTTGGCTGACGACTCGGGGTCGTCCACCACCTTGCGTAGCTGGGCGAGGTGGCTGGGCCTCAACAGGTGGGCGATGTCGTCGAACGCTTGGCCTGAGAGCTCTCGGAGCACCGAGGGCTCGATCTGGAGAAACTCCTGACCGCCGAGCACCACGGTCGACACGCCGTCAATGGGCAGCTTGCGATACGGGGTGTCGTCTGGTCCGAGTTCGAAGATTGGCTGATAGGAAAATGTAGACATCTCGGGAAATCCTGCGGGAAGCTCGAGAATTATAGCCGGTCCGGAAGGCAGTCGGCCGGATTACACAGCCCGCGATACTTGCGGAGCAACTCGTAGAGGACCACACCTCCGGCCGTAGCCACGTTCAGAGAATGCTTTACGCCTCGCATCGGAAGACGGACATGGGTGTCACACCTCGCCAACAGGGTCTCATCGAGACCGTCAACCTCGTGGCCGAACATCACGACGACGGGAAAACGCGGCTGCCAGTCGAAGAGGTCTACGGCTGTGGGGCTGGTCTCGACGGCGGCGATCTCGCACTCGAGATCGCGGAGAGTCTCAATGTACGTCAGCGGGTCCAGGCATCGACTCCACCGCACGTGGTCCTGGGCGCCCAGCGCGGTCTTCGTAATCTCCCGGTGCGGCGGGTGCCCGGTGATGCCCGCCAGGCAGATCTGCTCGAGTCGAACGGCGTCGGCCGTCCGAAAGAACGCGCCGACGTTGTACAGGCTCCGGACGTCGTGCAGGATCACCTGGACGGGCAGAGTGCCGAAGTGCTCATACCCTTCGGCCAGCTCAGTCGCGCCGAAGGGCGTCCGGGCAGAGGCGATCTCCAGTCGGTCTTCCACAAGTCAAATCCACGGTCGCAGACCAGTATATTTAACTGGCCGCCGACCATGGGTCGGCCTCCTACACACGATGAATCTCTATGCGGTGGTCATCCTCGTCGTGCTGCTGGGGGAGTACGCTCTCTCGGTCGGCACCAGCACCCTCAACCTGCGGGCCCTGAGTCCCAATCTGCCCGGCGAGTTCGAGGGTGTGTTCGACCGCGACAGCTATGCTCGCAGTCAAGCGTACACCCGGACCACGACCCGGTTTGGCCTGTTTCGGAGCACCGTCAACCTCGGGCTCGTACTGGCCCTTTGGCAACTGGGTGGGTTCGAATGGGTCGACCGGCTCGTGCGCAGCGCCGGCTACGGCCCGGTCGCTACAGGTCTACTCTTCATGGCCACACTCGGTCTGATGGCGACACTGCTCGGTCTCCCGTTCCGACTCTACGGCACCTTTGCGCTGGAGTCCCGATTCGGGTTCAACCGCACCTCACCCGCGACCTTCGTCGCCGACTTCTGCAAGGGTCTCGTGCTGACCGTCGTGCTCGGCGGGACGTTGATGACTGGCATCTTGTTCTTCTTCGGCTGGGCCGGCTCGATGGCGTGGCTCTGGTGCTGGTTCGGGGCAACGGCGTTCTTGATAGTCGTGCAGTTCATCGCGCCCACGTGGATCATGCCGCTCTTCAACACCTTCACCCCACTCGACTCGGGTGAACTACGCGATGAGATCCTGGCCTACGCCAAGTCAGCGGCCTTCCCGTTGAAGGACATCTTCGTCGTAGACGGGTCCAAGCGGTCGTCCAAAGCGAACGCCTTCTTCACCGGTCTCGGGCGCAACAAGCGGATCGGTCTGTTCGACACCCTGGTCGAGAAGTACAGTGTTCCGGAGCTTGTCGCGATCGTCGCCCACGAGGTCGGCCACTACAAGAAGGGACACATCGTGCGTGGGCTGGTCCTACAGATCGCCTACCTCGGCGGCCTGTTCTTTGTCATGTCGGTTGTTCTGAGACAGGAAGGACTCTTCCAAGCATTTCGCATGACCGAGATGTCTGTCTACGCCGGGCTGGTCTTCTTCGGGCTCCTATTCACGCCGGTCGAAATGATTCTGTCGATGTATGTTCACGCCGTCTCACGCCAAAACGAGTTCGAGGCCGATGCCTTCGCAGCGGACACGACCGGCGGCCGTGAGCCGCTGATCGCCGCGCTCAAGAAACTGTCAGCAGACAGCCTGAGCAACCTCACTCCCCATCCCGTGCACGTGTTTCTTCACTACTCGCACCCCCCGGTACTCCAACGGATCTCGGCACTTCGCAACGCGCCCTGAAACCGGTGGCTAGTGTGGTCCAGCGCGCGCCGATACCCCGAGTCCGACATCTCTGACGCTCAGAGAAAGTCCCGACGAAACACCGCGACGGTCTCCTCGCAATAGGCCTCGGTGCGTAGATGGCGTTCCTGAAGCGTGTAGATGGCGGTCGCCGAGATGTCGCAGGTCACGAAGATCAGCAGGGCGAGCCAGGCACCGCGCCGACGGCCATCGCCCAACCCCTCGAGGATCCAGCGGTAGGTCAGCGTGAGCGCAATCGCGCTGGCCGGGAGCAGAAGGAACTGCCAGTAATCGTGCTGCTGGGCATTGACGCTGAAGATAGCGACATACGCAGCGCCAGCGAGCAAGAAGAGAAACCCGACGTCGACCGCCGGATCTATCGCGCCATCGAGCCGAAGGGCTCGGAGGCCACGGTAGCCGAGAGCGATCACGGCGAAGACACTGGTCAGGCCAAAATACCTCCAGTGCAGCTCCACCACCCTGCCGAGCCATGACGCCAGACCATACGAGTTGCCCGACCCCATCCGTGACCCGAGGACTTCGCGAAGGTAGGCGACGTCTCCACCAAGCACCCAGATCGCATGCGCCACATCCAGCGCGAACAGTGCGGTCCCCATGAGGCAGAAAAGGACGAGCGTACGAAGAGCCCGGCGATTGTGCCGGACCCTGAGTGACCATCCAGCATGCGCCACGCAGGCCCCGATCGTAAAGAAGCCGGCCCAACCGGACAGCGCGGCCCATGTGGCCCCGACCAACACCGCCGCCACCCATCGAGTCGTCGACCACCCATCCTGGATGGACTCCCAGTAGCCACGCACCAGTAGGATTGCCGCCGGGAGGACGAGGACCTCGTGATTCATCATTCGGCCGAAGAACGCCGATTCGGGCACCACGACGAAGAGCAAAGTGGAGAGAAGAACCTCCCGATCGTGCGTGAAGACACGCCGAGCGAAGCCGTAGAACAGCCAGGTCGCCAGCACATGAAACACGACGGCGGTCGCGCGGGTCACCGCGGAACCGTCGCGGCCGGTGAGCCAGTAGACGGCAGCGAGCGTCAGCCCAGGAGCAGGAGGGTGGTGAGCGTAGACACGGCCGACATCGATCGATGGGTTGTAGAAGTAGTTCTGGCCTCTCGTCGTCTGAAGCCCGAGTTCGAGATGCGACCGCGCGAACGTCGCATGCAGTGCGTTGTTGTCCTCGTGTTTGAGTTGATACCCGCGGCCGATCCCAATCACGAGCAGGGCGATCTGAAGGACGAAGAGCGCCGCGACGACAGCCGTCCGCGGAAGACGCACTAGCGGAGTGTCCGGTCTGCTTCCCGGACCGACCGGAACTCGCTGGTCGCGCTCCACCCGGGCCAATCGTCGGTGGCGGCGAGCGATGCTCCCAACTCGAACATGAACGTCAGGTCCTCGACGGCACCCGAGAGATCCCAGTCCGGCTTCACCTCGTCCGTCACGGCGTGATAGTCGTTGGCGGTGTACTCCTCGCGTTTCTGCAGACCGTACCCCTCTGGCTTCTCGGGATACTCGATACCGGGATCGGCATAGAACGCAGGGATCCCAACCTTGGCGAACGAGAAGTGGTCGGACCGGTAGTAGAACCCCTTTTCGGGCTCGGGGTCAGCCACGAGGATTCGCCGTAATCGCTCGGCGACATCCCCGGCATACCGGTCGAGCTCCGACTGGCCCATGCCGACGACCGTCAGATCCCGGGTGCGGCCCCACTGGTTCAGCACATCCATGTTGAGGGCCGCCACCGTTTTTGCCGTCGGGTAGACAGGGCTCTCGCCGTAATAGGCCGACCCCAGAAGCCCCTGCTCCTCAGCCGTCACCGCCAGGAACAGCACCGACCGCCGGGGTCGGACGTCGGACTCGGTGAACGCGCGCGCCACCTCGATCAGCCCCGCGGTGCCCGTCGCATTGTCGGCCGCGCCGTTGAAAATCTGGTCGCCGTCCAGGGTCTCGTCTCTCCCGAGATGGTCCCAGTGGGCGACATACATGACGACCTCGTCGGGCGCGTGCGACCCCGGGAGCATCGCCAGGAAGTTCTGAGAGTCAATGGTACGGAGCGAGTTGCGAATCCTGGTCTGCCCCGTCACACCGAGTGCAATGGGCTGAAACGAAGGGTCGGCAGCCTGCTGCTTCAATTCCTCGAAGTCGAGACCGGCCATCTCGAACAACGATTCGGCTGCCGATCGCCGAACCCATCCCTCCATGGCCGCTCGGCTCAGGTTGTTGTCGGCCGCGATCAGGTCAAACGATTCGCCGTACGGACTGCTCCCGATGACCTCCCACGGGTAGCCTGCCGGCTCCGTCTCGTGTATCACGAGGGATGCCGCTGCGCCCTTCTCCGCCGCGATCTCGTGCTTGTAGGTCCATCGCCCGTAGTAGGTCATCGCCGACCCTCCGAACGCATCATCCAAAGGAGGGTCATTGACGAGAAAAAGCAGAATCTTGCCGGTCACGTCGACATCACCGAAGTCATCCCAGTCGTACTCCGGTGCCACGGCCCCGTAGCCGACGAACACGAACTCGGCGTTGACCTCGACCTCGTCGACAACGTGCTTTGTGAGCGCGACGTAGTCTTCCCCGGGAACCCAGGTTACGTGGTCGGAGTCATCCCCGGAGCGCACGACCAGCGCGTCGCCCGGCTGGGGCGTGATACCTACGAGCGGTACGGCTTGCACCCATGTTCCATCGGGGTTGCCGGGGACCAGGCCCAAGGCCTCGAACTGGTCGGTGAGGTAGGAGATGGTGAGCGCTTCGCCCGGCGACCCTGGCGCTCGCCCTCCAAACTCATCGGAGGCCAGCATGCGTATCTCCTCCAAGAGAAGCTCGGCGTCGATACCCGGAGCGATGGATGCGCTGGCTGCAAATGGCTGCCGCTCAGGATCGTCCGGTGGGGCATCTGTCCCGCACGCGACTGCCATCGCCACCGCTAACACACCAACTACCTCGATCGCGTGACGTTTCACCCCACCCTCCACAACAAGAAGCTAACTGTGTCCACCATGTCGTCGATCTGCTGGCTCACCGGCTGGCCACCCGAATGACCGGCCTGAGTGTGGTAGCGCAAGAGCACCGGGTTCCCCGACCTGCTCTTGGCCTGCATCAAGGCCGTCATCTTCCTCGCGTGGAGGGGCGCCACTCGGGTGTCGCCGTCTCCGGAAATATAGAGGGTGGCCGGATACTGACCGCCGTCCGCAACGTTGTGATACGGCGAGTAGGCGTGAATATAGGCGAACTGCTCGGGGTCGTCACTCGAGCCGTACTCGGGTACCCAGAAACTGGCCACGAGAAACTGGTGATACCGCACCATGTCGAGAAGCGGATACGTACAGACAACGGCACCAAACAGCTCAGGACGTTGGTTCGACACGGCCCCCACGAGGAGTCCACCGTTGCTTCCACCCCGAATCGCCAGATGCTCGGAACTCGTGTAGCGCTCGGCGATCAGATACTCTGCCGCGCCGATGAAGTCGTCGAAGACGTTTTGCTTGCTCTCCAGCATCCCGGCTCGGTGCCACGCCTCTCCGAACTCTCCGCCACCCCGCATGTTGGCCACGGCGTAGACACCGCCACTCTCGAGCCACGTTGTCGCCAGGGTCGAGAAACCAGGGGTCATGCTGTTGTTGAAGCCACCGTAACCTGTGAGCAGGGTTGGCGACGAACCATCCCGCACGACGTCTGGCGCATGCACGATGAACATCGGAACGCGCGTCCCGTCACGTGACGAGAACCACACCTGCTCGACTGCATAGGCGCCGGGATCGACGGGTGTGGCCGCCGCAGCCCACACATCCTGCCGGCCGGACTCGAGATCGTATCGATAGATGGTGCTCGGCACGTGGAAGGTCTGGAAGGTGAGAAACACATCGTCGCTGTCCCACCTGCCGGCGGCGCCACCAATCGACCCGAGGGTGTCGAAGGTAATGTCGCGGACGTGCTCGCCGCTGAGCTCATGAATCGCCATGCCCGGTTGAACGTCTTGGAGATACGACACGGCCAGCCAGCCACCACGCGGGTACGCAGCCTGCACCACGACCTCATCGCGCTCCGGAATGACCTCCTGCCAGTGCTCGACAGACGGGGTCGACGGGTCAACAACCACGACGCGCCTGTTCGGGGCATCGAGATTGGTCGTGATCACGATCCGGTCGCCGGCGAACTCGGCCCAGTTTTCCGACACGCCGTCCGCGATGACCCTCCTGAACGGACCATCGTTGGCCAAGTCCTTGACGTGCACCTCCGTCGGACCGGATGACCCCTCGATCACGTGGACCAGCAGCCAGCGACCGTCTGGCGACAACACCGTCACGGGGATGTGGTGGCGCTGGTACCCCTCCCCGAACAACATGATGTCCTCGGCCTGATCGGTCCCGATCTCGTGATACATCACCCTCGGCGTGACATCACCGTATCGCTCGTAGAACAGGCCACGGTTGTCTGGGGTGATCCAGACTGCGCCGTAGCGAGCCTCCGGGAGTACGTCCGGCAGATCCTCTCGCGTATCGACCTCCATCAGGTGGATCGACACCTCATCGACGCCGCCCTCTCTGACCGCGTACGCGACGAGCGACCCGTCCGCCGAGACGTCCTCGTAGTCGACGCTGACCGTGTGGTCGGGGCTCATCGGGTGCGGGTCGATCAGGACCTCGTCGTCACCGTCTACGCCGTCGCGCATGTACAAGACGGCGAGGTTCTGATTGGCGCGTCGTTTCTCGAAGAAATAGCGACCACCCCGCTCGTTGGGGAGCCCGATGACGTCGCGTTCCAGCACCCTGGCTGCGGTGGCCCGGATGGCCTCACGACCAGGGAGGACCTGAAGGACTGAATCGGTATAGTCGTTCTGCCTGTCTATCCACCTCCGGGTATCCGGCGACTCCTGGTCCTCGAGCCAGCGATAGGGGTCGGGGACGTCGACGCCGTGGAGCACATCGACGACGTCTTGAGTCTCTGTCGGGGGTGGTGGCGGCACGGTGGGTCCCGGATCCTCTCCGGCACAGGTGACCAGCAGCATGAGTGACGTCAGCTGAGCCAGTGCGGCGGGTCGTAGGGTCAAGACGATCCTCTCGAACAGGGTGCGCCACGAATCGGCGCGTCAGGACTGCAAGGTCTCGGTCAGCCACGCACCGATGTCCCGTACCTCCTCCATACACACCGAGTGACCCATGGGGTACTCATGCCAATTGACCGTGTAGCCGCTTTCAGTAAGGAGGTCGCGACTGCCTCGGCCGCGAAGATGTGGCACAACAGGGTCGCCGGTACCGTGGGCCTGGAAGATCGGCACTCCACGACCGTCCACGTTTGCCTCAGTGGAGAGGGTATCCTCCAGGACCAAGTAGCCCGACAGGCACATGATACCGCCCAGCGGCTGTGACGAGCGCAGGCCGCCAAAGAGTGCCATTGCGCCGCCTTGTGAAAAACCGGCTAGCACGACACGATGGGGCGGAATGCCACGCTCGTTCTCGCGTTGCACCAGTTCGTCGATCCGGGCGGCCGATTGACGAATCCCTTTCTCGTCCTGGTTGCGGCTCCCTACACCATCGATGTCATACCACGCGCGCATGACCATGCCCCCATTGATCGTGACAGGAATCTGTGGCGCGTTCGGAAACACGTAGCGCACGTGAAGGTTGGGGGGGAGCCCCAACTCTGGTGGCACTCCATAGAAATCTTTGGCATCGGCACCGAGGCCGTGCATCCAGATGACAGAGGCCGTCGCCGGCTGGTCGGGTTCGAGCTCGAGGGTTTCCAACGGAGGAGACACGGTCTTCTCCAGACGCGAGACCGCGCCGGCACGTAGTGGTGTCTATCTCACCACACTAGTTCTCTCTCGAGAGAGCTCGATAGTACTCCTCGATCAAGTCGCGGAACCCAGGCGGAACCGCGTCAGAGGCAGCCAGGTACAACTCTTCGCTCTCGACATCGACCTCGCGTCTGAGCCGATACTCGAATCGCTTCAACTCTTCGATCAGATAGGTCTGGAGTCGCGCGATCTCTTCAGAATCCTGATACACGCGCGGGTCGTCCATGGCCTGCATCCGACGAATGATCTCGTCCAGATCTCCGGCGGCAAAGTCCTCTTGCTGGAGCAAACCCCGGATGTCCTGCGCCTCACCCGCCCGCTGTCGGAACTCTCGCTGCCATTGCCGCGCGTCCTCGGGATCGTACGACCCGGGCCGGCGATTCCCATATCCACCTGCGGTGGCTGCACCGCCGAAGGTGTCACCAATCCCGGCCTGGCCATCAGCCAACCCCGGCTGCCCACCGCCAGGCTGACCCCCTGACTGCCCGTCTTGGCCCTGCTGGCCCTGTTGACCTTGCTGACCCTCTTGGCCGCCCTGCTGGCCCTGGCCCTGTTCGCCGTCTTCCGCCTCTTCGCCAGCTTGCTGGCCCCGCTGTCGCATCCGGTGTTCAAGCGACTCGAGGCCACGCATCAGGTCACGGGTCTGGTTGAGCGCTTGGGTCATCCCGTCGGCCTGGGAGTTGCCGACCGCGTCTGCGGCTGCGCGAAGGTGCTGCTGCAGGTCCCCGATATCGCTCGTAATCTCCTCTTCAAACAGCCTGGCCGTCTCACCGGCCCGGCTTCGGATAACACCTCTGGTATAGCGAATCTTTTCCTTGAGTTTGTTGTCGCGGATGCTATCTGCCGCGTCTTTCAAGCGTTTCGACGCATCCCGCTCGTCGCGCAGGAACTCAGCAGACGTCGAATCGAGCTGACGCTCGAGGTCGGCGACCTCCGCTTCCATAGCGTTCTTCCGCTCGGTCAGCGCCTGCACCTGCTCCATCCGTTGGCCGTCACCAAGAGACGGGAGCTCGCTCACCCCAGATGCTACTTCTCGCTCCTCGTCGGCCAGCCGATTCGCCCGCCTCACCGCGTCGTCAATGTCGCGCTCCAACCGCCCTGTCTGCTCGCGCTGTAGTTGATCCTGTACGTCGCGTAGCCGGTCGAGTGCCGCACCCGCCTCGGCAAAACCAAGGTTGTCGTTGTTCGCAGCCGCCCGGCGCATCGCATCGGCGGCCTCCTGGAGTCGCCGGGAAGCGTCCATCATCTCCGGCGAATTCTGTTCTCGAGCCAGTCGCTCGAGACGCCGAGCCGCCTCTTCTGCTTCTTCGGCGAGCTCCCGCTGCGCGGCTCCTCCACCGCCCTGGGCCGACTGCTGGCCTCGAGAACGCATGCGCTGACGCTCGGCCTCACGCTCCTGCCGACGAGCCAGCTCACGAAGCCGCTCCATCAGCTCGTCGACGGTGTTGTCGGCCTGCTGCTGCTGCCCGCGCTGCATCGTCTCGTACTGGTTCTGCAGCTTGTCCAGCTCCAGCTCGAAGAGGTCGGCCAGGTCTTCGACCGCCTGGTTGCGACCCCCACCGCCGCCACCACCGCCACCGCCACCGCCCATCTGGACCATGACTTCTTCGTACGCCTCTTCAGCTCGCTGCAGGTATTGCAGCGCTCGTTGTTCGGGTGGCAAGGCGCCATCGGCATCCTGATCCTGGAGCTCGGTCTCCGCCTCCCCCATGGCCTCGGCCGCTTGGGGCAGGATGTCGGCGATCGAGCGAAACGCCGGGTCGGCCGGCATCACACGGCTGTTCATCCGGCGAAGCAGGGTTGCGACCTGCTCTCGCAGACGACCCTGCGCGAGGGTCAGGAACACCAGGTTCTCCTGATACTCCTCGGCAGTGTACGAGTCGCGGTCACGCACGACGTTGAACGTGCCCGATACGATCTCCTTCTGTGCCTCGGACAACGCGCGCGGGTCGGCACCGCCGCCGCCGCCGCCACCACCGCCACCCCCGGCCTGGGATTGAGCCGCTCGGAAGTCTCGGCTAAACGCGCGTATCTGAATGAAGTAGAGGTCGCTCTTGATGTCTTTGTCCTGCTGAGCGAGATTCCGGTCGATCGCGCGTGCGTAATACGACAAGAAGTCGCCGGGCTCGAGGTCGAGCTCTTCGAGAAAGAACGTGTGACCGGCGGAGACCTCCTGGAGTTCGTCCTGCCCGCCCCGATACAGGCTGATGATTTGCTCGTCTCCACCGTTGATGCTGTAGACCAGATCCAGCGACCGCAGACCGAAGTCGTCGTCAGCCCGTGCCTCGATGAACATCTCCTCGATCGCGCTGGCGGTCGTGTCACGACCTGGAGCGAGGAACATCACCGACGGCGGCTGGTCGGTCAACACGTCGATCGTGTACTGCGGTGAAGCCGTGACGAGCTTGCCATCGGGGCTCACCAGATCGATCCGGTAGAACCCTTCCTTCTCGACCATGAACGCCGCGCTGAGCGAGCCGTCCGTATTGAGCACCAGCTCCGTGCGCGTTTCTTCGTCTAGCACCAGCTGGCCGCCCGTCGTAGACATCGTCGGGAAGGCTCGAAGCCTGACCTCGGTTCCCTCCAGCACCGCGATATCGCCACCCTCTTCGACCGTCCGCGGCTCGAGGCCGGTATACGCCGGGAAGAAATACTCGTGTTCGAGCCGCTCGACGTAGGGCAGGTCGACGACTTCGAGGTTGAACGTCGCTGACTGCACACCGAGCGCCTCGACGAAATAGTCAGTCGACTCCTGGACGTCGAACAGGAGCACCTGGAACACCCCTGCGTCCTCGAGCGGCACCAACCCCAGCCGGTCGAACGGCGCGCTCGAGTTTTCGCGTGTGAACAGGTTTACCTCGTCGGTCTCGAACCCGGTGAGGTTCGCCGTGATGACCTGGTCGGAGCCTCGGGCGATCGTGACGTCCCCCGGAGACACATCGATCTGATAGGGGCTTGCCGCTTCCACGCTCCCGCCAGGGGTCAAAAGGGCAGACACGCCGTACCGGAGGAACGCTGGACCGAACAGGAAAAGCAGGACGCCGAGGATCACCGCCAGCCCCACCAGTCCCGACGAGCCTTGAAGATTCTGCTGCTCGACAGACCGCCCCATGTCGATGCTACGGATCTTCTCGACCGCTGATTCGACCAGACGCCGAACCAGCTCTGGTGAATGACTGGCGCCAGCCGAGCGTGTGCCCTTGCTGGTCTCGTCGACAGCGCTCAGGACGACTGCCTGTAGCGATGGCTCATGCTCCTCGAGATAGAGGGCAACCTGTTCGTCCGAGACGCGTCTCGAGATCGGCCGGACAAACAGCCACCAGCCGAGGCCGATCAGGGCGACGTAGGTGATGACCCGGAACGAGACGATGGCGTTCGGGCTGAACCGGTAAAGCTCCAAACCCCATGACGAGAGCAGCAACATACCCAACACAGCGGCCAGGAGGACGGCCACGCTTCGAAGCGCCACCCGCAGGCGCCACCGATTGCGCACGTGTCGAATCGCTCGGCGGACCTCGTCACGGTCGCCGGTGAAGAGCGGTTGATTCAGCATCATCGCATCCTTCCGTCCTCTCCATTGTAGTGGGCAGCTACTCGACCTCCAAAGCGGTCCGTGACAGCCGATTCGAAACGACGGTTTCCGCCACAAACAGGAGGAAGGCCGCGATCAGGAGATACCACCACACCCCCTGGCGACGCTCCAGATCCTCCGAGGAAAACTCCCGCCCGGCACCGCTGGCAGGAGCACTTGGTCCGGCTGCCACCCGCCCCGTCAGGCTACTGGCAAGCTCGTCTGGGTCAATGGCGGTGAGGTCCGACTCGGACAAGTCGACGTTCACGGCAAGCGTGAGCGGTGAATCCTCGGTGGTGCTGGCGTCGCGAATCTCGTACAGGCCCTGTTCGGTCAACGTCAGGAACCCGGACCGTTCACCTTCGCTCACGGGAACGCGATCACCTGAGGGCGAGACGGCGACCAAATCCGCGTCGACCAACCCCGCGTCGGCAAGAAGGCTCCGCTGCTCGACAAGATTCAGTACCTGCCCCGCCGAGTACCACGGCGTCGGCGGCACGTAGCCGGCAAGGTGCTCGGTGAGTCGATGGACGAACGGAAGGAAGACGGGTTTGAGCGCGAGGTCGTTCCAAAAATTGTCGACCGTCGACGCCCAGAACAAGACCCGTCCCTCCCCCACGCGGCGTTCCACCAACGCGGGGTTGCCGTCGTCAAACCGCGCCAGGACGCTGGCAGACTCCCCGGGCTCGATGGGGCGATACCGAAAGAACCTGGCGGTCGAGAGATCGCCACTCCGGGGACCACCGAACAGCTCGAACACGGGGTGGCTGTAATCAATGAAGCCGAGGGACCCACCTCGCCCGGTTCGGTCCAGCGGCACCCCCGCCGTCCCCGGAAGCAGGTCGGGACCGTCGGGGGGCCAAGAGCTGCGCTCACCGGCCACGACCATCAGGCCTCCACCCTCGGTGACAAAGCGCTCCAGGGCCGCTGCCGCTTGGCCTGTCGGCGGACGCGTGTCGTTGAGGACAACCACTTGCCGTCCCACCAGGTCGCCGGCGGTGAAGCTGCCCACCGTCGTGGTCCTCACGTCGAACGCCGGAGTCGAGCCGATCCCCAGCGCCCGGCTCACATACAAGGCACCGTCGGACGCGCCACGGTCGTTGCCTACAATGAGCACGCTGACGACCTGGCCCGGCGACGCAACGAAATAGAACACGTCGTCGGTCGGGAGATCGTCGCCACCGGTCCGTACTGCTCCGACAACCGGTCGGTCGCCGAGCGTCACCGGCGAGAAGGTCACCGTCGACGACCCGTTCGCCGCCAACTCAGCCGTCATGGCCTCGACCTCACGTCCATCGATTTCCATGCTGACCGCGAGATCCGAGACAGGCTGATCGCTCCGATTCGTGACCCGCGCGGCCACGGCCACGCGCTCCCGCCCGGAGAAGTACTCGCGCTCGAAGATGACACCGGCCACCCCGACGTTCGCGGTCACGGTGTCGGTGACGGCGATGGGGGTCAGAACCGTCCCCTGAGGAAACCGCACGCCGGTTGCGCTCTCGACCCCCGACCGCTGAAAGTCGCTGACGAATACTGCCTCCAACCGGGGTAAGTCAGAGTCGGCAAACACACCCTCGGCCAGCTTGAGTGCGGGTCCGAATCTCGTGGTGCCCGACCCGAGCTCGGCGTCGCTGATCAGTCCTCGCATGCTGACGCGATCCAACGTCGACCGCGGACCGGCCGCCGCGCCGCTGTCGAAGAAGATGACCGTCGCGAGGTCCTCCGGTCCTAACGCGTCGACGACTTCGAGGGCCGCCGCCTTGGCGCGGTCCCAGCGGTCGCCGTATCCCATACTGTAGGACCGGTCCAGCAGGACCACGACCTCCCGGGCGCCAGACCCAACCGCCGCCAGCGCGGGTGATCGGAAGAATGGCCGAGCGAACGCCGCCAACAGGAGCACGACTGCCGCACACCGTAGCAGCAACAGGAACCAGTGCCGGATCCGCTGGCGACGAAACGAATGGAAAGGGATCTTCCGGATGAACATCAGCGAGGGAAACTCGAGGACTTCCTTACGCTCCCGCTGGATCATGTGGATGATCACGGGCACCGCGAGGGCGGCGACGCCAAGAAAGAACAGCGGGGCAAGAAAAGCCATCAACGCACCTTGGTCATCTTCTGACGTATAGCCAGAAACTTGAACAGCGCGTGGTCGAGAGGCGTGGCGGTGTTGAACAAGGTGTAGTCAATGCGGTTCTCACCACATCGCTTCGACAGCGCGGCGATGTGCTCCTGGACGAGCCGCCGATACTGCTCGCGAAGCTTCTCTGGCACGACCGGCATCTTCTGACCGGTTTCGAGATCCTGAAAACTGGTGGCCTCGTCGTAGGGAAAGTCGATCTCCGCCGGGTCGAGAATGTGGAAGACGATGAGGTCATTTCCGCCATAGCTCAGTGGCTTGAGCGCATCGACCGCCTTCTGCGGATCCTCGTAGAAGTCCGAAATCACCACGATGATCCCGCGGCGCCTGAAGAACTCGGTCGCCTTGAACAGCGGGCGTTCGAGCGCTCCGGGCCGACCCGCCTCGATCCGGTCGAGCTCGTGCAGAACCACGTCAAGGTGCTTGGCCGAGGGCGGTACGCGCGTGACGATATCGTCGTCGAAGGTGACCAGGCCGACGCGGTCTCGCTGCTTCGTGCAGAAGTAGGTGAGGCAGGCCGCCAGGTAGCGACCGTAGTCGAGCTTGGTCAGCCCTTTGCTGCCAAAGCTCATCGACCGGGAGATGTCGAACAACACGGAGAAGTTCGTGTTGGTATCGGCTTCGAACCGCTTGACGTAGAACCGGTCCGTGCGCGCGAATACGCGCCAGTCTATGAAGCGGATGTCGTCACCCGGCATGTACCCGCGGTGTTCGGCAAAGTCGACCGAGACGCCGAGATACGGCGCCTTGTGTAGTCCGTTGATAAACCCGTCGACGACCGTGCGCGCCAGGAGCTCGAGGCTGCCGAGACGAGCCAGTACCTTCGGGTCGACGAAGCGTGCGCCGGGAACGGTGTGAGTCGAGTCCATGCGTATCAGAGGCTACATATGAGACGCCGGTGCCGGGACCGCGTCCAGCAGCTGGGCGACGATCTGGTCCGTGGTCACGCCCTCCGATTCGGCGTGGAAGTTCAACAGCACGCGGTGGCGCAGCACGGGGCTGGCCAACGCCCGGATGTCGTCGAAGTTGACGTGATACCGACCCTGGGTCACCGCCCGGGCCTTGCCGCCCAGAATCAGATACTGAGCTGCCCGTACGCTCGCCCCATACGCCACCCATTTCTTGATGAAGTCTGGGGCATCGCCGTCCTTTGACCGGCTAGTGCGGACGATACTGAGCGCATAGCGAAGCACGGCCTCTGACACCGGCACCTTTCGAATGAGACGCTGAAACGCCACGAGGTCGGCGCCGGTCACGGCATGACGGAAGTCGTGCTGCTGCACGATGGTCGTCGTGCGGACGACTTCAAGCTCCTCCTCCTCCGGTGGGTGTTCGATCACGATGTGGTACATGAACCGGTCGAGCTGAGCCTCTGGCAAGGGGTAGGTGCCCTCGAGCTCGATGGGGTTCTGGGTGGCGAAGACGAAGAACGGCTCGTCGAGGTCGTAGGTCCGCCCCTGCACAGTCACCCGATGCTCTTGCATCGCTTCCAGCAACGCAGACTGCGTCTTGGGCGGCGTCCGATTGATCTCATCGGCCAGGAGGATGTTGGTGAAGACCGGCCCGGGCGCAAAGGTCATCTTGCGATTACCCGTCTCCGGGTCTTCCTGAATGATGTCGGTGCCGGTGATGTCGGACGGCATGAGGTCGGGGGTGAACTGAATGCGGTTGAATTTCAGGTCCAGTACCTGCGCCATTGTCTGGATCAGCAAGGTCTTGGCCAGACCTGGCACGCCAACGATCATGCTGTTGCCGCCGACGAACAGCGTCAGCAGTGCCTGCTCGATGACCTCACGCTGACCGATGATGAGCTTGTGCAACTCAGTGAGGATGGCCTCGCGACTTGCCTTGAGCTTGTCGGCCAACGCGACGTCATCGGGCGCTTCCAGGTCACGCGGTTCGTCGGGTGTCAAATCGAGATCCAAAGTTTGTTCTCCTTCTGACGAAGGAGTCAGAAGACGGGAGTCAGGAGAAAATCGGATACCTTGCGGGCGCTTCCAAAAGCGGCCAAGCCTCCGGTTTCCTTCTGTCTCCTGTCTCCTGTCTCCTGACTCCTGCTGTTTAGTGCGTCATCGCATACACAACGTAGTTCACGCCAAACTTGTACGCCTCGTTCGTGACGTCGACCGCCCACCACCCGGTGCCGTCGAACTCCCAGTATTCGCCTATGTCGTTATCGTAGTTGGCGATGACCATCAACCGTCGCGTGGGGTCGTTGTCCTCGAAGACGCCCCAGAATGTCGGGGGCACGTCGTACATCAGATTCACCTCGAGTGACTTGATGTCGAAGAACGAGTGAAAGATGGGGTGGGTCACATCGAGCTCGACCAACTCAGCTTCTGGCAGTGCCCGTTTGAGTTGGGCCTCGAAGTTATACCAGTGCTCGTTGCGAAAATCGTCGAAGATGAGGAACCCGCCCTTGAGCAGGTAGCTTCGGAGACTGGCAGCCTCCTCATCGGTTTGAGTCCAGTAGCCGGGCTCGGACATGTACGCGAGGGGAAACTTGTGAAGCTCGGGGTCCCCGACCGGCAGGATATTGCCCCCATTCGGACCTCGAGTGACGTTGAGATAAGAGAGGTCCTCCAAGATCTTGATGAGGTTCTGCTCGGCCCGAGGATAGTCGTGGGCCCAAGGCAGATCGCGACCGAAAAACCCTCCACCGAATCTCATCTCGTAGCTCAGACGGACGAACGTGAACCGTCCGTCATAGGCTGTGTTGCCCGGCGCAACATCGCTGCGCAGACCGGCCGCCCCCGTGATCGCACCCACCGCGAGTACGCTCGACAGCGCAGTGGCCACGACACGCCTGTGGAGTCCTGTGGCGTTCACATTCATGCGATCACCGGGCACATCACCATCAACGGACCTGGTCCTGACCTTGGCTCTCGTTCTCGGACGCGCCTTTGGCGGCCTCGAGCTCACGAATCTCCCGACTCTTGAGCGCCAGCTCTATCATCAGCGTCTCAAGCTCCTGCTCATACTGGTCGGGGGCGACTCCCCCGCGGACCCGCCGAAGCTCGTCGACTCGCGCCACGAGCGTCGCTCGCTCTTGGTAGAGCGCCTGCAACTCAGGATCGTCTGGAAACGCCATGTCGGCTCGGCGCCCTACGCCGTTCGAGAAAAACATCGTGCGCGCGACCATACCATCGGCGGTGTCGGCACCCACGGGGTCAGGCTCGTCCGTGCCCTCTCCATCACCGTTGTCGTCGAGCAAGGCGTGTTCGGTGGCCAGCAATCCCTCGGCCTCGTAGCTCTGAGCCGCCTTCGCCCGCGCATAGGTAAAGGCCTCGAGCATCGACACGCGACGATCCTTGTTTTGGTCGGCATCGCCTTCGCCCTCGGCAAACGCCTCGACAAAATACCGGCCGAACACCGCGGCGTTTCGCTCGAGGCCCGTCTTGGTCGCGGTCATGACCGTCCGCCCGTTGCCAGATAGCTTTTCGATGAAGGGCCCGCTGGCGCTGGCCGTATTGACGAAGGTGACCTGCCGCCCGTCAAGGGTGTCAAGCAACCGGGCGAAATCATCGGCCGAGAGATCGCGTCGCGGCAAGTTGATCCTCGCGGCGTCCGTAAAACTGCCGTGTCCAAAGAGCACGATCACGATGTGATCTCCCGGCGCGGCACGCTCGTCAAGTGCCTGGACCGCCGACTCGATATTCTCCCGGGTAGACCGGGCACTGATCAAATCGGGCGCCAGTTCGGGGTCTTCACCCAGATAGGTGACGTGCTCAGCAGGAATCTCGTAACGGGTCGTGGCAGCGTCAACAAGCGTTGTGGCCCAAGTGTGAAACTGCTCGGTGAACTCAGCGTCGCCCCCCAGACCCGTCACCACGAGGAGATGGGTCTGTTGGGCCGAGGCGTATGGCGCGCAGACGCCAACCGACAGGCCCAACGCCACGCTCGCAACCAGGCCGTGACGGCTCATGCCAGCCCCCGGAACCGCCGATAGCCCCACTCACCAAGCACCAGCGAGACCAGGAGCAGAAGCAACACGGGCATGTCCCACAGGTCGCGCTCCTCGACGACCGTGACCCCGCCACCGACGTACTGGATGTCGTCGGGAAGGTTGGCGACCGTCTCTGGCGTGTAGTAGCGTCCGCCCGTCTCGTCGGCCACCCGCTCGAGCAGCGACTCTCGCATGGTCGAGTCGTAATACTCGTCGTCGCTGGGGGCCACCTGGACGTAGACCGTATCGTCTCCGAGAAGATCCTCGCCGGCGGCAGCCTCGACGCGAATGTCGTAGAAGCCCTCTTCACCAGCGGTGAACGTGGTTCGATACTCGCCGTCCTTTTCGGCCGTCCACTCCATTGGCAACTCCACGAGGTTGCCCGACGGGTCGGACACAACGGCCACGACAGCGCTGTTGTTCAACTCCTCGTAGTTATCGTCGCCCACTTCAGCCAGAACGGTCACCAGCTCGCCAGGCTCGACCCGGTCCCGCTGGGCAGTCGCGACGACCTGATCCGGAACCCCGTCGACGAGCCAACGCAGCAGCCGGCGCCAGTACGTCTCTTGGGTGAGGTCTTCGACCGGCACGTCGGCGTGCATCTGCCACATCCACGAGTCCTGCACCGCAAACGCCATGGACTTGCCGGCGCCGTACCGCTGAAAGGCCAGGACCACCAGGTCATCGGGTGTCGTCAAAAGCGTCGTGGCGCCTGGCTTCACCTGGGTGATGGGGTTGACAATGGTCACGGGCGGCAGCGTCCGCCACCGGTCCAGCGATGCTTCCTCGGTATCGGCAATCAGCGTCGAGGGGTGCGTGGCACCGGCCCGGGTGGTCTCGACTTTGACCTCCGCGAAGAAACCCTCCCCCGCGTCGGCCCGTGACGGGTCGAGTACGACGGGCAACACGTCTGCCACCGGTGTGCCGGCGTACCCACCCTCGGCAAACGAGCGGTGGCTGCCGAGCATCAACAGCCCACCGCCGCGGTGGTTGACGAAGTCGGCAATCATACGCAGCTGGTCGGGGGTAAAGTGCGCGGCTTCGATACTGCCGAGAATCAACCCCTGATACTTGAACAGCTCCGACCGGGTGCGTGGGAAACCGCCAGCGACCTCGTCTTCGTCCTCGAGACCCAAGCGAAGGTACTTGTTCTCGGCTGTCCGCTGCAACAGCGCCACGCGGAGGTTCTCGTCGTCCTCGACCGCGCGCCGCAGGTACTTGACCTCCCACCGGGGCTCACCTTCAAAGTAGAGCACCGCCTCGCTCCGGTCCTCCACCACGATCAGTGTCTGCCGGAGGTTGTTCTGCGTCACCATCTCGTCAGGCCGCGGCGAGACGCGGAAGCTGAAAAGCCGTGGGCCTTCGTCGTTGGCAGTGAAGCGGATCCTGACCGTCTCCGGCTCCCCATCGGCCGGTAGTTGGACATCCTCGGTGCCAACGATGCGGCCTTCGTCCTCGACCTGGACCGTAACCGTCTCTCCCTGATACCCCTGGTGGGTCACCACCAGTTCAACCGCGAGCGAGGCACCCTTCAGGACCCTTCGTGGGGTATCGACCCGGCTCATCTGGATGTCTCGGTCGAATGCCTCACGCCCGAGCCCGACCGTAAAGACTGGAACCCCAGACGCCTGCAGCGGGAGAAGGGCCTCACCCAGTCCACCCTCGGTGTTGTCCGCACCATCGGTCACCACCAGCAGACCAGAGAGCGGCACGCCTGACAGCTCTTCATGTGCACGTTCAAGGGCCAGCCCGAGGTGGGTCCCTGTTCCCTCGTAGCTCAGTTCGTCAACGGATCCGATCCGGTCGGTCTCTGACGAGAAGCTGAAAAAGCGCAACGCAAAGCGATCCTCGAGCGCCGTCAGAAGCTCGCTCTCGGACGTACCAAAGTGCTCCGCGACGAAGGCGTGGCGCGGCGTGTCGTCCCGGTCGGCTATCTGCATGCTCCGGGAGTCATCGAGTAGCACCCCGAGAAAGTTCTCCTGGGGCACCACCGAGGACAGGACCAAGACCGGCCGTAGCAGACAGAAGACCAGGACCGCGAGCGCGGACATTCTGACCGCCGTCAAGAGCGTTCGGTCGAGCGGGCGACTGTTGCCACGCACCTGCGCGTAGGTGCGAAGCGTCACGAAGGCCGCGACGGCAGCCGCAACCACCGCGAGATAGCCAAGCCACGACGCGCGAAACGCGAAGTCCCCCTGCTGAAACAGCAGCGGCCGGTACTTGAAGAGGAACTCGAAGAGGGACTCGATCCCCATATCTAATGGCTCATCTGTAAGTATCCCCCGGCAAAGCCGGGGGCCTTAGTTTGTGAGCCGCTCAAAGCGGCATGACGTGCCCGCTATGCGGTCACTTGAGCCACCTCACGGTGGCCACTCTACTCCAACGGCAACTGATCCGACCGCCGGTCCTCGCGTTCCTGCTGCTGGATGTACTCCCGAATGACCCGCTCATCGCGACCCACCGTGGACACGAAGTAGCCCCGGGCCCAGAAGTGCTGCCCCACGAAGTTCCGCGAACGTCCCGCGAACTCCCGAGCGATGTGGATGGCACTCTTCCCCTTGAGATATCCGATGACCTGGGCGACAGAGTACTTCGGCGGAATCGACATCATCATATGCACATGGTCCGGCAACAGATGCCCCTCCTCCACCTCGCTCTCGCGATGCAGCGCCAGACGGCGGAACACCTCGCCCAAATCCCGCCGCAATCCCCCGTACATCGCCTTTCTTCGATACTTCGGGATGAACACAACGTGATACTGACAGTGCCATTTCGTATGATTGAGACTTCGGTAGGTCGGCATGAGGTCTCCTTCTCGTGATGCTTGAGCGGCTCACGGGAAGGAGTTCCTCACGTGACTCCCCGAAACGTCAAACGGGGCTGGCCGCCCCGGCAAAGCCGGGGGGTCTCCCACGGCAACTAGTGCAGTGATCGTAAAACGTCTTGTACTTCCAGTTGGGGTTTGGTACCGTGTGCCACATGAACCGAACCCCCGCTTTGCCGATGACGCCGGAACAACGCGCGACGCTGCACGGCTGGATTCGAGCGGGCACGACAGCGCAGCGCGTGGTGTTGCGGAGCCGGATCGTGGTGCTCGCGGCTGACGGTCTGCCGAGCAAGCACATCGCTCACCAGCTCGCCACGAGCCAGAATACGGTGCGGTTGTGGCGCCGCCGGTTTGCGGTTGGGGGGCCCGGCGCCCTGACCCGCGATGCCCCGGGCCGCGGGCGCAAGCGCCAAGTCACCGCGGCCCGCGAGCAGCAGGTCGTGGAAGCGACGCTGCACACCGCGCCGCCGCGGGCGACCCACTGGAGTCTGCGTACCATGGCCGCTGCGCAAGGGTTGAGTCCGGCGTCGATTCATCGGATTTGGCAGGCGCACGGGCTGCAGCCGCACCGCGTCCGTACCTTCAAGCTGTCGACGGACCCGCGGTTTCTCGAGAAGCTCACCGACGTCGTCGGGCTCTACGTGGATCCGCCCGAACAGGCCCTGGTCTTCTGTGTCGACGAAAAGAGCCAAATCCAAGCGTTGCAGCGATCGCAGCCCGGCCTGCCGATGAAACCCGGCCGAGCCGGCACCATGACCCACGACTACAAGCGGCACGGGACGACGACGTTGTTTGCCGCGTTGAATGTCCTCGAGGGCACCGTCATCGGCTCGTGTCTGGCGCGCCATCGGCATCAGGAATTTCGCAAGTTCTTGAACCTGCTCGACGCACAAACGCCGCCGGACGTGGCTATCCACGCCATCCTCGACAACTACGCGACGCACAAACATCCGGCGATTCAACGGTGGCTCCGCCGGCATCCTCGGTTCCATCTGCACTTTGTGCCCACGAGCGCCTCCTGGCTGAACCTCGTCGAGGTCTGGTTTTCGCGGCTGACCGCGGACCAGCTGCGACGCGGCGACTTTCTGAGCGTCCGCGACCTCATCGACGCGATCTCCGCGTATATTCACAACCACAATCACGACGCCGTGCCGTTCATCTGGACCGCTCCGGCCGAACGCATCCTGGAGAAAGTCATGAAGTGCCGAGCTATTTCGGAATCACTGCACTAGTGGCTCATCGAGTAGACGATGAAGTTCACGCCCATCTGGACGGCGAAGCTAGAGTACTTCAGGGGATACTCTGGGCGCTCGAACCACTCCCAGGCGTCGCCCAGATCGGTGTTTCCGTTGATGACCACCATCAACCGGCCCTTCTCATCGAAGATGCCTCGCATGAAGACGTCGCAGCCATAACACTCGGATATCCGATAGTTCCGGATGGCCGGCACCTGGACCAGTTCCTCGATCCGATAGACGGTGTTGAAGATCGGATGGTCTTTGGGAATCTCGACGATCTGGTGCTCCGGAAGCACCGTCCGAAGCTGGTGCTCGAGGTTTTCGTAGGCATACTGGCCCCAGAAGTCATCCACCACCAGAAAGCCCCCCGCCAGCAAGTAGCCGCGTAGCCCCTGCACCTCGGGGGGTGTGAGGGACATTGCCGCTATCTCGAGAATGTACAGAAAGGGAAAACGCCGGAGATTCGGATCGTCGAGCCTGACTGCGTTCTCGCGGCGGTCGGCGTCCATGTCGACCAGGGTGTTGACCGCCGCCATGAACTGCTGGTCCGCCTTGGGAAAGTCGACCCACCAGGAGTTCGGCCTCCACGGAGACGAGTACACGCCTCGGGTGAAATAGAACTCGCTGGGACCGGCGCGTTGCTCCTCCGACTCACGTCGCTGGTCTAGGAGCTGGCGAAAATCCTGCTGAGCGGTAGGTGCACGAGGGGTCGCGCGGAGGACGCCCAAGGCGACGCCGGCAAGCGTCACAACGACCAGAGTAATTCGTCCAACGCCCAAGGGCCGCACATGCCGCTCCGGTGAAAAAGGGGGCCCTTCGGGCCGTTATGGCAGCGCTGTCTTCTCCGACAGGGAGGAGCGTCAGGACACGCTCCTCACGTAAGGCCGCGACCCACTTTCCCCAACTATGGTCGCAGCATAGCACATGGGTCGGCGACAACATCACGTCCAGAGATTGGGACACCGTGACCCAATTGCGGACGGGCTGTATCTCGCCGAATACGGGATTTGCTGGTTGGAGCTTGGTACGATCTCTGCACTGTATTTCGACAGGATGAGTGTGTCTCAGCTGATGGGATTGACGGGCGCGGTCGCGCTGGTCCTGATGGCCCCTCTCTCTGTGCTGGCGGCCGATGCGGAACGACCTGCGGCGCCGGCTGCGATACAAACGCAGCCGGACTTCCTCTTCGGTCGACCAGACTTCTCGGTCGGCGTCCGCGGAGTGGGCGTGCTGGCTCGAGCCGACAGCAACATCTTCGAGTTCACCGAGGGTCTTCTCACTCTCGAGAAGAGCGACTTCAACGCTCCCGGTATCGCCATCGACCTGGGTTTCCCCCTCACCTCGCGGCTCGACGCGCAGGCCGGGTTCGAGTTCAGTCGGTCTTCCGCCGCCTCCCACTACCGCGACTTTACCGACGCGGATGATATCGAGATCGAGCAAACCACTTTCCTCTCGCAGGTCAACCTCTCTGGCAGCATCGAGCTGGCCGTGTTGCCGCGTGGCCGAGCGGTCGGCCAATATGCCTGGGTGCCCGCGGCGGTGACGCCGTATGTCGGCGCCGGAGCAGGCCTCGTGTGGTATCGGTTTGAGCAGCAGGGTGACTTCGTCGATTTCGTCGACAACTCGATCTTCAACGGTCTCCTGCAATCGAGTGGGTGGACACCGGGCGCACACGTGTTTACCGGCGTCGACGTCAAGGTAGCGCGGCAGGTCCTCGTGACCGGCGAGGTGAGATATCAGTGGGCCGATACCACCATGACGGGTGATTTTGCCGGTCCCGAGCGGGAGGTTGACTTTCTGATTGACCTCACTGGATTGCGGATCTCGGGCGGTGTGCAGTTCCTGTTCTGATAGGGTCGTACAGTTAAAGAGGAGATTGGCCATGAGCAGACGTCATCTCGCGAGCGCAGTGTCGTTGGTCTGGGTATTGACTGCCCTGCTGGGCGGCGCGGCCACGGCGCAGGATCGTGACACCGGGACCGTTGATGAGTCGGCGTTGGACGCGCGGTGGGTCCCCTGGCTCGGCTGCTGGCAACTGTGGGAGGAGCAGTTCGAACGGGCGGACCAACTCGAGGACGACCAGAGCATCGTCGGCCGCACGTCCGTGTGTATGACCCCGGCGGAGGCCGGCATCTCCTTGACGGCCAAGGAGGGGGAGCGGCTGCTCGTAGAGCGCCATCTGGTCGCGGACGGAGCCCAACACGCGGTTGACGAGGATGGGTGTCTGGGCTGGGAGCGGAGCGACTGGTCGGCGGACGGGCACCGGCTGTTCACGTCAGGAGAGCTCCGGTGTGGGGACGCGCCGACCCGGACGGTGACGGGTGTCAGCATCATGGCGTCCACCTCGAGCTGGGTTGACATCCAGTACGTGCAATACGGTGACCGCGAGCAACTGGAGGTGCGCCGGTACTCGCCGATGCCGGTCCTGGAGGCAGACGCTGTGTTGGGTGCGGATGCCTTGCCGCTCGAGCCGGCAGAGATCCGGCGAGCGAGACGGGCCAGCACAGAGACCCTCGGCCTCGCCGACGTGACTGAGGCCAACGAGAGGACGATGCCTCGAGTGGTCGAGGCGTTGCTGGTCGAGACCGAGCCCGATCTCAACCTCGACTCGGATGCACTCATCGCGCTGGATGATGCCGGAATCGATGGCCAGGTGATCGACCTCATGGTCGCCCTGTCATATCCGGACTACTTCGTAGTGGAGAAGCGGAACCGAGGCGGGTCATGGTCGTCTGGCCTGGCGAGCTTCGGCGGTATCGGAGGCGTTTACGACCCGATCTGGTATGGCGACCTCTACCCGTACTATGTGACGCCGCTTGGTGCGCGCTCGTACCGCGGCGGTTACAACCCCTACCTGTACGGTGCGGCGGCGAGCCCTTTCGTCGTTCTTCCTGGTAAGGTCGGGAAGAACGCATCCGGTCGCGCGTTTGCCGGTCGCGGCTACACGCGAGTGAGCCAGAAGAAGGTGGTTTCCCTGCCGGCGCAGAAAGGTCGGCGTGGCGGCTCGGGCTCATCGGCGAGGGGGGGATCCGGCGGTGGGACCGGCGGCGGCACGGCTACCTCCGGCGGGTATACGAGTGGTGGCGGTGGGTCCAGTTCGGGACGGCAGGCCGTTCCGCGACGGGACTAGTGCGGGTCCGCTATCGCTATTCCACGAACCGGACCTCGAACATCTTGGGCCACAGTTTGCCGGTGATGTAGAAGGTGTCCGCGTCCGGGTCATAGGCCACGCCGTTGAGCACATCAACTCCCCACGACTCCTGGGGGGTCAAGAGGCCCGACGCATCGATCTGGTGAGTGGCCCTTCCCGTCGCAGGGTCGATGATCACGAGATAGTCATCCTCCCAGACGTTCGCGTAGACTCGATCGTCCACACACTCGAGTTCGTTGATTTCTGCTAGCGGTTGCCCCCGAAGCGTCACGCGCACGGCACCGGTCTTCTCGAAAGTTGTCGGGTCGCGAAAGGTCAGGGTGTCTGACCCGTTGCTCATAATCAGACGTTCACCGTCGTAGCACAAACCCCAGCCCTCGCCACGATACCGGAAGGAGCGGACCTGCTCGAAGGTGTCCGTGTCAAAGACCATGGCACGCTCGGCGTGATAGGTCAGCATGAACAGCTCGTTCCCGACCAGCGCCAGTCCCTCACCAAAAAGGGTGGGCGCGATGAACACCTCTTGTTCGACCACCCCGGTTCGGGGGTCGATCCGCCTCAAACGAGACGACCCATACTGGCCAGTACTTTCGTAGAGCGCCCCGTCCCGCCAGAGCAGACCCTGGGTAAAAGCGGTCGTATCGTGCGGGAGCTCGCGAAGGACATCGACGCGGAGAGAGGCGACGGTGAGGGGCTGGCCTGCGCCAGCGAGCTGGGAGGCCCCAGCTCGCTGGAGCTCAAGTGCCCAGGAGCCGACCGCGACCGCCACCGCCACCGCCGCCACACCGCCCATGACGATGACCAACCGGGACCGGCCCGATGGCCTAGGTCCACTCGCCTGTGGTCGACGGCGCTTCATACGCTTGCTGGTCATGAACCAATCTCGATAGAACGGTCAATCACGTGGCGCGACGTCCAAAGACCTCGCTGACGGTCCGCGACCCGTAACGGTCATCCAGGAACTCGAGCTGATCGGGCCGCACGAAACCCGGGTGGGGAACTCCGCACGTTCGCGCCAGCGAGAGCAGGTCCTTCCGGAGCGACACGATGTAGTTGGCTAGACGCACTGACTTGGTGGTCGGGTCGAGCCCTCCGACCAACCAACGGTTCTGAGTGGCGACGCCAGTCGGACAGCGGTTCGTGTGACACCGCTGGGCCTGTATACAGCCAATTGAAAGCATCGCCTCGCGTCCGACGTTGACCATGTCGCAGCCCAGAGCGAATGCCAGCAGTGCGGGCTCCGGAAACCCGAGCTTGCCGGAACCAATAAAAACGAGCTGGTCAGAGACCCCCGCGTCGTCGAAGACGCGACGCACGCGGTTGAACCCGATTTTGAACGGCAGAGCGACATGGTCGGCAAACACCAGGGGGGCAGCACCCGTTCCGCCTTCGCCGCCATCGATCGTAACGAAGTCGACCCCCCGGTCCTCAGTCGCCATGAACTGGGCCAAGTCCTCCCAAAAGGCCAACTCGCCAACGGCGGACTTGATCCCAACCGGCAAGCGAGTCTCGTCGGCCACCGACTCCACGAAGTCGAGCAGGCTGTCCGCATCGGTAAACTCACTATGGCCCACCGGGCTGGCGCAGTCCGTGTCCCGTGGGACACCACGCACCTTCGCGATCTCCCGACTGATCTTGCTGCGCGGCAGGAAACCGCCAACGCCTGGTTTGGCGCCCTGGCTCAACTTGATCTCGATAGCCCGAATCTGCGGGTGACGCTCCACGAGGTCCTTGAGCCTGGACATCGAAAACCGGCCATCAGGCTCCCGGCAGCCGAAATAGCCGGTGCCAATCTGCCAGACGAGATCTCCACCGTGCAAATGATGCCGGGATACGCCCCCTTCTCCGGTGTTGTGGAGACACCCCGCCAGCACCGCGCCCTTGTTGAGCGCCTCGATAGCTGGACCGCTGAGCGATCCAAAGCTCATCCCCGAAATGTTGATCACAGACGCCGGCCGGTACGCCTTCCCGCGGCCGCGGTGCTCACCGAACATCTTGGTCGAGAGAATCTGGTGGTCCGGGTCGAAGCTCGGATCCGTTTTACGCGGCGTATCGAGCGGGAACGCTTGATGTTTGATGATCAGGTAGTTGCCCGTCGACTCCATCTCGTTGTCAGAGCCAAACCCGAAATAGGTGTTCTGAAGCTTCGACGAGGCGTAGACCCATCGGCGTTCGTCACGACTAAAAGGACGCTCCTCGTTGTTGTCGGTGACGATGTACTGGCGGAGCTCCGGGCCAACCGCCTCGAGCAGGTATCGAAAGTGACCGATGATCGGAAAGTTCCGCAGGATGGCGTGCCTTCTCTGAAGAAGGTCGTACACCACGACGCCGCCGACTACACCAAGTACGACCCAAAGCCAGAGCATGATTCGCTGTCGCTGATTCAGTGTCTCACAACTACACCCGAATCAAGACCGGCCGTGCCTCCTGCCCCGTCGCCCGGCTGATCAGGTCGGCATAGAGTGCCACCTGACGCTCGTAGGCCTCGAGTGCGGGGTCGAGTTCCTGGTCAGTCTTGAAGTCGACGACGGTCCAGGTTCCACTCTCATCGCGGTAGGCGAGGTCGACGACGCCCTCGATCAACGTGCCGTCGTCCAAGCAAGCCGACACTGGTACTTCTCGTCGGCAGTCCCCGCGGGCAGCAGCCGCGCGGGCTCCCTGCAACAGCGGATGCAAGAGAGCCGTCCCAGCGACGGCGACCGCAGCGCCGACTTCGACGGCAGTAGCGCCCAGAGTCCGGCCATACAACTCGGCGACATCGCTCGGCTCCGCGCTGCCGTCCAACGGCACCGTTGCGAGTACGGCGTGCACTAGTGACCCGAACCGACGACCTGAGGGGCGGTCCGGGTCGAAGGGGAGCCGTATCACCTCCACCGGTATCTCCAGCGCGGAAGGGGCTTCGGCGTCCTGAGACGCAGCCGGTGGTTCGGAGTGCTCCCTGACCGTCCGGACCACTCTGGACGGCTCCGCGGCGAGAGCCACGACTTCTTCGTTCGACCGCTTCCACGTGTGGTAACGGTCGAGGTCTTCCTCCACCGTGGGTTCCGGTGTGTCCTTCGACAGAAGCTCTTCCTGGCGGATCCCGAACCTCGCCTCGACATCGAGCCGCAGGCTATTGGGGTCCCACCAGACGACGCCGTAACGAGGAACGTCGGGTTGAGCCACTGAGATGGGCGGTCTGACCTCACCCGAATGGAACTCGACGACCGTTGCCGGCGACCGTGGTGACTGGTCGCCCTCACCCTCGACATCAAAATGATAGAGACCGGGCGCGACCGTGTCAGACCGTGCGGGGTCACCCTGCGGGCGCTCGAGCACCGAGTCGCCGCCAAACGCTGGACACGATGGCGCCAGCTCCGGGGTGCGTCGTTCTCCCACGGGCGGGTAGAGAGCGTCATCGAGAGGTCCCGTCCATCCACCCTCGTACGGACCATCGCCAACACCGGGTACGACGAGGAGGTCTCGCGCCCGGGTGGCCGCCACATACGCCAAACGGATGCCTTCCTCTCGGTCCCTCTCCACCTCCTCCGCCTGGTGGTCGAGGAGGTCCAACGGCTGCCATCCACCCAGCCTGAGTGCGCACAGTCCGCGTTCCGCGTCGACATACCGGTCGGCCGTCTTGCGGTGGAGCTTGCCCGTCGGGTCGGCCAAGATGACGATCGGGAACTCCAGTCCTTTGGCGCGATGGACCGTCATGATCCGAACGCCGTCGCTCCCGTCCTCGAGGATTGGCGCCTCACCGGCCCGACCGGCGTCGGCCTCCTGGCGCAGGTGCTCGACGAAACCACGAAACGACAGGCCGCCCGTCGCTTCAAAGCGTCTGGCCAGCTCGGCTATCTGGAGAACGTTGGCCAGCGCCTGCTCTCCAGCTGGGCGCATCACGAAGCCGGCGTGCGCCCGCGTCACCTCGAGGAGACGACCGATCGTCGCGGTGATAGGGACGTCGTTCCGCGACCGGTGCAACTCCTGCAGGAGTTGGAGGGCGTCGGCGATGGGCAACAGGCGGTCGAACGACTCATCCCGGGTGGCGGCTGGTTGCAGCTCCGCCGGAATCTTGAAAGGACGGAGCCGGCCGAATCGCTGGTGATACTCGAACAGCCGTTGATCTTCGATGGCAAACAGCGACCCGCGGAGCGTGGCAAATACCGACAGCTGGTCGTCGGGCCACTCGATGGCCGAAAGCGCCGAGCGTATGGTCGCCACTTCCTCACGCGAGTGAAACGTTCGGCCCCCGACCAGCAGATGCGGGATGCCGCGGGCCTCCAGTGAGCCGACGTAGCCGTTCGTCACATCCGTGCCGAAGTTCTCAAAGCGACGAAAGAGCAGGCACACGTGGCGGGGGCGGATCGGCACGCGTTCGGTTCCGCTCTCCGTCACGGTCCACCCGCTCTCGTTGATCAGCCATTCGACGAAGGCGCCAACGGCGTCAGGCAGCGACCGGTCGATGGCGCTGGCGGCCATTCTCCAGACGCCGTAGGGGCGGGGAACAGGAAGGACGACGACCGTCGGTTGCCCGTCCGGGTCGTCACGGTATGGCGACAAAGGCACATAGGCAGCGCGGTCCTGCTTCTTCTCCGAGGAACCGGTCATTCTCACACTCATGAGCGGCGTGAAGGCCTTGTTGATGCTGTGCTGGATCGACGGTGCCGCCCGAAAGCTCGTGGTGAGGGACACGAGGGGGACACCCCGCTCCTCGAGGAGGTCCCTGACTTGATAGTAGGTGCTCACGTCGGCGCGCCGGAACCGATAGATGGCTTGCTTGGGGTCTCCGACGATGAAAAGTTTCCCCCGGGTGGGCGTGACGTTGTGCCAGTCGCGCTGGTGCGGATCATCTGCCGACAGAAGCAGCAGGATCTCGGCCTGCAGGGGGTCGGTGTCTTGAAACTCGTCGACCAGCATCCGGGAAAACCTGGCCTGGAACGCAGCGCGCGCTTCGTCATGGTCGCGAATCAGGTCCCGCGCCTTGAGCAGGAGGTCGACGAAATCTAGGCGGCCGGCATCGGCCTTGAGACGGTCGTATCGCCGCACCGGCTCCTGAAGCTCCTCTTGCAGCAGGGCCACAAGACTCGCATCGGCCACTCGCCGGAAGTTGTGAAGCACCTCGACGATCTTTGCGTGCTGCTCCAGCACCTTGTTACGCGGAGTATCGGGACCATAGTTCGCGCTGGCTCCGCGTTGGGCGTTGATGAAGTTTCGGTTCGCCTCCAGCTCGATGAGTTGCGCCTCAATGCCGTCATAATCGCGACGGCGGGGTCGCACTCGGTCCCGGGCGTGAATCGCGCGGGCCACGAGGCGCGCGGGGTTCGTCGACCGATACAACCGGTCGTTGGTCGTGGTCGCCTTCGCGGTCAGCTCGGAGAAGTCGTGCAAGTGGGCGACGATCTGGTCGATGATCGCGTGGCGCTGAAATGACTCGCGCCGATACGGCGCGGGGAAGTCACGCCACTCGGCCAGCCGCCACGCCGCGCCGCGAAGTCGGTCGGTCGGACCACTGCCGGTTTCGACCTCGGCCGCGTCGAAGCGAAAGCCTGGGCGTCGACGCAGGGCCCGCCGAACGCCCTCGGGAGGGTCGACGAGCGTCTCCTCCAGCCACAGGTCAAAGGCCTGGGCGAAGAACCGCGAGGCCTCGGGCTCCGACAGTACTTCGAACCGCGGGTCGACTGCCGCCTCGACCGGGCGCTCGTGCAACAGGTCGGCGCAGAAACCGTGGATGGTTCCGACCTGCGCCTCCTCGAGATGAGAGATGGCGTGATCGAGGTCGGTCGGCGAGCGGTGTCCGTGCCGCGCGCGCTCGAGCTCTTCGCGAAGACGAAGCTTGAGCTCGCCAGCCGCCTTCTCCGTGAACGTCACGGCCAGGATCTCGTCCACGCGAGCGGATCCCGACGCGAGGAGGTTGACGATTCGAGCGACCAGCTCGGTGGTCTTTCCGGTCCCCGCAGCGGCTTCGACGATCAGGCTCTCATCGAGCGAACTCCTGATGCGCTCCCGGGCGTCTGCGTCGACCAATGGACGGTCTGCCATCAGGGCATTCGACGGAGTGCGTGGAGGTCGACAAGCTTCGACTCGTCTTTCCACGTCACTCGTCGTTCCTCCCATGGACCGCAAACGTCTCGAAAATCGCACCATTCGCAGGCACCCTTCCGCGGCGCGGGTAATAACTCCCCTGCGGCCAATGCTCGATCGACGATCTCGAGTACTTCGATGCCCTGTCGTCGCTCGTGCTCGCCCAGCGTGATCGACCTCGTGCCGAATCGCCCATTGACGGTGCAGAAAAACAGCCGCGAAGAATTCACCGGACGACCCAGTGCCTGCTCGACGGCAAGACCGTAGAGCACCGGCTGCAAAACCTCTCCGTGCCCTACGACCAGTCGGTCGCGTGTCCGGTCTCGACCGGTCTTGTGGTCGGTCACCCGAAGCGCCCCGTCGGCCGTGGGCCCAGCCTTCGCCTCGATCAGATCGACCACGCCGTGCAGCTTCCACCGGCCGTCGAGCGTGACGGGGTCGGGCACGCTGTCTGGGTCACGTCCCTGGCCGCCCGTAAAGCCGAAACCAAACTCCGCCCGTATCGGAATCCACTCTCCCTCCTCCTCCGCCACACACAGGAGCCAACCCTTGAGGTCAGCCCGCATCGACTCGACCTCATCGGCCCACACGCGGTCGATAGCCGGAGCCAGATCGTCGTAGTAGTCGGCGGCGATCCGATCGAGCGTGTCATCCAACACCCGCTCGACATTCGAGACAGAAGCGGTTGTGACCGGCAGCGCGTCCTGCGCGTGCAGTGCGCGGACGAGCTCAGCCTGCACCTCATGGAACATGCGGCCTCTGGTCAGCGGGTCCATCCGTTCGAGCGGTTCGATCTCGTCACGTGGCTCCAGCCGGTAAATGGCCGACAGCAGGAACTGATAGGGGCAGGTGGCAAACCGTTGGAGCGCCGAGACCGAGTACGGCCGCGCGTCAACCCGATGAGATTCGAGCAGCTCCTTCGCGCTGTCCTCCAGGGCATACAGACCGTCGTATCGCGACCACGGCATCTTCCATCGCGCCCACCGAGTGAGGAGGGACCGACGCAGGCCGGGGTTCAGCCTGAGCAGGTATCGGGCCCGGCCCTTGAACGCCGGCGTGACCGTCTGACGGAGCAGCGGACCGAGAATGGCCAGGTCATGCTCCGTGTCATCTACGGCGTCGGCGGGGTTGTCGGGGGCCGGCCAGGCCAATCTGGCCCTGGCCTGCTGGTAGGCCGCCGCTTCCAGCGTGACGAAGTCCGGCACTCGACCCCGGCGGGCCCGTTCGATGTCGAGCGCGTAGAAGGATGGCACGCGGGGACGCGACTCGCTCAACTGCAGGCGGGGGTAGGACAGATACAGGCGGTTGGTCGCGGCACCGACCGCGAGCCTGAGAAGCAGCCGCTCGTCCGCCGCTCGGTCGTCCTGGGTGGGCAGACCCGGTGCGCCTTGGGCAGACGGGCGGGTCGCCAGCACCACGCGGACGTCATCCAGCAGAAGTGGATCCTGGCGTTGCTTCTGCGGAAAGATCCGCTCAGCGAGTCCCGGTACGAAAACGACGTCGAATTGCCGACCACGCACTTGTTCCGGTGAGCCGACGAAGATCTGACCGTAGCGTCGAGAAGGGGGGTCTTCCTGGAGCGTCGCGAGACGCATGGAGAGGACGTCCCGTACCTCGGCCAGGGGCACGGGGCCGACACGGGCCATCGGTCTCAGCTCGCCCAGGACGGCCAATACGCGGTCGGGGCGCTTAAGAGCCATCGGGACGAGCGCTTCGAGCCCGTCGAGCCACTCGCCCCAGGTCGCTCGTACGGGCAAAGCCGCCAGACGGTCGATGACGGGAAGCGCAAAGCGGCGAAGGTGATCGAGGTTTCGCAGATCGCGGTCGAGCGACCGCACCCGGGGCGACTCCGGCTCCTCGCTCGCGCGCTCGTCCCGACGGAGTGCCAGCTCGTTGGCCAACCCATCCAGCCGACGCGTCCATCGATCACGACCGCCGATGACCGCCGACTCGACCAGCAGTCGGTCCCAGTGCAGGGGCGTTCGTAGTGATCCTGCCAGCACCGGCTGGTCGTCATCGACACCGACGGCGACCACTTCAGCTTCGGCGGACTCGCCGGCGCCCTCCCGGGTGTCAAACCGGTCGAACAGCGACAACTGGGCAGGCGCGGGCAAGTCGGAGTCGGCGGTGTCCGGTGGCACCCAGGCTGCCGGAGCGCTCGGTGGCGCGCCCTCAGCCGACAGGGCAGGAACCTGCGCCAGCGAAAGGTACTCAGCGAAGCGGCGAGCCGATAGCCCCTCTGCCGCACAGGCCAGGAGTGCGAGAAACGCGCGCCCAGATGGATCGGGGGCGCGGGTCCCGCGCGTGAACCATCCGGAGATACCAGCCCGGTTGAGCGCGGTCTCAAGAAGCCCCGCATAGAGCTGGGGGGCGCGGACGAGAACAGCCATGCGGTCGAACGGCACCCCGCGCCTGGCCTCTTGCATCGCGGCACGTGCCATCTCGACGCACTCTCGGCCCTCGCCAGGCGCCGAGAACATCGTGACCTGTTGCGGATCGACTGTCGGCTCGGTCAGCTCGGGAGGACTCTCGGTCGAGAACAGAAATCGTCGCACCCGACTCAGCGCGCCAGCGTCGGTCTCTTCCTCGTCGGTGACCGGCTGAACGCCTGCGTCGGGAAGACCACTGAGCATCCGCATCGTCCAGTCGTCGCCGTGCGGTACGGTGGCGAGGACCTCGGACGCTTGGGCGCACAGCGCACGGACCAACCCCGCCGTCGCGTCATCCCGGACCCCGACGTCGAGCAACAACAGTGGGCCACTGACTGGTAGAGCCGCCGTCCGCGGCACCGCCTCAGCCGCAATCTGAAAGAGCGCAGCATGATCCACCAGAGCAGCCTGTGACAATTGTTCTTCGTAGCGCTCGGCGAGGACCCTGAGATCTCTGCCGGCGGCGCCGTGGGCGTCGAGCAGACCAACGTCTATGTCGGCATCGCGAAGGTCGCCAATGGTGGTCCCCAGCGTCTGGCCGATGCTCCTCAGCCGAGCCACAGGCGCCAAGTAATCCAGTGAGTTGTCAGCCAGCGCCTCGAACGCGGCCCGGGCGGCGACCGCTTCGGCTCCCAGCGGGGAGGCAATGGCCATCCCACGTCGGGCCAGCTCCAGCCCGGCGAGGCTCGATGCCAGCTGTCGGATGCTCAGCCGATGCAACCCGAAGGACGCGGTGCCTCGATCGGCTGACCCGTGTACGAAGTCATCCACCGCATCACGGGAGGCACCGACGAGTAACAGTTCGGTGGCAGGCGGAAAGGCGCGGACAAAATCACGCGCGGCTTCGAGACGTGAACCTGCGGAGGGAGAACACACGATCGCGAGCCGAGGTCGCGATGACGATTTTGCTGGCAAAGTGCCCCCGAGAGTCTCGTGCCGGGGTCCTCGTAGCGGCGGCGCCTCGCCACCGTCTCCGTCATCCTAGCACGCGAGACGTGACCGCTTCGGCCACGCGACCTCAGGGCAGCAACGTCAGCTCGCCCGGTCCAGTAGATTCGGTCCCTGGGCTGGCAGAAGGTCAGGTTCCGAGATCAATTCCGACTCCAGAGCGCGACGGGCGGCCACTTGAGCTCGGCGACGGTGGTGGGTCAGGGTGGCATACTTCGCATCTCCGGACAGACGAGCGTCACGCCGGACGATCAGGCCGGCGTCACCCGCAACCTGGTGTTTGCGCTCGGCGGTGTCACCCACACTATCTCTGCGGGCCAGGCCGGCTGAGGCAAGGCCGCCCACGCGGGTGGGAGCCAAGCCGGCACGCAGCATCTTTCGCTGTTGCATGACGCCGTGGTGACAGCGGAGACAGAGCCTGATTGGCGCCTGCCCGTGGTTCCGGTCCAGAGTCAACCTCGCGCGCGCGCGTCCACAGACGACGCACAGGGGTACGGGGCCTTCGGTCCGCGGTCTCCTCTCAGCCGGTGTGCGAGCAGAAACGCCCGCAACGGTGCGGCGGGCCGGGACCTGAAGGTCGAGCTGACGGGCGCCTACGGCATCTTTCGCGCTCTCTGCTTCGTGCGGCATCATGCCCTCCTTCAACCAGCTTAGTGGGGGGGTGTGACAGGGTAGGTCACACCGCTCCCGTCTATTATTGAGACGAGATCGGGCGCACAAAGGTGCCCATTTTTTCAAATGGCCCGTAACGCAGAGATGATCCGCCACTGGCGCGTCCTCAGGGAGATCGAGGCGTCTCACGGGGTGACGATCGCCCACCTGGCGGAGTTGACGGGGGTCACGACCCGGACGATCCGCCGAGACCTCGACGCGCTGCAGGAGGCGGGTTTTGCCCTCTACGACCAGTCGGTCGAGGGGCGGAAGCAGTGGTATTTGAATCGGCACCCGTTCAAGAAGCTGGATGAGGTCGGGTTCACCCTCGGCGAGCTGTCCGCGCTGTATTTCAGCCGGACGCTGATGGAGTGTCTGAGCGGCACGCCCTTTCAGGACGACTTGACGCAGGCTTTTGCCAAACTGGACGGCGTCTTGGGGGCTCGGATGCGCGCCTTTCTCGACCGCCTTCCCGAGGCGATCCAGGCCAAGCCCGGTCCGACTCCTCGGCGAGTAGAGGCTCAGCAGCGAAAGACCGTCGGACGGCTGCTCGACGCCGTTTTGCACCAGCAGCGGCTGTCGATGCGCTATCACTCGATGTCGAGTCGGAAAGAGAAGTCCTACCGTATCGACCCCTACCGACTCGTCTATGCCCAAGGTAGTCTGTACCTCTTCGCCTACGTGCCTGCCTATCAGCAAGTCCGCACCTTCGCCGTCGACAGAATTCGCCGGCTGTCTCCGCTCGACGAGACGTTCGAGGTCGTTGAGGATCTCGGCGAGACGGTCTTTGCGCACTCCCTGGGCATGCACGAGGGTGCGCCTGAGCGGGTCGAGGTGACGTTCGCCCCCGAGGTCGCGCCATATGTCGCCGAACGAGTGTGGCACCAGTCTCAGTCGGTCGAGACCTCGGCTGACGGTTCGATCCGGCTGCGGTTCGATGTCTGCACCGATGCTGCGCTTGTGAGCTGGATCCTGAGCTTCGGATCGGCCGCCCGGGTGCACGCACCGACCCATCTGGCTCACTCGATCGCGACCGAGCTCGAGCGGGCCCATAAACGATACTAGTGCCTCGTAGCGAAACTCATCTTGTGTTTTTCCCGGCGTTTGACGAGCTCGGTGTGGCGATGCCGGTTGCGCCACGCGACGTAAGCCAAGATCGCCCGGCGGCTGTGCTCATGGTCCGGATAGTCGGAGTTGGCAAGCGCGAAATAGCGGACGCCCGAGAAGATCGCTTCGATCCGATTCAGCCACGAGGCGTAGGTCGGCGTGAACACGAGCTCCACGTTGTGGTCGGCGGCCCAGTCGGTCACCTCGCGTCGCGTGTGGGGCGAGAAGTTGTCGAGGACGAGGTAGAGGCGCGTTGGGCGTGGGTAGGTCGAGCGAATGTGCGTGAGGAACAGCAGCACTTCGCGACAGCGCTTGCGTCGGTAGCACCGCATCATGAGTCGGTTGTCCGCGACGTCGTACGCCGCGAGGTATTGGCGGGTGCCATGGCGGCGCCGGTACGTGGCGCGCAACCGCGCCGGGTGCCGGACCCTGCGCCACGCCCGGCCATGGTAGGGGCGCACTTCGATGGGCCCGAATTCGTCGAAACAGATCACGCGGGCGTTCGGCGGCGCGGCCCGGTAGAGCGCACAGAGGCGTTTTTTTTGGCGGCAAAGTCGGGGTCGGGGCTCTCCTTCCAGGTCTTCGTGCGTTGGAACGAGAACCCCTGGTCGCGCAGGATGCGGCCCAGCGTGGTGGCGTGCAGCTCCTTGACCACCCCGCCCCGCACAAGATGGGCCGCCAGTTTCCGGAGGGACCACACGGTGAACGGCAGGCCCAGGTCGTGCGGCCGCGTCCCCGCGACCTCCAGCATGACGCTGATCTCTTCCGGCGCATACTTGGACGGCCGGCCGGACGCTTTCCGCGGCCGTAGCGCCGCGAAGCCGCCGGCGTTGAACCGCCGAATCAGCTCCTGCACATACTCTTCGTGGAGATACAATCGCCCGGCAATGGCTCGCGCCCGCATCCCCTGCCCCGAGAAGGCGACCACCTGGGCGCGCCGCAAAGACGCGGCCGTCTTCGTCGTCTTCAAGACCCGCGTGAGCCGCCGGCCCTCCGCGAGCGTCAGTTCTCGAACATACAGACACACGTGAACCTCCTTTGGCTCTCACGTCTGTCCGTATTGGATACGAAGTGCGATTAAAGTACAAGATGCTTTTCGCTACAAGGCACTAGGTAGTGTGAACCGACCCAGCCTTGGACGTCTCGTGCTCTTGGGCGCCGGCATAGCCGGCGCAAGCGCCCTGCTGACCTGGACGCTTACCCGCCCGGCACCGGTCGAGCCCCGTCCGATGGAGGCCCTTGCCCTGACCTTCGAGCATGATGTCATCGAGACCGCGTTGGCCCCGGACGGGACCGTCCTGGTCTACACGGCGGTCACCGAAGGAAAGACGAGGTTGTTCGCTCGACGACTCGACCGGCGACACGCGACTCCGCTGGCCGGGACCCAGAATGCCACCCAGCCCTTCTTCTCTCCAGACGGTGGCCGAGTCGGGTTCTTTGCCGACGGATACCTCAAGTGGACGGCTCTCGACGGCGGCGACCCGCTCGCCGTCACGCCAGTGGGCGGAAGCACAGCCGGGGGTAGCTGGGGACCTGATGATCGGATTGTCTTCGCGCCCCTCGACGGCCGAGGGCTGCAGATCGTCGCCGTCTCGGGCGGGACGACGTCGACAACCACGCCCATGCCCCTGACTGTGCTCGACGAGCGGAACGGTGACGTGTCGCATGGGTGGCCCCACGTGCTCCCCGATGGTCAGTCGATCATCTTTACTGTGGGGCGGACTGAACGTGACCCCCGACTGGCGTGGGTGTCGCTGCCCGCCGCAGAAGACATGGTCGACATGGTTGAGGAACGGAGCCAACGGATGCTCCTCGCCCCCGCTGACGGCGGTGGCTTCTACCTCGACACCGGTCATCTGTTGTACTCGCGTCGAGGGGAGGTCTTTGTCGTGCCCGTCGACGTTGAGCACCGAGAGGTCATCGCGCCCTCGCGGGCGGTTGTGGACGGGGTGCGTAGCTCGGCAGCAGGTTACGGCCGTCTGGGGCGATCGAGTCTGGTCGCCGCTCGCGATGGTCGGGTGATCTATGCGGAGCAGCCCAGCGGTCCTGGCCACAACGTGTTGGTGTGGGTCGACCGACAGGGTGCATCGATCGACGTCGACACCGTGGCGGATCAGCATCAGTCCCCCCGCCTGTCGCCAGACGGCTCGCTGATCGCGATGGCGATTCGGAGCGGAACATTCAGTCGGGATCTTTGGGTGCAGGACGTCCAGACGGGGGAGCGGCGGCAGCTCACCGATGCGGGTGACACCCACTCACCAGTGTGGTCGAGCGACGGAATGCACATCACGTTCGCGTCGAATCGAGAGGGACCGCAGCGCATCTATCGCATGACGACCGCAGATCCGCCGGTCGTGGAAACCCTCATCTTCGGTGACGGCCGCACACCCGGGTCCTGGACACCAGACGGTCGGAGTCTCTTCTTTCACGAGTCGTATCCTGAGCGCGGTCGGGACATCTGGGTGTGGACCACCGACGCGTCAGGCAACGGCCAAGGAGCGATCCTGGTCGGAACCGACGCCAACGAGCGCACGCCGGCCATCTCGCCTGACGGTCGGTGGCTGGCGTACGTGTCGGACAGCGAAGATGGTGACCAGGTGTACTTGAGACGTTATCCCGGCGACATCGGGACGCGAGTCTCATTGTCGGGAGGAAGCGAACCCGTCTGGGCGCAGGACGGCTCAGAGCTGTTCTATCGGCGCGGCCGTGACCTCTTCGTCGTCGAGGTCGCTGCGGACTCGGACGAACCGGCCCAGGCTCGCCATCTGTTCGCGGGGCGCTTCCTGAGTGACCCGGGCGGAAACATTCGCTCGTATGACGTCGACGCTGAGGGCAGCCGATTCATGATGCTGCGACCGGTCGGACGAGCCAGCACGCTCCAGGTGCTGAGTCACTGGCAAGCGGTCATCCTGACCGAGGAACCGTGACAGGACGACGCCCGTAGTACATGACGGAGGTGATCATGGACTGCACGCGATGTAACCGCGACATTTCCGAAGACGCGGCGTTCTGTCAGTTCTGCGGAGCGGCCCAGCGCCTTCCGCAAAGAACCGACGCGTCCCAGAAACGATATCTCCGTCGTTCACGTGTGGACCGTCAGCTCGCCGGAGTGTGCGGCGGCATCGCGCGCTACCTCGGCGCGGACCCTGTCATTGTTCGGGTCGCGTGGGTTGTTCTGACGATTGTTCCGGGAGCCATCCTGCTCGGAGTTCTGGCCTACCTGGTCGCGTGGCTCATTATTCCGGAGGCCGAGCCTGGACTCGAACCGGAGATGGCGACAGGGGCGGGCGAAGGGTGGTCGGGTAAGCGGCTCCACCGTTCCGCCAGGGACGCCAAGGTGGGCGGCGTGTGCGGCGGCATCGCCGAGTACTTCGAGGTGGACTCGACCGCCGTCCGTCTCCTCTGGGTGGTTCTCTCGATCTTTCCCGGAGCGGTGGTATGCGGCGTTCTGACCTACCTGGTCGCGTGGTTCATCGTTCCGATGGCTGAGGTGGTCGTTCCGCCGGTGCAGCCTGAGCCGGCGGCGGCGGGTGGGCCCGAATAGGGCCTACTGCTCGCCTGCACGCGGCGGCAACACGCGAGCGCCCGTCGTATTGACCGGTCCAAGATACCGGTCGCATTCCAGGCTGATTCGACCGAACGCCTCTTGCATGGCATCAGCCACGGCCTCGGCTCGGATGTCAGAGTCGGCAAACGCCAAGACCGATGGACCCGAGCCTGAGATCGAGCAGCCGAGCGCACCGGCCTCAAGGGCGGCCGCTTTGACCTCACGGAATGCAGGCACGAGGGGCAGCCGAATCGGCTCCACGAGCGCATCGCTGATGCTTCGTCCGAACAGAGCCAGGTCGCCCGAGTGAAGGGCACTGATCAACGCCCCGAAGTTCCCTAAGTTGGCGACGGCCTGACCGATCTCGAAGCGGCTCTCGGCGACAAGCCGACGCGCGCTCGCCGTCTCGACCTCGGCGCGAGGGTGGACGACCACGACACGCAAGGCGGCCGGCACCGGTAGCGGCACCAGGTCCAGAGGATCGCAGCTCCGGATCAGAACGATGCCGCCGAGCAGGCTGGGCACGACGTTGTCGGCGTGAATCCCTCCCGAGGCCGCGGCTTCACCTGCCAGCGCGCAATCGACAAGCGTGGGCGTCGACAGAGCGCCGCCCAGAAGTTGATTGACGGCAACCGCGCCAGCCACACTGCTGGCGGCGGAGCTACCCAACCCGCTCGCCAGCGGCATCCGCTTGTGAAGCCACAGCCGAACGCCCTGCTGGCCGTTCGGGTCGAGATGACGAAGCACCGCGGTCGCCGCGATTCCGGCGGTGTTCTCCCCGGGGTCGATGCTCAGCGACGATGCGCCGGTGACCTCGACGATCTGGACGCCCGCGACGTCGCTCGACTCGACCTCGACCACGTCACCGGGACGCTCGAGTGCCAGCCCGATAACATCAAAACCGGGACCCAGGTTGGACGCCGACGCGGGCGCAAAAACGCGGAGACGGTTCGACATGCGCGGGACAGTGTAGCAGCCTCCGCTGGCCAAGACGGCCGTCTCGCAACACCCGCGGAAGTCGGCAAGCCGCGGACTGCTTCGTTGTGCGAGAATGCCAGTTCGGCTTCCTGTTGGCCGCTGCCGCGTGAGGACCTGTGGGTTGCGGCCGCGCGAGGAGAGGTCTCTCATGCGAGTTCTTTGGGTCAGCATCGTCGCCGCATTCGTCCTTGTCGCGGGATGCGACACATCCCAGACACCGACTGACGTCAGCGTTCCCCCGATCGTCGCGAAGGCCATTGAGTTTCACGGCGGCGAGATCTACGAACGCTCCAAGACGACGATGACGATCTCATCCCTGTCTGGAAGCTTCCTCGTCGAGGCCACACGAAAGGGAGGGAGCTTCGAATACGTGGTGACCGGGACAGTTGGGGGCGACGGGAGAGAGCGACGGGTTCGCTTGACCAACGACACGGTAGAGGAGTGGCGCAACGGTGAGCCGTTCGACCTCGACGAGCCGGCGGCGACCCGCGCCCGCGCCTACGTCGATGCGCGCGTGTTCTTTCCCTTCCTCCCATATTCGCTGAAAGGCGGCGATCTGCACTTCGAAGACCTCGGCCTCGAACCCTGGTTTGGGCGAGAGCTGCACAAGGTGCGGGTGTCGTTTACCCCTGGTACCAGCAACGATGCCGATGACCACTACATGTTTTGGTTCGACCCGAACACGGGACAGATGGAGCAGTTCGGCTACGACTTCAGGGGTGGCCTGCGCTTCCGGAAGGGGATCGAATTCCAACGAGTCGGCGGCGTGCTGTTCTCGACCCAGGAGAACTACGCCATAGACGGAGGACGGATTCCCGTCGCCACGCTTTCGGAGGCATACGTGTCGGAGAACATGGACCTGCTCTCGACCGTGGTGATATCCGACGTGACGGTGGAGCCGTTGTAGAGGTAGTTAGTCGAAGATCCCGAGCTGCAGCTTCGCCGCGTCGCTCATCCGGTCTTTGTCCCATGGTGGCTCCCAAACCAGATCGACGCGTGAGTCGGTGACGCCGTCCACCGACTTCACCTTGCCCTGAACTTCCGCCGGAAGCGTGACGGCGGCTGGGCATCCTGGCGCGGTCAGCGTCATCTTGATGACGGCCAAACCCTGGCCGTCGACGATGATGTCGTAGATCAAACCGAGCTCGTAGATATTGACCGGGATCTCCGGGTCAAAGACGGTCACGAGCTGCTCCACGATCTTTGGCTTGAGCTCGAGGGTCTTGACCGGATCGGCCTCCACGGGCGGCGGCAGCTCGGAGGCGGCGGGCGACGGTGCGGTCAGAGCGCTCGTGTCGATAGAAGGCTCTGTCGGTGGAATGGGCGCCACCGGTGTGGTCGGCCCTCTCGGGGACGTCTCCTGAGGATCCGTGTCGCTCGTGGTCTGGGGTGGCGGGACGTCGTTGAGGTTCAAAATGCCCATAGCTGTCTTTGCTCACTCAATTATTCGGTCGATACCAGCTCGTGTTTGTCGTCACACGCCGCGCGAAGAGTGTGCCAGGCGAGACTCGCGCACTTCACGCGGGTCGGATAGTCACGAACACCTGCGAACACCGCCAGCTTTCCGAGCTGGTCCTGATCGACATCGCCATCCTGGGTCACCATGCGGTGAAACTTCCCGAACAGACGCTCGGCCTCGACCAGTGTTTTGCCCTTGATGGCGTCGGTCATCAATGAGGCGGATGCCTTCGAGATCGCGCAGCCCGAGCCCAGAAAGCTGACGTCCGTGATCACATCACCATCGAGATTGACGTAGACGGCCAGTCTGTCACCACAGAGGGGATTGTACCCGTCGGCGTGACGATCTGCACCGTCGAGCTCTCCGAAGTTCCTCGGGTGTTTGTTGTGGTCGAGGATGACCTCCTGATAGAGCTCTCGCAGATCACTCATAGCGGAAAGGTCGCCCGGACACGGTGCAACGCCTTGACGAGCTGGTCGATCTCGCCCCGGGTGTTGTACATCGCCACCGACGCCCGGGCCGTGGCAGGCACGCCGAATCGCTCCATGACCGGTTGCGTGCAGTGGTGCCCAGTCCGGATGGACACACCCTCCATGTCGACGATCGTTCCGACATCATGCGGATGCGCCCCCTTGAGCACGAAGGCCAGAATGCTCGCCTTGTGGGGTGCCGTCCCGATCATTCGCAACCCGGGCACGTCTCGCAGCGCGGCCGTGCCGTACTCGAGCAGGTCGGTCTCGTGCGCGGTGATACCGGCGAAGCCAACCCCACTGATGTAGTCAACGGCCGCCCCCAGACCGATGGCACCGGCAATGTGGGGAGTACCAGCTTCGAACTTATGGGGCAGGTCGGCGTACGTCGTCTTCTCGAACGTGACCGATCGGATCATGTCACCACCCCCTTGATAGGGTGGCATCGACTCCAACAGCGCCTCACGTCCATACAGCACACCGATACCGGTCGGCCCATAGAGCTTGTGACCGGTCATGACATAAAAGTCGCAATCGAGCGCCTGCACGTCAACCGGCATGTGGTAGGCCGCCTGCGACCCATCCACGAGCACCGGGACGCCACGCGCGTGCGCGACCTCGACGATCTTCTCGACTGGGTTGATCGTGCCCAGCGAGTTCGAGAGCTGGACCACGGCCACCAGCTTCGTCCGCGGACCGATGAGCCGTTCGAGCTCATCCATCATCAACTCCCCGTGGTCGTCGATCGGCGCCACGCGAAGACGGGCATGCGTCTGCTCACAGAGGAGCTGCCACGGAACGATGTTCGAGTGGTGCTCCATGTGCGTGATGAGGATCTCGTCGCCCGGTCCGAGATTCTGCCTCCCATAGCTCTGAGCCACCAGGTTGATGCTCTCGGTGGAGTTTCGGGTGAAGACCACCTCGCGGCAGGCCCGCGCGTTGATGAACGCCTGTACCTTCTTTCGCGCCGCGTCGTAGGCCGCCGTCGCCTCCTCGCTCAGGAGATAGACGCCGCGGTGGATGTTGGCATTCCCATGAGCGTAGTAACGCTCGAGGGTCTCGAGGACAGATCGCGGTTTCTGTGTCGTTGCGGCGTTGTCGAGATACACCAGCGGCTTGCCACGGACCGACCGCTGAAGGATCGGAAAGTCCTCTCGTATCCGTTCGACGTCGAACACCACCGTAGGTTCATGGATCGGAGTGGCCATGCTTACGCCATCGCGAACGTGGTGGACGCGGCCCCTGGCAGCTGCTGAAGGAGCACGTCGTCGAGCTGTTCCCGGATCGAGTCGATCCGAATGCGATTCAACAGGTCGCTGGCGAACGCATGAATCAGCATACGTTTGGCCTGTTCCGAGCTGAGCCCACGCGAGCGAAGATAGAACAGCGACTCCGCATCCAGTTGACCGATCGTGGCGCCGTGGGTACACCGCACGTCGTCGGCAGAGATCTCGAGCTCTGGCTTCGTGTTGATCTGCGCGTCCTCCGAGAGCAACAACGTCTTGTTCGTCTGCTTGGCATCGGTCTTTTGCGCATCGATCTTTACGATGATCTTCCCGTTGAATACCGCATGCGCCTGGTCGGAGAGGATGCCCTTGTAGAGCTCGTGGCTGTCACAATGAGCCTTGGCATGAGTGATGGTGGTGTGGTTGTCCACCAGCCGCCGCCCATCGGCCAGATACAGACCGTTCAGCGTGCACACGCCCTCCTCCCCGGCGAGGGTGGCAAACACCTCGTTGCGGACGATCGCTCCGCCCAGCGTGATCGCGTGCGACGAGAAGTTGGCGCTTCGGCCGAGCCGCAGATGCATGCTCGCCACGTGGTAGGACTCGAGGCTCTCGCGGAGCAGCTTGTAGTGGTCTACGACCGCTCCGTCCTCGACGAAAACCTCGGTGACTCCGTTCGTCAGGTAGCGGGCATCCGACAGCCCGACATAGCTCTCGACCAACCGAAGCTGGCTGTTGGCGTCAGCCACGACCAGCACCCGGGGATGAGCCATCGCGGCCCCCGACCCGGTCGCGGCGAACATCATGTGAAGGGGAGTCTCGACCACGGTGCCCGGCCCGACCCGAACGACCACCCCGTCGTGGAGCAACCCGGTATTCAGCGCCGTGAACGAAGACGCGGCACCTTCGAAACCAGCCAACTGACCCAGATGCGGCTCGAGAGACGTCGGGTCGGCCGCCAGAACATCGGCGAGGCTCCGAATCTCGACGCCCGCGGGCAGGTCGCCCAGGTTCGACAACTGAGGCGCGAAGCGACCATCCACGCAGACGACGCGTGAGTTCACACCGGGCAGGTCGTAGGGGGCAAGAGCTGCGAGGTCGACCTCCCCCGCGCGCGCAGGGGCCAGGGCAAATCGCCCCTTGGCGATCGGGCCGACGTTGGTGAACCGCCATGGCTCGAGCTTGGTGGTGGGGAACCCCCACTCGGTGAACCGGGTGAAGGCCCGCTCGCGTAGTGCCGCCAGTCCACTGCCGCTGTCAGAGGTCTCCTGCTGAACCTGTTCAAACGCTGCGCGATAGGCGCCCTGACTTTCTGCCAGTTGCGTCATGTCGGCCATCTTCGCGCCCGTGGACACTCCCCTAGGCGCCGACCTGGGTGTCGGCCGTCTCGGACTCGATCCAGCCGTATCCCTTCTCTTCGAGCTCCAGCGCCAGCTCCTTGCCGCCGGAGCGAACGATGCGACCGTCGGAGAGCACGTGGACGAAGTCCGGGACGATGTAGTTCAGCAACCGCTGATAGTGGGTCACGACCACGCTGGCCCGGTCGGGAGACCGGAGGGCGTTGACACCGCGCGACACGACCTTGAGCGCGTCGATGTCCAGACCGGAATCGGTCTCATCCATGATCGCGAGTCGTGGCTCGAGCACCGCCATCTGGAAGATCTCGTTCCGTTTCTTCTCACCACCCGAGAACCCCTCGTTGACCGGTCGCTTGAGGAAACTCTCGTCGATTTCGAGCACCTTCATCCGATCCTTGACCAAGGCCATGAAGTCGATGGCATCCAGCTCCGTCTCACCCCGATGCTTGCGCACCTCGTTGAGGGCGGCCTTGAGGAGGTAGGCATTGTTGACGCCAGGGATTTCCACCGGATACTGAAAAGCGAGGAAGACCCCTTTGCGGGCGCGCTCCTCGGGTTCCATCTCCAGGAGATCGTGCCCGTCGTAGGTCACCGTGCCCTCGGTGACCTCATACTCCTCTCGACCAGCCAGCACATTCGCCAGCGTGCTCTTACCGGACCCGTTCGGTCCCATGATCGCGTGCACCTCGCCAGCCTTGACCGACAGGCTGATCCCTTTGAGAATCTCGCGCCCAGCAATGTTGGCGTGGAGGTTCTTTACATCGAGCATGCGTCGACTTTTCTCCAATCGTTCATCTATCCCACACTTCCCTCGAGGCTTATCCCGAGCAGTTTCTGCGCCTCGACGGCGAACTCCATTGGGAGCTCGCGGAAGACTTCCTTGCAGAAACCGTTCACGATCATGTTCACGGCATCCTCGGTCGATAGTCCGCGCTGCCGGCAATAGAAGATCTGATCTTCACCAATCTTGGACGTCGACGCCTCGTGCTCGACTTGGGACGAGGTGTTGCGCACCTCGAGATACGGAAAGGTGTGCGCCCCACACTTGTCACCGATCAACAGCGAGTCACATTGTGAGAAATTTCGGGCGTTCTTGGCGTTCTTCCCGATCCGAACCAGACCGCGATAGGTGTTCTGGCCTCTGCCCGCCGAGATCCCCTTCGACACGATCGTGCTGGTGGTGTTCTTGCCAAGGTGGATCATTTTGGTGCCGGTATCGGCCTGCTGGTAGTTGTTGGTCACGGCTACCGAGTAGAACTCACCCACCGAGTTGTCGCCTTGCAGGATGCAACTCGGGTACTTCCAGGTGATGGCCGAACCCGTTTCGACCTGCGTCCACGTGACCTTGGCATTGGTAAAGGCCTTACCCCGCTTGGTCACGAAGTTGTAGATTCCGCCCTTGCCGTTTTCGTCACCCGGATACCAGTTCTGCACCGTCGAGTACTTGATGGTCGCCGAGTCCAACGCGACCAGCTCCACCACCGCCGCATGCAACTGGTTTTCGTCTCGCCGGGGTGCCGTGCAGCCTTCGAGGTAGCTGACGGTCGCGCCCTCGTCGGCGACGAGGAGTGTCCGCTCGAACTGCCCCGTCTGTGCCGCGTTGATCCGGAAGTATGTCGACAGCTCCATCGGGCACCGAACACCCTTCGGGATGTAGGCGAACGAGCCGTCGCTGAACACGGCCGAGTTGAGCGCCGCGTAGAAGTTGTCGGACTGGGGTACGACCGACCCCAAGTACTTCTTGACCAGCTCCGGATGGTCTTGGACCGCCTCCGAAAACGAACAGAAGATGATCCCCAGGTCCGCCAGCTTGTCCTTGAACGTCGTGGCGACCGACACGCTGTCAAAAACCGCGTCGACGGCAACGCCAGACATCAGCTTCTGCTCTTCGAGAGGGATACCAAGCTTGTCGAAGGTCGCCCGCACATCAGGGTCGACCTCGTCCATGGAGCTGAGCTGTGGCTTCTTCTTGGGTGCCGAGTAGTAGATGATGTCCTGGTAGTTGATCGGCGAAACCCGGACATTGTGCCAGGTGGGCTCGGCCATCTCCGTCCACATCCGGTACGCCTTCAGCCGCCACTCCAGAAGCCATTCCGGCTCGTTCTTCTTGGCGGAAATGATGCGTACGACATCCTCGCTCAGACCGGGTGGAATCCGGTCCTCCTCGATGTCCGTCACGAAGCCGTACTTGTATTCCTTGCTCGCGAGCTGCTCGACCGTCTCTTGTGGAGTAGTCATCAGTTTTGTGGGTTTGGGGAGGAATCAATCTCCGACCAAAATAGTCCTATATGGATAGTAGCCGATTTTGGCTGCCGTATGTTCAGGTAATCGGCCTAAACTCCCCGGTGGATGAGGTTAGGAGTCCCTGGCGGGGCCAGATGTACCGGCTCCGCTGACCAGACTCCCGACGAGAAAGACGGCCACCGCGCCCACCACGTTGAGCCAGAGATAGGAGATGGAGGTCGTGACGGCCACGGCTATTACGGTCGCCATGCCGCCCACGATCCCCCAAAACGCTCCCGTCGAGGTGGCGCGCTTGACCCCGACTGCCAGCACGAACACACCGAGCAGAGACCCGTAGAAGAACGACCCGAAGCGGTTGACGACCTCGATGAGGGAGCCGAGATTGGCGGCAAAAAGGGCCGTGACCGACGCAAAGACACCCCAGAATCCGGTGGCTACCTTCGAGACTCTGAGATAGTGCTCGTCCGACGCCTCCTTGACGAAGTGCCGGCGGTAGAAGTCGATGACCGTGGCGGCTGAAAGGGCGTTCAGCTCCGCCGCGATGCTCGACATGGCGGCCGCAAAGATGGCGGCGATCATCAGACCCACCAGGCCAATGGGCAACTGTGTCGTGACAAAGGTCGGGAACACGTAGTTGACATCGGTGTAGTTCGCGTCGCCAGACACTTGCCTGACGAGTGACTCCGCCCGTCCACGAACCTCCTCGACCCGCTGCTCGCTCTCGAGAAAGGCGCTGGTTGCCGCGGCGACCCGCGTGGGGTCACCGCCGCCGCGGGCCCGGGTGGCCTCCTGGGCCGCGAGACGCCGGGTCTCGTGGGCATTTCTGAACTCTGCATCGAGCGCCCCGTACTCGCCGGCGCGGCCGCTCGACCGGATCTCAGCGTCGTGAACCGAGTTGAACAGCATCGGCGGCACGGCGAATAGATAGAAGGCGAAGACGAGGACACCGGTCAGGAGAATCAGAAGCTGAAGGGGTATCTTGGCAAAGGCGCTCATCATCAGGGAGTGGCGTCCCGCGTCGACCGATTTCGCTGTGAGATAACGCTGGACCTGGCTCTGGTCGCAACCGAAGTAACCGAGCATCAGGAAAAGCCCCCCGATCAGCCCGGACCAAAAGGTGTAGGTCTCGTTCAGGTCGAAGGTGAAATCGATCGTCTGCAGCCGCCCCGTCGCGCCTGCGACATGGAGAACAGACTCGACCCCCACGTCGTCGGGCAGACCGACAATCAGGGCCACAACCGCCGCGCTCAAGCCGACCACGATGACGATCATCTGCTTGACGTCGGCCCACGTGACGGCCTGCACACCGCCAAACATGGTGTACAGCGTGGTCGGAACGCCGATGGCCAACACGGTCAGCGGCAGACTCCACCCGAGGACGATCGAGAGGATGACCGCCGGTGCCGCGATGATGACCCCAGCGCCCAGGCCGCGGGAAACCAGAAAGAGAAGACTGGCGAGGACCCGCGTCTTGGCGTCGAAGCGCTTTTCCAGATACTCGTACGCCGTGAAGACCCGGGCGCGGTGAAAGAACGGGACGAGCGTCACCGAGAGGATGATCATGGCGACCGGCAAGCCGAAGTACAGCTGAACGAGCCGTACGCCGTCGGTGTAGCCCTGACCGGTGGTGCCGACCAGGGTGACGGCGCTCATCTGAGTGGCCATCACCGACAGCCCGACGGCCCACCAGGGCAAGGAACGGGACGCCAGGAAATAGCCTTCGACCGCGTGTGTACCTTTCGACCGCTTGATCCCGTCATAGAGGATCCAGGTCAGGTATCCGACGACGATGAGCCAATCCAGGGAATGCACTAGTGTGGTGACTACAGTCCGAAGTGCTGGGACAGGACCCAAAAGGTGACGAGCACGACGACCTGAACGACGACGACGGCGACATAGATGCGCGTCATAGTCATAGGAAACTGCCGAGATGGCGCTGAACCGGAGCCAGAAGGCAGAATACAGTAGAAGAATGAGTGCCGACCGAGAGAAGCCCAGCCCCCTCCCGATTGGTCGAATCCTGATAGCGCTCGTCGCGGTCGGGCTGGTTGTCTCCGTTGGACGGCAGCTGGCTGGCGTGATTCCCCAGTTTGCCGCCTGGGTCGATGGCCTTGGCGTCTGGGGACCGGTGGTGTTTATCGTCGGCTACGTCGTGGCCACCGTCGCGTTTGTCCCCGGGTCTGTCCTGACACTGGCGGCCGGAGCGATCTTCGGGCTCGTCCGTGGGACGATCTTCGTGATGCTGGGCGCCACGGTCGGGTCGGCGCTGGCCTTCCTGGTGGCTCGATACATCGCCAGATCGGCGATCGAGAGCCGCCTGGCTGGAAACGTGCGCTTTGCCGCCATCGACCAGGCGATAGGCCGGGAGGGCTTCAAGATCGTCTTGCTGCTGCGGCTCTCGCCCGTCTTCCCCTTCAACCTGTTGAACTACTCGCTTGGCCTGACCAAGGTGCGGTTCGTCGACTACCTCGGCGCGTCAGTCGGGATGCTGCCCGGTTCGCTGCTCTACATCTACTACGGCAAGCTCGCCGGCGACGTCGCCCAGATCGCCACAGGTGGTGCGGTCGGGCGAGACGCGGGATATTTTGCGGTCCTGCTGTTGGGTCTCCTCGCGGCGATCTTGGTCGCGACACTGGTCGCGCGCACGGCACGACGCGCCCTACGTGAGGCGACCGGCACATGAGTGATCACCGCCTTGCGTCTCCCAGTCACGCCAGATAGAATCTCTCGAACGCGACCGCCCTGGTGGGCTGAACCGCTGGGTTTGGGCGTGTTTCTCACTGTACGGAAGCGTTCGATCTCCCCGCGGTTCTTCCCGGGACACAAGAGTTCGAGAGACCGACGAAAGGAATCACGAGTTGTCTGACGTGACGACGGCCGAACCCGTGGTGCATGCCGAACACGCCCACGAGCACGAGGACCTGGGGTTCCTGCGAGCATATGTGTTCTCACAGGACCACAAGGTCATCGGTATGCAGTATGCCGTAACCGGGCTGCTCTTCCTTCTGTTGGGCTTCGTTCTCATGATGCTGATGCGGTGGCAGCTCGCGTATCCCTTCCAGCCGATCCCGATTATTGGCGACTGGCTGGGCGAAACGCGGGCCCCCGACGGCATCATGCTCCCCGAGTTCTACAACCAGCTCGGGGCGATGCACGGGACCATCATGGTGTTTCTGGGCGTCGTCCCGCTGGCCGTGGGCGGCTTCGGGAACTTTGTCCTGCCGCTGCAGATCGGCGCGCCCGACATGGCGTTCCCGAAGCTCAACATGTTGAGCTACTGGTCGTTCTTTCTCGGCGGCGTCGTGATGTTCGCCAGCTTCTTCGTCCCCGGTGGAGCGGCCAACTCCGGATGGACGTCGTACGCCCCGCTCTCGGTCATTGCGACGACCGGACAAACGCTGTGGCTCATCGGCATGATCTTCCTCATCACCTCATCGCTGCTCGGGTCGGTGAACTTCATCGTGACCACCGTGCAGCTCAGAGCGCCAGGTCTCGGCTTCATGCGGCTGCCGTTCTTCGTCTGGGCCCAGCTCGTGACCGCCTTCTTGCTCTTGCTGGCTTTTCCGCCGCTCGAGGCAGCCGGGGTTCTGCAGCTGATGGACCGCGTGGCCGGCACCAGCTTCTTCCTCCCGAGCGGCCTCGTGGTGACCAATGTGCCGCTGGAGGTCAGCGGGGGTGGAAGCCCGCTACTCTGGCAACACCTGTTCTGGTTCCTGGCCCACCCGGAGGTGTATGTCCTAATCCTTCCGGCGATGGGTATCGTTACTGAGATCATCGCCAACAACACCCGCAAGCCGATTTGGGGCTATCGGGTCCTCGTTGCGTCGCTGGTTTTCCTCGGGTTTATGTCCTTCGTGGTCTGGGCGCACCATATGTTCATGACCGGCATGGGCACGACGATGAGCTCGTTCTTCCAGACGACCACGATGATCATCTCGATCCCATCGGTCGTCATCCTGTCGGCCCTGATCCTGTCCCTTTACGGCGGATCGATCCGGTACACCGTCCCGATGCTCTTTGCCCTCGCCTTCCTCCCGATGTTTGCGATCGGGGGGCTCACGGGTCTCCCGCTCGGTCTGGCGGCACCGGACATCCATCTTCACGATACCTACTACGTGATCGGACACTTCCACTACGTGGTCGCGCCCGGGACCCTGCTGGCGCTTCTTGGCGGCATCTACTACTGGTTCCCCAAGGCCACAGGTCGGAAGATGAACGACCTCTGGGGTCGCATCCACTTCTTCGGCTCGTTCATCGCGATCAACGTCGTCTTCATGCCGATGTTCATCCAGGGTCTCTCAGGCATGAACCGCCGGATGGCCGACGGTGGTCTGGAATACGTGATGAACCAGGACGTCCTGGTGTGGAACACGGTCATTTCAATGGGCGCCTGGACCCTCGGCCTGTTCCAGTTGCCCTTCATCGTCAATTTTTTCTGGAGCATCAAGAAAGGGGAGAAGGTCGGGGCCAACCCATGGGAAGCCACAACGCTGGAGTGGTCGGCTCCGTCGCCGCCGCCGCACGGCAACTTCGCGTCGCCGCCATCTGTGCATCGTGGACCATACGAGTACAGTGTGCCGGGGGCGAAGACAGACTTCACCATGCAAGCTGACGCGAGCAGACCGCAGGCCGAGCCTGCCAAGGCATAGGACGTGATAGAGATTCCGTATATCGTCGACGAACGGCCAGATACCGGGCTCAACAACGTCAAGCTCGGGATCTGGCTCTTTCTCGCCTCCGAGGTGATGCTGTTCGGCGGGCTGTTCTCCACCTACATCCTGCTCCGGATCAACGCGGTCGAGTGGCCTTTGGGCTCAGACCTCCTCAACGTTCCGATCGGCGCCTTCAATACCGTGGTGCTGATCTTGTCGAGCGTCACCATGGTCCTGTGCTACTCGGCGCTCAAGCTGGACGACCTGTCCGGATACAAGAAGTACATGGCGACGACCATCGGTTTGTCGGTCTTGTTCCTGGCCGTCAAGACCTACGAGTATCTCGACAAGTTCTCGTACGGCGACATCCCGGCCAAGAGCACGTTCCTGGCCATATACTTCACGTTGACCGGCCTCCACGCGTTGCACATCATCGCTGGCGTCGTGGTCAACGGCTACTTCCTGGGCCCAGGGTCGGCGATGTGGCGCACCAACAAGGAACAATTCATCAACCGGATCGAAGCCGCGGGACTGTACTGGCACTTTGTCGACCTGGTGTGGATCTTCCTGTTCCCGGTCTTGTATCTGCTGTAGGTCACGGACGGCGAGGAGAGCTCCATGAGTGAGGACGTCAAGGAACACATCAAGCTGTATTACAAGATCGGTGCGACGCTTCTGGTGCTGACCGTCGTCACCGTGGCCGTGTCCTGCATCGATCTTGCGGTGCCTCTCGCTATCGGCGTGGCCCTGATCATCGCGGCGACGAAGGGGTCGTTCGTCGCCGCCTACTTCATGCACCTGATCGGCGAGCGGAAGAGTATCTACGCCGCGCTCCTGCTCACGGCATTCTTCTTCCTGGTGCTGATTTTCATCCCGATCCTGGGCCACTCCAACACCTACGGGGAGTACAAGACTTTCCCCAACGCCGACGCGCCAATGGCGACGGAGGACGCACACTGATGATGTCCCTCCGGGGGTTCCACCTCCTCTTCATCGCCTCGTCGATCGCGTTGACGGTGATGGTGGCCTTGTGGGGTGTGGGGATGTACGCGTCGGACCGGGGCTCGTGGGGACACCTCGCGTTCTCGGTCGGCTCGCTGCTCTCGGGAGTAGGAATGGCGATATATCTGGTGGCGTTCACCCGCAAGGCGCGCCGGATTGGCATGCGGTGACGGAGTTGACCACCATGACATACAGAATCACGGGCGTGATGGTGTTGGTGGGGGGCCTGCTGGTCCTGACGCCGACCGAGTCCGCCGCGTGTCCGATTTGCTTCGCCGGCGACCCCGACTCGCAAATCGGGCAGAGCATGAACTGGGCGGTCTTCACGCTTCTGGGGATCACGGGTGGTGTCCTGAGTGGGTTTGTCGCGTTCATCTTTCACCTGATCAAACGCTCGCGCATGGCGCTGGGTCAGAGCCAAGACCAATATCAGGGAGAAGGTTTCGATGGGTGAGTTTCTGGGCCTGCCGGTACAAGCATCGGCGCATGCAGGCGAGATCGATGAGATGATCATCTTGATCCACTACCTGATGTTCATCTTGTTCATCGGATGGGGCATCTTCTTCATCTGGGTGTTGATTCGATTTAGGGCGGCAGCGAATCCAACAGCCGACTATGCCGGGGTCAAGAGCCACTCATCCCGCTATCTGGAGATCGCTATCGCCGTGATCGAGGCAGTCCTGCTCGTCAGCTTCGCCATTCCTGCCTGGGCCGATAGAGTCAACGAGTTTCCGCCGGAAGAAGACGCGACGGTCATTCATATAATCGCCAAGCAGTTCGAGTGGCATGCCGTCTATCCCGGTGCGGACGGCCGATTTGGACGACGGGATGCGAGCCTGATCACGCCGACCAACGCGATCGGACTCGACAGGAACGACCCGAACGCCGTCGACGACATCTACACGATCAACAACGTCGCGTTCCCCGTCGACAAGCCCGTCATCGTCTATCTCAGCACGTTGGATGTCATCCACAGCCTCGGTATCGCCGAGATGCGGGTGAAACAAGACGCCATCCCTGGGATAGAGATGCCGATGTGGTGGGTGCCTACCGTGACCGGCGAGTTCGAGATCAACTGCTCGCAGCTGTGTGGCCTCGGTCACTATCGGATGCGCGCTGCCGTGCACTCGCAGACCCAGGCCGAGTTCGACGACTGGCTGGCCGAAGAAGCGACCTTCCAGTAGCCCGGGGTCGGTTTTACTTCGGCGGCCGAAGAAGCAGCCCTGCAGTAGGCGCCTTAGCGCTGGTTGGCCGCGAGCTCTTCCTGGATGATCTCGTCGAAGGTCTCAAACGGCACAGCCCCCATCACCGCCCGGCCGTTGATGAATATCGTGGGCGTGGACGACACCCCATACTCGCGGCCGAGGGCTAGGTCACCCTCGACATGCGCGGCGAATCGTCCCTCGTCGAGACAGGCGGCGAACGCGCCCTCGTCAAGACCCAACTCCGTGGCATAAGTCTTCAGCGCTTCCACATCGAGGGCGTCCTGGGTCTCGAACATCTTGTCGTGCAACTCCCAGAACAGGCCCTGCTCGTTGGCGCAGTTTCCGGCCTCCGCCGCCTTGAACGCTTCCGGATGACTTGGCAGGGGGTAGTCCTTATAGACGAGCCTGATCTGGTTACCGTATTGCTCGACGAGCTGCGCGATTGTCTCGGTCGCTCGCTGACAATAGGGACATTGGAAGTCCGAGAACTCGACGAGAACGATCGGTGCATCAGCTGGGCCCCGTGACGGATCTTCCGGCAGCACGTCGACCTGTTGACGTGGCGGCTCGAGCGAGACCACGACATCGGTGGCCGCGCGACGCAACTCATCCATGAACTGGTGCAGCGCTTGGGTAGGACGTTGCTGCTCGATGAAAGCCAGGATCTCAGGTCGCATCTGCTCGAGCGTCCGGTCGCCAAACGCATTCTGATTCCGCTCGTAGATCAGTTCGACCTCTGCCTCGCCGACGGGTAGCGTCCGGCCGGGCAGCTCTGCCGCGAGCAGTTCCTCACGGGTCATGCCTCGGGCCTCGGCCTCGCGTTCGATCAGGTGCTCTCCGATCACGATCTCGAGCGTCTGTCGTCGCGTGTCGTATAGCTGCTGCAGCATCCTCATTCGAGATGCGGCATCATCGCGACGCCACGCCTCTTCGACGTCACCCAGCGTGATCACGGTGTCGCCGACCCGAGCGGCCACGGCGTCTTCACCGGGGGGCTGAGCGCAGGCGAGCGTCGGCAGCGCAACCGCCACCACCGAGACAACACCAAGCACCAACTGCTCTCGAGACACCGACATGCCTGCCTTCCACGATCGGAAAGAGATCATCTCCGACTGTACCATTTTCAAGACCTTGGCAGGCCGGAGCAGTGATGCCTGATAATCAGCGCACGTGCGATCCAACACGATCCGGTCGCGACCCACAGCCGGAGCCCGCGACCTGGACTCCGGCACGATCACCCGCGACCCCGATGTGGTCGGCGGGTATCTTGAGGACGCCGGTCATTTTCCCGGTGGCCACGCGGTGGCCGTGGCTCGACCCCGATCCGAAAGTGACGTGGCCGCGATCGTTCGACACACCGGGCGTCTTCTCGCGGTTGGAGCCCAATCATCGCTCACCGGCGGGGCGACGCCGATGGGCGACACGGTGATGACCACGGAACGTCTCGACCAGATCGTTGAGGTCGGAGACTCGACGGTCACCGTTCAGGCAGGCGTCCCCCTCCGTGCGTTGCAAGAGGAGCTGTCGTCGCGCGGGGTGTTTTACCCGCCGGTGCCCACCTTCGACGGCGCCGTCGCGGGCGGCGTCGTGGCGACCAATGCCGCGGGGGCGTCCACCTTCAAGTACGGCAGCACGAGGCGGTGGGTGCGCGGTCTGACCGTCGTCCTGAGCGACGGAAGCGTGCTTGACATCCGTCGGGGCGAGGTCCACGCGAGCGCCGACGGTCAGATAGACCTAGTGGGCCACAAAAGTCGTCGGCGAATCGCGCTCCCGACGTACCGAATGCCGAACGTGCCCAAGTGCTCCGCTGGCTACTTCGCGGAACCTGGGATGGACCTGATCGATCTGTTCATCGGGTCCGAAGGCACGCTTGGTGTCGTCACCACAGTCACCTTCGCGCTCATCACTCGACCATCGAGCTGTCTCCTGTGGCTACCGATGTCCGACGAGCGCACAGCACTAGACCTTGTCACAGCGTTCCGCAAAGAGGCGCAGGCGACGTGGCAAACCCGCGACAAGCGGGGAGTCGATATCGCGGCCATCGAGCACCTCGACCGTCGGAGTCTGGAGATCATCAGAGAGGACGGCGCTGATCGCACGCATGGCGTCGCGATTCCGAAGGACACCGTCGTTGGGCTCCTCGCTCAGCTCGAGCTCCCGGCAGACTCCGTGCCGACGCCGGCAGATGCTCACGACCAGATCGCCGGAGCCATGTCCTCCGACGCCCCCGATACGCCGCTGGTCCGGACGTGCCGGATCCTGGGTAAAGCCGGCGTCTTGGAACAAGCGGAGCTGGCGCTCCCGGACGACCGGCGACGACACGCTCAGCTGCTGGCATTTCGCGAGTCGGTGCCCGAGGGTGTCAACCGGAGGGTGAGGGAGGCCCGCCGCACCTTCCCTGGCATCCATAAGACGGCGGCCGACATGATCGCGCCCTTCGAGAGGTTCGAGGAGGTGCTCGCGACCTTCCGGTCGGCATTCGGTCGTCGGGGTCTCGACTACGCCATCTGGGGGCACATCTCAGACGGCAATGTCCACCCCAACGTGATCCCCAGGAATGACGAGGACGTCCGCCGCGGTCACGCTGCAATCCTCGAATGCGGTCGCGCCGTCGTCGCGATGGGAGGCAGTCCGCTCGCGGAGCACGGCGTTGGTCGCAGCCCAACCAAACAGGCGCTGTTACGCGATCTTTACGGGGAAGCAGGTATCGAACAGATGCGTCGGGTCAAGGCGGTGCTTGACCCCGAGTGGCGGCTGGCCCCTGGTGTACTTTTCCCCGAGCCAGTTCGGGAGTAGGGTCGGTAGAGGGATCTAGTCGGTAGTGGGGATCTAGATGAAACACTTCTTCATGCACTGGTTGACGACCGCGGTGGCGCTCGGTGTGGCGTCGTGGATCCTGCCTGGAGTCCAGGTGACCTCGCCGACGGCCCTGGCGGTCGCGGCATTCGTCCTGGGTTTCGTCAACGCCGTGGTCAAACCGGTGCTCGTGTTGCTCACCCTGCCGATTACGGTCGTCACGCTCGGGCTCTTCTACCTGGTGGTCAACGGTCTGGCGTTCTGGCTGGCGGCCTGGCTGGTCCCCGGGTTTGGCGTTCGCTCGTTCCTCTGGGCCATGCTGGGTGCGCTGCTCGTAGGAACAGTCTCCTGGTTCATCGGAGGCTTCTCACAGAGGCCGGCACGGGCGGTACAAATCCGGCGACTCTAACTCTAGTGTGACTCCGGTCGTCGTTCAGAAAGCTCACAGCGACACGCGGCGAAGACGCAGGGCGTTGCCGATCACCGAGAGAGAGCTCAACGTCATCGCTGCGCTGGCCCAGATCGGCGTGATCAGCAAACCGAAAAACGGATAGAGCACACCGGCCGCCACCGGCACGCCGATCGTGTTGTAGGCGAAGGCGAGGAAGAGGTTCTGGCGGATGTTGCGCATGGTGGCCCGACTGAGAGCCCTCGCGCGAGCGAGCGCGCGGAGGTCACCATTGAGGAGGGTGACGGCGGCGCTCTCCATGGCCACATCGGTACCGGTTCCCATGGCGATTCCAACCGTCGCCTCGGCCAGAGCCGGCGCATCGTTGATACCGTCACCGGCCATCGCCACCACTCGACCGGCGGCCCGATGTTCCGCGACGATGCGCCGCTTGTCTGCCGGCAACACATCCGCGACAACGTCCTGGCTGGACAATCCGACTTCCGCTGCGACGGTGTCCGCGGTCGCCCGCGCATCGCCCGTCACCATCAGGACACGGATGCCGTCGGCCTGAAGCTGACGGATGACCTCCCTCGCCGATGTCTTTACGGGGTCGGCGATCCCGACAAGCCCAGCCATCTCGCCGTCGACCCCGACCAGCACCACCGTCTCTCCGCGCGCCGCAAGCTCCAACCGCCGATCATCGAGGGCGCTTGACGCGATGCCATGACTCTCGAGCATCGCGCGCGTGCCAAGTACGACGTGACGGCCATCGACTTCGCCGCTGACACCGCGGCCCGTTTCCGACTGAAACTCAGACACCGGCGGCAGGGACAGGCCACGCGCGTCGGCGGCGCGAACCACGGCGTCCGCCAGGGGGTGCTCACTGGCCCGTTCGAGACCGGCCGACAGACGAATGATGTCGTCGTCGCTCTTGCCGGTGGCCGTCGTGACCGAGCGGACCTCTGGACGACCGGCGGTGAGCGTCCCGGTCTTGTCGACCACGAGCAGGTCGACCTTCTCGAGCGCCTCGAGCGCTTCCGCGTCGCGGATCAGTACCCCGCTTGACGCACCGCGGCCGGTGCCGACCATGATCGCCATCGGCGTGGCCAAGCCAAGGGCGCAGGGACACGCGATGATCAACACCGTCACGGCACTGACCAGTGCGAACGCGAACCTGGGCTCGGGGCCCCAGATCCCCCACCCGATAGCCGCCAACACCGCCACGGCGACGACGGCCGGAACGAACACGGCAGCAAGACGATCGGCTACCCCTTGGATGGGCGCCCGGCTACGCTGAGCGTCGCTCACCATTCGAACGATTTGCGCCAACATCGTCTCACTGCCGACCCGCTCAGCCGCCATGATCAGCGTCCCCGTGCCGTTGACGGTCGCGCCCACCACTCGGGCGCCCGCCACCTTTTCCACCGGAATCGGCTCGCCAGTAATCATGGATTCGTCAACGGCGCTGCGGCCATCGACCACCAGTCCGTCGACGGGTACCCGCTCGCCGGGTCGAACCCGCAACGTGTCTCCGACGGCTATGAGCGCCAGTGGAACATCCTGGTCCTTGCCGTTCAACACCCGGTGAGCAACATCTGGCGCGAGCCGGAGCAACGACCTCAACGCCTCTCCGGTCTGGCGCCGGGCCCGAAGCTCGAGCACCTGCCCAAGCAGAACAAGCACGATGATGACAACCGAGGTGTCGAAGTACGGCTCGACTCCCCCGTCGGTCCGGAATCCGACCGGAAAGATCTGCGGCACGACCGTCGCGCCCAGGCTGTAGATATAGGCCGACCCCACACCAAGCCCGATGAGCGTGAACATGTTGGGGCTGCGCCGGACGATCGACTCCCAGCATCGCTCGAAGAAGGGGCGGCCAGCCCAGAAGACCACCGGCGTGGCGAAAATCAGCTGAACCCAGCTCGCGACCGCGCGTGGCACAAGCTGAGTCAGTCGATCCCCCATCACCATCTCCGCCATGGCCAGGACGAATACTGGCAACCCGAGGGCCGCGCCCCTCCAAAACCGCCGGGTCATGTCGACCAGCTCGGGGTTGGGGGGTTCTTCGAGACTCACCACGCTCGGCTCGAGGGCCATCCCGCAGATCGGGCACGAGCCCGGTCCTTCTTGCACGACGTCGGGGTGCATGGGACAGGTGTGGGGACGGGCACTCAACGCTTCCGCATCCGCAGAAGCGAGGGCAGCCGGATCAGCAGTCGCTCCGGTGGCTGAGAGGAATTGGTCGGGGGCTTTCTCGAAGCCGGCCCGGCAGCCTTCGCAGCAGAACAGATAGGTCGTCCCCTGGTAGTCGAAGCGGTGCGTCGCCTGGGTGGGGTCGACCTCCATCCCGCAAACTGGGTCACGCGTTTCGACAGCCACTTCTACTGGTGCGGTGAGTTCAACAGATCTGTACACCGAGGTTGGCGATGCGCGCGGCAGGCCAGGCGCGAAGAGCGAGCATATTGGGCATCTGTGAGCGATGAGCAACGCCGCCAGCCGGGATGCAGCGCCGGCCGAATGTATAGATCTGTTGAACTCACCACACTAGCTTACCGTCTCGGTCCCGCGGTCGGACAACAGTGCGGCAGCAGGAGAGTTACTGCTGGCTCCCCCACCAGGCGGTGCGGAAGGCCCGCTGCTGGGGCGCGAGGTCAGCTCCGGACGATTCGACGAGGTCCAGCTCGAGGCGCGGGTCTTCTCCGAGCACCACGACGGACTCGACGGCGCGACCCCGTCGGTCGAAGCCTATCGCAAGCCGGTCGCCTGGACGCTTGTCCTGGACGATGCGGGCAAGATCGCGGGCGGTGGAGACACCCTGGCCGTCGAGCATCGTCAAGATATCGTCTTTGTCCACGCCAGCGTCATGCAGCGGCGAGCCGTACGGCGTGAGCTCAGCCACCACCATCCCCGCGGCCAGACTGACCCGTCCTAGCGTCGGTTGACCCGGGAACACCGGTCGCAGGACAAGACCGGCATGGCCAAGAAGGCTCTCGTAGTCGACCACCTCGTGGCCTTCGATGAACCGGTCGAAGAAGTCGTCGGCGAAGTCCGGGTCACCGGTCACTCCGGCCAGGACCCGCTGCGCGTCTGCCAGGGTGTAGGGACGGTCGACGGCACCTGAAACACTCCCACCAGGTTTCCCGAACTCACGCCACAGCGCTCGCATGTAGTCATCGAGAGTCGTCGAGCCACCCGAACGCACTCGCAGGGTGAGGTCAAGACCCAGGGCTATCGCTTCCCCCCACGTGTAGTACGAGATGTAGGTATTGTCGAAGTTCGTTGGGTCGACGGCCGACGCCGCGTCTGTGAACGGGGCCATTCGGCTCATGTCGACCGCCGAGTTGATGCGCCGTCCTGGACCCGAGATCACCGAGTTGAGCGTCCGACCGAAGCTCGACGCCGTACTCTCGGCGTCGGTCAAACCCGCTCTCGCCATCACGAGCTTGCCGTAGTAGTTCGTAAAGCCCTCCGCGAGCCATAACTCGCCCGAGACGTTCACGTCGGTGAAGTCGAAGGGCTCCAGAGACTGAGGACGTATGCGCTCGACGTTCCACACGTGAAAGAACTCATGGGCGGCCGTGAGCAGCAGCGCGGTCCGTTGCCCCGGCTCATCCAGCCGGCTTCCGGAGGTGAGTATCGAGCTGTTGCGATGCTCCATCCCATCACCGTTGGCGTATGGCAGGTAATCAACGATAAACGTGTACGTGTCACTGTCGAACGTCGGCAGCTCGCCGAAGACCGTCAACGTCTCCCGAACAATGGCTTCGATCGCCGCGACATAGGGGTCGACTGCATCGGCGGACCCATCGTGATGGACCGCGACCCGGACCTTCGTTCGGTTGACCCGCGAAGAGGACGGCGACTCCACCACCTCAAACGAACGCAGCTCGAAGTCGCTGAGCTCGGTTGGACTGTCCAACAGGTACCGGAGATTCGGGGCCGTGAACACGAATGGTTCAGCGGTGGGGAACAACTGGGTCGCCACCCTCCACCCCGCGTCTCTCGGAGGGTCGAACACGACCCGGACCGGACGGTCCTCGAGACCCTCCGCCCAGAGCAGCGTGGCGGGCATGTTCAGATGCGCGTGGGTTGAATCGACTGCCAGATAGGTCCCATCAACCCTGTCACCAAACAGCCGATACCGGAGCCGGACGGTGCCGTCGTGGTTGTCGATCTGCCAGACCTGGGCGCGTGAACGACTCACGGTCAGCTCGGTCCCACTCCCATCGACTGCCTGCAGCTCGACAATGTTCTTGGCGAACTCATGCCGGGCGTACCTGCCGGGGGAAGCACTGGCCATCCTGACGATCAGCGATGTTGCCTCGAGGGCCGTAAAGGTCACCTCGACGTCAACCAAGCGGTGCTGGGGAGTAGGAAACGAAAGCCGGTATACGACTTCCGACTCCGAGCGAGACTGACCGGCCACACCAGCCGTGAAACTGCAGCTGACGATCGCCGCGGTGAGAAGTGCGAAAACGCCGCTGACCGATGGTCCAGAAGGTCGCACTGCGGGATGAGGCGGCCCGATGCCGTGGTGAGGCTGAATCACTGCACCAACTGGGCCACGAGCACATCCTCGGGTTGTGCACCGAGGATCTCAACTCGTTCGTCGATCACGGTCTTTGGCACGCCAGACACCCGATACGTCTGGGCCAGATCAGGAAACTCAGTCGCCTCGATCGCAGTCGCCGTGATCTGCGGGCTAGCGGCCGCAAGCCGATAGGCCAGGCTGACCGCCTGGGGACAGAACGCTCACGTCGGGGTCACGAAGACTTTGATGTCAACCGGACGATCGATGGTCTCCAGCTGGGCGAGACTGTCAGCCGTCAGAGCGTGCGCTCCGTTCCCGGCCAACAGCACGGCGTCGACGAAAGAGGCCAGCTCGTATCCAGCTGGAACGCCGTAGTACCGGATGCCGAGATCGGTGTCTCCCACGACTGCGATAGCAGGCGCCCGGTCGACTCCGAACTCCGCCACCTTGTCTGTATCGAGGACGAGGTTGTGTTCCTCGACGGACACATGCTCTGAGGCTGCCGCGATGTGGTCAACGACCTGCCGGGCGGGCAGGCACGTGTCGCACTCGAAGGTCTGGGTAAAGATCACCAGCCGGACTGGAGCCTCAAGACTCGCAAGGCGCGTTTCAAGGTCTGCGGCGCCGAGTGGGGTCATGACCGGCTACTTGAAGAGATCGTCAAAGGCCTGGCGCGCGCCGCTTCCGCCACTCGTTTCGTTTCGAACCGCAGGCGTGGTCGAGCGGGTTTCGCGCTCGACGGTGACACGTGCCTCGTAGTGGGTGCACGTGTTCCGAGCGTCCTTCGGCGATACTCTGGCAGGAATCGGTTGATTGCACTCGAAGCGACTCCCGGTGTCGAACCACGTGCACTGCGCGCAGCTGTGAAGGTCACTGGAACACTTGGAACACTGCGCGTCGAACGAGATGGGTAGCTCGAGCGCCTGACCGCAACGCGCACACTTCAGCACGTCGCGGAAGCCGGGCATGTTGACCTTGCGAGGCTCCCGGGGCCCGTACCCCTGACGCGGTCCACGTTCTCGTTTCTCCGTGCGTTTCGGGTCCCTATCGAAACGCTCCGCGTCGGAATCGTCCTGATAACCGCGCTGACGATACTTCTTGGTCATGTGATGGCCGGACCGCTGCCCTCAGGACTGATCTACCGCACTCCGACCAGGTTTGTCTAGTACTAAGGTCGCGGAGCGTTACGCCACTGGCCCCAGAACGCCCAGGCCTCGAATGACCTCGCGCACCTCGGCGTTGTCGGGTAGGGTCGGAATGTCGTACACCTTCGAGAAGACGATTGTGCCGCTCTTATCGACAACGAAAATGGCGCGCTCTGAGATACCACCCTCGCGGGCGACGCCATACGCTTCGGCAACGGCGCCGTGCGGATGGAAGTCGCTCAGCAGATCAAAGGAGATCCCACCAAGACTCTTGGCCCACTCTGTCTTCGAGGGTCCGGCGTCGACGCTCACCCCCAGAATGTGCGTATCGTGTGAGTTCATCCACTCAACGTCGTTCTCGTAGTTCTGCATCTGGTTCGCGCACACCGGGGTCCAGGCCAGCGGGTGGAAAGCGATAATCACATTCTTCTTTTCGCGGAAACTCAAGAGCGAGACGGTCCCGCCGAGATGACTGCTGAGCTCGAAATCCGGGGCCGTTGCCCCTACCGGTTGCGGGTCCGCCATCGCGTGAAGAATACTGCACCAGGCTCCGCCACGGAAGACGGCGTCTGGACAGATGGAACGCGACATCTTACCCTTCGGGAGGACTCGAGTCCCCCAAATGCCAAAACGACTTGTCTTCGTCCTGGTCGCGCTGTTGCTCGTGGTCGCGCTTCCGCGGTTCGCCGAGATATACACCGAGTGGCTCTGGTTCGGTGAGGTCGGGTTCCAAGGGGTGTTTCTCAAGAGCCTCCTCACCAAGGGGGTTCTCGGGATTGCGGTCTTTGCGGCAGCTTTCGCGTGGCTGTTTGCCAATCTCCGCCTGGCCGTGCGAGGTCCGGACCGGCCCTACATGGTCTTCCCGGGCGGCGGCGACATCGAGCCGATCGTCCTCCAGCGGAAGCATCTGGGCTTCCTCGCTGCGGGCCTCGCGACTCTTGTGGCGCTGTTCGTCGCGGGAATCGCGTCGACCCAGTGGTTGGTCTCGCTTCAGTTTCTGAGTGCCGTGCCGTTCGGCGACGCCGACCCAATCTTCGGGCGGGACACCGCCTTCTACGTGTTCACCCTGCCGTTTCTCGATTTCGTCCGGTATATCGGTCTGGCTGTCGTCGTCCTCGCCTTCATCGGGTCAACCGGCGCCTACGTGATCACCGGACAGCTGGCGATTAGCCCGGAGGGGCTGCAGGTCGGAACGAAACCCCGACAGCATCTGGCGATGCTGATCGCAGTTATTTTCGTGCTGCTCGCCGCCGGCGCCTATCTCGACATGCCCCGCACGCTCATGACCCCCGCGGGCATCCTCCACGGCGCGTCGTATGTCGACGAAGTGATTCGTCTCCCGGCCCTGTTCGTCCTCACCATCGTCGCGGCGGGCGGCGCACTGGCGGCCGCCTACGCAGCGATGTCGTCAACCCTCTGGCCGGTCGGTGCGGCGGTCGCAGCCTATCTGGTGGTCCTCGTTGGAGGTGGCGGCGTCGCGACGCTGGTTCAGCGCCTTATCGTGACTCCAGATGAGCAGTCCAGGGAAGCGCCCTATATCGTCCACAACATAGCCGCCACGCGCACGGCCTTCGACCTGGACGAGATCGATGAGCGATCGGTGTCGGGAGATGCCCTTCTCACGATGTCGGATATCGAGAACAACGCCGAGACCATCAACAATGTCCGGTTGTGGGACCATCAGCCGCTGCTCGACACCTTTGGTCAAATTCAGGAGATTCGCACCTACTACGAGTTCGCGTCGGTCGACAACGACCGCTATGTCGTGGACGGTGAGTATCGACAAACGATGCTGTCCGGCCGGGAGCTCAACTCCAACAGCCTGCCGAATCGCTCGTGGGTTAATGAGCGTCTGCAGTACACCCACGGGTTTGGTGTCGCGATGGGACCGGTCAACGAGGTCACGCAGGAGGGGCTACCTGTCCTCTTTCTGAAGGATCTGCCGCCGAGGTCGGAAACGGACCTCGCGGTCGAGCAACCGAGCATCTATTTCGGGGAGCTCTCGAACGACTACGTTCTCATCAACACGGACACCGACGAGTTTCACTACCCCGAGGGAGAGGACAACGTCTCGGTTCGCTACGATGGCACTGGTGGTCTGGCGCTGGGAAACATCTTCAAACGGCTGTTGTTCAGCCTGCGGTTCCGGTCATATGAGTTGCTGGTCAGTGGCCAGCTCGACTCCAACAGCCGGGTCATCTTTCATCGCAACATCTCCGACCGTTTGGCGGCGATCGCGCCTTTCCTTGACTACGATTCAGACCCCTATCTCGTGATTGCGGACGACCGACTCTTCTGGATACGAGACGCCTACACGCGGACTGGAAGCTACCCGTATTCGACACCGGTGACCGGTGGGATCAACTACATCCGCAACTCGGTCAAGGTGGTCATCGACGCCTACAACGGCACCACGACGTTTTACCTCGCCGACCCCGATGATCCGATCGCGTCGACACTGGCCAACGTGTTTCCGGATTTCCTCCAGCCGCTGGACAGCATGCCGGAGGAGTTGCGGAGTCATCTTCGCTACCCGGAGGGCATCTTCACTCTCCAGACGACGATGTATTCGACGTATCACATGACCAACCCGTCGGTCTTCTACAACAAGGAAGACCAGTGGGAGGTGCCGGTCGTCGACAACGAGCAGATGGAGCCGTACTACACGATCATGCGTCTGCCCGGCGAAGAGAAGGCCGAGTTCATTCAGATGTTGCCTTTCACACCCCGGGGGCGAAACAACATGGCCGCCTGGATGGTGGCGAGAAGTGATGGCGCCCAGTACGGCAAGCTGATGGCATTTCAGTTCCCAAAGCAGAAGCTGATCTTCGGGCCGTCCCAGATCGTCAACCGGATCAACCAGGACCAGGACATCTCACCGCAGCTCACCCTGTGGAACCAGCAGGGTTCCGAAGTGATCCAAGGGACCTTGCTCGTCATTCCGATCGAGGAGGCCCTCCTGTACATCCGCCCCATGTACCTGCGGGCATCCGGTGGGCGTATTCCGGAACTGAAGCAGGTGGTCGTGGCCTATCAGAACCAGATCGTCATGGAAGCGACGCTCGACCTCGCTCTCAATCGCATGTTCGGGGACGGAGCACCGGCACCATCTCCTTTCGAATCACCCACGCTGGTCGCAGACGCCGCGCCGGGTGCCGCACCGTCTTCGAGCGCCGCCTCCGAGCGCGAGCCGTCGGGACCGTTGGCACAACAGGCGCAACAACACTACGCACGAGCGCTCCAGGCGCAGCGTGACGGAGACTGGACGCTGTATGGCGAGGAGATCGAGCAGCTTGGAGTCGTGCTCAACCGACTTCAGGCAGAAGAGTAGCCAGCAAGCCAGTAAAGCAATGAGGAGCCTCTGATGAACTCAATCGCTCGACCGTTAGCCGTTCTGACCGTTACCGTGGCCATCGTTAGCTGCGGGGCTGCCCCCCCCGAGCCTACGCCCGGACTGACAGCGTTCGTGGGAGCCCGGCTGATCGTTGGTACCGAAGGCAGCGGCAGCGTGATCGAGGACGGTACGATCGTCGTTCGCGACGGCCGAATCGAAGCGGCCGGCGCCAGCGATTCCGTGATGGCGCCCGCAGATGCCGAACAGGTCATCGACGTCGGCGGCAAGACGATCATCCCCGGGCTGATCAACGCACACGGGCACGTCAACAACGTCAGGGGTCTGGAAGCCGACCCGTCGTTCTATACGGAAGACCACGTGGAGAACCAGTTGGGTCTCTACGCGCGCTACGGTGTCACCACGGTGTTCAGCCTGGGTGGCGATGGTCCGGCGGGACTGGCCGTGCGGGACCGACAGGGAGCCGACCTCGACCACGCTCGGCTCTACGTCGCCGGCCCGGTGATTGTCGCCGACACACCCGCTGAGGCGGCCGAACAAGTCAACGCGGCCGCCGACAGCGGGGTGGATATCATCAAGATCCGGGTCGATGACAATCTCGGCTCGGCCACAAAAATGACGCCCGAGGTCTACCAGGCGGTCATCGCGACCGCCCACGAACGGGACCTGAGGCTGGCGGCGCATCTGTACTATCTCGAAGACGCCAAGGGCCTCCTCGAATCAGGAGCCGACCTCATGGCCCACAGCGTCCGCGACGTTGACGTCGACGACGAGCTGATCGCCTTACTGAAAGACAACAACGTCTGCTATTGCCCGACGCTGATGAGGGAAGTCTCGACCTACGTCTACGAGTCGCGGCCAGAGTGGTTCGACGACCCCTTCTTCCTCAAAGAAGCGGACCCTGCGGTCGTCGAGGAGCTGTCCTCCCCCGCGCGTCAGGAGCAGACGCAGAACAGCAGCTCGGCACAGACCTACAAGGCGCAGCTTGAGACCGCCAAGGCCAACCTGAAGAAGATATCCGAAGCGGACATTGGAATCGCCATGGGCACCGACACCGGTCCCGCCGGGCGCTTCCAGGGCTATTTCGAACACGGTGAGCTCGCCTTGATGGTCGAATCCGGGTTGACACCACTGCAGGCGATCGTCGCATCCACCGGCGAGGCCGCCAGGTGCCTGGAGGTGGACGGCGAGCTCGGCACCCTCGAGGCCGGAAAGTGGGCCGACTTCGTCGTGCTGGGAGCTAATCCACTCGACGATATCGGCAACACGAAGACAGTTGAGTCTGTCTGGATCGCTGGGAACCAAGTTCCCGGCATCTAGTGTGGTGAGCTCTCATCTCGCCTTGCCAGCCGCACGCCTCAGTCCGAATCTCACTTCACGAATCACGAGGACCCTCCACTAGACGCGGCCCGCTTTCGCCAGTATCTGGCCAGCCCCAGCCAGCACTGCGACAGCGGCGCCGCGTGGCCATACAGCGCAGCCTCTGATGGCGGTAGATATCGCTGCAGATAGCGGCGCAGCTCGTCGACGAACGCCCCCATGCGGTCCTCGTCCGACACCGCCTCAACTTCCAGACTTCTTCTGCCCATCAGCGCGATCGCGTCGAGATGCTCCAACAGAACGTCCAGGTGCGCGTCGGCCTCTTCGTGAGGTCCGAAGTGGGTGACAAACAAGGTCGACGGGCGCCAATCACGGATCGTCTCGATGCTCTTTTTCCAGACCTCCACGTCGATATCCGGTGGCGGGGTCGGTGGCAGCGCGAAGAGTTCGTTGCCCGTTCGGACGCCCGCCGTGTCGCCAACGAATGCCACACCGCTCGACCGGTCGAAGTAGCCAACGTGGTGCGACGCATGCCCTGGGAGATAGGCCACGTCCAGCTCGCGGTCGGCGACCGGAATACGCTCACCCCCGGCCAACCGCCGAACGTTGCTCTCCGGCACGGGACGAAACTCGCCCCACAAGCGGTCCATCTCCTCGCCGTAGAGCCGGGTCGCGCTCGCGATGAGTTTCGAGGGATCCACCATGTGCCGGGCGCCCCGCTCATGCACATACACCGCAATGCCCGGGTTCTCTTTGACCAGCGTTCCGCTGGCACCAGCGTGATCCAGGTGAATATGCGTCAACAGGATCGTGGCAATGTCGCTCACGGTGAACCCGTGGTCCTTGAGCACGGCACGGAAGGTCTCGAGACAACTCGTCGGTCCAGGGTCGACGATTGTCACGCCATCGGGGCTGTCGATGACGGCCGTCGTGATCACGCGCTTTCGTCCCTGAAAGTCGAGGTCGGCGTAGTGGATTCCGCGAGTGATGGTGTGCATCATGGGTGGCGGCAGATTGTACTATGTGGACGTGCCCTACCTTGACCTCCAGAAAGACGTGTCGGTAGGCTGGAACGAGAACCCGTGAGCGACGAACGATGAGACATGACCGGTGAACCGGCGAAGCCGGGCGATGCCGTTCTTGAAAAGCGGCAACACAAGACCAAGACCCCAAAGATGTACCGGGTGCTCTTGCTCAACGACGACTATTCCACCATGGAGTTCGTCGTCGGTGTGCTGGAGGGCATCTTCCAGAAGAGCCCAGCCGAGGCGTTTCGACTGATGATGCAAGTGCACACACAGGGACAGGCGACCTGCGGCACCTACACGTTCGAAGTGGCCGAAACCAAGGTCGACACCGTGCGGGATATGGCTCAGCGCGAGGGGTTCCCACTGCAAGCTCGCATCGAGGAAGGGTGACACCCGACCATGTTTAGTGCATCGCTCGAACTCATACTGAACGTCGCCTATCGAGAAGCAGCGTCACGACGGCATACGCACCTCACGCTTGAGCACCTGCTCTACGCGCTGGCGCACGACCCCGAAGGTGAGCGGATCCTCGCGGCGTGTGGTGCCGACCTCCCGAGCCTCCGGCGAACGCTTGATGAGTTCCTGGCCACGCTTGAGACGTTCGGCAAGGGTGAACGCACGAGCGAGCCGGCCCAGACGTTGGGCTTCCGCCGTGTGTTGCAAACGGCTGTCCTGCACGTGCAAAGCGCCGGTAAGGATGAGGTGCGGTCCGGTGACGTTCTCGCGGCCATTCTGCAACAACCGAAGGCCTACGCCGCCCAGTTACTCGAGACGCAGGGCGTGACTCGACTGGACGTTCTCAACTACATCTCGCACGGAATCTCGAAGGTCCCGCTCATCACAGGCGACAGCGAGTCGCAGACCGAGGGGACTGAGGCCGGCGTCGGTGAGGAAGGTCCCGCGACGGCTCGCGACCCACTATCTGCCTATACGGTCAACCTCACGAGCCTCGCCACGGCCAACCAGCTGGACCCGCTGATCGGGCGCACCCCCGAGCTCCGTCGCACCATGGAGATCCTCTGTCGACGCCGCAAGAACAACCCGGTTTTCGTGGGCGATGCTGGCGTCGGTAAGACGGCGCTGGCCGAGGGCCTCGCGATGCGTCTGCTCGATGACGATGTGCCCCGCCGATTGAAAGGTGCGGAGATCTTCTCGCTCGATACCGCCGCGCTGCTCGCGGGCACCAGATTCCGGGGCGATTTCGAGGAACGGTTCAAGGCGGTCATCACCGCACTCGCCGACCACCCGATGCCGATCTTGTTCATCGACGAGGTCCACTCGACAGTCGGTGCCGGCGCGACGACCGGGGGAACCATGGACCTCGCCACGCTGATCAAGCCGGTGTTGGCGGCCGGCGAGCTTCGAGTGATTGGGTCGACCACGTTCGAAGATTTCAAGCAGATCGACAAGGACCGGGCGCTCGCCCGGAGACTCCAGAAGATCGTCGTGGATGAACCATCGGTGGACGAGACCACAAAGATCCTCGAGGGGCTCAAGTCTCGCTACGAAACGCATCACGGGGTAACCTACGCCGACGAGGCACTCGCCGCGGCGGCGAAACTCGCGAGCCGACACCTGCGCGAATCACGTCTTCCCGACAGCGCTATCGATGTGATCGATGAGGCCGGAGCTGTGTTCGCCCTGGTTCGTCCCGACCCCGAAGAAATCGGCGAGGGTGAAACTCCACCGTCAACCGCGGTGACGGTCGCCTCGGTCGAGCGCGTCGTCGCGCGGATGGCTCGAATACCGGAAAAGCAGGCCTCGGGGTCAGACAAGGAGCGTCTTCGAACGCTGGAGGAGGCGCTCGGGCGCGTGGTGTTTGGGCAGGAAGAGGCGGTCCAGGCGGTCGTTGCCTCTATCAAGCGGGCTCGGGCCGGACTCGGTCATCCGGACCGGCCGGCAGGGAGCTTTCTGTTCACCGGGCCAACCGGAGTCGGCAAGACGGAGCTCGCCAAACAGCTGGCCGTGCACCTCGGAAACGAATTCGTTCGATACGACATGAGCGAGTACATGGAAAAGCACGCGGTGGCTCGGCTCATTGGCGCGCCGCCTGGGTATGTCGGATTCGAGCAGGGCGGGTTGCTGGTCGACGCCGTCCGGACCCACCCCTACAGTGTGGTGCTGCTGGATGAGATCGAAAAGGCACATCCCGATGTCTACAACATCCTGCTGCAGGTGATGGACCACGCCACGCTCACTGACAACAACGGCCGGCACGCAGACTTTCGACACGTCGTGCTCATCATGACCTCCAACGCCGGTTCCCGGGAGGCCAGCACGACGACGATCGGGTTTGCCGAGGACCAGGACTCGTCAGCGGATGGGCGCTTGAAGACGGCAATCGAGCGTGTCTTCAGCCCCGAGTTCCGCAATCGTCTGGATGCCATCGTGAGTTTCGGACGCCTCACCCCTGAGGTCATGGAGATGATCGTCGAGAAGTTCATCCTCCAGCTCGAAGCCCAGCTGGCCGAACGGCGGGTCGCGATCACCCTCGAGCCAGAAGCACGCGAGTGGTTGGCCGTCAAGGGGTACGACCCAATGTATGGCGCTCGACCGCTCGGCCGTATCGTGCAGACAGACGTTCGGAACCCCCTCACGGACGAGATCTTGTTTGGCACGCTCGAGCAGGGCGGCACCGTACGAATCGGTTTGAGCGAGGATAGCGCAGGACTGGTGTTCAGCTACGAAACGACGGTGGAAGAAGAAGCGCCCGCCACCGACACCCGCGAGGCCGACATCGTTCAGGAGACGGCAGATGAGTGAGCACCGGGAGGACGTCTCGGCGGATGCCGGCGATGAGGCCAAACCCGCAACAGACGAGCGTCTGACCGATCCCGAGGGAAACGAGCCAGACTCGGCCACGTCCGTCCGTGTGGTCGACAGACGCTGGTGGGCACGATCGGAAGCCAGCGACGAGAACGAGGGAGCCGAGGGCTCCAGCAAGCCAACATTTGTCGCAGAGCTCGAGGCTCAGGTCGAGAAGATGAGCCGGGCGCTCGAAGAGAAGGATGCGCTGCTGAAGGAGTACGCCGCCAAGTACACGTCGGCGACACGGGAGTTCGATGATGCCCGGGTCCGGTTGCGACGAGAGGTCTCCAAGGACGTGGAACGAGAGACACGCCGAGTCCTCGCCTCCTTCCTCGAGGTGGTCGACAACCTGGACCGCGCGATCGCCGCGGCCGGCGCCTCCGAGGGAGTCTCCGGACTACTCGACGGGGTGGTGATGGTTCGGCAACAGTGCTTGACGACGCTCGACGGGCACGGGGTCCAGCCGATCGATGCAGCCGGGGAACCATTCGACCCCAACCTCCATGACGCGGTCTCGACGGTACCGGTGACCGAGACCGACCGTGAAGGTCGTGTGATCGACGTGGTCACGCCCGGCTACCGGGTGGAGGACGAGGTGTTGCGCCCGGCCAAGGTCACGGTCGGGAAACTGGCGTCTCCTGCTCCAGAGCCTCAATAAGCTCACGCAGGTCGGCGAGCTGATCCTGCGCGGCGTACAGGATGGCTCGCCGTTCCTGGAGCGTGGGCACGCTCCAATCCTCTCCATCGAACCGCACCTGGCCGTCAGGTTGGAATTCCACAAGGATGGCGTCCATGGGACTCACGTACAGCTTCATCAGATACCTGCCGCCATCGATGCTCGCTGAGCATCCTCGACACCCACGACGATAGCGGCCATGTCCTGACCCTCGAGTGAGGCTCCATAGGCATAGTCGATGTTGACGCCGGCTGTTGCCAGCATCCGTCCGATCTGATGCAGAGCGCCCGGTCCATTGGGGAGCTGGACGAACAGGACATCGCGCTGCAGGACCGCGTAGTGCTCCTCCTTGAGGATCCCTACGGCACTGAGTGGATTGTCCGCAACGAGCCGTAGGGTGCCGCCTGCTTCAAGTGAGAGGGCGCGAATGCCGACCTTTGCGTCACCGAGGAGCTGGCACACTCGACCCAGGGCGCCTGGGGAGTTCTGCAGTCTCAGGGTGAGCTCCGTGCGTATCGCCATGCGGCGCAGCTTATAACATCCGATACAATCAACGTTATGAGTGGTGTTGTCACGTCGATTCCAATCGCCGAGCGGTTGGCGGGGTTCGACTACGCCATCCGGAACATCGTCACCGAGGCCCGCAAGGTGGAAGCCAGTGGTCGCCGAGTCCACTATCTCAACATCGGCGACCCGGTGCTGTTCGGATTCAAGACGCCGCCTCATCTCGTGGAGGCGGTCGAACGCGCTATGCGCGACGGGCACAACGGCTACACCCCGGCGGCAGGTATCATCGCGGCCCGCGAAGCGGTGGCCCACGAGTACACGTCTGGCGGGGTAAGCATCTCCCCCGACCGCGTGGTCCTGACTTCGGGGACCTCAGAAGGCATCGAACTGGCGCTCAGCGTCCTCGTCGACCCCGACGACGAGGTGTTGGTGCCAGTTCCAACGTATCCGTTTTACACGGCGGTCCTCACCAAGCTCAACGCGCGCGCCGTCTACTACCGGACTGATCCGGCACGCGGGTGGGAACCAGATCTCGGCCATCTCAAGTCCCTGGTCTCCCCGCGAACGCGGGCACTGGTGGTGATCGACCCGAACAATCCCACCGGAGCCGTGTATTCCGAGAGCACGAGAAAAGCGCTCCTCGACATCGCAGACCAGGGAAACTTCGTCCTTCTCTCGGACGAGGTCTACACAGACCTGGCGTATGCCGGTCCGGTTCCACCGATCGGCGTGCTCAATCCGGACGCGCCGGTCATCTCCTTCTCCTCCGCCTCGAAGGCCTACATGGCGCCCGGATGGCGGACGGGGTGGATGGCAGTCGGTGGAGGCGACCGGTTGGACGGCGTGCTGGCCGCCATCAAAGACCTGGCGGACGGGCGTCTCTGCTCGAACGGCCCGATGCAGCATGCCGTGGCGTCGGCACTCAGCGGCGACCGCAGCCATCAGGACGACTTTCGGCGTCAGCTCGAGGCACGGGCGGCTCTGACGGCACGTCGGCTCAATGCTATCGAGGGCATCTCGTGCGTCCCGGCAGCTGCCGCCTTCTACGCGATGCCAAGAGTCGAGCTGCCACGCGGCCGGACGGACGAGGATTTCGTACTCGGGTTGCTCAGAGAGACCGGGGTGCTCTGCGTCTACGGGTCCGGTTTCGGCACCGACCCGACCGACGGGTTCTTCCGAATCGTTTTCTTGGCCTCTCCGGCTGAGCTCGATGGTTATTTCGACGCGATCGAGGCCTTCACCGCGCGATTCCTGGCTGGCCGGACACCGGTTGGATAAAGATCGGACGAGTCCCCATGGGACCGCGGTGCGTCCTATGATCGTGAGACGCGTATGTCCCGAACGATCCCGATAGTGGCCTTCCTCGCCGCGCTCATGGGAGTGCCGGGGTCGAGCCACGCCCAGCCGCCGAGCCCGATCGGCATTCGCGAGATCCACGCAGCCGACGCAGCCCACGCCGGCTCGACTCACCGCGTGGCGGTCCAGGCCACCCTCGATCCCGGGTTTCATGTCAATTCCAATGCCCCGCTCCAGGACGTTTTGATCCCAACCAGCCTTAGCCTGAATCCGCCAGACGGAATCAGCCTGGAAGGCATCGCCTGGCCCGATTCGTTTCTGTTTGCCGTAGGACCCGACGAGCTTGCGGTGTTTGGCGAGGAGTTCGTGATCGGGGCCGCGCTCGCGCTCGATCCCGGTCTGAGCGAAGGTGAGTACGCCGTCTCGGGCACGCTGTCGTATCAACCGTGCAACGACAGGATGTGCTACTTCCCGACGAAGGCCGACCTCCTGTTCGAGTTTTCCGTCGTCGCCGATACTCAGCCCCTCACGCCGACCCATACGACGCTCTTCGATCAACTGGCCTTCTCCGTCCCTGCTGTCGCTGGCGACCCCCCGGTCGCCGTCGTCGTTGCACCAGTACTCGACGACCTCAGCGTACTGGCTCGGATGGATGAGTTCACCGTGGTCGCCACGACCGCCGGCTACCTGAACACCAGCGACTTCCTCGACTTCATCGCTCGGGCTGAGTCAGGCCGGGCCGAGCAGGGCTGGTTTGAGGGGCGCGGACCGCTGGCGATCTTGGCCCTCATCCTGGTGGGGGGGCTGGCGCTCAACCTCACACCCTGCGTCCTCCCGATGATCCCGATCAACCTGGCCATCATCGGGGCAGGAGCGAGAGCCGGGTCCAGAGTGCGCGGGTTCGCACTCGGCAGCGCGTATGGACTGGCCATGGCCCTGGTATACGGGGTGCTCGGTCTGGTGGTCATCCTGAGCGCTGCCACGTTTGGCACCGTCAACGCGTCACCTTGGTTCAACCTCGGCATCGCGGTCCTGTTCGTCGTGCTCGCGCTGGCGATGTTTGACGTGTTCCAAATCGATTTCTCGACCCTTCAGAGCAAGCTGAGCATCGGCGGGTCCTCCTCCGAGGGCAGCGGGTCGTTCCTCGTCGCGTTTGGCATGGGCGGTGTGGCTGCGTTGCTCGCCGGAGCCTGCGTTGCGCCGGTCGTCATCCAGGTCGTCGTGTTCTCGAGCAACCTGTATGCGACGGGAACGGCGCTGGCCCTGGCCCTGCCTTTCGTCCTCGGCGTGGGGATGGCCTTGCCGTGGCCAATCGCGGGAGCCGGTCTGTCCTTCATGCCAAAGCCGGGCGCTTGGATGGTTCGCGTCAAACAGGCATTCGGTGTGTTCATCCTCGGAACGGCCGTCTACTACGGCTATTTGTCATACGGCCTCTTCAGTCAGCGCTGGGTCGACCCGGAGGAGGTGGCAACCAGCGTGCAGGAGCTGCTCGACGAGGGGTGGTACGCCTCGCTCGGTCAGGGGCTGGAGGTAGCCCGCGCCGAGGACAAGCTGGTACTGGTCGACTTCTGGGCAACGTGGTGTAAGAACTGTCTGACGATGGATCGAACCACGCTCAAGGACCCCGCCGTCGAAGCGGCCCTGAAGGACTACATCAAGGTCAAGTTTCAGGCCGAAGACCCCAGCGAGTCGCCAACTCGCGAGGTGATGGAGAGAGTGAAGGGGCTGGGGTTGCCCACCTATGCCATCCTCCGGCGGCAAGACAGTGCGCCCCCAACGGCGTCTGGCAACTGAGTTCGCCCATCAGGAGTCGGGGGCTCTCACTGGGAGCGCGTGGGGATGCACGCGGGCCGACAGGGTGCCGTTGGCCGCCACGACCTCGCCGTCTACGTGAAAGGTCTCGAGGACGTCGCTGGCGATCTCAACCTGGCGGATCGACTGCATTCTCACCCCCGGGACCTTGTGGACGGTGCCCGAGAACAGCCGCCTCGCTTGCCACAGGGCGGCCAGCGGTGCCAGTGCGGGAAGAACCACCAGCTCCAACAGACCGTCGTCGGGACGCGCCAGCGGGGCAATCTGTGCGTCGTTGCCATACTGTCGAGTGTTGGCCAGCGCCACGACCAGCGCCGTCTGGCTAATCGCGACATCGCTCGCCCGCAGCACGTAGTACCCCGATTCATAGGTCATCACCTCGCGCACAGTGGATATGAAGTAGCCGAGTGGTCCTCTGGTCGGGCGAGCGTTGAACTGATCGGCGAGGAACGCATCGAAGCCGACCCCCGCGACGTTGAAGAACAACCGACCACCCAGCTCACCGGCATCGATCGACCGGGGCCTTCCCCGCAGGGCGGTGCGAAACGCCAGCCTGGGCTCACGGGGCAATCTGAGCTCTCGCGCGAGACCGTTGCCCGACCCACCCGGCACGATCCCAAGAGCCGGACCGCGAAAGGCGACCTCCGAGGCCACTTCGTTTATCGTGCCGTCGCCTCCCCACACCACGACGGTCTCAACTTGGCGCTCGACGAACGAGCGGGCGAGGTCGCGGCCATGAGAGCGTCGTTCGGTGACGGCGACCTCCCCGTCGAGCTCGGCCATGCGGAGGGCATCTTCTGCGAGAGACACCCGATCTCCGATGCTCGCGCGCCGACCGCCGCCCGAAATCGGATTGATGATGACGCCGACATCCATGCGAATGCCCAACTGTATCAAGAGCTGAGTTGGACTCAGTGATATAGTAGGGCCCCATGCAACGCCAGTGGGTGAGAGTGAGTTGCGTCATCCTCATGCTGGTGGTCGCGATCGCGTCGGTCTACCGCTTCCTGGCCGTCGAGCAGCAACGCACCCTCGCGCGCGAGGCAGCAACCGCCTATGAGTTGCTGAGCTGGACGACGGCCACGTCACTCGCTGATCTTCGTGCATCGCAGCAAGCATATGTAGCTGCCGGTCAGGACCTCGACACCTGGATCGAGAGTACAGAAGAGGGGTTGCAGGACATCGCCGTCAGAGTCGCAGAGCTAGAGGAGCTGACGCTGACTCCGGGGGCTCTCGAGGCGTTGGGCGATACGCTGGCGACGCTCGATCGTCTTCGCAGCGTCGATGAGGTTGCCAGGGAGCACGCCATCGACGGGCAGGCTCTCATGGCGTCTGACCTCGTTTTTACCGATGGTCGCGACCTGGCACGGCGTGCGGGAAGTCACCTCGAGTTGGCGCGCAGCCTCGAGCGCGACGCGTACGCCCTCCGGCAGGATGAACAGCGTCAGACCCAGGTCGCGATCGTCACAACGGCGTCGGTCGTCGCACTGCTGGTGGCTGTTCTCCTATTCCCAGCCACCCCGGCGAAGGTCAAATCGTTTGGGATGGTGGCGGATCTCCCGGTCTCCCGACCTGAACCAGCCCTGGAGCTCGCACTCGACTCCCATGAGCCTGTCCCGGGCCCGACCCCACCCGAAGTGGCAGCAGCCCCGTCCGAGCCGGAACCGATCGTTCCAGACCTGAGGTTAGCGGCCGAAGTGTGCACCGACCTCGGGCGACTGTCGGACGGAGCGGAGCTCAACGGCATCCTGGCGCGGGCAGGTCGGGTGCTCAACTCTTCCGGTCTCGTGGTGTGGGTCCGCGATGAGAGCGGCGCGGCTCTGCGGGCGGCAACCGGTCATGGCTATACGGTGAGCCAGCTCTCTCGCCTCGGCCGCGTCTCGTGCGACAGCGACAACGTGACAGCGTCAGCCTATCGCACGGGCCAGTTCCAGACCGTGCCGAGCGAGGGCGACCGCCCCGGCGCGATGGCCGTTCCGCTCCTCGTGGCCTCGCAGGAGACTCCGTCCGTAGGCGTACTCTCGGTCGAGGTCACGCAGGGGTGGGAGACGAGCGAGGCCGTCCAGGCCACAGCCTCGATGCTCGCCGCTCAACTTGCCACGTTCGTGACCGCCGACCCTGCTCCAGCATCAGCTGATGTGGAGGAGGCTGACCGGGACACCCACGCCGTCGGTTAGCCCGTATCGCACTAGATTGCCTGCTGGCGGTGGAGACGCCGTGGCCGTTCCTCGTCGATCTGACCATCCAACCTCACCTCGCGACCGTCGCGAGTAATCTCGATCGTGAACGTCTCGCCTGGCTCGAGCGTGGACACGTGGCGTCGGAGCACGCTCGGGCCGTCAACGGCTTTCGCGTTGATTGCCGTGATCACGTCTCCAGCCTGCAGACCGGCTACGGAGGCGACCGAGTCTGGCTCGACCGTCGCCACCAGCGCTCCCTCTTCGACGCCAAAGTAGTCGGCCAGCTGCGAGCTGACCGACACGACCTCTATCCCAAGCCGGCGTGGCATCCGTCCCTGCGAGTAGTCGTCCGAGAAGTACAGACCACGAGGGCCGGCCGGTATCGCCATCCCCCTCCCGAAGCGTAGATGGTCCGTATTCGGCAGGTGCGCGGACCAGTCGCGGTCAAGATGGCCGACGTTGGGAAGATGCCGTTCGATGCTCGACATCCACCCTGGACCGGTCTCCGGGGTCACCTGGAGCGTCCGAGAACTACCGTCACGCATGACGGTCGCCGACACCTCGCGACCGGCTGGCGTCTCCCGGACCAGGCGTGACAGCTGGACTGCGCTCCTCACGCGCTCACCATCGAACTCGACGATGACATCACCCGCTTCGAAGCCGGCATCCGCAGCCGGAGTGCCCTCGCGCACGTCGTTCACGTAGGCCCCTTCGTCCAGCGAGCCGGAGGCCTCCGACTCCTCCACCTCCTCGATTGAGACGCCGATCCGGCTACCTTGGGAGGCGGTCAGCACCCGGAGCGCGACGTCCTGCCTGTCAGGGTCTACTTGCTGAGCCTCGGTCCCGGGGTGAACGGCCGAGACGACACCCTGAAGCAAGACGACGCCCATCAGAATCAGAACGCCGACTACCATTAGCCCCGCCCACTGTCGATCCGATCTCTGGTTCCATTTGACTCTCATTAATCTCGTCCCTCCGAGAGATATGACGGTCACCTGGCGCATTTGGTCTGGAGTCCCCTTCTGAGGTCATGGAACGGTCACCGGTGCAGGACGTCGGTCAGGCTGATCGCGACAGATCGCTGGTTCCTTAGGCTCTAAAGCGCCGGTACGGGATTTGATAGTCCATAGGAGTGGTCGCGCGGAATCAGCGGGGTGCGTTCACTCAGGCAGGCGCTGGCATCGCCGCATCTCGTTCGTGGGGTAAAGGCGATTCCGCGCGACCGATTATACTAAGGGGCTCGTGACCACGGACCTCGCGCTTCCACTCGACAACGCCGCCATCGAGCGCATCCTCCCGCACCGTTATCCCTTTCTCCTGGTCGACAAGATCACGGAGTTCGAGGAGGACAAGCGCATCGTCGGCGTCAAGAATGTCTCGCTCAACGAGCGCTATCTGGCTCACCGAGCGGGTGAGCTGCCAGCACTGCCCCCAACCATACTGACGGAGGCTGTTGCTCAGGTCGGCGCTATCCTGATTCTGGCGAAGCCAGAGAATCGAGAGAAACTCCCGTATTTCCTTGGGATTGAGAGACTCCGGTATCTACATCCCGTGCGCCCTGGGGATGTCGTCGTGATCGAAGCGACCGTGGATCGTCTGCGCAGCAGGATGGGTCAGCTGAGGGGTTCGGCCCGAGTTCGAGGCGAAGTGGTCCTCGAGGGCACGATGAGATTTGCGCTGGGGCCGCGGAAAGAAGAATCGGTAGACGGTTAGCCCCGGACCTTTCGACCCACGTCGACCGCGACGGGTCCGGACGGATGGTCCTCCAGCGAGCGCGGATCGATGCACACACGGTCTCGACCTTCCCGCTTGGCGCGATACAACGCGGCATCGGCTCGTCCGATGAGCGTCCGCCGGTCGAGCTCGCCAGCCCGGGCCACGGCGACGCCAATACTCACGGTGGTCGCAACGTCCTGCCCCTCCCACGAGAGCTTTATCTTGCCGAGCTCCTGATTCAGGATCTTCGCGACGTGGGTCGCGCCAGTGATAGGCGTGTCGGGCAGCAGCACCACGAACTCCTCGCCGCCGTAGCGAATCTTGACGTCGCTGTTTCGCAGCTGCTCGTGCATTCGCTTTCCAACCGCGGTGAGCAACGCATCGCCGCATAGGTGTCCGTACTCATCGTTGACAGACTTGAAGTAGTCCAGGTCCATCATGAGGAGGGTGACGTCGGCCCTTTGTCGCTTTCCTCGCTGGAGCTCCGCGTCCAAGACCTTCATACCCTGAGTTCGATTGAAGCACCCCGTGAGCCCGTCCAGCACGCCGTGCTCGTCAATCTCCTTGACGAGGTTCACGTTGTGGACGGCTATCGCGATGACGGCAGACACGGAGGCCAGATGCTATCTCAGCTCCCCGACGCCCTCGGCCGGCATGGGCGCTCCGAGAACCCCCACTCCGTGCGCGCCAACCGTCAAGTGAAAACAGAGATGGCCGTCGACCTCTACTCCATGGATCGAGTCGAGCTCGGAGGCGTCGCGATCGCGGACGCGATCCGCCCGGGCAATCAGTTCCTCCGGCGCTACTTGCGGCTGGCTGGAAATGCCTCCGGTCAGGGCCACCCAACGTTCATCGACGCGGATGACGGCCCAGACGCCCTCGGCTCCGATGGCCTCCGGTAGATACTGCCGGAGCCGGTTCCGCAGCGTGTTCATGCTCGTCGCCCGCGCAAGAGCCTGTCCCAACGTGACGATCCGGCTGGTCTGGTCGGTACGTCGGCGTTTCGCGGCGCTGCTGAGCTTGACGAGGAAGTAGTGCCCAGAGAACACGACGCACAACACCGCCAGTCCGGGCAGAAACGCAAGCCCGTAGCGGTCTTCGAAGTCCCTTCCGATCTGGATGGAGTACTGGATCGGCTGCTGGAACATGACCAGGAGGGCGACAACTACCCCCGTGAGCATCGTGACGTCGTGGCGTTCGGGGACCTTCATGGTTCCTCGCTGTGATAATCGGCCCCCCGCTGCGGACCTTGACACCAGCGAACATGAGAAGACGGAGATGCACAGAAACGGGCAGATCTGTCCAGAAACCGTGGTGATCGCGGTCACAGGTCCCGGCTGATATTTGCTATAAAATGCAGGGATGAGCTCAAAACAGACACGGCGACAGGCAGGTTCGACCCCCGCACCGAGATCGCCTCGTACCGGTCCACCTTGGGTGCTGATCGGCGGGCTGGCGACCCTGGTGGTCGCGGCCGCGCTCGTACTCTATCCAACGACTTCGCCCGACACCGATTCTCCGTCTGCCGATACGGCCCCTGAGGTCGTGGAGCGCCCACCAGCACCTATCGCGACAAGGCCCGCATCGCCACAGCCACCGGCTGACGCGCAGTTTCCACCGCTCCCGGTGGTCCCCGATCGCATGCCGCGCTCGCCCGAGGTGATCAACGCCGCCTACGAGTTCGCGGCACGCCATCCCGAGGTGCTGGAGTACGTGCCGTGCTTTTGCGGATGTGAGACAGCCGGGCACAGCGGGAACGCAGACTGCTTCGTGTCGTCTCGTGGCGCCGATGGTTCGGTGCGGGAGTGGGACACGCATGGGATGTCGTGCCCCATATGTGTCGACGTGGCGACGTCGGCCCAACAGCTCCACGCGTCTGGCGCATCGATCGGCGACATCCGTACCGCCGTCGAAGCGAAGTACGAAACGAGCCCTCGGATGACACCAACGCCCGCCCCGCCCGCTGAATAGCGGAGTGCGAGGCGTTCGGCGGCGGTCAGGCAGGCCTCGATCTATAATCGAGCGTGTCGCCAGGTGCTGCACGCCTGACCTCGACCACCTCTCCGCCCTCCGATGCGCTCACCCGGCTTTTTGAGTCGGTCCACGAAGGCATCTACGTGGGTACCCTGCACGCCCGCGAAGACGCCACGATAGCTGCGAACCCTCATCTCAAGCTCATGTTCGGACATCCCCGGGACGCCGAGGCGAGTGCCGTGCGTCCGTTCGAGCCAGAGCGATTCATCGATGCCGAAGCGCGCACGGCCCTCCTTGATCGGCTCGAACGAGACGGCGCGGTCGCTGATTATCTCCTCCGCCTCCGTCGGGCCGATGACACGCCTTTCTGGGTGGAGGTCACTGCTCATGTGTCGCCGGGCGAGGCCAACCAGGGCCACCAACTGTTGGCGCTCATTCGGGACGTGAGTGAACGGAGACGGCTCGAGGACCAGGGCCGGGATTTGTATCACCGATTCTCGCAAGCCGAGAAGCTCGCAGCGCTCGGCCAGACGGTTTCTGGTGTGGCCCACGAGTTGAACAATCCACTTGCCACAATCCTGACGTGGTCCGAGCGGTTGTCCACCCGCACGCTCGACGATGTGACCAAGCGCGGTATCGACACGATACTCAGCGAGTCAGAGCGCGCGGCAAAGATCGTCAGGAACCTACTCACGTTCTCGCGGAAACGTCACACCACACGGACCATGATCGACCTCAACGAGGTGGTTCGCGAGACACTCTCGCTGCGCGCCTACGAGCAACGAGTGTCCAATGTGAAAACGCTCGAGGCACTGGCCGGCGGGCTCCCCAGGGTGTTCGCCGACCCCATCCATGTCACGCAAGTACTCCTCAATCTGATCATCAATGCGGAGCAGGCGATGCTGGCGGCGAACGGCCGCGGGACACTGGTCATCCGAACCTGGTACGAGCCCGACAGCGAATCTGTCGTGATGGAGATCAATGATGACGGACCCGGCGTGGCTGACGACGTCCGGGCCAAGATCTTCGACCCTTTCTTCACGACCAAGGCGGTCGGGCAAGGTACGGGTCTGGGCCTGACGGTTGCCTATGCCATCGTTCAAGAGCACGGAGGCAAGATCCGTGTTACGTCCAACCCTGGAGTGGGCGCCTCGTTCTTCGTGGACTTCCCTGCGAGCGGGGGTATCAGTCGGCCCACCAGTCAGCCAGGACGTCAACGTCCGACCGCAGACGCCGGAGGCGCGCATGTCCTGGTCGTCGAGGACGAACCGGCGCTGTCGGTCGCCGTGTCGGAGGCGTTGACCGACGCCGGGTTCAAGGTCGACCGAGCCGGCGACGGTGTGGAGGCGCTTGAACGGATCAGCACACAGATCTACGACCTCCTGATATGCGATCTCAAGATGCCCAGAATGGACGGGCCGGCGCTTCACCGAGCGGTCCTGGAAACGACACCACGGTTGGCCCAGCGGATGGTGTTCGTTACGGGTGACGTCGCCGGAACCGACGCCGAACGCTTCCTCGAGGAAAGCGGGTGTCAGTGGCTTGCCAAGCCCTTCCGGCTTGCCGATCTCCTGCGGGTCGCCGCGGACGTCGTTGGCTAGTATGGCGAGGTCAACAGATCTGTATCTCGCCCCTATCCCCTATTGAGCCGCCGCGAACGTCCTTCTTCCCGATTTCCGCCTGGGCAGCGCCTGGCCGGGAAGATCCGCTTTCGCCATCTTGAACGGGCCCGCCTTTACGAGAGCAGACGTCAACTGCTCCGGCGCCATGTCGGCACCGAGCAGCCTTCGCAAGCGCTGCACCGCGCGAGCGTGAAGCTGCGATACGCGTGACTCGTTGACCCCGATCGCCTCACCGATCTTCTTCATCGTGACTTCACCGAAGTAGTACATCCCGATCACCTTCCGCTCACGCGGCGGCAAGGCGACAATGGCGGCGCGGACGCGCCTCTGGACCTCGCCCTGCTCACAGGCCTTGTCTGGTGCAGGCGGCTCGGAGGGTACCAGTACCGCCGGAAGACTTGCTTCGTTCACGTTCTCCACATTCGCGAGGGGTGACGTCGACTCGATCGTGTTGATTCGCACGATCGTCCGGCTGAGTCGCGCCTCATCGGCGCCCATGTGATTGGCAATCTCAGCCAGCGAGGGCTCAGAGCCGAGCTCGTTGCGTAGGTGCTCACGCGCCGCTTCGAGCTCGCGTCGTACCCGGCGAATACCTCGCGGCCACGCGTCTTTCCGAAGGGCGTCGATCATCGAGCCCCGGACCCGCCGCTCCGCGAAGGTCTCGAACTTGATCCCGCGCTTCTCGTCGAAGCGGTTGGCGGCATCGATCAGACCGATCATCCCGTCCTGCACGAGGTCTCCGATATCAATCGAATGCGGCATCGAAGCCGCAAGGCGGCGAGCCAGAGCCTGTACGAATGGCATACTCGCTGTGATCCGCTCCTGCTGAGCTTCGGTTCTTAGTTGCTTCTTCATGGCGCCCGGCTCCCTTCGATTGCGGCCGTCCTCGGAGTCGATTCCGTGGGCCGACGAAACACTGTGAAGGGCAAAGGCAATGCCAGGCAGAAGACGCCAGATTGGAGCACACACCGGAAGGGGTGAGAACTCTCCTAATTTACTGATATATAGACATTTATCGTCATGCGTGCGCGTGCAGCCTGACGAAGAACGGTGCGGTGCTGGGCAGATCAGGTGTCAGAGGACTGACACCTGGGTCGGGTTGTCGTCAGGATATTGACGAATCAGGTCTGGAGGATGGAGCTGAGTGGCGCGCCCATACTGCGGACGCGCTGTCACTCTGAGGTGGACCCGGCTCGGGAGCGAATGTCCCTGGCCGTGCCAATCGCATCGACGACGCTGGCGACTATCTGGCTGGCTCGGGAACGACCGGCGTCGTCATCGAGCTTCTTCTCCAGAAGCTCCGCGTTGGCGAGGATGATGCTGAGCTGGTTGTTCAACCTGTGAAGCAGGGTGCCCAACTCCGACTCATCGTCAACAGGCACGGAGCAGTCGTCGAAATCGGAAAGGGCTGGCGCGGGGGCTATCAGCCCACTCGCCGCTGCTCGCCCACCGGTTGTCGGCGGCTGCTGTCCTCTGGCTTTCGCCACAGCGTGTCGACGAAGATGCGAACTGAGCCACCAGCTGTGCGAACGTATTCGACCTTCCCACTGGCAATCCAGTTGTAGATCGTGCGTCGGCTTACGCCAACCAATTCGCATGCCTTCATGATTGAGATAGTTTTTCTGTCGACAATCATCACTTCGCTCGTCATATGCTCTTCAAGGAATCGCGACCACGCTCGGCGGGCCGCTGCGAATCAGCCCGCTGTTTTGACCTCGAAAAGTGGTATCGGCTCCTCCGGGACAAGCTGTAGGTTCGCAGGTCCTTGACGCGATCGCCACACCAGCGTCAGAATGTCGTCACCCGTGTAAATGATTGAAAAAGAAGTACATCTGCTTCTCGTTGAAGACGAGCCCGCGTTGCGTGCGGCAACCGCCGAGCGACTGGAGGAACACGGGTTTCGGGTGGTTCAGGCTGAATCGGGTGAAGAGGCACTCGACCGGTTGGCGGATTTTGCGTTCGATGTGATCATCACCGACCTCCGTCTTCCTGGTATCGATGGCACCGAGGTCATCCAGACAACCCTGGAGCAGTATCCGGATATCGTGGGTGTGGTCGTTACCGGTTATGGCACCGTCAAGGACGCGGTGGAAGCCATCAAGCGGGGAGCGAGTGACTTCATTACGAAGCCGTTTCAGTTCGACCAGCTCCTGCACATCCTCTCGTCGTCGCTCGAGCAACGGCGGCTCAAGTCGGAGAACGCCTATCTGCGTTCACAGCTGGAAGAGCGATATCGGTTCGAAGGGATCGTCGGACGGAGCCAACCGATGCGTCGGCTATTCGAGGTGCTGGAGACCGTCGCGGGCACGGCGAGCACTATCCTGGTCACCGGCGAGACCGGTACTGGCAAGGAGCTCGTCGCCCGCGCCATTCATCACAACAGCCCCCGCAGGAGCCACCGCTTCGTTGCCCTGAACTGCGGCGCCATCCCGGAGAACCTGCTCGAGGCCGAGCTGTTCGGGCACGTACGGGGTGCGTTCACCGGGGCCGTCGCAACACGTCCCGGCCGCCTGGAGCAGGCAAATGGGGGCACGCTGTTCCTCGACGAAGTAGGCACGATGAGCGCTGGCCTCCAGGCCAAGCTCCTCCGCGCGCTGCAGGAGCGGGAATTCGAACGGGTAGGCGACACGCATTCGATCCGGGTTAATGTGCGCGTCATCGCCGCGACCAACTCAGATCTGGAGCGAATGGTGGAGGAGGGGACGTTCAGGAAGGACCTGTACTACCGCCTCAACGTCATTCCCATTCATCTTCCCCCACTGAGAGAGCGGCGGGATGACATTCCGCTCCTGGTCAAGAGCCTGCTGCACAAGCTCGGGGCGCTGGTGGATCCTCCCCGTGGTGATGTCGTGTTTTCGCAAGAGGCCATGCGCCGCTTGATGGCCTATGACTGGCCTGGGAACGTCCGACAGCTCGAAAACATCATCGAGCGAGCCCTCGCGTTGACACCCGGCCGTGATCAGATCGATATACGCGATCTCCCGGCCGACGTCGGCTCAGGTGCCACGCGACTGTCTTCGGTCGATATCTCGCTGCCGGACGAGGGGATCGATCTGCAGCGGTACGTTCACGACATCGAGCGGGAGCTCATTCGACTCTCGCTCGAGCGCTCAGGCGGCAACAAGCAGAAGGCCGCTCAGCTGCTCAACATCAAACGCACCACCTTGATCGAGAAGGCGAAGCGGTTGGACGTGAAGTCCGAGGACAGCTAGCGCGGTGAGTTCACCACACTAGGCGAAGATCCCCATCGGCTCGAACGATCCCTTTAGGATCGACCGCGTGTCCGCATGTCCTAACCACTCCTTGATCATCGTCGCGTACACCCGCCGGAAGTCGGTCGTCATCTTCAGATTGCCGTCGTCGAGATCGGTGAGGCTGGGATGCCGCCCGTACATCCCGCCGCCAACGCCCGTACCAAACACGAACATCGGGGTGGCCGTGCCATGGTCGGTGCCAAGACTCGCGTTCTCCTCGACCCGGCGTCCAAACTCAGTGAACATCATGACGGCGATGTCGTCGGCCCGTCCGATGCGTTTCATGTCCTCCATAAAACCATGGACGGCGTCGGCGGTGTACGCCAGCAGGCGAGCATGCGGGTCAGCCTGGTGGACGTGCGTGTCGAAGGAGTTGCCCGAGTAGCTGACGTAATACAGTCGAGTCGGCAACTGGGCCGCGATCAGAGCGGCGGTCTGTCGGAGCGAGCCCGAAAGCCCCCCGATCCCGTAGTCGACTGAGGTCTGGTAGGAGGACGCAGCCTCGCGCACGATCTCTCCGCTCTCGGTGGCGTTCTGCGCGGTCGCGGTCAGGAAGTCGAGAGCCGTATTGTTGCTGGTGGTCGCCGGACTGAGTGCGGCCAGGGCATCCTGCTCGTCACCCGTCCCGTCGCGACGTAGCCGTCCCGGATCGCTGAACACCAGCGGCGGGTGGTGACGGCTCTGGACGGCCATCGCCTGGCGCGTCCCGATGTTGATGATGAGATTGCCCTGGGCATCGTGATCGTACGCACGGTCGGCCAACCGTCCAACCCACCCAAACGGGTCACCTCCGTTCGGCACGCCGCTGTGCCAGTACCCCATCGAGGAGAAGTGGGACAGACTCGGGTTCTCGTATCCGCAACCATGCACGACGGCCATCTGTCCGTCTTTGTACAGCCGCTCAAAACCGACCAGGGCCGGGTGAAAGCCGTAGCCATTCTCGACCTTGAGCACATCGTGCTCGGGAATCCCGAGGTTGGGTCTTACCTGATAGTAGGTGTCGTTGCCGTACGGCACGACCGTGTTGAGTCCGTCGTTGCCGCCCGACAGCTCAACGACCACCAGTATGCGTTCCGGGTTGGTCTCCATACTGGTTCCGCTGAGCGCCTGGGCCGCCAGCGCGGCCGAGGTCTGATTCAAGATCACCGGAAGCCCAGCGCCCACACCGAGACCGTAGAAACCCTTGCGTAGAAAGTCGCGCCGCGAACAGCCACACGTGAAGGCCATCAGATCTCCTTATTCTCAGCTTACGCCAGCTGATATTCCGGCGTACTCAACACGAGGTACAACAGCCCGCGCAACGCAGATTCGCTCTGTGCGCCAGGCGTCTCGAGACGATCCGTTCCCAATTCGTCCCGGAGAAACTCCACGAGCACACCCCGATCCGCCTCGTCGAGGGGCACCCGGAGAAACCGCGCGATGAAGTGGTCCACGATAGCCTCGACATCGTCGGCCCGCGCGTCGTTGACGAGGCTCACAAGGTCGAGATCTGGCGTGCGCCTGGGCACCGGCTTCAGCTTCTCGAACGCCATGATATAGCCCATGTACCCACCGTAGCGGGTGTTGTAGTCCTCATCGCGGTCTGCCAGCATGTTCGACTCCGCATCGCCTTCCTGCGTGGCGGCCGTGATGTTCATCCCTTGGTCGAGCCGCCGAGCGACGCTCGCGTAGATGCCCGGAACGACGCGGTCGGGAGCGCGGAAAGAATCGGCGTCGGCAAACAGGACCGTCCGAAAGAGGTTGCCCCTCTGGAGCAGAGAACCAGGCGTGATCCAGGTCCGTCCCCCGGCCCATCCGGCTACGTTCGGAGGGTTGAACAGCGTCTGGCCCAGGCTGGCGGTGAGCCGGTTGAAATCTGGGATCGTCGGCATTTCCCGCAGCCCCAGCTTGCGATAGGTCGACACGACCAGGTGGACGGGGCTCTTGATCTGGGTCGCGAACGACGGCGCGCTGTAGAAGTCACGCGACAGGAAGATACGCGCCAGCAAGGGCGAGAGCTCGTAGTTCGCGTCGCGCAGCGTAGCGCCCAACTCAGCCTGGGTTGAGTCACTCAGGTCCTGGCGGACGAAGTAGCGGTAGAGCTTGCCGGCAATAAACTCGGCTGTGGGATGCTCGTCGAGAACGAGGTCGATGATGTCGGTCCCGTCGTAGAGCCCGGTCTGGCCCAGGAAGGTCTTCGGACCATAGTCGTGCTGGGTCGCTTCGAACTGGAACTCGAGGACATCGTTGGTCCAACCAGTGAACGCTCTCGAAGCCTCCCGGATATCTAGCTCCGAGTAGTTGCCGACACCCATCGTAAAGAGCTCAAGCAGCTCGCGACCGAAATTCTCGTTGGGGTGGTCCTTGATGTTCTCCCGGTTATCCAGATACACGAGCATCGCGGGGTCGGTCAGGATTCCGAGAAGCAGGTCACGAAAACTCCCGGACGCGCCGGCTCGCAGCATCTCGTTCTGACGCAGCATCATCCGGGTGTCACGTACCTTCGTGTTCCCAGTCGCGAAGTGTCCGTGCCAGAAGAGCGTGAGCTTCTCTTCGAGCGGGCGAGTGGTCAGCAGCATCCGTTGTCCCCACCACAACGCGAGCCGTTGTGTCTCGACAGCGTTGGAGCGCAGACCGTAGAAGAACTTGTTGACGACCGGTTGGAGCCGCCGCGACTCGCCTTCCGGCAAGATCTTGACACCCATCGACTCGCCGGTCTCTCGAGCCCTCCGCACGGCCTCCGCGCGGCTGTTGGGGAACGGGTCCATCGCCGGGTCCCAGATCGGCGAAGCGTCGAAGGGGGAGAGCGTGTCGCGAACGAGGTGGTAGTCGACCAAACTCGCTACTGCTGCCTCGGGGGTCATCGCGGCGAGCCTGGCCACGTCGTCGGGCGTACCGCCGAACCCAGCCCGTTCAAGGAGGTGTGCCGCCTTGTGCTGGTCCCAATCGGCCGCGGTGATCGGAGACAGGTCGTCGGCCCAGGCGCCCTCTCCAGCTTGACCGGCCGCAGCGGGAGTGGTCCAGCCCAACACCACCAGCAGCCCCGCGCCCACCCAGATCAGAAAGCGGCAAACTGCAGTTCGATCTCGTGACATGGCGTCCTCGCGCATAAACCCCTGAGCCGAATCATATGTCAGGGGGACGACAGGACAAAACCGCCCTGGTTGGCTGTCTATTCGGGCACCAGCGTGTCCAACCGGTAGTCAAGCATTCGGTCGCCATCGAAGATCCAGTACCCAGAAAACCGACGTCCTTCGAGCAGAAGCGGAATCCAGTACCGATCGTCCTCCCACATCTCGTCGAAGGGGATGGCTCCCACCTCGAACCACATCGGCACCGCCTCGTCGGTCTCCACTGGCGTGCCCGAAAACGCCGAGGTCCGGTAGACGTCGACGAAGATCGAGTATCCGTCGACGAACTGAAACCGGTGGTCACCTGCTCGGACAAGGGGTCCGGCAGTCACGCCGAGCTCCTCGTGGAGCTCGCGGGCCGCGCAGGCTTCCGGAGTCTCACCGGGCTCCAGGCGCCCGCCGGGACCGTTGATCTTGCCAGCCCCGAGACCGCGCTTCTTGCGAATCAGAAGGATCCGGCCGTCCTGAATCACGAACACCAGGGTCGCCGGGTCGACGGGGTCCCAGCAATCCCAGTCGATCTCGTTGACCCGTCGTGCACTCATTCGTCGCCGCCTCCTGGCCCTAGTGTGGTGAGTTCCACACCAGTGTAACGGAGCGACGTGGCCTGCCGACTACAATGGTGGCGGGCTCACACGGGTGAGCGATCTGGCGATGAGCACTTCACACTCCCACATCCACGCCCACGATTCGACCGGAGGCCTCAGGCTCGCGTTCGTGCTCAACACGGTCTTTGCCGTACTCGAGATCTTCGGCGGCCTGTGGACGAACAGTGTGGCCATCCTGTCCGACGCCGTTCACGACCTGGGCGACAGCGTCGCGCTAGGCGCGGCGTGGTTTCTCGAGGGATACGCGCGAAAGGGCGGCGACCGGCGGTTTTCCTACGGGTATCGGCGTTTTTCGCTTCTGGGCGCGTGGACGAACACGACCGTTCTGGTGGTCGGCTCGGTCATCGTTCTCACGGAAGCGATACCTCGACTCTTCTCACCAGAGCGGCCCAACGCCGCGGGAATGCTGCTCTTCGCCGTGATTGGAGTGGCGGTCAACGGCGCGGCAGCGTGGCGGCTACGCGGCCGGGAGTCGCTCAACACGAAGGTCGCGGCCTGGCACCTGATCGAAGACGTCCTGGGATGGGCGGCGGTCCTGGTGGTCAGTATCACGCTCATGTTCGTCGACCTGCCGATCCTCGACCCGGCCCTATCCGTGGCCATTACGGGTTATGTCCTCTTCAACGTACTCCGGAACCTGCGCCGGACCATGATGCTCTTCCTTCAGGCTGTGCCCGATGATATCGATCTCCCCGAGCTGGAGCGCCGCTTCGAGTCACTGGCTCACGTCTGTTCGACCCACCACACGCACGTGTGGTCGATGGACGGCGAACACCACGTCCTGACGACCCACGTGGTCGTCGACAGCCAGGCGACCCAAGAGGACATCGCGCGTCTACGCGGGGACGTCGCCCGGCTGTGCGAGGAGTACCGCTTTGCCCACACCACCGTCGAGATCGAATGGGATGACGAAGAGTGCCGTATGGAGGTGAAGGTGTGAGCCTCACGCTAGTGCGTGAGCGAAGAAAAAACGGCCGATGATCTCGCGCAGCTCGGCCACTGATTCCGCAGAGTTGATCGCCGGACGAAGCTGCGAGCCTCCCTGTAGTCCTTTCGTATACCAGGACCCGAGCGCTCGCAGTTTGTTGACGACCCAACGTTCGTGGGACCGTCGGGATCGCGCTCTGCCACTGTCGCTGGCATCGGAGCTGGGCGCTGCGTGGCGGAATCCTGCGTCCTCGTCGACGCCCTCAGATAGCAGCAGGTCGATGTACTCGAGAAGGAACCGACCCCGCTCGGCATCTGTCACGTCGGGGGGCGTTTCACCCGAGCGGAGCGCCTGAGCCTGACTGAAGATCCACGGGTTGCGCAATGCCCCCCGCCCAACCAAGACTCCTTGAACCCGAGTATCGGTCATCCGGGTGACCAGGTGCTCAGGTGTCACACAATCGCCGCTGCCAAAGACCGGTATCCGCACTCCGCCCGCAACCTCGTCGATGAGCTCCCAGTCCGACGTCCCCTTGTAGGACTGCTTCGCGGTCCGCCCGTGCACGGCGACTGCGGAGGCGCCGGCGTCCTCCATCATGCGCGCCATCAACGGTGCGTTCACCGCCTGTTCGTCCCATCCCGCGCGCATCTTGACCGTCACCGGCACCCGGACGGCCTCGGTCATCGAGCGGATGACGGTCGCCGCGTGGCTGGGCTCTCGCATGAGGCTGCACCCAGCGTTGTGTTTGGCGATCTTCTTTACCGGGCACCCCATGTTGACGTCGATGATGTCGGCGCCCATCGCTTCAACGACCTGCGCGGCAGCCGCCATCGTGTCGGGATTTCCGCCGAAGATTTGGATCGAGACCGGCCGCTCCTCTTCGGTGTACTCCGCGTACTCCAGCGTGCGGTCGATTCCGCGGACGAGTCCCTCCGAGCTCACCATCTCGGTCACGACCAGCCCGCACCCGCCTCTGCGCTTGACCAAACGGCGAAACGCTGTGTCGGTCATGCCGGCCATCGGTGCCAGCGCAAACGGACGATCAAGCTCGACGGGTCCGATCTTCATGGGGTCTAGGGCCGAGCCGGGAAGGACGTCGGTGCTCGTGACCCGACTCTAGAAGGGAGCAGTGGCGGCGCCCCCGCTCTCTCGATACCGTTCGTATGCCAGCCGCAGCTCCTCGTTCTTCCACACGATGATCGCCTCCTCGCGGAGCGACTCGAGGAAGGCGTTGAACTCGCGAGTGCGGCGTTCGCCGAATTCATTCTGCTTGATTCCTTCGGCCAACTGCTCGAACGGCTTGACCACGGCGTCGATCCGCTCCTCGAGCATGACGACCTGGTAGCCCAGCGGCGTCCGAATCGGGTCGCTCACGTCTCCAACGTTGCTTTCGCGAATGAAGTTCTGGATGGTGTCTGAATAATCGTCGACGAGCAGGGGACCGATCAACCCGCCGTTCGCCTTCGACGGAGAATCCGACACCTCCTCTGCGACCGCGGCGAAGTCTTCGCCGTCACGAACCCGCGCGGCGGCCGTTTGCGCCACGGTCTTGGCCTGCTCGTCGGCAAAGACGTTGATGCCGCCCGCGCCCTCCGGCACGGCGACAAGGAGCTCTCTGATGGCCGCCCGGGCCGGATCGGTGAACTCATCAATATGCGCATCGTAGTACTCGCGAGCCTCCGTGTCGGTCATGTTGACTTTGCGCAAGACCTCCATCTGCTGCACCTGGCTGACGAGCATCTGCCGCTCCATCTGCTTGCGCAAGTCCGCGATGGTCAAATTCTCAGCCGCCATCAAGGCCTCGGCCAGCGCCTCATCATCTGCGAGATCGTTCTCAGCCTTCACGTTCTCAACAATGTCGGCGAACTGCTCGTCGGAGAGTCGCCAGCCCATCTCTTTGCCCCGCTGGACGAGCAGCAACTCATCGACCTCACTGGCAACGACGGCGGGAGTTATCTCGTTGATCATGCGCGCCAGCTCGGCGTTGGTTGTCGGCTGCCTACCCTGGCGACGGAGCTCGGCGATCTGCAAGGTCTCCAGCCCGGTCTGGGTCAGGATTTGCCCATTCACATTCACGAGGATCTGCTCGATGATCACCAGATTGTCGTCGGTTCCCTGCGCGGCGACCAGCGAAGCCAGCCCAAGAGCGACGACGCAGATGAGAGACGCGATACCCGTCCTCACGACCGGTCCAGCGCTATGGCGTGCCATCTCAGTATCTTAGCTCCTTCATACGCTGCCGCTCAACTCGGCCAGCAGCCCACCGACTCGCTGCAGCAACTCGTCGTCCGCGGCGACCGGCCGCGACCGGGACAGTTCCCTTTTCGTGAAGCCGCCGCTCACATCCCCGGTCGTGGCTCGCTCAGTCCACCAGGAGGTCGACGGGGAATCAAGCCGCCGCCTGGGCCGCCGGTTCCTTGGCCCCCTGGTCAGCTCGAGGTCCACCCGGAGCACACCTGGTGGGGTCAGGGTCACCTCCGGACGCCCCTGAACCACGTCTACCAGCCGCTGTGGGTCAAGGGCTGCGTCGCCCCTAAACCGTATGACGAGCAAATGGCGCTCGCGGTCGATCGATTCGATCCCGAGGCGGTCGGCCATCACCCGGATTCGCCCGAACTCAACCAGCCGGGCTAGCGTCACCGGGACCGGGCCATACCGGTCACCCGTTTCCTCGAGTAGAGCCGAGAGCTCCGATTCATCCACCGCCGAGGCCACCCGGCGGTATAGTGCCAAGCGTTGATTGGTCTCCGTGACGTAGTCCTCGTCGACCCGCAACTCGATCCCGAGATTGACGGTCGCGCGGCGCTCGTCGTCAACAGGTTCTCCCTTGAGCTCTCGCACCGTCCGTTCGAGAAGCTTCACGTACATGTCGAATCCAATAGCCTCAATCTGGCCGCTCTGCTCGCCACCGAGGAGGTTTCCGGCCCCGCGAATCTCGAGGTCGAGCGCGGCGACCCGAAATCCGCTGCCCAGGTCGCTGAACTCTTTGATCGCCGACAGCCGTTGCTGCGCGACTTGAGAGAGGTTGTCCGCTGGCACGAGGAGATAGGCGTACGCACGCCGGTCCGACCGACCGACACGCCCCCGTAGCTGATACAGCTGGGCCAAACCGAATTGCTGTGCGTGATTGACGATGATCGTGTTGACGTTGGGAATGTCGAGGCCGTTCTCGATGATGGTGGTTGACAGGAGTACGTCGTGCCGGTGGTCCACGAAATCGATCATGACCTTCTCGAGCTCCGCCTCACCGGACTGACCGTGAGCGACAGCCAACCGGGCCTCCGGCACGAGTCGCCGAACCATGTCGGCGACCCCGTAGATCGAATGGATCCGGTTGTGCACGAAGTACACCTGACCCCCTCGTTCGAGCTCAGTGCGGATTGCGCGTCGCACCACAGCGGGATCGAACGTCACGACGTTGGTCTGGATCGACAGGCGGTCCTTCGGAGGGGTCTCGATGACCGACATGTCCCGGATACCCATCAAGGACATATTGAGGGTTCGCGGAATCGGCGTGGCCGTGAGGGTGAGAACGTCAACCTTTCGTCTCAGCGTTTTTAGACGCTCTTTGTGAGCGACGCCGAAACGCTGCTCTTCGTCGACGATGAGCAACCCCAGGTCACGGAACTCGACGTCCTTGGACAGCAGCCGGTGTGTCCCGACAATCACCTCGACCTTGCCCGCCGCGAGGTCGGCCAACACCGCTTTCTGCTCCGCACGGCTCCGAAAGCGGCTGACCATTTCGACCCGGACCGGGAACGCCGCAAACCGCTCCTTCAGGGTCTTTGCGTGCTGGAAGGCCAGAACGGTCGTCGGGGCCAGGAACGCCACCTGTTTTCCGTCCATGACGGCCTTGAACGCCGCCCGGAGCGCGACCTCGGTCTTGCCATACCCGACGTCACCGCACAGGAGTCGGTCCATCGGCGACGCCGTCTCCATGTCGCGCTTGATCTCGTTCACCGCCGACGCTTGGCCGGTCGTCAGGTCAAACTCGAACGCGGCCTCGAATTCCCCCTGCCAGTGCATGTCTGCACTGAAGGCATGTCCGGCGATCGACTGTCTGGCCGCGTAGAGCTTCAGGAGCTCACCGGCCATGTCTCGCATGACCTTCTTGACCCGAGTCTTCGCCCGCTCCCAGGACGCTCCACCGAGTCGGTCAAGTGCCGGATTCTGCGCGCCGGTGTACTTCTGGATCAGGTCGAGGTGCTCGACTGGAACAAAGAGCTTGTCACCGTCGGCATACCTGAGCTCCATCAGCTCATGCGGACGGTCCTGCACGGCAAGCTGCTTCAAACCGACGAATCGGGCGATTCCGTGGTCTACATGGACAACGTGGTCGCCAACCTTCAGGTCGCGCAGGTCGGAAAGGAACGACGCCGCCATTGACTTCCGTCGGTCGCGAACCCGCCGCTCCTCATCGAACAGGTCGGTTTCGGCAAAGAGCTGGAGTCCCACCGCAGGCAGCCGAAAGCCACGCGACAACAGCCCGGTCACAACAAGGAGCGCGGCACCGTGCGTGGTCTCGCTCTGGTCAACCGAGACGGCCGTCAGTTCGTATTCGGAGAGCAGCTCCGTGATCCGCTCCGCCCGTCCGGGAGTGGCGGCCACAAAGACCTGCGTGTGACCCTCGGCCCGACCCTTCCGAACGGCCTCTACCCAATCAGCCAACCGGCCGTGAAACGGCAGCGCCGGCTGACAGGACACGGCCTGCGAGAGCGTCGCGTCCACGCCCTCTTCGTCATCGAGTCCGAGAACGTCGAACCGGCGCCCGCCGTCGAGCCACGTGCGGATCTCCTCCCAGCCCAAGTGTAGGGTCTCCGGGTCTGGCACCATCCGTCCCTCGCTCACGGCCACGCCGTGGCTGGTCTCGGTCTGGTCAACGACTCTCGCGACCCTCCGCTCGCACTCGTCTCGATCGCACACCGCCGTCTGTACTTCTGGTACACCCTGTACTCCTGGTACGCCCGAGACGTAGTCGAGGATGCTCCCGTCGAGGTCTCGTACCTCAGGGTCATCGAGCTGGTCCGGACGCTCGAAGCTCTCGCGAAGTGGTATCACCAGGGATCGGTCGAGAGAGGCGATCGACCGTTGGGTGCCGGGGTCGAAATGGCGCAGCGACTCTATGAGGTCGCCGACGAACTCCACCCGCGTCGGATAGCTCTCGCCTGCGGCAAAAAAGTCGACGACGCCACCCCGCACGCAGAACTCACCGTGGGCGTCGACGGGGTCCTCAGGCGTGAACCCGGCGTCAGCCAACAGATCGCCGAGGTCGGAGGGGGTCAATTCGCCTCCAAGCACGAGTTCCCTCGACGCTTCGAGTAGCCGCGTCGGACGCGTGACCCGCGGCAAGAGGGCGGGTGCGGATGCGACGACCAGACGAGCCGACCCCTGCGCCAGAGCGCTGAGTGCACGAGCGCGCGCCGATGCGACGTCGAGATGCGGTGCGATCGCCCGATACGGGTCGACCTCCGGAGACGGGAAGGGCAGGACGGTCCGCGCGACCTCGACATCTGGGAGGCCATGCAGTGCCGTGTAGAAGAACCGTGCGTCTCCGGTGAGCGTGTCGACCTCGGCATCGGTCGGCACGACGACGAGGGTCGGGGCGGTCGCCGCCTGCGATGCCGTCACGAGCGCGATGGCGGCGGGCGAGAGGCCGGTCACACGCGGCGACTCCGTGGCCAACCCAAGCCCGCTCACTGCGTTCTTGAGCAGCGCTCGTAAGGTCAGTGAGGGAGAAACGCGCGGCACCTCTCGCTTACTCGACGACCCGCTCGCGGAATCGAATGTTCGGTGTGAAGGTCCAGCTGTGGCGCGGACGGTAGATCCCGGCGTCCTTCGTTTGGGATTTCACCCGAAAGGTGTACAGGAGTCGGTGATAGTCGTAGGGCCGCCCCTCCCGGGTATGTAGGGCCACATCGAGCTTGTAGGTCCCCGCGACCAGGTCGAGGCTCTCGATCTCGAACACCACTTCACCGCTCCCGGTTAGCACGTCAGGGATACGCTCCTCGATGTCGGTGTTCGTGCCGTAGCAGCAGATTCCCTCGGCGTTGAAGATGCTGACCCCGAACACGAAGTCGTTCAGTGGCTTGGGTGCCCGCACGCTCAACCGCACGGCCATCCGGTTACCGGTGTGGTAGAGATGTGACGAGCCGCCGTCACCCTCGATTGTCACCTCGTCGATAACCGCGTCGCCCGACCCCCACCGCCCCTCGCTCGCTCGGAACATGTCCTCGGGCGGTTCTTCCCTGGTCAGCTCCGTCCGAAGCGCCGGGTCGGCAACGTCGCCGGGGGCTTCTGCCTCTGTGGACGCCGTCGCTCCGAGCTTCCGGCGGTCATCTTCGGAAAGAAGCTTCTCCTCCCCCGAGGCCACATCCTCGAGATAGGCGTGGATGACGCGCACAGGGTCGCCCTGGCTCCTCAGTGCGCCCTCGTCCAACCAGACTGCCTCATCGCAGAACTTTTGGACGGTGTCCAGGCTGTGGGTGACCAGCAGGATCGTCTTCCCGCGACGCTTGAACTCGGCGAACGTGTCGAGACACTTCAGGCTGAAGCCCGCGTCCCCGACCGCTAGCACCTCGTCGACGATCAAGATGTCCGGGTCGACGTGGACTGCGACGGCGAATCCGAGCCGCATATACATACCGGACGAATAGTTCTTGACTGGCGCGTCGATGAACTCCTCGATCTCGGCGAACGCGACGATCTCGTCGAAACGATCGGCGACTTCGCGATTCGTAAGCCCGAGCATGACCCCGTTGATGAAGATGTTCTCGCGCCCGGAGATCTCTGGGTGGAAGCCGGCTCCCAGCTCGATCAGCGCTGAGATACGCCCGTGCACTCGAACGTCACCCCGGGTCGGTTTGCTGATCCCGGCGATCAGTTTGAGGAGGGTGCTCTTCCCTGACCCGTTGCGTCCGATGATCCCAAACGCAGAGCCCTTCGGAACCTGGAACGTGACGTCGTCAACCGCGGTGAAGGTCTCGTCGGCACTCAGGTCGGTCACCAGGCTGCCACTGAGAAGTGCGCTCTTGAGCGTCGCAAACTGCCGACGATGGGCGAATCGTCGGTAGAGCTTGGTCACCGATTCGAGCTCGACTGCACGTCTCATACTTCCTCCGCGAAGGAATCACGCAGCCTGTCGAACAGCGCGTAGCCCAGCAAGAAGACGACCACGGAGAAGACCCACAGCGCCAGCAACCACTTCCAGTGCCCGAACGGTCCCTCGTAGAACAAGATCTCCTGATACGAAATCGCCAGATGAGCGAACGGATTGAAGTCCATCAAGAACTGCCCAGCAGCCGGGAGCCGACTCATCGGGTAGATGATCGGCGTCGAAAAGAACCAGAGCGTCAGGAGATTGGTCAAGATGTCGCGCAAATCACGGAAATGGACGGTCAGTGCTGAGAGCATGAAGCCCAGACCGAGGCTCAAGGTCAGCTGGACCAGCAGGACGACAGGAAACCAAACCAGCTCGACAATCTGGACGGGACGCGCGTAGAAGACCAGGAACAACGCCAGGATCGGCAGCGCGAAAAAGAAATGAACCATGTTGGCAAGCACGATGACGATCGGAAGGATCTCGGCTGGGAACAAGACCTTCTTGATCAGGTTGCCATGCACCACCAGTGCGTTCGACGCCTCTAGCAGCGACGACGAAAACCAGAACCATGGCAGCAGTCCGCAGAACATGAAGAGGGCGTATGGATGCGTCGAGGCGTCGTCTCGAAAGCCCGGGAGAACGACCGAAAAGACAAAGGTGTAGACGAGCAGGAGCAGCAGCGGGTTGATAAACGACCAGAGAAACCCCAGGACGGATCCGCGGTATCGCGCCTTGAGCTCGCGGGTCACCAGGGTCTGAATCAACCCTCGATACCGAATCAGGCCCCGTAGGTTATCGAGCATCTACGATTACCTTCAGCCTGGATGGCTGATTCACGACCCGGGCGCCGTGGCCACATGGAGCAGTAGGGTCGTCACGTTGTCAGGTCCGCCCGCTGCGTTGGCCCGGTTGACCAATTCGTCACACCCTTCCTGGAGGTCGTGTTTGGCCGCCATGATGTCGGCGATCTCGTCGTCCTTCAGCACCGATGACAGACCGTCCGAGCACAACAGCAGTCGGTCGCCCGGCTGGAGCTCGAGCTCCGCCACGTCGACCTGCAGGTCGTTCGCGCCAGAGAGCGCGCGCGTGACGATATTGCGCCATGGGTGCTCGCGAGCCGCCGCTTCGGTCAACATACCCGCTCGCATCTGCTCCTCGACCCAGGAGTGATCACTGGTCAGCCGGGTCAATCGATCCGCGCGATACCGATAGGCTCGGCTGTCACCGACATGGGCGAGCGCCGTCTGCGCCCCATCGACGAGGACGGCCACGGCGGTTGTCGCCATCCCCCGCAGGTTCTCCGCCGTCTCCATGTGCTGGGCGATCTTGCGATTGGCGCTGTCGAACCCCGCTCGAAGACGGTTGCCATCTCGACCGAACGATCGGTCGAAGGGCATTGGCCAGGTGTCCAGTGGTCCGAGGCCGCCTGTGGACTCGACGACATTCTGGATCTCGGTCACGGCCAATTCGGAGGCGACCTCTCCACCGGCGTGTCCCCCCATCCCGTCCGCCACGACGAACAAGCCTATCGCCGGGATGGCGCGGTAGCTGTCTTCGTTTTGTGAACGACGAAGTCCAGGGTCCGTCCGCGCCGCCCAGGAAACTTGCATATTCACCGAGCCATGTCGTTAGACCGATCGTGTGGATATGTTCGATCCGACCTGCAAGCGGATCAGTGCCTTCATCAGAGAGATGCGAGCCCGTTCGAAGTCGATATCGACGGCACTCTTGGAGAGACGCTCTTGCGCCCGGCGTTGAGCTTCCCGGGCTCGGGCGACATCCACATCCTCCGCTCGCTCTGCTACCTGGGCAAGGATGGTGACGCGGTCGGGGAGCACCTCGGCGAACCCAAAGGCGACGGAGACATAGTGTTTCTCGCCGTCCTGAAGAAACCACAGCTCGCCAACCGTCAGGGTGGTCAACAACGGCGTGTGTCCCGGCAGCACACCGAGATAGCCCTCGGAGCCAGGAATCTGCACCTCGGAGACCGACTGCCGGACCACTGCCCGGTCGGGTGTCACCAGCTCGAGCGTCAAATGGGTCGGAAGCGCCATTTAAAGAGAGACCTGTCCAATCCTAAGCCGTCGCCTTCATCTTTTCCGCCTTCTCTAGAGCCTCTTCGATCGTGCCCACCATCAAGAACGCCTGCTCCGGTACCTCGTCATGCTTGCCCTCGACGAGCTCTTTGAACCCTCGAATCGTATCGGCGATCGCCACATACTTACCCTCGGCACCAGTGAACTGCTCGGCGACGAAGAACGGCTGGGACAGGAACCGCTGCATCTTTCGCGCCCGCGTTACCGCCAGCTTGTCGTCCTCCGAGAGCTCGTCGATCCCAAGAATCGCAATGATGTCCTGTAGATCCTTGAAGCGTTGGAGCACCTGCTTGACCTCACGCGCCACCGAATAGTGCTCCTCGCCGATGATGCGTGGGTCGAGGATGCGCGACGTCGAGGCCAGCGGGTCCACGGCCGGATACAAACCCTGCGATGCGATCGCACGTGACAGCTCCGTCGTCGCGTCCAGGTGGGCAAAGGTCGTCGCCGGGGCAGGGTCGGTGTAGTCGTCGGCCGGAACATAGATCGCCTGGACCGAGGTGATCGAGCCTTGCTTGGTGGAGGTGATCCGCTCCTGGAGCTCGCCCATCTCACTGAGTAGCGTGGGCTGGTAGCCGACGGCCGATGGCATCCGGCCGAGCAGCGCCGAGACCTCGGAGCCGGCCTGGGTGAACCGGAAGATGTTGTCGATGAAGAGCAGGACGTCCTTGTTCTCCGCATCGCGGAAGTATTCGGCCACGGTCAACGCGCTGAGCGCAACCCGGAGCCGTGCACCCGGCGGCTCCGTCATCTGTCCGTAGATCAGGGCGGCTCGCGACTTCTCATGATCCTCGGTGTTGACCACGCCGCTTTCCTGCATCTCGAGCCAGAGGTCGTTGCCTTCTCTGGTCCGTTCGCCCACGCCGCCGAATACGGAGACGCCGCCGTGCTTGAGGGCGATGTTGTTGATCAGCTCCTGAATAATGACGGTCTTGCCGACACCCGCCCCACCGAACAAACCGATCTTCCCGCCGCGAAGGTACGGCTCCAGCAGGTCGATGACTTTGATCCCGGTCTCGAACATCTGCAGTTCGGTTGACTGCGCTTCGAGTGGCGGAGCCGCCCGGTGGATGGGCCATCGTTCCTCAGACTCGACGGGACGGTCAGGGAAATCTACTGGTTCACCCAGGACGTTGAGCACTCGGCCCAACGTCTTCGGCCCAACCGGAACCGAGATCGGGGCACCGGTGTCCACGACGTCCATTCCTCGCTGCATGCCGTCGGTCGCCGTCATGGCGACAGCCCGGACCCGATTCTCCCCGAGGTGCTGCTCGACCTCGGCGATGACGTCTACGGACTCCTCCCCGTCGCCAACCGACCTCGCGATCCGCAACGCATTGTAAATCGCCGGGAGGTCTCCTCCGGCGAACTCGACGTCCAGCACGGGACCGATGATCTGGACGATCTTTCCGACTCTTTCTGTGTCTGACATGCCTTCGTGGTCTCCGTGCTCTGCAGCGCCGGCCGAATGTATAGATCTGTTGCACTCACCACAGTAAGTATCCCCCGGCAAAGCCGGGGGCCTTAGTTTGTGAGCCGCTCAAAGCGGCATGACGTGACCGCTATGCGGTCACTTGAGCCACCTCACGGTGGCCACTCTACTCCAACGGCAACTGATCCGACCGCCGGTCCTCGCGTTCCTGCTGCTGGATGTACTCCCGAATGACCCGCTCATCGCGACCCACCGTGGACACGAAGTAGCCCCGGGCCCAGAAGTGCTGCCCCACGAAGTTCCGCGAACGTCCCGCGAACTCCCGAGCGATGTGGATGGCACTCTTCCCCTTGAGATATCCGATGACCTGGGCGACAGAGTACTTCGGCGGAATCGACATCATCATATGCACATGGTCCGGCAACAGATGCCCCTCCTCCACCTCGCTCTCGCGATGCAGCGCCAGACGGCGGAACACCTCGCCCAAATCCCGCCGCAATCCCCCGTACATCGCCTTTCTTCGATACTTCGGGATGAACACAACGTGATACTGACAGTGCCATTTCGTATGATTGAGACTTCGGTAGGTCGGCATGAGGTCTCCTTCTCGTGATGCTTGAGCGGCTCACGGGAAGGAGTTCCTCACGTGACTCCCCGAAACGTCAAACGGGGCTGGCCGCCCCGGCAAAGCCGGGGGGTCTCCCACGGCAACTAGAGCGACTGCGCGCCCGACACCACCTCAATCAGCTCCCGCGTGATCGTCGCCTGACGGACCTTGTTCATGTGGAGCGTCAGCGAATCGATCATCTCGCCGGCGTTCCGGGTCGCCGCGTCCATCGCCGTCATTCTGGCCGCATGCTCTGCCGCCGCCGACTCGAGCAACGACCGAAACACCTGGATCTCGACATACCGAGGGAGGAGCGTGTCGAGGATCTGCCCCGGGGTGGGTTCGAACAGGTAGTCGGCCAACGTCTCCGACTCGTCGTCGCTCGATTCGAGCCGCGGAATCGGCAGGAGTTGATCCACAACGACGTCCTGCTGCATCACGCTCTTGAACTCGTTGTACACCACGTGGACGCTCTGCGCCGACCCCGCCGTGAACTGCTCGACCGCGACTTGTGCGATCGCCTGCGCATGGGCAAAGCGCAGATCGCTGAAGATGTTGATCTCCTCGTAGCGAACCTCGACCTGGTGCCGCCGAAAAAAGTCCCGGCCCTTCCGTCCCACCAGCCCGAGCGCCACCGGTCCGTCGGCGTCGCGACTCCACGTGAGTGCCCGGCGCTGGAGCGCCGAGTTGAAACCACCACAGAGTCCCCGGTCGGCGGTCACGACGAACAGCAGGCTGGGGGTGCTGGTTGTGATATCCGCAGGCGGTCTCAACAGAGGATGCGACGCAGGATCAACTCGCGCGGCCAGACCCTGCAGCACACGTCGCATCTCCTGGGCAAACGGGCGGGCGCCGACGATCCGTTCTTGTGCCCGGCGCAGCTTTGACGCCGACACGGTCTTCATCGCCTTGGTGATCTGCTTCGTGTTCTTGACGGCGCGGATCCGTCGGCGGAGATCGAGGAGAGAGGGCATGGATGGCTACGCTGCCGCGCCCTTCCGTGACGCCGTGAACTGCTCCGTGAACTCCTTGACGGCGTTCGCGATGTCGGTCTCGAGCTGATCGTCCATCTTCTTCTGCTCGTTGAGCGTTTGCATGATCCCTGCGTGTCTGACCTCGATGAACTCGAAGAGTTGCTTCTCGTAGTCGGCCACGTCGGTTACAGCCACAGAATCGAGATAGCCCCGTGCGCCCGCGAACAGGATCAACACCTGGTGCTCGACAGACAGCGGTTCATATTGCGACTGCTTCAACAGCTCGACCAATCGGCGGCCTCGGTTCAGCTGGTTCTGTGTAGCCTTGTCAAGGTCGCTCCCGAACTGGGCGAAGGCCTCAAGGTCTCGGAACTGCGCCAAATCAATCCGCAGCGTCCCGGCGACCTGTCTCATCGCGCGGACCTGGGCCGCCCCTCCGACACGCGACACCGAGTTGCCGACGTTGATGGCCGGCCGGATGCCCTGGTGAAAGAGGTCACTTTCCAGAAAGATCTGACCATCGGTGATCGAGATGACATTGGTGGGGATATACGCCGACAGGTCTCCCGCCTGGGTCTCGATGATCGGTAGCGCGGTGAGCGAGCCACCGCCGTTCTCCTGGCTCAACTTGGCGGCGCGCTCGAGCAAGCGTGAGTGCAGATAGAACACGTCGCCAGGGTAGGCCTCTCGACCGGGGGGTCGACGGAGCAGAAGCGAGATCTCACGATAGGCCTGGGCGTGCTTGGATAGGTCGTCGTAGATACACACGGCGTGGCGACCAATGTCACGGAAGTATTCGCCCATCGCGCACGCCGAGTACGGACTGATATACAGCTGCGGAGCCGGGTCTGAGGCGCCAGCCGCCACCACGATGGTGTACTCCATCGCGCCGTGCTCCTCCAGTGTTCGCACGACCTGTGCGATGGTCGACTGCTTCTGACCGATCGCGTTGTAGATGCAGATGACGTCGAGACCCTTCTGGTTGATGATCGCGTCAACCGCAACGGCCGTCTTGCCGGTCTGCCGGTCACCGATGATGAGTTCGCGCTGACCACGCCCGATCGGAACCATCGCGTCGACCGCCTTGAGACCGGTCTGCAGCGGCTCCTTGACGGGCTGGCGGTCGACGACCCCCGGCGCGAGCCTCTCGATCGGCGCCTGCCGCGTGGCACCGATCGGCCCCTTGCCATCGACCGGCTGGCCGAGCGCGTTGACGACACGTCCGAGCATCTCATCACCAACCGGCACGGAGATGACCCGACCCGTGCGCTTGACGGTGTCGCCTTCCTTGATTACCGACGTTTCGCCAAGCAGCACCGCGCCCACGCTCGATTCTTCGAGGTTCAGCGCAATGCCGAAAACGCCATGCGGGAACTCGAGCATCTCCGTCGACATGGCGCCTTCGATACCGTGGATCCGGGCGATGCCGTCGCCGACCGACACGACCGTGCCGACTTCCGCCACGTCGACGTCAAGGGAATAGTCGCCCAGCTGGTCTCTGATGATCTTGGATATTTCGTCTGCTTTGATGTCCATAAAGTAGCCAGAATGGTTGAGTCTACGCGTTGCCCAGGAATCGACGTCTGAGGCGCGCGAGGTGCTGCGAGATGCTGCCGTCATAGACGATGCTGCCGATCTGCGTCACCATGCCGCCGACCAGCGCCGCATCCACTCCGGTCTCGATCTCGATTTCCTTGCCCGTTGCGCTTTCGAGCGACCTTCCGATGCCCCGCACCCGTTCGGGAGACAGCGCCGATGCGGTTGTCACGATCGCGCGGACAACGCCCCGCCGCTCCATCAAGCGTTCGCGATAGACCTCTAGGATCTCTTTTAGAATCGCCAGACGGTCACGGTCGGCCAGCATCGTGAGCAGCCGCTGCGTGATGTCGGAGACGCCGCCGAGCTTGGGAAGGAGCTCTGTCATGAGCGCCGTTTTCTGGGCCGGTGCGACGCTAGGGTTGACCAGACAGCTACCGAGCGCCGGATGTGCATCCATCAGGTCGACAAAACCGGCGACCTCGCGCTCGACGCGCTCAGGATCCGCGTCCTTCTCGCTTACTTCGAGCAACGCCCGAGCGTATCGCATTGCCGCCACGCGGTTTGTCATGATCTCCGACGACGTAATCCTGATCGCACGATGGTGGTGTGGTTCGTCCGCTGGTCTGAGGAGGCCGCCTGTAAGAGGGACACTCTGCGGCTGGCCAAACAGGCATTTATACCACTCGGGACCGAGGGCGGGCAAGCTGTACCCGTGGTCGCAAAGGGATCAGCTCGTCAACTGTTCAAAGATCCGTTGGAGCTCGTCCTCTGAACCAAAGTGCACTTCGATCCGACCGCCGCGATGCCGGCGAGCGATGCGGACGCGTGTCCCGAGCGCGCGCCGGAGCTGTTCTTCGGCCTCCCTTGTGTGAACGTCAGTGACAGGCTCGGGGTCCTTGCCCGCAGCCGGCGTGACCAGTTTCTTGACCAGGGCCTCCGTCTCCCGGACAGACAGGTCGCGAGCTCGAATGTCGCGGGCGACGCGACGCTGCAGAGCCTGGTCAGCCAAACCAGCCAGCGCGCGCGCATGTCCCATCGTGAGGGTGCCGGTTCCGACCTCTGCCTGGACCTCGGCGGGCAGGCTCAGCAAACGCTGGTAGTTGGCCACCGTCGCACGGTCTTTGCCAACGGCCTCGGCAATCTGCGCCTGGGTCATCCCGAAGGTGTCCGACAGCCGCCGGTAGCCGCGCGCTTCCTCGATAGGGTTCAGGTTCTCTCGCTGAATATTCTCGACCAGCGCCAGCTCTAGCCGCTTCTCGTCGGGGACGTCCCTCACAACCACAGGGATTCTCATGAGACCCGCACGCTGGGCTGCCCGCCAGCGTCGCTCGCCGGCGACTATCTCGTAGTTTCCATCGGAGCTGGGCCGGACCAGAATCGGCTGGATGACGCCACTGACCTTGATCGACCGGCTCAATTCGTCGAGGCGATCTTCGTCGACGTAGGTGCGGGGCTGGTCTCGATTTGGCTGGAGCAGGTCCAGGTCCACCTCAGTCGGAGAGGCAGCGTCCGCCAGACCGGCGGGCGGTGCCACGGGAATGTCCGGAATGAGCGCGCTCAACCCTCGACCAAGCGCGTGGCGCTTCTTCGGCATCGCAGCCTCCTCGTAGCCCTTTATCGAATCGTCCTCAAAACCTAAAGCTCAGTGACCGGTGGTGCTGGCGGCGCCGGTGGTGCCGGTGGTGCCGGTGGATTGAGTATCTCGCGGGCCAGCGCAAGATAGGCCGCGGCCCCCTTTGACCTGACGTCGTACAGGATCGCCGGCAGCCCGAAACTCGGGGCCTCCCCCAGTCGAATATTGCGGGGGATCATCGTCTCGAACACCTTCTCTTTGAAGAACCCGCGTACTTCGCCCGCCACCTGCTGGCCTAGATTGGTCCGATGGTCGGCCATGGTGAGCAAGACACCCGCAATCCCTAGTTCGGAGTTGAATGTGGTCCGCACCCGCTCGAGGGTGGACATCAGCTCCGCGACCCCTTCCAGGGCAAAGTACTCACAGGTCAACGGAATCAGCACGTCATCGGCGGCCACGAGCGCATTGAGTGTCAGCAATCCAAGGGACGGCGGGGTGTCGATGAACACGCAATCAAACCGATCACGGGCCTGGGCGAGCAGCGGCCGGAGTCTTGATTCTCGATTCGGCAGGTCAACGAGCTCAACCTCTGCACCGGTGAGGTTCCGGTCGGCCGGAACGAGGGAGAGCCCGCTCACTGCCGTTTCGAGGAGATACGACTCAAGCTGGGGAGGGGTCTCGCTGGTCAGCGCGTCGTAGATCGTCCCACCTGGTGCAGCTTCACCCTTGAGGCCGACACCGCTGGTGAGGTTGGCCTGGGGATCCAGGTCGACCAGCAACACCGACTGGTCCGCGAGTGCCATGGAGGCCGCCAGGTTTATGGCGGTCGTCGTTTTCCCAACACCACCCTTTTGATTGGTGACAGCGATGATCTTCTTCATCTGCCGTAGCTTACACGTATTAGGTTGTTAGACATATTAATTAGGTTTAACAACCAAACACTGTGATCTCGCAATGAGACTGTACACAAAGCTTTACAAAACGTCAATATGTTCCACGTGGAACATAGGTGGGCCAGAATGGCCTAAGGGGGCACTGCGCTATGTCTCTTCAACATCTGGTCAGGTCTCAATGACGGAGAATGAGGGCGGCGCGATGGACATCGTCTTCGGATCACAGAGGGTTCGGGCATCCCAAGCACCGGCAGCGATGCGCGCGGCAGGCCAGACGCGAAGAGCGATCATATTGGGCATATGTGAGCGATGGGCAACGCCGCCAGCCTGCGTGTAGTTCCCCGGCTGCCGGCAGAACGTCCGGCTATCCGTCACGCTGGACTTGGACAGTGGACAGTAGACAGTGGACACTGGACATTGAACGCTGGCGGCGATAAACCGACCAGTCAACGGACCAGCTCATTCATCGACAGGAGGCCGGCCGCCTTCAACGCGTCGATGCCCATGAATCATGAGCAATGCCCTGTCAAGGGAGGCGGCGTTACGAATCATGGACCTGGAAGAAATCTCCCTGATCAGGTCATCGCACTTTCGTTTTGTCTTCGCTTATACGTTCGGTAGCCGCTTCTCCAGTATGACCAGTCGGCTGCGAAGCTCAGGCACCAACCGATGTGTCGCATGCCACACGAGTGGTGGTCGAGTCTCCTCTGGCAGGTCGCTGGCCCCACCCCCCCGGAAAAGGAACAGCTGTCCCCCTGGCTTTACAAACGCCTGCAGGCCAAGCAATAGCTGGCCGTCTACCCGCACCGCGCGCAGCGTCAGCACGTCGTGTGCCTCATGCAGATCGGCCCGGGTCAGTAGCGATTCATACCGGCAGGTCTCAACCGCCGTACGATCTAGATCAAGCTGCCGACAGACCTCTCGCAAGAACGCAGCCTTCCGCGCCTTTGCCTCCACCATCAGAAGGTGCAATCCGGGGGCAGCGAGCTTCATGGGTATCGCCGGTGACCCACCTCCAGACCCGATGTCGACGACGCGCCCTCGACGTGCGGGGAGCCGATCGATTGCCATGAGCGGTTCGACGATCAGCCGGTCGAGGCCCCGCTCTCGGTCATCGAGGGCGGTGAGGTTCATCCTCTCGTTCCAACGCGTGAGTAGCTCGACATACGTGCAGAGTCGTTCGACGAGCTCCTCCGACGGCTCCAGCCGAGCTCGACCGGCGCGCCGTTTGATACGGTCCTTTAGGACACCGCGGCTCTTCTTGGACACGAGTGGGTCGCTACGCGGAAGCGCGCCGCGTCATGTAGGCGCCGATGACGGCGACCGCAGCGGGTGTGACTCCCGGAACACGGAGCGCCTGACCGAGCGTGCACGGCTGCGTCTCCGTGAGCCGCTGGACAACCTCATGAGAGAGACCAGGAATCCCAGCGTAGCGAAAACGCTCGGGAATCCGCTGCGCCTCTTGCCGCTGCATACGCCGGACGGACGCATGCTGTCGCTCAAGATACCCAGCGTACTTACACTCAGTTTCAACACTCGCAACGTCGATGTCAGCCGGACCGGCGCCGGTCTCCAGTTGGAGTGCGCCCCCAGACGCAAGCTGCCGTAGCCGAACTCCCGGCCTTCTCAACGCCTGGGCTGCGGGTACTCGCTTTCCACCAGTCACCATCACCGTGGTCGTGCGAACCCGGTCCATATTTCGCTGATAACGCGACCGGCGGGCCTCGAACCGCTCCCATCGGGCATCGTCGACCAACCCCACGCGACGCCCCACTTCGGTCAGCCTGAGGTCGGCATTGTCAATCCGGAGCAACAGCCGATGTTCCGCCCGCGACGTGAACATCCGGTACGGCTCAAGACAGCCCTTGGTGGTCAGATCATCGGCCAGGATACCAATGTAGGCCTCGTCTCGACCGAGGACCATCCGTGGTTCCCGCCGAACCCGGCGACCGGCGTTGATCCCGGCCAGAACCCCCTGGGCTGCCGCCTCCTCGTACCCAGAGGTTCCGTTGATCTGACCGGCCAAGAAAAGCCCTTCGATCCGCTTCGTCTCCAGCGTCGGATACAACTCGGTCGGTTGAACAAAGTCGTACTCGACGGCATAGCCTGGCCGCAGCATGACGGCGTCTTCTAGACCGGGGAGGGAGTGGACAAGCGCCTCCTGCACGGCACGGGGCAAACTCATGGAGAACCCGTTGACGTAGATCTCATCGACGTCGACGCCTTCTGGCTCGAGGAAGATCTGATGTCGCTCCTTGTCTGGGAAGTGCATCACCTTGTCCTCGAGCGACGGACAGTATCGTGGACCGATGCCCTCGATCTGGCCGTTGTATAGCGGGGACTGAGCAATGCTGTCCTTGACCAGCTGGTGTACCCGTTCGGTCGTGTGGAGGAGATGGCACATGATCTGGGGTCGCACGATGCCTTCGGTCATGAAGGAAAAGGGGACCGGCTCGTCGTCGCCTGGCGCCTTCTGGAACCGACCGAAATCAATGCTCCGCCGATCGAGCCGGGGTGGTGTTCCCGTCTTCAGCCGTCCTCTCCGCAGACCGATCGCACCGAGGGACTCCGCAAGGGTGTGGGACGCCGGTTCGTCGAGTCTCCCCGCCGAGCGTGTCTCTGGACCGATGTGGATCACCCCGTTCAGGAATGTCCCGGTCGTGACCACCAGGGCCCGGCACCTCAGCTCGCGCTCCTCGCCTCCGGCGGCGTCCTCGAGTGCGACCCCGACGACGACCCCGCGGCTGATCAGAAGCCGGCCCGCTCGACCGATGATCCACTCGAGGCCAGGTTCGTCGTCCAGTTCGCCCTTTACCCACGCGCCATACCGCTTCTTGTCGGCCTGAGCGCGTGGCGACCAGACCGCGGGACCCCGGCTCCGGTTCAGCAGCTTGAACTGGATTCCCGTCGCGTCGATGGCGCGACCCATGAGTCCGCCCAGCGCATCGATCTCACGCACCAGGTGGCCCTTCGCTGTGCCACCGACGGCTGGGTTGCAAGGCATGTGCGCGACCGTGTCGTTCGACAGCGTGCACAGCCCCACTTTCAGGCCCATCCTGGCGGCGGCATACGCCGCCTCACAACCGGCGTGACCTGCGCCGATCACGAGGACGTCGTAGCTACTTCCCAATGCAGAACTCCGAAAAGATCCGGTTGAGGACATCGTCCGCCGTTCGCGTTCCCGTCACCTCTCCGAGGGCCTGCTGGACATCCCGGAGATCGGCCAGTACGAATTCCTCGGGCGACCGGGCCTCCGCGGCTTCAACCGCGCGGCGCAGCGCCACCCGGGCGCGTTCGAGCAGTTCTATGTGTCGGAGGTTGGTAATTGCCGGAGGGTCGCGAAGTTCTTCGCCGGCGCTGAGTGCTCGGCCCACCGCTTCCCGCACCACAGCCTGGGAACTAGCAGCGTCGCGAGCAAACGACGTTCGCACGACCGGACAATCGTCATCGAGTCCACACTCGGGGTCTCGGAGATCATCTGGGTCCCACCGGGGTGGCAGGTCACACTTGTTGACAACCAACACCCTGTCGAACGAACGCGTCTCCTCGAGCAGCGCGTGGTCGTCGTGATCGAGGGGACGCGATTGGTCGAGGACCACGATGGCCAGCCGGGCCACGTCGAGCGCGCCGCGGGCGCGACTGACGCCTTCCGCTTCGATCACGTCACGGGTTCGTCGGATCCCCGCCGTGTCGACAAGCGTGATCGGGATCCCTGAGATCTCCAGGGTCTCGGTCAGCAGGTCGCGTGTCGTGCCCGCCACGTCGGTCACGATCGCTCGAGGCACGTCGAGCAACCGATTGAAGAGCGTTGACTTTCCGACGTTTGGCCGTCCCAGGATGATGACCTGGCCACCCTCGCGCAGCAGCCGGCCGCGTCGTGCATCGCTCAGTAGCTGACTGACCCGCTCACTCAGCTCTCGGGTTGCTGTCGCGACCGATTCGTGGTCGATGAAGTGATAGCCCTCATCTGGAAAATCGACCGATGCTTCGAGGCGCGAGACGACGGCGAATACTGACTCTTCGATCTCAGCCAGCACGGCCGTTATCGTTCCCTCGAGTTGGTCGAAGGCCGCCCGGGCTTGTAGCGGCGTGACGGCGTCAATCAGATCGCCAACGGCCTCGGCTTGTACCAGGTCCATCCTGCCGTGCAGAAAGGCTCTGAAGGTGAACTCGCCTGGCTCTGCCAACCGAGCGCCCGCATGCTGTGCGGAGGCGACGATCTGACGAAGCAGCAGCGGATTTCCGTGTCCGCTGATTTCGACGACGTCCTCACCGGTATACGACCCGGGTGCCGGAAAGAAGGTCGCGAGAACCCGGTCAACCCGGGGGTGATGGCCACTCGGGTCGACCACCGAGGCGAGGGTCGCACGGCGTGGCTCAAGCGTGGTGTTGGGAAGGATGGCCTGCGCCGAGTCGAGGGCGCCGGGACCGCTGACGCGAACGACCCCGATACCACCATGGCCGGGCGGTGTGGAGATCGCAACGATCGTGTCATCGGGGGAAAACATCCTCGAATGGAACCAAGGAAACAGGAGTCAAGAGTCAGGGATCAGGAGAAAAGCCGCGGCCTACGGGACGTCTACTCCTCTGCTGTTATTACCACCGTCTTCATGAACGCATCGCCGATACTTTCCGACGACGCGGCCGGGTCGTCGGCGATCGCCAGATGAACGATTCGACGGGCATACGGATTGAGCGGGCCGATCTCTTGGGGCTCACCGGTCTCACGCGCGCGCTCGGCCAGGAATTTCGCGGTCTCCTGGAGCTCGGCGTCCTTCCCCTTGCGGTAGTCCAGGCAGTCAACGACGATATGACGTCCCGGGTGCTCTCGGCGAAAGCCGGCGTTGACGAGGTGCTGCAATGCGTCGAGTCCCTCGGCTCGACGCTTGACCAGCGCGTCGCAGTCGTCCCCATCGATCACGATTCGAGTGCCATCCTCGAGCGGCTCGACCGAGACGTCTGCCGACAAGCCCATAGCGGTCGTCACCGACCGCACGAAGTCGACCATCCGGGTGTTGAGATCGTCTGCCACGTCGCTCCTCACTTGTTCAACGGTCGCCGCCGCTCTACTCTCGTTTCGCGCCCTTCGACTTGGCGCCCTTGGGGGTCTTGGCCTTCTTCTGTTTGATCCGGCGCTCGGCTGGCGGTCGGACCGTCCGGATTTTTGGCGGACCGATGATTCGGTTCGTGAGCAACTGCTGCCCGATGCCGACCAAGTTGCTCGTCAGCCAGTAGAGCACCAGGCCGCTCGGAGCCCACAAGAACATGAACGTGAAGACGACCGGCATCATCATCATCATGCGAGCCTGCATCGGGTCGCCCTGCATCGGATTCAGACGCTGCTGCACCACCATCGAGGCACCCATGATGATCGGGGTGATGAAGAATGGATCCTGGACCGAGAGGTCGGTGATCCATCCGACAAAGGGTGCGCCGCGGATCTCGATGGCCATCGACAGCAGCCGATAGAACGCGAACAGGATCGGCATCGTGAGCACCATCGGCAGACAGCCGCTCACGGGATTGACGCCCCTGTCTTTATAGAGCGCCATGACCTCTTGATTCATCTTCTGCTTGTCCGGATCGGTCGACTTCAGGTGCGCATAGCGCTCCTGAATGGCCTTCATCTCCGGCTGCAGCTCCTGCATCTTTCGAGCAGAAACGACGCTCTTGTGACGCAGCGGAAAAATAAGCAGGTTGATCAGCAGCGTCACGACGATGATCGAGAACCCGTAGTTCCCCAGCCCGCTGTGGACCCACTTCAGTGAACGATGCAGCGGCACCACGAGAGCCGACAGCCACCCGAAATCGATCGAGCGGGCGAGGGACGGGGTAGCACCCTCCAGAATGTCGAAGTCTTTCGGTCCGATGAAGAAGGGCAGGTTGGTGATGCCGCCCATGACGGTCAGGTCGAAGGCCATGAGCTCGCGCGGGTCGCCGTCAGGCAGAAGGGGCTGGAGGGGAACCGGCCGATACCGCACCACCGTATCCTGGAGCCCGGGCAATGCCACGGCGATGAAGTAGTGGTTGTCGACGCCAGCGAAGTCGATCTGGCCTTCGTAGGTCGCCTTCTCGGCAACATCGGACGCGTCGGGTCGCGTGATCTCGAGGTCGGAGATCGCACCTGCCTCGAGGATGCGACCGTTGATCACGCCCCGCGGCCCCTGACGAAACGCGAAGCCTGAACTTGTGCTCTCTACTCCGCCGAGGGCCGGACCCCATCGGATGGACGGCAACAGGGGTACTCCGTTGAGGCTGGCCTCGATCGAGACCGCCATCGTGTAGTCGCTGATCGTGGGGTCGAAGGCAAAACGTTTACGAATGCTGAGACCCGACACATCCTCGTAGTCAAACGTTAATGTCTCTGCTGAATCGGAGACGCGCAACGCGTAGTGGCTGGATCGAAAGACCGCGGCGTGCGCCAGCCGAGTCAGCGCCTCGTCTTCGAAGAGCAGCGAGAACGGCCACGGCTCCTCTGAGGGCAGTTCGATCGGAATCAGTTCGACGGGGGCACCTTGCTCGAGATAATTCTTCAGCTGCCAACTGACGAGCTCGCCGCCGCGATTTGAAAAGACCGCTCGAAAGGCGTCAGTCTCAACGACCACGTCCTGCGGCTGGGTGTCGCCGAACCCGGTGACGGGTTGGGGGTCCGCTGGCTCGACGGCCGTGATGCGACCAACTGGCGCCGGACTCGAGTCTATCGTCGAAGCCGGCGGAGAGGCTGGAACCCGGTTGGGCAGCGCGGCAGGCTCTCGTATGTCTGCCACTGGGCCCTGGACATCGGTTGGCACCTGGGGAGGCGGAAAGAACGACTGGTAGCCGTAGAGGACGACAAAGGACAGGATGACGGCTAGGAGGATTCTGTTCATCTCCATGACTATCGATAACTTTCGGCGACTATCGGCGGCAGAGGGGCACCTGGTCGAGACCGCCCCTCGAAAACGGATGACACCGAGCAATCCGCCAGACCGCGAGCCAACTGCCCTTGACCGCCCCGTGACGATGGATGGCTTCAGTCGCGTAGGCTGAGCACGACGGCACGAACCGACAAGATCCTGTAAACATCGGCGAAATAAGGTACTTATAGCCAGATATCAACCAGACCAGCCCGCGGGACAGCCACCCCGACGGCCACGCAAAGACCCGCAGGGTCCTGGAGGTTGGACTATCGGCTTCGCGCATCGCGCCTAAGTGCCGCAAGGTAGTCGGCCTGGAGCGTGAGGTAAGGGACATCAGAGAATCCGGAACGGGGTAGCACAACCAGGTCGAGACTCGGTCCGACGCGATTCAGCACCTTGTTCTGACGGAAGAATTCACGCACAAGACGCTTTGACCGGTTTCGGCAGGTTGCCCGTCCAAGACGCTTCGTCGCGGTGACTCCCAGGCGATCAACATCGAGGGTATTGGGCAGCGCGAACAAGGTCAGATATCGGCCCTGCGTCCGTGTACCTTGCTGCTGAATCCGAAGGAACTCTGGACGCCGACGAATCCGTTCGCCGCGTGACAGGGTTCTGGTCAAGTTTAGTAAGTTGTTCTATTTAAGCGAGTTATTATACAGCTAGCCGCTTTCGTCCTTTTGCGCGGCGGCTGCTCAAGACGCGGCGGCCGTTCTTGGTACTCATGCGCTTGCGAAAGCCGTGTGTCTTGCTTCGATGCCGGCGGTTCGGCTGATACGTGCGTTTCATCCTGTCCAATCTCCTGGAACGCCGACGGTAACGGCTCTACGGTTGGTTTGAATCCGAACTCCACATATTAGCGAAGGCGTTTCGGGAGTGTCAACGAAGCCACCTGTATTCCTTGCCGATTGCGCAGTGTCGACGGGTGTGTTACATTCGCCGGCCTGCGGTTCCCTGAAGCTCCCCACCGGCGGTTTTCCACAACTGTGGAAAAAATTGTGGAAATTCCAGGGTTTTCGCCCAATTTGTCGCGCTAACATGCTCTCTTTCTGTCTGGGTTGGAGGTCGACGCCAGATTACCCCATTTTTTAGGGGCGATTGAACCGAACTGGGTCCCTACAGGGGGCTGATTTTTGCGATTTTGGGGCGAAGGTGCCCCACACGGAACGTCGTCAATGGCCGTAAACGTCTGGGACAGCATCCTTTCTCGCGTCGAAACCAAGGTCAACCGTCACAGCTTCTACACCTGGTTCAAGCCGACCACCTTTGTCGAGGAAGCCGGCCAGGAACTTGTGGTACGGGTTCCGAATGGGCTGTTCCGGGACTGGCTCACCAAGCACTACGCTGGGGTCATTGACGAGGCCATCAGCGAGCTGGAACGGGATGGCATCCAAATCTCGTTCGTCACCAGCCACGAGGTGAAGGCGACTATTCCGGTCCCGGATCCGGCGGCTTCGCCGTCTTCTGCGATGACGGCAACTACAGCGGCCAGGCCTCGCGGATTGAACCCTCGCTACGTCTTCGAGAATTTCGTCGTGGGGCCGTCGAACCAGTTTGCCCATGCGGCCGCACTCGCGGTCGCCGAGGCCCCTTCACGGTCGTACAACCCACTATTTCTCTATGGCGGTGTGGGGCTTGGTAAGACCCACTTGATGCATGCGATTGGACAGTACTTACTCAATCAAACTTCAGATCTAAAGCTCACGTATATCTCGTCCGAGCGTTTCATGAACGAGATGATCAACGCTGTTCGATACGACCGGATCCTTGAGTTCCGTGAGCGATATCGAACCATCGACGTGCTCCTTGTCGACGACATCCAGTTCCTGGCTGGGAAAGAAGGGACCCAAACGGAGTTTTTTCACACCTTCAACTCCTTGTATGACGCACAGAAGCAAATCGTGATCAGCAGCGACTGCCCACCGATCGATATTCCTTCGCTTGAGGAACGGCTGCGCTCGCGGTTTGAATGGGGTTTGATCGCCGATATCCAGCCGCCAGACCTCGAAACCAAGGTCGCCATCCTCAAGAAGAAGGCAGAAGCGGAGGCCGTTCCCCTCGCAGACGACGTGGCGCTCTATATAGCCGGAAAAATTAAGTCGAATATCCGGGAATTGGAGGGCTCGTTGATCCGCCTTATCGCATACGCGTCACTGACGGGTAACGAGATCTCATTACCGCTTGCCCAGGACGTGCTCCGCGACATTCTCGACCGCGACGAACAGAACGTCACGATCGAAATGGTCCAGAAGTTCATCGCCAACTACTACCAGCTGAAAGTCGCCGACTTGAAGTCGCGCAACAACTCAAAGAACATCACGCTGCCACGGCAGATCGCGATGTATCTGTCCAAGTCGTTGACCAGTCACTCCCTCCCGCAGATCGGAAAAAGTTTTGGTGGTAAACACCACTCGACTGTCATTCACTCCATCAAGAAAATCAACGAGCGCTGTAAACGAGACCGAGCTTTCAACACGCTCGTCAACAGCTTTCTACAATCATTCAAGTAACAAAACTGGGTGGTTTCGGTGTTTATCCACACCTTTCACCCAGGTGGGTTGTGGGGGTATCTGCGGATGTCTGGACCTCCACAGACCGGTCTTCAGATCTCTCTATTTATCAACAGTGGTGTGGGTCTGTAAATTATTGATAAATATATTACTTAGAATAGAAGTCTAGCTTTTTGACAGGCTTATACTTCTGTTATAATTACTATAGTTTTTTACGATTATGCACAGAGTCTGATCCGTCCCGGTTCAACCCCTCTACCGAGGTAATCAGCCACATGGAATTGACTGTTCGTAAGAGTGATCTACTGCGCGAGTTGCAGCTCTTTCAAGGAATCGTGGAACGAAAAAACACGATCCCAATACTGGCGAATGTGCTCTTCGAAGCTAACGGGGACGGTGCCGTAAACCTCGTCGCGACGGATCTCGAAGTTGGTCTTCGGAGTCGATGTGTTGCGTCGGTGGCGAAGGGTGGATCGTTGACGATCCCAGCCAAGAAACTCTTTGAAATCGTTCGCGCGTTACCTGAGACCGACATCCACATCAAGTCAGGTGCGAAGGGCGCGGTGAAGGTCTCGGCTGAGAAATTCGATTCGCGCATGCAGACGCTACCTCAAGATGATTTTCCGACCCTTCCTGAGGCCACCGGGGAGGTACAGACCGTCAGTCTACCTCGACAGAGTTTTCGCGAGATGGTGAGCAAGACCCAGTTCGCTATCACCGGAGAAGACACTCGCTATTTTTTGAACGGCGCGCTGCTCGTGATGGCTCCCGGTAAGATGAACTTGGTTGCGACCGATGGTCACCGTCTCGCGTTCGTTTCAACTGTGCGAGAGACGGCGGAAGGGGACGAGACCGAGCTTGAGGCCATTCTGCCAAAGAAGACCCTTTGGGAGCTTGCGCGTCTCCTTACGGAGGGTGACGGCGACATCACGTATACCTGTGGAAAGAACCATCTTTTTTTTGATGTGGACGGACGACAACTTATTTCTCGGGTCATCGACGCACAGTTTCCCGCCTATGAACGGGTGATCCCGAAAGGGAACGACAAATCGATCGAGTTTGAAAGAGATCGTCTCACGAGTGCCATCAAGCGCGTCGCGCTGCTTTCTAGTGAGCGGTCTCGGGCCGTGAAGTTTCGGATTGGGTCTGGGGTGGTTGAAATCACGTCCAGTAGTCCTGAAATCGGCGAGGCCACCGAGACATTAGCTGTTGAATACAGTGGGGACGTGGTTGAGATCTGTTTCAACGCTCAGTACGTGCTGGACTTTCTTGGCGCGGTGGACTCCGACACGGTTCAACTGGAGTTCAAGGATGAGATGAGTCAGGCCGTTATGAAGCCTGTTGGAACCGGTAGCGATGACACTGGATGTGACTACACATACGTGATCATGCCGATGCGTGTCTGAGGTCAAAAAACCGTAGCCTAAACAGAGGCCACCAGCTAAAGAAAGCCCCAAGAGCAACCTTCGGAATGACGCAGCTCGACAACGAGAATCTTGAAGCCCCCGGCGGCACGGTCGAGCCGCCGGGGAATCTCCCACCAGACGCCGAAGACTACCGAGCAGACAAGATTAAGGTCCTCGAGGGTCTCGAGGCGGTCCGTAAGCGCCCGGCGATGTATATCGGATCAACCGGTGCGACTGGGCTACACCATCTGGTCTACGAGGTCGTTGACAACTCGATCGATGAAGCACTGGCCGGTTACTGCGACACGATTACGGTGACGATTCACATCGACAATTCGGTGACCGTCATCGATAACGGTCGCGGGATCCCGGTTGATCAGCACGCGAGTGGGAAGACCGCCGCCGAGGTCGTCATGACCGTCCTCCACGCCGGGGGAAAGTTCGACAACAAGAGCTACAAGGTATCAGGCGGTCTGCATGGCGTCGGCGTGTCAGTCGTCAACGCACTGTCCGAGACCGTCGCGCTTGAAATCTGGCGTGACGGTGAAGTGTTTGCGCAGACCTACGAACGCGGCAAACCGACGAGTGTGTTGGCCGTCACGGGAACGACGAAACGACGTGGCACAAAGCTCACGTTCACACCAGATCGCGAGATCTTTGAATTGGTGGACTTTAGCTTCGATACGCTGGCTCACCGGTTGCGAGAGTTGGCGTTCCTCAACGCGGGTGTGACGATCGAGCTTGTCGACGAGCGTACGGAGAAGAGCCACCGGTTCCAGTATGAAGGTGGGATTAGTTCCTTCGTCGAGTTCCTCAATAAGAACAGGACGTCGGTCAATGCTCCGCCCATCTATATGAAGGGCGAACGAGACGGAATCGAAGCTGAGATCGCGTTGCAATGGAATGACGGGTACGCCGACACCGTCTACTCCTTCGCCAACAACATCAATACCCAGGAAGGCGGCACACACCTTTCAGGTTTCCGATCGGCACTGACCCGTACGCTCAACACCTACGCTCACAAGAACAATCTGGCGAAGGATCTCAAAGAGAGCGTCAGTGGCGACGACATTCGTGAGGGTCTCGTGGCGGTCGTCAGTGTCAAGATCCCGCGCCCGCAATTCGAAGGACAGACCAAGACGAAGCTTGGAAACACCGAGGTTAAGGGAATCGTCGAGGCGATTCTCAACGACAAGCTGGGTGCCCACCTTGAGGAGAACCCCGCCGTCGCAAAGCGGATCGTCAGCAAGGCCATCGATGCGGCCCGCGCCCGTGAAGCCGCGCGCAAGGCGAGAGACCTGGTGCGCCGGAAGGGGGCCCTGGACAACAGCTCGCTCCCGGGGAAGCTGGCCGATTGTCAAGAGCGAGACCCGGCGAAGAGCGAGCTCTATATCGTCGAAGGTGAGTCAGCGGGTGGGTCGGCCAAGCAGGGACGCGACCGGCGGTTCCAGGCCGTGTTGCCGATCAAGGGGAAGATCCTCAACGTCGAGAAGGCCCGGTTCGACAGGATGCTGGGCAGCGACGAGATCAAGACGATGATCGCCGCGCTGGGGTGTGGTATCGGGAAGGACGATTTCGATCTCTCGAAGCTTCGCTATCACCGCGTCATCATCATGACCGACGCTGACGTTGACGGATCGCACATCCGGACGCTGCTGCTGACGTTCTTCTACCGGCAGATGCGGGCGCTGATCGAACACGGACATATCCATATCGCGCAGCCTCCGTTGTATCGGGCCAAGCGGGGTCGGTCAGAGACCTACATCAAAGACGACCGGGAGCTCGAGACCTGGCTCATTCATCGAGCAAGCGAGTCGCGTCAGCTCACCCTCCCAGACCACGACATCCAGCTGTCCGGGCAACGCCTGGAAGACGTGCTCCACAAGGTCATGGCGTTCCGCAAATTGCTCCAGGTTGTTGAGCGGCGAGGTGTGAGCCGCGAGATCGTGACCACGCTGTTGAAGCGTGGCGCTCTTGGTCGCGAGTTCTTCCTCGACCGCGATACTGTCGGTGCCGTGGCCCGCGAGCTGACCACGGCGACGCGCTCGGTGTCGGTCGGCACGGATGAGGAGCACAACGCCTGCGTTCTTCAGATCGAAAACAGATCGAGCGGCTACGCGCGTCGCCAGGCGATCGGCGTCGACTTCGTGACGTCGGCCGAGTATCGGGCTCTGCTGGCGAGCTTTCAGGACGAAGACGTTCGGCGTCTCAGCGGACCGATGTTGGTGTCGACAGTACCCAAGGCCGAGACACGCGTGCCGGCCGATGCGGTCGATGTGGCTGATGATGGTGCGGAGGCAAGCGACGCTGCAGAAGGTGGAGCCGAAGCGGATCACAAGGCCGACGAGGTCGCGTCGATCGACGAGCTGGTCGAGTTCTTCATCGCGGCGGGCAAACGCGGCGTCGCCGTGAATCGCTACAAGGGTCTGGGTGAGATGAACCCTGACCAACTCTGGGACACCACCATGAAGCCCGATGTGCGAACGCTGTTACAGGTTCGAGCCGAGGATGACGCCGAGGCCGATCTCATGTTCACGACCCTCATGGGGGATCACGTGGAGCCCCGACGCAAGTTCATCGAGGACCACGCGCTGGATGTGAAGAACCTGGATGTCTGATATCGCTTCGGCCACCGTCCCCGTGAACATCGAAGACGAGATGCGCCGCTCGTACATGGATTACGCCATGAGCGTGATCGTCGGGCGCGCCCTCCCGGATGTACGCGATGGTCTCAAGCCAGCACATCGTCGAGTGATCTACGGGATGCGGCTTATGGGATTGGCGTCCAACCGGTCCTACCGGAAGTGCGCGAAGATCGTCGGCGAGGTGATGGGCAACTTTCACCCTCACGGCGATGCGTCGATCTACGACACGCTGGTGCGGCTGGCGCAGGACTTCAATATGCGTTACACCCTGGTTGACGGCCAGGGCAACTTCGGTTCAGTTGACGGCGACCCCCCCGCCGCCATGCGCTACACCGAGGCAAAGCTGGAGCGGTTGGCCGACGACCTCATGGCCGATCTCGACAAGGAAACCGTCGATTTCGTTCCCAACTACGACGAAACAACCGAAGAACCCACGGTTCTCCCAGCCCCGTATCCCAACCTGCTGGTCAACGGCTCGGCGGGCATTGCCGTGGGCATGGCGACGAATATTCCGCCCCACAACCTCCGCGAGGTGGTCGACGGAGTTGTCTGGGTGGCCGAGCATCCCGACGTCCCCCGCGAGGAGAAACAACGCACGCTGCTCGGACTGATCACCGGCCCCGATTTTCCGACGGCGGGCTTCATCGTTGGACGGGCGGGAATCGTTCAGGCCTACCGCACGGGTCGGGGATCTGTCCTCATGCGTGCGCGCACAGGGATCGAGACGGCCACGAAGGGTAAGAAGGACTCGATCATTGTCCACGAAATCCCCTACCAGGTGAACAAGGCCAGGCTGCTCGAGAAAATCGCCGAGCTTGCCCGCAACAAGGTCATCGAGGGGATCACCGACCTGCGGGACGAGTCCGATCGCCGAGGCATGAGGATCGTGATCGAGCTACGGCGTGGGGAGGTGCCGGAGGTGGTGCTCAACAACCTCTACAAGCACACGGCCCTCCAGACCTCGTTCGGGATCATCATGCTGGCGATCGTGGGCGGGCGGCCGCGGGTTCTCACTCTCGTCAACGTGATCGAGCAGTTCGTAGAATTCCGCCGGGACGTCGTGCGGAGGCGCACCGAGTTCCGGCTGAGAAAGGCCCAGGCCAGAGCCCACATCCTTGAGGGGCTCAAGATCGCCCTCGACCACCTTGATGCGGCCATCAAGCTGATCCGGGGAGCAAAGAATCCGACCGAGGCGCGCTCAGGCCTGATGGGGCAGTTCTCCCTGAGCCAGATCCAGGCGCAGGCGATCCTCGACATGCAGCTCCAGCGGCTCACTGGACTCGAGCGACAGAAGATCCTCGATGAGCTGGCCGAGTTGCTCAAGACGATTGAGCGACTGAAGGCCGTCCTGGACAGCGAGACACTCCTGATGGAAATCGTGGTCAACGAGCTTCGCGAGATCCAGGAGCGATACGGCGACGACCGTCGAACGGAAATCCTCGAGGCCGTGGGCGACCTCAGTATCGAAGACCTGATCGCTGAGGAGGACATGGCGATCACGGTCAGCAATACCGGCTACGTCAAGCGGACGGCCGTGACGGAGTATCGCAACCAGAGGCGCGGCGGAAAGGGCCGCCTGGGGATGCGGACCCGCGACGAGGACTTCCTCACCCAGCTCTTCGTTGCGTCTACTCATGCTTACATCCTGATCTTCTCCGACCGCGGCCGAGTCTACTGGCTCAAGGTGCACGAGATCCCTGATGTGGGCCCCGCTGGTCGCGGCAAGGCCATTGCTAATCTGGTGAACATGGAGCCCGGTGAGCGGATCGCGACGCTCCAGGCTGTTCGTGACTGGCCAGAGGCCGATGGCGAACGCTTCGTCCTGATGGGCACACGTCGCGGCGTCGTCAAGAAGACCGACCTTCGGGCCTATCGTCGACCGCGAGCGGCCGGGATCATCGCCATGGGCATCGGCCCAGACGACGCCGTCATCGCCGCGGAGTTGACCGACGGCGACGGCGAGATCTTCATCGCGACCCGCGACGGTAAGGCGATCCGGTTTCCGGAAGCGCACGCACGACCCATTGGCCGGACGTCTCAGGGGGTGCGAGGGATCTCGTTGCGGCCCGGCGACGAGGTCGTCTCCATGGCCGTCGTCAAGCCGGGGGGCACCCTGTTGACGGTCACCGAACGGGGCTACGGGAAGCGTACACCGCTCGATGAATACCGTGTGCAATCGCGTGGGGGAGCCGGCATCATCAACATCCACACGAGTAACCGAAACGGCCGGGTAATAGGCGTGGTCTACGTCGAGCGGGCCGACGAGCTGATGCTCATCACCCAGCACGGCAAGATCCTGAGAATGGTCGCGACCGACCTTCGGCCGATCGGGCGCGCGACTCAAGGGGTGCGGTTAATCGAGATCGACGAGCAGGACCGGGTCGTGTCGCTGGCCAAGCTCGTTGAAACCGATCTCGCGGACAAAGGCGAGGAAGATGACGCCCCGTCGGTAGACGGTGCCCGTACCGAGGGCGAGGGTTGAACTCGCCACACTAGCTCCCCCCGATCACAGCGTGGAGCAACTCCATCAGGGGTCGCGGGTACAGCCCCAGCGCCATCGATAACCCTGCGACCACCATCAGCGGCACGGTCATCGTCCAGCCCGGGTCGGAGAGGTTCGCCTCCGCGAGCTCCGGATTCAGCGGCCCAAAGAAGACCCGCCGCGCGGCCCCGAACGTGTACGCGACCGTGAGCAGGATAGCGGTGATACCCCCGATCGCCACGGCGATGGTCAAAGGTCCGTCCTGCGCACCCCGCTCAAAGATTCCCGTGAACATGATCCACTCGGCCGTAAAGCTGCTGAACGGCGGGAAGCCTGAGAGCATCATGCACCCGACGATCCAGAGACCGGCGGTCACAGGCATCTTCCGGGCCAACCCCCCGAGCTGGTCCATGTCTCGAATACCCGTCACGTAGACGACGATACCGGCCGTTGAAAAGAACACGGTCTTCCCCATGATGTGACTCAGAAAGAAGAACATGCTCCCCTCGACACTGGAGCTGGTCAACGCAGCCAGACCGAGCACGGAGTACGCGATCTGACTGATGGTCGAGCAGGCCGCCAGGCGCTTGATGTCGGTTTGTGCTAGGGAGAGCAGCGACCCATACACCATCGTCACGAGCGCCAGAACCATGAGTGGCGGTCCGAAGCGGACGAACTCGTCGCCGAGTGGCAGCACCGTCACGCGAATCAGGATGTAGACGGCGAGGTTGGCATATACCGCGAGCAGCCCGGCGATGCAGGTCGGGTGCTCCGCATGGACCGAGGGCATCCACACATGAAACGGCACCACCGCGAGTTTCATCATCAGGCTGACGACAAACAACAAGATGACGCCCGTGACGACCGGCGTTCCGGTGAGTCGAGACAGCTCGGCGATCTCGAGGCTGCCGGTCTGGCTGTAGACCACGAGAGAGCCGACCAGAAAAACGAGCGCCCCGATGATGCCCCACGACAGGCTGACGAACGCTACCCGAATTCGCTCCCGATAGCCGAAGTAGGCCATCAGGAAGAACAGAGCAACCGTCAGCACCTCCAGGAAGAAATACATGACGACGAGGTTTGTGCTCAGTATCGTGCCGATGAAACCGATCGGGAAGAAGGGCAGGAGATAGAAGAACCGCGCATAGTAGCTGGCCTGCGCGAGCTCGTTTTCGGAGTAGTAGAGGATCTCGACTCGATGTTCGACGTATCGGATCGAGTAGAACGCCAACGCGGTGCACAGCAGGAGGACCACCGACAGGGTAGGGGCGCTCAGGCCATCGGCCATGAATCCGAGACGAATCCCGGGCGCGATGACGAGGTAGTCCTCCACGATGGAACCGAGCCGATACACCTCGACCGTCACGAATAGGGACACGCACGTCGTGTAGAGCAAGGCCATCGCCGCTATCCACCCCACCTGGCGAGCGGCCCGCCGGCGGGCCACGAAGATGACGGCCGACGCAACGAGGGGTACGAGGAGGACCTGTAGCAGCAACCCTAGCCTCCCGTACCCAGGAACAGAAACATCAGCAGCAACCCGAACAGCACCAGCACGTACGAGACGTTGTAGAACAGCTCTTCGGTATCGGCGCGCAGGCGATGAACGATTCGCTCCACCTGCCCGGTGAACAACCACGGAAGCCGGCGATGAACGACGAAGTCGAGATAGGCCTCGACCTCAACGACGCGCTGGGCCACCCGGGCGAAGCCATCCACGAAGACACGGGTGTAGAGCCGGTCGATCGACCATCGGTTCCAGAGGAATGCGTGCACGGAACGCAAGAGAGGGCTGGCGTTCAGCCAGACTTGGGGCGACGCCCTCCGCGCGACGTACACGTAGTACGCCGGAACTGCCCCCGCTAGGACGAACAACACTGAGAGGATCGGCACCAGCCGATGCGAACTGCCGTCGGTTTCGGCCCCGGCACTCCCGGCCAGGAGCTCTAGTGAGGCATCGGATGCGAACGCATGGTGAAGGACCGTTTCCAGCCACGGGCCGCCGAGTCCGGCGCCCACGATCATGAGGGCCAGCACCCCACACGCGACCCGCATCGGTGCCACACCGTCGTCGAGGTGACCACCCGACGCTGCGACTTGACGCAGATGTGCGCTGGGCGAGCCGTGGAAGACCATCCCGAAGAAACGCACCGTGTAGAAGGCCGTGATGGTCGCGGTGACGAGTGCCACGACAAATAGCGGCAGGCTGGCATCGATGGCGACGAGAAGTACGGCGTCCTTGCTCCAGAATCCCGGAAATGGTGGCAGCCCCATGAGCGAGAGCGCCGCCACCAGCGTGAACGCCCACGTCAGGACGAGGTAGGTTTTGGCCCCACCCATGTCGGTTACGTAGATAGAATGAACGGCGTGAATCACCGTGCCGGCACAAAGGAACAGACAGGCCTTGAACAGCGCGTGGCTGACGAGATGAAAGATTCCCGCCGTATACCCATCGACCAGAAGACCAGGGGCCAGACCGGCCAACCCGAGTCCGAGCATCATGTAGCCGATCTGGCTCACTGTCGAGTAGGCCAGCACCTTCTTGAGCTCCAGGGCGACCAGTCCCTGCGTGGCCGCCAGGAATGCCGTGAACGCTCCCACCCAAGCAGTCACGTGGAAGAACCACCCGGCCTCGTCGATACCTGCAACCCAGTAACCGTAGTAGAAGAGCGGCACCAGGCGCGCGACGAGGTACACGCCGCTCTTGACCATCGTGGCGGCGTGGATGAGTGCGGACACCGGCCCCGGTCCCGCCATCGCCTCGGGGAGCCATTCATGGAAGGGGAACTGCGCTGATTTTCCGAGGGGTCCGGCCAGGAGAAGCAAACTCACCAGCACAACCATGCCTGGCGACGCGGCCATCGAGGGCAGCCAAACCGGCGCGGTGGCGTAGAGCTCGAGGAAGTTGAGCGTGCCCGCATAGAAGTACATCAGGAGGATGCCGCCGAGCATCAGCATGTCGCCGAGACCCGTGACGACGAGAGCCTTGAGACCTGCCTGCGACGGAGTGACAAACGCGGTCGGCGCGGGCCCGCCGATCCAGTACCGGCGCTGGTCCTGGTAGTAGAAACCGATCAGCCCGTAGCTACACACGCCGACCAGCTTCCAGCCGATGAAGAGGAAGAAGAGATTGCTCGAGAGGACGAGCAATAGCATGCTGCCGATGAACCCGTTCATCCACATCCAGAAGCGGGTTCGTGCCGGGTCATCCTTCATGTAGCCGACGCAATAGACCATGATGATGAAGCTGATCACCGCCACCACGTTGGCGAGCACGATGCTGAGCGGGTCGATCAGCACCCCGAAGCTGACCCGGATGGGGTAGTCGAGCCACGCGAGGTTGTGCTCGACCGGAAGCCGGTCGGGATGCCACAGCCCGGGAAGGAGGCTCACCGCCGCGGCGGCCGCCACGAATGAGAACGACACGGCCCCGAGGTCCCGGACTCTCGGATGCACCCGTGCCAGCAGCGGTGTCAACGCTGCGCCCGCCAGCGGCGCACCGATACTGATCCACGCGGCGAACACCGTCACCCCGTCACCGCTCCAGACCCATCGGCATGCCGGGATCGATAAATCGACCCACGACCTCGCCGTTGAAGAGCCCGAGCAGGACGACGACGGCCGCCATGGCCAACATCGGGCCTAGCATCGTCCACGGGACGTCGTCACGCTTGATGGCCTCGGGCACCGGCCGTCCTCCGACCCGGCCGGCGGTGGCCTCCTTCGGGAAGTACATGTATCGCAGCACGTTCGCCAGATAGGCGAGGGCGAGAACGCTGCTGAGGACGATGACCACCACGAAGGTCCAGTTGCCGGCGTCGACCGCGCCGAGGATGAGATACAGCTTGCTGAAGAAGCCGCCCATCGGTGGGATCCCGATCATCGCGAACGCGCACACCGTGAAGGTCGCGGCCGTCCACGGCATCTTCACGGAGAGCAGGTAAAACTCGCTGATCGTGCGCAGGCCGGTGCGATAGACGATGGCGCCGGCCACCAAAAAGAGGCCACCCTTCATGAACGCGTGATTGACCAAATGGAGGATGCCACCGGTGAACCCCATGGTGTTGGCCAGACCCACGCCCAGGACGATGTAGCCGATCTGGGCCACCGACGAGTACGCCAGCATCCGCTTGAAGTCGGTTTGGGCGATGGCCATCACTGAGCCGACGACCATCGCACCCGCGCCCATCCAGGCTAGTAGGCTCGCGACGGGGATCATCTCCACCGAGAACCGTGGCTCGAACACGAAGAACATGACTCGCACCAGCACATAGACGGCGACCTTGGTGGACGTGGCGGCAACCAGCGCACTCACCGCCGAAGGCGCGTCGGCGTACGCACCCGGGAGCCAGGCGTGCATCGGGAACAGCGCCATCTTGATCGACATCCCGATGACGAAGAAGGCGAAAGCCACGAGGACGGCGTTCGACCCGTAGAGGTCGGGGAGGATTCGCGAGAGGTCGGCCATGTTGAGGGACCCCGTCACGCTGTAGAGATACCCGACGGAGAGGAGATAGAAGGCGGCCCCGACGGTGCCGAGAATGACGTAGCGGAAAGCCGATACGACGGCAGCGCCGCCCCCGATCGACACGAGGGCGTAGCTTGAGAGCGACGTGATCTCGAGGAACACATACAGGTTGAACATGTCGGCCGTCGACACCAGGCCGGTCAACCCGGTCACCATCAGGAGATAGACGCTGTAGAAGGGCACTTCCTTTGACGGGATCTCCTTGAGCACGCTCCGCTTCGAGTAGATCCCAACGAGTACGGTGATGACTGTCAGCAACAGCAGCATCAGCGCGCTGAGCGTATCGATGCGGAACTCGATACCCCAGGGCGGGGTCCACCCCCCCATGTAATAGTGGAGCGGACCGTTGACCATCACCTCGTGGGCCGCCGCGATCGAGGCCCCGCAGGCGAACACCAGAGCGGTCAGCGCGGCCGGAAAGACAGCAGGCCGGTACCACAAGCCCAAGACCGGCAGCGTGAAGGCGGTCAAGAGCGGGACCAGGACAATCAGGACGGGAAGTGCGGATTGATGAACGTTCATCCCGAAGCACGGATCTTGGCCAGCAACTCGTCTTCTTCCAAGGTTCCGTATTGCTTGTGGATACGGAGGAGGAGCGCGAGCGCCACGCCCGTCGTGGCCACCCCGACGACGATGGCGGTCAACATCAGGACGTGGGGCAGCGGGTTGACGTACTGCGCAGCCTCGAGGACCGGCGCGGTATCGTGCCCGTGCCCGCCCTGCACGATCGGGATCGTCGCGCCTCGTTTCGCCGACAGGGATACGATGAACAGGATGATCGACCACTGAAAGATGTTCATCCCGACGAGCTTCTTGACGAGGTTGGTCTTCCCGGTCATGGCGTAGAAGCCAATCATCATCAGGACGATGTAGGTGAGGGTGTTGAAGTGGCCGATGACGAAGTCGAGCACTGGATCCATGGCGTCGTTACTCGAAAGTCAACAGGTCGCGGAAGATTGAGAGGACCGCCGCCATCACGGTGATGCCGACGCCTATCTCGATCACCAGCATCCCGACGCTTCTCGGTTCGGTCACGGGGAGGATGCCGTAGTCGAGGTAGTTTGCGCCCAGGAGCAGGCACACTACGCCGATCCCGGCATACAGGAGGACCCCCGTGCTCATGTAGACGGTCAGCATCTTGAGCGACAGTCGTCTGTGCACGTCGTCGATACCGTCGGCGATCGCTAGCAAGATGAAGCTCGACGCCAGGATCACCCCGCCCTGAAATCCCCCACCGGGACTGGTGTGCCCGTGCATGATCACATAGAGCCCGAAGAGCTGGATGAACGGCGCCAGCAGGCGGCACACCGTTCTGACGATGGTGTCCTGAGGCTCAGGATTCACGCGTCGTCCTCCTCCCGCGTCCTTCGCAGAATCAGGAGGACGGCCAGGGCGCCGGTGAAGATCACGGTGACCTCGCCCAGCGTGTCAAAGCCACGATAGTCTGCCAGCACGGCTGTCACCATGTTCGGTACTGCCGTCTCCTCGAACCCGTCCTCGATGTATCGAGGCGACACGTGGATGGCGGCCGGCGACTCCGGGTCGCCGGTATCTGGCATGTCCAGTGACCCCAGCACGAGCATCAGCCCGGTGACACCGGTCACGATGAGATGGAGAAGCTTCAATCCCTGCTCACTCTCTTTGTCTTGAACACGGTCACCACGAATAGCACCGTCGTGATACCGGCCCCGACCGCCGCCTCGGTGAACGCCACGTCTACCGCGCCCATTTCTATCCAGAGCAGGCACATGAACAGGCTGAACGCGCTGAGCAGGACGACCGACGCCAGGAGATCTCTGACCGTGACGGCGGCGACCGCGGAAACCACGGTCAAGCCAAGCAGCACGACATCGAGTTGCCAAATCATGATGATCCCTCGCGCGTCCACCAGGGCACCTGATTCCGTTTCGCGGCTCGGGCGATCGCATGGGTGGCGGTGGGGCTGGTGACGAAGATAAAGACCGCCACGATGATCAGCTTGACGCTCGCGAGGTCGAATCCCTCGTGCAGGGCCAGACCGGTCAGCACCAGCAGGCTGCCGAGCGTGTCGCACTTTCCAGCGGCGTGCATCCGCGTGTAGAAGTCTGGGAATCTAATGAGTCCGACGGCCCCGGCAAGCAGGAAGAACACGCCGAGACAGACGAGGAGCATGCTGACCGCGGTCACCGGGCGGCTCCGTGCTCGACGCCCTTGCGCTCGAAATACCGCGAGAGGGCGAGCGCCCCGATGAAGTTGATGAGGGCGTAGAGGAAGGCGATGTCGATGAAAAGCTCCACGCGCTCAAACAAGAATCCGGTCAGCACGATGACGGCGATCGTCTTGGTCCCGATCACATTCACCCCGACGAGGCGGTCGATGATCGTCGGTCCCCTGAGCACGCGATACAGTGACAGCGACACCGCAACGAGGATGGCGAGCGCGGCTCCGAGAACGAAGGCTGGCGACATCAGCGCGGCGCCTTTTCGCCGGGCCGGGCAGGCGGGTCGTCGGTGACCCCGGGATTGTCGTCCTCCAGGAGGGCCCAGGCGACCCGCAGTTCCATCTCACCATTCTGGAGACTGGCGGCGACCTTGTCGCTGACGGCGTGGACGACGAACTCGCCGTCCACGATATCCATCGTGATGGTTCCGGGAGTCAGGGTGATCGCGTTACCCAGCGTGACCTTGGCGAAGTCACTCGTGAGCCTGGTCTTGAACCGTACGACCTGCGGACGAAGGTGATCCGGGCGAAAGATGAGGTAGACGACATGCAGATTGGCCAGGACAATCTGATAGAGCAACCACGGTGTGAACCGCACGAATCGTCCGACCTTCACTAGCGTGCGCAACGAGAGTCCGCCCGGAAAAAGCAGATCGCCGGACCATATGGTGACCAGCGCACAACATACGAAACCGAGCGAGAGGTGGAGCGCGTCGAAATGGCCAGAGAAAATCAGCCAAAAGGCAAAAAGAAGAAGAAAGACTGCCAGCCGTTTCACTGGGAGTGAATTCTACCTGAGGGCCGCCGGCGCCGCCGCGGCGGTCAGACGCGCTCGAGCTTGGCGTATCGAGCCAGGAGTTTCTTGAGACCAGCCTGCGCGAATCGAACGATGAGCTTGACGTCTCCCTGGAGCGGCTCAACCGATTCCACCGTCCCGATGCCGAAGGTGGCGTGGCGAACCCGCATCCCGGGACGAACGCCTGTCTCCGACTGGTCCTCGTCGGCGTAGTCATAGGAGTAGGCCGGCTCCTCTGGAGTCTCCACGCGGTGGCGTCGACCCCGCGACCAGTGCGCGCCGCGGCTCGGTTGGGGAGCGTAGACTGCCGGCCGGTCAGGCTCGACCACATCAACGAGACCACCGGGGACTTCGTCGAGAAACCGCGACGGCTCCGACGATTGATACTCTCCAAAGACCCGCCGTCGAGCGGCGCTCGTCAATACCAGCTGAGATTGGGCTCGGGTCATCCCGACGTAGCAAAGCCGGCGCTCCTCTTCGAGCTCATCATCGTCCTCAGCCGAGCGCACGTGGGGAAAGAGCCCTTCTTCCATGCCCGCGATGATGACCGTCGGAAACTCAAGTCCCTTGGCCGCGTGGAGCGTCATGAGCCACACCTGCGCATCTCGTGAACCCTGTTCCTCGTCGGTGTCGGACAAGAGGGAGAGCCGGTCGACGAACCCCGTAAGCGTGGCATCGGCCTCGCGAAGTTCGAAGTCGCGGGCGGCGGATACGAGCTCCTGGAGGTTCCCGACGCGGCTCTCGGCTTCCTCTGTTCCGGTGTCCCGCAGCGCCTTGATATACCCCGACTGGTCCAGGGCCTTGGCGAGGGCCACTGACCCAGCCTCCTTCCTGGCCACCACAGTCAGCGTCGTGATGAGGTCTCGGAACCCACGAAGCGCGGTCCGCGCGCGCGTTGGCACCAGCTGTTCGTCGACGGCACGGCCCAGCCGTGCCCACAGCGACACCCCGGGTTCGTCCTCTTCGAGGGTCGCACCGGCAAACAACGGCGACTCGTCCGGGTCCGGAGGCTGGAGCTGCTCCAGCGACTCCAAGACCCCCTTGCCGATCCCACGCGCCGGCACGTTGATCACGCGGCGGAGGCTGACATCGTCGTCTGGGTTGAGCATGAGTCTCAGATATGACAGCGCGTCCTTGACCTCCTTGCGCTCGTAGAAGCGCACGTTGCCCACGATGCGATACGGTATGCCCTCGCGGGTGAGGGCATCCTCGATCGCGCGGGACTGCGCGTTGGTTCGATACAGAACGGCGGCGCGCTCGTCGCCTCGAGCGACGGCCCGCCGCAGCTGGGTCACGATGAAGTCGGCTTCCTCCAGCTCGTCATGCGCCCGGTGAGAGATCACCGCCTCACCGCCTTCGCGTTCCGTCCACAGACGCTTATCCTGGCGTCCTGTATTCCGGCTGATGACGCCTGAGGCTGCGTCGAGGATGACCTGCGTCGAGCGATAGTTTTGCTCCAACCGCACCACGGTTGCGTCGGCGAAGTCCTCTTCGAAGTCGAGGATATTGGCCACATCGGCGCCGCGCCACTTGTAGATCGATTGGTCGGGGTCGCCGACGACACAGAGGTTGCGGTGGGCGGCGAGGTGACGCACGAGGAGATACTGTGGGCGATTCGTATCCTGGTACTCGTCCACCATGACGTAGCGAAACTGCTCGGCGTATCGGGTGCGGGCCGAGTCAGATTCCTCGAAGAGCCGAACGGCCGTGAGGAGCAGGTCGTCGAAATCGAGCGCGTTCGAATCGGCCAGCGCTCGTGTGTATCCCTCGTAGACCTTGGCGAGTTCCTCGTCGCGGAAGTTCCATCCGGAGTCACGTACCGCAGCCGCGTCCTTCATCTGGTTCTTGGCGTGGCTGATGCGGCTCAACATCGCTCGTGGCGACGTGATGCGGTCGTCCACGTCAAGCGACTTCATGATCCGCTTCATCACGTTCAGTTGGTCGGAGGAGTCGTAGATCACGAAGTCACGAGACAACCCGATCAAGGGAGCCTCACGGCGAAGCAACCGGGCGCAGAAGGAATGAAACGTCGAGAGCCACAGACGTGGGTACTCTGATCCCAGCAATTCCTCGACCCGCGAACGCATTTCCTCGGCGGCCTTGTTGGTGAATGTGACCGCCAGGATCTCATGGGGCTCGGCGTGACCATCTCCGATGAGGTAGGCGGCGCGATACGAGATGACCCGAGTCTTTCCAGACCCGGCACCGGCCAGGATGAGCAGGGGACCTTCCCGGTGGAGAACGGCGCGTCGTTGTTCGGGGTTGAGGTTGTCGAGAAACTTCACGAGCGTCGGACTCGGGGCACCCTCTACTCGACCGTGACGCTCTTGGCGAGGTTGCGTGGCTGGTCGACGTCACATCCTCGCAGGACGGCGATGTGGTAGGCAAGGAGCTGAAGTGGAACCACCATGAGGAGTGGGTTGAGCAACCGATGTGCGGGGGGAACCTGGATGACACAGTCCTGACCCGGATCGAGAATGTCGCTGAACGCCTCCGGGTCGGCATCGGTCACGGCAAGGATCGCCGCGCCGCGGGTCTTGGCCTCTTGCAGGTTGCCCATCATCTTTGCGAATACCGGTCCGCTTGGGACCAGAGCGACGACCGGCATGTTCTCGTCGATCAGCGCGATGGGCCCATGCTTCATCTCCCCCGCCGGATAGCCTTCGGCGTGGATATATGAGATCTCCTTGAGCTTGAGGGCGCCCTCGAGCGCGATGGGATAGTTGATACCACGCCCGAGATACAAAAAGTTGGAGCGGCGGTAGAACCGTTTGGCGATGCCCGCGACCGCCGTGTCACACCGAAGGGTGTGTTGGAGCAAGCCGGGCAGCTGCGTCAGGCCCTCGATCTGCCGCTGGGCTTCGTCGGAAGCCAGCGTACCTCGTACCTGTGCGAGATACAGCGCTAGGAGGTTGAGGGCCACTAGCTGGGCCGTAAAGGCCTTGGTAGAGGCCACGCCGATCTCCGGCCCAGCATGGGTGTAGATGGTGCCGTCGGCGTCGCGGGTAGCCATGCTCCCCACGACATTGCAAATGGCGATGCTCGTGGCGCCCTTGCCCTGTGCCTCTCGGAGTGCGGCTAGAGTGTCGGCCGTTTCACCCGACTGCGTGATCACGACGGTGAGCGTCCGCGAATCCGCCAGCGGGTCCCGATATCGGTACTCGGAGCCGTAGTCCACATCGACGCGGAGCTTCGCGAGCTGCTCGATCAGAAACTTGCCGACAAGCCCAGCGTGCCAGGATGTGCCACAGGCGAGGATCACGACCTGTTCGATGCGACGCAGCTCATCGTGGGAGATATCGACCTCCCCGAGGTGGACGGTGCCGCGCTCCTCCGAGATTCGGCCAAGCACGGTTTCCTGGACGGCCCTGGGCTGCTCGAAGATCTCTTTGAGCATGAAGTGCTTGTAGCCGGCCTTCTCGGCCATCACCGGGTCCCATTGGACTCGTTCGGTAGCCTTCGAGACCGCCCGCCCGTCGAAGTCTGTGAACTCCACCGTCGACCGGGTGATCACGGCCATCTCCTCGTCCCCGAGGAAGACGACGTCGCGGGTGTGGCCCAGCACGGCCGGGATGTCGGATGCGACGAGGAACTCCTGATCGCCCATCCCCACGACGATCGGCGGCCCGTTCCGCACGGCCACGATCTTGTCGGGGTCGCTGGCGGCAACCAGCACGAGGCCGAACAGTCCGCGCAGCTGGGAGAGCGCACGGCGCACCGCGTTCTCCAACCCGTCGAGGCGCACCTCGTGCTCGACGAGATGCGCGACCACCTCCGTGTCGGTCTCGGTTTCGAACCGATGCCCTTCCTGCTCGAGCTGGTGCTTGAGGTCGAGGTAGTTCTCGATGATGCCGTTGTGGACGACGACGATCTGACCGGTGCAGTCGCGGTGTGGGTGCGCGTTCTCTTCTGTCGGGCGTCCGTGCGTCGCCCAGCGGGTATGCCCGACGCCATAGCTGCCGCTGACCGGTTGGGTCCGGATGACTTCTTCGAGCCGGGCCAGCTTCCCCGCGCTCCGTCGGACCTCCACCTGGCCCTGTTGAACGAGCGCAATCCCGGCAGAATCATAGCCGCGATACTCGAGCCGCCTGAGCCCGTCCACCAAGACCGGGACGACCTCTTTGGAGCCGATGTAACCAATGATGCCGCACATAATCGCCCTAGTGTGGTTCGGATGATGGCCTGCGCGCAATCGACTCGGTCGCGTCTACTCGGAACTGCGCCTCTTTTCCACCCACCCCGGTTTGTTCACCTGCTGCCCACGGGCGACCGCCAGGGCACCCGCAGGCACGTCGTCGGTGATGCACGACCCGGCCGCGACGTATCCGCCCTTGGCCACCGTGACGGGCGCGACGAGTTGGGTGCCGCTGCCGACAAACACGCCGTCCTCCAACGTCGTCTGGTGCTTGTGCGTTCCGTCGTAGTTGCAGGTGATGGTGCCGGCGCCGATGTTGACGTCCTTCCCCACCGTTGAATCGCCGATGTAGCTCAGGTGATTGGCCTTTGAACCGGAACCGAGGGTCGTCTTCTTCAGCTCGACGAAGTTTCCGACCCGAGCGCTGGACTCCAGAACCGACCCAGGGCGGAGGTGGGCAAACGGACCAACCTGGGCGCCGGAGGCCAGATGCGCATCGGTGATCACGCAGTGGTTCCGGACTGTCACGTCGTCCCCGATCGACGAGTTGACCACCCGGACACCCGAGTGCACCTCGCAGCGCTCGCCGACCGTCGTGTGCCCCTCCAGCGTGACCCCCGGATGGATCACGGTGTCCGACCCCACGTTCACGTCGTCGTCGATATAGGTCGTCGCCGGGTCGTCGATTGTCACGCCGGCGGCCATCAGCTCTTCGTTCTTGCTCTGTCTCACGCTCGTGCTCACTTCCGCCAGCTCGGTCTGGCTGTTGATGCCTCTGATTTCGTCGGGGTCGGCGGCCCGGAAGGTCCCGACCCGGAGTCCCTGACGGCGATAGATCGGAACAATCGCCGGAAGATAACGCTCGTGCTGCGGTCCCGCCTCGGGGATCTGGTTGAGTGCATCCCAGAGTGGCGCGAGGGCAAACACGTAGACCCCCCCGTTGACCTCCGTGATTCTTCGCTGCTCTGGCGTGGCCTCTGTCTCCTCGACGATTCCGACCATCTCGCCGCTCGAGTGAAGAACGCGGCCATATCCGAAGGGGCGCGTCAACGTGGTCGTCAAGACCGTCGCAACATTGCCCGCGCGTTCGTGCGTGTCGAGGAGTGCCCTCAGCGTCGTCGCACGGAGACGCGGGACGTCTCCCGACAGGACCACAAGGTCGCCGGTTGCTCCATCGAGAGCCGAACGGCCCTGCAAGAGCGCGTGCGCTGTCCCCAGTTGCGGCTCTTGGTGCACGAATCGTAGATGTGGACGGTCAGTCAGCGCCGCACGAATCGCGTCCGATGCATGACCAACCACCAGCGTGGTGGTCGCAGGTGACAGGGCGTCCGCCGATCGTAGGACGCGCTCGATCAGGGTCTGGCCGGCCAAACGATGGAGGACTTTGGGGCGCCGCGCGCGCATGCGCGTGCCCTTTCCGGCCGCGAGCACGATCACGTGACGGGGGTTCACGAGTCGTTGCTTGGCGGGAGCTCGATTGCCTTCCGGAACGACACATTCTCGTGGAGCGTCTCGAAGCCGGGTTCGTGGCGCGCCAGGAATCGGTTGTCCGGGTTCAGCTCGATCGCCCGATGCAGGTGGGTGACCGCCGTCTTCGTCTCCCCGGCCGCTGCTCGCGCCACCGCGAGCATGTACTGGACGTGATCGCTGTCTGGCTCCTTGGCTACGGCCGCTTCGAGGTGTTCAAGGGCCTTGTCCTCGGCGCCGGCGTTGAGGGCCAGTGTCGCCGCGTAGACTCGCTCCTCCAGCGTTTCTGGTCTCGGAGCCGGTGTCGTCTCGCGTACACACACTTCAAGATAGCGGTGACACCGCTCGTGGAGCTCACGCTCGTCGGGAAACTCGCCAATCACACGTCGAAACAACGCGGCAGCGGTCGAGAGCCTTCGTTTCTGCAGCGTCTCCAGTGCTCGCTCGTAGAGGGCCACGGCCTTCAGGCTCTTCTTCCGCCTGGCTTCAGCTGCCCTTTCGGAGGCCGCCGTTGCTCTCGCGCCTCCGGGAGGGGACTTGCGCACCGGTCGTCTACTTTTGGTGGCCCGGCCGGTCTTCCTTACCGGAGCCTTCTTTCTTGCCTGTGCCTTCTTCTGTACCGGCGCCTTCTTCTGCACCGGCGCCTTCTTCTGTACCGGCGACTTCTTGGCGGGTGCCTTCTTCTTTACAGCGGTCTTCTTAGCCGATGCCTTCCCTACCGGCGATTTCTTGGCCGGTTTAGCCTGCGTTTTCGCCAGCTTCTTGACCGTCCCAGCCGGTTTCTTGGCGCGCGGTCTTTTTGCCATGGAATTAGGAAGTGGCAGATTAGCAGAATGTGCAAAAGGTATCAAGCTAAGGTCAATCAACCTATTTACTCTTTGCCTCCTCGAGTCTTCGGTAAGTCTCACGCGCGCTGAGCCCATAGCGACCGGCAAGTTCCTTGACCGCCTCACGTCTTGAGCCGGAAGTCTTGGTCAAGCCACCAAATTCTTGACTCAGTGTCTTTGAGTCTGGAGCTGTGTTTACCTCCGCAGAACCTGCAGGCTCTGGGGACAGGACGACTGTGAGCTCACCTTTCGGAAGGATTCGGTCCAACACCTCAGAGATCGGTCCTTCAACCAATTCTTCGTGGATCTTTGTCATTTCGCGGCAGACAGCAATCTGTCTGTCTCCGAAAACCTCAAGCATGTCTGCCAATGATCGCTTGATTCTATGCGGTGCCTCGAAGAGGACCACCGGTCGAGGCTCAACAATTAGGTCTTTAAACCAATGTTTTCGTTCATTTGACCTAATAGGTGGAAACCCCACGAACGTGAACTGGGACCCAGCTAGGCCGGAGGCCACCAGGGCTGCGAGTACCGCGCTGGGTCCGGGGATGGCCTGCACGGGGAAGCCCGCCCGCAAGGCCTCGCCAACCAGCCTGGCACCGGGGTCTGAAAGGAGAGGCGTTCCGGCGTCTGTGACGACGGCGATTGATTGCCCTGTCGCCAGTCTCTTGAGCAACGTCCCTGTCTGGGTTCGCTCGTTGTGTTCGTGAAAGCTCCGCGTCCGGGTGCTGATGTCGAAGTGCCGTAGGAGCTTGGCAGTTCGTCGGGTATCCTCCGCCGCGATGATCGAGACCTCTCTGAGGATTCTAAGAGCACGCAGGGTGATGTCCTCGAGATTACCGATCGGCGTGGCCACTAGATAGAGTGTCCCGCTGGTTCGAGCCGTCGACAGAGGTGTTTGGCGGGGTGTAGCCACGACCAGGATGAAGAGAAGAGGCGGCGGTATTGTACCATTCATGTTGGCATCCCCGGCCGCCTACGGCTAACCATGAAGCGATCGCGTTCCACACATTCGGCAGAACCGCTGTCACACTTTGTCGACGAGTATCTGGCCTACCTCCGGGAGAGCCATCCAACGGAAGCTGCATTCGACGGCGTCCATCTTCATGATGACCTGATCGAGGACTACTCGCGCGAGGCCGTGGACGCCCGTGGCCGCGAACTTGGCGGGTGGGCCCGTCGTCTCGAAGGAATTAGCCCGAGCACCCTGAAATCTGAGGAGCGACTCGAGCGACGGGTGCTGTCTGACAGCATTCGTGCGAGGCTGTTTTCGCTCGAGGAGGTCCGTCCCTGGCAGCGGAGCCCGATCCACTACGCCGAGACCCTGGCGAGTAGCCTCGCCGGTCAGGTCCTATTCGACTACGCACCGGTGACCGAGCGGGCCCGTCGCGTCGTATCGAAACTTCGCCAGACGCCCCGTTTGCTGGAGGCCGCCCGCAAGAACGTGACAGACCCGCCGGGCCTCTTCGTCAAGGTGGGAGTCGAGTCGCTCGAAGGTGTGCTGACGTTCGTGGAACGAGACCTGCCAAAGGCGTTTCGGGCCCTGGATGACATGCACCTGCTGGGTGACCTGGCCGACGCCTCGACCGTCGCGGCTGATGCGCTTCGTGAGCACATCGGTCATCTGAAGGAGTCTGTCGCGCCCCGGAGCCGAGCATCGTTCCGGTTGGGTCGTGACCGCTTCGCCCAAATGCTCAAGCTCCCCGACGGCATCGACGTGCCTCCAGAGCAGTTGCTCGAGATCGCTGGGCGAGACCTAAAGGCGACCCAGGCCGAGTTTGCGAAGGTGGCAAGCGGTCTCGGAGGTGACGCACGCGCTGTTTGGAGCGAGGTCAAGGCCAGTCACCCACAGGCGAATGAACTCCTCGGTGTCGTCGACGGCCAGTTGCAGGATCTGGTTGCCTTCATCCGGAAGAGACGACTGGTGACGATTCCCGAACACGACGCGGTCAGGGTCGCGCCGACGCCGGAGTTCTATCGGTGGACGTCCGCCAGCATGTGGTCGCCCGGCGCCTTCGAGTCGAAGACGCTGCCAGCGTACTACTACATCACGACCGTCGATCCATCGTGGTCACCAGAACGCCAGGAGGAGCACCTCCGCGATTTCAATTCGGCGACGCTGCCCACGATCTCAATACACGAGGTGTTTCCCGGCCACTTTCTGCACTTCGAGCACGTTCGGGCGATCGCAAAGCCTCTCCGCAAGACGGCGCTGCTGATGCCCGTGTCATTTGTCGAAGGCTGGGCTCACTACAGCGAGCAGCTGATGTTCGACAGCGGGTTCGAAAAGGGCAACACCGAAGCCAAACTCGGCCAACTGGTCGAATCGCTGGTTCGTCTGGCGCGGACGATCGTAGGTATCCGGTTGCACATCGAGGACCTTTCCGTCGAGCAAGGCGTCCGCTTCTTTCGCGAAGAGGCATACCTCGAGGAAAGCACGGCCCGGCGCGAGGCTGAACGGGGAACCTTCGACCCGCAATACGTCCTCTATGCCCTCGGTAAGAGGATGTTGCTCCAGCTGCGTGCGGACTGCAAGTCCAAGCAGGGCGAGAAGTTCTCGCTGCAGGGTTTTCACGACCAGCTGCTCGGGCAGGGGAACCTGCCCTTCTGGGCGCACCGCGAGCTCATGCTCGGCGAAGTCGGAACCCTGCTCGAGTAACCAAAGATATGCCGCTCTACGAATACCTGTGTGATGACTGCGGTCATCGCTTCGAGCGAATTCAGAAGTTTTCCGATGAACTGATAACGACCTGTCCGGAGTGTGAGGGCACGGTGCAGAAGCTTCTCTCCTCTCCGGCGATCCAGTTCAAGGGCACAGGCTGGTACATCACGGACTACGCTCGCAAGCCGAGTGGCGGGCAAGAAGAGTCGTCTTCGAAATCGGAATCGAACGACAAGAGCGAGAACAAGTCATCCGAGTCGTCTAGCACGAAGAAAGAGAGCTCAGATTCATCGAGCTCGTCCTCGTCCTCGAGTTCACCGTCGAGCACATCCTCGTCCAAGTCTCCGTCGTCGGCCAAGAGCTAGTGCAGTGGTTCAGAAATACCTCGGCATCCGGCCACCGAGGCATCCCCTCTGCCTGCGATGCTCCTCTGTCACAGATTCCCGATTTGCTCCTTCGTCGCGCCTGGCCAGACGGGTGCCTCGGCGCCCTCGGTGCACGAGGTATTTCTGAACCACTGCACTAGATCGTCTTTAGATAGTCTCGCAGCCCGGGTGCGATGCTGGGCCGTTGGAGGGCGTAGTAGACCGAGGCCTGGATGAACCCAAGCGGGGTGCCGACATCGTGACGCACCGCGTCGCGAATCTCGCAGGCGTAGACGGATCGCGTCTGGAGCAACTTACGCAGGCCGTCAGTCAGCTGGATCTCGCCACCGTGGTCGGCGCCGGTCTTCTTGAGCACCGGGAACAGGTCAGGGGTCAGGATGTAGCGACCGACGATGGCCAGGTCTGAGGGCGCCTCGTCTGGGCTGGGCTTCTCGACCATATCCGTGACCTGATACACGCCGTCTCGAACGGGCGTGGCGTCGATGATGCCGTATCGGTTGACAGCGCTCCGGGGGACGCGTTGCACGAGAATCACCGGGCTACTCACCTCGGTGAAGACATCGACCATCTGCTTGAGCGCCGGGGGGTTGGCGTCGATCACATCATCGGGGAGTGCCACGGCGAAGGGCGAATCCCCGCATCGGTCGCGGGCCATCAAGACGGCGTGACCCAGACCACGTGGCTCGGTCTGGTGAACGGTCGTGACCTCAGCCCCACCCGCGACGGCCCGAATCTTCTCCAGGGCTTCGGTCTTTCCTCGCTCGGTGAGAAGCGCTTCGAGCTCCGGGCTCGGCGCGAAATGCGAGCTTGTCATGGTGTTGCCCGGGCTGGTGACGAGCACGACATGAGCGATGCCGGCCGCGACCGCTTCCTCGACGCCGTACTGAATGACGGGTCGGTCCACGAGCGGCAGCAGTTCCTTGGGGAACGCCTTTGTCGCGGGCAGGATTCGAGTCCCGAGACCGGCGGCGGGAAAGACGACGGTGGTGACAGATGACGCCATGTGGCGCGATCGTATCAGCCCGGGTCGTGTGGCTTGTAGAATGATGCTCGGAAGGGACAGACGACGCGATGCTTGACCCCATCCTGTTGAGGGAGCGACCAGAGGACGTCCGGGCAGGTCTCCTGCATCGCGGTGTTGACCTTGGAGAGCTGTTGGACGCACTCGTTAGGCTGGACGCCTCGCGCCGGGAGATTCTGCCCGTTCTCGAAGACGCCCGACGCCAGCGTAAGGAGCTCGGCGGTCAGATTGCCCAGGCCAAGAGGGACGGTCTCCCCGCGGAGGAGCTCCTCGCGGCGGGTCAGCGATACGGCGAACGCATCAAGGAGCAGGAGGAGCAGCTAGACAAGGTTGAGACCGAGCGCGACGCGTTGGCCTTGACGTTGCCCAACCTAGCCCACGAGAGTGTGCCGGTCGGCAAGAGTGACGCCGACAACCAGGAGGTGCGACGCGTCGGTGATCCCCCGACGTTCGACTTCGAGGTCAAGGCGCATTGGGACCTGGGACCCGACCTCGGGATTCTGGACTTCGAGCGGTCCACCCGGATCGCCGGTGCACGATTCTCGGTGCTGATGGGGGCCGGTGCCAGGCTGGGACGGGCGCTCATCAACTTCATGCTCGACCTCCACGGCGGAGAACATGGCTACACCGAGGTAGAGCCGCCGTTCTTGGCCAACTCGAAGTCGCTGGTCGGGACTGGGAATCTTCCCAAGTTCGCGCAGGACCTCTTCAAGGTTGGGGGCGACTGGGACCTCTACTTGATACCGACAGCCGAAGTCCCGCTGTGCAACCTGCACCGCGACGAGATTCTGGACGGCAGCACGCTCCCGATCCGTTACGTGGCGTATACACCGTGTTTTCGGAGTGAAGCCGGCTCATACGGCAAGGATGTGCGAGGGTTGTTCCGCCAGCATCAGTTCGACAAGGTCGAGCTCGTCACCTACGCGACGCCAGACCAGTCGTACGAGATCCACGAGCAGCTCACCGGTCACGCCGAGGAGGTGCTCAAGCGGCTCGGCCTCGCGTATCGCACGGTGACGCTGTGTACGGGTGACATGGGTTTCGCCGCCGCCAAGACCTATGACCTCGAGGTGTGGTTGCCTGGTCAGAACGCCTATCGGGAAATCTCGTCGTGCAGCAACACCGAGGGTTTCCAGGCGCGCCGGGCCAATATCAAGTTCCGGCCGAACGGAAAGGGGAAGCCCGAACACGTGCATACACTCAACGGCTCTGGCGTGGCGGTCGGTCGCGCGATGATCGCGATCCTGGAGAACTACCAGCAGCTCGACGGGTCGGTGGTGATCCCCGAGGTGCTCCGCCCCTATATGCACGGCCAGGAGGTCATCGAGCCGCCAGCATAGAATGAGCAACCTGAGGTCTCGGCTTCGAGCCCCAGGGTCCGTAGCTGCGCCCAGTTCCGGGAGGGATGGCCGAGCGGTTGAAGGCGGCGGTCTTGAAAACCGTTGAACGTGAAAGCGTTCCCTGGGTTCGAATCCCAGTCCCTCCGCCACCCAGTCCTGCCGATGCTCGCACTTCGGGATCGCTCGAGGGGTGCCCCCCGATTTCCTCGTTGGATTCAGGCGATTTCAGCGGTCACGGGCGCGGCGCCGGGGAGGTGAGTCGCGCCGGGGGCGAGGTGGCGGCCGGTGTCCGCGTGATCGTCTCGCGAGCCAGGTTCGGTGGTCCGGGGTTTTGAGAGAGCCATGTACGACTGACCCCTGTCAGTCGTCGGGTCCGCGGAGCGTCGGATTCCGGGATGGAGCCCGGCAAGTCCCGGAATATGCCGCTGCAAGAACTTCTCGCGGCGCGGCGGCCGAGCCCACGTCACAGAAACTGACCATGACGCGCGGCGCGCTGGACCTGCACCGGCCGGTGCAACGTGGCGTCCCGGCGCTGGACTCGGCGTCAGTCGTTGCGCCCACAGAGCGTCGGCTACCGGGATGGATCCTGGCCACCGCCCACAAGCTGGTGCGCGTGATCCACGCCGGGCTGCACGACCGACCGTACACCGACCCGGGCATCGACGACGAACGCCTCGTCGTCGAGCGCAACGCGCCACGCTGGATCCGCCGCGTCCCCGTACGTCGTTGCGACCGCGAGAGTCGCATCCCGGGGTCATCCCGGCTGATCCCGGCTGATCCCGGATTAAAACTTTGGTTCGTCAGAAAAATCTGTGGGCGAGCTGGCGTTTTTCTGTGGATGCCGGGCGATTTCGACGGTCGCGGGCGCGGCGCCGAGAAGACGAGACACGTCTGGAGCGAGGTGGCGCCGGTATGCGGGCGATCGTCTCGCGAGCCGGGTTCCGTGGTCCGGGTGGGGCGCACGTGAGAGCCTCCCGGGACACCCCTCCCACGGACGGCGGATCGGGCCTCGGCACGGCCCAATTCTGTCGCCCTCCCCGTCAGTCGTTGCGCCCGCGCGAGTCGCATCCCGGGGTCATCCCAGCGCGAATTCCCACGGATGCGGCCGCAGGCGAATGGCGTCGACTTCGTTCTCCCGTTTGTAGGCGAGCCAGTTCTCGATCACGTCAGGCGTGAACACGTCCCCCTTGAGGAGAGACCGTTGATCTAAAAACATATAATAAATCTAGGTGTTTTTAACATCTAGCGTGTTGAGTGTCACGGTAATGGAACGAAATTATCGCCTCCTCCTCGACCACCAATCTATGCATCGACCCAAAAGCCGTCATCTTCAGACACTAAGTCGTGAGTGTAACCACAACGAGTGCCGCTGATGGACCAACGGTTAAATTCCACGCGAAAAGCCAGAGAGCCAAAAAGCCGTATCTGGACTCGCGCTCCTGGGCTGTTGCCTTCAAATACGAGTCCGTGGAAGAGCTGCCTATTCTGCGCCTCCAGGCGCTGCACACGAATCTCATCTCCAGACAACTTGCCATCAATGAGCTGACGCCGAATTAGCGCAAACTGCGGCGGGTTTTCATAGATTTTAATACCGCAATGCAATGCGAGAAACTCGAACGCAATTGTCGCCGGAACTATCGGGTCAATCTCTGGTCCGCTGAGGTCAGGTTCAATTGAATCTAGAGTCCAGTTTGTAATAAAAAGCCCGGATGCCGCTTCAACTGAGCCGCCGGAAGGTAGGCATCTGAGTTGATCAGGCGTAACCCCGAAGAGTTCTCTGCCCGCCCGCTTGGACATTTTTTTAACATGAGAGGCACTTGCAAAACTCCTGGCCGACAGTGGAACAAGCGTCAGGGTTTGGGTGCAAACTGGTCACTCGGGCCCAGGGCACCGGGATCGAGGCACCGATTCATGAGGAGACGCAGGCCCGCCCGGGCATTGGGCGAGGGTCTGGCAAGAGCTGCCGCCTTCTGCGCGTAGGCAGCTGGGTGGATCGAGGTCATCACGTCACCGATGGCTACGTGACGAGGCGCATGAGTTGGTCAGCGGTGAGTGCGAGCACGCCGAACATGCAGTGGCACATCACCTTCGCCGGGCCGCGGACCCGGACATGGCGACCGCCGAATTCGTCCTTGAGGCGGCCATTGACCCGCTCAACGGCCGTGCGTTCGTTGTAGCGAACGTCCTCCGGAAGCTGGAAGCCAAGCACCTGTCGGCGCCGAGCTTCCGCTTGGCGTTCTTCCTTCAGCGCCGTGTTGCGGCGCGTGTTGATGTCGATCAGCGGAACGTGGTTCAGCGAACGGCTGTGTGCCCGAATCTCCTGCGCATCGTAGGCGGCGTCCATCACGTCGTACAGATTGGTGCTCCGCTCGGCGGACAGGGTTGCGAGCGGAATAGCGGCCTGGCTGTCATGAAGGGAGGCAGCGGTCAGTAGGCAGCTGATGGGGATCTGGCCATCGGCCACATCGATATGCAGCTTGTAGCCGACCCAGGTTTCCTTGTAGCCCTTGCTGTTCTTTTTCGTCCCGACATCGCAGGCCGTCGGGAGATCAGCGAGCATCTCCGGCTTGGTCATGGTGCCCTGCCGCTGCAGACGCGTGGGCTCGTGAGGGCGCTCCTCTCCCTTCTTCGGTCGTCCCCGCTTCCGCTGCGAGGGCGCGGGCGGCTTGTCCTTCGTGGCGGGCTTCTCGCGTGCCGCAATCGCGGTGGAGTCTCGCGAGAGATGACCGACCAATCGGTCGTGATGCGTCTTCTGGATGACCGTCTCGTGCACGCGCAGAGGCAACTGCGTGGTCGCAAACTCGTCGAAGGCGTGTGAGAACAAGGATTCGCTCGGGACCTGGCGCCTAGTCTCCCAGCCGCAGATCCGGCGCAAGGGTCGATCGGTGGCCAGCCGATCGAGCAGCCTGCGTGTCGTCGGCAGGTCGTAGACGGCCTTGGCGACAAACGCGCGGGCGACGGCCGCGCGATCCTTGCGAGGTCGGCCGGGCATGCGGACGCGTCGGGGAATGTGGTCCTCGACCCGGATGACCTCCAAGGTCTGCACGAACTGCTGCTGTTTCTCCGTGAGTGGTCCCAGCTCTTCCTCCAGCCATGGAAAGAGTGCGGTCTGAATGGACAGCCAGTGTGGTGCGAAGCACTCTCGGAGACGGCTCATTTTCTTCTTGACTCCTGGGGCCAGGTCTAGCAGTATAACAACTGCTAGACCGAATGGCACGACATGCCCACCCGTGACCCAACAACCGACACGCAGCGCTACGACGCGCTCAAGCGCACCGTCGCTGAGGTGGGATTGCTTCGACGTGGCAGCCTCGTGCAACGTTTCATGCCGTGCGGCAAGCCGAACTGCCGCTGCCAAGCGACGCCCCCGCAGCTACACGGGCCGTACTATCAGTGGACCCGCAAGGTCCGCGGCAAGACCGTCACCGTCCGTCTCACCGAGCAGCAAGCCGAGCGTGTCCGGGACTGGATCGAGAACGGCCGACAGCTAGACCGAATCGTTGTGGAAATGGAGACGTTGTCGCTGCGGATGACTGAGCGCCTGCTTCGTCAGCTCACGCCTGTGTGATGTGGCCCGCACCGTGCGCAAGCCGCCAAAAAACTTCTCTACGCGCAGGGTTTTGCAAGTGCCTCATGATGAATGATATAGAGATAGGTCCTCCGGAAAGATAAACGATCCATCGTCCAGCGGTTGTTCCTTCGGAACGAACCTTCCGTCTCGCATGTATCCAGGGATTTCGCCTTGCTCACTGCGGCCTATGTACGGTAGCCGCTTCTGTAATTTATTGGCGAGGTGAGGTTGTTCACCGACTAGGCGTTCAATTAATAGCCGAACCTTTGGGTCGTTCCTGACAGCGCTTTCGGCACCATGGCCAAGCCTTGAATTGCAGTCTTTGCACAGGAAATTCGCTACGAGTTTTCCGGCGAGGCAGTCGGGAATTATATGTTCCGTTGTGATGTCTTCTCCGGAGCCACAGAGTATGCATCTGGCAGTCGGCCAATCCGCATTCATGATCGGATCACTTTCTCGATGTCATCAAAGCGCGGAACATAATCCGCTGAGCTCGATCAAAAGTTTTAATCCGGGATAAGCCGGGATCATCCGGGATGACCCCGGGATGCGACTCGCGCGAGGACAACAACTTATCCTCCGATGCGGAGGTACCGACGCTGCCCGCCAAGACACTCCCCCTGAGCCGGTCAAGGAGTGTGAAGCGGGACATAGTAGGGACCCATCAAATATTCGTCTTTTATTCGCTTGGCGACGTGCGAGACGGGTTCGCGCGAGACTGCCCCCTCCGCCACCCAGTCCTGCCGATGCTCGCACTTCGGGATCGCTCGAGGGTTGCCCTCGATTTCCTCGTTGGATTCAGGCGATTTCAGCGGGCACGGGCACGGCGCCGGGGAGGTGAGTCGCGCCTGGGGCGAGGTGGCGGCTGGTGTCCGCGTGATCGTCTCGCGAGCCGGGTTCCGTGGTCCGGGTTGGGCGCTGCGTGAGAGCTTTCTCGGACACCCCTCCCGCAGAAGGCGGACGTCGGATCGGGATCGGCGCGGCCCAATCCTGTCGCCCTCCCCGTCAGGTGTTGTGCCCACGAGCATCGCACGTCTCACGTGTTTCGGATAGTTCCGGAATATCTCGGATCAAACTCTTGATCGACCAGTGGTTCCGAGCACCCACTCCGACTTTCACAAGCGGAAGCACTTGTACTCGTGGAAGACACTGGTTCGCTCCGAGAAGAACTGGCCTGCGGTTCAGGCCGCGCTACGCCGAAACGTCGACGTCGCCATCACGCTGTACCGCAACGGCTCCTGGCCACACGCGCAACCACCCAACTGATTGATGCGCTGGCCGAGTCGATTCTCGGGGGCGACGCGGCCGGTCTCGGCGACGGCCTTGGCCAGGGTCCGGAGCCGTGCGGATCGCCTTGCTCACGCCGCCATACGCGTCTTCTTGGAGCGTATAGGCGAGGTCCCGGAGCAGCAGGTCGCGGCTGAGCCGCGGCGGCGGAGCCCGATGACAGCGGCACCATTCGCGGCGCAGGGCCGCGAGGTCCATCGCCTGCAGCGCGGTCAGCTTCGCGTCCACGTCGGTCAAGTGCTACGGAAACGCCCGGCAGCATGGGTAGCGCGTCTCCAAAAAAGTTCACTAGCTGTGGTGGATTGTCCACGGATCAGGTCGACGCCACGGTGCCGTCAATGCGTGCCTCCGGAGCGCAACCCACTCTCCACAAACGACTTGGATGCTCTCACGAGACCGGCACGAGGTTTGCTCCTCTATATCGTGGGAGACTGCCGCTTCTCATGATCAGATAATGCGTCCATTCGAACTACGGAGGCAGGCAACGATGCAGAGACGAGCTGTCAGTCGCGGAGCCATCGCCGTCGCGTGTGGATTGTGGCTCGCAGGCACATCAACTGCCGCTGCGCAGACGGCGTCCGCCAGCCCACCGGCACCGCCGCCCGGGCAGCTTCCTCGGCCGGAATCATCCGTGGTCGAGGTCCCGGAACTGCTGCGCTTCCAGTTCAGCCCAAAGTTCCTGGTCGGGGTCCCGATCGGGCCGTTCGGGAAGAAGGTCGGCGCGACCCCGGGGGCGGCCGTCGACTTCACGGCCCGCGTAGGCCAGACCCCCGTCTCCGTGGGAGCGACCATCGACTACCTGCGCTACGGCACGGAGACCCGCCGCATCGCGCTGTTTCCGGCCGTCCCCGAGGTGTTTAGCGACGTCGGGACCACCAACAACTTCATTCGGACCCATGCGCTCGTGCGGGTCCAGCCTCCCGCCGGCCGGGTACGGCCGTACGCCGAGGGGCTCCTCGGGTTCAGTCACGTGTATACGCGAACGTCTGTCGACCTGGGCAATGAAGGTGGCGGTGCGGCGACCACGCATCTGGGCGACTTCGCGCCGAGCTTCGGTGCGGGAGGCGGCGTCACGATCGGGCTCGTGTCGGGGAGCGAGGCTCGCCTGGGTCTCGACATCGGGCTCCGGTATCTCACCGGCGGCGAGGTCGACTATTTGACGCGGGGAGAGCTCCAGCGCGATGAGACCGGGGTAACGTTCGAGCCGACGCGGTCACTGGCCACGTTGTTCGGGGTGCAGATCGGCATCACCGTCGACTTCTGAGCCGGCCCCGCCGTCCACGCGTGGCCGAACCGCACGCCCGGAGCTCTCGACCCCAACCCATCGGTCACGAGGTTGATCCACAAGATCTGCAAAGGGAGCGGCGGCAGCGGCATCCCGATGAGCGGAGCGAGGAGCATGACCAGGATTTCCCCCGTGTTACTGGTCATTGTGTACTTCGCCTACTGATGACCCATTGGCGATAGGGCAGCTCGGGTAGACCGGGCCGATGCCCCGGATCATGCCGGAGCCAAGATATTTTTCGATGCCTTGCTCGCGGAACATAATCCGCTGAGCTCGATCAAAAGTTTTAATCCGGGAGGCACTTGCAAAACTCCTGGCCGACAGTGGAACAAGCGTCAGGGTTTGGGTGCAAACTGGTCACTCGGGCCCAGGGCACCGGGATCGAGGCACCGATTCATGAGGAGACGCAGGCCCGCCCGGGCATTGGGCGAGGGTCTGGCAAGAGCTGCCGCCTTCTGCGCGTAGGCAGCTGGGTGGATCGAGGTCATCACGTCACCGATGGCTACGTGACGAGGCGCATGAGTTGGTCAGCGGTGAGTGCGAGCACGCCGAACATGCAGTGGCACATCACCTTCGCCGGGCCGCGGACCCGGACATGGCGACCGCCGAATTCGTCCTTGAGGCGGCCATTGACCCGCTCAACGGCCGTGCGTTCGTTGTAGCGAACGTCCTCCGGAAGCTGGAAGCCAAGCACCTGTCGGCGCCGAGCTTCCGCTTGGCGTTCTTCCTTCAGCGCCGTGTTGCGGCGCGTGTTGATGTCGATCAGCGGAACGTGGTTCAGCGAACGGCTGTGTGCCCGAATCTCCTGCGCATCGTAGGCGGCGTCCATCACGTCGTACAGATTGGTGCTCCGCTCGGCGGACAGGGTTGCGAGCGGAATAGCGGCCTGGCTGTCATGAAGGGAGGCAGCGGTCAGTAGGCAGCTGATGGGGATCTGGCCATCGGCCACATCGATATGCAGCTTGTAGCCGACCCAGGTTTCCTTGTAGCCCTTGCTGTTCTTTTTCGTCCCGACATCGCAGGCCGTCGGGAGATCAGCGAGCATCTCCGGCTTGGTCATGGTGCCCTGCCGCTGCAGACGCGTGGGCTCGTGAGGGCGCTCCTCTCCCTTCTTCGGTCGTCCCCGCTTCCGCTGCGAGGGCGCGGGCGGCTTGTCCTTCGTGGCGGGCTTCTCGCGTGCCGCAATCGCGGTGGAGTCTCGCGAGAGATGACCGACCAATCGGTCGTGATGCGTCTTCTGGATGACCGTCTCGTGCACGCGCAGAGGCAACTGCGTGGTCGCAAACTCGTCGAAGGCGTGTGAGAACAAGGATTCGCTCGGGACCTGGCGCCTAGTCTCCCAGCCGCAGATCCGGCGCAAGGGTCGATCGGTGGCCAGCCGATCGAGCAGCCTGCGTGTCGTCGGCAGGTCGTAGACGGCCTTGGCGACAAACGCGCGGGCGACGGCCGCGCGATCCTTGCGAGGTCGGCCGGGCATGCGGACGCGTCGGGGAATGTGGTCCTCGACCCGGATGACCTCCAAGGTCTGCACGAACTGCTGCTGTTTCTCCGTGAGTGGTCCCAGCTCTTCCTCCAGCCATGGAAAGAGTGCGGTCTGAATGGACAGCCAGTGTGGTGCGAAGCACTCTCGGAGACGGCTCATTTTCTTCTTGACTCCTGGGGCCAGGTCTAGCAGTATAACAACTGCTAGACCGAATGGCACGACATGCCCACCCGTGACCCAACAACCGACACGCAGCGCTACGACGCGCTCAAGCGCACCGTCGCTGAGGTGGGATTGCTTCGACGTGGCAGCCTCGTGCAACGTTTCATGCCGTGCGGCAAGCCGAACTGCCGCTGCCAAGCGACGCCCCCGCAGCTACACGGGCCGTACTATCAGTGGACCCGCAAGGTCCGCGGCAAGACCGTCACCGTCCGTCTCACCGAGCAGCAAGCCGAGCGTGTCCGGGACTGGATCGAGAACGGCCGACAGCTAGACCGAATCGTTGTGGAAATGGAGACGTTGTCGCTGCGGATGACTGAGCGCCTGCTTCGTCAGCTCACGCCTGTGTGATGTGGCCCGCACCGTGCGCAAGCCGCCAAAAAACTTCTCTACGCGCAGGGTTTTGCAAGTGCCTCCCGGGATAAGCCGGGATAATCCGGGATGACCCCGGGATGCGACTCGCGCGAGGACAACAACTTCTCCTCCGATGCGGAGGTACCGACGCTGCCCGCCAAGACACTCCCCCTGAGCCGGTCAAGGAGTTTGAAGCGGGACATAGTAGGGACCCATCAAATATTCGTCTTTTATTCGCTTGGCGACGTGCGAGACGGGTTCGCGCGAGACTGCCCCCTCCGCCACCCAGTCCTGCCGATGCTCGCACTTCGGGATCGCTCGAGGGTTGCCCCCGATTTCCTCGTTGGATTCAGGCGATTTCAGCGGTCGCGGGCGCGGCGCCGAGAAGACGAGACACGTCTGGAGCGAGGTGGCGCCGGTATGCGGGCGATCGTCTCGCGGGCCGGTTTCCGTGGTCCGGGTGGGGCGCACGTGAGAGCCTCCCGGGACACCCCTCACACGGACGGCGGATCGGGCCTCGGCACGGCCCAATTCTGTCGCCCTCCCCGTCAATCGTTGCGCCCGCGCGAGTCGCATCCCGGGGTCATCCCGGATGATCCCGGATTATCCCGGGAGGCACTTGCAAAACTCCTGGCCGACAGTGGAACAAGCGTCAGGGTTTGGGTGCAAACTGGTCACTCGGGCCCAGGGCACCGGGATCGAGGCACCGATTCATGAGGAGACGCAGGCCCGCCCGGGCATTGGGCGAGGGTCTGGCAAGAGCTGCCGCCTTCTGCGCGTAGGCAGCTGGGTGGATCGAGGTCATCACGTCACCGATGGCTACGTGACGAGGCGCATGAGTTGGTCAGCGGTGAGTGCGAGCACGCCGAACATGCAGTGGCACATCACCTTCGCCGGGCCGCGGACCCGGACATGGCGACCGCCGAATTCGTCCTTGAGGCGGCCATTGACCCGCTCAACGGCCGTGCGTTCGTTGTAGCGAACGTCCTCCGGAAGCTGGAAGCCAAGCACCTGTCGGCGCCGAGCTTCCGCTTGGCGTTCTTCCTTCAGCGCCGTGTTGCGGCGCGTGTTGATGTCGATCAGCGGAACGTGGTTCAGCGAACGGCTGTGTGCCCGAATCTCCTGCGCATCGTAGGCGGCGTCCATCACGTCGTACAGATTGGTGCTCCGCTCGGCGGACAGGGTTGCGAGCGGAATAGCGGCCTGGCTGTCATGAAGGGAGGCAGTGGTCAGTAGGCAGCTGATGGGGATCTGGCCATCGGCCACATCGATATGCAGCTTGTAGCCGACCCAGGTTTCCTTGTAGCCCTTGCTGTTCTTTTTCGTCCCGACATCGCAGGCCGTCGGGAGATCAGCGAGCATCTCCGGCTTGGTCATGGTGCCCTGCCGCTGCAGACGCGTGGGCTCGTGAGGGCGCTCCTCTCCCTTCTTCGGTCGTCCCCGCTTCCGCTGCGAGGGCGCGGGCGGCTTGTCCTTCGTGGCGGGCTTCTCGCGTGCCGCAATCGCGGTGGAGTCTCGCGAGAGATGACCGACCAATCGGTCGTGATGCGTCTTCTGGATGACCGTCTCGTGCACGCGCAGAGGCAACTGCGTGGTCGCAAACTCGTCGAAGGCGTGTGAGAACAAGGATTCGCTCGGGACCTGGCGCCTAGTCTCCCAGCCGCAGATCCGGCGCAAGGGTCGATCGGTGGCCAGCCGATCGAGCAGCCTGCGTGTCGTCGGCAGGTCGTAGACGGCCTTGGCGACAAACGCGCGGGCGACGGCCGCGCGATCCTTGCGAGGTCGGCCGGGCATGCGGACGCGTCGGGGAATGTGGTCCTCGACCCGGATGACCTCCAAGGTCTGCACGAACTGCTGCTGTTTCTCCGTGAGTGGTCCCAGCTCTTCCTCCAGCCATGGAAAGAGTGCGGTCTGAATGGACAGCCAGTGTGGTGCGAAGCACTCTCGGAGACGGCTCATTTTCTTCTTGACTCCTGGGGCCAGGTCTAGCAGTATAACAACTGCTAGACCGAATGGCACGACATGCCCACCCGTGACCCAACAACCGACACGCAGCGCTACGACGCGCTCAAGCGCACCGTCGCTGAGGTGGGATTGCTTCGACGTGGCAGCCTCGTGCAACGTTTCATGCCGTGCGGCAAGCCGAACTGCCGCTGCCAAGCGACGCCCCCGCAGCTACACGGGCCGTACTATCAGTGGACCCGCAAGGTCCGCGGCAAGACCGTCACCGTCCGTCTCACCGAGCAGCAAGCCGAGCGTGTCCGGGACTGGATCGAGAACGGCCGACAGCTAGACCGAATCGTTGTGGAAATGGAGACGTTGTCGCTGCGGATGACTGAGCGCCTGCTTCGTCAGCTCACGCCTGTGTGATGTGGCCCGCACCGTGCGCAAGCCGCCAAAAAACTTCTCTACGCGCAGGGTTTTGCAAGTGCCTCCCGGATTAAAACTTTTGATCGACCTCACTGTGCGCGCTCCAGTCGCCACGCTGCCGGGGATCGGGTGGATCACCATCGCCGGGCTGATCGCTGAGATTGGCCCGTTCGACAGATACCAGCATGGCCGGCAGTTGGTGAAGCTGGCCGGCCTGCAGCCCTCGAGACGGGAAAGCGGCCAGCACGCTGGACGGACGCCGATCACCAAGCGCGGGCGGGCCCAGCTGCGCGCCGTGGTCTACATGGCCACGCTGTCGTCCCTCCGCCATAACCCGCGCCTCAAAGCCCACTACGAGCGCCTCACGCAGCGAGTCACGCGTCCCTTGCCTCCGATGCAGGCGATCGGGGCCTGCATGACCAAACTGCTGCACTACGCGTTCGCCGTCGTCAAGAACCGCACGGCGTTCGATGCTGACCACGTGTGGAGGGACGAGTCGATCGCCGCGTAGAAACCTGAGGCTCCGGCTCCAACCGGAGAGGAGGCCATGCCCACCGTTGTCCTGAGCTCTTCGCGTCGAAGACAGCTCGACGTACTTCCGCCTGGCACCCTCCGCTCCTCGGGTATGAGTCCGGATGACGCACGATGGGCCGGCTCCACCGAGCCTGAGCCCGTATCTGTCCCTCGATTGGACGACCCAACGGCGCCGAGAGCCTTGACAACTTGTTCATAGCACGCGGTGCGCAGGACACGCGGCAGGCCGCGTTCGAACGCGAGTCGATCAAGCACGCGGGTGACCGGCAGCCCACCGAGCGTGCGGGCAGGCACAATGGCCACCGCTTCGGTGGTCGCGTCATCGACGACCGTCAGGCACTTCACCACCCGTCCATCGGCCGTGCGGTCGAAGACGAAGTCGGCAGACCAGACCTCGTTCGGCGCCTGGGGTCGTATCAGGGGCTGGCGGTCCGCCACCGGGATCTTCTTGCGTCGCCGCCGACGTACCTGCAGCCTGGCCTCGGTATACAGGCGCTCCACCCGCTTGTGGTTGACCAGTGCTCCCGCCTGCCGCAGCTTGAGGTAGATCATCCCGACGGCCTTGTTCAGAACCTCTTTCGGGTTGGGCGCCACCTGCTCCGAGCGGTTCACCACCGTTCGCTGAGAACGCGTTCGTTCCGCGTGTGGGATGAGGTGACGTGTGCCTACTACTAAGGATGACGGGAGTCCGCCATCCAGCCACAATCATGCGCTCCGCTCGTCAACTTGACTGTGAGCATCATTCCGCTGCCTGCCGAGGTCGCTCGGTGACACTGGTGGGTGCCGGCGGGTGGTGGCCTGACCCGCAACTTGACTGACCTACGGTCCTCGCTACTGATCTGTCGGTCATCGTCCGTCGGCGATGGACACGGCAACCCGTCTGACCGGATGGGCAGTGACCCAATAGGGGCCTGCTGCAACGTCGACCCATCACAGTCCTGTCCGCCCATCCGGCCGACGCACCAGCACCCGAGGAGGCCACCCGGTGACGAACCACAGGACTATTCAACCCGACGCGCGGAAGGTGATCGTCGGCGTGGACACCCACAAGCACGTCCACGTGGCCGTGGCGATCGACACGTGGGGGATCCGCCTCGACGATCGATCGTGTGCCGCCGACTCAGACGGCTACCAACAGCTGATCACCTGGGCCGAGCGTCACGGACGCATCGCCGCGTTCGGCATCGAGGGCACCGGCAGCTACGGGGCGGGACTCGCGCGCGCGGTCCGGCGAGCCGGGCACCAGGTGCTCGAAGTGAACCGGGGCGACCGGCGCACACGTCGAATCGCCGGGAAGTCCGACCCCGTGGATGCCGAGACCGCGGCGCGGTCGGTCCTGGCTGGCCAATCGACCGCCATCCCGAAGACCGCGGACGGGGCGGTCGAGATGATGCGCCACCTCAAGGTCGCGCGGCGGACGGCGGTCAAAGCCCGCACCTCGGCGATGATCACGCTGAAGCAGATCGTCGTCAACGCCCCGCCGGAGCTGCGAGAGACCCTCCACCCGCTCGCCGACCAGGCGCTCCTCAAACGCTGCCGCGGATGGCGATGCGGCACGATCGATACGCCGACTGCCTCGGCGAAACATACCCTCCGGGCGCTCGCCCGGCGCTGGTTCGCTCTCTCCGTCGAGATCGTGGACCACGACCGTCACCTGGGTCGACTCACCACCCAGACCTCGCCGACGCTGCGTGAGGGCTTTGGCATCGGTGCCGACACCGCCGCCGAGATGCTGATCATCTTTGGCGACAACCCCGATCGGATTCATTCTGAAGCCGCCTTCGCCAAGCTCTGCGGGGCCTGCCCCATCCCGGCTTCGTCCGGGATGACGACGGGCCGCCACCGCCTCTACCGCGGCGGTCATCGACAGGCCAACGCCGCGCTCCACCGGGCCGTCATCGTGCGGATGCGGTACCACTCACCAACCCTCAACTACGTCGAACGACGCACCGTTGAAGGGCGGCCCAAACGGGAGATCATCCGCTGTCTCAAACGCTTTCTCGCCCGCGAGATCTTTCAACGCGTGATGGCAGACCACCGAGCGCGCCAAGCCGCAGACTTGGCTGCCTGAACGACTGTCTTGACATATAGGGGCGTCAGTGCCCCGTGACCTCCCACGTGGCGGTCACGGCAGGTGCCAACCCCATCGTAACGTCACCGCGTTCGACAAGCGCTCGGTCGTACGCTGGCCAGTTTCCGACGCGGTATGTCGTCCTGTCCTGCGGATGCATTCTCGACTTCCTGTCGAGATCCTGCCCTCTTGGCGTCACGATGGCCAGGGCATCGACGGTTCTCGCCGGGAGCGAAGGAAACCGTGCACCAACGCGTGTGCCGGGAAAGCCCGGTCAAGGGGGACAAGATGCCGTGATGTGATCTTTGAAACCTTGTTCGAAACCCTGTGGGTATCCAATCCCATCCGGCCAAGGTCGGCCGCCAGCCGGAACCGAGTGATGCGTGGGCCTGGGGTGACCCAGGGCGCGAAGCGTTCACAGGGAGCCCGTAGGCCGCGTGATTGAGCCCCGAAATGCATTGTTTGTGAGGGCCGACGTCGTGCGTTGGACGGAAGGCTATCTCGCCGCATCTCAGAGGCCGTGGAGGCGGCGACCTCGCCGGGGTCGGAGCGCGTGGCATGCGTGCGGGTGGGTTTCCCGGGAACCCGGGAGGCCTCGTCGTCTCCATCTTAAAGACCGCCGGGGGGCGGGCACCGGCTCACCAAGCCCGAGGCCGTGGACGCAGCACCTGGCGTCCGACGGAGCGAAGCCGCAGGTGCTCGGATGGTACCGCCGGGCGAAGGCAACGAAGCGCGGGGGGATGGACGGCGAGGAGTCGGAGTGTCTCATAGTACCGCCGAAACGGGGGAATTGAGCCCACGAGACCCCGTGGAGGGAAGGGGGCACCGGCAGGTGGCACCGGTGGAGGGAAAGACGGCCAACACACCGAGGTTGGGTCCCGTCTCCACGTCACGACAACGGATAGCCGAACTGGCCAGACAAGCCTTGGGGATGGCGGTGGCCATCGCCTGGCTTCCTGGACCAACGGGTACGCGACGGCGCGTAGCGAAGCCATCTGTCGAGGAGCCGGATGCGGCAGAACCCGCACGTCCGGATCTGTGGGGGGCCAGGGTCAGCAACGACCCTGGTCTACCCGACCTGCGCCCCGCCGTGGGCGTGATGGTCGGAGCGGCGACCTCGATGCTTAATGCACACTGGTCCCTGCACTGCTCGTCAGCTGCAGCGGCGTGTTCGCCAGCCATTTCGCCCGCAGCACCTCCGATGCCTTCTTCTCCGGAAATATCACGCGGTCCCATGAGTGCGCCGCGTGGCACGGAGTCTCGGCGAGGCGATCTTCAACGATCCGCAGGGTCGCTTCCCCCCACTGCCCCGGCGCAAGATGGTACGGAACCGCCTTCGCGAAGTCGACCATGATGCCGAGCACGGACCGATCGACCGTCGGACCGACCGCGACCGAAGCCATGGCCCGAGTCTCGGCGGCGATCGTCCGATCGTCGATACCGCAATGTCGCAATCTTGCCTCGACGAGCGCAACGAGTCGGGTAGGGAGGCCCCGCACATCCCGTGCCGGAATCAGCATCGGCAGCAGGGAGGTGGAACTCACCAAGAGAAGAAGCGGCTGCCGATCCACCACAACTCGATTGACGTACCAATCGCCGAGCGCTGTGTCGGAGCTGGCCGGAACGACCTCCGTTGCCGGCAGCAAGGAACTCAGCTTGCGTGTCGGCCGAAGTATGACCATGTCCCAGTCTGGCTAAACCGGCGGCTCCCCGTCTAGTCCTGGCTCAGAAATTGTGAAACGTAATACCGGCGCCTCTCGTACTTCAGGTACAAGACAGCACCAGCGCGTGAAGCTCCTTCTCCGCGATGCGTGAGAGCTCCCGCACCTTTCTGAACATACTCACCACCTCTTTTTCCGACGCCGGTGGCGCTGACTCTCTTTCCATGAGATCGAGGATGCCGTGCATCATGGTGTTGATCTCGCCGAGATTAGCCAAGGCCTCGTTGGCCCGTTCGGGTACCATTCGCCGCGGGAGGAGAATTTGAACACGGCGATCTGTGTCTTGCCGTACTTTGACCGCTGCTCCTCCATCGTGCGGGACCGGTCCCGGTGACGGCCGGCTAGGCATGACCCAAGTTTTAATCCGGGATAATTCGGGATGACCCCGGGATGCGACTCGCGCGAGGACAACAACTTATCCTCCGATGCGGAGGTACCGACGCTGCCCGCCAAGACACTCCCCCTGAGCCGGTCAAGGAGTTTGAAGCGGGACATAGTAGGGACCCATCCAATATTCGTCTTTTATTCGCTTATCGACGTGCGAGACGGGTTCGCTCGAGACTGCCCCCACCGCCACCCAGTCCCGCTGATGCTCGCACTCCGGGATCGCTCGGGGGCGGCCCCAAGTTTTTTCTGTGGATGCCGGGCGATTTCGACGGTCGCGGGCGCGGCGCCGAGAAGACGAGACACGTCTGGAGCGAGGTGGCGCCGGTATGCGGGCGATCGTCTCGCGAGCCGGTTTCCGTGGTCCGGGTGGGGCGCACGTGAGAGCCTCCCGGGACACCCCTCCCACGGACGGCGGATCGGGCCTCGGCACGGCCCAATTCTGTCGCCCTCCCCGTCAGTCGTTGCGCCCGCGCGAGTCGCATCCCGGGGTCATCCCGGGTTATCCCGGATTATCCCGGATTAAAACTTTTGTGACGATGCACACGAGTAACAAACCTTGTTCCTCACCGATACAGGAAGGCGCCGTTGTGAAGGTTGTGTTCCTTGGAAGCCTTGCCTGGGCCGCGTTACGGAGCCGACGACGGGCCGGATGAAGTGCCCGCTACTTCAGGGGCGGGTTGCTCAGCGTTCCGAGGATGAAGGGCTCGGCGAACTCAACGCACCGGAACTCGTTGATCTCCGCGTTGTCCTCGATTCGTCGGTACAGCGGGAAGCGGATCGTCCACGGACGCGTGAACACTTCCGGATCGTCGATCGTGGCTTCGTAGGAGATGTGGTCTGGACCGGTCCTCGTCCATCGTTCCGTGACGCGCATCTCCTCGCTGTGAAAGTTACCCACACGGTCAAACCACGTATCCGCAATGTTGCTCGTGACATCGACGACTAGCACGTCGCCGTCCCAGCGCCCTCGCGAGTGCCCCATCCACGTGTTCGTCGGGCTTTCGCCCACGTCGGTCATGTGGATGATGCGGCTGGCGTGAGCGAACTCGTACGCGATCAGGATCTGGTCTGTGCCCTGCACGATCTGAAATGGGAAGGGCATGTAGTTGGCGCGCGGAACACCAGGCATGAAGCACTTCGCCTCCGGGTCCCCGATTGTCAAATCATGCGGATCGGCGTGCAGACGAGTGTCGAAGTTCGACTGTTTCTGTCCGAGCGCCCAGGGCTGGTAAGGAAGCTCGTTCCCCTCGACGATGCCATGACCGGCCGGGACGGCGCCGATCGCCCCGAGCAATTGAGGAAACGGGCCCGGCCTCGCCGGATGAGCCAGGATGTCGTAGTTCGACGTATTGAGAGTCTGCCAGATTCCGCTCAAATCCGGTGCGCCGTCCGGTAGGCGTGGAACCTCGAACGTCGGGGCTTGCGCCAGGAGCGGCGGCGCCGGATGCAGCGCGATCACGACGACCGCAGTCGCGGCCAGGACGAGGAGTTGAATGCGCATTGTTGATCGTCCCTGCCTCATCGATTCGAACTTTGCGCGCCGCTCACGTTCTGTCAGTATACGAGAATGGACATTGCGAAGACGGAGTCGAACGTAGTCGGGCGATGCCCTCCCGACCGTATGGAGGCGAGGTGATGCAGCGATCGTGGGTTGATGCGCTTCTCACGCTGAGCATCTGTGTGCTGACGGTGGCGCAGGGGCTCGCGCAAACGCGTCCCGAACGTGCCACCTTTACCGGGGACGTCGCACCCATCCTGTACGAGAGGTGTGTGCAGTGTCACCGTGAGGGCGCTGTCGGCCCGATGCCGCTGATGAGCTACGCGGAAACGCGGCCGTGGGCACGCGCGATCAAGCAAAGGGTTCTCGCGCGCGAGATGCCCCCGTGGCATGCCGACTCTCAGTATGGAAAGTTTCAGAACGACCCCTCGCTTACCGAACAAGAAATTGAGGCCATCGTCTCATGGGTTGATGCCGGCTCTCCGGAAGGTGATCCGGGCGACTTGCCGTCCCAGCCGGTCTTTCCGGGTGGGTGGCTGATCGGTACACCTGACGTCGTCTTGCAGATCGCCGAACCGTTCGAGGTGCCAGCCGAGGGAGCGGTCGCCTACCAACACTTCGTCATCCCTACAAATTTCGCGGAGGACAAGTGGATCGCGCGCGTGCAGGTGCTCCCGAGTAACCCGGCGGTCGTTCACCACGTCGGCCTGCACGCCCGGGAGCCTGCGCCCGACCCCAATGAGGTCGAGTACCCCGGTATCCGGATCGACAGCGGCCCAGCGAAGCAGATCGGAGATGAGCCCACGCTGCGCGTTTCGCCATTCGGGAACGTGGTGCTGGCAGCCGGAGTTGGCACCGAGCCTCCGCAGCTTAGCGACGACGCGGGCCTCCTGGTGAGGGCTGGCTCCGAACTTACCCTCGAGGTGCATTACGTGACCATTGGGACGCCAACGGTCGACCAAACCCAGATCGGTTTCCTCTTCGCCGACGAGCCGCCGGCGCAGCGGCTCCGGACGATTCCCGTCATGACCTTCGACTTCGAGATTCCGGCGGGGGCGGCACATCACGAGGTGGTGTCCCAAGTGACGTTCACGGAGGATGTCCTACTCTGGACCCTGTTTCCGCACATGCACCGGCGCGGGAAGGCATTTGAGTACGTCCTCTTCTACCCTGACGGGAGTAGCGAGGTGCTCCTGTCGGTGCCGCGTTACGACTTCAACTGGCAGCGCGACTACTACCTGAAGGAGCCGATCAAAGCACCCGCCGGTTCCCGCCTCGTGTGTACCGCCGTGTTCGACAACTCAGCCGCAAACCGCTTCAACCCCGACCCGGCAAGCCCGGTGTCGTGGGGCGAGCAGACGTGGGAAGAGATGATGATCGGTTTCACGACCTACAGTCTCGACCCCGCTGGCGGGTAAACCTCCGTCGGAGGTTGCGATGAGGTTATGGGCGGAGGGGTGAAGCAATGAGGAAGGTAAACAGCTGTTTCTTGGCCGGGTCATTGTTGCTCTCTGCGGTGGCTTTTCTCACACAACCGCTCGCGGCTCAGGACGACGCGCTGTCATACGCGAGGATCTATCCGGACGACGATGGGGTTTCTCATTTCGACGACGATGAAATCGCTTGGGCACCTCTCCCGTCACTGGAAGCGTGGACGACGCCGCTGCTGGAGGCCAGAAGTGTCGGGTTCCTTCGGCTGCCGGAAGGTTTCTCTCAGGGGTACCATCCGTCACCGAGGAAGCAGTTTCTGGTGATCATGCAGGGCCTCTTTGAGGTCACGGCAGGTAGCGGAGAGGCGAGGGTGTTTCCGCCAGGCTCAGTCCTGCTCGTGGCAGATACAACCGGGCACGGCCATAAGACGCGCAACGCCGGGCAAGGCGAGGTGCTCGTCGCCCGAGTGCCGGTGCCGCCAGAAGAATAGCGAGAGGACTCGAGCATTCGCGTGGAGCCAGCTCACAAGAGAAAACAAGTGTGGACGCGGCGATCAGGATGGCTCGGCGGTTGCGCGATTGGCGCCCTCACCTTCTCCCTGGGGTGCGGGTCCGAGCAGACGGAGGCGACCGACGAGGCATGGACCGCGCCTCGCACAGCCTGGGGCGAGCCGGACTTCCAGGGAGTGTGGCGACATCAGGGGACCGCGCCGTTGGAACGTCCCGACAACGTCGACGGACGAGAGTTTCTCACCAACGAAGAGGTGGCTGATATCCGGGCACGAGAGGCGGCGACCTTCGCGAAAGGCATCGACGGCGCAGACGACTTCCGCCCTGACGTCGAGGAATCCCCATTTCAGTCGAATGAGTACAACCGGTTCTGGGTGTATGAGGGCCTAGCGAAGAAGGCGAGCCGGCGCACCTCGCTCATCGTGGAGCCCCCGGATGGCCGCCTTCCGCTGAGACCCGAGCTGATCAAGCGTGAGCAGTTCCACGCGATGTGGGTATCCAACTATCCGCCCGACGATCACTACGCCAACTCCTGGCTCGACAGGGACACCGGTGAACGGTGTCTCACGGATGGCACCATCGGTCAAATGTGGGTCGGGACGGGACCCAATCAGTTCGTTCAGGGTCCTGGGTACGTCGTCATCCTCCATGAGCAGTTCCGCGACCGCCGCATCATCCCAACCGACGGCCGGCCATCGAGCGAAGTGCCGACCTGGCTCGGCAACGCCAGTGGTCGGTGGGAAGGTGACAGCCTGGTCGTCGAGACGAGTCATTTTCTCGATAAGGCGGATCAGTGGTGGCAGGACACCTGGAAGTCCGGGTCGGAAACCCTGCACCTCGCTGAACGCTGGACGCGTGTTGGACCTGACGAGATGGAGTACCAACTGACGGTCACTGATCCATCCAAGTTCATGTCTCCGTGGTCGGTCGAGCTCACGCTGACGAACATTCTCACAGACGAGAAGTCCCTCATCTTCTTCGAGTACGCATGCGCGGAAGGCAACTACGCGATGGTGCACATACTCAATGCCGTGCGAAATCTAGAGAAAGAGGATCCATCTCTAAAGAATCGGCGGACTGACTACGAGGGATGGCTCGCGCGGAATCCTGAGGTGCCTTCCTGGAAAGAGCTCCAGGCCCCTCCACGTCGTCGTCCCTGACGTCGCCGGCTGAGCCTCGACGTCGCGGCAGTCCCGAGGTCGTAGAAGAACGGCGCTCGGCAGAGGAGGCGGCATGAACGCATGGACGAAGGAGGCAGGATGAAGCGACACGGGGCAGCACCCATCGGACTGCTGGTCATCAGTGGGTGGATCCTCGCCAGCTGCGGCGCCCCGAGCCAGCCCCCACCCAGCGAACCCCCGGAAGCCGTCCCGACCTCGGCCGACGGCGACCCGGTCCCGGTATTCGACTTCGATCCAACCTGGCCGAAGCGGCCATTCCCCAACCAATGGGTTTTTGGCAACGTCGCGGGGATGGCCGTGGACGCGAACGATCATTTGTGGGTCATTCATCGTCCGCTCTCGATGACGCTGTCCAACGACTACGCAGCACTCGATCCACCAGCCGGCGAGTGCTGCCGACCCTTCCCATCGATCATCGAGTTCGACCCATCGGGCGAGGTCGTTCAGGCCTGGGGTGGACCGGATCCGGCCGCACCTGAAAGCAAGCGCACGGCCGAGGGCTACGACTGGCCGCGCGAGCACGGGCTGTTCGTCGATCATCAGGGCAACGTGTGGACCGGGGGAGCGGAGCCGGGTGCGGCCACCGTGACGAAGTTGACGGGAGACGGCCAGCTGGTCTTTCAGCGAGGGTCGTTCGGCCAGAGTGGAGGCAACGCCGATACGGACAACTTCGGCTCCCCTGCTGGCCTCTTTGTTGTTGAGGAGGACAACGAGGTCTATGTCGCTGACGGGTACGAGAATAACCGCGTGATCGTGCTCGACGCTGACACTGGGGCGTTCAAGCGGATGTGGGGCGCGTACGGCAACGCGCCCCTCGACGGCGACCCGCAGTACGATCCCGACGCTCCCCCGTCCCAACAGTTTCGGCGTCCTGTGCACTGCGTCGAGGTGAGCCGCGACGGTCTGGTGTACGTGTGCGACCGAGAGGGCAACAGAATCCAGGTTTTTCACAAGGACGGGACGTTCGTGCAGGAGGGGTTCGTTGCGCCACGCACGCTCGGGTTCGGGGCATCGTTCGACATCGCCTTCTCTGTCGATCCCGAGCAACGATTCCTGTATCTCGGTGACGGGGCCAACAAGAAGGTGTGGATCCTACGTCGTGATACTCTGGAGATTGTCGACTCGTTCGGGACGGGTGGACAGTATGCGGGCGAATTCGCGATTGTCCATGCGCTCGAAACCGACTCACACGGGAATATCTACGTGGCAGAAACTGTCGGCGGGGACCGTGTGCAGAAGTTCACGTTCACGGGCCTACGATAAGCGACGTCTCGCGTTTCGTGGCCAAGGAGCATACCAATGGCGGCGCACGTCAGACTCGTAACGCTCGGGTTGGGAATTGTGGTCGGCGTCCAACTCGCCGGAGCCAGGGGTCTTGCCCACCACGCCTTTGCCGCCGAGTTCGATGCCAACCAGCCAATCACCTTGGAGGGCGCCCTCGTAAGGGTCGAGTGGGTGAACCCCCACGCCTGGCTGTATATCGAAGTGACGGATGAGGACGGCAACACGACGCGGTGGAATATCGAGATGGGCACGCCCAACTCGCTGATCAGACGCGGCGTCACCGAGGATCACCTGCCTATTGGCTCAATCGTGACTGTCGACGGCTATCGCGCCAAAGATGGGTCGACAACCGCGAACAGCCAAAGCGTGACCCTGCCCGACGGTCGCGGTTTCTACACCGGATCCCCAGGGACGGGCGCCCCCGGCGGTCCGACTCGAACGACTCGTTAGTACGCCACTAACCCAGACGGTCGACACGTCCGTCTAATGCGAGTCGGCATCTGGCATCAGATGTTGGAGGTCGCGTTCGCCCTCGTGACAGGCGTATTCGAGCTGGTAGTAGCCTTCCTCGTTGTTCCGAACGAAGGGAAACGACAGCGTCCAGCTACTGGTGTAGATGGTCGGATCCTCGATCCTGGCCTCGAAGTGAATCGTGTCCGGGTCGATCAGCGTATAGCGCTCGACGACGTGGATGTTCTCACTCTGAAAATTTCCTGACATGTCGAACCAGTGCCTGCCGTTGAGATTGGTGAAATCCACGACGAACGTGTTGCCCTCCCAGTGCCCCAGCGGATCGCCATGCCACAGCTTGACGGTCTCTGGCAGGTGGGCACGGCCATCGGTCGGAATGATCCGATAGTCGTGCATCGATTCGTAGACAAAGAGGAAGTGTTCCGGTAGCTGGATGATCCGCCAGCCGTAGTTCGTGAAGTTCTTTCGCGGTGATCCCGATGGAGCGCAGTGCGCCTGGGGGTCGAGATACAGCTGTTCGCGGAGCTCGTCTCTGCGAGCCAGCGCCCAAGGCTGATAGGGGATACGTCGGTCTGGCTGATCCACGATCACACCGAGCGTTTGCTGCAGCGCGAATGACCGTTCGCCGGGCTCGATGTCGAACGCGGCGCCATTGTGGTGGCCGCGCCAGTATCCGCGCATGTCGGGTTGACCGTCCGGCGTTCGAGGCGGGTCGAAGGTCTTGGCCTTTTCTACCGCGCATTCGTGGAACGCGACAGAATCGCTTGGACAGCCACCGAACAGCTCTGGAGCTTCGGTGTCCTGTCCCCCGGCCGACATGAGAACCAGTGAGACAAGTGTGAATGCCGCGGCCGTACCACCAACGAATCTCGCTTTACGACTCACGAGGGCGCTCCACTAGTTTTCCGGATGCCGACCGAAGATCGGCCGGCCCTCATCTTCCGCGTATAGATAGCATTCGTACTCGAGGATCTGATCCATGTCACGGTGGCGGTAGATCGGCATACGGATCGTCCACGGCTGCGTGAACACCGTCGGATCCTCGATCGTCGCTTCGTAGGTGATCGTGTCGGCGTCGGCGAGGGTAAGCCGCTCGGTCACGACCAGGGCGTCACTGTGGAAGTCGCCGGCGTGGTCGAGCCACGTTTGACCGTTGAAGCCGATCGACTCAACCACAAGCGTGTCTCCCTCCCAGTGCCCGCGCGGGTCTCCCATCCACGATTCATACCCGGGATAGCGTGGAAGGTCGAATAGCGGGAGCCAGCGCCATGTATGGACATACTCCGAGAAGACCACGACCTCTTCGTCAGTTTGAAAGATCTGAAACGGGAACGGCAGATACATCGTTCGCGGGACGCCGGCCAGGTAGCACTTCTCTTGCGGGTCGAGTGTGTCGCGGTCTTCGAAGTTCGCCTGCTTTTGCTCGAGCGCCCACTCCTGGTACGGAATGCGTCCATCCGGCGGATCGACGACGACGCCAAGACCCGCGGGTATGTTGTCGCTGCCGGCGTGATGCTGCAGATCCCAGTGAGCGGTGTTGCGAACCTGCCAGATCCCCTGAAAGTCGGGATGGCCGTCAGACGTGCGCAGCGGCGAGTCCGCCGCCATGCCATCGCCCGTTGCTGCATTCCCGCATGCGCTCTGCGCGAGGGCTCCCACCGCCAAGGAGAGAACGATCGCCATTGCGACACGCCGGTTCACGGAGGGCTCCATCTTGCCACTGGGCTGGCCACGGGTGTGACCTGGCCGACTCTATCCCTTCCTCAATGGTGTTTCAATCTCGAGTTGGCAAGCTAGACGCCGCCCGTCCCCCAACACGAGCGCCTGGCACCGCATGATCGGGGCGCCGTTCTTCGCGCGCGCCCCCATGCTCGTCACCCGATCGCCCGGTCTAATCACATCCTTCGTCCAGCCAAGCCTGCGCAACCCGTTGGCACCCTCACTTTCGATCGCCCACTGCTCTACGTCACCCTGTTCGTTCGTGACATCGAGATAGATATGCGCATGTGGGTTCTGCCAAACGAACCTCGCCACCACTCCGTGCACGGTCGTCGCCTGGGTGCCGTCGAATGGCAGGATGGAGTGGTGGGCGCCCATCGGCGGGGCTGCAGTCAGCGCCAGGACTCCCGCAGCGAGGGCGCGAATTGACGACGGTCGTCCCGGTCGGGGGCTCACGCGGCCTCCACGCTCGCTTTGCCCACCTGCCGCGACGGCAGGACGTTTCCCAGCGTGAACATGATCACCGCCGACAGGAGCGCCGGTATGGCGGCCAGCAGAAAGAGCGCGTCTGGTGACCACTGGTCAAGCAGCTGCCCTCCTACCCACGGGCCAAAGAACCCGCCCAGGCGACCGATCCCCAGGCCCCAGCCGATTCCCGTTGCACGTATCGACGTCGGATAGAACGTGGCAGAAAGGGCGTTGATACCAGGCTGGCTGCCCACGATACACCACCCGGAGATGATGACGACCACGACCAGGGCGACAAGCGATGAAAGCGAGGGCCCTGTGACAGCCAGGCTCAGGCTTGCGATGGCGAAGCTCACGCCGAGCACAGCTACGAACCCGCGCCGCGCAATGAGCCAAGCCAGGCCAAATGTCCCCACCGTTCCCGCTGACTGCATCGTGGCGCCGATGAGGACAGCCGTGGATGTCGTGTACCCGGCCCGTTCGACGATCGTCGGGATCCACGCCGACAACGCGTACAGGTCGAGGATGTTCGTGAAGTTGACGGCCCACAGGAGGAGCGTTCCCAAGGCCCTCCCGTCCCGGAACAAGTGCAGGACGGGAACGCCGCCTCGACTCTTCTCGTTCACCACGAGCTCGGCCCCATCAACGGGGGCCGAGGGAGCGATGCGCTTGAGCCAGCGGACAACCTGCCCGCGGTTCTTACCACGCAAGACCATGAACTGGAGCGACTCAGGGACCCACACCGTCATCAGGATGGCGAGGACGAACGGGACGGCCCCGCCGAAGTAGAAGACAGAACGCCAGCCGAAATTCGGAATCAGCCAGGCCGAGACAAAGCCCCCGAAGGCCGCACCGGCGGTGAAACCGACCGAGACGATCATCATGACGGTGACGCGCAATCGTCGGGGGCTGTACTCGCCGGCCAGGGCCGTCGCATTCGGAACTACACAGCCAAGGCCGATGCCAGTGATGAAGCGAAGGATAAGCAACTCCCGTACTGACGTCGCTTGCGCAGTGACGATCATCATGATGGAGAAGAAGAAGGTCGCCCCAATCAGGACCGGGCGCCGTCCGATCCTATCGGCGACCATCGTGAAGATGAGAGCACCTAGCATGACGCCGAGGAGGCCGATACTGATCACCAGTCCGATCTCGGAGGTTGAAGAACCCCAGTCTTCGATGATCGCCGGTGCCACGTATCCCATCATCTGGACGTCGAAGCCGTCCATGACCAGGCAGAGACCGCACAGGAGGATCAGCGTCTTCTGAAAGCGGCTGAGACCGCTCGTGTCGATAAGTTCGGCGACGTTGATGGTAGTCACGGTTGTTCAGTTACCGGTCAAGCTGGGGCCGGGAGGACCACGCCAACACATTCGCCCAACCCGATTCGCGTATACCCCTCGCGCTCGCAATACCCACGCAGAATGACCTCGTCACCGTCGACAAGGAAGTGGCGTTGCTCTCCGGTCGGCAGCTCGATCGGGCGGGTGCCGCCCTTGGTCTTCTCAAGCAAGCATCCTTCCGAGCCTTCTTCGGACCCGGAGACGGTACCACTCGCAAACAGATCGCCTGGGCGAAGGTTGCACCCGTTGCTCGTGTGGTGCGCCGCTATCTGCGCCACGGTCCAGAACGTCTCCCGAGTCGAACCTGCACTGACCCGGTACGGGTCCAGGCCCTGGCGACGCATCTCGGCCGAGCGCAGCAACGCTTCCACCTTGAGGTCGAGACCACCCGCTGTCGTGTTTCGGGTGGAGGACAGATAGGGTAGTGGCTGCGGATCATCGTCCCGCCGAACAAACGCCGGGCACCGAAACGGCGCGAGGGCGTCCAGGGTTACGACCCATGGCGCAACGCTGGTCGCGAAGCTCTTGGACAGAAACGGGCCGAGTGGTTGGTACTCCCACAGCTGAAGATCCCGTGCCGACCAATCGTTGAGCAAAGACAGGCCGAAGACATGGTCCTCAGCTTTATCGATCGGCACCGGCCGGCCAAGCGAGTTGCCAGAACCCGCGTAGAACCCGATCTCGAGCTCGTAGTCCAGACGCTGGGAGGGCCCAAACGACGGACGGTCCGCGTCGGCCGGCTTCGACTGGCCGCACGGCCGAGTGACCTCGGTACCGCTGACAATGATTGAGGACGTTCGCCCGTGATACGCGATCGGTACGTGTCGAAAATTCGGTAACAGAGGGTTGTCGGGGCGAAACAGCTTGCCAACGTTCGTCGCGTGGAAGATCGAGGCGTAGAAGTCGCTGTAGTCACCGACATCCACGGGGAGCCCCAGTTCCACCTCCGCGAGCGAGACGAGGATTCGCGGTTCAGGGGTTGGTGCGTTGGCATCCAGAATCGTGCTCAGTCGCCGCCGAAGGTCCGAGGCAGCGCCAGGCCCGGCCGCCAGGAGAGCGTTGAGAGAGGACGCCGAAGTCGCCGAAACCAGCTGCGGGGACAGTCCTTCGAGGAGCCCACTCTCACCGCACTGGGCAAGGTCGACCACCTGATCACCGATCGCAACACCGACTCGACACCTCTCATGGGCGCCCGAGCGACGAAAGATCCCGAACGGGAGATTCTGAATCGGGAAGTCGGCACCCGATTGGTTGGCCGATTCGACCCAGCTGCGGAGAGTCGGGTCATGGGTCGCGTCGACAGGTCGCGTCACAGCATCCCCAATGCTTCGAGGTCTGCGACCGGCTCATCGAACGAACACGAGCCGAACGAGTTGAAGGAGCGTTGGCGGGTCTCGATAAGGTTCGCGGCGGCGAGAGTGCGATCGCGCCACGTCAGCTGACCAGACCGAAACCTGAACGCATCAGTAGACGTTTCGTCCAGCGCCGCACGGACCTCGCTCAGGTCCGCCTGCTCCACCTGCACGAGCGCCGCCGCCACAGATAGGTTGAGGAAACCATGCATGGTGGTCGTGTTGTCCAACGACGGCGTAAGCGGATAGGGGCCTCGCAGGGCGTGATGCAGGCCGGCAGTGGCCTTGAACGGCACTCGGGCGTTGGCGCAGGACGCAATGAACTCCGCGAGGGTACTCGTGCTGGGAAAGGCATCGGCGGTGACTCCCCCCGTGCGGATCTTCGCGCCGGCGCCGGCGGCTGCGACCACCTCGAGGTAGGTGCCGACATCTTCGTCTGGACGGACTTCGAAGTACACGTCGACGCCCTCCGGCACCTGTCCGGCCACCTCGCCAACCCTGGACCGGGATAGGGGTGCGATCTCCACCGCCTCCACACTCAGCGAGCCGGTCCATCGTTCATTGAATCGCTGGATTGCGTCGAGTTGCCCCAGCCGGTCGTCCGTCGCAATCACGCCTACGGGCCACACTGAGCTGCCCCGTGCGGGCATTGAGGCCTCCACCACGTCTCCGAAATCCTCAAGCCTCCCGAGGGAAAGGAGGAATCGCCCCAGCAACCAGCTGTGCATTCCGGCGTGAGCGCTCGCGTATTGGCTCGCCGCCTCTGTGAGCGTGAGCTTCGCGGGAGGGAACATCCCCGCGTAGTCAACCGCCGACTCGAGGAGACTTCGCACGGCCGATTCGACTCCCACCCGAGTTGTCACGACAGCTCAAACCGTGCCAAACGGCCTCGGCGATTCGCGGCCCGAAACGTTGTAACCTGTATGCTCGACAACATCGTAGATGCCGCGGTGAGGATGGGGTGGCGATGAGCTACTACTGCAAGCTCGGGACGGTTCCGCACAAGCGTCATACGCAGTTTCGACAGCCCAACGGCTCACTGTACCACGAGGAGCTGATGGGCACTCGCGGCTTCACCGGGATTCAGTCGCTGCTCTATCACCTCCGTCCCCCCACCGAGGTTCAGCGCATAGAGGACGGGTGCAGCGTCGAGATTCCTTTCGCCGAACAAGGCCCCGTTCGGCACCGCCTCCTGCGAACGATTGAGCTCACCCCGAGCGGGGATGCGGTCGGAGGACGCGTGCCACTGCTGGCCAACGACGATGTGTGCATCTCGGTGGTCAGGCCCGTTGAGCCCATGAGCTACTGGTATCGGTACGCGCAGGGCGACGAGGTGATCTTCGTCCACGACGGCTCAGGCGTGCTGGAGAGTCAGTTCGGGACTTTGAAGTACGGTCCGGGCGACTACCTGGTGATTCCGACCGGCGTCCTGTGGCGGATTCTCCCGGATGACGGCGTGGCGCAGCGGATGCTCGTCGTCGAAAGCAGCGGTGGCCACGTCGAACCGCCAAAACGCTACCTCAACAACTACGGGCAGTTCGTCGAACATGCCCCCTACGCCGAGCGCGACATCCGTCCACCAGACACTCTCGTCACCCATGATGAAGAAGGTGAATACGAGGTCAGGGTAAAGGCGCGTGGCCGAATCGCCCGCTATCACTACCGCCATCATCCACTGGACGTGGTCGGGTGGGATGGGCACCTCTGGCCGTATGCCTTTAACATCAGCGACTTCGAGCCGATCACCGGTCGCGTACATCAGCCGCCACCAGTGCATCAAACGTTCGAGGGACCTGGCTTCGTCTTGTGTTCCTTCGTGCCTCGGCTTTTCGACTACCACCCTCTCTCGATTCCAGCGCCCTATAACCACTCCAACGTCGACTCGGATGAGGTGCTGTACTACGTCGCCGGAAAATTCATGTCGCGCAAGGGAATCGAGCCGGCAGCGTTTACGATCCACCCGAACGGTATTCCACACGGTCCGCACCCAGGGCTGTACGAAGGCTCGATCGGGAAAGAGCGCACCGAGGAGCTTGCGGTGATGATCGACACGTTCCGACCACTGAAGATGACGACGCAGGCGATCGCGCTCGAAGACGTGGGCTACGCGTACAGCTGGTCTGAAGCATCTGACCTATAGCCACCCTTTCACTATCGGATTGACATGACAGCCGGGTACATTCTCATACTCAAATTGCCGTCGTTTCGTGCTTTCTATCACCCGAGAGGGGAGCCTGTTCACATGCGACACAGAAACGTAGTCCGAGCAAGATCTCAAAGAACACTCACCAGGACGATCGTAGTGGCCGTGACGCTGCTCGCCCTGGGTGCACCCGCGGCATGGGCCCAGCCGAACGCTCAGCTGACCGGCCGTGTCGAAGATGAGACCGGCGGCCTGATGCCCGGTGTCGGCGTCTTGGCTGACTGCGACTGTCTGCTGACGCCCCGAGAGACGACCACGGGTCCCGAAGGACGGTTCAATCTGACGGCTCTTCCGGTCGGTGAGTACACGGTTACGTTCTCGCTGTCTGGCTTCTCGACCGTCGTGCTCGAAGGTCTCGAGGCGAGAGCCCTCGTCGCGACGACGGCCAACGCCACGCTGGCAGTCGGTGGTGTCCAAGAGACGGTCACGGTCAGCGGGACCCCGAGGGTCGACGTCATCAACGTGCGCGAGCAACGGTCGCAGACGCTGGAAACACTCGAAGCGCTGCCAACCGGCGCCCGCGACTACACGGGGCTCGGGAAGGCCATGCTGGGAGTGAGTCAGGGAAATACCGATCGCCAGGATGTCGGCGGGGCCTTTGCTGAAATCAACACCGGTCTGAGCGTCCACGGGTCCTTGGGCGGACAGAGCCGGGCTACCTATGACGGCATGAACACGAACATCCAACTGTTCGATGGCGGCGGCCAAATGCGGATCTGGAAGTTCAACACGATCAGCGTTCAGGAGATCACGGTCGACATCGGCGGTGGCAACGCAGACGCCGCCACCGGGGGCGCCAACATCAACATGATCCCGCGTGACGGCGCCAACGTCTTCTCGTTTCACAGCTTTCTCACGGCCAACCCCGGAGGATTCGGCACGTCCGCACTCCCCGACTCGGTGGTCGACCGGTCGAACGGCCAGCTGACCGAGTCTCTTTTCCACAAGAGGGTCTGGGACTTGGGTCTCGGCGTAGGCGGACCGCTCGTGAGAAACCGCGTGTGGTTCTATGCCTCAGGCCGAGACTGGGGCGGCGAATCAAACGCAGCCGACAACTTCTTCAACAAATCGACTGACTTCTGGCGATACGAGGAGGACCGAACCCGTCCGGCGTTCACCGCTCTGTGGCAGAAAGACTACGGGTCGCGGTTCACGATTCAGGCGGCACCGAAACACAGGCTGTCCCAGACAGTGCGCTGGCAGCAAGGGTGTGGCTGCAAACTCACGACGTCGCTTGGAGATCCGTCCGCGCCCTCGGCGGTGGCCGAGTTTGGTTATGGGACGGACCGACTAGGCGGTGGTGGTGGGATGTGGTTGTCGCAGACGAGCTGGACCGCGCCGGTCACCAACAACCTGTTGTTTCAGGCCGGCGTATCGTCGGTGCTCCAGGAGGTCTTTTCCTCGAATTCCGACCCTGCGCCGGTTGGCGCGGGCCGTATCCGGATCGTCGATCCTCTGTCGAAACGCCCCATCTTCAACCAGAACCCGGTTGATGGAACGGTCGGAACCTACGAGGTCGGGAGCCCATTCGACACGCACAGCTACCGCGCGTCGGTCGCGTATGTGACCGGCACTCACAACTTCAAGGTCGGCGTCGACGGGCTGTTCGGCCGGGTTGACCAGGCAGAAGGGACACCAACGCGAGAACCGATCTCGTACCTCTTCTTCCCGACACCGGTCAATCCCGCCGGCGGACCTCTCCAAATCACCCAGTACGCAACCCCGATCATCAGCAACATGCGCACGCGCAGCTTCGCTTTCTTTGCGCAGGACCATTGGACTATCGACCGGATGACGCTCAACCTCGGTCTGCGGTACGAGTACTTCCATGCGTTCGCCAACCCAGTCACGCTTGGGGTGCCGGATCCCTATACCCTGAGCGACGGGAGCGTCCATCAGCCGTTTGTCCAAGAGGTGCAGTCCCCGGGGCTCAAGGACATTCCGAAGTACCACGACATCTCGCCGCGGCTGGGAGTGGTCTATGACCTCCAGGGCGACGGCAAGACAGCCCTCAAGGCCTCGTGGGGCCGGTACATGATGGGGATGGGGGCAGGCGTGGGACGAGAGCTCGATCCTGCCACCGCCCGTATCGAGACACTCAATCGTTTGTGGTTCGACAACGGGCCGGCCGCCGCGGGTGCCTTCGGAGCCCCGCAGACGGGTAACGAAGTCACGGGCGACTACATCCCGCAGTGTGACCTGACGGTCTCCGCAGCGAATGGCGAGTGCGGTGCGACGATCGGCGTCGGTGTCGAGGATCTCCGTAGACCGGTGAGCACCAACCCGTGGGAGGGGAACACGGGCTGGGGCAATCGAGCGTATAGCAATCAGCTTTCAGTCGGCGTCCAGCGCGAGCTGACTCGCAGCGTGAGTCTGAGCGTCAGCTATTTCCGGAACAGCTGGCACAACACGCAATACAACTGGAACCGAGCACTCACAGCTGCCGACTTTGCCGTGGGTAGCATCACCGCGCCGACGGATCCACGACTGGGTGACCGCAGCGGTGCGGTGATCACCGGCATCTTCGACCGGAACGCGGATTCGTTGGGACGCAACGAAATCGTGAGGATTCCGTGGCAGGACATCCCAGGCTCAGGCGACGGTCCGAAATTCGAGTACAACGGCGTGGATATCGCTCTCGACGTGAGCCTCATGAACGGAGTGTACGTAGGTGGGGGCGTGACGATTGGTCGCCGCGTCAACGATGAGTGCTGGGCGAACAATCTCCCGCAGGTGAGCGGCGGTGAAGCCTCGGGAACGTTCACCCCCGGCGCATCCAGCCTGGACCCCGGTGTGAACGCCGCTACGAGCGTCCCGTTCGCGACGATCCGCAACGACGACTACTGCAGGTCGGCGCCCAGCATCTGGAATTCTCAGTCGACGCAGATCAAGTTCCAAGCGCTCTACCCGCTGCCGCAGGACTTCATGCTCAGCGGGAACTTCTACACCAGCCCTGGCGTCGATATCGGGGCCGAGCTGTTCGTCCCGAACGTGGATCTGGAGCCCTCGCTGGGGCGCCCCCTGACTGGCTGCACTGGGCTGAGCGGTGCCGCGTGCCCGGTGACCGCGGAGATCAACCTCATCCCGAACCGAACGCGACAAGACGATCGGATCACGCAACTGGACTTGAAGCTGAGCCGCGCGATCATCATCGGGGGACTTCGGCTTATCGCCGCCGGAGAGTTGTATAATGTCTTTAACGCCCGGCCGGTGTTGGGGTCTCGGCAGGTATTCGATGCCACCTACCTGTCCCCCCAGGGCATTCTCGGTGGACGGTTCTTCAAGTGGACCGCCACGCTCGACTGGTAAAGGACGTTCACGCGGCGGCGCGCTAGCACATGTAGCGGGCGGGTGAGCCGACCGGCTCACCCGCACCGATAGAACGATGACGGTCGGTCCCAAGCTGCTCTCGATCGGGAGTGCTGCGCTGGTGCTGGCGTGTGTACACGTCGTGTCCGAGCAGGTGCGTGCTCAATCGGACGATGCTATCGCGCTGACCGGCGTGGTTGCGTCGAGCGCTGAAGGTCCGATGGAGGGTGTCGTCGTGACGGCCCGGGGCGACGGCTCAATCTACACGGTGTCAGTGGTCAGCGACGCATCCGGCACCTACCGTTTCCCGCGCACACATCTCGAGCCAGGCCAGTACACACTCACAACACGTGCCGTGGGGTACGACCTGGTCGGTCCCGGAACTGTGACGATCGAGGCCGCGCACCCGGCGCCGACAGATCTGGAACTCGAGGTAACGACCGATCTTGGTGGGCAACTCTCGTCGCGCGAGTGGGCGATGAGCATGCCGGCCACGCCGGAAGAGAAGAGCCAGGTCGTCCACCAGCTACTCAGCTGCGCCTACTGTCATACCTATCAGCGGATCATGCGCTCACGGCACACCGCTGAACGTTTCCTGCCGGTGATCCAGCGAATGGGCACGTACTACCCCGATGGTGCAGCGTCCAGTAACGATGGCCGCCGTGGTCGTGCGGTCAAGAACACCGAGGCCGGACAGCAGGCCTTTCTCGCGCCACCAGACTGGGGGTTCGTCCCGGGTATCCCCAAAACCGAGCTGGCACGGCTGCTCGCGGCAGCCAACCTCAGCGGCGGGAAGCAGACCTGGGACTACGAGCTACAAACGCTGCCCCGGCCGAGTGGACAAGCGACCCGCGTCATCGTGACCGAGTACGACCTGCCCACGCCGGGCACCGTGGCGCATGACATGGATATCGATTCGAACGGCGTCATCTGGTACACGGACGAGAGCCGCCAGATGATCGGCAAGCTGGTTCCCAGCACTGCGACCTTCACCGAGTACGAGCTTCCGCCGGTGAACCCAGGCGATGTGCCTGGCACTCGGGATGTGCAGATGGATCTGGACGACAACGTGTGGTTCCCGATGCGGATCTCCGGGAGCGGCACCGTAATGACCAAGTTCGACCCGGAGACCGAGGAAATCAGCCGGGTCGAGGGCACCGGGGGCCAATTCCTGGCCCGCGGCCCAGACGGCAAGATTTGGACTGGGTTCACACGTATCAATCCCGATACGATGGAAGTCGACGCGAACTTCGACTATAGCGACGACGTGCCCGAGGGCGCATCGCCGTACGCGAGCAATAGCCGGGTCGATTCGCAAGGCAACGCCTGGATGGCCACGAACCGGGGACCCGGCGGCGTGATCGGGGTCGATGCCGAGACGGGCGAGGTGAGTTGGTTTCCGATCGAGGGGTTGAGCGCGCGGCGTGGTCGAATCGACGACGAGGATCGCCTCTGGTACGGAGAGTACCTGAACGATAAGATCTTCAGGTTCGACACACGTACGCAGGAGGTTCGACGGTGGAACGTTCCCGAGTACTCGACGCCGTACACCGCAACGGTGCCAGACAGAAATGGGTACGTCTATGCACCGAGCAATATGTCCGAACGTCTGCTGCGTCTGGATCCCCGGACGGGAGACGTGATCGAGTATCAGATGCCGACGGAGTTCGACACGAAGAAGATCGCGTACGACCCGACGACCGAGGCGGTCGTTCTCTGGATGACGAACAAGCGGACAGCCAGGATTACCCGAGTAGAGCTCCTGGACTAGTGGAGTGTCAATGTTGCGCCGTCGCCTGGACGTTTCTCTCGTCGGTGTCTGTGTCGTTCTGACCGGTGTCTTGCCCGGGCAGACGGGTGCCGCTGAGGTCCCACTGATCGACGCGGTCAGGCAGGGTGATGCGGCTGCGGTTCGCGCGCTATTGGCTGAGCGGGCCAACGCCAACTCTGCGGAGCTCGATGGTACGACCGCTCTCCATTGGGCAGCCCATCTCGGCGACGTGACATCGACAGACCTGCTGCTTGATGCCGGTGCCGACTCGAACGCGACGACCCGGAACGGTGCCACGCCGTTGTCGCTCGCGTGTTACAAAGGGCACGCGGGGGTCATCGAGCGGTTGCTGCAGGCCGGGGAGGATCCGAACTCGCTGGTGAATGGCGAGCCAGTCCTGATGATGGTGGCCCGAGCCGGTCGCCCCGCCGCGCTTCGGGCGCTCCTGCGCCACGGCGCAGACCCAAATGTCAGCGAATCGGCACGAGGTCAAACGGCGCTCATGCACGCGGCGGCCGCGGGCAACGTAGGCGCCATCGAAGTATTGGTGCAGGAGGGGAATCCGTCAACCGGCTCGAAAGCCAACGTCGACGCGCGGTCGACTGGGCCATCGGAGATGCCTCAGATTGGAGGGCGGATATCGCGGGTCAACGATCCGATCGGCCTTCGAGCGCATCGTGACCCCACCTGGGCCGTCAACCTGGACGGCTGGGAGCTGACCCCGATCAACTGGGCGAGTCGTGAAGGCCACATCGGGGCGGTCGCGGCGCTGCTCGCGGCCGGCGCCGACGTGAACGACGGGAAGCCTGACGGCCGAGCGAATCTGATCCTCGCCATCGAGAACCGCCACTACGAGCTCGCAGCGTACCTCCTCGACCAAGGGGCGGATCCGAACCTCGGGCCCGGATACACCGCACTGCATCAGGTTGCCTGGACCCGCCGGCTCAACGCCAAGTTCGGGCCCCTCAATCCCGAACCGACCGGAACGCTGGACAGTTTGGAGCTCGCAGCAAGAATCCTGGCCAGCGGCGTCGACATCGATGCGCAGATGGACAAGAGCTTCGCCGACGGGTACCGGAACCGCATGATCAGGTTTGGGGCGACGGCCTTTCTACTGTCCTCGAAGCTCGTCGACCTTCCGATGATGAAGTTACTGGTCGACCACGGCGCCGATACCCGGATCCTGAACCGTGACAATGACACGCCGTTGCTTTTGGCCGCAGGCGGCTCGACGCTCAATCCGAACGAGGATGCGGGTACCGAAACCGAGGCCCTTGCAGCAGTGCGGTATCTGGTGGAGGAACTTGGCTTCGACGTCAACGCCGTCAACAACAACGGCGAAACTCCGTTGTTCGGTCCCTCCTATCGTGGCTGGAACCGCGTCGCGACGTATCTGCTGAACCATGGCGCAAAGCTGGGCGTGGAGAACGTACTGGGATGGACGCCGACCTCGCTCGCGGACGGCGTGTTCTTCGCCGGTTTCTACAAAGCGCAGCCCCATACTGCAGAGCTTCTACGTGCGGCCTATCGAGACCGGGGGCTGGAGCCGCCAGAGCCACCGATGGTCAACGACACCGGGTTGCTCACCGTGGGCGCTGTCTTCGCCGTTGGGGACATCGTTGTTGAGCCATCTCGAGGGAACTTCCAGCGGGTCGACTCATTGGACGACGCTGAGTTCCCGCTTCTCGTCGTCACGGCTGTCGATGTCCAGGGCCAGCCCACCGCGACGGAGCCGTACGACAAGTAGGGCACAGCCTCGCCCCGTCGAGCCGGGCCTGTGGAGCGTGAGACCCGCTCGCACCCCCGTTCAACCGGCCAAGAACGGACCCGCCTAACGCGTACCACGGACCTGGCTGGTCCCGAGGGGGAGTCACGCTGGTGGTCTATACTGCAAGTTGGTGGGCTAGGCTCTGGAACTGCGGGCCTCGCGTGCCCACGCCGCGTAGACCCAGGAAGAGACCAGGCCCATTTGATGGGTAGCAGAATCACGAGGATTCGGCGTTCTAGCCTGCGCGGGGGTGTGGTGCTCGCGCTCGCTGTCTGGGCTGGCTCGGTGGAAGCCGGTGAGGCCGCGAGTGACACCTCGCTGACTACTGCGGCCAAGCGCCTCGATCGGGCGTTGATCGACACCCTTCTCGAGCAAGGCGTGGACGTGAACGAGACCGGTCCTGACGGCACCGCGGCCCTCCACTGGGCCTCCCACCACGGTGACCTGGACACCGTGACCCGGTTGATCGAGGCCGGAGCGGAGGTGTCGTCGACAAACCGGTATGGCATCGCGCCGATCTGGATCGCGGCCCAGAACGGCCACGTCGCCGTCGTCGAAGCGCTGCTGCGAGCCGGGGCGGACCCGAGCACGAGTCGGGGCACGAGTGGCGAGACGGTACTGATGATCGCGGCGCGATCCGGTCACGTGGACGTGCTGCAACGACTCCTGGCCCATGATGCCGACCTGAACGTCCAGGAAGGGATCCGGGACCAAACCGCACTGATGTGGGCCGCGGCGGAGCGGCACCGCGCGGCGGTGAACCTGCTCGTCGAGTCCGGGGCGGATCTAGAGACACGGTCCAGGACCGGGATGAACGCCCTGATGTTTGCCGTGCGGGCCGGAGACCTCGACGTGACTCGGGAACTGCTTGATCAGGGTGCCGACCTCGACGCGACTGCGCCCGATGGCACGACCATGCTCGTGCTCTCGATGATCAACGCGCACTGGGAGCTCGCGGCGTTTCTGCTAGAGCGCGGAGCGGATCCGAACCGCGACGACCCGCTGCACGGGCGTCCACTTCACGTCCTCGCCTTCATGCGCCGGGCCGGGAACCGCGGGTTGTCGCCCTGGCTGCCCAGGACACCGTCAGGGAACATCGACACGCTCGAGCTGGCTGAGCTGCTGCTGACTCGCGGTGCGAAGATCAATGATCGCGTCGACTGGGACGACGGCCCGCGTTTTCCGCCGCACATGGCGCTCGGACTGTTTCCAGGCGTCAGCTTCACCGGCGCCACGCCGTTCTACATTGCGTCGAAGCACTGCGACCTGGAGTTCATGCGGTTTCTGATGACCAAAGGCGCCGACCCTTCCATTGGAACGACGCAAGGTGTCAGCCCGCTCCTGGCAGCCGCAGGAGTCGGGTACACCATTGGCGAATCACCGGGAACCCCTGACGAGGCGCTCGAAGCTGTCCAGTTGCTGCAGACCCTTGGCAACGACGTCCGGACCACCTTCGATGCGGAGGCATCGGCGTCGACCGGGACCCTCACCGGAGGCGACTGGATGGGAGCATCTGCGCTGCACGGTGCAGTCATTCGTGGCGCCGAAGGTCTCGTGAGGTGGTTGGTCGACGAAGGTGTGCCGCTCGACCATAGGATGAAGAGCGGCGAAACGGCGCTGGACCTTGCGAAAGGCTCTGGCCTGGGTATTACGTACCACGTCCAGCCCGAGCTAGCCGCGATCATCCGTGACGCGATGATCGCCAAGGGTCTTGAGGTGGAGAGGTGAGGACGACGGCGCCCTGGGTGCTCGCGACCGCGTTGGTGCTGGTGGCGTCAAGCGATTCTGCGACCGCCGAGCAGTCACCGGCCAGCATCGTCGCTGCCTCTGACGCCCGAGCCGTTCTCGACCAGTACTGCGTCCGGTGTCACAGCGATCGGCTCAGGACCGCTGGCGTTTCTCTAGAAAGTGTCGACCTCGAACGGATGGACGTGCACTCCGAACTGCTCGAGAAAGCCGTCCGCAAACTGCGGGCTGGGGCGATGCCGCCCCCGAGGAACCCGCGGCCCGAACCAGCTGTCTACGACGCGCTTACGTCCTGGTTGGAGCGGAAGCTGGACCAAGCGGCGGCGTCCCATCCGAATCCCGGACGCACAGAGGCGCTGCACCGTCTCAATCGTGCCGAGTATGCGAACGCGATCCGAGACCTCTTGGCGCTCGAGGGGCTGAACTACACCACGATTCTGCCACGCGACGACGCGAGCTACGGTTTCGACAACATCGCTGGCATCCTCGGGATGACGCCGACTCATCTCGATCAGTATGTGACTGCCGCGCGCACAATCAGCCGCGTGGCCGTTGGCGACGTGACTCTGCCCCCCGACGGGGACACGTACATCGTCCCGCCCGATCTGTCGCAGGATGATCGGCTCGAGGGGCTTCCCTTCGGCACTCGTGGGGGCACCCTTATTCGGCGCTATTTTCCGGTTGACGCCGACTACGTGATCCGCTTTCAGGCGTTCACCGGGGTTGGTGAGTCGGAGGCAGAGCCGAACTTCATCGAGGTGTCTATCGACGGCGAGCAGATCTTCCTCGAGAAGATGGACCAGAAGCCGATCAAGCACACGATCCCCGGTGCGGATATCCAGGCGAATACAGACTGGGAAATCCGTATACCGATCAACGCTGGCCTTCACGACGTGGCTGTGACCTTCATCCAGACAACCTCCGGCCAGCTCGAGGATCACCTCGCGCCGTTCCTCAGACCACCGGGGATCTCGTCGTTTCGACTGACCCGAATGGGAGGCTACGCTGGCCCGTATGTCGGCCAAGTGTCGTTCACCGGTCCATTTGACACCACGGGACCGGGTGACACGCCGAGCCGCCAGCGGATCTTTGCCTGTCGTCCCGCAGGGGATGCAGCTGAGGAGTCGTGTGCGCGGCAAATCTTGGCGACCTTGGCGCGGCGGGCGTATCGTCGTCCCTTGACGAATGCGGACGTTACCGACTTGCTGGATTTCTACCAGCACGGCCGGGCGGACGGCGATTTCGAGACCGGCATCCGCATCGGCCTGGAGCGCATTATTTCGAGCCCTGACTTCCTATTCCGGATCGTCGCGGACCCGCCCAACCTCTCGCCAGGGGATACATATCGAATCGACAACCTTACCCTCGCTTCGCGGCTGTCGTTCTTTCTGTGGAGCAGCGTTCCAGATGACGAGCTGCTCGAACTGGCGGTGAGCGGCGAGCTCAGCGATCCCGACGTCCTGGAGGCTCAGACCCGCCGGATGCTGGCCGACGAGCGATCGGGAGCACTCGTGAAGAACTTCGGCGGGCAGTGGTTGCGGTTGCGGAACGTCGAGGGTATCGACCCCAACGCGCATATGTTTCCCAACTTCGACGACAACCTGCGACAGGCGATGCGACGCGAGACGGAACTGTTATTCGAAACGATCATGCGTGAGGACCGGAGTGTCGTGGATTTCTTGGACGCCGACTACACCTTCGTCAACGAGCGACTCGCCAGGCACTATGGGGTCCCAAGTATCTACGGCAGTCATTTCCGACGGATTCAGGTCGCCGACGAGAATCGTCGGGGCCTGCTCGGCCATGCAAGCATTCTGACGGTGACGTCGCAGGCGAACCGAACCTCGCCGGTGACACGAGGGAAATGGGTGCTCGAGAATCTGCTGGGCGCGCCGCCTCCCAACCCTCCGGCGGACGTCCCCCCACTCGAGGCAACGGAGCTCAAGGGGACGCTGCGCCAACGGATGGAGCAGCATCGCAGGAACCCGGTGTGCGCCTCGTGTCACCGGGTGATGGACCCGTTGGGGTTCGCGCTCGAGAATTTCAGTCCCCTGGGGGAATGGCGAACCAAGGACGCCGGGCTTCCGGTTGACGCGACCGGACAGATGCCGGACGGGGCGTCCTTCGATGGTGTCGCGGGCTTGCGCGCCGCGCTGCTCGCGAAATCGGATGTCTTCGTCGCCACCTTGACCGAGAAGATGATGATCTACGCGCTTGGCCGGGGCCTGGAGTACTACGACATGCCGGCCGTTCGCGGGATCACGACCGCGGCCGCGCAGCACCATAACTCCTTCTCGTCCCTCATTCTCGGTATCGTGAAAAGCGTGCCATTTCAGATGCGCACCGTGGGCCCGCTGGAGAATTCGGCTCAAGTCGCCGACGTCGCGCGACGGTGACGGACGCGATAGGTGAAGCCATGATAGTCACACGACGAGCGCTACCGCGTCGGACTTTTCTTCGCGGCGTGGGAGTCTCGCTGACGCTGCCGCTCCTCGACGCGATGGTGCCGGCGTTCACGGCTGTCGCGAAGTCGGCAGCGGCTCCCATTCGCCGGTTGGGGTTCATCTACACGCCGAACGGTTTCATTCGAGAGTACTGGACGCCGGGGAGCGTCGGCGAGCAGTTCGATCTCACGCCATCGTTGAAGCCGCTGGAGCCGTTTCGGAACAAGCTGGTCGTGGTGAGCGGCCTCGCCAACCTGCAGGCTGAGGCCATGGGATCACCGCCGGGCCCCCACTCCAGAGCGAGCGCAGCATGGATCACCGGCACCCACGCAAAATTCACCGAGGGCGCCGACGTGCGCGCGGGTGTCAGCGCCGACCAAATCGCCGCCGACGTGCTGGGGCAGCAGACGGTCCTGCCATCGCTCGAGTTGGCCACCGAGCAGAACGAGCAGATGGTAGGGAACTGCGACGCGGGGTACAGCTGTATCTATCAGAACACCGTGTCGTGGAAAGACCCGACGACGCCACTGCCGATGGAGGTTCATCCCCGCGTCGTATTCCAGCGGTTGTTCGGGGACGGCGCAACCCCTGAGGAACAGCGTCGTCACCTCGAGACTAGTAGCAGCATTCTGGACGCGGTCACGGATCGGATCTCGGAACTGCGCACGCAACTAGGCAGCGGAGACCGTCGAGTACTGACTCAGTATCTCGAATCCGTCCGAGACATCGAGGCGCGTATCCAGCGGGCGGAAGCCCACACCGATGATCCAACGTTGGAGCTGCCGCCTCGTCCGGCGGATATTCCCCAGACGTTCGACGAGCACGTCAAGCTGATGTTCGATTTACAGGTCGCGGCATATCAAGCCGACGTCACGAGGGTCATCACGTTCCAGATGGCGAGGGAACTGAGTCCACGGACCTACCCTGACATCGGCGTGGTGGGCCAGCACCACGCAAGCTCCCACCATGGGAACAACCCACAGAAGATCGACGACGTAGCGAAGATCGACGCGTATCACGTCCAACTGGTGTCCTACTACCTCGAGAAACTGCAGGCGACACCCGACGGTGATGGGGGGTCGCTGCTCGACAACATCGTGCTGTTGTTCGGCGGCGGGTTGGGCAATCCTAACCAGCATGCGATCATCGACCTGCCGAACATCGTGATCGGTGGCGGCGGTGGCCGGATCAAGGGCGGCCGGCACCTCGCGTATCCGATCGACGACTACGTGCCTGAGGCCAACCTGCTCATCACATTGCTCGGCAAGGCCGGGGTACCGGCAGAGCAGCTCGGCGACAGTACCGGTCAGCTCAAGGAGTTTGGTCACCCGGACGGGCTCGCCGAGCTCTAGTGGCCCGGGGGACCCGCGACCGGTCTCGTGATGGTACGTTCGGTGTGGGAAAAACGATGACCAAGCACACTGCGATCTTGCTGATTCTGGTGCCGTTGCTATCCACCGGCCCAGCAGCGCAGTCTGCAAGCCCGGCAGGTGATGCGGCCAACGGACAGCGCGCGTTCATGGGAGCTGGAGGTGGTGCGTTGTGTGGGTTGTGTCATGGCCGCAGCGGACAAGGTGGCTTCGGTCCCGACCTGGCTGGCGGACGCGGCCTGACGTTCTCGCAATTCAAACGGGCCGTTCGTCAACCCTGGGGCGTGATGCCGCGATTCCCCGGGGTAAGCGACGAGACGCTGGCAGACATCTACGCGTACCTGCGCACCACCGACCGGGTGGACGAACCTGGAGCTTGGCGAGTTCCCGCGCCGCCGGAGACCGCACCGGCAGGACAACGCGTCGCGACGGCCCACGGATGTACGCAGTGTCATAGCGGTGAAATGCTGCATCCTCGACGCGACCTTGGTCGAGTGGCCACGGAGGTCGACCTCGACCACTTCAAGGGGATCGTGTACGAGCACGCACCGGCATGGATGGGTAACTGGTCGAGAGAGCGGCTACCCGAGTCGCAGCTTGCGGAGATCCTAGACTTCATCATGCTCGAGGGGCTGCTCGTGCCGCTCACCGCTCACATTAGACCGGGCGAGCAGCGTGGCAACGGGGCGACCTATACGCTGACGGTCGGCAACACCGGCACTCCGGGGAAAGGCCTCGTGGCCGAGGACGTGACTATCTCGCTCGTGCTGCCAGGCGAGAGCTCGGTGGTGACCGCAACCGGTGAGGGCTACCGCGGCGTCAGCTACGATTACGACCGCAAGGCTGACGTGGCCGTTTGGAAGGTCCAGAAGGTTGGTCCTCAGGAGACCCAGTTCTACTCGCTGACGCTGTCCGGAGCAAAGTTCCCGGACGATATCTTCACAGGCTCACGGATCGCGTGGATAAAGCCCGGCAATTCGAGACCGAAGGGCCTCGTGCTGGTCGACGACCGTATCCCGCCGTCGGGGGACCACATCACGGCGCCAGGGCAGGAGTTCAGGCTGAACACGCGTTGAGGGGCACGATGAAGAGCCAAGCAGTCGTCGCGTCGGCGTGTTTCCTGGCGCTCGTTCTCGCCGCGCCTTCTGTGCGAGGAGCCGAGGCTGAACAGGCCGTCGATGCGGCGACCCAGCGGGCGGTCGTCGACCGGTATTGCGTGGGATGTCATAACGCTCGCCTCACCTCCGGGAACCTCAATCTCGGCGACGCCGACCTGTCAGCAGTCGGTCAGCATTCGGCGTTGTGGGAGAAGGTCGTTCGAAAGCTGCGGGGCGGTCTGATGCCTCCGCCAGGGCGACCCCGCCCCGAGAAGGTCGTCTACGACGGGTTCGTGTCATGGCTCGAGACCGAGCTCGATCGGGCGGCGGCCATTGATCCGAATCCCGGGCGCACGGAGAGCCTCCATCGCCTCAATCGGACCGAATACCGGCACGCCGTGCGCGACCTCCTGGCGGTCGACATGGACTTCAGTAACCTCCTTCCGATTGACAACTCGGGTGGAGGCGACGCGCCCTTTGACAACATCGCGTCCTCGCTTCGGCTGACGGAGTCGCTCATGGAGGTCTATCTGTCTGTGGCGAACCGCGTGAGCCGCCTCGCCGTGGGGGCTGCTCCGCCCCCCGCCGAGCTGCAGTTCCGAGTGCACGAAGATCTCGATCAGAGCGTGTACTTCAACGGACTGCCCTTCGGAACGCGAGGCGGGATACGAATCGATCACATCTTCCCGGTCGACGGCGACTACGAGATAGAGGTCAACGTGCTCGGCGGTGGGACGGGACACATCGAGCTTGCACTCGATGGTGAGCGGATCGGTCTCTTCGACGTCGTCGCGCCGGAACGAACTGACGACGAGTATGGCGGACCACCGGCTGAGAGCCATGTGGTCCGGCTACCGATCGAGGCGGGGCCGAGGTACATCACCGCCGCCTTTGTGAACGAGAGTCCGCAACTGCTGTCGGAGGGCGACCGGAAGCTCTTCTTCGGGCGGGATCAGGGGGCGGGCCCAGGTACCCCGCAAACTCATCTCTCGTTGCCTGGCGTCTCGGATGTCTGGATCAAGGGACCGCTGACGGTAGCCGGCGCCGGACACACCGCCAACCGGGAGCGGATCTTTGTGTGCGTTCCGGACCAGCCTTCAGAAGAAGAGCCATGTGCCCGGACCATTCTTTCGACCCTGGCTCGTCGGGCGTACCGTCGGCCAGTCAGCGACCACGATGTGTCCACGCTGATGAGCCTGTACACAGAGGGTCGGGCAGAGGGACACTTCGAAGCCGGTATCCAGCGCGGCGTCCGCGGCATCCTGGCCAACCCAAATTTTCTTTTCCGTATCGAGAAGGATCCCGACGACCTACCGCCGAACCAGGTCTATCAGATCAGCGACCTCGAGCTCGCCTCGCGGCTGTCGTTCTTTTTGTGGAGCAGCATTCCAGACGATGCGCTACTGGATCTGGCTACCGGAGGTCGCCTGCACCAGCCCGGCGTGATGCAGGCGCAGGTGCGTCGGATGTTGGCTGATGAGCGTGCCTCCGCGCTGACCAGCAGCTTCGCGGCGCAGTGGTTGTGGGTGCGTAACCTCGATGCCGCCATGACGTCGGATCCCATCTTTCCGAACTTCGATGAAGCGTTGAGGCGTGCCTTCCGAATCGAGATCGAGATGTTCTTCGACAGCATCATCCGTGAAGATCGCGGCGTTCTCGACCTCCTCGACACCGACTACACGTTCGTCAACGAACGATTGGCCAAGCACTACGGCATTCCGTACATCGTCGGGACTGACTTCCGCCGCGTTCATCTCGGTGAGGACAGTCCGCGGCGAGGCCTCTTGGGCAAGGGCCTCGTGCTCCTCGTCACGTCGCGCTCGACGCGCACATCGCCGGTGGTTCGCGGGAAGTGGATTCTCGATAACCTGCTCGGGACGCCGCCCCCGGCGCCGCCGGCAAACGTCCCACCTCTACCTGAGCAGAAGCAGAGCGATGGCCGCGTGCTGACAGTGCGCGAGCTGCTGGCGCAGCATCGCGCCAGCCCTGTCTGCGCGTCGTGCCATGCCACGATCGACCCTGTTGGCTTCGCGCTCGAGCAGTTTGACGCGACCGGAAAATGGAGGGAGGTCGATGTGGGCTTTCGGCCGATCGATGCGTCCGGAGCGATGCCGGACGGGACACCGTTCAGCGGAATACACGATCTTCGGGGTATCCTGGTAGCGACTCCCGAGCGCTTCGTTCGCACGTTGGCCGACAGGCTGCTGATGTACGCGATTGGTCGCGGCACCGAGCACTATGACGCCCCGGCGGTTCGTCGGATTGTCCGCGAGGCCGAGGCCGACAACTATCGCTTTTCGTCGTTGGTGACGGCGATCATCAACAGTGAACCGTTCCAGATGCGCCGGGCGGCTGGCGGCGAGAGATGAGGTCCCGAAAGGAGCGAGCCATGATCGTCACCAAGAGAGCCATACCGCGGCGGACGTTCCTGCGCGGTGCCGGTGCCACACTGGCCCTTCCTCTTTTAGACGCCATGGTGCCAGCCCTGACGGCGACCAGCCGAACGGCGGCGAATCCCGTGCCTCGTCTGGGCTACATCTACGTTCCCAACGGCATACACATGCCGCTGTGGAAACCGGACGTGCCCGGTCGCGGCTTCGTCTTGCCACCTATCCTCGAAGCGATGGAACCGGTGCGCCACAGGTTGACGATTCTGGGCGGCTTGAACAACTACCAGGCTGGGCTTGGGGACGGTGGCGGTCCCCACACCCGCAACCAAGCCGCCTGGCTCTCAGGTGCAGCGGCGCAGCTCGGTGACCCGATTCTGTCGACCACGGCCGACCAGTACGCCGCTCGGGTCTTGGGACGGGACACGTTGTTCGAATCGCTGGAGTTATGCACCGAGCCATCCGACGCAGTCGGCTCGTGCGACAACGGCTACAGCTGTCTCTATGTCAACACCCTGTCGTGGAAATCGGCGACGGTTCCGAACCCGATGGAGAGAAACCCGCGCATCATCTTCGAGCGGCTATTCGGGGAGGAGAGCGATCCTGCCGATCGGCTGGCGCGAATTCGTGCAGACAAGAGCGTCCTGGACGCGGTGGCATCTGATCTCACACGCTTGGGCCTCGACATCGCCGCCGCCGATCGGCAAAGGCTGGACGAGTATCTCGACGCCGTGCGCGACGTCGAGCGGCGAATTCAGAAGGCCGAGACGCAGAGCGCATCCTCCGCCTTTGATCTGATAGAACGGCCCGTGGGTATTCCTGAGGAGTGGGAGGACCACGTCACTCTCCTTTTCGATCTGATCTTCCTCGCGTACCAAGCCGACCTCAGCCGGGTCGTCACGTATGCGGTCGCGCGCGAACAGGGCAACACGACGTATGTGAACATCGGCGTTCCCGAGGGGCATCACGAGATTTCGCATCACCAGAACAACCCGCACAAGCACAAGCAGCTGACCAAGATCAACACGTACCACATCGAGCTACTGATGCGGTTTCTCACCAAGATGCACAGCACCCCAGACGGCGACGGTTCGCTGCTCGATCACTCGGCCATCGTGTACGGCGCAGGCCAGAGCGATGGTGATCTTCATAGTCCGCTTGATCTCCCGACCCTCGTCATCGGTGGACTGGGCGGCACGGTTCAAGGCGATCAGTACATCGACTACCCTGCGTCGGCGAAGCTGCCGATCATGAATCTGCATATGGCTCTGCTGGACAAGGCCGGAGTGGAGGTCGAGAGAATCGGCGATGCTGACGGGATGCTGACCGACATCTAGTGTGGTGAGGGGACGATGCGACGCGTTGCCGTACTAGCCAGCAGTCTGGCCCTGGTCCTCGGTTTCTGGGCCCTCACCCCGGTCGTCAGCGTGCAGAGTCCTCGGGCCCTGCCGGCGGCCACTCACGTCGGGGTCGTGGTGCCCGACATCGATGCCGCACTCCGTAGTTATGCCGACGCGTTCGGCATCCCAGTGCCGGAAGTGACCCTAGTGCAGATCCCGCTGCCGGACGGATCGCGCGAGCCGGCGAAGCGCTCGGAGGTCGGTATGCCGGGCTTTCACATCGAAGTGCTCGAGCCGGTGGGCACATCGGGGCCAATCCGTCAGCACCTCGAGGAGTTCGGGACCAGCGCGCATCAGATCGGCTTCGCCGTCGACGCCGACCTGGAAGAGGTTCGCGATGCGATGATCGCGAAGGGGGGCACCCTTTCCGCGGGTCAGGACGGGCTGTTCGCCTACGTCGACTTCAGGGAGCGACTCGGGCTGACGATCGAGCTCCAGCCATACGACCGTAGGCCCGATCCTCAGGCCACGATGGCTCGTCAAACCGGTCTCTTTGGTGGCCTCCCGGTCAGGCACGTCGGGCTTGCCGTCCGAGACGTTGAGGCCGCTATCGACGGGTTCACCGACATCCTCGGTCTTGCCCCGGTCGAGCCCATCCTCTTTCCGCCGCAGATCGTGCCGTTTCCCTTTCCGCCCGGCCTCTGGGACGTGAACTCGAAGGTCAGAGCGGCCACGCTCCGTCTGCAGAATATCGGGCTCGAGCTGATCGAGCCAGTGGGAGGGCCCAATCCCTGGACCGACACACTCGACAAGCAGAAGGGGAATGCGATTCAGCACATTTCCGTCGGCCGCGGTGAGATCGACCGCGAGACCTGGTTGCGCATCGGGCAGGAGAAGGGCGCAAGGTGGACGAACGGCGGACCGAACGGTGAGATGGGTGGGTTCGCGTACCTCGACTTCACCGACACGCTCGGGCTGATATTCGAGTAGGGTCGCCGGTGAGTCGCACGAAGGGTGAGGACTTGCGAACCGCGGCACTCGTCGTCGGGATAGCGGCACTCAGCCTGTCGAGCCCGATAAGTGACCGTTTCGATTTGGCGGCGCAGCCGTCTCGATCTCAGAGGGACGGAATCTTTACGGAAGCACAAGCGGACCGCGCCGCGCCGCTCTTCGACGAGCGCTGCAACGCGTGTCACGGCGGCGGCTTGGCGCCAGAGCTCTTCGGCAACGAGTTCAATCAACGGTGGGAAGGCCGGTCGGTGGGCGAGCTCTTCGAGTTGATCACGGTCACGATGCCGCACAACGACCCGGGCAGCATGACCGACCAAGAGTATGTCGACATCATCGCGTACGTGCTAAGGGGAGGTGGGTTTCCTTCCGGCCCGGCGGAACTACCACCGGACGCGGACGCGCTGAGCAGCATCACTCTGAACTCGGAGGTGGCAACCGCGGACACGCCGGGAGCACAGCTCGATCATCCCGGCCAAGGTTCCGTTCGATTGACGCCCCGGTCGAGTTTCGAGCTACTTGGCGAGCGGGTCCGGGCGAAGCTGGAACTGTACGATCTTTGGCCGCTCGCCCTTTCCACCTTCCTGGTGCCAGGTGGACTGCTCGGCATGCGTGGACCATAGCCCTCGCCCCTTCCAGCCCGCGTCGGGATCGTCGATTCGGCCATCGAGGCCCCGAGGATGGAAGCCCATCGGGTAGGGCACACGCATGGTCACCCACTCTCCATCGTCGAGTGCGAGCAGGGAGTCGGATCCGGTGCCGGTTAGGATCGGCGTGTTGTCACCGAACCCTGACGTGTTGTGCCAATCCATCCAATTCAGGTAGTGCGAGTCCGCACCGCCCGAATCGGTCACACCCTTGAACTGCGGTCCGGGCACCTCGTGCAGGGTCCATCCCTCAGGGCAGTGCTGGCCGGTCGCTTCGGGCCCGTTGAGCGACGCCGCGCATTTCGCCCTGTCGAACTCCGCGAAGTGACCGCTGTTCAACCCCGTCCAGATCACGCCCGTCTGACGATCGACGTCGATTCCATGCGGCAGGTAGGCATCGACCGGCGAGTGCTCGTTCATGTAGGGTGGTTCGTAGACTTCCGAGAGCCGTGTTTCGGGGTCAACCCGCACGAGCTGGCCGGGAATGGTGTGCCTGGAAATCCAGACAGATCCATCGACCGGATTCGGTATGACGTCGTAGCCGCCCGGTTGTAGGGCCGTGTCTCTGGCAGGGTCAAGTGGTTCGCCCCACGCCACGGGCGGCTCGTCCCTGACACCGTTGCCGTTCGTGTCTAGCACGAAGGTGATCAGACCGCCCGAAGCCTCATCGTCACCTGTCGCGTCCCACTGTGGGATGTCGAAGTAGGTGGTGCCGCCTCCCGAGTCGGCCCATAGGACATCGTTGTCGTCGATCTGCAAGTGGTGCCCAGCCTGGCACCCAGGCACGTGAGTCACCTCATCAGTACGCGGATCGAACACGCGGCATCCGCCGCGCGCCGTGATCCAGACTCGACCTGCACTGTCGAACATGGGGTTGTGGGGTGCGAGCGTTGGTGCCCAGATCTTTTCCTCGCCCCAATATGGCGATGGCTCAAGGATGTTCTGTCCCCAGATTACCGGCAAGCTCGGGTCGTGTGGCGGTATCTCGATCCGCCGGTCGACGTGGTCCACCGGGTCGAGGAGCTCGATGAAATTCCCGCTCAGTTCGGCAACCCCTACGATCGGTCCGTACGCGTTTATCGTGGGATCTTGACGGTTCGTCGAGACGACATCATGGACGAAGGTCCTGTCCGTACCGAACTCCCATTGCGTCACCACCAGATTTCGCTCCACACCCTGTGGCCGCGGTGGCACATCCGGTGGTAATTCGCCTGCGGCGATCCGATCGCTCCAATCGGCGAAAACCTCGAGTGCTCGCGGGCGGCCGAGCGGAGCGAGCCTGCTCGCCATATAGGGGCCACTGGCACCGACTTTCGTGCGGTGCTCCCACGCGTCGTACGAGTTGTCGAACTCGCGGCCAATTTCCGGCGGAATCTCACGGGTAGCCTTGGTCCCCATCTGATGGCATTGGGTGCACGCGTTTGTCATCTTGATGTTGCCGAGCCAGGCCCCCTGGGTCAGCTGCGCTTCGGGGATTCCGTTTCCGTTGGGTCCCGTTCCTGGGAAGTCGATCTTCGGCGGAGGCTCCAGCAGCGCGTACCAATAATTGGCTGGGTAGTACTCAGCCGCTGCCGCCGGGTCTGGTGCCGCTACCGCGGTGAGGTCGAGGTGCTGACCGGGCCTGGCTCGGACTTTGGGTGAATCAACGAGGCCGTAGCCACGGACCCAGATGTCGTAGCCCGCATCGGGTAGGTCTGGGAGGAGGTAGCGCCCATGATCGTCAGTCACGACGGTCTTGATGTACTTCGTCGGCAGGTCTCGGGTCTCCGCGATGACCCAGACGCCAGCCTCCGGTCCCTGGTCACCAGTGACGCCGCCGCCGACGTCGTCATCATCGAGCTGGACGGTCTCGTCACCGGGTCCATCTCCAACGGGGGCGCAGGCGGTTGACCCGGAGACGAGCAGGGCGAAGGCAGCTGCGGCTACCGCCCCGGATACGTATGCTCTGGTCATCGTCTGTCCTTTCTTCACCTGCGCACGAAGGCCGACCTCGCAGGCTTCTCACACTGACAGGAGCCCGATCTTAACCCCGACGGCCATACCCGCCAAGGGCGCGTATCGTCGCGGCGCTTCGAGCTCACTGCGGGCTATGATCGCACGTGACCATGCCGCGCCGTTTGTCCGTTGTCACGTGCCTCGCCGCCATCACGGCGGTCGGGTCGGCGAGTTCCGGGTCACAGGAGGCGACGACTACCCGTGAGGGGATCTATGCTCTCGACCAGGCCCGTCGCGGCGAGCTGATCTACCGGCAGCAGTGCAGCGCCTGCCATCGCGACGACCTGCTTGGCAACACGATCGACGGAGGCCCGCCACTCCGCGGGCTGGAGTTCACCACTCGCTGGCAGGGCGTCAGCGTCGAGACTATGCTCTCCCAGGTCGAGGAGCTCATGCCGCTCAAGGAACCGGGTAGCCTCAGCCGGCAGGAGTACGTCGACGTTCTCAGCTTTATCCTGTGGGCGAACGCAGTCCCCGCCGGGGAGAGCGAGCTCCCAACCAGCTCGGCAGCACTGCAGCAGATCGTGGTGAGCTTCGAGCAGTAGCCTTGAAATAAATCGAAACTTCAGTCTTTTCAAGACTGTGAGGAATTGCGACCGCCCATTCTCCCAATCAAAACCAGGCTTCCTATTACTCCGATCCAAAAAAACAAGGTTATCCAATAGAGGAGAGCCTCTATGGGACCTTCAAGATCCTGATCACCTTCAAGGCCAAAGAACGCCAGGCGGCCGCCGGACCACTCATAGCCAATAAAGAATATGAGCAGCAGTGTTGTGGTAATTCCCGTCAGAAACAAAAATCCCCTTGTCATTCCGGTTGCTCGCCGGTGACGGCCGGCTAGGCATGACCCAAGTTTTAATCCGGGATGACCCCGGGATGCGACTCGCGCGAGGACAACAACTTATCCTCCGATGCGGAGGTACCGACGCTACCCGCCAAGACACTCCCCCTGAGCCGGTCAAGGAGTTTGAAGCGGGACATAGTAGGGACCCATCCAATATTCGTCTTTTATTCGCTTATCGACGTGCGAGACGGGTTCGCTCGAGACTGCCCCCACCGCCAGCCTTCGCGCGCCGAAGCTCAACACAGGGCGCGCTACGGCTGGGCGGGCCGGGCCGAAGGAGTTGAGCTACGGCTGGGCCGACGCGGGAGTCGCGGCACCCTGATTCAGAGGAAGGGGGTTCGGGTGCCGGAGGACTGGGGTCGCGCCGTCACCTCGTGTATGACCTGTCGTAGCTTGGACGCGGTGTAGGGTTTGGCGAGATAGGCGTCTGGGGCCTCGCTGTCCTTGTCGCGACTCATCATGAAACCGCTACTGAGCACCACGGGCAACCTGGGGTAAGAGCGGCGAATCTCGCGCAGCACTTCCAGTCCGGTCATCTGCGGCATCGAGTAGTCGAGAATGGCGATGTCCACGTCCCCGGCGTGCTTCGAGAGTTTGTCGAGAGCAGCGCGCCCACTGTCGGCGGTGATTGCACTGCAACCTATCGAGCTGAGCATCGCCGCGATCCCCTTTCGCACAAAGGGTTCGTCATCCACAACGAGGACCGAATGGGCCTGGGCCGGCTGGTCCGCTTTGGTGGCAGTCTCGTCATGGATGATGGCGGCATCAGCCTCGGGCAGGATGAGCTCAACCACCGTCCCTGGGTGAGGATCGGTCAAAACGCGCACGCCGCCACCGTGCCCCTGGAGGATACCCAGCGTAACGGCTAGACCAAATCCATGACCGCTTGCCTTGGTCGTGAAATAGGGCTCAAACATCCTTGCTGCCACCTCCGGTTTCAGCCCGGAGCCTTCGTCGCTGACGCGCACGCAAAAGTATCGCTTCGCTTGTTTCAGTTCCCCGACCAACATCTCGCCCGGCTCGCTTGATGGTTGATCGGGAAGCCGAAGCTCGGCCGTGGAGATTCTGATGGTGCCTCCACGTGGCATCGATTCGGCTGCGTTGAGGACGACGTTCATCACCGCCTGACGAACTCGTCCTTTATGCATCAACACGGTCGCGCGCGGCCCAAACTGGAAATCCAGGGTGATGGCCTTGGGAAGGCTAGCTTTGATCAGCGGCCTGAGCTCGCCTATCAGCGCCGTCACATCCGCGGGTGCTCTTACGTCCTGGTATTCTCCTGAGTACGTCAACATCTGCTGGCTGACGTCGGCCGCGCTCAGGGCCGTGCGTTTGATCTCTTCAATGGTATCGCGGTGCTGGACGGGCTTCTTCCCACCGAGCAACGACTCCGAAAAGGCGATGATGGCCTGTAGGAAGTTGTTGAAGTCGTGCGCGACGCCACCTGCCAACAGACCAAGGCTCTCGTGACGCTGAGCTTGATACAGCAGGCGATCCGCCGTCGCACGACTCGCCTCCTCGTCGCGGAGACGGGACATGTTTGTCTGGAGTTCCTGGAGCAATCTGTGCTCCCGAGTCCGCAGATCCACGAGTTCATAGTACGCGTTCCTGGCTGCCCACCGCATGGCCAGAGCGAGAGACGGCGCGACGACCCCGAGGTGCGTGACATGAGCGAGCGGTGGGCCTCCGAAAGTTGAGGCCACGAGTAACCACGAGACGAATGTCCCGACCATTACGAGCAAGAACATCCCGGTCGAATGGAAGAGGAGTGCCGCGGCAAGCATGATACCGATGGTTCCCGCCGTGGCACCCGAGTCGGCTGCTAAGCTCATCCCCGCTACGTTGATCAGACCACCGGGCACGAGAATCCCGGCCGCCATCGCGTCGAGGTGCCACAACGATTTGATCCGCGGCAGCCCGAACCGGCGGAGGCTTTCATAGAGAACAAACAGTACTCCGCACGCCAATAACAGCCAGAGACGATCCGGCATGGTATAGGTGAACGGGACTGTAAGCGCGCCAATCACGACCGCAACGGTGGCGAGCGGTAGGACGAACTTGCAGAACCGGTACGCGAACTCGAGCTCGACCGCTTCAGGGTTTGGAGAGATCGAACTGTCGGGGGGTGGGTGAGGCATCGCTTAGAAGCATCCGAGCGAACTGTTCAAGCCGCGTTGCCAGCCGCAAGGATGGCTCGGAGAACCGGAGCTTTCAGCCGTTCCTGCTCGAGCCACATCGCCAGTTCTGACCGCGGCTTCAAACGAGTCGCCGGGGGCGCTAGGGCTGAGGGACATGGCGGGGCGAGCCGCCAGAATTATAGTGCCGATTTGTCCCCAAACTGTCCCCATCAGGACCTCACTCCTCGTATCTATACGCACTCCTCGTAGTTTTCGCGGCAGCGCCAAACCGTTGACAGTGAAGAATTACCAATGAAAACGGCGATCTTGGGGATCAGGTGCAGCGCACTTGAAAACCGTTGAACGTGAAAGCGTTCCCTGGGTTCGAATCCCAGTCCCTCCGCCACATTTCTCTTTTAAAGGCAGGTAGTTACGGGCACGCCTAGCCGCCAGGCAGGTTGGCCCCGGAGGCCACTTAGAGGCAAATTGCAAACGGATTGCAAACGTGGCGCGGACCGCAAGGGGGTGAACCCGCCCGGATGCCCCGGCAGGTTGCTTCACGACATACGACGCACCGCGGTTCGGAACATGGTCAGGACGGGTATCTCGGAACCAGTGGCCATGCGACTCACCGGCCACAAGACCCGGTCGGTGTTTGACCGGTACAACGTCGTCAGTGACGGCGAGCTGAGAGTGGAAGCGAACCGCCCTAACGCTGGAGGGCGAAGGATGAGAGGTTTGGCAGCACGTTCCGATCAGACGGGCTGATCCTTGGTCGCTGAGTCCAGCCTGCAAGAGGTGTCTTGACGGCCTGTCGCGACATACGAATCCCCGAGAAAGTACTCCAGCGAAGCCAGCCCCTCAACGGGCAAGGTCATGATCGTCGTACCTAGTCGAAACACGTGCTCGTTCGATGACTTGGTGAAGTCGATCTCGCCGTCTGCCACGATAAAGCCACCGGGATTCAGGAAGGGTGTGTCTGGATGATCCTGGGTAACGCGCCGAGCGGCGAAGTCTCCAACAATGTTCGCGAACGCCAGGTAGTGTCTCAGTTTGAGAACTAAAGACACGATCGAAAACTATTAGGACCACCCCGTAAGCGGGAGCCCAGTTCTCTCGTGCATCTCCTGCGCCGTCATCGGCAAGTACCTCTTTTCGCATGGACCGCTACACGTTCGCGTAACCGTGAAGCTCGTCGGGGCATCATCGAAGCCATCTGATACAACCAGTAATTCGGCATCGCTCCCGCAAAGCTCACACTTAACCGTCTTCCTGTTGGGATTCATAATCGGGTTCCTCCCGATGACTAGACTAGAGACGATTGGAGGGGTCACTACAGTTCCAGACTACAGGCATGATCATTTCTCGGTCGGTTGGCGGGTCAGGGCGTCACTGGCAGTTACCAGTCGCATCACAGCCGAGCGCTCGAATTGGGCCGCGCATAGCCACTCGTAAACCTAAGGACATCAGGGCGATTATAGGTTCAGCAAGTCCGATCCGGATCACGGTGAGTGGCCCAAGAAACACATCTTTCCTGACCCCAGCTCGTGACGGCTCACCGGTTCGGAGACCGGGACGGAAACAGGCGAAAGTGGCGGGTGGATCCAAGGGGTTCAGTGGACCCACCGCCCTGAAGACCAAGGCACCCTTGGTTGTGTACGTCAAGTTGTGCAAACAGGTTTTCATGGCTGAAGCCGATGCCGTGGTCGGTTAGGCGGCGGTCCGCAGTTCTTTCTTCTGTTCCTTCAGGAACTCCATGTTCAGGTAGCGATGATCCTCGAGCCAGCCCTCGTGGGTTTCGGCACAGAGGGCTCGGACCAAGCGTAAGCAGCTCGCGGCGTTGGGAAAGATCCGGACCACCCGCGTGCGACGTTTGATCTCTTCGTTGAGCCGCTCGAGCATGTTGGTCGATTTCAGATGTTTGTGGTGTTGGCGCGGCAGACTGTAGAAGTTCAAGGTCTCGCCGATGTGGGCTTCGACCCAATCCGTGAGCTTGGGATACCGGGTCGCCCAGCGCGTGAGCCACGCCTGGAGGTCCTGCTGGGCTTCTTTGAGATTGCGTCGGTCATAGAGCCAGCGCAGCTCCTGGCGGCAGTCGTCGTCAGCCTTGCGGGGGAGATAGTCGAGGGCGTTACGAAGGAAGTGCACGTAGCACCGCTGCCAGACCGCTTCGGGGAGCAACTCGCGCACCGCGCGCTTGAGCCCGGCATGGTCGTCGGACACGACGAACTCCACGCCGTGGAGCCCGCGCGTCGTGAGCCCTGTCACAAACGCCGTCCAACTCGAGCGCGACTCCCGATTCGAGAGCTCCACCCCCAGTATTTGGCGCCGGCCCTCGCCGTTGATCCCGATCGCGATGAACACCGCTTGCGACTGGATCACCCCGTCGAGACGGACTTTCTCGTAGCGCGCGTCCAAGATCAGATAGGGATAGGTCTCGTCGAGTCGGCGCTGGGCAAAGCGGCGCAGCAGCCCATCCAGGCTCTTGTTGATCCGGCTGATGGTGCTCGCCGAGAACGTGTGGCCGCACAGCTCCTCGGTGATCGCTTTGACCTTGCGGGTCGACACGCCCTGGACATACATCTCCGCCAGGGCGCTCACCAGCGCTTTCTCCGAGCGTTGATAGCGGTCAAACAGCTCGGTCGAGAAGCGGCCCTCCCGGTCCCGCGGCACCCGCAGCTCCAGCTTCCCGATCCGGGTCACCAGCCCGCGGCTGTAGTAGCCGGAGCGATACCCCGTTCGATCCACGGTGCGCTCGCCGGGACCCGCCCCCACCGTCTCGGTCATCTCGGCGTCCAGGACGGCCTGCAGAGACTCCTGCATCAGCGTCTTCAACAACTCGCGGTCTTCGCGGACGAGGGCTTCGATTCGGGGGGACTTCGCGCTACGCTTGGCTCGAGTGGTCATGGCGTCACTCCTTTGTGGTTAGGTCGATCCAGACAATCAACCTTTTGCCATGACCGCTCGTCTTCCTCAAGCGGTTTTGCACACAGTTCGAGACACTACCGCACCCTTCAGGTCAGTGCCCGGGTCAGTGATCACTTCTGATCAGGATCGCGTTCGACGGGACCGGATCTGATCACTTCTGATCATCACACCCAGCGCCTCAGGAGCTTGTGCCTCACAAGGGCGTGGGGGTTCGAATCCCCCCTTCCGCACCATTGATCAAGGAAGGCCCGGTTCATGGGCCTGTTTGAATCTCAGACTCCGAAATAGCTAACGGATGGCTAACGAACCGATCGGACACTGTTGCATCGATCGGTTGAATCGGCACGCGACCAGTCAGGACCTACCCGTTCCTGATTATGGAACGTCTGGCCTAAGGCTTTCTGCGTTGCCAGCAAGGCTCGCCGGTTGTGCCCGAGATGACGCGACCTCCCGGATAGAATGAGCACCATGTCCCGGTCCGCGGTTCGCCGGATCACGACAACGCTGCTCGTTTTGGGGTCGGTAACGATTTCGCACGCGCAACTCAGGCCGAGCTCCGATCCCGCAGACGCCACAAACTTTGTTCGCGTCTCCGCCGGAGCCTTCGTGATGGGCTCGGCCGACGCAGGTGGCAACGCGGTACCTGCCCATGAGGTGATGCTCACCCAGGATTTCGAGATCGGAAAGTACGAGGTAACGCAGGCTCAATGGATGAGCGTCATGGGCAGCAACTCGAGTCACTTCACGGGACTTCTTCGACCAGTGGAGCAGGGCGAATCCGAACGGGCTCGGCATCGGCTACTCGTGCCACCAGGGTCTCAACTTGACTGTGAGCATGGATCCCCCTGCCTCTCGGGGTCGCCTTTGGTGTGTCTGGGCGTCTTGCGGGATTACTACCGATAAACGGCGCAGTGTAGACCGATGCCCGGTCCAACCCCGGTCGGATTAGTAAACGCTGGGCGACCAGAACGAAGCCGCTGGCGCGGCGGCCGCTTCGCGTGCAATACTCGAAGAGTCGTGGTCGTTACCTGCGACTGACCTGTAAGTGATTGATTCTAAAGGACAGTCATATCTAGCTCCATAGGGGCACGCGACCGCCTTTCTCCACCAGCGCCTTCCTTCAAGTCTCGTTATCGAAAGTGCCTCGGCGAGAACATCGCGGCTCGTCTCGTCGGGTTTGCGCCGAGGCACTCACGATGAACGCTAGCGACCAGGCAGGAGCAATCTGTGACGGTCGGGTAAGCTGACGCTTAGAGAAGGGTGGACGCAACGTGGCCCCGCCCTACCTCCTGTTGGCATGCCGTGACGATGACCCGTTGGGGGGAGCGAGATGAGGCGTCGGATCTGGCAAGGTGCAGCAATCGGGATGGCGCTCGTGATGACCTACCTCGGCGTCCGCTATCTCGCACCTGTCGACCGCGAGGAGTGGCTGCAGGAGTTTGCCGCGCTCAGGCGCCACATGGCACGACACTATGCCAATCTCGACTGGATGGTGTCGCATCGAAGCTGGACCTCGAAGCCCTGACGCGCACCACTGAGGCGCGTCTGCAGGGCGCCGTCGTGCGTTTTCAGGCTGAGCTGCCAGCGGGGCGTGAGTCCTCAGGCGATCGCACGTCCCAGGCGATCTCGAACTGCACCGACCTTGGCTACCGGAACCGGCGCTATGACTTCGAGTTTCCTTTCAGTCAAGCAGAGGGATGGCGTCCGTTCTCTGACGCACCCTTCCCTGCCGGAGTCATTGAGTCCGTCGGCGTCCTTCGGATCGCGCACTTCGGCGAGGACGGCTATCGCCGCGTCTGCGAACAGGTGGGCGTCGCCGCGGACGCGCGCGCGACCCAGCTGCGTGTCAGGGCCGCACTGCAGAGTGAGCTGACACAGGTGCTCGAGTCCTTCGTGTCCCGCGGCGTGGGCACGGTGCTCGTTGATCTCACCGGCAACGGCGGTGGCACCGAGTGGGTGGTCGACGCGGCCAGCCTATTCACAGACGGCACCCTTGTGCGGGCGGTGGTGTCGATGCGCGAGCCGCCATGCGACCGAGAACCGATCTGGCTCGGTCAGACCGTGTGCGGTAGCTTTCATCCCCCCGACACAGAATCCGTACAGGGCCAGGGTGCCTGGACCGGTCCCGTCCTGCTTCTCGTCGACGGCAGGACCGCTTCTGCGTCGGAGGACTTCCTGGTCCGCTTGCGAGAGAGTGGCGTGGCCCGCGTGCTCGGCGAGCGCACGCTCGGTGCAGGGTGTGGATATGTGGACAGTGGCGCGCCCGCGCGGTTGGTGCGCATCGGGTTGCTGGTCCGGATGCCGAACTGCGCGCGGTTCACCAGGGAGGGACAGAACGAGATCGAGGGCCTCGACCCGGATGTCATCGTCCCCGTGTCGTCGGGGTCGTCCGCCGAGAAGCTCGCGGCGCTGCGTCGGGCCGCGGGTCTATGATGACCTTCCCCGCGCTGGCGGGGAGATCTGGATTACTCCTGCCTAACGGCGTAGTGGTTAGGTATCCCCGAATCGGGCGGATTACTAAACGCTGGGCGACTTGAACGAAGCCGCTGGCGCGGCGGCCGCTTCGCGTGCAATACTCGAAGAGTCGTGGTCGTTACCTGCGATGCTATGGATCGGGAGACTGACCTGTAAGTGATTGATTCTAAAGGACAGTCATATCTAGCTCCATAGGGGCACGCGACCGCCTTTCTCCACCAGCGCCTTCCTTCAAGTCTCGTTATCGAAAGTGCCTCGGCGAGAACATCGCGGCTCGTCTCGTCGGGCTTGCGCCGAGGCACTCACGATGAACGCTAGCGACTTGAACGAAGCCGCTGGCGCGGCGGCCGCTTCGCGTGCAATACTCGAAGAGTCGTGGTCGTTACCTGCGATGCTATGGATCGGGAGACTGACCTGTAAGTGATTGATTCTAAAGGACAGTCATATCTAGCTCCATAGGGGCACGCGACCGCCTTTCTCCACCAGCGCCTTCCTTCAAGTCTCGTTATCGAAAGTGCCTCGGCGAGAACATCGCGGCTCGTCTCGTCGGGCTTGCGCCGAGGCACTCACGATGAACGCTAGCGACTTGAACGAAGCCGCTGGCGCGGCGGCCGCTTCGCGTGCAATACTCGAAGAGTCGTGGTCGTTACCTGCGATGCTATGGATCGGGAGACTGACCTGTAAGTGATTGATTCTAAAGGACAGTCATATCTAGCTCCATAGGGGCACGCGACCGCCTTTCTCCACCAGCGCCTTCCTTCAAGTCTCGTTATCGAAAGTGCCTCGGCGAGAACATCGCGGCTCGTCTCGTCGGGCTTGCGCCGAGGCACTCACGATGAACGCTAGCGACAAGGGAAGAAGAATCGGGTCCATGGCCTGATCCCAATTGTGCCCGCGCCTCGGTCGCGTTAGACTGCGGCGGTCGAGAGGAATCAGATCGTCTAGTTGGGCCGACTGCTGCTTGGTTGTCCGCTGAGATACCGACGTGAACCTTCGTTTCGGGCGGATCGCTGTTGCCGCGATTTCAGCGGAAGTTCTGGGCGTCCTATCGCTAGTCGTGCTTGTCACGATCTTCGGGCCACCTGGGTTCGCTGCTGCCCAGCCATTCGCTGAGCGGCTCGGGGCGTGGGTAGGGCCGATCTCTGGCTTCGTGCTTTGCCTGATGGGTGGCTACTGGGTCGCCAGGGCTGCCCCGACTTCCCGTATTCAGAACGGCCTGGCGATGGGTGTGGCCGCCGCGGCGCTCGACATTGCAATCGCCTCAGCGATTGGGGCCACTTTCCAGCTTTTGCTCGTGATATCCAACGGTGGCAGAATCGTTGGAGGAACGCTGGGCGGGTGGCTCGCGTCCCGGAGCAAATAGTTGCGGCATGGCTGACCGGCTGCACCAGACCTCGGCCAAGGCATCTTCTTGATTGTTCAAGGTGTGGCCCGCCGCGCGGGGTGAGCCAGCTCCGTTAGATCCTGATATACGGCGATCTGTAGACCGATCAGAGTGACCGCAGCGTTTAGGTCACTCGTGTCTCAAAAACCTGCGTTCGCCTGGTCGAATCCTGCCGCTCGGCACGCCCTTTTGCCCTCCAGTGGGGGTGTCCGAGAAACCGGTTTCTGACACGCCGACGACAGCAGCGGCACACTCTACGAGGAGCACACAAGGCTATTACTTTGCTGGCGTGCCTGGGTAGATTCAAACGGTCGTCGCAACACCTCAACGGTGAGGAGTTGCGATGGGAACACCGAAACGTCGTCGGTCACCCCGTGCGGGACGTCTTCCGATGCGGTCGCCGGGTCGTCCCACGGCGGGACGCCGTGAGCATCGGCGTCGGTTCTGGGAGGCGATCGCCTGCGGGTTGTCCAGCGAAGAGGCGGCGCTGGGGGCCGGCGTGTCCCAGCCGGTCGGAACGAGATGGTTCCGCGAAAGTGGAGGCATGCCGCCGATCAGCCTGGCCCTTCTGTCGGGGCGCTACCTGTCGTTTGCCGAGCGAGACGAGATCGCCATCTTGCACGCCCAGCACTGCGGGGTTCGTGATATCGCTCGGCGAATCAGCCGGTCCCCGTCGACCATCTCTCGGGAGCTCCGTCGCAATGCGGCAACCCGCAGTGGCGGACTCGAGTATCGCGCGACGACCGCGCAGTGGCACGCCGACCTGAAGGCGAAAAGACCGCAGGTGGCGAAGCTCGCTGCACACGACGAACTGCGCCGGTACGTGCAAGACCGACTCGCCGGCAGGATTACGGCCGCCGACGGGACGAGGGTGCCTGGTCCCCATGTGCACTGGAACGGTCGCCGCCACGGGCGCCGTCAAGACCGACGCTGGGCGGCGTCATGGAGTCCTGAGCAAATTGCCAACAGACTCAAGGTCGACTTCCCCGATGAGGAGTCGATGCGGATCTCCCACGAGGCCATCTACCAGGCGCTCTACGTGCAGGGACGAGGGGCACTGCGACGCGACCTGGTGGCGTGCTTGCGGACCGGCCGGGCGCTGCGCGTGCCAAGAGCACGGACACGAGGACGCGGCAAGGCGTTCGTCACTGCCGAAATCATGATCAGCAAGCGCCCCGCCGAAGCAGACGATCGGGCGGTCCCAGGACACTGGGAAGGTGACCTGATTGTCGGACTGGGGAGCTCTGCGATTGGGACCCTCGTGGAACGCACCAGCCGATTCACGAGGCTGCTGCATCTGCCTCGCATGGATGACTATGGGCAGCCTCGGATCAAGAACGGTCCCGCCCTGGCGGGGCATGGTGCCGAGGCCGTCCGAGACGCCATCGCGTCGTCGATCATCACGCTGCCCACGCAGCTTCGCCGTTCACTGACATGGGACCAAGGCGCCGAGATGGCTCAACACGTTCAACTCCGAATCGACACCGGTCTGCCAATCTACTTCTGCGACCCACACAGCCCCTGGCAACGCGGCACGAACGAGAACACCAACGGCCTGCTGCGGCAGTACTTTCCCAAAGGCACCGACCTGTCCAGACACTCTCGTGATGATCTTGACGCCGTTGCTGCTGCTCTCAACAGTCGCCCCCGCAAGACCCTCGGCTGGAAGACACCCGCGGAGGCACTTGGCGATCACCTATGCTCAATCACACAACGCGGTGTTGCGACGACACCTTGAACCCAAGCTGCACATCGGCGACCCGCTGCCGCTGCCTGCGGGAGCGCTGTGACAGTGGCACCCCCAGGACCGCACGGTCCCTCAACACCTCGTCCCGCTCGTAGGCCCGCTTCCGATCCCCCCAGCTCCCGAGCATCCTCCGGCCCCGTCCATTCGGTCTGACCGTCGTCTTCCCCTCCCGCCGGCCCCGGCCCCGCCGGTCCCGCTCCAGACACACCAGACACCGGCTCCGACTGCCCGGGGCACAGCTCACGCCACACGCCTGACACCGGCCGTGGGCGCGGCGCACCGCTCGGTCGTGTCGCGCCTGTTCCCGGCGGCGGGCCTTGTGATCCGCGTCACGCTCCCGGTCACCAGATCTCGTCGCCGTCATCTGTTCCTCCGTGCCGACTGTGATGTCGCTCTCTGGTCCCGGCCATAATGGACTCCCTATAGGTCCGCAATAGGTCCGCCCTGAGACGCCGCGCTGTGGACCCCCTCGATGACATCACGATACCGCATGATGTCGTGGTGATTCATAAGTATTGTTTATAGATGGCCCAGACTCGGGCGGGGGGGGGGCTGGCCTCATGACCTCTGCACCATCCGACCCGTATGCCCAGGTCACAGGGCCTGTCGTTTCGGCCCGAGTGTGAGCCGACGGCCACTCGCCGCCCTGGGGGTGAACGTCATGAACGTGGTGAACGTGTTTCCCCCCTCTCAGCGTGTGGGTCTTGAGTGTGGTGGGGGGTCGGAATCTCGTTCACCACGTTCACGATCTTCACGTGACGGCCGATCGAAGGCACCAACGGCCAGCGGCAGTGCGATGGCGGTGGCAGTTGATAGGAGCGAAGCAGGGTCAGGGCACGGGTGCCCGCGCCTTCAGCTCCCAGGTCGACCTGTGGGCACGAGGCGCTTGAGTTCCTCGGTCCAGGTCTGAACGACCTCGACCAGCGCGGAACCGCGAGTTGGAATGCCCGCCGTCTGGACTATCATGCCGCGGACGGTCCCGAGTTCGACCAAGGAGGCGTAAATGGCAAGCTTCACAGAGCGGATGATGGGAGCGGCCAAGCTCGACGTGCAGGTCTATGAAGAAGTGGAGGCCGACAGGAGTGCCACGAGCCAAGCCATGGGAGTTGTGCTCTTGTCCAGTCTTGCTGGTGGAATCGGATCGGTTGGCTTGGGCGCTGGAGGTCCTAGCGGTTTCGTTGGCGGTGGTATCGCGGCGTGGATCGGGTGGGTCATCTGGGCCTTCCTAACTTACATCATTGGCACCAGGCTGCTGCCAGAACCCCAAACGCACGCAGACGTGGGCGAGCTGATGCGGACTCTGGGGTTTGCCCAGTCACCCGTCTGGTTCGCATCGTCGGAATCGTCCCCGGCGTGGGTCCCTTCGCCTTCAGCATCGTCTCGATTTGGATGCTGGTGGCCATGGTGATCGCCGTTCGTCAAGCTCTGGACTACACGAGCACCTTCCGGGCGGTCGGTGTGTGTCTTGTGGGGTGGGGGTTTTCGATCGCGATTACGGTCGTTTTCCTGATCTTCTTCGGCTCTGCTGCCGACTAGCGACAACGCTCAGGCTGAACCTTGACGGCGAGGCAGCTGTCCAGGCGGGTGTCGCGGGCTTTGTAGACCTCACCCATGCCGCCAGCCCCGAGCTGGGACTGGATCTCGTAGGGACCGAGGCTGGTGCCGGTAGTCAGTGGCATGGTTCAATCAACGGGCACCCGCGCCTTCAGTCAGACCACCCGGGAGACCACCCGGGTCGGTAGTCGTCATCGTCGTCTTCTTCGGTCTCGTACACTGACCGACCGCTGGTTTCGGCGGTCACACACCCGCCATCGGAGACAAAGACCACGTTGCCCGACGCGACCAGACGCTGCTCCTCGCGGTCGAAGTCCACTTCGTCGGCCCGGGGCATCCAGGCTCCGCCGATATCTCTCATTACTGTTTCGCCGATGCCCTGAGTTTTATCCAACGGCTCACTCGAGCTAACCGTGTACCCCTGAGCATTCGCCATGGCCGAGGTTCCGGAGAGGAGCAACGCAACATCACTACCAGCCTTCTCATATGCACTCCTTGAGACTCTTGCCATTCTGGCATCACAACCCGCCTAGTTTGAGAATCGAGAGATCACCCCGCCAGCATCATTCCTCGCGGCCCGCACTACCGCCACAGCGGCGGAGGGTACTGGCGATGGAGGACGACCTGTAACACCTCGTCGGCTCCCGTCGCGTCCTTCCGAACGTCTGTCACGGTGAGGGTCTGGCGAGCGCCGGAAACCACGTACGTCCTCTGCCCCAGCTCCTGGCCGTCCGACTTCAGCGCGATCGTCAAGATCCGATAGCCCACCCACTTTGCCACCGGAAGACAAGGTTGCAGAGTGGCCGTTCCAGGATGGGCAGCCTTCTAGAAAGAACCGCTTGACCCTGGAGTCGACTCCAGGGTGCATACTTGTATCAGTGGCTGTTTCGAAGAGGGGCTATCGGATCGGGGAGTTGGCTACGCTGACCGGGTTGACCCCAGACGCGCTCCGGTTTTACGAGCGCCAAGGGTTGCTCGATAGACCGGGTCGCACGCCAGGACGCTTTCGCGTGTACGCACCCCCAGCGATTGAGCGCCTCCGATTCATCAAGCGCGCGCAGGCCTTGGGGTTCACCCTCGCTGAAGTCCAGGAGCTCGTTCGGTTCAACGGTAAGGGTGGGCTGAAGCGGTGCCACCGCGTGCGTGACCTTCTGAAGGGTCAGCTTGCCGAGCTGGACACCAGACTCGCTGAGCTCAGTGCTCTTCGAGAGACGTTAGAAGAAACACTCAAGAAGTGTGAATGTGCCATCGAAACGAAGAACGCATCCGCCTGTCCAGTGATTGAGCTCAAACCAATAGAGGAAGGGAAGGTGTGACATGACTCTCAGGAAAGTTGAAGTCTTCACGGCAGGGTGCTCGCTCTGTGATGACGCTGTGCGGCTAGTTCAGGACTTGGCCTGCTCAAGCTGCAGCGTCGAGGTTCTCGACATGAAGGACGAGGCGACTCAGAAAAGGGCGCAGCAGTACGGCGTGATGCGTGTGCCGGCGGTTGTTGTCAATGGCACGCTGGCGGACTGTTGCCAGACTGGGGCGGTCAACGCTGATTCGCTGCGCGCTCTCGGTGTAGGAAGCGCTGCATAGGTTGAGACACCAATCGTGAACTTGCCAAACACAGCTGGCTTGTTACTTTGACCTATAGGTCACAGAAGCGCATCGAGTTCTTCTATTTCGACGGCTGCCCATCCTGGGAGCACGCTTTTGAGAATCTAGGGGCCGCTCTGCGTCGCGAGGGCGTCACCGTTCCAGTCGATAAAGTCTTGGTAACGTCGAGTGAGGATGCGAAGACTAAACGTTTCCTCGGGTCTCCGACGATCCGGATCGATGGAGTGGACCTCGATGGTCCTGAAGCGGACACGAGGGGATTCACGCTCGGCTGTCGAATCTATCCAGAAGGCGACCAGACCACGGGCTGCCCTTCAGTGGAACTGATTCAGCGAGCTCTTCAACGCGCACAGGAGTAAAGGCTATGACCCAATTCACGAAGCTCGCCTGGGTTTTGACTGGGTTGATGGTGCTTACGAGTGGAGCCTGCAGCTCAAACGTCACGCCAACACCACCAGGCGTGACTGAGGATGTTTCTCTCTCGAGTATCGCGCTCCGCGTTGAAGGGATGACCTGAGGCACTTGCCCCCTGGCCGTGCGCCAGGCTCTGAGGGCACTCGACGGAGTCGTGTCAGCCGACGTCTCGTATGAAGAAGAGCGAGCTGATATTCGCTATCACCAAGACCGAACGAATCCTGACGCGATGATTCTCGCCATCGACCTGATCGGGTTCAGGGCCAGCCTCGAGGAATAGATGCTGGCACATCGACTGCCCGCGGTGACGAGCACGCTGGCCGCTGGCCTGGCTGCGAGCTGCTGCATCTTGCCGATTGCGCTTATCGCCGCTGGACTGGCCAGCGCGGGGCTCATGATGTCGATGATGCGCTATGAATGGCTCACGCTCCCGTTGGGTGTCGCGGGTCTGGCCGGCGCGTTCGTCGTCTACGCTCGCCGGCGGCAGCTGTGCTCAACGACGGGTTGCCGTTTCGTGGGCCAACGGGTGAATCAAGCTTTTCTCATGTTGGGAACGATTGTCGTTGTGACGTCGCTCCTTCTCAGGGTCTTTCCGGCCTGGACCAGTCGCATCCTCCAGGCCATCACTGGCTAACGCTCGACACGCGCCCCCCATGGAAAGCACCACATTCGTCCAGCCGGGCAGCCTTCCACGACCGAAGTTCATCGGGTTAAGCGTCCGACTGATGCTCGGGATAGCCTGTTGTTATGCCGCTCTTTTTTACGGAGCTCACCCCGACTACTTGCTTCGACTGGGGTTTCCCCCATTGTCACTGTTCGTCGCGCCGGCCCTAGCGTTCTGGTTCCTCCCGCCTGTCGTGAATCTTGGGTTCAGTCGCAACTGGCGAAAACGGTCGCAACTCGTGGTCCTTATACTTGGTTTGGGTGGGACGGTCATCGACCTGTTGGTGTATGAACAGCTCTGGGCACCGCCCCTGGGTGCACTTGTCTACGGAATGACCGTCTACACATTCACCCACCTCGGGCTCAGCTACGTCCTCGCGACACTCCTCAGGACACCCGGTTGCGAGATGCGCGCGATTCCAGACCTGCTCGGGCGACTGACTGGCCGCACAGCGGCAGAGCACCACTGCCCAGGTTTTATCACCCCGCTGGACAACTGGGAGGCGCGGCGTAGCTAATCAGCAAGGACATGGCGAAGAAGCGTAGTCTGGCTAAACTGGCACCCCTTACTTTTGGCCGCTGGGTCGGCGGCGTTGTGGGAAACCCGGGCTGCGAGATTACTGCGCTGCCCAACCTGGTGCTGCCCTCTGATAAACGCATCCACTGTCTTTGACCGCTTTGGACGCCCTTGGACAGGGCTGAGCACGCAATCAGAGACCGACGGTCCCCACCGGTCTAGAACCGACCCGCGAGGGCGGCCATCCTCATTATCAACATTTACAGTTTCTATGGGTTGCGGGTTTGGCGTAGGCCACGGCAGGTGACGTTGGCGTGTGGAAAGTATTCATTCGGCCGGCACGAACTGCACCAGAAAAAACGCGAGGTCGATGCTGGCGTGGCTCAGGATGGCCCATCCTAGACGGGTCCGCACCCCGATCCTGATCCACTACGGCTGCAAGTTTTGAAGCCGCTGTCGGGCCGTAGTGTCGGAACCTGTTCGGTCGCGAGTAGCCGTCTCAGAAACCTACCCGTTTCGCCTCCGCAGTCCCGCAAACCGGTACTGTCGGAGCCCCGTCTTCGCCTCTAGATACGAGGGTCGCGAAAACCAGCGATGAGGCTCCTGCCCATCGCCAAGCAGATAGCGGAAGCTCTAGAAGCCGCCCATGAAACCGAAGCGTCCGAGCATGGTCTTGACCTCGGTCCTCAGTGCTGGCATCCTCCACCAAACGCGTCCAGTCGCCCGCGAGGCGAGAACGCTAGAGAAACCGCTTGTGATTCATTCACTAACTTCCGGAATCGGACCTCGCGGCTGTCACTATGTTGCCTTGTGTCTCTGTCCGATGCTGACCGCCTGTGCGTCACAGCCTGTCGAGTGGATAAATGTCCCGCTGGCGGATCATGTCTACTTTGCAACCCGCCCCGCTTACCGGGCGGAACAGGTAGAGATTCCAGTGCCTGCCAACTCGGACCTGGAATATATGCTGGAGATGAAACAAGGTCATTCAGTGTCGTATGAATGGCGATCCCCAGATATTTCGAATCCTGAACTGCTCTTGGCAGAGTTTCACGGTCACACGGTCAGAGATTCAGACGAGCCTGGAAGTGTCATGTTTTTCAAGCAAGGCCGTGCCGAGACCTCAAGTGGCTATCTGGTCGCACCTTTTGATGGTGAACATGGGTGGTATTTCTCGAACGAAACGGATAGTGATATCATTATCACTCTTTCCCTTTCCGGTTTCTACACAATCCCCTGACTCTGAACAAGTCCTTTCCGTTTTCTCGTCGGACCGCACCTACACCGCCGGGGAAAGATGCGATGAGCGAGCGCTCAGAGTGTTGCCAAGAAAACCGCGACGGTGGCCAAACGGCAGTTGGCGCGCCATATCCGTCTGACGGGCCGCAGTTCCTGTTTTCGCCACGGTGGATTCCGCTGCTGTCTATCGCCCTCGCCATCGCGGTTCACTTCGTTATTCCGCTGCGGCTTCCGGACGGGCTGCGCGGCGTGGCGGTCCTCGTTGGCATCGGGCTGATCGCGCTGGGTCTTTGGCTTGTCGCAGGCGCAGCCGCAGTCTTCCGCTCTCACGGGGAAGATTCCTCGCCTGCAAGTCCCAGCGGCACCCTACTCCAAGAGGGTGTCTTCCAGTACTCGCGGAACCCAATGTACACCGGTAGCGGGCTCGTCCAGTTCGGGTTGGGATTGGTCTGACCAACATACTGGCGCTGTCCCTCTTCGCCTGCGTCGCCTGAGTCGTGGTTCGGTACGTAGCAGTCCTCCGCGAAGAGCGATACCTCGAGGAGCGGTTCGGTCAGGCCTATCGCGAGTATGGGCGCCCGGTGCGTCGGTGGCTCTAGGCCGCTCGCCAACAGTTATCAGCGGGCCTGATGCCTGAGATGCCGTCGAGGTTCTGGTAGCGAATCACGAGCTGAGCGTTCGAGACGCGCAGCACATCCGATGTACATCGCACGGCACCCAGTGTCCCGTCTTGACGGTCGACAACCGGGCCTCCGCAACCTCGTAAACGACGTAACAAGCGCCGACTGAAGCACTTGATGATCGGCTGTCGGCTGGTATCCCGCGTGCACAGTCACCGTGCATGACGTCGAGCCGCTGGCTGGTCGCAGCTCAAGTCCTTGTGGTGGTGATCGCGGGAGCGCCAGCAGCCGGGCAGCCCAGTGCGGACGCCTCGAATCTCGGCAACGCGCAACGAGCGCTGCGACGGCATCACGTGAGTATCCAGCTCGGGGTTGTCAATCCCTTGACCGATGTCATTGAGCTTGGAGGTTTCGACCTCGGTGTTGAGCGGAACATCGGGCTAGCAGTTATCGCCTACCGCTATTCGTTGACTCCGTTCATCGATCTCAATGTGGATCTCAGGTATTGGTCGGGCCGCTGGCCGACTGACTCGGCCGGGGAGGTCAAAGTTGACGGCGGTTTCGTAGGGCCCGGCGTTCGTGTGCATGCGCTCGATCGGACAAAGGGCGGGAGACTCATACCGTATCTCCAGGGGAACGTCTATCTCGCGGCGGAGACGGTCAGCTACCTCGTCGAAGGACGCGCCAACGTCTCTGAGCGACTCGCCGACTATGGCGTAGGACTCGGTCTCAGCGGCGGTGTTGATGTCATCGTCAGCCGTCTCGTTTCCATTCCGATCGAAGCCACGTTTTTCGGAACGGTTGGGGATGAAATCGACAACCTCTCCGCATTTGGTTTGTCGGTAGGAGTCAGCATCAGCTTCTGAGGGTCATGCGGACGATGTGGTTCTCATGACTTCGGGCATCGTCGTAGGCATGCCGAGGCATTGTCAACTTGAAGCCGCGGCTGGTAGAGGGTGGAGTGACCTCTGGGGTGTAGCCTTAAGCAGGAAGTGAAGGTCCGATTGGCACGTCGGTCTCGAATGCTCCTGATGGGCTCCGTTCTGGTGGTCGGCCTTGCGCTGGCGGCGATTCGGATCTGCGCTGACGGCGGGGCAATGGCTGGTGCCTACCGCACTTGCGAGTGCCGCGGACTGGAATGGCAGCTTTACGATCAGACTGCAGCAGATGGGCCTCGGCGGACGCTCTGCTTGGGATGGGTCCAATCGTGGACCTGCCATGAATTCAGGACAGGACCTGTCGTGGCGTGTTCTGGTGGCTGACGCGAGTGGTGACCATGGGGAACTGCCGGCTGATCAACATGGTCCGGAGGTGCTGCCCGATCATGTCGATGACTGGGTCCTTTCCGGTCACATGGGTGACAGTTTATTCCGGCCCCCTGTGCCAGGATAGTTGTCGCCTCGTTTCCGTTGACCGTTCGAGGGCGGAGGAGGCGTGACCGTGGCCGTCCAGTCCTGCAGCGGATAGTCCAGTTCGCCCAGGACCCGATACGGCCGGGACGACGGCGCGTACCGCTCGGCCGGCACCTGCATCCCGAGCGCCTCAACCAGCAGGACGCCACGTTTCGGGACGTGGCGCTCGGGTCGGGCGTCGCCCTGGGTGCGTCCGGTAACCGGAAGGCCGATATGGGGGTCGACGCCGGAGACTTCGACAACGACGGCGACGAGGACCTCGTCATCACGGAGCTGACTGGCCAGGGCAGCACGCTCTACGTCAACGACGGCACCGGGGTGTTCGAAGAGCGGAGCGGCCCGGTCGGTGTGCGGCTCGCCAGCCTCCCGTTTACCGGGTTCGGCGCGGGCTGGATTGATTTTGACAACGATGGGTGGCTCGACACTTTGGCGCCGGGCTCGAGCCGATGGGAGCTACGCCTCGGCAAACGATCCGCGGGTGCTCGTCGGCCTCGGCGAGCAGGTGAACGCACCAGACGTTCGCGTCATGTGGCCAAGCGGCCGGGTCGAGGAGTGGCGCGACGTGCCCATCGACCAATACACGTGGCTCACGGAAGGCGAGGGCCGATGAGACTTACCTCGATCGCCCCGAGGCGCCCGCCGATGAGCTCGACCCTCGGCGGGCCGCCACACTACTGATCGCCAGACGAACCCGTCGACTCGTTCAGCAAGATCTTCTGTACTCGCCAGTTGTTCATGTCGGCGATGTACAGCGTGTCCTCCGACCGGCATGAGATGCCGTGCGGCCAGTTGAACTGGCCGAGCTGACGTCCGGATTCCCCGAGCATGCCGAGAATCTTGCCTTCGAGCGTCATCTTGTACACGCGGCCCGGTTCTTCGTCCGCTGCAAACAGGTACTGCGTCGGGCCGTCGGAAATGCACAGGGTCCACGGTTCGGTGTTGTCCGGGCGGTTTGGGTTGGGATTGCCCAAGACTGGCTGCCGTGTCTTGTCGTACGGGGCGTTGAGATAGAGGATGCGCAGTAGGTTGCCGTCGGAATCGAACACTTGAATCCGCCTGTTATCTCGATCGGCGACGTACACGTTGTCGTCCCTGTCGACCTGCATGTTGTGAGGCGTCGACAACTGGCCAGGCTCCGAGCCGTAGGTGCCCCAGGACGTGATCCAGTTTCCATGCTTGTCGAGCTTGGCGATCCGAGAGTTGACGTACCCGTCGCTCACGTAGATGTTGTCATCGGCGTCCCATCCGACGTCGGTCGGGCCCTGGAAGAAACCATCTCTCGGCCGGGCGTCCTCCTGGCTGACGTGCACGTGCGGGTCATAGCCCTCCGGGCGTCGCCCGAGGTTCAAGACCACGTAGCCGGCTGGATCGAACTTCACGACGGCGTTGGTGCCCTTGTCGACGACCCAGAGGTTGTCATATCTGTCGAATCGGACGGAGTGCGAGTACCCCAGGCCGTACACTCCTTTTCCGATCTCGCGCACGAAATGGCCCCGGTCGTCGAACTCCAGGAGCTGATGCGTGGCGTTGCCGTAGAGCGGGCCGGTTGTGGCCGACCCCGGATGGTTCAGCACCACGAGGTGGCCCTTCGAATTCTCCGCGACCCCCAGAATCTCACCCAGGTTCATGTCCGCGGAATACTTGGCGCTCTCATGTGGTCATCGCAACATTTGAACCGCTGCGTGGTAAGGAAACAGTGGAGGTGTTGGGATGGCAGAAACACGTATTCGCGGTGTGCGGCTGACGCGAGAAGAACGACTGGCTGTACGTCGGCTGATCAGTGCCGGTCGGAGTTTCGAAGAAGCGGCGGCGGCCGTCAGGTGTTCGACGAAGACCGTGCAGAGACTACTGAACACGGTGGGCGGCATGCCACCGCAGAAGCCGACGCGTTCGAAGCGGCACCTGTCATTGGCTGAGCGAGAGGAAGTCTCGAGAGGATTAGAAGGCGGCGCATCGTATCGTGCGATCGCACGGCGCCTTGGACGGGCACCGTCCACCATCGCTCGCGAGGTCAACGGCCATAGCGGCCGCCGCCGGTATCGGGCGTGTCGCGCGGACGAGGCGGCCTATAAGAGAGCGCGACGACCGAAAGCCACGAAATTCCGACGCTGTCCTCGGCTCCGCGCCCAGGTGGAATCGATGTTGAACGCGCAGTGGTCTCCGCAACAAATCAGTGCGAGACTGACCATTGACTACCCGGACGATCCCGAGATGCGCGTGTCGCACGAAACCATCTATCGTTCGCTGTTCGTCCAGTCCAGGGGGGCGTTGCGCAAAGAGCTCACCGCGTGTCTGCGTTCGGGGCGTACCCGTCGTCGCCCGCATGGGCGCAAAGATCCAGGAGGCTATATCAGAGATATGGTCCTCATCGCGGATCGACCGGCTGAGATTGAAGACCGTGCCGTGCCTGGTCATTGGGAAGGCGATTTGATGCTGGGTGCCCGGGGCCAGTCGGCGATCGCCACGTTGGTCGAGCGTCAGACTCGCTACGTCATGTTACTGGCCGTCGGCCGCAACAAGACCAGTCCCCATGTGTGCGCGCTCATCGCGAAGAAGATCAGAACGCTGCCGCAGCATCTCGCAGTGTCCCTCACGTGGGACCGCGGCAAGGAAATGGCTGGGCACCGCCAATTCAGCATTGCAACTGGCGTCCACGTCTACTTCTGTGATCCGTCAAGCCCGTGGCAACGCGGCAGTAACGAAAATACGAACGGTCTGCTGCGTCAGTACTTCCCAAGAGGAAGCGACTTGTCCGTCCATAGCCAGCGGCACCTAAACCGGGTCGCGCACATGCTCAACGACCGGCCTCGACAAACGCTGGGCTGGATGAAACCATCTGAGAAACTGGCTGAGTTGTTGCGTTGACCATGTGAGATCGCCCTTCAAGTAGTTGGGTACAGACACGAACGGAATCAGCGGAGCGTCGCTGTTGTCAGGCTGCTGCGCCTGAGCGAGGCCGATGGCTGGGAAGAGGACAAGGGTCAGTGCGACAGCGGCCACGAAGCCGAGAACTGCGGGTTTCACGATGAGACTCCTTTTTCGGTGGTGTAAACCGGGGTTTCCGTCGTGCCTGCCCCGGACGGCACCTTTATACACCCGACCGCCGCCGAGCGCACGAAATTCTGTTCGTCGCACAATCGTCCAGCTGTGCTAATAAGGATGCTCTACTCCTCGGGCGGAACCATTTTCGTGACCCGGCCCACGACCGTGTCGCCTGCATACAGGTTGTCGTCCTTGTCCATCGCGCAGTAGCCAGCTTCGATGAACTGGCCGGTCCCGATCCCCATTTCGTTTCCGACCGCACCGAGCACCTTCCCGTTCCGGTCCAGCTTCAGGAACTGGCCGTCCAGACCGGTCGCCATCCATGGCTGGCCATGCGAATCGAAATAGAGGGCGCATGACAGGTTGCTCATTTGCAGCGTCTTGAGAAACTTGCCGTCACCGGAATAGACGACGATGCGATAGTCCTCACGGTCGCCGATCCAGACATCGCCGTTCGTGGTTGGGTCTGGCGCAGTACTTCGCCGGGTTGCCACGGACCGAGCGGCGTCGCACTCTGCGCTTCGTCTCGACGGCCGCGCACCATGCGGGAGCGCCGGGCGCACTCTGGATGCACGACAACCGTGACACCCTTCTCGCGGACACGGCGCTGATCCTCAACGCCGAGCACATCTCGGTTACGCAGACGTATCAATACGGGCCAGCGCTGCGCAAGTCGAACACGACGGACGCCCGGCGCTGGTGAGTGTTTGGCAGCGACAAGCTCGCGAGCCGGGTGCTTGAGTCGTATCAGCTGTTCGGCGTGGCCGTGTATCACGAGATGGAGCCGATTGCCAGCGGTGATATGCGCGACGTCAGTCTAGACGCACCGTCGGTGCAGGTGGTCGAGTCGCCGTGGGTCTATCACTCCGACCATGACATGCCCGAGTATGTGCCAGCAGCCGGGCTCGAGGCGATGACCCGGGCCTATGCGCACATCATCGATCAGGTAAACGAACTCGAGATCGCGGAGCTGCGCGCGCCCGCGTCGGTGACCAACTCGGGTTCGCGTTAGCCAACCGGTCAGCGTTCAGAGTTCAGAGACCGAAGCCCAGCCTGTTGTCACGGGTCATGATCGGCTGTCCTTCCATCACGAATCCGGGCCCGATCTGGTCGATAGCCGTCGTGCGCGTCTGTCGCATGACCATCCTGAACTCGTCCAAAATGATCTCGAGTAGTCTATCGACGCCTTCTTCGCCGAACGCGCCCAGTCCCCAGACGTACGGGCGACCGATCCCCACGGCGTCGGCGCCAAGCGCAAGCGCCTTGAAGATGTCCGCACCCCGTCGAACACCGCTGTCGATGAGTACGGGCACCCGCCCGTCGACCCCCTGGGCGACCTCGGGGAGCGCATCGATGGTCCCGCGGAGCATGTTGACGCCACGACCACCGTGGTTGGACACAAAGACGCCATCCGCTCCGTGCTCAACCGCCAGCTCGGCCTCCTCACGCGTCACGATACCCTTCACGAGCACCTTCATCGACGTGTAGTCCTTGAGCCGCTTGAGGTAGTCCCAGTCTGGCATCGGACGGGGGCCTGCTGGGCCCTCGAGGTCTCGCAGCATCGGCCGCTGATACCCCTCGCGGTGATTGTGGCAGTTCTGGCAGAACGCCGCGCTCCTCCCCTCAGTCCCGTCGACGCGTCGCATGAGCTCGCGATTGCTTCCACCAAGCGAGTCGACCGTCCAAACCAGCACCTCGCAGCCCGCCGATTCGACCCGGTCGAGCGTGTGTGTCACCTGGTTCCAGTCCGATCGGATGTAGAGCTGGAACCAGTGGGGCTCGCCATATCCTTCGGCGATCTCCTCATACGACTGCGAACTGTTGTGCGACTGGCAGACGAACACACCCTGGCCCCTGGCGGCCCGAGCGGCCCCTACCTCGCCCTGCGTGTGGTAAGCCTGGAGCGCGGCGACCGGGCAGGTGAAGAGCGGGGTTCCGTATCGCTTGCCAAACAGCTCGACCGAGGTGTCCAGGTTGGACGTGTCTTGACCCAGGCGCCTGGGACGCACGGCTATCCGGTTGAAGCCTTCCCGATTCGCCACACGCGTCTCGAAATCGTCGACACCGAGGTGCAGGTAGGCCCAGTGCTCGGGCAAGTTGTGTGCGTGGGTCGTCATCTCCATGTCCCACACGTTGGCCGCCTGCTCGGGCGACTCGACAACCTGACCCGCGAGTTGCGCCTCCAGGAAGCGGTTGCGGTCGAGCGTGAGCGGGTTGGCGGAATCCTGTGCGGAGAGCCGCGTGTCGGGACTCGGCGGGAAGACCATCTCCGCCCCACAGTCAGGGCAGGGAATGCCTGGTGGTCGGGGACCGGCCGCTGCGCCGTGCACGGCCTCTTTGGCGATCGCGTCCTGCCAGCTCGACGGCAGGACCGGATACGCCGTCGCCAGAAGCGGACTACTCGCCAACAGCTTGAAAAACCGTCGGCGGCTTTCCCGTTGACCCCGTGCGCTTGTGCTCCCTGGTCTCTCAGGCATCTGGACTCTCCTATCTCTACCGCCGGAATTGTCTCACAACGTAGGACTGCCTATAGCAACGACTTCGAGTACCCTTCCGGACGTGATGACAGGCGCAGCGTTTGTCGGGTGTGTGTTTCAGCAGCGGCCGTCGCCTCCGTGGTTTTCCTGGGTGCGCGAGCGCAGACTCAGGAGGGCGTCATGGTCGGGTGGCCCTTCGTTGGAGCCGAATGACCTACGTCACGCGAGAGGGACGCCAGTTCGTGGTCATCGCAACGGGTGCAGGCCCCGATGCGTCTCTGGTCGCGTTTGCGCTGCCGGAAGGATAGGCTGGAAGGATGGTACGACGGTACATCGCACCGTGCGCGTTGGGGCTGCTCCTCCTCGGGCCGGCTGCGGAAGTCGCCAACGCACAAGACCATCCGGGTGTTGAGCCCTACAATCAGGTCTGCGGATTCTGTCACGGTCCCGAAGGACGCGGGGAAGCGGCGCCACCCCTGGTGCCGCTGGCGTACGAGGTCGACTACATTCTGGCCATCGCGCGAGAGGGCTATGGAAAGATGCCACCGATCTCGACGCGCGAGCTCAGCGATGAGCAGGTTCGTCGAGTTGTCGAGTATCTAGAGATACTGACCCGCGACCTTCAGCGAGACCAGGCGAAAGAGGAGGCGCAAGTTCAAATCGGACGTCGATGATCGTGGACCCGCCAGACGGACGTTTCCCACCACTGACACCCGCGGGCGAGTTTGCCAAGAACAACCGTCCGAGGGGAGACGACACGTGACCGAGGGCACTGCACTGACTCCGCCCCCTCAGCCAAGCATTTGCACCCGTCGGGGTCACTCAGGGAGTGCGAACGCGAAGATGGCGTTGCCGGCGGCGATCGCGACATATTGCCGGCCGCTCACGGCGTACCCCATCGGTCCGGCGTGCACGCGTCCGCCAAGGCTCTTGTTCCAGAGCTGTTCGCCGGTCTCCGCGTCGAGCGCAAAGAAGAACCCGTCCGCCGTGCCACCAAAGACGAGGTCTCCGGCCGTGGACATGAGCCCGGATGTCGTGCGCGGGTCAACCGGGAACTCCCACTCGATGTCTCCGGTCTGCGGAGAGATCGCGCGCACGGCGCGATGGTAGTTCTCCATCGGCTCGGGCGTTTCGCCCCCGCCGGCCCGATAGCTCTGTCCTTCTTCGTATTCGACCGGTCGGATGAAGTACTTCGTTTCGCCATCCAGACTCGTCACGTAGACGAGATCGGTCCGCGGGCTATACGAAGGGGACCACCAATTCGAGCTGCCAATGATAGCGGGCGACACGACCGTTCCCTCGGGAGTTGGCTCCTTGCCCGGCAACAAGATCGGACGTCCATTCTCATCGAGTCCTTCGGCCCAGGTTTGCTTCGCGTACGGCTTCCCGAGCAGGAACTCACCGGTCTCACGGTCGAGGACGTAAAAGAACGCGTTCCGGTTGGGAAAGAGCATGACCTTGCGCTCTTCGCCGCCGACGGTCGTGTTCGCCAGGATTGGAATCTGCGTCGAGTCCCAGTCGTGGATGTCGTGCGGTGTGAACTGGAAGTACCACCGCATCTCGCCGCTGTCCGCGTCGAGTGCGACCACTGAATCCGAATACAGGTTGTCGCCCTCCCGCACGGTCCCGTCGTAATCCGGCCCAGGGTTACCAGTGCCCCAATAGAGAAGGTTGAGCTCGGGGTCGTACGACCCGGTCATCCAAGTAGCCGCACCACCGGTGCGCCACGACTCCCCCGACCAGGACTGCACGTCGGGGTTGTCCGGTCCCGGCGTTGTGAAGAAGCGCCACTCGCGCGCTCCAGTATGCAAGTTGTACGCGTCGATCGTTCCCCGGATGCCGTATTCGCCGCCGGCCACGCCGGTGAAGACCTTGTCGCCCACCACCAGTGGAGCCGCTGTCTTGCTGTATCCAGACGACGTCTCGTGCACCTCGGTCTCCCACAAGACATCTCCGGTCTTGGCGTCGAGGGCGACGAGATGCGCGTCCAAAGTGCCCATGAGCACGGTGTCGCCTTGAACGGCGACGCCGCGGTTGTTGCGTCCGCAACAATAGACCATGTCGTCCGGGAGCTGATGCTCGTAACGCCAGTACGGTCGTCCCGAGCCGGCGTCGACCGCGATCACGGTGCTTGGCGATTCAGTGATGAACATAACGCCATCGACGACCAAGGGGGTCGTCTGGGCGAGGTCGAGCACTTGAAGCTGGTGAACCCAGGCAATCTCGAGACCGGCGACGTTCTGGCGATCGATCTGGTCAAGACCGCTGTAACGCTGGGCATAGTAGTTCCCGGAGTACATGAGCCAGTTGTGGGGCTCGGCCTGGGCGTTGACGAGACGTTCCGCGGTGACCGGGCTGAACGCCGGCACGACCGTGGCGTCGGCAGTTGGCTGCGCGTGGACGACCGAGGTGAGCGAGCCCAGAGCGAAAACCCCGGCTATTAGGACGACCACGATCCGTCGAGTCTGCGTCATGAGCCTGTCTCCAATGTGGAAGAAGATTATACGCGTCGACTATGATAGCTCCGGTCTGTTTGCCGAGGGACGTTCCACGATGCGAAAAACTCCGAGAGTTGGCTTCGTACTGGTCGCGCTGGTCGCCGCGCTCGTCGCACCAGGCTTCGCCTGCTCCGTCGCCGCGCAAGAGAACCCGTACACCAACGCTGTCGACGAGCTAATGGGCCAGAGAACCTTTCGTGCACAATGCGGACGTTGTCATGGCCGCGACGCCCGCGGCGGCCAGGAGACCGGGGCTCCCGACCTCACCGTCCCCCTCGACGCCAACACCGACCCGGAACTGTTTGCGGTGATTCGCGAGGGAATACCTGGGACCGCGATGACCGGGATCAATCGGCGGGCGTCCGATCAAATGGTCTGGCAGATTGTCACCTACCTCAACTCGTTCAGCGTGGATCCCTCGGACTACGAGCTGTCGGGTGACGTCACCCGGGGGCAACGAGTCTATGCCAACCGCGAGTGTGCCCGCTGTCATCGGTTGCAAGGCGAAGGCGGCCGATTCGGTCCTGATCTGACGACCCTTGGCACCCGCCTCGACCCGGGAGAGATCCGCAGTTCGCTTACCGATCCGGACGAAACAGTCGTGCCCCGATGGTGGACGGTGCGGGTGACGCGCGCGGATGGCTCGGTCGTCGAGGGTCTGCGAATGGACGAAGATACCTTTACGGTCCGGCTTCTCGACACCAATGAGGACCTCTGGCACTTCGTGAAGAGTCAGGTCCAGTCGGTGGAGCCCGTCAAGACGTCAACGATGCCGGCCGTGAGTGACTTGGCGGCCGGTCAACTCGACGACCTCGTGGCGTATCTATTCTCGCTACGCCCCGAGAGCTAGCCGTCCGAGTCTTCGTCCCCTAGTGTGCCAACGGGGTCCGGCCCATACACCTCGGCCCTTCCACCCGGCGTCCGGATCGTCGATCCGCCCGTCGAGACCCCTCGAATAGAACCCGAGCGGGTACGGAACACGCATCACGACGTACTCTTCCTCGTTAGGAAGGAAGGCGAGCAACGAGTCTGACGTCGACCCGGTCGCAATCGGAACGTTCGGTCCGAGCCCCAGCGTGTCGAACTGGTCCACCCAGTTGCAGTAGTGGAAGTCGGCGCTGCCGTGGTCATCGACCCCCGCCATCTGTGGGCCCGGGGTCGCCCACAGCGTCCATCCCTGCGGACACTGCTGGCCGGTCGCGGTCGGGCCGTCGAAGACGGGGAGGTCCGGCAGGACGTACCGTCCCTGATCGTCGGTGACCACGGTCTTGCGGTACTTCGTAGCCAGGTCATCGGTTTCTGCGATGACCCAGACCCCTGCCTCCGGCCCGCTGGCGCTGCGTACGACTCCACCGATGTCGTCGGCGTCGATCATGACGGCGGGTTGAGCCGCCGTCCGGGTGCCGATCCACGCGAGCCCGACACCCGTCAGAATCGCAACGACGGCGGGCGTCGATGTGGACACACGGCGAGAAGTGAATGGCATGGTCGGATCTCCTGCAGCAGTCTACCTGGCGATCGATCGAACAGGTAGATTTGTGCTCTCCTACGACCTGAAGAGGTGAACCGGCTGCTCGTCGAGTTCCTTCGAGGATTGCCGTAAGGGACGGAACTATGCACTCCGCGTGTTTCTTGAGGGTCAATTGGGCCGTACATAGGGATCCGGGGTGCCCGTGGGAATGGGCGGATACGTCCTCAACGACACCACGTGTTCCTTCAGCTGGCCGAGGGCCGCCTTGGGGACCCAGGTGAGTGAAGGCGGCTCACTCCACGGTTCAGAGAGTCACGGGACGACCTGTGCTGCGGCGCGCCTATTGTTGGATGTTCCCGTTGTCTGTTGGCAACATCGTGAGACCGGTGCGATTCGTGGTCATCTGAATGCGCGGCTGGTCGGACCCACCCCTGGGCGGCTTGTAGGTTATCCGGTACTGATTGCTGACCAGCGTGTGCTTCCGGCTAAGCTTCTCGGCGAGCTCTGGCAACCGCGTGCGGAACAAGCTCGAGTCGGCTATCGGTTCGTAGGTACCCCTGCTCGACGCGGCGAAGTCGGTCCCCCACTGTGCCTGGCCTCTTCCAGCACTGCGCGCGCCGGCGCCGGAAACGCCCGTTAACAACAGCGTGTGGACGGCCCCTCCGTTCTCATTCAGGCGTTCCATTGTCTCTTGGGTCGCTTTACCACGGTTTCGGTTGCTCCCCTCAGCACCACCGACTGCGACCATCACGATGACGGGAAAGTACTCACGGTCCCTATCGTCGGCCACGTTCTTGGCTGCTTCGTACAGCCCATCGAAAAAGGTCGACGCGCCACCTTCAGGAGCGATCCGGCCGACTGCGTCGGCGAGTTCTTCTCGGTTGGAGGTATGCTCTATCAGCCTCTGCGGGCGTCCTCCAATTGTCCAGATCGCCACCTCAATGTCAGGCGAGAGTGCATCCAGAAAGAGCCGAATGCCCTCGCGCATGTCGGGTTGAAAGGGCCCGCTCTCTGTCGCGGTGTCGACCATCATAGTGACGCGCAGGGGCCAGTTGATCGGCTCGAGCTCGACGATCTCACACTCCACATCGTCCCACACAATGTGAACGTTCTTGGCCTCCATGTCAGTGACCGGTGCACCGTCGCTGTCGATGTAGGCGACAAAGAGCGACTGGTCTTGGGCCCACGCCACCTGGCCGGTGCCCCACGGTGCTCCGTACACGACGAGGCTCAGGGCGAAGACTGATCCAATAAGAAACCGAAGGGTCTGTGTGGTCATGTCGCGATTCTCCAGCAATGTCAGAGCTTTTGTTTGGTCCCGTATCAACTTAGACGACGTTGGCTCGCAAAAGTTTCAGTGGGCGAGCTGTCAAAAACCTGACGCCGCCTTAACAAACAAACCCCAACCGGTCAGTCTACCACCAACATGGCCGATCAGACAACGACCTGGACTCGGTACCTGCAGTCGGTCACGGCGGACAAGCCATTCCGTATCCACGACTTCGGGTCTTTTGCGGCCGGCGTGAGCCAATCTGCTGTTGGTTTGCACGTGTGTAGTCAAGATGCAGACAAACAGCCGAGTGACCCGAGGTAATGAGGAAGTGGCGATGCGGACACGAAAAGCGGTGCTCACGGTCATCGCACTGGGAGTGTTCGTGTTCGGTGGCGCCCCGGTGTTGGCCCAAGACGGCACCACGCAGCCCGAGAGGTGGTGGCTGAATGACGCCGACGCAATCGAGCAGTTCATGCGGAACGCCGAGGTCGTCGACATCGAGGACATCGGGGAGGGTGTGACGAATCCCAAGCGCGCCGAGCTCGCACCGGGGGGACCGGTTCTGCGCATCACCTTCAAGCCTATCCGGCCCGGCATTCACAGAGGGTTCTATGACGCCTACACGGCCGAGATCGCCGCCTACGAGCTCGACAAGCTCCTGGAGCTCGCTCTGGTCGCGCCTGCGGTGGAGAAGCACTTCGGTGGCGAGTTCGGCGCAGCCGTCATGTGGGTGGAATCGGCAAAGAGCATCAAGGAGATGGGAGGGTTTCCGAAGAAAGTACCTAGATCGCAGGCCGAACGGTGGAACCAACAGCTCATTCGGGCCAAGATGTTCCACAATCTCGTCGGCAACATAGATCCCAACCAAGGGAACTGGCTGATCGCACCGGGCTGGAACCTGGTTCTGATCGACCACTCTCGCGCCTTCACGACAAGCACGAGGCTGGTCCACAAGTTGAGGCGCATCGATCTGCGGCTGTGGGAACAATTCGAGTCGCTTGACGAGGCGATCTTGACGGAATCGCTCAGCGAGTGGGTGGGCGGCGCCGAGATCCGGGCGATCCTCAAGCGTCGCGACAAAATGGCCAAGGAGATCGCGAAGCTTGTCGCCGAGAAGGGCGAAGCGGCGGTCTTCGTGAACTCTCACTAGCGCCTTACCGCTCTATCCCTACGACGCGAAGCAGCGCGGACGGAATACCTATGGAGCAACTGCACCGTCGTGTCGGCATCGCCCTTCTCGGCACCCTGGCGACGGGCGCGGCGCCTTTCAGCAGTGGCTCGCAGACGCCGTGACCGTCAACCGAACAGCCAGGCCGATGGCTGCTCTTATCCTCTGCTGTCCCAGAATGGTGCCCGTCAGAACTCACCGAATCCCAGTCCCTCAGCCACCGCATGCGGGCCGGACAGATACCTTGATCAGGTATACCTCATCACGGTATACTACGAAGGTGGCGATTTCGCCGCGCGGAAGCTCGACATGCTGGATTATGCAGCCACGCTGAGGGGACGAATATGACGCGGCTGAGACGGCAGCGACGTGAACCGACCAGTCCGGGAGAAATCCTGCGAGAGGAGTTCCTCTTGCCACTCGGCATGACTCAGAGACAGCTTGCGAATCATCTCGGGTGCGACGTCAAGGTTATCAATCGAATCGTCAACGGACGAACGTCGGTAAGCGCGGAGATGGCGATGAAGTTGGGAGCGGCGTTTCGAACGACCGCAGATTTCTGGCTCAATGCGCAGAAAGCAGTGGACCTACATCGTGTCGCTATTCAAGGACTCGACCTGCCGCGTCCGCTGCCTCGAGCGAGCTGACTATCCCAAGTTGTCCCCACCAGCCCGAGCTTGACCTGATCGATCGGCTTGTGGGACGTGCTGAACGACACGGTGCGCGATCCTTCAGGCGGTACTTTCACCGATCCGAACGTGCTGGCTCCTTACGCTCGCCGATCCTGAATCGGTTTCCGTCGGGATCAACGAGCTGCACCTCACGAGCCCACGGTTGGTCGGCAATCTCGGCGTTGAACTCGCGGGCGATCGAGTCAACGTCGTGTACATAGAAGTACAGAAGAGTGCCAGGCCGTGCGTCGCCCCGATGCTCCGATAGGTGGAGGGCATTGGTGCCGCGACGAAGGAACAAGTAGAGGGGCATCCCCGGCGCGAAGCGGTGTTCGCTTTCGACCTCGAAACCCAGTCGTGCGTACCAACGCGCACTCTCCTGCCCATCTTTCACGTGAAGGATTGGAACCAGTTCTTCAGGCATAAGAGTTGGCACCTTTGTCTTTCTCTCCGCAAGGAAGAGTGGATCCTACCGGCTTGTTCCTTGAGTTCGCCAGCTCCATGAAAATCGACTAAGCTCGGCGGACGACCCGCTCGCGCATGAAGGTCATATCGGTCAACGTCGGGCTTCCCGGGGAAGTCGAGTGGCAGGGCAAGCGGGTAGCCACCGGAATCTTCAAGACGCCGGTGTCGGGCGCCGTCAACGTCAGCACCCTCAACCTAGAGGGCGACGGTCAGGCTGACCTGTCTGTGCACGGTGGTCCCACAAAGGCCGTCTACGTGTACCCGTCAGAGCACTACGAGTTCTGGCAGACCGAATTGCCGGGCACGCTATTGCCGTGGGGCATGTTTGGTGAGAACCTCTCAACCCAAGGACTCACGGAAGCCGACGTTGAGATCGGTGACGAATTCCGCATAGGGACAGTGCGGGTCCAGGCGACCGAGCCACGGATGCCCTGCTACAAGCTGGGTATCCGTTTCGGACGGACCGACATCGTGAAACGTTTTCTCCAGAGTGGCCGAATGGGCTTCTATCTCGCCGTCGTGCAGGAGGGCCGGGTGCAGGAAGGCGACTCAATCGAGCGCCTCAAGGACTCCGATCAGGGCGTCACTATTGCCGACATCGCGCATCTGTACACGACCGACCGAGGGAATGTCGATCTCTTGCGCCGAGCGGTCGCACTCGATGGGCTAGGTGAAAGTTGGCGCCGATACTTTCAGCGCCAGTTGCAGAATGTGAGTTCTTAGCTCAAACGTGGAGTTGTCACGATGAGCGTCCCGCTCGACTTCATGAAAACGATGTTCGTCAATGGCGTCGGACTGGCAGTCTGGGTCTTTCTTCTTCTCCTCGTCAACATGGTGGTTCCTCTCATCGTGATCTCTACCATCGAGGGCCAGTTGGTACTGGCGGCGATGATGCTGGGGGCACTCACGCAGATGACGATCTTCCGGTCGAAGGGGTTCGTGCGGCTCCTCGGGATTGGCCACATCTTTTGGCTGCCGCTTCTACCTTGGCTCTGGACCCGCCTCGACCTTTCTCTAGCTTTGGACCCGTTCACAATCTGGATAGCCGCAGTCATCGTGCTGAACGGCGTGTCGCTCATCATCGACGTAAGCGACGTCTGGAGATACCTTTCCGGCGAACGAACGCCGCATTTGACCGCCAGCTAAGAGGATTTTCGCTGACCTCGATCGACCTTAGACGTATCCGAACAGCGGCGGGAAGACGACGACGACGAGGCCCGCCCACACGGCATACACCGGTAGGTAGGCGGTCTGCCACCGCTCGAGAGTCGCGAAGGAGCCGCGCCCACGCAGGAAGCGCGCGTAGAGCCAGGCCGACCACGAGAGGTTGACGAGCAGAATGAGGTTCTCGCCGAGAGCTGCTACCTTGTTGGGGCTGAAGCCAAACTCTGAGATACGTGCGGCGATCGCCGCAAGCGCCACCACATCGACGACGAGGGCACTCACCACGAGCACCAGCTGCAGCGCATCAAAGGCGTTGGGCCGCGCCTGTGGATCACGGGCCGAGATGGCGTAGAGCAGCAGGCCGAGGACCAGCACCAGCAGGAGGTCGAAGCCGATGAGCACCTCCCGCTCCACGTCGATCCCGCTTCCCGTCCACGCCATAGTGGCTAGAAATGCCAGCAGCAAGGCGGCGAACAGCGGTGTGAACAAGCGCGTCAGCACCGGCGCCATGTTCTCGATCACGCTTTGCTTCGCCTCCACCAGCCACGAGCCGACGATGACGGCACCTAGGGCCCCGCACGGCAGCACCCATGTCACGGCCAACCACTCGACATCCTGTCCGATTGATTGGAACATCGCCAGAGTGAAGACGGTGAGGACACCGCCGCCAAAGGCAATCAGCGCATAGTAGATGGCCAGCTCGCCCGAGAACCGCACGAAGTCCATGCGACCGGCGACGGTATTCCAGTGACCTCCTGCGTAGGCGATGCCGACGACCAGCCACAGAGCGATGGGCAGGTGCAACGCCGTGAGCACTTCTGTGGCGCCGCCGCGGGAGAAAGGGAACGCGTTCGCGAAAAGGGCCGCGGCGACGAACACCAGAGCCAGCCAACCCAGGGTGATTCTGTCGAGGTGTCGCTTCCACAGAAAGTAGCCGGTCAGCGGCGGCAACACAAAAAGACTCATGTTACGCGCATAGAAGCCGGCGGTCTCATCGCCCAGCGCCACACCGAATAGCTCCGGCACTTTGACCGCGAGTGCCGCCACGACCGCCAAGGCTACGACGACCACGGCCTCGGTGCGCTCGGCGCCACCAGGTTCCCCGCCGTTGCCGCTGGGCACGACCAGCTGCTTCCACAATCGCTCCGAATACTCACGCGCAAACTCACGCGACAGCTCGTCGAGGTCGCCCATACGCTTGACGGCGACCAAGAAGGCTTCATCAACGGTCAAACCGGCTTCGACCAGCGACACGAACTGAGCTCGCAGGTGGTCTTCGAGCTCCTCGATGTCGACGGCGCGAATGGCCCGGCGGCGGCGCAGATACGCGCGCCACTGCGCGATGTGCTGCTCCAACCCGTCTTCGTGTTCCGGGACGCTCATTCTCAGCTTTCGTGGGGCAGTGGTAACAGTGTCTGACCCTGCACCTCGGACACCGCCAACCAGATGCCGCGCAGCGTGGTGTCGACCATTTTCCACTGCCGCCGGTGCGTGGTGAGCTGCGCGCTTCCGCGGGTTGTGATGCGGTAGTACTTCCGTCGCCGGCCAGTCTCAGAGGCGCGCCACTTTGCCTCGACGTAACCGAGTCGATCGAGTCGGTGCAACACTGGGTACAGCATCCCGTCCGTCCACCGCAGCTGACCGCTCGATAGCTCGCTGACGCGCTTGAGGATGGCGTAGCCGTAGCTCTCGCCCTCAGCCAGAATGGCCAGAACGAGCGGGGTGGCAGACGCCGCGACCAGCTCCTTGCCAACGTTCATCGTTTCTTCCGCACCATACCCGCCGGTTCGGTCTTGGCGGGAGCGGCAGTGCCCGTCAACATATACATAGAGACAATATACATTGTAGTGCTATGTATATCAACACCGACCCAATGCTGACCTGAAGCTCCGACACACGGCGGCCGGATCGGCTCAGCGTAACCAGTCAACAGGCAGCGTGAGATAATCCAGTCCGTGCGTTCAGGGCCGACTTCACGAGCCTGAACTCCGGAGTCTCTTACCGATGAAGAAGCTCGCTCTTGCCCTGACCCTCCTGTCCATCGTTTTCGTGGTCGCCGCTTCGGCTTCTGCGCAGGACCCTGTTCCGCCCGCCGAGTCCCTCATCGATGCGTTTCCGGAGCAGCGGCACTACTCACCCTATGTGGGCCGCAACTTTCCGACTGAGGTCTTTTGGGGTGATACCCACGTCCACACGGCCCTGTCGATGGACGCGGGGGCCTTCGGAGCGAAGCTGTCACCCGAAGACGCCTATCGGTTTGCGCGTGGCGACGAGGTCACCTCTTCGACCGGGCAGCGAGCGAAGCTGTCACGCCCTCTCGACTTCCTCGTTGTCGCCGACCACTCGGACAACATGGGGTTTTTCCCCCGGCTGTCGTCTGGTGATCCTCAAATGCTCGCTGACCCGACCGGACGTCGTTGGTATGACATGGTGCAGGAGGGTGGACAGCGTGGCGTCGAGGCGGCCGTCGAGATCATCCAGGCGCTCACGGCGAACAGTTTTCCCGAGGCGCTTGCATCGCTGCCAGGCACCGATGCCTATCGGTCGGCGTGGGAGGAAACCATCGAAGCGGCCGAAGATTACAACGACCCCGGACAGTTCACGGCGTTCATCGGATACGAATGGACGTCCACCGACGGCGGCGACAACCTGCACCGAGTTGTCGTCTACCGTGATGGCGGTCAGCGCGCTGGTGTGATGGAGCCGTACACGACCTTGAGTCCTTTTGGCACACCCGACCCGAGGGATCTGTGGACCTGGATGCAGAGCTACGAGGAGAAAACGGGGGGCCGCCTGCTTGCCATCGCGCACAACGGCAACCTGAGCAACGGCATCATGTTCCCAGTTATAGAGTCCTTCACCGATCGGCGGGTTGACCGGACCTATGTCGAAACCCGAGCGCGGTGGGAGCCGCTCTACGAAGTCACTCAGATCAAGGGCGATGGCGAAACCCATCCCTTCCTGTCACCGAACGACGAGTTCGCAGACTACGAGACCTGGGACCAGGGCAACCTCGACCTCAGTACGTTCAAGGACGACCAGATGCTCCAGTACGAATATGCACGGAGCGCCCTGCAGATCGGGCTCGAGCTCGAACAGGAGCTCGGTGTGAACCCGTACAAGTTTGGCTTGATCGGTGCAAGCGACACGCACACCGGGTTGGCGACGGCGGAGGAAGAGAACTTCTTTGGCAAGCACTCGGGGGCAGAGCCCAATCCAGAGCGAGTCAACCACCCGATGGCCAAGGTTGGTGATGCCGAGTACGCGGGATGGTCGATGGTGGCATCGGGCTACCAGGGCATCTGGGCCACCGAGAACACCCGCGAAGCGCTCTTTGACGCGATGATGCGGAAGGAGACCTACGCCACGACAGGGCCGCGGATGCTGGTCCGGTTCTTCGGTGGGTGGGAGTTCGCCGACTCCGACTCGCAGAACCGGCTCCCGGCCAATGTCGGCTACACGAAGGGCGTTACCGATGGGTGCCGACCTCCCGACCGCCCCGCCCGGGGTCGCACCGACGTTCCTGGTCGCGGCACTCAAGGACCCGCTGTCGGGAAACTTGGACCGCATCCAGATCGTGAAGGGGTGGCTCGATGCCACCGGCTCCCGACAGGAGCAGGTCTACGACATCGCGTGGTCAGGTGACCGCGCGCCGGGGAGCGACGGCAAGCTTCCCCCGGTGGGTGACACGGTCGATGTGGCCAACGCGACGTGGACGAACACGATCGGCGTCCCCGAGATCATCACGGTGTGGACCGATCCGGACTTCGATCCGGCGCTGCCCGCTACCTACTATGCACGGGTGCTCGAGATCCCGACGCCCCGCTGGACGGCCTATGAAGCGGTGCGCTTCGGTATCGAGATGCCCTCACCAGATGTGCCAATGACCACGCAGGAACGGGCCTATACTTCTCCAATCTGGTACACCCCGGACCAATAGGGCCGGGTGCTGCGCACAGGTAGCAACTGGAGGGATGCACGATGGATTTCCGATCCCGTCTTGATTTACCGGCCGGTCCCGGCCGTTCAACCGTTGCGCTGGTGACGGCTTTCAGTCTCGTCGCGACCCCCGCAATGGGCCTGCTGGCCGCCACGCGGCCTGCGCCGGCGGGGCAGGCCACGTCTGAAGCGGCCGCGACTGACGCAGATGTCGACCTTGGCTGGCCGAGGCACTACGACACGCCCACTGGCGGCGCGGTCGTCGTTTACCAGCCGCAGGTCGAGAGCTGGGTAGACCAGCGGCAGGTGACAGCCCTGGCGGCTGTGTCCTACACGGCGACCGATGCCGCGGAAGCGGCACTAGGTGTGATCACGCTGGAGTCCGACACCCAGGTGTCACTTGACGAGCGACTGGTCGATTTCAGCACCTTCTCGATCACCGAGTCGAACTTTCCGTCGCTGGGACGCGAGCAGCTGCGCGAGGTTGTGACGGAGCTGACCGAGGCTCTCCCGACGGACGAGCGTGTCATCGCACTGGACCGGGTGCTGGAGATGGTCGACAAGAGCCAGTTGGCCGTTCAAGACGTCGAGGGGGTGAAGGCCGACCCACCCAAGATCTTCTGGAGCACGAGTGAGTCGGCGCTCGTCAATGTGGACGGTGGCCCGATCTGGGCGCCGATCGCAGGTCTGGACCTGCAGTTTGCCGTCAACACCAATTGGGATCTGTTCCAGCACACCGACGCGGGGACGGCCACGCTCTATCTGCGCAACGACAAGACCTGGCTGCGGGCCTCGGCGCTAGAAGGCCCCTGGGTCCAGACCCGCGATCTCCCCGATAGCTTCTCCAACCTTCCCGACGACGACAACTGGGCGGAGACGAAGGACAACCTCCCCGGTCGCTTTGGTCGGCGCGGCTCCCCACTTCAGGTCTTTACCAGCACAGAGCCGGCCGAGTTGATCGCCCTGGACGGCGAGCCGGAGTACGAGACGGTCGCGGGCACGAGCTTGGAGTGGGTCGCCAATACGGAGAGCGACCTGTTCCGCATGGGTCGCAATGGGAGTTTCTACTATCTCGTGGCTGGGCGGTGGTTCTCGGCACCCGCCCTTGACGGTCCGTGGACCTTCGCGACTACATCGCTGCCGCAGGACTTTAAGCAGATCCCGGTTGAGCACGAGCGGTCGCGGGTGTTGGCGGCGGTGCCAGGGAGCGACCAGGCGAACGAGGCCGTCTTGCTGGCGCAGGTGCCGCGGACGGCGCGTGTGAACAAGAACGAGATCGAATCGCCCGAAGTGATCTATCAAGGTGATCCTGAGTACGTGGAGATCGAGCCCACCTCGCTCGAGCGAGCGGTGAACACCGACAAGGACATCATCAAAGCGGGCGACACGTACTACCTCTGCGTGCAGGGGGTTTGGTTTACTGGAGCGAGCGCGACCGGTCCCTGGGAGCTGGCCACGACGGTGCCTCAGGAGGTGTACGAGATCCCGGCCAGCTCGCCAGTCCACCACGTGACGTACGTGACGGTGGAAGAAGACGACGACAATAGCGATGCGTGGGTCACCTTCGCCTACGTCGCTGGCTATACGGGGATGATGATCGCGTGGGGCTGTGTCGTGTGGGGGTCGGGGTGGTACTACCCACCGTATTACGGGTACGGGGCCTACTACCGTTACCCGGCGACCTACGGGATGGGCGCGTGGTACAACCCGTGGTCGGGGACCTACGGCCGAGGCGCGCGAGCCTACGGGCCCTACGGCGGAGCCGGATGGGGGGCGCGGTACAACCCCCGGAGCGGGACCTACGCCCGTGGAGCGGCAGCCTACGGACCGTACAACGCTCGCGGAGCGGCGCAGGCCTGGAATCCTCGAACCGGCACGTACGCCCAGACCCGGCAGGGCTCCAATGTCTACGGGAGCTGGGGGTCCACCTCCGTACAACGAGGAGATGACTGGGCCCAGACCGCGCGCGTGACGAACAATCGGACGGACACGACCACGCGGGTGACCAGGACCGATGACGGTGCCGCCGTCACCCGGCGCAGCGACGATGGCTTCGTGGGCCGCACCTCCGACGGCGACGTCTATGCGGGCAGGGATGGCAATGTCTACCGGCAGGGCGACAACGGATGGCAGAAGCGTGAGGATGGTGGCTGGTCCAGCGTCGATTCACCGGAGCGTGCAGGTGACCAACAGCGGGCCCGGACGGCGACTCAGAATGCGCAGCCCGAGCGGCAGCGTCAGACCGACCAGGCGACGGTGGGTCAGCTCGAGCGCGACCGAAGCTCCCGCGCGAGCGGCACCACGCGAACACAAGACTACAGCCGCTTTCAGCGGGGGGGATCCCAGCGCAGTTCGGCTGGCGGCTATCGCTCCGGTGGGCGCTCGCGAGGTGGCGGCCGCCGCCGCTAGGCGGCCAGCGTCGCTAGGCGGCCAGCGTCGCTAGGCGGCCAGCGTCGCTAGTTGCCGTGGGAGACCCCCCGGCTTTGCCGGGGCGGCCAGCCCCGTTTGACGTTTCGGGGAGTCACGTGAGGAACTCCTTCCCGTGAGCCGCTCAAGCATCACGAGAAGGAGACCTCATGCCGACCTACCGAAGTCTCAATCATACGAAATGGCACTGTCAGTATCACGTTGTGTTCATCCCGAAGTATCGAAGAAAGGCGATGTACGGGGGATTGCGGCGGGATTTGGGCGAGGTGTTCCGCCGTCTGGCGCTGCATCGCGAGAGCGAGGTGGAGGAGGGGCATCTGTTGCCGGACCATGTGCATATGATGATGTCGATTCCGCCGAAGTACTCTGTCGCCCAGGTCATCGGATATCTCAAGGGGAAGAGTGCCATCCACATCGCTCGGGAGTTCGCGGGACGTTCGCGGAACTTCGTGGGGCAGCACTTCTGGGCCCGGGGCTACTTCGTGTCCACGGTGGGTCGCGATGAGCGGGTCATTCGGGAGTACATCCAGCAGCAGGAACGCGAGGACCGGCGGTCGGATCAGTTGCCGTTGGAGTAGAGTGGCCACCGTGAGGTGGCTCAAGTGACCGCATAGCGGGCACGTCATGCCGCTTTGAGCGGCTCACAAACTAAGGCCCCCGGCTTTGCCGGGGGATACTTACTTGTCCTCCCAACGGCTCGCCGCCCGCTCGATCGCGCGGCCCGCGACATCCCGGGCACCGAGGCCGAACGCCAGAGCCGCCGCTACCGCGATGGCTCCGAGTAGCAGGCCGAAGGCCAGCGTCACGATCTCGTTGGCCAGTCCCATCTGACGAAGCGCCATCGCGGTCGCGAGCGCGATGATGGAGACCCGTGTCACCAGCGCCAGCACTGGGGCCTGCGCCGTTGCGCTCGCCCGGACCGCGCCAGCGGCAAGGTTCCCGAGATACAGTCCGACGCCGAAGATGGTCAGGCCGAGCAGCACCTGCCCGGCAAAGACGACGAAGTCGGTGACGAGATTACCCAACGCCTCGAAACCGATGAGTCGAGCCGCCTCAATCGACGCGAAGAGCATGATGGCGACGAGAATCAGCGTGCCGGCGATAGCCGATGGCGCCCGGCGGTCGGGCGGTTCGACCCGCTGTCCCACGCCGACGTGGGCGAGGACGTTGTTGAATCCGATACCGGCGAGCAGATTGCTGAGGAGCTCGGCCACCCACCGGCCGACCAGGTAGGCGACGGTGAGCAGCAGGGCGGCCGCAAACAGCGTGGGGATCACGGCGAGGATGGTGCTCAACATGTCGCTAGCGGGTCGGGTGATCGCTTCGAGCGCCAGCGCATTCAAGGCGGCGATCAGCACGGGAATCAGGATCAGGACGTAGACGATCGTTCCGACAAGAGACGACACGGTGGTGGCCCCGATAACTGTGGCCAACCCCGCGCTGTCACTGACGCGGTCGAGTCCGATGGAGGCCAGGAGGTTCGCCACAATACGCTGAACGAAGCGCGCGAGGAACCATCCGACAGCCAGAATCAGCACGGCGCCGAGCAGGTTGGGAAGGTAGCCCAAGACCTCGCTCATCAGCGTCTGCACGGGTGCGAGCAGGCCCTCGAGCGCGAGCGCTCCAAGAATCGCCGGTAGGAACAAGAGAAGGACCAGCCAGTACACCGCATCCGCCAGCGTCTTGCTCAGCGGCACCCCGGACCCGTCCGTCTCGGTTGACCCGCCCCCGAGCCGTTCGTCCAGCTTGAAGGCGCGGATGCCGCCACCCACGACCCTCCGCAGCACGGTCGCGACCAGGGCCGCTATCGCCAAGAGTAAGCCGGCGCCAACGAGTCTTGGCGCGAACGCGGTGAGCTGATTCAGCAGGGCGTTGAGTGGTTCGGTGATGATGGTCAGCTTCAACGCCTGAAAGAACGCCACCAGCACAAAGACCATGATCACGTAGTAGAACGCCTTGCCGACATAGCGCTCGACCGGCACCTCTCCGGCTCCGGAGTCCCCTATCAGCCATCCCGCAACTCGGTTGTCGAGTGAGGTCCGATGCAGAGCGCCACGCACCACCGCCCCGACGGCCAGCGCGACCAGCCAACCAATGACCAGAATCGCGAGGGCGGCAAGCAAGTTTGGTAGGTACCCTCCGACCAACTCGGTTGACTCGTCGACCATCCTCTGAACAACGTCGGGCATGACTTCTCCTTACAAACGCCGCAATCGGCGGGGATTCGGAACGTTCGCGCACAGCACGGCCGTATTGTGGTCTACCGGGAGCCGTCGATGTCAACGTGCCGACTTTCCGCGGGTCAGGTGGTGCACTTGGCTGCGCACCACTTCACGCTGTAACGCCGTAACGCGGCGTCGCGTCACCGCTGGCGAATCAGTCGTGAGCTCGTCACGAATCGGCGATAGTTCGAGATCTCATGGGTGGTGAAGAGCCGCCGCGTGCCCGTATTCCGCCACACCGTCATGAGCTCGATGGACGAGGGCAGCAGTAGCGTTTCGTCAGGATCGGAGAACTCGACCGGGCGATAGCGGATCGAGGTGTCGGCGCGCTCGAGGATCATCGTCCGTGATCGACTGATTCCGCGGTGCTCGGGTGGCACCGGGAACTCGAACATGCCAGTCAGGCGCTCATCCAGGCGCAGGACATCGCCGCCCTCTGCGTCGGCCCAGACCCTGCCTTTTACCATACCTGGCACATCGACACTGACACAGGAATCTGTCCACTCGATCGTGGGAGGTTCGTCCTTCCGCGCTTCGTAGTCGAGCACGATCACGTCCCGTCCCGCCTCGCGATCGCGGCCAGCCCAGGTGAAGGAATAGTCGCTTTGCCTCGCTGGGAGGAAAAACGCCAGGGGCTCGTCGGAGACCAGGCTGGGATCGGTGCACTCGAGCTCGTCACCCGGTTCGGGCGCGCGACCATCGGCCTCCAGGAGGTCCCGTATGACGATCGGCTTCTGTAGGGCACCGTCGGTCTCGGGCCACTCCACCCGCATTTCGTAGAGAAGCCGTCTGGACCGACCGCGTGAGCTCAGGTCTCGCCCCATCGGCTGGACGCGGACCTTAACGTCAGCCACCACGCTCTGTGCTCGGGAGTAGTAGCGCTCGACGAAGGCCCCAATCCGCTCCAGAGCGGAGTCGACCTGGTGGTCTTCGGTATCCTGCGCCGACGCGGTGGCTCCGCCAGCGAGAAGAGCGCCCAGCACCACCACCCACGCGGTGATCCAGGTGCGCATACGCTAGGGAATCGGCTCCAGGGTGTCGCCTTCGGCGGCCTCGCCCTCGACCAGCGTGCCGATCGATGACTGCCCAAGGACCCGCGTCACCTCCAGCACGCCGACCGTGTCCGTGATCGTGTCCAAGAGCGTGCCGCTGGCGTCTCGGATTTCATCGATGACGCGATGAACCTCATACCGCTGACCCACGAGCACGCTGTAGTTCTCGCCCTTGTCGAGATAGAACGTGCCATCCGAGCCCAACCCGACGACCTGGGCCGGTGCCACCGGGGGCTGCAAGGAGGCAAACGTGTCGGCCTGGCCGACAATCTTCTCGACGACGCTCGCAACCGCCGGACGAAGTGCTTCCTGAGCCAGGCCGGCGTCGAAGTCTTGTCGGAAGTTCGCACCTTTGATGTTGATGCCACCGAGGCGCACCTTGCCCTCCCCATCGTCCGCGAACATGATCTCCGCCGTGTTCGTGTCGATCATCCGGATGTCGAGGTTGCTTTCAGCTTCGGAGTACTCCACGCCAAACCCACCAAATCCGCCGCCCTTCGTATCGATGGAGAACTTGGTGATAGACCCCGTCAGTATCAACTGCACGCCGAGGATCCGACCGATGTCGGCTGCCTGCGCAGAGTTCACCCGTCCGCTCTGGCCGAGATTCTGCTCGGCCAGGACCGCGTCCAACTGAGAGCGTTCAACCAGGCTGAACTTTCCGCTTCCGAACAGCTGGGTCACCAGCTCATCAGCTGCGGCGTATCCGAGGTTGTTTCCCCAGTACCTCCAGGTAACTGTTGTTCTCGAAATTCATGACCGCGACCCGAACCTTGCTCTCGCTCTGCGCCTCGGCCTCGGCTGTCGCCGAGAGGGACCCACCCGCCACGAGCATGAGGATCAGAGCCCTCACGACAAAGGCCTCGACACGATAGGGAACTGTCGTCATGCTGCGCCTCCTTGAGTTGATGGCGTGAGGCTATCAGAGAGCTACGTCCCGGTCGAGCCTGGCGTGGAAGGGGAGCCTGAAAGAGCCTAGGCCGCCCGCCGAGCGTCGGGTAGTGGTCTAGTTTGAAATGCGCGGCCCCTGGACAGGTCGCCCCGATGTGCGACAATTGGGTTGTGCCGACTCGGGCGAAAAAAAAGCGGCCGCGCGATCCAAATCAGTTGGGCAAGCTCGTCGTCGACATTGCGACGGGTGCAGCCCAGGACGCCGCCCCTCCTGGTCCACAGCGGGCGGGTGGCCTTAAGGGCGGTCCGGCCAGGGCGAACCGGCTGACACCGGAGGAGCGGACAGAAATCGCGAAACTGGCTGCCCAGGCACGCTGGAAGAAGTAACCCGCTACTGCTGCTGGCGCTCCGCAACATCCTCGCTGAAATCTAGAATGATCTGGATTTCGGGCACCTTCCCCTCGTTCATGTCGTTGTATACAACCACGTCGGTGTTCAACTGAGCGCACTCGCCGACGATGTGCTCCCGACGTTGCGCAAAGGCTTTCTCCATGTGCTCATGGGGAGCGAATCCCATGATTGCCCAGAACGACTGTGGCTTTCCGTCCTTGGTGGTCCGGACGGCATGGTTGACCCGATAGCGGTGGCCTTTGTGGGTGTCCAGCTCCTGCGCTAGGGCCTTGGACATCTGGTTCGCGAGGGCCTCGCACGGGTCGATGGGGGGTGGCGTTGCGAGCAAGCCCTGGCTGATGGCCCAGTCAACGGCGTCCCGAGTACGAGATGGTGCATGTTCGTGCTCTGTCTCGTACAGATGGAAAATGGCCTGGAGTTTCTCGTTTTTCGTCATTGGTCCAACCTTGGTGTTTTTACAACGACACAGGAATGGTCTGCCCCCATCCATCGGCCATCGCCGAGGGCAGCACGAATTGCCGTATTTTGACGAGGTGGCGCGTGAGGTAATCCCAGCGGTCCATCCGCTTCTGCATCTGCCCAACGATCAGACCGGGGTGCCGCTGATGGAGCTTCGCAAACGCCACAACGTCCTTCTCGTAGTAATACGGCTTCTTTCGCAGCAGGAACGAATCAAGCCCGTCTCGCGGAGCACAGAAATCCGCCGCCGCCGCATTCGCAGCGATTTCCTCTGGGAGAATCGTGATCCCCGCGCGGAGTGCTCCGGCCAGGTCTTCGTCGATCACTTCCTCGTCCTGGCCGTCTCTTCGAAGCACGTGCTCAATCTCGTGGCGCAGGACGAACCAGAAGTTGTCGATGGTGTCCCGCTGCAGCGACATGCCGATGACGGGTGAGCCGTCGATCCAAAAACACACTCCGTCAATTTTCGCCTTGGGCAGCTTCTCAACAACGACATAGCGGATGCCGCACTCGGCCATGATTCTCGGCACGTGGCGCGCCTCCTCGGGAGCGCGAAGCAACAACTCCAACTCGCCAATGGCCGTCTTCAATGCCCGTTCGGAGTACACCGGCACCGTGATTGACCTGGCAATCTGCCGCACCCGAAAGAGCCAGGCGAGCTGGGGTGCCGGAATCTCTCGTTCCTCGTACCGGCTCTTCTTCGCCGCGTGCGCCAGGTACGGGATTTCATCGGCCGCGTCGACTTGAAAAAACCGGACCAGTTGTTCCTCCATGAGCGGCGTGTCGGCCTGTGCAATCCACGCCCGCTTGATCATTTCGCGAACCGGATACTGAGACTGCATATTGCCGAGCGAGGCCACGCTTGGCGCCGGTACGCGCGCATGAGCCATGTCGTAGGCGAGCTGCAGCCGGGCGAAAAAGTCGCCGTCCGTATCGAAAGCGTCGGCCAGCGCCCGCGCCATGTCGGGACTGATGTTGCGCTTCCCGGACAGGATCATGTTGACGCCCTGCTCGGGGACACCAAGGACAAAGGCGAGGTCGCGCTGCAGCCAACCCCGCTCCTCCATCTCTTCCTTGATGTAGAAGCCCGGATGCTTTACCCATGTTGCATTCATGGCAGTCATTTGAATCCCCAATTCAGTGGTAGTCCTCCACGCCAAGCACAGTCATTCTGTTCGGCTTCGCCTTCGTGTCGATGGTGAACACCAGGCGCCACTGCTTGTTGAGCCGAATGGATCGTTGATCGCCAGGACGGCTCAGTTTTTCGTAATGTAGGCTCCTCCAGTTCCGCAGGGTTCGTTCATCAGACGCCGCCCGAAGGAAGACCAGCTTGTCCCTGAGAGAATTGATCACCGCGATTGGCAACCGAGTCTCGGCCGCGCGGTCTGTCTCGGCAAGCGCCAGTTTCGCGTCCCGAAAATCGATTTCCATCTACCACCAGCCGCAGTATATCCAGCCGTAGCCGAATTGTCAATGAACGACTGAACGTATGGAGTTAAATTTACTTTTATTCTTGACAAATAACGTCTCCCAGCATACTGTGGGCTCATGAATCGGTTGACCACGGAGAAGCGAATTGCGTTGGTGGCGGCCCTCGTCGAGGGTTGTGGGCTTCGCGCAACGGCTCGGATGACCGGTGTGGCCCGGATGACCGTCGAGAAGCTGCTGCGCGACCTGGGCGCGGCCTGCGCCCAGTACCAGGACGAGCACCTGCGGAACCTGACGTGTCGCCGGATCGAGTGCGACGAGATTTGGAGCTTCGTCTACGCGAAGCAGAAGAACGTCGAGCGAGCGAAGAACGCCCCGGAGGGTGCAGGCGACGTGTGGACCTGGACGGCCATTGATGCCGACACTAAGCTCGTGCCGTCGTGGCGGATCGGCCCCCGTGATCTGGCGACCGCGTACGACTTCATGCACGATCTGGCTGAGCGGCTGCGGCATCGGGTGCAGTTGACGACGGACGGACACCGGCCGTATCTGGAGGCAGTTGAATCGGCGTTCAACCTGGACGTGGACTACGCGATGCTCCAGAAGATCTACGGGGCCGACGATACCGAGAAGCGGTACAGTCCGGCCAGGTGCAAGGGCGCGGTCCCGCATGTCGTGACGGGCGAGCCCGACCCGAAGCACATCAGCACGTCCTACGTCGAGCGGCAGAACCTCACGATGCGGATGTCGATTCGGCGGTTCACGCGGCTGACCAACGCCTTCAGCAAGAAGCTAGAGATGCACGCGCACTCGGTGGCCCTGCACTTCATGCACTACAACTTCGTGAAGATCCACTCGTCCCTGCGGACGACGCCGGCTCAGGCGGCGGACGTGACGGATCGGCTGTGGGAAATCTCGGATCTAGTCGCCCTGCTGGAGCGCCAGGAGCGCGAGAGGTCAAACTAGACCACTACCAACGAGTGGCAAGCGTTACGAAGCAGCACCTCACAGTGTGGACTGAAATAGACCTCGTCAACCTGGATCGGCCGGCGATGGCCTATTACCCAAGAGAAGAACTCAATAACGATCCGACAAACTGGTGGGGGGCGAATCCCCTCGCCATTGAGTACATGCTCAAGACAGTTGGGTTCCGTCATGTCCAGATGATCTGGTCCTGGCTCCGTCCCAACCAAGTCAGTGGTGAAGCGATTTTTCACGCCACACTTTAAGGTCTGCTTTGACATCCCCCACTCCGCCCGCCACCTTCTGCTCGATGCGCCGCCGCGCTGGTCGTCCGCGCGTGTTCACCGGCCCGTTAACGGCCCGGTAAACCCCCGTCAACGCGCCGTCACACCTTCTGCCCCCCGCCACTGATGAGGAGCTCGGTGGCCCGGCGCCCGCGCCCGCGGCCGGCGGTGTAGGTCGTCTCGACCGTTTCAATGTTGAAGCGCACGAAGAGGGCCCGGGTCTCGGGGCGGTCGTTGAGGCTGAGGAGAAACCGTCCCTGCAACGTCTGCAGCCGCGCGGCGAGCCGCGCGAAATCCTCCCGCGTGAACAGCCCTGTTCCGTAGTCGGTTTCGTGCCCCCAGTAGGGTGGGTCCAGGTAGAAGAGGGTCTCGAGCGTGTCGTAGCGGTCGAGGAACGCGGGCCAGTCGAGGCACTCAATCAACACGCCGTCGAGCCGGTGGCTGGCGGCGCGGATCAGGCGCTGCATCCGCGTGGCGGAGAACCTGGCGCGCCGCTGCGCGGACACGCCGAAATTCCCCGGGGTGTGGGTGGGCTGGCCGCCGAAGGTGAGCGATTGCAGGTACGCGAACCGCGCGGCGCGCTGAATGTCGGTGAGGGTCTCTGGCGGCGTGGCGACGAGCCGGCCGAACTCCGCCCGAGACACGACCACGTGGTCGAACGCGTGGGCGAGGGCGTCGGGGTGTTCGCGGACGACGCGAAAGAGATTCACCACCTCGCCGTGGCGGTCGTTGATGATCTCGACCGGCGCCCGGGTCGGCCGGCGGAGGAAGACGCCGCCCATGCCGACGAACGGCTCCGCGTAGCAGCGGTGCGGGACGGTGGCGAGGCGCGCGATGAGGCGGCGGGCCAGCAGGCGCTTCCCGCCCCGCCAGGCCGCGAGCGGGTCGGCAGGGGTGCAGCCGGCGTGGGTCGGAGGGGGCATGAGTGCGTCGCGGCCACGGAGGCGTGGGGGCGGGTCCCGTCGGTCGGGATGCCGATCAGCGTACTCCGGCCGGCGGGGCGCGGTTGGGAAAACCGGGGGGGGGATCTGGCCGCACAATAGGGACCATGCGAAAACAGGTACTGGTCGCGGTGCTGACGGCGGGGCTGCTGAGCGGCTGCGCCGTGCGGACACAGTTTCAGGGCTGCGTCATCCGCTGCCCGGACATGACGAAGGACCCGGATCAGATCGAGGCGGAAGGCGAGCGCGCGACGCGGATCGCCCGCGTGTCGGTCGCCCAGGCCACACAGTGGGCGCCGCTGGCGCCCCTGCGGCTCTACAACGTCACCGACGATGCCCCCGTCACAGGGTCTTGGTTCGTGGTGACGGCGACGACCCCGACGCTCCTGACGAGTCGATCGGGATTCTCGGTGGCGGCGGGCACCAACACCTATCGCGTCGAGGCGAAGAAAGGAACCACATGGATCGCCATTTGGGGCGCCAAAACTTATTATCAGCTAGCCGCGCTGGCCATCGCCAGCGGCCTCGTCGCGGGTGTGGCCGGGGGCCTCATCGCGCAACCGGCCGGCAACACCGGGCATCCCGGAACGGTCACGATCGGGGACACATCCGCAGCAGCGCTCGATGTCGCCGGGGGAGCCGAGTTCGGCAGCGGCGATGTCGCGCTCATCGGCACCGACGGCCGGCTCATCGGGCCGCTCAGCGACACGATCCTCACTGACCTCAGCGGCGCCAACCTGACGGGGCTCAACGGCAGTCGGATCACCACCGGCACGGTCGCCGCCGGGCGGATCGCGAACCTGTCCGCCGCGAAGATCACCAGTGGGACGCTCGCGCGCGCCCGGCTCGGGTTTGGCCAGAACTCGGCGGAGGGGAGCACCGACACCCTGATCGCCATGAACGACTATTCGTTCTATCCGAACTGGCGCGGCTGCTCTGGCTCCGCCGCGACCATGAAGGGGAGAGACGTGACAAACCCTTCAGGGTTGACGCCGACCGGCTACTTCTTTTTGGATCTGGACGGCTCGTGCGTCGGCGCGACCACGTGGATCGCTAAGTGGGCCTATCTTTCCGCCTCAGACCGCCCCTCGGTGTGGGTCGTCGTGGATGCGACGGGCGAGATCGTGGCGCTGTGGGAAGGCGAAGACCCGATCAGCGCGGACGACACGGTGAGTCCCTTGGCGACCGACGACCCGACCCATCGGGCCGTCAACATGGGGGTGCCCAGCCTGGCGGTCATCACGTCGCTCTCTGACGTGCTGACCGCCGACCAGCAGACGGATCTCCTCACGCGGCTCGATGCCTATGTGGCGGTCGAGCGCGGGTGGCTCGACGCCGTGACCACGCTCGCGGACCTGGCCACCATCGCGCCCCGCTACGAGCCCTCCGGCCGGCAGTGGGCCATGCGGCTGCTCGCCGAGGTCCAGGGGTTGGCGGTGGCGGAGCTGTATCGGACCGCCCTGCGGGTCGACCCGCTGACTGACACGTGGGTCGTCGCGCCCCAGTGAGAGCGGGGCCCCGGAGGGCCTCAGAGATCATAACGAACGCTTATACCAGGCAAGAATCTTGCCGTTTATTGGTGCAGAGTTTTGATCCGAGGTTTCATTACTTTTGATCGCCTACAACGGCTACGACGCTTCGCAGGACGTGTTCCGCGTGCCGATGATGGTGGGTGAGCCGATCGATTTCTCGATGGACCAGCTGACCTGGTACTTCACAGATGTCAGCGAGGGTGGTGCCACCCTCAACATCATCTGGGACGATACGATCGCGCAGGCCGCCTTTACGGTATCCAACTAGATGGGACCTCTTAGCTAAAGGCCTGCAGGCCGGTCTGCGCCCGCCCCAGTATCAGCGCGTGGATGTCGTGGGTCCCCTCGTAGGTGATCACGCTTTCCATGTTCATCAGGTGCCGCATCACGTGATACTCGTCCATGATGCCGTTCGCGCCGTGCATGTCGCGAGCGTCACGGATGATGTCGCGGGCCTTCAGCGTCGAGTTGCGCTTGAGCATCGAGATCATCTCGGGCGCGCACCTCCCGTCGTCCATCAGCCGGCCGAGCTGAAGGCAGGCCTGCAGACCGATCGCGATCTCGGTCTGCATGTCGGCGAGCTTCTTCTGGATGAGCTGATTGGCGGCGAGCGGCCGGTTGAACTGAGTGCGTTCGAGCGTGTACTTCCGAGCGGCGCGCCAGCACGCCTCGGCCGAGCCTAGTGCGCCCCAGGCGATGCCGTAGCGAGCGTTGTTGAGGCAGCCGAATGGGCCGCCGAGTCCGCGGGCACTCGGCAGCTTGTTCTCTTCAGGCACGAACACGTCGTCCATGACCACCTCGCCCGTAATCGAGGCGCGCAGGCTGAGCTTGCCTTTCATCTTGGGCGTGGACAGGCCCTTCATGTCCTTCTCGAGAATGAAACCTCGGATGACACCTTCGTCGTCCTTGGCCCAGACCACGAACACATCGGCGATCGGCGAGTTGGAGATCCACATCTTCGTGCCGGTGAGGAGGTAGCCACCATCCACCGACTTTGCGCGGCATATCATCCCGCCCGGGTCGGAGCCGTAGTCGGGCTCCGTGAGGGCGAAACAGCCGACCCACTCGCCGGAGGCGAGCTTGGGCAGATACTTCTCTCGCTGTTCCTCGGTACCGTAGTTGTAGATTGGCCACATCACCAGACTCGACTGGACGGAGAGGGTCGAGCGGTAGGATGAATCAACGGCCTCGATCTCGCGTGCGATCAGGCCATAGCAAACGTAGTTCACGCCGGCGCAGCCATAGCCGTGGATGGTCGAGCCGAGGAACCCGAGCTCGCCCATCTCGTCGATGATCGCGCGGTCACCCTCCTCCTTGTTGTACGCCTCGACGATCCGCGGCATCAGCTTTTCCTGGGCGTACTGCCGCGCCGTATCGCGCACCAGCCGCTCGTCCTCGCTGAGCTGGCTATCAAGAAGCAGCGGGTCCTCCCAGTCGAACCGGCCCCACTTCCGGGGTGTGACTTTGGAAACTGCTTCGGCGGGCGTGGTCATAGGTCAGCTTTCCTTGGGGATGGTGTGTGCGGACCCTCCCCCTAAGCTTAGCAAGGCTAAGTACTTCGTTTCACAATTACGGCAACGTATCGACCGCCCAGGCATCCCGCCTCGCTGCGTTGCTCGTCGGTCAAATACTCCCGGTACTCTCCCTCATCGCGCCTTGCGATCCGGGCGCTTCAGCGCCCGAGGACGCCACCGTAATTGTAAAACGCAGTACTAAGGCAACGGGTCGGGCTTCCTCAGGGTGTCGAACTAGCGCGAGGCTTTGTCAGCCTCGATGTCCCTCATCGCCGCACCCGCGAGGATGTTGTACATGCCGTAGTTGCCCTCGTGACAGGCGTATTCGTAGAGGGCCTCGGCATTCGCTTGCATCGGAACCTCGTAGGTCCACGGTCGGGTAAAGGTGGTCGGGTCGTCCACGGTGACCTGATACACCAAGATATCGGGTGACATACGGGTGAAGCGCTCCGTCAGCTGCAGATCGGCACTCGACCCTCCGTCCAGGAAACTCGTTTCCCGCAGGAAGTTCGTGGTGGTGACGACGAGCGTGTCTCCATCCCAACGCGCCCGGGAATCACCCAGATACTGGCGAAGGTCGACGTGGGGGCGGCCGTCTAGCGGCACGATCCGGGCTCTGTGCACCATCTCGTTCAGGATGACGACGGTGTCCTGGGTCTGAAACAGCTGCATGTTGTTGTTGTAGGAACCGGGCGTCATCGGCGGCCCAGCGTTGAATCCCGTGAGGCATCGGGCTTGCAGTCCGTCAGGGCCGAGGTCCTCGACCCAGCCGCCCGGCGTGGGCTCATGATTCGGAATGTCCCCTCGAATCTCGGCAGTCGCCATGCGTTGCTTCTCGGCTTCGGATGTCAGCGCGGGTATCCGCCCGTCGGGCGGGTCGATAATCAGCGATGTGCGCTTGGTCGCGATGACGGACGTCCCGCGATCAAACCAGAAGGCGTTGTAGGAACCGGGCGCGCCGTCAACTCCCCGATCGACGTTGCCGCTGGGGTCGACCTCCACCCGTCTGGCCGCCCGGGTCGCAAGCCGAACCTCGCGCTCCACGGCACTCTCATTCCGGGTGGCGGCCTCTTCTTCCGTGAGGAACTCCTTGTCGGCCAGATCCGTCGGGCGCTGCAGCGGGGTGATGGTGCGGTAGTCCCAGACGCCCTGAAGATCGGGATCGCCCCACGCCGTGCGCGGCGCATCGCTCTGCGCGGCAGCGGGCAGAACGCCGAGTACCACGAACGTCATAACCATCGTCGAGCCAACCAGAATCCGGCGTGTCATAGACAACCTCCTCACGCAGCGTACCACCGGCGGTGGGCCGGTTCAATGTCGTCGAGCTCGGCAGGAGACTCATGGGGTACGACCGGCGACTTATACGGTACGATAGGCCTCCCGAGCGTCGTACGTTGCCTCACAGGAGAACCTGACGATGACGAGATCAGACCTTTCGGCGACTGGCAGTACGCAACTCGACCGCGCGATGCGCAGTCTTGGGATGCTCGTGTTCGCGGTTCTTTTGCTCGGTGCCCTGCCGCTGAGGGCCCAGGCGCCCGAGGCGAATGCGGCGGGAGGTCCGGAAGAATCAGAGAGCCAGGAAGATCAAAAGACGGACGATCCAAAGACGATCGAGGACGTTCTCGAGAATAGCGACCGCATCGATGGTCTATTCACGCTTTACCGGGATAGAAAGACCGGCGACCTGCGCATGCTGCTCAGCTCCGACCAGCTCGATAGGAGCTATCTCTACTTCACCTACGCCGAGAACGGCGTGCCTGCCGCAGGCCGCTTTCGCGGTGCTTTCGGGGTAAACCGGGCCAAGCTCTTTCGTATCAGTCGCTTTTTCGATCGGGTCGAGTTCGTCATCGAGAACTCAAACTTCTACTTCGATCCGGCCAGAGCCATCTCCAGGGCCTCTGATGCCAACATCAGTCACGCAGTTGCGGCCGACCTGAAGATCGAGGCCGAGGACGAAGACGAGGGAATGCTGCTGATCAACACGAACAGTCTCTTCATGACGGAAGCCTTCAACCCGGTAGCGCCGTTGCCAAATCCCCAGCGCCCGGCGCACGAGAGTTTCCGTGTCGGTAGTCTCGATGCTTCCAAGACCAAGATTCGCGAGGTCAGGAACTACCCGGAAAACACGGACGTCGTGGTCGAGTACGTCTACAAGAACGAGCAGGCTTACGTCGGCGGCGGCAGCGAGGTGACAGATCCGCGCTTTGTCAGCCTCACGATGCAACACTCATTGATCGCGGCACCGGAGAACGGCTTCGAACCACGCTTCGACGATCCGCGGGTCGGCTACTTCATGGGCAGGGTCACGGATCTAAGTTCTACTGACCTGACGCCTTATCGAGATGTGATCCATCGGTGGAATCTCGTCAAGCGGGACCCGTCAGCCGCGATCTCAGAGCCAGTCGAGCCGATCGTCTACTGGATCGAGAACACGACGCCGGTTGAGCTTCGCCCGATCATCGAGGCAGCTGGGCTTCGCTGGAACGAGGCCTTCGAGGCCGCCGGCTTTCGAGATGCGATTGTCATCCGCACGCAGCCCGACGATGCCGACTGGGACGCAGGTGATCTTCGCTACAACGTGATTCGCTGGACCTCGTCGCCGAATCCGCAGTTCGGCGGCTACGGTCCGTCATTCGCCGATCCGCGCACGGGCCAGCTTCTTGGCGCAGACATCATGCTCGAGCATGGTGTGATCGGCAGAAGTGTGCGCCAGGCGATCGCATTGGGTGAGGCGGTCGAAGCCGAAGAGCTCGCGGTGTTCGATCCCAGTTATTGTGCCGCCGGGCTTCTCGCGCATCGGGAAATGTTGTTTGCGTCCACCGCCCTCCAGGCGCTCGGTGGCGACGGCGAGGAGCAGCAGCGGCTGCTCGAGGAGTTCATTCACTTCCTGGTGTTGCACGAGATGGGGCACACACTTGGACTGAACCACAATTTCAGGGCAAGCCACCTGCACTCGCTTGAGGCGATCTTCGATTCGGATCAGACGTATTCCGTTGGATTGCACGGTTCTGTCATGGACTATCCCGCCGTGCCGTTCGCGATGTCAGGCGATACCCACGGACAGTTCTACACCACGCGGCCCGGTCCCTACGATCAGTGGGCGATCACGTTCGGTTACTCGGCGGCCCTCGCTGACCCGGCCGACGAGACCGCCAGGCTCGAGGCGATACTTGCTCGTTCCACGGAGCCGGCACTCGCATTCGCCAACGATGCAGACGACATGCGGTCGCCGGGCAAGGCGATCGACCCGCGCGCCATGGTCAACGACATGACGAGCGATCCGATAGGTTTCGCCGAGCATCAGATCGAGGTCGTGAATGCGGCGGCGGAGGGTTTCGCCAGTCGTCTTGTGCGCGACGGTGAGTCTTATCAGGAGTTGCTGAACGGGTTTTCGTTGGCCGCAAGCCGGTATCAGGGCGCTGCACGTGCCGCATCACGCTTCATCGGCGGAGTCTATGTCGATCGCGCGATGGTGAACCAGCCGGGAGCTCGAGACCCGCTAACCCCCGTAGCCCTCGAGGACCAGCTGCGCGCGATGAAGCTGTTGCGCGACGCCGTCTTTTCGCCCGACGCCTTTGAGTCGCTTCACCTCGCGGCCAATCAGTTGCTTGCCCAACGACGTGGCTTCGATCATGGGAATACGACCGAGGATCCGAAGCTGCACCAGCTGGTGCTCAGGATTCAGCGGGATGTCTTGTCTCACCTGCTGCATCCACGGGTGCTGACGCGGCTGACGGACACGCGCGCGTATGGCAACGAGTATCCCGTCTCCGAGATGCTGGTGGATTTGACCGATGCCATCTTCGCCGCAGATCTCGGTGGCGAGGTGAATACGTTCCGCCAGAACCTCCAGCTTGATTACGTCGACCGCCTGCTCACGATCGTTGGATCAGATGGTGAAAGCGGCTATGACCATGTGTCGAGGTCGATGGCGCTCAATCGACTGCGGTGGATAGAGAGTGAGCTGTCGCGCAGCCCCAGCACCGGTCTGGAGACGACGGCGCATCGCGAGCACGTGCTCTACCGAATCACTCGGGGCCTCGATGAGTCAGGCGCCTGAAAGAACTCGGAAGCCTAGGCGGGGTGCTACTCCGGAGTGAGCGTCCGCTCGTCCGTACCTTCCACGTGAACTCGGAAGACGATAGCGCGCGTGCCCGCCGGACCAGCGCGGGGCGCGTGGATGCGCCGCGGCGGGATCACATACGCGTCCCCCGCGCTCAGGATCTGGTCATCCTTACCCTCTTCGACGTGGATGGCGGAGCCTTCGATGATGTAGAGGAACTCCTGTCCCGGGTGAAAGTGGCGCGGCACGGTGGCATTCGGCGGGATGACCACGTCCGAGATGATGACCTCGAGCCCGTCCGCCATCGTAAGGGGCGCGCGCAACATCTGATTCGAGCCGGGTGGGGGACGTGTGGCCGCAGCGTCCGCTTCTGCGGATGACGCGCTGTCCTGACGGGGGCTGACGCACGACCCTGCGAACAGGGCTGCGAGGATAACAACGGTCGCCTTCATGGTGTCCTCCTCTGGTCTGCGCTTTTCCTCGACAACATCGCGCCTATGTCCGGCGGGATCCCGGACCGGACGGCGTCACACGCACCCGCAAACCGCCCTCCGGTCGCATGGCGATGAGCGCCTCGGCGGTCACCGGCCGGTCCCCGGGCGGCAGCGTCACACGATGGCGCCGCAGCAAGGTCGCCACGATCAAGGTCGCCTCCATCATCGCGAAGTGGTTCCCGATGCAGGTGTGCGGTCCGACGCCGAACGGGAAGTACGCGTGGCGCGGGATCTCGCTGACTCGCTCAACCGAGAACCGCTCGGGATCGAATCGGAGGGGATCGTTGAAGAACCGTGCATCGCGATGCGTCGCGAATGGCGATGCATAGAGCCAGCTCCCGCGAGGCACCCGGTAGCCGCCGAGTGTCATCTCCTCCAGCGCCTCGCGCATGAAGAGCGCCCAAGTCGGCGGATAAAGGCGCATCGACTCCTTGACGACCTTTTCCGTGTAGGTGAGTTGGGGAAGGTCGTGGTAGCTCGCCGCTCGGTCGCCGACCACCCCTCGTACCTCGTCTCGCACTCGCGCCTGCACCTCGGGGTGCTTGGCAATCAGATACCAGCTCCAGGACAAGGCGGCCGCCGTGGAGTCGTGCCCAGCGTTGAACAGGGTCATCGCCTCGTCGCGCGCCTGACGGTCACTCATCCCGGTGCCATCACCCTCGTCGTCCACCGCCATGAGCAATATCGATAGCAGGTCGCCGCGATCCTCTTGGGTCGCGCGCCGCTCGCGAATCATCTCCATGATGAAGTTGTTGAGCATGCGGAGGGCGCGCCGCTTCCGACGCTTACTCGGCAGCGGAACCCAGTCTGGCAGCGGCACCGGGGTGCTCATCTCGACGACAAGCACCTCTGAGAGCACCCGCACCGCCTGCCCTAATTGCGTGGCCCGTCCGGAAACATCCAGATCGAACAGCGCCTTGGCGATGATCTCGAGCGTCAGGTCGGTCATGACCGCCGCGATATCCACCTCGATCTCCTGAGCCCATGCGTCCACTCGACGCTTGGTCCGGCCGACGACGATGTCGGCGTAGTGCTCGAGACGCCGCTTGTGGAACGCCGGCTGCACCAGCCGGCGCTGCCGCGCCCAGAGGTCGCCCTCGCTCGTCACCAGTCCAGCGCCATCCACGCTCCCCAAGGTGCGTAGCTGCCGTCTGACCTTGCGGACCTGCTTCCGCCGGTTGATGAGCACCTCCTGGATGAGGTCCGGGTGATTCACTAGATACAGACGCACACCCGCCATCCGGCAGTAGCCCAGATCGCCGAAGGAGGCCAGCTCCAGGAGGCACCCGAGCGGATCGTGCCGAAACCGCCTGAAGAAGTGGAGGCCGAGGAAGCCGGTGGAGGGACCGGGCGGATAGGTGACAGGCATAGCGCGTACGTGTGCTGGGCCGCGTTGATTCGGGGCGCGCACGATCATGATAACGGAGCGACAGACGGCAGCAGCCTTAGGCGCGCACAGCGCGCCTCGCGAGGTCCGGCGCGGGCTTGAGGCAAACCACCCTACGAGAAGGCCACGCACGGCGTGGCCCCGCCGGAGCGGCGCGGGGCGTAGGGGTCCCCGCAAGCGACGGCGAACTCAGTAATAGAATGGCTGCCCTTCGTGGGTACGTATCGAACTCTCTGTCTGGCGCCTGAGCCAGGCTTCAGAGAGCTCCTGGAGGGCGTGAGAGCCCCTCGGTCAGTCGCGTGACGCTGGATAGCGGCCTGCCAGAGGCGGGCGTGCTGTGGCGCGGGTCTTTCCCGATCTCGACCTCCGCGACATTGCCACGATCGCCGCGCCCGGTTCACCGCCCGCCGATCGGCCCTGGGTTCGTCAAGCCTCGGCTCCTGGGATTGCCGTGGGTGCCTCATGTCGTCTGAGCAGTCGCTATTCGCCCGCATTCTGATTCGAGCTACTTGTCTTCTCGACCACCCTCGCTCCGCCCAGCATCCGATCGAAGAATCCCTCGCTCTCGATCAGAACGAACTCGTTCAGCTTGTTCGCTTCGGCCTGGAAGTCTCTTTGGTCCGGAGGCGTGACCAGGTAGCGGTCGACGTGGCGCAGGCTTAGGCCCAATCGGGCAGCGGCTGCGCGCTGCGTCAGACGTCGTTCCACCACGCGGCCGATGATCTCCAACCGGTCGAGTTCCTTGGCACCTGCGATTCAGACCTTCGGTCTAGGCACACGTCACCTCACGCCACACCCCGAAGGCACGTGCGCGCAAGAGGCGATGGTGGACGGCTCGCAACAAGTGGCGGCCGGTGCGAAAGAGATTCTGCACGAGTCCGTGCACCGATAAGAAGTGTTGCGCGTGGCGAATCTTAAGTTCCAATTGTGTAGATACTTACAGTCGATATTAATGCTGGCAACCTCTCTGGTTGTGAAAATCGGGTCTAAGCACCTTGGTCAAAAGGAGATAAGGGCGAGACGGCAACAGTTGATGACGGAAGCACCACGAGTCTGGTTCTGCAATAGGCATACCCTAGGCTTCGCGCTCGCGAAACCGACATTTCGTAACAACGCCGTTTTGTTGTTATTCACAACAACCGCTCGTTCATTTGCCTCGACCATGACACACGGACCGCTTGCGGCACCAGCGGGAAGTTTAAGTCGCGTCAGCATGTAAAGACTCGGCCTGGTCCGGTCTGACTCGTGACTGGACGATGCCGTTTGACATCGCGACACACCCACGTCACCATGCGGCGGTGACAGTCGACCCTGTCTTGTTGACAGTGCCCGCCCGAACCGTCTGATTGGGGCATGATCGGGTGCTGTTGCGTAGCCGACACGACCGGCGGTTACAGCAGTCGGAGCAACTGGTGTTCGTTTCTCGCTGCGGAGCGAGAGCGTTGGCCCGGGGGTGGGACGAGGAAGGGAATCATCATGGAGTGTCGAACCGCATTACTATCGAGACACGCCGGGATCGCCGCGACGATGTTCGCGTTCGCCTGCTCGACGATCACCGGGACGGCGGCGGCTCAGACGTCACGCACGTCGTGGGGGCATCCGGATCTGCAAGGCACGTACGCGAACGGCTCCCAGACACCCTTTGAGCGCCCCGAGGCCCTGGGCGACAAGGCCTTCCTGACCGAGGAGGAGGCCGCGGAGCTGGAGAGCCGGCGGGCCGAGCGAGAGGCCTCAGCCTACGAGGCACCTGCGGTCCAGACGGAGGCCGGGGGCCGGATCGGGGGCTACAATCGATTCTGGATGGATCCCCAGACGAATGTCGTCAGCACGCGCCGGACCTCTCTGGTCGTGGACCCGCCAAACGGACGAGTGCCCGTACGCCCGGAAGCCCTGGCCGACCGCGATTACCACCTCGAGAGAATCTCCGATGACTACGTCCACCTGGGCCCGTGGGACCGGTGCATCACCCGCGGCACGCCGGGCAGCTTCTTTCAGTCCGCCTACAACAACAACTACATCATCCTGCAGACGCCGGACACGGTCGCGATCTACTTCGAGATGATCCACGACGTACGGGTGATCCCGCTGGACGGTCGTTCCCACGTCGATGCTGACCTTCAGTTATGGAACGGCGACTCGCGTGGCCACTGGGAGGGTGACACTCTGGTCGTGGAGACCACGAATTTCTCCGACAAGGGCTGGACCGCGACCAGTGGGTCCCAGGGTCGGATCAGGGGCATCGTTCAGACGAAGGACACCCGCGTCGTCGAGCGATTCACCCGGCTCGATGAGGATACGATCGACTACCAGGTAACGGTCATCGACCCCGCCATCTACACGGCACCCTGGACGGCTCAGATCCCTCTCTACACAGAGGAGGGTCTGGTTCTGTACGAGTACGCGTGCCACGAAGGCAGCTTGTCGGTGCAAAACACCCTGAGCGGCGGAAGAGCCGACGATCGGGCCGCGGCTACGAGCGGCCGGTAGGGCGCGTCAAGAGCCCTGCCCGTCTCGAAATTGCGCGCTCGTCAAGACGTCCTGCCGGTTCTCTCAACTTGATCGGAGAAGGGTGCTTTTCTCCGTGACCGAGACGTCCCCCCGGGAAGACTGGACGTTTCAGGCGGCAGTGAACCGGACACGGCGCGAGCTGCAGGAGTCGGTGGAGCGGAGGTCTCGACTCGCCGATCCAGATTGCGCTCCATCAGATCGGCGCTGCCGATCAGCACCTCGGGCAGCCCGCCATTGTCGAACGTGTAGATCCGTGAGTGCTCGAGAGACGATAGGCGATTTTAGAGTCCCCCGGTCGCCCCCTCGAGGAAGCTCAATCATGAAAATCCGACACCACGGCTACGGTTCTGTGTCAGCAAGTAGCCCTCGTCACGTGTGAACATGATCGTGCCGTGGATGAACGCTCGGCGTCCGGATCCGTCCGATTCCCTACAACAACAACGTGCAGCGGTTCCAGAGCGGGCCGAACCCTAAACACGGCAAACGAAGGAGGACGACGTGAAACGTTCCAGACCAATCGTCACCGGACTGGTCGCGGCCAGCGTACTCGGATCCCTGCTGGCAGCGCAGGACACGACTCAGACGTCCGACGAGGCGCCCCGCACGGCATGGGGCGTCCCGGAGCTGGGGGGCGTCTGGGACTATCGCACCATCACCCCGCTCGAGCGGCCGGAGGAGTTCAAGGACAAAGCGGTGCTGACCGAGGAGGAGGCAGCGGCATTTGCTGAGCAGCGGAACACCTTCAACGAAACGATTGATGATGGGAGCACCGTTCCCGGCAACGCCATCCACACGCGTGTCTTCCTCGACCCCGGCACGAAGACCGTGGCGGATCGGCGATCCTCGCTCATCATCGACCCCCCGAACGGGAGGCTACCGCCGATGACGCCGGAGGGCGAGAAACGCCCTCGGCTCGCCGCCGGATCCTTCGGGACCGGCCCCCTCGAGCAGATCGAGGACTTCAGCCTCGGCGACCGCTGCCTGAGCACGCGGGGCGTTCCGATTCATCCAGGGGCATACAACAACAACGTGCAGCTGTTTCTGACCGAGGACCACCTGGTGATGTTCATCGAGATGATGCGCACGACGCGGCTCATTCCGATCGGCGACCGTCCCTTCGGAACGCTCCGTCAGGACCGAGGCGAATCGCGCGGCCACTGGGAGGGTGAGACCCTCGTCGTCGAAACCCGGAACATCAAGTATGGGCCGCAGGCTGGCGGCGTCAGTCCGGACGCCATCGGTGGCAGTCCGGACGCCATCCTCGTCGAGCGCTTCCGGCGCGTCAGCCCGGAGATCCTGGAGTACGAGTACACCATGAACGATCCGGCAACCTGGACGACGTCCTGGACGGCCCGGCAGGCGTGGCGCACGAATCCCACTCCCGTGTTCGAGTACGCCTGCCACGAGGGTAATTACGGGTTGACGAACATGATGCGGTACGCGCGACACGAGGAAGCGACGGCGGCGGAGGACGGGCGCTGACTAGAAGGGGTCGCGGAAGTAGCTCGACGCTGACGCCGTTCGGATCCTCGTAGAACGCCACCCTGACCACGTCGGCGACCACGAACGGCTCGATCAGGGTCTTGGCGCCCACCGCCTTGAAGGCAACGATCGCCTCGTCCATGTCGGCGATGCCCCAGGCGACGTTCCGGATGGACCGATCGGCGCTCGCGGCCAGCTTCTCGCCCTCACTGTCCTGCGCCATCAGCCAGATGCCATCGTAGCGCAGGCCCTCGATCCGGCCCTTCAGCTTGTCGCGCGTGCCCCCGACCATCTTCTCGTACCACGCCAGCGTCGCCGTCGGGTGAGGCGCTCGGAGGGGGGGCAGGGGACACGGGCCCGTTCCCCGGCCATCAGCAGCGGTCGATGCCGGCTACGGAACGTTGCCGGTCGGCATGAAGTTGGTCAGCGTTCCGCTCATGCCGAACCAGAGCGTGCCGTCCGGCCCCGTCTCCATCTTCGGCGTATGCGCGCCGAGGTTGGGCATCGGGTAGTACGTGTACCGCTTCGTCTTCGCGTCCAGCTTCGCCAGGGAGTTGTACGCGGCGACCTCCAGCCAGACGTTGTCATCGTTGTCCGCCCACCCCTCGTACGGGTTGCCGTACTTCAGCGGCAGCCTGTACTCGGTGAACGTCTCCGTCTTCGGGTCGAACATGATTTCGGAGTTGCTGAAGTACGAGTTCCCCCAGATGTTCCCCTGCGAGTCCACCGTCAGCCGGCGCAGATTCTGCGGCGGACTGTACAGCGTCCATCTGTCCGTCGCCGGGTCGTACTTCGCGAGCGAATGCCGGCTCAGCCCAGCCGCCCACACCTGGTCCTGCTGATCAACCACGATCCCATACCAGTTCGCGTTCTTCTTCACGTCGTACAACGTCACCTTCCGCGTCCGTGCATCCAGCCGTCCGAGCTGCCCGATACCAGCCGCCTCCGTCCAGAAGATGTTGCCCTTCGAATCCGCGCGGAGCGTATGCGGGCCGCCGTACGGCGTACCGGGGAAGCGCTGCATCTCGCCCGTCTTGATGTTCATCGCGCCGATGTAGTCGTCGTTCTGGGCCGTCCAGTAGACGTAGCCGTGCGACTCCACGATGCCATGGGGCCGCGCGCCCCTTGGCGTGTCGCTGGGAATATCCCATTCCTTCGTCCGAGCCTCGATGTCGGGATTGTTGACGTCCACCTGCACGACGGAACTCGAGAAGAAGCCCGCCATCCAGATTTTCCCCGGTTCGGAGGCCGGGAAGACGTCGTGGGTCCCGCGTCGCAGTCCCCGCGCCTTCGCCTCCTCCGGGTCGGCCATGGGCGGCAGCTCGTACTGGATGAAGATCGCCCGCGACAGCGCCTCCTCGTCCCGCACGATCGGGTCCAACCGCAAATCCTTCGTAGGCTTGTAGTTCGGCCCGAAGGCCGTCGCCAGATACGTAATGAGCGCCTGCTTCTCCACCGCGCTCATCGCCCCGGGTCCGACAATCTTCCTGGCGTAGTGCTGGCCTCCACTGTCGTTGATGAACATCCTCTCGAGACCTTTGGCCCACTGCTCCGCCGTCTGGCCTTCGAGCCGGTGCCACCCCGGCCCGTGACAGCCAGTGCATTCCGCGATCAGCAGGTCGCGCCCGGGACCCGGTGGATACAGTTCGTCGAACTCCACCAGCTCCGCCGTGGCATTCACCGCGCCCAGGGAGGCGGAACGAGAGTTGACGATCTGCGTATACTGCGACCCGGCGTCGGCCTTCTGTGCAATCGCCAGGTTCACCGTGCCCGTCTGCCCCACTGCCAGCGTCATCCGCTGTACCGGCGAGTCGAACGTCCCCTCGACCACCTGCACCTCGTACGTCCCAGCCGGCAGGTTCAGGATCCGATACTGCCCCTCCGTCGTGAACACGGTGTAGACAATGCCCCGCCCCGCGTCCCGCGCCTGCACCCGCAGCGCCCGGACCTCGCCCTTATCGGCCGTCACCCGCCCCGTCAGGGTGCTCGTCCCCTGCACCCCCTGCGCCCCAGGTGCCGCCTGCCAGAGCCCGACCGTCCCCAGCAGCAGCCCGGCAATGACGAGCGCCGCCCGCCCGCTGCCCCGCCACACTCTGTGTTGCTGTCTCATGACGCGTGTCCTCACAGAAAAAAGCCTGTGGAGAGAGGACGCCTCCCCCTCGCCCCAGGGCCCGAAACTCCCGTGAAGCCGAACTGGACGGCACGCTCGATCAGCGGTCCCGTCAGGATCGTACTCGCAGGCTGCCATGCCAGCCCGTAGCCGGGGATTGTACACCTGGATCGTTTCACCCGCTAGAAACATTACCAGGAAGCTCCGGATTCACCTTCGTGCCGACCCGCCCTGCCCGGACGGCCTTCACGAGGCAGAGGTCGATCCGGCCCTCGCTCGCACAGAAGGCCGTGGCGAACGCGGGTGCTCGCCACGGCCCTGCCGAGCCTCAAACGGACCGGGCGGGGGTTGCCCCCCCCGGTCCCGGTCTCCCCGTTAGAAGTCGAACTGGACGCTCACCTTCATGAGCCGTCCCGTCATGATCGTGTTCAGCCACGCCGGCCCAAAACTCTCGTTATAGGCCTGGGTGGTGCTGATATTGAACAGGTTGTAGAAGTCGAGATTGAGCTTCGTGCTCGCCCGGCCCGCCCGGACCCTCTTGCCGATGCGGAAGTCTATCTGCTTGATCTATAGGAAGATCAAAATCTCATTTCTGATGGGCGTCGGCACGATCTGCCTGCGTGAGACGACGGTCCAGTGAAGCTCTCCCACCCAGCCGGCCCCAACCGACCACTAACACTCGGAATCAGGACAGCGGCAAGGTCAGACCGCGCGGACCGGGCCGGACGGCCCCGTGGCCGGGGGGCGGTCAAATCTCTGGAGGCTGACGGGTCGGAGACCGCGCGGCAGGCGTTCTCGCGCGCGGACAGCAAATCAGTTCAAGGTCGGCGAAGCCGGCGGGTCAGTTCACGGTGCGCATGCTCTTCGGGGGCATCTTGCCGGCAGTGAGGGCCGGTGGGACCCGACGAGCCCAGCGCATTCGCTGGCCATCGCGACCCAGGAGCGGATCGACCCCGAAGCTCTTCTGCAGGGATGCTGCCCACCAAAGTCGCCGCGGCTTCCCGAGCCGTTCTTGCCCCAGAAGTGCGAACACCGCATCGTGTGTCTGGCACTTCACACGAGGCGCGAGCAGCCCGAAGTAACGAACGTTGTGCCGGTAGCGGTCGGGCACGTGATCCGCGAGCGTGGCCAGGAACTCCGCCGGCGTGTACGTGGTCTCGACGGTACGCTTGGTGCGCGTGTCTTTCGTCACAAATCGGATTTCTTGACGATTAATCGTCCGGAACCGGTGCTGCGCGATGCGCGGCCGGCGGGCGTAACGGCCCGCATAGCCGAGAAACTGCTTCTTGCTTCGGAACCGCTTGACATCGATGTTCCACCACCGTTCGTACTGGGCGGTGAGTAACCGCTCCAACGCGCTGCGAGACATGTCGGTATCCAGGACGCCGGCCCACTCGGCTTCCCGCAGCAAGGTGATGACGGCGTAGCGCCACATCGGCATCAGCGCCTTGCGGTCGAGCCGGGCTCGTGCGCGCCACTGCGTGCCGTCCTCGGGTCAGATCAGGCGAAAAGAGAGATTTGGCTGGGAGGCAGGGATTCGAACCCCGATTACACGGTCCAGAGCCGCGTGTCCTACCATTGAACGACCTCCCAGCAAGAGGTGTCGTCGGACGCAGGAACCTCTCATTATAGCGGTCGGAAACCAAGATGCCTCGCTTCCAGCTCTCTCGCTGGGTGTTCCTTCGGTTGCTCGGTCTCACCTACCTCGCCGCCTTTGCCTCGCTGACCCCGCAGATCATCGGTCTGGTCGGCGCTGACGGTCTCCTGCCGGCGGCCGAGTATCTGGAGCGTGCGAAGGAGTTCTACGGGGCAGATGCTTACATGTTTCTACCCACGCTCGGATGGATCTCGGCCAGCGATGGCGTCCTGCTTGGTCTGTGCTGGGGGGGCATCGTTCTTTCGGCACTGGCGGTCGTGGGTATCGCACCGGTGCCGACCTTCTGGTTGCTCTGGGTCTTCTACCTGTCGCTGACCGTTCTCGGCCAGACCTTCTTGTCATTTCAGTGGGACGTGCTGCTGCTCGAGACCGGTCTCCTGGCCGGACTGTACGCCCCGCTCGGGTGGTGGCCGGTGCTGGGCAGGGATGCTCAGGCTCCGGCTCTGATCCGCTGGCTGCTGTGGCTCCTGCTCTTCAAGCTGATGTTCCTGTCAGGTATCACGAAGCTCGTCAGTGGCGACGAGACCTGGTGGGGCCTCACGGCCTTGACGTTTCACTACCAGACGCAGCCGCTCCCGGGGTGGTCGAGCTGGTACGCGCATCATCTGCCGGGCTGGTTGCACATGGCATCGACCATGATGATGTTCGTGGTCGAGCTCGCCGTACCCTTCGTCGCGCTTGCGCCCTCACGATTTCGAAGGGTGAGAGTAACGGCGTGCGTGCTGCTGTGTCTCTTCCAGGTCGCGATCGCGGCGACTGGCAGCTACGGGTTCTTCAACCTGTTGACGGTCGTGCTCTGTATCGCCCTTCTCGATGACCAACATCTCCGGTGGCTGCTTCCGAGGGTTCTTGGCCAGCGGACGGACGACGGCTCGCCGAGGGGAGAGCCTCGACGATGGCGGTGGGGCGTGACGGCGGTCGCCGTTCCGATTGCCGTCGTCAGCGTAGTGACCCTCTGGCAGGGAACGACGTACACCAGCCCGCATCCTGAATGGTCGAATGAGTTGGTCGGACTGGCGAGACCACTCCGGTCGATCAACACCTATGGGCTCTTCCGGACGATGACGACTGAGCGACCAGAGATCATCGTCGAGGGCAGCGCGGATGGCACCACCTGGAAGGAGTACGCGTTTCGCTGGAAACCCGGCGACCTCGACCGACCGCCGCGCTTTGTGCAGCCCCATATGCCTCGGCTGGACTGGCAGATGTGGTTCGCCGCGCTCGATCCGTACGGGAATCAGGCCTGGTTGCGTCCGATGCTCGACGGGCTACTGGAAAACTCGGCGACGGTGCTCGGTCTGCTGGACGACACGGGGAATCCGTTTCCCGATGACCCGCCCCGCTACGTCCGGCTGATGCTCTACCGGTATGAGTTCACGACGCCTGACGAGAGATTGGACGCTGGCGCCTGGTGGCAGCGTGAGTTGATTGCGCCGATCACCGATCCCATTGCTGTCAGTGCACCCTGAACTTCTGCCGCGACGCGATCTCGTCGAGAGCCTGCCGCGCGACGGTTCGGGTTTCGGGGCTGGGGTCGTGGTCGAACACCTCGACCAGGTGCTGATAGGCCGGAGCCGCCTGCCCCAGGCCCTGCAGCTGAACGAGACCTGCTCCGAGATGCGCCTCGGCAGCTCTTGGACCAAGCGGATAGTCGCGTAGGTGGCGCTGATAGAGAGCCAGCGCCGCTTTGGGATGCCCGTTGCGGGCGAGCCAGTCGCCGAAGGCAATCGAAACGTCCGGTGACAGGATCCGTCGAGTCTGGTCAGACGGGAGTCGAAAGTAGGCGGGCGCGCTCTCGGCAAACTGCCCTGCGGCCAGTGCCTCGGCAATCGCGCTCGGGGTGGACGCGTCTGGAGCCGAGGCCCCTCGGCGGTACTCTCGCGGGGTGGTTGTGACGTCGCGCCGTCCCGCCCACCAGGCCCAGCCGAGCCCCGCGACGAATCCTCCGATGTGGGCCCCATACGCCACGCCGCCGCCGCCGGTCCCCTGGGTGATCAAGAACGGCATCACGTTGTCGACAAAGAGGTAGACGCCCAGGACCAGTCGCGCGCGCAGCGAAATCACATTCATGATGAACGGGAAGAGGAAGACCCACACCCGGACCCGGTTGCGCGGAAACCAGATGAAATAGAAGCCCAGGACCCCGGAAATCGCCCCTGAGGCGCCAACCACGGGCAGCGCCGAACCGAGACTGAAGACGGTGTGAAAGAGCGTGGCCGCCACCCCGGTGGCCAGATAGGCAGCGAGGAATCGGACACGGCCCAGCCGGTGCTCGACGTTGTCGCCGTAGATCCACAAGAAGAGCATGTTGCCGGCCAGGTGCATGAAGCCGGCGTGGAGAAACATCGAGGTGAGGAGCGAGGTCGGGTCCGGCGCCACCGGTCGAAAGCCGTAGTTGAAGACGACGAGTTCGTAGGCGGTGATCTGCTGCACCAGCTCTGCCGGCGACACGTCTTGCGGGATCGCGTCCAACAGAACTCGAACGTAGTCCACGAGTACTGGGTTGTTCGGGTCAGCCTGGATACTGCTGAGTGGAAGGGTCAGGAACAGATACACGGCGACGTTGGTGGCGATCAGTCCATAGGTGATCCAGGGGACACCACGAGGATTCGGCTCGTCGCCGAGGGGGAGAAACACCTGTTCTGCACCTTACCACGCCGGCTGTTGGCCGGCCGGCTGCGCGCCACTGCACAGTTCAGCGTGAATCTGACCCGACCGCTGGAGTTCTTCCTCCGCGTTTCCGAGAATCATCGAGGGAAGAGAATATGAACGGCAATGGTCAGAAGAACCAGATCGGCGTCAATCTGGTGCATACCAAGTTCTTCTTCCTCACGTTCGGTCAGGACGACGAGCACGCGCGCATCAAGGTACGAGCCGCGGGCACGGCCATCGGCCGGGGGTTCTTCAACGACTTCGGCGCCAATGGTGGACGGGAATCGGCAATCGAGACGATTCAACTCCTGGTGAACGACGCGCCACGCGACTGTGACCAGGGCATTCAGCTTGGGTTCAAGGTGTCGTCGCAACACCGCGTTGTGTGATTGAGCATAGGTGATCGCCAAGTGCCTCCGCGGGTGTCTTCCAGCCGAGGGTCTTGCGGGGGCGACTGTTGAGAGCAGCAGCAACGGCGTCAAGATCATCACGAGAGTGTCTGGACAGGTCGGTGCCTTTGGGAAAGTACTGCCGCAGCAGGCCGTTGGTGTTCTCGTTCGTGCCGCGTTGCCAGGGGCTGTGTGGGTCGCAGAAGTAGATTGGCAGACCGGTGTCGATTCGGAGTTGAACGTGTTGAGCCATCTCGGCGCCTTGGTCCCATGTCAGTGAACGGCGAAGCTGCGTGGGCAGCGTGATGATCGACGACGCGATGGCGTCTCGGACGGCCTCGGCACCATGCCCCGCCAGGGCGGGACCGTTCTTGATCCGAGGCTGCCCATAGTCATCCATGCGAGGCAGATGCAGCAGCCTCGTGAATCGGCTGGTGCGTTCCACGAGGGTCCCAATCGCAGAGCTCCCCAGTCCGACAATCAGGTCACCTTCCCAGTGTCCTGGGACCGCCCGATCGTCTGCTTCGGCGGGGCGCTTGCTGATCATGATTTCGGCAGTGACGAACGCCTTGCCGCGTCCTCGTGTCCGTGCTCTTGGCACGCGCAGCGCCCGGCCGGTCCGCAAGCACGCCACCAGGTCGCGTCGCAGTGCCCCTCGTCCCTGCACGTAGAGCGCCTGGTAGATGGCCTCGTGGGAGATCCGCATCGACTCCTCATCGGGGAAGTCGACCTTGAGTCTGTTGGCAATTTGCTCAGGACTCCATGACGCCGCCCAGCGTCGGTCTTGACGGCGCCCGTGGCGGCGACCGTTCCAGTGCACATGGGGACCAGGCACCCTCGTCCCGTCGGCGGCCGTAATCCTGCCGGCGAGTCGGTCTTGCACGTACCGGCGCAGTTCGTCGTGTGCAGCGAGCTTCGCCACTTGCGGTCTTTTCGCCTTCAGGTCGGCGTGCCACTGCGCGGTCGTCGCGCGATACTCGAGTCCGCCACTGCGGGTTGCCGCATTGCGACGGAGCTCCCGAGAGATGGTCGACGGGGACCGGCTGATTCGCCGAGCGATATCACGAACCCCGCAGTGCTGGGCGTGCAAGATGGCGATCTCGTCTCGCTCGGCAAACGACAGGTAGCGCCCCGACAGAGGGGCCAGGCTGATCGGCGGCATGCCTCCACTTTCGCGGAACCATCTCGTTCCGACCGGCTGGGACACGCCGGCCCCCAGCGCCGCCTCGTCGCTGGACAACCCGCAGGCGATCGCCTCCCAGAACCGACGCCGATGCTCACGGCGTCCCGCCGTGGGACGACCCGGCGACCGCATCGGAAGACGTCCCGCACGGGGTGACCGACGACGTTTCGGTGTTCCCATCGCAACTCCTCACCGTTGAGGTGTTGCGACGACCGTTTGAATCTACCCAGTCAGCCCAGCGCGTCGCACAGGTGAGTGCGAAGTACAGACCCCGGCTTGACGAGGTCGAAAAGGAGTTCCGACGTCGGCTCGGAGACTCCGTCCGCGTCCGTACGCTCGACGGTGCCACCCAGGTGCCCCGATACACCAGCGCGGAGCTGCATGAGCGCGCCTACGCGAAGGCAGTCTGCCGCCAGACGGGGGACACGACGCCCAACGCCATCATCCTCCCCATGAGCAAGTCGGCCGAGTGGTGGGAGATGCAGGCGCTGGAGCGGCATCAGTACTTCTACCCACACACTACCCAGCACGGGCACAAGGTGAAGGGTCACGCCGTGGCCGCCGAAGAGGGCGTGTCGACGATCTTTCGTCGCCTGTATCACAACCCCGACGGCTATCAGCGCGACGGGGAGTATGACTTCGTCACCTATTTCGAATGCGGTGACGATCACCTCCCCGTGTACGACCGAATCACGGCGGCCCTCCGCGACGAGGCACAGAACCCGGAGTGGCGTTACGTTACCGAGGGTCCCGAGTGGCGGGGTCGTCGGGTGCTTCGCTGGTAAAGAGCCGCAGCAACCGGCGAGCGATCTCATCTCGCACTTCCCGAAAACTGCGCAACTGGTCCTCTTCGTCTCCACCCGCCCCTGCTGGGTCGGAAAGCGGCCAATGCAGCCGATGCACCTGGCTCAAGACGGCCGGACACACCTCGTCGGCGCAGAGCGTGACGACCGTGTCAACCGACTGAGGGTCGATGGACTCGACGCTCTTCGATTGATGCCCGGTGATGTCGATCCCCACCTCGTCCATCACCCGGACGGCCAGCGAGTGGACGGTTGACGGCCGCGAGCCGGCACTCTGCACTCGGGCGCGGTCGCCGCACAAGCGGCGGGCCAACCCTTCGGCCATCTGACTGCGCGCCGAGTTGGCCACACAGAGAAAGAGGACGCTCTTGGTCATCACCCGGACGGCTTGCTGGCGCGTATCGACGCGCTCATGTAGGCGTCGACCACCCCGCTCTCACCGGAGTAGATGCTTGTCGGATCGATCTCGACCTGCTCGAAACCGGCCTCAGTCAGTTTCTCTTGATAGTCGGTTTCGTGCAACGCACCGGCGATACACCCGGTCCAGAGCTCCATGTCCCGTTGCACGTCGAGTGGCACCTCGCGTCGCCGGACGATGTCGGACACGGCCAGCCTGCCGCCGGGTCTGAGCACCCGAAACGCCTCGGCGAGCACCTGGCTCTTGTCGGACGACAGATTGATGACGCAGTTCGAGATGACGACATCAACCGTGGCGTCCGGGAGGGGAATGGTCTCGATCTCGCCCTTGAGGAACGTCGCGTTGGTCACCCCGGCCTCGTGCTGGTTCTTGCGCGCCAGCGCGAGCATTTCGTCGGTCATATCCAGGCCGTACGCGAACCCGTCCGGCCCGACCCTCCGGGCAGACAACAACACGTCCAGACCTCCTCCGGACCCCAGATCGAGCACCGTCTCACCGCGCCGAAGCTCGGCGAGGGCGGTGGGGTCCCCACAGCCAAGCCCACCTGCTGTGGCCCCACCGCCGAGTGACGCAGTCACATGGTCCCCACCGCGTGGCCCCGTCACCTCGGCCCCGCAGCCGCAATCGGCCGCACAGCCACAATAAACCGGCCCGCAACAGGAGGCCGACTCCCTGGAACTCGCGTCGCTGAGCTGGGCTGCGATGGCACCGTACTTCTCCTTGACGACCTTCTTGATCTCTTCAGCAGTTGACATTTGTGACCTCCTTTATATATTCGCTTATACGAATGTATAATGTAGGTGATCCAGACTACATAGGTCAAGGCGAATATATGAAACCTGAAACGATGGAAGCGGTGCTCAAGGCATTGGCCGATCGAACGCGACTCCGGATTCTCGGTCTCCTGGCCACCGGTGAAGTCTGCGTCTGTCACCTTCACGAGAGCCTGAGGCTCCCTCAGCCAACGGTGTCGAGGCACCTGGCCTACCTGAGGCGAGCCGGTCTCGTCTCGGCTAGAAAGGACGGGCTGTGGGCGCACTACCGGATCGACGCGCCTTCCGACCGGGCACTCCGAACGCTGGTCGAGACCGTGACCCACTTGACGACCCACCTCTCGACCGCGGCACAGGACCGGCGACGTCTCGAGAAGGCGATCGGGTGTTGCGTCGATGACAGTGCGACCGACGCACGCGGTCTGTCGTGTTGCCCGTGACCGCTTCGCCCAGCTACAGTCAAGGTTCGTGTCACCAGACTCACCCCACACGGTTCGGTCGGTCCTCCACGCTCTCCTGCTGGCGTCCGTCATGTTTTTTGGGCTCTTTCACTCGTCATCGGCGGTTGCCCAGACCGGGGCTGAAGGGCTGCGGGTCTTCCTCGACTGCGGGCCATGCGATGAAGACTACCTGCGGCAAGAGATCACCTTTGTGAACTACGTCCGGGACCGACCGGATGCGCAGGTGCATGTGCTGGTGACCCGAGAGGGAACCGGGGGTGGCGGGCGTGCCTGGACTCTGGACTTCTACGGCCTAGAGACGTTCGAGGGTATGGACGACCAACTGGTCTTCTTTACGAGTCAGGACGATACGGAAGACAGCGAGCGGCGGGCACTGGCGCAGACGCTCCGACTGGGTCTGGTCAGGTATGCGGCTCAGACCCCCCTTGGCCGGCAGCTCGAGGTGACTCAACGGGCAAGCGGGCCGCTGGGTGCAAGGCAAACGGCGAATGCTCGGCCGGAGGACGACCCGTGGAGCTTCTGGGTCTTTCGCACTCGGTTCAGAATGTTCGTGGATGCCGAGGAGCGTGAGGAGACCAAGGCGTTCAGCGGGTCGTTCTCAGCCAACCGTACGACCGACGAGTGGAAGATCCGGCTCGGCCTCAGCGGCAACTACCGCGAGGAGACGTTCGAGCTCAACGACTCGACGTTCACGAACGTCAGCCGCAGCAACGCACTGGATGCGCGGTTCATCAAGAGCGTCGGTGAGCACATGGGCCTGGGGTTCGGGGGTTCCGCCATCAGCTCGACCTTCAGGAACCAGGACCTGACGGTTCGGCTGGCACCCGCCATCGAGTACAACTTCTTCCCCTACTCAGAGTCGACCCGGCGCCAGTTCACGGTGAGCTATTCGGCCGGATACAACTCGTTCCGGTATGAGGAACCAACGATCTACGGCAAGCTCGAGGAGCAACGCGCCAACCACGCCGTGCAGTCGTCGTTCGAGGTGAGCGAGCCCTGGGGCTCGAGCGAGGTCACTCTGGAGTTCTCGCAGTTCCTCGACGACCCAAGTCTGAAACGTGCTGTCTTTTTCGCGGATCTCGAGATCCGGCTCTTTCGCGGCTTCTTTCTCAACCTGAACGGGAACAGCTCGTTGATTCGCGACCAGATCTACCTGCCTGCTCGTGGCGCCACCGATGAGGAGATCCTGGTGCGGCAACGGCAGCTCGCTACCGACTACGAATGGCGGTTCCGGATCGGAATCACCTACTCGTTTGGGTCGATCTTCAACAACGTGGTGAACTCCCGGTTTGCCGGGTCGAGTGGCGGGTTTACGCGGTCGTTCTGACCACCGCGGACCTTAGTCCAGAAGCATTTCGGTGAGCTCGAGCAAGGGGTGCGACTGCGGCTGGTCGCCATCGGTCTCGAAGAAGAAACGAGGCTTGCCGAAGGCGGGCCTCAGCTCGTCGAACCAGGCGGCGTTGGCATCAAGCTCCGCAAAGAAGGGCTTTCGCACCCAGGCCGGATCCCGGGCCTGGATGAAGTCGCACACCATGATCTTCCGGTCGGCGTCACCAAGCAGCTCGAAACCGACACTCTCACGGATCACGTCGAGCATGCTGGCGTCGATCACGTCGCGCAGGGTGACGACACCAAGCACCCTGACCTTGCCGGGGAAGGCCGACATCGACGGTCCACGGACAGACCGAGACAGACCCGATACCTGCGAATAAGCCGCTTTGAAGATCTCGTAGGCTCTGACCAGCGGCACCTCGAAGTAGTTGCGAGCTCCGGTATCCCGTTCCACGAACATGTAATAGGGGATGAGCCCCAAACGGACGCCGGTGCGCCAGAGTTCGGCCCACGCCTCGGGTGTGTCGTTGACGTGCCGGATGAGCGGGCCCTGCATCCTGATTTGCGCGCCGGTGTTGCGAATCCGCCTGATTGCCTCGCGCGAAATGACCGGGTCGAGCTCGACCGGATGCGAGTAGTGTCCCATCACCGCAAGGTGACGCCCGGAATCAGCGACTTGCTCGAAGAGTTTCAGACAGTCGTCGGCGTCCTCGTCAGTCACGAATCGCTGTGGCCAGTAGGCGACCGCCTTCGTGCCGATCCGGATGTTGTGAACATGCGCCAGCTCCGGCGAGAGCAACGGCTCGATGTAGCGACGGAGCACCTGCGTTCGCATGATCATCGGGTCACCACCGGTGATCAGCACGTCGGTCACCTCGGGATGAACCTTCAGGTAGGCCACAAGGTCGTCGGTGTCTCGAGCCTGGAACTTCAGGTTCTCCGTGCCCACGAACTGCGCCCAACGGAAACAGTATGTGCAATACGCGTGACAGGTTTGCCCCGGTGCAGGGAAGAAGAGCACTGTCTCCGGATACTTGTGCTGCAGACCCTGCAATGGCCGGCCATCTAGGGTCGGGACGTTGTGGGTCATCTGCCCATCTGGATGCGGATTGAGGTCGAGACGGATCCGAGAGACCTCGGCACCTATCTCCTCGGGTGACGCACCCCTCTTGAGCAGGGCCCGGATAGCCTCTAGGTCGCGGGCTGAGAGCATCGCGGTCTGGGGAAAGACCAGCTGAAAGATCGGGTCGTTGGGCACCCTCGACCAATCGATCAGGTGGTCGAGCACATACTGGTTCGTGCGGAACGGTAGCACCCGGCCGACGACATCGATCGCCTCGCGAACCTCCTCGTCAAGCAGACCCCACTGTGGCGTCTCGGCGATGTTCCGTTGGTCGATCGCGCGATAGTTCGTCGTGTTCGTGGATGCCGATGTCATCAGTCCAGGGGGTTCCGATGTCTGCTCCGCGATGCGTTCCATCGGGAGCAGCCCGACACAAAACTGGCCGGAGGGACGCCCCCCAGCCAGACAAGCCTAACGTACGGAGAGATTCCCCGGCCAGTTTAGGTCAGTTGCACTAATCGGTGACTGGTTTCTGTGGTTAGAACCGGAAGCCCAAGGCCATCCGGAAGGTCCGAAGACCGTCCAGATTGGGCAGATACTGGGGGTAGTGGTTGACGGATGTCGCCTCTCCAAACCGCGACCCCTCGAGGTAGCCAGTGGGGATGCCAAACTCGTCGAGCGGGCTGTTCGGGTCAACACTGACGCTCGTATTGGCGCCGATCTGCGTGGCGTTGTTCAGGGCGTTGTAGATCTCAGCCTTGAACCAGGGGCTCAGGGACTTCCAGATCGGAATGGAGTACGTAAACGACAGGTCGAGCAGCCCGTACCCGGGATGACTGCCGGACCCGCGCCCCTCATCAAAAAAGACCGTGCCGGACGACGGACCACTTGCGTAGCCCAGCGAATCGAGGATCTGCTGCTGGGTTGCGTTGGTCGCCACCCCCGTGGCGGAGAGGTCATAGACGCCGCCGGCGTCATAGCGCCAGACGGCACCGATGTCCACGTCGCCTGCACCTCCGAGACCGAGGGTGTAGATGCCCCACACCCGAGTCTTGTGCCTCTGGAAGCTGCTCAGTCGACCGGTGGGGAAATAGCGGTCAGCTGGCGTGACCTCCGGATAGTCGAAGGCACGAGACGAGATTGCAGGCTGGTTCGTGGCTTCCCCGACGAAGTTTCCGTCGTTGTTGATCTGGACGGTGACAGAGGCGTCAACGACGAACCGGTCGGTCACCTGGTACCGACCCAGGAACTCGACCCCATCGTATCTGCGGTCCAGCATGTTGGTGTTCTGGAAAACCTTGTTCGTGAAGGTCCCGAAGTTCTGTCCGTCCTCCATGATCGTGGTCGATCCCCCGTCGAGGGTGAAGAAGTCCTCGACGAAGTTGCTCATCGTGCGATGGATGTATGTGACCTTGCCGTATCCCTTTCGGCCGATCGCCGCGCCGCCGCCAACGGTGAACTCCTTGGTGAGCGGCGACTTCAGGCTGTCCTGGAAAAACACGTTCTGGACCGGGAAAATGCCGACGACGGTCTGATAGTTATCGGGGTCGAAGCCGGGTGCGAAGTCCCGCCCTTCTCCTTGGGGACCGGTGTAGATGCCGATGAAGAGGTCGGGGGTTCCCACGTTGGTGTTCTGGTTGAACTGTGCCTCCGAGAACTTGCCGGCATAGTGCCCGTAGGTAGCCTGAATCGAGAACTTGCCGTCGCCGGCCGGGTCATAGGCCATGGCCAGCCTCGGGACGACTGAGCTCGTGTCGATGCCGACGATATTGCCAGTGGCTTCGCTGTCGTTCTTCTCGGCTCTGAGGCCCAGGTTGAACGAAAGGTGGCTGCCCAGCTGCCAGCTGTCGTTGACGTAGAACGACAGCGTTCGGATGTCGAGGGCGGATCCTCGGTCGGGGCGCCAGTTCTGAAGCTGAGTCGCTCCGGGAGCGAAGCTGGGAATCAGGCGATCCTCGGCGTCGGTGGCGGGGGCTCCAGTGCCATCCGTTGCGTAGTCGGCATAGAAGACGAAGTCGGTTGCCGACTGGGAATTGCCGCCCTGAAGCGTCGAGGTGAAGTGCTCGAACCCTCCCTTGATGCTGTGGGTCCCAAAACTGCCGGTATCGGCGAAGTAGGTCGTGCTCCCAGTGAACTGCAGGTTGTCGCGATTCTGGGGGTCGTTGGCGTCAAAGTAGGGCGCGTTGTAGTGCCCGAAGCTCTGCGTCAACGTAATGAAGGGAGATTCGACGATGTTCGTGTCGGTTCCGCCTGAATTGCGGAACCCGAACTGCTTGCGAGACACCTGGAACTCGGTGAACAGGCGGCTCGTGGTGGCGCCACGGTAGGTCGCCACGATGAGGTCGTTGGGCACCTGCCGGTTTCTGAGACCGGCAGGATCGATCGTAAACGGGAAGGTCGGACCGGTCTCGTCGGTGCTGTTCCGGAGGTAACTGCCCGAGAAAGTGTGACCGGGCGCCGCCGTCGCGGTGAGCTTGATCAAGTTGCGGTCGTTCTTCGCCGAGGCGTCGTACCCGATGCCGGTCTCATTGAGGGTCGCGACGTCTCCCTCCCGCTGGATGCGGTTGGCGTAGTAGAACCAGAGCCGGTCCTGCACGATCGGTCCGCCGAGCGTTGTCTCGTAGGTCGAGTTGTTCGCGAGGGTTCCTGTCCGCGTGATCCCGTTGTCGACCTCGAACGGCGTCTGGTTGGTCCAGTCGGGCTTGTAGAGGTTGCTTCGGAAACTCCCCGAGAAGGAGTTGCCGCCGCTCTTGGTAATGGCGTTGATCACACCACCGGAGAACCGGCCGTACTCGGCGGAGATCCCGGAGGTCAGCACCTGAACTTCCTCGAACGCGTCCTCGATGAAGAGGTTGTCGGTGTCGCCGAAGATGTTGTCGTTTGTGTCAACACCGTCGATCAGGAATACGTTGTCGTAGGCGAACGCCCCGTTGATCGTGACCTGACCGGAGTTCGGGGTATTGCGCGTGAGTCCCGGGGCCAGCTCGGCAACCCGGAAGAGGTCTCGTCCGGTGGGCAGCCTGTCGATGTCCTCGGCCGTCAGGTTGTGGCTGGTCTCGGTCGATGCGAGGGCCGATGGAATGACATCCGTCACCTGGACCGACTCTGCCAGCTGGCCTGGCTCCATCTCGACGTTGACGCCGACAATTCCTCCGAGCTGCACTCTCGCTGTGTCGGTAGCGCTCTCGAACCCATCCAACACGAACTGGATGTCGTAGAGGCCTGGTGGGAGCCCCAGAAACTCGAAGGCCCCGGTGGCGCCAGATACCGAGACCCGCTCGCCCTGAAGGGCGTTCGAAGTCAGGGTGATCGTGACACCTGGCAGCGCGAGCCGCTGCGCGTCGTAGGTGGTCCCCCGCACGGTGCCTGTCTGACGCCCCTGTGCAAAGGTCTGCGTCGTGGTGGCGAGTAGAACCGCGACTACGAGCGCGAAGAGTCGTTGCTGTCTAGCCATGCCGCTCCCTTCCCCTGGCGACCAGCTCCGGCAACGTGCACAGGCGCGGGCCCCCACATGTCGCTAGCGTTCATCGTGAGTGCCTCGGCGCGAGGCGGTGCAGATGTGGGGTGTTGTTGAAGCCGAGGCACTTTCGATAACGAGACTTGAAGGAAGGTGCTGGGGTGGCGGTCCGGCTATGGAGCTACAAGGGGTCTTCCCGTTTGCGCGAACGAGGGTGCCTGTGGGGATTGAGGCCTGGCCGCGGGTGTGCGGGCGCGCATCGCGTGGCCGCAGGCGGGTTGCTGGACGCGGAGACGGCGCTGCTGGCTGGTGACGAGCACACGACCGGTGTGGCGTGCGGCGACACGTCGACGGGAGCCCGATGAGCCTGGCGCGTGCGGTGTCTCACGGTCACGAGGTGTCGAAGGCCAGCGCGATCGCGCCGAGGGCGCGTGCGGAGAAGATGGGCCCGAGCGTCATCGTCGTGCCGCACTGCGGACAGTGCCACCCCGAAACGGTCGTCGCCGTGGTCACGGGGGGTGGGGTACGACGCAGGAACCGTCGGGCGCGGGCGAGCCGGACGGTGCGACAGGCGCTGCCGAGATACCCGTACTGCCGGATGCGGACGAAGCCGCGCGGGAGCACGTGCTGCACGAAACGCCGCAGGAACTCCATCGCGGTGAGCGTCATCGTGCGCCACTCGCCGTCGTGGGCATAGTCCTTCCACCGGAAGGTGACGTGCTCACCATCGAACGCGACCAAGCGATGGTTGCTGATGGCCACGCGATGCGTGTAGCGCCCCAGGTAGCGCAGCACCGCGGCGGGTCCGCCGAAGGCCGGCTTCGCATAGACGACCCAGTCAGTGCGAAACAGCGCGTCCACAAACGCGTGCCAACGAACCGGGTCACAGAGCCCGGCGGACGCCCCGGTGAGATCCAGCTCGCCGCGGGTGTGGGCCCGACGCAAGCCTTCCACGAACTTGCCGCGAAAGACCCGACTCAGCACCGTGACCGGGAGGAAGAAGCCGGCGTATTTCGGGTGGACCCAGCGGTGCCCGTTGAGCGAGAAGCCCCCGGCCGGCACGACGCAATGCACGTGGGGATGGCGGACGAGGGTCTGCCCCCACGTGTGGAGGATGCTGAGGAAGCCGATCCGGGCACCGAGATGCCGGGGCGTTGCGGCCACCTCAAGCAATGTGTCCGCGCTCGCGCGAAACAGCAGCTGATAGATCAGCGCGGCGTTGCGCCGGCACAGGACGTGGAGGGTGTGCGGCAGGGTGAAGATCACGTGGACGTAGGGCACGGCGAGCAGCTCGCGCTCCCGCGCGGCCAGCCAGCGCTCACGCGCGTGCGCTTGGCACTTCGGACAGTGCCGATTCCGACACGAGTTATACGAGATCGCCCGATGCCCGCACGCGTCACACTGATCCAGGTGACCCCCGAGGGCGGCCGTCCGACAGCGTCGGAGGGCCCGGAGCACGGTCCGGTGCTGGACGCTCAGCCACGGATGCCGTGCCAGGAAGTGATCACCCTGGGCGCGGAGGACATCGGCCACCTCTATCGGCGGCCGACGCATGTCTACGATCGGCGCAAGCGTCGGGACCGCGGCAGGGCCGCGGGTGTGGGCACTTGGAGCTGCTCGAGCGGATTCGGGGCCGCCTGCAGATGGCGTCGCGACAGATGCAGATACACGGTCGTGTGGGACAGGTCCGCATGGCCCAGAAGCAGCTGGATCGTCCGCAGGTCGGCCCCGGCTTCGAGCAAGTGCGTCGCGTAGCTGTGACGCAGCGTGTGGGGGCTCACCGGCTTCTCGATCCCGGCGCGCGCAGCGGCGAACCGGACGGCCTCCCAGACCGGCTTGGTGGTGATCGGGCGATCGGCCCGCCAGCCGTCCTTCGTGCCCGGAAACAGGTACGTCTCCGGGCGCATCCAGCGCCAGTACTCGCGCAACGCGGCTACGAGCGTCGGCGAGAGCGGGACGTCGCGATCCCGCCCGCCCTTGCCGTGGACGACGCGCAGGACCATGCGCTCGCTATCGATATCCTGGACCTTCAACCGGCACAGCTCACTCCGCCGCAGACCGGTGCCGTAGAGCGTGAGCAGCATCGTGCGGTGATACAGATTCTTCGCGCCCGCGATGAGACGCTGGACTTCGTCGGGGCTGAGTACCGTGGGCAGCCGGCGTCGGTGCTTGGGATAGGGCAAGTCCTCTTTCATGTTCCGGCGCTTGAGGACGCGGAGAAAGAAGAACCGGAGCGCCGAGATGTGAGTCACGACGGTACCGACGGCGAGCTGGCGGTCTTCGAGCAGAAAGACCTGATACCGTCGGAGGTCGTCCGGCTTCACGCGGTCGAGCCGTTTCCCGGTGTGTCGCCGGAAGGCATTGACGATCCTGACGTAGCTTGCGGTGGTCGATGCGGCGTAGTGGCGACGCACGAGCTCCTCGTGCAGCCGCTGCAGATGTGTGGTCACAGACACCTCCTTTTGTGACCAACATGCTGCTACGAATTACTCAGATGCCACTCGGCCGCCGCGCCAGCGGCTTCGTTCTAGTAGTGTTATCGGCAGCCACTGGGGAGGCCTCTAACGGAATCAGGGAAGGCACCGGCCGGACCCGAATGGGCCTTGCCGGCGGGTCCGGCGTGCGATATAAACCAAGGCACTCGAGCATCGCCACAAGGAGGCAACCGTGCGCACATTTGTAACCATGATCGCCGTGCTGGCCCTGGTCGTTCTCGGCGTCGGCACCAGCGGCGTCGTCGCCGAACAGGGTGGAGCAGGCCACAACCATATCGGGCACGTGGCCGACGCCTGGAACGACACTCCCGAAGGACAGGGCTTTTTGCCGACGGCGCTCGCGGAGGCCCGTATCGCCGCGCAGCACGCGGGGCTGGCCGCCGGGGACACCTCGAACCTCGACGCCATGAAGAGTCACACCGGCCATGTCCTCAACGCCGTCGATCCGACCGTCATGGAGAACGGTCCCGGCCTCGGCTACGGGGTGAAACGTGCCGCCGAGGGCGCCGCCAAGCATATCCAGGCAGCCGCGGGGTCAGACGGGGCGTCTCAGGCCATCACGACCCACGCCACGCACGTGGCCACGTCGGCCCAGAACACGGTGACGCGGGCCGATGAGATCGTGATGCTGGCCCAGAAGATCCAGGACACCTCAACGGCCTCGGCCGCGGCGCCGCTGGTGCAACAGCTCAACACGCTGTCGCAGCAACTGGTCGACGGGACCGATGCCAATGGTGACGGGCGAGTTGGCTGGCAAGAGGGTGAGGGTGGTCTGGCTCAGGCCGAGCTTCATCTCGGACTGATGAAGAAAGCCGAGGGCCTGCCGTAGCCACGACCCTACTCGTCCCTACGGGAAGGTCCAGCTCAGCGACATCGTCGTGACGTAGTCGGTGCCCGGTGTGTTTTCTGGGGGCTCGTTGTCGAGATCGAGTGTCTGACTGATGTTCAACCAGAACGGCTTGCCGCGAATCAGCCGCAGGCGCAGTTGGGCGTTCAGACTCTGGCGCACTCGACCGGTCTCGCTGAGGCTTGGATAGAGAAGATAGAAGGTGTCGAACTCCCATTGCTTGAACCGGAAAAAGGACAGGCTGAAGCCCGCGAGGGCTTCGGTGCTATCCGTCGTCTCCAGTGCCGCCTCCGGCGCGTATCGCTCGTTGTTCCAGGCCAGTCCTCCGAACGCGGCGAGCCGGACCTGGGGACTGTTGACGAGCGTATAACCCGGTCCACCACCCACGATCGTCCGGAGGTTGAGGCTCTGCTCGTCGTTCTTGAGATAGGTGTTGATCGCGATCAGACCCCAGTGTGACCCGACCAACCTGGTCAGCCGGATGTCGGCGCTTTGCCGGTTCGTGTCCTCCGCGTCGCGCTGCTGGCTAAAGATGGAATGGACAGAGGCGCTGATGTTGTAAGACGTCGACTCGTAGGACACGCTGCCGTCAGCGTTGAACTGCTTCTGGTCGTTGGATTTGGCCAACGTGAGGCCTGCACCGACGCCGATCTTGAGCAAGCCCGCCAGTTTACCGACGGTCTCCACGATCACCACGATGTCATCGCGCTGGTATGTCCGGGTGACGCCGCCGTACTCGACAACCAGCGTCCCGGATTCCGGGTCGCTTTCTGGCTGGATGCGCCCAAGAAAACGCTCGCCCTCGCTCGTCTGGAACTGGAACACCCGCTGACTGTCAATGAGAACGATGCGGTTCCAGTCTGCGTAGATGTCCCCGTCGGCGAACGGAATGTCGAGCGTGACCTCGCCGCGTTCGAAGCGCTTGATCCGTCCGCTCAGGATGTTGCCGTTGTCGAAGGTCAGCGTGTCCTGGGCGAGGGCCGGCACGGCCGACAGGAGGCCCACGACCGCCACGCTGAGTCCCAGTACGCGCATAAAGGTCTCCAACGACGTCTTTTCGGCGTTCCGGGGACCCGGCTTTACGGGCTACGTGCGTCTTCTACTGGCCCGGAGGATAGCGCCACCGCTATCATGGCTATCTCGGCAACCTGTTCCAGTTTGGGGGCGTCCAAATGGTTATGAGCCTCAGACAACACACTCGAACCCTACAAAGCGTCCTTGCCGTGATTGTCGTCACGGCCGCGGTGTCGCTGACCCTCCATGGCCTGCAACGGTCCAGTGGGTCCGACACGGCAACCCCCACGGGCGGTCTGGCCACGGCGACGTTCGCTGGCGGCTGCTTCTGGTGCATGGAGCCTCCGTTCGACGAGCTCGACGGGGTGGTGTCGACGACGTCTGGCTACATCGGAGGCCAGACGGTCAACCCGACCTATCAGGCCGTTTCCAGCGGGGGAACGGGTCACACCGAAGCGGTCGAGGTGCGATACGACCCTGAGAAGGTCTCCTACTCGCAACTCCTCGAGGTGTTCTGGCGCAACGTTGATCCACTGAATCCCAACGGCCAGTTTTGCGACTACGGCTCGCAGTATCGGCCGGGCATTTTCTTCCACGACTCCGAGCAGGAGCGACTAGCGAGCGAGTCGAAGGCTCGGCTTGTTCGGTCGGGGCGATTCGCCGACCCGATCGTGGCGGAGATCACCAAGGCCGACGTCTTCTACCCTGCGGAGGAGTATCACCAGAACTACTACCAGAAGAACCCCATCCGGTACAAGTTCTACAAATACGGCTGTGGACGGGACGCTCGTCTCGAGGAGCTCTGGAGCGGGACCAACTAGCTGCGCCTAGAACAGGGTGTAGATGAAGGGTGCGGCCGCCGTCCCGCCCAGCATGATCAGCGCGCCGACCAGCAGCAGGACCACGACGATCGGGGTCAGCCACCAGCGCTTGTTGTCACGGAGAAAGGCCACGAACTCGCCAATCACCCCGACCCGTGACTCCTCGGCCTGCTTCGAAAACGTCATGTCGTCTGATCCGAGTGCAGTGATTTAGAAACACCTCGGCATTTGGCCACCGATGCATCCCCTCTGGCTGCGTTGCTTCTCAGTCACAAACTCCCGATTTGCTCCTTCGTCGCGCCTGGCCAGACGGGTGCCTTGGCGGCCTCGGTGCACGAGGTGTTTCTGAATCACTGCACTAAAACTGACGAAAGTAACGGCTCGTATCTGTCGGTCGCCGCCGCTCGTTCCAATAGGTCTCCGCCTCTCGGTCGAACCGTCGACTGAGCGGGTCCCGTCCGGTGAGCCGCATGGCCAGACCGATGGGGGTGACCACGAGATAGTACACCGCCGCCAAGACCAGGTGTGAGACCATCCACCCGATCGGGTAGGTTGCGTAGATCCATCCCCGGTAAATCAGGAGTCGACTCGGGCGGACGAGCACATACACCGCGGCCACGAGACCGCCTCCTGACCAGAGCACAACCGAGAGCGTGGGCGCGTCGAATTGCCACCGGGCGATGCTACCGACGACGGCTACGAAGAGGACTAGCAGCGGTCCGAACCAACGCAGCTCTCGCGCGGTCGGATCCAGTCTGAGATCAATGATGGCCATGGCTGCTCAAAGCTCAACGAATGCGGTCAGTCCAGTTCGAATTGCGCGAGGTACGTTTCGGTGTCACCGCCTCCGGCACCGGCGCCCGGCTGCTCCGGCTTGAGCAGTAGGTGTCGCTCCACGACGAGCGCGTCCATCCCCGTCGACAGAAAGCATCGGTGGGCCTGCTCGGGGGTGCAGACGATCGGCTCGCCTCGCACGTTGAAGCTGGTGTTGATGACGGCCGGGCACCCCGTCTTCCGGGCGAAGGCCTGGAGCAGTCGGTGATACCGGCCGTGACGGGCTTCGTCGACCGTCTGAACCCGAGCGGAGTAGTCGACGTGCGTGACGGCGGGTATCGTCGATCGAGCGAGCTTGAGTCGGTCGAAGCCGGTCCCGCCGCCGGCCCCATCCTCGGGCAGGCGCTCCTCGTTGCGCACCGGTGCCACGAGCAGCATGTAGGGGCTCTCCTGACCGGCGTCCATCTCGAACCGCTCATCGACACGTTCTCGAAGCACCGACGGCGCGAAGGGTCGGAACGACTCGCGGAACTTGATCTTCAAGTTCATCACCGACTGCATCTCCTCGCTTCGCGGGTCACCCAGAATGCTCCGCGAGCCCAGCGCTCTCGGTCCAAACTCCATGCGACCCTGAAACCACCCGACGACCTTTCCTGACGCCAGCAAATCGGCGACTGCCTCGCACAGCGAGTCGTCATCGTCAAATCGGCGATACACCGCGTCGAGGGCGTCCAGAGCGTCGCCGACGACATCATCACTGAAGACTGGTCCGAGCAGAGAGCCGTGCTGGGAATCGATCGGGTCTGGAACCCTCGGATGGTCGAGCAGCTGATGCCAGATGAAAAGTGCGACGCCAAGAGCTCCGCCGGCATCACCAGACGCTGGCTGTATCCAAACCTTCTCGAACGGACCCTCCCGAACGATTCGACCATTCCCTACGCAGTTGAGCGCGACGCCGCCGGCCAACACCAGATTGCGCATCCCCGTTTCCCGGTGGACGTGGGTCGCACACCGGAGCATGACCTCCTCGGTCACCGCCTGAATCGATGCGGCGACGTCCATCTCGCGCTGGGTGATTGTCGCCTCGGCCCGTCTGGGCGGACCGTCGAAGAGCCGGTCGAATGCAGGCGAGGTCATTCGCAGCCCCTGGCAATAGCGAAAGTAAGACATGTCCATCCTGAACGACCCGTCGGGCTTCAGATCGATGAGGTGGTTCAGGATCGTGTCGACATACCGAGGCTCGCCGTATGGAGCCAGCCCCATCAACTTGTACTCGCCAGAGTTGACCTTGAACTCGGTGAAGTAGGTGAACGCGGAGTACAGCAGCCCGAGCGAATGCGGGAAGCGAAGCTCATGGGTGAGATTGATACGATTGCCTCGCCCAACTCCGTAAGAGGCCGTGGCCCACTCGCCTACCCCATCCAGCGTCAAGATCGCCGACTCATCGAACGGAGAGGGAAAGAACGCGCTGGCCGCATGCGATTCATGGTGCTCGGTGAAAACGAAGCGTTTCGTGTAGGCCGACTGCAACCCGCGATGCATCTCGCGAGGGAGATAGAGCTTCTGCTTGAGCCAAAGTGGCATCGCCTGCAAAAAGGATTTGAATCCGTGCGGGGCGTAGGAGAGATACGTTTCGAGCAAACGCTCGAACTTGAGAAGCGGCTTGTCGTAGAAGCCCACGTAGTCGAGCTCGGATGGATGCAGCCCGGCTTCGGTCAGACAGAACTCGATGGCGTGGGTCGGAAACCGATGGTCGTGCTTTCGCCGCGTGAACCGCTCCTCCTGAGCGGCGGCGACGATGTCACCATCGACGACGATCGCGGCGGCCGAGTCGTGATAGAAGGCGGAGAGCCCAAGGATCGCCGTCACGGTCGGTCCGTCCTCTTGGCGTCGACCGTCTGGCCGAAGACCTCGGGATACGCGGCCAGCAGGGTGTCAGCCACGACGCGGTGGCCGTGGGCGGTGAAGTGAATGTCGCGAGCGAAAAACAACGGGTCGGCCTCACCGGCCGCAGCCGCAAAGGGCGTTGAAAGGTCGACAAAAGGGACTACCTGTCGGTCTGCCCAGTCTCGAACGACATCATGAAAGACCCGTCGGGACGCCGCCCCCATGGGCCGGAGCGTCCGCTCCCGTGAGGGCACGGCCATGAGCACGACCTGCGCACCTGTCTCCGTGACTTCGCCGACCAACTGGCGGAGGTATCTGTCGGTGAGGTCGGTCATTTCAGGGTCTTCTTCGACGAACTCGTAGGCCGGCTCGTTCCGCTCCTCCTGACGATGATCCCACATCCACTCGAGCTGCAGCTGCACTTTCCGGAGCAGGCGTCCGAGATAGGTCATGCGCGCCAACCGGTCAAAGAGCCCGGGTTCGGCGCCCGAGACCGCCACGATGTCGCCAGATGTGTCGAGCTCGGCAATCGCCGTCATCTGCTCATCGTTTCGAATGTCGTTTCCAAACAACATCAGGAACACGTGCGTCGGAGCAGAATCTCGAATCCGGGTGCGCCATTGGAGCAGGTAGAGCGCCGGACTATAGCTCGACGTCCCGTAGTTCTCGACGGTCGCGTTCGGCGGAGCCGCGTCCTGCAACCGTCCGACAAAGGATTCCTCGTGAGCGACCTGCACAGCTTCGACGAAGGAGTCACCCATGACCACGACCGACACGTCCGAGTCAGCCCGGCGACCTTGTGGACGTTCTGGGGTCGCCCGGCGACCTTGCGGACCCTCCGGGTTCGCCCGGCGACCGGCCGCGTCGTAGAAGACTGTGTGGCCGCCGTACTCCCGGGAGCGGTGATAGGACACAAAGCGGTAGTTCCGAGGGTGCTCGTGGTGCAGCACCTCCGAGGTGGCCATGTGTACGCCGCCGTACCCGATACCGAGGACACGCAACGACACCTCGGCCGTGACGACCGCGAGGAGGAGCCCGCCGACGATCAGGGCCGCGCGTGCAAGCCACGGCTTGGGTCCTCGTGGAGATCGGGCGGGTTGAGGTGGGGTCATCGTGGGGGCAATTGTGGCGTTGAGGAATGTCAGACGTGGACCCCGGAGATACGGCAGCCCGCACCGGCCATTGGTCGGCTATGATAGCCCGGTCGGGATCGAACGAGTTTCAACCAGTTGGCGCCCCGATTCGGCGGCCCGATTCGGCCGTTGTGAGGCGAATAGATGAAGATTGAACGGAGCGGCCTCTCGAGGCTCTCGGCGGCGCTGGGCACGGTCGTCGTGCTGGCATCTGGTCTCGCCTGCACGGCAGCTGGTCCTCCACCGGGGTCCGATATCGAAATACCTCGCGCACCGGACGGCAAGCCTGACTTTAGCGGCATCTGGCAGGCTCTTACCACGGCGTCGTGGAGCCTCGAGGACCACAGCGCGGAAGAGGGGGTGCCGGCTGGGCAGACGGTCGTAGACATCGGCACCATCCCCTACCAAGAATGGGCGCTGGAAAAGAGGAACGAGAACTACGCCAACCGGGAGGTGCTCGATCCACTTGGGAAGTGCTTCATGCCAGGCGTGCCGCGGGTCACGTATCTGCCCTTTCCCTTCGAGATTGTTCAGACCCCGAAGTACATCGGTATCTACTACGAGTATGTTCACACCTCGCGCATGGTGTTCTTGGACGGTAGCAAGAAACCGGAAGCACTCGAGTTCTGGATGGGCGACTCCCACGGTCGATGGGAGGGGGATACGTTGGTCGTCGACGTCAAGCTGTTCACCGACAGGACCTGGTTCGACAGGGCGGGTAATCACCACAGCACCGACCTGTATGTTGTCGAGCGCTACACTTACGTGACACCGAATCACGTGAGCTACGAAGCGACGATCGAGGATCCGAACGTCTTTACCGAACCGTGGACCATCAGCTTTCCCCTCTACCGCCGTCTTGAGAAGAACATCGAGCTGCTGGAGTACGAGTGTGTGGAGTTCATCGAGCCCTCTCCCACGCTCGAGCAGTATCGCGAACTGGCCAAGTGACGGCCAAGGAGAACCGCATGACACACCGAATGCACCTACTCGTCGCCACACTCGCCACGTCGGCCGCGATCGGCGCGACGCTGTGGCTGCCGACAGGTTCAGTCTTCACGCAGGAACCGTCCGAGTCACCATCTCGGGCAGAACTCGGCCGGCCGTGGGATTTTCCCCAGACGGCCGATGGCCAGCCTGACATTCAGGGAATGTGGATTCCCGCCGACTGGGGCCGGCCGCTCGAGACGCCAGCCCCGCGCCCTCAGCCAGACCCGAGCGCAGAGCCGTCCACCCCGAGGAAGTACTCAGGCGGACCACCGAACGAACCCGGGTGGAGCGATGTTCCATGGGGGAGCGACTCGACTCCGATCATCGTTGACCCGCCGGATGGGAGAATCCCGTGGCTGCCCTGGGCCGTCAAGGCCAAAACCTACGTCTCGGCCCACCAGGGTAACGGCCCGGAACCGGTGGACCCGCTCTTCCTGGATCCGGTGTCCAAGTGCTTGCCCTACGGCGTGCCCAGGATCAGCTCGCCGAATCCGTACAGCGGATACCAGTTTCTTCAGCGCCCGGGCATGGTGGTGATCCATTACGAGCAGGGGCACCAGTACCGCATCATCCGGCTGGATGGACGACCGCACGTCGGCAAGAACATCAAGATGTGGAATGGCAATTCACGGGGACATTGGGAAGGCAACACCCTGGTTGTCGACGTCACGAATCTGAACGGCAAGACCTGGGTGTTTGGCCGTTCGCCATCGCAGGTCTCGGCGCCGTTCACGAGTCCGGCGCTAACCGTGGTCGAGCGCTTTATCTTTACCGACCTCGATACGATTCACTACGAACTGACGGTGACGGATCCGAACCTGTACTCGCGGCCGTGGACGATCTCGACCAAGGCGTTCGTCAGGGCTGAAGAGGGGCACCGGTTGTACGAGTATGCGTGCTATGAGGGCAACCGGACGACCGACCTCATCACGTCAGGGAATAAGTAGGGGAGACGAACCACCATGCTCACGAAGATACTGATGACCATTGCGGTGATGGCCCTGGCCATGGCGCCGGTCGCGGCGCACCATGCGTTCACGGCCGAGTTTGACGCGGACAGGCCGGTCAGGCTGGTCGGCAGCGTAACTAAGGTCGAGTGGATCAACCCGCATGCCTGGATGCACATCGACGTCGAGGACGAGCAGGGCGAGGTGAACAACTGGTCGATCGAGCTCGCTGCTCCGAACGCCATGATACGTCGAGGCTGGAACAACAATTCGATTCCGGTCGGCACGGAAGTCATCGTCGAAGGCTGGCAGGCAAAGAACGGATCGAACGTGGCGAACGGAGGGCACGTCACATTGCCTGACGGACGGAGGTTGTTCGCCGGTTCATCTGGTACCGGCGCGCCTATCGAGAGATAGGCTTCGGGGATTCGGCGAGCAGGCCGCTCAAGGAGTCGGTACATGCGGTTCGTCATGCCATTGTTCCTGGTGATTGCCCTGGCAGTTGGGGCGGCCGTCCGTCCGATGCTCGCCGAGGTCAAGCCGCTCATACCGGTCACGCAGCAGATGCTGGAGCAGCCGAGTCCCGACGACTGGCTGATGTTCAGCCGCACCTACGACGCCCAGCGCTTCAGCCCCCTGGACCAAATCACCACCCAAAACGTCGGTCAGCTGGCGCTGGCGTGGGCACGCGGCTTCGGCCCGGGATTCAGTGAGACAGTGCCCCTGGTCTATGCCGGCGTCATGTACCTGGCGGCGCCGGGGGGGCTCGTACAGGCGCTCGACGCTACAACCGGCGATCTGTTGTGGGAGTATGCTCGCGAGCTATCCAGAGATGTCGCCCGCGGACAGCGCACGAAGTCGCTGGCGATTTACCAGGACCTGGTGTTCTATACCGCGCCGGACGGCTACGTGGTTGGTCTGGACGCGCGCAGCGGCAAGCTTCGGTGGGAAGCCCCGACGGGGCGCGCTCACACGTCAGGTCCGTTGGTCGTCGACGGGATGGTCATCAGCGGGGGGGCGTGCATGCGTGACGTCACGCCCGCGCCACGGCCCAACTGTTTCATCGCGGCGCACGACGCGCTGACGGGGAAGGAGCGCTGGCGCTTTTACACGACGCCGGCGCCCGGTGAGCCTGGCGACGAGACCTGGTACGGTGTGCCCCTGGAAAAGCGCCGCGCCTCGCCATGGGGATTCCAGGGCAGCTACGACCCGTCCCGCAAACTGATCTACTGGGGCGTCGCCAATCCCAACCCCGACCCGCGGTATTCACGCCACAAGGACATCAGCGTCGTCCCCTTGTCCACGCCGGCAGAGCTGTATACGGAGTCGACCGTCGCGCTGGATGCCGCCACCGGGAAACTGGCCTGGTATTTCCAGCATTTGCCGGCCGACGATTGGGACCTCGACCACACGCACGAACGGACGTTGCTCCGAGCGCGGTTCAACCCGGATCCCGAGTCGGTGAAATGGATCAATCCCGACATCCCCCGCGGGGAGGAACGGGACATGGTCGTCACAGTACCGGAAGGCGGCGGAATCTGGGCCCTTGACCGCGGGACGGGACAGTTCCTCTGGCAGACGCCCTTCCCCTACGACGACCCGCTTCAGCCCATCGTGAAGATCGACGTGAAGACGGGCAAGACCCACGTCAACCCCGACATGATCAGCACGGGACCGGGCTCCCAGCAGATCGTCTGCTTCTTCAACACACGCAGCTACTGGCCCACGGCCTACAGCCCGGTCACGAACTCCCTCTACATCGCGTATGTCGACAACTGTCGCGACGTCTTGTACGGAGAGGAGGGGGTCGCCACGTGGAAGGTCGTGCGCCGGCCGGGGTCGGATCCCGACAAGTGGAGCGGCATCGCGAAGGTCAATCTGTCGACCGGTGAGATACTCCGGTTCGATGAGGGGCGGACGCCGGGAACGGCCGCGGTACTGGCGACCGGTGGTGGGCTGATCTTCCACGGCGACATCAATCGGCGCTTTCGCGCGTTTGATGCGGACACTGGCGCTCAGCTGTGGGAGACCATCCTCGGCGGAAATCCGTCGGTGAGCACGATCAGCTACCGGGTCAACGGACGGCAATACGTTGCCGTCATGACCGGGAACACGATGAAGGTGCCAGGCGAGTTGAGCGCCATGGCTCCTGACATCACCGTGCCGTCAGCGCACAATGCGATCTACGTGTTCGCGCTCCCCGAGGGGTAGCGCCCTACGGCATCGCCTCTCCCAACCATTTCGCGCTGAGACCTGCCCTGTCGACCGGCTCGCCCCGTAAATACACATCGACGATCTGTCGAGTGTTGGTGATGTCGTCGAGAGGGTTCGCTTCGAGCACGACGAAGTCGGCACTCTTCTCGGCCTCCAGCGTCCCAACATCATCGAGCGCGACCAGTGCCGCCGAGTTCCCGGTGGCGGCCACCAGCACGTCGGCCGGTGACATCCCGGCTCGCACCATGTCTTCCATCTCGGCGTGCGGGCTCCATCCGGCGCTCCCGTCGGTGCCGAACGCAATAGTGACCCCCTCTGCCGCCAAGCGAGCCAGATTTCGAGCCTGGATACCGAACGCCTCGTGCGCCTCCGGACGATCGACCGACCGCTCCTGCATCTCCTCGAGCTGGTCGGGCGGGATCGTGCCGCTCAGCCAGCTCAAGTCGGTGGCAACCCCGGGGCCGGGCAGGTTGGGGGCCAGCAACATCTGCGGGCGCTCGCGGAACAGCTCGACCACCTCGTCGTCGATGTCCATATCGCGGATGCCGTGCGCAAAGGCGTCGAGGCCGGCGCGCAACAGTCCCTTAGCGTCCTCGAGCGTGTAGACGTGGGCGATGACCCGAAGCCCCTGCTGGTGCGCCTCGTCGATGACGGCGCCGTAGAGTTCAGCGGGCAGCTTCTCGACCTGTCCGTTGCGCTCGTCGACCCAGATCTTGACCCAGTCGACGTTCTGCGTCGCGAGCTCCCGAACAGCCTCTCTGGCCTCCTCTTCGGTGGTGACCCAATAGGGCACCTCAGTGCGGCCCGGTTCCGGTCCCGTAATGCCGCGGCCGACCGTCCGATAGCGGGCGGCGTTCGGAAGGGTCTCGTTGCGCATTTCGAACGCGGTGTCGCTGGCGCCACGTCCCAGGCTCAGCACGACGCCGACTCCGTAGTAGGCCTTGCGTTGCAGGTCATCGATCAGCTCGTCACGGGGTTCCCGGAGATGCACGTGGGTGTCGATGATCGCCGGCATGATCGTGCGGCCGGTGAGATCCACCCGCTCCGCGCCGGCCGGCACCTCAACCGTGTCGGCCTCGCCGACTGCCGCTAGGCGACCCTCCTCAACCAGCAACGTGCCATTCTCGATGACGTTGCCGTTGCCAATGATGATGCGTCCCCCCTCATATGCAACAGCGTCGGACGGCTCCGGTTCTGGCGGGGGTGCAGCGCAGGCGGTGGCCAACGCCAGTGCCGGGAGTATCGGGGTCAGCAGGGTAAGAGAGGAACTCAGAGCTTCGGACAGGTGTCGCATGGGAACTCCTTTGTGGGTGCATCATATGCCGAGGCTGGGTAGCCATGGGAGGGCGTGTGGCTTCTTTTGATCCTGCCTCCGGTCCTCCTGGCGGCCCTCAGCTTTGGCTATGCCGTCTTCGCGGTCACGCTGGCGCGGGGAGACACATCGGTCATCGTGATCGCCCACGTCCTCACTACACTAGCGCTCTAGCGTCGAATCTGCAGCGCTGATCAACTGCTCCAGCACCTCATAGGGCTGCGCGCCCACTACGCCGCGCCCGGCCGCGACGAAGGTGGGAACGCTGGCGATGCCGTATTCGCGAGCCTTCGTCCAGTCGGCGTCGACGGCGGCTCTGAAGCGCCTCTCCAACAACACGTCTCTCGCTTCGTCTTGCGGCAGGCCGACCGATGCGGCCAGCTGGACCAACTCCTCGATGTCGGCGATGTTGCAGTTATCAACGAAGTACGCCCGATACAGCACGCCGTGGATGGCTTCGACGCCACGTGTGTCTGCCCACTTGCCCAGTTCCTGGGCCAACCGGCTGTTGTAGGTATGGGTGCGTTCACCGTACGGGAGTCCCTCGGCTCGCATCAGGCCGGCCATTCGCTGATGCATGGCCTCCAGGTCCACACCTCGATCAGCGAACAGCGCGTCGAGTGACCGTCCCTCCTGCGGAGTGTCAGGATGCAGGGGAAAGAACACCCAGCGCACCGTGAGGTTGAACTGTTCTCTGAGTCTGTCAGTACGCCCGGTACTGAGGTAGCACCACGGTCACACGTAGTCCGTGAACACCTCCAGGACGAGTGGGTCAGCCATCAGGACGATCGTCTGGATCACACAGGTTGCCGAGTACGCCAGAACCCCCGCAATAGCTCACGTCTTGTATCTGTACGGGGATCCCGTCCGGATCATTGAACATCAGTTCCTCGCTCGGCGGGTCAGAATCTGCCCGAAGCCGCACTCGCGCTTCGACGCCATGCTCAGACAGGATGCTCACCACACGATCCGCGTCGAATCCCTCCATGCCTAGGCAAAAGTGGTTGATCGACGGCGTGTCGCTGCGCGTGAAGGCGATGAACTGCGGTCCGTTCCCGATCCCAAGCACCGGGACCGCTGCGGCAGACCAGTCAGCCTCGTTGCCTTGGGTTGTGACGAGCGGCATACCGAAGATGCGCTGATAGAACGCCACAGACCGCTGTACGTCAGAAACGCTGAGGGTAACGTGATTCATCGTGCTCACGGAGACCGGTGGCGCACTCGCCTGCGCTCGGGCCTCTGGTCGCATCAGAACCAGAGCCGAGAGCGCCATGACAAGCTCTCGTCGCGTCACCTTTCCGTCTTCGAACTTCCGCACAAGGTGGTCAATGTTCTCGCTCATGGTGTCCTCCGTTCGCTTTCGGTGTCCTTGCTCTCTTCAGAAAACCGTTCGCCGGCTGGCAGCAGGCTCAGTTGCGCAGACGTTCCCCTCCCAGAGCCCTCCAGCATACGTAGTTCACAAAGGCGCCCAACCATAGCCGCTCGATGCGCCGTGGTCCTGTTCTCTGACCAGTCGTCGTGACGCAGCCCGAGCAGTTCATCGACCTTCTTTTGCGAGCCGTCAGCCAGGACCACAAGTTCAAAAAACTCAACTACGGCAGCGCACTCCCCTGGAGCGCCGCCGACCTGCTTGGTCAATATCGCCCGCTCTTCGTCGGAGAGCGTACCGGCACTTGACTCACCCAGCAGCGGACTCGGTGCCAGGGCGAGGCGCCAGCCAGCCTCCGTCAGTGCTACGCGACCGCCATTTATGGCGGCCGCGAGACCGAGGATGGCCAGCGGTCCTGAGGCGACGCCGTCGGTCGCCGCCAGCGTGAAGCTGACCGCGAAGCGTGCCAGGCTCGACCTCTCATCCTGCCCGACTGGATAGCCGGTCCAACGCTTGTCTCGGCCCGTCACGGAATCGGCGCGGTTCAGCCCCCGGAGTTCGAACCCAAGGGCCCGCGCGGCCAGTCCGGCCGTGGTGTGAAAAGTCTTCACGGTCGGCCACTTGCGCTCATCGGCCAGGCGGTCGACCAAGCCCTGGAGGTTCGCAAGCACCCGCGTAGCAACCTTGAGCGGACTCAGTCGATTCGTCAGGATGAAGAGTCCGTCCGAGGATGCCATTGGCTCCGCGAGATTCTTCGCGACGACGTCGCCCGTCGGACGCACGAGCATTCCGTGGATTTGTGACGGCACAAGCCCACGCGACTGGACCAGAGGCGGGTTCGTGTCTGAGGCCTCGGCGTTGAGCTGATTCAGCAGAGCCACCGACACAAACTCGTCCAGCGAGTTGTAGCCTTGTCCGGAGGTGTTCAGCACCTTCATGACCCGACGCCCCAACTCCGATTCGAGACGAATGACAAAAGCTTGCTCTGGCATTATTAAATAGTATAGTTAAAATATATATATACTATATATATATTATATATACTATTTAAGTATATACCAGAGCCCAACCCAGGCGACTACCAACCCTGCACGGAATTGCCGCGGGGCTTCAACAGCCCCGCGAGTGGTCAGAACCGCATGGACTGCTTAGGGAGGTCCTACTGCGTCGTCAGGGTGGAGTCACCGAAGAGCACGCGATTCTCGCCCTTGGTTTCAATCAGTTGAGTGAGGTGGTCGACGATGGCGTCCTGCCGCTTGAGCACCGCGTCGATCTCATCGCCTGTGAGATAGGGGCCGATACGCTCTTTGACACTCTCTTCGGTGAGCATCTGTAGCCGCTCGAAGAACGCGCGGTCGATTCTCGTCAGATTGTTCGGTCGCTGCAGCTCGTCGCCCGGGCGGAACGCTCGCGTGAAGTCGATCATCTTGAGCGTCCAGTTCCCCGTGTACACGATATTTCCATGGTTCCGGTCGGTGTCGTGCACCAGCTCCGCAAAGAGCAGCATCCGGCTCATCTGCGCACTCCACCGAGCCATGTCATCTGGCCAATTGCGTGCCTGCTGGCGGGTCTGTTCATCGAACATGACGTCATCCAGCCACCAGCTCAATGAGCCGGTCTTGCCGTCCCATTCGCGTTCGATGGTGACCGGCATCATGTCGGCAAGGCCCACCAGCTCCGCCAGTCGGTAGGCGGCGATGTTGTAGCGATAGGAATCGATAAAGTTCCGCTCGTAGTGCTTGCCGACCCGACGCGCCCCCTCGTTCCGGTCGACCGACTGGAAATGCGCGTCGTGGGTGAGCGTGCCGTCGCTGAGGGTCAGCCGCCAGGGGCGCGTGGTGCCCTTGCCGGTTTGCTCGGCCGCGATCACCTCGGCTGTCAGCAGGAACCCTCGTATTTCGTCGTCGGTGAGGGTGAGCGTTTGGGCCCAGGCCTGGGTGGCGCCGGCGAGTAGCAACGTCGGGATGAGTAAGAAAAATCGCATCTTACCCACATACGTGCAAACGGACGGAAAACTGGCTCACGGGAAGCCCGCGGCTAGGCCGGATGGCTCTGATCGTGAGGAATTGCGACCGCCTATTCTCCTAATTAAAACCAGGCTTACTATTACTCCGATCCAAAAAACCAAGGTTGTCAGATAGAGGAGGGCTTCTATGGAAGCTTCAAGATCCTGATGACCTTCAAGCCTAAACCACTCATAGCCAATAAAAAATATGAGCAGCAGGGTTGTGGAAATTCCCGTCAGAAACACAACCCCCTTTGTCATTCCAGTTGCTTTTGTTTTGACAGTCACACGTATCAATACAATCCCTCCTATGAACAAAAGGGAAAAGAAAATGTAGTTGAAGAAATTGTATTGTGTGGCCTGCAAAAAACCGCTCACAAACGTCATCACGTAAATCACCGCTAACCCAATAACTATTTTCTTCAACCTTCTTGGATTGTCTTCACTCATTTTGCGGTGAGTTCCGTCAGTCATGGGATTCTCCCTATTTCATAGGAGCAGTTTGGAATAGTGATTGGCCAACCGCAGTGAAGCGGATCCTTCGACTCTTGTGCAACCCGCACCCGCTTACGCCAGTGGAGAGGATACGTCGAGCCGCCCAGTTGGGGCAGAGCGGCAGGAGTAACGTATTGACCCAAAAGAAGCTAAATGGCGGTGAGGCAGGGAAGACTATATCAATGACGACCCAATAAACATTGTGGTTATAAGACATTCAGTCACTGAGCGTAGCTCTTACGTAGCATGTTGAGCCGTCTTGCTCACCCCTTTCCTGCCCCGCAACTCTCCCCGTCGCCCATGTCACCTCGCCGCCCGCTCAGGCGGCGTCGCCGGATGTTCGTCGGCCAGTGATCGCTTCGCGCAACCCTTCCAAGAGCCCTTCGAGCTTAGCCATGCGCTCACGCAGCTCCGCGACTTCGCGTGACACGTCGGCGAGCCGGCCGGCCATCCACAGCGCGGTGGCGAGTTGCCCGCCAGCGAGCGTGACGCCAATGGTGAGAATCGCGATCAGTTCCGCACTCATGTCAGTCTCTCCTGTTCACGCGAACGTACGCGCCGCCCACTTCACTTCGCCGATCACGTCGGCGTTGGCCGGCCAGGGAGGTGTTGTCTGACGAGCCTCGTCTCACTTCAACGACACCAACGTGTCAATCGTGGTTCCGAGCGCCTCGGCAATACGTGACAGGGCAGCAGTAGAGCCGGGTTTACGTCCGCGTTCGATTTCGGACAGGTACCCCGTGGCGATTCCCGTTCTGGCGGCAAGATCACGCACGGTGAGGCCGCGATGGGTTCGGAATGCGACGATGGGGCGCTCGTCCCGCATGATGGCCAGGGCCACCTCGTGCGGAATGCGGCTCCCATCATCCGCCTCGAGCGCCGCGACCCGATCCTCAAGCGCTTCCTTGTTGGCGAGCAACGCGTCGTACTGCGCGCGTGGCAGCGTTACGGTGTCGGTGTCAGTCATACGCAGTGCTCCGGTGTCGAACCTGAGCGACACTGCCCAAGGTCACCATGACGGCGGCGTGCTGGGGTACCGCACCAGATCTTCATCCCGCTCTTCACAGCGTCCCCCCCCGTCCACATGACCTGCCCCAGCACCACGTCCATAGAACGTCCGTGCCGCCCACTTCTCAGGCGGCATGCCCGCCACGTCGATCGGTGATGGCTTCACGTAAGCCTTCGAGCTCGGGACTAGGCACTTGTTGAAACTGGTCCCATGATGTGAGAAGCCGTTTCCCGTTGGGTTTTTCGCCCTACCGGTATCAACGCGACTTCGAGCCGATATACTTGGTGTAGACTCCCCGTGCTGGGAGACACGTATATGGCTCTTGAAAAAGAACTTGCGGTCTACAAGAACAGACTCCACGAATGGAAGGAGCATGAAGGGAAATTTGTGCTCATTCATGGAGACGACGTCATCGATTTCTTTTTCAGCTACGAAGACGCGATCAAGAGCGGGTACGAGAAATTTAAACTTGAACCCTTCTTGGTCAAGCAAATCCAGACCGTTGAAGTGGTGCAGCACATCACTCGATTGATCACACCGCTGGCCCGTCAGACTGCCTAACACAGCGTGCCTCACTTCACGCTTCAAATAACGCCTGGCCGCGGGCCGCTCCTTACTGCCGTTGCCACGGTGAGTGAGCCGAGGCGGGATGCGCTTACAACCGCTGAACAGCCGGTCCCAGCACCGCAACGGATCACGGCGCTCCTTGACACAGGCGCGAGTTGTACGAACATCGATCCATCCGTGCTGACTGCGCTCAATCTTCCGCCAACGGGGACGGCGTTGGTCCATACACCATCGACCGGGAATGCCCCGGTTACAGTTGATCAATACGACATCGGCTTGGCGATCTTCGCGGCGACCACCCACCAACCTCCGCTCCACCTGGCAACGGTTCCCGTGATTGCCTCTGAGTTGCTCCAATCGCAAGGTTTTCATGCGCTCATCGGTCGCGACATCCTGAGTCACTGCATCTTCCACTACAACGGATCCTATGGACTGTTTAGCCTAGCCTTTTAGCCCTCAAACGGTGCCTGCTTTCTGAGGGCCTCCGACAGGCCCGCCTCTGCCTTGCTCACAGCGTCCGCCCCGTCCACAGCACCTGCCCGAGCCCCGGCGTCTCGCGGCCACGGGATCGGCGTGTAGTCCGCAGTGTCGCTACGGCTCCCGCGGGTGCGCCGCGTCCTGCCAGTCTCGGGCGATGCGCGTGCGAAGGCCAGAGCCACAGGAGCGGAGCGGGGCTATCAAGACCGAATCTGCGCATTGTCCGTCACTACCTCGCTATCAAATTGTTGCATTGCAGCCGTGAGGGTTTGCGTTAGTTTGTAATAGTTATCTATGGCGCGTTGCAGAATATCTCTTGCCTCTTCCCGCGCATCGAGCTCGACTACTTGTGCCTTGCCGGGAGACCAATGTTTCAAATCGTTGCGCGCTTTGTTTGCGCGATCTGAGACTTCGTGGTCCTTCAGGTCTTGACCGTAAAGCTTTCTGTAGAGCGCTCGGACAGTGTTCTTGAGGGAGTCCAAAGCGTTCTTCCTTCCCCCGTCACTCAAAAGCTTTCCAAAGATTTCCTCTGACGCGCTTGCCAGCGTGATTACGGAATAGTAATCCTCCTTCTCGAAATACAAACGGAGCGCGGTTTGGAGTTGCCTGAGCGCCACCCTCTGTACGTCATGCGCCTCAGTGTTTGCGGTGGTCATGTTATCTTTCCTCTCTACAGCGTCCGCCCCGTCCACATGACTTGCCCGAGCACCTGAGCGTCACGCGGCCACGGCACCGGCTTGTACGCCGTGTTGTCGCTGACCAACCGCCAGCCTTTGCCATCCGCGTGCCGGAGCCGCTTGACCACGGGGCCGTCGCCCGCCCTCAGAACGTCCTTGCCGCCCACTTCACCTCACCGATCACGTCGGCATCGGCTGGCCAGCGGAGCGTGGGCCATTCCTGCTTGTCCGGGTTGTCGCTCACGAGCTGCCAGGCACCCGCCCTGTTCTTCCCTGCCCGCTTCACTATCAGCCCGTCGTCGGTGCGCACCACGTAGATGTGTCTCACGAGGCGGCTTCGCCGGTTGAGATCGATCAGGATCGAACAGCCGTCGGTGAGCGTCGGCTCCATCGACGTGCCCTTGACGCCGATCACCTTGCACTGCCGGGCGACGAGGCCATGCTTGCGGAGCCATGACTGGCGAAACCTGATCCGATCCTTGACGCGCTCGAAGTCGACGACGGCTCCGGCACCGGCCGCCGTGTCGAGTTCCATGACGTCAACGCTGTGGCCGTCCTCCTCGTCCGCAGCCAGTGCCCCGGCGTCGTCCAGCTCGCTCACCTTGGCCCGCTCCTGAGCGAGCGCCTTGTCGAGCTTCGCGGCGGGTTCAGGGTTGTCCGTCAGGCCGAGCAGGTAGTCGGCGCTAACGTTAAGTATCTGCGCGGCCGATGTTAGGCCGTCAGCCAGCAGCGCCGAGCGGTTGTGTTCGACGTGCGAAATCATCTGGCGGCTATAGCGCTCGCCCAGCTCAATGGCGAGCCTAAATTGTGACAATCCAGCACGCTTTCTAGCGCCTACCAAGCGTTCTCCCAACATCCAGTCATCTTATCGGCAACATAGTTGTTGACAGGACAGTTGAATTGTCCTACCGTGTGTAAAGACAATTCAGCTGTCCTATGGATAACCTCAAAACCCGAATTACTAGCTTCCCACTCAGCCAGGAGCAGATCGCTCTAAAAGCGGGCTACGAGCCCTCGCTCTTCAGCCGCATTCTGCGGGGCCTGCGGCCCGAGCCCAAAGACTTCGAGCGGCGCGTCACGGCCGCCCTGGACAGGCTGGAGCAGGCTGAGCAGGCAGCGGACAAGGCGCGGCAGCGGGTACTCAAGCGGCCGGTGAAGGAACTGGGAGGGGCGCTGTGACGCTACGGAGAGGTGGCGCGGGCGGGATGCGTCCCCTGTCTCACGAGCAGCGCCTGTCCGCACGCCCCGCACAACCAGCGAGAGTGCCGCCCCGCAGCTTGTCCCGCAAGCTGCAGCACCGACTTGCGCTGCTGCTGAAAGCACTGTTGACACAGCCAATGCGGGGGTTCGGCTGGCTCCACGCCTGGCTTCAGGGCGTAGGCGAACACTCCACGATCCACGTCATCCAGCGCGTAGCGTTCCTGCTCTGCCGACCAGTCTTTGGCCTGCATCAGCTGTTCTTCCAGCTCACGCACGCGATTTGCCAACGCGAATTGGTCCGCTTGGGCCGTGAATGCGCTCGCATAGGCGGCCACGATCTCAGCGTGCAGTTCTCGAATCTTGGCGTTGAGCGACTCAACGAGCTCGCTCGCGACCTGCGACGAGGACGCGGCTCGGTCGCCGAGGTCGAGCACGCTCTTGAGGAGGTCCGCTGCAAGCTTGAGGTGCGTACCCAGCGACAGGATTGCGCTGACATCGGTCATGGCGGCGATTCTACATCCACGGCCAGTCAGCGGGAGCTGGGAGGGGCGGTGTGATGCTAGGCGCTCTGGTCGGTGTTCGTGCTCGTGCCGCGGGCCAGCCTGACGCGCTCGGGCATCGTGAAGGCGTAGACCAGAAACAGCTCGGTGAACGCCTGCATTTGTTTGGCGTCCGACTGCTCGAATACCTCGTCCTCCCCGTGGTTGGCCTCGTTGCCGTCGTCCCGGATCTGGTGCGCCCAGTCGCGCATCGCCGGCGTGATCAGATGGTGGTCGGCGAGCTTGTTGATCCTGGGCTCGAGCTTGAGGTTCTTTCGCCGGAACTGGTCGGCGAGCGTCTTGTCTTCGAGCTTCACCTGGGTGGCCAGCGCCGTCGTCGCACGGAGCAGGACCTTGCGAAACATCATGCCGGCAGCGGTGGCGAGCGCCGCAGCCTGCGACGGGTTGTTGCGCATCTCGGTCGCGCGCCGCAGGCTGTCCACGCCAGCGATGTACTCGTACGCGATCTCTTCCGACACGTGTTCAGGGGCAACCATCGGCTGCGGCTTCGGGTGCACGGCGACAACCTTGAACCCCGCGCCAGTCAGTTCAACTGGGCACTCGGCCGGCGTCGCGTACTGTGCGTTTGCGCCCTGAACGATCGTCACCACAACGCCCTCCAGGCAGCCCCGACAGAGCCACAGCGAGCGCCACGCTGGCTCAGGTTGCGGAACGATGACTTGACCACCGCAGAACGTGAAGCCCATTTGTTGGGCGTTGCAGTAGGGACAGTTGAGCGCGAGTTCTGGCATGTCTGACCTCAGCTGTTACATCGAGACGGTGAGCAAGATTCTGTCTCCGATCGACGGTGCCGACTCCGTGGCGGAAGCCGAGCAACGCCTGTGGGCATGTTACCGGAGGCTTGATACGAACGATCAGCAGGCCTTCGTCGCAGTCCTCATAGGAGAACTCCTCACGACGTGGGCGCAGGCGCGGTCGCTGGATCGAACCAAAGCCCGCCACCGGAAGCTGGGAGGGGCGGAGTGATGCCGGTTGCCGACACGAGCCAGAGGGCCTTCGAGCAGATCGTCCCACGGCTCTCAACTCGCCAGCGCCTCATCCTGTCCACGCTGGAGACCTGGCAGGGGACGCCGCCGACGGCCTACGAGCTGTTCACGCGACTACGTGCCCAGGGCACGGTGCGCGACCTCAACGACGTGCGCCCGCGGCTGACGGAGCTGAAAGCCGACGGACGGGTCCTCGAGGCGGGGACGCGCGCCTGCACCATCACCGGCCGGTCCGCGCACACGTGGCGACCCGCGCCGCGGGCTGCGCAGCAACCCCGGCTCTGGAGGATGTCGTGAGCCGACACGACGGATCTGTGCCAGCTGGTCTGTTGGATCTCCCGGCACCCGTGGTGACGGTGCTGGCGCGTCTGGTCTCCGAGCGGGTGTGGTTGCCGACCGACATCGCGGCGCTCCGCTATGGCTTTCCTGACGCACGGGCATTCCGGCGCTGGGCAGAGGCGTCCGGCGTGACGCTGGTCCGGCGTGGGCGGGCAAGCCGCGCGCTGGTCGTGGCGACCGTCGATGTCGACCGGACGCTGATTAACACGGCCACTGGACGCCCGCTGGTCGAGACGCGGGGCGGCCGCGCCCTGCTTCGTCGACAACGACCCCGGCGCACCGATGGTCGCGACCAGCGCGGGGCCACGTCATGACGGCACCGCTGCTCTGGGGCCTGATCGGGTTGGCGCTGTTGGGGCTGTGGCTGGTGCGCTGTGCGCGTCGGGCGGCCCGCTCAGACCGCGTCTCCGTGCAGACCCTCGCACGGCTCCGGCAGGCCCAGGAGGAGGACGCATGACGACGCTGGTCGCACGACCTGGCGATCCCACACCGGAGGATGTCAGCGGACACAAAAAGAGCCTCGGCTGGAACCGAGGCTCGACCACCCAGAAAGGCGGTACAGCAATGAACAGCGCCAGTGTAGCAAATCGTCCCGTGGAGACACCACAGGAATCTGTCCCGACGACGGGCCCGTGGGCCGTCGGGCACGAGTCCGACGAACGGATCGCGATCATCGCGGACGCCCTGAATCTGTTCGACGACGGGCCGGCGCGTTCGGACGCAGACAGGGCGATCAGAACGCAGGTGGCGACACGGGCGTACGTGGTGTCCCGGTTTGACGGGCCGTATGCCCATGCGGACGCGGTGGCCCGCCATCGGGCCGTGGCGGCGGCGCAGGCGAAGGCGGCGGATTACCGAGAGTCGCTCAGCGAGGCGGATCGTCATCTCGTCATGCTGATCGCGCTCCGCAGTCTCGACACCTACCACGAGAGCCTGGAAGGGCTGCATGGTCCTCCGGGGGGCGACACCCGCACGTGGCAGGCGATGGATGCGGTGCGGCAGATGCCGGTCCGCGCGGATCTGGAGCACGCGTGGTACCACCTCGTGCACTACGACCGGGTTGGCGCCCTCACCGGTCGGCAGGTGCTCTGTTTGTCCTGTTACGAGCAGGCGCGGATCGACGCCGAGGCGCGGGGCGCATCCCTGCCACGGCTCCTGCCTGGTCGTGCCACGTCGAAGCAGACGGCGCCGGTGGTGGTGCGTCGGATTGACGCACCGGCGCAGATTCGAGACTACGAGCGGCGGCGCGCCTGTGACCGGTGCGGCCCGCATGCGGTTGGGGAGGTGGGCTAATGGCGGACCTCGCTACGACCACGACGACGCCGTCTCCCGCTCTCCCGGAGGCGGTCACGAGACGCGGTATTTCGGAGGCGCAGTGGCGCACGCTCTGTAACAACCTCTTCCCGGGCGCCAACCCGCAGTCGGTCTTGATGGTGTGGGACTACTGCCTGGCGCGGCAGCTCGATCCGATGAAGAAGCCCTGCCACATCGTGCCGATGGAGGTCAAAGACGCGAAGACCGGGAAGCGGGAGTGGCGGGATGTCGTGATGCCAGGCATCTACGAGTACCGCACGACCGCGCAGCGCACCGGCGCCTACCTTGGGCACAGCCCACCCGCGTATGGCGACGCGATCGATGTCCAGGGCGTCACGGCCCCCGAGTGGTGCGAGATCACGGTCTACCGCTGGAACACGAAGGCGAAGCAGCGGGTGGAGTTCCCGGTGCGGACCTATTTCTCGGAAGTGGTCGCCACCACGCGCGAGGGGAAGCCCAACGCACGGTGGGCCAAGGCGCCGATCCAGATGCTCAGTAAGTGCTGCGAGGCGGCCGCCCTGCGTGAAGGGTTCCCCGACGAGCTCGGCGGCGAGCCGACGTATGAAGAGATGGCTGGCCAGCCCGTCGTGGTGGACGACCGCGGCGGCGCCCTGCCTGCCCGCCAGACACACCTCGAGAAGCCGGAGAGCTATGACTCGTGGCTCGATGACCTCACGGCCGTTGCCGACGAAGGCGCGGCCGCGCTCACGGACGCCTGGCAGCAGTCGGCGCTGACCCACCGGCAGTATCTCACCGCCACGCAGCCGGAGGTCTGGGACGCCCTGAAGCGTCGGGCCACCGTCCCGACCGAAACGCCTCCGCCCGCCTCGCCGGAGCCCTCTCCCTCGAGCGATCCGCCGCCCGACCTGGTCGACACGCTGGAGTCGCCGGTATGAGCGTCACGATCCATCACTGTGACCAGCGGAGCGACGAGTGGTTCGCGCTGAGGACTGGCATCCTGACGGGCGCAGGCGCCAAGGCCATGCTGGCGAAGGGCCGGAAGAAGGGGGAGGAGAGCTACCAGCGCCGGGACTTACGCCTGCAGCTGGTCTGTGAACGGCTCACGGGTCGGAGTCTCGACGACGGGTTCGACACCGTCTGGATGCGCAAGGGACGCGAGCGTGAGCCGCTAGCGGTGGCGGCCTATGAAGCCGTCACGGGGTCCCTCGTGGCGTCCGTCGGGTTCGTGAGGGATGACACCTGCGCGATGGGGTGTTCGCCCGACGGCCTGGTCGAGGAGGGCGCGGGACTCCTCGAGATCAAGTGTCCGAAGCCGGCGACGCATCTGAAATATCTCCGCGAGGGCCGACTGCCCCCGGAGTACGAGCCGCAGGTGCGGCACAACGCGTTAGTGACCGGGGTGCAGTGGGTCGACTTCGTCTCGTGGTGCGAGGAGTTTCCGCCCGCGCTGCAGCTGTTTGTCTGTCGCATAAAACGGGAGGATCTCGCCCTGGGCACGTACTACGAGTTGGCGGTGGCATTCCTGGATGAAGTCGATGCCGAGTTCGCCGCGGTCCACGCCATGAGCGAACTGGCACAGGTCGCGTGAGAAAGGACGGGAACCCATGGGCCTGAAAAAGATCACGGTGGAACGGATGCTGGCGGCGTGGCAACGCGGGTATGACGCGGGCCTGGCGGCGGGGATGCAGCAGGCGCGTCTGCGCGATGAGACGCTCGTCGCGGCGCAGCAGCACGAACGTGCCCTGATGGAGACGCAGCACGGGTCGTCCGGTGTGGACGACACGGACGGGGACTGATCGCGCATGCCGACCGACACCTTCACCGCACTCGGCACGGTCGACCACGGACGCCTCACTCTGCGTGACCCGGAGACCTTCCGCGAGGCGATGCGCCACATTCCTGACGGCGAGGTGGCGGTGTCGGTCGGGGAGGTGACACCACAGCGCCGGACATCGGCGCAGAACTCATTCTATTGGCTGTTGTGCGATGCGCTGGCGACGGACACGGGGCAGCACAAGAACGATTTTCACGCGCACTTCAGTACGTGCTTCCTGTCGGAGCCCCTGATCCTTGTGAACGCGGCGGGCGAGATCGTGGCGGAGCAGGTCGTCGTGCGGAGCACCACCGGGCTCAGTGCGGAGGAGTTCAGCGACTACATCGACCGCTGTGTACTGTGCGCGGTCGAAACGTTTCACTTCGTGCTCCCGGAGCGGCCGGGGCGTGCGGCGGCATAACGGAGGTCGCGCATGAGCATCGACTACAGCGTCCTCGCCCACGCCAAGCCGCGTCCCGCGGCGCTCGACCGCGTCGACCGGGCGAAGGGCTGGAAGCGCCGCGACGCGCGCGAGAGTGAGACGGTCCGACGGCGTAGTGGGGGCCGGTGCGAAGTGGTCTTTTCGAGCGGCAGGATGGCTGGTCCCCGATGTGTGCGTCGTGCCGTGCATGTACATCACATCGTTGGCGGGCATGGGGCGCGTGGGCGGGGCCGTTCGGCGCTGGCGCCGTGGAAAGTGCATATCTGCGACCGGTGCCACAGGGAGATCCACGCGCACATCCTGGCCATTGACGGGCGCCCCGGCCAGTGGCGCTTCCGGAGAGCAACGTGAGCCAGACACGGGATCGGTGCGTCGGCGACACGACGGTGAATCAGGCGCGCACGGCCGCGCGATCGGCGTAGAACGAGATGCCCGCTGATCGGCTCACGCATCCCCGGATTGGACGGTCGCGAAAAGTGACAGTGCTCACCGACTTCGAATATCGCGTCTGGGATACCTACAAGTGGGCCGCCGACGACTTCGGCGTGATGCCGAAGTCTGCCGCCAAGCTGCGTGGAGAGAACGACGCCCTCCGCGATCAGCACACCGAGGAGGAGGTTGCCGCCGCGTTGCAGCGGTTGATCGACGTGGATCTAATCGTGGAATTTGATCATCAAGGCGCGCCATTTGTGTGTTCGCTGACCTGGAATGAACACCAAAAGATCGAGTACCCCCGACAAACACACCTTCCCGTGGCTCCGCCGGAACTTCTTCAATTAATGGAGGTTAGCACGCGTCGACTTTTCCGGAATTTTCGCAGAAAGTCTCGAAAACTTCCTGATATTCGCAAACAATCGAGAAAACCTGCGGCCTCGCGTGCGCGTGACGCGCGCGAAACGGCTAACGGCTTACGGCTAACGGCTAACGGCTCTGATCAAACACCTGATCGGAAAGCAGTACAGGCGAACTTCGAGCGGTTTTGGGCCGGGTATCCGCGCAAGGTGGGCAAAGACGCCGCTCGGCGAGTCTGGCAACAGCTCGCACCTGACAACGCTTTGACCGACCGGATGGTGGCCGCCGTCGAGCAGCACTGCGCGTCTGAGCAGTGGCAGAAAGACGGCGGGCAGTTCATTCCATATCCCCGGACGTGGCTCAACCGGGGCGGCTGGACCGATGAGCTCGACGCGGCGCCTGTGCGCGCTGCACCCGCCGGGAAGACCTCCTCCGCGATGGCGCGCGCCTCAGCCCGAGTCCTTAAACGACATGGAGCGGCGTCGTGACGCAGGCGGATCTCCACCCGTTCATCCAGACGTTCAACCGCCTGGCGGTGTGTCTCCCGATTCGCCGCGACGAGCTGCAGGACGACGGCGTGTTGGAGGTGAAATACGAGGAGTATTTCAACACCTTGCGCGATCTCCCACTCGCGGCCGTGCAACAAGCCGTTATTGAGATCCAACGCCGTGGCTCAGGGTTCTTCCCGTCGACGCAGGAGTGGTATCGCGTCGCCGACGATCTCGCCTATCGGACACTGCTCGACGCGGACGCCCGGCGGCCGGCGCTCCCGTCACCCGCGCGATCCGACGACGCCTTCACACGCGCCAAAGCCGCCCGACAGACGTTTCTCGCTGACATGCGGGCGCAGGGGACGACGGCGAACGGGGTGGACTGGGGCCAGGTGGCGGATGCCTTCGAGTGGAAGATCCCATGCTGTGATCCGGATCGGAATCCGTACGCGTCGTGGTGTGCGGACTGTGACGACACGGGCTGGCTGTCGCACGCGTGCCGAGACGGGAATCGCTGCGATCAGCATGCCGATGTGGACGCGGCGTGGGGGAAGCACGAGCACGTCTCACGCTGCGGGTGCCGCGCGATGAACCCCAAGATTCAACAGCGGATCAAGCTCGCGAGGCGGAAATGAGGACGCCCGCGATGACACCGACGCGCCGCCGGCAGCCGTTCCGCCGTCCGGGTGCGCCGATCTCGTCGTTCTCGAGCCGGATGCGTCGCCGTGAGGCGGTGCCGCCGTCGAGGTCGTGGTGGGTGCGCGTCGATCGGGCGGCGTGGCGCGCGGCGGTGGCCGAACACGAGCGGCGCTGGCGCCGGACGGAAACGTCCACGCCGACGCCGGGGGTGTGACCGACGTGCGGCTGGAGCTTGCAACCGATCTCGCGCGTGGCGGGGGCGTCGTGCGGTCAGTAGGGGGCCGCACACACACAACTGGCGTCCCCGCCAGGCGTGAGGACGTTTGAGATTTAGGAGGTGTGATGAAGGCGATCTCTCTCTGGCAACCGTGGGCGACGCTGATCGCCGTCGGTGCGAAACGTCTAGAGACACGGAGTTGGGAATCTCGGTATCAAGGCGAGCTGGCGATTCACGCTGCGAAGCGCTGGACGGCGGACGCGCACGATCTGATTCAGGAGTCACCCTTCAGAGAGGCGCTGCAGGGACACCGGATGCCGCGCGGCGTGATTGTCGCTGTCGTCAGGCTGACAGGCTGCCTGCGGACAACCGACTGCCAGCCGTCCTATCCCGAGTGCGCCTTCGGCAACTATGCCGCCGGCCGATTCGCATGGGTGCTGGAGCACGTGCGCACGATCGAGCCGGTGCCGTGTCGTGGGAGGCAACGCCTCTGGGATGTGCCTGAGGATGTCGAGGCGCGCATCCGCTCGCAGCTGGAGCGTGGCGCGGACGGTGAAAGGAGTTAGACGTAGGCGTCATGTGGAATCACCAGAAGGGGTACATGAAAGAGATACCCCTGGCCGGCGGGGTGCTGATCGTCACGGGGACGTTTAATCCGCTGGAACTCGACGGCGACGAGCGCACCCTGGTCTTTGCCGTGGTGGATCTCCTACGCGCGTTCGAGCGCGCGCAGCAGCATCCCGTGGGAGCTAATGGCAAGGGCGGTGAGAGCGGAGCCACTGATGGCTGAGCACAGCTGTGTTGATTGTCAGTACTACCGGTCGCCTCTGTTTATGGGGATCGCGCGCTGCGGACATCCATCTGCTCTCTCGCCGGTGACGGGTGAGGCGATCGTGTCCTGCGCAATGATGCGGTTCCCTGGGGGCCAGTGCCAGAAAGGTCAACTATTCGAGCCCAAAGCGGAGCCGACTGATGGCTGAGCACACGCCGGGACCGTGGCGGGTTGGGGAGAAGCGCCACGACTACGACATCGTTATTCGTAATCGAGATAGCGCCCCGGTGACGATTACCTGCTACGCCGGCTACACACGACGCACGGGCGACGCCAACGCTCGGCTGATCGCCGCCGCGCCCGAGCTGCTGACGGCGCTCGAACAGGCGCTGGCCGTCATAGGTAGCGACGCGGTGGAGGCCGCGCGTCTGCTCGCGATCCAGCACGGGATGCCCTACGGCCCAACGGTTGATGTCGTGGCCATCCGTACGCTGATCGCCAAGACGCGAGGAGAGGCCGACCCGACATCGGAGGACGAGGAGCACACCGTATGACGACACCACGCGAACGCCTTGCCGCGCTGCCGCCTTTGTCGAAGGGGGCGCACAAGCACGAGGACGAGGGGGCCTGCGTGATGGAAGCCGTCGCGTATGTCGCGGGCGAACCCTGGACGGACCGCCCCGCGTGCGCCTGTCCGGTCATCAGCGCCTTCATGCGTGCCTGGAATGATGATTTGCCGACCGACGCCGATCGCGACCGCCTCCTGCGGCCGCTGATTCCGCGCCTGGCCGGGTCGCGGGCGACGCCCGAGGTGGAGACGTGCCGGGCGTGGCTGGCGGTGGATTGGTTGGTGCGCACCTGTGCGCCGACCTGGCTGGCGCTGACGAAAGATCTCGAGGGTCACGCGCACGCCATCCGGGGCCTCCCTGCGCTGGTAAGTGCGGACGTTGTGCAAGAGCATCACTCCACGATTACCGCCGCCTGGGACGCTGCCAGGGCCGCCGCTGCCAGTCCCGCCGCCAGGGACGCCGCTGCCAGGGTCGCCGCTGCCAGTACCGCCGCTGCCAGTACCGCCGCCAGTACCGCCGCTGCCAGTACCGCCGCTGCCTGGGACGCCGCCGCCGCCGCCGGCGCCACTACCAGGGCCGCCGCCGGCGCCACTGCCAGGGCCGCTGCCGAGGCCGCTGCCAGGGCCGCTGCCGGGGCCGCTGCCAGGGCCGCTGCCGTGAACGCTGCCTGGGCCGCTGCCAGGGCCGCTGCCGGGGACGCTGCCAGGGCCGCTGCCGTGAACGCTGCCGTGAACGCTGCCAGGGCCGCTATAGGGGACGCTGCCAGGGCCGCTGCCGTGAACGCTGCCTGGGCCGCTATAGGGGACGCTGCCAGGGCCGCGCTACAACCGACGGTCGCCACGCTGCAACGCTCGGCGCTCGATTTAGTCGACCGGATGCTGGCGGAGACAGCGAGCGAATAACCATGATCGAAGGCGAAACGATCGCATCCGGTGCCCCATCAATATGCCCAGATTGCCACGTGAGGCTGGAGCTGGCCGTGCATCAGAGCGGGGCCGGCTACTACGTAGGAACCTGGTGCGATTGCGGTCCCTACTCAAGAGAGAGCGGTTACTACCCGAGTCGAGATCGTGCTGAGCGCACACTCGAGACTGGTGATTTTGGAAGGAATCCAGGCTACAACGGAAGGGCTTGGTAAATGGAGCACGTCGAGCGAATGACCGAGCCTTTGCGTGTGGGGATCGCGGTGGAGTGCCGGGTGTGTCACCAAAGGAAGGCTCCCATCGGACGGTCGGTCCCACTGGCCATGTATCGGTGCGATCGCGACTGTCCAGGGTATCGACAGGACCCCTATCCCGGGTCGCTCTGGCCAGGCGAAACCTCCGACGAGTTTGGGTATCCCGTGGGGGCTGATGGCACCGTGGAGCGGGCGAGAGCGGCGATGTCGGAGGACGAGGGGTAGATGCCGAAGCGGATTCAACGCTCGCGGCGGAAGGGCTGGCGGATGCCGCCGAATACGGTGACCGTCGCGCGGCCGTCGAAGTGGAGCAATCCGTTTGTGGTGGACGAGCGGGCACGCGTGTCCAATCGGCAAATCGCGACGGACTTGTTTCGGGATCTCTTGCAGCGGCAAGGGGCGTGGATTTCGATTCCGCCTGATCGCTGGCCGCGAGGAAAGATCCCGGCGATGTGGACCACGGTCGACGACGTGCGGCGCGAATTGCGCGGCAAGAACCTCGCGTGTTGGTGTCCGCTGGATGAACCCTGTCATGCCGACGTGCTGCTCGAGATCGCGAACGATGGCAAAGGGTGATCCCGTCTGATGCCTCGCCGTGCGCATCGCCTGGACGCGAATCAGGACGTGATTGTCAACGCGCTCTGTGCCGAGCCGGACGTGTCGGTGTTCTCGCTGGCAGGCGTGGCGGCGGGCTGTCCCGATCTCCTCGTGGGGATCAAGGGCGTGACGCATCTGGTGGAAGTCAAGGACGGCGCGAAGCCGCCCTCACGCCGGACGTTCACGCCGGAGCAGCGGCGGTGGATTGAGCGATGGCAGGGGTCGAAGGTCGTAGTGCTCACGGACGCACAGACGGCGCGGGCGTGGGTGGGGCGGCAGACGCAGTAGCCACGATGTAGCCACTATGTAGCCACGAATAGGAGCACACGATGCAGACGAGCCGGTACTACCTGAAGCATACGGCCGAGCCATTTGTCTACGCCGTTGAAGCGGATGACGAGGGCACGATTCTCAACGCGCTCGACGTGAGCGACGAGCACGAGCAGGGCGGGCTCTGCCCGCACATGCTGGCCAGCCTGCCGCTGGCCGCGCGGATCGACGATGTCGAGCGTCTCAACCGGGCCCGTAGCGACTTCGAGCCCTTCACCCCAGAGTGCCGGCACGTCCATCACCTGATGGACGACTTACTCGCGGCCGAACGCCACTATCGCCAGGTCGAAGCGACGTTCCACGCGGCGGATGCGGAACGCAAGGCGCTCCAGAAGCGCATGGAGGCCGCGGGCGCCAAGGTCCATGCCCTCTTGCGGACGATTCAGGACCGGCCGTCCCTCCCGCTCTTCGAGGACACGCCCGCGGTGTCGTGACGGGCGAGACATGACATGCGCGTACTACAACGAGCGTGGCTGATCGGCGGCGGGCTGGTTGCCGTGTGGCTGGTGTGGGTGAGCTACGTCCTGACCTGGGGGTGGGGAAAGTTGCCATGAATCAACTACCGACGATCGACCGGTCGACATGGGGACGGGGTCCGTGGGATGAGGAGCCGGATCGCGTCGAATTTGAGCACGCCGGATTGCCGTGTCTCCTCAAGCGGAACCGTGGGGGTGTCTGGTGCGGCTATGCGGCCGTGCCCCCTAACCATCCGTGGCACGGCACGCACTACGACAAGGTGCCCGTAGACGTGCACGGAGGATTGACGTATGCGGACGCCTGTCGAGGATCGATCTGCCACGTCCCACAGCCCGGCGAGCCGGACAACGTGTGGTGGTTCGGATTCGACTGCGGCCATCTTGGCGATGTCGTTCCTGCGTTGCCCCAATTGACGGAGTGGACAGACGACTACCGCGACATGGCCTACGTCCGCACCGAGACGACGCGACTGGCTGAACAGCTCGCCGCGAAGACGCCGCGCACGGGAGGTGAGGCTGAGCAGCCGTGAGCCATGACTGCCTACTACAACGAGCACGAGCCGTATGCGGCGCAGTGGCTGCGCAACCTGATCGCGGCCGGCCACATTGCGGCGGGCGACGTGGACGCGCGCGACATCCAGGACGTGACACCCGATGACCTCACCGGCTACACGCAGTGTCACTTCTTTGCCGGGATCGGAGGCTGGAGCGCCGCGCTCCGACTCGCCGGCTGGCCCGACGACCGGCCCGTCTGGACCGGGAGCTGTCCCTGTCAGCCCTTCAGCGCCGCCGGGAAGCGATCCGGTACAGATGACGCTCGACATCTGTGGCCCGAATGGTTCCGACTCATCCGCGAGCGCACGCCTGAGCATGTCCTTGGGGAGCAAGTGCCGGGCGCGATTGCCCACGGCTGGCTCGACGGAGTATCAGCAGACCTGGAAGCAGAAGACTACACCGTCGGGGCGGTCGTATTGGGCGCACACAGCGTCGGCGCGCCGCACATCCGGCAACGGCTCTGGTTCGTCGCCGAGCGGGTGGGTGTCTCCGACGGCCCAGGACGGCGCGCGGGGATCGTTGCCCCCGCGGCCGCACGACACGGGGATCCCGCTGAGTCAACAAGTCGCGCTGACGGGCTGGCCGACGCCGAACGTGCCGAACGGCGGGCGGTCGATCACGCACGCGGAAATGAAAGGCTCGACGGCGTATCACCACGGCAAGAAGGTGCAGGTCGGACTCGAAGCGGTGGCGAAGATGGCGGGCTGGGAGACGCCCGGCACTCGGCACAATCACCGCTCGGAGCGATTTCGGAAGGGACGGACGCAGCTCAACCCGAGCGAGGCACTGGCGGGCTGGGCGACGCCGCGCCACACGGACGGATCGAAGAACGTGCGGACGCCAGAAGGTGCCGCGAGAGAAGCGCACCGGAAGGGTGGGAACAACGACCTTGGGACGACTGCCGCCTTATCTCCTGCGCCGACGGCACCGCGCGGCGCATTGAACCCGGCACATTCCCGCTGGCTCATGGGATATCCGGCCGCGTGGGGCAGCTGCGCGCCTACGGCAACGCGATAGTGCCGATCTTGGCCGCACGATTCATACAGGGGTACATGGAGATATGAAGGCTAAAAGACATGCAAGGCCAAAGGTTCGGAAAGCTAGTCGTGCTTCATCGAGCTGGACGCACCAAAGATGGAAAGGCGACATGGTCTTGCCGATGTGACTGCGGTATCGAAGAAGGATATTGCTGGTGCCGAACTACGCCACGGCGGTCAGAAAAGCTGTGGATGCTCTCGATTGGATGCTGCTCGAAAGGCTAGGCGAACACATGGCCGTTCGCGCACAGCCCTGCATCGCCTTTGGCGAAACATGATTAATCGGTGCGAGCGACCACAAACACATAACTATCACCGCTACGGAGGCCGTGGGGTGACGGTCTGCAAGGAGTGGCGCGACGATGCTTCAGCCTTCATCCAATGGTGCGATGAAAATGGTTACCAAAGTGGTTTGCAAATCGATCGCAGAGACAATGATCGGAGCTATTCGCCGGACAATTGCCGCTTTGTAACACCATCAGAGAACGCCCGCAACAGATCGTCCCGCAGGTCGCGGCGGTCTTCATCCGAGCCTATCGAGACAGCGTGAGTGACCAGCAATGAGCTGTTGGCTGGAATTTAAAGATGTCACTTTTAAAGATGTCACTGGACCGAGGGCCGATCTACGTTGCGTCGTCGTGGCGGAACGACCGGCAGCCGGAGGTGGTCGAGCGGCTTCGGGCAGCGGGGCATGTCGTCTACGACTTCCGGCACCCGGAGGATGGAGACGACGGGTTCCACTGGTCCGAGATCGATCCCGCGTGGAAGTCATGGACGCCGCCGCAGTTCCGAGAGGCGCTGTCTCACCCGATTGCCGTCGCCGGATTCGGAAAGGACATGCAGGCGCTGTCGGCCTCGTCGGCGTGTGTATTGGTCATGCCGTGCGGTCGAAGCGCCCATCTCGAACTTGGCCACGCCAACGGTGCGGGGAAGCCGACCGCGATTCTGCTCTCGGACGGCGAGCCCGAGCTGATGTATGGCATGGCCGATCTGGTCACGGATTCACTCGATGAGATTGAGTCGTGGGTAGCCCCCCTCTCCCCCCGGAGCGAGGGGACGTCGGCGGCACCCACGACTCCAGGAACACGGCGCAATGACGACACGGAGTGAGCCGCGGGTGCGGCGCGATCTGTTTGTCTATCTCTCGGGGCCGATGACGGCCGCGCACGGATACCGCGTCGAAGACAACGTGGCGGCGGGCCTGCGGGTGTTCTTCGACTGTGTCGCGCGTGGCATCCCGGCGTTTAGCCCGCACGCGATCGGCGCGTTCCCCACGACGTGGGCGATCGATCGGCAACAGTGGTTGGCGTACGACTGCGCCGTGATCGACCGCTGCACGCACGTCCTGCTGCTGCCGCGCTGGGAGACGAGTCCGGGCGCGCGGGCTGAGCGGGACTATGCGCTGCGCATCGGCACGCCGGTCATCACGTCCCTGGAGGAGCTGGAGGCCGATGCCGAATAACTGGCCTTCGGGGCTCCTTCGTAGCCGTAGCCAATGAAGACGTATCAGGTTGTCCCGCTTCCGCTCGACGAAGCGAACGAGTTCGTTTGTCGCCACCATCGGCATCACAAAGGGACCATTGGACACAAGTTCTCGGTCGGTCTTGCCGATCGGGATCAACAAATCAGAGGGGTCGCGGTTGTTGGCCGACCGGTCTCGCGTGTCCTCGATGACGGAATGACGTTGGAAGTGACGCGGGTCGCCACGGACGGTGCCAAAGATGCGTGTTCGGCGCTGTACGGCGCCTGTCGTCGGGCGACATTTGCGTTGGGCTATACGCGGCTTGTCACCTACACGCTTGCATCTGAGACCGGCGTGAGCCTGAAGGGCGCCGGGTATCGGCTCATCGGTGAAGCAGGTGGCGGATCGTGGTCGTGTCCATCACGGCCGCGCGTGGATACGCACCCACTACAACGCAAGATCCGATGGGAAGTGGCAGTGGACGATGCCCGCTAGCTGGCGCATTCTCACCGGCGAGTGTCTGGACGTGCTACCGACGCTCTCAGCGCAGTCCGTTCAATGCTGCGTGACGAGTCCTCCGTACTGGGGGTTGCGCGACTATGGCCACGAGGATCAACTCGGGCAGGAGCGCACGCCGAGCGCCTACGTCGAGCGGTTGGTCGAGGTCTTCCAGCAGGTGCGGCGCGTGCTGGCCGACGACGGGACGGTCTGGCTCAATCTGGGGGACAGCTACGCAAGTGCACCACCAGGAAACAAGACGCTTGGTGTGAGCGGTCGAAGCACGTTGCATGGCGTGCACGCGAGGCGGTACCGCGAAACCTTAGCTTCAGGGCATGCGACGAAGCGCAATACGATCGTTGGCAACCTCAAACCCAAGAATCTGATCGGCATCCCGTGGCGCGTGGCGTTCGCGCTGCAAGCCGACGGCTGGCACCTACGCTCGGACATCATCTGGGCGAAGCCGAATCCGATGCCGGAGAGCGTGACGGACCGGCCGACGCGGGCGCACGAGTACGTGTTCCTCCTGACGAAGCAGGCTCGCTACTACTACGACGCGGACGCCATCAAAGAGCCCAGCATCACGGGAGACATGCGTCGACCGTACGGGAGTCAGGGCGTCTGGGATGTCGATGGCCGACCGGAACACCAGCGGCATGGTGGGCAGATGCGAAAGGCCCGCACGAATGGCGCGAACAAGCGCAGCGTGTGGACCATCGCGACGCAGCCCTTTCCCGGCGCGCACTTTGCGACCTTCCCCTGCGCCCTTGTCGAACCGTGCATCTTGGCCGGAAGCCGCCCGCGAGACACCGTGCTTGACCCCTTCGCCGGTTCCGGCACGACCGGCGCGGTGGCCTGCGGACTCGACCGGCAGTTCATCGGGATCGAGCTCAACGCGGACTACGCGGCCATGGCGACGGCGCGCCTCAGCGAGGCTTATGAGCGTTACCAGGGCGGTCCGCTGTTTCGGGACCACGAGTCCGTCACGGAACAGGTCGTCGATGTCGGATAGCTGGCGCCTCCTCACCGGCGACTGTCTCGACGCGCTCGCCACGCTCGAGCCCGACAGCGTTGACGCCTGCGTGACGGACCCACCCTACGGGATTTCGTTTATGGGTCGCGAGTGGGACACGTTCATGCCGGCGACGGTTGAGAAGATGCGTACGCCCAAAGCGTTCGGTGCGGACGACGCGAATCCCAACCTTCGCGGGCGTACCGGGTGGGCGGGCAGCGCCGCCGTCGAATACGACCGGTCCGCCGCCGCGTCGCTGAAGTTCCAAGTCTGGACGCAGCACTGGGCCGAGGCGGTCTTGCGCGTCCTGAAGCCCGGCGCGCATGCGGTCGTGTGCGCCTCGCCGCGCATGGGCCATCGGGTGACGTGCGGGCTTGAAGACGCCGGATTCGAGATTCGGGATTCGCTGCTCTGGCTGTACGGGTCGGGCTTCCCGAAGTCGCTGAACCTGCCTGGCGGCCTTGGGACGGCGTTGAAGCCCTCGCACGAGCCGATCATTCTCGCCCGCAAGCCGCTGGGCGGCCGCACGGTGGCGCAGTGTGTCGCCGCGTTCGGCACGGGCGCGATCAATATCGATGGCTGTCGGCCCACAACGGAAGGCAGACAACTCAGAATCGGCGACTACAAAGACACCGAGCACAACACCGACATGGGTCGGATGAACGGCTCCCTCCAAGGCGGGTCACGTGCAGCCGGCCAGACCGATCTCGGCCGCTGGCCGCCGAACGTTGCGCTGGACGAAGCGGCGGCCGCACGGCTCGACGCCGAAGGCGGGACGTCACGCTTCTTCTACGTGGCGAAGGCGAGCCGCGACGAACGCGAACGCGGCTGCGAGAACCTGCCGCAACGGACGGCCGGCGAAGCCACCGACCGACAGGACGGGAGCGCGGGCCTGAACAGTCCGCGCGCCGGGGCCAGCCGGACGCACGGTGCCCGCAACCACCATCCGACCGTGAAACCCGTGGCCCTCATGCGCTGGCTCGTGCGGCTCGTCACGCCGCCCGGCGGGCTCGTCCTTGACCCCTTTGCTGGCTCGGGCACGACCGGACTGGCCTGCATCAAGGAACAGTGCCGCTTTCTCGGGATCGAGCGCGAAGCGGAGTATGTCGCGATTGCGAACGCGCGCCTGCACGCCGAGCATGCGCGCTTCGACACCGGCGGGCCGCTGTTTGCGGAGGTCGCCGGATGATGACGAGACGTGCGTTTGACTTTTATGAGAGCCCTGCGTGGTTTATCGAGAGCCTGCTTGACGCTGAACCGGTCCACGGGTCAGTGCTCGAGCCGTGCTCGGGCGATCAGGCGATCGTCCGTGCGCTCTCCTCGGCTCGCCTGGCTGTGTTGACGAATGACATCAACCCCAGGCGCCAGGCTGATCACCATCTCGACGCGAACGACGGCGTGAGCTGGCAGTCGTTTCCGCCGGTCGATTGGGTGATCACGAACCCGCCGTTTTCGACGGCCTTCTCGATGCTTCAGCACGCGTACGGCCATGCGCGGATCGGCGTGGCCCTCTATCTCCGGATCTCATTCTTGGAACCGACCCTGGCGCGCGGTCCCTGGTTGGAGATGCACCCATTGACGCGCTTGATCGTGTTGCCGAGGCATTCCTTCAGCGGCGACGGCAAGACGGATTCGGTCACGGGGGCATGGATGGTCTGGCGACACGACGTGCCGGCGTCGACGGCCATTCAGATCCGGTCGAAGCAGACGGTGGGGCTCGACTCCAGCCGCTGTTCGCGGAAAACGACTGAGCCGGCGGATGGGTCGACGCTGGCCACCACGTATTGATTGTCAGTACATGGGGGGCAGATCAAAGAAAGGAACAGGACATGAAGAATGGCTTTTTCTCTGAGCACTGGAATGATGCCGAAGGTCGTCCAGGAGGCGGCGTCAGTTCAGGTCGTGGCTTTGTGGTGTCCTGGCAGAATGGCCCACTGGGTCGAGCGGCTGACCGGCACGAACCCAACGGGGCGTTTGTCGAGGATGTGATCGCTGTGGTGATTGACCGACTCAAGGTCTATCAGGCGAGCGAGTTTGCCGGTGAGGCGAATCAACGCGCCATCGAGGCGTTAGAGACGGCGGCGAACGTGCTGGATGATCGCACGAAGGATCGTGAGCATCGTGGCGTCGAAGGCACCCATCAACTGTAGGGGGAGACAGGATTCAACCATGACGGAGTATCACGAACATCTCGACCGCGAGTGGGACATTCTCGGCTGGCCGAAAGACGGTGACGATCCCCAGGCGTGGATCTATCAACATCTCTGCGAATTACTCCACGCCTTTGCTGGAAAGGGACACTCGGGCACGTCGGCGCCCTACACCCTTGACCTGTTCCAGAAGGCGGCTCACTTCAAGCCGCTGTCTCCCCTGACCGGCGCTCCCGAGGAATGGGTCGAAGTGGGATCCGGCGTGTTCCAGAACAGACGATGCAGTCATGTCTTTAAGGAAGACGGCCGCGCCTATGATTCAGAAGGTCGCGTGTTTCGAGCGCCTGACGGCGAGTGCTACACCTCGTTCGAGAGTCGCGTCCCGATCGAGTTTCCCTATACCCCGGAACGAACCTACGTGGATGTCTATGCCGACGACGGCGGCTCTCAGGGGGCTGTTGCAGGAACGGAGGGTGCCGACGGTGAGCGGGCCACGGCGATCGAGGGTGACCAGACCTGACGAGCATCAGGTGGTCTGGAACGGCGCGCTGGATCGGGCGCGTCACCAACGCCACCAGCGGGTCCCGGAGACGTCCTGCCGTGACGACGCGGCGCTGGCGCAGCGCGTGTGGGCGTGGCTGGCGCGCCGGTATCCGGGCTCGTACACGTTTCAGCAGATTCGGCATCGCATGCGGCTGACCGAGGCCGACGTCACGCGGGCGCTGTCCGTCCTCCGCGCACGGCATCGCGTCCGGCAGGTCGTGGGGCGGCATCGTCAGCGGGTCATGCACTACCAGGCCGTGCCAATGAAGACGGGGGATCAGCAGCACGCGTGCGCATGATCACTCGACTTACGGTTCAATAAGACCAGGGACGGGCGGGTCGACCCCATAACACGCGAGACCCCATAACACCATGCAGAAACGTCAGTGCACGGCGAGAGCGAAGCGCACGGGGAAGCGGTGCGCGAGCTCCGCCATCCGCGGCGGCACCGTCTGCGTGAAGCACGGCGGGAGCGCCCCCCAGGTGAAACGCAAGGCGGCTGAACGGTTGGCGGACCTCATCGATCCGGACCGGGCGCTGCGCGAAGCCGCCGCCCTGGCGTACTCGAATCTCCAAGACCTCTTCGACGAGCAGGGCCAGCTCCTCCCCGTGCAGGACTGGCCCCGGTGGGCGGCGGCGGCCGTGTCCAGCGTGGAAGTGACCAAGCGCAACCTCGTCGTGGGCGACGGCGAGCAAGAGGATGTGGTGAAGATTCGGCTGTGGGACAAGACCCGGAACCTCGAGAATCTCCTCAAGCACCTCGGGCTCCTACGGGAGCAGCTTCACCTCACGGTGGTTGACGAAGTAGAACAGCGTCTGGAGGCCGGCCGTCAACGGGCCGCGGCCGCCAATGCGAAACGCCGATAAGGCCGTCCTCGACGTCGCCGACGAAGTCGCGCGGTGTTATGACAATCCGCTGCGGTTCGTGCAGGTGATGTATCCCTGGGGGGAACCCGGGCCGCTGGCCCAGTATCCGGGCCCGGATGTCTGGCAAGCCGAGTTTCTCCGGCGTCTGGGCGCGCAGGTGCAAGCGCGGGCGTTTGATCGGTCGCAGCCGGTGGCGCCGATTCGCATGGCGGTCAGTTCGGGACACGGCACCGGCAAGTCGGTGATGGCGGCCTGGCTCGTCACCTGGATCATGGCCACCCGTCCCCAGGCGAAGGGGACCATTACGGCAAACACGTTTACGCAGCTCCGTGACAAGACGTGGGCGTCGATTCGCCGCTGGTCGAGCCTGTGTCTCGCGGGCGACTGGTTCGAGGTGACCTCGGAGCGGATGTCTCATCCCTCGTTCAAGGCGAGTTGGTTCTGTTCCTCGCAGAGCTGTCGTGAGGAGAACTCGGAGGCGTTCGCGGGTCAGCATGCCGCCGACTCGACGTCGTTCTACGTGTTCGACGAAGCGAGTGCGATCAGCGAGAAGATTTTCGAGGTGGCCGAGGGCGGGCTCACGGACGGCGAGCCGATGATCTTCCTGTTTGGCAACCCGACCCGCTCGAGCGGGATGTTTCACCAAGTGTGCTTTGGGGCCAGGCGGGCCCGGTGGGACGCGGTCGTGGTGGACTCCCGCACGAGCGCCTTCACCAACCAGGCGCAGATCCAGGAGTGGATCGAGGACTACGGGGAAGACAGTGACTTTGTCCGCGTCCGGGTGCGGGGCCTCCCACCGGCGGCCAGCGACCTGCAGTTCATCGACCAGCAGGCCGTGTTCGCGGCGCAGCAGCGCATGAGCGAGCCCCTGGTGGACGATCCGCTGGTCTGCGGGCTCGATGTGGCGCGCGGGGGAAACGACACCAACGTCTTTCGGTTCCGCCGGGGCCCGGACGCCCGATCGATTGAACCGATCCGGATTCCGGGCGAACAAACGCGCGATTCGATGCTCCTGGTGACCAAGGCGGCAGATGTGCTGCAGCGCGAGTTTACGGGGCGGCGCGTCAAGATGTTGTTTGTGGACGGCACGGGGATTGGCGGGCCGATCTGCGACCGGCTGAAACAGCTCGGGTTTACGAACGTGATGGAGGTGCAGTTTGCGCGCCGGGCGCCCGACCGGAAGTACGCCAACATGCGGTCGTATATGTGGGGTCGGATGCGGGAGTGGCTGTCGCACGGCAGCATCGACGCCGCGGCGCAGCTCGAGCAGGACCTGACGGGCCCGGGCTACATGCACAACCCGGCGGACCAGGTGGTGCTGGAGAAGAAAGACGACATGAAACGGCGCGGGCTGGCGAGTCCGGACGACGGCGATGCGTTGGCCCTGACGTTTGCGGCGCCGGTCGTGACACGGGGCCTGCGTGCGGTGAAGCGGCGCCCGGATGGGCCGGTGGGGACGCCGTCCGACCCGAGCGGGCTGGGGTGGATGGGCTAACGTGGCGAGCATCCGAATGATCGAGCACGTGTGGACGACCGGCGGCGGCCGCTGGGCAGCGGTGGGGCTGCTCCTGCTCGCGGTGGGGTGCGGCGACGGGGGCCCGACGGCGCCGACCTCCACCCGACACCCGACGGTGACGGCGTCGTGCAATCCGTGCGAGGTGTTCGTCGGCGGGGAGTCGATCATGCGCGCCGAGGCCTCCGATCCCGACGGCGGTCCGCTCACCTACCGCTGGACGGCGTCCGCCGGGGTTTTCTGGCCGGTGGAAATCGCGCCCACCACGTCGTGGCGGGCGCCAAGCCAGCCAGGCCCGGTGTCGATCCGCGTGACGGTGACCGACGGCCGGGGCGGTTCCGCGTCGGACACCGTGACGATTCAGGTGAGCACGCCGACGACACGCCCGGTCGACGCGCGCTTCGACGACCAGTTCTGGCGCGAGCTCGTGTTCAGGCAGTTCGACAATCCCGGCACCGTCGACCGGTACAGGACGCTGGTGCTGGAGACCACGAGTCCGAATTTCTACATCCGGATGGGGGACGCGACCGGGCGCCGGGCCGTGTCCATTGGCCAGCGTGACCATATGCGCCGGGTGATTCCGCGGTTGGCGGAACAATTAACCGGGCAGCCGTATCGGGGCCGGATCGAGGACGGCATCGCCGACCTCGAGCAACCCGGGTGGATTACCGTGCGGTTCATCACCCCGGAAGAAGAACCCGGCATCGCAGAGGGGTCGTGTGGCCGGGTGGGTACGATTGGCGACTTCATCAATATCTGGATCGTGCGGCGCCCGAATTGCTTGCGCCGCTTCCCCGAACTCTTCGCGCACGAGTTTGGGCATGCGTTTGGGTTTGGCCACGTCGCGGACCGCAGCGCGCTCATGGCACGAGGGTGGACCGGCATCGATCAGTTCAGTGCGCGCGAGGTGTATCACGCCCGCCTCGCCTACGAGGTCGGGCGCGGGCAACGCTACTGCGGCTGGCCGTTTAGCCCCACGTGCTTCCCGCGCACCGCGCTCGGATCGCTACACTCCACGGGTCCGCCGATCATCATCATCGACTGACGCCCGCCGACGAAAGCACTGCGACACTGCGCACAAACCGTGCGCAAACCACTCGTTCCGCCCTTGACTCTCGGGGCTGATGGCTCCGAGACGGTCGAGTCTCGATCCGGCCCTGGTCCCGTCGATCGACTTTATGTAGGGTGAAAATGATGTCGCGCATCATCGTTCCCGCGGACCTCGCGTCGCATCACGACGCGGCGCTGCGCCAGGCGGCGCGGGCCCACCTGACGCTCACCATTCGCCAGTTGATGATCGACATCACGCAGGACCCGATGGCGCTGGCGAAGGTCGTCACGGGCGGTCGAGACCACTGGCGGCGCCTGTTCACCAAGGACTACCGCACCGAGTTTCAGCTCTCCGGCGAGTGCGACCATCTGGCGAACGTGCTGTTCGACTTCTTCGTGAAACATGCCGCGTGCAACATTCACTTCGTGGCCGCCGGCGGCGCGACAGCCTGGCTGGACGCGCATGAGCCGACGCCGGCGGTGACCGAGGCCGAGATCGACGAGGCGTGGGAGGTGGACATCTGGTCGTCCGAGGCGGCGATGGCGACGACCTGGGAGGGCGGCGCGCGGCACCGCCGGGGACGCTATCTCGGGCAGAAGGGGGAGCCGGTCAGCCCGCCCCCGATCACGGTCAGACCCCCGACGGAGGACGGATGAAGCCGGTGGTTCCCCCTGACGACTTTGACTGGGTCACGGCTCGTCACCAGTGCTCGATGAACGTGATCTTTGAGCGCTTCTGTCACGACGTACAGAAGGATGTGCAGGTGTGGGAGCGCGTGTCGGCGCACCAGGGGACGGTGGTCTGCGACCGCCAGGTCGACTTTTTGGCGGTGGTGACGAACGGTCGGCCTGACGCCCCGAAGGTCACGTGTTGGCTGCGGGACCAAGCGATCGACATCAGCCGGAACGGTGACGCCTCATCGTTCACCGTCACCCTCACGCTCAACCGGGATCGTCAGTGCCGGTTCGTCGTGGACGGGGCAGAACGAGAGGGGTGGGAGATTCGCCAGATGGCCCTCGAGCCCTTGTTCTTTCCCTCGTGACACAGACTGATGGCTGACAACCCCGATCTCGATCGGATCGCCCGGACGCGGGAGGAGCTCCTGGCGCGCCTCCAGGAGCTCGACCAGGAAGATGCTGATCTCGAGCGAGACGGGGGCGTGGAGTGGGAGATTCCGGCGTCGGTCACGGCGCTCATCGATGAGATCAAGGCGAACTTTGCGGCGGTCGCGGACATCGAGCGGGACCAGCGGCTCCGCGAGCGCGAAGACGTCCAGTTTGCGGCGGGCGATCAGTGGCTGCCCGAACATACGAAGGCGCGGGCGGCGCAGACCACGCCGGATGGGCACACGATTCCGGCGCGGCCCTGCCTGACCGTCAACCTCCTCGACCAGCCCATCGAACAGATCATCACGGAGGCACGCGATGCGCATCTCGGCCTCAAGGTCACCCCCAAGGCCGGGGTCACGACGACGCCGCTGTCCGAGGTGATGAACGGCCTCGTCCGGGCGATTCAGGTGGGCAGCGGCGCGGCCGAATCACGCCTCTGGGCGCTAGATCGCGCGGTCAAGAGCGGCCGCGGGAACTACCGGGTGAACGTCACGTTTGCCAGCGACCGGGACACGTCGCCGGAAGCGATGTTCGACCTGGACATCGTCGTCGAGCGCATCTTGAATCAGGGCACGGTCTACTGGGACCCGTTTGCCACCCGGGCTGATTACGCCGATGCGGAGTGGTGCCTCGTGACGGACTGGATCTCGGAGGCCGAGCATGCGCGGCGCTTTCCCGACAAGGCCCGGCTCCCCACGGGCGGCGGCGAGGCGTTCAGCGACGACCTGGCCGACCATCGGGAATGGATCGAGCCGGCGTCGGACGCGCGCACGACGCGGCGCTACCGCATCGCCGAGTATTTCCAGGTCACCTACACGCCAGAGGTCTGGGGCTATCACCCGGAGGTCGGGGCGCGGCGCCTCGATCAGATGCCGGAGGCGATCCAGCAGGCGGTCACGGCCGGCGCGGAGGGCACCCGGCGCCGCACCCTCAACCGCCGGTCGGTGACGTGGTCGGTCGTCGATGGGCTCCAGGTGCTCGAGCAGCACGCGTGGAACGGCGATTTTATCCCGATCATCTTCCTGCCGGGGAAAGAGCAACACGTCAACGGGCAGCGGCTGTGGCTGAGCGCGATTGCGAACGCGAAGGATGCGCAGCGCGGCTACAACGTCATGCGCTCGTATCAGATCGAGGCCACGGGGCTGGTGCCCCGCGCGCCGTATCTGATGTATGCGGGGCAGGACGAAAACTTCGAGACGATGTGGGATGAGGCGAACACCCGCAACTACACCCGCCTCTATGTGAACCCGGTCCTCGACGGCGCGACGGGCCAGCTCTTGCCGTTGCCGCAGCGCCAGTTTGGCGAGCCGGCGATTCAGGCGCTCATGGCGCTGGGACAGCAGGCCAAGGAAGACGTCAAGGCGACGACCGGGCGGTTCGATGCGTCGCTCGGGGCGCTCAATCCGAACGAGCGCTCAGGGATCGCCATTCAACGTCTGCAGTCGCAAGCGGTGGCGGGCACGGCGAACTTCGTGGCCAACCTCGTCACGGTCTCGATGCAGCACGAGGGGCGCGTGCTCCTGGATCTCATCCCGAAGATTTACGACCGGCCGGGTCGGATCATCCGGCTGCTGGGAATGGACGATGGGGACGAGCGGTCCGTGATGATCAAGCAACCGTTCATCCGGAACGCCGACGGCGTCCCGGTGCCGGTGCCCTGTCCGACCTGCCAGGGGGAGGGCACGCTCGCCCCGTCCCCACTGCAGCCGCCGCAACCCTGTCCGACGTGTCAGGGGACGGGCGAGATGCCCCCGCCCCGTCCAGGCGACCCGCTGCCCGAGGGGGTGGAGTATGTCGACCTGAGCCAGGGGGAGTTTCAGTTGGTCCCGACGGTCGGCCGGTCGCAGGCCACGGAGCGAGACGCCGCCCTGCAGCACATGGCGCAGCTCGCCGAGGCCGCCCCCGGGCTGGTGCCGATGTATGCCGACCTGTGGGCGCGGGCGATGGGGAACGACCAGATTGCCGACCGGCTGAAGGCCAACAATCCGGCGGCGACGGGCGACGACGACGACGCCCCGCGGTTGTCGGAGGTCATGCAGGCGTTTGAGGCGCTGAAGACGCAGCACGCCGAGGTCCTGGCGCAACTCGAGCAGGCGCAGCAGCTCATCCGCACGGAGCAGGTCAAAACGGAGCATCAGCGCATGACGAAGCAGATGGAACTGACCTCACGGTTGAACCTTGAGAACCTGAAAGCCCAGTCGAAGCTCTTTGACCGTCAGCTAGACACCCGGGGCGATCTGCAGCTCGAGACGCTCCGGGGCGATATCAAGCACATGCTCCAAGAGATGCAGCAGTCCCACGAACGCGTCTTGACGGGCCTGGACCACCGACACGACGCCACGATGGCCGACCGGGCGGCGACCTCACAAGGCGACGATGGGGCGACCGCGTAACCAGATCCCCATCGCGGCACTGACGGCGCGGGTGCCTCAGGCCTTCGCGGACGACATTCGGGCGCTGGCGGATCGACACGGCATGTCGGTGAGTCACGTCATTCGGGTGGCCCTCCGAAAGATGTTCCGAGACATCCAACGTTTCCCGCAGCGGAAAACCCTCCCTCGTGATCCGAACTGCTACGCTCGCCGTACGTCCTCGGATTCTCGCGCGCAGAAATTTCATGGTTGACGAGCCGACAGACACCACGACAGCCCCCCAGCCTGACGATCCCCATCCGAACGGCGAAAGCCGAGACGGGATTGCGCCGGACGAGGACGGGTGGGTCGTCGAGTCCGATTCGGTGATCGAGCCTGGCCAGCAACCCGATCTGCCGGAGCGGGAGCGCGTGCCCACCGTGGTTACGGCCGCCGCGTCTGAGGCGGACGCCTCCGACGACGCGTCACAGGCCGCCGCGGGTGACGACGCAAACACAGAGACGGATCCGCCGGCTGAGACGGCCGCTGAGACGGATGAGGGCGCGGCGCCCCCGACGGGGTCTCGGAAGAAAGAGAACAAAGCTCGCCGCTTCAACGACGCGGTGCGCGCCCGGCATGAGGCCGAGCGCCGCTTGGCCATCGAGGCGGCGAAGCGGGAAACGCTCGAGCAGGAATTGGCGCGGACCCGCGCGGCGCCCCCTGGTGCCTCGCCGCCCGCGGCCCCGGCGACGCCGGATGCCGCAGCCCCCGCGATGCCGGTGCATCCGACCTATAGCGACTTTGACACCGAAGCGGACTATCAGCAGGCCACCTCGCAGTGGGCCACGGATCTCGAGGCGTGGCAGACGGCCCGAGAGGAGCGACTCGCGACCGCCATCACCGGCGCCGTCGACGATCGCCTCGTGCAGCAGCAGGTACGCGATCAGATTCGCGTGCGGCAAGACCGGTTTGGGCACTCGCTCCGCGAGGTCGCCGAGCAGCATCCCGACCTCTCCGAGGCGGTCAAGAACCTCGAGGGCATCCGGTCCTCGTGGGCCCCAGCGGGTGCGCCCGAGACGCCGTTCATCCATGACCTCGTGCTGAACACCCGCACGGGCGCGGACTACTACTACCATCTGGCGACGCATCCCGAGGAAGCCCAGGTCGTCGCCGAGCTGTTTCCGTCCCGCCATTTGCGGGATGCCGTGCTCCGTTCATCGGCCCCAGACAGCCTGATGCGATACTTCGCGACCGACGAGGGCCGCGACGCGTTTCATCGTCTGGCGGGGCTGCCGGATGCCGGTGATGTCCGACAGACCATCGGCGAGCTCTCCGCGCGGTTGGAGGCTGCAGCAGCACGCGGCCCGGCCTCGACCGCTCCGAAACCCATTACCAGCGCGACGCCACCTGCACAGCCGCCAGTGGGATCGCCGATAGCCCGAGGGTCGGGGCCCCGCGATGCCACGGAGATCGATCTCGATGATGAAGCCGCTGTTGCGCGGTGGATCGAGTCCGACACCCAGAAAGACATCGAGGCAGACCGCCGATCCCTTGGGCTCTAACCAGAGAGCCTGAGATGTCCTATTTCACTCGTTCGTGGAACTCCCGGTCCCGGTGGCACCGCCTGGGCCTCCTCACCGCCGCGTGCCTGGTCGGCCTTCTTGTGGAGGCGATCCGATCCGACGTCGGCCTCGTGCTGGTCGCGGTGAACACCCTCGTCACGCCCACCAACGTCATGCGGAAAATCGCGAAGCGCTTGGTGAATGACACCGTGTTTGGCGCCAACGTCAACCGGAGCCTTGACCCGCAGTATCGGGCCCACGGCGTCAAGCAGGGCGATACCGTCAAGGCGCGCTTGCCGCAGCGGTATCAGGTGTCCTCGGGTGCCGTCATGAACCCTACCCCGATTCAGGACCAGACGGTCGATGTGACGATCACCGACCAGAAGAACGTCGGGTTCGAGTTCGGGGCCTGGGCGCTGACCCTGGAGGTCGACGACTACATGGAGCGGTACGTGAGCCCCGCCGTGGATGCGCTCGTGAATGAGGTCGACTACACCGGCCTGGCGCGCATGTACAAGGCGACGGCCAAAGCGGTCGGCACCCCGGGTGTGATTCCCGGATCGACGGGCACGCTGCCGCAGGCGGCGAATCGGCCGTATCTCGATGCCGTAGTCAAGCTGCAAGAGGCGGCGGTCCCGTCGCCCTACTGCGCGGTGATCGACTCCGACATGCACAGCTATCTGGTCAACGGCAACATCACGCTGTTCCATCCGGCCCCGGCCATCTCGGCGCAGTACCGGAATGGCCAGTTCGCGGGGATGGCGCTCGGCGTGAAGAAGTGGCTCCATGACCAGAACGTGGCCACGCATACGGTGGGGGCGCTGGGCGGCACGCCGCTGGTCGACGGCGCGTTGCAAGCGGGCGCGACGATCAATCTCAACGGCGCGGGCGGCGCGGCCACGAACTACTTCCGGGAAGGCGACGTCATCCAGTTCGCGTCGGTCTACGAGATCAATCCGCTGGCCTATACCCCGCGGAACAAGCTCAAGGACTTCGTCATCACGGCGGACACGGACGCCGACGCTAGCGGGGATATCGTGGCCCCGATCGCGCCGTCGCTGAAGCCCGAGGCGGATGACAACTTCCGGAATGCCAGCGCCTCCCCGGTCAACGGCGATGCGGTCACCACCTTTGGCCACGCCTCGAGTCATGCCGGGCTGACCAGCCCCCAGGGTCTGGTCTACAACCGGGATGCGTATGCTCTGGTGATGGCCGATCTCTACAAGCCGACGCGGTCGGTGGACGTGTCCGAACGGATCTCGAACACGAAGCTGGGGATCTCGATTCGGTTCCTCAAGGGCTTCGACATCATCAACGACAAGGCGCCGGCGCGGCTCGATATTGCGTATGGCTGGAAGGCGGTGCGCGAAGTGCTGGGCTGCCGCGTGTGCGCGTAGGAGGGGCAATGACGGCGGTCTATTACGAGTATCCGAAGCGGCTCTATCACGCCTCACTCGCCTCGCGCGTCGTGGCGAGCCGGTCGGAGGAAGATGCGCTCGGGGACGAGTGGCGCACGGTCCCCGTCACGCCGGCGGCGGTGCCGAGGGCGATGCCGATCACGGCGGCGGAGGTGGACCCGGTGTTCGAGACGGTGGGCACGACAACGCCGCCGGCGGCCGCCGTGGCCATCGTGGCCGAGGCGGCGAGTCCCGAGGATCTGGACGTGGCGGAGGCCGCGGAACGCGCCCGGCGGCGTCCACGGACGGGCGTGCTGGCCGTGATCGCGGATCGGCGCGCCGTGCTCGGCGGGTAACGCCCGTGGACGGGGCCCCACGCAGGAGGAGACGGGAGATCGATGGCACTGGAACCGAGCACGCCGCAGGACATCATCACGTCCGCCCTGCGGCAGCTCAACGTGCTGGGGGAATCCGAGACCCCGGCGGCGGCGATGACGGCCGATGCCCTGCGCCTCCTGAACCAGTTCATCGACGGGCTCAGCATCCAGCGGCAGGCCATTGTGGAAGTCCGGCGCACCGTGCACGCCCTGGTCGCGGGCCAGCCGCAGTACACGATTGGGCCGGGCGGCGACTTCGATCAGACGCGCCCGATCGCGATTGACCGCTGGTCGGTCATCCCGGACCCCGGCGTGTCGGCCCCCCTGGAGCTGCAGACTGCCGCGCGCCCGCTGACCCTGGACGCGTGGCAGCGGATCACGTCGAAGCAGACGGTCGGGAGCATGCCGACCGCGCTCTACTATGACCACGCGCACGACGACGCAGGCAGGGGGCATGTCGATGTCTGGCCGATTCCGAGTACCAGTCGGCCCGCCCTCGTGCTGTATACCCCAGAGCCGCTGTCGGCAGACGTGAGACTGACGACGCACTACCAGTTCCCCCCGGGCTGGGCGCGCATGCTGCGGCTCACCCTGTCCGTGGAGCTGGCCCCCGAGTACGGCGTGCAGCCCCCGCCCCGGCTGGTGCAGGCGGCGGGGCGCGCGCTCCGGCAGATCAAGAACGCGAATCTGCGGCCGAAGGAATCAGCACTGGACCCCGCGCTCACCACCGGCACCCGAGGCGCGGTGACCCTCTTTACGTGATCGACTGATGCCGAAGTTTCCGGGATTCGTCGGGCCGAGTTATCAGAGCCAGTCGCCGATCGCGGATCGGCAACGCTGCATGAACCTGTATCTCGAGCGGATGGAGGTGCCGACGGCCAAGAGTCCCGCGACGCTCTACCCGACGCCGGGCTTCTCACTGTTGACGACGGCGCCAGAATCGCCGGGGCGCGGCCTCTTTGCTGTGCCGCATGCGGGGCGCCTCTTCACGGTGATGGGCCAGATGCTCTACGAGGTCGCGGCCGACGGCGGATTGACGGCCTGCGGCGAGCTCGCCCGCGATCCGCATCCCGCCACGATGACCACGAATGGCGATGGGGGGAATGAGCTCTTCGTCACGTCGGGCAACCGCGGCTACATCTTCGACCTCGCGACCAACGTGTTGGCCGAGGTCGTCGCGCCGGTGACGATGGGGGACATGCTGAGCGGCTTTTTTCTCGCGCTCGACGGCGCGTCGTCCACACTCAAGATTTCGGACCTACTCGACGGGATGACGTGGGACGGCACGCAGATCGCCCAGCGCTCCGCCGCCCCGGACCCGTGGCGTTCGCTGATCGTGCATCAGAACGAGATGTGGCTCTTTGGCGACGAGACGACGGAGGTCTGGTACAACGCAGGCGCGAGTCCGTTTCCCTTCCTGCCCCGCACGGGCGCGTTTCTCCAGGTCGGCACGGCGGCCGCGTTCTCCCCGGCGCCGTTTGACGGGTCGCTCGCCTGGCTGGGCCGGAGCCGCACCGGCAACAGTCGGGTGTATCGCAGTCAGGGCTACAGCCCGGTGCGCATCAGCACCCACGCGATTGAAGACGCGATCCAGGGCTATGCGGATGCCGGCGCCGTCAGCGATGCCGTGGGCTGGTCGTATAGCCGCCTCGGGCACGAGTTCTACGTGCTGACCTTTCCGACGGCCAACGCGACCTGGGTCTATGACGCCGCCACGCAGCTCTGGCACGAGCGCGGCAAGTGGAACGCGAACCAGGGACGCTACGACGCCTATCGTGGGCAGTGGGTGGCGCAAGCGTTCGGGAAACATCTGGTCTGTGACCGCGTCGCCGGAGCCCTCTACAGCCTCAGTGAATCGGTCTACACCGATGTCGACGGGGATGGCGGGAACGCGCTCCGCCGAGAGCGGGTCTCACCGCATGTCTCGAACGAGAACAAACGACTGGCGTATCACCGGTTCGAGCTCGAACTCCAGCGCGGCATCGGAGCGGTCTCGGGGCCGGGGCACGACCCGCAGGTGATGATGCAGTACTCCGACAACGGCGGCGCGACCTGGTCCCACGAATCGTGGCGGTCGGCCGGGAAGGTGGGCGCGTACGGCACGCGCGTTGCCTGGCGGCGGCTGGGGATGGGACGCGACCGGGTGTTCCGGGTCGTGATGACCGATCCCGTCCCGTGGCGGATTCTGGACGCGTATCTGGAGGTCTCGCCGACATCCGGCTAGAGAGACGACATGGCGCGACTCGAAGGCCCCCCGATCTACGAACCGATTGCCGAGCGCGTGGCGCCGACGGCGGGGGCCGGCACCGGCCCCCTGCTGGTGACGCAACGCTGGGTGCAATGGCTCGGGGCCTTTCGCGACCGCGTCAACGAGGCCCCGGCCCGCCACGCCGTCGCGCGGCTCCCGGCGCAGGCGGCGGCGATTGCGACGACGCCGTTCCCGCTCGGCACCCTCGCGCCGGGCCTGTACCGGGTCAGCTACACCGCGCGGATTCGGCGACCGGCCACCACGAGCAGCCGCCTGACGGTCACCGTGTCGTGGACGGATGGCGCCGTGGCGTGCCGGCAGGCGGGAGCCGCGCTGACCGGGAACACGACCGCGACGGTGCAGGCCGGGACGCTCCTGGTGCGGATTGACCCGGCGACCCCGATCGCCTACGCGACGACCTACCAGAGTGTGGGCGCGGCGCCGATGCAGTATGACCTCCACCTCGTCGTCGAGGCGGTGGCCCTGGAGACCGTGTGATGGCACCCCGCGTGGATTCACAGGCGGTGATTCGGCTGGCGAGTGCCGAGGATCTCGATGTAATCACGGAGATGGGACTGCGGTTTCTTGAGGACACGGTTTACCACGACCGGATCGCCACGGACCTTGCCCAGGTCCGCGACACGTTCGAGCGTCTCATGGTCGCCGGGTGTCAGGTGCTAGTGGCCGAGACCGAGGGCGGACGGCCCATCGGCCTGATGGCCATCATGGTGAGCGAGCACCCACTGACCCGTGAGCGGACGGGTCATGAAGTGGTGTGGTGGGTCGAGGCGTCGTCGCGGGGGCGCGTCGGCCGTGCCCTGCTGTCGGAGGGAGAGAACCTGGCGACACAGGCCGGAGCGGTTCGGATGCAGCTGAGCGCGTGGAATCCTCGCTTGGGCACGTTCTACGGACGCGTGGGGTATCAGCTGACCGAATGGATCTATCAGAAGGAGCTCTCATGACGAGGTGGCGATACATCGTTGAACGTCTCCGCAGGGTTTGGACCGATGAGCGTGGGTTTATCACGACATCCGCGATCCTCGGAATCGTCCTCGGCTCGGCGGGTGCCCAGGTCGCGTCGAACGTCTACGGCTCGAAGAAGGCCGCGGGCGAGAACCGGCGGGCGACTGAAGCGCAGGAGCGGATCGACCGCCAGGCCCTCGAGGCCCAGGAACGCGCCGAGGCGGCGGACCGGCGGCAGCGTGAGTGGGAGATGCGGATGCAGATCGACCAGAACCAAAGGCAGTGGGACGCCTACACGCAGGCCATGACGCCGTACTGGCAAACCGGACACGAGGCGTTCGGGAAGCTTTCAGGGCTCCTCGGGCTGGCGCAGCCGGCACCCCTTGAGGTCCCCAGCGGCGGCGGCGGCGCTGGGCCCCCGCCGTCGGCGGGGGCGTTCGGTTCCGGGGCGCGCGGTCTGTCTCGACCGGTGGCGGGAGCGCCGCCACTCGCCCGCACGGCGCCGAGGGTCGGTCGCGGGCGGGAGTATGCCGCGCAGGTGATGCAGATGCCGGCGCCACGCACCTCGAATCCACTGGCCGATCTGCGCTCGCTGACGGACCTCTATGCGTTGGCGGGCCGCGGCGGCGCCCCAGGAGGCGTCGGCAAGCGCGTGCCCGTGCGGTAGTCGAAGGAGAGCACCATGCCGATGGACGCATTTGGTTCGCCGCACCCGTACCCCATCACGGGTCCGCCGTACCCGCAGCCCGGACCGCCGCCGCCGAACTCGCGGTGGGACCCCACGACGGGCACCTGGCAGACCCGGGCTTCCGGTGAGACGACGCCCACCACGCCGCCAGAGGAGTCCGGGTGGTGGAACGACGCAAGCTTTGAAGACTGGTACAAGCGCACGGAGGGACCAAAGGCGAAGTGGCTGCCGGATGAGTGGCGGCAAGACCCGGCCCTCACTGCCTACATGGAGGACAAGTATAAAGAGTACCTAGAACAACTTGACGACGGGAACGGCAACGGGAACGGGAACGGTGGCGGGAACGGGGAAGACCACGGTCTCGACCCACGTCCCTTTGGGGAGGTCTATGGCGAGTTTCAGGCGACCATTCCGCCGTTCGCCTACCCGGACTTCGTGCCGCCGCCCGGAGCGGAGTTCAGCTATCGGGCGTTCGAGGCGCCGGCCCACTTCGAGTATCCCGACTTCGTCGCGCCGACGGGCGAAGCGGTCTTCAACGATCCGGGCTATGCGTTCCGCCGGCGGGAAGGCGAGCGCGCCCTGGAGAATCGGGCGTCGGCCCTCGGGGCCCTGCGCACGGGCGGCACCATCAAGGACTTTCTCAACTACAACCAGGCGTTCGCCTCGAACGAGTATGGGAACGTCTACGACCGCCAGGTCCGGGACTGGACCACCGGCTACACCACGAAAGCCGATACCTACGACCGGAACTACCGCAACGTGCTCGACGACTACCTGCTGGGCTACAACCGCGCCCTGGGAGAGTCGGATCGGTCGTTCAATCAGGCGCTCCAGAGCTGGCAAACCAATTTTGGGAACGCGGCCACGTCCCGCGGATTCGATCTCGATCTGGCGGGCCTGGTAATGACTGGGCGGGGGCAGGAGCAGGGCGGCGCGCAGGCGTATCTCAACAGCCTGCTGGCGCTCTATGAACTCTCGCGTCCACGACTCCCCGCGCCCGCCGGGGCTCCGCCCACGTACACGCCGCAACTCCCCGCGCCCGCCGGGGCTCCGCCCACGTACACGCCGCGTCTCGGCTGGCCATCCGGCTCGGACACCCCGGCGCGCGTGCCCGGGGTGCCGGGTGGTACGGCGGCGCCAGTCGCGCCCGGCGCGCAGGCCCCCGCGTTACAGGCGCCTCGTGGCGGCGGGGCGATGACGAAGAGCGTCTACCGCGACCCGTTCGCGCAGTACTACCCGGTGTAAGCCATGGCGAGACAGTACTACCACCCGAGAGCCTATCGTGGCGTCACCATGCCGGCCCCAGCGCCGATGCCCGACCCGCTCCGCACGCTCAGTGGACTGGCGAATCTGGCGCATGGGGTGGAGTCGCTTCGGGCGTTCAAGGATGACCGCGAGCGTGAGCACCAGGTGCGGTCCGACGAAGACACCCTCGCGCAGGCCTACGAGGCGAGCGGTGGCGACTGGCCGGAGACCATGCGCGGGCTGCGGAGCGAGGGGAAGCACGTCCTGGCGGATCGAGCGGAAAGCATGTTCAACACGCGGCGCACGGAGAAGCTGAAGGCGCTTGCGGCCAAGTACCGGGCCCAGTCAAACGGGTTCACGGTTGCGTCACAGCTCATTCAAGGCATCCAGGCGGCGGACGCACCCGATCAGCCGCAGGCGTTCGTGCGGGTGCGCGACCACATCCTGGACGCCTATCCCCCCGGCCTCGCGCAGCATGTGCCGACCCAATGGGACCCCCAGTGGGGACAGCGGGCGCTGGAGCGCGGACTCAAGACGGCAGAGATTCTCAATATTCGCGGGGCCGCCGCGGAACGCGGACGCCAAGGGCTGAAGGATCAGAACGAACTCTACGACACCTACGCGCCGGGCCTGGGCACGGCGCAGAGTGCTGACGACTACGCCGAGATGTTCGACAGCATCGTCGCACTCTACCCGGAGCTGGACGCCCGGGGACTGCGTCTGCAGATGGGAGACTACTCCGAGGATAATCTCGCGCGGCTCCGTGGCGACCCACCGGCAGGCACCACCGCCTCCAGCGACTACGGGCGGGCCCTCGCCCGCCATGCCAACAGTCTCGGCAAGTCCACCGACCAGATGACGACCGAGGACGAACTGGCGTTCCGTCGGCAATTCACGGCTGCGGGGAGGCCGCCACCGGTCGAGTCAAAGTCGCCTACCGGCCCGTCGTTGGCGCAAATTGGGGCAGCCGAACGCGCGCTGTTCAACGCACTCGCCGGCCTTCAAGATCGTCGGGATTCTTTTAACTACAGGCCCCTCACCGACGAGGAGGTCCAACAGCGCAGGTTGGGTGCGTATAACGCCTACCGTGCGGCACAAGGGTGGGATCGATGGGTCCGAATCCCAACACACCCGAATCCTGAGATGGAGCTGATTCACACCCCGGATGGCCTCGAGGTGTGGGTGCCTCCGAAGGAAGTCTCAACCGCAACCTCACCAGAACAAGGTGGGGTCGTTGTCCCCATACGACGGTAGATGCCGCAGTCGTGGTTTGACCAATTTGAGCCGGCGTTCCCTGAGTCGCCGCCGACACCTGTGTCGGGCGCGTCGTGGTTCGACCAATTTGAGCCGGCGTTCCCTGAGTCGCCGCCGACACCTGTGTCGGGCGCGTCGTGGTTCGACCAGTTCCAGGAGGTCGATGCGCCGACGACCTACGACGACGAGTTTGGACGGCCCGCGGTGCCGTCGTCACGGGATGTCGGACCACGCGACGGACGCGCGCTCGGCACCGACCCGGCCGTGCGTGCACGTCGCGGACGGCCGGAGCCGCCGGCCCTCGCCCCGCTCGAGTCTCGCCCGCTCGTCCCGTCATCGCTCCTGCGCCCCGTCGTCCCGACGGATCTGGCGCCGCGTGGCGCACGGCCGCTGCAGCCGCAGACGGGTGAGGCCCGTCGCGTCGGCGATCAGGCGGTGTCCGACGACCGGCTGACCTCCGCCCCGATGTCGGACCTCTCGGGGCGCAGCGACCGGGACCCGTCCCCTATTCCCAATCGCGCGATCCGGTATCGCGCATCGAAACGGCCACGGCGTGAGGCGGATCGAGCGCCATCGACCTCATTCCCGGAGGCCGTGGGGCGTGGCGTCGTTCTTCCCTCGGCGGATGATGACCCGCCACGGCCGGAGACGTTGCGAGCCACCGTCGACCCCGACCATCTCGGGGCGGTGCCATCCTTCCACGCCCCCGAGGACCCCCGTCTGACGGCGGCCCGCGTCCGGGAGGGACGGCTCGCGATGTCGCCCGAGGTCGCGACCGCCCCGCTGGCATCGCTCCGGGTCCCGGTGCGTCCGACGGTCGACGCGCTACCCGCCACACAGCCGTATGACCCACTGTCACCCTCACCCTCACGCGATCCGATCGACCGCCCGCCAGCCACGGCGGATCAGCTGCTTCGCGAGGCGACGCGTGGCGTCGGTCGCGGCGTCACGTCGATTGCGGGCGGGCTCGGGGGCGTGCTCCAGATGGCAGGCGATCCGTTTGAACTCGGCAGCCGTCTGACGGCGACCGACGAGCGGATTCAGCAGGCTCTCGCCCCGTCAGCCGAGGTCATGGGGTCGGTGATGGAGAACCCGGCATTGATGAAGGACCCACGCTGGTGGGCCTCGACCGGCGGGCAAGCGGTCGGCTCGATGCTCGGTTTTTTTATTCCGGCGACCGGCGGCGCGAAGGCAGTGAGTCTCATCGGGCGAGTGGCCGGGTGGAGCCAACGGGCCAAGCGGATGCTCGAGGTGGCTGGGTTCGCCAGTGGCGGGGCCGTCGTGGAAAGCCTTATCGAAGGGGGGTTCGCGTACAACGACGCGCTCGACGCGGGGCTGAGTCCTGAACAGGCGTCCCACCGGGCGGCCACGGTGGCCGCGGTCAACGTGCCACTGATCGCCGGCACGGCACTCCTCGGATACGGACCACAACTCCTCCGGGCGGGCGGCGGCAAGGCCGTCGGGCAGCGCGTGGTGGAGGGGCTCTTCGGCGCGGCGCTGGAAGGGATGCAGGAAGCCGGACAGGAAGTCGCCCAGAACGTGGCGGCGGGGCGCCCGGCGGGTGAGATGACGCTGGATGCCGCCATCGCGGGCGTTCTGGGGGGCGGGGTCGCGGGGGCGGGCGTGCAGGCCATGGCCTCGCGCGCCTCCGACGGGTCCTCACCGCGGCGTGCGACGACACGGGTGAGACGAGACGCGGCCGACCAAGGTGATCCGAGTCTGCGTCCCGTGTCGGATCCGGTCACTGCCGCCACGGCCCCGTCACCACCGGAGTTGCCCGGCGCGGATCGTCCGCCGGGCACGGCCGCGCCACACGCCGGGTCCTTGGGCCCAATCGACGAACGCCTGTCCGCCAGGAAGAGTGTGCGCGCACCCCAGGTGACGCGGGAGGCCCTCGGACAGCCCGAGACCCGTGAACTTCGACGCATCGCGGCGGAGCTGGAGGCGTTTCCGTTCCAGGGCAAGACCTATCATGAGGCCGGTCCAGGGCGCGGCGGCGATCTCGAGGTGCAGGGGCGCACGCCTGGGGCGGCGGTCTATTGGGACATCGTCGGCGGCACGCCGGAGAGCGGTCGCCCCGTGTTTCGCTATAGCCGAGGCCAAGTCGCCGAGAAACTCCAGGCATTTCTCCGGGACGGCACACGGTCGGTGGTGTCCGATCTCGCGGTGGATGTGGCGCAGCGTCGCCTTCAAGGCGACCCCACGGTGCGGACGCCGGATCTGCCCCCGGAGGCTGGCGACCCACGGATTCAGGTCACCCCGCTCGACGGATTATCTGACGCGGACGCGGCGGTGCAGGCCCGCGCCATCCGCGCCGTCGAAGCCAACCCGGACGAGCTGGTGCAGCGCTATGAGGCCCGCTTCGGAAAGGTGGTGGGCGCCGACCACGCCAAGACACTCCTCGGCGACGACTACACGGACCCGGAGAGCCGCACCCGCCACACGCAGGCGGTCCACCAGCCCTCGTCCGCCCTGGCGCACCACATCTTCGAGACGCGGATGGAGGCGGCCCAACCCGGCGACCTCATGCTCATGTTGTCTGGCGGGCCGGGGTCGGGAAAAACGACGTCGCTTCAGAGGACGCCTGAGCTCGTAGATGCGGCACACACGATCTACGACTCCAACCTGACCCGTCGTGATGGGGCGACGCGAAACATCGAGACGGCTCTGGAGGCCGGCCTTGAGGTGGGCATCGCGCACGTGCTCCGCGATCCGGTCGTCGCGTTCCGGGACGGGGTCGTGCCGCGGGCGGAGACACAGGGACGCATCGTCACGATCGATCAGCATGTGCGCAACCACGGGCAGGCCCGCGAGACGTTCAGGGCCTTGCAGGCCCAGTACGCGGACAACGACCGGGTCGGGTTCACCGTCATCGACAATCGCGGGTCTGCGCCCGAGATCGTGGGAGTCGACGTCCTCAACCAAGAGGAGTACAATCCAGATGATGTCCGACGCCGCATCACCCACGCCCTTGAAGACGCCCACGCCGCAGGCCGCATCTCCGACGCCGCCTACGCGGCCACCAGCAGGGAGTCGTTTCGAGGAGTGGAAGAAAGCGGCCGCCGAAGGCTTCCGCCGAGCCAAAGAATCGGGCGCCCCGTGGCCCGACTCGGACGTGTAGAGCCTTCCCCCACCACACCAGCCGCCGCCCCGCCCACCACCCGCCGCCCGCTCCCGCTGGTCCTGACGAAGAAGCCCGCCGGCACGTGGAGCTTCGGCGGATCGGTACCCAAGGACCTGGCATACGCCGACCGTGCGACCGGCGCGCCCATCAGCGACGAAGATGCGGCGCAGATCGCCCAACACGGGCCCGGTCTCTTTCGTGCGCGGATCAGATCACTGACGTGGCCGAGCGAAGCGGATGCCCTGGCGGCAGCGCGGGCGCTCGGCATCGACGACGTCACGCGCGCCGACGGGAAGACGATTCCGACATCGCCGGCACGCGAGGAGCGCCCGGACACGACCGACGAGCCCCCACCCACGGGTGGCGGCTCTGGTGCCGCGAACGTCGGCACCTTCGCCCCGACGCGCCCCGGCCGCGCGACGACGACCCCCGCGCGACCGGCGACGATGCACCCGATTGAGTTTCCGGAACTGGTCGACCTGGCGCGTCGCCTCCAGCGGACGCCGAAGGTGGTGCGCGCGTTTCGAAAGGCCGGCCAGGTCGGGGAGTTCCGTCCGGGCTCGATTCGCCTGGCGGCGGACCTCTTTAAGAGAGGCCAGGAACAGCAGCTCGCCAAGACGCTCGCGCACGAGATTGGGCATCTCCTCGACTGGCTCCCGACCCCGACCCTCAAGCGCGGCAATATTCTCGGCCGGCTCCGCTCGCTCCGGTCGTATCTCCGGGGCACCTTCACCGCCCCGGACGGCACAACGATCAAGAACACCGCCATCCGTGACGAACTCAAGAGGCTCTCGGCCACCTGGCGCCCGTGGAATCGGGCGACGAGCCCTGCGCGCTTCCGGCAATACCGCGACAGCGCGCGCGAGCTCTACGCCGATGCCGTGTCAGTCTTGCTCAACGACCCGGAGCTGTTGAAGCGCGACGCCCCGCAGTTTGCCCAGGCGTTCTTTGACGGGCTCGACGCGAAGCCCGACGTGAAGCAGGCGTATTTCGACCTCCAGGAACAGCTCTCCGGGACGCGCGTCGACCTGGTCGCGCGGCGCCGGGCCGGGTCGCGGCGGATGTGGCACGAGGGGGACGTCAAGGCGATCGAGTTAGAGCAGCTGCGTCAGAGGCAGACGACCGAGCGGCGTCAACACCTCTGGTTCAGACTCCGACACGAACTCCTCGACAAGCACACCACGTTTATTGACCGGGTGCATGAGCTCAAGCAACGCGGCGTCACGATCAACCCGGACGATGATCCGCGCTATCTGCTGTCCGAGCGCAACTACCTCGGGGGCAAGCTCAAGGGGTTTGTCGAAGAGCGGTTCGCGCCAATCCATCAGGAGATCCTCGAGTCCGGCGTCGGCTGGGCGACGTTTGGCGAACTGCTGTTCTACGACCGGATTGTCGCCGGGGACCGGTCGGACGTGGCGAATCCGAAGGGCCTGAGTCCGGCGAACGCGACGGAGCTGCGCGACAGCGTGATCGCCGATCTCGGTCCCGCCCGTGCCCGCGTCGCGACGGCGGCCGCCGATCGGTTCCGCGCGGTCGTCAAGGACGTGGCGACCCAGGCCCATGCCGAAGGGCTGTATACGGACGAGCTCTTTAAGCAGATGCAGGCGAACCCAGCGTATGTGACGTTCCAGGTCATCGACCACATGGAGGCCGGAGTGACGTCGCGGGTCTATCGACAGATTGGCACCCTGAAGTCCATCGCCCATCCCGCCGACGCGACGGTGCTCAAGACCCTCGTGACCCTGCGGGCGATCGAGCACAACAAGGTGAAGCGCAAGGGCATTGAGCTCTTGCACCAGCACTTTCCGGAGGACATCGAGCCCGCGAAGACCGTCTGGACCGGGACGGGGCACCGTCCCATCGAATCGAAGGACCGAGACACACATCTGGTGCGGTATTTCAAAGACGGCCGGCCGGTGGGCGTCTATGTCGACCGGTACATTGCGGACTCGCTGGAGAACAACAGCGTCGGGCAGAACCTGATGGTGATCCAGCTGCTCCAGATGGTGAACGGCCGCTACTTCCGGCCGGTGTTCACGACGTTCAACCTCGGGTTTCAGACATTCAATCTGGCGCGGGACGTGGGGCGGTTCTGGAAGGCGACGCCCCAGATGCGGGGGACGGGGATTGGCGACACGCTCCTGCGCTACTGGCAGGCGGTGCCGATGGCCAAGGTGCGCGCGTTTGGGCTGTCCGCGCGCCCGAGCGCGAAGGAACTGGCCGCTTATCGGGACCTGATCGCATCCGAGAAAGCCGGCATCCTCTCGATCACCTACAACGACTTCATCCTCGGTCGCGAGAGCGAAGACACGCAAATGGAAGACGTGCTGGCCCGGCTCGGCGTGACGACGTTTACGCCGAAGCCACGCCGGATGGTGTTCCGGCCGTTCATCAAGATGCTGGATGCGATCAAGGAGGTCGGCGACTTCATCGAAACACTCCCCAAGGGCGCGGGGATCTACCACTTTCGGGGGGACGGAGAGATCGCCGACATCTCACCCCAGGACCGCGCGTTCATTCGCGAGCGGATGGGGAGCCCCGACTTCCTCGCCGGCGGCACGGCGAAGGCGGCGCAGAACAACCTGCTGCTCTTCTCGAATGCGATCTTCCAAGGCGTGCGCTCGGATCTCAAGACGGCCACGGAGCCCCGCACCCGCGCCGGCTTCTGGTGGAAGACGGCCACCGCCAACCTGCTGCCCAAAGCGGTCATGTTCCTGGCGCTCGCCGGGCTCCTCGGGCCGGACCTGAAGCGACTCTTTCAGAAGGTGTCGGAGTACGACCGCACGAATTACATCCCGGTGCCGGTCGGAGTCGATGCCCACGACAACGTGATCTACATCCGCATCCCCCAGGACGACATGGGGCGCCTGATCGGCGGGCTGTTCTGGAAGGCGCTCCAGGTGACGCAGGACGACGATGTCTTCTCGAGCCTCGGCCAGTTGGCGGACTACAGCGCCGGACAGTTTCCGAGTGTCGCGCCGGTCTTCGAAGCGGGCCTCAGCACCGTCCAGTTCGTGTCCGGCCGGAACCCCTACGACGCCTTCCGAGGCCGGTACGTCTTCACCGAGGATGAGTTTAAAGCGCGCGATTGGCGCACGGTCAAGAAGTTCATCGGGTGGCAATTTCAGCAGCTGGGCGGCGGCATCGTCTGGAAGTTCTACCCCGGGGAACAACGCCCGCGCGAGCGGACCCCGGCGCAGAAGGTCCTCGAGCTGCCGGTGGTGTCGAACATCATCGGTCGGTTCGTGCGGATCACGAACTACGGCGAGATCGAGGCGTTCCGCGGGGCGCAGCGGCAGGCGGACCGCGGCGATGCCCAGCGTCGGCTGACCGAAAACGAGGCGATCAATGAGGCGATTCGCGCCTACCTGGAGCTGCCCGCCGACCGGCAGACCACCGACGAGCGCAACACGTTGGCGCGTCAGCTCACCCGGGCGCTCTACGACTCCCCGCGCGAGCGCGCGGAACGGGAGAACCCGATTCGCACGAAGCTCCGAATCGGCATCCTGCGTGGGGAGGCGGACCCGCTGGTGGACACGCTGCTCTCGGCCGGTTCCAACACCGAGAAGGTGGCGATCCTCGACGCGGCCCGAGACACGATGGCCGAGGACGCCTTTGACGCGTGGCTGGGGCTGGCCGTTGATCAGCGCATCCTCTCGAGAGAGGTACGGGCGGAGGTCCTCCGGCGTGCCGACGCGCGCGAGGCGGTCGAGGCGGGGGCTGGTCGATGAGATCGACATTCAGTACGGTACGGGGAGCATGATCCGAACACGACGGACCCACGTCTCGGGGCGGGTGGTGGCGGTGGTCAGCCTGCTGGGCGTCATGGCGGGGTCGCCCTGGGCCGCGGCGCAAACCGGCACCGTGATGCCGACGCCCACGCAGCAGTTCTTTGACGACAACGGCACCGTCTGTAGCGGGTGCAAGCTCTACACCTCTGTGGCCGGCACGTCGACGCCGCAGGCGACGTATGCCGACACCGCGCTTAGGTCGGCGCACACCAATCCCATCATCCTGGATGCCGCGGGCCGGGCCACCATCTTCCTCGCGGCCGCGAGCTACAAGTTCCAGCTTACCGATGCGCATGATGTGACGATCTGGACGCAGGACCACGTCCAGGCCACGCAGCTCTCGCAGTCGCTGGTGGGGGAGACCAAGTTTCTGGGGGGCAGCGCAGCCCTCGTCATCGCGGACAGCGCCTATCCGGCCGGGGCGACGGGGGACACGCTCGCGCCGGGCACCGTGATCATCCCGCTCGACAGCGGTGACCTGACAGGCACCTGGCATCTCCGCGGCATGCTCAAGACGGAAGGGGGCACCGTGACGGCCGCGCTCGTCAATCTGACCGACGCGCCCAATACCGCCCTCGTCACCATCAGCAGCACGTCCGCCACGGGGGCCCAGGTGGCCAGTGGCGCCATCACGTTCGCCGCGGCTGGGGTCGCGAAGGACTACGCCGTGAAGCTGCAGGTCAGTGGCGGCTATTCCGCCTGGGGGTGGGGATTTGAACTCATGCGATCGAACTAGTCGCGGCGTGATGGGCGTTGTCGTGGCGCTGGTGGCCGCGCTCTCTCTGGGCGTGGGGGCCGCGCTGCAGCCTGTCGTGGCACAGGGGATGAGCTACCTGACCCAGACGTTCCGGATTGGCGCCGCCACCCCGTACAACCTGACGTGGCCAGCGGATGACGGTGCGGCCGACGGGATCCTGCAGACCGACGGAAGCGGCGGGCTGAGCTGGGCCACGGATCTTGATGTGGGAGGCGCGCTCGACGTGGTAGGCGCGCTCGACGTGGGAGGCGCGCTCGACGTGGGAGGCGCGCTCGACGTGGGAGGCGCGCTCGACGTGGGAGGCGCGCTCGAGGCCGGCAGCGGCGACGTCGCGCTGGTGGGGGCGGACGGCAAGATCAACGGGCCGCTGTCGAGCACGATCCTCGACGACTTGAGCGGCGCGAACCTCACGGCACTCAACGGCTCCAACGTGTCCACCGGCACCGTCGCGGCGGCGCGCATCGCCAGCCTCAACGCGAGCAAGATCACGGCGGGGACCTTTCCCCAGGCCCGTCTCGCCACCGATTCAGTCGGAACCGGGCAGATCAAAACTGGAACGGGGTCGTCCACCGCGGGGGGGAACATCACAATGCATGACTACTCGTTTTTCCCGTCGGTGACGTACAGTGGAAACTCGGATATCGGGCTCTGGGCATTTAATGATTCGACCGCCACGACGACCGTGGGCCGCTTTCGCCAGAGTACCGCTGGAACAGGGTCACGCTCCGTGAACTGGCGGTATATTGCGGCGTCTGACCGCCCGTCGGTGTGGGCCATCGTTGATCTCGCCGGAGCGGTCGTGGGACTGTGGGAGGCCGAGGACCCCATTGTCGAGGGTGACGCCGACGCGCCGATCGCCACAACGGTGACCGGTGAGCGCACGATCAACGTGGGGGTCCCGAGTCTGGCGGTGATCACGGCGCTGGCCAGGAAGCTGCCCGCCGCGCAGCAGGCGGATCTCATCACGCGGCTCGACACCTATGTCGCCGACACGCGGGGCTGGTTGACCGAGGTGACCGCGCTGTCAGACCTGGCGATGATCGAGACCCGGTACGAACCCTCGGGGCGGCACTGGGCGATGCGGCTGCTCGCCGACGTGCACGGCGTCGCCGTGACGGAGCTGTATCAGACCGCCCTGCGCATCGACGCGACGACGCGCAGGGCGGTGGTCGCCCCCCAGTGACGACCGAGTTCCGGGGCGAGATCACGGCGGCACTCGCGCCGATGGCGCGGCGGCTCGACGGCATCGAGCGGCGGCAGATTGCGCAGGGTGAACTGATCGCGCGGCTCGACGAGCGCATCCTCTTTTTGACGCGGCTCGGCGAGCGCACGCCGGTGCCCGCGCGCCCGGCGACCGGTCGGCTGAACGGCCATGCGAAGACGATGGGTGGCGCCGGGATGATGGCCGTCGTGTGGGCACTCGTCGAGATCATCCAGGTTCTGATTGCGGCGCCGTAAGGGAGGACGTACAGGAAACACATCTCACGAACCCCGGTTGGTTCTAGGGTCTGCAGCCCGAACCCGCATGGCCACGCGGTGAACTGACCACGACAGGGCCACGAGAGCGAGGCCGTCTCTCTGAGGATGCACCGTCATCCTCGGGCGAGGCGGCCTTTTCTCTTGGTGGCGGACAGAGAAAGAGAGGAGCCACACATGTATCAACCAGGACTGGTCCTCGTCGCGCTCGGGCTGGCAGCCGTGCTGCTCGGCGGGTGCGCGGTGCGGACGCAATTTCAGGGCTGCGTCATCCGCTGCCCGGACATGACGAAGGACCCGGATCAAATCAAGGCCGAAGGCGAGCGGGCGGCGCGGATCGCGCGCGTCTCCGTGGCCCAAGCCGCACGCTGGGCGCCGCTGGCACCCCAGGAGGAGACACGATGACACGACCACGCGCACGTTTCACGCGGCTCGTGCCGGCGATGGGCCTGGTCGGGGGCCTGGGCCTGCTGGCGGCCTGCCAGTTCCCGACGGACCCCACCCCCCCGTGCGTGGTGGTGGGGTCCGGCTCGGGCACCCCGACTCCGGTCACGGTCAACATTGATCATTGCGGTCCCGCGAACATCCTCAATAACCAGCCCGGCCCGGTCACGGCCGGCGGGGGCACCGGCGGTGAGGGGGGGAGTGGCTCGGGTGGGGATGGGGGCACCGGCGGCGAGGGCGGCGTCGGTGGCGATGGTGACGACTCCACCGGAAATCCACCGTCAGGCCCGGCATCCATCATCGCGTCCGGCAGCAATGATAACGGAGCCGTGATCTATCAAATCGGCCCGGGCCAAGTCTTCACTCGTACCGGTGGCGACGCGGCTACGGTGTGGTGCCGGCCCGCGTCGGACTGCAACGGCGAGGGCGGCAATCGCACGGCGGTGAACGCGGCGAGCCCGCCGGCCGCGTGGATCGAGGACGGGCAGGCCGTCTTCCGCCGGTCAGGCACGGTGGGGACGACGGTCACGTTCACCGTGGACGGCGTGACGCTCACGCACGACTTTTCAACAGGAGGATAGCCATGCCACGACAGACAGACACGACGTTTGAGCAGCGGGCGGACTCGCTGTTGTTCATCCTCGCCAACAAGGGCTACACGGGGCGCGCGGTCGTGATCGTCACGATCGCCGTCTTCGTGCTGGGCGTCATCGTCGGCGCGCGGGTGTTGTGATGGCGATCTTCGGCGCGTTCGCCGCGCTACTACCTCTCATCGAGCGCCTGATCCCGGACAAAGACGCACGCGAGAAAGCCACCGCTGAGCTCGAGCGGCTTGATCAGGCCGGCGAGCTCCAGGTGATGCTCGCGCAGATCGCGGCGAACCGAGCGGAGGGTCAGCATGCATCCCCCTTCGTCGCGGGGTGGCGCCCGATGATCGGCTGGATTTGCGCGTTAGGACTCGGCAACAACTTCCTGCTCGTGCCCTACATCGGGGCCTTGACCGACAAGGTGCAACCGCTCGACATGGCCATGATGATGCCGATCCTGATGGGCATGCTGGGGCTGGGCACGATGCGCACGGTGGAACGCCTTAGGGGGAAAGAGCGGAATCGAGTCAAGGAATGAGTGCCGACAGACCGACGCCGACGCGCATGGCGCGCCGTCTGGTGTCCAGTTGATCGGCTGCCACCATGACGAGTGACCAGATGCTCGACGACGTGATCCGCCGTGAGGGTGGCTACGTCCACGACCCCGTCGACCGGGGCGGGCCGACCAAATACGGCATCACGCAGCGCACGCTGCGGGCCTGGCGCGACCAGGCCGTCACCGCGGACGACGTGCGCCGCCTGACGAAAACGGAGGCGCGGGCGATCTACCGGCGGCGGTATGTCGAGGATCCCGGATTCGCCAGGATCCCCGATCCGCTGCGCGCGCAGGTGGTCGATGACGGCGTGCTCTCGGGACCGCGCCAGGCCGTGAAGGATCTGCAGCGGGCCATCGGCGGCGTCGCGGTCGACGGCCGGCTCGGCCCGAAGACGCGCGCGGCGCTTCGCCGACGCGGGGTGCGTGTCGTGCATGCGCGGCTGATTCAGATCCGGGCCGCGCGGATCGGGCGGTTGGTCCAACGCGCCCCGGCCCAGGTGCGATTCTTGCGCGGGTGGCTCACGCGCATCACCGCCTTCGCGTTGGATCTGGCTGAGCCCGAGCGGGTGACGTGAGGGCCGGCAAGCGGGTACGATGGCCGCACGGCCCCGTGACGGCCTCAGAACCTGGACGATTCTGCGATGAAGAAGATTCTCGTGGGCGGGAAGTTCACAGTCGCCAGTGGCTACTACAGTCCGGTGAAATATTTCCTCACCTCGTATCGGGCGCTTTCTGATGGCAGGAGTGGCATCCGGCATCTAGAGCAATACTTAAATTCCTCAAAGTTGGTTTTGTCAGACTGGATGGTTGCTTGGATAGGTACCTGCACGCTGCTTAGGACCTCAATTGAGCTATTTAAGGAAGATGCAAGAAACCCTGACATCGATCGGAAAATACGCGATCAAATTAACTCTGAGTGGAAATTCATCAAGGCGAATCAGGAGGATCACTCAATCTTCTGGCAGTTCCTTAGAAAGGAACGAAACAACATTATTCACGAGTACAAATGGGCTGTGCAGGAGGTGTGGATGGAGCGAGATGGAACTACCCGTGTTCCCACGCCACTTCTGGATATTAAGCCGGAAGATGCAAGCTCCATTTTAGTCATGAAGAATGGTAGGTACAAAAATCGTAACTCACTAGACCTTTTGAAAGAAAGCGCAGAATGGGTGGAAGAAAGAATTTATAGCGCAATCCGCCGAGCCGGATTTGATCCCGACGAGGAAAGGGATCAAAGAACCTTTGAGGAGCGTCGTCCTCCTGTTGAGCTTCCGGCTTTGAAAGCCGCCTTGTTGGGAAAATCAATTAAATAGCTGTCCTCGCTCGACCAGGCGGAAACTAAGGCTAGCTCCTAGCCAGACTTTTGGGACCCACGGATCGGGGCGGTCGGCTACTACCGCTGGGGCGTCCATGTGGACACCCGATCCCGTCGAGCGGGCCGACTCGTGGCGTGGTCGGCGGTCGGGCCGGGCACGCAGATGCGCGACCGGGCGTGACGGAGGTCCTGAGGCTACCCATAACCTCTCCGTCGCGCTACCTGATGTACCCGAGGGAGCGAAGGTTCTCGAGTTCCTCCTGCGAGTAGTTCGGTTGCTGGGTCTCCACACGGCCGGACGCGGCATCAGTCAATCGCCGCTCCAGCAGTCCTTTCATCAGGGCCACCAACTCGGGGTGTTCATCCACGACGTTGTTTGTTTCCATCGCATCAGCCCGCACCTCGTAAAGCTCGTACGGCATCCGCTGCATGCCGCGCTGGTAACTCTCGTTGGGCACATGCACGAGTTTCCAGCGGCCATCTTCGATGGCCCGTAGAAACTCGTCCTCCCGAAGCCCTCCCTCGCCCGCCTCGACCACCACGTAGTCGTCAACACGGTCCTGCTCGCCCACGAGGACAGGCACCAAGGAGCGTCCGAACAAACGGTCGGGTTCACTGATCTGCCAACCCATGAGGTCGACGATCGTCGGCACGAGATTGATCAAGCTCACCGGATAGGCGATCTTGAGCCCTGGCTCAGGGAGGCCTGGCCAGTAGACCAGGAACGGAATCCAGGCCGTGGCGTTGTACGGATACCACCCGTGCTCGAAGAAGTAGTTGTGCTCGCCCAGACTCTCTCCGTGGTCGGCGGTGAACACGATGACCGAGTTCGATAGCAAGCCGCGCTCAGCGATCACGTCGAGCAGCCGGCCAACCTCCGCGTCGGTGTAGGCGATCTCTCCATCGTAGTTGGCGACGTACCACCCGAGCTCTCGTTGGCCTCCGTTGCGCCGCCAGTATCGGCCGGCCACGCCGCTGTTGAAATTCGTGTCGTCGTTCAGCCGTAACTGTGTGTCGTCATACAGCGCATCATCGAAGAACGGCGCCGCGTACTCCGACGGCGGTGCGTACGTGGCATGGGGGTCCACATAATGGACCCAGAGAAAAAAAGGCTCGTCCGCTCGTCGCCCCTCAAGCCACTGAGCCGCGAACGAGGTCACCGTGTCCGCCCGGAAGCCCGAGGCACCTTCGAGCATCTTGTACGTCTCGATGTAGTCATGAAACCCTTGCCCGAAATTCGTGGCGGCGCCGAGTACGGCGTTGGAGATCACCGCCCCCGTCGTCACCCCTTGTTGGCTGGCAATCTCCGCGAGCAGCAGCTCCTCGTCCCGGATGTACTGGTCGCGTGACCCAAACATGACCCCAGTGACGTGCGGGGGTCGGCTGGTGAACATCGACACCATGCTCGGGACGGTCTTCGGCCACGGCGCACGCGCCCGGTCGAACGTCACGGCCGTTTCGGCGAACGCGTCGATCCGTGGCGTGGTCCTCCGCGGGTAATCGTAGAGGCTCATGTGATCGGCGCGGAGCGTGTCGACCGAGATGACGATCAGGTTGGACGGACGATCGCTTCGCGACCCCCCGCAGGCTGTCAGGGACGTAGCGAAGCCAACCGTCACGATCCAGAAAACTATTCGCATCGGCAGCGCCGACCAATCAGTCACCACAGTATTCGACTCCCCATCTCGCTTGCAGGTGATTACAGGCCAATTCGCCGTCGCTCAGGTGGATTGAGCATCAGCCTTAGGGCGTTCGGAACGCTACGCGGCGCACATCGGTTGCAAGGACCCGTATATAGAGGATACACAAGCGGCGTGCCGTGCGGGAGCGGGGTCACCCGCTGGGAACACAGGCTTCCCCGAACGAGCCTATGTGGCGGGTGCCCCACGGTAAACGAGCATCCTGCACCGACGGCACGGCTCGCCCTGTGCCGTCAGAGCACGCTAGCGCGCGGGGCGTGTCTTCCTGCCGGTAGCCTTGCCCATCTGCTTCGTCTTGCTGAACGGCAGATCCGCGTCGGGGAGACTCGGGCGTGGTCGCGTGATCGTCGGGGGCGTGGAGCGCGTGGCGCCCGGCGACTTCCCCATCTGTTGCGGCTTGCTGAACGGCAGATCCGCGTCAGGCGGCGCGCCCTTCTTGTCAAGCTGCGCCTTCTTGCTGAACGCGACGTCGGCGCTGTCGGGGACCGCGCCCTTCTTGTCCAGCTGTTCCCGCTTGCTGAAGGCAAGCGCGTCACTGTTGCTTGGAGATTCTTTCTTCATCATCCATTCTCCTCCGTGGCACCATGGGATCGGGCCTCGATCTAGTTCTGGCCAGCGCGTGCTGGTTGTGTGGCCGTGCCGTTCCCAATGCTCTCGACGGCCGCGCGGCTCGCGTCGTCGGTCGGGTGCAGATACTTCTGCAGCTGCGTGTAGTTCGCCCAGCCGCCGATCCGCCGGACGGTTTCAATGTCAACACCCGCCTCAAGCATGCGCGACGCGCCGGTGTGGCGGAGGCAATGAAACGTGAGGCCCCCGTCTCGACGCCCCACGGGGATGTCTGCCGCCCGGCACAGCGTCTGGAACGCCAGATGCACGGCGTTGTTGCGCGTCGTCGGAGGCCGCGTGGCCCAGGCGGGAAAATACGCCGGTCCGTCGAGCGGCAGGGCATCGAGCGCCTGCCGCAGCCGCGAGGAGACGGGCACCTTGTAGCTGGTCCCAGTCTTGGGCTCGAGCACGGTGATGTAGGTCTCGTGGTCCTGCTCCCGTTGCAACATGATCACGTTCGTCAAGCGCTGGAGCGTATCGAGCGCGCACAGGATCAGGGCGCGCTCATGGCCGGTGGCGTGCGCCAGAAGACGCGCTTCCTCGTCCCGGCTCAGGATGCGGATGTCACGGGTGAGGCTCCGCGGGAGCCGCACGCCGACCACAGGATTCGTCTGGAGGTAGGCGGGGATCGCGGTGTTGAGGAGGCAGCGCAGCAGCTCCAACTCACGGCGTACCGTGCCCGGCGCGAGACGTCGGCCCGCGACTCGGTCGAGGCCCCGCTGGGTCCGCCACTCAACGACATCGTCTTGCGTGATCAGGTGGAGGGGCTTCGAGTCGAAATAGCGCCCGAGTTGCCGGAGGATCGAGGCTTCGCGGCGCCATCCACGCTTCTGGGACGTATGGTGCGTCTCGTACCACTGGCGATACGCCGAGAACGTGATCCGCACCCGCGTCGAAGGGAGCGTGTATCGCTGTCGCGCGAGGTCGGCCATCGTGGCGGCGTAGACTTCTTGCGCGAGCTGCCGGTTGCGGCGCGTCTGCGTGGGGGTGCCGCCGTCGATGGGGATGCCGGTGGATTCGGCGACGCGCTGACCGGCGCGCCGAATCTGCAGCCAGTAGTAGGGGCTGTCCGCCCGGTGATAGAGGCCCATGACTGACGGTTGACCTGCCGTAGTTAAAGCGTAGCGACTATCCGTGTCTTCAGAGGACCTTAATGGTCTTCTTGTCCCCTGACCGAATCGGAGCTGACACCATGATACATCAATAAACACGGCACAGTTAGTGAGTTCACCCTGGTTTTGTGGGCGGAACGAGATAAGTAAGAAATGGCGGTGAGGCAGGGATTCGAACCCTGGGAGGAGGTTTAAGCCCCCTCAATGGTTTAGCAAACCACCGCTTTCGGCCTCTCAGCCACCTCACCGGAGAAGGGAACCCTTACGATACCAGACGTCACCCGTCGTACGAAATGCGGTAGATGACGTGCGCGGTGTCGTCGGAGACGAGGAGCGAGCCGTCGGGCATGACGATCACGTCGGCGGGGCGTCCCCACGATTCGTTGTCGGGACCGAGCCAGCCTTCGGCGAACGTTTCGTATCCGACGGTGCGGTCGCCGTCGACCTTGACGACCGTGAGGCGGAAGCCGGTGTGGCCGGCCTCCGGGCTCCGGTTCCACGACCCGTGCTCGGCGATGAAGATCTGGTTGCGATACTCGGCCGGAAACATCGACCCAGTGTAGAAAGTCATCCCGATCGAGGCCACATGTGGTCCGAGCTGTCGAGCAGGCGGATGAAACTCACTGCACGGACGGTCGGAGAACTCGGGATCCTGCAGATCGCCGCCATGACAGTACGGATAGCCGAAGTGCAGCCCAGTCTCCGGCGCGCGATGCAATGTATCCGGTGGGCTCTCGTCTCCGAGACGGTCTCGCCCGTTGTTCGTGAACCACAGCTCGTTGGTTCCGGGCTGCCAGTCGAATCCGACCGAGTTCCGGACTCCCCGCGCAAAGATCTCCTCACCGGTGCCGTCGGGATTCATTCGTAGGATCGTGCCAAAGCGCGCGTCCTCACCGGTACGGTTGCAGATGTTGCACGGCGCACCAACCGGCACGTACAGCTTCCCGTCCGGCCCGAACCCGATGTACTTCCAGCCGTGGAGGCGCTCCGTGGGCAACTGGTCGTTGAGGACGACCGGCTCTGGCGGACTGTCCAGCCTGGACTCGATCCCGTCGTACCGGAGCACCCGGTTGACCTCGGCGACATACAGGTCGCCGTCCCTGAAGGCGACGCCGTTGGGCATGTTGAGACCGCTGGCGATGGTCAGCACGCTGTCGGCGACGTGGTCGTTGTTCTCATCCAGCACCGCGTACACGTTGCCCGCCTGACGCGTGCTGACGAACAGTGTGCCGCCTGGCGCCAATGCCATCTGCCGAGCGTTCTCGACATCGCTGGCGAAGACCTCGACGTGGAAACCGTCGGGCAGCGTCAGTCGGTCCAGTTGGACCTCCTGCGCGCTCGCACAACCTGCCACAAGACCGACCGCCATTGCGGCTGATTGCAATCTCATCATGACGGTGGTCTCCTGTCGAGCCCGGGCTTAGTACCGGAAGAGGTATTGGAACTTCGTGAAGATCGCGCGATTGGTCTGCTGAAACCCAGTGCCGGTGATGTTCATCTGTTCTTCAAACTGCTCTCGCTGCCGGTAGTGATCATCATAACCAACGTAGAGCGCCGTCCCCGAGTTGACCCGATAGGTCAAGAGAAAATTTAATCCCAGCGTCTCGTCGTAGCTGTTCACCTCGGTGATGTTGCGGAACAGGAGGCGGTCGGTGAACTGATAGGTGCTCAGCGCGCGGAAGATCTTGACGTCGAAGAGCTCGCCGTTCTCGTCTCGCTCGCCCTCGTTGAGGCCGGGAACGAAAAAGCCGTAGGGGTCGGTGAAGCGACTGGTGGTGACCCTGATCTCCGACGACAACCGTGACATCGGTCGGACGGTGATGAACGTTCGGAAACTGCGCTCCCGTCCGAGAAACGGATTGACGGCGTCGAAATAGATCTCGTCGCCCCATCGGTATCCCGCGCCGATCGAGACGATCTGGCTCGTGTTGACAAAGCTGAACAGGTTGTACTGCCTTTTGTCGAAGTTGATGCCCTCATACCGCTCCATGTCCTGGTTGATGTCGGCGCTGGAGCGGATGTTCTTGGCGAAGTTGGCCCGGACTCGAGCCTGGAATTCTTTGTCTTGAAGAGTCTGATCGAAGGTGTAGTTCTGACGGTATCGCACCTCCGGACCCCAGCTGATCAGCCAGTTGTGCGGCCACCACGCGTATTGCACCTGTCCACCGACCCGTCGTTCGTCGGTCCGCCGCACGAAGCCAACGTCGGTCTTGAACTCGGGCGACAGGGCGTACGCATCGAAGGCGTAGCTCAGGTTGCGGCTGCGCCGGCGGAACCCGAGGTCGAGGAGGTATCCGTCCGAGTGCAGTCCAGCGGTGCCGTCGAGGTCGGTCGGTTCCTGGTGGTCGGTCCGCATGGCGCGAAAGCCGACCGAATGTTGATCGCCGATGCGAAAGTTGCTGTCTATGCCGGCGAGTCGGCTTGAGCCATCGAGAAACTCGCGGTCGGTGAAGATCGCCCCGATGAAGGACTCTGGGTAGAGGTCGTATCGGATACGACCGACGAAGGTCTGCGCCGACTGGTCGAAACCAGGATCGAGCGGATCGTCGATCTCGAGGCTTGCGGCCTCGTCGTTGGCATACAGCACCCCGATCTGGGCATTGCCGGCCTTCCCTGTCACCGTCGCCCCATAAAAGGGATCGACGATGGTCCGGGTATGCACGGCCGTGATCGGTGCCTCGATCTCAAAGACCTCGGCGCCCTCGAGAAAGAACGGTCGAAGCTCGGGAAAGAAGAGCGCGAATCTTTGGTTGACCTCTACTTGTGGTCGGTCGGACTCGATCTGCGAGAAGTCAGGGTTGATGGTGAAGTTGGAGACAAGATCTGAGGTCAGTCCGTATTTGAAGTTCACCCCGCCCTCGGGGCGTGGTTCGCCATCGACGACCTGGCCGGCCTCCTCGTCGAGCGTGCCAAACCGGTAGGCGGTGAAGGTCGGCTGGATCTCGAAGTTGCGGCTGGTCGAGAGCCCTGTCATACCGTCGAGCACACCCATCTGCGGGAGAAACCCGGCCACGTCACGGGACACGGGGGACCACACCACCGTCTCGTCCTTGCCGCGAATGCTCCGCACGATCTGGAATCCCCAGCTGTGAGGTAGGTCGGCGCCACGAGCCGGATACCGAAGGCTTTTGAACGGGATGGCCATTTCGGCCGTAAAGCCATCGTCCACGACCTGTCCGCCGGTCCTGAAGAGGGCGTCCCAGGACCGATCGCCAAAGGGAATCATTCTGGAGGTGCTGCCGCCACCTCCCAATCCGCCGCCGCGGCGCGTGCCTCCGATGATGGAGTCACCCTGCACGCCGTATCCGTTCACCGAAAAGGCGTAGGCCCGCTGCTGGTCGAGAAACGTATCGAAGTAAACACGGATGACGTCATCGCCGCGGTCGGCGCGATCCCGGTCGACACGATTGGCCCGCATGATTCCGGGGTTCTCATAGCGGGCGTGAAAACCCAGATAAATGTTCGAGCTGTCATAGGCCAGATAGACCTCGGTTTCCTCGGTGGCCGGCGCGCCGTCCAGGGGGTCGCTCTGGACAAAGTCCGTGATGAGAAAGGCCTCGCTCCAGACCTCGTCATCGAGTCGACCGTCGATAGCAGGTGGAGTCTGTATGCGCACAGGTCGGACGGTGACCCGCCCGGGCAATGGCCCCGGCCGCTGCCCCGGCGACAGCTCCGGCGACGGCCCTGTGTTGTCAACGGCCTCAGGTGCCGCGGATGGGGGTTCAGTTTCGCCGGCGATCTTGGCAAACCCGTCGTGGAGCTCGTCGACGATCCGATCCTGAAGGGTGAAGATTTCGCGGAGCCCACCGTCGACCTTGACGGTCTCGTGCGCCGTCCCCGACGCTGACGATCTGCGCAGTGATCCGCAGCTGGGTGTCCAGCCGCTGAAACCCTCCCGCGACGATCCACGAAACGCCGAGTCGACGGGCAAGATCCAGCGCGACAGACTCGTCACTCAGATCGGGCGCCTCCTCGGTGCGACGGTCGACGAGATCGACGAGCGCCTCTCGCCCCACCACCGTGAGACCGGCGAACTGTTCGAGGTCGGCCGTCACGGTCTCCGCGATGCCAGCCCCTATCCACTCGTCCTCAGGCCGTCCAGAAACGTTCGCGAACGGCACGACGGCCACAGTTCGAGGCCGGAAATCGACACCATCCGATTGAGTCTCGTGGCCCTTCGCGTGTAGCGGCTCACCGGACGCGCCGAAAACGACCGGAACCCACAATGCCGCGATGTAGACCGCTCGACGAATCACCAGGCATCGCGACCGCACTACCAACCTCTGGCTGAAAGACCCCGGCTTGGCAGCAGCCTGGGTTCGGGGATCGGGGGGGAACTCTCGCTTCGATTCATAGTCTGATACGCCTGCCCAGCGGGACCCGTTTACCCCGGAATCGATGCTGGCAGGCGGCCTAGAATCGCCTCGGTCATCTCACGGCAGGATGCGGGCGGGTTGCCGCCGAGGTCTGCGGTCCGTAGACCGTCGGCCAGCGTGCGCCCGATGGCCTGCTCGATGGCGCTCGCTTCCTCATCCAGCTTCAAGGCATGACGTAGCAGCATTGCGGCCGACGCGATTGCCGCCGCGGGGTTGGCGCGGTCCTGACCGGAGATGTCTGGGGCAGAGCCGTGCACGGGCTCGAAGAGGCCTCCGCGACCGCCAACACTTGCCGACGGGAGCAATCCCAGTGACCCGACCACGGCCCCCGCTTCGTCGGAGAGGATGTCGCCGAAAAGATTGCCGGCCAGCAGGACGTCGAATCTTTTGGGTTCCGATACCAGCAACAACGCACAGGAGTCGACCAACTGGTGTTCCAGTGTCACGTCTGGGTAATCGAGGGCGACCTCGATCACCACCTCTCTCCAGAACCTCGACACGTCAAGCACATTGGCCTTGTCGACGGACGTCACTCGCCCACTTCGCCCGCGTGCACTCTCGAAGGCCACCCTGGCAATCCGTTCGATCTCAGATCGCGAATAGCGCATGGTGTTGAAGGCTTCGAGACCGTCGTCGGTGCGCCCACGGGGTTCGCCGTAGTACAGACCTCCGGTCAGTTCCCGGACGATCAAGAGGTCGAGGTCCTTGATGAGCTCAGGCCGCAGGGAGCTGCCTTCCTCCATACCGGGCCAGACCTTGGCCGGCCGAAGGTTCGCGAACACACCGAGGTCCTGTCGTAGCTGGAGCAGCGCCGTTTCTGGACGCCGTTCGCGCGGGGCTTGGTCGAATTCGGGATCGCCGACCGCGCCAAGCAGCACGGCGTCGGCGTCGAGACAGGCGGCTCGAGTCGCGTCGGGAAGGGCGACGCCCTCATGGCGAAGCGCTACACCGCCGACCAGATAGGTGTCGAGTGTGAACGAATGGCCGAATCGATTGGCGACCGCTTCGAGAACCTCGGCGGCCGAGGCGATGACTTCAGGACCGATCCCGTCTCCGGGGAGCAGCGCGATGCGGGCGTTCATGCCGAACGTGCGGAGCGTGAGTGCTCGGAGGACGCCGGTGAGACCTCGGCTAGCACGCGTTCGATGATGCCGCTTACCTCTTCGTCACTGACGCTCTTTTGGTGGTCGGCCAGCGAGATGATCTCTCGGTAGACCCTGTCCAGCTGGAAACGGCTGAGCTCGTGACCGAGCTGCTCGCACCGCTGCTTGACGGCATGGCGACCCGAGTGCTTGCCGAGGACCAGCGTCGATTCGACGCCGATATCCTCGGGACGCATGATCTCGTAGGTCCGGCGGTCCTTGATGACCCCGTCCTGATGGATCCCGGCCTCGTGGGCAAAAGCATTGCGTCCGACGATCGCCTTGTTTGCCTGGACCGGCTCATGGGTGAGCGACGACAGCAACTGGCTGGTGCGAAACAGCTCCAGGCTGTCGACCGATGTTTCATACGGCAACCGGTCCGGTCGCACGCGGGTGGCCATGACGAGCTCCTCCAGCGATGCATTACCTGCCCGCTCACCGATCCCGTTGATCGTGCACTCGATTTGTCGAACCCCGGCCTGGACCGCGGCCAGCGAGTTGGCCACCGCCAACCCCAGGTCATCGTGACAGTGTGCGCTGAACACGGCCTTGTCGGCGTTCGGGACCCGTGACCGGACCTCGGTAAAGAACTCCGAGATGTCCTCAGGGGTGGAGTAGCCGACCGTGTCAGGCAAGTTGATGGTCGTCGCACCCGTGTCGATCGCGGTCTCGACGACACGACAGAGAAAGTCCATGTCGGTGCGGGTCGCGTCCTCGGCCGAGAACTCGACGTCATCGGTATAGCCCCGGGCCTGCTTGACCGCGGCGACCAGGGCCTCCATGCAATCCTCTCGGCTGATCCGCAGCTTTCGCTTGAGGTGCAGATCCGATGTGGCGATGAATGTGTGAATTCGTGACCGTGCCGCCAGCTTGAGCGATTCGCCAGCACGTGAGATGTCGGCGGGGTCGCAGCGCGCCAGGGCGGCAATGACCGGTCGCCGGATCTCCTTGGCGATCAGCCTCACTGCATGCGCGTCGTCATCAGAGGCGATCGGGAAACCGGCTTCGAGGATGTCGACACCCAAAGCTTCCAGCTGGTGGGCGAGTTTGATCTTTTCTTCGGTGTTCATCGAGAACCCCGGAGATTGCTCGCCGTCGCGGAGCGTGGTGTCAAAAATGATCAGCTTGTCGCTCGCCGCCATGTCGTCTTGCCTCCCGTGGTCGTCCCCGACATCCCTCCTGGAGCTAGTGCAGCGGTTCAGAAATGCCTCGGCATTCGGCCACCGACGCATCCCCTCTGCCTGCGTTGCTCCTCAGTCACAGATTCCCGATCTGCTCCTTCGTCGCGCCTGGCCAGACGGGTGCTTCGGTGCCCTCGGTGCACGAGGTATTTCTGAACCGCTGCACAATTAACGCCGTACACCGGCACCAAGTCAAAGTTATATCGTTTACGATTACATTAGAAATACTTATCGATAGCCTGCCTGGAGCTTCACCGATATGGATTTTTCCGAGTTGCAGGTGTTCCTCACCGTTGCCACCGAGCGGAGCTTCTCGCGAGCTGCCGCCGCACTCCACCGCACCCAGCCCGCGGTGAGCCAGGCCGTCAAGCGTCTGGAGGACGAGCTCGGGGAGCGCCTGTTCGACCGCTCATCAAAGGGCGGCCAGCTCACGGAGGCCGGCATCGTCCTGCTCGACTACGCACGGCGGCTGACGCGCCTCCGGGGTGAAGCCGAGGGTGCGGTTCGGGAGCTCCAGGACCTACGAAGAGGTCGGGTATTGATCGGCGCCAACGAGGCGGCGGTCCACGTTCTTCTTCCTGTCATCGAGCGGTTTCGCGAGGCCCATCCTCAGGCTCAGGTCGAGGTCAACCGGGTGGCCGCCCGACAACTTGCGGCCGAGGTGTTGAACCGCTCGCTCGACTTCGGCGTGCTGACGTTTCCACCCCGCGACCGGGGACTGCGTAGCGTTCCGCTTGGCGAGGACGACCTCGTGATGCTGACCCCTCCGTCGCACCCACTCGCCCGGCGCCGTCAGATCACCATGGAGGAGTTCGGTCGTCAGACGATCATCGCGCACAATGACCCGTCACCGTCCCGAGAGCGGGTCCTTCGTCTTTATGAGCAGCGGCACGCGTCACTCAATATTCTGATCGGACTTCCGAGCCTGGACGGAATCAAGCGTGCGATCGAGATGGGTCTCGGCGTGGCGCTCCTTCCGCGGCGGTGTGCTCTCGCCGAGATCAAGCGGGGTCAGCTCTGTGCGGTGAAGGTCCCTCGGCTCGGACTGGCGCGAGATGTGCGTCTCATCTACCGAGCGTCGGGGGAGATGACCCACGCCGCGGAGGCATTCCTTGCGGCCGCGCGGGAGCTGTCGGCGAGTAGCTAGGGCACGAGTCCCTAGCTGCCTTCGAACTGCCGGACGTACGGGAGGCCTGCGGCGACCGCCTCAACCTCCTCGAACCGGTCGAGCAGGAGTCCGGTCGCGTCCCAGTGGCCGCTGAGTAGCGCCTCGCGGGCTCCGGCGGGCATGTGCACTGTGACCTGGCGGTCCGCCACCTGAAGCGTGAGACCCGACACCGACATTGTCAGGTTCGTGTCGGGGCTCTTCTCGACGGTGGCCATGACCGACTCGATGTCGCCTTGCGCCGCCGTGGCGCAGGGGAGTCCGATCGCCAGGGCGTTGCCCTGAAAAATCTCGGAGAACGACTCGGCCACGCAGGCGTCGATTCCCCAGCGTTTGAGCGCCTGGGGCGCATGCTCGCGTGACGAGCCTGAGCCGAAGTTCTCGCTGGCGAGCAGAATCTTGGCCTGACGATAGACAGGATTCGAAAAAGGGTGGTCGGGCATCGACGCGCGGTCGTCCTCGAACACGTGCTCACCCAATCCCTCGAAGGTGATCGATTTCAGAAACCGTGCGGGAATGATCCGGTCGGTGTCGATGTTGGTCCCACGCAGGGCTATGCCGCGCCCTGCGATGTGGTCGAGCGGTGTTGATTCGGTCATTCCTCTAGTCGTTTCGCATCAGCTCGCGCACATCAGTCACCTCGCCGGCGACTGCCGCTGCGGCAACCATGGCGGGGCTCATCAGCAGGGTGCGTCCAGTGGGGCTGCCCTGCCGGCCCTTGAAGTTTCGATTCGAGGACGACGCGCACACCTCACGCCCCTCGAGCCGGTCGGGGTTCATCGCCAGACACATCGAGCAGCCGGCGCCGCGCCATTCGAAGCCGGCCTGCAAGAATACCTGGTCGAGGCCCTCCTCCTCGGCGGCCTGCCGAATGCCCTTCGAGCCTGGAACCACCAGCGCCCTCACGTGCTTGGCCACCTGGCGTCCCGTCACCACTCGCGCTGCCTCCCGTAGGTCGGACAGCCGTGAGTTGGTGCACGATCCGACAAACGCGACGTCGATCTTGGTTCCGCTGATAGGCGCACCGGCGTCCAACCCCATGAAGTCAAGGGCCTCGGCTATGGACGCGCGGTCGCCCTCAGGCCGCGGGAATCCGGCATCGGGCAGATTCGCGAAGTCGGGCGCATCCGAGCTCCCGCCGCGACTGACAGGACCGGTGGCGTCAGGCCCAGGAATGAGGTCACTGATACCAACCGACTGTCCGGGGTTGATACCCCAGGTCACGCGCGGCTCGATGGCGCTGCCGTCGAGTACCACGACGTCGTCGTAGGACGCCTCGTGGTCCGAGGCCATCGACGACCACCAGGCCACGGCGCGGTCGAAGGCCTCCCCCTCCGGAGCGAATGGTCGTCCCTTGATGTAGTCGAACGTCGTCTGGTCTGGGTTGACATACCCGACGCGCGCGCCTCCCTCGATCGACATGTTGCAGATGGTCATCCGCTCGTCCATCGTCATGTGCTCGACGGCGGTACCGCCGTACTCGTAGGCATAGCCCACGCCGCCCTTTACGCCGAGACGCGCGATGATCTCGAGGATGACGTCCTTGGCGTACACGCCGGCGCCCAGCGCACCGTCCACCGTGATCCGCCGGACCTTGAGCGGGTCGATGGCCAGACACTGTGACGCCAGTACATCTCGAACCTGGGAGGTGCCGATGCCGAAGGCCACGGCGCCAAACGCTCCATGGGTCGAGGTGTGACTGTCACCACAGGCGATCGTCATTCCGGGCTGCGTCAAACCAAGCTCCGGCCCGATCACGTGGACGATGCCCTGACGGTCGGTGGTGAGATCCGAGAACCGGATCCCATGCTCGTGACAATTACGCTCGAGGGCCGCCATCATCCGCTCCGCCAGCTCATCGACGAACGGGCGACGCTGGTCCAGAGTCGGCACGATGTGGTCGACCGTCGCGTAGGTCAGGTCTGGACGCGCCACCCCGGTCCCGCGAGCGCGGAGCATGTCGAAGGCCTGCGGAGTCGTCACCTCATGAATCAGGTGCAGGCCGATGAAGAGCTGCGTCTGTCCGGAGGGCAACGTGCGGACGGTGTGGGCGTCCCAGACCTTCTCAAGAAGCGTCTTGCTCATTGGCTCGATTCTATCTCCTTGAGGAAATCTTCCCGTGGCTTGTGGATCCGGTCGTAGCTATCGGCGGCAATCACGTAGTACCAGTTGGCAAAGCGAGTGGCCAGGCGATCGGCCGTCTCCGTCCCCTCGCGTACCTGGCGCTCCCATGACGCGTGGGCGTCAGCTTCAGAGACGGGTGGTTCCGGCAGGGCTGTCGGGTCGAACTCGGCCGTTATGAAGACGTACCGGTTCTCGGCCGCCTCCGTGCCTTGCTCGTCACTCGATTCGTCGCCGACGACGACAGCCTCCCCGCGGCCATACACGATCTCGCCGAACCGCAGTGTGTAGAGTACGCCCTCGGTCGTCCGGACCAGCAGCTCGCCCTCGTTTGAGAGCAGTCCGCCGTCCGTTGCGGGGTAGAAACCGCGACGCACGAGCACGTCGATATCGGACTTGGTGATTCGGCCGGCCAACGCCGCGTCACGCAAATTACCCGTCATGCCCGACGGCTTTGGTCTCACCCCCGCGATCTTCATCTCGAGGATGGCTCCCACCAGGAGGTTGGCCTGCACGAAATCAACCTCCTTCCCGGAGGGGACGCGATTGGCGGTCCATTGGTCCTGTGCCACCTGGTCGAGGATGAACTCGCCTCGACGCACGACCTGCCGCGTTTGTTCGTTGAGGAAGTACTCGTTGAGCACGATGTGATTGACCTGGTCACGCTCGACCTCGAGCAGGTTGGTCTCGATCCAGTCCTCGAACGCGGTGGAAATCTCGGCCCCGAACCGCGCCGTATACACGCGCTTCTGGTTTGGGACGCGCACGAACCTGGACCCGGGTCGCTCGGGGATCTCGTTGCCGATGACCAGGTCGGCCAAGACCTCCTCGCCGCTGCCCTTGAAGGTGATCCGCGTCCCTCGCCCTTCGAGGCCTGTCTCGGCCTCGTCGAGCGGGTCGATCACGCCCAGCGCCTCGTGGTCGGAGATATTGTCGGAGCGGAAATCCTCCTTCACCAGGCTGATGATCTCGGCGGCCGCGCTGGAGAGCCGCTCTGCGCCGTCGGCCGGATAGTCATGATGCGACGGGATCGTCCAGAGACCTCCGCGGTTCGTCACCGCAAACGGCAGTGCTGATCCGGTTGCGTCGTCCCACTGGATGACCTCGAGGGTGCCGGCTTGTTGGGCGTCGTTGAACTCCGGAAAGAACCGGTCGCCGACATCGAACAGGGCGTCGGGTGCGCTCCGCCGAGGCGCGCTGACCGCGGCGACGACGCCGACCAGCACCGCCACGCCGGCGAAGGTGAGTGTTCTTTTGATCTCGCTCATCCTCTGGGTCCTCTCGCGGGGCTATTCCTTCAGGCGATGGGCCAAGGCGGCGCCTTCACGCTCCCGCCGCTGACGACGAACGAGGATCACGACACCCATGAGGAGGACGGGAATCGGCGGCAGCAGGATGGCGAACGTCTTGATCGTCGTCTGAATCTGCCGAATCTGTGACTCCATCGTTTCGCGGCTCCCCCTGATCGCCGTCTGCTTTTCCGCCTCGATGTTGGTGGACAGCACCTCCAGACGGCGATTCTCGACCCTTTCGAGATTGCGGACCATGATCTGCATCGCCTGCGCGTCGATATCATCGCGGCTCTGGAGCTCGGCCACGCGGTCGTTGAGTCTGGCCTGGGCCTGGGTCAGTGCCTCCTCGGCATCACGCTCAGCCTCCTGCTCGTCCTGAGTTCGCTGGTTTATGAACGCTGCCGTCTGCGCCTCGACCCTCTCCAGGGTCCGGTGCCTCGCGCGCCGGCTTCGCAACTCGATGAACGAATCGTCGCCGACCAATGTGTCGATGGCATTGAGAAAGAAGGTCACGTTGTCGAAATTCAGTCCGCCCGGCGCCTGCTCACGGATCGCGAAGAACTGGTCACCGACGAAATCAAGGTCGGCCACCACGATCATGTGAACCGAACCCGCTCCGGCTTGGTCGTCCCCGTCGCTTGTGGCTTCCTCGGGCTCGGTGGTGCGGACCTGAGCGGCCACAACATAGTCATCGTCGTCTTGGGCGCGGGGAGGTGAGGGGTTGAGTTGCGGCCCGAAGGGCGACGGCCGGACCAGTGAGAAGTATCCGTTCGCGCCTGAGGCTCGACCGGTGCGGACGAGTGGCTCGAACGGGTAGGCGGGATCGTCGACCGCCTGAAGAAACCCGACGAAGGGGAGCAGCAGCTCCTGGAGTTGCGCCGTCATCGCGTGGTCTGGACTAAACGTCGCCTCGTTTCCGTTTCCTGGGCCCACGAACAGGAACTCGGATTGCAGATGCGCCAGATCGGGGTGCGGATTGTATGAGTCCCACAGAATGCGGGTCGGCTCCCACTGGATGCCGAGCTCCATCAGCCACCGACGAACATCGCCGCGGGGGCCTGGCCGTGCCGTCCCCGCTGGATAGGTGTAGGGGTTTCCGTTACCGACCCATTCGGTGGGCGAGAGCGTTGGGTCGACGGCAGGCAGTGGGTCAACCAGAATCAACGCGGGACCGCCGCCGCGGATGTAGTTCGTGATGTTCAGCATCTGGTCAGTTTGGAGCGACGACGGCAGAGGGACCAGGATGGCGTCGAAGTCTTCGCTGATCGGAAAGTCCGGGTCGACCGAGAAGACGTCGTATTGCTTCCGCAGTTCGGCGACCACCGGCCACTGGGGGGCGAACTGGTTCTGCTGGTAGTTCACCCCTCCGACGATGTCCATCATCGTCTTCACGACGCCCACCCGGCTGCGCTCAGTCCCCGCGACCACCCGGATCCCGCGCATGATTTCATACTCGGCGGGGAGGCCACGGTCGAAGAAATCGATGACCTGCTCCTCGGGGCCGCTGGTAAACACCAGTCCGAGAAAGAGCTCGGTGACCTCCGACCTCGCCGAGCTCACGTCCATGATGGCTCGAGGCACGATCCCATAGGTCTGCCTGGCATCCAGGGCCGCGTCGCTGAAGGGCTCGGTGTCCTCGATCAACACCTGGACTCTGGGACCGGCCAGCGAGTCGATCTCTTCGAGGATACTGATGAGGTTGGACCGGGTTTGCACATACGGCTCCGGCACAACAGGACTGATGTAGGCCTTGATGAAAACCGGGCGATCGTCTGGGAGATCCGCGACCAGCGCCCGGGTGTGATCGCTCAGGGTATGCAGTCGCTCAGCCGTAACATCCAGCCGGAGGTTGGCGCGGGCCAGGATGGTACTGACGCCCACGAGAATCGCGACAATCGCGAAGGCCCGGACGGCATGATGGGTCCACATCGGGTAGCCGTCCGCCCGGGACGGCCAATGCCGGCGACTCAGCACGAGCACGTTCAGGTAGAGGAAGAACGCCGCCACGCCACCGAAATACACCAGCGCGGTGAGGCTGACGATTCCCTTGGCAAAGTCCTGGAAATGCGTGTCCACGGCCAGCGCCCGGGCCGACCGCTCGAGGTCCTGACTGAAGCTGCCGACCGCGGTCGTCGTGAGGACCAACGCACCGCAGAAAAGCGCGCCCACGATGAACGCAATTGTCGCGTTCCGTGTGATGAGGGAGGCGAGCATGCCAACCGCGATCAGCGCGCTGCCCGCACACCAGTAGCCGATGTAGTTGCTGACCATCAGGCCGAGGTCCGGACTGCCGAGGTAAAAGAGGACCACGACGTAGCTGCCGGCCAGGACCAGCGACGCCGAGTAGATGCCCAGGGTGGCGACGTACTTGCCCAGCACAACCTCGAGGTCAGTGGCGGGTAGAGTCAGCAGCAACTCGTCGGTGCCGAGCTTCTTTTCCTCGGACCAGACGCTCATCGTCAGGGCAGGTATGAAGAACAGCAGAAGCAAGGGCAGCACCGCGTTGAGCTGGTCGAGTGTGGCCAGGTTCCGTAGAAAGAACTGGTCCTGCCAGAATGCGGCGCCCGCACTCAAGAAGATGAACAACGTGATGAAGACGTATCCGGTGGGATTGCTGAAGTAGAGCAGCAGATCCCGTCTGGCGAGTGCCCGAACGATCCGAAAGTTGATCCTCGGCATCTCGACCTAGGAACTCGTCTCCGCTGCCGGGGCGGTGCCATGACTGGTCAGCCGATAGAACGGGCGCTCCAACGAGCCATCTTCCTGGAGCTCGTCCACGGTCCCGTCAAATACCAACCGTCCACTGTCGACCAACACCACCCGGTCGGCGGTTGCCTCGGCTTCGTGGAGAATATGGGTCGAGATCAACAGGGTCTTGGTCCGGCCCAGGCTCTGGATGTTGTTACGAAACTGGCGGATCTGATTCGGGTCGAGGCCAGCTGTAGGCTCGTCCATGATCAGGACATCTGGGTCGTGGAGAAGCGCCTGGGCCAAGCCAACACGTTGCTTGAGACCCTTGGACAGCTTTCCGATCGGCTTCTCCAACACGAGTTGTAATGCACAGAGCTCAATAACCTCGTCGATCCGACGCCTGAGCGTGGTAGCGGCCATCTCCCTCGCGTCCCCAAAGAACGTCAACAGCTCGTGGGGGGTCATGTCGGGATACAAAGGACCGTTCTCAGGGAGGTAGCCCAGGCGTCTCGACGCCTCGATCCGCTGTGTCCTGACGTTGAATCCGGCGATGGACGCCTCACCGGAGCTCGGAGCCAGATAGCCGGTCAGCATCCGCATGATCGTGGTCTTGCCGGCTCCGTTCGGACCCAGGAACGCCACGACTTGACCTTGCGGGATGGTGAACGAGATATCGTTCACGGCCACGAACGGGCCGTAGAACTTCGAGAGCCCGCGCGCCTCAATCATCGCCGTCGACAGTTCTTCGCTCACCATGTCCAACCCAGCCTCGCAGGATATCCAAACTGCCGGGGGGGCATCAAGAGGATCGGGCCAACGCCGTCGCCCGCCTGAAATGTCCTGGAGCGTTCAGCATCGCGCAGGTATCGAAGAAGGCCGGCGTCTGTCCCTTCCACTCGAGCTCGTCGACCGATTTGAGCACGGGGGGCGTTGTCCTGAGCGTCGCCAGATCTCGGAACATCGCCGCGTCGTCCAATCCTTCGGCTAGTGAGGTTGCGAGCCTGACGGCGCCGCGCACCTTGACGTCCCACGTGGCCGAGTCGAGCGGAATACGCTCGAAGCGGTGATATCGAGCCAGGAGCGTTGAGGCAGACTTGGCGCCCCATCCGGGCAGCCCCGGATAGCCGTCGGCTGAGTCACCCACGAGTGCCAGATAGTCGGTCATCGACTCCGGTGGCACCCCGAACCTCTCACGCACCCCGTCGGCGTCGCGGAGGACACCCGCGCGACGGTCGAACTGCACGATGCGACGCCCGCGGACACACTGAGCCAGGTCCTTGTCGGGGGTGCAGATAAACACCTGTTCAACCCGTTCGTCCTCTGAGGAACGCACGGCCGCCGACGCCAGTCCATCATCGGCCTCGAGTTTAACCATGGGCCAGACGACAACGCCAAGCGCGCGGAGGGCGTCCTCGAGAGGATGAAACTGCTGGAGGAGGTCGGGGTCGATTCCCTCTCCGGTCTTGTATCCGTCGTAGAGGTCGTTTCGGAAAGACTCAACGACGTGGTCGGTCGCCACGCCCAGATGCGTGACGTTGTCCTCGAGCATTCCGAGGACCGACCCGACGACACCACGAACAGCCCCGACTTCGAGACCGTCCGCGTTCTTGACTGAAGGTACCGCGAAGAAATGCCTGAACAGTTCGTACGTGCCGTCGAGCAGGAAGACGTTCAGGCGACGCCCATCTCAAAGTCGTCTTGGTCCCGATTACGGCGCTTCGGCGGAGCGGGCTCTCTGGGCTCGACGAACGTACTGAGCCGACGGCTGCGCGACGGCTCTCTCAGCTTTCGAAGTGCAGCGGCCTCGATTTGTCGAATGCGCTCGCGGGTCAGCGAGAACTTCTCGCCAAGCTCTGCCAGCGTGGGCTCGGCTCCATCGGTAAGTCCGAATCGCATGCGAATAACCTCACGCTCCTTCGGACTGAGCGTCTCGAGCACCGACTCCGTCTGGCGCCGCAGGTCATAGGCGATCGTCGACTCCGCCGGGTTGACGGCCTGGCGGTCCTCGATAAAGTCGCCAAACTGACTCTCCTCGCCGTCACCGATCGGCGAATCAAGAGACACGACGGTCTGCGCGATTCGTCGGGCTTTGCGGACAACGGCGATCGGCAGGTCGGCCCGTTCGGCGAGCTCCTTCGCGGTCGGCTCACGGCCCAGGTCGCGCGTGAGTGTCTGCGTGGCGCGGTTGAGCTTGTTGAGGGTCTCGATCATGTGGACCGGGATCCGGATGGTCCGGGCCTGGTCGGCGATCGCGCGCGTAATGGCCTGTCGGATCCACCACGTGGCATATGTCGAGAACTTGAACCCACGGCGATAGTCGAACTTGTCGACCGCCCGCATCAAGCCGATATTGCCTTCCTGAATGAGGTCCAGAAACGCCAGCCCTCGGTTGGCGTACTTCTTGGCCACTGACACCACCAACCGGAGGTTGGCCTCGGTCAGCTCCTTGCGAGCTTGGTCAGCCTGCGCCGAGCCAATGAAGATGATCCGCTGGATATGGCTAAGCTGGACCGCGCTCTCTCCCACCTCACGTCTGCGCTCGTTCAACGCCTTCCTCGCGTCCCGGAGTCCTGGAACTTCTGGTCGCCTGGCCGTCTTCTTACGCCCGCGAGCCGGCGGCGCCGCCTGCCGAGCGAGTCGTTCAACCTTGCGATCGGCGCGCCTGAGAATGGACGCGGCATCTTCGATCTTCGCCAAGAACTGCTGCTTGATCGCGTTGGTGAAGGTGATGGCCCGGATTGCCCTGGACACCTCGATTCGTGCGCGGCCAACCCGCCACTTCATCCGGACGGAGGTGCGACGGTAGCGCTTCCGAGACGCTTCGGCTCTGGATTCTCGCCGTGCCAGCTCCTTCATCGCGGCCTGAACCGCGTCGACCTCTTTGAGAAACTTCTTGGCCCGGTTGGCGCGCTGACGGTCGGTCAAATCCGCGTCCGGTAAGATCACAAGTTCCTGCAGGTGAAAGTCGCCTTCCCTCAACTGCTCGCCAAGGTCGATCACGTGATTCGCAATGATCATGCTGCGGGACACGGCGGCCGCGATTCGCAACTCACCACGTTCGATCCGCTTGGCGATGGCAACCTCACCCTCGCGCGTCAACAGGGGGACGCGACTCATCTGCCGGAGATAAGTGCGGACCAGATCCTGGCCCTGGTCGGAGTCCTCGCCAGGAGCGTGCACCTCAGGTTCCGGTGACACCCGCAGTTGTGGTCTACGCCTGGCTTCGACGTCGACGACCGGGTCTGTCGCGCCTTCGACCTCTACGCCGCCGGCTTCGATTTCCTGCAACAAACCACCCAAGTCGTCGGCATCGAGCTCGGTAGAGACGTGCTCGAGCACCTGGTCCAGCGTGACAAAGCCACGCTCTTGGCCAAGGGCCACGAGGTCGCGCACGATCTCCTGCTTTTCCTGAATCAGCAAATTGCTAGTCCTCTCGGCGCTGTGGGAAGCAGTCCACTCCGGTCACACTAATCCTGACCGGGGAGCGGGCAGATGAACCCACCTTATTGATATAGACGCCCACAGGGAGTGGATGGTTTCGGTAGAAGCTGGACGATTCTACCAACAATTAAGGCAGAATTCCTCTCTTTTCGTCGACTCCGGGCCCGAGAACGGCAATTCTGCGCAGCAGCCGCCGCGACCGGCCCCGAGAGGCCTTTTTGGGGCTGATCCCTATCGACGGGTCTTTTTCTTCCGGGCTTCGAGGGCTTTCCGCTCCTTGACGTAGCCAGTTGGACGCTTGCGGGCGGCCCTCTTCCCCACTTTCACCGGGGATTTCGGCGCTGACTTGGCTCGCCGTCGTGGTCGCCCCTTGACCGCTGGGCGGGTCGCAGGACGCAGAGCCGAGCGGACCAATGCGATCTGGCGGTCGATTCGAATCCGGATCGCCCGGAGCTCCGCGAGCACTTCTCGCAGCGTGGCGTTGCTGTCGGTAGCCGTCATGTTTGAATAGGCCTCCTAATCTTAGGATACGCGTCCTGTCTTAGGATACGCGTCCTGCTAGACTCCCGACATGCCCGACGCACCTACGATCAATCCGACCGAGAATGGCCCATACCGCGTCACCGGATGTAGAGACCTGAGGTCATACGCCGGCGACAAGACGTTTGCCTCAGACGGCACTGTGAAACTGTGCCGATGCGGGGGCTCCAAGAACAAGCCCTACTGCGACGGGACCCACCGGACAAACGGATTCTCTAGCGCCAAGGCCGACGACCGGGTAGCGGGCGCGCGTGAGAGCTACGTGGGTCAAGCCGTCACCGTCCACGACAATCGCGGGATTTGTGCGCACGCGGCTCGTTGCACCGATACCTTGAAGACGGTCTTCAAGCAGAAGGAGGAGCCCTGGATTGACCCCGACGCCGAAGCGGTGGACAAGGTTGTGGCGACCATCCAACAGTGCCCCTCCGGAGCGCTCAGCTACTCGATTGATGGCCAGGAGCATCGCGACCGCGATGCCGAGCCCCGCATCTTGATCGCGCCCAACGGCCCTTACGCCGTCAAGGGCGGCGCAACGGTCGAGGGCGTGGTCTGGGGTGTAGGGGCATCGCAGGAGCATTTCGCTTTGTGTCGGTGCGGACACAGCAAGAACAAGCCCTTCTGCAGCGGAGCGCATTGGTATCATCAGTTCGACGAGAACGCGCCGCCGCGAACATGACGAAGCAGGTCACTCGGATCGCAACACCCCCAAGTTTTCCCTCAGAAACCAATCCGAAACGCCGTCTGGCCACATGTGAGATGACCGGTCAACTATTAATGGGACGTCGAGTTCCTGAAGGAGTGCTCCCGTTGTGAGGCACCCATCTCCGAAGTTGACGGCCCTCGGGACATTCGGCGGGGTCTTTACGCCGAGTGTCCTGACGATCCTGGGCATCATTCTGTTCCGGAGACTCGGTTTCGTGGTCGGGAGCTCGGGACTCGGTCAGGCGCTGGCCATGCTGGGGCTAGCGACCCTGATTGCGGTGTTGACAAGCATCTCGCTGTCGGCCGTCGCCACGAATCGCAAGGTCAAGGGCGGCGGCGATTACTACCTTATCTCGCGAACCCTGGGAGTCGAGTTCGGAGGCGCACTCGGGCTGATTCTCTTTGCGGCGCAGGCCATCTCGGTGGCGTTCTACTGCGTTGGGTTTGGCGAAGGTATCTCGGCGCTGGTCGGTGGGTCGGTCCTTGTGACCCAGCTGTCTGCGACTGGAGCAGCGGTCGCCCTCTTCGCGTTGGCGTACTCCGGGGCTGACCTTGCGACCCGGTTTCAGTTCCTCATCATGGGCATCCTGGTCGCAGCGCTGGTGTCGTTCTTTGGTGGTGCGAACGCGAGCTGGAGTGTCGGCGTCCTGAGCGACAGCTGGGGACCCAGCGCCGATGGCCCAGGATTCTGGGTCGTTTTCGCCATTTTCTTTCCTGCGGTCACCGGTTTCACCCAGGGCGTGAGCATGTCAGGCGATCTGAAGAACCCCGCCCGCAGCCTCCCCCTCGGGACATTTCTGGCCGTTGGCATTTCGACCGTCGTCTACGCGGGAGCGATGATCGCGCTCGCGGGAACTGTTCCATCGAACGAGCTCGCATCAGACTACGAGAGCCTGAAACGGGTGGCGGTGGTGCCGTGGCTCATCGACCTCGGCGTGCTCTCGGCCACCCTGTCGTCAGCGCTCGCATCCTTCCTCGGGGCTCCTCGAATCCTCCAGGCGCTGGCCAGTGACGACCTGTTCAAGCCGCTCTCGTTCTTTGCGGTGGGCGAGGGCTCCACCGGAAACCCACGACGAGGGGTGGTACTGACGGGCGGGATCGCGTTGGTCACCATCGCGGTCGGCGACCTCAACGCGATTGCGGCCCTGGTGTCGATGGCGTTCTTGGTGTCGTACGGCCTGCTGAACTACGCCACGTATGTTGAGGCCGTGGGGGCGAGCCCGGCCTTCCGACCGCGATTTCGTTTCTTCCACGCCCGGGCCAGCCTGGCCGGCACCATCCTCTGCGGCTTCGTCATGTTGATGATCGACCCGATGGCGAGCGTCACGGCGCTGGTCATTCTCTGGGCCCTCTACAGCTACCTGCAGTGGTCCGCCACTCCGGCCGTGTGGCAGGACAGTCGGCGTGCCTATCGCTTCAGGCGCGTCAAGGACGGTCTTCGGGAGCTGGCCGACGACCCAGAGTCGCCGACCGACTGGCAGCCCCATGTGCTCGTGTTCACCGAAACACCCGAACGACGGGAGCGTTTGCTCCGCGTCGCCGCGTGGGTCACCGGGGGCTCTGGCATATTGACAGCGGTACAGCTCGTCGAGGGAGACGGGGCCTCACCGGTCGTCAGGAAGACCTGTGCCGACGCCCAGGACCGCCTGGGCGATGAGCTGGAGCAGTATGGTCTCGACGCCTATCCGATGGTCGTGGCGGCGCCGGACCTCAGAGTGGCGGCGACGACGCTGCTGCAGTCGTGGGGTGTCGGGCCGATCCGTGCGAACACCGTTCTGCTCAACTGGCATGACAGTCGTGGGCCACGGGAGCGTCCGACACTCTCGCTCTGGTACGCCCGTCTGCTGCAGCGCGCGGCCAGACTGAACCAGCATGTCGTCGTCCTGGACGCCGACGACAACGACTGGCGCACACTCAAGGCATCGAAGGCGGAGTCGCGCCAGATCGACGTGTGGTGGTTTGAGGGTGACTCGTCTCGGCTCGCGCTGCTCTTCGCCTACCTGATGACGCGAAGCGACGATTGGGACGAGGCGACGATCCGGGTCATCGCCCCGGCACCGACGAGCGCCGGTCAGAAGACAGAGGGTAGCTTGCGGCGGAGACTCGAGGAGCTCCGCATCGACGCCGAGGTCGTGGTTGTGCCGTGGGACGACAGTCCCGGCATGTATGCCATCTCGTCAGAAGCGAGTTTCGTCCTGCTCCCGCTTCGTCTCGAGGGCATGAGCACTCTCCACCCGACTGGTGGAGCGGTCGACGAGCTCTTCCCAACCCTGCCAGTGGTGGCGATGGTGGCAGCCTCCGGGGACGTCCAGCTGACCCCCGACGATGACGCTGACGATGACGATGAGCTGGAAGCCGCGTCGGCGGAGACCCCGGCCGATGCGAGCCAGACCGAATCGGCCGATTACCCAGAGACGGAGTAGTGGGTGCAGATGTGCGCACGGTAGCGAGTGCAACGCCATCGAGATCCGGTCAATCCTCGCGCTCGCAGCACACCCATCAGCTGCGTTCCCGCTTCTCGAAATACGTCATGTATTCCTCGTCGCGGCGCCTTGCGGTTGGGCACGCTGCGAACCCGAGCCCTTGACCGTTTCTCGACGGCGGTGCACTAAAGCGCTTTTCATGACCGTGTGGTGCCCGGATAGCCGCAGTGTCGAAAGTAATGGCGGCATTCCTCGGGGCTGAAGTGCGGCAGACAGGCGCCGAGGAAAGGCCAGAGGGTCTCGGTGGATCGACAGCGGGCGGCGCGCACGAGGGCTTTGAGCTTCGCGAAGCAGAGTTCAATGGGATTGAGGTCCGGACTGTAGGGCGGCAGATAGCAGAGCGTGGCGCCGACGCGCTCGATCGCCTGGCGGACGCCGGCCACTTTGTGTGCGCTGAGGTTATCGGCGATGACGATGTCCCCGGGATGCAGGGTGGGCACGAGGATCTGTTCGATATAGGCGAGGAAGCTCGCCCCGTCGATGGCGCCGTCGAAGACCCCGGGCGCGGTCAGGCCGGTGACCCGCAGTGCCGCGAGAAACGTACTGGTCTGCCACCGGGCGCACGGCGCGTGGTCGTGGACGCGGGCCCCGCGGAGGGCCCGACCATACCGCCGCAGGAGATTGTTCGTAATGCCGGTTTCGTCGAGAAAAACCAGGCGTGTCGGATCCCAGGTCGGCGCGGCGGCGTGCCACACGACCCGCGCGGCCGCGACGTCAGGTCGATCGTGTTCGGAGGGCCGGACCGTTTTTTTTGACGGTCACGTCCAGAGCCGCCACCGCGCGCCAGATCGTCGCCAGACTGGCCGGCGTGCCGAGCGCGTCCTTCAGCTCGGCTAAGGTGCGATCCGGTTGCTCCGCGATCAGCGCGGCCAGGGTGTGCAGGTGCGGCTCCAACATCCGGCGCCGCCCGTGCCGCTGGACGCGCGGCGCGACTTCGCCCGTCTCCCGCCGACGCTGCTTCAACAGCCGCACCCACGACCCGCTCACGCGGTACTTCACCGCAACGTCCGCGGCCTTCATCCCGGCATCACTGTCGAGCAGGGCCCGTTCTCGGAGATCCATCGAATAGGCTTGCATCGGTCCTCCTGCATTGGTGCATGCAGAAGTACCACGACGAGCCCAGGCAGTACAAGGGCTATCTGAAAAGCGCTTTAATGGATGGGGCACCGTGGCCGACTGCTATGATGAAAGATCTCCGATGGCTGCGCCTCTCGACAAACTCCCGTCCCTCCCGACCGGGACTGTAGGACCCGACCCCGAAGTGGGGTCCGACGTCGACCTCACCGACAATCGCTTCTACATCAATCGTGAGCTGAGCTGGCTCGAGTTCAATCAGCGGGTGCTCCTGCAGGCGCTCGATTCGAAGCACCCCCTGCTCGAGCGAATCAAGTTCCTGTCGATCGTCGCGACGAACCTCGACGAGTTCTACATGGTGCGAGTCGCCACGTTGCTTCGCAAGTCCCGAAGCGGTATCGAGGACATGTCGCCCGATGGTCTCGATACGTCTGCGCAGCTGGTGGGCATTCGAGAGCGGGCGGGCAGGATGATGGAGGAGATGGCCTCCTGTTGGTCAGCGGTTCTTCGACCGCTCCTCGAACACCAGCAGGTCAGATTTTTGGAACCGGCCGACTATTCGGAGCGGATCCGGCACTATCTCGCCGGTTACTTCCACGACAATATCCATCCTGTGTTGACGCCGCTCGCCTTCGACCCGGGGCATCCGTTTCCCTTTATCTCGAACCTGAGCATGAACCTGGCGGTGGTCGTCAGCCATCACCGGCGCACGCGGTTCGCCCGGGTGAAGCTGCCCGACGTTCTGCCGCGGTTCATCGAGCTGCCAAGAGCGCTGACCGGTAAACGTGGCGAGACATTCGTCTTTTCGGAGGACGTCGTCAGGGAGAACATCGGGGTGCTCTTCCCAGGCGCCGTAGTGGTCGGCGCGCATCTGTTCCGGATCATCCGTGACACGGACATGGTCATCCAGGAGGACGAGGCCGACGACCTTCTCGAATCGGTCGACCGAACGCTGAAGGAGCTGCGGTATGGAGACTTGTCTCAGCTGTTGGTCGAAGCGACGATGCCGACACGGGTGCTCAACATCCTGGTCGAGAACTTCGAAATCGAGGACGACGTCGTCGTGCGAACGCCGGAACGGATGGGGTTCGATGACTGGTCGAGCCTGGCCCGACTGCGCCATCCGCAACTCAAGGATCCTCCGTTCGCACCGCGGGGACTCTGGTCCAGCGATGAAGCTGAGGCCGACGCCATCTTTGAGCAGATCAAGGACCGCGACCAGCTGGTGCATCACCCCTTCGACTCGTTCTCGTCGGTCGAGGGGTTCCTTGGCGCCGCGGTCGAAGACCCTCAGGTGATCGCCATCAAGATCACGCTGTATCGCATCGGGTCGAACTCTCCTCTCATCGATATGTTGATCGAGGCGGCCGACGCCGGAAAGCAAGTGGCTGTACTGGTCGAGCTCAAAGCGCGGTTCGACGAGCGGAACAACATCGCGTGGGCGCATCGTCTGGAGTCGGCGGGCATCCACGTCGTGTACGGACTCCTCAACCTTAAGACGCACTGCAAGCTCTGTCTGGTGGTTCGCAAGGAAGCTGAAGGCATCGTCCGATACGCCCATCTGGGAACAGGCAACTACAATCGCGTCACCGCGCAGGTGTATACCGACGTGGGGCTGTTCACGGCTCGGCCTGAGTTGGTCGACGAGGTGACCGAGGTCTTCAACTACCTGACGGGCTATTCAGGCAAGCAGGACTACCGGGAACTGATGGTCGCCCCGCTCAACCTTCGGTCAGCCTTTACGGCCCTCGTCGAACGGGAAGCTCAGCATGCCCGTGAGGGTCGGCCCGCCCGCATCATCGTCAAGAACAACTCGGTGGCCGACCCGGAGATGATTCGCGTGCTGTATCGGGCGTCACAGGCCGGAGTGCAGATCGACATGCTGGTGCGCGGGGTGTGCTGTCTGCGCCCAGGGATTCCCGGGGTCAGCGACAACATTCACGTACGGTCGATCGTTGGAAGGTTCCTTGAGCATTCCCGTCTGTACTCGTTCGAGAATGGGGGAAGCCCTGAGGTCCTCATCGGTAGCGCAGATCTCATGGAGCGAAATCTGAACCGCCGGGTCGAGACGCTCTGCTTCGTTCGCGACCCCTTGCTCCGACACCGGCTGCGTGACGAGATCATCGCGACGCTACTCGCCGACAACGATCGTGCGATGGAATTGCGTACCGACGGTAGCTACGAACCCGTGACCCCCACCCCGGGCATCAAGACGGTGAGCGCACAGGAAGCGCTGCTGGGCCTTCAGGCCGAGGGTCGAGGCTAGTGTGGTGAGTTCAACAGATCTATACATTCGGCCGGCGCCGCATCTCGGCTGGCGGCGTTGCTCATCGCTCACATATGCCCAATATGCTCGCTCTTCGCGCCTTGCCTGCCGGGATGAATCGCCAGCCTCGGTGTACAGATCTGTTGAACTCACCACACTAGTACCGATAGTGATCCGGCTTATACGGGCCGTCCACCGGCACTCCGAGGTAGCTCGCCTGCGATTCGCTCAGCTTTGTCAGCCGGACACCTAGGTGGTCGAGGTGGAGCCTGGCGACCTGCTCGTCGAGGTTCTTCGGCAACATGTACACCTTCTTCTCGTATTCCCCGGAGTTGGCATGCAAGGCCAGCTGAGCCAGCACCTGGTTGGTGAACGAGGCTGACATCACAAAGCTTGGGTGACCGGTGGCGCACCCAAGGTTGAGCAGCCGACCTTCGGCGAGCACCAGGACGCTGTGACCGTCTGGGAACCGCCACTCGTCGTACTGCGGTTTGATGTTGATTCGCTCGATTCCCGAGACCTTCTTCAGTCCGGCCATGTCGATCTCGTTGTCGAAGTGCCCGATGTTGCCAACGATCGCCTTGTCCTTCATCCGGCCCATCTGCTCGGCCATGATGATGTCCTTGTTGCCGGTCGTGGTGACGAAGAGATCCGCTGTCTCGAGCATGTTCTCGAGTGTGTTGACTTCGTACCCTTCCATCGCCGCCTGCAGTGCACAGATCGGGTCGATCTCGGTGACGACCACTCGACATCCCTGGCCACGAAGTGATTGCGCACACCCCTTGCCGACCTCGCCGTAGCCGCAGACCACCGCCACCTTGCCCCCGAGCATGACATCGGTCGCCCGGGCCAGCCCGTCGGGCAGCGAGTGCCGACAGCCGTAGATGTTGTCGAACTTGCTTTTGGTGACCGAGTCGTTGACGTTGATGGCGGGAAAGAGCAGACTGCCGTCCTCCATCATCTCGTATAGGCGATGTACGCCTGTCGTGGTCTCCTCGCTGACGCCTCGAATAGCGGGGCTGATGCGTTGCCACCGGCCACCGTCGCGTCCCTGGAGCTCTCTGAGCAGGTCGAGGATCACGCCCCACTCCTCCGGATCCTCGTCGGGGTTGAACTCGGGGACTGCTCCCGCCTTCTCGTACTCGTATCCCTTGTGCACGAAGAGTGTCGCGTCGCCACCGTCATCGACGATGAGGTCAGGCCCGCTTCCGTCCGGCCAGACCAGCGCCTCGTTGGTGCACCACCAGTATTCGGTGAGGGTCTCGCCCTTCCACGCGAACACCGGGGTGCCTCTAGGCTGGTCAGGGGTTCCGCCGCTCTCCGGCCGGCCGACCGCTACCGCGCTGGCCGCGTGGTCCTGGGTCGAGAAGATGTTGCACGACACCCATCGCACGTCGGCGCCGAGCTCGGTCAGTGTTTCGATCAACACCGCTGTCTGGACTGTCATGTGCAGGCTGCCCATGACCTTGACGCCCTCGAGCGGACGGGCTGCGCCGTGTTCGCGTCGAAGCGCCATGAGACCGGGCATCTCCTGCTCGGCCAGCCGAATCTCGTCCCGTCCCTGCCGCGCCAGCGTCAGATCTGCAACCTTGAAGGGGGGCCGCCCTTTGGCCGTCGCCTCATCAAACGGGTGCGTCTTCTCCACGACCGGTGCGCTCATGTCTCTCTCCTTCTCAGACATTCTACGTAATGTCCCGCGGATTGGGCAGAGCGGGACCGAGGTCCTGATTGGCGTAACTAAAGCGCTTTTCATGACCGTGTGGTGCCCGGATAGCCGCAGTGTCGAAAGTAATGGCGGCATTCCTCGGGGCTGAAGTGCGGCAGACAGGCGCCGAGGAAAGGCCAGAGGGTCTCGGTGGATCGACAGCGGGCGGCGCGCACGAGGGCTTTGAGCTTCGCGAAGCAGAGTTCAATGGGATTGAGGTCCGGACTGTAGGGCGGCAGATAGCAGAGCGTGGCGCCGACGCGCTCGATCGCCTGGCGGACGCCGGCCACTTTGTGTGCGCTGAGGTTATCGGCGATGACGATGTCCCCGGGATGCAGGGTGGGCACGAGGATCTGTTCGATATAGGCGAGGAAGCTCGCCCCGTCGATGGCGCCGTCGAAGACCCCGGGCGCGGTCAGGCCGGTGCCCCGCAGTGCCGCGAGAAACGTACTGGTCTGCCACCGGGCGCACGGCGCGTGGTCGTGGACGCGGGCCCCGCGGAGGGCCCGACCATACCGCCGCAGGAGATTGTTCGTAATGCCGGTTTCGTCGAGAAAAACCAGGCGTGTCGGATCCCAGGTCGGCGCGGCGGCGTGCCACACGACCCGCGCGGCCGCGACGTCAGGTCGATCGTGTTCGGAGGGCCGGACCGTTTTTTTTGACGGTCACGTCCAGAGCCGCCACCGCGCGCCAGATCGTCGCCAGACTGGCCGGCGTGCCGAGCGCGTCCTTCAGCTCGGCTAAGGTGCGATCCGGTTGCTCCGCGATCAGCGCGGCCAGGGTGTGCAGGTGCGGCTCCAACATCCGGCGCCGCCCGTGCCGCTGGACGCGCGGCGCGACTTCGCCCGTCTCCCGCCGACGCTGCTTCAACAGCCGCACCCACGACCCGCTCACGCGGTACTTCACCGCAACGTCCGCGGCCTTCATCCCGGCATCACTGTCGAGCAGGGCCCGTTCTCGGAGATCCATCGAATAGGCTTGCATCGGTCCTCCTGCATTGGTGCATGCAGAAGTACCACGACGAGCCCAGGCAGTACAAGGGCTATCTGAAAAGCGCTTTAGCGCCGGCGGGGCCCGCTTCCGCGAGAAGTACCGGACCGCCCTTTTCGGCGGGGTGGATTCGAGCTTGTGGTTTGGCTCGCGGGCTTAGGGGTAGACGGGGGCGGTGGGGCGGCCGGATGAAGCGTCTCCTGATAGTAGTCGTCGAGGAGCATCGCAATCAGCGCCGACTCATCTTCGTTGTCGGCCAGGGTTCGAGCCAGAGGAACAAACCGCTGACTTCGCTCGGTCTTCAGCGTGTCGCGCTCTCGGAGCTTGGCTTCCAGCAACGCCGTCACCCTCTGGGTCACGACCGCCTCTACGTCCTCGTCTGTCGGGGCCGGCTGCTGCGTGAACTCGATGGTATATCGCTTGGCGATGCTGTCGAGCGTCAGCGCTTCCGCTTCGGTCACCAGGGACACCGCGATGCCGGCCGCGCCCGCGCGGCCCGTCCTCCCCGCCCGATGGATGTATCCCTCCGGGTCCTCGGGCGGCTCGTACTGGATGACGTGTGACAGCTCAGGGATGTCCAGTCCACGTGCGGCCACATCGGTGGCCACGAGGAACCGCAGGTCGTTTTTTCGGAGACGCTTGAGGATCTTTTCCCGGTCGGCCTGCGAACGGTCTGCGCTGAGCTCATCGGCGTCGTAGCCGAACCGCTGAAGGACGACGGTGACGTAGTGGACCGCTGATTTGGTGTTGCAGAAGATAATGGCCGACGCCGGATTCTCGACCTCGATTATCCGGATCAGACAGCGGTCCTTGTCCATGGCCGGCACGATACAGAACGAGTGCTCGGTGTCGGTGACATGCACGTGGTCTCCGCTGAGCGAGATGAACTCTGGCTCTCGAAGGAACTCCTGGGAGGTGCGCATCACAAACGCAGGAAAGGTGGCCGAGAACATGCTGTTGTGCAACGTCTCGAGCGTCCCACGAGGGAGGTGTCGCTGCACCTCCTGCATGTCTGGATAGAAACCCATCGAAAGCATGCGGTCGGCTTCGTCGAACACCCGCATCCTGAGATCGTTCAGGGCGAAGGTCCCTCGAAGCAGCAGGTCGAGCACCCGGCCCGGTGTGCCCACGACGATCTGAGCTCCTCCCTTGAGGGCGTCGACCTGAGGACCGTATCCCACCCCTCCATAGACGGCGATGGTCCGCAGGCCAGCTGGTCCACAGATCAGCTCGGCCTGCTCCGACACCTGATGGGCCAGTTCACGAGTCGGCACGAGCACGAGGGCCTGACACACCCCGGCGTCGGGGTCGAGCCGCTCGAGCATCGGCAGCAAAAACGCCCCGGTCTTCCCACTGCCCGTCCTTGCTTGCACCATGACATCGGAGCCAGCCAGGAGCGGTGTAATCGCCCGAGCCTGAACGGGCATGAGCGTCGACCAACCGGCTCGGGCAACGGCATCCCTCAAGGAAGCCGGCAACTGATCCAGCGTGACTTCGGGTGGGGGTGTCGGGGTCTCGATACTTGACGGGTCGATGTTGTCGTTCAAGGACGTCCTGCTCGCTCGGGGACGGTCCGGTCGGAAGGACCGGAGTGCGAGCGTCCTCCCATTCTACACTTGGTGCGCTCCTTGCTTCAGAGTGCAGTGTGGGCGAGCACACGCCGAGAAGTACGGAGAGAGAGCTGATGCTAGAAAATGAAAGAGTGCGCAAGTATCCACGCGTCGGTCTGGGTGTCGACTCGGCTATCTGGTCGGAGGTGTGGCAGGGTCAGATCGGGGACGCACACCCCGTGGGCGGGGTTGTCACGGTGCTGGGCGCAGGTGGCGCCTTCGTTGAGGTAAACGAGGAATATATCGTGGGTGATGAGGTCGGCCTGCGTTTCGTATTGCCGGGTACCCACGACGAAGTTGCCTGCAAATGCGTGGTGCGGGAGTATGTGTCAGGTCGGGGTATTGGTGTCGAATTTACCGACATCTCGGCCATCGACCGTGAACGCGTCCGTGCGGCCGCCTGGAACCTCGTGTAGTTACGGAATCGGGATCGACCAGATTAGTAGCGGAACAGATACTGCAGTTTCGTGAAGATCGCCCGGTTGGTTCGCCGGTACTCGCTTGAGAGGAACAGCTGGTCCTCGAGGTCCTCGATAAACCGCTCCTGCCTGTAGTGCTCGTCATACCCCGCGTAGAACACCGTGCCGCCGTTGACCCGGTACGTGACGAGCAGATTGAAGTCGAACTGGGTGTCGAACGTGTCGTACTCCGTGATGTTGCGGACACGCAATCGGTCGGTCAGCTGGTAGGTCGTCTGTAGGCGCGTGATCTTGACGTTGAACACCTGCGCATCGTTGTTGCGCGGATCGGTGAAGCTGCTCGTCGTCAGGCTGAGGCCAGCCTGCAGACGTGAGATCGGACGCATGGTGAGCCGCAGGGAGGTACCGACCTCATGCCCGAGATACGGACTGACCTCGTCATAGAAGATCTGATCGCCCGCCCTGACGTTGACCCTGACCGAGAACGTTCGGTTGTTTATTCCCCCACCAAAGAAGTAACGGTTCTGTTGAAAGTCGATCTCAGCGAACCGTTCCACGTCGAAGTTCACGCCACCGCTCACAACCAGATTCCGGGTGAACTGGGCGCTGAGACGCGTGACAGTGTTCTCGTCCTCCAACACGCCATCGAAGTTCCAGTTACGTCCGTAGGCGAGGTTGGTGCCCCAATCGATGATCCAGTTCTGGGGAAACCATCGATACGATATCCGCCCCTCAGCCCGGCGCTGGTCGACCCGGCGCACGAAGCCCACTTCTGTACCGAAATCGGGTGTGATCTCGAAGACATTGACGAACCAGTCCAGGTTCCGCCCGTTCTGATTGAGGTTGATGTCAAAGACGTGTCCATCGGTCTGTATGCCGTCCAGGTCGGTATTCTGTGAACCAACCGCCGTCACCCTGAACACGTGTTGCGGCGACAGGCGGAAGCTCGAGTCGAGGCCGCCCAGCGTGCTCTTGCTCCCCAGATGATCACGGTTGGTGAAGATCGCCCCGATATGGGACTCGCTGTAGAGGTCGTACTTGACCCGGCCGATGAACGTCTGCGCGTTCTGGCCGAACAGGGGATCGGTGTGGTCCTCGAGATTTCCTGGAGCCTCGTCGTTGGCGGTGAGCACCCCGATGGTGAACTTCCCGGCTTTTCCCGTCAGCTTTGCGCCAAGGAGCGGGTCGACGATGGTGCGGGTGTGAACATACGTGACCGGCCCGTTGATCTCGAAGATCTCGTTCCCTTCGATGAAGAAGGGACGCAGCTCTGGGAAGAACAAGGGGAAGCGCTGATTGACCTCGATCTGGGGAAGATCGGACTCGATTTGAGAGAAGTCAGGGTTGAAGGTGAAATCGGCAACCAGGTTGGAGGTGATGCCGTACTTGACGTTGACACCGCCTTCGGGGTGGCTGCTGGTGGGGAACTCTCCGGTCTCGGTGTTCAGGGCGCCGAAGTTGATAGCGGTGAAAGTGGGCAGGAACTCGAGGTTCCGGCTGGTCGAAAGGTCGGTCATGCCCTCGAGCACGCCGAACTGCCTCATGAAGCTCTGAACGTCTCGAGACATTGGGGCCCAGACAATGTTCTCGCGGTCGTGCTCCCTGATCTCGCGGACGAACTGAAAGCCCCACCGGTGTGGGACACCCTCCGGCACGCGGGGATAGCGGAGGCTCTTGAAGGGGATGGCCATTTCGGCAGTGAACCCGTCCTCGACGATCTGGGTCGCCGACTCGAAGAGGGCGTCCCACGAGCGGTCGGCGAACGGAATGCCCGCACCCCGATTCGTGCTCCGACCGGCCACATTGATGATCCCGTCGCCCTGCACGTTGTACGCGTTCACGTCGAAATCGAAAGAACGTTGCTGGTCCATGAACGTATCGAAATAGACCGTCAGCAGGTCGTCCTGCGGCGCCTGGTCTCGATCCACTCGGTTTGCGCGCATGACGCTGGGGTCTGAGTAATAGGCGTAGAACGCGAAGTACAGGTGATCGCTGTCGTAGGCGACATACATGTCGGTCGGCTCGGTGGGTGGCACGCCGTCGACCGGCTCGTACTGCTCGAACTCGGTGATCTTGATCGCTTTCTTCCAGATCGGATCGTCGAGCAGACCGTCGATGTCTGGCGGGGTGTCAGCGCGGGTTGGCCGAATCGTGGGTCGTCCCGCGAGCACACCAAGAGGCCGAGCTTGGGCCCAGGCCTCGGCGCTGATCTGGGAGTCGCCGGCAGCGTCAAAGCCCTGGCGCGGTGCCTCCGCTCGAACCGCCGGGCTCGAGACGACGGTGGTCCACACGACCAGGGCACATAGCGCTGACGCGCGCCCAGAGTCGCTTGGAACCCATCGCCTTCTCGTCACGTGATACTGACCTGACCAATTTGGGCCTTGGGAAGCGCAGGTGCCTGACACTTTCGTAACGGACTCGGCCAATTGGACAGTTTTGTAACCTTTTTGAGATCTTTAATCATCCTAATAGACGACCGTTAACACCTGATAAGCAGACTTATTTGATCTGACCTCGCTTGATGGCACCAGCAAACGTCGAGCCCGTTTTGATGAAACGATCTGAAAAGACAGCCTCGTTCTGGCCCATTCGCTCACTGAGACCTGCCTCACACCCAGATGGCGCAGAGGATGCAATGGAGAGTGAGCGTGACGTGAAAGGAGCGTGGAGTGTGATCATCGACTGCAAGAGGTTCGTCGCCGACGACAGCGGCCAGGATCTTATCGAATATAGCCTGCTGGCCGGACTCATCTCACTAGTGTGGTGCGTTTAACGCTTCTTTACACCGGTCGACCTTCGCGAGGATGGTGTCGGCATCCTTGGTCCAGATAAACGGCTTCGCATGCTGATTGTAATGAGTCAAGTAGTCGTGGATCGCTCGCTCGAGCGCCGGCACGCTGGTGAAGGTACCCCGGCGGAGCCGCGTGCGAGTGATCTCCGCGAACCAGCGTTCCACCAGATTCAGCCAGGAGCTGCTGGTGGGCACGAAGTGAAAGTGCACGCGGGGATGGCGCGTGAGCCAGCGCCGCACCTGGGGACTCTTGTGGGCACTCAGGTTGTCCAAAATCAGGTGCAGCGGCTGATCGGGAGGCGTCGCGCGTTCCAGCCGCCGGAGGAACTGCACGAATTCTTGACTCCGGTGACGGCGGCGGCATTCGCCGATCACGACGCCATCGAGCACGCGCAGTGCGGCATACAGCGTGGTCGTCCCGTAGCGGACGTAGTCATGGGTCTGGCGTTCGGGGACGCCGGGCCGCAGTGGCAACACCGGGCGCGTCCGGTCCAGCGCTTGGATCCCACTCTTCTCATCGACGCAAAACACCACCGCTTTGGCGGGTGGATTCAGATACAGCCCCACCACGTCGCGCAGCTTCTCGACGAAGTGGGGGTCGGTCGACAGCTTGAACTGCCCCACGCGGTGGGGCTGGAGGCCGTGTTGTCGCCAGATCTTACGAATCGTGCCGTCGCTCACGCCCTGCGCTTCCGCCAGGGCGCGACTACTCCAATGGGTGCCGGCCGGCGGGCGCGTCGTCAGGGTCGCGTCAACGATCGCCTGCACCTTCGTCAGGGTCAAGCGTGGGCGTCGGCCCGGACGCGTGGCGTCGCGGAGCACGCCCGGAACCCCCTCGGCCACAAACCGGCGCGCCCACAACCGCACCGTCATCCGACTGACGTGCAGCGTCCGGGCCACGACCATCGGCGAGGCCTGTTGCGCCAGCATCAACACGATCCGCGCCCGCCGCGCCACCTTCTGCGTCGTCGTCCCGCGCTCAGCCACCTGGGCCAACTGGGCTTGCTCGGTCGGCGATGCGTAGACACAGTACCGTTGAATGAACATGCGCTACCGTACCAAACGGGCAGCGCAAAGTACAGCGTTTCGTGTACAGCTATTTCGTACTCAGGACACTAGTGGCCGTAACCGTCATCATCAACGTCGGGACCAGCGTGAATGGGGTCTGGGTTGGTGTAGACGGTTCAATGACGTCGATTCCTTCTCCGTAAAGCAGTTCTGCTCCTGGCGGGCCCGCCAATACGCCAGGCTTTCCATTTCGCGTCGCCGACCTTGGCGACGCTGCCGGGCGGGTCACCTGCCCATCCCGGCCCATGACGGCGCATCCCACCCGCCCGCCTTGACGTCATTCGAAACCCAACGAGTATTGGATGGTCGACGGCCAGGAGTCTAATATGGGCTGGTCGGAATCTGTCCATGATGAGAGGCACATTCGCCGCGGCGGTGCCCGTTCTCCTGCTTGCGTCCGCCAGCGTGAGTCTCGCCCGCGCTGGTGAACAGGGCGGGCTTCAGCCGGGGCATGCGGCCCTTACGGAGGTCGTGCAGACCTACTGCCAGCGCTGTCACAACGACAGACTGCTGACCGGCAATCTGTCGCTTGCGGATTTCGATGTCTCAACCGCCGCTCTGAATCCCGAATCAGCTGCCCGGACCGAGAAGATGATCCGGAAGCTGAGGGCCAACATGATGCCGCCGCCGGGGGCTCTTCGGCCCGCCGACGAGACGCTCCTCACGCTTGTCGAGACCCTGGAGTCGGTGGTTGACGCCGCCGCAGCGGCGAACCCCGACCCCGGCCACCGGACGTTCCAGCGGTTGAACCGACCAGAGTACGAGCGAGCGGTCCGCGATCTCCTCGCGCTCGAGATCGACGCCGGCGACTATCTCCCGCTCGATACGATGAGCGCCAACTTCGACAACATTGCTGATGTCCAGATGCTCTCTGCAACGTTGCTGGACGGCTACCTCCAGGCGGCATCCGAGATCAGCCGGTTGGCTGTGGGTGACCCGAACGCAACGCCCAGCCAAACGACCTACTCGAAGTCGCGGGCCTACTCCCAGCTAGCCCAGGTCGCCGGCGCCCCCTACGGCACTCGGGGAGGCTTTTCGGTCGTCCACAACTTTCCGGCCGACGGCGACTACCTCGTCAAGATGGCGTTTCAGCACACGACCACCGGTGGGGTGTCCGGCTCGACCATCAGAGACGAGCAGATCGAGGTTTCGATCAACGGCGAACCGGTCGCCACGCTGCTGATGGACCAGTGGCTCAGAACATCCGACCCCAATGGTGTCGAGCTCGAGATCGAGGAGCCCATCTTCATCCGAGCCGGCCCCCAACGGGTATCGGCCGTCTTCGTCCAACAGTTCGAGGGTCCGGTCGAGGATGTGCTCGCACCTCACGAGTGGTCGATCGTCGACACCGAGATCGGCGACTTCGGTTACGGAATCACCGCCTTTCCGCACATGAGAGATCTCACGATCGATGGTCCCTACAACGTGAGTGGTGTTTCAGACACGCCGAGCCGAGCCGCCATCTTCACCTGCCGCCCAACCTCGCCGGCAGGTGAGGACTCGTGCGCCCAGGAGATCATCTCCCGTCTCGCGGCCAGGGCCTATCGGCGCCCACTGAGACCGGCAGACCTCGACGCCCTCCTCGGCTTTTACGAGGCCGGAGCCAGAACAGGAGGCTTCGAGACCGGTATCCGCACGGCGCTGCAAGCCTGCCTGGCGAGTCCCGACTTCGTCTTCCGGCTGGAGTCGCCGGCCGACCCCAGGTCCGCGGAGGGCGACAGCTATCGCATCAGCGACACGGCGCTGGCGTCTCGTCTCTCCTTCTTTCTGTGGGGCGGTGCCCCGGACGAGACGCTGATCCAGCTGGCCAATGCGGGCCGGCTCTCCGACCCGGCGATCCTCGAGGCGCAAACACGGCGGCTCCTGGCCGACCCACGCGCCGAGACGCTGGCGACCAGGTTCGCGGCTCTTTGGCTGCGGCTCCAGGATATGAACCTCGTACAGCCGGATGCCTTCTGGTACCCCAATTTCGACCGACAACTCGGCGACGCCATGCGTCGCGAGACGGAGCTACTGTTCTACCGGCTCGTGCGCGAAGACCGAAGCTTCCTGGAGCTGCTGACCGCCGACTACACCTTCGTAGACGAGCGACTGGCCCGACACTACGGCATCCCCAACGTCGCGGGCTCGGAGTTTCGACCGGTGTCGCATTCCGGCGACCGCCGTCTCGGGCTGCTCGGTCACGGCAGCGTGCTCATGCTCACATCGACGGCCAACCGCACCTCACCGGTCCGACGGGGCAAGTGGATCATGGAGGTGCTGCTCGGGGCGCCGCCCCCGCCCCCGCCACCCGCCGTTCCCGAACTCGATGAGACCGAAACCATCAAAGATGGGCGGCCACTCACAACCCGCGAACGCTTGGAGATGCATCGGGCGAACCCGACCTGCAACGCGTGTCATCGGTTCATGGATCCCCTCGGTCTCGCGCTGGACAATTTCGACGTCGTGGGAAAATGGCGGATCCGGGAGAACGGCATGCCGTTGGATACTCGAGGCGAGATGTGGGACGGAACCCGAGTGAACAGCCCGCAGGAGCTGCGGGAGGCGCTTCTCGCAAAGCCGATTCCGCTGGTTCGGACCTTCACCGAGAACCTGTTGGCGTACGCGCTGGGGCGCCGCGCCGAGTACTACGATATGCCCACGATTCGCTCGATCACCCGTGAGGCGCAGGCCCACGACTATCGCATGTCGTTTCTTATCTTGGGGGTCGTCAAGAGCTCGGCGTTTCAGATGCAAAGACAGGTCAACTGAGGACCGATCATGTTCATCACCGGCAAGCGAATTCCTCGTCGAACCTTTCTCCGTGACGTCGGGACGGCGTCATTGGCGCTGCCCTTCCTGGACGCCATGCTTCCCGCGGGCCGCGTGTCGGCCCAGACGACCGCCGCGCTCGACCCCACACGTCTGGTGTGTATCGAGATGGTCCACGGAGCCGCCGGGAGTAACGCCTGGGGCGCCGAACAGCACCTGTGGAGCCCAGCCGGGGTGGGACGGGATTTTGACTTGAGTTCCGGCGCGCTCGATGTGCTGGAACCCTATCGCGACCACCTCACGATCATCAGCAACACCGACGTGGCGATGGCAGAGGCCTTTTCCCCGCCGGAGATCGGGGGCGATCATTTCCGTACGAGCGCCGTCTATCTAACACAGTCGCACCCGAAACAGACGCAAGGGTCGGACGTCCTCGTCGGCACCTCGCTGGACCAGTTGCACGCGCAGCGCTTCGGCCAGGACACGCCCATTCCGTCAATGCAGCTCTGTATCGAGAACGTCGACCAAGCGGGTGGCTGCGCCTACGGATATACCTGTGTATACACCGACTCGATCAGCTGGGCGTCGCCGACCGAACCACTGCCAGTGACCCGCTCGCCGCGAGTGGCGTTCGAGCAGCTGTTTGGGGTGGGCGGGACTGCCGAGGAGCGAGCGACGCGCCGACGAACCGACGCCAGCATCCTCGACTGGATGACGACACGGGTGGCCGAGCTGCAGCGCGAGTTGGGACCCACCGACCGGCACCGCCTGGGACGATACCTGGAGAATATTCGGGAGATAGAGCGGCGTATCCAGAGAGTCGAGGCCATCAACACCGGAAGCGACACGCGGGACCTGCCCGAGGCCCCGGCCGGTGTGCCGGACTCGTTCGACGAGCATGTCAAGCTCATGTTCGACGTGCAGGCTCTGGCGTTCGAGGCCGACATCACCCGCGTGTTCTCCTTCAAGATGGGGCGCGACTCGTCGGGTCGCGTCTTTCCCCTGAGTGGGTCGGACCGCCCATTCCACGCGGCCTCCCATCATGGTGGGCAACAGGACGCGATTCTGGAGTTCAGCAAGATCAACCGCTATCACGTCGGGTTGCTGCCATATTTCGTCGAGAAGCTCCAGAGCATCACCGAGGGTGACGCAACGCTGCTGGACAAGAGCCTGGTCGTGTATGGCTCTGGCATGGGAGACCCCAACCTCCACAACCACAAGCGGTGTCCGATGGTTGCTCTGGGTCACGCCAACGGGAAGCTAGCCGGTGGTGTGCACGTGAAGGCCCCCAACGGGACACCGATGGCGAACGCGATGCTGTCGATGCTCCACATGCTAGGGCACGACGACCTGCCGACGTTCGGGGACGCGACCGGAGAGCTAGATCTCAACGGCGACCTACGTCTCAACGGCGAGCTACATCTCAACGGCGAGCTGGGGCTCAATGGATGATGGATGAGCGCATGAATACGACGACAGCGGCTCCTCGTCGTGCGTGGCTCGTTGCGCTGTGCGTGCTGGCGGCGGGGATATGGGGTCAGGCGGGGGCTCCTGCCGACTCATCGGTAGCCGACGCTGCGCGGCGTGGCGATGAGGCCGCCGTGCGCGACCTGCTCAGTCACGGGGCCGACGTACAGACCGCGCACCCCGACGGTATGACGGCGTTGCACTGGGCGGCAAAGGGGAGCTTCGTGGAGGTTGCCGCGGTGTTGATCGATGCGGGCGCGAATCTGGACGCCGTCACGCGAATCGGCCATCACACCCCGTTGCATGTCGCGAGCACGACCGGGCATGTGGACGTGGTTCGTGTGCTTCTGGCGGCGGGCTCCGATGCCACCGCTCGAACCTCTAGCGGCGTCACCCCCCTTCACGTGGCGGCCCGTGCCGGAAACGCTCAGGCTGTCGCCGCGCTGCTCGACCACGGTGCAGACGTGAACGCCCTCGAATACCGGTGGGGACAGAGCCCACTCATGTTCGCGGCCGCGTCGAATCGTGCCGACGCCGTCACCGTATTGATGGAGCGTGGGGCTGACCTGGGGTTGTCGACCAGAGTCGTTGACCTACCTGCGGCTGAGGCGTCGGACCGAGCCGCGGGACAGCGCCGAAGGGAAGTGCTGGCCGGATTCCGCGAGGCCGCGCCGGCCCACGAACAAGAGGGCTGGCGCCCTACCGCCCATCAAGCGCAGGCGGCGATCAAAGCAGCGCGGGAAGTACTGGCGTCCCCAGAAGCGGCACGGACGGCTGGTGGAGATGCAGAGCTTGGCCCGAGAGCGCGGCGGGCGTATGCCGAGAGGGTCGGCAAGCAGGGAGGACTCACCGCACTCCTCCACGCCGCTCGTCAGGGCCATGGTGATGTCGCCCTCGCTCTGCTCAACACCGGTGCCGACATCGACCAGGTGGCTGGCGACGGGACCAGCCCGCTACAGATCGCGACGATGAACGGTCACTTCGACCTGGCGCTCCGTCTGCTCGAGCGTGGTGCCGACCCGAACGTCGCGACGGAGGCGGGTGCCACTCCGTTGTTCGCCGCACTCAACCTCCAATGGGCCCCCCGCGCGCGATACCCGCAACCAAGAGCCCACGACCAGCAACAGGCCACCTATCTCGATGTGATGCGGGCGTTACTCGAAGCGGGCGCCGACCCCAATGTCCGCCTGTCGAAACACTTGTGGTACACGTCGTTCAACCACTGCTGCTCCGAGAACGTCGACGGCGCGACATCGTTCTGGAGAGCGGCGTACGCGACCGACGTGGCCGCCATGCGGCTCCTCGTCTCGTTCGGCGCTGACGTCGAGGTCCCAACCAGGGCACCCGAGACGGGAAGCACGGAAAACGAGAATGAGAGAGGGTCGGACCCGTCGGGTCTTCCTCCGGTCGTCGCCGGCGGGCCGGCCGTGTGGCCCATCCACGCAGCGTCGGGCGTGGGGTATGGGGAGGGCTTCGAGTCGAACGCCCACCGGCATGTTCCCGATGGATGGATGCCGTCCATGAGGTATCTCGTGGAGGAGCTAGGGCTCGACGTGAATGCCCGGGACCACAAAGGCTACAACGTGCTCCACCATGCCGCGTCCCGCGGGGACACCGAGATGGTCCGCTATCTCGTGGAGCACGGCGCTGACGTCATGGCGGTGAGTCGACGCGGAGAAACCACTGCCGACATGGCAAACGGACCGTATCAGCGCACCCAGCCGTTTCCTGAGACGCTGGCCGTGCTGGAAGGCTTCGGCGCAATAAATAATGACAACTGCGTGTCGTGCTAGGAATTGCCGTGCTGAAGGCGGAACACAATGGCCGCTAGCGCGCCGCCGGTGAACGGTCCAACCAGATACAGCCAGAGGTCACCGACACCACCACCACCCAGCATGGCGTGCGCGAGGATCGGCCCAGTCCCTACCGCAGGGTTGAAGGCCCCGCCAGAGACCGGTCCCCCCGCGAACGCACCGGCCGCAACCGTGAACCCGATCGCCAGGCCGTAGAACGAATTACCCGACGTTGCATCAGCGGTCGCGACGTTGAGCACGACGAGGGCGAGTGCGAAGGTGTAGAGGATCTCGACGAGCAAGGCGGCTATGGTGGTGGCCTCGGGCGATGGCGCCGGCGCAAAGGTCGACCCCAGCACCAGCTGGACCACGACCGTGGCAAGAAAGGCCCCGGCAACTTGCGACAACATGTACGGAGCGACCGAGCCCGCCTCGAGCTTGCCTCGCATGAAGACAGCAAGCGTGACGGCCGGGTTGTAGTGCGCGCCGGAGATATGACCACCCATGTAGACCATCACCATGAGCGCTGCACCAATTGCCAGCGGGGCGAACTCCGTGCCTCCGACCACGGTGAGGCCGATCGTCAGGACCAGGAAAAATGTGCCAATGAATTCCGTAAGGTAGTTCTTCATCATGATTCTCCTACCAGCCGTCGGTGGACAGAATCAGTAGTCCGACGAGGCGAGTGAAGCCCGGATGATTTCCTTGTCGTTACGCGCGAGTACGTGTCGGTTGGCATACGCCGGATGCGACCAATTGATCGGCCGGTCGAATAGGTTCCTGGCACCAAAGCCGGCGCTTCCAGTCGGTTCGATCAGGCGTGTCCGCCCCAGCTCGACATATCCGGTCGGGGTGAACTGCGCGATGATAAGAAAGCCGTCGTCGTTGTTGACGAAGTAGCGATCGCCGTGCTGCACCATGAACGCCGTGCCCCACCGAGCCTGCGCCGTCATGTCTCCGCTTTTCCACAGTCGGTCGCCCGTCCTCGCATCGAGACCACGCAGCTCCCCATAGCTGCCGACCCCGTAGACGTAGTCACCCTCGATAAGCGGGGTGGTGATGAGCGAGTGCAGCCCGTCCGTCTTGTCGGGCATTTCGCTTCGACTCGACCCTTTCCAGAGGAGGGAGGCGGTGGGCCGATCCTGGCTGAGCTGCATCATCATCGACCCGCCGTAGAACTGCGACACCAGAAGATAATTCTCGCTCTGGACGGGCGTGGCGACCGACATTCCGGCACCGGCCTCCCAGGGCTCCTCCCAGTAGACATCGCCGGTCTCCGGATTGAGCGAGACCAGTGCCGCCGCATGCCAGACGATCAGCTGCCTCGCGCCGCCCGCTTCGACAATCAGCGGTTGTCCGTAACCCATCTCCCCGACCACGTCGACCGCCCGCCAGAGCTCCGCGCCCGTGTACTTGTCGAAGGCAACGACCAGGGCGCCCTCCTCACCGCCCACGACGGTGATCAACCGGTTTCCGTCGACAAGCGGTGAGCTGGCGATGCCCCAGGTCGGCACGAACGAGTCGTAGTCGGCGCGGTAGTCCATTTGCCACACGATCTCGCCCGTGTCCACCTCGAGGCAGAGAAGCCTGCCCGACGCGCCAACGACATAGACTCGGTCGTCGTCGACCGTCGGTGTCGCTCGCGGGCCAATGGCATAGGAGACCATCAGCATCCGATAGGTGGCCGGCCACTCGGTTGTCCACAGGACATCGCCGGTCTGCTCATCTAGGGCGACGGCACGCTCGGTGCCATCCATCGTCCGTGACTCGGGGTCCTCTTCCCAATCCGTGACGAATACCCGTCCGTCGGCTACGACTGGCCCGGAGTATCCCGACTTGATCGGTACCCGCCAGGCAATCTTGAGTTCCGCAGGCAATTCCTCGACGATCCCTTCTTCGTTCCAGACACCGAGACGTTCGGGGCCTCGCCACTGGGTCCAATCACTAGCCAACAGCGGCGAGCCTGCAAGGGCGAAGGCCACGGCAGCGGTCAACGACGTGTCTATCCGTCTCAGGTTCACAAGGGTTCCTCGCAGGTGCCGAGCAGGGTTTCGTCGATTGCGAGGGTCCATTTAAGCACAGACCGACCGCGAGGGGACGGGGAAGATGCCGGAGCGTGGGTTGACCCTTACTCAGACGTGCAGGTGAGGGAGGCTCCGGAGACCGAGCAGGCCGTCGTCACCGTGTTCGACCGCTGATCGCCATCCGACACCGTGGTGGTGTAGTTCTGGACCGCCGTCAGGGTCGAGACACAGAAATCAACACTGACCTCGTCGCCGTCGAGCCACACCGCGGCGATTTCCGCCACGCCGGCACCGACGGCCGTGTCGCACAGTCCGATGATCGGCCCTGGGACAACCAGGTCTGAGTTGCACGTATCGCCGCAGACCTCGGCCGTTGCTCTCCCAGTCTGAACGGCGTCGGCGAGGCTCGCCAGACCAGCCGTGACTCGCACGCTGACCCGCACGCGAGTCGCGATCTGGTCGAGGGCGGTCTGCGTCGAAAACGGCTGCAGCGTCAGAGCAGGACTCGGCTTGGTGGGTGTATCCCCATCGGAATCGCATCCCGAGAGCATGAAGACCGCGCCGACGGCCATCATGCAACGTCCGAACAGCTGCGATTTGGGGGTCCTGAAAGGGCTTTTCACGGCCTGTCCTCGTGATGACATGATACGTCTTCAATCGGCCTGCAGGCTGTCATCCTTACTCCCGGCCCTCGAGCCTGATGCGAAGGGGTGTAATGGCCGATTGCGAGGGTGGTGAGTTCAACAGATCTGTCGAACTCACCAGACTAGTGCAGTCTCGTTTCGATCCTGTTCTGGGAGGTTTCTCGATGAAAACTCGTGCAGTTCTTGTTCTCGTCGTTCTCGGGCTCCCCTGTTTCCCGGCCGCAAGTGCCGCGCAGCAGCAGGTGGGCATCCGCGCCGGAGTCAGCGGCGACCCCGACCAGTTTGTCTTCGGGGGACACCTCGAGACCGCGACCGGCTCGTGTTTCGTCCTTCCGGTGAGATCGGGATCGGAGACGGCCTCGTCGCCGTCGCCCTGAACTTGGAGTTCGCCTACAAGATAGACATCGACGACCAGGCCTGGACGCCGTACTTCGGAGGCGGACCCGCGATGAACATCTTCATCCGCGACAATGACGGCAACGGACAGGGGCGGGGCAACGACGACACAGACATCGAGGGCGGCTTCAACATCATGGTCGGTGTCGAGCACGAGGGTGGACTCTTCACGGAGTTCAAGGTCGGCGCGTTGGACAGCCCCGACCTGAAGCTGCTGGTAGGGTATTCCTTCTAGCCTGGCGGCTGCGTCGGCGGCCCTAGACCGTAGACGCCGAGCCTCAGCTTCAGGTCTCGAGAGCGGCGAGTAGAGCGTGGACCTGGCTGTCTTCCTCGACGTTCCACATCGGAGGGATGGCCAGGTGGATGACGTTGAGGCGGTAGAACAAATCTGCCCGGAAGAGGCCGGCGGTCACTCGTTCACTGAGTGCTTCGGAGGCGGCGGTGATCACGCGGACGGCGGGAGTCGCGGGGCCGTCAGGCGACGCACCTGCTGCATACGCGACATCCAAGAAGTACTGCAGCATCTCTTGCGCCGCGGGAGCAAGCTGGTCAACCTCGCCGACGAACAAGGTGCATCGTTCACCTTCACCGGTCGAACTGGCGAACCTCAGAGTCCCGGCCGAGAGTGCGGCCAGCTTCTCGTAAAGTGAGTCCTGTGGCACGTCTACGAAGTCGACTCCCAGATTTCGTTTCGCGCGGTCGTGAAGCGCACGCGCCACGAGCCTTCCCACGTCGCGATGGCCGGTGATCAAGACCGGCGCATCAGACTCCAAGGCAGCCCGTAGGTCGGTACCAAGTTGCAACCACGGAGTGTCTGTGAAGTAGGAAGGCACAACCCGCTGTGTCGCCATATGAGAGGAAAAGTATCGGCCAAACAGGCTCTCGTCAAGAGCCCAAAAGACTGATTTACGCGAATCGACGTATATCTTCGCACACTTTCCTACGAGAAAAGGACTTTTTGTCAGCGTGGAGTCAGACAAAACATATCGGCGCTTTGTCAACATCCCTCAAATCACTTTTTCGAATCTAGTCGTTGACGATTGGAGTTCAACCCACCTACCCTAACGCAACAGTGGGCGAGTCGGGAGCAGCAGCGGTCGTCCTCGTGGTCGGTACCAACACCGCAGTCGTAGAGTTCACGGCACGGGTGCTACGTGGCAACGGTTATGGGGTCACCATTGCGACCTCATTCGAGGAGGCCCGTGCGCTCCTTGCTGCTGGCCAGCCAGATCTTCTTATCACCGACATCCAACTTGGCGCCTACAACGGACTGCAGCTTGTATGGCAGCGACACTTCGAACACCCGGGGCGGCCCTCGATCGTCACGAGCCCGTATCCCGACCCGGTTCTCGAGGCCGAAGCCAGACGGCTGGGATGTCCATACCTCGTAACGCCCTTCCACACTCATGAGCTCCTGACCGCCGTGGGGTTCGACACTGGACTCACACCATCGCGCGATATCGACACGGGCAGGGACGTCGACAATCGACTCTGGCCGCGGACACCGGTCGGTCCCAAGCTCACGGTAGAAATGGAGCCAGGATTGGCGACCCTGGTCGACGTCAGCTATGGGGGCTGCAGGCTACGATTCCTCGACGGAGCCGAGTTGCCGATCGACGGCTCCATTCTGGTCCCGATTCCCACGCTCGACCAAGTGATCGAGGGCACTCCCGTCTGGAGGGAGCCCGCGAAGACCGGCGACGGTGACACGTATGGCGTCGCAGTCGGCGGACCCGTCGAAGCCCAGCGAGCCTGGCGTCAGTTCGTCGACGCCGTCGGCGCAGCCTGAGCCCCTCTCCTTAACTGCCCGTCCGACGGTTCGCGGCCCGTAGCCGTCCTACCCCTGCCACTTCATGGACGGGATGCCACTTCATTGACGGGATCCCACTTCGTGGACGGGATGCCACTTCATGAACGGTAAGTCACTTCAGATAAACGCTTTAGGGTTGAACTCACCCTTTGTCCCCTGAGTGCAGAAGATTGACGTTAAAGAACTTAGTGGACAGACCGATTAGGACTCTAGAGAACAAAAAAGTATAGAAAGGGCTATTGAGGCCAGAACAAGCGACCACTCTAGATGGAAAGACCGATGGACAGATCACTCGTCGCACAACACATTCTTCTCTCCGCACTATTCCTATTGGCCATGTTGATAATGAGCGCGGGTGGGGCCGAGGCCCAGACGACGCAGGTACTGACGATCAATGCTAGCGTACTCAGCCGAGCGGAGCTGACGCTTTCGCCAACCACCATCAACTTCCCTGACGCCAGCCCGACAACGACCCCGTCGATCCCCGCGGACTCGACTGTCGCGGTGACGGCTCGGGTTCGGACGACTGGCACACCGACGCTTCGTGTGCTCGCCAACGGTGACCTGACGTCTGGACCCGACACGATCGGAGCCGATCAGGTGACCTGGACGGCCGGCGCGCCATTCATCGCAGGGACGATGAACATCGTCACGCCCCAGGATGCCGCCACGTTCGTGCCCGGCAGCGGTCAGTACACCGGGGCCTACACGTTCTCGCTGGCCAACAGTTGGAGCTACGCGGTGGGGGCGTATACGACGACCGCCACCTACACGCTGACCGCGCCCTAGTCGAGCGTCTTCGTGATTCCTCATGCGATCTTCGGCCGAGGCATCCTCCACGAGCCATGCCCCTAGGACGCAGGGCGGCGTCCGTCGGGCTGGTCGGCGTTCTCGCGCTTGTCTTGGGGCTCCTGACGGCTGAGCCGGTCGTGGCCCAGACACTCAGGTTGAGACTCAACCCCAAGACGTTGAGCTTTCCCGACGCGAACCCGACGACCACGCCGGTCATTTCGGGCAACCAGACGATCAGGGTCCGAGTCAGGGTTCGGAACGCCCTGCCCACCGACAGCTGGTCAGTCAACGCGCTCGCTGGCGGTGAGCTCCTGTCGGGTCCCGACATGATCCCGATCGCCAACACGTCGTGGACGGTCACACAGGCCGGCGGCCCGTGCAACTGTGCGTGCCAGGTCGGCACGAACAGCAGCGCGGTGCCGCAGCTGATGCTGGTCGGCATGGGCAACACGCCGGGCAGGGACGTCCGGTGTCGTCAGAGATACACCTTGTCGAACAACTGGGCATACAACCCCGGCAGCTATTCCCAGATCGTGACGATCACGTTGACCTCGCCCTGAGATGACGAAGAAGACGCTGACGCTAACGATGACGCCACGGGCCGTCGTGCTGACGGCGATGGTGTGTGCGGCGGTGAGCCCGGCAGAGGCACAGCTCGCGATGAGTCTCTCGCCCGTTCGGGTCGAGCACGCCATTCCGCCGGGGGAGCTCTGGACAGACATCGTCACCGTAGAGAACGTCTCTGACCGTCCGCTCCGCGCCCGGGTCACGGTGGCCGATTGGTATCTCGAGAGAAACGGAACGCCGGTGTTCGTCAAGCGAGGCACCCGGCCTGGCCTATCGATGAGCGAGTGGATCGACGTCAACCCGACGGAGTTCGAGATAGGCCCCGGCGGCACGCAGGTCGTTCGATACACGCTGAACGTGCCGGCCAGTCTCCTAGACGCATCGTATCGAACGGCGATCCTGGTGGAGTCGCTGCCGGACTTCGCTGGAACGCCAGACCGCAACGTTGCCTATCTCACCGCAAGGATCGGCGTGATCATCTACAACCGCGTGGGAACCAAGGCACCTCAGGCGCAAGTCGTCGGTCAAGAGGTGGTCAGCGACCCCGAGATTCCCAATTCGAAGGCGGTCAAGCTCACGATCCGAAATCCGGGGATGGTGAATGTCCGGCTCTCGGGCGAGAGTCAGATCCTCACCCCGGACGGGCGGGTCTTGCAGGTGGTGGAGATTCCTGACGGCGTCGTTCTCCCGCAGTCCGAGCGTGAAGTGTTGTTGCGTCTCGAGGAACCCATCTCGCATCGCGTGTTCAACGTGCTGAGCCGTATTGATATTGGGCTGGAAGAGTTGCTCGAGATCGAGACTCAGGTCGGGGTCGTGGTTGCCGACGGCGATGACACGCTGCAGTGATGTCCTCTGGGGCATCGGGCTCTTCGTGGCGGCACTCGGGCCTTGTGTCGCACACGCGCAGACCGAGGTGGTCGGGACGACCGAGTCTGGCTCCGCCAGTCTCCTCTTCCAGTTCAACCGAAGTACGACCGCACCGGTTGTCCTGACCGGGCCACTCTTCACCGTCGCGCTGCCAGAAGTGCCGCGCGCCAACCTTCGACTAGAGACGACGCAGTTCCTTCCGAACTTCGGACGGGTCGAGGCCCTGGTTGACTTCGCGAACGCCGGTGACTCGCTGACACCCCAGCGTGGTCGCGTTGCGTTCTCTGATGTGCAGATCGGATCCTGGATGGCCGACACCGTCGTCGGTGACGTACCGTTCGACGTGTACCCCATCGACTTCGGGGTGGCGTCGCTCTACAGACCGCTGACCGGACTACGCGGGGCCCAGGTCTCAGCCACCCGCGGGGTGGCTCGCTTCACCGTCTTCGGTGGGCGTACCACGACCATCAACGGGTTTTTTGGTGAGTCGGTCCTAGTCAGCGACCAGACCGCGTATGGCGCGCGGACCATGCTGAGTCCCTCGACAGGATTGAAGGTTGGTATCGGACTGCTCCACACGTCGCCAACCGACGCTCTGTTGACGCCCACAGGGTCGACAAGCTCGATGTCACTGAGCACCGTCTACGAGGCGACCCCGGCCGTCCGTCTGTTTGGCGAGGCCTCGATGGCGCGGTTTGGAGATCAGCCCACTCCCACCAGCCCTTCCGGGTGGGACGCGTCGTTTCTCCTCGGAAGCCGGGTCCGGACCGAGCGAGGTCGAGCGGAGCTGAGCGTGTTGAGACTCGGTCCGGGTTACGCCCCGCTTGCGTACACGAATGTCAGCGACCGAGCCGGCCTGTTCGGGTCTGCTGACTACCGGCTGCACCGCCGGGTGTGGGTGAATGGCGTTTTCAACCGCTGGAACAACAACGTCCGGAGCGAGCCGACGAGGCCTTCGTACGAGGCGACCAATTTTCAGCTCGGCACGCGATTGCAGATTGGAACCCAGCTCTATCTGAACGCTCGAGGGGGCGAGGCGTCGGCGGTTACGCGCGGCTACGCTCCCCAGCCCTTCGAGAACCGTGTCCGTACGTTCAGCGCAGACATCTGGCGCCTCCTCGGTCGCTGGCGTCTGCTCGGACGGGCGACCGGAGTTGAAACGGCCAGTCAGTTTGCGCCAGGCAGCCAACGCCGGAGGCTCGATGTCGAGGTTCGACGTACCTGGCCCCGGGGCACGGGGGCCTGGACCAGCGTTGGGTTGCTCCGGGAACGGGTCGCCGGAGCCTCGGTCCCCCGGTCCAGTCTCGCCGGCACGGCCGGTGTGGACTGGCCGGCGCGGTCCAATCTCTCACTCTATGCGGAGGCGAGCCTCAATCAGGAGCTGATCGTCGCGAGTACGCCGACGGTCAGAAACCTCGCCGTCAGCGGCGGTCTCAACTGGAGTCTGCCCCGAGGCTTCGTCCTCGGGTTGCAGGGTCGGTTCAGTCGTGACAGCAGCGGTCTCGAGGTACTGGGGTTTCCGATCGACCCCGGCGACGCCGACGACTTGAACCGGTATCTGCTGGAGCGGTCGCTCGACGGCCACCAGTTCAACATTCGGATCCAGAAGAACCTCCGCTGGGGAAGCCGGCCGCTGCTCGGTGGCCCTGACGGCGTGGTCGTGCCCGCCCGCGACTTCGGACACGTCGCCGGGATGGTCTTCAGCGATGTCAACGGTGACGGCACTCGCGGTGTCGCTGAGTTGGGTGTGGCCAACATCTCGCTCAAGCTAGACGGCAGTCTCGTTACCCAGGTCGACGAGCGGGGGCGTTTCGAGTTTCGCGATGTGCCGGTCGGTCGTCACACGATCGAGCTCGACCTGCGGTCGGTCCCGGCGACCTACGACGTTGGGGTCGGCTGGCGTACCGTCATCGACGTGGCCAAGCGCGAGACGACGATTCCGCACTTCCCGCTGGTCCTCCTGGGGAAAGTGCGTGGTCGTGTCTTGGTCGCGGATGCCGAGAGCGGGGACCGGTCCGAGCCTCGGCCGGCGCGCAACATCCTGGTGTCCCTCAACGACGGTTTCAAGACAACGTTGACCGACGAGGACGGGGAGTTTGAGTTCACCAGCCTGCCGGCCGGTCAGTATCTCGTACGCATCGGCACGGCCAGTCTTCCAAGTCTCTGGACGGTGGCCGTTGAGCCTACCGAGCCGGTGGTGCTCGAGCCTGGCGGCCGGGTCTCTGGTCTAGACCTTCGGGTCGAGACGAGACCGAGACCACGCCGGCGGGTCATCGTGCAACAACGACAAGACGCCCCCGGCGGGACCGCCGGAGCGCCGCCCGACGAGCCCTAGTGCAGTGGTTCAGAAATACCTCGGCATTCGGCCACCGATGCATCCCTTCTGCCTGCGTTGCTCCTCAGTCACAGATTCCCGATTTGCTCCTTCGTCGCGCCTGGCCAGACGGGTGCTTCGGCGCCCTCGGTGCACGAGGTATTTCTGAACCACTGCCCTAGTGACTAGCGTCACCGCGACTTGATGATGACGGCGCTGGCCACAGGCGGTTCGCCCTTCGCCCGATCGGCGTCGAGGCGACGAAACTCCTCGAAGGCCCCCCACTGGGCGTCGCTCCAGTGCTTTCGGTGGCTTCGCGGCTGGGTCGCCAGCTCGGCGCCATCTATCCCGGCGTAGAACGGCACCTTCCTTTGTTCGGTCCGCCGCCCGACGATCCGGGCATCCAGGCGGACGGCGTGGGTTACCTCATGGGTCGGAAGGGGTACGGACTCGTACTCCACACCGTGCTTGTCGCGATAGACAACTGCCACGTCTGACCCCGTCGCCAACTTGTTATCTTACAACCGCGGCACCCGATTAACGCCGTGCGCGCCTCCGAGACGCCGGGGATATACAATGCAGCCTCTCTCTGGATGGCTGCGACAGGAGGACGGTATTCGATGCGCGCCCCTCGATTGATGAACCTCGGCGTCTCTCTGCTTGCGGTTTTCGTGACTCACTGCGGCGGCGCCTCCGAACAGGTCGCACCGTCGACCGACTCTCCGACGCCGGTCCGAAGCGGATGGCCGATGTATCGCGGGGACCTGGCCGGAACCGGCTACTCGCCGCTTACTGAAATCACTCCGGAAAACGTGTCGAGCTTGACGGTGGCGTGGTCCTATTCACTGCAGCGGGACACGACCACTGGCTCCGACAACACCGGGGGACCCAACTCCCAGGCCACGCCCATCGTCGTCAACGACGTCATGTATCTGCCGGCCGCGGATCGAATCGTGGCACTCGACCCAACCACCGGGGATGAGATCTGGCGACGGCCAATCACCGACGGCGCACAATCACGTCGCGGCGTGGCTTACTGGCCCGGAGATTCGACCACACCCCCGCGAGTCCTCTTTTCTGCCGGCCGACGTCTCATAGCGCTCGACGCGGCAAGTGGGGAGCCGGTGGTTGGCTTCGGACAGGGTGGCGAGGTCGACATGGTTGTGCCCTACAACTCGGTTCCGCTCGTGTACGAGAACCTCGTGGTGGTCGGTGCGAACACGCCACCGGGCACCATCGGTGGGGTCGGGAACGCGCGCGCCTTTGATGCACGCACCGGGGACCAGCTCTGGGAGTTCAGCTCGGTGCCGCAGCCAGGTTCGGTCGGTCATGACACCTGGGAGGGAGACAGCTGGGAAGGTCGCTTGGGGGCCAACGCCTGGCCCTTCTACTTCACGATGGACGACGAGCGCGACCTGTTGTACCTGCCCTTGGCCTCACCGATCCCCGGAGAGTACGGTGCCGACCGACCTGGCGCCAATCTCTTTGGAAACTCCGTCGTAGCCGTCAACGTTCACACCGGCCAGTATGTATGGCATTTTCAAACCATCCACCACGACCTGTGGGATGCTGACCCACCGGCGCCACCGGTCCTGTTCGACATTCCAGGAGACGGGTCCACGACGCCAGCGCTTGGGTTGACGACCAAGTCCGGGTATCTGTACATCCTCAACCGGGAGACCGGCGAGCCGATTTTCGGAGTCGAGGAACGACCGGTGGCCGAGAGCGAGGCACCTGGCGAGCAGGCCTTCCCGACCCAGCCGATCCCAATCAAGCCGCCACCAATGGCGCGCGTCAGCTACGAGCCAGATGACCTCGTCACTGCTGAGGACACGACCGCCGAGCACGCCGCCGCCTGCGCGGCATTCGTGGAGAACGCCGGCGAGCTGTACAACGCCGGCCCGTTCACACCGTGGCTGTACCGTCCGAGTGGCGCGCCGCCGAGGGCGACACTTCTGTTCCCGGGACTGGTTGGCGGTCCGAACTGGGGTGGCGCCGCATTCGATCCCGACTCTCAGCAGGTGATCGTGTTCTCGCAGAACCTCGGTTCACTGGGTTGGTTGGAAGATGCGGACGCAGATTTTCCGGTGCCGTATCGACGGGTGGGACCCCGCCCGAACACCTTCGCCGTGGAGATTGGTGGCACGCGCCTGCCGTGTCAGAAGCCTCCGTGGGGTCAGCTGACGGCCGTTGACGTGCGAACCGGCGACATCTCGTGGCGGCAACCGCTGGGACTTTCAGAGGTTCTGCCGGAGGGAAAGCGGAACACGGGGAGGCAAGGACGGGCAGCGGCCATCGTGACTGCCAGCGGCCTGATCTTCATCGCATCGACCGACGACGATCGGATTCGAGCTCTCGATACGACGTCGGGTCAGGAGTTGTGGGTGAACGGGCTTGATGCGCGAGGAAACGCGAACCCGATGACATATCTGGGCAGCAACGGCAGACAGTACGTGGCGATCGCCGCGACGAATACCGTCGCCGTTTTTGGTCTGCCCTGACGCACCTATCCCCTCTAGCCACATCATGCCTTTGATGTCGAACTCCGTGTAGCGACCGCCGGTGGGTCCTAGTGGGCGACCATTAGCAGATCCCAGTGCTCGGCCGCGCGCTCGAGAATGGGAGCCAGGTCGTCCTCGAGCAGGTAGCGCTCTGCGACGAGCTTCCGCCCCTCCGTCTCGATCTGGGTCAGGAAGTCCTGCCGCGATCGGTAGCGCTCTTCGATCGAGCGTCGCGGATCCTGTGACTCCTCACGCTGCGCTGTCGTGGCGGGAAACGGGATGTAGGAGCCGGCCAGCGCGACTAGCGTATTGGGATCGCCCTGGTCGGCATCGGTGAAGTTCCAGCCCGTATAGGTCGCAAGCGGTACCGCCACCTCGGGATGACGGATGCCCGAGGTTTCGTTTCCGTCCGCGTCGACCTGAGGCACGAATATCGGCAACGCCGCACCTTCACCCTCAGCTGTGCCGCCTTTCAAGAACGGATTCGCCACCCGGGTTCCCCCTTTGCGATCGCTCGGGGAACGAACGCCAGGAATCGCCGGGAAATCGACGGCCTTCGGCGCCACCAAGTTCCCGTCGGCGAGCTGCGGGTGGCGGCTAGGAGGAGGCTCGACGCCGTCGACGATCCAGTCCTTCAACGAGGTCAGCAAGGCCCGCATGCTCCACCAATAGTCAATCGGGTTCCCCAGTTCCTGTCGGTTACCTGGTGGCGGCGGGGGGAACTGGCCGGGACTATGCTGCGTGCCGGCAAAGAAATAGAACCGGATGTTGGCCGGGAGGGCGATGTCTTCCGTCCCGTCCGGCAGCGAGTGGACGAGCGCGGCGACGCGACCGCCGCCCCAGTATTCGACCCCCGTGTTCGTGTAGAAGATCCGCGGTTGGTTCTCGCGGCTGCGGTCATTGCCAAGCGTGCCGTCGACGGCGCCGGTGACCGGGTCGCGCAACGGCGCATCGGCGAAGGGAAAGGACGTCGCGTCGAACATACCCAGGGAGATCGGCGTGGCCCCTGGCCGGTTGAGATCGAGTCGAGACGAACCAGCGATGTGCGGAATCATGCCGTCGAAGACCTGACGCCCCGACTCATCGGTGTTGAACCCCAGATAGAGGAACGTCCTGAGAAACCGCCCGCTCTGCGACGTTCCGAACGAGACCAGGTGCTCGGCGTGGACCGGGGCCTCGGAGTCGTGCTTGATCCACGAGGCTGTGTCGCGGACGACGGCGAAGCCAAGGCCGCCCACTGGGAACCCCTCGACGGACGGCACCTCGATCTGAATCGGACGCTCGGTCGGAACATCGAACTCCCAGCCGACCCACACGACCGTGTATCCCTCCTTCATCAGGAAACCGTCGCCAAACTGCCCCGTGCCGCCACGGTTGAATGACAGTGCGCGCAGCCGGCCTCGGTTCGCGATGTCGACCAGCGCGACCCCATTTCCGCGCTGCGCATCGGCTGGCGTGAGGATTATCAGGTCGGCAGTCGCCTCGACCATTCCCTGCGCGTTCGTCGGAGCGCGATCCAGGTTCATGATGACCTGATTCCTCGAATCGGTCGGGTCGATCGCGAAGGTAATCTTGCCCAGGATCTCTTCGTAAGGTCCAACGTCGCCGAACTGGCGTCCGTCTGCCAGAGGACGGCGTTCGGTGATATCGACCGATGAGACATCGGCGTGAAGGGTTGGAGCGAAGAACGCTGCTATGAGTAGAACGGCTGCGAGCGTTCGGAGCCTGGAGGTCATGTGCGTTGGTCCTTTCAAGCCCGTTCGGGTGTCGAGTCTCGACTGGAGATCGTCGAAGTATACCGGGTTGATTTGGTAGGGTGATGTACATGGAACTGGGCAGCGTGAATCTCCCATGGGTCGACTCTCCGTTGTTCGACCAACTTCTCGCCCAGAGTGACCTCGATGAACCGACGCGGGTCATGGTCAAGTCCTACGCCCGCGACGGCTATGTGATCGTCGACCCGGAGATCTCAGACTTCGACTCGCTGGCGCGCGAGATCATCGATGCGTGCTCGGACCGACCTGAGTACCAGCAACGGCTCACGGACGAATGGGAGCGAGTGCCGGCCGTTCGACATCTCGCGATTGCTCCCAAGATTCTCGAGACGTTGGCGACCCTCTACCGACGCGACCCGGTTCCGATGCAGACCCTGAACTTTGGACGGGGCACCCAGCAGCTGCCGCACAGCGACTCCATGCACTTTAGCTCCGTGCCCCAGGGTTTCATGTGCGGCGTCTGGGTCGGCCTCGAGGACATCGACGAAACCAACGGCCCGCTCGAGTACTATCCAGGCAGTCATCGTCTTCCCTACCTCGACCACAGCCACCTCGGCATCACGGGGAGCGACCAGAGCGAGCACGAGTTCTATCCTCAGTACGAACAGTTCATCCAGACCTGCATCGCGGAGCTGAAACTTGAGCGCCGCGTCCTCACCATCCCCAAGGGCCGGGCCATCATTTGGTCGGCCAACCTGCTGCATGGTGGGAGTCCCGTCACCAACCCCTCACGAACCCGCCACAGTCAGGTGACGCACTACTACTTCGCCGATTGTCTGTACTACCAGCCCCAGCGTTCGGATCCTTTTCTGGGCAAGATCCAGTGGCTCGACAAGCGTGACATCCGCTCGGGCGAGTTCATCCCCCAGATCTACAACGGCAGATCGGCGCGGTTGCCGCTGACGCTCACACAGCGGCTGCGGAGATTCGCACGCAGGAGTCGGTTCATCCGGCAGCTGCGGGGCCGCCGCAGCGGGTGAATCGGCGGGGCCGCCGCAGCGGCTGAGAGGCCGGCCCGCCTTCGGTGTGGTTCAGACCCGAAGGCCTACACAGCGAGCTTCACGTTCCGTGAACCGAAACGTAGGTCCCGTTGCTGACGGAGCCATGCCTGCTGCGCCCACCGGTATTTCCCAAGCTTCGGCCCGAGGAATCCCGCGAGTCCGATGAGCAGCGGCGCGTACCACGTCCCGATGCCCCGGGAGTCGCGGTGTTGGAGTACCTGGGACCGCGAGACTTCCGGTTCGCGTTCTGTCTGGATGCGAGCAAGCGCATCATCCACCGACTCACGATCGCCGCGCCTCGCGAGGACCGGGACGAGATGGTTCGCGGCGACGATCGCGTCGCGGAACGCCAGATTGATTCCCTGCGCCCGTATGGGCGACATCGGGTGAGCCGCGTCGCCCAGCAGGAGCAGACCGGGCGCATGCCACGACTCGGCTTGGCCCGCGATGACGTTCAGTCGGACCGGACCTTCAATGTCGTTCGTCACCGAACGAATGTGCGCGGCCAACCACGCGGGAACGGGACGGGCCATCTTGTCGGCCCATTGGGCCGTGCTCAACTCGAGCCGCTCACCCTTCATCTGCACGAGAGCGAACTGCAGCCGTGCATCCCATGACGTGTAGCTGATGCCCATGCCTGTCGTCGATGCGTATATCATCATGCGACATGTGTCGCGGAGTCGTTCCGGTGCAGGCATCTTGAACCACACGATGTCGTACTGAACGGGAAGTCGGTTGAGTTGCAGTCCGGCTTGTGTCCGCATCAACGACCCACGCCCGTCGCACCCGATCACCAGGTCCGCATCGAGGTGACGGGTTTGGCTGTCGGCCGTGAAGGCTATCCCCTGCACCCGCCCGTCGGTCTGCAGGAGCGCGCGCGCATCCGCGTTGCGGATAAAGGTGAAGTCGGCAAACTGGGTCGCCTGGTCAATGACCGCCTCGAGAAAGGCCTTCTGCGGGATGACCCGCATCGCCCGGTCCCCCAGTTCCTCGTAAGGCTCCGGGACACTCATGATGGCCTGACCGTCGATGAAGATGTCCCACGATTCCAGGATGCGGAAAGGCAGCGAATCCAGCAGGCCGCCCAGGCCCATCTGGTGCAACGCGTCAACCTCGGACGGCATCAGCCCCTCTCCACGAAACACGCGGTCGAAGTCTGACTCCCGCTCGAGCAGTGTCACCTGGACACCGTTCCGCGCCAGCAACAGTGACAGCGTCGCGCCCGCCGGACCGGCTCCCACAATAGCGACGTGCATGGCTAGGTTTCTAGTGGGTAGGATACGCGAGTGTCAGGCTCCCGCTCGAAGAGTATCGCGTACTTCCGGGGACCATCCGGATCCGATCGATGTCCAGTTCCATCTGGAAGACTGAACCCAAGAACTCGTAGAGTCCCTCCAACTCATCGCTCCACGGGTCTGAAACAAGATCGCGCGGTGTCAGGCCGTCGTTGTTTTGCACTTCGCGATCGGCGCCGGCATCCAACAACAAATCGAGGACGTCGGGGTCGACTCCGGCGTCCAACGCCGCCGTAAGTGTGCCGAGATCACCCTCCACGACGGCCCCTCACACATCCGCCTCGCTCTGCGCGTGTAACGGCGCACTGAGTGTCACAAGGGCGAAAACGATCGATGCCACTGCTCGCTGGTTCGCTGGTCCGGCCATGTCAGTCCTCCTGCGTAGATCCGGAATGGGTCTACTGTGTCTTCCCACCCGGATCTACGCAGTGGACGACGTCTTGTTACGGGCTTCGGACCGGCGCCACGAGACCTCCTCTAACGTAGTGTAGCTACCGATCCCAAAGGCGCTGCCACCAGGAGCGTGGCTCGGGCACAGGGTAAGCATCGTCGATGCCCATCTTCTGGCGGATCGTCGAAATGTCCCAGCCGGTCAATGAGGCCACGACCTGTGCTTGCCGCTCGTGTCTCTGGGCCACTGTCTGGCGGTAGGCAGCGACCTGTTCGCAGGAAGCGTTTCCGGTCCACGGGTGCCTCAGGATGTATCGCCCCTGGAAGTTCGAGCGGTCACCGGTCTCCTGGAACCGCAAGTCATCAGGGAAGTGCTCGGCGTCGTATCGCACGTGGAGCCGGGTGATGAAGACGTCGGTCGGACGCTGTCGGACGGCGCCCGTCTTCGTCTCGGACTCGGGGTCGACCCAGTACACGCCGAGCTCGCGGAGCGCGTTGCGAGAAGGGGGACTGGCGGCGCACGGGTCGCACCACGACATGTCCCAGGCGTACTCCAGGAACACACCTCGGCGGTTCTCCTGATCGACCCGTCGGGAGAACATCGCCTGATAGAAGTCGCCGAACTCCTGACCGTCTTTCAAGAACAGCGGGACCTCGACGTCGCTCGGGAGCTTGACGGTGCGGTAGTTGGTCGTCTCGACGCGGCCCGTTCGGGTCAACGCGTAGACGAACAGGTCCTGGGGGCCGTTGGCGTTCACCATCCCCAGTCGGATCGGGAGCATGAACTTGGGTGACTCATACGCGATCTGCAGAGGGCGCAGGTTCACGAATCCCAGAGCCGATTGCTCCTCGAGGTTGACCCTCGCCACGAAGAACCGCATGTCCTGCTTGATATAGCTCCCCAGAACGTCGGAGGCACCCGGTGGAATGCGATAGCCGTTCTCGGTCAGCCAAGTTTCGAGACCGTCGCTCTGACGCGCCGAGAGGATGAGGATGTCGTATTCGCCGACGGTGTAGCTGGCCTCAACGGCCACGCCGAGCGCCCGGTTGCGCACTTCGTCTTCCTGGTAGAGCGCCGATTTTGACGTGCTCGCGACGTCCAGGGCCTCACGCCGCAAGAGCTGGCAGGGGTTCTGGTCGAAGTACTCCACCAGTCTCGGTGCCGAGTACGCGTCCAAGTGGTCGATCAGTTTCATGTCGCCGACGTGGATCTGGTCACGTCCGAGGACCGTGGGAACCGGTATCACCATGGCGAACTCAGTTGGGTCGCCCCGGAAGTCGTTGGCCATCGTCATGACGGTCCGATCGCCATCCCTGACGAGGACGACCTGGGACGCTTCGTTGAAAAGCTCGGTGTCGGCCTTCGTGACGTAGAAGCCGCAGAATGCCGAAGCGGATTGGGCGGTCGCGGCGATGACGGCGATGACGACGACGACCGTGGTGAGACCGACGTGTAGTGTCTGTCGCATGTTCCTATCCTTTCGTGACGTGACGGGGCGAACCGGGGGTTCGCCGGGACGAACCGAAGGGTTCGCCCAAGTGAAGCGCTGGCCGGGGAGCCATCGGTTGATCAGCGGCACGGTCATCGAGCACAGCACGAGTGACCACAGCACGCCGTTGGGCCGATACAGCAGAAACTGGACGTAGGCGGCACCCAGCGACACCAGGAGGGCGAAGAGCACGCGCCCGGCCCTCGAGTCCGGTGTGGTTTTTGGGTCCGAGATCATGAAGAATGCGAATAGCACGAGACCACCTCTTTGCAGGGTGTGCATCGCGATGGCGAGCGGGTCTCCGAGCCACACGGTCCGTCCCACCACGATCGCGGTGAAACAGCCAAGGAACGCATAGGTGACGTCGCTTCGCGCTGCCCGGTTGACCACCAGCACGCCAACGCACGCCAGCAGGAAGCCGAAGACGGCCACGCTGCCCCATTGCCCGGGTGAGACCCATACGCGGTCGGTCGCAAGCATCATCACGACGAGGCCGAAGTTCGTGGGGTTGACGAGGTGCCGACCGTCGACGCGGATCAGGAACTTGCTGGAGACCGCGACGACACCCCCAACCACCGCAAGTAGCGGGTCAGACGTACGCAGGAGTAGGCAAAGAGAGAGCCCGGAGATCAGGGCGCTTCGTGGGTCGTAGCGTTCGAGTTTCCAGAGACGGGTGCAGGCGTACTGGGTCGCCAAACAGACCGCGAGCAGGAGCACGACCCGACCGCCGGAAATACCGAGATCGAGCGACCAGACGCCGTAGGACAGCAGCCCGGAAAGAACCGCAATCTGGTATCCGCGAGGGTCCTGTTTTCTCATGTTTCTCAGCCTCTTCACCAAATGCTTCTCAACCTCTGCCCTTTGAACGGGGCTGGTCGTATTTCTTGCAGGAAGCCGTGTTACGATTCACGGTCTTGGACTGGGAAACGGTTGCGCGCCGCGGTGGTTCGCGCCTAGAGAGAGGCCATATATGGGGCGCAAGCTGACACGTCTAGTCACCGCGGTACTCGCTGTCGCATCAGTCGGGCTGTTCGGTCAGGAGCAGGGCACGTCGAATGGCGAATGGCCGACCTACGGTGGCAATCTCTCGAACGATCGCTACTCTCCGCTCGACCAGATCTCAGCCACCAACTTCAGCGAGTTGGAGCTCGCGTGGCGGTTGAATACCGACAGTTTCGGTCCCCGACCGGAGGGCCTGTTGCAGACCACACCGCTGATGGTGAACGGCGTGCTCTACGCGACGATCGGGACCCGTCGGGCGGCGGTCGCGCTCGACGCTGCGACCGGTGAGCTCCTGTGGATGCATCGAGTTGATGAGGGTGAGCGCGGCGAGACCGCCCCTCGCCGTCTCTCGGGTCGCGGGCTGACCTACTTCGACGATGGTGGCCCGGGGATGGTGCTGTATGTCACTCCTGGCTATCAGTTGGTCGCCCTTGACGCGTCGAACGGACGGCCCCGCGAGGACTTCGGGAAGGACGGCATCCTCGATTTGAAGCAGAACATCGACCAGGACCTGGAGGCGACCTCGGAGATCGGACTCCACGCGGCGCCAATTGTCGCCGGCAACACGATCGTGGTGGGTGCCGCTCACCTCCCGGGCGGCGCGCCACCGTCGCGCACCAACGTCAAGGGGTACTTTCGGGGGTTCGACGTCAGAACCGGCGAGCGCAAGTGGATCTTTCACACGATTCCCATGTCGGACGAGTTCGGGAACGACACGTGGGGCAACGACTCGTGGCGCTACACCGGCAACACCGGGGTGTGGGCCCAGATGAGTATCGACCTCGAGTTGAACATGGCCTACGTCCCCGTCGAGGCCCCGACCGGTGACTACTACGGTGGCCACAGACCAGGCGACAATCTGTTTTCCGGAAGCATCGTCGCGGTCGATCTCGACACCGGCGAGCGCAAGTGGCACTTCCAGACCGTCCATCACGACATTTGGGACTGGGACCTGCCGGCGGCACCGATCCTGGCCGACATCACGGTCGATGGGCAGGAGATCAAGGCGCTCGTCCTGCCGACGAAGCAGTCCTACATGTTCGTGCTGAATCGCGAGACCGGTGAGCCGGTCTGGCCTATCGAGGAGGTGCCGGTCGAGCGAGGCGACGTTCCAGGCGAGTGGTACTCGCCGACCCAGCCGATCCCGACCAAGCCCCCACCCGTCGATCGGGTCGAGTTTGGACGAGACGACCTCGTCGACTACACGCCCGCACTGCGAGCTGAGGCCGAGGAGATCCTGTCGCGGTACAAGCTCGGCACGCTCTACACACCACCGATCGTGGCGAAGGCCGATGGCCTGCTTGGCATGATCCAGGTCCCCAACTCCACTGGGGGCGTGAACTGGCAGGGCGGATCCCTCGACCCCGAGACCGGGACGCTCTACATCTATACGAAAACGGAGCCCGGAGTTCTCGGGTTGATCAACGACCCAGAGCAGTCGGACATGGATTTCATCCGGGGCACACCAGAGGGTGTCAGCCGTCGTGGGATCTCGATCAACATTCGAGGGTTTCCACTCATCAAGCCCCCTTGGGGGCGGATTACGGCCGTTGACCTGACGCGCGGTGAGATCTCGTGGCAGGTCCCGCACGGCTATGCGCCGGACAGTATTCGCAACCACGCCGTACTGGAGGGCACCGAGCTTGGAAAGACCGGCTGGCGGGGCCGCATCGGGACCCTCGTGACCAAGACACTCGTGATTGCTGGAGACGCCGGCATGCACACGACCGAGACCGGCGAGGTCGGGGCGATGCTGCGTGCCTACGACAAGGCCAGCGGCGAAGAGGTCGGCTCCGTCTACATGGACGCACCCCAAACCGGTTCGCCGATGACCTACTCGGTAGACGGCCGGCAGTACATCGTGGTCGCCAGCAGCGGTGGGGGGAAGCCGGGCCAGTTCCTTGCCTATCGCTTACCAGAATAGGCACGGGTTTCGGCAGACATGACGCCGTCGTATAGCGCCTTCGCGAGCACAGTCCAGCCGGAAACAGCCTTCACGGTGTTGGCCATCGCCAAGCGGTTGGCCGCGAGTGGGAAGGACGTCATCGAGCTCGAGATCGGCGACAGTCCGTTCGAGACTCCTTCAAACGCCGTCGAAGCCGGCATCTCGGCGATTCGCGAGGGTCGAACGCGCTACGGTCCCTCGGTCGGTCTTCCCGAATTCCGGGCGGCGGCCTCGACATACGTCAACGAAGAGTACGGCCTCGATACCACTGCTGAGAATATCGTTGCCGGGCCTGGTGCCAAGAACTTCGAACAGTTGTTCTGCGAGGCCTTCGTCAATCCCGGCGACGGTGTTCTCGTGTTCAGTCCGCACTTTCCGACGTACGGGCCAAATATCGCGCGTCGGGGCGCCCGTCTCTGCCTGTCGAACCTTAAGGCGGAGCGCACGTTCCGCCCGAATCTGGACGACGTCGCACAGTTTCTGGAGGAGGACCCGAGTCCCAAGGCGGTCTTTCTCAACAGTCCGCACAACCCGACCGGTGGCGTTGCCCAACCGGAAGATCTCGCCCAGCTGGCCGCCTTGATCCGCGGACGTGACGTAGCCGTGTTCAGCGACGAGCCCTACGACCGCATGGTCTGGGAGGGACGCCATCACTCCCTCCTGGCTGAGCCTGGGATGCTCGACCACACGGTTGCGGCCTACACGTTCAGCAAGTCCTTCTCGATGAGTGGCTGGCGACTTGGCTTCGCGGTCAGCAGCAAGACGACGACCGAGCTGATCCAGACACTCACCAACACTGCTCTGTCGTGTGTGCCGCCGTTTACGCAGCTGGCCGGCATCGCCGCCATGCAGCACGACCGAGCGTATCGTGACCAGCGGATGGGCGAGTTTCGCTCCAAGGTCGAATTGCTGGTCGAGGGTCTTCAGCAAGTTGACGGCGTGTCCTGCTTCATGCCCGGTGGTACGTTCTATGTCTTTCCGTCGGTGGCTGCCGTGTGCAATCGGCTCGGCATCACGTCGCACGGGCTCGCCCTCTACCTTCTCGAGAGTGCAGACGACGAGGTCGGGGTTGCCTGCCTGGGCGGAGAGTGCTTTGGTGAGGCCGGCAGTGGTTTCCTGAGGTTGAGCTGTGCCGAACCTGACGAGCGGCTCCGACAGGCCGTGTCGTTCATGGCCGACGCGATCACGCGCACCGAGCGTGTGACGTCCTACCTCGCGGGTCATCCTGAGCACCGGTTGGCGCAAGAATACGCACTCGTCTAGTTACCACACTCGCGGTCAGCGGGCGGAGAAGCGTGGAGAAGCGACCGTATTTCCTCATCGGCGACGTGCTGAGCAACGCCATCGTCGGCGCCGTCGTGGCGCTGATCTGCGTCTCCGCCTTCAGCGACGCATGGCATCCTAGCCTCGCGATGGTGGCGGGCATGGGCGTCGGCAGCGCGGTCGGGATGCTTCTAGCCATGCTGGTGTCGGTGGCCTTTGGGGCGTTCGAAGTGATGCTGCCCGTCATGACGACCGGAATGCTGGTCGGCATGCTGTCCGCAACGAGCACGGCCGCTGTGAGGGACGCGGCCGCAGGCGGATCCCTCGTGGGGGTGGGTGTCCTGGTCCTGACCTATTTGCTCAACGCCCGGCTGCAGCGACAGGGGGGAACGTGGACGCCCTGAATCAGCGGAAGTGGGACAGCGCGGCCCGAGCCTACGACTTCATGAACGGGTATGGCCCGGAGCGTCGATGGGAGCCATTCAAGCGCCGACTCTTCTCGCTCATGTGGGGCAAGGTGCTCTTCGTCGCAATTGGGACCGGCCAGGACATCCGCTTCTTTCCGCCGGGACGGGACGTTGTCGGCGTGGATATCAGCGCCAGGATGTTGGACCTGGCCAGGCCGCGAGTGAAGGCCTACAGCGGGACGATCGAGTTGCAGCACGCCGATGTCCACGATCTGGACGACCCCGACGCTACCTACGACCAGGTCTTCACGTCGTGTACGTTCTGTTCAGTGCCCAACCCGGTCGCTGGACTGTCTGTGCTCCGTCGAGTGCTCAAACCTGGGGGGCAACTGCACATGTTCGAGCACACCGGCAGTCGCTATTTCCCATTCAACGCCATGTTGAACACGCTGACCCCGCTCGTGCGCCGGTTCGGTCCCGAGCTCAACCGTGACACGGTGGCCAACGTCCAGCGCGCGGGCTTCGAGGTTCGTGCCGTTGACCCCGTCTATCTCGACGTTGTCAAGATGATCCACGCGGTGGTCCCACAGGGCGGCGCGAGCGCTTCGCCGTAGCCGTCCACTGCCGCACTTTCGATATCACCTCGTCCGTCACCGCGGCTTCTCCTGCTTCAACCGCCTCGAGCAAGGAGGCCCGCGGCGCCCGCAGGGTGGAGGTCCGGTGCAGATCTGGCCTGAGGTAGATGACTGCCGCGTCAGTTTGGAGGCGGTCGACCCGACCCTCGCTTGACCGGTGTCGTCGGCAGTCTGAGACGATCACCCGTTTCGCGTCGAGGCCAGGTTGGCCGGCGAATCGGACAGGTAGCGAATCGCTGAGGCCGCCGTCGGTGAACTGACAGACAACCCCGTCGTAGGTAACAGGCAGCGGCGGGAACATGTTGGGGACCGCCGCGCTCGCCGCGACCGCCTCATAGAGCCGCACGCCGCCATCTGAAACCGTAGACAAGTAGCGTGGCCGACGATGTGTCAGATCGTGACACACGACCCCGAGACAGCTGACCCCGTGATGCAGCCGGTCGAATCGGCCGGCTTGAAGCTGGGCCAACCGCTGCGGGATGACCCCACTCCAACCCCGCACAAGCGACGTGAGCGGTGACCATGCTCGCTGGGCGAGACTGGCGGTCACCACTCGCCGGGCGAGACTGGCGTTCACCACTCGTTGGGCGAGGCTGTGGGCCACCAAGTGGCGTCCCTTGAATCCCCGCGCGTCGTCAATGAGCTCGTCGACCGTCAGACCGACGGCAGCGTAGTAGGCGGCGACAACCGCGCCAGCGCTCGCCCCGACGATGACGTCGATGGGAATGTCGTGCGCCAGCAGCTTCCGCATGACTCCGAGGTGCGCCGCACCGCGCAGCCCGCCCGCGGACAGCACGAGACCGATCCTCATCGCGCGGTCTGGTCCGGGGTGCTAGCCGTCGTCGTCGGGGTCTTCTTCGTCTTCGTCGTTGTCGTCGTCGACCTGAGCGTCGACCGTCGAGCTCACCACGTCGGCGGCGTCGCCGACTGCCGCCAAGCCTCGCGTGTAGAAGTCCGCGATCGTTTCATCGTGCTCATCGAAGAAGGCAGCGAGCGAGGCTCGGGTTTCTGCGCCTGGAGCTGGGGCGAACAGGAAACCGACCCACACGCCAAGGGTGCCCGAGGCGCCGGCGACGAAGAGAAGAAACAGGAAACGTCTGACCATCAGTCCTCCCCGAGGATGTGTCTGCTCTGTATCTATCGGCAGAAGTCCCGGGGAACTGCACTGGCTCGGCCGTTTGACGGCTCGCGAATTCACGATAAGCTTAAGTTTGCGCCTGCTGTGAGACGGCCCTGCCTGATTGGAAGTACATGCGCATCTTTCTACGACGATACTGGGTGCTGTTACCGATGGTGGCCTCGATGGCCGTTCAGTGCAACCAGGCGCCGCGTGGGGGGATTCCGACCCTGGTCGCCAAGGTTGACCTGGTGCTCAACAGCGTGCCCGAGCCCCCGCCGGCCGACTCAGATGCGTTCATCGCCTGCCTGAATCGGATGGACGGACTGCAGAACCACGTTCGCCCGAGCTGGCGGTCGAGCCCCGGGGAGCCATCCGGGGCGGCCATCCTGCTTACCGAGATCTCGCCCAACGTGTGGCAAGCGCTCTTCTTTGACGTGCCGGTCGACTTCCTGAATACGATGACGGTTCATGACACCAATGAGTGTGCCCGGAATCCAGATGGGATGGGACACGTCATCAGCGGTGTCACGGTCAACGGCACGGAGATCAGGACCGTCGTCGGTGGACGTGCGTTGGCCTTCGAGCTGGACGAAGATGGCAGCGTCAAACCGGCTCCACCTTCTGTCGTCTCGCCCTTGGGTGGAGCATGACGGTTGTTCCACAGTGCATCACGCTCAGGTTCCTCCTCGTGACCGCGTTGTTGCCGCTCACGGCCTGTCAGGGCGGCGCGACCGAGGAGGCTGATCCCCTGACCGCCGAGACGGCGCCTCAGGCGGCCTCTGATGCCGACCTCGGCGTCATCCCCCTGGATGAGGTAAAGGCCAGTCAGAGCGGCTCAGTGTCTCAGACGGCGGCCAACACCGAAATCGTCGTTACCTACGATCGTCCGGTTGCCCGCGGCCGTGAGCTGTTCGGGGGAATCGTGGCATATGGGGAGATTTGGAACCCTGGCGCCAACGACGCCACGAAGATCAGCATCAGTCGACCAATCACGATCAACGGGAGCTCGCTGGAGGCCGGCAGCTACAGTATCTGGGCGATACCGGATCCGAACGAGTGGACCGTGATCTTCAGTCGAGCGGCGGATGTCTATCACACGCCGTATCCCGGTGAGGAGCATGATGCCCTGCGTCTGATGGTGGCGCCACGTCAGGGCGACCACATGGAGACGATGGCCTTCTATTTTGCGGCGGTGGAGAAGAAAGACGCCGAGCTTCGCCTTCACTGGGGAGAGACCGTGATCTCCTTCCAGATCACAGTGCCCTGAGCGCCGTCTTGGGGAACGACGCAACTTCCACGGGCCAGATCTCGTAGTCGAGAATGAGGGCCATTCTGGCCCGGCCTTTCTGGCCCGGCCCGTTGGGGTACGCATGGTTCGACGCCTAACCCGGAATCGACGCAAGGCGATGCTCGGCGGTGTGGCCGCCGGTTTCGGCGACTACTTCGACGTTGACCCCGTCCTCGTACGTCTCGGCTTCGTCCTCCTGACCTTCGCGACTGGCATCGGGATCCTCTTCTACATCATCTGCTGGGTGATCATGCCAGACGACACAGCATCCACCTCTGGACAGAGATCTCCTGGCGAGAAGATGTCGGAAGAGGTCAAGGAGGCTGCGGAGCGAGTCGCAAGCGAGGCCCGTGGTGTAGGGGAAGAGGCGCGCGTGGCCGCGGAGCGAGTCGCCAGCGAGGTCCGTGAGGTAGGGGAATCAGGGCGCGTGCACCTGATTGGCGGAGCCATCCTCGTCGCCTTCGGATTGATGCTCCTGGCTGATCGCATCCCCTGGATGTTCGACTGGCCCTACTGGCTGCGCTTCGACAACGCGTGGCCCCTGATCCTCGTGGCGATCGGCGTCGCCCTCGTCATGCGCTCCCGTGAGGAGAAGGTATGAGCAGTAAGCGTATCGCGTGGCGGCGCGTCTCTCGTGGATTGAACCTGATCGGCTTTGGCGTGTTCTTGCTGCTCTCGACGCAGGGCCTGCTGCATTCTGGTTTCTGGCTCGACACATTGACATACTGGCCCGTCCTACTAGTCGCGCTTGGGCTGCGCCTGATGTTCGAACACAGCCGGGTGCCCTGGGCCATGCTCCTCTCACCGATGCTCCTCATGGGTACTCTCAGCTACGTGGCCTGGGGCGCTCCCGCCCCCGTTGCCGCGGATTGGGAAACCGTACGGGCCCCGCGTGGCCCGCGTGTCGAAGCCTGGAGCCTGGAGGCCGAGTTGGCCCTCTCTGACCTGGACCTCAGAGCCGGCTCGCGGGCTCGGGGCATGTTGCTCCAGGGACGCACGTCTCCCTCGGATCTCGGTCGGGTGCGCGTCTCGGATCGCGGCAAGTCGTCGCGGGTCCACCTTCGGGGCGGCCACTGGCGGTCGGGCGGCGTGCACGTCCTGAACGGCAGGCGGCATCTCTGGGATGTGGAACTGACCGACGACTTGCCGATGACGCTGCACCTGGCGTCGGCGTTTGTGGACGGGGAGCTGGCCCTCGAGACGTTGGATGTCACCCGCGTGGATCTAGACGGAGCCTTCAACGACATCACGTTGCGCCTCGGTGTGCCGCGTACCGATACCCGCGTGGACCTGGAAGGCGCCTTCAACCATCTGGAGCTGGTGGTGCCCGAAGACACTCCTGTGCGGGTCACCACCGACGGGTTCATCAACTTGGTGGACCGTCGCTCCGGGGACCGGCCGTCGAGCGGTCGGGCGTATCGGGTGCACTCCGAAGGCGCGTTCAACCGAGTGGTCGTGCGCTCGGAGTGAGTTCTGCCCCGTTGCCCCGTCGGGATGGTCAGGATGGGGCGTGTCGCTCGATGAGCTCGCAGGTTCGGTCGAGCGGACGGTCCGAGCCGATCCTCTGCGCGAGCGTGGTGCACGCCGAGCGCACCTCACCCGACGCGAGCAGGTCATGAAGTGCGTCGGACACTTCGGGGCCGCGAAACTCCCGCGGCCAGACCGTCCGGGCCACGCCTAGCCCTTCGAGGCGATGGGCGTTGTCGGGCTGGTCGAAGGTCATCGGCATGATCAGCTGCGGGAGCGCGTGGGCCAGCCCCTGGGCCGCGGTGCCGATGCCGCCATGGTGAACGAGCGCGCACGCTCTCGGCAGCACTCGACTCAACGGCACGTAATCGAATCGTCGCACGCCATCCGGGAGGGTCGGTGGCAAGTGGTCGGCGTAGCGGGTGAGGAGCAGACCGCGACGACCCATTTTTTGGCAGGCATCGACGGCCGTCCGGAAGAATCGGCGGGCCTGACGGTTTCCTGAACCTGGCACGAACACCACTGGCGGTGGTCCGTTGTCGAGGAAATCCTCTACCGCCGGATCGACATCTGTGCCTGGGTCGTCGTCGAAGAGCGGGAATCCGGTGACCTCGGTGTTTTCCGGCCAGTCTGGCTGCGGCGCGGCCAGCCAGCGTGGAAACAGCCCGATGACCTGCTGGGGAGAGTGCCACCATCGGCTCGTGATGTGTCGGATCGGGTCCAGGCCGTGCGCCCGCCGCAGCTCGTTGACAACCGGTGCGAACGCTCGGTCGGCCACGAAGTCGATGGCACGGAAGAGGAATCGTTTGACCTCGAGCGGCAGTTCGTTGATCGACCCGAGCCAGGGGGCCATGATCGGCGAGTCGTAGAGGCTCTGGAAACCCGCCGGTTGTAGGTGTATGGTCACCAGCGGAAGCCCGAGCTCTTCGTGGGCCAGCCGGGCCGCGAACGCCAGCCCGTGCCCGACGAGGAGGACGTCGCCACGCCGGCTTTCCTCGACAAGAGTCTCGTAGAGTTCTGGCATCCCGGCCAGAAGCATTCGGCCGATGACGCCGATGCCCTTGCGGGGATGCCAGAGGTGCGGATGCCCAATGACCGTTTCATACTGGTCGACCGTACCCCAGGGCACGAGGCGCAGGCCCGCGGCAGCGACCGTAGGGGCGAAGTACGCGTTGGTGACGATGCTGACGTCGTGACCGCGGTCCCGAAGCGCGATCCCCAGACCGACGTACGGGTGCACGTCACCGGCGCTGCCGACAGGGATGAGCAGGACCCGCACGCCTACCGAGACCGCGGGCTAGCCGGTGGCCTCGGCCGATGTGCTTCCAAGGTGTTTGTCGATGAGGCTCTGGAGACGGGGCTTGTCGGTGAGGCCCACGATTTGCTCGACAACCTGGCCGTCCTTGAAGATCAGTAGCGTCGGGATCGAGCGCACGGCGAACTGCATCGCCGTGTTGGGGTTTTCGTCGACGTTCAATTTCCCGACGGTGATCTTGGCCCCGTAGTCGGCGGCAAGGGCCTCCACGGTCGGCGCAATCATGCGGCAGGGGCCGCACCATTCGGCCCAGAAGTCTACAAGTACGGGTACGGATGACTTAATCACCGACTCGTCGAAGTTGCTGTCGGTGAGGGTGGTTGTGTGCTCTGACATTGCGTTCCTTTGGGATAGGTGATCGTGATCTATTGTAGCGCCCCTTCGCCGATATACCGGTCGCACCAGCTCAACATCTCGCTGACAGCGTGAAATACTGACTCGCGCGCCGCATATCCATGCGACTCGTAGGGCAACGTCACATATCGAACGGTCGCTCCGTGCCCTTTCAGCGCCATGTAGAAGCGCTCCGACTGCATCGGGAACGTGCCCGAGTTGTCGTCCACCTCACCGTGCATCAGCAGCACTGGCTCGTTCACCTTGTGCGCGTGGAAGAAGGGTGACATCTCGCTGTAGATGTCCGGTCGCTCCCAGAAGGTGCGACGCTCGTTCTGAAATCCGAAGGGCGTGAGCGTTCGGTTATACGCGCCGCTCCGGGCGATACCCGCCTTGAACAGATCCGAGTGGGCGAGCAGGTTGGCGGCCATAAACGCGCCGTAGCTGTGTCCGCCGATCGCGATCCGGTCTCGGTGGGCGACACCCATTTCCACGACAGCGTCGACTGCGGCCGCGGCACTCGAGACCAGTTGGTCGATGTAGGTGTCGTTGGCCGTTTCGCCCTGGCCGATGATCGGCATTGTCGGGCCGTCGAGGATGGCATAGCCCTGGGTTAGGAGGGCGAGGTGGGATGCTCCACGCACCATCGTGAAACGGTTGACCGACCCGCTCACCTGGCTCGCCGCTGCCGCCGACGTGTACTCCCGGGGGTAGGCCCAGATGAGCAGCGGGAGTCGTTGGCCATCCCGGTGGCCAGGCGGGAGATACAGCGTGGCCGAGAGGGCCACCCCATCCTGGCGCTTGTAGCTGATGAGACGCTTCTCCACCTGGCGTAGCAACGGGGCGGGGTCGGCGTAGTCGGTGAGAGGAAGGATCTCGTCGGATGTCAGGTCGCGGACGACGTAGTTGGGTGGCGTCGTTGCGCTCTCTCGTCGGGTGAGCAGCACCTGGCCGTCGGCCGTGAGCGGAGCCACCAGCGTTTCGTAGTGTGTGTCGTCCGTGCGAAACAGTCGCTCGACCTCGAGGCTGGTGAGGTCGAGCCGGTCGACGAATGGCCGGTCTCCCTCGTCCGAAGCGCCGCGGCCAGACAGGAGGATCGCGTTGCCCTCCTGCCCGATCACGAGACTGCCCTGGCCGCCTCCGGGCCAACGGACTGGGCTGCCTGGATCGCGGTACCGATCTTCGATACTCCGGTCCCACAGTCGGCGTGTCTCGCCGGCCTCCGAGTGGTGAAGCCACGTTCGCGTCCACCGGGTCGGCCGGTCTCGCTCCTCGATCAGCGCGACCCCGCCGGACGTCCAGGAGATACTCCAGAACCTGAACTCCGTCCGGACGATCTCGTCCGGTGGCTCAGCGAACGGCGCCGCCAGTGACATCACTCGGTCGCGATGGCTGACCTGGCTTCTTGGGTCTCCAGCGTCGAGAGCCTCGGCCCAGACGACCGTGGCGGGTTTCGAGCGATCCCAGCGGTGGCTTCTGGGGCCGGTCGGCACCCCTCCGATCGGAACGGCATCGGCCAGCGGGAGGTCAGCGAGACGCGAAACGGCAGAACCCTCCAGGTTCCAAACCTCTACCGACTTTGGAAATCGACTGGCCGGGACGAGCCGTGAAAATGGCCGTTCCCAGCGCATGACCAGAATATGCTGGCCGTCTGGGGCCAGCGCCGTCTTCTCGAAGAGTCCCGGCTCTCCGATGTCAGTGCGTCGGCCCGTCTCGAGTTGGACGGTGCCCAACTGACTGGCGAAGTGATAGTCAAAGAGCGCCTCATCGTGCGGACTGGATAGCAGGTCCTGATAGGTCCGCATTGGCGCCGAGCCGCCTTCGTGGGTCTGGACATTCGGTCCACCTGGCACCCGCGGCCGGTCGGGTGGGGCTCCGCGAGCGGAAGGCAGAAACCGGCACATGACCCCGTTACTGTCGGGCAGCCACTGGCACGGGTCGCCCTGGGTGGCGTTGAGGCTAGCACTGGTCACGGCACGCGGTCGGCCCGATGCGGTCTCGGCCACCCAAAGCTCGACGCCGGTATCCCGGATGATCGAATACGAGAGGTAGCGCCCGTCCGGCGAGTAGGTGACCCAGCCAAGGGTGGTGCCCAGCGGGGCGACGATTTCGTGGGTGGTGCCGTCGTCGACTGAAACCAGCGTGATCCGTCCGATCTGAGGCGCGCGCCACGGAGTCTTGCTGCGCGGATTGATCCGGAACCCGGCCAGCCGGTGCATCGGAGCAGCCAGCGCCAGGATCGACGGCATACTGGGTCGCTCGGTGAGTGCAATCGTGTCGCGAGCAGGACTCACGACGACCTGCGGGGGCGGCGCGGCATCGAGGATGTCGACGATGACCTGTGGTGGTCGCGCGTACGTCTCGGCGGGATCAGACGCATCCTGCGCGATCGTGGACGTCGCTCCCGTCCAGACGCCGACGACTGCGACGAGGCCGATTACGCTCGCGCCAGCCTTCACACTCGGACTCTAGGCCGTGGCCAGCTGCGGCTCGGCCTCCGTCGGCATCGGGGGGAGGTCGCCGGCGTCCTCGCGGAGGTATTGCCAGTAGTTTGGCTTGATGGCAGCCAGTAACTCGGCCCGAGTCTTGACCTTGAGCGGTTGTCCCTCGTAGAGCTTGCCCATCGAGTACAGCCACTTCTCGGGCAGAGCGCTGCAAAACATCATCATCGGCCAGGTGAAGTTCTTGCTGGACCCCACCAGCTGTACAGTCCGGGGCGCAGGTTCATCTTCCAGCAGCGCATGATGAGCTGCCACTGCAGACGAGTGAGGTTCCTGGTTTCCGTCACACCTGTCTCTCCTCCTCAGTCCTCTGGCTGGGAGTCTTACAAAGAACAAAATGTAACATGTCTGCCCCCCCGTACGGGCGGCGATTCGGCCTATCCTTGCGGCGGATGTTGAGGTTTTCATCGCGCGTACCAAAGGCCCTTGCGCCGAATAGGCTGGCCCGAGCGAGGCGTCGTCTGCGCCGCGAGGGGGTCGATGTAGCCGACCTCACCGAGTCGAATCCCACCCTGGTCGGTCTTCCGTATCCGCCTCGGTTGCTGGAACCGCTCGCCGACCCGCGGGGCGTGCGGTATGAGCCGGCTCCGCTTGGGCTGGAATCGGCCCGCCGGGCCGTCGCCGACGATCTTGGCCACCCAGGATATGACGTTGATCCGGGTCGGATTGTTCTGACCGCCAGCACCAGCGACGCGTACGCCACCCTGTTCAAGTTGCTGTGCGACCCAGGTCATGGGGTCCTCGTGCCCTGCCCCAGCTACCCGCTCTTCGAGCACCTCACCCGTCTCGAAGGCGTCGAGGCCGTTCCGTATGCCCTGGAGTTTCATGGCCGGTGGGAGGTCGACATCGCAGGCCTTCGGGCCGATCAGACGGAGGGCATCCGGGCCGTGTTGGCGGTCAGTCCGAACAACCCGACTGGATCGTTCGTGACGGCTTCCGAGTTTGAACACATCGCGGCGGTGTGTCGGGCACGTGGGTTGGCATTGATCGTCGACGAGGTCTTTGGTCGCTATCCGATGTCTGGCGACCAGAGGGGACCGAGTGTGCTCGCTCGACCGCCCGACGACGTGTTGACCTTCGTTCTCGGTGGCCTCTCCAAGGCGGCTGGGCTCCCACAGCTCAAGCTCGGGTGGCTCGTCGTGGCGGGGCCTGATTCGCTGGTGGAGGAGGCGCTCGCTCGTCTGGAGCTGATCTGCGACACCTACCTCCAAGTCGCGGCGCCCGTGCAACATGCCGCGGCGACCCTTCTGCAGGCCGGCGGTTCGATTGCTACTCAGATCGCACAACGGGTGCGAGCCAACTATGGATACCTGTCGCGACTATCCGCCCGCTACCCAACCGTGACACTGCTTCCGACTGAGGGGGGATGGTACGCTGTGCTCCAGGTGCCGGGCGGTTGCTCGGAGGAAGAACTGGTGTTGGAGATCCTCGAGCACGACCACGTGCTCGTGCAACCTGGGTATTTCTTCGATTTCCCGCGTGAAGCGTTCCTGGTTGTGAGCTTGCTACCGGAACCAACGGTTTTTGAGGCTGCGATAGGACGGGTCCTCACCGCCGCAAGCTAGCCTACGAGTGTCCGGACCCGAAAGTACGATGAAGAGTTCAGCTGTTCCCGTGGTCAAGGACCTCGTGCTGATCGGGGGGGGGCATAGCCATGTCATCGTGCTCAAGGGGCTCGGTATGAAACCGATCCCCGGCGTCCGGCTCACGGTGATCGCGAAAGACATCGATACGCCGTATTCCGGAATGCTCCCGGGGTTGATCGCAGGGCACTATGAGTTCGACGACGTGCACATCGACCTCGGCCCGCTGTCCCAGTTTGCGGGAGCGCGGCTCTATCACGACGAGGCAGTCGGGCTGGACCTGGTCGAGCGTCGCGTGCTCTGCCGAGGGCGTCCGCCTGTCCCCTACGACGTGCTGTCCATCGACATCGGGGTGACACCCGCGCTGACCACCGAAGGAGCAGCCGACCACGCGGTCCCCGTCAAGCCGATCACCGGGCTGGTCGCGCGCTGGGAGCGTCTTAGGGAACGCGCTCGAACCCATCCGACTGCTATCAGGATCGGGGTGGTCGGCGCTGGGGCCGCCGGTGTCGAGCTCACACTGGCGATTCAGTACGCACTCAGCCAGGCGCAGACCACGTCGCCAGGTTCGGCGACGCCTGTCTTCCATCTGTTCAGCGCGGCCGATACAGTGCTCCCGACCCATAACGGTCGAGTCCAGACGACCTTTCGTCGAGTCCTCGACGCTCGCGGGGTACACCTTCACCTCGGCCGTCGGGTCACGGCGGTCGAGGCGGACGGTCTCGTCACCGACGACGGCGTCCATCACCCGTTGGATGAGACCGTGTGGGCGACAGACGCGGGTGCGCAGGGGTGGCCCGGTCAGTCGGGGCTGGATGTGGACGGGCGGGGGTTCATTCGCGTCGACGATACTCTGCAATCGACATCCCACCCGGGTGTGTTCGCCGTCGGAGACATCGCGGCTGTGGTTGCCCACCCGCGCGAGAAGGCCGGTGTGTTCGCGGTTCGCCAGGGCCCTCCATTGGAGGCGAATCTTCGTCTGGCGGTGCGCGGTCTGTCCCCCGAGCCGTTCACTCCGCAGCGCAAGTTCCTCAGCCTGGTGAGCACCGGTGACCAGTATGCGGTTGCGTCGCGTGGGGGCTGGTCACTCGCCGGACGCTGGGTGTGGGACTGGAAGGACTGGATCGACCAGCGTTTCATGACCCGGTTCAAAGACTTGCCTCAGATGGAGACGGGCGGGCTAGACGGAGACGTGGATTCGGACCTCAGCGGGCTCGCGTCCCCGGAGGTGGTCAAGGAGCTCTCGACCGTTGCCATGCGATGTGGCGGGTGCGGGTCGAAGGTCGGGGCCTCGGTCCTCGACCAAGTGCTGTCGCGTTTGACCCCGGTGCAACGCGACGACGTCGTTGGCGGCTTGAGCTCTCAAGACGATGCGTCGGTCGAAAGCATTCCGGCTGGGATGGTGGCCGTTCGGACTGTCGATGCGTTCCGCCCGATCGTGAACGACCCCTTCACCTTCGGCCGGATCACGGCCAATCACAGTCTGGGTGACATCTACGCCATGGGTGCCGAGCCTCGGACGGCGCTGGCGATTGCCACGGTGCCCGTAGGCCCTGAAGAGAAGATGGAGCAGCTGCTCGAGGCATTGCTGACGGGCGCTGTCGAGCAGCTCAATATGGCGGGAACGGCCCTCGTGGGTGGCCACACCAAGGAAGGCCAGGAGCTGGAGCTCGGGCTGTCGCTGAGTGGGGTGTGTCGTCCGGATGCCCTACTTCGCAAAGCCGGGATGCGGCCCGGCGACCGATTGGTGCTGACCAAGCCGATCGGGACTGGGACGTTGTTTGCCGCCCACATGAGACTCCAGGCCAAGGGCCGCTGGATTGATGCGGCCATCGAGTCGATGCTCCAGTCGAGCCGAGAGGCGAGCGCGTGTCTCCTCCGGCACGGTGCGACTGCGTGTACCGATGTCACCGGGTTCGGATTGCTTGGTCATCTTGCCGAGATGACACGCGCCTCTGGCGTCGACGCGTCTCTGGACCTGACACGCGTGCCGCTACTCGAGGGGGCGCAGCACACCGCGGACGCCGGTTTTCTGAGCTCGCTGCAACCGCACAACGTTCGGCTGCGCCGGGCGGTCATCAACCACGACGAGGTGTGCTCGATGTCGACCTATCCGTTGATCTTCGATCCGCAGACGGCGGGCGGTCTCCTCGCGAGCGTGCCCGAGGCCGAGGCCAGCGCCTGTCTCGACTCACTCAGGGACGCCGGCTACCGGCGCGCCGCCGTCATCGGCACCGTCGAAGCGCCAACTGCTGGCAGCGCACCGATACGTGTCGGCGTGTAGAATCCGTCTCCATGATTGCTGTTGGAAAGAAGGCCCCGGCGTTTACGCTCCAGAACCAGATGGACGATGCCGTTCGACTGGCCGACTACAAGGGGCGATGGGTCGTTCTCTACTTCTATCCAAGGGACGACACCCCCGGTTGCACGACCGAGGCGTGTGAGTTCACCTCAGGAATTCGTGGCTTCACGAAGCTCGATGCCGTCGTCCTTGGGTGCAGCCCCGACACGACCGAGCGTCATCGTGACTTCATCAAGAAGCACAGGCTCAAGGTGACGCTGCTCTCCGACCCAACCCACGCCGTCATGGAGAAATACAGCGCGTGGGGCGAGAAGGTGCAGTACGGAAGGAAGACCATCGGCGTGAAGCGGTCCACCGTTATCGTTGACCCAGGCGGAAAGGTGGCACACCACTGGCGTGCCGTGAAGGCCTCTGGCCATGCTGACAAGGTGCGGGAGAAGATTGCCGAGCTGGCCGAACGGGGCGCCGCGGATTAAGGATCCGCATTCTTGGGGCGCCGCGGATTAAGGATCCGCATTCTTGCAGCCGATTATCCAGGTGTTCTTTGGGTTCGCGGGGGTTTGGCGGGTTAGTAGGGGTGGTACCGGGCATACGCCATCGCTATGCTAGACTGCCTATTCCGTATGTCCATTCGATTCACGCAGTTGCGCGTATTGTCGGTGGCTTTTCTCGCCCTTGCGCTGGTCGGAGGGTGCGCGCAGGAAACCCCTCTTCCCGAATCGACCACATATGGCTCTGACGTCTTCCTCAAAGTTGATAGCCGCGTGATCGAAGCGGTCGTTCCGCGGCAGGCCACTCTGGCGGGACTGCTCGGCCGGCACGCCTTTGATGGCCAGCGGGCGTATGAGTTCATCGAGGCGGTGCGGCCGGTCTTCGACCCCCGCCGGCTGCGGGTGGGGAACCCCTATACCGTCGAGCTGGGTGATGACGGTGGGTTGCGCCGCTTCGAGTATCACATCGACAACGACGAGTTCCTGAGGGTCGACCACGTGGTCGGCAGCTCGTTCGAAGCTGAACGTATTCCATACGTTAAGATGCGCTCGGAAGTCGTGGTCCGCGGCGCTATTGACGCCAGCAACTCGTCGCTCGTTGCCTCGCTGAACGACACTGGCGAGGATGTCAATCTGGCCATCCTGATGGCCGAGGTATTCAGCGGTGAGATCGACTTCAACAACGACCTGCGTCGTGGCGACCACTTCGATGTGTTGTTCGAGAAGTATCATCGCGACGGTCAGTTTTCCGGCTACGGCGACATCGTAGCGGCCGAGTTCCACAACGATGGCCGGACCGTTCAAGCCTTTAGCTTTACGCTCCCGGGTGACGAGGAAGCCCTCTACTACGACGCCGAGGGCCGGTCGGTCAAACGATTATTCCTCCGGTCGCCTTTCCGCTTTGAGCCTCGAGTCACCTCGCGGTTCTCGTATCGCCGCTTGCACCCAGTCCTGGGCAAGAACAGACCCCATCTTGGTGTCGACTATGGGGCGCCGACTGGTACGCCCGTCATCGCGGTGGCCAATGGCCGGGTTGTATCTGCGGGCATGAACGGCGGCTCAGGCAACATGGTCCGCCTCCGTCACACCAACGGCTACGAGACCTACTACCTTCACCTATCAAAGTTCGCCAAGGGGATGCGCCCCGGCGCACGCATCGTGCAAGGGCAGACAGTCGGCTATGTTGGCGCGACCGGTCTTGCGACCGGACCCCATCTTGACTACCGCATCCGCAAGAACGGCACCTTCGTCAATCCGCTACTCGAGCATCGCAACCTGCCCCCAGGTGACCCGGTGCCCGACGAGCACATAGAAACGTTCTTGGCAGCGCGGGACCGCGCGCTTGAGCAGATGTACGCAGTGACTGATCCGCCGGTCGTATCAGGCGTCCTCGCACAATAGGGTAGGGCACCGCACACGTCGGGCTCCTGAGACCGTGGCTCTCGTTCGTCCCTTTCGCGCGCTCCGTCCCATTCCGGAAGCGGCCTCGGCTGTTGCGTCGGTCCCCTACGACGTCGTCTCGAGACCTGAAGCCCGCGACCTTGCGGCCGGAAATCCCCTGAGCTTTCTACATGTGTCCCGGGCTGAGATCGATCTGGAGCCGGACATCGACGCTTACGCCGACGTCGTCTACCGGCGGGCGGCTGACAATCTCGAGAAACTGCGGACCGAGGCCCCCTTGGTCATGGAGGAGAAGGCGTCCTTGTATGTCTACCGTCTTCGCGACGGCTCCCACGAACAGACTGGCCTCGCCGGTTGCTTCTCGCTCGACGAGTATGACAACGGGCTGGTCAGACGGCATGAGCGGACCCGAGCCGACAAGGAAGACGACCGGACCAGGCACATACTCTCGCTTGGCGCGCAAACCGGGATCGTGTTTCTCACCTATCGGGCATCGACCGAGGTCACGGAGGTGACAGGTCGGGTCTGCGGCGAGGAGCCGTTGTTCGACCTCACGGCCGCTGACGGCGTCCGACATACGGTCTGGCGCGCTGGACCGGTTGACGCGGCCGCAGCGGTCGCGGCGTTCGGGCGTCTTCCGTTTCTCTATATCGCCGACGGTCACCACCGGATAGCCAGTGCCGCCCGCGCCCGCGACGAACTCTCGCAGAGAAGGAACGACGACGGCAACCTTGAACCTGAAGCGAGCTTCTTTCTTGGCGTCGCGTTTCCCGACACCGAGACCCGGATTCTTGCGTACAATCGCACAGTGGCGAACTTGGCTGGGCTCACACCCACCGGCTTCGTCGATACCGTGCGAGCCCAGTTTCCGGTGCGTGCGGGCGCTGACCCCGTGCCGGCAAGAGGCCACGCGGCGATGTATCTCGACGGCGTGTGGTACGGGATTGACCTTCGGCAGGGTGTGGTCGGTGGGGAGGCGCGTGATCAGTCTGGTGAGCTCGACATCGCGGTCGTCCAGAAGCGCATCCTGGCTCCGGTGCTTCACGTGGCCGACGTCAGGACAGACCCAAGGATGACCTTCGTCGGCGGCGTCCGGGGGACCCGTGCCCTCGAGGAACTGGTTGATTCTGGACAAGCGGCCGTCGCGTTTTCCATGGCCCCGGTCACGCCCGACGAGCTGTTTTCCGTGTCCGATGCCGGCGGAATCATGCCGCCGAAGTCGACGTGGTTCGAACCAAAGCTTCGCGATGGATTGCTGTGCCACCTGATTTGATGGCCCAACGAGTGTTCAACTTTGGTGCCGGCCCGGCGGTACTTCCCGAGACCGTCCTCGAAGAAGCTCGATCCGACTTGATGGCCCTGCCTGGGGTGGGGATGTCTGTCCTGGAGCTCAGTCACCGCTCCAAGGCGTTCACCACCATCATGGATACGAGCCGGGACAATATTCGGACGCTCGCCGGCGTCTCGGACGACTACCACATCCTGTTTCTTCAAGGCGGTGCGACCCAGCAGTTCGCTATGGTGCCGATGAACCTGCTTCCCGACCGCGGTGCGGCCGACTACGTCCTGACGGGCATCTGGGCGAAGAAGGCGGCAGCGGAGGCCGGACAGTTCGGGACCGTGAGGATCGCCGCCTCCTCCGCAGACGATGGCTTCTCACGTATTCCGTCAGCGTCCGAGCTTGACCTAGCGTCGGATGCCGCCTACGTCCATATCGCCTCGAACAACACGATTTGTGGGACACAGTGGCAGGCGTTCCCTGAGACGGGGGATGTACCGTTGGTCGTCGATGCCTCGTCGGACATCTTCAGCCGCCCGCTCGACCTGGCTGGAGACGGGGTCGGACTGGTCTATGGCGGAGCACAAAAGAACCTGGGGCCGGCTGGTGTCACGCTCGCGGTCGTTCGGGACGACCTCGTGCAGAAGGCCGCTGCGATCGCTGGGTTGCGGACCATCCCAACCACGTTGCGGTACGGCACCTATGCCACCAGTGGGTCGCTGTACAACACGCCTCCGGTCTTCGCTATCTATCTCGTCGGCCTCGTCACGAAATGGCTGCTGTCGAACGGCGGCCTCGGGGCCATGGCTGACAGGAACCGAGTGAAGGCGGACAAGTTGTATGCGGCGATCGACGGGTCTGCGTTCTATCGTGGTACCGCGCAGACCGACAGCCGGTCGTTGATGAACGTCACGTTCCGACTCCCCACCGAGGCCCTCGAAGCGCGGTTCGTCGAGCGGGCCACGAAAGCCGGTTTGGCTGGGTTGAAGGGACACCGCTCCGTGGGTGGTGTGCGCGCCTCCATCTACAACGCGTTCCCCGAGGCTGGGGTCGATGCCTTGGTAGAGTTCATGAGAGAGTTCGAACGAGTCGACGGATAGAACTCGTGCGTGACTGGATGTTGTGTCATGCTAGTGTGGTGCGTTTAACGCTTCTTTACACCGGTCGACCTTCGCGAGGATGGTGTCGGCATCCTTGGTCCAGATAAACGGCTTCGCATGCTGATTGTAATGAGTCAAGTAGTCGTGGATCGCTCGCTCGAGCGCCGGCACGCTGGTGAAGGTACCCCGGCGGAGCCGCGTGCGAGTGATCTCCGCGAACCAGCGTTCCACCAGATTCAGCCAGGAGCTGCTGGTGGGCACGAAGTGAAAGTGCACGCGGGGATGGCGCGTGAGCCAGCGCCGCACCTGGGGACTCTTGTGGGCACTCAGGTTGTCCAAAATCAGGTGCAGCGGCTGATCGGGAGGCGTCGCGCGTTCCAGCCGCCGGAGGAACTGCACGAATTCTTGACTCCGGTGACGGCGGCGGCATTCGCCGATCACGACGCCATCGAGCACGCGCAGTGCGGCATACAGCGTGGTCGTCCCGTAGCGGACGTAGTCATGGGTCTGGCGTTCGGGGACGCCGGGCCGCAGTGGCAACACCGGGCGCGTCCGGTCCAGCGCTTGGATCCCACTCTTCTCATCGACGCAAAACACCACCGCTTTGGCGGGTGGATTCAGATACAGCCCCACCACGTCGCGCAGCTTCTCGACGAAGTGGGGGTCGGTCGACAGCTTGAACTGCCCCACGCGGTGGGGCTGGAGGCCGTGTTGTCGCCAGATCTTACGAATCGTGCCGTCGCTCACGCCCTGCGCTTCCGCCAGGGCGCGACTACTCCAATGGGTGCCGGCCGGCGGGCGCGTCGTCAGGGTCGCGTCAACGATCGCCTGCACCTTCGTCAGGGTCAAGCGTGGGCGTCGGCCCGGACGCGTGGCGTCGCGGAGCACGCCCGGAACCCCCTCGGCCACAAACCGGCGCGCCCACAACCGCACCGTCATCCGACTGACGTGCAGCGTCCGGGCCACGACCATCGGCGAGGCCTGTTGCGCCAGCATCAACACGATCCGCGCCCGCCGCGCCACCTTCTGCGTCGTCGTCCCGCGCTCAGCCACCTGGGCCAACTGGGCTTGCTCGGTCGGCGATGCGTAGACACAGTACCGTTGAATGAACATGCGCTACCGTACCAAACGGGCAGCGCAAAGTACAGCGTTTCGTGTACAGCTATTTCGTACTCAGGACACTAGTGCAGTGGTTCAGAAATACCTCGGCATTCGGCCACCGATGCATCCCTTCTGCCTGCGTTGCTCCTCAGTCAGAGATTCCCGATTTGCTCCTTCGTCGCGCCTGGCCAGACGGGTCCTTCGGCGCCCTCGGTGCACGAGGTATTTCTGAACCACTGCACTAGGTTGTCGCGTCGCGCGTGGTTGTCGCGTCGCCCCATCCACGGAGGTCTCGTGTGCTGACATCCCTCGCCATTGCCCTTGCCGTGGCGTTCGTGCTCGGCCAGGTCGCGGTCTTCTCGACCACGATCTTCCTGCATCGCACTGCAACCCATCGAGCCCTGGTTCTGCACCCGGCCGTCGAGCTGATGTTCCGGGGAGCTGTGTGGATCACCACCGGGATCAACACCCGCGAGTGGGTCGCCGTTCATCGGAAGCACCACGCGTTTACCGATGAGGAGGGTGACCCTCACAGCCCGTTGCTGGCCGGCTTCTGGTCGGTCCAGGTCGGTAACGTCTTTCACTATGTCCGGGAAGCCAAGCGACCAGAGGTGTTGGAGAAGTACGCCCGCGACATTCCAGAGGACGGATGGGAGCGCTATCTCTTCCGATACGGCGTGGCCGGTCCCGTGATTGGTGTGGCCGCGCTCTCGATGATTATCGGCGTCGGCTGGGCGGTGCTCGCCGCGACGGTGCACGGCGTCATCTACGTGTTCGTGCTCTCCTCGTCTATCAACGGCCTGTGTCACTATCACGGCTACAAGAACTTCGAGAACACCGCGACGAACATCCGACTCCTGGCCCTACTCACCGGAGGAGAGGGCTTGCACAACAACCACCACAGCTTCCCGCGAAGTCCAAAGTTCAGCTTCAAGCCGAGTGAGCTCGACCCCGCCTGGGCCGTGATCTGGCTGCTCACGAAGCTGAGGCTTGCCACTCCGTACAAGACCATCGACCAGAGCCGGGCTCAGGCCTAGTGCACAGCACCTGGACTCGGTGATCGGAGCGCTCCGTCTGGCTTTCACGTGATGCGTAGAACCGAGGGCTCGCTCGTGTGTGCACGGTGCGGCAAGCTCGTTGGCATCAACGAGCCGACGTGTCCGTATTGCGGCGCCTGGCGACCCGGGTTGTTCGGGTTCGCCCCGGTGCTTCAACGCATCGTGGGCCGTCAGCTCGACCTGGTCGCGCTGATCATCATGACCTGTATCACCCTGTATGCCGTGTCCCTGCTGTTGCAGCCCGAAGCGATGTTTTCTGGTCGAGGGTTCCTCTCGTTCCTGTCGCCGGGAAACCGCGCACTCTACCAACTCGGAATGACGGGCGGAGCCGCATGGGACCTCGGATGGTGGTGGACGTTGCTCACCGCCAACTACCTGCACGGCAATCTGCTGCACATCTTCTTCAACATGATGTGGGTCAGAAACCTCGCACCGGAAGCGACGGAGGTCTACGGACCGGCCCGCACCTTCGTGCTGTTCAATATCTCCGGCGTGACCGGCTTCTATCTCTCGAACGTCACGACCGGGGCAGCGACCATCGGGGCGTCGGCTGGGATCTTCGGGTTGCTCGCGGCCCTGATCGTCTATGGCCGGAAGCGCGGAAGCTCGACGATGTCCGCCCAGTTGTGGCAATGGGCCCTCATCCTGGGCCTGCTCGGGTTCATCATGCCGAGCGTCAACAATTGGGCCCACGGTGGTGGCTTTGCCGGCGGTTGGGTCGCCGCGCACCTCATGGGTTTCAGCGACGAGCAGCGGGAGAGCACGGCCGTGATCGTGATCGCCCTGGTGCTGATCGGCATCACGGTGGTCGGGTTTGGGCTGTCCTTCGTTCGGGTGACCGGAATCCTACTCAGCTAGTAGACGCCGGTGGCCGTCGGCGCCGGCCGCGCGGTCGCCGTCGGCGTTTCTTCGAGGTTCGTCTCGGTCCCCCGGTCGCGTTGAGCTCCTTCCACCGGTCCAGCGACTCCGCGTCATCCCCGTGGACCTCGAGCCATGTCATTGCGTCGTCGAATGATCCGCGATGGAGCACGGCGCGTTGCGCGCCGGGTCCCAGCTGAGGGTCTTGCAGCCGCGGCTGTAGTTGGAGGACCTGGCGCAGACGCTCCACGTCGCGTCGTGCGACGGGAAGCCGTCCCAGCGTCACGTCCAGCGGCCGCTTGTCGTCCCGACGTCTGGGGGTGAGGTCGAGCGGCTGTACTGGCTGGACCAGGCTCCCGAGCAGGATAGTGTTGGTGAGCGTCAGTGGTGCCTCCTTGAAACCGGCGCGATAGGCGTCGAGCGTCTCAAGAGACCGCCAGAGCGCACCCGACTTCCGGCGCTCGACCTCCGGAGCGATCAGCATGAGCAGTCCTGTCTCCGATAGCGCACGAAACGTCACAGCGGAGACCCCGCTTCTGAGTATCTTGTAGAGCTCCTCGATCATCCTGGCGGGTGAGGCGTTTGCGATCTCGTCTCGGTATCGCCGGATCGCTCGTTGGACCGGAGGGTCGAGCTCGAATCCGAGTCGTGAGACGAACGAGAGCGCCCGGACCATCCGGACCGGGTCCTCGACGAAGCGCTCGTTGGGGTCGCCGATCGACCGGATGACTCCAGCCTTCAGGTCGGCCATACCGCCGACATAGTCGATCACGGAAAACGTCGCGATGTCGTAAAACAGCGCGTTGATGGTGAAGTCTCGCCGGAAGGCATCCTCCTCGGCGGTGCCGAAGGTGTTCTCGCGTCGAATCGGGGGACGACGCGGGCGCTTGGCCTCTCCTTTCGAAGCCTCGGCTTCTGCCGGGGCACTGGGCTTGGGCTTGGCCTCGGTTTCCGTCTCGGAGTGTTCGATCAGCGCCGCCTCCTCGGCGGAGAGCTGTCGACGGAACGTCGCCACCTCGATCGTCTTTGGTCCGAACTTGACGTGCGCCAACCGGAACCGACGACCGATGATCCAACAGTTGCGAAAGAGCCGCTTCACCTCGGACGGCCGCGCCGAGGTGCCGATGTCAAAGTCCTTTGGTGTGCGGCCTAGCAGGAGGTCGCGCACCCCACCGCCCACCAGGTAGGCGTCGTGGTTGAATCGGCGCAACCGATACAGGACCTTCAGTGCGTCGGGGTCGATCTCGTCGCGGGAAACAGGGTGCTCTGCTCGCGGGATGATGGTTGGTTCAACCAAGGCCCGGATTATACGGCAGGCACCCAATCCAGCCCGGGGCCGCAGAGTCTCAGCCCTTGGCGTCCTTCCAGTTCTCCCCGACACCGATGTCGACGGTCAGGGGAACGGCCAGGGCGGCGGCTCCCTCCATCCGATTCCGTACAAAGTCAACTATCGTATTGACTTGCGGCTCCGGAACCTCGAATAGCAGCTCATCGTGGACGGTCAGGATCATGAGAGCGTCCTTCGGCAGCTCGGGCTGGATGTCGATCATGGCGCGCTTCAAGATGTCGGCGGCGGTTCCCTGGATGGGCATATTGACGGTGACACGTTCAGCCGCGGCCCGGAGCCGTCCGTTTCGGCTGGTTAGTTCCGGAACCAGCCGACGTCTGCCCAACATCGTCTTTACGACCCCAGTCTCCCGAGCTTTCTCGATCACCTGGTCGATATAGGTTCTGACTGCCGGGAACCCCTCGAAGTAGGCGTCGATGAACGCCTGGGCGGCCTGCTGAGTGACCCCGATGTCGCGGGCCAGGGTGAACGCCGTCTTCCCGTAGAGGAGCGCGTAGTTGACGATCTTGGCTCGGCGCCGCAGCTCGTGGGGGTCGAGGCCGCTGTCGCCGCCGAATACCTTGCTCGCGGTCTGGTCGTGGATATCGTCACCGCGCTTGAAGGCGTCAATGAGGGTCTCGTCCCCTGAAAGGTGGGCCAGCACCCGCAGCTCGATCTGGGAGTAGTCGGCCGAGATGAGGACCGCACCGGGCTCGGCGATGAACGCCCGTCGAATCTCACGGCCCAGCTCTGTGCGTATCGGGATGTTCTGCAGGTTCGGGTCGCTGCTGCTCAGACGACCGGTGGCGGCTACCGCCTGGTTGAACGTGGTGTGGACGCGACCGGTCTGTGGATTGACGAGCTGGGGCAGCGCGTCGATATAGGTGCCCTTGAGCTTCTGAAGACTTCTCCATTCGAGGACCCGGCGTGGCAACTCGTGACTGAGCGCGAGTTCCTCGAGCACCTCCACCGACGTGGAAGCCGCTCGGGTCTTGCCGGTCCGCTTGAGGGTCGGCAGCTCCAGACGCTCGAAAAGCACCTCGGAGAGTTGCTTGGGCGAGTTGATGTTGAACTCCACTCCGGCCATCGCGTAGATGTCGCGCTGTCTGGTAGACAGTTCGTCGCCGACTCGCGTCGACATCGAATCGAGGGCGGCGGTGTCTATCCGAATACCGACTCGCTCCAAGGCCTCGAGGACGGGGAGGAGCGGACGCTCGAGCTCCGTGTACAGCTTCTCCAGGGCGATCTCCGCGAGTTTGGGCCGGAGCCTGTCGGAGAGCTGCAGGGCCACGTCGGACCGCTCGCCGGCGTACTCGAAGACACCCTCGGGAGGGAGATCGGCAAAAGTCATCGCCTTGGCGCCCTTGCCCAGCACCTCCTCGACCGGAATCACCTGATACCCAAGCTGCTCCAGCGCAAGGTCATCCAGCGTGTGTGCCGACCGCGTGGCGTCGATCAGATAGCTCAGCAGCATCGTGTCGACGTCAATGCCGTCCAGCGAGATCCCATGGCGAGCGAGCACTACGGCGTCGAGCTTCAGGTCGTGACCGTTCTTGAGGACCGCGGCGTCCGACAGGAGTGGTCCGAGCCTCGTCGCGGCCGTCGCCATGCCGAGCTCGCTCTCATCTCCCAGCGCGCGGTGGTCGAGCGGCACGTATCGGGCTTCATGTGCCTCAATAGAGATAGCTATCCCGACCAGACGTGCCGACATCGCGTGAGAGGAATCGGAGAGGACTCGGAGGCCGCATCGTGCGGCCGCCCGCACGTCCGCGACCAATCGATCCAGTTCCGCGACCGAGCGGACAACGGAGTAGTCCTTGGCCACCGTGCTTGCCGTCGGGGCGAACTCGGCGACCAGCGAGCGAAAGCCAAGAGCCGAGAACAGCTCAAAACATCGCTGGGGGTCGGGGCCCGTATAGCGCAACGCCTCTGGTTCGTAGGTCACTGGAGCGTCGGTGTGTATCTGTACGAGTGTCCGACTGTCGCGCGCAGCTTCCGCGTGGGTTGAGAGCGCGTTTCGGTACCGCTTCTGGGGAACCTCTGCCGCTCGTTCCAGCAGGGCGTCGAGCGAGCCGTATGTCGCGATGAGCTCTCGGGCCCCCTTCTCCCCGATGCCGGGGACGCCCTTGACGTTGTCGACGGCGTCGCCCATGAGAGCAAGCACGTCGACGACCTGATCTGGCCGAACCCCCATCTTTTCTTCGACACCCGCGGCGTCGTACCACGTTCCTGGTTCGCGCGGGTTGAAGACCTGGACCGGTCCGCCGACAAGCTGGAAGAAATCCTTGTCACCGGTGACGATGACGACGTCCAGTCCCGCCGCTACAGCCTGACGTGTCAGCGTGCCGATGACGTCATCGGCCTCGAACCTCTCGGAGGTCAGCACCGGTACGCCAAACGCCTCGCAGGCCTGGTGCACCCACGGCACTTGCTCCACGAGGTCGGGGGGCATCGGCGCCCGGTTGGCCTTGTAGTCGGAGGCCAACTCGGTCCTGAATGTTGGACCTCGAAGGTCGAAGGCGGCCGCCAGGAACTCGGGCTGGTGGTCAGCCACGAGCTTTCGAAGCATCGTGACAAAGCCATAAACCGCGTTGGTCGACTTGCCGTCGGGACCGGTCAGGCTTCGGATCGCGTGGTACGCGCGATACATCTGGGAGCTGCCATCGATCAGGAGCAGGCGGCCGGCTGCGGGAGGGGGCATCGGGGGGCTGCATTGTAACCTGAAGGCTTGCAGTCGGGGGTGTGGATCACCTTGTCGGGAGTCGGGGAGTGGGGCACACGTAGTCGGGGGTCGGGGTGTAGCTCACCTGGTCGGGAGTGGAGTGCTCGAGGGTCGGGCGGTGGAGCGCCTGATAGTCGGGAGTCGGGTGCTTGGCGGTGACGTTCTGATACGATCTCGTCACTCGGGAACAGGTTGGTTGTCGAGCATTACGGGGGAAGCCGGTGCTACGGCGCTGACACATCTGCCGGATACGGAGGCCGTGCCGGAGGACGTGGCTCGCACTATAGCCGAGCGTGGTGTTATCAGTATCCCGACGATCACGGTCCATACCGAAATGAGCTGGCTGATCGGGCACCCGGAAGTACTCGCACGGCCCCTCGCCAGGGCCACGACAACCGGAGCGGTCCTAGGAGGGAGCGTCGTTGTCCTTGAGGCCTCACCACTTGAGGACATCACGAACACGCAGCAGATCTGGGCGGTGGTACATCACGGAACGCTGGTCGACCGTGAGGAATTGATCCGAAAGGCCGGCCCCACGCGCTGAACGTACCGTCCGACTCCCGACTAGCGCACTCTCCCGACCCCCGACCCTCGAGCACTCCACCCCCGACTCCCGACTAGGTGTACCGCGACCCGTCCTACAGCCCAGCGCGTCGCACGGTGCGGCTTGTTGCGTAGTACGCGATCCACAAGGTCGCGCCGACTCCGAGGTAGACCAGGGAGTTGATCGGCGACGTATCGCGAAGAAACATCCACACCAGTCCACGCTCCGAGCTGAACACGAACGAGAACGGCACCAGCGTGAAGAAGATCGCCAACCCCATGAGGACCCGCTGGGTTCTGAGCCGCCTTCGGGTCTCGTTCAGCGCACGCATCATCACCTCGGGAGCCGGTCCTACTATCGGCGCCACGGGTTCCTCCTTTTCTGCCCTCCGAATCAGCTGCTCGAACTCGGGGTCGTCCTTGAGGAACGCCTCTACCAGCGCCACCGTGTCCGCGCTGGCTTCCCCAGAGCGGTACACAACCCACAGATCGGAAACGACGTCGCGACTCAACGGCATGGGTGAACCTCCTTTGTCGAACCATCACGGATCCGCGCAAGTGCTAGACGAGATCGGTGGACCTTGACCCGAGCGGCCTGCGAGGTCAGGCCCAGGGACTGGGCGATTTCACGATAGGGGAGCTCGTCCATGGTCCGCATGATCAGAGCCGATCGGTCCACTTCAGGGAGCTGATGCAGAGCACGGAGCACGCGACTGAGCTCTTCTCGCCGATCCGCAGTTGCGTGGGGATCGGGCGCCTGATCGGGCACGTCTTCGTCCAGTTCGGCTCGCGTCCGCTCAGCCCGGATGAACTGGAGATAGGTGTTGCGCGCAATCGTGAGGAGATAGGCCTTCACGCTCTCCGCGCGGATCCGCGTCGGAGAGGTCCAGGCTCGGATGAACGTCTCCGACGTGACGTCGTCGGCCAGGGCCGCGTCGCCAGACAGGTAAAGGGCGAAGCGACGAACGTCGGCGGCGTAGCCTTCGTAGAGCTCCTGGAAGCTTAGTGTCAAGCTGCCCACATAGAAGATATGCGCGAACCCCCGAAGTGTTACAAGGCGCTAACGACTCGAGTTCTTGATAGTCGGGCGGTGTAGCTCAGTTAGTCGGGAGTCGGGGGTGTAGTGCTTGATGGTCGGGTGCCTTGCAAGGCTCGCGGTCGGGAGACCCCCGACTTGGTGCTCCGCACTCCCCGACTACTATTCCACTCGAAGGTTGTTGGTCAGCGAGACGGCGAAGAACTGTGACGCAAGCACGCCGGCCATCGCGCGTTCCGTGCCATTGTCCACGATCCCCGTCAACGTCACATGTCCATGCCGGACCAACACATGGATCGGAGGATTCTGTCGCGCCGCATAGTGCCAGAACGTCGAGCTGCCGTAGATAGCCCGTGCGATCTGGTATCGGAGCGCGGTGTCCCGTCGGGACACGGGTAGGACATCCAGGTCATTCCTGACCCCAACCACTCCGTCGACCGCGGCAACTCGCCGGCCGATCGCCGTTCGCTTGGCGAGCTCGGTGACATCTCCACTGATGACGACGATGCCTTCGGCGTCGATGTCAATTCTGACGTCGTCGAAGACAGTGAAGAACGCGTAGACGGTGATCGCGCGTTCGACGTTTCTCACCAGTGCCTGGTCGACGGTGGCGCCGGCCCGCAAGATCTCCGTCGGCTGGCTGGCGAGCAGCAAAGCGGCCGCGACACCAAGCCAGGTATGTCTCTTCACGTTGGTGAAAAGAGCAAGGCATGTGCCATGCCGAGGCGACGTCAAACCTCCGAAAATGGCCTATTCGCTGCGAGGTGTCCTCGTCTCCGTACCCCGAGGTGTCACAGAACGACGACGGTGGCCACGCCGGCTGCGACCAGAAGTACCTGACGGACCGCCCCGCCATCGACCGTGCGCAGATGTAGGCCGGGGATCAGGTCGGCCATCGCCACGTACATGAAGTTCCCGGCCGCAAACGCAAGGATGTATGGCAGTGCGCGTGGTACCCATCCGGCGGCAAGGTAGATCACACACGCGCCGAGGACACCGGCCAATGCCGCGATAGCATTCCACGCCAGCGCTCGACGACGTGAGTATCCGGCACCAAGAAGGATGGCGAAGTCGCCCACCTCTTGGGGTACCTGGTGCGCGGCCACGGCTATGGCCGTGGTCACTCCCAGCCCGACAGACGACAGGACGGCGGCCCCGATGATGCATCCGTCTGCGAAGTTGTGGACGGCCCCCCCGACCAGGATGAGCGCGGCACTGCTGTCGTGTACGTCGCATTCGTCCTCGTGACAGTGCCGCCAGATGACGAGCTTTTCGAGCATGAAAAAGGACAGGATGCCGGCGAGCAGGGTGCCGAGGACCAGTGAAGGGTCGAGCAAGTCGAGTGCTTCCGGCAACAACTTCAAGAGGGCGACACCGAGGAGCGTGCCAACGGCGTAGCCGATCAGTGCCGGCACGAGTGTTTGTCGCAGGGAGCCCCTCAGCAGGAGCAGGAGGGAGGCGAGCAACAGACCGCCGAGGGTGCCGACGACGCTGAGGCCGATCGCGATTGGAAGAATAGACAAGGGCCGATCTTAGTGGAGTGTCCTCGTGATTCCCAAAGCGATCTTCGGCCGGGGCATCCCGTCTGGCGGCGTTGCTCCTCGCTCTCATATGCCCAATATGCTCCCTCGTCTCGCCTTGCCAGCCGCGCGCCCCGGTCCGAATCTCACTTCACGAATCACGAGGACACTCCACTAATCGGGAGGCCGGTAGGATCCAAGGTCGGGGCCCGTCCTGGCGACGGCTAGGCACCGGTCCGGCGTCGTGTAGCCGGGGGCCCGTCAGGGCGACGCGACGTACCCGCGCCTTGCCCGCACGCGATGACGTGAGTTCCGAACCTCCACGTCGATCGCGTGCCATTGGCCGTCGTCGTGCCCTGGGGCTGGGTAGGCGAGATAGTACTGCTGGCTCAATTCGTTGGCGACGCCTGCCGTTGCCGACTCGAGGTCCTCCGCGTTGCGGATAATCTCTGTCCGGCCGCCGCTGTCATCTGTCAGGTCCCGAAGCGCGGACACGTTGACGCGGTCGTCACCCGTGCCGGCGCCCCCCCCACCGGGCCAACCCGTGGGTGCGGGGAAGGGGGCCCGACCCCCTCCGCCGCCCGGCAACGGAAAGGGAAATGGCGAACGCGGGCGCGATGACCCCCGGCCGATCGTCACCCTGGAGCCGCCATTGCCGTCGATTCCGATGGCATACACGAGGACTTCCGACTCCCGAATCAGCCGTTGCACGTCACGGACATGGGTTTCGCTATTGGTATCGTTGCCGTCCGAGATAACGACGACTGCTTTCTTGCGGTGGTAGCCCTCCTCAGCCAGCGGGATGGCTTCAGCAACTGCGTCATACAGCGCGGTGCCTCCTCGCGGACGGATCCGCCTCATGGCCCGACTGAGGCTGTCGCGGTCGCTTGTCCAACCGTGTACCAACCTGGGCTGGTAGCTGAAGCTGTAGATGAAGATCTCGTCGTCTGGTCCGAGTAAGTCAAAGAGGAACCGATCGAGTGCTTCCAGTGCGGCGCGCATCTTCTCGCCCTCCATGCTGCCGCTCGTGTCGAGGACGATCCCCAGGCTCACGGGGACTCGCTCATTGCTGAAGTGACTGATCGTCTGGAGCGCGTCGTCTTCGTACACCAGGAAGTCATCCTTCTCGAGACCTGGGACGAACCGCCCGCGGTTGTCGGTCACCGTGGCCGTGACGTTGATCAGCTCGACGCCAGTTCGAAACCTGAACGACCCCCTGTCTTGCCGTTCAGGTTGCTGTCCACTGACGACACCCACGCTGCCGATGTTGAGACCAGTCATGTCAGTGGTGCACACGACGAGGGCCACCGCCGCTACCACCCAGCCCGTCGTCACCCGGGCGCTCACGACTCGGTCTCCTGAGATGTGGTCGCGCCACGCCGGTCGAGGTGCGGGACGGTGGTCTCGTCATCGAGGAAGCTGATTCGATACCGGCTTGCCTCCTCGGCTGGTAGCGCGATGGTGAACGAGGACTCGGCTCCTGGCGGAAGCGTGTCGGCCTCGAGGTGGGTGCGGCCGCTGGCGACCATCGTACCGTCGTCATCGAAGGCCATGGCGAGGACGGAGAGCTGCTCGTCCGGGCCATTCTCGAGGTTGCGAACGGTTCCTGAGATGGAGAGCATACCGTCGTGGCGTTCGTGAGCCAGCGTCAGAAGCTCAACGGGCGCCCGTTCGTTCTCCTGTGTTCCGTTCGTGCCATCGTCCCTGCCCGACTCACCCCCCGTCACCGCGATGAGTGCGACCGACACCAGGACCGCGAGCAGCGCTCCGGCCACGCCGACGCCGGTGAGCCGTCGCTTCCAACCCCCCGTGGAATCGAGCGGCGGCTCGAAGAGGTCTGCGGGCGGCGCCGGCTCGGTCTCGGGTGGGTCGCCAGGCCTCGGCGTGATCCCCCGTGCCTTCAACTCGGCGGCAAGCGCCGAGAGTCTGGCGGCCGACCGCCGGCGCTCTTCGCGGACGAGACGCCAGGTCACGACGCCCATGGTGATCGTCATCAACAAGGCAATCAATGTCACCGCGCCAAGGGCGAATTGCATCTGTCTTCTCCTCGGTCTTTCGTCCTCGGTACTATCGAAGCTGGAACTCGACCGCGACCTCTACCAGAACATCTACCGGTGTCCCGAAACGTGTCGCGGCAGCGAACTTCCACTGACGAACCGCCTGAACCGCCTGCTCGTCGAGGCCAGACCCGAGGCGGCGGAGTACTCGCACGTCACCGACCGACCCGTCGGATCGCACGACGATCTCCAGGATGACGTCACCCACGACCCCGCCCTGGCGCGCTTCCTCGGTGTAGCGCGGCCGCGCTTCATGCAGCAGTCGGGGCGGATCGATGCCGCTCCCCGCGCGATACGGCCCGCCCCCGGTTCCGCCACCCGATCCCTCGCCGAGACCTGAGCCGCTTCCCGAGCCGATGCCGGTGCCGCCGCCCGATCCGACGCCGCCGTCGAGCCCTGGTCCCTGGCTCTCGTCGTGCGGGGCGTCCGGCTCCGGAGTCTCGTTGACGAGACCACGGATATCGCGACTGTCCGAAGGCGCGGCGATCAGCGGTGCGAAGATCGGCGGCAGAGACTCGTTGTCGAGCGGCGGTGGATCGGGCTCCGGAACAGGCTCGACCCGGAGGGGCTTCACTCTTTCAGGGACAGGGCTGCTCTCGGTCCTCGTACCCTCGCGCTCTGCTTTTGGAGGTGGTACCGGCATCTTCAGTCCGCCACCACCGCCTCCCCCGCCGGGCCCAGGCTCGGCCACGAAGATGAGCCGGGCCAGCCGGGGTGGCTCCCTCTCGCCGTCATCGTCTGACGCTGTCGTCAACCCAACTGTCGTCAGGAGCACCACGACCAATACCACGGCGGCGTGAAGCCCTGTCGACATGAGCAGCGACAGTTGCTTGGAGCGGGGATGGGCAGTCGTGTGGCCCAGGAGGGCACCGCCGAACACCCCTGGGCGTCCGCCCCACGGCTGGGCCTTGAGCCGGCCGCTTCTGATACCGTGAACGGCCTCGACGGCCTCTGGTAGCGCCATCAGCTCCCCGTCCACTGTCAGGATCTCGGCGCCGGTGATCAGCTCCTCAACCACCGTGGTCGGAACCCCGGAGGCGTCTGCCACTTCCCGGGCCGAGTAGACCTCCGGAAGGTTGAGGCTCGGGGGGTTAGCCGACTGATGGCGATCTGGCGTGTGCATCGGTCATTCCGAGGGACAAAGGTACTCCTCGTAAGAGGCAAAAGCGGTGCCGTCTGCCGAGCATTCAGCGACCGAGTTTCTGGCCGGTTTCACGCTATCACCCAACCCAGGGGATTCAGAATAGCCTCCCCGGGGGGACAGAGGGTGTGCTCTCAAGAGGGCGGGGCCGTTGACGCCCGCCCTCGGAGCCCGCCTAAGACTTTGTTCCCTCGATAAAGGTCAGGCCGTCGCGGTCGGCCAGCACTCGGACACCGCGAAACCCCTCCTCCTCGAGCGCACGCCGAGCGCCACCATTGCTCACGTAACGCGCATCCATCGAACGCTTTGAAAAGACCGAGCCGATTCCGCCTCTCATCGCGGGGTCGATGGCCAGGCAGCGGCCACCGACACGAAGCACACGGAGGACTTGCTGGAGGCAAAGCACCCGCTCGGTTTGCCCCAGACCGCCCAAGACGCTCTTGAGCACGACAAGGTCAAAGAAGTCGTTGTCGTAGGGGAGAGTGGACAGCCGTGCTGTCTTCGCGCCGACCAGAACGCCCTCGGACGCCGCCGCTCGCTCGAACTCTTTCGTCGTCGACTCGGTGTCGCCCACCGCGCACGCATGACCGCTCAAACCGACCACCTTGGCAAGCGCGGCAATCAGTCCCGGGTCGTCGCCCCCAACCTGCAGGGTTCGAGACCCCATCTTGAGGCCGGCCATGGAGAGTTCCAGGTCCCGGGGACCGCCAGACTTTTTGAGCTTGAAGAGCGACATCTGCGTCTCAGGCAACAGCAGGTAAGGGGAGTTGTCGGCGGTTTCTCGAGCTCCGCGGACCGCCCGCGTCGGCTCGCCGTCCGTCCTCAGCCCTCGGACTGTTGCCCAGGACCTGCATGTTATAGTTTCCCCCCGTGAAAAGCCCGCAAGCAATAGCGCCCCCCAGTGGTCGACTCGGCGTTCTTCTCGTGGGGCTCGGTGCCGTCAGCACGACGTTCATCGCCGGCGTCCACGCCATTCGGAGGGGACTCGCGGCGCCGACCGGGTCTCTGACTCAGATGGGAACGGTCCGTCTCGGCAAGCGCACCGATGGTCGCTCGCCCCTCGTCAAGGATTTCGTTCCGCTGACCTCCCTTGACGACCTCGTGTTTGCCGCGTGGGACATTTTTGACGACAACTGCTACGAGGCGGCGAAGACTGCCGGCGTCCTCGACGCGCCGCTCCTCGAGCAACTACGCCCCGAGCTTGAGACGATCCGCCCGTGGCCTGCCGTTTTCGACCAGCAGTATGTCAAACGGCTGATGGGGCCGAACGTCAAGACTGGCGCGAACAAGCGGGACTTGGCCGACCAAGTGATCGCCGACATACGGCGGTTCAAGGAGGAGAACCAGCTCGAGCGCTTGGTGATGGTCTGGTGCGGCAGCACCGAGATCTTCATGGAGCCCAAGGCCGTCCATCAATCTTTGGCGGCGTTCGAGAAGGGTCTCGAAGAATCTGACCCAGCGATTCCGTCCAGCATGATCTATGCGTATGCGGCGTTGAAAGAGGGTCTCCCCTACGCGAACGCCGCACCCAATCTGAGCGCCGACGTTCCGGCCCTGACAGACCTGGCCGCTCAGACCGAGTCACCGCTGGCTGGCAAAGATCTCAAGACGGGACAGACGCTGATCAAGACGATCGTCGCGCCCGGTTTGAAGGCACGGCTGCTCGGGGTGGCGGGCTGGTACTCGACCAATATTCTGGGTAACCGCGACGGCGAGGTCCTGGACGATCCCGAGTCGTTCAAGACGAAGGAAGAGAGCAAGAAGTCAGTACTCGACTACATCTTTCAGCCCGATCTGTACCCCACGCTCTACGACGACCTCCATCATGTCGTCCGAATCAATTACTACCCACCTCGAGGAGATAACAAAGAAGGCTGGGACAACATCGATCTGGTCGGATGGCTCGACTATCCGATGCAGCTGAAGATCAACTTTCTCTGTCGAGATAGCATCCTCGCGGCGCCGATCGTCCTGGACCTGGTGCTCTTTCTCGACCTGGCGAAGCGGTCGGGGCTGAGCGGTGTCCAGGAGTGGCTGTCCTTCTACTTCAAGAGTCCGATTCACGCCCCCGACCTCTATCCTGAGCACGACCTGTTCATTCAGCTGATGAAGCTCAAGAACACCTTGCGCTTTTTGCGCGGTGAAGAACTGATCACCCACCTCGGGCTCGAATACTACGATTAGTTGGGCACGGACCATGTCCCCCCGAACCCAGGCCGTTCTGATCGGCGGTGCCTTCACTGGGGTGCTGTCGGCCCTGCCGATCGTGTCGCTGGCCAACTGCTGCTGCCTATGGGTCGTCGGTGGCGGTGTGGTGGCCGCCTATCTGTTGCAACAATCACAGCCGCAGCCGCTCGAAGTTGGGGATGGCGCGCTCGTCGGTTGTTTGGCCGGCGTCTTCGGGGCGTTCGTGTCCACGCTGGTGTCCATCCCCGTTCGGCTCGTGACGGGTCCTGTCCTGGAGCAGATGACTGAGATGATGCGGGGGAACGCGGAGTTGCCGCCGGAAGTGGTCGAGATGCTCGGCCAGCTCGACGAAGTCGGCGGGCTCGCGATTCTCATCGGGTTCTTCTTCATGCTTTTCGTGGGCCTTGTGTTTTCCACGTTGGGTGGCGTGCTCGGCGCCGTCGTCTTCAGCCGCGGTAGAGGCGGCCGTGACGAAAGCCACGCCTAAGATGGCCCTCATCGAGACCCGCCAGCTTTGGAAGACCTACGAAATGGGCGCGGAAAAAATCCACGCGCTCCGAGATGTGTCGATCGAGATCGAACGCGGCGAGTACGTCGCGATCATGGGACCGTCCGGGTCGGGCAAGTCGACGCTCATGAACCTGATCGGATGTCTCGACACCCCGAGTGAGGGCAGCTATCTGCTCAACGGCAAGAACGTGAGCGGGATGAACGACGATGAGCTGGCTCGGATTCGCAACGAGGAGATCGGCTTCGTCTTCCAGACCTTCAATCTCTTGCCTCGTGCCACGGCGTTCCAGAACGTCGAGCTGCCGATGATCTATGCCGGGATGACCCTCGCCGATCGTCGGGAACGGGCCCACGAGATGCTTCGGATGGTGGAGCTCAGTGACCGGATGACCCACCGTCCAAACGAACTATCGGGCGGACAGCGGCAGCGCGTCGCCGTAGCGAGGGCGCTGGTCAACCGGCCGTCGATCTTGTTGGCCGACGAGCCCACCGGAAACCTCGACTCGAAAACGGGTGTCGAGATCATCGCCCTGTTCAAGCGCCTCCATGAACAGGGCAACACGATCGTGTTGATTACCCACGAGGCTGACGTGGCCGCCAACGCTCGACGCGTGATTCAGATTCGGGACGGGGAGGTTGGGAGCGACACCTATTCGCCCTCCTGATGCTCTCCGAACACCTCCCGAAGGGTGTTCGCGACTTCTCCGACCGTCGCCTGAGCTTCCACGGCGGCGATGATCGGAGGAAGCAGGTTCGCGGTGCCGCGCGCAGCGCGTCTGACACTCTCAATCGCCTCTGTCCATCGCGGTTGGTCGCGAGCTGCACGGAGCCCGCGGACGCGACTGATCTGCCGGGTCTCGAGCCCCGGGTCGATCTCGAGCACTTCAATGGGTGTCGGTTCGTCCGCCGTGAATCGGTTGACGCCGACCACCGTGGAGTCTCCTGTGTCGATTGCCCGCTGAGCCAGGTAGGCCGATTCCTGGATCTCGCGCTGGATAAAGCCGTTCTCGACTGCGTGTAGCCCTCCGCCGAGGTCGTCGATCTTCGAGAGCAGGGCCACCGCCTCCGCTTCGATCTCGTCGGTGCGGCTCTCGATCGCCCACGAGCCCCCAACCGGATCCACGGCGCTGGTGACACCGGTCTCGTACGCGATCACCTGCTGCGTACGCAGGGCAATCTGGGCCGCATCTTCCGTTGGCAGGCCCAGTGCCTCATCGCGTCCGTTGCAGTGCAGCGACTGCGTGCCTCCGAGTACTGCCGACAGCGCCTGAAGAGCAACCCGGACGATGTTGTTGTCCGGTTGCTGTGCCGTGAGCGTACTTCCCCCAGTTTGGGTATGAAATCGCAACTGCTGAGCCTTCGGTTCCGTCGCGCCGAAGCGGTCGCGCATGATTCGGGCCCAGAGCCTGCGTGCGGATCTGAACTTCGCGATCTCCTCGAGAAAATTGCTATGTGCGTTGAAGAAGAAAGACAAGCGGCGACCGAATCCGTTGACGTCGAGTCCTGCAGCCATCGCCGCCTCGACGTACACGATGGCGTGCGCGAAGGTGAACGCGACTTCTTGTGCGGCCGTCGATCCAGCCTCCCGTATGTGATAGCCGCTTATCGAAATAGGATGCCATCGCGGCAGTTCCTTGTCGCAGTACGCGAACAGGTCGGTCACGATGCGGAGGGACGGTCGCGGGGGATAGATGTACGTTCCGCGTGCGACGTATTCCTTGAGGATGTCGTTCTGGACCGTGCCCTGGAGTTGTCTCGCGTCGGCGCCCTGTCTTCGGGCTACGGCGATGTAGAGCGCCAGGAGAATGATTGCGGTCGCATTGATCGTCATCGATGTCGAAACCCGTTCGAGAGGGATCTCATCGAAGAGTTCCGCCATGTCCTCGATTGAGTCGATCGCGACCCCCACGCGTCCCGTTTCACCGGTAGCGAGCGAGTGGTCGGAGTCGTAGCCGATCTGAGTGGGGAGGTCGAAGGCGACGCTCAGTCCGCTGACGCCCTGCTCCAGGAGGTAGCGATATCGACGGTTGGATTCAGCCGCGGTGCCGAATCCAGCGTACTGCCTCATCGTCCACAGGCGCCCTTGATACATCGATTCGTGGATCCCTCGCGTGAACGGGAACTTGCCTGGCTCGCCGAGGTCCCTCTGCGGGTCCCACTTGCCCAGGTCGGCTGGAGTACGTGCGCTAGTCGACATAACGTCCTGAGATCTTAGTGCAGTGGTTGAGAAGCACCTCGGCATTCGGCCACTGATTGCATCCCCTCTGCCCGCGTCGAAAGAGCCTTGGAATATCTGTTGTTTGACCTAATACATCCACATCATATTGCGGTGTTCAGCACTGATACGCGATATGAGGTGGTGTTTGTCTTGACACCATGAAGCACCGTGCTACACTTTGCCGACTTTCTTTCTCACTCCTTCCTCATGATCCCGCCTTTCCTCTATGACGGACCGCACTCCAACCCCTGGGAGCGCCGGTGCGAAAGAGGACCTCGCCCCGGCTCCCGGCCCGGCGGCACGCAGGAGGCCGCAGCATGGACGACGTCGTACATCGGCTGGCGCGTGAGTTAGCCGAGGCTATTGGTGCCGGTGTTTCCGAGGACCCCAAGGTCGAGGCGTGCAGAGAAAGGGCCAGAGCAGCCGGCTACGAGATGCGGATCTCGCTCGAGGCCGTCATTGGCTTCGGCAGCTGTGATGGGACGCAGGCGCTGGCCAAGGTGGCTGCTCCAACAAAGGCGAGCAAACTGATCCAGCGGGCTGACATTACGGCCAACGACCGGAGATTCCTTCGTTCGCTGCGAATCGCAGCCGACGAAATGAATCAAGAAGTCGAGTAAGCGATCCCGCTGACCGAGCCGACGGTCCACCGGCGTTGCGTCCTGCAATGTATCCGGCACGCCGGCAGTGACTCTACCGCTGCACCGACCGTAAAGCAGATCACAAGTGCCATGTAAGATGAATTAACACAGCAGGTTACAGCCTGTTTCGGCTCTTTGACTTGGATTGGCCTGTGACCTATTATGTGAAGGCTGGCTGGTCCACGCCCACGATCTGAGGACGGTTCTACATGTATCGGATGCTCTCTCTGCCCCACTTCGGGTTAGCCGGCTCGCTGGCGCTGCTGGTGATCTTGGCACCAGGGTCTGGCGTAGATCTTTCGGCCACCCAGGATGAGACCGTTCCACAAATCGAAGACTGGCAGCGGGCGGAGTTGCAGGCACTGGTGGATGTTGTCGGTGAAGCGCTACGTGGCGAGCTGGTCCAGCTCGAGGATCCGTTCACGCTCACGTCAGATTTCCTGAAGGGAATAGACGGACAGACCTATGTTCCCCTCACAGTTACTCTCGAGCCCGAGGCTCTCGGCGAATCGTCGCTGGCCATGTATCTGTACGTCATCCCCCACCTTGACGCAGGGGCCGCAGAGTTCGAACCGGCTGATGGGGGTGAGGTGGGTGCCGGCCAAATATCGGGCTTGCCCACGGCCGTCTTCGAGGACGCCTTCTTCATTGACGTGTCGGCGGCCAAGGCCGAAGCTGGGGCCATCGTACTGAGCCGAGCCTTCACAGCCGTGGGCGGTCTGTACGACGTCTATGTGGCAATCCGGGACAGTATGGGTGAGGTCGGATCGGACGAAGACGAGGACGAGGCAGCCGAAGCTCCTACTGCCGCGACCCCCCGGGTGCTGATGGTGAGGTCGGAGATTGAGGTTCCAGACTATTGGAACGGTCAATTGCAGGCGAGTTCGGTTATTCTTGCGGAGGTCGTGGAGCCACTGGACCGGCCGCTTACGCCAGAAGAGCAGAGCGCGAATCCTTACACGCTCGGGACGACCCGGATTGTGCCCAAGCAGGATGCCAACTACACGCAGACCGACGAACTCTCGCTGATCATGCTTGTCTACAACTCGATGTTGACCTCGAATCAAATGCCCGACTTGAAAGTCGATTACGATTTCCATAAGCAGAGCGACGCCGGGGAGGAGTTCTTCAACAAGACGAGCCCACAGTTTTTCAATGATGAGACGCTGCCGCCCGGGTTCGACCTGGCGGCCGGTCATCAGATCGTCGCTGGGCAGTCGGTACCTCTGGCCGGGTTTCCGATAGGCGCCTTCCGTTTGCAGATCACGGTGACCGACAATGTCGCTGGCACGAGCATGGTCCGCGACGTGAACTTCAACGTGAGTCAGTGATGACCCGAGTGAGCCGACTGGTCGGAGGACCGCTTTTCGTGTTTGCCACCGTTCTGGTGGCTCCTGCCTATTCGGCCGAGCCCGCCGAGGTTGCCTCGGCCCCCGAGCCTGCCTCGGCCCCCGAGCTTGCCTCGGCCCCCGAGCTTGCCTCGGCCGCCGAACCCGCAGCCGGTGTAGCCGTCAGCGTCGGGCGTCTGCTGGGGGTCGTCACGGACGCGGCCGGTGCGCCGCTCGAAGAAGTCCTCATCTCGGCGACTGGTCCCACGGGCGCGACGCTGGCCGTGTGTGACGCCGATGGTCGATTCGAGTTTCGCGCACTTTCCCCCGGCACGTATCTTCTCCGCACCCACATTGCTGGCTTCAGCACGTCTGGCCGACATGTCGTCCAGGTGAAGTCTGACACGGCGACCGTTCACTCTGTCACCCTGCACCGTGCTGCTTCAGAGGCAGCTTCGCCGGTGTTTCTCGCTGCGGCGTTTGGCATAGCGCCCAGCGTGCTCGCCAGTTCGGGCGAATCGGAAGCGGGTACGGTTGCGCAGCCAGCACTCGACCCGGTGACCCCTGACGCGAGAGATGTCGAACGACACTCCGTCGCGCCCCACGACGACTCGGAGAAGGCATGGTGGCTCCGTCGCGCCCGTCGCAGTGTGCTCAAGGATTCCGCTACCGGCGTGTTCACGGCGGGGACGCTCGACCCGCCGTCGGCTCCTCTGACCGGCTTTGAGAAGTTGTTGGCGGCCAACGGCGACCTGATGAGTGAGGCGCCGTCATCCTTCCCGCTGTCCGGTCAGCTGCATCTTTTGACCCGCGCCTCGGTGCACTCGTCATCGGAGCTGTGGTCCAGCGATATCCTCCCTGGCCAGATTGCCTATGTATCGCTCGGTGGTCCCGAGCAGCGAAGTCCTTGGGGATTCCAAGGCGCGGTGAGGACTGGTGACGCGGGGTCGTTCGTCTTGGCTGGTACCTATGCGGCCGAGACCTCGAGCACACATGCCCTGGTCGTCGGCATGTCGTATAGCCGGCAGCATCTCTCGGTAGGCACACTGGACGCCGCGACGCTCACGCCGACCGCAGACGGCGTCGGATCCGATCCGAGTCGGGAAGTCGCTAGCGTGAGCGCGGAGGGAGCCTGGGCCGTCGCTCCGCAACTCGACTTTGATTACGGCGTCAACGTCGCGAGGTACGGCTATCTGGATGAAGCCCAGCTCTTCAGTCCACACGCGGTCTTCACGCTGAAGCCATTGCCGCGTACTCGGGTGCGGTTGACTGTCTCTCAGTACATGCTGGCCCCCGGGGCCGAAGAGTTCCTTCCGCCATCCCAGGGTGTGTGGCTGCCCCCTGAGCGCACCTTTGCTCCACTGTCACCTCGTGAGCCGCTGAGGGCCGAGCGCACCCAGCACTTCGAAGCCGCACTCGAGCGCGACTTTGGTCAGAGCGGGACAGTCGGCGTTCGGCGATTCACTCAGGACGTCTCCGATCAAATGTTCACGCTCTTTGGCGTAAGACCGCACTTCCCCGCGTCGCCGAGCAACCACTACTACCTGACTCGGGCCGCGGGCGTCAGGGCGCAGGGCTGGGGTGTGATGGTGAGCCATCTTCTGGCAGGCAGGGTACGCGGGACCGTGGACTACAGCTTGACGCACGCCGAGTGGGCTCCGTGGGCGGCCAGTGGTCTCTCTCCCCAGACGCTCGCAGTCGTCCGGACTGGTAGCGAGCGTTTCCATGACGTGACCACGTCGGTAGAGACGGAGATCCCGGAGACGGCAACCCGCGTGCTGCTGCTCTACAGGGTCAACACCGCGTTCTCGAGGGCCGATGCAACCGGGCAGGCGCTCGCATCCGGTTTCGACGATCGATTCGCGCTGCGGGTCAGCCAGACGCTTCCGTTCTCGCCCATCGAGGGCAGCGAGTGGGAGGTGCTGATCGATGTCCGAAGTCTGTTCCGAGAGCAGGTGGCCGGCGCGTCTGTCTACGACGAGCTCCTCGTCGTGAACCCGCCCAAACAGATCGTGGGCGGGCTGGTCGTGCGGTTCTGAGTTCCTGGCGATTCCATCATGGCGATGGCGGCTTGCCTGGGCTCCGTGTGCGCGGAACTACGATCCAAATACGTGGTCTTAGTATCCAAATATTTGAATAGCGATACGAGATCTCACCGCCTCGACATTTTGTAAACGCAATAATATCAATGCCTTATGGTGTTTCAGTGCAGCCGCTGGTGGAACATCGTTTGCACTGGAAATAGGTTTCGATGAACCGCTTGCTGTCGAATCTTCGCAGCCTTCTTGGCTGGCGTCAGGCTGGTTGGGGCCCCGCGCTCCTGGCGGTCGTGGTTGTGGCGTGCCTCCTGTGGCTGGCCGCGGCGAACGTCGTTGTCCGCGCCAATTGGGTCGAGGTGGAGGACGGGGTGCTGTGGGCAGACGAATCGCGAGGCCTCGTGGCTTCGACGATCGCACCCGGTTCGGCAGCGGCCACCGCAGGTGTGCAGACCGGCGATCTCCTCCTCGCCATCGACGGTCGGCTTGTGGAGACCCGTGACGACGTTCTGGATGTTCTCCACGCGAGCGCCGAGCACACCCGGCTGACCTATACGGTGCTCCGCGTCGGGAGCCGGGAAGTTCACGAGCTCACGCTGCAGGCGGTACCTAGCAGTGCACTCCCGTTATATTTCGTACTTGTGGGGGTCGGTATCTTCGCCCTGCTCATCGGTGCGTCAGTTCGCGTCCGCCGTCCTGGCAACCAGGCCACGCTGCACTTCTTCTGGCTGACCGTCGCCTTCTTCGGAATGTTCGCCTTCTCGTTCAGTGGGCGGATGGACCGACTCGATTGGGTGTTCTTCTGGGCCGACACCGTGTCGACGTTGCTCCTGGCCCCGTTGTTCATCCATTTCGCGCTCGTGTTTCCCGAGCGAACACCGGGCCATTTCCGCCACCGAATTGGTCGCTGGACGACACCGTTGATCTACCTTCCCGCGCTGCTCCTGGGGGTTGCGTCTGTCGTTGCCGTCGTCGGGAGCGGTCAGGGCGAGGGACTGGCGCGTTCAATCGAGGTGATCTGGAACCTGGAGATCGGGTATCTGGCGGTGTGTGTGCTCGGCGGGCTCGCGATCACGATCGTCGCTCTCCAGCGAGTCCGCTCGGTGACGGCGCGTCGCCAGCTGCGATGGATTGTGTCGGGGGCAGTGCTGGGAGGATTGCCGTTTACCATCGGCTACGCCGTTCCCTTTTCGTTGGGTTTCGAGCCGTTGGCTCGTCTCGATTTGACCGCGATCATTCTGTGTGTCGTGCCCCTCGCATTTGCGTGCGCCATCATCCGCTACCGGCTCCACGACGTCGAAGTGATCGTCAAGCGCAGCCTGGTGTATACCGCAGCGGTCGCCGCGATGGTCGCGATCTACCTGGTGCTCGAAAAGCTCGCGAGCGAGGTGTTTCTCGAGGAGTCCGACGGCCACAATTCAATCATCGCGCTTCTGGCGACCGCGGTCGTCGTGCTGCTGGCCGGACCGATCAAGAACACGATTCAGACGATGCTCGACCGGGTGTACTACCGAGACCGCTATGACTATCGCCGAGCACTGGTCGGCTTTGCTCGCGACCTCAACAGTGATCTGGATTTGGAGCGGTTGGCCGACCGGCTGGTGACCCGCGTGTCCGAGACTCTGGTCGTGGACAAGATCGTCCTGCTTCAGGGGGCTGCCGAAGTCGACCCCGTCGGTGGCGCGTTCGTTCCGCTTCGCTGGACGGGTTTCGACACGCCGCCACCGCAGATTTCCGAAGGCTCAAAGTTGGGGCATCGCTTGAGCGTTCGCCAGACACTGGTCATCGACACGCCGTCCCGGCACCATGGGCTGCCCGATGACGAGGTCACGTTCTGGCGCGACCAGGGTCTGCGTTACTTCGTGCCGTGCGTTGCGGAGGAGGGGACCATCGCTGTCATCGCCCTCGGGCGGAAGGGCAGCGGGGAGCCATTGAGCAGCGAGGACATGGCGCTGCTCGCGGCGGTGGCGGGTCAGGTCGCGACGGCACTCGAGAACGGGCGTCTTTACGGTCAGCTTCAGCTCAAGGCCGCAGAGGTGGATCGAACACGTCAGTTTAGCGAGAACATTATCGAGTCGCTGAGCGACGGGCTCGTCGTGTTCGACCTCGAAGGCCGTGTGGTCCGATGGAATGCAGGTCTTGAACGGTTGTATGGCGTTCCACGTGACCTGGCGGTTGGCCAGCGGCTTGAAGAGTTGTTCGACGTGGCGTTCGTCGACCGACTCAGGGTTGCGCAAGAAGAGACTCCACGCGGTACCGTTCTCTATCGGGTTTCCCTTGTCGCCCGTCACCTCACGACCGACGGCGAGGCGCCTCGCCGACTCCTCGTGAACGTGGCGACGGCTCCGCTGCTCACTCCTGAGGGCAGCACCAGCGGGATGGTGTTCATCGTTGAGGACATTACCGAGCGGATCCAGCTCGAGGAGCAGCTCCAGATCTCGGAGAAGATGGCGTCGGTCGGACTACTCGCAGCGGGTGTCGCTCACGAGGTGAACACGCCCTTGACTGGTATTTCGAGTTTTACCCAGATTCTTCTCCAAGACGCAGACCCGGCTGATCCCAAGACCAAGGTACTGGAGAAGATCGAGCGTCAGACGTTCCGCGCGGCAAAGATCGTCAACGGCCTGCTCAACCTCGCGCGCCCGGGCCGGTCGGATGCCTCGGGTCCAGTCGACCTCAACGCCGTGCTCAACGACGTGCTGGCGCTTCTGGAGCACCAACTGGCGGTGGGAAGCGTTCAGGTGCGACGCGAGCTGTCATCTGACCCCGTCATCGTGCAGGGCGTAGAGTTCAAGCTGCAGCAAGTTTTCTTGAACCTGTTTCTCAATGCCCGCGATGCGATGCCCCAGGGTGGGTGGTTGGCCATCCGTACGCACGCCGGCGAACAGGCGATCGTTGAAGTGTCCGACACAGGTGGCGGGATTCCGGCCGAGCTACTGTCACGCATCTACGACCCGTTCTTCACGACCAAGGCCACGGGGCAGGGCACAGGTCTGGGACTATCCGTGACCTACGGTGTCATCCAGGAGCATCGGGGAGCCATCGAGTGTGATAGTGACCCGGGCCAGGGGACGCGTTTCACACTTACATTCCCGCTGGCGACCGGCGCTCTGGAGCAGACGGCTGGCGCCGAGCACTGATTGAACGCGATGGAAGAGACCTCGATCCTCGTCGTCGACGATGAAGAGATCATGCGCGAGATTCTCGACTCGCTGCTGACTCGTGAAGGGTGCCGCGTGACCCTTGCGTCCTCTGGAGAAGAGGCAATCGAGATCGCGCGAACGGCGTCGTTCGATGTGGCAATCGTGGACATCATGATGCCCGGTATCGACGGGATCGAGGCCCTCGAGGGGCTGAAGCAGATCGACCAGGACCTCCCGGTCATCATCATCACCGCGTACGGAACGGCGGCCAACACTCGTCTGGCCTTCAAGCGTGGTGCGTTCGATTTTATCGAGAAGCCCTTCAAGAACGACGACGTGCTGGTCGTCGTCAGGAACGCTGGTGATAAGCGGCGTCTGATCATCGAGAATCAGACGCTCCGCCAGAGCCTACAAGCCCACGCCGAGAAGTTCAGCGACATCATTGGTGGGAGTCCGCGGATGCAGCGTGTGTTCGCACTGCTGCGGCAAGCCGCTCCCAGTCGCACGACCATCCTGGTCCAGGGCGAGAGCGGAACCGGCAAGGAGCTGGTTGCGCATGCCATTCACGTGAACTCTCCCCGGAGCGACCGCCCGTTCGTCACGGTGAACTCTGGGAGTTTGCCCCCCGACCTGCTGGAGTCGAATCTGTTCGGTCACGTCAAGGGGGCGTTTACGGGTGCGGTCGCACCAAAGAAGGGACTGTTCGAGGTCGCAGATAAGGGCACGATCTTCTTCGACGAGATCGGAAGCGTGCCTCTGGAAACCCAGACGAAGCTGCTGCGAGTCATCCAGGAGCGGGAGTTCATGCGTTTGGGTGGCGTCGAGACGATCAAGGTCGACGTGCGGATCGTCGTGGCCACGAATGTCGACTTGCAGGAGCTGGTCGCGGCGGGACGGTTTCGTGAAGACCTGTATTACCGACTCCACGTCATCACGATCGAGCTCCCTCCGCTCCGCGAGCGGCGGGAGGACATTCCGTCACTGGCGCAGCACTTCCTGAAGCACTACGGCGAGGAAAACGGGAAGCAGAATCTCGAGCTTCTTCCGGAGACGCTGAGGTTGTTGGAGGATTGTCACTGGCCCGGAAACGTTCGGGAGCTCGAGAACGTGATCGAGTGTGCGGTGGTACTCAGTGCCGGGACCACGATCGGACCGGACCTTATTCCTGATTCTGTGCACGGGTCACAGTCGTTTCACCTGCCCAACTTCGAGCTCCCCGCCGAGGGCATCCCGTTTCGTCAGGTTGTCGACGACCTGGAGTCGAAGCTGATCACGAGGGCCCTCGATGCGGCCGGAGGCGTGCAGAAACGAGCCGCGGTTCTCCTGCAGGTCAAGCCGACCACACTGAACGAGATGCTCAAGCGGCATGGTATTCGTCCTCGTCGGCGTGGGAGATCTGGCACCGGGGTGGCCTCATCGCCTGGCGGGGAAGGCCAGAGGTCGGTAGAGAAGAAGACGCCGACCCCCGGCGACCTGGCCGACATGATCGGACGGCGGTTGATCAACTAGTGCACTAGTTCTACCCTCTGCGCTGGACCTTCTTTCGCGACCCACTCGACCGCGGGCCCCGGCTCCGAGATCCGCGGCGGGGCCCGCGGCCCTCTCGGCGGCCGGCGACCTTCGCCATCATCCGCTCGTACTTCTCTAGGATGACGTCCCAGCTGTAGTGCTTCTGGACATAGGCGCGTCCCTTGTGTCCCATGCCGGTGCGAAGCGCGCCGTCATTCATGAGGACCTTCAGACATTCGACGAATTCCTCGCGGTTGCCGTAGTAGAGGCCCGCGTTGCTTTGTTGGCAGTGGTTTGTCAACACGTCGCTGCGGGCGTTGGCGAGAATCGGCGTGCCGACCGCGAATGCCTCGAGGGCGAGGAGAGAGAGGCTCTCGTATGGTGACGGAACCACGACGACCGTGGCGGCTTCGAGCGCCTCGAGTCGCTCGATTTCGGGAAGCAGGCCGGCGAACCGGATGAACGGTTCTTCGGGGATCGACATCAGCTTGACCCCCATGAGCGCCAACGTGGCGTCGCCCTGTTCGTCCGCGTAGCTGCTGAAGTACTCGATGAGCTCCTCGCAGCCTTTTCCGGCATCGATTCGTCCGCCGTACAGAACGAAGGGGCCGTAGAGCCGGTGTCGTCTTCGGAAGACTGCCCCTCGCTCCGTGGTGAACGAGGACACGCTGTCGAGGGCAAAACCGTTGCCGGCGCCCTGCCCGTCCGAGGTGGCTGCGTCGTCGGCATCAGCGTCCACGTCCACGTCGATGTCGGCGTTGACGTCGACGTTCTCAGAACTCTGGGCACTCGGTGCTGAATCCAGCGGAGGTCCGAGGTGGGGGGGGAGGTCGACGCCGCACCCCACCACTTCCTGCATCTGAGCGCCGATCGCGAACTGTTGCTTGAGAAACCCGCGTTCGCTGGCCGTATTGAACGCGATCCCGGCGGGAAGCGAGAAGACCTCCTGGTAGATGCCGAGCTTGATCGCCGGTTCGTCGTGGGCGGTCGGCACGAGGATGCTGCGGCGCGGGGCGACCTTCAGTCCGAGCACCGTCGGCGCATACAAGTAGGTGAAGAAGATCAGCGCGTCATACGATCGGTGATGCTGTCCGAGGTAGTCGATCAGCGCTGGACACCACGGCCCTTGTTGCTCGAGCCAGTTCCACTCGTCTGCCCGACTGTGTTCGTTGCTAAAAATCCAGTCTGAGTACTCGTTGAACGAGTCGAGGTCACGGGTCTTGGCGTTGGGAAACCGCCGGACCGTGACACCCCGAACCCGGTCCGTTCCCTCGGGATAGGCGTTTTCCCAGGTGGTGTACTCCCGGGCGCACGTCGTCAGCACCTCGATACCGTGTCCAGGTCGGCGCGACAGGTGCTCGGCGATGAGTCGGCAGTGATACTCGGAGCCTCCGAGAATCTCCGCACCGTAGCGCTGCACGATAAAGGCGATCTTCACGCCACTCTCTCAATCAGCTCGTCGACGGCGCGTTCGGTGGCATCCATGCCGAAGTCATGAAGACGATCGGTCTGTCCGGCAATAATTCGGTCTCGCAACGCATCATCGTACACCAGCAACCCGAGCAGTTCCGCCGCATGCTCGAGGTCCTTCGGCGTAAAACAGACACCCGCGCCACCGAGTGTCTCCGGAACCGCGGCGGCACCGTACGCCAGGATCGGCACGCGCGCCGCCATGGCTTCGACCAGCGGCACACAGAACCCTTCGTGCTCGCTGAGCGAGACGTATGCTCGGGCGGTCCGGTAGTAGACGGCGAGCTCGTCGTCCGGGACGGAGCCCACGAACAAAAACCGCTCGGGGAGTAAATCGAATCTGAGCATGAGGGCGCGGATGGTGGCGTAGTAGCGTGGGACCGCGTCTGTCCGCCCGACAAAGATGAACCGGTAGTCTGTATCGACGTAGCGCTTGTAGTGCTCAGCCATAAAGATATGGTCATCGATCCGCTTGTTTGGCGCGATGCGACCGACGAACAGGATATTTGAGAGGCCGTCCTCGAGTGTCGCTTCGAGCGCGGGGAGCCTCGGCGCGTCGGTGATCCGTTTCGTGTCGACCACGATCGGCATGACGCCCGTCCGTTCGAAGCCCAGCGAGTCCAGTTCCCGACGGTTGTATTCGGAGTCACCGAGCGCCAGGTCCACGCTGCCGGCCAGCCGAGCGAGCTCCCGCCTGCCCTCCGTCGTGATTCGGAAAATCTCTGGGTCATACCGCGCGAAGAAGTGCGCCGGAGTGACGTTGTGATATTGCAAGACCCGACCCTTCGGCAGGGTCGCGAGGGCGTCGCTCATCGGTGAGGGCACGGCATAGTGCAGGATCGTGACATCACCCCGACGAGCGTCGTCGTCGCTGAACGGATGCACATCGCCCTGGAGCTCGTCGTCGATTGAAAGGGCGTAGAGGTCCGACCGATGTCCCCGTGCCCTGAGCAAGGACCGCACGGCCCGCGCGCTGTTTCCGACGGCATCGCCATGATGGGCGGCCGGGACCCACTGGTTGATCACCATGGAGGTTCCACCCAGACCACAGACGTCATCGTGCCCGCGACCTTCGGGCTTCCGCCCTCTTGTCGGGCAGCGCTCCATACGCCGACGGGCGACGTACCTGGAGCCCCTCAAGATCCTCGGCACGCTCGAATTGCTGCCAGAAATCCGCCTCGACGGGTGGGTGTTCGACCCGGGGAGAGGCGTGTACCTGCTCGACGAAGCTCAGCAGCGTGCCGTCGAAGTCCTGGTTCTGCAGCCGGTGCAGCGCCTCATCTTGCGCGCGCAGGATCTCCTCTTCCCATGCCGGGTCGGTGACCACGGTGTGGATCAACGATGCGACGTGGCGAGGGTCCTTTCGGTCGTAGAGGACTCCCCCGCCGTCCATCGTGTCAGGCACCGCCGCCGCGGAGAATGCGATCACGGGAATCCGCTTGTAGAACGACTCCACCAGCGGAACACAGAAGCCCTCGTGCTCGCTGGCCGACAGAAAAACGTCGGCCACGTCATACAGCGCAGTCAGCTCCTCGTTCGAGACATGACCTATCAGGTGAACATCGGGTACCCGGAGCGTGGCGATCAAGTTCTGTAGGGATACGACATACTCCTCGAATCCCTCCTGCGCCCCAACCAGAAGCAATCGCGTCTGTCGGTTGTAACGGAGACGATACGCGTCGAAGAAGCGAATCAGATCCTCGATTCGCTTGTTGGGAATCATCCGACCGACAAACAGGATATTCGTGCGCTCGTCATCGAAGTCGCCGGCCAGCATCGGGTTGGGCTCGACGTCGAGTTGAGAAAAGCTCGGGACGACCGGGAGGACACCGGTGCGCGGGAACCCAGCCTCGTCAAGCTCCCGACGGTTGAACTCCGAGTCGCCCAGCGCGAGGTCGCACCGAGTTCGGTACGCGCCGAGCTCCCGGCGTCCTTGATAGCACAGGTTGACGAGCGTCTCGTTGACGTCGATGAAGTACACCGGCGGAGTGACGTTGTGGTAGACGAGCACCATCCGGTCGGGAAGCGCGAACGCGACTCGTGATGCCCGGGAGCCGATGGAGAAGTGATGAATGAGAATGTTGTCAGCGTGGCTCTCGGCGATCAGGTCGCGATAGTCCTCAGTCATATGTTCCACGCGGGAGTCGGCGGTTTCGACGTAGATCCGCGAGTCGTAACCGGCCGCTCGCAGAACACGCTGAATACCAAGCGCCTCGTTGCTGATCGCATCCCCATAGCTCAGCGTCGCCATGACCTGGTGCGTAGGCGACTTGGTCACGACGCCGACTTTCCGGACTCGAGGACCGGACCGGTGGGCATCTGGGCGACGACCTCGCCCGCCGGACGGACCGTGCGCTTGCGCCGAGCCAGCCATCCTGGCATCGGCTCTGGTCCACTCGCTGCTTCAGCCGAGTCGGCGCGCTTCAGTTGCTCCAACATATCGAGGTACTTCCGTTCGATCACGGGCCAGGTGTAGTGGCGGCGGAAGAAGGCACGCCCGTTCTCGCCGAGTCCTCGACGCAACTCTCCGTCACGGTCGAGGGCCCGGAGGCACTCTGAGAATTCCCGTGCGCTCGTGTAGTACAGACCGGCGTTGCCTCGGATCGTCTGGCCGCGGAGTACATCGCACAGTCCGTTGACCAAGACGGGCACTCCCATGGCCCATGCCTCGAGCGTCACCATCGAGAGACTCTCGAAGTAGGAGGGCATGATCAGGACCTCCGCTGCCACCATCGCGTCGTACTTTTCTTCGTCAGACACGAACCCGAGGTGATGAATCCGCGGATGGCTCGGAACCTTCATCACGGGGTTACCGACGACCACCAGGTCGAGCCGTCCACCCGCCCGCGAGTATCGCTGAAAATGGTCGAACAGCTCGCCACATCCCTTGTTCTCGTCTATGCGTCCCACGTAAATCGCGAATCGCCGTGACAACTGGGTCCGCCGCCGGAACCGACCCACACTGGCCCGGGCTGGCACCTCTGAGCCGACTCCGACCACGACTCCTGGGACGTGCTGGTTGGCTGACACCCCTTGGATCAGCGCCCTTTCCTCGTGCGAGTTGTACATGATGGCGCGGACGCTGCGAAACGTTGGACCGAAGATCTCCAGGCCCAACGCCGGGTCCCGCTCGGCCGTTGGGACGAGAACGGCACGCGAGGCCACCGACCGGATGCCGTGGTAGGCGTGATAGTAGCGGTAGCTGAAGAAGATGAAGTAGTCGTAGTCGGTCTCGTGCGTCCGCAGGTAGCTGATGAGTGAGGGGCTGGTCGGGCCTTCGCTATCGAGCCACTTGAGTTCGTCGTTCAGTGAGTGGCGCTGGTTGAAGACCCGTTCGGAGCGCCGCCCGAAGTCGTCCGGGTCGCGGACGCGGCTGACTCCGAAGCGCCGAACGGCAATGCCGTCGACCCTGTCCTCGCCTTCCGGAAACTCATCCTTCCAGCTGATGTAGTCTCGGGCGCGCGTCGTGAGGACCTCAACCCTCGCGTGACGTGCGAGCCGGCTGGCAATGTAGCGCGCATGCAGCTCGGCTCCGCCACTGAGCTCTGCGCCATAGCGCTGGACGACGACCGCCAGCTTCACCGGTCGGTGGGCTCTTGGCCGTCCGCTGAGGGTGATGCCGTGTCGGGCTGAGACGTCACCGGAACCGCCGGCGTGCTCGAGTCACCGCTGGGCCCGGAGGCCGGCTCCGCCGGAGTACTCGAGTCACCGCCTGGCCCAGCGGAGGCCGGCTCCGCCGGAGTACTCGAGTCACCGCCCGGCCCAGCGGAGGCCGGCTTCTCCGGCGCACTCGAGTCACCGCTAGGTCTGGCCGGGCCCTCTGCTGTTTGGGTCGCCGCTCCCCCCGCCTCTCCGGTGGTCGAGGTTCCGCTCTCCGACGCGGCTGCACCAGCCGGGCGTCTCCGGCCGCGCCGACGCCGGCGGCGTCGTGGCTCTGGGCTCGCCGCCCCGTCCGTCGCGTGAGGCGGCGCGTCGCCGGGGGCTCGACCGGCCGCTCCGCTTCCGCTGGCGCGAGGCTGGGCGACACGCTCGAGTGAGCGCGCGCGCCGCTCATCAAAATCCAGTCGGCCGGCGACCGATTCGACACGCATCTTGTGATTCTTCATCTCGAGCGACAGCCGCGTCATCTCTTCCACGAGGTTGTTCATGACCTCGTAGTTCAGCGCAGCGATTTCGATGAACTCAGTTTGGGTTCGTACCATCTGACTGATGACCTCGGCTTGACGCTCGTTGATCTGCTGTTGAATCGTCAATGCATGCACGATGGGAGCAGGGTTGAAGAAGAGCTTGAGTAGCGGGCTCACCAGTCTCCGAAATCCAAAGAGCAGACGTCCCGCGACCCCTCGCGATGATCGATAGATGATGTCGGGGTCGAATTCGAACGAGGGCGGAGGCTGCGGCGACGCGCGCAGGGCGTCCTCCTTTTCCTTCAGCCGTTTTTGGTAGTACTCCACCATGTTGGAGCGGACGCTCTCCGGTTTGAGAAAACGGTCGAGCTTGAGGTTGGCGAGCTCGCGGATTTGCTCTTCGGTATAGTCCTCGCCGCGCTTCTCCTCGATGCGCCGGCGAATCTGTCCCATGATTCGCTCGACATCTATCGATTCGTTTCGAACTATGAATTCGGACATGATGCCTGTTCCAGATTCGTCGGTTACGCCGGGCTCACCCACGGTAGACGATCAGTACTATAGCCCCTGCCCAGAGTGCGACGCACGCGAGCAAGGGACGGTCACGCAGGAGCGTTTCGGTTGGGCTCCCACCTCCCTGGTGGCGGTGAATCAAATAGAGATTGCGAAAAATCCCGTAGATCGGGAACGGGAGGGTCCAGGTCAGACGATCTGTCCCGAACTTCGCAACGGTGGCTGGCTCCGTCGTGTAGACGGCATAGCTTACCAGCGTCGCGCCTGCGACGATCGTGATCAGCTGTTCCAGAAGCGATGGGGTGTAGTCGGCCAGCGCCTGACGGTGGGTTGCCGCCGTGTCACCCAACAAGACCGCCTCGTGCAAGCGTTTGCTCAGACCGAGGAACAGGGTGAGGAGCACCGTGCAGACCAGTAGCCACTGGCTGATTGGCACGTCGACCGCGACGGCCCCTCCGACCGCCCGGAGCACAAACCCAGCGGCTATCCCGAGGACGTCCAGAATGACCAGATGTTTGAGGAAGCGGCTATACGACGTGAGCACCGCCACGAACCCGGTCGCCACGATTCCGAGCTGTGTATTGACCCAGAACCCGGCTCCCAGCGAGGCGGCCACGAGCCCCACCACACCCAGTGCCGCCAGTGACACCGGCACCTGTCCCGCTGCGATCGGGCGGTGGCGCTTGACCGGATGCCGCCGATCCTCCTCCCGGTCCAGTAGGTCGTTCAGGAGATACATCGCGCTCGAGAGTCCGCAAAACACGGCAAACGCCGCGACCGCCGTCCACGCGGCCGAAGGCTCAAACAGCCGTTGGCCGAAGATCAACCCGGCAAAGACGATGAGGTTTTTGGTCCACTGGTCTGGGCGGAGCGCAGTCAGAAAGGCGAGAGGGAGGGATCGCACCGACACCCCGCCAGTAGGCGAGGTGTCGGTGTCAGATTGAGAGAGAGGGTGACGCGCCATGTAGCGCGAATCCGATGCGGCCGGTGCCACGCTGCCCGACAGCGTCTCGCCAGACAGCCTATTGAAAGCTGTTCAGCGCTTCTTGTTCGGAGTCGTACGTATCAAAGACCGTTAGCAGCTTCGTGATCATCAGCAGGTCTGTAATACGCTTGGTGAGATTCAGCAGTTTGAGGTTGCCACCCTGCCGGCTGACGGTCGTGTAGGTTCTCACGATTTCGCCGAGTCCCGCGCTATCGACGTACGGGACACCTTCGAGGTTCAGAATAAGTTTCTTGCGATCCTGCTGGATCAAGCTGTTGATCTTGTCCTTGAGGAGCTCGTCGCCGTCACCGATGGTCAACTTGCCCTTCACGTCCAGGATCACCACGTCACCTGACGATCGTTCTTCGATCTGCATCGCTTACATCCTCAGAAACTGACCCGGACCGTACCATGGCCCTTTAAATTCTGTCAAGAAATACGGGGTTCCATTGCTCTATTCTGGGTCCCGACTACGCATCTTCTTCCGGCTGCGCTTGCGGGCCAGAGCCTGCTTCGCGCGACGCTTGTCGCCTGGCTTCAGGTAGAAGGAGTGTTTCTTGATGTCCTTGATGATGTCTTCCTGCTGCACCTTGCGCTTGAAGCGACGTAGGGCGCTTTCGATCGACTCACCATCCTGCACTCGGACTTCCGCCAACTGTGCTGTCACCCCCTCCAATCGGCTGCGGTGAGTGGCACCGCTATATGCTAGGCTACGCGCGGACTTGAGATGACCGCGCGCAGGCGCGACACGCAACCCCGGTCTCAGATCTCAGAAAAGACCGGCCGCTGATGGTGTCTGTGCTCCAGTGAAGACTGAATGGATCACGAGACGGTCGCGAACTTAGCATCTTAGGACGAAAGTCGAGCCTCCGTCAATCGATTTTCCAGACCACGCGCTCTCCGGCTGATCCCATAACACGTTGTATTTACGAAAGATATAGCGATGAAGGTGCTAGTGGTTGGCGGTGGGGGCCGCGAACACGCCTTGGCCTGGAAGCTCAGGGCCGAACCTGGGGTCGAGGAGGTCGTCTGCGCGCCGGGCAACGCGGGCATCGGCGGCAGGACGGTCGCAGTCGACGCGGGTGACCCGGCGGCCGTACTGGCCCTGGCGGTCGAGGAAGGCGTCGACTTCACGGTAGTCGGCCCGGAGCTTCCGCTGGCCAACGGGGTCGCGGATAGGTTCGCGGACGCTGGCCGACCCCTGTTCGGACCGGTCCAGGCCGCGGCGCGGCTGGAGTCCAGTAAGGCCTTTGCCAAGGAGTTCATGGCGCGCCACCAGATTCCCACCGCGGCGTTTCGTATCTGCCAGACCCAGGCGGATGCGTTGAGCGCCTGCGAGCAGTTCGGCTTCCCCGTCGTCGTCAAGGCAGATGGTCTGGCGGCTGGCAAGGGTGTCACCGTGGCCACCGACCGCGACGCCGCGGCCCTGGCGATTGACGACGCGATTGTCGCTCGCCGATTCGGGGAGGCAGGCGCCCGTCTCGTGATCGAAGAGTGTCTGACTGGACCCGAGGTTTCGCTCTTCGTGTTGTGCGACGGCACGCAGGGTCTCGTCTTGCCTTCCGCCCAGGACCACAAGCGAGCCTTTGATGACGACGAAGGTCCGAACACCGGTGGCATGGGGGCGTTCGCTCCGAGCCCGATTTTCTCGCCGGCTCTGGCCGAGCGGGTGACCCTAGAGGTCGTGACGCCGGTGCTCGACGGGCTCCGCGCTGAAGGCACCGAGTATCGCGGGGTACTCTATGTTGGCCTGATGCTGACACCCGACGGTCCACAGGTGATCGAGTTCAACGTACGGTTCGGCGACCCGGAGGCGCAGGTCGTGCTTCCGATGATCGAGACAGAGTTGGCCCCGGTCCTTCTGGCCGCGGCGCAGGGAGATTTGAGCAGATCGACGTGGCGCGTCACCGATGACCCGCATGTCGGTGTCGTGATCGCATCGGGTGGCTACCCTGGTGCCTACGAGACCGGGTTCCCGATCGGGGGGCTGGCCGAGGCGGCCGCCGTCCCTAGTGTCGTGGTGTTTCATGCCGGCTCAGCTCTCCGTGACCGTGCCGTCGTCACCTCCGGTGGCCGCGTGTTGACCGTCGTCGCGCGCGGAACGACCTTCGAAGACGCCATCGACCACGCCTACGAGGCGGTCGGCCGGATCTCCTTTTCGCATGCCTATCACCGAACTGACATCGGTCGAAAGGCGATTCCGAGGTAACACCATGGCAGAGACACTCGTACAAATCCTCATGGGTTCTGACTCCGACGCGCCGACGATGCAGCGAAGCGTCGACGTACTACGAGAGCTCGGTATCTCGTGTCATATGACGGTAGCGTCAGCGCATCGTTCGCCAGACCGGGTCAGACGAATCATCGACGAGGCCCCGTCGCAGGGGGTCAAGGTATTCATCGTGGGTGCCGGTGCGGCGGCACATCTTGCGGGCGTTGTGGCCGCGCACTCTACGCTCCCCGTCATCGGCGTACCGATCGACTCATCCCCGCTGCAGGGCTGGGACGCGCTCCTGGCCACGGTGCAGATGCCCCCCGGGGTGCCCGTCGCCACGGTGTCCGTGGGGAAGGCCGGCGCGACGAATGCCGCAGTCCTCGCCGCGCAGATCCTGGCCGTAGGCGACGCCGCCGTGGCGGTCGCTCTGTCCGACTATAAGAAGAAGATGGCCGACAAGGTCGAGACGGCGGCGGCTAAGGTCGAAGGCAACTGACCGGCGAGGCCACGTTCAGTCTTCGAAGACCATCAGAAGGAGCGCCTTCTGCGTGTGCAGACGGTTCTCCGCCTGGTCGAAAACGGCTGAGGCGGCGCCGTCCATGACCGAGTCGGTGACCTCCTCGCCACGGTGGGCGGGCAGGCAGTGCAGGAAACACACCTCGGGGTTGGCGTGGGCCAGCAGGTCATCGTTGACTTGGTATGGGCCGAAGAGCTGCCGACGTTCGGCGACTTCCGCTTCTCGCCCCATCGACGTCCATACGTCGGTGTAAACCGCGTCCACATCCTTCACGGCGGCCACCGGGTCTTGGAAGCGGAGGAGCTCCGCGCCGTCGGTGCCGATGCGAGCGACGTCGGCGTCCACCCTGGTCGGAAGCTCGAAACCTTCGGGCGAGGCCACATGCACCGAGACCCCCAGCATCGTCGCCGCCTGGATAAACGAGGTCGCCACGTTGTTGCCATCCCCGACGAAGGCGACGCGTTTGCCGGTGACGCGACCCCATCGTTCCTGGAGGGTGAGACAGTCAGCGAGGGCCTGACACGGATGCTCTTCGTTGCTGAGCGCGTTGATGATCCGGAGCCGATGCGTTGCTTGGGCGAGGTCCACCAGCCGTGAGTGGGCGAACGTCCGAACGACGGCTCCGGACACCCAGCGCTCCAAGCTCCTGCCGACGTCGGCCAGCGACTCGCGTTTTCCCAACGCCACGTCTGCCGATGGATCGATAAAGTCGCCCCCGAGTTCCCGGATGGCGATCTCGAAGGTCGACCGGGTGCGCAGTGACGGCTTCTCGAAAAGGAGGGCGATATACGTTCCCTCCAGGGCGGCACTCGTGGCTGCCTCGCGCCCAAGCTTGCGGTCGCGCTTGAGGGTGGCCGCAAGCTCGAGACTGTGCGCGAGGTCTTCTGGGTCGAAGTCCAGGATCGAGAGAAAACAGCGACTTGAAAGCGGGCTCGTCATGCCGGAGCTCAGGTCCTATAGTCCGCGTTGATGTGGACATACTCGGCGCTCAGGTCACATGTCCACATCGTCGCTTCCCCCGGTCCCTGGACGCCCAGATCGACCCCGACCGAGACCTTCTTACCCTTCAGATGCTCGGCTGCCTCCGGTTCTCGGTCGGCATGCACTGTGTCGTTCTCGAAGAGCACGGTTGTCCCTATCTGAACCCGCGAGTGCGAGAGGTCGAAGTCCACCCCCGCGCGCCCCGCCACCGCCACCAGGCGTCCCCAATTCGGGTCGCCTCCGTGAAGCGCTGTCTTGACGAGAGGCGAGTTGGCAATCGCACGCGCCGCGCGTTTGGCTTCCTCCGGGGTTCGCGCCCCGGTGACCGTGACGGACACAAGTTTGGTTGCGCCTTCGCCTCCGCGCACGATATCTCGTGCCAGCGTAGTACACACTTCGCGGAGTCCCGCCACGAAGTGTGGATAGAGTGCCTCCTTGATCGTCACGCCGCTCGCACCACTGGCCAGCAAGAAGACCGAGTCGTTGGTCGAGCACTCCCCATCGACGGTGATCGCGTTGAAGGTGTCATCTATGACTTCGGTCAGGGCCCGTTGGAGGAGGTCGGGCGCGACCGCGGCGTCCGTGGTGAGAAAAGCTAGCATCGTCGCCATCATCGGCTCGATCATCCCGGCACCCTTCACCATGCCGCCAACGGCGAAGGTTTCCCCAGCACACGTCACGCGGACCGCAGCTTCCTTTGGCCATGGGTCGGTCGTCATGATTGCTTCGGCTGCGGCACGACTGTCGTCTCGACCGAGCGTCCCCACCGCGCGTGCGAGTCCACGTGTCACCTTGTCAACATCGAGATCGAGACCGATTACACCGGTGGAGGCGATGAGCGCCTGCTCGACGGGACATCCCACCGACCGCGCCGTGACCGTCGCCATCTCCCGCGCCGCGGCCATCCCTGTTTGTCCCGTACACGCGTTCGCGCACCCGCTGTTGACGGCGATCGCGCGCGCGATGCCACCTGAGTGCTCAAGATGCTCGCGGCAGATGATGACGGGAGCCGCGATCGCCTTGTTGGTCGTGAAGACCGCGGCGACGCTGGCCGGTTCGTCTGCGACGAGCAGTGCGAGGTCGAGGGCGTCAGTCTTGATGCCGCACTTCACCGCTGCCGATCGAAAGCCGGCTGCGGCGAGGATGCCACCGTCGATTGGTCTGCCGTCGGTCATCGTTGCGCTCCCGGAGCGAGGTCGAGTATCAGCGCGTACTGCGCGCACTGCCGGAACCATATGCAGCTGTGACAATCGGTGGAGATCTTGTCGGGCACCCACGGGTGCGGAACGATCGAGAAACCAAGATGAATGAAGGCCCGCGGGTCATGGGCGAATGCACACACCCTGGGATAACCCTGCTGCCCAGCCGCTTCGACGATGTGGGCCAGCAACTGCGTCCCCAGCCCGTGGCCCCGATAGTCATCTCTGACCACCAAGGACCGAACTTCCGCAAGCCGTGGACTGAGCCGCGCGAGCTCAGCACACGCCACCACGCCCGTCGGTCCGACGGCAACGTGGAATCGAGGGATGTGTAGCACGACCTCGCCCAGCGGTCGTGGCAGCAGATGGCCGGTCTCGAGGTTGTCGCTGATCAGGCGAAACAGGGCCGTCGCTTCGTCAGCCTCGGCTGCCCTGATCACCACACTGCGGTCCTGGCCTTCAGACGCCGAGGACTCTGTGGCAGTGACATCAGGCACGGTCACGTCGCCTCCGCGATAGCCGTCTCGAACGTCGATCCGAGTCGCGTGAGGGCCTCGTCGATCTCGGCGTCACTGAGCGTCAACGGTGGCAGAAGCCGGACCACCGTGCCGGCCGTTCGGTTGATGATCAGGCCGTTGTCGAGGGCGGTCTGGACCATCCGTGCGGCGACTCTTTCGTCGACGTCGAGGCCCCAGATCAGTCCTGCACCCCGGATGTCGCTGATCTCTTTGTGCGCCGAGGCGATCGCACGAAGGCCGCTCTCAAGCCGGGTTCCGGCCCGTCCCACGCGCTCGACCAGACCGGTCTCCAGTGCCTTGAGAAAGACCAGGGCAGCCCGACAGGCGAGCAAGTTACCGCCGTACGTGCTGCCGTGGTCACCGAAGGCGACCGCCGAGGCCACGCGCTCACTCAACAGTGCAGCGCCGACCGGCACCCCGGCACCAAGGGCCTTGCCGAGCGACATCAGGTCTGGCTGGAGTCCCAACGCTGGCGAATAGAACGACTGGCCGGTCCGTCCGAGGCCGCATTGAATCTCGTCGGCGATCACGAGTGTCCCCGTTTCGGCCTGGACCGTTCGGATCTCGTCGGCCATCGCCGACGTGACCGGCCACACCCCACCCTCACCCTGGATCGGCTCGAGAATGATGGCCGCGGTTTCAGTCGTCACGGCCGCACGGAGAGCCGCCGGCTCATCGGGGGAGACGAAGGTGACACCGGGGACCAGTGGCGCGAAGGGCTCGCGGTAGGTCGAGCCCGACGTCACCGAGAGCGACCCGAACGTCCGACCGTGAAACGAGCGCTCGAATGCCACGAACTTTGTCCGCGCCCGGTCGCCTTGGGTGTACCAGTATCGGCGCGCGAACTTCAGACAGGCCTCGACCGCCTCGGTGCCGCTGTTGCTGAAGAAGACGCGGTCGAGTCCAGACATCGCCGTCAGCTTCGCGGCGACATCGCCCTGTAGTGGGTGAAAGAAGAGGTTCGACGTGTGGATCAGTTCTTCGGCCTGCGCACTGAGCGCCTGGGCCAGACCGGGGTGCGCGTGGCCCAGCGACGCCACACCGATGCCCGAGAGCAGGTCGAGGTACCGTGTGCCGTCGGCGTCGAACAGCCACGACCCCTCGCCTCCTACGAGGACGAGCGGGATCCGCTTATAGACCTGCAGCACGTGCTCGGCTTCGACGCCACGGATGTGGCCAGCGTCAATCGTCGTCATCACTGATCCCCCTCCGTCGTCCGTCTCGGACCCTTCGTCGGCCCGGTGATTCTCGTGACTCCGGCTCCGCCCGCCGTGTTGAGGAACATCCGGCGCGTCCCATCGACGATCGCCACCCGTCGTACACCGCCACCAAGTGCCACGCGACACGCCAGCAGTTTCGCCACCATCCCGGCGCTCGCCTGTCCGTTGCGGATCAACGCCCCCACGCCTTGATCATCGTCGGCCAGAACTGGCATCGTCCTCCCCTCGGTGTCTAGCACACCGGCGGTCGCACCCGCGATGACCAGTTCGGCGGCGCCGGCCCGCGCGGCGAGGTCCCCCGCCAAGCTGTCGGCATTGACGTTGAATAGGCGACCACGCGGGTCGGCGGCGATGCTCGCGACCACCGGGATGTATCCCGCTCTGGTGAGGTCGCGAAGGAGTGCTGGCACTCCGACTCCGGTAGGGACGCCGACCATCCCCAGGTCCACAGACGATCCATCAGTCGCCCGATAGCGCCGTGCCCGGCGGACGGTGGTGATGCCGGCGTCCACACCGGTCAATCCGACAGCCTGTCCACCGGCGCCTTGAAGCGCCGCCACCAGCCGGGTGTTGACCCGACCGGCCAGAACCCCCAATACCACGTCGAGCGACTCCGGGGTCGTGATTCGGAGACCATCGACGGCCTGCTTTGGGAGTCCGAGTCGAGCCATCTCGGCGTCGACCTCTCTCCCCCCGCCATGAACGACGACCACGGGGCCTTGCTCCGAGGCGCTGACCAAGGTCCGCGCGATTCGCCGAAGTCGTCGCGGCTCCTCGAGGAGCTCGCCCCCGAACTTCACCAGTGTGAGTCGTGCCCGCGCCATCACCGACGCCTACTGCAATCCCGCTCGTTCGTCGAAGCCGACGGCGAGATTCAGACACTGAATGGCCTGGCCGGCAGCGCCCTTCACCAGGTTATCGAGACACGACACGATGACCAGCCGTCCGGTCGCACTGTCAAGCTTCCACCCGATGTCGCAGAAGTTGGTGTGGGTGACGTGCCGGATCTCCGGCAGGTCGTTGCCTCGCAGACGAACGAACGGTCGGTCGGTGTACGCCTGCTCGAACGCCTCGGCGACCGCCGTCTCCGTCGTGCCTCGCTTGACCCGTGTGTAGATCGTCTCGAGGATGCCCCGGTCGAGTGGGACCAGGTGCGGAACGAAGGTCACGACCTGTCCTAGCTCCTGTTCGATCTCCGCGCCGTGGCGGTGGCCGAAGATTCCGTAGGCCGCCACATTGGCGTGACATTCGGAGAACTGCGTGCGGAGGTTGGGCTTTCGACCGGCGCCAGAGATACCCGACTTGGCATCGATAAAGACGTCTCCGGTGTTCGAGTCGGCGTGGTTGAGCAGGCCAGAGTCGACCAGTGGCTCCAACGCAAGCAGAGCGGCGGTTGGATAGCAGCCGGGACACGTGACAAAGCGCGCGTCCTCGAGCTGGGTGCGGCGTCTCTCGGCGAGGCCGTAGACCGGTTCCAGCGTCGGACTGGGCGCTGCTGGATACCAGCGTCGCCGGGTCTCGGCGTCCGTGAGGCGGAACGCCCCAGAGAGGTCGAATACCCTGACGTCTCGTTCGAGAAGCTCTGGACCAAGTTGGGCGCTCACGGTATCGGGAAGGGCGAGAAACGCCGCATCACTCTCGGCCGCCAGGCGGTCCACGGAGAAAGGTGCTAACTCGCCGGCCCAGACGTCAGTCAGTGCTGGGAGGGTTCGTGCCTCCTCTCCCGTTGTTGAAGTCATCGCGACCGTGAGATTGACGTCGGGATGCCGCGCCGCGAGGCGGACCAACTCCTGTCCCGCGTAGCCCGTGGCACCGACGATACTGACTCTGACACTCATGGTATGAATAATTATGCGACTTACGGATTATTTATACGACACCAGGGCTCCCCGAGTCAATCCACAAATAGACAGTATTTAAAGGTTATTGATGAGATTTAGTGAAAACCAGCCGTTGCGTCGTGAATTCAGCATGTGTATACTAATTCAGATTACTGCATAAGTATGAAACACTATCGGCAGTCCGCCATACTCGAGTTGGTCACTCACGAAGTCGTCGCCAGCCAGGACCAGCTGCGGCAGCGGCTCCGCGCAAAGGGCTTCAATGCCACCCAGGCGACGATCTCGAGGGATATCAAGGAGCTGGGTCTGGTCAAAAGGGCCGCGGACGGCGCGTATGGCCGGCCGGGAGCCCAGCTCGCTCGCCGTGGGACTGCAGATGCGACCGTACGTCGCGCCGTATCTGACTACCTGCGTCGGATTGATCTGGTTCAGCAGTTGCTCGTGCTGCGCACCGACCCTGGGTTGGCTCAGCCACTCGCGCTGGCGATTGACCAGGCGGAACTCCCCGAGGTGGTAGGCACTGTCGCGGGAGACGACACGGTGCTCGTCATTACCCGCCACGCGCGGGCAGGCCGGGAAGTGACGAGACTGTTCGAGGGTTGGGCCCGAGGCTAGAAGAGCTGCACTAGAACAAGGAGCACAGTCGATGGAACGGATAGTACTCGCGTATTCGGGTGGTCTTGACACGTCGGTCGCTGTCAAGTGGTTGGCCGACAAGTACGACGCCGAGATCATCGCGGTCACGATGGACCTCGGTCAGGGCAAGGAGCTCGACGATGTGAGGGAGCGGGCCCTGGCGGTGGGTGCGGTCCGCGCGCATGTCGTCGACGTCCGCGAGGAGTTTGCCCGCGACTACATCATGCCAGCGCTTCAGGCTGGCGCGCTCTACGAGGCGAAGTACCCCCTGGCCACCGCATTGGGCCGACCGCTCATCGCGAAGAAGCTGGTCGAGGTTGCGCACTTCGAGGGTGCTGGGATGATCGCGCATGGGTGCACCGGCAAGGGGAACGACCAGGTCCGGATGGATGTATCGGCACGCGCACTCGACCCGTCGATCGTGGTGGTGGCCCCGGCACGGGTCTGGGGCATGACGCGTCCAGATGAGATCGCGTATGCGAAGACGCACGGCATCCAGGTTCCCACGACTGTGGAGAGTCCGTACAGCACCGATTCGAATCTCTGGGGACGTTCGATCGAGTGCGGCGTACTCGAGGATCCTTGGGTCGAGCCTCCAGATGATATCTACGCGCTGACCAAGTCACCCATTGAATGTCCGGACGTTCCGGCGTACGTCGAGGTCGATTTCGAAGCTGGCGTACCGACCAAGGTGAACGGCGTCGCCATGCCGTTGACCGAGCTGATCAATTCGCTCGAAACCATCGCCGGCGCGCACGGGGTGGGCAGGATAGACATGGTCGAGAACCGCCTGGTAGGCATCAAGTCGCGTGAGATTTACGAGGCGCCGGCCGCCGTCCTTCTCCATACGGCCCACCGTGAGCTGGAAGCGCTCGTGATTCCGAAGGATCTGGAGCGCCTCAAGAGCGACCTGGGTGTGACCTATGCGGACCTGGTCTACAACGGTCTCTGGTTTACTCCTACCCGAGAGGCCGTCGATGCCTTCGTGGCCAAGGTGCAGGAGCGGGTGACCGGGACGACCCGGCTCAAACTGTATCGGGGCGACTGCCGCGTCGTCGGCCGGAAGTCGGAGTACGCCCTCTACGACACGTCACTGGCCACCTACGACGAAGGCGATACGTTCGACCATGAGGCCGCCGTCGGCTTCATCAAGCTCTGGGGGCTGCCCGTCGAGACGGCGGCGCAACGTGGCCCGAACCCGATCGCGACACTTGGGGTTCCGGCCACGCCGGCCGTACCTGCTACTCGTGGTGCCGAGTCCACGACTGACTCAGACAGATGACGGACGAACATCATCTGTGGTCGGGTCGGTTCTCTGAGGCGCCCGACCAGGACGTTTTCGAGTTCCAGGCGTCCTTCGGATTCGACCGGCGTCTGTTCGAGGACGACGTCCGGGGTAGCGTCGCGTGGACCGAGGCGTTGGCTAGTGCGGGTGTCCTCACCTCCGAAGACGCGGCGACTATTACGGCAGGGCTCGGCGACATTCTCGAACGTGGCCGAACCGACCCAGGTTTCGTGTCGGGGGATGACGAAGATGTTCACGCCTTTGTCGAGCGGCAGCTCATCGAACGGGTGGGTGATGTCGGTCGACGGCTCCACACGGGACGCTCGCGGAATGAGCAGGTGTCGCTTGACCTGAGGCTCTACCTGAGACGGCGATTGCCGGTGATGCAGCAGGCCGTGGCCGCGCTCGTTCTGGCGTTGGCCGGACGGGCAACGGCAGCGGGCTCGACGCTCATGCCGGCGTATACCCACCTCAGGCGCGCCCAGCCAATGCTCGTGGCGCATCTGTTTCTCGCGCACGCCGCCGCCTTCAGACGTGACCATGCTCGTCTGGACGCGGCACGAGACGAATCAGACGCCATGCCCCTCGGTTCGGGCGCGGTGGTAGGCACCAGCTACGGCGTGGACACTGCCGTGTTGGCCTCCAGGCTGGGGTTTTCGCGGGTGGTGTCAAACAGCGTGGACGCCACGGCGGACCGCGACTTCGTGTCATCGACCCTACACGCGTGCACGCTCGTGATGGTGCACCTCAGCCGACTGTCGGAGGACCTCATCATTTTCACCGGCGAGGAGTTCGGGTTCTTCGACCTGGCCGACGCGGTCGCCACCGGAAGCAGCCTCATGCCCCAGAAGAAGAATCCCGACCCGCTGGAGTTGGTGAGAGGCAAAGCCGGACGGATCATCGGACACCATACGGGCTGGCTCGCGACGATGAAGGGATTGCCGAGCGGATACAACAAGGATCTGCAAGAGGACAAGGAGGCGCTCTTCGATACCGAGCGAACGGTCCTTGGGTCGCTGCGAGCGACGACGACCGTCGTCGACACGCTGGAGATTCGTCGCAACCGCAGTGAAGCCTCGTCCACCGGAATGCTGCTGGCCACCGACGTTGCCGACTATCTGGTGAATCGCGGTTTGCCGTTTCGGAGCGCGCACGCAGTGGTGGCCGCGATCGTTCGCGACCTGGTGTCCCGCGGCCAGGATTTCCAGGCCCTCACCCTCGAGGAATGGCAGGCCTATCATGAGCTGTTCGAGCCCGATGTGATGTCGGAGATCTCAGGCCGAGGGTCGGTGGAGGCGCGACGCACACCACAATCCACCCACCCAGATTCCGTGGCCACCGCGCTCCAGGAGGCGACAGCCTGGGCCGTCGAGCACACTCCGCCGGCCGATTCCGCCAAGCAGGTGTGACCAGGGCCTAGTGCCCAAAAGTGCCAGCCGAAAGCAGTCCGCAATGCCAGAACTGCTGGCCGTATTTCGGCCGTAAGCCGGCCGTAATGGTGTTTGCCACGCCCCTGGCCCTCTGCTACACTTTGATTTCCCGCGTGTTCAGGTTCCCAAAGCAGCCTCCGGCTACCCTGAGCCGATACTAAGCGTCGGGTTCGCGTGCGGGATGACCCCACGCGACATCGTTGTCATCACATCGGGATTCTGTCGTGATGCCAGCGAGCAGCCAATCGATCGGATGAGCGAACACAATCGCGCGACCGGCGATCCGGAAGATCCCGAGTCCGCCGCCCCGGCAACTGACGTCGATACGACGGCTGACGGTACTTCTGCACCCGCAGAACGAGACGACGGACCTGTCCGCCGCCCCTTGATTCGGGCCACTCTCAAGCATCCTGAGGGCACGCCGCCGCCGCCACGGCAGCCACCCGTCTTCACGATGCACCAGAATCAGCCTGGGTCACAGCCCCGCGGGCAGAATCGAAACGGTCGCCCGGTCCGCTCAGGCGGACATCCCAACAATCAGAAGAGCTCTCGCGACCGCTCCGGCCAGAACGCCTCGTCAAGAGGCAACGGCGGTGGCAACAAAGGGTCGGCCCGTCCGGACCGAGGTCAACGGTCGGGGAATCGGTCGTCTTCTCGGCGAAACAAGGGTCGGTCCCGCTGACTGGTCTCCTGAGCGGGACTAACGGGCTCATCGTCGGTATTGCCAACAAGCGGTCGATCGCCTGGGCCATCGCCAAAGCGGCCGATGCGGCCGGAGCCCGCCTCACCCTCAGCTACGCAAACGAACGATTCGGCGACAAGACTCGGGTGCTCGCCGAAACGCTGAGTCAGCCATCCCAGCTGGTCGCCTGTGACGTGACCCGGGACGACGAAATCGACGCGCTCTATCAAGCCGTCGACCAGGAGCACGGTGGCCTCGACTTCGTGGTCCACGCCGTAGCCTTTGCCTCCCGCGAGGCACTCAAGGAGCCCTTCGTCCAGACGACTCGAGAGGATTTCGCCCAATCGCTCGATGTGAGCGCCTACTCGTTGGTTGCGCTCGCGCGGGGCGCCGCGCCCCTCATGGAGAAACGGGGCGGCGGAAGCATTCTGACGCTGACGTACATGGGGAGCGAGCGGGTCATTCCTCACTACAACGTGATGGGCGTGGCCAAGGCGGCACTCGAGGCATCTGTCCGGTACCTCGCGAGCGATCTCGGTCCGTCAAACATCAGAACGAATGCCATATCGGCCGGGCCGATCAAGACACTGGCAGCATCAGGTGTCTCTGGATTTACCGGGATGCTGCAGCACTTTCGCGAGCGTGCCCCACTCCGCCGGACCGTTGACGCAGACGAGGTTGCCGATGCCGCCGTCTTTCTCTTGAGCTCCGCCGGTCGGGCGGTGACCGGCGAAGTGCTCATGGTCGACGCCGGCTACCACGTCACCGGCATGTAGCCGCAGGGACACTCCACTAGTGCCGACATTCCGTCGAGCCCGGGGCGCACTACTCCGTCTGACTCGGGCCCGACCCGCCGCCGTCATCGTCGGCGTCACCCTCGCCACCGGGGCGGCCGTCCTGATGCTCGGCGATTACTCCTGGGAGTCGTGGCTCACTGACGGCCTCGGGCTCGTGCTGGGTGGCACCGGTGTCGCGCTGGTCGTGGTCGGTATCGGTGGCCAGAGTCCTGACTGGGTCGACCCCGACGGGAGGTGAAGCCCGTCGGTCCGCGAGGTCGTACTCGCCGATCTTTCGATAGAGCGTGCCCCGATTGATCTCGAGGATTCGCGCCGCCCGTTTCTTGTTCCAGCCGACAGCGTCGAGCACGCGCCGGATGTGCCGGCGTTCTATGTCACGCAAAGACTGAAGGCCAACGTCGTCGCCCGATTGGTCCCTGGCCATGGTTTAGACTACCTCGTGCCGCACCGCGCGCCAGGTTCTGCTTCCGGTGAGCAACGAGAGCTTCTTCGCGGCAAGTCGATCCGCTACTACCGCCCGCAGGGCAGCGCCGATATCCGGAACCTGATCGACGAAGGGTTCCAAGCCTTCAACGCGGGCCGCCTCTCTGAGGCCTGCCAGGTGTTCACCGAGGGAATGCTTGACCCAGCTCACGATACGACCGTGGGTCTGACCGTGGCCGGCGCCCTGACGCCGGCCGGTCTCGGTGGGTGTGTGATCGAGCTCATGGAGCGCGGCCTGGTCGACTTCGTGGTCAGCACCGGGGCGAACCTGTATCACGATCTTCACTATGCGCTGAACTTCACGCTGCACCGCGGGTCGCCGTTTCTCGACGACGTCGAGCTCTACGAGAAGGGAATCATCCGGATCTACGACGTGCTGTTTCCCGCCGACGTCCTGCTCGAGACGGACGCCTACGTCAGGGACTTCCTGGTTCGCGAAGATATCGACCGTCCAATCTCATCCGCCGAGCTTCATTTTCGACTCGGGCAGGACCTCCTGGCGAGGTATCCGGGCTGTCAGGAACATTCGGTCGTGGCGAGTGCCGCGGAACTGGCGGTTCCCATATACACTTCGTCGCCCGGTGACAGTTCGATTGGGATGAACGTCGCGTATCACGAGCTGATCAATCGTAGCCATCTGATGATCGACCCAAATCGCGACGTCAACGAGGTGTGCGCGATTGTCCTGGCTGGTGAAAAGAACGGGTGTGTGATCTTGGGCGGCGGCTCGCCCAAGAACTTCTATCTACAAGGGCAACCCACGCTGTGGGAGGTGTATGGCATCCCCAAGGGTGGCAACGACTACTTTATCCAGCTCACCACCGACCAGGTTGTCTGGGGAGGCTTGTCCGGTGCCACGCCCGCCGAGGCTGTGAGCTGGGGCAAGGTGAACCCCAGAATGCTACCTGAGGCGGTCGTCGCCTATTGCGACACGACGATCGCGTTTCCGCTGTTCTGCGAGTACGTCGTGGGGTCGGAACGCGGACGACGTTCCAGAAAGGAACTGTATCAGCGCCGTGACGACCTGGTGGCGGATCTCGAGCGCCAGGCCCGGGCTGCCCTGAGCGAGAAACAGGGTCGCACTCGCAATACGAGCTGAGTGTCCACCAGCCATGGGGACTCTCGCCTCTGAGCTTGGTCCGCACGCCGAGGAGCTGACTCGGCAGCCGCGCGTCTATGCCGACGCCAACATCCCAGCCGGCGTCATTGCGCATATGCGCGGACACCTCCGATGGGATGTGCTGGCCGTGGTCGAGCACGACGAGTTGCGACGAGCGAGCGACGCCGAGCACTATCGGACAGCCCGTCAGCTACGCCGGACCCTGATCAGTCTGGACGACGACTTCCTTGGGGAGAAGCACTTTCCGGCTGGACAGAGCCCCGGTGTCATTGTGCTGTCTGCGCCCGATGAGCGCGGGCTCATTCGATTGCTCAAGAAAGTCGACCGCGCGTACTTCTCAGGGCCGTCGCGCCGCGCGCATCGCACGTCCCCCGTGCCCCTGCTCGGCCAGAAGATTCAGGTTCACCCAGATTGGTCCCCGCCCTCGACATAGGTAGCGGACGAGGTCGGTGTCTCCCAGACCGTGACACGCGCGACGGGAAAACCCTGGCGCCGCGTGTGGTCGAAGACCAGGTAGGCGATGTGCTCAGCGGTGGGGTTCTCGTCGACCACGAACACCGGTTCCCCCTGCGCACGGAGCGGTTCCAGCAGAGGGTCGTCGCGACGCAGGATCATCTTGTGGTCGAGCTCTCGGTCGATCCATTCCTTGACGACTCGTTTGATGTCGTTGAAGTCGCACACCATGTGGCGATCGTCGAGCGACGCTGAGCGCAACTCGATCTCAGCCACGGCGTTGTGACCGTGAAGGTGCTTACAGACACCGTCGTAGTTCAAGAGGCGATGGCCGTAGCAGAAGTCGATTCGCTTGGTGACGGAATACATGAAGAAGGGACTCTGGCGAGGACGCTGGATGGTAGTCGACGGTTCAAAAAAGGGTCAAGGAGCGACGGCGGACCCCGTCGGCTTGCCTTCCCCCACATATTTTGATATATCAAAAGATGAATATGATGTACTCAAAACCAGGAATTTCAGTGCACGAAATCTTTCGCGCCATGATCTCTGGGCTTTTCTGCCTGTGGCTCGTCACCGGGTCTGCGATTGCCCAGACACCGACGACCTCTGACGCACCGTCGACTGCGCCGATCTCGGGCTACATGGACTTCCACTACAACAACCGGCAGAACGAGGATGGGGTTCTTGATTTCCATCGTTTCGTGCTCTTGTTCAACCACAGCTTTTCGGAACGCATCCGGTTCGTGGCCGAGCTCGAGCTGGAGCACGCCGTCGTCTCGAACGAGACGGAGGGGGAACTCGAGCTCGAACAAGCCTATGTCGACTTTCTCCTGAGTCGGCCGTTCAACATCCGGGCCGGGATGATGCTGGCGCCAGTTGGGATTATCAACGAGCGTCACGAGCCACCGGTGTTTCACGGTGTCGAGCGCCCCTTCGTCGATACCGTCATCATCCCCACGACTTGGTTCGACGCAGGTGTGGGGGTCCACGGTGAGCTGCGTGGCGGATTTCGGTATCGCGCCTACGCGATGGCGCCACTGGATTCAACAGGATTCAGCGCGGAGGAGGGCTTCCGTGACGGGCGACAGAAGGGGTCGGAGTCAAACGCTCGCTCGCTGGCTGGCACTGGACGGCTTGAGTACGTGGGCCACCCCGGTCTGGTGCTGGGCACGAGTTTCTGGAGCGGTGACACCGGGTTCCGAGATCTACGGTTCGAGACGAGCGTGACGATGATCGAGTTTGACGGTCGCTATCGCCTCGGCGAGTTCGAAACCCGGGGACAATACGCCCACGGCTTTCTCGACGGGATGGGAGAACTGAACGCCTCCCGACAGCGGACGATCGGTGTCAATCCCAACGTGGCCGAGCAGATCCGGGGCTTCTATCTGGAGGGGTCCTATTTCGTGGTTCCGAAACCGGCTCCCCTGGAGCTCGCCGCGTTCGTTCGATATGAGAACTTCGACACCCAATACCGCATGCCATCGGGATACGTCCCCCTGAAGGAGTTCGACCGAGATGCGTGGGTGTTCGGGATCACCTACTTCCCCGACCCCGACGTGGCCGTCAAGATCGACTACACGGTGCTCAACAACCAGAGCGATGTCATCCAGGCACCGAACTCGCTGAACATTGGACTAGGATGGTGGTTCTAGTGACGAGAGAGAGCCGACACATTCGGCGCGTGCTGACGGTGGTGGCGGCCGGGTTGACGCTGGCGGCTGGGGCCGGTTCGAGATGGGTGGGGGCACAGGAAAGAGAAGTCGTCGAGATCGTGGCCGAGCGCTTCACCTTCACGCCATCCGAGATATCAGTGACGGTTGGTACGACCCTCGAGCTACGAATTCGCAGCGACGATACGATGCACGGGTTCCGGATCGTCGGTCGCAATGTGAATATCGCCGTGCCAAAGCGTCGTCAGGGTGAAGCGGTGGTAGTGTTCGAAGCAACCGAGGCTGGACGGTTTCGTTTCGAATGTTCGCGCCTGTGCGGTGCCGGACACAACTTCATGAAGGGTGAGATCATCGTCACCGAACCAACAAGCGAGGAGGCGCAAGAGCAGTGACTCACATACGAGGTGGGCATTCCTCGACCCGCGTACCTTGGCACCTCGTGGGTGTGGTCGCTCTCGCCGCCAGCGCGCAGGTCGCCTCCCTCGCCCAGCGTGTGCCCTTGCCCGGAGACCCCCTGCCCGGACTGACCGCCGGAGAGTTCGAGGCGTTCAACCTCGGGCTGGAGGACTTCCTGGAGGTCGAGGACGCCGAAGAGGGGCTGGGTCCCGCCTACAACGGGACGAGCTGCGGCGAGTGTCATAACGTTCCGGCCATCGGTGGTATCGCACCGATGACAGAAGTTCGCGCCGGGATGCGTCTGGCCGACGGCACCTTCCAGGACATCGACCCTTCTCGCGGGTCCCTGTTTCAGGTCTTCTCTATCCCGACGCACGGCTGTCAGTCTGTGATCCCGCCCGAGGCGAACGTCATAGCGCGCCGCGTCCCGATCCCCCTCTTTGGGGCCGGGCTGGTCGAGGCGATCCCGGACGAGACGATCGTGGCTTTAGAGGATCCGCTCGACCTGAACGGGGACGGGGTGAGTGGTCGAGCCGCGCGAGTCGTAGACCTCCAGTCAGGCGACCTGCGCATCGGGCGGTTCGGATGGAAGGCCCAGGTGGCTACCCTGATCGTTTTCGGTGCCGATGCGTATCGCAACGAGATGGGGATCACGAACGATCTCTTTCCCGAGGAGCTCACGTTCAACCTCTCTGACGAGCAGCTGCGCGAGTGTGATCCGATTCCCGACCCCGAGGACATTCCAGAGCCGGGGACGGGGCTACGCGGGATCGACAACTTCGAGTCGTTCCTGAAGTTTCTCGCGCCATTACCACGTGGACCGGTAACGGCTGAGGTCAGCGCGGGGGCGGTGGTGTTCGCCGCGGTCGGGTGCGCCAGCTGTCACGTACCCACCCTGCGCACCGAGCCGAGTCCGAATCCTCTGTTCGACCGGCAGCCGGTGGCGCTGTTTTCAGATCTCCTCCTGCACGACATCGGGACGGGTGATGGGATCCGGCAGGGTCAAGGCGAGCCCGAGGAGATTCGTACGGCCGCACTGTGGGGGCTGCGTTTCCGGCGACCGCTGTTGCACGACGGTTCGGCAGCCACGATCGCCGAGGCGCTCCTGGCCCACGAGGGCGAGGCTCAGCCGACCATGGAAAGGCTTGGCGCTTTGTCACCCATCGCCATCGTCGAGCTCATGGCCTTTCTGGAGTCGCTCTAGCCACTTGTAGCTTCTCGGCGGCCCGCATCCCGATCATGATCTTCCGGCCACCCGAACTCCGAACGACGACGTGGTCGGCCGCCCGGTCTCTTCCTTCGACCACGATCATCTGACCGGGCGTGAGCTCACTGCCTTCGAGAAAGCGAAGAAACTCCGCATCCTGGTCGGTTACGCGCGTCAACATGACCTCGGTGCCAACGGGACAGCTCAGCAGCGTTTCGTATTCGCTGGTGGCCATCGCGCCGTCGGGGTCGGGGATCGGGTCGCCGTGGGGATCGGCAGACGGCCGGCCGAGCATGGCGTCGATCCGGTCAATCAGCCGGTCGGACGCTGCGTGCTCGAGCCTCTCGGCTTCATCGTGAACCTCGGCCCAGCTCATCCCCACGACCTTGACCAGGAAAAGCTCCATCAGCCGGTGCCGTCTCAGGACGAGAGCTGCCAGCTTCTCTCCGGCCGCCGTCAAGCGCACGCCGGCATAGGGTTCGTAATGCACCATCCCCGACTCAGCCAGCGCTTTGACCATGCTCGTCGCGGTGCCCGGTACGACGCCGAGCGCCGCCGCCAGCTCGCCCATCGGGACCAGCTGCTGTCCCGGCCCCCGTGCGGACTGTGACTTGTAGATGGCTTTGAGGTAATTCTCGACGGTACTGGACGGTAGCATCCTGGCGTCCCTCCACTGCGCTGGGTCGGGTGCCTTGACTTCCTCCCACCCCCAGACGTATACCTATATTTTGAGTCATCAAAATTTCAGTTGTCAAATGTCAAATCCACCAAGCGGGAGTTCTGAGTGATGACGGTCGACCCGGGACAGGCGCTCGTGGTCTTCGCCGCGGTCGTAGCTCTGCTGGCCATTTCGTTCTGGCCGCGCTCGGGTGTCGTTCCGAGGCTTCTTCGATTGTCACGGCTGGGTGAGCGGGTTCGTCTCGAGGACGCCCTGAAGCACGTCTACACCTGCCAGCGGGAGGGCCAGTCGTGCTCCCTGGAGAGTCTGGCGGGCAGGCTCGAAATCTCGACCGCGCGAGCGGCAACCCTGCTGTCCGGATTGACGCACATGGGAATGGTCCGCACCGGAAAGACAGGACCGGTTCTGACGTCGGACGGCGAGCAGTCTGCGGTGAGGCTGGTCCGCACTCATCGCTTGTGGGAGCGGTATCTCGCCGACCGTACCGGCGTGCCGGCTGGAGAGTGGCATGCCCAAGCGGAACAGATGGAGCACGCCCTGTCGGCCGAGGAGGTGGAGTCGCTCGACTCGAGACTTGGGCATCCACCCTGGGACCCACACGGCGACCCGATTCCGACATCGGGTGGTGAGATTCCGCCCATGCAGGGGATTGGGTTGGTCGCTGCGGAACCTGGCTCGATCTTTCAGGTCGTCCATCTTGAGGACGAGCCACCCAAGATCTACGACGCCTTGCTCGCGGATGGTCTCGTGCTGGGCGGTCGGCTTGAGGTGCTCGAACGGACTGACCAGTCAGTTCGTGTTCGCTCCATGGGGCGCGAGTGGACCGTCGACGCGGTGATGGCCGGCAACGTTACGGTGAGGCAGCTGCCGGCTGGCGAGCGCTCCGACCCCAGTCGAATCACTCTTCTCGACGCAAACAAGGACGAGACGGTACGGGTGGTCAGGATCTCCCAGGCCTGCCAGGGATCGCAACGGCGTCGGTTGTTGGACCTTGGCGTGGTGCGCGGTGCCGAGGTCACACCCGAGCTGGTCAGTGCCGGCGGGGACCCCGTGGCCTACCGGGTCCGTGGGGCGCTGATTGCGCTGCGACGGGTGCAGGCTGCGCAGATACTCGTCGAACGTCTCGAAGACGGTCAGGTGGAGGACGTGGCGTAGTGGCGATGCCCGCTCCATCCTGTGTGGGGTGCTCCGAGCATCGAGAGCAGAACCTCATTCGCCTCGGGCTCAATCCTGACAAGTGGGATGTCCTTGTCGCACTTGCCGGCAACCCGAATGTCGGCAAGAGCACGGTCTTCAACGCCTTGACGGGGCTCCGGCAGCACACCGGCAACTGGCCGGGCAAGACGATTGTGCGGGCCGAGGGAGCGGTGGCCCACCACGGTCAGCGGGTAAAGATCGTCGACCTTCCTGGCACCTATTCGCTCCAGGCTGGAAGCGTTGACGAGGAGGTAGCCCGCGACTTCATCCTCTTCGGGCGACCCGATGTCACCGTGGTCGTCGTCGATGCCACGCGTCTCGAGCGGAATCTCAACCTCGCGCTGCAGATCTTCGAAATCACCGACAAGGTAGTGGTCTACCTCAATCTTGTTGATGAGGCTCGACGCCACGGTATAGCGATCGATGCCAAGCGTCTCGAGTCAAGACTGGGCGTACCCGTGGTTGCTGGTATCGCCCGCTCGAACGTCGGGATCGACGAGCTTCTCGATGTCGCACACGAGGTCGCCGCTGGACGGAGGCATCCGAAACCGTTTCGCTTGCAGAAGCATGCGCCAGGCGTTGAGAAGGTCGTGGCCGAGCTGGCCGACGTCGTGGAAGAGGCCTTCCCGGGCGTCCCGAACAGTCGTTGGGTTTCGCAGCGGCTGCTCAACGCCGACGATGCCGTGGTCGAGTCGGTTCGTTCCGGTGAGCTTGGACAATTCGACGAGGAGGGAGAAGAGGGTCCTTCGGTCGCATTGGTGCCTGAGGCGGTCAGGGCTCACGTGCTCAATTCGGCGCGCCGTCTCCGGTGGGACCTCCCAGCAGACTTCCACGACGTTATCGCCGAGCGCGGGTATGAGGCCGCGGAGGAGATCAGCGAAGCGGTGCAGATGCGGGGTTTGAAGAAGGCGGGGTTTGACTTCGATCGAACGCTCGACCGGCTGCTGACCAGCCGGTGGCTCGGTTTTCCCACCATGCTGGCGATCCTGTCGATGGTGTTCTGGATCACGATCGAGGGGGCGAACGTGCCGTCCGGAATGCTGGCGACCCTGCTGATTGAGACCGTTCACCCCTGGCTCACCGGCGCGGGTGAAGCGGTCGGGATGCCCTGGTGGCTGAGTGGCTTCCTGTTCGACGGGGTGTACCTTGCGACCGCGTGGGTGATCGCCGTCATGTTGCCGCCCATGGCCATCTTTTTCCCGCTGTTCACCCTTCTTGAGGACTTCGGGTATCTCCCTCGCGTCGCGTTCAATCTGGATGCGCTCTTTCGCACGGCCGGGGCGCACGGCAAGCAGGCGCTCACCATGTGTATGGGTTTCGGGTGCAACGCCGCCGGGGTCGTGGCTACTCGGGTGATCGATAGTCCTCGCGAGCGCCTCATCGCCATCATCACCAACAACTTCTCGCTCTGCAATGGCCGATGGCCGACGCAGATTCTGATCGCGGCCATTTTTATTGGCGCGCTGGCTCCCGCCCATCTCGCCGGGGTGGTCTCGGCCGCCTCCGTGGTTGGAATCGCCGTTCTCGGGATCGTGATGATGTTCGTGACGTCGTGGGGGTTGTCACGCACCGTCCTTCGTGGTGAGGCGACGAGCTTCAGCCTCGAGCTGCCGCCCTATCGGCCGCCCCGGGTACTCCAGACGCTCTATACGTCGGTGATCGACCGCACGCTGATCGTTTTGTGGCGGGCCGTCATGTTTGCGATGCCGGCCGGTGCCGCGATCTGGCTCATCTCCAATGTGCATCTGGGCGATGCCAGTCTGGCCGCGCACGCCGTGTCGGGGCTCAACCCCTTTGGCATTCTGATCGGCCTGAACGGGGTCATCCTGCTGGCGTATGTCGTCGCGATCCCGGCCAACGAGATCGTCATCCCAACCGTACTCATGCTAACCGTCTTGACGGCTGAGGTCGCGGGCGCCGGGTCGGGAGCCGGCGTGATGTTCGAGCTCGATAGCGTCGACGCGACCGGCCAGCTGCTACGCGCCGGGGGGTGGACGCTGTTGACCGGCGTCAACCTCATGCTGTTCAGCCTGCTCCACAACCCGTGCTCGACGACCATCTACACCATCTACAAAGAGACTCGCAGCGCGAAGTGGACGACGCTCGCCGCGTTGTTGCCGGTGGCGATGGGGCTGACGGTTTGCTTCGTCGTCACGCAGGTGTGGCGGCTCATCACCTCGTAGCTGAGACGCCCGAGCGATGCCCTCTGACATCGACCGCGAGCAGTGGTCCGGCGAGGGCGATTTCACCCAGACCCTCGTCGACTGGCTGATCGGGCTGAGCGCCGTGACCTACCTGCGGGTCGAGGATTCCCCGTCCACGCGCAACGACGTGGAGTACAACTTCATCAGCAATGAGATCTTTGTGCGATTCCAAACGGTCGAGAGAGTCGAGCGCTACCGGCCCTGGGGCGTCTTACCCTGGAGCTGGAGTCGGAGTGTGGCGGAGAAAGCGATGACCTTGGAGCAGCTAGAGTCGGCCCTCGTTGCCGACGACGACATCGAGTCGCCAGACTACGCCGACGAAGGGTTGATCCAGTTCTTGCACACTGAGCGGATCATTCCGCCATATCAGACGAAGGGGTATAAGCTCGTCGAGCTCGTACGGCTCTACGAGGTGGGCACTTCGTCGCGGGTTACTGATGACGGTTGAGCGTGGATGACGGTTGAGTGCGGATGACAGTTGAGAGCGGAGACATTCGGAAGCGGCTGAAGCGGGTCATCGAGGAGTCCCGCCGCGAGGCCCAGGAGCGGCGCGCCCGGGCGGAGGCGGCCTCCGGTGATGGAGAGCGCCTGCTCCGCGCGGTGGTCGCGCCGATATTTCGCCAGATGGCTCAGGTGCTCAAGGCGGAGGGCCACCTCTTCAAGGTGTCGACGCCCAAGGAAGCGGTGCAGTTGGTGGCGGAGGGCCCGGGTGAAAACCGGATCGAGCTTGCGCTCGACACGACGGTCGACCCGCCCGCCTTGCAGAGCCGAGTCGTTCGCACGCGTGGGCGCCGGGTGCTGGTGGACGAGACGGTCGTCCGAACGGGCGTGGCCATCGCGTCCATGACCGACGAGGACACCCTCGAGTTTCTCCTGGCCGCGCTTCCCCCGTTCGTGGAGAAGTAACTAGACCGCCGAGTCTTGTCTCAGGCGCTCGATGTCCTCGGCTCCATACCCAAGGTCACCACGCAGGATCTGATCGGTATGTTGCCCAAGGGTGGGCGGAGGTACCCGTACGGCACCGGGTGTGTCCTGCAGCTTGATCGGTACCCCGAGCGCCTTGATGGCTCCAGCCACTGGGTGGTCGAGAGCGACGACCATCGCGCGCTCGAGGATCTGGGGGTCGGTGAACACCTGCTCGAGGTCGCGGACAGCGCCGCACGGTATGCCGGCGGCCTTCAGTTCCTCGGTCCATTCCGCGACGGTCTTGGACTTCAGCCGTTCGACGAGAATCGGTCTGAGTTCGTCGCGGTGCGCGACCCGGTCCTGGTTCGTGGCGAACCGAGGGTCGTCGGTCAGCTCCTCGAGTCCCAGCAAGGTGTTGAACGACTGCCAGAGCTGTTCGTTGCCGACCGCGACGACGAACTCTCCGTCGGCTGCTTCGAGCGTTTCATAAGGGACGATCGTCGGGTGTCGGTTGCCCATCCGCGTGGGCGCCCTGTCGGTGGCGAAGTAGATTCCCGCCTGATAGGTCAGCAGAGCCGCCACCGAGTCGAGCATGCCGATGTCGACGAACTGGCCCTTGCCAGTTCGATGACGGGCGAGGAGCGCCATGGCGACACCGTAGGCGGCAAACATCCCTGACGTGATGTCGGCGATTGCGATACCCAATCGGTAGGCGGGGCCGTCACCCGGACCGGTGATGCTCATCAGCCCGCCTTCGCCCTGCATCACGGCGTCGTACCCAGGCTCGCTGCGTCTGGGGCCCGTTTGTCCGAAGCCTGACACGGAGCAGTACACGAGTCCCGGCCACCGGGGCGAGAGGTCGGGATACCCGAGTCCCATCCGTTCCATCGTCCCGGGACGAAAATTCTCGACCAGCACGTCGGCCTTCTCGAGCAGACCTTCGAGTACGCCGCGGGCGTCAGGGTGTTTCAAATTCAGGGTCAGGCTTTCCTTGTTGCGGTTGATGCTCATGAAGTACGAGCTCTCACCGCTCTGGAACGGAGGCCCCCACCCGCGGGTATCGTCGCCTTTTCCAGGCTGTTCTATCTTGATGACGCGAGCCCCCATATCGGCGAGCATCATCGTGCAGTAGGGCCCCGACAGTACGCGGGTCAGGTCGATTACGGTGAGGCCGGTCAGAGGTCCTTCGGTGGGTTCACTCATGAGAAACGCAGCAGCCTACTCCTCGTCCTCGCCCACCTCGACCGCCTCGCCCTCTACCAGCTCGCCGAAGAGGTCGGCGTGCTCGGGGGCCTGGAGTGATCGGGGTGTCTGGTCGACCTGTGACAGCTCCGGGATTGGCTCGCTCGCCGCCACGCCAAGTTCCTTGAACTTTCGCGCGGTCACGAGCACCCGCGACTCGAGGGTCCCGACGCTGCTGTTGTAGGCGTCGACCGTTCGGGTCAGCCCTCGCGCGAGGTCCTCGAAGTGGCCGCCGAGTACTCGAATCCGGTCGTAGAGCTCTCGTCCGAGGTCGCTCACGTTCTGCGCGTTTCTGGCGACCGTTTCCTGTTGCCACCCATAGGCCACCGCTCTCAGGAGCGCGATCAGCGTGAGCGGACTCGACGGGATCACCCGCTTGTCCACGCCAAACTCGATCAGCGACGGATCGTGTTGCAACGCTGCGCTGAAATACCCTTCGCCGGGGAGGAACATGAAGACGAACTCCGGTGCCGGTTGAAACTGGTCCCAGTATTTCTTGCTGCTCAGCTGGATGATGTGTTCGCGCAGCTGGCGCGCATGGTCCTTGAGCTTGGCGGTGCGGGTTGCCTCATCGGCGGCCTCGACGGCTTCTCGGTAGGCGATATACGGCACCTTGGCGTCGACGATGATATTGCGCCCTCCGGGAAGCTTGATGATGAGGTCCGGGATGAACCTTCCGTCGTCTGAGGTCGCGGCCTTCTTCTCGACGAAATGACAGTGGTCGAGCATCCCGGCCATCTCGACAACCCGGCGCAGCTGGACCTCTCCCCACCCACCCCGGACGTTGGGGGTTCGCAAGGCTCGCTCGAGATTGGTCGTCGTCACGGCCAGCGTTCGCAACTGCTCGGACAGCCGCGAATACGACCCGGTCCGCTCCTTTTCCACCTCCAGGAGCTTCGCATCGACCCTCGCCAGCGCCGCGTTGAGAGGCGTGACCAAGCTCCCTATCTCCTGCTGTCGATGTTTGAGGTCGGTGGTTGCCTGCTGCTGATACTCGGCGAGTGAAGTCTTTGCCAGATCGAGGAACGACTGGTTGTTCGTGCGGAGCGCCTCCGCCGACAGCACCGCAAACGTGGCCCGCAGCCGGTCGTCAGTCTGCTCCAGGAGCGTTTCCCGGTCCGCGGTGGCCTTCCGCTCGGCAGCCAGGGAGGCCTTGGCGGCAGCGGTTTCCGCCGACAACCGGGCTTGCTGGTCGGCATGTTCCTGGGTCCCTCGGGCGCGACCCAGGGCCCAGCCGCCGGCCAGTCCCAGACCGAGACCAAGCACGAGCGAAACGACGAGAGAGAAGGGCTCCGTCAAGGCTGCACGTGAGAATAAGCCAACGTCCCGAACGGCACAACCGCGATCCGCATCCTTCCCCGGCGCGTCCTATAGGTGGTGACCATCACCGCCACGAAGGAGTGCTACGATCGTTGTCTCGATGTCGCAGGGGGTGCAACAACAGGGGGCAACCAACGTCGTTGATCTCATAGGCGACACGCCTCTGGTTCGCCTGCGAAGCTTTGAGCGCGCATGTCCCGGCGTGGAGTTGTACGCCAAGGCAGAGTGGCAGAACCCTGGCGGGTCGGTCAAGGACCGGCCCGCGGCTCGCATGATTGCCAAGGGGATAGCCGAGGGGGCCTTGACGGACGACAAGACGCTACTCGACGCCACATCTGGCAACACGGGGATCGCCTACGCCATGATCGGCGCGGCGGCCGGTCACCGCGTGAAGCTGTGTGTGCCGACCAACGTCACGCCGGAACGGAAGAAGATCTTGGGCGCCTACGGAGCCGACCTGGTCTATACCGACCCGATGGACGGCTCGGACGGCGCGATTCTGGAAGCGCGTCGTCTCTATGCCGAGTCGCCAGAGGAGTATTTCTATCCAGACCAGTACAACAACGATGCGAACTGGCAGGCGCACTACGAGGGCACCGGCCGCGAGATCATCGACCAGACTCAGGGCCGAGTGACCCATTTCGTTGCCGGTCTGGGCACCAGCGGCACATTCATGGGGGTCAGTCGACGTCTCCGTGACTTCACGAGGCAGCAAAACCGATCGGTCACCGTGGTATCGGTCCAACCCGATGGCCCGCTGCATGGCCTCGAAGGTCTGAAGCACATGGAAACGGCGATTGTCCCAGGGATCTATGACGCCGAGCTCGCGGACCAGGACCTGCGCGTTGACACCGAGGAGTCCTATCGGATGGTGCGCCAGCTCGCGTCCGACGAGGGCCTGCTGGTTGGGCCTTCGAGTGGGGCTGCGCTGGTTGCATGCTTGAGGGTGGCAGCAGAGATAGATGAGGGTGTCATCGTCACGATTTTTTGCGACGGCGGTGAGAAGTATCTGACTCAGAGATTTTGGGATGAATAGCCAACAGGAAGCGCGTCACGCGACGTCGAGCGACAACGTGCTCGTTCTGAGTGGCGACGTGACGGCGCATATTCAGAATCACGGGCGAGAGACCTATCCCAACGAGTGCTGTGGGGCGCTCATTGGCACCGACCATGTGGTGGCCGAGTGTTTTTCCCTGCCGAATATGACCGAAGAGGGCCCACGTCGCCGGTTCTTGGTGCGACCCGACGACTACCGGGCGGCGGAGAAGCGAGCGACCGAGGTCGGACACGAGCTGCTCGGCTTCTATCACTCGCATCCTGACCACCCGGCGAGGCCGTCCCAGTATGATCTGGATCACGCGTGGCCCGTCTTTGCGTATGTGATCATCGCGGTCGCCAAGGGCGAGCCGCAGGCGATCACTTCTTGGCGGCTGCGCGAGGATAGGACGGCGTTCGACGAGGAGAACATCAGCAGCGGCGCGTGACGCCGGATCCACACCACGGACAGGACTGATACATGGCAAACAACGTACTCATACCCACACCCCTCAGGGTGTACGCGGGCAAACAGGATGTCGTGCAGGCCGAAGGCAAGACGGTCGGTGAGCTCCTCGAGAACCTGACGTCTCAATACACCGACCTGCGTCATCATCTCTACAAGGAAGACGGCAAGCTCCGGAGCTTCGTCAACGTGTATCTCAACGATGACGACATCCGCTATCTGCAACGGGAAGACACGCCGGTCGCGGACGGCGATACGATCAGCATTGTGCCGTCGGTGGCCGGGGGCCTCGACGTCGAGCCCGAGGCGGCAACCCTGACCAACCTGGAAGTCGCTCGATACAGCCGCCATCTGATCATGCCCGAGGTCGGCATGCGGGGGCAGCTCAAGCTCAAGGAGGCCAGCGTCCTCTGCATCGGGGCGGGTGGGCTCGGCTCTCCGGTGGCGCTCTATCTGGCGGCGGCGGGCGTGGGACGGATCGGGATCGTTGACTTCGATGTCGTCGACTACAGCAACTTGCAGCGTCAGGTGATACACGGTACGCCCGATGTCGGTCGTCCGAAGCTCGACTCGGCCCGCGACCGACTGAACGCGATCAATCCGGAAGTCACGGTCGAGACCCACGATGTTGCTCTTTCGTCTGACAACGCACTCGACCTGCTGACCGGCTACGACATCATCGTTGACGGCACCGACAACTTCCCGACTCGGTATCTGGTGAACGACGCCTGCGTCCTGCTTGGCAAGCCGAACGTCTATGGGAGTATCTTTCGCTTCGAGGGACAGGCATCGGTCTTTGCCACCAAAGATGGACCGTGCTACCGCTGCCTGTATCCCGAGCCGCCACCTCCAGGTTTGGTGCCGAGCTGCGCAGAAGGGGGAGTGCTCGGGATCCTGCCCGGCGTGGTCGGAACGATACAAGCCACCGAGGCCGTGAAACTGATCATCGGCGTTGGGGAGCCGCTGATCAACCGGTTCATGATCTACGACGCGCTCCGGATGCGCTTCCGCGAGCTCAAGCTCCGGAAGGACCCAGAGTGCCCGGTCTGCGGTGAGAACGCGACCGTCACCGAGCTGATCGACTACGAGCAGTTCTGCGGCATCGTGCCCGCCGCGACGACCGATACCCAGGCGAGCGATGACACCACGGTCGAGGAGCTCAAGGGTCGCCTTGACCGACAGGACGGCGTCTTCGTGCTCGACGTGAGGGAGCCGCAGGAATACCAGATTTGCCGTATCCCGGACTCGACGCTGATCCCGCTCGGCGATCTGCCTCAGCGGCTGACCGAGCTCGAAGGGCACGACGACATGGTGGTACACTGCAAGTCCGGGGTGCGGAGTGCCAAGGCCGTCAAGCTACTGCGTGAGGCCGGTTTCTCGAAGGCCAAGAATCTGCGGGGCGGTATCCTTGCCTGGATTGACAGGGTCGACCCCTCGCTGCCGAAGTACTGACTGGGATTTCTATGCTGCGACTATCCAAGAAGACTGATTACGCGCTGATCGCCCTCAAGGATCTTGCCTCGAGTGCGCCGCATACATCTTCCAGCGCCCGTGAGATAGCGGAGCGATACGACATACCGATCGAGTTGATGGCCAAGGTCCTGCAGCGACTGTCGAAGCGAGGTCTGCTTGTCTCGCACCAGGGCACGCGCGGCGGGTACCAGCTGTCTCGTCCGGCCACCAAGATCTCCGTGGCCGACGTCATTCAGGCCATCGACGGCCCGATACTGGTCACGGCCTGTTCTGATGAGGACGAAACCTGCGACCAGTACGCCAAGTGCAACGTCCGCGATCCACTCTGGCAGTTGAAGAACCGGATCGTCAGCTCGCTCGAGTCGTTCACGCTTCAGGAACTCGCGGATGATAGCCCTGTTCCGTCGGCAGTCACGTTCTCGCGGACAGTGCCAGACGCCGTCGCCGTCGGTTCATCCGGCAAGTAGCCGGCACTCCTCCTCGCCACGGGTCCGAGCTCGCGTGTTGAAACGACCGATCTATATGGATCACCACGCCACGACCCCGACCGACCCCAGGGTTGTCGAGGCCATGGCGCCATTCTTCACCGAGCACTTTGGCAACGCGGCGAGCCGCCACCACGCATTCGGATGGGCGGCTCGGGACGCGGTGGAGGCTGCACGCGCGAAGGTCGCGACCCTCGTCGGGTGTGACCCGCGGGAGCTGTATTTCACCGCCGGAGCAACCGAGTCCAACAACCTGGCGATCAAAGGGTGCCTCGCCGCAATCGGCGGGGCTCGTCGACACGTCGTCACTCTCGACACGGAGCATCGAGCGGTGCTCGACCCTTGCCGACGGCTAGAGGAGACAGGGGTGCGGGTCGACTACGTGACGCCGGGCGGAGACGGTCGGGTTGACCCGCTCGACGTTGACCGAGTCGTCACCGATGGGACAGCACTCGTCTCGGTGATGATGGCCAACAACGAGATCGGCGTGCTACAGCCGGTCGGTGAACTGGCCACGCTTGCGCACCGGCGAGACGCGTTGCTTCACACCGACGCCACTCAGGCCATTGGCAAGATTCCGTTCTCGGCGCGCGATCTGGACGTCGACCTCGTTTCGCTCAGCGCCCACAAGATCTACGGTCCCAAGGGTGTCGGGGCGCTCTGCGTCAGGCGCCGCCGACCGAGGATTCCCCTGGCTCCGTTGATCGACGGAGGTGGACACGAGCGTGGTCTGCGGTCGGGGACCTTGAACGTACCGGCCATCGTCGGATTTGGCCGGGCGGCCGAGCTATGTGGGGAGGAAATGGTCGATGAGGCGAGCCGCACGCGCGCGCTGCGCGACCGTTTGTGGCAGCGACTTTCAGACCAGTTGACCGGATTACGGCTGAACGGTTCACTCGAACATCGGTTGCCTAACAACCTCAACGTGAGCGTCAGCGGACTCGAAGGCGAGAGCCTGCTGATGGGACTGGACGACGTGGCCGTCTCCTCGGGCGCGGCCTGCACGTCGGTCAATGCGGAGCCGTCCCATGTGCTGCTATCGCTGGGCCTGTCGGCTCAGCTAGCGCGGGCTTCACTCCGGTTTGGACTGGGCCGCTGGAACACCGAAGCGGAGGTCGACTACGTGGTTGGCAAGGTGTGTCGCCTCGTCACGCGACTGCGTGAGCTGTCGCCGGCCTGACGGGCACCCCAGGCAGCGATCGGCTACACTGGAATCGGAAGCCATGATCGAAGTGACTCCAGCTGCGGCGAAGCGAATACGAGAGGCGATGTCCACCGAGGGGGCCACCGGTGGACTGCGTGTCGGGGTCAAGTCCGGGGGGTGCAACGGCATGAGCTATGTGTTTCGTTGGGACGAGGCGCCCAAGGCGGACGACGAAGTGTTCGAGAGCTCCGAAGGGACTCGGATCTTCGTGGACAAGAAGAGTTACAAGTACCTTGACGGAACGGTTCTGGACTGCGACGCCGAGATGTTGGGACAGTCGTTGATCTTTCGCAATCCTAATGCGACGAGCGAGTGTGGCTGCGGCTTGTCGTTCAACGTATAGCAGTCCGCGCGTCGTCCCTACCGCCCACCCAGTGGAGTATCTCTGCCACTGGCCGCCTGACTACGATGGTAAGCGACCCTCCAGATGCGGCCAGACCTGAGCCAGTGACATCCCACCCGCTCGTGGTGGTGTCGAACCGCGAGCCCTATCAGCATACGAAGCAACCTGACGGCAGCATTGGTTGGGCCCCGACGACCGGTGGGGTGTCGGTAGCGCTTGATGCGCTGATGCGGGACCGGGGCGGCGTATGGGTCGCGCACGGCTCAGGGGACGCGGACCGCGACGTCGTGGATCGATACGACCGTGTACTGGTCCCGCCCGACGACCCGTCATACGCGCTCCGCCGGATCTGGCTGAAACCCAACGATGCCGAGCGCTACTACGAGGGGTTCTCGAACGAGGGCCTGTGGCCGCTGTGTCATGAGGCCCACGTTCGGCCGGTGTTTCGCGCGGCAGACTGGAAGACCTACCGGCGTGTCAACACCCTGTTCGCCGAGGTGATCCGTGACGAGCTGCCCGACCTGGCGGCCCCGGTCTTCATTCAGGATTATCATCTCGCGCTGGTCGCGCGGTCGCTACGTGCTCATTGTCCAGAGCTGAAGACCGCGCTGTTCTGGCACATCCCGTGGCCCAATCCCGACCGACTTCGAATCTGTCCCTGGCGTCGCGCGATCCTCGAAGGCCTTCTTGCCAACGACCTTCTGGCGTTCCAGCTCGAGCGCGACCGACGCAACTTCATCGCGGCCGCTCGAGATGAGCTTGGTGCCGACGTGACGCGGAGCACAGTCCGATACGCCGACCGGGTGACGGCCGTGCAGGCGGTACCGATCGGTGTCGACTACGACCACATTCAGCGGATAGCCGCCGAGGCGTCCATGGGTGACGATATGAGTCGGCTGCTGGCCGAGTTCAAGATCGAGACGCCGATCATCGGTGTGGGTGTGGACCGTCTGGATTACACCAAGGGCATACCCGAGCGGCTCGACGCACTAGAGGGACTGCTCGAGCGTCGGCCTGATCTCGTCGGCCGGCTCACGTTCGTGCAGATCGGCGTGCCGTCTCGTTCGTCGCTCGACAGCTATGTCGCGGTCGAAGCAGCGATCGACCGACGCGTCGATGCGATCAATCGGCGATTCGATCTGGCCGGTGGACCGATCCGATATCGAAAGTCGGCCCTCAAGCTGCGGCGGCTCGTCGCGTTGTTCCGGCTCGCAGACTTCTGCATCGTGAGCTCTCTCCACGACGGGATGAACCTCGTGGCCAAGGAGTTCGTCTCGGCCCGGGACGACCTCGACGGTGTGCTGGTCCTGAGCGAGATGGCAGGGGCGGCCCAGGAGCTGCACGACGCAGTTGTGATCAACCCCTATGACGTGGTCGGCTTTACAGATGCCCTCGAGCGCGCGGTCGACATGCCGATCGACGAGCGTCACCATCGGATGCGGGCGATGCGGCGTGTCGTCGCCGGGCGGAATATCTTCGACTGGGCCTCCCACATACTCGAGGGCCTCGAGGGCCTCGACCCGCAGGCCCTTCCGCCGGCTCCTGTCAGTCCGGTGCGTCCGCGACGCAAGATGCCCGTGCCGTTGACCGAGGTGAAATCGTGATGAGGGGCGTGTTCGGCCACGGCATGCGGGCGTACTATCTGCCGGTCGTCTGTGGGCTGGCGTTGGCTGCCAGCGCATTCCTGCCTTGGATGCAAATGGGGGACATTGGTCTTGGTGGGGTCCCCAGTACGTCGGGGTGGCTGGTGTTGGCCCTTGGGGTGTTCGCGGTCGTGCTCGCGTCGTTGAGCATCGTGACTCGCCGGAACTCGCGGCATCCGCTCCTGCTCGTTGGGCTCGCGGCGTTCGCCATCCTCCTGCTGGGAGAGAAGTATCTGGAGCGTTCGGCCGCCGACCAGTTGTGGGCGAGAGCTCAGGCGCAGGCCATCGTCCAGGGCGAGACTGCCCAAGAGGTGCCCGCCCCCATGATGGGCGCGGGCGCTATCGTCGGGCTGGCGGCGTCCTCGATCATCACCCTGTTCGGATTGACGATCGTCGTCAAACGTGTCTCGGCGCCCTACGCCGAGCCGGAAGATGACGACGCCTAGTGGTCGAAGGCCTCGGGGTGGAGCACCCTGGCGAGCCGTTCGGCCGCCTCCAGCACGCGAGGCCCGGGCACGACGAACTCGTTTCCCGTGAGGAAATGGACCTGGTTCGTCCGCACGGCAGGGACTGTCGCGAGTCGCTGCCACACCGCTCGCGCCGCGTCGAGTGAGCTGTCGTCGAACATGCCGGTATTTCGCAGCTCGATGATGGCCTGCGGTGCCGCCGCGAGAATCGCCTCAGAGCTGACTTGCGAGACTCTCTCACCCTGCACGGCCTTGAACACGTTGTCACCACCGGCGACCTCGAGCATGTCGTGGAGGAATCCGATTCCTCCGCTGGCGTACACATTGCGGAGTCCATAGGGCTCTCGCGAAAAGACCAGGAGGGTTCGAGGACGCTCATGCCCTGCCAGGCGCGCGCGAAGCGCCTCGAGACCGCTCTCGAGTTCGTCGGCTAACGTCGCCCCATCTCGCGCGTGCCCCGTGCGCTCGCCCAAGATGCGGATGGTATCGGGGATGTCAGCGAGACCCGAGTGCATGTAGGTCATGACCGGGACTCCTGCACGCTCCAGTTGCACACGAGGGTCGACCTGGCTCTCGTACAAAATCACGAGATCGGGTCGGAGCGTGAAGATGCGCTCCATGTCGGGGTCGAGGAGAGCCCCCACTCGCTGGATCTCGGGTGCGCCGGCGGGGAGATCGTCGAAGCTCCCGATACCGACGACCTGCGGTCCGGCACCCAGGGCAAACAGTATCTCAGTCACAGCAGGGATAACGGTGATGATGCGCTGCGGTGCTGCCGGCGGCTGCGTCGCCACCGTCTCCACCATGATCGTCGCGAGTGTCGCCAGCACGAGCGCGACCCGGCCTGCGCGGCCCCGGCGGACGCCCCTCGTATGTGACACTAGCGGTGCCGAATGAGCAGCCATAGAAAGAACGGTCCTCCGAGAACGGCGGTGATGATGCCGACCGGCAATTCGACTGGCGCCATCAGCGTGCGGGCGCCGACGTCACAGACCACGAGAAACGCCGCACCCAGAAAGGCCGACGCCGGCAGCACAATCCGGTGGTCGGCCCCGACGAGCAGACGGACCACGTGGGGAACGATGATGCCGATGAAGCCGATTGGTCCACCCACCGACACGGCAGCGCCCGTCGCCAGAGAGGCGCTCACGAAGGCCAGGCGCTGAGTCCGGAGCACATCAACGCCACGCGCTGCCGCATGCTCTGGACCGAGGGTCAGGAGATTGAGCGACCGCGGAAGCGTGGCGAATGCGGCGAACGCCAGACCGAGCATGGGCAACGCCGAGAAGATCGGGTCGTAGCTGCTGACGTCAAGGTTCCCCATCAGCCACCGTATCGCCTGAAAGCTCTGCGCGAAGTCGGCGAGATACTGGACGAACAGGATGATGGCGGAGAACAGCGAGTTGAGGGTCACCCCGGCCAGGAGCAACACGTTGGTGGACAGTCCTCGGCCGCGAAGCCGTGCGAGCAGGTAGACGATTCCCACGGCCACCAGCGATCCGGCAAAGCTGGCCAGGGGCACCGCTGAGACGCCGGCAAAGGAAACTGTCGCCCCCAGGATGATCACCGTCATCGCGCCAAGCGAGGCACCGGCCGAGACTCCCAGCGTGAAGGGAGTGGCCAGCGGGTTCCGCAGGAGGGCCTGCAGCACGACCCCGGCTGAAGCCAGCGCGGCGCCAACCAGCGCGCCCGCGAGCGCCCTCGGTAGCCGCGCAATAAAGAAGATCTGCGCGTCCACGTTGTCGGCGTAGGGGACCGAGGCGTCAAACACACGGGCGAGACTGATGGTGGTCGACCCGACCAGAGGGGCCAGTAGACAGACGACGACTGCGGCGCCCCCGAAGACGCTCTGGGTCACGATGAAGCGCCGCCGTAGACTCCCCCGGTTGGCTAACACCGTCATTGATCGTGACCGACTGGCACGACCAGCATGTGACCGGCCGCTTGGCTGTGCGTGACCTCAGCCTCGACTCCGTACAGGGCCAGCACGTTGGCCTGGGTCAATACATCGCTCGTTGCGCCGGCGGCGATGATCCGGCCCTCGCGTAGCAGGACGAGGTCTCGGCAAATGCTGGCCGCGAAGTTGAGGTCATGGGTCGAGACGACGATGGTCACGCCCTCGCGATTGAGCTTCCGCACGAGGCGCGCCGTTTCGAGCTGATACGCGAGGTCGAGCGACGCAGTGGGCTCGTCGAGAAGGAGCACCTGGGTCACACCATCTCCGCCCGACGCGCCCGAGAGTTGCGTCAGGGCGCTGGCGATGACGACACGCTGTTTCTCGCCCCCGCTCAGTGTCATGAACGGGCGCGTCCGCAGCTCCGTCGTTCCGGTTGCGGCGAGGGCATCCGCCGCATAACCCAGGTCGTCGGCTCCCTCCATCGCGAAGGCACCAAGATGGGGGTACCGGCCCATCAGCACGACTTCCAGGACAGAGTAGTCGAAGGCCATGTGCGTTTCCTGTGGCACCATGGCGATCTGTCTCGCGAGGGTTCGACGCGGTGACTCGGTGAGGTCGCGGCCGTCCAGGCTTATCCGACCCTGCGACGGAGCACGCAGCCCTCCGAGCAAGCGCAGGAGCGTCGTCTTGCCCGACCCGTTCGGCCCGAGCACCCCGGTCAAGCCTCCGTCGGACACCTGGAGCGAGATGTCGTGGAGCACTTCGGTGTCGTCGTAACGAAACGAGACGCCGTCAGCTCGGAGCATCGCGGAGACCTCTGGCGAAGACCGGGGAACCGGAGAACCGGGAGCGGCGGAAGGGCATCGAATGGGACCGTGTGGGATTCGCACCCACTTCCCACGCTCATCGGAAAACGTCGAATTGAGGGGCGAGTATACCGGACACCCGTCGCCCGAACCACCGTGCTCCGGTCCCGGGTGGCTCTCTGCAATAGAATGGAGGCTTCTATGCAGGCTCGCCTTGTCGCCGGTGGACTCGAGGAAATTGCGGACAAGCTTGAGGCCGGTGAGCGCCTGAGCGCAGCCGACGGCCTACGTTTGTTCGAATGTCCAGACCTGCTGGCGGTTGGATGGCTGGCCAACCGCGAGCGCGAGCGGCGTCACGGTCGCAAGACCTTCTTCAACCACAACATCAGGCTCGAGGCCACCAACGTGTGCGTGGCCAGCTGTCTGTTCTGTGCATTCGCCCGGCTTCAGCCCGGCGACGCCGGCGCCTACACCATGTCGCTGGAGCAAGCGTGGAACAAGCTGCGGGAACGCGCCGACCAGTCGTTGACCGAGGTTCACGTGGTGAACGGGCTGCACCCCGATCTCCCGTTCGACTATTACCTCGAGCTGCTGAGAGGGTTCAAGCGGATCAAGCCAGACATTCACCTCAAGTGTTTCACCGCCGTGGAGATCGCTTTCTTCGCCGACCTCTATGGGAAAACTGACGAGCAGGTGCTTCGAGAGTTCATGGACGCCGGTCTCGACTCGCTTCCCGGGGGTGGTGCGGAGGTCTTCTCCGACCGTGTGCGCCGCAAGATCTGCCACGACAAGTGCGGGACTGAACGGTTTCTCGACATCCACGAAACGGCCCATCGGCTTGGCCTGAAGTCCAACGTCACGATGCTCTACGGGCACATCGAGACGAACGAGGAGCGGGTCGACCACATGGTCCAGTCACGTGACCGACAGGACCGGACCGAGGGTTTCCAGGCCTTTATCCCGCTCGCCTTTCATCCCGACAACAATCAGATGCGCAAGCTCCCGGCGCCGACGGCGGCCGACACCTTGCGTGTGCATGCGGTGTCCCGTTTGATGCTCGACAATTTCCCACATGTGAAGGCCTTCTGGATCGCGACCGGGGTGGAGGTCGCCCAGACCGCCCTCTGGTTTGGGGTCGACGATCTCGATGGGACGGTGCAGGAGGAACGCATCTATCACATGGCTGGGGCGCCAACGCCCGAGATGATGACACCGGAAGAGATCACGCGGCTCATAACCGATGCCGGCCGCGAAGCCGTCGAGCGGGATACGTTCTACAACGTGGTGTCGGCTGCACGCGGGCGTGTTCCCGCGTGATAGAATTCTTTCAGGGTCAAGTTCAGAACGCCGGCGTCGGGTAACCAGCGCGGCCGATAGGATTTGGCTTTTTTAATGTCCCTGGCTTGAGAAAAAAATCACAAGCCAGTGACGACCAAACAACGACACGTTGACATCACATAGGTGAAGTCATGAGCGTCGACACACTCACTCAATACGAGAACCAGCAGATCGCGGAGCGGCAGCCTCTGCCCGACCGATATCTCGGGTTGTCGGACGACGTGATGGAACGGCGTATTGCGGCGGCGCGGGCGGCCCTGGGCGACCGGCTGCTGATCTTGGGTCATCACTACCAGCGCGACGAGGTCATCAGGTTTGCCGATTGCACCGGAGACTCGTTCAAGCTGGCTCGCCAAGCGGCGGATCGCGGCGACGCGGAGTACATCGTCTTCTGCGGCGTCCACTTCATGGCCGAAAGCGCCGACGTGCTGAGTGGACCGGCACAGCAGGTAATCCTCCCCGACCTTGCGGCCGGGTGCTCGATGGCAGACATGGCCGCTCCCGACCAGCTGGAGTTGTGCTGGGACGAGCTACGACAGCGGGGCGTCACCGGCGCGATTCCGGTCACGTATATCAACTCGGCGGCGTCCATCAAGGCGTTCTGTGGCGAGCGAGACGGGGTTGTCTGCACCTCGAGCAACGCGGAGGCGACGCTGCGGTGGGCGTGGGAACGCGGGCAACAGATTCTCTTCCTTCCCGACCAGCACCTAGGGCGTAACACGGCCTACGGGATGGGTGTGCCCCTGGACGAGATGGTCGTGTGGGACCCGGATGTCCCGTTCGGCGACGTCGACCCGGTCGCTCTCCGGAACGCGCGGATGATCCTGTGGAAGGGACACTGCTCGGTCCACGAACGTTTCAGCGTGCCGCAGGTCGAGCTTATTCGACGGCAACATCCCGGAGTTCGGGTCATCGTGCATCCAGAGTGCACCTGGGACGTCGTGCAGGCGGCCGACGACTCGGGGTCAACGGAGTACATCATCCGGCAGATTACCGACGGCCCGGTCGGTTTGTCGTGGGCGGTGGGCACCGAGATCCACCTCGTGAGCCGTCTGGCCGAGACGCTTTCTCCCGACCGGACGGTGATGACCCTCGACCCCATCGGGTGCCTGTGTTCGACGATGTTCCGCGTCTCCCCGAACCACCTCCTCTGGATTCTGGAGGAGCTCGTTGAAGGCAAAGTCCACAATCAGATTGTTGTGCCCGAGCGGGAGAAGCACTGGACCCGCGTGGCGCTCGACCGGATGCTGAGCATCCACTAAACTGTCGTCCTGCTGGCTTCGGGCCCTAGGCGTTCGGTCTCGGGGCCCCTGGTTTCAGTTCCCTGGGTTTGAAAAGGAGAGGTGTCCCCATGGCCTACGAACTACCGGCGTTGCCCTACGACTTCAACGCCCTTGAGCCCCATATCGACGAGCGGACGATGCAGATTCACCACGGCAAGCACCACGCAACCTATGTGGCGAAGCTGAACGGTGCGCTCGAAGGCCATCCCGACCTGGCCAGCAAGAGCGTCGAGGACCTAATCGCCGACCTGTCGAGCGTTCCCGAGAACATCCGTGGGGCCGTCCGGAACAACGGTGGAGGGCACGCCAACCACTCGATGTTCTGGCAAGTGATGGGGTCCGGTGGTGGTGGCGCGCCAACCGGCAAGGTCGCCGACGCGATCAACTCGTCGTTCGGGTCGTACGACTCCCTGAAGGAAAAGATCGCGGCCGCGGGTGTCGGACGGTTCGGCAGCGGATGGGCCTGGGTGATCGATGCCGGAGACACCCTCGAGGTCTCCAGCACTCCAAACCAGGACACGCCGGTCATGGAAGGCAAGAAGCCGATTCTCGGGATCGACGTGTGGGAACACGCGTACTACTTGAACTATCAGAATCGACGGCCTGACTACATCTCGGCCTGGTTCAACGTGATCAACTGGGACGAGGTCAACCGGCGGCTGGGATAGTTGACTTCCGTTCTCTTTCTCTTCCTCACGCATCTCGGGATCGGCATTGCCTTCACCCTCCTGCTGGTTGGGGAGGGTGCGGGCATCAAGTTCTTCCGCTTCAACGCCGGTCTCGCGTCAGTGCTGCTGCTCGTCGCGCTGGCGTTTCGTCCCGACACCGGTGGCAACGTGCCTCTGGAGTCGTTGGCGCTGACGGCCCTCGTCGTGGCCACCTGCACGCTGCTGCTCTACTGGGCGTCGATCGGGAGGGCGCTCGCAGGTGTTCGGCCGCTCTTGCTCTGGGTCGCCGTCATCGGTGGGGGCGTCGCGATGGTCGCCCAGGGACTTGGATTCGGGGTTGGGGAGATGGCTCCATCTCCTGCCCTGACCGTCGTGAGCTTTCTGTCATCGGCCGCGCTTCTCGGCGGCGCGTCGACGGCCATGATCCTCGGCCACTGGTATCTCGTGTTGCCGTCGATGGACGTGGCGCTGCTGCAGTCGATGGTCAAGTTTCACATCGGCACCACCATCCTTCGCGTGGCCGTGGTCGCGGTCGTCGTCTGGGTGGCGCTGCAGACGTGGCACTCGCCATCGGGAGCAGGCTACGACCGCTACGTGCTGTCGCTCGACGGCGTCTTCCTGTGGCAGCGGGTGTTGTTCGGTCTGGGCTCGCCGGCGCTCCTGTCCTATCTGACCTGGGAGACGGCAAAGATCCGTTCAACCCAATCGGCCACCGGCATCCTGTATGTCGACTTCTTCACGGTGGTGGTCGGCGAGGTGCTCGCGAAGTATCTGTTGGTCACGACGCGGGTGCCAGTGTGACTGTCACCCTCAGGTGCCCCACCTGCGAGAGCGGTCTTCGTATCGACGCCACCGACCCACCCGACCACGCGACGTGTGGTGGATGTGGCGCGACGATACCGCTCGCCGTTACCGATGCCGTGCGGGCCGACGAGGCCGTGGATGCGTGTCCGTTGTGCGAGGGCCGCGACTTCTACTTTCGCAAGGACTTTGACCCGAAGCTGGGTTTGACCGTGATGGTGGTCGCCGCCCTGATCAGCGCGGGTTTCTACTGGTACGGTCTCGACCTTATCGCCTACGGCGTTCTGGGTGTCGTCGCCCTGATCGATCTGTTTGTCTACCGGCGGCTCAAGAGCCTCTCGATCTGCTATCGGTGTCACACCGAGTTCCGGGGACAGTACGCGGTCACGGCCCCGGTCTTCGATCTCGCCACCTGTGACGAGCTCGAGCTCGAGTGGTCTAGAGAAGTCGAGAAGCGCTGGCCCAGGCGCGGCACCGTGGCTGGCGCTTGAGATCAGAACAGCTTCACCTCGACCACCTCACCCTTCTCGACAATGTCCGTTTGGGCGGGGATCTCGATGTAGCCGTCAGCGTCGGACATGCTGGTGATGTCACCGGAGGCCTTGAACGCAGCAACAGCCTCGCCCCCCTCAACCCGCACCGTATAGAACTGATGGCGACCCGTGGTCGAGACAAAGCGCTGGGCCGCGGGCACCGACACGGTGCGCATCCGGTGAGGGGGCAGACGCGCCATCCTCCTCAGGAGCGGAACCAGCAACATGTAGGCGTTCGAGAGACAGGACGTGGGATACCCCGGCATACCCAGAACTGGTGTATCGCCGATTCGACCGAATGCCGTTGGCTTACCCGGCTTGACGGCGATACCGTGAAACAGCACCTCCCCCTTCCGTTCGAGAACGTCGAGGGTGAGGTCTCGTTCGCCAACCGAGCTGCCGCCAGAGAAGACCAGGACATCGTGAGTCAACGCGGCGTCCACCGCGGTCTCGAGTGCCTCCAGCGTGTCGGCCGCCGTTGGATGACGGACGCCGATACCACCGTGTTCCTCGATCACGGCCCCGAGCGTGAATCGGTTGATGTCATAGATCTGTCCAGGTCCCAGCGGCTGACCGGGTTCGATGATCTCGTTGCCCGTGGAGAGGATCGCGACCGTCGGCTTGTCGAAGACGTTGACCTCCGACAGTCCGAGCGCCGCGATGGCACCGACCCGGCTCGGAGTCAGGACGACACCCGGGTCGAGAACGATCTGCCCGGTAGAAATATCGGCGCCCTGTCGTCCGACGTGCTGTCGGGGATACACGGGGATGAAGACCCGGATCTCGTCGTTGGCCCCCGGTTCTGTCTCCTCGACCATGACCACGGCGTCGGCCCCATCGGGCATCGGAGCGCCGGTGGCGATCTGGGTGCACTCACCGGCGGTCAACACCCGGGTCGGCACGCTCCCCGTATGCACGGTCTCCACGCAACGGAGTACCCGTGGGTCCTGCCGGTTCGCGCCAAAGGTGTCTGCGGCGACGACGGCGTATCCGTCCATCGCGGCGCGGTTGAACGGCGGGACATCCTGCGTGGCCGTGACCGTTGACGCTAACACCCGCCCGTTGGCCTCCGCCAGAGCTACCTCCACGGTGCGCTCCATCGGGAGCGCCGCTTCGTGCGCTATCCTCAACGCCTCGTCGATCGGGATCGTTTCCCGGATCGGACGCATCCTCAACGTGAGGCCTCCCTGACGAGGTGTCCGAGCTCGGGAAGAATGAGTTTGGTGACTGCCAGCCGTACGGCATTGACCGAGCCGGGGATGCTGATGAGCACTTTGCCTCTGGCCGTGCCGGCCACCGCCCGGCTCAACATCGCGGCCGTGCCCACTTCCTGATAGCTGAGTGCCCTGAAGAGCTCTCCGAATCCATCGATCCGTTTGTCGAGCAAGCCGTTAACCACCTCATAGGTCTGGTCGCGTGAACTGATCCCCGTACCGCCGGTGGTGACCACCACCTGCACGTCCGGGTTGGCCAACTGCTCCTCGATCGCCTCTCGCACGCGTCCGGGGTCATCTGGCACGATCGACTTGCCGACCACCTCGTGGCCATCTCCGGTCAACAGGTCGCCGACCATGTGGCCGCCGGTATCTGTTTCGGCAGTCCGGGTGTCGCTGATGGTGATGACGTAACACCGCGCGACCCTCGGTGCGGTCTGCCGGTGTTCGGTGTGGCTCATCGAGCGATTATAGATGGGGTAGTATCCGGGCGTGCCCAGCGCCACGGTGCGGAATCGTGCCGTTGTCGGTTCGTTGCTGACCGGGCTGTTGTGCGCCATCCAGGTCCAATGCTCGACGGCCCCCCAGGGTGAACTCGACTCCGAGTCCCGCCGATGGGTCGACGACAGCTGGCTACGATGTCGGTGGCCGAGAAGATTGGGCAACTCCTCGTTCCGTCGTTCTACTCGTCGTATACCAGCAGCGACAGTGAGACGTACGAGGAGCTCACCGATCTGATTCACGAATATCACGTCGGGGGCATGCTCGTGTTTGGTGCCCGTCAGCCTCGGTCCAACCTCCTCCTGAATCCGCGCGCTGCCCGGAACGTCCTGGGCCAGCCGCTCGCGGCCGCGTCGCTGCTCAATCGACTGCAGGCGATTTCGCCGACACCCTTGCTCGTCACGGCCGACTTCGAGACCGGGATCGGTTTTCGAATGAGCGGGGGCACCACCTTTCCCCGGGCGATGGCGTTCGGGGCGACCGGTGACCCGAGCCTCGCCTACGAGGCCGGTCGTATCACGGCAGCGGAGGCGCGGGCCATCGGTGTGCACGTCAATCTCGCCCCGGTGGTGGACGTCAATAACAACGCCCGAAACCCCGTCATCAACACCCGGTCGTTTGGCGAAGACCCCACCCAGGTTGGAGCCATTGCCTCCGCATACATCAAGGGATTGAGAGCAGGAGGAATGCTCGCGACCCTCAAGCACTTTCCCGGTCACGGTGATACCGACGTTGATTCGCACCGTGGGCTTCCACTCATCGCGCACCCGCGCGAGCGGCTCGAACAGGTCGAGCTTCCGCCGTTCCGGGCCGGAATCATGGCCGGTGCCGACGCGGTGATGACGGCGCACATTCAGCTGCCGGCGCTGGAATCGGCCCCGGCCACGCCCGCGACCTTCAGTCCTCGCATCGTCGGGCAACTCCTGCGAGACGATCTTGGCTTCGACGGACTCGTCTTCACCGACTCCATGCGGATGCAGGCCGTGACCGAGCTCGTGAGTCCGGCCGAGGGCGCAGCCCGCGCCGTGGGGGCGGGGCACGATATGGTGCTCCACTCTCCAGACGACCGCGCCGCGTTCCGCGGGATCAGTGAGGCCGTTGCCCGCAGCGAGATCACGGAGGCCCGTCTCGACGAGGCGGTCCTGCGCATCCTGTCGGCCAAGGCCGGCCTCGGTTTGCATCGGTCAGGTCGCGTCGCCCTCGACACGCTCCCGCTCGTCGTCGGAACTCGTGCGCATCTGGCGGTGGCGCGGAATATCAGCGAACGCTCCATCACCCTGCTCAAGGACGAGGGAGATGATGTCCCGTTGAGAGTCGGCCGCTCCGCCAATCTGCTCTATCTTTCGGTGCTGGACTATCCGGCCGGGTGGGGAGTGACCGTCCCAAGCCGCGCTCTGATACCTGAGCTGGAGTTGCGGTGGCCCAACGTCACGGCCATCGAACTGTCCGACCGCACCCCGGAGGCTGAGATCGAGCTGGTCCGGAAGACGGCGTCGCAATACGACGCGATCGTGGCCGGGGTTTTTGTTCGCGCCGCCTCGCTGAGCGGGCGGATGGATCTCGACGGTGAGCTCGTCGGAGTTCTCCGTCGCGTCGCCAGAGACGCGGCGGAAAGCGGACAACCGTTTGTGGCGGTGTTCTTTGGGAATCCGTACGTCGCGACGTTTCTCGAAGAGCTGCCGACGATGCTGCTCACATACGACGTCCACGACCTCGCGCAGGAGTCAGCCGTTCGCGCGATCGCCGGAGAGCGCCCCATCGGTGGGCGTTTGCCCATTTCTCTTGGCGACCCTTTCCCGGTGGGTCACGGTTTGCTCCGGGAGGTGAGAGGGGGGCCCTGATATAATCCGGATCCCCTGCCCGCGATGTCTCGGCGATGGCGGGTTCCGTGCGCCCTTAGCTCAGTTGGATAGAGCGTCTGGCTACGAACCAGAAGGCCGCAGGTTCGAGTCCTGCAGGGCGCGCCATTCTCTCGGGAGCATCTCAAAGCACCGTGGTCTTCCCCAGATTTCCTTGAGAAAGCGAGGTCAAGGATATGGCGTTTCCAGTCTTCGATGTGACGCAACCCCGATCCGGCTCGACGCTCGTGGCCATGGGCGACGGCTTGGCCGACGACACGGCAGCCATCCAGGACCGTCTCGACCAGGCCTCGTCCAACGCCCGCGGCACGGTCTATTTCCCACCGGGCAACTACCTCATCACCCAGACCTTGCACAAGAACAACCTGCAGCCCGTCACCATACGTGGCGAGGGTTTCAGCTCACGACTCAATTGGACGTTCGACGGCGACCTCTTCGTTTGGGACAACAGTGCGACCGACACCCACATCCACGACCTCGCCATCCTGGCGACGCTCGACATGCAGCCGATCAGCACCGCCTTCAATCTGGTCACCGGCGCCAGCCACGTGTCGATCGTACGGGTCAAGATCGATGTCGACGATCCCTTGACCAAGAAGTTCGGGAGCGGTATCAGAGTGGCCGTTCCCGGGGTGAACCCCGGTGCTAGTCTGGCCGGGGATCTACGCTACGAAGATCTGTTCTTCTGGCGCTTCCGCGGCACCGCCATCGAGCTCAAAGACGCGACCGACGTCAGGATTCGCGGCTGCCGGTTCCCTGCCATCGACCGTCCACCAGGTTCGAAGGGTGTTCACCTGGCCGGCAACACCGGTGGTGTCTGGATCCAGGACTGTGATCTGGTCGAGGTCGACTACTGCATCCTGGTCGACCGCACCGAACAGCGTGCCGAAAACCGCGAGCTCTTCGTCACCGGAGGCGCCTGTGACGTCGGGGAGCATGGCCTGGTGATCCGCGACAAGACCTATGTCACGACCACCGGCGCCTGGTTCGCCTCCTGCAACTCGGAGAACGTCCTGGTCGAAGAGGGCTTTAACGTCGAGATCACTGGCGGCATCGTCTTCAATGCCGGCTCGCTCAATACCGCCAAAACGCAGCCCTTCCCGCACCACGGACTCGTCATCCGTAGCGGCGAGCTCGCCATGTCCGGCGTCATGGTCAACAACAACGCTGGCGTCGGACTCATCGTCTCCGACGATGTGCGCGGCTATACCGTCAGCGGCTGCACTTTCATCGACAACTGGCACCTCGGTGCCGACTTCGGCGGCTCCTGCGGTACCATCGTCGGCAACACCTTCCTCCGGAACGGCTTCCAGTCGCAGATCGGCATCGTGAGGCGCTTCCTCGAGGCGGTGACCACCCTCTTTCGTCGAGCCCTCGGCACCGTCACTCCCCGTCGTGGACACGCACAGGACTCAGCCACTCCCAGCCGGGGGAACGTCCAGTACCAGGTGCGGGGAAGCGAGTTGACGGCTGCGAACAATCAGCCGTCCGAGCCGGTCGATCCGGCGACGAGGATTTAACCTGATCCGGGGCCGTAGAGTCTCACGGCAACATCCCGGCTATCCACAGACCCGCGAGGAGTCCCGCACCGCCCATCAGGGTGCCTCCGGCGAAGCCGATCCGGCTTAGGCGTTTCTGTTTTCGCTGTCGAGCCTCGGCCTGCGGGTCCGCCGCCCGCTCGGCGGCGAGGCGGGGGGCGGTGATTCGGGGTAGCCAGACGCCGTACATCCACCCCAACCCGAATACGAACAGTAAGTAGACCAGGGTTGGCACGAGCCAGGTGCCGGATTCGCTCGAGAAGGCGAAACCTGCCGACGTGGCGAGCACCAGCCCGACGCCGGTGCTCGCGAACCGGCGCAGCTGTCGTCTCTCGGTCGCATCCGCTTGTCGGAACTCACAGCGCAAACCGAAAATGATGCCGAAGATCCCACCGGACGCTCCCAGCAGTATTCCACCCAGCAAGACCGCCAGTTTGGCGGCCAGCGACGCGCCACCCAGCTTGGCCGCGGTGCCCATGGCAGCAGAGGCGGCCACCGGCGGGGCGGCGACGTTGAGCCCGGTCACTACGGCAGCGGTGAACGCGGCGGTTGGCGCGGTTCGTGAGAGCGCGTGGCCCAGACGCTCGGCGACGGTCTCGCGCATCCGGCGGCGGCCACGGGCCAGACGCTGCCTGACCGCGTCCGGTGTGAGCTCGAGCAAGTCAGCCACCTGCGCGACCGACTGGCCTTCGCGGTAGTACAAGATGATGACTTCACGCGCCTCGTCCGGCAGCTCGGTGAGCGCCTGGGAGACGAGCCGTCGCTCCTCCCGCTCGGTGAGCAGCGCGGCAGGGTCGGGGCGGCTGTCGGCCACCTCCGGCAGTAGCTCATCGACCCGGGTTGCCGCCAGCCGGCGGCGTCCGTGATCGCGCAGCCAGGAGTGGGCACGGTTGCGGGTGGTCTGTCGCAGCCACGGCAGGAAGCTGGCGGTGCTGCGCAGCTTGCCGAGATTGCGCCACGCCGAGAGGAACACATCCTGCGCGATGTCCTGGCTTGCCGGGTAGTCGCCGACAATAGCGAGCGCGATCGCGGTGACGGCGCTCTTGGTCTCGTCGACGAGTCGCCCGAACGCTTGGGCGTCGCCACCGGTAGCCGCGAGCACGTCAGGTTCGAGTCGCGCACCCACCGCGCCGACGGGGCTCACCGCGCACTCCCGGGGCCGGCGGCAGCGGCGAGGAATCCGGACAGGGTCGTATGAAAAAAGTCAGGGTCGTCCAGCATGATGAAATGTCTGGCCTGGTCGGCCACGACGACCCGATGGTCTGGAATAGATGCAACCTGGGCCTCGTAGCTTCGCTGGAGCCGCGCGCGCCCCTCCGGCGTCGACGCCGCCGCGCCGGCGGCCAGAAGGAGCACCGGCGACTCGATGGTCGCGACGTCGTCACGTAGGTCGGTCGTCATCAGCTCGAACACTGCCTGGGCCACGGTCGGCGGGTGAGACGCGGCACCTTGCGCCGTCAGCCACTCGACGTCCGCCGGTGCGGTGACCATTGCCGTGACCGACATCCGCGTCTGCATGGCGAATTGTTCAGGGGTCATCGAGGACATCATCGCCTTGGTGCCCTCGGCCATCTGACGAACCGAGTCCTCGGTGGCGCTCGCATCCATCAGACCTGGCAGGAAGGGCACGCCATCGACCGCGACAATCGGCCCGACGAGGCCAGGCTCGGTCGCCGCAAGCCAGAACGCCAGAAAGCCTCCGAGACTGTGACCGACGACGGCGGTGCGGTCCAGCTGCTGGTCCCGAATGTAGGCCACGATGTCGTCTCGCACCCGCGGCAGGAACGCGCCCTCGACAGGAGGACGGCCCGCGAAGCCGGCCAGGCTCAGTACGTGGACTTCGTAGCGTCCCTCGAGCGCCGCAACGGTGGTATCCCAGACATCGCCGCTGGAGCTCAGGCCCGGGAGGAGGAGCACGGGCGAGCCCGTGCCGTGTACTTCGACGCCGAAGGCCGCTGGCGGTTCGCCGCCGGTCGCGATGCTCGGCGATCCGAGTACGCCAAGGGCGACGATGACGCCGCCGGCGACGAGTGTCCGAGATGTGATGACTCTCATGGAGACCTCCGCGGATGTGAGACGGCTCGTTAGGTGGCCGTCACAGACCTAGTCTCCACAGGTCGGAAAAGGTGACAGGGCGAGGGTGTTTCGCGCGATCTACGGTTTCTCGAAGATCGCCTCGTCCACGTCGACATCGATTTCCGTTGTCTCGTATGTCGTGTCGACGGTGATCATTCCGTTGGCGATGTCCAACGAGCTCGTATTGGGGAACATGACGCCGCCGTATTCCGTGTAGTCACCGTACCCGATCATCAACGTTATCTCACCCATCGTCGGATCGGTCGTCGTGATTTCGACGCCGACGAGATACTGCGACTCCTTGTCGATGTAGTACGAGACAGGTGCTCCTTCCTGCGTGAGAGTCACGCAGTCCTTGCCGTAGACCATCTTGTCCGCACCCAGACTGAGCGCCGAACTGCCGAACTGCTCGTAGGCGCTGTGCAACGGGTCGAGGTACATGGCCGTTCTCGCGAATGCAAGGTCGTCCCCTTCAAGATCGACCAAGCCCTGCGCTCCATTCCTCCAGCCAATCGTGCCATTCCAGCCGGTCGTTTCCGAGAGGACCCCCAAGTCGCTCTTGGAATACGATTTCTTGCCGACAACCGCCGTTTCTTCCCTCGATCCTTCCAGGTTGCCCGCGACACCGCCCAGTGTCGAGCTACCCGAACGCTTGACGGTCTTGATTCCGGACAACTTGTCGAGTCCGCCCACGGCTTGGAAGTGGGCCTCGAGGATTTCGTCCACTTGGGCCATGGCCGCGCTGGACATGGCGAGGGTCAGAACTGCGGTGAGAGCCACCTTGCCTAGCATGCTCATGGTGTTGCCCTTTCGATTGGAGAGAGGCTACTGGCGATAGTCTGCCCTGGAGCCGGGGAAGTCCTTGCCGAGGTCGTGCCCGAGCGAGGTATCCGCCCCCAGCCGAACGAGGATCTCGGCAGTCTTCGGCTTGGTATTAAAGGAGCCGGAGCGATACTCGCCTTTGGCCGCGATCAGCCACGGCGTCTGGCCACGCGCATTCACCGCGTTGATGTCCGCGCCGCGCTCGACCAGGAACGACACGAGCGAGGTGCCGCCGAGATAGACGGCGCCGTGCAGCGGTGTCTGCTTGTAGCGGTTGGTGGCGTTGATGTCGAGGCCGAGGTCTAGCAGGAAACGAATCGTCTCGAGCGCCGATTCTTGTAGTGGCACGTCGTCGTTGAACCGGCGCCGGCCGTACTTGTCCTGCCCCTGGACATAGTCGACCCCGGCGGCCACCATGAGCGCCGTCGTGCCGTCGTCGGTCCGCCGCATCGGGTCGGCGCCCCCGTTCAGCAGGATCCGCATCATCTTTAGATCGCCGAAGCTGGCGGCCAGGAAGAAGGGCGTGGCGCCGATGTTGGATGGCGCCAACCCGTTGTTCTGTGTAATCCGCCGGGACACGAACGGTAGCCGCCGCTCCAGACCCGCGTTCGGGTCGGCGCCGTGGTCCAGCAGCGCCGTGGCCACGTCCGGTATCTCCCGCTGGGCGGCAGCATGGAGCGCTGTTCGGCCGGCCCCGGCGTGGTTCGCGTCGGCGCCCCGCTCCAGGAGAAAGCGCGCCATGTCGGCGTGCCCGCTGTCGATCGCCACGAGCAGCGCGGCGGCATCGGTGTCGGGGACGAATCTCGTCTTGGCGTTTGTGTGGCCGCCGATCCCATCCGGGGCTGATTCGTTGACATCGGCCCCGGCGGCAAGCAGGAGACGCGCGGCGTCGACGCCGCCCTGCTGTGCGGCAAACAGCAGCGCCGTGAAACTGTTCTTGGAGCGGGCCGAGACGGACGCCCCGGTTTCGATCAGGACCCGCGCGACCGGCGTGTGGTTCTCCGCCACCGCGCGCATCAGGGCAGTTTGCTCGAGGGTGGATTCGGTGGCGTTCGGGTCGGCCCCGGCGGCCAGGAGCGCTCGCACGACGTCGACGTTGCCGACCTGGGCGGCCGTCATCAGGGGCGTCTCACCGTTGACGCGGGCGGCGTTCGGGTCGGCGCCGGCAGCCAGGAGCGTCTCGACGACCACCGTGCTGCCGTTGAGACATGCGAGGGAGAGGGCGGTCACCCCGTGGTCGTCGGCGGCATTGACGTCGGCGCCTGCCGCGAGGAGCAGGGCGACCAGGTCGGCGGCGTCGCGATGGGCCGCCCAGTGGAGGGCAGTCGTGCCGTCGCCGTAGCGGTCGTTGACATCGGCGCCAGCCGAGAGCGAGGCGCGAGCTCCCGTTGTGTCGGCGGTCCGGGCGGCGGCAATCAGCGGCGAGCCGTCGACACTCGGTTGGCCCGTCGCGAGACCCGCCAGCGGCCAGCCCAAGAGCCCGACCGCGAGTGCGGCGATACACGCAAGGTTGCGATTCGACATCAGCCTCGTGTCCGGTTTGTTGACTCCCCGCGTCGCCCCTCACTATATTGCATTCTCTAATGGTGGTACGAGGTGGACGCATCCTGCGACTCTTGCTCGCCGCGCTCTGGTGCGGGGCCGGGCCAGCGGCCGCACAACCGCAACCAACCACGGAGTCGCAGACAGCCACCCAACCGCAGCCGGCCGCCGACAGCGACCGGCTTCTCCTCGACCGCCACTGTGTCGCCTGCCACAACGACCGGACGCTGACCGCTGGGTTGTCGCTGCAGGAGCTCGATCTCGGCCAGGTCGGCCAGAACAGTGCCGAGGTCGAGTTGTGGGAGACCGTGGTGCGCAAGCTGCGGACTCGGACGATGCCGCCGCCCGGCCGCCTGCGTCCGGACGACACCGAGTACGAACGCATCGCCGCCCGGCTCGAGGGGGCGCTTGATGGGGTTGCCGCCACCGACCCGAACCCGGGACGACGTCCGGCGGTCCACCGGCTGAACCGAGCCGAGTACACCAACGCCATCCGTGATCTCCTCGCCCTCGAGATCGACGGCCAGTCGCTGCTCCCGGCCGACGACTCTGGCTACGGGTTCGACAACATCGCCGATGTCCTGTCGGTGTCGCCGATGTTGACCGAGCGGTATCTGTCGGCGGCCAGGAAGATCAGCCGTCTGGCGGTCGGTGATGCGACGACGGCGCCGTCCACTGAGATCTTCGTCGTCGACAAGTACCTGAAACAAGACGGTCGCATCAGCGATGATCTGCCCTTCGGCTCTCGTGGGGGCCTGGCCGTACGGCACACCTTCCCCGTCGACGGCGAGTATGTGGCCAAGGTGTATCTCGCCCGCACCTACGACGGGCGGGTTCGCGGACTCGTCGACCCGCACCAACTCGAGGTGCGGCTGGACGGCGCGTTGGTGAAATCACTGACGGTGGGTGGGCCCCTGCCGAACGACGGAGACCAGCCACGCGCCCGCGACTACCGGAACCCACCGGAAGATGGCCAGGAGGTGCGGTTTGTTGCTCCTGCCGGTCCGCACCTGTTTGCCGTGAGTTTCGTCGACCAGGCCGCGATCCTGGAGGGCATGCGTCGGCCGCACTATGCGGTCCAGAGCTACGAGTACGCCGGCGACGAGACTCGGGACCCGGGCATCGGACGGGTCGAGCTACACGGGCCATACAACGTGACTGGCCGGGGCGACACGCCCAGCCGGCGCGTCATCTTTAGCTGCCGACCACCGGCCGCCGCCGTCCCGTCCGGTCCAGAAGAGACTGCCTGCGCGCGGGAGATCCTCGCTCATCGTGGCCGCCTGGCATTCCGGCGCCCGCTCACCGCCGGCGATATCGAGATGTTGCTTGGCTTCTTCCACCGCGGGCGGATTGACGGAGACTTCGATACCGGTATCGAGATGGCCTTGCGGCGAATGCTCGTGAGCCCCGACTTCTTGTTCCGCCGTGAGCGTGACCCGGACGGGCTCGCGCCAGGTACTCCGTATCAGATCACAGACCTCGAGCTGGCCTCCCGGCTGTCGTTCTTCCTATGGAGCACCGTCCCAGACGATGAGCTGTTGACGGTGGCCGAGAGGGGAGACCTCCGCCGGCCGGGCGTGCTGGAGGCGCAGGTGGCGCGGATGCTGGCCGACCCCCGGGCCCGCACCCTCGTCGACAACTTCGGGGGGCAGTGGCTGTATCTTCGCAACATGGCCCTCGTCTCGCCCGACCCGTATGCCTTCGCCGACTTCGATGCCAACCTGCGCGAGGCGATGGCTCGGGAGATGGAGCTGTTTCTCGATAGCCAGATCCGCGAGGACCACAGTGTGCGTGAGCTCCTGACGTCCGACCAGACGTTCGTCAACCAGCGGCTGGCCGAGCACTATGGCGTGCCGAACATCTACGGGAACCATTTCCGTCGGATCACACTTCGGGGCGATCTCACGCCGCGGCGCGGGCTACTGGGAAAGGGAAGCCTGCTGACGGTGACTTCTTACGCGCACCGAACGTCGCCGGTGGTCCGCGGGAAGTGGCTACTCGAGAACGTCTTGGGCTCGCCGCCCCCCCCGCCACCCCCGGACGTGCCGACGTTGACTGAGAATGACCAGAGCGATGAGCCGCCGCAGTCGGTGCGCGCTCGGCTGGAGGCGCATCGGGCGAGTCCGGCATGTGCGGCCTGTCACCGAGTGATGGACCCGCTCGGGTTTGCGTTGGAGAACTTCGACGGCATCGGTCGGTGGCGGACGACCAGCGAGGCGGGGACCCCGATCGACGCGTCCGGTCAGCTGGCCGATGGCACCCCGGTGGATGGGCCCAGCTCGCTGGCCGCGGCCTTGCTCCGGCGGCCGGAGAACTTCGTGACCACCGTGACGGACAAACTGCTGACCTTCGCGTTGGGGCGCGGTGTAGAGTACTACGATGCCCCTGCGGTCCGTCGGATCGTTCGCGAGGCGGCGGCGGAGGACTACCGTTGGTCGGCGCTGATTGTTGGGATCGCCCGGAGTGTCCCGTTTCAGATGAGGAGAGGCCCCGCGTCATGATCATCACCAAGAAGGCGTTGCCGCGTCGGACGTTTCTTCGGGGAGTCGGCGCGACGCTGGCTCTGCCGCTCCTGGACGGTATGGTGCCGGCGCTGTCGGCGATGCGGAAGACCGCCGCTCGGCCGGTGCCTCGGCTCTTCGTCGGCTATGTGCCCAACGGCGTCATCATGGACCAGTGGACGCCGACGGCCGAGGGCGCCAGCTTCGATCTCCCGCAGACGCTGACGCCACTCACACCGTTCCGTGACCAGCTCACCGTCGTGACCGGGCTCGCGAGTGCCCCGATGTTCCCGCTGCCGAGCGAGGGCACCGGCGACCATGTCCGCGCGGCCTCGGCGTTCCTCACCGGGGTGCACCCGAAGCAGACCGAAGGGCCGGACATCCGCGGCGGGACCTCGATCGACCAGATTGCCGCGAGCCGGATCGGACAGGAGACGCCGCTGACGTCGCTGGAGCTCGCGCTCGACCCGAACGAGCTGATCGGCGCCTGTGAGGCCGGATGGAGCTGTGCGTACGCGAACACCCTGTCGTGGCGCAACCCGACCACCCCGCTGCCGATGGAGAATCAGCCACGCGCCGTGTTCGAACGGCTCTTCGGTGATACTGACGACACGAGCCAGGCGGCCCGGCTGAAGCGGATCCGAGAGGATCGAAGCATTCTCGACTCGCTGGTGCACGAGGTCGACAGTTTCCGCAGCGTTCTGTCGCCAGAAGACCGTGGGAAGGTCACGCAGTATCTCGACGCCATCCGCGACATCGAGCGGCGGATCCAGCTGGCCGAAAACCAAAGCGTGGTCGAGTTGCCAGAGCTGGCGCGGCCTGCCGGAGGGATCCCGGACACGTTCGCCGACCATGCGCGGCTGATGTTCGACTTGCAGGTGTTGGCGTTGCAGACAGACATGACACGGGTCATCACCTTCATGATGTCAAGGGAGGTCAGCCCCCGGACCTATCCCGAGCTGGGGATCCCGGACCCACATCACGGGCTATCACACCACCAGAACAAGCCGGAGCGGATGGCGAAGCTGGCCAAGCTGAACCAGCATCACATCGAGCAGTTCGCCTACTTCCTCGACCGGCTGCGGTCCACCCCAGACGGCGACGGCACGTTGCTGGACCACATGCTGATGCTCTACGGATGCGGGATCAGCGATGGGAATCGGCATCTGCACGTCAACTTGCCGATTCTCGTGGCGGGCGGGGCCGGAGGCCGGTTGCGGGGCGGCCGCCATCTCAAGGTCGCCGACGACACTCCGCTGACCAACCTGCAGCTCAGTCTGCTCGACAAGGTCGGGGTGCCGACCGAGCAGCTCGGCGACAGCACCGGTCAGCTGACCTATCTGTCGGACGTGTAGCGGGCGTCAAGACACCGATGACATCGAGAAGTCTCGCGACAACGCTGGGCGCGCTCGTCTGCTTGGTGCCCGCCGTGGCGTTGCTGGGTGACGCAGCTTTAAGCGCCCAGGAAAGAGCGTTCGAGCCGGTCACCGATGCGATGCTCCAGGATCCTTCGCCGGAAGACTGGCTGATGTGGCGTCGCACGCTGGACAGCTGGGGATACAGCCCGCTGGACCAGATCGACCGCGACACCGTCGGTGACCTGCGCCTGGTTTGGTCGCGCGCCTTGAACTCACCGGGGCGCCAGCAAGGCACGCCGCTACTGCACGACGGCGTCATGTACATGCCGAATCCAAGCGATGTCATTCAGGCGATCGATGCGGCGACGGGTGATCTCATCTGGGAGTATCGACGACCGCTTCCGGACGATGTGTGCGACTTCATGCTACCGGGCGTGTGCACGACGAACCGGAATCTAGCGATCTTCGACAGGCTGATCATTGACACCAGCGTCGATGACTACGTGTTCGCCCTGGATGCGGCCACCGGGAAGCTGGTGTGGGAAACTGAGATCTTGGACTACCGTGTCAACCCGGCCAATCAGAGCTCAGGACCGATCATCGCGAACGGCAAGGTCATCTCGGGACGTAGCTGTATGCCGCGGGCTGGTCCCGAGGCCTGTGTCGTGACGGCGCACGATGCGCGAACAGGTGAGGAGCTGTGGCGTCGGCGCACGATTCCTCGGCCCGGAGAGCCAGGTGACGAGACGTGGGGCGACGTGCCCTACGAAGAGCGCAGACACGTAGGCACGTGGATGGTACCCAGCTACGACCCGGAGTTGAACCTCCTCTACATCGGTACGTCGGTCACCTCGCCCGCCCCGAAGTTCATGCTGGGCGGTATCGACAACGTCCACCTCTATCACAACTCCACGCTGGCGCTCAACGCCGACACCGGCGAGATCGTCTGGTACTACCAGCACCTGAACGACCATTGGGATCTCGACCACCCGTTCGAGCGTCTGTTGGTCGACACCGCCGTGCGGCCTAGCCCTGACGTGGTGCGCTGGATCAATCCTCGGCTGCAGCCAGGTGAGGAGCGTCGCGTCGTGACCGGAATCCCCGGCAAGACGGGCATCGTGTACACCCTCGATCGCGAAACGGGCGAGTTTCTGTGGGCCACGCCCACCGTCACCCAGAACGTCATCAGTGATATCGACGGGACCACCGGCGTGGTGTCGGAGAACCCGGAGGTCGTCCTGGGCGATTTCGGACAGGCGGTCCTGACCTGTCCCTCGGCCATGGGAGGCAAGGACTGGGAAGCGGGGGTCTACAGTCCGCGCACCAAGATGATGTACATGCCACTTCGAAACGCCTGCGCCCGCATGGCAGCCCTCGATGATGGCCGGACGTCTCTCTACAGCCTCAGCATGCGTTTCGAGCTGGCGCCGGGCACGGATCAACTGGGTTCGGTATGGGCAATCTCCGCCGAGACCGGTGAGACCAGCTGGATCTACGAACAGCGGGCAGCCACGATGTCGCTGGTGGCGACGGGCGGTGGGCTGGTGTTTGGCGGCGACATCAACGGCCGGTTTCGCGCCCACGATGATGAGACCGGCGAAGTGCTGTGGGAGATCAACCTGGGGTCGCCCGTGAGTGGGTTCCCGATCACCTACGCCGTCGAGGGGCGACAGTATGTGGTAGCGAGTACCGGAACCGGTGGGAACGCCTCACGCTGGAGCGCCATGACCCCAGAGCTGCGGCCGAGCAGTGGAAGCAATATCTTCGTCTTCGCCTTGCCGAACTGAGGTCTCCGGTCCGGTTGCATGTATGATCTGCCCTCAATGAAGAAGAAACCCACGTCATTGTTGCGCTCGAAGTTCGTCACCGTCACCGTCACAGCCGTGTGCCTGGTGGCACCAGGAGTGGCGCGTGCCGGGGCAGAGGTGACGATCAGCGACTGGAGAGGGGCGTCGGTGACCGCCACCGAGGGCTCGGTCGATTCGAACGGCGTCAAGATCGTGTACCACACCGTTGGCGAGGGTCCGCTGGTCATTTTCGTCCACAGTATCTTCGGCCCGTGGTTCGACTTCCGACATCAGATCGTATCGCTCTCGGAGCACTATCGCGTCGTCTCGATGTCCACGCGGGGGACCGACGGCAGCGACAAGCCGGTCGGGGACGAGCACTATTCGTCCGCCAAGATCGCCGAGGACATCAACGCCATCATCGATCACTTCGGCGAGGAGCGGGCGACCCTCGTCGGACAGGACAGCGGTGGTCTGCATGCGTGGCATTTCGCCATGGCCCATCCCGAGCGCACGGAGCGGTTGATCTCTTTGGGGTCGATTCATCCAGCCGGATTGATTCGCGAGCTTGTGGATAATCCCGAGCAACAGGCGGCCAGCACGTTCCAGCGCGGCATGCAGGAGAACCCGGAGGCCGGCGCGCAGCTCGAGGGGTTCGTGCAGAATTTTCAGCCGGTTCCCGGCGAGTCGGCGGAACTGATGCAGCTGCGGAAGGACGCGTACGAACGGCTGGACGTCGGGTCCATCGTCAGCTTCTACAAAGCCAATTGGCCTCGGTCGCCGGTGACGCTCGAGACTGAAGGGTTCGGATTCACCTTCGGCAGCTTCCCGCCCGTCCAGGCACCGACGCTGTTCATCTACGGCAAAGCCAGCGGCCCGTTCAAGAACCCCACGCTGAACGACATGTGGGAGTGGGTCGAAGGCGATCTGACGATTCAGGTGCTCGAGGGGGTCGGGCATGACCCGCACAGCGCGGTCCCGGAGCTTGTCACGCCGCTCATTGTGGAGTGGCTCCAGCGTGCCCCCCGGCCCCGCTGATTCGCCTTGCCGACACGGGTCGCTACTCCTCCTCTTGCACGGTGATCTCGCCGATCGCCCAGGGGTGATCCGTGCAGTGGTAGAGAAACGTCCCAGGCTGGTCGAAGGTCACGTGTTCAGACATGGCGGGCCGGAGCGTGCCCGTCGTCCAGCTGCCGTCCTGCGCCGCGATAGAGTGCGGAATCTGGCCGTTGTTGAGGAACTGCACCGGCGCGCCAACGCTGACCAGCGCGCGGACGGGGTTGAATGAATGTTCATCGAGCTCGCTCCGCTTCCCGCCCGGCATCCGTTCGGGGTTCTCCGTCAGCCTGCCGGTCTCGATCACGTCCGTCTCGCGGGGAGGTGCGACGGGGCCGTACCAGCTCTGGGGCGCCTCCGGCGCCTCGGAAGGCCCCTCGGCTCTCGATGGCACGGTACCGTCGAGTGCGAACGTCCAGAGCTCGTTGCCCATCGGGACGGCGATGTGCTGCCTGCCATCGATCTCGTACGTGGCTGCAGGGCCCGGCCGGAGGCGTGCCCCGCCCGGGCTCGTCGGGAAGGTCCACACACGCTCGCCGGTTCGGGCGTCGTACGCCTCGAAGTGCCCATCGGCTGATCCCCAGAACATCAGGCCGCCGGCGGTAGTGAGCGGACCGCTCGTGGCAAGCCGCGCGGCCGAAAACTCCTGCTTCCACGCCACGGCGCCGGTCTGCGCATCGATGGCGGCGAGGACCCCGACCGGATCGGGGAGCGTGGGCTGATAACCGGTGGAGAACAGGAGCCACGGATCGCGAAAGCGTCTCGCGAGCCCGACCGAGGCGCGGCCCTGCGCGTAGATATAGCCGGTTTGAGGGCTGAACGACATCGGCGTGACTCGCACCATCGGTATCGGCGCACCGGGAGCCACGATCGTACGCTCGGTGCGCGACGGTGGTGTGTACGAGCTGCAGCTCAACTCGAACGGAGGCGGTACTCGGTCGCGCCAATACGAACAATCAGGAAGGATGCTGTCGAGCCCGACCGGGAACGGCTGGGTCGGCGCCGTGTGCTGGAACGGGTCCTGGGGCACCGGCCGTTCCTCGATCGGTGTCAGTGGCTCGCCTGTTTCGCGATCGAAGAGGAAGAGGTACCCGTCCGCGCGCATGGCGGCCAGCCCCTTGCGAGGTCGCCCATCGACCTCGGTTTCGTAGAGCAGCACCGGCGTGGCGATGTCCGCATCCCAGACGTCATGACGGACCACCTGGTAGTGCCAGCGCCGTTCGCCGGTCTCGACGTCGAGGGCGACGACCGAGGCGGTGAACAGGTTGTCGTCTTTGCGGATTTCGCCGCCGAACATCGGGACCGGATTGCCAGTTGAAAAGTAGACCATCCCGAGGTCCGGATCGACGGTGCCGTTGAGCCAGACGCCGCCGCCACCCCGTGTCCAGATAGACGAGTCCTGCGGCCACGTGTCATGGCCGAATTCACCGGGACGCGGCACGATGAAAAAGTTCCAGAGCTTTTCGCCGGTGGCTGCATCGAGCGCTACGATGCGACCCTGCCCGCCGGCGTCGCCGTTGGCGACGCCGACGAAGACCCTCCCGTGCGCATGCAGCGGCGCCGTCGTGACGATCTCGCCGCTTTCTCGCGGCACGCTGCCGACCGGTGTGACCCACGCAAGCTCGCCGGTGTCCCGGCGGAGCCCGATGACGTCGGCGCTGCGGAGGCCGACGAAGACGAGCTCCTCTCCCAGACCGACACCTTGCCAGGACGGCACCATCCCTGCCTCGGCGTCATCGGGTTCCCAGCGCCAGACCGGCTCGCCCGATCCCGCGTCGATGGCGAAGACGTTGGCCCCGGCGGTGAGATAGATGACGCCGTCCTTGACGACCGGCGTCGCTCGCGACGACGCGCCCCCTTCGAGCCGCGTGACCCAGGCACCCCCGAGCCGGTCGATCGTCTCGGTCGAGATGTCGGTCAGGGTGGAGTAGCGGGAGCTGGACCAATTGCCGGCCACGAACGGCCAGTCCTGCTCGGCATACCCACGACCACCGTCGTCCGCCTGCTCCGCGCTCCCCGTTGAATGGACGGCGAAGGCGACGGCGAGTACGGCGGCGAGGGCTACGACCTGTGAACGGTTCGGTCTACGCATACCAGCTTTACTCCTGGTCTCTGGATCGACGTTGCTGCACAATAGTCGAGATTAGGCAGCCCCGCAACGTGCCACCGGGGGGGCGTCCTCGCCACGGCAACAGGAGAACGACATGAGGTTTTCCAAACGATTCGTCACCGGACTGGTCGCGGCGAGTGTGCTCGGAACCATGCTGGCGGCGCGGGTCACGACCCAGACATCCGACGAGGTGCCTCGCACGGCATGGGGCGTCCCGGAGTTGGGCGGCGTCTGGGACTACCGGAGCATCACGCCACTCGAGCGTCCCGAGCAGTGGGCCGACAAGCCGGTGCTGACGGAGGAGGAGGCGGCAGCCTTCTCGCGGGAGCAGGCGGAGTGGCAAACGAGCCTAGACGACGCTGAGGGAGCCCCCGTTCCGGGCAACGCCATCCACACTACTGTCTTCCTCGACTGGGGAACTGCGACCGTGGCGGATCGGCGGTCGTCGCTCGTCGTCGACCCACCCAACGGTCGGCTGCCCTCGCGGACGCCAGGGGCCGAGAACCGGCCGGCGCTCCCTGCAGGGTCGTTTGGGACCGATCCGCTCGAGCAAATCGAGGACTTCAGCTTCGGCGACCGCTGCTTGGCCACGTTCGGCCACCCGGTCCTTCCACTTCCGTACAACAACAACGTGCAGCTGTTTCTGACCGAGGACCACCTCGTGATGTTCATCGAGATGTTTCGCACCACGCGGTTGATTCCGATCGGCGACCGCCCATTCGGAACGCTTCGGCAAGACCGAGGCGAATCGCGCGGACGCTGGGAGGGCGAGACCCTGGTGGTCGAAACCAGGAACTTCAAGTATGGGCCGTCGCAGATGGCACGCGGCGCCAGTCGGGACGCCGTCCTCGTCGAGCGCTTCCGGCGGGTCAGCCCGGATATCCTCGAGTACGAGTTCACGGTCGACGACCCAGCCACCTGGACGACGTCCTGGACGGCTCGGCAGACGTGGCGCAAGAACCCGGCTCCCATGTTCGAGTACGCCTGCCACGAGGGTAACTACGGGTTGACCAACATGATGCGGTACGCGCGACACGAGGAGGCGGCGGCCGAAGACGCCAGCGCTATTCCGCCGCGATGAGAGAGGAGGGCTTCCTACCCTTCATCGGGCAAGGCAAACACGAAAAGTCGGCTGCCGCCGCTTGGGCGAATCTCCGGTGTCATGCTGAGGTTAATGCCAGCGCCACCCCCAGTGCTCACGGCGATGTATTGGCGCCCGTTGACGGCGTAGCTGATCGGAAAGCCCGTCACCGGCGTGCCGAGATTGATCTCCCACAGGACCTCTCCTGTTTCCTGATGTAGCGCGCGGAAGCGCCCGTTCGCGTCACCGCCAAAGACGAGCCCGCCACCGGTTGTCATGACCGACATGGTCGCGGCGCGCGTCTCGAAGACCCACGGCGATGTGCCGGTTTCGGCCGAAACCGCATGGACCGCTCCGAGCAGCTCCTTGCCAGGAGCGAGCTGGTGACGTGCGGCGAGCGCGTACAACTCGAGCGGCGGCTGCCCTCCCGCGGTCAGGGCCCGCTCGCGAGCGCCTTGAGGGGTTTGGGTCGAGAGCATGCGTGCGCACGAATTGCGGAGCGGGGTGTACACCATGTTGGTGAGCGGACTGTACGCGCCCGCCTCCCAGTCCTTCCCGCCCTGCCACGTCGGGCAGGCGAGAACTTCCTGTCCGAGCCCGGTGAACACAACCTCCGCGTTCTCGGTCACGTCGCCAGAGGCGCCGTCAATGTGGCTCACGACGTTCTGCGTAATCGTCGGACGTGCCCAGAGGAACTCGCCCGTTTCCCGGTCGAGGGTATACACGATGCCGGTCTTGCCGGGGATGCCGGTGACCACCTTGCGCCTTTCGCCCGACTGAATCCGCGGGTTGATCCAGCTGACTTCATCGGCGTTTGGGGCTACGGCCGTGTCGACGAGGATGCGTTCGAACGGATGGTCCAGGTCCCAGTGGTCGTTGAGGTGCTGGTAGTACCACCGGATGTCGCCCGTGCTGGCGTCGATGGCGAGCGTGCAGTTGTGATACAGGTGCGCGAGGTCGGTGCCGCCCAGTAAGAACTTCGGCGCGGGAGACGTGACGGACGTCCCGATGAAGATGAGGTCGAGTTCCGGGTCGTAACTTGGCACCATCCAGGTGCCGACGTGCTTCCGGTCCTCGAAGGGTACGTCGCCCCATGTCTCGTCACCAGGCTCGCCGGGTGCTGGTATGGTGCGGCGTCGCCACCGTTCTTCTCCCGTCAGCGCGTCGTGGGCTGTGATCACGCACGCATCCGGTCCCCCTTCGGGCCTGCAGCTACGACCGGAGATGACCTTGCCGTTCGCAATGATCGGCCCCGAACTTTGCATGGCTGGGTTGATCAGGTAGTCGACCACCTGCGTCTCCCAGACCTCCGTGCCGGTCGTCGCATCAACGGCATAGACGTAGTTGTCGGCGCTCGTGTTGATGAGCAGCCGATCGTAGATGGCCATATTGCGGTTGTTGAGGCTGTTGCCACCGATAATGCTGAAGATGTCGTCAGGAAGGTCTCGGGCGTACTCCCAGATCAGATCGCCCGTAACCGCATCGATCGCGTGAATACCGTCGCGCGTGAGCGGGACGTAGAGCACACCGCGATAGGCGATCGGGACGTTCTCTTGGTTCCCGCGTGTCAGTGCACGCGACCAGACCATCTGAATCTGATTGACGTTGTCTGTGGTGATGTCATTCAGCGGGCTGTAGCCCCAGCCATCCAGGGTGCGCCGCCACATCAACCAGTCTTCGGGCGCGGGGTCCTCCAGCATCGCGTCGGTCACCGGCACGAAACCGGCCGGCGCCTGCGCGCCGAGGCTCGACATGGCCGGGACGAGCGCCGTCACGATGAACGCAAGCGGCAGGAGGTGGCGTAGGGTGACTCGGCATCGATGCATCGGGCCCGTCCTTGTGGGTGACGTGACACTGTCCGTGTGTCCGCGATGCTATCACCCATTTGTTCGGGGACGCTGCTGTACGAGTTTACGGTGGGTGATCGGTCAATCCCACGCGTCTTGCCGCTGTCTGTAGCGAGTTGAAAACAATGCCGTTGCCGCTAGGCGGCCACTCGCTGCTTGACCTCCAGCCGGCCGGCCAGCCCGTCCAGCCGCCCACGAAGGACTGGCCGAGATGCGCTGCGAGAACCACGAAGAAGGCCGCCGTGGGCAGGGTGGCCATGTAGGCGTTCAGCTGCTCCGGGTCCTGCATGTTCGTACCCGGCGGCATGGGGAAGAGCACGTACGCGTTGAGTGTGACAAGCGCCATGTTCACGACCATGCCCACGATAAGGCCGGCAATAACAGCGAGGATGTTCCGAATCATGGTTGAGTCTCCCTTACCCACCGCGGGTTACGAAGGAACGCCCGGGCGAAGGATACAGCCTCCCACCTATACTGGGCGAGCCACGTACGTATGCTGAAGGTCGAACTGCACAGCCACACGGCGGACGATCCGAGAGACGACGTCGCTCACTCGGCGCGACAGCTGATCGACCGCGCGTCCGATCTCGGCTACGACGCAATTGCCATCACGCTACACAACAAACAACTCGATGTTGGTCCCTTGTTCACATACGCGAGTCAGCGCGGGTTGGTGCTGATTCCCGGAATCGAGCGAGATATCGGAGGCAAGCACGTCTTGCTGCTGAACTTCTCGATTCGCGCCGAGACTGTGGAGTCGTTCGACGACCTGGCCAATCTCAAGAGGGAAGAACCCGCCGGACTGGTGGTCGCCCCGCATCCCTTCTTCCCGGTAGGGAGCTGTCTAGGTAGCACGATGAACACTCACCCCGATCTTTTTGACGCGGTCGAGGTCAATGCCATGTGCGCGCGGAGCGTCAACTTCAATCGAGCCGGTGAGCGATGGGCTCGCGCGCACGGCAAGCCGGTCGTGGGCAATGGTGATGTGCATTTGCTGGAGCAACTCGGCACGACCTATTCACTCGTGGATGCCGCGCCGTCCCCCGACGCTATCTGCGAGGCGATCCGACAGGGGCGGGTGCAGGTCTCGTCCACTCCATTGCCACTGCTTCGCGCCGGGTGGATCTTCGCCAAGATCCTCCAGGCCGAGATGCTGAGGTCACTGCGACGGGTCTTCGGAATTCCCCACAGAACCCCAGAAACACGTGGCTCCTAGACAGCTCATAGTAGTCCCCGCCTATAACGAGGCAGCGCGTCTGGACCTGGCGGCGTTTGCGGGTGCCATCGCCGCTGAGTCGAGGCTCGAGTTCATCTTTGTCAACGATGGTTCTACCGACGACACGAAGCCTCTGCTCGACGCTTTCGCCGCCGCTCACCGGTCGCAGGCCCGCGTACTGCACTTCGCCGACAATCGAGGCAAGGCGGAGGCGGTTCGGCAAGGGCTGTTGGGTGCGCTCGAGTCGCTCGCAGATGGTCAGACGTCCCCGGAAGCCGACTGGGTCGGGTACTGGGACGCCGACCTGGCCGCCCCTCTCAGGCAGATCGGAGACCTGATCGATCATGGGCTTCAGGTCGACGCCGACGCCGTCCTCGGTTCTCGCACCCGTCTGTTGGGTCGCGACATCCACCGCAGCGAGCTGCGCCACCTCGTGGGACGCGTGTTTGCGAGGGCGGCGTCCGCGTACTTGCATACGCGTATCTACGATACACAGTGTGGGGCCAAGGTCTTTCGGGCCGGCGCGTTGATTCGCAAGGCGGTCGCCGAGCCGTTTCGGTCCCGCTGGATCTTCGACGTCGAGCTGATTGAGCGGCTCCTCTCGGATGGTGCCACGATCGTTGAGTTCCCCCTCCAAGCCTGGTCGGCCGTCGACGGTTCGCGGCTGGGCGCCCGCGCGTATCTTCTCGCAATGCGCGACTGCCTGCGTCTGATGCGGCGCCGCAAGCCTGGTCCAGGGTAAGCTCAAAAAAGGATACTGTTGAGCGTGCGATCAGTGTGCCTCGGACTGGTGTCTGTCTGGTCGATCTTGCTGACGGTTGCGGCCAATGGGAGCGGGCCGGGGGCCGCCGCCGAACCGGTCGCCGCGACCGCCGAACCGCTCAACCCGCCGCTGGCACTGACCCCGGCCGAGTACAACAACACCATCGCGGACTTGCTCGGTTTTCCGAGGGACGGTGCTCGCTGGCCCGATCGACCTGCTATCGCAGACACGCTCAGTCCACGGCGCGCGGCGAGCAAGGGGGTCTTTCTTCCTCCTCCTCCCCCTCCGGTGTGGCCCTGGAGGTTTCCTGCGGAACCAGGCTCCGACGGCTTCGAAGGCATTGCGCAGGGGCAGACCCCGTCGTCCTACCAGGTGGAGGAGCTGCACCTCGCGGCGATGCACTTCGCCTCGTTGGCGCTGGTCTCTCCGACCTTCTTCACCTGTACCGGCTGGGCCACCCTGCCCAAGGATGAACGGGAAGCGTGCGCGTGGGACAGCATCGAAGTGTTCGCCCGTCGCGCGTATCGCCGACCTATCCGACCGGCAGAGGCGGGGAGGCTGGAAGCGTACTGGAGGGAGAACCTGGCGGCCGGCCCGGCGGACGAAGCGGTGGCCCTCACCGTCGCCGGAATCCTGCAGGCCCCCCCGTTTCATTTCAGGGTGGAGACTGCCGGTGACGGGCTCACCACCGACAGTCCGTTGACCCAGTGGGAGCGGGCCACGCGCCTCTCCTACTTCTTGTGGGATTCGATGCCCGACGAGGAGCTGTTCGCGGCGGCTAACTCCGGCGCGCTTGCCACGAAGGCCGGAGTCGTTCGACAGGCCCGCCGAATGCTCGACGACCCGAAAGCTCGGAGTGCAGTGGCGCACTTTCACCATCAGTGGCTTGGCACCGATCAGGTCCTGCTCGTTGCTCCCGCCCGTCGCGCGTTCGGGCCGCTCTTTGGGATTGCGCCCAAGCTCGAGACAGCACAGGACGATGATCTCAAGTGGCCGGCCATCATGGGCCCCGTGCGCCACTCGATGAAGTACGAGACCGAGCTGTTCGTCGAACAGGTCATCTTCGACGGCGCGGGAACGTTCAGCGCGCTGATGACCGACAACCACGGCTATCTGTCGGACGCCACGGCACCGATCTACGGAAAAGGCGTCAGACGCGTCACCGATCTGCCCACCGTGACCCGTCCGATAGAGATTGTGGTGGCCTCGATCGGGCGGGAGGAATCGCTCACGCTCTACCCAGCCGAGTTCCCCAGCCACCAGCGCGCCGGGGTGCTGACACTTCCCTCGGTCCTCGCGCTGGGCGCCTACGCCGTTCAGCCTGGACCGATCTTGCGTGGCAAGCGTGTGCTCGAGCGGATTGCGTGCATGGATATGGGCACTCCGATCCAAGGTGCAGAGACTGCACTTCCGCCGGACACGCTGACGGCTGAGAGCACGAATCGAGAACGCACGGCGACGGCCACCCGCGCTCCCACGTGCATGTCGTGTCACAAGCTGATCAACCCACCCGGGTTTGCCTTCGAGCACTACGACGCGGTGGGCCAGTGGCGGGCCGAGGACAACGGGCAACCGGTCGATGCCAGCGGCACGCTGACGCTGACCGGCGGGGAGGAGATCACGTTTACGGATGGAGTCGACTTCGTGCGCCAACTCGCAACCAGCGACCGGGTGAGAGACTGCTACACGTTGCACTGGACCCGCTATGCTCTGGGGAACCAGATCGCGGAAACGACGCCGGGGCTCGCAACGCTGCAGGCAGGCTTCCGACAGGACGACTCGATCAAGGCACTACTGGTCGCCATTGCCGGCAGTGACCTTTTTCTGACACGCGGCATGTCCTCCATGGGAGAGAGCGCGGGAGCCAACCCATGATCACCCGACGACACCTTCTCCAGCTGGGCGGGCTCACGGCGCTCGGGGTTGGACTGCCCGCCGGCACGATCCGCGCGTTCGCCCAGAGCTCCGAGCCAACGAGGCGTCTCGTAGTGATCAGCCACTGTCACGGCTGGCCGTACGCGACGTGGAAGATGCGTCCGACCGGTATGTCCGAAGCGGAGCCCTGGACACTCGACCTGAACGCCCTGGCCGAAAGCGACTTCAGTCGTCCGTTGGCTCCGCTCTACGAGCATCGGCGCCGTCTGCTTGCTCTCGACGGCCTGTCGCTGGCCACCGCGGAGCTTGATGGCGGTGGCAACCGCCACGATCGAGGCTGGATCCACGCCTGGACCGGCAACAACGCCGATTTCGCCGCGCGGGACACGCGGTCGATCTCCGCGTCCATCGACCAGCTCGTCGCCGGGCACGTTGCCAGACCCGACCGACTTCCGTCGCTGGAACTGTCGGTCGATGCTGCCCTCGAAGCCGGACGTCCCATCGCGTACAACCCAGGCGGTGTGCGCCTGCCGGCCGAGGGTACGCCGCTCCGGGCCTGGGAACGGGTCTTCGGGCCGGCCTCGTCCGGCGACGCCGTCGGGACGCGTCGCCTCACGACGCTCGACTTCGCCTATGACGAGTATCGAGAGCTGGCTCCGAAGATCGACTCGACCGATCGCGCCCGGCTCGAATCTCACTTCGGCCTGGTCGAGCGTCTCGGGTACCGGCTCGAGGGGCTGGCGACGCTGTCGTGCGATGCGCCTCCGCGGCCCGCGGCCGAGTTCGAACGGTACGACAGACGGTTCGACGCCTTCGCCGACATCATCGCCGCGGCGTTCAGCTGCGACATCACGAGGGTGGTCTCGCTATCGCTGGGAGAGATGCCGACGGCGGAGTTCGGCGCCGCCGCCATCAGTGACAAGGTGCACAAGGGCATCGCGCACTTTATCTACGATGACGCGAAGAAACACGCCGCGATGACCGACTATGTTGAATACCATGCCGGTCAGGTCGCGCGGCTCGTGAGCACTCTGGAGGCCATCCCGGACGCCGGCGGTGGTTCGCTGATGGACAACACTCTCATCGTGTGGGGGTCCGAGCTCGGCGACGGGTGGCATGGCTACCGGAACTACTGCCCCGTGCTCATTGGTGGCTCGTGGGCCTTCAACACCGGGCGCTACATTCACTGGCCCCACGAGACTCCAGCCGAGATGCGGGTGCCGTCACAGATTCTGGCCACCGGAGCCACGAGGTTTTCCGGCATCCCTCATCAGCGGCTGCTGGTGAGCGTCGCGGCCGCGATGGGCCTCGATGTCGACCATGTGGGCCTCAAACACGCTCGGGGCCAGCGCGGTGACTTCATCGATGTGACCGGTCCGCTGAACGGCCTCGCGTGACAGCGTTTTGGCCGACCGGCTCAAACCGTGATACCGTTGCAAGTCCCTACCCGCTTCACCTGTAGGGGTCATCGACCGATAACCTCGTACATGGCGACGCTTCAGTTCGCGCTCGACATCACTCCCCGGTCACGACTGTCCCTCACCGACGTGCGAAGTCGGGCCTCGAGTGTGATCGGCGACGAGCTCGAGCGCTATAAGCGTTGCTTCTACAGCTCGCTTCACACCACGGCCGGATACCTCCCGCAGAGCCTCCAGAACCGGCTCACCGGGGGGCCCCAAGGCATTAAGTCGTATCTTGACGTCTATCGCGCCATTTTTCCTGAACGGGGCGGATACCGTCACGACCAGCTTGGCGACCGGACGGAGCTGACGGCCGACCAGCGCGAGCGTGAGCCGTTGAACGGCGACTCCCATCTCATGTTCATCCTTGGCCGGCTTCGCGCCTGTGTTTCCTATCCCGTCCGCCCCGCTCCCGTGTACTTTGTCGATCTCGATGGCACCTGCGACGGGACATCGAGGCATCGCACCACTGTGCTCGTCGGCTATGACGACGAGGTCGAGGTGGCCCGGACCAGCCTCCAGATTCCGGTTTCTTCGCACCCGATCGAGGCGGTCAATCTCAAGGACTCGCGGTATGGCCTTGACGAGCAGATCGGTGAGTTCATCGCGCATCACGCGCCCGGCAAGGGACGTTTGAAACTGGAGCTGGCACCGGGTGAGCGACACGCCTGTCTCACCGTCAATGAGTATGAGACCTTGCTGATGCGGCACGATCTCACCGACGTGCTGCGCGAGCCGTTCCGGTTTGCCGCCGAGAAGGCGCGCCACGTCTGGAACGACCCGCGAGCGGTGCCGGGCAAGGCCCGATCGTACGCGCAACACGATCTGGTGCAGGCGCTGAATCAGATGGTGGACGCCCTGGGGCTGCCGACCTCGCGAATCGAACGATGGGTCGCTCGGGCATTGTCGGTGCCGGCCGACCGCCTGTTTGGGGTGAAGCGCTCGATCGATTTGCTGGTCTCAGACGATAACTCCGACGGGCGTGACGCCATCGTCCAGGGCACCTATCAAAGCCCCATCCTTATTCACTGGCGCGGCGCGCCGCAGCGCACCAGGACCGTGAACGTCTCCCTCACCCAGTTCGTCTAGGTGACCTTTCCCGACCTTCGGGCCTTTCTTGAGCAGCTTCGCAAGGACAACGACCTCGTCGAGATAGACGCACCGGTCGACCCGAAGCAGGAGGCGGCCGAAATCCATCGCCGCGTCATTGCGGCGGGTGGACCAGCGTTGCTCTTCACCAACGTGAAGGGCTCAGACATCCCGCTGGTCACCAACCTGCTGGGCACCGCCAGACGGGCTGAGCTGGCGTTCGGCGAGAGGCCGCAGAGACTGATTCGGCGGCTGGTCGAGTTTGTCGAGACCGCCTTGCCCCCAACACCGGCAAAGCTTTGGGGCGCTCGGGACCTGGGTCTCGAGCTCCTCAAGGTTGGTCTGAAGCGCGGCGCCGGAGGCCCGGTTACCGAGGTCGTGACCGACGAGGTTCGTCTCGACCGATTGCCGGCGATGACGACGTGGCCCGACGACGGCGGCCCCTTCATCACGTTGCCTCTCGTGCTCACAGAACATCCTGAAGGTCGTGGTCATAACCTAGGCATGTATCGGATGCAGATCCACGACGCCACCACGACCGGAATGCATTGGCAGATTGGCAAGGGCGGCGGCTTTCACTACGACGTCGCCGAGCGCCGCGACGAGGCGCTGCCGGCCACGGTCTTTCTGGGCGGACCTCCCGCCCTGATGCTCGCGGCGATCGCGCCACTTCCCGAGAACGTCCCCGAGTTGGTCCTGGCCTCTCTCATCGCCGGCGAGCGGATCAGAGTGACCCCTGGCGTGGGACCGCACTCGCTGGTGTCGAGCGCCGAGTTCGCCCTGATCGGCGAAGTGCGTCCGCATGAGCGCAGACCCGAGGGACCCTTCGGCGACCACTACGGCTACTACTCACTCCGCCACGACTACCCGGTCTTCCGGGTCAAGACCATTGCTCGTCGCAGAGACGCCATCTTCCCCGCGACGGTCGTCGGTAAGCCGAGACAGGAGGATTTCTTCATCGGCGACCTCCTGCAGGAGTTGCTCTCGCCGCTGTTCCCGCTGGTCATGCCGGCCGTGGAGCAGCTGTGGTCCTATGGCGAGACCGGCTATCACTCGTTGTCGGCGGCGGTGGTCAAGCAACGGTACGCCCGGGAAGCGATGGCCAGTGCGTTCCGCATCCTTGGCGAGGGCCAGCTGTCGCTCACCAAGTTCCTGCTGGTGACCGACCAGCCGGTCGACCTCAAAGACTTCCCGGCGACCCTAGAGCACGTCTTGGCGCGCACCCATCCCGAAACGGACCTGTACGTGCTGTCGAACCTGTCGATGGACACCCTCGACTACACCGGTCCAGAGGTGAACAAAGGGTCAAAGGGGGTCTGGCTGGGGCTGGGCGACCCGGTCCGGGAGCTGCCCCGAGACTTTTCAGGGGAGCTGCCCCCCGGTGTGGGTGAAGTTCACGTCTTCTGTGGCGGATGTCTGATCGTCGGGGTGCCTTCGTCAAGCGATGATCCAGACGTGCCGGCCAGAATCGCAGCTCACTCCGCCTTCGCGGCCTGGCCGTTGGTCGTCCTCACCGACGAGCCTGCGCGTGCCGTCAAAAGCGCCATCAACTTTCTGTGGACGACCTTTACCCGGTTTGAGCCAGCCGCCGACATCCACGCCGCCGCCACCCGAGTGGTTCGTAACCATCTCGCGTATACGGGGCCGATTGTGATCGACGCCCGTCTGAAGCCTGGCTTTCCCGAGGAGCTCTCGTGCCGACCCGACGTGGCGTCAAAGGTCTCCGACCGCTGGAAGGAGTACTTTCCCGCGGGCGGTGTCGAGATGGGGGATAGCGAGTCCGGGCATCTCGACTAAGTACTGCGTTTCACAATTACGGCAACGTATCGACCGCCCAGGCATCCCGCCTCGCTGCGTTGCTCGTCGGTCAAATACTCCCGGTATTCTCCCTCATCGCGCCTTGCGATCCGGGCGCCTCAGCGCCCGAGTACGTCACCGTAATTGTGAAACGCAGTACTGAGAGACGGCGCCCTACCACCGAAACTCTCGCCCACTACACTCTGCGTAGAGGCGGCGGGCGATGTCGGTGGCGGTGTCCCGTTCGAGATACGGGATGTCGATCGTGTATCCGACCTTCTCGGCTCCCGCCGTGTCGACCCTGACCGACGCCATTCCGTTTCTCCGGTCGAAGGGCGTCTCGCGTTGGCTGACCGTCTGAATCTTGGCGTAGCGTACGATCTTCATCGTGCGATCCCACCAGCCGTTCTTGAACACGACGCCCCAGGAGGTCAGCGAGTATCCCGAGTGTCTTATCGTCAGACGCGAGTGGGCATAGGCCGCGGCCGCGGCGGGAACGACGAAAGCCGCCGCCCACACGCCAAACAGAAGCGTCGCCGGCACGGTCAGGAGCGCCACGACGAAGAGGCCACGATTGAAGATCCGTCGCCACGCCAGCGGCGCGAGCGGCTCCCACGCCAGGTTGCGTATCTCTACCTCAGGGAGGACCTGGGTCACGAGCTCCGGGACGCGCTCGGTCGGCAGCATCGGCGCGAGCCACTGGCTTTTGGCCTTTGGTGCGGCACCTTCCAGGCCGATGTCGAGGTCCTCGCCCCCTCCGCCCACCGTTCGGAGCTCGACGGACCGGCGACCGAACCAGCGGTGAATCGGCGACTCAGTCGTGATCAACGTCTGGATGCGAGGCGTCGGAATGTTGCGTGAGATCTTGTTGAACAGTCCGTATTCTGCCCGCAGGTCCTCCTCATGCTGTCTCAATGTGAATCCATGGAGCTGAACCAGGAACCAGGCCATGGAGAATAGCCTGAGCAACACGACCACCAGCATGACGACCCCGAGTAGCGATAGTACGACCAGGAACATCGGTCCGGTTGCGAAACCTTCCAGCCACTGCGGCGCCGTCCCCAGATAGCTCTCCAGAACGGCCTCCTCGTCGCTCCACCAACTATTGCGTTGCCACAGCAGACCGACGGCGGCGCCAACGACGACCAAGCCCTTGTTCGAAACGATGCCCAGCTTGGCCAGCTCTCGTGCCGGCAGCCGCAGGATGACGTCGGACGCCGCACCATCATCGGCCTGGTCCACGGTCGTGCGTCCCTCGAAGACATGCGCCCGCATCTCTTCGACGGCGTCGAGAGAGAGCACTCGTATGATCGCTTCCGGTTTCTGACCGCTGGCCGTCTCTACCCGGACGAGGGCTACCTTGAGTAGTCGATGCAGAGGATTCTGAACCAGGTCGATGTTCTGGATTCGGGCATAGGGAATGTGCCGCTCGGTGCGGGTGAGAATGCCGTCACGCACCACGAGCTCGTCTTCCTCGAGTCGGTACCGGAAGACCACGTACTGCAGGACGGCGCTGAGCGCAACGGGGATGATGAACAGGCCGGCCCAGAGTTCGTACGCTTCCCCCCCGGATGCGAACAAGAAGACGAGCGCGGGGACGAGGAAGCTCTTGGCGGCCTGGGCGGCGGCGAAGAGCCACGACAGACGATGTAGCCGCTTCTCGTCAGACATCAGATATCAGACTTTAGACACCCTCGCCGTGACCTCCGCCAATCAGGAGATCTCGAATCGGTAGGGCCGTTCGGTGGGCCAGACCACTGAGTGACACCGAAGCGTCCTGGGTGCCAGCGGTATGGATGACGAGGGTTGCCAGTTCGAACTGTCGCTGGAGCGGTCCCTGGAGGACGTCCGTATGCTGAATGCGCGACTTGGGGACCGAGGTGACGGACCGCCAGAAAATGCCCCGTCGGATCGTCAGCCCGCGCTCGTCTACTCGATACCCTGTAGTGCGATATCTGAGCTCTGGCAGGAAGAACGCGGCGACCGTCCAGAGGCCGATGAGTCCGACCCAGACCACGAACAACCCGATCTTCAGTCCAGCATTCCACGGCGCCGTAAGCGCGATGACGCCGACGCCGAGCAGGGTCGGGAGGGCGACACAGGCGAGTGCGATACCCCCCGCCACCCTGGCCGCGACGACAGACCGCGGGTCGAGTCTCGACGAGCGGTCGCCGTCCTGCTCTTGCTCCATTCCTGTTCTCACGCTTCGACCGTTCTAGATTCTACAGCCCGTCTCGGACCGGGCCTTCGGTCAGAACCTTTGCGTGGGCTACTCCGTATTAGGTACGGGAGGCATTACAACATGATGCGCCACATATACTCGCGAATGCTTGCGTCGGCGGCGGCCGCCGCCATGGTCGTCGTGCCGCTCGGTGCACAGGAGGCGGCAGAAGAGACGAGCAGCTGGCTGCACGTCCAGGTCGAAGGCGAAGGCGAGACCGGGCAGTTCGCCCTCAACCTGCCGCTCAGAGCCGTCGGTGCATTCGTGGCCATGGCACCCGACGAGGTCGTGTCGTCCGACGGCCGACTCACCGTGGCTGAGGAGCACGGTGTGTCGGTCAGTGAGATCCGCACGATGTGGCGGGAGCTCATGGCCGCTGGGGACTCCGAGTTCGCGGCCGTTCAGCGCGATGACCGGACCATCAGGATCGCCAGGGCGGGTGACCAGATCGAGGTCGCCGTCACCAGTGCGGATGAGAACATCCGGATCGACCTCCCGGTCGTCGTGATTAACGCCTTGTTGTCAGGCGATGGCGAGACGCTCAACCTTGTGGCGGCCATCGACCAGCTCGGCGACCTCCGAGGCGATATCGTCCGCGTCACAGAGGAGACACGACAGATCCGGATCTGGGTCGACGAGTCTGCCGAGCAGTAACCCCCTCAGGAGGCCCCAAGTCCAGTGTGGTGAGTTCAACAAGTCTGTACATTCGGCCGGCGCTGCATCCCGGCTGGCGGCGTTGCTCATCGCTCACATATGCCCGATATGCTCGCTCTTCGCGCCTTGCCCGCCGCGCGCATCGCCAGCCTCGGTGTACAGACTTGTTGAACTCACCACACTAGGGTCGTTTGCCGCATTAGGGTTAGGATCAGGTGTGGCTGGCTGTCCGACCGCACCCGAGCATGAGCACTGGATGCGTCAAGCACTCCATCACGCTGAACGCGCGGTGGAGCGTGGTGAGGTGCCCGTGGGAGCAGTCGTGGTCCACGAGGGCGAAGTGGTCGGTGTCGGTTTCAACCGACCCATAGGGGAAGCCGATCCCACCGCACATGCCGAAGTTCTGGCACTCCGACAAGCGGCTCGCGAGCTGGGAAACTACCGCCTAGCGGGCTCCACGCTCTATGTCACCGTCGAGCCGTGTCTCATGTGCGCGGGCGCGATGGTCCACGCGAGGGTGCACACGCTTGTCTTCGGTGCGATGGAGCCAAAGGCCGGTGCCGTGCGGTCGGCCATGCGGGCTCTCGACCATCCTGCGCTCAACCACCGGGTACAGGTCGTTGGCGGGGTGCTCGAGCACGAGTGCCGCGAAATCATGCAAGAGTTCTTCAAGGCGAAGCGTGACGGGGTGCGCTCAGTCGAGCCCTGAAGGCTGCAGCCCGAAGTTCAGACTGTTCATTCCACGGAGAGGTACCGAAGTGGTCGTAACGGGGGCGCCTCGAAAGCGTCTTGTCGGGCAACCGGCACGTGGGTTCGAATCCCACCCTCTCCGCCACCCAGTCCTGCCGATGCTCGCACTTCGGGATCGCTCGAGGCTTGCCCTAGATTTCCTCGGCGGATTCAGGCGATTTCAGCGGTTACGGGCGCGGCGCCGGGGAGGTGAGTTGCGCCTGGGGCGAGGTGGCGGCCGGGGTCCGCGTGATCGTCTCGCGCGCCAGGTTCGGTGGTCCGGGTTTGAGAGAGCCATGTACGACTGACCCTGTCAGTCGTCGGGTCCGCGGAGCGTCGGATTCCGGGATGGATCCCGGCAAGTCCCGGAATATGCCACTTCAAGAACTTCTCGCATCGCGGCGGCCGAGCCCACGGCACTTTTCACCGGTATCCGGGTACCCTTCTTTTGTTCAAGCACCCTTGCTCCTCGACCCCCTCCGGCGTGAGTCGGCAGCCGCAGGCTGCGTCTCGAAGCCGACGTTGGAGATGTTCCAGGCCGCGTCCCCGTAAGTCGTTGCGACCGCGAGAGTCGCATCCCGGGGTCATCCCGGCTTATCCCGGATTAAAACTTGGGTCATGCCTAGCTGAGCCTCTCTGAATGAGGCATAAAGCTAAGCATGGCAATGAGAAACAAGTACGCAAAGCGTTCAAGGATTTCTGAGGCCAAGATCCGCGAGGTCGTGCGCTATTTCGCCGCCGATCTGACGGCACTGCAGGCGGCGGCGCTGAGTAGACTGAACCGCAACACCGTGAACCGGCTCTACCGGGGCGTGCGGGAACGCATGCTGCTAGCCTGTGAAGCGCAGCGGCGGCTGTTTGGGGTCGTCGAGGTTGACGAGAGTTTCTTCGGGGCGCGGCGCGTCAAGGGGCGGCGGGGGCGCGGTGCCTCCGGCAAGACGGTCGTCTTCGGTATCTTTGAGCGCCAGGGCCGCGTCTACACCGAGATCGTTCCGGACTGCTCCAAGCCCACCCTCCAGGGCATTATCCGCGGTCGGGTCGACCCGCGCACCGTCATCAACTCCGATGGCTGGCGCGGCTACCACGGCCTCGTCGACCTCGGCTATGGCCACGTCCGGGTCGATCATGCCCGTAATGAGTTCACGAAGGGGCCCGTCCATATCAACGGCATCGAAGGCTTCTGGGGCCTGGCCAAAGTCCGGCTGACCAAGTTCAAGGGCCTGCCGAGACACACCTTCCACCTCCATCTCAAGGAGACCGAATGGCGCTACAACCATCGCCACGCCAACAAGTACACATCCCTGTTACAGTACCTACGCAAGAACCCGCTCAGCTAGGCATGACCCTAAAACTTTTGATCGACCTCACTGTGCGCGCTCCAGAGAACGGTCTCCTTTCTGAACTGGGGAGTTCAGGATTGGAGACCGTCGCATATTCCTCGTCGAATCCCTACAACGGTCGACCCTCTGCGCGTCTCACCGCCGGAGGCGGTAGCTTACCTCATCGAGTTAACCTAACATACTTAAGTATGAAGAACGAGCTTCCCGTCGCTGCCAACGCCTCCATGGCGGTTCTTCTGCTCATGCCCTATCTCGCACAAGTCGTCGAGCGGGCGTCCCGCGAGGTCAATGTGCTGAACTCGAGTCAGGTCGCCTTGCTGTCCATGGTCAGCGACACGCCGCTCCGGGGCAGCGAGATTGCCAAGCGGCTGGGCATTAGTCGCGCGGCAGTGACCGAAGCCGCGCGGCGGCTCGAAGCCGACCGTTGATTACGACTGATAGAAAGGCTGAATTCAGGCGGGGCGGACCGCCGTCCGCCCCGCCTGGAGAAACCGAATCGGACTACGACCATCCAACCGGATTCATCGGGAGCCCCATTACAAGCTGATCACTGCCAACATAATGAGCATCAAAGCCAAGTTGAACAGCCACCGCTTGTTGGCATCGGGGGGTTGATCGCTTTCTTGTCTGTGCAAGCGAAGCCCGATTATTGCCGCAACCCCAACAAGCGAAAGGATCGGCAAGCGATCAAACCATGCGTCGGGGCCAAGGGCAACCACCCCAATCCCTGTAACGCCTGCGGCCACCCACAGGCCGACTACAGTCATGAACGGCCGCCCCCACGCCGTCGACCAGTGCTCCGCCATCGGCCCTCCGTAGTGAACCGCCATTACTCGCCCCCCCCTTTCCTTCAGCTGCTGCAATTCGGTTCAGCCGCACTCTTTGTCATACTTCTTTTCAAGGTCGTGTTCGTCCGCACTCTTTGTCATACTGACTTTCAAGTTTGTCAAGCCCAGCCCCATTACAAGCTGATCACTGCCAACATAATGAGCACCAAAGCCACGTTGAACAGCCACCGCTTGTCGGCATCGGGGGGTTGATCGCTTTCTTGTCTGTGCAAGCGAAGCCCGATTATTGAGTGTGAGCGAAACTTAGTTGGAAATTGAAGCGGCTCCAAACCCTGTGGTTTGATGACGTTTGAGAAGACGGACATCAGCCCACGAGAGAAAGGAGCCGAGATGAGCAGTGTCCTACGATCGGTCAGGAAGCGCAAGAAAGGTCACACGTTGGGCGCGGTCGACGTCATCGACCGAGAGGAGTACGCCGAGCTGGAGGTCGATGCCAAGGTGGCGTTGATCCGGTCGTTGGTTCCGCTGGGCTTGATGCACATCGAGGAGTTGCTCGACGAGGAAGTGACCGCGCTGGCTGGCGAGCGCTACGCCCGCAAAGCCCCGTCAGTCGGCGGGCGCCGTCATGGCAGCAACCCCGGGACGGTCGGGTTGGCCGGCCAGCGCGTGCCGATTCGCGTGCCCCGGATTCGCCATGTCACGGAGCGCGAGATTCCCCTGCGGTCGTACGAGGCGCTGCATGGCGATCGCGCCGTCAACGACCTGTTGCTGAGGCGCGTGCTGTATGGGATCTCGTGCCGCAACTACGCGGCGGCCGCCGAGGCGATTCCCAGGGCGATCGGCCTATCGGGGTCGACGGTGTCCCGCGCGTTCATTCAGGCCAGCGCGACGAAACTCCGCGAGCTCCAGGAGCGGGACCTCTCCGGGGAGGACGTCGTGGCCCTCGTGCTGGACGGCAAGACGTTCGCCGAGGCGACGATGGTCGTCGCGCTGGGCATCACGATGACGGGGGACAAACGGTTCCTGGGCGTCGTCGAGACGGACACGGAGACCGAGAAGGTGTTGACCCCGTTCCTCCGGTCATTGGTCGAGCGGGGCCTCGATGTCTCCCAGGGGCTTCTGGTGATCGTGGATGGCGGCAAGGGGCTCCGGGCGGCCGTGCGGAAAGCCTTCCGCCACCGCGCCCTGGTGCAACGGTGTCAGTGGCACACGCGCGAGAACGTGGTGAGTTACGTGGCCAAGCGTGAGCAGCCGGTGTGGCGGCAGCGTCTCCAGCGCGCCTACAACCGTCCGGAGTACGACGAGGCCCTCGCCGCCCTCAAGTCGCTCCAGCATGAGCTGGAGGATCGGAACCAATCCGCGGCCGGCAGTCTGGCGGAAGGCCTCGACGAGACCCTGACGTTGCATCGCCTCGGGGTGTACGGTGTGCTGGGCCGGTCGCTGAAGACGACGAACAGCCTCGAGTCCATCAACGCGCTCATTGAGGAGCGCTGTGCGAAGGTCGATCACTGGCAGAACTCGAGTCAACGCCATCGCTGGCTGGCCACTGCGCTCCTGGACATCGAGCCACGCCTGCGCAAGGTGATGGGCTACCGGCACCTGCCCAGGCTTCGTGACGCATTGAAGCGAGAGCTGAAGATCGACACGACGACGTCGACGAAGAAAGCCGCGTAAGCAATCAGGAGCCGCGGAGAGTTTCAACTAGGAATGGGCTTGACTCCGATTATTGCCGCAACCCCAACAAGCGAAAGGATCGGCAAGCGATCAAACCATGCGTCGGGGCCAAGGGCAACCACCCCAATCCCTGTAACGCCTGCGGCCACCCACAGGCCGACTACAGTCCCGAACGGCCGCGCCCACGCCCACGACCAGTGCTCCGCAATCGGCCCTCCGTAGTGAACCGCCATTACTCGCCCCCCCTTTCCTTCAGCTGCTGCAATTCGGTTCAGCCGCACTCTTTGTCATACTTCTTTTCAAGGTCCTGCTCGTAAGCACTCTTTGTCATACTGACTTTCAAGTTTGTCAAGCCCAAGAGTCAACGTACCACAGAGTAATGCAGCGTAAAATGCGCCAGGAAGCCCAGCCAAGGCTGAAGCCACGCCCCCGACGATGCATATTCGGTTCCTCGACCGACGCGCGTCACGAAGCATACTGCGAAGGGGCGTTGTTGCGTAAATCGAAGACTGGCGCCGAACACTCCCAACACGAGGGTTTATCACCGACCGATCGCGGACGACATTGGTCGACCAAGCGCGGTCATCCGATTCAACACGTTGCAGGCAAGTACCGTCTCGACCACTTGCCCACCTGCACTCCGGGCTCGCAGACCATCGCCGAGCATCGATTTGTACCGGAAGATGGCATTCTCAACGCGGGCCTGCCGATGGTAACCGGCCTTCTTCTTCCATCGGCGCCGGCCCATCTGTTTAACCTGTCGGATCGTACCGTCGCGTGCCTTCGATCGCGGTCCGCGTCGGGATAGCCGTGCCGTCTTGACCGGCGGCACCACGACCGTCGCACCACGCTCGGTCGCGGCGTCGTAGAAGGCGATCGTGTCGTAAGCCGGGTCCGCGGTGACGCTGGTCAGATCGCAGTCGACCGTTCCCAGCAGTGTGATGCCGGTCCGGGCGTCATCGGCCGTCGCGTCGGTCAACGCCTGAGCGACGATCATCCCCGACCGATTCACGCCGAGATGCAGTTTCTTCCAGCCCCGCTTGCCTGAACCGCCGTGCTTTGTGGCCACCCACTCGCCCTCGCGTGTTCCGGCACCGACGCTCATCCGTCTCAACCGCGAACTGGCGGCACAGCTCTCGATCGACGCCGACTGGCTCGAATCAGCTGATGGCGTCGCGATGCTCGCAGGCAACGCGGTTCCCGAGGGTGCCGAGCCGATTGCACAGGCCTACGCTGGCCACCAGGTCGTGGACGACGATGTCGAATCGATCGGCCAGCAGCGACCAAAAGGGATAGTACAGGTCAGCGGCGAGGCCGTTCCCGTGGCTGAGCACCATGCGGGGGCCTGCCGGGTTGCCGTGCCGTCGCAGGGTGATCACCGTGCCATCGTCCATGCGAGCCTCGGCGGTCGCGAGCGGTGGGGGCAGTTCCCAGCGGCCCATGGCCGCATTATGCTAGATTGCCTGCTCACTGGCGTCAGATCGTGTTCTAGCGTCACTCGGTTTCTGGGGTAGCAGGGTCTTGTGCGCCTTGCTCGATCCGAAGAGCACGCCGTCCGGCGGCGGACGCGCGGCCGTCGGATCGCGACCTTCCGCCCACCCAGCACCACCTGACTGGGGGCCATCGACGACTGTATCGTCGGTGACGTTGTAGAGCCGCACCCGGCCCACCGACCCCCGCTGGGGCCGCCGCGGCCCCGCAAGTCGTTGCGACCGCGAGAGTCGTATCCCGGGGTCATCCCGGATTATCCCGGCTTATCCCGGATTAAAACTTGGGTCATGCCTAGCTGAGCGGGTTCTGTTTCGCGTCGGCCGGAGGATTCGCAGGTAGAGCTTGCTGGAGAAGAAAGCGCCCTTCAAGCCATAGGTGGTTGTGGTGTAGCGGTGGGTGCGGGGAATGCGGTGGATGAGTCCTTTGAGGCGGAGGTCATAGGTCATCTGGCTGCGCGAGTAGTTGCTCGGCAGACCGTAGTAGATGTCCGACAAGATGCCGCCGAGCCGCAGGCCGTCGTGGTCGAGCGTTTTATGGACCCGGTTACGGGCTCGGCAGCGCGAGGCCGAACTGGCAGATGCGGGCCAGCCGACATTCTCCGGGCGCCTGCTGGAACGTATCGAGCTATAAACGAGTCTGGTGGAATGAACTTTGCGATGGATAAGGGACTCATCATGAAGACCGGCTTGATCTGCTGAATCGCGTTGCCGGCCTGCGTCATAAGCTTTCGCAGGGGGAGGTGGCGCCTTTTTAACTCGAACTGGCGTCTCAGGGCGCCGAGCTGGCCACCGCCGTGCTGGCGGGGCATTCGTTCCCAGTGCAGCCGCGCGACCGTGGCCCTGTTGTGCCGGGACCGATCCTCGTCGAGCTTGCGGAACCCCTTGATGATCTCCTCGTGGGTGTCTCCGTCGAACTTGTTCAGGACCGAACGCTCGCGGAACGCTGCATCCATCCAAGCCAAAAAGCAGGCGTTGTCGAAAAGGTCACCTAGTCCCCTTGATCTTTGATTTCTTCAAAAAGTCGTTGGTCATCTGGGGCCACCGTGGACTTGAACGGTGCGCTGTCCGAACCGCTTCACCTTCGCGAGGATCTCGTCGGCTGTTTTCGTCCACTTGAAAGGCTTGCCCTCGTCATTGTGGGCGTCCACGTAGGCGGAGATGGTGTGGCGCAGCGCGTGCGTGCTGGAATGTGAGCCGCGCTTGAGGGCGTGTTCGGTGAGGAGGCCAAAGAACCGCTCGACGAGGTTGAGCCAGGCGGAGTAGGTTGGCGTAAAGTGGAACTGGAAGCGCGGGTGGCGGGCCCCCCATCGTTTGACCAGCGGGGACTTATGCGCCGAGAGATTGTCGAGGATCACGTGGACGGTGAGGGTGGGGTCCACCCGCTCGTCGATCTCGCGCAGAAAGCTCACGAAATCCCTCGACCGATGCTGCTTCTTGGTTTGCGCCACGACCTGGCCGGTCGCGACGTTGAGCGCCGCGAAGAGGTCCACCGTGCCATGGCGGATGTAGTGGTGCGTCTGGCGTTCGGGCCGACCCATGTCCAGCTCATCGTGGCGTTGGGCGTCGGTGCAGCTGTTGCCATTTTCAGCGTCGCCAACGCGGTCTTCGTCCGTCCCCTCCCGTATCCCGAGGCCGATCGTCTCGTCTCACTGGTGCGATTGCAATCAGGTGGATTTGGCCGGAGTCATGACCGACGAGCCAGCATGTTTTTGTACGACCACGCCACGTCGTTCAGTAACCTTGCGGTCATCCGCATGAGCCCTGGTCTCAACCTCGTCTCCCAGGGCGGATCTGAATACGTTCGCAACCTCCGTGTTTCCAGCAACTACTTCCGCGTGCTCGCCGTTCCTCTCGCCCTGGGGCGGGATTTCACGCCTGAAGATGAGCGGGACGCCTCAACGGTCATTCTGAGTCACGGTCTCTGGATGCGCCACTTTGGGGAGTCGCTGAATGTCGTTGGTCAAGCGGTCCGTCTCGGCGGCAGACCACACACGGTCATTGGTGTTGCGTCCCCGTCGCTCCGGTCATTCCCACCGGTCGACCTCTGGACCCCGTTTCCATTTCGCACGGATCCCCAAGGCGCAGGCCTCAACTACGAGCTCCTGGCTCGTCTGCGTCCGGATCGAACGAGAGACGCCGCGCAGAGCGAACTCCAAGCCCTGACGCCGCTCCTGAACGAGCAACATCCCGACGCCGTCCGCGACTTTGAGCGCCTGGGAGTACTCCCGTATCAACAAGTACTCGGACGAGACGTGGTTCCTATGCTCACCCTGCTCTCCGCGGCGGTGGGCATCTTCTTGCTCATCGTGTGCTCCAACACGGCAGGGCTCCTGGCCACTCGGGCTGTGTCGCGCCACCGGGAGGTCGGGTAGACCAGGGTCGTTGCTGACCCTGGCCCCCCACAGATCCGGACGTGCGGGTTCTGCCGCATCCGGCTCCTCGACAGATGGCTTCGCTACGCGCCGTCGCGTACCCGTTGGTCCAGGAAGCCAGGCGATGGCCACCGCCATCCCCAAGGCTTGTCTGGCCAGTTCGGCTATCCGTTGTCGTGACGTGGAGACGGGACCCAACCTCGGTGTGTTGGCCGTCTTTCCCTCCACCGGTGCCACCTGCCGGTGCCCCCTTCCCTCCACGGGGTCTCGTGGGCTCAATTCCCCCGCTTCGGCGGTACTATGAGACACTCCGACTCCTCGCCGTCCATCCCCCCGCGCTTCGTTGCCTTCGCCCGGCGGTACCATCCGAGCACCTGCGGCTTCGCTCCGTCGGACGCCAGGTGCTGCGTCCACGGCCTCGGGCTTGGTGAGCCGGTGCCCGCCCCCCGGCGGTCTTTAAGATGGAGACGACGAGGCCTCCCGGGTTCCCGGGAAACCCACCCGCACGCATGCCACGCGCTCCGACCCCGGCGAGGTCGCCGCCTCCACGGCCTCTGAGATGCGGCGAGATAGCCTTCCGTCCAACGCACGACGTCGGCCCTCACAAACAATGCATTTCGGGGCTCAATCCCGCGGCCTACGGGCTCCCTGTGAACGCTTCGCGCCCTGGGTCACCCCAGGCCCACGCATCACTCGGTTCCGGCTGGCGGCCGACCTTGGCCGGATGGGATTGGATACCCACAGGGTTTCGAACAAGGTTTCAAAGATCACATCACGGCATCTTGTCCCCCTTGACCGGGCTTTCCCGGCACACGCGTTGGTGCAGGTCCCGCGCGGCATTCGATTCCCGACCCGCTGGTGTCGTCGGCCGCAACTGTTGCACAATGCCCCGGTGAATTCGAGGGTGCACCCGAAGTACAAGACCAGATACCGCGTTGGGAATTGGCCTGCGTATGAGCGGGCCCTCGTGCAGCGGGGCGACGTGACGCTGTGGCTCTCGCCGGACGCGGTGGCCGCCTGGACGCCGGGGTTGTCCGGTCGGCCGGGCGGGCCGCGCAAGTTTTCGGACCATGCGATCGAGACCGCGTTGACACTCCGGCTCGTCTTCCGCCTGCCGTTGCGCCAGACGGAGGGCTTCTTGCGGTCGGTCCTGACACTGATGGCCACCGGACTCGACGCGCCGGACCACACGACGCTGTCCCGGCGGGGCCAGCCACTGGACGTCGCCCTTGATCGCGTGCCGACCCACGGACCTGTTGATCTCGTCGTCGACAGTACCGGGCTGTCGGTGTTCGGCGAGGGGGAGTGGGCTGCGGCGAAACACGGCGGTCGCGGGAAGCGGGGCTGGAAGAAGCGACACCTCGGGGTCGATCGCTCGGGGGTCATCGTGGCGCAGGCGCTCACCGCGCCGACGAGCGACGACGCGACGACCGGCGTCCGTTTCGTCGAGACCGTACCCGGCGACGTCGCGAGCGTGACCGCCGACACGGCGTACGACACCGTCGCGTTCTATGCTGCGGCCAGCGCCCGAGACGCGCGGGTCGTGGTGCCGCCGGCGAGAACCGCGTCGCTGTCTCGGCACGGCCCGCGGTCCCGTGCTCGCGATCGGACGATCCGACGCGTGCAGATACTCGGCTGTCGGCGGTGGAAGAAAGCCTCCAGAGACCCTCGGCAGGCACGCGTGGAGAACGTGGTCTTTCGGTACAAGTCGATCATCGGACCTGGTCTGCGAGCCCGCACGGAAGCCGGGCGACAGACCGAGGCGCTCCTCGCGTGCGACGTGCTGAATCGGATGACCGAACTCTGTCGGCCCGCGTCCTACCGCATCGGTCGGTGAGGGCTCGCCGCTCCGGAAGGCTCCGCCTGAACGATCAATCCTGCAACAACGCCACGTATCTCCACGCCTGCATCCGGCGGGTGGTGATTCGGCCCGACCGCCTCACCCTCGAGATCGACGGCGCGCAGGCCCTGGAGACGCTCCTGGCCAATCCGGAACGCGTCCCGTTGAAGACACCGCGGCGGGACCATGCGCCATCTGGCCGTCCGATCACCCTTGATATCCCAGCCGTCCTCACCCGCGCCGGCCTGAGCATGCGCTTAGTCGTGCCCGGCGCCCGCCCCGATACCCACGCGGACCCGTGCCTGATCCGGCTGCTGGGGCGGGCCGTCACGATCCATGATCGGCTGACGCAGCCTCCCGCGCGCACGCTGCCCCAAATCGCGGCGGCCGAGCAGGTGTCCGCCTCGTATGTCACCCGCCTGCTGCGGCTGCGCTACCTGGCCCCGGACATCGTCGCCGCCATCGTCGAAGGCCGGCAGCCGGCCGCGCTGACGGTCACCACGCTCATGCACGACACCCGCCTGCCGGTGGCCTGGGCTGCGCAGCGGGCGCGGCTGGGGTTCGCGTCTCCCTCCGGTCATGATGGAGAGCCGCGTGGACACCCAGGCAAGGCGTCCCAGCCTGGCGTCGGTGGTGTGGACGCGCGAGCGTGAGAGACGGGAGATCCCCCATGATGTCTCGTCAGACCCCGCGCGCCAGCGGCTGCACTTCGACCCTGCGAAGCCCTCCTCGGTCGTGCTGGTCGTGAGTGCCCTGGCAGCCGCAGGCGGCGTCTCGAAGCCGACGTTGGAGATGTTCCAGGCCGCGTCCCCGTACGTCGTTGCGACCGCGAGAGTCGCATCCCAGGGTCATCCCGGATTATCCCGGCTTATCCCGGATTAAAACTTTTGATCGACCTCACTGTGCGCGCTCCAGACCCGAATTGAGTAGCACGGAGGTTTAGAGTTCGATCTCACGAAGGAAGGAGATCGGAACGTGAAGAAGCGGTTTAGCGAGGCGCAGATTATTGGGTTCTTGCGGGAAGCCGAGGCCGGGCGTCCAGTCAAAGACCGGTGCCGGCGGCACGGGTTCTCGGAGGCCAGCTACGACCTGTGGCGGAGCAAGTTCGGTGGGATGAACGTGTTGGACGCCAAGCGGCTGAAGGAGCTCGGTGCAGAGAACAGCCGGCTGAAGAAGCTCCTGGCCGAGTCGCTGCTCGAGAACGAGGTCACACGTGAGGCCCTGCGAACAAAATGGTAGCCGCACCTGCTCGTCGAGCGCTGGTGCGGCACATGACGAGCCGTGGGCTCAGTGAACGGCGCGCCCTCGCGGTGGTCGCCATGAGTGCGTCGTCGCTGCGCTACCAGCCCTCACCGGATAAGAACGTGGCGCTTCGCCGGCGGATTGTTGCCCTCGCCCACCGTCACCGTCGCTATGGCGCCGGGATGATCTATCTGAAGCTGCGGCAGGAAGGCCACCACGTCAACCATAAACGCGTCGAACGCCTGTACACGGAGGCCCAGCTCCAGGTTCGGCGCCGACGGCGGAAGAAGATTCCGGTGGCCGATCGGCAGCCCCTGGTGCGCCCGCAGGTGCCGAACGACGTGTGGTCTGCCGACTTCGTCTTCGACCGGACCGCTGACGGACGCGTCGTCAAGTGTCTGACAATCGTGGATGATGCCACGACGGAAGCCGTGGCCATCGTGCCCTCGGTGGCGGGCCGGTGACTCGCGCGCTCGATCGGTTGGCACTCGGACGTCGCCTCCCGCGGGTTCTCCGCACCGACAACGCCCAGGAGTTCTGTGGCCAGGCGATGTTGACCTGGGCGCATGACCGCGGTGTCACGCTGCGCCTGATCGAGCCGGGTAAACCGAATCAGAACGCCTACATCGAATCGTTCAACGGCCGGTTCCGCGATGAGTGCCTCAACGAGCACTGGTTCACGAGTTTGGCCCATGCGCAGGCCATCATCGAAACCTGGCGACGCGAGTACAACGAGGAACGACCGAAGAAGGGGCGAGGCGGCCTGACGCCTGTCCTCTATGCCAAACAACTCGTCGTGAAAGGAAGTACCGTTACCGTCGGACTCTAAACGGGACCGCTACTCAAGGTGGGGGGACGTCGCTCGCGCGAGTCGCATCCCGGGGTCATCCCGGATTATCCCGGAATATCCCGGATTAAAACTTGGGTCATGCCTAGCCGGCCGTCACCGGGGCTTCGTAACCCGTCAACCAGAAATCTTGGGAGGAGAGGACACGGATCAGGCTGGCGAATCGGGTATCCTGCGAGGGAATCGAGCTCCTGAGGCGCAGGAATGATGGCTTTCCTTATGGTCGTCGCGACAACAACGGCGTTGATCCTAATCATTAGTGTTCCCCTGCACGTGTTCGTTCGCAAGTTGTCTTTTCGCGCAACACTGACCGATTCTCTATTCTGGGCGTCGACTCTGGCCACTTCGATCGCGGTTGCAGTGTTAGTCAGTCTGAGCGGCTGATCGATGAGGGACCGTATCACCCGATAGGACGGCAAGCTGGGCACGATGTGGGGCTCTACGTCGCCAACACCGTGGCCACGACCCAGATCGAGATCACCTACGATCGACCGGTTGCGCGCGGCCTTCGAACTTCCGGCTAATCTGCATGCGGCCGATGCCTTCTTCGCCCGGACGGTGCCGGCCTCCGAGGTCCCCGCTCGACTGTATCTCGGGATCGCGTCTCAAGGCCGCAACCCCAAGGTCTTGATGCGCAAGGCGTGGCTCGCCCTCAAGCCGTCTGCGCGCAAGCCGTCCTGCTCAAGCTCAATAGGAACAGCCCCTTCCTCAAGAGGAGTCCTCTGATCCGCCGCGAGATAGACCTGACGCCTGACTGTCACGGGCTCTTCGTCGCGCCACTTCAGGATGAGGTCCGGAAGTGCAGCCCGCTCCTGCAACTTACTTAGCCGCCGAAGTGAATCAGAGGCCAAGTCCTGTGGAAAGAGGTGGACCCCATCAACTGGACAGCTGATCGACGTCGCTAAGTGGAATCTTCTGCGTGACATTCCCGTCAAGATGAGAGGGGGCAGAAGATGACGAAGAGGAAACGACGAAATCATTCACCAGTTTTTAAAGCCAAGGTCGCGTTGGCCGCAGGACGAGGAGAGCGTACTTTGGCCGATCTCGCCGAGCAGTTCGAGGTGCATCCGAATCAGATCCAGGACTGGAAGAAGAAGCTGGTGGCGGATGCCGAGCATGTGTTCGGCGCCGGTGCGGTCCGTGGCCTGCATCGACGTGCACAGGGTCCAGGCCAGGATGTACCGCGAGTAGTCATCGAGCACGGTCGACAAGTAGTACCAGCCCCAGCCCACCACGTGGAGATACGTAAAGTCGGTTTGCCACAGCTCGTTCGGCCGGTGCGTCGGCTGCTGAGCCTGCCGCTTGCCGACCGCACCACCCTCGCGCTGGGCAGTCAGAACGTGTTCAACACGTTGCCCGACGAGAGTCCCAACGCGCGTGGCGTCGGCGAGCGGTACAGCGAGTACACGGGATGTGTTGCAACTTTGAAAAGCAGCAAGAGACCGACTTGGTCGAGTCGACCGGGCGCCCATATCAGGCAACCACCTCGAACAGTTTGTCGATGAACTGAATCTGCTGCCGAACATCCGAACCGCTCACCCGCCTTACCTGCCCCTTCCGGATCATGTGCATCGCCTCATATCCCTCAATCGTTCGCCGAGCCGCGTGAAATTCGCGAAAGCCCTGCTTGGCCTTCACTCGTCGTTTGATCGCTCGATGATCCTGCTCCAGGATGTTGTTCACGTATCGGACCGGCCGATGTCGGCAGCGGCGGCGCAGGGTTCCTTCCGTTTTCACGGCTGGAATCGCCGCGCCGTACAGGCGTGCCTGATCGGTGTTCATGACGCGGGGCTGAGGATGCGAAGGATCAGTCAGGGCCTTACGGAACAGCCGGCGGGCCGCCGCGGCATCGCGCAACGCTGAGAGCACGAAGTCGATGGTGGCCCCCCTGGAATCGATGGCCCGATAGAGGTAGCACCAGCGGCCCTTGATGCGCACATAGGTCTCATCGACACGCCAGGATTTGGTGGTCGGCTTGAGATGACGGCGCAGCCGCTGTTCCAGTTCGGGACCGTAGCGCTGGACCCAGCGCCAGATGGTCGTGTGGTCCGCCTCCAGGCCGCGCTCGGTGAACAGCTCTTCGACATCGCGGAACGAGAGCGATTACCGAAGGTACCAGCGTACGGCGCAAAGAATCAGCCCGGGCTCCGTTTGTCGCCACTTGAAGATCGCCGGTCGGATTGCCTTCTTCACGATCTCTTCAGACTACCAGCCGCCGCTAAAGTTGCAACACAACCCGGTCAGCACCTTCTTGCCCCTGGCTCGACCGCCGGCCAGTCCCGGCTCCTCACCGCCGATGTAGGTCTCATCCACCTCCACCACGCCGGCCAGCCGGTCCCGACCCGGGCGCACCAGCACCGACCGCAGCCGATGCAGCATCGCCCAGCGCAGACGAAGCCAGCGGGCCACCGCAGCCACTCCAGGTAGTCCAAGCAGTCCGCATCGGTGCGGAACCAGGCCTGGAGCTCGCCCACGGACCTCGGATAGTGCGTGCCAGCATGAGGGCGATCCACCGCCCCAGCCTACATCGGTCCGGTTAAATGGATAGCCCCAAAGGACGTTATGTTATGTTAAGGGCAAATGGACAATAGCGACAACAGGCCGGCGCTAACGACGGAGGCCCTAACCCCACCGGCCAGCACCGGCCCGGCGACGGCCGGACGCGCGACCCCCGGTGCCCGCGCCACCGGCGGCGCTCACCGTGCGAGGAGGCTGGCAGATCGAGGGCCTCCCGGACATTGTCCTGCGGGCCGGCCCGCCGGCCGCGGAGCGGCTGGTCGAGTTTTTCACCGCCCAGATCCGCAACCCGCATACGCGCGCCGCGTATAGCACGGCCGTGACGCGGTTCTTCACCTGGTGCGACGCGCGCGGCCTCGAGCTGGCCTAGATCTCGCCGGTCGCGGTGGCCACCTACATCGAGGGGATGCACGGCACGTATCGCGCCCCCACGGTCAAGCAGCACCTGGCCGCGCTCCGCCGCCTGTTCGATTGGCTGGTCATCGGACAGGTGCTGCCCGCCAATCCGGCCGCCTCGGTGCGGGGGCCGACACACGTCGTCAGAACGGGCAAGACGCCGGTGCTGCAGCCCGCGGAAGCGCGGCTGCTGCTGGACGCCATCGAGACCTCGACCCTCCCTGGCCTGCGCGACCGCGCGCTGTTGGGCGTCATGGTCTACAGCTTTGCGCGCGTCTCCGCCGTCGTGAACATGCGCGTCGAGGACTACTACCAGCAGGGCAAGCGCTGGTGGCTGCGGCTCCAGGAAAAGGGCGGCAAGCACCACGCCGTGCCGGTGCACCACAAGGCGGAGGCGTGCCTCGACGCCTATCTGGACGCGGCCGGGATCGCGGCCGAGAAAAGCGCGCCCCTGTGGCGGTCGATGCCGCGGGCGCGGCGGGCGCCGGATGAGCCGGGTGGATGTGTTTCGGATGGTCAAACGTCGGATGAAAGCCGCCGGGCTCGGCCACGCGGCGAATTGCCACACCTTCCGGGCCACAGGCATCACGGCGTATCTGCTCAACGGCGGCACGCTCGAGCGCGCTCAGGCGATCGCCGCGCATGAGAGCCCGCGCACGACCAAGCTCTACGACCGGACGGCCGACGAGGTGACCGTTGAGGATATCGAAAAGATCGGGATTTAAATGTCTTTGCCAAGATAGGAGTCTGAATGTGATCCGAGGCGCACCAGGCGCAGCGTGTCGGCGCCGGCCTTCTGGTAGATCAGTACCAGGTCCAGCTTCACGTGGCAGTCGCGGTGATCGGACCACTCGGCGCTTAGCGCATGGTCGTGGTGCCGAGACTCGAGCGGCTGATCGTTGGCCAGGGTCTCGACGATGCGCGCTAGGCCGGCATTGAGGTACGCCCGATGCCGGCCCCGGGACTCCCGCTTGTAGTCGCGTTTGAACTGGCTGGTGCGCTCAATCGTCCGCATGCAGATCGTCGAGTAGGTCCTCGACGCTGGCGAACTGCGGGAGGTTGCCCTGGCGGGCTTCCTTCATTGCCTCGCTGGTGACGGCGTTGGGGACCAAGGGCGCGAAGGGCAGGGCCTTCTCCTTGGCCACCCGGTTAGCAGCAACCGCACCGCGTCGGATGAGCGGCCTCTGGAGGGAAGGCCGGTCACTCTCTAGCATAACCCTATGAATTTAACGAGTTATCCACGCATAAACGGTCTACTATCTAACACGGTCGCCGCACGGCGCCAGATTCCATTGCCTCGTGCCGCGACGGGCCGAGTACGCCTTTACTCTGGGGGGTTGATCGATGACTGTGAACAAGTCGAAGGAGAGGGACGTCGGGACGTCCTTCTCGAAGCTCAGCCGCCGCGGCCGCGCCGCGGCGACACTCGCTCTGACCGCGGCGCTACTCGTTGCGCTGCACGCCACCGCACTGGCGCAAGGCCGCCAGACCGGCACCGTCCGAGGTTCCGTGGTCGACGCCCAGGGGCTCGTCATGCCCGGCGTTACGGTCACGGTCCGCTCTCCCGCGCTGCAGGGCACGCGCACGGTGGTGACCGACGTCAACGGGAACTACCAGATCCTGGCGCTGCCGCCGGGCGAGTACGACGTCGTCTTCGAGCTGTCTGGGTTCGCTGCCGTCAACGAGATGGCGACCGTGTCGCTGGGCGGCGACGTCGGGGTCAACGCAGCCATGGCGCCCGCCGGCGTCACGGAGGTGGTGCAGGTGGTCGGCGTCGTCCCGACGCCGATCGAAAGCACCATAACCAGCTCCAACATCACGGCGGACGAAGTCAACGCCCTGCCGACGAGCCGGCAGCCGTGGCGAATTGCCGAGCTGCAGCCCGGCCTGACGGACAACACGCCAAACGTCGGTCAGGTGACGATCAACGGCGCGTTCGCCTACGACAACATCTTCCTGGTGGACGGCGTCGACATCAACGACAACCTGTTCGGCACGGCGAACGCGCTCTTCGTCACGGAGGCCATCCAGGAGACGCAGGTGCTCACCTCCGGGATCTCCGCCGAGTACGGCCGGTTCTCCGGCGGCGTCATCAACGTGATCACCAAGAGCGGCGGCAACGCCTTCTCGGGCAGCTACCGCCTCAACATGTACAAGCCATCGTGGACTGCGCTGACGCCGTTCGAGGACGAGCCGCGCGAGGGGGACCTCGGCGACAACCTGGACCACGAGATCACGCTCGGCGGTCCGATCGTCAGGGACCGCCTGTGGTTCTTCTACTCGGGCCTCATCACGCGGCAGGCGGGGACAGACACGTTCAGCGAGACGGGCATCCGCTACGACACCGCTGGGACGGAGGACCGCAACCAGATCAAGCTGACCGCCACCCTCGCGCCCGGCCACACGCTGTCGGGCAACTACCTGCGCAGAGCCCAGAGCAGCACCGACTCGACCTTCGGCTTCAGTGTCGTGCCGAGCACGATCTCCACGGGCCGGCGGCCGCAGGACCTCTTCGTCACCACCTACCGCGGCGCGCTCACGAACGCCGTTTTCGCCGAGGTGCAGTACTCGCAGAAGCGGCACGGGTTCCGAGATTCGGGCGGCACGTCCACCAATATCTTTGACTCGCCGATCATCACGCGCACCCAGGCGCTGGCGCACTACAACGCGCCGTACTTCGACGCGACGGACCCGGAGGACCGCAACAACCGGCAGATCGCGGGCAACGTCACCTGGTTCCTCTCCGGCCGCTCGGTCGGCTCGCACAGCCTCAAGGCCGGGTTCGAGCGCTTCACCACCACGCGCACCGGCGGCAACTCGCAGACCGCGACCGACTGGGTGTTCCGCGCGAATTACGCGGTCGGCCCGGACGGCAGCCCGCTGATCGACGCCAACGAGCAGTTGATTCCGCGCTTCATCCCAGGTCCGCAGACGCTAGGCCTGAACTGGCTGGCGACGCGCGGCGCCAAGATCGACATCAACACCACGTCGTACTTCGTGAACGACGAGTGGGCGCTGAACGAGCACTTCTCGTTCAATCTCGGCGTGCGCGGCGAGACGGTCGACAGCGAGGCGACCGGGGGGATCACGACGGTCGACACCAGCTCGGTGGTGCCGCGGCTCGGCGTGGCGTACGACCCGCGCGGCGACGGCCGCTTCACCATCCAGAGCACCTACAGCCACTACGCCGGCAAGTACAGCGAGGCACAGTTCGCCGAGATCACGAACGTCGGCAACCCGGACGTGCTGGTCGGTATCTATCTCGGCCCGCCAGGGCAAGGCCGCGACTTCGCGCCCGGCTTCGACGTAAACAACTACCTAATCGTCGACGCCGGCTTCGCGACGCAGAACATCTTCTTCGATCCCGGCCTGAAGTCGCCGCTCACAAAGGAGTTCACGGTCTCAGCCGGCGCCGCGCTGGGCAGCCGCGGGTATCTGAAGGGCACCTTCATCCGGCGCCGGGCGGGCAACTTCATCGAGGACTTCCTCGACCTGTCGACCGGGGCGACGGAGGTCATGCACGAGGGGCGGAGCTACGGCACGTTCGTCAACCAGCTGTTCCGAAACACGGACGAGCTGGCGCGCAACTACGACGCGCTGCAGTTCGACGGCCGCTACAGTGTGATGAGCCGCTTCCAGCTCAACGGCAGCTACACCGTGCAGCTCCGCAACGAAGGCAACTTCGAGGGCGAAGCCACGAACCAGCCCGGCGTCCCGTCGGTTGCGTTCGACTACCCGGAGATCTTTCCCGCCGACCGCCTGTATCCGTTCGGCAGGCTGAACGACTTCCAGCGGCACAAGATCCGCATCTGGGGCATCTACAACCTCGGCCTCGGTTGGGCCGGCGACGTCGACCTGGGCGGCATCTGGCGCTATAACTCGGGGCAGGTCTTCAGTCTGGTGGCAGCCGGCGTCCCGCTCAGCGCCCAGCAGGAGGCGATCCTGGAGGAGTTGGAGTACGCCAGCGGCCCCACGTCGCAGAACCTGTACTTCGACGCGCGCGGCACCGAGGATTTCAAGGGCTACGGCCTGTTCGACCTGTCGGTGCAGTACCAGATTCCGATCCGGAGCACGGTGACGCCGTACTTCAAGTTCGAGTTGCTCAACGTGTTCAACAACGACATGCTGACCGGCTGGGACACCACGGTGAACCCGGTGTATGACGGGCCGGTGGACGACCTGGGCCTGCCGACCACCTACGAGGAGGGGCCGCGGTTCGGCGAAGGAACCTCGGCAGGCAACTATCCGCCGTGGCGGGCCGGCCTGGACGGCGGCCGGACGTACCTGATGTCGCTCGGCTTTCGTTTCTAGCCTTTGGGGGTATCCATTTAACCGGACCGATATAAGCTGGGGCGGGTACTTCCTCTCGGACGTGGATGGGCTTACGACCGTCGGAGGGGAGTTGGCCGCCTGGCGAGAAGACGCGAGTCTGGCACATCTGGCGCACTATTACCTCGGCTTCGCCGCCTACCAGCGAGCCCAGCTGGTTACCGACGACCAGAAGCTTGATCTACTGCGTGAGGCAGAGGTGTGCCTACCGAAAACCTCGTCCCCCCATTATGTACATTGGGCATTATTGAGGATCTCGCGTCGGCCTGCTAGCATCACGGGCCATGCGGACCGTTTGTCTCGTACTGTTCACCGCGTTGGGCTCAGGCCTGCAGAGCCAGGCGACGCTCCAGATTGAGAACGCGGCGCTTCGTCATCAATGAGCGGTCCTGCAGCGACAGGCCCGCGGGCGCCCGCGGTTGCGGGCCGTTGACCGGCTGTTCTGGACGGGGCTCTGTCACCTGTGGCCCGGATGGCGGCGAGCGCTCGTCATCGTCAAGCCCGACACCGTTCTCCGGTGGCATCGACGAGGGTTTCGGTGCTATTGGCGCTGGAAGAGTCGGCCGCGCGGACCCGGTCGGCCACGCATTCCGCGCGCCGTTCAAGTGCTCATCCGCCAGATGTGCCACGCCAACCCGACCTGGGGCGCCCCGCGCATCCACGGCGAGCTGCTGAGACTCGGTATCGCGATCGCCGAAGCCACGGTCGGGCACTACATGGTGCGTCGGCGGCCCCCGCCGTCCCAGACCTGGCGTACGTTTCTGACGAATCACATCGGCCAACTCGTCTCGGTCGACTTCTTCGTGGTCCCGACGCTCACGTTTCGGGTGCGCTTTGTTTTCGTGGTGCTGGCCCCTGATCGACGCCAGATCCGGCATGTCAACGTGACGGGGCACCCCACGGCCGCGTGGACGGCCCAACAGATCCGCAACGCGTTCCCGTGGGACACGGCGCCACGGTTTCTGTTGCGGGATCGCGACGGGACCTACGGCCACAATTTTCGGGCCTGTCTCGAGGCGATGGAGATCGACGAGGTCCTGACGGCTCCCCAGAGTCCGTGGCAGAACCCGTATGTCGACCGACTGATCGGATCGATGCGCCGAGAGTGCGTCGACCACGTGATCGTGCTCAATGAGCGATCACTCCACCGCATACTGCGATCGTACCTCGACTACTACCATCTCTGGCGCACGCATCTCTCGTTGGGCAAGGATGCGCCCGTGAGCCGACGCGTCGAGCCTGCTGCACCGGGCGAGGTCATGGCGATGCCGCACGTGGGCGGCCTGCACCACAGCTACCATCGTCACGCGGCCTGACGACCGCCATGGACGGTCGCCGCCGGAAGACCGTGCACGCCGACGCGGCGGCCGGAGGAACGTCCGAAGGACGCCAGCCACTCGTCGACGTTCACGGAGTGCACGTCCGCGATGCCCACGTTGCCATCGTTCGCCGGCCCCACGTCCGCGCGATCGGTCACGCGAACCGTGCGTATGAGGTTTTCCGTAGGTACAGGAGTGTCTTGGCGGGCAGCGTCGGTACCTCCGCATCGGAGGATAAGTTGTTGTCCTCGCGCGAGTCGCAACGACTTATCTGCATGATCCTCTATTTATACGGCTACTCGCACTTCGAAAGATACGGCGTCATGCCGTTCGGTGAGTTGAAGCACGGGGCGGAGGGACTCCGTGAGGATCTCGCGTCCCTTTTTGGCAGAGAGCGTCGGCGAGTTCGTCCGACTGACCGCGATGAGTAAGCGACACGCCAACAAGCAGGCATGTCCGTGCGGCAGCGGGCGGCGCCTGGGCCGATGTCACCACCGGCGGATCAACACGCTCCGCGAACAGCTCGGGCGCCGATGGTTTTGGATTACTTGAGGTATTGACGCCCCTCTATGTCAAGAACCTCCCTCAGGCGGCTCGCGTGACGGCTTGGCGCGTGCGGAAGTCATGTATGCCCGAGATTACTGACGTCGATCAAGAGGGTTGAAGCGGGATATTCCGGGACTTGCCGGGATCCATCCCGCATACGACTGTTGTTCGCCCACGACGTGCGGGGCGAGAATCGAGGCGAGACGGGTTCGCTCGAGACTGCCCCCTCCGCCACCCAGTCCCGTCGGTGCTCGCACTCCGGGTTCGCTCGGGCGCAACCCCAAGTTTTTCCATGGATTTCAGGCGATTTCAGCGGTCACGGGCGCGGCGCCGGGGAGGTGAGTCACGCCTGGGGCGAGGTGGCGGTCGGTGTCCGCGTGATCGTCTCCCGAGCCAGGTTCGGTGGTCCGGGGTTTTGAGAGAGCCATGTACGACTGACCCCTGTCAGTCGTCGGGTCCGCGGAGCGTCGGATTCCGGGATGGATCCCCGGCAAGTCCCGGAATATGCGCTTCAAGAACTTCTCGCGGCGCGGCGGCCGAGCCCACGTCACAGAAACTGACCATGACGCGCGGCGCGCGTGGACCTGCACCGGCAGGTGCAACGTGGCGTCCCGGCGCTGGACTCGGCGTCAGTCGTTGCGCCCACAGAGCGTCGGATACCGGGATGGATCCTGGCCACCGCCCACAAGCTGGTGCGCGTGATCCACGCCGGGCTGCACGACCGACCGTACACCGACCCGGGCATCGACGACGAATGCCTCGTCGTCGAGCGCAACGCGCTCGGTGACGTTGTAGAGCCGCACCCCCGGCCCACCGACCCCCGCTGGGGCCGCCGCGTCCCCGCAAGTCGTTGCGACCGCGAGAATCGTATCCCGGGGTCATCCCGGATTATCCCGGCTTATCCTGGATTAAAACTTGGGTTATGCCTAGCTGAGCGGGTTCTGTTTCCGGGCGCGATCGGCCTCGGCAACCTGTGGAAGTTCCCGTTCATCACGTGGGAGAACAACGGCGGGGCCTTCGTCCTCGTGTACCTCGTGTGCATCGCCGCCGTGGGCCTGCCCATCATGATGGCCGAACTACTGATCGGGCGGTCGACGCAGAAGAGCGTGGTCGGGGCGCTCAAGGAGGCCATCGGGCCGGCGTGGGGCATCGTTGGCCTCTGGGGCGTGCTCTGCGGCTTTCTGCTGCTCAGCTACTACACGGTGATCGCGGGCTGGTCGCTCTTCTACTTCGCCAAGTCCGCGGGCTGGCTGGTCGGTGGATTCCCGGCGGGCGCCTCGATGGGCGAGCTGTTCGGTGCGCAGGCGGCCAATGGCCGCCTGCAGCTTGGCTTGTCTCTCGGGTTCAGTATCGCCACGGTCTCGATCGTCTACTTCGGCGTCCAAAAGGGCATCGAGCGCATCGCGCGCGTCTTTCTGCCGATTCTCTTCGGGATCCTCGTTTTGCTGCTCGTCTCCGCCTTGGAGATGGACGGGGCCGGCGAGGCGCTCGGATTCATCTTCCGGCCGCGCTTCGGCGAGTTGGATGGGGGGAGCGTCCTCGAGGCGCTCGGTCACGCGTTCTTCACGCTCTCGCTCGGCATGGGCGCGATGGTGACGTACGGTTCGTACATCTCGAAGCATCAGTCGATCGTGAAGGCCTCGGCGATCATCGTCGTACTCGATACGCTAATCGCACTCGTGGCCACGGTGATCATGTTCTCGGTGATCTTTAGCGTGCCGGGTATGGACGAGCAGGTCAGCGGCACCGGCACCGTGGGGATGCTCTTCATCTCGCTGCCGCAGTTGTTCTTCACCGAGGTCCCGTTCGGGGCATTCCTGGGGCCACTCTTCTACGTGCTCGTGGCCCTCGCGGCGCTCACCTCGACGATGTCGCTGCTGGAAGTGGTCGCCGCCTACGTGATCGACGAACACCACATGCTGCGGGCCAAGGCGACGCTGCTGTGTGGCGGAGCGGTGTTCGCCTTCACGATCCTCGCTGCGTTGTCGTTCGGTGGGGTCGGCGCGATCACCGAGCTCCAATTCAGCGGCGCGCTCGGCCAGATACTCTTCGGCGGCAAGGCGAGCTGGTTCGGCATGGTCGACCACTTCGTGTCGAACTGGATGCTCCCGACCGGGGGATTCGCGATCACGATCGCGGCGGGCTGGTTCCTGACGCGCGAGGACACCGAGCGGGAGCTCGTGGATGGGACAGAGCCCGGGTGGTTCAACTATGGGGCGTGGCGGTTCTTCATCCAGTTCGTGTCGCCGCTGGCCGTGGCGGCGATCATCATCGCGGTGCTCTTCTTCGGGGCGGACTTCAGCTAGCCGACACCTGCTTTTCCGGACTGCGGCGGCGACTGTCGTCATCCGCGACGACTTCGAGCACGTGCGTCGGCGCAGGCAGTTCAATGGGTCGGGTAGACCAGGGTCGTTGCTGACCCTGGCCCCCCACAGATCCGGACGTGCGGGTTCTGCCGCATCCGGCTCCTCGACTGATGGCTTCGCTACGCGCCGTCGCGTACCCGCTGGTCCAGGAAGCCAGGCGATGGCCACCGCCAAGCGGCTGGGACGCTACGGACTCACACTGCATGCGGACAAGACCCGTGTGCTGCCGTTTGGGCGACCGCCTCGATGGCAACAGGGGGGCAAAGGTCCGGCCTCATTTGACTTCTTGGGGTTCACGCTGCATTGGCGACGAGCCCGCAGCGGTCGCTGGGGCATGTGGTGTAAGACACGGTCCTCGCGTTTGCAGCGAGCGATTACTGTCGCCGCCGCCTGGTGTCGTCGCCATCGACACCTGCCGGTGGCCGTGCAACACGCCGCGCTCACGAGACGCATCCAGGGGCACTTCAATTACTTTGGCGTGAGTGGCAACGCTCGCAGTCTGGGGCTGCTGGTCGACGCCACGGAGCGGCACTGGTACAAGTGGCTTCGCCGTCGAAGCAACCGCACGCGTCTCACCTGGCCGAGGTTCGTTGCGTTGTTGGAACGATATCCTCTGCCCGTGCCTCGGATTCGCGTGCGAATCTGGGGCGCATCGCCATGAGCCACATCAGCGGAAGAGCCGGATGGTGGAAACCTCCTAGTCCGGTTCTGGTGAGGGCCTCGGGGGAGCAATCCCCCGGGGCTACTCGACAATCCGGCCGCGTAGGAAAGAAACGGGGGTCGGGATGATGTTCGCTTGAGAACGGCGGAGCAAAAATAGACCATAGCGCGACCGTGTGAAGCCGCCTGAGGGCGGCGGAAAACCAGACCGCTCGAGTGGTCCACCGAGCATTCCGAGGGTGTTTTGTGGAACACAGGAGGGATGTATCGAGTGGAGCTCTATGCGGCGGTGCGGCGCAGCGTGTATGTGGAGGGGTGGAGCGAGCGCGCGGCGGCGCGCCGCTTCGGGCTGGCCCGAGAGACGGTGCGCAAGATGCTGCGCTACCGCCTGCCGCCGGGGTATCGCCGGCAGAAGCCGATCCGGTGTCCGAAGCTGGAGGCCTTCACGGGGGTCATCGATCAGATCCTCCGTGACGATCAGCACCGGCCGAAGAAGCAACGCCACACGGCCAAGCGCATCTGCGAGCGCTTACGCGCGGAGCACGACTTCACGGGCGGCTACACGATCGTCAAAGCCTACGTGCGCGAGCAGAAGCTGGGCGGGCAAGAGATGTTTGTGCCGCTCGCGCATCCACCGGGCGACGCCCAGGCCGACTTCGGCGAAGCGCTGGTGGTCATCGACGGCGTCGAACGCAAGGCGCACTACCTGGTCGTGGATCTGCCGCACAGCGACGACGCGTTCGTGAAGGCCTTTCCGGCGGAGACGACGGAGGCGTTCTGCGATGGGCACAACGCTGCGTTCCACTACTTCGGCGGCGTGCCGCGTCGCATCGTCTACGACAACACCACGCTGGCGGTGGCGCGGATGCTCGGTGACGGCACCCGCCAGCGGACGCGAGTCTTCAGCGAGCTCCAGTCGCACTACTTGTTCGACGATCGCTTCGGGCGGCCAGGGAAGGGCAACGACAAAGGCAAGGTGGAAGGGCTGGTCGGCTACGCGCGCCGGAACTTCTTCGTGCCGGTCCCACGCTTCGCCAGTTGGGACGCGTTGAACCTCGACTTGGCGAACAAGTGCCGCGCGCGGCGCGGGCGCCAGTTACGGCGGCACACCGAGACGATCGGGGAGCGCTTCGCGCGCGACCGCCAGGCGTTGTTACCGTTGCCGCCGGTCCCGTATCACGCGTGCGCCCAGCGCTCGACGCGGGTCACGTCGCTGTCGCTGGTGCGCTACCGCCGCAACGACTACTCGGTGCCGACCGCCTACGGTCACCGCGCGGTGGTGGTGAAAGGCTACGTGGACGAGGTCGTGATCGTGTGTGGCAGTGAGGAGATCGCCCGCCATCGTCGCAGCTATGACCGTGAAGTGTTGATCTTCGATCCGCGGCATTACTTGGCCTTGTTGGAGCGCAAGACCGGGGCGCTCGACCAAGCGGCGCCCCTGGTCGGGTGGGCGCTGCCGGAGGAGTTTCTTCGGCTGCGGCGGCTCTTGGAGGCGCGACTGGGTAAGCCGGGCACGCGCGAGTACGTGCAGGTGTTGCGGCTGCTCGAGGACTTTCGGCTCGCCCACGTCCGCGGCGCCGTCCGGGACGCCCTCACCCTGGGCGTGATCGGCTTCGACGCCGTCAAGCATCTGACGCTGTGCCGCATCGAACACCGGCCACCCCAGCTCGATCTGGCGCAGTATCCGCATCTGCCGGCCGCGCGCGTGGCGACGACCGCGGCGGCGGACTACCTGGCGCTGCTGGGGGCGGGCACCGAGTGATGGCGACATCGACACTGCTGCTCGACGCGCAATCAAGGCCCTGCGCCTGCCGACCTTCTTGCGCGAGTACGACAAAGTGGCGCGGCAATGCGCCCACGAAGGGCTGGACTGTCCGCGCTACCTGTTCCGACTCTGCGAGCTAGAGCTGCTCGACCGCGAGCAGCGCGCCACCGAGCGCCGCATCAAGGCCGCCAAGTTTCCGGTCTTGAAGAGTCTCGAGACGTTCGAGTTCCGCGCGATCCCGTCGTTGAACAAGAGCCTGGTACCGCACCGTAGCCCCCGACCACCGCCAGCGCCAGCGCGAGGGTGCTGAACCAGCCGAGAAGGGTCGTGCCAAGCCGCTGCGGCATGGCAAGCTCGGCGATCCGGTCCCCAAGCGTCGCTACGACGATTGACAGTTCAGAGTCGAACGATCGGATCTCCTGCTGGATCAGCGGCACCAGTGATCGAGTGTTTCGATCCGTACGCACGATGACGGCACCAGAAGAAAATCCCAGAAACCGGTTTTGTTCCCAGGGCAGGTACAGAGCAGATCGTCCGAACTCGCGAAGTCCTCCATACTTGCCGTCGCTTACCACGCCGACGACGCGCACGTCACCGCTCAGCGGTAGGAACGTGAAACGCTGGCCGATGGCGTCTTGACCCGGCCATAGCCTCCGTGCAAGCGACTCGTTGATGACCACGACGGCTTCCGAATTCGGCCCATCGCGCGCACTGATGTCTCGACCCGCACGCACCGGAATCCCGAGCGTCCGGAAGTAGTCAGGGCCGCTCAGCAGAATGAAGACGTTCTCCGGTAGGCGCCGTGACTCACCGGCCACGATCATCTCGGGCGTCGACGACACGGGGCTGGCCAGCGGGACATCGCCGAATGTGACGCGCTCAACTCCGGGTACGGGGCTCAAGAGTTTGAGCAACACGCTATAGAACTGCGCCTGACGCGCCTCGTCATAGCCACTCCCGACGAAGCTGACGCTGGCAAGCGTCACGTGTTCGGCGTCCAGACCGGTGTCGGTACGCAGCGCCGCGCTGAGGCTGCGCGCGAACAAGGCCGCGCCGATGACCAGCAGCAATGACATCGCGATCTGACCGGCCAGTAGTACGTTGTGCGTCCGACCAGTGCGCGCTGCGGGCCGGGGCAGCGTCCCTGTCAGCATCGAACCCTCGACTGTGAGTAGCCGTAGCGCCGGCACGAGCCCGCATAGGAGGACGGTCACACAGGCCGCCGCCCCAGCAAACCACAGCACGGGCGCTGTCAGTCCCACATGAAGTGTGTCGAGAGCGATCCCGCCCGGGAGTACGAACGCCCGAAGGGCACGCACCATCCAGAACAAGACGAGCAGCCCGCTACCGGTTCCCATGACAACCAACAAGAACGTGTCGATGAGGAACAGGCGCAGTAGTCGAAGTCGGCTGCTGCCGATGGCGACCCGGATGGCAACCTCCTGACGCCGCCGTTCGTGGCGGGCCAGGATGAGCCCGGCAAGGTTGGCACATCCCACGAGCAGCACGAGTGCGACCACGATCATGAGCAGCAGGACAAAGCGCACCGTGTCGGCGCGCGAGTGAAATGGCAGTGCGGCGGTAGTCGTTGGGACGAGCGTCAGCGGATCACGTTCCCGGCCACGACCGCCGATCGTGATCAGGGCCGTCTCAGCCTGAGCGGCACTCACGTTGCGAGCCAGACGGGCCGTGATCGTGATCCAGGAGCTCGGCGAATAGAGATCGCCTTCGACCGTGGTCAGAGTGTCACTGAAGTAGTTAAAGGGTGAAGCCGCCACCAACGGCACCGTGCGCAGCGGCATGAAGAGGTCGTCCTGATCAACCCGGACGCGGACGACCCGCGAACCACTGCCACTGACGGCGCCAAACAGCGCTGACGACGCCTCTCGGATTCGTGGGAGATCTGGATACGTAAAACCGCCTTGCTGCACTCGACCTACGTCCTCCTGCAGCGTGACGACGCGGTCGGGATCTTCGAGCGGGAACGGCCTCAGAAGAATGCCGTTGAGGAGGCTGAATACGGCGGTGTTGGCTCCGATGCCAAGCGCCAGGATCAGCACGGCGACCGCGGTGAATCCGGGTGCTCTCGCCAACATCTTTGCCGTGTAGCGCAGGTCTCTGCGTGCGTCCTCGAGCCACAAGAACGACCGCTCCTCCCGAGATCGCTCCTTCGCCTGCTCAACACCGCCGAACGACCGCCGAGCCGCCACCCGCGCGGCCTCGGCTGTCATGCCCCGCCGTTGGAACTCGTCCTCGAGCACACCGAGATGGGCAGCCACTTCACTGGAGAGCTCCTGCTCCGCACGCGCGGGACGCAACAATGCGTAGAGCTTGAGCGCAAACCGTCTCAGGCGCCACATGGCTACGGATCCATCTGCGCCGCACGTATCATCTCGGCCCCACGCGTATCGTCTGGTATCTCGAGCGGTATCACGGGATCACGATTTGTGGCGCGACCGCCTACCGCATCTTGCGACGCCACGGCCTGAACCACTTACCCAGCCGAGTCGGTCGACGCGCCGTGAAGACGCATCGCTACGAAAAGCAGGTGCCGGGGCATCACGTGCAGGTCGACGTCACGTTTCTCAAGCTGATCGACAAGGGCGGCAAGGCGACACGGCGTTACCAGTACACGGCCATTGATGATGCCACGCGCATCCGCGCACTCACGGTGTACACAAGGCATACGCAGAAGAACGCGATCCACTTCCTCGATCACGTCATCGAGACGTTTCCGTTTCGGATTCACACCGTCCGCACCGACCGGGGGCACGAGTTCCAGGCGCAGTTCCACTGGCACCTGGCCGACCGAGGCATTCGCCACGTCTACATCAAGCCGCGCACGCCTCGACTCAATGGCAAAGTCGAACGGTCACACCGGACGGACAAACAGGAGTTCTATCAGCTGCTGACCTATACAGGTGACGTCGACCTCAACGCGAAGCTCACCGAATGGGAGAACTTCTACAACTACCACCGGCCCCACGGCGCGTTCCAGGGCAAGACGCCCTACGAAGCGCTTCGCGAGAAGCTCGGATGAGCTACATTGTCACTGTCCACCGAGGTCGTACCCATCACAATGGGCCTGCTCCGCCTCGCGCCCGAGATCCAGGAGCGCGTCCTGTCTCTCCCCGACATGGTCCGCCGGCCGGCGATCACCGAGCGCGTCTTGCGGCCTATCGCGCAACTGGAAAATGTCACCGACCAGAAGCCACGTTCGAGGCACTCATCGACCAAGTCGTGTAGGGTCAGCCCGACGCGACGCCGAGGGTGTTCCGAGGGTCACGAACCGCTCGAGACGGGCCACCTCGTCGTCGTCAACGTACTTGCCGATCTCGCGGCGAAACTGTTCCATCGCCAAATAGGGACGGTACTCCTTGAACTCGCGGAGCATTCGGTTACCGAGGCCGGGAATCGACAGGATGGCGTCGTCGCTCGCGGTGTTGAGGTCCATCGGCACGAACACGTACTGCGCGAGCCGTGCTAGCTCCGTGTCGTCCACGTACTTAGCGATCTCGCGGTCGAACTGCGCGAGCGCCACGTAGGGGCGGTATTCCTTGAACTCCCGCAGCATCCGGGCGCCCACGTTGGGGATCATCTGGATCTCCTCGTCCGACGCGGTGTTGAGGTTGAGGTGCACGAACATACGGCCGTAGAGCGCAGTCCGCTGGGCGGCGTCCAGCGACCTACCCGCGAGGAAGGCGTCGAGGTCAGCCATGCGGAGGAACGGCCGCTCGGCGACGAGCGCAGCGGCGAGTGCCGGGGTCATGCGCGGCAGTTCGGCCAGCTCGCTCTCCGGCACCGTGTTGGCATCGACGATCGTAACCGGCGCGGCGAGCCCGAGAGCCAGCACGGCGACCGAAACGCCGACAAGCACAGCAACGTGATGTTTCATGATCTAACTCCTGGTGAACGGGACGCTCGGACTCCGATACCGTGTCCGGACAGCCCCGGGTGGCGATGCGCGTAGATCAGCCCCACGAACCCCAACAGCATCATCGACCCGGGTGCCAGCGTGGGCGTAGCACCGCTGAGCGACTCGCGGAACAACGTGAGCCCCTCCATGCCCGGATAGAGCTCGCGCTCGAACTCCTCGTTGCCGGCGTAGTGGTAGCCGACACCGATGAGGCTGCTCGCGACGAACAGCACCATTACGAACTGCAGCACGCGCACGCTCGCCGCGCCGGGCAACACGGCCTGCCAGACCGCCACGACCAGGCCGGCCACGAGCAGCAGCAGTGGTGAGAGCTGCACGGCGTCCTCGTAGTGCCCCAGGAGCGCCAACTCAACCCCCGTGCTGACGATGCCGACGGAGAGGAGCGTAAGTAGGAGCGCACGGGATGGTACCGAGGGGCGCACGCTCCCGTGCGGTGGATGAGTCTGTCTCCGTGCCCACCGAATCAGGACGTTAGCCGACGTCGAGCACGCACGCAAGCGACGCTTCATAGGCACGAGACTAAGTCTCAATCCCAACCTGGTTCGTTGTCCGCCACTACCAGTCGTACGCCAGTGACCCGATGACACTAATCCCCGGGCTCGAAAACCGATCGATCACCGGGTCGTTCGCCTGGCGTCCCCGCACGTTCCACCACTCGAAGTACGTCGCGTCCGTCAGGTTGAGCAGGCCAAGACGCAACGTAAGGGCTTCCGCGAGCGAGACGTGGCTCACCAGGTCGACGACCTGGTAGGCGGCCGGCGCGAACTGGTCTTCATCAGGGGCGCCCTGGTACGATGCAACCAACCGAAGCGACAGTTCGCTGCCCCAGCGACCTGAGGGTTGGAGGTACCGGATGCCGAGCACGCCTTCGTTCGGCGCGATAGACCCAAGCGGGGTCTCGGCGGCGAGTGGCGGGACGGTGGCGTCCTTCAAGATCTCGACGCCGTCGATGCGCGCGTAGCTCCCGCGAATCATCACGTTGTCGGTCAGGTACGCTTCACCGCGCAACTCGACACCGTTGATCGTGGCCTGTTCGAGGTTCTGGCTCTGGAACTCCAGCAGCCGAGTCCTTGGATTGAAGCCGATCGTCGCCAGGTCGATGAAGTCGTCGTACCGGTTCGAGAAGACGGTCACGCCGACGCTCGCGCGGTCGAACGCGGTCCGCACCCCGACCTCAATGTTGTCACTCGTCTCCGCCCTGAGCTCGGGATTTGGAATCGTGACGTAGCCTCCTTGTGGATTCGTGAAGCCGGTGTTGATGGCGCTGTAGGGTGGTGCCCGGAATCCGCCGGCGTACTGCGCGTGGACAGTCACTACGTCCGTCACCCGTGCCGACACGCCCACCTTCGGCGAGACGGCGCCGTTGGAGAAGTCGACCGGCACCGGATTGAGGCTTGCGATGAAGACCGGGTCGGCCTGGTTGGCGTCGAGCGAGAAGTGGTCGTAACGCACCCCGGGCACGAGCGTGACGCGGCCGAACCGAATCTCCGCCTGGACGTACGACCCGGCTTCGGCGACGTCGCTCTCGGGGAAGTACTTGGTCGGGAAGATCAGGCTGGTCGGAACGGGCGCCGCCGTCGGAACGTTCAGCTCGCTCCGGTCACGCAGAATGTCGAAGGCGTCGGTCTGATAGCTGACGCCGAACGTGAGTAGCGCCCCGCCGCTCGGATCGCCCAGCCACTTCTGCCCCTGAGCCGATCCGCCGTAGCCAACCTGCTCGTAGTCGACCGTTTCGTGGCGCGTCGAGTGCGTCGGCGGGCCGAAGGCGAACGTCATGCGCTCCCGGTCGACGACCTGTGACGTGTCGTTACGCTGACCGTAGACACGCCACGACAGCTGATCGAGGCCGGCCCGGTCGACGAGCGTGTGATCGAGCGACAGACGCAGGCGGGCCTGCGTGTCGACCGCCCTCGAATCCAACGTGTCATAGGTAAACGGGCCGAGGCGCGTGACGCCCATGTCGGAGAACCATTCCGTGTCGACGCGAGTGTCGTAGACTTCCGCGGCCACGCGCCACATGTTGCCGGGCGTGGCCATGAAGACGAGCTTGCCCAGGAGTTGCGTGCCCCGGACGTCTTGCGGATTCGCCGCGGTACGGGTAGCATCACGGGTTCTTACGGTCCCTTTATTGCGGACCTCATTCCCGCGGTTAACGCTGGCGAAGAGCGACGCCTGAAGGCGCTCGGTGCCCCCAGCCAGCGTGAGGTTCCCACTGATATCGCCGGCGCGACCATCCCACGTCGTCTTGGCACCGATGTGGAACCGCTCGTCGAGGAGGTAGTCGCTCGGATCCTTGGTGAACAGCGACACGATGCCGCCGAGGGCATCGCTGCCGTAGAGCGCCGAGTTGGCACTCCGCACGATCTCGACGGATTTCAACGCATCGAGATCGAGCGCCAGCTGATGCACGCTGAACGGCCCGAAGGCAAACTGCTCCGACGTCTGAATGCCGTCCACCTGCGTCATCACACGATTCCCGCCGATGCCGCGGATGTTGAAGCCGTTGAGACCAAGACGGGTCACATTGCTTTCGATATACACGCCAGGTTCGTACTTGACGAGGTCGGACAGGTTCTCGAACAGGCGCCCCTGGATGGTCTCGCTGTCGACGACTGTCACCATGCCTGGGGTGTCCCGTACCGGCGACGGCCGGAGCGTCGCGGTCACGGTCACGGAATCGAGAAACGTCAGCGGCTCGTCAGTCGATTGCGGGTCCTTCGTTTCGGGGGCGGCATCCGGTTGGTCGGTCACCTGGCGAGCGGTCGACGGCCGGCTGGCTGCATCTTGCTGCGCCGAGACACGCTCGACCTGGGACATCACCCAGTCAGCGATCCGGCTGTCCGGGAGCACAGGTCGACCGTCCCAGCGGTAATCCAATCCAGTGAGGACGTGGGGAATCTGGTCGACGACGCGTCCCGACCCGAGCAGGAGCGGCACGATGACGACCCGTCCCGACGCGGCACGGCTGGCCACCGCGTCTCTGAGCTCCGCGAGCGCCTGGTCTTTGACCGGTTTAGGCGCATCGTCCCGCAAAAGGCGAGCGTCGACCTCCCTAAACGGCACAAGGGACTGGATCTGGATGCCTAGCTCTCGGATCACGCCTATCCACCGATCTGCGTCCGCGGTGCCGTTCGGCCCGTGGGCCACGATGACAAGGCTTTCCTGGGACGGGTCACGACTGAGCGCACGCGCCCGGTCGGACAGGATGTCCGCGAGGATCGGATGTGCATCAAGCGCCGGCGTGACGCCGACCACTTCAGCCGGCCCGTGCAGCTGTGTGAGGCTCATCCATGCGGAACCCGGGTAGTCGTCGCGAAGGCGGCCAATAAAGCGGACCTGCTCGTAGTGCGAGCTGTAGGACGACACGAGGAGCGGCACGATGACAATCCGCTGGACGCCCGCCGCGACCAGTTCGTCGTACGCCTCCTGCGGTGTGCGGTTCTTCGCACCCATTAGGTACGCCGCTGTGGATGGCGTGTGTTGCTGAATGATCGTCACGGCGGCCTCGACGTTGGCGTTCCACGCCGCCGTCGAGCCGTGGGCCACGACCAACACACCGAGTGGCTCATCAGTCGCCGCGCGCGTCGAGCCGACGGGTGAGAGAAGGAGAGTCGAGAACAGCAGAAGCCGAGCGATGTGAGTCATGGCGCTCCTCAGTAGTTGTGCGCCACACCCGTTCGCCGATACAATGAAGGAGACGAGCGTCGTCGCGCGTTTTACGTGTGACAGGTCTGTGGACTGTGCGTTCGTTCACGCTCGCCGGGTGTGGCAACATCCGGCGAGCGCTTTTTCTACCTCAGGTTCCGCTCACGGCATCAGTCTCTCCACCGTTATTCTGAGATGCGACGTCTCTGCAGGGTTGTGTACACGGCGTCCCTGCAGCACCTGGGCAATAATGAGACTCAGTCTCATTATTGGAAGTTACTATACCCGACCAAATTGGTCGGGTCAAGTTGTACTGGGCCGCTGTTCGGGTCCGGCGTGCGGGGGAACATCGCGGCGAGACGGGTTCGCTCGAGACTGCCCCCACCGCCATTTTGTATGCAGATAGGAGACCCTAGGCATTTAGCCCATTTGATCATTTCGGTCTCTACGTCGACCACCGTCTCGTTCGTGACCACGCAACTGGCGACGGCGCTTTCTCTGGAACTCCTCCGCCGACAGATCTGTGCCTCTCGGTCCTCTGTGTCAGCTCCTGTCCTATCGCCGCAACCCCATCGAATGTGTCCTCTTGACCCCACCAGCGGGCTGCGTATGATTGGACCCGTCTATTGCTGGACTGTGCGGCTCAGCCACGGTTGCACGCGTCACATCAATGTGCGCCCTCCTAGAGAAAAGGTGGTTGAATAACAAACCGCGACACCGCCGGCCTGTGACCCCATCCGGCATGAGCACAATCTCGTCGACCTCTTGGGCGGTGGCGAGGCTGAGGCCAAACAAAAGACACGGATGGCCCTGACAGGCGTGTAGATGAGGGTATGAGAATCCTGGGTTGGGTCCTGTTCTTTTGCGCCGTTACGCTGATCGCTGGCTGCAGCCGAGAGCCTGGTGTGCGGGCACCAAATGTGCTCTTGCTCTCCCTCGACACGCTACGGGCGGATCATCTGGGTTCGTATGGCTACTCCCGCAACACGTCGCCCTTTCTCGATGAGCTTGCCAGGGAAGGCGTGCGGTTCAGTAACGCCTTCATCAACTGCCACCCGACACCGCCTTCTCATGTGTCGATCCTTTCGTCGACCTATCAAGAGACCCACAAGCTCTTCACCAATAGGGACGTCAGCCTCATTCGAAGCGTCCCCGTAGAGATCCCGATGTTGCAGGAGATGCTTCACAGCCATGGCTACACCACGTTAGCCGTGACCGGTGGGGGGTTCACATCGAGCTCAATCGGATTCGACCGTGGATTCGACGAGTTCTCGGAGGACGCGGGGTTCGACCGATTACTCGAGTTGCTCGAGGAAGAATCGGGCGACGGCTCACCGATCTTTGCTTTTGTGCATACCTACGAGATACACGCGCCCTATGCTCCGCCAGACCGTTATCGGGATCTGTTCGGGCAGTTTGACAGCCGGTTCAATCCCACGGCCCGGAACTTACTTGACATTCATGCTGACGCTTCTCCCTTGGGTTCAAGGTGTCGTCGCAACACCGCGTTGTGTGATTGAGCATAGGTGATCGCCAAGTGCCTCCGCGGGTGTCTTCCAGCCGAGGGTCTTGCGGGGGCGACTGTTGAGAGCAGCAGCAACGGCGTCAAGATCATCACGAGAGTGTCTGGACAGGTCGGTGCCTTTGGGAAAGTACTGCCGCAGCAGGCCGTTGGTGTTCTCGTTCGTGCCGCGTTGCCAGGGGCTGTGTGGGTCGCAGAAGTAGATTGGCAGACCGGTGTCGATTCGGAGTTGAACGTGTTGAGCCATCTCGGCGCCTTGGTCCCATGTCAGTGAACGGCGAAGCTGCGTGGGCAGCGTGATGATCGACGACGCGATGGCGTCTCGGACGGCCTCGGCACCATGCCCCGCCAGGGCGGGACCGTTCTTGATCCGAGGCTGCCCATAGTCATCCATGCGAGGCAGATGCAGCAGCCTCGTGAATCGGCTGGTGCGTTCCACGAGGGTCCCAATCGCAGAGCTCCCCAGTCCGACAATCAGGTCACCTTCCCAGTGTCCTGGGACCGCCCGATCGTCTGCTTCGGCGGGGCGCTTGCTGATCATGATTTCGGCAGTGACGAACGCCTTGCCGCGTCCTCGTGTCCGTGCTCTTGGCACGCGCAGCGCCCGGCCGGTCCGCAAGCACGCCACCAGGTCGCGTCGCAGTGCCCCTCGTCCCTGCACGTAGAGCGCCTGGTAGATGGCCTCGTGGGAGATCCGCATCGACTCCTCATCGGGGAAGTCGACCTTGAGTCTGTTGGCAATTTGCTCAGGACTCCATGACGCCGCCCAGCGTCGGTCTTGACGGCGCCCGTGGCGGCGACCGTTCCAGTGCACATGGGGACCAGGCACCCTCGTCCCGTCGGCGGCCGTAATCCTGCCGGCGAGTCGGTCTTGCACGTACCGGCGCAGTTCGTCGTGTGCAGCGAGCTTCGCCACCTGCGGTCTTTTCGCCTTCAGGTCGGCGTGCCACTGCGCGGTCGTCGCGCGATACTCGAGTCCGCCACTGCGGGTTGCCGCATTGCGACGGAGCTCCCGAGAGATGGTCGACGGGGACCGGCTGATTCGCCGAGCGATATCACGAACCCCGCAGTGCTGGGCGTGCAAGATGGCGATCTCGTCTCGTTCGGCAAACGACAGGTAGCGCCCCGACAGAGGGGCCAGGCTGATCGGCGGCATGCCTCCACTTTCGCGGAACCATCTCGTTCCGACCGGCTGGGACACGCCGGCCCCCAGCGCCGCCTCTTCGCTGGACAACCCGCAGGCGATCGCCTCCCAGAACCGACGCCGATGCTCACGGCGTCCCGCCGTGGGACGACCCGGCGACCGCATCGGAAGACGTCCCGCACGGGGTGACCGACGACGTTTCGGTGTTCCCATCGCAACTCCTCACCGTTGAGGTGTTGCGACGACCGTTTGAATCTACCTCCTCTCACGCCTCAAGATTTGGAGCTCATCCGAGCGCGATACGACGGCGGAATCCGCTTCACCGATGATCTGCTCCGCGGGCTCTTCTCGGAGCTCAAATCGAGCGGTTTCCTTGAGAATGCGATCGTGGTCGTGACGTCTGACCATGGAGAGGAGTTTGGCGAGCACGGCGGTCTGCTCCACGGGGGTGGAAAGCTCTACGATGAGCTGCTTCGGGTGCCTCTGATAATCGCGGGCGGGGGTCTTCCGGAGGGGCAAGTCATCGATCGCCTGGTGAGCAGCGTAGACATAGCGCCGACGATTCTTGCTCTGGCCGGAATAGAGCGTGGTTCGCTCATGGTCGGACGAAACCTCATCGATCCGATGCCAAGCACGGAGCCAGAGGTTGTCTTTTCTCAGTGGGAGGATCGATATTACTCAGTGCGGACGCGCGACTGGAAACTCATCACTGACACCAAGGGCGTGTCGGATGACGAGCTCTACCACGTTGCTCAGGACCCGGCGGAATCAGACAGCGTCGCGGACCAGTTCCCGGATCGGGTCGACGCCATGCAGCAGGTCTTGGCGTCTTGGAAAGAGGCCCTTGACACCAGTGTGCAGCCCGGCGCCGAGATTGAGCTGGATGAGACGACGCTGGAAAGGCTCAGGTCTCTCGGCTACCTCCGCTAATCGCTCCTTGCTCGCCTTCCGGTACCAGTTCTAGAGTTCAGTGCAGATTGCCTCCAACGCGGTTACCTCTCGGATGGGTAGATTGATAACCGAGCGACCGCTCATGGTGGCTGTCGTGTTGGCAACCTGTTTGTTCACGGCGACCTTGTCGGTCCTGAGTCCCTACTACGAAACGAACGATGACGTAGTGATGAACTCCATTGTCGCTGGGCAGCTTGTCACCAGCGCACCCGACGAACACTTGGTATTCAGCAACGTTCTAATCGGCCTGCTGCTGCAGCGCCTGTATCAGCTGGTTCCCACGATGCCCTGGTACGGCGCGTATCTCGTCGGGGTTCACTTTCTGTCAACGATCGGACTGTTTTTCGGTATGTTTCGAGTCAACTCATCGACGAAGCAGCTCGGTTTGTCGTTGTTCGTCTTCGCCCTCGTCGTGGTCCCCGGCCTCGCCCATGTGCAGTTCACACGGACGGCGTCGCTCGCAGTTCTGGCCGGTATCGCAGTGTTCCTCAGCACCGTCTCAAGAGGGGATTCCGAGCCCGCGCGCGGTCGGCTCGTTTGCGCAGCCTCACTCATCCTCACGGGCGTTCTCATTCGGTGGGAGGTCTGTGTCCTCGCTGCCGTGCTGTCGGCACCAGTCGTGCTCTTCTTCGTGACTCTCAATCGAACGAGATCCTCCGCCGTCATCTCCCGGACCGTCTGGTTCCTAGGCGTCACCGCCACCGCGTGTCTTGCTCTGTGGGTCTTCGACAGGGCCTACTACGCGCACGAGCCGGAATGGCAGCGCTTTCGAAGGCTCCAGGTGGTCAGGGCGGGGATCACCGACTACAACCGGTTGGAGTACACGGAACACACGAAACCCCATTTTGACGCTGTCAACTGGTCGCAGAACGACCTCGCGATGATGAGGGAGTGGTTTGGATCTCTTGATACCGAGGTCTATGGCGATGGGAAGCTAGCGTACCTGGAAGCCAATGCGTTCTCAGAGTTTCGAGGCTTGGACTATCGAACGCTACCACAACTTGCTCGAGTGCTCATGGCAGATCGAATGCTTGCGGCTTTGGGATTGCTGGTGCTTGCCCGTGCTGTCCAGACATCGTTCAGCTTCGGGCGCATGGTCATGGTTGCATCGGTCTACGGCCTTACCTTGGTTGCCGCGTGGTTCTTGGTAACGGAGTTGCGACTGGTCCCGCGTGTGTCCCACGGAATATTCAGCGTCCCGGTGCTCGCGGTGATGATGCAGCCATATATCGGAGCAGGCCGGTCGCACTTGTTGCGACGAGAGGACATCGGTCGCTGGGCGCCTGTGGCCCTTCTTGTGCCCGTCCTGATTCACTATGCTCATGGCCGAATCGAGGCCAGCGAGACCCATCTGGCCGCCAGCCAGGAGACCTCGCAAAGCATCGAACGATCGAATCTAGATCGGGAGGACCTCCTCGTCGTGTGGGGAGGCGACTTTCCCTATAACGAGGCCGTACGTCCGCTCGATGATGGGACTCTGCGAGATCGCGTTACGCTTCTGGCGTCCGGTTGGCCGTCATCATCGCCACTCAACGCGAAGCGCCTGCGGGAGTTTGAGATTGACAACGCGTATCAGGCGATTTATTCGAAGGACAATGTGTATCTCGCGGCGTTCGATACGCGGCTCCCGCGATTCGCACAGTTCGTGTGTGAGCATTACGCAAAGGAATTGGCTTTCGAGATTCGGAATGATGATCCGCGCATCTATGAGGTGACCGAACTCCGACGAGTCGGCCCGCGCGGTGCTGTCATCTCCGTCCGTTGGCGGTCGAGCGCTACTGACGGGTCGGTACGACGCGCACATGAGCAACGCTTCGGTCTGCGTAGACCGGTTCCGATCGACGGCCTGACCTGGCAATACGAGGTCACGGAGGAAGCGGATCTCACGGGCTTACTGCTGACCAACGAGGTCCAACGTATCGAACGGTACGCACGCGAAGACTCTCTTGCGGGTACCTCTGTCGAGTGTGTCCCATGACCGGCGCGAGTCCCGTGCTGACCGAGTCCGTGTCGGTCGTTGTCCCTGTGCACAATACGGCTGAGTCTCTACCGACAATTGCGCTGCGGGTAGAAGCCGCACTCCGTCCGATCACGAACGTCTTCGAGCTCGTCCTGGTCAATGACGGTAGTGAGGACCGGAGCTCCCAGGTCGCGGCTGATCTCGCGCGTCGGCATCGCTGGATTCGATCGATCGACCTGATGCGTAACTACGGTCAGCACAACGATCTGTTGTGTGGAATCCGGTCGGCGCAGTATGACGTTGTCGTCACAATGGATGACGACCTCCAATATCGTCCAGAGGAGATTGGCGTGCTGCTGAGCACACTCGCCGAGGGCCATGATGTCGTGTACGGGTGTCCGCGTCGTCAGCGGCACAGCATCCGGCGCGCAGTGGCTTCTCGGGCGGCGAAGCTCCTGCTCCGTCACGCTCTTGGTGCTGACACGGCCACTATGGTCAGTGCGTTTCGCGCCTTCCGAACGGATCTCAGATCCGCGTTCGCTGGGTTCCAGCGGCCCTCGGTCAACATCGATGTGATGCTGACCTGGGCCACGACCCGGTTTGTCGCCGTTCCGGTTGGGCATTACCCGCGTGCGACCGGCACGTCCGCATACCGGACATGGGCACTCTTCAAACATGCGCTCAACATGGCGACGGGCTTTAGCGTTGTTCCCTTGCAGGTCGCCAGCCTGTTGGGCCTTGTCCTGACGACCGCAGGGGTTGCTCTCTTCGTCATCATGCTGGCGCGCTTGCTGATCCTGGATGTCAGCCCCCAGGGTTTCAGTTTCGTGTCGACGTTGGTCGCCCTTCTCTCCGGCGTTCAGCTTCTCAGCGTCGGTGTGATCGGCGAGTATCTTGCTCGCGTCCATCAGGGGACGATGGACCAACCCGCCTATGTGGTCCGTCCACGCGTTGAGCCTTCTGCCGCTGGTCGACAGCCACTCGCGAGCGGTCGAGAATTCCGGCGATGAACGGGCAGTCCGTGGACGGTCAACGCCGAGCCCGCCCAACCCGCGGAAGGCGTGAATCCTCGCAGGCGTGCCAATACCTAGAATGGGACTCGGCCTTCTTCGGCTGGCGGATCGGACGAAGCACCCTGACCCGCCTGAGTGAGGCGCAGTGGCTGCTCGCGGAGCGATGGTGTGCTGAGCACCGGATCGACTGTCTCTATCTCCTTATTGAAGCGGACTCCATCGAGACGGTCGCGGCGGCCCAAGCCCGTGGGTTTCGGTTCGTCGACCTGCGAGCGACCCTGGCGCGCCGCGTGCCTGAGGAACCGGACGAACGAACCGAGGCGACAGCCTGCCGGATCAGACCATGGAGCCCCGCCGACCTTCGGGCCTTGAAGGACCTCGCATCTGTCAACCATCGCGATGGGCGCTTTTACGCAGATGATCACTTCGCCCGTTCGCGATGCAACGCCCTCTACGCGACGTGGATCGAGAATAGCTGCCATGGGTACGCTGACGCGGTTTTTGTTGCCGAATTGGAGGGAACGGCACAAGGCTACCTCTCATGTCATGTGAGTGCGGCCGGCGAAGGCCGAATCGGACTCGTGGGAGTCAGCGACCGCGCACGCGGTAGGCATCTGGGTACCGACATGATGCAACACGCGCTTGGGTGGTTCGCCGCGCGAAAAGTCCAGAGGGTCACGGTCGTCACGCGGGGTGGAAAGAGTGAGGCGATTCGCTTCTACGAGCGTAGTGGCTTCGTCACGAACTCCCTCCAGCTGTGGTTCCACGGCTGGCGCTGACGTCCCGACGAGTGCATGCACACGTACCGGATTCCGTTCAATCGGCCCACGACGGTCAGCTCGGAGCTCGTCTATCTCCAGCAAGCCGTTGACGGCGGGCACTTGTCCGGGGACGGCCCCTTCAGTCATCGGTGCCACGCGCTGTTGGAGCAGACACTCGACGTTCCCACCGTGTTGCTCACGACGTCGTGCACGCATGCACTTGAGATGGCCGCGTTGCTTCTCGAGATCGTACCCGGTGATGAGGTCATCGTTCCTGCTTTTACGTTTGTGTCCACCGTGAACGCGTTTGTCTTGCGCGGAGCACGACCGGTGTTCGCGGATATCCGGCCGGATACCCTCAACCTCGACGAATCTCAACTCGAGCAGCACATCACGCCGCGAACGAAGGCCATCATCGTCGTGCACTATGGTGGAATCGGTTGCGAGATGGACGTGATCCTCGATGTGGCTCGTCGCCACGACATCGCCGTCGTCGAGGACAACGCGCAGGGTCTCTTCGGGCGCTACCGGGACCGATACCTCGGGACGCTCGGCAAGCTGGGCGCCGTCAGTTTTCACGAAACGAAGAACTTTACCTGCGGCGAAGGCGGAGCCTTGATCATCAACGACTCATCTCTCGTCGATCGTGCGGAGATCATCCGAGAAAAGGGAACCGACCGAAGCAAGTTTGCGCGGGGAGAGGTTGACGAGTACGGCTGGCTTGACCTCGGGTCGAGCTACCTCCCGTCCGATCTACTGGCCGCGGTTCTGTACGCACAGCTCGAAACGAAGGAGTCTATTCAGAGCCAGAGACGGCGAATCTGGCGTCGCTATGTAGATAGGCTGTCCGACTGGGCCGCAGTCAATGGTGTAACCCTACCCACGGTGCCACCCGAGTGTCAGCAGGCGTACCATTTGTTCTATCTCGTTCTGCCCTCTCGGGACGCCCGGAGTATGCTGATCGCTGCCCTCAGGGATCGTGGGATCTTGGCCGTCACGCACTATGTGCCGCTCCACTTGTCGCGCATGGGGCGTCGTCTTGGGGGGCGGCCAGGCGCGTGTCCCGTCACCGAAAGCGCCAGCAGCCGATTGGTACGGTTGCCGTTCTACACGGGCTTGACCGAAGCCGAACAGACTGAAGTCGTTGACACCATACGTCGTACATCGATGGCGTCTGACCTCACGGACGTGTGCATGTAAGGATTCGGGCGACTCAGGGCCGTCCGGCTTCGTGCTGTCGAATCCACAGCCGACCGTTTCTGTCATCAACGAGACTAAAATGATCAGGAAGCCACTCCCAGTCCCTTGGGAACAACGGATGTTCGTACAGCGCGGTGACGTCGTATTTCCCGACAAGGAACTGCAGGTCCCGGCTCGTGGAAGGAAACAGGATCGTCCGATTACCATTCAGCCAGTTGAGCTCGTGAGCCATGTCAGAGATCACCACAGCCTCCTGGGGTGCGTACGAAGCCAGAGTCCGCGACATCTCGCCGTAGTCGGCAGAGCGAACAGCCAAGTTGTTCCCGAGATACGCGTATGGGTCGCGGTACGACTGCCACATGGCCAAGACCGCTGGGTGTGCCACCCCGTAGAGCACGACGAATGTGTACAGCAGTGACCAGAAGCGGTCGTGTGACCAGACGAGCGAGCGCCTCCATCTGTCCAGCATGGTAAAGATGACCAGCAGCATGAGCGGGTAGACGTGCACCAGGTAGCGCACCCGAATCTCAACCGCCCAGAAGAACACGAGCGTCGCCCCGATAAGGGCTGGGAACAGAATGTGTGTTGCGCGGCGCTCCCAGGAAGGCACAGGTTGCGGCGGATCCCTTCGCCGGACCTGAAACCACACGCCAGGGAAGAGGACGTCCACCAACACGAAAAACATCGAGAGCAACAGTAGCGGTAGTACTATGCCTCCGACGGCGGGGCCGCCCAGGCTGGTCAAAACCATCTTGGTTCGACTGAACATCCGCAGATACTTTTCACCGTACTCCACAGGGTGAGCGGCGATATAGCGGATGGGTTCTAGGGGGGCGGTTTCGAAGTACCCGCGTCCCTGTGATCGTGCCAGGTCAGTACCAATGAGCAAACCATGAGCGTAGCCCTGTGCCCGTTGAAGCAAGGTGATGGAGCCATGTGGCAAGACGTACGATGCCGCGTACAGGACAATGACGAAACTCACCGCATACGCCATCGCGAGCCGAATGCCGTGTCGCCCAAGACCCAGCAGATACCCGAGAAACGTTGGTATATAGATGATCGCGTGGCCCTTCATGAGGAGGAGGGCGACGTGACACACGCCGCAGGCGACCAACCGCGACGTCGTAGGCTTCAGCACCAAAAGAATGCTCACCAGAAAAAGAAAGAGAAAAAGGGATTCTGGGAGTGCGGCGGTCCCCAGGGCGACAATGGGTGGGTTGACCGCGACAAACCCAACCAGAATGAGTGCGGCGAATCGGCTCAGATGGAGCCGTCGGGCGAGCAGGTAGATCAACCCCGCCGACAGGGCAAACCCCGAGAGAGAAATTGCCACCATGGCGCGGTGAGTTGGTTCAGTGACACGCCAAATCAGCGCCGTCGTCAGCGAATACCCTGCCTGTTTAAGGGGTTCTGGCCCGGGAAGCGAGTCCACGGTCCGAGCCTGCATGGGATACAGGGTATTGGTGACGTAACCGCGATCGAGATGGACATTTCGGGCCAGATGAGCGTGCCACATCTCATCGTTAATAAGGAGGCCTCTGGTCCACTGACGAGGATACGTGAACCCAAACGCGAAGATCAGAATGCTCGCACACACGATCAAAAACACGCCTGCGTCTGTCAGGATCCTGGGCTTCCGTGGCAACGGACTCATCAAGATTCCCTGGGGCGCTGCTCGTATCGGCACATCATTCGAGACAACGCGCGCCCGCTATCATGAGACAATCGGAGCCCGCGTTACCATCGACGTTGAGGGCATGAATCGTTGAGACGAGGGACGGGAGCATTTTATCCGAAGCGGTCGCTGACTCCACTCCCGGTGCGTGGGTCAGCCGTGATTACAGAAGAGGGAGACAAAGATGGTGACACGATACTCTAGGCAGGCCGTTCTCGGGTTGATGATCACAGCCTTGGCTGTCTCCGCAGACGCCGCGGGACAAGAAGCCCCGGCGTCAGAATCGGCGCCGCCACCGCACGTGGTCCGGACGGTGAAATACACCGTTGGCGACGTCGACGAGAACACGGCGTTCTACGAGAAACTGGTTGGCCTGACGGAGATGAACCGCTACGTTGCCGAGGGGCGACTCGTCGAGCCGTTCATGGGGTTTGGAGACGCCGAGCACCGGCTCGGGTTGCTGTCGTACACGCAGAGAGAGGGGCTCGAGAAGAGCCCGTACCCGGTCGCGGTGATCTACACGGCTGAGTTCGACGAAATGGTCGCGCGCTTCGAGGCCGCACAGAACCCGCTCTTCCTATTGCCGAGCACCGACACGGGCGGGCTTCGGATCGCCATCGCCACTGACCCGAGCGGCAATGCCGTCGAGATCGTGGACCGGGCAGACATGCCGGCCGTTGGCGGCTCCAGGCTCATCGTGGACGACCGACAGAAAGCCGAAGAGTTCTTCCTGCGTATCTTTGGCGAGACGGCGGTCACGCCAGGCCAGCGATTCGAGACGGAGGCTTTTGACGAAGTGGTCATGGACTTCGGTGGAGAAATGTTCGTGGCCCTGTTCGAGCCGAAAGGCGTCGCGCCGCTGCCCAAGAGCACGCACCCGGTCGTGGCCATCTATACGACGGAGCTCGACGCCATCATTCAGCGCGTCAAAGCCGAAGGGTTTGGATACACGGAGTTCAGGCCCGGTGTGTTCATGGTCAACGACCCCTCAGGGAACGTCGTCGAGATTGTCCGCCAGCGGGACTAGTAGCGTGGGAGGTCGCGCGGCCGGGGAGTTGGGATCGGTAGGTTAGTCAGTATCGCAGGAGTCCCCGGAGTCGGCGCCGGCGCCAGTGTCTATGTTCCCGACCACGTCCCCTATATCGGTATCACAGGAGTCGGTACCGCACGCGGCGGTCAGGGCGGCGCCAACTGCTAACGTACTGGCCCCCATCGCCCTGGCGAGGAACGACCGGCGATTGACCTTGGCGGTCGTGATCTCGCTATCCTCCTGGTTGGCTGAGGTCCTCGGTCTCGTTGGGTGCCATCCGGTTCTCCCATACGCGGTCGACCGACGCCGACCGCATCGCGCTCATCCTGACCGCGTTCCGTGCCGATGTCAAAGACAATCGTTGAGGTAGAATGACGTCCTCGTGGCTGTGGGAACAAGACCGCTGCAACGGATTGATGAGGGTTCTCTAGCATGGTTGATCCAACCTGTCCCGACATCTGAGTTCGAGAGCGACTACTACGAGCGGCGGTTATGTCTCGTGAACCGCGCGACTCCGAACTACTACGCTGATCTCCTCAGCAGCCAGGATCTCGACTGGGTGTTGGGCACCCACGGTTTGAGTCACCCAGAAATCAACCTCGTCCACGGAGAGGACGACGTTGAGCGGCGGTCGTACTCGGACGGGGCTGGACGCGTCGACCCGGTCGCGGTCGCCAAGCAGTTCGACGAGGGTGCCACCATTGTCTACACGCAGCTCCAGCGGCGGGTGCCTGCCCTGGCGAGACTCTGCGTGTCCCTTGGCCAGACCTTCGGCTCGCGGGTCCAGACCAACATCTATCTGACGCCCTCTGGCGCACAGGGCTTCAAGCCGCACTGGGACACCCACGACGTTTTCGTGCTGCAGGTCAGCGGTCGCAAGCTGTGGTCCATCTACGACACCAAGGTGACACTCCCCCTCAAGGGACAGAACTTCGACACCGCCGTTCACCATCCAGGGCCGGTCACGGAAGAGTTCGAGCTGGATGCCGGGAGCGTGGTCTACATACCCCGCGGCCTCATGCACTCGGCGCGGTCCTCCGCCGAGGCGTCACTGCACATCACGCTCGGGCTCACCTCCTTCACGTGGGCCGATTTCTTCGTGGAGAGCGTGGCGGCGGTCGCACTGGAGGACGAAAGCTTGCGTCAGAATCTGCCGATGGGCTTCGCCAACGGGAATGTATCTGCCGAAGAGAGAGCGCGAGTGTATCGAGAGAAGCTGTCGGTCCTGCAGGCAGGTTTCGACCCCGCTCCGGTGTGGCGACACTTCCAGGATGAAGTGCTGGCAACGAACACCCCGCTGTTCACGAATTTGCTCGGGTCCCATCTCCGAGCCGACCCCGTTACGGTCGACTCGACCGTGAGCCGTCGCACCGATGTGTACGTGGAGGTCGAGAGCGACGCAGCATCCTGTGTTGTGCGGTTCTGCGGTACGGAGATCACATTGCCGGGTGGGCTGCTTCCCGCGATCGAGATGGCGACGACGGCTGAGAGGTTCAGGGTGCAGGACCTGCCGGACTGTATCGATGCCGATGGGAAGGTGACGCTGGTGACCCGGTTGCTCAAAGAGGGTCTGTTGTTCAGAGACCCCAAGAGATCGGAGACGCAGGAGTGACCCGGGGTACGGGCCTGGCGGTTCTGGCACTCGGCGCCGTCCTCGTCGTCCTGGGACTGGCTGTCACCCGCGAACCGGATCCAGTACCAGAGACGCCGATGCCCTCTGAGAGTAGCTTCTCCGAAAGCGAAGAACAGAGCACGGGCGAGGTAAGTGAGCTGACGATCTTTCAGGAGGTATCCAAGGCACATACCGAAGCGACGCTTCGGGCGCAGGCGGTGGCGCCTCTGGCGGTCGGGAGCCTGTCGCCCATCGCGCCGGGCACAACGCAGAAGGGCGAGAAGAAGCGGGCAGGTATCACGGCAGGCTTGACCAGCCAAGCGATGGCCGAGATCGCGGCCGCGCATGGGATGACGGTGAAAGAGGTCGATGAGATCTACCGGCGTGGTGAAGCCGAGGGTTGGCCGCGCTGACCATCGCCAGTTGATGTAGGGTCTACACCAGTTGTACATGACATGTGGGGAGTGCTATCGATGCGTATGAGCTATCTACCGGCGTCTGTTCTCTGTCTCCTGTTGGTCTCGCTTGCCGGCACCGCCGCCGGCCAGAACGAAGACTGGCAAGCCTACCCGGCCGGTGAGTGGCCGCTCGCCGGTGGCCACTTCGGGCAGACGCGACATTCGACGCTGACGCAGATCACCCCGGACAATATCGACCAGCTGGGCGGCGCCTGGGTCACCGATCTGGAGGGCGGCGAAGCGTCACGCTCGACGTTGGTCATGCGGAACGGGCTCGTGTTCTTCCAGACCGGCCGTAGCATTCGGGCACTCGACGCGACCACCGGCGAAGAACGGTGGCGAACGGCTGCGCCCATTGGCCGGATGAACAAGGGCGTGGCGCTCGGCGCCGGTCTCGTATTCGCCGGGCTCAACGACTCGCGACTGATCGCCCTCGACCAGCAAACTGGCGAGCAGGTCTGGGAGCACCTGGTCGGCGTGGAGGGACAGGTTGGCCAGTGGATTTCCTCCCCGGCCACCTACGCCGACGGCTTGGTGATCGTCGGCATGGCCAACGGCGACAGCTATCTGCGCGGTCGGGTGGTAGCGATCGACGCCCGTACCGGGGAGCGGCGGTGGCTCTTCAGCGTCATTCCGGAACCGGGTGCGCTCGGCGCCGACACCTGGCCGGTTGACAGCGACGTCTGGCGATATGGCGGCGGCGGCGTGTGGATGACCCCGAGTGTCGACGTCGACCTCGGCATGTTCTACGTCGGCACGGGAAACGCCGTTCCGATGTGGGGTGGCGAGCTTCGGCCCGGCAACAACCTGTTCACGTCCTCGGTGGTGGCTCTCGACCTCCACACCGGTGAGTACAAGTGGCACCAGCAGCTCGTGCACCACGACATGTGGGAGCACGACCTGGCGACGCCGCTGATCGTCTACGACGCGACGGTGGACGGGGCGACTCGGAGAGCGGTCGCGGCCATGCGGACCGACGGCTATCTCTTCATGCTGGACGCCAAGTCGGGCGAACCGATCTTCCCCGTCGAGGAGCGGACGGTACCCCAGGATGACTTTCTGAACACCTCTCCCACCCAGCCCTTCCCGGTCGGTGCCGACAAGATCGGCCCCGCCTGTGTGGATCCGGCGATGATTCCGGAGGGATTCGAGGCCGGCTGCTACTACGACCCGATCGGGCCCGACCTGCCCAACAAGTTCATTCCGTACATGACCATGCGGTTCGCGCCGATGTCGTATAGCCCGGTCACCGGCTACTTCTACGGCATGTCGTGTGTGTATCCGAGGTGGATCAAGCGTCCTGAGAACGGGTGGTTCTTCACCAGCACCACGGTCCGCGCACCGGGCTTGAAACAGTACGGCCTCCACGTGGCCCTTGACAGCCGGACCAACAAGATCGTCTGGCAACACCGGGTGCCCTACTCGGACTGCAACAGCAGCGGCGCCATGACGACGCAGAGCGGCTTGATGTTCCACACCGAGCCCGACGGCAACCTGGGCGCCTACGACCAGCGGACCGGCGAGCGACTGTGGCATTTCCAGACCGGTCAGATCGGGATATTCGGCTCGAACGGACACGGGGGCGGACCGGTGGTGACCTACGAGATCGACGGCGAGCAGTACGTGGCGCTGACGATGAACCGCGTGGTCTGGGCCTTCAAGCTCGGTGGCACGCTGCGGCCACGGCCGGCGCAGGACCCGCCCTTCACCGTGCTCCCGTTCGACGGCCAGGTTGTCGACACCGACACGATCGAGCTGAAGCGGGTGATCACGCAGAGCAACGAGAACACCGGACGGAACGACGAGTGGCACGATGAGTACGGGCTGACCCCGACCCGCGCCGCCACCAGCGGGACCAGGGTGACCTGGACGAACCCGACCGATCTGACCCACACCATCGCGGCGCGTGACGGCTCGTGGACGACCGGCCCGATTGCTCCGGGCGGATCCAGGTCGGCGGTGGTCGACGCCAGGGGCGAACACGAGTACATCTGCACCGAGCACCCCTGGACGATCGGGCAGCTGGTCGTCGAGTAAGGCCCACGACCTGACGACGACGGTCGTCGACTAGCCGCCTGACGACGGCTGGACGCGCGCGCCGCGTAGCAGGAGCGGAAGGGCCCGGTTCCCTTCATGGCAGGCGTATTCGTACATCACGTAGTCCGGGTCCCGCGTCAGCGGCATGGAGACCGTCCACGGTCGGTCATACACTTCGGGATCTTCCACGGTCATCTCCCACAGGAGCTCGTCCTCTGACAGGCGCGTGAAGCGTTCCACGACCTGGTGCGCGTTGCTGACCGGGATCCCCTTCAGGCGCGCGCCAGCGCCGCTCGTCGAGATCATGCCCTTGTCGTTGAAGTTCGTGGTAGTGACCACCAGGGTATCGCCCTCCCAGCGCCCGCGGGCATCACCCATCCATTGACGAATGTCGGCATCGATGTGCGGTTGGTCGGTCACCGGGACGATGCGCACGTCATGAATGACCTCATACAAGATCACGACGGTGTCAGGCGTCTGGACGAAGCGATACGCGTTGTTGTACCCGGCGGGAAACATCGAGCCCGGCACCCCGCGCGAGATGCACCGGTCCCACCCAGTCATGTGGAGGTAGTCATCGCTTTCACGCTGTTTGTTGTGGTCGCGGTCCGATTCGGCCCAGGCCTTGATCGGCACCCGTCCGTCTGGAGGGTCGACCACCAGGGCGGTCTGTCGCGTCGACAGTAATCCGGTTCCGGCGTCTAGCGAACGGGCGACATAGCCAAAACGCTCGCGACCCTCGAGTACGAGCGCCGCGAAGCGAGCCGCCTCTTCTTCGGTAAAGAACTCCCTCTCGGCGGCCGACTCGGGTGAGGCCACCCCGCCCGAGTACACGAAGGCCGTTCCGCGTTCGAAGGGTGTAATCGTCGCATTCGTCCAGATGCCCTCCAGATCGGGCTGGCCATCGGCTGTCCGTGGTACCGTCCACGTCCCCTGGGACTCGCTTTGACCGGCCGCACATCCCCCGCTCAGTGGCGCAACCGCCACGCTCATCGCCAACGCCACCAGCACAGATCGTTTGGTCACCCTACCTCCTCCTGAACGTCAACATCGAAGACCGCTGTCTCGACCGTCCCGTCCACCTTCACTTGCACAAAGATCCGATAGGGACCCGGAAGGGGAAACACGAAGGGGAACGCCACGACGTTACCTGGCTGGCCGGCGTCGGCCAAGGCCATGCGGGCTTTCATCGGTTCGGTTCCGTCACCCTCCTCGCGCTCGAACCGCATCTGCGCCGCCATGTTGATACTGCCGGACGGGTGCAAATGGACGAACACCGAGCCGTCGTTTCTCGAGACCGCGGCGTGGCTGAGCATGCCCATATACGGCTCGAGCTGGGCCGGTGTCCCGTCGGAATTGGCGACGGAGAATCGTAAGGTCGCCTCCTGATCGCTGACCGACTCACCCTCCCGCTCCCAGATTACGGTTCGTCCGCCGTCCAGCTCGTAGACGGCCGACTGAGATTCAGTCACGGGCAGAAGCTCGGCCCATGAGTCGTCTGGATCCCTGCCGAGTGCCGTTCCGGGTTCGGGGTCTGATACCTCTTCGATGTTGGCGGCTAGCCCAGTCTGCACCTCCACCGTGTCGACGAGCGTTTGCGCGAAGCCCGACTCGTGGACGATGTCGGCATAGATACGGTAGTCACCCGAAGGGAGCGGAGGCAGCGGCGTCACAAACGACTTCGAGTCGGCTGGCGTTGGATGGATGTGTGCGAAGGCCGACAGATCGTCGTCTTTGACCAGGAACATGTGCATCAGCTTCCCGTGGTCAGCCATCAGCCGTGCCCTGCTTTCGTCCCCCCAGGCCGGATCGTCGATCGTCAATGTGAGGACGGCCGGCTCGTCGGCCGAGACTGCCGACCACGTGTTCAGCGGTTTGTACAGCCGGCTCACATACTGGGCATCCACGCTGCCCCACCACGCCCACCCGCCCCAGCAGACAAGGCCCAGGACCAGGCCGCCTACGACCATCGAGACGAGCGCTCGGCGCCGGCGTGTCGCATCAGGTGCGATTCCCGGGGGCAGAACGCTTTCCCTCACGGCGGCGCCGAACACCGTCAATGCTCCGACGAAGAGCAAACCTGTGACCCCCAGGAGTCCAGCCTCCATGGCGGGGTGCATATCGAGCCGCTGCTCTGCGACGGCCAGCACGGGAACAAAGGCTGTGCCCGCGCCCTGAGTACCTGAGACATCGACATGGACGCTGTACGAGCCGGTTGTCATCAGCCACAGCTCGGCGGCGTACAGATCGGGTTCCCCGGAAACCGGTTGTGCCGTGTCAGGGGGCGGCGAGCCTTCCAGTCCCACGTCACCACGCAGGGGGCGGACGGTGATGCGCTCGACGCCCTCCCCGTCGACCACCCGTACCGAGATCTGTGCGAGCCCGGGGATGACACCCGGGGTCCGGATGATGACTCGGATTCTGTACGGTCCGGCCATCCCCTCGAAAGAGGCGTTCGACGTACCGACATGGGCCGACGTGCTCACGAAGACAGCGATCAGGAGCGCCAGCAGACAGGTTTGGCGAACGACGGCACCAAAACGGGACACGCTACCTCCGGACTCGGGACATCCAGTTGCCCCACAGGAGGCCCACCGTTGCCGAGACCACGGTCAACAGGGCCGTCAGGCCGCCCGCCCCTGCTGTCATCGGACTACCCCAGTACTCGTATTGCCATGCTCCGGGGGGGGTGTTGTAGTCCCACTGATCGGCGCCGAAGAAGAAGTTGCGTGCTCCCGCTGACATGAGGAACTCGGCGAAGTACCACTGCACGAGCCCGAGCGTGACCATCGCGGCCGCGGCGCCACCAACGGCTGTCATCCACAGGCGACCTCGACCCACGCCATCTGGCAGTCGCTTCATCATGAAGTCGATGACGAGCGCAGGAAAGACCAGCAGAATCGGGAATGCAGGCGGAACCATCGACGTGACCTGCCGCATGATCGGTGCGAGCATCGGCTGAGCGGGGAACAGCTGGAGGATCCAGATCATCAGTATCGTTATACCCATATAGAACCCGGCGGCGGCCGTTGCCCCCCACCGCGACAGTGAGCTGCGCGCGATCCCTACCAGTAGGAATGGGAGAATCGACGCGCTCACCACGAAGAACTGCGGTCCGTGCTGGTCGTTGGGGAAGGTGATGTACTCAGTGGCGAGGGTGGCCAGCATCAGGATCAGGATGCCACCCGCGCCAGCGAAGAGCAGCTGCAGTGTGCGGTCGCCTCTCCCGGCGTTGTTCTGGCGGGCCAGGATCATGAGCATTGCGCCAATCTGGATCGCGAGGATGCCCGCCGCAAGCACGGCGTGCGGTGGGCTGAGGATCTCGACATCAAGGCCGTAGGCGTTGTGCCACCAGTCGTCGAAGGGGCCTGACGCGATCATCGCGATCGCTCCCCAGATGCACACCCAGGCACCAAGCGGACCCCGGAATCCCCAGAACGTCACGCCCGAGGCCTTCTCATGTACGGAGCCCGCGAATGTCGTTCTGAGTACCAACCATCCGCACGACAACCCGGCGACGGCGCCGCCGAGATAGATCGCCAGGTGGGCGGGAGTCCAGAAGGTATCCCGCCCAATGGTGCGGTGCCACGAGATGTCCCAGACGACCCCGACCAGCACGCTCGCCGAGGCGAACGCCACGGCCCACAGATACCATGGGATCGCAGATTCCGAGGCTGATGTCCTTTCAGTTGCGGCCAGGCCGGCTGGCGCAGGTTGGACGTATGTGCTCATTGGTGCCTCCCCTACGAATACGTATACTACTCAAGATAGTCAGAATCGTGGCGTCGTTCACGATTTCTTGGCCGCAGAGATCAGGAGCGCTCGATGAAAATCGCGGCTTGTGTGTTGACCGCCGCTGGGATCTGGTTCCTGCCGCCAGGAGCCGCCCATCCGCTGCACGCCGCGAATCCGCAACCACTGGTGGCCATCGCACCGGGCCCGACACCGTCCAGTGCTCCGCATCGCGCTCTGCTCGACCGCTACTGTGTCACTTGCCACAACGACAGGCTGCGGACTGCCGACCTCGCGCTCGACACGCTGGACCTGGAGCACGTCGGCCAGGCACCGGAGGTCTGGGAAAAGGTCGTGCGAAAGCTGCGGGCCGGTGTCATGCCCCCGGCGGGAAGGCCGCGGCCGGACCAACCAGCTTATGACGGCCTGGCGACATGGTTGGAGACGGCGCTCGACCACGCGGCGGCAGCCAGCCCAGATCCCGGTCGGACGGAACCCTTCCATCGCCTGAACCGAGCGGAGTACCGGAACGCGGTGCGCGATCTGCTCGCGCTCGACATCGACATCACGGCGCGGCTTCCGCCCGATGACGCGAGCTATGGTTTCGACAACATCGCCGGCGTACTAAAGATGTCGCCCACGCTCATGGACCGCTACCTCTCGGAGGGTTCGACGAGGGGATCCAGCGGGGCCCTCGAGTTCCTCCTCATCAGCCCGGACTTTCTGTTCAGGGTGGAGCGCGACCCAGAAGCGGTCCCCCCGAAAACCGCCTATCGCGTCAGCGATCTCGAACTGGCCACCCGTCTCTCGTTCTTCTTGTGGAGCAGCATTCCCGACGCGGAGCTGCTCGACCTGGCAGTCCAAGGTGAGCTCCGCCGCCGAGCCGAGCTGGAGCGACAGGTGCGGCGGATGCTGGCCGACCCCCGGTCCAGCGCCTTGGTGAGCAACTTTGCCGCCCAATGGCTGTTCTTGCGTAATCTGCCGGCGTTGACGCCCGACCCACGGTTGTTCCCCGATTTTGACGAGGGCCTGCGCGAGGCGATGCGACTCGAGACGGAGCTCTTTGTGGAGAGCATCATCCGCGAGGACCGCAACGTGACGGAGTTCCTCACGGCCGATTACACCTTCGTCAACGAACGACTAGCCCGCCACTATGGGATTCCGCACGTGCAGGGCAGCCATTTCCGCCGCATCACCGTACCGGGCGGTACGCGCGGCGGACTGCTCGGGCAGGCCAGCATTCTGACGGTCACCGCCTACCCGCATCGCACCTCGCCGGTACTGCGGGGCAAATGGGTCCTGGAGAACATCCTCGGCACGCCACCACCGCCGCCGCCGCCCGACGTGCCGCCGTTGGAAGAGACGCCCGGCGCGGCGCAGGCGCTCTCGATGCGAGAACGGATGGTCCAGCATCGCTCGAGCCCCACGTGCGCCGCCTGTCACGCGATCATGGATCCGCCGGGGCTATCGCTCGAGCAGTTCGACGCCGTTGGACGATGGCGCGAGGTGGACGCCTCCTTCGCTCCGATCGATGCCACGGGCGGGCTCCCCGACGGCACCACGTTCGACGGCGTGGCCGGACTCCGGCAGGCGTTGCTGAGTCGCCCCGAGCAGTTCATCTCGACGCTGTCTGAGAAAATGCTGACCTATGCCCTCGGCCGGGGTGTCGAGTACTACGACGCGCCGGCGCTGCGAGCGATTTTCGAAGACGCCGCCCCAGACGACTATCGGTTCTCGTCACTCGTCCTCGGAATCGTGAACAGTACGCCGTTTCAAATGAGGAGAACGCAACCATGATCATCACCAAGCGGGCTCTCCCCCGGCGCACGGTGCTCCGCGGTATTGGCGCCACTCTGGCGTTGCCTTTGTTGGATGCGATGGTCCCGGCGCTCTCCGCCTCGACCAGGACGGCCGCCGCTCCAGTGCGCCGCCTGGGGTTTCTCTACGTGCCGAACGGGGTCGCCATGACCGGGACGGTGAATCAGTGGACGCCCGAGGGTGTGGGTACCGGCTTCACCTTCTCGCCGATTCTGAAACCCCTCGAGTCGTTTCGGGAACAGCTGGTGGTGGTGAGCGGTCTCAGCCACAAGGAGGCAGATTCGAAAGGCGACGGCAATGGCGACCATACCCGTGGCTCCGCCACCTGGCTGAACGGGGTCCGCCCGAAGCACACCGAAGGCGCGGATGTGCGAGCGGGTACCACCGCCGACCAGATCGCCGCGACCGCGTTGGGCCAAGACACGCTGCTGCCATCGCTCGAGCTCGGTTTGGACCCCAACTTCATGGTTGGCAACTGCGAGGGCGGGTACAGCTGCGTCTACATGAACACGCTCGCCTGGCGTACCCCGACCACGCCACTTCCGGCGGAGGTCAACCCCCGCATCGTGTTCGAGCGGCTCTTTGGTGAAGGCGGCACGCCGGAACAACGGCTTGCGCAGGCGCGCAAGACGGGCAGCCTTCTGGATGCCGTCCTCGACCAGATGACACGTTTGCAGCAAACGCTCGGACCGGCGGATCGCGACAAGGCCAGCGACTATTTCGACTCCGTGCGGGAGATCGAGCGTCGCATTCAGCATACCGAGCAGCAGGGCGGCGCGGCGGTCCTGCCGGCGCTGGAACGCCCCCTCGGCATACCGGAGACGTACGCCGCTCACGCCGAACTGATGTTCGAGCTGCAGCGTCTCGCGTTCCAGGCCGATATCACCAGGGTTTTTACTTTCATGCTGGGGCGTGAAACCAGCCCGCGCACGTTCCCAGAAATCGGCGTCTCCGAACCGCATCATGGCTTGTCGCACCACGGCAACAAGTCGGAACAGCTCGAGAAGTTCGCGCGCGTGAATACCTATCAGGTGCAGCAGTTCTCGTCGTTCCTGGAGAAGCTGCGCACGACGCCAGACGGCGAAGGCACCCTGCTGGACAACTCACTGCTGCTCTACGGCGGCGGACTGAGCAACGGGAATGAGCATTCCCATATCAATCTGCCGCTCGTACTGGCTGGCGGTGCGGCGGGACGGCTCGAGGGGGGGCGTCACCTGGAGTATCCGATCGATACGCCGATGGCCAACCTCTTATTGAGCGTGCTGGAAAACGTCGGTGTGTCGGAGGACCAGCTCGGCGACAGCACAGGGCGGCTCGAGCTCGACGCGCAACGGCTGTCTGGCGTCTAACGGATGACCGATGACGATGCGATGGGGATGCGCATGACACCGCGGAACCGAATCTGGCTGGTACCGCTACTGGGGTTGCTGAGCCTCGGCGCGACCGGGCGTGATGTTCCACTCGTGGAGGCGGTGAAGGCCAAGGACGTGGCGACGGTGCGTGCCCTCCTGCAGCAGCCGCTCGATGTGAACGTTGCAGAGCTGGACGGCACGACGGCATTGCACTGGGCCGCTCACGGCGATGATCTCGATATCGTGGATCTCGTGCTGCGGGCCGGTGCGGACGTTTCGGCGACAAACCGATATGGCGTGACGGCGCTCTCGATCGCCTGTGAGAACGGCAACGCGCGGCTGATCGAGCGGCTCCTGCAAGCCGGGGCCGACCCCAACACCACCCTTGCGGACGGCGAGACGGCCCTCATGACGGCCGCGCGCACCGGCCGACCAGACGCTCTGACCGTGTTGTTGCGATACGGTGCGGAGGTCAACGCCAAGGAGCGCCAGAGGGGACAGACAGCCCTGATATGGGCGGCAAGCGAGAACAACGCCGCCGCCGCCGCCGTCTTGAGTCACGCCGGTGCACGCACCGATTGGCGGTCGACCGGAGGGTTCACGCCGCTGCTGTTTGCCACGCGTGCGGGGCACATCGAGACGACCCGTGTCCTGCTCGGAGCGGGCGCAGACGTCAACGACACGCTGCCGGATGGTACGAGCGCGCTCGCGCTGGCCATCATCAATGCCCATTACGAGCTGGCCGTTGTGCTACTGGACGCGGGAGCGGATCCGAACGCCGATGGACAAGGGTGGACGGCGTTGCACCAGGTGGCCTACACGCGCAGACCAAACGTTGGCCTCAGCAATCCCGGGGCCGTGCCGACGGGGACGATGAGCAGCCTGGAGCTGGTCAGTCGACTGGTCGCACACGGAGCAAACCCGAACGCGCGACAAACGAAAGAGCGAAAACTCAGCCGGTTCACCGATGATCGGAACGTCCTGAACCGGGTGGGCGCCACGCCGTTCTTGCTGGCCGCCAAGCACGCCGACGCCAGGCTCATGCGGGCGCTCGTCGCGCACGGCGCCGATCCGTTCCTGACCAACGAGGATGGAACGACCCCCCTCATGGCGGCTGCTGGTGTGGGCATCTGGGTGGTAGGCGAGAGCGCCGGGACGAATGAGGAGGCCTTCGAGGCCGTCCAGTTGGCCTTGGATCTGGGCGGCGATGTGACGGCAGTCGACCACTATGGGTACACGGCGCTGCATGGTGCCGCCCACCGCGGGTCTCCGGCCATCGTGCAATTGCTCGCCGACGAGGGCGCGACGCTCGACGCCAAACTGACCAAGATGAGCGTGCGCCGCGACGGGGGAAAAGAAGGCTGGACGCCGCTGACCATCGCCGAGGGGGTGTTCTATGCGAACACCTTCAAGCGGAATTTCGAGACAGCTGCCCTGCTTCGTGACTTGATGGCGACTGACCAATAGCTGCCAGCTGGGTTATCCTGCCTTATGGTGTTCGCGACGTGGTTGCGCGCCCTCAACGCCGTCGGGACCGTTGCCGAAGCCGCCCGCCTGTTTCGAGGCACCCGAGGTTCATCGGACGTGCCAACGACCGTTCACGAGGCTGACGTCGGTGGTCTCGAGACCCGGCTCGCCAACGTCGTCGTCGCCGCCCTCCGAGAGGCCTTTGACCGGGACCGCGCTAGGTTCGACCTCGAGCGTGAGCTTCACGCGGCAGAGCAGTTGCGCCAGGAGCACGCGCAGCGTCTGGAGTGGTTGCGACAGACCGGGACGTATGCGCTCACCCAGACGCGGCAGCTGGCGATACTCAGCATCGTCGTGTGGATGGCGTCCGCCGCCGCCGCAGGGTGGCTGGCACCCCTCGACACCCTCGCGAAGTCCTTACTCGGTCTCGGATGGTTCGGGCTCACAGCTGCGTTGTGTGCCGCCCTCATGACCCACCAGCACCTCGCCGCGTGGCTCGCTCGTAGTGCGAGTGAGGCGGTCCCCCCGTCACCCGCTGCTTCCCAACTCCCGCAGTTCGCCGCGCAAACGGCGATGCCATGGGCCTTCCTGACCGGCTTCATCATCACGGCGGCCGGTCTGCTGACGGCGCTCTGAGCGCAACGAAAGCGACGTCTCCGACCGAAGTTACAGAACTATTACATTTCCACTGGTCAACCGGCCGATATTCATTGGTAGGCTGTTTCTGGGTCTGAATCCTCGGAGAAACGATTGTCGACCATCGGTATCGATTTCGGCGACCGCACCAAGATCAACTGGCTGACGTTCGGGGCCGTGGCGGTGTTTCACGTCCTGGCGGTCGCTGCCCTCTTCTACATCACGTGGCAAGCGGTGCTCCTGGCCGTCGTCCTCCACTGGGTGTGTGTCGGGTGGGGGATTGGGATGGGCTATCACCGTCTCCATACCCATCGCTCGTACGAGGTCGCCAAGCCGCTCGAGTATTTCTTTGCGGTGTGTGGCACGTTGACCCTCCAGGGCGGACCGATCTTCTGGACGGCGTGTCATCGGGTCCACCATCAGCACTCGGACCACGAGGGTGATCCGCATACGCCACGCGACGGGCGGTGGTGGGCGCACATTCTCTGGACCGTCTTTGGCGAGCCGATGCATGCCAACACAGAGGCGATGGGCAAGTACGCCCCCGACCTCATGAAAGACCCGTTCTATCGCGTTCTCAACAGTTGGCACTGGGTTCCGCTCGTTGTACTCGGGCTCGTGCTGCTGGCGATCGGCGGCCTGCCTTGGCTGCTGTGGGGTGTTTTCTTCCGCGTCGTTTTCGGATTGCATTGCACCTGGCTCGTCAACTCGGCCACCCATCTGTGGGGGTCCCGCCGCTTCCAGACGACCGACGATTCGCGAAACTCGTGGTGGGTGGCTCTGCTGACCTTTGGTGAGGGGTGGCACAACAACCACCACGCGCACCCGACCTCGGCTCGGCACGGCCTCGGTGCGTTCGAGCTCGATATGACCTGGCTCCAGATCGCTGTGCTGCGCAAACTGGGGTTGGCCTGGGACGTTCGGGTGCCCACCGTCGCGCAGATAGCCAGAAAAGAAGCCCCGGTCGATATCGTGGCCTAGCTCGAGAGCATCCCTCCCCCACCGCTCGCGGGCGGTATCCTGTTGAACTCACTACACTAGGGGCATGGTTCCGTCCGAAGTCCGTCGCCGGAAGGTTCTGTACGTCAGTCTTTTCGGCTCAGTCCTGATCATCGTTGCGGTCGCGCTGAACATCGGATGGATCGTGGTGAACTGGCGGACCGGGCTCCTCCTGCTGGTCGGCATCATCAGCTTTGCCGTGTTGATCGCGGGACTGGCCCTGAACATGGCCTTTTTGATCCGGGAGATTCGGCGGAGCGAGCAGCACGACGCGTTCATTCACGCGGTCACCCACGAGCTCAAGACGCCGCTCGCTTCGATCACGCTCTATCTCCAGACTCTCAAGCAACGCGAGGTGGCACCAACCAAGCAGCACGAGTTCATCGACACGATGCTGGCGGACTCGGCGCGTCTGCAATCGACGATCGACCAGGTCCTGCTCGCCGGCAAGACGAGCGACGCGCGGCGGGTGAGCAATCCGACCGAGCTCGACCTGTCGGAAGTCGTTGGCGAGTGTGTGTCGGTCGCCGGCAAGCGGCATCATCTGTCCAACGGCGAAGTCGCGCTGGTCGACCGACTGCCGAGTGGTGAAGACGCCGTCGTCATGGGCGACCGCGAGGAGCTCCAGGCGGCTGTGGCCAACCTGATCGACAACGCCATCAAGTACTCAGGCGAACGAGTCGCCGTCGGTGTCGAGCTGGTCAAGCTCGGCGCCCGCAAGGTCGCGATCAACGTCAAGGATCAAGGGATGGGGATCACGGGAGGCGAACTGAAGCACATCTTCCGACGCTTCTATCGCATACCCGGCACGTGGACGTCGCGGGTGCGAGGAACCGGGCTCGGCCTCTCGATCGTCCGCTCCGTGGCGCGGCGACATGGCGGTCGGGCGTATGCCGAGAGCGAGGGCTCGGGGAAGGGCAGTCAGTTCACCCTCGAGCTTCCGCTAAAACCGTCATGAAGCGTCTACTGATCGTCGAAGACGAGGAGCACCTCGCGACCGGTCTGAAGTTCAATCTCGAGGCCGAAGGGTACGCCGTCGAGGTCGAGGAGGATGGTCAGGCTGCCCTCGATCGGTTGACCGGTTCGCGGAACGGCGTGGACCTCGTCTTGCTCGATGTCATGCTGCCCAGCCTCGACGGGTTCGAAGTGGTGCGGCGCCTTCGTGAGTCCGGTAGCTTCGTCCCGGTCGTGATGCTCACCGCGCGGGGTCAGATCGAGGATGTGCTGCGGGGCTTCGAGCTGGGAGCCGATGACTACTTGCCCAAGCCGTTTGACCTCTCGATCCTGATCGCGCGCATCCAGGGCCTGCTCCGACGCAAGGCCTGGCTCGAGAAGCCGTCGGACCCCCAGTCCGCCGGGGACGTCGGGGAATGTCGCTTTGGGGGCACCCGGGTCGACTTCTCCGAGCAGGTGGTGGAGCGGGACGGCATCGAAAAGAACCTCACCCTCATGGAGGCCACGCTGCTTCGTTTCCTTGTCGAGCGCGAGGGCCATGCCGTCGAGCGTGACGTGCTACTGGAGGAGGTCTGGGGTGTCCGGAAGGACACCGACACCCGAACCGTCGACAACTTCATTGCCCGGCTGCGCCGAGCCGTCGAGGAAGAGCCGTCCAGGCCCAAGCATCTCCAGACGGTCCGCGGTGTGGGGTATCGGTTTGTCGCCGACCCAGAGCTGAGGCGCTTCGAGAATGAAGAACGCTTGGTCAGCCTGAGGAACGTTGCGGTGGTGAAGCCATGCCTTCACACGCTTCACCATGCCCCGACCACCTTCAGCCACGACGTAGATCACCTGGCCTTGCGCCGACCGATGGCTGAACCACTCTCTGCCCGTGGCTACTGACAGGGCCATGTCGAGAGCAAGAAAGCTCTTGCCGTGCCCTGATGGTCCGAACAGCATGCCGAGGGCCTGCTTTGGCATCACTCCATCGATCAGCCACTCAGGGGGAGGAAGTTCGATCATCTCTCCGAGTGTCCACACACGAAATGGCTGCTCGTGTGTTTGCTGTTGAGCTGTTTCCGTAACCGGTTCCGTTGCTGCGTTGGTTCACCGCCTCAAAGCGCACTCCGTCGCGCGATCAAAGATTTTGATCCGGGATGATGCGGGACTATCCGGGATATACCGGGATGCCGACCCCCACTGGGGCAACGACGTACCGGGATCGGGCGACATCATTGTGGCGCAAGACGTTTGATCCATAAATCCTCTTCATCCCGGGTTTTTCGGGGGTTGTAGGTCATCAAAATGGGGTGGCTTTCGATGGCGTGTCCGCGCGGTGATCAACGACAATTATTCTTGCCGGTTGCCGAGGACGCGATCGGCCGGTTCGTGGACCCACCGAGAGTCGTGTGAGACTGCCCGTTTTCCTTGTGGAGGACGGGTTGATCACGGATGCCCAGGTGCGGCGATTGCGCGAGAAACGGATGTCGGGGAAGACGTTAGCGGCGGCCGCGGCGGCGGCCGGGATGAGCGAGCGGACGGCGCGACACTGGCAGAGCGGCGCGTTGCCGTCGACGGCGAAGGCGCCTCGGACGTGGCGGACGCGGGAGGACCCGTTCGCCGGCGTGTGGGAGTCGGAGGTCGTGCCGCAGTTGGTGGCGGATACGGAGGGACGACTGCAGGTGCTGACGCTGTTCACGTGGCTGTGCCGGCGGCATCCGGGTCGCTTTCAGGCGGGGCAGCTACGGACGTTGCAGCGGCGGGTCCGCGACTGGCGGGTGCAGTATGGTCCGGACCGCGAGGTGTATTTCGAGCAGGTGGCGGTCCCGGGTCGGGAAGCGGCGTTCGACTTCACCGACGCGAGCGACCTGGGGGTGACGATACGGGGCGTGCCGTTCCCGCATCTGTTGTTCGAGTGGGTGCTGAGCTACAGCAAGTGGACGTATGTGGGGCTGGCGTTCAGCGAGACGTTCGAGGCGCTGGTGGCCGGCCTGCAGGGCGCGCTGTGGACGCTGGGGGCGGCGCCGGCGTGGCTTCGTCACGACAATCTGTCGGCGGCGACGCACGAGCTGAAGCGGAGCGGCGGGCGGCAACTGACGGTGCGGTTCCAGCAGGTGCTGGACCACTACGGGCTGCGCTCGTCGCGGATCCAGCCGGGGAAGCCGCACGAGAACGGGGTGGCCGAGCAGTCGCACTTTCGGACGAAGACGGCCATCGAGCAGGCGTTGCTGTTGCGGGGCGACCGGGACTTCGACGACGAGTCGGCGTATCTGCGGTTCGTGCGGGCGGTCGTCGACGAGGCGCGGAATGCGGCGGCGGCGACGCGGCTTGCCGAGGAGCGTCCGTACCTGCGGCCGTTACCTGCGGCTCGGATCCCGGAGTACACGACGTTCCAATGCGTGGTGCGGAAGTGGAGCACGATTCGCGTCGGCGGCCGGATCTACTCGGTGCCGTCGCGGTTGATCGGTCACACGGTGGAAGCGCGCCAGCATCCGTCGACGGTCGAGGTCCGCTATGGCGGCCAGTTGCTGTGCACGATGCCGCGGCTGCGGGGCGCGGCGGACCACCGGATCGATTACCGGCACATCATCGGCAGCCTGGTCCGCAAGCCGGGGGCGTTTGCGCGCTATCGCTTCCGGGAAGAGCTGTTTCCGTCGCTGACGTTCCGGGCGGCGTATGACGCGCTCGGCCGGACGCATGGCGAGCGGGCCGACGTCGAGTACGTGCGGCTGCTGCATCTGGCGGCCACCACCAGCGAGCGGCAGGTCGAGGTGACGCTTCGCTCTCGGCTCGACGCCGGCGCTGGGTGCGACTATGCCAGCGTCCAGGCCGAGGTGCGTCCGCCGGTTCCGACCATCCCCGTCGTGCACATTCCCCGGCCGGACCTGTCACGGTACGACGCGCTGCTGACCGGAGGCCTGCGCCGATGACGCCGGCGAGCACGGCGTCGACGACGTTGCTGAAACAGTTCGGCCTGACGACGGCGGCCGAGGAGCTGGTGCCGCGCCTAACGCAGGCGGGCCACCACGACGCGCTGCCGGTGCTGGTCGAAGTGCTCGAGGCCGAAGCCGAGGCGCGACGCCAGCGGCGGATTGCCCGGCTGCGACGAGCCTCGCGTCTGCCGCCCGGCAAGACGTTCGCGACGCTCGACACCGGAAGGTTGCCGGCACCGGTGGTGCAGCAGCTGGAGACGCTGGCCATCGGGGCGTTCCTCGAGACGGCGACCAACGTGCTGGCGTTCGGCCTGCCGGGCGTCGGCAAGAGCCATGCGCTGAGCGCCGTCGGGCACGCGCTGGTCGAGGCCGGCCACAGCGTGCTGTGCGCCCCGGCCTACGCCCTGGTCCAGGAACTGCTCGGCGCGAAACGTGATCTCGACCTGCCCCGCGCCCTCCGCAAGCTCGACCTCTTCGAGGTGATCCTGCTCGACGATCTGGGCTACGTGCAGCAGAGCCCCGACGAAGCCGAGGTACTGTTCACGCTGCTCGCCGAGCGCTACGAGCGCCGCTCGGTGATGGTGACCAGCAATCTGGTCTTCAGCCAGTGGGACCGGATCTTCCGCGACCAGATGGCCACGGCCGCGGCGATCGACCGCCTGGTGCACCACGCCGTGGTGCTCGAGTTCGACGTGCCGAGCTTTCGAACGGATCCGTCGCGCCCAACGTCGCCGCCATCGCCACCGCCCGTGCCTCGCGGCCGGCCGCCGGGGCCGCTGTTGCCGCGGCGTCGCCGACCTGCGAGTTCCTGAGCGTCTCCGGTCCGGAAGCGATCACGGCTTCGACCGAGACGTTCACGGCGCACATCTTCTCGCGGGCTCTTGGGCAGATCATCTCATACCCGGTCATGACCGCCATGCCGGCGGCGAGTGTGATGCTGGCAGGCACGGGCGCCGCCGACGACCCCTCCAGCCGTACTCGACGGACCCACAGCTCCTCGCGTAGCAACCACCAGCCCCTCCCTTTCGGAAGCCGCGCGCTCGGCTACCGCACTCCGTGAACGTCCCCAAGCGGACGTTCACGCCGTTTGGTCTTCTACGTCTTCAGAACCCACAGCAACGCCCAGCGAACGGTGCGTCGTCGAACGAGCAGCCGTCCGAACCGGCAAGAATAGTTGACGTTGAGCGGCAGAAGTACTTGACGCCAAACACGCGGGGACAGAGCTGGCCCCGCGCCGTGGGTGGATGGATCATAAGCCTGGGGTGATGAGTCAAGGGGCGTGCCAGGTGCCGCCGATGCGCCCGTGAGAGCTCGATCAACAGCTCGGCGTGACTGTCGTGTTCGCACAACACCCACGTGATGGACCGGTCGCGCCGGCTCGTCCGCAGGGGCGACGGGGCTTCACCCTAAAAAAAAACGATACGCGCTTCCGAACACGACCGCCCCGACATCGCGGCCGCGCGCGCGCAGTGGGCAGCGACGGCCTCGACCCGACCCACCTCGTCTTTCTGGATGAGAGCGGGGTCGCCACCAATCTCCTCCGACGGTATGGGCGCGGACTTCGCGGCCAGCGGGTCGCCGACCACGCCCCCCAAGGTCGATGGGAGAGCAGCACCTTCATCGCAGCGCTGCGGGTGACGGGACTCACCGCGCCCGGGGTCCTGGATGGCCCGATGGACGGGGCCAGTTTCCTCGCCTACGTCGAACAGATCCTCGTGCCGACCTTACAGCCCGGGGACATCGTGATCGCGGACAATCTCGCGGCCCACAAGGTCGGGGGGGTGCAAGCTGCCATTGCAGCCGCCGGCGCGACGCTGCGGTTCCTGCCGCCCTACAGCCCCGACTTCAACCCCATCGAGCTCTGCTTCGCCAAACTCAAAGCGATTGTCCGTAAGGCCCGCTGGCGCTCCATCGACACGCTCTGGCCCCTCTTGGGTGCGTGTCTGTCGCGCTTTACCCCCACCGAGTGTCGCAACTACATCCGGCATTGTGGGTATGCGGCCGCCACAGCATCATGAAAAACTCGTTAGGCATGACCCTTCTGGAATATTCCGGATCAAAACTCTTGATCGCACGCAACTGGGCGGTGCTACCTGCGAGGGAGCCGGGCCGACGGAGGCTCGCTAGTGCAGTGATTCCGAAATAGCTCGGCACTTCATGACTTTCTCCAGGATGCGTTCGGCCGGAGCGGTCCAGATGAACGGCACGGCGTCGTGATTGTGGTTGTGAATATACGCGGAGATCGCGTCGATGAGGTCGCGGACGCTCAGAAAGTCGCCGCGTCGCAGCTGGTCCGCGGTCAGCCGCGAAAACCAGACCTCGACGAGGTTCAGCCAGGAGGCGCTCGTGGGCACAAAGTGCAGATGGAACCGAGGATGCCGGCGGAGCCACCGTTGAATCGCCGGATGTTTGTGCGTCGCGTAGTTGTCGAGGATGGCGTGGATAGCCACGTCCGGCGGCGTTTGTGCGTCGAGCAGGTTCAAGAACTTGCGAAATTCCTGATGCCGATGGCGCGCCAGACACGAGCCGATGACGGTGCCCTCGAGGACATTCAACGCGGCAAACAACGTCGTCGTCCCGTGCCGCTTGTAGTCGTGGGTCATGGTGCCGGCTCGGCCGGGTTTCATCGGCAGGCCGGGCTGCGATCGCTGCAACGCTTGGATTTGGCTCTTTTCGTCGACACAGAAGACCAGGGCCTGTTCGGGCGGATCCACGTAGAGCCCGACGACGTCGGTGAGCTTCTCGAGAAACCGCGGGTCCGTCGACAGCTTGAAGGTACGGACGCGGTGCGGCTGCAGCCCGTGCGCCTGCCAAATCCGATGAATCGACGCCGGACTCAACCCTTGCGCAGCGGCCATGGTACGCAGACTCCAGTGGGTCGCCCGCGGCGGCGCGGTGTGCAGCGTCGCTTCCACGACCTGCTGCTCGCGGGCCGCGGTGACTTGGCGCTTGCGCCCGCGGCCCGGGGCATCGCGGGTCAGGGCGCCGGGCCCCCCAACCGCAAACCGGCGGCGCCACAACCGCACCGTATTCTGGCTCGTGGCGAGCTGGTGAGCGATGTGCTTGCTCGGCAGACCGTCAGCCGCGAGCACCACGATCCGGCTCCGCAACACCACGCGCTGCGCTGTCGTGCCCGCTCGAATCCAGCCGTGCAGCGTCGCGCGTTGTTCCGGCGTCATCGGCAAAGCGGGGGTTCGGTTCATGTGGCACACGGTACCAAACCCCAACTGGAAGTACAAGACGTTTTACGATCACTGCACTAGGTGAGGAACCAGGCTGGAAGCGCGTTCAGCGCCGCGGCAACGGCCGCAAGCCGCGTTGGTCCATACCCGACGGCCTCGTGAGGCTGCACACCGTAGTCTTCAACATCGGGAACGGTCGCTTTCCACCGCCGGGTCCGTGGTCCGGCATTCCGCGTCACGAGGCCTGTCAGAGATACTGGCGACAGGCGTTTAATGCCTGGGTGTTCTGGCAGGTTGGTGAACTCGCGTCGCCAGTGATAGCAACCCGAACCGGCGGCCTCGAACGTCGTGATTCCCGTCGTGTATGGCTTCTCGTCGATGCCCATGCCGGGCAGCGTATCACGCTCGACAACACCGCGATCTGTGGATGTCTCCGAGCGGGATCTGGGATGGTGGCGCTTGTCGACTGGTGCGCGGAACGCTGATGGCAATGACTCCCAGTTCTGGGCGATCCTGGGCGTTGGCGTGCCGATGATTGCGGTAGCCGTGTCAGGGCTGGTGCTGCTGATAGGGCTGCAACGCGATGTTGGCGCGCTGCATCGTGACGTGGCTAGCCTGCGCGAGCGGATGGCGAAGCCGCGACACCTCATGCTCGCGCGGACATCCGTCAGAGCCGAGACCGCTGGCTGTAGATTTCTTCAGCATCGAGCCCCTTGATGAGACGTCGGACGATGTCCGGGTGCGCTCGATCAAAAGTTTTGTATCCGGGATATGCCGGGATAACCCGGGATCAGGTGGGATCCCGACTCTCGCGGGCGCAACGACTTACGGGGATCGGCCGACAGAATTGTGGATCAAGACTTTGATCCATGAAATCGCCCTCAAACCGGGTTTTCCGGGGGGTTTTTGGCCTTCGAAATGGGGTGGATTTCACGGGAGTGTCCCCGGTGGTGGACAGATCGGCCACGGCGCCGCGCGGGACCGGATCATAAGCAGGGCGTTATAGAAACAGCCGCCTCACCCCTCGCTCGACTTCCGAAACAGCCCCCCTCAGGGAGCGATCCAGGTGCCGCCGATGCGGTAGGCGACGGTGTCGTTACTGATCGAGCCGCTCGAATTGCGGCGGCGGCCCCAGCGGGAGTTTTCGGCGTGCAGCCGCGCGGCGACCCGCTGGGTGAAGGCGGTGACGGGCATCGTGGTGGTGTCGTTTGCGGCTCGGCTGCTGATGCTCCCAATCACGCTCCGGGTGGAACCGCGGAAAGCCACGCGGTTCTCGAGTCCTTTGCTACAGCCCGGGCGAACACTGCTGCCGCCGAGCTCACGACGTCGGCCTTCGACCCGGTCAGTGGCGAACGGCTCTCAACCTGAGAGGAAGTCTCACGCACCGGCCGCTGGTCGATCTCTTCGCCGGCGGAGCTTGTCGGCCCGCCGGCATTTCACCTAAGCTGAAGGCTCGCGCCGGCCAGTGGTCTGCTCGCGGCCGTTGGGAGGCGTCCGGAGGCGCGCGTCGTCGAGCTAGTCGAGGCTGCGTCCCGAATCGCCGCGGGCGCCCAAGCGGGGACGACGAAGGCACCGTTCCCAGCCTGCTGGGCCCCGAGCACCGCACCTGCCGGCTTGGGGGTCGGGCCGCATCATGGCCTGAAACGTTCATCATGGTCCGTCAGCAGTCAGCGCCCGCCGCCAAGATCGCGCTGTTTCGCTCACTCTTCCGCGGGCGCGAGGACGTCTATCCTCGTCGATTCGAGAGCCGCCGAACAGGGAAGTCCGGCTATGCGCCCGCGTGTGCGAACGAATGGGTGCGCGGCATTTGTGAGAAGCCTCGCATCAAGTGCGCGGCGTGTGCCCACCGGCGCTTCCTTCCCGTCACCGAAGATGTGATTCGCTGGCACCTCTCCGGCGTGGACGCCGAGTGCCAGCCGTTCGTCGCCGGCGTCTACGCGATGCTGCAGGACGAGACCGCGTTCTTCCTGGCGGTCGACTTCGACAAACAGGGATGGCGAGACGATGCCGCCGCGTTCCGCGAGACCTGCCACCAGATGGGCCTGACGGCAGCCCTCGAGCGTTCGCGTTCGGGCCAGGGTGCGCACGTGTGGCTGTTCTTCGACGAGGCTGTGCCCGCCGCACTGGCGCGGAAGCTCGGTTCGCACGACCTGACTGAGACCATGGAGCACCATCCGGATCTGGGCTTGGCCTCCTATGATCGCTTCTTTCCGAATCAGGACACGCTTCCGCATGGAGGGTTCGGCAACTTGATCGCGTTGCCCCTGCAGAAGCGGCCGCGGGAGCGAGACAACAGCGTTTTCCTCGACGACCAGCTCACTCCATACCCTGACCAATGGGCGTTTCTGTCGACGGTACCGAAGATCGGACGCGCCAGGCTGGAAGACCTCGTGCGCGAGGCGGAACGACGGGGTCGGGTGATCGGCGTTCGCCTTCCACGGGACGAGGACGCGGAGGACGAGCCGTGGACACTCCCGCCGTCGCGCCGGCGCAAGGCGCCACCGATTACCGGTGTGCTGCCTCGCACGTTGGAGTTGGTGCTAGGGAACGAGATCTACATCGCCAGCGACGATCTGGTCCCGCCACTCCGAAATCGGCTGGCGCGCCTGGCGGCGTTCCAGAATCCAGATTTCTACAAAGCGCAGGCCATGCGCCTGGCCACCTACGACAAGCCCCGGATCATCGGCTGTGCCGAAGCGCATCCGCATCACCTCGGCCTGCCGCGCGGCTGCCTGGACGAGGTGCAGCAGCTGCTTTCGGATCTCAACATTGCGCCGGTCGTCCGGGACGAGCGGTGCGCGGGCGAGCCGGTAGATGTCGCCTTTCGGGGGACGCTCCGGTCAGATCAGCAAGTGGCGGCGCACGCGCTGCTGGCGCACGACACCGGGATCCTTTCCGCAACGACCGCGTTTGGGAAGACCGTCATCGCCGCCTGGCTCATCGCCCGGCGCAGCGTCAACACACTCGTTGTGGTTCATCGCCGACAGCTCCTCGAGCAGTGGGTCGATCGGCTGTCGGCGTTCCATCTACCCGCCGCCAAGATCGGGCGCATCGGCGGCGGTCGTCGCAAGCCGACCGGCGTCCTGGATGTGGCCCTCATTCAGAGCCTCGTCCGCAAAGGCGTCGTCCAAGATCGAGTCGGCGAGTACGGCCATCTCGTGGTCGACGAGTGTCACCATCTGCCGGCGCAGAGCTTCGAACAGGTGGCGCGCCGCGCGAAGGCACGATTCGTCGTGGGCTTGTCGGCCACCGTCACTCGCAAGGACGGTCATCATCCCATCGTGTTCATGCAATGCGGCCCCGTGCGCTATCGAGTCAGTGCGAAGGCGGAGGCGGCGAGGCAGCCCTTTTCCCACACAGTCATCGTTCGACCCACAGTCTTCGAGCCGGTTACGTCGACCGGTTCGGACACGCGTGTCGAGTTCCAGTCACTGTACGCGGCGCTGATCAACGATGACGCCCGGAATCGGCGGATCTGCGACGACGTGGTCGAGGTCGTGCGTGACGGACGATCGCCGCTCGTGCTCACGGAGCGTCGCGGCCATCTCGACCGGCTGGCAGGTCATTTGGCCGACCGGGTGCGTCGCTTGGTCGTCCTGCGCGGTGGGACGGGACGCAGACAGCAACAAGCGGTTGTCGATCAACTGGCCGCCATTCCGGACGCCGAAGAGCGAGTGCTGCTCGCCACCGGCCGGTATCTGGGGGAGGGCTTCGACGACGCTCGGCTGGACACGCTGTTTCTCACCTTGCCGGTGTCGTGGCGCGGAACCATCGCGCAGTATGTCGGCAGATTGCACCGTCTCTACGACGGCAAACGCGACGTTCGCGTGTACGACTACGCCGACCTCAACGTTCCGATGCTCGCCCGGATGTTCGACCGCCGGTGTCGGGGCTACGAAGCCGTCGGCTATACCGTCGACCTTCCGGCCAGCGCGGTACCCGGGTGGCCCCTCGACGTCCCACTTCCGGCGGACGCGCGGTGGAAGGGCGACTACGGAGCGAGCGTGCGCCGGTTGATTCGCGATGGCGTCACCCCACCCTTGGCTGGGCTGTTCGCTGAGGCCGCCAGGCCGATTCCTCCGGACGCCGCGGGTGCCAGCCGAGCGCGCAGCGCGTCAGAGGCATTTCTGTATCGTCGTCTCGAGACCTTGCCGGAGACCAAGGGGCGGTTCGAGGTGAACCACGCGCTGGCTATTCCGTTTGACGGCGTGAGTCAAATGGAGGTCGACTTACTGTGCGACGACGCGCGCCTCGTCGTGGAGCTTGACGGCGCACACCATGTGGCGGACGCCGTCGCGTACCGCCGCGACCGTCGCAAAGACCAGCTGTTGCAGGAGAACGGGTACCTGGTGCTGCGATTCCTCGTCGAGGATCTAGCCAAGGATCTCCACGCCGTGCTCGACGCGATCCTGCGGTCGCTGGCAGGCCGACAACGCGACTGGACTCGAGCTGTTGGATCCATGAGTTGACTCCGACCGTTTTTCGCGCGGGTCCGTTTCGTTTCTACTTCTTCTCTCGCGAGGAACCACGGCTACATATCCACGTGGTGTCCGCCCAGGGAGAGGCGAAGTTCTGGATCGAGCCGGAGATCGAGCTGGCTCGGAACTACGGTCTCAGCGAGTCCGATCTGCGGCGGGTTGCCGAGTTGATCAGCGACCACGAGGTGGAGATCAGAAATGCCTGGCAGCATCACTTTGGAGGTTGAGGTCACCAACATCTCGCGTCACGGCTTCTGGATCTTTCTGGGAGACAGGGAGCTATTCCTGCCCTTCGAGGAGTTCCCCTGGTTCAGACGTGCTCCCATCGAGGCCGTCCTCAACGTCGAAAGGCCTCACGCCCACCATCTGTACTGGCCTGACCTTGATGTTGACTTGAGCGTCGAATCCATCGAACACCCCGAGCGGTTCCCGCTCACGGCGATGGTCTGACGTCCCAAGTCATAGCGCGGGATCTGCACGGCTACACCCGGGTGGCCCGAACCGCGGAAGGGCTCGCCCGAGTGTGCCTCGGAAGGGACAACGGAGCTTGACGCGAAACAGGAACTCTGGCACTCCGGAGTACCGGTAGACGCGTCCGGTCGTAAACTCTACCGCCAGCCGTTCCGTTGCCTCCTCCATCGACAAGCCCTTCTTCTTCGAGGCGGCGATCTTGTCGCGGATGCGCTCGCCCGTGACCTCGCGCTCGAACTGAGCGAAGGACAGGAGCACGTTCAAGGTCACCGACGGCGTCGGCTTCGAGAACATCTGGGACAACGGTCCGGTGCGGAGCCTCACGCCGGCGTTCGACACCGATGGTGTTCTTCAAGAGGGGCTGATCGAACTGTTGCATTCGGGAGAGGCGATCAGGAGCCGTCGTACGTGAGCATGATTGTCTTAACCCCAGAGCTCACTTGAATTCGGGATCTGATCGTGATCTACTGTGCGCATGCCAAATCCGTATCCTATCGAGCTGCGAGCACGGGCGGTACGCGCGTACGAAGACGGCACGGACACGTATATCGAGGTGGCAGCGCACTTTGGGATTGCGGTGAGCACGCGGTGCGTGTGGGTCCGCCAAGCCCGCGACACCGGCACCGTCCGGCCCGCGCCGAGGGGCGGGGCTGGGTCTCACCCGTCGATATCGGCTTGTTGCATCGGTTGGTGCGGGAGCGTCCCGACCAAACGACGGAGGAAGTGACGCGGGCATACAACCGGCGGGCCGCCCCCCGAGGCCCGGGTCCACCGGTCGAGCATTTTGCGGGCGTTACAACGCACGGGCTTTGTGTGTAAAAAAACGGTCGCGGCCGGCGGAATTGGATCGGGCCACGGTCCAGGCCGAGCGCCGAGCGTTCCAGCGTCCTGCACGATAGGAACGTTTCACAAGCTTCGCTGTGCGATCAGCCTCGACGGCCAGCACGTCACGCCTGGACGGGCACTGGCGGAAGGATTCTCGTTCCGGTTTCCGGAGATCGCGCCGGCGCTCCGCGACCTGCTGGCGTGACGCCGAGGCGCGGCAGCCGCCGCGGTCGAGTATGCTGAGCTCTGAGGAGGTCATGCATGTCGTAGCGCGTAGAACTGGTTGACAGCCTCCTTTGCTTGGCTGATCCTAGAATCTTAGATCTTTTCCTCGGGCTTCCTTCATATGGGCAATCGCTGCTCCCGCAGGACGTCTCGCGACGTCGTCTTCGTCGTTGTAAGCGGCGGGCGTAAATTGCACAGATCCGGCGGCCCAAAATTGCACACGTGTTGACGGCGGCGACTGCCGCCGTTTCCCATGGCGACCACGCGAGAGTGGAGTCGCCTATGTATATGCGGGAGAAACGTGTGCTGTTACGTCATTATCTGGAGCACGGGGTGGCGAAAGCGGAGCTGGCGAGACGGCTTCGTGTGAGCCGCCGCACCATCTACCACTGGATCGCCACCGGTCAGGTGGATCGGGATCTCGACGAGGAGCCGGTCCGGTATCGTCCGCGCCCACCGGTCCCGACCAAACTCGATCCCTACCGGGGCATCATCACGGCCCGACTGGAGACGTTCCCCGCCTTGACGGCCCAACGCCTGTTCGACGAGGTGCGCGCGGCGGGCTATCCGGGCGGCTACACCCAGGTCAAAGCCTATGTCCGGCAGGTCCGGCCGCGGCCGCCCGTCGCACCGGTGGTGCGCTTCGAGACGCCCCCGGGCTATCAGGGCCAGGTGGACTTCGGGACGTTCACCCTCCCGTGGGGGCGGCGGCACGCGTTGCTGATCGTGCTGGGGTACTCGCGCCTGCTGTGGCTGCAGTTCTTCCCGCGCCAAACGATGGCGGTACTCATCCGCGGCCTCGAGGCGGCGTTTACCTCCTTTGGCGGGGTGCCCCAGGAGCTGTTGTTTGATCAGATGCGGTCCGTCGTCACCGCGGATGGGCGCCCGGACGCGGGCGGGCTCGTGATGAATGCCGAGTTCTTGCGCTTTGCTGAGCACTGGGGCTTTCGCGCGCGCGCCTGTCGGCCGTATCGGGCGCAAACGAAGGGCAAAGTCGAGCGGCCGATTCGCTATTGTCGGCAGAGCTTCTTCTACGGGCGCACGTTTGTCGGCGACGACGACCTCAACGCCCAGGCGGCGCACTGGTGCGATACCGTCGCCAACGTCCGGCAGCATCGGACGACGGGCGAGCCGCCCCAGCGGCGCTTCGCCCGCGACGAGCGTGCGCAGCTCCAGCCGTTGGCGAGGCAGCCGTATCCCCGCCTCGGCGCGCTGGTGGCCCCGCCCCACCGACCGGCGCCGATCCAGCCGGCTGTGACGGTCGAACACCGCTCATTGCGTGTCTATAGCGAGGCCGTGCGATGACGGGCGCCCCGGACCGGCGGGACCACATCCGGGCCATGCTGGCCGATCTGAAGCGGCCGGGCGCGCTCGAGGCGGTGGACACGATCCTCGCCGAGGTGGATCGGGGCGGGGTGACCGTCACCGAGGCCATCGCCCGCCTGCTCGACGCCCAGATCAGCCTGCGCAATAACCGGCGGTTGCAGACCGCGATGCGGTCCTCGCGGCTCCCGGCGATCAAGACGCTGGCGCAGTTCGACTGTGCCTTCCAGCCGTCGATCCGGCGCGAGCAGATTGAGAGCTTGCACGAGCTCGGCTTCGTCCGGCGCAAGGAGAACGTCATCTTCCTCGGGCCGCCCGGGGTGGGCAAGACCCACTTGGCCATCAGCCTCGCCATCGCCGCGGCGGAGTACGGGCGGCGGGTCTACTACGGCACCTTGGTCGCCCTCATCGAGTCGCTGGAACAGGCGAAAGCCGCTGGACACCTCGCGCGACGACTCCGGGTGTTGAGCTATCCCGCGCTCCTCATCGTCGATGAGATCGGCTACCTGCCCGTCAGTCGCGACGGGGCGGTGTTGTTCTTCCAACTCATCAATGCCCGCTATGAACGCGCCGCGACCGTGCTGACCTCCAACAAAGGCTTCGAGGAGTGGGGCGCCATCCTCGGGGACGAGGTGATGGCGGCGGCCCTCATCGACCGGCTGCTGCACCACTGCCACGTCGTCAATATTCGGGGCAACAGCTATCGGATGCGGGAACATACGGATCTGCTGCGGGCGATCAGTCCCCGCGCACACGACGCGAGGGCGTCCAAACCGAAACGTCGCCCGCGGAGGGAGGGCTCGACGACCTGAGGCCCGTCACCTCGTCTGAATCTGAATTGTGTGCAATTTTCAGGCGCCACAAATGAGCAGTTTTCGCCCGGCGTTGACAGTCGTGCTCGCCACGAGTTTGTTGTGTGCGTGCGACGGAGCGTTGAGCCCACAAACCGCACCGCAAGGTGCATCTACGATCCAGTTGCTGTCGTCGTTACCGGTCGCCTATCCGGCCAACGACGTGGCTTCTGCTAACGGCTTCGTATATCTGACGGAACAGCCGCACCGCTTGACAATTCCAGGGCGTTCAACGCTGGAAGATACAGGGTCGCTACATCTTATACGTGTGGCGGAGTCTCGACAGCTAATTACCGAATCGACGCTATCGGTGCCTGGTTACCCGTACGGCGTAGTCGTGAACGGCCATCTCGCCTACCTCATTAGCAGTCGCGCAATTACTACGGCCGCCAAGAGGTTTGAACGCTGGATCGGGTTCAACGTGCCTGGTGCGCTGATAGTTGTGGATGTTGCCGACCCATCGAGCCCAGACGTCGTCGGCACAGTACCGCTTCCTGAGGAGCCGGCACTAGCGGTCGTCTCGGACGGGGGGCTCGCTTTCGCCACCGACACGAAGATTTATGTGATGGACATGACTGACCCCTCGAGACCGACGCTGGGGACAGCAATCGATGGATGCGCCAGTCTGGTGTCCGACGCACCCCTGGGCGGCATGGCTGTCGACGGGACACGCCTGTATGTCGCGTGTGGTGAAGCCATCTTCTCAACGGAACTCGCGGGTTCAGCGACGGCACCCCTGGTACGAAGGCATATGGGCCAGGATGGGAGTTACAGAACGCTCGCTGTGGTCGACGGTAGAGTCTACGCGACGTACTCACGAGGTGCTGCGAGGGGAATCATTGGGTGGACTGTCTCCGAGAGCGGACAGCTCCAAGAGACGTCAGCCTGGGATGGGTCGCGGCAACTAGAGAGCAACCTACGGAACTCACGGCTGGCGGGCGGAGATGGTCGGCTAGCGTTGATTGCCGCCTGGGATGGCTTATTGGTATTCGATGTCGAGACCAACCCGCTGCGCTTGGTGGGACGTTACGCCTTCGAGGCCGCCGGGCTCGGCGAATCGCACGTCGTGCGAGGTGGGCCTGGTGAGCTGCTAGTGCTATACGATCGCCAGCTCTACCTGCTCACCAACCCGTAGCAGTGTGTCTGGCTCGTAGCCGCGAACACTTTCACCCCGCAACCCGACCACTGTATCGCCCCAGGATTCTTGGACAGTGGTTTGAAGGTATTCGCTTCTACGCTGCCGCGTCCAGCCCGACGAGATCGCGTCGCACGCGGGCTGGACTTCGATAGTCGTACTTCTCAAGCATCCACTGCTCGTTGTACGTCCGCTTGAACTCGAGCAAGGCCAGGCGGAGCTCCTCGATCGTCTCGAAGCTCCGCACCCACAGGAAGTTCTCCTTCAACGTGCGGATGAAGCGCTCGGCGACCCCATTGCCTTCGGGTTCCCGCACGAAGCTGGGTGAGCTCTCGATACCGAAAAACGCGACTTCCTGTTGAAAATCGTCGGCCAGGTAGTTTGACCCGTGGTCGTGACGAAGACGAAGCCCGCGGGCGACGTCTTTGCCGATGTCGCCGAAGTGTTCGCGGACGCCCTGGCGGATCGGCTCCAGGGCCTCGAACCGGTTCCCGCTCTTGGCCGCGTGGAGGCCGATGCACTCGGTCGTACAGTGATCGACGGCCACAAAGACGCAGGCCGCCCCCTCGCCCACGGTCACCGTGGCCGTCATATCCGTCCCCCACATCACGTCGGGGGCCGCCGTGGTAATCGTGCCGTCGTGCGCCGTCGGGCCGTGCGCGTGGCCCGCCCGGTGCGGGGCCTGGAGGTCGTGCTCCCGCATCAACCGTCGCACCCGCTCCTTGGAGGTGCGGAGAGGTGGACCCCGAAATTCGGACAGCTTGCTAAGGTGGGATCCAGACAAGGAGAAGGAGGTCTGGCATGCCACGGAAGAGACGGAGTTATCCCGCTGAGCTGAAGGTAAAGGTCGCGTTGGAGGCGCTTCGCGAGGAAGCGACGATGGCCGAACTGGCGGCCCGTTACGATGTGCATCCGAACCTGATTGCCAACTGGAAGAAGAAGGCTCGGCAGACGGTGCTGGCCGGCTTCTCGGAGAATCACGCGCGGCAAGAGGCTTCTCGGGAGGCCGAGATCAAGGAGCTGCGGGCGAAGATCGGCGAGCTCGTCATCGACCGGGATTTTTTATCCAAGGCCTTCGGTCGGTGAGCCACGGCCGGAGAGTCGAGATGGTGGATCCCCACCACGCACGGCTCAGCATCGCACGGCAGTGCCGCTTGGTCTCGGTCGCCCGCTCGTCGTTCTACTACGCGGGCACGGGCGAGAGCCCGTTGAACCTGCGCCTGATGCGGGTGATCGACGAGCAGTTCTTGGAGACGCCGTTTTACGGCTCGCGGCAGATGACACGTTGGCTCCGCCGTCAGGGCGACACGGTGTCTCGCAAGCGGGTGCGCCGCCTGATGCGATTGCTGGGGGTGCACGCGGTCTTCCAGCGGCCCAGGACGTCTCAGCCGCACCCGGCGCACCGGATCTATCCCTACCTGCTGCGCGATCTACCGATCACGCGGCCGAACCAGGTGTGGTGCACGGATGTCACCTACATTCCCCTGCAGCGGGGCTTTCTGTACCTGGTCGCCGTGATGGACTGGGCGAGCCGCAAGGTCCTGTCCTGGCGGCTGTCCAACACGCTCGAGGCGAGCTTCTGCGTCGAGGCCTTGCGCGAGGCGCTCGAGCGCTATGGCGCTCCGGAGATCTTCAATAGCGACCAGGGCAGCCAAGGTAGATTCAAACGGTCGTCGCAACACCTCAACGGTGAGGAGTTGCGATGGGAACACCGAAACGTCGTCGGTCACCCCTCGCGGGACGTCTTCCGATGCGGTCGCCGGGTCGTCCCACGGCGGGACGCCGTGAGCATCGGCGTCGGTTCTGGGAGGCGATCGCCTGCGGGTTGTCCAGCGACGAGGCGGCGCTGGGGGCCGGCGTGTCCCAGCCGGTCGGAACGAGATGGTTCCGCGAAAGTGGAGGCATGCCGCCGATCAGCCTGGCCCCTCTGTCGGGGCGCTACCTGTCGTTTGCCGAACGAGACGAGATCGCCATCTTGCACGCCCAGCACTGCGGGGTTCGTGATATCGCTCGGCGAATCAGCCGGTCCCCGTCGACCATCTCTCGGGAGCTCCGTCGCAATGCGGCAACCCGCAGTGGCGGACTCGAGTATCGCGCGACGACCGCGCAGTGGCACGCCGACCTGAAGGCGAAAAGACCGCAGGTGGCGAAGCTCGCTGCACACGACGAACTGCGCCGGTACGTGCAAGACCGACTCGCCGGCAGGATTACGGCCGCCGACGGGACGAGGGTGCCTGGTCCCCATGTGCACTGGAACGGTCGCCGCCCCGGGCGCCGTCAAGACCGACGCTGGGCGGCGTCATGGAGTCCTGAGCAAATTGCCAACAGACTCAAGGTCGACTTCCCCGATGAGGAGTCGATGCGGATCTCCCACGAGGCCATCTACCAGGCGCTCTACGTGCAGGGACGAGGGGCACTGCGACGCGACCTGGTGGCGTGCTTGCGGACCGGCCGGGCGCTGCGCGTGCCAAGAGCACGGACACGAGGACGCGGCAAGGCGTTCGTCACTGCCGAACTCATGATCAGCAAGCGCCCCGCCGAAGCAGACGATCGGGCGGTCCCAGGACACTGGGAAGGTGACCTGATTGTCGGACTGGGGAGCTCTGCGATTGGGACCCTCGTGGAACGCACCAGCCGATTCACGAGGCTGCTGCATCTGCCTCGCATGGATGACTATGGGCAGCCTCGGATCAAGAACGGTCCCGCCCTGGCGGGGCATGGTGCCGAGGCCGTCCGAGACGCCATCGCGTCGTCGATCATCACGCTGCCCACGCAGCTTCGCCGTTCACTGACATGGGACCAAGGCGCCGAGATGGCTCAACACGTTCAACTCCGAATCGACACCGGTCTGCCAATCTACTTCTGCGACCCACACAGCCCCTGGCAACGCGGCACGAACGAGAACACCAACGGCCTGCTGCGGCAGTACTTTCCCAAAGGCACCGACCTGTCCAGACACTCTCGTGATGATCTTGACGCCGTTGCTGCTGCTCTCAACAGTCGCCCCCGCAAGACCCTCGGCTGGAAGACACCCGCGGAGGCACTTGGCGATCACCTATGCTCAATCACACAACGCGGTGTTGCGACGACACCTTGAACCCAAGCAATTTACCAGCGTCGATTTCACCGACGTGCTCACGGAGGCGGGCATTCGCATCTCGATGGACGGCCAGGGCCGCTGGATGGACAACGTGTTCATCGAGCGGCTGTGGCGATCGCTCAAATACGAGTGCGTCTACCTGGCCGAGTTCGCCACCGGCGCCCAGGCCCGGACCGGCATCGGCTGGTGGATGGCCTTCTACGACCGACACCGGCCCCACTCGTCGCTCAACGACCGGACGCCCCACGAGGCATATACTGACGACGGGGCTGACAGGAGCCGGGGCATCGCCCCGGGCTCCTGTCAGCCCAAGGTAGCGTGAATCGTGAACCCAGATTCCACCTTAGACCCGACTGAAAACTGTCCAAGGAATGGGGTCCACCTCTAAGGTCGGAGGCTCCGGGAGCCCCAACTTGCGATATGGTGTCGGCTTTACCATCAACACGGGCCCGTCTCGTCCTTAGTCATGACTGCACAACCATTGGCGAGCACACTGGGGCTGTCGCCTGTACCAAAGCAGAGCGGGAGCCCCGAAGCGGTTTATTCCAGAAGGTAGCCGTAGCAGTTAGCTTTCCCTCGGGCGGATTACTATACACGACGCGACTACACAGGACCTATCGTCCAGCCGACCTTCCTGATAGCGAACGAAAGCCTGCGCCCACGGAATTTCTTCTCGCGTCGGCTACAAGCAGCGCCGGGCGAGGGCCAGGCGGACCATCGAAAGGACGCCTCCAGTCACCCAGCCGTCTCGCAACCGGGCAACCATCGCACTGACCAACCCCAACACATGACCCATGGCTGAGTCCGAAACACAACGGCTGTATCTCGACCTGATGAAGAAGTCCCTTTCCTACTCGTTATGGGACGATCCCGGCTTACCGATCCTGACCTACGCCCACAGAATGCCGGTCACCATGCGCTGGTTCGCGCGGATGACCACGGCGGTGCTCAGGCCTCTGAAGTTGCAGCTCCTCTTACGGGATCTTCGTGAAGATGGCCACAAGTGGCCCTCGCAAGCCCATACGATGATTGGACTAGAGCGTCTCGGTCAGCTACAGGAGTGCATCTCGGAGGTGATCGAGCAGAAGATTCCGGGCGACCTGATAGAGACTGGGGCATGGCGCGGTGGCGCCTCGATCTTCATGCGCGCGGTGCTCAGAGCTCATGGCATCGGCGACAGGCGGGTTTTTGTCGCCGATTCTTTTGCCGGGCTGCCGCCGCCGAACTCGGCCTATCCCCAAGATCGAGGTGACTCGCACCATCAGGTCTCTTTCCTGGCCGTGTCGCAGGAGCAGGTCGAGGACAATTTCAGGAAATACGGCTTACTCGACGAGCAGGTAGTCTTTTTGAGGGGATGGTTCAAGGACACCCTGCCCAACATCCAGAGCGACTGCTTCTCGGTTGTCCGTCTCGACGGTGACATGTATGCGTCGACCATGGACGGCCTGGTGAATCTCTATCCGAAGCTGTCACTCGGCGGCTATTGCATCATCGACGATTACGGCGCCCTCGAGAGCTGTAAGGCCGCCGCGCACGACTACCGACGAGAGCACAGCATCGAAGCGCCTATCCACGAGATCGACTGGTCTGGCGTCTACTGGCGCAAACCCGACGGTTGAGACGGCGGATGAATACCCGCTTCCCCCCTGCTGCTCCTGCTCGGCAACGACTTCGCCGCCGTGGGGTGTCGACAACGGCGGAAATAGTTGGCGCCGGACGATGTGAGTGCTCCACGGGCGACCTTCGGGGTCGCCTTTTGCCGACCGGGGTCTCGACCCGGACGGTCTCCTGACCAACCACTGATCCGGTCGTTCCGCTGCGTTCCGACCCCGGTCGATTCATTGGGGTTTTTGACGGTAAAAGTGCAGGTCAGGCACTGACCCCTTAAAACGCCAAAATGGCGCAAAAACCACCCCGGTTTTATTGATCGGAAACGGCCTGTTTTTGGAAGTCCGGGACCCGTTTGACCCCACCAGCCGTATAATCGCCCCCTCTGCGGTTCCCATGGCGCTGTCAGCATCGCCTCGCCAGGTTTGAACGAGAAGCGCAAGTCTTAGCGTCCCTGAACCATCCCAACATCGCAGCGATACACGGCCTCGAAGAGTCCGATGCCGTCAGGGCGTTGGTTCTCGAATACATCGATGGGCCGGCCGCCGACGCTACGGACCAGGTGCGTGCTTGAGCTCGATCGAGGCGGCGACCCACTGGTCGGCCCCAGGGAGCGCCCATGTGGCGGTACCGGAGGCACCGGCGGTCGCGTGTCGCGTGTCTGACACCGCCAGCCCAACCGCGCTACCCATCGCGTCGCACGCCGACAGGGGAGGTCCGCAGCCGTCCATGGGGTCTGTCATCGCATCGGGAAAGGACACCGTGTTCAGCCGCATCGTGGGAGGTTCGTCCGTCAGGCCCGACGATCCAAAGAGCCTGGCATTGTCGAACTCACAAACTACGATCCGCAACACGCGGGAGCCGTCGCGCGTGGTCGTGACCCGGGGGGCAATGGGGAAGGCCGATGACCCGCGCTGTGAACGGGCCACGCCGATTGGGGCGCTCGAGTCTACTTCCGAGAACCGCAACACGGCCCCTGCCGCGCGTTGCGTGCCTCCCCAGCTGAATACAGCATTCGTTTCCGATCCATCGGCGATTTTCGTGTAGACCGCCAGCTGACAGGCGGTCCCCTGCCCATCCGCCTGGCACATCGTACCGTTGAAGCCGGCAAAGCCAGGCACTGCCGTCCACCCATCAGGTCCAGAGGTATTCGGATTCCCCTGGACGCCAAGCACGGCAATGAGTAGATCAGAAGGCTCGCTCGTGCCAGGCGGTACCCGGATAGAAAGCGAGTCGGCCCCAGCCGCTCCGGTGTAGCTGGTGGCGGCCTCCTCGAAGTTCGGAGTCGCGACGCAACCAATAACGAAGAAGCTGGTGCTTATCCACACCGCGACGAGACCGATGAAACGTCCGTGGTGAAGGGGCATCGAACTTCCCGCGAACCACGACGACAATCCCACAACGTTACACCAGGCTACCACTTGTTGAGGGCCAGGAGATCACGACAAAGCGATCTACTGGCTACAAGAAGGTGCCAAGGAACACGACCCTCTCATGACTTTCATCAACCAGACCCCGCTCGTTGACCCCCTCCGCTCCGACCCCCGCTTCCAAGCCCTCCTGAAGAAGATGAACTTTCCTCAGGCTGCTACCGAATCGCCATCCTCCAGCGCATGAACTTCCCGGCGCAGGCGTAGGTCAAAACGTTGGGCGACCGGCCCCAAACACTCCGATCCCCGGTCGGCAAATCATTGGGCTTTTTGCCCCTCAGATCCGTGTTCTGGGGGTAACCCCTTAGAAGGGCAAAATGGCCTCAAAACAGCCCCGGATTCATTGACCTGAATCAGCGTGTTTTGGGGAGTCCGGGACCTGTTTCGGCGGCTATGGGGTCAGCTGTCCGTTCCTGTCCTCTCGCGGCACCGCCTTCCGCTGCCTTTGCTTGACCGAGACTAGCGGGGCCGTATGATGGCGCTGTCTATCGGCTTGAAAACTGAGACCAAGGTGAGGAGAGGTGAGGTATGAAGTATTGGGAGAGCACCCAGCCGTGGCAGTTCAAGGGCTATCAAGGGCCCAGGGACCGACAGAACGTGGAGACAGCGACCTACAAACCCGGCCGAAAGAGTGCGCTGTTGCTGAGCTTGAATATCGACAACCTCAGCACGACGGCTGCCGGTCAACCCGTGACTTTCAAGATCGACGTTGAAGAGGACACCCCGGGCAAAGCCCCGGAGACGGTCGTGTCCGGTTGGGTTGTATCTAGACAGAGCCTTCACATCCAAGGGGTCTACGAGTTTAAGGCGGGGAAGACCTATCTGATTAAGTGGTCCTTTACGGGCAAAGAGGGTCGGAATCAATACAAGATCACGGTGAACAGGTTCACGGCGGGTGCGCTTAAGGTGACCAGGGTCAAGAAGGTTCAGAACTTGTAAGCCAGGCTTTGGATCATCTAGGGGGATGTCCCGTGCGCTGTTGAAACTCAGCGGCGGCTCGGTTCACGACTACGCGACCATCTCTGACGACTCCCCAAGTCCCAGGCGCGCGTCACGTGCCTGAAGGGCAGCGACGAGCGCCGGCATATCTTTGCACCCTTTCACCCGACGGAACCCTTTCGCGGCTTCGAGCACACCGGCGGCCACCCAGCGAAGCACCATCGTCCCACCGCGCCAGCGCTTCACATTCCGCTTCACATGGCGCGTGCGGCTGAGGAGACTCTCGATGGCGTTGGTGGTGACCAACGATCGTTGGAGGCGCTCCGACAGCCCCAAGCCGAGCACGGTCAGTGTTTCGTCAAGACCTTCCCGGACGCTGGTGGCCGCACTCGGATAGTCGGTGTCCAAGCGACGAGCCAGGTCCTGCAGCAAGCGCTTCGCGGCCTTGACGTTCGTGTGTGTATAGGCGCGCCTGAGGATCGCCGTCACCCATGGACGCTGCGCGTCGGGGAGATGGTCCAGGATGTTCCGGCCCTTGTGGACCTGACAGCGCTGCACCACGGCGGCCCGGCCGAACGTCTGGGTCACGGCCGTGTCCAGGGCCTTCGCCCCATCGACGATCACCAGGAGGCTCCGGTCGGTGCGGAGCCCGCGACTCGCGAGATTCGTCAAAAGTCCCTGACAGACCGTCGCATTCTCCGTGGCCCCTTCCCAGAGGCCGAGCGGGTGTTTGGCGCCGGTGTGATCAATGCCTAGCGCGACCACGATACAGTGCCCGCCGACCTGCACCCCATCGATGAGCAGAACCGCCAGGTCCAGCGGGTTGAGCGGCGTCGCCCGCCACGCGTCCAGCTGCGCCTGGGTCTGCGCGACAAAGCGTCGACTGACCGCACTCTTGCTCGTGCCCCGCGTGGTGATATCCGCGCCGAGCGGGTCCAGACTCCGCCCATACTGACGGGTCGCCACGCCAATGAGCATCTGGTCGACGACACGCCGGTTCAGCGGGTCCGCGTCCGTAAATGCCCGCGCGGTGGGCAACGGCACCTCCGCGCCGCCGCGCCGGGCGCGCGGTCGGCGGATGGCGACCTTCCGCCCGCCCAGCACCACCTGACTGGGGGTATGACCGGCGCGATAGGCCTGCCGCTCGGGTTGATGTGCATACCGGGGCCCGCACACAGCGGACCGATCTTCTTCCAGCATGGCCTCGAGCACCTTCAGGCCCGACGCCACGACCAGCTCCTGGAGCTCGGCCTGCGTATCAACGAGGATATCGACCAACGGAAGGTGCCGTGGCGTCGGGGATACCGATTGGCGACGGCGAGGGACTGTGCGAGACTGCTTCTTCATGGCGGCTCCTTGCTGGGAGGCTTTCACCTCGGTTTCGTCACCGGTCGTATAGCACGACCAGTGAAGAGCCGCCGCCTTCAAATTTCAACAGCTAGAGGGACATCCCCTCATCTAGTTGGTGTGCGGTTGAGAGTTCTTTAGGGTGGCAATTGAGCATTCCCGGCTGGCGCCCGGTCGCCAGTAGAATGCGACGACGACACTTGCAATGGCCCTCACTGAATCGTAAGGAGGGAATGGATGAAAGGCTCTGGTGATGCGGCCAAGGCGGGCATCGGGTTCGGGACCGCTCTCGCGATTGCGATCTCATGGAGCGCCAATGGCTCCATCCTGGTGGACACAACACCCCGGAGTGGTGATGTTCTACTCGCCCAACACACTGTTGTGAACACCGAAACACGGGAGGAAGCCGCAGTGTGGATAAGTCGCGCCTAACGGCGTAGTGTAGACTGACCCACCGAATGCTCCGCCAGGGCTTCGACGAGGGCTACCTGGGGAGGTGTCCGCCTGCGCGCTAGAGAGGTGCCTGAAGGCGGCTAGGTACTTGTAAGGGTGGCAGCGAACTGCGAAACCACCCCCTATGTGGCACTCGAGGTGCCGGACTGACGAGCAGTATGTTGGCGTCGGGCACGGTGTACCTCAGGCCAGCATGATGCAGCACCAATTGGAGGAGGTCGGCGAAATCGTCGGCCTCGCTACACTGGAAGTGCAGGGGAGCCAACTCACGCACCTCGTACGTCATGTAGACCTCGAAGCCGCCCATCCGCGCTAGCCGGCTGAGAACGTCATCCGCCGGCACACCCTCGCACTCAATGTCAGGTACCGGCGATGTCTCGGCAACCAGACGGGACAGGTCATCCTGCGCGACAACCGCCGTCCCGCTAGACAACTGAATCAATAGAGCGAAGGCGAACGTGGTCCGCATGGCGTCACCTCTCCCAACTGATCGATCCTCGGAATTGTGGTCGGTAAACTCGTAAGCTTCCCCGTCAAGTAGACACTCCGAAAAGGGACTGCATCGGCGTGTTGGGCCTCGGCAGAAACATGAGGGGCGGCACCCGGCCGAGGCTGTCGTGCGGCCGCTCCTGGTTGTAAGAGACGAGCCAGCACTCGGTCAGCGCGCGGACCTCCGCCAGCGATTCGAAGAGATGCGCATTGAGCACCTCGGTGCGATAGCTGCGATTGAAGCGCTCGATGTAGGCATTCTGATCGGGCTTGCCCGGCTGGATGTAGTGGAGGTCAATCCGGCGTTCGTCCGCCCACTCGACCAGCGCCTGGGCCGTTAACTCCGGCCCGTTGTCCATGCGAAGCGCCGTGGGCCGGCCGTGCAGCGCGATGAGTTCATCCAAGACGCGCGTCACCCGCCGGGCCGGGATCGACCGCCCCACGTCGATCGCCAAGCCTTCGCGGTTCCCTTCGTCGATGATGGTCAAGGCTCGAAAGCGACGCCGGTCAGAGAGCGCGTCCGCCATGAAGTCGAGCGCCCAGGTCTGGTTCAAGACCGGTGGGGCCACGAGCGGGCGTCGCACTCGCCGTGGGATGCGGCGGGTCGTCCGGCGCGGCAGGTTGAGCCGCAACGCGCAGTACACGCGATGTACGCGCTTATGGTTCCAGGCAGCGCCCTCGAGTCGCAGGCGGTCATAACACTTCCAGAAGCCCCAGCGCGGGTACCGGGCCACGACGTCGGTGAGCGCCGCGATCACGGCAGCATCCCGGAGACGCGCCGACACCGGAGGCCGATAGTACGCCGCCCGCGACAGCCTCACGATCTGACAGGCTCGTCGGACGGGCAGCTGATGTTTCCCCACCAACACCTCGGTGACCTGTCGTTTCGCGGACGGCGTTATAACTTTCGGGCCAAGACGTCCTTGATGGCCGCGTTCTCCAACGCCAGATCGGCATACATCCGTTTCAGCTTCGCGTTCTCGCCTTCGAGCTCGCGGAGGCGCTTCACATCAGCCACCGACGCGCCGGCATACTTGCTCCGCCACTTGAAGAACGTCGTGCGGCTGATGCCGTGCTGCCGCAGCAGGTCCGCCACCGGGACACCCGATTCCGCTTCCTTGAGCATCCCCACGATCTGGCTCTCACTGAATTTCGATTTCCTCATGCCCGCTCCTTTGAGCCGGGAGCAGTCTACCTTCGAGTGTCTACCGAGGGGGGAAGCTTACGAACTCGCCCGAAGTCCAGACCCATTTCGACCTACTTGAAACCGAACGGCGGACGTACTCGCGGAAACCGTTGCATCGACCGATTGAATCGGCACGACTCGACAGGAGCTATCCGCACACCCGGACACGGGCACTACACCACTTATCGCGATTCCTGTTGACGTGGTGTTCGGTCTCGTTTACCGTCGTTGACGCAACACAGGTTGCACCCTGTCCGCGGGAAGGGACTATCCACCCTGTGCTTTTTGGCTAGACCGAGCATCAACTTCTCCTGCCCCGTGAGCGGACGCCGGGCGACAAGGGAGGCGTGATGTCTCGCGAACTACCAGAGTCCCCGAATCTCGACCACCTCAAGAAGCAGGCAAAGGTCCTCCTTCGCCAGCTGCAGCGGCACTACCCAGGAGCCAAACTCGCTCAGGCCCAGCACTTGGTTGCCCGCGAGTACGGGTTTGCCAGTTGGGCGGAGTTGAAGGCCCACGTCGAATCACTGCCACGCTCCTCAGCCGCTTCCCCAGCGGATGCCACTCTCCGCGCACGCGACAGCGCAGCGTCCCACACCGGACCACAATTCGGGCGCTACAACAGGGAAGCTCGACAGGCACTCTTCGTCTCGCGCTACGAGGCCGCCCTGCACGGAAGCCCGCGGATAGAGCCCGAGCATGTGCTGCTGGGACTCATTCATCGGCACGACGAAGCGGCGCGGCGAGAAGACAGGGACCTGCCGGGCCGTATCTTTGAGCGGTCACAGCTTTCCGTCGAGACCGTCCGGAACGAGGTCGAAGCCAGCCTGCAACGCAGCCCCGTTATCAGGTCGCGAGAAGAATCGGCCATTGGCGCGCCCGAGACTCATGTGCCGTTTAGCTCGGACACCGAACGAGTGCTTCAGTACGCCGCCGAGGAAGCTGATCGCCTGCGGCACAGCGACATCGGGACCCCGCACCTGCTGCTCGGCCTCCGGAGCGTGGAGGATTCGGTGCCGACATCCATCCTCACGGAGAAGGGTATGCGGCTGGACAAAGTCCGAGACGACGTTGTCTATCTTCTGAGCGAAGAGCCGAGTTGAAACCGTAAGGACGGCGTCACTGGTTGGTCCTAGAAAACGCTGCCGTTGTATAGACCCATCAAGGTGAGGGGGTCAACAAACCCCTTGGATCCACCGGCCACTTTCGCCTGTTTCCGTTCCGGTTTCCGACCCGGTGAGCCGTGACGAGCGGGGGTCAAGAAAGAAGTGTTTGCTGGACCGTGAACGCTCTAGTCACGGGTGACCCGGTGCCTACTTGACGGTCTGCCGGAACTTAATCGCCTCCTGCAGCGTTGTGGCGGTTTGCTCGATCGGCTAGGTCGGACGGAACGTACGCCGAAACCAGGGGGTCCAGGGTGCGGTGATCTGCGTGAGCATACTCGCGTCCGAAGTCTCAGCGATCGCGTATCCACCGCTTCTGGTGTCCAGACATTGTTCATCGAACCGGGCAGCCCATGGGAAAACGGCTACATCGAATCGTTCAACGGCAAGCTGAGTCCAGCTCTCTCATAAGAACTGGCTCAACCCTGGGGGGGCAGATCATTGCAGCCAAGTGGGAAGGATGCGTCCTCGTCGCGAGTGCCAAAGCACAGTTCCCGACCGCTTGGTTCCCACGACCGGGTCTAGGCTACCTGGGCCATTCGTTCCGTCAGTGATTCGAGTGACTCCAGAACGGAGTCACCCACGCGCTGCAGGCTATCGACGTGCTGCGCTTCAAGTTCGGCCTGCACCCGGGCCAACTCTTCCGCATGGCGCCGGTCTTTGTCCCTCTGCGCCGCTTCAACGGCGTCGGCCACTTCGACTTGGACGTTGTCGCGGACCGTCCGGAGTTCTTCCGCGTGTCGCAACTCGATCTCCTCGCCCACCCGAGTCGCTTCAGCGTCCGCCGCTTCGCGCACCTCCGCGACGGCCCGCTCGTGCCGCTGGTCGGCGGCTTCGGTCACTCGTGCAAGTTCGGCCTCGTGTTGCACCTCTGTCTCCTGTCGGACCCGATCGACCAGCTCCGCCAGCTGTGTCTCGGCGTTCTCTTGAGCCTCTCTCACGGAGTCTTGCAGCGCGGCCACGGCCGCCACATGCCCCATCGGTGATGCTGGCTCACTCTCCGACGTGTCCCCGACAGCGTTTGCGTCCTCGTCGGGAGCCACGTCATTCGATGCCTGGCGTTCGTCTTCATCTATGTCAGGCGTCGACGCGTCGACCGTCGGTGGCTCCATCAGACTCATAGGCACGCCACTGGCCACAGCACCTGACCCGCCCTCGCCCTGTGTGTGGGGCTCGCTGGCCATCGCAGTGGCGCCACTAGGGCCTTCTCCCGCCGGCGTGCCCACCGTTGTCAGCATATCCTTCAGTCGATCCATTGTTGGAGGTGCTTTTGGACCGCTGTCGTCCTTGGGCGCTTTCTTTCCGAGATGACCGGCAACGAGGTCGATAATCTGAGTCACTTTGTGCTTCTCCTTTCCGGTTTGCCGCCGCGGCTGGAGAGACGTGCTTCTTTCGCCTTCGGTGCAACGGTGGCCTTCTTCGTCGTCCCGGTCGTGCGACTCGAGACCGTCTTGGGTTCCGGGGTGGCCTTCCGCCGTGCCTGTGGCGGCTTCCGAGCCGGTTTGGATGGTGCGAAGCGAGTTTGCTCAACCACAGTCTCAAGGCGCTCTTCCAACTCGGTCAAGCGCCGGGCGCTTTCGTCCTTGAAACGAGCAAATCCCGTCTCGGCCGCTCGCCGCAGCGTCGCCTCACTGTGAGCCATCTCGACCACGGCGACCAACTCGCCCTCCAAGCGATCCAGACGCTTGTGACTCTCTTCCCTCACGCGAACAAGCTCTAGCTCGGGGAAATGCCCTGCTGCCACATCCGCGCGATCCTCGTGGCATGCGGCCACCACGCCGTCGTCGACGTCTTCCTGACTACGCCCGAGATCCGAGCCAAGGGTCGCCACGCCGTCCGTGTCGACAAGTGTTGGAGCTGGCAGTGGATCCACAAATGTGTCATCCGGAGGCCCACCGGCCGTTGCGATGGCGACTTCATCCGACGCCGTTGGGAGGAGCCCGGACCCATCGTCGATTGCGCGCGCTGACACGCTGTCACCAGGAGTCACCGATCGCATGGCAGTCTCTTGGTCGATCCGGGAATCACTCTGCAGCATCTCTAGCAACCGGATGACCGTCGTCCTCTCACTCGGCGACTCTGCGCCATCCCGGTCCCCGACGTCTCGAACCGTCGAATCCTGCTGTGAACAGGTAGGACTCAGAATCGTCATGTCGATCATGTAGAACGCATCGATCGTGCCTGAATATCATTTGCGGCAAGTTCTCAGCTCCGCATCAAGCTGCGCGGAGAGACACACGCCTGCGTATACAGATTTGACGGCCACGAGACAGATCCGCTGCTATGCCGCCGGGTGGTGCAGACTGGGTGTGGCTGGTCATACAGTGCTTCAAGTGCAACAAGACCACGCCGGATTGATGAGTGTCGGATTCGTCCTCCTCAAAGTGGCCGCTTCGAGTAACTCAATACGGATATGGCTTCCCGAGCAGAAACTGGCTGAGTTGTTGCGTTGACCATGTGAGATCGCCCTGGGAACTCCACCCAGCGCCGCACGCTTGAGGCCAAGCGCAGCCTTCTCGATCAAACCGTCGATGCCATTCGAACAGTCGAGGACGCCCTTAGTTCCGGTGAGCAGGCTGACTTGCGAAACGCTGGGTTAGCGTCTTGAAGGACTTGACGGGGCACCCAGGGCCTGAAGAACGGCGAGCGAACCTTTCTTGACGTTGAGGGAACGCCTCAAGGCATTCGCAAGCTGAGACTTTGGTGTGATGCACACCAGCGTCGAACCCTCTGTGCCGGAGCCTTGAAGCCGCCCATGAACAGGGGATCGCCCACCGGAACCTGACGCTCGAGTGCGGTTCGGAAGCGAAGAGGTCAGCCCCTGCGAACGTGGTCGACAAAATCTCTCCAGACTTGTGCCTCGTCCGCACTGCCACGAACAGCCAGACCGTAGACCTCCCCAGCGGCCGATGATGCCGTCCAGACGGGGACGACCGGGAACGTCACATCGGAAGGTGGGATCCGAACCCCCAGCGGATGCGCGAGCGGCCAGCCTGTGCCCCGCTCGACCTGCAGGCGGCAACCACCGTAACTGATGTCCACCACCGTGGCGTGTTCACGGCCGACGGTGAGCTCAAGTGCGCCCAACATCCGGGTCCGTGGCGAGTGTCGCTGGTCCACTGGCACCGGTCGGTCCGTGCCAAGGAGGGAGCCAGCGACACGCAACAGACGCTGGGCTGTGAGTGGTTTGATCAAGAAAGGGCACCCGAGCGTGCGCGCTTCTGATTCCAGAACGGCGTCGGGGTAATCATTCGTCACGATGGCGGGAATCGCCGGCTGTTCGAGGGTCCGTACCCACACGAGGTGAAGGCCATTGAAGGCCCCCAACCGGATGTCGGTGATGAGCAGATGTGGCCGGAGCGATGACAGCAGCGACCGCGCTCGGTCGAAGGCGTTCGCCTCGACCACGGCATACCCGCCCTCGCGAAGCGTGGACACCGTGTTCGCCCGGTCGATGGCGTCACTGTCAACCACCAGCACGCTCCGACCCGCTCCCGCCCAACTCACTGATTCAGCCTCGATCGCGTTTGTTGGTGGGTCTCACCGCCAGTCCCGCGCACGCCAACCACTCACACCCTGTAAATATGTCTCGTGAGTCTCGGTAATCGGGCACTATATTCGCGCCCCGGCCTATAACACTCCACTCGGTTCGCGCCGACAAACATGATGAACGTTGGCTTGATGTCGCGTCGGGATGGTCACGTCAGCCCAGGCTAGTCTATGAGAGCAAGACCGGTGCCATTGTAGGTCGTCACGAGCCGTTCCGCGCAGCCAACGGACCCGCGGGTACCATAGAAAAGGGTAGCTCTAAGTTCGGGCTGAGTTTTCCATGTCATCAGATCGCCCTATCACCTCGAGTGACGATCACACTCAGCTCTGTGTGGATGTCCCTGCTGCCGTCTGCTCGCGTGCCCCGCTTCTCATCAGCGGTGAGCGACAGGTCGCCAGGCTTGTTGCCGGACTAGTGCATGAGCGAAGCGGTCGGCGGCCGCCACGAGCTTCGGCTGGCAGGCCAGTCGACATGCGAAGGCTGTCCGCCGGAGCCTGGGCGAAGGCGAACCTCGGTCCAACCCTCCTTGCATCTGCGAGATGTGGACATACGGCGCGACCGGACTATAGTATCGGGCCGAACACAGCGGCCCGAAACCGGGTGGCCCGAAACCGGGCGGGCAGAAGTCGGCGGGCCGTAGACGATCCGCGTTCGGCGACCTGCGAAGGGATTCGGCTCATGAAGCCAATGGCAACAGTGTTACTGGTCGGGATGTTCGTCTTTACGGGCGCCCGTGCCGCTTCAGCTCAACTCAATGCAGCCAAGGACGGCCCCGTGGTCTATGGGCATCATCACCTGAACGTGACGAGCGTCGAGGAGCACCTCAAGTTCTGGATCGACACCCTTGGCGGTACGGTCATCCCCCTCGGCACCGAGCGGAAGATGGCCAAGTTCCCGAATGTGCTCGTTGCCTTCACGGAGCAGACACCCACGGGCGGAACCATAGGTACGACGGTGAATCACATCGGCTTCCGGGTCCCGAGCGTCCGAGATGCGCTCGCGACCGTTCGAGCCGCTGGGTACCCGGTCGTGACGCGTGAGGAGCTTCCACCGTCGCTCGAGGTCAAGGACGGCATCGCTTCCATCCCTGACCAGGACACCTCGGTGGCTATGGTGATGGGGCCTGACGACGTCAAGGTCGAGCTCTTTGAGAATCGGACCCAGAGTGAGCCGATCGCGCTGCACCACATTCATTTCGCGGCCCCGGACGTCGACGCGATGAAGGCGTGGTACGTGAAGACCTTTGACGCACTCCCCGGCATGCGGGGTTCGTTCCAGGCCGCCGATCTCCCAGGTGTCAACCTCACCTACTCGCCGTCGGCTGACCCGCCTGAAGGAACGCGCGGCCGTAGTCTCGATCACATCGGGTTCGAGGTCGACGGACTGAAAGCGTTCTGCAAGAAGCTCGAGGCGATGGGTGTCACCTTTGACCGTCCGTACCAAGAGATCGAATCGCTTGGCCTTGCCATCGCGTTCTTTACCGATCCCTTCGGGACGTATGTCGAGCTCACCGAGGGATTGGACAAGTACTAGAATCGCCGCGATGACATCGCCCACCCGTGCTCCTCGGTCGGAGTGAGCCGAACCTACAGAGAACCTTCTCTTATCGGCGTCAGCGGGTGACGCCGGTCGCCGTCCTGTGAAATTTCGGTACGGTCTGACAATTTTGAAAGCCAAAGAGTGCAGGCCTGCGCACGGCTGAATTGACCGGTCGACGACGAGCCGCGAAGCTCCTGTTGTTCCAAGGAGGTGTGGCGTGATTTCGATTCTCATTCTTTTGGGTGTGGCGGTCATGGGCGTGTGCCTACTTGCCATCGCGCTCTCGGACCGTCGCCGTCCTTTCACCATCGCTGAAGTCGACGTCGATGTTGAGCCGAGACAGCCTGACCGGTCGAACACCCCGACGTCGAGGTTGTCCGGTCTTGACCTGCCGCCTGCCGCCAGACGCACCTTCGCCGCGTTGTCTTCGAGGACGAGCTCTTGGCGGGCAGCTCCACCGCGGCTTTAGCAACAGGATGTGACGCATGACAGCCGCAGTGTTCATAGTCGGTGTGTCCATCATTGCCACTTGTCTCCTGATTATCGCCGTCATCGATCCACGTCAAGTACGACGGTCCAGTCTCGGCCCCGGCACGCTCACGAGACCAGGCCCGACCCCCAACCCTGTGGCTGACCGCACGTCCTACGCCAGCGTCAGCGCAATCAGAAAGCTCGGCACGCTCCTCGGTGCTGTGCCGACCTACGGCTGGACGCTCCAGGAGTCAATGTCTCCCTCCAGGATCTCACCCCTGAAACAGTCTCCAATGCACAGTCGGCTCCCCAAGCGATCCAGAGAAAACGCAGAGAGCGGCAACGACGTGTTCGCAAACAGGGATTCGGTGGCACTCACGACCCAGATAAACTGATCGATTCGAACTCCTGCGATTCTTCCCGCGCTGAAGCCGCCGCGCACGATCACGCTATAGCTATCGCCGAAAGGAGGACCGTTGGCGATGCTGATATAACTCGTCGAGGGATCGTTACCGCTGACCGACTCGGAGCCACGTGAGGACGTTACCGTAAACTCGACAGCCACTCCGAAATAGTCGACCCGATCGGGGTTGGACGGGTCCTCCCGGCTGGGCGTCGTGGGCGGAGTGTTGGCAGAGATCGTAAAGGTCCCGCTTACCCGGGCCCCCAGAGGTATGCCGGTGCCAAAATCAGAGCGCCCGACGCCTCCATCGAATGCGAAGGTCACCGGTCGGGAAACCCGCCTGAGGGCGAAGTCCAGCCTCTGATCGGCCCTAAGCTCGACGACTTGAGAACTCAACTCGTACCTAGTGCCTGTGGCTCGAACTGTGAAATCACCCTGTTCGAGCCCGTTGAACTCGTAGTTCCCCGCATCGTCCGTGACGATGCGCCTCCCAGTATCAGGACCATCGGCAATCGACACCGTAGCCCCCGGCACCGGAAGGTCTACAGCCTGGAATCTTTCTGTCACCAGCCCAGAAAGCGACCAGGTCGGGACAGCCGGGGTGTCTCGAGTTGTTGGCGTCGGCGATACCGGACCGGAGTCGCCTTTGCAGGCGGCCGACGCGACCGCCATCAGCGCAGTGAGCAAAAACGCCGGGATTCGACTATGGAGTCCCATCCAGCACCTCCGTACGATGAGCAACGCCGTCTCCCCTGAGTGCGAAAAAGAGGAGCGCGTGGGCTCATCGCCGAGCCGATCAGTGGCTAAAGAGCAACCCGGCCAGCATCAGCGCCGTCGCGATCACAGAGACTTTTCGCATGCGCTCCCCCTTTCTCCGTAGTGCGAAAAATAAGAGCAGAGTGGCTCAAGGCGAGAACTCGGTGGACCCAACGAGAAGATCGTGGACGCCGTCCAGGCAACGCCCGATATAATCGCTGAGTCCTTCCGGTTACGACACCTAGGAGGGCCACGGTTCGCTGCTCGCGTCGGCCTATGGCCGGGCGACCGACCTTTGGCGAGACGAGTGGAATCACTCTTTGGAGATCGGTCGAACGGCTGGTGGCTGTCGATAGCGAGTCGTCTTCGTCACCTGCTGGGCGTGGGGTTGTGGGTCTCCGTCCTAGCGGTGGCGGTTGGCGCGAGCGCCGCCGAGCTGAAGCCGCAAACAATCGAGGCCTTCGACCGGTACGTGCAGGTCACCGAGAGTCGAATGGAGAAGGAGCTCAACGGTGAGTCACCCTTCCTATGGATCGACCGGCTTGACGAGGAAGAACGGGCGGAAGCCTTGGCCCAGCTCAGAGCCGGCGACGTGGTGATCGACAAACTTGAAACGCGGGACGACGAAGACAAGATCGATGTCCCGTCCGGCATGATCCACCACTGGGTGGGAACCGTCTTGATTCCGGAAGTCACCCTCGCGCAGACGATCTCGATGGTCCAAGACTACGAGCGTTACGCTGAGATCTATAACCCTGACGTGAGGGCCTCCGAGGTTCGCGAGAGAAACGGCAGCCGCTTCCGAGTATGGCTCCGGCTCTACACCAAGAAGGTCATCACCTGGGTTGCCAACACCGAGCACGACGTGGAGTTCATCTTCCTCGATGACACGCGTGCGCACGTCCCGAGCTACAGCACGCGCATCGTGGAGGTCGAAAACCCGGATACACCGGAGGAGCGCGAACAGCCAGAAGGAAACGACCGTGGCTTTGCGTGGCGCTTGTACAACTACTGCTCGTTCGAGGAGCGCGCCGAGGACGTCGTGATGCAGTGTGAGTCGATCACGCTCACGCGCGGGATTCCCTTCATACTCAGTGTGTTCATCCGCCCGTTCGTCAGCGGTGTTCCGAGGGAGAAGCTAACATTCACCCTCGACGCGGCAAGGCGACATCTCACCACCGCTACCAACTAGAGGCCCGAGCGCGCTACGACTGCTTCCGGCGACCCGCTTTTGACGACTTGCGCCCGGCGCGAGAACCAGACGTTTTCGACCGACGACGCTTGAAGGCCGCCCGCGCCGTCGCGGGCTCGATGATCGTAAACCCGATGAAGGTCCCGACGGCCAGGGCGACGAACAGCGCTGAGTACCCGGCGTGCTCCGCAGCGAGCAGCGCACCGGCCCCCAAAAGCAACAGTACAAACAACCAGTCTGCCCCGCGGATCAACCAAAACGACTGCCGTCGTTGTGCGACGAGCTCGGTGCGAGAGAAGCGAGAGGTGAACCACAGGTGGAACCGCAGAGTTGCGGCGACCCCCACGGCCGCCACCGCCGCAAAGAAGAGCCTCGACCCCCACGCCCCCGGCATCCACGCCCGGATGCTCCATAGCGGGATCAGCGTGAGGTAGTAGCCGACACCGACCACCGCTTGATGAAACTGCCACCACCACACGGGACTACGAGGTGATCGGCGCCGTGTCCCCTCGACCGTGGCCTTCTTGGACTTAGAGGACTGCCCCGCCTTCGACGCCACCAGGTCTCGGCGAAGCTCCTGAAGCGCTTCGACGAGCTCAACCGTTGCGCCAAAGCGTTGCTCCGGCTGCTTCTGAAGGCATGTGCCGATGAGCTGGGCAAGGCCAGGTGGGCAGGAGCGACTGAGCTGCGTCACGTCTGGTGGCTCCGACTCCAGGACACGGGCGATCGTCGAAGCAGGATTCGTGCTGGTGAACGGATGGACGCCTGACGCCAACTCATAGAGCAGCACCCCGAACGAAAAGATGTCGGCCCGAAAATCAACCTCGGCTCCCCGAAGCTGCTCTGGCGGCATATAACCCGGGGTTCCCAGGAGGGCCCCAGGCTCGGTTAGGCGAGTCCGCGAGGCTTCCCAGCCGCCCTGGGCGCTCTGCACACGAGCCAGACCGAAGTCGAGGATCTTGATGCGACCGTCGGCCGTGCGAATGACGTTCTCTGGCTTCAGGTCTCGATGTACCACCCCATGCTGGTGCGCCACGGCGAGGGCGGCCGCGATGTCGATCCCGGTGTCCAGGAGCAGCCGGCCGGACACTGGGCCGGTGGCCACTTCGTCGCGCAGGGTCTGGCCGGGTACGTATTCGGACACGATGTAGAGATTGTCGCCGAACTCCTCGAGTGCATACACCGTCGCGATTCCGGGGTGCGACAGGGCGGCCGCGGCTTGAGCCTCCCGCCGCAGGCGCTCCCGACGCTCGGTGTTCTGGGTGTACTGACGGGAGAGAGCCTTGATGGCCACCTGGCGGCCCAGTCGCGTGTCATCGGCCAGATACACGACACCCATCCCACCTTCCCCGAGCTTCTCGGTCAGCGAATAGTGGTGCAGGCGTTGTCCAACGAGTGATTCTGCGAGACCGGGGTCGAGGAGCTCAGGACCCACCAGTTGGGTCGCGGTGTCACTGGCCTCGTCCGCCTGGTCGTGGTAGGCCAGCAACGACGCCACCTCATCACGGAGCACAGTGTCCCCGCCGCACGCTTCCTCGAGGAATGTCGCGCGTCGCTCAGGCGTCTGCTTCAGCGCCTCGTGGAAGACATCGCTGAGTTGATGCCAGCGTTCAGGATCCACGGACTACACCTTCGGACTGGCCGCCACTTCTGGCGACACGCCTAGCGCGGTGTTCGCATGGGGCACGAGACGAGCCGAATCACCCTACTCGGCTTTCGACTCGTCGAACATCAACTGAACAAAGTTACTCGCGAAAGGTTGAGCGAACGAAAAATCCTGAAGGTCCGAGGGAACGCTGTACGCGGCTGTAACTTCCTCCGCGGTCTGACCGGCCTTCATACCGGCGAGCACGTGAGCCTTCACGCCCTTGTGAAACTCGGCATACCGGACAACATCGCTAAAGGGATAGGCGTCGACGTGTCCGGAGATCACGGTGTCGATGTTCTTGAGTCCAGCCGCAGCGTTGGCAATCGTGTCGGCATACGCGAGCGCCGTTCCGCCGTTCGACGTGTCGATGTACGGCATGCCCTTGGCCCCGAACAAATCACCCCCCACCGCGACCCGGATGTCAGGAAACCCGATCCAGATATCGCCATCGGTGTGCCCCGGTCCGAAATAGTAAAGGTCGACCTGGTCGCTACCTACGTCGAGAGTGAGCCTGTCGCTGAAGGTGAGGTTGGGAAGAAACTGAGCGTTGTCGCCCTTGAAGGCGTCGCAGTTGGTCACCCGCGGGCAGGTCTCCTTCATGAGGCTGGCCTTGGCGTTGTCGTGCGTCACGATTCGCTCGACGGCACCGAACTCCGTGTTGCTGCCGGTGTGGTCGAAGTGCGTGTGGGTATTGATGATCACCGCGATCGGCTTGTCCGTGACCGTCCGGAGTTGCTCCAAGATCGCTTGCCCCTGCCCCGAAACCTTGGTGTCGACCATCACCACGCCCGCGTCGCTGATATAGAACGTCGTGTTGCCGCACCCGCATCCGCCGTGGAGCACGTAGAGGTTGTCCTTGAGTCTCTCCATGCTGAGGGGTGGAGTTGGGCGCCCCTGGCTGCCCGCCGCGGCGATAACCATGGACGCCGCGCCGCCGACGACCAACACCAACAAGACACAGACTCTTCGCATGAGATTCCTCCTCCTCCTCATCTCCACGGTTCGGGCGATGGGCCGCCCATCGTCGCGACAACAAGCGATGGGCCGCCCACCGTCACGACAACAAGCGATGGGCCGCCCACCGTCACGACAACTTCGATGGGCCAGTATACGTAACGACCAACGGACCTGTCGATGCCGAATCGCTGTCTCATCCTATCGGAGGAGTTCGACCGATTCGAATCGGACCGCCAGCTGTCTGCTGTCGGACGAGATCCCCAGCGATAGCGGCGATACCGCGTACAGATAGCGGAACCGGACCTCGTTCAGAGCTTCACGCATGACGGTGTGCGGGATATCGACCTCGTAGTCACGCCATTCACCTTGCAGCAAGAGGCTCTCGACCGAGCTGCCGTTGACGATGACCTCCATCACCTGAGGAACGGAGCCCGGATAGGCAAACGGCTCACATCTGACGAACAGACGATATCGTGCGGCATCCTTGAGAGGAGCTACCAGAGACGATTCCTCGCCGGCAGACCAGCGAAAGGATGCGTTGGGGCCCCCTTCCGCAACCGACCACCCTTCCAGCAGAAACTTGCCGTCATCACCTGAACCGATGTCGAGACGGAAGTTATTGAACGTCTGGCTTCCAAGTCGGTCGTAGAGGTCCATGCCACTGCCGAATCTCCAGGCAGTCAGCGCGCTCATCGGAAACGAGAACGGATTGCCCACACGCGAGTAGACCGACTTCGAAATCTGGTCGATCGTGATCGGCTGATCGGCCGGTAGCGCCCCGGACCTGACGTCCCGCATCAGGGCGAGATTGACCGCGGTGAAGACGACGAGGGCGCCACCCAGCATCAGCTTGGGTCTTCTGACAACCCAGCTCAGCGATGACGCCAATCCGATCGCGAAGAACACCGCACAATTGGAGAATCGTCTCGCCCCGAACCCTGCGCCTCCCCACCAGTTCTCGACTGTACTGTTGATATAGAGCTGTGCTAGGAAAGTCAGGAGCAAGAGCCAGCCGAAACGCCTGTCCCGGCCAGAAAATATGAACAGCACGCCGCCCAAGGCAGCGGCATACATGATCGGGCTGGTCGAGAAGAGCCCGTGATGGGGCGAGTACAACACCTGCCCCACTTCGGTCTGCAGCCAGGACACCCCGTGGTCGGTGACTGGTACGCTCAGCCAGGACCCACGCACCCGATTCCAGAACCACATCTGGGGAGAAAAAGCGGCGACACCGGCCAGAACGAACCCGCCGTGGTTGCTCACGACGCGGCGGACCGCCGATGGCCCACTCGGCCATGCCGTCACGTAGTCGCTCACGGCGTCAGCGACGGGGAAGATGACGAAGAGCGCGTTCTGCCACCGCGTCATCGCCATCAGACCGGCCGCCGCACCGAGCGTCACCCACTGCCATCGAGACCGGTCGTGTCGTGAGCGATGCCACAGATAGAGAAAGAGCGTCGTCGAGAACATCGACACGCCGTGCACCATGGAGTTCTCGACCGTCAGATACCAGATGACGAACGACCCCGCGCACAAGGCGATGGTGGTGACGACCGCGAGCGCGTCTGAGAAATAGTCTCGTAAGATGTTGCAAATCAGCAGCAGAGCCGCACATCCGTATACCAGTGTCCCGAGGCCGACGGCCATCTGATAGGGATTGCTGTATCCGTCTCGGACCAGGTCCATCCCGAAGAGGTTGAGGAGTCCGAGCCATGCGTGCGCGAGAAGAAAGAACGGTGCCCATAAGAGCGCCGCCCCGAAGGCGTAACCCGCCGCTGTACCTCGGACACCAAATGCGGCATAGTCGTTGCGAAAGTCCAAGTCCCAATCCATGACGAGGGAGCGAACCTGGACGTAGTACTCGCGGCCATCAGAACCAGCCCTGAGATACGACCCGTGGAAGAGGAAGAGAAGAACCAGGAAGAATGCCAGAAGCGTGAGGGTCGGCGGGTCAAGGCTCGCCCAGAATCTTCTGACCGGGGTCGACGAGCGCTCCGTGGCGTTTCGGGAGAGTCGCGCGAGGACGACGACCAAGGCGAAGCCGCCAACCAGCCACCCAGCGAGCACCTCGGGCGAATCGGCGTACCGCTTCCGAAGCACGATGTCGAGAAGATTGACGCCCAGTAGGAGGAGGGCTCCGTGGGCGACTATCCAGGCGGTGCGGCTCAAGAATCTCCCCTCCGAGGGCCCAGCTGATACCGCGGGGGATTGTACAGGCTCTGGATCGCCTCACATTCGGTCCAAGCGGCCATTTTTCTACCTACCACCGACAATTCACCTACCCTTTTTGTAAGAGCGAGCCTGAACACACCCGTCCAGATAACAAAAGATGACCATCAGGCAGACTACGGATACCTCTATCTGCCCCTTCTACACAACCTTTCGTAGATCTTCCCCTCTGATCCCTGGGCGACTCCTTGCACTAGTGACCCACGTCGACCCTGTGACCGGGGTCGGCACCTTCGGGAACAACACACGGTAAGGGGGGGAACTGTAATGAGGACACTCTGGAGATTTGTCCGCGAGGACGATGGTCAGGACCTGATCGAGTACGCGCTGCTCGCCGGCTTCATCTCGCTGGTGGCGGTGCTCGCGATCGAGAGCGTAGGGTCGGGCGTCAACCAGGTGTATGCGGACATTGACGGCGCGGTGGGTAATATCACGCCCCTTCCCTAAGATGAGACGGGGCGACATCACTCCAAGCTAGGTCAAAGGCGACCTCTCCGGGTCGCCTTTTGATTTGTACAGGGTGCGGCACGCGCGTCGAGCCAGGTAGACTTGACCGGTATGACATATCGTGCCGTCCTTCGTTGCATCGCCGGATGTCCAGCAGAGCATTCCCTGTTCTCCTCTCTCTATCGCTGTCCCACCTGCGACAACTTGCTCGAGGTCGCGCACGACCTGGATGCCCTCCGCAGCCGGGCCCCAGGCGCCTGGATCCGGTTGTTTGATGAACGCTACAAGCGCACGACGTGGCCCTATGGATCGTCGGTCTGGGGTAAGAAGGAGTGGGTCTGCCCCGGCGTGGACGACGAAAACATCGTGTCGATGGATGAAGGAGGCACCAACCTCTACTGGGCAGATCGGTTCGGACGCGAGATCGGCCTCCAGGAACTGTGGGTCAAGCTCTGCGGGAACTCACACACCGGGTCCTTCAAGGATCTGGGGATGACGGTCCTCGTGTCGGTGGTCCGGCAAATGATCGCCGAGGGGCAGACCATTCGCGCCGTCGCATGTGCGTCAACGGGCGATACGTCGGCGTCCCTGGCCGCCTACGCCGCCGCCGGAGGCATCCCGGCGATCGTGATCCTGCCGCGAGGCAAGGTGTCCACTGCTCAGCTCGTCCAGCCTCTCGCCAATGGCGCCCAGGTCCTCGCCCTCGACACCGACTTTGACGGCTGCATGGCCATCGTCAAGCGCCTCGCGACGGAAGAGGGCATCTACCTCGCCAACTCAATGAACAGCCTGCGCCTCGAGGGACAGAAGACGGTGGCGATAGAGATCGTCCAGCAGTTTGACTGGGAGGTTCCCGACGTCGTCATCATCCCGGGCGGCAACCTGGGTAACGTCAGCGCCCTCGGTGCCGGCTTCGAGATGATGGCTGATCTTGGCATCATCTCCAAGCGCCCGCGCATCGTCGTCGCTCAAGCCGCGGCTGCGAATCCACTCTATCTGGCGTATACAAACGGCTGGTCCTTTGAGCCCGTGGCGGCCCAGCCCACCCAGGCCTCCGCGATCCAGATCGGAAACCCGGTCTCCATTCGAAAGGCGATTCGGACACTCCTGCGCTACGACGGGGTCGTCGAACAGGCCACCGAGTCAGAGCTCGCGGAAGCGGCTGCCCGCGCCGACCGAACGGGCATGTTCAATTGCCCGCACACCGGTGTGGCACTCGCGGTGCTGATCAAGCTCAGGGCGAGGGGTGAGATCGCGGCATCGGACCGGGTAGTGGTGATCTCGACGGCCAACGGCCTCAAGTTCACCGACTTCAAGCTCGGCTATCACGAGGCTCGGCTGCCCGGCGTCACCCCGGAGGACGCGAATCGTCCGGTCGACCTGCCCAACGACTATGACTCGGTCCGGAGAGCCGTGTCCGCTGCTGTGGGCAACGGCTAGTGTAGGTACGCTAGCCGTTGCTTAGGAAGAGCTCGAAGGCAGGACTCTTCGAGGGGAGCGTGTAGCGGTACCCGAGCCGGTCCAGAAAGAGGTGGAACTCAGGGCGCTCGGACTCTGGCACCTCGAAGGCCGCGAGCACCCGCCCGAAGTCGGCGCCGTGGTTTCGGTAGTGGAAGAGACTGATATTCCAGCGCCCCCCCAAGGTATCGAGAAACTTCATCAACGCACCGGGCCGCTCGGGAAACTCGAATCGGCACGGGTACTCATCGGCCACCTCGCGTGCCCGCCCGCCCACCATGTGGCGCACGTGGAGTTTCGCCATTTCATCATCTGACAGGTCGACCGTGGCATACCCGGCATCGTTGAGCGCCCGCACCAGCGAGTCGGCGTCGTTGCGTGATTCGATACTGACGCCAACAAAGATATGCGCCTCCTCGCGACCACTAAGGCGGTAGTTGAACTCCGTGATGACTCGCCGGCCGACCGCGGCGCAGAAATCGCGAAAGGCCCCAGGCCGTTCGGGAATTGTCACCGCAAGGACGGCCTCGTGCGCCTCTCCAAGTTGTGCTCGTTCGGCCACGAATCGAAGACGATCGAAGTTCATGTTCGCACCGCTGAGCACGGCCGCCAGCCGCTTCCCCTCGATACCCTCCCGCTCCACGAAGGCCCTCAATCCCGCCACGGCAAGGGCTCCCGCCGGTTCCATCACACTCCGAGTGTCCTCGAAGATGTCGCGGATCGCCGCGCAGACTGCATCGTTCGACACACGGACAACTTCGTCAACCGTCTTTCTGGCCACCTCGAAGGTCCGTTCACCAACCTCCCGCACCGCCACGCCGTCCACGAAGATACCGACGCGGTCGAGGGTCACTCGGTGGCCGGCACGCATGGAGCGATACAGAGCGTCAGATTCGAAAGGCTCGACCCCGATGACCCGGACCGACGGCAACACCGCCTTCATGTAGCCGGCGACTCCGGCGATCAATCCCCCGCCCCCAACCGGCACGAAGACCGCGTCGAGATCGCTGTGGGCCTGGCGGACAAGCTCGTGTCCAATCGTGCCCTGACCCGCGATCACCAGGGGTCGTCGAACGCGTGAATGAAGGTGAGACCGCTCGCGGGACCCATCTCATCACAATGGGCCTGCGCCGCGGGATAGTCGTCACCCTCGAGGACGACCTCGGCGCCCATAGCCCGTACGGCCGACACCTTGATCTCCGGTGTGGTTCGGGGCATCACGATCAAGGACCGCACACCCAGGCGGCGCGCCGAATAGGCGACCCCCTGTGCGTGATTTCCGGCGGAGGCACAGATGACTCCGCGCCGGCGCTCCGCATCCGAGAGTTGAACCATCCGGTTGTAGGCGCCCCGCAGCTTGAAGCTAAAGGTCGGCTGGAGGTCCTCTCGCTTGAGCAGAACAGTGTTGCCGTAACGGGCGGACAGCCGTTCAGCTATATCGAGCGGCGTTTTGCGTGCCACGTCGTAGACACGACTGGTGAGCGCGTCTCCCAGGAAGTGGTCGGCGACCGGCGAGTCCATCACGTCATGCTATCATCCGAGCGTGGCCGTTCCGAGGATCAGCAAAGAGGACCTGTCGATGAAGATCGACGACGCGACGACCGCACCCGTGCTCGTCGATGTGCGTCTGAAGTATCCGTATGAGCACAGCACGGTCATGCTGCCTGGCGCCGTCCGAGTCGCGCCGCCGGACTTCGATCTGTCATCGGTGCCTCGGGACCGTGAGATCGTGGCGTACGATTCCGACCCACAGGAGCTCGTCAGTGCACGGGTCGCCGCCCGTTTGATCCGGGAGGGGTGCCGCGCCAGCGCGCTCAAGGGAGGAATCGAAGAGTGGATCGCTGCCAAGCTGCCGACCGAAGGCAAAGAGGCACCAAAACAGAAGCCACTGGTCGCGGGCGCCCTGAAGGGATGACGTCGGGGCGGGCGCTGACGACGCTGGTCATCCTCGCCCTCGGCGTCACCACACCGACCTGGAGCCAATCGGTCTCCCCTCCCCCTATTGATGACCTGGTGCGGAATCTCCAGGCCAATTACGACTCTGTGAGGGATTTCTCGGCCGATTTCGAGCATCGCTATTCAGGAGGCGTCCTGCGCACATCGATCGTCGAGCACGGCACCGTCCTGGTAAAGAAGCCCGGCAAGATGCGCTGGCGTTACACGTCGTCGGAAGAGAAGCTGTATGTCTCCGACGGCGAGATCTTCTACTCGTTTTTTCCCCTCGATCAGCAGGTGGTTGTGACCGAGGTGCCACCCGACGACCAGGCATCGACATCCGCGCTGTTCCTTGCTGGCAAGGGCAGCCTGGCCGATGACTTCACGGCGGCGTACGCCAACGAGCCCGAGGCGCCGGATTCCTGGATCGTCAGACTGACACCTGAGACCTCAGGGGCTGACTACGAATGGCTGACGCTGACCGTCGACCGAGAGAGTCTCGCGATCACTGGGCTGTCCACTGAGGACTTACAGGGAGGGCGTTCGAGCTATCTCTTTACCAACCTCGTTGAGAATCGGGGTGTCCCCGACTCAGCCTTCGACTTCGAGATTCCCGAGAACGCCGACGTCATCAAGCAGGACGCAGTCGCACGCTAGCCTGCCTGCCGCTCTACGGACACGCACGCCCCAAGCGTTTCGAGTCTCTGAACCAGATCGGTATAGCCCCGCTCGACCGTTCCCAACGGAGCGACGCGACTGACACCCTCTGCCGCCAACGCGGCGGCGATCAGCGCCATTCCTGACCGGAGATCGCGGGTATCCAGATCGCGCCCCTTGAGCTTCGAGGGCCCGTTCACAATCATCCGGTGCGGGTCGCATAGGAAGAGATCGGCGCCCATACCGCTCAACTGTTCCAGGGCAAACAACCGTAGCTCGTACATCCAGTCGTGAATCAGCGTTCGCCCCGGTGCCTGAGTGGCCAGCACGCTGACGAGACTGACCATGTCGGACGGGAACCCTGGCCAGGGAGCGGTCGTGATTTGGGGGACGCCGTCCAGAGCCCCCCCCCGCACGACCAGGGTCTCACCTTGGACGACACAGTCGACACACATCCGTGACAGGATCGCGAGGATTGGCTCGAGGTCAGCGCCCTGCACACCACCGATCTCGATCTCACCACCCGTCACCGCCGCCACGACCGCCCAGCTGCCTGCCTCGATATAGTCGCCGCGAAGCCGCCGGGAAGTCCCGCGTAGCGCCCCTCCTCCACTGATCCGCAGCGTCGGGGTGCCGGTGCCCTCGACCTCGGCACCCATATCACCTAGAAACTCGCATAGCTCCGCGACGTGGGGCTCGCAGGCCGCGTGGCGTATCTCCGTGACGCCTGGTGCCGCGGCGGCGGCGAGCAGGGCCGTCTCGGTGCCTGTAACCGACGCTTCCTCGAGGTAAAGCGAGGTGGGGCTCAACCCGGTCGGCACTTCTAAATGGTGGCCGTCGGTCACCCGGTCGACGGCGCCCATGGCTTTGAGCGCCTGAAGATGCGCTGCCAGCGTCCGGCGAGCAGGAAAATCGCCGCCAGGAGGCGCGAGCTGCACACGCCCGACGCGCGCTAGCAAGGGACCGACCAGCAGAACCGACCCGCGCAGCCGACCGACCAGCCGGGGGTCCGGTTCGTCGCCAGTGATCTGCCGGCAGCAGACACGCAAGGTCGTGGTGCCAACGCCGCCGACCTCGGCACCAAGACTCTGCAGGAGCTCGACCATGACGCCGACGTCGCGGATGCGGGGCACATTGCGGAGCTCACAAGGCTCCTCGGTGAGCACACAGGCCGCGAGGAGCGGGAGCGCGGCGTTCTTGTTTCCCTCGACGTCGATCTGACCTGCGAGCCGATGCCCACCCTCCACGACGAGCGCCGTGGGCGGTTGCCCGTAGTCAGCGGTTGGTGGTCTTTTGGTACGTTCCGTCAAAACTCCCCCAGATAGCGAATCTCGTCCCGAAGGCGCACGCCGAAACGGGCCTGTACCGAGCTGCGGCACAGCTCGATCAAGTCACGGATCTCCCTTGGCGCGGCCGAACCGGCGCTCACGATGAAGTTCCCGTGCACTGACGAGACCCGGGCCTCACCCACCGTCGCACCCTTCAAGCCCGAGCGGTCGATCAACGCTCCGGCGGACGGCGGGATGTCCTCTGGCAGATCATCGATAGACGGGTTCGGATTCTGAAAAATGCAGCCTGCACTCCGCGACGAGAGAGGCTGCGTGCGCTTTCGATGGGCCAGCGACTCGCGAGCGGTGGCTCTCAACGTTGCGGGGATCCCCTCGCTGGCGTCGAACTCCGCCCACAGAGCTGCCTCGCCGCTGTCCTGCAGCCGGCTTGCATCGTATCCGAACCGCATGTCACGCGATTCGACCTCGATCGCAGCGCCAGTCGCCTCGACCAGTCCGAGCCGGGTGATCTGATCCCCAATCAAGTGTCCTTGAAAGTGCGCGTTCCCATGGATGGCCCCGCCAACGGTACCGGGCGTTCCGGCCCACCGTTCCAGACCCGCCCACCCCCGGCTCACCATCCACCGTACGAGACCGTTCAGTGAGACCCCCGCATCGGCCCGGACGCGGCCCTCTCGCGTCTCTCGAATCTTGCCGTACCGAATCCGGATGACGAGACCACGCACACCTCGTCCTCCGACCAAGACGTTTGATCCCCCGCCCAGCAGCGTCACCGGCAAGTCAAGTTTCCGGCTCGTGGCCATCGCGATGGCAACGTCGGCAGAATCGGACGTATCCAAGAACCAGTCAGCGGGGCCGCCAGTCTTGAAGGTGGTCATCGGCCCAAGAACGACGCCAGGCCGGATTCGGCCCGGCGGGAAGACCGCGTTGAACGCCTCGTCAACCTCTTCCGGCGGGGGAGCGTTCACCTGACCAACCATCGGCATCACGCTATCAGACTCTGTTCAAGAGCGAGCAGGGCGCGCCGTGCCGTTTCATGGCTACACGTCTCGAACTCGATCCAGTGTGAGGCCGTCAACTGTCCCAGGACCGGCAAGTCCGCCGAAATGACCGTCGCGATCCGAGGATAGCCGCCGACCGTCTGACGGTCGGCCAGAAGGACGATCGGTTCCCCTGATGCTGGCACCTGTACCGACCCGTTGGGGATAGCGGAGGACAGTGGATCGTCCAGGTTCGACCGCGTGAGCCGACGGCCACTCAATCGATAACCCATGCGGTTTGATTCCGATGTCACCCGATACTGAGTCGTGCAGAATCGAGCCATCTCGCCCTTTCCGAAGACGTCGGTGTCCGGTCCCTCCAGTACCCTGACCCGAGCGCCCTCCTTTGGCAGGGGCGTCACACCGGCGATGGGCGGGCCTGGCGCGGGCCGTGGTTCCGGCAACGTTCCGACTGGAAGCCTGTCGCTGGGCGACGTTCCGACTGGAAGCCTGTCGCCCGGTCTGAGCGCCCGGCCCGCCAGGCCTCCCATCCCACTCGTGAGGTGCGTCGACCGACTGCCCAGCACCTCGGGCACATCGACACCCCCGGCGAACGCCAGATACGCCCGAGCACCGGCAAGTCGGGTCCCGAACGTAACCGTCTGTTTGGCCGCGGCCACGCACCTCTGGTTCATCGCGACCGGAACATCGTCAAGGGAGAGCTCGAACTCCGCGCCTGCCACCGCGAAGACAGCCGGAGCATCAAACACCAGTTCCGGCCCCGTCACCGTAACCTCCAACGTCGCCGCTGACTCGGGATTCCCAACCAGCCGGTTCGCCAGTCTATGAGAGGTCGTGTCCATCGCACCGGCCACGGGCACCCCGCGGTGCTGATGCCCCCAGCGTCCCAGGTCTTGCACCGTGGTGAGCAAACCTGACCTGATGACCAGCAGTCCCACAACATCATCCGCCGGTGTCGAGCGTCCCGAGCACCGGCTCGAAGCGCACCGTGTCACCGGTTCGGAACAGGAACGGCTCGTCCCGACGCCTATCAAAGGGCCGGAGCGTGGCCCGTCCAATGAGGTGCCATCCGCCCGGCGCCGTCATTGGGTACACACCTGTCTGACGACCCGCAATCCCGACCGACCCAGAGGGTACGTCAACGCGTGGTCGGTCTCGACGAGACAGCGCCAGCCGCGGAGACAACAACCCCATATAGGCAAACCCTGGAAGGAAACCCAGCATATAGACGCGATATGTCTTGGACGCGTGGAGATCGATCACGTCGGACTCCGAACACCCGACCCGCTCGGCCACGGCTGTCAGGTCAGGTCCCTCGCTCCCTCCGTACCGGACAGGCACGGTGACAAGCCGCTGACTCGTCTCCGGGGTGTCGCTGGCTGATTCTGAGAGGCGCTCTTCGTCTGCCACCGCTTGGCTGAGCTCGCTCAGCAGGCTGTCCACGTCGGTCCGGAGTGGGTCGAAGTGCACAGTAACGGCGCAATAGCTCTCGACGACGTCCCTCATGCCGGCCATGCCGCGCCTTCGTATCTCCTCTGCCATCCGGAGTACACGGCTGCTCACGGTCGGATCTATCTCCTGCCGAACACTGGAGATTACCAGCGCAGCGTCACCAACCTGCCTGAGCACCCAGTCTGACATCAGCGTCGCCCGCTCAGGGTGCTACGGGCCCCGATTCGCCCTCCCCACCGGCAAGAGCAGCCAACAGCTTCTGATGGATTCCACCGAACCCTCCGTTGGACATCACCACCACGCGATCCCCAGCTGTCGCGTTCGCCGCCACCACACTAACGACAGCGTCGACGGTCAACTCAAACCTCGCCGACACGCCCGACGCCCGCAGATCGTCGACCAGTTCCTGCTCCGACAACCTATCGTCATCGGGGATCGCCGTTCTCTGGACCGCGGCAATCACGACCTCGTCGGCGTGCTGAAACGCGTGTGCGAACTCCTGCTGAAAGATACGCCGACACGCCGTCGCCGACCGCGGCTCGAACACCGCCCACAACCGGCCGGCGCCCCCCGCCGCCCGTAACCCGAGCAACGTCTCGCGAGCGGCTGTGGGGTGATGGGCGAAGTCGTCATACACCGTCACGTCTCGAACCACGCCCCTGATCTCGAGACGCCGCTTCACACCGAGAAAGGTCGCGAGCGCCTGGGCTGATTGCTCTGGATCCACGTCGACGGCGGCCGCCACGGCGATAGCGCCCAGGGCATTTCGCACGTTGAAGTCGCCGAGCACGGGCGTCGTGACACGGGCGGTCACCACACCGCCTCGTACCACATCGAACGACGTCTCGGTCGAACCGTAAGCAATCTCACGGGCACACCAATCGGCGGAGGCCTCGAGGCCGAACGTCTCGACGGGACATGGTGTGTCTCCGTCCGATGCCAGATCGACCGTCTCCCCGTCGTCGGCACTCACGATGAGACGCCCCGTTCGCGGAATCATCCTGACCAACCGGCGAAAGGCGACCCGCAACTCGTCGAGGTTCCTGTAGATGTCGGCATGGTCGAACTCGATGTTGTTGACGACGACCACCTCAGGGAGATACTTCAGAAACTTCGCCGTCTTGTCGAAGAAGGCACTGTCGTACTCGTCGCCCTCTATGACGAAGTCCGGGCCGGCACCGAGCCGACCGCTCGTGCCAAGATTGCGCGAGATCCCACCGATCAAGAACGACGGATCAACCCCGGCCTCCGTGAGTATCCAGGCCAACATGAAGGCCGTCGTCGTTTTCCCATGGGTGCCGGATACAACGAGCGACCGACGCTCCCACAGAAGCTCGTTCCGCACGACTTCAGGGAGCGACGCGTAGCGCATCTTCCGTTCCAGCACGACCTCGACCTCAGGATTTCCGCGCGAGACGGCGTTGCCGATAACCACGAGGTCGGAGTCCGGAGCGACGTGGGCCGCGGCATATCCAGTCGTCAACTGAATCCCGTGTTCGTGCAACAAGTCGCTCATCGGTGGATAGACGTGCGCATCCGACCCTGTGACCTGATACCCCCGCTGCTTGAGCAGCAACGCGAGCGTCGCCATCGCCGTGCCACAGATGCCGATGAGATGGACCTTCTTCATCGAACCGCCGCTTCCTCGATGATCAGCCTCGGCGCCGGGTCGGTCGAGACCGTGACGTCGACACCCAGCGGAAGGGTCCAAAGAGGACCGGTCGTGTGACCGGTCGGAAAGCCGAACAGGACCGGCCCATCGAAGTCCTTGAGCAAGACATCCACGACGGACTTCGCGCTACGGCCGTCATCATCCCCACAATCTGGGAACTCGGCACACACCACCGCGGATGCCCGGGCGAGCAACCCCGCTTGTTTCAGCTGAGTCAGCATGCGGTCGATCCGATAGGGACGCTCACCCACGTCGTCGAGAAGCAGCACGTATCCGTTAGGTGGGGAGAAGGCGAATGGAGTGGCGAGCGAGGAAAGCAGCTGCGTCAACGTCCCCCCGAAAAGAGCACCACGCGCCTCGCCGACGCTCAAGGCCTCCACGCCTTCTGGGCGAAGCTCCCCAAGGGGCTCGGTTGACGAAATCGCCCCGAGCAGTGAGCCTCGGTCGTATCCAGCAACTCCATCTGCCAGGTTGACCAACATCGGACCGTGACAGCTGACCGTATCGCAGCGGGTAGTCAGGTATACGAGTAGCGACGTCAGATCGGAGCAGCCGATCAACGGTTTTTGAGCAGCTCGCGCCACCTCCGGGTCGAGAAGGGGCAGGAGTTGCGCACTCCCGTACCCTCCCCTGGCGGCAAAGATGCCGGCCACGGTCGGGTCCAACCACGCGGCGGTGAGGGCGGCCGCTCGAGCCTCAGGGGTGCCGGCGAGGTATCCCGTCCGTTCGAATACCTGCTCGTCAAAAGAAGGCTCGAACCCAAGCGCCCTCAACTCCGCAAGGCCGTCGTCGAACGCCTGGCGCTCGAATGGACTCGCAGGCGCCACGACGGAGACTCGGTCACCCGACGAAAGCGCGCGTGGTTTCTGCATCTGAGCGTCAGCGTCCTCGTGCCTGGGTCTACGCGTACCGCTGCATCGTGGCGGCTACCGCGGCGTGTTCGTCGCACCCGAGGCGCTCCAGCCTCTCAGGCGACGGCGGCCGCCAGTCGGGCGTCTCGGTGAGGAATCGCTCCTTGACCTGTCGTCCTCTCGTCAGGGCGTCCTCCACCCTGGCCAGGGAACCCTTATCCACCTCTACCGCGCGAATGAGCGCCTCGAGCGTCGCTATCTGCTGTTCGACATTCGGCTCGCAGAGCAGGACCATGTCACATCCGGCGACGATCGCTTCAACGCTTGACACATCGATCGATCGACCGTCCGCGATTCCTCCCATGCTCATATCGTCGGTGGCCACAACCCCGCCAAACCCCAGTTCCTCGCGGAGCAGACCACTGACGATACGAGATGAGATGGTGGCCGGTGCACGTGGGTCAAGCGCCGGGTACAGCACGTGCGCCGTCATGATCATGGCGACGTCCCGAGCGATCGCCGCTTTAAACGGCACCAGCTCCACCTCTTCCAGGCGCTCGGGTCCGTGGTCAACCACCGGCAGCTCGTGATGGGAGTCGACAGACGTGTCTCCGTGTCCGGGAAAGTGCTTGCCGCACGCCGCGACGCCACTTGCCTGCAGCGCCGAGATCATCTCTCCAGCCAGCCTCGCCACCGTATCGGCATCGTCGGACAGGGCTCGGTCGCCGATCACGGGGTTGTCAGGGTTCGTATGAACGTCGAGCACTGGAACGAAATCGAGCGAAATCCCGACGGTCCGCAACTCCGCAGCAAGGGCCTCCGCAAACCGCCTGGTCAGGACCGCCTCACCGCTTCTTCCCAGTGTCTGCATCGGCGGCCAGACGGTGAAGGGCTCTCGAAGCCGGGCGACGCGTCCACCTTCCTGATCAACGCTGACCCAAAGCGGAAGCTCTGACGACAACTGTTGGGCGTCGTAGGCCAACTCGGCGACCTGCTGCGGCGCCTCCACGTTGCGGTCAAACAAGATGATGCCGCCCAAATCAAATTCGCGGGCCATGAGACGCAGATCGTCGGGAATCGTCGGGCCGGTGAAGCCGGCCATGATGAGCTGGCCGACGCGACGCCGAACGTATCTCGACATGAAGGAGTGGTCTCGAGGAGTCTGAAGTAGGGCCGGACACATTATAATGCCGGCGTGCAGGTTGAATCGTCTGCACCCACTCGTCTCGATCTTGCGGGTGGGACACTTGATATCTGGCCTCTCTACTTGTTCCACGACGGTGCCCAGACGGTCAACGCGGCCATCACCCTTCGGGCTGCGTGCACGGTTTCGGACAGCGACGACGGAGCGTGGCATGTTCGCTCCGAGGACATGGGGACCGACCTCACGCTCGCCGATCTGTCAGAGAGCGCGCCCACGGGCCATCGTCTGACAGTCCGGCTGCTCCAGTTCTTTCGCCCCGACCCCGTCCGGGTGGTGACACGCTCGGAGTCGCCGATTGGCGCTGGACTGGCCGGATCATCGGCCCTCAACATCGCGCTGTGTGGTGCTCTCGCCCGCTATACGGGCGCTCGCCACGACGCCGAGGCCCTCATGAGCTTGGCGATGAACCTCGAAGCGCAGGTGATCGGCGTCCCCACCGGAGCACAGGACTACCGCCCGGCGATGTACGGAGGCGTGTCGGCGATCGAGATGGGACCTGGGGGGATCACCAGAACGGCTCTGCCCGTGGACCCGGACCGGTTCGCCGAACGCATCGTGCTCGCCTACACCGGACAGTCACGAGACTCCGGCATCAACAACTGGGATGTCACCAAGCGGCACCTTGACGGCGACCCTCAGGTGATCGCGCTGTTCGACCAGATCGCCGCGGTCGCCGTGGAGATGCGGCGAGCCGTCGAGGGGGAAGACTGGGAGGCGGTCGGCCAGCAACTGAGGCGCGAATGGAACCTCCGAAAGCGCTTGGCTCCCGGCGTGACCACCGCGGCCATCGACGAGGTGGTTGACCACGGGATGCGGGCCGGCGCGCAGGCCGCCAAGGTGTGCGGCGCTGGTGGCGGAGGTTGCGTCCTCTTCCTGACCGATCCGGCGCACGCACCTGCCGTCCGGCGCGCACTCAAAGATGCCAACGTGGCTGTGCTCGATGCCGGTATCGACGGCGACGGCCTCGTCATCGACGCACACTGAACCATCCGCTCCATGGACAATCAGGACGTCGCCCAGGTCTTCGAGGATATCGCCGCCCTACTCGAGATCAAGGGCGCCAACCCGTTCAAGATCCGAGCCTATCGGAACGCAGCAGAGACGGTCTCGACGATGGGTGAACGCGTCAGCGACCTGTCGGCCGAGGCCCTCCTGGCCATCCCAGGCATCGGGAAGGACCTGGCCGCACGTATCCGGGAGCTGTCGGAGACCGGAGTCCTGACCTACCACCAGGAGCTACTGGAGGCCTATCCTGCCAGTTTGCTGGAGCTCCTGAAGCTTCAGGGACTAGGACCGAAGACCGTTGCCCTACTCTATAAAACACGGGGGATCGCAACCCTCGACGCACTTGAGGAGGCTGCCCGCGAGGGACACCTGGACGGTGTGCGAGGTCTCGGTCCGAAGAAGCAGGCACTCATCCTTCGGGCGATTGGCGAACAACGGAGTCGGACGGGACGCCACCTGATCGCCAACGCTCGGGCCGCGGCCACAGCCGTCATCAGCCACCTCAGCGAGCGGTACCCGAACGGCCGGTTTCAGGCTGTCGGCAGCCTCAGACGCGGCTGCGAGACGTGCGGAGACGTCGACATTCTCGCCGTCGATGTCGATGGTGGTACCCACGACCACTTTGTTCAGTTCCCGCGGGTTCAGCGGATTCTGGGCCACGGAGACACCAAGTCCAGCATCCTCCTCCGGGACGGCATCCAGGTCGATTTGCGCGTGGTACCGACCGAGAGCGAGGGTGCGGCGATGCAGTACTTCACCGGCTCCAAAACCCACAACATCGCCCTCCGAGACCGGGCCGTCCAGCGTGGCTTCAAGTTGAACGAATATGGCCTCTTCCGTGTAGCTGATAGTGCCGCGGTCGCCGGGCGCACGGAGCAGGACATCTACGCGGCCCTCGAACTCGAGCTCATCCCGCCCGAGCTCCGCGAGAACCGCGGAGAGATCGCGGCCGCCCAGGCTGGCACACTCCCCAATCTGGTCGAACGTCACGCGATTCGAGGCGACCTTCATAGTCACACGACCGCAACCGACGGTCAGGCCGACATCGAGACGATGGCCCGCGCCGCCATGGCGGCCGGGCTCGACTACCTTGCCATCACGGACCACAGCCAGGCCCTCGCGATGGCGAACGGCCTTGACGAGACACGCGCGCTTGAACACGCGGCCGCTATCAGGGAGGTCGACGCTCGGCTCCCTGATATCACGGTGCTCGCTGGAATCGAGTGCGACATCCTCGCGGACGGCCAACTCGACCTGTCCGAAGAGTGCCTGGCGCAGCTGGACATCGTCATCGCATCGGTGCACTCGGCGTTCGGGCAGGAAGAAGCACAGATGACGGAGCGTATCTTGAGGGCGATCGAGTCTCCGGTCGTCGACGTCGTCGGCCACCCGACGGGCCGGCTCCTATTGCGACGGGAGGCGTACCGGATCAATGTCGAGCAACTGGTCGACGCAGCGGCGCGCCACGGGGTCGCGCTCGAGATCAACTCACAGGCCCATCGACTCGATTTGAACGACTCCCACGCCAGACTCGCCAGAGACCGAGGCGTCAAGCTGGTCGTCTCCACCGACTCGCATACACCCGAGAGCTTCGCGCTGATCGAGTGGGGTGTCCTGGTGGCTCGGAGGGCGTGGCTCCAACCTGCCGACATCCTGAACACCCTGCCAATCGACCTCCTTCGCTCCAGCCTCCGCCGAAATCAGCCGCAGCAGAAGTAGAAGAACAGGATCGAGAAATGAGTGACCGGAAGATTGCCCAGATCAAACGCTTGTATCACGGCACGACGGCGGCCACGATCGAACGGGACCTAACGCAGGCGGTTGAGATTCTCAAGTCGCTCCCGGACGAAGACACCCGGAGCCGAGCTGCCGTCTTTATGGACGGGTTGTCGCAGATGCGTTCGGAGTGGCGGCTAGAAGGGAAGAAGAAGCACCGGAGGCGCAAGAAGGGAGGCGTATCGCGGCCCAGCTCCGTCGGGAGCAAGGGGCGCTAACGCGGCTCTCGCTCACCGGGTGGCGAAGAAGAGGATAAGCGCGACGATCGGGAGGCTGATCAGGATCAAACGAACGGCCAACGCGCGGATCTGCTCATTGCCAAACCCCTCGGAGCCGTCGAGCCCCACGGCTCCTCTTACAGACTCGCGGGCGCCCTTGGCGGGTAACGTCTCGAGGAACGCCTTCACCGCTGTGTCGGGGTCGAGTCCTACCTCCTCTGCATATGTCCGTACGAACGACCGGCCAAAGATGCCTCCGGGCACCTGCGCGGTATCGTTCGCCTCCAGGGCCTGCAGCACCGTCATCGATATCTTGGTTGTGACCGAGAGCTCTCGCAGGCTCAAACTGCGGCTCTCGCGCGCCTGCCGCAGGTACTTGCCAAAATCGTCGGGAAGGGCGTCGTGGTCAGACATGGGTACCTACCTCTTTGGACGAAGACCTACCTCTGTCGAAAGCCTCGCGAAACCGTGAGACGACGTCGTCGAGAGCCAGACCGGACCCCGAACCTGCCGCTGCAAACTCGCCGACCGCGGCGATTCCAGCCGCTCCCGTGCGCGCCACCGACTCGGCGCGGCCAACCGTGACCCCACCGATGGCCAGCACCGGCAGCGGGACTCGGCCTACCACCTCACGAAGCACGCCCAGGCCGACGGGAGCACCTCCCGGTTTGGAGACAGATTCGAAGATCGTCCCCATGATCAGGTAGTCAACTGCTCCAGACTGCGCTACGCGCTCGGCCTCATCCACGGTGTGAACGGAACGACCGACCAGCAGCCCGTCCGGGCAGAGCGAGCGAACCCGCTCCGCCGGACACGAGTCGTGTCTGAGGTGCACGCCCGCCGCGCCGGCCGAGACGGCGACGTCGACCCGGTCGTTGACGAGCACGCGGGTCTGAGTCGGCGCTGTCCGCTCGACCGCCCGTGACACGACCTCCGTCAACGTCCGGTCATCGAGGTTCGACTCACGTATTTGAACGAGGTTGACGCCCGCTCCTGCCGCGCGCTCGATGAGATCGATGAGCCGGTCGAGACAGTCGGGGCCATCAGGAGCCAATCGCCGCCGATCCGTCACGAGACAGAGTACGCCTCCCGAGCTCATCTGAGCCTCTCACCGCACGTCACGAGGAGGGGGGACAGACTTCCTGGGACAGCTCTGTTGCAACGACACCGCGCGGGGCCCCTCCGTGACCGCGTCCCCTCACGGATTCGAGCCACCGCCGGCGAACGAGGACCCACAGCTCGACGGCGACGGCACACAGGCTCACGATCCCGAGGCCGGTCACGCCCCCCCGCACGATACCGCTCGTCAGAATAGCCTCTGTAAGCGGCCCAGACTCGACCAGGTAGTTACGCTCCCAGAACCGCGTCCACGGAGCGACGGTCAGAATCAAACCGGCTTCCAGAAAGTAGATGACGACGAGGGCACGACTGAAGCGTTCGATTTCATCCCCCTTCGGAACGCCTGTCGACGATACTCACAGGCGTGTCGATCCTATCAAAGAGCGAGCGCGGCCGGAACGACCTTCGGTGAACCGGCGAGTAGCCGAATCTTGCGACGGCGCCGATGTGCTCCGCCGTGGCATAGCCCTTGTGCTGGTCGAAGCCATACCGAGGGTCGTCGTCATGCAGGGCTCGCATCTGCCGATCGCGTGTGACCTTAGCCATGATCGACGCTGCGGCCACGGCGGCTGACCGGCGGTCCCCGCCAACCACGGCGCGCTGGGAGATGCACAGATCAGGAATGCGGAAGCCGTCAACAAGGACGAAATCTGGCAGCGGCGCGAGCGCCTTCACCGCCTCTCTCATCGCCAAGAGTGACGCGTGGTGCACGTTGAGCCGGTCGATGGCTTCTGGGCCAGCCGAGCCGAGCGTCCAGGCGATGGCCTTGGCCGAGATCTGGAGAAAGAGCCGTTCGCGGGCCCTGGGGCTCAGTAGCTTGGAGTCTCGGATGCCCGAAATCGGCCGCCGAGGATCGAGTACAACGGCGGCCGCGACGACCGGACCGGCCAGACAGCCCCGTCCTACTTCGTCGACACCGGCGACGCGCAAGAACCCAAGTCGCCTGACCGCGTTCTCGATCCTACGCGACGCCGTCGGTCGAGGCATGGTGCACCCCTAGCCGGCCGGCTAGACGCGGCGCCGGCGCTCCCGAAGGCGAGCCGCCTTGCCACGGAGCTTCCTCAAGAAGTACAGCTTCGCGCGGCGCACCCTTGCTGACCGCACGACCTCCACGTTGTCGATCACCGGCGAGTGGAGGGGAAAGACTCGCTCGACCCCTTGCCCGAACGACACCTTTCGCACCGTGAACGTCGCCCGCGAGCCACCGCGGTGCAGACCGATCACGATGCCCTCGAAGACCTGTATGCGTTCCTTCTCGCCTTCCTTCACCTTCACGTGAACACGGACCGTGTCACCCGATCTGAGCTCTGGCCGGTCTCGCAGCTGCGTGCGCTCGATTGCTTCGATTGCCTTCATACGCCTGCCCTTGCCTTTCGCACGTTCTGTCGATCCCGCAATGCTCGCAGAATCTCCTGTTCTTCGTCATCGAGCTCCGCACCCAACTCGCTCAGCAGGTCCGGCCGTCGCTCCAGTGTGCGCCGGACGGCCTCCGTCTTCCGCCAGCGTCGAATCTCCGCATGATTCCCAGACATCAACACATCTGGAACTCTCTGACCGGCCAACTCGGCCGGCCGCGTGTAGTGGGGATGATCGAGCAACCCGCGAACGAACGAATCGCCTTCGACCGAGTCCGCGTCACCGACGACTCCGGGCACCAGGCGTCCCACCGCGTCGAGCACCACCATCGCCGGGAGCTCACCGCCGCTGACCACGTAGTCACCTATCGAGAGCTCCTCGGTCACCACGCTGTCTCGCACCCGCTCGTCCACCGCCTCATACCGTCCACATAGCAACACCACATGTTCGAGCCGACTCAACCGAACCGCTTCGCCATGCGTCAGCCGTCTCCCCTGCGGCGAGGTCAGGACCACCGCGTCTGGTGTTCCTCTTTCGGCCCGCACATATTCCATCGCGCGAATGAACGGCTCCGGCTTCATCACCATGCCCGGACCGCCCCCGTACGGCACGTCGTCAACCGTCCGGTACCTGTCGCTGGCGAAGTCCCGTAGGTCACGCACGCCGACGTCGATCAACCCACGGCGCGCCGCACGGCCAACAACGCCGTCAGCCAGAAAGGCCTCGACCATCCCCGGGAAGATCGTGATCACGTCGAACTTCACGACCGTCTCCTCACTACGAGCTCCGCCGATTCACGTCGAGTAACCCCAACGGAGGATCGATCAAGACGACCCGTTTCACAACGTCCACCCGCACACAAATCGGTTCGACGAGCGGAATATCCACCTCGTCGCCACCGTCCGCCCTCCGGACCAACAAGCGACTGGCCCCGGCGCCCCCTTGCACGGTGGTGACCGTGCCTACGGCGTCGCCGCTGACCGTCCTCACCTCGCAACCCACGAGCTCGTGCTCGTAGTAGACGTCCTTCGGCAGAGCATGCTGCTCGGACTCAGGGATTCGGAGCTCGCATCCCACCAGGGTCTCGGCCTCGGTCATCGAGTCAATCCCCTGGAACGCCACGACCGGTCGCCCCCCCTGAAACCGAACCGCCTCGATCCTCAGTTCCCGGAGCCCGGTCTGTGCTTCAGCGTAGAGAGTGCATCCCTGACCGAAACGTCGCTCCGGAAAATCGGTGTCTGGATTGACGATGACCTCACCCCGCCGGCCGTGGGCACGGGCGACCCGCCCCACGACGACCATCGCCTGCCAGTCTCGCTCCTGAATCGAGGTGCTCAATCCCGCTCATCAAGAAAGTCGACGGTGGCACGACGTCCCTCGCTCTCCGCCGTCAACGTGGCCAGCGTCCGCACCGCAGTCGCCGTCCGTCCCTGCCGCCCGATCATCTTTCCCAAATCGCCGTCGGCTGTGCGGAGCTCGACATGATACCCGTCGTGTCGCTCCGTTTCCGTCACCGTGACCTGGTCAGGTTGATCGACCAGCGTTCGAGCGACGGTATCGACAAGGTCCCGAACGCGGCTCACGACGCCGGGTCCTCTTCTGGCTTGCTGGCCGGTTCATCGGATTCGGCGGTCGGTTCATCGGCCGGCGGATCCGGTGATTCTGGCGGCGGTGCCGCTGGTGGCGTGGCCGACACCGAGACCGGAGTTTCCACCGCTACCTCTGGCGCCTCCCCGGCGGGGTGTCGCCCGAGGAGTGTACGAACCGTGTCGCTAGGTTGCGCGCCCTTGGACATCCAGTGGTCCAGCCGTTCGCGATTGATCTCGAGTGTCTCCGGCTGGGACGTGGGATTGTAGTACCCTAGGACCTCCACCGACCGGCCGTCCCGCGCCGAATGTGAGTCGATCACCACGACCCGAAAAAACGGACGCTTCTTCGCGCCCAGACGCCGCATTCGAATTGCTAGCATGTCTGCCCTACCTCGTAGCCCGTGACCCACCCTAGTGTCGTGTCATCTGCCGGGGCAGGGACAGTCCCAGCCTCCCGCGACGGCGTGTCTTGCCCTTGCGCTTGGTCGCGCCCGTGGCGCTCTTCAGCATCTTTCTCATCTGCACAAACTGCTTGAGCAGCTGATTGACATCCTGCACCGCCATCCCGCTCCCCTGGGCGATGCGCTTCCGGCGGCTCCCGTCGATCACCGAGGGATTCCGACGCTCAATTGGGGTCATCGAGTCGATGATAGCCGCCGTCCGCGACAGTTGTTTGGGGTCGACATCCTTCATCGCCCCGGCCGCCTTCTGGCCCAGCCCCGGAATCATACCCACAAGCTGGTCGACCGGCCCCATTTTTCCGATAGCGTCCATCTGACTTCGCAGATCCTCCAGCGTGAATCGCTCGCGCCGCAGCTTCTCGGCGAGCCGCTCGGCATCATCTCGATCAACCGCCTGTTCGGCACGTTCGACGAGGGTCAGGATATCGCCCATTCCGAGCATCCTGGACACAACGCGGTCGGGCTGAAACAGCTCGAGGTCGGTCAGCTTTTCACCTACGCCGCTGAAAACAATCGGTACGCCGACCACCGACGCAACTGACAGTGCGGCCCCACCGCGCGCATCGCCATCCATTTTCGTCAGCACCAGTCCAGTGACGTGGCTCCGACGATGAAACTCACCGGCGCTCTTGATCGCGTCCTGACCCGTCATCGCATCGGCGACGTAGAGCACATCAGAGGGGTCGACGGCCGCATTGATCGACTCGAGTTCCTTCATCAGCTCGTCGTCGACGTGCAACCGGCCGGCCGTGTCAACGATCACGGTGTCGAAGCCGAGCTCCTTCGCCGCCGTAACCGCGCTGGTCGCACGCCGCGTTGGATCTTGTTCCTCTTCCGGATCGTGCGCTCGAAGGCCGGCCTGCTGACACAGAAGGCCGAGCTGGGCAATCGCGGCCGGGCGACGAACATCGGTCGAGACCAGAAGCGGGTGTCGCCCCTGCCCCACCAGCCAGGCACCGAGCTTCGCAGAGGTCGTGGTCTTTCCCGAACCCTGCAGTCCGAGCATCACGACGACCTGCGGGCGATGGGAGCTCTTGGCCAGACCGCCTCCCCCGTCGCCAAGCAAGGCCAGCATCTCGTCGCGAACGATACCGATGACCTGCTGCGCGGGGGTAAGACTGTCTAGCACCGAGCGATCAATCGCGCGGTCCCGCACCCGGTCGACAAAGGCCTTGACGACCTTAAAGTTGACGTCTGCCTCCAACAGAGCCAACCGTATCTCGCGGAGTGCCGCCTCGACCGTCTCGGGTGTCAGGCGCACCTCACCCCGAAGCGACTCAAAGACCTCCTGGAACCGGGTGGTGAGGGAATCGAACATGGTGCTGGCGGTGGCTCAGGCCGAGCGCCGCTCACTCACGATAAGCGCTTTGAACACAATCGCTTATCGTAGCCCACGGGTCTGAACTCTGTCAACGGAGGACTAGTGGAGTGTCCTCGTGATTCCCAAAGCGATCTTCGACCGGGGCATCCCGTCTGGCGGCGTTGCTCCTCGCTCACATATACCCAATATGCTCGCTCGTCTCGCCTTGCCAGCCGCGCGCCTCGGTCCGAATCTCACTTCACGAATCACGAGGACACTCCACTAGACCGACGAGAGCTTGTGACCGAGCTTCTCCTTCTTCGCCTTGAGATACGCCCGCGAGAAGTCGGACGCCGGCACCTCCAGTGGCACCGACTCTACGACCGAGAGACCGTATCCCTCCAGACCTATGAACTTCCGAGGGTTGTTCGTCAGGAGCCGCATCGTCTCGACCCCGAGGTCCCTGAGAATCTGGGCGCCGATCCCATAGTCCCGCTGGTCCGGCTTGAATCCAAGGCGCTCATTGGCTTCAACGGTATCCAGGCCCTGGTCCTGTAGTTCATAGGCGCGGATCTTGTTGGTCAGCCCGATTCCGCGACCCTCCTGATTCAGATACAGAAGCACGCCACGAGACTCGGTCTCGATACGCTGCATGGCGACCTCGAGCTGTCGTCCGCAGTCACATCGCGCGGAGTGAAACACATCTCCGGTCAAACACTGCGAGTGCACGCGAACCAGAATGTCTCTTCCGTCGCCCACCTCCCCCCGCACCAGCGCGACATGTGTCTCACCGTTGATCACGCTCTCGTAGGCGTACACCTGAAAGGGACCAGTGTCTGTCGGGAGCTTGGCGCCAGCCACGCGTCTGACCAGGCGTTCGGTGCTCATTCGATAGCTGATCAGATCTTCGATCGTAATCATCAACAGTCGGTGCCGCTTGGCGAAGGTCGAGAGCTCCTTCACCCTGGCCATCGTCCCGTCGTTGTTCATGACCTCGCAGATGACGCCGGCCGGATACAACCCCGCCAAACGAGCGAGATCAACCGCGGCCTCAGTCTGACCAGCGCGCTCAAGCACACCACCGCTACGGGCGCGAAGCGGGAACATGTGTCCCGGCCTCGAGAGGTCAGTCGGCCTCGTCTCAGGATCGATGGCGGCCAGGACGGTCGCTGAGCGATCGGCCGCCGAGATCCCGGTGCTTGTCACGTGCTTCGCCTCGATGGGCACCGTGAACGCCGTTTCGAACCTCGAGGTGTTCTCGCTGACCATCATCGGAATATCAAGCTCATCGAGGCGCTCCGCCGTCATCGGCAGACACACGAGCCCGCGGCCATAGCGCGCCATGAAGTTGATCGCATCCGGCGTAATCTTTTCAGCGGCAATCGTCAGATCGCCCTCGTTTTCTCGGTCCTCATCGTCCACGACGATGATCATCTGGCCTTGGCGAATCGCGTCAACAGCCTCGTCGATCGGCGCGAACGGGCCTCGCCGGCGCCTGACAGGGCGTGGGCCTTTTGCTTTCGCCGCTGGTCGCTTGCCTGTCATCCCGTCTCCTTCGTGCCCATCGAGGCGGACTCAACCGCCTTGACCACATACTTTCCGATGATATCGCATTCAAGGTTGACCGCCGTCGGAACGGGAGCACTCTGCAGATTCGTGTGTTCCCAGGTGTAGGGCACGATCTGAACGTCGAATCTCCCGCGGTGGAGGGCCGCAACGGTCAAGCTGATCCCGTCAAGCGCCACCGACCCCTTGTGAACCAAATAGGGCTCGAGGCTGGGGTCGTAGGTCAAGGTCAGCAGCCAGCACTCCGCCTGCTGACACGCCTCGACGAGGCTGCCCACGCCGTCGACGTGGCCGAGGACGAAGTGTCCACCGAAGCGCATGTCCGCTCGGAGGGGACGTTCCAGGTTCACCTGGGTGCCAGAGCTAAGGCCCCCTAGCGTCGTGACGCGGGCGGTCTCGGGTGAGATCTCCGACTGGAAGCCTGCGTCGTCACACGTGACAACAGTCAAGCAGACTCCGTTGACCGCCACACTGTCGCCGGGCGCGAGCTCAGGCCCCAACCCGGTCCGCACGTGCAGACGCCTCCCTTGGGCAACGTCCTCTCCCTGCTCCAGCGTACCGACGTTCTCAATCAACCCGCTGAACATAGCCCTCCGTGAATTCGTCTGGGCCGAATCTCTCAACCCTCAGGTCGAGCAGATCATCGACCACCACCTCATCGTCGATCCACGGTACACCCTCGTCACCTATCTCGGTGGGTGCCCTGTACCTATGGACCCGGTCGACCAGGCCTTCGCGCCACGCCGCGCGATGGATGCTGCCCCCCCCTTCGAGTACCAGCGACGTTACTTCGAGCTCCCCCAGCCTTTGCAACGCCGCCGACAGGCGAGGATCGCCCAGCACCTCGACGCCGACCCCTCGTGATCTGAGCTGGTCCGCAACGTCCGGCAGAGCGGCCACCGCCTCCTCGCTGGTCATCACGATCACCGGCCCCTGTCCGATCGTCTGCACCAGCCGTCCATCGGGTGGCGTTCGCAGCCGCCGATCGAAAACCACTCTCGTGAGGGGGCGAACGCGTGGGTGGCCCCGGACCGTCAACCGCGGGTCGTCGACAATCACCGTCTCTGACCCGACTCCGATCGCATCAACCTCGGCCCGCGCACGGTGGATAACCCGATTCGCCTCGTCGGAGGTGATCGCTGTGCGCAGACCCGGTCTTGCCGCAATCTTGCCGTCGCGGCTCATTGCGATCTTTAGCGTCACGAACGGCCGCCCCTCCGTCACCCATGTGATGAACGCCTCATTTAACCTGGAGGCGCGGCGGCGGCGTACCCCTACGTCCACCTGGAGACCGCGGCCACGAAGATAGGCGATGCCCCGCCCGCCGACCCGCGGGTTCGGGTCGACAACGCCGATGACGACACGGCGGACGCCAGCCTCGACGATGCGTGCTGTGCACGGCCCCGTCCGTCCAACGTGGCAGCACGGCTCCAGCGCGCAGTACATCGTGGCCCCGCTGGCCTGACCGGATGCAGCGTCCAGTGCCAGCACCTCGGCGTGTGGCTCACCGGCGCGCGCGTGAAAGCCGCGGCCGACAACGTCCCCACGCGCCGAGACCACGACCGCTCCAACCATCGGGTTGGGACTGGTTTCACCGCGAGCGCGCTCGGCAAGATCGAGGGCCTCGTCCATCCGGCGCTCGTCGTCGCTGTCAAGCGGACCCGTGCCGGACGCCGCGGAGTCATTGACCGTCATCTCACCACTGGCTGACAAACAATCCATCCACATATTCCTCGGCGGAGAACGGCAGCAGATCTCCCAGGCCCTCCCCGACCCCGACATATCGGATTGGCAACCGGAGCTCTTCTGCGATCGCCAGGGCAATCCCGCCCTTCGCCGTCCCATCCAGCTTGGTCAACACGATGCCGGTCACGACAGCGCTCTCCAGAAAGACCTTGGCCTGAGCCAAACCGTTCTGTCCCACTGAGGCGTCGAGCACCAGGAGCACCTCGTGGGGCGCCCCTTCGACCGCTCGCGAGACAACCCGGCTGATCTTCTCCAGCTCCGCCATGAGGTCGGCCCTCGTGTGCAGCCTGCCAGCGGTGTCGACGAGGACGACATCACGCTGTCGCGCGCGACCCGCTTCTACAGCGTCAAAGACGACTGAGGCGGGGTCGGCGCCGGGACCGGCCTTGATGATGTCGACATCGACGCGTCTGGCCCACACCTCCAGCTGCTCGACCGCCGCGGCGCGAAACGTATCGGCAGCGCATACCAGTACGCTGTGGCCGTCCGACTGCATGAGTTGCGCAAGTTTTCCGACCGTCGTGGTCTTTCCCGTGCCATTGACGCCCACCACAAGAACGACCTTCGGGCTTGCCCCGGTGTTCAGTGGCGTCCCGGCCGCATCGAGGATACGGAGAATCTCGCGCTTGAGCTCCTCTCGCAGGTTGACCGGCCCGGCGGTGAGACGCGACCGCAGCGCCTCGACAATCCGACTGGCGGCGGCAACTCCAACGTCGGCCTCGATCAGTAACTCCTCGAGCGCCTCAAGCGTTTCGGGGTCGGTAGAGGCCGCGCGACCCGACTCACCGTCCCGTCCCAAAATCTCGTCGAACCGCGTACCGAGCTGCTCCGCGGTGCGACGGAGGCCGGTCCGGAGCCGACCGAAGAGCGTCATCGGCCGGTTTCGACCTCCGAACGCTGCCGGCGAAGCATGAGTTCCTCCACCGCGGCACGTGGTGTGCGTTGCCCGGCGAGAACCTCCGCCATCTGCGCCGTGATCGGCATCTCGACGGCGTGGCGCTCGCCAAGCTCGAGCGCCGCTTCCGTCGTTCGCACGCCCTCAGCCACCGTCGACATGACGGCCAAGATCTGCTCGAGCGAACGCCCCTGGCCAAGCTCGACACCCACCCGCCGGTTTCGACTCTGGGCGCCAGTGCACGTCAAGACCAGATCTCCCAGCCCACTCAGCCCGGCCAGGGTGTCCCGACGTCCGCCGACTGCTGAGGCGAGTCGTGAGATTTCAGCCAGGCCTCGAGTGATGAGAGCCGACAGCGCATTGTGCCCGAGGCCGAGCCCCTCGACGACCCCAGCCGCGATGGCAATCACGTTCTTCATCGCTCCACCGATCTCGACGCCCACGATATCCTCGGTCGCGTAGAGCCGGAAGTAGGAAGAGCGAAACCCCTCCTGCACCTCCGCGACTACCTCGGCGCTTCGCCCCGCGATCGAGACAGCGGTGGGCAACTCACGCGCAAACTCGGTTGAGAAACTCGGTCCGGATAGGACGGTGACTGCCCTTCCTGCACCAAGCTCCTGCTGCATGACCTCGGACATTCGAAGCAACGTGCTACCTTCGAGGCCCTTGGTTGCGCTCACCACGACGGCATCTTCCGCCATCACGGTCGACGCCTGGCGAAGGACCTCGCGGGTCCCGTGCGACGGCACCGCCGACACGACACAGCGTGCACCGGCCAGGGCGTCGGCCAGTGAGTGGGTTGGCCTCACACTCTCGGGGAGTCGAACCCCCGGAAGATACGCAGTGTTCTCCCTCTCCTCTACTATTTGGGTGACAAGCTGCTCATTCCGCCCCCAGAGGCGTACGTCCTTGCCCAGACGCCCAAGATGTACCGCGAGCGCCGTTCCCCACCCGCCACTGCCGAGCACTGCTACCTGACTGGTCAGGGCCAGCCTTGTCGGGGGTAGTGTCACCGCCGCTGCCCCAATCGGCCTTCGTGGCCCGTCGACAGCCGCTGAAGATTAGACCGATGGCGGTAGAGAATCAGCAGAGCCACGCCGCTGACGGCAGCTACGACTGTCGGCGGACCGTCGTTGGCATAGACAAGCGGTGGAAGCAGCACCGACGCCGAAACCGACCCGACCGAAACGTATCGTGTCGCCCACACCACAACCGTGAAGACACCGACAGCAAGGACCGTTGCGGTCGGGGCCAGAATCAGGAACGCGCCACATGCCGTGGCGACACCCTTACCCCCACGAAACTTCAGCCACACCGGGAACACATGCCCGGTCACCACTGCGGCCGCCGCAACACTGAGCAGCACACTGCCCGCACCAAGCCGCTGGGCCAAAAGGACAGCGGCCGCCCCCTTGCTCATATCCAGCACCAGTACAAAGACGGCCGTCGGGACGCCAACCGTTCGCAGTACATTTGCCGTGCCGACGTTGCCACTCCCCGCGTACCTGACGTCAGCTCCTCCAGCGCGTCTCGACACCAGAAGGGCAAACGGAATCGTGCCGAAGAGATAGGCCAGGGCAATGAGCCAGGTGTTCATCCTGGAAACAGTATGACTGAACCAAGGTCGGGGCGCCGAGTCCCCGTGAGCTATCGAAGCAGCGCGCGTCGCAGCATATCCAGGGCGGCCTGAGATGCCTGAAACTTGACACGTTCCCTCTCGCCAGGAAACCGGAGCGTCCTCACCCGCACGTGCTCGTCGGGACCGGCGAGCCCCACGCAAACCGTGCCTACGGGCTTTTCCTCAGACCCACCCCCGGGACCGGCGATTCCGGTCACTCCGAGTCCGTAGTCAACGCCCGCGAGATCTCGGGCGTTGACCGCCATCGCCTGTGCGACGGCCTCGCTCACGGCCCCGTGCCGTTCGATTGTGATGGCGTCCACACCCAGCTGCCGGACCTTGGCCTCGTTGCTGTAAACCGTCCACCCGGCGTCGACATAGGCTGAGCTCCCGGGGATATCAGTCAGCCTGGACGTGACCAGTCCACCAGTACACGACTCTGCGACGGCGACCCGATAGCCGTGCGTGCGCAAGAGACTGCCTACGACGCTCTCAAGCGATGCGCCGTCACGGCTCACCAGGTTCCGGTCCAGCACCTGGGCCAGCTCGTCGGTGGCGCCATCAAGTACTTCGGCCGCCGACTGTCCACTCGTGTGGCGCGTTGACAGGTGCAACTCGATCTGGCCGAGAGAGGCCAGAATGGTGGTCTGGATGGCCGGGATCTGGTCGGTCCATCTCGAGTACACCGGTTGGGTGAGCTCCTCCACGTGGGTCTCGGTGCGTCCTGCGATGACCAGCGCCCGACGAAAAATCCTCTCGCCGGCAGTCCGTCCGCTGATGTGTTCATCAGCAACTTCGTCGAACAACGGACGAAGCTCTCGGGGAGGGCCAGGAAGCAGGACCACCGTCACGTCGTCTCGTTCGATCAAGAGACCGGGCGCCGTACCTCGAGGATTCCAGAGAATCGCGGCTCCCTCGGGTATCAGCGCCTGACGTCGGTTGATCTCCGGCATCTCGAAGCCTCGAGCCTGGAATCGTGATCTGATATGCGACACCACCTCGGGGTCCTCGTGGAGGTCGAGTCCGAAAACCGAAGCCACGGCTTCTCGTGTCACGTCGTCGTCGGTCGCGCCGAGGCCACCTGTCAGCACCACGAGGTCGGCGTGAACCCCAGCCCCCCGCACCGCCGATGCCAGCTCCGCGGCGTCGTCTCCCACCACCATCTTGTAGCGCACGGTGAGACCCAATGCGTTGAGACGCTCGGTGAGAAACAAGGAGTTGGTGTCGACCTTGTTCGGGGTGAGCAACTCGGACCCGACCGCGATGATCACCGCGTCCGCGAGGGGCCGCACGCCCTTCGTCACGGTGTCACCAGTGTCGGTATCGCCCACCACATGAGCCGGACGACGGCCGCGGCATAGACCGCCGCGAAGAGGTCGTCGGCCATGATGCCCCATCCTCCGGGAAGCCGTTCGCATCTCCGAGCTGGAAAGGGTTTGATGATGTCGAACAAACGGAACGCGAGGAAGCCCACCAGGGCCGTCGGCCACGTCAACGGTACCCACAGCAGGGTGAGGAGCATGCCCGCAACCTCGTCAACCACAACGATGCCGGGGTCCTCTATTCCGACATCGCGCTCAACGACTCCGGCCGACCAGATACCGCCGACGATCACCATCACAAGCACACCGAGCTCGGCACCGGGGTTGCCACTTGCCCGAACGGCAAACAGGATCAACAGGCCGACCAGGGAGCCGACAGTGCCGGGCGCGATTGGGGCGTACCCGGTAAACCCCGCCGTTGCAATGGTGAGCCCCAACGCCCGCATAGATCAGACCCAGGCGCTAGTGGACTGTAACAACCATTCGCTTAGTGAGGTTCGGCCGCGACGCCCGCGTGACAAGGCGCGACGAGGGAGCAAATTGGGCATTCGTGACCGAGGAGCAACGCCGCCAGGCCGAGCGTCCCGGTCGGAGATCGCTAGGCGAATGGTTGTTACAGTCCACTAGACCTTCACCACGCGCGTGTCGGCGAGCAAGTCGTGCAGAGGACGTTTCGAACGGGCGAAGACGCCCAGCAACCCAAGCCCAGCTGGCAAAATCGATACGCCATAGGCCGCCGTTCGAGTGAGCGCCCCGCCGAGCGTAACGGGAGCTCCTTGACCGGACTCGACCCGGAGTCCAGTCGCCATTTTCCCGATAGTCTGCCCACCAAATGCTGTCAAGACCGACAGATATCCGAAGTCGAAGAGCAGCAAGAATGCCAGCAGCGGCACCGGGGGAAGCTCGCTCACCGACGCCATCTGGAGACCGGCAAGGCGGAGCGTGAAGTACACCACGGCCACCTTGATGCCCACCAGGATCCCGACATCCAGCGCGCCCGCCACGAAGCGCCGGCTCAACAGTTGCGGGAGGTGCGTCGCCTTCGCGGTTGGCTCAGCGGAGTCGTTGCCGGAAGCCTTGGCCGGATCGAACGCGAACGTCGGTTCGAGGGTGGGGGGCGCGGGAGGATGGTGAACCCGGGCGGCAATCGGTGTCGGCCGGACTACCGAGAAGGGTCGCGCTGTCTCCGCCACTTTCTGAGGCAATCTCTCTGTCCCGAATGGCCCGTACTTATCGAGTCTCGGAGATACCCCTCGAGTCAACCGGGCCCGCCGCACACTTGTACGAGGCGAACGCGCCCTCCTCACGGGCTCTCCGTGTAGCGAGAAATCCTCCAGAGGCCCCGTCGGACCTTTTTCTGTCGGACGTTCGAGGCGAGACACACCGGCGCCAGTCGCGCCCGGCAGATCGGCCCCGCAGCCGGCACAACTGCGAAGCCCCCGAACAACGAGGCGGTGACACCGTGGGCACCTCATCGGCTCAGGGCGACCTCTGGGGCTGGTGTGGGATCCGGGGATTGCACGTTTGCCAATAGCTGTTTCTGAATAGCCGTCCTCAGGGCCTCGGCTTCGCCGAACAACGGGTCACCCTCACGAATATCCATCAGAACCGACAGGGCCTCGTGAGAGCGCTGGTCGGCGACCAGTCGCTGGGCACGAGCCAAGCGGAGTTCGCTGCCCGAGGGAAGCGGCAGCGGATCTGAGAGCACCAGCGAACGGATAGCCGCGCGAGGGGGCGACCCGAGGAGTAGCGGGCGCCATTCGCTCCACGACACGGCGAGGTAGCCGACTCCGGCGAAGACCGCCAGGCACAGCACCAGCGGCAGCACCCGCACCCGTCTCGCCGGCTCGATGTTCGAACGATGAGTCGACGGCCGATCGGGGCGACTACCCCGCTCGCTGCGTCGTGCCACAACTTCGTCGCCCGACGCACCCTCGAGACGGTCCAGCCGGTCGAGGACGGTCAGGGCTTCGTCACGACCACCACCCCGTTGCACCGCCGACGTCAGCAGGCTTCGTGCTTCGACGGTATCGCCGCGGTTGAAGGCCTCAAGTCCAGTATGGACAAGCTCCTCCGACTCGCGCAGACCCTCTGCCAAAGCCGCTCGGGCCCGTTCGACATAGGCGCGAGCACGGGCGTGCGACCTGTCCAGGAACAGCACGCGTGTCCACACATCGATCGCGTGCTCGTAGCGCCCTTTGAAATAGTGGTCGAGGCCGGAGAGCAGGAGCTGTTCGATCTTGACGGTGCGACCAGTTTCCGTCGTGTCCTCTTCAGATCGCTTATCGTCGTGTACTGGATCGAACATGCGGTGAAGCGATTATGGGGCAAAGCGAGGTGTCAGTCAATATGGTTACATGCCCTAACTTCAGCGTGCCGTGCGATTTGCCGTGAGCGATGAAAACCATAGAGGCCGTACCCAACATCTCTGAGGGTCGTCGGGCTGATGTGTTGGATGCCACCGCAGCCGCTGTTCGCGAGGTACCGGGTGTGTCGCTCCTCGACTCCTCGTCAGACCCATCGCACAACCGTGCGGTGCTCACCATGGTTGGCGAAGGTGCGGCATTAGTCCGAGCACTTCTCGCGCTGTACGACGTCGCCGTGGAGTCGATCGACCTTCGACATCATGTAGGCGAACACCCTCGAATGGGCGCCGTCGACGTTGTCCCGTTCATCCCTCTCGGTGAGACGTCAATGGGTGACTGCGTCAGCCTCGCGATGACGTTGGGTGAGGCGGTGGCCACTCGATACGGTATTCCCGTGTATCTGTATGGAGAGGCAGCGACACAGGATGACCGGCGCGCCCTCGAGCACGTACGCCGGGGCCAGTTCGAGCGGCTCGGAGAGCGAATGAGCCTTCCCGGAGGGTCGCCTGACTACGGACCGGCGTCGCCTCACCAGACGGCCGGGGCCTCCGCCATCGGAGCGCGAACGCCACTCATCGCCTTCAATGTCAACCTCGATACCGACGACCTTGACGTCGCTCGCCGGATCGCCCGAACGGTCCGTGAGAGCGACGGCGGTCTGCCGCACGTCAAGGCACTCGGCATACGACTCGAGCATTTGGGGCTCGTCCAGGTCTCGATGAACCTGACGGATCACACGCGCACACCGCTCCACCGCGTTTTCGCGCGTGTCGAGCGAGAAGCGGCACGTAACGGTGTGGCCGTTGTCGAGACTGAGCTCGTCGGTCTCATGCCGGCCGCGGCCCTGGCCACCACGGCGACGCACACCCTGCGGCTGAAGGGCTTTACGGCAGACCAGGTACTCGAGATGAGACTCCACCAGTAGAGCTGTTGGGATCTGCGACGGCCCTGCGGGGAGACATGATGCCAAAGGTCCGCATCTTCCGATAGAGGTTACTGCGCTCGACCCCCAACGCCTCCGCGGCGCGGGAGATGTTTCCCTTGTGCGCGACCAGGGCTCGTACGATGTAGTCGCGTTCGAACCCATCGCGCGCTTGCTGTAGCGGCATAGCGTCTGCCGGAGGGCGTTCTCCTGACCTCCGCCCACCACCTGACAAAAACTCGAGGTCGTCGGCGACAATTGTCTCACCGGGCACCATGATGGCCAGGCGCTCGAGCACGTTGCGAAGTTCTCGGACGTTGCCCGGCCAACTGTGTGACTTGAGTACCGTCAACGCCGCGTCATCCAGTGACTTGACTCGGTGACCGTATTCGTGGGCGAACTCGCCGAGGAAGTGCTCGGCCAGCAACGCGATGTCCTTCCGTCGGTCACGCAACGGGGGCACGAAGACAGGAATCACGTTGAGCCGGAAAAACAGGTCGTCCCGAAACGTCCCCTCTTCGATCGCCAGCCGCAAGTCCTTGTTCGTCGCCGCGATGACCCGCACGTCGACCTGTACACCCCCCTGTCCCCCCAACCGCTCGACCACCTGTTCCTGGAGCACCCTCAGCACCTTGGCCTGAGTCTTCAAACTCATGTCACCGACTTCGTCAAGGAAGAGCGTGCCTCCGTCTGCAGCCTCGAACTTCCCTTCGCGGTCGGTCACCGCTCCGGTGAAAGCCCCTCGCCGGTAGCCGAACAGCTCGCTCTCGATCAGTTCTTCAGGAATGGCAGCGCAGTTGACCTCGCCAAACGGTCCCGACTTCCGACGACTCATGGCGTGAACAGTTCGGGCCACGAGCTCCTTCCCTGTGCCGTTTTCTCCGTATACCAATACCCGGCCGTTGGTGGGCGCGGCCTTCGCGATTTGCTGACGAAGCTGCTGCATGACCGGGCTCTCGCCGACCATCACCAGCCGCCGGTCGACGTGCTCCCGAAGCGCCCGGTTCTCCGCTTCGAGTCGGCGCTGACGTAGCGCATTGCGAGCCACCAAAACGGTCTTGTCGAGCGACAGGGGTTTCTCTACAAAGTCGAACGCGCCCATCTTGATGGCACGAACTGCCGACTCGATGTTTCCGTGACCGGAGATCATGACGACCTGCGAATCGACGTTCCGCTCTCGGAGTTTCTCAAGTGTCTCCAGCCCGTCGAGACCCGGTAGCCAGACATCGAGCACGATCACGTCGTAGACCTGTCGAACCACCCGCTCCAGACAGGACTCACCGCTGTCGACAGCGTCTACCAGATAGCCTTCGTCCTTCAGCACGCCACCGAGCGCCGACCGCACGCCCGCTTCGTCATCGACGATCAGAAACGACGCTTTCACCGCATGTCCTCGTTAGCCATGACGACCTGTGTTCAGCACGGGAGCTCAACCGTAAAGGTCGTGCCGCTCGGAACGTTGTCGGTCACCTCGATATTTCCACCGTGCTCGACGACGATCCGTCGCACGATGGCCAAACCCAATCCGCTGCCCCGACGCTTGGTCGAGAAGTACGGCATGAAGAGCTTCTCCCGGTCAACACTTGGGATGCCTGGACCATTGTCGCGAACGATCACCCGAACCACCGACGCCGCCTCGTCATGCTCGGTCTGCACCCCGATAACCCCTTTGTGGCCGTTGGAGCTCGTTCGAAAATGCTCCTCCAGTGCGTCCACGGCATTGTCGACGAGGTTGACGACGACGCGCCGCACCTGCTCCGGGTCGAACCGCGTCTGCGGCAAGGTCGGAGACAAGGTCCGCTCCACCACGATATTGCGAAACAAACCGTCGTACAGACCCAGCGTTTCATCCAGGAGGGCGTTCAAGTCGGCCTGAACCACTCGGGGTGAGGGCATCCGGGCAAATTGGGAGAACTCATCTACCAGGGACTTGAGGGCCTCGACTTCCCCGACGATCGTCGTCGTGCACTCGTCGACCAGCGCTTTCGCCGGAGGCGGCGCCGCCGTGAAATGGCGTCGCATGCGTTCGGCGCAGAGCTGGATCGGCGTCAACGGGTTCTTGATCTCGTGAGCCAGCCGCCGAGCCACGTCGCGCCACGTCGCAACACGCTGAGCCCGAATCAACGGTGTCACGTCGTCAAAGACCATCACGGTCCCATCCACGTCCCCGGTCGCGGTCGCCAGGGTTGTCGCGGCTACCGCCAAATGCACTTCGTGCCCATCCTTGCCCAGAGCCACCTCGTGCGCGCTTCGGCCTCCCTTCTGCTCGTGCGCTTGCATCAGCACCTCGGAAAGCGGCTGGAGATCCGCCCGCGCGAACACGGCGGAGGCAGGTTGCCCCACGGTACTGGGCTCGAGCGACAGCAGACGTCCGGCCGCGCGATTGATCGTGCTCAGCCGACCCTCGGCGTCCATCGACACCACACCGGTCGCGATCCGCTCGAGAACGGTCTCGATGTATTGCCTCCGTTGTTCGCCCTCTTGGTTCTTCCGTTCCAAGTCTCGTCGGGACCGCTCGAGCCGTCGGCGGCTTGTGGACAACTCCCCTGCCATGGTGTTGAACGCATCCACGAGCGACCCGAACTCGTCGCGGCTCTGGGGTTCGATTCGGTAGTCGAAATGCCCGGCCCCAATCTCACGAGCCCCGGCCGCGAGCAACTGCACTGGCCGGGTGATGCGTTTGGCGATGTACACGCCCATCCAGGTTGCACTGATCAAGATCATGAGCGTCAGCATCAAGAAGAACGACAAATACACGCCAGCCAGTGGGCGCTGTAGGACCCGCAGCTGGTTGTACGACTCGTAGGCTCCGCTGATCCGCCGAGAGTGGAACGCGGCGCTCCCGGTCAGCGCGTCACTCGCCACGACGACGCCAAGCATCTCCCCGCCGGGCTCGCGGGCCACGACGGCCGCAGACCGAACCACGTCGGCACCACCGGCCAGTGGTTCCACCTGCCTGGCCTCCTCACTGCTGGCGGCCACCCTCTCGGCCAGACGTTCCGCCCCGGCCCGGGAGTATCCTTGGGCTCCCGTGGGAATCGCCACTTCGACCAGCGGTTCAATGGCGACGCGACCAGTCTGGCCCTCCGTCGGTAGCACTCGGTAGACATCCACGCTGCCGAGCAAACCGGCGGCCACGTGCGGCGTGACCAGCTCCCGGACTCGAACGACGTCCGAGGCGTCAAGGGAGGACCCAGAAAGCGCGCTGGCGATTCTCTGGGCGTGGTCACTCACGATCCGCTCGCGACTCCGGTAGTAGTCGCGTGCGATCTCGTTGGCCGACGTCAGGACGTCGTCAACCGGCGCCGAGAACCAGCGCTCTGCGCTGCTACGAATCAGCTCGCTTCCGACGAATAGCACCAAGAGCGCCGGAATCAGCATCATCCCGAGCAACGCGGCTACGAGCTTGGCCCGAAAGCGGGCAAAGGGCATCGCCCGGCGGCGTTCGACCCAAAGCTTGATGATGTTGCGAGCGAGAATGAAGCCGAGGACGACGAGCATCGTGAGGCACGCGCCCGACAGCGCGTACAACACGACTTCGCTGAGATAGTCCGGCGCCAACTCGGTCGAACGGTCTGCGACACGGAGTAGACCGAGCAGTGCCGCGAGAAACAGGACGATGCCGAGCAGAATCAGAAACGGACTATCCCGAAACGGGCGTCGGGACCGCCCGGGGGCGATGCCTCGCGGGCCGATCGCCCGACCAGCTACTCGTGGTCCGTATCGGGGAACGTTCACGGCTCATCGCCCTCCTGGCGGTTGAGCGTTCGAGTGTGGTGAGTTCAACAGATCTGTACACCGAGGCTGGCGATGCGTGCGGCAGGCCAGGCGCGAAGAGCGAGCATATTGGCCATCTGTGAGCGATGAGCAACGCCGCCAGCCGCGATGCAGCGCCGGTCGAATGTATAGAGCTGTTGAACTCACCACACTAGGGCAAGAAAGTAAAGCGTACGACACCGGAGGCCCAGGCGCGCGCAAAAGGCCAAACAAACCAGGAATCTCTGGGTCGTCGCTCCACGCGCACGCGCACCTGATACTCGCCGTTGGGTTCGAGGCCTTCCGTACTAAAAAGAGGCACGCGCTCGAACCGGGTCAGGAGGATTCGCACCTCCTCCTCGTCTTCCGCGACGGTCGTTTCCTCGACGCGTCCGTCGACCATCCGGGCCACGTTGTATTGCTCGATGAGGCTGTCATACCGGACCGTCGCGGCTAGTGTCGCCGACCCGACGGTGCTATCTGGCCAGTATGCGGCCTCGCGACTCAGGCGCACGTCGTACCGGAAGGTGGTCTGCAGCCCACTCTGAACGCTTGAACGGATCTCCTCCGTATACGCCCCTTCGATGTCGAGTGACACGAGCACCTGACCGTCGCGTGTCAGCGTCGTGACAATCACCGTCTCGGCTGCCCATACGCCCGCGACCGTCAGCAACACGAGAAGCCCGCAGACCACCCAACGCGGAGACCCTTCACTAGTCCTTAGCATCCAGAAGTCCCCTCAACTCGGTCATGAATTCACCGATGTCACGAAAGTGTCGATACACCGATGCGAAACGCACGTAGGCGACTTTGTCCAGGTTCTTGAGCTCTGACATGAGAAAGGAACCGACTTCATCTGTCGAGATCTCCTTCTCGGGCCGATCCTGCAACGTGACTTCGATTCGGTCGGCGACCTCTTCGAGCGCGGCGACGCTGACCGGCCGCTTCTCACAGGCCTTCAGCATCCCGGCTATCACCTTTTGCCGCTCGAAACGCTCCCGCGTCCCATCCTTCTTCACGACCATGTACGGAATCTCATCCATCCGTTCATAGCTCGTGAACCGACGATCGCAAGCCAAGCACTGTCGACGCCGGCGGATGACCTCGCCTTCCTTGCCCTCGCGAGAGTCGACGACCTTGTCTTTGAGATGCCCGCAGAAAGGACACTTCACCCGGCGCTCCCCTCGTCGCCTTGGGTAACCATCGTGGAGAGGCTACCCAGCTGTAGTCCTTCCTGCGCCATAAAGAATAGGCCCAACACTGTCACCGGTCCGAACGAAATCATGTGCATGACAAGAGCGGCGCCGACAGCTTGATCGCCACTGGCTCCATAGAGCGCCGTCGCGCCAAACTGGAATGCTGCATGATACCCACCGACCCCGGCTGGTGTTGGCACAGCGACACCCAGCGCGACCAGCCCCATTAGCACGATGGCCCCGCTGAACGATACCGCGATTCCGAAGGCCGCTGCCGCGGCCCACATGCTCCAGGCGACGGAGGCCCAGAGAATCAAGGAAAGCACCATGGCCAGAACCAATAAGGCTGGACGTTTGACCACTGCCAAACCGACAAAAAAGCGCTCCAATCCGGCGGTCACCGCGGGGCGTAGTCGAGCCGGCGCCAGTTTCCCACACTGCCGGGCGGCTCGCGCCGCTAGCTCTGGATTCGAGGCCAGGACGATAATCAGGCCCACCCCAGCGGCCACGAAGGTCGCTGAGGCCATCGCTCCAGCCTGGATCAGCTCCTCGAGCGCACGGTCCTCGGTGGGAAGGTCGAAGAACGCCAGAAAGAGCGCCACGAGCAAGACGATAGTGCCGAGGTCCAGCAACCGCTCTAGCACGATCGTGGCGAACGCGGCGGAACCGCTCATCGCCTCCCGACGAGCCAGGATGTACGGCCGAAGCACCTCTCCTACTCGGCCCGGGAGCAGCGCGTTGGCGGCGAATCCTATCGTCGTCGCTCTGCCCGCGCTGTTGAAGGACGCATGCCCGAGCGGCTTCAGCAGATACCGCCATCGCTCGATCCTCAGCGCGTAGCTCACCGCCGTCAGGATCAAAGACAAGAGCAACAGATCGCCGCGCGCGGAACGCACGGCCGCCCACACTCGACCGAGGTCAGCGTTCCGAAGGAAGAACCCCATCAGACCGATCGTCAGTGCGCCGATGAACAGAGTTTTGAGATGACGCTTCATCAACAGTGACGCCGGGAATGTACTACAACCTTGCGGTCGTCGTCGCTTCTCGCTAAGCTATGCTCCTTTCACCCACCGCAACGAGGTTCGTTCGTGCCAACGACAGCACCGGTCTTCGAAACGTCCCTGCACGACATCCCATCACACCGGCGTGGCAAGGTGCGAGACATGTACGAGGTCGACGACTACTTGCTCATGGTGGCCACCGACCGGATATCCGCCTATGACTGCATTCTGGGCTCCGCCATTCCTGACAAAGGCAAGGTCCTGACGCAGCTCTCCGCGTTTTGGTTCGACCGAACCCGGGAGATCGTGCCGAATCACATGGTCGCCGTTGACCCAGCGGCCTACCCCGCGTCGCTCCGTCCCCACGCCGACATCCTTACCGGACGGTCGATGTTGGTCACGCGCACCCGGCCCGTTCTCATTGAATGTGTCGCCCGTGGATACCTGGCCGGCTCCGGCTGGAAGGACTATCAACAGACCGGCAGCGTGTGTGGTGTGCCGCTGCCCGCCGGGTTGCGTGAATCGGACAAACTACCAGAGCCGATCTTTACCCCAGCGACCAAAGCTGAGAGTGGTCACGACATCAACATCAGCGAGGCGGAGGCCGCCGCCCTTATCGGAGAAGAGCTCGTTGACACGCTGCGTGACGTGACCTTGGCCCTTTACCGGCACGGCGCTGACCACGCAGAATCGTGCGGCATTATCGTCGCGGACACCAAGTTCGAGTTCGGCTTGCTCGATGGAGCCGGTGGTCAGAAGACCGTCATGCTGATCGACGAAGCCCTCACACCCGACTCGTCGCGATTCTGGCCGAAGGACAAGTACACGCCAGGACAGGGTCAGGCTAGCTTCGACAAGCAGTATGTGCGCGACTACCTGGACGATATCAAGTGGAACCGTCAGCCTCCCGTCCCGGAACTGCCTTCTGACGTCGTCGATCGGACCCGGCGCAAGTATCTTGAAGCCTACCGACTACTGTCGGGCACTGGCCTGGGTTAGCGCTGCGGGCGACGTTGCGGTTTTCCAGAGATTCAGCTGCCAGAGAGGACGATACGCGTGCGGGAGCAACTCGACCGCCTGATTGACGAAATGCTCAAGAGGGGCATCCTATACGACGACGCGAAGCGGGAGATCGAGCGCCGCTTCATCAGTCGGGCCCTCGCTCGGTCTCAGGGGAACCTCGGTCAGGCTGCCAACCTCCTCGGCATCCACCGCAACACCCTCAGCCGGAAAGTCACGACCTACCGCCTCAAGAAGCTCAGCCGCACCCGCTAGTCACCACACTAAACTGATTTCGCGGGTCGGACTTGACCGATTCTCGCCGTGCGCTATAATTAGCAGTCGACTTGCACGAGTGCTAATCCGGCGCCGATGTTCGGTGCCGAGTCGCCATATCCACCGTAGTACCAACTACTTCGAAGGGAGTCTCAGTTTCATGTCTGTCAAGTTTCGCCCACTCCACGATCGGATCATCGTAGAGCGCCTCGAGGACTCAGAACAGATGATCGGCACGATCATCATCCCCGACACCGCCAAAGAGAAGCCCCAGCAGGGAAAGGTCGTCGCCGCGGGCAACGGCAAGATCAAGGAAGACGGCGGCGTGACGCCGCTCGACGTTCAGGCCGGCGATACGGTCCTGTTCGGCAAGTACTCGGGCCAAGAAATCAAGCTGGACGGCACCGAGTTCCTGATCATGCGAGAGGACGAGATCCTCGGCGTCGTCGAAGGTTAATCAAGACGTGACGGGCGAAGCCCCATCATTTACTGGAGTTCTAGAACATGGCTAAGCAGATTGTGTACGGTGAAGATTCACGGCGGCTGATGATGGAAGGCGTCAACCAGCTCGCCAACGCGGTCAAAGTGACGCTCGGTCCCAAGGGCCGCAACGTCGTTCTCGATAAGAAGTTCGGCTCTCCGACGATCACCAAAGACGGCGTGACCGTGGCCAAGGAGATCGAACTCAAGGACCCGCTGGAGAATATGGGAGCCCAGATGGTTCGTGAGGTCGCGAGCAAGACCTCGGACATCGCCGGCGATGGGACGACGACCGCCACGGTCCTGGCCCAGGCCATTTACCGTGAGGGCGCCAGGAACGTGGTGGCTGGTGCCAACCCCATGGAAGTCAAACGCGGCATCGAAAAGGCCGTCGAGGCGGTCGTGGGCGAGCTGCGCACCATGTCGGAAGCCGTCACCGGGAACATGATCGCGCAGGTTGGGACGATCTCCGCCAACAACGATTCGACGATCGGCACGATCATCGCGGAGGCCATGGACAAAGTCGGCAAGGATGGCGTCATCACTGTCGAGGAGGCCAAAACACTCGAAACCTCCTTGGAGGTCGTCGAGGGCATGCAGTTCGACCGCGGCTACCTGTCGCCCTATTTCGTCACCGACCCTGAGCGTATGGAGACCGTGCTGGAGAATCCCGTCATCCTGATCCACGAGAAGAAGATCAGCTCGATGAAAGACCTCCTGCCCCTCCTCGAGCAGGTCTCCAGGTTGAGTCGACCGCTCCTGATCGTGGCCGAGGATATCGAGGGCGAGGCGTTGGCTACGCTCGTCGTCAACAAGCTACGCGGCACGCTGCAGGTCGCAGCGGTCAAGGCCCCGGGCTTTGGTGACCGTCGAAAGGCCATGCTCGAAGACATCGCCACGCTTACCGCCGGGAAGGCAATCACCGAGGACCTCGGGCTCAAGCTCGAAAGCATCCGTGTAGAGGACCTTGGCAAAGCCAAGAAGGTGACGATCGACAAGGACAACACGACGATCATCGAGGGTGACGGGACGCAGCAGGAAATCGAGGGCCGCGTCAAGCAGATCCGAGCACAGATCGAGGACACCAGCTCCGACTACGACCGCGAGAAGCTGCAGGAGCGACTTGCCAAGCTCGTCGGTGGTGTCGCCGTCATCAAAGTCGGTGCGGCAACCGAGACCGAGATGAAGGAGAAGAAGGCGCGCGTCGAAGACGCCATGCACTCCACGAAAGCGGCCGTGGAAGAGGGAATCGTCCCCGGTGGCGGCGTGGCCCTGCTACGCGGGTCAGCGGTCCTCAACGACCTCACGCTCGATGGCGACCAGCAGATCGGTGTAAACATCATCAAACGGGCACTCGAGGAGCCGATGCGCTGGATCGTCCAGAACGCCGGCCTGGAGGGGTCTATCGTCGTCCAGAAGGTTCGGGAAGCGAGCGGTCGTCAAGGATTCAATGCGCAGACCGAAACCTATGAGGACCTCGTCGAGGCTGGTGTCATCGACCCAACCAAGGTTGTCCGGACCGCTCTCCAAAATGCCAGTTCGATCGCGTCGTTGCTACTGACCACAGAGGCGCTGATCGCAGAGATCCCGGAAGAGAAGCCGGAAGCGGCTGCAGCCGGCGGTCCGCCGCCCGGAATGGGCGGGATGTACTAGGAAGGTCGATTGAAGCGTCCGGTTGGCCCTTGCGGCCGGCCGGGCCCTTTTCTCTACCCGGCCAGCCCGGCCTTTCTTTACCGAAGGGTGAAGTCGATCGCGATCGTCACTCGAACTGACACCAGCTCACCGAAACGGGTTCCGGGCGCCCAAACCCACTGTCTCGCCGCCTTGATCGCCTCGTCGTCGAGGCCGAACACCCGATCCAGTGACTTGGTGATCGTGACCTCTCCCACCGTGCCGTCCGGGAGGACGACCACATCGAGCAATACCTCGCCCTGGACCTGCGCCCGCATAGCTTCACTGGTGTAGTTGGGTTTCGCCCTAAAGAGCGGCTGTGGGCTCTCCACCCCTGACCCGGGTCGATAGACGCCACCGCCCACACCACCACCTTCCCCTGGGCCCAGTCCCGGACCATCGCCCGGGCCAATCCCCGTGCCCGTGCCGGTCCCGCCCCCACCACCGGAGCCAGCCCCCTGAGACAGGCTGTCTCGCGCCGCCTCGATATGGTCCATCACACCCGGCAAGGTCTGGAGCGCCGCCGCCGCCGTCACCGCCGGGATGTTCAGCCGCGCCGGCTCCACCGTTTCCGGTTCGACCTCCGGCTGCACGAAGTCCGGCTCGGGCTCGACGGGGATGCTCAGCTCAGCCTCATCGGGGCCTTCCAACTCGACCGGCCGCGGGACCTCGATCGACAGATTGCCCCCGCCCCCGCCACCGCCACCCGGACCTTCCTCCTCTAACCACACGATGCCGTAGTTCTCCCGGTTGGGCTGGACCACCTCGTAGACCCGCGCCGGCGCCAGGCTGATCAGCAACACGATCAGCCCGACCCCGACGACGTGGCTGGCCGCCGCCGCCGCCACCGACGGGCCCATCCGATCCCGGGTCGCGCCCAGCTGAAACGCCACATCCTGCGGCGCCAGCGTGTCGGGCAGGATCGACAACTCCCCAAGGCTCGAGAGGGTGTCTCCCTCCCCGCGCGGTTGGGGAACCAAACGCCGTGCACTCGCCGCCGCCACCCCCGCCGCCGCCTTCGCCGCGACCCGCTCCCGCTTGCGCCGCTGTCGACGCTCTTCGGGCGAGCGATACGGCGTCGTATCAGGCCGAAACGGAAGCTGCCCTAGTTCGAGACTCATGACCGCTCACGCCACTAAAAGGCGCACTACCTCTGTCTGACGCCGGACCACAATGTTTAGACGCGTCCCGTCCACGCGCCGATCGCCGCGTTACCGCCACCGTGGGAATGAAACAACGCCAGCGCGTCTGCCGCTCGAGGCTCGCTGTCGACCGCGACCAGGACACCACCGCGCTCGGCCAGCGTTTGATAGATAAAGCCATCGTGCGCCTGGAAGCCAACGCGACGGATGGTCGCAGCCACGCCGGCCTTTCCGAGACCCCCGTCGGAGCCCTGGAGCACCCCCACGAGCCGGCCAACGGCCACAGACGCCCCCAACCCCTTGATATCGACGTGGGTCGGCTCGATGCCCAAGGTCTTGGAGACCATCGAATCGACGTCGGCTGTCTGCTTCGCGAGCACGGAGACCGCGTCTCCTTCGAATCCCTGCTTGTGGAGCGCTTCGAGCCCGCGCGCCGCCCAGCTCGAATCCTGAAACACGCACATCGTGAAACACTGTCGATCTTCACTCTCGCGTACGGCCATCAGTAGGTGTTCTCCTCAAAGATGTGTCTATATTTCCAGTGTAATGGCTGCCTGAGACGATTAGCAAAGCCCCGAGTGGAGTATCGCGTCCTGCATCTCTACAGGACGACTCGCAGGTTGCCGATCCTGCGGGTCACGCGCTCGTGGTCGAGGTAGCCAAGTAGCGGAATAGCATACTTCCGAGTGACCGAAAACCGGTCCTTGAACGAGGCAACATCGATTTCTACCCGGTCAGAGGCTGCCTCCGCTTTGAGTGCCGCCATACCGGTCCTGAGTGCACGCAGGGCATCGGCATGAAACACGAGGGTCTCGACCTTGACCAGCAGCCCCTCCCGCACGAGCAGCTTCACGATTCGATCGACCATTGGCTTCGACGCGTGAAGCTCGTCTGCGACGGCACCGATCTCCGGCGGTGACAAACCCGCTCCCTGGAGCCGATCGACGAGACGCTGACGAAGCCGCGTTTCGTCATCTGACAAGGCAATGGAGTAGGAGGACATCGCAAGATGGTCCCGGGCCGTCAGTGTCCCGTCTGCGACCAAGCTCTCGAGAATTGCGTCGAACACCCCGGGGGTTGCCCGCCGCGTAAAACGTTCCCTGGCTTCCTCTCGGGGCAGCCCTGGTTCGAGGGGATGGGCCTCGTGGAACGCTGCGACCCATCCAGCCAGATCGTCACGGAGAGTCCGGACCCGGTCCGTGGCGATCAGGAGCAGTCCAACCTGTTCGACCGTGCCCGCACCCGTCAGCGAAGCGATCACTCTGGGTATCTCGTCCGATGCCACCCCAGCTCGAGGCAGGAGGCGAAGAGGCGACAGGCCACGAAAGCCCGACTCCTCCACCATGCTCACAATGGGAGCCAGCGGGTCAGACCGGTCCGAGAGCCGGGTGAGTCGTGCCGCGCCCGCAACCGACCTGACTCGCCCCCTCGCCGGCGCCGGGTCGAGGATAGTCCCACCGGCTATGGTGACCGACGGTGAGTAGGCACGAAGAACAAACCGATCACCGCGAGTCACCGCCACTGGCCGCTCCAGTCGAACCCTGGCGTACGCCTGGTGCCCAGGCTCGAGAACATTCACCGCCTCGTCTAACTCTCCGCCGACCTGCCTGCCGAGTGAGACTCGCGCCATGACCTCACTCGTGCCTGCGTGAAATCGAACCCGAGCACCGTGTTTGAGAGGCCGGGCATGCTCCAGGAGCGCCAGAGTCGCGTCGAGTCGCCGCGTCACTTCTAGCCCCCCAGGCTGGACCAGGACGTCTCCCCTCGACAATTCGTCGACTTCGACACCGGCCAGGTTGACCGCGACTCTCTGGCCGCCACGCGCGACCTCCCGAGCTGTTCCGTGGACTTGCAGCCCGCGGACCTTGACACGACGAGACGCTGGGAGCACTTCGAGCTCGGTCTGCGCGCGTATCTCACCCGACACCTGGGTGCCGGTGACCACGGTACCGAACCCCTTGACGCTGAAGGCTCGGTCCACGGGAAGACGGGCGACTCCGGAGGCGGAGCGGGGACCAGCGTCGCGTGCGACAAGTCCCAATGTCGCGCGTAGCTCTTCGATGCCGTCCCTTGAGCGCGCCGATACCGGCACGACGGGGGCGCCCTCCAAGAACGACCCCTCGACCAGGTCCGCCGTTTCCAAACGCACGAGCTCGATCGTCTCGTCGTCGACCAGGTCGGACTTGGTGAGCGCGACCATCCCGTGTGAGACCCCGAGTAATCGACAAATATCGAAATGCTCCCGGGTTTGCGGCATCACCGACTCATCGGCCGCGATCACCAGCAAGACACAATCGATTCCGCTTGCTCCGGCCAACATGTTCCGGATAAACCGCTCATGGCCAGGCACGTCAACGAAGGCCACGTTCAGGCCGTCGTGGTCGTAGTGGGCAAACCCGAGGTCGATCGTGATCCCTCGGGCCTTCTCCTCCTTGAGGCGGTCTGGGTCAGTGCCCGTCAGCGCCTTCACCAGCGCGCTCTTGCCGTGGTCGATGTGACCGGCGGTGCCAACGACGACGTTGTTCATGACCACATCAGCCGGCGCACGCCTTGCTACCGACCACGGCGCGTGCTGCCCCCTCGCGGACGCGTGCGGCCCGGTCCCTTCCGAGCGGGTGGGCGTGAGACCTTACGCCGCGCATCGGTCTGCCTGGTCGCAGCGAGAACCTCCGTGAGCGCCAACTCCAGCTGCCGGTGCTCTCGGTCAACCCTCACGAGCTGAACACCGATGAGGTCGCCAAGTCGGTACACCTTCCTGCTGTTCTCGCCCCGCAACTCGTGCTGACGCTCCACGAAACGATAGTAGTCGTCGGCCATACTCGACAGATGGACCAACCCTTCGACGAAGTGTTCGATCAGCTCCACGAAAAGACCGAAAGAGGTCACAGCGGTGACGCACCCCGTGAACTCGTCGCCGACCTTGTCGCTCATGAATCGGACCTTCTTCCACTGGACGGCTTCACGCTCAGCGCTCTCCGCTCGCCTCTCCATTTCGGAGGTGTGGCGGGCCATCTCCTGTAGGTGCTTCGCCTGCTGACCGTTCTGTCGCTGACGGTTCCCCGCGACACGCGACGCCTTGAGTACTCGGTGCACAACCAGGTCCGGGTAGCGGCGAATCGGTGAGGTGAAGTGGGTGTAGGTCGCTGTGGCCAGACCGAAATGACCAAGGCTCGACGGATCGTACCGCGCGGCCTGCATGGTGCGGAGCATGAGAAACGCCACAGCGCGCTCCTCGGGTGAGTTCCGCACTCGTTTCAAGAGCTGTTGAAAGTGTCGGGGGGAGACACCCTCCGACGGCGCACCCAGACCGTAGCCAAGCGAGGTCGCGAAGTCCTCAAACTCCTCGACCTTCTTCGGGTCAGGCGCTTCGTGCACCCGGTAGAGAGTGGGCACATCATGGGTTACGAGATGTGCCGCTATCGTTTCGTTGGCGACCAGCATGAACTCTTCGATGATCCGGTGGGCCAGGTTACGTTCGGCGGCGACGACGGCCTCCACCCTCCCCTGATCATCCATCACGAACTCGGCCGACGGCAGGTCGAAATCAATCGACCCGCGCTGGCGACGACGTCCGTTGAGCGCCTCGAACAGGTCAGCCATCATCTCGAACAGCGGCACGAGTGCGGCGTGCTGCGAGCGTTGCTCGCCGTCGCTACCCTCGAGTATCGCGTTGACCGCGGCGTAGGTCATCCTGGCGTCGCTATGGACGACGCCGTCATGCGTTTCGTATCTCAACACTGTTCCCCGCCCGTCGATCTCCATCAGGCACGACTGCACGAGCCGATCGACCCCGGGATTGAGGCTGCACAGACCGGTGGATAGCGTCTCAGGGAACATGTGGACGGCACGGTCCGGAAAATACACGGACGTGCCGCGCTCGTAGGCCGAGGTATCCAGCGCGCCGCCCTCAGGCACGTAGTGGCCGACGTCGGCGATGTGCACGCCCAACCAGTAGTTGCCGTTTGGCAACCGCTCCAACGTGATCGCGTCGTCAAAGTCTCTGGCGGTCTCGCCGTCGATCGTGACGGTGGGAGCAGACCGAAAATCGCGCCGGTCCCGGATATCCCGGGGCCGGACGGTCGCTCCCAGCCGTTGCGCCTCCGCAACGGCGGCCTCCGAGTGGGCGTCTGGAATCCCGTGTGTGCGCACGATAAGCTGGGTGTCGACGCCCGGGCTCTCGATGTCTCCCAGCACCTCGGTCACGCGACCGACTGGGCTCCGCGTGGAGGTCGGCCAGCGCGTCAGCTCCACCGAGACCATCTCCCCGGCCTTAGCGGCCCCGCCTTCGCCCACTGGGATGTGCACGTCCATCACCAACCGCCGGTCAAACGGAACGACGTAGGCCAAACCCGACTCATCGATGTCGAAGCGACCGACCAGGCCCGCCGCCGCTCGCTCGAGAATCCGCACAATATGGCCTTCGCCTCGACCATCGCCGCCGCGATGCTCGACCCGAGCCACGACCGGGTCGCCATGCATGGCCTGGTTGAGATTGGCGCCCGCGATGAAGAGATCGCCGTCAATCCCGGTGATCGGCTGGTCGGGTGTCACGAATCCGAACCCCCTTGGGTGCACCTGGACGCGTCCCGTGACCAACCGCATCCGGTCGGGCAGACCGTATCGATTGCCTCGTACCTTGATGAGGTCCCCGGCCTCGACCAGCGACGCCAGTCGTCGCCGGAGGGCAACTCGCTGTTCGGACGGCAGCCGCAAGCGCGACATGAGCTCCCGAACGGTGGACGGATGGTCGACCTTCGACCGTATGGCGTGAAGAACTTGCTCAGCTGTCAACATCGTCTAGAAGGGCGACCTGGATGTCGCCTATGTTCGTGTCCGTCGGACCCGTCAGTATCAGATCGCCAAGCGCGTCAAAATACGTGTACGAATCGTTGCTATCGAGATACGCCGCGGGCGGACCCAGGCCCCGTTCCTGGCCTCTTGACAGGGTCGTCGCGTCCACCACCGCGCCAGCGGCATCGGTCGGGCCGTCAATTCCGTCGCTCCCGACGCTGGCCATGACGATCTCGCATGGGGCGGTAGCGACCGTCTCGACGACCGACAGCCCGAACTCTTGGTTCCGCCCGCCACGCCCAGCACCGGTCACCTCGACTGTCGTCTCCCCTGCCGACAGCACACACGCGGGACGAGACAGACCCGCGGCTAGCCGGAGAACATCCACGTGGTGAGCCTTGGCGGCGACCCGGGCTTGACCGACGACCGGGGCCTCAATGGTCGCCACCGAATACCCGAGCTCCGCTGCCGCCTGTGCCGCCGCGCGGAGCGCGTTCGCGCGACTCCCTATCATCTCGAAAACCGATCGACTGAGATCGGCGCTGGCCGGTCCGGGTGTTTCCGGAATTCCGCCCTGACATCCGCGTTCGAGCACGAGTCGCGCGGCAGGTGGAAAAGCCGACCGCACCAACGGCCGGTCGATGACACGCATAGCATCGGCGAACGTCGTCGGGTCGCCCACGGTCGGGCCCGACCCGATGACGGCGGGGTCATCCGGCACCGGTCCGACGACATCCGAGATCGCCAGCGTGACGACTGTCGCTGGGCTCATCGCCGCGAGTCGTCCGCCCTTGATCCCCGACAGATGTTTCCGCACACAGTTGATATCGTCGATGGGCACACCGCCACGGAGTAAAGCCTCGGTCGCATCGACCTTGTCCTCTAGGGTCAATCCGGGAGCTGGGACCGCAACCGATGCCGAGGCGCCTCCCGAGAGCAGCACCAGCATGACGGCGTCAGAATCAAGGGCGCGGGCCTGCTCGATCACCCGCCGGCCGGCGGCCACGCTCGAGGGCGTCGGAACAGGGTGCCCCACAACAAAGAAATCCAGTCGTCCATCGGGACATTCACCGGTGGGGGACGCCACGACGCCACCGTGGATATCGTTGGTCCAGGATGCCAGAAAGCCTTCTGACATTGGAACCGCCGCCTTGCCCAACGAAACCAGAGTCACGGCGCGGCCGGGGAGGAGGCCAGCCACGGCCCCATCGGTGACGCGTACTGCCTCCCGAACGAGAAGGGAGCCAGACGCTCCCTGGATTCCACGGTTGACGATGTGGCGGAGGTCGCGACGAAGGCGCGTGGTACTCAGTGGTGTTTCTTCGGATCGGACCACGCCGACAACCGGGTGACCCCGTCGATCTTGCGGAGGAGACTGCTCACCAGCTGGTCGCCGTTCTTTCTGGCGCAGAGCTCACCGACATCGTCAATCAGCCGGGTCAGCGCCGCTTCGACGTCTGTGATCGCCTTCTCGGAGTAGTACTCGCGCTGGTGCTCGAGACACTCACAGTGTTTGACGAGCTCTTCGCGATAGAACTTTGCGCGGGCCGAACAGGAGGGAACACCGACCTGGCTCCGTGGGGAGAAGATCGGCAAGCCGTCGATATTCGTGGGCATCAAGCGTTTCGGGTACTACCGAACCGAACTCTTCCAATCTTAGACCTGGGCGTACAGGGGTGTCAATCAAGGGCCCGGCGTAGAAGCTCGTTCGCCTGCTTCGGATTGGCCTTCCCTTTCGTGGCCTTCATGACCTGACCAACCAGAAAACCCAGAATCCCAGTCTTACCACCACGATAGCTTGCGACCGCCGACGGCTGCTCCTCGAGGACCTGCAGCACGACGGCCTCGAGAGACGCGCTGTCGTCCATCTGGGCCAGTCCCTCCGCCGCAACGGCCTCTTCGGCCGACTCGCCGGTGTCGTACATCCGTTCAAAGACGACCTTCGCCGCCGAGCCACTGACCTTCCCGTCGTCGACGAGGGCGATCAGTTCGGCCAATGCCGTCGGACGCAGGCGAAAGTCATCGATCGCCAGGTGAGAGGCGTTGACCTTCCGCATCACCTCGCCCATGACCCAGTTGCTCGCAGCCTTCGGGTTTCCAGAGGTGCGCGCCGTCTCCTCAAAGTATTCAGAGAGCTCAACCATCTGAGTCAGCACGCCGGCGTCGTACTCCGGCAGCGCGTAGTCCTCGATAAAACGCCTTCTTCGGTGCTCCGGCAGCTCCGGTAGTGTGCCCCGCACCTCGGCGACCCACTGCTCGGAAATGGCCAGTGGCGGAAGATCCGGTTCGGGAAAATATCGGTAGTCGTGGGCTTCTTCCTTGCTCCGCATGGACGTGGTTCGCCCCAGCTCCGCGTCCCAGCGCCTGGTCTCCTGCACCACGGTCCCGCCGGCTCGTACGACCGAGACTTGGCGTTCGAACTCGTGGTCAATCGCGCGCTGGAGGAATCGGAACGAGTTGATGTTCTTGACCTCGACCTTGACCCCGAGCACGGTGTCCCCAGTTGGCCGCACCGACACGTTGGCGTCACACTTGAGGCTCCCCTCCTCCATGTTCCCGTCGTTGACCTCGACCGCAAGCAAGATGCCTCGGAGCCGAGAGAAAAAATCTGCGGCGGCTTCTCCCGTCCGGAGGTCCGGTTCGGTCACGATCTCTATCAGCGGCACTCCACTCCGGTTGAAGTCAAGGTGCGTGAACTTCTCGGACTCCGGAACACCCTGATGGAGCGACTTGCCCGCATCCTCCTCCAGATGCACTCGGGTGATCCTGACCGCTGATGTCTGCCCATGCGTCTCGTATTCGACACGCCCGTCAGTAGCGAGCGGCGCCTCATACTGCGAAATCTGATAGCCCTTGGGGAGGTCGGGATAGAAGTAGTTCTTGCGCGCGAAGATCGAGACCGGCTGCACCGTACATCCGAGGGCAAGCGACGCGCGGATGCCGTAGTCGACGACGCGACGATTGAGAACCGGCAGCGCGCCAGGCAACCCCAGACACACGGGGCAGACGTGCGTATTGGGTTCGGCACCGAACCCGGTGCTGCACCCACAGAAGATCTTGGTGTCGGTGAGAAGCTGGGCGTGGATTTCGAGACCGATGACCGACTCGAACTCCATTGACTCTCGTATCCCGAGCGCCTTCGGTCCTGTCCTCTGGTCTCCTAAGCCACCAGAGGACCGGCAGCGCAGACCTCTGCGTCGGCCTCAGCCTCGAAGGTCTTGAAGTTCTCAACGAACATCGCGGCAAGCTTGCGCGCCTGGGAATCGTAGGCCTCGCTGTTGCTCCAGGTGCTCCGAGGCACGAGCACATCCGGTGGCACGTCGGGGCAGATCGTCGGGACGTCGACGTTGAAGATCGGGTCGCGCTGGTAGGCGACGTCATCCAGGGCACCTGATAGCGCCGCTCGTATCATCGCGCGAGTGTGGGTGATGGACATCCGTTGACCGACGCCGTGGGGGCCACCGGTCCATCCGGTGTTCACCAGCCATACCTTCGACCGGTGCTCATCGACGCGCTGCCCCAGCAGCCGGGCGTAGACCGTCGGATGCCAGACCATGAACGGGGCGCCAAAGCAGGTGCTGAATGTGGCCGTCGGGTCGGTCACTCCCTTTTCCGTACCAGCCACCTTGGCCGTGTAGCCGGACAGGAAGTGATACATCGCCCCCGCGGGGCTCAGCCGCGAAATGGGTGGGAGCACGCCGAACGCGTCGGCCGTCAGCATGACAACCGATTCAGGGTGTCCCCCTTGCCCCGACGCGACCCAGTTATCGATGAACGAGATCGGGTACGCGCCTCGGGTATTCTCGGTGAGGCTGTCGTCATCCAAGTCCATCCGGCGAGTATCCGGATCGACCATCACATTCTCTAGAACCGTCCCGAACCGCCGGGTGGTTGCGTAGATCTGCGGCTCAGCCTTCTCCGAGAGGCGAATCATCTTGGCGTAGCAGCCGCCCTCAAAGTTGAACACCCCACGGGCGCTCCAGCCGTGCTCGTCGTCGCCAATGAGTCGTCGTTCCGGATCGCTGGACAACGTGGTCTTGCCGGTCCCCGACAACCCGAAGAACAGCGCGACGTCACCCTGAGCACCGATGTTCGCTGAGCAGTGCATTGGCAACACCTGACGCAGCGGCAATAGATAGTTCATCACCGTGAAGATCGACTTCTTGATCTCTCCCGCGTAGCTCGTGCCACCAATCAGCACAAGACGTTCGGAGAAGTCGGCCAGGATGAACACCGGCGAGTCCGTCCCGTGCACCTCCGGTTCCGCCTCCACGGACGGAATGTCGATCACGGTGAACTCTGGTTCCTCGCTGGCGGGACCCTCGCCCGGCGGACTCTCCAGAAACATCGTTCGGGCAAACAGGCTGTGCCAGGCCCTCTCCGTCACGACGCGGACTCGCAGGCTGTATTCCGAATCGGCCCCCGCGACGCAGTCCTGTACGAACAACTCCCTGCCCTTCAGCGACGCGAGCAGCTTGTCTCGTAGGGCGCGAAACTGGTCGGGCTCGATCGAGCGATTGACCTTGTCCCACCAGACGTTATCCTGGCTAGAGGGCTCTCGGACGAGGAACTTGTCGTTGGGTGAACGGCCCGTGTGGACACCGGTGAGACAGACGAGGGGACCGCTCTCGGCTATGATTCCTTCGCCGCGTCGCACGGCCTCTTCATACAGTGTGGCGGTCCCGCGGTTCCAGTGCACCTGCCCCGGAGCGAGGATGCCATGACTCTCCAACCCACTCCGGATCGACATGAAGCGTGATGGTAAGGTGTGCAAAACTGGAAAGTCAAACGGACGGCAACGCCCAGAGATCCGATAGAGAGGTTGTCAGAGTCACATGACAAGACTTTCGGCCACGCGCCCATTCCGAAGCCCTCAGTGGCTGGTGCTCACCGTCGTGGTGGCGAGCGCCTGCGTGTCGCCCAGGCCTCGTGTCGACCCTCCGACACCACTTGACACCACTGTCCAGGTCCGCCTACCCGACAGCGGAGACGTGGTGACGCTTCCCCTTGAACGCTATGTCATCGGTTCGGTACTGGCCGAGGCCGATTTTCGGGGTCTCGACACAGGCTCCGCGCGGCGAGTGGCTCAGGTGCAATCGATCTTGGCCAGGACCTATGCCCTAGCGAACATCGGTCGACACGAACACGAGGGATTCCAGCTGTGCGCCACCACGCACTGCCAGGTGTATCGCCCCGTCGAGCAGTTTCCGGAGGCGCTCACGGCCCTCGTTGTCGAGTCGGTCCGCGCAACGGCCGGGTTGGTCATGAGTCACGACGGCCGACCGATCAACGCCGTTTTTCACGCCGATTGTGGTGGGGGGACGAGCGACGCATCCGTCCCTTGGGGCGGCTTGGTCCCGCCATATCTACGCGGGACCGCCGACGCCTTTTGCATACGGGATGATCCACCTCCCTGGCATTTCGAAGCCGAGCGCTCAGAGGTGCTTACGGCACTCGACACTGACGACCGCACATCGGTCGGGTCCGAGATCGCGCACATCCAGGTGACCGAGCTGGACCCCGTCGGGCGGGCGGTCCGCGTGAGACTTGAGGGAGTTGACGGGCGGTCGGTCACGGTCAGGGGCGAGACGTTTCGCTCGGCGCTGGTGGAGCGCTTTGGGTTCCGCTCGATCAAGAGCACTCGTTTCTCGATCGTGGACGCCGGCGACCATTTCGTGATCGAGGGACGGGGTTTCGGGCATGGCGTGGGCTTGTGCCAGCGAGGTGCGGCAGCCCGCGCCAAGGACCGTCACTCGCCCGAGGAGATCCTCACGCACTACTATCCCGGCGCCCTGTTGACGCGTTATCATTGAAGGGAATAGCGCTCCAGGTCCCGCAGTAAACGGCCGGCGGCAAAAGGCGTATTGCGTAGAGAGAAGTGTGAAGAGCCACAGCCAAGGCATCGCGACGGCGGCAGCGGATACCCAGCTCGCGGGCGAGGTCAAGGCCCAGCTTGCCGCGGGCAACCGAGCCAAGGCCTGCGAACGATTCGAGATACTCGTGTCGAGCCATCAGCGGCGCGCATCCCGGATTGCGTACTACTATCTTCGCAACCCCGCTGAGGTGGACGAAGCGGTGCAGGATGCTTTCCTCAAGGCGTTTGTGCACTTGCCGTCGTTCCGAGAGGAACTGCTCTTCGAGCTCTGGTTCACGAAGATCCTCGTCAACGGGTGTCTGGATAGGCTCAAGGCTCGGAGGAGGCGCGCGCGGTGGCTTGTGCCGACCGGCTTCGCCTTCGGTTCGAGCGACGGCTCATCCGGCTCATCCAATGACCAGCGTGACCTGATCGAGCGACGTCCTACGCGGGAGCCATCACCCGAGGCGTCGGTGCTGGCGGACGAACGGAGCCGCCGACTGCACGAGGCGGTCGACACCCTACCGGATCGGCAACGCTCGGTTGTCGTGCTCAACCAGTTCGAGGGCCACTCGACCCGCGAAGTCAGCCAGCTTCTTGGGTTGAGCGAGGCCACCGTGCGTGTCCACTTGTTTCGGGCGATTCGGTCACTTCGGAAACAGATGAGCGCCGAGCTATGGCTCCCCGCGCGATCAGCCCGAACTCGCGAGGCTATCTAAGATGACGCTCTGGTCCGGACTCCGCTTGGGACACCTGACAGGCTGGCGATCACGCCACCTTGCCGACGCAGACCTCGTGGGACTGCTCGTTCCGGGCTCGGACGTTCCCACCGCCTCCGACGCGGCCAACCGAAACCACCTCAGCCATTGCGAGGTCTGTGCAGACCGTTCCGCGGATCTGCAAAGGCTGCTCGACGGCCTGTCGGACACCGCCCGGGCCGACGTCGACTCGCACGTCTCGCCAAAGCGCCTCGCCATACAGCTGGACAAGATCGTGCGACGTCTCCGTCGCTCAGTCGGACCCGCCCAGACGGCGCAGGTGCTTCGCTTCCCTTCGCTCGCACCGCCGACGCTCACCCGAGTGCACCAAGCCACTCGCTGGCTGACGGCAGCGGCGGTCGCAGGATTGATCGTGGGACTCGGGGCCGGACAGTATCTTCACCTGCACCCCGGGACCGAATCGACCGACACACTCTTGGAGGAGACCGCCGCTGCGCAGAACCCGACCGCATCGAATGGTCCCACGCTCGCGTCGAGTGGGGTCGGGGATGTCTGGTTCGCCCTGGAAGATGAGGCCTTCCTTGACGAGGTCGATTTGATGCTCGTGACCCCACGGATCCCCGAGCTCGACCCCCTCGACGAGATCACGCCGCGTATCCGCGAGGTGTCCGTCAGTCCGTGGTGAGCTAGGAGTGTCGGCTCCCGTCTTTCGCAAAGGGCTGAACCTCAAGCACGTCGTGGCTGACGCGCTCGCCGAGGACTACCACAGCCAGTTCGTCGATCAGATCAAGGCCGCAGGGTTTCTGTGGACCAAGGATCGAGTGGTGGTCCACCTCGCGAAGGAATTTGGATTCTGCTACGGTGTGGACCGAGCTGTCGATTACGCCTATCAGACCCGCGAACGGTTCCCGGACCAGCGGGTATTCCTCACGGGCGAGATCATCCACAACCCACAGGTCAATCGTCGTCTGCGCGATGCTGGTGTCGGCTTTCTCAGCGATCCGGGGCACTCGATCGACCAGGTTGGGCCTTCAGACGTCGTGATTCTCCCCGCGTTTGGTGTCACCATCGGAGACCTGGCCGAGCTCGACACCCGCGGATGCACGCTGGTCGATACCACCTGTGGGTCGGTCCTCAACGTCTGGAAGAACGTCCGCCACTATACCGAGGCTGGCTTCACCGCGGTGATCCACGGCAAGATTCACCACGAGGAAACGCGCGCGACCGCCTCACAGGCGCTGACGGCTCCCGATGGTCGATACCTTGTCATTCTCAACCGCGACGAGGCACAGTTGGTGTGCGATTTCATCTGCGAGCGGCTCCCGGCATCCGACTTCATGGCGGCCTTGGGCGATGCGTGCTCGCCTGGATTCGACCCCGTTCGCGACCTGCAGCGGGTGGGGCTGGCCAATCAGACCACGATGCTGATGTCCGAATCGCTCGAGATCGGCGACATGGTCAGGGTTTCGATGGTCGAACGCTATGGGACCGAAGCGCTCTCACGCCACTACCGCGCGTTCGAGACGATATGCAGCGCCACCCAGGACCGTCAGGACGCCGTCCAGATGCTGCTGGGAGGGCACACCTTCGACCTCGCCGTCGTGATCGGGGGCTACAACAGCAGCAACACGCGGAACCTCGCTCGTATGTGCTCCGAGCAGGTACCGACGTTCCACATTGCCGACGCGGCGTGTCTCGTCTCAGGCGACGAGATCCGCCATCGACCATGCTCAGCCCAGACAGCTCCGTCCCCTGACGACGCCAGCGCCGAGGTCACCTCCCGCGATTGGTTTCCAAGAACTGGCACCGTCACGGTAGCCGTAACCGCGGGCGCGTCGACGCCGGACAGCATCGTTGGCGATGTGATCTGTCGACTGGCGGCCTGCGCAGAAGATCCCGACTAGCGTGGTGAGTTCAACAGATCTGTGCACCGAGGCTGGCGATGCGCGCGGCAGACAGCCGGGATGCAGCGCCGGCCGATCGGCGGACCGGTAAACGGTTCCAGCCGCCGGGCCGTATTGAATTTGAGAAGGAGTAGCAAGTCATGAAACTCGGTAACCGATCGCCGGTGGTTTCCCTGATGGCTGCGATAACGCTGGTCGGGGCCGGCGCGGTTGCGGAGGCGGGGCAACGTCACAAGTGGTGGGAATCGGGTGAAATCAGGACGAAGCTCGGCATTACGGACGACCAAACGGAGGCCATCGACGACATTTACACTGAGGCTCGTCCGGTCCTGCAATCACTCATGAAGGCGCTGGATGACGAGGAAGCAGAGCTGTCGCTCGTCATCTCTGACATGAACGTGGCCGAGTGGAAGCTGACCTTGCAAATTGACAAGACAGAGGCGGCACGAAGCGCACTCAGCAAGAAGCGGCTCCTGATGATTTATCACATGCGCCAGGAGCTGACACCGCAGCAACGAACCGGCCTCAAAGAGCTGCACGATAGCCGACAACGCAAGAGGCGGTCGTCGCCTGACCGCTGATTTCCAGCATCTCACAAGGGAGCGACGGTGATCGGAAGACGGAACGGTGTGATCGGGCTCATGGTTTTTCTGGGAGGCATCTCCAACGCCTACGTTGGAGGAACCTCCAACGCGTACGCCCAGGGCCCCAGCGATGAACGGGTGGCGGAGCTGGTCCGCGAGAGCGCGCTCCGCCTGGGACAGGTATCCCAACCCCGGCGCTTCGACCTGACCCTCGATGACGCCATTCAGCGGGCTCTCGAACGCAACCTCGACATCGAGGTCGAACGAATCAACCCGCAGGTGTTCGACATCACGCTGGCCCAACAAGAGGCCTTCTACCGGCCCACGCTCTCGTTCGACTACGACACGAGTTCGGTCACGACCCCGTCGTCGACCCAACTCGACGGCGGGATCTTCACGGTGACGGACCAGTTCAATGTCAACACCGCCATCAATCAGCCCGTCAAGTGGGGTGGCGGCAACCTGAACGTTGGCTTCGACAACAACCGGCGGGAGTCGACCAGCTTCTTCAATAGTTTCAATCCCAGCTTCCGCAGCGTCTTCGCCGTGCAATACACCCAGCCGCTGCTGCAGGGGTTTACGACCGACAACCAGCGGCAGCAGATTGAGGTCACAAAGATCAATCGCGATATCTCCGATGTCACCCTCAGCGAGAGAATCACGAACACCGTGGCCGATGTTCGCAACGCCTACTGGGAGTTGCTGTACGCCGTAGCCAGCGTCGCCGTGCAGCAGCAAGCCCTCGAGCTGGCCGAACAATTGGTCAGCGACAATCAGGCGCGGGTCGAGATCGGCACGCTCGCTCCGATCGATATCGTCGAGGCTCAGTCCCAAGCGGCGACCGTACGACAACAACTTGCGGCAGCCCAGCAAGTTCTGCGTAGCAACGAGCTGAGTCTCAAGCGTCTGATAGTCAGCGGCACCCAGGATGAACTCTGGACGGCCGAGCTCAACCCCGTCGACCAGCCTCAACTCAGTCAACCACCGATCGACATCGAGGCGGCCATCCGCAATGCGCTCGCTCAGCGGACAGACGTGACCCGCGCAGAACGTCAGCAGGACATCAACGAGCTCAACGTCGGCAGCCTCAAGAACACCACGCTGCCGGCTCTCGACCTCATCGGTCGTTACCAGCTGCAAGGCCAGGGCGGCAACCTCCTCATCCGAGGCGGACAACTGGGTGGTCCGGTCGAAGTTATCATTCCTGGTGGATACAACGATGCGATCGACCAGATCGGCAGAGCCGATTTCCCGTTGTGGAGCCTGGGACTTCAGCTGAGCTATCCCCTGGGAACGAGCTCCGACCAGGCGGCGTTGGAAAGGGCACGCCTTCAGGTGAGGCAGACGGAAGTTCAGCTTCGCCAACTGGAGCTCAACGTGGCCACCGAAGTGACCAACGCGGCCCTCCAAATCACGAGTATCCAGGAGCGAATTGATGCCGCCACCGCCGCACGCGAGCTCACGGATCAGCAACTCGCGGCCGAGGAGAGTCGATTCGAGGTGGGGCTGGCCACCAACTTTTTCGTGGTCCAGGCCCAGCGAGACCTCGCGGCGGCCCAGGAAACTGAACTGCGGGCGATTCTGGACTATCAGCTCGCCCTGATCGAGTTCGAGCGCGTGCAGCGGACGTCATTGGGTGGTGCCGGTATCTCGATCGTGGGCGGCGGGGGCGGATAGATGAAAAAAGTACTGTGGGTACTCCTGCTCGTGGCGGCCGGCATCACCGTCTACGGCTACCTCGGTTACAGCACCAGCGAATTCATTCCCGACGTCCGCACCACCAACGTGACCCAAGGGGACGTGGTCGACTCCGTCGGCGCAACTGGCGCCCTCGAGGCCGTCACGACCGTCAATGTCGGCAGCCAGGTCTCCGGCATCATCCAGGACCTGCTCGTCGACTACAACTCCATTGTTCGCGAGGGTGACGTCATCATGCGACTCGACCCCGTGCTCTTCGAAACCCAGCTGGAGCAGGCACGGGCCAATCTCATTCGGGCCGAAGCGGATGTCGAGCGCCTTCGGGTGGCACGCGACGACTCTCTCGTCCAACTCAGACGAGCGGAGGACCTGGCGGAGCGTGAACTGATCTCCCTGACAGAGCTGGAGGCCGCCCAGGTCGCCGTCCGTTCAGCCGTGGCCCAGCTGAAGTCGAACGAGGCAGCGGTCACGCAGGCCGAGGCCTCTCTCAGCCAGAACCAGGTCAATCTCGACAACACGGTGATCCGGGCGCCCATCGACGGTATCGTGATCTCTCGCCTGGTAGACGCCGGACAAACGGTTGCCGCGAGCCTCCAAGCGCCGGAGTTGTTCATCATCGCCGCCGACCTGACGAAGATGCGGGTGATCGCGGCCATCGACGAATCGGATGTCGGACGGATCCGACCCAACCAGCGGGTCACCTTCACCGTCGACGCCTATCCGGGCGAGGAGTTCGAAGGCAGCGTCTCACAGATCAGACTCGAGCCGGTCCTCACCCAGAACGTGGTGACCTACGCGACGGTCGTTGATGCCCCGAATCCTGACCTCCGCCTCAAGCCCGGCATGACGGCGACGATTTCTCTCGAGATTGCGAGACGCGAGAACGTCCTACGGATCCCGAACAGCGCCCTCCGCTTCCGCCCCACGCCCGAGATGTTTGCCGTTCTCAATCAACCGGTTCCCGCCTCGTTGCAACAAGGTGGCATGGGTGCTGGTCGGCAATCGACGGGTTCCTTCCCTGGCGGTGGTCCCCCGGCTTCGTCTGTGCCGGGCAACCAACCTGGCGGAGGAGGCTTTGGGGGCGCCGCCAGAGGTGGCTCTGGCGGCCCCGGTGGAGGCGGGTTCGGCGGGGCCGGTGGAGGCGGAGCGCCTGACCCGGAGCAGATGCGTCAGTTCAGGGAACGCCTCGAGCAGATGTCCCCTGAGGAACGCGAGCAGTTTTTTGCGCAACGTCGAGCTGGCGGCGGAGGTGGTGGTTTCGGGGGCGGACCTGGCGCGGCAGGCTCTGGCGGACCTGGGTCGGGACGCCGACCGGCCAATGCGGCGAGGGGCCCGAACATTCCGACTGTCGAGCGTGGCGCGACGACGATCGACGCACTGTTCGGAGACTTGCCCTCAGTCGAATCCACCGGTCGGGTCTGGGTGATCAGCGGCGACCGGCTCGCGGAAGTGAACGTGCGCCTTGGGGTCACCGACGGCACCGCGACCGAGCTGCTCGGCGTCCTCGGCCAACCGCCGCGGGCAACGCTGTCCCCGCAATCCGCTCCGATGCTTGGCGCGGGCCGAAACCTGTCGGCGGGTGCCCAGCTGGTCACCAACATCACGACTCCAGACAATGGCCCGACACCCTCCGGCAGCAGCGGATCTCCTCTGATGCCGCAGTTCGGTCGAAGGAGAAGGTGACGCCGCCGGTGTCGATCATCGCCGTTCGCGACCTGACCAAGGTCTACTCGATGGGCGACGTGGAGGTGCGGGCCCTCAGGGGCGTGAGCCTGTCGATCGAGGCCGGGGAGTTTGTCTGCGTGATCGGACCGTCCGGCTCCGGGAAGTCCACCTTCATGCATATCGTGGGATGCCTCGACCGACCGACGTCCGGGCAGTACTTGCTGGATGGCCGCGACGTCTCTCGCCTGGCGCGTGACGAGCTGGCCACGGTTCGAAACAAGAAGATCGGCTTCGTGTTTCAGGGGTTCAACCTTCTGGCGAGAACGTCGGCCCTCGACAACGTGGAGCTCCCGCTCCTCTATAGGGGCGGTATCCGTGCCAGCGAACGGCACAAACGCGCCACGCGCATGATCGCCACCGTGGGGCTCGAGGACCGGATGGACCACCATCCCAATCAACTCTCGGGTGGTCAGCAGCAACGTGTGGCCATCGCTCGATCTCTGATCAACGAGCCGGCCATCGTTCTGGCCGACGAACCGACCGGCAACCTGGACACCCGGACGAGTGTCGAGGTCATGGAGCTCTTTCAGCGATTGAACCAGGAGAGTGGCATCACGGTGATTCTGATTACCCACGAGGCGGACATCGCGGAGTACGGCACGCGGATCATTCGGTTCCGGGATGGTAAGGTCATCGCCGACCAGGCCAACTTGTCTCGCCGGATTGCCGGTCAGGAGATTACGGCGCTTGCGACCGAGGACGATATCTCGTCCTCCGGCACCGGAGCGCAGTAGGAGGGACCATGGGAGTGCTCGTCATCCTTCGTGTCGCCCTGAAGGCGCTGGCGCGTAACAAAATGCGTTCCGCGCTGACGATGCTCGGCATAATCATCGGGGTCGCGGCCGTCATCACCATGGTGGCTCTCGGCAACGGCGCGCAGCAGCAGATCGAGGATCAGGTCAAATCCGCCGGCACCAACTTGATCACGATCCGAGCCGGTAACTACCGCCGGGGGGGCATCAGCCACGGGATGGGTGCGGCCCCGACGCTGAAAGCCGCAGACGTCGCGGCCATCCGGGAGCAGGTGCCGGGAGCCGTGTACCTCGCAGCGAGTGTGAATACCCGCGACCAGGTGATCGCGAGCGGGCAGAATTGGTCGGCTCAGATCCAGGGGACAGACATCGAGTTCCCCTTCATCCGCCTCTGGGACCTCGAGTTTGGCACCTTCTTCACCTCGACCCACGTCCGAAGCGCCGCCAAGGTGGCGGTTCTAGGCTCCATCGTCCGGGACAACCTCTTTGGCGAGGGTGCTGACCCCGTCGGCCAGCGCGTACGGATTCGCAACCAGTCATTTCAGGTGGTCGGCGTCATGCAGTCCAAGGGCTCCGGACAGTTCGGACAGGACCAGGATGACATGATCCTCGTGCCCTACACGACGGTGCAGAAGAAGCTCCGAGGACGAGATGGCACCAACATCTCGGGCATCACAATCTCCGCGGTGTCGCCCGACCAGATGGAGGAGATCACAGAAGAGATCACCGCGGTGCTTCGAGCCCAGCACCGCCTCATTCCCGGCGACGACGACGACTTCATGGTCCGAACCCAGGAAGACATCGCCAGCATGCTCACCGGGATGACCGAGACGATGACGGGCCTGTTGGCGAGTATCGCCGGTGTGTCCCTGCTCGTCGGCGGCATCGGCATCATGAACATCATGCTTGTCTCGGTGACGGAACGAACCCGTGAGATCGGTCTTCGCATGGCCGTTGGCGCCAAGGGGCGTAACGTCCTCATGCAGTTTCTCGTCGAGGCGGTGGTACTGAGCCTCGTCGGCGGCCTGGTCGGCGTCGGTCTGGGGTTCGGTCTCGCCGAGGGGTTTACGCGGTTCCTCGCGTGGCCGACCTCCGTTCCACCCAGTATTGTCGGGCTCGCGGTCGGCTTCGCGGCCGGCATCGGAATCTTCTTCGGGTTCTACCCCGCCCGCCAGGCGGCACGACTCGACCCGATCGAGTCGCTGCGATTCGAGTAGGAGCTGTCGCTACCGCCGACGGGACGTCCAGCGAGGATCCCGCTAACCGTCTAGCCTCGCGACGAGCTCCCGAATGGTCAGACCCGACTCGGGGTCCACGAGGTCGGGAGCCACTTCCGCCAGAGGCTCGAGCACAAAGCGTCGCTGGCGGAACCGTGGGTGTGGCACGGTCAGCATCCCCGTGTGCATGATCTCGTCTCCGACCAGAATCAGGTCGAGGTCAAGCGTGCGGGGTCCCCCCGGAGACGGAGATGGACGCTCCCTGCCCCGCTCCTTTTCTATCTCCTGCAGCTGGTGGAACAGAGCCTCCGGAGTGGCGGTGGAATCGCCCACGACGGCGGCATTCAGAAACAACGGTTGAGCGGTGATGCCCTCTGGGAGAGTTTCGTGGAATGTCGAGACACGAAGCGCCTCGACGATGCTGCCCAGCCGACGCACCGCGTGGTCAAGATGGGACTCGCGCTCCCCGACGTTGCTGCCGAGAGCGATCGCGACCGTCCTCGTCCGGGCAATCCCGGTCACATTCGCGGCCACGTCCGTGACGGTGACCGACGGCCGGCACCGAAATCTTCTTCGGGTTCTACGCCGCCCGCTGGGGACCACTTAGGACTTCTGCTGTTCCTTGCAGGTAATACAGACACGCGTCCAGGGAATCGCGGTCAAACGCGCTGACGCGATTGGCTCGCCACAGTCACGGCAGATGCCGTAGGTACCTTTCTCCATTCGCCACAACGCTTCTTCGATAGCCTGAAGGATCTTGGCGTCGGTTTGCTTGACCTTCAGCTGGATGTGCACCTCGTTGGTACCCGTGGCCTGGTCGGCCAGATCACCCTGCCGCGTGTTGGTCTCCATCGGGGTCTGCAACTGCTTTCCACCACCCTCGGCCAAGATCTCGCCGCGCTTCGAAAGCAGCGCCCGTTTGTAGACGCCCTGATCCATGCTGTCTTCTCCCCCGTGACCCTAAACCACCAATTTTAGCACGCAGGTGACGTCCGGCACCCAACTCCCGTAATCTCACTCCGCTCTGAGGGTGACCAGCGGTTTCCGGCGAAGCACATCGATACTCGACACGACACCGACAACCCCTACCACGAGCGCGGTGAGGAGCACCCCTCCAGCGGTCGTAAGAGGCGACGCGAACCAGGCGACCTCAAACACCTGTCGGGTCAACACCCACGACAGGCCCAGAGCTCCGACTGACCCAACCGCCCCTGCAAGCGCCCCTAGCACGCCATACTCGAGCGCCAGCATCGTCGTGAGCAGCCGGGTGTTCGCGCCGAGCGTCTTGAGGATGGCCGACTCATACAGTCGCTGAAACTTGGTCATGGCGACCGCCCCGACCAGGATCAGCGTGCCGCTGAAGAGCGCGATGCCTCCGACCACGCTGATCGTCATGGTCACGTAGTCCAGCACCCGCCGCACCGTTCGAATCACCTCCAGCCCGTCGATCACCGACACATTGGCGTATGCCGCCGCGATGTCGCGCTGGAGTCGTGCTCGCGCCTCTCGCTCCGGCGGTCCCTTCATGAAGGCGACATACGAGTGCGGAGCACCTTCGAGGCCCCCGGGGCGAAACACGAACATGAATCCGCCGCTGCGAGAGTCATCCCAGTCCACGGCCCGCACGCTCGTGACTCGAGCCTCGACGAGTCGCCCCAGCACGTCGAAACGAATAAGGTCACCGACCGACAGCCCGCGCTCGGTCTGGAGCCCCTCCTCGATCGACACCTCAGGCACCGATGCTGGCTCCTCATTCCAGAACTCACCAGCAACGATCCGCTCGTTCTCTTCGAGTCTCGACCGATACGTGACGGTGTACTCGCGTCCGAGCCTGGCGCGACGAGCCTCACGGACGTTGTTGATCTGGACCTTCTCTCCATCCACACCCGTGACACGAGCCCTCAGCACCGGTAGCAGCTGAGGCGTCGTCCCGACACTCTGCTCGAGCGTCGCCCGCACGCCGGCCGCTTGGTCCTCCTGAATATCGATCAAGAACATGTCGGGGCTGTCATCCCGAAGCTCGAGGGCGAAGTTGCGCAAGAGGTTGGACTGAAGAACCTCCACTCCGATGATGAAGAAGCTCCCCAGGCCGACAGACAGCAGAATCACGCGCGTCTGATTTCCCGGTCGAGTCAGATTGAGCACAGCGTGTCGCAGCGGAAACCACGTCGAGGTCTGTAGCGGCTGGATCGCCAGCGTCAGCGCTCGCCCGATCAGGTGTAGGGCGACCGCCACTGCAGCAAAGCCCCCGACCACATACACTCCGACCTCCAGAGACGACGCCTGCCAGCTTGCCACCAGCACCAACGCCACGCTGACGACAGCGATGACACTCAATCGCAGCCAGTCGATACCACTCCTTGCGCCGGCCGCTCCCTGACGAAGTAGCAACAGCGGCTTGGCGTGACGGATGTCGAGAAGTGGGACGAGCGCGAAGAGCAACGAGACCAGCACGCCGACGGCGAGCCCCTGCAGGACGGCCGAACCGGTCAACGCCATCGACAGGGTCCCAAGACCGGCCGCGGTGGATGCCTGGTCGGTAAGACTCGGGGGAACGGACCACAGTGCGACCTGCGCCACGCCAACGCCGAGAAGACTGCCGCCCAGTCCCAAGACGGCAACCTGGAGCACATAGATGGCCAGAACCCGGCCGGTCGTCGCCCCCACACATCTCAGGATCGCCACACTCCGAAGCCGCTGCTGGACAAACACCCGAGTCACGCTCCAGACACCGATGCCTCCCAAGATGACCACCACGAACCCGAGGAGGCTCAGGTAGTTCTCCGTCCTCCCAAGATTGCGCTCGATCCGACTTTCGGTGCGGCGATACGACCCGACCCGGACGAACGCCTCTCGCAAGTCCTCCTCGAGAGTCGCCACCAGCGGGTCGATGCGAGCCTCATCCGGGACCTGTAGCAGGAGCTGGCGGTTGGCTCGACTCGCGAACGTCAACAAGCCCGTCTCCTCAACCGCGTCATAAGCCACGAGCACGCGAGGACCGAAGCTGAATCCGCCGAGCTGACTCCCGGGCTCGCTCACGATGACGTCACGGATGGTGAACGCAACGTCGCCGACCGCGATACGCTCGCCGACCTCCAGTCCCAGCTGCGTGAGAAGCTCCGGTCCGACCAGCGCTCCGTGGTCCTGGAGAAGCTCAAACGAATAGGTCGCGCCGCTCCCGAGCTCAAGCAGACCGTAAAAGGGGAACGCCGGCTCTACGCCCCTCAATTCAACGACCTTGGTCCGGATAGGTTCTTCTTCCGGCACTCGCACCATCGTCGTGGTGTCAACGGTCTCCGTCAGCGCCACCCCTGGTACGTCGCGAAGTCGGTCGTCGACCATCGCTCGGACGTCGTCCGTCCACGCCTGGTCAGTCCGGAGATAGACATCACCGGCGGTCAGCGTGCGCGCTTCCGCCATGAGGGCGACGCGGACGTTCTGGATCACTGACCGGAGGGAGACGATCCCTCCCACCCCAACCGCGACACAGAGGAAGAAAAAGGCCAATCGACGCCATGAGGACCGAAGCTCCCGCAACAACATACGAACGACAAAGCTCATCGCTCGACCGCCGCCCTGTCTACGGCGCCCGCGGTCGGAGCGCCTGGCACCGACACCTCGGTGCGACCGTCCCGCATCGTGAGGACGACCTCGCTCCGCGCCGTGATTTCCGCGTCATGGGTGACCATCACGACGGTGGTCTTCCGGGACGCATGCACTTGCATCAACAGGTCGACGACGAGCTGGCCGTTCTTCGAATCGAGATTCCCGGTTGGCTCATCGGCGAGGAGGATGGGAGGGTCGTTGGCGAGGGCTCGCGCGATGGCTACTCGCTGTTGCTCGCCGCCAGACAGCTGCGATGGGTAGTGATGACTGCGACCGGTCAGACCCACCTCGCTCAGGAGCTGGCCAGCCCTCTCGCCCGGCCCGGTCGCTCCCGCGATCTCCAGCGGAACCATCACGTTCTCGAACGCGCTCAGCGATGGAATCAGGTGAAAGAACTGGAAGACGAAGCCGATTTTTGAGCTGCGCAGCTCCGCCAGGCGGTCCTCGTCGAGCGACGTGATCTCCACCCCGTCGATCACCACTGCCCCCGTTGACGGCGTATCCAGACCGGCGATGAGCCCCAGGAGGGTCGTCTTGCCACTCCCGGACGGACCAACGATCGAGAGGAACTGACCGGACGGGACGGAGAGATCGAGCGGATGAAGAATCGTGAGTGGCTCTCCCCCGCTCGTCACCGTCTTCGACACGCCTTTCAGCTCGATCATGGTGACAAGCCGGCGTCCACACGGCGGGCCATCGTCTCGACCGCGGGCCATAGGTGCTCGGCGATCAGTTCAGCGCCGCGGGCGTTGGGATGAATGCGGTCGGGCTGATTCAATTCGGGCACACCGGCCACTCCCTCGAGCAGAAACGGCACCAAGAGGACGTCATGTTCGTCCGCTAGCTGCTCATACGTCGACCGAAAGGCCTCCGTATACGCCGTTCCAAAATTTGGGGGTGCCTCCATTCCAGCGAGCACCACCTCCACATCTTGATCTCGTGCGGTCGTGATGATCGCACTGAGATTGCTCTTCAACTGCTCGACAGGGAGTCCGCGAAGTCCATCGTTGCCTCCGAGCGCGACGATCAGGACCGCAACCTCGCCGTCCAGTGACCAGTCCAGACGGCGCAACCCACCAGCCGACGTGTCGCCCGACACCCCGGCATTGACCACTTCGAGCTGGTAACCGGCCTTCTCGAGCCTTTCCTGGAGCCGAGCCGGATAGGCCTCGCCAGAAGAAATCCCTAGCCCGGCGGTCAGCGAATCTCCGAGGGCGACGAGGCGAGGCGTTCCAACGGGGTATGTCCTTCGGTCGTCGGAGGCATCATCGGGCGAATCGTCGGACAAATCATTGGATGAGTTGACAGAAAGTGGGAGTCGCGGGCCCTCGCCAGACGCAGGCGGAGGCGCATTGCACCCGGTCGCCCATACGACAACGAGCAACGACACGACACACCGGCCGTAGGAATGTGCAAGCAACGAGGTCATCGACCGTCCATTATCCTACAGTCGTCACGTCGGCCACGCTCTCCCCGTCCTAGCGGTGGCAGCGTCTTTTCGGCTACGATCCGCCCCGAACGGTGAGACGATGCCACGAGTGATCCCACGATCAGCGTGCGGCATGCTCCTGCTCTTGCTCTTTGGGTCTTCTATGCTACCCACTGCCCAGGTACCTAGTACGGTTGCAGGACTGACCGCCATAACTGGTATCCGGGTCGGACACCATACGCTCGCCGACCGACCGACCGGCTGCACCGTCATCCTCACGGAGGCAGGCGCAGTCGCGACCGTCGATATCCGCGGCGCCGCGCCAGGCACTCGAGAGACCGCCCTTCTCGATCCGGTTAACACCGTTCAAGAGGTGCACGCTGTCGTCCTCTCGGGGGGAAGCGCCTTCGGTTTGGCGGCCGCAGACGGTGTCATGCGATATCTCGAGGAACGAGGCATCGGCTATCCCACCCGCGCCGCCCCCGTCCCGATCGTGCCGGCGGCGATCCTCTACGACCTCGGGATTGGTGACGACCCGACCATCCACCCGACGGCCGACTGCGGCTACTTGGCGGCACAAGCCGCAACCGATGGTCCGGTTCCCGAGGGCAGCGTCGGCGCCGGTGCCGGCGCGACCGTCGGAAAGATCGGTGGACCAAGCCGGGCGATGAAGGGTGGCGTCGGGTCGGCGGTCTTCGAACTCCCCGGTGGCATCCGTGTGGCTGCCCTGGTCGCCGTCAACTCCGTCGGAGATGTCGTCGACCCCCGGACTGGCGCGATCGTAGCGGGTGTCAGAACCGATGACGGTGGCGCCCTAGCCGATGCCCGCCTGCTGCTCCGAGGGCGAGCACCACTCGGCGCCAGAGAGGGAGAGAACACCACGATTGGCGTCGTGGCCACCAACGCAGCGATGACCAAGGCGCAACTCGGTATCGTGGCGAGAATGGCACACGATGGTCTGGCACGAGCAATCTACCCCGCACACACGCCGTCAGACGGCGATACGATTTTTGCCCTTGCGACGGGCGAGATCGAAGAAGGCGTGAGCGTGCTAACCGTCGGCGCGCTTGCCGCCGACGCGACCACGGAGGCCATTCTGCGCGGTGTCCGCTCTGCGACCGGTCTTCCCGGCTACCCCTCGGTCCAAGATTTTCAAGGAGGTGCACGCTGAACGCCGCGATCCTCGCCATCATCGGTCTCACTGCCATTTTCTTTGGCTATCGCTTCTATTCGAAGTTCATCGCCGAGAAGATCTATCGGCTCGACCCCGATTTCAAGACGCCCGCGCACAGTATGCGGGACGACATCGACTACATCCCGACCAACCGGTTCGTCCTCTGGGGACACCACTTCACCGCCGTGGCCGGGGCAGCGCCGATCATCGGGCCTGGCATCGCCGTCATCTGGGGCTGGCTGCCGGCTTTCCTGTGGGTCATCGTCGGCACGATGTTCTTCGCCGGCGTCCATGACTTCGGGGCCATCTGGGCCAGTGTCCGGAGCAAGGCGAAGTCGGTTGGCTCGCTCACCGGCGACGTCGTCAGTCCGCGCGCCCGAACCCTCTTCATGATCGTCGTCTTCTTCCTCTTGATGATGGTCAACGCGGTGTTCGGCGTGGCCATCTCCGACGCCTTCCAGCAAACTCCGAGCAGCGTGATCCCGGCCTGGACCGCTGTGCTGGTAGCGGTCGTGATCGGTATCCTCATCTACCGAGTCCGTGTCCCGCTCCTGTGGCCAACCATCGTCGGCACGGTCATTCTGTACGCCGTCATCTATCTCGGTGAGGCCGTTCCGATCTCTTTGACCGCCGGCTCGCTTGGACTCCCAGTCGGCGCGCAGTGGATCCTCATCCTGTTCCTCTACGCTGGGATTGCCTCATTGCTCCCCGTGTGGCTATTGCTGCAACCGAGGGATTACATCAACGGGATCCAACTCTTTGTCGGACTGGGCCTTCTCTACGGCGCCGTGCTGATTGCGAACCCCGCGATCATCGCTCCCGCGATCAACCCGAATGTGCCGGCGGCCGCGCCACCGATGATTCCGTTGCTGTTCGTCACGATCGCGTGCGGCGCGATCTCCGGCTTCCACGGCCTGGTCGGGTCGGGGACCACCTCCAAGCAGCTCAACAAGGAGACCGACGCCAGATTTGTCGGTTACCTTGGCTCGTCGGGCGAGGGTGCCCTGGCGCTCGTGGCGATCATTGCCGCGACGGCAGGCTTTGCCTCTCGGGGTGAGTGGGAAGCCATGTACGCCAATTTCGGTGACGGCGGCATGGTCGCCTTCGTGACCGGAGGCTCCACCATCGTGGCCAACGGCGTCGGCATCTCGACCGAATTCGCGGCCACGCTCCTCACCGTCATGGCGGTGCTCTTTGCCGGCACGACGATGGACGCGGGCGTCCGGCTTCAACGGTACATCGTTCAGGAGTGGGGTTCGATTTACGGAATTCCCATCCTTCAGAACGGGTATGTCGCGACGGGCGGCGCGGTCGCCGCGTGTCTGGTGCTTGCGTTCGGTGCCGGCGGCCCCAGCGGGGAGGGCGGCATGCTCATCTGGCCGCTGTTTGGCACAACCAATCAGCTGCTTGCTGGCCTCACCCTGCTGGTTATCAGCGTGATGCTCGTCAAACTTGGGCGACCGGCACGCTACACGATGATCCCCATGATCTTCATCACGACGATGGCCCTGGCTGCCGCACTCGTACAGCTCTTGTCGCTGTATCGCGAGGGGGGCATCTTCTACCCATTGCTCTGGATCGACGCGGCGATCGTCATCCTCGCCATCTTCGTGATGCTAGAGGCCGGCTCGGCGTTCATGCGGGAGAGGCGGGCGTCGGAGGCTGGCGCGAGCGCCTGAATCGGACACTGTCGCACTGTGGCACACACGGACAGCAGACTGGCGCGGCTGAAGGCGCTCCTTGAAGAGTTGTACCTCTCTCCGTATCGCGGCACGCTCGCGAGGGCGCGCCGCGACGAGGACGATGTCTTTATGCTCATGGTCTACGCCGAGTTGATGGGCATTCCAAACCCGGCCACGTATTACACCCTCGAACTGCAACCGTTCCTGCTTGAACGGTTTCACGACTGGCACACGCGGATGGGCATGGAGCACTCTCCACTGGACCACTTCCGGTGTTGCTAGGACGATCCGTCACCTTCCGTGACCTGCCGTGACCTTCCGCGACCTGCTCGACCATCATCTCGTGTTCGTGGGTGGAAAAGGGGGGGTGGGCAAGACCACCACCGCCGCGGCGCTCGGGCTTGAAGCGGCGGCACTGGGTCGCACGTGCCTGGTGGTGTCCACCGACCCGGCGCACTCACTGGGTGACATCTTTCACGTCACCATCGGCGCAACACGGACCACGCTGGCCGACCGTCTGTGGGGCCTCGAGATCGATCCGGACGCGGAAGCCGAGCGTCACATCCAGACCGTGAAGACCCAGATGAAGTCGCTGGTCCACCCACGGCTCTACGGCGAAGTTGACCGGCAGCTCGACTTGGCCCGCCACGCACCCGGCGCCAGCGAGGCCGCGCTGCTCGAACGCGTCGCCGAGCTCATGGGAGAGGACGGCTCCAGGTTCGACCTGGTCCTCTTCGATACGGCACCCAGCGGACACACCGTCCGACTCTTGTCACTCCCCGAGATCATGGGAGCATGGACAGACGGTCTCTTGCGGCATCGGGAACGATCGGCCGGCCTGTCTTCTGCCCTCAGAAACCTGAAGGGAGGACGGAGGCAGGGCGACGAGCTCTCGATGATCGACGGCGTCCAGAAGGAGTACCCGGACGAGAGCCCGAGCGGTCGGATCAACGAGGTCCTGCAGACCCGGCGCCGGACCTTTCTCGTCGCCCGCGAGCGTCTCCTCGACAACGAGACCACGGCGTTCTTACTCGTGGTCAACCCTGACAAACTATCAATTCTGGAAAGTCAAAAGGTCATCCAGCTCCTCAGTCGGTTCAAAGTTGACGTCTCGGGTCTGGTCGTGAACCGAGTGTTGCCCACTGACCTCGATGACGGCCGCTCGGGCGACTTCTTTCGCGCCAGACGTGCGCAGGAAGAGACGTACCTGCAAGAAATCGACGAAGTGTTCGCGCGCTTCCCACGGGTCGTCGTGCCACTGTTGCGCCACGATGTCCACGGCGTCGCGTCACTTCGCCAGGTCGGCGCCGTCTTGTCCCAGGGGTGGGCATGACTTGGGAGGTCAGCGTATCGCCTCTCGTGATCGTCGCCTGCGCCCTGGTTGCCTATGTCGTGGCCTATCGCGTGTACGCGCGGCACCTGGCCACACGGCTATTCGAGCTAGATGGGTCACGTCCGACGCCGGCGCACACGCTGAGCGACGACATCGACTACGTTCCGACCAACCGGTATGTGCTCTTTGGACACCACTACGCCTCCATCACCGGCCTCTCGCCGATGCTTGGCCCGGCCATTGCCGTCATCTGGGGGTGGCTGCCTGCCACCTTGTGGGTCGTGTTTGGTGCGATCTTCGTTGGGGCCGTTCACGACTTCGGCGCCTTGGCCGTATCGATCCGCGCGCGTGGCTTGTCGGTCGGAAAGATTACCGAAAGCCTGGTCGGGAACCGCGCGAAGACCCTGTTTCACATGATCATCTTCTTCCTCATCGCGCTGGCCATGGGCGTCTTCATCCACATCGTGGCCACGCTGTTCTCGCCCGAGTTCTACCCCGAGTCTGTACTGCCAACGGCCGCGCTCGTCGGTGTCGCCATGGTCATGGGCGTTGCAACACATCGCCACGGCTGGGGACTCGCACCGCTCACCGTCGTGGGCCTGGGTGCCCTGCTTCTGCTTGTTGGCGCCGGTATCCGCTATCCGATCGTCGGTCCATCCCTGGCCCAGTGGAAATGGCTCCTGCTCGGATACGGCTTCGCTGCCAGTGTCGTGCCGGTGTGGCTCCTCCTCCAACCGCGTGACTACATCAACAGCCTGCTCCTCTACGCGGGCGTCGGTGCGATGTATCTCGGCTTCTTCCTCACCAATCCATCGTTCGTGGCCCCGGCGCTCGACACGTCCCCGGAGGGCGCTCCCTCGATGGTGCCCTTCGTCTTCATCCTGATTGCGTGTGGAGCGGCCAGTGGTTTTCACTCTCTCGTCTCGTCGGGCACATCGGCCAAGCAGCTCAATGCGGAGCGCGACGCTCGCTTCGTCGGATACGGAGCGATGCTCGGCGAGTCCGTTCTCGGGCTGATGGCCGTACTCGCGTGCACGGCTGGCTTCGTCTCTCGGGAGGCATGGCTCGAACGATATGAGAGCTGGCAGACCGCAGACGGCCTCGGCAACAACATCGCGGCGTTCATCGGTGGCACGACGCAGTTCCTGACCGCTCTCGGGATACCGATTCCGATCGCGACGACGTTCGTGGCCGTGCTGGTTGTGTCGTTCGCGCTGACGTCTCTGGACTCGGCGACCCGCGTCTTGCGCTACAACGTATCGGAGATCGGCGAGACACTTGGTTGGCGCGTACTCGACAACCGCTATGTGGCATCGGCGGTGGCTATCGGCGCGATGTGGTTTTTCGCCTTCTACGAAGTAGGGGGAGAGTTCGCCGGACTCATGCTATGGCAGCTCTTCGCAACGACCAACCAGCTTTTGGCTGGTCTGGCTCTTCTCGCGGTCACCATCTATCTCCTTCGCCGCGGCAAGCCCGTTGTGTACACTCTCGTTCCCATGGTCTTCATGCTGACTTCGACGCTGGCGGCTATGGGACTCAACCTGCTCGGTTTCTGGTCAACGGGGCAGCTAGCGCTGCTCTTCACCGGCGGGGTGATTCTTGTCCTGGCGGTTTGGCTTGCGTTGGAGGCCGGACTCGCCGTGCGACGCTACCGCCGACATCCGGTCAGAGAGGGGCTCGAGGTTCGGTTCGAGCCTGTTACACTAGGTGGCAGTCCTGAGGAGAAAACGTGAACCCTTTGCTAGCAGTCACGATCACGGCAGTGGCCTTCTTCGCGTTCCACCTGTTGTTCGTCCTGGCATTCCGCAGCAAGCCGTAGCGCGGGACTCCCCGCAGGCGGTCGGCGTCAGGAGCAGGCGCGAGTCTGGCACCGCGGAATGGCCACCGGGATCAGATGCCGGTACCTCACCGCGCCGCCGTCCCTCAGCGCAGGTTGAAAACGCCACGTCTTGACCGCGCTCAGAATCATGGCCTGATGGAAGCTCCGGTGTGGCGAGAGCAGTTTGACCTTCTCCACCTCACCCGATGCCGAGACAATCGCCTCGATGACCCCGACCTGCTCGTCCCAGGGGGGACCCTCGTCGACAAGTTCGGGAAGTTGCAGTCGCACCGTCGTAGGCGGCGTGACATGTAAATCTCTGCTGTCAAATAGCGGAGACGACGGCGCCGGGTGTCGGGGTGCTCGCCCGATGGGCTCCACCGAGGCGACCGTAGAGTTGGAGTTTTGCAGTGCCGCAACCGGAGGGTCGGGAGCCGCGACGTCGCCGGTCGCCGCCGACTCCGGCTTCACTTCCGGCACCGGTGCAACCGCGGCCGAGGAGCCCGAGGGGGCAGGCTCGATGGCGCTGCCCTTGGTCGACTCGGTGACTTCCACGTCGGCCTCTTCAGCCTCTTCTTCACCGGTTGCGGCGTCCCCGTCGCCAATACCCAGATCCTCGGTGAGGTCGCCCCCGGCTACCTCGAGGCGCTCCACGACAATCGCCAGGTCCTCCGAAGCGGCCTCCCGAAACCAGGCCGTGGCCTCCATGGCACTGGCCCACCAGGTGGCGGCCGTCGCCTGAACGGCAGCCGTGCGTCCGGTCACCATCCCGGGCTCGCTCTTCTCCGCTACCGCCACCGCACCGGCGCCGATCGCCAACAGCACGGCCGCCGCAACGGCCCAGCGTCGCCCGGCACTGATCGGCGGCTTCTTCTTCCTAGCCGGACGTGGCGCGGTCTTGTCCCCAGGGGCATCGACCGGTATCGGTGTCTCCAGTGCACGGCGATGGAGCTCGGCAAGGACTTGACGCCGCCCCGGTCGCTCGAAGTACTTCAATGCCTCGACGAATTCGCCGAGGGACTTGTAGGTTTCAGAACCCGGACCGGCAGTGGATACGAGCAACCTCAGCTTGGTCGGTCGATCCTTCGGCAACAGCGCATTGAGCATCACGGCCACGGAAGACACTGGGGCGCCGGTCTCCACGCGCCCGCGCAGAAACTCCAGTGTGCCTCCCGACTTGAGCTCGATGTTCTGGTCGCGCGGAACCGTTCCCCTTCCGGATCGCTCCGCCATTTCCGCCGTCTCGAGTGCAATGGCCACCGCCTCCTGCCAACTCAGCGCCACCTGGCGCTCGAGGAGATATGCGACCGTGACAGAATCGTTGGAATCCTTTTGTCCCCACACCATAGTGCCTTCTTAGTGGCACGCTCCGTGCCAGGAAGCACTCGGTCACGGCGCGCCGGGATTGGGGTGCGACGCCCTCCACCAAGCGAACGCTCCCGGGATGTTCTGGTGCCAGCGAGACTCTTGGGTGCTCGCCGGCGACCTTTCACGCCCCACCCCGCCGGAGCGCACCCTGTGGTACGATCCCGGCCGGTCGCATGATCCGCCACCCGTACAACGCATGATCGTCGCTATTCCCAGAGAGACCTTTCCCGCCGAGAATCGCGTCGCGATCGTTCCTGCGGCCGTCGCCGGCCTCTCTAAGGCTGATCTCGACGTCGTCATCGAAGCAGGCGCGGGTGTGGCCGCCGGGTTCCCCGACGACGCGTTTCGCGACAAGGGCGCGCGCGTCGAGCCTGACCGCGACGCCCTGTTCTCCGCGGCCGATCTCGTCCTGCAGGTCCGATCGGCAGGGGCCGCCGGAGATTACGCGCGAGCGGACTTCGACCGGATGCGTCATGGCCAGGTCGTGGTCGGGTTCTCCGAGCCGCTCATTGGCGCCGAGATGGCTCGAGACCTTGCTCAACGCGGCGTGACGGCATTCTCGATGGAGCTCATCCCTCGAATTACCCGCGCCCAAAGCATGGACGCGCTCTCGTCGATGGCGACGGTCGCGGGGTACAAGGCCGTCTTGATCGCCGCCGACAAGCTGCCACGTATGTTCCCGATGATGATGACGGCCGCAGGGACCTTGACTCCCGCTCGGGTGTTCATCGTCGGCGCGGGAGTTGCGGGGCTCCAGGCCATCGCCACCGCCCGTCGCCTGGGAGCCAAGGTACAGGCCTACGATGTCAGGCCCGCGGTCAAGGAGCAGGTCGAGAGTCTTGGGGCCTCGTTCGTAGAGCTGCCGCTCGAGACCGCGTCAAGCGAGGACGCGGGAGGCTACGCCAAAGCGCAGGACGATGCCTTCTATCAGCGGCAGCGTGACATGATGGCGGCCGTGGTGGCTGGCAGTGACGTCGTCATCACCACAGCGCTGATACCCGGACGGCCCGCACCTGTCCTGCTGACGACGGCGATGATCGACGGTATGGCACCAGGCAGCGTCGTCGTCGACCTGGCCGCCGAGCGCGGTGGCAACTGCGAGCCGACGCAGGCCGACCAGACCGTCCTGCACCAGGGCGTCACGATCCTCGGACCGACAAATCTCCCGTCGACGGTTGCGTATCACGCGAGTCAGATGTACTCGAAGAACATCACGACCCTCTTGCTCCACCTCACGACCGACGGCACGCTCGACCTCAATCTCGAAGACGAGATCACTGCGGGAACCCTGGTGTCTCACGACGGGCACGTCGTCCATCCCCGGGTGCAGGAAGCTCTCGGCGTCACATAAGCCGCACGGACACTGCACTATGGATACGTTTCTTCCGCTACTCACGGTCTTCACACTGGCGCTGTTCCTCGGGTGGGAGATCATCACCAAGGTGCCGCCTCTGCTCCACACCCCGCTCATGTCCGGAAGCAATGCCATCTCAGGCATCACGATCATCGGCGCCATCCTGTCCGCCACATCATCGAACCCGATCACGGTCGTTCTCGCGTTCGCGGCCCTGGTTCTGGCGACCATCAACGTCGTCGGCGGCTTCATGGTGACCAACCGCATGCTGAGCATGTTCAAGAAGAAGAACTAGTGGATAGCGGTCCCATCCATCTCATCTATCTCCTCGCGTCGGTCCTGTTTGTCCTCGGTATTCGAGGCCTGACGCACCCCCGAACCGCCGTGAGGGGCAACCGGCTCGGCGCGACAGGGATGCTGCTTGCCATCATCGCCACCTTGCTCGACGGCCAGGTCTTCGGAAGCGGTGCGGGTGGCTTCGGCGTGATCCTGGCGGGGATCGTGCTGGGCGCGGGGATCGGCGCGACGCTCGCCCTGAGGATTCAGCTGACGGCGATGCCCGAAATGGTGGCGCTGCTCAACGCCTTCGGTGGCGTAGCATCTGCCCTGGTCGCGGGCGCCGTCCTCGTGGAAGCCTCGGCTCCATCGACCCAGACCGTCGTGGCGACGGTAGCGTCGGGGATCATCGGGTCGGTCACCTTCTGGGGCAGCCTCGTCGCTTTCGACAAGCTGCGCGGTCTGCTGCTGCCCGACGCGCCGGTGAGGTTCCCCGGCCAGCAAGCCCTCAACCTGGTGCTCGCTGTCGTGGCGCTCGGTTGCGGTGCCGCCCTCGTCATCGACCCGTCGATGACCGAGGCCTATGTGGGGGTGGTGCTCGTCGCCTCCGTACTCGGCATCCTCCTGACCATCCCGATCGGCGGCGCGGACATGCCCGTGGCGATCGCCCTCCTCAACTCCTACTCAGGGTTGGCCGCCGCCTCGACCGGATTCGTCCTCAACAACAACATTCTCATCATCACCGGGTCCTTGGTCGGCGCGTCAGGCATCATCCTCACGCAGATCATGTGCAAGGCGATGAACCGGTCTTTGGTCAACGTCCTGGTCGGCGCGATCGCCGCCACCGACGTGACCAAGACAGACGCTGACAAGGTCTACGAAGGACGCGTCAAGCAGACGTCGGCCGAGGAAGTGGCGATGCTGCTCGACACGGCCAGTCGGGTGGTGATCGTGCCTGGGTATGGCCTGGCGGTCTCGCAGGCCCAACACCAGGTCCGCGATCTCGCGAACCTGCTCGAGTCACGAGGGGTCACCATCGAATACGCGATCCATCCGGTCGCGGGGCGGATGCCCGGTCACATGAACGTCCTCCTCGCGGAGGCGGACGTCGACTACGACAAGCTCAAGGACATGGACACGATCAACCCGAGCTTTGGCCAGACCGATGTCTCGATCGTGATCGGGGCCAACGACATCGTCAATCCCGATGCCCGCACCGACCCCACGAGTCCGATCGCCGGCATGCCGATCTTGGACGTCGACAAGTCCACCAGCGTCATTATCATCAAGCGGAGCCTCTCACCCGGGTTCGCGGGCATTCCCAACCCCCTGTTCGCCGCGGACAACGCCCTGATGCTCTTTGGAGACGCGAAGAAAGCAGTCCTCGACTTAACCGCGGCCCTCAAGGAATCGGCGTAGCAACTCGACGGACTCGGCCGACGTGCTCGCCTACCCGCCGGGAGGTGTCCAGGAGGGTCCCGACCGTCACGCCGGTGGGCAACCGATACCGCGATATTGCCTTGAGACCCGCGGACGCCACACACCCGCAGTTGAGGCAGTCGGGCTCCCCGCCGAACTGGCACGGGGTAATTCGGGTCGTGAAGTCGGCTGAAACACACGTCGTGACCTTCGCGAACACGCAGTCGTCCGGGGATGTGGGCGGGTTTAGAAACGCGTCGATCAGCTGCGTGGGCATCTGGAGCTTGGGAAATCGCAGCCGCAGACGCATAAGGTCCGCGGCAACGGTGGCCCGGTCCTCCGGCATCAAGCGCTCTGCAGATTCCTCTCCCACCTGCGGGGTATAGAGGCTGACGATGATCTTTTGCACCGACTGGTTCTCTGACCACAGCCGAACGAACTCCTCGAGATACCCCGGCCGGCGGACCTGCTGGCGGGTCACCGTGCAGTGAACGGTGACCTGGTGCCCGACAATGTGCTTGAGAATTCGGTCGTAGGTTGCCGGCGCACGTCTCACGTCGTGTTCGGGCTGTAATCCGTCGATCGAGACAGAAACCTCGAGATTGGGCACCCGATTCCATTCCGGCGGAATCGGACGCACCGCACTCGTCACGACCTGCGCATGGACGCCGCGACGCGACAACCGAGGCAAGATCTCAGTCAGCTCACGATAGCGAACGAGAGGCTCGCCGCCGATGATCGACACGTGCAGCGGCTTGTGCTCGTCGATGAGCTGAAAGAACCGGGTGACGAGGTCGTCGCCCTTAAAGTCGCCCAGTTGCCGCAGAGGCCCCGAGTCGCCCAGGTGACCGTCGTTGTAGGCGTAACATCCAGGACAGGCGAGCGGACACTCCCGGGTAATCTCCACCGAGAGCACCGGGCGGGTGCCCGAGAGGATCTTGCCCCACGCGCGAAAAATACCTTCCATCGTGTCTACACCGCCTTTCGGGTGTGCGAAGAACTCTACCAGAATCTTGACGACGACTCCCGGTCGGACACTTGACAACCCCGGGTCCTTTGCCGACCATCAGCATGCTGTCGCGAACCGGCTGCCGTCGCCTTCGCACTCTTCGATCACACTCACGTCCACATGGGCAACACGATCCTGATCCTCTTTGCCCACCCTGCGCTCGAGAAATCGCGCGTCAACCGCCGATTGATAGACGCGGTGCGGTCGCTCGACGGCGTCACCTTCCACGATCTCTATGAGGCCTATCCCGAATTCGACGTCGATGTCCGGCGCGAACAGCAACTGCTCGAGGAACATGCCGTGGTCGTCCTGCAACACCCACTCTTCTGGTACAGCACACCGGCGCTGGTGAAGCAGTGGGAAGATCTCGTCCTCGAACACGGCTGGGCGTACGGAGCCAACGGAACCGCACTGGCCGGAAAGCCCGTACTGAACGTCGTCACGACCGGCGGACCGGAGCGGGCCTATCAGAAGAATCACCAGGGCGGGTTCACACTCGATGACCTGCTCCTTCCCCTACGACAAACCTTCCTGCTTTGCGGAATGGACTACCTTCCACCGTTCCTGGTTCACGGCACTCACGGAATGGTCGACGACGAGATCGGTCGGCACGCACGCGACTATCGGCGCGCGCTCGAAAAACTACGCGACGGTGCCCTAGACCTGAACGACGCCCGGCGCCATCCCCGGCTGAACCCGCCGGACGAAGCCGGTACCGCCTAATGGGCGGCGACGGACTGTTCGCACAGGCGCTGGTCTATCTCGTGGCGGCGGTGGTCGCCGTTCCCCTCGCCAAGCGGCTGGGTCTCGGGTCCGTCCTCGGGTATCTCCTGGCCGGAATCGTCATCGGACCCTACGTTCTGGGCCTGGTGGGCGAGGACGGGCAGGACGTCCTGCACTTTGCCGAGTTCGGAGTCGTCCTGATGCTGTTCCTGATCGGGCTCGAGCTCGAACCGGGACGCGTCTGGCGAATGCGCTCTCCCATCGTGGGACTTGGCGGCCTGCAGGTGGGAATAACCACGCTCGTCGTTGCGGGAGTCGGACTCGTTCTGAATCTCGACTGGCGCATGGCCGTCGCGGTCGGGCTGACGCTCTCGCTCTCGTCCACGGCGATCGTCCTGCAAAGCCTCAAGGAGAAAGCGCTGCTCCAAACCGCGGGTGGGCACAGCGCCTTCTCCGTCCTCCTGTTCCAGGATATGGCCGTCATCCCTATCCTGGCGCTCCTCCCGTTGCTCGGTTCTGGGTCCGGGCCCAGTCATGCCCCAGGCGCCGATGACCACTTGACGTGGGTGGCCGACCTTCCCGCCTGGGGCAACACGCTGGCGGTTCTGGGTGCGGTGGCCGTCATCGTGGTCGCCGGGCGCTACCTCGTCCAGCCAGCCTTCCGGCTCATTGCCCGTACGGGGCTGAGAGAAGTACTGACCGCGGCCTCCCTCCTGCTCGTGATCGCGACGGCGATGCTCATGACGATGGTCGGCGTCAGCCCGGCCCTCGGGACGTTCCTGGCCGGGGTCGTCCTGGCCCGCAGCGAGTATCGCCACGAGCTCGAGAGCGACATTGAACCGTTCAAGGGTCTCCTGCTCGGTCTGTTCTTTATCTCGGTGGGCGCCGCCATCGACTTCGGTCTGGTGGCGGATCTCCCCGGAGTCGTCTTTGGCCTCGTGGCCGCTCTCATTCTCGGCAAGTTCATCATCCTTGCCGTCCTTGGACGGGTGTTCTCCCTGAGCCTTGACCAGAACCTCCTTTTCTCCTTCTCGTTGGCGCAGGGGGGTGAGTTCGCGTTCGTGCTCTTCTCCTTCGCGGTCCGATACGGCGTGGTGGACGAGACCACCACGGCGACCCTCATCGCCGTAGTCGCGCTCACGATGGCGCTCACGCCGGTCCTCATGATGGTCAATGAGCGGCTGGTGAGTCCCCGGATCGGAACGCGCGAGCAGGCCCGTCGTCGTCCCGATGAGGTTGACGAGAAGAACCCGGTGATCATCGCGGGGTTCGGAAACTTTGGGAGCGTCGTCGGTCGGCTTCTCCGAGCCAACGGAATCGCCACGACCGTGCTCGACGTCGATTCGGACCGGGTCGACCTGCTGCGCAGATTGGGCCTGCGGGTGTTCTATGGCGATGCGTCTAGACACGACCTGCTTCGGTCAGCCGGGGCGGAGGATGCGCAGCTACTCGTCCTCGCCCTCGACGACCGGGAGAAGGCGCTCCAGATGGTCGACACCGCCAGAAAGCACTTTCCTCACCTCAAGGTGCTCGCCCGAGCCCAAGGTCGGGGCAACGCCTACGAGCTGTATGACGCGGGGGTCGAACACGTTTTCCGCGACACGCTCGACTCGTCGCTCCAGCTCGGCGTTCAGGCGCTGAGGCTCCTCGGACGTCGCGGCTATCAGGCCCACCGCGCCGCACGTACCTTTCGACGCCACGACGAGACGGCGGTACGGGAGTTGGCCGCGATGCGGCACGACCAGAAGCTCTACATCGACACTGCCCGTCGACGGATTCAAGACCTGGAGCAGCTTCTGCTCAGCGACCTCACAGACCAGTCTGACAACCGCGACGCAGGATGGGACACGACCTCGCTGCAGCGGGAATTTGGGCGGAGTACTCCAGAGAAACCGCGTTCTCCAGAACAGACGCGGACTCCAGAGTAGGCGCCGCGAAAAGGGAGTCCCCGCCGACTCACTCGTCGCGGGGTTCAACATCCAGCCTCGTGACGGCCAGTTTCCAATGATGGTCCCACATCTCCAGACACGCCTCGCGGTCGAACCTGGACCCCACGAGACCCAACTCCTCGAGGAATCCACAGAAACCGTCAGTGGGCAAGACGTCGTCGTCCCTGGCGCGGATCAGCGCGCTGACGAGAACGGCGTGTTCGGCGTAGCTCTGAAGCGACACGAGCGCGAGCACGTGCCCGAGCAGTCCCCGGTGTCGAACCCAGGTGGGCACACCCGAGTCCCTGACCAGCTCGGCATGCGTGATCCCGTCGCCCACGGTCCCCGCCCGAACACGGGCGACGGTGCAGTCCAGAATCCGCTTCACGACGGTCGGGTCGTAGACGATACCGAGCTTGTCGATCGAGGTCCGCTCGAGGTCGTACCGCACACGAGCGTCAATAGTCGCGTCTGGGTCGATCATTGGAGTCGTGCGTTTGACAGGAGCCGGTGCGCGGTCCATGCTAGGCCCTGTCTCGCGGGGTCGTCGGACCCCGGGGAAGCTTAGCCGAGGAATCTCAAGAGGACGAACGAGTGGGTCAATCAAGCAAGGTCGGGCGGATCATCTTCTGGATACTTGGTGGAGCGCTCTTCCTCACGATTGCCCTCCTCCCCAACCTGCTTCTGGCCTGGTTCTACACGGGTGGCACCGCACATATGATTGTGGTTTCGACCGCCGCCGTCGCCATTGGTCTCCTGTGGGGCTCACAGGCGTTCGGCAGGAGCTAACCGCCCATCCCCGGTTCTCAGGAGTTCGCTGAGGCACCAACGGCTTCCCATCAAGGGCTATGCCGGTCATCCCGCGCCGAACGTTGATCAAGATGCTGGCGGCCCAAGCGCTGGGCCGTCGTGTGTCCGCACCGCAGACCAAGATCCATCGGGCCCCGCGGCCACTCGCCGACGACGCGGTGACTCACGATTGGCCTTCATTCCTTGGCCCGACGCACAACGGGGTCTCGACCGAGACCCGTCTGAGCCGCGTGTTGCCGCCGCCGATCGTGTGGGAGCGTGAGAAGGGCAGCGGCTATGCCTCGCCGGCAATCGCCGGCGAGCGACTCGTCTTCATCCACCGGTTGGCGGACCAAGAGGTCGTGGAGTGTCTGCACCCGGACACGGGAGCAGTGCAATGGGTGTTCAAGTACGCCACCGCCTATCGTGACCGATACGGCTACAACGACGGTCCACGCTCCAGCCCCGTGCTCGAGCCGCGTCACAACCGCGTGTACACAATGGGTGCAGAGGACAAACTGCACTGCCTGGCGTTGGACTCCGGCGACCTGGTCTGGATGCGTGACCTCCGACAGGACTACGGCGTCACGCAGGACTTTTTTGGCACGGCATCGACTCCCCTCGTCGAGGGAGACCTGCTGGTGGTCAACATCGGAGCGCCAGACGGGGCCTGTGTGATCGCAGTCGAAGCGGCCACCGGCCAGGAGGTGTGGCGTGCGGGTGACTGGGGACCCAGCTACGCCTCACCCGTTCCCGGCGTGGTGCACGGCGAGCGTCGCGTGTTCGTGTTTGCTGGCGGCGAGTCGAATCCGCCTAGCGGTGGCCTCCTCTCGGTCGACCCCGCCAGCGGGGACATTGACTTTGCCTTCTCGTTCCGAAGCCGCACGTTCGAGTCTGTCAACGCGTCCTGCCCTGTCGTGTTCGACGATAAGGTGTTCGTTTCGGCCAGCTACCGGACCGGGGGAGCTCTCCTGCAGATTGCGCCGGATTTCTCCCACCGAGTCCAATGGACCACTCAGGATTTCGCCCTTCACTACAACACGGCTATTCATCATCAGGGCTACCTCTATGGATTCGACGGCCGGAATCAGGGGGATGCCTCGCTTGCGTGCGTCGATGTCGCCACCGGCGACATCAGGTGGCGTGAGACGCCGCGATGGACCGAGCGCTTCGAGCTCGACGGCCAAACGCGCAGCCAGATCTTTGGGACCGCCCGTGGCTCACTGCTCGCCGTCGACGGGCAGTTCCTGTGCCTCGGGGAGCTCGGACACCTCATCTGGATGGACCTGACCCCTAGCGGCTACCGGGAGGTCTCCCGAGCGTGGCTGTTCGCCGCTCGCGAGTCATGGGCGCTGCCCGTCCTGAGCCGGGGTTTGCTCTACGTCGTACAGAACGCGCCGGACCTGATCCAGGGCGCTTCTCCGCGGCTCCTCTGCTACGACCTCAGGGCCTAGGTTCTCCCTCGGGAGTCTAGCTCTTCAGAGCGCTGACGAGTCGGTCGGCGAAGCCAGCCGATTCGTCCACGTCTTCCTCTTGCTCCTCTTCCTCTACGCTCTCTGAGGAAGTTCGCCCGAGCACGAACGGACCTGGCGACGCCTCGTGCAACAGCACGGCGTTGTCTGTCGCTGCTTGCAGATGCTCTCTCGATAGCGTCCAGATCCGGAACAGCATGGCGGTCGTGACGAAGACGACCCCGAGGCCTTTGATGATCATCATGGCCTCGACCGTGGCCGGGTCGAGCCACTCACGGTCGGCGACGGGCCGCTCGCGGTGGACGTTGGCTGCCAGCACGATCCGGTCCGTCTCTTCGACGCCCTGCGCCGATTCAAAGATTTGTCTGATCGTGTGTGATTTGTTGGTGACGTTGGACTCCGTCCCCGTCACCACGACGAGGAGCCGTCGCCCGCCGTCCAGATTGACCGTCACGTCCCAGGCGGCCTTGGCCGGCGCCATCTCGGCCTCGATGCCAACTGACTGGAAGACGTCACGCACCGCTTCCTCCAGCGGACGACCTTCTTGCCAGAGCAGCCGCCCGAGCGACTCTATCTGCCGAGCCTCTTCCTACAGCTTCTCGATCTCCGCCACGATCTCAACGTGGCGCTGCGGCATCCAGCCCCCAACCCAGTCGGGCGCGGCCCCTTCTGATCCCTTGTTCGTGGCAGCGGACTTCGATTCCATGGCCTTACCTACTTCCTTCCAAAAGATGGCTTCGCACGGCGCCCATTACAGATCTGTCACCCGTAACCCAGAACCATAGGCCCGACGGTCGCAATCACGCGCACAATCATGCATGGCCTGCGTTCCGCCGTCTTAGATTGCACGGCAGGTGCCAGGTCTCGTGATACCCGTGACGCCTCAGGCTCTAGTGGACTGTAACAACCATTCGCTTAGCGATCTCCGACCGGGACGCTCCGCCTGGCGGCGTTGCTCCTCGGTCACAAATGCCCAATGTGCTCCCTCGTCGCGCCTTGCCACGCGGGCGTCGCGGCCGAACCTCACCAAGCGAATGGTTGTTACAGTCCACTAGCGACTAGAATTCAGTCGATGTCCCTCAGGCCGCCCTCCGGCGTTCTCCTCGACGTGACCAAGGGCGCCCGAGTCGACGGCAAGTTCCTCCGGGTCGGTGACCAGAGGTTTCACGTCAAGGGTGTGGCCTACGGCACCTTCTCAGTTGGCCCTGACGGCGAGCCGTTTCCGCCACAGGCCCGAATGGCTGAGGACCTGACGGCGATGGCCGCTACCGGGTTCAACACCGTCCGCACCTACACACCACCTCCCGATACGCTGCTCGACGAAGCCGGCCAGCGCGGTCTGTATGTCATGGCGGGGCTCGCGTGGCCTCAGCACGTTCCCTTTCTCGACGATCCAGAGTTGATGCGCCGCATCCGAGAAGACGCCGTCGCAACGGTGCGAAGGCTCGCGGCGCACCCGGCGGTGCTACTGGTCGCGCTGGGCAATGAGATCTCGCCGGCGATTGTTCGCTGGCACGGAGCGCACCGCATCGAGCGGTTTCTGGCCTCCCTCGCTCGACAGGTGAGGACGGCCGCTCCAGACACCTTGTTGACCTACGTCAACTTCCCGCCAACCGAGTATCTGACGCTCGACGAGTTCGACGTCTGTGCCTACAACATCTATCTGCACGACGAAACCGATCTCCGCGGATACCTCGCGCGACTCCAGCACATCGCCGGGGACAAGCCGCTGCTTCTTGCTGAAGCGGGAAGCGACAGCTTGCGCGAGGGTCTCGCCGGTCAGGCGCGTCTCACGGCGATGCAGATGCGCGCCGCGTTCGAAGAGGGGGCGTGCGGCGCCGTGGCTTACGCCTGGACTGACGAGTGGTGGCGCGGCGGTCGAGTGGTCGATGATTGGGCGTTCGGACTCACCGACGCGGACCGCCAACCCAAGCCGGCGTTGGCCGCGGTAGCCGACGTCCTGGCGAACGCGCCGCTGGGAGCCTCCGACGGTCGCGCGTATCCGCGTGTGTCGGTCGTCGTGTGCGCTCACGATGCGGCAGACACATTGGACGACTGCCTCACCTCACTGGCGGCGCTGAGCTACCCCGACTACGAGGTGATCGTCGTGAACGACGGGTCACAGGACGAGACCGGCGCCATTGCACGTCGCTATCCCGACGTGCGGGTCATCGATATCCCCAACGGTGGACTCAGTGCCGCCCGCAACGCCGGACTGGCTGCCGCCACCGGCGACATCGTCGCGTACACCGACGCCGATTGCCGCGTCGACTCCGACTGGTTGACCTATCTCGTACAGCCGATGCTCGCATCTGATGTCGTCGGCGCCGGCGGTCCCAATGTCGTGCCGACAGACGATCCATGGATCGCTCAATGCATCGCTCTGGCACCAGGAGGGCCGGCGCATGTCATGCTCGACGACCGCATCGCCGAGCACGTGCCCGGCTGCAACATGGCCTTCCGGCGCGAGTCGCTTCTGGCGGTCGATGGCTTCAACCCCGTGTACCTCCGAGCCGGCGACGACGTCGACATTTGCTGGAGGCTCCAGGCCAAGAATCTCCAAGTCGGGTTCGCGCCCTCCGCGCTCGTGTGGCACCATCGACGGGCCAGTGTCGGGGCCTATTGGCGCCAGCAGGTTGGATACGGCGAGGGAGAGACCTGGCTCGACGCCCATCATCCCGAGAAGTTCCTCGCCGGTCAGATGGTGTGGCGGGGGCGGATCTACAGCCCGCTACCCTTCCTCCGGGTCGCGGCTGAACAGCGCGTCAACACCGGGGTGTGGGGCACCGCCGCGTTCCCGTCGGTCTACGCCACCCACGCCCACCAATGGCACTACCTGCCACACACGCCCGCCTGGATGATGGCATCGCTGGTTCTCCTGTTCGTCGGCGTGTTCGGTCCTCTCACCGGGATGGACGCCGCATGGCTGCCACTGGTGGCCGGAACGCTTGGCCTCGTGACGACCGTCGGCCGATGCGCGGCGTGTGGGTGGCGTTCGGACCTCAGGAGCCTTCCTCCCATAGGGCGGTGGTCGCCCCGGCAGAGTCGGCTCCTCTACCGTGGGATGATCGGGTGGCTCCATCTGATTCAACCCCTCGCCCGCTTTCGAGGCCAGCTTCGCGGACTCTCCGGACCGCCCGCGGTCGCTCCACAGCACGTGACACGGCTCCCCTGGAAGACACCGATGCTCACGCCCCGCGACGCGCTCGCGTCGGTTCGGGTCTTCTCGCGTGACGGACGTGAGCGCTCGTTCTGGAGCGAGTCCTGGACATCGCACACCGCACTGCTCGCCGAGCTGGTCGGTGTCCTGCGAGCGTCTCGGCCGGCACAAGTTGTCGACGTCGACGAGGGGTGGCGACCCGACCGAGACCTGAGCGTGGCGATCGGTCGGTGGGCGTGGCTCCGTGTCCGAGCGCTCGTCGAGGAGCACGCCGACGGAGGGTGCCTGTTCAGAGTGCAGGCGAGACTTCGCCCCAGCTTCGTAGGCACGGTCCGGGGACTTGCCCTCGGACTCCTCCTCGCCGGAGGCACCGCCGCGTCGATGGCCCTCTACCGGCCATCCGTGAGTGTCGTCGTGTCAGCCGTGGCGTTCGCCGCCATCACCGCACGCGCGGCCTGGCAGGCCACACGGGCGGCCGCCGTCCTCGACCGAGCCGTCACGCGGGTGACCACGGCCGCCGGCATGCTCCCACTGCCTCTGCCTGCGAGCCCGGCTCCGCGGGTTGGTCGGTCAGCCGAGACCACACTCTCCGGGAGCTAGTGGTCGGTGATCGCCTGGACCCTCTCGTTCCTGAGACCCTACCGCGGCCGCGTTGTCTCGATCGTTGCGCTGTCGGTCGGAGAGATCGCACTGGCCGCCCTCGCACCCTGGTCGCTGAAGGTCGTCGTCGACAACGTGTTGGGAGAACGTCCGCTGCCGGCACCGGTCGCCGCGCTGCTCCCGTTCTCGCTCGCCGAGCACACCGTGGCGCTTCTCGTCACGGTCGTTGTGGCGGGTCTCGTCGTACAGCTCGGCGGCGAACTGGCTCGCATGATCCATACCCAACTCCAGATGGACATGGCCCAGCGGATTGTCTACACGCTCAGGGCCCAGCTGTTGACCCACCTTCAATCACTCCCTCTGAGTCATCATGTCGCCAACCCGACCGCGGATGCCGTCTACCGGCTCGATGCCGACGCCTATTGTGTCGACGACCTCGTGATCGGCGGTGTCTTCCCGCTGGCGCTGGCCACGGCAAACCTGGGGGTCATGTTCTCGGTGCTGGTGTATCTCGACGCCACACTCGCCCTCCTGTCTCTCGTGGTGGCGCCCTTTCTGTATCTCAGCCTTCGCACCTACGCCCGGACGATGGCCGACCGCGCCGAACGGGTCAAGGCCCTGGAGTCGAGTGTCCTAGAGCGCGCCTTCGAGATCCTGTCGTCGGTCGTCGCTGTCAAGAGCTTCGCTCGCGAGCGACACGAGCTTGCGCGCTTCTCGCGGTCGGGTGACAAGACGATGCGTGCGCGACTCGATCTCACGTGGCAGGAGTCGGTCTTCTCGATGACGGTGACGGCCATTACGCTGGCCGGCACAGCGCTCGTGCTGGTCGTGGGTGGACTGCACGTCCTGGATGGCACGCTGACGGTGGGCGGCCTCCTCGTCGTGGTCGCCTATCTCGCGGCGGTCTACAACCCGGTGTCGGAGATTGCGCGAACGACCGGGTCACTGCAACAGGCGGTGGTGAGTGCGAAGCGCGTCCGCGAGATATTTGCGCTGACGCCGGAGCCACTCGACGACGCGGCCGACCTCGTCGACGCCGGCACGATTCGGGGTCACGTGCGTTTCGACAAGGTCAGCTTCTCGTATGACGGCGTGCACCGGGTCCTGGACGAGGTGAGCTTCAACGCGTTCCCCGGAGAGATGGTCGCGCTGGTCGGGCTGACCGGCGCCGGGAAGACGACGATCGCGAACCTCATCCCGAGACTCCTGAGCCCAGAGCGGGGCCATGTACTCGTTGATGGGGTCGACACCTCCGCCTACGCCCTCCGGTCACTCCGCGAGCAGATTGCGCTCGTGCCACAGCAGCCGATCCTGTTCACCGGCACCATTGCCGACAATATCCGCTATGGCCGTCTGGAGGCTCCGGACGAGGACGTCGAGAACGCGTCACGGGCGGCATCGATCCACGACTTCATCATCGGGCTCCCGCAGGGATACGAGACGCCGGTGACCGAAGCGGGTGCCTCGTTGTCCGGCGGAGAGCGGCAACGGCTGGGCATCGCGAGGGCGCTGCTCAAGAACGCCCCGATCCTGATTCTCGACGAGCCGACGTCGTCGCTCGACGCCATCTCGGAGTCTGCGGTGTTTCATGCCCTGCAGCGCCTTCGCGCGGACCGGACCGTCATCGTCATCGCGCACCGCCTCTCGACCATTCGAGATGCCACTCGCATCCTGGTGCTCGACAACGGTCGCGTGGCCGGTGCGGGCACCCATCAGGAGCTCCTGGCCTCGAATAGCCTGTATCGGCAGTTGTGTGCGCGTCTGACCATTGGCCGTTCGCTCGATGAGCCCGACCGAGTCGACGAGCTCATGCAGAGACCGGGATGAAGATCGTCCTCGCCGGCATCATCGCCCGACACCCCTACGGCGGAGTCACGTGGTGCTCCCTGATGTATTTGCTTGGTCTGCGCGCCCTCGGACATGACGTGCTGTACATCGAGGACACTGGCGAATGCGTCTACGATCCGGACCGCAACGAGCTGTCGGTCGACCCGTCCTACGGTACGCGATACATCAACGCCGCGCTCGAACCATTCGAGCTTGGTGACCGCTGGTGTTATATCAACTACGACGGGACGCACCACGGGCTCTCGCACCAGGCGGTGCGAACCTTCTGCGCCGACGCCGACCTCTTCGTCAACCTGTCTGGCGGCTCGTGGTTCTGGCGCGACGAGTACGCCCGAATTCCAAGACGCGTATTTGTCGACTCCGATCCCGTGTTCACGCAGCTCGCGATTGCGAAGGGCGAGGACTGGTATGTGCACTTCTTCGAACAGTTCGACCACCTGTTCACCTTCGGCGCCAATATCGGCACCGTCGACTCCGATGTCCCCACCGGCGGTCTCATCTGGCACAAGACCTGGCAGCCTGTGGTGACCGAGTTGTGGCGAACGGACTCTCCCCCGACCGGCAACCGATACACCACCGTCATGACCTGGAGAACCGAAAGCTTCACCGACGTGGATGGGAACAAGGACCGGGAGTTCATGCGCTTCCTGGAGCTGCCGTCGCGGAGCCGGGTCCGGTTCGAGCTGGCCGTCAACGGCCCAACCCAGCTCCTGCGTGAGCATGGATGGTCACCGATCGACGCCATGGATGTCTCGAGGTCGCCGTGGGCGTACCGCGATTTCGTCCAGGGATCCAAAGCGGAGTTCGGAGTGGCCAAGCACGCCTATGTCTCTCGGAGATCGGGATGGTTCAGTGACCGGACGGAGTGCTACCTCGCCGCCGGACGACCGGCCGTGGTCCAGGAGACCGGCTGGACTGCGCACCTCCCGTCGGACTGCGGTCTGGTCGGTTTCTCGACCGTCGAGGAGGCCGTGGCCGGTCTCGAACGGGTTGAGCGGGACTACGCCACGCATGCCCGCTGCGCCTCGGACATCGCTCTCGATCATTTCGACGCAGCCCGCGTCCTACCGTCCTTTCTTGACCGGGCCTGTAGATGACGCGAACGCCGACAGCCGAGGCAGAGGAACCGCTGCGGGTCGCCGTCGTCGCGCCCGTGGCACAGCCGGTGCCACCGGAGCGGTCTGGTTCGGTCGAGACCGTCACCTCCTTGCTGGTTGAAGGACTCGTGTCGCGTGGCCACGACGTGACCATGTTCGCGACCGGGTCGTCCGTCACGAACGCAAAGCTCCATGCCGTGTACGAGCGTGGCTACAACCAGGACCCCTCGATGTGGCCCTGGGAGCTCTGCGAGCTCTTCAACCTGGCCGCGGCCGTCGAGCGCGCGCCTGAGTTCGACGTTATCCACTACCAGGCAGAATACGCGCCGCTCTCGCTCGCGTACCACCGCGTGTCGACAACACCGCTCCTCCAGACCGTCCACCACACGCCGTCACCTCCGGAGGTCGCCCTCTGGTCACGGTATGCCGATGCGCCCTTCGTGGCCATCTCGAGGGCCCAGGCTCGACGGCTTGCCGGACTCAACGTCGTCGCGACCATTCATCACGCCGTCGACACGGCCGCCTTTGTATTCGCACCCGTTCCTGACGATTACGTGCTCTTTCTCGGCCGCTTCACCGCAGCCAAGGGCGTACTCGAGGCGATCGAGACGGCACGCCGAGCGGGCCTGAAGCTGGTCCTGGCTGCCGCGGAGAACGAGTATTTTCGACATGAGGTTGCACCGCTGGTGGACGGACGACGGGTCGTCTACGCCGGCGAGGTTGACCTCGCCTCGAAAGTGAAGCTGCTGGGCGGGGCTCAGGCGCTTCTCTATCCGGTTCAGGAAGGCGAGCCGTTCGGACTGGTGCTGGCCGAGTCGATGGCATGCGGCACGCCGGTGGCGGCCTTCGATCGAGGTGCCGTCAGTGAACTGGTCGATGACGGCGTCACCGGCGTCGTCGTGGACTCGACCGACGCCCTCGTCGCCGCCCTGCCCCGAGTGAGGGCTCTGGACCGCTCCCGGGTACGGTCCCGGGCGGTCGAACGTTTCGGTCCTGATCGTCTAGTGAACGAGTACCTTGACGCATACACACGGGTCGCTGCCGGTCGACGGCCAGTATCCACGGCGTGAGATGACCCGCGACATGTCGCCAGACCTTTCAGGTCGGTCGCTACTCGCGGTCTTTGCTCATCCAGATGACGAGTCGATCGCCGCCGGCGGACTGCTTGCGTTGTGCGCCGATCTGGGCGCGCGCGTCTCCCTCGTGTGCCTCACGCGGGGTGGACTCGATGGCGACGAGAGCCGAGGGAGGCTCGGTGACACACGCGCGAGTGAATTGAGGGCGGCGGCGGTGGTCCTCGGCGTGGAAGAGCCGATACTCCTGGACCACGAGGACGGCATGCTCCCGTGGACAGACGCGGCTGCTCTCGAGACCGACATCCGCGAGGCGGTCGATCGCGTGGGTCCCGACCTCGTCGTCACCTTCGGCGAAGACGGACTCTACTGGCACCCCGACCACATCGCCGTTCACGAACGAACCACAGCCGTCATCGCCGAACTCAGTGATCGCCCTCCGGCGCTGTACTACGTCACGATGCCTCCCGGCCGCATGCGGGGCCTGGTCGACCACGTCAAGGGCTACGAGACTCGGCCGGGCGACGGCCACGTCCGTCCTGGCATCCTGGGGGTCGAAGACGCGGACGCGTTCGGCTCGACGGCGTCCCCACCAACTTTGATTCTGACGGTTGGCTCCCTGACCCGTCGCAAACTGATGGCGATACGGTGTCACACGTCGCAGGTCCAGGACAGCGCTCTGAGCCTTCTCCACGAAGAAGACGCGGAGCGGTTTCTTGGGACCGAGCACTATCGGCGCGCGGACGTGGGCTTTCAGGGAGAGTCGTTCATTGAACGGCTCGCCGGCGCGAAATCGCGCGCGGGCGCGAGATCGCGCGCGCCCCGCGCCGTAACCTAAGCGTAGTCACGATGCATCAGGACCTGCTCGAGATTCTCCGCTGTCCGTACTGTGGGACCTCCCTCTCGATCGTCGAGAATGGTGCCCTTGAACGGAACGGTCTCTATATCGACAGTGGAGTCCTGGGCTGCGAGTGCTGCGCCTTTCCGGTTATCGACGGGATCCCGGTGCTGGTAGCCGATGACCCGACACGCTCGGCCATGCACACGCTGGAGGAAGGACGGGCTGGCGAGGCACTCATCGCCCTCCTCGGTCTTGACCACACGCAGGCCGCCGCCTTTGTTGCGGTCCAGTCGAAGGCCACACCAGCGACGTATCTCGATATGCTCGCCGTACTCAGCCACGACGCCGAGGCCCACTACCTGGCGTATCGCCTGTCCGACCCCTCATACCTTACGAGCGAAGCCGTCATCACTGCACTCGGCCCACCGCGACACCGAGGCGAGCGACGAGCGCTGGACGTCTGCGGAGGCGCCGGTCACCTCACCCGAGTACTCTCCGGTCTGCGCGCCCCCTCCGGCACCGACCTCGAGTCAGCCACCGTGCTGCTTGATCTGTCGTTCTGGAAGCTCTGGTTGGCCGCACACTTCACGTCGCCAGGGTGCTCGCCCGTCTGCGGTGATGCCAACCACCCGCTGCCGTTTGCACGCGACTCCTTCTCGACGGCGCTGCTCTCGGACGCCCTTCCGTATATCTGGCACAAGCGACTGCTCGCGGACGAACTCATGCGGCTGGTCGGTCCAGAGGGTGTTGTCGTGATGCCGCACGTGCACAGCGCAAACGGCTCTAACTTCTCCGCCGGTGACACGCTCACCCCGGCCGCCTACCGCGACCTCCTGGCCCCGCACCAGCCGCGCCTGTTCAGTGATCAGCGCCTATTCGAGGACCTGCTCGCACACCGGCGTGTCGACCTCACGCTCGCCGCTTCACCGCATGATCTTGGCGATGAATCCTCGTTCACGATGGTGGCAAGTCTAGATACCGAGGTCTTCCGCCAGTATCAGGTGCCCGACGAGTCGGGGGTCATGGGTGAGGTAAAGGTCAACCCGCTCTATCAGGTCGAGCACCACGAAGGAACGTCCGTTCTGACCCTGACATTTCCCACTCCCGAGTACGCCCGAGAATTCGCCGAGTGCCGGCGGTATCTTCCCGACAGGGTCACGGTGATGGCCGACCTTACTGGCCCGATCACCCCGACGGTGGTCGGCCATGGCTACGCCGAGCTGCGGAGGCGCCGAGTCCTGCTCGACGCCCCCCGTCACTACTGCTAGTGCAGTGGTTCAGAAATACCTCGTGGACCGAGGGCGCCGAAGCACCCGTCTGGCCAGGCGCGACGAAGGAGCAAATCGGGAATCTGTGACTGAGGAGAAACGCAGGCAGAAGGGATGCATCGGCGGCCGAATGCCGAGGTATTTCTGAACCACTGCACTAGCGTGGCGATCCAATCTCGAGGCGGGCGGTGACCGGATAGTGGTCGGAGGGGTATCGACCCTGGTGATTGTGGAGGACCGTCTCAGCAGATAACACCTGGACCGGCCCTCCAACCAGAATCCAGTCGATGCGCCCAAGATCCCAATCTTGCGGCGGTCCGAAATCACTGCGGGTAAACTCCGGGCCGTGCCGCACGTCGGCAAGCAACCAGGCATCCTGCAGACCACGTTCCGTCGCCCTCCGCCAGGTCTCACTCTGCTCTGCCGGCGCATTGAAATCACCGGTCACGATGACAATGCTGTCGTCCGGAAGGGCCGCGACCCGGTCGGCGATGAGGGTCATGGACTCGAGCTGTCGCTCACCCTGTCGGAGGGTCAAGTGCGTGTTGAAGACATACACCTGTTGACCCGTGGGCAGATGGTGGAAACGCGCCCACGTCACGATCCGGCCGACCCGCCGACGGCGACCCCGCCAGTCCGTAATCTCGGGTGGCGTGTCCGGGTTCGAGTTGAGCCAGAAATTACCAGACTCGACCGGACTGAGCTCCTGGTATCGATAGAAGATCGGCGTGAACTCGCTGAGCCCCTGTCCTCCGTTGAGGCCCCGGTCGATACCCAGCCACCGGTAGTCTGGAAGCTCCGACTCCAGGTACGCGACCTGGTCGGCTAGCGCCTCCTGAACACCGACGACATCGGGCGAAAACCTCCTGATCGTGTCCACTACGAGCGCCTTTCGATACGGCCACGAGTCGGCCCCGTCCTGGCCGTTCGACGTCCGAATATTGAAGGTCATGACGTCGAAAGGAATGGCGGCAGCGAGACTCTGGGCCACGGCCACCAAAGCGAGCGCCACCGTGAGCCATACCAGAACCAGAAACCTCAGCTGCTTCAGTCTTGCCGATCTTCGCATGACGGAAACCCAATCCGCGCCGAGGTCATCGGTCATCGGCATCACCGAAGGCATCGAGCAATATGGGCAACATCGCATCCATTCGCGCCACCGACGGATGCTGCGGGGTCAGCCCCTCGTGAAACTGGTGCCGACTCAGCCGCTCGAGGACGGCTCGTCGGTTCGCGATGACGTGAACGGGAACATCCCACGATGCCCCTTCGCCACTAACCAGCGATGGAGGCTGGTGGTCGCCGACCACAATCATCACCACATCGCGGTCGGCGCGGAGACGCAGATACCCGTCAAGCGTCGCATAGGCATACCTGAGCCCCTTCACATAGCTCGGGCCAAGATTCGTCCAGTCAGGATAGTCAGACCACGCGCGGTCGAGCTCGTCCGCATCGTACGGATGCGACGTGAGCACCCGTGCCCAATCCGGTTGATAGGGTGGCGCCGGTGTGAAGGGTGCGTGTGTTGTGATGGTCGAAAAGAACACGAACGCCGGACGACGGGGCTGGGGGGCGATCTCCAGAGAGTCGACTCGGGCCAGCGCGAACTGGTCGGTTAGGTCCCACCACCCGAACGGGGGGCCATGATAGTCCAACCGTGCATGGTCGTAGATATCGTCGAATCCGTAGAACGCCCCCTCCGGCCAGCGCTGGAGCAAGCCGGGCATCACGGCGACCGTGCGATAGCCGTGTCGCCCAAATGCTTTCACGAGGGTGTCGCGCTGCTGCGCCATCAGACGAACGCTGGTCCGCTCGTCGCGCACCTCTGTCCCAGACAGGAGGCTGATGTGCGAAAGCCACGATTCGCCGCCGAACGTCGTGGCCTCGACGAACGCGGACATCACCCCGCGGTCAGTATCACGGACAGTTTGGCCCAGGCGCGAACGGCTTCGCGCGAGTGCCTGGACGAACTCCGGACGATCCCAGCTGACCGCCCCATACGACTCCAAGAAGATGAGAATGACGTCTGCGCCATCGACCCGAGTGAAGTCTGATTCGATCGCCGGCGGCGGGCCCAGCGCGCGGACACCGGCACCCGTCATCTCGTACGCCAGCTCCCTCACCTCTCGTCCGACAGCCGGAAGCACGGCGTCCGAGAACGTGATTCCCTCCGGCGTCCGGGCACCCAAGTTCTGGGCGACCCCGAGCAGAAGAACCGCGGCTGCTACACCGCCCAGCACTCGTCGAGTAGCCCGCTGCCTGGTCGCTCGACCGACCTGCCCGAGCGACCATCGAGCGAGGATGTAGCCGACGACCGGCAGACCAATGACGCCCGCGACGAACGCCACCCTCAGCCAAGGCTCCGCAACGTAGGAGAACATCGCCCCGACACTAGGGACGTGTCTCATGTCCCAGTACAGGCTGACTTCCCGCCCGTAGAGCGAGCGCGTGGTCACATCGACGTAACGCCCAACCACCAGAAGGACCCAGAACACTGACAGCGAGCGGAGCATGACGCGGGAAGGACCGTCGAACCATTGCCGGGCCACCACGAGACCCAGTACGCAGGCCGCCAGCTCCAAGGACAGTTCTGATGTCGAGCGAACGCTCAACGTCGGCCACACGTTCGCGAAGGTCAGGGAGACGTTGAGCAGGATCAGCGCCGCGACGAGACTGGCCCAGCGCCACACCCGGTCACGTCGCGTGTTCGCGGGCACCGAGGCGTCACCTGCCCAGACTCAACGGGAGCTTGGTGCCACCGATAGACAGGGCCAGCAGACCGCCGACAACCGGCAGACCATATCCGTTGGTCAGATAGCCGAAGGTGAAGATGACACCCATCGCAACGTGAAAGTTGAGAATCATCACCAGTGCGACGGTCGCCGCGAGTCGCACGCGAACCCCGGCCACCAGTGCAGCGCCAGTGACCAGCTCGCCCAGCGGCACGAGGCGCGCAAAGATCGGGGCGGCCGGTATCGTCACTGCCTCGAGATACCAGCGGCTCGCCGCGGGAGCGAACCCCCGCCACCCCTCGAGTTCCTCAACCAGATGTCCGCTGTCTCCGAACCAGGCCAGCTTGCTCTGTCCCATGAAGACGAGAAACACCCCCAGCAGCACTGACAGCACCCGTAATCCACCCGTGGTCGAACCCTCCGTCTTGAAGTTCACCATCACTCTTTCGATGTGACGCCCAGGCTCGGGCCTCCTGCCCTGCATTGTAACTGGGTTGGTTCCGGAACAGAATGGTTAGCCCCAACGACAGCCGATGCCCGAGAATCTCATTCGACAGTGGCACGCAATGACCACGGCTGAGGTCGAGCGATTGGTCGACCTCGACCCCGTGGCGGTGCTCCCGGTAGCTGCCATCGAGCAGCATGGCCCACATCTGCCGCTGTCCACAGACCTCGATATCGGTCTCGGACTCCTGGCCGCCGCATTCCACCAGCTCGACGGGGACTTCCCCGCGGTCGCGCTTCCGCCGATCGCGGTCGGGGCAAGCTGTGAGCACGCACGCTTTGCCGGCACACTCAGTATCGATGCTGCCCTGCTGGGCGAAATGGTCTACCAGCAGGGTATCGCGCTCCATCGTGCCGGCGTGAAGCGGATAGTCCTCAGCAACAGTCACGGGGGCAACATCGCCGCGCTGCACACGGCCAGCCTGAGACTCCGCGAGAAGCACGGACTCCTGGTCGTCAAGGCCCACTACTTCCTCTTTCCACCGCCTGACACCGTCCAGCTTCCCTCCTCTGAGTGGCGGCACGGTCTCCATGGCGGAGCGGTCGAGACCGCCATGATGCTCCACCTGCATCCCGATGCCGTAAGGCGGGACTCCATCCGCCACAACCGATCGCAGGCGGAGGCCCTCGAGGCATTGCTTCGTCTGGTGGGACCGGAAGAGCCGGCCGCTTCCTTCTCCTGGCTGGCCGGTGACCTTCATCCGTCAGGAGCGACTGGACACGCGGAGCTGGGTGACCAGGCGATCGGAGAACGGTTGGTCGACTACTACGGCGGAAAGCTGGCCGATGTCATCCGGGATGCCAAAGCGTTCCCGACTGACACGTTGGTCTAGCGTGGTGAGTTCAACAGAGCTCCGTTGAACTCACCACACCAAGCCCTACTTGGTGGGGACGGCCCCCGACAGCATCTCGCCAAGCCAATGCCCAGCCCGCTGGACCTTGGCCTTGACGTAGCGGAGGTTATGGCGGTTGAGCGTCCCATATAGCGGCCGGCGGTCGACAACCTGGACACCCCCCTCCCGGACGGCACGCACTTTCTCCGGATTGTTCGTCAGCAACTGAACCCGGTCGATGTGCAGATGGCGAAGCATCTCGACCGCGGCATCGTAGCGCCGCTCGTCGGCACCGAAGCCAAGGGTGTAGTCGGCGTCGACAGTATCCAGACCTTCCTGCTGGAGGGTATACGCCCGCAGCTTATTGCCGAAACCGATACCCCGGCCCTCTTGGGCCAGGTACAGAAGCACCCCGCCGCCACTGGCCGCAAAGACACGCAAGCTGCCACGGAGCTGGTCTCCACAGTCACAGCGCAGGCTGCCGAACAGGTCGCCGGTCAGACATGCCGAGTGAATCCGGACCGGCACCGGGTCTGGCCAGCTCTCGCGATCGCCGATCAGTACCGCGACATGCTCGAGGATTCCGTTCGCCTCACGGAACGACATGAAACGGGCATTCTCGGCCTCCTCGAGTGGAACCGGACCATCGCTAACGTGCGTGACCTCAACGGAGGAGTTGCGAGCCATCGCGGTGATCTCATTCGTGGTCACCGTCAGGATAGCCGCACTGTCGAGGTCGGCCCGGAGCGACTCGAGGTTCGACGAATCAACCCTGACGCCGATGATGGCCGGCAGGAGGCGTGCGAGCCGAGCCAACGTTAGCCCGCCGATCTGCGGGATTGACGCCTCGCTCAGACCGACGGCGACCGCCGCGTAGTTACCGGCGCTGCTCGAGAGACGAAAAATCTCCTCCGGACTTGCGTCTCTATTCAGACACAGGCTCATGCCGTCCTGGCCTTGACCGCCCGACACGAGCCCCATGACCCGGGCACGGTGATCGGTCACGGCCAGGCGGATCGCATCTCCCTTGAGCGACCGGAGCCGGTCCAGCGTCTCGCTGCTCAGCCCTTCGACCGCCGCGAGAAGGACGCCGCTTTCGGGAGGGAGGCCACGCGACGTCGAGACCAGGACCGGCCGACCGCGCTGGAGATCGAAGAGGCTTCGCTCTGCTTCGTGCATACTGATGCCGTGCACGCGAGGAGTCTACCGTGAGTGGCCCAATCGATGAGCAGACAGCCTGGAATCTGCTGCGGGCTGTCCCGCCCGGGCTCAAGGAGACCGGCCCCGTGTGTCGCGTGCACCATGATTCCAGGCCAGATGTCTGGTTGCAAGTCGATAGAGCCGGCGAGTGGGACACGTCGGTGGGCCTGACCGCCGCTGCCCGGCAGCTGGTGGAGCTGTATTTGCCGCTGCAGTTGCGGGAAGATCTGGCCATCGGCCAGGCCGGTCAGAGCCTTGACGGACGTCTCGCAACCGATACAGGACATTCCCACTATGTGACCGGGAAGGAGGATATTCTGCGCCTCCACCGCCTGCGGGCGCTGGTCGATGCCGTCGTCGTCGGCGCCGGGACGGTGGCGGCAGACGACCCCCGTCTGACGGTCCGCGAGGTCGAAGGGAGCCACCCGGCTCGGGTCATACTCGACCCCGACGGCCGCCTCGATCGACGGTGCCATGTCTTCTCCGACGGTGCGGCACGTACGATCGAAGTGCGTCGGTCCAGCGCCCAGGGCACTCGTGACGACCCGACGGCCGACCCCGATGTCATCCGGCTCTCATCGGGCGCCAATGGTTTCGAGCCCAAGACCATCCTCGACGCGCTCCGGACTCAGGGCCTCAGGCGGGTACTCATCGAGGGCGGCGGTATGACGATATCCCGCTTCTTGGAGGCGGGGTCGCTGGACCGTCTTCACGTGACGGTCGCACCGTTACTCATCGGTTCGGGGCGACCGGCTCTGGCGCTCCCCCCTATCGAGTCTCTGAACGACGCGATTCGACCTGCATGCCGGCACTTCCGTCTCGGAGATGACATGCTGTTTGACCTCGACCTTCGCGGCTAGTTGCCGTGGGAGACCCCCCGGCTTTGCCGGGGCGGCCAGCCCCGTTTGACGTTTCGGGGAGTCACGTGAGGAACTCCTTCCCGTGAGCCGCTCAAGCATCACGAGAAGGAGACCTCATGCCGACCTACCGAAGTCTCAATCATACGAAATGGCACTGTCAGTATCACGTTGTGTTCATCCCGAAGTATCGAAGAAAGGCGATGTACGGGGGATTGCGGCGGGATTTGGGCGAGGTGTTCCGCCGTCTGGCGCTGCATCGCGAGAGCGAGGTGGAGGAGGGGCATCTGTTGCCGGACCATGTGCATATGATGATGTCGATTCCGCCGAAGTACTCTGTCGCCCAGGTCATCGGATATCTCAAGGGGAAGAGTGCCATCCACATCGCTCGGGAGTTCGCGGGACGTTCGCGGAACTTCGTGGGGCAGCACTTCTGGGCCCGGGGCTACTTCGTGTCCACGGTGGGTCGCGATGAGCGGGTCATTCGGGAGTACATCCAGCAGCAGGAACGCGAGGACCGGCGGTCGGATCAGTTGCCGTTGGAGTAGAGTGGCCACCGTGAGGTGGCTCAAGTGACCGCATAGCGGGCACGTCATGCCGCTTTGAGCGGCTCACAAACTAAGGCCCCCGGCTTTGCCGGGGGATACTTACTCCCCGGACCGCCTCGAGGTGCTTTGCATGAGGACGAGGCATCCCGGCAAGGACGACGCGAGTACCAGCAATCCGTAGGCGATCGCGATCACGACACCGTCTTCGCTCGTCAGACCGACAGCGCCCCACAGCAGGGCGGCAGCGGCTTCTCTGACCCCCCAGCCCGCGATCGAGGCGGGGATGAGCATCGAGACGAGGACAGGCGCAACCAGCGGGAGCATCGTCGGCAATGGAGTGTCGATGCCGACGGCCAACGATGCCATCAGATAGATCACGATATACGAGCCCACGACGATGGCCGAACTGGCGATCTGAATGGGCAGGGCGGTACCAGTCAAGAGGGCGGCCTTTGTGTCGTGCCACAGATGTCCCCCCACCGAACTGGGGGCGTCATCACCCTTCGGCGCCTTCACCCACCGCCTGAGGGCGACGACGGCGCCGAGGCCAGCGAGGAGAACCGCCCACGCGACGGCACCGGAACCGGCCGCCAGGGTCAGGACCGACGCCGAGGCGACGCCGACCATGACCAGCTGCCCCGACAGCCGCTCGATCACCACAGCACGGATGGCCGGCCCCGATGGGGACGTGGTCAGGCGTTGGGCGTTCGCGTGACGCCACGCCCGCGACACGTCACCCAAAACTCCGCCCGGCAACACCTGATTGACAAACATCGAGAGGTAGTACTCGCGAACCGCCTCTCCGAAGGGAAGCGCGATTCCGAGTCGCCCGGCCGTGAACCGCCACCGCCACGCAGACACCAGCACCTGGACGACCGAGAGCGCGAGAGCCGAGAGCACCCAGCTCGGTCGCATCTGGCCCAGACGAGATATCACCTGAGCGGCGTCAAGCCACCAGGCCAGGAGGAGCAAAAGGCCGATGCTCAATGCAGCTCTGGCGACGACCAGGCCGGCAGGGCCGCGGCCGCCACCGGCCAAGGGACTGGTCACGCCGGCATCGCCAGGAGATCGACGTGGCCAACGCCCAACTCAAAGTCGCCGCTCGTCACCGCCTTGAGTCGTCGTCTCGCCCACGCGCGAACGCGGTCCCGCTGAGCGACATCACCGTCGAGACTCGGTGACGCCGCCGCCGATTCCCACCCCTCGAGGAGCCTTCGCGCGACCTCCGTGTCGGCGGAGGTCAGCTGCCACGGACTGGGCACCAACCAGGCACGATATCCGGCCTGCTGGAAGAGCGTGTGCGCAACCGCCCCCGCCAGCGGTCCAAGTGCGGAGCCGAATCCCTTGTCCCGCCGCTGGTGGCGATTGACCAACTCCCGGACCAGCTCGTGGTCACCCTTATCGACGTCTCGGTCACAGGCGTGGCTTCGCCACGCGATCGAACCGTCGTAGGTCAAGGCAAACAGCGCACGGCATGACCCGCGGCGACAGGCGTCGACCAGCAGACGCAACCAATCCTCCGAGACCAGGTCGAGAAGAGCCGAGGCTGTGACGACATCGGCACTGGTGATGGCGACGTCCAGGGACGACAGGTCGGACAGGTCAGCGCGGACGCGGTTCACCTGGTCCACCGTGCCGGGGCCGGGGCCAGGGCCCTGGCTGGTCACGGCATCGAGCAAGTGCTGGTCGTGGTCGACGAGCGTCCAATCCTGGGACCCAGGTATCCGAGAACTGAGGTACCGCAGGTTGGACCCAGTCCCGGCCCCGAGGTCGAGCACCCGAAGCGGTTCCTTGCGACGCCCGGTGGTGAGGAGCGGAACCAATCCGGCCGCCCGCGACCGGTGGTCGAGAGGCTCGCGAAGGGACAGCCAGTCGGCGTCAAATCGGTCACGCGGCATCGTTCGGTGAGAGCTCCGCCACATCACCGATTGGCGGGTCGGGAGCCAGGTCGAGAATCGCGTCGGCGAATGCCCTGGTCGCCTGTTTCCAACTCGGCAGGTCCTGAGCGTGGCTACGGGCGGCCGCCGCAAGACCCTCACGACAGGACGGAGTCCGGAGCAGCGTGCCCAACGCCTCCGCGAGCGCAGCTTCATCACCGGGTGCGACCAGCACGCCGGCGTCGGGAGGGACCGTGTCTGCAATCGCTCCCCCCGTCGTCGAGACGATTGGCAGTCCCCGGGCCAATGCCTCGGTGAGCACCATTCCGTACCCCTCGAAATACGACGATAAGACAAAGACCGAGCTCCCGTTATAGAGCGAGCTCAGTGTTGCGTCACCGCACTCGCCCAGAAACTCGACCCGCTCGCTCATCCCGAGCTCCCCGACCAGGCGACGCACCGAATCGGCATACGTCGGCGCTCGCTCGAGGGACCCGGCACAGACACAACTCCACGGAAGCTCACGAATGCGCCCGAGTGCCCGCACGAGGACATCCTGCCCCTTTCGGGGCGTCAGTGACGCGACGCACAGCAGCTGAGGAGGCGCCCCCTCTGGCACCCCGCGAGCGGGCCGGGCATGGTCTACGCCGGGGGCAACCGAGCGCACGAGATTCTGCGGGATCCCGAACGTCCGCAACCGGGCTGCCGTGAAGCGGCTCGTCACGAGTACGCCGACGCATGCACCTAGTGCCTCTTGCTCCAGAGTTCGGAAGCGCTCGCGCCGGTCCTCGTCGAGCCCGGTTTCATCGGACAAGGGATGGTGAATCAGCGAGAGGATCTGCAATCGATCGCGGTGGGTGCTGACCGGCCCCGGAAGCCCCCCCATGGCCAGGCCATCGACGAGCACTCGACTGCCGGTGGCGATCGATTCCAGCGTGCTCGACAGGCTCGCTCGCGCCTGAAGGTCCGGGTGGGGAAACCGGCCCTCGAGCTCGTGGACGAACACCCGCCATCCCAGCGTGCGGAGTCCGTCAACCATGCGCCTGTCGTAGATGTAGCCGCCGGTCCGCTGGGTGAGCGAGCCGGGGACAACGACGTGCAGGTCGCCTCGGTTCACACTGGCCCTTCGTAGCTGCCCCAGGCCACGTGCGATTCGTTGAGGGTCACACACAGGGCGTCGACTCCCCGCGCTCCTTCTCCCAGCTCACCACCGCGGATGGCGGTGACGAGCCTGCCGTGAATCTCCCGGGCCAAGAACTCCGTCGTGGTATTGACGCCGGCGAACGCGGGCTCCTCATCCAGATTGCGATACGCGAGGGTCGCCAGCACTGACGCGAGGAGGTCACCGGCCCGACCGATGTCGACCACGAGCCCGTCGGCATCCAGTTCCCGACGCCGGAACGTCGCATCCACCACATAGGTCGCACCGTGGAGCTTCTGCGCGGGACCGAACGTCTCACCTTGAAAGCTGTGCGCGATCATGAAGTGGTCACGAACGTTCAGGCTGTACATGTGTCAACTCCTCCTCCACGCATCATGTGGAATACCGTATGCGATGGCAGAGTGTGTCTCCTGGCGTGTCGCTCAGGGTGGCCAGCACCTCCGGGAGGTCGGCGAAATCGCTCTCCCCCGTGAGCAAGACGTCCAACGCCTGGTCCCGAAGGAGCTCCAACGCCAGAAGGAGCCGGTCACGATGATTCCAGCGTGGCTGTCTGCTCACCGGAAGCCGACCCACCTGGCTGCTCTTGATCGTCAGGCGTTGCGAGTGGAAGTTCTCGCCGAGCGGCAGTGGCACCGCCTGGTCGCCAAACCAGCTCAACTCCACGATGGTGGCCTCGGGCCCAGCCAACTCGAGGGCGCGGGTCAACCCCTCTGGTCGTCCGCTCGCGTGAAACAGCAGGTCACGGCCGACGAGGCGGCCAGGCGGACGTGCCGTCGCCAATTCGAAGTCAAGGCCGAGAGCCTGGGCGACGGCCTTCCGCGACCCGTTGACGTCCTGAACCGCGACCTGTGTGCCCGGTATCTGTCGGCAGAGCCACGCCACCAGCAGGCCAACCACACCAGCCCCAATGACGGCCACCCGGTCGCCGACCGTCACCCCCGCATCCCAGACGGCGTTGACCGCCGTTTCCATATTGGCGGCGAGCAAGGCTCGCGTCACCGGGATATCGCTCGGCACGGGAGCCACCGCCTGGGCCGGAACACAATAGAGATCCTGGTGCGGGTAGAGGCAGAACACCGAGCGCCCGGTGAGCTCGTCGGGACCCTCCTCCACGGTGCCGACACTCATATAGCCGTACTTCACCGGTCCCGGGAAGTCACCCTCTTGAAAGGGCGCGCGCATGCTCTCGCGCTGAGAGGGTGGAACCTCGCCCTTGAACACCAGCGCTTCCGTGCCCCGGCTGATGCCTGAGTACTTCGTCCGAACCAGCACCTCGTCGGCTTGCCTTGCAGGCAGCTCTGCCGTCACGATCTCCCCGTGACGGGGAGCGCGGATCCAGAACTGTCGAGCGACCTGAATGTCCGCCAAGGGAGTAACTTCCAGCGGACGGACGATACCTCATGAGGACAGTCGCCCACAATACGGGCTCGGTCCCCACGCGCGATGAGGTCCGGCGCCGGGCCGTTCTCGACCTGGCGGCCGGCGGCCTCCCGCTGCTTCTGCTGTCGCTACCGGCGTGGGCGCTCTTCGACTTGCCGGTCAGCTACTTGGTGCAGGTGTTGGCTGGATACGGAGCACTCGCAGTGCTTGTGCTATGGTCCGCGCCCGCCAACCTCGCGGCACCCGGTCTTGGGTCCGCGAATCGCGTCACGCTTGGTCGCGCGACACTCGTGCTGCCGGTCGCGGCTCTGGCCCTGCAACCCACCATCCTTCACGCCGCCGGCTACTGGTGGATCATCGGCGTGTCGACTGTCGCGATTGTCCTCGATGGCGTCGATGGATGGGTCGCACGCCGTACCGGTGCCTCCTCGACATTTGGAGCGCGGTTCGACATGGAGCTGGACACCTTTCTGATGCTGATGCTCTCGGTCCTGGTCTGGGAAAGCGGGAAAGTCGGCCCGTGGGTGATCGTCATCGGCACACCTCGATACCTCTTCGTGGCGGCCGGGTGGGTCTGGCCAACGCTGCGAGCGACGCTTCCACCGAGCACTCGCCGGAAGAGCGTCTGCGTTTTCCAGGGCGTGGCGCTCCTCATCTGTCTCGGACCGATCATTCCGCCGACGGTGGCAGTCTGGGTCGCTGCCGGTGCTCTGGTGACCTTGGGGTACTCGTTCTGGGTGGACGTCGCCTGGCTCGTCGGCCCGCTTGCTCCGAGCTCGGGCAGGTGAGACACTTCGTCACATGGTCACATCCACACCTCTGAGGAGGCTTTCCATGCACCACCGACGTGTCTCTCGCGGGAGTTGGCTGGCTGCCGCACTCGGGGTCATGTGGCTGGGACTCACCCCGGTCGGCGGGCAGGACGTGCCGCGAACGGCGTGGGGCGACCCCGACCTCAACGGTGTCTGGTCGTATGCCAGCCTCACCCCGCTGCAACGACCGGACTCAATGGAAGGCAGAGCGTTCTACACAGACGAAGAAGCGGCCGAGCGAAACGCTTCGGTGCACGTTGACAGAGCTCCCCCGCCGGGCTCAGTCGGTGCCTACAACGCTCTGTGGTTCGACCGTGGCAAGGTCAGCTCGGACAAGCGCACATCTCTGATCGTCGACCCGCCCGATGGCCGGCTCCCGCTGAGGCAAGAGACCCGCGACCGAACGGCGGCAAGAGCTGCGTATCTGCGGGAACATCCCGCCGATTCGTGGTTAGACCGCAGCAACTGGGACCGGTGCATCACCGGTAGATTCAAACGGTCGTCGCAACACCTCAACGGTGAGGAGTTGCGATGGGAACACCGAAACGTCGTCGGTCACCCCTCGCGGGACGTCTTCCGATGCGGTCGCCGGGTCGTCCCACGGCGGGACGCCGTGAGCATCGGCGTCGGTTCTGGGAGGCGATCGCCTGCGGGTTGTCCAGCGACGAGGCGGCGCTGGGGGCCGGCGTGTCCCAGCCGGTCGGAACGAGATGGTTCCGCGAAAGTGGAGGCATGCCGCCGATCAGCCTGGCCCCTCTGTCGGGGCGCTACCTGTCGTTTGCCGAACGAGAAGAGATCGCCATCTTGCACGCCCAGCACTGCGGGGTTCGTGATATCGCTCGGCGAATCAGCCGGTCCCCGTCGACCATCTCTCGGGAGCTCCGTCGCAATGCGGCAACCCGCAGTGGCGGACTCGAGTATCGCGCGACGACCGCGCAGTGGCACGCCGACCTGAAGGCGAAAAGACCGCAGGTGGCGAAGCTCGCTGCACACGACGAACTGCGCCGGTACGTGCAAGACCGACTCGCCGGCAGGATTACGGCCGCCGACGGGACGAGGGTGCCTGGTCCCCATGTGCACTGGAACGGTCGCCGCCACGGGCGCCGTCAAGACCGACGCTGGGCGGCGTCATGGAGTCCTGAGCAAATTGCCAACAGACTCAAGGTCGACTTCCCCGATGAGGAGTCGATGCGGATCTCCCACGAGGCCATCTACCAGGCGCTCTACGTGCAGGGACGAGGGGCACTGCGACGCGACCTGGTGGCGTGCTTGCGGACCGGCCGGGCGCTGCGCGTGCCAAGAGCACGGACACGAGGACGCGGCAAGGCGTTCGTCACTGCCGAAATCATGATCAGCAAGCGCCCCGCCGAAGCAGACGATCGGGCGGTCCCAGGACACTGGGAAGGTGACCTGATTGTCGGACTGGGGAGCTCTGCGATTGGGACCCTCGTGGAACGCACCAGCCGATTCACGATGCTGCTGCATCTGCCTCGCATGGATGACTATGGGCAGCCTCGGATCAAGAACGGTCCCGCCCTGGCGGGGCATGGTGCCGAGGCCGTCCGAGACGCCATCGCGTCGTCGATCATCACGCTGCCCACGCAGCTTCGCCGTTCACTGACATGGGACCAAGGCGCCGAGATGGCTCAACACGTTCAACTCCGAATCGACACCGGTCTGCCAATCTACTTCTGCGACCCACACAGCCCCTGGCAACGCGGCACGAACGAGAACACCAACGGCCTGCTGCGGCAGTACTTTCCCAAAGGCACCGACCTGTCCAGACACTCTCGTGATGATCTTGACGCCGTTGCTGCTGCTCTCAACAGTCGCCCCCGCAAGACCCTCGGCTGGAAGACACCCGCGGAGGCACTTGGCGATCACCTATGCTCAATCACACAACGCGGTGTTGCGACGACACCTTGAACCCAAGACCTATCACGGCGTCCCACCCGTCTCGACCGGCTACAACAACACGTATCACATCGTTCAGACACCAGACCACGTCGCCATCCACGTCGAGAACATCCACGACGTGCGCATTATTCCTCTTGATGGACGCCCGACGCTGAGCGAACGGATCCCGCAGTGGAATGGAGATTCTCGTGGACGCTGGGAGGGCGACACACTTGTCGTCGAAACGAAAAACTTCAGCGAGCAGACGCGACACCGATTCCCGTCCTCGCCAAACACGGTGGCGGTCGAACGGTACACGCGGGTCGCCGACGACCTGATCGACTATCGGTTCACGATCGAGGACCCGACCGTATACACGGCGTCGTGGACCGCGACCCGACCGATGCCGCGTCTCGATGATTACGTTATCTACGAGTACGCCTGTCACGAAGGCAACCGCGCGATGTCAAACATCCTCAACGCTGAGCGGTCCGGAGAGCGGGCCAGCGGCGCGCCCTAGGGTTAGTCTGGTGAGTTCAGGTCACCCGTTAAGGAGCCAGCCTCCCATCGCGACGTAGAAGGTCACGATCGGCAGCTCTCCGAGCGCAACGGCGGACAGAAAGACCCAGAGATTCATCCTGAGCGTCCCCGCCACGTAGCAGATGATGTCGGTCGGGACGAATGGGAATGCCGACCAGGCCAGGACGACCCAAAAGCCCTTTCGGCGCACCTCCCCTTCGAGCCGTCGCACCCGCGCGGCATGGTGTCGCTCGAAGAGCTCGGCCAGACCAAGAAACTCGAAGAAGTAGTAGATCCCAGCTGCCGACACGACAACCCCGGCCAGCGAGCTGATTCCCACGAACCACGGTTGCGCCGGGAACAGGAGCGTGCCTACGACGATCAGCACTGTACTCGGCACCAGCGTGAGCGGCCGCACGACGCTCAACACCAGATAGCCCAGCAGCACGGGCTGACCGGAGCGCTGCAGGACGTCGGCCCACGTCTCGGCCGTCCTCCACTCCGGGTTGACGGCATAGAGCACCGTGAGGGTCACGATCAGCGACACCCAGAGTCCGAGCGCAATCTGACGAATCCGCGGCATGGTTGTGTGGGTGGGCCGGACGCGAGACACTCTATCAGCAGTGCTACTGAAACAGGCAACGCTCCGAGGAATACGAGACGGTGCCGTGACGCTCACGTTTCGCCGCTGGCGACGCCCCACGGTCAAGCCTGGCGGGACGCTGCTCACCGCGATCGGTCAGCTCAGGGTAGAGGCCGTCGACATCGTCGACCTGTCCCGGGTCACGGAGCCTGAAGCACTCGCGGCCGGATTCACCAATCTCGCCGCGCTGCTTTCGGAATTGTCGAAGCGGCCGGACGGAGAGCTCTATCGGATTCGCCTCTCGTTCGCTGGTCCCGACCCACGGGTGGCCCTCCGCGATGAGGTCCCAGATAGGGCGGAGCTTCAGACGATCCTCACGCGTCTAGAGCGGATCGACTCGCGGAGTACGACCGGACCCTGGACACAGAAGTGCCTGGCGGTCATCAACGCGCACCCGGCAGAGCTCGCAGCCGACCTCGCGCAACGATGCGGCATGAAGAAAGCAGCGTTCAAGGTCAGGGTCCGTAAGCTCAAGGCGCTGGGTCTGACCCAGAGTCTCGACGTGGGGTATCGGCTGTCGCCGCGCGGGCAGTCCGTCAGGTCGCTCAGGGCAAAGCCAGGGCGATAATCTCCGGCGTGGCCGACCCGGCGCCGGTGCCCACCGCCACCGCGATGTACTGCTTTCCCTCGTGCAGGTAGGTAATCGGGTTGCCGTAAGGCACCGACGGTAAGGTCACCGACCCGAGGTACTCGCCATTGTCCTTGTGATACGCACTGATCGTTTTGGAGGCGTCGGTCTCGGTGCTGAAGTATCGGCCGCCGGAATTGACGACCAGGAGCGTCTTCGTGACGAGGGGTCCCCCACCGTGCATGCCGACGTGGCCACCGAGCGCCGGTAGATTCAGGTCCCGAAGCGCCGGGTGATTCCTCGGGCCGTCGCCGTGCGGGCTCATCCAACGGTGGTCCCCGGTGTTCAGATCGATGGCCGTCACCCGTTTGTACGGGGGTTTGACCAGCGGAAGTCCCTGCGGTCCGGGAACCGCGACGGCCCACGGGTCGGTGAAGTATCCGACTGTCGCCGGCGGCGGGTACTCAACCAGCTCAACCGCTCGGAGTCGGGTCTGCGACGGGATGAACAGTCGCCCAGTCTCAGGGTCGACCGCCGCTCCAGGCCAGTTGATACCACCGCCCGGACCTGGCGCCTGGATGATCGGCTTGTGCTGGCCGCGGACCGGCGGGGGCGTAAAGAACGGGACCAGCTGCGCTCGCTCGGCAATTCTCAGCGCTTCAGCTTTGAGCTCCGGAGTGAAGTCGATGAGGTCGTCCTCCGTGATCCCCTGCAGGTCGAACGGAGCTGGCTTGGTCGGGAAGGGTTGTGTCGGCGAGTACCACTCGCCCGGGACGTCACCGGCCGGCACGGGTCGCTCCTCGATCGGCCAGACCGGCTCGCCGGTGACACGGTCGAGCACGTACGTGAAGGCCTGCTTGCTCGTCTGCGCCAGCGCCTTGATCTCACGTCCGTTGACGGTGATGTCCACGAGGTTTGCCGCCGTCGGAAAATCGTAGTCCCAGAGCCCATGGTGCACGGCCTGAAAGTGCCAGACACGTTCCCCCGTCTCGACATCGACACAGATGATGCTCTCGGCGAACAAGTTATCGCCGTGACGCATCCCGCCGTACCAGTCGTTGGTCGGCGTGCCCGTCGGCAGGTAGACGTAGCCGAGCTCCTCATCGACCGCCATCGTGCCCCAAACATTCGTGTGCCCGCTATAGCGCCACGACTCGTTCTCCCAGGTGTCAGCTCCGAATTCCCCTTCCTGAGGAATGGTGTTGAACACCCATTTCATCTCGCCGGTCCGGGCGTCGAACGCGCGCACATGCCCTGGGTCTGCCTCGCGACGGGTCAGCGACGTGTCCTGCACAATGCTCCCCACGATGACGGTGTCTCCCACGATGGCCAGCGGCTGCGAATTGGTAAAGCGCGAACGGTCGATCGCGCGCCCCAGACCAAGACTCAGGTCAACGGCGCCATCAGCACCAAAGTTGGGATACTGCGAACCGGTGCGCGCGTTCAACGCAACCAAGAGAAGGTCGTGGGTGGCGATAAAGACGCGGGCGTCGTCGCTCCGGTCATCCTCCCAGTAGGACACGCCCCGGTGCTGCCAACCCATATTGGCTGGACGATCGAGCCGGTCGTAGGTCTGGGGGTCGTAGGACCACAGCAGTTCGCCGCTGCCGGCATCGAGTGCCGCCACCTGGCTGAGAGAGGTGCTCACGTAGACCACACCGCCGATCATCAACGGTGCCGTCTTGAAGGGACCGGGCTGAATCTCAGGTCGTTCCGCGACCACCTCGGTCGAGATCGATGTCCACCGCCACGCAATCTTCAGATCGTTGAAATTCTCTGGCGTGATCTGGGCGAGCGGGGAGTACTTCGTGTTGGCCCCGTCGTTCCCGAAGGCGCGCCATTCGCCCATCGGTCCAGACGGCGGTTCCTGTCCGGATAGAAGCGTCGTGCCGGCGACCGCCGTGATCGCCAGCCCACACGCCAACGCCTGTCGAAGACTTCGGAGTCTCATTGCTGTCACCTCTCTTGGGTCACCGGGCTCGTCGATCACAGTCCGGCGCCCCACAAGACCTGATAGCCGACCGCAACCGAGTTGAAGTCGGCACCCACGGTGGTCAGGGCACCCATGCTGAACGAGGCCTTGAGGGACTGACGCCGGCCCAGGGGCGCCGACACCGTCACACCCGCGCGCGAGTTCTTCTGAAAGTCGAAGTTCTTGATGCCATCGATCTCCGTCCGCCCACCGGTGTAGTAGTTCAGGTCGAGGGCGACCCACAGCCGTGGTCGAACCGTGTAGCCCAGATGGAACTGGCCGGCGCCGATTGGATGCTGGCTGCGAGTCTGCCCGACGAAGTCATCATTCGTCTCAAACAGCCACACGCCGCCATAGAGATCCAGAAACCACCGACCGACCCGCTTCGACACCCCGAGCTCCGGCTTGACGGCCCACCGGTTCGACCCGATGTTCACGAATCTCGTCGCGTCGTACTGGCCGCTCGGCGCGACCCCGACGACGCTGAAGCCAAGGGTCCAGTCTTGTTGGTAGCTGGCGAACTCACTCGCTGACATGGCCGGCGCGCCGATCAGGTTCATGGCGAACCGGAATCGTGCATCGGCCGGCCCGCGTCGGGTGCCGCGTGCCGGCTCTCCGAACACGAGCCCTTCCAGCACACCGTCGAGGATGGGGACGCTCACCCCGATGTTGGCCGACCGCCCCAGAGCGTTGAGCGATCGGACATACCCGACACCGAAGGTACGAATGGTGGCCGACACATCCTCGAAGGGCAACGACGGATCAAACGCGATGTCACCGTCCGACCGACTGAACGAGAAGACGACGAAGTTCACGCCGTAGGGCGAGACAGAGTAGGCGCGAGGCTCCAGTTCCTGTGCAGCGACCGGGGTTGTCACGGCGGTGACGCCAACTAACAGCGCCAGACCTGCGACACGTCTCGAGTACAAGAGCTACGGCCGTGGTTGGGGTGGTTTGGGCGGCTCGACTACCTTGGGCGGCTTGGCGTAGATGTCTCGCACCTTCGGGCGAGGTCCGTCCATGGGCAGTTGTTCGAGAAGCATGAGCGCTGCCACGGCATCCATGGTCGGACGCGATGGCTTAAACCCCCCACCCCGGTGCCCTTCGGCGATGAACAGCGGCGTCAGTCCCCCGTTGTTGGGCACTGACCACACCGCCGGGTCTGACCCGCGCTCGGCCAGTAGCTCGACGACCCTGGGAAAGTGCGCGAACGCGGCCCCATGCATCGCCGTGTTGCCGTCCTGATCCACGGCGTCGATGTCCGCACCCATCTCGAGGAGAAACTGCACGGCTTCGATCGCTTCGAGCTCGGTGCCGGCCTCTTCGAGAGGGGCCCCGGTGCCGAGACCGGCCGCCGCCAGCAGTGGGGTGGTGTGCTTCACGTTGACCAGCGACGGGTCTGCGCCCAGGTCGAGCAACACACGCATCAGCGCGGTGTCCGCTCGGTCAGCCGCCATGAGCAACGCCGTGGCCCCTTCCATCTCGATCCGAGAGGCCGTGTGGGGGGGACGGGCCTTCGTCCCCAGAAGCTGGGCGTTGACGTCCGCCCCCAACTCCACGAGGTTCTTGACGAAGTCGAGACTCGTCAGGCTCCCCGAGCCCGTCGGTGAGGGGTCGCCCAGGTCACTGGCGTCTGGCTTGCGCACCCAGGTCACCGTGTGCAGCGGGTTGAATCCCGTTCGCTGGTCATTCGGGTCGGCCCCAGCCGCCACGAGGGCCACCGCCAGCTCGAAGTGCCCGTTCCTGACCGCGAGTAACAGCGGGCTCATGCCGTCATCCACCGGCCGTTTGCTCACGCTGTTGAGGAAGGCCCCCGAACCCTCCTTCACACGCTGCAGCACCTCATTCACATCGACACCGGCCTCGAGCAACGTCCGCACCGCGTCCAGGTGTCCACCACGTACGGCAAAGAACAGCGGCGTGAATCCGGACGTGAGGCTGGCGTGCACATCACTCCCCGCGTGGATGAGGGCTTTGACGACCGGTGCGTGCCCTTCGGCTGCCGCCCACATCAGCGCCGTCTGGTCGCGCTGCTCCTGGGCGTTCGGGTCGGCACCCCCGGAAAGCAGCGCCGTGACTGACTCCACGCTACCCGTGCGCGACGCCGTCATGAGAACCGTCTCTCCACCCGAGAGTGTCGCATTCGCATCGGCCCCTGCATCGAGCAGCAGCCTGACGACGTCCGCATTTCTGTTGGTGGCCGCCAACGAGATCGGAGTCACGCCATACCGGTTCGCCGCGCCGACGTCGGCACCTGCTTTCACCAGCAGTGAAGTGGTGACCGCATCGTCGTGATACACCGCCCAGTGCAGCGCCGTCATGCCATCAACCTGCGTCCCATTTACATCGGCGCCCGAATCGAGCAGCGTGCGAACCAGCGTCGTTCTTCCCGTCTCTGCCGCGTCGGCGAGTGTCGAGTCTTCGGCGGCGCTGGCCGCGGCCACGCTCAGCCCAACGCCCACGACCGATAGTCTGACGATTCGTCCCACGTTCATGTCACTTCTCCAGGCAGCCGTGTGTCACACCGACACTTCGTCAAAGAGGTCTTCCACCTTGCCGTTGCTGTCACCAAAGGCGTCGATCTGGACGCCGGCCCGGTCGAGCAACGTCAGGTGGAGGTTGGCCAGCGGGGTTTGCTCTGCGTACTTGATGTGGCGCCCACCCTTCAGGCCACACGCCGCGCCTCCGGCCACCAGAATCGGCAGGTTCTGATGGTCGTGCAGACTCGGGTTTCCAATCCCGCTGCCATACAGGTAGACCGTATTGTCGAGCAGGGAGCCGTTGCCCTCGGGCGTGGCCTTGAGCTTCTCGAGGAACTGCGCAAAGAGCGATACATGGAACGTGTTGATCTTCGCGATCTTCGCCAGCTTCTCAGGGTCGTTCCCGTGGTGACTGGTCGGATGATGCGGGTCTGGCACACCGATCTCCGGATAGGTACGGTTGTTGAGCTCCCGCGTGAGTTGGAAGGTGATGACCCTGGTGATGTCGCCCTGCAGCGCCAGCGCCTGGAGGTCGAACATGAGCGTGGCGTGGTCGGCGAACGCTGCCGGGACGCCCATCGGCCTGTCTAGATCGGGATCAGGGTTGTCTTCCGCTGCCGCCTCCGCCCGTTGGATCCGCCGCTCAACCTCTCGAATGCTGTCCAGATATTGATCGACCCGGGCGCGGTCTGGCGTCCCCAGCGCTCCCTTCAGACGCCCGATCTCGTCACTGAACGAGTCGAGCAGACTGGCCCGACTTTTGAGCGCCACACGCCGCTCCTCGGGGGTGCCGCCCTCGCCAAAGAGACGCTCGAAGACGATCCGGGGATGCGCCTCGGAGGGGAGCGGGGCCGTCGGTGATGACCAGGACAAGGAATTCATATAGACGCAGGCATAGCCGTTGTTGCACACGCCGGCGAGGGGGTCGACGTCCATCGACAGCTCGAGCGACGGCAACTGCGTCTCTTGCCCGATCTGTTTCGCCGCGAGCTGGTCGGCGGTCGTTCCCAGGTGATAGTCGGAACTCTCCGTATGCTTGGCAAAGGCCGCGCTGAGAAACCCTGAATTCGAGGTGTCGTGGGTGCCTGGATACGAGTTCTCCAGTTCGAGGTTGGTCACGACGGTCAGTTGGTCCCTCAGCGACTCCAGGGGGCTGAGGCTGGGCGACAGCTCGGTGAGCGCCCCCTGGCCTGTGGGTATCCAGCGAGCATGGTCACAGCCCATCGGGATGAACACGTAGCCCAACCTCCGCACCGGTTGCGCCGGCGTCTTGGCCCATGCCGTCGCCGCTGGAATCATCGCGTCCAGTAACGGCAACGCCAGCGTCGCCTGCAACCCGCGGAGAAAAGTGCGCCTGGGTAGGGCCTTCTTGGTGATGATCATGTCGATGTCCTCATCTGAAACGGTACGCTCTTCACAATGCCAAGGATGAGTGAGGCAAAGCGATAGTCATCCGGCTCTGCATCGCGCAGAACCTGGCGAACGGCCGGTGCGTCGTAGTACTCGATTCCCCGTCCTAACGCAAAGGTCAACAGTTTCTCGGTGACCCGTCCGGCGAACAGCTCCGGGCGGCTCAACAATCCAGCTTCCAGTCCCGCGACGCCGTCGACCTCTCCAACGCCGGGCAGTCCACCCGTTGCGTCGATGGCTCCGCTATCGGCGTGGTGGTCCCGCCAGCGTCCAAGCGCATCAAAGTTCTCAAGCGCGAACCCGACCGGGTCGATCGTGGTGTGGCAGCTCGCGCACACCGGATTGTTCCGGTGCTGGCTGAGCCGCTCCCGCATCGGCAGCGCCGCGTTGACCGAATTCTCCTCGAGCACGGGCACGTTCGCGGGCGGGGGTGGGGGCGGTGCGCCGAGAATGTTGTCGAGGACCCACTTTCCGCGTATGACCGGCGACGTCCGCGTCGCGTACGAGGTGACGGCCAGGATGCTGCCCTGCCGCAGCAGCCCGCCACGCTGGCTCTCCTCTGGGAGCGTCACACGCCGAAAGCGGCTGCCGTACACGCCGGGGACCCCATAGTGCTTGGCCAAGCGTTCGTTCAAGAAGGTGTAGTCGGCCCCGAGAAGGTCCAGCACGCTTCGGTCTTCCCGAAGAACGCTGTCAAAAAACCGTTCAGTTTCCTCGCGGAAGGCCTGGCGGAGATTGTCGTCAAAGTCAGGGTAGAGCCTCGCGTTCGGGCTGACCGACCGGAGGTTCCGCAGCATCAACCACTGTCCAGCAAAGTTGCTCGCGAGATTGTGCGACCGTGGGTCCCCGAGCATGCGGCGCGCCTGTCGCTCCAGCTCGCCCGGCCGGCTCAAGTCGCCGCGAATGGCCACGTCGAGCAGTTCGTCATCGGGCCCACTGCTCCAGAGGAAAAACGACAGCCGGGATGCCAACTCGATGTCGCTCACCCGGTAGGGGGCTCCCGTCGCCGCCTGATCCGGGTCGAGCTCGACGCGGAAGAGGAAGGCTGGGCTCATGAGGACTGCGCTCAGGGCCTTGCCGACGCCCGCATCGAAATCACCCTCGGATCGGCCCGCTCGGTAGAAGGCCATCACCCGTTCCACATCCGCCTCGGACACCGCTCTTCGATAGGCGCGGCGCATAAGCGTGGAGAAAATCTCGCGGGCGCAGGCCTCTTCGGTCTCCGGAAGGGAGTCAGTTGGCCGGCAGACGAAGATCCGTCGACGACTCGGCGTATCGGCAACACCGCGTGGCGAATACGGTCCCGAAATCGAGACCTCGTAAACCGCCGGCGTCGAACGGGGGTGCCGCGTTTCGTTGAAGCGCGATTGCAGCGGCTGGCGCTCACTCACGAGCAACGACGACGAGCGCTTCTGAAAGGTCACACCGAGGTCGTGCGGCCCCGCCGTCACCGGAATGCGAATCTTCAGGTGTTCGTCGACGAGCGTATGATCCTCACCCTCGGGGGGCTTCTCGACCGTGAATGTCTCGACGTGCTCGCGGTCGAGAAGCACGTCCAGGAGGTGCGTACCGGGCTCTCGCAAGCCGCCAACGAACCCGACCCGGTTTCGCGCGAGTCGAATCTGGATGTCGTACTCTCCGTCCTGCGCAAAGGTGAAGGGCACGACGGTCCCACCCCGGGTGCCAATCGGGAGACCAGGCATGCGCTCTTCCTGGGTCACGTCGCCGGCCACGCGAATGACCTCACTCTGGAGGGCCGTCTGCGTGGTGCCAATGGCCAACCGACTGATCCTCTGCGCCGCGGAAATGTATCGGTCCAGGAGAACCGGAGAGAGGTCACTCACCGTCACGTTGTCGAAGCCGTGCCCGCTCTCGTCGGGCGGAAGCAGCGACGCGGCGTTGATGTCGAGGGCCAGGAGGTCCCGAACGGCGTTCTGATACTCAGTGCGATTGAGTCGGCGGAGAGTGTCCGTGCGCCCGGGGTTGGGGTTCGAGCTGGCCGCATCGTCAAGCGACGTCTCCAACCACGACGCCAGCGCGCCGCGCTCGGCGGCGGGAGGCTGCGGTCGATTGGGCGGAGGCATCATGCCCGTGCGCAGCTTCCGAACGACCTTTTCCCAGACCTCCGGGTGCTCGCCGACGGTCGTCACATCGAGCCCGTCCAAGTTCAGACCGGCGGTCTTGAGCCTCTCGTTATGACAGGTGACGCAGTAGCGCCCAATCAACGCGCGGTGGTCCGACGGAGCGGAGGCTGGCTGGGCGCTCGGCATCGCCGGCAAACCCAGTACGCCGATGGCCACCAGCCCAGCCGCGAGTCTCATTCTTGGCCTTGCCTCTCCCGGTCCGAAAACCTACACCCTTCGCCATTCGTAGCCTATTTGGAAAGGACAGGCAAGTCAAGAGCCTCTGCGGCATAACTTCATATTTCCTAATCAGTTACAGAATCCGTCAACCTTGAATCCTCGGGACCTATGCAGTGGTCCGACCACCAATCGTCACATGCTCGATGCGGTCGCCACCGAGTGTCGTTGCCGTCGGGTCCCGTTTCCACCGGCGGTGAAAGAGCCAGCCTCGAGGAAACCGCGACTTGTCCGCATCCACCCTGACTGCGGTCTCAACGACATGCTTGAGCTTCCCACGCAACCGACGGACCTCTGCGCGAGTGAGCTCGTCGGCCCTCCGACTGGGGTCGAGCCTGGCCTGATATAGCACCTCGTCGGCGATCCAGTTGCCGACACCGGCGGCGAACGCCTGGTCCAGGAGCAGAGCCTTGACCGGTGTCGACCGCTTGGCCACGAGGTCTGAGAATCGCGCGGGAGACGGAAGGTCGAGAAGTGGATCGAAGCCCAGCTGGCTGATCGGGGCTTCGCCCAGCGGGTCCTGTCGAAGTCTGATCCGGCCCAGACGGCGCTTGTTCGTCATCGCCAGCTCGCCGCCATCGTCCAGGATCAGCCGGATCTTGGTGAACCTGGGTGGCCACGACAGCTCCTCAACTGCGGGACTTGACGCCAGCCTGAGAGGCGTCTCGCCCGGAGCGTGAAAGGCCCCCGTCATCCCCAGATGGAAGCACGGCCATGGCCGTCGGTCGAGTTCGAGCCACAGATGCTTGCCCCGCCTGGCCACGACCAACACCGTCCGTCCGGTCAGGGCTCGGCGCAGCCGGGGGCCGTCGACGCCGTCAAAGACGATCGGGTCGCGGGCGCACACCAGACTCGCGATACGGCGACCGCCCGCCACACGCTCGATCAGCCGCCGCGCACGCTCGACTTCGGGAAGCTCAGGCAACGTAGTGACGATATCCTTGGGTGGTATAGTAGCCGCCTGGAGGTAGAGATGAGACGCATTCTAAGCCTGGCGACGCTCACACTCGTTGGTGTGCTCCTGGCCTTGGTCACCAACGAGGCTCGACAGGACCGACACCCCATCCGCCCGCTCGAGCTCGCCGACAATCTGTTCATGCTGTCCTCGGACCCAGCGGCACAGGGCATGCGAACGGGTGGAAATACCGTGGTTTTCGTGACGTCCGAGGGCGTGGCCCTGGTGGACACCAAGATCAAGGGTTACGGCGAAGACATCCTTGCCGAAGTGCGCAAGATCACCGACAAGCCAATCACGACCATCATCAATACCCACACGCATTGGGACCACAGTGGCTCCAACAACGAGTTCCCAGACACGGTCCACTTCGTGGCACACAAGAACACCTACGCGCACATGTCGCAATCAACCTGCGACGACGGCACTGGCTTCGAGGGTGGCTCAATCACGAACTGCGAGGCATTCCAGGGCGACAACAAGAAATTCCTGCCCAAGACGGTCTTCTCCGTCCGATCCTCACTGTTCAGCGGTCCTGACCAGATCGACCTGTACTACTTCGGTCGAGGTCACACCGATGGCGACACGTTCGTGGTGTTCAAGGCCGCCCGCACGATGCACACCGGTGACATGTTCGCGCGCAAGGGTCTGCCCTATCTCGATGTGGACAACACGAACGGGAGCGCGATCGAGTTCGGGGCGACACTGAAGAAGGCGGTCGAGGGCATTCAGGACGTTGACACGATCATTCCTGGCCATGCGGACGATCCGCACAGATGGAGCGACCTCGTGGACTACTCCGGGTTCTACAACGACCTGCTGAGCAAGGCCCAGGAAGGGAAGGCCGCCGGTCGCAGCGTCGCGGATGTCGTGGGTGCCTACACGGTGCCCGACCAGTACAGTGAGTTTCAAGCGTCCGCCAACAGGCTTGAGGCTACCGTGCAGCACATCTTCGACGGACGATAGCAGTGGTTAGTGCGACGGAGCCGCTCAACCCTATCGTCTCAGGATGACGTAGTCCTGCCATCTGTCCGGTGCTTCGCGGATCGCGACGAGCTGGAACACGTCCACCCAGTGTTCCCTGACGTACGTCGGTAGGATAAACGTCGAGCCGTACTGGTCGAGGTCCCAGGAGTCGAAGAACGCCGCGTTGCTCGATTCTCCGGAATTCAGCGCTTCGTACGGATAGAAGAGAAAGCCGGTCCGCTCGCACTCCGTAAGATCCGCCGCGACCTGGCTGGCTGACGGAGCCTCGTCAAGCCGTTTCCCGCTCGCGTACTGCTGCAGACAATTCCGCCCCATGATGGTCAGCACGAGCACGGCGCCCGGCTTCGCGATCCGGTGCAGCTCTTCCAACCACGCGCGATGGCTTTGCTCCGGGAGATGACTAAACACCGAGTAGGCGTAAATCACATCGAAACGCGCCGTCTCGAAGTCGCTCGGAGACACCTTTGGCAACACGGCGAATTCGGCGAAATCGAAGGCGCTTCGGCACCACGCGATCGCCTGTTCGTCGACATCCGCGCCTACAAGCCGGCAGCGGTCAGCGTAGCGCGCGAAACACTGCAAGAGACGTCCACACCCGCAACCGAAGTCGAGGACCTCGGTACTCGTGCCTGCGAGATCGCAGCCGGCATCTGCCAGGCACCGGAGCATCCGGCCCGAGTTGACGAGGCCCGATTGGCGATAGACGTCCTCGTCGCCCTTCCCAACCACCCGGCACGTCAGGTTCTCAGGAGGCGGCCGATACAGGCTCGCCCGTACTTCCTCATACTCGCGCGCCCCGTGCCACAGGAGCCAGTACCAGAACGCCCACGAGGTCACCTGCCCGCACTGGTCGCGGACGTCCTCTCGGTCGTGCCAGATGCGCTCTGAGGTACGGAACAGCCTGTCCAAACGCGGATAGGGAACGCTCGGTAGACCTGCCGATTCGCTGTCCTTCACGCTCTAGCTCTGCGGCCTAGAACCGTCCGCGCGATGCATCCGGTCGCCCCTGGATGAGCGTCTGGCTGGATCTCGTCCGTGTGTTTGGCAAATACTTCTTGTCGTCCGTCACGAAGGTAGTCCTCAATAGCGCAGCAACGTCGCTGCACAATCGGGAGCCAACAGATGCACCTCACAGGACCTCTTAGTGTAGCCGTAGCCATGGCTCTTCTTCCCACGCTGTATGCGTTCGGGTCTCAGTCGGAACCGTTGCAGGACCCGATTCCAGAGAAGATCAAGAAGGGCGACCTGGTCGTCGGCGCCGAGGAGTTCGTTCGCGCACCGCAGACATCGGATTCCAGCACGGGTGTCCCCACCAACCAGGCCTACGCGCGGATCCAGTACCTGATGCCCGTGGGCGACGGATCCGGCCGGTTGATCCTCAACGACCTACGCGGGCTCCTGTACATGACCGATGAAACCGGCACGGCTCCGGTCACCTACCTGGACGTTCGCGATCAAGACATCGGTTTCGACGACTCCATGTTTCCGAACGAATCCGGCCTGGTCAGCGTGGCCTTCCACCCACAGTTCGGCGACGAAGGACAGCCGGGGTTCGGCAAGTTCTACACCGCCTACAGCGCCCGGTCTGACAGCGGCGTCGCCGACTACCTGGATGACGATGCCGACAGCCACGAAAGCGTGATCCGAGAGTGGACCGTAGATGACCCGAGTGCGGAAGTGTTCAATGGCACCTCCCGTGAAGTCTTTCGTATCGGTCAATTCGCCTTTAACCACAACGTCGGAACCATCGCGTTCAATCCCAACGCTGAAGCTGGTTCGTCGGACTACGGCATCCTCTATGCCTGCCTCGGCGATGGCGGTTCGGGCCAAGATCCCCGCGACAACGGCCAGTCACTCAGCGTGCCGCTGGGAGCGATCATCCGGATAGACCCGCTCGGGGGAAACGAAAGCAAGGGATACGGGATTCCACCGGACAACCCCTTCGTCGGTCAGGCCGGGGTGGCCCCTGAGATTTGGGCATACGGTCTCCGTCATCCCCAACAATTTTCCTGGGACACGGACGGTAGGATGTTCATCGGCGACATTGGCCAGAACCAGGTAGAGGAGGTCAACCTCGGCGTGCCGGGCGCCAACTACGGATGGCGGGTGCGCGAGGGGACGTTCGCTAGTGGCTACACCGTGGAGGGCGCGCGTCCGGGACCGGTGTATCCCCTACCGTCCAAAGACGAGAGCGACTTCGTCTATCCGGTGGCGCAGTACGACCACGACGAGGGCAACGCGGTCGCCGGAGGTTTCGTCTACCGGGGCCAAGCTATCCCCGAGTTGCGCGGCAAGTACGTCTTCTCCGAGTTCCCCCTTGGCCGATTGCTCTTCATCGATGCGGACGCACTCGACGCCGATCAGCCGGTCGAGATCACGGAGCTCAGGTTGATGCTCGGGGGCGTCGAACGCGACCTGGTCGACGTGGCAGGCTTCCCGAACACCTACGGCCCAGGCAATCGGGTCGGCTTGCGCCTGGGGACCGACTCAGCCGGGGAGCTCTATCTGCTGACCAAAGGAGACGGGTGGGTCCGCAAGCTGGTTGCCGCGCAGAGTCGTTGATAGCGCGGTCGTGTTGTTTCGTCCTGCGCAGAGTCGTTGATAGCGCGGTGGCGGTGTTTCGTCCCGCCTGAGCCCTTTCGCGCTAGCAGGCCGACGACCGCACAGGCTGTCGAAACACCGTTTTTCGCTTGTGGGGAGCCACCCTGCGGGGATCATTCAGGTAGATCTCATGGTGATGCCCGTTGGGTATCAGATCGTTCTCAGGCAGATATTCCTTGTGCAGCCGGGAAAGAATCGGGACGTCCTCTCCGAACGGACCCAAGTGCATGATCTGAACACTTTTTCCTTCGTCATAGGTGTCCAGCCGCAGACTGCTGGGAGCCTTCCCCCGCTTTTCCTCCGTCTTGGCTACAGCCTGTTCAAACATCTCATCGGTGACCCAGTCTGCCGTGACAATCATCATTCGCCACTTGAACTTGTCTTGGTCCCCGGCGATGAAGTCCTCCATATCATCGGCCCACCACAGACCTTCCAGGGGCGGCTCGATAAAATACTTCCCCATTCGTTCCTTCCCGATGAGCTTGAGCGGGTAGATCGCCCAGAATAGCCATTGGATCGCCTGAGTGTGATTCTCGCCCTTCGGGCGTCCTTCACCGTCAATCATCACAAACCGCATTTCAGGCACGTCCACCAGAGAGAAGTCCTTGTCCGATGGAAGATAGAGTGCTTCTAATCTCTTCTTCAGGCCTTTCAGGTCATTCGTGTCCATCGTCCACCTCTTACGTGTCCCAGGGTTTGCACGTCATGTAGTCCAAGGTCAGCGTTGTCCATTCCGACTCGGCTTGTAGCTGGCCAATCGAGAAATTGAAAAGCGCCTCAACAAAGTCTGGCAGCGGTTGTTGATCAACCTGGATGTTCCCCAGCCGCTCCAACTCCCTTTTGATCGCCTCGCCCCGCGTCTGCAAAGCCTCCAGCGCCGCATTCCGTTGCAGTACCGGCCAGTGGAGCATCCCCAACAGAACCGAAGAATGGCTCGGACGAACGTTCTTGAGCGCGGTCAGCGTCTGCACGACCAATTCCTCGCGCCCGATCTCCGTCACGGCATAGGTCTTTCTCGTATTCCCCTCAGCTGGCTTCTTGGCCGTGACCAACCTCATCTTCTTGAGCTTGCCTAGGACGAAATAGATCGAGGAAAAGCCGATCCGGGTCCATTCACGCATGCCACGCTCCTCAATAACCTGCTCAAGCTCATAGCCATGGCGCGGCATTTCGGCGACCAGACCGAGGACCAGCAACTCGGCGTCGGTCAGGCTCTTGGTCTTCATCTTCTAGTACTAGAATAGCGGGCGCAGGTTGTCAAGTCCAGACTGTCTTCACACTCAAAGAGTTGGGTGGCTAGCAGACGCCGGTGCGTCCGCGGTGACTACTCGTTCTTCCGCTGACCCTAATCACGGGCGCGTCCTTTGACTCGCCCCGCCGCGACGTTTGTCATCACGATCTCCTAACCATGGCGCCGGATGAGTGTGACTGCTAGTTTCGCGCTATCTTTTGGCAGACTTGGCCCTCCGCAACCGTCCCCTCGGTATTGCTGCAATTCTGGTAGCTGGACTGGTGTGCGATGTCAGCGGTCAAGCGCAAACGGCAACCATTCGAGTAGAGATCGTCATCAGCACGGGGGAGCCCATCTCTGGCGCAGAGGTGGTCGTGACGGGAATCACACATCTCGCGGACGACAACGGAGTCGTGGTCCTGAGTGTGCCAGAGGGCAGCATTCAGGTGACCGTCCTGCAGGAGGGGTTCATTCCCATCACCGTTCCCGTAGATGTTGTGGCGGGACAGGAACGGTTGGTCAGGGTCGAACTGGTCGAGGAGCTAGTGGTGGAGGAGGAGGTCACGGTCGTTGCCAGCACGCGGACCGAGCGGCGAATTGAAGATCAGGCGATGCGAGTCGAGGTTCTCAATCGCGAAGAGGTAGAAGAGAAGATGCTGATGACGCCGGGTGACATCGGCATGATGTTGAACGAAACGGGCGGACTACGCGTGCAGACAACATCGCCGTCACTTGGTGCCTCGAGCGTTCGCATTCAGGGTATGCGTGGCCGCTATACCCGTTTCCTGTCCGATGGCCTGCCAATCTTTGGTAGCCAGCCAAGCGGTCTGGGGCTACTTCAGATTCCGCCGATGGACCTCAATCAGATCGAGGTGATCAAGGGCGTCGCGTCTGCACTCTACGGTGCCGGAGCACTTGGCGGAGTCGTCAACCTACTCTCTCGTCGTCCGGGCGACGAACCGGAGCACGAGTTCCTCATCAACCAGTCGACACGGGGCGCGACAGATGGCGTCTTGTGGTTATCCGCGCCGTTGTCCGACAGATGGGGTGTCACCTTTCTCGGGGGCGGCCACTTCCAGCACCAGACGGACGTCGATGGCGACGGGTGGTCTGACCTGGCCCATTACGAGCGCGGTGTGGTGCGACCGCGATTGTTCTGGGACGACGGGCAGGGGCAGTCGTTCTTCCTGACCGTGGGCACGACGCTGGAGAACCGGAACGGTGGAACGCAACCGGGTGCAGTCCTACCGGCAACTGGGCTCCCCTACCCGGAAGCTCTCCAAACCCGCCGCTTTGATGTCGGCGCGTTGTGGCAGAGGCCGGTGGCGGGACGTTACGTCGTGACGGCGCGGGCCACCACGGCCCGCCAGTGGCACGATCACCAGTTCGGGGAGGTGCTCGAACGCGATCGGCACAGCACCGACTTCGGCGAGGTGACGCTTCGGGGTGCAGGCGGAGCACATACCTGGGTGGGCGGCCTGGCTATCGAGCAAGATGCCTACACCCCGACCGATGTCCCGCACTTTGCCTACACCTACACAACGCCCGGCGTGTTCATCCAGGACGACATCGACATCAGACCGTGGCTGGCGATCTCGATCAGTGGGCGTCTGGACCACCACAGCGAATACGGGACGTTCTTCAGTCCCCGCGCGTCTGCGCTTCTCAGGTCCGGTAACTGGTCAACTCGCATATCGACCGGCAGCGGTTTCTTCGGTCCCTCGGTGCTCACCGAAGAAACCGAAGCGGCCGGTCTGACCCGCCTTGAGGTGGAAGGCCCACTGCAGGCGGAACGGGGACGGAGTGTATCGATCGATCTCACACGCACGCACGGTCCGGTTTCGTATACGGCCACCCTTTTTGGGTCACGCATCGCCCACCCGGTCAAGGTCGACCGATCGACCTATGTCCTGCAGAGCCTCGTCGAACCAACCACGAACATGGGTGTGGAGCTCCTTGGTCTGCTCCGCCGATCGCCCTTCTCCATTACGGCGAGCTACACCTACGTTCACTCCCGTGAAACGGAGGACGGCGTCGCACGGGACGTGGAGTTGACGCCACGTCACAGCATTGGCCTCGTCGGGATGTGGGAGAACGAGAACGGGCGGGTCGGGGTCGAGTGGTATTACACGGGACGCCAGCGGCTCGAAGACAACCCGTACAGTGAGACGAGCGAGTCATACAACATCGTTGGCCTGCTGATTGAGCGGCGTGTGGGTCCGCTGCGCCTCTTCGTGAACGGCGAGAATCTCACCGACACACGCCAAACCCGATGGGAGGACCCGTTTCTTCGGCCCGACCGGGCGGCCGATGGACGCTGGACGGTCGATGCCTGGGCACCGCTCGACGGTCGAGTCATCAATGGTGGCGTCAGGGTGGGATTCTGAACCGGTGACGCTCTAGATGACCATTTTGGTCGTTGGAGCCACGGGCAAGACAGGGCGGCTAGTGGCAGAACAGCTGCTGGCCAAGAATCACCTCGTTCGCGTCGTCGTCCGTTCGGCTCACAGACTCCCCGTCGAGGTTCTCGAGAACCCGAGTACGACGGTCATCGCGACCAGCGTTCTCGACTTGACGGATCCGGAGATGGCCGAGCACGTAAAGGACTGCGACGCAGTCGTCTCCTGCCTGGGACATGTCACTGATCTCAAGGGCATGTTTGGCGAACCGAAGAAGCTATGCACCGATGCGACGCGACGTCTCTGTGACGCGATCGAAAGGAACGGCGCCCGCGCGCCCACCAAGTTTGTCCTGATGAACACGGTTGGGGTCCAGAACCCGAATCTCGATGAAAAGAGGACCTGGTTCGACCGGGGACTCCTCACCGTCTTGCGTCACACCTTGCCTCCGCATCGAGACAACGAAACGGCATCGGAGCATCTGCGTCGGAATGTGGGAAGGGAGAGCACGCACGTTGAGTGGTGCAGTGTGCGTCCAGACTCGCTGATCGACGCTGATGTTTCTCCGTACGTCATCAACGAGTCCCCGACCACCGGCATCCTCACCGGCCGCCCGACCGCGCGATCGAATGTCGCCCACTTCATGACCGAGCTGATCGAGAATCCAGAGCTTTGGGACAAATGGAAGTTCAGGATGCCGGTCGTCATGAACGCTAGCCGGCGTCTCGGTCAAGCCTCAAAAAGCTACGGCGAGACTATTTGAGACCCGCTAGCCACGCCGTCGCGGTGGCGCCCGTAGTCGGCGACCTTCTTATCGATAACCATTTTTCCAATTGGTGCCAGCGCCATGCCAGCCAGTTTCCAATGCTGCAAGGCGAAGGGAATGCCGATGATCGTCACGGCAAGGAGGGCGGCAAAGAAAAGATGCCCGAGGGCCAGCCACCATCCCGCAAGGACGAACCAGATGATGTTGCCCAGAAAGCCCAGGCCGCCTGTCCCAAGGTCTTCACGGCCGGTCATATCCTCGCGGTCGACGATTTCCCGGCCAAAGGGCCATAGATGAAAAATCGCCATGTTGAAGGCGGCGCGCGCCCAGGGAATGCCAACGATAGAGATTGCGAAGAAGAAAGCCGCGACCAGCCAGCCAAAGGCCATTTCTAGACCGCCGAGGATGATCCAGACAATGTTGAGAATGAGATTCATGCTGTTCCCCCGGTGGAAGGCGAACCCTGCCAACTTGCTGAGGGGCGCGGATGACTGCGCCAACCGAGCCCGTCTTGCCGAGAATGCTGCGATCGTGGAGCTGAGGTCAAGGCCTAAAGGGCATGCCCCAAACAGCCGACACTGTCACATAGCGTCTCGTTCTGTCATCTTGTACTCGTGGGTCTTTCATTATGAGCACAATGCAGACGTACCCCGATCTTCAGGTCGCCGGTCGCGGCCGCGTCGAATCCACCCTTCGCGCGATGCACGCTATCCAAGCCGCGAACGGTGAGCTCGATTTCACCGCTCAGGTCCGCACGATCCTTGAGATCGGCACCCGTCAACTCGGGCTGCCCGTCGGCTTGGTCTCGCGGCTGGACGGAGAACAGGTCAGCTTGCCCTACGTCGTAGGGGGAGGCGATGCGCTGCCCGAGGGCACGGTCGTCCGTGCCTGCGACTCCTTCTGCGGCGAGTCCATTGCGCAACGACGTCGTCTCGTGATCGATGACGCCGAACACTCGGAGTTTCGCGACCATCCCGGCAACACCCTCCTTGGCCTCAAGGCCTATCTGGGACAACCCATTTACGTGGATGACGCCATCTGGGGCACCGTGTGTTTTCTGGACATGAAGCGCCGTGGCAGTCCGTTTACGGACGTTGACCTCGATCTGTTCGAATTGATCTGCCAGCGGATTCAGGTCGGGATCGAGCATGAGGCGATAGTCACGGGCTTCCGGACGGTGCTCGGCGGAACCGTCAGCGTGACGGGTGATGGATTCTTCCGTTCTCTGGTGTCTGAGCTGGGCCGCGGTCTCAAGGTCGACACGGCCTTCGTGGCGGAGCGTCTTCCGGATGACGCCAACGGTCCTCGCGCCCGCACTTTGGCGATCTGGCGGGATGGCGCCCTGGTGGACAACGTCGACTACCGCCTGAAGGACACAGCCGACGAGAGCCTCTCTCCCCACCCGGTCACCTGCCATCCAGACGAGATCCAGCGGTTGTTCCCGAATGACTCGAACGCCGGTCGGCTGAATCTAAGGGGATACGCCGGAATCGCGCTCACCAGTCACGAGGGCCATGCGTTGGGCTACCTCGTAGCGTCATCGAGAAAACGTCTCGACCTCAAGACCCACGAACGATGGCTCGTCGAGATCTTCGCCGGGCGGGCGAGCGCCGAGCTGGAGCGGGTGCGGTCCGACGCCGAGCAGCGTCGCCTGGAACGCGAGATGCTTCACAGCGAGAAGCTCAAGAGTCTCGGCGTCCTGGCCGGTGGGATCGCCCATGACTTCAATAATCTGCTCACGGGCATCATCGGCAACGTCGACCTGATTGAAATGGAGGCTCCCGCTGGATCGCAATTGGCGGACCGCGTCGCCCAGATCGACACGGCGTCCAAGCGTGCAGCGAGCCTGATCAAGCAAATGCTCGCGTACTCGGGACGGGGGGCATTCGTCGTGGAACCGATGGACGTCAATACCGTCGTCCAAGATGTGACGGAACTCCTGGATAGCGCCGTGTCGAAGAACGTCGTCCTGCAGCGGACGTTCGCAGAGGATCTTCCGTCGATCGAGGCCGATCACACCCAAGTGCGCCAGGTGCTGATGAACCTCTTGATGAACGCATCGGATGCCCTCGAAGGGGAACCCGGGACCGTGTCCTTGAGGACGGGTCTGGTCGACGTCTCCGCCGATGAGCTCCCAGAGTACGTGGTTGGTGGCGGGCAAATGGAGCCGGGCACGTTCGTGTACATCGAAGTGGAGGACGTCGGCGTTGGCATGTCTGCGCAGACTCAACCCAGGATGTTTGATCCCTTCTTCACGACCAAGGCATCTGGCACGGGCCTGGGCCTGTCGGCTGCGCTCGGTATCGTGCGGGACCAACGTGGCGGGATTCGGGTGCGGAGCGACATTGGTGAGGGCACGTGCGTCCGGGTCGTGTTCCCGGAAAGCGCGAGGGCCGGGTCGACAGAGTCCGCGTCAGCAAGTCGTCCGGCCTCGGGTAGCCTCGGCGCCACGGTTCTCGTGGTGGACGATGAAGATGTTGTACGCAACGTTGGCTGCGAGATCCTGCGCCGGTTCGGGATGGCGGCGATCTCGGCACGTGATGGTGTCGAGGCGCTCGCGGTCTTTGAGAAGCATCGCGCCGAAATCGATGTCGTCTTGCTCGATCTGTCGATGCCAGGGATGGGTGGACGCGCCGCCGCCCAGAGAATCAGGCAGATCGATTCAACCACACCTGTCGTCCTCATGAGCGGGTTTGACGAGCAGGAGACCAGGCGGAGCAACAACGACTCGTCTTGTGAACGGTTCCTACAGAAACCGTTCACGGCGGCATCGCTGCTGGAAGTCGTGCAAGAACTGGCCCCCTTCGAGGGGCGCGGGCCCTCCGTGTCAGACGCGGCCTAGGCTTGAATTCTCCCCTGTCGATCATCAGCATCGGCTCTTTCGTCGATATAATCCGGCAGCGCTTCCCTGCCATGTCGCTAAGCCGCGGCACTACCCTCGGCCCCGACTAGGTAGGAAGGAAGAACAATGACCAGGGTCGCTGCTCTCGCCGTCGGCACGGTCTGCATGCTGGTGCTCTCGTCTGTTGGAGCGCTCGCGGAGAATGACTGGCCCCAGTTTCGCGGACTGAATGCCGGTGTCGCCCCCGACCATCCGGACCTGCCCGACGTATGGAGCGAGACCGAGAACGTCGTCTGGCGGGCCGACATACCCGGGCTCGGTTGGAGCTCGCCCGTGGTGTGGGGAGACCACGTGTTCCTTACGAGCGCGATCAGCGCAGGCGAAGAGGCGCAGCCGGTCAAGGGGCTCTACGACCCGGGTGACCAACACGGCAAGCGGGAAGCGGTGGCCGCCCACCAGTGGATGGTCTATGACATCGACCTCGCATCGGGCGCCGTCCGGTGGGCCCGCGAGCTGTATGCGGGCGTACCGGTCATCAAGCGACATCTCAAATCGAGCTTCGCCTCGGAAACGCCGGTCACGGACGGAAAACGGGTGTATGTCTACTTCGGGAGCGCGGGACTGGCCGCGGCGATCGACATGACCGGCGAGGTCGTATGGACCCGAGAGCTCGGTGTCTTCAACGGACCGCAAGAGTTCGCACCGGCCGCCTCGCCAGCGTTGCACCAAGGCCGCCTGTATATCGTCAACGACAACACGACGGAGTCGTTCCTCGTCGCGCTCGACACGGCGACCGGCGACGAAGTCTGGCGAATAGCGCGGGACGAGGTCGAGAACTGGTCGACGCCTCTGATCTGGGAGAACCGGTTACGCACCGAGATCGTGACGACGGGTCGGAAACGCGTTCGGTCCTATGGTCTCGACGGCGAGCTCCTCTGGGAGCTGCAGGGGATGACCGGCAACGTCGCCCCCACCCCATTCGCCAAGGACGGGCTCGTCTACCTGAGCTCTGGTTATCCAGGGTCGTCTGTCCGGCCTGTCTTCGCGGTCCGCCCCGGTGGATCGGGCGACATATCGATCGATCCCGACAATCCCACCGACCACCCGTACGTCGCCTGGTTCCAGCCACTGTTGGGCACCTACGTGACCTCGGCGCTGGTCTACGGGGGCATCTACTACACCCTGCTGGACCGAGGCCTGATGCTGGCGCATGACGCAGAGACGGGCCAGGAAGTCTACAGCCGGAAACGGCTCAAGCCCGGGAGCGGCTTCACCGCGTCGCCGTGGGCCTACAACGGTCAGGTCTTCGTGCTGAGCGAGGACGGCGACACCTATGTGCTCCGGGCCGGGAACGAGTTCGAGCTGCTGGGCACCAACTCTCTCAACGAAATGACGCTGGCGACCCCGGCGGTGGTCGGTGGAAGCCTGCTGGTGCGGACTCAGTCGAAGCTCTACCGGTTGTCAAGGAGGGGGCGGCCATGACGTGTGGCTCATCTTGCACCCGCATGATCGGTTGCAGCGCGTGGCCCTCGTGGTCCGCCGCGTTGGCAACGTGGGTGCTTACTCTCGTCCCCGTCTGCGGGGGCACGAGCCTCGGGGCACAGGAGGTGAGCTTCGCACGGGTCGGTTCCATCCCAGGGCCGATTGACCTCGTCGATGCGTCCGGTGTCTTTGCCTACGCCGCACGCAGCGAGACGCTCACCGTGTTCGACATTGCTGATCCCGCGGAGCCGGTACGCCGTGGATCACACACGTTTCCGGAAAAGATCTGGGGCTTCACGGTCGTCGGTTCGCGAGCTTATGTCGCGGCGGGACACTCCGGTCTCTTTGTGCTCGATGTCTCCGACCCCGAACATCTGCACGTGACAGGCTCGCTCACCACCCCGGGGCAGGCGAAGAACGTAGCGGTGTCCGGGCGGAGGGCGGTCGTCGCCGACCATATGTCGGGCATCGACGTCATCGACGTGTCGGACGCGTCGGCGCCAGTATCGCTCGGGTCGGTCTACACCGATGGCTATGCGCGGGATGTCGCCATGTTTGGCGCGTTCGCCTACGGCGTCGACAATCCGTCTGGACTTTACGTGCTCGATCTGGATCACCCGGACCCGCTCGAGCCGGTCGGCATGATCCAGTCGGCGCCAGCGCCCCGTTTCGTGGAGATCCTGGAGGCCAACCCGAGTATTGCCGTACTGGTGGGGGGAACCCCGTACGATCCGCTGAAGGCATTGCGGGGCCAGACCGACGGCGAGCAGCCGAGCGGTGCCATCCATCTCTACGATGTCGCCGACCCCGCCGCGCCGGCGCCGCTGACGTCATTCTCCACGCCAGGCGCGCCACAGAGCGTCGTGCTCCGAGGCACTTTCGCGTATGTCGCGGATGGAGACGCGGGGCTCAGCGTGGTCGATCTGTCTACGGCGTCAGCACCGCGGCTGGCCGGCACGTATCGGACCGACAGACCTGCGCGGGATGTTGCGGTCGCCGACACTGCCGTTCTCGTGCTCGTGGGTGTGACACGGTGGGGCGCCCACACGCAGGACGACGGGGACATCATTCTCCTGCGGAGAGACTGATCTATCCTCGGCCGGAGGTCATCATGAGCATCTTTCAGATTGTTCTGATCTTGGCTGCGTTTCTGTGTTCGCTGGTAGCAGGCTTCCTGTTTGCCTTTACCTTCGTGGTGATGCCGGGCATAAGGAGCCTCAACGACCGGGAGTTCATCCGAGCGTTTCAGGTGATGGACGGCATCATCCAGGACAATCAGCCGACCTTTGTGTTGGTCTGGGTCGGTTCAGTTGTGGCTCTGGTGACTTCGGCTGTGCTTGGCTTCGGGCAATTGGATGGAGCTGGGCGTCTGCTCATGATCTTCGCCGCACTCGCCTATCTTGTCGGCGTCCAATTGCCGACCGTCACGACTAACATACCGCTGAATAACAAACTACAAACTCTGGATCTCGACGCGATGAATGGAACAACGCGAAAAGCGGCTCGTAAAGACTTCGAACCGCGTTGGAACCGATGGAACTCAATCAGGACGGCCTTTGCGAGCCTGGCATCCGCCCTGCTAATGATTCTGCTGTTCAGACTTTGAGGAGCGCAGTGAGAGCAGGACGGAGAGTTGACTATCCCTGACCTCCCAAGAGCGAGCGGATGCGCGCCGCTTCCTCTCTTTTGAGTGGATCGAAGTCAGCCTGCGAGCATCTCTGGTCGAGGATGAACCGCTCCATCGGATCGAACGGCCCGCCGCGTTTGATCAACTCGGTCACCACGCCGTCGTAATGGCGCCCCCAGTTGGGACGGCGACCATCGACGTCGTCGAAGCCATACTCCTCGGCGAGCGTCCAGCTCGCGAGAACCTGTCCCGCCTTGGCGTCGACGTCAGGGTCAGCGGCGAGCGCAGCGATGGCCCGACCGACGAAATACGGCGTCTCGGATTCGGCGAAGTGCTTGTCCTTCCGTATGCCGTCCCGCCAATTCTCCTCGGTCACTCCGAAGTGCTCAAGCACCACCTCCGACCGCAGAAAGCCAGGCGTGACGGCGACCGCCGTCACCCCCGTCCCTTTCAGATCCCAGGCCATGGCATAGGCCAGCCGGATTGCGCTCATCTTCGCCTGGTCGTAGTAGAGGTTGCCCCGATAGGCGTGAGTGTCGCCGTCTGTGACTTCGACGATGAGACCCTTCTTCCGCTCGACGAGGAGCGGTGCGCCATACCGGCTGGTGATGATATGGGCCGTGACCGCACGGTCGAGCATCAGGAGACCCTTCGATAGGGAGTGTTTCCAGAACGGCGCGCCCCAGTCGGTCAGCTCGTCGCCGCCCCAGATGTCGTTGATCAGGATGTCGAGGTGCCCCTGCTCTTTCGCGATTCGGGCGAACAGCTCCACCACCTCTTCCTCGACCGTGTGGTCCACTCTTGCCCAGATGCCTTGGCCGCCACCCGCCGTGACCATCTCGGCGGTCTCCTCGATGGTCTCGGGTCGACCTTTCATGGCCGATATGCCTCGAACACTTCGGCCCGTGCAGTAGACCGTTGCGCCCGCTTCGCCGAGCGTGCAGGCGATGGCGCGTCCTGCGCCCCGAGTCGCGCCCGCGACAACCGCGACTCTTCCCTGGAGTGTCCCCATGACCGCCTCCTCCCATCAGGCACCCGGTCCACGGTGCTTCCCGTATCGCAAAGAAACTACACGCCGTGAAAGTCACCGCGGCTTGGGCGATTCTAGTCGGCACCTGAACAATCGTCGATATACTCCGCCTCACGAAGACGAGTCACAGGCTTGCACGGACGTGGGCCGAGGGGAAAACGACGCAGCGACCGACCCGAACAGGGTCGAGAAGACCTCCACGCGCTCTGTGTTTTCGCGCCCTGCGAGTGGAAGAGGCGGTCCCCCACGCACCGGTCAGAATCATCTGGCCCCGCTCGAGGTAAACACCCTCCTTGGCCAGTTCCGCAACCAGCCACGGAACCTCCTGCAACAGGTCATCCGGCCAACGACGGTCGGACCAATGTCCCCCGTTGTGCCCGTCACACTCGACCGACAGCGCCGTGCGAGCTGATGTCTGGGGCGGCCTGACTCCAGTGGAACGCACGACACCAGCATGTATCGCGTTGTTCGCGATCAATTCGGGGCCTCTCTCGTCACTACGAAGAACCAGATTGTGGAGCTCGATGACCGTGAAGACGTGGTCCACTGCTGCGGCCACTGCGCGGATCGTGGCGTTTCCGAGCTCGACGTCGTCGCGCAACGTGACAGCAAACTCGCCCTCGATCGCTACGTTGGCAAAATCGCGAGTCGCGAGGTCCACATCATTCGAATACTGCTCGGTCGACCAGAGTCGCCCGTAGACCGGATGAGACAGTCCATTCCTCTCTTGATTTTCAGAACAGACGCACCCGATCTTGTAGCCGACGAGTTGTTCCCCACGCCGCTCTCGAAGTTGGGCAACCTGAGCCTGTAGGCGATAGGCATCAGTAATCGACAATCGCAACCCCTCAGCGAACACGGTTCCCGGGTTGTGACTGTCGTAGTCTTCCAACATCCGCTCTGCGAGCGTGGTGATGTTGAGGGCTGGTGCCATGATGAGATGGTCACGCCCGAGCGGTCGCGGGCGCTTCCTGTGCGAAGAGTCGGTAGGTTCTCCCCTGTCGATCACCACGATCGGCGTTTTTCCCTTTAGTTCTGCAGATTCAGTTGGATAGCTCCGACTCGAAAACTACGCGGAGTGCAGTATAAACACGAGGAGTGTGGTCCTGATAGGGACAGTTTAGGGACAGTCGTTCTATGCTTTGGCCCACCCATGACCGCTAACGCCGACTCCTCCGTTCCTCGACCGGTCGCCCAAAGCGCGCGGATCGACTCTCTCGACGTGCTGAGAGGCTTCGCCCTGCTCGGCATCCTCATCATGAACATCCAGCTGTTCGCGATGCCCGATGCCGCCTACTTCAACCCGACCGCCTACGGCGACCTCGACGGCGCGAACTTCTACGTCTGGCTCGGCAGCCGGCTCCTGGCCGACCAGAAGTTCATGACGATCTTCTCGATGCTCTTCGGTGCAGGCATCGTCCTGATGACGACCCGAGCTGAAGCACGCGGCGGTGGACGTAGCGTGCACTACCGCCGGATGGGTTGGCTCGCCATTATCGGACTGTTGCACGCCCACCTTCTCTGGAGCGGCGACATCTTGTTCCTCTACGGTGCCTGCGGCATGCTCGTCTATCCGCTCCGCTACTACCCACCTCGTCGCCTGATCGTCGTTGGCGTGGTCACCTTGGCGGTGTCCTCCGTGATCTACATCGCCATGGGCGCGTCGCTCGCCTACTGGCCGGAGGACGCGCTCACAGACTTCGTTGCCACAACTTGGCAGCCAACGCCCACAGTCATCGACGCGGCCCTCGCCGCGTATCGCGGTAGCTGGATCGAACAACTCCCGGCCCGCTCCAGCTCAGCCCTCGAATTCGAGACCTTCGTCATCCTCATCTGGGGGGGCTGGCGCGCGGCCGGCCTCATGCTGATTGTGATGGCACTGTTCAAGCTCGAGGTGTTCAGCGCCGGGCGGTCACGGCGCTTCTACGTGACCCTCGTCGCCGCTGCCTTGCTCGTCGGGATTCCGATGCAGGCCTATGGGTTACGCCTCGACTTCGCCGAGAACTGGGGGGTCGCGTCCTTCTTTCAGCTGCGACAGTTCAACTACTGGCCAAGCATTCTCGTCAGCCTCGGCTACGTGGGTGTCGTCATGCTGGTCTGCCAAACGGCGGCGCTCCGCACCGTCACGCGCCCGTTTGCCGCGGTTGGGCAGATGGCCCTGACAAACTACCTCCTTCACACCATCATCTGCACCACGATCTTCTATGGCCATGGCCTCGGCTACTACGGATCGGTAGACCGGCTCGGGCAGCTCGGCATCGTGGTCGGTGTGTGGGTGGTGCAGCTGATAACGTCGCCACTGTGGCTGCGACGCTATCGGTTCGGCCCCGCTGAGTGGATGTGGCGATCTCTCACCTATGGAACCAGGCCGCCACTCCGACGGGACACAACGGGCGTCTGAAAAGAAAGTGCCGAGGGCGGGGATCGAACCCCCACGAGCCTTGCGGCTCGGCTTCCCGCCCAGCACGAGTCACCCAACGTAGACCAGTTTCCGCTCAGGGTCACTCTACGCTGGGCGACTTGAACGAAGCCGCTGGCGCGGCGGCCGCTTCGCGTGCAATACTCGAAGAGTCGTGGTCGTTACCTGCGATGCTATGGATCGGGAGACTGACCTGTAAGTGATTGATTCTAAAGGACAGTCATATCTAGCTCCATAGGGGCACGCGACCGCCTTTCTCCACCAGCGCCTTCCTTCAAGTCTCGTTATCGAAAGTGCCTCGGCGAGAACATCGCGGCTCGTCTCGTCGGGCTTGCGCCGAGGCACTCACGATGAACGCTAGCGACAAGGGGCGAAGGGCTAGTCGATGATCGACTGGTAGATCAGTGTCCGCAGCTTGCCGTGATCGTCGATGTTGGCAGCGGGGATGAGTTGGGTCAGGTAGACCACGACGAGTTCCTCCTGAGGATCGACCCAGTAGGTTGAGTGATAGGCCCCGCCCCAGCCGTACTCCCCGACCGACGACGGTAAACCGCTGGCGCCCGGGTCCTTGACGATCGAAAACCCGAGGCCGAAACCCTGGCCGTTCCGGAACTCGATGTCGCTGGTATGGTCAACGGTCATCAGATCGACCGTCCTCCGTGACAGCACGCGCGTGCCCCCGAGCTGGCCACCATTTAGCATCGTCTGTAAGAAGGTGGCGTAGTCGGTGGCGGTTGACAGGAGACCAGCACCACCGGAGAAGCTCTGGCGTGGGCCGTCGACGTAGGCACCCTGACCCACCATGTGTCCCGGATCTGGCGCACGCTCGATGCCGCCGCGCTCGGTCGACGAATAGACCGTCGCGAGGCGATCGACCTTGTCGCCCGGGAGAAAGAAGTGTGTGTCCTCCAGCCCCAAGGGATCCAGCAGACGCTCGCGGAGGAACGCGCCGAGCGTCTGGCCGCTGACCTTCTCGATCATCGCACCGAGGATGTCAGTGTTGTAGCCGTAGATCCAACGTTCACCAGGGTGCGCGTCGAGTGGGAGCTTGGCCAGCCGGGCCATGACGTCACCAGCCGGCTCGTCGCGGTTGGCGAAGTACCAGCCCGTGATGCCGGCCTCCTCCCACTTGTCCGAGGCTGGTCCACTGCCGTAGCTGATGCCGGCCGTGTGGGTCAACAGATCGCGGATCGTGATCGGTCGCTTCGCGGCGACGACGTCGTAGCCACCACGTCCGTTCGGCTGGGCAACGGACGTTGCCATGAACTCGGGGAGATACCTGCCGACCGGGTCGGTGATAAGAAGAGTACCCTCTTCCTGCAGCATCATGACGCCCGCACTGACGAGTGCCTTGGTCTGCGAGGCGATCCTGAAGATGCTGTCAGTCGCCATCGGCGAGCCCGCTTCCTTGTCGCGGTGCCCGACCGCTTCGAGGTAGGCGATCTTGCCATGCCGAGCCACGATAGCGACGGCGCCCGCGAGGCGGCCGTCATCGACGTACGCCTGAAGCACCTCGGTCAGTCGTCCCAGCCGTTCCGATGACATGCCCACTGTTTCCGGCTTCGCCGGACTCAGCCCCTGTGCGAAGAGCGTCTGGGCGACAAGGAGGAAGGCGACGACAAGGGGGAGCAAGCGGCGTTGAACTGACGTCATCGAATACCTGAGCCCTTTCCGCAGCGATCCAAAGCTCGTCTGGTGAGGCTGCGTGGTCCGACCATCGATCGCTCGCATTATAGCGCGGCCCCTTGCTGTTCCTTCTGCCACAAGAAAAGAACGCACGGCTGACCTTTGCGGTCAATCGGGAAGTCCAGTTGCTCGTCAAGTCCCAGCGAATTGGCTGTGTCCCCGATCAGCGGTGCCTGGGCGCTCCCACAGAGCATTGCGAGACGCCCGCCATTTTCCAGAACGCGCTCGAATTCACCAAGGGCATCTCGAACAGCTAGCGCTGCGCTCAAATGATACGGTGGCTCCGTCGCTATCGACGCTATCGAACCGTCACGATAAGGCAGCTGTCGCGCATCAGCGACACAGTGCCGGGAACCGAGTCGCATCAGTCCAACGCGAAGAGTCGAGTCAACGTCAATACTGAACGTCATCGCTCCGCTCGATAACGCTTCAATGACGATGCCACCAATGCCCGCGAACGGATCGAGGAGATTGGACCCGGGTTGACTCAGTGCGAGGTTGACTAGGATTCGAGCGTCGTCAGATGGCAAACCGCGCCGACTGAGAGGGGCGCTCCCGCCTCGATAACCGCGAATCGAACGAACTGACCCGCTGCTATCCTCAAGGTCAAAGGAGCGTCTGTCAGGCGCACGATGTCGCGCCGCATCCGCATCTTCCTCATAAAGTCGCTCCAGCTTGAACAGCTGATTGCGCCAGCTAATGAGGTCGGGTCGCGAACGGGAGTGGTGCTGACTTCGAGCAGGGATCACGGTATCGACTGCGGAAGTGTATCCAAGCCGCTGAAACCGGGTTCTCGCCGCCTCCAGAGAGGCCGCAGGTAATGACACCCAAAACACGCCGCCCTTTTCCGACAGCGGCCCCCCTGACTGCACCTGACAACCAAGACCGGCCAACACAGATAGCATCTCGATCTCAGCAGGTTTACGCGCCTTTCGCCGTGCCGGCCGAATATGGCAAATGAGGGTCGCGTCATCCACGGGAAGATCCTGCTGTGGCGTAGGTAGGTTGGGCCGCGGTGCCATGCGGAGCGGAGTCGCTTGATCAGCGTCTCGGTCGCTGACGCATCTGCTCAGTCATTGCCTCAGGCTCGGCCGTGTCGATGACGTCATCCCCGTTCGGGTCGAAGCGGTCGACTATCCGTTCCATGCGGTCGGGCAGTTCGTCGCGCGTGATGCGCTTGTTAGACGCCATGCTCATTCATGTGCTTTGCCGCTTCCAAAGCCAGCGACATCCAGTGTTTCTGTTGGGAAATGGGAACCAGCACCCAACTCCTACACGGGTTTTTCCTTCCTTTGGGATTCCAAGTCTCTGCGCCGGCAATCGAATACGCCTGACCTAACTGGCCCTCCCCAAGTTTAAACGACATGTCGATTTCCGAAAATGTTGCAAACATCCTCCGACCCAGCATGAGTTGACGTCGACCCCAGCGTGAGGAGACGGAGAAGTTCGAATACTCACCTTCGATTCGCTCGATGATCAATTCGAGGCTTGAGAAAGTTAGCTTCGCCTCGAAAACTACGAGGAGTGCGCTGGAACACGAGGAGTGTGGTCCTGATAGGGACGGTTTAGGAACAGTCATGTGGTCAAAAGCAAAACGTTGAATCGGTGTTTCAGTCTATAGATTTGAAGATTCTTCGATAGCGCGTTCGCACAACGATTTCCAAGAACGCTTCTTTGATGCCGGTATTAGAATTCGGTCCTTCATAACCCGGCCGGGGCTGACCTCACAAGGCAGACCTCTATTCCTACCAATCAATTCTTGAATCGTTGCCGGAGGCATTTGCAGCAGCAAATCTCCTTTGGAAAACATGATGATCATCTTGTCTTTGTTCCTAACTTTAACTTTGATGCCTTGCGCGCCTTTACCGGCATTCACAGTAACGCTAGAGTCGTCAGCAAAGTGATCTTTTAGTGTTTGATAGACGTCCATCTTCATTCTTCGGCCTCTTAGGTCTACGGTAGCATCAAGTTGTATCCACAAGGGGAGGGTCGCAGTTGCAGACGAACATCCTGCGCCGTCGTTCGAACGATTGGAAAAGAGTGCCGAGGGTGGGGATCGAACCCACACGAGGCTTGCGCCTCACAGAATTTTATGTCCTCCCCTGTCGATCATCGGGATCGACGCTTTTCCCTTTAGTTCCGCACATTCAGTCAGATAGCTCCTCTGCGAAAACTACGAGGAGTGCGCTGGAACACGAGGAGTGTGGTCCTGATAGGGACAGTCCAGGGACAGTCGTCGATATAATCCGGCTGCACTTCGTCGCTATGTTACTCAATCCCGGCACCACCCTCGGCCCCTCCTAAGAAACTGTTGTCCCAAGTAGCTCGCCGGTCTCGCGATTCACGAGCGCAAAGCCCAAAGTGTCAGCACGCTGGCGAGGCCGGCGCAAGACCCGCGTGCGTTGGCGGGCGTTGTAGGTGTCGGCCCCGGTGTCACGATAGACGAGCGTGCCGGCCAGGGTGCGATAGACGAGGATGGCGAGCTTGCGCGCGGTGGCGGTGAGGGCCTTGGGCTTGCCGACCCGAACGGCCAAGCGGCGGTAGAAGGCGCCGAGCGCGGTCTGGCCCCGGACGAGACTCAGGGCGGCCATCCGCAGCATGGCGGCCGCGCGATTGGCGGACGGTTGGGTCTTGGAGCTGAGGCGCCGGCCGCCCGAGACCTTGTTCTGGGGGGCGAGCGTGAGCCACGCCGTGAAATGCTTCTCGGTGGGCCACCGGCTGAGGTCAGTCCCGATCTCGGACAGCAACTTGAGCGCGGTATAGGGGGCGATGCCATCGATCTGGGTGAGGTCGGCGCCGGTCAGGTGGTGGAGCGGCGTGCGCATGTCGAAGGCCGGTTCATTCCCGTGGCGGCGAGTCACGCGCGGGCGTGGCAGCGCGGTGGGGGACGCCTCCACTGTGGCGGTCAGGGACTGCAGCTGGACTTCGATGGCGGTATCGCAGGCGAGGCGCTGCGTCTGACACATGTCAAAGAGCGCGAGATTCTGCGTCAAGACGAAGACGTGCTCGTCGCGGTAGTGGCCGGTCAAGGCGGCGGCCATCTCGTCGCCCGAGGCCTTGCAGTGCGGGTCACGGTGTTGGGCGAGGACGTGCGGGTCGCGTTCGCCGGCGACCAAGGCGCGGAGGATCGTGAGCCCGGTCCGGCCGACGATGTCGCTGACGACGCGCGGCAGGAGAAGGTTCATCTCGATGAGCGCCTTCTGCATCCGCTGGACGTAGGTGCCGGCGCTCTTGACGAGCGTGTCCCGATGGCGCAGCAACGCGCGGAGGGCGAGGATCGCGGCGGCGGGCCGAAAGCTGCCGCGCAACAGGCCGACACTGTGGAGCTCGCGCAGCCACTCACAGTCCTGGACATCGCTCTTGCGACCCGGCACGTGCTTGACGTGGCGGGCGTTGACGAGCAGGACCTCCAGGCCGCGGGCTTCAAGGATGTCGTAGACCGGAATCCAGTAGACGCCGGTGGCTTCCATGGCGACGCTCGCGATGCCACAGGTGAGGAGCCAGTCGGCCAGACGCTCGAGGTCGGCGGTAAACGTCCGGAAGGATTGGATCGGGGTGGGGTCTCGGTCGGGCGGCACGGAGACGAAATGTTCGGCCGCGCCACAGTCGATGCCGGCGACATCGACCTGCAGGCGCTCAAGGACTGACGGCGAGGTGCGGGGTGGGCGTGCGGGACGGCGGCGCTGATTGTGCTTCATCGGAGGCTCCTGCATACTGGAACGGCATCCGAGAACAGGGAGGCGTTGTGGAGAGCATTCTCCTAAACGGGATCACGCCGCCAAGCGTGTCACCAATGACTCAATCGCGACTCCCCGGGCCATGCTACTCCCCGGGCTCCGCGGCACCAGTGGGCAGGTCGGCCTCGGTTCTGGGATGCGCCCCTGATTGTAGGCACCCGGCGCACACGCTCCCAGTTTCTGGCGTGATTTGATGCGATTGCAGCGCATTGGATGCTACTCCGTCACCGCCAAGATCGGCGAAGGCGGGATGGCCGAGGTGTATCGGGCACGGGACTCTAGGCTGGACCGGGTGTGGCGCTGAACCGTGCGACCAACGTGGAGCGATAGCAGTGTCCAATGAGACTCCAATTCGCTCGATGGCGAAGGCCGTCTCGTGGCGGATCTTAGCCACGTTGACCACCGTACTCTTGGTCTTCGCGTTTACGGGAAGTATCGACCTAGCGTTTACCGTGGGTGTGTTCGAGATGTTGGCCAAGCTACTGCTGTTCTTTCTGCACGAGCGCGTCTGGAACCGCCTGAGTTTCGGGCGCCCGAATGACAGTGCGGTCGGAAGTGGCTGATGGAAGTAGCTGAAGTGAAAAGGAGCCCCAGTGTCGCTTAGCGTCGGCGCACGGCTTGGCCCCTACTCCGTCACGGCCAAGATCGGCGCGGGCGGCATGGGTGAGGTCTATCGAGCGCGAGATACCAAGCTCGACCGGGACGTGGCGCTGAAGTAGTTCTAGATGTCGGAGGAATCAGCATGTCGGACACGAGCCAGTTACCACCTGAACCTCAGCTGTTTCAGACGCTGTTTGGATTCATGGTCACCAGAACGCTGTCAGCCGTTGCTGAACTGAATGTCGCTGATGCGCTCAGAAATGGGCCCCGCTCTTACACCGACCTAGCACAGGCGGTCGGCGCCGACGAGCGGTCGCTGCATCGGGCCATGCGGATGCTCGTGTCGACCGGGGTGTTTGCCGAGCCGGAGCCGGGCACGTTCGCATTGACGCCTGTGTCAGATCTCCTCAGGTCGGACATCCCTGGCTCGATGCGAGACATGGCGGTGATGATCACAGCCGAATCTCATTGGCTGCCTTGGGGGCGGTTCACGGACACGTTACGGTCGGGGCGGTCCGGGACACAGCATGCATTCGGCACCGACGCCTTCTCGTGGTTCCAGCGCGCCGAGAACAAAGATCAGTGGGAGATGTTCAACGCCGCGATGACCAGTTTCTCGTCCATCACCGGCGGCGCCGTTGCCGAGAGCTACGACTTTAGTGGGTTCAGGTGCATCGTTGACATCGGCGGGGGACATGGGCTCCTCTTACGGACCCTCCTTGCCAAAGCCCCACAGGCCAAAGGGGTGCTGTTCGACCTGCCGGGCGTGGTGCAGGGTGTCACCGAGACGCTGGATGGTCGAATCGAGTGCGCGGGGGGAGACTTCTTTGAGGGTGTGCCATCTGGGGGTGACTGCTACACGATGAAGCACATCCTTCACGACTGGAGCGACGAGCACTGCCGAACCCTCTTGGAGAACGTCGCGCAGGTGATGGAGCCGGCCGGTAGGGTGCTCGTGTTCGAGATGGTGATGCCGGAGACCCCGGAGCCCCACCCGGCCAAGTTCATGGATCTCAACATGCTGGCCATGACCGAGGGTGGGTCCGAGCGGACCGAAAGGGAATTTGCCGGTCTGTTCGAGTCGGCTGGTCTGACGCTGACGGCTGTCTCTCCTACGAAGAGCCCGGTGAGTATCGCCGAGGCGGTGAAGGCTTAGCGGTAACATCGGTGGAACTCACGCGCCTCGTGCCCAGCCCTTAGCGATGCGGCTCACATCCGGCACCTCACTCGGTCCCTACGAGATCCAGTCCCAGCTCGGGGCTGGCGGCATGGGTGAGGTCTACAAAGCCCGTGACACCCGTCTGGACCGCACCGTCGCGATCAAGGTGCTGCCCGAGCATGTCGCCTCGGACCCCGACCTGAAGCACCGGTTCGAGCGCGAAGCCAAGGCCGTTGCGGCGCTGAACCACCCGCACGTCTGCACCCTCCATGACATCGGGATCCAGGACGGGATCGACTTCCTGGTCATGGAGTATCTCGACGGGGAGACGCTGGCCCAGCGACTGGAGAAGGGCGCGTTGCCGTTGGATCAGGCGCTGCAGATCGCCATCGAGATCGCGGATGCTCTCGACAAGGCACACCGGCAGGGGATCGTCCACCGGGATCTCAAGCCAAGGAACATCATGCTGACGAGCTCTGGCACGAAGGCCCTCGACTTCGGCCTCGCCAAGCTCAAGGCGCCGGCGGAGGGCGGGGCTGACGGCGCTGCCGACGCAGAGTGCGGGCCTGACGGTGCGGGGGACGGGACGTTGCTATACATGGCGCCGGAGTGTTTGGACGGCAAGGAGGCCGATGCCCGCACGGAGTCTTAGAGGAACGTCGCCCGACCAATCGACCGACGCTCCGCCCGGAAAAGCGAGCACGGGAAGCGAGAAGGTCCTGCGGCGCCGTTGACAGCTCGCCGAGACGCTGGCTAGACTCGCTCTCGATCCTGCGGAGGTTGCCCTTGGGGACGGAACGCGCTAGAGAAGACGAGTGGATCGCCAGGAACGAGAAGGAGATGCTCGAAAAGGCCCGTGTGGCGCGCGAGAAGCGCGAGCACGAGCGAGCCGAGCGCGAGGCGCTCGAGGAGCGCCAGCGAGCCAAGCAGCTCCACTTCATGAAGTGTCCGAAGTGCGGCCACGATCTAGTTCAATGCGACCTAGAAGGCGTCAATGTGGACCAGTGCAGCTTCTGTGAGGGCGTCTTCCTGGACGCAGGCGAGCTGGACTCGTTGTTCCTAAAGCACGAATCAGAGCGCAAGGGAGTGTTGCGAAAGCTGCTGAGGTTCTAACTGGCGAGCGTGCGGCACTCGGCGGCTGCGAGGGAAACAACGGGTTCCAAAACTGGTTCGAGGAGCTCCGGCGCCTCGTCCCCGTGGACTGATGCCTCGTCGGCTCTTCCTTCTCGAACTGCCACTGCCATCAAACTGCCACTCGCCTGCCACGGCAGTGACCCTCTTCAGGTGATCGGCCAGATCATGGCCCTCTACAACACGATCAACGCGGCGGTGCTCGACCCGCCGACGCTGCTCCCCGCGGACCGCCGTTGCGTGATGACGTGCTCGCCAACTTCGACGACGACGCACCGATCGAGCAACTCTGCGGCGGAACCGGCCGGTTCAATGGATGAAGTCCAGGGGATGGGCCATCCGGGACGGTAGGATCGGGAACAATGGATCTCGTTCAGCTGTTGCGCGACGCCGACCACATCCTGGTATTCACTGGAGCAGGCGTCTCGACGGGCAGCGGCATCCGGGACTTCCGGGGCCCGAAGGGTGTCTGGAGGGAACGGCAGCCCGTCTACTTCCAGGACTTCATGAACTCGGAGGCCGCGCGCATCGAGCACTGGGACCAGAAGTGCCAGGCCTGGCCTTCGTTCCGGGATGCGGAGCCGAATGCCGTGCACACCTCGATCGCGGATCTCGAGCGGGCGGGCAAGCTCGCAATGGTCATCACGCAGAACATCGATGGGCTGCACAGCCGCGGCGGAACTTCCGCCGAGCGGCTCGTCGAGCTCCATGGCACGAACGCGGCCATCGAATGCATGAGCTGCCATGCGCGCAGCGATCCCGACTCTCACATGAAGAGCTTTGCCGAAAACGGGAAGCCGCCGCTGTGCGGATGCGGCGGATACCTGAAGCCCGCGACGATCAGTTTCGGCCAGAACCTCGATCCGGACGAACTGGAGCGGGCCGCGGCCGCCGTCCAGGACACGGATCTCGTGGTGGCGCTGGGCTCGACGCTGTCGGTCTACCCGGCGGCGGGTTTCCCGCGGGCGGCTGCGCAGCGGGGTGTGCCCTATGTCGTGGTCAACCGCGGCGCGACGGACCACGATGGCTATTCTGCCGTGACGTTGCGACTCGACGGGGACGTGGTCGAGTTGTTCCCACCCGCCGTCGCGGAAGCACTGACCGCGTCGAAGCGTTCAAGTGGTTCGAGGAGCTGACCACACGTCGCTATCAACAGCGGAGTCGAGAACTGAGGCGCCTCGTGCCGACGAACTGACCGACGCGATTGAGGTCGTGCGGACGTCCTTTCTGAATCCTCACCCAACGGTGTCACGGTGACCGGATAGCTACCCTGTCTTCAGTAGTTTGATCCGTGGCACCGAAGCGTATGCTTCTGGTCGCGACGCGGCTCATGTGACAGCAGTACCCCCAGGGCGCTGTCCGGTTCCCTGTCCTGCTCGCGGTCGCCACCCATCATTCGGAAAGATCACCCCCATCCATCGCCAAAGAACATCGGCTCTCTCCCAGGCTCTTGACGGTATTAACGACGCATGCACCCACCAACCGCCGGTCGCCGGCTAGGACTGGCCGTCACCCTGAGGGACAATGGCACGATGAGCCGTGTGGGCGGGTCGCTCATCGGGATGCTGCTCCTGCTCGTCACGCCAGCCCTGGCCCAGGATGCCGACCGGATCGAACTGAAGGGCGTCGTCGGCACAACCGGCTTCGTGAACTCACCGACCAACTATCACCTCGCTGTTGGCAGTGCTGTGCGCTTGCCGCTGTTCCGCGCTCTCAGTGTGGAGCCTGAGTTTCTCTACCTGCGGGGATCGTCCCGCCACGAAGACTACTCGTTCCAGACCGCAGTCATCTGGGAGTTCCGAGGTCGCACAGACTTCCGTCCCTACCTGGTCGCCGGGGCCGGCGTGATGCACAGTCGGTTCGAGTTTCCAGGTGCGCTCGACGAGCTCTTCTCCTCGAACGGGTTCACGGGCGGCGGCGGAGTCGGCGTGAGGCTTCGCCTCCGTGATCGCCTGTGGGTCAGCCCGGAGTTCCGACTCGGCTGGGAGCCGCTGGTCCGAGCAACTGTCAGCGTCGGCTACGCGTTCCGCTAAGGCGATTCGCCCCGGGGATCAGAACCGCTGCAACGATGACGAAGCGGCGAACGGTACACCGCCCTGCAGTTTCCCTCCCGATTACACGTTAGTCCTCTGAGAGCTGCCAGCTTGAGGGTATGCTTTGCGGTGAAAGTGTCTCAGGAGCAGCGAGAGACCGGGAAGCAATGGATAGAAGGCGTGCTTCGAGCGCTCGCCGACGCCGACTGGGTACGGATCACAAGTATCGAGTGGGCGCACGGGGACGACGGTCTCCACCAGTTGGTCGTTGTGACCCCCCACAAACCCCTGACTGAGACCTTCCGCGACGCCGATCTTGAGAGAGTGCTCGACGATGACCGCATCCGAGGGGAGATGAAAACGCGCCTGGCCATGCTCATCGCAGGCGGGTATCAGGACGAGCGTCCCAAGGGCTAGCCGGCGCAGCGGACCTAAAACTCGCAAGCCCAACGGACAGGCAATCGAAGATCGGAAACAAGTGTGCCACTCCCGCTGCATGCAAAGCCGCGTAGACATCGGGGCGCACGTTAGCCAGCTTGAGCTTTGCTTGGGCCGTCTCGGCCAGGGTCCGCGAAAGGTTCAGCTCTGACAACCCGCGCGCATCACAGCGTGGAACATAGCCGAGGTCGAGCATGAAATCCCGATGTTCGGCAGCGATACGCTGACTGACGAGGCCGCTCAGTTCTAGCTGCTGGTGTTTAGTTGTCATCCACCCGTCAATCCCTAGGACGACAACGCTCCCGATCACACGCTCAGTGATTGTCACAGTCTGTGGAATAGCTGCTGTTAGCAGCAGCACAGCTGGTGCCGGGCATCTGGAGAGGACAAGTGCAGCAGCCGCCTGCACCACCGTGTCAGTTAGATCGCCTTGCCCAGGCGGCTACAGAGTCCTAAGACGGCAGACAAAACACTTTCATGTCACGATTTGTCCTGTGGTAGGCCTGTCCTGCCAACACCGGGACCATTCGGCCAAAAGGCTGCCCGGGCGGTACCAAAAGAAGGCGCCGGCGCATGACTTGAGCCCAGAGCTGGGCCAGACCAGATTCCGCCTCTCGCTCCGATGTGCTCCCCTGCATAAGGCCCCGTACGACCGATTTTCGGATCCACTACTCACCGACACCGTGACGGGAGTGCCGAGCGTGGGCTCGGGTTGCCGATTCAGCCGGTCGATGCAACGGTTTCCGCGAGTATATCTGCCGGTGTCCGATACCCGAGGCTTGCGGGGCCGTGTGTTGAGCTCGCGCGCAATCGTATCCATCTGGGCCTGGGTGTAGCGGGCGAAGTTGGTCCCCTTCGGCAGGTATTGGCGCAGCAAGTCATCGGTGTTCTCGTTGGTCCCGCGTTGCCACGGACTGTACGGGTCGCAGAAGTAGACCTGCACGCCCGGTCGCGATCGAGAAGGCGCGATAGGCCGCCACTCAACTACAATTGTCCTCCGAGTGCCCGCGTCCAATGCAACCCTTAGGGAGCGAACAGCGTGAAATGTCATGAACTGGACTACGAGATTCAGGGCGACGACATGCAGATGGTGGAGGTCGAGCTCGATCCCGGTGAAACGGTGATCGCCGAGGCCGGAGCGATGAACTATATGGAAGACAACATCGACTTCGAAGCCAAGATGGGCGACGGATCAGAGCCCGACAAGTCGCTCTTCGGCAAGCTCCTGGACGCCGGTACGCGCAAGCTCACCGGCGAGTCCCTCTTCATCACCCACTTCACGAACCACGGCTCCGATAAGAAGCGGGTCGCCTTCGCGGCCCCTTACCCTGGACGGATAGTGTCCTTGGACATGGCCAAGGTCGGCGGGGAGATTCTCTGCCAGAAGGACGCCTTCCTCTGCGCCGCCCTGGGCACCAACATCGGCATCGCCTTCAACAAACGCCTGGGCGCTGGCTTCTTCGGCGGGGAAGGGTTCATTCTCCAGAGGCTCCGCGGAGACGGCATGGTCTTTATGCATGCCGGCGGCACCGTCATCGAACGCCAGCTCAACCACGAAAAGTTGCGAGTGGACACGGGGTGCCTCGTTGGCTTTACCCCGGGCGTGGACTACGACATCCAGCGTGCAGGGAATCTGAAGTCCATGTTCTTCGGCGGGGAGGGCATGTTTGTCGCCACGCTCTCGGGTTCGGGTACGGTGTGGCTGCAGAGCCTGCCGTTTTCCAGACTTGCCGACCGCATCATTGCCAATGCGCCGCGTATGGGTGGATCCTCCAAGGGTGAAGGTTCGGTGCTGGGCGGGATCGGCCGCCTGCTGGACGGAGACAGATGACCGGGGTTGCGGTGGCGTAACAGACGAGGCGCGAGATGCAACGGCGGTCCGGTCGGCATGGGTACCTCCCACGAGTTCTAGCCCCTTGAGCAGACTCTCGAAGGCTCCGCCCCCAAAGACGGACGTTCTCGTCCTGAGGAATCGTGTTGAAGTGCCAGATGTCTCGACTGCTTGATCCTCCCCGGCTCAAAGCGAAGTAGACAGGCGCCTGGTTCAGCGGGCGGTGTAAGTTCGAGTGAACCCGTTGCGGCTGTTCGTGACGGTGAAAGTGCCGGTCTGGCTGACCGACGCCCGAATCCAGTGGCCGTTGCACTCCGCAGTATCTTCCAAGTTCGCGATCATGTCTTCCGCGGTGTTGTGGGCCGGATCCGGCTCGAGCAACGAACGGTGGCCCTGCCATATCCCTTCGATACCTGGACTGTTCGCCATCCGGTCGTAGTGCAACGTCGAGACCTCGCGGTAACCAGGCGATGTGCCTCCCAGTCCCTTCCGCGGACCGTTGTTCACGACAATGACCTGCGGCTTGATCGCATAGAGGTGCGTCGGCGAGCCCGCGTCGTCCCAGGCCCCGTGGCGGCTCGTCTGATAGAGCGTGACCTCGCCCACCTTGTTGTCGGGACAAGCCAGCTCGACCTCTTTCGCCCAGTTGAAATCCGCGAGGTCGAGAAAGGTGAACCGGCCGTACGTGAAGAGCGCCCCGATGCTGCGTTGATTCTCCGGACTGGCCTGCGGCTTGTGCTCGGCCGTGGCGCACAGCGTGTTGAATCCACCGTCGTTGACGGGCGCCGCAATGAGTCGACCGTTCGAGGCAACGACATCGACCTCGACGGCCCCGAACGGAATCTTCTCGCCGGCCCCGACGGCGGCTCTCTTGTCACCACAGACGCCGAGGTAGGCGTCGACCCATTGCTGGTTGACCTCTTCGGTGATGATCCCATGGTCGAGACACTTCTCGATCGGGATCATCTCAGCCAGCGCTTGGAGCCCCCCCACGTGATCCCTGTGGAAGTGCGAGATGACCAGATAGTCAATCTTGGTCAGGCCGGCCTCTTTGGCTGCCTCGGCGATGCGCTTCGCGTCGCGATCATCGTCTGCTGGGAATCCGGTGTCGACCAGAAGGGACTCCCCAGTAGGAGACACGGCCAGAGTCGCGGCGCCGCCTTCGACGTCCACCCAGTAGATGTCGAACGGCCGCGACTGCGCCGTCGGGGCTTCGACCGGAGCGCATAAGAGCCCGACCAACCACATCCAATGCACGACTGGTTTCGACATGCCTATTTCCTCGCTCGCGAGACACGGACGTTCGCATTCTGACCGCCTCTGGCGGCCTCCGGGTGGTCAGGAGATTATCCGGCTCAGTAGTCGGATGCCGACAACGAGGCGCGGATGATCTCAACATCGTTCCGGTGCACGATGTGACGATTGGCATATGCCGGGTGGACCCGATTGACTTGTCGGTCACTCCCGTACCCGGCTTCCGACGTCGTCTCGATTAGCTTCGTGCGGTCCAGCTCCACATAGCCATCCGGAGTGAACTGCGCGATGATCAGGTCTCCCTCGTCGTTGTTGACGAAGAAGCGATCTGCGTGTTGCACCATGAACGCCGCGGAGAACGCTTCGTGCGTTGTCATGTCGGAGCTCATCCAGAGTCGTTTGCCCGTGCGCGCGTCCAGACCTCGGAGCTCACCGTGCGAACCGACTCCATAGATGTAGTCGCCGATGATGATCGGGGTCGTGATCATCGAATGGAGACCGTCAGTTTCATCTGGCCCAAACCCTCGGCCTGACCCCTTCCACAACAGCTGGGCGGCCGGCCGGTCGGTATTCAGGCGCATCATGAGTGAGCCACGGTAAAGCTGACTGACCAGTAGGTAGTTGCCGCTTCTGACCGGTGTCGCCACGGTTACACCGTCCGCGGTTTCCCACTCTTGTTCCCAATACACTTCACCGTTCTCGGGGTTGAGCGAGCTGAGAGCGCTCGGGTGCCATACGATGAGCTGACGGACGCCGCCCGCCTGGTAGATCACGGGTTGACCATGCCCGGCGTCCGAGACGACATCCAGCGCTCGCCAGAGCTCCGCCCCCGTCCTTTTGTCGAAAGCGACAACCAGGGCATCCGGTTCCCCCCCGACAATGGCAATCAGGCGGTCCCCGTCCACGAGCGGAGCACTGCTCAGACCCCAGGGCGGAACGTAGGTGCCATAGTCCTCAACATAGTCGACGTCCCATCGAGGTTCTCCGGTCGCGACGTCGAAACAGAACAGCCGGCCAGTCGCACCAAGCACGTAGACGCGGTCATCGTCCACGGTCGGGGTGGCTCTGGGGCCGATGGCGTTGGTCGGTTGCAGCTTGCGATAGGACGTGTACCACTCGTGGGTCCAGAGGCTATCCCCGCTCTGCTCGTCGAGCGCCAGCAGACGTTCGGTGCCCCCCATCGTCCGGGAGCTCGGATCATCCCACCAGTCGAGGACGAACACCCGCCCGTCGGCCACCGCCGGCCCCGCATAGCCGGACCCGATCGGCACGCGCCAGCTGATCTTCAATCCGCCCGGAGGAAACCTGTCGATGATGTCCGTCTCGTGCCATACGCCAAGCCGATCCACTCCACGCCACTGGTGCCAATCGTCAGCGATCGTAGGGATGGCCGCGCCAATCACGCAGCAAAGCACCATGAGTATCCACGACAGGGATCGGGGAGCGCGCCGTTCGTTTGTTGTCAAAACGCCCTGAAGTCTATTACGTAACCTCCGGCTCGGGCGTATTGGTCACCGGTGGAACCATGCTGGGCCGCACTGATATTCCCGCAAAATAGGGTGCTTCCGCCATCAACTGTTGCTGTCTCGCCCTTATCTCCTTCTAGCCAAGGCGTTTACGCCAGATTTTCGCAATGAGAGAAGCTGTCAGCGCTACAATCGGTGGATGTCCAGTGTGTCGATGCTCTTCAGTCCCGCTCGGTCCAAGACATCCTTGGCAGCCGAGAGCTTGACGCTGGGGGGTACCCTCGTGTCGCCGTCAAGTGCGTGGGCGAGTACCGCAATTGCGGGATCGATAAGGTGTGCGACGCGTGCTTGTCTACTCCGACCCGGACGCAAGGACGCGGAAGGGCGCCACGCCGACCGGGACATCACCTCTCTCCCCGTAAAGGATATGGTAGCTCGCTCCGGTTCTCGGGTTGAACAGCGACCAGGTGCCGTTACATGGTCGGTAAACGACGATCTCGACGCGGCCATCTCCATCTGTGTCCAGCGGTACCGGTTCATCACCCGGCTCCCCGAACCTCACCCTGAACTGATCTCTTACGTACCACATCGAGGTCGACGGACGATAGACGGCGAGATCGATCTGCCCGTCCCCGTCGTAGTCGGCCGGCACTGGCACGTCGCCCGCCGCGCCAAAGTGAATCTGGTGAGTTTGGAGCTGACTCGAGACGTACCAGCGACCATTGGACGGACGGAACACGGCATAGTCGACTGCGCCGTCACCGTCATAGTCTCTCGGAACCGGAATGTCGCCGTCTTCTCCGAACTGCCACTGGCCAGTCTGCGTGGTCCAGTAGCCTCCCGGCTCGAACACGCCGAACTCGGCGGTACCGTCGCCGTCGTAGTCGGCGGGGACCGGAGTGCTCTGGTCAGACCCAAGGTAACCCTCGAGAGTCCATCGGAATTGGTTGCCTGAGGTGTAGACCACCCACTTGCCATCTGAGGGTCGCCACGAGGCAACGTCGGTGATGCCGTCGCCATCGTAGTCGGCGGGGACCGGGATGCTCTGGTCAGACCCAAGGTACCCCTCGCCGGTGCATCGGAATTCGTTGTCTGAGGTGTAGACCACCCATTTCCCATCTGAGGGTCTCCACGAGGCGACATCTGTGATGCCGTCGCCGTCGTTGGGATTGTCCGGCTGCAGGACAAACAGCTCGAGCCCGGTCGAGCCGAACACATGCCACTCCCCCTCCGAAGGGCGATAGACGCCCAGGTCGGCCATAGAGTCTCCGTCGAAGTCAAATGCGACGCGAGGGGCACTTGAAGAAGACACGCTCCCCGGGTCAGAAGGCGACACCGAATCCGAGGACTGCTCCGGCTCGGGCTCGGGCAGGGACTCCAGTGCGGGGTCGGGGACCGGGTCGGGGTCGGGGATCGGATCCGGGTCGGGGGGCGGCGACCCGCCACCCGACGACCCAGTCGCCGCACCCACCGCCTGGTTGGAAGGATCACTCTGGGTACCGTCCGAGGTGTAGGCACGGACGATGACGTAGTAGGTCCGCCCATCGACCAGGCCGCTGATCTTGTGAGTGGTTGCGTTCCCGACGTCGACCTGGTTGGTATACGTGCCGGAACTCTCGCCCCACTCGACGATGTAGCCGTCGACGCTAGGGTCAGGACTTGCGTCCCAGACGAGGGTCAGAGAAGCCGTCCCAGCGCCCGCGGGAGTCGCCAGCGTGAGAAGAAGGAAGACGTGGAAGACCGCCCCTCGCGTGGGCGAGCACAATGTTCTGGACGTCTGTTTATACAAATGGTTACCGCAGGAACAATGTGGCCTTCCTGCGGGAGTTCAGAATTGCAAACCTGCCGCCAATAGTGCAGTTGTGTGCAGGAATGCTCCCCCTATCCCAGTGGAACGTGCTAGAACCAACAAATTGGGAGGGTATGAGGAAGCTGTCTCGACCGGTGTCTCGTCGGGGCCTTCGGTGAGCAGGTCTTTGGTCGTCGATTGGGCAAGTAGATCATTCACGCTACAGGAGTCGGTCCTGTCAATTTGTCCCGCTCCTCAACACACCTCCAGTGGTGGCCCTTCGGAAAAAACCTCCTACCTTTTTGACGACCTTTCCTGTTTCACTGATCCTGATCTTGGTTTCATAAACTTTGGAGGCAGCCTGCGTGATTTCGGCCCAGGTGTAGAGCTGCGTTTCGACTTCCACGCGCCTGATAAAAGGGGGAAGAAACGTGAGTACGAGTTCCGCGGTACGATGGAGACGTTAGGCGCCCCCTTCCCCCCGGAGGGGGCGGAAACGTATCTGTTGACGCACTTTACTGTGAGCGGAAGCAAAAGGGCTTGCGTCGGTAGCGGGGTTGCGAACATTTCAATCGACGTTGGGCCCGCCCCTTGAAACAGCATCTCGCCTCCGCGTGACTTCTTCAGGGACGACCTCTCGGGGTCACCCTTGTCGTTTCTTGCACTACGCGGCCCGCCGCAGCCGGCCCCTACCTTCTGGAATAAACCGCTTGGGGACACTCACAGGTGGACGACAGTTCGGGGGTGCCCACGCCCCGTACCGTTCGGCGGGTCTCCTCATCGCGCGCATAAGCCCGTATATAGTTCCGCAGACGCGTCATCTGAAAGCACCACTCCTCTGGTGCACGTGGCTCACTGGGTCAACAAAAATAGGGTGCCGAGGGTGGGGATCGAACCCCCACGAGCCTTGCGGCTCACAGGATTTTAAGTTCTTCCCTGTCGATCATCAGGATCGACGATTTTGCCTTTAGTTCTTCACTTTCAGAGATTTGGCCCGTCCTCGAAAACTACGAGGAGTGCGCTGAAACACGAGGAGTGAGGTCCTGATAGGGACAGTTTAGGGACAGTCCAGACACACCAAAGGCGACGCCAGAGCAACTTAGCGCGTTCTCTTCGGCTTGCCGGACAGGGCATCCAACTCTCCTACGTCCGGGTGAACAGAATCTCACGCGTCTGGGCACCTACCGCCCCGAGCGGCTGAGATCAGTATAACGGCGCGTGGATCAGCGGTCGGTCAAGCGTCCAGACCCGCCGAGCTCGTAGTAGACGATTGGCACGAAGTCCTCAGCGGTCCATCCCGCGTCCTGGGACCATGTGGCGTCATACATTGCGGTTGGCCGCGCGGCCACCACTTCGTCCAGAGTCATGCCGTCTTCGATCGACGTAAGCACACGCGCGCGGACGTCGAGAATCATGTCCAGGAACTCCTGCATCTCGTCCTGCCCGACGACGCTGAGACCATGGCCGGGGATGACTCTCGTCGCGGGACCGGCCATGGCGATCGCCATCTCAAGCGCTTCGATGGTGCCCGCCAGCGTTCCGCCGTTGTAGGTGTCGATGATCGGATAGGTCGTCGTCCGGAACACGTCGCCAAGATGCAGGACGTCTGAATCTGGGAAATAGACGAACGTGTCGCCGTCGGTATGTGCTGGCGGTGCGAGGAAGGCCCGGACTTCCTCCCCATTGAGGTGGAAGGTGAGGGCGTCGTTATAGGTAACCACCGGTCGGCCGCCGACCGGTGGTGATGGACGAAAACTCCCACCTCGTCTCGGAGCTCGAACCCTGTCGGCGAGGAAGCGCAGGCGGGTGTTGTCGTGCGCGAAGATCAAGACGCCAAGCTCCGCCAGATTCTCGTTGCCGCCGATATGGTCGACGTGGATATGCGTGTTGATGAGAAAGCGGATATCGCTATCGGTGACCTCTCTGACAGCCGCCACGACCTTGTCGGACAGCGGCGCGAACAGGGAGTCGACGAGCAGCACGCCCTCGGAGCCGGCCAACACCCCGATGTTGGCGATGCCATCCGGGCGCTGGATCATGTGCACTTGACCTGCAACCGGCTCAATCGACAGCTCGACCCCGTCGAACTGCCCGGCCTGTCTCTGCCCCTCTCCTACAACTGCGACGACGCCAGCCGCGACCAGCGCGCACGCCACGACAATCCGCTGACTCTTCATAGTGTCCCTCCTCCCAACCCGTCCCGGTGACGCCTCGTTATTCGCTTTGATACACCTTCGCAATACTACTTTGACACCGGTTGCTGGAGCGGCGATAGTCAGCGCCGTTGGAGCTTACAATTTCTAGATGGCTGGATTTGTGCGGTGGAGCAAACTTCCAAAAAGGACGTTGACGGGAGGAAGAGCAGGATGAGTAAGTATCCCCCGGCAAAGCGGGGGGGTCTCCCCCGCTTACGCTAGACTCCCACTGACTTCGACCGGCTTTAACCTTGTCGGTGCGCTATGCCCCGAGTCGGCTGTCTTTGGGTGGTTGTGGTGCCGAGGGTGGGGATCGAACCCACACGGAGATTGCTCTCCACAGAATTTTAAGTCCTGTATTGTGACATTCCCTGCGCTTCGTTGAAACAGAATATCCCAATGACTACAGTGATAAACTTGCTATTCTGTTTCGTCTCGTTTCAGTGAGTTCTGCGCGGCCGGGACAACCTCGATCAACACCTCGACCGAGAGCTTCGTTTCCACAGCTTCTTCAAGGAATGGTACGGCCTCTTCGTTGCGTCGCATCCCCGAAAGCACCATTCCCGCCCAGTAGTGCGCATTGACGTTCCTCGTCGGGTCCCAGTTCCTGCGACGCCCTCTCCGCTCGTATTCCTCGGCAAGATCACCTGCCAACGGCTTGGAGAGGCCCAGCCGGTCCAGCAGCCATGTCATGAATCGTGGTTTCTTCATGCGTGTTCTCCTTCGGGCACGTGCTTCCAGAGTGCAGTCAATGCCTCCCGCGTGGTCTCGACTTCTCGTATCCCCTTTGCCGTCACACGGAAGTAGCGTTTCGCTCGGCCTCCACGCTCTGGCGTCGGGTCGCCAAGGCGCGACGAGACGAGTCCTTTGTCTTCGAGCCTGTCGAGGGCGTTGTAGACGCTCCCCAGGATCGCCTCGCGCCCGGTGGTCTCTTCCAACTCGTGTGAGATCGTGACGCCATAGGCCGTGTCACCGAGACGGATGATGGCAAGTAGGACCATCAGCTCGAAGCTATTGAGATACACACGCGGCGACATTTAATCAAGAGTAGTGAATATATTGAAGGTTGGCAAGTGCGAGTTCCGGGACTTTGAAGCTGGCTCGCTACCGGCCGATTCTCGGTTCTGTCGCGGACGGACTCGGCGCGCTGGCAAACTGGCGACGATCAACGCGACCGGGAGTGGACCCGGCGCGATTGGATGCCGATACGCTCAGGGAGGAGAGAATTGGTGCGAATCATCGCTATGGCCATCGCGACAGCTTTCGTTCTCGCTCCGTTGACTCTGTTGGCTCAGGAGCAGGACGGACTCTCGCGCCTCCTCGCCCGGACGCTCGCTGAGAACCCCATGCCGGTGTCGGTCTCGGTCAAAGACGCCGAAGTTGACACGCTGCTGAACTTGTTCGCAGGAACGGTTAGACACAGGTTTGTGTTCGCCGAAGATGTCGGAGAGGTGGCCCCAATCACGCTGGAACTGAGGAACTCGGACTATGAGACGTTTGTTCGGCTGGTTCTTGAGATGGCCAGCCTCCGCCTCACAGTGGTGGTCGACGACACGCTGATCGTGTCCCGCCAGTAGGCCAGCCACAGCCGTTTCCCTCGAGTCTCCGAGAGCGTGGGATCGACGTTGGAAGGGAGCCGACAGAAAGCGGGGGGACGGAGCTACAACGAAGCACAAGCCAGACCCGCGCGCGGATTCTCTACCGCACTGACGACGGCCCGAATCGCGGCGACAACAAGCGCCGGGTCGTTACGGGCGATGTCATGCCCTGCGTCACGCGCAATCTTGTGGCACGATTGCGTTGAAAGGTTTTCACCAAGATCGCGCTGGAGCTCCCGAGCGATCTCGTCCTCTGCACCTTCGCGCCCCCTACCCGCGGACAAGACGACCAGTGGGATTTGCAGTTCACGCCGGATCGAGCGGACCTGGGCAGCGCTTTCTGTAGTGTTCAGTAAGTATCCCCCGGCAAAGCCGGGGGATACTTACTCGGGGCCACGGTGCTTGGACGGGCCCTGTCTGGCTCAGAATCCAGACCGGTCGCAGACCGTAGACGGACCGTTTGCTACCGGAGGGGGGGTGGAACGGTGATGCCGATCAAACTGTTGCAAGGAGAGGGTTTGGCGTCGACTCTGCCACCGTTTGGCCGGAATCCGAAAACTGCATCCGCGCTTGGGGCACGGCTGTAGGCTCAACGAGACCTACCGATGCCGCCGTACGCGACGCCTGTGAGCTCGGCCATGTCCCGTCAATCCAGTGGCGCATCGCGCTGAAAGCAGGCCAATGACTGACCAAAAGCGCGGTGAGCCCTCGCAGTGGGCTGTGCGGAAGAGGTGTGGAGGTTGGGAGACCTCGCACCCTGGAGGCTCGGCGCTTCCGACTCGCCCGTTTGGCAGAGCGTCACAGGCTCGCGCAAGAAGATCAGCCTGTAGAATAGTTGCGAAATCGAGTTCAGCCGAGAACACTCCCCCCCCGCAATCTGTTTGGTGTGACGGTGCATTCTCTCCAGCCAGGCGAGACCCTTCTCCACTACGAGGTCGTCGAGAAGATCGGCGAGGGGGGGATGGGAGAAGTCTTCAAAGCCATCGACACGAAATTGGGCCGACCGGTCGCGATCAAGACTCTGCCAGCCGAGGCGAACCAGGACCGCACCGCCCGTCGCCGCCTTCTCCAGGAGGCCCGCGCGGCATCGGCCTTGAATCATCCGGGCATCGTCACGATCCATGCGATCGAGACAGCTGACGATTTCGACTTCATCGTCATGGAGTTTCTCACTGGGACGAGTGTTCACGAGACGATTGCACAGAGGCCGCTGACGTTTGTGGACGTGCTGGAACTCGGTATCCAGGTCGCCAACGCGCTGGCCACTGCGCACGCGGCGGGTATCGTCCATCGAGACATTAAGCCGGCGAATATTGTGGTGTTGCCGAACGGCCAGCACAAAGTGCTCGACTTCGGTCTCGCCAAGCCCACGCCAGCCGTGGCACCTCATCTCTCCACGACGATGGGGTTGACCCAGGCTGGTGTTCGTGTCGGCACGATCCCGTACATGTCTCCGGAGCAGACGCGCGGAGAACCGCTCGACGGGCGGAGCGATGTCTTCTCGCTCGGGTGCGTATTGTACGAGGCCGCGAGTGGCACGAGGGCGTTCGACGGCACCAGCGCCCTGTCGATCATGCACGACATCGCGACCGTGAACCCTCGACCACCGAGCGCGACTCGGCACGAGCTTCCATCGGAGTACGATCTTCTTATCCAGCGGGCGTTGTCGAAGGATCGAGAGCACCGCTATACCGCGGCCGAGCTCGAAGAGGCACTGCATCTCCTGCACGACGTCGTGACGGAGGGAACGTTTCGTGGCGGCACCGCAGCCACGTCGCCCGTCGACGCCGAACCCTGGCACATCGTGGGTCGCGAAGAGGAGCTGCGTCAGCTCGACGAGGCCCTCGAGCAGACGATGACGACCCGCGGCCGGACGCTCCTGATCACGGGAGAACCTGGGATTGGCAAGACCACGCTGGCGGATGAATTCATGCTCCACGCTCGGCGTCGCCCCGGCGCACTCCTCGTGGCCCGAGGCCGATGCGTCGAGCAGTACGGGACCAGCGAGACATATTTGCCGTTCCTTGACGCCCTCGGATCGCTCCTGGCTGGAACAGGCGGAGCCCGTGTGGCCACGGTCCTTCGCAGTCATGCGCCGACGTGGTGCCTCCAGCTTCCCGCGGCCTTTGGGTCCACCGACACGCAGGCCCAACTTCAGCAGGAGACGATCGGGGCGACCAAGGACCGGATGTTGCGAGAGCTGGGCGACGCGCTGAATGCGCTCACCACAAGCATCCCCGTCGCGCTCGTCCTTGAAGACTTGCACTGGGCCGACACACCCAGCATCGACTTGCTCCGTCATCTCTGCCAGCGCGTGGGTGACCAACGGTTGCTCATCGTTGGCACGTTTCGACCGGAAGAGGTGGAGCGCCGTGACCATCCGTTGCGGGGGTATCGGCACGAACTCGTCGGTCGCGAGCGGTGCGCAGAGATCGCGTTGCCGATGCTCGGACGTCAACATGTCGAAAACTATCTCAACGTGCGGTTTGCACCCAACGATTTTGCCACCCAGTTGACGGGTCTGATTCAACGAAAGACGGACGGGCATCCTCTCTTTGCCACACTGCTCATTCAGTGGCTCCTAGAACGGGGTGACCTCGTGCAGTCACGGGACCGGTGGACACTTCAGGAGGCAGTCTCCGATGAGACGGTGCAGGCCCCGCAGGGCGTTCGGAGCCTGATCCGCACGAAGCTCCAGGCGCTCAAGGAAGACGACCAGCGGGCGCTCCAATACGCGAGCGTCGCGGGCGAAGAATTTCAGTCGGCGGTATTGGCGCACCTCCTGGACGCGGACGACGTGGAGCTCGAAGAGCGGCTCGCCCGCCTCGACACGGAGCATCGGCTGATCAGTACGGTGGCGGAGGAGGAGCTGCCCGACGGTACGCTGACGACACGCTATCGCTTCACCCATGCGCTTTACCAAGATGCGCTCTACGCTGATGTCGTCAGCAAGCGACGGGTGCGCCTCCACCGGCAGATCGGGCAGCGACTCCTTGACCACTACCAGGAGCAGGACACGCGCATCGCGGCGTCGCTCGCGGTGCACTTCGAACGTGGTCGGGACTTCGTACGGGCCGTCGACTACCTCATCCAGGCGGCCGGCAATGCGACCCACGCCTATGCGAACGCGGAGGCCGAATCCCTGTACAGCCGTGCGCTCGCCCTGGTGGGCCGTCTTGATTCGGCTGCGCAAGCCAAGACGGAGCTCACTGTCCGTGAAAGGCGGGGTGAGACCAGGCTCGCGCTGAGTCGATTCTCTGACGCCGTCGACGATCTCACCCAACTGGTCGAGCTGGCCCGTTCGCTTGATGACGTCGCCTCAGAGTTTGCCGGGCTGCGGTCCCTCACACAGGCGCTCTTCTTTTCACACCGGCTCGACGAGACGGCCGAGCGCGCCGGCCAGGCACTCGCGGTGGCAGAACGCTCCGAAAGCGCCGCATGGCAGGCTGACGTGATGCACTTGGTCGGACTCAAACAGCTGTGTTACGGCGAGCTCACGGATGCGAAGCAGAGCTTGGACCGCGCCATCGTGCTGGCCCGATCTGTTGATCATCGGTTGGCGTTGGCCCATGCGTTGACCTGGCGGGCCGCCCTGTACTACTGGCAGAGCGACTACGCCGCCGCCGACGAGATGCTGATCGAGGCCGTCCAACTAAACGCTGAACTCCGCGATGGGTTTCAGCTCCTGGCTGCGCTGTTCTTCCGGGGACTTGTCCGTGGCAATCAGGGTCGAACCTCGGAGTCACTGGCGGCCCTGAACGAGGCCCTGGCGATGGCCCGGCGGAATGGCGACTCGTTCTGGTGGCCACGGCTCCCGAATTGCATCGGATGGATCTACCGTGAACTGCAGGATTTCGAGCGAGCCGCTGACTACGACCAGCAAGGTCTGGACGTTGGGAGGGAGCACGCGGTCCTCGAGGCCCAGGCGAACTCACTCATTAATCTCGGCGTTGACTACACGCACGTCGGACAGGGGGATGTCCCTCTAGCTGTTGAAATTTGAAGGCGGCGGCTCTTCACTGGTCGTGCTATACGACCGGTGACGAAACCGAGGTGAAAGCCTCCCAGCAAGGAGCCGCCATGAAGAAGCAGTCTCGCACAGTCCCTCGCCGTCGCCAATCGGTATCCCCGACGCCACGGCACCTTCCGTTGGTCGATATCCTCGTTGATACGCAGGCCGAGCTCCAGGAGCTGGTCGTGGCGTCGGGCCTGAAGGTGCTCGAGGCCATGCTGGAAGAAGATCGGTCCGCTGTGTGCGGGCCCCGGTATGCACATCAACCCGAGCGGCAGGCCTATCGCGCCGGTCATACCCCCAGTCAGGTGGTGCTGGGCGGGCGGAAGGTCGCCATCCGCCGACCGCGCGCCCGGCGCGGCGGCGCGGAGGTGCCGTTGCCCACCGCGCGGGCATTTACGGACGCGGACCCGCTGAACCGGCGTGTCGTCGACCAGATGCTCATTGGCGTGGCGACCCGTCAGTATGGGCGGAGTCTGGACCCGCTCGGCGCGGATATCACCACGCGGGGCACGAGCAAGAGTGCGGTCAGTCGACGCTTTGTCGCGCAGACCCAGGCGCAGCTGGACGCGTGGCGGGCGACGCCGCTCAACCCGCTGGACCTGGCGGTTCTGCTCATCGATGGGGTGCAGGTCGGCGGGCACTGTATCGTGGTCGCGCTAGGCATTGATCACACCGGCGCCAAACACCCGCTCGGCCTCTGGGAAGGGGCCACGGAGAATGCGACGGTCTGTCAGGGACTTTTGACGAATCTCGCGAGTCGCGGGCTCCGCACCGACCGGAGCCTCCTGGTGATCGTCGATGGGGCGAAGGCCCTGGACACGGCCGTGACCCAGACGTTCGGCCGGGCCGCCGTGGTGCAGCGCTGTCAGGTCCACAAGGGCCGGAACATCCTGGACCATCTCCCCGACGCGCAGCGTCCATGGGTGACGGCGATCCTCAGGCGCGCCTATACACACACGAACGTCAAGGCCGCGAAGCGCTTGCTGCAGGACCTGGCTCGTCGCTTGGACACCGACTATCCGAGTGCGGCCACCAGCGTCCGGGAAGGTCTTGACGAAACACTGACCGTGCTCGGCTTGGGGCTGTCGGAGCGCCTCCAACGATCGTTGGTCACCACCAACGCCATCGAGAGTCTCCTCAGCCGCACGCGCCATGTGAAGCGGAATGTGAAGCGCTGGCGCGGTGGGACGATGGTGCTTCGCTGGGTGGCCGCCGGTGTGCTCGAAGCCGCGAAAGGGTTCCGTCGGGTGAAAGGGTGCAAAGATATGCCGGCGCTCGTCGCTGCCCTTCAGGCACGTGACGCGCGCCTGGGACTCGGGGAGTCGTCAGAGATGGTCGCGTAGTCGTGAACCGAGCCGCCGCTGAGTTTCAACAGCGCACGGGACATCCCCACTGACGATGTTGTAGCGGTCAAACCGACTACTTGACCAAAGCTCTAACCGCCGCATGGTGGTTACAGTTTCGGTTACATCCCGCTCGATTCAGCCGGGTCCGATAACGACACTAGTCACTAACTCATTGAAAATAAAGTGCCGAGGGCGGGAATCGAACCCGCACGGAGCGTTAGCTCCACAGGATTTTAAGTCCTGTGCGTCTGCCAGTTTCGCCACCTCGGCATAACGGTGGTAAGCCGACCTATTCTAATGACTTATGCACTGGACCGTCGTCCAGGCCGAGACGTTCAGGGCGCTGATCGGGGCCAGTTTGTGCGAACGATGTGCGAACATTTCTGGCTTCCTCGAATTTGCGCAAGGCATGTTGCAGCCCCACGCGGGTCGTCGAGACGCCCCACCAGAAATGAGGTTTTGATCTCCTAGAGACAACAGTCCTGGAAACCTGGCTACGGTCGGCCCAGACGGAGCGACCAGGTGACCAGCGCGAAGGTGCCTGTCAGGGTGACGCTGACCACCTCCACGGTCCGCGCGACCGCGGGAGTCACGGTCCACGCTGGCGCCGATCCGGCGGAACTCCCGAGCAGAATGAGCAGCACGAGCCCGGCGAGCGCCAGGCCGAGCCCAAACCGGATCCACGGGAACGGGAGCGCCTGGGTCGCGTCCGCCTCTTCGCGCACGGACCGCATGACACGCGCGGCGAACTGCGGCGACGGTGCGACGGAGCGCTCCTCGCGAAGCGCGCGATCGATTCCGGCATCATCGAGGTCGATATGCATCAGCCCTTCCTCGCACTCCTGTCCATCATACGTGAGAGGCGGTCCTTGAGCAGCGACCGCGCGCGATGCAACCGCGCCTTCAGGGTCCCGGTCGGGACCCCCAGGGACCGCGCCGCGCACGCGACGTCCATGTCGGAGAAGTAATACAGGACCACCGCGTCTCGATAGCGCCGTGGCAGCGTGCCGACCGTCCGGCGGACGAGCTCCGCCTGCTCCCCCGCCTCTAGCGACGCCAGCACGTCACCCTCGTCGCGCGTCCCGTCGGTCTCCTGGAGCTCGACCTCCTGGGGACGCACCCGCCGCACCTCGGACCGATAGACGTTGGTCGCAACGGCGAAGAGCCAGGTGGAGAACGCCGCGTCGCCACGCCATTGACCCAGTCGGCGATAGGCGCGGAGGAACGCCTCCTGCGCCAACTCCTCAGCCCGCGCCGGGTGCCGGCAGAAGCGGAACGCCAAGGTCACCAGCGGCCCCTGCCAGCGGTGCACGATCCCGGAGAACGCCTCGACGTCACCCGCCAGGACGCGTGCCACGTCGTCGCGATCCTGGTCTGGGGATCTGTCCATCGAGTCCAAGATGTCTGACGTCGCCGGCGCCGTCCCGGTTGCGTTAACTTTGCCGGTCGCCGTCAGGTCGCAGAAAACGCAACCGGCCGGATCCGCACCGCGTCGAACGGTCCAGGAAGCCGGGAATAGCCCCGGGGCTCCATGATCGAGGAGGACGCATGCCCCCTACCATCGTTGCCATCGTCGTCGCGGCCGTGATCTCGGGCTGTGCCTTCATCTCCGTGGTCGTGTGGTCGGAGAACCGCCGGAAGGAACGGGAGTCGTTTCACCAGCATCAGACTTATCAGAAGATGCTCGACTCAGGCTCGAGCGCCGACACCGTCGTCGCCTTCGTCCAGGATCAGGAGGATCGACAGCGTCGTGATCAGGAGCGGGAGAAGATCCGCGGTCTCAGGATGGGCGGCGTGATCACGACGGCCGTCGGTGTCGCGTTGACGGCGTTCCTCTTCTTCATCGCCCCGGAGGAACCGGTCTATCTCGTGGGGCTGGTCCCGCTGGGCGTCGGGCTCGTGCTCTGCTACTTCGGGTTCTCCGCGTCGCCGGCCGACGGCGGGGCCGGTTCGCAGGCCTGACGGGCTACACCACCGCCACCGGCGTCCGGACCTGGGCCGGGACGAGCAGGCTGAAGTTTAGACCGTCGAGCGGGGTGGCTGTGATGTGATGGGGCTGATCCGACTGTCGAGGGGGGGCGGGGGCGTGTGGGTGGCGAATCCGTAGGAATCCGAGACATCGTTCGATCTTCGGGTCCCGTGAGCGGGAGTCCCCCGCGACGTTGTCGCGATGGCATGAGTAAGGCGTGCAGCTGACGCACTGCCCTGCTGTGTCGCGATAGACGTCGAACGCGGGCTCATCAGATCCCGTCCACTACGACTCTGGCAGCGCGAAGACGAACAACGTGTTGCTTCCGCTCGGAGTGTTGAGCTCGGGGGTCAGCTGGAGAAAGCTCGTCCCCTGGGTGATCCCTCCTGACCCGATCGCCAGATACTGCCGGCCCTCGAGACCGAAGGTCATCGGCCGGCCGCTGACCGGGCCGTTGAGAATCGTTTGCCAGAGGATGGCTCCGGTAGCCGCATCGAAGGCTCTGAATCGCCGAACCACGTCGCCGGAGAACACCAAGTTCCCACCGGTCGTCAGCAACGACCCATAGATCGGAGCACGTTGCTGATAGCGCCACAGGGTCCTTCCCGTTGACGCCGAGACCGCCTCGATGCGCCCGACCGGAGCGGTGGCCGGGTCGGCCCCGGGAAGGTGACGATGCTCGAACCGAACGTCGTAGCCGTCGCTTGGCCCGGCGACTTCAACCGACATCGCGAGGTCCATACACGTGTTATTCATCGGCATGTACATCGCGCCGGTCTCCGGGCTATACGCCCCTGACGGCTGGTTCTTGCCACCGAGCAGACTCGGACAGGCCAGGACGGATGTTTCAACTGACTGAGGAGTCGTAGACTCATCGATGATCGGGCGACCGCTGTCCAACTCGAGCCCCGTCATGATGTTCTGATAGATGGTCGGTCGAGCCCACAGGAACTCCCCCGTTGCTGCATCAAGCGTCCAGACAAGACCCGTCTTCCCCGGAATCCCGGTGACGACCTTTCGGCGCTCACCTGAACGGACGTTGGGACTTATCCACGGCACCTCGTCTGGATCGGGCGCGACCTCGACCTCGATGATGAGTCTCTCGAAGACGTGATCCAGGTCCCAGTTGTCACGCGGGAGATGCTGGAAGTACCAGACGAGCTCGCCGGTCTCGGGGTCGAGCGCGAGGGTCGAGTTCGTATACAGCAGGTCGGCCTTTCCCGCACCGCGGAGCTTTTCCGGCAGAGGCGCCGGCGGACCCGTCCCCCAGAACACAAGGTCCAGGTCCGGGTCGTAGCTCCCGACCATCCACGCGGACGCGTGGCGACGCGCCGACACCGGCAGTCCACCCCACGTGTCGCCGCCAGGTTGGTCTGGAGTGGCGGCGGTATTGATGCGCCACAACTCCTGCCCAGTCTCCGCGTCATGGGCCGTGATGAAACACCCACCGGGCCGCGGGCTCTGAGGATTGCACCGCGAGCCGGTGATCAGCCGACCCTTGACGACGATCGGGCCGGCAGTCTGCGCGACCTGCTCCCGGTAGTCGGCCCGTTGCGTTTCCCACACGAGCTCCCCGGTTCTCGCGTCGAGCGCCACGAGGAACGCGTCGTTGGTCGCAAGAAAGACTTTGTCGTTGTAGATCGACACGTTTCGATAGCGGTAGCGGGTTCCGGTGACATTGGCGGGATTGTCGGGTACGTTGCGCCGGTACTCCCACAGCAGATCCCCAGTTGCCGCATCGAGCGCTTGGACGATATCCTCTACGTTCGCCAGGAACATGATCCCGTCGTACACGAGCGGCTCGACCTCCTGGTAGCCAGCCTGCATGGCGCGGGACCAGACCAGACGCAGCTCACCGACATTCCCCGTGTGTATCTGGTCCAGCGAGCTATAGCCCCACAGGCTGTAACCATTACGGAAACTGATCCAGTTCTCGGGCCTCGGCCGGAGAAGCATCTCGTCCGTGACCGGTACGAAGCTCTGGAGAAGCTCCGGGACGGGCGCCGGTGCCGAGGTCTCCTGGGCCAAGACTCCGAAACCGAGCAACCCGGCCCCCGCAGCGATGACGGACGTGGCCACCACATGCATGCTCACCTTGAGAGGATAATGGAAGGCACTGTCATCGGGCCCAACATCTTGGGGGTTAGTCAGCCCGATTCTGCTTAACTTGACAATACCCCTCCCTAGCCTTGTCCAGGTCGCTGCTGCCGTTCGCCGCGGCGTGCTCTTCCGTCTTGCGGGCCCGCCAGCGTCTTGTTGATGCGCGTCCTCAGGACCCGAGCAAGCACCCCTCCTCTGGACTCCTCAGGCCGGGTGGACTCCTGCACCAAAGAGGGTCAGACGGAGACGGCGTCGTCGCGGTGGGCCTGCTCCAGCCGCGCTTCGAGCGCAGCCTTGACTTCCAAGTAGAGCCCGTCGAGCTTAGTCGCGAGCGGCGCAGCTCCCTCGGTGGTCCGGCTCTTTCCCAGTGCCTCGAGCTCTTGACTCACCGCGGCCATGTTTTCCGCCCCCACGCTGCGGGTGGCCCCCTTCAGTGCGTGGGCGGCTCGGGCGACGCCGACGGCATCGTCCTCACGGACTGCGGTCCAAAGGTTTGCGAGAGTGATCGGCATCGCTTCGAGAAAGGTACGCGCGAAGCTGGTGAAGACACCTCCTCCGTTGAGCCGGTCGAGCTCGAGAATCTGCTCGAGTGCCGCCTCACTGATCGGAGTATCATCCGTGGCGTCGCTCCGTGGGTGGGCACTCACCGGAGACGGAGGGAGCGATGCCGCTTCGACCCGATCTTGCAACCGTTTTTCCAGCACGTCGCGAAGCGTCTGAAGAGTGAATGGCTTAGTGACAAACTCATCCATACCGCTCTCGAGACTGCGGGCTCGATCGGCGGGCGCCGTGTAAGCGGTCAGCGCCACGATCGGCAGTCGTCCTGAGCGCCCCGCCGCGCCTGCGAACCCTACTTTGTCTTGCTGCTCCAGACGACGAATTTGACGTGCGGCTTCATAGCCGTCGAGCTTTGGCATCTGGCAATCGAGGAAGATCAGATCGTAGCGTTCACGCTGAACGGCGGCGACGGCCTGGGCACCGTCGACCACGACCTCGACGCGGCACTTGAGAGTTTCGAGCATAGTCGTCGCGACCTGCCGATTAACCGGGTGATCTTCGGCCAGGAGGACGCGGGCGCCGGTCACCCCTTCCAGGCCCTCAGACTTGACCGCCTCTTGGTGGTCGCGTGGGATGAGAACATTGAGACGGCCGGTCACCTTGGCCACACAGGCAAACAGTGCCGCTTGGTTGACAGGCTTGCTGAGCGAAGCGTCGACTCCGGCTTTCCGCAACTCGGCCTTTGCCCGCTCGACGGTCGATACCAGTACCAGCGGGAGTGACTTAGTCGCCTTGGCCGCGCGAATCTCGCGCGCGAAGGCCAGCCCGTCCAGCCCCTGCGTGTCGATCAGAGCCAGGTCAAAGGCATCGGCCCGGAGGGCGGTACGCGCCTTCTCGGCGTTCGGAACAACGACACCGGTACCACCGCACGTGGTCAACAGATGCCGAAGCGTATCGCGGCTCTCGCCGATGGTCGCGACGACGAGAGCGCGCACCCCACCAAGGTCGCGGTCGGCAGCAGTCGGCGGGCGGCAGAGCTCCCCTCCAATCGTGAACCAGAAGTTGGAGCCGACACTGGGCCGGCTGATGACGCCGATTTCTCCGCCCATGAGTTCCACGAGGTGCTTCGAAATGGCCAGGCCGAGTCCCGTGCCTCCAAATTGACGGGTGGTCGATGTGTCCACCTGCGAGAAGCCATCAAAGACGTGCTGGTGAAGGTGACCGGGAATGCCAATGCCGGTGTCGACAATCTCAAAGCGAATCGTGCTCACATCGTCGACGCGCTCCACGACGGTTGTACGCACGACGATTGTTCCACGCTCGGTGAACTTGATGGCGTTCCCGATGAGGTTCGTGAGGACTTGTCGCAGCCGTTTCCCATCACCAAGCAGTGCCTCGGGCACATCATCGGCGCACTCGTGTGACAGCGCGAGCCCTTGGAGTTGGGCCCGAGCGACTAGGAGATCCGAGACCTTCTCGACACAATCCCTGGGGCTGAACGGCTGGCTGTCGATCTTCTCGAGCTTGCCGGCCTCGACCTTCGAGAAGTCGAGGATGTTATTGATGATCGAGAGCAGGTCCTCGGCCGACTCCAAAATGGTTCGCGTAAACTTCTGCTGCTGCAGTGTCAGGTCACTGTTGAAGAGGAGCTCAGTCATCCCCAGAACACCGTTCATTGGTGTTCGAATCTCGTGGGTCATGTTGGCGATGAACTGGCTTTGGGCATTATTCGCGGCAATCGCCTGCGTCGTCGCCGCCTCCAGCCGCTCGTTCGACTGGCGAAGCTCCTGGGTTCGCTCGGCGACTTCTGCCTCTAGGCGGTCACCCTCGCCGCGATAGTGCTGGTCGCGCTCCTCCATCCGCCCGAGTAGCTCATTGACGTTGTCGAGCAGCACGCCGACTTCGTCTTTCGACCGCTTCGGGAGGCGAATGGAATAGTCCTGAGCCACCGAAACCTCTCGGACGGTTTCGGCGAGGTCCAGCATGGGCCTCGACAGTAGACGCTTCGATGCGAACCAGGTGGCGCACGTGGAAAGTACCGTTGAGGCTCCGAGCATCAGCACAAACGGCCCGGGACCAATGCTCATCGTCGCCAGAACGCCGGTCCCAATCAACAGGACGCTCCCGCTCGTCAACAGGGTCGTTAGGGAAAGCTGTCGGGTGACCGACCGGGTGACGTGCGCCATCACCCGAGGCTCCCATGTTCGGCCAAGCTATCGTCGGAGGCCTCGGCCGGGGCAATGATCCCCTCGCTTACGAGGAAAGTGTCTCTCCGGTACATATGCACCGCCACCTGGTACTGAATCGACAACAGTCGGTTCGAGCATGAATTGACCCGCCGGCGTGCCGGATTAGCGTTGCCTACTGCAGTCAGGACGGCCGCGGCCGATTATGGGTATGTAAGGACTGCGTCGCTTACGGAACTCAGAGATCGGGAGGACACACTCGTGTCAACGAACGCCGACGGAGCTTCGTCGAAGGGAACGGTGCTCGTCGCTGACGACGACGCGCCGACGCGGCTCCTGCTCCGGGCGGCCCTGGAACCGGACGGCTGGAGGGTGGAAGAGGCCGCGGACGGTGCCCACGCGTGTGAGACCGCTGAGCGTGTCCTGCCAGACATCGTCTTACTGGACGTCGGGATGCCACACTCAGACGGGTTCGAGACCTGTGCGAGCATGCGCGCCCTGCCGGGTGGTCGGCACGTCCCGATCATGATGATCACGGCGATGGATGATCAAGCATCGATCAGTCGTGCATACGAAGTTGGCGCGACCGACTTCCTCTCGAAGCCGTTCAACTTCACGATCCTGAGAGAGCGCATCCAGCACCTGCATCGTGCCGAACGAGACCGACGCGAGCTGCGCAATGAGCGCGATTTCGTGTCAGCGGTCGTCGAGCACTCTGCTGCACTCGTCCTGATTCTCGATCCCACGGGTCATATCGTCCGCTTCAACGAGAGCTGCCAGCGCGTTTCGGGTCTCTCGCTGTGTGAGGTACAGGACAAACGCATCTGGGACGTCCTGTCGAGCCCGGAAGAACGAGACCGTGAGCGGCTGACCTTCGAGCGCCTGATCTCGCAGCGAGGCACCAACCACTACGAGGGGTCTTGGACGAACAAGGACGGGAGTCGACACGAGATCGCCTGGTCCAACTCTGTCCTGCTGAACAGCGACGGCGACGTGGGACACGTGGTCTGCACGGGCCTGGATGTCACCGCCCGCAATCAGGCCGAGGAGAGAGTCCTTTTCCTGGCCTCGTATGACCCGCTGACAGGACTGCCGAACCGGCGTCTGATGACCGAGCGTCTCGAACAGGCCATCACCGCCGAGCAGTCGCTGGCCGTTCTCATCCTGGATCTCGACCGCTTCAAGGATGTGAACGCCACCTGGGGGTACCCCGCCGGCGACCAACTGCTGACGGAGGTGGCCGATCGGCTCGCGAAGAGTCTGCGGCTGAGCGACGTGCTCGCGCGCCACAACCCGGGCCTCCGCACGGAACTTGGTCGCATAGGCGGCGACGAGTTCACCGTCCTGGTAACCAGTGTCTCAGATGCCGGCGCCGTGGCCACGATCGTCGAGAGGCTGCAGCATGCGCTGGGTCGCCCGTTCAAGTTCAAGGACCAGGAGTATAGGGTCACGGCAAGCGTTGGCGCCGCGCTATATCCAGCGGACGGATCCGACAGCGAGACGCTTCTGACAAAGGCCGAATCGGCCATGCACGCCGCGCGGGAGGTGATGAGAGGAAGCTATCACTTCTACTCGGCCACGATGCACGCAACCGTCTCCGAGCGCTTGTCACTCGAGAACGATCTCCGGCAAGCACTCGACCGTGGTGAGTTCGTGCTGCACTACCAGCCAAAACAGTTCACGCGGTCGGGTCGCCTGGCGGGCGCCGAAGCCCTCGTTCGTTGGCAGCACCCATCCCTGGGTCTCCTGGCCCCGGCATCGTTCATCGAAGTGGCTGAAGAGACTGGACTCATCGTGCCGATTGGCGAGTGGGTACTCCGCCAGGCATGCGGTCAGGTGATGAGTTGGCTGGACTCGGGGCTCAAGGCTGTGCCGGTGGCGGTCAATCTGTCGTCGGTGCAGTTTCGTGTCGCTGATCTCCTTGGGCGTATCGGCTCGGTCCTGAATGAGACAACCCTGGATCCGAGCTACCTGGCGGTGGAGATCACCGAAAGCATGATCATGCGTGACACGGAGGAGGCTCAGGAGATTCTTCGCCGTCTCAAGGAGATCGGGGTTCAAGTGGCGATCGATGATTTTGGCACCAGGTACTCCACGTTGAGCACGCTCAAAGACCTTCCACTCCACCAGCTGAAAATCGACCGGGCATTTATTCGGGACCTGGCCGAGGGCGGGAAGGACATCGCGATCACGCGGGCCATTATCACCATGAGTCACGGGTTGGGATTGACCGTCATCGCCGAGGGCGTGGAGTCGGAAGAGCAGCTCGCGATCCTCCGCGAGGAGGGGTGTGACCAGGTGCAAGGGTTTCTGATCGGCCACCCTCTCCCGAGCGATGAGTTCGCGGCGCTTCTGGACCAGCCCATCCGCCACGCGGTCGAGGCCACGACCACGGTTCTGCACGCCTCGACTGAGCCTCATACGCTTTCTGCGACGAAGGGCTAGCGAGACTACATGACGCCTCCAACGACAGACGCACCTCATGAATCCTTGTTTTTGTCCGAGGCCCACCCGAGGGCCAAGGCCAACCGCCCCGCTAGACCCTCGCCGCCCACCCGGGGACCTGCGACCATGCTCAGCGACCCGTCAAGCGAGGCGTGCGATTCGTCTGTCGCTCCCGTCGCGCCCACGACCCTCGCCCAGACTGGTCTCTCGAGCGAGAACATCCTGGCGCTGAGCCTAAAGGCCCTCTATGGCGGCGAGCTGAGCGGTCTCGAGCTGACCGCCGAGGTCAAGATTACCTACTCGATACTCGAGCGGATCATGGAGGCCGCCCGGGTCGAGCAGCTGATTGAGGTGCGAAGCGCCACGGGCGCGGGGACGGCCGGCTATCGGTACGCTCTGACTGACCGCGGGCGCGACCGCACGAATCAATATTTCGAGACCAACGGGTACATCGGTGCAGCACCCGTTCCGCTCGACCAATACGTCCGCTACGTGACGGAGCTGGGCAGCCACAACACCGTGATCAACCGCGAGGTGATCGCCTCCGGCTTTACTGATCTCATCGTGAGCGACGAGATGCTGGACCAGCTCGGTCCGGCGGTCAGCACCCGACGCGCCATGTTCCTCTACGGTCCGCCAGGGAACGGGAAGAGTGCGATGTCGGCAGGAATCGGTCGGGCGCTGGGCGGCGCGATCTACATGCCGTATGCGCTGGACATCGGCGGTGAGATCGTCACCCTCTTCGACCCCGTGACCCACGTCCCGCAGCCGGTCGATGAAGGCAACGCGCTGTTCCGATCCGATACCGCGAGCGACCCACGATGGGTTCGCGTCCGACGCCCCGTGATCACGGTCGGCGGCGAGCTGACCATGGAGCAGCTCGACCTGAGCTTCGATCACTTCGCCAAGTTCTACGAGGCGCCCGTCCAGCTAAAGGCGAACTGCGGGGTGCTCCTCGTCGACGACTTCGGGCGTCAGCGTGTCCCCGCCAGCGAGTTGCTCAACCGGTGGATCGTGCCACTTGAATCGCGCATCGATTTTCTCGCGCTGCACACGGGTCGCAAGTTCGAGGTGCCCTTCGACGTTCTCGTCATCTTCGCGACCAACCTCGAACCCCGCACGCTCGCCGACGAGGCGTTTCTCCGGCGCATTCCGTACAAGGTACACGCCACGAACCCGTCGCTCGAGCAGTTCTCCGCGATCTTCTACATGGTGTGCAAGCACCACGGCATCACCTTCGACCAGTCCGTCGTCGATCACCTGTGCGCGGAGTACTACGAGGGTCGCGGACTGGAGATGCGTGGCTGTCATCCGCGCGACCTGATCGAGCACATGGTCAATCTGTGCCGCTATCGGAACCAGCCGCTGGGGATTACGACGAAGCTGCTGGACGAAGCGTGTCACACCTACTTTCTTGACGAGCCGCTCCACGGGACTGAGGCGGCAGTCTAGTAGGGCCTGTTCGAAAGCCGCGGTCACCACCCCAGAAGACCGTGCAGGTCTGATCAGGATCAGCACGCAAAGACGCGGTCTGACCCGTTCTGATCGGCACCTACCGTTGCTTTTAAGTGGGAACCGTTAGCGGGCAACCAGGTCGTCGGCGGCTGGTTCGAGAGGGTTGGCGCGTAAGCTGTAAACTCGCCCTCTTCGCTTGGCTCGAGGTCAGGGCACTAGCGAGATGGTCACAGTGGCCGATTACGTGGGCAGTGGGAAAGCAATGAAGCTAGACCTTGACAACAGGATCACGTGCCCACGCGAGGGGTGTGAAGCACAGGCGTCCGTCCGGAGGCCGGCACGTCTAGTGCCTCGCCTAGACGGTTGGGTTGTAGTCTGCGATGATGGCCATACCAGCTGGGAGCCAGAGGATCAGAACCGGAAATCAGAGCCCGCCGCCTAGCTGAGGCGCGAGACGCCCACGCTACGGCAGCGCCAGCGCCACCAGCGAGCCGGGGAAGTCGGTATGCACGCTGCCGGTCTGCACCACGATGTACTGCTTCCCCTCGTGCAGGTAGGTCATCATCCCGTATTGTCCCGGCGCCGGCAGGTCGACGCTGCCGAGAATCTCGCCGGTGTATTTGTCGCGGCCGTGCAGTTGCAACGGCCCGTCGGGGACCTGCTGGACGGCGCCCGCGCTGAGTGCGCGAGTCTGGACCAACAGGTCGCCAGCCACCATCTGGATCGACGTGCCAGCGCCCCCGGCGTTTGGGATGTCGATCCCCGCCCCTCGCAGCTGCGGGTTGTTCCGGATCACCTCGGCCGTCTCGCCGACCGGGAGCGACCAGGTCTTCTCGCCGGTGTTCATCTGATACGCGGTGAGCTGGTTGTCCCTCGGCTTGTATACGCGGATGCCGTCGATGGTCGGCAGGCCGGTCACCGACACATGCGGCTGCTGCTCGGGGGTCGGCCGCCGAAATCCACCCGGGAGCCAGGCCGCGACCGTAGTGCCGGTGGTCGGGGTCTTGTTCGGGGTCGCGCCGGTCGTATTGGGTACGGCGTATTTCGGATCGTCTTCGTCGACGCCGCCTGTCGGCGCCATGAAGCTCGGCGCGAAGCACCTGCGTGCGTTCGACGCGAACATCAATCCGGTGCTCGGGTCGGCAACCGGCGGATGCGAGACGTTGAGCCCACTGCTACAGCCGACGTTGTTGTAGTAGTCGTTGTCGTGGTTTTCCGGGAGCGCAGGGACGTACAGACCGCCGACGTGATGGTAGCTCAGAATCTCCATCGCGCGCTGCTTGAGCTCCGGCGTGTAGTCGACGACGAACTCCTCGGTCAACCCATCGGTGACGATGGGGTCGACCGGCTCCGGCCGGGTCGGGAAGGGCTGCGTCGGTGACGTGTAGTTGCCCGGCACCTGGGTTTGAAACACCGCCCGATCCTCGATCGGCCAGATCGGCTCCCCGGTTTCCCGATTGAACGCGAAGACCAACCCTTGCTTCGTGTTCTGAATGAGCGCCGGAATCTGCTCGCCGTCGACCGTCAGGTCCATCAGCATCGGCGGAGTGGGTAAGTCGTAGTTCCACTGGTCGCTCCGGTGGATCTGGAAGTGCCACTTCCGCTCGCCGGTCTGGACATCGAGGGCGAGGACGCAGCCACCAAAAAGGTTGTCGCCCGGACGATGGCCGGCGTAACTTTGGACGGTGGAGGCGTTCGACACGAGATAGACGAGGCCAAGCTCCGGGTCGGCGGAGGCCGGGGCCCACGTCGACATGTCGCCCGACCATTGCCAGGCGTCGTTGTGCCACGTTTCGTGACCGAACTCGCCAGGCCGTGGAATCATGTGGAACTTCCAGAGAAACTCCCCGGTGTGGGCGTCGAAGCCCATGATGTCGCCGGGAACGTTCTCGACGCGGGTCTGGCCGTAGCTGGCTTGGTGACCCACGAGGACCACCACCACCCCGTTCACGACGATGGGTGGCGACGAGCTGGTCACCATCCCGAGCTCCCTCGGGATTCCGTAGTTGGCGTCGTAGCTCGCCCCACGGTCCTGCCACCGTCCCCAGTCGTTGACGAGCGGCGGGATCAAGTCGACGGTGCCGGTGTCGGAGAAGCCTTCGAGAGATACCTGCGTTCCCCAGTTCTCGAGCGGCCGCCCGGTTTCGGCGTCGAGCGCCCACAGAAAGAAGGCGGGACTCGTGATGTAGATCACGCCGCGACCGTCGACCTCGGCATAGGCGACCCCTTTACCGTAGGCCCGACGGGGCGAGCGGAGAAATCTGACGGTCTCGGGCTCGCGAAACGTCCACAGCGTCTCGCCGGTGGCCGGGTCGATGGCCACCACCTGTCGTCGCACGCCGGCTACCGTGTAGAGCACGCCGTCGACGTAGATCGGTGTCGACCGCATGAAGTAGTCGGGGTTCGAGCCGAAGTTGTCGCTCCGCCAGATCCAGGCGACTTCGAGGTCGCTGAAGTTGTCGCCGTTGATCTGGTCGAGAGGCGAGGATCGGGTGTGCCCGGCATCGCCGCCGAGATAGCGCCACTCGCCGTTTTCCGTCCCCGTCAGGCGCTGAGCGGATGCGTTCCCGCCCGTCCACATCACCACCGCACAGGCGAGGCCAAATATCAGCGTCCGAAATCTGAGAACTCTCTGGTCACAGTTCATCGTCATCTCCCTGCTCTCGATGCTGCCGGATAATGACGGCAGAGCCGACGTCGGGATTATACGGTGTAGTAATCGTGCTCGCGTTGTATTGTGTTCGTGTCCGAATCAAGATCACAAATGCGTAAGGGATCCGCCTTTCTGCTCGGCGTCGTCATGGTGCTCGGCTGCCACGTGGCATTCGCGGCCGACGAGCGCGCCGCGCTGGGACGGGCCCTGTTTTTCGATGCCAATCTGTCTCTCGAACGCACCCAGTCGTGCTCGACCTGCCACGACCCGGGCCGTGCGTTCTCTGATGGTCGGGACAACGGCGTCTCGGGCGCGGTGTCAGTCGGCGACGACGGCGTGTCGCTCGGTGACCGAAACGCGCGAGCCCTCACCTATGCGTCTCTGATCCCGACATTCCATCGCAACGAGAAAGGCGAATACGTCGGTGGCTTCTTCCTCGACGGCCGCGCGGCGACACTCGTCGAACAGTCGGCCGAACCCTTCACGAACCCGATCGAGATGGCATTGCCGGACGCTGCGACCGTCGTGGCACGCGTCCGGGAGAGTCCGTCGCACGTGTCGGCACTCGAGAGGATCTACGGCCCTTCGGTGTTCGATGATCCCGCGCAGGCGTTTCAGGCGATCACCGAGAGCATCGCGGCATTCGAACAGACCGAGCTCCTCTCACCGTTCGATTCGAAATACGACCAGTCTCTGCGCGGCGAATACGAACTGACCCAAGAAGAAGAGCTGGGCCGCGTCCTCTTCTTCTCGCAACTCGGGACGTGTCATCGCTGCCACTTGCTGAATACCCAGGAATTCACGACCGGGGAGACGTTTACTACTGACCGCTACCACAACATCGGCATCCCGGCTCACGCCGCCGTAAGGAAGAAGAACGGCTCACCGGCTGGCTTTACGGACGTCGGCCTATTGCGCAACGCCAAGGTCGACGACCCAGCAGCCGCCGGCGCGTTCCGTGTCCCCAGTCTACGTAACGTCGCCGTCACCGGTCCCTACATGCACAACGGCATCTTCGAAGAGCTACTCACGGCTGTCCTCTTCTATAACAAGCACGTGCTCGGCAACCCGGAGAGCCAGATCAACCCCGAAACCGGCGAGCTCTGGGGCGAGGCGGAGGTGCCGGAAACCGTTGACTTCGAACGGCTGCGTGCCGGTCAGCCGATGAGCCCTCGGCTGGCCAGGGCGTTGGTTGCCTTCTTGACGACGCTGACCGACCAGCGGTACGAGTCACTGCTGGCTCGTTAGTCGGGTTGACTTTCGTCCGGCCCCAACAGCGTGCGGCGATACTTCAGCGGATCTGCCAGCACTTTCTTCCTGGCCGCGGCGATCTCGGCGGCAGAATAGGGTCTGAAGTCGTCCGGCAGCGTGTCGGCATTGAACCTCTCGAGCACCAAGTTCAGGACGACGGCGAGCTTCGCATCGTCCAGGCTGGACTGAGACACGCCCGGAACGCGCACCACGTATTCTCGTCCCTCAGGGCTCGCCACGATGCGGCCGATCTCGTCAATCAAGGTAGGGACGACAGTCGGGACGCCGGCGCCATCGGCCAGGTGACAGCCTCGGCAATGCAGGAGGTAGCGGGCTTGCGCGTCGTCTGCTGCGTCAGCGGCACCCGAGAGCAGCAGCACCGCGGCCATGGTTGCCAACCGCACTAGTGGAGTGTCCACTAGTCCGCCGCGGGAGCCTCGCCGAGCACGAGCGCGACCGTGCAGTTATAGCTGCGATGCGTGTCGCCAAAGCACCATAGGATGTGGTTGCTGGTGCTCGGGAAGTAGACGGGAGTCTCGCGTTCAGCATTGTGGCAGCTACACCGACCGCAGTACGCCTTGCCACAGCAGTCGTTATACGAGATGAGGTAGTCCAGGTCATCCACGCTGTTGCGGCAGGTTCCGACCCAGGTGATCGGCGATGCCTCCGCGCCGGGCGGACACGTCTTGTTCGTGCCGCCGCAGCAGGCACAGAGGGTCCCGTTGAGTCCGCAATAACGCCAGTAGTCACACTCCTTTGGATCACCGAGCTCCGCCGGAATCTCCTGCGCAAAGGGCCGCGCCACCGGCAGCAATGGGAGGGCCGCGGCGCCGACCAGCATCGACCCGAGCCGGCCGAGAAAGCTGCGCCGGGAGATGCGCCGCGCGAGCAGACGAAAACTCGAGCGCGCCGTTTCGTCGAGCCAGTAGTACCCACTATCGATGAAGTTTGATGCCGTCATGAAACCTGTTCCTTCGCCGAGTTGAATTCTTCGTCGCGGGAGGGCGACGCCATCTGCATGTAGTCCTGCAACGTGGCCACACCCATGTCCATCGCTTCGACCAGGCTTTCGAGATGCTCGCGGCTATTGACAAGCCCCTTGCTCTGCAACGTGCCGTCCGCGCCGATGAGCACGGCGAATGGCAACTTGCTGACGTGATAACCCATCCCCAGAGCCTGCGACAGGACGTACGGATAGTCGCCGAGGCGCAGGTCCGTCGCATAGGCTACGTGCTGCTCCGGCTTGTCTCCGTCACTCGCAAAGACGAGGCGCATTCGCCGGCTCTCCGTGTTCGCCAGCGACTTCACCGTCGGCACGAGTGACTTGCATACGGGGCAGGTCGGCGAAATAAACAGCACGAACGTGGCCAGGCCGTTCGGGTCGGGACCGCCGAGCGTGACCGCTTTGCCTTCGAGGTCCCGAAGCTTCATCGGCTCCGTGACTTCGCCTACCTTCGGGCCCTCGATGGGTTGTAGCGCGCCAGCTGGAGCCACCCGTTCGTGCAGGATGCCGACCTGTCGGGCCAAGGCGAGGACGACCAACGCCAGAACGACGACCAGCACCCAGAGCACGAGGTTAGAGACGAGGAGGGCCTCAGGCACGCTCGGCCTTCCGCGCCTTGCGCCAGCTGTTGATCGCGGCACCGTTCCGCAAGAGTTGATTGGACGCGGCATACAGCAACGTGCTCGCCAGCACCGCCGCAACGAGCGCCAGGTTGTCCACGATACCGAGCTGCCGGTCCGGCACCGGTAACGTCGCGAGCAGCGCAACGATCACCAGCATGACGTTCCGCAACAAGAGCCCGACGGACAGCGGCTGATCATCCGGCGACGCACCGCCGAAGCCACAGCCGCAACCGATGTGCACCCGGCCGCGGATGAGGTTGATGCCCATTGCGGCGGTGTAGGCGACGAGCAAGCCGGCGCTCGCGTAGGCGACCGTCGAGGTGTGAGCCGAGACCAGCCACCCCACTCCGAGCAGCAGTTCCAGAAGGGGAACCACCCGGGCTATGAGCGCGACGAGCCTCGGAGGGAACAGCTGGTAGTCGTTCAGGACCGCCTGGAACGCGGCCATCCCCGTCAGCTTGTGCCCCGCCGCAAGAACGAAGAGCAGCGCGAAACCGAGCGAGACAGTCCGAACGACAAAAGGATCGGACATACGTCAGAACCCCTGAATGATCCCAAGCGGACCCGGGTCTTTGATCGTCATGTCGACCGTGAGCTTGAAGGCATCGTAGACGTGCAGGCCGCCCTCCTGGTCGGCCACGATGAGTTTCGGCTCAGCGCTCTGGGTGACGAACAGGTTATTGGCCGCCGCCTTGAGCTCGATCCGATCGAGACGTCGCTGGGTGTTGATATCGAAGACCCAGATTTCCTTCCCCGCCTCGTGGTGCGTGTAGGCACCGCCTTCGTGCATGAGGACAAACGCCAGGCCGCTCGGCTTGTGCACGCTATAGAGCTGGTTGCCGCCGGGGCGCCATCCGCTGGCGTCAGCCTCCCCACCGAGCAGGTCCCACGGAGCACTGACGTCAATGTCGTCGCCATCGATCGAGACGTCGTAGGCCTTCCCTTCGTGGGACACGAGCCACCAGCCGTCAGCTGTCGGTACTGGCCAATCGAAAACGGGATCCGCCTGTACATCGAAAAAACTGTCGCTGCGTGCCCGGTTCGATTCCGTGCCGTCGGCGCCGAGCTCGATCAGCTGCAACATACCATCGCCACATATCATCAGGAATGCCCGTTCGTCGACCGGCATGATCAACGCGCAGCCCGGTGTCGAGATCTCGCCGACAAAGGCGCGATTCTCGACATCGACGACGGTCACCGACTGTGCCGGCGTCATGTTGAAGACGAGGAAGTAGCGACCGTTCCCGGTCAACCCGGCATACGTACGGAACGGCACCACCGCCATTTTCTGCGGGATCGCGACCTCCGCGACAGGCGACAGGTTGTCGAAATCATAGATGGCAACGATCTCGGTATGTTCTCCGTGCACGCCGCGTGAGTAGTACCCCTCGGCGGCATAGAACTCACTGCGCTCTCGTGACAATTCGATTGCAGGGGTCTTGGAGCTGAGGGAGATGAGACCGTGCATCTCGCCGGTCTCGGCGTCATAGATACGGCCGCCCGAAGAAGACTTCGTGATGAACCAGTTATCCCCGGGCGTCGACATCGTCTCGATGCCGATCGTCTCGGGAGGGACCTGCGCGTGTGCGGTCGGAATGAGAAACGCCAGGCTCAACACCGTCAGGATGGTCACGCGCATCGCTCTGGTCCTCCCCAGCCCGGGTTGAGCTGAGCCATTAGGATTGGCATCTTACAACAGGTTTTCGGGCCCCTTAGTGCGCCAGCGGGTCTGGTCGAACCTGGAACTTGAAGACCGGAGCCACGCTCTCCTTTCCGCCCTCTGCGTGAAACGGGGCGCGGCTGCCGGAGGTGGTCCAGATCGCTCGGCCCTTCCAGCCCGTGCTGGGATCGTCGATTCGCCCGTCGAGCCCCTTCCCGTAGAAACTCCCCAGCGGGTACGGCACGCGGAAGTTGACGAACTCCCCGTCCACCAGCGCCAGCACCCCCTCTGATAGGTTGCCGGTCGCCAGCGGGATGTTCTCGCCGACGCCCAACAGGTTGAACCGGTCAGTGAAGTTGTAGTACGCCGACTCGGCGCTGACGGAATCGGCCGCACCCTGATAGTTCGGCCCCGGGAACGGATAGAGCGTCCAACCTTCGCCGCAGTGCTTGCCCGTCGCTTCGGGCCCATTCAGGGGACCGTCGCAGGTGCTGCGGTCGAAGCTCGCGAGGTGACCGCTCGACAACACCGTCCACACGATACCTGCGCTGTCGACGTCCATGCCCCGTGGAGAGTACCCCTGGACGAGAACGTCCGGGTCATTCCACGGAACCTCGTAGAATTCCACCAGCGCCGTATTCACCGGATCCTCACCCGCCACGAGCCTGACGAGTCCCCCGGGCATCCCCAGGGTCGAACCCCAAATCGATCCGTCGAGCGGACTCGGGGCCACGCCGTAGAAGCCGCGCGCGATGCGTGTGTCCTTGGTGGGATCGATTGGCTCGCCTGGCTCGATATAGGCGTCTCGTCGTCCGTTGCCGTTGGTGTCGAGAACCTGTGCCGTCCAGCCCTGAGCCAAGGCTTCGTCGCCGGTCTCGTTGAACACCTTGGTGTCGAACCAGGCAACGACCGGGCCGCTCCCGGTAAACCACAGCGTGTCATCGTCGTCGAAATTCAAATGGTGCGTCCCGAAGCAGGTATCAACCGTAGTGATCTCCTTGGTCTCAGGGTCCCACAGCTGCATCTGCCGGTTACTTCGCTCAATCGGAAACGCCTGCGCTGACGGATGGCTCGACCCTTCCTGACAGAAGTTTGGGGTCTCGGCCGGACGGACCCGCGCCGCGATCCAGACCCGCGCTTGACGGTCCATGGCGAAGCTGTGCGCGACGCTTTGGCTATCCCAAATGACATCCTCGCCCCAATACGGCGATGCCATCAGTGGGGGGGTCGAGGCGGTGGTGGGCGTGAGCGGGTCGCGCACCTGGAGCGGCACTGTGCGCGCCGTATGCGTGCCCGGATCCAGAACCGGCATGTAGTCAACGCTATTCTCCCCGGCTCCATACACCGGTCCGTTCGCGTTGACCCGTGGATCCCGCTTGTCGGCGGAGATCAGGTCGTGCATGTACGCGTGGGGGTCAGCCCAGTCCCACAGGCTGACGACCACGTTGCGCTCGATGCCTTGCGGCCGTGGCGGGGGTGCCATCGGATACTCGCCCGCTTGGATGCGGTCGGTCCAATCCGCGTACATCGCCAGGGCCGGTTGGCGCCCAACCTGGGCCAACCGACGCTCCATGTTCCCGCCCGCCTGCCCGGACTGCACGCGACGCTCCCAGGCGTCCACGTGCGAATCGAAGTCAGCGAGACCGTCGGGGATCTCCCGAGTGGCCTTGTTGCCCAACGCATGGCATCCGGTGCAGCCGTCGGTGTTGACGACCGAACGGATCCACTCGCCCTGGCTCTCGATGGTCGGCGATATGCCGTTACCCTCCGGTCCGGTGCCGGGGAACTCGCCCGGTGCCGGGAGTTGGAGCAAGGCGAACCAGTGCTGGGCCGGGTAATACTCGGCGGCTGCCCTCGCGTCTGGCGCGACCACGGCCGTCAGGTCGAGCGCCTCGCCGGGCTCAGACTGAACCTTCTCTGAGTCCACCAAGCCATAGCCTCGCACCCACACGTCGTAGGTGGCCGTCGGCAGGTCGGGGAGGAGGTAGCGCCCCTGGTCGTCGGTGACCACGATCTTGATGTGCCGGGTGGGAAGATCGCGTGTTTCGGCGATCACCCACACCCCGGCTTCCGGACCGTTGGGACCGGTGACCACTCCCGCGATATCGTTGCCATCCATCGGGACCGCCGCGCCACGAGACTGGCAGCCATACAGTGCGACAAGCGAGACGGCCAGCACCGCAACGGTTGCGACCCTGATGCTCCTCTGAGAGAAGATGTTTCTCGCCATTCTTTGCCTCCTTGCCCCCCGGTCCTCTAACGATCCCGAGATCCACCGAACTCTCGACGATCACCCCTGGTTCGTCAAGTCGCATCTCACCCCACGATACCCAGGGGCTTTCAGCACCGCACTGCGGTAGTTGGACCTGGCGGGCCAGCCCGGGTCGCGCTAGGATTGACTCTGCGGTTCTGCATTGTTCAGTGGAGGGGTGTGAGATGACCAGGATATACATCGCGGCGTTCGCAATGGCGGTTGCAACCATGGCGACGGCTCCCGTGGTCATGGTGGGACAGGCTCCGGACGGGTGGACGGTTCCACGGACGGCAGATGGTCGACCCGATCTCAATGGCATCTGGGCGAGTGACGCGGCAACACCGTTGGAGCGGCCGGAAGCGTTGGGCGACCGGACGACCCTTACGGACGAAGAAGTTGCGGCGATGCGAGAACACGTGACGACCTATTCCACTTCCACAGGCAACCCGTTGTTTGGAGATAGCCCATTCGTGAGAGGCCTTGCTTTTCTCGATGACCCCCCCGAGGAGAAACCGAGCGCCCCGCCGGCGGCAGAGCCGAAACTCCTACCGCGCGGGAGGGGGACCGGCGGTTACGGCCACCAGTGGATGGGCGACCGCTGGTTTGACAACCGTACGTCGCTGATCATCGATCCCCCGAATGGGCGACTGCCTCCTCGGTCGGCCGAGGCGGAGGAGCGGGCGAAGCGGCGCCGGGAGGCGCGGAGCGCACCGCCGCCAGCAGGATTCCAGAACATCTCAGAAGAGCTGGACAGTCTGGACCGCGGCGTCCGCTGCCGAGGCGGGAACCCGCTGCTGAGCGGCCGCGGCTACAACAGCAACTACCAGATCTTCCAGACCACCGAGCACGTCGGCATCCAGATCGAAATGCATCACGAGACCCGGCTGATTCCGATCGGTGATGCGGCGCCGACCCAGATGGGGACACCGAGCGTCATGGGAAGTTCGCATGGGTACTGGGAGGGAGACACCCTGGTTGTCGAAACCACGAACCTGTCACGTGGACCGAACGGATCGACACCTGACGTTCGTGTAACCGAGCGGTTCAGCCGCGTCGGACCCGAAGAACTCCAATACGAGTTCACGCTGGATGATCCGTCAACCTGGACCCAGCCCTGGACCGCACGCATCTTCTTGCGGCCGGCCCCCGGCACCGGTGTGATCTACGAGTACGCGTGCCACGAGGGAAACTACGCGGCCGAGCTCTCGCTGCGCTCCACCCGATCAACGGAGGCGAGGGAGGAATAGGCGGCGGTGTCTACGGGACGGCGACGGGAGCGGTTTCTGGAGAGGCGAACCGATAGGTGTTCCCTCCGTGACGCTTTGCGTCGTACATCGCCGCGTCAGCCTGCTTGATCAGCGTTTGTACTCCGTCCCCATCCTGAGGATAGAGCGCGGCGCCGACGCTGGCGGCGACGGAGGCGGCCCCTTCGGTAAGCGCAAATGGCTTCGCGAGCACGCCAAGCATCTTGTCGGCGACGACCCTCACACCTTCTTTCGATACACCGCTCGTGACGAGGAGGGCAAACTCGTCGCCACCGAGACGCGCCAGCGTGTCACAGGAACGCATGAAGCTTGCGAGCCGGTCACTAGCCGCCTTCAAGACCCGGTCGCCCGCGTCGTGTCCCATGGTGTCGTTGATCTGTTTGAACCTGTCCAGGTCGAGATACAACACGGCGATGAGCTCGCTGTGCCGTCGCGCACGCTCCAGGGCCTGCTCGAAGCGGTCGAGGAAGAGGACACGGTTCGGCAATCCGGTCACGGCGTCGTAGTAGGCCAGGTAGGCGACATGCATCTGGTTCCGGCACTCTGCGATCATCCTTCTTAGACGATGCCGCATCACCGCCCAGTTGACCGGCTTGGCGATGTAGTCGGTCGCGCCCGCCTTGAAGGCCCGGGCAATCGACTCGTCATCGTCAAGGCTTGTCACCATCACGACCGGTGTCTTGGCGGCTGACGGCCTCGTTCGTAGCTCCGCGCAAAGGTCGAACCTGTCCAGCCCCGGCATGCTCCCGTCCAGGAGCACCACGTCCGGCATCGTCTGCGTGAAGACGCGCATCGCGGCTTCACCATCCTCCGCCTCGTCGACGACGTGGCCATCGCGTTCGAGGGCGTGACGCAGAAGCAGTCGGGACGCGCGGTCGTCGTCGACCACGAGGATCCGCGTGCCTTCTTCCACCTCGGCCATCATCTTGTTTACCCTGAAACGAGCAAGGATCGTACCCAGCTGCGAGCGAAGGATCATACCCAGTCTCGAGCGGAGGTTGGTGTCCGTCCGGTTGGATAAGGCGACCCACGGAGGTGAGACGCACCGCCCAGACCGTGATCACCTTACGGAATTGAAAGGGTCAACGAACTGTCTCTTGGAGCCAGCTACCAGTCCCAGCGCTTCTCGGCCTCGACCCAGTACGCCCAGCACTCCTGCGCAAGGCCCCTGTCTTGAATGTCCTGTGGCAACGCCGTCATGTTGCCGAGGTACTCGACAATCTCCCCGTCCACGTACCACTCGGACGTAATCCGGCCCGTGTAGGGCATCGCGTCATCGAACTCGTTGGCCTCGACGAGTGTCGTGTCGATCACGACCCGCCACTCGGACGTGTCACCGTCTAGACCGGGTCCCGAGAACGTAATCTCGTCACCGTCGCGAGAGAACGCAGAGACGAAGTCGCTCGTGCTGATCCGCTCAGCGAATGAGTCGCGGAGACTCTCGTCATCCGCCTGGGCGCACCCGGCCAACCCCGCCACCATCAGCAACCCGACCGACCGCCACACGAATCTCCTCATAGTGCTCCTCTCGATTTTCATGTAGATTCTGAACATTCGCACCATGCACCGCAATAGACACGTTCTGGTCCTCCTCGCGGCGGCGATTCTTGTCGCCTACACGACCGATTCGGATGACTCCACATCCTCAACGCCCTCGTTCCGACCCACGGCCTCGGTCCAGGACCTCATGCTGTCCGTCATCGATCCAGCCGCGGACAGACTCTTCGACGAGGGCGGCCCACTCGACGTGACCTGCGAGCGATGCCATCAACGCTACTGGTATCCGCGAAACCCCAATAGCCTGAGCACGACGAAACACTCACGGAGACTCCAATGAAAAGAAGTTCTTGGGCAACAGCTGTCGGCGTTCTCGTGCTCCTCGGGTCCGGTCCGCCGGAACGGGCACGCGCGCAGACATCGGAATTCACGCGTTTCGTCGAGGTCGCCAACGGGTATCGTCTCGTACCGAACATCACCTATCTGCGGGCCGGGGGGCGAGACCTCACACTCGACGTCTACCAGCCCCGTGGTGGGAGCTCACCGAATCCGACGCTTATCTATTACCACGGTGGCGGCTGGACCAACGGGAGCAAAGAAAGCTCCGCCCTCACCTTCCTGCCCTATCTCGAGATGGGCTGGACGGTGGTCAATGTGGCCTATCGACTGGCCGACGTCGCGCATGCCCCCGCCGCGGTCGAGGACTGCCGTTGTGCGCTCCGATGGGTGTATCGGAACGCCGAACAGTACCGGTTCGATGTGGACAGAGTGGTCGTGACGGGGAACTCGGCCGGCGGCCATCTCGCCCTTTCCGTCGGTTTCGTCCCTGAATCGGCCGGGCTCGACCGTCAGTGCCCAGGCGACCGGAATCGCACGTGGACTACGGGTACGAGATCGACCGACGAGCTCAAGGTCGCGGCGGTCGTCAACTGGTATGGCATCACCGACGTCGTCGGTCTGGCTCAGGGACCCCCGGGCGTGTCGGGCAACTTCACCGAAGCCTGGCTCGGGAGCGGGTCCGACCGCATGGAGGTGGCGGCACGCATCTCCCCGATGACGTATGTCCGCGCCGACCTACCGCCGGTCATTACCATTCACGGCGACTCCGACCCGATCGTTCCGTACGACCACGGCAGCCGGCTGCATGAAGCCCTCGACGACGCCGGTGTTCCGAACGAGCTGGTCACAGTGCCAGGCGGTGGCCACGGAGGGTTCTCAATCGAGGAGAACATCCAGGTCTATTCGGCGATCCGTCGCTTCCTCGCCGCCCACGGCCTGACCGCGACCCAGACCAACTAGTGGTCGAGCGACACGTTCCCTTCTGTCATGTGATTCAGCTCTGCGTGGAGAGCACCTGGCGCAACCGCGCAGCCCCTTCGCTGGCCGGGCTGCACACCGGCGCATCTGTGGCCGCGGCGCATTGCTCGAGCACGCGCTCCATCGTGAACTGGGCAAAGAGCACCGCCGCCGCTGGGTCGGTGTCGCGCACCGCGTCGATGATCAGCCGGTCGTGTAGCTGCGTGTCCCCGCGGAGCAGCGCGCTCATGGCGTCGGGTACGACGTGTCCAGTTGCCGACACGTCGCAGGAACGCCTCGCCGCCTCCCGCTCGAGCTCGGCCACCAGCAACGGCGCCGACTCGGCCGCCGTCGAGAGCACCCGGAGAGGGCGCCCGAGGTCAAGGGCCCGCTCGACCAGACCGTCAAAGGAGGTCAACACCGGCACCTCGACATGAGCCCGTGCGCGCCGGACGGCATCGCCAAAGAACGAGCCGGTGAACAAGATCGCCTCCGCCCCGGTTGCCGCGCTGTATTGGATCAGGCGGTCGATACGGGACGAGATCTCAGTCTCGTCGGCCGTCCCGCGACTCCGGTCGAGATACAACGATCCGTCCAGGAGGTGGGCCACGTCTGCCCCCGGCCACCGTTGCTCAAACGCCGTCTGGGTTGGCTCGATCGAATTCATCAGCGCATGGATGACACCGACGCGTACGCCTCCCGCTTCTTTACTCATCTGAATGGGCATAATGGTAGCCGAACCTCAGCCAGGGGCAGTAGGCTCTCGGCCCCGGACGCCACCCACGCCTTCACGGTAGGATGCATCGGGTGTTTGCCGCTCCGCTGGTCCTGACATCTATCCTCGCCCTCCTCACTCTCCTCCCACCTATCCAGTCCAACGCCGCGCTTGTCTACTCGCTGTGGGCGGCGACCGCCGTGCTGGCGGTCTGGCACGGCGTGCTCTACTGGCAACTGAGGAACTCCTCGGCGACGCGCACCCTCACGGTCGCACTGCGTCCGGAGCACTACCTGCAGGCCCTGGTCCAGGCGTCGGTGTTCCTGTACTGGGGCTGGTACTGGCGACCGGTGTACGACCACGCCTGGCTTCTCGTCGCGCAACTTGTCTTCGCCTATGCCTTCGACACGCTCCTGGCCTGGTCTCGTCGCGAGCGTTACGTCCTCGGGTTCGGACCGTTTCCCATCGTCCTGAGCACCAATCTGTTCCTCTGGTTCCGGGATGACTGGTTTGGCTGTCAGTTTCTGATGCTGGCCGTCGGGTTCATGGGGAAGGAGTTCGTGCGATGGCGACGTGACGGCCGGAGCACGCACATCTTCAATCCGTCGGCCTTCTCGCTGGGACTCTTCTCGCTCGTGCTGATCGTGACAGGCACGACCGGTCTTACCTGGGGCGAGGACATCGCATCGACCCTCACGCTCGCGCCCAACATCTACCTGTTTCTCTTCGCTGCCGGCCTTGTCGTGATGTACTTCTTCTCCGTCACCCTGGTTGCCGGCTCGGCGGCCGTCGTCCTGTTCGGTCTCAGCGCCCTCCACTCGGCCGTCACCAGCGTCCCATACTTTCTGGACTCCGAGATACCAACCGCCGTCTTCTTGGGACTGCATCTCCTGGTCACCGACCCGTCCACCTCACCCCGGACGCCACGAGGGAAGGTCGTGTTTGGGGTGCTCTACGGCGTCGGGGTCTTCGTGATGTACTGGGTGCTCGGCGCGCTTGGCGTCCCGACCTTCTACGACAAGCTCTTGTGTGTGCCGCTCCTGAACATCAGCGTGCAGACGATCGACCGGGTGGTCCAGCGCGCGGCCCGGCCGGCCCGAGTCATGAGTGTCGCACGCAGCAACCTGGCCCACATGAGCCTCTGGGTGCTGTTCTTCGGCGTCATGACCGTCATGGGCGCGACAGACGGCCGGCATACCGGCGACAGTCTCCCGTTCTGGGAGAACGCGTGCGCCGACGGGAAGGGAACCGCCTGCGAGCGTCTGGTCCAGATCGAGGCGTCGTATTGCCGCGACAACTCTGGATGGGCGTGCAACGAGCTGGGCGTGCACTTCGCGCAGGGTCTGACCGTAAGAAGAGACACCGACCTGTCGCTGGAGTATTTCTCCCGGGCGTGCGAGTTGAGGCTGCAAGCAGCCTGCTTCAGCGTGCTGGACCTCACCGGCGCAACCGGGGTCGAGCCGACGGTGCTCGACCTCAGACTGCTGCTCAGAGAAGGCGGCCACAATCTGATGGAGATGTCGGAACCGGATCTGTACACCCGGGCCTGCGCCCACGGTTGGACCTTCGCGTGCGACCGCGTGTCGCGATAGAGATAGAGACGGACCTGTGTCGGAGCCCACGGATCAGCGCTCACCGGACGAGGGATCGACGAGAGGCGTGGTCGTCCTGGCCGCCATGGTGGTGGCCTTTGCCGTCTGGATGTACTGGCAGGGTGCGCCGTCACTCGCTCCGGCCCAAGTCGGCGTCACCTACTCCCCGCCACAAGCACTCGCAGGTTTCCGGGCGAGTGCCTGGTTTCTACCTGATGACGAGATGCTGGGATTCGTCGAGATTCCGGCCGGGCCATTCCTGATGGGGGGCGCCCCCCCAACCGACCCGCTCGCCTTCGACAACGAACGTTGGACGACGGCGGCCGGTGGCGCACAGGGCATCGTTGACCTGCCCACCTTCTACATCGGCCGATACGAAGTCACCGTGGCACAGTTCGGGACGTTCGTGCAGGCAGTAGGCCATACCGTATCGGACGAAACGCTGGGTGGACGTCCTGACCACCCGGTTGTGGCCGTCTCGTGGCCCGACGCATTGGCGTACTGCCGGTGGCTCGAGACCGTTCTGCGCGCGTGGCCCGATACACCGGCGCCAATTCGCGAGATGCTCACGAACGGCGGCCACATCACACCGCCGAACGAGGCCCAGTGGGAAAAAGCCGCGCGCGGCCCCGATGGGCGAGTCTACCCGTGGGGACCTGAGGCCCGGCCCGACCGAGCGAACTACGGCGGTGCCAATACGACCGCGGTGGGCAGCTACGTGTGCCCGGAGTGCCCCTTCGGTCTGGCGGACATCAGTGGGAACGTCTGGGAGTGGACCCGCAGTCCCTACCACCCCTACCCCTTCGACCCAACCACCGGGGGTGACGACTCGGGCGTCGAGGCCCTGTGGGTCATGCGGGGCGGATCATTTGCCGACACCGAACGCAACGTTCGCACGGGCATTCGAGGTGGCGCCGGCCCAGATGTCAGGCGCCCATTCATCGGATTCAGACTCGCCATCTCGCCCGGCTGATTGTCGCCAGCGGTCAATCTGTGAACCTATGGGCCAATATGTTGGCCGATCCCTCCGGGATTCGGAGTTGAGCGACGGGTAAACCGATCGCGTAACCACCACTGTATCAATGCGATGAACCTGCCGTATCGTCCTAGAAGCCTAACCATCCTCATGGCAGCGAAAGTGCAACCTTTGATGTCGTCAGGAAGCTCGCTTCACACGAGGCAGTGGTTATGGGACAGACGAAACTACAGGCATCCGACGACCGTCGTCGTCCTCCGGTCGACTCAGGATCGAACGTGCTCGTCCTCGATGACGAGGCGACGATACGGGACGTCGTCTGCCGTTTTCTCGCACAACACGGCTATCAGTCACTCGAGGCCTCCTCGGTCAGCGAGGCCGCGGCGGTTCTGAAGCAAGCGCCGGTCGTCGCCATCCTGCTCGATGTCAGGCTGTCAGGACACGCCACCGGCCTGGATCTGCTGACCCAGCTCCGCGGCCAGCCAGCTCTCGCCTCGACGCCGGCAATCGTCATGACCGGCGGAGTCTTGAGCGACGCGGAGAAAGGTGTCGTCGAGAAGAACGGCGGGCTGCTCTTTTACAAGCCAGATGGTCTATCGGCGCTGATCGGCTTTTTGCAACAGATCACAAGCCAGCGGCCGGCGCACTAGTGAAGCGTCCCAGGTCTAGTGCACCAGCGTTGAGCCAGCCGGCGAGGCGAGGACGCGACTGACTGCCCGGGTCAGCGGCTCGACCTCCGCGTCGAACGGCCCGGCAACGACGGCGCCGCTCGGAATCTCGATCGCGATGATCACGCCCTCGGGCACCGGCGTGACGATCCAGCTCAACCCACGAAGCGAAATACCCCGACCGTCTGCTTGAGGATTCTGCACCCGGTCGAAGCTCAGCAGCGTCAATCGGAGGACATCACGTACGTCTTCGTCCGTCCAGTCTGGAGGAGCGGTCCCATCCCGGTCGATGACCTCTTCGACCACCTCGTCTTTTCCCTTGAGTAGGACCTCAACCCTAAATCTCATATCGCTCTCTGTAGCTGCTCCGCGAAGCGGTCGGGTGTGGTGACCGGCTCCCGGCACATGAAGTTCGCGCACACGTAAGCGGTCGCCTGGTTATGCCGCATCGTCAGCCCTTCGACGAAGGGCAGATGCTGGGCCAACGCCACCTGGTGATCGCCTGGCTCCACGTTGATGCGCACGGCAAAGGGGAGATAGGCGGCGGACGCAACGCGGCGAAGTGCCTCGGTGTCCGGACGCCCTTTCGGACCGATGATGACAACTTGAGATGTTCCGGTGTGGAACTGCGACAGGGCGCACGCCATGAGCGGGAGCACCCGGGCAGCCCCACCGAGGTGTGCTCCGAACCGAGCCAGGGTCGCCTCGGCCCGGCGCGTGGCGTCCTCGTCGTTGGTCAAGTGAAACAGCGTCAGCAGATTGAGGACAGACACAGACCCAGCCGATGGCTCGGCACCATCGTAGTCATCCTTCGCGCGGAGCAAAACCGATGAGTCGACTCCGGTCGTGCTGAACCACCCTCCCGAGCGTTCGTCCCAGAACTGTGCGTCCTGTCGGGCCTGAAGATCCCGCGCCCAGGCCAACCACCCAGGGTCGCCGCCGGTCTGGAAAAGCTCCAGTAGGCCCCAGATCATGAACGCGTAGTCCTCGCAATAGCCATCAATCGAGGCACGGCCATCTCGATAGCGACGTCGCAGCACCCGTCGCGATCGGTCCCACAACGTGTCTCGGGCAAACCTCGCCGCTCGCTCCGCCATCTCCAACGCGGTTGTCGTCTCGTCAGCAATCACCTGGGCGACCCGCGCTGCCGCTCCAATCATCAGCCCATTCCATGCCGCCAGGACCTTGTCGTCGAGATGCGGACGAGGCCGAGAGGCGCGCTGGGCCTGCAACACTGAACGCGCACGGCTCAGGCGGTGTGCCACATCCTCACGCGTCGTCTCTGACTCCTCCGCAACAGCCTTCACCGTGCGAGCGAGATAGAACTGGTTCAACCCGACAAACTCACCCATCGGGTCGTGGGGGGCATTGCCGCCCGGCTGTGCGCCAAAGCGGCTCTTGACAAGCGGACCGTCAGCCCCGAGCACGGTGTCCAACTCCTCGGTGCTCCAGAGGTAGAATGCGCCCTCGACGGCAACGGCACTCGGGTCCTGCGCCTGGCTGGGCGGAACGCTGTCGGCATCTTCCGCTGACAGGAATCCCCCGCCGGCGCCGGTCAAATCGCGGGCGACATACGCCAGCGTGTCTCGCGCCACCTCGAAGAAGTGGTCCTTCCCGAGCGCTTGCCCCGCTTCGAGGTACGCCACCGTCAGCTGAGCTTGGTCGTAGAGCATCTTCTCGAAATGGGGAATCCGCCACTCCGCGTCAACGGAGTATCGATGAAAGCCACCTCCGACATGGTCTCGCATGCCGCCGTCGGCCATCGCCTGCAGGGTCCGATCAACGATCTCCAGGATCCGTCCACGTCCCGTGCGCCAGTGCTCGCGTAGGAGGAAAAGCAGCTCGGCTGGTCGCGGAAATTTTGGCGCATTTCCGAATCCGCCATGCGTCGAATCGAAGGTCTGCTCGAACTGTTCCACTCCAGCCGCCAGCGTCTCAACCCCGGCAATCCGTCGATCGTCCGAATCGACACTGACCTGTTCATCCGTCTGCGTCTGGCGTAGCCGTTCCAGCACCTCGTCGGCTGATCGGACGAGGCGCGAGCGGTCGCTGGTCCACAGCTCGGCCATCCTGTTCAACACGTCGATGAACCCTGGTCGACCGTACTTGGAGATGGGAGGAAAATAGGTGCCGCCGAAGAACGGCTTGAGCTCCGGGGTCAGCCAGACACTCATCGGCCATCCGCCGGCGCCGGTGGTCGCCTGGACAAATGCCATGTAGACACGGTCGACGTCCGGCCGCTCCTCGCGGTCAACCTTGATCGAGACGAAGTTTCGGTTGAGCACGCCGGCCACGTCCTCGTTCTCGAAGGACTCGTGCTCCATGACGTGACACCAATGGCACGTCGAGTAGCCCACTGACAGGAAGATCGGTTTGTCTTCCTTCCGCGACGCGGCGAAGGCCTCGTCCCCCCACGCATACCAGTCCACGGGATTCTCCGCGTGCTGCAGCAGATAGGGGCTCAGTTCGTTGGCCAGTCGGTTGGGCATCCGCGATCGATCGAGCGGTCCTTCTGCTGGCGGCTGGCGACGCTCCGCTCGGGGGCGCCTCTGACGTCACGCAGTCGCGTCAGTCTCTTTCCACGACGGATACGAGCCCAGCGTTCTCAGCGAGGGTGCGAACTCGGCCAGGTGCATCAACGCCCGCGAGCAGTTCATATCAGTCCGGTTCGCGGTCAGGTCGGCATAGAAGAGATACTCGAACGGTCGGTTCGGGATAGGTCGCGACTCGAGCTTGGTCAGGTCGATTTCGCGCAAGGCGAAGACGCTCAGGGCTTTGAACAGCGCGCCCGCCTCGTTGGCCACGGTGAAGACGATGGTGGTCTTGTCCGGTGTCCCAAGCGGCGTGCCCTCCCGACTGACGACAAAGAAACGCGTGAGGTTGTCGGCGAAGTCCTGGATACCCGACCGCAACAGCTCGAGACCAAAGTTTTGGGCCGCTCGCTCAGACGCGATGGCCGCGCTGTCGTGCAGCTTGTCCTCCTTGATCATCTTGGCGCTGCCGGCCGTGTCGTAGGTCGCCACGATCTCCACGTTGGTGAGCGTTCGCAGAAAGCGCTCGCATTGTCTGAGCCCTTGGGGATGCGAGTAGACGCGCCGCACCTCCTCGAGACGGGTACCGGGATTGACGATCAGATGATGCACAACCGACAACTTGACCTCGGCCACGATCGCGAGCTCATGTTCCAACAGGAGGTCATAGTTCTGATGAATGGTGCCCCCGATCGTGTTCTCGATCGGAACGATTCCATGGGTAGCCTTCTGCGTGTCGACGGCTTCGAACACATCCTCGAAGGCGGGACACGGCAGGAGATCGGCCGACTGCTTGAGACGCAGAGCCGCCGCTTCGCTGTAGGCGCCCGCCACACCCTGATACGCGATCCGCATGACTGCCCTAAGAATACAGGGTCGCCCGCCGCTCCCCCTGCACTCTCGCCCAAGCCGCCGAGAACTCCACGCCGAACAGGAAGATCACGGCCGACACGTAGATCCAGAGCAAGAAGGTGACGACGGTCGCGATCGAACCGTGAATCGTGAGGTTCGCGACATCGGCGAGATACCAGGAGAACACGTTCAGCGCCAGCTGCCACAGCAGCCCGGTGATGATCGACCCCACCCACACGTCGCGAAGGCGAACCTTCGCGGCCGGGACAAAGAAATGAATGAGTCCAACGACGACCATCAGGGCGATGGTGGCGGGCCAGCGGCTCGAGAACACGGCGGTCAGGTCGAGCATCGGCATCACCTCGATGACGTTGGCGAACCAGGAGCTTCGCGCCATCTCGACGACGCCCACCCAGCCAATCGCCAGGACCAGGAGCATCCCCGAAGCGATCAGCATCGCGAACCCCATCAGCTGATCTCGGAAGATGCCGGGGGGATTCTCGAGGTTCCACGCATGGTTGACGGCCCTCGAGATCACTCGAAAAATGCCCAGGGCGGCCCAGACGATGACCACGGTGGCCACCAACTCGAACCCGCGGCTGGCGGACGCCATCCGGTCGAGCTGGGCAGAAACGAGGTCGACCCGGTCGGGAAAGAACTGCAGCACGATGTCGGCAACGGCGGCACGCTCGGCGACCGAGTCGGTGAACCGCCGAACCACGGAGGCGGCGAACAGGAGGAAGGGAAACAGCGAGATGAGGGCGTAGTAGGCGATTGACGACGCGTAGGTAAAGTCTTCGCTCCGAAAGAGTCGGATGACCGCCTGCCGACCGGCAGCCGCGAACAGACTCAGCCAGGACCGGAGGCTAGGCCGACGGGCGGAGGACGTCGTCGAACGCACGCCGGCCTTCGTTGGCGGCATCGCGAGCCTTCTCTACGGTCCTGCGGGCCTGCTGCAGCTCGTCGACCACGGCGTCGAAGAACGGTTCGATTTCGGTGCGCACCTGCCGACCGCGCTCGGTCAGATACAGACACCCCAGCACACCGCCCACGATCGCACCCAGCACCGTTGCCGCCATCACCTGTCCTCGTTCATCCACGGCCCACTCCTTCTGGGAGATCATACATCGCGGCGGTGGCCTGGCGTCTTCGTTCCTCAGAACTTCAGCGCCACGCCACCGGTAAAACGCCAGTAGTTGAAGTTCTCAAAATTGAAGTCGAGAAAGTTCTCTCCAGCCGTGATGGCTCGAATGTAGCGGAGGTCGACCCGGACCCCAACGTGGTCGGAAAAGAAGCCCATGAGCCCCCCGCCAAAATCGACCCCCAGGCCGTCGCTGGTGATGCCCTTTCCGATCTCTGCCTTGTCGGTCAACTCGGTGCGCATCCATCCGATCCCGCCGACCGCGTATGGGCGTATAGGACCGAGTGGGATGCCGACGATGATGTTCCCGGTCAGCGTGGTCGCACGACTGTTCGCGGCAAACAGGGTGCTGGTCTTGGCCAGTGTGGTCCGGCCCCAGTCAACCTCGATTCCGAAGATGCCGCCGGCCATCCCCGCCAGCGATAGTCCATAGGTCGTCACCTTCTCGGTCTGATCGCTACCAAACGAGACGCCGGCAAACGGTGTAAAGATGCCGTCCGCAAACGCCGGGGATGCGGTCCAGAGCGTGGCGGCCAGAACGAGCGCCAGGGTCACATGTACATGCTTCATCAATTCCCCCTCTGACACGTTTATCGACAATCGGCAGGGGCAACGTCAGCCCGTCTTTGGCGGTCTATAATCAGGCCCACCATGTCTCAGCCTGAGAAACCTACGTCTCCTCCTCCGAAACCGGCTGCCCAGATCGGCAACGATGCCGTCGCCTGTGAGCGCTGCGGCGCGGAGATGTTCAGGATGCACGCGGTGTGGCGGTGCCCGACCTGCGGGTACAAGACCGACTGCTGCGGTTGGTAGGCATGGACGTCCTCCCGTCCAGCGTCCGTACGGGCGACCCCGACTTCATCGCCAACCGGACAGCGATGAGCCGTCTGGTCGATGAACTGAACGTCCGACACGAGTCCGCTCGGCAGGGCGGCGACTCCAAGGCCCAGGCTCGGCACCGCGAACTGGGCAAGCTTCCGGTCCGAGAGCGCATCGAGCGACTGCTGGACCCTGGCTCGCCGTTCCTCGAACTGTCGGCGCTCGCCGCGCACGACATGTATACGGATGCCGCGCCGTCGGCCGGTTTGGTGACCGGGATCGGACAGGTGGCGAACCGAGAAGTGATGGTGGTCGCCAATGACGCCACGGTCAAAGGTGGGACGTACTTCCCGATCACCGTCAAGAAGCATCTCCGAGCTCAACACATCGCGCGCGAAAACCGCCTACCCTGCGTCTACCTGGTCGACTCCGGCGGAGCCTTTCTGCCGCTCCAGGCCGACGTCTTTCCCGACCGGGAGCACTTCGGCCGCATCTTCTTCAATCAGGCTCAGATGTCTGCCGAGGGCATCCCCCAGGTTGCGGTGGTGATGGGGTCGTGCACGGCGGGCGGAGCCTACGTCCCGGCCATGTCGGATGTCACGATCATCGTCAAGGGCACCGGCACCATCTTTCTTGCCGGTCCCCCACTGGTAAAGGCGGCCACCGGCGAGGACGTCACAGCCGAGGCACTGGGCGGCGCGGACGTACATACGAGGCTGTCCGGCGTCGCCGACTATCTCGCTGACGACGACGCGCACGCTGTGCAGCTAGCCAGGACGGTCCTGTCGACTACCCACATGCCCCCGCGAAACATCCCCGACCGGACGGCGCCCGAGGATCCCCACTACGACCCTGAGGAGTTGCTGGGCATCGTGCCCACGAACCTCCGTAAGTCCTACGATGTACACGAGGTCGTCGCCCGGGTGGTCGACGGCTCTCGATTCGATGAGTTCAAGGCGCGATACGGACCGACCCTGGTGACGGGTTTCGCGCGGATCCACGGTTTGCTCGTCGGAATACTGGCCAACAACGGCGTCTTGTTCTCGGAGTCGGCCCTCAAGGCCACCCACTTCATCCAGCTGTGCAACCTTCGTCGGATTCCACTGGTATTTCTACAAAACATCACCGGCTTCATGGTGGGGCGCGAATACGAAGAACGTGGGATCGCGAAGGACGGCGCCAAGATGGTGCACGCGGTCGCCAACGCCGTGGTGCCGAAATTCACGGTGGTCATCGGCGGCTCTTTCGGAGCGGGCAACTACGGGATGTGCGGCCGCGCCTATGACCCTCGTCTGCTGTGGATGTGGCCCAACGCGCGGATCTCCGTGATGGGAGGGGATCAGGCGGCCGGGGTGCTGACCGCCATCAAGGCCGACCAGGCCGCCCGGGACGGCCAGACGCTGGGGGAGGCCGAACGCGAGGCCATCGCCAGGCCGATTCTCGATAAGTACGAGAAGGAAGGGTCTCCCTACTACTCGACTGCTCGACTCTGGGACGATGGGATCCTCGACCCGCTGCGAACGCGACCAGCCCTCGCCCTCGCCCTCGCGGCGTCGTACAACGCACCGATGACGACGCCCCGCTTTGGCGTCTTCCGGATGTAGCGGTATGGTCCGACGCCTTCTCATCGCCAACCGGGGCGAGGTGGCACGGCGCGTCATTCGGACCTGCCGGCTGCTGGGCATCGAAACCGTCGCCGTCTACTCGGATGCCGATGCCGTAGCCGTTCATGTGCGAGAGGCGGACCGCGCCGTTCACGTAGGACCGGCCCTGTCCTCCGAGAGTTACTTGTCGACCGCGCGGCTCGTCGACGCCGCACGGCAGAGCGAGGCAGATGCCGTACATCCAGGCTACGGCTTCCTCTCCGAGAACGCCGAGTTCGCCGCCGCGTGCCGAGATGCCGGACTGACGTTCGTCGGGCCATCGACCGACGTCATCGCCAAGACGGGGTCGAAGCCGGCCGTCCGACAGCTGGCCGAATCAGTCGGCGTGCCCGTCGTGCCGGGTGAGGAGCCGACGGACCAGACCCCCGACGGACTTCGTGCGGCCGTCGACCACGTCGGCTACCCCGTGTTGCTCAAGCCGGCAGCCGGTGGCGGTGGCAAGGGCATGCGGGTCGTCCACCGCGCGTCGGATATCGACGCGGCGGTCGCATCCGCACGTCGAGAAACCGAGGCCGCTTTCGGAGACGGCACGCTCTACGTCGAGCGTCACCTCGTCGACCCACGGCACGTCGAGGTGCAGGTCGCCGGAGACAGTCACGGTCGCGTGGTCCACTTTTTCGAGCGAGACTGCTCCATCCAACGGCGCTATCAGAAGATCATCGAGGAGTCGCCGTCGCCCCACCTCGATCCGACACTCCGTGACCAGATGACGGTGGCGGCGGTGGCCGTCGCCCGGGCCGCCGAGTATGACAACCTCGGCACCGTCGAGTTCCTGGTCGAGGGAGAGGGTGCGACGGCCAGTTTCTACTTTCTCGAGGTCAATACGCGACTACAGGTCGAACATCCGATCACTGAGCTCTGCACAGGCGTCGACCTCGTCAGGGCGCAGATCGAAATCGCTGACGGCGACCCCGTGCCCTGGACCCAGGCCGACGTGGCACCTCGCGGCCACGCGATCGAGTGCCGCATCTACGCCGAGGACCCCGCGGCAGACTTTCTACCCCAAGCCGGACCGCTGCTCCTCTATCGGGAACCCACCGGACCGGGGATTCGGGTTGATGCCGGCGTGGCCGAGGGCGACACCGTCACGGTGCACTATGACCCCCTGCTGGCCAAGCTCGCCGCCTGGGGAGAAACTCGCGAGTGGGCACGCCGTCGCGCCATCGACGCGCTCACGCGATATGTCGTACTCGGTCTTCGAACGAACTTGTCGTTTCTCCGACGGGTACTCGAGGACCCTCGATTCAGGGATGGTCACACCCACACCGGATTCCTCGCCGCCCAGAACGACGAGGGTCGGGCGGCGCTCACAGCCGATCCGCCACCCAGCCTCGACCAACCCGCGCTCGTAGCCGCCCTGGCAGCGGCCGGCGCAGAAAGGCACGCCGCGGCCTCGACCGACCACCCGTCACCTCGTCACCTGCGTGACCCGTGGAGCACGCTCCGGAGCTGGCGGTGAGCATCTATCCGTTCCGTTTGGGCGAGGCCAGCTATGCGGTTCGCATAGGACCGGACGGTCTGGCGACGATCGAGGTTCCGTCCCGACGCGACGGAGCCGTCCACGTTCGACGCCTGGACGAGACGACGTTCGAGGTGCGAGACGAGCGGGACCGTTGGCGGCGAACAGTGCACGTCGTGGCCACCGAGCAGAACGACAGCAGCAGATGGTGGGTGTTCAGTGAGGGAGAGGTCTTTGAGTTCGCGCGGACTCAGGATGGTCCGACGACACACCGCTTGAATGAGTCACCATCGCTGTCCAGTCCGATGCCGGCGACAGTCCGACAGGTTCACGTCTCGTCTGGCCAGGAGGTACGGGTCGGCGACACCCTCATCCTGCTCGAAGCGATGAAGATGGAAATGCCGCTGAAGGCGCCCCGAGACGGCGTCGTTGAATCGGTCGCGTGTCAGGAGGGCGACCTCGTGACGCCCGGCACGCCGCTTGTCGTCCTGGAGCCTGTCAAGCCTGTGGACGGAGAGTCTCTTGTATAATCTCTAGACGATATGTGGACCAAGATGATGACCAACCCTCGAAAGAGGGCGCCCAAGAGAATCGCCGTCATCGACCCCGAACGGTGCTTCGGCGCGTTCGCGTGTGCGATCTGTCAGGCCGCGTGCCCCGTCGACGATTGCATCATCGAGGAAAAGGATGCCCACGACCGCTGGGTCTGCGCCGTGCGCATCGACAAGTGCATCGGCTGCGGCCTGTGTGTCACCCTTGGCAACGCCACGGCTCCACAACCCCGAGACTTTGGCTGCCCTCCGGACTACGACGCGATCAACATGCATGATTGGGATGACGTCGTAGGTGTCGTCGAGGAGCAGCTGACCGAGACAACTGCCTCCGCCGGTGACGACGCGCCAGACGTAGCCACCTAACGGTCCGGGCTGCGCCCGGCCCCGACTTCGAGCACCACTCCCTCACCTGGGTAAGTGCACGAGGACCGCCGTAACGACGAGGACCAGACCGGCCAGAAGTAATTCGAGGCGAGCGGAGCCCATAAGGGCTCCAGTCGCGAGCGAGGTGCCGAGTCGCGGGCGAAGGCTTCGCCAGTTGTACGCCCCGACGGCGCCAGTCGCGAGCATCAGGAGAACCTTGAGCATCAGCGCTCGTCCCCACGGCGTCGTCCACAGTTCGCTCCAGCCCCCGAGATAGAGCACGGCCGTCGCCGTCCCGGTCACCACCAGCGACACGACCGCGGCGATGGCGACGGGCGAGAAAGCGTGGATGAGGGAGGCGATACCTGCGTCGCCGTCGGGCTCCGCGCGGAACGCCGTCGCCGCCATGACGATCGCGGTCAGCGTGCCCACCCACGCCGCCACGGCCAGGCCGTGACCAGCCTGGAGCGTCCATGGCACCCCGGCTCCTCCGACGTGCGCCATGGCGTGTCCCGTCATGGGCAGCGTGACAGCAAGAGCCGCCACGGCGATGCCCGAGAGCCACCATCCAGGTTTCGGGACGCGACGGATGAGCGTGACGGCAGGGACCGCGAACACCGCAGCGAAGAACTGAGGCCGCCACTGACCGCCCCACCGGCTCTCGACCGCGACGAGCTGCATGAGTTCCACCGTGACCGGTTCGTCGAGTCCGAAGACGGCAAAGGTCTGGGCATAGAGCTTGGCCGCGGACGCCACAACAAGCAGCCATGCCGAGGAGGTTGCGACGAGAAGAAACCGCCGGGTGACAATCGCCCAGGGGACCACCGACGATGAGCCCTGCCAGACGCACAGTGGCTTGATGACGAGCTGGCCGCAGACAGACCCCGTCAGCCCCAGAAAGCCTACATACGTGAGCCAGTTGGCCAACGCCGAATAGACGGAGGCCACGGTCTCACCCGACATCTCAGCGCAAGACCTCGCTCATTGGTCGACCGGCATAGCCCGTCATCTCGAGATATCCGCGGCCGCCGACCGCCTCACCATCTCGGGTGCCGGAGACGACGACCGCACCCTCCCAATACGTGACGCCCGTCGACTCAGCCGTGTGCAGCTCCTGCGCGTCGAGAGCGGCCCGCACCTCGAGGTCGAGGAGTCCGGACGGGATACTCACCCGCCACTCCACTGGATACCTCGCCTCGCTCGTTCCCGACACCCAGACCCGTCCAGCGTCCAGACGGTAGTCACCGGCGCTGAGAGCCTGAATCTCCCCGGCGCTGGTCACCAGCGTCCCGGACGAGTTCGGATGCACGGTCCCGTCCCGCTGTCGGAGCTGGTAGACCATGATGTCTGTGCCGTCCTCGAGCTGCAGCGAGAACCAGTCCCATCCCTGCTGGGCCGGCTCCAGAAAGCTCGTCCCAAACTCGTGGTCCATCCAGCTCGCTCCCCGGACGCCTATCGTCTCCCCGTCGACCCGCAGCAGCCCGCGCGTCGGCATGCGGGTCATCGAGTAGTAGTGCGAGGCATTCCCCTCGGTCGAGCCCTTCTGGCTGAACCCCTGCTGACCATGGAGAACGGGCGCACGGTCCTCGACCAGTCGGAGATCCACGCCAAACGACCCGTCGTCGCTCCGTAACTCGAGGATGTGGTCCCGCCCCTCCACCGTCAGCCGCCAGTCTTCGTTCCACACCTCGAGTCTGTCGTCTCTGGCGCCCGCCCAGCCGACACCCGCGCGGTTCAGGCGCTCGTCGACCAGATGCCGGCCGCGGTCGAGGTCGGTCACCGCAAGGTGAGCCATGAACAAATCGCGGACAGCCCATCGAGAAGGACTCGAGGGCTCCGGGTCTATCCCGACTCGAAAGAACGTGACTTGGTAACCGTACCGACGACCGTCATCACCTTCGAGATTGCCGGTGTAGTACCACCACTCAACTCGATACTCGGGATGGCTCGCGTGGTCGCGGGGGAACTGCAGCGTCCGGTCCGGTGACGCATCCCTCCACTCTGGCGGAGCCGTCGGTTGAGCGCCCAGAAGCAAACCGCCTCCTCCAAGCAGGATCCCCAGAAAGATGAGCCGAGTCTCGCGCATGGCGACGGTCGATCATATATCCAGGCCGGGGAGCCCATGGTGCGCTCACCGGATTGGGCGCCGCTCTTACGTCCGGGGTGCGCTCTTGGGTGAGCAACGAGACGAGTCAGGACTCGTCGACGTCGGTAGGGAGCTCGGGAACTTCGTCGGGGCCGGCCTTCGTCTCGCGGTCCGATCGGAGGTGGGAGATCTCGGCTCGGAGCCGCTGCTCGGAGGCCGCTCTCGACAACGAGTCCTCGAGGGCCTGAGCCGTGTCCAACTCCACGATCGCCTTGGCCTTCTCAGCCGCCCGCTTACTCTGCTCGGCGGCCTGCGCCTGCGCAGACTCCAGCTCGTCGGCCAGTGTTCGACGCGTTTCGGCCCGAAACCGGGACGTCTCTGTTTCGAGCCGCCGCTGGGCCTCGGCCTCCGTTTCCTTCTTGGCCGACAGCACGGCGTCGGCACGGAGTCGCTCCGCCTCACGGGCAGCGGCCGCGAGTTGGTCGGCGAGCGTCTTCTCGGCGTCGGCCACGACCCGCCGGACCTCTGCTTGGTGCCGCTGCTCGGACGAATCCAATGCGTCGGCCAGCGCGGCCTTGGCCGACGTCTGCTGCTCGCTCACCGCTGAGGCGAGCCGTTCCTCAGCGCGGGCCTCGGCGGCCGCCAGCTTGGCGGCGATCGCGGCGTCAACCTCGCGACGTTCGACCTCAAGCCGTTCGACCTCGGCGCGCGCGTGCGCCAGTTCCTCGCTGTGGCGCTGGACCAGATCCGCTCGCTCGCGGGCCAATCGCGCCTCGGCGTGCGCCGCTGCCTGCGCCAGCTCCGCGGCGTGCCGACCGTCAGACTCCTCGCGAACCCTCTGTAGGCGTTCGTCCAGGTCCTCGTGAAGCTGCGTGATCGTCGCCTCGGCCCGCGCTTCGATCTCCGCCACCTTCGCCAGCTGCGCAGCCTGGGCTTGCTGCCGGAGAGCCTGGAGTCGCTCATCCATCTCGTCCTGCAGCGCGGCCAAGCGACTCTCGATTCGCTCGGTCCCTCTGCGCATCTTCGCCAGCGTCTCGCTGTGACGCTCCGCGTCGGCAGCCTGGCGACTGGCAAACTCCGCCTCGGCCAGCGCCCGAGCGTCACGAACCCGAGCGTCCACCTGCTCCTTTGGGGACTCGGTGCTCGGCGCTTGGTCGTCGCGAGCGGCCGTCCGATTCTGAAGGTCTGCGAGTTCACGCTCAATTGACTGCGCCTCCGCCTGGATGATCCGGAGGACCTCTTCGTGCTTCTCGCCCTGGTCTGCCAGAGCCCCAGCCAACGTCGCTTCGGCCTCGGCCCTCGCCGCCGCGACGGCCGTCTCGATTCGTGCGTCCACGCTCGACTCGAGCTCAGCTCTTGCCTCCTCGGCCTCTGTAGGCGGGCTGATGACCGCGGGCGGTGGTTGTAGGGTAAAGGTGGCCGGTTGTGGTGCGTCGACACTGGTCGGTCCAACTGGGGGCGACATTGCGGCGTCCTCATCCGCGTGTTCGGACGCGTTGGAAGCGCCCGCTTCTGGAGAGTCGAGCATGCCCCTCAGCCGGTCCAAGGCCTTTGGTGTCGCCAGCGCCTCCGGGTGGAAACCGTCAAGGTCTGTCGCCTTGTCGTCGGCCACGTCCGGCCTCTCGGCACCCTGCAAGTACTCGAGACCAGGAGATGGGGGCTTTGGTGCGGGTGCCATTTTGGTATCAGCAACAAAAGTGCAAGCGCTGTACCAGCGATATTGACACAAGAGTCCGATGGCGAGCACCGGTAAATCGGCCGATGTCGACGAGCTACGAGGACGCCGGCCCAGAGCTCTCCGCCAACCCTCTACTCGGCGTCAGATCAACCGACTGGGCGCAGGTAGATTTTCTCGATGTTTCCGTCGCATCGCTTTACGAATGCGCGTGTCCTTTCCCTTTGGATCGGGACGCCGGTTACATTATTGAAATTGACGCGAGCGGCAAAGTGGCGGATAACGTCTTGTGTCAAAAGGCATGAGGGACGTCAGTGGGCGGGTCTGAGGTGCGATCCACGATCAACGGGCAAGTAACCGTCGCCCGTCTCGTGCAGCAGCACGTCGCCCTGACGTGGCAAGAAGCCGTTGTGCTCGTACTCGAGATCGCGGATGTCCTGGCGCGGTCGGTGCCCCCGAGACTCCCCTCCTACCAAGCGGTCGCCGTCAGCGCCGAGGGCTCGATTCGCTTCCTCAGAACGCCCGAGCGGCCCGGTGACCCACTGACGACTCTGGTCGACATCCTGCGGGCGCTGCTTCCCACCGACTCGCCCTCGGAAGTCTGGGACATTGCGTCGGCGGCTGCCCCAGACTCTCCCTCACACGATACGGTCGATCGTCTCGCCGCCGCGCTGCGGGCGCTTGAACCTGCGCATCCCGAGCGACAAGCCGTTCTCGCGTCGCTATACCAACGCACCGTCGACCAACTGCCGATCACAGAAGAGGACCGCCCCTCACCTGAGCACTCGGACGACCAGGTCGCGGGTGACACGCCGACCGAGGACATGCCAGTCGTGACCGTCGGCGACGACCTCCACCAAGAATCGACGAGCGGCTTCAACCCGTCCCTCGTCTTGGAGCCGACGCTGGCAGAAATCGCCGACAGTCTGAACGCGGCAAGCTCGTGCTGGCAGCTATCGACGGAGAACGCCGAACGCCCCTACCATCGCACGGCGAGCGAGGTCACCCGGGTCGAACTCCAACGAGCCGGCTGGCTGGTGGACGGGCTACGGCTCCTGACAAGACCACCCGCACTCAACCAAGCGAACCGGAACCTGGGGATCATTCTGCAGCAGGTATTCCGGCTGACAAAACCGGAGCGACGACTGGACGGCGTGAGGCTGCTTGCCAACCTCTCGGAGATGTCGGTGATGATACGAGTGGACGAGCGACTCGGGGTGTTGGCGTTTGCGGGGATGCTCCAGGCGACCCTCGCCCTCGTGCGTCACGTTCGAGGTGCGGTCGTCAGATGTGAGGTCTCGACCAGAGGACCTGCCGCTATCGTGACGCTGTCCCAGGACACCGCCTCAGTCCCGACTCCGCTCGTTGACCACTTCTTCGACGAATCGTTCCACGACCGGCCTGGTGGCTGTGGCGCGGCAGTCGCGCTGGCCGTAACCAAACGGGTGATGGAGCTGCATGGCGGCACGACCAGGGTGCACTCCGTCGAACCGGTGGGTTGCCGCGTGTCGGCGGAGATTCCGATCGCTGCGGGCCATTCCGAGGGATGATAGGGGATGCTATTCCCACCGGAACCGCCCGATGATTCGTACGTGAGAACCAAGAGGTAGGTATGACCTCGTCGCAATCAGAGGATGACCAGCCGGCGAACGCCAAAGCCGAGCTCGACCGGCTAACGAAGCTGCGTCGCGACGTCGCAGCCGGTCTCATGGAGGTCAGCCGGTCGGCCAAGCACGACGCCGAGACCTTGCTCGCTGCCGACGAGTCGTCCGAGCTCCCAAACTATGCGGGCGGCATTGACGACATCGGGCCGGCCGCCGCGCAGCCTGCTCAAACAAGTAACGCTCGGCTGTACAGCACGTTCGGTCTTGGTCTCGCCATCGGACTCGCCGTCAGCTTGTTCTTCGCGCCCTTCGGGAGCGAGTCGCCGGATTCGGCAAACGCCGATGCCCCGGAGCGCGCTCCGGAGTTGGCCACACCGAGGCCAACGGCACCCGTCGCACCAACACCTCCATCTCCCCCGGCACCCGAGCCCGTGGTCGACAGCCAGCCAGAGCCCGCCGTCGAGGACGCCCACCTACCTTCGGCAGAGGAGCTGGTCGTGAGCATCAAAGCCAGCGGACCGTGTTGGATCAGCGCCGAGATCGATGGAGACGGCGCCCCGGTGGAGCGTCTCCTCTCGGCTGGTGACGAGGTCGTCCTCGAGGCCGCCGACAGGGCGTTCCTCAGAATCGGCGATCCGTCGACCATATCGATGTCGATCAACGGGCGTGAAACGAGGTCACTCGGCGCGCCCGGCCGGGCTGTCAGCCTCCTCGTCACCCTCGATAACTTTCACAATCTCCTCAACCACTAACCGGCCAGTTCGGGGCAATCAGGAATCTGATGAACGAGAAGCGTCACGCACAATCCCGGGAGCTGATGTCGTCGCTGGACCTGTCACTCTCCCCGGTCGCTATCGCGTTCTGTGACGTCGTACCCGACGGCGTTCCCACATTCGAAGGAACGGTTCCGGCCGGCTGTGCGTTCTGGGAGCAGGCGACAGCCCAAACGTTTGCCACGGCGGCAAGCGACCACGAGCTCTGCTCGATCGGCGTGCACACCCACAACATGTCGGGGGCGGCTCCCAGTCAGCCCGATGAGCTCAAGGCGTCCCTCGAAGCCATGATGGGGCTCGACTACGTGCGAGAAAATGAGATCGCCGCCATTCCCGTCCTGAAGCAGAAGAGTCCGCATGCGCTCTACGGACCGCTCGCAGACTTCCCGGTCGAACCGGACGTCGTTCTTGTGTTCGCCCATGCCCAGGACGGACTCATCGTGAGCGAGGCCGTCGAGCGAGTTGACGGCGGCACGCCACCTGCCATGGGACGTCCGGCCTGCGCCGTCGTCCCGCAGGTTCTCAATCAAGGACGAGCAGCGATGAGTCTGGGTTGTTGCGGCGCCCGCGCATATCTCGACGCGTTGTCGGACGACATCGCCCTCTGGGCCTTCCCCGCAGATCGGCTGGACCAGTACTGTGAGCAGATCGCGATGTTCGCGGGTGCCAACCGCACGCTGACAGCCTTTCACACGCGGCGTCGACAGGACGTCGAATCGGGCGGACGACCAACTGTGCTCGAATCGCTACAGCGGATGACGCCTTAATCCGGCTAGCGCCCGACACTCCCCTAATCCAGGACGTCAAACAGATAGCTGAACTTTAGAATGAGGCTCCGGCCCGCACCGCTCGGGATAGTGTCACCGATACCCTCGGTTTCGTTATACACGAGAAACAGACCGGTGTTGGCGTCCTGCAGCCAGCCCACTCGGAAGTTGACCGACCACAGCTCGTCGCTGTCGTTGTGTTGGACGAGTGTTTGCGCGTAGAGGCGAGTGGTGAAGTTGTACGAGGCATTGACGCTGGTAAGGTTCGTGATGGTACTCCCAGCGGGCAGGTCGATGTCGTTGCGGCTGTAGCTCAACTCCAGGTTGAAGGTCTCACCGTAGCGAACGTTGACCGACGGCCGGAGGGTCTTGAGGCTTCCACCGAAGAACCCTCCGTGGTCGTATCGGACTCCAAAATTGATCGGAGCCGACCGGTTGTAGGTGAACGAGTAGCCGACCTCGCTGAAGTCGTATCGACCGGGTGGGACCGGTATCCCCGAGATCTCAAACGCCTCGAAGACCTGCTCGCTCCGGGGGTCGACCGAGACTCCAGCCGAGGAACTGTCTTCGAACTCGCCTTGGAAATGCAGGTGGGTGTACGACGACTCCATGATGCCATCGAGCGTCCAGAAGCGCGTGAAGCTCGCGTGGGGTGTGAGCTCTTGGAACTTGAGAACACCCTCCGGCCGCGACCGGTGATTGACTCCGAAGTCGTACTTCCTGAACCCATCCTCCCGCCGCAGGAACCCGACCTCTGGGTTGAAGTCCTCACCGTTCTCTTGATACCCCGTAATGAGCCGCCAGGTCTCGGAGTCGTAGGTGCCGGCGATGCTCATGGCATGATCGCGACCGTCGTAACCGGGCGTCTGGGTCTTTCCGACAAAGCCCTGCACCACCCCGGTCTGACCGATGCCCCACCTTCCATCAACAGCGTAGGTCCGGTTGTAGTCGTCGCTCAATCCTGCCGCGCCCGTTGACTGCCGATTGACGAAGAGCCCTCCGATGCTCGACCGATTCGGAAGGTCCTGCCGGACCCGAGCCACAGTGAAGTTGTTGGCCGGTGCAACGGTGTCGACATCCTCCGTCTGCATATTGATGAACCCGACCGTCAAGCTGTCGGACACCTTCCCCGACAGCCTGGCGCCCGCGAGAATCGGGATCTGTATGCCGCCGTCACTTATACCGATTCGCCGGCTGAAGAACAATTCGGTCTGCCCGAAGTTCCGGCCGGTCGCCGGACCAGAATTATTCACGGCGAACACACCGGCGTTCTCGAGGAAGAAGGGACGCTTCTCGGGAAAGAAGAGGCCAAAGCGGTCGAGGTTGATTTGCTGGTCGTCGACCTCGACCTGCGCGAAATCGGTGTTGTAGGTGGCGTCGAGGGTGAGTCCTGACGTCACGCTGTACTTGATGTCTGCGCCCCAGTCTCCCGACGCAGTCGCGCCCTCCGTTGGCGTCTCGTCCAGATTGACGAGCTCACCGGTCATGTACGGCGTGAGCTGCAGGTTGCGCGTGAACCCAACCGGGGGCTGAATGCCCGTAAGCTGGCCGGCCATAGAGACGCGATACAGGTTGAACTGGCGCGGGATCGGCGCCCAGAACGCCGTTTCGTTCCGCCGCCGGATAGTCCGCTCGAAGTTGACTCCCCACACTTGATCCTCGCGAGTCGGATAGCGGATGGTGCGAAACGGAATGGCGAACTCTGCGCTCCAGCCAATGTCGGAGACCGCTGCTCGAACCTGCCACGCGCCATCCCAGTTCAGGTTGAACCCGCCCCCGCTGCCACGGGTGAAGCGGCCTTGGCCGCTGCCCCGGAAGCCCCCTCGTCCGCCACCCTCGTTGATCACCTGACCGTCGTATTCCTTACCGGCCGGACTGGTCCCGAAGACGAACCCGTTCTGCTGGTCGCCGAACGTGTCGAGCACCAGCTGAAAGCTGTCGCTGTTTCGGAGCGTCGAATCGCGGCGACTGTCGGTGACGATGATGGCCGACGGGTCGCGGTCGTAGCAGACGACACCAAAGAAAATCGTGTCTCCGGTGAACAGCACCCGCACCTCGGTGCGCTCACTGGCCGGTTGACCGTCGTCGGGTGCGCTTTGAAGAAATCCGCTAACGGGCGTTACTGAGGTCCACGCCGGGTCACCGAGCACGTCGCCGTCCAACGTGGGGGCAACCTCCGCCGACACGGCATTGGCCAGCTTCGCCAAGCCGGACCCCTCCAGGCCGGCGTCGGGAGGGGCGACCTGAGGGTCCTGGAGGGCGGCGACCTCGGGCACCGACGGTTGCGCCGAGACGGGAGACGCACCCGTCAGCCAGATCGCGGCAACCCCGCAGAGCCAGATGCCGTGGCACCCACGCATCCGCGGGTTTGGCTGCCCCGTCATCGTGCTGTCCGACTGCCCCATGAGTATGAACCTGTTGGCCAGGACAAACAGCTGATCGTATCAGGCTGCGCCGTGATCGGCCGACCCTCCCCCGGAGAGGTCAGCCATCGTCAGCCGCCCCGCAACCCAGGCCGGGTAGAGCCCGGCTACCGCGGTGGTCACCAGAACGAGGAGGGACGTTTGGACGAGGAAGGTGAACGGCAGGTGAAACTGAATGGTCCAGCCGAAGCTCTGCACGTTGATCACGAAGATCAGGATTAGGGAGAGAACGAGACCCACGACGAGACCTATGCAGAGACTGACGAGTCCCAGCAATCCGGCTTCGGCCATGATCATTCGTCTGAGATGATGCCGCTCGGCTCCCACGAGACGCAGCACCGCAGTCTCGCGGCGGCGCTCGAGGGCAAGTGTCAGAAGGGTCGCCGCGACGCCAAACATCGAGACGACGATCGCGATGCCCTGGAGGGCGTAGGTGATGGCAAAGGTGCTGTCGAAGACCTCGAGTACCTGTCGCCGTAACGACGCGTTTGTATTGATGAAGAGCGGCCGATCGGTGCCCACGGCAGCGAGCAGCTCCTCCCGAACCGCGTCGGCGTCTTGCCCCTGCTCGAGATAGACCGTGAGCCCGGACGGTCTTCGATCGTCGTAGTACGCGTCGAACTGCGGTCGGTCCATGACCACGAGTCCCCGGTCGCTCGAGTAGTCGAAGTACACCGCCGCGATCCGAAAATCCCGGTCCCCGTTCGGCGTGGGCAGCGCAACCACGTCATCAACGCCTTTGTCGTATCGGAGCGAGAAGCTCTCGGACACGAGTACCGCGTCGTTGCCAATCGCCGTCGCCATCGCGGCGAGCCCGTCTTCGGGCGCTTTGAAGAGAAGGTTGCCATACTCGAGCATCACGTCAAACCGGCCTGACCCCACGATGATGAGCGAGTCGCCATACGGGACGTCGATGCTGCGAAATCCGTCGACTGCTACAACGCCCGGGTACCCGTGGATGACGCGCTCGGAGTCGTCCGATACCGTCGCCCGGGTACCGAGCGGGCCAGATCGCCCGGCAGCAACGAAGAGGTCGGCCTGAAGCGTCTGCCCCACCCAGTAGACGACGGTTTCTCGAAAGCTTCCGATCATCACCGCAATCGCCACCATCATCGCTAGGCTGACGGCCAGCGCGGCGATCGAGATCGAGACACGACGGATTGACGCACCAATATTGGACTGCGCGAGACGTCCTTCGACCGGCAGCCATCGCCGTGTCCACCGACCGCTGCGTTGCACCTGATGAAGAAGGATCGGCACGAGGAGGGCGGCCCCGAACACCACGGCCAGGGCGGCCGCCAGGCCGAACACCGGCAATCCGTTCACGGCCGGTTGTGTCGCGCACCACGCCCCGGCCAAAAAGAGCATGGCGGCGCCCACGCCGTACCGTCGCGGCAACCTCTCCTGGATCGACAGGTCGCGCTCACCTCGGATGACCGCAACGGGGGTCAGCCGGGAGGCCTCGAGCGCGGGCACCACGGACGCGATGAGGGCCAGCGGAACCCCGATGCCAAAGGCAAGGAGCACGTCACCCGCGGCCAGAGAAGGAACGGTGGCCGCCGACGCCACCCAGAACGTACTCACGGTGGAGGCGGTGAACCCTACTGCGACTCGGGCCAGAAGCCAGGCGAGCGGTGCGCCGATAACGCACCCGACCAGAGAGAGCCCGACGGCCTCTCCAAGAAAGAGGGCCAACACCGTGCCCCGTGAGGCGCCAACGGTCCGGAGCATCCCGATTTCTGATCGGCGCGTAATCACTGAGACAGAGACGGTGTTGTAGACGAGAAAGACCCCGACCAGCAGAGCGATGTACGACAACGCCGAGAGATTGAAGTGAAAGGCGGCGAGCATCTTCTCGACTTGCGCACCACGTCGCTCTGGACGCTGGACCAGCAACCCTTCAGGTAGCCTCTGGGCAATCTCCATCTCGGTCGCGTCGATCGTGTCGGCCTCGTGGAGCCGGACATCCACTCGGTCGACGGCACCAACGCGACCGAGCGCCACCTGCGCCGCCGCGATGTCCATCAGGGCAAAGCTGCCATCCCGCACCTGCGCCGGACCGTCGTCTCCAAGGAGCCCGCGAACCACCAGCGGCACGACCCGGTCACCGGTGACCAGCTCCACCCGATCTTCCAGCTCGATGCCGTGCCGAGTAGCAAAGGCGCCGGTCAGGACGACCGCCTCCGGATCGGTCAGGAGCGAGAAAAACTCCTGGGTCGTGATAGGCCGCGACGCGGCTTCGCCCTGCGCTGGGTCACTGCCGGCGAGCGCGTAGTCACGGAACGGCTGGTCTCGGAGGATGTCCACCCCGAGCACACGAACGAGCTCGGACGTCGGTCCGCCACCCGCTGGCCGGAGGACGGCGTCGCCGTCGATGACGGGACTGACCTGGCCGTACTCGCGAAGCCATCCAAGACCGCCGAGCCGGTCGTCGCTCACGCCGACTCCGGGTGCGGTCACTTCGAGCGACATGCGACCGGAGACGGCATCCAGCGCGGTCTCGAATCCGCGGAGCGAGGACTCATTGGCCAGCCGGATGGCCAACACCACTGCCACCCCGACGGCCACGCCGAGAATCGTCGACGCCGTGCGCAGCCGCTCTCGCCGCGCCTGTCGAATGATGAACCAGCGAAACAAACTCACGAGTGGTGCCGGTCCCCGTCTCGATCGTGCCCGTCTCGCATGTGGAGGACGCGCCCAGACCGCGCCGCGACATCATTGTCGTGGGTCGCCAGCAGGAGTGCCGTGTCTGATTGCGCGTTGAGCTCCATGAGCAACTCGAGTACCCGCGCCCCGTTTTCAGAATCAAGATTGCCCGTCGGCTCATCGGCGATCAGCAGCGCCGGCTCGTGGATGACAGCCCGCGCGATGGCCGCTCGTTGCGCTTCTCCTCCAGACAGTTGCTGCGGAAAGTGATCGAGACGCGACGTCAAACCAACCCGGTCGGCCACCGTCGCGGTCCGCTCGTCAACCTCCGCATCGGGCCGCCCCTCCAGCGAGAGCGGCAGTCCGATGTTCTGGCTGACCGTGAGGGTCGGCAGCAGGTTGAAGAACTGAAAGACGAAGCCGACCCGGCGGCGTCTCATCTTGGTGAGAGCGCCGTCATCGAGCGTGGCCAGCGCCTGTCCCTCGAGGATCACCTCACCCCGAGTCGGCCGGTCCATCGCGCCGCACAGATGAAGTAGGGTTGATTTTCCGCATCCCGACGGCCCGACGACGGCGACGTGCTCGCCCGCGGTGAGGCTGAGGGTCACCCCGCGGACGGCCTCGACCGATTGGCCGCCCCGCGAGTACGTCCGGTGCAGGTTGATCGCCTCGAGGACCGGCACGACCACTACGGCACGCTCCCGATAACCGCCCTGGGCCTTGAGCCAGACACTAGTGTGCTACCGAGTCCCGCGCGGTCGCCAACGGTTTGGGAGAGCGACGTATCCTCGCCGTGCCCGCACCGAGTACTCACCAGGCCGGGTCACACCGACGCGAATCCGATGATATCGACTGTCCGGTGGATGCCCAGGAGAGTACGCGAGCGTGTACTGATGATTCAGCTCCTCGGCAATCCGCTCCGTGGCCGGGACCAAGTCGGGACTGTCGTGAACGACTTCAGTGTAGCCGCCACTTCCGTCGGTGATCTCCCGGAGCGCCTGTGGGTTGACATGGTCGTTGATCGGCCGAGACTCCGGTGCGTCGATCGCGACCGCGTAGACGAACGCGTCAGACTCACGCAGTAGTTGCTGAACCTCGCGCACACTAGTGTCGCTTGCCGTATCCGAGCCGTCCGAAATCAGGACGATCGCCGCCCGCTGGTGTGAGCGGGTGCGAAACAGGGGCAGGGCCATGGTCATCGCATCGTAGATAGCCGTGGCGCCATACGGCCGAACTTCGGCAAACCGCCCGCCTAGCGTGGCGGGGTCCATCGTCCACCCTTCGTGCAACGTCGGGTCGTGGTTGAAGATGGCGAGAAACGCCTCGTCCGTCGGCTCTAGCAGGTCAACGAGAAAGCGGTCGAGGGCGAAACTGGCATCGCTGATGCGTTGCCCATACATGCTTTCGCTAACGTCCAGCACGATCCCAAGACTGACCGGCACCCGACCGCTCTGGAACTGGGAGACGACCTGCGGCTTGCCGTCCTCGAAGACCTCGAAGTCTTCGCGGCGCAAATCGCCAACCAACCGGCCTGTGGAATCTCGGACGGTCGCGGTGACCTGCACCAGGTCCACACTGGCCCGAAAGACCTGCTCGGCACGCTGGGCGCGCCCGGCGATGCCGAGCCACAGGAGCGCGGTGAAGAAGAGGACGAGACCGAAAGGCAACCGGCACATACTCACATGTGGCCTGGATACAGGATAACCTAGGGTGGTGAGTTCAACAGATCTGTTGAACTCACCACCCTAGTGTCCTCATTTAGATGGTCGACCGAGCGAGCGTCCCCTCGTACGCGCACGGCGCGAGCGACGTCCCGCTGCTGGGTGAAACGATCGGTGAGAACCTCAGGCGGAGTGTCGAGCGATTTCCGACCAGCGACGCCTTGGTTGTCCGGTCTCAGGCCTTCCGCGCCACCTATGAGCAGCTATGGGACCTCACGACCACGCTGGCCAAATCCCTGATCGGCCACGGCATCGCGAGGGGCGACCGGGTCGCGATCTGGGCCCCGAACCGCTACGAGTGGGTCGTCACCCAGTACGCGACGGCGCGGATCGGCGCGGTGCTGGTGAACATCAACCCAGCCTACAAGTCACGCGAGCTCGCCCATTCGTTGAACCAGTCAGGAGCACGTCTCCTGTTGTTGTCGCTCGGATTCCGGAAGACCCGATACCCCGAGCTCCTCGCCCCGGTCCGGGGGGAGTGCACGGCGCTCGAAGAGGCCCTCGTTCTTGACACGCAGTGGGACACGCTGCTGGCCGACGCGTCGCTCGTCGACGACCAGTCGTTGGCCACGCGCGAATCGACGCTGACCTTTGATGACCCAATCAACATTCAGTACACGTCGGGCACGACCGGCACTCCCAAGGGAGCGACTCTCTCGCATCACAACCTGCTGAACAACGGCTTCTTCTGCGGCGAGGTTCTTGGCTACTCGGAGACGGATCGTGTCTGCATTCCGGTCCCGTTCTATCACTGTTTCGGGATGGTCATCGGCAACCTCGCGTGCACGAGCCATGGGGCGTGCATCGTGGTCCCGGGAGAAGCGTTCGACGCCGGGGACACGCTCGCCACCATCCAGGAAGAACGGTGCACGTCGCTCTACGGGGTCCCGACGATGTTCATCGGTGAGCTCAACCATCCTGACTTCGCCCAGACCGACTGCTCGAGCCTACGCACCGGCGTCATGGCCGGGTCACTCTGCCCCGTCGAGGTCATGCGACAGGTTCAGGATCGTATGCACATGACCGAGATCACGATCTGCTACGGCATGACCGAGACGTCGCCAGTCTCGGCCCAGACCCGCGTGGATGATCCCTTCGACAAGCGGGTGGGGAGCGTGGGACGTGTCCATCCTCATGTCGAGGTCAAGGTCGTCGACCCGTCGACGGGCCAGATCGTACCGCGCGGCACGCGGGGCGAGCTCTGCACGCGAGGCTACGTCGTGATGCTGGGATACTGGGGCGACCGTCAGGCCACCGAGAGCGCCATCGACGCGGGCCGGTGGATGCACTCCGGTGACCTGGCGACGATGGACGAGGACGGCTACCTGGCCATCGTCGGTCGGATCAAGGACATGATCGTCAGAGGTGGGGAGAACATCTATCCTCGTGAGATCGAGGAGTTCCTCTATACGCATCCGTTGATCGAGGACGCGCAGGTCATCGGGGTACCCTCGGACACCTACGGAGAAGAGGTCATGGCCTGGGTCAAGCCAAAGACCGGCGCCACGCTCTCAGAAGAGGAACTGGCTGAGTTTTGCCGTGGTCAGATCGCCACGTTCAAGATCCCGCGATACTGGAAACTCGTTGACTCATTCCCGCTGACGGTCACCGGCAAGATCCAGAAGTACAAGATGCGCGAAGCCGTGGCACAAGAAGCTGCGGGCGGCGAGCGCTCAGTCTAGTCCAGAACGCGAGGGCTGCGGGCCCTCGTCCTAATCCAGAACCCGAGGGCTGCGGGCCCGCGTGTCACTCCTTGATCGATCGTGTCGTGAACATCATGAGGTCAACAACCTCGGCCATCCGCTGATAGCCGAGGTCGTTGGCGTGTAGCCAATCTCCGGGCTGATACGACTCGACGAAGCGATTGGGTGTGGCCGGGTCGCGCACCGCGGCGTCGAAATCGATCACGCCGTCGTATGCTCCGCTGGAGCGGATCCACTCGTTCACCGCTTGTCGCTTCTGCTCGCCCGCCTCCGTCCAGTACATCGCGCCCTCGAATGGCGTCAGCGTGCCGGCGTAGATGGTCAGGCCCCGGGCGTGCGCGCGCTGGATGAGCGCGCGGTGACCGGCGATGAGCTCGTCGGCGGTCGGGCTGCCCGGGTCGCCGGTCATCCCGATGTCGTTGATCGACTCGAGAACCACGACGTGCGTGACACCCGGCTGAAGAAGAACGTCACGGTCGAATCGCGACAACGCGCTCGGACCAAAGCCGCCGTCCGGATCTGGACGATCCGAGCCGGTAAAGAAGGGGAGCCCATTGTGGCTCAGCACCCGATTGCCGGAAATACCCATATTCATCACGGCAGGTGATTCGTCGCCAAACCGATCATGCAGACGACGCGCCAACAAGTCAGGCCATCGATGGTTGGTGTCCGGTGTCGAACCGTAGCCCTCGGTGATCGAGTCGCCGAACGCCACGACGCCATTGGTGCGGGGGGCAGCCAGCACGTCGACGCGGGCCAGATACAGCCAGGACTGGATCGTGGTGTCGACGGGAAGTTGCGCCACTCCTGCGTAGTTCCCACGACGCGACACGTAGCTCGTCGCCCACGCCGAACCGTGGACCGTGGCTGGTGACATCGTCGCCGACAGGTCGTCGGGCAGATACAGGTCGACGGCCAAGTCTGACAGCGGGGCGATCTCGAGATCGACGGGGTCACTGACGAGGATCGAGCCGACCTCGACCCTGGCGGCGCCGCGCCCGCCGAACGTGAGCACCGTCGCCGACGAGGCATCGATGCGCCCGTCGCCCTCGCTGAGCGCCACCTCGGCCGCGCCAACCTGCAACGGTTCGGTACCAAACGTGTTCGCGACGGCGACCCGAATCCGCGGGCCGCCGATACTGACCCGGACGACCTGCCGGACCGTTTGGTTGTTGATTCGAGCTGGCTGACCTTGCTGATCCGTCGCCGACGATGATTCAGGGGCAAGCAGTGCCACCTGCGCTGTCGCCCATGTCCCAACCCAATGCTGTGGGTGGGGGGCATCCTGCGCCTTGGTAGGCGCCATGGAGAGCGTGATGACGGCGACGGTGAGCAGCGGTATGAGCGGGGTACACAGACGGCGTGGAGTCTTCATCATGAACGGGCCCTCCCCGGAAAGCGTTCGCCGGAACGGCGACTGACAGCATAGCAGCCGGCGGCCGGTTGCCGGCGGCTGTTGCCGCCCCGTCCCGGACGGATCGGCGAACCGCCTCAGGATCGTCCAGAAGAGGCCGAACACGATTGACCTGGATCCTGGATTGATTCAGACTAGGTGATCAGCTGCGTCTCCTCAGGACGCCACCACCGACGCCCTCTGAATATCGACCTACGCAAGGAGAAACAACGTGATGAGCACGGTACGCCAAAGGCAGTTCCCGACGAATCTCCGACGAGCCGCGCTGTGTAGCCTCGTCCTGTTTGGTCTGATCGCAGCCCTCCTGCCGACCGGTATGGCCCAAGGTGGCTCCCCCGCGGACGGCTACCTGGGCGGAGTCGTGACGAGCTCGAATGGCATCGAGGCCGGCGTGTGGGTGATCGCCGAAACCCAGTCGCTAGCCACCAAGTTCGCCAAGATCGTCGTGACCGACGACGCCGGCCGGTTCATGCTCCCCGAGCTCCCCGACGCGACGTATGACGTCTGGGTCAGAGGCTATGGTCTCGTCGACTCTGAGAAAGTCGCGCTGGCTCCGGGCCGCGAGGATGTCCAGCTCACGGCAACGGTGGCTCCCACTCCGGCGGCTGCCGCTCAGTACTATCCGGGCAACTACTGGTATTCGTTGATCGAGCCGCCCGCCGCGAGCGAATTCCCCGGTACCGGTCCTGACGGCAACGGGATCTCCGAGAATCTCCAGACCCAGCATGCGTGGGTCGACCTGATGAAGCAGAACTGCCAGCTCTGTCACCAACTGGGCAACGAGGCGACACGGGTCGTGCAGCATCGCGACGAGTTTGACTCGACGGTGGCCGCATGGGACCACCGGGTGCAGACCGGTCAGCGCGGCAATCAGATGAGCAACTCGATGGGCCGCTTTGGACGTGAGCGCGGACTTGAGATGTTCGCGAACTGGACCGACCGGATCGCCGCCGGCGAGATCCCAGAGCAGCCGCCCCGCCCGCAGGGAAAGGAACGGAATGTCGTGGTGACCCTGTGGGACTGGGGGCAGGACTCGTCCTTTATCCATGACGAGATCGTCACCGACAAGCGGAACCCGACGCTCAACGGATACGGCCCCGTCTACGGCGTCTCCGCCGGGCATGGCTCCGTGACATACGTCGACCCCGTCGCCAACGCCGCGACGGAGGTGACGATTCCCGTTCGTCCTGACCCGGAATCGATGCCAACGCGGTTTCCTCAGGACCAGGTGAATCCGTCGTACTACTGGGGTGACGAGATTCTGTGGGGGGTGAATCCCGACGAGCGGTCCGACCCGCACAACCCCATGATGGACCAGGACGGCCGCGTGTGGATGACCTCGACCGTTCGCCAGTTCATCAACCCCGACTGGTGCGGCGAAGGGTCCGGCAACGCATACGCCGAGTACTTCTCGGTCGGCCGAACGAGTCGTCATGCGTCGTATTTCGACCCCGAGCGCCAGCGTTTCGTCCTGGTCGACACCTGTTTTGGCACCCATCATCTGCAGTTCGGCGAAGACGCCGACAACACCCTGTGGTTCAGCGGTGACGGCAATGTCATCGGTTGGCTGAATACCAGTGTCTACGACCAAACGGGAGACGAACAGTTCGCCCAGGGATGGTGCCCGACCGTCATCGATACCAATGGAGACGGTGTGATCACCAAGCCGTGGAACGAGCCACGCGGTGAGGGCGAGACCGATCCAAGTCTCGACACCCGGATCGCCGGCTTCGGATACGGAATCATCACGAGCCCCATCGATAGCTCGGTGTGGATCACGCGCACGGGTCCGTTTCCAGGACGTATCGTGAGGCTCGACCTCGGGGACGATCCGCCCGAAACCTGTATGGCCGAGGTCTACGAGCCGCCCTCCATTCAGAACCCCGACCTCGACCCGATGAAGACCGGGTTCGCGCCGCGCGGCATCGACGTCGACCGCAACGGCGTGATCTGGGTGGCCCTCTCGGGTAGCAGCCACATGGCCAGTTTCGACCGGAGCAAGTGCGCCGTCACGAGCGGCCCAGAAGCCACAGGTCAGCACTGCCCCGAGGGGTGGACACTCTACCCGATGCCTGGCCCGCGGATGCGTGGTGTCGACGGGACGGTTGGCGCCGACTTCCACTACTACAGTTGGGTTGACCAGTACGACACGCTAGGGATGGGTAAGAACGTTCCCATCGCCACCGGGTCGACGTCGGACTCGCTCCTGGCTCTCGACCCCGAGAGCGAGGAGTGGCTCGTGCTCCGGGTGCCGTACCCGATGGCCTTCTACTCGCGCGGTCTGGACGGACGAATCGATGACCCGAATGCCGGGTGGAAGGGCCGCGGGCTGTGGGCCAACTACGGTTCGAACTACATCTGGCACACCGAGGGTGGCAAGGGCACCAAGAGCAAGATCGTTCACTTCCAGCTCCGGCCCGACCCACTCGCTCGCTAGCGCATGAGCCCGCGGTGGATCGGTGCGACGGCCCTGGCGGTAGTGGGCTGGTCGTTGGTCGTACATGCGCAGGACGGCAGCACCTTCGCCAGCGCCGATTGGCCCTTCATCGGTGGGGACTGGACCAACTCGCGATACTCGACCCTCGACCAGATCAATAGCGACACCGTCTCTGACCTCGGAGCCGTGTGGAGCATGCGCTTCGAGGGCGGCGCGACGACCCGGGCCACCCCGGTCATTAAGGATGGCATCATGTACATCGGGTCGGGGACGCGGCTGCATGCCATCAACGCGGCAACCGGCGAACGGCTCTGGACCATTCGACCTGACCAGGACGCGCCGACATCCCTCGAGACGGCCGGTATCGGCGACATCCTCAATGCCGGTCGCGCGATGCCCTCGCCGCCCGGGGTCGGGGTCGGTGACGGCCGCGTCTTCGTCGGCTTGATGGACGGACGGGTGGGGGCCGTCAGCCAGGAGACCGGGGCGTTTCTGTGGGCGACCCAGATCGGCTACACCCCGGCTCGAACGGGTCAGGCCGTCTCCGGCGCACCGATCTACGCAAACGGCGTCGTCTTCACCGGTCTGGCCAACGGCGACTGGGCATTCCGCGGCAAGGTCGTGGCGCTTGATGCCCAGACTGGCGAGGTGCTGTGGGACTTCTGGACAATCCCTGGACCCGGAGAGCCTGGTCACGAAACCTGGCCGCACGATGGCCCCTATGCCAACGTGTGGAAGCAAGGGGGGGGCGGCATCTGGCACATCGGCAACGTCGACCCTGAGCTGGGCCTGGTCTATTTCGTCACCGGAAACGCCGTGCCGATGTTTGGCGGCGAAGCGCGGAAGGGCGACAACCTCTACACCGCGTCGATCCTCGCGCATGACATTCGGACCGGCGAGCTCCGCTGGTACTACCAGGTCGTCCACCACGATCTGTGGGACGCCGACATTGCGATTGCGCCGATGCTGTACAACGCGGAGATCGACGGGCAGCCTCGGAAGGGCCTGGCCGCCCTCAGAGCTGACGGCTACATTTTCATGCTGGACCGTGAGACCGGCGAGCCGCTTTTCCCGATCGAGGAGCGGCCAGTCTCGCAGGACGCGTTCAATCACACCTCGCCCACCCAACCGTTTCCCGTAGGGGCCGACCCGATCGTGCCCACCTGCGACGCGTGGCGCGATAAAGTACCCGCCCCCTGGGTCCTCGACTGCTCTGGGTTCGCACCACTCTACGTGGACCGGGACAACGTAGTCGCGCCCGGGGTGCCGATCCCCCGCGTGCGGGTCACCGCGATGTCATACAGCCCCGATACCGGATACTTCTACGCGCAGGGTCTGGGTCATATCGGTCGGGCGCGTCGAATCAGCGACGACCCGTGGTTCCGAGGCAGCGCGCCGGGGTATTCCACGCTGCCGCCCGCGGTTGGCGTTTTCGGGGCGATCGACAGCCGGACCAACAAGCTCGTGTGGAAGCACGAGGTCGAAGCCCGGGTCCTCGGGACGAGTGCTCCGTTGACGACGGCCGGGGGCCTGATGTTCCGGGGCTCGGGTGACGGACACGTCGAAGCCTATGACGCCAGGACCGGTGAGTCGTTGTGGCGGTTTCAGACTGGGGTGAGGGGCGCTCGGGGGCCAGCCGCGACCTACGCCGTCAACGGCGAACAGTATGTGTCGCTGGCGATGGGACCGGAGCTCTGGACGTTCAAGCTGGGCGGCACGGTCCCTGCGCCTGACGCGCCACCGACGGCGGATGGCCCCAGACGCATCGGGCGTGAGACCAGCCAGGTGCAGACATCAACGCTCGTACAGAGTGCCGAACGAGGTGTCGGCCTCCGCTACGCCGTCGACGAGCACGCCTTCAACCCATCGCAGATCCGGGTGGTCGACGGAACGGTCGTCACCTTCATCAACAGTGGGCGTATGACCCACACGATTGCAGCAACCAACGGCGCGTGGACCACCGGACCGCTCGCTATGGCCGAGTCTGGCTTTGTCACCTTTGACGAAACGGGCACCCACACATACCATTGCGAGGAGCATCCATGGGCCATGGGACAAGTATTCGTCGAACCCTAGCACTCCAACTATGTGACCTTCGTGTCGGCGCAGTCTGTGCCGCCGTCATCGGCGTCCTTGGTTGCGGCCAGACCGCCGCCCCACCGGCCGAGACCGAAGCCGTCCCCGAGCCGGCTCCCGAAATCACAGCCCCTCTTCCGTATCTGGTGTATGTGACCAATGAGCGGTCAGGTGACCTCACGGTCATCGCCGGCGGCACCCACGAGGTGATCGCGACCTATCCGCTCGGCAAGCGCCCCCGCGGCATCAAGGTGAGCCCCGACCGGACTCGACTCTTCGTGGCGCTGAGCGGCTCTCCGCCCGCGCCGCCCGGTGTCGATGAAAGCACCTTGCCCCCGCCCGATCGTGCCGCCGACGGCGTCGGCGTGGTCGATGTCGAGACCGGCGAGGTCGTGACCGTCCTTCAGGGCGGCACAGACCCGGAGCAAGTGGCGCTGAACCGTGACGGCACGCGGCTCTACGTGGCCAACGAGGACGCCGGCACGGCAAGCGTGATCGATATCGAGACCGGAGAGGTTCTGGCGTCCCTCGAGGTTGGTGGGGAACCTGAGGGCATGTCGAGCAGCCCTGACGGACGGTTTGTCTACGTGACGTCGGAAGAGGACAACCAGATATCGGTCATCGATGTTGAAAAGAACGAGGTCATCGAGCAGTTCGAGGTCGGACCGAGGCCTCGCGCCTCGGCGTTTTCCCCTGACAGTACCCGCGCGTTCGTGACCTCGGAAAACGGTGGAACGGTCTCGATCGTCGATACGTCCGTCCATGAGGTCATTGCCACGATAGACGTGCCAGGTGACCCCTCGAGGCCGATGGGTGTCGTGGTCTCGCCGGATGGACAGGTGCTCTACGTCTCCACCGGTCGCGGCCAGACCGTGGTTGCGATGGACGCGGTGCGAGGAGGAGTCATCCGCGCCGCGACGGTCGGAACCCGTCCATGGGGCATCGCACTCAGTCCTGACGGCTCACTACTCTATAGCGCCAACGGCCCGTCGAACGACGTATCTGTCGTCGATACGCAAACGATGATGGTCATCGCCACCATCCCGGCCGGTGAGCGCCCCTGGGGTATCGCGGTGGTTGACACCCAGTAGGGGTTGCGCTTCTACGGAGGCTCCCGGACCACAGGAGACCGAGATGACACGAACGGCTGTTCTCTGCACGCTGGTGATGCTCGGTGCCACGACGGTAGGAATCACCTCAGGCTGTTCAGACCCGGCGCCGGAAATCGGAGCCGACGGACGGCCCATCTTCACCGAGGCGCAACAAGAACGTCTGCGAATCCATCCGATCCCTGGCAAGGAAGGGCTCTACGTTATCCCGGGATTTGATGGCGCGATGTCGGGGGGCAACGTCGCCGTCCGGGTCACGGGCGACGGGGTCATCCTGGTCGACAACAAGTTTCCGTACAGTTTCGACTTCATCACCGAGCAGATCGCCAGCGTGACGGTCGAACCGATTCGGTACGTGCTCAACACCCATCACCATGGCGACCACGCCGGGAGCAATGCCGACTTCATGCCCGAGGCCCAGGTCATTGGACATCGCAATGCACGCGCGAACATGATCAGGAACGACCAGGGCGGACCGCCGCCGATCATCTTCAGCCGACAGGCCACCATCTTTCTCGGGGACGCCGAGGCGCGCGCCCATCACTTCGGCCGGGGACACACCAACGGCGACTCGGTCATCTACTTCCCCGACCTGCGCGCGATCCATACCGGCGATCTCTTCATCTGGGGCCAACGGATGGACGGGAGCACGCTGTCGCCCTTCATGGACTACGGGAATGGCGGGAGTGGAGCCGAATGGGCGGCCACCCTGGACGGCGTGCTGCAACTCGATTTCGACACCGTCATCCCGGGACACGGACCGGTCTTGACCAAGGACGACGTCCGGACATTCCGAAACAAGTTCGAGCAGCTCACCTCACGAATGAGCGCTTTGATCGACTCGGGTGTGAACCGGGACGACATCGTCGAGCAGCTCGACATCGCCGACCTCGACTGGCCCTTGAGCGGGGGGGCGTTGCAGGCGCTATACGACGAGCTCAGCGGAGGTTCGGGGAGCAGCCCCGTCTAAAGAGGCTCGGGGCGAAGCCCGGCCAAGCCAGGCCGCGCACGGCGCGGCCCCGCCGGAACGGAGCAGGGCGGTGGGCCCCTGCGAGTGAAGGCGGGGGTTCGGGGCGCAGCCCCGTCTAATCAGGAAGCGCGAACACGAACAGTCCGTTACCCCCGACGGGGCGATGCTTCTCGGGAGTGAGCTGGATCGGCATGCTGGTCCAGCTGGCCCCACCCGTTCCGACTCCAACCGCGAGATACTGCTTGCCACCCGCCGTGTAGGTGATCGGGTATCCCTGAATTGACTGCGGCAGCCGCGTCTGCCACAGGACCTCGCCGTCATGGACATCGTAGGCGTACATGTGCCGGTCCCAATCACCGGCGAAGGCAAGTCCACCGGCGGTCGTGAGCGCGGCACTGTTGATCGGCGTGCGATATCGATGACTCCAGAGGATCTCACCGGTCTTGATGTTCATCGCCGCGAACTCGCCCAGATGGTCTGGGCTGTCTGGATGGACGTGGTTGGTGCGTCTGACCGGACCCGTTCCGCCGCCGCCTTCGACCTTTTCGACCGGCCCGAAACGCCCAGTCTCGCAGTTCAGAATCAGCGGAATATAGACGGCCTCCGTCTCCGGGTGATAAGCCATCGCCCGCCAGCTTTTGAAGCCAGAGGTGCTCGGGCACCAAAAGACGTCCTCACCGAGGTCCTTGAGCGCCCCCTCGCGGTAGCTGATCGCCCCGCTCGTCGGGTCGACGTCGAGCAACGTCTGATACCCGAGGTCGTGGGCCGCCAGAAACTGGCCCGTCGCGAGGTCCAGCTGCCACAACACCCCGATCTTGCCCATGCTGAACACCGACGGACGGCCGTCGACCTCGATCACGATACGCTCGAACACCTCGTCCATGTCGTGCGTCTCGGCCGGCAAGTGCTGGTAGTACCACTTCAGCTCCCCGGTCTCAGGGTCGAGGGCCAACGTCGAGTTGGTGTAGAGCGCATCCCCATCGGTACCCCGGGCCTGACGGTGCCACGGCTTGGCTTGTGAGGTGCCGATAAAGATGGTCCGGCTGGCTGGATCGTAGCTCCCGGGAATCCAGGCGTCGCTGCCCGCCCGGAACATCACCGGTAGGTCGCCCCAGCTGTCACCGCCTGGCTCGCCCGGCTGCGCGATCGTCGAGGTTCGCCACATCTCCCGACCTGTCTCGGCATCGAGTCCAACCACATAACAGGTGTCGTCGCGATAGATACCGCACCCGGTGAGACCGGCCACGACTGTCCCGTCAGCCACGATCGAACCGCTCGAGAACTGAAAGCCCTTGTCGGCCCCAACGTTGGCTTCCCAGGTTTCCTCACCGGTGCGGGCGTCAACCGCCACGATCCATCCATCGGCCGTGTTGATGATGATGGTGTTCTGATAGATGGCGATGTTGCGGTGCCCGCCGCCCGGTGTCGGGCCTCCGATACTCCGATACTCGGCCAGGTTCTGCCGGCGATACTCCCAGAGCAGCTCACCCGTGGCGGCATCGATCGCCTGAATGACCGAACCCGGATTCGCCAAATACATGATGCCGTCGTGCACCAGCGGAGTCGTCTGTTGGTTCCCTTCGCCAATCGCCCAGCTCCAGACCAGACGCAGGTCGCCGACGTTGTCGGTCGTGATCTCGTCGAGCGGGCTGTATCCCCAGCCATCGAGCGTCCGGCGCCAGTTGAGCCAATCGCCGGGCTCGGGGTCCTGTAGCATGGCGTCCGTGACCGGACGATAGTCGTCGATCTGTGCGTACGGTACGGCCACGCCGATGACCGCCGCCAACCCACACGCGAGGGCAAGAGTCGAACGTCCCATTCTGTCTCCCATTTTCTTTCGCCAGGCCCGAGAAGGGCAGCATGGTATCGCACAAGCCTATCGTTGACAACTGGAATGGACCGGGCGAAACTGTCGCATCTTCAAGACTTAGCCCATGCCGAACCATCGGACCGACGTGAGTCGTCGCGCCTTTCTCGCCTCGCTCGGCGCAATGGCCGTGATCCCGTCGGTGCTGACCCAGACGGGACGGCCACCGATTCCGGTGACGTCAATCAACCACATGACGTTGAGCGTGACCGACATCGGGCGGTCGCTCGAGTTTTATCAAGGACTGTTCGGGATGCCGATCTCGGCCCGGCAGGCCTCGACCCCCGTACTTCAGGTCGGTGAGGGGCCGCAGTTCATGGCCCTCGCGGGAGGCAGCGCCAACGTGACTCCGGGTATTAGTCACCTGTGCCTGAGCACGCCGGGATTCGACGACGCTCGGGTTGTCTCGATTCTTGGCGAGCACGGGATCACTCCGGTTGAGCCGGGAGACCAGGGGCTGAGCGGTGGTTCGATGAAGGTACGCATCCGGATGCGAGGCGCCGAGTTCGGTGGCGACCCAGGAGGGACGCCTGAGTTGTATGTCGGAGACCCCGACGGGGTCGTCGTCCAGCTACAGGACACCAGCTATTGCGGGGGAGCTGGACCGCTTGGCGAATGTCTGACGCAACCTGAGCCGTCACCCACGGCTGGCGCATTCCGAGTCCGTGACTACAACCACTTCACCATCTTTGTCTCCGATGCCGACCGGTCGGTGGCCTTCTACCAACGACTGTTTGGGCTGCCGATCGACACCTACCAGGGCTCGATGCCGCTGCTGCGTATCGGCTCGGGTAACCAGTTCCTGGCGTTGGCCGCGAGGGCGCAGACGCCAGCGATCAACCACGCCTGCCTGACCATCGACGATTTCGAGCCTGACCGCGTACTGTCAGTCCTCGAAGAGCACGGCGTCCGACCCAGAGGCGATTCCACTGCGGCCGTGGGTCCGATGACGTCCTACATCAGCATGCGGATGGAGGACCGCGGCGGCGCCCCGGGTGGAACGCCGGAGCTCTACTTCACCGACCCTGACGGCATCCTCATCCAGCTCCAGGCCACGGGATACTGCGGTGGGCGAGGCTACCTCGGAGACGTCTGCGGCTGACGCCGCGCATAACATCCAGCCCGGTCGCGGCTACGCCAACGCTCGGCTTATGGGAATACGCATCGTACGACTGGGGAGCGACCGCGCCGTCGACGAGGGTCTCCGCATCGGAACTGTCCGGAGGCCTCCTCGAGGCGTACGCAAGACCGACTATTCGAAGAAGAACATCTACGACGTCTGGTTTCCAAATCTCTCCCCAAGCGAGGCGCTTCTCAAAGAGTTCTTCCCCATCGCGAACGACGAGAGAATATGGCGTGCCTTCAGACGTCGCTTCCTGGCTGAAATGAAGAGACCCGAGCCGGCTCGCGAGATGGACCTCTTGGCGGCACTCTCCCATCAGACGAACTTTTCCATCGGCTGCTATTGTGAGACGGAGGGGTTGTGCCACAGGTCTCTCCTCGGGGAGTTGTTGCACACCCGGGGAGCCTCGTTCTTATGAATGCGTCGCTGGCGCTCACGCTACTTCAGCGGTGAATAGTCGGTCGGCACCAGAAAGTGCGTGGTGATCTCATCGACGAGCCGAAGCTCCTCAGACCGCTCCTCGGCGATGATCTCGCGCTGGAAACCGACGTCCTCGCCGAGTACCTTCCACATCTCGTCGCGCGCGTCGCGTGAGGGATAGGCGAGCATGTAGATGAAGGTGTCGTCGTCACCGGGCAGCCCCGTCCAGTACGCCACGTTGGTCATGCCCGCCTTCTCGAACATCCCCATCGTGTGCTCCCGAAAGCGCGCCGACAGCGCGTCCCGCCTGCCTTCCCGGGCCTTGTACATCCGTAGCTCGAAGACCTGCGCCTCCACGGACTGGGCCGTGAGCCCCCAACCCATACCTGCGATCCCAAACAGGCAGCTCGTCAGGGCCAGGACCTTCAGATGCATCTTCGTCATGCGTCTCCTTCAATGCGGTCGTGCGTCGCGGGGCAGGCTTCGGGCGGCGGGCTCCGGACCTGCTCAGCGCGCAAGCGGGTCGGGTCGGATCTGGAACCGGACGAGGTTGCCCGGTTCGATCGGACCACCCTCGACGTGCCAGGCCGCGTCGGCACCATAGGTCGCGTACAGACCACGCCCCTTCCAACCACCGTTTGGATCGTCGATTCGCCCGTCGACGCCGCGGCTGTGGAACCCCTGCGGGTAGGGCACGCGAAGCACGACCCACTCTTCGGTTTCGGGTATGAGCGCCAAGAGCGAATCGGAGCTCGACCCGTTGGCGATCGGTACGTTGTCACCCAAGCCCAGCGTGTTGAACTGGTCTACCCAGTTGTAATAGTGGAAGTCCGTGCCGACGTCCGTCCCCGCGAAAGTCGGACCGGGCGCCGGATAGAAGGTCCACCCCTCGTCGCACTGACGGCCATCGCGAACGTCCGGGCCGCTGAACACCTGACACTTGGTGCGGTCAAAGCTGGCGAACTGGCTGCTTGAGGCCAACGCCGTCCAGAGCACCCCGTTCCGGTCGACGTCGATGCCCCGCGTGCGGTATCCCTGTTCGGACGGCACCGTATACAACTCGCTGATGCAGGTCTCGGGTGGGTTGTCCCCGAGATCCAATCGCACGAGCTCGCCTGGATAGCGATCCGACGCCACCCACACGGAGTTGTCGACCGGGCTGGCAATGACTCCGTACGCACCCACGACCACCCGGGTATCGAGCGCCGGGTCGAAGGCGACCTCGCTACCGCGGGTCGCTGGTTCATTCCACGGCTTGGTGATCGTGCCGTCGCCGTTGGTATCGAGGACGGTCGGACACCACCCCTGGGCCAGACGCTCGTCACCGGTCTCGTCATACAACCGGGTATTGAGCCAGCCGACGACGGCCCCTCCACCGCTGAAGTACAACGTGTCGTCGTCGTCCTCGGCGAACTGCAAATGATGCGTCCCAAAGCAGGTGTCGATCAGCACGAAGGATTGCGACTCGGGATCGAAGTAGCCGGTGTGACGACCAGCGCGCTCGACAGGAAAATACCGCGCCGATGGGTGCGACGACCCACCGAGACACCAGTCTGGGTTCTCAGGTGCCCTGACGCGAGTCGTCAGCCAGACACGTCCTGACTCGTCGAGCATCGGGTTGTGGGGATTGGCCGGGTCGTTCCAAACGGCCTGTTCCCCAAAGTCCCGCCAGGCCTTGAATCCTTCGGTTCGAAACATCGACGGCACCGTGGACCGATCCACGCGCAGCGGAATCTTGAGCATCGTCGAATGATGCTCGTTCGGGTCGGTCACCAGCAGGTAGTCGTTGCCAATGTCAACGCCGTAGATCGGCCCGTTGGCGTTCACGCGCGGGTTGCGCTTGTCGGTGGCGACCTCGTCATGGACGAACGCCACGTTGTCACCCCAGTTCCACTGGGTGATGACGACGTTTCGCTCGACCCCGGACGGACGAGGCGGAGGCGCCGGTGTCTCACCCGCGGCGATCCGATCGGTCCAGTCGGACACCATCGCCAGGCCACGGTCGCGACCGAATTGGGTCATGAAGCTGTTCATGAGCGATCCACGCTGCCCGCGCTGGACCCGGTCGTCCCAGGCCGCCACGGTCGAGTCGAAGTTGTGGAGATCGGGAATCTCGCGGGTGGGTTGGCTACCGACCTGGTGGCACCGCTGGCAGCCCTTGAGCACGTTGATCCACTCTGCCTGCGTCTGGAGCGCCGGGTTGATCCCGTTGCCGTCGGGCCCGGTCCCCGGAAACTCGTGAGACCCGGGCAAATCAATCAGCGACAGCCAGTAGTTCGCCGGATAGACCTTGGCGGCTTCCTGCGGTGTCGCGGCCACCACCCCCTGCAGGGTGATGTCTCGATCCGGCGTGGCAGCGACCGGGGCCGAGTCAACGAGACCGTAGCCGCGGACCCACACGTCGTACTCCGCGGACGGCAGATCGGGGAGCAGGAACTTGCCGTCATCGTCGGTCACGACGATCTTGCGGAACACGGTCGCGAGGTCGTCGGTCTCCGCGATCACCCACACGCCAGCCTCCGGTCCGTTCCCACTCACGACCGTACCGGTGATGACACCGGCGTTCGCCGCAGCTGACAAGGCCGGTTGGTGTCCCGACGAGAACCAGATCGTCGCTGCGCTCAACGCGGCGACAAACCCAAATGAGGTACGCATGTCATCTCTCCCTCGTCGCACATCGTTAGTGACCACGCGCTTCGAGCTGACTGAGAAGGGCAACGGTCTCGGGCCACGCCTTCTCCGTGTTCGCCACGAAGACCCCCTCCGCCACCATGCGTGGCGTCCAGCCCAGGGCATTCTCGGCGTACAACCGAGCGCCCCGCTCAACGAGGAACTGCACGATCAGATTCGACCCCATCATCGCCGCACCGTGAAGGGCCGTACTCCCGCCCCACCGCATGTCGCCACGGTCGCGTTGCGGATCGAACTCGGCGAGGTTGGGTGGATGTCGCAGCAAGAGCTCGAGGCTGCCGCCTTCGAGCGCCGTCTCCCCGAAGTCGGTCACGGCGTGGATGTCGTTGCCGAGCTCCAGCGTGAGTTGCACCGCCTCGAGCCTGACGGTCTCCGGCGTGCCGTTCAGTGGTCCAGGGCTTTCGCCGTCCCAAAAACCAACGCCCGCCGCCGCCATCAGGGGCGTCACGGCCTGGCCGGTTGGAATCTTCGGGTCCGCTCCATACTCCGCAAGCAAGCGCATGTATTCGACGTCGGCGTGTTTGGCAGCCAGATAGAACGGCGTCGCGCCAACAAAGCTCAAGAAGTTCCTCCCCACGGAGATCCCCGGGGGTCCCCGGGTGACGCCAAGGTCGACTTCGAATGCGATCTCCTCCCAATCAATCCAAACGTTGGGATCGGCGCCGTGCTCGAGCAGCATTCGGGCCAGCACCAGGCTGTCGAGGTCTCCGGTCGGCAGAGGCGGACGTCCCGAGCCGGGCCTCCGGACCCAGGACAGTGAGTGGAGCACAGACCCTCGCGGGTCGGAAGCGTTGGGGTCGGCGCCCGCTTCGAGCAGCTGGCCACCGATGTCGAAGTGGGCGTTGATCACCGCCAGCGCAAGCGGTGCCGTGCCGTCGCGCGCCGGTGCGTTGACATCGGCACCCACAGCCACGAGGGCGGCTACCGCGTCCGGCCGTCCCTCGCGAACGGCGAACAGCAACGCCGTCAGCTGGCCCTCCGAGCGGGCCTCGAGGTCAGCACCCGCCCGAACCAGAGCCTGGATCGTCTCGACGTTGCCCTCCGCAGCGGCCCACATCAAGGCCGTCTGTCCGCGCCATGACTCTTTGGCGTCCACGGCCGCCCCAGCCGCCAACAGCTGCTCCACGACCTCAACCCGGCCGGTTCGTGCCGCGACCATGAGCAGGGTGTCGCCACTCGACGTGACGCCATCGACCGACGCGCCGGCGTCGATCAACGCCTCCATCACCAGCGGGCTGCCATTGGTGGCCGCCAGCACGAGGGGCGTGACCCCGTAACGATTCGGGGCGTCGACCTCCGCGCCAAACGCCAGCAGCAATTCCACCGTCGAGAGGTCGTCCCGCTGGCTTGCCCAGTGCAGCGCGGCCGTCCCATCCGGCTCCGCGGAGGACGCCGAGAGGCCCGACTCGAGTAGCCGGGTGATGGTCTCGCGATCGCCGCTTCTCACCGCGTCGACCAACGACACATCCTGCGCCGCAACTGGGGACCGCGCGAGTTGCGCCACTGCTGGTAGTGGCTCGAGAAACAGGACGCTCGCCAAGCCCCAACCGACGATTCTCGTTACGGCCCAACTCCTCGCTCTCTGCATATGCCCTAAGTCCTGATATCCTTGGCACATAGTATCCGTGCCGGTGTAGGTTGACAAGACGACCGCCGAGCCGTATAAGTCAGAATTAGTGGTCAAGAACTGGGGATTTTTCGGCTCGCTGTCACTTCTTGCGCTCAGCGTCGTCGCGTCGCCGGTTCCGACCTCGGCGCAACCGGCACGCGCCGAGGCGAACCTGTCGGCTGCGGATGCCACGGCACTGGTCGATCAGTACTGCGTCACCTGCCACAGCCAGCGGGTCGTCGACGGAGCCGGTGAGCCTTCGTCGTCACTCATCGGACAGCTGCGAGACACAGGGCTCGCGCTCGACACCTTGAACACGGCCAACGTCGGGCCAGACGCCGAGGTCTGGGAACGCGTCGTCCGAAAGCTCAGAGCCGGGGTGATGCCACCCGCCGGTCGACCCCGACCCGATGACGAGTCCCGCGACGCGCTGGTGTCATGGCTAGAGCGCACGCTCGACGAGGCGGCCGCCTCGCAGCCGAATCCGGGGCGCCCCCCGGCGCTACACCGACTGAGTCGGACCGAGTATCAGAACGCGGTACGCGACCTCCTGCGTCTCGATCATTTCCCCAAGGAGTTCGATGTCTCGGTGATTCTGCCGGCCGACAACGCCACAAGCGGCTTCGACAACCTGGCGGAGCTGTTGTTCGTCTCCCCGACCCTGATGGAGGGCTATCTCGCCGCCGCACGCAAGATCAGCCGCCTCGCGGTCGGTGACCCGACGATGCTCCCGATCGTCGACAGCTATCGAATCGACCGCGAGCTGGTGCAGGACACGCAGATCGAGGGGCTCCCGATCGGAACGCGAGGTGGCACCCGTATCCTGAGCCACCTTCCGCTCGACGGCGAGTACCTGATCACCATTGAGTTCGCCGGTGCAGCCCGCGAGCCACACGAGCTGGAGGTCAGTGTCGACGGAAAACGCGTCCGCACCTTCACCGTCGGTGAGAATCCACCGGAACGACTCGCCAGCGGGGTCTTTGCCTTCGAGGCCGACCCCGATGTCGAGGTTCGGCTCCCGCTGGGAGCCGGTCCACGCGATCTCGTCGTGGCGTTCCTGCCAAAGGGCGGAGCCGCGCACGAGGGTCTGGTTCGTTCGTCGCGCCGCTCGAGAGGTCGGCAGCCCGCGATTGCCAGCGTGACGATCAGCGGACCCTATGGCGCCGACGGCTCCGGAGAGACCCCGAGTCGGCGCCGCATCTTCACCTGTCATCCAGGCTCGGGCACGGGGACTGCGAGTGGCCAGCACGGGGACTGCGCCGGGCAGATCGCCAGGACACTGGCCCGACGTGCGTATCGCCGTCCGGCCACCGATGCCGACCTCCAGAGACTCCTACCCTTCTACGACAACGGTGTGGCCGAGGGAGGCTTCGAGCGTGGCGTCCAGCGGATGGTGGAGCGTCTCCTCGTGAGCCCGGAGTTTCTCTTTCGGATCGAGCGCGACCCCGAGGGTGTCCTGGCGGACAGCTCGTATCGCGTAGGCGATCTGGAGCTGGCGTCACGGCTGTCGTTCTTCCTCTGGAGCAGCATCCCCGACGACGAGCTCCTCGACCGTGCCGTCAGCGGGGACCTGCGCGACCCAACCGTCCTCGACGCCCAGGTGCGACGCATGCTCATCGACCCCAGGTCGAAGGCGTTGGTCGACAACTTCGCCGAGCAGTGGCTCTTCCTCCGCGACGTCGATGCCAAGGAGCCCGACCCGGCGTTCTTCCCCAGTTTCGACGAGAACCTCCGCGCCGCCTTCCGGCGAGAGACCGAGCTGTTCATCGACAGCATCATGCGCGAGGACCGGTCGGTGCTCGAGCTCATGACGGCGGACTACACCTTCTTGAACGAGCGATTGGCCAAGCACTACGGCGTGCCGCACGTCTACGGCAGCCACTTCCGTCGCGTCGACCTGCCGGACACTGGCCGCCGCGGTCTACTCGGGCAGGGCAGCATCCTGACGCTCACCTCCTACGCAACGCGAACGTCCCCCGTGCTCCGGGGCAAGTGGATTCTCGAGAACCTCCTGTCCTCACCGCCCCCTCCACCGCCGCCAGACGTTCCGGCCCTGGAGGAGAGGACGGCTGACGGCCAACCACGGTCAATGCGTGAAGCCATGGAGCAACATCGGGCCAACCCCGCCTGCGCCAGCTGTCACGCCCAGATGGACCCGCTGGGGTTTGCGCTGGAGAACTTTGACGCGATCGGGCGGTGGCGAACGCGCAGCGAGTCGGGCGGGCCGATCGACACCGCGGGTGTACTCCCCGATGGGAGCCCGGTCGATGGTCCGGATGGTCTACGTGCCCAGCTGCTCCGGGCGCCAGAGCAGTTCGTGACCACGGTCACCGAGAAGCTTCTGATGTACGCTTTAGGTCGTGGTGTGGAGCACTACGACGCGCCCATAGTCCGTGCGATCGTGCGAGAGGCGGGAGGCGAGGCGTACTCCTTTTCGTCAATCGTTCTCGGTATCGTCAACAGCACGCCATTCCAGATGAGGATGTCGGCATCATGATCATCACGAAGAAGGCCTTACCCCGCCGAACGTTCCTGCGTGGTCTCGGTGCCACGGTCGCGCTCCCCCTACTTGATGCGATGGTCCCGGCCGCCTCCGCGATGGCCCAGACCGCCGCCAACCCGGCGACACGTCTTGGCTTCGTCTACGTCCCCAATGGCGTCATCCAGAATCAGTTCGTACCGGCCACCACCGGCGCGGGGTTCGGGTTCTCCCCGATCCTCAGCCCCCTAGAGCCGTTCCGAGACCAGCTGCTCGTCGTCAGTGGCCTCGCGCACCGGCAGGCCGACTCCTTCGGTGACGGCAACGGTGACCATCCGCGAGCCACGGCCGTGTGGCTGAGTGGGGTCCACGCGTGGGAACGCCGAGGCCGTATCGGCCCGACCAGCATCCAGCTGGGTACCACGGCAGACCAAATCGCCGCCCGTGAGCTCGGTCAGCACACACCGCTCCCCTCGCTCGAGCTCGTGCTCGAGACACCGACCGCCATCGCCTGCGACACCGGTGACTGCTTCTACTCCAACACGATCTCATGGCGAAACGAGACCACGCCGCTGCCGATGGAGCCTCATCCACGCATCGTCTTCGAGCGGCTGTTCGGTGACGGCGGCAGTCCGGCCGACCGGCGCGCGCAAGTCCACCAGACGGGCAGCATCTTGGATTCAGTCGCGGAAGAGGCGCTGAGCCTGGAGCGCACCTTGGGCGCGCCCGACCGCAACAAGCTTAGCGAGTATCTCGATGCTGTCCGCGACCTGGAGCAGCGGATCCAGAGAACCGAGAGCCGTGGGGATGACGAGCTCGTCGCACTACCCGACCGCCCGATCGATATTCCGGAGACCTTCGACGAGCATGCCAAGCTGATGTTCGATCTGCAGGTCCTGGCGTATCGGGCCGACCTGACGCGGGTGGTAACGACGATGATGGCCCGCGAGGCGAGCCCACGGACCTATCCGATCATCGGGGTGGCCGACCAGCATCACACCGTGTCGCATCATCGGAACGACTCGGAGTACATCGCCAAGAAGGCCAAGATCGACACCTATCACGTACAGCTGGTCGGCTACTTCCTCGACAAGCTGCGGAACACACCGGACGGCGACGGAACCTTGCTGGACCACTCCATGATCGTCTACGGCGGGGGCATTGGAAACGGGAACCTGCACGAGCACACCAACCTCCCCTGCTTCGTGGCGGGCGGCGGCGGCGGGCGCCTCAAGGGCGGACGCCACCTCGCGTATCCAGAAGAGCAGGACACGCCGATGGCCAACCTGTTACTGAGCGTGCTCGACAAGGCGGGCGTGCCGGCCGACCAGCTCGGCGACAGCACCGGGGTGCTCAACACGTCGCCGCTGGCAGACGTCTGAGACGCGAGGACCGCTACACAGGCGCCTAGCGTCCACCCGCCAGGTCTACTCTCCGAATCCGGTGGGCCTCGCTGTCACCCACCAGGAGTCCGAGCGCGTCGTCTACCCAGATACCGTGCGGGCGGTTCAGCTTGCAGCGCAGTGGGTCAGGTTCCGGACCATCACCGCGTTCGCCCGTTCCGAGCACGGTCGAGATGACACCGGTCGCTACCGAGATCTGACGAATCACGTGATTCTCCGTGTCGGCCACGTATAGCTGCCCCGCGGCGTAGGCGAGGCCCTTGGGGCCCGCGAGGGTGGCAACCACCGCCTGCCCGCCGTCGCCGGTGTATCCCTGCTCGCCCGTACCGGCGACATGGTGGATGGTCTCGGCTTCGAGATCCAACCGATAGACGGCGTTGCCCTCGCGAAGAGCCAGATAGAGGTTCCCGGCTGGGTCAAGGGCCATGGCCCTCGGGCCATTCAACGGCGTCCCCTGCAATGCTGCCCCGTCTGGCGTCGGCTCGCGGTCGCCGGTGCCGGCAAAGGTCTCGATTAGACCGGTCTCCGGGTCGACACGCCGGATACGATGATTGCCGATGTCACAGATCAGGAGCCCACCGTCGGGGGCAAAGACGATGCTGTGCGGTCGGAAAAGCTCCGCCTGGGTGGCGGGTCCTCCATCTCCGCTGAATCCAGCGGTACCGGTGCCGGCCACGGTCGAAATAATTCCCGTCACGGCATCGACCCTCCGAACGACGTGGTTGTCCCGCTCGACGATATACAGGTGCCCCTGTTCGTCGAACTGGATCTCGTGCGGCATGTTCAGCGACGCCGACGTCGCCGGACCGCCATCACCCGTATAGGCCGCTACCCCGTTCCCTGCGACCGTCGTCGTCTCACCGGTCATCGGGTCGAGGCGACGGATCCGCTGGTTGTCGAGATCACAGAAATAGATGGCACCGTCCGGTCCAATGACGACACCGTAGGGGTTGGCGACCTGGTCGGCGGCATAACCAGGCACGCCGGTCCCGATCAGGGTCGAGACACTGGACTGGGCGCTCGCCGGCACGCTCGCGAGAACCGCAGTGACACAGACCAGACCCGCGCCGAATATCCGCTCTTTTGTCATAATGGTCATGATGGTAGGTGGGATATACGCCGCCGCCCGAGGCATGTCAAGCGCCGGTCCCCACGTGGTACCATGAGTTGCACCACATAGGCCCCTGATGTACGCTGAGCGCCGCAGTGGCGGAACAACTGTCGTCGGAAAGGTGTAAGAGATGCGAATTTTCAGTGTAGCCGTCGCGATGCTTGTCCTCGTCGGTGGCGCCCAAGCCCAGGCGCCAGAGGGCAAACCGGTTGGCACCCTGGCCCAGGTAATGCGCGGGATTTTCTTCCCGAACTCCAACATCATCTTCGACGTCCAGTCCCGCGACCCGGAGGCACCCCCTGAGGCCGCCGACGACGGCACGGTCTCGGCCACCTTCGCCAGCATCTATGCCGGCTGGCCGATGGTCGAGAACGCCGCGATTGCCATCGCCGAAGGGACAAAGCTCATCAGGATGCAGGGCCGGATGTGCGAGAACGGTCGTGATGTTCCTCTCGGGGACGACGAGTTCATGCAGTTCGCCCGCGAGATGGAGGAGGTCGCCATCGCGGCCGCGGCTGTGGCGGCAGCCAAGGACCGTGACGCCATGATCGAGGCGACCAATACCCTGGCCGGGGGCTGCGAGAACTGTCATAGCAACTATCGTCGCTATCCGGAAGAGAATCGTTGCCAGCTGCCATAAGGCAGTCCCGGCGCTGACCGCCTGAACCCCGGACTTCGAGGATCTACACGAATGCCCTTTCCAGGCTTGTTCGAGTGGATGGACGCGTTGCCCAGCAGCATCGCGCTCCGCGAATCCCTGAACGCCTATCCAATCCTCCTGACGCTCCACGTGGCCAGCATGGCGGCGTTTGCCGGGCTGATCGCAATATGGGACCTTCGGCTGGTCGGGATCGCCTACAGGTCGGTGCCAGTGTCGAAGATCAGCGGGCGGGTCTTCCCCTGGATGTTTGTCGGGTTTTTCGTGTCGGTCGTGACTGGCTTCCTACTGGCCTACAGCAAACCGATGACCTACTTCCCCAACTTCTACTTCTGGCTGAAGAATGGCCTGATGGTCCTCGCCGGACTCAACGCCGCGGTCTTCCACCTGACCACGGAAAAGACCGTCAAACAGTGGGAGAACGACCTCATCCCACCACCGGCCGCCAGGTTTGTCGGGGTGGCGTCGCTGGTGATGTGGTCAGCCATAATCATCACGGGCCGGATGATCGCGTACAGCGCGCTCGTCCCGCAGTGGTGGCTCGACTTTGCGGCTAACTAAAAGTTAGCGCTAACATAGGAGCCGCGTCATGGAAGCACTCCTGCCGTTCTTTCAGTGGATGGGCACACTGCCCATGAGCCAGTATTTTCTCAGCACCACCTGGTCCACCCCAATCGTTCAGGTGATTCACCTGGTGGCCATTGCGGCGTTCGTCGGCGCCGTACTCATCGTCGACATGAGGCTGTTGGGAGTCGGGCTCACGGAAACACCCCTCCCAAAGCTGGCTCGCGCCGCGGAGCCGTGGCTGATTGGAGCGTTCATCGTTCTGTTGATCACCGGGCTGCCCCAGCTGACCTCGACGGCGTTGAAGCAGTATTACAGCCCTTTCTTCTGGTGGAAGATGGAGGCAATGCTCCTGGCGCTGGTCCTTACGGTGACAATCCGACGGAAGATGACCCGCATGGACGATGCCAGTCTCGGCTCCTTCTGGCCAAAGGTCGTGGGGATCACGTCGATGGGTCTCTGGGCGGCCGTCATCATTGGCGCCCGCCTTATCGGCCTCCTGTCCTAACCTGGGGTCGACACCACTGGCGTGATGTCGACAGGGCCCCCAAATCAAAACTTACCGCTACGAGAACAGCGGTCTTAAGCGAGTCTATTCAGGCTCGGTCTTGTCCCGGCCATCTGCCGGTGCGCCGGTTCCAGACGACCCCATGAACAGCTTGGTGCCATCCTTGAACGTCAGATCTCTGCCGTTCATCTTGTCCGAGCCGTCCTTGGCTTGATACCCATCAACGACGATCTCGGTGCCAATGGCCAGGGAATCCTGGGTGAAGCCACGGCGGAACAACGTATTCGGTGTTCCGCCCTCGACCATCCAGGTGGTCATGGTTCCGTCGTCGTTCATCGTCTCAACATGGACCCACGCGTGCGGGTTGATCCACTCCATCTTGACGACTTTGCCTTCCACGTGCAGTGGTCGATTGGCGTCAAACTCAGCCGAAAACGCATGATGCGCGACCACTGGAACAGCGACCGCCGCTCCAACCAGTGCCATGCCGCCGATTACCGCGATGACTACCCTTGCTCGCATTAGTTTGGCCTCCTACGTAACGTGAAATCTCCAGAGCCTATTCTACACCAACTTTGCAACACCCGTAATCAAGTGCCTGAGCGCCGTCCACCACCAGTGAGGCGGCACAAGTATCACTTATTGAGGCGGCATCGGGACCGAATCACGCATCGACCCGTGCCCGCTCGCGCGATAAGCCGGCGTCAGGTCCGGATCCTTCCGCAGGTGCCCATACATCAGCTCCTCGGCAAACTCCACGCATTTGTACTCCAGGAGCTGCATGTTCTCGTCAATCCGGCGATACAACGGCATCCGGATCGTCCACGGTCGAGTGTAGACCTCTGGGTCGGTAATCGTCGCCTCATAGGTGACGTGATAGGGGCTGACGGCCGTATAGCGCTCCGTCACGTGGAGCTGGTCGCTGTGGTGATTCCCTGAGCTGTCCAGCCAGGTCTCTGGCACCTGCTTGCTCACATCAATGACCAGCGTCTCGCCGTCCCAGCTGCCCCGGGAGTGCCCCATCCAGGTGTTGACCGGGGCCTCCATGTCTGGGCGGTCCATGTAAACGATACGGCTTGCGCTCGCGAACTCGTACGCGATGAGGATGTATTCGGGCGTTTGTACGATCTGGAAGGGATAGGGCATGATGTTCGCCCTCGGGATACCAGGCATATAGCACTTCGCTGCCGGGTCACGGTCGAGCCAGTACTGCAGGTTCTCCTGCTGCTGGGCGCGTGCCGCGTCCGTGTAGGGAATCTCGCCACCTTCGACGATGCCCAGTCCTCCTGGAATGGCGCCAAGCGCGGCCAGCTCAACGACTGGACCAGGGCGCGCCGCATGCCCCTCAAGGTCGAAGTGGTGAGCGCCGACTGCCTGCCAGATTCCATTCAGGTCAGGTTTGCCGTCCGCGGTCCGCTCCGCCTGGAAGTCTGTCGACTGCCCCGCGATTGGCGCCGCTGATACCGTCAAGATGACAGCGACTGCCGCCGCCGTAATGGCAATAATTCCGCCTCGAAACAAGATGCGCATTTAGATGTTCCCCCTCTGGACCCGCGGTCCGTGTCGCCGGACCCGGGCTGGTGACTGGGTGATTATGCCCGAATATTGCTGAATGGCAAGGCCACGCGCGAAAAAATATGGCAAAAATCTACTCGACCGGCGTCCACACGAGCTCAGTCGCCGCCCCGACCGCGGTCTGCGTCGCCGACCCAGTAGAGATTGTGGCAGGTGTCGCAGGCGTTATAGACCTCTTCTCCTAGCGCGAACACCGCTTCGGTGTCCCGCGCGTCAACCGCCTCCAGCATCCTGTTTCCCGCCTCGATCAGCCCTTGGGTCATCCGCATCCACGTGTCCTGGTCCCTGGCCCGGTCTCCGATCATCAGGAGGTTCGCGGACTCGACCAGCGTCACGGCTCCATTGCGAACCACCATCCACTCCTCGTCGGTTTGGGGTTCCCAGTGGTCGACGGAATCCTCGGTGATCACCGTGCCCACCGCGTCCCAGACCAGATCGGCGGCAGGGTCAATCATGTGGGCCATCAGCTCCTGCACCGTGGCCGTCGGCTGAAGCGGTGGACCGGTTGGCTCGGCCCCACAGCCGGCGACAAGCAGGGCGGCTCCCAGCACCGTCCATGTCCCGTTTCTCATCGGTCCTCCAGTCAAGCCCGCTGATCGTATATCACCCGGACCACCCGGCCCAACCGGGGAGGCAACACGCGGGGAAACACGGCTGCGGCGCATGCTATTCTTTTCGCCAACAGTCATCAATAGTCATGGCGAAGCAGCCGACCAACCCCGACTACGCCCACCTCCTGAAGACCGTTCAGCTGTCCAGCGCGGTCGGGAAAGCGTGCGAGGAGTGTCCGCCCGAGGACTCGCCCGACTTTCTCGACTCGGCCCCGGAAGACGTCGGCGCCCAGATCAATCACTATCTGGAAGTGCACGGCTACGAACTCATTCACGTGGGGCAGCAGACGGGGCGCGACCAGGCAGGCCATCCCTGGCAGACGACAGTCGCCGTCGTCGGCAAGCCGAAAGAGATCTATCAGCGCTAGAACTAAGCGCGACCACCGGTGGAGTCGCTTACATGATCAACGCTCGGGTCCGTGTCCCCACTCCCGTCAACGAGCCGATTCTCGGGTATGCCCCAGGCTCGGCTGAGAAGGCGGCGCTCAAAGATCAGCTGCAACGCTTTGCCAACGACTCACTGGACATTCCGCTGGTGATTGGCGGGCGCGAGGTCAGGACCGGAGACACCGGGTCGTGCATCCTTCCTCACGACCACGCCACCGCGCTGGCCACCTATCACAAGGGCAACGCCGAGACGGTTCAGACGGCTGTCGCTGCGGCGGCGACGGCGAGACCCGAGTGGGCGGCCATGGGCTGGGAATCCCGGGCGGCGGTTTTCCTCAAGGCTGCCGACTTGCTCGCTGGACGTTACCGGCAAGTCCTCAACGCGGCCACGATGCTAAATCAGAGTAAGAGTGTGTTCCAGGCAGAGATCGATGCGGCGTGCGAGTTGATCGACTTCTGGCGTTTCAACGCCGCGTATATGCCGCAGATCTACGAGCAGCAGCCCGAGAGCGCGCCGGGGATGTGGAATTACGTCGAGTACCGGAACCTCGAGGGGTTCATCTTTGCCGTGACCCCCTTCAACTTCACGTCGATCGCGGGGAACCTGCCGACCAGTCCGGCCCTGATGGGGAACACCGTCGTCTGGAAACCAGCGTCGACAGCCGTGTACGCGGCTCATTGGCTGATGCAGCTTCTCAAAGAGGCCGGGCTGCCGGATGGCGTGATCAACATGGTCCCCGGGAGTGGCGCGCAGATTGGCGACCCCGCGATGAATCACCCTGAGCTCGGGGGCGTGCATTTTACCGGCAGCACGGAGGTGTTTCAGGGCATGTGGCGCACGGTCGGCGCAAACATCGCCTCCTACAAGAGTTACCCGCGGATCGTGGGTGAAACGGGCGGCAAGGACTTCATCTTTGCCCATGCGTCGGCCGACCCGCAGGAGCTCGCGGCCGGCCTCATCCGTGGGGCCTACGAGTATCAGGGACAGAAATGCAGCGCGGCCAGCCGGGCCTACATCCCGGAGAGCCTCTGGTCCTCGTTTCGCGACGACCTTCTGGGCGCGATCGACTCGATCACCTACGGTGACATCACTGATTTCACCAACTTCATGGGAGCGGTGATCGACCGATCGTCCTATGAGACGCTCAAAGCCGCGATCGAAGCGGCACGTCATGATGCCGACGCGGATGTGATCTGCGGAGGCACCTGCGACGACAGTCGGGGGTACTACATCTCGCCCACGGTCATCCAGGCCCACGACCCTCACTACACCACGATGGAGACAGAGCTCTTCGGCCCGGTGCTCACCGTCTACGTCTACAAGGACAGCGAGTACGAGCAGACGCTGGAGCTATGCGACGCGACGTCGCCCTATGCCCTCACCGGCGCGGTCTTCGCCACCGACCGACACGCGATCAATCTGGCGCACGACAAGCTCCAGCACGCGGCCGGCAACTTCTATATCAACGACAAGCCGACCGGCGCCGTCGTCGGACAGCAGCCGTTTGGTGGGTCGCGGGCCTCGGGCACCAACGACAAGGCCGGCAGCTATCTCAACCTGATCCGATGGGTCAGCACAAGGACCACAAAGGAAACGTTCGGGCCGCCTCGGGACTACCGCTACCCCTACATGGTTGAAAAGTAGCGCAACCTCCGGACCGAACGGCCGGCGATTGCCGGCCGTCGCTGGTCACTGGTCACTCGTCAACGGTCCAGAGCGTCAGGTGGCTCACGTCCTTCACAAACAGCCGGTTCCCCGACAGCGTCGGCAGCGTCCATGTCGCGCTGGTCGCGACGTCGTATGTCTCGAGCGGGTCGAATCCACTCTGGCTGTTCTGAAGGACGAGGAGCTCGGCGTCGTCCTCCAGCGAGAAAACGGTCTGCCCTGCGCGAAGGATCGACGCGTGGTCGGCCTGGCGTGGATCGCTCGTCCACTCCACATCACCGGTGTCGAGGTCGAGCCCGAAGTACTGTCCCCTGTTCAGATGCGACAGCCCGACCAGCACTCCGTCGACCACGACGCCGTTGGCCATGTGCAGCGAGACGTCGTCCGTGTGCCAGATGTCCTGCGTGGTCCAGGCATTCCCCTCCCGAACCACCTGGAACCGGGTGATCCCATTGCCACGACCGGCCTGAATCACGTCGCCCCCGTAGATGATCGGCGTCTGCGAGGTCGTCGTGGAACTGGTGATGAACGGCCGACTCCAAAGGAGCTGACCGGTCTCCAGCGAAACCCCTACGAAGTGCTCCTGGGTAAACGTCACGACCTGGCGCACGCCCTCGAACTCGACGATGAGCGGCGACCCGTAGGCCGGACCGTCACCAGTCCACTCCCAAAGGACGTTGCCGTTCTCGACGCCGAAGGCAGTCAGTGCCCCGTCGTGGTGCCCGCCGACGTGAAGGACCATCATGTCGCCGTCGACGATTGGCGACATCGCGGTGTGAAAGAGCGGTTCCACCGAGTCAGCAGGTCGCTGCCACAGCTGTCGGCCGGTTTCGGCGTCGAACGCCGTCACGATACCGCTTATGCCCAATGTGAACAGACGGCCATCGGCGTAGGTTGGGGTCGACTTGGGCCCCTCGCGGTGTCGGGCGGTCGACGGGTTCATCCGGAACGGCGCGGGATAGCTGGTGCGCCACAATTCCTCGCCGGACGCGGCGTCGAGCGCCATCATCACTTCGTCGCCCCCCTGCCGGGCAAACACAAAGAGACGGTCGCCTATGAGGATGGGCGACGCGTACCCTAGTCCGACGTCGACCTGCCAGTGCTGGGTCAGCGTGTCGGGCCACGCCGATGGCTCCGTGAACGACGTGACGGTGCCGTCGCGGTTCGGCCCGCGCCATTGCGACCAGTCCTGGGCAAAGGCAGGCGAAGCCATCGTCGCCGTCACCACTGCCAAGGTCAACGCTGCCCTCGTCCGCGCGCCAACAAGACTCGGATATTTCAAGGTCATAGTATGCAGATTATAGCGTTGCCGTGATGGAGCCGCGTTTTTGTGGGCCCGATAACAGCTTTAGAAGTAGTCGCACGCTCCCCAACGGAAAGGCTCGGGAAGACAAAAGGCATGGGCGTCAAGTTTTGGCACGTCGGCGATGTGATCCGCAAGCTCCGTGAGCAGCACGACCTCAGCGCCACCGCGCTGTCCAGCACGTCGGGCGTGAGTCGCTCCGTGATCGTTGAGCTCGAGAGTCTGGGCCCCGAGGTCGAGCAGGTGACGCCCACGCAGTGGCAGGCGCTCGATCGGTTGGCGGTTGCCTTTGGTCTGGGGAACGGTGCGTCGCTCTACAAGTTGATTCCGGAAGCCTCCACACCGCGGCATCGGCCAGGCCCCATCCCGGCCGCGGCACCGTCAAGCCGGGTCGTTCCCTTCGATCGGCCACGAACCACCAAGCGTTCGGGATAGCAGGCTATTCCGGCTCGGTCGCGTCTCTCCCGTCGCGGGGCGCTCCGGTCCCCGACGACCCCATGAAGAACTTCGAGCCATCCTCGAAGGTGACGTCACGCCCGTTGGCCCGCGCCGTCCGATCCTTGCTCTGGTAGCCATCCACGACGATCATGGCGCCCACCGGGATGGTGTCGCGGTCCAACCCGCGGCGCAGGAGCGTGTTCGGCGTCCCGCCTTCGACCATCCACACTTGCTTGGTCCCGTCATCGTTGGTGACCTCAAGATGGATCCAGGTATGGGGGTTCACCCACTCGACCCGCACCACCGGGCCTCTCAGGATGACGGGCCGGTTGGGGTCGAACTCGGCCCCGAACGCGTGATGGGCGATCACGGTCACCGTCGAGGTCATGACGATGACGATGGCGGCAACGCTCAGAACGCCAACTCCGCACAGAATCTTCGTTCGCATATTCCTATCCCTCAGGTGACGGTCGGTCATCACGCTACTCAGGCGGGGCCACGATTCCTTCAACGGTCTCACCACGAGCTTCCGCCTCGAGCATTCGCGCCCCTCCCATGATGCCAAAGAACGAGTAGTTCGCCTCGTGACAGGCATACTCGAACACCCGTTCCTCGCTCGGCCTCCACGGATACTCTCCACTCCACGGCGCCGTCCAGATGGTTGGGTCGTCCACGGTGAACTGATAGTGGAGGGTCCCATCTGAGTTTCTCGAAAAGCGCTCGACGACGTGAAGGTTCGACGATGCCTGCGAGAGTCCTGGCCGGTCGGTGAAGTTGATCGTGTCGACGACCAGGGTATCCCCCTCCCAGTGCCCGACCGAATCTCCCAACCACTTGCGGATCTCAGGCGGATCGTGCTCGCCATTCATCCGGATGATGCGAGCATCGTGGACCATCTCGACCAGGATCACGACCGTGTCGTCGGTCTGCACGATCCGCTTCAGGTTGTTGTAGAGCGCCGGAAGCATCGGTGGACCAGAGGTCGAGCTGAATCCGAGGAGACAGCGCTCCGCCAGCGGCCTGAGCTCCATGTCGTCATACGGTCCAGAACCATCGCCAACATCGAGCCACCAGGCCTCCCCGGTGTTCGGACGCCAGAACGCCGCAAACGCAGCGATGCCCTGCTGGCCGGCCGGGGTCAACGGCGGCCGACGGCCGTTCTCGGGCTCGTAGATAATCGACGTACGCCACTCACCATCTACCTGGAAGGCCGCATTACCGCGGTCGATCCAGAACGAGTTGTAACCTCCGACGTTTCCCGCGGCGCCCGGGGAGCCGTCACCGCCCGCGGGAGGAGCCTCCCGATTCGGGTCGCTCGCCTCCTGACGCTGCGCCTGCCGCACGCGTTCCCGCTCCGCTATCGTCGCCGCCTCCTCCTCCGTCAGCGTCAGCTGGTCGCCGAGGGAATTGGGGCGCTGCAGTGGCGTCAAGGTCGACGTGTCATAGAACCCAGACAGGTCGGGCCGTCCGGACGAGGTCCGCGGGATGTCGCCGCTCTGCTGAGCCGCCGCGACCAGCGGGAACGCCGCCAACAGGACGAGTACAACCGGAGTGCGACTGCGCATGACGACTCTCCTTGCCTTTGCCGTGTCCATGTCTATCTGGGCAATGGGTTCCGCCGGAACTCCCCGTAGATCAGCTCTTCGACGAACTCAACGCACTTGAAGTCCATCAGCCGAGCATTCTCTTCGACGCGCCGATACAGCGGCATCCGGATCGTCCACGGCTCGGTGAACACTTCTGGGTCTTCCATCGTGGCTTCGTACTGGATGTGGCGGGGGCCGACCAGCGTATAGCGCTCTTCGACCACCAGCTGGTTGCTATGGTGACTGCCGGCGCGGTCGAACCAGGTCTGGTCGTTCTGACCGGTGACCGTGACCACGAGCGTATCGCCTTCCCACCTTCCATCCGACTGTCCCATCCACGAGTCAACGGGCGCGGGACCGCGGTCCTCCAGATAGATGTCGCGCACGGCCCCCGCATACTCATACGCCACGAAGATGTCTGTCTCGCTCTGGATGATCTGGAATGGGTGGGGGATGTAGTTCGCCCGCGGCACCCCTGGCATATAGCACTTGACCTCAGGGTCGCGCTCGAGCCAGTGCGCACGGTTCTCCTCCTTCAGAGCGCGTGCGTCGGTGGTGTAGGGAATGCGACCCCCATCCACCACGCCGAGACTACCGGGAACAGCGCCGACGGCACCGAGGCGGAGCACCCCGACCGCCGGAACCGGTCCCTGAGGCCCCTCCCGCAGCTCCATCGCCGACCTGGCGATGTGGGGCTCCAGGTCGTAGTTCGCGGCGTTCAGAACCTGCCAGATGCCGTTGAAATCAGGTCGTCCGTTTGCCAATCGAGGCGGCTCGAAATCCTGCGCCCCCACTGTACTCGCCGAGAACGCACACAGGGCCATGCCCAACGCCAGGATGCCGACCCGGCCCCGACAATCGTTGTTGATGTGACTCATCTACCGCACGCTATCTTACCGCGACACCTTCCGTACCACGTATCCGCCCGACCGCTCGTCCGACTCGAGCTCCAGCAAACCCCTCGTTTGTGCTTCTTCCAGAAGATCGTTGAATGACGAGAAGCCGTAGAACGACTCGTTGAAGCCCGGGCGGCGACGCTTGAGCGTCTGCTTGATCATGGAACCCCACAACTTGGCCCGATCCCCACGCTCCGCATAGATCGCCTCAGCCGTCTCCAGCACGAGATCGATCGCGTGCTGCGTCTGATCATCAGCGGAGGGAGACGCCTTCTCGGCGGTGGCATCCTTTCCCGTGCTCGCCCGCACTTTGCCCCGCGAGCGTCGGCGGGCCGGTTTCTTGGTCGAGACGAGGTCGTCGTAGAAGATGAACTCGTCACAGTTGTTCATCAGGAGGTCGGACGTCGAGTTTTTGACCCCCACCCCGATGACCGATTTGGCGTTCTCCCGCAACTTGCTCACGAGCGGCGAGAAATCGGAGTCACCCGAGATGATCACGAACGTGTCGATGTGCTCCTTCGTGTAGCACAAGTCAAGGGCATCGACCACCATCCGAATGTCTGCCGAGTTCTTGCCAGACTGGCGCGTGTGAGGAATCTCGATCAGCTCGAACGCCGCCTCGTGCATCGTCGGCTTGTAGCTCTTGTACCGGTCCCAGTCACAGTAGGCCTTCTTGGCCACGATGCTCCCCTTGACCAGAAGCTGCTCGATCACCCGCTTGATGTCGAACTTGGCGTAGTTCGCGTCGCGCACGCCCAGCGCGATGTTCTCGAAGTCACAAAAGAGAGCCAGGTTGCCATCACCGTTCATGGACACACTCTATATCGAACTGAAAAGCGCACCCGCGCGTCGGCGCCGTGGCGGCTTACCTGGATTCGGCAAGGACGTCATCCTCGAGCAACCGGGCGCCCCTCAAGATTCCGCCAAGAGAGTAGTTCGCCTCGTGACAGGCATATTCATAGACGCGCTCGTCGGTCGACGGCCACACATACTCGCCGCTCCAGGGTTCGGTCCAGACCGTCGGGTCGTCAACGGTGAACCGATACAAGAGCACGTCTCGGTCGGTCCGGGTGAACCGTTCGATCACGTGCAGTTCTCGAGACGCACCCCCCAGTCCGGGGGAATCGGTGAAGTTGGTCGTATCGACGACCAGCGTGTCACCCTCCCAGTGCCCGACCGAATCGCCAAGCCAGCTGCGGATCTCCGGGGGAGCGTGGTCCTGGTTCATCCGCACGATGCGTGCGTCGTGGACCATCTCCGCCAGAATCATGACGTGGAGCCAAAACCCAGCAGGCAGCGCTCCGCCAAAGGTCGGAGCTCGGGGTCGTCGTAGGGCCCCGGAGCATCGAGGTCGGTCTCGAGCCACCAGGCCGTCCCGGTGTTGGGGCGAAAAAACGCCGCGCGCTCGACCATCGCCGCTCTGGCCGTCGGGGTGAGCGGTGGACGGCGGCCGTTCTGTGGCGACGTGATGATCGACGTTCGCCACTGTCCATCGATCTGGAAAGCACCGGTCCCACGGTCGATCCAGAAGGTGTTGTACCCGCCCACGTTGCCGGCGGCGCCCGCTGACCCGTCGCCACCGACCGGGGGAGCCTCGCGGTCGGGGTTGCTTGCCTCCGTGGCGGTGCGGTCGCTGCGCTCATCGGAACCAGCCGGCCCTAGCCCAAACACCTGGACGATCCCGGCGGGTTGCGAACGAGCGACCGCCAGCTCCTCCTCGGTCAAGTGCAGCCGGTCCCCGAACTTCGCCGGTCGCTGGACGGGCGTCAGCGTCGCTGTATCGTAGGTGCCGGAGAGGTCTGGGCGCCCGTCGGGTGTCTGCGGGATATCGCTGCCGCCCCGCTGGGCCGCGGCGGTGGACGGGAGCGGCACCAAGGAGGCAACGAGAGCGATGCCGCCGAAAAAAGCCGAGGTTCGCCTGCGCATGATCCCCTCCGCAGCTTAGGTCCCGAGTGTACCACCGCGTGATGTTTACCGCGGCGGGAACATGGCCCGCATTGTGGCACGCATCCGTCGGTGCTAGAAGGCGGCCGACGCGTCGGACAGGAGCTTGACGCCGATGACGAACAGGGCAGCGTGGATGACCCGAAAGAAGACGATGTCGTTCACTTCATTGTGCAATCGGCGGCCAAGCGCCACCCCCACCGGCGCGAGCGGAAGTAGCGCCAGCGTGGTCAGCAAGTTGTCGTCACTCCACTGCCCGAGCCACGCGTACGGAGCAACCTTGGACCAGTTCACCACGAAGAAGAACAGGGCGCTGGTGGCCTGAAACGTCGTGCGGTCGAGCCGCTGGGCCAGCAGAAATGCCTGGAGCGGAGGACCACCCGCATGTATCGAGAAACTCGTAAAGCCCGCCGTCGCCCCCCAGAAGATGGCGCCGCTGGTGTGTGGGCCTGTCCTTTCGACCGGTGCGGAGCGGGTGAAGTACTGGAATGCGTAGACGAGTGCGACGATCCCGACCAGCGCGCGCAGCCCGTCGGCCGAGAAGTACCGAAAGGTCAGAAACCCCAGAACGGTGCCGACGAGAGAGGCCGGAATCAGCACGCGAAGGTTGTCCCAATCCCACCGCCGCCAGTAGGCCCTGATGGCCAGCGCATCCATGACCAGCAGGATCGGGAGAATGATCGCCGCCGCCTGCGCCGGGCTGACTGTCATCGACATCAGCGGCACCGCGACAACACCGATGCCGCCGCCCAGACCGCCCTTGGCAATCCCGACAATGAGCACCGCAACGGTTGCCGCGACATAGAACCAGGGGTCAACAATCACGCTGCGCCGGCCAAGTCTAACGATTTTTTGGTATCGTCAGCGACACCAAAAAACACATACGCATGTCATCTGCCACGATCATCTGGACCCAGGTCGACGAGGCGCCCGCGCTGGCGACCTATTCACTGCTTCCCATCCTCCGGGCCTACACGAAGGACACCGGCGTAGAGTTCGACTCACGCGACATCTCCCTGGTCGGCCGGATCATCGCGAATCTTCCTGACCGACTGACCGATGACCAGAAGCTCCCGGATGCGCTCAGCCAACTGGGCGAACTGGTCAAGAGCCCGGCCGCCAACATCATCAAGCTGCCGAATATCAGTGCATCGATACCACAGCTGCGGGCCGCCATCGCGGAGCTGCAGAGCCAGGGCTACGACATCCCCGACTACCCTGAAGAACCCAGGAACGACGCCGAGAGGCTGCTCCAAGCCCGCTTCGCCAACGTGCTTGGGTCCGCTGTCAACCCGGTGCTCCGGCAGGGCAACTCCGACCGCCGCGCAGCGGCGCCGGTGAAGCGTTTCGCCCAGAAGCACCCGCACCGCATGATGAAGCCCTGGCCCGCTTCGGGTTCTCGGACCCGGGTCGCCCACATGCAGGGAAAGGACTTCTATGGCAGCGAGGCGTCCGCCACCATAGACGACGTCACCGACGTCCGGATCGAGTTCGCCGCCGCCGACGGTGGCCTGACCACCTTGAAGATGAAGGTCGAACTCCTGACCGGCGAGATCGTCGACACGGCGGTGATGAACGTTGCTGCCCTCCGGTCGTTCTTCGCCACCACCATGCAGGAGGCGCGGCGCACCGACACACTCCTGTCTCTTCACCTCAAGGCCACGATGATGAAGGTCTCGGACCCCGTCATGTTCGGCCACTGCGTGTCGGTCTACTTCAAGGAGGCGCTGGACAAGCACGCCGAGGTGCTCGAGGAGGTCGGCGCCAACGTCAACAACGGTCTCTCGGGCATGCTCGAGAAGCTCTCGGCCCTACCGGCAGGCAAGAAGGCGGAGATCGAAGCAGACCTCAAAGCGGTCTACGCCACCCGCCCAGCCCTGGCGATGGTGAACTCCCGCCGGGGCATCACCAATCTGCACGTGCCCAACGACGTGATCGTCGACGCCTCCATGCCCAACGTCGTCCGCGACGGCGGGCGGATGTGGAACGCCGACGACGAACTGCAGGACACCGTCGCCATGGTGCCAGACCGGTGCTACGCGACCATGTATCAGACCCTGGTCGAGGACTGCCAGGCACACGGACAGCTCGACCCAGCCACGATGGGCAGCGTGTCCAACGTCGGCCTGATGGCCAAGAAAGCGGAGGAGTATGGGTCGCACGACAAGACATTCATGGCACCAGGAGCGGGGATGATCCGCGTCGTCGACGCCACCGGCTCGACCATCCTCGAGCAGGCGGTGGAGACCGGAGACATATTCCGCATGTGCCAGACGAAAGATGACGCGATCCGGGATTGGGTCGCACTGGCGGTGTCTCGAGCGCGGGCTTCAGGCTCACCGGCCGTGTTCTGGCTGGACGAGCACCGATCTCACGACGCCGCGCTCATCGAGAAGCTGAACGTGTACTTTACCGATCACGACACCACCGGGCTGGACATCCGCGTCATGAGGCCGGTAGACGCGATGCGGTTCTCTCTGGAGCGAATCCGACGAGGTGAGAACACGATCGCCGTCACCGGCAACGTCCTCCGAGACTACCTCACCGACCTGTTCCCGATCCTGGAGCTGGGCACGAGCGCGAGGATGCTTTCGATCGTGCCCCTGCTGAACGGCGGCGGTTTGTTCGAGACCGGCGCCGGTGGTTCGGCACCCAAGCACGTGCAACAGTTCCTCAAAGAGGGACATCTCCGATGGGACTCCTTGGGTGAGTACTGCGCCCTCGTGCCGTCACTCGAGCTCATTGCCGAACGTACTAGCAACGCCAAAGCGGCTCTGCTCGGCACGACGCTGACCAAGGCCATCAAGACGTACCTGGAGCGCAGGAAGTCGCCCTCGCGGAAGGTGGGCGAGATCGACAACCGCGGCAGCACCTTCTACCTCGCTCTGTACTGGGCGCAGGCGCTGGCCGCTCAGGACGAGGATGTGGCGCTGAAGGAGCAGTTCACCAGGGTGGCCCGAGAACTGGAGGACCGCGAGCCCTCAATTACCGCGGAACTGATGGTCGCCCAAGGTGCACCAGTGGAAATCGGCGGCTACTATCACCCGGACGAAGGGCTGGCCGAGAAAGCGATGCGGCCAAGCGCGACCTTCAACGCAATTATCGACGCCCTGTAGGACTAGAAGAGCCTCGCGTCGACGAGCGGCCCTTCGATCATGGTCAAACCGTGGTCAGCGCCCGATGGTCGCATGAATCGCCATGACGGTTCTGTTGACCCGATTTTGCATCAACTTCCGGCCGACCGCGATCGTTTTTTCCTTCGGAGCGATCGACACGCCGTTGATGCTTGCCTTCCCGGCCGACACGCGTTCGTCATATCGGACAGATTCGGGGCTCACGGTCATCTGGAGGGCGGTTGACCAGTAGAAGTCATGAAAGCCCTCGCTCTCCTCGGTGATGCCGAGCTTCTTCAACAACTCCTGGTCGTCCGCGTTGTTGTAGAACTCAGCGACGTAGTGGGCCACCGGCTCGCCCCCTCGCTTGTTGACTGTCTTGGCAACGGCCGCCATCCCGGCCTGGTTGCCGCCGCTGTCACCGATGAGGAGCACGTGCTCGAAACCGTGTGCCCTCAAGCTACTCACGACATCCTCGAGCATCATGCGGAACGTCTCTTCACGAACGGTGATAGTCCCGGGATAGCGCATATGACTGGTCGGGGGATCGATGTCCCCCTCGGGTACGAGCTTGACGATCGGCGCGCACAACGCGTTCCCCAGCTTGCGGGCGATACCCTCGCAGGCGCCCTGTAGCACGTAGTTATGCTTGCCCAACGCCACGTAGGGCCCATTCTGCTCGACCCCACCGGTCGGGACGATCGCCGTGGTTTTTCCCGAGGCCATCGCGTCCCGAACCTCGATCCACGTGAGCTCCTCGATCCAGACAGAGTCGAGCGCCTGGATAGGATTCTCCATCGCGATCTCGTTCTCGAAGGGAATCTGGGCGTTAGCATGCTGGACCGAAAGCTGAGCCGAGAACGCGAGCACTATCAAGACACGCACGAGGGGTCGTAGGTGCATCATGGTGATCCTCCAGAAATGTATGAGCATGGCTTCATCTTCATGGCAAACTGAACGCGAAGTACTCCGGGCCCGACGGCGGTCCCATACGCCCTCCGCCGGCCGCGATCACGATGAACTGCTTGCCGTCAACGCTGTAGACCGCCGGGGTCGAGAAGCCCGCCGCGGTCAGGTCGGCCTCCCACAACACTTCGCCGTCTCGCGTGTCATAGGCCCGAAACATCTGATCCGGTGTCGCCCCAATGAATATTAACCCCGATGCCGTGACGACCGGCCCGCCGTAGTTGACGGCGCCGAAGCCGAGGTCGGGGTGTGAGAGGTAGTTACCGAACGGAACGGACCATTCGATGTCGCCGGTGGCGAGGTCAATCGAGTTGAGCGTTCCCCACGGGGGCGTGTTCCCTGGCAGCCCTTCGTGGTCTCGAAGATAGAGGTAACCGCCGAGCACATACGTAACCTCGGTCGTTGGCTCATCGACCGCGGGCTCGGGCGAAAAGATGTGTCTCATGACACCCGCGCGTTCCAGATCGTCGAGATGAGCAAACCCCGGCATCCGACTGCTGCCTTCGCCGATGATCTTCCGGATCGCCTCATCCTCAAGGCGGTCGCGTACGCCGACCAGGGACGGTGCCGTCTCGGTGCCCTCCAGATCGAGGCCGTGACAGCTCCCGCAATGGCGGGCATACGTCCCGTAGTCGCTGAACCCGACCGGCACCTCGGTGAGCTCGAGAATCCCGGGAACATCGTTGGCGTTTACTATCAGGCGCTTGGTGCTCGGGTCGAAGGCAGAGCCACCCCACTCAGCCCCGCCGTCGTACCACGGCTGAAGGAGTACGGTGCCTACCCGTGGCGGCGCCCACGACCGGAGATCCCAGTCCTCGATTTGCTCCGCGACGGCGGCAGTCGCCTCCTCGGTGCGGTTCGTAATCTCGAATGCCTGCCGGCTGAAGGCGACGGTCGAAACCGGCTGGGAGGGCGCGGGGACCTCACCCGGGAGGGTGCTCGGCAACGGTGTCTCCACCTCGACGATGGGGTACATCGATTCACCGGTGTCCCGGTCAAACACATAGAGGTGACCGGACTTCGTCGTGAGCGCGACCGCATCGAGCGTCCTGCCATCACGTTCGAGCTGCACCAGCGTTGGTGGCGATGGGTTATCGCGATCCCAGAGGTCGTGGCGAAAGACCTGAAAGTGCCAGTTGAGCTGGCCCGTCCGAGCGTCGATCGCGAGCAGGCAGTTCGCGTACAAGTTGTCACCGACCCGGCTTGCGCCGTAGAAATCAGGAGTTGCAGATCCGGTTGGTACGAAAAGCAGCCCTCGCTCTGCATCGAGGGTCATCCCGGTCCATACGTTCGCGCCACCGGCGCGCTCCAGCGCCCCCTGGGCCCATGTCTCCGAGCCCGGTTCGCCCGGCGCCGGAATCGTATCGAACTGCCAGACCAATGCGCCATCGAGAGCGCTGAACGCTCGGACCGAACCAGGAAGCGCGTCGGCCGCCTCCGAGGTTGAAAACCCGAGGATGATCATGTCCTCGAACACGACGCCGGGCACGGTGACGCTCAGGGGACCCTTCCTGTCGCCACCTGGCGTGAGATCAAGCCGCCCCGCCTCGCCAAAGCTCTCGATCGGGGTGCCGTCCGCCGCGTCGAGGGCGAGCAACTCCCGGCCAGCGGTATAGAACAACCGCTGCTCCCCGTTTCCCTCCCACCACATCAGCCCACGCTGGGCGGCACCGTTGAGACCGGCGTCGAACCGCCATAGCTCTTCACCCGTGGCGGCGTTCAACGCGAATGCGTCAAGCCTGGGCGACAACCCGTAGAGCACACCGGCGATGACCAGCGGACTCGTATACATCGTCGACCGGCTCCCTCTCAACTCCCCGGAATCGTACACCCAGGCACGCTCCAACTGACCGACGTTGTCTCGATTCACCTGGTCCAGCCTGGAGTAGTGCTGACGACCGGCGTCCCCGAGGTAGACCGACCAGTCTGTGTCTTGCTGAGGCGCCGCACAGCCGCTCAGTAGCAAGACGACGAGAAACACGAAAGTCGGTCGCATAGAGAGCCCCCACCAGTAGTCGGTCCGCCGCCCCAAACCGTCGCAGCCAGCGCGATTATAGCGGTCCCTGAAGATGCGATACTTGGGACGCTTTGGTGAAATCACGGCAGCGCAAGGCGTGGGAGCTCCTCGGGCAGACCTTCACGCCGGACGGAAGCGACATGCGCCTGACCGTGCGGGATGACGAGTTCGTCATCCACGTCAACGGCGACACCCTGATGTCGAGTCGCATGCACGGCTCTGAGGAGGCGCTCGCCACCGTCGCCTGTCAGCGCGTGCGGACCGCGGAGCGACCTCGGGTGCTCGTGGGTGGGCTCGGCATGGGATTCACGCTGCGGGCGACCCTGGACCTACTGCCTCCGAGCGCAATCGTGACGGTGGCTGAGTTGGTGCATGCGGTGGTCGACTGGAACCGGGGACCACTGGCACCTCTAGCAGGACGCCCCCTCGACGACGCGCGGGTGCGAGTCAAGGCTGGCGAGGACGTCGGCTTCACGCTGCGGGCGAACCCGGGAAAGTTCGATGCGATCTTGTTGGATGTCGACAACGGTCCCGCGGCGTTTACCGAACTGGCCAATCACGGCCTCTACACCAACGCCGGAGTCGCGGCCGCGTACGCGGCCCTCAGGGTCGGCGGGACCTTGGCTGTGTGGTCGGCCTGGGACGACCGAAAGTTCGAGCAGCGACTACGCTTCCACGGATTCGTCCCCCAAGTTGACCGCGTGAGGGCCCGGCTCAAGAAGGGCGGCCGCTGGCACACCATCTTCCTTGGATTGAAGCAGACCGCCACACCGCCGCCGGTCCGCAAGCGGGCCAAGCGCTAGGTCGGCAACGCCTTCACGATCCGAACAGGTAGTTGATCGTAAACGAGAAGACTTGCGTGTTCGGGTAGTTGAACCCGCCGCTCACCCGGGCCTTCAGGCCGGGATCGATGAGAAAGGCGGCGGCCGCCTCGACGCTCCCGATGGGGACGAACTCGAGGAAATAGAAATCCTTGACGTCATGCTCGATGATCGTTTCGGTCGGCGGGATCTGTGCGCCGGTGTCAGGGTCGAAGTTCTCGAACCGCTGCTCGACAACTGTGCCCCGCAGCGACCCGATACCGCCCCCGTAGGTGAGGCCGATCTGGACACGCTCGCTGACACCTTGGGTTCAAGGTGTCGTCGCAACACCGCGTTGTGTGATTGAGCATAGGTGATCGCCAAGTGCCTCCGCGGGTGTCTTCCAGCCGAGGGTCTTGCGGGGGCGACTGTTGAGAGCAGCAGCAACGGCGTCAAGATCATCACGAGAGTGTCTGGACAGGTCGGTGCCTTTGGGAAAGTACTGCCGCAGCAGGCCGTTGGTGTTCTCGTTCGTGCCGCGTTGCCAGGGGCTGTGTGGGTCGCAGAAGTAGATTGGCAGACCGGTGTCGATTCGGAGTTGAACGTGTTGAGCCATCTCGGCGCCTTGGTCCCATGTCAGTGAACGGCGAAGCTGCGTGGGCAGCGTGATGATCGACGACGCGATGGCGTCTCGGACGGCCTCGGCACCATGCCCCGCCAGGGCGGGACCGTTCTTGATCCGAGGCTGCCCATAGTCATCCATGCGAGGCAGATGCAGCAGCCTCGTGAATCGGCTGGTGCGTTCCACGAGGGTCCCAATCGCAGAGCTCCCCAGTCCGACAATCAGGTCACCTTCCCAGTGTCCTGGGACCGCCCGATCGTCTGCTTCGGCGGGGCGCTTGCTGATCATGAGTTCGGCAGTGACGAACGCCTTGCCGCGTCCTCGTGTCCGTGCTCTTGGCACGCGCAGCGCCCGGCCGGTCCGCAAGCACGCCACCAGGTCGCGTCGCAGTGCCCCTCGTCCCTGCACGTAGAGCGCCTGGTAGATGGCCTCGTGGGAGATCCGCATCGACTCCTCATCGGGGAAGTCGACCTTGAGTCTGTTGGCAATTTGCTCAGGACTCCATGACGCCGCCCAGCGTCGGTCTTGACGGCGCCCGGGGCGGCGACCGTTCCAGTGCACATGGGGACCAGGCACCCTCGTCCCGTCGGCGGCCGTAATCCTGCCGGCGAGTCGGTCTTGCACGTACCGGCGCAGTTCGTCGTGTGCAGCGAGCTTCGCCACCTGCGGTCTTTTCGCCTTCAGGTCGGCGTGCCACTGCGCGGTCGTCGCGCGATACTCGAGTCCGCCACTGCGGGTTGCCGCATTGCGACGGAGCTCCCGAGAGATGGTCGACGGGGACCGGCTGATTCGCCGAGCGATATCACGAACCCCGCAGTGCTGGGCGTGCAAGATGGCGATCTCTTCTCGTTCGGCAAACGACAGGTAGCGCCCCGACAGAGGGGCCAGGCTGATCGGCGGCATGCCTCCACTTTCGCGGAACCATCTCGTTCCGACCGGCTGGGACACGCCGGCCCCCAGCGCCGCCTCGTCGCTGGACAACCCGCAGGCGATCGCCTCCCAGAACCGACGCCGATGCTCACGGCGTCCCGCCGTGGGACGACCCGGCGACCGCATCGGAAGACGTCCCGCACGGGGTGACCGACGACGTTTCGGTGTTCCCATCGCAACTCCTCACCGTTGAGGTGTTGCGACGACCGTTTGAATCTACCCACTACCCCCCGTTTGTAAACACCTCATCGGCAGAAACCGAACGTCGACCTCAAACCTCTCGACCCCATCGCGGGAAATTCGGCGCGAAACCTGCGTTCGGGAGGCTAGACCCCGGCGAACCAGTGAAAGCCCCAGTCGGAGTTGATCCCCCCGGTGCCCTGCCCAAAGCCGGCCATTGAAGCGACCACCTGGATGGACTTCAGAAACTTGAGACTCTTGTACCCACACTGACGCTCGACCCTGAGCCGCAGCGGCGCACCGTTGCCTGTCGGCAGGTCCCGGCCGTTCAGGCCGTAGGCCAGGATGGTCTGGGGATGCACGACCTCGAACATGTCGTAGCCCTCGTACCAGCCATCGACGGTGTCGATGACGACGTAACGCGCCTCTGGCGTCACTCCGCCGACTGCCTCGAGCACCCGCTGAAGGGGGGTGCCGGTCCACTCGGCGATCGCCGACCAGCCCTGCTCGCACACGTGAGCCGTGATCTGCGTCCGAGATGGCAGGCTCTTGATCTCATCGAGCGAAAGCGATCGCGGGCGTTGGACGAGGCCCGTGACCGGAAGTCGCCAGCTCGTGAACCCCTCTCGCAGATGGCGCTGGTATTCCTCGTCCGGTGGATTGGACTGGTTCCAGACCGGGAATGGGTCGGAGATAGCGCTTGGCTGATACTCCCTCGCCAGCTGCTGGCCGGAGAGCAGGGCGCGATTGGTGCTCATCGTCAGGACGTCAGCGGCACCGATGAGCCCCCCTCTCACGCGTGGGGGCACGAAGGTCTCTCTCGGGTTTGAACACCCGGTCACCAATAGACCACCGAATGCGGTGAGGCCCGACAGAAGACGTCGCCGCGAGATGTGCGTGCTCATGGCCCCTCCTCGGGGAGCAGGAGCTTCCCCGTGATCATCGAGCGTACCTGATTGAGAAAACCGGAGGCCGCCACCTCCAGCACGTGCACGACGACAAACACGACCAGCAGGAGGGTGCCGACCGTGTGGAGCGTCCGGGCCGACTGTCGGCCTCCAAAGAGGTCGAGCAGCCAGGGCATCGCCGCCGTGAACCCCGGCGACTGGGCAATCCCCGTCAGGATCATCAGCGGCACAAAGACAAAGATGAGGATGAGATAGGAGATCCGCTGAAGCGCTCCGTAGTGACCGGCTGCGTTCCGCGTCGCGATGTTCCAGACGACATAGGCCAGCCCGTTGATAAGAAAGACCCAGGCGAACGTGACGTGGTAGTTTCGGCCCCACATCCGGTTCCCCATCGCACCGGCGTCGTCCCAGGAGAGCCCCCAGTCCGAGAGCCGAAAGATCGCCGGATAGCCCTGATATCCGGTGTGGCCCCAGTAGAGCTCAGGAAAGTCCAGGAAGATGTGAACGCCGCTCACGAGCAGATAGCCACAGGCGATGACGTTGATCCAGTGGCATATGCGAACGTTGGCGGAGTGGTGGGCAACCCGAACCTTGCTCCCGCCATCTTTGCTACTCGTCGACGACTTCAGGCTCATCCTCATGGAGATCGTGCCGAGCCGTAAGCATATCCGCCCTGTGGCGGGCAGCTGTCATCGTCGTAAAGATAGAATCCCAGGTTGGGGACCGAAGTTGATCGGAGGGCTGATGATGATGAGGGGCTGGCAGGGACACGGTGTGCGGAACCTGAGCTGGGCGGTCGTTCTGTTCCTGGTTGGCGGTGCCGAGGCGGTCGCGCAGAATCGACTTCCGGGAGTAACCGAGCTCAGCTGCTCGTTTTCACTCGTTGCGACCGGAACCTGGACAGACGACATCACGCCGTCGGTCGAGCTGGAGCCGTCCCGCCTGCGGTTTCGCTTCGTCGAGATTGACACCGACGGGGCGACGGCCGAGGCCGAGGGAGATTTCGGTGGGTCGCACATCATCACCCGCCTATCGGGTGACTATCTGCATTTCGTCCAGATGTTCAGGTCGGGGCCGCTGTACACGACAACCGTGATCAATCGCGAAACCACCGATGGCAGGCTCAAGGCGGTGCACACGAGGCACGAGTACAACGACTTCAGGCTCGAGGGTCACACCTCACGGCCGGAGCACTACTACGGTGACTGCGAGATCGACCGCTAATACCTGACATCTGACGTCTGCCATCAGTGGCGGTGTCGACACACGTCGCTCCCCTCCTATAGTCTGGGGCCGTGAAGACAAGACGCCTTGTTGGATTAGGTGCCGCTCTCGCACTCGGGGTATCCGCGACCGCGGCGGCGCAAGATACGTCTACCGACGTGGCTCCCCTCGTCATGCACTGGGAGACCGCGGACTGGGGACCGCCATCCGATCGCCCGAGCTTCCCCCCCGGCCTGCGGAATGCGCCCATCGCGACCGACCCGGATACGGGAGGGCCGACCTATCTCGCGCGGTTCCCGGCCGGGAGCCGCTTCGCCATGCATTGGCATACCTTCACGGAGACGGTGGTCGTGCTGGAGGGGTCGGTGGACATCACCCTGGACGGCGTGACGCAAACGGCCACCGCCGGGAGCTACATCATCATTCCCGGTGAGGCCCACCACACGTGGCAGGTGCCCTCCAGCCAGGACGTGGTGCTTCTCGCCAGACGAGATGGCCCGGCGGACTTCCACTTCGTCGAGCCGTGACCGGAAGGACGGGCGGAGGAGGAAGCGATATGAACGCGGCCGAGCTGAGGAAGACGCTCGCCCGACAGCTTCGTCAGAGCCAAGCCCATGCCGGACTCTCCGCGGCCCTCGAAGACTTCCCCGTCGAACTCGCCGGCCGGCAGGTCGCGGGTCACCCGCACACCGCCTGGCAGCAGGTCGAGCACATGCGGTTGGCGGCCGAAGACCTTATCGCCTACTGCAGGGATTCCGAATACGAGGCTGGGAGCTTTCCCAACGACTACTGGCCGGACAGTCCAGAGCCAGGCTCATCGGAGGACTGGTCGGCAAGCGTCCGCCGACTCCTCGATGCCACAGAGCACATGGCGCGGATCGTCGAGGACCCTGAGTTCGATCTGTACGCCAAGGTGCCCACGGCGGAGAAGGGACACCATCACGCCCTGCGGGCGGCGCTCATTGTGCTGGACCACAACGGCTATCACACGGCTCAGCTCATCGCTCTACGCCGCGCACTGAACGTCTGGCCAGCAGGCAAGAATTGAGGCTGGCCCGGGCGTCGTGATACTGGGCCAAGTGCCACGCTCTGGGCCTCACGCCCTTGTCAGAACGACCAGATCCTGCTCGTTTACCGCAATACCGGGACTCTCCGACCATAGACCCGGCAGTACCTGATCGACGATGAGCCCCGCATCGAGAGCCGTCGCACGAACTCTCTCCGAAGAGTAGGCGACCGCCAGATCGGGGCGCTCGAGGTCGCGGACGGAGACCTGGGGGTCCTCCGGCAGCAGGGAGTCGAATTGGTAGCTGGCGGAGATAGTCGTTCCTGGGCCGCGGTAGTGATCGCGCAGAAAGAAGCTGAAGAGGATCTTCCCATCGGGCCGCAGCACTCGGCGGCTCTCGCGAAAGTAGTTCGCCGTTTGGGCCGGCATGAGATGAGTGAAGAGAGAGGCTGCGAAGACCACGTCGAAACTCTCGTCCTCGAAAGGAAAGACGTAGTCTTCGGCGCGGGCCTCGGCCTGCGGGTTGGTCTCGGCGTAGTACAAGTCGGCCCAGGTGAATCGAAAGTTGCTGGCAACCGACGAGATGAGCTCCTGGGCGAGCTCGATCTGACGCCGATCAACATCGATTCCGTGGTAGCTCCCGGGAGAGCGCAAGAGCTGCAGCAAGCCTTGCGCGGCCCGACCGTGGCCGCACCCGAGCTCCAAGACCGCCGACTCGCGCCGCAAGTCGCAGAGAATCGGGAGGTAGGCCATGTACTCCCAAATCCAGCGGTAGTAGTGACTGATCGGCTCGCGGGGGTTCTGCCAGAAGCGACGATCTGGGACGAGCGCGTCCTCCGTGGGTGAAAGCCACGCCTTGGGCAGCCCTTCTTCTCGCGGCCGCGAGCCTAGTCGCGAACGAAGCGAGGCCAGCCAGGAACCGCCCATGATCGCGGGACGAACGCTATTGTTGGCCGCTCTTCTTCACGGCCTCCGCCTCGGCAAGTCGAGCGCCGCGCAGCACGGTCTCCAGCGCATAGTTGCCCTCGTGGCAGGCGTACTCGAAGATCGGCTCCACACTCGGATTCCAAAGGTATTCGCCGGTCCAGGAGCGCTCCCACGTTGACGGATCCTCGATCGTGAATCGGTAGAGGATGGTCTGGTCATCGGCGAGGGTAAAGCGCTCGGTGACCTTCAAATCCTCCCCCGACCCGCGGAACCGAGTCTTGTCGGTGAAGTTGGTGGTCTCGACTACCAGGGTATCGCCCTCCCAATGGCCAACCGAGCTGCCCATCCACTGCTTGACGTGCGGCGGCAGGTGCGCGCCACCAATGGGAATGATGCGAGTGTCGTGCACCATCTCGTTGTAGATCATCACCCAGTCGCGCGTCTGCACGATGAACTTGAGGTTGTTGTAGAAGTAGTTGGGGAGCGTCGGCGGTCCCGACGTCGAGCTGAAGCCGAGGATGCACCGCTCCGCAAGCGGGCGAGTGTCGGCGCCGTCGTACTGGCTGGCCGGACCACTGGCGCCGCTCTCGCCGGCGTCGGGCCTCGCACGGGTCGCCAGCAGCGCCGCCATGCGCTGTCGCGCTTCCGGTGTCATGGGCGGCACCCGGCCATTCACCGGGTCCACGATGAGAGAGGTTCTGGACCGCCCGTCGATGGTCACGGGACGGTCGCCAGGATTGATCCAGATAAGGTTGTAGCCGCCTACGGCGCCCCCGCCAAATCGGAACAGGGTCTCGAGATATGACTTCGTCGGCGATGTATCCCCTCCAACGGGGGGCGCGGACCTGTTGGGATCGACTGGCTCGAGATCCCGCTGGTTTCGCTGCTCCTCGTACTCCACCATCGCGGCAACCTCCTCCTCGGTGAGGAACAGACGGTCGCCGTATTCGGTCGGCCGATCGACCGGGGTGATCGTCGCCACGTCGTAGAGACCGGTCAGATCAGGGTGCCCATCTGGGGTCCTCGGGATATCCGACGACGCGTCCTGCGTCTGGACAAACACCGACCCAGAGCCGAACCAGACGCCAGGGGCCACGAAAACGATACAGACGACGAGAGCGAGAAGTCGCTTACACATATGCGGAGCCTCCGGCCCCTAGTGTAAGGGCAAGATGGATTGAACGCCCAAGAATCCCACGCCTTCAGCTCGCCTGTTTATTCGAGGGCACGAGGCGCGTGAGTTGCTCGAACCAGTTGATGACCACCCTGAGCTGAGGCGCTGGCCCAAGTTGCTCGTGCTGGATCATCACGAACGTCCGGCCATCCGGAAACACATCGTAGGCCGGAAGACCGACCTGTGGCGCAGACCTGACGTAGTTGCTTGCGTCCAAAACCGTTCGAGGAAGAGGGATTCGGCCAGACTCGATTTCAACACTCATGAGCCGACTCCCGGAACGGAAGAACAATTCAAGGCCTTGGGTTGACCAGACGGGCTCTCGGCCTCCCTCGGTTGAAACCACCTCACGCCCGCCGGGTCCTGGAAATCGCTGCACGTAGACCTCGTCCTGACCAGAATCATCCGAGATATATGCCAACCACTCGCCATCCGGAGAAAACGTGGCCGCCCGCTCATTGGCCTCGGTGCCAAGCACCAAGTCGAGTCCACCATCACTCGCTCGCCACACCCAGATGTCTCGAGCCGTGTCGTCATTGAGCTCATAGAGGGCCATCAGACGACCATCGCTGGACCACCCGGTCGGGAGCTGAGCTCGCTCTGTTGCAAGTAGTGCCGCGGCCGCCGTGCTTTCGTCGGACGGCCTCGAGTAGATACCCCACGATCCAGCCCCGCGACGAGATGCGAACGAGAGAACTTCGGAATCCACCCACGTCGGCAGGGTGTTGGTACCGACGCTTGTCAGTGATCTCAGGACGCCCCTGTCGACGTCGACGACGTAAACATGACTGCGCGTTTCGTCGATATTGACTGCGACTCGTCGCCCGTCGGGCGATACGGTCGGATACTGATAACGCCGCGCCGCGTCAGTCAGTCGAACGGATGCTCCTCCATCCCGGTCCACCGCAACGAGTCGCCAGATGGGCGGGGTCCCTGACACGAACGCGAGCGTCCCCTCGTTTGACGCCGCAAACTGAGTGACCGGGACGCCCACCACCGTCAACTCAAGAAGATCTTCGAGGACTTGGACGGGCGCGCTCCCGAATGTACGCCGGTCAGGATCAAACGGAATCGCGTACAGTCCTCCGCCTCTCGAATACACGAGATGTCCACTAGTCACATACTGAGCCCCCACCGCCCCCACGACCGGGTCGAGCCAGTCCCATGCGCCCGTCTCGAGGGAAAGGAGCGCCGGACGAGACACTTCGTCGGCTGTCCTGACCGAGAAAAGTAGGTCTCGCCCACCAGGGAGAAACTGAGGACTGACGTGGGTGATTTCCTGACGCGCGGCGTCCGGTACCGTCAGCGACGCGACGGGCACCCCGCCCGCGTCGGGCACCCGCATGAGGCCCGCAGACCCCGCGGCGAATACGATCGTGCCATCGGCCCATGTCGCGCCTGGACTGCTCGGGGAAAGCGATGGAACGTCGGCGATCCGCAGGGGTGGTCCACCGGCGATGGACACTCTCCACAGGGCTGCGTCTTTCATGAACCCCACCCACTCGCCGTCGGGTGAGAAGAACGGAGTGTGGGCGCCTTCGGTGCCGGGCAGCGGCATCATGGCGAACGAATCGGCCTCGCGTACGTACAACTGGGCGATTTCAGCCTGCGCGGCCTCCGCTCGAAACACCAGGTGCGAACCGCTAGGAGAGATCGCGATGGACGGAAACAGTTCTATCGCGAGCGTCTCTCCGGCCGGAAAGGCGATATCGAGGCGCACCGGCTCTGGAGCCTGAGACGGGGCACGCAGGTTCCACACCACCGCGCCCGCCGACGCAGCGAGCAACAACGCCGCGACAGACCACAACCCGTGCGTCCGCCGACGCTCGGCCGTCAGAGCCGGGCTTCCCCCGGCATCCTCCGCGATCCAGCGGAGCTGTGTCAGCAAATCGCGCACGCTTTGCCATCGTTCTTCGGGGTCCTTGGCCAAACATCGACGGACCAATCGGTCGAGTGCTACCGGCACGACCGCGACAAGGCTGTCCATCGGTTGCGGTTCGCTCTGCAGGATGGCCCCGACCAAGCTGGCCTGGCTCTTTCCTTCGAAGGCCTTCTTCCCGGTGATCATCTCGTAGAGGACCGCTCCGAATCCGAAAATGTCGGTGCGGGCATCCACGCTTCTTCCTTCGACCTGCTCAGGAGCCATGTACTGAAAGGTGCCAAGGATGGTTCCCTTCGAGGTGAGTGGCGAATTCTGCGTCGACCCATCCGGAGCATGCGCCGCCGTGGGCTCGTTCCCGTGGTCGCCCATCCGGTCGACACGGTCGTCGAGAAGCCTCGTTGTCTCGGCACCGGTGTCGCGAAGCTTCGCGAGTCCGAAATCGAGGAGCTTTGCCCGTGAGCGGGTCAGCATGATGTTGCCCGGTTTTATGTCTCGATGGATGACTCCGTGTCGATGAGCGGCATCGAGCGCATCGGCAAGCTCGATCGCGATCTGAAGTGCACGCTTCAGGGGCAACCGCCCTTTCGCAAGCCCTTGGGCCAAGGTCTTCCCGTCGAGGTACTCCATGACCAGAAAGTCGATTCCATCCTGGCTCCCGATGTCATGGAGGGTGCAAATATGTGGGTGGTTCAACGCGGCAACGGTGCGGGCCTCCCGCTCGAACCGCTGCTTCAGAGGGGGGTCGGCGGCAACATGCTCAGACAGCACTTTGATGGCGACGGTGCGCTCCAAGCGGGTGTCGCGGGCTTTGTAGACCTCGCCCATGCCCCCGGCGCCCAGGAGGGCTTCGATCTGATACGGACCGAGCGAGGTGCCGGAGGTGAGCAGCATCAATCTTCGGGCACGCGGGCTTGAGTTCCTCGACGAGCGTCCCGTCGAACAAGGCCATCATACGGCCCTGCGAACCTGGGTCAAGCCAATCTGGAACGGAGTGAAGCGATAGGACAGAGCCGGACACCCCGCGCGGCTTCAACCGGTCGACGCAACAACGGCCGCTAGTCTAGCAGCTGGCGTTTCGTATCCCAGCGTCTTGCGTGGACGTGTAATCAAGCGTAGGGCGACCTCGTCCAAGTCGGCCTGGGTGTAGGGCGACAGTTCCGTCCCTTTCGGAAAGTACTGCGGCAGCAACCTGTTCGTGTTCTCGTTCGAGCCTCGCTGCCACGGACTCTGCGGACCGCAGAAGTAGACGTTGACGTTCGTCGCCACCGTGAAGAGCCGGTGCGCCGCAAACTCGCTCCCCCGATCCAACGTCAGCGATCAGGGACACTACGGGAAGAGCTGTCGGGGGACTGAAGTCGAGGTAATAGATAAAGAGACGCGCAGTCCGGGCCCCAACGGCGAGCACAATATCCTCTCCGACGGGGGCTGCGGCCAGCGGCCGGCCGAACGGATAGAACCAGTTGAGACTTGACCTGGCCCGCGGCGACGGGCATTCTCGCCATGACCTCGCTGGTCAACTGTCCAAGGAGTCAGCAATGAATGGTTCAAAGAAAAGGGTCGCGACCGGGTATAGCCCCTGGCTGCTCGCCGTCACACTGATCGTCCCGCCCCTGACAGGGATCAACCTGCGGGCCGCGGTGCCGGGGACCGGGACGCTGTCGGGGACCGTCACGGCCTCCCAGCCGTTCACAGCGGCACAGGTCTATGTTCGCAACGTCGACCAAGGGATCGTGTACATGGTGTACACGAACAAGGGACGGTTCCGTGCCGTGGCCCTGTTGCCGGGAAACTACGAGGTCAGCGCGAGCACGAAGCATCTCGAGTCGGACGCTCAGACCTTTTCAGTAACCGCGGGGAACGCCGCCGAGGTCAACCTCACGATGCGAGAGCTGGAAGGCGATGCGCCCCCACTCGTCATACCGGCCGGCCGGACCGCGATGGAGAGAGGCGCGGCTGGGCCGACCGAATACGCGAGCTATGACGACATTTACCCGCCGGGGCCCGGAAGAGAGGTCGCAGAGCAGGTGTGCATGGTGTGTCACGGCGAGAACTTCTTTCCCACGCGTCCGGGCACCGAACGACAATGGATGACTCGCATCGACCACATGGTCGGCAGCACCCTCGGGGAACAAGATCCCACCCGATACGCGCAGGGGTTGCTTTCCTTCCGGTCCTCGACGTTCCGCTTTGGGCGGCAAGACCGGGATGACCTGCTGGCGTATGTGGTCAAGAACTTCGGCCCCGACAGCAAGGCCCGCCGCGTGAAGATCGAGCAACAGACGCCGGTCGATGAAGAGGCCCTCGGAAAGGCGATGTATATCGAGTACTACCTGGCCACGGACGGTCCAGGCGAAGGGAACAACGATCCCCGGTGGGCGGGGGATCGCGTCAGCCGTTACGGGCAGGACCCTCGCTTTGATGCCGATGGCAACGTATGGCTCGTGGACCGTGGGATCCCCCATCGACTGGTCAAGCTGGATCCCCGCACAGGTGAACAAAAGGAGTATCTCTACCCTGATCCGCGAAACGGCAACCACGAGATCCTGATCGATCCAGAAGGCATGATCTGGCTGCCGGAACATCGGGGCCGCACGGGAGACAAGGAGAAGCGGCTGCTGGGATTCAATCCCAAGACGGAGACGTTCGAGTATCAGATTCCGATGGACCCAGACAACGTTGTGCGCAATCCCACCAAGTTCCTCCAGTCGCTCGCCATGGACTCCAAGGGCAACATCTACGTGGGCTGGATCATGGGGGGCGCCCTCAGCAAGTGGGACCGCGAGACGGGCGAGGTCTCCGTGTTCCGCATCCCGACGCCGCACGCCATTCCCTACGGCGTGGTGGCCGACCGCAACGACAACATCTGGATCGCCCTGTGGAGCGGCGGCAAGATCGTCAAGTTCGATACCTCCAACAATTCGTGGACTGAGTTCACGCCGCCGACTTACCCGGCGCATACACGGCGGTTGAACGTGGATTCGCAGAACAACATTTGGTGGGGTATCTATTCGGCCGGCAAGCGGCCAGGAAGGTTGGTCAAGCTGGACCAGGCCACGGGCAAGATGACCGAGTGGACGATCCCGCACCAGAACGCCGAACCCTACGATGTCGCGGCAGATCCAGAAGGCAACATCTGGGCACCTGACGTTGGGCAACGCACCGACGGCGAATACGGGGCCTCGATCTGGAAGTTCGACCCGCGCAGCCAGACGTTCACGTTCTATCCGAAGCCGCAGCGGCACGCGGACTCGCCCAAGATCCAGGTCACCAAGGACGGAGCCATTTGGTACTCGCCGCGCGGCAGCCGTGAAGCACCCGCCTTCGGCGTGCTGTATCCGAACATGGACAAGATCGACTCCTTGGGGGCGTACTACACCTACGGGCCGCCCGGGTATCCGTTCGAGGTGCCGGCCAATCAATAAACGCGCGTTTGCTAGCCGATTGTCACCGGTTGCCGGGCCATCACGTGAAGCGTCTCGTTCGCGACACATTCCTGCAAGCGCACGCGGAGACTCTCGAAGGCGGGGTCGTTGGGAACCGAGCCTAGGGCCTTCTGAACCGCTGCGGCGTTCGGAATCTCCCACACGTCGATAATCTTGTCCTCCTCCCCGTCGGCTTCGAGGAAGCAGCCCTGAAGCTTCCACCCACCGTGCGTTTCGAACAGTGCAGCCACCTCGCCTAGGACTGCCGCGAACTTCTCCACGGTGCCGGGCTTGAGTGTGATCTCGGCAAACAGATAGGTCGAGCCCGTAAGCTCGGGGGCCTCACTCGCGGCTGCCATTCCCGCGGAGCCCAGTCCGAGTACCGCCAGTGACCCGACAAACGACCGACGGGTGGGGTGGCGATCCAGGAAATGTGCAAAGAGGGCTTCCATGACCTGTCCTTTCTTATCCGCGAGTCAGCGAGTGTGGTGCGAGCAGCCCCTACTTCGCGATCAATCTGCCGTCACGCACCCATACCTCATCATCGACCATCACCGTGGTGTCGGTGAAGAAGTTCCAGCGGACATAGCCGCCGGTGACCGTCCCGCCCAGCTCCGAATTGTCTCCAAGAGACAAGCGCACGACGCCGGCGCCGTAGCCGTAGTACGGAATCCAAGGGTTGCGCTCGGGCACCGCGAGCACCGAGCTGAAGCCGAGTGCGAATTCCCGAAACGCACGCGCCGCCTCGGGGGCATCCGCCAGCTCGGCTTCGACCGCCTCCTGTCCCGACGACGCGATCACTTCCACCACGCGGCCCCGGTCGAGCCGCAGCCTCAAACCCTCCACCGGTCGGCCGTTCCACTGGGAAGAAGGGAACGCGATCGTGCCGTTGACGGTGTCCTCGACAGGCGCAACGCGGACGGCGCCGCCAGGCAGCTCGATCTCACGATCGATCAGCACGACCCCTTGATTTGTCCGTTTCGCCGACGCATCACCATCCTGAAAGTTCACTGGCCGGTCACCGATACGGAAGCGGATGTCCGTGCCAAGCGGCGACGTGACCCGCGTTTCCGCATTCCGCATGGCCGATACGAAACGCCTCTGCGTCCTGGCGAGCGCCGCATAGTCCGTCTCGAGGAGGGCGCGCTGATACGTGTCATCGATCACGTGCTGTTGAGGGAGCGGCTGTCCCGGGATTGGGAATGCGCTACCGTTCTGGGTCCAGTGAAAATGAATCGCGCGGCCGCGGCCTTCGCGCAACAGATCCTGAAGGGCGGCATAGACAGGGTGGTCAGGCCGTGCGCCAGGTAGCATGATGGCTCCATCGACGTCGCGGAGCATCTCTCGATAGACCGCTCGCGCTTCACCTGCCCCGCGTTGAAGGATCTGTGGGTCCCACCGCTCCGGGTACGGCTCGCCGATCACATCGATCACCCCGAGATCGACGGCCCCCGCTTTCACCACCGCGTAACGTAGGTACGGAATCAGATCATCGAAGTTGCCGGGGCGCGCAACCAGGAGGATCTTCTCGCCTGGCTCTGGCGCCAGCTGCGCCACGAGCCGCTCGGCCATCGCCTCCCAGTCGAGCGTGAGACGCGGCTGTGCGAACAGCGGCGAGAGGCTCAGCCAAGCGACCGCGATGGCGGCAACCGAATAGTGGCCGAGCCTGGTGCCGGAACCTACGGGCATCGCGCTAGCGAACGTGCGCCCGAACCTGATGGTTTAGCCGATGCAGCTGACGCCGTACCGCCGCCAACTTGACATGGTCGTGAGCCTCAAGCGCAGCCTGTCGCTCAGTCTTGAGGGACCGCATCCTGGCTTTGATTGCGTTCTTGTCAAAGGCACCGACGACATGATGGTGTTCGTAGGCGTCAATCCCCAGGGCCTGACATAGCGCCGGCAGCAGATGCTCTTTGTTGAGTTGGGAATAGCCCTTGATGGCCTCATGGTCGAGACCCTTGGCGATCGCACGCATTTCGGCTACGGTCTTCTTCTTTAGTTCTTCATACGTATAGTCAGCCATGGACCCTCCTGGACAGTACGTGGATGGATGCCGGCGCGGCTTGGCCTCCCCCTACCGAGGCGTAACATGCCCCTTCTCCTCGCCGCGTGCGATCTCAAGGATGCTCGTCATCCCATAGTTTCCTTCGTGACAGGCAAACTCAAACATCGGTCCGTCGGTCTTCGGCATCGAGAGCATCGCGGTCCAGGGCTGCGTCCACAAGGTCGGGTCCTCGAACGTGACCGTGTAGCGAAGCGTCTCGGTGCTATCCCGCAAGAAGCGTTCGACGAGACGTGTCGCCCCCAACGAGAAGCCTCTGAAGAGCTGACTGTTCCCGAAGTTCGTTGTTTCAACGACCAGCGTGTCCCCTTCCCATCGGCCGCGCGAATCTCCCAACCACTGGCGAACCTGTGGGCCAACGTGAGGCCGCCCGTCGAGCGGGATGACCCGAAACTCGTGGATCATCTCGTAGAGGAGGACGACGTGACTCGGTGTCTGGAGCAAAAGGATGTTCTGGCTATACGCGCCGCCCAACCGTGGCACCCCTTGCGTGAGGCAGCGGGCAAACAGGTTGAGATCCTCCGGGCCATCCGCACGTGCTTCCGGCCGAGATCGAGCGAGCGCCTCCGTCGTGTACGGAATTCGGCCGTTGGGTGGCTCGACAACGAGAGCCGTTCTACCGTCCGAAAGGCCCCGTTCCCACCAAACCGCCCGGCGGGCACCGACACCCTCGGTTGAGTGGGCTTCCGCGTTCACCGCAGCCACTTCCTCGTCGGTCAGGAACTCGCGACCCGCATACCGCTCAGGGCGCTCGAGAGAGGTGCCCGTGCCATGATTCCAGATACCTCTTAGGTCGGGAGCCCCCCATGGTGTGCGTGGCGGACCCGTCTGAGAAAGGCTGTCTGTCGACACGAACGAGAGCGCGCCGACCGTGAAGCAAATGAGAAGACCGGGCTTCATCGAGTATCTTCTCTGACTGACCCACGTCGTGGTGGCCCAGCTCCCTACCGAGAGCCAACAGTCGCCGCTTCCGCCTTTTCGAGCGCCCGTGCACCGGCCATGATTCCCTCCATGCCGATATTGCCCTCGTGACACGCATACTCGAACACCGGATCGGCCGAGCCGCGCAGCGGGATGATGGCGGTCCACGGCGCCGCCCAGGTGTTCGGATCGGTGACCGTCACTTCGTATCGCAGCACGTCCTCGCTGGCCCTGGTGTAGCGCTCAACGACGTGCAAGTTGTCGGTGGCGCCCATGAACGAGGCGGACGGCGAGTAGTTCGTCGTCTCGATGACCAGCGTGTCGCCCTCCCAGTGCCCTCGCGAGTCGCCGTGCCACAACCGCACGTTGCTATCGACGTGAGGCGCATCGGTCAACGGGATAACGCGCGGACCACCCATCTCCTGATAGAGCACGACGTGCGTGGCAGTCTGGAACAGCTGGATGTAGCTGTTGTAGCCGGCGCCGAGCCGCGGCGCGCCCCAGCTGATGCACCGCTCGCCTGAGCTGCGGTCTTCCGGTCCCCATGCGTGACGCCGTCGCGCCTCCTCGCGCGCGGCGGCCCTGTCGTTGGCCGCCTCGGTCCGTTCCGGCAGCCTGCCGCTCGGCGGGTCGACGATGAGCGAGGTGCGGTTGTCCCAGTCTCGTTCGACCAGCCAGAAGTGGTTGTAGTTGCCGGTGGCGGTGTCGCGCGAGGCGAAGGACTCCGCCTCGGCCAGAACAGTGGCGAAGACGCTGTCACCGAAAGCGGCATCGCCCGACTCGGTGCTGAAGAGCTCGCCCGCGCGCGCCTTCAGCGCCGCCACCTCTTCGTCGGTCAGCGTCTCCCGTCCTTCCAGCACCTCGGGACGCTCGAGGGGCGTCACGCTATTGTTGGCCCAGACCCCCTGCAGGTCGGGGTGACCGTCCACTGTCCGGGGCGCCGTCCACGACCCGGTCTGGCCCGCGGCAGGCGGCGCCATGAACGACACGACGGCGAGCGCGACCGCCGTCACGCTGACGAGAACGAAGGTTTGACGTCTCACAACATCCTCCTTGGAATCCCCTTGCCCGAAACGAACCCCTGTTGTCACGTCGAGGATACCACTCGAGGGGGCCGATCTTGTCACACCTGCTTCAGGCTGGAACCTACGCCGGCGCGGGGATGTTCTTGCGGAAGAAAGGCGAAAAATGGAGGCGCCGCCCGGATTTGAACCGGGGATGGAGGTTTTGCAGACCTCTGCCTTACCACTTGGCGACGGCGCCGTCGGGACGGGTATCTCGACGAAGGGAAGAAGATGGAGCGGGAAACGGGATTCGAACCCGCGACTTCGACCTTGGCAAGGTCGCACTCTACCACTGAGTTATTCCCGCCCGCTCAACTTCAAAAAATAGCGTACCACGCAGGTGCGGTCCCATCAAAGCGCGCCGAACGCCGTCTTCACCGACACGAACCCACGTCGGGCATCACCAGCCCTCGCCAAAGGCATTGGTCACAACCTCGAATTCCGGCCGCCCATCCCGCATCACCACCCCGACGACATCAAAGCGGCACGCGACGCCACCCAGACGGCTGCGGGCCAGATAGTCCAGCGCCATTCGCGTGATCTTCCGCTGCTTCACTGCGGTGACTGCCGCGAGCGGTCCGCCGAAGTCGTGGCCCGAGCGGGCCTTGACCTCGACAAACACCAGCACACCTTCGTGGCGGGCGATGATGTCAATCTCACCTAGCCGCGTTCGATATCGGCGGGCAAGGATTGCGTACCCGCGGCGACGCAGCTCGCAGCGCGCCAGTTCTTCCCCGGTTTCACCGAGAGTCTTCTGATGATCCGTAGGCACCCCGGGTTGGGTTGCAAATCGGAGCCCGGAGCTGGTCGGCCTACTTGCGTTTCCAGCGGGTGCCGCTCGCGGAATCCTCGAGCACGATTCCGCGAGCGTCGAGGTCGTCCCGAATGCGGTCTGCTGCGGAGAAATCTCTGCGACCCCGCGCGGTCCGACGTTCCTCGATGAGCCGCTCGATTTCGTCCACCGCCACCGGCGGAGCGGCGTCCTCAGCGCGACGGAGTGCGATGACGCCCAACACCGTGTCGAAGGTGTCAAACGTCCGCTGGAGCAGTTCGGCATCGGCGCGTCCGACCTCGGCGGCATCGATCGCCGCATTCACGTCACGGACCAACTCGAACAAGACGCCCAAAGCGCCCGGGGTGTTGAGGTCGGCCTTGAGGCGCTCACCGAAGCCCAGACGGGCCTGTTCAGCACGCTCGTGGATGGCCGGATGCTCTCCCCCGCCGGTCACACCTTCGAGCCTCACCAAACAGTCCATCACGCGGGTCAATGCCTCTTCGGCTTGCGCGAGACTCCCCCACGTGAACCGGAGCTGCTTGCGATAGTGGGTCGAGATCAGGACATACCTGAGCGCCGAGGTACGGTGCCCACGTGCGACCACATCCTCGACCGTGAAGACGTTTCCGGCCGACTTGGACATCTTGTCGCCGCGCTCGATCAGCAGATGCTCGACGTGGACCCAGAATCGCGAGAACGGCTCGCCGGTCGCGCCTTCCGACTGGGCGATCTCGTTCTCGTGATGGGGAAAGACCAGGTCGACGCCCCCGGCGTGGATATCTATCGGCGGACCATTCAGGAGCCGGAGAGCCATCGCCGAGCACTCGATGTGCCACCCGGGACGACCCCGGCCGACGCCAAGATCCCACGACGGCTCACCGGGAGCCGTGGCCTTCCACAGGACGAAGTCCCGAGCGTCCTGCTTCTCGTACTGGTCGGAGTCGACACGCGCGCCCGACCGGATGCCCTCATGATCGAGGCGGGCCAGCTTGCCGTAGTCCGCCAGTGTCTCGATCTTAAAATAGATCGATCCGTCGCGGCGGTAGGTGTGGCCGCGGGCCTCGAGTGCCTGGATCGTCTCGACCATGGCCCGCAGATTCTCTTCGTCTGTCGCGCGTGGATACTCCTCGGCCGGTTCGATACCGAGCAAAGCGGCGTCCTCCCGAAAGGCGTCGATAAACCGCGTCGTGTAATCGCGCAGCGACACGCCGGCCTCGGTCGACGCCTTGATCGTCTTGTCGTCGACGTCCGTGAAGTTCATCACGTGATGGAGCTCAAACCCCGCGATGTACTTGAGCGTGCGCCGGAGCACATCCAGGCACACGAACGTCCGGAAGTTACCAATGTGACCACGCGCGTACGCCGTCAGGCCGCAGGCGTACATCCGTACGGTGCTGTCCCTGAGCGGCGCGAACGGTTCTACTCGACGAGTCAGCGTGTTGTAGAGGCGAATGGCAGGGTCTCCGGCGTCATGACTCGGGGCTGGGCTCTGGACGAGACCGTGGGCTGGGCTCTTCAGGAAGCGACTTGGTCAGCGTACAGAATTCAACCCCGTCCTCTTGACCGAACTCAACATGACCCATCACGCGATGGATGGCGTCCAAGGGAGCCTCGTCGCCACTTCGCTTGCCGAGCAGGTGCGCGATACTGGGCTCGTCGCCGGACGGCTCCCCTTGGCCACGGAGGTACCGAACGCAAAACTCTATCTCGCTCTCACTTGTGGCGATCGTGACATCGAGATCCTTGTAGGCTGGACACTCGCTGTGTACCAGCACCCCATCGGTCGCATGCACAACGGCGGCAGCGACCTCCGCAGCTTCTGTCTGGGAATACCCGACATGACGCACCATGCGCTCGCACAGAACGCTGAGGAGAGGCCGGAAACGGTCGTCACAGGGAACCGTGAGCTCCAGCCTGAACGCTTGGGTATCAAGGGGTCGGTCGTCAACCATCGGAGGCCCGTATTCTACAGTGAAATCCGGTCGAACAACGCTCGCGCGCGGTCGCAATCGGCGGCGATCTGACGCCGGAGTGTCTCGGCATCCGCGAACGCTTCCTCGGGGCGCAGACGCTCGATGAACGCCAGTTGCACGCGGGCTCCGTAGAGGTCGCCGTCGAAGTCGAAAACGTGCGTTTCGATGATGCGCGCGCCATCGGTTTCGAATGTCGGGCGGACTCCGATGTTCGTCACGCTGGGGTGAATGACACCATCAACCGTGATCGTCGTCGCATACACCCCGTCGGGCGGCACCACCTCGTTGTCCGTCTGGAGATTGGCGGTGGGAAAGCCCTGCCCGTGGCCCCGTTGCGACCCACGCACAACGTCGCCCTCGAGCACGTAGTGATGCCCGAGCAGGACGCCGGCCTCGTCGACATGACCGTCCGCGATCAGCCGCCTGATCCGCGTGCTGCTCACGACGAATTCCTTGTATCGAATCGGGTCGATCTTCTCGACCACAAACCCGTATCGCCCGCCCAGGGACCGCAGGAGCGAAAAATTCCCGCTGCGGTCGCGACCAAACAGGAAATTGGCCCCGACCCACACCTCGGACACATGCAGCCAGTCGACCAGAATGGTGTTGACGAACTCTTCAGGCTCCCACCGCGAGATCTCCGGCGTGAATCGAACGATCGCCGCCGCGTCCATTCCAGCCCCGGCCACGAACGAGAGTTTCTGCTCGACCGTCATCAAGAGTTGGGGCGCCTTGTCGGGTCTCACGATTCGTGGGGGGTGCGGGTCGAAAGTGAGGATCGCGGCCGTAGCCTGGCGCTCCGTGGCCCGCCGACGCACGTGGTCGATGATCTTTCTGTGCCCACGATGGACACCGTCGAAGTTTCCCAACGCGAGCACTGGAGACGCCCAGTCTCCCGGCACCTGATCGTCAGGGTAGTAGATCCTATTCATGCATCGCCGCCAGCTGACTGGCAGCCGCCTCCAGTGTGCTTTCGGGAGTGGTTTCGTCGATCGTCAACTCGAGACCGTCGTGCGCCAGCGTCATCCCATCGGGCAGCGTCAGGCACGTGTCTGCGTGTCGTAGGTCGTGGGATATGTGGGTGAAGAAAGTGCGAGCGGCCCCTATGCGACTCGCCGCGTCGACAGCTTCATCGACGTTGAAGTGGGTCGAGTGCTTTCGACGACGTAACGCGTCGATCACGAGCACGTCGAGCCCCTCGAGATGAGACCACGATGACTCCGGGATCTCACTGCAGTCTGTCAGGTACGCAAACGCACCCACCCGATAGCCCAAGATCGGCAGCGTTCCATGTCGCAGCGGAACCGGTACGAACACCGTCCGACCAAAGGAGAACGGCCCGCCAATCGGACGCAGACTCAGCTGCGGCAGCCCGCCACCCCTGGGGGTCCTCGGGTCGAAGACGTAGGCGAACATCCGCCTCACATCGGCAAGCGTCCTGGCGTCGCCCTGACACGGAATGGTGGCCCGCTGCCGGAAATTGTAGATGCGGACGTCGTCGAGACCCAGCACGTGGTCGGCATGACTGTGCGTCAGGAGTATCAGGTCGACCCGATCGAGACCGTGGTGGAGCGCTTGCTCGCGGAGGTCCGGAGAGGCATCGACCAGCACCGTCGTGCCGTCATCGAGTCTGACGGCGACCGACGGACGACAACGCACATCTCTCGGATCTGACGAGCGACAGGTGTCGCACGTACAGCCGATGACCGGCACCCCGGTCGACGTTCCTGTCCCCAGAAAGGTAACGCGCAAGGGCTCAGCGCTCTTCGCCGGACCGCTTCGCCTCGGCGTACCGCGCCCGAAGCTCGAACAGGACCTTCGCGAGAAAAGACGTCTCGCTTTCGGTGAGGTTGCCCCGCGTCTTTTGCTCGAGCAAAGCCAACATCTCGACCGCTTTCCCCGCCCCTTCGATGTTCGGGTGAGAGTCACCCGACACCGGGTCGGCCAGGTCGCCGAAGTGAACGGCAGCCGTCGTGGCGAGCGAGACGACGAAGGCGTTGAATGTAACTTCCGCAGTCACGACTTCTTCGATGCTAGCATACGACCCCATGCTCAAAGCTCCCGAGACGACCGACCCCGCGGCCGCCGGCGCACAGCTGGAGCGACTGATCGAGATCATGCGTGTGCTCCGTTCACCCGACGGGTGCCCGTGGGACCGGGAGCAGACGCTCGAGTCACTTCGCCCCTTCGTCCTGGAGGAGGCCTACGAGGTCCTCGACGCCATCGAGGCGTCCGACCCGGACCTTCTTCGCGACGAGCTCGGCGACTTCGTCCTCGAGGCCGTCTTCCTCGCCCAGCTGTGTGCCGAACAGGGACGCTTCACGATGGCCGACTCGCTCGCAGCCGTCTCACGCAAGCTGGTCCGTCGTCACCCACACGTCTTCGACGACGACGGACAGGCCGATGCGACACGGCAACCTGCCGGCATGACGTCGGCGGACGTCAAACGGCGGTGGGAGGAGATCAAGGCCGGGGAGCAATCGGCAGACGGGAAGGAACCGAGCGCTCTCGGCGGACTCCCATCGGCGTTGCCAAGCCTCCTTCGCGCCTATCGAATGGGTCGCCGGGCCGCCACCGTCGGGTTCGACTGGACACGTCAGGCCGACGTGCTCGATAAGGTCGACGAAGAGCTGGCTGAGCTCAAGGCCGCGGTCGCTGACGGTGATCCTGATCACGTTGAAGAGGAGCTTGGGGATCTCCTCTTTGCGGTGGCCAATCTCGGACGCCACCTGAACATAGAGCCCGAGGGAGCCCTGCGCCGGGCAAACCGGAAGTTCGCCGACCGCTTTCAGGAACTCGAACGACGCTTCGTCGGGCAGGGTCTGGTGCTACGGGAGGCGTCCATCGAAGACATGGAGGCCGAGTGGCAACGCATCAAGGTCGACTGGGCTGCCCGCGACAAGTGACACCTGTCGAGCATGGGTCTCGAGCCTGACCGCGCGTCCGTCCGTACACACCGAGATCGCCCCGACCTCGCCGGTCTGCCAGACCTCCGCACCAGCAGCGGTATACCGTTGCACAACATCGGGATGAGGATGACCGAAGGGATTCTCTCGGCCCGCACTGATAACAGCTACGTCCGGGCGCAGCGTGGTGATGAAGGTATTTGAGCTCGATGTACGACTCCCATGGTGTGGCACCTTCAGCACCCGAAAGGACGCAGGCTGAAACGATCCGACGAGCGATCGTTCGATCTCCGACCCGATGTCTCCCGGGAGGATGACCGACACCTCCCCATACCGCAGCTCGAGCACGACCGAATCGTCGTTTCTCACCTTCGGACGCTCCCAGTCGGGTGGCGGTGGGTGGACGACTCGCAGCGTCACACCAGCCCAGGTCAGCTCATCGCCTGTCCCTATCGTTCGCCAGGCACCCCCCTTCTCGCTCGCGAGCGTCTTGAGGGCCCCGAGGGCTTGGGACGCGGGTACCGGCACGCCCTCCCACACTTCTCGCGGTCGGAGGTCGGCAATCACCGAGGGCGCACCACCGATGTGGTCTGGGTCACCGTGGGTCAGAACGAGGTAGTCCAGCCGACGAACACCGGCTTTCCACAGCACCTGTGACACGATCCGGCCGCCGACGTCGAATGAGCCGCGGACCGTTCCCCCGGCGTCGACGAGCACGGAGTGCCCCGACGGCAGATTGACCAACGTCGCGTCGGCCTGGTCGACATCCAGAAACAGAATCCGCACCGCCCGCGACATGCCCGAACAGAGTGGCGACATGGGCGGCACCGGTCCCGCCAGCATGACTCCGCCTGCCGCGAGGACCGAAATCCCGCTGATGACGCGGAGACCCAATCGACCGGGTGCTGACAACCAGCTCGCCCATCCAAGGTAATAGACAGCGACCACTGCGATCGGCGGGTCAGGAACTCGCCGGGACAGCCAGGGCAGCACGTCCATAAGACGGGCTGACTCGACGATCCCAGACGCCGACAGGTGCGCCACATAGCCGGCCAGCCTCGCGCCCGTTTCTGTGAGCGGGCTGGCGGCCACCGCAAGCATCCCAGCGATCTGGGCCACCGTCATCAGCGGAATCGCCGCGAAGTTCAAGAGGAGCCCGGCGACCGTGACGCGCGAAAAGATCGCAGCGGCCAGGGGGAACAGGGCCAGCTCCGCGCACACCGTTGCCGCCAGCAGAGCGAGCGGGGCCATCGCCGTCGTCCGAACGATTCTCGGCGACGACTGGAGCGCGGAGCTCGCCCCCCGGGTCAGCGGCTCGACCCCGATCAGAAGCCCAAGCGTGGCACCGAACGTGAGCAGGAAGCCAGGGTCGACAATCGTCAGCGGCGAGACGGCCACCAGACAGGTCGCCGACAACGCCAACGTGTTCAGGGCAGGCGTTCGATGGTCGAAGGTGCGCGCAATCAGAAAGAGTCCGGCCGCGAAGGTCGCGCGCATGACCGACGCCTCGGACCCCACCACCGAGGCGTACGCCATCAGGCACGCGACGGTCACCGCCGACGCCACGCGCCCGTCGCAGCGAGCCAGACGAAGGGTCAGAAGCAGCACGCCGGCGAGGATGGCGATATTGCCACCCGATATCGCGATCACGTGATAGGTGCCGGCCTCCCGAAGACGTCGCTGGTCCTCCCTCTCCAGACCGGCACGGTCCCCGATAAGCACCGCCGTGACCACCCCGGCAGACCGACGACTGAACCCACCCACCGTCTGGGCTACGCGGTCGCGAACCTCTGCGCGAACCACGGCCGCCGTCTCCGACCACCAGCCACCCGGCTCGACGACCTCGACGAGCAACGCGCTCTTGACCGACCCCAAGAGGCTCGTTCCCCGCCACATCAAGGCCGTCCGCTGGTCGGGTACCCCGGGGTTGAGATACCGGGCGCTCCGGCGCAGCGTCACCGACATTCGAAGGCGCCGGCCATCAACCCAATCGGCGACTCGCCCGGAGGCCAGCTGGCCCCCGACGGTCACCGTCGCTCCCCCCGAAACCGCCTGGGTCCCGCTCGGCGAGAGAATGGCGTCGACATCGAGCGACAAGCTGGCCCCGTAGTCGGTCGGCGTGGCGTCACGCCTCAGCCGTCCCTCGATGACCACCGGCCCGGGACCGACGCGCGCGCTGCGATCCTGCTCGTACCACCGTTGCAGAGTCGATGTCGTCGCCGTGGTCGTCGCCTGACCGCCCAGCAGCGCTCCAACGAGCAGAAAGGCCAGCGCGACCGTCGGGAGGACGACACCGCGACTCAGACTCGGTCGCCGACTGACAACCAGCAGTGCCGCAAGCCACGCGATGACCACGAGCAGCGCGACGACGCCACTACCCAACGTCGGTTGGCGCCAGCCACAGATAACGCCGGCGAGCACGGCCACCGCAGGAAGAGCCGCCGGGTAGAGCACGACGGATGACGGTGCAAGGGACGCACCGTGACCAGCCCGTTGGCTGGAGGCGGATGGGTCAGGGCTTTAGGGTGGGCAGCGTGGAAGACGTCGCGGAAACTGCCCGCTCACGCCTTGGCCGCACTGGCGTGATATTCCTGGAGTGGTCGGACGTCGAGCTTCTCAGCCCGGAGCGCCTTGATCGCACTGACCGTCGCCGCGGCGCCCGTCAGCGTGGTCACGCACGGCACACCAAGCGTCATCGCGATGCGCCGGACGGTGAGGTCGTCAAAGAACGATTCTCGGCCGAGCGGGGTGTTGACCACGAGGTCGATCTCACGATTCAGCAGCTTGTCTCCGACGTGTGGACGCCCCTCGTTGATCTTGAAGACCACCTCGACCTCGAGACCATGCGCCCGTAGGTACGCGGCTGTACCACGTGAAGCCTGGAGGCTGAACCCGAGCTCCGCCAGGTCGCGAGCGACCGGCACGACGTTCGACTTGTCCTCGTCGTTGACGCTGATGAACGCTTTGCCAGAATCGGGTAGACGCTGTCCGGCCGAGAGCTGCGCCTTTGCGAAGGCCGTCCCGAAGTTCGATGCCCCACCCATCACCTCGCCCGTCGACTTCATTTCCGGCCCAAGCAGCGTGTCTACGCCAGGGAAGCGAACGAAGGGGAAGACCGGCGCCTTGACAAAGACACCGGCCACCTCGAGATCGTCGACCAGCCCGATGTCGCTCAGGATGTTCCCGATCATGACCCGCGCCGCAACCTTGGCAAGAGGGACACCTGTCGCCTTCGACAAATACGGCACCGTCCGTGACGCCCTCGGGTTCACCTCGAGGATGTAGACCGTGTCGTCCTTGATCGCGAACTGGATATTGAGTAGACCGATGACCTTGAGGGCACGAGCGACCCGACGGGTGTAGTCCCGAATCACGTTGAGATGCCGCTCGGGCACGAGATAGGGGGGAACCACACATGAACTGTCGCCCGAGTGGATACCCGCCTCCTCGATGTGCTCCATGATCCCGCCGATCACGACGCTCCCCGTCGAATCGGCCACCGCATCAACGTCGAGCTCGAAGGCGTCCTCCAGGAACTTGTCGACCAGGATCGGGTGCTCCGGCGACGCGTCCACCGCCTCGGTCATATACCGGTCGAGCCCTCCACCGTCGTAGACGATGGCCATCGCACGACCACCCAGGACATACGACGGCCGCACCACCACGGGATAGGTAATCGACTCGGCAATCTCACGTGCCTCTTCGCGCGATGTCGCGATACCGTAGGGCGCCTGCGGAATACCCAGTTCCCATAACAGACGCGCGAAGCGCTTCCTGTCTTCGGCCAGATCGATCGAGTCCGGCGACGTCCCGGCGATCGAGACCCCAGCCGACTGGAGATCCAGCGCGAGTTTGAGCGGGGTCTGCCCGCCAAACTGCACGATGCACTTGACATCCGCCCCAGCCGAGCGCTCGCGCTCGATCACACCGGTGACGTCCTCAAGAGTCAGCGGCTCGAAATACAGACGGTCGACCGAGTCGTAGTCGGTCGAGACGGTCTCGGGGTTGCAGTTGACCATGACCGTCTCGAACCCCTCGTCGCGCAGGGCAAAGGCGGCGTGACAACAGCAATAGTCGAACTCGATCCCCTGCCCGATCCGATTCGGTCCGCTTCCGAGGATGACGACCTTGGGCCGGTCGGTGGGCTCAGCCTCGCACTCCGACTCATAGGTGCTGTAGAGATACGGCGTGAACGACTCGAACTCGGCGGCGCACGTGTCGATTCGCTTGTAGACCGACCGTAGCTTCCGATCTCTCCGCCGCTCCGCCACCCGGTCTGGCGACACCCGCATGATGCCGCTCAGCTCCTCGTCACCGAATCCCGCCCGCTTCAACGCCTCCAGCAGGTCAGGGGACATCTCGCGCACGTCGACCAGTCCGGCGGCGCGCTTGAGCTCGACCAGCTCCGCGAACTGAGTGAGAAACCAGCGGTCTATCCGGGTCGCCTCATGGACTCGTTCGACAGACCATCCCTGATCCAGGGCCTGGAAGATGGTCCAGATGCGCCTGTCGTGGGGCGACACCAGCCGTCGCTGCAACTCTCCGTCGTCGAGCTCGGCGCCCTCCCCCGCAAAGAGCCGCCCACTTCGGCCCAGCTCCAACGAGCGCATCCCCTTGAGGAACGCCTCCTTGAAAGTACGACCGATGGCCATCGCCTCGCCCACCGACTTCATCTGGGTGGTCAAGGTTCGATCAGCCTTGGGGAACTTCTCAAAGGTCCATCGCGGAATCTTCACCACCACGTAATCGATGGTTGGCTCGAACGAGGCCGGCGTGAGCTTGGTGATGTCGTTCGGGATCTCTTCGAGCCGGTACCCGAGCGCCAGCTTGGCCGCGATCTTCGCGATAGGAAATCCGGTTGCCTTCGATGCCAGCGCCGACGAGCGCGACACCCGGGGATTCATCTCGATGACCAGCATCCGGCCATCATCGGGATTGACCGCAAACTGGATATTGGAGCCACCCGTCTCGACGCCGACCCGGCTGATGATCCGTCGGGCCGCATCGCGCATGCGTTGATATTCCTTGTCGGTCAGCGTGAGCGCGGGAGCGACCGTGATGCTGTCACCGGTGTGCACCCCCATCGGGTCGACGTTCTCAATCGAGCAGACCACAACGAAGTTGTCGGCCACGTCTCGCATGACCTCGAGCTCGAACTCCTTCCACCCGATCACCGATTCCTCGATGAGGATCTCGTGAACGGGGCTGAACTCGATGCCGCGGTCGGCAAGCTCGTGGAACTCCTCGATGTTGTACGCGATCCCGCCCCCGACGCCGCCCAGGGTGAACGACGGCCGAATGATGACGGGGAACCCGAACTTCTCGACCTGGGTCAGCGCTTCGTCAAGCGACCGCGCATACTCGCTCGCGGGGCTCTCCAGCCCGATCGAGTCGATTGCCTCACGGAACTTGAGTCGGTCCTCGGCAACCTGAATGGCCTCGATCGACGCACCGATCAGCGCCACGCCGAACTCCTCGAGGACCCCGTGCTCCTGGAGGTCGATCGCCAGATTCAGAGCGGTCTGGCCGCCGACGGTTGGGAGCAGTGCGTCCGGCCGTTCCTTCTCGATCACCGACCGGACGATCTCCCAGGTCAGCGGCTCGACATAAGTTCGGTCGGCCACCTCGGGGTCGGTCATGATCGTCGCCGGGTTGCTGTTGACCAGGACCACTTCAAGCCCCTCGCTTCGGAGTGCCTTGCAGGCCTGGGTGCCTGAATAGTCGAACTCGCAGGCTTGCCCGATGACAATCGGTCCTGACCCGAGAACCAGGACGCGCTTCAGATCTGTACGACGGGGCATCTAGTGGAGTGTCCTCTAGCTCGTACGGTGCTCCATCTCGTCGAGGAACAGCGAGAAGAGGTAGTCGGCGTCGTGGGGTCCGGGGGAGGCCTCCGGATGGTACTGAACACAGAAGACCGGTCGCGTCTTGTGCCGAAGTCCTTCCACTGTGTCGTCGTAGAGGTTGATGTGCGTGACCTCAACATCGTCGGGAACTGAGTCTCGGTCGATGGCAAAGCCATGATTCTGAGATGTGATCTCCACCCGCTCGGTCGCCAGATTCTTGACCGGGTGGTTTCCACCACGATGACCGAATTTCAACTTGTAGGTCGACGCACCCATGGCCTGCCCCAGCACCTGGTGCCCGAGACAAATCCCGAAGATCGGCACGTCAGCATCGATAAGCGCGCGCGCGTTGTCGACGGCATAGTCAAGGGGTTTCGGATCGCCAGGCCCATTGCTCAAGAAGACGCCGTCCGGCGTACGCGCCAGCAACTCGCTGGCCGGCGTCCGAGCCGGGAACACCGAGACATCGCATCCGTACGCGGCGAGACGCCTGAGGATGTTCCACTTCATGCCGAAGTCGTAGGCCGCGACCCGGAGAGGACGCTTTGGGAGACGGACCGGATTCACGTCGAAGCCGGCCGTCACCGACCGGGCCTCATGATTGTTCCACTCGAATGGACTGGCACAGCTGGCGTCGCTCGCGAGGTCACGGCCCTCCATCAGCGGCGCTTGCCGAGCCTGGTTCACCAGTTCGTCCGGGTCGACCGTGCCGGTGGCGATGACACCTCTCATGACGCCCGCCGTGCGGAGCACTCGTGTCAACGCCCGCGTGTCGATGCCGCTGATGGCCACGATCCCGTAGCGCTCGAGATACTCGCGGAGTGTCGCGTCAGCCCGCCAGTTGCTCGCAACGGGCGACGCGTCCCGCATCACGAATCCCGCCACCCGTGGTTCGCGTGATTCCGTGTCCTCGTCAGAGACGCCGTAGTTTCCAATCTGCGGGGAGGTCATCGTGACGACCTGCCCCGAGTAGGACGGGTCGGTCAGGATCTCCTGGTACCCCGTCATGCTGGTGTTGAAGACGACTTCACCGCGAGTCGTCCCGTCGGCACCGACAGACTCGCCCTGGTACCAGGCCCCGTTCTCCAGGGCGAGCACAGCGTTCATCGAATCCGGTCCAACGATGCGGCGACGCGCTCGCCCTCGTCGCTGGTCACCACAACAGCCTTAGACCACGCTTGATACCCATCAAGCTCGATTCGGACCTCATGGCGACCGACGGGGAGGTCGAGGCGCGTCGGCGTGGCGCCGGTGAACTCCCCGTCAACCAATACTCGAGCACCAGCCGGGCGTGATGCTACATCCAACGAACCAGTCTCGGCGGCACCCGGCCGCGTCCCGAGATCTCCCGTTGGCGTCAGGGTGAGACCCACTGTCGCGACCGTTTCCGTGGCGCTGATGGTGACCCTTTGGCTCTCGGAACCGAAGCCTGTGAGGCCGACGCCGACTTCGTGCTCTCCATACGCCACATCTTCCAGAGACAACGGTGTCTCACCGCGGCTGACGCCATCGACGGTGACCGCCGCGCCGGCTGGGACGGTGCGCACGAGGAGCCAGCCAGAACCGGAAATAGGAGCGGCCGTCGGTGGAGCCGGGGCAGACGGCGGTGCACGCGGAGGTGGAGTTGGGGCGGACACGGCCGGCGGCGGTGGCGTGGGCTCCGGGGGGGCGACAGCCGTCGGCGGCGGAGTCGGTGAAGGTGACGAGGCGACCGTGCTCTCACTACGGCCGTCGCCGCCGCCAGGCTGTCCGGCATTCACGACCTCCTCGCTGAACTCGAGGCTCGCCGCGTCGGCAGCACCCTGCTCACCGAGAACCTGGTCAGTCGGACCATCATCTGGCCCCAGGCCCACGCTGACAAGATAGGCGACGGCACCGATGGCCAGCGCCACGCCAATGAGGGGCACGGCGCCCCGACTCACCCACGAGGGCCGCTCGGCGCCCGCGGGCGGCACGAAATACGCCGGTTCGTCATCCACCTCCGGAGGCACGGACCGCGAGGGCGAAGGCTCCAGCTCCGGCGCTTCGTCGGAGAATCCCATCACGGGTGCCCGAACGGCCTCGGTCTCGTCCTGATCGCCTAGGCCGTCTCGGTCGTCCGCCTCTTCCTCTTCGTCTTCATCTTCGGCGCTGACATCGGTCGTGTCAGTCACATCAGTCGGGTCGATAACGTCAGTAGCGAAAAAGTCAGGCGACGCGGAAAGAGGTTCCGGCGTGTCCGCGACGGGCACGTCGTCATCAGCGCCCAGCACGTCATCGACCGCTGAGACCTCGTCCGCGAAACTCTCACTGTCAAACGGGTCGGCTTCAACCTCGAGGACTTCAACCGCTGGCTCTGGCTCGTCGCCGTGGTCTTCGGCAATGTCCTGGCCTTCGTCTTCGTGAACGTCGGCATCCGCGGCATCCGCATCTGCTGCCGCGGCGAACGACTCGGAAGAGGGCGGGGCGACCGGCGGAATCGGTTCTGCGGTTCGCTTGTCGGCCAGGTCGGACCTGGAGGGCAACACGTCTTCGTCTCGATACAAGTCCAGCCCCGCGAGCAAGTCGGGAGGCTGGAGAGACGACTCCGGCGCCTCGGCGTCCGTGATCTTGGCGGCGCCACTCCCCTCGTGCCCGATCGCCGACTCGAGCGACGAAACGAAACGCGCCGCACTCGAGTAACGGTCGTCCGGGCTGTCCGACAGCGCCGTGGCAAACACCACCTGCAACGCTTCGCCATCGGCGACGTTGTCTACCGCATTCAGGCGCTCGGTGACCTGCTCTCCCGTTCCAGCCGCACGCCGCCCGGTCAAGAGCTCGTAGGCGACCGCCGCGAGCGCGAACAAGTCGGCTTCGCTGCCCCAGCCGATTCCGGAAATGACCTCGGGCGCCGTGTAGGGACGACGGATCGGTCCGGCAAGTCGCAGTTCCTCCAACGCCTTGACGACCCCAAAGCCCGTAATCCTGACGTCGTCCGGCGTGAGGAAGATATCTCGCAGATGCAGGGATCCGTGGACAACGCCCCGCTCATGTGCAGCATCGATCGCCTCCCCTATCTGCCGGATGAAGGGCATGGCGGTCTCGACCGGCGCCGGCGCGTAGTGCCGCATCGCCACGTCGAGCGACTCAGCGGCCACATACTCCTGGGCCATGTAGGGCACGCCGTCCTCGCACCCGACGTCGATCGGCGCCACGATGCCCGGGTGCGAGAGATCCGCTTCGATGACCCTCGTCAGCGCGTCAACGAGGGTCTGGGTCTGTTCCGGCGTGATGTCCAGGTGAAAGGCCTTGACGGCAACGAGGCGGTCTTCCGACGGCTCGTAGGTGCGAAAGACAGGACCGAGGACGCCGACCCCGATCTGGTGCATCACACGGAAGGGACCGAATGCACCAGGCGCAGAAAAAGGGCTGGCGTCGTCGCGTGTCAGCTGTGGAACTCCTACTGAAGTGGCCGTATGCTACCACGGGAAGACGGCGCGCCGCCAACGACAGACCCCGCCTTGACAGTTCACCGGAGCGTTTGAAACAGTACGAGAGAGTGACAACCAACCTGCCGCAGGTCGCCGCAGCACCCGGCCTCGACTCGATCGACCTTCGCAGGCTGTCCTGGACGGCTCGCTTCCTGCGGGACTACTGCTACGACTTCGACCGACTCAGCCCATTCTTCGTCGGCTCGCCAGCCGACCCGGACACCTGGCGCCGGGCCATCGCCGAGCGGCAGAATCGGTCCGGCACCACACGCCCTATCGCTGATGTCACGACGCGACAGCTGACCGCCCGCAGCGCGCCGCCCGAGGCTCTGGCTTCGGCCGCCCGGCTTCGCAACGCCGAAACCGTGAGTATCGTGACGGGACAACAGGCGGGACTGTTCGGTGGCCCCCTCTTCACGCTTCTGAAGGCGCTGACCGCAATCAAGCTCGCCCGCCAAGTGACCGACGAACACGGTGTGCCCGCCGTGCCCGTTTTCTGGGTCGATGCTGAGGATCACGACCTCGCAGAGATCAGCACCTGTACTGTGTTGACGAGCGACCTCGACCACCGTAGCGTCTCGCTCTCGCTCGGTGCCGATGCCAACCAACCGGCCTGCGCCCTGGAACTGCCGGCGTCAGTGACTGATGTCGTGGCCGCACTGCGAACACTCCTGCCGACGACCGAGTTCTCCGACGACCTCTTTACTCGCTTGTCTGCCGCCTATCGCCCCGGCGTCGGCATCGTCGACGCGTTCACCCACTGGCTCGACCGGATCCTCGGTCCTCACGGCCTGGTGGTCTTCGACGCATCTGATGGCGACGCCAAGCCGTTGGCGCAATCGATCTTCATCCGGGAGCTCGAGGTCGTGGGTCAGACCTCACACCTGGCGGCGAAGGCCGGTGACGAATTGTCGCGGCTCGGCTATCACGCGCAGGTGACGCCCACGCCGGACGCGGTCTCGCTGTTCTCACTCGACGGCGGACGGAACGCCATTCGCCGACACGACACGGATGACGAGGCGTTCAGGGTGGGCGGCGCCAATCAGTCGGCGGTCGAGCTGCGGCGGCTGGCCGAACATGAACCCAACGCGTTCAGCCCCAACGTCCTGCTCCGACCGGTTGTCCAGGACGCGCTGTTCCCAACCGTCGCCTACGTGTCCGGGCCCAGCGAGCTGGCGTATCTCGGGCAGCTGCGCCAGGTGTACGACCACTTCGATGTGCCGATGCCCATCATCTATCCGCGAGCGACGGCGACCATCGCTGATCGCTCGACGCTGAAGTTTCTCGCTCGCTATCCGATCGGGTTCGAGCATCTCCAAGCCCAGGATGACAGTGAGCTGAACCGCCTCTTGGCATCGCTTCTCCCGACATCCGTGGAGGAGGCGATCGTTGGGACCGAGCAGGCCGTGGCCTCTCACCTGACGGCGGTGGCCAACGAGATCTCGGCCGTCGACCCGACACTCGAGGGTGCCGTCGACACGACCCGCGGAAAGATGGAGCGCGACATTCGGACGCTTCGGGGCAAGATCGTCCAGGCAGCCAAGCGCCGGGACGAGACCTTGAGACGGCAGTTTCAGCGGGCCAGAAACCAGGCGTTCCCGGGGGGCGATCCACAAGAACGAAGCGTGAGCCTCCTCTATTTTCTCAATCGCTACGGGGATCGGGTCGTCGACCGGCTGCTGGCTGACCTTCCCCTGGAGCTCGGTCAGCACTACCTCCTGACGGTATAATCCTGGGGAGACGGCGCCGTCCAGCCCGTCCAGCGCGCCCCGAACCGGTCACCTCATGAATGAAGCTGTTTTTCGAGCGATCAACGAGACCCTGGCACGAGGGGAATCGGCGGCGCTGGTGACGATCATCCGGACGGAAGGCTCAACCCCACAACGAGTCGGCGCGAAGATGCTGGTGTTCGCGGACGGCCGGATCGTGGGCACGATCGGCGGAGGCTGCTACGAGAACGACGCGTTTTGGAAGGCACGGCGATCGCTCGAGACACGCAAGCCCCTGGTCGCACGATACGAACTGGCGGACGACATCGCCGAGGAGTCGGGGCTGATCTGCGGAGGGCAAATGGACGTCTATATCGAGCCGATCGAAGCCGCCCCGCATCTGTATCTGGTCGGCGCGGGACACGTCGCCTATCACCTGGCGCAGGCTGCCGCGCCGGTCGGCTTCAAGGTGCATGTACTCGATGACCGAGAAAAGTTCTCCAATGCCGAACGGTTCCCGGATGCTGAAGAGGTGGTGGTCGATTCGATTCCCAACTGGCTCGACAACACGACCTTCCCCGGCAACTCGTATGTCGTCATCCTCACCCGTGGCCATCGGCATGATCTGGACGCTCTGCGCGCCCTGTCCCAGCGAGATCTACGCTACCTCGGCTTGATTGGGAGCCGGGCAAAGGTGGCCCGACTCTTCGAGGCGCTCGGAGAGGAATCGGTCCCGTTGGAGACGCTCCGCAAGATCCACGCGCCCGTCGGCTTGGACATCGGCGCGATCACGCCGCAGGAAATCGCCGTGAGCATCCTCGCCGAGCTGGTTGCCGTCAAGTACGGCAAGCTGACCAACCAGACAACCGCCGCCCATCCCGACGCCGGTGTCGCCTCCCTCCGGTGGGTACCTGGAGAGGGCCGTCGAACCCCGGTGAGCGTGGACGAGTGACCCCTCGCGGCAGCCGGGTGTCGAAGACGGCTGGTATAGTGGACCCGGAATGACGCCTCGGTCTTTCGGCTCCTCGCTCGCCGCCCTCCCAGCTCGCTCGAGACAGGTTCTCGCCGGTCTCGTGCAGCAGTACATCGAACAGGGTGAACCGGTCTCGTCGCTCTGGCTGGCCGAACATGGTGGCGTCTCCTGCTCGTCGGCGACGGTGCGTCATGTCATGGCTCATCTCGAAGCGCTCGGCTATATTCATCAGCCGCATACATCGGCCGGTCGCGTGCCGACAGACCACGGCTATCGTGCATACGTCGACCTCCTGCTCAACGACCATGACACAGCCGGCGCCGAACCCGACGTCGAAGCGCGGCTTCGTCAAGCCGGTACCGTAAGCGACGTGCTGTCGAACGCGTCGTACGAGCTCTCGAGAGCCTCACACCATCTGGGCTTCGCCTTGATGCCGCCCACCGGTGGAGCGTTCAAGCACATCGAATTCGTGCCACTCGAGGGCGCAAAGATTTTGGTCGTCGTCGAAACCGACGCCGATGAGATTGCGCACAAGGTCATCGAGCTTGGAGAAGGCGTGAACCCCGACGAGCTGAGGCAGGGGGCCAACTACCTCAACACCGAGTTCGCAGGGGTGCCGGTCTGGAGCGTGCGGGCGACGGTCATCGAGCAGTTGCGCCAGCAGCGCATGCTCTACGACCAGCTCTTGTCCAGAGCGCTCCGTCTTGCGAGCTCTACGCTCGAGGGGATGGTGCCACCCAACAGCCTGTTTCTGGAAGGCGCGGGGTTTCTTCTTGACGAGATCGCCGTGAGCGACACCGAGGACGAAGAGCAGGCCCCGTTCGCCCGGCTTCGGGCCCTGCTCAGCATGATCGAGCAGAAGGACCAGCTCGTGCATCTCCTCAACGAGTACATTGATGGGCGTGGCCTCACCGTCGTAATCGGCACCGAGCACGTCTTTCCCAAGATGAAGGACTTCAGCCTGGTCATGTCGACCTATGTCGACGGTGACCGGACCGGCAGCGTAGGCGTGATTGGACCTCGTCGGATGCGATACTCGCGGGCGATCTCAGCGGTGGAGAGTATGTCCGACACCGTCAGCCGCGTGTTGGTCGCCCCGGGGCCGTCAGCCGCCCCGTCGAACCATGACAGACGACAGCAACAAGACCGAGACGCCTGACCAGCCTTCCACCGAGACCCCCGAAGGACCGGACCAGCTCCAGCGCGACGAGTATTACGAGTTGCTGCTGCGGAAGACTGCCGAGTTCGACAACTTTCGGAAACGGATCGACCGCGAACGCGCCGACCGCGACTCGGCGGCGGCCAGCGACCTCCTCGCTGACCTCCTCCCGCTGGTCGATGATCTGGAACGTGCGCTTGAGGTCGATGTGGATGCCGCGACCGCGTCGTCCTACCGAGAGGGCGTCAGCCTGATTCACCGTCAGTTGCTCGACCTCATGGAGAAGCGGGGTGTCTCCCGCATCGACGCTGTCGGCGCGGATTTCGACCCGCATGTTCACCAGGCAGTGGCCACCGACGCCGCCACCGACCACCGAGACGGTGAGGTTCTCGAAGAACTGAGACGTGGCTACATGATCCGTGGTCGACTCCTTCGGGCCGCAATGGTCAGGGTGGCCAAGGCGTGAGCAAACGCGACTACTACGAGGTGCTCGGCGTGTCCCGCTCGGCCGACGACGGGGAGATCAAGAGCGCGTATCGGAAGTTGGCACTCCAGCACCACCCCGACCGCAATCCGGGGGACAAGAGCGCGGAAGAACACTTCAAGGAGGCGGCCGAGGCGTACGCGATCTTGGCAGACGCGGACAAGCGGCACCGCTACGACCAGTTCGGCCATGCCGGAGTAACGGGGGCCAGCGGGCGTCCCGACCTCGACCCATCTATCTTCACTGACTTCGGCGACATCTTCGGTTTCGGCGACCTGTTCGGCGGCCGGCGCCGACGCGGCGGTCCCGCTCGTGGTGCCGACCTGCGCTACGACCTGTCGATTCCTTTCTCCGAGGCCTCCGCGGGGGCGGAGACCACGCTGCAGATTCCGCGACTCGAGCTCTGCGACCGCTGCGACGGCACAAAGTCGGAACCAGGGTCAAGGTCGCAGACCTGTCCCCAGTGCCAGGGACATGGCCAGGTCCGCTACCAGCAGGGCTTTCTGACCGTCGCGCGGACGTGCGGACAATGTCGCGGCACCGGCACGGTGCTCACCAATCCATGCACACAGTGCCGAGGCCAAGGTCGCGTCGAGCAGACGCGCACGCTAACGGTCAAGATTCCGGCCGGAATCGCGACGGGACAGCGGCTCCGCATACAAGGCGAAGGTGAGCACGGGGTAGGCGGCGGACCGACCGGTGACCTGTATGTCGTGATCGCCGTGGAGGACCACCCGTTCTTCCAGCGTGATGGCGACGACCTCTGGTGCGAGGTTCTTGTCACCTTCCCGACGCTGGCGCTCGGGGGCACGATCAAGGTCCCAACCCTCGATGACCATCAGGCACTCAACATTCCCAAAGGTACGCAGCCCGAATCGAAATTCAAGCTGCGCGGCAAGGGCATGCCCAGGCTCTCGGACCGGGGGCACGGTGACCTCTATGTCTCGGTCCAGGTGGAGGTACCGGCCAAGCTCTCACCCAAGCAGGAGGAGCTTGTCGAGAAGCTGGACCAGACCATGCCTCAGAGATCGTCGGAGCCGCACGCCCGCCCGGAGACCGAGGACCGACCGTTCTTTGACCGCGTCAAAGACATTTTTGGCTAAGTACTACGTTTCACAATTACGCAGTACTAAATCTCGGCCGGCGCTCGACGTCGTGGTGCCGGACGCTGCCGCCCCCCTGGCAGACGTGGTCGAGGCGATCGCCGACGACTTTCATCCGTTCGCGGTCGAAGCAATCAGCCATCAGGGCCCACGAGGTGCAAATCGTTCCGACCTCGTCCGGATCCACTTTCTGCGCGACTCGGACCGAAACTCCGCGGCACGCGCCATCACTGACAGACTGGGCCACGCCGGTGTCGTCGTGGACCCTGTCGACGTACCTGACGACGGAGCGCGCTGGGCGGAACGTTCGCAGAGAGAACTGCGCGCGGTGCGGGTCGGAGACATCGTCGTAGCGCCGCCATGGGATACCTCATCGTCGCCCGCAGATACATCGACGATCGTCATCCAACCATCAATGGGCTTCGGAACTGGGCACCACGCATCGACACGACTCTGCTTGCGGGCACTCCAGACCCAACCGGTACGCGGTGACACCGTCACCGATCTCGGTACCGGCTCAGGTGTGCTGGCGATCGCTGCAGCCACTCTGGGCGCTCGCTTGGTGGTCGCCCTCGAGCAGGACGCTGACGCGATCGCCTCGGCACGCGAGAACCTCAAGGCAAACGCCGTGTTCGATACGGTCAAGCTCCTCCACGCTGACCTCTCGACGGCTACGCTTCCCCTTCCCGCAGGCATCGTCGTCGCCAATCTGACCGGTGCGGTTCTGCGCCAGTGCGCCGGGCGCGTCGCCGCCTGTGCGGTTTCGGGCGGCGCGCTGATCCTCGGGGGGCTGTCGAACGACGAGGAGGCCGGGGTCATCGACGCCTTCGCGTCGCTGGCCCAACCAGTGAAGTCACTTCGTGAAGAGGAGTGGAGTTGTCTTATGCTGAGAACTCATCGTCGAGGTTCGGCCGCGCCCGGTGTCGGGAGTCTTGCACATCGATGAGTCAGCATCGCTTCTACGTACCGCAGGTTTCGGGAACGCACCAGGATTTGCGTCTGCCCGACGACGAGGCCGCACATCTCACGCGTGTGCTCCGGCTTCGTGCGGGGGCGACCATTCGTCTCTTCGATGGGCAAGGCCATGAGTTCACGGCGCGAGTGACATCGGTTGACCGGCACGCCGTCGAGGTGCAGAGCCTGCTGGCCGTAGATCCGACTCCGGAGCCTTCCGTGTCGCTGACGGTGGCCCAGTCCGTGCTGAAGGGACGAGCCTTCGACAGGGTGGTCAGGGACGCCACGATGCTTGGCGTCCACGCGATACAGCCGCTGGTGACAGAGCGGACCGAGGCGCCTGAGGACGCCGTCCGCATCGAGGCGCTTCGTGCGCGATGGCAGCGGGTAGCCGTGGCGTCGTCGAAGCAGTCGGGCCGCGCCGTCGTTCCGGTGGTCAGGCCAGTGCTGTCGCTGATGGATCAGTTGTCCGCTTGTCACGATGAGCGCCATCTCATGCTCGTCGAGCCATCGGCGAATCACCCGCCGACCGGTGCAGACGCGCTGGCCGGACGCCGGCCACCGGCGACCGCCACCGTCACCATCGGGCCGGAAGGAGGCTGGACTGAAGCCGAGCGTGAGAAGGGAAGGGTCGGCGGCTGTGAGGTCATGACGCTCGGGGCTCGCACGCTTAGGGCCGATGCGGTACCCGTGGCGGCAGTGTCGGTCCTGCTCTACGTCTGGGGAGATCTGTAAGATAGTCGCGCCAACATGCTATTTCGAGGTCAGAAGCTCGGGAAGTACCAGATCGTCTCTCCCCTCGGGAGTGGCGGGTTCGGCGCCGTCTACCTCGCTCGCGATACGTGGATCGACAAGGACGTCGCGATCAAGGTCCCGCACAAGCAGAACCTGAACTTCAGCGAGCTCCTGCGAGAGCCCCGACTCCTGGCCACCCTCGACCATCCAAACATCGTCTCGATCACGACCGCCGAGAAGCAAGACAACGTCTTCTTTATCGTGATGGAATACGTGGATGGGCGAACGCTCGACGACATCATTTCCAGCGACGGCGCCCTCGACACGAACCGCGCGCTCGATTACGCGCTTCAGATCGGGCACGCCGTCGAGCACGCCCATCGGCAGGGTGTCCTTCATCGAGATCTCCGTCCGCCAAACGTCCTGGTCTCAGCCGCCGGCGTCCTCAAGGTGGCCGACTTCGGGACGTCTCGGTTTCTCGAGATAGCCGCCCACGGGACAACCGTGATCGGAAGCCCGCCCTACATGCCCCCGGAACAATTCGAGGGAAAGGCTGTCTTCGCCTCTGACCTGTACTCGTTTGGCGTCACGATGTATCAGATGCTGACGGGTGTACTCCCCTACGAGGCGCCGGGGCCGAACGACCTGGAGAAGCTGAGGCGGGGCGATCTCGTCCGTCCGCCTCGACTGCAGAATCCTGCGATTCCGAAATCGCTGAACGACGTCGTGATGAAGGCGATGGCTCCCGACCTTCCTGCCCGATATCAGCAGGCCGGTGACCTCATCGACGACCTCGAGTCCTCGCTGCGAGCCACATCGGTGTCGTCCAGAGCAGAACGGGGAGGGGCGTCGCGTGACGGCCATGGTGACGTGCGAAAGATCCAGAGCCGGTTGAAGGCTCGGGAGGCGCCGGAGGCTCGGTTCTGCTGGCAATGCCGTAAGCCCCTTCACGCGAGGGCGGACCGCTGCCCCTTTTGCGACGAGATCCAGTGATGTAAACTGCCGGAATGAGTTTCGGGTCTGGCAAGATCTGGATGAACGGCACCTTCGTCGACTGGGCCGACGCGAAGATTCACGTCGGCTCACACGTCGTGCATTACGGCAGCGGTGTCTTTGAGGGTGCCCGTTGCTACGACACGCCCAAAGGATCGGCCTGTTTCCGTCTCGGCGCCCATATTCGACGACTCTACGACTCCGCCAAGATCTATCGGATGGCCTTTGACATGGCGCCCGACGAATTTGAGTCGGCCGTACTCGAGACCATCCGGTGCAACAACTACAAGGCGTGCTACATTCGCCCACTGGTCTACCGAGGGTATAAAACACTCGGTGTGGACCCCGTCTCCTGCCCGACCGAGGCCGTGATCATGGTCTGGGAGTGGGGCGCCTATTTGGGTGCGGACTCGCTCGAGAACGGCGTTGATGTCCAGATCAGCTCCTGGGGACGAGGAGCAACCAACCGGTTTCCCTCGCTCGCGAAGTCGACGGCGAACTACGCGAACGCTCAGCTGATCAAGATGGAATCTGTTGTCAACGGCTATGCGGAAGGCATCGCCCTCGACCCGTCAGGCTTTCTCAGCGAAGGCAGCGGGCAGAACTTGTTTCTGGTCCGCGACGGTGCCATCACCACCCCCCCTATCTCTACGTCGGCGTTGCCCGGTATCACGCGCGACGTCATCATGATCCTGGCGCAAGACCTCGGGATTCCCGTCCGCGAGGAAGTGCAGCCTCGGGAGGCGCTCTACATCGCCGACGAGGTGTTCTTCACCGGCACCGCCGTCGAGGTGACGCCTATTCGGTCCGTCGACAAGATCACGATCGGCGACGGCAAACGGGGACCGGTGACGGCGGCCGTTCAGCAACGGTTCTTCGACGTGATCAACGGCAAGGAGCCCGATACCCACGGCTGGCTCACGTATGTGTACTCAGATGCGGATGCCATGGAACCGGCAGAAGCCACTGCGTGAGCACGCTGTCGGTCCCTGACCCGTGGCCCCGTCTCGCACGCCCGGCGACCCCTATCTGGTCGGCCTCACGATGCTCGCGCGGCGCGAGCTGTGCACGGCCCAGATGCGAGAGCGCCTGCGTAAGAAGGGGTTTACGGAACACGAGTCTGACCCCGCCATTCGTCGTCTCCAGCACGAGGGAGCGCTGGACGACGGGCGCACGGCGCGGGCGTTTGCGGGACAGGCACTGAACCTGAAGATGCGGGGGCGTTGGCGCACGCTGCGGGAGATCCAGGCGCTGGGGATTGACCGTCACGTCGCGCAGATCGCGGTCGAGGAGGTCTACTCCACGGTCGACGAACGCCAATTGATCGAGCGGGTGTTGGCCAAGCGTCTCGACGGCCAGATCTCGTCGCCGGCGGAGTTTCGACGTCTATATCAGGCGTTGCTACGGCAGGGATTTGACAGCGCGACCGCGGTCTCGGCGCTCAAAGCGCACCAGCCCGGGAGCGCAACATGAGATCGAGTAAGGCGCCCTCGTCCGAACGCCTGTGAAAGAATCATCACCATGACATCGGCGGACATTCGCCAGGGCTTTCTCGACTACTTCGAGGAACACGGACACACGGTGGTGTCGAGTGGGTCGCTCGTCCCAGTCGACGACCCGACCCTGCTGTTCACCAACGCGGGGATGAACCAGTTCAAGGACCTGTTCCTGGGCAAGGAACGGCGGGACTATCGGCGGGCCACGACGTCCCAGAAGTGCATGCGGGTCAGCGGAAAGCACAACGATTTGAACACCGTCGGGCCATCGCTCCGGCATCACACCTTCTTCGAGATGCTCGGAAATTTTTCCTTTGGTGACTACTTCAAGGCCGAGGCCATCCCGTTCGCGTGGACACTCCTGACCGAGGTCTGGAAGATTCCACCTGAACGTCTGTACGCGACGGTCTTTCGCGGGGAGGGCGACATCGCTCGGGACGACGAGGCGTTCGCCGTTTGGCAGACGCTGGTGCCGGACGACCGCATCGTCGAACTCGGTCTCGCCGAGAACTTCTGGGCCATGGGCGACACCGGCCCGTGTGGACGATGCTCTGAGATCCACTATCACGGCGGCGACGACCTACCCTGTTCGGAGCCGATCTGTCGCGGCATCGACTGCAGCTGCGATCGGTATGTCGAGATCTGGAACAACGTGTTCATGGAGTTCGAGCGAGACGCCGCTGGCGTCATGAGTCCGCTCCCAGCTCCATCGATCGACACCGGGATGGGTCTGGAACGAATCGTGGCGGTCCTCCAAGGCACCCTCTCCAACTACGACACCGACTTGTTCACGCCGTTGCTGAGGACCATCGGAGAGCTGTCAGGCACCACGTACGGACCGCTGAGCCCCGACGGGGCCTCGAGCGGTGACGCCTCCGACACGTCTATGCGGGTGGTGGCCGACCACATGCGGGCGATGACCTTCCTGATCGCCGATGGGGTGTTGCCGTCCAACGAGTGGAGAGGCTATGTGCTTCGCAAGATCATGCGTCGCGCAATGCGGCATGGGAAGAAGCTCGGGATGGCCGAACCCTTCCTCTATCGTCTCGTCGACACCGTCGTCGAGCAGATGGAAACCGCCTATCCGGCGCTGCGGTCGGGCCGCGACTCGATCGCGCCGGTTGTTCAGCGAGAGGAAGAGCGGTTTGACGCCGTACTCAACGACGGGCTTCCTCGTCTGGAGGCGGTCCTGACGGCCGCAGTCGATACGGCCACTCAGCAGGTCGACGGCAAGGAGGTCTTCCGCCTCTACGATACCTACGGGCTCCCTCTGGACTTCATCGAAGACCTGGCGAGCGAGCGCGGTCTTGATCTCGACCGGTCCGGTTTCGAACACGCCATGGACGCGCAGCGACAGAAGTCACGTTCTGGCCGCGCGTTTGAGGCGTCCGCGACCGGTGACTTCGCCTATCTTTCCGACGAGGCCAAACAGACGCTGCATTCGATGGGCGACGCGTTCGAGGGGTACACGGGAGTCACCGTCGCCGACACGCCGCTCCTTGCGCTGTTCGACGCCGAGCGACAGCAGGTCCCGGAGCTTGGGGAGGGCGCGACCGGCTACCTGGTCCTGGAGCGCACGCCTTTCTACGTGGAGGCAGGCGGCCAGGTCTCGGACACAGGCCAGATCGATGGCAATGCTGGGCAGGCGGTCGTCGAGGCGATGGGACGCCTGAGCTCATCGGGACCACGGGTGCACTCCGTCCGGGTCGGCTCGGGTCTCCTTACGACCGGAGACCACGTCACGGCGCGCGTCGACGAAACGACCCGCGACGCGACTCGGCGCAATCACACGGCCACGCATCTGCTACACGCGGCACTCCGCGACGCACTCGGTACCCACGTCAAGCAGGCGGGCTCCCTCGTTGCGCCCGACCGCCTCCGATTCGACTTCTCCCACTTCGAACCGGTCACGCCTGACGAGTTGACGGCGATTGAGCGGCGAGTCAACCAGCAGATCTATGGCAACCACCCGGTCGAGACCACCGTGCGGTCAACTGAGGAGGCTATCGCCGACGGCGCCATGGCCCTGTTTGGCGAGAAGTACGGAGACCAGGTCAGGGTCGTGTCAATCCCAGACATCTCGATGGAACTCTGCGGCGGCACGCACTGCGGCGCCACCGGTGAGATCGGGCCGTTTCTCATTACGCAGCAGAACGGCGTTGCCGCCGGTGTTCGACGAATCGACGCGCTCACCGGAGATGGAGCCCTCGCCTATCTTCATACGCGCAGTCGCACGCTCGACGAGGTACTGGGCGCGCTGGCCGCGCCGGTCGACCAAGCGGTCGAGACGGTACGGCGGTTGCAAACCCAGACCAAGAGACAAAGCCGCGAGATCGAGCAACTCAAGGTCAAAGCGGCCATGGGCGGCCCAGGACGAGATGAGACGCAGGACGTTTTCGAGGTCGAAGGGGTCAAGATGGTCACTCGCCAGGTCAACGACCTCGAAAAGGCGGCCCTGAGATCGCTGTCAGATTCCATCCGAGACCGGCTCGGAACGGGCGTTGTCGTGCTGACGTCTGAGCGAGGAGGCAAAGTCTCGCTGCTTGTTTCGGTCACCAAAGACCTGGCCGGACGGGTGCACGCCGGCCAGATGGTGAAGTCACTGGCCCCGATTATTGGCGGACGGGGCGGGGGTCGCCAGGATTTCGCGGAGGCCGGAGGACAGTTGCCCGATAAGATCGGAGAGTTGTTTTCCGAGAGCCGCACATTGGTGACCCGGATGTTGGCCGACGGAGACTAGCGCTATGGATCGACGACCGAACGTGATCGCCTTCGCCGCACTCTGTATCGGTGCGAGCATCGGTGTCGGTTCTGCCGAAGCGCAGATCTATAGCTGGCGGGACGCCAACGGCACCCTGGTGCTCTCGGACCGCCCCCAGTCCGGAACGACTCCGACCGTTCGGGTACCGGGCACGACCGCGATTCGGACGACGCGCCGCGTCGCGACACCCGACTTGCCGGGTCGATTCGATGACCTGATCACGCAACATGCCGACCGGTTCGGCGTGCGAAGAGATCTGGTCCGAGCCGTCGTCCAAGTCGAGTCTGGCTTCGATCCCAACGCTCGCTCCTCGGCTGGCGCGATGGGTTTGATGCAGCTGATGCCCACGACCGCAGACGAGCTAGGTGTCCGCAACCCCTACGACCCGGACGAAAACCTGCAAGGGGGAATCCGCTACCTCAAGAGTCTCCTTACCAGGTACGACAACGACGAAGAGCTGGCACTGGCTGCCTACAACGCCGGGCCCGGCGCCGTCACACGATACGGCAACCAGATTCCACCGTTTCCAGAAACGCTCGACTATGTCGACAAGGTGCAGTCCACGACCCCGACCGTGACAGGCCGCCGCGAGCCCGATGGCGTCATCTACAAGAGCTGGGAGGTGGTGAACGGTCGCAGGATCCCAGTCCTCTCCGACACGCCTCCGGTCTCAGGCGACTACGAGAAGGTGGAGCCCAGGTAGTCCAGGCCAATGCATCCCCGGCCGACCCCAAGCTGCAGGCGTCGGTAAGCCAACATGGTCCGCCTAGACGTATGGCTCGACGTCGCGTGCGTATTCAAGACCCGGTCCGAGGCCCAGCGCGCCTGCAAGGGTGGCAAAGTGCTGGTCAACGGTGACCGCGGAAGACCACACCGTGAGCTCCGGGTCGGGGACCAGCTCGACCTGTCCCTGGCGGGCAATCGTCGGCGCCGGCTCCTCGTGGCGTCGCTAGGCGATACCCATGTCCCCAAGGCAATGGCTCGAACGATGTATGAGGACGTGACACCTCCGCCCACCCAGGAAGAGCAGGAGCTCCGGGACCTTCTTCGACGAGCCGGCCCACGACCGCCCGCCAATCGCGGGGCTCCGGACAAGCGAGACCGACGCACGCTCAGACGCTTGAAGCGCGGATAGTGCCTCTCCACGCGGAGGTTCGTATATAGTTTCCCGAGTGGCAACTCACAAATCTGCGAAGAAGGCCCACCGCCTCAGCACCATCCGGCGAAGTCGCAACCGGGAGCTCAGGAGCCGCATGCGTCATGCGCTCAAGTCCGTTCGTGCGGCCATCGAGAATGACACCGAGCAAGGCGGTGGCGACGCGACCAAGAAGGCTCTACGCGACACCGTATCTCTGATCGACACGCTCGTCAGCAAGGGCGTCATTCACGCCAATGCGGCAGCGCGGCACAAGTCGCGCCTTACGCAGCGTCTTCAGAAGACCGCAGTCGCGGCCTGACGGCCGCGAGCGTCCGGCTCCTACCCTCCGCACAACTCGACGACGAGTTGCTCGAGCAAGACCCTCGGCTCACCGGCCGAGCGCTTGAGGGCAAGATCTGTCCGGAAGACGGCGTCGATGGCCGACGGCACAAGTGCCGTCGGCCGTCGACTCCGAGCCACCCACGCCAGCTGCCCGAGCACCATGTAGGGGACGGCCCCACTTTCGAGGGTGAGCCCCAGCTCTCGAAGGGCCACGTCGGTGGCGCCTTGCTCGATCGCCCGCGTCACTGCCCAGTCATCGTGGGCCGTCGCGGGACCCGATACGTCGCGGACATCTCCCACGGAGACTTCGACACCGTCGGCGGCAAACAAGAGAAGCCGCTCGAGCTCATCCCTGAGGCGCACGACATCTGGACCGATTCGCTCGCCCAGCATGCGAACAGCGGCCGCCGACATTTTCCCGTTGGTCGCCTTGAGACGAGCACGGATCCAGCGTTGAGCATCGGCCACCGTCTCCAAAACGCCACACCGAACGACGGTCGCGTTGGCCAGCAACCGCTTGGTCAGCTTCCGACGCTCATCCAGCCGTCCGGACACCAGTACCAGCACGACATGGGGCGGTGGGCTCTCGACGAACACCGCGAGCGCCTCCGCGTCACGCGTCGCCGCCTGGCTCTCTCTGGCCGGCTCCAGCAGGCGCTCGGCCCGGCTCACGACGACCAAACGCCTGGCTGCCATCATCGGCATCGTCCGCGCAGCATCCAGCAGCTGGCCGATAGTGGCATCCCCGCCGTGGAATCGATCACAGTTGAAGACGCGGAGATCCTCTTCGAAGAGGCTGTCGAACTCGGCCACCAGCTCAGTCTTCTCGTGCTCATCGTCGCCCAGGACGAGATACACCGAATCAACGGTGCCGGAGGCTATCTGGGTCTGGATCGATGCCGGAGTGGCCACAAAAACTGGCGTCTAGAACGCCTCGAGAATCGAGCTGACAACGGTCTGCGCGAAATCGGTCGCCACGCGCTCGACCGCATTCGAGCGTTGGCCAAAGAAGGACGATACGCTCTGCACGACGCCGCCACCGGAGGCCACGTCGTATTCATCCCGAAACACGAGGCTCGGGTTCTGCCACAGTACGTCGTCGGTCGTCATGTCCTTGAACTCGATGCTCGCGGTCAGCGTAAAAATGTATCGAGAGACCTGCTGGTCGGCCGTGAAGCTGGCCGGCCGGATGGTGATGTTCCGGATGGTCCCGGCCAGTACCGCGTCCACCCCGGTGGTCTCGGCCACGACACGATACGATCCTCGGCCGATGAACTCCTGTCGGACCTGCTGCGTCAGAAGCAGCTCCACTTCGAACGCCTGGGTCTCGTTGCCGAACATCGGGATGCCTATTGTCTCGATGTACTCCGGAAGAAAGGCGCCGCGTCCGGACAGCGCGTATCCGCATCCGGTGCTCGACAGGACGACACAGAGGAGTAGTGCGCCTACGATCGCCCGACGTCGTTCGCGCCTGCCTCCCCTCACGGTCTGCCTATCGTGCCACGATGTTGACCAACTTGCCAGGAACGACAATGATCCGAGAGATTTTCTTGTCCGAGGTGTGAGGGAGGACCTGAGGGTCCTGCAGGGCGAGCGCCTCCAAATCGGCCGACGACATTCCCGCGTCGATGGTCAGACGCGCGCGCACCCGGCCGTTGACCTGCACCGGCACCACCACCTCATCCGCGCGAGCCACTTCGGGGTCGAAGGTCGGCCAACCGGCCGCCACCACGCCCTGCGAGTGACCAAGCGCCTCCCAGAGCTCCTCGCAGAGATGTGGGGTAAACGGCGAGAGCATCAGCACCAACGCCTCCAGAGCCTCCGCCACGACGGCGGTCGACGCCGCAGTCGTGGTCTCGCGTTCCTGGAAGGCGTATAGCTCGTTGACCAACTCCATCAGTGCAGAAATCGCCGTGTTGAGATGGACGCGGGGCTCGATGTCGGACGACACCCGGCGGATGGTGTCGTGGGTCTTTCGTCGCAACGACCGCTCGGCGGCGTCAAGCTCGATGTCTCCGTCACCCAGGTTCACTGGCGGACCGTCGGCCGAACAGTCCGCCTCGACGGCCATCATTACCGCTCGCCACACCCGACGCAGAAACCGGGCGCTTCCTTCGAGACCGGCGTCGGTCCATTCGATCTCCTTCTCGGGTGGAGCGACGAACATCTCATACAACCGAAGGGCATCGGCACCGTATTTGGCCAGCATCTCGTCCGGGTCGACGACATTGCCCTTCGACTTTGACATCACGGCGCCGTGACGCAAGACCATCCCCTGGGTCAGCAGCCGGGTGAAGGGCTCGTTGTGGGACACCAGACCGAGGTCGCCGAATACGCGGCAGAAGAAGCGCGAATAAATCAGGTGGAGGATGGCATGCTCGACGCCGCCGCTATAGAAGTCGATGGGCGTCCAGTACTTCACCTTGTCGACATCGAACGGCGCCTGGTCGTTGGTCGGGTCGCAGTACCGGTAGAAGTACCACGACGAATCGACGAAGGTGTCCATGGTGTCGGTCTCGCGGGTCGCCGGACCCCCGCACTCCGGGCACACCGTCTGCGCGAACTCTGGGATCCGGGCCAGCGGTGAATCGCCGCGACCTGAAAACTCCGTCACCTTCGGCAGCTCGACCGGTAGGTCCTCATAGGGGACCGGCTTGGGTCCGCACGTGTCGCAATACACAATCGGAATCGGCGTGCCCCAATAGCGCTGTCTGGAAACCCCCCAGTCCCTGAGTCGAAACTGCACCTCCTCGCGACCCACACCGCGCTGCTCCGCGGACCGCGTCATCGCCTCCACGGCCTCTGCCGCGGGCATACCTGAAAACTCGCCGGAGTCGACCACAGACCCCACGGCGGCAAAAGCCTCCTCCAACGTGCCGCCATCGAGGGGACTCTTGCCCTCAGGGCCGTCGGGTTGGATCACGACTTTCACCGGCAGCTCGTATTTGCGGGCGAACTCGAAGTCACGCTGGTCGTGGGCCGGCACCGCCATGATCGCGCCAGTGCCGTAGTCCGACAGGACGAAGTTGGCCACCCATATCGGGATGGCCTCGTTGGTGAATGGGTTGATGGCGCGCCGGCCAGTGTCGAAACCTTCCTTCTCGATCTCCCCCGTCAGACGGGCCGTCCTGTCCAACGCCCGAAACTGCTCGACTCGGGCGCGGAACCCCGCTGGGTCCGCGAGCGTCTGGGCGATCTCGTCAACGAACGGATGCTCGGGAGCAAGCAGAACAAAGGTCGCGCCGTAGATCGTGTCCAGGCGCGTCGTGAAGACATCGAGACTCGACGTCTCGGGCTCGTCGGCGTCCCGGTTGCCGTGCGACACCACCGCAAACTGGAGCCGGACCCCCTGTGAACGGCCGATCCAGTTCCGCTGCATCGTGAGTACCTTCTCGGGCCACTCGTCGAGACCTTCGATACCGTCGAGCAACTGCTGGGCATAGGCCGTGATGCGAAAGAACCACTGGTCGAGCTCACGTTCCAGGACGGCCGTGCCGCACCGCCAGCACGCGCCATCGACGACCTGTTCGTTTGCGAGCACGGTCTGACACGACGGGCACCAGTTGACGTTCGAGCGCCGCCGGTAGGCGAGGTCTCGCTCGTACATCTTGAGGAACAGCCATTGGTTCCAGCGATAGTAGTCTCGGTCGCAGGTCGCGAACTCGCGGTCCCAGGCGTAGCTGATCCCCAGCCGCTGCAACTGCCCCTTCATGTGAGCAATGTTGTCGCGGGTCCAGGTCTCCGGGTGGGTCCCGTGCTTGATGGCCGCGTTCTCAGCTGGCAGTCCGAAGGCGTCCCACCCGAACGGGTGTAGGACGTTGAATCCGCGCATCCGCTTGGTCCGCGCCACGACGTCGCCGATCATGTAGTTGCGTACGTGCCCGACGTGGGCGTGACCGGACGGGTAGGCAAACATCACGAGACAGTAGAACTTCTCGCGAGTGGGGTCCTCGACCGGCTCGAACGCCCGGGTCTCCGCCCAGCGTTTCTGCCATTTGCGTTCGATGGATTGAGGGTCGTAGTCGCGCACGGAGCAGAGGGGTTCGATTATAGCGTCCAGAACCCCGCCTGTGCGCGTCGGACCGACGCCACGGAGGCCTGCGCCACGTCGGTCGGACCCTCAACGGTCCCCCTCAACCTTGGCGAGGGGTCAGACAGCACTCGCAGCGTCTCCGTCAGGCATTCCTCCAGGGCGGTCAAGTCGTAGCCGCCCTCGGTCACCGCCGCCATCCGTCCGTCGCATCGGCGGTCAACGTACTGACGCAGCATCGTCGTCATCCGTGTATACCCTTCCGTGGTCACGGCCATCCCACCCAACGGGTCACGATCGTGCGCATCGTATCCGGCTGACAGCAGCACCATGTCGGGACCGTACGCGTCGAGCACCGGAAGCACGACCTGTTGAAACACCAGGTCATAGTCAGCGTCTCCGGCGCCGGCGGCGAGGGGGATATTCACCGTATACCCGCTGCCTGCGTCGACACCGACATCGTCTGCGGCGCCAGTCCCAGGATAGAAGGGGTACTGGTGCATCGACACAAAGAGCACGTTCGGGTCGTCGTAAAACATCCACTGCGTGCCATTGCCATGGTGTACGTCGTAGTCGACAATCGCGATCTTCTCGAGACCACAGTCTCGGGCATACGCCGCCGCGACGGCGACGTTGTTGTAGAGACAGAAACCCATGGCCCGGTCTCGTTCGGCGTGGTGACCTGGCGGTCTGACAAAGGCGACCGCGGGGTGACGCCGCTCGATCGCGTGGTCGACCGCGACGAGCACGGCACCCGCCGCCAATCTTGCGACCGCCTCAGATTCCGGTGAGGTCCACGTATCGGGGTCCAGACGAACGGTCCGACCGGCCGTAGCCCCGAGACGATCGATGTGCTGGCCCGAATGGACGCGGGCAAGGTCTGGCGTGCTGGCCGTGGTAGGACGCACGACCTGCCCCCCGTCGCGTTCCCAGCGCAGCGCGACTTCCTGCATCACCTGGAAGCGCTCCAGACGCTCGGGGTGTCCATCGGGCGTCACGTGCTCGCCAAACCGGTCCGATGTCACGAGGACGACGCCGCCCGCGCTGCTCTCTTTCTTCTCGGACTGCACGGTTCGCTCCAGGGTCTAGCCGGCCAACATCTCGCCAGTCCGCTCGACCAGCGTCGCCAGTGAACGTTCGAGCTCGAGGCGGTCGGCCTCGAGTTGCTCATCAGACGCCGCCGGGTCCACTCGGATTGGCTCACCAATGGCCAACGCAACATGACTGAACGGTTTTGGTACCTGCCCGCGGTCCCAACTCGAGAGGTTCCAAGACCGATCGGCCTCCAAGTGGAACGGAAGAATCGGGTTTCCCGTCAGCCTGGCGAGCCACACAGCCCCGGGCTGGGCCACCCTCGCGGGACCGCGCGGACCATCAACCGCAAATCCCGCGGGCTTCCCGGCACTCATCGCGTGTCGCAGTTCGACGAGTGCGCGACGACCACCCCGCGACGTCGACCCTCTGGTCACCTCGAACCCGAACTTCTGGATCAGTCGGCCGATCCACTCGCCGTCGAAGTTTTCCGAAATCATCACGACGATATCGCGGTTGCGAAAGAAATAGGTTGCCGGAAGAATGCGACCGTGCCAGAAGGCCATCACCGGTTGTCGGTCCGCGCCGAGAATATCCTCGAGGTGGCGGTAGCCGTCAACCCTCCACCGCAACGTCCGACCCAGCATCGCCACCACGGGATACGCGGCGGCCGCAATGACAGCCGCTTGGGCCAACTGCAGACGTGAGAGCCGGCGCGCGGTCACATCCCTTCGTACTGCGGCCCCCCTCCGCCTTCAGGGGGGATCCAATCGATGATCTGGTACGGGTCCATGATGTCGCAGGTCTTGCAGTGGACGCAGTTCGATGCGCTGATCTTGAGCCGTTTTCCTCCCGACCCGTCATCGGCATCAACCATCTCGTACACGTTGGCGGGACAGAAACGCGTGCAGGGGTTCCGATACTCTGTCAGGCACCTCGTGCGGCAGATATCGGTGTCCTGCACCAGCAGATGCGACGGCTGGTCCTCATCGTGCCGGGTACCGGAGTAGTGCACGTTGGTCAGCTTGTCGAAGGTGAGTGTCCGATCGATCGTCACCGTTACGCCGTTCCCGTGAGCCGCGTTCTCTCCCACCTGCTGCATCCGCTCGTGCCCAGCCTCCGTCGGCATCGGATCGCGAACCCACCACCCGCCGGTCAGCAGCGAAAGACCGGAGTAGGCCAGGCCAGCTATGAGACCGTGGCCGAAGCTCTGGTGGACGTTTCGCACCGGATACAGCTCGTCGCGAATCGGACCCGACGCCACCTTTGTCGCGTAGTCTGCCAGGCCGGCCTCGCTGGTGTCTCCGCTGCGAATCGCCGCCAGCGCTGTCTCGGCCGCACACATTCCGGTCCGCATCGCCAAGTGAATGCCCTTGAGACGTATCGAGTTGAGGAACCCGCCGGCGTCACCGACAATCAGGCCGCCGTCCATGTGACAGCGGGGAATCGCGTGCCAGCCGCCTTCGGGCAGTGCCTTGGCGCCATAACGCACCATCTGACCGCCCGAAAGCAGACCAGACACGAACGGGTGCTGCTTGAAGCGCTGAAAGGCGACGTGTGGGTCGAACATCGGGTCGCGGTAGTCCAGGCCGACCACGAAGCCAACTGACACACGTCCGTCCGGCAGTCCGTAGATAAAGCCGCCCCCGAACTCCTCGACGCGAAGCGGATACCCGAGCGTGTGAACAACCTCTCCCGCGCCGACGCGGTCGGGGGGCAGGTCCCAAAGCTCCTTGATCCCTACCGCGTATGCTTGCGGAAGCCGTCCCTCGTCCAGCGACAGCTTCTTGACTAGGGTCTTGGTCAGGTTCCCGCGCACACCATCGGCGAAAATGGTCACCTGGGCCTTGATATCCACGCCCGGCTCGAAGTGTGGCTTTCGATTTCCCTCACGGTCGACTCCGCGGTCGCCCGTGCGGACACCGACAACCCGCGTGCCTTCGAAGAGCACCTCTGTCCCGGGGAACCCGGTGAAGATATCGACGCCGGCCGACTCGGCCTGGGTTGCCAGCCACTTGGCGAAGCCGTGGAGCGAGATGACGTAGTTCCCGTGGTTGCGAAGGGGCGGGGGTGTCCAGGGTGACCGAAGCTGGCCGCTCGGCGTCAGCAGGTACATCCGGTCGCGGTCGACCGGCGTATCCAATGGTGCACCTCGGGCCTTCCAGTCGGGGACAAGATCCTCCAGAGCCGAGGGATCGAGTACGGCGCCCGAGAGCATGTGCGCCCCGTTCTCGCGCGCCTTTTCGAGGACGGCGATCGAAAGGGGCTCGCCACCGCTCGCCTTCTGCAGGCTGGCAAGGCGAATCGCAGCGGACAGCCCTGCGGGCCCTCCTCCGACGATCAGGACATCAACGTCCAGCGTATCGCGGTCCAGCTCACTCTCCCAAAATGGCCGTTAGGGCAGGCACCACCTCGAACAAGTCACCGACGATCCCGTAGTCCGCGACCTCGAAAATGGGCGCATCCGCATCTTTGTTGATCGCCACGATCGTTCGGGCGCCCTTCATCCCGACCAGGTGCTGAATCGCACCCGAGATGCCCAGTGCCAGATACAACTTCGGAGCGACCGTCTGGCCCGAGCTCCCCACCTGGCGGTCCATCGGGAGCCATCCCGAGTCGCAGATGGGTCGCGATGCCGCGACCTCGGCGTCGAGGGCCTTGGCCAGCTCCTGCACGAGCGGGAGATGCTCTTGGCCCTTGATCCCGCGTCCCACCGCAACGATCCGCTCCGCCTGCGTCAGGTCGACGGCTTGCTTCGCCTCCTTGAACGGCGCCTCCGCCCGCTGTCGAATGGCCCCGTCGACCTGCACGGCGATACCTCGGGTTGGTGCCGGGCCCGCGCCGGCCTTCACAGCGTCAGCGCGATACGCTCCGATCTGCACGCTCACGAAATGCGGTGCCTCGCCGTCAACCACGACGTCGGCTACGAGCTTTCCTTGGAACATCGGCCGAACGAAGGCCACGCCCTCCGGCACCGACTTGGCACCGATGCAATCGGTCACCAGCGACCGCTTCAGCCTCGTCGCTAGCTTGGGTGCGTAATCCCTGGTCTGGTAGGTGTGCGGACACAGCACGAGATTCGGTGTCTCGGCGGCGACGACCTGAGCCAAGGCGTCGACAAACCCGTCGGCCGTATAGGTCGTAAGCGCGTCAGATTCGACGGTGAGCACCTCGGCGACATCGGCCGTGGCGAGGACTCCCGTCAAGCCGGAGACATTTCCGCCGACGACGGCGACCTTGACCGGGCCCTCAACCAGCTCCGATATCTGCTGAGCCGCAGCGACGGCCTCCAGCGACGCCTGGTTGAGCACACCGTCTCGCTGTTCGGCAATGACGAGGATCATTCCTGTACTCCTCTCGTCCTAGTGGACTAAAAAACCCGGGCATCCTCTCGAAGGACGCGGACGAGCTCCCTGGCAGCCTCCGGTGCCGATCCGGCGATGAAGTGGGTCTCCTTCCCCTTCTCGGGCACGTACAGACCGACGATTCGCTGCCCCGCCGCGGGCGCGCCCTCAGGCACGAGCTTCCGGATCTCCTTCTTCTTGGCGGCCATGATGCCTCTGAGCGTGGCGTACCGGAGCTGATTGATCCCGCTCTGGATCGTCAGCAGTGCCGGGGTGGGCATCGTCACCCACTGAAACCAACCCCCCTCGAGCTCGCGCTTGACTCGAACCTGCCCCGGACCGTCGGCGACCTCCTCGACCACGACTTCCATGATGATGGTCGAGTGCGGAATCCCGAGGAGCTCGGCCAGCACCACGCCTGTCTGACCAAAGCCTTGGTCGTCGGACTGCAACCCGGTCAATACCAGATCGGCAGATTCATCGCGAAGCGCTCCGGCGAGGGCCGCCGCGACCGCGGCCGTGTCCGCGCTGGCCAGCTCGTCGCTCTCGACGTGCAACGCTCGGTCGGCGCCACGCGCAAGAGCCTCTCGCAGCACCTGCGACACGCGTGCCGGACCGGCCGAGCAGACGACCACCTCTCCCCCGTGTTGCTCCTTCAAACGCAGCGCCTCCTCCAGCGCGTAGGCGTCCGGCTCGTTCATCTCGAAACTGGCGTCCCCGTCACGCACCCACCGGCCGGCCTCGTCGACACGCAGCGGCCAGTCACGGGTGACGACCTGCTTGATACACACGGCGATCTTCATCGGCATCTAAAAGGTCAGAGGGATGACGGCTGACTCAGCGCGAAGCTGCCGGCCTCATCCTTCGTATCGCTTGAACAGCAGGCTCGCGTTGGTGCCGCCGAATCCGAAGGAGTTCGACAGCGCGTGGGTCACGGACGCCTGCCGCTTCTCGTTCGGCACGTAGTCAAGGTCGCACTCGGGGTCGGGGTTATCGAGATTGATCGTGGGCGGAATGACCTGGTCGCGAAGGACCATCGCCGTGACGCCAGCCTCCAAACCACCGGCCGCACCGAGCAGGTGCCCCGTCATTGACTTCGTAGACGAAATCGCCAGCTTCTCGGCGTGGTCGCCGAAACACTTCTTGATGGCCAACGTCTCCAACCTGTCGTTGTAGGGCGTCGAGGTGCCGTGCGCATTCACGTAGTCGACGGCGCTGGGCTCCACCGCTGCCTGGTCAAGCGCGAGCTGCATCACCCGGACCGCGCCGTTCCCGTCTTCCGCCGGCGCCGTCATGTGGTGGGCATCGGCCGACATGCCGTATCCGACGAGCTCGGCATAGATGGGAACGTTGCGCCGTCTCGCGCGTTCGAGCTCTTCAAGAATCAGCACGCCCGCCCCTTCGCCGATCACGAACCCGTCACGGTCCTTGTCAAAGGGCCGGCTCGCTCGTTCGGGCTCGTCGTTCCGGGTCGACAACGCCCTCATCGCCGCGAATCCGCCAACCCCCATCGGCGTGATCGCAGCTTCCGACCCTCCCGCAATCATCACATCCGCGGCGCCGCGCTTGATGAGCTCCATGGCGTCGCCCAGCGCGTGAGCCGAAGCCGAACAGGCCGTACACGTGGCTGAGTTCGGTCCCCGGGCGCCAAACTTGATCGACACCTGTCCTGCGGCCAGGTTGATGATGGCCGACGGGATAAAGAACGGGGAGATCTTCCGAGGCCCGCCCTTCAGCAACGCCCGATGCTCGCGCTCGATTGTGCTGAACCCGCCAATCCCAGACGCGATAAAGACCCCGACGTCCCGACCCAGGGGCACGTCGGCCTCGAGACCGGCATCGCGAACGGCAAAGGTCGATGCCGCGATCGCGTACTGGATGAAGACGTCCATCTTCTTGACGTCCTTCTTGTCGACGAAGTCGAGGGGGTCGAACCCCTTGACCTCACCCGCGATCCTGACCGTGAACGCGCTCGCCTCGAAGTGGGTGATCGGGCCGATCCCCGTCTGGCCCGCACAGAGCCCCTCCCAGGTCGGCTGGGTCCCGATACCGATCGAGGAGACCAGGCCAACGCCTGTGACAACGACACGCCTCTGCGCCATGATCTACTCTACAAACACCAACCTACTTCTTGCCCTTGGAGTGCGCGTTTATGTAATCCACGGCTTCCTTGACGCGGGTGATTTTCTCCGCGTCCTCGTCCGGGATCTCCAGCCCGAACTCCTCCTCGAACGCCATGACCAGCTCGACGGTATCGAGCGAATCAGCGCCCAGGTCGTCAACGAACGACGCGTCCGTCGTGACCTCCTCCTCATCCACACCTAGTTGTTCGACAATGATGCCTTTGACTTTGTCAGCAACGGCCATTCCTCAGCCTCCTACATATACATCCCACCGTTGACACTCAGAACCTGCCCAGTAATATACGACGCTTCATCCGATGCGAGAAAGCACACGGCCGCCGCGACATCATCGGGGGTACCGAATCGTCCCAGCGGAATCTGCCCGGCCAGCGCCTCGCGCGCTTTGTCTTCGAGCCTCGCGGTCATATCAGTTTCGATCATCCCCGGCGAGACGACATTGACCGTAATCCCACGCAACGCAACCTCGCGGGCCATGGCCTTCGCGAACCCGATCAGCCCGGCCTTCGAGGCCGCGTAGTTCGCCTGCCCAGGGTTCCCAGACTGTCCCACGACCGAGCCAATGTTGATGATCCGCCCTCGGCGCTGCTTCAGCATCGGTCGGAGGACGGCTTGGGTGCACGTGAAGGCCGCGGTAAGATTTGTCGCGAGCACCGCATTCCACTCATCTGGCTTCATCCGCATCAACAACTGATCCTGAACGATGCCAGCGTTGTTGACGAGAATATCGACGGCGTGAAACTTCTCGAGGACCATCCGGACGACATCGCCGATGCCTTCCGGGTCGGTCACGTCCATCGCACACGACTCGGCCACGCCACCCGCTGCCACGATGTCGTTGACCACCGGCTCAGCGTTCTTTTCACGAGCGCACGCGATCACCGTCGCGCCCTCCGCCGCGCAGCGCTCCGCGATTGCCCTCCCGATACCGCGCGACGCCCCAGTGATGAGCGCAACCCGCCCGCTCAACCTACTCATGCACCCGCCTCGTGATTCTCCGGGGCCTCCGCCAGTAGCCGTTGGAGCCGGTCCAGACCATCGGGGTCCGCAACACCGGCAACGCGTGACCGCCGGTCAATCTTCCTGATCAGCCCGCTCAAAACCCGGCCCGGGCCGACCTCCACGAAGGTCGTGACACCCGAGTCCATCAGCCGCTGCACGACGGCCTGCCACTGCACCGGTGCGCTCACCTGCCGAACCAACGCATCGATCGCCGCGGCTGCCCCCTGCGTGGGCTGCCCATCGACGTTCGACACGACCGGAATCTCCGGATCTGAAACGACCAAGCTCCGCAGGATCGGCTCCAGTTGCCGTGCTGCCGGCTCCATCATCGCGCAGTGAAACGGCGCGCTTACGGGTAATGGCCGCACCTGTCGTGCACCCAACTCTTTTGCTCTCTCCCCCGCCCTCTCTACCGCAGACGCCGCGCCGGCGATCACCACCTGTCCGGGCGCGTTGAGATTCGCGGGGCTCACGATCTCGCCGTTCGCCACATCCACACAAGCTCGAGCAACGGTGTCGGCCTCGAGCCCTATCACCGCAGCCATGGCCCCCGCTCCAACCGGCACGGCGTCCTGCATGACACGGCCCCGACGCCGCACGGTTCGCAAAGCGTCCGCGAAGGATATCGTACCTGCTGCGACGTGCGCCGAGTACTCACCCAGGCTGTGACCGGCCGTAATCCCCGGCCTGATTCCCTGTGACACCAACAACCGGTGTGTGGCGACGCTGACGGCGAGAACGGCCGGCTGGGTGTTCTCGGTCAGGCGCAGGGCCTCCTCCGGTCCCTCGAAGCACAGGGACGTCAGTGACTCACCGAGCGCCGCATCGGCCTGCTCGAGGGTCTCTCGACACACGTCAAACCGCTCGGCAAGGGCCTTGCCCATGCCGACCGCCTGAGACCCCTGCCCCGGGAAGACGAAGGCGATCATATGGCAGCTATCCCCTGACTGATCTTCTCGACGAAACCCTCCCGAGCGAACCGGTAGGCCATCGCCACCGCATTGCGGACCGCCTTCGTTGAAGACCGGCCGTGTCCGACCACACACAAGCCCGCGACACCCAGGAGCGGAGCTCCACCCGACTCCGAGTAGTCGACCCTCCGACGAAAACGGCGGAAGGCTCGCCGAGACAGGAGCAATCCGACACGAGTCGTGAACGTTCGGCTGAGCTCCTCTCGGAGCAACTCCTCCACGACCTCCACCAGCCCTTCGCTGGTCTTCAGCGCGATGTTCCCCGTGAACCCGTCACACACGATCACGTCTGCCTGGCCCGTGTACACGGCCCGAGCCTCGACGTTCCCGATAAAGTCCAGCTCGCTTTCACGAAGCAAGCGGTGCGCGTCGCGGGTCAACTCGTTACCCTTGCTCGCCTCCTCGCCAATCGACAGCAGACCAACGCGTGGACTGTCGACACCGAGCGACACGCTTGCATACACGTGACCCATAGCGGCGAACTGCACGAGATGAGCCGCACGGCACTCAACGTTGGCACCGACGTCCAGCAAGACGGCGCCTTGTCCCAAAGTCGGAATTGTCGCCGCCAGTGCAGGTCTATCCACGCCCGGTAGCAACCCAAAGGCGGCGTGAGCCGCCAGCAACGTCGCCCCGGTGTTGCCGGCGCTGAAGAACGCTGCCGCCTCCCCCCGGGCCACGACCTCCGCGGCTCGCCGGACGGAGGCACCGGGTTTCTTTCGGAGGGATGCCGCCGGAGACTCCTCCATCCCGATAACATCCGGGGCATCGACTATCCGAACATCGACGCCTCCGATGTCCAGCCGCGCCACCTCGTCGTCGAGCCTCGCACTCTCCCCGACAAGGGTGACACCGAAGCCCAAATGGCGGGCCGCGACCAGCGCGCCCTCGACGACATGGCGCGGCGCAAAGTCGCCACCGGCGGCGTCAATGGCTACGTGCATCGCGGCCGATGAGCCGGTCTCTGTGCCGTCTCCTCGTCACGAGACGTCTTTGATGAACTTGACCTGCCGACCCCGGTAGTAGCCGCAATGCGGACAGATCCTGTGGGGTAGCTTTGGCTCGTGGCACTGAGGGCATTCCCCCGTACCAACCGGCGTCAACGCGTCGTGTGTGCGACGCTTTGCAGTGCGGGTCTTAGAGTGACGTCGCTTCGGATTGGCCATCTCTTCTGTTAACCCTTTCGACCGTCGGAAAGTAGCGTCTCAAGAACCGCCAGTCGCGGATCCCGCCAACTGGTGTCGCACGAGCAGCGTTCGCGGTTGCGATTGATCCCGCAGACGGGACACAACCCCCGGCAATCATCGTCGCACAGTGGTTTCATCGGCAGCGAGAGCTGAAACTGTTCGCGGACCATCAGATCCAGATCAATCTGTTCATTCCTATAGAACGCCGTTGATAGATCCTCCTCTGAGATCTCCGATTCCGCCTCCCCGGTGTTCTCGCTGTGCGGCAAATACATCAGGTCGATCGGCACATCCACCGGTACGTCAAACGCCTCGAGGCATCGGCAGCACCCCAGCTCGAGGGTGGTCGTCACGTTCCCGACAAGCCGATACTTGGCAGCGTCCTTGAGTAGCCGGAGCGACAGTCGGACTTGCGCCGCCACCGTATAGTCATCCCTCGATTCGGCCGCCAGATCGGCAGGGGCGACAGTCCGCTCGACGCGGTCGTCGGACCCACGCACCTCGCGCAAATCCAGCAGCATCGCCATCAGTCGTTCCTTGGGATCACAAACCAGCAGACCGAACCACGAATTGTATCACGCACCTGCGTGGACGGCCGATAAAGCGGGCGATCCCCGCCCGCCGTCAGAGCGCCTCAGGGCGGCCCCAGGAGCGGGGCACATAGAGCTCCTCGAACAGGCGAATCGCATACCGGTCGGTCATACCGGCCAGAAAGTCTCGGGCGGCGACGTCGACACCGTCCCGATCGACCGTTCGAGTGTCAAAGAACTGTTCAGGCGCCTCGTGGACCTTGTCCCACAGGCCCTCGAGGATGCCCCATGCCTTCTTGAATTCGGCCGTGGCCACGTCGTTCTCATAGACGGTGTCAAAGAGAAACGTCCGGAGGTTGAGCGTCGCGGTGAGCACCGGCTCACTCATCTTGATCTCCGGCGCGTCACCCTCGGTATCGGTCTGCTCGATGACGTCGCCCACCATCCGGCCGATCCGTGCCGACGAGCTGTCCCCGAGCGTTGACACCAGATCGCTCGGAAGAGCGTCAGTGCGCAAGATTCCGGCGCGGACGGCATCATCGATATCGTGGTTCACATAGGCGATGATGTCGGCGACTCGCGCCACCTGGCCCTCCATCGTCGCGGCACGCTTCTCCGGGTCGGCACCGACCGGCGCCCCGTCCTTGCCCTTCGAGTGCCTGGCGATTCCGTCCCTGACCTCCCACGTCAGATTGAGCCCCGCCCCGTCCTGCTCGAGCACATCGACCACCCGCAAGCTTTGCTCGTAGTGATTGAACCCGCCTGGGATCAACCCGCGCAACACGCGCTCACCGGCGTGACCGAACGGGGTGTGCCCCAGGTCGTGCCCGAGCGCGATCGCCTCGGTCAGCTCTTCGTTCAGCCTGAGCACCTTGGCGATCGTCCTGGCTATCTGGGACACCTCGAGGGTATGGGTGAGCCGCGTCCGGTAGTGGTCGCCGGTGGGAGCCAGAAACACCTGTGTCTTGTGCTTGAGCCGCCGAAACGCCTTGGAATGAACGATGCGGTCGCGATCTCTCTGAAACGCCGGTCGGACTGGGTCCTCCTCCTCGTGGCGGAGACGCCCGCGACTCTCGGCGCTGCGTGCCGCCGCCGACGAGAGGGTCAGGCTTTCGCGGGCCTCGAGCTCGGCCCGAATCGACTTCGAGATGGTTGTCACGATGTGCGGGTCGTGCCAGGCGTCGTGGCCGGGCGAATCAACGCTATCGCGTGCTTGAAGATGAGATGGTCGACTCCACCGTGGTCGACGACGACGGCGAATCGATCGAAGCTCTTGATCGTCGCATCCAGGCAACACCCATCCGTCAGTTGAATCGTGACGGCGAGCCGCTCGCGGCGCGCCCCGTTGAGGAACACGTCTTGGATGTTGTGCGAGGAAGCCGGCGCTACGTCGTCCGCGTTTTGCGTCATCTATTTGGTTGTTCGGTCCCAGCGCGCGGGCGATCGTTACGGATGATCACCCAGCGCCGACGCCACCACGCTCAGGGCGTCTGGATCTTCGCCCGGGAGGTCGATCCACCGTAGGTTAGGCTCTTTGCGGAACCAGATCAACTGACGCCGCGCGTATCGCTGGTTCTCACGAACGATCAGTGCTCGAGTCTCCGTTTCATCGCGGACACCATGCATATGCTCCAGGGCCTGGCGATAGACGAGACCGCTAAAAGGCGGCGCCGCCTCCGGCACCCCACTCGAGAGCAGACCCGTCACCTCATCCAGAAGACCGGTCTTGAACTGCGTCTCGACCCGTGCATGCACCCGGCGATGTGTCTCGACCGGCGGGAGACGAAGGGCGAAGGTAACGACCTCGTACGCGTCCAGAGGCGACCGCGTCTCCACGAAATGGTCGGTCAACGGACGCTTGGTCAGCATGAACACCTCCAGCGCGCGAACCAACCGCTTTTCGTCCCCAGGGTGGATCCTCACGGCCGACGCGGGGTCGACCCTCGCCACCATCCGGTGCAACCAGCCGGCGCTGTGGCGACCGGCGCTCCGCGTCAACCTCGCTCGAATCCCGTCATCTCGGCCAGGGCCCTGGAACAGCCCGCGTGTCAGGGCACGGTAGTACAGACCTGTTCCCCCCACCAGGATCGGCAGGCGTCCGCTCGCCGTAATCCGATCGATGGCCTCGACAGCCTCGGAGGCATAGCGGGCGGCCGAATACTGCTCGACTGGGTCGGCGACGTCCAACAGGTGGTGCCGGACCCCCCGTCGATGAGACAGGGGGAGCTTGTCGGTCCCAATATCGAAACCGCGATACACCGCGGTGGAGTCGCAGCTCACGACCTCACCATCAAACCGCTCCGCTACGGCCAGACCCAAAGCGCTCTTTCCTGTAGCCGTTGGGCCAACGATCGCCACCAGACGCGGTACCACTGACCGGGGACTCATTCGCCGTACAGCCAACGGAAAAGGGCCAGGACAACCAGGACCGTCAGCAAGAGGACCCAGCCGACCTGCTGTGCGTGTGTCGGATGCCGCATGCGGAACCCAGGACCGTCCGTCATCCCACCCTGGGATGACCATCATGCCAACGATGCGATGACAATCATCTTGGGCATGACCATCATCCCACTATGGGATGACCATCATCGAAGAGGTGGGTACTCGTTGAAATAGAACGTGACCGTGAAGAACACGGACTCGTCGGGATAGTCGGTCGGCAACGGTTGGGTTGGGTTGGACATCTTCAAGGCGTTGGACGCCGAATGGTTGAACGGATCCACTCGGGACGGCTCCAGGACGGTCAAATCTGTCATCCTGCCGGTCCGGTCGATGTTGAACGTCAGCACGACGTGTCCGCTGTCGATCCACGCCCGATACGGCACGAACCAGTTGCGATAAATCTGGGCCCGAAACCGACTGAGCCACGGACCGAAGTCGGCGCCCTTGGCGTCAAAATTGATGTCGGAGGCGTATCGGCCGGTGTCGCCGCTGGGGTTTCCAAAGGTCCGCCGCTGGAGACTCCGCTCGAGGCCCCGTGTCGCATCACCCAGCAAACCGTCTGCACTGAGATCGGGACGTGCCCGGGCGTTATCCGGGTCGCCCCGTCCGGCACCAGGCAGGCTCAGCGAGGAGTCCGCGAACTGCGCGGTCCCCGGAAAATCTTCGTCTGACACCCCTGGAGTTTCGGCCGGCGCGTCGGGCGCCTCCGCTTCCTCGCCGTGACCGAGCGTGGCATCGGCGAGACGCTCCTCGGCGATCTCGTCCTCTTCGACCGTGGCATCTCCCTCTTCTGTGTCTTCGACCTCGCCTTCGAGGTCCAGCGGGGCGAGCAGGTCGGGGTCCTCGTCAGGATTGTCCAAGACAGCGAACTCTGGGCTCGTGCCTTCGGCGACAGGCAGCCGGCTCTCCGGATCGAGAGTCCGTAGAGGCGACTGCGCCACCCGGTCCCGGTCGGACAATGGGGCGTCTGGCCGCGGAGTGACCGGAACCTCTGCCTCCACCCGAGGCGCGATGTAGACAAAGCTGTTCCGCTCGCGAGAAGCCATGGCGAGCCGTTGCTGTTCGCGCAGCTCTGCCTGCTGGGCGAGACGCTCGAGGCGCCGCTCCTCAAAGTTCTCCCAGAAGTCGAGACGCGGGACGAAGAGGACCAGGGACACGAGCAGAATGTGTCCAAACAGGGACACCAGCATCTGTTCGCGCCACGAAACCGCCGACTCGACAGTCGGAGTGTCGAAGTTGCGACCCTCGAAGTCAAAGTACATCAGGGACTTATTCGATTATACCGGGACTGCCGGGGACCTGAGCTGATTGAGGAGTCAGGCCGGCCGGGTGGCCTCATAGAGGTAGACGATCCCGCAGGTCAAAGGGACTGACCGAACCTCGACAAACCCGGCGGCAGAGAGGACCTGACAGAAGACCGCGGGCTCATAGAAGGTGCCCACGGAAGCCGGCAGATACCGATAGGCGCTCTGATGTTTAGAGACGAGGCGGCCCACCATGGGCAGAACCGTGCGAAAGTACCAGAGATACAGCGACTTCAGCGGGGCCAACCGCGGGTGCCCGAACTCCAGGATCGCCAGCCGACCGCCAGGGCGAAGCACCCGATGCACCTCTCGGAGGACCTGAGCGGGATTGCTGACATTTCGAATGCCAAAGCCAATGGTCGCCGCATCGACGCTCGTGTCGGCGACCGGCACGCGCATCGCGTCGCCCCGCAGAAGTTCGATCCGCTGGCCGTGCGGCACACCGACGACCTTCCGACGCCCGTGCCGCAGCATCTCGGCTGCGAAGTCCACCCCGACCACCCGGCAGCCACCGCAGGTGGCCGTCAGCGCCAATGCCAGATCGGCGGTCCCGGTGCACAGATCGAGCACCGACTCCCGACCGGTCAATCCGAGCGACCGGACGGCACGCGTCCGCCAGCTTCGGTCGAGCCCCGCGCTCAGGAGGCGGTTGAGCAGGTCGTAGCGGCCCGCAATCGCATCGAACATGCCCTCGATCCGGCTGGGCGTCTTGTCGAGCGGGAGCGACTCGGCTGAGTGACGAGTCACCGGCGGCTCTCGTACTCGCCTGTCCACGCTGGATACAGCTGGTGCTCGAGGCCAAGAGCCGACAGGATCTTCCCGGCCATGAAGTCGGCCAGGTCGTCCAGGCTTCGAGGGGCCTGGTAGAAGGCTGGCATGGCGGGAAGGACGACGGCTCCCGCTTCCGCGCAGGCGACCATGTTCCGTAGCTGGGGAAGGCTCATCGGCGTCTCCCGGGGCACCACGACCAGCCGGCGCTGCTCTTTCAACATGACGTCGGCCGCTCGCTCGATCAGCGTGCGCGACAAGCCATGGGCAACCCCCGCCAGGGTCTTCATCGAGCACGGAACGATGACCATCCCGGCGCAGCTGTAGCTCCCACTGGCGATCGTCGCACCGACGTCCTTGTTGGCATGGATCACCAGGCTCCCGCGTTCGACCGTCGGTCCATACCGGTCGGTCAGAAAGGCCGGCAGCCCCTCCACACTCGCTTCGGGACCCAGCTCGTCCCGGAGCAGACGGCGCCCGAAATCGGAGGCGACGAACTCCACCCGACAGCCCTGCTCGAGCAGCGCGGCGATGGTCCGTGTGGCATAGAGCGCACCTGACGCTCCGGTCACCCCCACCACGATCGTCGGTGTCCGGCTAGCCGACATACACCGCACCTGCCGTTGTGACCAGATAGAGGATGCCGACGTACCCGTTGAGGTCAAATGCCTGCTTGACCCTCGAGAGGTCACCGGGGGTCACCATCGACTGCTCGTATGCCAGCAACACCGCCACCCCCACGACGCCGGCCAGATAGATCGGTCCGAGCGGCATGGTGAGCGCCACGCCGCCCAAACTCAAGACGGTCGCGACATGAAAGGCTCGCGAGATGCTCAGCGAACGGGCCACACCGAACCGTGAAGGGATAGACTTCAGCCCCTCCCGACGGTCGAACTCGATGTCTTCACATGCGTACAGGATATCGAACCCGGCCACCCACATGAATGTACCCAGCGCGAGAAGCCACGGAGCCCAGCCCTCTCTCCCGCCGGCGGCGAGCCATCCTCCGACCGGCGCCACCGCCAGCGCAAGACCGAGGAAGAGTTGCGTATAGGTCGTGAAGCGCTTCGCCAGGGAGTACCAGAAGACGATCGCGAGCGCAACGGGAGACAAAGCGAAACAGAGCGGATCGATCATGAAGGTCACCGCCACAAACGCCAGCGAGGCCACGACCACGAGGGTGACGGCTTCGGCGACAGACATCGTCCCGCGTGGCAACTCACGGTTCTCGGTCCGCGGATTCAGGGCGTCGTATCGGGCATCGGCCACACGATTGAAGGCCATCGCGGCGGTTCGCGCGGTGACCATCGCCGCAATGATCCACCCCAGCCGCGACCAGGTGAGCGGCGACGACCGCGTGGCCAGCAACGCTCCCGCCAAGGCGAACGGTAACGCGAACACCGTGTGGCTGAAGCGGATGAACGACGCGTAGGTGCGTAAACGAGACAGCACAGGCATGTGGTGTCAGTGGGTGTCCTGGGAATCGAGCTCAGCCACCTGCTCGAAATCGATCCCCGTCAACAGGTATTCTTCCACATCATCCAGCGTTTCGGGACAGCGAACCGCGATCAGCGCCGCCCGCCCACCGACCTCGATTGAGCCGAAATCCAGAAAGCCGAGGGCCTCAGCGCCCACTCGGGTTGCGCTGGACAGGATAGCCGATGCCGCCACATCCGGCGCCAAGCGACGGACCTCAGCCATCTCCCGAAACAGATTGAGGTCGGGGGCGCTGGCGAGGCTGTCGGTTCCGAGCGCGACACGTACGCCAGAGGCGTAGAAGCGGTCAACCGGCGGAAGGCCCGCACCCGTCCACTGGTTACTCCGAGGACACGTCACCAACGTGGCGTCGGCCTGCGCAAGCTGGTCGAGCTCCCGATCGCCCAGTTGCACGCCATGCACGACCAGCGTCCTCGAGGTGAGCCACCCCACATCGTCGAGATACGTGACCGCGCCCCCAGGGTGGGGTGTCCACGTCGGGTCCCAGCGCCCCCGCTCCTCGAGTACCGAGCGCCACGCGCCACCGCCTGTCTCGAGGAACGTGAGCTCCTCTCTCGACTCGGCGAGATGAACGGAGACCGGCATCCAGGGCTCATCGTCCAGCGCTTGACGAATCGCCCTGAACAACGCTGGCGACACCGAGTAGGGGGCATGAGCGGCGAGTCCCGGTCGAACGTCACCGGTCCCTGGATGCTCTGCGATTCGCGCCCGCGCGGTATCGAGCGCACGTCTCACCACATCGGACCCATCCCGCACATCGAAGCCCAGCAGCTCAGAGAACACGACTGCCGGAGCTCCGGAGTTCGCCAGCACACCCGTTGACGCCCCCGTGTTCGAGATGTCGCCAAGCAGACCGGTGCCCGAAGCCCGCGCCTCGCCCACTGCCGTGCGAATCGACGAATCGTCTGGCGGGTGATCGGCGATCGACTTCATGACCTGGCGGGCCCAGCCCGGCATCGTCTCGGCCGGCGGCACCCGGGTGCGAAGCCCTGAGAGCTCCAGGTGTGTGTGGGCGTTGACCAAGGCCGGGAGCACGATGTGTCCGGGTAGGTCGACAACGCGACCGGCGGCCTCTCCCGCTCGTGGGCTCGGTCCGCCCGTGTCTCCGGAGGTGTCTCCGCGCGGCCCGAAACCCGTGATCACCCCGTCGCGAACCTCGACCCAGCCACGATGGATCGGGCGTGACGTGACAGGTAGGACCCAGGTCGCGTGATACCGGGTGACAGACTTCGGGTCCCGCGAATCAGTCACCAGCGCGCCGTCGTTTCTCGTGACGGCTGCGTGGCGGATACTGTTCCAGCTCGGGTGAGACCCCCGTGTCGTCGTCGCTGTGTCCACTCCTGCCGTCACGCGCCACGGCGAGCTCGAGCATTCGCGGCACGTCGTGCTGCCAACAGAGCGGATCCCCAAGGACGTCGTAGTGCATATTGCGGCGCTTCGGCACAAAGCCCGCATCCTCGATATTCCGCGCGATCTCCAACTCGTCCATGCAATATGCCGCGCCGGCCGCGCGAACGACGTTCTCCTCGATCATCACGCTGCCCATATCGTTGGCGCCGAACGCCAGGCTCAACTGACCGACCTTCCCGCCCTGGGTCACCCACGATGCCTGCAGGTTGTCGAAATTGTCGAGTACGATCCGCGCCAGCGCTAGCGTCCGGAGATAGTCGACCCCGGTCGCCTCCTCACCGCCAAGTTCGGTGTTGGGTGGTTGATAACTCCAGGTGATAAAGGCCGTGAACCCTCCAGTCTCGTCCTGGAGGTCGCGAAGTCTATACAGATGCTCGACGCGCTCCTCGATCGTCTCCACCGTGCCGTACATCATCGTCGCGGTCGTCCGCAGTCCCGCCTCGTGGGCCACCCGCATCACCCCGAGCCATTCGTCGGCGCTCGCCTTGCTGTAGCAGTTGAGCAGGTGACGGACGCGGTCCACGAGAATCTCGGCGCCACCGCCCGGGATGCTATCCAGACCGGCTTTGATGAGTCGGGAGACGACTCGCTTCACTGGCACCTGCGCCAGACGCGACAAATGAATGACCTCGGGCGGCGACAGCGCATGGAGCTTGAAGGAGGGGTAGCGCGCCTTCACTGCCCTGAAGAGGTCTTCATACCACTCCAGGGGTAAATCTGGGTTGTGTCCGCCTTGGAGCAACAGCTGGACACCGCCGACTTCTATCGTCTCGTCGATCTTCTTGAAGATCTCCTCGAACGCAAGAACGTACCCTTCGTCCGACCCCACCGGTCGATAGAACGCGCAGAAGTTGCACTGCGCGACGCAGGTGTTCGTATAGTTCACATTGCGGTCGATAATGTAGGTCACCAACCGGGCAGGGTGCTTCCTGGCGCGGACGGCGTCCGCCAGCCGACCCAGCTGATGAGTTGGCGCCAAGGTGTAGAGCGACACCGCTTCGTCCCTCGTCAGACGGCCGCCCTCCAGCACTTTCTGCGCGACCGCCGGAAGGACCGTGGCCGTCATGGGTAGAAGCGTAGCGGACGGGCTGACTGAACCACCTGAATATCGGCCGCCGCACTGAAGAATTTCTTGAGACCGGCCCGGCCTTGATCATCTAGCGCAAAGAACACGTTCTCGTGTAGATACGCGCGGGCCAGAGCACCAGGCTCATCGCCGTCCTGGTCATCGTCGGCATCGGCGGCCACGGCTGCAGAAGAACCGTCGGCGATCGCATCGAGGGCTTGCGCGCCGGCATCTCTAGCGGCCTTCAGCGCCTCGATGTGCTGGGGTGTGACCGCGTCCTCGCGCCCAGCCCAGACCGCCCAGACGAATGGCAAGCCGGTCATCGCCAGCCATTCGGATCCAAGATCGACCTTGTCCAGCCCGATTGTCTCGTGCTCCTGGTACAGCGCCGCGTCTCCGATGAGCAGCGCCCCGTCGCACCGCTTGAGCATCGCGGGTAGATCTGGACGCATGGTCACGAACGTCGGCTCGATGTCGAACCACTGCGCGCAGAGCACGCGAAGCAGGGCGGCAGCCGTGCGGGAACTCGCATCGACGGCGATAGACCTCAGTGACGTCGCAGGACGATCGGTGAAGACGGCGACCGATGCAACTGGTCCCTTCGAGGCGACGGCAATATCGGGCACGATCAGGTAGTCGTTCTGGGTCCGCACGTACTCGATCGAGGGGATCAGGCCAAGGTCAACAGACTTGTCGTGCAGCAGCGACGCGCATTTGGCCGGGACGTCGTAGCGCAGCGTGAACAGATCGGTCTGCGCGTCGAGACCGTGGACAAGGGGTCTGGCGTTGAGGTACTCGACGCAGCTAACTCTGACTACGCTCATTGTCCGTACGTCTCGAACCGGCCATCCCGCTGCACGGGCACGAACGACGCCGCCCGAATGTTCCTCGTAATCTCCTGGAGCGGCGTCCGTCGCAACCCCTGGTCTGTGTTGTCCACCGGAGACACGCCGTCCACATCGTCCGCACCAAACGTCAGCGCCACCTGAGCCAGCTTTGGTCCATACCCGGCCCAGTCGACCTGAATGGAAACGATATTGTCAACTAGCAGTCGCGCTAAGGCAACCCGGCGCGTATCTCCGTATCCGGTCGAGGCGCGGCGCCCGCCGGTCCGCGGCAGCGGGTTGAAGGCCCGCACATTCGCGATGGATGGTCTTAGGGCGGCGGCCAGTCGAAGAAGATGCACGCCGTCGAGTCCCTTCGGCTCACCAACCGTCAGCGCGGCCACGTCGAGCCCAGTCGCGTCGGCGACCTCGAGCCACTCCGCCACCCGTGGGGCCTCGATCCGTGCCTCCGAGATCACGGCAAGTCCTGCCCGCTTCAGGTCGCTCAGCAAGCCGGCAAGATCCTGCGGGTCGTCGTCGCACGCCCGCGCAAGCTGGTCGAGCGCGAAGCCCGTCACCGGCGCACCCGATGCGATGCCAACGACGTGCCGGGTCACCTCGGACGCCGCCTCGCGAGTCGGCGGCTCACCGACGATCCGCACCTCACCGGCAGTCGAAGGTATGTCGCCCTCGACGCGGGCGGTACCACTGGCCGCTGACACCGCAGCCACCCGCACGAAGGTCACTCGGTCGTCGTGACGGCGGCGGCGGCACGTGTCGGCCAGTGCGCCCAGGCCGATGAGATCGTCAGTGGTCACGACACGCTCGATGTCGGCCGTCGTCAGGGCTTCACCGGATTCCACTCGCGAGGCGATCTGATCGAGATCGTCAGTCATCAGTCATTGAGTGACGCAGTTGGTTCCGCATGCACCTTCCGTATCGCCGTGGCAATACGATCGGCGAGGGCCAGGGCCCGACGCCCGTCCAGGCCGTCGACCTCCGGGTCTCTTCCCTCTCGAACGGACGTGACGAAGTCCACGAGCTCTCGCTCGAGTGGCTCGCCGTCTCGCACCTCCAACGGTCCTCCCTGAATCACGGGTTCCTGCCCCGGTTCGCGGGTCACGTTCCAGGCTTCCACTTGCTGGGCCGCACAGTCGACCGAGATGTATGCGTCCTGCTGAAAGAACCGGAGCTTGCGCACGCGGTCGCGACTGATCCGACTGGCCGTGAGGTTCGCGATGCAGCCGTTCTCGAACTGAATCCTGGCGTTCGCTATGTCCGAGTGGTCGCTCAAGACCGGCACGCCGACGGCCTCGATCGATACCGGTTCGGACTTGACAATCGCCAGCACCACGTCGAGGTCGTGGATCATGACGTCGAAGACCACATCGATATCAAGGCTACGCGGCGAGAAGGTCGAGAGTCGGTGGACCTCGACGAACCGAGGGTTCGTCACCAGCGGAAGCGCCGCTACAATCGCCGGATTGTGGCGCTCCGAGTGGCCCACGGCGAGGATCGTGTCGGCTGAGTCTGCCGCCCTGAGCATGGCATCAGCCTGCGCAACGGACGCCGCGATTGGCTTTTCAACCAGGACCGGGATTCCGGCCTGTAGGAACGGGACCGCGACTGCTTCATGCGACTGGGTCGGCACCGCTACGGTGACAGCATCCACCGCACGTATGAGCCCCGCCGGTTCGGTCTCGACGCGGGCTCCCGTCTCGGCAGCCACCCGCTGGGCCCGAGACTCGTCGACGTCGAGAACCGCGACTAGACTGACGTCGGTCATCCCAGCCAGAATCCGCGCATGGTGACGGCCCAGATGGCCAACCCCGATCACGCCAAGCCTGAGGGGTTTTTTGCTCACCTGCCGTCTCCAACCGGTCGGCCGACGACGGCGATGTCCGCGTCGTCGGCGGCCTGAATCACCGCTTCACCATCCAGTATCAACGTGTGACCCGCATCGACGGAAAGCGCCGTCGCGCCGGCCGTTCGCATCGACTCGATCGTCGGGAGACCGATCACGGGCACGTCGAACCGCATATCCTGGTTCGGTTTTGCCACCTTGACCACACGGGTCCCGGGACCCGCGATGCTGGCGGCGCGGCCGATGACGGCATCGGTTCCCTCCATGGCCTCGACGGCTACCACCGCCCGGTCTTTCACGACGACCGTCTGACCTACATCGAGACCGGCCACGGCATCGGCCACTCGATAACCCAACTCCAGGTCGGCGGTCTCTTCGGGGCCCGGCGTCCGTCGAGACAGCGAACCCGGGTTGGCGAGGAGCGGCTGAAGAAAACTGGTTGAATCGATGAGATCGATTCCGTGCTCGCCAAGAACCTCCGCTACGGCGGAGATCAGCGCGTCGGTGTTTTGGGTCTTGAGACGACGGAGCACCTGGAGCGCCGTCAGGTCTGGAATGACGCCGAAGAGCTTGTTGTGCTTGACCTGTCCGGCCATCACCGCCTGGCTGATGCCAGCGTCCTTCAGGACGGAGATGCAGCGACCCACCTGGCCGAGCGACACCCAGTGAAAGTGCCCCGAGCCCCCGGTCTCCCCGACCGTCTCGAGGGCCGGGTCGGCCTCCTCCTTGATCGCGACGACGGTGACCTCGTGACCGAGGCTTCTGGCCGCGTCGAGAACCAGGAAGGGGAACCGCCCGTTACCAGCGATGAGGCCAACACGCATCTTCTTGGCTCAAGACTTGGGGTCAGGTCAACGGTGGAGGGTGGCGTCGGCTGCCCGGCCTACTCTTCGATCTCGGCCGTATCTGATCGCCGGTGCGGCCGCTTGAAATTGACGCCTCGCTTGGACGTCCGGATGAACTCGAGCAGATGGTCGACCTCTGGACACGTCAGCGCCTCATCGTCCTGGATCCGCTGCAGCGCCTGGCTGACGTTGAGTCTGGACTGCAACAAGTAGCGGTACGCCCCTCTGAGCTTGCCGACCGTTTCCGGCGGACATTCGAGCCGACGCAACCCGATGGTGTTCAGATCGTAGATGCGAGCCCGGATCCCGACGGTCCGGCCGTACGGGAGTGCGTCCTTTGTCAGTTTCGAGTACCCACCGATGAACGCCCGACGCCCGACGCGACAGAACTGGTGGACGCCAGAGTAGGAGCTCACGACCGCCTCGTCCTCCACGACCACGTGCCCCGCGAGTGCGGCGCCATTCCCAAAGATGATGCGGTTACCGATGACGCAATCGTGCGCCACGTGGGCGTAGGCCATGAACACGTTGTCGTTGCCGATCAGCGTCAGCCCTCCACCACCGCGGGTCCCGCGATGAATGGTCACGCCCTCGCGAAAAATATTCCGGTGTCCAATGACCAGCCGAGTATGCTCACCCCTGAATTTCAGGTCCTGCGGAATCAGGCCGATCGACGCGAACGGGAAGAACTGGCAGTCGTCGCCAATCTCGGTGTCCCCGTCGAGCACTGCGGATGCGCCCACGCGACACCGCTGTCCCAGCTTGACACCTCGCCCGATCACGGCGTGCGGCCCGACGACGGTGCCGGCCCCGAGCACAGCGCCCGAGTGCACGACCGCCGTCTCGTGGATCTCTGCCGCGCCATCCTCGAACTCCAGCAGTAGATCTGCCTCCGCGACGGTCTGGTCTCCCGTCCTCGCGAAGCCGCGCACCACGGCAGACTCGGTATCGCGTTGTTTCAGGGTCACCTCGAGGTCGAGCTGGTCGCCAGGTAACACCTGCCGTCGAAACTTGGCGTTGTCCACGCCACGCAGCACCACGCGCCTCCCCGGCATCATGAGTCCGGTCTCGTCGCCATTGGAGAGCAACAGGAGCGTCGCCACCTGAACCAGGCTCTCGATCATCATGACCGCTGGCATGAGCGGCGTGCCAGGGAAATGGCCCTGAAAGTACTCCTCGTTGACCGTCACGTTCTTGACAGCCACGATGCGCACACCGAGTTCATGCTCGACGACGGCGTCGAGGAGAAACGACGGATATCGGTAGGACAGCCGGTCGAGAACGAGGGGGATGTCGAGGGACACGGACTCTCAGACGCGAATCCCGCAACGCAGAACGTTGTGTGTCACGGTTGCGAGGGACCCAGTGTATCGCGTCCCGCTTCGGGCGTCCACCGCCCAGCCAACGAGACCACCCGAGACGCTTCGGGACGACTACGGGGTCGTGGCGGCCTCGGCGTTGAGCGAGTCGATCAGCTCCTGCGTCAGGTCAAGTGCCGGGTCGGCCCAGACCAGGCCCTGGGCGGCGTTGAAGATGAAGGACAGTCCTTTCTCAGCGGCCATCTTGTCGATGGCGGGGATGAGCTTCGTCTCGAACTCCCCCTGCAGCTGCACCTGGAGGTCCTGCACCTCGGCCTCTGCGTCTTGGGTCATGCGCTGGATCTCGGCCTGCGAGTCTTGGCTCGCACGCTCGATGTCGACCTGCAGGCGAGAGATTTCGCGCTGTAGACTTGACGCCGCCTCCGGACTGATCACGTTCTGGCCCTGCTGCAGCTTCTGCTGGGCGGCGATCAGCTGCTCGTTCAATGCGCTCACCCGTCCCTGGACCTCGGCGTTAGTCGCCTCGAGCTCCGCCAGCTTTATCTCGCTGAGAGCCTGAACTGCAGTGTTCGCGGCTTGTCCCTCCGTCGACTCAGCCGCGATACGCGCGATGTCGATGTAGGCGAACGTAGCCCCGGCTGGAAGCGCGCCGGCCGCTGGGGTGTCAGGGGCCTGCGCGGCGACGATGGCGCTTCCGCTCGCGATTGTGAAGGTGATCGCAATCATCAGGGATCTCATCAGCTGTGTCCTCATATGCATGACCGTTGTGTCGCGGTATGACGCTAGAACGTCGACCCCACCGCGAATCTAAAGGTGGTCTTCTCCTGCGGTTGGAAATTATCGTTGTAGACCCCGTCGCGCTGCGGGTTCCAGGAATAAATCAGGCGGAACGGCACGTTGAGCATAGGAATAAAGAATCGAAGCTCCGCTCCCGTCGAGGTCTTGAAGTCGTTCATCGCGAACTTGTCTCCGAAGTTCTGTACCTGCCCTGCGTCGTAGAACACGACGAACCGAACCGGCTGCGCGATAACGAACTGATACTCGAGGTTGACCAGGAGGCTCTTGTTGCCCCCGATAATCGTTCGCCCGTTGAAGCTGTTCTCAGGAATGGTCGGATCAATGTCAGCCATACTGGGCCCGATCCGGCGGAGATCAAACCCGCGAACCGAGTATTCGCCGCCCAACCACAACCGCTCGAACACTGGAATCTGCGCGGTGGCATTCGCCGAGATGAACTGATATTGCGTCCGCAGGCCGATGATGGTTCGTGAAAGATGGGGTATGTACCAGGCTCCTTCCAGTGTCGGCTTCACAAAGCGGGTGTTCCCCCCGGGTCCGGCCAGCTGCAACGACGCCTGGTATCGCGTGCCCGACGAGGGAAAGATCGGGTGGTCCACGGTGTTGAAGACGATGGACGGCGTCACCTTGCTGATGGTCCGGCGTCCACCGCTCTCGAGTAAGAGCAGGTCGGCAAAGAACGGGTTCAGCGTTGAAGAGCCAGAGCCTGGAAACCCGCCCCCCCCGGAGAGCAGGCGCGGATTGATGTCGGTGACACCGGTCTCCTCGAGGCTGTAGCTCAAGAACATCCGCGTGAACAGGGCGAGCGGCCATCCGACCGTCACACTGGCGCCGACGCTCTCCTGGGTATAGGCCCCAATCCACTCGATGCGACGCGAGAAGACATTTACCCCGCCCGAGATGTTCTTCCCGAAGAGATACGGCTTGGTGTAGCCCAGGTTGATGTCGCGCAACCGCGAGCCATTCTGTATGGACACGGACATCGTTTCTCCGCGCCCGAGGAAGTTGGCGGTGGAGTACGACATCTGGCCAAAGAACCCGTCGAACTGCGAGACGCCAGCACCAAAGGTCAGCTGGTTGAGATTCGCCTCGGTCAGATTGAATATCAGATCGACCTGGTTCTCGTCCTCCTCGAGGGGGGCAATGTCAACCGCTTCCTCCTCCATCGGCTCGAAGTATCCAAGCTGATTGACTCGTCGGAGACTGGTCTTGAGCGCGGCCGTGTTGAACACGCCATTTTCGACCAGCTGAAGCTCGCGACGAATCACGTCGTCGTGGGTGCTCTCATTCCCGACAAATGTGATCCGATTCACGAACTGCTGTTCGCCCTCCTCAAGACGGAACGTCACGTCGACCACCGGACTCCCTTCCAGATGGGTGGGCCGCTGGAGATGGGCGTACTGATTGTCCTGAACCCCCTCATCGCTGCCGCCGGCGTCGTCGTTCGCGACGCCGACGATCTCCGTTGTGATGGCGTAGTCAGGCGAGGTCCGCCGCTGCAAGTCGGGGTAGATCGTGAGCCCGGTGTATCCACGCGACCCGTAGAGTTCTCGGGCGTAGTCGATCGCCGAAGTGGCCACCTCCTGGTTGTAGTATTCGCCCGGCACCAGCCCCGCAAAAAGTGCCCGCATACCGGCCTCGCCGACCACCTCGTTCCCATCGAACCTCACATCGCCAACCCGGTAGCGTTCACCCTCATCGATGGGAATACGAAGACGCATACCTCGGCTCTTCCCATCTGGTGAGACGTCCAAGTACTCGATGTCTGGCGACCCCACATTGGCGTCGATATACCCCCGGGCCATGTAGTAGGCCTGGATAGCCTCGGCATCCAACCCGAAGAGGTCCGCCTTGTAGGTGCCGCGACCGCTGATCCACGACAGAAACCAGCGTTCCTTGAGGTGCTCCATCTGGCCCTTGAGCTCGCCCTCCTTGATGCTGTGGTTGCCGACAAACTCAATGTCCTCGATTTGCACTTTGGGGCCGTGCTCCATGTTGAACACTATCTGGATCGTCTTGGCACTCCCAGGCAAGTCGACCAACTCGTGACTTACCTCCGCAAACTCGTAGCCATTGGCCGAGAACATCTGCCGCAGTAATCCCTCGGTCGCGCTCACCCGCGCCAGGTCGAGAAACGAGTCGAGCCTCATAATGAGCTCGCTCTCCTGTAGGGCCGTGTCGATGTCGGTTCTGTCGATCTTGTCGGACCCCTCGAAGCTCACCATCTTGACCCGTTGCCGCTCCTCGAACTTGAAGGTGATGTGCTTGCCCATCACGCCATTGCTATAGGGAGCGTCCCTCACCTCGATCGAGAGGTCATCGAGAAACCCGGTATCCCAGAGGCGAACGAAATCGTCGCGGAGCATCTGCTCCGTTTCCTCGGTGTAGGGCTCCCACCGCCCCTCGGAGGGCGCGCTCAGGTTCTCCGAGATTCTCATGTGGTACAAGTAGGTCTCAATAGGGACATTGGACACGTTACCCTGAGCGGTGAAGTCGAACTCAACGGTCCGTACCAGAGGCGGTGAATCCTCCGGTGGAAGCGGTCCCCCCTGCGCCGGCTGAGCCTCGACCGGCATCGCCACCGCGCACAAGGCACAGACAAAGACCAGAGCGAGCAGACCGCCCCTTCGCATTGTGTATTTCATTCCGGCTGCCACCTGAGCGCTGGCATCGTTTTCGACGCCTTTCGACGTCTGATCGCGTAAAGTGGCCTGGATCCTAGTCTACGGGATATTAGACGCGTCAAGCCAGCGGTTGGCCTTCAACCGTTTGACCGGCCATCCGACACGCAACCGCCCCAGCCTCCAGATACACCTCGACCTTGCCGTTCTGGAGGCGACCACGTATGAGCTCTTCGGACAATGGGTCCTCGACATACCGCTGGATGGCCCGTCGTAGCGGCCTGGCTCCATATGACCGGTCCCGGCAGGTCGTGTCGATGATCCAGTCGATGACCTCAGGAGCAATCGAGATCTGGAGGTCTCGGTCCAACAGATTCCTATTGAGTTGTTCGATCAGCATCTCGGTGATCTTGCGAAGATCGTCGTCGGAGAGCGCTTCGAACACGATGATCTCGTCGACCCGATTCACGAACTCCGGATTGAAGGTGCGCTTGACCTCCCCCAGCACCATCTCGGACACGCTGCGTTGAATGTCCTTGACGTCGGCCGACTGGAACCCCATCGACGCCTGCTTCTGAATATAGCGGGCCCCAATGTTCGAGGTCATGATCACGATCGTGTTCTTGAAGTTGACCCGGGTGCCCAGGCCATCGGTCAGGTGCCCGTCTTCGAACACTTGCAGGAGGATGTTGAAGAGGTCCGGGTGGGCCTTCTCGATCTCATCCAGGAGTACCACCGAATACGGATGGCGTTTGACCTTCTCGGTCAACTGGCCGCCCTCTTCGTGCCCCACGTATCCCGGAGGCGACCCGATCAGCTTCGAGACCGAGTGTTTCTCCATGTACTCGGACATGTCGAAACGAATCAACGCCACGTCGCTACCAAAGAGAAAGCTGGTCAGGGCTCTGGCCAGTTCCGTCTTGCCGACGCCTGTCGGACCGAGGAAGACAAAACTCCCCACCGGACGAGTCGGCGATTTGAGACCGGCACGCGACCGACGAATCGCCCGCGCCAGTGCGGAGATCGCCTTTTCCTGGCTGATCACCCGGCGGTGGAGGTGCGCTTCCATGTTGAGGAGCTTGTCGCTCTCGTCCTGATTGATCGACGTAATCGGGACGCCCGTCCACTTGGAGACGACTTCGTCGATATCCTCTTTGTCCACCTCAACCTTGTGTGCCCCCGACTTGACGTCGAACTTCTCTTTCACGAACTGAAGGTTTTCTCGCGCGAGCACCTCCTGCTCACGGAAGAACTGTGCCCGCTCGTAGTCCTTCTTGGCTGTCGCGCTCTCCATCTGCTCGACCGCCACACGAACCCGATTGTTGATCTCGCTGAACTCTCCGCTGTATCCCGCTTCGCGCAACTTCGCCCGAGCGCCCGCCTCGTCGACCAGGTCGATCGCCTTGTCCGGCAGAAAGCGATCGTTGATGTAGCGGCTCGACTGGTGAACGGCGGCCTCAATCGCTTCCCGTGTATAGGTGACGCGGTGAAAGGTCTCGTACCGGTCCTTGACGCCCATCAGAATCTCGAGCGTCTCGCCTTCTGTCGGGGGATCGACCCTGACGGCCTGGAACCGTCGTTCGAGCGACCGATCCTTCTCGATGTACTTTCGATACTCCGACGGCGTCGTCGCACCGATACATCGAATCTCGCCCCGCGAGAGCGCTGGCTTGAGAATGTTTGCCGCGTCCAACGAACCCTCCGCGGATCCGGCGCCGACCAGGGTGTGGAGCTCATCAACGAAGACGATGATGTTCGGATTTTCCGTGAGCTCCTTCATGATCGCCTTGAGGCGTTCCTCGAACTGGCCGCGATACTTCGTCCCGGCCACGATCAGCGAGATGTCGAGAGCGAGAATCCGCTTGTCTGCCAGAAAGTGCGGAACATCACCGCAGGAAATCTTCTGAGCGAGCCCCTCCACGATGGCCGTCTTCCCCACCCCCGGCTCGCCAATCAGCACGGCGTTGTTCTTCGTCCGCCGGCACAGCACCTGCTGCACTCGCTCCAGCTCGCCGCCGCGTCCCACCAGCGGGTCGAGCTGGTTTTTCATGGCGCCCTCGGTAAGGTCCCGGCTGAACTCCGCCAGCAGCGGTGTCTCCTTGACCCGGGTCAGCGTCGTCTTTTCGTTGAGCAACTGGACGATGTCCTCCCGGACCGTGCTCAAACGCATGCCCTTTTCCGAAAGTATCGACGCCGCAACGGACCGGTCCTCTCGCAGGATACCCAGCAGCAGATGCTCGGTCCCGATGTAGTTGTGCAGAAGGCGGTCGGCTTCCTCGGCGGCGTGCTGGAGCACACGCTTGGTCTCGGTGCTGAACGGAATCTCGACCGAGGTCGACACCTTCTCGCGGAAAACAGTCCGGCCTTCGATTTCCTTGCGGATGGTCTCGAGTGACAGATGTGACCGGGCGAAGATACGGCTCGTGAGGCCCTTTCCTTCCCGAATCAGACCAAGCAGGAGGTGCTCGGTCTCGATCGAGATGCTGCCAAGTTGACTGGCTTCATAGCGGGCGAAGAACAATACGCGCCGCGCCCGCTCAGTGTATCGCTCAAACATCCACCCCTACCCGTCACCTCAACCTAAGAAAACGGCCAACAGTTCGATTATAAGGGAAAGGAGAATCGAGGCAAGTTCGTGTTCTTGCCCACTAGTTCATATGCGCGCCTCGATACGACACCAGCGTATCGAACGGCTCAGGCCGTTTGCAGACGGCCGTCCTCCAGACGCAACACACGGTCACAGGAGGCGGCGAGCCGTGGGTTGTGGGTCGCAATGAGAGACGTCAGTCCATGACGCGTGTGCATCTGACGGAGGAGGCGATGAAGCGAGTGTCCGGTTTGCTCGTCCAGATCGCCCGTCGGCTCATCCGCAAGGAGCAACGATGGCTGCATCGCCAGCGCCCGCGCGACCGCCACCCGCTGTTGCTCACCACCGGACAACATTCCTGGTCGATGCGCGAGGCGCGCGGTCAACCCCACTTGCTCCAGCAGGTCCGTGGCCCGCTTGGTGACGTCAGCCGGACTCTGACCGGCGATGCGGAGAGGCATCTCCGTGTTCTCCAGCGCGCTGAACTCTGGGAGCAGATGGTGGAACTGGAAGACGAAGCCGACATGCCGGTTCCGAAAGGCCACCAACTCGTCGTCGGGGAGTGTGTTCACCCCGATCCCCGCCACGGCTATCGTCCCGGCGTCTACCCTGTCCAGGCCGCCAATCACGTGTAGCAGCGTGCTCTTGCCCACCCCCGATGCTCCCATGACGGCCACCATCTCACCCACTTCCAGCGAGAGGTCGAGGTCGCGTAGCACCTGGACGGGTTGCTCGCCCGCGCGATACGACTTGGAGAGGCCGGTTACCTGGAGGAAAGGCACGGGAAAGGATGGAGGCCCATCACTGATACCTCAACGCCTCCGCCGGGTCCAGACGGGCCGCTTGCCTCGACGGATACAGTGTGGCCACAAAGCAAGTCAGCAACGCACAGATGATGACCACCACGAAGTCAAAAGGCTCCACCGTGAAGGGCACATACGGAATCTGATAGATCTCCATGTCGAGACGGATCAGTCGGTACTTATCCAACACGGTCGCCAGCAGGTAGCCGCCGGTCGCGCCGACCGTCGTGCCGATCGCGCCGATGATGATTCCTTGCAGCATGAAGATCTTCATGATGCTCTTCCGGCCGGCGCCCATGGTCTTGAGAATGGCAATGTCCCGGCTCTTTTCCATGACCAGTAGCACGAGAGATGCCACGATGTTGAGTGCCGCGACCATCACGATGAGTCCAATCGTGATCGAGATGGCCATCTTCTCGAGCCACAACGCCGAGAACATGGCCTGGTTCATCTCTGACCAGTCAAGGGTGTAGTAATCGATGCCCAGCTCCTCCTCCACCTGCGTCGCCACCTCGCGCGATGCATACAGGTCATCGATCCGCAGCTCCATCATCTGCACGCGGTCTTCGTCCATGAGCCTCATGGCCGTCTCGAGCGTGACAAACCCGTAGGCATTGTCGTACTCGTACAGTCCCAGTGTGAAGATGCCGACGACTTTCAGCCGGCGAGGCCGTAACGTCATCCCCATCGGTCCCAGCGAACCGGTCGGGGTGATGAGCGTGATCTCGTCTCCCACGAAGGCCCCGAGAGTCTTGGCAACGCCCTCTCCGATCACGATCCCGCCAAGCGGCGTGTCCTCCACGTGCCCGAGATCGAAGAGACTACCGCGGTGAACCGAGTCGGCGACTTCGGTGACATGTTGCTCGAGCTCGGGATCGATGCCCTTGATCGTGATGAACGCTTCTCCGTGCCGAGAGTTCGCGAGGGCCCTCCCGATGATCGAGGGAGCCGCGGAGATGACGTGGGGTACCTTCTGCATCCGGAGCGCCTCGGCTCGGTAGTCCCGATACCCACCGTCGCCGACCTTCCAGACATACACATGTGCCTGCGCGCCGATGATCCGGTCCTGCAGCTCCTGTTGGAGTCCCGTCATCAGCGCAAGCGCAACCACCAGGGCCATGACACCGACCGTGACGCCGAGCGTCGATATCACCGAGATCAACGACAGAAACGCCTGCTTGCGTCGCGCCACGAGGTAGCGCGTCGCTACGTATCGCTCAAATGATGCCGACATCACGCTCTACGTATCGCCCTTGCCAAGCGGACGCATTAGCGGGAACAGAATGACGTCCCGGATCGACGGGCTGTTGGTGAGGAGCATGACCAGCCGGTCGATCCCCACCCCTTCGCCCGCGGCCGGAGGTAATCCATACTCCAGGGCACGCACGTAGTCCTCGTCCATCTCATGCGCCTCGAGGTCACCCCCCTGGCGTGCCCCACGTTGATCCTCGAATCGGCGCCGCTGCTCGACCGGGTCGTTGAGCTCGTTGAAGGCATTCGCGACTTCCATGCCTCCGATATAGAGCTCAAAGCGCTCCACGGTGTCGGGGTCGTCGGCGCACTGCTTCGAGAGTGGCGACACCTCCGTGGGAAAGTCGTGAACCAACGTCGGCTGGATCAGACTGCCCTCGCACAGTACCTCGAAGAGCCCCATCGTGATCTTGCCCGCACCTGCTTCGGCAAGGACCCCAAGACCGACCTCCCCCGCCAGCTTCGCAACGGCCTCGCGGTCACGCAACACCGATTCAGCGATCGTCCTTCCTGCTTTCCGTTCAGCGGCCGCCCGGACCGCTTCGCGAAGGGAGACTCGCGCGAAGGGTGTCGCGAACGACAACATGTGGTCACCAAACGGGACCTCTAGTCCTTTCGCCGATGTGGCCTCCGCCACCACGGTGGACAGGAGCTCCTCGGTCAACTCCATCAGAGCCCGATAGTCGCTGTAGGCCTCGTAGAACTCCAGCATCGTGAATTCTGGATTGTGCTGGGTCGAGATCCCCTCATTCCTGAAGTTACGATTAATCTCGTAGACCCGTTCCATTCCCCCAACGACGAGCCGCTTGAGATACAGCTCAGGTGCGATCCGCAGATACAGGTTCAGGTCGAGGGCGTTGTGGTGAGTCACGAAGGGTCGGGCCAGCGCGCCACCGGCCAGCGACTGCATCATCGGCGTTTCGACTTCCAGATATCCCCGCCCGTCGAGAAAGCGACGGATCGACGACAGTACGCGACTGCGTGTCTCGAACACTTTGCGCGCATCCGGGTTGACGATCAGGTCGAGATAGCGCTGGCGATAGCGGGTCTCGACATCGGTGAGACCATGCCACTTTTCCGGCAGCGGTATCAGGCACTTCGCCAGGAACTCGAGTGACGCCGCCCACACCGTCAGCTCTTTGGTACGGGTTCGGAACAGCCGCCCCTCGACACCGATAAGGTCTCCGAAGTCGAGAAGGCCAAGGACGGCAAAGTCACGCTCCGACACCGAGTCTTGGCGGACATAGAGTTGGATCCGCGAAACCCCGTCGGAGATCACCAGAAAGTTCGCTTTCCCGAAGCGGCGGATCCCAAGGATACGACCAGCTACGGTCGTGCGAACCTGCTCGCCCTCGAGCGTCTCCCCATCCGTCTCGCCATGCCTCCCGACCAAGGCCGAGACCGTCGCCGTCTGGCTGAAGCTCCGCGGATACGGCTCGACGCCAAGAGCGATGAGCGCATTCAGATTATCCCGGCGTTGCCGGAGCTGGTCTGTCTCGCGTTCGTGACTCATGCTGGTGAACCCGTCCGGTCAGGCCCATCCTCATCTTCGATTTCGTTTTCGTCCGTGTCCAGAGCGCGACTGATGCTGTCCAGGACGCCGTTGACGAACGGAACGGTCTGGTCTCCGCCAAAGGTCTTCGCCAACTCGAGGGCTTCGTTGATAACGACGGCTCTCGGCGTGTCGCAAAACAGGAGCTCGTAGACCGCCATCCGCATGATCAATCGGTCCACGATCGCCATCCGCGAGAGCCGCCAGTTCTTCGCGTTGGCTTCAAGCAGCGGGTCAATCGTCTCAATGTGTGACGTGGTCCCGGAGACGAGGTGACGGGCGAAGTCTCGTCTGCCTGCCGGCCCAGGATGCACCTCCCAGTAGAACTCGCTGGCATCATCGAGTGCCTTGGCCCCGAGGTGTCCGATTTCCCATTGGTAGAGCAACTGGAGCGCAGCCTCGCGGCCTCTATGACGTTCGGGGCCGGTCCCCTCGGCGGAACGGTTCATGGTATCGGTGTCACGTGTCACGTGAGGCATCCGACAGCTGTCGAACGACGTTGGTGAGCTGCACCGCCGCCAGCGCCGCCTCGCGTCCCTTGTTGTCGTCGTCCGCGCCGGCCCGAGCGAGCGCCTCGTCATACGTATTCGTGGTGAGTACGCCGAAGGTCATCGGGACACCTGTCGCCTGTGAGGCGGTGGTGATCCCGTGGGCAACCGCCGACGCAATGTAGTCGAAGTGCGGGGTCTCGCCCCGAATGACGCACCCCAGGCAGACCACCGCATCGAACCGCCCCGTCTCGGCGGCCTGGCGCGCCGCAAACGGCACCTCGAACGCACCGGGCACGCGGATGATGACCACCTGGTCCCCACTCGCACCCCGCTCCTCAAGCGCGGCAATGGCACCATCCACCAGCGCGCCGGTGATCGCCTCATGGTAGGCCGAGACCACGACCGCCACCCGGAGCTGGCTGGCGTTTCCGACAACGGACGCGCCGATCTCTGTCGTGTCCCTCACTGTCCCTTGAACACGGCGCTGCGCTTCTCGAGAAACGCCATCGTCCCTTCCCTCATATCCTCAGTCGCCGACACCAAACCGAACAGGGTTGCTTCCAAGTCGCAGGCCTCGGTGAGTGTCATCTGCATGCCACTCCGAACAGCGTCGAGAATATACGCGACCGCCACCGGCGGCTTCTCGGCCAGCGCCGCGGCCATAGCGCGGGCTTCGTCCAGCAGAGCGGCAGCCGGGACGACACGGTTCACGAGACCCAACCGCCAGGCCTCCTGGGCATCAACTGGTGTTCCGCCCAGAAGCATCTCGAGCGCTCGACCGGGCCCGATCAATCGAGGGAGCCGCTGTGTTCCTCCGAATCCCGGTATCAACCCGAGGTTGACCTCAGGTTGTCCGAGCCGCGCAGTGTCTGCCGCCATTCGGAACGTGCATGCCATGGCCAACTCGCAGCCCCCACCAAACGCGAAGCCATTGACCGCCGCGATCACTGGTTTTCGCGACCGTTCGATCCGATCGCAGAGTGCCTGCCCCCGACGGGACACCTCGCGGGCCGTCGCTGGGGTCATCTGAGACAGCTCCGAAATGTCGGCCCGCGCGATAAACGAGCGCTCGCCAGCGCCGGTCAGCACGATCGCCCGCGTGGATGGGTCGACGTCGAGCGCCTCCATACAGCCGTCGAGCTCGCCAATCGTGACGGCATTCAGAGCGTTGAGCACGTTCGGGCGGTTGACGGTGACAACCGAAACGGCGCCGGTTTGCGCCACAAGAAGGTTCGTGTACTCGATCGTCATGGAAGGACCTCTATCACAGCGGTAGCGCGTAGAGCAGCCACCCCAACAAGACGCCTGCTCCGACGATGCCACCGAGGAGCGTCGCGCCTAACGTCACTTGCTCTCGAGGGTCCTCCCGCATGAGGACGGCGAACACGAGCGACACGAATAGGCCGAAGAGCAACATCAAACCGAAGTGGCTCGTCATGCCAAGGTTGTCACTTTCGTCCCACGGCGATGTCGTACGCGTCGATGACGACGAGCCCATTCAGGAGTCCGGCGGCCACCAGAAAGGTATTCCCGTACTCGTAGGTGGCCGCAACCACTTGGCCCTCTCCAAGGTCCAGAAACCCCGCGACGAAATAGAGGAGGCCGATCCCGACGTCGGCCAGTCCGGAAAGCAGCGCCAGTGGCTGAGACGGGTCAAACCCAAACAGCTGCCCGTCGAGCCACAGGCCCACGCTGTACATCAGCGTGAGCGCGACCAGCAGAATACCGCCCGTCCTCGATCGGCCCAACCATAGGTGCCCGGCGCCCGGAATAGCCCAGGCCAGCGCGCAGGCAATGACCGGAGACGGCGAGGCGACGGGGGACGGTTTCCCTTTTTTGACCATCGGCATCGAACTCAGTCGGTCCCTGGTACTGGCTCCAGCCCGTCGATCAGTGCTCGACAAACCGTCCAGGTGATGGCGAATCCGAGGGGCACCGCAAGAATCGCACGCACCATATTGGTCGGCGACACCAGCCCAACCAGTTCACCACACACCGTTGCTACCGTTGGGAGGGCAGTGACGACCAACAACACCCGTAGCCTGCGCGCAGAGGACCCGCGTCGGCGCCCTCCCGTCAGCATTCCGAGCAATGCCCCGAACGGCGCGGCCGCATAGAGACCAGCACATCGAGCACACACCGGCATCTGGATGTCCCAGAGACCGAAGGACCGCTCCGGCCGCTGATGACAGACGAGACCGCCCGCGGCGTAGGTCGCCGCAGCCACCACGGTACGGACGCCCGCGAACGGCTCGTGCGAGGCGGCGTATGGCGTCGCCACGAGGAGGAGCAACCAAATTGTGGCTCCAACTGTGACCGCCAGCGCAAGGCCACGTCTTCCGTCACGCATCAGATATCAGACACTAGAGGGCATCGAAGTGGGTCAACGTCTTGAATTCGGCGAACCGCGCCTTGATCTCCGGCGTCGTTAGCCGCAGCAGGCGGTCCAGTCCGAAACCCTCGACGGCGAATGACGCCATCGTGCTGCCCGCAATGATAGCTCGGGCGACGGTATCGTCGTCGTGGGTCGGGGCTGACGCCAGATACCCGATGAACCCGCCTGCGAAGGTGTCGCCGGCGCCGGTGGGATCATAGACATCCTCGAGAGGTAGACCTGGCAAGGCGAAGAAACCCTCTCCCTGCGTCATCAAGACACCGTACTCGCCCCGTTTGATCACGACCCTCTCGGGACCACGCCGCATGATCTCCTTCGCTGCCTTCACGAGGTTGGACTCGCCGCTGAGCTCACGTGCTTCCTCGTCGTTGATGATCAACACGTTGACCTTCGCCAATACCTTGGCCAACTCGTCCGGCGTCCCCTCTATCCAGTAGTTCATGGTGTCGAGGGCGACAAACTCCGGCTCGGCCACCTGCCCCAGCACATCCAGCTGGAGCGAGGGATGAATGTTCGCGAGGAACACAACGGGGCTGCTCCGAAACGCTTCCGGAATCACGGGCCGGAACGTCTCGAAGACGTTGAGGTGCGTATAGATGGTCTCGCGCGTGTTCAGGTCAAGGCTGTATTCGCCGCGCCAGCGAAACGTCTCACCGTCGACCCGCTGAAGGCCGGCGAGGTCAATTCGCCGGTCAGTGAAGACCGCCATGTGTTCGTCCTGGAAATCATCGCCCACCACGCCCACCAGGCGAACATCGGCAAAGAACGATGCAGCGATGCTGAAATAGGTCGCCGCGCCGGCCACCACGCGGGACACTTCGCCGAACGGTGTCTTGACGGAATCGAACGCGACCGACCCAACGGTGAGAATGGGACGCGAGGGATGCTGGGTTGTTACTGGGGAACGGACACTCATGCCAGGTACTTCCCGATGATGGGAGCAAGCTCGCTCCGCGTGCTCTGTGGAATGGCATCAGGTCGGGTGATGATTGCCGAGGCGAGTGCCGTGGCGCAGGCGCACTCTCGGGCCACAGGCAGACGTCCCACCGACCGCCGGATCACCTCCTGGGCCGTTTCGGCGTTCTGGGTGACGTTCGCGACAATCATGTCAATGGTGACGCTGTCATGGTCAGGATGCCAACAGTCGTAGTCGGTCACGAGCGCCAGCGTCGCGTAGCAGATCTCAGCCTCGCGGGCGAGCTTGGCCTCCTGCAGGTTCGTCATGCCGACGATGTCCATCTTCCAAGACCGATACAGCCGTGACTCTGCCAGGGTTGAAAACTGGGGACCCTCCATGCACACATAGGTCCCCCCGCGATGCACGGTCGCGCCGGCCGACTCGGCCGACTCGGCGGCGATCGTGCTGAGCGTGCCGCACACGGGATGCGCGAAGGTGATGTGCCCCACGACGCCACGCCCGAAGAAGGTGCTGGCCCGTCCGCGCGTCCGGTCAAAGAACTGGTCGGGCACGACGATCTCGAGCGGGCGATACTGCTCCTGGAGGCTGCCAACCGCGCTGGCGGAGAGAATCCACTCGACCCCCAGCGTCTTGAACCCGTAGATGTTGGCGCGATAATTCAACTCGGTTGGGAGCAACATGTGGCCGTCGCCGTGACGGGCCAGAAAGGCGACCCGCCGACCGTCGAGCGTGCCAACCACGTACGCGGCCGACGGGTCACCGAATGGCGTGGTGAGGCGCACCTCCTGCCGGTCGGCCAGCCCGTCCATGTCGTACAGACCGCTGCCGCCAATCACACCGATACGTATCTGCTCACTGTCGTTCACACCTAGCCCTCTTTGAGCTCGACCAGCACCCCGTGGGCGCTTGACGGATGAATGAACGCAACCCGAGAACCCTCAGCTCCCGGACGCGGGACTTCGTCGATGAGACGCACACCGCGCTGCTTGAGCTCGGCCAACGCCTCCGACACGCTGTCTACCTTGAATGTAATGTGGTGGAGGCCCGGGCCGCGGCGGTCCACGAACCGGGCGATCGGTGAGTCGTCCGACGTCGCTTCGAGCAGCTCAAGAGACGCGGACCCCGACGCCCCGGTGGGCACCATGTGCGTCCGAACTCGTTGCGACGACACCTCTTCAACCGGCCCCACCTCCAACCCGAGAGCGTCCCGATAGAAGGCCAACGCGTGCTCGAGATCGTTGATGGCGATACCCACGTGGTCCAACACTGCCTTGATTTTGGTGGTCATGACATATCCCGTGGTCAGAACCGGTCGATGATCCGCGCCGCCGCGGTATACGGGTCGACTTCACCGCCGGCAATGCCCTCAACGAGCTCGTCTACCTCGGCCCGAATGTCGTCGTCTCGGTCGAGCCGGTGCACCACGCACTCGGTCAACGCCTGATGGAGCCGGACGACGGCCCGTGCCCGAAGCCGCCTCTCTTGGGTCGCCCCTCGTGCCCCAGCCGACCCGATCGCGTCGCGCAGCTCGGAAATGCCTACGCCCCGCGTGGCTTCCGTCTTCAAGACGGGCGGTTGCCACGTATCCTCACTGTCCTCACGAAGAGTGAGGGCTGCCTGAATCTCGGTCACCGCGCGGTCGGCACCTTCGCGATCGGCTTTGTTGACGACGAAGATGTCGGCGATCTCCATGATGCCGGCCTTCAAGGCCTGCACGTCGTCGCCGGTACCCGGCATGGTGACCACGACCGACACATCCGCCGTTCGGGCGATGTCCACCTCGCCTTGCCCGACGCCCAAGGTCTCGATCAGGACGACGTCGCACCCCGAAGCGTCGAGTACGACGGCGGCGTCGCTCGTGGCGCGCGCGAGCCCACCCGAATACCCTCTCGTGGCCATGCTGCGCACGTAGACACCGTCGTCTCCGGAGTGGGTCTGCATCCGGATGCGGTCGCCGAGAATCGCGCCCCCGCTGAACGGACTTGTCGGGTCGATCGCCAGAATGCCGACACGCTGGTTCGTTCGCCGCCACACTACGGTCAGCGCATCGACCAGCGTGCTCTTCCCGACGCCGGGGGCGCCGGTGACGCCGACCACACGTGTCGATCCCGTTCGGGTGAACAACGAACCGACAAGCGCGTGTCCGTCGGCGGCGCCAACTTCGACCAGCGAGATGGCCCGCGCGATAGACCGATGGTCGCCCGATACCACCCCGTCAGCGAGGCTCTGAATCGTCACGCGACGGTCTCCTCGGCTTGAGACAGGTAGTGTCTCGCGATCACGAGCCGCTGGATCTCGCTGGTGCCTTCACCGATGGTCAGCAGCTTGACATCTCGAAAAAACTTCTCCGCCGGGTAGTCCTTGACGAACCCGTAGCCGCCGTGAATCTGCACGCACTCCTCGGCCGCACGCACCGCGATCTCGCCGGCAAAGAGCTTCGCCATCGACGACTCCCGCGTTGTGGGGCGCCCCGCGTCCTTGAGATACGCCGCCCGGTAGGTCAACAGGCGAGCGCTCTCGATCCTGGTCGCCATGTCCGCCAACTTCCACTGGGTGGCCTGAAACGAGGCAATCGGCTGGCCAAACTGCTCCCGGTCTTTGGCGTAGCGCCGCGCGGCATCGAACGCGCCCTGGGCCAAGCCGACCGACAACGCTGCGATCCCAATGCGACCGGCATCGAGTACCTGGAGCGCGTTGACGAAACCCTCTCCTTCCAGACCCAGCAACCTGTCCGAAGCCACCTGGCACTCATCGAAGCGCACCTCGGCGGTGTCACTGGCGCGCATGCCGAGTTTGTTCTCCTTGCGACCGACAACCATCCCTGGGTTCCCGCGCTCGACGACGAACGCCGAGATACCGTGATGTCCTTTGTCGACCGCTGTCACCGCCATCACCACGACGAGCCCCGCCACACTCCCATGGGTGGTGAACGTCTTGGCTCCGTTGATCACCCATCCATCGGCAGATCGAGTGGCCGTCGTACGGATGGCGCCGGCGTCGCTCCCGGCGGTCGGCTCCGTCAGCGCCCATGCGCCCAGCGCCTGACCGGTGGCAAGCTGGAATAACGCCGTCGACCGCTGGGAGTCCGAACCGAACATGAGGATGTGGGCCGCGGCCAGGCCGTTGTGCGCCGCGACCGACAACGCGATCGAAGGATCAACTCGCGCCAGCTCCTCGATACAAATGCAGTACTCGACAGCCGACATTCCCGCCCCTCCGAACTGTGGAGGCACCTGAATGCCCAGCAAACCGAGCGCGGACAGGTCTGGAAGAAGCTCGACAGGGAAGCGCTGCGCCTCGTCCCACTCCATGACATGCGGCGCCAACGTCCGGTCGGCAAATTCGCGAACCGCACGCCTGAGGAGCGTTTGCGATTCGGTGGGCGTAAAATCCATCGACGACTCCTGGGACTCTACCACGCGGACTGGCGCGGACCGTGCCGAGACTGAGTGGTTGGATGTGACGGGAGTAGGGTGCGCGGCGTGTGCCGCGACATCCATCGTCACTGCGTGGAGAGGTCGAAGCCGGCCTGGTGGCGGCGGGTCACGAGGTGACCCGCCAGCCAGGAGACGCCCGGTTCTTAGAAGTCGACGACGAGGTCGAGGTTGATCATCGACTGGCCACCCGCGAACGACGTGCTGAAGGTCTCGTAGAGGGCCTGGACCTCTGTCGGAAACGCCTCGTTCAGGATCTGAGACACGGCGTAGTCGGCGTCGGCCACGACCGGGTCGAGGAACCAGACATACAGGACAGAGTTGTTGGGCCCAGGCTCCTCCGCCCGGTAGATCTTCCACCCCTGGGCTTGCCGACCCCGCTCCGCGTTATCACTGGCCTGGAGAGCCTCGCCCAACTTGGTCATGACGGCCTCGAAGTCGTCGGTCGCCTCGGGCTTGATGTAATTCAGCATCATGCCGGTGCCACCGCTGAACGTTCGCGCCGCCTGCGCTTCCGCTCTATACGTGGTGAGCGCCATCCCCAGAACCACACCCGTGACGAGCGCCACGATGACCGCAGGCCCGACGATTACACGTCCAATCTGAAACGACCGCATGTATTGGCCTCCTTCGCCTCAAGACTTGAAACAATCGCTGACTATATCGTACCGCCACGGTGTGGACTAGACGAAAGTCCTCATAACCTCGTTCGCCACTAGCATACCTGGTCTAGTCAGGGAGAGACGGCCAGACTCGAGCTTCAGGAACTCCGCGTCCAAAAAAGGCGTCAACGCCGCGCCGTAGCGCGCCATCACGTCAACCCCGTGGTCCTGCTCGACGGCTCTCACGTCTATCCCCTCGGTGAGCCTCAGCCCCATGAACAGACGGTCGCCGAGACGCTCCTCCTCGGTCAACTCATGCCGCTCCGCCACGACCGACTCATTCGCCGTCACACACCCGATATAGCGTTCGGTGTCGGTGAGGTTGCGCCACCGACATGAGCGGCGCGTGGAATGCGAGCCGCACCCGAATCCGAGCCACTCGCCACCGCGCCAGTACTTGAGATTGTGTCGGCACTGGTGTGATGGCCGGGCAACATTCGAGATCTCATAGTGCTCGTATCCGTCCGCGTCCGTTCGGTCTAGCGCCTCCAGATACATCTCAGCCGCATCCTCGTCCGGTGCGAGCGACCAGCCAGCGCGACTCATCTCTTCCTTGAGAGGTGCGTTCGGATAGAGCTCCAGCAGATACAACGACGCGTGGGTGGGACCAAGGTCGATCAATGCCTCGACTGACTCCCGCCACTGCGCGCGCGTTTGCGAAGGCAACCAGAGCATCAAGTCCAGGCTGATATCATCAAAGCCGGCAGCTCGAGCGAGCTGGACAGCCTGTCTGGCTCGGCTCGCCGTGTGTCGCCGACCGAGACGCTCGAGCTCGTCATCGCGAAACGACTGGACTCCGAAACTGAGACGCGTGACTCCGGCCCCACGCCACGCATCCAGACGCGAGCGCTCTGCGGTCTCGGGATTGACCTCAAGACTGATCTCGGCGGTCGGCTCAACCTCAAAGGCGCCACGACACGCCCCGAGCACCTCGATCAACTCCGACCGGGAGAGGAGAGACGGCGTCCCACCACCAAAATAGATCGTGTCGACCGGTGTCCCATCGCCCGCGCGACGTATCTCCGTCGCCAACGCTGCGACATACCTGGCTTTCAGGTCGCCGTCGAGCAGACCGCGATTGAAGTTGCAGTAGTTGCAGATCGACTCGCAGAACGGCACGTGGACGTAGAGGCCGAGTGGAGCACCCACACTAGTGTGGTGCGTTTAACGCTTCTTTACACCGGTCGACCTTCGCGAGGATGGTGTCGGCATCCTTGGTCCAGATAAACGGCTTCGCATGCTGATTGTAATGAGTCAAGTAGTCGTGGATCGCTCGCTCGAGCGCCGGCACGCTGGTGAAGGTACCCCGGCGGAGCCGCGTGCGAGTGATCTCCGCGAACCAGCGTTCCACCAGATTCAGCCAGGAGCTGCTGGTGGGCACGAAGTGAAAGTGCACGCGGGGATGGCGCGTGAGCCAGCGCCGCACCTGGGGACTCTTGTGGGCACTCAGGTTGTCCAAAATCAGGTGCAGCGGCTGATCGGGAGGCGTCGCGCGTTCCAGCCGCCGGAGGAACTGCACGAATTCTTGACTCCGGTGACGGCGGCGGCATTCGCCGATCACGACGCCATCGAGCACGCGCAGTGCGGCATACAGCGTGGTCGTCCCGTAGCGGACGTAGTCATGGGTCTGGCGTTCGGGGACGCCGGGCCGCAGTGGCAACACCGGGCGCGTCCGGTCCAGCGCTTGGATCCCACTCTTCTCATCGACGCAAAACACCACCGCTTTGGCGGGTGGATTCAGATACAGCCCCACCACGTCGCGCAGCTTCTCGACGAAGTGGGGGTCGGTCGACAGCTTGAACTGCCCCACGCGGTGGGGCTGGAGGCCGTGTTGTCGCCAGATCTTACGAATCGTGCCGTCGCTCACGCCCTGCGCTTCCGCCAGGGCGCGACTACTCCAATGGGTGCCGGCCGGCGGGCGCGTCGTCAGGGTCGCGTCAACGATCGCCTGCACCTTCGTCAGGGTCAAGCGTGGGCGTCGGCCCGGACGCGTGGCGTCGCGGAGCACGCCCGGAACCCCCTCGGCCACAAACCGGCGCGCCCACAACCGCACCGTCATCCGACTGACGTGCAGCGTCCGGGCCACGACCATCGGCGAGGCCTGTTGCGCCAGCATCAACACGATCCGCGCCCGCCGCGCCACCTTCTGCGTCGTCGTCCCGCGCTCAGCCACCTGGGCCAACTGGGCTTGCTCGGTCGGCGATGCGTAGACACAGTACCGTTGAATGAACATGCGCTACCGTACCAAACGGGCAGCGCAAAGTACAGCGTTTCGTGTACAGCTATTTCGTACTCAGGACACTAGGAGCTGGCCTTTCCCCCCGACCAACCCAAGTCGAGCTGACCTCCCCGCTCTTTCAGCTGGGCGCGCGCACGAGCGGAAGCCCGCTTGGGTAACCGCCGCCGAGGCTGATTCCTCTGATCCTTCCACCGCCGAGCCAGATCGTCCGCACTCGGCGGGTACTCGAAGTCCCGATAGTCCGGACCCGAGTACTCGAGGAACTCACACATTTCCCGCAGACGCGAGTGCATCCGAAAACCAACCCGGACGAGCAGGGAATCCAGATCGTCCGTATCTGGCACGTCCTCGTAGTTCGACGTGAAGATCGTGGGACGCCGATCGTTGTACCGCGTGTTGACGATCTGGTTCATCGTCTCCTCGACCCAATCAGTCGGACGCTCCGCGCCGAGATCGTCGAGCACCAGGAGCTCCGCCTTCATGACCCGGTTCAGGATGTCGGCCTCTGACGCTCGGGTCACCGGGTTGTAGGTGCTCCGGATGGTGCTCAGCAGCGTTCGGGTGTCGAAATACAACCCGCGGATCGCCTTCTGCGCCACGACCTCCCTGAGCACCGATACGGCCAGATGCGTCTTGCCTATTCCCGGCGGTCCGATGAGCAGCAACCCCTTCTGAACGACCGGAAACGATGCCACGAATTCGCGAGCGCGGGTCACCGCGCGCAACAACCGCTCGTTGGGGTAGGTCACCAGCGTCGAGAAGTCACACTTGTAGTAGCGTGGCGGAATCTGCGCGTCTCTCAGGAGGTCCAGCGTGACCCGTTCTCGCCAGCAGTCACAGCGATCGACGCGCTGGACACCGTCGATGTCACGGGCACGCCACCCTGTGCCGTGACAGATGTTGCAGGTCATGATGCGTCGTCGCCCCTGAAGGGCCTACAGGATACCTTATCGAGAGGACGGTCCGGATGATTCTCGTTTCCGCTTGGCGCCAGCGGGCTTCCCAACAGGGCGGGCGCCACCCGTCGGCGTGGCTTTGACCAAGGTCGTCGGGCTGGCCTTGACAAGGGCCGTGCTCAGCCTCTCCTCCCAGACATCCAGTCCCTGCGGACCTCGGGCCATCTCTTGCTTCACGTAGGCCATGAACTCGTTCACTTCACGCTGCATTTGATCCATTTTCCGGCGCATGTTGAGAATGATCTCGACGCCGGCCAGGTTGACGCCCAGATCACGCGTCAGTGAGAGGATCGTTTCCAGTTGCTCGAGGTCCTCGGTCGCATACAGTCGCGTGTTCCCGTCGGTGCGAGACGGTGTGAGCAGCCCCTCGCGCTCGTAAAGCCGTAGCGTCTGCGGATGGATGTTGTATCGCTGTGCCACGGCGCTGATCATGAAATACGCCGTCCCTGGCTCCTTCGCCTTCATGTCACTCACCAAACAGTTCTCGCCGCACATCGTGTGCGTTGAGCCGTCCGAACTCTTCGAGCAGCGCCTTTGACCGCTTGTCGGCGACCTTCGGCAGTGTCAGTACCGCCGTGACAATGAGGTCACCGCGCTCGCCGGTGCGCGGCGACGGCGCCCCACGTCCCTTGACCCGCAGCCGCTGGCCCGACTGGGTGCCGGGTGGAATCCGCAGCCGCGTTGGTCCCTCCACCGTCGGCACCTCTACGACGGCTCCGAGCACCGCCTCGTGGACCGCGATCGGCAGGTCCAGACACAAATCGTCACCATGACGCACCAACCATCGATGGTCCTCTACCCTCGCGGTGATATACAGATCGCCCACCGCCCCGCCGTGCCGACCGGCATTGCCTTTGGTTGGGACCTTCATCCGCGCGCCGTCGGCAACCCCGGCGGGGACATGAATCGCGATGTCATCTTCTCGCCCCACGATACCGTCGGCATTGCACCTCGGACAGGATCGATGACGGAGCCGGCCCGCCCCTCGGCAGTGACGGCACGGCTTCGAGAAGACCATGTGTCCGCGCCTCCAGCGGCGGGTCCCGTCACCCTGACAGTGAACACATCGGGTTTCCGGAGCCCGACGCGCGCCAGTCCCCCCACAGTCGGCACACCGGTCGAGTCGGGTGACAGTCAACTGCCGCTCCACTCCTCGCAGCGCCTCTTCGAAGGTCAAGCCGACTTCGCCGAAGAGGTCACTCCCTCGCTCGGCCTCGGCCGCGCCCCCCCCGGGGTCGCCCCGGTCCTCATCTGCGAAGAGCTCGCCGAAGGTCACCGACGCCCCACTGACCGGCGCGGAAAAATCAAACCCACGGAACTCGACGGAGCCACCGACTGTGGGTTGGGTGCGACGACCGTGCGCGTCGTATGTCTGGCGTCGGTCGGGATCGCTCAGCGTCTCGAATGCTTCGGTCGCTTGTCGATAGACCGCCTCCGCTTCGTGGTCGCCCGGATTGATGTCGGGGTGATATCGACGCGCCAGACGTGTGTACGCACGTTGGACCTCTCGTGATGACGCCTCGCGGTCGAGGCCCAGGATCAGATAGAAGTCCATCGCGATATCGGTGGGCGCTACTTCTTGTCGTCCTCCACGACCTCGGCGTCGATCACGTCATCACTGGCCGATTCGCCGCCGGCTGAGGGATCGGTGCCCCCCCCACCCTCAGGGTCGCCGCCAGGTTGCGGGGCGTCGCTCCCCTCAGGTTGCTTGTAGAGTTCCTCGGCTGCCTTGTGCTGAGCGGTGTTCAACTGTTCGATCGCCGCGTTGATTGCCTCGACGTCGCTGCCTTCGTTCGCGGTCTTGAGCGCCGCAATCGCCGATTCGACTGGCTCCTTGGCCTCCTGAGACAATTTGTCCCCCGCGTCCGCAACCATTCGTTCGGCCGCATAGGCCGTCTGATCGGCACGGTTGTGCGCCTCGACCTCGTCCTTCTTTCGGCTGTCTTCGTCGGCGTGAGCTTCCGCCTCCTTCATCATGCTGTCGACTTCGTCCTTGCTCAGACCGCTGGACGCCGTGATCGTGATCTTCTGCTCCTTGCCCGTGCCCAGATCCTTTGCCGACACGTTGACGATGCCATTGGCGTCAATGTCGAACGTCACCTCGATCTGCGGGACACCCCGCGGCGCGGCCGGTATCCCGACCAGATGGAACTTGCCCAGTGTCCGGTTGTCCTTCGCCATCGGCCGTTCGCCTTGAAGCACGTGCACCTCGACGCTGGTCTGGCTGTCCGCCGCGGTCGAGAAGACCTCGCTCTTCCGGGTTGGGATCGTCGTATTTCGCGTCAGCAAGGTGGTCATCACGCCGCCCAGGGTCTCGATACCCAGGGACAGGGGCGTCACGTCCAGCAGTAACAAGTCCTTGACGTCCCCCGAGAGGACGCCTGCCTGGACCGCTGCCCCGATCGCGACGACCTCGTCTGGATTGACACCCTTGTGCGGGTCTCGTCCGAAGAGCGCCTTGACGAGCTCCTGGACCTTCGGCACGCGGGTCGACCCGCCCACCAACACGACCTCGTCGATCTTCGAGGGGTCCACGCCCGAATCGGCGATGGCCTGTTTGACCGGCCCCACCGTTCGCTCCAGCAGGTCGTCGACCAGTTGCTCGAACTTGGCGCGGGTCAGCTTCTGTTGGAGGTGCTTGGGTCCGGCCTGGTCGGCCGTGATGAAGGGAAGGTTGATCTCGGTCTCCATCAAGGTCGACAGCTCCATCTTGGCCTTCTCCGCCGCTTCCTTCAGACGCTGAAGGGCCATCCGGTCCTTGCTGAGGTCGATCCCCTCGTCGGCCTGAAACGATTCGACGATCCACTCGATGATCCGCTGGTCGAGGTTGTCGCCTCCGAGATGCGTATCGCCGTTGGTCGCCTTGACCTCGACGACGCCCTCGCCGACTTCAAGGATGGAGATGTCGAAGGTGCCTCCGCCGAAGTCATACACCGCTATCGTCTCGTCCTTCTTCTTGTCGAGGCCGTAGGCGAGCGCGGCCGCCGTTGGCTCGTTGACGATCCGCATCACCTCGAGTCCGGCGATCTGTCCGGCATCCTTGGTCGCTTGCCGCTGGGCGTCGTTGAAGTACGCGGGCACGGTGATGACAGCCTGGTCGATCTTCTCACCGAGATACTCCTCGGCCGCCATCTTGAGCTTTTGCAGGATCATCGCGGCGATCTGAGGCGGTGAGTGGTCGCCACCTCCGGCTTTGACCCTGACGTCGCCGTTGCTCGCCTTCGTGACCTCGTAGGGCACCATCTTCATTTCTTCAGAGACTTCGTCGTATCGACGGCCCATGAAGCGCTTGATTGAAAAGAGCGTGTTCTCCGGGTTCGTCACGGCTTGCCGCTTGGCGACCTGCCCGACCAGCCGCTCGTCGCCCTTGGCAAATGCCACGACCGACGGCGTCAGACGGTTTCCCTCCGGGTTGGTGATAACCGTCGGCTCGCTGCCCTCCATGACCGCCACGACCGAATTGGTCGTGCCGAGATCGATCCCAATAATCTTGCTCATCGTGTGATTCCCCGTTTCTCGTGCGTTTTACTTATTTGTGATGTCCACAATTATAAAATATGAGTCTCCTATTGTCACTATTAGATCAAAATCGGTATTTTCTGGCAATTACCCCAACCGGCTCAGGAGCGGCGGCACTCTTGCACACGTGTACAATGACTAGGCGTCCAAACCCGATAGATGCTCTAAAAGCGTTTTTCGAAAAGCTCTAGTACTCAGTAGGCAGTTCATGGTACTCCTACGTGCAACGTCCAGTAGGAGGATCAATGCGCGCCTATTCAATGGATCTTCGCGAACGGGTACTCCGCGATAGCGATGCCGGCATGCAGGCGGCGGCGGTCGCGGTCACATACCATGTCAGTGCCTCCTGGGTCCGGCGGCTGAAACAACGGCGGCGAGAAACCGGTGAAGTCGCCCCGCGGCGGCAACGCTACGGGCGGCTGCCGGTACTCGCGCCTCAGCTCCACACGCTCGCGGCGCTGATCCACGCGCAACCGGACCGCACCCTCGCGGAACTGCAAGTCGCCTTGGGCACATCCGCCAGTCTGGCGACGATCTGGCGGGCCGTGAAACAGCTGGGCTTTACCCTTAAAAAAAACGGTGCGCGCGTCCGAACACGACCGTCCCGACATCGCGGCCGCCCGCGCGCAGTGGGCAGCGACCGCCCCGACCCTCGACCCGACCCGCCTCGTCTTTCTCGATGAAACGGGGGTCGCCACCAATCTCCTTCGCCGCTATGGACGCGGCCCCCGTGGCCAGCGAGTCGCCGATCACACGCCCCAGGGCCGGTGGGAAAGCAGCACCTTCATCGCTGCGCTGCGGGTGACGGGGCTCACCGCCCCCGGGGTCCTGGATGGCCCGATGGACGGGGCCAGCTTCCTCGCCTACATCGAACAGATCCTCGTCCCGACGTTGCAGCCCGGCGACATCGTGATCGCCGACAATCTCGCTGCCCACAAGGTCGACGGCGTGCGGCCCGCCATTGAAGCGGTCGGCGCGACGCTGCGGTTCTTGCCGCCCTACAGCCCCGACTTCAACCCCATCGAGCTCTGCTTCGCCAAACTCAAAACCATCGTTCGCACGGCCCGCTGTCGATCGATCGACACGCTCTGGCCGCTCCTCGGCGAGTGTTTGTCGCGCTTCACCCCGACCGAGTGTCGCAACTACGTCCGTCACTGCGGTTACGTGGCCGCCAAAGCGTCATGAAAAACGCGCTAGTGGGGATGCACTGAAGTGGCGCAGACGAAGAGCCCGCAGAAAGCCAAACGGAACCCCTTTATCCGCCAAGCCGCTCTGATTGCGGTATTTGCGGCTGTCGCTCTGGCGGGGGCGCTCGGCGGTGTCCTGTTCGCGTACTCTCAGGATCTCCCAGAAATCTCCGACCTGGATAGTTACACACCGGAAACTATTACCCGTATCCATGCTCGAGGGGGCGAGCTCATCGGCGAGTTTGCCACACAGCGACGGGTGATTCTGACCTACGAAGAAATTCCAGAAGTGATGCGTCAGGCCATCATCGCGGCCGAGGACGGGGCCTTCTTCGACCACGTCGGCTTCAACATCCCACGGATCGTCATCACCATGGGGACCAACATCCTCAAGGGCGACCTGACAGCCGCCGGCGCGAGCACGATCACGATGCAGCTGGCCCGCCACATCACACTCGGTGGCGAGCGACTCGGTCTCGAAAAAACCTGGCAACGCAAGCTCCGCGAGGCCTACTACACCGCGCATATCGAAAAGCGCTACACCAAGCGGGAGATCCTGACGCTCTATGCGAACCAGATGTACTGGGGAACCCTCAATCAAAGCGCGTATGGTGTCGAGGCGGCCGCGCAGCTCTACTTCGGGAAGTCAGCCCGCGATCTCACTCTGAGCGAAGCCGCGACCATCGCCGGCATCACTCAAACACCGTCTCGTCAAAGCCCGCTGGTCAACATGGACCTCGCCCGTCAGCGTCGCAACTACACGCTGCAGCGAATGGCCGCGGAGGGGTTCATCACTCAGGCGGAAGCGGACCTCACCAGGGCGGAGCCGATCGTACTGGCCGAACGCACCGTGAGAAGCAACACGGCGGCACCGTACTTCCTCGAGGAGGTGCGGCAACATCTCGAGAAGGAATACGGGGTGGAGCGTCTGTACGAGCAGGGGTTGACGGTTCATACCACACTGGACGCGCGGTTACAGGAGGCGGCGAACCGGGCGGTCGAGGCTGGTCTCAGAGCGCACGACAAGCGTCATGGCTTCAGGACACCGGCGCGGAATATTGTCGACGAGGCGGAGGCGGATGACGACGATGACCGCACTCCCGAGGTTGTGCTCGAGGACTTTACGCACAGCCGCTGGATCTTCGATATGGGCGTCGACGACATCGTGCCGGCCGTGGTGATGACAGTAGATCAAGAAGCGATGCACGTGCGTTTCGGCCAGCACCGCGCCAGAGTCGTGCCAAAGGGTCAGAGAATGCTGAGCTCCGCCCAGATGGTCGGGATCCGGGGTATCGGGCGAACTCCCGCCGACCAGTTGGTTCGCTCAGGGGACCTCATCGAGGTCAAGATCACGACGCTGGAAACCCACGATGCCGACGGCAACGAGTTGGACGAACCTACGGTGGAGGCTGACCTCGACCAGGAGCCTCTGACCGAAGGGGCGCTCGTGGTCATCGAGAATCGGACCGGTCGAATCTTGGCTATGGTTGGAGGATACGACTTCGAGCGGAGCAAGTTCAATCGTGCCACGCAGGCATACCGTCAGCTCGGGTCCCTCTTCAAGGGTGTGCTCTATGCAGCCGCGATCGACCGTGGCTTCACCCCCACGACCATCATCCAGGACGAACTGACGAGTTACGAGGTCGGGCCGGATCAACCGCTCTACGAACCGCAGAACTACGACCATACCTATGAGGGGCCGGTCACGTTGCGTCATGCGCTGGAGAAGTCGAAGAACGTTCCAGCGGTGTGGATGATGAACCAGGTCGGACCTCAGACCGTAGTCGATTTCGCCAGACGGCTCGGCTTCACCTCCGAGATTCCTCCGTTTCTCTCGGTCGCGCTTGGCTCGTCCGAGCACACGCTGATGGAGGTCACCAGCGCCTACTCGGTCTTCCCGAATCGGGGAACCAGGATGCTGCCCTATCAGATCGAGCGCATCGTCGACCGTACCGGATCGGTGCTCGAGGAGGGACGTCCTGTCCCACAGGACGCCGTCCGTCCAGACACGGCCTACATCATGGTCAGCCTGCTCCGTGGCGTCGTCCAACGTGGAACCGGACGCGGGCTCTTGCGTCTGGGGTGGCCGGTGGGCGGCAAGACCGGAACGATGGACGAGTACACGGATGCGTGGTTTGTCGGATTCGACCCCGACATCTCGGTCGGCGTCTGGGTCGGCTACGACCAGAAAAAGACCTTGGGTGACGGAGAAGAAGGGGCCCGGGTCGCGCTGCCGATCTGGCGAGACTTCCTGTCAGCGTATATCGACGGCCGTGAAGCGCCGGAAGGTTTCGCGCCACCAGCGAACATCGTCTTCGCGTCTGTCGACCAAACTACCGGAGAGCTGGCTGAGCCCTGGTCGACGGGTGTCATCCAAGAAGCCTTCATCGCCGGCACCGAGCCGGGCGCGACGTTTCAGTAGTAGGCGCTCCGGAGCCTAGGAACCGCCCCCCGCCTTCTGCATCAGATAGCTCTTGATGAACGGGTCGAGGTCTCCATCCAGTACGCGCTCGACGTTGCCCACTTCGAGCTTCGTGCGATGGTCCTTGACCATCTGGTAGGGGTGCAGGACGTAGCTCCGGATCTGACTCCCAAAGGCGATCTCCTTTTTCTCGCCGCCAATCTTGTCGAGCTTCTCCTGCTGCTCCTTGCGCTTGAGGTCGTAGAGCCTGGCGCGAAGTACCTTCATCGCCGCGTCTCGGTTGCGGTGCTGCGATCGCTCGTTCTGACACGACACGACGATCTTCGTTGGCAGATGGGTGATCCGGACGGCCGAGTCCGTCACGTTCACGTGTTGGCCACCGGCGCCACTGGACCGATAGGTGTCGATGCGGAGGTCCTTGTCCTCGATCTCGACCTTAACATCGTCGGGAAGCTCCGGCCACACGAAGACCGACGCGAACGACGTGTGCCGACGCGCGGCCTGGTCGAACGGCGAGATTCGCACCAGGCGATGGACCCCCGCCTCGGCCAGCAACAACCCGTAGGCGTAGTCACCGGTGACGGTGAGGGTGGCCGCTTTGATCCCGGCCTCGTCACCGGGTTGGTAGTCGATGACGTCAGTATGGAACTCTCGCCGCTCGGCCCACCGGACGTAGGTGCGGAGTAACATCGCAGCCCAGTCCTGCGACTCCGTCCCGCCCGCGCCTGGATGGATGGTGACGATGGCGTTGCGGTGGTCGTTCTCGCCGCCGAGCATCTTCTTGACCTCGGCGGTCTCGACCTCCGCAGCCAGCTCATCGAGGGCGGTCCCGAGGTCCTCGAGAACCCCCTCACCCTGCGCGGCCCACTCGACGAGGACCTCGAGATCATCGCTTCGCTGCCTGAGCGACGCGGCCAGCTCGTGGTCTTCCTGCAACCGTCGCCGGCGCTGCAGAACACGCTGCGCCGCCTCGGCGTCGCTCCAGAAATCTGGCGCCGCCGCTTGCATCTCGAGCTCGGCTATCTCAGCGGCTGGACTGGCGGCGTCAAAGATACCCCCGAAGGTCCGCTGCCCTCTTCACGAGGCTCTGATGTCGCCGCAGGAGCTCTTCCAACGCAAGGGTCACAACGCCTCCATCTTTCTTTCTCTATTTCGCCGATTGGGATCTATACGACGCCGATTGGGATCTTTACTACGCCGATCGGAATCGCCAGGCCAGACCCAGCAGCCCGAGCGTCAAGACGCCACAGCCAAAAGCGGGGACGTCGCCGATTCTGGAATACACGGTCGAGTGGTCAAGCAGACGGACGTCGGTCGTGACCACATCCTCCTCGAACAACGCCGTCCGGGTCATGACGCGACCGTAGGGGTCGATCGTGCCGCTGATGCCGGTGTTTGCGGCCCGCACCAAGAATCGTCCCCCCTCGATGGCCCGCATCGTCGCCATCTGAAAATGCTGATGGGGCGCCGAGGTGGGACCATACCATGCGTCGTTGGTGACCGTGGTCAGGAGTCGACTCCCTCCGGTCACGAACTCGCGCACCAGACCGGGATAGATCACCTCGTAGCAGATGGCGGTTCCTATGCGATGGTCCTTCACGGCGAAGGTCGACGCCTCGGTCCCCTGTGAGAACCCACCGACGCTCTCGACTAGGGGAGACACGAAGAACAACAGATCGCGAAGCGGGACATATTCGCCCCACGGTACGAGATGCTGCTTGTGATAGACCCCGGTCGTGTGACCGTCGGGGCCGACCATGACGGCCGCATTGTAGGAGCGCGGCTCTTCTCCGCGCCGCCAGACGTTGTCGGTGGTCCCGAACAGGATATGCACCTGACGCTCACGCGCCAGCGCGCGAATCAAGTCGCCACGGGGGTCGTCGCGAAAGGCGAACGGCGTCGCGGCTTCGGGCCAAATGACGAGCTCGGCCGCACCGTCGGCCGCCCCATGGGTGAGGTCCAAATATCTCTGGAGAATCGTGTCACTGAGCGCGGGATTCCACTTCTCATTCTGGGCGACGTTCCCCTGTACGACCGAGACGCGAATCGGCTCGCCAGCATGAAGCAACGATTCCGACCTGATACGCAACGTCCCGAACCCGACACTTCCGATGACAAGCGCACCCGACACAGCGACCGGCAGCCAGCGTCGCGGTCCGTCGCTGGTCACGGCAAACGCGAGGGTTCCGTTGACCAGCGCGACCAGCGCCGAAATCCCGAGCACACCAACGAGACTCGCCAGCTGTGCGACAGCAAGGAAATCCGTCTGGCTATACCCAAGGAGCTCCCAGGGAAAACCGGTAAAGAGGTAGATGCGGCCTAACTCACTCGTCACCCACACAACCGGTGTCCACAGCAGACCCCGGGGGCCAGCGTGGTCGCAGATGGTCCAGAGCGCCGCGGCGAACATCGCGGGGAACAACGCGAGATAGGCCACGAACGCCATGTGCACCGTCCAGGCCACGGGCGCGGCAAGCCCACCGAACTCGACCATGACACGCGGAATCCAGTAGATGGTGCCGGCAAAATGCACGATGCCCGTCACGAGGCCGGCCTGGAACGCCGCTCGAACCGAGGCGACGCGAGAAACCACGACCAGAAGGGGGAGCAGCGCGATCCACGCGAACGCGCCGTGACCGAAGTTCGGAAAGCTCAGGGTAAGCAGGACACCCGACAGAACGGGCAACATCACGGAACGATGTAGGGGTCTAACCCCTCTTCGGTGCGAAGCCGCTCGAGTATCCGTTCGGCGTCTGCCTTGTCGGAAAACGGACCGACCCGCACCCGATAGTAGGCGACGGGATCGTCGGGGAACGGCTCGAGAACAAACGCCTGAAATCCCTTGTCAACGAGCGCTCCCGCGATCCTCTGGGCCGGGGCGGGCGCCGTTAGGGCAATCACTTGGGCGACATACGCACCCTCCGGGATCACTGGATTCTCGAACGCTCGGTCGTCACTGACGGGGTCTTCGCTGACAGGCTCCGGGACCGCAGGACTCTCGACCTCGACGTCGTCGCTGACGGCCTCCTCGCTCACAGGCTCCGGGGCCGCAGGACTTTCGAACTCGACGTCGTCACTGACGGGCTCTTCGCTGACAGGCTCCGGGCCCGCAGGACTCTCAATCTCCGCGTCGTCGCTGACGGGCCCCCCGAGCGCGGGGGATGCCTCGTCGACGTCATCGGTCGGCGCCGCAGGCTCAGGAATGACATCGCCGACCCGCTCCGGCCCGCGCATGCCACTGCTCAACCGACGAGGATAGCTGAGGTCGTCGCTGGTTCGGGCGGCCGCGGAAGGCTCGGAACTCGGGGTGCTGAGGGGTGGCGGGGGGAGGTCATCGATCGCACGACTCCCAAGGCCGGCCTGATCGGCTCCACGAGCCCGACTCCCGCCTAGGGGCACACCCCGTCCCACCAACACGCCACACAGAAACACCACGACCGCAACCACCGTCGCGGCCATAAAGAGAAAGACGATCTGCTTGGCGTGAAACGGGGAGTCGGCTGAGTTGCCTGAAGCCATTCGGTGCCGGGACGTCATCGTCAACCGCGAGCGAGCGCCCTGACTCAAGAAGACTCGGTCTTGTTCTTCGGCAGCAGACCAGTCAAGAGGTCCATTGGCAGCGGAAACACCAGCGTCGAGTTCTTCTCTCCGGCAATCTCGGTGGCCGTTTGCAAGTATCGCAACGTCACAGCGAGCGGCTGTTCGGCGATCACGCCGGCAGCCTCGGCGAGCTTCTTCGAGGCCAGGAACTCGCCGTCGGCGTGAATGATCTTGGCCCGCTTCTCTCGTTCTGCTTCGGCCTGACGCGCCATGGCCCGCTGCATGTCAGGCGGGAGGTCGACGTGCTTGACCTCGACCGCCGAGACCTTGACGCCCCATGGATCCGTTTGCGTGTCGAGAATCTGCTGGAGCTCCTGATTGAGCTGCTCGCGTTCCGACAGCAACCCGTCGAGTTCAACCTGACCGAGCACGCTGCGAAGGGTCGTCTGCGCCAATTGTGACGTCGCGTAGTGATAGTTCTCGACCTCGACGATCGCTCGCAGGGGGTCCATGACTCGAAAGTAGACAACGGCGTTGACCTTGACCGACACGTTGTCCTTGGTGATGACATCCTGGGGCGGGACATCCATGACGATCGTCCGAAGACCAACCCGCACGATGCGGTCGATGGGCGCAAACACAAGGATGACACCAGGCCCCTTCGGACGGGGAAACAGCTTGCCGAGCCTGAAGATGACCCCGCGCTCATACTCGTTCAGAATCTTGATCGAGTTGATGAGGTAGGCGCCGATGAGGAGCGCGAAGATTATATACGGATTGAAAGGCATGAAAGCTATTCCTCAGGACGGGTGGGTCCCCTCTCGACGTACGGTCAATCGCAGGCCATCCACCCCCACGATGCGCACGGTCTCACCCTGAGCGATCTCTTCGTCGGACGTTGCGGTCCAGATCTCGCCGTGGGTCGACACGCGCCCCGATGTGCTTGGGCTGATCGCGCTCAGAGTCTGACCGACCGCGTCAATCATACCGGCACGGCCGGTCACGGGCGGCGCCAAATGAGCCGAGATGCCGATCTTGGCCAGAATCGTCGTGATCACGGCGACAGCGGCCACCGTCGATATGATGAAACCCCACCCCAGCTGGAGCTCGGGCGCGGGCGAGTCAACGAGCATGACGGAGCCCAGCACCATGCTGGCGATGCCACCGACGGCCAGGAACCCGTAGGTGGGCGTCATCATTTCCGCCATCAGGAGCAGCAGCCCGAGGGCGATGAGGAGTAGTCCGACGTAGTTGATTGGGAGCACCTGAAACGCGAAGAACGCCAGGAGCAGACAGACAGCGCCAACTACTCCCGGAACGATCGCTCCGGGGTTCCACAACTCGATCGTGAGTCCCAGACTGCCGAGACTGAAGAGCAACACCGACACTTGCGGGTGGGCAATGGCGCTCAGCAGGTTCTGCCGCCAGGTCATCTCGACCTCCCGGACGACTGCCCCGGTCGTCTCCAGGACCTCCGTTTCACCGTTCCAGCGTCGAACTTCCCAGCCGTCGAGTTGCTCGAACAGGTCATCCAGGTCGCGGGCCACGAAATCGATCAGTGGCGGTTCGGCGCCGAGTGCCTCGGTTTCGGTGAACGACTGACTCTCTACGACGGCGTTCTCCGCCAGCTCGACGTTCCGCCCACGCTGCCCGGCCAGAGATCGGGCATAGGCCGCCACATCGGACGCCGCCTTTTCCGCCATCGTCTCGTCCATCGACGCGCCGGTGCCCGACACGGGATGGGCCGCGCCGATATGCGTGCCCGGGGCCATCGCCGCGACGTCGGCGGCGACCGTAATCAAGAACCCCGCCGAAGCGGCCCTCGTACCGCTGGGCCCGACGTAGACGACGACAGGTGTCTCGGACTCGATGATGCTGGTATTGATCGAACGCGTCGAATCGACAAGCCCACCTGGCGTGCGGAGGGTGAAGACCACCAGCTCGGCATCGGCGGCATCGGCGCGGTCGATCGTCTGCGACATGAATTCGGCCGACACCGGGTGAATCAAGGCCTCGACGTCGGCTGTGTAGATCAGAGGCCGTCCGGTCGGAGCATCCTCCTGAAAAACGCCGGCTGATGAGACAACGAGTGAGGCGGTCATCCAGCACACGGCGAAGCCAAGCCGGGGCCAGGCGGAGCGTCGTGAGCGTCGTGTCATGGGTGAACGTTCACCAAGGGTGACCGAAGCCCAACGGTAACCGAGCCTGTTCGGAGTGTCAACGCGCCCCCCCAAGGTGACCAGGACGCCCGCAAAGATCTGGTAAAGTTACGGTGGCGCGTGCCACTTACATGCATACGGCGACCATCCTCGCTGGTGGACACGGTCGTCGGCTTGGCAGTGTATCGAAAGCCCTCCTGTCGGTCGGGGAACGACGGATCATCGACCGCCAATTGACCACCCTGCGGTCGGTCGTAGACCACATCGCCATCGTCACGAATGACCAGATCCATTACGCCGACCTGGGCGTTCCCGTGTGGCCGGACGAATGGCCAGACAGCGGCCCGCTGGGAGGCCTGTTGACCGCGTTGCTCAACGCGACGACGTCGCAGGTACTGGTCGTCGCCGGTGACATGCCGTTCTTGAATACTCGGGTACTCACGCACCTGCTGGAGGTCGGTCGTGGGGTCGACGTGGCCATCCCCCGCTCCGCCGACGGACTGCATCCGCTGTGTGCGTCGTACGGATCCGGCTGCGTCCCCACGATTCGCCAACAGCTCGAAGGCGGAATGCTCAAGGTCCTCGACATCCTCCCGATGCTGACCGTTCACGAAGTCACATCCGAGGAGTGTCTGCAACTCGACCCTGAGAACACGGCGCTGTTCAACGTCAATACACCTGAAGACCACGAGCGCGCCCAGGCCATCGCCGAGCGCCGCAACGCCCACACATGATTCTGCAGCTGCACGACAACGTGAGACTGGCTGTCCGCAGGACACTGCAGGAGCGTTATGCGCTGGAACCAGACGCGATCCCCCCGATCGTCATTCAATACCCGCCGAATCGGACGCTCGGCGATCTGGCGGTCACCGTCGCCTTCGAGCTGGCCCGTGTGCTCCGCAAGGCTCCGCGGGTGATCGGCCAGGGAATCGTTGACGGGCTGGCACCGATTGACGGGGTGGCGAGAGCCGAAGCCGCACCCAGCGGGTACGTCAACGTCTATCTCGACCGAGCCACCTATCTGCGGCGAGCGGTCAGCCCGGCGAACATCGCGATCGCGGCGGAACCCGATGCCAAGACGATCGTCGAGCACACGGCCATCAACCCGAACAAGGCGGCCCACATCGGGCACATCCGCAACGCTGCACTCGGCGATACGCTGGTCCGACTCCTCCGCTTTCGACACCGCCCGGTCGAGGTCCAGAACTACATCGACGACACCGGCGTGCAGGTTGCCGACGTCGTGGTGGGATTTCGAGAGCTGGAGTCGAAAACGCTCGGCGACATTCGGGATCTCGCAGACACGACGCGCTTCGACTACTACTGCTGGGATTTGTACGCCAAGGTGACCGACTGGTACGCAGCCGACGACACGAGGCTGGAATCTCGTCGGCAAGCGCTCCGAGAGCTCGAGCACGGGGGAAACGCCACCGCTGAGACGGCGGCGGTGATCGCCGACAGGATCGCGCGCTGCCACCTGGCGACGATGGACCGCCTGAACGTGGAGTACGACCTCCTCAGCTGGGAGGGTGACATTCTGCGCCTCGACTTTTGGAGCACGGCCTTCGACATTCTCAAAGACGCCGGTGCCGTGTTTCTCCAGGACATTGGGAAACAGGCTGGCTGCTGGGTCATGGAGGTCGAGGACGGCCAGCCGGCAGTCGGCGATGGGGCCGCGACGGCCGAAGAAACCCGATACAAGGTCATCGTCCGGTCGGACGGCACCGTGACTTATATTGGAAAGGACATTGCCTACCAGCTCTGGAAGTTTGGCCTGCTCGGAAAGGACTTCCAGTTCCGCCAGCTTCCCACCCAGCGATCGGGGCGTCCGCTGTGGGCCACCACGGCGCTCGCACCAGCGTCGGACGACGTCGAGCCTCGTCCGGAGTTCGGCCGTGGCTCGACGGTATACAACGTCATCGATACGCGGCAGGCCTACCTCCAGCAGCTCCTGAAGCAGGCGCTCAACGCGCTGGGTCATCCCCAGGAAGCCGAGCGGTCAATCCACTTCTCGTACGAAATGGTCGCGCTGTCACACAACACGGCCCGAGCGCTTGGCTACGACGCGAGCGCCGCCGAGGGCCGCCCGTTTGTCGAGGTCTCGGGCCGCAAGGGACTCGGGGTCAAGGCCGACGACCTGCTCGACCGACTATCCGCAGCCGCCGCCACCGAAGTGCGCAACCGGAACGCCGACCTGGACGAACGCGAGGTCAACACGATCGCGTCAACGATTGCCGTCGCCGCTGTGCGGTACTTCATGGTCAAGTACTCGCGCGGAAAGGTGATCGCCTTCGATATCGACGAGGCTCTGAGCTTCGAGGGTGAGAGCGGCCCCTATCTGCAATACGCGGCGGTCCGCGCGGGCAACATCCTCCGGAAGCTGGAGACCAAGGACGGGACCCAGGAGCAGGACGTCGTCAATCGTCTGGCGGACCTGTCTGCCGATCCGCTGGACGATCCGGACGGCACCGACCTGTGGGCGCTGGTCCTCGAGGCGTCGAGACTCGATGAAGTGGCGGAGCAGGCCGTCCGCACGCTGGAGCTATCGGTGGTGGCGAAATACGCCTTCGGACTGGCGCAGTCCTTCAACGCCTTCTATCACCGGTATCCCGTCATCAAGGAGCCCGACCCTGAAGTTCGTCTGTGGCGCGCCGCCGCCGTCTCCTACTTCAAGACCCAGCTGACCCGCGCCCTTGACCTGATGGGCTGCCAGGTCCCGTCCCGAATGTAGGCACGGTGATCATCGGGTCAGCGTGGCGATCAGCTCGATGTGCGCCGTGTTGGGAAACATGTCGAACGCCTCGACGTCGTGCAGAGCGTACCCCTGGTCGATGAAGCGACGCACGTCCCGCGCGAAGGTCGCCACGTCGCAGGACACGTAGACCAGGCGTCGCACACCGAGCGCACCGAGCCGGTCGACGACCGGCCGACTGAGACCCACCCTTGGTGGATCGACGATAACCGTCTCCGCGTCGACCCGCGACAACCGGCCGAGGTAGTCCTCCACCGCGACCGGCTCCACGGTCAGGCAGTCTGATACTGTAGCCGCGTTGGACCGGAGGTCGGCGACCGCCGACCTGTCGCGCTCAACGGCGGTCACGCGCTCTGCGCCCCGAGCCGCCAGGGTGACGGAGAACAGGCCGACCCCGGCATAGAGGTCCAGCACCGACCCCCTGACCCGCCGGTGGACGGCGGACACCAGCGTTGGCAACAGGTACCGGTTCGACTGATAGAACGAAGTGGCGTGATGATCGATCTGCCCTGGCACACCTGAATCTTCCAGCAGGGTCGAGACCGAGTCGGACACCGTCGGTATCCCGGTCACGGTCGTGATCGGGCCCTTGCCCTTCCGGGCCGCGGTGACGCCGGTCACCGCCAGACCGGACGCCCAGTCGGACAGCGTCTTCACGGGAACGCGACGGTGAAGGTGAAAATGCACCACTCGCTGGTCCGACGCCAGGCTCTCCGCCAGGTCGACGTGGGCCAGCGAACGGCGCTGTCCGCCCACCCTCCGACCGAGCTCCGTGACCACCTGCCCCGTTGTGGGAAGCAGTTGTCCCGTCTTGGTTGGGTCACACACGGTGTGCGACCCTCGCTGGAGAAAACCGAGACCGGCGGGCCCAACCCGAAGACGCGCCCGCATGCGATACCCGACTTCCTTCGACGCGGCGACGGGGACGGGAGACGACAGGTCAACCCGCGCGATCCGCGACAATCCGTCCCGTACGACATCCGCCTTCAATCCGAGCTGGTGGGGATACTCGACGTGCCGATAGACCTGGCCGCCACACGTCGCGTCATCGTCGACCGCCCGCCGAGCCGGGTGTGGCTCGATGATTTCCTCGGCCGTCGCGAACACGACATCCCGGCGCTCGCGTTCGACCCGCGCTCGGACACGCTCGCCGGGAATCGCTCCGGCAACGAGCACCACGCGGCCCTGGTGGCGGGCCAGCATCGCGCCCCCCGCGACCGGCCGCTCAATCGTGAGGTCGAGCCGCGCCGCGTCCCGCCGGTCAACCATCATCAATCGAAGGCAATCCGGGGAAGCTTGCAGTGGTCGGACAGGAGGCGTTCGGTCCCCGAGACCAGGGCCTGCTCGTAGACGGATGGTGGCATCCGCTGGCGAAACGGCTCAAGGTCACGAATCGCCTCGGCCCGCAACCTCTCGCGGAGGCCAGGCTCGACCGTCTCGTCAAGGGCGACGGCGAACTGTCGGTCGATCTCACTCAGCCGCTCAAGCAGCCGGCTGCGCGCATCCCCACGCGCGATGCGGGCCTCGTCCCCCATCCCGTCCAGCTCGTCCATCACGACACGCGCATGCCTCGAGAGTGACTCCGCGACGTCGCCGGGCTCGAGCCAGGCCGCCAGCCGATCCCTCACCCGATCGATGTGCGAGGCCAGGGACGGACGAGGCGGTCGCCGCCTCTCCTCCTCCCCTCCGGCACGGACGCCGACGGCCCGGCGCCATTCGTCGAACAGATCCAACACGTCCGCTTCGCAGAATTCGATGCGCACGGGCCGGCGTCGCGGGCCCTTCGCGTAGTATCGGTCGACCGTGCGGTCAATCGCCCCGCACACCACACGCAGGGGAATCTCCCGCTCTGCCCACCCGCACACCAGCTCAAACGATGGCCCAACAATCCGGATCAGATGTCCATCGTTCTTGCGGCAGAGATACGACTCCACCTCCCGGCAATACGCACCTGCGTCCATGGCGAGGACCCTGTCTGAGCTGGACCCACTCACGGCTCTGTGACCTGCCAATCCAATGTACCTCCGACGATGGTCTCAATGCGGTCGCCGACCCGTACTCGTAGTGAACCGTCGGGGCCGAGACCGTCGGTCACGCCAGATCGAGGGCCGCTCGGTGAATCCCAGCCTACGGTCACGCCCGTACTCGACGGCGACAACTGGCTCCACCGCTCCAGCATAGGGGTGACGCCGTCACCGACGCACCGGCCCTGCCACACCGCCAAAGCACAAAGAACCTCGACCAAGAGCATGCCGCGGACGACCGGACTGGTGGCATGCGCAGCCAGGCAGGTGACGGGCCTGTCGAGGAGGTGCTGATACTCGGCTTCGCCTACGTTGATCCCAATCCCCACGACGACCCGCGATCTGCCCTCGCCGTCAGTCGCCGACTCGGTCAACACGCCACCCAGCTTGGCGCGGCAATACGAGGGTGTCGATGCTCCCCCAGACAAGACGAGGTCGTTCGGCCACTCCAACTCGACCCGTACGCCAGTCGACGCGCGAATCGCCTCGGCCACGGCCACGCCTGCCAACAACGTGACCGTGGGCGACACAACATCGTCGAGCACAATCGATACGTACACGCCGACCTCGGCGGGCGAGACCCAGCTCCGCCCCCGACGGCCACGGCCCGCTGTCTGGGTAGACGCGACGACGCTCGTCCCTCCCGGGGCGCCGGATCGGGCCAACTCCAGCGCCACGTCGTTGGTCGACGTGACGGCGGCATGATACGACAGTCGCCCGGCGCAGATGCCCAGCCGGGTGGACACGCCCGGCGCAGCCAGGGCCTGCGTGATGTCGGAAGGAATGGGATCGCTCATTCGGTCGTGCCAGTGTCCGGCATCAGATCAAAGCTGAAGTCGGCAGCCGGCGCCGAATGGGTCAACACCCCCGCCGAGACGAACTCTGATCCGATCGACGCGATCTCGTCCAGCCGGTCGAGGGTCACGCTGCCGGAGACCTCGACCTTGGCCCGGCCTCGAGTCAGCCGCACCGCCTCGCGCACATCGGCGATCGACATGTTGTCGACCAAGATGATGTCGACCCCAACCTCCAGAGCCTCCCTCACTTCCGCGAGGCTCTGCGCCTCGACCTCGATAGGCATCTCATGGCCGGCGGACCTCATGAGTTCGACGGCATTTCGAATCGACCCGGCGAGTCGGATGTGGTTGTCCTTGATCAGAATGCCGTCGTCGAGGGCGCTTCGGTGGTTGACGCCGCCGCCAGCCCGCACCGCGTATTTCTGGAGGGCGCGAAGTGTCGGCGTCGTCTTTCTGGTATCGAGTACGAGCGTGCGCCCGTCGGCCACGTCGACAAAGCGCCGGGTCAATGTCGCGGTGCCGGACATCCGCTGGAGAAAGTTGAGGGCCGTCCGCTCCGCGGTCAGGAGTGCGACCGCGAAACCCGACAGGCGGGCCACGCGCTCCCCCTCTGCACATCGGTCGCCATCGGAGCGGTAACGCTCGACCGAGACGTGGGGGTCGAGTTGAGAGAACGCCTCGATCGCTACTTCAAGCCCGGCCAGCACACATGCTGAACCCGCGACCACATCACCGACCGCTTTCTGTTCGGCGTCCACCGTCGCGTCAGTGGTGATGTCACCCCAGCGCAGGTCCTCGGCGAGGGCCCGCCGAACGATTTCGCGATAGAGCGAGGGCTCCAGCGGTCCGAACGGCTCGACCTTCACCCGCCAAGCTCCTGGAGGATCTGCTCGAGCTTCTCCTGATGCTGGCCCACGGCCAACTCCTGTGAGCGGGCCTCGTCCACAACGGCCGGGTCGGCGCGCTCGACGAAGGCACTGTTGGCCAGCCGGGACTTGAGCGCCTTCCGCTGCTTGACCAGCTTCGCGAGGTTGCGCCGTACGCGTTCCGTTTCCTGCTGGCGGTCCACGATCCCGGCCAGGGGCACGTGGACCTGGAACGTTCTCACCACCCGACGCACGGTGTCCGGGTCCCGAGGCACGCTGTCGGCGAACTCAAGGCCTTCGAGACCGGCCAGGGCCTCGACGTTGGCGACGTGGGCACGGAGCACGTTCTGGTCGCTCGGCGGTGCAGCCTCGATGACCGCTCGGATCTTCCTGGCCGGAGGCACGCCCCATTCCGACCGGATGGTCCTCACCGCCGTCACGACCTCTTGCAGCTGCGTGATGACCGACGCCGCCTCTTCATCTCGCCATTCTGGGCTCGCAGTCGGGAAGGCCGCCAGCGTGATCGTCTGTTCGTCCCGGCCCTCAACCCGCCCGTCTTCGGGCCGTTGTGGGAGCGCCTGCCAGATCTCTTCGGTCACGAAGGGGATGAACGGGTGAAGCAGCCTCAGAATTCTGTCGTGCACTTCGAGCAGGACGGCGACGGCATGGTCTCGCTTCGGCCCATCTGCCTGCAGATGGGACTTGACCAGCTCGATATACCAGTCGGCATACTCGTGCCAGAAGACGTGATACAGCCGGTCGGCGGCGACGTCGAATCGAAAGTTCTCGAACGCGGCCTGGACGTCCGCCGACAGCTCGTTGGTCCGATGCAGCATCCAGCGATGGACCACGTCGAGGCGGTCCCGGTCCGGCAACTCCGGACGTGTTTCGAGACCCTGCGGGAGGTTCATGAGCACGAACCGCGAGGCGTTCCAGATCTTGTTGATGAATTGGCGATATCCCCTCAGCCTGCCTTCCGACAGCGAGATGTCCATGCCGGGCGATGCCAGCGCGGCGAGGGTAAACCGAAACGCGTCGGCGCCGATCTCTCCGATCAACTCGAGCGGGTCGACCACGTTGCCCTTGGACTTGCTCATCTTTTGACCGTGGGCATCGCGAACCAGCGACGTGATGTAGACCTGCTTGAACGGCACATCTCCCGCGAACTTCACGCCCAGCATCATCATTCGCGCCACCCAGAAAAAGATGATGTCGTGAGCGGTGATGAGCAGGGTCGTCGGATAGTAGCGGGCGAGGTCCGGGGTGTCGGTTGGCCACCCCAGTGTGCTGAACGGCCACAATCCTGAGCTGAACCAGGTGTCCAGCACATCGGTGTCCTGTCGCAGCGTCCCCCCGCATGCACACGCCGAGGGCGTATCCTCGGCCACGATCAGCTCGCCGCACGCATCGCAATACCACGCCGGTATCCGATGCCCCCACCACAACTGACGAGAAATGCACCAGTCGTGGATGTTGGTCATCCAGTCGTTGTAGGTCTTGGTCCAGTTGGTCGGGACAAACTCGGTCTGCCCCGTGTCGACGACCTCGATGGCCCGTTCGGCCAGCGGCTTGATCTTGACGAACCACTGCGTCGACAGAAGCGGCTCGACGACCGTGCCACACCGTTGACAGTGTCCGACGGCATGCACGTGGTCTTCGACGCTGACCAGGAGCCCCTCGGCCTCGAGTTGTTCCACCAGTGCCCGCCGCGCCGCGAAGCGGTCTTGACCGGCATACGCGCCCGCCTCGGCCGTCATTTTCCCGTCCTCGTCAATCACCGAGACTTGCGGGAGGTCGTGCCGCTGTCCCATCGCGAAATCGTTCGGGTCGTGGGCGGGCGTAACCTTGACCGCACCCGTTCCGAATTCCGGGTCGACGAAGTCATCTCGAACGAAGGGGAGCTCCCGACCGACGACGGGCAAACGGACCGAACGGCCGACCACGTCGTCGTAACGCTCGTCGTCGGGATGGACGGCCACAGCCGTATCGCCCAGCATCGTCTCTGGTCGGGTCGTCGCGACCACCACGGCACCTTGGCCATCGGTATACGGGTAGCGAATCTGGTAGAGCTTTCCCCGTGTGTCCTTGTGGACGACCTCGAGGTCCGACAGCGCGGTGCGACACCGAGGGCACCAGCTCACCAAATAGGTGCCGCGATAGATCAGCCCCTCCTGATGCAACGCGACGAAGACCCTCCGGACGGCGCGCGACAAACTCTCGTCGAGCGTGAACCGCTCCCGGGACCAATCAACCGATGAACCCAGCTGACGCATCTGGCTCGTGATGGTGCCGTGGCTCTTCTTCACCCACTCCCAGACCCGCGCCTCGAAGGCTTCTCGTCCAAGGTCGTGGCGAGTCTTCCCTTCCGCCGCGAGCTGTTTCTCCACCACGTTCTGGGTGGCGATCCCGGCGTGGTCTGTCCCCGGCAGCCAGAGAACGTCGTATCCCTGCATTCGTTTCCAGCGAGCCACCACATCGGGAACTGTCTGGTTGAGGGCGTGACCGATGTGGAGCCACCCGGTGACATTGGGCGGAGGCAACACCATGCTGAACGGCGGTCGGCCCGAGGACGGATCGGCACGAAAGGCGCCCAACTCCTCCCAGAAGGCGTACCACTTCGGGTCTACCGTGGCGTGGTCGAAGACCTTGGTCAGGTCGGGCATGAGCGTGCTATCGAAGCTTGTCCTTGATTCGGCTGATCTCCTCGCCGACCAGACGCTCCGCCGTGAGGCCGACCACCTCCCGAGTCGTGTCGAGGATGATGCGGTCGGAGATTCGAGCTATGACCTCCGTCGCGACCCGGTCCACGAGCTCGTCGGTGATCTCCAGCACGGGCGCCGGTGGCGGCTCGAGCGGGTCGGACGACGGCCCCTGATCGACCGGCCCCAGCAGCTCCCGCACTGTGCTGACGAGTGTGGATGGCTCGAAGGGTTTCACGAGCACCGTCTTGCAACCGGCCTCGCGCGCGCGCGTTTCGTCGACCGGCTCGAAGGCTCCCGTGAGCAGCACGACTGGGATCCGGTCGTCTACCGGATCATCCTTGATGCTCTCGGCCACGTCATAGCCAGTCCGGTCGGCCATACTTGTATCCGCGAGCACAAGATCTGGACGTTGGGCCGCGATCTGCTCGATCGCCTCACTTCCGCTGCTCACCGCCACGACATCTATGTCGGCTTCCTCGGCAAAGGCCAGCTGAACGACCCGCTGAATCGTGGGGCTGTCATCCGCGACAAGTACTGTGCGCGACATGTTTCTCCTTCTCTTTCTCGTCGAGGGGTCGGCTAGGACGTGACCGAGACGTCTCGAACGTGTTCTTTGATGAAGTCGACAATGGCCTGCATCGGCGTTCCCGGCTGAAAGACGCCCTCGATGCCCAGGGCATTGAGTCCGGGCATGTCCACGTCCGGAATGATCCCTCCCAGGACGACCAGCACGTCGTGCATGCCCTTCGCCTTGAGCAGCTCCACCAGCCGTGGACAGATGTGATTGTGGGCACCAGAGAGAATCGACAGGCCGACCACATCTGCGTCCTCTTGCAGGGCCGCTTCCACGATCTGTTCCGGAGTCTGCCGAAGACCGGTGTAGATGACCTCCATCCCTGCGTCCCGTAGAGCCCGCGCGATGACCTTGGCCCCTCGGTCGTGGCCGTCCAGCCCCGGTTTTGCGATGACGACTCGGATCTTTTGCTCCGGCTTCATGCTGCTCTCTGCCTTCGAGTTCTGCGTCGGCTACAGCGCCGGCGTCTCCTCGTACTCGCCCCAGACATCCCGCAGCGCATCGCACATCTCGCCAACCGTGGCGTAGGCCCGAACTGCGTCCAGTAATTGGGGCATCAGGTTCGCCGTTCCGGCCGCGCCCTCGCGCAACCCTTCGAGCGCCTCCGCCACGCGAACCGCGTCGCGATCCTCACGCAACGTATCGAGACGAGACACCTGACGTTCGCCGACCGATTCGTCGATGTAGAGCGTCGAAATGTCAACGGGGTCGGCGTCAGCGTAGCGATTCACCCCGACGACGACGCTCGCTCCCGCCTCGACGGCCTGCTGATGACGGTAGGCGCTGTCGGCGACCTCGCGCTGAGGATAGCCCTGCTCGATCGCGGACACCATACCTCCGAGGTCGTCAATCTGCCGGAAGTAGTCGCGGGTGCCAGCCTCCAATTCCTCGGTTAGCTGCTCCACGACCTGTGACCCACCCAGCGGGTCCACCGTCGACGTCACCCCGGTCTCGTGGGCAATGACCTGCTGGGTCCGAAGGGCAAGCAACGCTGCCTCGCCGGTCGGTAATGACAGTGCCTCGTCGAGAGAGTTGGTGTGGAGCGAGTTGGCGCCGCCCAGGACGGCGGCCAGTGCCTGAATTGCCGTGCGCACGACGTTGTTGTGGGGCTGCTGGGCCGTCAGCGACACTCCAGCCGTCTGCGCGTGGAACCGCAACTTCCAGGACCGTTCGTCGCGGGCTTCGAATCGCTCGCGCATGACCTGCGCCCACAGCGTGCGCGCAGCGCGATACTTCGCGATCTCCTCGAAGAAATCGTTGTGGGCGTTGAAGAAGAAGGACATGCGTGGCGCGAAGTCATCAACGGCAAGGCCTGCGTCTACCCCCGCCTGCACGTACTCGACTCCATCCCGCAGTGTGAACGCGAGCTCCTGCAGCGCCGTCGCCCCGGCCTCGCGGATGTGATACCCACTCACGGAGATCGTGTTCCACCGCGGAACCTCCCGCGTGCAGAAGCCAAACACGTCGACGATGAAACGCATGGAGGGACGGGGTGGGTAGATGTACTCCTTCTGGGCAATGTACTCCTTGAGAATGTCGTTCTGAATCGTGCCGGACAGCGTCGCCCAGTCCACGCCTTGCTTCTCGGCGACGACGAGATACATCGCCAACACCATCGGTGCCGGCGCGTTAATCGTCATCGACGTCGTGACGGCATCCAGTCCGATCCCGTCGAACAAGCGCTCCATGTCGGCCAACGAGGCGACGCTCACGCCGCACTTCCCGACCTCACCGAGCGCCAACGGGTGGTCCGGATCTCGCCCCATCAACGTCGGCAGGTCAAAGGCGACGCTGAGGCCGGTGCCCCCCGCAACCAGCAGGGCCTTGAATCGTTGGTTGGTCTCCTCTGGAGTGCCGAACCCAGAGAACTGCCGCATCGTCCAGAGCTTTCCGCCGTATCCGTCAGCGTGAATACCCCGGGTGTAAGGAAATTCGCCTGGTTTCCCGAGCGTGCGGGCCAGCTCGAGCTGATTCCTCAAGACCGCAACCGAAACGCGACCAGCTCGACCAGCTCGTCGGACGAGGTCGTCACCTTGAGCTCGATGACGTAGTCGCCCGGCGCGAGCCCTGCAGGCTGGATGTCGACCTGGTAGGGATGCCCGTCGGCGGCCGGTTGAACAACCAGCGGAAACATCCTGGTGCCCTGCCGGTTGAGCAACCATGCGGTCACATCGGGTTCCGTCGTTCCCGGTGCATAGGCCTCGACTCTCAACAAGATTCGCTCTGTGCGGCGGAAATCCCGGGCCACGGCCGGTATGGCGTCCCAATCGGTCACGACCTGCTGCCACTCAAGATTGTTCCGAGCCCGGAAAAACGCTGGCGTACTGAGCACCAGATCGGGGCCCGTGAAATCGGGGATCTCGATCTCGTCTCGAGTGCGGTCGATCACCTCGCCGGTCTCGCCTTCGACGGCCAGACTCATCTGGAGCGTCCCCGGGTCGGCCTCAAAACTCACCATCGGCCGCTCGGTGCCATCGGCCCCGGCCTTCGAGGCGGCGAGCCCCCTCCCCGATGCGCCTTCCGGCTCGGGTACGCGCCCCCGGTACGAGGACCCGCCAGACTCGCCCATCGCCGTGACCAGCACGCGCGCGGGCACCTCGTCCCTCCCCGACTGCCCCCGGGTGGGTTCCCACACGAACGTCACCTTGGTGCGCCCATTGTCCCCCCGGGAGGTCCCGACCCACGACTTCACAAGATAGCCACGACGGGGCTCCGCCAGTGAATTGAGAGCGCGGTCGATAGCCCGTGGCGGCTCCTTGCTCGGCCCCTCCAGGGCACGTCTCACGTCGCGTTCGCTCATCGCCCAGTACCCGGGTCGATTGCGCACCTTGACGCCATCACGTTTGACCCGCACCTCTATCTCATGGAACTCGCCATCGGTCGGCCCCAGTGCCGAGTTGTACGCCAGCAGATAGTAGGCGCTCGCGTCTCTCAGCATCTGATCGAGGCCGGGAATGAAGTCGTTTTGATTGACGATCGCCCGCCCATCTGTCTGATCGGCCAGAAGCCGCAACGTGTCTTGTGTGTCCCGAAGGAACTCCGTGTTGTCTCTCAATCCGATGGAGGACTGCGCCCTCGAAGTGAGATCGAACTCGAAAACGGCAAGTCCCCTCGGATCGAGGGTGTAGAAAGCGGTGTTGAAGCGGTTGGCCGACGAATACAACCGCTTGAGATCCTCGTACATGGCCGCTTTGGCGAACACCTGCTGCGAATCCTCGTACATGTTGGTTCCAAGCAAGGAATCGCCCGCGACAGGAGTCTGCCCCTGGTTGGGCCCAAGGATGGCACTGCCGCCCCGCAGTTCAGGTGGAACGTAGTAGGTGTAACCCTCGCTCACCAACAGGACGTTCTTGCGGCTTTCCCGGATCCCACCAAGGTGGATCGTCAGTGCATTGATGGCAGACAACGAGACGGCGTTGCGGATGAGCTCGACCGTCTCGGTCGGATAGTAGACGTACTCTTGCTCGAACACATTCAACGGCTCGTAGTCATACTTGCGTCCGTACCAGTTGTTCACCTGATCGATGATCCGTTCGTGGTCCCGCGTAAACCGCAGGTCTATCAACGGCGTCAGTGGATACATCACCGCGACGAGGTCGGTCGGGATCAAGTTCTTCTGCAGAAACTCGGTGATCTGCATGCTGGCCCGCTGCCCGTTGCCCCATCGCACGTGGTAATCGTCGAAGAAGATCACGAACACGCGAACGTCGGCCCGGGCGGCCTCCCGCTCAACGTCGTTCCGGTTGGAGATCCCTCCGGGCGGCTCGGCATCCAGCGCGGCGATCGCGCTGATCTCGACGAGATCAAAAGACTCAACGGTCTGGAGCACGCCGTCCTCGTAGACCTCGAAGTCGGAGGCCTGGAGGTCAGACACATGATTGCCGTCACCGTCGGTCACGATCGCATCCACCCGCACGACGTTGATCCCGGCGCGAAAAACGGGAAGCGTGTCGATGGGGTCGTCGCTGGCGACGGGATCGTCGCTGGCGGCCGGATCGTCGCTGGCCGGATCGCCCGTCGTTGGGACCGGGTCGTCCTGAGCCGTTTCAGGTTGGGTGGGAGGCTGCTGCGCGTGACCAATCAGGACACAGGCCGCGACCCCACACACCATCACGACCCAGCCAAGTGGGTGCGTCGAAAAAAGCTGCCTCTGGCGGCTGGTCATGAGTGTACCTCGCTGTGCGGCAGGCCCAAATTCAGCGCGTCTGGTTTCTCAATGATACCATCGGCACGCCGTGCTTGAGGTGACCCAGGCAACACCCCCACTCAGCCAGTTGGCCGAGGACGAAGAGCTGCTCCAGTCCAGCGTCAGAGCCTTCGCCGAGAGCGAAATCGCGCCCCACGTGCGTGAGATGGACGAGCGGGGCGAGCTCCCTCGCTCGCTGATCGACAGGCTGTTTGACCTGGGTGTCATGGCCGTCGAGATTCCCGAGTCGTTTGGCGGGTCGGGCGGACACTTCTTCCTCTCGGTGATCGCCGTCGAAGAACTGTCCCGCGTTGATCCCTCCGTGGCCGTCCTGGTCGACGTTCAGAACACACTCGTCATCAACGCTCTGCGGCGATGGGGTAGCGACGAGCTCCAGCGCCGCCTGCTGACACGACTGGCGTCGGGAACTGTAGGAGCCTATGCCCTGTCCGAGGCCGGCTCCGGAAGCGATGCCTTCGCGATGACAACCCGCGCCGTGCCGACGCCGGAGGGCGACGGATACCGGTTGTCGGGAAGAAAGCTGTGGATCACGAATGCGAACGAGGCTGACCTCTTCATCGTGTTCGCCACCGTCGACCCGAGTGCGGGCTATCGCGGCATCACCGCATTCGTTGTGGACCGGGCGTTTGACGGATTCTCGGTGGGCAGGAAGGAAGACAAGCTCGGGATCCGAGCGAGCAGTACCTGCGAGCTGCTGCTTGACGACTGTTTCGTCCCCACATCCAACATCCTTGGGGAGATCGGTCGGGGCTACAAGGTAGCGATCGAGACGCTCAACGAGGGGCGGATCGGCATCGGCGCGCAGATGGTCGGTCTCTCACAGGGCGCGCTCGACCACACGATTGCCTATGTTCGGGAACGGAAGCAGTTCGACCAGCCGATTTCCGACTTCCAGGCGGTGCAGTTTCAGATCGCCCAAGCGGCAACGGAGCTCGAGGTGGCCCGCCTCGCCGTTTACAACGCCGCACGTCTTCGCGACAGCGGGCGTCCGTTTCTCACCGAGGCGGCCATGGCCAAGCTGTTTTCGTCACAGGTGGCCGAGCGGGTGACCTCGTTGGCCGTTCAGCTTCACGGTGGCGTGGGCTATACGAAGGACTACCCCGTGGAGAAGCTGTTTCGGGATGCGAAGATCGGACAGATCTATGAGGGCACGTCCAATCTACAGCTGCAGACGATCGCAAAGCAGTTGTTGAGGCGATAGCCGCGCACGGCGCGGTTCGCGAAGGCCGAAGCGGGGGTTCGGGGCGCAGCCCCGTCTAAGAAGCGATCACATGCGCGGCAATAATCATCCGTTGCACCTCTGACGTACCCTGGTAGATCTCGGTCGCCCGGACGTCCCGAGACAGCCTCTCTACCGTCGAGCCCCGGCGATATCCGGCCGACGCCAAGATCTGCAGCGCCTTGTCGGCGGCACGATGGGCAGCTTCCGAGGCAGCGAGCTTGGCCATCGCCGCCTCGAGCGTGCAACGTTCCTGGTGGTCCTTGGCGACCGCGGCCTTGTATACGAGCATCCGCGCCGCATCCAGTTCGGTGGCCATGTCCGCGAGCATCCACTGAATCGCCTGATACTCGGCAATCGGCCGACCGAATGTCTCGCGGCGGGTTGCGTGTCCCAGAGCCTCCTCGAACGCTGCGCGTCCGATTCCGAGAGCCTGGGCACCTATCGCGACCCGGCCACCGTCCAGCCCCCACATCGCAACCTGGAATCCTTGTCCGCGCTGCCCGACGAGCGCATCCGGGCCAAGCCGCACCTGGTCAAGGATCAGATCGGTGGCACCCAGCCCCCTAACCCCCAGCGAATCGCTGGGCACAGACCGCGATACCCCTGGCGTGTCAGGGGGAACCAGGAATGCGCTGATTCCCCGTCCCCCAGCCCCTGGTGTCGTGGCGGCAAACACCAGCACCACGTCGGCGGCAATGGCATTGGCCACCCAGACCTTACGACCGGACAGCCGATAGCCTTCGTCGTCCGATTCTGCCACCGTCTGCTGATTCGCCGCATCCGTCCCGGCGTCCGGCTCCGACAAGGCGAACGCACCGACGGCCTGGCCCGACGACAATGGGCGGAGCCATCGGTCGCGCTGTCGGTTAGAGCCGAATCTCGCGACGACCTCGGCCACCAGCGAGTTGTTGACCGCCAAGATCACCCCAACCGTGGCGCTGGCCGCCGAAATCTCCTCGATCGCCAGCGCATAGCTCAAGTAGTCGAGACCGGAGCCACCGTCTGCGGTCGGGATGGCGACGCCGAGCAGTCCTCGTCGACCAGCTTCGAGGACCAGGTCCCGCGGAAACTCGTTGGACTCATCGATCGCGGCTGCCTGCGGAGCGACGTGTGTTTCAGCGAACGCCCGAACTGTGTGTCGATAGGCGTCCTGCTGTGGGGAAAGTTCGAGCCTCATTCCTCATGTCCCGCCTGTCCCGCGTGGCGCTCGAACATCGGCTGGAGCCGCTCGACGGTGTCCGCGGGGTCTTCCGGCACGACACGAGTGTCACCGGTAACGGTCATGAAGTTCGTGTCGCCCGTCCACCGTGGCACCACGTGGATATGCAGATGTCCCGGGACACCTGCTCCGGCCGGTCGCCCTAGGTTCATCCCCACGTTGAGTCCGTCTGGTCGGTAGGTCTCGGTCAGCACCATCTCCGCCGACCGGGTGAGGTTCATGAGCTCGGAGAGCTCGGCGGGGGTGGCCTCCGCGAGTGCCCCTACGTGACGTCGCGGTACGACCATGAGATGCCCGTTGGTGTAAGGGAACTTGTTGAGGATGACGAAGCAGGTGTCGCCCAGAAAGACCGTCAGCGGGGAATCGCGGCCATCGAGCGCATCACAGAACACGCAGCCGTCATCGTCGGATTGGCTCGCTTTGGTCACGTAGGCCAGTCTCCATGGCGCCCAGAGGTGATGCACGAACGAAGGATACTAGTACCGAGGAAACCCGGGATTCGGAAAGGGAGGTTGTGATGGAGACGACGCCTGCGGGGCAGAGGGCTGAGCGGACTCAGCGTCGCGATTGATCAGCTCCTTGAGCTCTTTGCCCGGCTTGAAATACGGCACGCGTTTGGACGGTACGTCGACCTTGTCACCGGTCTTGGGGTTTCGTCCCTTCCGGGGCTCCCGTCTCCGCAACCGAAAGCTTCCGAACCCACGCAGCTCAATCTTCTCGCCGCGGTGCAGCGCCTCGATGATGCTCCGAAACACCGTGTCGACAATGACCTCGGAGTGCTTCTTCGTCAGATCGGCCACCCGGGCGACTTCTTCGACCAGGGCAGCTTTGGTCATGCTGGCTCCCCCGACACTGACGACGTCGTCGAACGGCCCGCTACTCATCAGTCTGACGTCTGGCTGTGCTTGAAGTGGTCACCCAGCGTCACCTCGGGTGAAGACTCGCTGGAGGAATAGCTCTGCCAATCGGTTTCGTAGTTCTCGGTCTTGACGGCCCGAATGCTCAGGCCGATTTTGCGATCCTCCGGACTCAATTTGATAATCCGGATCTTGATCGTCTCATCGACCTTGGCTTCCGCTTTCGACTCGCCCTGGCTCTCGTCGAACTCGGAGACGTGAATCAACCCCTCGATACCCTCGGCCAGCTCGACAAAGGCTCCGAAGTTCGTCACGCGGACAACCTTGCCGTCAACGATGTCTCCGACCTTGTTGTTGGCAAAGAAGTCGTCCCAGATGTCGGTAGCCAGCTGCTTGAGCCCGAGTGACAGCCGCTGGTTCTCGGCGTCCAGGTTGAGGACCATCGCCTCGACTTCGTCGCCCTTCTTGAGCACCTCAGAAGGATGCTGGAGACGTTTACCCCACGACATGTCAGAAATGTGAATGAGGCCGTCAATGCCCTCCTCGACCTCGACAAACGCGCCGAACTCGGTGAGGTTACGCACCGTCCCGACGAGGCGGGACCCGATGGGATACTTGGACGCGAGCTCGTGCCACGGGTTGGCCTCGATCTGTTTCAGGCCGAGTGAAATCCGGCGTGCCTCTGGGTCGACTCCCAACACCATCGACTCGATCGTGTCACCGACGGTGAGTAACTTGGACGGGTGCTTGACCCGCTTGCTCCATGACATTTCTGAGACGTGGATGAGCCCCTCGACACCGGGCTCAAGCTCGATGAAGGCCCCGTAGTCGGTGAGGCTGACTGTCTTGCCGTTCACGCGCTGACCGACCGGATAGCGTTCGGGTGCAGATGTCCACGGGTCGTTATGCAGCTGCTTGTATCCCAGCGACACGCGCTCGGTCTCCGGGTCGAACTTGAGAACCGTGACCTCGACCTCGTCATTGACCTTGAACAGCTCCGAGGGGTGCTGCGCGCGTCCCCAGGACATATCGGTCACGTGCAGCAGGCCGTCAATGCCACCGAGGTCGATAAAGGCACCGTAATCGGTGATGTTCTTCACGATCCCCGTCATGACCTTGCCATCGGTGAGGTTGGCGAGGGTTTCCTTCTTCTTCTCGGTGTTCTCTTCCTCGATCAGAACCTTCCGGGACAACACGATGTTGCCGCGTTTCTTGTTGACCTTGATCACCCGCATCCGGAGCTCTTGCCCCTTGAGCGAGTCGAGGTTGCGAACGGGACGAACATCGACCTGGGAGCCAGGGAGGAAGGCGCGTACGCCGATATCGACAGCCAGACCGCCCTTGATCCGCTCGATCACGTGCCCGATCACGACCTTGCGGTCGGTATACGCCTTCTCGACCTCGTCCCAGATCTTCATCTTCTCCGCTTTTTCGCGGGACAGGACGATATGGCCGTTCCGATCCTCCGTGCGCTCGAGCAACACGTCGACTGTGTCGCCGGACTGAACCGTTACCTCACCCTTCTCGTCGATGAACTCCGAAAGGGCGATGATCCCCTCTGATTTGTACCCGACGTCAACAATGACTTCTGAGGACGAGACCCTGAGGATGGTCCCCTTGATGACCTCACCCTCTGAGATGTTCCGAAAACTTCCCTCGTACATCGCCAGCAGGCGGGCATACTCCTCCGGGTCGACCGGTTCCTCGCCGAGCATCGTCACACTCGTGTTTTCTCCGGTTTCGGCTGTCTCGGCCTCAACCGCGTCGTCTGAGTTGTTCGTCATTCGGTACGGGTCCTCTTTCGCCTTGTGCTCAGCCTAGACACACGTCTCCAGATTTGAGATAAGCACAAGACTATACGATACTTATCGGCGATCGTCAAATCCCAGAGGGGACGGAATGGCGAAGTCGAAGAAGGGCTCACGGACGGCCAAATCCGTGGCCCGCGCGAAGAGATCCAGCCGAAAAAAGCGAGTCGTCGTCAGGAAGACACGCATCGCGGTCGGTCTCCGTCCGCGGTCCAAGAACGCCCGGAAATCGCAGGCGCTCCGGAAGACATCCTCCCAGACCAAGAGAGCCCTCAAGAAGCCGGCCCGCAAAGCGTCCAAGAAGGCCGCGCAGAGGCCGCGGATGAAGAAGACTTTCGTCAGGGCGAGTACACGCTCTGTCAAGAAGAAGGCTCTCAGTCAGAAGAAGCCGGTTTCGAAGAAACCCGCCCCACAACAGCCTGTCCCAAAGAAACGGCCGGCGGCCACACCGCGACGACGGCGAGCCGCGCCGGCCACACTGGACCGACAGCGCCGCATCCTTCCGGAAGCCGACGAGTCGCCGAACCGGGAAGAGGCACCCGCTCTTCCAAGCCCTACAGCCACCGTCCCAAGCGACACGGCAGAGGTACAACCCGAGAGTCCCGCTCCGACACCGGACACCGCCAGGCAGACCGAACTCGAACGACTGAAGGCTCTGGTTGAGCGCTTGAATCTCGGGGACTAGTTGCCGTGGGAGACCCCCCGGCTTTGCCGGGGCGGCCAGCCCCGTTTGACGTTTCGGGGAGTCACGTGAGGAACTCCTTCCCGTGAGCCGCTCAAGCATCACGAGAAGGAGACCTCATGCCGACCTACCGAAGTCTCAATCATACGAAATGGCACTGTCAGTATCACGTTGTGTTCATCCCGAAGTATCGAAGAAAGGCGATGTACGGGGGATTGCGGCGGGATTTGGGCGAGGTGTTCCGCCGTCTGGCGCTGCATCGCGAGAGCGAGGTGGAGGAGGGGCATCTGTTGCCGGACCATGTGCATATGATGATGTCGATTCCGCCGAAGTACTCTGTCGCCCAGGTCATCGGATATCTCAAGGGGAAGAGTGCCATCCACATCGCTCGGGAGTTCGCGGGACGTTCGCGGAACTTCGTGGGGCAGCACTTCTGGGCCCGGGGCTACTTCGTGTCCACGGTGGGTCGCGATGAGCGGGTCATTCGGGAGTACATCCAGCAGCAGGAACGCGAGGACCGGCGGTCGGATCAGTTGCCGTTGGAGTAGAGTGGCCACCGTGAGGTGGCTCAAGTGACCGCATAGCGGGCACGTCATGCCGCTTTGAGCGGCTCACAAACTAAGGCCCCCGGCTTTGCCGGGGGATACTTACTGCGGTGAGGGCGACTCCCCACACTAACCCGCCCCGAGGGTCTTCTCGACGATCTCGAGGACCCGATCCACGACCTGGTCGATCGCCACGCCGGTGGTGTCGATAAAGATGGCGTCGTCTGCGCGCGTCAGGGGCGAGGTCAATCGTGTACGGTCCAATCGATCTCTCGCTTCCAGCGCGTTCGCGACCGCGCCCAGCTCTCCGGACCCGGAAAAGCCATGAGCGGGGTCCTGCGCCCTACGTGATGCACGTTCCTTAGGGGTCGCATCCAGGTAGATCTTGACCTTCGCGCCCTGAAACACCACCGTGCCGATGTCGCGTCCCTCCATGACGACCGGTCCAGCTGCTGCGTACGCGCGCTGTCGGGCCACCAGCTCCTCGCGCACCCGTGGCATCCGGGCTACCGCGGCGGCAGCTGCGTCGATCTCCGGGGTTCTGATGAGCGCAGTCACGTCGTGCCCGTTGATGACGATCCGCTCCGCGTCAATCTGGAATTCAGCGGAGCTCGCGATCTGGACCACTCGCTCCTCGTCGTCAATCCGACTTCCGTGGCGAAGCGCCAACCAGCCTACGGCTCGATACATCGCACCCGTGTCGACATGCGACCAGCCAAGCGCGTCTGCCACGGCGCGCGCCACGGTCCCCTTCCCGGCTCCAGACGGTCCGTCGATTGCGATGACGTCGAACATGAAAGGGCTCAGGGCCTCGGGCGTGGGGTGTCAGGTCCTCGGGGAGGCGTTGAGATGGCTCGTTTCAGCGCCTGCACCTCGTCTCGGGTCAGTTCCCGCGCCTCACCTCGCTTCAAGCCTCGGATACTGATTGGACCAAGCCGAGTCCGACGCAATCGCTCCACCGGGTGGCCAACCGACTCAAACATCCGGCGCACCTGTCGATTCCGCCCCTCGCTCAGCACCACGCGAATACGCGCATGGTCTTCCCGTCTCGACTTGTGCCCGCCAAGCATCCGAACCTCTGCCGGCGCCGTCCGCCGCCCGTCAAGAACGACGCCTGCCTCGAGCTTCCGCATCTTCGTCGCCCCAGGCACCCCGCTGACGACCGCTTCATACACACGCTCGACACGATGACGAGGGTGGGTCATGCTAGCGGCCAGCTCACCATCATTGGTCAACAGCAGGAGCCCCTCGGATTCGTAGTCCAGCCGACCGACCGGATAGACATACTCGCGGACCCGGGGAACCAGGTCGAGAACCGTTCGCCGCCCCTGCGGGTCACTCCGGGTCGTGACGTACCCGGCCGGCTTGTTCACGAGGAGGTACCGCCGCCGTTCGGAGCCGGACACGCGGCGATCGTCGACCCTGACCTCGTCCCGAGCGAGATCGGCACGCGCGCCGAGTGCGGTGACCACCTCGCCGTTGACCGACACCCGTCCCGCCGTGATCAGCGTTTCGGCCGCGCGGCGCGACGCGACTCCGGCCGCAGACAGAATCTTCTGGAGACGAACACCAGACAGCTTGGCGGGACTAATGAATCTGTTCCTCCGAGGGCACAGGCAGCGTGGTGGACTCGAAGGGTAATGCTTCGTCCATCGGCGGCGGCGCGGTCAGACCGGCCGGCACCTCCAACCCCAGCGCCTCAGCCATATCTTCGACCTTGGGCAGATCGGTGAGGTCCTTGAGCCCAAAACGGTCGAGAAACTCACGGGTCGTCGCGTACAAGAAGGGTCGCCCGATGACGGCCTTGCGCCCCGTGACCTTGATCAGGCGACGTTCCAGCAGTGTGCCGAGCACACCCGACGTGTTCACGCCACGAATCTCGGTGATCTCTGGTCCTGTGACCGGCTGTCGATAGGCGATCACCGCGAGCGTCTCGAGCGCCTGCACCGACAGACGCTGCGACGAGTGCTCGTGGAACAGCCGTCGCACCCAGTCGTTCAACTCGGGGCGGGTCACGATCTGATACCCGCCGGCGACCTCGACCAGCTCGAGTCCTCCTGCCTGTCCCCAGGTGTCCTTGAGAGACGCCAGAGCCTCCTCGATATGCTCCCGGGGCTCGCTGTCGAGAACCTTGACCAGCGTCTTGAGCGTGACCGGTTCCGGTGATGCGAAGATCAGCGCTTCAATCGTCGCCTTCAAGTCACTCAGGTCGTCAGACACGATTGTCCCCCATCGGTTTCGGGTTGGGTGCATCAGCGGGACGCGCCCGCCTGTAGACCCGGATCGGACCGAACCTGTCGGTCTGCAGGACCCGTACGAGCCTGAGCCGCATCATCTCCAGCAACGCCAGAAAAGTGGTGAGCACGTCGCCGCGTGACGTCACACCGTCGAACAGCTCTTCGAAGCCGCAAGCGTCGACCTCCGAGAGGCGCTCGAGCAGTTGCTCGATCCGCGTCTCGATCGGCACGACCTCCGCCGGAAGAGCAAGGGCGGGTCGCTCCTTGGAGCGCGCGATAACCGCCTGAAAAGCCTGGAGCAGGCTAAACAGGTCGACCTCCAACTCGCGCTCGAAGGGCTCACCGGCGATGTCCTCTATCGGACCGTCGGGCCTCGTCCACTGGGCGCTCCGGATGGTCTCGCGTTCGTGCAAGAGCTCGGCCGCTGCCTTGAACTTCTGGTGCTCGAGTAAGCGCCGCACCAGGGCGTCTCGCGGATCTTCCTCATCTGCGCTCTCGGCCCCGCTTTCGATCCGCGGCACCAGCGTTCGAGACTTGATGTGAATCAGCGTGGCCGCCATGACCAGGAATTCCCCGGCGACATCAAGGTCAAGCTCCTCCATCAGGTCGAGATACTCCAGATACTGATCGGTGATCAGCACGATCGGAATGTCGTACACGTTGACTTCGCTCTTCTTGATCAGATGCAGGAGTAGATCGAGCGGCCCCTCGAAGTTGGCCAGCTTCACCGGATAGTCTGGAAGAATCGATTCAAAGTCGCTCGCGTAGTCCATCGGTGTCACTCGTAGGTCAGCCCCACGGCCTCCCGTACATCCTTCATCGTTTCACGAGCGAGCGCCCTCGCCTTGCTCGAGCCATCGTGAACAATCTCGCGCAGCCGACCCGGTTTGTCGAGCGCCGAGGCCCGCCGCTCCCGCATCGGGTCCAACACCGCATTGATCGCGACCGCTAGCGCGTGCTTCACCTCGACATCTCCAACGGTTCCGGCACGATATCGTGCCTTGAAGTCGTCCACCTGTGCCGTGTCGGGGTTGAAGGCGTCATGGTAAACGAACACCGGATTCCCTTCGACGGTCCCGGGAATGTCCGCCCGCACCCGCTTGGGGTCGGTATACATCTGCATCACCTTCTTGCGCACGGTCTTCTCGTCATCGGACAGGTCGATGGTGTTGCCATAGCTCTTGCTCATCTTACGGTTGTCCAGCCCGGGGAGGCGCGGAAAACGGGTCAGCAGAGGCTGAGGCTCCGGAAATAGATCGCCGTAGAACCCGTGAAAGCGGCGGACAACCTCGCGCGTGAGCTCCAGGTGTGGCACCTGATCTTCGCCGACCGGCACGTTGTGGGCTCTATAGATAATGACATCCGCCCCCTGCAGTAGGGGGTACCCGAGGAAGCCCAGGGTCGACAAATCGCGGTCCGACAGCTGGTCGATTTGCTCCTTGTAGGTCGGGACCCGTTCGAGCCACGGAATGGGGATCACCATCGACAGGAGCAGGGCGAGCTCCGCGTGCTCGGGGACCAGAGACTGCACGAAGATAGTGCTCTGGTCTGGGTCGACGCCGGCGGCGATCCAGTCTGCGACGTTGTCGTACGCGTACTCTGTCAGCCGACTGGTGTCGGCGTACTCGCTGGTCAGCGCGTGCCAATCGGCCACGAAGTACCAGCAGTCGTAGTTCGCCTGGAGCTCGACCCATTTCCGCAGCGCGCCGACCAGATGGCCAAGGTGGAGCTTTCCGGTCGGCCTCATCCCTGAGACGACCCGTGGTCTCACCGCGTTACTCGCCACGACCAATACTCGTAAGGGGGGTGATGCGTTGAGCCAGCACGCCCTTCAGCAGCACAGCATACAGGAGGCTGAACCCTCGCGGGATGCTGATGAGCCGGACGTCACGATTCTCGCGACTCGTGAAAATGCTCGATGACCGCTCGGGCAGCCTTGGCCCCAACGACAGGGTCGAGTTCCTCGCGAGTCGCCCGACCGACGTTCGCGAGACTTCCGAAACGTCGAAGCAGTGCCCGACGACGCTTGGGGCCGATCCCCGATACGTGGTCGAGTTCCGACGTCAGGTCTCTCATCTTTCGCGCCTTCCGGTGGAAGGTCACGGCCACCCGATGAGCCTCGTCCCGGATTCTTTGCACCAGCAACAAGGCAGGGCTGTTCCGCGGAAGCGCGATAGGCTCAGCACGACCCCGCGTGACGATCAGCTCCTCCTTCTTGGCGATGCCGATCACCATCAGGTTGGCTAGACCGAGTTGCTCCAGGGCCTTGTAGGCAGCCGACAACTGCCCCGCTCCCCCATCGACGATGACCAGATCTGGGAATGGTCCCCCTTGCTCGATCAGCCGTCGATACCGTCTGATGACGACCTCCTCCATCGCCGCGAAGTCGTCTGGTCCGGGCGCGTCGTCGCTCGTCAGTCCCCGGACCCTGAACTTCCGATACTCGCGCCGCTGCATCCGGCCCTCCTCGTTGACCACAAGCGACCCGACGGTCTCCGCACCCTGCAGCGTCGAGATGTCGATGCACTCGACACGACGGGGCGTCGTCGGCAACTGCAGCACCGTCCGCAGCTCCTCGAGCGCTGGTGCCTGAGCGTTCCCGTCTCCGGTGTGGCGAGCTGCATAGGCGATCCCGGCGTTACGGCTGGCCAGCTCGACCAATGCTCGCTTGTCTCCGCGCTGGGGCACCCGGACCCGCACCGAACGGGCCGCGCGCGTGGAGAGCCACGTCTCGATCGCTTTGTGGTCGTCGAGCTCCACGGGCAGGTGCACCTCCGCCGGCGCGTCGCGAACTTCGTAGAACTGCTGCACCGCCGCCCGCACCACGTCGGCTTCCTCCAGCGGCATCGGTCCGGCGTCGTCCGCGGTTAGCTCGACTCGCTCGATGACCCGACCCGCGCGGACCTGGAACACCTGGATGACAGCGCCGGACCTCCCCACCTTGGCTCCGAATACGTCGCGCTCACCGAGACGCGCACTCGCCATCTTCTGCTTGCGGTCCCGGAGCGTCTCAACCGTGCGAAGTGTGTCTCGGACACGGGCCGCCTGTTCGTAACGCTGGTCGTCCGATGCCAGCTGCATTTGGTCCCGTAAGTCGACGAGGAGCTCGTCGTTGCGCCCCTCGAGAAAGAGCCGCGTGCGTTCGACCGCCTTGGCGTAGTCCTCCTGGCTGCACAACTCCTCGACACAGGGGGCGACGCATCGCTTGATGTCGTACTCGAGGCACGCACGACTCCGCTTCCCTGTGATCACCTCGTTGCACGAGCGGATACCGAACAGTCGGTGCGTCAGTGACATCGTCTTGCGAGCGAAGGTCGCCGGCAAGAACGGACCGGCGTAGTACGTGCCATCGCGCTCGACCCGACGGGCTACCAGCACTCTCGGGAAAGCCTCGGTCGTCGTCAGTTGCAGATACGGGTAGTTCTTGTCGTCCCGAAGGAGGATGTTGTACCGAGGGGACCGCTGCTTGATGAGGTTGTTTTCCAGCGCCAGCGCCTCGACCAGTGAGTCCGTCACCACCACTTCGAGTCGGGTGACCTCGCTCAGCAACGCGTCGGTCCGTGGGCTCGCGCCGTGGGCGCCGAGATAGCTCCGGACGCGGTCCCGCAGTACACGCGCTCGGCCCACATAGAGCGTGTCTCCGGTGGCGTTGAAATACAGATAGACGCCCGGCTGCTCGGGAAGCCTGGCGATCTGGTCCTTGAGATCCCGAATGGGCATGAGCTACACTTCGGCGTTCGTTGGCGCGGGACTCCCAGCCCCTCCCGAAGATTGTATCGCTCGGCGTTCAACCTTTCGACATCTGGGTCGTAGCTCCATGACGTTTACCGGGACGATCGGCGCCGCGTGCATGTACCCCTTGCGCGCCATCATCAATCTCTGCGTCCGGCTGCGCATTCATCCCAACGTCTTAACCTTCACCGGCGTCATCGTCAACGCCGTCTCGGCGTGGGCCCTGGCCACCGGTGCGTTCCGCACGGCCGGCGTGGTCATGGTGCTCGCCAACATCTTCGACTTCATCGACGGCAAGGTGGCGGAACGGAACAATCAGGCATCTGACTTCGGGGGGTTTTGGGACTCGGTTATGGACCGATTCTCCGACATCTTCTTGTTCATCGGGCTCATCTTCCTCTATTCCCAGGCGGGCCGGACAGATTACGTCCTGATTACGGCGCTGGCGTTGATGTTCTCTGTGATGACCAGCTACACGCGGGCCCGGGCCGAATCGCTGATCGAGAAGTGCAAGGTCGGGTTCATGGAGCGTCCGGAGCGGATCGTGTTGTTTATGATCGGCGCCTTTACCAATCGGATGGCCGCCGTCCTGTGGGTGATCCTGGTGCTCTCGGTCCTCACGGTGGTGGACCGGATCTACCACACCTGGCGGGAGCTCCGGGCCGGACCCACCGATCTCCACCCCGGCGTCGAGATGACCTTCAAGCGAGTGATCGCGCTCCCCGCTCTTGCCGTGTGGCACGCGTTGTTCTGGACATTCGATCGGGCAACGTGGCAGTACGACTTGATGGTGATCGCGATCCTGGCGTTCGTCTGGATTACGCCGCCGACGTGGCTCGGTGACCCGACCGCTCAGGGTCTCGGGGTGCTGAGTTTACTCGCAAGATAACGCGAGCTAGACGCGTTCCCGCTCGTCTCCGCCGAGATCGAGCGACCTCAGCGTGAAGTGGATGTCATGGCTCGCGATCTTGTCGCGAAGGTGGCGTCTCACTTCGGCATAATGCCTCTGGGGAACCGCCAGCAGGCGCGCGATGCTACGGAAACGGTAGATGATCACCAGCGTGATCTCCGGCTCTTCGCGCCAGCTCAGCCCGCCGATCTGTCCGTAGGGTACGAAGCCAGACTGGGCCCAGATGCCGTCCTCATAGAGACCGCGCCCGATACGAAGGCTCATCGGCCACAGATAGGCGTAGTACAACAGCATCATCGCCTCGCCAAACGCATCGATCGGTGGTCGCGCCTGGACGATGAGCTTCACGAAAACAAGCAGGCCGAACACGACCCCAAGAGCCAAAAAGAATCCGTAGTACGGCGGCTTGCGGGCTGGCCAGGTCACGAGCATCCGGGAGCGGTACCGGAAGAATCGCACGAACTGGACGAGGATTCTCAGATTGGCGGCCAGGAAGCCCACGCCAAGACAGACGAGCGCGATGCCAGCCGCGTTCGAGATCTCGATCCCGGTCACGGACATGAGGTGGTCGGTCTCCACCCGCCACCGGCGGCTAGGCGCGTCCCTGGTAATCGCCGGTCTCGGTGTTGACGTGAATCTTGTCCCCTATCGATACAAAGGGGGGCACCTGCACCACCAGCCCCGTCTCGAGTGTCGCCGGCTTGAGCTGGGCGCTGGCCGTCGCGCCCTTGATCGCGGGCGTCGTGTCCGTGACCTCCAGGTCAACGGTCAGCGGAAGCTCAATCCCCACCGGCTCATCCTCAACCGTCTGGAGGGTGATCACGGCGTCCGGGAGCAGATAGTTGACGGCGTCGCCCAGCGTCTCCTGGATGAGATGGGTTTGCTCGAAGGTCTCGGTATCCATGAAGTGATGCGCGTCGCCGTCGGTGTAGAGGAACTGCATCTTCCGAGAATCGAGCATGGCGCGCTCGGCCGAGTCCTCTGACCGGAACTTGTGGTCGTTCAGCGAACCGGTTCGGATGTTCCGGAGTCGAGCCTGGACGAAGCCGTGCCCTTTACCGGGAGTCAGGTGAGTGATGTCGAGAACGCGGAGAAGATCCGCGTTCATCTTGATTAGCATTCCCTTGCGAAGTCGTGTTGCCTGAATAACGTCCATACGGGCGGCGATCGTACCACAGGTCGCGGCTAGGCCGTTCCTCACGGGTTGGCGCTACAATTGGGGTCGGCGTCACACACTTTCTGGAGATATTGCCAATGCGCGCCAGTGTCATCGTCCTCGGTACGATTCTCTTCACCGCCGGCGTCGTGATGGGGGTCATTCTGACGGGGCGGCTCGAGACGCAGTCCAACGGCGAGGCCGCGCGCGCACCGGTCGTGGCGTCGGCGGAACGCGCCGCCGCCGTGGCCGTTGCCAGCCAGCCACCCCCTGCGGGAATGCCCCGCGTCGCCTATCCCGACTTCACCCAGGTCGCTGAGCAGTCGATCGCCGCCGTCACGAACATTTCGTCACGGCAGGTCGTGCGGCGACGGACGGGATTCCCGAACGACTCCTTTTTTCGATACTTCTTTGGCGATTCACAAAACCTCTATGGCTATCGAGAACGTCCCAGCCTGGGTTCGGGCGTCATCGTGCGAGATGACGGATACATCCTGACCAACGCGCACGTGGTCGGTCGGCAAACCGCGGGCATCACGGTCACACTGGCGGACAACCGCGAGTACGAGGCCGACCTGGTCGGTCGTGACGAAGGCACTGACATCGCGCTGCTCCGGATCGACGCCGGCGATCTCCCCACCGTGCCCTGGGGCGACTCCTCCGCCCTGCGGATCGCCGAGTGGGTCCTCGCCGTGGGCAACCCCTTTCAGCTGAATCAGACCGTAACGCTCGGCATCGTCAGTGCCGTTGGCCGGGACAATCTCGGGGTCACGCGATACGAGGACTTCATCCAGACCGACGCCGCCATCAACCCGGGAAACTCGGGCGGCGCGCTGATCAACGCACGGGGCGAGCTGGTAGGCATCAACACGGCGATTTTTACTGACACCGGCGGGTATCAGGGTGTGGGATTCGCGGTGCCCAGCAAACTGGCTCGTCGAGTGATCAATGAGCTGGTTGACTTCGGCGAGGTGAGGCGCGGATCGTTCGGCTACGTCCTCGTGCGACCGGTGACACCCCAGCTGGCCAGGGAGCTGGGGACGCCGGACACCAGCGGTGCGGTGATCTGGACGATTCACCAATCCTCGTCGGCCGCGCGCGCGGGGATGCAACCGGGTGACGTGATCGTCGCGATTGACGACACTCGGGTGGAGGACCCGTCCGACTACGACCGCTTGCTCTCCGACGCGCCGATCGGCAGCAACCTGACGGTCGGCGTCATCAGAGCCGGTGAGCAGATCTCCTTCGACGTGCTCGTCTCCAAGGCCCGGCCGCGCTGAGCCCGCGATACTCAACGACCGGAGACGCACGCGCTCTCCAGCGCAGCGCACCGCCACCGGGAATCGACCCCCACCCGGATGCCGACCCGCGGTGTCCATTCAACCTTCAGGACGCCGGAGCCGCCGTCCTCGATGAACAGACGCGGGCCGCACAGATCGAGTTGGTTGTGAGCCGTCGAGATGCCGAAGGCGCGGCTGAGGTTGCCGGGGCCGCGACAGAGGTCGTCGTCAGACACTGACGTTCGACGCGCCAGCCCGCCCGCCGGCGAACGGCCCGCCGTCTGCCGGCGGCGACGCATCAGGTCAAGACCCTCGAGCGGCTCGGCCGCGCGAAGCAGGACGGCCGCCGGTGCCCCTTCAGGTTCAGCGACCGCATTGACCAAGTAATGGATGCCGTAGTTCAGATAGACATAGGCCCGACCCGGCCGTCCATACAGTGGCGCGTTTCGGGACGTCAATCCGGACGCCGCGTGACAGGCCGGATCGCTCTCACCGATGTAGGCCTCGACCTCGACGATCACCCCGGAGGTCCGACCGCCGGAGGTGACATGCACCAGTGTCTTCCCGATCAGATCGCGGGCGACCTCCAGTGTGGGGCGAGCATAGAACCTACGCGGCAGGACCCGGTCAGCCACTGAAATCGGAGTAGGCGTGGGTGCGACCGTTCGCGAGCACCGACTGAAGATAACGGCCGGTGTGGGACACGTCGTGGGCGGCCACGACCTCGGGTGGCCCCGCCACCACCACCTCGCCACCGTCGTCACCGCCTTCGGGTCCGAGATCGATGATCCAGTCAGCGGTCTTGACGACGTCGAGGTTGTGCTCGATCACGAGCAGCGTATGGCTCGCTTGCAGCAGCTTGCGAAAGGCGGTGAGCAGCTTGGCGATGTCGTCGAAGTGCAGACCCGTTGTTGGCTCGTCCAGGATGTACAGCGTGCGGTCGCCGCCGCGGGACGATAGATGTGACGCGATCTTGATCCGCTGAGCCTCACCGCCCGACAACGTCGTGGCCGGCTGCCCGAGTGTCAGGTATCCAAGGCCGATCTCATCCAACACCTGCAATCGTCGGACGACCTTGGGTAGCGTGCCGAAGAAGGACAGCGCCTCTCGCACCGTCATGCCCAGCACCTCATCGATTCGCCGCCCCCGATAGAGCACATCGAGCACCTGGGGCTTGAACCGCTTTCCATCGCAGTGCTCGCAGGGCACGAAGACGTCGGCCAGGAACTGCATCTCGACCCGCACTTGTCCCTCGCCCTCGCACTCGTCGCAACGCCCGCCAGGAACATTGAAGGAGAAGTGACTCGCCTTGAGCCCGTTGGATCTCGCGTCCTTGGTCGACGCGAAGAGCTCCCGGATCGGGTCGAAGGCTTTCAGATACGTGACAGGGTTGGAGCGCGGCGTCCGTCCGATTGGCGCCTGATCGACCAGCACCACGTTGTTGACCAGCTCAAGCCCCTCAAGCCGCTCGTGCGTTCCAACGCGCTTGTCCCATTCACCCTTGGCGCGTTTGATCGCGGCATAGAGCACATCGTGTACCAGCGTTGACTTGCCCGAACCGCTCACACCCGTCACGCAGGTAAGCATGTTGAGCGGGATCTCGACATCGATCTGTTTGAGGTTGTGCTCGGCCGCACCGACAAGTCGGAGTGCCTGCGTGTTCGGCAGGCGCTTGCGACGGGTCTCGGGAATCGGGATTGCCAGCTCCCCTCGAAGATACTTCGCGGTCAGCGACGTCTGCTCGTCCCGCAGCCCCTTCAAGGGACCGGCATACACCACCTTGCCGCCACGCGACCCTGCGCCCAGCCCCAGGTCGACCACGTAGTCCCCGGCCCGAATCATGTCGGCATCATGCTCGACCACGAGAACCGTGTTGCCCTGATCCCGGAGCTTCCGCAGGATTCGCATCAGGCGCTCGTTGTCCCGAGAATGCAGCCCGATGGACGGTTCATCCAGCACATAGAGCGTCCCTACCAGCGCCGAGCCGAGGGATGTCGCCAGATTGATCCGCTGTGCTTCGCCGCCCGACAACGTCGACGAGAGCCGGTCAAGCGTCAAGTAGTCCAACCCGACGTCGCTCAGGAACGACAGTCGTCTCCCGATCTCGCGAACCATGCGGTCGGCGATCTCGGTCTCTTTGTCGGTCAGCGTCATCGACTCGAAGAACGCACGAGCGCCGGCCACGGTCAGGCTGCACAACTCGTTGATGGTGCGACCGCCAACCTGTACATCGCGGGCGTCCTGCCGCAGGCGGGCGCCACCGCAATCAGGGCACACCAGGTAGCCGCGATACCGACTCAAAAAGACCCGGACGTGGACCTTGTACTTCTTGCGCTCGAGTCGGCGGAAGAACCCCTTGATTCCGGGATAGCCGTCGTCGTTTCCGTCGATGACAAAGTGTCGCTCGTCATCGGTCAGGTCGCTCCATGGGACGTTCAACCGCACGCCCGGCGAGCGGGCGGCCTTCTTGAGTCCCGCAAGGTTGGACCGGTAGTGAGGCTTGCTCCACGGCTCGATGGCGTCCTGTTGGATCGATTTCGACGGGTCCGGCACGACGAGGTCCAGATCGAGCTCGATGATGTTCCCGAAACCGTGACAGGTCGGGCAGGCCCCGAACGGGCTATTGAATGAGAAGAGTCGCGGCTGGGGCAGCTCGTACTGGATGCCGCAATTCCCGCATTCGAAGAGCTCGCTGAAGGTATGCACCGTCGATGCAGGCCCGTCGACCTCAATGGCGAAGGCCGTCCCTCCACCCTCCAGATAGGCGGTCTCCACCGAGTCGGTGATGCGGCTCAAAAGGTCGGGCGCGATCTTGATCCGATCGACGACCACGCGAAGGTTGTCCTGTCCATCGAGTACCTCGATATCGAGATCGTCGAACGAGACAGCCTGGCCGTCGACGATGACCCGGCGAAATCCCCTCCGGCGCAGGGAGTCGACGGCGTTCTGAAGCGGCGTCGCGACCTCGGCGACCTCCGACACGGGCGTGCCGTCATTGACATCGCCTTCCCCCATACCCGTGGCATCGACCACCGGCATGTCGAACCCGACCAGAAGTCGCGTTCCTTTGGGGAGCGCCGCCAGCTCACGTGCCACCACCTCGGCGCTGTCTCGAAAGACCTGCTTGCCGCACTTCCGGCAGATCGTCCGGCCAACGCGAGCGTAGAGCAGCCGTAGATGATCGTGGATCTCAGTCGTCGTGCCGACGGTTGAGCGCGGATTGCGGATGCTGTTCTTCTGCCGAATGGCTATCGCCGGACAGATTCCGTCGATCTGGTCGACGTCTGGCTTTTCCATTCTTTCCAGGAACTGCCGGGCGTACGCGGACAGCGACTCCACATACCGCCGCTGTCCCTCGGCATAGACCGTGTCGAAAGCCAGCGAGGACTTCCCCGAACCGCTGACCCCGGTGACAATGATCAACTGTTGGTGCGGGAGCGTCAGGTCGACGTTCTTGAGGTTGTGGGTTCGCGCCCCCCGGATGGTAAGCGTGTCCTGGTGAGGTGAGGTGGACGACAGCATGATCGTTGGACGGCTGTAAGGCGGCGAAACCCGCCGCCACGGTAACCAACAATCTTATACTAGGGACATGGACCTTCACGTCCGCGTACTCGCCGTCTTCCATATCGTCTTTGGCATCATCGGGCTGGTCGTTGCACTCGGCATCTTGATTGTGTTCGGCGGTTTGGCGGGAGCAGCGGGGTTCGCTGTCGCCGAAGAGCCCGACGCCTGGATTGCGGTGCCACTCTTCAGCATCATCGGCACGGCGCTGATGCTCGTCACGCTGACGCTATCGATCCCGGGCATCATTGGCGGGTGGGGACTGCTCAAACGACGGTCATGGGCCCGGGTGTTGATGATCGTCCTCTCGGCGCTACACCTCATCAACATCCCGTTCGGAACGGTCTTGGCGGTCTATGGGTTGTGGGTGCTGCTGTCAAATGAGACTGAGAGCCTGTTCTCGGCACCGAAGCAGGTGACGTCCTAGGTCGCGCCTTCGCAGCCTCGCGACCCGTGCTAGGATCGCTTGCTTCGAGCTTCACCTACAGGCCGGCGTAGCTCAGCTGGTAGAGCAGCTGATTCGTAATCAGCAGGTCAACGGTTCGAGTCCGTTCGCCGGCTCCAATACAATCAATAACTTAGGAAGAACGGTCAGTGAAGTGACGCCACTCTAGGTGGCACATAGGTGGCACGCGTGCACGTGCTTTGGCGCCGCAAAATAAATTTCAGGTAGTGTGTCGAACTGTGTGCAAAACCGCTTGAAGAAGACGAGCGGTCATGGCAAAAGGTTGATTGTCTCGATCGACCTACTCGCAAAGGAGCGCAGCCATGACCACTCGAGCCAAGCGTAGCGCGAAGTCCCCCCGAATCGAAGCCCTCGTCAGCGAGGACCGCGAGTTGTTGAAAACGCTGATGCAGGAGGCCCTGCAAGCGGTCCTGGACGCCGCCATGACCGAGACCGTGGGGGCGGGACCCGGCGAGCGCACGGCGGATCGGACGGGCTATCGGTCCGGCTACTACAGCCGGGGGCTGGTGACCCGGATCGGGAAGTTGGAGCTGCGAGTGCCGCGCGACCGGGAGGGCCGGTTCTCGACGGAGCTCTTTGACCGGTATCAACGCTCCGAGAAAGCGTTGGTGAGCGCCTTGGCGGAGATGTATGTCCAGGGGGTGTCGACCCGCAAGGTCAAAGCGATCACCGAAGAGCTGTGCGGGCACACGTTCTCGGCGAGCACCATCAGCCGGATCAACAAGAGCCTGGATGGGCTCCTGCGCCGCTTTGCCCAACGCCGGCTCGACGAGGCCTATCCGTATCTGATCCTCGATGCGCGCTACGAGAAGGTCCGGCTTGACGGGGTGATCCAGTCGCAGGCGGTCTTCATCGCGATCGGGATTAACGGTGAGGGGCGCCGCCAAATCCTGGGCGTCGAGCTCTCGAACAGGGAGTCGCGCTCAAGCTGGACGGCCTTCGTCACAGGCCTCAAGACGCGCGGGCTGCACGGCGTGGAGTTCGTCGTCTCCGACGATCACGCGGGGATCAAACGGGCCGTCCGAGAGCTCCTCCCGGAAGCGGTCTGGCAACGCTGCTACGTGCACTTCCTCCGCAATGCGCTCGACTATCTGCCCCGCAAGGCTGACGACGACTGCCGCCAGGAGCTGCGCTGGCTCTACGACCGGCGCAACCTCAAAGAGGCCCAGCAGGACTTGCAGGCGTGGCTTACCCGCTGGGCCACCCGCTATCCCAAGCTCACCGACTGGGTCGAAGCGCATATCGGGGAGACGCTGAACTTCTACAGCTTGCCGCGCCAACACCACAAGCATCTCAAGAGCACGAATATGCTCGAGCGTCTCAACGAGGAGATTAAGCGGCGCACGCGGGTGGTCCGGATCTTTCCCAACGCCGCGAGCTGCTTACGCTTGGTCCGCGCCCTGTGTGCGGAAGTCCACGAGGGCTGGCTCGAGGATCACCGCTACTTGAACATGGAGTTTCTGAAAGAACAGAAGAAAGAACTGCGGACCGCCGCCTAACGGATCACAGCCTCAGCCATGAAAACCTTTTTGCACAACTTGACGTACACAACCAAATTTCAACCCGTGAACCTTCCGCGCCACCAAACGCTGACACTGACGATCGGTGGATCAAGTGCACATCGATCGATCGGCGCTTGAATCCTCGACTATCTGCTCCCATGCCTTTAAAACCCGTCTGAGACATCATCGATTGAAGCCGACCTCGGTAAAACGGGGTCGGCTTTCTTACTTCTTGGCCGTTCGTAGCCGTTCAAGCCCCCCTCTCACGGAAAAGGTTGCAAGTTTTTGCAAAGCTGAATTGCATCTGAAACGAGCGCATTGCGCTCGACAACGTAGCCTGACAAGGCTGCGTTGTCCGGTGCTCGTCTCTCCCCCGAGTGGCTCCGTGAAGTGAGTTGATTCCCGGTGCTCGTCTCTCCAGAGAGCGGGCCCTAGTAGAGTACTGAGCCTCACCGTTGACCTCCCGCCCTGTCGGCCCGGTCCGTGGTCGAAGACGAGGAAGGCAGGGTGAGCGTCGATCGGAGCGACCTATGGGCCTCAGGAAGCGTACGTACGCCGCCTGGAGGCATTTCGTGCCTGGGGTGCGGGGCGATCTTCGTGCCGAAGCGGCCGTCACAGCGGTACTGCCGACCCGCTTGTCGACCGTTAGCCCAGCGACGGCGTGAGGCCGACCGGCTCCACGCGCTCTTGTCGCGGGCGCTACCAGATGATCCCGGTCGGGCGGAGTGAGTCAGGCGTCTCGGAGAGCCGCGTATTGTCCTCTGCCCTACGGCAACCAACGCACTCTCCCAGAAATCTCGAAATCCGGTGATATTGAGACGGGTGTTTGGAGAGGCGAAAGTCACCTATTTGTGGGGGTATTGGCCGGGGCGAAAGGTAGAGGTTTCTGAGACACCACGGGATGTCAGGTTCGGCTAGACCCATAGAGACTGGTGAAGGCCACCGGATATTCCGCGCAGGACTTTCGCTAACGCACACGTTTGTCTCGGTGAGAGGGAATAGTTCGCGTCGTCCGGGAGTCTTCACCAGAGAGCCAACCTGCCGGGACCGCGGAGTACGACGATGCGTGTGATGACACTCCCAATTGCCTTGCTTGGATTCTCTGCCCTCTGGGCGAGCTGGGGCGTTGAATCCAACGCTCAGGAACCGACGAGGCCAATCGCCGGGATCTGGGTAGTGAACGAGGACCTGAGCGACGAGCTGCCACGGTCGCTCGGCAACCGACCTGACGATCAGCGAGAACGGGGTGGGATTGGTGGCCGCGGCGGTGGCGGGTTCGGGGGCGGCCGCGGCGGCGGTGGCCGTGGCGGGCCCGGTGGTGGCGGCCGGGGCGGTGACCGGCCTGACCCCGAGGAGATGGCCGCGATGCGAGAGGCGATACAGTCGGCGATGGAGGATCTGACGAGGGCGCCCCGCCGGATGACGATCGTCGTCACCAACGAGGCCGAGGTGGTGCTGACCTATGGCGACGGACGCGTGGTGCGGCTGATCCCCGATGATCAGGAACACGCAGGCATCGCGGGAAACGCGATGGAGGTCAAGCGCAGAACCACGTGGCAAGATGAGCAGCTCGTGACCCAGATCGAGCTCCAGGCGCGCAGGAAGTTTGAGATCCACCAGACGTACCACGTTGATCCCGAAAGGCAGCAGCTGGTCGTCACCTCTCGATTCGAGGGCGACCGGTTCGACAACGACGAGGACCGAACATTCCAGCGTGTATACGAGCGTGCTTCAGGATAGACACCCTGTTTCCCTGGGTGCGCGGCACCGGGAATAGATCGCGCACCACTCAGGTCTCTACCAATCGCGCGGCTCCCCCCACGGGGCCATTCCACAGCCAGCGCCTGCCGAGAAGCGTCTATCGGCGTCGCACGGTTGAGGTCGACTGATCACCGGTTGGTCCGCAGCCGGCGAATAGTCCGGTGAAGGGGAGGCGATCTCACATGGTCAACGCAACAACTCAGCCAGTTTCTCAGATGGTTTCATCCAGCCCAGCGTTTGTCGAGGCCGGTCGTTGAGCATGTGCGCGACCCGGTTTAGGTGCCGCTGGCTATGGACGGACAAGTCGCTTCCTCTTGGGAAGTACTGACGCAGCAGACCGTTCGTATTTTCGTTACTGCCGCGTTGCCACGGGCTTGACGGATCACAGAAGTAGACGTGGACGCCAGTTGCAATGCTGAATTGGCGGTGCCCAGCCATTTCCTTGCCGCGGTCCCACGTGAGGGACACTGCGAGATGCTGCGGCAGCGTTCTGATCTTCTTCGCGATGAGCGCGCACACATGGGGACTGGTCTTGTTGCGGCCGACGGCCAGTAACATGACGTAGCGAGTCTGACGCTCGACCAACGTGGCGATCGCCGACTGGCCCCGGGCACCCAGCATCAAATCGCCTTCCCAATGACCAGGCACGGCACGGTCTTCAATCTCAGCCGGTCGATCCGCGATGAGGACCATATCTCTGATATAGCCTCCTGGATCTTTGCGCCCATGCGGGCGACGACGGGTACGCCCCGAACGCAGACACGCGGTGAGCTCTTTGCGCAACGCCCCCCTGGACTGGACGAACAGCGAACGATAGATGGTTTCGTGCGACACGCGCATCTCGGGATCGTCCGGGTAGTCAATGGTCAGTCTCGCACTGATTTGTTGCGGAGACCACTGCGCGTTCAACATCGATTCCACCTGGGCGCGGAGCCGAGGACAGCGTCGGAATTTCGTGGCTTTCGGTCGTCGCGCTCTCTTATAGGCCGCCTCGTCCGCGCGACACGCCCGATACCGGCGGCGGCCGCTATGGCCGTTGACCTCGCGAGCGATGGTGGACGGTGCCCGTCCAAGGCGCCGTGCGATCGCACGATACGATGCGCCGCCTTCTAATCCTCTCGAGACTTCCTCTCGCTCAGCCAATGACAGGTGCCGCTTCGAACGCGTCGGCTTCTGCGGTGGCATGCCGCCCACCGTGTTCAGTAGTCTCTGCACGGTCTTCGTCGAACACCTGACGGCCGCCGCCGCTTCTTCGAAACTCCGACCGGCACTGATCAGCCGACGTACAGCCAGTCGTTCTTCTCGCGTCAGCCGCACACCGCGAATACGTGTTTCTGCCATCCCAACACCTCCACTGTTTCCTTACCACGCAGCGGTTCAAATGTTGCGATGACCACATGAGAGCGCCGGATGAACCCGAGGCACTTTCTGATCCTGACAACGCTCTGGCTGGTCGGCTGTGACGGAGCCAGTCCCGCGACTCCCACGCCTGTCCTCCCAGACCCCGTCGACACGCCGCCCGGACCCTCGGTTCCTCGACCCAGCTTCAAGGTGATGACCTACAACGTCCAGCTGTCGAACTTTGGTGCGCCGAACCCCGCGGTCCGTAAACCGATGATTGTTGACATCATCAGATCCGAAGCCGCGGACATCGTCGGCCTCCAGGAACTCGGGTTCACGCACCGAGCAGATATCCTCGCCGGTCTGCAGGACCTCTACGACGTCTACGACGGACAGAGCGCGAGGAATGCCGAGCTGATCCTATTGAGGAAGAATGTCCTAATTGCTGCTGGGCAAGATATGGTCACCCTCACCACTGAATGTGGTGGCTCGTTAGGGGTCACCTTCCTCGAAGTGCGCAGCTTCCGCGGCGTCAACTTCGTGTTGCTCAATACCCATCTGTGCTTCAACAACCCAGCCCAGCACGCCATCCAGGTGGTCGATACGCTAGCGGCACGGTATCCGGGTCTCCCAGCGGTCGTGGTGGGAGATCTCAACGCGAGACTGGGCAGCGACACGATGAACTTTCTTCTGGAACAGGGGGAGCTGTCGGGTCGCACGAGTCCCGTACCGCTCTACGATACCTGGGTGCTCGCCGGGCGTGCCCGTGGGTCGATGCGTGTAGGGACGGGCATCGACTGGATCCTGACGACCGAGGGCACGCGCCAATCGCTTGACGTGACGGACGCGTCAGTCCTGGCGAACGCCATGGGGGCCTCGGACCATCTGCCAATCACGGCCACACTGTTTTAGCGAGAAAGAAGTTGGGCCCCCTGTGCCGCTGATTCTGGCAGATTGCTGATCTGTCGCGTTTGCCGCGCGCTGCCCAGACAGAGGTCCGAATCACCCGCCGCGCGCGGACCGTGCCGCTGACTGACAACCAGCTTCGGTGCGTCAGGAACCTATTCCATCACGCAGCGAGACTCTTTTTCCTTCCGATACCAGATCCCGACATCATCGGAATCCTTGCAATTGACCAGATTACCGTCAGAGTAAACGATGTCGCCATCGACGATCGTCAGGACGGACGAGACATGGCGCAAGTCATCCAAGCGGTTTGAGCCCTCCAACTCAAGGATGTCGGCGGAAAGCACCGCCAAATCTGCGAGCTTACCGGCCTGAAGGGATCCTAGCCTGTCTTCGTCAAACGAGAACCACGCGCTACCGATGGTGTACAGTCGAAGCGCTTCCACGACCGTGACCGTTTCATTGGGAGGAAGCACACTTCTACCGGCAGCATTCATACCCGTTGTCATGAAATAGAAGGCCAGCCACGGATTGATGGTCACGATATTGCCGCCGTCTGTGCCTGCGCCGACCGGCAGACCGTGATGAAGGGCGGTTCGGTACGGCGGACCCGCAGGCATACCGAACCCACGTCCGCCACCACCGGGTCGCGGCGCACCACCGCGAGCGCCTCGGCCACCGCGACCGCCACGGGCTCCGCCGCCAGGCGCGGCACGAGCCATTGAATAGAGGTGGCTTTCAATCGCTAGTCCGCCGCCCAGAGCCTGCAGGCGGTCCATCGCCTCGACATCCATATCCAAAACGTGCGTCAACTGCCAACGCAGCCCGGTGATCGGATGCTCCTTATTCACCGCCTCCCACACATCGAGAAATCGCTTGGCCTCGTCGACCGGTATCGAGTGCTGGTGATAACTCACACCGGCCTCGGCGACTAAAGACGCTGCATCTTGATAATCGTCTGGCAACGGAGCGCGACCCGACGTGGCCGTGCGTATGATGAATTCTCCCACTCCGACGATCCGGTACATATCGTGGTCAGGGGCGGACACCGGGAAATTGGCCGCGATGACCGGGCTCAACTGATCCAGACTTCCGGAACCAATGCCGGCACGAACCCGTGTAAAGGAGATCCCCTCATCAGCAAGTGCTCTCACGGCGTCATGAGAATTGAAGCCACCTTGATTAAAGACTGTGGTCAAACCGAGGCCTGCGGACCAAGCCATCAAATCTAGCGTGCCGCGCTTTCGGTCTTCAAAATCATGTTCCGCGGCGAGACGATTTCGGCCCCCCTGACCAACCTGACCGTTCTCCGACACTTGCACTCCATGTGCTTCGAAATACGCGATGCCAGCCGAATTGGTTTGGCCTGCTCCGCCAAATCCAACGGACAGAAAAACCGGCCGTGGAACTGCGTCTAGCTCTTCAAGGTTGGGTAATCGACCTTCAGCGAACTGCAATGTCGAATAGCCGCCAATCGCAGTTACAAAATTATCTACAGTGGCTTCACCATTCACTTCAGGAACGGTCTCTGCCTTTTTCTGCAGAATCTCGATCGCCTGCGCAACCGAGAAGGCGTTGTCCATCTCCGCGGTATTGTGGCCCGGACGGGAAGCGCGTCCTATCCAGTGGACGTGGGAGTCGATCAGACCGGGGATGACCGTGCGCCCCTGCAGATCGATCGTCTGAGTGCAGGCAGTCATCTCCCCTTGGTCACCGTCGATCGAGTCGATCGCATTGCCTTTGATTCTCAGAGATGTCGCAACGGAATCGTCGTCGTCTACCGTCAGTATCTTGCCGTTCGTCAGCAAAATATCATTGACGCCGACACATTGATCTGGTTGTTCCGCCCACGACGGACTCGTGAATCCAACGACGCAGGCAATAGCCGACGCTATCGGCAACCGTGCCACGATTCGCCACTTATCCAGCTTCATGACTATCCCCAACTTGAATGTACTGACAGGCCGTCAACAAGAGCGAGGGAGGCATCCTCTTCACCGCAGGCCATCTCAAGCAGGCCATCTCCGGTTCAGCTTGGTATCGGTGGCCTGATAGACCTCCCCCATACCGCCTTCGCCGATCTTGGCGGTGACTTGGTAGGGGTCGAGCGTGGTGCCTGGACTTCGGGGCATGGCCGCTACTTCACCCGAATCACTCCCACACTCCCTTGGATGTCGATCGTAGTACCAAAATCCTGCGACAGCCTCTGCATCCTCTGGAGAATTTCCTGTGCCTTTCCGGGTGGCGCGATGCGAGGAATCCCGAGCCTCGAATCAGGGCCATCGGCTCCCAACTCCGTCGGATACAGCCGCACTTCTGCTAGCTCACCATCCTGAAAATGGCTGATGGCCACTAGGCTCTCCAATGATTGGGTCGACCCACCGAAATTTCTGGCGAAATTCTGGCGTGGCGATTGCTGGTTCGCGTCTGTTTGTCCTAGCTGCTCGGGGAGCGTCCACTGTGCCTCACGGAAGAACTCGCCAAGACCGTAGAAGATCGGTTTGCCTTTGTAGATTTCGATTCCGCGCAGCAACTGCACACCATGCCCAACAAACGCATCAGCGCCGATATCGATAGACTGGTGCGCCAGGTCGATGTAGAACTCTGGTGGCTTCGTACTGAGATGCATCTGCTCAAGCACCGACTGGCCCTGGTGGATGTGCGCCGTCGCGACTACGAAGTCAGCGTACCTCTTGGCGTTGCGGATGCTGCGCAGAGTCCTGGATAGGTCGTTCTCGCTTATGGTGTAGTCAATGGTTCCAGGTGTCTCGCCGGGTCGCGCGGCCCGGTATGTTGGATCGTCCCTGCCCGAGCTGGAGGCGGGAAAGCGTAACCTGTCGACCGGTTCGTTGTTGGGCGCGGGCCGCGGATTGTCGTAGTTTGAACTGAATTCCAAAAACTGGTCACGCACCTGCTTCAATGAGGCCAGCTGTTTTTCCGAGACCACGATGGTCTCGGTGTAGTTGAGCATATTGAGCCCGGGGCGCCCGCCCAGGTTACCAATCTGCGGAGTCGCTGCGAGGCGACGAAGCTCCGGCCACAGCGGAGCATGCATACCGACCATGGCCACTCGACCTTGCGGCAACTCCAGGAATGCCGGTGCCGCGGCTTCGTCCAGGTTCTTGCCGGTTCCGGCATGGACGATGCCCGCCTCGTCCAGGAAGGCATTAGTGGAGAACATACCCTCCACTTCTGCATCGAGCAGGTGGTTCTGCGCTCGATTTACCATGTCGAATCCAATCGTCTTCAAGTCGGCCGCGACTTCATGAGTACCGACGAATCCATTCAGGGGGCCGTTGAAGTCCCGCAGATTGGCCAGTTCCCCCTCCATATTCCCGATGGCAAGGTCGGCCTCGCGAATGAGTCGCAGTGCCGCCTGGACGCCGGCATCAGCTAACTGAGAAGCAGGACGCCTCATCATCAGGTCCCCGACGCTCGCAAGAGTGAAATCCCCGGGAATCGTCATGGCCATGTCCCGCGGATTGAGCGGCTGCGGTGACTGGGTGGCGCCGGGCGCATTCCAGAATAGGACGCCCGCCACCAACAGGATGGCCAGCATGGTCTGAGAGCGACGACTGGTGCGTAGGATGCGAGTCATTCGTTCCTCCGGCCAACTCGATACCCGCCGCGCATGCCGGACGCCACGTCCCGGTCGAGCTTGGTGTCTCTCGCCCGATACACCTCACCCATGCCGCCTTCGCCGATCTTGGCGGTGACGGCATACGGGCCGAGGGTGGTGCCGGGGGTTAGAGGCATGATCAATTTGTGGGTTGCTTCACGCAGTTGAGGTCAACGGGGACCCCTACGGTTCGGACAGCATGGATTGAAATGCCGCCTCTACACGCGCCACCATTTCCGTCCATCCCTCGGCGTCAAGGCAGCTCGCACACTGCGGATTGACGGGGAGAGCGGGGTTCAGCTCAGGGTACGTATCGCGCGCGTGATTGTGCAGGAAGAGATCGGGCGGTTCGAGCGCCTTGAGCAGGCGCAGGGTTCGTTGCGTGTCCTCCACGACCGTCGGGTGCCTCGGATTGTCGACGAGAGGGGCCCCGGCGTTCGGGATCTCGCCGCCACGGAAGGCGACGTCATACGTCTGCCCGCCCTCCTGCACGGTCATCATCCACATTGTAGCGCCCTGCGTGTGACCCCCCGTCCAGAGAGCGCGCAACGTCATCCCGCCCAGCGTAACCGTATCGCCGTCCTCTATCACGCGATCCACCGGAACGGGCTCAAAGTTCCGGGCTCCGATAGCCGAGTTGTCCCGGCCTGATTCGAGTGCCTCGGCATCGCCGCCGAGCGCGACAACCTGCGCACCGGTCACTCGCTTCATGGCGGCATGTCCCTCGACGTGGTCCCAGTGCGCATGGCTCGAGATCATGATCCGGATGTCCTGCACGTTGAACCCGAGCTTCTCGACGTTCGAGACGATGAGATCGTGCATATCGGCGCTGCCCGTGTCGTGAAGAATGTGGCCCTCCGGCGTAGTGATGAGATAGGAGCCATACTGGCCGCCCACAAAATAGATGTTGCCTATGACGCGGAACGGTTCGACGGTTGCGCCCGCCTCCTGAATACGCTCCGCTGCACTATACGGAGAACTGGACACTATCGCTGCGCTCAGCAGCACGACCGCACATATCAGACGCATAAGGCCTCCTTCAAACGTGGATGTCTTGGTCGTACTGTGCCATACACCTCACCCATCCCGCCTTCGCCGATGAGGGCGGTGACGTCGTAATGGGCAAGTCGGGAGCCGACTTCGAGCGCCATGGGTTGTCAGGCTGAGATCGAGGGCATTGTATGCCGCTGCCCTAGTTTGTCCAGCGGTCTCCAAGGAATAGCTGCTAGCGGGCGGACATACGCTTTCTGCGGCGCTTTGCCGGCTCGGTTGGTGGTCTCAGGATCGTCGGATGCGGCCACTTCTCAACAACTTTTAAGGCCGTTCAGCTTAGTGTCTCTGGCGCGATACACCTCGATCAGCGGGTGAGAACGTCGTGCATTGCGTTTATCGTCACGCGGCGCGGTCGTTGCGGTAAGGCAACTCTGATGTCGATGGCCTGGCTCATCGGGCCGGACAACGAGATCCGTCCTAGCACTCCCTGATTCTCGCCAAAATCGAGGTAGACCGGCACGAGGGTTCTAAATCCCGCAGGCACCTCTTCCTGGCTCACCTCGCCAGAGACGCGGTACTGGCCGTCGCCGACGTCTGTGACCTCAAGAGTGGATCTGAGCCTCGGGATGTCGGTTCCGCGCACCCATTGGTCAAAGAAGTAGTCCAGAGTGCCGTCGCCGACGAGATCCATGCCCGAAGACATGTGGCGCTGGGCGATCGCCTGGAAATCATCGGTTGAAGGGTTCTTCCCCGCCCAGCTGGCTACGAACTCGTGCATCATGTTGATGAAGCCTTCGTCGGGATTCGATTGGCCGATCGGGCGCATCATCATCCGGAGCATGTGCAGCACGTACCCGCCCTTCGCGTAAATCATGGCCGTGGCTGCTCCGGGTGAGCGGCGGGTTCCCAGACGAAAACCCTGGGTCATGGCTCCCGCTGCATGGTTCGCCACGGCGCCCCGCCGGTCCAGGATCTCGTTCCGACGGTTCTCCCAAAAGTCGTCGCCTCGCTTGCTCCCCTCAGTGAATTCCAGCGTCAATGCCGAAGTGAACTCCGAAAAGCCCTCGGACAGCCATTGATCGCGGTAACTCGCCCACCCCACTTGATGGCCCCACCATTGATGGGCCACCTCGTGCCAACCGACCGTGTCGACAAACTCCCACATACTCAAGGCCTGCCTTGGATCGAGCAACGGATCGAAGTTGTTCACTCTCTCCGTTTGTCCAGTGAGCGCCGCTTCCGGGAGGAAGACAAGCGATGGCCACGACTGCCCAAAGTTCCACGCTCGCTGCTGGCTGACGGACAGCTGCGCGTAGGGAGTCGGACCGAAGAACATCGTCGCCACGCGTGACGCGTTCATGGCGTCGGCCATCGTATCTTCCGCCATCCTCGAGCGCCTCGGATTCGTGTATACCCTGAGTTCGAGACCGGTCTCTTCGTCCGTCCTGGACAGCACGCGAAACTCCCCGTAGTTGAACCCTGCCACCCGAATTGGGACATCGCTTCTCCAGACGGTAGCCGTCCTATTCCCCTCTGCCTTCTCACTCACCTGTCGGCCCGTGGCCACCAGCGTCTCCCGACGCGGGTAGTTGAAGGACATTGCGTACGTGGCCAGGTCGGAGAATGTCCCAAAGTTCGGATACCAACTGTCCCGAGCCCCCACGGAGTAGGAACCGTCATAACCCTGGAGCACGTCGCGACCCTCGTAGTCGATCCTCAGCCGAATGGGCGCACCGCTCACGAGCGGGTCAGGGAACACGATCGCGGCATCGGCATCCCCGCTCTCCGATCCGAACAGGCCCTCGTTAAACTCCTCTTGAATCAATCCGAGTTCCACCGCCGGATCGTCTTCCAGCACGGCGGCGTGGATACGCAGCTTGTGAAAAATGTTCACGGGCAGCACGCGGATGCCGTCGACGAGCGGCGTCAATGTGATGGCGGCACGACCAACCAGTTCATGGCCATCGAGCGTCGTGCTGATCGCGTAGTCTTCGGCATCGACCCAAGGACGCACCGCCTTCCCCCGACCCGGCACCGCCTCCTCGGTGGTTTGGCTCAAGTACCAGAACCCACCGTTCCGTTTGTGGAACGAGACCAACGCGGTCTCTTCACCACCCATGGAACGGAACTGTGCCGAGAGGTTGGAGATGCCCAGCGGATCGATCGCGATCAGCGCTGGTCCGTAGTCGTCTCCGTCCACCCACCCGAGAAACACGCCGTCAAGGCGCCCGGGGCGATTCAGTAGATCGCTCACGATCCGGAGCTGGAAGTTGATGTGGATTTCCTCGGCCTGCAGTTCAAGGAGGTCCTCGTAGGCATCGGTCGCCCGTTTGTCCGGTGCTCCCCTGACTAGAGGGGCGTGTGCCAGCAGCTCCTCGTCTGAATCGTCGGTAAACAGAAGCAGCATGCTGTCGAATTCATCGGTCAGCGCTTCGAGCCGCTCCTCACCGGTGACCAAACGTAGATGCTGGCGCTCCGAATCGGTTGCCGGGGCGAGACGATACGTCCCCTCGCCAAAGAACACACCCCCGAACGTCACGCCATCTACTGGTGCCAGGAGGTGTACAACACCCGAGACGAGCTCGACTCGATACGCATCTCGAACCAGTGTCAGACCGCTAACCGGAATCCTCCTTCCGTCAGGACGGGCCGCACGAATGGCCTCATACTCCGGAACTCCCTGTGCAACGGCCGGCACAGAACCAATCAGCAGACCACTGACAGCAACCAGGCCGACGGCGAGTCTCGCGATGATTCTCATGAGTTCCTACATCTGGTCTCTACCCTTTACTAACGGAGCAGGTGCGGTCCTGTTACACGCCGACTATTCGCGTGGTCATCCCGTGGCCCTCAGTCTGGCCTCTAGTCGAACTGTACCGCAATCTCTAAACTCGGCTGACACTTCACGCCACCTGTCGCCAGCTTCTGCACTGTCGCCTGGAGGTGAGCCATGCGTCGTTCACGCGCAAGCTGTGTCCGTATCCATCCGTGGCTCGATACGATCAGTCTGGCACACCGCGCAGCGAGGGCCTCTGCCTCCAAAATGCGCACCGAGTTCATCAAGTATCTTCGCCAGTGGGTCTCAATCTCCCGAGCCAGCTCTTGAATGTGTTCGTCTGCGACCCGGGGGACCGTCGATGCTGCGACGAGCGACTTGCCGCAATAGGTCTAGCCAACCCATTCTCAACTAACTGCCTCCCTCTCGTCCCCCATGCCGCCTTCGCCGATCTTCGCGGTGACTCGATACGGGCCGAGGGTGGTGCCAGGTAACAGGGGCATCTCTCTGTCGCTCACTATGGTGCTGTGCTAGCTCTCGCCAGCCGCATGACTCAGGCTGTGAATGGCTTCCTGCTCGGAGCCGAACGTCCGAAACACCGACAATAACCCCGCGATGGTCATGACGCGCTCGATGCGCTCGGTGACGCTGGCCAGGTAGAGTTTGCCTCCGCTGTTTCTGACGGTGACCAAGCTACTGACCAGCTCGCCGATACAGGTGCTATCCATGTAGGACACGCCCGCCAAGTTCAACACCAGCTTGCGTCGCCCTTCTTGCATCAGGTTGCGGACCCTCTGCTTCAAGACCCCGTACTCTTCGTCCATGGTCATCCTGCCGGACAACGCCAGGACCGTCACGTCACCGAGGACACGCTCTTTAAGCTGCATCCACCGAGCCTTGTTGTCCTACGCTCCACCAGCGGCCCGAAGCGTCGCCACGAACACCTCTGTTCAACCTCGCTCGATTCCGTCTGGCCGGATTATACGTTTGGAGTCTGCTGCTCACGCACCGAATGGAGATACTCGGTGGGTAGCGATGTGACAGAAGCTGACACCTGGCCACACAAACAGAAAACCGACCCCGTTTTACCGAGATCGGAAGGCGTGTGCCGGTTGTTTGCAGCCGGGTAGGTGAAGGGCTACGAGGTGGACACGTCCATCGTGATTACCGGTCTCAGCAACCACTCGCCGGTGCCGAGAAGGATCAGCGATTCCTCAGCATCAAAATCCAGGGTCACTGTGGTCAAGCCATCCTCAGTGATGGCAAAACCACCCAGGATCTTGATTTCTTCGCTTGGAATCCTGAGCGGCAGCACTTCCGCTATCTTGAGGAGGACGTTGCTACCCTCCTCGTCGAGGGCAGCGGGCTAGAAAATCAGCGTCAGGCAATAGATCCCTACCGCACAGCCACAGAGCGCACAGCCGCCAAGAAGCCAATTCATGGGACCCTCCTTCGTTACTTTGGACGAAAGACAAGGATATCTGGTTCAACTCGGCTTGGTATCTCTGATCTGGCTGCCAGACCTCCCCCATGCCGCCTTCGCCATGCCGCTTCGCCGATCTTGGCGGTGACGTCGTAATGGCCGAGTCGGGTGCCAACTTCTAGCGCCATGGGTTGTCAGGCGGAGATCGAGGGCATTGTATGCCGCTGCCCTGGTTTGTCCAGCGGCCTGCACGGAATGGCCTCGACAATGCGTGCGCACGCATTCTGCGGGGCTTCAGGCTGCGAGTAGGTAGTTCGGGCGACTGGGCAGGTTATCGGGCAGGACAATGCGTGCGTGCGCTTCCGTCAGTGCAAGGTGTTGCACACAGCAAATGTGAAGCGGGCTTCAACACTCAGCGGTCACTCGGTGGGCACCCGCGCCTTCAGCTCCCCGGTTGACCCGTGGGCACGAGGCGCGTGAGTTTCTCAAACCAGTCTTGGTGGTCAAACAAGTAGTCAGGGTCCCGTCTACTGACCGCCAGAGCGAGGCGGGGTCACGTTCTTCATCGTCGGTCGCGGTGCTCCGTCCAACCCTGCAGCGGACGCCGCCGTCACGTTGACGGTTCCTTCCCGCACGGCGCGCTCAAACCGACGCTTCAGGTTGCGCGTCAGTAGCCGCCGGCACGCCGGGATGAGGCACAGGAAGCCGAAGAGGTCGGTCAATACGCCAGGAGTGATAAGCACCGCCGCCGCGACGAGGATCAGCACGCCGTCAACGATCGCCTCGGCGGGCAACCGGCCCTCATCGAGATCCTTCCGGAGGCGCGCCAGCGTGCTGAGACCTTGCTGTCGGGCCAGCGACGCGCCGACGATCCCGGTAATCATGATCAGCCAAATGGTAGCGAGAGTGCCGACACGCTGTCCGATCTCGATAAGCAGGACTAGCTCGACGACCGGCACGACGATGAAGAGAAGGAGAAGGCGTCCCACGTGCGCTATGAGTTCCTCTCAGACTTCGGCGCCATATACCTCCCCCATGCCGCCTTCGCCGATCTTGGCGGTGACGGCGTAGGGGCCGAGGGTGGTGCCGGGTTGGAGAGGCATTGCCTACCGGTCCTCGCTTTCCCGTGTCGGTCGCGGTGCTAGGACTAAGCCGTAAAGAAGGAGCGCCAGGCCGACGATGAGAACCATGAGTCCCACGAGATACTCGGGCCTACTGGGATTCAGGAAATAAAGATAGATGCCAAGGCCGAGCCCGGCGGCAACAGTAACCAGGCCGCCGATCTTGTAAGCCTCGATTGCCTGTTGCCGGCGACGGTACTCCTGTTCCCCGAGAACCGGGGCAGCCTCAGTTCCACTGCTGGGCGCCTCGTAGACGTTCCGGTAGGCGTCGTTCGGCGGTGTGACGAGGGCCTGCTTGATCTCGATCCGGGCATCCCCGATGTCTCTGAGGCGCTCTCTCTGGTCTTTTTCCAGGCACCGGCGCGTCAGTTGGCGAATCGATGCCGGCACGTCGGGAGACAGGGTGTCGTAGTCAGGGTTCCGTTCGATGATCCTGCCCACAACGTCCGCCATGGCTTCGCCGGGAAAAGCTCGCTGGCCCGTCAGCATCTCGTAGAGGACCGCGCCGAACGCCCAGATGTCCGCGCGCCTGTCCACGGTCTTGCCCCGCGCCTGCTCGGGCGACATATACGCCGCCGTGCCCAGGATCACGCCCATCTGCGTGGCAGCGGCAGTCAGGGTGGGCGACAGGGACGGATCACCCTCCGGTGTTGTGTCGAGTGCCTTCGCCAATCCAAAGTCCAACACCTTCACCGTCCCGTCAGCGCGAACCTTGATGTTCGCAGGCTTCAGGTCGCGGTGAATGACACCGGCTTCATGAGCGGCTTCGAGTGCCTCAGCGATCTGCTTGGCGATCGGTAGGGCCTCGTCGATCGGGAGCGGCCCCTGTTTGATGCGATCCTCCAGCGTCGGCCCCTCAACCAACTCCAGCACCAAGGCACGGGTGTCGTCAGCCTCTTCTAGACCGTAGATAGCCGCAATGTTCGGGTGGTTCAGGCTGGCGAGGACTTGCGCCTCCCGCTGGAACCGGGCGAGGCGATCCGGATCAGCCGCAAACGCCTCAGGCAGGATCTTCAGCGCCACCTGGCGGTTTAGCTTGGTGTCTCTGGCCTGGTAGACCTGCCCCATGCCCCCCTCGCCGATGAGGGCGGTGACGTCGTAATGGGCGAGGCGGGAGCCGACGGTCAGGGGCATAGGCTGTGGGCGAGCTACTGACGCGGTTCACACTCCACTGTCAGGCATCTATCGAGAGGCGTCTCCATCGGCAGCAGCCTGCAACGTGACTCTGCAGTCGTTGAGGTCGTCGCGTTTCGGCGGACTCGCCCACTGGGGCCACGTGTCCAGCACTCTATCGTCGGGCTTGACCACAATCTGACCGTCTTCGATTTCTCCAACCAGCGAGTAATCTGAATTGCCAAAATCGTCAAAAGTCATGACCGACTCAACGGCGACTGGTTGAGCTTCGATGGTTTGTATTTCGCCGTTAAGTTCGAACCTCGTCATGAGCTGAATCGCAAATCCCTCCTGCACAATCTCCACGCCACGGACAGCGCCCTCAGAGACGAGTCCAGCCCACGCTGATCCTGCGCGTGAGCATGATTCAGTCGCACTGGCGTCGTAATTACCTGCGAACGACTCGTACCCCCTTTGCTCAATCGCGGCCCTGTATATCGCCAACCTCGCTTCGAACCTCTCCCGATACTGCTGAACGTTACCCTGGTCAATCGTCCCCTCGGGCGTCTGGATGGTGCTGCCTCCTTCGGCAAGGGACAGGGAGTCTAGGTAGTCCTGCATCTGACGATACCCTTGAGCCAGGCCAACTGCCGGCACTTCAAGCGCGTCTTGGAGGGTGGGTTCTCTGCCGCCCCCGGCATCCATCAACCCGAGGAGGCGCTGCGCCCCGGCGTGCCCCTGATCCGCCGCGAGCCGCAACCAGCGCGCAGCTTCGGCATCGTCCTGGGGGACGCCGCGGCCCTCGCCATGCATGAGTCCGAGGTTGGTCTGTGCGTTGGCATTGCCCTGGTCGGCGGCAAGCCGATACCACCGCACGGCCTCGGCATCGTCCTGCGGGACGCCGCGGCCCTCGTAATACATCTGCCCGAGGTTGGTCTGTGCCGGGGCCTCGCCCTGGTCGGCCGCGAGACGATACCATCGAGCCGCCTCGGCGTCGTCCTGCGGGACGCCGTCCCCCTGGGCATGCGCCACCCCGAGGTTGCGCTGCGCCCCGGCGTCCCCGCGCTCAGCTGCGAGCCGCCACAACCGAACGGCTTCAACGGCGTTCTGCGGGACACCCCGGCCCTGAACATGCATAAGTCCGAGTTGGTTCTGCGCCCCGGCGTGCCCTTGGTCGGCCGCGAGTCGGAACCACCGAGCGGCCTCGGCATCGTCCTGCGGGACGCCGTCCCCCTGGGCATGCGCCACCCCGAGGTTGCGCTGCGCCCCGGCGTCCCCGCGCTCAGCTGCGAGCCGCCACAACCGAACGGCTTCAACGGCGTCCTGCTGGACACCGCGTCCCAACATATACATGGACCCGAGCCTGACCTGCGCGGCGGCAAGCCCCTGGTCGACCGCGAGTCGGAACCACCGCACGGCCTCGGCGTCGTCCTGCGGGACGCCGTCGCCCTCGACATGCTTGACCCCGAGGTTGCGCTGCGCGTCGGCGTCTCCCTGCTCAGCCGCGAGGCGCAGAGCCTCGACATCTTGGTCTGTTTGGTTCTGCGCTGCGACCACTGCGGTTGCAACCGCAAATATTGAGAAGCAAAGGAGTGTGACCTTCATTGAGTGGCACCTCCAAGCTGGATTTTAGCGCCTTCGCTTGGCGCGCGAAGCGAGCTAGCCGTTCGGGATCACTCGCAAAGGCATCAGGCAAGACCTTCAGCGCCACCTGCCGGTTCAGCGTGGTATCGGTGGCTTGGTAGACCTGGCCCATGCCGCCCTCGCCGATGAGGGCGGTGACGTCGTAGTGCCAGAGGCGGGAGCCGACATCCAAAGCCATGACCCTCAGGTTGAGATTGAGGGCATTGTATGCCGCTGCCCTGGTTTGTCCAGCCGCCCTGCGCGGGAGAAGCCGTTTGCACCCTTCCGCTAGTGCAACGTGTTGCACTCAGATCTGAAGCGGGCTTCAAGACTCACCAGTCACGGGGTGGGCACCCGCGCCGTCAGCTTCCACGCTACTGCTTGCGACGGCACGCCCTAGTCGAGGTCAATCGGAAGCACCGCTCGCGTCTCGTCCGCTCCCTGTACGACCAGAGAGTACGTGCCTTCTACCCAGGTCCCGGTCGGCGACGCGAAGTAGAGGTCACCAAATGCCGTCCGGTGGAAATCGACGTCGAACGTTTCGGTGACGGTGCCTTCGAGGGGGGTCACCACGAACCACTGGAAGCGCTTGGCTCGGCGGACCGGAAAGTAGACCCAGACCCTTGCACCGATGTACCCAAGGGCCCTGGCCTCCTGCTGAACCAGCCGTGCGCGGTTTCGGTCCTGGGCAAAGGCCCGCTGAGACGCGACGTGGATAATATGGTCGTCCGGCGTGACCAGCGTGATGTCGTCCCTCTCGATCCGCATGTGGTCCTGTGTCGAGACACCGATCTCGATCAAGAGCCAGCGGGAGTCATGACTCTGCTGGGAGTATCTGTACGCGGCGACGACCTTGATGGCGTCGTCCTCGTACTCGACCACGGCGTCACCAAGCTCCTTCGTGTTCGGAAACAGCTCCCGCGTGGTCTGAGCCCGAAGCGGTGCCGCCAATACGGCCAGCATGCTCAACACTAAACAGAGGTAGGCCATCTGACCCCCTTTGAAGCCCTTGCTCCCACGACTGTACTAATGTCGGTGGCTTGCCACACTTCGCCTATGCCGCCTTCGCCGATCTTGGCGGTGACTGCGTAGGGGCCGAGGGGGGTGCCGGGTTCGAGTGGCATTGGGCGTGCCTATTCGAGGCGGTCAAGTCGATAAGTGATCTCGCGAGCGCGTGGCGCCCAGCCACCCGTCAGCGTGAGCAGCAGCGACTACGAGCGACGTGCTGGATGTGCTGGCCCGCACCACGTCCGCTCAGCGACGGCCAAATCCCATCACGGCGCCGACGATGAAGCGGAACTGGTTTGTGCCCTCGTCCGAGAAGACGCGCCGGTAGTCGCCGGCGAACCGGACGGAGAAGCGGTCGTTTAGATGCACGTCCACCCCGCCCCCGGGCTGGATCGCAGCTTTGGCGGCGTCGGCGTCAAACTCGAAGAGCTCCACGCCAAATCCGACTCCACCGACCAGGACCTGAGCAAACGGAGTGACGCGGGTCAGTCTACGGTAGTACCGTACCCCGCCCCCGTACGCGTGGAATGTCACCTCAGCCTCGAGCCCGTCAGATACCACGACGTTTTGGCTCCCAGCCATTTCGCCCACCAAGGCGATCGAGTCGTTGAGGTAGATCGCGCCGGACGCGAACCAGCCCGCGGGGAAGCTCTCTTCGAGCTCCGCGTCGTGCAAGAACTGATACCCACCGGCGACCTCCGCGCGCGGCCCCTGCGCCGCAGCCGGCGCGACAGAACTCGCGAGCAGAACTCCGCACACAAGTCCTACCATCCAGGTCCGAGAACGTTGCATCACACGGTCTCCTCTCTGGGTCGAGAGACTCGACCCCTTCATAATGCCCGGCTACTGTGCCCCATGCAGCCTGGGCCAGATCTTTCGTCTCCCCGAAGTCATTGTGCCACCGTTACGGCAGTCGTCTGAAGGGCAACTTCACCAAGTCCCAGTAGTTCTGGGGGTAAAGATGGCTCTTCCCCTCGCGACAGCCGACCTCGCCCGTCTTCTTGTCCAAGGCAGATACTGTCCCGAACAGAAAGTCCCACACGATGAATCGAAACCCGTAATTCGAATTGGAGTCTTCGACCACCTCTGAGTGATGGGTTCTGTGAAACTGGGTCGTAACGACCAAATATTTCAGCGGACCAAACTTGATGTCGAGGTTCGCGTGAATGAGCCACGTGTGCGCGTACTTGATGAGATAGGTGAGCGTGATGACTTCCTTGGTGGCACCCATCAGCAGACCCGGCATGATGATCAGGAGCGCCTTGACCGCCGCCGATATGGGATGTTCGTACGAATTGACGAGGGTGTGGTACTTCTGTGGTGAATGATGAACGGCGTGTAGTTTCCACAGGACGTGGTTCTTGTGTTCGAGAACATGCCAAGCGTAGAAGAGGAAGTCTGTCACCAGAGCCAGCAGCAGTGCCTGAACGATTGGTGACTGGCCACTGACCACACCATCGACACTGCCCAGCAGGTTCAGCAATGCGCCGTAGAGCGTCGCGACAACGAGGTATTCAGCGATCTGTTGAAAGAGCGCGCTGCTCAGGGACATGTCGCGCGGCTCTCTCGCGTGATCGTGAGGCTGAGGCCAGGGAGCGGTGGCTGCCGGATGATCCAGGGCGGGCGGAGTGAGACGGTGAAGCCGCTCCGCTTACTCAGAGATTCCGTACACGTGGTTGAGCGTCCGCACCACGAGCACACCATCTGACACCGCTGGATTGGCCATGATGATTTCCCCCATCTCGTTCTTGGCGAGCAGCTCGTAGAGTCGGCGCGGGACAAGTGGACTTTCCGGATCGTAGAGGAGCAAGAGTGGATCAAGGGGAAGCGGTTGACGTGGTCCGCATGTGCTTGAAGCAGATTCAGTCTGAAGGGATCAACGCCCCTAAGGTTCGCGAGGATACGCGTCTAATCGGTGGCAACAGTCCTCTAGACTCCATCTCGCTGGTGTCTCTAATCATCGAGATCGAGCAGCACATCAGCGACCGGTTCGACGCGACCATTGCCTTGACGGATGACCGCGCGATGTCGGAACGGCACAGTCCCTTTCGCACCGTCGGCACTCTCGCGAGCTTGATCGTGCAGCGCCTCGCAGAGGCGTCGGCACGATAACATGGAGTCGCTCACCAGAGTCGCTCTTGTCACCGGGAGCCGGACGGGGCTCGGCCAGCACATTGCCAAGCGGTTACTGGAGGGAGGGTACCGCGTCTTCGGGTGCAGCCGCGGCGAGTCTGAGTGGCAAACGGACGGGTATACACACATCCAGGCTGACGTTGGTGATGCGGAACACGTTAGCCGGCTTTTCGAACAAGTTCGCCGCAGCGCCGGGAGGCTCGACGTCCTCGTCAACAACGCCGGAATCGCCTCGATGAATCATTCGCTGCTGGTTCCAGCCGCGACAGTAGAGCGGGTGATGCAGGTAAATGTTTGTGGCGCGTTCTTTGCGGCGCGTGCGGCGGCCAAACTCATGCGGTCGGCCGAGCGAGGGAGGATCGTCAATCTAACCACCGTTGCAGTGCCGCTTCGACTCGAAGGCGAAGCGGTGTACGCCGCCAGCAAGAGTGCCGTCGAACTGTTGACGCGAATATTGGCACGTGAGTTTGCCGAACTCGGGATCACTGTGAACGCTGTTGGCCCGTCGCCTGTAGATACACCGTTGATTCAGGGTGTTCCGAAGTCGACCCTGGCTCGCCTCACCAACCGGCTGGCGATCAAATCGATGGGAGCGCCGGAAGATGTCATGAACGTCGTCGACTTCCTCATTCGTCCGGAAAGTGACAGTGTTACCGGTCAGGTGATCTATCTCGGAGGCGCAGGATGAGCTCGTCGATTGACTGGCTCCTACTCGAGTTTGAGGGTCGCGGCGACCGGCCGTTCATGTTCGTCGACGGCCGGGCGTACTCCTACGGCTGGTTGGTCGAACAGCTTCAGGTCTGGGACTCCAGACTGGAGAAGGCAGCTTGTGGCCCGGGGATGGTCGTAGCGCTCAGGGGCGACTTCACCCCGCAGGTCATCACCACGCTGATGGCGCTGATTCGGCGCGAGGCGATCATTGTTCCACTTTCACCGAGCGTCGATGCACAGGCTGAGCAATTCATGAGTATCGCGCAGGTGCAGTTGGTGTTGACGCCGGATGCAAATCCTGTCCCCACGGCAGAACGAAGAGACGTGGAACCATCCAACGAACTCCTACTGCACCTGATCCACGAGGCGCGCCCCGGCCTCGTTCTCTTTACCTCTGGGTCCACGGGGACACACAAGGCCGTGCTACACGATTTTTCGCGGCTGTTGAAGAAGTTTCGAAAGCCGCGACAGGCTATGGTCACGCTGGCCTTCCTGATGATTGATCACATCGGCGGAATCAACACCCTGTTCTCCGCTCTCTCCAGCGGTGGCACCGTGGTAGCGACCGCCGAAAGACATCCTGACCGCGTTTGCGAAATCGTCGAAGCGTGCGCCGTAGAGCTTCTACCCACTTCGCCAACGTTCTTGAACCTGCTATTGATGAGCGAGGCCTACCAGGACCATGATCTTTCTTCCCTGAAGCTCATTACGTACGGGACGGAGTCCATGCCGCAAAGCACACTAGACGCGGTTCGACGGATTCTTCCATCAGCGCGTGTACAGCAGACCTACGGATTGTCAGAGCTCGGGATTCTGAGATCGAAGAGCGAGGATTCGGACTCGCTCTGGGTGCGTATTGGCGGAGAAGGATACGAGACCAAGATTCGGGATGGCACTCTACTGATTCGTGCCAGGTCGGCGATGTTGGGATATCTCAATGCTCCGTCGCCGTTTGATTCGGAGGGATGGTTTGATACCCAGGATGTCGTGGAGACGAAGGGCGAGTTCATCCGCTTTCTTGGCCGCCGATCGGAAATCGTGAACGTAGGCGGAAGAAAAGTCTATCCGACGGAGGTGGAGAACGTACTCCTACAAATGACCAATGTCACGGACGCTTCGGTGACGGGGGAAGACCACCCCATCACCGGCAGTATTCTGTTGGCGCGGGTCAATCTGCGCGATTCCGAAGAGCCAGCAGACTTCAGGAAAAGGTTGCGGCTATTCTGTCGGGAGCGTCTCGAACCGTTCAAAGTCCCGGCGAGAATTATCATTGTCAACCGGAATCAGTTCAGCAGCCGCTACAAGAGAATGCGCCGGCCTCAGGCAGCGTCTTGACGGCGGCGCGAATCATCCGACCGCCAGGTCAACGATCGGAGCAGAACGTTCCGTCAGTGGCCGAACGCGCCTACGACCTAGAGATCGACACGGAGTGGTCGATGGCTCCTAGCGGCCTCAATCTCCCCCTCGGCGAGCTCCACATGTGGATTGCTCGAATTGACGACGACAAGGTACTCTACGGCGAACCCACCTCAGACCTGAGCGACAATGAGAAACGGCGCGCGGCGCGCTTCAAGTTCGCCCGAGACCGTGACTGTTACGTTCGGGCCCATGCAGTGCTTCGTCGTCTACTGGGTCAGTATCTCGGAGTAGCGCCCAGCGACGTACGCATCGTCGAGTCATCAACTGGAAAACCGCGGCTTGTCGACGACTCAGCCCTGACCTTCAACCTGTCGCACACAAAGACCTTCGCCCTATTTGGATTCAGCAGACAAGGGCTCGTCGGAGTCGACGTCGAGCACGTGCGGTCAAGCGTCGATATCTTGTCGCTCGCCGAGCGGTTCTTCACGGCCTCCGAATCCACGCTCATCGCCAACGCGAACGCCCACGATCGGCTCCGATACTTCTTCACCGCCTGGGTTCGGAAGGAAGCGGTCGTCAAGGCCGTCGGTCGGGGCCTTTCCATACCGTTGTCGGCGGTCGACGTGGCCCCGGGAGATCCAGCGAGTCATCGTATCGCCCGTCTCGAAGAAGACCCGCCCTCGGACTGGCGGGTCATCGACCTTCCGGGATCCGCCGAACACCTCGCGGCCGTGGCCACCAATACCCGATCGACTCGAGTCCGGTGTTTCGAAGCCCCGACTCGCTAAAGGTGCGCCGGTCTTTGTCCGATATGGCGTACATGTGGAAACGAACCGACGCTACCGAATCGACAGACGTTGCGGAGTCTTCTGAGCCCGCGCCCACCAGGGTCAACCCAGTGCAACCACCACCGGCTGCGGCTACCGCTACGGCGGCCGCCACACCGGTTTCATCCGCGCACACCTCGGCCACCCTGGGGCACTCCGTCGTCATCAAGGGCGATTTAATGGGCCAGGAAGACCTGACGATTGAGGGTCGGGTGGAAGGCACAATCGAGTCGAAGCAGCACTCGGTCGTCATCGGTCGGCAAGCTGCGATCAAAGCCCAGATCTGCGCGAAGGATGTTGTTGTGCACGGCAAGGTTGAGGGCGACATAACCGCCAGCACCAAGATCGAGATCCGCCCGCAGGGAAAGGTTGAGGGAGATCTCGTCGCACCGGCGGTGGCCATCGCCGAAGGCGCGACGTTTCGTGGCAGCATCGACATGAGTCATCAATCGGCCGAATCGGCGGCGTGAGACTAACGTCCGCTTAGTCGAGATTGTGCGCAAGAGCAACTTGACGTTCCTCGCGCTCCTCCTCTTCGCAACCTCTCTCGTTGCTCAAGACACGCCGGATGTCATCTCCAGGGCCAGGGGTGCGGAGCGCGTCGTGGTCGGTACTGTCGACCGGGTCGTGCCGATGGCGGTTCAGAACCAGCACGGCGACCAGCTCATCGTCTCGAGGACAACCGTCGTCGTCGAGGAAGTACTTCAGGGCTCACCCACCCAAACGCTGACGGTCGATATCGAGGGAGGCACACTCGGTGACCTCACGCTCGAGGTCTCGGACATGCCCACCATGAAGCAGGGCGACCGTGGCGTGTTCTTTGTCAAACGTTCGGCAGGTGGTTCCCACGTCTTGCATCGTCGGGGTGAGGGTCTGCTCCGACTGCGTCAGGACGAAGTCGTCGACCGTCCTGGCTTGACGCTCGATTCTATCCGGCGTCAGCTGGCCACACCGACCCAACAGGAACCATAGTCAACATCGCTCTGCTAGAGTAGCCGCGGTGATGGGTGACTCGTGATATTTGACGCGTGGCTGACCCTCGGAGTGGTCGCGACGGCCGTAGCCGTCATGGCGACCGATCGTGCACCGGCATCATATGTCGTGATGTCGGCCACAACTGTGCTTCTGGTCGCGGGCGTCGTCGATACCAGCCAGGCCTTTTCCGGATTCTCCAACCCGGCGCCGATCGCCGTAGCGGCGCTCTACGTCGTCGCCGCGGGTGCCGCCAAGACGGGGTTGGTCGACCGACTGCCTACGCTCCTCGGGTCGGGTATCAGCGGCACGCGGGTGCAGATGGCCCGGCTCCTGGTCCCGACCGCCTCCGCCTCCGCCTTTCTCAACAACACACCAATTGTGGCCATGGTGGCGCCTTCAGTCCGCTCCTGGGCGCAGCGTACCGGCCGCTCACCCTCTAAGTTCCTCATGCCGGTCAGTTTTGCCTCGATACTGGGAGGGATGCTCACGCTCATCGGAACATCGACCAATCTTGTCGTCTCAGGGCTGCTCGAGGCGAGCGGGGCATACCCGCTGGGACTTTTCGAGATCGGCCGCATCGGGTTGCCCGTCGCCTGTGGGGGACTTTTGTTCCTGGTTTTGTTCGGGCCCTCCCTGCTGCCGAACCGCCGGAGCGCGAATCAGCATCTCGATCAGGACGGGCGTGAGTTCACGATGGAGATGATCGTGAGGGCGGACAGTCCGCTCGTCGGCCAGACGATCGGCGAAGGCGGACTCCGCAACCTGGAAGGCGTGTTTCTGGTCGAGTTGGAACGACGCGAGCAGCGGCTGACGGCCGTCGCGCCGGATGAGTTCCTGGAGGCCGGTGACCGACTGACCTTCGCCGGCAACATCGGGCGCGTGCTCGATCTGCAGCGCATCCCCGGGCTGGTTTCTGCCGAGGAGCGGCACTTCCCCGACAGCGGCACCAACCGGCAGCGCCTTTTCTTCGAGGCCGTTATCTCGGAAGGCTCGTCGCTCGCCGGGTCCACCCTCAAAGATGTTGAGTTTCGGGCACGCTACGGGGCGGCCGTCGTCGCCATCCGGCGTGCCGAAGCCCGAATCGGCCTCAAGCTTGGCGAAGTCGTTCTCCGACCGGGCGACCTGCTCGTGGTGCTGGCGCATGAGGACTTTGAGCGCCGCGTTCGTCGACCACGCGATTTCATCGTGGTCGCGCCCCTCGGGGAAGACACGCCGCCCCGGCGAGAAAGGCAGGGCGCGGTTGCCGTCGTGATGGCGGGGCTGATGGTGGCCCTGGGGACCCAGGTCCTCGATGTGGTACAGGCGTCGCTGCTCGCCGCGGTCGCACTCGTGGCGCTCCGTGTCCTCACGCCCGCCGAGGCCCGGTTTGCCGTCGACCTCAACGTGGTCGTCCTCATCGGCGCTAGCTTTGGGCTCGGGACCGCCATCTCCGCGAGCGGGCTGGCCGACCAGATCGTCCTGCTTTTCATTCAACCGCTTGGCCTGCTCGGCGACACCGCCCTACTCCTTGGCGTCCTCGTTGGCACGATGTGCCTGACCGAGCTCATCACGAACAACGCCGCTGCCGTCTTGATGTTCCCCATCGCGACCGCGGCAGCGGCGCAGGCTGGACTCGACCCGAGAGGGTTTGCCATCGCCGTGGCACTCGGGGCCTCCGCGTCTTTCCTCTCCCCCATCGGCTATCAGACCAACACCATGGTCTACGCGATGGGAGGCTACCGCTTTACGGACTTCACGCGGCTCGGCCTGCCGCTGACCATCTTGGTCCTCGTCGTCGCAGGGGTCGTGCTGCCGGTAGCGTGGCCGCTGCGATAATAGTGTGGCGTGGTAGGCCGATTTTTCGCGCTCCCGCGTGACACGTAATCATGTTCGAAGGAGTGGGCATCGTGATCCCGCACGGAGATGGTCGTCACCCGCTACGCGTCGCGAGATGTCTGGGCGCGGTCGGTGCGCGTTTCGTCCTCCTCTCGCACGATTGGAACAATGTCGCGCGGATGAGCACCCACTGCTCGAGCTTCCATTATTCACATCCCCACAGCGACACCGAGTTGCTCGATCAGCTACTGGGAATGGACGCCTGCGGGTCCCCCGAGATTGTCCTGCCCGTAACCACAGAGGGCTTTCTCTTCGCCGCCAGGAATCGCGACGCATTGCTGGCGCGTTTTCGCGTGCCCCCACTTTCGACGGTCGACAGTCTGACCATCGCGTCGGACAAGTGGACGCTCTACGAGTTTGCGCTTCGGAACCACATACCCGTCCTGAAATCGACTCGCCTGTCGGAGATGCAACCGAGCACGGTCGAGCGCGGAGAGTCGACGCTCGCGTTTCCCGCACTTGTGAAGTCTCGGCGAAAGGAGGGAGGGGACGGTGCCAGAAGGGTCGAGTCAGCGGCGGAGCTGACAGCTCTGCTCAGGGCACTGGGGACGGCTGAAGCGGAGGACTACTTTGTGCAGCGATTCGTGGAGGGTGAGGATATCTCCCTGTCCACGTTTTGTGAACACGGAGAGATTCGGAGCTATACGCTGTGGAAGGCGGTGTTCTATGGAAAGGTCCCATTTAGGATGCCGCTCTGTGTCATGTTTGGCGAACACGATCGCGTACTCGAGATAGGAACACGCCTCATGAAGCTGCTCGATTGGAACGGCGTTTGCGATATCGACTTTTTCGTGGACCGGCAATCAGGCGAGGCGTCAGTTCTGGAGATCAATGCGCGCTTTTGGGGAACCGTCGTCGGCTGCGCCTCCCACGGCATCAATTTCCCGGCGCTAATGTGCGAGCGGGCGCTGGCCACTGGGGACACCGTGTGGCCGACACAGACTCGCGGGGCCTATTGCCACCCCAAAGGGCTGCTCACCGCGCTACGGACGCCGGAGATTCGCGTCGAAATTCTGAGGCATCCCATGACCGTAACGGGCGTTGCTGCACTCGTGCGGGATCTTGGACCAGAAGTCTACAAAGTGTTTGTAAACGTGAGGCGTGTCGTGACTGACTGGGTGCGCAAAACCCGAGAATCGATCCATGGATTCGGTTGATCGCAAGTATTGGCGCCATTGGGTGGGGGCCGCGTTCCTCACTGGGCAGTTGCTGTCGATCGGCTACGCGCGATTCATTCCCGAGCGGTTCTTCTGCTGGGGACCGTACGATGAGCACAGCCGGTACACGATCGACGTGGAGATCGATGGACGGCCGCTCTCGGCACATGAGATCACCACGCGATACAGATACAACGCCGGAGGTTGGGAAGTGCGCGCCATACATAACGTGATTTCGTTGGTTCGACAGTACGAGACGACGTATGGGCACGCGGAGTAAGCGAGGGTCACGATTACCTACGTCGTGAACGGGCGGGCGCAAGAGACATGGACATGGCCCAAATCGTAGACAAGGCGTCGCCCGTGGGTAAGCCTTGGCGATCGCTCGGGACACCGATGCGACCCAATACGCTGCTCATGTGCAAGCTGCTGCTTCTGCTCTTGGTCCTCCATGGGTTCCAGTGGACGATACGTGACCCGTATCTTCCCTTTCTCCAAGGGCTGGATGTGTTTCGATCCCTACCTGGCCTGTTCGAGGTCGTCTTGAAAGCCGCCTTCTTCGGAGCCGGGCTGTCCCTGCTGTGCAACGTCAGAGTCAGGACCTCGGCGATCGTGCTCGGCGCGACCGTGATCCTCGCGCTGGTGGCATCCAAACCGATGTTCAGGAATCACATCTTCTTTGTGGGCTGCCTGTTCCTTTTGGCGGGTCTGCATCGCCGGGATGAAGAGGCCTGGTTGATTAAGATCCAGTTCTCCGTCATGTACTTCGGGGCGTTTCTCAACAAGATCTGGGATCCCGATTGGCGGACTGGGCAGTTCATGCACCACTGGCTTCACGGGCACCTCCGCAATCCGTTCTACGAGACGTTCAGCCCCTTGCTACCGGACTTCTGGTTCGGCATGATGCTGTCGTGGACGGTCATCGTTTCCGAATGCCTGTTGACCGTCCTGTTCTTCGTTCCGCGGTGGCGAACGCGAGGCGTGTGCCTGACTCTCGCCATGCATCTCGGCTTCCTGCTGGTCGTAGGAAGAAGGCCCTTCGGACACTTTACCGAAGACGTTCTTATCGCCTTGCTCGCCTTTCTATCGTGGCCTCTGGCCTCGATGGCATTGCGGCTGACGCCGTCGCTCCACGCCGTTCAGCCCATCTGGAAATTCGTGAACTGGGACCAGCAGTTTAGGCTGAGTGAGAACAGCGTGAACGAGCAGGCGTGGCTCAAGCTCGACCTTGGAACACGTACGCTCAGAAACGCCTCCGCCCTGGCGTTCTTCTTGAAGTACAACCCCGCGTCCTATGTCTCCCTCTTCATTGGCTTTAACGGTATCGCTTACCTCATTTCCTACTATCCCCTCTAGCCTGGCCTTGTCATCCAACGTGCCGATAGAGCGCGGCACCAATCATTCTGGACATCTGAGATGGCTCGTCGTCGCAAGGAGGCCGGGTCCGGCTGCCGATTCATCTCGACAGTTCTTGATCCGGTTTGGTGGAGACTCTCCCCTCACGTCTGGGCGTAGCACACCCGTGTCACCTGCGCGGGGCGCGGCCCTTACTCGCCAGCCGACTGTTGCGACCTCGCAAGCACGTCTCGCGATGCCCCCGAAGATGTGTACCTGACGCCGGATGAAGTCGTGAGGCAGTCGTGTTTCCGAAGGAAGTTGCTGAAGCGACGAGCGTCCCGTGGGTCAACGTTGAACAGCCGGAGCAGCCCGGCTTGGTCGCTTTGCGTCAGTTCTAGCCCGAGCGCCACAAGGGTCCGTAGGTCGGCCCTCGTGATGTCCCGGTCCATGAAGGGGTCGTGGACGACCGTCCAGAAGCTCGCGCTTCCATCAACGAGCTGTGAAAACATCACGTCCGCCCGGGACCTTCTGGATTGAGCGTCGGCTGCCGACGAACGAGCAGACGGCCATCCTGAGAGGACCTCCTTGGGAAGGCTCATCGGCGTGATGTCCTGACTCGACTTCAGACCCACGATCAAACGTTCCGCGACGTTCCGGAGCTGCCGCACATTCCCCGGCCAGTCATACGCCTGCATCACGCAAATTGCGTCGTCTGACAGACTCGGCGGCTCGACCTGACGCGAAGCCGCGTACTGTTTGAGGAAATATCCGAGAAGCAACGGGATGTCTTCGCGTCGCTCCCTCAGCGGCGGAATGTCGATGTGGATGACGTTCAGGCGGTAGAACAGGTCCTCTCTGAAATGATTGGTCTGCACCCGGTCGATCAGGCGACGGTTCGTGGCGGTGATGACCCGCACATCCACCGTTCGACCGCCACGATTCGCCCCGACTTGCTGAATCTCGCCGCCGTCCAGGAAACGAAGGAGCAGCGACTGCATCTGCGGCGTCATCTCCCCGACTTCGTCCAGAAAGATTGTGCCGCCGTTGGCTTGTTCCAACAACCCCTGCCGGTCCCTGTGGGCGTCAGTGAAGCTGCCCCGCACGTGGCCGAACAACTCCGACGCCAGCAGGGAGTCCGGCACGCCCGCACAGTTCACGCATATCAATGGCGCCCGGCTCCGGCCACCGAGCCCATGGATCAGACGGGCGACGACCTCCTTGCCCACGCCGCTCTCACCGGCGATTAGGACCTTGGCGTCGGACGCGGCAGCGCACTGAACGTCCTCCTCCACAGCCAGGATCGCTGGGCTCCGACCAATCAGTTTCCGTTCTGTGTCCTTCGTCGTCAAAGGTAGGGCCTTGTACGAGTGTGAGCGAAACTTAGTTGAAAATTGAAGCGGCTCCAAACCCTGTGGTTTGATGACGTTGCGAGACGAACATCACGCCACGAGAGAAAGGAGCCAAGATGAGCAGTGTCCTACGAACGGTCAAGAAGCGCAAGAAAGGTCGCACGTTGGGCGGGGTCGACGTTATCGACCGAGAGGAGTACGCCGAGCTGGAGGTCGATGCCAAGGTGGAGTTGATCCGGTCCTTGGTTCCGCTGGGGTTGATGCACATCGAGGAATTGCTCGACGAGGAAGTGACAGCGCTGGCTGGCGAACGCTACGCCCGCAAAGACCCGTCAGTCGGCGGGCGCCGTCATGGTAGCAACCCTGGGACGGTCGGGTTGGCCGGCCAGCGCGTGCCGATTCGCGTGCCCCGGATTCGCCATGTCACGGAGCGCGAGATTCCACTGCGGTCGTACGAAGCGCTGCATGGCGATCGCGCCGTCAACGACCTGTTGCTGCGGCGCGTGCTGTATGGGATCTCGTGCCGCAACTACGCGGCGGCCGCCGAGGCGATTCCCGGGGCGATCGGGCTGTCGGGGTCGACCGTGTCCCGGGCGTTCATCGAGGCCAGCGCGGCCAAGCTCCGCGAGCTCCAAGAGCGGGACCTGTCCCGGGAGGACGTCGTCGCCCTGGTGCTGGACGGCAAGACCTTCGCCGAGTCCACGATGGTCGTGGCGCTGGGCATCACGATGACGGGGGAGAAACGCTTCCTGGGCTTTGTCGAGACGGACACCGAGAACGAGAAGGTGTTGACTCCGTTCCTCCGGTCCCTGGTCGAGCGGGGCCTCGATGTCTCCCAGGGGCTGCTGGTGATCGTGGATGGCGGCAAGGGGCTCCGGGCGGCCGTGCGGAAGGCCTTCCGCCACCGCGCCCTGGTGCAACGGTGTCAATGGCACAAGCGCGAGAACGTGGTGAGTTACGTGGCCAAGCGTGAGCAGCCGGTGTGGCGGCAGCGTCTCCAGCGCGCCTACAACCGTCCGGAGTACGACGAGGCCCTCGCCGCCCTCCAGTCGCTCCAGCATGAGTTGGAGGATCGGAACCAATCGGCGGCCGGCAGTCTGGCGGAAGGCCTCGACGAGACCCTGACGTTGCATCGCCTCGGGGTGTACGGCGTGCTGGGCCGGTCGCTGAAGACGACGAACGGCCTCGAGTCTATCAACGCGCTCATTGAGGAGCGCTGTGCGAAGGTCGATCACTGGCAGAACTCAAGTCAACGCCATCGCTGGCTGGCCACGGCGCTCCTGGACATCGAGCCGCGCCTACGCAAGGTGATGGGCTACCGGCACCTGCCCAAGCTTCGTGACGCATTGAAGCGAGCGCTGAAGATCGACACGACGACGTCGAAGAAGAAAGCCGCGTAAGCCATCAGGAGCCGCGGAGAGTTCCAACTAGGAATGGCCTTGACTCCCTTGTACTGTCTTCGGCAGAAACGGGTCACCTCTGGAGATATCTTTTAGGGGAACTGCGGGGCACAAGCTTGGCATGCACGCCGGCCGCCAGGAACCCCACACCTGCGAAATCGCTGTAAGTAACGTGTTTCCAATATCTTGCCAGACACGCTCAAAGGCTCGGGTACATGTTCGAGCAGCTCGTGGGTGGGCCTCGCGTTGCTCCCCGAAACCGCAAACACTGAGCGCCGCCCCCGTCTCTTGCCTCAGAGTACAAAAAAAGGGCCCGACACCTATCGGCGTCCGGCTTGTACTATTCCTATCGCTCTCAGCATCCGTCAGAACGACGGGGGCAATCACTCGTCAGTACGTGGGGCTTGCTCAAACCGCTCCATTGTGGGGCAGCCTCTTTCTGAGCGCCTTCAACGTTTGCCCCTCCCGATCCTTCTTGCTCAACGTCGGCTCTGCCACGGGCCAACCGATGCCGATGTCAGGATCGTTCCACGCCACGGTGATCTCGGTCTCGCGGTGGTAGTAGTCGGTGCACTTGTAGGCGAACAGAGCAGTGTCCGAGACCACGCAGAAGCCGTGAGCGAAGCCCGGAGGTATGTACAGCTGATGCCTATTGCTCTCGGACAGCTGGGCGCCGGCCCACTGTCCAAAACGGGGCGAACCAACGCGCACGTCAACCGCCACGTCGAAGACCTCTCCGACCAGCACGTGAACCAGCTTCCCCTGGCCGTGCGGGTGCTGCAGATGCAGGCCACGCAGCGTGCCGCGACTGGATCTGGAGACGCTATCCTGCACGAAGGACGCCGAGATACCCGCGTCGGTATAGCGAGCGTCAGACCAACTCTCGTAGAAGAGTCCTCGAGGGTCGTCGAAAACCGTCGGCTCTATCAACACAACGCCCGGAAGATCGGTTTCACTCACCCTCATCAATCGGCTGGCCTCACGTTGTCGAATCTAAGAGATCTGGTAGCTGTAACAGGTACTGACCATAGGACGTCTTCGCGAGCGCCTGGCCAGTCCGCTGGAGCTGCGCTCGATCGATCCAACCGGATCGGAAGGCGATTTCCTCTGGGCAGGCGACCTGCAGGCCCTGCCTGATCTCGATGGTCTGCACGAAGTTCGCCGCCTGCAGCAATGCATCCGGCGAGCCTGTGTCCAGCCAGGCGGTGCCCCGGCCGAGCTTCTCCACGCGCAGCGATCCGCGCTCGAGGTAGAGGCGATTGAGATCACTAATCTCGAGTTCTCCGCGTGCGGAGGGCCGCAACTGCCTCGCGAGCCCCACGACGTCAGCGTCATAGAAGTACAGACCGGTGACTGCATAGTTGGACTTGGCGTGCGCTGGCTTTTCCTCGATCCCCACGGCGCGACCCGTCTCGTCAAACTCCAACACGCCAAACTCTGACGGGTTCTTCACAAAATACCCGAATACCGTCGCGCCCGAGTCGCGCCCGGCAGCTCGTGCGAGGGCCTCCGGCAAGCCGTGACCATAGAAGATATTGTCACCGAGCACGAGGGCACAGCCAGTCCCGTCGATAAACTGCTCGCCGATCAGGAAGGCCTGGGCCAAGCCTTCCGGGCTGGGTTGCCCAGCGTATTGAATGCGGATGCCCCAGTTGGATCCGTCTCCCAATAGGGCTTCGAACTGCGGGAGGTCCCGCGGTGTAGTGATAACCAACACATCCCGGATTCCCGCCAACATCAACGCCGTGAGCGGGTAGTAGACCATCGGTTTGTTGTAGATGGGCATCAACTGCTTACTGAGCGACATCGTTAGAGGATGCAAGCGCGTCCCCGTGCCCCCGGCCAAGACAATGCCCTTGTCGATCACGGCTCGATCCTCGCCCTCTCCGTGACCCACCCGGCCACCTTAGGCCCTCCGGTTCTCATAGTTGTGTTCCATCCATTTCCGGTACTCGCCGCTCCTGACGTGTTCGGTCCAGGCACCGTTGTCCAAGTACCACTGCACCGTCTTACGAAGGCCAGAATCGAAGCTCTCACGAGGCTCCCAGCCGCACTCGCGCTTTAGCTTCGATGCGTCGATGGCGTAGCGGAGGTCATGCCCGGGCCGGTCCCCCACGTAGGTGATCAACGCTGTGAGATCAGCCTGCGCGCTGTCGGTCTCCTCAGACACGATACGGCAGATGTCTCGGACGACCTCGAGATTAGTGCGTTCGCTGTTGCCGCCAATATTGTAGGTCTCCCCCACCCGTCCCATCTGAATGACCTGCCAGATCGCCTCGCAGTGATCCTCAACGTACAACCAGTCTCGAACGTTCAGGCCCTCGCCGTAAACCGGCAGGGGCTTCCGCTCCAACGCGTGGAGGATCATCAGCGGGATCAGCTTCTCCGGGAACTGGTAGGGCCCGTAGTTGTTGGAGCAGTTCGTAAGCTTGAACGGAAGGCCGTACGTCCGTCCATAGGCGCGTACCAGATGATCACTGGCGGCCTTCGACGCCGAATACGGACTCGATGGATCGTAAGAGGTGGACTCGGCAAACAAACCGTCTCTCCCCAGCGAGCCGTACACTTCGTCGGTACTTACGTGGTGGAAGAGCTGATCTGGGCCAGGCTCGAGGGAGCGGAACGCCTCGAGCAGCTGAAATGTGCCCTCGATGTTCGTCCGCACAAAGGCCTGGGGCGACGCGATGCTTCGGTCCACGTGGCTCTCGGCCGCAAAATGCACGACCAGGTCCGGTCGGTGACGCTCGAAGAGGTCCTGAACGACGAAACCGTCTGCGATGTCAATCCGTTCGAACGCGTAATTCGACACATCGGTGATCGCCGTGAGATTTGCCAGATTGGCCGCATAGGTTAACGTGTCGACGCAGACGAACTGATGCTCAGGATGGCGGGGTACCAGGAGGTTCAGAAAGTTGGATCCGATGAATCCGGCGCCGCCCGTGACGAAGATCTTCATATCATTGCCTGGCCTCGAGGCCGTCGAGACCTGCGATGCGTGGTGGCGCATCGCAGGTCAATGACATTGAGACACAATAGCGGTCAACGGGCCGTATACCCGCCGTCGACAACGAGGTCCGTCCCCGTGATCCAGCCACTCTTCGGCGCAAGCAAGAAAGCCGCGGCCCGAGCGACGTCCTCCGGCTGCACGACCCCAAGGGGGTACCCCGATTCAAGCTCCCGGACCTGCTCGCTTGAGAGCTGAGAAAAGGCCCCTTCTGTCATGGCCGTGTGCACGAGGCCCGGCGAGAGCGTATTGACGCGGATACGTCGGCGTGCCATTGCCACCGCCAGTGAGCGGACGGCCGCCCGAGCGTGTCTATCGAGCGACGAGACGTCGGTAAACGTCCAGCAGCTTAGCCTTCTCCTGGTCCCAGTTCACGCGCTCGGTAACAGCCTTCGCGTTGGCCGCGACACGCCGTCCATAATCCGGATCGCGGCATAGTTTGACTATCCCTGCCGCTAGAGCCTCCGCATCCCCAGGTTCGAAGAAAGTGGCCATGGTGTCGTCCAAGAAGTACGTATCTGCCTTAGTACGCGAAACGACCGCGGGCAGTCCGGCGGCCGCAAATTCCATCAATTTCGTACTCATCGCCAGATCCGCAAACACACCACCCCGCTTCGGCACGACACCAATGTCCATCCGTGCGAGTACTCGAACGTACTCCTCAAGTGGAACCGTCTCCTCAAAGTGCACACAATCGTCAAGCCCGAGCTCACGGACGAGCGCCATCGTTCGAGAACACTCATCCTCCGACCCGTCGCCCATGATGTGAAAGTGCAGTGGAATGTTCGTGCGGGACTTGACGATCTTCACCGCTCGAATTGCTACGTCTGCACCATGCAGCTCGTTCAACGATCCAGGGTAGACCATTCGAAACTCGGTTTCATCTCGTTCGCATCGAGGCCCGTTCGCGAAGTACCTGAGATCCGGCAGGTTCAGAACTGCTGTGCACTTCTCTGGACCTACCGAGCGTCCGACCATCTTCTCACGCTTGTACGGCGAGGCCACGAGGACATGGTGCGCAAACCTAGCCGACAACAGCTCAGTCGCCTTGAGCGCACGAACGGACAGTGTGGTTGCGGCCAGGCCATACTTCCTCATATAGAACTCCGGCATGAGGTCATGTATATCGAGCACCACTCTTGCTCCGGTCAGACGGGGAACGAGGGCACTTACGACAAGAAGGTCTGGCAGGTTGTGACAATGAACGACTCGGTATCTTCGTGTCAGATGCAGGCGTCCGACGCGCAGGAGCGCCCGAGATGCGAAAGCGGCGTACTCCAGCGCGTAGTTCAGTCGCGTGGAGCGGCTCCGGCTCACCCTAAGGCGATAAACGGTTGCGCCGCCGATTCTCTCCTTCGACTTTTCAGCCTCACTCCGCAGACAGACAACGTCGACATCGTAACCACCCTCAACGAGCGCCTCGACCTCACGGCGCACTCGGACGTCACGGGGAAAGCTAGAAAACACGACGACCGCGATTCGAATCACTTGGGCTCTTGGGGCCTAGTCGGATCTCGTGGACACTTCCGAAAGGCGGATACGATGCGCACGATGGCAGACACAGCGAAGTCGAGACGGCCGCGTCGTCGTTTCATCAGTTCAGAGCGGGCGCCGTGCGGCTCGTGCTCGATGAGAGACAGACAGTCGGCCGGGTCGCGCAGGAGCTCGACCTGACCGAGTCGGCAGTGCGAAACTGGGTGGACCGGGCCCGCGCCGACCGGGCGGACTGGGCTCCCGACGGAGGAACGCGAGGGGTTACGCAGGTCGCGCAAGGAGATTCGTGTGCTCGGCATGGGGCACGCCTTCTTGGTTCGCGAGCCGCGCCGCTTCAATCCTGTCCTGGCTGACACGCCGGCGCTGCTTCCGATCCATAAGCACCTCGTCGGGGGACTATTACCCCTCTCTGAAGTGTCCGGAAAACTAGGGGAAGACCTTTCAGTTGTTCCGCGGCGATGCGGTCGATACGTTAAGTCGGGGCGTCCAGGCACGCGTGCACCAGCTCGAGGCGCAGTGCCGGGATCTCTCACCGGTGATCCCGCGTTCTGCGCCTAATCACTTCTCTCAGCTCCCGCCGCAGGCATACTTCGTGGTTCGACACTCGCTCTAGATCGTTGCTGTATGATGCCACGGGAAAAACGCTTTGCGCCTCTGAATGGCGTTCCGAAGAGCAACATGAACCGTCGAGCCATTGACATTTCCGCACAACGAGATTTCGCTCGCCTTTCGGGCGATTACAATCCTATCCACATCGATCCGAACGCAGCGCGTCGTTCCCTGTTCGGGCGACCGGTTGTGCACGGCGTCCACGCATTGCTTTGGAGTCTAGAGTGCTGGTTGGGCGACAAAGCGCCGCTCGTGATGCGGACGCTCAAGGCGGATTTTCTGAGTCCCATCGGTATCGGTAATGACATGCTCTGCACTCTGCTGTGGCGCGACGGCTCAAGCGTTGCGCTTGAAGTGCAAGTCGACGGCGTCAAGGCGATCGGCATCCACGTCGAGCTCGGATCGGACGGCATCCGTGGTCTGGAGTGTGCCGCCGGTCTACCTCCGAAAGAGCCCTGCCGCGTACTCACTCTCGAAGAATTGCAAGAAAGCTCAGGAAGTGTAGGTTTATTCTTCGACCCAGAGCTCGGAGCGCGAGTCAAGCCCATTCCTAGTTGCCGTGGGAGACCCCCCGGCTTTGCCGGGGCGGCCAGCCCCGTTTGACGTTTCGGGGAGTCACGTGAGGAACTCCTTCCCGTGAGCCGCTCAAGCATCACGAGAAGGAGACCTCATGCCGACCTACCGAAGTCTCAATCATACGAAATGGCACTGTCAGTATCACGTTGTGTTCATCCCGAAGTATCGAAGAAAGGCGATGTACGGGGGATTGCGGCGGGATTTGGGCGAGGTGTTCCGCCGTCTGGCGCTGCATCGCGAGAGCGAGGTGGAGGAGGGGCATCTGTTGCCGGACCATGTGCATATGATGATGTCGATTCCGCCGAAGTACTCTGTCGCCCAGGTCATCGGATATCTCAAGGGGAAGAGTGCCATCCACATCGCTCGGGAGTTCGCGGGACGTTCGCGGAACTTCGTGGGGCAGCACTTCTGGGCCCGGGGCTACTTCGTGTCCACGGTGGGTCGCGATGAGCGGGTCATTCGGGAGTACATCCAGCAGCAGGAACGCGAGGACCGGCGGTCGGATCAGTTGCCGTTGGAGTAGAGTGGCCACCGTGAGGTGGCTCAAGTGACCGCATAGCGGGCACGTCATGCCGCTTTGAGCGGCTCACAAACTAAGGCCCCCGGCTTTGCCGGGGGATACTTACTTGAAACTCTCCGCGGCTCCTGATTGCTTACGCGGCTTTCTTCGTCGACGTCGTCGTGTCGATCTTCAGCTCTCGCTTCAATGCGTCACGAAGCCTGGGCAGGTGCCGGTAGCCCATCACCTTGCGCAGGCGTGGCTCGATGTCCAGGAGCGCAGTGGCCAGCCAGCGATGGCGTTGACTCGAGTTCTGCCAGTGATCGACCTTCGCACAGCGCTCCTCAATGAGCGCGTTGATGGACTCGAGGCTGTTCGTCGTCTTCAGCGACCGGCCCAGCACACCGTACACCCCGAGGCGATGCAACGTCAGGGTCTCGTCGAGGCCTTCCGCCAGACTGCCGGCCGCGGATTGGTTCCGATCCTCCAGCTCATGCTGGAGCGACTTGAGGGCGGCGAGGGCCTCGTCGTACTCCGGACGGTTGTAGGCGCGCTGGAGACGCTGCCGCCACACCGGCTGCTCACGCTTGGCCACGTAACTCACCACGTTCTCGCGCGTGTGCCACTGACACCGTTGCACCAGGGCGCGGTGGCGGAAGGCTTTCCGCACGGCCGCCCGGAGCCCCTTGCCGCCATCCACGATCACCAGAAGCCCCTGGGAGACATCGAGGCCCCGCTCGACCAATGACCGGAGGAACGGGGTCAACACCTTCTCGGTCTCCGTGTCCGTCTCGACGACGCCCAGGAACCGTTTGTCCCCCGTCATCGTGATGCCCAGCGCGACGACCATCGTCGCCTCGGCGAACGTCTTGCCGTCCAGCACGAGGGCCACGACGTCCTCCCCGGAGAGGTCCCGCTCCTGGAGCTCGCGGAGTTTCGTCGCGCTGGCCTGAATGAACGCGCGGGACACCGTCGACCCCGATAGGCCGATCGCCCTGGGAATCGCCTCGGCGGCCGCCGCGTAGTTGCGGCACGAGATCCCATACAGCACGCGCCGCAGCAACAGGTCGTTGACTGCGCGATCGCCATGCAGCGCCTCGTACGACCGCAGGGGAATCTCGCTCTCCGTGACATGGCGAATCCGGGGCACGCGAATCGGCACGCGCTGGCCGGCCAACCCGACCGTCCCGGGGTTGCTGCCATGACGGCGCCCGCCGACTGACGGGGCTTTGCGGGCGTAGCGCTCGCCAGCCAGCGCGGTCACTTCCTCGTCGAGCAACTCCTCGATGTGCATCAAGCCCAGCGGAACCAACGACCGGATCAACGCCACCTTGGCATCGACCTCCAGCTCGGCGTACTCCTCTCGGTCGATGACGTCGACCGCGCCCAACGTGTGACCTTTCTTGCGCTTCCTGACCGATCGTAGGACACTGCTCATCTCGGCTCCTTTCTCTCGTGGGCTGATGTCCGTCTTCTCAAACGTCATCAAACCACAGGGTTTGGAGCCGCTTCAATTTCCAACTAAGTTTCGCTCACACTCCGGAGCGCGCCTCTTCCCACGGCTAGGGCGCGTGCTGCCTGCGAACCAGTTGGCCGCGATACTCGCGACGACACGGGTTGTAGGGATGCGCTGCCCGGGAATGAACTCTCTCTACTCCGGACTGAGCCTCAAGTTCCGAGGTGATTACGGCGACTCCGGATCCCTGGCATCTGAACAAGGACCGCATGTCTCATCCCCGCTCGCGTACTCGGTACAGTCGTCGGTTCGCCAGTTCTCTCTAGTCCGCCTGCAAGTACACAGCGGAGAGGTTTCGGGCTCGCTAAAGTGCTTTGTGCGTCCCGCGGCGCAGGTGCAATCCACTTTTGCCGCGCTGCGCGGACGAGTTGGCGCTTCCGAATTCGCATCACAGCGCGCGCTCGTAGTCGGAGGCTCGCGCGGACTCGGAGAGGTGGCGTCTAAGCTGCTCGCAGGGGGAGGAGCACACGTGGTTATGACATACCATCGCGGCGCGGTGGATGCGGAATCGATCGTTACGGACATCCAGACCGGGGGTGGCCACGCCCGCGCTGTCCCGTTCGATGTGTTACAGACAGACGGGCAGTGGGACGCTTTCACGGCAACTCGACTCCCTACACACATGTATTACTTTGCCACGCCCCAGATCTTTGTAGGATCCAGAGGCAAGTTTTCAAACAAGATCTATCGGCACTTTTCCCAATACTATGTAGATGGCTTCTCAGCCCTCGTCGACGGCTTGATTCGTCTTCGGGCACCGCTGTGCAAGATTCTCTACCCGTCGTCAGAGGCCGTCACCGAGATGCCCTTACATATGGGGGAATACGCTGCGGCCAAGGCGGCTGGCGAGACGCTGTGCGATTTTCTGGGTAAAGCACACCCAGGCCTCGAGATTCTTGTGGCCCGTCTACCAATGCTGGCGACTGACCAGACTGTCAGCGTTCTTCAGATCGAGCGTCAGGACCCGGTGCCGCTGCTACTTGATTTGCTACGACGAATGTGACCTGCGCCCGCGTCTATGGGCCCACTGGAAATCTGAGGTGTATTGTTCCAGCTCGACAGCCGAGTGGCGATCTTCTCGATGCTGCTGAACTCCAATGTCGGATCGCCCTTTAGGTCCCTCAGAAACTGACGCAGCGTCGCCAGCTTGCGCGGGTCCCTGTACGTCGAGTGGTGCAGCATGATTCCAACGAATGGGCTGTGGGTGCGAGCCACCTGAAATTCGCGCATTAGCTCGGTCGCGCTTTTCACAACGAAGCCCGCAGCAGACCGTTGCATATCCACGTCGATGGCCACTGAGAGCTGCCACAGGGCGAGGCCAGGTGTCTTGCCTCCGTGATAGGACACTGCCTTTCCCATCATGCGAACCGCCCCGAACCACTGGCCAAGACTGCGTTGAACGCGCGGTGCCCACGAGTAGTAAATCGAAGCGGAAAGCACCTCGAAACCAAGGTCGCAGAGGGCTCGTAAAGTATTGGCATCGTACTTGTGACAAGGGGGTGTGAATACCAGCGAGTCGAAGTGGGACCCGAGCGCTTTCGCCAGAATCCGCTTTCCACGACCGATATCGGCGAGTTGTTCTTCGTACGGGCGGTTGGCTGCGAACTCGCTGAAGCGCTGTTGGCCACCAATGTTCTGCCGATGCCGGTATCCGTGCTGATTCAAGTACACGAGATCAGAATACTGAGCTTTCCTCATGAGAATGTTGTCGACAGCCTCATCGGTCAGATCGTTCGGGATGATGAGGTAGTTGACCGGGACTTCGGCACGAAGAAAGGTCTCAAGTATTGCATGCAACTCCGGCGTCCACTCATCGACATCGTCATCGCGACAAAAGACCGTGGTTCGCTTGTCTTGTCCCATGTTCCGTTCCGTTCCGGCCCGGGGAATACGGGCCGACGATCGGATCCGTCATTGTGCCTCTCCACCTAGTTTTCGTGGCAGCGGCTGCCTGCGCGGGTCGGTGTCCCACTTGGCCGTTTGCGGATCCCGGGGCGCCGTCGGGCGGGCTCGATGACTCTATAATTGGGCGCTCAGTACTGCACGGGTCGCATCGCCACCCAGGAGAGCCGATAGAGCATGACCATCGACATCTGTCCCTACGCCCCTGAGCACGTCGAGGCCGTCAAAGCCCTAAACCGCAGGCTCGCCGCCAAAGCGTCAAGCCACAGGTTCTTTGAGGAAGCGACGCCAAAGTGGCTCCCTCGCCATCCCGACCGGAGCGTTTGGCGAGAGTACTATGTCGCGGTCGAGTCCGGCGGAGGAGTGTGAGCGAAACTTAGTTGGAAATTGAAGCGGCTCCAAACCCTGTGGTTTGATGACGTTTGAGAAGACGGACATCAGCCCACGAGAGAAAGGAGCCGAGATGAGCAGTGTCCTACGATCGGTCAGGAAGCGCAAGAAAGGTCACACGTTGGGCGCGGTCGACGTCATCGACCGAGAGGAGTACGCCGAGCTGGAGGTCGATGCCAAGGTGGCGTTGATCCGGTCGTTGGTTCCGCTGGGCTTGATGCACATCGAGGAGTTGCTCGACGAGGAAGTGACCGCGCTGGCTGGCGAGCGCTACGCCCGCAAAGCCCCGTCAGTCGGCGGGCGCCGTCATGGCAGCAACCCCGGGACGGTCGGGTTGGCCGGCCAGCGCGTGCCGATTCGCGTGCCCCGGATTCGCCATGTCACGGAGCGCGAGATTCCCCTGCGGTCGTACGAGGCGCTGCATGGCGATCGCGCAGTCAACGACCTGTTGCTGCGGCGCGTGCTGTATGGGATCTCGTGCCGCAACTACGCGGCGGCCGCCGAGGCGATTCCCAGGGCGATCGGCCTATCGGGGTCGACGGTGTCCCGCGCGTTCATTCAGGCCAGCGCGACGAAACTCCGCGAGCTCCAGGAGCGGGACCTCTCCGGGGAGGACGTCGTGGCCCTCGTGCTGGACGGCAAGACGTTCGCCGAGGCGACGATGGTCGTCGCCCTCGGCATCACGATGACGGGGGACAAACGGTTCCTGGGCGTCGTCGAGACGGACACGGAGACCGAGAAGGTGTTGACCCCGTTCCTCCGGTCATTGGTCGAGCGGGGCCTCGATGTCTCCCAGGGGCTTCTGGTGATCGTGGATGGCGGCAAGGGGCTCCGGGCGGCCGTGCGGAAAGCCTTCCGCCACCGCGCCCTGGTGCAACGGTGTCAGTGGCACACGCGCGAGAACGTGGTGAGTTACGTGGCCAAGCGTGAGCAGCCGGTGTGGCGGCAGCGTCTCCAGCGCGCCTACAACCGTCCGGAGTACGACGAGGCCCTCGCCGCCCTCAAGTCGCTCCAGCATGAGCTGGAGGATCGGAACCAATCCGCGGCCGGCAGTCTGGCGGAAGGCCTCGACGAGACCCTGACGTTGCATCGCCTCGGGGTGTACGGTGTGCTGGGCCGGTCGCTGAAGACGACGAACAGCCTCGAGTCCATCAACGCGCTCATTGAGGAGCGCTGTGCGAAGGTCGATCACTGGCAGAACTCGAGTCAACGCCATCGCTGGCTGGCCACTGCGCTCCTGGACATCGAGCCACGCCTGCGCAAGGTGAGGGGCTACCGGCACCTGCCCAGGCTTCGTGACGCATTGAAGCGAGAGCTGAAGATCGACACGACGACGTCGACGAAGAAAGCCGCGTAAGCAATCAGGAGCCGCGGAGAGTTTCAACTAGGAATGGGCTTGACTCCGGCGGAGCGGTGCGGGGTGGCTTTTGTCTAAAACCACAGGACTTCCATATTCACGGCGAGCGGCGCCGCATCTGCTCGTGGCAGGGACCTGTCTCGGAAGGTATCGTGAATCGGAAACACAATCTACTGGGATTGCACCTCTTGCAGAACATGCTCAAGAGGCAGCCGCGCTTGTTTGCGTGGGGATTCGGAGGCGAAGGTCGCGTCCTCCCCTATGTTGCGAAAACTCGGCTGGATGCTCCACCCGACGCCTTTTTGCCTGCAGGTCCTTGAACCGTTTCGTTTCTTGCGGTCCAATCGGTACCTGCGGTCCTCCGCGGCGCGCCGGTTGCTCCTGGACAGCTTGGCTTTCTCTGGGGCTGGGTCGCTCGGAGTCTGGCTTCTGCGTGTAGTCCAACAGCGGCGTGTGCCACAAAGAGCCGGCGTACGAACGCGAGAATTCGAGCTCTTTGGCGAGTGGGCAGATCAACTGTGGCACCAATGTTCACCGAGCTACGCCGTCATCGCCGTTCGCGACAGCGCCACCATGAACGCTCTCGTGCCTCAGAACGGCTGGCCGACGTGCCGGAGGTTACGCGTGTATCAGGGCGACCTCACAATCGGCTGGGCCGTGGTGCAGGACCGGTTGCATACAGGAGCTGGCCGGTTCGGCGACCTGCACGTTGGTACTGTGGTGGACTGCTTGGCTCATCCGAATGACGGACACAAGGTCATCGGCGCCGCCGTGACCGAGCTCCGCCGGCGCGGTGTCGACATTGTTTGCTCGAATCTGTCACACCCGGCATGGGTACGCGCCTTTGCTGATAATGGGGCAATCATCGCGCCGGGTCGACGTTCCTTTGCCGCGTCGAAGGCGCTGGTCGAAACCCTGAACCCACGGGAGCAAGCGCTGGCTGGTGGGAGACCCCATCGTCTTGTGTACTGCGACGATGAAAAGCCCTTGAGAGAAGTTGTAGATTCTATTCCCGTTCACGACCACATTCGCCGTGTCGTTACCGTTTCGGTCACCATCGCCTTGAATCGCGAGCCCATCAGGATGTCCGTCGTAGGCCCACCCATCGTGCAGCAGATTGTCCTCAATGAGGAGGTCGGTACCACTAAAGAGACACCCATCGTTCAAGGTGCCAGTACTCTCGCTGGCGTTTCCGTAGACGGTGTTTCTAGTAAACCTAAGATTCGAGGCAAAGAGTAGACTGCACCCATTCATGAGTGCTCCGCCACCTGGCGTACTCGGCCCACCTGAAGAGGCAGTTATTGCTATGGTGACGTTGTCGATCTGCCACTTATCGGTACAATACGCCTTGATTCCAGCCCCGCCAGCCCCTGAGCCACCCTGGATATCGATCGTCAGGTTCCTTACCGTCCCACCATCGCTGTGCCAACAATTCGCGTTATAGATGCCCACCGGAGAATTCCCCGGAGTCAAGGCCATTCCTAGTTGGAACTCTCCGCGGCTCCTGATGGCTTACGCGGCTTTCTTCTTCGACGTCGTCGTGTCGATCTTCAGCGCTCGCTTCAATGCGTCACGAAGCTTGGGCAGGTGCCGGTAGCCCATCACCTTGCGTAGGCGCGGCTCGATGTCCAGGAGCGCCGTGGCCAGCCAGCGATGGCGTTGACTTGAGTTCTGCCAGTGATCGACCTTCGCACAGCGCTCCTCAATGAGCGCGTTGATAGACTCGAGGCCGTTCGTCGTCTTCAGCGACCGGCCCAGCACGCCGTACACCCCGAGGCGATGCAACGTCAGGGTCTCGTCGAGGCCTTCCGCCAGACTGCCGGCCGCCGATTGGTTCCGATCCTCCAACTCATGCTGGAGCGACTGGAGGGCGGCGAGGGCCTCGTCGTACTCCGGACGGTTGTAGGCGCGCTGGAGACGCTGCCGCCACACCGGCTGCTCACGCTTGGCCACGTAACTCACCACGTTCTCGCGCTTGTGCCATTGACACCGTTGCACCAGGGCGCGGTGGCGGAAGGCCTTCCGCACGGCCGCCCGGAGCCCCTTGCCGCCATCCACGATCACCAGCAGCCCCTGGGAGACATCGAGGCCCCGCTCGACCAGGGACCGGAGGAACGGAGTCAACACCTTCTCGTTCTCGGTGTCCGTCTCGACAAAGCCCAGGAAGCGTTTCTCCCCCGTCATCGTGATGCCCAGCGCCACGACCATCGTGGACTCGGCGAAGGTCTTGCCGTCCAGCACCAGGGCGACGACGTCCTCCCGGGACAGGTCCCGCTCTTGGAGCTCGCGGAGCTTGGCCGCGCTGGCCTCGATGAACGCCCGGGACACGGTCGACCCCGACAGCCCGATCGCCCCGGGAATCGCCTCGGCGGCCGCCGCGTAGTTGCGGCACGAGATCCCATACAGCACGCGCCGCAGCAACAGGTCGTTGACGGCGCGATCGCCATGCAGCGCTTCGTACGACCGCAGTGGAATCTCGCGCTCCGTGACATGGCGAATCCGGGGCACGCGAATCGGCACGCGCTGGCCGGCCAACCCGACCGTCCCAGGGTTGCTACCATGACGGCGCCCGCCGACTGACGGGTCTTTGCGGGCGTAGCGTTCGCCAGCCAGCGCTGTCACTTCCTCGTCGAGCAATTCCTCGATGTGCATCAACCCCAGCGGAACCAAGGACCGGATCAACTCCACCTTGGCATCGACCTCCAGCTCGGCGTACTCCTCTCGGTCGATAACGTCGACCCCGCCCAACGTGCGACCTTTCTTGCGCTTCTTGACCGTTCGTAGGACACTGCTCATCTTGGCTCCTTTCTCTCGTGGCGTGATGTTCGTCTCGCAACGTCATCAAACCACAGGGTTTGGAGCCGCTTCAATTTTCAACTAAGTTTCGCTCACACTCATTCCCCGAACCGTCGTAGGTCAGGTCTATACCCTCGAGTACCCAGTGGTTACTCCCGAAAACGTCCACGACGGGAGATCCAGAGGACCGAACCGTGACCGTATCGCCCCCGTTGTTCCGGATGGTGATCTCGTTTCCAGGAGCGCCACTTGCTAGCCTGAGCTGCTCAGTGTAGGTGCCGGCATGGACGTTACAGATGTCCCCCGGCGACGCAGCATCGATACATGACTGTATGGTGGTATAAGTCTGCCCTGGTCCTACTTGCAGCGTCGCTGCGCGAGCGACGGTGGACGATGTCACCAAAACCACTAACGTAAGGGCTGGGATTCGTCGGACAGCCGTCATTTCGACCTCACCAAGGGAACCTCCCAGTCGGAGCTGCAAGAAACGGGCCTGAACGTGGTCCAGCGCAGAAACTGTCAGGACTCAATGAATTCAGCCGTTTCTGTGGTTCCTGGTGCAAAGGTCTCGGCTATTCTTCGGTCGTTCGCCATTCAAAACTACCTACCTCACCGGCAGTTTCGTAATGTGCTAGCCTTGTCGCCTGACAGACCTCGAGTGTTTCGCAGAGACACGACCCAACCCTGGAACCGCGTCTCCGACGCGCGTCGCGCAAACTGAGGCGATGCTAGCCAGCGTAAAGTACAGAAAGAAAACCGACTGATCGAAGTATGTGACTCCCATGAAGGAAACTGCGTGGGTAAAGAGCACCGCTCCGAGACACCATATGACAAACCGACTGTTCTTCAACTCTTCCGACTCTGCTGACAAGCTCTGGCCCACGAGCGAGAAACCCTTGGTAAGGATGAGGATAAACATCACCATCAGCAAGATACCCCCATTGACTCCCATGGCAAGATACTCATTGGTAATGTCCGACCAGTCTTCGCTCCAATAGACGCCCGTGGCCATCCAATGGCGAGTGTAGTCGGTGCCGACGAGCCACCACTCATTGAAATGCCTGAACGCCGAATCTATTAGCCCGGCGCGATGCCACGAAGCGCTGCTTCCCGTGAAGTCAATCCTGGTCACGATGTAATACGCTGGAGCGTTCATGACGAGCTCTAGCGACAAGTAACCGAGCACCGCCACCCATCGCAAAGCCCGCATATGGCTCCGGAATGGAAACGCAAAGACCGCCCCAAGGGCCGCGGTAGCGCTCAAGATCGGTCCAGATGATGCACTGGAAGTAACGACCAGCACACAGCCCAGCCCTCCGAGACAAGCAGCCAACCTGTACCTTTGCCGCCAAAGAACAACAACAAATGGCACCGCAGCGGCACCCATAGTCCCGGCGAGGATCGGATGGCTGAAAGGCCCCTGGGCTCGAACCACACCACCTCTCGACGCGGACTCCAGAGGTGAATCAAACAGGTCATAGAACAGGTTGGGGCGTCCCAGCTGTTCACCGGACATCTCGATGCCGACGATGAGAAGTAACACGACCATCAGCGCGATGGACGGTATTAGGTCATCGACGGATCTAACAAAGGTGCGAATGAGGAAATAGGCTCCCAGCGTGTCATAGGTTTTACCGAGTCTCCCAACCAAGCCAGCCGACTCGTGAAACACGCTAGTGGTACACATCAGCACAGCCCACACAATCACCAACACGTCCAGCCCCTCAAGTCGAGCGCCCGGCCGCTCCCCACGCACGAAAACCCTCAACAGACCGACAGCGACGAGAATTCTAATCGCGAAAAACGTAGCGGGCCCAAAGTCGACTACTGGTACGATCGGCATAAGGCATGCCCCTGCCATCAGCGGTCCTGGTGCCCATCGCCGCGGAAGAGCTAACAGCGCAACCGAGCATGCAGCAAGGAGGAGCGCGGCGGTCGGGTTCACCTGTCTACCTCTGGACGAGCTTCGTAGACTCCACCTTGAGCGGCACCTCGCCTTCTGCTACATGCCCACTGCTGGGTACACTCAACGACGCCTTGCCATGCTCTTGCTATTCCAGAGTCATGACCGGAAACATTGGAAGGGACGGGATCTCGGCCGCCATCGTTGCGAACGAACTCCCGCTCAAAGCATCCCACCTGAGGACCGACAACGAAGGGCACTCTATGAGTCATCTTGTCTCGCACTGAGGATGCACTTCGGAACGACCAAGTAGGGCAAGGAGCGGCGCCAGAATCGCCAGGGCCAGAAGAAAGAACAGAATGCCCCCCTCATGGTGCAGCTGGCCTGTCAGAAAACTTGAGTCCACGTGGAGGGCAAGGAGGTTCAGGCTGACAATCCTGACCCCGTTCTTGAGAATCGCAAGCGGAATCACAGCGACTACGAGAACAGCCTTCTTCCAGCCAGTCTTCAAGAAGAGATGTCCCGCCAAGAGACTCGTCAGCAACAGACCCAAGCTCGACCGAATTCCGCTGCATTGGTCGGCGACCTCGATGACGACCGTAGGCAGTGTGAACATGAAGCCGTCTCGGTGGAACGGCGTTCCAGTCAGCGTGAATAGAACACTGACAATCTCGGTCGACCCGGTCTTCAGGAACAGCACGGCCGCGCTCAGCGCAGCTTCCGGAATCGGAATCATGAAGGCCAGGAAGCAGAGCGGGAAGATCGTTCGCCGACAGGCGGCCGGGCCATAGAAGAGCAGGAATCCGCCAACCCAGAGGATGACGATGGCAACCGTCGTTGTAGTGAGCGCCTCAACCGGTATCCGTTGGGCCTGAGACGTGCCAGCGAACAACCACCCAACAAGCCCCGCACCAACGAGGCTCGCTCCGGCCCAACCCGCGGCCCGAACCGATTCGAAGATCGAGTGTCGACCGATATACACGAGCACGAGCGACACCAGCGGGACGAACACAAGGTGAGATGCCGTAGGGTCGTCCCTCCCCATCGCGACGAGGCCACGCAAGGCCGGGACGTTGAGAAGGGCCACTCCGAGGGTATATGCGCCGAACAGGAGGTGTCGTGTGACAGAGGGCATCTGCTCTTCCGCGGAGACGAGCGAACCTACGACCGAGCGCTTCCAGCGCGAGAAGGCACAGCCTGACTCATCGGGTGTGGATCCAGGCGATAGACACACCTGCCATCTTGCAGGACGGCGTAGGCGACCCGCGCGCGCGCGCATCCCCGCCCCTCTATGCGCCACGAGTCCCCCGTCGGAACGAGTCTCATTTCGTGCCGTTCACGCCACCAGCGGTCGACTTCCGACGGCAACGCCATCCAGAGATTCCCCTCCTCACGCTCACGCGAGAGTTTCGCAAGGAGGTCGCGATACACCGCTCTTGCCGGTTCGGCGGTGAGGTAATCGGGGTGGGTCACAAAACTGATCAGACCGTTCGCCTGCTTGATCTGGCGCATCTGTTCCGTCCACAGTGCTGTCGAGTAGTCGCCAAGAATGTGAAACAGCGAATAGTCCTGGACGGTCGTCAAGGGCAGCTCTAGGAGCCGTCCCACAAAGTACGGCATGACGGTGCAACACCCGCCTCGCTGCGGCTCGAGGTGGGCCACGTTCGGCACCGACATGTCAAACGACAACTCCAGCGCGTCAAACCAATCCTGCTCTCGATACATCGCGCCGGAGCGGAACCCTCTGCTCTGAAACTGACGTGCATACTGATTGATTCGCCCGACGCGGTTCAGGAATTCCCGCTTGTCTCTGAACAAGTTGCCATCGTGATTGAGATCATGGACGTTGACCTCGAACCCTCTGGACCGGATGGTATCCGCGAGCTCGATCGGTCGGTCGTAGCGGCCCTCGGGAACGACCTGAAACGCCGACTTGATGCCAAACTCGTCGTCCATGTCCATCAAGGCACTACAGAATTCGCGCCCGGGCTCGTGCTCCACATCGTGGGTCACCATGGAACAGCTGGGCGCGCCGTCCGGCCAGAACCAGATGAACGGTACGGCGCTGTCGCTTCGGCGTTTGAGAATCTGGACGAAGACGCTCCGCATGAGGCTGTCAACCGAGACGTCTACGGGCCACCGAGGAAACGGAATGTTCTCCCAACCTCGCAGGCACACCTTCTGAAGGTGCTTTCGCAGCGTAACAGGCAAGAACGGACGTATCGCGTAGTACGCGCTTCGCGCAAGCGCATTCTCCGTCAAACTGGTTCCATCCTTGAAATAGCGCTCGCATCTTAGGTTCGTCGCCACCTCAGACAGGTCAAAGGGGAGCTGCAGACGGCCGTCCCGTTCTGTTACGGCATCCGTGACGTCAGGAGCTTCGGTTACCGCGCCGGCCGGACTGCCGCCGGACAGGCGACCGAAGCAAGTGTCGCCATCGAAGGTAAAGAAGCCCTCATTCTGAGACACCCCGGCGGCCGTGGACAGCTCGACCACGTCCTCAGGACACCTGAAGTAATCGGAGAATGCTGTGTTCATCCGAGTCATTGTAAGAGGTGCGGCAATGAGACGAACCGTGAGGCCCAGGCAGATGTCTCCGGGACCGTGTCAGGATCAGAGAGAAATGAGTGCGCCTCGCTGCTGGAGCGAACGTTCTGCGGCAGCTAGGAGTTTGACGATTCGAAGGCCGGCCATACCGTCGTTCAGAGGGACTTGATCATTCATCACGCACTCGACGAAATACCCGAGCTCGACCTCTAGCGCCTCTGTCTGGTCGCACCTGGGCCCCCAGACATCGCCCGAGCGATAACTGACGAGGAGATCGTAGACCCCCTGCCCATTCTCTATCTCGACACCTTTGTCGTAGACCTTGATCTTCTCGTCTGGCTCGAGATCGTTCCACACGAGCATCTTGTCCTTACCCCCGATCAGGGTGGTCCGAATCTTCACTGGGGACAGCCAATTCACGTTGACGTGGGCCAGGACGTTGTTTGGGAAATAGACCGTAATGAAGGCCATGTCGGCATGACCGTTGAGGTGGCTGCCGCCCGTGGCCACCACCGCCTCGGGAGCCTCCATGATGATGTGATCCATGATCGACAGGTCGTGAGGCGCAAGGTCCCAGACAACGCTCACATCGTGCTGAAAAAGACCCAGATTGACCCGTGTGGAGTCGAAATAGTAGAGCGGCCCGAGTGTTCCCGCGTCCACGATTTCCCTGATCTTTCTGACCGCGCCACCGAAGAGAAAGGTGTGGTCCACCATAATCTTCAGGTTCTTCCGGTCGGCCAGTTCGATGAGGGTCTCAGCCTGTTCGGGCGTAGCGGTAAACGGCTTCTCGACAAAGACGTGCTTGCCGTTCTCAAGCGCTTCCCGGGCGAGTTCGTAGTGTGTCCACACGGGCGTCACGATCGCTACCGCGTCAATGTCAGCGGACCGCAGAATGTCCGAGAAGTCCGTCGTCAGACAAACCCCAGGGTAGACGGAGCCGGCGCGTTTGAGTGCAGCGGCGTCTAGGTCGCACACCGCAACGACGTTTGCCTTATCCAGGCCGCTGAAGTTTCGGGCGATGTTCGGCCCCCAGTAGCCAAATCCAACCACTCCGACACCAACGAGGTCCGCCGAAGGCTTCCGCGCAGGATCCCCAGATGCACTGGGCCGTCGGGCGGCCTCATCCAGTGTCACGTCAGCTGGTTGCATGCTCTCGCCTCTCCTTCCGAATTTCCCAACTTCTAGCACGCGCCCTTCCCTGCAACCACCGCCTTCGGTGTCCGGAGTAGTATCTTGATATCGGTCCATAGAGACCGGGTTCGCGCGTATCGAAGGTCCAGTCGCACCATTTCGTCAAACGTTGTCTGGCTGCGCCCCGTGACCTGCCACAGCCCGGTGATCCCTGGCTTGGACTCGAGGACTCGCCGAACGTGCCATGACTTGTACTGCGCCACCTCATAGGGGAGCGGTGGGCGCGGTCCCACCAGGGACATGTCCCCCCGCAAGACGTTCCACAACTGGGGTAGCTCGTCCACACTCGTTCTCCGAAGAAAGCGACCCAGCCGGGTAACTCGAGGATCGTCGACAATCTTGAACACTTGGGTCGTCTGTTCTCCGCCCATCCCGGTCGTATCGTTGATGAAGTCCGACACGTACGCCTGGTGGATACCATGGTCGGCATTCAGGCGCATGGTGCGAAACTTGAACATCTGGAACGACCCCCCGCCCCGCCCGATCCGTACCTGCCTAAAGAAGACAGGACCGCGGGACCGGACCTTGACGGCGGCAGCGACAAGGAGCAAGAGCGGCGAGAGCACCGCCAGGAGGGTGACGCTGCCAAGGATGTCGACGGTTCGCTTGACAACATCGTACGCAGCCGGCGGCGCGGTATGCGAACCGATGTCTTCAAGGAGCGGAAGGAGAGGGCGCACCTCCCTCGACTTGGTCGCTCCCGCGGGCTCCGGCTCCGGATACGCGTAGAATCGAACCGAGAGGCTCTCGGCAATAGCCGCGTCTAGCCGCTGCCCAAGTTCGCACCGAATGCGTTGCTGCAGTTGGCCAGCCAATACGGTGGCGGCAAGTTGATTCTCTGTGACGATGACGCCGAGCGCCGCCTGAGGTCGAATCCACCCGAGCAGGTCGGTGTCACGTGTCGCGGCGTCAACCGACGAAACCACGGCGTCCCAGTGGGGTTGACGAACGGCAACGCCGTCCCCGGACGCGACCTCCAGGAGCAACAGCGGATCGTTGTAGCGGTCTGCTCGTTGCCGCTCCCTGAGGAGTGCGCCTTCGAACACGACCTGGCCAATGACCGCTGGCGGAACAGCGCGACTGAAGTCACCCATTAACGCGAGCTGGCCAGGCCGTTTCGTTCGCTAGCGACGACTCAGGTACAGCGCTCCGCTCTCTCAGTCACATGACCGAAGACGGCTGTTCGGTGGAATGGCGGGGGAGAGGAAGCGTTCTCTCACAACCGCCAGCGCCCGTCCAGGACGGTTTAGAGAGCAAGGATCTCTCCGGCCAGCTGAGGACCTACCGGCGAGTGTCAACATACTTATTTGCAATAGTTTAGATGTCTAAATCGGTAACGAGATCAGTGTTCGGAGCCGTTCACATATCGCTTTCTAGGTTGACTTAAATCTTCGTGGATACAGATCTGAGTCCGCGTTTCTGGCGCCTTCTGAAGACTCAGGCACCGGAGGAGTACCCGTACCCGGGGTAGTGGTATGAGGGAGTATCGACGGCTTCGGTTCCATTGAGCACAACGCCGATGATTTTGTCTCGACCGATCAAGTCAATCGCGTTCAGGACGAGTGGGGACCGGGTCTGACACGCCCGGACCACGAACAGTACGGCATCCACCATCGCCCCCAGGAGTGTCGCGTCGTCGACGGCGCCGATCGGGGGCGTGTCCAGGATGACCCAGTCGAACTGGGTTCTGGCCTGGGCGAGGATCTGGCGCATCCTCTCCGAGGTCAGACCGGCCGTGGGGTCCGCGTCAGGATTCCCGGCCGGCAACAACGTCAGGGTCTTGCTGACTCGGACCAGCTCAAGGTCGGGCTCGGGCACCGGGCGCAGGGCATCACTCAATCCTCGATCTCCCGCAAGCCCCCACACGTTGTGAAGGGATGGCCTTCTCAAGTCGGCGTCGATCAGCAGGACCTGCTCCTGGAAGGACTCGCTGAGAATCAGCGCCAGATTGACCGCCGTTGTCGTCTTGCCCTCAGCGGGCACCGCGCTGGTCACCATGACCAGTTTTAGATCAGCCTTCTCATCCTCATGCGCGTTGTACAGCCTCGCCGCCATTCGTCGGAATTGACTGGAGAGGGCCGGGTCTGCCGTGCTCGAACCCGTCAACAGGTCGACGCGGTCGGCTACGAGCTCGACAGCCGAAACGCTGCCCGAGTCGGCAGGGACGCCCGCCCTGGCCCCGGAAACTGTTTCGACAGGTCGCGGTTCGGGCGCTGCCGACACCGACCAGGGTGATACGAAGACGTCGCTGCCAGACGGGACAGGAGAGGAAGGTCTCTCCGACACGCCGGACCGACGAAGCGCATCGTCAATTCTGCCCATCGACGCCCCCATTTCCACACAAACCATCGTCAGTCGACGTCATGTGACGTACCGCCAGAGTTCCAGTTGCCAGAAGACGTACCCGCCCACAACCAGTGCGACGACTGCCGAGGTCGACGCCAGCAATCGCCGCGTTCGGCTCGAGCGGCGGTCGCCGTCTGAGTCGACGAATGGCACATGAGCGATCACGGGAACGGTCAGGAGCTCCACGATGTCATTCTCCGTTCGGAATGTTGAATCGCGCAGCTCTACCAGGGCCGCCAACGAAAGCCCAAGAAGCAAGCTACCCAGGGCTCCGAGCGCGCTGAACTGCAGACGATTCGGACTGGTCGGCTTCACCGGCACCTGCGGTAGATCGAGAACGCGGAACTGTTCACCGACCTGCCGACGTTCGAGATCAGTCGCTACCTTGGCCGTTTCGCTCTTGGCGAGCAGATCCCGGTAGGCTTCCTGCTGTGTTTCGTAGTCACGAGAGAGCGCGATCCACCCAGACTCGACACCAGGTACGGCCTCTATTCGTCGTTCATAGTCTGTGAGCTGTTCCCGCAGCCTGAGGTCCTCCGCTTCCTTGAACTCAATCCGTCGACCGAGACTCTCGATCTCTGCGCGCATCTCTCTCAGCCGCTCCAGACGAGCAGCTTGCGCTGGAGTCAGGTCCACCGAGAGCGCCTCCGTTGGTTCGGAAGCAACCGCATCCTCTAGGTCGTCGATGAGAAGCTCGGTGCGAATGACATCAGGATGTTCTGGTTTCAGCCGTAGTTCCAGGCCGGCGAGTAGAGACCGGGCTCTGGCAAGGCGCTCCTTGGCGGTTCCGGTCGCGACTACGGTGGCAAGGTCAAGTGGACCACTCTCCTCGGCGGCCGGCGTGACCACCGTTGCGTCAGCTCTCGCGGTTTCCGTCTGCGCGTCGCTATACAGTCGCTCGAGCATCAGCTTTCGGTCGCGGTCTCGAGCCAGGGATTCGAGATGTGCCTGCAGCTGAAACTGCGTGTTCTGCATCGCCTGCATGTTGAAACTGAGCTGATCTGGTAGGCGTCCCGCATACCGTTGACGAAATGTCTCTAACCTGGCCTCGGTCTTTTCCAGAAGATCCCTGGCAATCAGGAGCTCAGCCTCCAAGAACTCCTGAGTCCCCTCCGCCAGCGCACTGCGGTCGCGGGCGTTCTGTTCAATAAATATTGCCCCGATCCGCCCCGTGACACGCGTCGCAACCTCAGCGTCCGGGTACGAGAAGCGCACGTAGAAGGCCTCGGCATCGGCGCCTCTCGCCCCCCCGAGCGCGATCTCGAGATCGACGCTCCCGCGCATGAACTCGACGACATCCTGCATAGGCAACCGGTCCCGAGCGTCCTCGTATAGATTGAAGATCTCTATCAACTTCTCCAATTCGGTTCGACTCATCGCTTGCTGCGAGAGGGCGTTGATCCGGTCTTCGGTCCTGAGCGTGACCGTGGACTCCACGAACGAGTCTGGAACCCGCTGCGGCACAACTTGAATTAGCATCTCCGACTGATAGACGTCGGGCAAGATGGACGACACGACAAGGGTTCCAAACACGCCCACCACGAACGGGACGACTATGAACCAGCGGCGGCGCCACGCCATCCGGGCATAGTCGGCGGGGGTGTACTGTCTCTCTAGAAGCATGCACGTGCTCCCTGCAAGCTCGCCACGGCGAGCTGCCCCGTCATGTTCGTGGCCATGTCGATACTCATCGCAATGGCCCCCCAATCAGGGGGGCCCGCAACGTAAAGCCGACAAACACCGAGCTGCGATCCAGTATCGGGGGTAGCAGGAGATCCTGACTGGCAACATCATTCAGCTCGTATCGATAGAGCGTAAAGCTCGCCATTGCAGACCACCAAGCGGTAACCAGAAAGCTCACCTGACTACTGAGCTCGTAGCTGTCGAACTTACCCACCTCATTCGCCTGATTCACGCCCCCGGTGCTCCCGTTGGAGTACGCGCCCAACAGGACCAACTGGACGCGGTCCTTCAACAGACCGCCAACGCCGACACTGGCCGAATCCGTCAGGAATGCCTGGGCGGACACGCCCTGGAGCACCGAGACACGCGTCCCGTAGCGCATGTCCAAGGTCCACGACCGTCCGAGGTCGATTGCCGCAGTACCGTAGGCTGACGGACCCCAGAACCGCCGCGGCTGCAGCGTAGCGGTGTCGATGGTGTCGACATAGACCGAGCCACCACCCGCGGACAGTTCGACCCGGCGGGTGCGTGAAAGATTCCTGCCGTAGCGGAATCCGACATCGGCAGTCTGGTCCTTGATAGGCACCCTTAGGCCCGTGAAATCGACCGAATCGAAGTCCGAATAGCGGTACGATGCTCGGAGTCCAGAAGACCGGCCGACCGACTGGTCGTAGGACAGCGCTACCACATGGATTCGACTGTCGAAGGCCACAGACTCCTCATACGAGCGGTCGCTGAAGTGATAGTTGATGCCCATTGTCGTCCGCGGCGTCAATTGCTGAGCCATAGAGGCTGTCGTCTCGAGCATGAGAGACCGGACCTCGGTCACCGCCGTGATTGGACCCGAGTCGATCCCCGCGCTCCCGAGGGTCCCGGTACCACCCACCACCGGCTGAAGCGGGTTGAACGCACCCAGCGTGAAGAATGGATCGCTCCGCACGTTCTGCGACGCACTCAGCTGGGTATTCCGGCCAACCTGCGTTCGTCCCTCCAGGCTCAGATCCCCACCATAACTCGGCTTGGATGTCACTCCGCCGGTTCGATACCCGCTCGCGAATCCACCCCCTTGCACTGCCAGCGAGCGCTCCTGGCGACCAAACTCGTACCGAAGCCGCGTCGCAGCGTAGCCGCTGTACCCCCCGAGACTCGGTAGGAACGGCTGTCCCACCCTCAGGTCTAGGTTGTCGTCGAACCCACCGAGGAGGTCCATTTCGAGCGTTAGGTTTTGGAGGCGGTCGGACTCGCGGCCCGGCTCGCGCTGCTGCTGAAATACTCGGGCTGGAGGCCGGGTCACCTGCGCCTCCACCTCAACCGCGCATAGCATCACGACAGACGACCAGGCGACCATCACGCGAAGAGAAGGGAACACTCCTACGGCACCACCACCGTGTCGCCCGGTTTGAGAAGAATGTTCTGGTCGAGCCGCTTCCCTTTCCTGATCCACTCGTAGTTGAATTTGATGGCCGTCGTCCGTCCATCGTCTCCCACCCGCATGACGCTGATGTTCTTCTCGTCAGCCCACTCGCTCAAACCCCCGGCCAGTGCAATGAGCTGCACAACTGTCAAAGGACCACTGAGCGAGTAGACGCCGGGCGCATTGACCTCACCCGTGATGAACGCTTTCCGACTATTGATTTGACGCGCCACGACCGTCACATTGGGCTCGGTCAAGTAGACCGAGGAGAGCGCCTCGATCTTTCTCGCGAGCTCCTCTGGACTCAGCCCGGCTGCCGGCAGGTCACCTACGAGCGGCAATGTGATCATCCCGTCCGACCGCACTGTCACATCACCGCTCATTTCCGCTTCCCGCCACACCAGGATCCCAAGGATGTCCTCGGCGCCAATGACATAGTCCGACGGTTGGTTCGCTTCTTCCCCGGACGCATCCGGGGCGGCCGGATCCTCATTGAAAACGGCCTGCGCCAGCGCCACCCCTTGCGCCGGAGTTAGCGAGCTGCCATGCAGGCCGCACACCCCTAGCATGAGGAAAGCTGTCAGCACGAATCTCAACGACTGTGTCATTCGCCACACTCCACCCGGCCCTAGTGTGGTGCGTTTAACGCTTCTTTACACCGGTCGACCTTCGCGAGGATGGTGTCGGCATCCTTGGTCCAGATAAACGGCTTCGCATGCTGATTGTAATGAGTCAAGTAGTCGTGGATCGCTCGCTCGAGCGCCGGCACGCTGGTGAAGGTACCCCGGCGGAGCCGCGTGCGAGTGATCTCCGCGAACCAGCGTTCCACCAGATTCAGCCAGGAGCTGCTGGTGGGCACGAAGTGAAAGTGCACGCGGGGATGGCGCGTGAGCCAGCGCCGCACCTGGGGACTCTTGTGGGCACTCAGGTTGTCCAAAATCAGGTGCAGCGGCTGATCGGGAGGCGTCGCGCGTTCCAGCCGCCGGAGGAACTGCACGAATTCTTGACTCCGGTGACGGCGGCGGCATTCGCCGATCACGACGCCATCGAGCACGCGCAGTGCGGCATACAGCGTGGTCGTCCCGTAGCGGACGTAGTCATGGGTCTGGCGTTCGGGGACGCCGGGCCGCAGTGGCAACACCGGGCGCGTCCGGTCCAGCGCTTGGATCCCACTCTTCTCATCGACGCAAAACACCACCGCTTTGGCGGGTGGATTCAGATACAGCCCCACCACGTCGCGCAGCTTCTCGACGAAGTGGGGGTCGGTCGACAGCTTGAACTGCCCCACGCGGTGGGGCTGGAGGCCGTGTTGTCGCCAGATCTTACGAATCGTGCCGTCGCTCACGCCCTGCGCTTCCGCCAGGGCGCGACTACTCCAATGGGTGCCGGCCGGCGGGCGCGTCGTCAGGGTCGCGTCAACGATCGCCTGCACCTTCGTCAGGGTCAAGCGTGGGCGTCGGCCCGGACGCGTGGCGTCGCGGAGCACGCCCGGAACCCCCTCGGCCACAAACCGGCGCGCCCACAACCGCACCGTCATCCGACTGACGTGCAGCGTCCGGGCCACGACCATCGGCGAGGCCTGTTGCGCCAGCATCAACACGATCCGCGCCCGCCGCGCCACCTTCTGCGTCGTCGTCCCGCGCTCAGCCACCTGGGCCAACTGGGCTTGCTCGGTCGGCGATGCGTAGACACAGTACCGTTGAATGAACATGCGCTACCGTACCAAACGGGCAGCGCAAAGTACAGCGTTTCGTGTACAGCTATTTCGTACTCAGGACACTAGTGCGCAAAGAAGTCGCCAGCACAACATCGAACCGTCATAGGCCGTTTCTCACACTCGTTTGCAGCCAACGCCGACGTGCGGGACCGTGTAAAGTCTGCCTCTTGAAGGTGCCATGACCAGCGTTCAATTGACAAAAGTCACCGTAGATTGTGACAAGATCAGGACCCGTCCTGAAGGGCCGGCAGTTTCTGGCCCGCGGTTTCGGATTCCTCCGGCGGCTGGAACGCGCGACGCCTCCCGATCAGCCGCTGCACCTGATTTTGGACAACCTGAGTGCCCACAAGAGTCCCCAGGTGCGGCGCTGGCTCACGCGCCATCCCCGCGTGCACTTTCACTTCGTGCCCACCAGCAGCTCCTGGCTGAATCTGGTGGAACGCTGGTTCGCGGAGATCACTCGCACGCGGCTCCGCCGGGGTACCTTCACCAGCGTGCCGGCGCTCGAGCGAGCGATCCACGACTACTTGACTCATTACAATCAGCATGCGAAGCCGTTTATCTGGACCAAGGATGCCGACACCATCCTCGCGAAGGTCGACCGGTGTAAAGAAGCGTTAAACGCACCACACTAGTACGCCATTCGGCAGACGTCTGGTTAGCGCTCGGTTGGCAAGTCCAAGGCGAAGTCCCACCGCCTTCATCGGCACAAATTACAGATTTGTCGTAAGTGACTGTCGAACCAACGTTTTTCTGACTAGCCCTGCAGACTGGAGAACTCGTTCCCATTGGCCCTCCGTTTGCACAATTCCTGCGTCAGGATGGGCAGGTTGGGGAAGGTCTACAGATGAGCGTATCGCCCAGTGTCCTAATGGTCGACGCCGGCGCGACGGGGGCAGCTGCCAGCGAAGCGCTGCACGCCTTAGGGTTCAGAGTCAAGACCGCCGGCAGCTTCCAACAAGCCCTGGGCCTTGTTCTTTCGGAGCCACCCGACGCCGTCGTGACAGAACTCAGGCTTGGCGCCTTCAACGGGCTACATCTGATCATGCGTCTCAGGGACCACTGTCCTGAGGCCGTGGCCGTAGTCTACACGGCGTTTCCAGACCCGGTACTCGAACAGCAGGCACATCAGATGGGCGCCAACTATCTGATACGAGATACAGACCCGACGCCCCTGGTAGCGCTGCTCGCCGACCGGGTCAGCGTAGGTAGCTTCCATTCAACCTAGTCATCTCTGCCACTTGGGGCCCTTGCCTCCGCCCTTCGCCCCTGGACCATCCTCTGCATCTGGTGCCGGCGCAAAGAGCGACCAAGCGCCCACAGGAAGATCGCCACTCTGCCCGTAAGGGACCTGGACGCTGGCGCCACTGCTCGGGTTGAATAGCAACCAGGTGGAAGAACTCGGCCGGTAGACCACGATCTCGGCGAGCCCGTCACCATCGGTATCCAGCGGCACCGGTATGTCTCCCTCCTGCCCGAACGTCACCTGGAACTGGCTCTCGATATACCACGTCGAGGTCGACGGCCGAAACACCGCTAGGTCGGTGGTTCCGTCACCGTCGTAATCAGCTGGCACGGGCACGTCACCAGGCTGACCGAACCTCTGGCTGAAACGGTCGGCGACGTACCACTTGCCGTTCGAGGGACGGAACACAGCAAGGTCGGTGGTACCGTCTCCGTCATAGTCGTCTGGAAGCGGTATGTCTCCGCGCTTACCGAAGCGTCGACTGCTTCCGCCCAGCACCGTCCAGGCCCCGTCTTCGAACACTGCGACATCGGCTGTGCCGTCACCATCGTAGTCTGCCGGAACGGGCGTACTCCGAACGGACCCGAGAAGACTCTCACTCGTCCACCGAAATTCGTTCCCGGAGGTAAAGATGATCCATCGCCCTTCCGACGCTTTCCACGTGGCCACGTCGGCCACGCCATCACCGTCGTAGTCGGCAGACGCCGGAAACGCGTCGGCGCCACGATTCCCAGTATCGACAATGATCAGTTCGAGCCCACTCGATCCGCGTACCTTCCACTCACCCGTCGAGGGGCGATAGACTCCCAGGTCGGCGTTCGAATCAGCGTCGAAATCAAGGTCGGCGCCCAAGCTCAGCTCGGGTCCGGGAACCGGGTCCGGTTGCGGGTCAGGTTCTGGGTCCGGGTCCGGGTCCGGGTCCGGGTCCGGGTCCGGTTCCGGGTCGGGGTCTGGGTCCGGTTCCGGGTCGGGGTCTGGGTCCGGGTCGGGGTCTGGGTCCGGTTCCGGGTCGGGGTCTGGGTCCGGGTCCGGGTCGGGGTCTGGGTCCGGGTCCGGGTCGGGGTCTGGGTCCGGGTCCGGGTCGGGCGTCGGCACACCACCACCCGCGGTGCTGGCCACACCGACCGCCTCGTTGGAGGCGGCGCTCGTTGTTCCATCGGACATGCGGGAACGCACGACGACATGGTACGTCTGCCCGTCCACGAGCCCCTGGAGCGTGTGGGTGGTCACATTGCCCACATCAACTTGATCGGTATATGCACCGGCACTCCCGCCCCACTCGACGATGTAGCCGGCCACACCGGAATCTGGACTGGAGTCCCACGCCAAGGTCAGCGAGCCCGCCGCAGCGACGGCCGGCGTTCCCAGCGCGACAATGAGAAAGACCGGAATCTTGCCCCAGCGGGACCAGCGTGAGCCTAGTCTGTTCGACGCGGGTGTCAGTGACATATGAGCACCAGAGGGCAGCTTCCCCGGCTGCATGATGCTCAGAGAGCAAGACGGTTTCCGTGAGGGAAACCTGAGACACTATGGGAACCTGCGAGCAGGAACGTCCACCCTAGGCCTCACTTGGCCGCCTTCACCACCTTCACATTTGTCACCTACCCAACGAGTCTGTCGGACCGGTGCTTTGACATCAGCGTTACTGCGGCCACATGGGACGTGGGGACCGCCCCCTCGTATTGGCCCCCCCATTCGGCCCGGTCGCGTTTTGAGACGCCGGCTGCCCCGGCGGCGGGGCCTGCGTGGCCTCATTGAGAGGAAGGGATGCCCCGCCGATCGGCACGTCGTCGGCCTGACCGTAGACGACCTTGGTCGTTGCGCCGGTACTTGCGTTGAAGAGCAACCAGCTTCCATCCGTGGGCCGATACATCACGATCTCGGCGCGGCCGTCGCCGTCGGTATCCAGAGGCACCGGGATATCGCCGGGCAATCCGAGCGTCACCTTGAACTGGTCCCGCACGTACCACGTCGAGGTCGACGGGCGATAGACAGCGATGTCTACCCGTCCGTCACCGTCGTAGTCGGCAGGAACCGGCACATCGCCGACTTGGCCAAATCCGACCTCGACCTGGCCTGCCACAAACCACGTGCCGCTCGACGGACGGAAGACCGCGATGTCGGCGATACCGTCACCGTCATAGTCGTGGGGTACCGGGATATCTCCGTCTTCTCCGACCTGCAACTGGCCGGTCTGGGTCGTCCAGTAGCCTCCAGGCTCGACCACCGCGAACTCCGCCTCACCATCGCCGTCGTAGTCAGCGGGGACCGGGGTGCCCAGGGCTGACCCAAGGTAACCCTGGCTGGTCCATCGGAATCCGTTCCCTGAGGTGTAGACCACCCACTTGCCATCTGAGGGTCTCCACGAGGCGACGTCAGTGATGCCATCGCCATCGTAGTCTGCCGGCACCGGCACCACCTGGATGTTGGGGTTGTCCGGTTGGAGCACGAACAGTTCGAGCCCCGTCGATCCGAGTACGTGCCACTCACCCTTCGAAGGGCGATAGACGCCCAGGTCTGACATAGAGTCCCCGTCAAAGTCGAATTCCACGCGAGAGGCGCTTGAAGGAGACACGTTCCCGGGATCGGAAGGCGACACCGAATCCGAGGACTGCTCCGGCTCGGGCTCGGGTAGAGACTCGAGCGCTGGGTCGGGAGCCGGGTCCGGATCGGAAGCCGGACCGGGGTCGGGGGTCGGAACCGGGTCAGGATCCGGGTACGGGTCGGGATCAGGGTACGGGTCCGGATCAGGATCAGGCTCGGGTTCAGGCTCAGGATCAGGGTCAGGATCAGGGTCGGGGGGCGGCGACACGCCACCCGACGACCCAACCGCCGCGCCCGCTGCCTGGTTGGAGGGACCACTCTGGGTACCGTCCGAGATGTAGGCGCGGACGATGACGTAGTAGGTTCGCCCATCGACCAGGCCGCTGATCGTGTGAGTGGTGACGTTCCCCACGTCGACCTGGTCGGTATACGTGCCGGAACTCTCGCCCCACTCGACGATGTAACCGACAACGCTCGCGTCTGAGCTCGCGTCCCACGCCAGGCTCAGCGAACCGGCGGAGGCGGCTCTGGGGGCCAGCGGCACGAGAACGAGCAGAAGGAAGACGGAGAACCCTCTAAGACGAAACCAAGCCCGAGGACCCAGCCCAACTGACGCGAACGAGTGTGACATCTGAGCACCACAACAGCTGGGCTGCATGGAGCTCATGGGGAGCAAGAGCTCTTCCACCGCGTGAGCAGTGTGACTAACGTGAACTTCCGAGCAGACGCGTGACTCTCGCGAGACTCTATGTCGCAGCAAGAACCACGTGTTCGTCGCGCGCCATACAGGTCTGTGCGGTACTAGTGGTTGGTCAGGAGCGGGCCGGCGTCAGGACAGCCCTCAGAGGGGTGCCCCGAACTCCTTCACTTCGGTGATACCAAAGGAGGGGGAGACAACGAATACCAGGGGGGTCGACCATTCAGAGCAGGTCGTAGAGTTACATGCCCGGACCTCGACGACGTGCTGACCGCTCGGCATCCCCTTCTTGGCAGTGAACTTCTGGGCCGCAAGCGGCGTGAAATAGCTGTCCTCCACGCCGGAAAGGCCTGAGGTCCCGGCAGAAACGGGAGTCCGACCGTCGAGACGGACCTCGAAACGAACGATCTCCATCTCCCCAACCTGCCAGTCTGGGTAGTCCCAAGCCAGGGACTGCGCGCTGGAAATGCTCGCGACCAACTCGAGCCCGACAACCACGACCAGACACTTCGTGAGGCGCATGCCCAGATCCTTCCCGAATCGTCGGCGGAAGGCAAGCTCCCGGCTCGAAGCGCCCCTGTATGATCTCGACAACTGTGAGGAGAGCCTCATGAAGAGAGTTCAAGAGATCGCCGACCTGGTATCTGGGACCGTTCAGGGTGATGCTGGGGTCGAAATCCGGACGGTGGGCAGCTTGGAGCGTGCTGGCGCCGGCGCGCTGGCATACGCAGAGGGCAAGTATCTTCAGAAGGTGCCCGAGAGCGCCGCTTCATGCGTGCTCGTCGCGTCTGGCGACTTCCCAGGTCGAACTGTGATCGTTGTCGACAAGCCTCGTGTGGCGTTCGCCAGAATCACCCAGTGGCTGTTTCCTTTAGAACGGCCGTTCGAGGGCGTCCATTCGTCGGCGATCGTGTCGGAGAGTGCGTCTCTCGCGGCGGATGTCGCGATCGGCGCGTGGACGTTCGTCGACGCGGACGCCAAGGTCGGCGAGGGCACTGTCATCTTTCCTGGCTGCTTCCTCGGCCGTAATTGTGAGATCGGTTCGAACTGCGTGGTCTATCCCCACGTCGTGGTTTATCCGCAAGTCATGGTCGGGGACCGGGTCGTCCTACAGGCGGGCACGGTACTCGGCGCCGACGGCTTCGGTTTCGTCTTTGACGGCGAGCGACAGGTCAAGATCCCGCAGGTGGGAAACGTGACGATCGGGTCGGACGTCGAGATCGGGGCAAATACCTGCGTCGACCGGGCGGCGCTCGACGAAACGGTCATCAGCGACGGCGCGAAGATCGACAACCTCTGCCAAATTGCCCACAACGTGCAGATCGGCGCCCACGCCATCATCTCGTCACAGACGGGGATCGCGGGGAGCTCGCGTATCGGAACCGGAGCGATCATCGGTGGACAGGTCGGAATCGGCGACTACTGCCGAATCGACGATCGCGCCATGCTGGGGTCGCAGTGCGGCATCCTCAGTCGGAAGCGCGTGCCGGCGGGTGAGGTGTACTGGGGCACGCCGGCGCGACCACTCAAGGACATCAAGCTGCAACAGGCTCATCTGAGCCGACTGCCGAAGCTGTCGGAAGAAGTCAAGCAACTTCGCGCAGAGATTGAGGAGCTGAAAAAGGAGCTCTAGTAGTCGGGGGACTCGCTACGCTCGTCGTTGCATCATTTAGCTCGGCGTTCTGCGAGCGCTGCGTCGACGGCCGCTAGGACCATCTCCTCGGTGATCGCATTCAGGCAGGGCGGGCGCTGGTCCGCGCTGGGTGGCGACGGGCACTCCTCGAAGAAGCGCTCTCGACAGGGCGAGCACTCGAAATGGGCGGACACGGCGGTGTGAGGCGCGCCATTGGGTGACCGAGGTGACGTCCGGGCTGGGCTCGACGAACCATAGATACCCACCGTGGGGAGACCAAGAGCGGCGGCGATATGCATCGGCCCGCTGTCATTGCCGACGTAGACGGCGCATCGCTCGATGACGGCGGCCAGCTCCGTCAAGCTCGCACCGCGCACAAGACGAACGGACCGACGCTCGGGCCAACCTTCTGGAACCTCGAACGGCGGGTGGTCGTGGACCAGGACCGAAACGCCTGGATGACGCTCGACCAGGCCACCGGCTAGCCCTCGGAACCTGTCGGACGCCCAGGCGCGAGGTGCCTTGGCCGCCGCTGGGTTAATAAACACGGGCCGAGTATCCGCGTCAGAGTCTAAGCCCGCACCCTCGAAGAGACGGTCTGCGTACGCGCGGTCGGCGGCCGTCAACACCAATTCGTCTCCATCCGAAGTTACTGGGGTGGCACCGAGCTCGCCCACCACATCGAGAAAGTCGTCCACCCGGTGCTCATCCCGCACAGCGACCGGGTTGGTGAGGAGGGCCCTACGATGATCCGTATCGTGACCGACGCGGACAGGAATCCCGGCCAGCCAGGCCGTGAGCGCCGCCTCAAAAGATGGGGCCAGGATCACTGCTCTCTCGAAGCCCGATCGCCTCAACATCCGGATCACGGTCCAGGCAGCGACCGACCGGCCGCCCCCCGTTCTCGGCGGTGCGAAGACTACTTCATCGAGAAAGGAGATTCGCTTCGCGAGCTCAGCGTGCTCCGGCCTCGCCATCCCTACTAGACGCTCGTCGGGAAAGGCGGCTCGAAGAACCCCCAGCGCCGGGAGCGCCATCATGATGTCGCCGACCCAGTTCGGAAGTCGAATTAAGATGCCACCCGCTGTCGGGCGATCGGAGATCACCGCACCTCCACGAGCTTGCCATCCGACAGGACGCCGATACGGTCAGACATGTGTTCGACGACGGCCATGTCGTGGGAGATGAACAGATAACTCAATCCTCTGGCCTCCTGCAGGTCCTTCAGTAGGTTGAGAACCTGCGCCTGGACCGAGACGTCGAGCGCCGTGGCTGGTTCGTCGGCGACGACGAAGCGCGGTTCTGAGGCGAGGGCCCGAGCGACTCCCACCCGTTGCCGCTGACCGCCACTCAGGCTGCCAGGTCGATGGTCGAGCACGTCGGGGGCCAGACCAACCTCCTCGATAAGTACCCGACAGCGGTCATCCACGTCCTCCACACCCACGATGCCGTGCAGACGCAGCGGCTCTTCGACGGTCTGGCGAACGGTCATCCGCGGATTGAGCGACGTATAGGGATCCTGAAACACCAACTGCAGGTGTTGTCTGAACCTTCGGAGCTGTTCGGCATTTAGCGCCATCAAGTCGACGGGTTCCGCCTCGGGAAGGGTGACCGTCACCCGACCGCTGCTCGGCTCAACCAGGCGCAGCATCGCATGACCGAGGGTCGTCTTGCCCGACCCGGACCCTCCCACGAGCCCGAACGTCTCGCCCTGAGCGATCTCAAAGCTGACGTCGTCAAGCGCCGGGCGCGGCGAATGACTCCGGCCGAACAGACGTGGGTCGTCGTAGGTCTTGGATAGATGCTCCACGCTAATGAGCGGGGCCATTACCAGACAAGGTTACCTCGGCGAGTCTAGACTTAGCCGCAATGAAGACGGTGCTGGAGCTCACCGATGTCAACCTGGTTCGCGGCGAGCGCGCCATCCTGCGAGACATCAGCTGGCAGGTACAGGCAGATGAGCGATGGGTTGTGCTGGGTCCGAACGGGTCGGGTAAGACCACGCTCTGCCGGCTGGCCAGCCTCTACCTACACCCATCCCGAGGCACAATCGACGTCCTTGGTCGTCGACTGGGTCGCGTTGACGTACGAGAGCTGCGTTCGCACTTGGGATTCACCAGCGCAGCCGTCGAGCGGATGATGCGACCAACCCTGGCGGTCGCAGATGCAGTCGTAACCGGCAAGAACGCGGCGCTCGCACCCTACTGGCACACTTACACGGACGATGACCGGGAGAAGGCGCATCGACTACTCGAGCGTTTTGGCGCCGCGAGTCTTATCGACGCTGAGTTTGGAACCCTGTCGTCGGGCGAGAGGCAGCGGGTCCTGCTGGCCAGAACACTGATGAGTGACCCGGCTCTGCTCCTGCTCGATGAGCCGACGGCCGGCCTCGACCTGGGCGGACGGGAGGAGCTGGTCTCACTACTTGGTCGCTTCGCGGCCAGTCCGACCGCACCAGCCACCATCATGGTCACGCATCATGTCGACGAGATTCCGCCAGGTTTCACGCACGCGTTGCTGCTCCGTGACGGCCAGGTCCTGTCGTCCGGGCTGATCGCCCAGGTGCTCACTCAGGAACGGCTGTCGGCGTGTTTCGGACGACCGTTGAAACTCGAACATCGGGACGGGCGGTGGCTGGCCTGGGGCGCATCCGGTTAGGTGATGCTCTCCCTGAACTCACGGACCAGCGACTCCATGACCTTTTTGAAGTCCTGGGTTTCTCCGTAAACCCGTCGCTGTCGGACATGGCTCGGCCCCCGGGCAAGGATGCCCCTGATACCGGCTAGTTCATCAGCACAGCCCAGGCGACGGGCCACGGGCGCAACCTCGGCTGCCAGCCGCTCGATCGAATCAGAGAGACTCTCGAGGTTCCCATCTTCGTCGACGATGATCTCTGCCTCTGTCGACCATCGGGCGGCGCGCCACTTGTTCTCACGCACGATCCAGTAGCGCTGGAGCGGCGGCAGGGTGCCCTCGTCGTACTGATCGCCCAGCCACACCACCAGGGACTGTATCAGTGCCGTCGTGGAGACCACCTCATCCAGCGTCGGCATCCCGTCGCACATCCGCACCTCGACCGTCCCAAAATCAGGATGCGGCCGGATGTCCCACCAGATCTCGCGGATCGTCTCGATCGTCTTCGAGTTGACCAGGGTCGTCATCAGGCGCTGGAACTCTGCCCAGCTGAGCAATCGATAGGGGATTCCGGCGGTGGGCAGGCTCTCGAAGATCTTCACCCGACAACTCGCCAGCCCGGTGTCGAGATTATCGAAGAAGGGAGAGCTGGCCGACAGCGCCAGGAGATGTGGCAAATAGCTCGACAGCGAGTTGAACACCGCGATCGCCTTCTCACCGTTCTCAACCCCGACGTGCACGTGCAGACCGAAGATCATCAGACGGCGGGCCGGCCACTGACAGCGGTCCACGAGCATCTGATACCGATCCTTGGGTGTGACCTGCTGCTCGGACCATTCCGCAAAGGGATGCGTGCCAGCCGAGACGAGCTCGTAGCCGAGGTCATCGCAAACGGTAAGCAGCTGCCCGACCCGCGTCGTGAGCTCGCGGCGAATCTCCGCGACGTTCTGACATACGTCGGTGTTGAGCTCGATCGTCGACTCGATAAGCTCAGGTTTGACGTGCTGCTCGTCGTGTGAACGTTCAATGATCCGCGACGCGCCCGATACGAGGTTCTTGGTTTCGGGGTCGATAATCTGGAGCTCGAGCTCGACGCCTACCGACGGACCCGGCGACCCATTGAATGTGATCTCCATGACCTGGACCGAACCGCGTCAATTATAGTGAGGCGTCGATGACCTCGTCGTTCTGGCGGTACACCGCCTTTCAAGTGCCAGGTTGGATCATCGCCATCGTCGGCGGATGGCTCCTGCACCGATGGGTGGGTATCCCTCTCTGGGTTGCTTCGGGGGTGCTGGTCGTCTGGGTCATCAAGGACTATGCCCTCTACCCCGTCCTCCGCTCGGCCTACGAGCTTGACCATAAGCGTCCGATCGACCGACTGGTCGGTGAGCACGGCACCGCGAGCGATGGGCTGTCACCGAGCGGCTATATACGAGTGAGGGGCGAGCTGTGGCGGGCGAGGTCTGAACAAGTCGATGTCGAGCGCCAGAACGCTGTCGTCATCGGCATCGTTCAGGGCGACCGGGTCGAGGTCATCGGGGTCGACGGGACACTCCTGGTGGTAAGAGCGCTGACTCCACCGCGGTAGTCACTTCTGACCGGCCTGGTACCACTCCACCGTTCGCCGCAGCCCTTCGTCCAGCGTCACCTTTGCGTCAAACCCCAAAAGGTCTCGAGCCAACGTGTTGTCCGCCTGAGAGTCCCGCACGTCGCCTTCCCGTGGAGCATCGTACAGAGGCTCTAAATCGGCACCGATCAACTCCCTCAGTGTGCGAAACAGGCGATTGAGCGACACGCGCCCTCCCGGGGCCAGGTTGATCGCACGGCCGGCAACGCCCGAGGCGGTGGCGGCCGAAATGACGCCCGTCGCGACATCCGACACATACGTGAAGTCACGGGTTTGCTCGCCGTCGCCATAGACCGTCGGCTGACGCCCCTCGCTGAGGGCCGCGGTGAAGAGCGAGATAACGCCGGAGTAGGGAGAGCCCGGGTCCTGCCTCGGACCGAAGACGTTGAAAAAGCGCAACGACACCGTCTCGAGACCGTAGAGCTCGTAGAAGAGCCGCATGTATTGCTCGCCCATTAGCTTCTGCAGCGCATAGGGTGACAGGGGATGGGCCGGCATCTCCTCGTGCTTCGGCAGAGTCGGAGAATTGCCGTAGACGGACGATGAGCTTGCAAACACGACCCGCTTGACACCGGCTTGCCGCGCGGCGTTCAAAAGGAGAATCGTGGCATCAACGTTGGCCCGATGACTGGTCACAGGGTCTTTCACCGAGCGCGGCACCGATGGAATCGCGGCGATGTGGATAACGTACTCGACCCCTTTCACGGCGCTGGTGGCTACCGCCGCATCGGCGAGGTCGGCCTCGACAAACTCCACGGCGCTGCTCGAGTGCTGCGACAGATTGTCTCGGTGACCGGTCGATAGGTTGTCGACGACGCGGACGCTCTCGCCCGACTCCACGAGTGTGTCAACAACATGGGAGCCGATAAAGCCGGCGCCTCCTGTGACGAGATAGCGCATAGGCAACGGTCGTGGATTACAGCGAGGGGAATTGGTCCCGAGAGATTCCGGGGATCACCTTCAGAGCGTTGCCGTAGTACAGCTTCTTGAGCACGTCGTCCGGCAGGTCCATCCCATACAGCTTCCAGAATGCGTGGTAGCGGCGGTAGTAGTCGAAATACTCGTCGGCCGTCTCGAAGGTTCGCCAGTAGTAGGGGAACTCGCTCGCGCGGTAGGTGTCCTTCCCGAATAGCACCCGGTCCTGATACGAGATAAAGAACTCCCTCGCGGCGCGCGGCTGTCGTCCCAGCTCGTAGAGGATGGCGGCGGTCTCGGGATACACATTCGGGAGGCGATCGAGCATGGCACCCAACCGGCCCAGGTCGTTGGCGTGCCACCCCATGTGCGCCGCAATGAAGGTCGTGTCCGGATGCTTCTCGAACAGACGGTCACGCTCGGCCATCATCGCCTCAAACGTGGGATACCGAGAAGCCGGCATGCGCCGACCGGGACGGAGAATCAACTCGAGCCAGCGCTCGTTGTACTGGTCGACTGGCTGATAGAACTCGGACGGCTCGCCGACATGAATCAGCACCGGGATCCCCAGCTCCGCGCACTTCTGAAAGACCGGGTCGAGCTCGGGATCGTCGACCGCCACTCGTCCGCCCTCCTGGTCAGTGACATCGATCCCGAAGTTCTTGAAGAACTTGAGACCCACTGCGCCGGCCTGAACATCGTTCTCAAGCTGTTCCGCCGCCTGCTGGCCAAAGCCGGGATAGACCCCCCGGCCGAAGTCCAGGTTCGCGAAGAAGACCATCCGCTCTGGATGCGGGCTCTCCCGGACGGTCCCGACAAAGCGTCGGAGTCGACTGCCCGACCCTCCACTCAGGTTGACCAGCACCTGCAGGTTGAGCTCATCCATTTCGCCGATGACGGTCGCCCACTGCGACTGGGACAACTGCCAGTGATGGCTGTGAACATCGACGACCGGAAACTTGGCGCGAGGGACCGGATGCTCGTCGACGACCAGGGTCGAGCGAGGCGTGTATTCCTCGACCGTCAGCGGTGGCTCATCAGCTCTCCGAGGAGCGCGCCGCTGCGCATCGAGCGCCGGTGCCAGAAGGGGACCGGGTGCGAGCAGGGAGAAGAGGCTACCGATCAGGGCGGCGGCAGCGACGATCACGACTACCAAGACGACCCGTTTCGTCATCGACTCTCCATATCAACGCGACCCCCGACCGATCGAGGACCACTCGCCCGACCCCCGACCGCGAGCAAAGCGAGCGCCCCGACTCGGGCGTAGTCAAGCCCTCGACAAGGAGACCTACGCCCCCGACCCTCAGGCACTCCACGCCCGACCAACCGCGTGCCACCCTCCCGCCCTCCCGGCGCCGCCAAAGTGAGCGCCGGGAAGAGGTTCCGCCGTAGAGCTACCGTAAGCCGAATTCTGTGCCCAGCGCCCTCACGATCGCTCGCGACAGCGCCAGGTGACGACCATTCCTCTAGCCCCGTCATCACTGGCGGGGTCGTGCGACCTACCCGGAAGCCTCGGGCGGACCACCCTCGAACGCTTCCCTATTTGGTCTTGCTCCGTGCGGGGTTTAGCCTGCCACTCGCCTTACAGCGAGCGCGGTGCGCTCTTACCGCACCTTTTCAACCTTACCTCTCGACCGACGGTCGAAGGGCGGTATGTTTTCTGTGCCACTTTCCTTCAGGTCACCCTGACCGGGGATTACCCGGCGCACTGCCCTACGGAGTTCGGACTTTCCTCCCCGCATGCTCACCGAGGCGAGCACGCGCGGCGGTCGTCTGGCTGTCTACGGCGGAATGTCAAAGAGCATCTATTAGCTCGCCGTCGCTTGCGGGGGCCCTTCGCCCCGCGCCGCTCCGGCGGGGCCACGCCGTGCGTGGCCTTTCCCATCTCGCCGTTCGCTTGCGGGGGCCCTTCGCCCCGCGCCGCTCCGGCGGGGCCACGCCGTGCGTGGCCTTTCCCATCTCGCCGTTCGCTTGCGGGGGCCCTTCGCCCCGCGCCGCTCCGGCGGGGCCACGCCGTGCGTGGCCTTTCCCATCTCGCCGTTCGCTTGCGGGGGCCCTTCGCCCCGCGCCGATCCGGCGGGGCCGCGCCGTGCGCGGCCGTCTCTTACAGGGGGGCCTCGCCCCCCAACCCCCGCTCTGCCCTTCCAATAGTGCGACGACGAGCACGGCGAGTCTCCCGACCGCGAGCGCAGCGAGCGACCCGACCTCCCGGCGACTCACGTGTGCGCCGGGACTACGCGTCGGTCTCTTGCGAGATATTGTACTGCTCGAGCTTCTTGTAGAGATTACTGCGCGGCGTATCGATCTCCTCGGCGGTCTTCGAGATGTTCCACCCCAGCTCCCGCAGCTTTCCTACAAGGAAGGCCCGCTCGCTGGCCTCCTTGAACTCGCGCAGTGTCCTTGCGTTTCCTGCCACCGCGCCGGTGACGGCCGTCCGGTCGTCGATCCTCAGCACAGATTGCACGTCGGGTACGTCGATCTTCTGACTGCTAGTCATGACCAGCAGCCTCTCGACCGAGTTGCGGAGCTCCCGCACGTTGCCCCTCCAATGTAGACGCGATAGCGCCTCGACAGCGGGTGTGGTGAACTCTTTGGGCTTGAAGTTGTTCTCGCGAGCAAACCCCTGGGCGAAATGGCGGACCAGCTGCGGAATATCCTCGGCACGCTTCCGGAGTGGCGGCACGTAGACCGGGATGACGTTCAAACGGAAGAACAGATCCTCGCGAAACTCATTCTCCTCGATCGCTTTTTCGAGGTCCTTGTTCGTCGCCGCCAGGACGCGGACGTCGACCTTGAGCGTTCGTGAAGAGCCCAGGCGCTCGACCTCGCCCTCCTCCAAAACCCGGAGCACCTTGGCCTGGGTCTTGAGACTCATGTCACCGACTTCGTCCAGGAAGATCGTCCCCCGGTCGGCCTGCTCGAACTTCCCGATCTGCTTCTCGGTGGCCCCGGTGAACGACCCTTTCTCGTGCCCGAAGAGCTCGGACTCGATAAGGTCGTCGGGAATCGCGGCACAGTTCACTTGAACGAACCGCTCACGCGTGCGCGGGCTGTTCCGGTGAATAGCTCGGGCCACCAACTCCTTCCCGACCCCGCTCTCACCCTGAATCAACACGGAGCTCTTCACCGGCGCCGCGCGACGAATCTCCTCGGTCACCTTGGCCAGCGACGCGCTGTCGCCCACCATCTCGTGACGCACCTGGTCCGCCTTCCGCCAGCTCCGGTTCTCGTCGACAAGTTTGCGGCGGTCGAGGGCGTTCCGGATGGTGACCTTGACCCGCTCGGTCGAGAGCGGCTTCTCGAGGAAGTCGAAGGCGCCGAGCTTGGTCGCCTCCACCGCCGTGCTCACCGTGCCATGCCCCGAGATCATGACGACCGGAACCGATTCGGCCCGCTCGCGCAGCTGACGCAGCACGTCTAGCCCGTCCATACCGGGCATCTTGACGTCGAGGAACACGAGATCTGGCGAGTCCCGACCGATGCTGGCAACACCCTCTTCTCCTCCAGGCGCCAGCACACACTCGTACCCGTCGTACTCGAGAATCATCTTGAGCGAGTCTCGAACAGAGGTGTCGTCGTCGATGACGAGGATGCGAGATTTCATGGTCGAAGAATCCGAGTCGGGAAAGACCCGCCCGGTTCACCTTCTCATTATAAGGTCCACGAACTCAGCCTCAGTGATAGTCGGAACGCCCAGAGCCTCAGCTTTCTGCGCCTTGCTCCCGGGATCATCACCTGTGACGACATAGCTCGTCTTCTTGCTGACCGATGACGTGACCTTGCCGCCGGCCTGTTCAACGGCCCTGCGAGCCTCCTCGCGGGTCTGAGACTCGAGGGTTCCGGTCAACACGAACGTCAGGCCCTTGAGCGAGGCTCCGGTCGACTGCTCCGCCGGAATATCGGGCTCGACGAAGTTGACGCCGGCCTCTCGGAGCCGCTCTAACAGTGTTCGGTTTCGCGGTTCGTCGAGAAACGACCGGACCGACGCGGCCACGACTGGACCGACGTCGTGCACAGCCTCAAGCTCTTCGAGGGACGCCTCCAGCAGCCCTTCGAGCGTGCCGAACCTCTGCGCCAGTACCTGCGCTGCACGATCGCCGACATGCCGAATCCCGACCCCGAACAGCACTCTCGACAGGTCGTTCTTCTTGCTGCGTTCGAGCTGAGCCATGACGTTGGCAGCTGACTTCGTACCCATGCGGTCGAGGCTCTCCAGCGTTTCGGTCGTCAGGGCGTACAGATCGGCGAAATCACTCACCAGACCTCGCTCGACCAGCTGGTCCACCAAAGACTCCCCCAACCCCTCGATGTCCATCGCCCCGCGCGCGGCGAAGTGCTGCAGTGCGCGACGGATCTTGGCCGGGCACGTGACGTTGGGACAACGCCAGATGACCTCGTCGTCAGGCCGCTCAAGCGGCGTGGTACATGCCGGGCACTCGGTCGGCATGACGAAGGGCTGCGGTGTGTCCTTCCCGCCCGCGCGCTGACTCACGATCGGCTTGACGATCTTCGGAATGACATCGCCACCTTTCTCCACAAGCACGATGTCTCCGGCCCTGACGTCCTTTCGCGCGACTTCCTGTTCGTTGTGCAAAGTCGCCATCTGGACCGTCGTACCAGCGAGCCGGACCGGCTCGAGCACCGCGTACGGGGTCACCGCACCAGTCCGACCAACGTTGACCTCGATGCTGATCAGACGTGTCGTGGCCTGCTCTGCCGGAAACTTGAAGGCAATCGCCCATCTCGGAAACTTGGCCGTCGCGCCCAGGCGGTCCCGCTGCGCGAGGTCGGACACCTTGGCCACAACGCCGTCGGTGTCAAAACCGAGGGTTCGACGCGTGTCGGCCCACTCCTCGCAGAAGGCCAGCACCTCGTCGACGCCATCGCACGTCCGCCAGTGCGACTCGACCGGCAAACCAAAGGCGCGAAGCTGGGTCAACATTTCCTTATAGGTGGCCTTCGCGTCGGCTGGAGTGTCGTCCGGATCAGGCTCCGCCACGTGATACACGAAGGCGCTGAGGGCCCGGCTGGCCACCAGCGCCGAGTCGAGTGTCCGCATCGTTCCGGCGGCCGCGTTTCGCGGGTTGGCGAACACCGGCTGTTCGGCATCCTCGCGCTCTCGGTTGATCCGGTCGAATGACTCTCTTGGCAAATAGACCTCCCCGCGGACCTCCAACCGACCACCAGGAAGCCCCTTCAGGCGCAGGGGAATCGCGCGAATGGCGCGGACGTTCGGGGTCACGTCCTCGCCGCGAACGCCGTCGCCCCGCGTGACGCCCCGGAGCAGGCGTCCGTTCTCGTAGGTCAGCGCGATGCCAAGCCCGTCGATTTTGAGCTCGGCGACGTATCGCACCTGTTCCCCCTCACCGGTACCCAGTGACCTCCGCACCCTCTCGTCAAACGCACGCAGCTCGTCCTCTGCGTAGGCGTTGTCGAGGCTCAGCATCGGCGCGGCATGCTCGACAGTATCGAAGCCCTCAGCCGGCTGTCCCGCGACGCGTTGGGTAGGGGAATCAACCGTGACGGTTTCGGGGTGCGCTTCCTCGAGCGCCTGCAGCTCACGCAGCAGCGCGTCGAACTCGGCATCGGAGATCTCGGGGTCGTCGAGAACGTAATACCGCTCTTCGTGGTGACGAATCTTCTCGCGGAGGGCGTCGAGCTTCTTGGAGAGCGTGCTCACGGGGTGGACCGGTGCTACCGGTCCCGGGCCAAGACATAGTCGGGTAGGGCCGCCAACGCATCCCGCTCGGATGACGGCGGAAACACGTCCAGATACTGCTTGGCGTTCGTCGCGTACTCGACGGCACGGTCATATGCATGCTCGACCGCTCGATGCTGGTGGAGGAGGTCCTTCAACTCGTTCCAGTCCCCCTGGGCGATCGCCCGGTCAGAGACCGCCGCTCGAATCAACTCGCTCGCCCGACCCCCATCGCGCTGTAGCAAGAGGATGGCCGGGAGCGTCACCTTCCCTTCACGCAGATCTCCGCCAATCGGCTTTCCGAGAGCGGTCTTGTCAGCCGTGTAGTCGAGGAGATCATCAACGAGCTGGAAAGCGATACCGAGACTGAAACCATACTCGCGAAGGGCCCGGCGCTCGTCATCTCCGACGCCGCCAAGCATCCCTCCGATCTCGGCGCATCCGCCGAAGAGATAGGCCGTCTTTCGACGGATGATCTCGAAGTGGTCTTCCTCGGTGATGTCGACGTTGCCGGCCTTGGTGAGCTGATACAACTCCCCTTCGATCATCCGGAGCGTCACATCACAGAGCAACCGAACCAGGTCCAGCGAGTCATAGCTGAGCGCCATCCCCATCGACTTGATGTAAAGATAGTCGCCCAGCAGGACCGTGACGTCGTTGCCCCACCGCGAATGGACCGCCGCCTTGCCCCGTCGCAGGTCGGCGTCATCGATGATGTCGTCGTGGACCAACGTCGCCGTGTGAATGAACTCGACGACCGACGCATAGTTGACCGACTGCTCGCCCGAGTATCCAGCCAGCCGCGCGGCCATCAGGAGCACCGCGGGCCGCACCCGTTTTCCACCGCTGCTCTGGATGTAGCGGCCGATCTCTGGGATCAGCTCGACACGCGATTGAATGTGCTGAGCGTAGGCCTCCTCCACCGCCTCCAGTTCGTCCTGGATCGGCTCGAAGATACGGGCCAGCTCTGATGGCGCTGAGGTGCGAACGGTTTGCATCTGCGAGTCAGGATCAGACCATACTTGCGCTGCAAGTGTCAACGGACCAAGCCTTTAGCGGTCCTGGTAGTCCTGCTTGATACCGCCAAACAGCGCGGCGAAACTCGCCGACGTCGCCTCCACCAGGGCAGTGACCGACTCCTGACGTGTCTCGGCCAGCGCCTCAATCACCCGGCTGACCCAGGCCGGTTCGTTGCGCTTCCCCCGGTGAGGGATGGGCGCCAAATACGGCGCGTCGGTTTCGGCAAGGAGCCGGTCGGCCGGCACCAGCTTCGCCGCCTCTCGTACCTCCTCGGCCCGACGGAATGTCACGATTCCGGAAAACGATACGTAGAAACCGAGATCCAAGGCATGACGTGCCAGCGTCGTATCACCTGTGAAGCAGTGAAAGACGCCACGCAGCGTTCCGTGGCTCTCCTCGCGGAGGATGTCCACCGTGTCGTCCTCGGCTTCACGTGTGTGGATCACAACCGGCAGATCGCGCTCTCGTGCCAAACACAGCTGCCGGCGAAACACCTCCTTCTGGAGGTCACGAGGCGCGAAATCATAGTGATAGTCGAGCCCAATTTCACCCAAAGCCCGCGTCTCGTCGCGCCCGTCGACCGCGGCACTGACGAAAGGGACGAGGTCGTCAATCCGGTCCCGAAACCGCCCAGCGTGGTGGGGGTGAACGCCAGTCGCGCACCGAACTTGGGGCCAGAACTCGAGGACGCGACGAAACCGGTCGCCCTCTTCGTCACTTGTCGGGTCGAGGATACAAAGTGCGCTCGTCAGCCCGGCCGACCTGGCGCGGTCGACAACGGAGTCGAGATCCTCAACGAAGGCGTCATCCGCGAGGTGGCAGTGGGAGTCGAACATCTGGGACTAGTGTAGTCGGGGCTCGCTTCGCTCGCGGTCGGGATCAGGAGCACTCTTGGTCGGGGGCCGGGCTGCGCCCGGCGTCGGGAGTCGGGGCGCTCGCCTTGCTCGCGGTCGGGGGTCGGGGGCGGGTGTCGGCGGCAGCGCGGAGGACCGATTCCGAATCCCTTGAGGCGGCGCGATGTACCCCCACCCGAAAACGTGCCGAAGGCGCACTTCCAGCGCACCGGCCCGGCGACCGGCGCGAAGACGCCGGCGCAGTGAGCGTGGATCTGCGGGCGCGAGCGGGGGTGAGTAAAGCGCGCTGGTCTTGGTTGTTCGCCGAAAGGTGCGTTTTGCCGCGACGGTGAGCGGGATTCGAGAAGCGGTTCTCCGCGGTGACGCCGGCGGGGCGGGCTTCGCCCGGCGGTCGGGAGTCGGGGCGCTCGCCTTGCTCGCGGTCGGGGGCCGGGCTATGCCCGGCGTCGGGAGTCGGGGGCCGGGCTACGCCCAGCGTCGTCGGGGTCAGGGGCACACGAAGTCGGGGGTCGGGCTATACCCGGCGTCGGGAGGCGGGGGCCGGGTTATGCCCGGCGGTCGGGAGGCGGCACCAGCCATGCAACCGGACCAGCATGGCAGCCCGGTGTCTCGAGGATCTTCGCGTATGGCAGAAGTCACGGGTTCTGACCGCTGAGATTTCTGCCACCTTGAAACAACCCTCGCTACGGAATTCGTGGGCTCTGAGGGACCAACTTGACCGAGCCTCTCTGTCGATCGCAGCGAACATCGCCGAGGGGTTCGCCCAACAGTCCGACCGCGCGTTTGCTCGATATCTCTTCCTGGCGAGAGCGTCCGCCTCTGAGGTCCGCGCACTACTCGAGGTGGGACACGATCAGGAGAAACTGACGACCGCCCAACGCCGCCGCCTATTGGGAAGGTGCACCGAGGTGAGTAGGATGCTCAATGCTCTGATCAGGTATCTCGTAGACGCCGACCGAAGGACGAGACAACTAGGGCAATGAGCCCGACTTCTGACCCCTGCCCCCCGACGCGAGAGGAGCGAGCCCCCGACCAAGAGTGCCCCTGACCCGACCCCCGACCGCGAGCGCCGCGAGCCCCGACTCCCGACAAGCGAGCGGAGCGAGCCCCCCGACCGAGAGTGCTCCTGACCCCTGACCCCCGACGCGAGCGCAGCGAGCCCCCGACAACGAGTCCCCCTGTTCCCGACGCCGGGCATAGCCCGGCCCCCGACTAGCCTGGTCTCCTGACCCCGACTACCCAAGCCGCCCCTTACGAGATTTTTGATCCCGGCGGCGCTTTGTCTGTGTCCTCGACGGTCAGGAGCACCGGCGCCCCTCCCTCGGCCGACGCGGCCAGCACCATTCCGTTCGACTCGAGACCGGCCAGTTTTGCCGGTTTCAGGTTGGCGACAAAAATGACGGTCTTCCCGATGAGCGATTCCGGTTCATACGCCGCCAAGATTCCGGCAAGGACCTGCCGCTCCCCGTCACCGGTGTCTAGCTGCAGGCGGATGAGCTTCCGCGACTTGGGCACGGCCTCGGCCGCGACGACGCGTCCCACCTTGAGCTCGACCTTGAAGAAATCGTCGATCGAGATCTTGGGGGCCCCGTCTTCAACTGGGGCGACGGGGGTGGCCTGTGGTTCTGCGGTCGGTTCGTCCATCTTGGTTTCTTTCACGTTCGGGCTATCCGTCTTCGGCGGCTCCAGTCGCGGCCATAGCGGATCACCTTTGACAATCGTGCGCTTACTCGGGTTGGACCAGGTCCCGTCCGTATCGAGACGGAGGTCCGTGGGGTCCCGTGTTTCTCCGACCCGGCGAAGCACCTCCGCCGATGAGCGGGGCATTACCGGGAGGAGCAGCAAGGCCGCTATCCGGAGCGCCTCGCTAATGTCGAACAGCTGACGGTCGAGCTCCCCGGCACGCGCGGGATCCTTGGCCACCGCCCAGGGCTGGACATCGGCGATGAACTCGTTGGTCGCGTCGATCAAATCGAAGGCGGCTGTCGCGCCCTGATGGAGCGCCAACGCCTCCATGGCTGTCCGGTATCGGTCGACGACTGTTGCCGCCGTGGCCGCGAGCGGTCCTGGGGGCTCGGTCGGAGGCACCAACTGGCCCTCTCGATACCGATGCGCCATCGCGGCGACCCGACTGACCAGGTTGCCGAAGTTGTTGGCTAGGTCGACGTTGTAACGATCCTCGAAGCGCTCCCAGGTGAAGTCACCGTCGTTGCCGTAGGTGATCGCCTTGGTGAGATACAGCCTGAGCGGGTCGGGGCCGAGCCGGTCGGCGGCCTCGAGCGGGTCGACGACCGTCCCCAACGACTTGCTCATCTTCTGGCCTTGCCAGTGGACCCATCCATGACCGAACACCTGCCGAGGCAGCGGGAGCCCGGCGCTCATCAGCATCGCCGGCCAGATCACGCCATGGAACCGCGTGATGTCCTTGCCGATGACATGAAGATCTGCGGGCCACCAGGTCTCGCATAGTTCGTCGTCGGTCCCGAAGCCGACGGCGGAGATGTAGTTGATCAGTGCATCGGCCCAGACGTAGACGACGCTGTCGGGGTCGTTTGGGAGCGGAATCCCCCACGACTGGCCCGTCCGGCTCATCGAGATGTCTTCAGGTCCTGCTTCGATGAACCGGAGAATCTCATTGCGACGGGTCTCGGGTTGGAGAAACTCGGGATGGGCGGCGTAGTGGTCCAGAAGAGGTTGCTGAAACCTGGACAGGCGGAAGAAGTGGTTCTTCTCCTTGATCCACTCGGGCTTCCGCTGGTGCACCGGGCAGTTCCCATCCTCGAGATCCTTCTCCTGTTTGAAGGCCTCGCACGAGACGCAGTACCACCCCTCGTAGGCCCCTTCGTACAGATCGCCGGCGTCGGCGATTCTCTGCACCAGCTTGGTCACGCTCGCTCGGTGGCGCGGCTCGGTGGTACGGATGAAATCGTCGAACGAGATGTCGAGCCGACTCCAGACTCCGCGAAAGACCTCCTCCATCCGGTCACAGAACGCGAGCGGGTCGAGTCCTTCTTCCCGAGCCCGCTGATACACGTTCTGCGAGTGCTCGTCGTTCCCCATCATGAAACGGGTCTCGACACCCGAGAGGCGCTTGTAGCGGGCGATGACGTCAGCCGTGATCTTCTCGTAGGCCGTCCCGAGATGCGGACGACTGTTGACGTAGTCGATGGCCGTGGTGATGTAGAACCGTGAGGGCATGGTGAACCGTACGGGTCTCTCTAGGGTTGCTCTGACGCGCTGTCGAGGTACGCCTTGGTGACGATCGCCTGGACCTCCTTGACCGAGAGGCCGTGTTCTCCGGCCAGCCGGACGCAGTCCTCGAACTCCGGTGCGGCGTTCACCACCGCGGACGCGCCGGCGCGTCGGGCGACCTTGACGCGCACTGTCCCGAGCGGCGTCTCGACCTCGACCGACTCGCGGTCGAGCCGCTCTCGATCCATCTCGACGAACCGCACGCCGATCGTGGTGGTCTCTCTGAAGACGATACCCGACAGGGCCGGACGGTCCTCCGGGCGGGCCACGATCGACACCAACGTGCCCGGGCGATTCTTCTTCATCTGGACCGGCACGTAATAGACGTCGAGCGCGCCGGCGGCATAGAGCTGGTCCATGAGCACGCCAAAGATCTGCGGGTTCATGTCGTCGATCTCACACTCGATCAGGACGACCCGCTCGTGACCCCCTGCCTGCTCCTCCTCGCCGATCAGGACCCGCAACAGGTTGGGGTGGCCGGAGAACTCACGGTCCCCGGCGCCGTATCCACTCTGTCGGATCGTCATCGCCGGCATCGCCCCGAATGCGTCGGCGTAGTCGGTCAGAATGAGGGCACCGGTGGGCGTCAGCAACTCGACAGCCGGTCCGCTCGAGTACACCGGCACACCCTCGATCAGCCGAGCTGTGGCCGGCGCCGGAACAGGCATCACACCGTGCTCGCAGGTGACCGTCCCCGAGCCGACGTTGAGCGGCGACACGACGATACGGTCGACGCCGAGTCGCTCGAGACCGAACACGGCACCAGCGATGTCGATGATCGAATCGACGGCACCGACCTCATGCAGGTGCACCTTCTCGACCGGCATCTGATGAATCTCGGCCTCAGTTTCGGCCAAACGCCGAAACAGCCGCTTGGCACGCGCCTTCGCCGCATCCGACAGTGATGACCCGTCGACCATCTGGCAGATTTCGCTCAGCCCGCGGTGGTGATGATGATCGTGATGATGATGATCGTCGTGGTGATGATGCTCCTCATGCGAATGCCCCTGGGGGTTCGCCTCCGTCCCACCCTCAACCGTGAAGCTCGTTGCCCCGATCCCTGACCGCTCGACACGTTCCGCGCGAAGGCGCACATCACCGAGCGCGAGGCTCCCGAGAGCCTCCCGCAGCGCCTCGATCGGCAGACCGGCATCGATCAGCGCGCCAAGGATCATGTCGCCGGAGGCACCGGAGAAACAGTCGACATACAGAACTTTGGACATGGCTGCTACTCAGATCCTCCCGGCCTCTTTGAAGCTGTAGTACTTCGCGTCCGCAAGCACCAGGTGGTCGAGCACCTCGATCCCCATCAAGACCCCCGCGTCGACGAGCCGTTTCGTCAGCGCCAAATCGTCGGCGCTCGGCGAAGGGTCGCCCGACGGGTGGTTGTGAAACAGCACCACCGCGGCGGCCCGACAGTCGGCGGCCGCCCGAAACACCTCCCGAGGATGAACCAGGCTCGCGTCAAGCGTGCCGACAGACAGGACGCTGGTCCTGATCACCCGGTGCTTCGTGTCGAGCATCAGCACGCCGAACTGCTCGACGGCCGCGGCCCCATGCCCCGGCATCAGATACGACGCGACGTCACCAGGGGTCGCCAGCAACGCGCGCTCACCGGGCGTTCTCGCCAGTGTGCGCCGCCCAAGCTCCACGGCCGCAAGAATCTGGGCTGCCTTTGTCGGTCCAACCCCCGCGATCCCTCGCAATTGGCGGTCGGTAACCCGTGTCAGCCCTTGCACGCCATTCGCCATGTCGAGCACGCGACTGGCGATCTCGAGGGCGCTCTCGCGCCGAAACCCGTGGCCAAGAATGACCGCAATGAGCTCATTGTCACCGAGGACGCCCGAGCCAAAACGGTCGAGCTTCTCGCGGGGGCGATCATGGGGAGCGAGCGACTTCATCGACGCTCTACCCTTCAAGCCGCGTGCCGGCGGTTACCACTCCATCGTACTACAGGCCCGAACAGACGAACGTTGGCCGCCGGTCTCGGCGCCACCGGAACGTACGCGAAAGCTGAGGGGATGACGGGCGTGCGGCTGTGGCTACGGTAGCCACTCTCCGCGCACCGTGATCGCCGCCCACCCCGTCAGATAGAGCCCGTCATCCCGCCACTCGACACGCTGCGCACCACCAGGGGAGACGACGTCAAGGTCGCGCTCGGCGCCTCCGTATCGAGCGGCGGCCACGGCCGAGGCGCACGCGCCCGTCCCGGAAGCTGTCGTGGGGCCGGCGCCACGCTCCCAAATGAGGATCTGAATCTCGTCGGGACGCACGATCTGCACGAACTCCACATTCGTGCCTCTGGGGAAGGCGTCGTGGGTGGCCAGCCGGGGTCCAAGGTGCCTGAACTGCGACTCGTCGAGACGGTCGGTCAGCACGATACATTGCGGGTTGCCCACCGACAACACGACCACCTGAACCGGTTCCCCTTCTACGTCCAGCTCGGCCTGGCGAAGGTCCGAGGGCTCTCCCATGTAGGCCCGAAAGGTAAACCGGGGCACCTCTGACTCGAGGAGCCAGAGGGTCTTGACGCCCCCGTCAGTCTCGATGACGACCTCGTCGGAGTTCCGACCGGTCTCGGCGTCGACGACGATCGCGGCCAAGCACCGCACGCCGTTGCCCGACACCTCGGCCGCGGACCCATCCGCGTTGAAGAGCTTCATTGCGGCTCCGGCGGGAGTCCGGCGGAAGAAGATGAGCCCGTCCGCACCGACCCCTTGCTGGCGGTCGCAGATAGCGCGGGAGACACCAGGGGCCTCCGGGACCGCCACCTCACTCTCCTCAATGAAGAGAAAGTCGTTGCCGTAGGCGTGAGCCTTGATGAAGGGAACGGGCACTAGTTGTTATCCCACCCATCGAACAGAAAGCTGATGCCGATGGTGCCGCCAATCGTCGCGTCGAGTTCGTAGAGGCCCCACACAATAGCACCGTCGATTCGGACGTTGCCGCGCAAGTAGCGCAGCCCACCGCGCGCGAACGCCGTGCTGTCGGTGCCCGGTGGCACTTTGCCGGAACTGGTATTTCGGTGGCCGTTCACCTCGGCCACGACCTCGAGCGAGTCCGCGACCCGGCCGACGACCGACAGCCCATAGAGCAGCACGTCGTTTTGACGGACACCGTTCGTCGGGTCACCAAGGATCCCGAGACCAACGTTGAGCACGGTCCGTACCGGGCCCATTGTTTTCCCCACGAGGACCGAGTTGCGGAAGTCCATCGTGTCCTTGCCGAGGCCAGACTCGTCCGATGCGTTCGGCACCCTAGTGGAAAAGTGCATCCCCAGCGACGGCCGATTCGACCGCTCGCCCAGCAGCCGTATCTTGGCGCCGACCACAAGGTCATCGAAGCTCGACGTGCTGTTGCCATCGAACATCAGCACGTGGTCGCGCGGTGCGTCGAACCGTTCGGTCACGGTCAAATGCTGATAGGAGACGTGGGTCACCTGAAGCTCTGCCACGCCACCGACGCCAAAGCGAAGGCCAAGGCTCGGAGCATTCGTATAGTGTCCGCGCAGCCCCGAGACGGGAAACGACTGTTCGCGGAGATACATGCCCCCCATTTCGACCAGAATTTTCCCCTCCCCGATCGGATCGGGGTCCTGCGTCTCGAGCGGCCTCTGCTGAGCCACAGCCGGCCCCGACACCAGCAGGCACAGGAGCCCACCCACAGTCCTCCACCGCAGGATTCTCAGTCCTGGTCCATGCCCATTCACTGACGTCCGGTGCCAGCCCCAACATCCTCGGCCGTGACCGCAACACAGTCCGTGGCACTCCGTATGTAGAGCAAAGCGGCTGCATCGTACACCGCATGCGCGACGACCGGCGCGGTCAGCCCACCCGTCCACTGCATCAGCGCGCCGAGAAGCGCGCCCATCACCGCCACCCAGCAGCCGAACACGAACGTTCCCTTCCCTCCTGTGTGCAAGAGGCCGAAGATCAGACTGGCCGCCGGCAGACCAAGCTCTGTCTGAAGGACGCCGCGAAAGAAGAGCTCCTCTCCGAGCCCGGCCGCAAGGCCGATCACGAGCGCCTGAAGAACCGTTACGCCGGAGAATATTGGCTTGAGCGCCTGAAGATAGAGTCGTCGGACCGAACGAACGGGCGGTATGGCTGGCGCGCCACACAGCAGATAAAAATTGAGAGCCGCAAGTACTGCCGCTGCCCCACACCCGACCAGCACACCTTCCCAGACCGCCCCAGCCGGGAGTGGGAGCTCTCGCCACCACCCCCATGCCACTGCGAGCAACACAAGAAGGCCTTCTCCAAGAATGGCGAGTCTGACGAGTGCCTTCGGATGCATGAGTCGGGGTGCGGCAGACGGGACGGTGAGACCCGGCTACCCGCGCGAGGACTTCTCCCGACTGTCCAGCAGAATCGTCACCGGCCCGTCGTTCACGAGCTCCACCTCCATCATCGCCTGGAACCGACCAGTCTCGACGGTGAGCCCGCTCCCCCGCAGGCGCTTCACCAGGGCGTCGTATTGCCCCCGGGCCACCTCGGGCGGCGCAGCGGCGGCAAACGACGGGCGCCTCCCACGCTGACAGTCTGCGTACAACGTGAACTGGGAGACCACGAGCACGGCTCCCTCCACATCGGACAGTGACCGATTCATCTTGCCGTCATCATCATCGAAGATTCTGAGATCTCGGATCTTGCCGACGACGTACTCGGTGTCGGACTCACCGTCTTCTTTCCCGATCCCCACCATCGCCACCACACCAGGGCCAATGCAACCGACCTCACGGCCGTCGACCGATACCCGAGCAGACGAGACGCGTTGGAGGACCGCTCGCATTGGAAGTCGGAGGTCAAGGAATCGGGAGTCGGGGGTCAGGATCTAGGCGGCTAGGGTGAGATGCTCGAAGGCGGAAGGTCGGCCTCCGGTCTCTCTGCGAGCCCCGACACCTCCGCGCGCAAATCCGAAGGCGGATTGAGGCGGGTATCGAGCAGGTGGCGTGGCGCCACGTTGCTCAGGGCCTTGAGCATCGAGTTCTTGACGCCGGGGTGTTCGCTCTCGAAGTCCAGCAAGAGGCGTTTGAGCCGCTGCCGCTTGAGGCTGAGATCGCCGCAGACCGGGCAACAGCAGCCGATCACCGGCAATGCGCTTTCGCGCGTATACACCCGCGCTTCGTCTTCCGACACGTAAACCATCGGTCGGATCACGACATGTCGCCGGTCGTCCGAGACGAGCTTCGCCGGCATCGCCTTGAGACTCCCGGAGAAAAACAGATTGAGCAGCAGGGTCTCAAGAAAGTCATCGGCGTGATGTCCGAGCGCAATCTTGGTCGCACCGACGTCGGTCGCGACCCGATACAGGACCCCTCGCCGCAGCTTGGCACACAGCGAGCACGGGGTCGCGTCAGCCTCGAGCACGTCGTCCATGATCTCGCCGATCTGCGTGTGCTCGATCCGATACTCCCACCCCCGGGCTTCGCAGGCGCGCGAGATCTCCTGATGCTTGTACTCGGCGTATCCCGAATCGACGTTGACGGCGACGAGCGAGAAGTCGACGGGCGCGCGTCGGCGCAGCACGTCGAGCACCTGCATCAGCGCCCAGCTGTCCTTCCCCCCCGACAGCCCCACCATGATCCGGTCGCCGTCCTCCACCAGGTCGAAGGTGCTCATTGCCTTCGTGACCTTGCGGGCGATCTTGGATTCGAGCGTGCTGCGATAGGCCATGGCTAGTTGCCGTGGGAGACCCCCCGGCTTTGCCGGGGCGGCCAGCCCCGTTTGACGTTTCGGGGAGTCACGTGAGGAACTCCTTCCCGTGAGCCGCTCAAGCATCACGAGAAGGAGACCTCATGCCGACCTACCGAAGTCTCAATCATACGAAATGGCACTGTCAGTATCACGTTGTGTTCATCCCGAAGTATCGAAGAAAGGCGATGTACGGGGGATTGCGGCGGGATTTGGGCGAGGTGTTCCGCCGTCTGGCGCTGCATCGCGAGAGCGAGGTGGAGGAGGGGCATCTGTTGCCGGACCATGTGCATATGATGATGTCGATTCCGCCGAAGTACTCTGTCGCCCAGGTCATCGGATATCTCAAGGGGAAGAGTGCCATCCACATCGCTCGGGAGTTCGCGGGACGTTCGCGGAACTTCGTGGGGCAGCACTTCTGGGCCCGGGGCTACTTCGTGTCCACGGTGGGTCGCGATGAGCGGGTCATTCGGGAGTACATCCAGCAGCAGGAACGCGAGGACCGGCGGTCGGATCAGTTGCCGTTGGAGTAGAGTGGCCACCGTGAGGTGGCTCAAGTGACCGCATAGCGGGCACGTCATGCCGCTTTGAGCGGCTCACAAACTAAGGCCCCCGGCTTTGCCGGGGGATACTTACTCTGGTGAGTTCAACAGGCAGTCTACACGAGCAAGAGTTGGTCGAACGCTCGTTCCCAGGTCATCGCGGCGACCTGCCGGAGGGCGCCCGCTCCGAGACGCTCGGCCAGGGCCTGGTCGGCCGACACCGAGGCAAGAGCTGTTGCCAGCGATGGTGCATCGGGGTCGGTCACAAGCCCACTGGTACCGTCCTCGACCAGCTCGGTTGGGCCACCGCTGTCGCGACAGGTGATGACCGCCTTACCCGACGCAAAGGCCTCGACGGTGACCAGACCGTAGTCTTCGTGAGCTGCCGGAAAGCACACGGCTCGGCACGTAGCCAGCTGGGTCAGCAGTACATCGTCGTCCACCGCTCCCAGGAACGATACCCGGTCTTCGATCCCTTGCTCGACCACCGCTCGGCGAAGCGCCGCCGCCTCTTCGCCGTCACCGACGACGACACACGAGACACCGGCAGCATCGGGGTGGCCGAGCGCATCGAGGACCAAACCAACCCGCTTCAGAGGAGTCAACCTCGAGACCACGAGCACGAAGTTGTCGTAGGCGTCGCAGCGATACGGACGAGGCGGCGGTGGCGGATGGACGACGGTCGACGCGATCCCACCCCATCGCTCGAGACGCGCCTGGATCGTTCGCGACTGTGCACATAGCCGGGTCACGTTCCGCGTCAGCAAGTACCTATCAGCGGCGTGGATCAGACGACGACGGATCCCTTCTTTGACGCGGCCTCTCGACGACAGGAGCCCGGAGAAACGAGGCCACTGGTCGTAGTACTCGCGCATCCGATGATTGAGCCAGCAGGTATGCACGGCGTGCCGCACGGCATAGCTGGGAAACCGCAGACTGATGACCTGGTCCACCGGCCGACCATCGTGGGCGAGCCCAACATCGGTCAACCAGGTCGCAGTATAGGCGGCCGCCTGCCGGCCGAATCGATTCTGCGGCGTCAGGAGTAGCGCCGCCCCGTGCCCCGCGTCATTGAGGGCGGCTACCAGCGCGTTGGCAATCACGAGGTGACCACCCTGGGAGAACGGCGGATGGGAGGTCGCGACCGTAATGCGTGCCACGCTAGCGGAGTGCCCTGGTGACCGTGAGATCCAGATGCAACGGCTCGAACCCCAGGGTCTCGAACCAGGTCAGCCCTTCTTGCAGGAGATCCAGATTGCCCGTCCAGCGGCCAGGCGTGAGAGACCCTGCCGGAACGGCCAGACGTAGCTCTCGAACCTCCCCGGGGCTCAAGGGGGGCTCGAAGTAGCACCGCGGCCCTTCCGCGGGGTTCACGCCGGCCTCGCCGGAGACCCAGCGGATGCCGACACCACCGCGATGCATCGCGGCCGGCGACCCATCGATCGGACAGTTGACCCGGCCGTGAACCCGGACCGCGATCTCAAACCCTTCGTCCACACTAACCGTCGAGGGACTTGAAACCAACTCCAGAAGCGGAGGACGTCCCCCGCCGTCACCGATCTCGAGATCTCGCACCAGCGGCTCGCTCCCTAGCTCCTCGAACCACCAACGCTCCCCCAGAAGGAGATCCACCTTGACCCGGCCTTGTCCCACGGGGCCACCGACGAACCCCAGCATCTCGAGATCGACGCTCTCCCCCGGCGCCACTGCCTGGGGCAGGACCCCGACGAGAAACATCTTGCCGTCGGATCCACCGCCGCCCGGTTGCATTCGGCCGTGGACCCGGACCGGTCGGGTGGTCTGCTCCAGACTCGACGGCCACCGGACCTCACCATCGTTGCGAACGCGCAGGCGAGCCACGACCGCGTCACCAGCCGAGACCTTCGCGGGCAGGTCAATCACCTCGATCCCTGCCCGCCACCGAACGGCACTGGGCGTGTCCCTTCCCCCGCCGAGCAGTCCCGGACGGATCCGTTCGTAGTCGGGAGTGCCCGGCACGAAGCGTGTCGAGGGCATGCCGAGCGGCTGGTCGGTCGTCGTCCACGTGAGGCGGTCGACGCCCAGCTCGATCGCGAGCGCACGAGCGCGCTCCATCTCCTCATCGGAGTCGTTCCATCGGAATAGGATGTAGTTCCAGAGGATCCAGGGCCCGGGCGTGCCACAGCGCTCGCGCTCCTCGACAACGGCCCGGATCCCATCCAAAACCTTGTCCAGGCGACCGCGTATGCGGTACTGCTCGTAGACCTCCTGGGTCGCCCCGTCGATGCTGAACTGAATCTCGTCGATCCCCGAATCGACCAGCGCCCGGACCTTCTCGGGCTTGTCGAAGTAGTGGCCGTTCGTGGAGGTCCAGATCCAGATTTTGGGGTTCACGTCCTTTGCGTACCGGATCATCTGGAACGCATCCTTGTGGATGAAGCTCTCTCCGTAGTTGTAAAAGACCATGCGCTCGAGATGGGGTCCGAGCTCGTCAAGCACCTTCTTGTAGAGGTCGAACGAGAGCATTCGGTCCGATCGCGTGTCGTATACCTCCTCAGGGACGCAGGCGGGCTGTGGGCACCGAAGGTTACAGATAATCGTCGGCTCGACGTAGAGCTCACGCGGGTACGTATCCGGCACGAGCGGGAGGTCTGGGGGCTCGAAGTCCGGTGGATGAATCTCCATGAGCCCACAGCGCTCGCAGAAGGGAGCGGGATGACCGTCACGCATCCCACGTCGCATGCCCTGAAACCCCTCGCCACGCCAGATGTCCAGCACGCTTTGCTGCCGGGCATCTCCCATCGGGTTGTCGTTGAAGGCGTCGCCGCACCCACACACGACGGTTCCATCGCAGGTGAGGACCACGGTGCTATGCGGCCAGTTGCACCAAACCCGCCCCTGTCGAGGGTCCACACCGAATCGGTTGAGGCTCAGCGTCTGGTCGCCAGATGCATCCGGGCTCGCCAACTGGAGCAGTTCCACGTGTTCGTCCGCACTCATTGGGCCTGCCTCTCCAGAATCACCTAAAGACTACGGTAAGCTCGACGCCATTTCCAGGTTCAACGGAACGCACTCGAGACACACACTACTGTTCCCGCGCGGCGGACTCCGGTGCGGGCCGGGCATCGAGCGTCACCGCGACACCCAGATACCGTCCGTCACGTGATCCCGATTCGACGAGACGAGGGGTGAACCCTGCGCGAGCGGTTACCGACAGTAAATACGCCCAGCTACGACGGGCATAGACGCCTCGAGGGACGAGCGTGACGGAGGTCGGCGTGTCGGCCTCGACATCAACCTCTCGACGGTCGCCACCGAGCTCCACCGTCACCGTGTTGGCCACGCGGGACAACAAGGTGACTTCGACCTCCTCGAACGGCCGGTGGTTGGTTCTCACGATGACATCGGCCCGGCGACCACCCGTCACCCAGATACCCGGCGACTCCGGTGGATACGCGTTGTGGTCCAGATAGTAGAGCAGCAGCGGTGGGTCGCGGCTATACGGCACGCGCGACCGAGACGCGTCGTTCATGATCGGCAGATCGTTGAGCATCGTCAACTCGACGGGGAGCGCCCGCAACGGGCCACGCTCGACACTCAGATAGGGACGCTTCGCGGCGACGAACGGATTGACCAGAATCTGGACGATAAAAAGCGTCCCACCGAGACCGGCCAGCACCGGCGCTACCAACGAGGTCAGCGGCGGCGTCAGAAAGAACATCGCCGAGTAGACAGGGAGGAAATACCGGTTGCCCGGCGGTCCTCCCCCGCCCGACCAGGTGTAGGGCATGTAGAGCGCCAACCCGATGGCGCTCAGTGCCGCTGTGCCGAGGATTGCCCACTGCCACGCTCTACGAGACGCACGGTGCCAGAGGAACAGACCCACCGCGACGACGCCGGGAAAGAAGAAAGGGATGAAGCCAAAGTGGCGTCCGACGAGGAAGTAGCCGAGGTTGGTACCGAGCAGACTCACGAGCCCGACGGGGCTCAATCGCTCCTCCACGATGACCTCGTTAGTCGCCCGTTCCAACCCCTTCTCTTCGAAGGGCAGATTGGGCGGCCCGAATGGAAACCCGTTCTCCATCCCACCGTAGAATGTCCGGCGTTCGGCGCCACCCTGGTAGTTGAACTCGCCGCTGATACCGGCGTTCACCGCGAATCCTGCCGCCGCCACCACCACGGCGATGGCGCCGATCTGGACGCCCGACCGGAGTCGTCCCCGGGTGAGCGCCCACACCACCGGCGGAACGATCAAGAAGCCGCTCGGGAGCGGTTTGGCGAAGACCGCGAGCCCGAGGACGACGGCCCCGACGATGTCCGACCCGGAGCCAAAGAGAAAGCCACCCGGCCATCCTGCGGGACGTGGGGCCACCTCCTTATAGAACCAGAGAAAGTAGGCAACGAAGACACAGGCGACGAGAAAGACCTCGGACGTGAGCCAGATCGCATACAGGGGCGTGATCGAGGCTCCAAAGAACACAACGGTGTACCCAAGGGCAAGCCCCTGCGGTGACTGGGCCGCGAGGAACCGGTATCCGAGCCAGATGATCCCGGCAAAAAGCACCACGTGAAACAGCAGGAACCCGTTGAGCCCCGCCAGACGCACGAAGGGTGCCGCGGCGACGGAGGCGATGAAGGCCTTCCCGAAGTACACGCGGTTTGGCTGGTCGTCGGGCTCGGTGTCCCGGCGGACAAAGGGAAAGGCCTCGTCGAAACGATAGGTGGCGGTGGTCCCCCGCTTGAGAAAGATTCCTTCAGGACCGGTGTTGTACACCTGATAGAAGCGCCTCAGATCACGTGCCTCGAACGCGAGGTCGCCGTCGTATGCCGCGCTCAGGGCCATGGCGACGTAGGTGGCCTCGTCGCCCTTGATCCCAAACCCCGTCCGGACGACGTCAATCGACAGCGCGGCATACGCACCAACGACGAGCACCACGACTGCCGCCAACCCACCCGGATCGACGCCGCGTGTGGTCTTTGGAGCGACGCCCGCCGTCATCGGTCTGGCCCCCCAGACAGGAAACTCAGGTCGGAGGTGGCGACCCCGGTCCGACCGGTTTGGCGCGAGATCTCGTGCATCAAGAGATAGAGCTGCTCCATCTTTCGAACGAACGCATCGATGTCGTAGCCCGCGCCCGTTCGACGGGCACCGGCTCCCAGTCTCGACCGTCGGGTCGGGTCGTCGAGCAGGTCAATGACGGCCGCAGCGATCGCGGCGCTATCCCGCTTCGGCACGATGACAGAGTCCTCTCCGTCGTGCAGGATGTCAAGGAGACCATCTGCATCGGTCGCGACGATCGGCCGACCGGCCGCCAACGCCTCGAACGCAGTCAGGGGCGTTCCCTCCCACAGGGACGGAAAGACGACCACGTCGAATGCCGACAACGCTCCAGCCACGTCGCGGGTGAATCCAGGAAGGCTGAGCCTGTCACCAAGACCCAGAGCCCGAGTCTGCGTTTCGAGGTCGGATTGCAGTTCTCCTTCGCCCACAATACAGAAATGCACGTCCGGCTTGCGCGCCAGGATATCCCGGGCCGCCTCGATGAAGTACTGATTGCCCTTCGACGGCATCAAACGGGTCACCGTCCCGACCACCGGCCGGTCCAGATTCAGCGGCAACCCGAGCGCGTCCCGTGCGGCCGCAACCTCGTCCGGCGTCCGGTCCCGGGAGAACTCGTCATATGGTGCCCCGAGGTAGACCACCCGGGTTCGTGCTTCGGGAATGAGGCGCGCATTGGTCACGAACTCCGCCGTCGAGCGTGACACCGCGATTGCCAAGTCGGTGTAGGGTGCCAGCAGCCGGTCGGCGACCTTCTGAAACCAGGGCGTGTCGGTCAAGTTGGCGTGCTCGTGCAGCACGGTCGGCGTGCCACGTCGCGCGGCCGCCAGCCGCCCAAACGTGGTTGCCCCGTACCCGTGCATGTGAACGATGTCGGCCTGCTTCCGGTCGAGCTGCTTGAGGAGCGTCGGCAGGGTGGACGGGTCGAACTTCGACTTCGAGAGATAGGTGACGTCGACTCCCTGCGACTCGAGCGTGTCCTCTGACGAATCAGGCTCCCGAAGGCTGATGAGCGACACCCTGAATCGCTCCTGGTCGAACCGGGGAATCATCCAGGCGAACAGTCGCTTCACCCCGTGCATCCGCGACCCCGGCCACCCGAGGTGATCACAGATGTGGACGATGTTGAGAGGACGATTCACAGCAGTCCTTGCTCCTCGTACCATCCGGCGGTCTTGTGTATCCCCTCCCGAAGGTCGACCGTCGGATCCCAGCCGATCTCGGTGCGAGCGCGCGTCGAGTCAAACGCCCGACTCTTCGTGAAGAAGTCAACGCGACGTCGATAGAGCGGCGGTTCGATCTTGAGCGGCACGCAGATAGCCTCGCAGAGAGCGCCAGCCGTCCAGACAGGCCACACGGGCAGATGCCAGCGGGGTGGTGACACGCCCAATTCGTCGGCAATCATCGCGACAAGGGTCGTGAGCGTCGTATATCGCGGTCCGGACAGGAGATAGGTGCGCCCGGCTGCCGTCGGCACCTGCGCGCACGACATCAAACCCTTCACGAGGTCATCTATATACGTCAGGTGGTAGAACACCTCGCCTGACCCGAGCATCGGGAAACGTCCACGGGCAAGCCCTCGAAAGATCCTCAGGAACCGTGTGTCGCCTGGCCCGTAAATCCCGATCGGTCGCGCGATGACCACCTCGAGTCCGGTCTCTTGACCGAGCGACTGCGCATGGCGCTCAGCCTCGAGCTTGGTCTTCTGATAGATGTCACCGGGCGCCAGCGGGGCCTCCTCGGTCGCCGGTGGATGCTCGATGTGCCCGTGGACACCGCCGGTGCTGCAGTGGACGACCCGTCGCACGCCGGCCGCCAGTGCGGCGTTCAACACATGGTCGGTCCCCGTTACGTTGACCGCTCGATAGGCATCTGCCCCCTGTCCGGCCGTGCGATAGCTCGCCGCGATGTGGTAGACGACCTCTACGCCCTGACAGGCAGCGTCGAGCGACTCGCGGTCCCGGAGGTCTCCCAGAGCGACCTCGACACCGTCGTCTTCCAGGGAACCACTCAGGCCCTGACTCTGGGGTCTCACCAGCCCCCGAACCTTGAAGCCTTGACCGACGAGAAAACGGGCAAGGTGCCCGCCGGTGAAACCGGTGACACCGGTCACGAAGACGGTCACGAGACCTTCGACCGTTGAACCGGCGAGGCGTCTGATGACAGGGAGGTGCGCAACTCCTCGTCGGGCGCCTGCAGAAGCCGCTCGTAGGCTGCCCCAGTTTTGGCCAGATACGACTCGCGGCTATATCGGGTCGCCGCAAGGCGCTTGGCGGCTTCGGCCAACCGACCCCCGACATTCGGCTTGTCGAGCACCAGTCCCACAGCCTCAGCGAACGACGCCGAGTCGGGCGACACTAGAAGGGCCGTCTCGTCATCGAGGACCTGGGTATGAGTGCGAAGTCTGGTGGCCACGATCGGCCGGCCGGACCGAAGATACGAATAGATCTTCAGGGGCGTATTCGTGCCGGCCATACGGGGTGAGACGAGGACATCGGCTGCCGCCACGAAGTCCGAGATCTCCACCGCCGGACGCTGTCCCGCGAACACCACGTTGTCTGCCCGGCCCCGTGCTCGCTCGCGGGTCTCGTCCACCTGGCGCGGCTCGCCCCCAACGACGAGGATGCGTGCCTGCGGATGGGTGTGAGCCAATCGGGCCGACGCGTCGATGAGCAGGTCGAGCCCCTGGTAGGGCTCGAGGGTGCCCGTATAGAGCACCAGGGGTTGTGCCGCGTCGATACCGTATCGGGCGCGGATCCGCGCCGGGGCTCCCGCGGCCGAGACCGCGCCGGCGTCACCAACGTCACCGCCCATCACGTTTTCGATCAAGAAAGACCGGTCGCCAGCCCCAGCCTCGATGACGGCGTCCTGGAGCTCCTGGCAGATCGTGATCACCACCCTGGAGCCGCCGATCATCGCCGTCTCGGCCCACTCGAACAGCCGCTGTGCGCCCCTCGAGCTGGTGTATCGGAAGTTGGCCAGCTGCTGCGGCAAGCTCGAATGCATGTCGTACAGATGGGGGATTCCCCGTTTTCGAGCGAGCCATACGCCAAGAAGACCGGCTTCTTCATGCGAATGAATCGCGTCATAGCGCGTGGCACGCACCACGGCCATCGCCTTCGCAGCTAACGCGGCGTCAAGCACGACCTTGGTGAGTGACGGGCCGACCCGGACGCGTCGCACGAAGGGCGGACGCCCGCAGCGGAGGATACGCAAATTGGGCAGATCGACATCGCGCCCCAACGGATAAGTCAAGAGGTCGACATGGTGGCCAAGTGCACCAAGCGCCTTGATCCGATGGTATTCGCTGAACGGGGTGCCCCTAGGCTCGAAGAACGGCTCGGGGGCCAGCATGAGAATGCGTGCGGAGGCCAAGCCGGACGAATCATAGCAGATCGCCGGGCCGGCCCGGTTCTTGCGCTCTACGACTGGTGTTCGCCGGTTCAGGGGCCGAAAACCGAAATGAGCACTGCCCCGACGATGATGTCGGGGTCGCTGAGAGAATCGCCAGGCGGTATCGGCTCTGCGGTAGGTGGCCGACTAATCAACAGGCAACTGATTCCTACCGGGTCAGCTCAGAATCGGAATCGGAGCCCGCCCCCGAACTGAATCCCACCAACTTTCACGCCCGGGGGGCCACCACTTTCGTCAAAGTCGATTGACCCTCCGTTGTACTGGACGAATAGTCCGGCCCCGTAGTTCTCCCGCAACATATACGCGAGGTCCAATCCAACGTTGAATCCAAGCGCGGTTTTGGTCATCTGCCGGACCTCAACGCTTTCCAGTGTGACGGCGGTGAAAGGCGGTCCGACTTCGACTGTCGTCGCGCCGACCACCGACGACTGCTTGACGGTCATCGCCGAGGGCCCTCCAAAGATCTGCAACAGAACCCGGTCGTTAACTGGCACGATGAACAGGGCCTGGAAGTGAAAGAGGTCCTCCTGGTGCCCCAGGTCTGTAAGGGTCGTAGAGACGATTCTCGGACGGTCGAAAAAGAGGGGGTGTGGCGCCTCCACCGTCGCGGTGCCCTCGCCGGTCGCGGAGCTCTGGGTGTATCCGACCCCAAATCCCAGATTCCCCCACAGCCTCGCGGCGACGTTGGCCCGCAGTGCCGCACCGCTGCGGTCCATGTTGTAATCGGTCTCCGTGATCTGGTCCTCCCCGTAGACCTCCGGGGTCACGACCTGATGCTGGAGTTGCTGACTTCCACTCTGAAACCCGCCATCGATACTGATGAAAAAGCGTTGCGCGGGCTCCCGAAGCTGAGCCTCCGCCGTGGATGCCGCACAAACGGTCAGCAGGACGGACGCACACAGGATCAAGCGCTTCCGCTTCGTCATCTCCGCCAAACTCCTTCCGCTCTTGTAGGTGGGGCGTTCCAGGGTGAATGAGTCTGCGCATGCTAGCACACCCAAAACGAGCCGGGCCAATGACACCTTCGTTTTGCCACCGGCTGCGAAATGCCTCGTCCTGACGGTTAGGCGTAGCACCTGCACTCGGGACGGGTAGGTGCTCAGGACATCCTTCGGACGACTGCAACCGTAGCGATTGCGATGATGTCCTGCTCAGTGTCGTCGACTATATCTCCGGTCGGCGGTCTTGACTGCCGCAACGATCGGCAGCGGCTGCGTTGAGATCTTTGATGTCATCCAAGGATGCCGGCACCGTGCCCGCGCGTCCCTTTACGCCCGCTCCGAAAAGACGTAAGATTGCTCCCTCAGTGGCACAAGTTTACGCCCTCCGATACCTCGCCAAGGCTGTGGCGGGCGCGCCTCGAGATCTTCTCAACTCAGCGGTTTCTCACTTCACGCCCATCCGTCCGACCGTCCTCATTTTGCACTGTACGTTCGTGTGCGATGCGCGGTGCGAGATGTGCAATAACTGGACCCGTGGCGACCGCAAGTCCGACATGACGCTCGACGAGATCGATCGAATGTTCGACTCGGGACTGTGGCAGAACATCGAGAACGCCAATGTGTCGGGTGGCGAGCCGACCACCCGAAACGACCTGGTGGAAATGTGTCAGATCATGCTCGACAAGCTTCCGCGGCTTCGAAAGCTCGGCATCAACACGACCGGCCTCACTCCCCACCGGGCCATCCCGATGCTCACCAAGATAGTCGAAGCGACGCGAGATCGCGGGGTGATCTTCAGCGCCAGGGTCTCGATCGACGGCGTCGGTCAGATGCACAACGACGTCCGGCAGGTCAAGAGCGGCTTCGAGAAAGCGAACGAGACGATTCGCGCGATGCAGGCGCTGCAGAAGCAGTACTCGCACTTCAATTTCGGTATCTCGGCCACACTCTTCTCGCAGAACCTCGGGGATGCCGACAACATCCTGAACTGGGCTCGGGACAACGACCTGGACATCGTGTTCAACATGGTGCGGTTCACCGACCCGATGCTGGGCAACCAGGACCTCGCCGAGAAATGCCAGCCGGTGGGCGAGGAAGAGGCTCAGATGCGGGAGTTCTTTCTGGACCGCGTGCGGATGGACCCGCTCCTCGACGGCCAGAACTACATCTACATGCACTACGCCGACATGATCGCGAACGGGTATCACCGGTTGGCCCCCTGTCCATTCCAGACGCAGGGCATCATGGTCAACCCTGACGGCGGGCTGTTCTTCTGTGAGAACAGCGAGGTCGTCGGGAATGTGCGGGACCACGATGCCGAAGAGATCTACTTCCGGGCGGCCAGCCAGCAACACCGGAAGCAGGTGATAAACGAGAAGTGCCCGACCTGCCTGAGCCCTTGCCAGATGAACGTCTCGGCAATCAAGCAGGTGGGGCCCTACGCCAGATTCCTCATGCGTGCGTCGCGTGAGAAGAGGCGCAACCGCTCAAGACCGCCCCAGGCGGCGCTCTAGTCCGGCGCCGACTTCAGTCGCCGGGAGGTCGGGATGCGAGCCCACATCGTCCCCCGACCAGCGGTGCCGCCGTTCCCCGACCGTGAGCCCCGCAAGCACCCCGACTTCTTATCTACTTCTTACAGAACGCCATCAGGTGCCACCCGAGGGGCCGTACCAGGCGCCTGGGCAGCACGTTGAACGCTCCGACGAACACACCGTTGTAGAGCGCGCCCTTCCACCCCCCGTGCAGCCGCGAGGCAACGGGAAAGCGTTCCGGGACGACCCGTACCTCTGCGAACGCTCTCAGGAGCCGCCGGTATTCTGCTATCGAAAATAATCGCAACACGGGTGCGTCCTCATGCTCTAGGGGCACCTGCATGACCTTCGACAGGGCGCTGAGCCACGACACCCTGTTATAAACCATGAAGATGCCACGGCCCGCTGTCTTCAGCACGCGATGACACTCGGCGATCATCCGCGCCGGGTCGGCGGTGTACTGCAGCACACCGTGAGCGTAGACGACGTCGAAGGTCTCGTCGGGAAATGGCATGGCCTCGCCGTTGGTAACCCGCAGGTCTGCTCCGGCTTCGACTCCGTTGAAGTCGAGGTTCTTCTTGGCCAGGTCGATCGCCCGTTCGGTGAGGTCGATGCCTGTCACCCGAGCGCCACCGCGAGCAAAGCGCACGAGGTCGGTGCCGATACCGCAACCGACCTCCAGCAACGCCCGGTCGCGATAGCCTTCGAAATCGACCACCCGCGGTAGGTACCGAAGCTTGTCAAAGCGATACTCATCGAGGTCGGCGAAAAACTCTCGGGACCCGACCGGATGGTCGGTCATCTCCACGTCATGGATACGCTCATTCCAGTAGCCTTGGATGTCGGAAAGATGTGGTCGCTCGACGGCCATGAGTTAGTTCTCAGCAGAACTCGGGACACCAGCGTGGACGGCCCAGTAGTATATCCCTCGTGCTTCGCGACCTGCGGCGTTTCACCGACACAACGTTCGACCTTGTGGTCATCGGCGCGGGCATCTACGGCACTGCGGCCGCGTGGGATGCCACCCAGCGCGGTCTTTCCGTCGCGATCATCGACAAATCGGACTTCGGAGGCGGCACGTCGTTCAATAGCGCCAAGACGCTACACGGGGGCATTCGGGCGTTGACATCCGGCAACGTCGTCGAGCAACGGTTGTTCGTTCGAGAACGTCGGGCACTGTCGCGGATTGCGCCTCACCTGGTGCAACCACTTCCATTCATCATCCCGACGTATGCTGGTCTGCCACGCAACCGCTGGGCGATGCGCGCGTTCTTCTCGCTGAACGACGCGCTGGCGCGCGACCGCAACGACTTCTCAGACTCGGCGCACCATCTCCCCCCCAGTCGTCTCATGTCACGAGACGAGTGTCTGGCTCTGAATACGTCGCTCGACCCGAAGGGTGTGAGTGGGGGAATCGAGTGGCACGACTGTCAGATGTACAACAGCGACAGGGTCACTCTCTCCTTTCTTCTGTCAGCGATCCAGGTCGGCGCCGAGGCCGCCAACTACGTCGAGGCCACGTCCCTGTTGCGGACCCGTGATGGCGTGACTGGTGTCTCAGTGCATGATCGACTCGACGACGTTCGGGTCGACCTCCGCGCCCGGGTGGTGCTGAACTGCGCCGGCCCCTGGGCACCCCAGCTACTGCGCACCTTGGCGCCGGAACTCGCCACCGGTCTTCCTGCAGCCTTGTCGGTCGCGATGAACCTCGTGACACCGCGACCGCTGGTCACATCGCATGGGGTAGCGGGTCAATCCGGAGACCGAATGCTGTTCATGGTCCCGTGGAGGGAGTTCACGATCGTTGGCACCAGCCACGACCCGTTTCGCGGACAAGCCGGGGAGCGATTCGTCACCCGGGGCATCGTGGAGCAGTTTCTCGAAGAGGTCGGCCAGGCATTTCCAGGGGCGAAACTTGGGCTGTCTGACCTCAGCATGGTCCATCGGGGCCTGCTTCCGGCAACGGGCGATGGCTCCCATGTCTCACTCAGGAAGACGAGCGCGGTGCAAGACCACCGTGAGGGCGGGCTGCACGGCCTAGTCAGCGTCCTGGGTGTGCGTTACACCACGGCCCGAGATACCGCGCAGGCGGCGGTGGACACCGTGTTCCGCCTCCTCGACAAGACGCCTCCCCCCTGTCGAACGGCCGACACACCACTGGTGGGTGGTGACATCGAGGACACCGACCGTTTCGTTCACCGAGCCGTGGAGGCTGCCGGACCTGGTGTGACCGAGCGCACCGCGACTCGCCTTGCACGCTCGTACGGAACGACCTATCCGGCGCTGCTCCAGCGATTGGAAGCGACACCGAGTGACGCCGCCGAGCTTGGCACCGGGTGCTCCGTGACCGCCGGTGAGATCCGGCACGCCGCGCGGGAGGAAATGGCGGTCAGACTCTCGGATGCCGTGCTCCGGCGTACGGAGGCCGGGTCAGGCGGTCATCCAGGCGATGATGCCTTGCTGGTAGCCGCCGAAGTGATGGCCGAGGAGCTCGACTGGTCGCGGGAACGTGTGGACCAAGAGATCGCCGACGTCAAACATACCTACGACGTGGTGAGCTAGTGGAATGCTCAGATTACAAACGCCTGCCAGCCAGCGCTCCAGCACAATCAGCCGGGTCAAGCCACCCTCTCTGCTGCAAGTGGCTTTCCGACACAGCATTACGGTAAGGAGTACGCATGCAGCTCCGGGGCATACCGTCTGCCTCCGGTGGCGAAAACGATGTACTGTTTACCTTCGTATATGTAGGTTATCGGTGCCCCGAATGGTTCCGTCTCGATCGCCTGCTCCCAGACGGTCTGTCCAGATTCCTTGTCGAGGGCCCGCATGACTCCTCCTGTTGGCGGTGAAGCGTCGTTGGCGAAGAGGAGGGTCTTGGTGAGAAGCAGCCCGTTCGTGATCACGGCAGCGTTAATCGGCGAACCCAGTGGGCCGACATCTCGATTGCCGCCGATAATTCGGTTGACTTGTTCTCGCGGACCGTCCCCGCGCGCAACCTGCCACGCTATCGTTCCGGCGTTCAGATCGATGGCCGTGATTCGAGAGTATGGAGGCTTGAGCAGGGGCAAGCCTCGAGGCCGCCGTGGCTCTCGAATCCACGTCTTGAAGAGGTAGTCGAGATCCGACGAGTCATCCCCAGGTTTCAACGCCAGAACGCTAGGATACGTACTCGACGGGACGAAGAGAAACCCGGTCTCCGGATCAAACGCTGCGCCAGGCCAGTTGGCTCCGCCGAGCAGACCTGGCACCTGGATAGTCCCCTCCTTCCCGTCTTGGCCGGCCACGATTGGCGGCGTGAAAAGCGGTCCTATCACGAAATCCTCGACGATGGTGAGCGCCTCGGCCCGAAGTTCAGGAGTAAAGTCGATGAGATCGTCTGTCGTGATTCCCTGTCGTTCGAATGGCGGCGGTTTAGTTGGAAACGGCTGGGTGGCGGAGAGACGCTCGCCAGGTGCCGTGCTCGCCGGTACCTGACGGTCCTCGATGGGCCAGACGGGCTCGCCGGTGGCCCTGTCAAAAACGTACGTGAAACCTTGTTTGCTCACCTGTGCGACTGCCCGAATCAGACGCCCGTCCACGCTGATGTCCACGAGGTTTGGCGCTGAGGCGAAGTCATAGTCCCACACACCGTGACGCACACCTTGAAAGTGCCAGACTCGCTTGCCGGTTTCGGCCTCCAGACACACGAGGCTCTCGGCAAACAAATTATCGCCGAGACGATGTCCGCCGTACCAGTCGTTTGTTGCCGTGCCGGTGGGGAGATAGACAAAGCCGAGTTCCTCATCGCAGCTCATCATCGACCAGACGTTGGTGCTTCCTGTGTACTCCCACGAGTCGTTCTCCCAGGTTCCAACCCCAAATTCACCCGGCTGCGGGATGGTGTGGAAGATCCATTTCATCTCGCCGGTGCGGACGTCGTAACCTCGGACATCGCCTGGCGGCATGCGCTGCGTGCGCCCTCGGTCCCAGACCGAGGAACCCACGACGATCGTGTCGCGACAGATGGTCGGCGGGGAGCTGACTGAGTACTGCGATCGTGAGATCTCTCTGTTCAATCCCTGTGTAAGGTCGACGATTCCTCCGTCGCCGAAACCACTAGTGGATTCACCAGTTGACGCATCGATCGAGATGAGCTGCGAGCTTCCCGTAGCAAGAATGATTCGCGCCTCGTCTCCGCCGTCATGCCAATAGGCGACACCGCGACTGTTCAGACCTATGGATGGTATTTGGAACTCATAGGCCTTCGGGTCGTGCACCCAACGTAGCTCTCCGGTGCCTGGGTCGAGCGCGACGACCATGTTGAGTGCAGTACTGACGTACAGGGTGTCATTGGCCATTAAGGGCGTCGAACGAAAAATCCCTCGCCGCCGCGCGCCAGTCGGACCATCGACGTCATCGACACTCCACTTCCAGGCGGGCTTCAGCAGGTGCACATTGTTATGGGTAATCTGATCGACAGCCGAGTATTTCGAACTGTGGAGATCGGCGGCGAACGTCAACCATTCGCCGTCCATGGGGACGTGTGTCCTCGGGGTCTCGAAACTATCCAGAACGAACAAGCCAACAACCAGGGTCCCCGCTAAACAGGCGGCAACCCATCGTGGACGCAACATCTTACCGAATGACCTCAAACCTCATGCGCCGATGCGGAATCGGGGCATTATGGCATCTCGGGCGTAGTGGCAAGGTCAGAACAGTCGTGTTCTTCGGCTTGAAACGAGAACCCGCGGCGAGCAAACCATTCGGGGTGCGCGCCACAGCTTTCCCAGGGTGGCGAACAGCCCAGTCGTGAGCCGTCCGTGAGCAATGCTATTTCTTCCTGGTGCGGGCGTAAAGGAGGGCACCCGGGAGCGTACCCACTAGACCGGTAACGACGATCAGGGTCGAGAGTGCCAGGGACTGCGGGTCGGGGACACCAACTGGCCGTAGCAACCAGACGATCACGCCCTGTGGAAGGCCGAACCCCCCGATTGAAATCGGCAACAACAAAGCGAGCAATCCAACCGGCATGAAGACGAGGTAGTAACCCAGCCCGACGTCGATCTCCAGGCCGCGTCCCAAGAGATACGCCTCGACAATCCGTAGCGCCTGCACGCCGAGCGACACAAGGAAGACGGCCACGAGCGTCGACGGTCTGGCACGGTAGCGGGCCACCGCGTCCGACACACCGAGAAGGTATCGACCCGCGCCCGACGCCTGCCACGATGGCGGCAGTGTGCCCCGGACGACGCGGTCGGACCAGAGGGTGATGACTCCGAGCGCAACCGTCGACAGCGTGACCAGCACGACAACACCGCGTGGCACAGAGGGGGCGCGCAGAGCCCAGACCACGAGGCCTATGGCACCCATCGTGGCAATCGAGACCACACCCACGAGACGGTCGACGGCGACGGAGGCGACGGCCTCGGTCGCCTGCGCCGTCCGGCGCGATAGCGTGTAAGCTCGTGCCGCATCTCCGCCGACGCCCGCCGGCAACATGCTCCCGAGAAAAGAGCTCACAAGATGGATCCAGACCACCGACTTCACGGCCACGGGTTGCTGGCTGCTCCTCACCAAGAGGACCCAGCGCAAGACCATGCCGGCGCGGTCGACACCGACGAGCACGAGGACCAGCAGGAGGAAGCGCAAATCAACCGAGACGAGGGCCTCGCCGGCTGCGCGCATATCGGTTTGAGAGACGAGGTAGGCAAGGATGGCAACGGTTGTCGCACCACGTAGCCAGACGGACTGGGCGAGGACGCTCAGCACGAGCCTACACTAGCGCTCGTGGAGGTCGAACGCCCTTGTTTCGAAGGGGGCCTTGGGCCGACGCCAGAGGAACCCGACCCTCAATTGACTTGCTTCCAGGTGCCGTCGGCCAGACCATGTTTAACCCAATGGGGTGACGGGCTGGAGGAGGCAGCGCCGCGGACGATATCGATCTTGAACGGATGGTCCTTCTGGCCATTGACCCGATACGACACGGTGTCCTTCCCAAGGTTGCCGTTGCTATTGAGATAGCGACCCCAGTTGGCATCTTCCGCAGCGAGGCGCTCGGCAACTCTTTGTGTGAAGTCGTGCACGGAGATCCCGGAATCCGGATAACCCGTGTCGGCGGCCACCTGTAGGACCACAGCCAAGCGGTTCGGCGGCGGGCAGCAGCCCCCCCCCACCGGCGCCGGCGGGACAGGTGGCTTGAGGATGGTGAATCCGTTGACGGTAGACCAGGGTCCGGTCTCCCCCTCGCTCTCTGCTCGCGCTCGCCAGACGTAGAGCGTCTCATCTTGGAGGACACCGCCCGGTACATCATCACTCGTCGTTCCCTGGCCCTGGGGCACCGCTTGCGAGTAAACCGGTTGTTCGGGATTCGAGTTCGCGTAGATCTCGAACCTGACGTCGAACTGCCAGGGCACGTTGTGGACCGCCAACGGGGTCGTCGCCGTTAGCACGACTGCTGGATCACTGACTTCCGCGCCGTCGGCAGGTGACACAAGGCCGGGTGCCGTTGCCTTCAACGCGGCTTTATTCTGGGGTAGGCCCGGATCGACAGCTGTAGCGAACACCTGACCACCGCCGTCAGTGGCCGACTGAACGCTCGGTGCTGTCGGGCTCGAGTCGCAAGCGATGACAACAGCGGTCAGGGCCAGGACCATCTCGTTGGCAAAACACCTTCGGACCCGCGACGTGGGAGTATCCATGTGAACGTCCGCCCCCTCCCGAGATGGATTCGTACAGCGCCCTATAATACGGGATTCGCAGAGCCACGTGGAACAGAGGGTTCACGTGGGTACGCCGCTCAAGTCCTGTGATCTCGGAAGCGTTGACGAGGAATCTGAAGCGGTCGCGGCTGTCGACCTCACAGCTGGCGACCACGCGACGTCGCTGAATCTAGGGCTCCTCAGGACGATCGCACGATCGTTGGCCACGCACCCTGGCCGTTAGATCACGGGGCCCTCCAGGACCCGTCGCCTATACCCTCTTCACCCCAACGGGGTTTTGGGTCTGAGCCGCCCGCGCCGAGGACGATGTCGATCTTGTACGGGTGGTCGTTCTGGTTGTTGATCCGGTACCCTACGGTGTCCTTCCCAAGGTTGCCCTTGGAATTGACATAGCGTCCCCAGTTGGCATCTTCCGCGTGGAGACGCTCGGCGACTAACTGCGTAAAGGTCAACACGCTGATTCCCGAATTCGGATACCCGGTCTCGGCGGCCACCTGTAGGACCACCGAAAAGCGGTTTGGTGGTGGGCAGCAGCCTGATGAGGGGGGCGGACCCGGTGTCGAGGGTTCCGCGGTCGCTGCGCCAGCAGACGGTGTCCGGAACGTCCGTGTGGCAGACCAGTCGGTCGTCACACCGACGGCGGTCTGCACAGGTAACGTAGACGTCGACACTATACCGTTCACGTCCGGCAGATCCCTGTTCGTACTGCGCCCGCGCCAGAAGTACTCCATCTCCGGCAGCAGCGTGTCCTCTCTGAAGTGCAGATTCGTCTCGCCAGAGGCACGTGTATGTGCAACGAGCGTGATGATGTTCGGGTTCGCGAATGTTGAGTCGAGTGAGATCTGGAGCTCGACCGAGACGGTCCCTGCGTCGCCCGTGACCGCACCGTTGAGCACCGTCATTGTCGGCCTGAGCGAAGCGACCACGATGCCTCCGACCGGCGCGAGCAGGATGGGTGGCTCGAGTTTCACGAAGGAGGTAGTGAACCCATAGACAACAGACCAGGATCCGACGGCGCCATCGCTCTCTGCACGCACTCGCCAGACGTACGCCGTCCCGTCCTGGAGGACGTTGGCTGGCACGGGTTGACTGGTCGTTCCCGGGCCCTGGGGCACCGATCCCGAGAAGACTGGTTGTTCGGGATTCGCGCTCGCGTAGATCTCGAACCTCACGTCGAACTCCCAGGGCACGTCGTACACGGCCACGGGGGACGTGGCTGTAAGTTCGACTGCCGGGTCGTTCACCACTGCGCCGTCTACAGGTGAGGTTGGGCCGGGTGCCGTGGCCTTCAACGTGACTGCATTCTGGGGCAGGCCCGGATCGACAGCTGTCGTGAACACCTGGCCACTGCCGTCGGTGGCCGATTGAACGCTCGGTGCTGTCGGGCTCGAGTCGCAAGCGATGAGAACAGCGGTCAGGACCAGAGCCATCGCGTTGGTAAGACCGCTTCGGACCCTCAACGTGAGAACGTCCATATGAACGTCCGCCCCCTCCCGAGATGGATTCATACAGCGCCCTATGATACGGGATTCGCAGAGCCACGTGAAACAGCGAGTTCACGTGGGTATGATGCTCAAGTCCTGTGAACTCGGAAGAGTCGACGTGCAATCTGAAGCGGTCGAGACCGGTCGACTTCGAAACTGGCGACCTTGCGACGCTGGATGGAGGGGGTCTTCAGTGCGACCGTTCGACGGTTGGTCCCGGTGGTCAGTTGACGCGCTTCCAGGTACCGTCGGCCAGACCATGCTCAACCCAATGGGGTGACGGGCTTGAGGAGCCCGCGCCACGGACGATGTCGATCTTGAACGGATGGTCGTTCTGGCCATTCACCCGATACGACACGGTGTCCTTCCCTAGGTTGCCGTTGCTGTTGATATAGCGACCCCAGTTGGCATCTTCCGCAGCGAGCCGCCGAGCAACTCTTTGCGTGAAGTCGTTCACGGGCATCCCGGAATTCGGATAACCCGTCTCGGCGGCCACCTGTTTGACCACGGAGAAGCGATTCGGCGGCGGGCAGCAACCCCCGGCGCCACCACCCGAACCACCTGCCGCTGGCGGTGGGGGGCTGGACGGAGACGCCGCTGGCAGGGGAGGCGTCCTGAATGATCCGGTCGCGGACCAGGGGCCGTCCACCCGGCCTGCTCGTCCGCTCGCGCTCGCGCGCACCCGCCACGTATACAGCGTGTCCCCAGTGAGGTTACCAGGCGTTGCCAGTGTCGTCTGGCCGCCAGGTGCGACCGTCCGGACCGCGACGAGAGCGGCGAACGCTGAATCGGTAGCGATCTCGAATCGGTATTTGATGTCGGTGGCTGGACCGATTATCTCTGCCGAAGTGGCCTTGAGGGTCGGGCGGAGGCCACCGATGACCTCCCCGTTTATTGGAGAGACCGGCGACGGCCTCTCAATCGTCACAGGAGTGAAGATCTCGAACCGGGCGGTCTCCGAGAACGGTCCGACATTGGCCCCGTCAGCGGCTCTGACATGCCAGTAATACTTGCGAACGGCGAGTGTCTCGGGAACCCGGTAGGTTTCGGTTCCTGTCCCCACATTCTGGCCAGACCGTGTGCTCGGGGCCAGGGCTGCGCTCGTCGGTTCGATCTGTCCCGACGCATGGACAATGCTCGCGAATTGCGCGTCGGTTGAGATCTCAACCTCGTACCAAAAAGGGCGCTCGCTGTTGGACGATACTTCGGCGAAGGTCAAGACGACTGGTTGGTCATCGACCCGAACCAATTGGCCGCCGACTGTCTCCGTCTGACTCGGGGCCGAGATGTTGACCCCGCTGATTGGTCCCGCAACATTCGGGCTCAGCGGATTGCGGCTCTTCTCGCTACAGCCCGCGATGATAACCGCTAAGAAACCTACGAGAACGATTCTCACGGTTGAATTACACTTCTCGAACATGTTTCTTCTCGGCTGATCTTGGTATCGGTTGTAAGGTTTGAGCACGATACCTGGCCTAGGCCGAGGTCCTCGAAGTTCGATGAGGCTTCGCGCTCGGCCGTATCGCCTATGGGTGCAAGAACACTGCCGCGCTTGTGACCGAGGCGGTAGATACGTGGCTAGGATTGCGACGATGGCGGACGCGGTCGCGGTGATCGGGCCAGAGGATGGCCGCGAGACTGAACGCGCTCCGCGGAATCCTTGAGCCGCCGACTGGGTATGCGCCCGTTGCCCACCGGGTCCCGCCTATGGGACTGTCGCGTCGACTACGAGAGTCTGATTCGCGGCCACGCCGGTCAACGTCCGTGTCGTACCATCCAGGAAGCTCACGACTACCGTGACCGACGAGTGCGATCCCAGCCCAAAATGGATGACGGGATCGTTCTGGCCCAAGTATCCGCTATTGCTTCGGCTTTCTCGGAAACCGAGCAGCTGGGTGCCTGTAGCGGAGGGGTAAACACCAACCTTCGCACCGAACGCCCCTGCCTGTCCCTCGGCTGAGCGGAGCTCAACCTTTAGCCACTTTCCGGAGCCGTTGTCGTTGCGCACCAGCCAGTTGGTGCTGCGTTTTGCCCCGACGGCGAAATCAAGATCCCCATCGCCATCCACATCGGAGAACGCGATAGCGCGAGGGTCGTTGATGCCGCCGACCGGGAGCGCCGGACCGACGGAGAACGAGCCCGTTCCGTCGTTGAGATACGCTACGTCATCCCCGGCGAAGATAAGGTCGAGGTCGCCGTCGTTGTCGAGGTCGGCAAAGCCACCCATGTAGCCATCGATATCGGTGAAGTCGCGTAGGTGACGGAACGTGCCCGCTCCGAGGTTACGATAGAGGTGCCCGATCGTTTGGTCGCGCGAGTCCAGGCCAACGAGTAACAACTCCAGATCTCCGTCGTTGTCGATATCTGCGGGCGTGATGCCACTGAAGGCATCGTGCATGATGCCGATCGAATCTGGGTCGACGGAACTGAAGTTTCCCGTCCCGTCATTCCGAAGGATGTTGAGGTCACCATCTCGATTCGCTGCGATGATGTCCACGTCGCCGTCGCCGTCGAAGTCGGTGTCGGTCGCGCCTTGTCCAGCCGGCGCTGTGTAGAGGGGCCCCGAGTTCACCGCGGTCCACTGGAGGTTTCCGTCGTTGCGATACAGCTCATTCCGTTCGCCGGGAGGATCTCCAGAGCCCTTCCAGCCAGTCACGCCGAAGATATCGAGGTCACCATCACGGTCCATGTCGAAGGCGACGAGGGCACGCGTCGGCTCGGCACGGATGGCCATGCTGGCGGGCGTCGCGTCGTTGAAGAAACCGGCGCCGACATTGAGAAAGAGGTTGTTCGGCATACCGTTGCTGCCGGTCGTGCCGTTGAGGAGGTCGTAGTCCCCGTCATTGTCGAGATCCGCGAAGGTGGCCCCGTGAGAGCCCACATCCAGATCATCGACGCCTCGCATGCGCCCTTCTTCCGCGAAGCTGCCCCCGCCTTGGTTGACAAAGAACAACTCCGCAACCGGGTCGTCGAAATTCAGGGTCACGTACAAGTCCGGACGACGGTCTTCCGTCACGTCCGCGAACATCACGCCGTGGCCACCTAGAATCGGAACCGCTATGCCGCTGGCGGTCGAAACGTCGGTAAACCTGAGTGGGCCGCTTGGCAGGGGAACGGCCGGCGTTTCGAAACTGGACACACTCGACCAAGGACCGGCGGCGCCGTCGAGCTCGGCTCGGACCGACCACAGGTAGGTTGTGTCGAAATCGAGATCGATTGGCGGCACAAATATCGTCATGTCGTTCGCGTGATTGACCACAGCACTCACGACTACCGTCGCCGGGTCCTCGGCAGAGACCACCTCGAACCGGTAGTTGAAGGTCGCAGGGACCCAGATCCCTGTGGCATTTAGTACCGTCAGCGCTGGTCTGATCGTGTCGAGCTGCGCACCGTTCACAGGACTAACTGGTAGGGGTGCGGTCGATTTCAGTGTCTGCCCGCTGACAGTCGTTGCAAACAACGGGACTAGGCATGCGATCGCCAGATACCATCGAGCAGGTCGCAAGAGACAGATCATAGGTGGGTTACTCCTTCGGGAACAGATGGGGGGCTCGTCGCGCACCCCAATCGAAGTGAGGCCTTAGAACCACGTGGTATTCTAGGACTTTATGAACAAGCGTGCGACGCTTGCGATTTCGCGAGTAGCCGTCTGTGTGCTGTGTCTGCAGAGTTGCGGGTTCAGCCCGTCATCTCCACCCTCGGTGTTACTCATTGTCGTCGACACACTTCGGGCCGACCGCCTGGGTCTGTACGGCTGGTCAGAGAGCGAGCCGAGTCCCGTCCTCGATCGCTTCGCCCAGCAGTCGCTGGTTTATGAGCAGGCGGTGGCTCCCGCGCCGTTTACGATGCCGTCGATGGCTGCGACCTTCACAGGTCTGTATCCCGATCGAACTGGCGTTGCCAATCACTCCACTCAAGACAGCTTGATGAACGCTCCCAGCACAACGCTAGCCGAGGCTCTTCACTCGGCAGGCTACCGAACGGGAGCTGTCGTTACGAACTCGTGGCTCCAGGCTGAACGGCAGGGCTTCAATCGGGGCTTTGAAGACGCTTTCGTAGATACGGAAGGCGCCTCCAATGTCACAAACCGTGCGGTTGAATTGCTGGAAGGCTGGGGAGACGGTCCGTTTTTTCTGTGGGCTCACTATTTCGATCCTCACATGCCATACGCGCCGCCAGCAGGCGATCTGAGACGATTCGGCCTCTCCTCGGGATCGAGTTCGGTCGTTCGCGATTTCATCACGGGCGATTTCGATCAGAAACAGGAGATCTTTTTTAACGGAAATTATCCCGATACCGAACTTGAGACGACCCGCAAGCTCTATGAGGCGGAGATCGGATACGCCGACCAGGAGATTGGCCGCTTGCTTGAGGCACTCGGCACCATGGGCAAGAGTGACGACACCATCGTTATTGTGATGTCTGATCACGGCGAGAGCCTCGGCGATCACGGTCTCTTCTTCACCCACGACTTCACGCTGTACGAGGAACTGATTCACGTCGCCCTGATCGTGAGACGACCTGGCACCGAGCCAGTGCGGATCAAGACTCCGGTTTCGTTGATCGACGTGATGCCGAGTCTGTGCGCCTGGCTGACGCTCACGTGTCCTGAGCTCATGGATGGTGAGCCTCTGCCCGAGAACGATCCGGTCGTCGATGACGATAGGGCTCTCTTCGCGGCCTCGGCGCCGTGGCGAGAGCGGTACGGACGCTATCCGCGGAGCTATGTTCGCGGTCTGGAGGGTCGGTGGACCATGATTCGCAAGGGGAGTATGAAGTTGATCAAGATTCCCCATCCTGACGGGCCCATCTGGGAAGGCTACGATCTCTTTCGAGACCCTTCCGAGCTTGCGAGCCTCCTCGACACCGAGCCTTCCGGAGCCTTTGGCAGCTTGCGGAAAGAGTTACTGAAGTGGGAAGAGAGGATGAAGGTCTCGCGGCCACAACCGGGCGATGCGATCGAGGGTCTGGACGGGAAAACCCTAGAGAAACTGCGAGCTCTTGGTTACGTCCGCTGAGGGCCAGGTCCGCGCTGACATGGCTAGGGCATGCTGTCGAGGTCGTAGTACAGAGGGAGCACGAACGCATTCGAGTCCATCACGAGTCGCTGGCCTTCCAACTCGGGGTGGGTACCGTACAACTCCACGGTGAGGCGGTGGGTCGACGCCACCGGACGCGCAGCGGATTCCAACACCGCGCCGTCGCGGATGACCCAGTGAGCCACGACGAGCATCGACTCGCCGTAGTCTCCTTCGATCACCTCGATCACGTCGTATTCTAGAGCCTGCAGCCCATGCTTGTACGGCGCAATCGACTCAGGCGTCGGGATAGGTGAGTCCTGCCGCACGCGTACGTCGACGACGAGACGCGCCGAGGCTGTCGCATCGGAGACGCTACGCGTGATGGTGCTGGCAGGTTCTTCCTCCGGCGCCGAGTGACTCCGGTCCACCCAGGCGTCGGGGTAGAAGTCGGGGAAGTGATTGTGGGTGATCTGGCGCCAGTGATCCACGCTCGAGAGGTCGCTGCTGAAGCGGCCTAGCCAGACCTCGACCTGGTTGCCGCCACCGCGGATCTTGTTGTCGCGCCGACCGACCGTATAGGGACCGGTCGTCACCAGGTAACGCGAGTCGTTGGTCCATCGCGGATGATACACTTCGAAGCCGTTGATTCCGGGAGCTCCGTTGATTTCGACTCGCCAACGATCGTCGGTGTCGAGGTCGACGAGGTTGAGGTTTCGGTGCATCCCGTCGAAGTACCAGAAAACGTTCCTCCCGTCCTGGGCAAGCGCTGTCCAGCAGCCCTCGCCCATCGCCTTCCAAGTTCCAGCGGCCAGATCCGCGACGCCGGCGTGGGGCCACGGGAAGAGCCCACCCGCATAGCGCCCATCGGCGGAGATCTGAAAACCGTTGTCGCTCACCGGCCGGGCATCCCAGACAAGATCGCGGTTCCGATCGCCAAGGTGATATCGGTAGACCTTGCGATAGGTCGTTTTCGCTCCCTTGCCGCGGTCGTCACCCACGTAGACCCACTCGGCACCCGTCTCGGGCTCAGCCCAAACCGCTAGCGCAAAACCGTCGGCAATCCGACGGAGGTCCGAGCCATCCCATCGGACTGCGTAGACAGTCTCCTCGGCTCGCACCGAGAAGATCACTTCCTCACCGCTTGGTGTAATCATGGGTTTCGCGTAGCCCGCTGGCGTCTCGAGCAGCATGCGCTCTCCCCGCCCGTCATGCGAGTCGTATGCCATCAGGAGAAGCTGATTGCCCACGCTGACAAAGTCGGTGCCGTCGCCGACATCACGGATCCACGTGACCCGTGTCCACGGTTCGTCTGGAGTGGCGACGGGCGTCGGTGCCGTCGCCAGTGACTCAGACGAAGGCGGAGACGGCGTGGTGGACGTCTCCGCCTGCTGATCCCGCTTCTCTTCAACCGGGGCTCCGAGTGTGGCCGCCTCAGAGCGCTCGAGCTCAACGCTTGGCGTACACGCCCAAGTCGTCAGCAGGAGCGTCGCGACGAAGACGCGGCGTGCGAGTGGTGAGAAACGAAGATAAATCTGCATTGGCTCGTCTTGTTTCGCTGATCGACGTGATTGTATCGTTTCTCCAAAGCGTTCGCTATCGTTGACATTGTCGTGCTTGAGCGTGATCGTCCGATCGCGCGCGAGGAGTAGCGAGTGGCGCGTGGCGTGCCGCCAGGTCAGTCCACGAGCTCCTGAAGCCAGCGCTCGAGTACCATCAGGCTGAACAGCGTGTGGGCGTGATTCTCCCGGCCGGCCTTGTGGTCGTCGACCCGCCGCTGCACCGAGGCTGGTTTGAACCACCCTCGTCGCCGCACACGCGTCTCTGACAGCAAATCCTCCATCAGCGGAGCCAGGTCGTCCCGCAGCCAGGTCTTCATCGGGATGCTGAACCCCTCCTTTTTCCGGGTGAGCACCGACTCCGGTATCAGGTCCCGAACCGCGTGCTTGAGCACATACTTCCGCTCGGTGCCCCGAATCTTCAGGCGGCCCGGCATCGAGAACGCCAGCTCCATGACGTCGACATCCAGAAACGGCGCTCGGGTCTCGAGCGAGGTGGCCATGCTCATCCGGTCGACCTTCACCAAGATGTCATCGGCCAAGTAGATACAGAGATCGGTGTAGAGCTGCCGGTTCAGCACGTCGTCGGTCCCGGCGGACGCGAGGCACTCGCGAACTGGACCGTACACGTCCGAACCAGCTAGGTCGTCCCGGAGTGAGCTCGTGTACAGGGTCCGCTTGGCCGCTGGATTAAGAAAGGTCATCCATCGATAGTGCTCGATGCCCGTCGGGGCCTCGGCGACCCCCTCCATGAACCGTTGGAGCGTGTTGACCAGGCCCTTCTTCTTCTCGGTCGGCGGAAACATGGCTGTCAGACCCGCCAGAGCCGGAATGGCCTCGTTCGGAACGACCCTTCTCATTTGCCGCGCGACGGCGTCGGCAGCGTAGGCATCGTATCCGCCAAAGAGCTCGTCGCCGCCGTCGCCTGAGAGCACCACGGTGACATGCTCGCGCGCGATCTGCGACACCAGGTACGTCGGAAAGAGCGACACGTCGGCGAACGGCTCATCCAGATGGACCACCAGCCTGTCGAACAGCTCCTGGATATTCGGCTCGACCATCCCTTCCCGATGGTGGGTGCCGAACAGCTCGGCCACCTCCCGCGCGTATGGCAGCTCGTTGTAGCTGCCGTCGGCAAATCCCATGCTGAAGGTGTTGACGGGACCGGACGCACGCCCGGGTGACTGACTCATCAGCCCGACGATCGCGCTCGAGTCGATCCCGCCCGACAAGAACGCCCCCAGGGGGACATCGGACATCATCTGACTCGCCACCGCGCGCCCGAGTGTCTCTCGCAGTGCTTCGGCTGCGTCGTCATCGGTCCAGGGCTGCTCGTCGATCGTCGCCGCGTCCCAGTAGCGCCGCACCTCGACCTCACCCTCGAGAAATCGCACGTAGTGGGCCGGGGGAACCTTCTTGACTGCAGTGAACATGGTCCGCGGCGCGATGACGTACTCGTAGGTCAGGAACTGGTCGAGCGCCTCGAGGTCAACGGCGCGGTCCACGTCATCTCGGACCAGCAGCGCCTTGATCTCTGAGGCCAGAAGCAAGGACTGACCGGTCAGGGCGTAGTACAGGGGCTTCTCACCCGCCCGGTCGCGAGCCGCCAACAGCGTGCGGGTCCGGCCGTCCCACAGCGCCAGCGCGAACATGCCGTGGACACGGTGAAGAAAACCCTCCCCCCATTCCTCGTAGGCGTGAACCAAAACCTCGATGTCCGATTGGCTGCGGAACCGATGACCGCGGGAGATGAGCTGCTTCCTCAGCCGCGCGTAGTTGTAGATTTCGCCGTTGGCCACGAGGTGAATCTGGCCATCCTCGGTCTGAAAAGGTTGCTGACCGCCCTGCACGTCGATGATCGAGAGCCGGCGCATCGCCAGCCCGACGCCGGGCAACACCACATGACCCTCGTCATCCGGGCCTCGGTGACGCAGCGTCCTGACCATCTCGGTCAGCTCGGCTTGCGACACAGGCCGATCGGCGTCACGATTGACGATACCGACGATCCCGCACATCAGCGAACACACGTTACACTAATCCCTGCGCCCCCTTCGATGACTCGCACCGCAATACTCGCTCTGCCCCTGCTGCTCGGCGGCATCGCCATGGCCTGCGCGTCGCCTGAATCGGCGCCGACGGCGGCGCCCACGCAGGAGTCGGCGGTCGCGCAGCCTGAGGCCGTTCCCCCGGGACCAACTGCGGAGGTCGCTCCAGAGACTCAGAGACTTCGTGGCCCGCATATTCGCGTCGTCTGGACGCGCGATGTGGGTGACGGCACCGACTTCATCAGCCTGGGAAACCGGCTGGTCCTGATGGCCTACGACTCCACAGACGGAGCGGGTGAGCGGGTTGTGCTCGACCAGCCAGCCAGCTACGCGAGACCCCTGGTTTCGCCAAGTAGCGCCGAGATCGTGTTCTCCGTGAGGGAAGAAGGTAGGGTCTATGCGGTCGAGTGGAACGGCGCCAGGCGGCGACGGATTGCCGATGGCTTCGCGTTGACCGTGTGGCCAGAGCCGGGGAATGGACGCGAGTGGGTATATATCGGCACCGACCGGGCAGCGACCGACCCGCCCTCGTATCGCTCCGTCCGTCGGTATCGGCTCGACGACCCCGGTCCCGGCGAGCTCGTCTGGGACGCACAACCGGTCAGCGGCGATAGCTTTCAGCTATCCGCCGACGGCCGGTATGCGGGTGCCCTGCTCCCCTGGCCACAGGCCGGTATCGCGGACCTGCAGACCGGCACATGGAAAGCCCTTGGCGACGGATGTTGGACCTCCTTCTCCGGCGACGGAAGTGACCTGTTCTGGTACTTCGACGGCTCCCACCGAAACCTGACGATGGTCGACATGGAGACCGACCGGCGCTGGCAGGTCAGTATCAACACGGCACCGGGGATTGACGGCTTCGAGGTATATCACCCCCGCTGGACCAACGACTCGCGCTTCCTGGTCATGACCGGACCCTATACGGTGGGGCGACGCGCCAACAAGATTCGGGGCGGCGGTGCCCAGGTCGAGATCTGGCTCGGACGGTTCAGTGCCGACTTTTCCAGCGTCGAGCAGTGGACCCAGGTCACCCACAACGACGCGCCCGATTTCTACCCTGATGCGTGGATCGCCCCTGGAGACCGCACGACGGCCTCGGCTAGAGGTCGACCGGCAGCGGAAAGCACCGATGCTCCGGACTCTGGACAGTCGCGCCGACTGGTCGTCGAGGCTCGCACCCGGAGCGACGTGCCGGTCCCGACACCGCAATCGATCGCGCCGTATCGGAACGGGTTGCAGGCCCTCGAGTACGATGTGCTCGACGTCATTGAGGGACGCTATGACGCGGACATCCTCGTGATCGCGCACTGGGTCATTCGCGACCGAGAGGTGCTCCCCGAAGCCGAACGGCCCGCGGGGACGACACATCGATTGACCGTCGAGCTTTACGACAACCATCCGGAGCTCGAAGGCGAACGACTCGTGATGGACTCGACAGCCTTCACGCTGCCGCTGTACTATGATGTCGGACGCGCACCGTGATCCCGGCGCACCCTTGGGTCAACCTCGACGGGACTCGTCGTCTAGACGCTGGTCGTGTCGGTCGACCGTCTATCCCTGATGACCTTGGCTGGCACGCCGGCCGCGATGTGATATGCCGGCACCTCGCCAATCACCACGGCACCAGCTCCGATGATCGCATCTCGGCCGACGTGGACGCCGTCAGAGATGACCACGTGGGCACCGAGCCAGACGTTGTCGTCCACCTCGATACCCTTGGCGGTCCGACCTTGATAGAGCACCGGCGTGTCCGTTTGGTCGTAGAGATGGTCGCCGCCAACCAGATACGTGTAAGCGGCAACGAGCGTGTTCTTCCCCAGACGCACGCGGGACGCTGAAAATATCTCCGAGTTAAACCCGATGTTGGCATGGTCGTCGATAACGATGTCTCCGTTCTTGCAACTGAGAATCGTGTTGCGACCGATGAACACCCCATCTCCGATCGTGATGCCGTCGTTGTCCGTCCCCTTGGCATCGAGACAGCAGCCGTCGTCGATGTGAACGTTGTTGCCAATCCGGATCTTGTGCGGATGACGCAGCACCACGTTCGCGCCGAAGGTCACGTTCTGGCCGGTACGCCCAAGCAGCCGTGGGTAGAGCTTCATTCTGAGCACCAACCCCAGCGCGCCTGGCATGGCGCTGCAAAGCAAGACGACCGCTTCGTACTTGAAAAGCGACCACCATCCTGGTTTGCCCACGACGAGGTCGGCATAGGTGCGCGCTTTCGAGCGCCCAGGCTCGAACAACTCGCGCTGGATGACGGTGATGTTGGGGTCGGGCTCGCGCGACGACACGCTGGAATTCTAGCAGCAGGCTCCCGACACTCGAAGACCTAGTGCAGTGGTTCAGAAATACCTCGGCATTCGGCCACCGATGCATCCCTTCTGCCTGCGTTGCTCCTCAGTCACAGATTCCCGATTTGCTCCGTCGTCGCGCCTGGCCAGACGGGTGCCTAGGGCGCCCTCGGTGCACGAGGTATTTCTGAACCACTGCACTAGAACCAAACCGAGAGCTGGAACCACACGGAGACCTAGAAACGAAACCGGACGCCGCCGCCAGTCTGAAAGCCGCCGACGTTCGTCGTGACCGTGGTGTCACCCGTCGGGAGATCGACCGACCCGCCGGTGAACCGCACGAACCCGCCGACGCCCACATATGTGTGGACCATGTAGGAAATGTCTGCGCCGATGTGCCCGCCCCACCCGTTCTTGGCGACCTCTCCGGTCACTGCATCGACGTCGACTGTCTCGAAGGGAGGCCCGGTTTCACTCACGTTCACCCCGGTCACCGAGCTTTGGGTCACGTTGAAGTAGGTCGGTCCCGCCATGACGCGAATGTCGAGCTTCTCGACCTGGGGCAGAGGTATCAACCACGCGATATGGAAGTGCGTCGCCTTCTCACGACGCGAGAGGTTGACCACCTCGGCAATCGAGCGGTCGAGCCCAAACTGGATCGGATGGGGCACGGTGCCAGTCACCGCTGTCGTGTCTGTCCTTTCGGTCTGACTGAACGTGGCACCCACCGACAGTTGCTCCCACACCTGCACAAAGCCACCGACGTCTACTTCCTCCCCACCGGTGATGTCGTGTGAGGCCAGGAAGCGAGCGGTCTCGCCATAGGCTCGGAACTCGATCTCCTCGCGAAGCTCGTTGGAACCGAACTGATAGCCGAAGTTGACATGAAGAGCGAAACGGCCCCGAAGTCCCTCTTGAGCCTCGACCGGACTGACCGAGACGGCGACCAGGAAGCAGGTCAGCGCCAATTTAAGAACACGCGTCCTCCCGCTGCCGCTCATCGCTTGGTCCCCAGCGTAGGACGTCTTGGAGAGGCACGGGCCCCCGACATGGAGATGTCGTAGGTACTCACGATCACGTCGAAGAAGGCCTTGGCCATCACTTCGTACCCTTGCGCGGTAGGGTGAAGACCGTCAGTTCCGATGCACGGAAGGGAGGTCGCAAACGGCAATCGCCCGCCGGGTCCTTCCAGGCCGAAGGACGTGAGCGTCGATACACAGTTTCCCTGGGCGAGGGCGGAAAACGTGTTGACCTGAGGAATACCTCGCGAGAACCCGATCGAGCGAATGGACGCGTTGAGGTCTGTGAGGTCCTGAGCAGAATGGAACATGCCGCCGCCGAACCTGATCGGTGCCAACGTCGAAATGATCGCGTCCGCTCCGCGCCCCCGCGCCTCAGCAACCATATCGTCCAAGGCGCCTGCGGTTGCCGGGAAACTGTAAATGGGACGTCCTAGGTCGTTGGTGCCTTCCATGATCAGGACCACCTCCGGACGGACGCTATCAATTTGGCTTCCTATCCGGTTCACGCCCTCGGTCGCGAATTCCCCTGGCAATCCGGCATTGGCGACGGTGATCGTCTGGGTCAGATACCGCTCCGACAGCATCTGCTCGAGCTTGAAGGGATAGGACTTCGATGGCTCCAGGATCGCGGTAACCGGGTCGGATGTGATGCCGGCCGTCAGGCTATCTCCGAACGCAAGGTACCGGACTTTAGAAATCGTGCGCTTGGGTAGCACCCTCAGCGTAAAACTGCAGCTGGCCGTCTGCCTGATGTCGTCGGTAGCCTCACAGGTCGCGGGGACGGTCCCAATCGCATGCGTAGCGCCGGAGACCGGGTCGCAGGACGACAGGACCGGCGCCTGCCCGCCCGACACTTGAGGGGGCGGGTAGTCCACGGACGCGTCGACGCCGTTCAACGACGGCACCGCCTGGTCGGCCGGACAGGCGATCGCGAGCACTCCGACCTTGTCTTCTGGCAGCGACGATGGCGTGGTCGGGAGCGTCGTCGTCTCCTGACAGCCCACGGACCACCCGAGGACTGCGACACACACGACGAGCCGGTACGCGAGCTTCTTCATCGAGCCTGAGGAGGATGACAGTCGAGGAGGCCTGAATCCTACCCGCTCCCGGCGAACGGGGTCAAATGGAGCACACGCGAGTGCTACACTTCGGGGCATCGAGGCGTTTCGTGCGAGATGGTCTTTAGTTCTCACCTTTTTCTGTTCTATTTTCTCCCGCTCGCGCTTCTCCTCTATTACGCCGTTCCGCGTCACGCCAAGCATCTGATCCTCACGCTCCTCAGCTATCTGTTTTACGGCTGGGCCAACCCGCTCTTCGTCGTCCTGCTACTCGGCTCGACGGTGATCGACTACGCGTGTGGACTGGCGATCGCCGGTCGTGCGCCGATGTGGGTGGCCCGCCTCACGGTCGGCAGCGGCCCCGACAGGAACTGGCGAGCGCCGGTCCCACTGGCCGACCCTAGTCGGCACACCCGACGCCAGCGACTGGCCCTGCTGCTCTCGGTCTTCACCAACCTCTCGCTGCTGGGCTTCTTCAAGTACTTCAACTTCGCCAGCGACAACATCAACGCGCTGGCAGAGCTACTGCAGGCGCCTTGGTTACGTCTCGACCTGGCGCTCCGGGTGACGCTGCCGCTCGGGATCAGCTTCTACACCTTCCAGTCGATGAGCTACACGATCGACATCTATCGGGGCCGCTCGAAGGCTCTACGGAGCTTTGTCGACTTCGCCTGCTACGTCTCGCTCTTCCCGCAGCTCGTGGCCGGACCAATCGTGCGCTTCTCGGAGGTCGCCGACCAGCTCGCAGACCGCACACACACCCTCGCTAAGTTCGCGCGTGGTGTCGCGTTCCTTAGTGTGGGCCTCACCAAGAAAATCCTGCTCGCCAACCCGTGCGGGCAGGTGGCCGACCTGGCGTTCGATGCGAGCTCGGTCGCGCCCCTCGACGCCTGGTACGGGGTCACGGCCTATGCCTTTCAGATCTACTTCGATTTCAGCGCCTACTCGGATATGGCGATCGGCCTGGGCCTGATGCTGGGATTCGTCTTTCCCAAGAATTTCGATTCGCCCTACCGCTCGCGGTCGATCACCGAGTTCTGGCGTCGGTGGCACATATCGCTCTCCTCGTGGCTGCGGGACTATCTCTACATTCCTCTAGGGGGAAGTCGTCGCGGACTGTCCCGCACCTACGTCAACCTCGCCTTCGTCATGTTGCTTGGCGGCCTGTGGCATGGCGCGGCCTGGAACTTCGTGATCTGGGGCGGACTGCACGGCGGCCTGCTGGCCTTCGAGCGGATGCGACGGCGCCGGCCGGCGACCACCTGGCTTCCTGATTCGGTTCGGGTGGCGTCAACCTTCGTATTCCTGCTTGTCACCTGGGTCTTCTTCAGAGCCGCCGACGCTCCCACCGCCATTGCGTATCTACGCAGCATGTCGGGTTTCGGCGAGGTGACGGCGTCGGCGAGTCTGCTCAGCGGTGTGCTCTACCAGCCCTACTACCTGCTCAGTCTCGCGCTGGCTGCGGCGGTCACCTGGGGTGCGCCTCAAACCTGGGAGTGGACGCGTCGACTCACGCCGTCGAAGGCGGTGGTCACGGTCGGCCTCCTCGGGCTGTCGATCGCGCTGCTCTCCACGCAAGCGTACAACCCGTTCATCTATTTCATCTTCTGAGACGTTGACCACGATGGACGAACAGACCAGACCGCCCGACCCATTGACCCGCATCGACGACGCCCGACGGGAAGTCGGCGAAACCGATGTCAGCCCGGCGATTGCCGCCGTGCTGAGCGGGCTCTTCATCGTGATGGTCGGCCTCCCCTCGCTGCTCCAACTGACGCGTGACCCTGCTCTGCTTCGAGAGAGGCCTAGCGGCGCTGGCACCGTCGCGGCAACTGGCCCTTTGCGCCGGGTCATCGACGCCAATCGCTCGCTCCTGACCATCGCCGAACACCTCACCGACGTCGTTGCTGAGCGGTCGGTGCTCGTAGACATCCTCAGGCCGCCGGTCCAGCAGGGCATGACTGGGCTGCTCCAAGCAGGGACCGAGCTGGTGTACACCGGCAACGATCGATGGCTCTTCTTCGGCGCCGACGTCGGCTATGTCACCGGTCCCCCGTTTCTCGCGCCATCGGTCCTCCGGCGCCGGTCGACAAGCGGCGACACGTTGCGCCGTCCGCCCCAGCCAGACCCCCGAGTGGCGATTCTCGACCTGCATCGGACGCTTCGGGCACGGGGGATCGACCTCGTCGTCATGCCCACGCCGACGAAACCGTCTGTCCACCCAGAACAACTCGGCGGTCTGTCATCGTCGGCACCCCGGAACGCCTCCTTCGCATCGTTCACGGCTGAGCTACGGGCCGAGGGCGTGCTGGTCTTTGACCTCGCCACCCTACTCTCCGAGTTGAAACCGACCAGCGACGCTCCGCTCTACCTTGCAACCGACACCCACTGGCGGCCGGAAACCATGACGATCGCGGCTGACCATCTCGCCAGCTTCATCGAAGAACACGTCCAGCTGCCACCCTCGGATGGCGTTCCCTACCGATCGGCGACTCGCGAGGTTAGAAACCAGGGTGATACCACTCGGTTGCTTGACCTAAAGTCTCCGGCGACGCTCTTTCCCTCTGAAACCGTCCGCGTACGCCGAATCTCTCCTATCAACGACACACGGTGGCGGTCCGACCCTGGAGCGAGCGTTCTGCTGCTGGGTGACAGCTTCACGAACATCTATTCGCTGGAGGCGATGGGGTGGGGTGAATCGGCCGGCTTGGCCGAGCAGCTCAGCTACGAGCTCGGGCGATCGGTGGACCGAATCAGTCAGAACGACGGGGGTGCCCATGCTCCGCGCGAGCAGCTGGCGACAGAGCTTGCCCGGGGTCGTGACCGACTCGATGGGAAGCGTGTGGTCGTCTATCAGTTCTCTGAGCGAGAGCTGGCATACGGCGACTGGCGCCTGGTTGACCTAACTGCGCGGCCGGCACCTACCCTTGCGACCTTCGCGACACCTGAGGACGGTCAGCGGGTCAGGGCACGGGGGGAAATCAACGCGGTCGGTCCGATTCCGACTCCAGGCTCGGTCCCATATAAGGACCACATCGTCGGGGTGCACCTTTCGGGCCTCGAAATGGACCCCAGCCCCGACCCGATCGCCGGAACGGAAGCCGTCGTCTACGTGTGGTCCATGCAGGACAACGAGCTTACCGGGGCGGCGCAGTATCAGGTCGGCGACATGGTGACGCTCGACCTCGAACCATGGTCAGGTGTGGCGGATGTGCTGGATGGTATTAACCGTGGCGAGCTGTCGGACGCACGCCTGCGACTCCCTGAACCATGGTGGGGACAGCCGACGGAGGAAACGCCGTGACGGTACCGACGAGAGCAAAGGCTTCGCGTGGGGTCCTCTCCTCCAAGGTGGTGATGCTCGTGGCCGAGGCGAGCTTGACGATTGCCTGTTCAGGCGACCCCTCCAGTGCACTCTCGGAGACGCTCCGACTGCGAGCGACCGAGCTGGTCCTGGAGGCGGAACAACGAGGTGACCTCACGGTCGTCGGCCGTGACGGATGGCTCTTTTTCGCACCAGAGCTCCGGCACCTGTCGGCGATATCGTATTGGGGGCAGACTGCGGCGGAGGTGTCACAGGCCCGAGACCCGAATGCCGTCGACCCCCTACCGGCCATCCTCGACTTCAAACGGCAGCTCGACCTGCTGAACATCGAGCTGCTGCTCGTGCCAGTCCCCCTCAAGAGTGTCATTTATCCAGACCACCTTCCGGGCGACCTATCGCTCGCCACGCCAATCCCAAGACTCGACGCGGCAGACGCCGCCTTCTACGCGGTCTTACGCGACAACGGTGTCGAGGTGCTCGACCTCACCGGGACCCTTCTCGCTAGTCGGGCTCACCCCGCAGGGCCGGTGTACTGCCGCACGGACACACACTGGTCCGGCGTGGGCTGTGTCGTGGCCGGCCAGCAGATTGCCGGTGTGGTCCGGGACCGTCCCTGGTTTGCGGCTCTCGAGACAGAGGCCTTCCCCACTCGTTGGTACACCGCCAGTATCGAGGGCGACCTGGCGCCGGACGGAACACGCGAAGACCTCAGGCTCCGGGAGGTGGGAAGCGCAGACCGCGCGGTGCCAGATGCCGCTGACAGTCCCATCGTGCTGCTCGGCGACAGTCACAACCTCGTGTTTCACGTGGGCAACGACATGCATGCGACCGGTGCGGGACTCGCCGACCAGCTGGCGGTTGAGCTTGGTGTGGCCGTTGACGTGGTCGCGGTGCGGGGCGCGGGCGCCACGCCGGCTCGGGTGAACCTGCTCCGGCGCGTCCAACGGGATCCTGGATACTGGAACCGGAAACGGCTCGTGATCTGGTGCTTCTCGGCTCGTGAGTTTACCCAGAGCGACGGATGGTCGGTGGTACCGATAGCACCCTAGTGGGCCTGATAGTCGGGAGTCGGGGGCCTGGCTGCACCAGGCGTCGGGGGGGCTGACGGTCGGGGGCCTGGCTGCGCCAGGCGTCGGGGGTCGGAAGACGACGGTGGCACCGCGGAGGACACTTCTCGAATCCCGCTCGCCGTCGCGGCAAAACGCACCTTTCGGCGAACCACCAAGACCAGCGCGCTTTGCCCACCCCCGCTCGCGCCTGCTGATCTGCGCTCACTGCGCCGGCGTCTTCGCGCCTGGCGCAGCCAGGCCCCCGACCCCCGACAATCAGATCCCCACTCCCGACGCCGAGCGTAGCTCGGCCCCCTACCGTCGAGTGAAATCCTCGACGGTAGGGTAATATCGCGCGACCGAGACACTCGATGATTCCGCTGGTAGACCTCCAGGCTCAATACGACTCGGTCGGTGCCGAGATCGAGGCCGCCGTCGTGCGGGTTCTCCGAAGCGGCCGGTACGCACTCGGCCCAGAGGTAGAAGCCTTCGAGCGCGAGTTCGCTGACTACTGTCGCGCGGGATTCGGCATCGGCGTCCATTCAGGAACCAGCGCACTCCATCTCGCCCTCTGCGCGGCAGGTGTCGGCCCCGGCGACGAGGTCATCACCGTCCCCTTCACCTTCGTCGCGACCGTCTCCGAGATCCTCAAGACAGGTGCCACGGTTCGGTTCGCCGACATCGCACCCGACTCGTTCACCCTCGACCCCGCCCGTCTGGCCGACGTCGTGACCGAACGGACCAAGGCAATTATCCCAGTACATCTTTACGGACAAACGGCCGACATGGACCCGATCCTCGATGTCGCTCGAACTCACGGGTTGACGGTCATCGAGGACGCCTCCCAGGCGCACGGCGCAAGCTACAAGAACCGGCCAGTTGGGTCACTTGGCAACATGGCGTGCTTCAGCTTCTACCCCAGCAAGAACCTCGGGGCATGCGGCGAAGCCGGGATGATCGTCACCGATGATGAGGAGCGTGCGAAGAAGATGCGGCTGCTCAGAAACTGGGGACACGCCGAGCGCTATCGCCACCTCGTCGTGGGCGGCAACCATCGGCTCGACGCCGTTCAGGCGGCCGTGCTCAGGGTCAAGCTCCGCCACCTCGATAGCTGGAACACGTCGCGACGTGCGGTGGCCGAACAATACGACCGTCTCCTCGCCGATCTTGAAGTCACGACGCCGCCGACGATGAGCTACGCCACCCACGTCCATCACATCTACGCGATCCGAGTCGCCAGACGAGACGCCGTGCTCCAGGCGCTCAACGCTAGGGGCATTGCCGCCGCCGTGCACTACCCGACTCCAATCCACCTCCAGCCTGCCTGCGAGGAGCTTGGCTACGTAACAGGCCAGTTCCCTGAAGCGGAGAGAGCGGCCGAGGAAGTGATATCCCTGCCGATGTTTCCAGAGCTCTCAGAAGACGCGGTGACGACGGTGGGTGCCGGTGTTGCCGAAGCGATCGCAACGGCCGACCGCTGACGTGGTCGGCCGCACGGTGACGACCGCCGTTCCGCGGGAATCAGTCTCGTGATGGTGAGGCGTCAAGCACTTTCCGCACAACGTAGATCGGTTTGCCCTGCGCTTCGTGGTAGGTCCGGGCCTGCAACTCAGCGAGCAGCCCGATCGTGATCAACTGCACGCCGGTAAACAACATCAACATACCCAGCAGCAACAAGGGCCGCTCACCGATCGACTGTCCCGCGAACAGCCGGATGTAGCCGAGATACCCCACGACGGCACTCCCCGCCAAGCCAAGGATCAAACCCACCGGCCCAAACATCTGCAGCGGACGCGTCGAGTAGCTCAGGAGGAACTTGACCGTGACGAGGTCGAACACGACGCGGACAGTTCGTGACAGCCCATACTTCGAGAGGCCGTGCTGACGTGGACGATGGTTGACCACGAGCTCGGCCACGTCCACACCTTGCTCACTGGCGATCGCCGGTATGAATCGATGGAGCTCCCCATACAGCCGGAGCGGCTTGACCACCTCCGACCGAAACACCTTCAGCGAACACCCGTAGTCGTGCAGATGCACGCCCGTGGTCACGGAGATGAGCCAGTTGGCGATCTTCGAGGGCAGAACCTTCGTGAGCCACGGGTCCTTCCGGTCCTGTCGCCAGCCACACACGATGTCATAGCCTTCGTCGAGCTTCGCCAGCAGCGGGGCAATGTCGCCGGGGTCGTTCTGAAGATCGCCATCCGAGGTCACGATAATCTGCCCGCGCGCCTTGTCAAAGCCTGCGGCGAACGCGGCAGTCTGACCAAAGTTCCGCCGCAGTTGGACAACGACGACCAGCGTGTCGTCGGCGTGAAGGCCCTCGATGAGCGCATAGGTCTCGTCGGTACTGCCGTCGTCAACCAAGATGATCTCGTACGTGCGGTCAATTGCCTCCAAGGCGGAGCGCAGCTCCCGATACAGCTCTGGGATGTTCGGAGCTTCGTTATACAGAGGAATGACGATAGAAAGGTCGACTGACATTCGACCTACCCAACCTCAGAGGGGCGTTGTCGGTTTCGGAGCAGGAAGTAAGCGATCGTTGCCACCACCACGATGCCGGCCAGCACCAACGACACGACCTCACCATTTTCCACCAGCAGCGCTTCCGCCTGCTCGCCGTACTGGACCGCCAACCAGCCTTCGGCAAAGTACCGAAACCCCCGACCCACCGCGACTGCGGCCACGAACTGCGAGACCGGAACCTTGGCGACACCGGCCAGAAGAACGAACACCTTGAAGGGCGCCGGTGGCGGAAGGATAGCGGGGATGGCCACGGCCAGGATGCCGTACCGCTTTGACAGCTCCATCGCCCGAGTCAGCCGGGGACCGCCGAAACGCCGCCGAATCAGCGCATCTCCCCCGCGACGTCCGAGCACATAGAGCACCAGACACCCTGCGACAGACCCGAGGGTCGCCATCAGGGCGTAGTAGGGCATCAACTCGGTATCGTTCCGTACCATCGCGATGACCAACAGGTCGTTGATCTCGGGAAGCGAGAGAAACGAGGAGTCGAGGAACGCGACAAAGAAGAGGCCAGGCCCCCCGATTGATTCCGCGAAGGCCTTGACCCAGTTGACGATACCGGCCATGCAGTGGGGACATTATAGAGGAAGGTCAGAAGCCGACCTGAAACGTGAACTGCGTCGTCAATCCACCAAGGTCGATACTCTCGTTGAGGAAGCCCTGGTCGATCCCGACCGGACCGGTGGCGCTTTGATACCGGAGCTCGACGCCGGCCGCGTAGCGGTCGGCAAACGGAACTCGGACCCCGCCGAGCAACAACCCACCGACATCAGTGCCATCCGCCACGAACTGCTCGCGAAAGATGTCGAAGTTGTTGAAGTCGATGAACTCGCCAACCTCGCTGTATTGCCAGTTGAAGATGCCAACCCCGACGCCGAAGTAGGGCTGGACGGCCGCCTGCCGACCAAAGGGCAACACTTTGAGGGTCGCGGTCACCGGCACGATGCGCAGCCGGAACTCCTGGAAGATCTCCGTGCCATCGATATCGACGAAGTCGAGATAGACGCTCGGCACGGTGCGCTGATAGAACCCGACCCCGAAACCGGCGTCGAAGTAGTCCCCGATGCCGATCTGCCACTCGCCGCCGACCGTCCCGCCATTGAAGTCCTTGATGTTAAAGGCAAAGAGGCTCAGGTTCTCGACCAAGACATCGTCAACGACACGGGTCGCTTCGCCACGAGCGGCGAAATATCCAGCGCTGAGAACCACCGACTGTTGCGCCTGCACCGTTGTCGCAGACAGCACTACGCCTGCGACCAGCGAGGCCATGCCCAAGCAGACTCTCTTGTACATGACACCCTCCACGCAGGGCCAGCATCACCATGGGTAAGAGCAGAATCGATGCCACACCGGCAGGTCTATCCCGGCACGCCTCTGCACGGGGGAAACGGCGGACAGGTGTCCGGAGACGGTGTCAACCCGTCCGGTTTCGTGAACGGCGGAACTCGTCGATCACCGCCTGCATCTCGTCGTGAAGAAGTCCGTTGGTAGCCAGCACATGGCCGGCCCGTGGCAAGAACGGCTCCCCACGCATGTCGGTCACGCGTCCTCCGGCTTCCTCGACCATCAGCGCACCCGCCGCGGTATCCCAGGGCTTGAGGCGTTGCTCCCAGAATCCGTCAAGGCGACCGGCCGCGACGTAGCACAGGTCGAGGGCCGCCGAGCCCAGGCGCCGAACGGCTTGAGCCCGACCGATGAAGGCCGCAAACAGACCGACCACTTCGTCAACGGAGGTCTGCACATCATAGGGAAACCCGGTGCACAGCAGCGCATCAAGCATCCCGTTGGTCGGCGATACGGCCACCGGCGACCCGTTCAGACGGGCGCCGGCACCCCGCTCGGCCACGAAGAGCTCCTCTCGCGACGGATCGTAGACCACCCCGATCTCGACCCGCCCGTCGAGCTTGAGGGCCAGCGAGCAACAGAAGACCGGGAGCCCGTGCGCGTAATTCACGGTGCCGTCGATGGGGTCGAAGATCCAGCAACACCCGGATGACGGCTGCTCGGTCCCCGGAGCATTCGGCAGCTCCTCTGCCAGGACGGCATGCGCCGGAAAACGGTCAGCGATGAGAGCGCGGCCCATCTTCTCGACCTCTATGTCGACCTGCGTCACCAGGTCGATCGTGCCCTTTTTCCCCACACCCAGGTCACCTTCGCGACGGGCTAGCTGCACCTCGCCGGCACGCAGCGCAAGTTCGATGGCAGTCTGGAGGAACGCTGGGTCGACGGACATCGGTCAGCCGAGCTTCTTGACCATCCGCACCTCGGTCCCCCCGCCTGGGGCAGGCCCGAGCGTCAGGTCGTCCATGAAGCTCCGCATAAAAAAGATGCCTCGTCCGCTCGACTTGAGGAGGTTCTCGGGCGCCAGAGGATCGGCAACCTCGACAGGATTAAAGCCCTCGCCCTGATCCACGACCCGCACGACCATCTGCGTGGGCTCGGTAAACGGCGCGAATTCAAACTCGACAGTCACGCGCTTGGTCTGATCTTCGTTGTTGCCATGCTTGATGGCGTTGATCACCGACTCGCGAACGGCCACCCCGACCCAATGCATCGAGTCGTCGTCGAGCTTCGCGACCTGGCCCATGCGGTCGCTGAGGATTTGGACTAGATCCAGCATATCGAAGTGACTCGGAAACTCGAGGCGGATGGTATGTCCGTCTTCAGACACGTTGGCGTACCATACTCGTCGGTTGGCGCCCACGCAAGGCTCCGCGGACCATCCAGAACCTGAAAATCGTTGTTGTATAGTTCGAGCATGAACGACATGGCGGCAACAGCAACCACTGTTGAGCCAGCAGGTTACGTCCGCGGGTCGCTCCGCGTGCCAGGTGACAAGTCGATCTCGCATCGATACGCTTTGCTCGCGTCTCTGGCCGATGGACGTACGACCATTGGTGGCTACGCGCCCGGAGCCGACTGCGACTCGACACTGCGTTGTCTCCGCGCGCTTGGTGTCGGCATCTCTCGCGATCCTCACGCCCAAGTGGTGACCATCGAGGGCGTGGGTCTGGATGGCCTCCGAGCATCGGATGGTCCGCTGGACTGTGGCAACTCGGGAACGACCATGCGCCTGCTCGCGGGTATTCTCGGGGCCCAAGACTTCGAAACAACTCTGGTTGGCGATTCGTCGCTTCAGGGCAGGCCGATGCGCCGGGTCGTCGACCCGCTGAGTACCATGGGCGCTCGGATCGACGCGACCGATGGACGACCCCCTCTCAGGATCGTCGGCGGACGGCTTCGAGGCGCGGAAGTCGAACCGGCCGTCGCCAGCGCCCAAGTCAAAAGTGCCATCCTTCTGGCGGGGCTGTATGCCGAGGGCGACACGTGGGTCCGTGAGCCGGAGGCAACCCGGGACCACACTGAGCGGGCACTTCCGATGTTTGGCGTCTCCGTCCTTCGCAAGACTGGCGCGGTCGGGGTGCGGGGCGGACAGCGACTACGGGCGGCCACCCTGGAGGTGCCCGGGGACTTCTCATCGGCCACGTACTGGCTGGTAGCCGCAGCCGCGTTACCTGGATCGACCATCGAGGTCGTCGGGGTCGGATTGAATCCGACACGCACCCGACTGCTGGATGTGCTTCGCGCCTTTGGCGCCTCCGTGGATGTGACCGAGACGGAGGCTCGCTCAGGCGAGCCAGTCGGCACCGTCACTGTCGCCCACCGCGAACTTAGGCCGGTCACGGTAGCCGCCCAGGAGGTCCCCCAGCTGATCGACGAGTTGCCGGCCCTGGCCGCGCTTGCCGTACACGGTGGCGGTCTCCGGGTCAGTGGTGCGTCGGAGCTGCGTGCGAAGGAAAGCGACCGTATCAGCGTGCTGGTCACCGGACTCCAACAGCTGGGAGCACGAGTGGAGGAGTTCCCCGACGGGTTTCACGTCTATGGTGATTCCGCGCCCACGGGTGGCACCGTCGATGCGTGCGGCGACCATCGTATGGCGATGGCGTTCACTGTGGCGGCCCTCGGAGCCACCGGCCCAACCGAGATCATCGGCCACGAGATCGTCAAGGTTTCGTATCCGGGCTTCTTCGACGCCCTCGACACGCTCAGGCGCGGGTGAAGACAGACAAGATCTATCTCGTCGGTTTTATGGGCGCGGGCAAGTCAACGGTCGCCGCCGAGCTTGCCGCCCGTCTGGACTGGGAAGTCGAAGACACCGACAGCCTCGTCGAGGCGCGCGAAGGGCGCGCCATTGCCGACATCTTTGCGGGAGAGGGCGAATCGTACTTTCGGCAGGTGGAGCGGACAGTCCTCCAGGAGTTGATCGCCCGCCGGCGGGTTGTGGTGGCCACCGGTGGAGGCACATTCGTCGACCCGGCCAACCGCTCGGCGATCAACGGCGACGGGGTATCGGTCTGGCTCGATGTATCCTTCGACACGGCCATCGAACGCATCCCAGCCGATAGCGGTAGGCCTCTGACTGCCGACCAGACCGCGATGCGTGAGCTCTGGCGCGACCGACGGGTCGCCTATCGCCTGGCGCAGGTACAGTTGAGCGCCGACCGGACCTCGGTCGCTGCGCTGGTCGAGCAGATCCTCGACCAGTTGGGTGTCTCATGAAGGCTCTGATCCTCAGCGACATCCACGCCAATCTGGAGGCTCTGGATGCCGTCCTGATAGAGGCTCCGCGGGAGGACTACGACCGGCTGCTGGTCCTCGGAGACTTGATAGGCTACGGAGCCAACCCCAACGAGGTCGTCGACCGCATCTTCGAGCTGGCACCGGATGTCTTGATTCGTGGAAACCACGACAAGGTCGGCTCGGGTCTCGAAGATCCCCATCACTTCAACGATGTCGCGGCGGCGGCGGCGGTCTGGACGCTCGAGGCCCTGACCGATGACAACCGAGCCCGGGTGGCGGAGCTACCGCGCGGACCTGCCCTTGTAGACGAAGACATCGAGATCTGCCACGGGACGCCGTTCGACGAAGACACCTACGTGTTCGATCAGTCAGACGCCACGCGGGCGCTCTCGGCGGCCAGGCGCCGAGTGTGTTTTTTTGGTCACACGCACCTACCGGTCGCCTTCGAACTGCGCCCGCCGACCACTCTCGAGGTCGTCGTCCCCGAACTGGGTCACTCCGCACCGACCGTCATCACCCTTGACGGCCAGCGGCGGTATCTCATCAACCCTGGTTCAGTCGGTCAGCCACGCGACGGCGACCCGCGGGCTGCCTACGGCGTCTTCGACACCGAAAGCCATGCGGTTGAGTTGTGTCGGGTGCCCTATCGCGTCGACCTTGCTCAGGAGAAGATTGTGGCGGCCGGGTTGCCGACGTCCCTGGCCAGGCGGCTCGGGGTAGGACGGTAGGAGGTACGAGGTCGAACTTAGGGCGAGACGAAGTTCGTGATCGCGGCCATGACCTCGGCGGTCTGTTCGGGCATCAACGCATGCCCTGAATCGGCAAGCTCCACCAGCTCCACGCGCTCACCGAGACGCTCCCGCAACCACCGCCCGTTCTCGGGCGGCGCGAGTCGGTCATGGCGCCCCTGAATGATCAGCATCGGCGCCGTTCCGCCAAACAGCCACTCCTCCTTCGGGGTCTCTCGGCTCGCCGCGCTCTGGGCACGATGCACCTCGGGGAAGAGGGGGAGATCGACCCAGACCGAGGCATCGGAACCGGGGGCAAAGAGCGCCGTCTGCAGTGCGGCCACCGTCTCCTCATCTGTCAGACCCGGTTCGTACAAGCGGGCCAAGGCCTCGGTGGCCTCGGGGTCGCCCGGCACTTGCCCGCCCGCCCCTAACAGAATCAAGCCTTCAACGAGGTCTGGTCGGTCGGCGTCCAGACACCGCGCGACCCGGTTGCCGAAACCGTGGCCAAGGACATGCACCCGCCCCACGTCCAGCTCTTCGATGACTCCCGCGACGTCTGACGCGAGGTCGTGCATGGTGAGATCCTCGAGCGACCCGACACTGGCCCCCGCGCCTCTGGGGTTGAGGGCCACCGGTCGCAGGCCTTCGGAAGCCAGCTGTGGAAGGAAGTCGAGAAACCTGACCGCACCCCGACCGCTGTCGGCCAGCAGGATGACGACCGGCCCGAGCTCGTCTCCCGCCACCAGCGCCTCGATAGCGACAGGACCGAGGTCGAACATGTGACGCCGGACATCCACGACATCTCGAGATGTCGCGGAATCGCCGTCGACCGGTGCCCCGGCGTCCGACCCGCATGCGGCGACCGTCATCGCGACACTGACCGTGACCGCCCCAAGCAAGAGAAGACCCAGCGTCTGGCCGGCCTCAGGGTGAGATCCCTTCGGCCTGAGGCCCGCCTTCCCGGCCGCTTGGGATACCGCTCGCTGGGCGCGCGCGTCACGTCGCTTGAGCTCGGCGGCGTAGGCATCGGCCGCGGCACGCGACCCAAGGATCCAGCCAATGACGAGCCCGAGCAGGAGAACGGCCGGTATGAAGACGAAGTGGCCGGCGCTCATCCCCTCCATCGCGGTATCCTACGCTCGATCGTCAGACCCCTGACCTCGCTCCTCAACCCGCTTCAACAGCCTGGCCAGCTCCTGCTCCACGGTCGTCATCCGACGTGTGATCGACCACACATAACCAAGGACGGCGATCCAGATGAGCCCGTAGGCTGTCACGAGTAGCGGCGCCGCGGGAAGCTGGTCTTCCGGTGGGACCTGCTCGAGCGGGATGAACTCATCTTGCGCAGGCTGCACCTGGCTCGACGCCTCAAGACCTGCGCCTCCGGTCGTGACGGTCGCGATACCGACCACGAGCGCCAGCCCAAGCCCAGCGGTCAACGACGGCAACCATGAAGGTTTCGTCATCCTACGCCTCCAGCGCGAGGTATATGGCTTCGACCTTGGCCCGCTGTTCTTCCAACCGCATCCTCGCCATCAACAAGACGCCGAACAGCACGAAAAACGCCAGCAGGCACCAGACGACCGGCCCAAACATCCCCGGTGCCGACGCTGAGAGGTTCGGGAGCACGTCCGTGGTCGGGTGGATCGTTCGCCAAACGTTGACCGAGATGTACACGAAGGGCACGTTGGCCATACCGAAGAGTCCAAGCCCCGCCGCCAACTTTTCAGATCCAGGTCCGCCGTACGCGCGCAGCATGATGTAGGCGATGAAGATCAACTCCAGGATCAAGGCCATCGTCAGCCTGGCATCCCACTGCCACCACACTCCCCACGCCTTGATCGCCCAGAGAGGCCCCGTCATGAGCCCCATCAAACCGAACAGCACCGCCAGCTCGGCCGACGCAACCGCGAGACGGTCCGCCGACGCCTTTCCCCGGAACAGGTAGACGGCACTCGAGCAGCCGCAGACGAAAACGGCGAGAAACATCGCGATCCAGGACGGGACATGAAAGTAGAAGATCTTCTGAATCAACCCCATGGTGGACTCGTAGGGGGCGCCCACGATCAAGATCGGTGCGCCGACGAACATCACCAGGGCAACGGCCAGGAGACCCCTGAAAAGCCAGGTTGACATCGCCATCATTCTGTCATGACCGGTTCGAATGTCCATAGGGCGAGGGTGAGGAACACGGCATCAAAGAACAGGAGCAGCGCCGCCCAAAACCGAACGAGGTCCAGGTTGGGGTCGGAGCCCATCAATGCCACCGTGCCACCGACACCCGCGATCAGTACCGGGAACGTGACGGGATACAACAGGATCGGGAGCAACACACCACGACTCCGAGTACGAAGCAACATCGCGGCAAACAAAGTTCCGACCGATGCGAATCCGATCGTTCCGGTCGCTAGGAGCGCAGCCAAATATCCGGGATAGGCAAACAGCGGGGCTCGGAAGGTAAAGGCAATGGCGACGACGACGACGACCTCGACCGTCGCCATCAACAGAATAATGCCGAGCAGCTTGCCAACATAGATGGCGGCACGCTCTACCGGCGCCATGAGAAGCCCTCGCATCGCGTCCTGATACCGCTCGCGCTCGAAGGCTCGACCCAGCGCGAGGGTGCCTGAGAAGGCCACGGCGATCCACAAAATGCCTGCAGCTGCGCCGTCGATCGCACGGCCCTCACGCACGAAGGCGAACGAGAACACCAGCACACACGACACCGCAAAGAACAGCGTCGTCGACACCAACTCCAAGCTGCGGGTCTCGACGCGGAGGTCCTTCCGCATGACCAGCCACGCGACCTGAGCAAAACGTCTCATCCCCGACTCCCGACCGCAGACCGATATCGCTCGCGCAGCGTCCCTTCCGAACCGCCCAAAGACAACAACCGACCGTGGTCGATCAGTACCGCCCGGTCGACCAACCCGTCGACGACGTCGTGGTCGTGAGTGGCGATCAACACGATTCGCCGATCGTCCCTCAGCGCCCTGAGGCGGTCCGAGAGTGTCCGGGTCGAGTGCTCGTCCAGACCGGTAAACGGTTCGTCCAGGAGCACGAGGCGAGGATGATGCAGAAGCGCACGCTCCAGCGCCAGACGCTGTCGCATCCCGCGCGAGAAGCCGAGCACCACATCGTCACCGCGTGGCGTGAGACCGGCCCGTTCAAGTGCTTCGGACGCGCGGGCAGCCGGGTCGGCAAGATCGAACAGCCCGGCAAAGAACTCCAGATTCTCGCGGGCGGTGAGCTCTCCGTACAGCTGCACCTCGTGCGAGAGGAGACCGATCTGGCGGCGAAGCTCGAGACCACCATCGACGCCGGTGCGGTCGCCGTAGTGGACCGTCCCCGCCGACGGGCTGACCAGCGTCGCGAGCACCCCCAGCAGGGTCGACTTCCCCGCCCCGTTCGGACCGAGCAACCCCACCAGCTCGCCCTGCTCGAGGGACAACGACACGTGGCTCAACGCACGGCGGCGACCGTAGAAGCGCGAGACGTCGTCGATGGTGAGGCGGTCGAAGTCGAACACAGGCGTCGAACCTTGGGCCTCAGGCTCAGGCGTTGAGCTCTCGATACACCTTCTCCAAGGCGTGCACGAGCTCGTCGTGGCGGCTGGCGTGCTTCGTCGAACCGATCTTGCCGGCCAGATGCTGCCGCTCGACTTTGACGAGGTCAGCAAAGAGCTTCTCGCGGCGCGTCTCGAGGGCCTGCCTCCGCCGACTCGCGGGTGCCGAGTCGACCGAACCAAGCGCACCCCAGACCGCGAATCCGACAATTCCCGCGGCGATGACGAGTGTGACCGTGCTCGGCAGTGCACTTCGGTGTGGCAGTCCGAACAACTCCACCACGAGCGGTTGACCGCCCCGGATGGCTGGACCTGTGCCAACGACATACGGGCTGCGGTCGGGTCTCTCGGCGGGCACCTCCATCCGGCGCTCGATTTGGCGCGACTCGAAGTTCAGCGTGCCCCATTTCTCGACAGAGACCAGCACCGAGTCCAGGTCGACCGGAAGAGGTTGGGTAACGACCAGCGCCTCACCCGAGTAGGGCAGGATGTAGGCCACGTGAAGCGGCGTCGCGCCCGGGTCGAAGGGCCCCGGTAGCTCCACTCGCCGACCAGCTGCCACCGTCCGCGGTGACGACCCGCCGAGTACCGTCGTGCCCTCCGCTCCGTCTGGCAAGTCCAGAACGATGGGCACCGCTGAGTCTACGGGCGCGGAGTCGGGATTGACCACCTCGAAGAAGTAGTAGACCTCGAGGCTCTCTTCGACCAGTTCGACCTGGATCCACGACTCACTACCGAACGTGACGTTTCCAGGTCGTGATGGCGCGACCGGGAGATCCGGGTCGGCACCCACCAGCATGATGCGGACCCCGCCGCGTCCTGGGACGGCAAAGGACTGGGATTGAAGCAACTGACTATCGAGCACCGTGGTCGCCTGTACCTGCTGACCCGCGTTCAGGGTCAAGAAGGTCGCTCGCCCCTCGCTGTCCGTGGTCGCGGTCTCCACCGAGTCACCCTGACGCAGCTGCACCTCCTGGTCTGTTACGTTGTTCGTGACCGCCCCGCGGATAACCCGCACCGTAATCGTCCCGTCGGGTAACTCGGGATCCGGAAGCGGAATGCCAGACATCTGACCGAGCGGCGGCTGCGCTCCCGCGACGGTCGCGAGACACACCCCCCACGCGAAGACGAGGCCGACGACTCCGCGTCTGAACGGTCTCACGGCGACACCTCGAGCGCGGAACCGCAGCCCTTGCAGAATCGTGCGTCGGGATCGTTGGCGGTGCCGCACCCGTCACAGAGCGTCCCGTTGCCGGTGTCCACCTCGCCGCCATCCTGTACCGCGAGGGCGACACCGAGTCGCTGGGCTAGCTCCTTTTCGATCTCAGCTCGATACGTCGGCCGGTCGACGTCGAGCTGTTTCATCAGCGTGAGGGCACGGGCTCTCAGGCGCTCGGCCATATCGCGGAAATCTCCGTCCGACACCTTGCTCATGGCGCGGTCGAACTCGAGCTCCTTGATCGAGCGAAGCACCAGCGTCTTTTCACGCTCCATCGCCGCACGCGTCCGCCCACCAACGACCTGGATCTGCCCAGCAAAGTCGGAGGAGGCAAGTGGCCACACCGCCCGATAGATGGCCAACCCGACCGCCGCGGCCGACCCAATCGCGAGGACCAGGAGCACGAGGACGGCGATGTCCCCCGGGCGCACCACGACCACTCCCACCGTCGAGGCCAGAAGACCTACCAGGACGAAAAGATGCCAGGGACGAAAGGTGGCGGCGTCAGTCGAGGTTTCGGAGCTCATCGTCCAACCGAGCTTCGAGCTGCTCGTCTGCCGGCTGAGAAACTGGGACGTCCTTCCGCTCTTGCGAGCGCCGCGCCACGCGAACAGCCACGAACCCGAGGCCAATGAGGAAGCCCCCTCCAGCCAGTATCGGGACGAGCCAGGACAACTGGTTGAACGCTCCGATAGGGGCACCCAACGGCTCCTGACTGCCGTAGGTGCTGATGAAATACTGGTAGACGTCGTCCCGTCCCTTACCCTGCGCCACCTGTTGGTTCAGTTGAAGACGCATGTCGTCCGCAGGCCCGCAGGTGCACTGGGACAGAGGCAGGTGGGAGCAACCGCCGCATACGCACACCAGCTCCTGCTGAAGCTCGGTTTCAAGGGTCTGCTGCTCGGGTGTCAGCTCTGCCCCACCCGGGACGGCATATTGCGCCCGCAAAGGGGTCGAGAACGCGCCAAGCGCCAGCGCGAGCGCCAGGACTGAGGTCGTGGCCGCGCCCGCCGGAACCTTGGCCGACATGAACGCGAAGCTGCTCTCGGGAAGCAGGGCGAGCCCGGTCCCGAGCGCCATGATCGTGAACCCGAGCCAGATCCAGTTGACCAGTGGGTTGACCGTGATCTGAAACGCCGCGGACTGGTCAGCCAGGGTGTAGGTTCCCAGCGTGACGTAGAGATCTTCAGAGAACGTTCGACGCAAGGCAACTTCCGTGGTCGGCTCCGACTCATGCTTGCGGAAGAACCACCGTGCAGGATACAGATCCCCGGCAGGCAGCCCGTCCTTCGTGATGATCATGTGCGCCGTGATCATCTGCTTTTGCCCGTCGTCCGTCTCGATCAGTCGCTCGTGCTGGACGGTAAACTGCCCGATCTCCACCACGTCACCGGGGTTCATGAGCACCTGTCGGTCCAGCTTGTATCCGGCTCCGGCAAAGCCAAGGAACATCAGCACGATCCCGACGTGAATGACGTAGCCGCCATATCGGCGGCGCGACCGCATGACCAGACCGATCATCGCCGTCACGAAGTCCGTTCCCGTCGCCTCACGCTGCACCTGTGCGCCCCGGACAAACTCCTGAGAGATCGTCCCTAGCACGAAGGCGCAGAGCGCAAAGCACAGTCCCGATACCCACACGCGGAATCCGAGCGCGACCAGGCCGAGAGCGGTCGCGACCGCAAGGCCAACCGGCCAGGCGAACTGATAGACCAGGTTGCCGAGACTCGACCGGCGCCATGCGAGGAGCGGCCCGATGCCGGTCAGCAGCAGCAACACCAGACCGATCGGGACCATCCACGTGTTGAAAAAGGGCGGTCCGACGGTGATCCGCTGTCCGGTCACGGCCTCACTCATGGTCGGGAACATCGTGGCAAACAGGATGAAGAAGGCGGAAAACAGCAAGACCCAGTTGTTCAGGAGGAACGCGGCTTCTCGGGACGCCCACGACTCCAGTTCGTTTCGCGCCCGCAGCAGAGGCAGCCGGTAGATGAGCCACCCGAAGCTGAAGGTGAGAATCACCCCCATGAAAACGCCGAACAGCACCGTCAGCTTTTCGTCTTCCCCGAAGGCGTGAACCGACTGGACAATGCCGCTCCGCGTCATGAACGTTCCGAAAATCGTCAGAAAGAAGGTCAGGATCACCAGGGTCATGTTCCAGACCCGAAGCATGCTGCGGCGCTCCTGGACCATCACCGAGTGCAGGAACGCGGTCGCGGTAAACCATGGGAGGGCTCCTGCATTCTCGACAGGATCCCAGCCCCAGAAACCGCCCCACCCGAGCTCTTCGTACGCCCAGATCATGCCGAGCGTCAGACCGAGCGAGAGGAACAACCACGAGATCATCGTCCACCTGCGAACGGCGCGGAGCCACGAGTCATCGAGATAGCCCGTAATGAGTGCGGCCATGCCAAAGGCGAACGGGATCGTCATTCCCACGAAGCCGGTATAGAGCGATGGCGGATGAATCGCCATATACGGGTTCTGGAGCAGTGGGTTGAGCCCCCGCCCTTCGGTCGGCACGGTCGTCAAGTAGGTGGCGAAGGGATCCTTGTGGACGATCATCACGAACAGGAAGAACAGCTGAACCACGCCGATGACGGCCACCACGTAGGGAATCAACTCACGCTGACGCTCGCGGTTGGTCCGGACGGCAATCGCACCGAACACCGATAGCAGAAAGACCCAGAACATGATCGAGCCATCGAGGCCGCCCCAGTACGAGGTGATCTTGTAGAACAGCGGCTGCACCGAGTCGGAGTACTGGTCGACGTAGCGAATGTTGTAGTTCTCGGTGACGAAGGCGTGGATGATGATCGACGAGGCCAGGGTCATCAGTGCGGTCACGACGTAAAACGCACCGATACCGCTCTCCACCATCCGCAGGGATCGTCGGCGGGCTCCCGCGACCGATACGGCAATCGCATAGGCGCACGCGACGAACGCGGCGAGCAGGGTGTAGGAACCGAGGGTTGCCATGCGTGTTGCCCCTTTCGCTTCGACGACCCGCTAGGACTCAGTTGCTGTCGAAATGCGAGGGGTAGCCTTGCCCGGGTCGGACGTTAGCGTGGTGAGTTCGACAACCACACTAGTTGCTGGCGCCGTCCGCGCCTACAGCCACCGCGGCAACGCCGCCATCGCCAGTCGCCTCGAGCTTAGGCTTGGCTTCGTACTTCGACGGACACTTCGCCATGATGTGGTCTACGACAAGCGTGTCGCCATCGAGGTGTCCCGTGGCTACGACCTCCGACTCGTCCTTGAAGGTGTCGGGGACAATCCCAGTGTATTCGGCTTGAATGACGTGGCCATTGTTCTCGAGCTGGAATCGGTAATCCAGGGTGCTGGGCTTCCACGTGATGTTCGACGCATACCCATGAACCTGGAGGCGCTTTCCGTACCAGGCGGCGGGCTCGACCATCACCTCGTCGACATGCTTGTAGTACTCGGTGCCATCCTGCATCGTCGTCCACATCAGGCCGGCGAACGCAGCAGTCAAGACGCCGGTCGTCAGCAGGATCTTGAGGCCCTGGTTAGGCGTGTCGATGTCAACCTCCCTGTTCACAGTAAGGATATCGTTAGACAAACCCGCAGTCAATCCTTCAGTCGCGACGAATCCCAGTCCTAAACCGCGGGGGCTGAACCGAGTCAAGCCCATTCCTAGTTGAAACTCTCCGCGGCTCCTGATTGCTTACGCGGCTTTCTTCGTCGACGTCGTCGTGTCGATCTTCAGCTCTCGCTTCAATGCGTCACGAAGCCTGGGCAGGTGCCGGTAGCCCCTCACCTTGCGCAGGCGTGGCTCGATGTCCAGGAGCGCAGTGGCCAGCCAGCGATGGCGTTGACTCGAGTTCTGCCAGTGATCGACCTTCGCACAGCGCTCCTCAATGAGCGCGTTGATGGACTCGAGGCTGTTCGTCGTCTTCAGCGACCGGCCCAGCACACCGTACACCCCGAGGCGATGCAACGTCAGGGTCTCGTCGAGGCCTTCCGCCAGACTGCCGGCCGCGGATTGGTTCCGATCCTCCAGCTCATGCTGGAGCGACTTGAGGGCGGCGAGGGCCTCGTCGTACTCCGGACGGTTGTAGGCGCGCTGGAGACGCTGCCGCCACACCGGCTGCTCACGCTTGGCCACGTAACTCACCACGTTCTCGCGCGTGTGCCACTGACACCGTTGCACCAGGGCGCGGTGGCGGAAGGCTTTCCGCACGGCCGCCCGGAGCCCCTTGCCGCCATCCACGATCACCAGAAGCCCCTGGGAGACATCGAGGCCCCGCTCGACCAATGACCGGAGGAACGGGGTCAACACCTTCTCGGTCTCCGTGTCCGTCTCGACGACGCCCAGGAACCGTTTGTCCCCCGTCATCGTGATGCCCAGCGCGACGACCATCGTCGCCTCGGCGAACGTCTTGCCGTCCAGCACGAGGGCCACGACGTCCTCCCCGGAGAGGTCCCGCTCCTGGAGCTCGCGGAGTTTCGTCGCGCTGGCCTGAATGAACGCGCGGGACACCGTCGACCCCGATAGGCCGATCGCCCTGGGAATCGCCTCGGCGGCCGCCGCGTAGTTGCGGCACGAGATCCCATACAGCACGCGCCTCAGCAACAGGTCGTTGACTGCGCGATCGCCATGCAGCGCCTCGTACGACCGCAGGGGAATCTCGCGCTCCGTGACATGGCGAATCCGGGGCACGCGAATCGGCACGCGCTGGCCGGCCAACCCGACCGTCCCGGGGTTGCTGCCATGACGGCGCCCGCCGACTGACGGGGCTTTGCGGGCGTAGCGCTCGCCAGCCAGCGCGGTCACTTCCTCGTCGAGCAACTCCTCGATGTGCATCAAGCCCAGCGGAACCAACGACCGGATCAACGCCACCTTGGCATCGACCTCCAGCTCGGCGTACTCCTCGCGGTCGATGACGTCGACCGCGCCCAACGTGTGACCTTTCTTGCGCTTCCTGACCGATCGTAGGACACTGCTCATCTCGGCTCCTTTCTCTCGTGGGCTGATGTCCGTCTTCTCAAACGTCATCAAACCACAGGGTTTGGAGCCGCTTCAATTTCCAACTAAGTTTCGCTCACACTCGCTGAACCACTTAAGTCTGGTGACCACTCTCCCCGAGCAGTCGCGCCGTGAGCGCAACCGGCAAACCAACAACGTTTGTATACGAGCCCGCTATCCGCTCGACAAAGCGCGATGCGATCCCTTGCACACCATACGCCCCGGCCTTGTCCAACGGCTCCCCGGTAGCCACATACCAGTCGATGGTGCGAGGGTCCAACCGGGCCAGCGTCACCAGCGTTGACTCCACCGCCACTCGACGCGACTCGCTGGTGACCACCGCGACGCCAGTGAGTACCTCGTGCACACGACCGGATAGTCTCCGGAGCATCTCCGATGCCTCCGCATCGTCCGCGGGCTTTCCGAGCACATCCCCGTCGACCACGACCACCGTATCGGCGCCGAGCACCAGACGCTCCGGGTTCTCGGCCGCCACGGCTTCGGCTTTGGATGTGGCCAATCGGCGGACGTAGTCGCGGGGCGCTTCCTCGGGCCACCGCTGCTCGTCGATGTCGGCTGGAACGATGTCGAAGGTGTATCCGGCGCGAGTCAACAACTCCTGCCGACGGGGCGAGGCGGACGCCAGGGTAAGCGGCGGGCGCAAGTGATACACTGGGAAACCAAGAATACAGAAGTCAGAAGACAGGAGTCAGGTGCTTATTCCTTCTGTCTCCTGAATTCTTTTTTTCGACACGATTCACAGTCTCATGCTCCCCACCCGAGAGGTCGCTCCGCGAGCGTTGGGCGACCTCCTGAAACGTCAACCGATGTCCGACGCCAAGGTGAAGTTCGCCTGGCTCACGTCGGTCGGCCCATCCGTGGCTCGCGCGACGTCGGTCGTGCTCGACGCGGCAGGCACGCTCCGGGTGACAACCGAGACGGAACATTGGCGCCGTGAGATCGCGCGCTCTAGAGTCGTCATCGCGCGTCGTCTGGCGGCTCTAATGGGAGCTGGGACAGTCAAGAAGCTATCTGTCAAACGGAGGGGTCGAGCATGAGAGAGTCGGTCATCGTCAGCGCGGTTCGCGTGCCAACCGGAAAATTTCTCGGAACACTCAAGAGCCTGCCCGCGACCGACCTCGGTTCGCGCGTCATACGGGAGTCGGTCTCGCGTGCCGGCATCGACCCGGCGGAAGTCGACGAGTGCATCATGGGCAACGTCGTACCAGCTGGACTGGGACAAGCGCCGGCGCGTCAGGCCGCTCTCAGAGGGGGCCTGCCGGACCACGTCGCGGCGCTGACGATCAACAAGGTGTGCGGGTCGGGCCTGAAGGCAGTGATGTTGGCCGCTCAAGGCATCGCAACCGGGGATATCGATGTGGCCGTCGCCGGCGGAATGGAGTCGATGAGCAATTGCCCCTATCTCCTGCCCAAGGCTCGCGAGGGTATGCGCATGGGCAACGCCGAGGCGGTCGACTCGATGATCCACGACGGTCTGTGGTGTTCGCTTGAGAACTGGTCGATGGGCCTCGCCTGCGAAGCCGTGGTCGACAAGTACACCGTCAGTCGCGACGACCAGGACGCTTTTGCGGCGGCCAGCCATCAGAAGGCGGCACAGGCCATCCGCGAGTGCTGGTTCAAGGATGAACTGCTTCCCGTGGAGATTCCGCAGCGCAAAGGCGATCCTCTGCGTCTGGAGTACGACGAGTCTGTGCGACCAGACAGCTCCGCCGAGGCCCTGTCTAGGCTGAAGCCCGCGTTCAAGGAAGGCGGCACCGTCACGGCCGGCAACGCGCCCGGGGTCAACGACGGCGCGGCCGCCGTCGTCGTGATGGCCGCCGAGAAGGCCAACTCACTTGGCCTCACGCCGATGGCTCGCATCGTGGGACAGGCGGTGAGCGGACTATCCCCGAAGTGGATTCTGATGACGCCGGTCCAGGCCGTCCAGAAACTGCTCCACAAGGTGGGCTGGACCCTTGACGACGTCGATCTGATCGAGCTCAACGAGGCCTTCTCGGCGCAGTCGCTGGCCGTCATCCGCGAGCTCGGCGCCGACCCAGAGAAGGTCAACGTCAACGGTGGCGCCGTTGCCCTCGGACACCCGATCGGCGCGAGCGGCGCTCGCATCCTGACCACTCTCCTCTACGCGCTGAAGAACCGAGGTCTCAAACGTGGAGTGGCCACGCTCTGTCTGGGCGGGGGGAACGGGGTGGCGCTGGCGGTGGAGGCACTCTAACGAAATTGGGACGGACTCAGGAGTCAGAATCCAGGAGTCAGGAGTCAGGAGGGATTCGGGTGCTACGCAACCTCATAGAAGTGCCCGAAGGGCCACCGGTTTTCTCCTGAATTCTGAATTCTGAATTCTGTCTCCTAGCTTCCCCGCTATTCGGTCTTCCAGAAGGCGATTCCACCGGCCTGCTTGCCTACGTCGACGGCGCCGAGACGACGCCCCGACGCCACACCGTAGACTTCGACCGTCCCGGGCTCGCTCCCCACGCCTTCGACGGTGACAAACGCGTATCTCCCGTCGGGCGTCAGCACGACGCCGTGTGGGATCGTCCGACTGGTAGCGACCCGGGCTCGCTCTTGGCCCGACGCGAGGTCCCAGAAGCCAACTGATGCGCCAGTCTTGTAGGTGACGACGAGCGTCGCACCGTCAGGGCTGACGTCCAGATTGTAGGGCCCTGGCCCGGCCTCGAACGTCCGCGTGACTCTCCACTCGTCGACGTCGACCTCGTAGATTTCGTTGGCCGCAGCGCCAGTGACATACAGCTTTCCGCCGGCACTCGGCGCGGTGACCCAGGTCGGCTGCACAAGCTGGCTCACGTCCTCAGCCGGCACGTCATCCCCAGTCTGCCGTGCGCCATGTGGTGACAGTGACAGCGTCCGGGTGACGTCAAAGGTCAGCGCGTTCACCTCGACAAGCTGGTCGCTCATCATGCTCACCGAATAGTGGCGCGTCCCGTCAACACTCAGTCGAGAGCCGTGGGGCATGATGCCGGTCGGTACGCGCTCGATCTCCGTCATCGTCTCCACCTCGACGACGGAGATCGTACCGCGCTCCATCGGACCGTGAAGGTCGAAGTTGACCACGTAGAGCAGTCCGGTCGAGGACGAAACGTCGAGGGTCGCGGGAAACATCCCGAGCGTCTCGTCGCCCACCCACCGGTCGGTCCCGGTCTCATACTTGTGGACCCGTCCGAAGGGAAAGCCGTGGGCGACCGACACGTACCAAAAGCGGCCGTCAGGGTCGACGTTGACGCCGTGTGGACCCTCGGTCTCGGCCGGATAACTTCCGACGGGAATGGTCTTGACCACGTCGAGCCCGCTCGGCCCGTAGCGAACGATCGCCACTTCGTCGTCGGATTCCGCGCACACGTAGACGTAGTAGCTCGAGGTCGGTTGAGCGGCCGCACTTGATGAACCCGCCGCCAGACTCGAAACGACCCATAGGCAGACGGAGAGGGGCCTCATGACTTGTGGCGGGCTACTGCGGCTCCCCGATGGTCCGTCGGGGTCGGTCCCGGGGCTGCACCGTGACGGCCCACAGGCCGGTGTTCCAGTCGGTGAAGAAGACGTTGCCTTTGTGCGGCTGCGGCCCCCAGACAAAGGGTGCGTTGGCGATGAACCCGTCAGGGTCGTGAGGCAGGAACATGGCGATCTCTCGACCTTGCTTGTAGAGATCACCCATCAGCTCGCCGGAAACATCCACGACACGCAGGCCACCGTTGTAGTACGCCACATACATGACGTCATCCTCGACCCACAGATTGTGCGTGCCGGCCTCCGGCACCTGATAGCGAGCTACCTCCCGCGGGTGCTGCCAATCGCTCCAATCGATGACGTGCACCCAACCGGCAGCACGTGACGGCGTCGTGCCCCCGTTGCGCCTAAACCCACCGTAGGGAAAGGACTCGTCGGCGGCGAAGATGTAAAACGTCCCCGTCGACTGGCTCCGATAGGGGAACGCCGTGTGGTTCCAGCCGCTGGGGTAGGCGTATCGTCCAAGCTCGACGGGTTCCTCAGGCGTGCCGCCCTTCCCGCCCCCGCCCACGTCGACGGCCACGACGCCATCTGTCCAGTTCGATGAAAAGGCGACACCGTCGCTGACCCACACATCGTGAACACCGTGTGCCGGGGTGTCGAGCTCGAAGCGACCGACACGCTTCGGCCGGCGCGGGTCCTCGATGCTGATGACGTCGTACCGACGGGAGGCACTCAACGCGAACACGTGATCGTCGGAGACAAACACGTTGTGCACCCCACCGGTCAGCTGGTCGGTAAACTCCGACAGAACTGGCACACCTTCCCGCGGGTTCCCGACACCGAGAACGACGATGCCGTTGCGCCGGTCCGACGCGCCCTCTCGACTGATCACGGCGATGTCACCGTCCTCAGACACCTTGACGTCGTTGATCGTTCGCGCGTCGACCTGCACCTCGTGCAGCCGGGTGATGTCCGTGGGGTCGGTCACGTCCCACACGTATGCGTGGCCGTCGCTTCCCCAGGTTCCAGTGATCGCGTAGTCACGTCCATCGGTGCCCTCCCAAACCCACAGATCAGACGTATGACGGTCGAGCACCTCGCCGCGGCCCAGCACTTCGACATCCCGCCGCACATTCCGGGGCTCGACAACGACGGTCTTCGTCGCCGAGTGCGAACCGGAGGTCGCGATGACCGTGAACGTGCCAGAACGTTCGGCGACGAATCGACCGTCCTCGGCGATCTGGGCAGCGGCCCCCGCCGCGATGATGGTTGACGCGGTCTCACCCGCTACCCCGAACTGAATCGGCACGCCACTCACGGCTAAGCCGAGAGCGTCCCGGGCGGTCGCGGCGAAGGTCACCACGTCCCCCGTCCGCGCCACGCCGGTGCTAGCTTCGAGGTGGAGGGCCGCCACGGGGTTGGGCTCGGCCTCGATCCTCAGACTCGCAGTCGCGTCCTCGGCGGTCACCGCGACGTCGACGGCACCGGGCTGGTGGACGGTCATGAACCCGAATTGATCGACCTCCGCCACGCCGGCATCGGCGGTCGAATAGTGTGGCTGGACGTCGTGACGGACGGTGCCCAAGGTGTCGATGATCGCAACCCGCAGCCGTGGTCGGGTGCCGACATAGAACTTCGCTGGGGTGCTGACGAACGTCACCCGGTCGACCGGTGGCTGTGGCACCGTGACGGCGATCTCTACCCTGGTGATCGCTTCGGGACGGCGGCTCCTCTCGGCCGGATGGCGCGGAACGAGCGCCACCACGATGAACTCGCCTGGTCGGCGTGCGTCGACCACACCCTCTCGCGTCACGCCGACACTTCGTCGGGACCGCGAGTAGTAGACCACCTGGGCGTCCTCCACCACTCGCCCATCAGGGTCACGGACTTCCGCAGTGAGCGTCCGCGTCTCACCGAGCGGCACCGTCAGACGCCCAGGCTCGACGGTGATGGTGAGTTGCGTGGGCGGGTCGTCGGCCGCCGGGTCCTGGGACTGGCCTCGCGCGCCTAGAGACAGACAGCCGAACAACGCCACGAGTGTGGCGACACGCATGAATGGCACGTCACCCCCTCCGGTCTCACCTCGTTGGCGACGCATCATGCTGAACCGCTTCATTGTAGCCCCAGGGCCAACTCGGCGAAGAACTGCGACGTTTGCGGCGCCGCACGGCGGCAGTTTCTCGGGTCAAGAGTCGAAGGGGCGAAAGTCTTTAAACCTGTAAACTACTGATATATTTGAGCATACAATGGTTTCAGTCTATTGTTTCGCTTGACAGCTGGCCGGCACACTTCTAGAATGCGACAGTGTGCAGCCGCGTGAAATCAGCCGTCGCAGGCTGTTTCACAGAGCCGCGGCGGACACGTGTCAAGACCTGAGCCGTTCAACCATCCAGCGGAGTAAGGAATGCCCTCAACGGAACGCGCACAACGTGAACGAACCAAGGCGGTCGACATTGCCGTCGGTCAAATCGAGAAACAATTCGGCAAAGGGTCGATCATGCGGCTCGGTCAGAAAGGTGCGATCTTCGCCATCCCATTCATTTCGACCGGGTCCATCAGCATCGACTACGCGCTGGGCATCGGAGGCGTTCCGCGCGGACGGGTGGTGGAGATCTACGGACCGGAGGCTTCAGGCAAGACGACGTTGGCGCTCCAGGTCATCGCGCAGGCCCAGCGCAAGGGCGGCAACGCCGCGTTCGTTGATGCCGAGCATGCGATGGACCCAACCTACGCGAGAAAGCTCGGAGTCGATCTCGACAATCTCCTGGTTTCTCAACCAGACAACGGCGAGCAAGCTCTCGAGATCGTCGAGGTGCTGGTCAGGTCTGGAGGCGTCGACGTGGTCGTCGTCGACTCCGTCGCGGCCCTCGTACCCCGCACCGAGATCGAGGGTGACATGGGTGATGCCCAAGTCGGTCTACAGGCCCGGCTCATGTCTCAGGCCTTGAGGAAGCTCACCGGCGTGGTGGCAAAGTCCAACACCTGCCTCGTCTTCATCAACCAGCTGCGAGAGAAGATTGGCGTCATGTTCGGCAGCCCGGAGACAACCACCGGGGGCCGGGCCCTCAAGTTTTATTCATCGGTGCGGATTGATATTCGTCGCATCGGGGCGATCAAGGACGCCGATCGTGTCGTCGGGGGCCGAACACGGGTCAAGGTGGTCAAGAACAAACTCGCGGCCCCGTTCCGAGAAGCGGAATTCGACATCATGTATGGCGAGGGCATCTCACGCGAGGGGGATCTTCTCGATCTCGCAGTCTCTCGCAATATCGTCGAGAAGAGCGGCACGTGGTTTTCTTACAGCGGAGAGCGTCTGGGGCAAGGCCGCGAAAACGTCAAGCGCCTCCTCAAGGAGAAGCCGGAGATCTTCAACTCGGTCGAAGACTGCGTACGCAAGGAGCTGGGTCTGATACCGCAGGACGTCGGGAGCCCTAGCGCTCCAGAAGCCCGAGAGGCTGCACCGGCGTAGTCGCCGCACTCTCTGGAGTGGCGGAGACAGGAGACGTATCGCGCACGTAAAAGATCGTCTCGCCTGGTTCGATAAGTCCCAGTTCGCCACGGGCCAGCGCCTCGATCCCGCGGGTGCTCTCTCGCAACTCCCGGACGTTCTCCCGTAGTTCGTCGTTCTCGGCTCGCAGCTTCGTGATCAACGTGGAGATGGCGGCCGACTCGTCATTCGCCCGAATCAGAGCCGTCAGGCCTCGCTCTCCGATGATGGCGTTGCCCAGCAGCACGACGGTGACGAGGACGAGAAGAAACGGGACGGCTCGACGCCGAGAGCTGGGACGCCTTGGCATCAGGCCGGACGAGAGCGGTCGCGAGGACTGTGGGCGTGTCACTGCGACGCTTGGGGAGTGGGTTTACAGATTGGCATCGCCCATAGAGTAGCGCAGTCGGGACAAAAAGTACACGTCCACAACCGATCTGCCACCTGCTTTACTCGAGGACCCTTCGCAGCGCGTCGCGGTTGGTGACGACATTCCAGCTCGACAGCTGCGCGAGCAGATTGACCTGTGGTGCCGTCAATCGGATCAACGCGCCGGGGTTCTGACCCCGAGTCAGATAGTGTGGAAACCGGGCGTACGGACCGGTGGGGTCGTCACCCTGGCCCTCCCTCACCAACGCCTGCACCGCCGGAGGCAGTCGGTGGCTCCAGCGGTCCACGCTGTCGTTGTATACCCAGCCCACCTTGACCTCGTGACCGCCTTCGAGGGCCCACCACTCGTTCGACTGGACCGTGTGTGTGGTGACGGTCATCACCGTGTCGCCACGCCGCTTCGCCTCCTGCAAACCGGTGACGAGGCCCGGATAGTCGGCCTCCGAGAACACTCGATTGTGAGGGAACCGTGAACTGGGCGCTCCGAAGAGCGGGGCGAGGCACGGGTCGAGTCGACGTCGCGACGGCGTCTCCACGTCGAGGTCTTCAGGCCAGGATGTCGGGTCGTAGTCGAGCGTCAGGGGCCAGAGGCTGTTGATGAAGACAACCACCCCGCGAACCCCACGGCGAAGCAACGCGATGAGGCCGTAGTTCTCCAGGTCGCCACCGTCGCTGAACACCTGCCGGCTCGTCGGCGAGCTCTCGGGGTCGCCGCGACTCACTGGCCAGCAGTCGGCCTGTGGATAGCTTCGAGGGTCGCGGTCGGGTGCGCTGAAGGCACTGCTCGCCCCGACCATGTCGTCAAGCGTGAGGATCCGATCGGGCGGCCCGACATCGACGATGGCGCCCGGGTCGTCATGTCGTGGCGGGCCACCGCCAAACGCAAAGGGCTCGACAAAGCCGCCACCAACCCTCACGCGGGCCGTCCCCCACCGCAACGTGAGCGCCGGCGCTGCCCCGATGCCAAGTGGCGCATACTCGAACCCCACACGTTGGGACGGCCACGCGTCGGGTTCGTCGGCGGGCCAGTTCAGTGTGGCGTGGACCAACAGATAGGGGCGATACGACCGGCTCCACGTCGTACGCAAGGTTGCCTCTCGAAGGTGCGGATTCCTCTGATAGATCTCCCCGGCCGTCTCGTCGTTGAGGGTGAAGCCACCGGGATGACCCCGACCGGTGAGCCCGAACGGTTCGAGAAACATCTGCCCGACCGCGTAGGACCAGACTCTGTCTGGTGTGCCGCCCCGAGCGCCCTGCGCCGCCGCAAGCGCCCGACCGAAGTTGCGCGTGGCCGCATATCCCAACGCGTGGGACTCGAGTGCCTCCAGCGCGCCGACGGTCAGTCGTTCTGGCGCTTGGTATGGACCCAGTAGTTCCGCGTCGCTGCCGGCAGCACCGGCGTAGTAGGTGTATGGCGTGGCCGCCCACGCGCCGCCAGACACCGCGGAGATATACCCAACCCGAGAGATCAACCCGGTCTCGGTCAAGCCTCGGAGATGACCGAGCGTCGCTGCGTAGGCCCGGGTGCTTCCCCCGGAGAAACAGACCCCGGTGAGCGCCGGCGGTGTGACCAACGGGTGGGACCGTTCCGGATGGAGGGTGCCTGGTCGGTCAGCTGACCAGACACGCGTGAAGCATGAGTGTGTCACGTACGACGTGTCAGCGCCAACGTCAGGGTTGGGCCGGGTACTCCAGGGTGAAGGGGTCGGGCAGCGGGATCGTTGTGACCGGCCCGCTCGATAGGGATTCGACGGTGAACTCAGGATGCTCGGGATCGCCCTGCTCGATCGTCGCGACGTCACCGACGATCAACACGACGAGTCGGGACGGGTCGAGGTATCCGCGGGCGACGCGAAGGACGTCGTCGCCACTCACGGCGCTGACCCGATCGCGATACCGCGTCAGATACTCAGGATCCCGACCGGTGTACTCGTCGCTGGCGAAGAGGCCGGCCGTGGAGCCGGCGCTGGAGAAGTTGCGGGTGAACGTCTCGATGAAAGAGGCCTTGGAGGTGCGCAACTCATCTTCCGTCACCTGCGTCGATCGGATGCGCTCGATTTCCTCGAGCACGATGGCGGAGGCCCGCGTGACGGTCTCGCTCCTCGACTGAAATCCGGCGCGAAACACCCCGTCGTAGTAGGTGCCCAATCCGAAACCCGAGAACGCACTATAGGCCAGTCCCTCATCGGACCGGATCCTGGTCAGAAGTCGGGAGGTGAAGCCTCCCCCACCCAGGATGTCGTTCATCACCATCAAGGCGTACCGCTCGGGGTCGTCGCGCCGTCCGCCGAGATGTCCGATCGCGACCCGGCCCTGGTTGACGTCGGACTTGTCGACCACGTAGACGCCAGGCCTGAGATCGTGAGTCGGCTCTGGGACGGGTGGCACAGCCTCGGTGCGGGCCGGCCAGTCCACCATGCGTGCCTCGAGCTTGGGCAAGATGACCTCTGGAGTCACGTCGCCAGAAACGGCCACGATGAAGGCACCCGGGTGAAAGTAACGTTCGTGAAAGGCTAGAAGGTCGTCCCGGGTGATCGACTCGAGCGAGCCCCGCGTCGTCGACCGCGTCGAGAAGTGATCATCGCCACGCATCAGGCGCCCCCACTCCCGGCCTTCGATACTCTGGGTGCTGTCGTTTCGTCGTTCCATCCCCTGCGTGACCTGCAGCTTGGCCAGGTCGAGCCTCGCCTGGTCGAAGCCGGGTTTCCGCAGCATGTCGAAGAAGAGGTCGAGGGTCGCGTCGAGATCCTTGGTCAGGCAATTGAAGCTCGCGCGACCAGATGTCCCACCGATGGAGCTCCCGATCCGCGCCGCGAGAAAGGCCGTCTCCTCGTCGAAGTCAGCCGCCGAGAGGGACGTGGTCCCGCCAGCGCGCATCTGCCCTCCGGTCAGGCTGGCCAGGCCGGTCTTGCCCGCCGGGTCGAGATAGCTGCCGGTTCGGACCGTCACGGAGACGCTGACCAGCGGGAGCGCGTGGTCCTCGACCACGAAGACAACGACACCACTGGAAAGCGTGTGGCGGTGTCGGGCAGCTGCCGGCGGCTCGAACTCCAGCTCGTCGAATGTCAAGTCGCGCGGGTGGCTCGGGACCGTCTGGGCCGACGCCGTGACCGAGAGGCCGATGAGAGAGACGAGGAGCAACGCAGACAACAGTCGTCTTGAGGTCATCGGGTACCTCCGGCATCATCGAGGCGTTCCTGAATAAGCTGCTGAATGGCCTCGACCATGTCCTGGTTCTCCGGAGGGGCCTGGGCGGCCATCTGCTCCGCCTGCGCCTGGAACTGACGCAGCTGATCTTCATCCAGCTGTGCCATCATCGTCATCATCTGCTGCACCTGCTGACGTTCTTGGTCGTCCAGGCCGGCGAGCAACGGGTGCTCTTCCGCACCCCCCTCCTGCCGGTAGTAGATGGCCACGGCGCGAGTCTCGGGTGTGAAGTAGGTCGTGGCCACCCGCATGATGTCTTCAGCCGTGACCGCGTCATACCGCGGCGGGTCGGTGTTGATCGTCTCCCAACCTCGATTGCCATCCCGGATGAGCAAGTTCATCATCAGCTGGAAGTTGCCCTGTAGATCACGGAAGTTACTCGCGGCGTTCTGGTTCTTGACTTTCTGCAGCTCCCGATCGGTCACCGGCTCAGTCTTCAGCCGCTCCAGCGTTGCATAGAGCGCCTGCTCGACCTCTTCCGGGGTGCGCTCCTGAGCCGCCGTTCCCCTCAATTCGAACATCCCTTCAAACTTGAAGCCCGATTGTCCACCGGAGGCGTTGGTGGCGACCTGCTGGTCCTCGACGAGCGCCTTGTACAGACGGCCCGTTCGACCATTGAGCAGCTGGCCCAGCACCACCAGCGCCGGCTCGTCAACGTGCCCGTCTGGCACCGAGTGATACCTGACGACGACCTGTGGATTGGTTTCGGCATAGGCGACCATGCGCTTTTCGGCCAGCTGCGGCATCTCACGAGTCCTGGGCTCCAAGGGCGGTCGCGCGCCCCGCGGAATGCGTCCGAAGTAGCGCTCGGCCATCGCTATGGCTGCCTCTGGGTCGAAGTCGCCAACCAGCGCCGCCGCCAGGTTGTTTGGGGCGTAGTACTGGTCGAAGAAGGCCAGTGCCTCTTCGCGCGTCATCCCCTCGAGGTCGCTCGGCCAGCCGACGACCGGCCAGCTGTAGGGCGACGACTCCCAGAACATCGCGTCGAACTGCTCCTGGAATTTACCGATTGGGGTGCTGTCGGTCCGGAGCCGGCGTTCCTCGTGCACGACGTCCCGTTCGGAGTAGAACTCCCGGAACACCGGATTCAGGAGCCGGTCCGCCTCCATCCAGAACCACAGCTCGAGCTTATTGGCCGGGACATTGATGAAGTAAATCGTGAAGTCGTAGCTGGTGCCCGCGTTCATCCCCGACGCACCCTGCCCGGTATACACGCGGCTGAAGTCCTCCTTGATCAAGAGCTCTTGCTGGCGTTGGAGAAGCCGGTCGAACTCCTCGAGGAGCTCGAGGTGTCGCGGTGACCGAGCGTCGGGATCATGTGGATCCTCGATCTCGCCAAGCCGATGGGCTTGGAGCAGCCGTGCCTCCTCCACATACAACTCAGTCTTGACCGCGTCGAGCTGGGCGATGATGTCGAGGTCCTGGCCGATGTCCGAGGTGCCGATGGTGTGCGTGCCCTTGAACATCATGTGCTCGAAGAGATGCGCGACTCCGGTGATGCCGGGACGTTCGTAGACCGACCCCACTCGAGCGATCCACCCGGCCGCGATATTCGGATCGCCGGGACGGGGAACCAACAAGATCTTGAGTCCGTTCTCGAGCTCGTGCTCGATGACGGGAACTTCCTGGGCCAGCATCGGGTGGATGCCTACCAGGCATATGACCAACGCCAGGAGCCCGCGATGCAGATTACTCATGAATACCTCTGCCGTTTCACCTTCCGGCTGGACCAGCCGCCGCGGGGAGTGTCGCACACTCCGGTGACCACTCCAACTCTGAACGCCAGAGCATCAATTGCGACGTCCGACGCACCAGAGTAGTATGACGCGTGTGAGCGGCACCAACGAGATGTGCGTCGCCCAGACTGGAGTTTGCAGGCCGGGTCGCCGATGGCGCGCCGCGCTGCTCACAGCGGTCGCGATTGCCCTGGTATCTCCTCTCCCGGCGGTAGGGCAGACGGAAACGCCCCCATCCTCCGAGTGGACGCCGGCACTCTTGCCCGACGGGCAGCCCGACCTGCAGGGCAACTGGACCCTTGCCACCTACACCCCGCTCCAACGCCCCGAACATCTCGGAGACCAGGAGTTCTTCACCGAAGAAGAACTGGCCGAGTTGACCGAGATCTTCACCGCAGAAGGTGTTGACCCGTTGGCCGGCGGCGCCATAAATATCGCTGACCCAGAGGAGATACGGAAGCGGCTCCAACAGAACCAGGAGGGCATCCACTACGACAACTCGATCTGGTTACGGGAAGAGGTGCCAAAGGGCTTGTCGAGCCGACGCACGTCCATGATCGTCGACCCGCCGAACGGGAGGATTCCCCCTCGGACAGATGCCGCCGCGGCCCGAGCGGCCGAACGCACCGAGAGGCGGCGCGGGCGAGCCTTCGACAGTCACGAGACCAGGCCCTTGCAAGAGCGCTGCGTCGTCTGGTCCCACGAGGGGCCGCCGATGGTGCCTCCCCCCTACAACGACATCCTCCAGATCGTGCAAATCCCTGGCTACGTGGTGATCCACCCCGAGTTGGGCATCAACCGGGCCCGGATCATCCCGTTGGATGGCGGACCGCACATCTCGCCACGCATTCGTCAGTATCGGGGAGACTCGCGCGGCCGGTGGGAGGGCCACACGCTGGTGGTCGAAACCACGAACTTCAACGGGAACACCCGCTTCCGGGGTTCGACCGCGGCCCTTCGCGTCGTCGAGCGGTTCACACGACTGGACGCCGACACCATCAGCTATAGCTTCACCGTTGACGACCCGGCAACCTGGACGTCATCGTGGACCGCGGAGATACCGCTTCGGCGCACTGACGCCCAGATGTACGAATACGCCTGTCACGAAGGGAATTACGACATCTACAACATCCTGGAAGTGACCCGGAAGGTCGAAGCGCGGGAGCAGGCGTCAGGGGCGCGCTAGACTAGTATTTGAGGGGTCTGCGTCACCACGCCACTCAGGGTCTCTCCCGGTTCCACCACCAGCATCCCCGTATCCGTTCGACCGACGTCGGCCAGAAGGCGTCGATGCAGTTCGTCGCGGGCTCCACGCAGAAGAAGTCCTGGCCGGCTGGCGTATACACGACAAGGCAGCTGAACATCGGGTCGGCCGTCATCCACACCCGCGCGTTCCACTCGGGCCATTCGACAACGGCCTGGCTTCCGAACCCGATGAAGTTGTTGTCGAGCGGTGTGGCGTCTGGACTCAAGCCGGCGCCGTCAAACCGTAGTTGCTCGGGAGGTGCGACAAGCTTGGACGGCATCGCGTTGGCATCGGCCCTCCACATCGATTGGACCGCCGCACGCACCCGCGCCGCGGGTGTCCGGACGAAGTAGGGATGGAGACCGAAACCGACCGGCATTGGGTCAGATGACTCGTTGGTCACGCTCATCCGAATCGTCAGGTGTTCGGGCGTCAGCCCGAAGGCCTGTCGTGCGCGATACGCCAAGGGCCACGGGCCGGCGGCATGTCGATACTCGATCGTCACGCCGCGCTCGCTACGGTCGATCACCTCCCAGGCGTTACGCCACCCGTGCCCATGAATGGCATGTGGTTCCGGAGAGAAATTCTGGGGCAACTGGATCAGGCGCCCGCGAAAGTGAAATCGTGCCTCGCGAATCCGGTTCGAAAAGGGCACCATCGGGAAGCACGACGTGTTCCCTGCGGACCCGCGTTCGACGGCATCAGGCAAGGCAGGCCTGAGCCACTCGATGGTGCCGCCTTCATGGTCTGAGGCGTACCGGGTGATTGAACCGCCCGTCTCCGGCGAGACGACGACGACGCTCGGACCGGCGCGAAGCTCGAGTAGCTGAGCCATGGGTCTCGTGGCAATTCCCCGAGCGGCCATTATAAGCGGGGCGCATGCTAGGATGCGGCCATCCGTTACGGTTGCCGGACAATCCGTTCCGGATGGCGGGCAATCCGCGGAGGAGGCAGACTGTGTCAAAGCGAATGCTCGGATGGATTCTGTCCTTGGTCTCGGTCGCGTCCGTCTCGGTCCACGCCCAGCCGACAGGCGACATCGAGTGGACGACATACGGCGGCGATCTCGCCAGCACCCGCTACTCCCCGGCCGACCAGATCGACGCCAGCAACTTTGGCGACCTCGAGATCGAGTGGCGGCTCAAAACCCACAACCTGGGACCGACGCCGGAATACAATTTCCAGTCGACGCCATTGATGGTCGGGGGCGTGATCTACACAACGGCCGGCACTCGACGCGCGGTCCTGGCCGCCGACGCCGCCACCGGTGAGTTGCTCTGGATGCATCGAGTGGACGAGGGAGAGCGTGGCGCCGCCGCACCGCGTCGACGCTCCGGTCGCGGTCTGGCCTACCGCGACGATGGAGGCTCGGGACAGATCCTCTATGTCACTCCTGGCTACACGCTGGTCTCGCTCGATGCGGCCACTGGACAGCCGACACCGGGGTTTGGCGACGCGGGCATCGTCGACCTGAAGCAGAACATGGACCAAGACATCGATCTCGTCACTGGTGAGGTCGGTCTCCATGCGGCGCCACTGGTCGCAGGCGATACGATCATGGTCGGCGCCGCCCACCGGCCGGGTAGCACGCCGCCGTCGATGAAGAACGTCAAGGGCCACGTCCGCGGGTTCGATGCCCGAACCGGCGCACGCAGGTGGATTTTTCACACCGTTCCCGGGGCCGACGAGTTCGGCAACGACACCTGGCTCGACGAGTCCTGGCGCTACACGGGCAACACTGGCGTCTGGGGGCAGATGAGCGTCGACCTGGAGCTTGGGATCGGCTATTTCGCCACCGAAGTGCCGACCAACGACTACTACGGTGGTCACCGCCCCGGCGACAACCTCTTTTCCGACAGTCTGGTCGCCGTGGACCTCGAGACCGGTGACCGCCTCTGGCATTTCCAGTTCATCCATCACGACGTGTGGGACTGGGATATCCCCTGCGCACCAATCCTGGTCGACATCACCGTGGATGGCCGAGAGATCAAGGCCGTCGCGCAGCCCACCAAGCAAGCGTGGCTCTACGTCTTCGACCGCGTGACCGGCGAGCCGGTATGGCCGATCGACGAGCGACCGGTCGAGGCGTCGAACGTCCCTGGCGAACTGCTGGCCACGACCCAGCCCTTCCCCACCATCCCACCCGCCTACGACCGACAGGGCGTGGGGCTGGACGATCTCATCGACTTCACGCCAGAGCTTCGCGCCGAGGCGGAGGCGATCGCTGCCAAACATCGAATCGGTCCGATCTTTACGCCACCGACCGTCTCGGTCCCAGAAGGGCCGTGGGGCACACTCATGCTGCCGTCCCAGGCAGGAGGATCAAACTGGCCGGGTGGCTCGTTCGACCCCGAAACTGGAATCGCCTACCTCTATTCGTTCACGCAAGTCGCCTCGATTGGCCTCATCCACGACCCCGAGCAATCGGACATGGATTTCATCCGGGGCCGAGCCCGCGAAGTGAATGCGGCCGAGGCTGCCCTGACCGTCGACGGCATCCCGATCATCAAACCGCCTTGGGGACGAATCACCGCCATCGATCTCAACCGGGGAGAGGTCCTGTGGCAGGTGGCTCACGGCGAGACTCCGGACAATGTCCGAAACCACCCCCGGCTCCAGGGTGTCACGGTCTCACGCACGGGGCGAGCGGGGCGGATCGGCACGCTCGTGACCAAGACCCTGGTCGTGGCTGGCGAGGCTGGCACGTTCACGACCCCCTCGGGGGAGCTTGGCGCGATGCTCCGCGCGTATGACAAGAGCACCGGCGACGAAGTCGGCGAGGTGTACATGCCAGCTCCTCAATCGGGTTCCCCGATGACCTATGTGCTGGACGGCACTCAGTACATCGTGGTTGCCGTCAGCGGGGGCGGGGTCTCGGGCGAGCTCATCGCCTATCGACTGCCGGACTAGTGAGGGGCCCACCGGCTGGCTGAGTGGTGGGGGGTTCATCCACAGGCGGTGGGCTGGAAGGCTCGCCCACCGGCAGCGGGTCGATCGGCTCATCGACCGGCTCATCGACCGGCTCATCGACCGGCTCATCGACCGGCGTGGCCGGAATGGGAGGGGGCACGATAAACGGTTCCGCAACCGCCGCTGAGATCCTGTCCTGTACGGCGAAGAGCTCACGCGACGTGCCATCGGATCGCACCGTATAGACAACCTCACCGGTCCCGACATCCACGATGCGTGCCGTGATGCGGACGAGTGGACCTACGTGTTGAACGGCACCGGCAACCAGCCACGCAGCGCCGCGCTCCCGAAAGGCCTGACGGAGCGGCGGGTCTTCAGCGTCGGTCGCAGCTGCGGGGCCGCCGAGACCCGTCAGGATGCCCGACACCGTACCCTGGGCCAGCACCGACAGACCAAGCCGGCTCAAGTCGCTCGACACCGTCGCCGCGATGCCGGCGCCGATCCATTGATGATCCGCTTCCGCGCTCCGGCTGAAGAAGGGAATGACGGCGATGACACCTTCGAGCAATGGGTCGGGTTGTTCGTCACTCTGACCGGCGGCCTGCGCGCTGGCGCCTCCGGGAAGGACACACAAGAGTGCGCTGAGGGTGAGGAGGATGAGCCGATACCTCACCACGTGGGCTCGTCGGGTCATCCCACCCCTCCTGACCAGAACACGCGCTCCACAAACCAGAACGCCCCCGCCGCGATAACGACCACCGAGCCGGTGTACGCCACGCGCAGCGCAATCACCTGACTCCGGGACCAGAGTGCAAGCAGCGCCGACGCCACCACGAGCACGACGGCAAGCTGGCCAATCTCGACGCCGAGGTTGAAAGAGAACAACGACCACCCCAGCGCCTCGGTCGGGAGTCCCATTTCCCGGAGCACACTGGCGAAGCCGAATCCGTGGATGAATCCGAACACCACGGCGATCCACACCCTGACGTCCCGACCTCCACGCGACATGAGGTTGTCGACACCCACATAGATAATGCTCAGGGCGATCGCCGCCTCCACGATGCGGGCGGGCGGCGCGAGGATGCCCATCACCGCGAGCGTGAGCGTGACGCTATGGGCAAGCGTAAAGCCGGTCACCACCAGCACCAGGTGCTTGATCCGACCGCCAAGCAACATCAGGCCAATCAGAAAAAGCAGGTGATCTGGACCGATGAGGATGTGGTGGATCCCAGCCGGCACGAACTTCTGAACGACCGCGAGTCGCCCTTGGCGAGACCCCAGGAAATACTCGTATTCCGTGCGCGTGTCATCGAGGATGGTTTGCGACGTCAGCTCCTCGCGCTCGTAGACATTGACGAAGGTTTGGTGGTTGACATCGTAGGGAAACATCCTGGCGTCGACCGTGACCACTCCGAGCTCGCCGACCTCGGTCGCACGCGCTACGAACTGAAGCGACTGCCGCTCGGGGAGCGGCTCCGCCTCGGACCAGGCGTCGTGTGAGAGGACGAGGGGCACCCCGTCAACCAGAACCCGTAGACGCTCTTGGATCAACTCGACGAGACGCTGCTGATGGGGCGCGAGGACGACCGGGTCGAGGACCTGCGCTGGAGATTCGATATCGAGCTCATGCGCGACATCGAAGACGTGCAGCACCAGCCGCAGCTCGACGACGTCTGACCCCAGGCGTACGTCCACAAAGCTAAACGGTGCGGGGTGGGCTGCGGCGGGCGCCGCCAGCCACACGAGCACGATCACAGCGGCGCACGTGCGCAGCCAGTTCATGAGCAAACAATGGTAACCTAAGTGCCCGTGCGACCCCTCCTGAGCGTCTCAGCAGTCGTCCTTGGCTTCTCGCTTGCGGGATGCGGGGCCGGCGACCGGGCGACTTCGTCTCCGGACCAGGCCGCCGTGCCCCAGGTTGAAACCGGCCTCGGTCTCCTCGAGGGTGAGCACCAAGGGGAGACGCGTGTCTTCCGTGGGGTCCCCTATGCGCGGCCCCCAGTTGGCGCCGGGCGTTGGCGGCCACCGGTCGCGCCCGAGCCCTGGGAGGGCGTCCGAAGAGCCACCACCTTCGGTCCGGCCTGCTGGCAGCGCCCGTGGCCCGAGTCGTCCATCTACACGCGAGGCGATCTAAATCTGAGCGAGGACTGCCTGTATCTCAACATCTGGACGGCAGCAAGCGCGGTCGACGAATCCCGGCCGGTCATGGTGTTCTTCCACGGCGGGGGTCACGCGAGAGGCTGGGGTAGTGCGACGGTCTACGACGGGGCGGCCTTGGCCCAGAAGGGTGTCGTCGCCGTCACCCTCAACTACCGCCTCGGACCCTTCGGGTTCATGGCCCATCCGGCGCTGGCCGCCGAGTCTGCACACCAGGTGTCGGGCAACTACGGTCTCCTGGACCAGATCGCCGCGCTCGAATGGGTTCGCGATCACATCGGCGCCTTTGGCGGTGACGCGGACAACGTCACGATCTTTGGTCAGTCTGCCGGATCGTGGAGCGTCTGCTATCTCACAGCGTCGCCAGTGGCCGCAGGTCTCTTCCACAAGGCCATCGGGCACTCGGGCGGCTGTTTCGCAAGCCAACGTCCGCACCTCTCTGAGGCCGTTGACGGACAGCTCTCGGCCCACGACCGAGGGGTGGCGACAGCGACCGACCTCGGTATCGACTCCGGCCTGGGGGCCGAAGATGCGGCCGCAGCCCTACGCGCCATCGCCCCCGAGGACATCCTCGCCGCCAGCACCGGGGTCGGTGCCGTGGTCGACGGATGGGTACTCCCCAAACCGGCCCGCGCCATCTTCGAGGCCGGTGAACACCACGAGGTGCCGATGATTCTCGGCGCCATGGCGAACGAAGGGGCGGCGTTGTACGAGACGGTGCAGGAGCTTCCACGGGCCGAGTTCGTGGCCAACCTCCGCGAGGAATACGGCGCTCAGGCCGACGACGTGATTGCGGCCTACGTGGAAGAGGTCGACACCTCAACCAAGCAGGCGGCGCGGGCGATCGCCGGCGACCGGACGTTCGTCTGGGAGATGCGGACCTGGGCCCGGATGATGGCGCGGACCGACAATCCCGTCTTCCACTATTTCTTCAGCCACGCCCCGCCGGTCTTTCGGCTCTACGTTTCGGAGCAAGCCGAGATCGAGGTACCGGAGGGCCCCCGCGGCCTCGGGGCCTATCACTCCGGCGACCTCGCCTACGTTTTTGGCAACGTCGGGCTGGTCGGTTTCGGCTGGACCGACTGGGACCACCAGCTGTCCGAGTCGGTCTCCCAGTACTGGGTCAACTTCGCGCGCACCGGCGACCCCAACGGTGCCGGTCTCCCGGCGTGGCCACGCTACGACGCCGAGACCGAAGAATCGCTGGAGTTCGGCGCCGAGATCCGAGCGAGGACCGGTGTCCGCCGCGACAAACTCGACCTCTTTGACCAGTACTACGCTCCGGCCGACGCGGAGAACTAGACTCAGTAGTTGTCGTAGCCCTCTGTCAGCTCGATATAGGTACCCGAGGGATCGGTGAGGAACGCAATCTTGAGCTCGAGGCTGTCGATTTCACGATATCCGATGTCGAACTCAATGCCTTTGGCCTCGAGCATCTTGCAGAACGCCTCGAGGTTGTCGATCTCAAAGCCGATGTGATCAATCGACCGTCCTTTCGTGGGGGCGGTCGGGTCGTTGGCGTTACCGAAGCTCATGTTCATCCCCGGCACATTCGCTGTCGTCGTGATGCGTCCCCGTGGAAGCTTTTCCAGCGAGAACACGTCGATGTACCAGTCCAGCAGGGCTTCGAAGTCTGGGGTGTTGAAGTGGATGTGGTACCCCGACACCTCCACCGGAAGGGCCTGATCTTCCTGGAGCTCGACCCACACACCATCGGGCATCATGACGTACGAGTTCCGGTGCCCCTCGGCGCCAATGAAAACGTCGGCCGTCTCCAGCCCCGTCGCTTTCCACTTTTCCAGAAAATCGGGCGTACTCCGGACCTTGAAGCCGAAGTGGTTCATCACCGATCCTTGCGAACCGCCCGTGGGTGTCTTTTCGGAAAGCGCAATGAGGAAATTCGGAAATCGCACGGCGGTCAGCGATCCCTTCTGGACGACGACTCCGCCGAAGTGCTCGACCCAGAGGCGCTTGTGGAGCTCGATATCGGACACGTTCAGGTGCACGTGCCCGTAGGTGATCCCGTCGGCGTTGGGCGTCGCCAACTGGGCGGACGCCGGCGACGCGGGCAGTGCAAGCAATGCCAGCAGTGAGAATAGAGCGGCAATCAACAGATGTCTCATGTGCGATCCTCCTCGAAGGTGTCTGGGGGAGTGTATCCTGCCCGACAGTTGTCGGTAATCCCCACAGCGACAGCCCCCCAGCGACAACCCCTCATTCTGACAAGGGGTGAAGGGTGACCCCACCTTCAGCAATCTCGGCCACACAGGGCACGGCTTCTTCGCGGGGCAGCCCTTCCTCGAACCCTGCGCCGCCCGGCTCGAGTCGCTCGACGACCAACTCCTGGTACATGTAGTGACCGGCGTCGACACTCTCCTTGGTCGACGAGCACAGCGTGTGGACCGGCACACCGCCGAAAGAGTGCTCCAGACCGGAGCGATAGTGCATGTGTCCGACACAGGCCCGAGCGACACCCAATAGCCTGAAGTATCCCAGGACTGATTCACCCAAACAGCGGTTGTTGAGCATTGCCGCATGTTGGGTCTCTGGGTCGATCGTCTTCAGGCGCTTCCAGCCCTCGAAGCCATGGATGTCGATGAGCCCTTGGTCTGGTGCCTTCACCCCGACCAGGTCGACGATAGACAGGCTCGACGTCTGGAGCGCCGTCGCCAATCCCAGGGAGTGGCTCAGCATCGTCCATGCATTGGCGTCCTGTCCTGGGACGAAAGCGGCGTACGGCAGGCGACTCCCCCACTCGGAGAACCGGCGATACAGTCGCTCCCCGTCGTCGGCGCCGTAACTGGTGACCATCTCCAGACGCAGGTTGCCGTAGTGTGCCGGTGGCTGCTTGTCCAAGTACGGCCGTGACGTCGCGTTGTCCCAGTGCGTCTGAAAGTATTCCCTGGCCGCCGTCGCGTATGTCTCGCGCACCTCGTGGTTGCCGCCGAGCACCACCACCTTGTCTGGGTACTCGGCCCTGAACCGGAGAATGAGGCCCAAGTTCTCCAATGACTGGAGGCCGTTGTTGACGTAGTCCCCCAGGAGCACACAATACGCGCCGGCCTGCACTCGAGGCTTCACCTGTTCAATGACACGACGGGTGGTGTGGGCGTCGCCATGCGTGTCGCCGACCACCCACACGGTGGACTGTGCTGGAAGTAGCCTGACGTCCTCGATCGCCACGCATCCAGGCCCCTCGAGTTGATTGAAATGATGCGAAAGGTCGTCGAGGGTCGTGACGTTCGGGACCAGCGCACCTCGCTTTGGGACCGGCTGTGGGACGGGCCCCGGCTCCTGACGAAGGAGAGCGTCGATCTCGTCGGAGGTCACGGGGGGCGCATGGTCTCGTGTCGTGACCTGCTGGGCGATCTGCGCGAGAGCGTCTTGCTTTCCGTCCCCTGGGGCGAGGTGGGCCACGTACCACTCGAGCAGTCGAAGAATCCCAGACTCGAGATCGTCCGTGCGTTCACGGGCTCGAAGAAAGGATTCCTCGAGCTCGTGCTCCGTGCGCCAGAGGGTGTCGCCCATCTAGGCCATTCTACGTGCGCGCTCCGCGACACGCCCGCGAGGTATGATGGCGCTGCTCAACACCGGAGGTCGCCCAGAAGCGCCAGGCGCGGGTCTCCGTCGGCCAGTTCTCAGACACGGAGTTTTGCATGCGCCAATTGCTCTCGTTCAACGTCCGCCTCGTCGTCGTCATCACGACCATCGCCACCGTCGCGACCATCGCGACCATCGCGCTCCCGGGCGTCGTGCCAGTTGCCCAGGCGCAGGGACGCTCCGCCGGCCCCTGGCAGACCTACGACACCTCGAACGGCGAGTGGCGGAGCTACGCCGGGGACATCGGTGGGAGGAAGTACTCAGCGCTCGATCAGATCGACGCGAGCAACTTCGCAGACCTTGAAATAGCCTGGGAGTGGACGTCGGTCGACACGCTGATCAGCCGATCGACCCCGGGCGGTGGCGAGTGGTCAGCACCACTCGACACCATCGTCGAATCGCTAGTCGAAGAAAATCCCGAGCTCTACCGACCCGGGCACTCGCCGCTGGCATCGCGCCTCCAGGCCACGCCGCTCATGGTCGGCGGTGTCCTCTATTTCAACACGCCCCTCGGGCAGGGGGTTGCGGTCGATGCGACGACCGGCGAGACGCTCTGGGTCTTCAACCCGAAGGGCTATGAGGAAGGGACGCCGCCGATGAGCAATCCCTGGACGCAGCGGGGCGTCGCCTATTGGACCGACGGCGTGGACGATGAACGGATCCTCTGGGGCACCGCGGCCGGATACCTCGTCTGTGTCGAAGCGCAGACGGGCCGGCCGTGCGCCGACTTCGGTCCTGACGAAAGCGGCATCGTCGACACGACCCTCGGCCTTCCGCGGGCCAACCGGGCGGATCGTGACTATCTGAACGCCATGCTCTGGGGCATCTTCTCCGCGCCGATCGTCGTCCGCGACAAGGTCATCCACGGATCGCAGGTCGCCGACCGCCGGATCACGAAGGAAGCGGTGCCCGGGTGGGTGCGTGCCTGGGACGTCCGAACCGGTGAGCACTCCTGGGACTTCCACACCGTGCCGAATGGCACCGACGAGTTCGGCGTCGATACGTGGCTCAACGAGTCGTGGCGCTACTCCGGGAATGCGAACGTCTGGGGGATGCTCGGGGGAGACAACGAGCTCGGACATGTCTACCTGCCGACTGGCACGACCACGAACGACTTTCTCGGGTCCGACCGGCTTGGGGACAACCTCTTTTCGGAGACGCTGATCGCCGTCGACGTCGAGACCGGTCAGCGCGTGTGGCACTTCCAGGCGGTCCACCATGGGCTCTGGGACTACGACTTCGCGACCCATCCGCATCTGGTTGACGTCACGGTCGACGGACGGGACATCAAGGCGATTGCCCAGGTCAGCAAGCAAGGCTTCGTCTATGCCTTCGACCGCGTCACCGGCGACCCGATCTGGCCCATCGAGGAACGACCGGTGCCGCAGGAGACCAACATCCCTGGCGACGTGCCGTCACCGACGCAGCCCTTTCCGACAAAGCCGGCGCCGTTCGACTATCAGGGCGTCGTGCTTGACGACCTGGTCGATTTCACGCCGGAGATTCGGGCGATGGCCGTGGAGGCGGTCGACGGGTTTCGACTGGGCCCGCTCTTCACCCCGCTGGACCGTCCGATCGAAGGGGAAACTCGCGGAACGATCATGCGTCCGCCGACCGAGGGCACAGCCGGCTGGGGCGGTGCCGCGATGGACCCGGAAACCGGCATCCTCTACATCCCGTCTCGAAACCGGGCCGTGGTCGTCGGGTTGTACACACCCGACCCGGCGCTCGGAGCCACCGTCGACTACACGCACGGTGCGCCCGAGGCGGACATACTGGCCGGGCGCAACGGTTTCAGCGTGGCCCCGCAAATGCCCCAGGGGCTTCCCCTGCTCAAGCCGCCCTACTCACGGATCACGGCGATTGACATGAACACCGGCGAGCATCTCTGGTGGGTGCCGACCGGCGACGGGAATCGCTACCGAAACCACCCGCGCTTGAGGCATCTCAATCTGCCACCGCTCGGCGGAGACAACGCGAACAACGGACCGCTCTTGACGAAGACCCTCTTGCTCTACTGCCTGACCGCTGGTGGCACGAACGGGGGCCCGCGACTGGTCGCGTACGACAAGACGGACGGCGCCGAGCTGGCGTCGGTCGACCTCCCGAGCGGCGCTATCGGAACGCCGATGACTTACATGGTCGACGGCCGCCAGTACATCGCGCTCACGGTCGGCGGCGGTCCGCGGCTCGTCGCCTTCGCGCTGCACTAGCGTGGTGCGACTGGACTCTGCAGGCTACGCCAGCGCCGATTCGAACAGAGCCAGCATTCGACTCCACGCCCGCTCTGCCTGATCCTCGTTATAGACCTGGGAATCGGGCGGGCACCAGCCATGCATGGTACCCACGTACACCTCGATTTCCGCCTGAATGCCCGCGGCCGCATACGCTTCTCGCAGCCTCGTCTTTGCGTCGGGATCCTTCTCGTCGTCGTTGGCGGCCACACAATGCAGCATACGGGCAGTTGTCTGCGGTATCAGCGTATGTGGACTGTTGTCGGCATCGGTCGCCAGCCCACCGCCGTGGAACGTGGCACCTGCGCCCAATCGATCCGGCACCGCCGCTACCGTTCGCATGACCATGGGACCACCCATGCAGTATCCGGTCGTGCCGATCTTTCGTCCGGTGTCCACTGCGGCCTGCTGATCGAGAAAGCTGACAAACGCCCTGGCATCGGTGAAGTGGGTGTCAGCATTGAGATTGCGCGCCATGGGCAATACAAGGTCGCGGGTTTCCGGCTGACCAAAGTTGGCACCTTCACCGACCACCGGTGACCGTGCGTCCCGATAGAACGGATTGACCACCAAGACCGAATAGCCTGATTGAGCCAGGCGTTCACCCATAGCCCTGAAGGCGGGACGCAGGCCGAGGATGTCGGGCCAGACGAGAACCGCAGGGTGCCGGCCACTGGATGGGTGTACGAAATAGCAATCGGCCACACCGTCCGGAGTGGTGACTTCCACATCTGTCTCTGTCACATCCTGGGCGTTGGCGACCGACGGTAGCCACATCGCCAGGCCCGCCGCGGCTGACACTTTCCCAAACTGGCGTCGAGTCACCCCTGACCGCCCAACGAAGTCATCTACATCCTTTTGCGTCAGTTCGTCGCACATGGTCTTCTCCTTGGAAAGAGCATTTGGGGCCAACGCTATCACGAATCCGGTGCCAAACCGTTTGCATCCACCCGACTTCTGGGCGACGATGGGGCTTCCAAAGGAGCAAAGACCGATGAACCATTCGACCTCGCTTCGGACTGCCGTTGTCGGCGCGCTTCTGCTAGGGTTGGCGGCGTCCGCGGCCGCCCAAGATCGGACCGATGTCGATGATGAGGCAGATTGGGCGCCCGAGCGCCTCGCTGACGGGCAGCCGAACATCAGCGGCATGTGGGACAACACCCGCGCCCTCTTCACCCCGGTCGAGCTACCGGAGGAACTGGCGGGTCAGGAGCTCTCGGCCGAGGAGTTGCTCGCGCGAGCCGAAGCGGCTGGCCAGTCCCTCGTGGCGGCGGGCGAATGGAGGGGGTTCGAGAACAACGCCGGCGGTGTTGGCGCCTATGGCTTCCACTGGTTCGACTGGTACTTCGACGACAGGGAGGACATCGGCCAGCCGGCGCTGGTCGTCGATCCAGCCTCAGGGCGCATCCCAGCCCGCACGGCGAACGCCAGCGAGTCGATCGCGATGAGCGCGGTTGAGCAGTTCCACTCGGCCGACCGGATGGATGCCGACGACCGATGTATTTCACGCGGCCCGAGTGGCATGTGGCCAACCCACGTCAACAACGGCAAGTTGATCCTCCAGACTCCGGGTTACGTCGTGATCCACAGCGAGATGATTCACAATGCCCGGATCATCCCGATCGACACGCCGCACGCCGACAAGAAGATCCGGCTCTGGAACGGCGACCCGCGTGGCCGCTGGGAGGACAATACGCTGGTTGTCGAATCAACCAACTTCCGGGCGGTTCAGCACATCCGCGGAACGTCGCCCATGAACCCTTCGCGTCAGTCGGAGGAACAGCGCACGATCGAGCGGTTCACGCTTGTCAGCCCAGACTTGCTGCTCTATACGGCCACGATGGACGACCAAAACACCTTCACCGCACCCTGGACCGTCGCCTTTCCCTTCGACCGGGAGAGCGACTACCTCCAGTTCGAGTTCGCCTGTCACGAGGGGAACTACGCGGTGCCGACCGCGCTGCGTGGCGCCCGAGCGGAGGAAGCCCGGCGCTGAGGCCCAGCTTGACGTCCCCCGCGCCCAGCACTAGAGTCGACTTAGGCGGGCAACTACCTGTAGTCGTACCGGAGGTACGCTATGCAGCGATTCGCTTTGGGGGTCGTCGGGATGTTTGCGGCACTCGTGATCGCGGGATGCGCTGGTGACGAGATAGTTGCACCGGTCGACTCGCCGGTAACGATCGAGGTCTCGCAGAGGTATCTGACGGTCAGGAACGTGGCAGGCCTGCCACTGACCAACGTGACGATCGGCATCAAGCCGGGCGGTGTCCGACCCGAGTACAAAATGAGCCTCCGCCGGCTCGGGAGCGGGGAGGAGATGGACATCCCGTTCCAGGAGTTTCGGGGCATCGACAGGAACCCCTTGAATCTCCAGGTCGTCAACCCGCGGTCCGTCCACATCACCGGGACGGACCTCTATGGCAAAGCGCACGACGTCGAGCTGCCCTGGGAGTGAGTCAAGGGGGCGGCCTCTCGAAGTTCACCAATCATTTGCACAGAACGAGTGATCCACCGTATCTTTAAAAGCTCTGTCGTCCAGCGACAGCGACCCTAACTCCCTGCAGTAGGGTCAGTTGCACTCCAATACGCCGAGGTAGCTCAGTCGGTAGAGACCCGACACGGTGGGGCCACTAGGCCTCGTCAGCGCGGACGGGGTCGCTCCCAGGACGGGCAACCCTCAAGATAGAGGAGCTCGACGAACGGCTCGAGTGTGAGCGAAACTTAGTTGAAAATTGAAGCGGCTCCAAACCCTGTGGTTTGATGACGTTGCGAGACGAACATCACGCCACGAGAGAAAGGAGCCAAGATGAGCAGTGTCCTACGAACGGTCAAGAAGCGCAAGAAAGGTCGCACGTTGGGCGGGGTCGACGTTATCGACCGAGAGGAGTACGCCGAGCTGGAGGTCGATGCCAAGGTGGCGTTGATCCGGTCCTTGGTTCCGCTGGGGTTGATGCACATCGAGGAATTGCTCGACGAGGAAGTGACCGCGCTGGCTGGCGAACGCTACGCCCGCAAAGACCCGTCAGTCGGCGGGCGCCGTCATGGTAGCAACCCTGGGACGGTCGGGTTGGCCGGCCAGCGCGTGCCGATTCGCGTGCCCCGGATTCGCCATGTCACGGAGCGCGAGATTCCACTGCGGTCGTACGAAGCGCTGCATGGCGATCGCGCCGTCAACGACCTGTTGCTGCGGCGCGTGCTGTATGGGATCTCGTGCCGCAACTACGCGGCGGCCGCCGAGGCGATTCCCGGGGCGATCGGGCTGTCGGGGTCGACCGTGTCCCGGGCGTTCATCGAGGCCAGCGCGGCCAAGCTCCGCGAGCTCCAAGAGCGGGACCTGTCCCGGGAGGACGTCGTCGCCCTGGTGCTGGACGGCAAGACCTTCGCCGAGTCCACGATGGTCGTGGCGCTGGGCATCACGATGACGGGGGAGAAACGCTTCCTGGGCTTTGTCGAGACGGACACCGAGAACGAGAAGGTGTTGACTCCGTTCCTCCGGTCCCTGGTCGAGCGGGGCCTCGATGTCTCCCAGGGGCTGCTGGTGATCGTGGATGGCGGCAAGGGGCTCCGGGCGGCCGTGCGGAAGGCCTTCCGCCACCGCGCCCTGGTGCAACGGTGTCAATGGCACAAGCGCGAGAACGTGGTGAGTTACGTGGCCAAGCGTGAGCAGCCGGTGTGGCGGCAGCGTCTCCAGCGCGCCTACAACCGTCCGGAGTACGACGAGGCCCTCGCCGCCCTCCAGTCGCTCCAGCATGAGTTGGAGGATCGGAACCAATCGGCGGCCGGCAGTCTGGCGGAAGGCCTCGACGAGACCCTGACGTTGCATCGCCTCGGGGTGTACGGCGTGCTGGGCCGGTCGCTGAAGACGACGAACGGCCTCGAGTCTATCAACGCGCTCATTGAGGAGCGCTGTGCGAAGGTCGATCACTGGCAGAACTCAAGTCAACGCCATCGCTGGCTGGCCACGGCGCTCCTGGACATCGAGCCGCGCCTACGCAAGGTGATGGGCTACCGGCACCTGCCCAAGCTTCGTGACGCATTGAAGCGAGCGCTGAAGATCGACACGACGACGTCGAAGAAGAAAGCCGCGTAAGCCATCAGGAGCCGCGGAGAGTTCCAACTAGGAATGGCCTTGACTCAACGGCTCGTTCGTCGGGCCGTTGGCCGCGGCACCCAGCGGTCGACGTTCCCCTACCCCTTCTGGATGCTGCAACCGATACACCTGGTGTAGGTACCACAGTCGCGTACGTCAGCGTCGCCATTCTCACTTCGCACCTGTGCCAACTCGAGGATGGCGCAAGAACAAGCCGGTATCCGGGTTGGCAAGGGCGCTCCTATCCGCCTGCTTTTCTTCCCGGTGGGGAGTGACGGTAGGACGGTCCTAGCCTGCCTGTCGCACCGAAGCGCAACCTAGGGAGACGAGGAACCCGCACATGGACGAATGGATCGCCCTCGCTCAAGAGGCCCAAGTCTTCCCGTGGGTGCGCGCCCTCGAGGTGATTGGCGTCTCGGCGCTGGTGGCCAAGATCGTCGACCTGCTGATCTCACGATTCCTGCTGCGCCTGACCCTGCGTACGCACACGGATCTGGACGATCAGCTGGTCCAGTTGCTGCACCGTCCGGTCTTCACCAGCGTGATCTTGGTCGGACTGCACCTCGCCATCAGAACGCTGGGGTGGAGCCCGGGCGTTGAACGGGTCTTCGTCGCGGTGATTCAGACCGCGGCCGTGTTCGTCTGGGCCGGGGCCGGATTCAAACTGACGTCGACGACGCTGGCGGGGCTGAGCCGACTCGCCGACCGTGTCACGTGGATCGAAGCGCGCACGCTTCCGCTCTTCGACAATCTCAGCAAGATCGTCGTCTTCAGTCTAGCGATCTACGGTTTTCTCATTGTCTGGGATTTGGATCTGTCGGCCTGGCTGGCCTCGGCGGGCATCATGGGAATCGCCGTGGGCTTCGCCGCCAAGGACTCCCTGGCCAACCTCTTCGGCGGACTCTTCGTCATCATGGACGCGCCGTACAAGCTCGGCGACTTCATCAACCTCGACTCGGGAGAGCGCGGCCGGGTGATCAAGATCGGGCTGCGCAGCACGCGGCTGCTCACCCGCGACGATGTCGAAATCACCCTCCCCAACGCGCACATCGCCAACGCCAAGGTCGTGAACGAGTCGGGGGGGCCGTACGAGAAGACCCGGATCGCCATTTCGGTGGGTGTGGCCTACGGCTCCGACGTGGATCGAGTCAAAGAAGTGCTCCAGGAGGCAGCCCAATCGGTCGAGAGCGTCGGGCCCGATCCCGCGCCGCGGGTGCGCTTTGCCGAGATGGGGGACTCGTCGTTGGTCTTCCGCGTTCAGGGCTGGATCGACGAGCCCGCTCAGAGGGGCATCTGCATTGACGGATTGAACACGGCAATCTACAAGGCGCTGGCCCAGGCCGACATTGAGATCCCGTTTCCGCAGCGGGACGTGCATCTCTACCCGGACACGGCGAGACTCCCACCCGAAGCTAGACCTTCTCCGTCCACGACTGGCACCAGCCGCCGGGGTGGATCGGTCCTTTAGCTTGGCATCTCGCGCTCGATACACTTCGCCCATGCCGCCTTCTCCGGTCTTGGCGGTGACCGCATACGGGCCGAGGGGGGAGGAGAACGCGAACGTGCGCTTCGCGGGTCGACCAGTTAGAACGGCTGACAATTCGGCTCGTGTTCAATGGCGATCGATCTTACATGCGACGTGATGATCCACTCGTCGTCGGCGTGAAACTCCATTCGCAGACCAACGCCAACCCACCCCAGCTTCAGGCAACTACTGCCGAAACTCGACCCACTCAAACAGGCTCTCGTTCTTGCCGTGAAGAACACACCGCCCTGAACCAACACCTCTCTCGCGTGCGGCCGCAAAACGGTGATGTGGTACACGGAATTCTCGGTCTGCACCACCAGAGTCGTGAAGGCGTCTACATCAGTGAGCCCAATGCCATGCGCCGGAGACACTTCCTCGACAAAGCCATCCAGCGTACTCCACCGTGGCACGACGACGGCATCGGTTCGACCGTTCAGGGGTGGGGTTGACTTGTCAGTTGCGCGCAGATTGGGGTGTGTTCCACCCGACGTATCACGCGAGATGGATTGCGGCATCGGTTCCCATGTACGTCAATCGTCCCACCTCGACGGGGCTTGAACGGGACGAGGCGCGTGAGTGCCTCGAACGCCCGAGGGATCAGACGTGTCTCGCTTTCGCTTGCTTGTCCCGTTTCTTCTTCTGTCTTGCTGCGTCCTTCGCGGCTTTTTGCTTCTGGCCCTTGTTCTTGTCCTTCTGACCACCCTTGTCTCCCATTGCATGTCTCCCTTATTGCAGCTGCGTATGAGCTGGGTTGGCGCGGTTTCGCGGTGCGGCGGCTCGAAAAGCTAATCGTCGTCAGTCTTCTTCCGTGCCTTCAGGATCATGGGACCAAAGACGATCAGCGCGATCACGAGGATGATGAGGACTTCCCAGATCATGGCTACTCAGTGGGCACGAGGCGGCCACCTTTTCCGTCCGCATTGACCGGTGGCGCCTCTTCGTCGGGGACGAAGCCCTTCTTGAGGTCAAGCCGCAGTTGCGGCGGCTCGGCCTCGATGAGATATTCAAACTCTTGCCGGAACTCATCGAGCGAGAGCCCCGTGACCCCGGCGATCTTGGCAAGCTCGTCCGCGTCCTCGAAATCGTCCCGCCGCAGGCGGAGCATGTACCGTCGCGCGATCCGATACCGCGTCGAACCGATGTCGACGAGCCGGATGTGGGCACGGCCGGTCTGCGGATCGATCACTCGGTCGAACGGGATCGGGACGAACTCACCACCCTGGATCGAGACCATGACGGCATTCCCGCCAGCCAGCAAGTAGCGCGCGGCGCAATACCCTAGGTCGCGCGTGTATTCCATGTCAGACGGAATGGGATCGGCGCACCGGAGCTCGTAGCCGATGTTCTTCGCGACGATCGTTACCTTGAGCCCGAAGTCCTCAAGGCGCCGAGCCACCTGCGTCTTGAGAATCTCGCCGATGTTGACCTCCGCGATCCGCAGGTTGCCGTGTGAATCCCGTTCCAGGTCATCGAGTCCTTCCACTTCCAGATCCCGCTGATCGATGCCGAGCACGAGTCCCTCCGCCAGCACCGCCACGCCGTCCGCTCGGCCTTGACTCAGCCGCTTGATAATAGCGCCCGCAAGGGTGTCGACCACCGTCTTCAGGCGAACCTGGTGCCCAGCGAACTCCTCCAGTACGAGTGTCACGGTGGCACCCGCAGCCTTGCCGATCCCTAGAGCAAGATGACCCGCCTTGCGCCCCATGGCGATCACAAAACACCAGCGCGATGTCGTCTTCGCGTCCACCATGAGGTTCGTCACGATTCCCACGCCGTGATGGCGGGCCGTCTGATAACCAAACGTGTCCACGTAGGGCGGCAGGGCGAGGTCGTTGTCGATCGTCTTCGGGACGTGGACAACACGGATACGGCCCGCGGCCCGTTGCTCCAGCCTTATAGCTGAAGCCGCCGTGTCGTCGCCGCCAATGGTGATCAGCTGGGTCACGTTGAGCCGCAGAAGGGACATGACCGCATTCTCGAGATGGGCGGGATCCAGCGACGGGTTCGCACGCGAGATCCCGATATGCGAACCACCTCGGAAATGGATCCGGCTCACGACGTCGATGGTCAGCGGCGTGACGTGGTCAATATCGCCTTGCATGATCCACTCAAAGCCGTCGCGGATGCCGATGACGTTCACGTCCTCGAGACAGCTTCGGATCGTTGCGGCACTGACGACGCTGTTGATGCCAGGGGCCGGCCCGCCAGCAACGAGGATCGCGAGATTGTCGCCGTGGTGGGACATGGGTTATGTCACCCGAGGGTGATCGCTGCCACGGAGGCCTTGTGTGCGAACCTCACGACGTGAGCGCCTAGGGCTCGGTGGGCGTAGACGCCAGAATATCAGAGACGAGCGGGCTGCTGGGGCCGTTTGCTGGCATAGCACATCAGATCTGAACAAACGCAAGGAGCACTCGGAGGCGATACGCAGCTTCGTATCGGTGACGCGGGTAGACCCGGCCCATCTCTTCCTCGCCAATGAGGGCGGTGACGTCGTAATGGGCGATGCGGTCAGGGCCATAAGGTTTCTTGTTGCCAGTAGATCAGAAGTACATCAGTCAGCCTGTTGGGCCGGACCGTTCAGACAACAGCTCGATGCCACTGAGTCCGACCAGAATGGCCGCGAGGCTCCAGAGCACGACGGTTCCGCGCAGCAGCAAGTCAAGAGTCCCGAATACCAGCCAACCGGCGAGCGCCAGTCCGAAGCAGAGATTGATAACGAGCGCCCCGGTCAGTCCCAAACCCCGCGTCACACCGCCTTCTGCTCGCCGCTCAAGCAGCAGCGCGATTCCGATACCGACCAGCACCGCACCGAACAAGCTCGCGTAGAACGCACTGCCGCGAGCCGACAGGCCAAGCCAGGCCGTTACCCGCAACGGCGCCGTAAGGAGGAGCAGCCCCAGCAGGACGTTCCCGACCCCGTCGAGTAGTAAGAGTTCTCTGCGCATGTGAAGCTGACAGACCTTGCCGATCAAGGTGATCTCAACCGAGCCGAGCACGCCGACGCAGTGAGAGAGCCATGACCCTCCTTTGCGCTGCAATGGGATCGAACAGGGCCATCATACGAATCGACGAGAAGGGGTCAAGCAGTTGTGTCGGAAAGCGCCAGAAACGCCCAACGAGAGCCAGATGCGGTAGATCAAGCCCAGGTCAGGTCAGGCGGCAGAAGCCTGATCGCGACCGTGCGCTTGAGGCGGGGATCTCGGGCCTCATAGACGACGCCCATGCCGCCGCGGCCAAGCTGGCTGACGATCACATAGGGACCGAGGTGGGTGCCGGCCGCGAGGGTCATCGGAGGCGTGGTTGCCGCAGGGGCTTGGCACCTTACAACTCAGGCGGTGGCAGGATCGCCGGCTGGGGCTCGAGCGGTGCCAGGGTCCGGCCACCCAGCGCCGGATGGTCAGGCGAGATCTTCGTGGCCCGGAACACCGCGTAGGGAAACTCACCGACGGGGTGAGGAGGCGAACCATCAGGCATTTGCACATGGCCGGAGTACGGCGTCCAATACTCCCAGACGATCTCGCCTACAGCCGTGACTTCAAAAAACCGTCCCTGCGCACCAGACGTGATCAACGTGTGACCCCCTGGCAAGCGATGAGCGCCCGAAATGAACGGGCTATGGAACGAGGTCTTGTCGGCTGCTGCGTACGTCCATGCGGGTGTCACCGGTCCGAACGCATCTGTCCTGGGCACCACGTAGTTGCCCTCCTCGTCGGTCGGGGGCGAGATCTCGAAGACGGCTGAATACGTGCCTTCTTGGCCTGTCACGTTGTTGTTGTAGACGAGGATGTTCCCCGCACCAGACAATCCCTCGGGAACCCACCGCACGTCGTGCTGTCCGCCCAAGCGCCGGTCCGCATCCCAGCCCCGTCCATAGCTACGAGGGTTGCCCCAACGGTACAGGACGTCGCCACCATGACCCCAACGACCTCCGGTGGACCCAGCCGCCTCCGTGGTCGTGGTGCTGTGATCGATGATCCACAGCTCGTTGTATCCGGGGATGCTCAGGGCGATCTGGTCAAGCTCCGCGTTGTAGGCGACAGCATTGGTGTGCATGAAATCGGCAGGTGGAGCATCTTCGACGTCGGCCGGGACGTAGCCGAGGTCCCGGAAGCGCGTCGCCTCCTCCTCGGACCGCTCCGGTGGGTCCCGATCCCCGTTGATGTCGATCAGCTCGGGGTGTTCAGACGGCACGCCGTGGTTGGCGAGGCTCGGGTCAAGGTCTTGGATCGTGTGGTCCCACATGTGCCACTCCCACACGATCCGTGCCTCGTCGGGGGACTGTGGCTCGAATTCGATCACCATGTCAGGCCACACGCCGCCTTCGGGGATCATCTCGGGACGCCGACCGGCGCGCCGTGACTCCGCTGCGGTTCGACGCTCCCATGCGATCGCGAGGACGTTACCGTTGGGAAGGACCTCGACATCGTGGTGTAGCAGATGGTCCTCCGTGGCAAAGACGAAATCCCAGGACAACTCCCCATCCCAGGTGAACCGCTGGATGCGTCCGCCCTGGCCGCCGCCAGTGAACGTCGCCACCTCCGGTTCGCGCCCGCCGCGGAGCAGGTGCCCGTTGTCTAGCAGATACACAAAGCCGGATGGCGCATAGTCGCTCTTCCAGGTGTGTACCACCTCACCAGTCGCGGTGGCGATGAGATAGGTCGTATCCGACAGAAGCGGACTGAACAACACGTACGCGTCCATCGCCTCTGCGGTGTCAAACCGAAGACCGCGGGGTACGTCGGTGTTGTCACGGGTGGACGTCTCGGTGCACCCGACCAAGAACGACGTCACAAACAGGGCGACAAACAGGGGATGTCCTACCAGCTGTTGAAGTGTGACGCGGAGGCTCTTCACAGGTCGGGCTCGACGACGGGCGACGAAACCGAAAGCGTGACGCGCCACCTGGCGGTTCAGCTTGGTGTCGGTGGCTTCCCACACCTCTCCCATGCCGCCCTCACCGATCTTGGCGGTGACGGAATAGCTGCCGAGGGTGGTGCCGGTTTCAAGGGACATGCGGCCCAAACTTACGGGGTGGACGCGTCAACGGAATCATGCCGGCAATGGCGGCATCCGAGGACCCGGAGTGGAAAACGTCATCTCCGTAATCGCTTTGACGCTCCGATTCCCGTACCGGAAGGGGATGACCAGCCGCAGGGGTGCGCCGTGACGTGGCGGGATCGGTTCGTCGTTCATCAACCACACGAGCATGACCTGTGGGTGCCTCAGTGTCGTGAGCGGCTCATCGGCGTAGAAGCGATCGGACGCGACGAAACGACAATAGTGCGCTTCCGGAATCAAACCGAGCATGTCCGCGAAATCACTGAAGCGGACCCCCGTCCACTTCACAATGCCGCGCGGATTGGGCGCACCACACTGTAGGAGAAAGGTGCCGGACACGGACGGCAACTGTTCGAGATCCGAGAAGCGCAACGTGCCAGCGAGTCGCGCGAGACCGCGAGTGTCAACCCTGATGCGCATCTCGCGGTAGTCGAACTCGATCTCGGGCGTTTCGCGGTTTGGCGTGCGCCACATCAGCGGGTCGGTAATAGGACCGGCGGCGCTCTCCGGGTGCTCCGGCGCCGAACCATCGGGGTTCAGTGGAAGCGGCGCTGGAAAGCCATCGCGGAGCGGCCGTTCTTCAAGCCGGTCCGGCCAATCTTGCTGCCCTGGAGCCTGACGTGCGTGGAGGCGGTCAAGCTTCAGGACGCCTAAGGACACCGCCGCCAGGGTGGACCCTGAAAGAGACAAGGCTTTACGTCGTGAGAGCGTCATGGCGGCACCTCCGCGGGAAAGAGTGAAAGGGTGAGGCCATTGTAACGCCGCGCCAGCCGATCCGGATCAGTCGCAAACGCCTCAGGCAGGATCTTCAGCGCCACCTGTCGGTTCAACTTGGTATCGGTGGCCTGACAGACCTGGCCCATCCCCCCCTCGCCGATGAGGGCGGTCACTTGGTAATGGCCGAGTCGGGAGCCGATCTCGAGCGCCATAGGTTGTCGGGGCTGATCTAGCGGTCATTCTATATATGGATGGGCTGCGGCCTCGTGAGTTCTCCGTCTCGTAGGGGCTCTCAGTTTTCGACGCGGAAACAAGGCAGAACCCGTCCGCCGATGTTCGCTGGTCCGAAGATCACGGCGTCGCCCACTACAACATCCCGTTCACCCCGAAGAACGTGGCAAAGTATCACCGGGCCTTCTGCTAGCGCTACGAGCCCCACAACATACGGCACAGCCGGTATCCAGCCGAGATGGCCGGGTTTCCAGACCTCAGAAAACGACTTCAGCTGGCCGCGCCCGCTGGCCTCTTCCCAACTCAAGTCCTCGGACCAGCAATGCGGGCACATCGCGCGCGGATAAAACACGGCCCTTCCGCAGCCCCCGCAGCGTTGTATCAGCAACCGTCCTTCCTCGGCAGCGGCCCAGAAGGGTTTGGTCAGCGCACTCATCGTTGGTCCTGGAACAGCCAGTTCTGACAGCTCAGTCATGCTTCAGCCCCCAGGACCAATGCCACGGCCTCACTCATTGTGGCTCCGTTGCCCGTGACAAGCGCGGAGGTTGCATTCGGAATCTGTCGCCCCGCTGCCTCGCCCCGCAGCTGGCGCACCGCCTCGACCACGTGGGTCATCCCACCCGCAAGGTCCGGCTGGCCAAAACCCAGCTGCCCGCCGTGGGTGTTCAGAGGATAGCGCCCGTCAGGCCCTAACCCGGCGTCGCGCAGGAAGTTTCCAAACTCTCCGGCGTTGCAGAGGCCCGCATCTTCGATCGTTATAGCGACCATGATGGTGTAGCAATCGTAGAGCGACAGTAGACTCATGTCCTTCGCCTGCAACCCCGACTGGACAAAGGCGTGCTCCATTGCCGGCTTCAGCGGCCCCGAGGTCAGACTCGGCGCCTGGCTGACCGCGCGGTGGGTTACCTTTTCGCCGGCGCCGAGAAGTTGCACCGGCTTGTGCCGACCCCGCCCTGCCCGTTCCGCGGAGGTGACGATCACCGCCTCACCGCCCGCGACGGGCATCACGATTTCATAGAGGTGCAGAGGTGCGGTGATCATGGGCGAAGCCAGCACCTCTTCGACACTCACGGGCTGGCCGTGGAATATCGCCATGGGGTTCAACTGCGCGTTGGCCCGCGCAGCGGCGGCGATCAGCGCATAATCCTCGGGCCGGCAGCCGTAGGCGGCCATATGCGCCTGCATCAGCAACGCGTAGGACACGTTCGCGCCCGACGCGCCGAAGGGCACGTCAAACTCGCGGATTGGGTTCCGGTTGGGCGAGCGCGGCGCCCCCTTATCGCGGTGGTTGCCCAGCACGCAGAGCACGGTTTCGCACATCCCCGCCTCGATGGCGGCGGCCGCGCGCCAGATCATCCCGGGCCCCGACGCACCGCCGAGGTCGACAACATTCGACATCGTCGGGGAGAGTCCGAGATACTCAGCCACCGTCGCTGGCACGTGTTGTGGCGTCTCGCCAACCTGTGGGCCAACTAGCAGCCCGTCAATCTCATCGGGGCCGATCCCAGCATCGAGCGCCGCGGGCCGGGACACGCGCGCGAGAATTTCGAGCGTTGTGACGCCTTCGGTTCGACGCTCCGGCTTCAGTTCACCAATACCTGAGATCGCCGCGCGTTTGCGCAAGTGTCTCATAGCGCATTTGGCAGGAACCGCTGCATGGCGGTCTCGTCTCGCGTCAGATCCGGCGGCAACAGCTTGATCGCCACCGTGCGCTTGAGGCGGGGGTCTCGGGCCTCATAGACGACGCCCGTGCCGCCGCTGCCCAGCTGCGAGACGATCTGATACGGCCCGAGGGTCGTGCCGGGGGCCAATGTCATGGGAGGGCCGAGTATAACGCCGGACCAGGCCGAAATCGGCCTAGATCGCCTGTGCGAGGTGGTTCTACGCCGGGAAAGGTGAGGGAGCCGCCGCGACCGGAGGGGAAGAGCCCCTGCGGCTCCCTCAACACCCGCCCCTCCTACAGAGATGTATCGGCTGCTCCGCCTGTACGCCCTCTCCAGACAGCTTCAGCGCCTTCTGAGCCACGTTCTCAGGCTCCAAGAACGATTGGCCTTTGACCTGTTTGCGGCGGTGTCATGCGCAGTCGTCCTGGTCATGCTCGTGAGTAGAGTGTCTTCGCGGTGGCCGAGTCGTGAGTCAGCTTCCAAAGCCACGGCTTGTCGGGCTGAATTACAGCCATTGCGCGACGAACCCGGAGGTTGCTCTCCAGCGGGCACTACCGCCTTCTCAATGCGTGAGTGCCCTTCTGGGTCTTGAGAGCCCGACGGACGGCAGATCTGCCTTTTTCTGGAAATATTCTCGCTGTGGATACGTCTACTAGAGTAGATGGACGCCGTATTCCCGCGGGCCTTCGCCAATCGGCAGGACATCGAGATCGAAGAAACCATTCGGAAGGAGCGCCCTCGCCTCCTCAACTTCATTCGGACACGGGTGCCGACCGAGGACGACGCCCAAGACATCCTGCAAGAGGTCTTGGGACAATTCGTTGAGACGTATCGTGGTCTCGAGACAATTGACCGCGTCGGTTCCTGGTTGTTCCGGGTTGCACGCAACAAGATTACGGACGCGTATCGGAGGCGAAAGCCCGAGGCTCAGCTACAGATGTTGGGAGAGCGCGAGCACCCATCAGAAACGGGGCTTGAAGACGTGGTTCCGACCCCCACCGAGGACCCCGAGGCGCTCTACATGAGAGAGACGATCTGGCACGCGATCGAAGCTGCGCTGGAAGAGCTGCCTCGCGCACAGCGTGAGGCTTTCGTGTTGCACGAACTGGAAGGCATGAGCTTCAAGGACATCTCTGAGTTGACCGGTGAGACGGAGAACTCATTGCGGCTGCGGAAGCACTACGCCACGCGAGCACTGCGCGCCAAGCTCGCGTCCCTGTATCACAGTTTGTAGAACGGCATCGTCTCAGGAGGCAGCATGAAGCGATATTGGCTGTTCGGGTCAATCAAAATGATGACGTTCGTCCTGGTGCTGGTCTCGTTAGCGGGAGTTGCCGTGATGCTGCTCTGGAATGCGCTGGTACCCGCGATCTTCGGCACCACGCCGATCACGTGGCTGCAGGCTGTCGGGCTGCTCGTTCTTGCGCGACTGCTCGTCGGTGGACGGCGAGCCTTCGGCGGGCACTACGGTTGGCGCAGGCGCTGGGCATCCAGGGTCGCGACCATGAGTCCGGAGGAGCGGCAGAAGTGGAAGGAGGAGTTCGGCGGATACTGCTGCGGTGTGCGCCCAATTGGGCAGACCGATCGATCCGCCGACGAGGAGCCGATTGCCTCAGAGACTCAGACCTAGATCATTCGTCGCCTGACGTCGCACTCCAGAGATAAGTACACTCTCACCGCCTCGTCGTGTCCAGGACCCGATCGTCTATTGCACCGGCGCGCCGTCCCGCAGCCCGCGCACCGGCTGCGGATCCTCCCCCGCCGGCGTGTTGTGCTGCATGATGATCCGCAATTCGTCCCCGACCTTCGTTTAGGTCATCGTGTAGCGGCCTTCATGCACGACCTGCCCACGCCGTCTGCCTCGGACACGGCCTCGACGAAGCCATTCAACGTGTGGTGGCGAGCGACGAGACTGGTTATCGACGCGCGTTTCACCGAAGGGCGCACCATTCGGGCACAGAGAAGAAACCGTCTAACGCCACGCTCTGGAGTACAACTGCGTCCTCTTGACCGGACGACAGAACTGTACGAGGTGGTGCGAGCCGTTCGATCACACGGCAGACTACGACTCCCTGGTTGGTACGGTTCGTGATCTGTTTATGGGTGGAGGCAAGACACATGCGAAGACAGACCCTAACCCGGAGACAGATGCTCACCTTAGTGTCGGTCCCGTTGACCGTCGCGGGTTCGGGCACGGAGTGTGAGCGAAACTTAGTTGAAAATTGAAGCGGCTCCAAACCCTGTGGTTTGATGACGTTGCGAGACGAACATCACGCCACGAGAGAAAGGAGCCAAGATGAGCAGTGTCCTACGAACGGTCAAGAAGCGCAAGAAAGGTCGCACGTTGGGCGGGGTCGACGTTATCGACCGAGAGGAGTACGCCGAGCTGGAGGTCGATGCCAAGGTGGAGTTGATCCGGTCCTTGGTTCCGCTGGGGTTGATGCACATCGAGGAATTGCTCGACGAGGAAGTGACAGCGCTGGCTGGCGAACGCTACGCCCGCAAAGACCCGTCAGTCGGCGGGCGCCGTCATGGTAGCAACCCTGGGACGGTCGGGTTGGCCGGCCAGCGCGTGCCGATTCGCGTGCCCCGGATTCGCCATGTCACGGAGCGCGAGATTCCACTGCGGTCGTACGAAGCGCTGCATGGCGATCGCGCCGTCAACGACCTGTTGCTGCGGCGCGTGCTGTATGGGATCTCGTGCCGCAACTACGCGGCGGCCGCCGAGGCGATTCCCGGGGCGATCGGGCTGTCGGGGTCGACCGTGTCCCGGGCGTTCATCGAGGCCAGCGCGGCCAAGCTCCGCGAGCTCCAAGAGCGGGACCTGTCCCGGGAGGACGTCGTCGCCCTGGTGCTGGACGGCAAGACCTTCGCCGAGTCCACGATGGTCGTGGCGCTGGGCATCACGATGACGGGGGAGAAACGCTTCCTGGGCTTTGTCGAGACGGACACCGAGAACGAGAAGGTGTTGACTCCGTTCCTCCGGTCCCTGGTCGAGCGGGGCCTCGATGTCTCCCAGGGGCTGCTGGTGATCGTGGATGGCGGCAAGGGGCTCCGGGCGGCCGTGCGGAAGGCCTTCCGCCACCGCGCCCTGGTGCAACGGTGTCAATGGCACAAGCGCGAGAACGTGGTGAGTTACGTGGCCAAGCGTGAGCAGCCGGTGTGGCGGCAGCGTCTCCAGCGCGCCTACAACCGTCCGGAGTACGACGAGGCCCTCGCCGCCCTCCAGTCGCTCCAGCATGAGTTGGAGGATCGGAACCAATCGGCGGCCGGCAGTCTGGCGGAAGGCCTCGACGAGACCCTGACGTTGCATCGCCTCGGGGTGTACGGCGTGCTGGGCCGGTCGCTGAAGACGACGAACGGCCTTGAGTCTATCAACGCGCTCATTGAGGAGCGCTGTGCGAAGGTCGATCACTGGCAGAACTCAAGTCAACGCCATCGCTGGCTGGCCACGGCGCTCCTGGACATCGAGCCGCGCCTACGCAAGGTGATGGGCTACCGGCACCTGCCCAAGCTTCGTGACGCATTGAAGCGAGCGCTGAAGATCGACACGACGACGTCGAAGAAGAAAGCCGCGTAAGCCATCAGGAGCCGCGGAGAGTTCCAACTAGGAATGGCCTTGACTCCGGGCACGTTCACCGAGGCGCACGCCGAGACGTTCTGGCAGGCAGTCGGCGACCTCCAAATCGGCGGCGTTCACTTCTCCGTCGGCGTGCACTCTCCTCCTGACGGGTACTACGGTCAGCGTCCCGGCTACTACTACCGGACGAAACACCGTCTGAAGCATAAGAAGCATCGGTGCGGCCCGTACTGCTATCGGCACGGAGGGTACGTCTACCATCACGACTCATGTGCGGTGCTGGGTGCGCACATGCATCAGTACGGAGCGCCACCTACGTACTATGCGCCTCGCTACTGGGGTCTGGACGAGGGCTATCGGAACGACATCTATGGCTATTCGTACCGTCGCGGGGCGCACGGTTACGGTCGGGGCAAGCATCACCATCGGGGGCGGGGTCGCGGGCACCGACGTGGACGCGGGCGCGGTCACTGGTGATTACGAAGAGCTCGGGAGACGTACGTTGAACGCGGCACCTTGAGCGCCACGTCGCGGTCGAGCTTAGTTTCTCGCGCTCGATAGACTTCCCCCATACCGCCTTCGCCGATCTTGGCGGTGACTTGCGTGGCAGCGGCGTCAATGTGGGCGATTGAGACGGGTCACCTTCGGGCGACGGGTCCAGTGCCTTCGCTGTCTTCAAGGCCATGAATGGCAGCAATGTTCGGGTGGTTGAGGCTGGGCTGAGCTTCCAACCTGAACCAAGGGCATGCCTTCGTCGTAGTTTCGGAGAAAGGAACCTGCCGTGGACGTTTATCTTCTGCCTCGCCGTAGTGGGGAGTACTTCTTGTACTCAGGCGAGATCCAGCCGGCAACGACAGATCCCCCGGCGGTCACAGATGCCCCGGTGCGCAGGGCGCTTTCGCACGCTCGACGGGCCTATGAATGGGTGAGCGGGCGCAGGCGTCGGCGGGAGCTCCTCTTGAAGTCTTTGGGCAAGATCGAACGGGTCCGCATCCATCATTCCTCGGTGATATCAGAGGCACAGGCGCGATCGGTCTACGACGGGCTGATTCAGGCAGCAATCGACAAGCACGGAAAGTGGATGGTCGCGAACGCTGCAGCGGTTCCGGTCAGCGTGCCGCTCAGCCTGATCCCTGGGCCCAATTTGCTCCTGGGCTATCTGGCGTGGCGGAGCGTCAGCCACTACCGGTCACGGAAAGCCGGCCTGCGGGCGACGGAGCTGCCGATCGACTTCGTGCCGGAAGCGGAGTTGTCCGAGCTCGCCGACCTCCTGCAACGACGGACCCTGTTTCGGAGGAAGGCGCGGATTCGCAAGCTGGGTGAAGAGCTCGGACTTGTCAACCTCGACGAGGCTTACTAGTCAAGCCGCGAGCAGGCGATAGAGCGGTCAGGATCGTGCAGATGTTGGGGTGGTCCAGCGCCGAGGCCGCTTGGGCTTCTTGCAGGAACCGCTGCTTCGCCGTCGGGTCCCTGGTCAGATCAGGCGGCAAGAGCCTGATCGCCACCGTGCGCTTGAGGCGGGGGTCTTTCGCCTCATAGACGACGCCCATGCCGCCCTGACCGAGCTCCGAGACGATCTGATATGGGCCGAGCTTAGAACCGGCCACGAGTGTCATGAGGAGGCCGAGTATATCGCGGGGTTGTCCGGTTTCGGCCTACCTCGTCTGCTGTGGAGGTTGCCATGCCCCATCGGAGGGCGAGTCTTGAGGGGCCTGGCTGACGAGGCCCGCACAGCAAGACGACCTATCGGTCTCGCTCACTACTCCAGAAATGCCCGCACTTCTCGCAAGTGAACTCCGGTTCCGTCCGGAATGGATCGACGAATCGTTGGAACAGTCCACCACGTTCTAGCACGGTCTGCTACGATGCCGACGGTGCTGTGACGGCGGGAAAGGAGGCACTAGATGAAACGCCATCACAACCACGGACTCCGCAAGATCTGCGGCTGTCCGCGCCGTCTGTGGCCCAAGTGCGACCACGGGTGGCATCTCAACTTCAAGCATGCGGGGACGCACTATCGGTTCAGCCTCGACCGTCATGCCGGTCGTCATCTGACGAGCAAGGCTGAAGCCCTCGCGGAGGCAGATGTGTTACGAAGCGGTTCGGGCCGGGAACTTTGGACGGTCAATGCCAGCTCCGCAGACGTTGACCTTGGACCACCTCGGGCGTCTGTATTTCGACCGTTACATGAAGGTTGGCGTGGTCGAGAAGCCGTTGCACGTAGTGTTCGGGCATACCGCAACCTCTCCACCACGTCGCGGTATCTCGCCACGACACGGCGGGGGATCCATCAGGTATTCGGACAATACGAGCAGCGCCGAGCGGAGAAAACTGGAAAAAGTTGCAAGTTCGTTGCAAGAAAGGAGGGATCTACCGTATCTTTGAAGGCTCCGTCGACCATCGACGGTGACCCTAACTCCTTGCAGTAGGGTCAGTTGCACTCACACATGCCGAGGTAGCTCAGTCGGTAGAGCACATGACTGAAAATCATGGTGTCGGCAGTTCGATTCTGCCCCTCGGCACCACCACTTTCCCCCAATAAGACTGGGCTTGATCCGCACGCTCCGTGATCGCCCCATTCCGCGATTCCAACCTCCAGGTAGACAAACGATAGACAATCGCGCGGGAGTGCCGCAGTAGACAATCGCCCCGGTCGTCATCGTTTTCCCCGTTTTCCCCACAGCTTGGTGGCCATCGCGTCCGCCAGTTCGTCATCGGAGATGTTGAGATACCGCTCGGTGACCAGCAGCGAGGAATGCCCCAGGAGGATCTGAATCTCGCGAAGATCTAGTCCGCGCTCACGCCAGCGACACGCCGCCTCGTGGCGGAGATCGTGCCAGTGCAAATCAATACGTTGCAGGCCAGCCGTGTTCACGCGGCCCCGACGCTTGTCCCGTATGGCCGGCTCCCCGTGTGCCAGCAGGACCAGTGTTTCCCAGGCGGTCCGAAACGTGGTGAGGCGCTTGCCCGCCGCTGTGCCGAACACATACTTCTCCGGCGCCAGAAAGCGACGACTCTCGAGGAACGCGGCGACTCGGCCAGCCGGGTCGAACGGAACCGTCCGCAACTTCGCGTTCTTGGTCGTGTCCCCACGCAGCACAACCCGATGCTTGTGCCGGAGGGCCAGCATTTCGCCTCGACGCGCCCCAAGATCGAGCGCGGCCTCGATCCGCGGCTTCAGCGCACGACCGGCATACCAGTGCCGCGCGTCGTCAATCGTGTCGCACGCCGTGAGGAGTGCCTGTTCTTCCGCCGGATACACGCGGCGACTCCGCTTCGTCTCCTGTTTTGCGCTGATGATCAGGCTGAAACGATTGAACGGCGTTCGAGTCATCAGCCCGCGTGCCTGCGCCCACCCGAGCATGTGGCGCAATCGAGCCAAGTACCGATTCACCGTCGCCGGTTTCCGGTCCTTGAAGGCCCGGCGGAAGTCTTCGATCGGCGCGGGATGCTCGAGCCCAGTCAGCGGGAGCTCGCCAAGGTGGACACGCATTACGTTGAGTTGGCTCTTCGCGGTCGCCTGCGATTTCAATTGCGGCACATGGCTCTTCAGGTACTCGTCGATGCAGTCGCCCACCCTGAAGACGGCCTCGTCCGCCACGCGGAGCGGGGCCACCCGCGGATCGCGGCCTTCGATAATGTCTGTCTTGAATTTCGCGAGCCACTCCTTTGCCTGTTCCTTCGTGCGGACGATGGCCGTGGCCCCGCGGGGGGCGGCGTACTCGTCAACTGGCATCCGATACCTGACGCCGTGACGCATGACGTCGAACCACCAGGGGTGCGAGCAGCGGTGATCGCCGTGAGGACAGCCCTTAAACTGGCAAATCTTGTGGACGCCCATGTGGCACGTGTCCTATCTCGTCCGAGCCCCGTCTGACAACCATCGGTCTAGTGCGGACTGTCGGATCCGCACGCACTGGAGCCGCGCCCCCATCCGTTCGACCTTCAAATGCCCGGAGGTGTAACCCCGACGAATCGTGTCGTCTGAGAGTCGCGTAACCTGCGTCGCCTCCTTGACGGTGAAACGCTGTTCAAACCCCTGACGGTGCTCCGACTGCGCCGCTGTCTCAATATCCACGACAGTGCTGTGCGTCTCAGCCACGGCGGGCTGTCTTTCGCTTTCGAGAACGAGCTTTCGCTGACGGCTCAGCTCCTCGCTTCTTCGTCGTTGTACTGACTGTCTTACTCTTCGCGCGTCGCTTCGTCTTCCTAATTGCTTCTTTCTTCTGCTGTGCCTCGGAGGGTTTTCTCGCGGTCGGCGTCGAGCGTCCGTCTTGCCACGAGTGTTCTACCGCTGGGGCAAGGGCCTCCGCCGGCGTGATCGGAGGCTCCGCTTGCACCGGCCGAGCCGTCGCCCCTTTGATCTGAAGATCAAGCTCCCACTGCTCCGCTGTCACGTCTCTCACAACCACACCAAAATCATGATCAATTGCCTGTTCTCCGCTGCTCTCGCGCACCACTTGAGGAAGGGAATATCTACGCGTGGGGACGGGCGCGGCCAGCTCGATCAGTGAGACTTCCCAGAGTTTGCGAAGAAGTGGGCCGAGGGAGATGACCATCAGCCCCTGGTGTTCACCCTCGCGCTGGGGTTCGGCGCCACGGGTCAGCTTAAGGTAGCCACGGACAATCAAGACGGGCAGCAGGTTCAACTTCGTGACGACGCAGCTCTGGCCGTTGTCCACGAGCAAGGGATCAAAACCACGCACGAAGCTTTCCAGCGAATCGGCGAGCAGGCCAGGAGTTTGCAACATCCGGTTGCGAGTGGCTTGTTGCAGGCCCATCTGGTTCAGCATGTCGTGAAGCTCGCGCTCGAAGACATCAACCAACGTGGCATCATCATTCCCAAAGGCGCGCCCCGAACCTCTCTCTATCCACGCGACCACGACGCGGCCGACCAGACTCGTCACCTGTGCTTGCTCGTTCGGGTCACGATCGATCTCGAGCAAGACCGCCTGAAGAGAAAAGCCGTCGGCCTGCATCTGCTTGATGCGTTGAATCCTCTCTAAGACCGCCTCTGGCCACCGGCCGCTTCTGCCGCGGCCCAACGAGATGACATGCTGACGTTGGATCAGGCCGAGGGAGATCCAGCGACGCAGTGTGTCGCGATGAACGTTCGCGGCCTTGCATAGCTGTGGGGTAGTGAATCCGTTCGGCACCTCGACCACTACTATACTACGACACTATACGGCAGTGCAAAAAGCCGCCTGCTCTAGTAGATGTGTATCCGGCCCTGTAGGCGGCAACCCGAGCCAGCACACCGGCGAGCCGGGTCACACTACGACGACGAGGCCGCGAGACTCAACCTCGTGCCGGTGTAGTTTTGGGTGGCGGGTCAAAATGACCTACCCCCCTTAAATCGGTCCAGATGCAGAGTTAGGATTTCGGACCGGCGAGGGGCAGGAGATGCCGAGAAAACGCAACACGGCTGAGCAAATCATCACGAAACTGCGGCAGGCTGAAGTCGAAACGGGGATGTCCCGTGCGCTGTTGAAACTCAGCGGCGGCTCGGTTCACGACTACGCGACCATCTCTGACGACTCCCCGAGTCCCAGGCGCGCGTCACGTGCCTGAAGGGCAGCGACGAGCGCCGGCATATCTTTGCACCCTTTCACCCGACGGAACCCTTTCGCGGCTTCGAGCACACCGGCGGCCACCCAGCGAAGCACCATCGTCCCACCGCGCCAGCGCTTCACATTCCGCTTCACATGGCGCGTGCGGCTGAGGAGACTCTCGATGGCGTTGGTGGTGACCAACGATCGTTGGAGGCGCTCCGACAGCCCCAAGCCGAGCACGGTCAGTGTTTCGTCAAGACCTTCCCGGACGCTGGTGGCCGCACTCGGATAGTCGGTGTCCAAGCGACGAGCCAGGTCCTGCAGCAAGCGCTTCGCGGCCTTGACGTTCGTGTGTGTATAGGCGCGCCTGAGGATCGCCGTCACCCATGGACGCTGCGCGTCGGGGAGATGGTCCAGGATGTTCCGGCCCTTGTGGACCTGACAGCGCTGCACCACGGCGGCCCGGCCGAACGTCTGGGTCACGGCCGTGTCCAGGGCCTTCGCCCCATCGACGATCACCAGGAGGCTCCGGTCGGTGCGGAGCCCGCGACTCGCGAGATTCGTCAAAAGTCCCTGACAGACCGTCGCATTCTCCGTGGCCCCTTCCCAGAGGCCGAGCGGGTGTTTGGCGCCGGTGTGATCAATGCCTAGCGCGACCACGATACAGTGCCCGCCGACCTGCACCCCATCGATGAGCAGAACCGCCAGGTCCAGCGGGTTGAGCGGCGTCGCCCGCCACGCGTCCAGCTGCGCCTGGGTCTGCGCGACAAAGCGTCGACTGACCGCACTCTTGCTCGTGCCCCGCGTGGTGATATCCGCGCCGAGCGGGTCCAGACTCCGCCCATACTGACGGGTCGCCACGCCAATGAGCATCTGGTCGACGACACGCCGGTTCAGCGGGTCCGCGTCCGTAAATGCCCGCGCGGTGGGCAACGGCACCTCCGCGCCGCCGCGCCGGGCGCGCGGTCGGCGGATGGCGACCTTCCGCCCGCCCAGCACCACCTGACTGGGGGTATGACCGGCGCGATAGGCCTGCCGCTCGGGTTGATGTGCATACCGGGGCCCGCACACAGCGGACCGATCTTCTTCCAGCATGGCCTCGAGCACCTTCAGGCCCGACGCCACGACCAGCTCCTGGAGCTCGGCCTGCGTATCAACGAGGATATCGACCAACGGAAGGTGCCGTGGCGTCGGGGATACCGATTGGCGACGGCGAGGGACTGTGCGAGACTGCTTCTTCATGGCGGCTCCTTGCTGGGAGGCTTTCACCTCGGTTTCGTCACCGGTCGTATAGCACGACCAGTGAAGAGCCGCCGCCTTCAAATTTCAACAGCTAGAGGGACATCCCCGTCGAAACGGCTCGTGGTCAGCCCATCGCGGAGGTCTGTCGCAAGCCGGGCACCAGCGAGCAGACCTACTACCGTTGGCGCAGAGAATACGGCGGGTTACGGGTCAACCACCTCAAGCGGCTGAAGGCGCTCGAGCTCGAGAATGGCCGGCTACGCACGGAAGAACTATTGCTCCTCTCCCTCGCTATCCCACCAGTCGTCGACGGCTTCAGATTCGTGGGTGACTAGAGTCACCCCCCCAACCTCCGCCCGCTTGACGCGGCCAATGAAAGCTGTCATGGCGCGAAATGTGTCATGAGCCTCTTGCCGGAATATCATGAACCCGATTACCAGGATGGCTGGCCAGGCAACTTGGGCCACGAAGTCCAAGACCAGAGACAATAACTCAAGCCCTTGGTCCCAAGACAAGAGGCAACCTTAATTTGAGTAGTGGGCCAGACCTGGAAGCTAGACAAAGTTAGTAGTCTTTGAGAGATTACCATCCTTAACTAGCCCAATGTCATAGCCTTCGCGTTGCCGACCTACGACCCATTCGTACACACGCAGCGACTTTCGCACCAGATCCGCGTAGCTAGATGCCCCAGTACTGATCTTCAGATCATTAAGGCGGTGGTAGGCGTCCGGTGAGAACTCGAATTGAAGCCTATGACGAGGCTCGTCGGTCGACCCAACGACCTTACTTCCTGCACTTTTCGTAGCATTCGGAAATGCGGCTGTTTTGGGCATTACTTCTCCTTCCGAAAAACCGGGAGAAATCGTCTTGCCTGCCAAGCTATGGCGATGGCCTCGACCCATCTCCTCAAGTGACTAGGCTCCCGAATTCCCTCCCAACCGGCTGGCAGACCGGGGGTTCCACCGGACGCGCAACAGGCCTTCGACCCGACATAAGCCATGAACAAGCAAACTATACTCAATTTAAAAGCAATTTACAAGCACAAAATTGTGGGTCTCAGGCGGACAACGCCCTCAACTGGTTCACCAGAGCAATAAACACCTAGAAAAACTGAGTAATCTTGGAAAGATTGCCATTCTTAACTAGCCCAATGTCATAGCCTTCGCGTTGCCGACCTACGACCCATTCGTACACACGCAGCGATTTTCGCACCAGATCCGCGTTGCTAGATGCCCCAGTACCGACCTTCAGATCATTAAACTTGCGGTAGGCATCCGGTGAGAACTCAAATTGAAGCCTATGACGAGGCTCGTCGGTCGACCCAACGACCTTACTTCCTGCACTTTTCGTAGCATTCGGAATTACGGCTGGTCCAGTCATTACTTTTTCCTTCCAAGGAAACCGGGGAAAAGATCCTCTAATTCCCGTGTGAAGAATCCCATCTTCTTTGTCCCCTTCAGGTTTGTCCCCTTCAGGGACCAAGTCCCCGATCTCACTGGCGGATCTGACGTGAGGCCCGGTTGGACAAAGTCCACCTCGCTTGTGTCCATGACAGACAGCCTCCTTAGTAACGGAGGGACCGGTTCATCAACGTCCCATTCAGTGATGGATACGGTTTCTACGGGCACTTCCAATTCATCTGGACGGAGCGGTCGCGTTTCTACAATCTGCACCGACAGTGGCGCTAGGTCGTCAATGGGACCACTTTCGATCGGCGGTTGACGCGGGCCAGCGTGAGTTCGCTTTATTCGGACCTTCATACGGCGACGACCCCTTCCTCACCGAGATATGAATAAGCAAACTATACTCACTTTAAAAGCAACTGTCAAGCATAAACACGTCGACTTTCGGAACGCGCGGGTTTGACCTGCCCCCCTTAAATCGGTCCAGACCCAGAGTTAGGATTTCGGGCCTGGCGAGGGGCAGGAGATGCCAAGAATTCTCTCATCAGGACAACGGCTGGAATCACATGTTAGGAGCCTACGATGATGACATACGGACGCTTGAGGTGTGGCTTGGTCGTCGCTCTGGCCGTGCTCGTCGTTTCTGGCCCGACTCTAGCTCAGCAGCCTGGAACGACCGAATCCGTAGGGCAAGACGACGCCACGGTGTTCATCAAGATGGGTTTTCTCACTGGCAACGAAGTAAGGACTCTGTTGTTTGGCGTCAAGTACTTCTGCCGCTCAACGTCAACTATTCTTGCCGGTTCGGACGGCTGCTCGTTCGACGACGCACCGTTCGCTGGGCGTTGCTGTGGGTTCTGAAGACGTAGAAGACCAAACGGCGTGAACGTCCGCTTGGGGACGTTCACGGAGTGCGGTAGCCGAGCGCGCGGCTTCCGAAAGGGAGGGGCTGGTGGTTGCTACGCGAGGAGCTGTGGGTCCGTCGAGTACGGCTGGAGGGGTCGTCGGCGGCGCCCGTGCCTGCCAGCATCACACTCGCCGCCGGCATGGCGGTCATGACCGGGTATGAGATGATCTGCCCAAGAGCCCGCGAGAAGATGTGCGCCGTGAACGTCTCGGTCGAAGCCGTGATCGCTTCCGGACCGGAGACGCTCAGGAACTCGCAGGTCGGCGACGCCGCGGCAACAGCGGCCCCGGCGGCCGGCCGCGAGGCACGGGCGGTGGCGATGGCGGCGACGTTGGGCGCGACGGATCCGTTCGAAAGCTCGGCACGTCGAACTCGAGCACCACGGCGTGGTGCACCAGGCGGTCGATCGCCGCGGCCGTGGCCATCTGGTCGCGGAAGATCCGGTCCCACTGGCTGAAGACCAGATTGCTGGTCACCATCACCGAGCGGCGCTCGTAGCGCTCGGCGAGCAGCGTGAACAGTACCTCGGCTTCGTCGGGGCTCTGCTGCACGTAGCCCAGATCGTCGAGCAGGATCACCTCGAAGAGGTCGAGCTTGCGGAGGGCGCGGGGCAGGTCGAGATCACGTTTCGCGCCGAGCAGTTCCTGGACCAGGGCGTAGGCCGGGGCGCACAGCACGCTGTGGCCGGCCTCGACCAGCGCGTGCCCGACGGCGCTCAGCGCATGGCTCTTGCCGACGCCCGGCAGGCCGAACGCCAGCACGTTGGTCGCCGTCTCGAGGAACGCCCCGATGGCCAGCGTCTCCAGCTGCTGCACCACCGGTGCCGGCAACCTTCCGGTGTCGAGCGTCGCGAACGTCTTGCCGGGCGGCAGACGCGAGGCTCGTCGCAGCCGGGCAATCCGCCGCTGGCGTCGCGCCTCGGCTTCGGCCTCGAGCACTTCGACCAGCACCGGCAGCGCGTCGTGGTGGCCCGCCTGCGTTAGGCGCGGCACCAGCTCCTCGGCCGCCGTCGTCAGGCCGAACTGTTTCAGCAACGTCGTCGACGCCGTGCTCGCCGGCGTCATCGGCGCAGGCCTCCGGTCAGCAGCGCGTCGTACCGTGACAGGTCCGGCCGGGGAATGTGCACGACGGGGATGGTCGGAACCGGCGGACGCACCTCGGCCTGGACGCTGGCATAGTCGCACCCAGCGCCGGCGTCGAGCCGAGAGCGAAGCGTCACCTCGACCTGCCGCTCGCTGGTGGTGGCCGCCAGATGCAGCAGCCGCACGTACTCGACGTCGGCCCGCTCGCCATGCGTCCGGCCGAGCGCGTCATACGCCGCCCGGAACGTCAGCGACGGAAACAGCTCTTCCCGGAAGCGATAGCGCGCAAACGCCCCCGGCTTGCGGACCAGGCTGCCGATGATGTGCCGGTAATCGATCCGGTGGTCCGCCGCGCCCCGCAGCCGCGGCATCGTGCACAGCAACTGGCCGCCATAGCGGACCTCGACCGTCGACGGATGCTGGCGCGCTTCCACCGTGTGACCGATCAACCGCGACGGCACCGAGTAGATCCGGCCGCCGACGCGAATCGTGCTCCACTTCCGCACCACGCATTGGAACGTCGTGTACTCCGGGATCCGAGCCGCAGGTAACGGCCGCAGGTACGGACGCTCCTCGGCAAGCCGCGTCGCCGCCGCCGCATTCCGCGCCTCGTCGACGACCGCCCGCACGAACCGCAGATACGCCGACTCGTCGTCGAAGTCCCGGTCGCCCCGCAACAGCAACGCCTGCTCGATGGCCGTCTTCGTCCGAAAGTGCGACTGCTCGGCCACCCCGTTCTCGTGCGGCTTCCCCGGCTGGATCCGCGACGAGCGCAGCCCGTAGTGGTCCAGCACCTGCTGGAACCGCACCGTCAGTTGCCGCCCGCCGCTCCGCTTCAGCTCGTGCGTCGCCGCCGACAGATTGTCGTGACGAAGCCACGCCGGCGCCGCCCCCAGCGTCCACAGCGCGCCCTGCAGGCCGGCCACCAGCGCCTCGAACGTCTCGCTGAACGCCAGCCCCACATACGTCCACTTGCTGTAGCTCAGCACCCACTCGAACAACAGATGCGGGAACGGCACGCCCCGTATCGTCACCCCCAGGTCGCTCGCGTCGGTGAAGTCGAACGCCGCTTCCCGACCCGGGACCGCCACCTGCTCGAAATACACCTCGCGGTCCGGACCATACTGCACCCGCCAGTCGCGGACCCGCCGCTGCAACGTCCGTAGCTGCCCCGCCTGAAAGCGACCCGGATGCCGCCGGCACAGCCACGTGAACAGCGTCAGCACCTGCAGTCGTCCCTCCGTATCCGCCACCAACTGCGGCACGACCTCCGACTCCCACACGCCGGCGAACGGGTCCTCCCGCGTCCGCCACGTCCGAGGCGCCTTCGCCGTCGACGGCAACGCGCCGCTCTGCCAGTGTCGCGCCGTCCGCTCGCTCATCCCGGCCGCCGCCGCGGCCGCCGCTAACGTCTTCCCCGACATCCGTTTCTCGCGCAATCGCCGCACCTGGGCATCCGTGATCAACCCGTCCTCCACAAGGAAAACGGGCAGTCTCACACGACTCTCGGTGGGTCCACGAACCGGCCGATCGCGTCCTCGGCAACCGGCAAGAATAATTGTCGTTGATCATCTGTCTCAAGAAACCGCCGAGGACTAATGTCATGGGGCTCATTGACGGGGTGTTGCTGGCGCCGTTCTTCGGTGCGCCCAAGGACAACCTAGCCTGGTTGGAGGAGTGCGTTACAGGCATGAAAAGTAGCCAGACCGCCGCCATTTTTTCGGCGTATCTCGACGGACATCCGGCCCGGTGGCACCAAGGAGCACACGTGCTTTTTTACTACGCCATGCGAGACGCTTGCGAGAATCCGTAGTCAGGCGGGAGCCTGGGGAACAGGCGCGCGAAACGTGAAGCACTTCTCATGACCGCTGAACAGAATCGCGGAAGCCCAACGCCGTGCGCGGGAGTGGACGCCGACGCCTCAGCCGTGAGGTGGCCCGTTCGCCCGCCACCCATCAAATCGCCCCCGCACGAACTGTAGGTGATTCTGTGGGGACAAAGGCTCTGGCCGATGATGTTCCTGGTCCCTAATCTGCGTCAGGTCCGAAATGAAATGACCCTGAGGTTCAATCAGAAGCGGCGTCTGCTCATCGGCGGTTCGGCCGCTTTAATCGCCATCGGCGTATTGTCCGCATGCGATTTGAACTCGGATGGATTATTAGGGGCTTCCGACAGAAGAATTAGAGGTCTTGTAATGGTCAACGACACGCACGAACTAGTTGATCTCGCTCGCGACGGCGCGACTGAAGACGAGCTACGGGCTACAGGACTTGAGCCGCCGAGTGGTCGGCCGCTTCCAGTTCACCAGCGACGGCCACGACGCCTACCCGCCCGCTATCGAAGAGCACTTCGGAGCGACATCGACTTCGCGCAGTGCATCAAGGTCTACGGTTCTGATCCAGAGGCCGAGAAGCGATACAGCCCAGCCAAGTGCCGCGGCTGCAACGTGAAGACCGTCACGGGCGATCCGAACCCGAAGCACGTCAGCACGTCTTACGTGGAGCGTCAGAACCTCACGATGCGGATGTCGATGCGCCGGTTCACTCGACTAACCAACGCCTTCAGTAAGAAGCTGGAGATGCACGCGCACTCGGTCGCGCTACACTTCATGTATTACAACTCTCTTGTTAGGCCACTGCTTCAGCGCCATAAGAATCGCGTGCCTCTTGTCTTGGCTGTTCAGCCGATGTCCCCTGGCCCTGCGCCTTCTCAGCGGGGTCAGAAAACGGGTGTTTCCTGACCCCAGCCACGCGAGGTGACCGGGGCCAGAAGTTGGTGCAGAACGTGTCGAAAGTCAGGCTGGAACGGGGAGGGTTTTCTGAACCCGCTTGCGCCATGGCTTGAGCGTACTGCGGGACACGCCGAGCTGACGCGAACCCTCGCTCAGAGACAGTCCTCGGACCGTTGCAAGCCGATACCTCTCATTGGTCGAGACGCGCCTGCTGATCGGATGGCTACATCCTCGCCGCTCCCGCGCCTTGCGCGTGGTCATGCTCCTCGTGGACGTTGTGGCGACTGCCATAATCTCAAGCGTCGCGTATCTTGCTATACTCGCATCCGCATCCGATTCGATCTCAGACGTCTGGATCCTCTTCAAGAACATCCTCGTGCTCTCCGCCGATCCTGGTGGGCTTCCGAGTTGGGGCGCCGGCGAGAACCTGCCCGTCGGGCTCTGGTTCTACTCCGCGTTCTTTACTTCGGCGTGGTTATGGTTGTATCTCGTGTCCGGGGTCATCCTCCGCACTCGAGGTCGTTTGCTTTCGCTCCTCTCGTCCAGCCTCGGCATCCTGGACGTTGCGAATCAACCACTTCGATCCATGGGTGTGATTTCGATGGCGCTCGTAACGATCCTCTACCTGCTGGTCTCGATCGCTATGTGGGCCGGCGCCTAAGGACAAGGCGGCCGGGGGCCGGGTCGTCGCACTGCAACCCGCTACGGTGTATCGGGTTCCATTGCGTCACCCACGTCCTCCCACCACAGATTGAAGTTGTCGACCTGATCCATCCAGGTGGGTTTGGACTTGTCGGCGAAGAATCGGTCGAGGCGAGCGCGGGTGGCTTCTCCCTTGCGAAGGCCAACAAACCGCGCAGCGTTCCACCCGACGAAGAGTAAGGTGCGATACCAGCCGAACCTTGAGAGAAAGGCCTTCACATGACGCTCGAAGTAATCGTTCGCACCCTTTTCTTTCGCCAACATGATCCAATCGCTCGCGTACATCAGTCGCGTCCGCACCCCAGGGTGAGCTTTCATCGCCTTCTCCAGGGAATCGGCCGTCGCCGTCGTGGGCTGGTAGTGACCGACATCTGTGAACAGGTTCGGATACGTGAACGCGTCTCCCGTCTTGGCAGCCATCATCGCCACAATCTGCTCCTGCCACGCCGCGTCGCCCTTGCCGAAATGGCCAAGATTGACCCTTAGACCTGCCATGCCCGGCAAGTCAAGCGCCTTCTTCCAGTTTTCCGGCGCGGCCCGTTCGGCGTACCCCTTCTTCGTATAGTTGGTGTCGTTGCAATGTGCCATGATCGGCACGTCTTCCCGTCGGCAGTACTCGTAGAGCGCCTCCAGCCGCGCATCCAGTTTGGCCCCGATGTCATGCGGCAGGTATTCCACCTGCTCGAACGTCAGGTCCGCGTTCCCGAAAGCGGCGAAACCCATCGGGGGGTACACCTTAACGCCCACGAAGCCCCGTTCTTCAATCGCCTTCTTCACCAGCTCCAGGGCCTTTCCCTTAGTCTTCTCATCTCGGAGCGGGTCGTAACCGAGGAAGGCCAGCAGGCTTCCGTTGTGGAGTTCGATGTTCTTGCTCATGAGCTCGACTTGCTCGACGAGCGAGGTTTCGGGCGGGTCCGGTCCTAACCACGCCGAGAAGTCTACGAGCGACGGTGTGAAGAGGTCCACACATCCCCGGTCGGTTCCGTAGATCTGCATCAACTCATCCGCGATTTCGAATCTATAGCGCACGAGCAGACGAACCCACTCGAGGTATCGCAGTATCGTGCCCCCGAAGCCGAACACTATCCATTGCGTCGCCATGGTCACCAAGCGCAGGAACCGAGATATTGATTTCTTGATAAATTTCAAGAACTTCTTCACGCTCTTGACCAGCTTCTTGAACACCTTCTTGATCTTGTTCTTGATTTTCTTGATGAGCCCCCAGTCGGCAGCCAACTCTTGGAGGGTCATCTCGAGCTCCTCCCTCACTTCCTCGGCGAGCAGGTTGTCGGAGGGGTCCGACGACGCCCACAGCGCCTTCAATTCATAGGCAAGCTCCTCGGCGACCGCGTCAGCGTCAGAGGCGTCAACGTCGTCGTCCAGTGGGCTCGCATTTGCCGCGCGTTCAAGCGAGTCCGCGGCTTCGTCGACGAGCCGCTGTAGGTTGGGGTCTTTGGACTCGGCCATCTTGTCCAGCGCCATCTCGAGTTCGCCATACATCTCACGGGTCAGCTCGCGTTCGTCTTCGTTGCCGTCCTTCTCCAGGCGGCTGACTTCTGCAAGAAGGCGTTCGGCGTATCGGCTGGCCCCGTCCTCTAGCTCCACTTCGTCACCGGCCATCAGCTCGCCAATCTTGTCCATCTCATCGTGGTAGCCGGGGGCCTTGTTCTCGAGTACGGTCGTCACGAGTCGCAACAGCACATCGAAGATCGCTTTCTTCAGAAGGCTTTCGTCGGTATCCAACATCACATACCGACTGAAGCCGTTCATCGGCAGGTCGCTGGCATTGAAGGTGTGGCAGTGCGGGTCGATGAAGAGCGGCCTGGGGGTGTCGTGGCTGGCAAGGTCTTCACAAATCTTGATCGTGGTCATCAGAGGACTCCCGGCATTGAGGGCCGCCTGGTCGGCACGTGCGCTGGTCCCATGCCGCGGCGGACTCGAGGGCTCGCATTTTCCACGCGTTCTAGCCGAATCGGATCTCGTTTGAACCGATTCGGAGCCGTCTCCCTGGGTAAGAGTACAAGCAGTTGCACGCGGAAATCATATTATGGGAAGTTGGTTGCGGGGGGGGATTTGAACCCCCGACCTTTGGGTTATGAGTTCTCCTCGCTTCATTTCACCGTGGTCCCCGTTGTTCCTTGACCCTTCACAAACGTCATCCTCATAAGCGCTTACGGCAATCTCATCCTAGCTGGAGCTATCCGGTTCTATCGCTCGTTCCACCGCGGTCTGTTAGCAGGGTGTTAGCAGAGGCTCGCCGCGCTGATAGCGTGTGGCTGAAAGCCCGTGGGACGATTTACACCCGCCGGCCGCTGGTCTGAAGTCGCCGGGCGTTCGACGAATCTGAGAACCAGCCTGCGAGAGTCGGCGCTACCGACTAGGACTCGGAGTCTCGTACCTCTCCATCGATAACCTCATGCGGCCCCCTAGGAATAGTTACCGCCAGGATCTCGCCACCGTTTTCGAACCTCAGAACGCCGTCTCCAGTAACAGTCAGGTTTTTGTCTGGGCCCTCGGGGCGCAGAAGACCGAGCTCGCTCGCGAGCTCGAACTTTCCAACCAGATCATCTCGTCGCGCGATGAACTTCTCGATGTAGAGGCGTGTCACCGGCCATGACATGCTGCCTGCCGCGAACGCAGCCGTGATCTGCTCTTCGCTCAGCCTCCCGATTCGTCTAACCGCCCAGGTGGCGTCCTCCCACGTCATGAGGTCGAAAGCCTTCGTCGAGAAGTTGTTTCGGTTGTTGTGAAACAGCGGACCGTCTGGCTCAATACGAACCGTCCAAGAAACGTCGCCGGGGTCGTCCGGCTTGATGCCACTACCTACGTCGCTCATTACATGAATGATGTCCCATTCATCATCGTCGACTTCGAGAACATCGAGGCGGACGTTGTTGAATTTGTAGTCGTCGCCCATCAACCACGATATCACCATACCAACAGTGCGAACTTCGCGAAGGTCTTCGTGATTGAAGTGCGTGTAGCCCCACGGCCCGATCGATTCGGCGTCGCCCTCCTTGTATACGACCTCTGCGTAATCGACCCGCGCATACTGGTACGTGTCCAACGTCTCAGCATCTTCCAAATGTGACTTGAACCGCTCGACGGCCGTGTCGCCAGTGAGCAACCCCTCGGGTGTCATCAGCTCAGCAAGTGCCTCGTCTGGCTCGTATGGACTGTATCCAAAGGGAGGAATGCTGTTCTTGTACCGATACGCCGCCGCGAGTGCCCGCGCTTCGACCTGCAGTTTCGGCACGTGATATGTCGGTTCCGTGTTGTAGCCAAGCGCCCACCACAGTCGTGACAAAATGGTCTCCGCGGCAATGTACTGGCGGTTGTACAACTTGACCTTCCACGTCGCGCCCGTCGGTCGACCTAACAGACGGGTGCAAACCATCGCTCTCGTCGTCGCGAAATCCGTCGAGCTTCAGGGTCTGACCAGCCACGGGCACGGTCGGTCGTTTTGAGTCATCGAACCAAGGTCCGAAAAATAGACGGTCCGGGCGGATCTGCTCGGCGGTTCGTCGTCGCCAGAACGTGGACATGCGCGGCTGCCAGACGCCCAAGTCCTTGGCGTTGCTCGGAACTAGTGTCGGGCTCTGCATTGAGCCGCCAGAACCGGGACCGAAGAGCTCGTCCTTAACCCTGTTGACGCTGCGGCCGAGTACTCTAAGCCCTTGACGGGTTAGGCCGAGCTTATCGTTTAGTTCTGCCGCGTCGTGCACCTCAATGTAGGAGCGCATCCGTTCGTCGAGCTGACGATGGAGCTTGCGGCGGAGGCTGTCATCGTCAGCTTCGGTTAGCTTTTCCTGGAGTGCGACCAACTCCTTCAGGATGTCCTCCTGAACGCCGAGTGCCCGGCGCTGCCGGCGATGAGTCCGGTTGAAACGCTCTCGGTACAGACTGCGTGCGGCCTGGGCCTTCTCGTTCTGTCGCCAGTAGCTCTTCGCCCAGTCATCGTCGGTCCAGGCGGCCACCTCTTCGTTGGCGGCGTCGCGAATGTCGCGACGCTCGTCGTTAACCGCGTCGCGGCGATCATCTATTATCTCTAGAAGCTCGTTCTGTCCTTGACGTCCTGCGAACAGGAGCACCAGTTCGTCATCACGCACAGCATCTTCCCACAGCAAGACGCTTCCAAGATCGGACGGATCAAGAACCGCGTCCCAGTCTTGGGATGCATCAGCGTACCCAATGCCGCGGGCTGCAAGCTTGGCCAACCATGCTGCAGCGCGTTCAGCGTCATCGCCATGCTGGTCGGTATCGATCGCAATCGTGCCGATCGTGGCAGTTTCCTTCACGCCAAACGTGGCAACGTCCGACAACTCAAGGCGTTCGTCTTCCATTGTGCGGCTGGTCTCGTTGACGTAGTCGAAGATCTGCTTGGCGCTAATCGAAGCGTTTCCCACTACGTCGATTCGCCAAGGGGCAGCCGCTGGCTCTTGTGCCCAGGCGGCGACAGCCATGAACACTACAGACGACGAGAGAAGCACGGTCCGAAGTAATTGGTTCATGTCTTCCCTCCCAACCATCAGGACTGCGAAGATGCCGCGACTCAGGCTGCAACTTGCATCCAAGTTTACTCACATATCCGAACCACCAGCGAACTGTTCCTCCGCTCAGTCAAAAAAGTGAGCACGGGCGAGTAGTTCGTCGTCCACCGACAGCCGGAGCCCTTCATTGGCCCGCTTGAAGGCCGACCACAGGAGTTCGAGCGCCTTCATTTTGTCGTGAAGTTTGATTTTTTGGACGGTGTCCGACCGTCGCCGGCCGCCGACATCTAACGCGTGGGTCACTTGAGAGGACGGCTGTCGGTGCCGACTGCGGCCTGCCCTAGGAGTCGTTGAGCTAGATCCCGAGCGTGTCCAGCACCTCGATCGCGGCCCGCAGTTCCCGCCTCAGCCTTCGCGCTTCAGCCCGCTCCGCTTTCGCCACTTTCGTGTAACGGCTCGCCGTGCCTATTCTTGGTGCGACGAGAGTTCGACCAGCATGGCCCGACCCTCGTGAAGGACGGCTCGAACCAGACGTCGTTCACGCCGGGCGGCTCGCGAGTAGTGACCGTGTGTCGTTTGGGCGACCCGAATTCGCTCGAGGCCTTCCTGAGTCTGAGGGCCGGTCGAGCGACCGCCGTGGAGCCGGCAACGGTGACGGTTTCTCAGGGCAGGACATCGGCAGGCAGTTCCTCTGCGGGTTCTGGCCCCGCAGCGGGGCGCCTTTGAGAAATCGCCAGATGGGTTGTTGTTTTTGAGCGAGCCTCGCCGCTGTTCACGGGGTCGTGCCTCGGTTTCAGTCACTGAGCCCCCTCCCTGACAGGTGTCCCATGAGCTTTCGTCAGGTTCACTGCTCCAACAACAGCCTGACCGCCAGCATTCACCTCAACGCGTTCCACCCTAATCGTCTGCTCAATATGCGAACAACCGCGCCGAGGTCTCGCACCAACCGACGCGACAACGGCAACGCCAGATGCGGGGCTTCAAGTCGGCCGTCCATCTGCAACGCTTCGGGTCGGTCCACGGCGTGGTCCAGAATCTCTTCCGAGTGGGTCGACACTTGTTACGGGCGGTGCACCATCGCCTCCTGCGAACCCGGGCGTCGAGTGGGAAGTGGTGACGTGTGCCTACTGACGGAGGCTCGAGGGCCGGTCGATCCAGGGAGAAACGCCCTTCCATGGACCAACTTGACAGAACCCCCCGCCTGTATGAAGCGTTCATGAAGTTTCCGACACTGAAGGCCAAGCGCGCGGCGGTGGAGCGCTGGAGTGGTGGGTCGTGCTGAACTACAGCTAGGAACGCTAGTGAGCTATATAACATGGGCGGGGGTCGCGCTGGCTCCGCTGTGTTTGCCTGGGAGGGTCGATGCCAACACATCCTCACTGTTTCATCTGCGGTCAGCCGGGAGCAGGATATGCGGTCAAGGGGGCCCTAGCACATGGTGTCGTCTGCCGAATCTGTGGAACCTACGAGATAAGTGAGCTTGCGACGGATTTGCTCCGCGGGTCTCCCGATCTAATGCCAGGGTTGTCCGCCTACGTTCGGAACGCGAATCTTCGGGACGAGACACCGGTCCTCAGCACCGACACCTGGGAGGCGTACGCGAAGCGCCACCGCAACACTCCTGTGGCTGCAAAGCTGGACCGCCTTCTCAAGCATCTGGAGAAGCAGACAAAACACCGAGGCTCCAAGGTGGGGGTCGACGGGAGTAAGGACTACCCGCTGTTTGATGCTGCTACTTCTTCGGAAGTTGGTTACCTCCTCAGCGGCCTAGTGAATCGCGGAGATTTGGACGAGCTTTCTGGCGGCAACCATGTCATCACACCGGCGGGATGGGACCGACTCACCCCACCGGGAGGTCGCGGCGAGCCTGGTGCCTGCTTCGTGGCGATGGCGAGCGATCCGAAGCTCAGTCCTCTCTACGACGAGTGCATTCAACCTGTGGTCTCAGGTCTGGGATTCACGGTCATCCGGGTCGATCGGGTCGAACACAACGGGAACATAAACGACCTGATCATCGCGGAGCTTCGACGTTGCCAGTTCCTGATCGCGGACTTCACGTTTCAGCGATACGGCGTGTACTTCGAAGCCGGGTACGCAATGGCGCTTGGGCGCGAAGTAGTTTTCACCTGTCGCGCTGATGAGTTTACAAAAGGGGTTCACTTCGACACGCGGCCGTATAACCACATTCGATGGACGGAGCCTTCAGACCTCAAGGACCCGCTGCGGAGCCGGATTCTAGCAACGGTCACCCTGCCGGGAGATACGACATGACAGACTCCACGCTGCAACAACTTGTGCGTGAACTCGCCGATCGAATGCGAGATCTTCCGCTGCTAGAACTCGATCGGGCCGTAGGTGCCGTTCGAATCTACTCACGAGTCAGGGGCGAAAGTGAGGCCTGGGGCGATCATCCGGGATGTGCTGATGCACGATCGTGAAGAGCTCCATCTCGGCCCCGCACACGCACCGCTTCCGTGCGTCCTCCTCTGGCCACGGGGGTGCCGGATCGTCGTTGAATACGTGGACGACCCGGTGTATCCGGTGGTACCCGCGGCAGCGCCCTACCCCGGCCTGCGTCGCCAATTGCTCAACCCGTCTCCGCACGTTCGATAACCCTCGCAGCATCGCTACCTCCCCTGTTGCCGCCGTTGGTCTGACTCCATCTCCTTCAGCCTCTTTAGGATGGTCTCCGCGTCATGCTGGTGGATACCGATCTCGGCCACGGTTCGTGCCGCCCCCAGGCGGACGTTAGGGTTGATCTTTGCGTCGAGCAGATCCTCGAGCGTGTCGACCGCTTTCGCCGTGAGCGCCTGCACGCGGTGAAGGCCAGACTGATAGTTCGCTTCGCGGGCCGCCGAATACTCAGCCTGGAACGCGTCGTCACCGGTGAGCCAGCGGTGCAGCGTCCGCTCGCTGAGCCCGCACCTGGCTGCGGCCTTCGCGACGCTCTTCTCGCTCAGTAGAGCCAGAATGGCCTGATCACGCACTGCCTGAGACTTGGTTCCGTGCGGCCGATTCGACGACATCTGCTGACTTCTGCGGCTCCGCGTAGGCCGGCTCCCGTTGCCGTTCGCGCGCCTGGCCTGCTTCCTCGTCATGGGCTCTCGATCAGCGTAGCACGCTGCCGTCTGGCCGCCAGCGGCCTTTCGGAGTTCGGCCGCGTTATAGGATCTGGAGAAAGAGGGACGCTTGTGACCGTTCGACAGATACTTCTGTCACGCAGTTGCCCTTGACTGGGCTGCACCGGTCGGGCAGCCTCGTTCATGCCGAGTTTGCTTCGCAAGAATCGTCATGGCTGGGTCCGTCGAGAATCATGGCCGTGGGACCGTGTCACGTCTATGGCCTCTATCCTGATAGCGCTATCCGCTCTCGGTCTGACTGTCTATCAATCTCGGGTCACGATTGAGCACAATCGTCGGAGTGTAGAGCCCGCGTTGGATGTTGAAGGCTATCTTGGCTCCGGGAACAGGGCGCCTGGGCTGTACCTTCGAAGCGTCGGGCTGGGTCCAGCGATTGCCTACCCTCCTGTCGTCTTCGATAATACGACCGGGGACTACGTCACAACATTGGCCACTCAAGACAGCGGGGCGGAGGTCCAAGACCACTTTGGACTCTATAACTTTCAGGGGTTGACGATCACCTCTCTGATCGGACCTACATTCCTCGCCGCTGACTCCAGCCTGGAGCTGGTGGTCTATTCTCCGCCCTCCGGATTTCCTGCTGTCCTTCCAGACGCCTTCGCGATGGGCGTCGCTCGCATGTTCATGGCCGTCTGCTATTGCTCTGTCTACGACGAGTGTTGGATAGGCGGCACACCTGACAGGGCTCGGATCGAGACCAGTTGCGAATCCCTCGAGATCTCAGACTATGCCCGGTTGCTCCCAGGGTGACGGCCAGGTCGCCCAATGCCTATTGGCCGACCTGGCTGACAAGTCATGGATGTCCGAAGTGGGAGCGGCTGTTCAGTCCATCCTCGAAGATAATCTTCCGGGTGAGATCCGAGGGAAGCTTCTGGGTGCTGACGGCGTGAGGTTACTCGCCCCTGAGACAACACCCCGGGAGCTTGGGTTTTGCAGAGGGTGGTTGTATAAGTCGTCTACTCCGGCAGCGTGCAACGGTTGTCGTCGAGAAGACAAGACCCTGGAGGCCAGTAGACCATGTCGATCACGGGCGAAATGCTGAATGGCGTCGGACTATGGATCACACGAAGGGAACGACAGGAGGAGCGTGATGACGCTGCGGTGGGTAGCGTCCTGGACGCAGTGAACAAGACAAAGCTCTACCTGAGCCGGCGCGAGCGTGGAGAGGACGCGGACCGGGATGTTGAGAGCGAGCTGGTCGGCCTTTGGACCACCGCGTCGGTTCACATTCGACGCACGGACGTGGACCTGGCTCAAAGGCTCGGGGACAAGGCCGACTATTGGACGAATCCTGAGAGTTGGACGGCGGAGCAGGTTGCCGCCAAGAGAATTCAGATCGATGAGATCGATGCTGCGGCGAAGCGGTTGCTGGGGGACGTGTAAGCGCCCTTCCGGTAGAGATCAACGAAGTTCGGTGCCTCGACTCGACATGGGCCGCAACTCACCAAGTACTTGAGTAAGAAGAGCAGCGAGACTGGGTTCCAGATTTTGTTCAAGAAGTACATGACAGCAAACGCCGGCCCGTGAACCTACCTTCGGCATGGTGGCATCCATCGGAATCACCAAACTAGACCAATACACTGAATTGGGGTGCAACATGCAAGAACGGTTCAAGGGCTTCCGGATTCGCCACTGGATGCAGCTCGATGCAGTCGCTTACGGTGTCGTTCTGGCCGTCGTTCTGGTGGTCGCAGCGATTGCCAATGTGGTCTCTCGATTCTCAAACTAGACCACTAGAGAGATTCACTACACCTTGCGGATGGCCCCGGCTCAGGCGGGTGGCGTGACGGATCGGCTGTGGGAGACTGAAGACATGGTTGCCTTGCTGGACTAGACTGGGGAATCTATGAATCCCAATAGGAAAACGGCCTCGTGTGAAACTTGCGGAAAAGAAGCGGAGTGGAGCGTCGTGCCAGATGGCTTCGATGATGCTCCGTTACCTTCTCGGGTCGGCCCACCACAGGAGAATGCCGTCGACGCCCGGGCGGTTAAACGGCGGCAGGATCCACACGACACCGGAAACGGCGACGGCCCAGACGGCCCCGGCCAGAATCCACAGGCGATGCCACCCGGACGGTCTTGGCACTTCGATATTCGCAGGCCTGTGGACATGCTGTGCCGCGCTACAGACCTCCGCCCCTATTGATTCCTTGGCTCGGGCTTTCGCCACGGCAGCAGCGTCAGCTCCTCAAGCACCCAGTGTTGCTGTTGGATTGGCCTGGCGTGAAGCCCCCCTTCTCGGCGAATCCGGTTCCAGACGGTTTCCTCAACTACGAGCGGTCTGTGATCGATGAGCTGACCAGTCCCTACGTCGAAGGTGTAAGGTCCGTCCACCGTCTCGGTCGCAAGGTCAAAGAGGTGGACCCCGAAATTCGGACAGCTTGCTAAGGTGGGATCCAGACAAGGAGAAGGAGGTCTGGCATGCCACGGAAGAGACGGAGTTATCCCGCTGAGCTGAAGGTAAAGGTCGCGTTGGAGGCGCTTCGCGAGGAAGCGACGATGGCCGAACTGGCGGCCCGTTACGATGTGCATCCGAACCTGATTGCCAACTGGAAGAAGAAGGCTCGGCAGACGGTGCTGGCCGGCTTCTCGGAGAATCACGCGCGGCAAGAGGCTTCTCGGGAGGCCGAGATCAAGGAGCTGCGGGCGAAGATCGGCGAGCTCGTCATCGACCGGGATTTTTTATCCAAGGCCTTCGGTCGGTGAGCCACGGCCGGAGAGTCGAGATGGTGGATCCCTACCACGCACGGCTCAGCATCGCACGGCAGTGCCGCTTGGTCTCGGTCGCCCGCTCGTCGTTCTACTACGCGGGCACGGGCGAGAGCCCGTTGAACCTGCGCCTGATGCGGGTGATCGACGAGCAGTTCTTGGAGACGCCGTTTTACGGCTCGCGGCAGATGACACGTTGGCTCCGCCGTCAGGGCGACACGGTGTCTCGCAAGCGGGTGCGCCGCCTGATGCGATTGCTGGGGGTGCACGCGGTCTTCCAGCGGCCCAGGACGTCTCAGCCGCACCCGGCGCACCGGATCTATCCCTACCTGCTGCGCGATCTACCGATCACGCGGCCGAACCAGGTGTGGTGCACGGATGTCACCTACATTCCCCTGCAGCGGGGCTTTCTGTACCTGGTCGCCGTGATGGACTGGGCGAGCCGCAAGGTCCTGTCCTGGCGGCTGTCCAACACGCTCGAGGCGAGCTTCTGCGTCGAGGCCTTGCGCGAGGCGCTCGAGCGCTATGGCGCTCCGGAGATCTTCAATAGCGACCAGGGCAGCCAAGGTAGATTCAAACGGTCGTCGCAACACCTCAACGGTGAGGAGTTGCGATGGGAACACCGAAACGTCGTCGGTCACCCCGTGCGGGACGTCTTCCGATGCGGTCGCCGGGTCGTCCCACGGCGGAACGCCGTGAGCATCGGCGTCGGTTCTGGGAGGCGATCGCCTGCGGGTTGTCCAGCGACGAGGCGGCGCTGGGGGCCGGCGTGTCCCAGCCGGTCGGAACGAGATGGTTCCGCGAAAGTGGAGGCATGCCGCCGATCAGCCTGGCCCCTCTGTCGGGGCGCTACCTGTCGTTTGCCGAGCGAGAAGAGATCGCCATCTTGCACGCCCAGCACTGCGGGGTTCGTGATATCGCTCGGCGAATCAGCCGGTCCCCGTCGACCATCTCTCGGGAGCTCCGTCGCAATGCGGCAACCCGCAGTGGCGGACTCGAGTATCGCGCGACGACCGCGCAGTGGCACGCCGACCTGAAGGCGAAAAGACCGCAGGTGGCGAAGCTCGCTGCACACGACGAACTGCGCCGGTACGTGCAAGACCGACTCGCCGGCAGGATTACGGCCGCCGACGGGACGAGGGTGCCTGGTCCCCATGTGCACTGGAACGGTCGCCGCCACGGGCGCCGTCAAGACCGACGCTGGGCGGCGTCATGGAGTCCTGAGCAAATTGCCAACAGACTCAAGGTCGACTTCCCCGATGAGGAGTCGATGCGGATCTCCCACGAGGCCATCTACCAGGCGCTCTACGTGCAGGGACGAGGGGCACTGCGACGCGACCTGGTGGCGTGCTTGCGGACCGGCCGGGCGCTGCGCGTGCCAAGAGCACGGACACGAGGACGCGGCAAGGCGTTCGTCACTGCCGAAATCATGATCAGCAAGCGCCCCGCCGAAGCAGACGATCGGGCGGTCCCAGGACACTGGGAAGGTGACCTGATTGTCGGACTGGGGAGCTCTGCGATTGGGACCCTCGTGGAACGCACCAGCCGATTCACGAGGCTGCTGCATCTGCCTCGCATGGATGACTATGGGCAGCCTCGGATCAAGAACGGTCCCGCCCTGGCGGGGCATGGTGCCGAGGCCGTCCGAGACGCCATCGCGTCGTCGATCATCACGCTGCCCACGCAGCTTCGCCGTTCACTGACATGGGACCAAGGCGCCGAGATGGCTCAACACGTTCAACTCCGAATCGACACCGGTCTGCCAATCTACTTCTGCGACCCACACAGCCCCTGGCAACGCGGCACGAACGAGAACACCAACGGCCTGCTGCGGCAGTACTTTCCCAAAGGCACCGACCTGTCCAGACACTCTCGTGATGATCTTGACGCCGTTGCTGCTGCTCTCAACAGTCGCCCCCGCAAGACCCTCGGCTGGAAGACACCCGCGGAGGCACTTGGCGATCACCTATGCTCAATCACACAACGCGGTGTTGCGACGACACCTTGAACCCAAGCAATTTACCAGCGTCGATTTCACCGACGTGCTCACGGAGGCGGGCATTCGCATCTCGATGGACGGCCAGGGCCGCTGGATGGACAACGTGTTCATCGAGCGGCTGTGGCGATCGCTCAAATACGAGTGCGTCTACCTGGCCGAGTTCGCCACCGGCGCCCAGGCCCGGACCGGCATCGGCTGGTGGATGGCCTTCTACGACCGACACCGGCCCCACTCGTCGCTCAACGACCGGACGCCCCACGAGGCATATACTGACGACGGGGCTGACAGGAGCCGGGGCATCGCCCCGGGCTCCTGTCAGCCCAAGGTAGCGTGAATCGTGAACCCAGATTCCACCTTAGACCCGACTGAAAACTGTCCAAGGAATGGGGTCCACCTCTCAACCCTGAAGTATCCATCCGGCTCGGTGAGGTAGAAGTCGCCGTTGATTAGCAGCAGATCCGTCCAGGTAACGGTGCATGCAAAGCGGGTTCGGACCACGGCGCCCGCAGCGTTCTGGGCATCGACGTATCCGGTGATTTGGCGCCGCCCGCCGGCTGGTGTCTCTGTGAGATCTCGAGTGTCAACCTCACGGCTCCATCGCCACGGGAATTGCGCGGTCGCAGGTGTGTCGAGTGTCTGGCGGACGTACTGTTGACACGCACCGTACGAGGCCCCGATCCAATCATCGCGGGCACTTGGAAGCGGGGGTCGTTCGGTAGGAGACAGAAACGCGAAATACCAACCCAGCGCCATCACGCCGAGAAGTAGTGAGCCGGGGATCAGGTGAAGCGCCGCGTTCAAAACGGTCGTGGTTCCGTCGTTGGTGGTCCGGTAGAACGTATCGATCTTCTCGTTGATGCGCCGCCGCCAAGATCCCAAGTCCTTCATCGGTCACCCCCGGGGGAGCGGTTCCGAGTACGCTGATCCGGGTGACTATAGCTACTTAGCTATGGCTGCCGCAACAACTTCGTCGTCACGATGCCGGCGTGAAAGATCTCCGACCGGCGTTGGGCAAACGGATACGTGAGCTGCGACGTGGGCTGGACCTTTCGCAAGAAGCACTCGCCGACCGCGCCGGACTCCATTGGACCTATGTCAGTGATCTGGAACGCGGCCAGCAGAGCCCGACCGTGGATGTGATGAATCGCCTCGCCCGGGCACTCGGTGTCACCCTGGCCACCTTCTTCGCCCCCTTGGACGAGTCGTATCGTCTCCGGTTTCGGAAGCCGCGATCGGACACGACGTAGTCCGACCCACCCCGCACTGACGTCGCCAGGGGAACCCCGGCCAACCCATTCAGACTGAGAGGTGTGCCGCGGTCGCAGAAACCTTCCGCTGGTTCACATAAGGGCCAATTATCAGACCCTGGCCGATCGCCCCGTTCAACTTCCCTAGTGTTTTGATCACTTTCGCCAGCGCAAAACGATCACTTACAGCGATCGCGTCGGCATAAGTGGTTTGGGCGAGGGGCGAAGGTCGGCCAGCGATATACTGACGCCTCCATGACGTTGGCTGTGGGCACCCAGCTCGGTCCCTATGTGATCGTCAGCCAGCTTGGGCAGGGCGGCATGGGCGTCGTCTATCAGGCCAATGACCCCCGGCTGGACCGCCATGTCGCCATCAAGCTTCTCCCGCCGGACCTGACCCGAGACGACACGGCCAAGCAGCGCTTCCTCCAAGAGGCCAAAGCGGCTTCTGCACTCGATCACCCGAACATTTGCACCATCCACGAGATCAACGAGACCGACGACGGGCAGTTGTATCTGGTGATGGCTCACTACGAGGGGGAGACGCTGAAGGAGCGGATCGCCCGTGGGCCGCTGGGTCTCGACAACGCCGTCGACATTGCCACCCAAGTGGGTCAGGGGCTCGCCGAAGCCCACGGGGCAGGGATTACACATCGGGACATTAAGCCCGCCAACTTGCTGGTCACCAAGACGGGCGTGGTGAAGATCCTCGACTTCGGTCTGGCGAAGTTGGTGGGGACGGAGGGTATGACCCAGACCGGTACCACGCTGGGCACCGTGGCCTACATGTCCCCGGAACAAGCGAAGGGCCAGGAGGTGGATCACCGCACGGACATCTGGTCGCTGGGCGTGGTGCTGTACGAGATGCTGGCTGGGACGCCACCGTTTCGGGGTGAGAACCTGCTGGCGATCTCGAACGCCATCCTGCAGCGTCCGCCGAAATCGCTGACGAGTCTACGACCTGGTGTTTTGTCGCGAGAGTTGGACCAGGTCGTCACTCACATGATGACCAAGGACCGGGATGATCGCTACCAGACGGCGGTGGACCTGCTCTCGAAGCTGGAACGCATCAAACGAGAGGTGACGGCGACGGGTGCGTCAGTGAGCCAGTCGGATGTGCCATCCATCGCCGTGTTGCCTTTCGCCGACATGAGCCCAGAGAAGGACCAGGACTATTTCTGTGAGGGCTTAGCGGAAGAACTGATCGATGCGTTGGCGAAGTTGGAGGGATTGCGCGTCGTGGCCCGCACCTCGGCCTTCCGGTTCAAAGGGGACGCGCCTGACCTCCGCGAGGTGGGAGAAACGCTCAACGTCAAGACGGTCCTAGAAGGCAGCGTGCGAAAGGCTGGCAATCGGCTTCGGATCAACGCGCAGCTCATCAACACGAGCGACGGCTATCACCTCTGGTCCGAGCGCTATGACCGTGACATGGACGACGTGTTCGCCGTGCAGGATGAGATTGCCAAAGCGGTGGTCGGCAAGCTCAAGGTCAAGCTGCTCGGTGAACAGGACGCACAGTTGGTGAAGGGCTTCACGGAAAACTTGGAAGCCTACAACCTGGTCCTGAAGGGCCGGTACCATTTAGTGAGGTTGACCAGAGCGGCGCTGGAGAACAGCCTGGAATACTTCACCCAGGCCCTCGCTGTCGAACCGGCCTATTCCCGGGCCCATGCCGGTATCGCCTCGGCCCAAGCCTGGCGGGCAACCCTCGGTTTCGCGCCGCCACAGCGTGTCATGCCCAGGGCGAAAGAAGCCGCACTCAAGGCGCTTGCGATCGACGAGACGGTGGCCGACGCGCATACGGCCCTCGCGTTCGTTCTCGGGACGTATGAGTGGAACTGGGAGGGAGCGGAGCGGGCGTATCTTCGTGCCTTAGCCTTGAACCCCGGTGATGCGCTGGCCCGAGCCTTCTACGCAAGATATCTAAGCTATACCGGGCAAGCGGACGCATCGGTTGCGGAAGCCCGACACGCCATTGCGCACGATCCCCTCGCGGTCTACAACCGTCAATTACTCACGGTCGCATTGAACATGGACCGTCGCTTCGACGAGGCGATTACCGAGGCACGGGCCGGTATCGAGTTAGATCCAACGTATCACGCCTTGCATTGGCATCACGGGCTGGCATTAGCTGGCCTTTGCAGGTACGACGACGCGGTCGAGGCGCTCAGGCAGGCCACCATCCTCGCTCCCGGTGACCTGCCATCACGGGCGCTTCTCGCGTGGACGCTGGGGATCGCTGGGCATGGACAGGAGGCACGCGCCATTCTCGGCGACTTACTAAAGCGACGGTCGGAAGTGTACGTCGGTGGTGCTCATTTGGCCCACGCACACCTGGGGGTGGGCGACCGTGAGCAAGCGATCTCATGGCTGGAGAAGGCGGCCGAGGAGCGGGATGGGTTGTTGCCGTACATCAACGTCGGGTTCTGGTACGACCCCCTCCGCGACGACCCCCGCTTCCAAGCCCTCCTCCGCAAGATGAACTTCCCGGCGCAAGCGTAGGATGTCGCTCGTGTCATACCGCTGCAGCCCATTCTGTTTCACCAGCTTGACCCGGCCTTCTGGCCCCGTATGATCGGCCTGTCCACCCATCACAGCCTCCCGATGTCTGACACCCCGCGCTATCGCGTGCTCCACAGCCTCGGCAAGGGCGGCATGGGCGAGGTGTTCCTGGCCGACGACACCCAGCTCGGCCGACAGGTCGCTATCAAGTTTCTGGTCGATGGGGTGACGAACGACGGCAAGGCGCTGGAGCGTCTCTACCGCGAAGCCCGATCCGCCGCTGCCCTGGACCATCCCTACATCTGCAAGATCCACGAAATCACCGAGGTCGACGGTCGGACGGGCATCGTGATGGAGCATGTCACAGGTGAGACGCTCCAGACCGTTTTGGCACGCACGCCGCTGCCCCCGAAACGGGCGATTGAGATCGCGGGGGAGGTCGCCGAGGCCCTTGAGGAAGCGCACAAGAAGCGCGTCGTCCACCGCGACCTCAAACCGGCGAACGTGATGCTCACCGAGCAGGGGCACGTCAAGGTGATGGACTTCGGGCTGGCCAAGCAGGTCAATGGTGACAGCGGCTCAGACGAGCGAACGACCGGGTCACTCACTGAACCAGGCGTTCGGGTGGGCACTCCCGGCTACATGTCGCCGGAGCAGCTCTTGGGAAGCCAAGCGGATGAGCGGTCAGACATCTTCGCGTTCGGCGTCCTGCTCTACGAACTGATCGCCGGAGTGCACCCGTTCAAGCGGTCGAGTCCGAGCGGCACGATGGCGGCGATTCTCCGCGAGCCACATGCGCCCGTGGGTCAGTACGCAAAGGAGACGTCGGAGACAACGCGGGTGACGCTCGACCGACTGCTCGCGAAGGAGCCGGCGCAGCGGTATCAGAGCTTCGAGGAGGTGCGCATCGACCTCGCCCAAGTGCTCAAGGAGACCTCGGGGAAGCTTCCGATCGAGGTCGAGTCGCTACCCGCTCTCGCTTCGCGCCGGACTAGGTTCGTCGGCCGGGAGGCGGAACGGGCCCAGGGCCGTCGTCTGCTGGACCGGGCGCTCGGCGGACAGGGCGACGTGCTGCTCATCGGCGGCGAGCCGGGGGTCGGCAAGACGCGCCTGGCCGAGGAACTCTTGGCTGACGGGCGTGACCGCGGGTGTCTCGTGCTAACGGGACGTTGTTACGAACTCGAAGGGACTCCACCCTTCATCCCGTGGGTCGAGATCGTGCAGCAGTCGGCGCGAATCGTCCCGGCGACATCGCTTCGTACCGCGCTCGGCGATGCGGCGCCAGAAATCGCCAAGCTGGTCCCCGAGCTACGCCAGCAGTTTGACGACATCCCGCCGCCGGTTGATCTCCCGCCGGAACAGCAGCGGCACTTTCTGTTCAGCAACTTCTTAGGTTTTGTGGAGCGGTGCTCGCGCGTCTCACCCGAAGTGCTTCTGCTTGATGATCTGCACTGGGCCGACGAGTCCACGCTGCTGTTACTCCAGCACCTGGCGCAGCACGTGGAGAAGCTCCCGGTCCTTATCGTCGGCACATATCGTGACGTCGACCTCGATGTGGCCCGGCCATTCGCGGAGATGCTCGAGACGCTCACCCGACAACGTCTAGCACAGAGAGTTCCTCTGGATCGGCTCGGTGAGGATGGGGTCGGGCAGATGCTTGAGGCGCTGAGTGGCCAGACCCCGCCAGCCGCGCTGACGTCTGTCGTCTTTGCCGAGACCGAGGGCAACCCGTTCTTCACCGAGGAGGTTTTCCACCATCTGTCGGAGGAGGGCCGGCTCTTCGACGAGCAGGGCGCATGGCGCACCGACCTCAGGGTGGACGACCTGGCGGTCCCAGAAGGCGTACGTCTCGTGATCGGTCGGCGAGTGAAGCGGCTGGGCGACGATGCGCGTCGGGTTCTCACGACTGCCGCCATCGTTGGGCGGAGCTTCGACGTCGGACTACTTGAGGCGCTGGGTGAGGTGGAGGGTGATGCGTTGCTGAGCGCGCTGGAAGAGGCGGAGGCCGCGAAGCTCATCGTGCCCCGGCCGTCGCGGCGTGAGGTGCGCTGGGAGTTTGCGCACGGTCTGATCCGCCAGACCCTGGAAGGAAGCCTCTCGCTGATGCGCCGGCAGCGTGCACATCTGCGCGTGGCCGATGCGCTAGAGCATGTGTATGGCGCAAACGCCGAGCGTCATGCCTCCGACATCGCGCAGCATCTCTACCAGGCCGGCTTCGCCGCAGATCCGGAAAGAACGGTGCGGTTCCTCACTCTAGCAGGCGACCAGGCGCTCGAGGCCGCAGCGTTCGACGAGGCGCTGCGTCGGCTGACCGATGCCCTCTCGATCCAACAAGAGCACGATCCTGATGACCAGCGAGTCATAACTGATCTTCGATTCAAGCGCGCGCAAGCGATCGCGTGCGTCGGGCACTGGGAGGATGCGGTGGCCGAGTGGCTGGTTGCGCTCGATGGCTTCAAGACGCTTCAGGACCATGCGGCGATCGCGCTCACCACGTTTAAGTCCTGGTATACCCGGGCATGGAATATGCGTGGTGAGGAGGGACTCGACGACGTCGACGGCGCCCTGGCGGCCGTGACTGTGGACGGACCGGAGCGGTGCAAGTTGCTGACACTTGCCGGGTTGGTCCGGGGCTACAGCGGGCTGCGTGGTGGCGACGAGCGAATCTCCGAAGCGGAAGCAATGGCCGAGGAGATCGGCGACCCTGCGCTGGTGGCCGAGATCGCCCACCACCGTACGTGGCACAACCATCACTTCATGCTGACGCGGTCGGGTATGGACACCGGGAGTCGCGCCGAGACCTTCTACAAGACGAGCAACACTCCCTGGTTTCTTGCCGACGTGCGCGCCAGCATGATGTTCATGCAGTCGTATCGAGGTGACTTCGCGGAGCTGAACCGAGAAGCACCGGAGTTGGAAAGACTTGCAGATCAGGCCGGACATCTGCAGGCGGCGTGTGAGGCGAGACTGTGGCCGATATGGACAGAAATGCTCGACTCCGGCGATCTGGAAGCCGGACGCGCAGCCCTGCACAAAGAGGTCGATAGAGAGCGGCGCCGCGACTACGTTCTACGGGCCTTCGCCTTGCTGCCGTTGGCGACCACCCTTGAGTGGCTGGGCGAGTGGGAAGAGGCATTGCCGTACTACCGAGAAGCAGCCGAGCTCGAAGGACGGAACATGTTCACGCACATATTCGCGTCCGCTCTCCTCCTAGCGCGTGCGACCCACGGCGACGAGGAGGCGATCTCGGAGATCCTCTCGATGGAGCCGTTGGCCCGCGTCGGCGAGGACAACCTCATCGGCGAGTGGGAGCAACTGCTCAATGTGGTGGAGGGCAGAGCATGGCTGGTGACTGAGGTCTACTACGTTTTGAGCGGCTCGGGCACCAACCGCACCGGGCCCGATCTGATCGACGCCCAGCGTCGGCCGTCTGACAACCGGGCCGTGCAGTTTCTGAACGGTCCGGGCCGGAACGCCGCGGATATCAGAAACCCCGACACGCACGAGCTCAAGGTGGGTGATGTTTTCATGATCCCGGCCGGCACGGGACATCAGTTCACGAAGATCGCGGACCACATCACGTATCTGATGGTTCGGATCGACCCGGACAAAGTGGTGCCGTTGATGGATGAGGCGGCGGCCCGAGCCTATCTGGCAGAGCAACGTCAGTGAAGGCGACGTAGGGATTACAGGCGTCCCAAGAACTGCGTGATCGCGCCGATCATCTGGTCACCGGCGAGCAACTCGAAATCGTTGTGGTCCGACCCGGGCAGGATGACGAACTCCTTCGTCGATGTCGCCGCCTCGTATACCCGACGACTCAAGCCGAGAGGAATGATGCGATCCTGGTCCCCTGCGAGGACAAGCACGGGACTGGTCACGCGCGCGATGTCCTCCATCGCTGCATACCGATCCTGCAGAAGGAACCCCACGGGCAGAAACGGATAATGCATCTGGCCCACTTCGACCAATGAAGGAAAGGGTGAGCGCAGAATGACCCCGGCTGGTGGATGGTCCGCCGCCAGCGCGACTGCGAGCGCCGTCCCGAGTGACTCACCGAAGTAGATCAACCGAGTCACATCTACATCGTTCCGCTGGACCAGGTAGCGGCGGGCCGCGTCCGCGTCGGTTCGGAGACCGGTCTCGGTCGGCTTCCCCTCGCTGCCTCCGTATCCGCGGTAGTCGAACAGCAGCACCTGCAGCCCCTGTTGCCGTAGCGACGCGGCGAGCGGGGCGCGGTACGCCCGGTTGCCGGCATTGCCGTTGAGCACCAGCACCGTATAGGTGGGCGACGGGCTTGAGCTGGGCACGAACCACCCGCGCAGCGTGAGACCGTCTGCGGTCGGAAAGGTCACGGCCTCGGCCTGCGGGAGCCCGACCGCACGAGGTCTCGGCACGTCGTCAAACGGGAAATAGATCAGCGTTCGCTGGAACACCCAGATGAGCACGATGAAGCCGGCAGCAGCGACAGACCCGACGAAGATGAAATTCATGAAGCGGTTCATCTCAGCTTCGGAGTGCGTGGGTCGTGAGCGAACAGCTTCTGCCCACTGGTGCCACTAGTCCGGCAGCCGGAAGGCCACCAGCGAAGGCACCTCGCCCCCAACGGTCAGCCCGATGTACTGGGTCCCGTCCACCATGTAGGTCATCGGCGTGCCGATCGCGCCACCAGGGAGATCAACCGACGCCGTCGGTTCGCCCGACACCTTGTCATACGCCACGAGCCGCGGACCGTCATTGGTCCCGCCCGTCGTCAAGGCGTGCACCAGCACGGTCTTGGTCAGGAGCGGCCCACTTCGACTGTCGTCACCACCGAGAGGCGGCAGGTCGAGGTCCCGCAGCAGCGGGTGGTTGCGCAGGCGGTTGCCGTCACCAAGCGGGGTCATCCACAGATGCTCACCGCGGTTCATGTCGATCGCCGTCATCCGCGAGTAGGGTGGCTTCCACAGTGGGAGCCCCTGGGGCATCACGGGACGCCTGTCGGGATTCCCTGCTTCGATGAAGGACCCGCCAAAGCTAAGAACATATCGCAACGTCGAGTCCTCGCCCGGTTCGGGGTCGCGGAACCGGATCACGGTGTGTACGTTACGCGACGGGATGTAGAGTGTCCCGGTCTCGGGGTCGAGCGCGGCACCGGACCAGTTGGCGCCACCACCGGCGCTCGGTCTAAAGATCGTGCCTTCCAGCGAGAGCGGAGTGTACAGAGGGCCCATCCGGAAACCATCGACTGCATCGAGAGCCATCTGCCGGATCTCTGGCGTGAAGTCGACCAGGTCATCGATCGTTGCACCCTGGTAGTCGAAGGGCGCCGGCTTGGACGGAATGGGCTGGGTCGGCGACAGGATCTCCCCTTCGAGGTTCGTCTCGGTGTTGACGACCTGTTCGTCGATCGGCCAGATCGGTTCGCCCGTGATTCGGTTGAAGGCATAAACGAAGCCCTGCTTGGTGACCTGCGCGACCGCCTTGACGGAGCGCCCGTCAACAGTGATGTCGAGCAAGTTTGGCGCCGTCGGACTGTCGTAGTCCCACACCCCGTGGTGCACCAGCTGGTAGTGCCAGACGCGCCGACCCGTTTCGATATCGACACAGACCAGGCTCTCGGCAAACAAGTTGTCTCCGGGCCGATGGCCACCGTAGTAGTCCGATGTCGGCGTGCTTGTCGGCAGGTACACGTAGCCCAGCTCCTCGTCGGCGCTCATGTTCGACCAGACGTTGGTGTTGCCCGAGTAACGCCATGATTCGTCACCCCAGCTGTCGACGCCGAATTCGTCGGCGCTCTGCGGGACCAGGTGGAAGTCCCACTTGTGGCGTCCGGTCCGCGCGTCGTACGCGCGGGCAAACCCCGGGGGACCCTCCTTGGTGTTGGTGAAGTCGTGGATTGACGACCCGATGATGATCGTGTCTCGCACGATCATGGGTGCTGACAGCGAGGAAATGGGCAGCAGGTTGAGGTTGTCCCGCTGGCCACGGGTGGCTCTCGGGGGAGATTCTCCATAAGATCGACGCGCCCACCGTCGCCGAAGTCCTCGGCCGGCAGTCCGGTCTCCGCATCGACGGCGACCAAATATCCGTCACCGGTTCCCCACACGATCCGGGCATCGCCGCCGTTTTCCCAGTACGCCACGCCGCGGTGGCCCCAGAGTGAGTGGACTGGTGTCCCAGACTCATACATCTTTGGGTCGTGGACCCACCGCGTCCGCCCCGTGCGGGCATCGATCGCGGCCGCCTGATAGAGCGGCGTGCTCACATACAGGACGCCGCCAACCATCAGCGGCGTCGCTGCAAGCCGGGAGATGCTCGGTCGTGTCACCCAACGGTCTGGATCTTCTGCTTCCAGAAGATCGAAGACCACGCTCGAAGGTACCAGCGATGCTCCGCCATCATCGGTGCGCATCAGGTGAGAGTCGACGGTCTCCCACGTCCAGGCCAGCTCGAGGTCGGAGAAGTTCTCGATCGTGATTTGATCCAGCGGGGAGTATTTCGTTCCCCAGGTGTCGGCCGCGTAGCTCCTCCACTCGCCGTCGGTGGCACCCTGCTGGGCGGATGTCTCTGCCGGCAACAGCCCCAACACCACGACAAGCGCGATAGAGCGAAGAAGCGGCGAGCGCCGCGGAAACTCGTGACTCATCCGGGTTCCTGGTCGCACTACCCGCGGATTATCCCATCCTGATTGAAGTGATGAACACAATAGTGCGCCCAAGAATCTTCGAACGCCATCTCTAGACCACCCGTCACCGATGTCGTGCCTAGTCCGATCTCCGCGTAGGTAAACTCGAAACTGCCGCTCGGGATGTCCACCCTTGCGGTTCTGAGTTCTGAGCTCGCCTCGAGAGCTATCGGCAGGAAGCTTGGATACCCATTGATCCGTCACTCTGGCGGTCCTCCTTGAGGGCTCTCCCACAAGAACCTTGCCCGTGCCTATTCTATCGAGGGATGTGTGCATTGGCGCCCTCCACTCCATCTCGGTTGGCAGATCGGTCTAGCATCTACCGGACAGGCGGTCTTATCCTACGGTTGTGATTCGAAAAGTCGTCGACGGGCTCATCACTGTGTACGTCGGGGTCGTGTCGTGGCTCAGGGACGTGGCGGCATCGAGGTGGTCGATGCGATTCCCTATCTACGGGACCTCGACGCGCTATCGGCTTCTGAAGAGATCGCTCTGCACGATCTCGTGAATCATCGTCCGGATGGGATGGCCACGGTTGCGACCGTGAGCGACGATGCCCTCCACCGCGTCCCGGTCGGCAAACTCGATCTCGGCGCCAGTTGCGTAGACCATCAGACTCGACACCAGGTGACGCGCCACCCGGTCGACTTCATGCTCGAGCAAGAGCCGCTTGTACTCCGCAATCCCCGAGAAGGAATGACCTTCCGGCGTGACGCCGGTGGCGTCCACCGCGGGGCCGTCGCGATACGGCGCGGGTACTGTGTAGCCAGCAACCTGGGAGTTACCGATGTTCAGCAGCTCGTGGTAGGTGACCTCGCCGGCGATCCGATAGGTCGTCCGGAAGCCGCCGATCGGGTCAAACGACTCGAGGGCGAACCCGGGCGGGTCGATCACCCTGTGACAACTCGCACACACGGGGCTGGAGCGATGCGCATCTAACTGCTCTCGAATCGTCGTCGTGCCGCGGGTATCGGGTTCCAGCCCCACGATACCGGGCGGCGGCGGCGGCGGCGGCTCCCCGAGCAGATTCGCCAGCACGAAATTGCCGCGGGGGATCGGCGACGTCGTTGTACCGTTGGCCGTGATCTTGTGGATGCTCGCTTGCGTCAGCAACCCGCCGCGCGGGCTGTCAGCCGGCAGCATCACCTTCCGCATCTGCTGGCCCTCGATGCCGCCGATCTCGTAGTGCTCGGCCAAGCGGCGGTTCAGGAAGGTGAAGTCAGCGTCGATCAGATTCCCCACGCCGAGATCCTCGGCGATCAGCTCGCTCAAGAACAGCTCGGTCTCCCGCGTCATGGCCTGAACCAGCCGATCGTCGTACTCGGGATAGAGCTCCGGATCGGGGCTGGTCGCCTCCATCTCGTAGAGCCGGAACGCCTGTCCGGCAAAGTCCTCGACGAACCGCTGACGCTTGACGTCGTCCAGCATCCGGTCAACCTGCTGCGCCAGCACCATCGGGTCGGACAGGCGACCCGTGCGGGCCACGTCGAGGAGCGCGTCGTCGGGCGTACTCCGCCACAGGAAGTAGGAGAGTCGCGTCGCCAACGCGAAATCATCCAGCCTCCCGGGCGTGCGGTCGCCTGACGAGTCGCCGGCCTGATGGAGAAAGGGCGGGGCATTCAGGATGGCCAGAAGCGGCACGCGAAGCGCCTCGAGAAAGGGCCACCCCTCGTCCAGCAGCGGCTTGGCCAGGCTGGCATAGGCTTCGAGCTCGCCTTCGTCTTCGTTCAATGGCCGGCGAAACGCCCGCGGCGCGAACGCCGCGACGACGTCGACGACGTGAGCGTAGGGGATCTTCGTGAGCCGGATGGCCCCGTCCTCGTCGAACTCGACCCCGGTCAGCAGCTGCCGGGTGCTCGCCGGGGGCCACCCGTCACCGTCAGCGAGCGGCCCCTCGAGCGTCATCGACTTGAGCGCGATGCCTTCGCCCGCGTAGTCCCGTACGTTCATGTCGGGCTGGTAGTAGATCTCAGGGTTGTCATAGAACGGTGCGTCGGCATCGGCCAGCAACGGGCTCACCAGGTCGCCCGGCCGTAGGAACGGCGTGACTTCTACGGTCCGGGGTGCGTCGCCGACCAGGTCGAACGAGCCGATCAGCTCGTCCAGCAACGGGGCTGGAAGCCCCCCCGACAGGTGTCCCTTGTACAAGGTTAGCGTCACCGGCGTGTTGGCCTGGTACGGATACGCGGTGACGGTGACGCGATACCGGCCCGGACGGGGCACCGCAAAGCCCTCGGACACGCTATGGAACAGGTACGTCGAGGCGTACTTCGAGAAGGTGACATAGCCGTCGTCCACCTTCAGGACGACACCGCCACCAAGAATCTCCTCTTTGCTGTGGAACTCGAGATTCCGAGACTTCACATACTCGATTTCGTAAGGTTCGATGCGGTGGGGTGGCCCGAGCACGATGGCTGCGTCGAGTGCCCGGTCAGCCACGTCGAGATAGGCGCGCACGTGCAACGGCGACATGCTCTGGTTCGCCGCCACCGTATCGAACCCCCCGGAGTCAGCTTCCGCCGGCAGCAGGAGGCGGAGTTCGGTCGCGACCGCTTCGTCGATCCCCAGCAGGTCCTGGATGGTGTAGCCGTACTCAAGTCGAGTGAGCCGGCGGAGCGAGGTGCGCTGGTGGTCGCGGGCTGTGAGATTCGCGTCGACCAGTGCCCGTTTCAGCGACCCGAGCACAGTCTCGACGACCGCGCGGTCGGGTTGTGGGGCGGTCGAGGGCGGCATCTCGCCCTTCTCGAGCCGCTCATACACCTGCTCCCAGGCCTGGAACGTCTCATGGTCGGTGAGATCGAACCCGAGGCGCGCGAGGTTCAAGGGGGTGACCGTCCGGTCACCGTGGCACCGGAGGCAGGACGCCTCGACCAGCGGCGCGACATCAGCCTCAAAGGACTGGGCCGACGCCACACCGGACACGAGCCACCCGCCCACCAGGAGGGCCAACCACGTTCTGGCCATCGTCAAGCTACCCTGTCGGGGCGAGGCCTCGAGTCATCGCGTCCACGTAAGGGTACCTGTGCTCTGCCCGAACGCATCCGTCTCCACGCCCATGTTCTGCAGCATCGTGACGAACAGGTTGCACAGCGGCGCGTTGTGCTCGCCCCCGTGCGCGATGTGCTGCCCGTGAGAGAAACCGCCCCCGGCGACAAGAATCGGCAGGTCGACCGGCGTGTGCGCGTTGGCATTGCCCAGATTGCTGCCGAACAAGACCGTCGTCTGGTCGATCAGCGAGCCGCTCGCGTCGGTCCGCTCGCCGAGCTCGAGCATCAGCCCGTTAAAGGCCTCGACGATCTCGACCTCGACCCTCTTCAGCTGCGCGATCTTGGCCTCGTCCTGCCCGTGGTGTGACAGGCTGTGCTGATCGGACGTCACCCCGTCGACCTGCGGGACGACCCCGTGGTCCTGGATCATCAGGCTGATGACCCGAGACGAATCAGTTTCGAGGATCAAGGGCATCATGCGGAACATGGTCTTGACCCGGCCGATCAGATCGGCGGGGTCCGGGATGTCGGCGGGCACCTCCGCGTCGACCGCTGGCTTCGGCCTTTGCTGCCAGGCCTTCACCTCACCGAGATCTTGTTCGGCCGTCCGGATGGCATCAAAGTACGCGTCCAACTTTCGCTGGTCCGGCCCGCTCACTCGTCGCCGCAGTGACTCTGTCTGTGACTTGAGACGGTCGAGAATGCTGCCGCCGTTGGTGAGACTCTGCGCCTCGCGCTGGACTTGCTCCGGCGTACCCTGGAGGAAGAGCTTCCTGAATAGGTTGGCCGGGCTGGTCTCGGCCGGCACCATCGCGCCACTCGTGGTGTAAGACTGGCTCTGCGACGTCGCAGTGCCGAGGACGATCGACGGAAACCGCGTCACGTACCCGAGGTGATTGGCGGCCACCTGGTCGAACGAGATCGTGTTCCGAAACCCGTCAAGCCCGGGACGCCGAGCCGCCGTCAACCAGGTGAGCTCAGAATTGTGCGGCTGCCGCCCGCCCTGATCTTCATGCGAAAGCCCCGAGAACAACGTATACCGCGACCGGTGTGTGTCGATCAGGCTCAGATATTGGGTCGCTTCGTAGTCGGTGCCGGTCGTCGCCGGGAACCAGGAGTCCGAGTAGAGGCCCAGCGAGTTGCAGATGGTCACCAGCCGCCTGGGTGATTCGACGGCGGCACGCGCGAAACCCGGATGCATGGACTCCAGCATCGGCAGCGCCAGCGCGACACCGGAGGCCCGCAGGAACGTGCGACGGTCGACGCGGGGAGTGATGCTCATCGATACAATCCCCGGAAGAGATTCCTGCCCACGACCTCAGCTTACCGGCCAGGCCGCCAAAGTGCCAAAGTCAGATCGGAAACCCTTAGACTACTGAATCAGAGGTGGATTCCGGGAGTGAAGGGATGCGACGTAAGCTGGCAGGTCTTGTTGGCGTCTGGCTTCTGACGGGCGCAGCCCTGGTGGCCGCCGACTTCTGGGAAGAGAAGGACTTCACGACATGGTCTGCCCAGGAAGTCCAAGAGATGCTGACCGACTCGCCGTGGGCGAAGCAGGTCAGGCTGCTCGTTGGCGGGCGCCGTGACGCCGCCGAACCCACCCAGGTGACGTTCACCTGGACCAGCGCGCTGCCCATCAAACAGGCATTGGTCCGGCAGTCCATCGGTCTCGATGGGCCTATCTCACCAGAGAGCCAGCAGGCGCTGACGCGCTTCGAGCCCTTCTATGCGGTGACCCTGTCGGGGCTGCCGCCAACGCTCAGATGGCTGGCGACGACGCGCACCGATCTGAAAGCCGAGTCGATGCTGGTGCGAAAAGGCAAGGCCCCGATCGCTCCAAAGAGCGTCCGGCTCTTCCAGGATACCGAGAGCCGGTTGATCAGGATCGTGTTCCTGTTTCCAAAGACCGAGGTCATCACCCTGGACGACCTGGACGTCGAGGTGATCACCAAACTGGGTAACGCCGAAGTCAGGACGACGTTCACACTCGCCGACATGGTGTTCGCCGACCAGCTGGCGCTGTAGCACGGAGATTGTGAAGAAGGAGGCCCCTGGCATCCCAACCCGCAGGGCCGGACAAGGCAGGTGCAGTAAGCCGCCGGCACTTCGTAAAAGCGGCGGCCCTGGCGGGGGCGTCGTTCCCATTCGCCGCCTGCGCCAATCAAGCGGTCGGACAGGCGGACCTCGTCGTCGAAGGCGGAACCTTTCTCGGAACCTGACGGTGACGCCCGGCTTCATCGATGCGCACAGCCACCCCATGATGGCAAACGAGGCCATCAGCGTCGACGTCAATTTCCGCACGATCGGTGAGGTCCAGGACGCCCTCGTCCGTCAGGCGGACAAGACGCCCGCGGGGGAATGGGTACTGGCGCACATGTACGACGACACGAAGTTCGAGGAGGGACGACCGCTGAACCGGGAGGACATCGATCAGGTCGTCCAGTCGCACCCGGTGATGGTTCGACACCGCGGTGGACACACGGTGGTCGTCAATTCCCAAGCTCTCGAGATTGCCGGTGTCACGAACGACACTCCCGATCCGGAGGGCGGCCGCTACTTTCGCGACCTCGGTCGTCTCACTGGCAAGGTCGCCGAAAGGGCGATGGACACCTTCACGGACGTCGGCACCTGGCCCACGCTCAACCGTGACGTCACCCGGGCCGGCGCGACGCTGATGTCGAAGCGGATGGCCGCGGCCGGCCTGACCAGCACGACCGACGCCTACGGACAGATGTCGTCGTGGACTGCCTACTCGGTGCGGTCAAGTACGTCGCCGACGGCAGCGCCTCCGAACGCACGATGCGGATGAGCACCCCCTACGAAGGCACAAGCGACTACGGCATCTCGACGATGTCACAGGCTGAGATCGACGAGGCCGTAGATGAAGCCGTGGCCAGCGGATTTCGGATTGGCATCCATGCCAACGGCGACGTAACCATCGACATGGTGCTCAAGGCCTACGAGCGCGTGCTGGCAAACCGGGAGGGCCCGAATCCGCGGTTTCGGATCGAGCACTGCTCGCTGACTAACCCCGACCTCCTCACCCGGATCAAGGAGACCGGCACGATTCCCGCGCCCTTCTACACCTACGCGCACTACCACGGGAACAAGTGGGTGGACTACGGCGAGGAACGGATGGGCAACATGTTCGCGCACCGGTCGTTTCTGGACTACGACATCCCCGTCGCCCCCGCATCGGACTTCACGCCGGGACCGTTCGAGCCAATGATGGCGCTGCAGAGCATGGTGACCCGCAAGGACACGAGCGGCCGGGTCTGGGGCGAGAACCAGCGGATCAGCGTGATGGAGGCGCTGCGGATCTGCACGCTGAACGGCGCCTTCGCGTCGTTCGAAGAAGAGACAAAGGGCTCGCTGACCCCCGGGAAGCTGGCCGATTTCGTCCTGCTCGCGCAAAACCCCACCGAGGTGGACCCGGACTCTCTGAAGGAGATCAAGGTCGTCGCCACCTACCTCGGAGGTCGCCCAACCTACGAAGCCTAGGGGGTAAGTTCAAGCAGCTCTGTCGAACTTACCCGGCTAGAGCGCGCGTATGCCAATCAAGATCACGACAAGACCGATGGTCGTTCCCAAGATCCCGATCAGACGCCATCCGATCAGTCTCCCTGTTTCAACTTCTGGAAGAAAAAAGCGAACAAGTCCACGGTATCCACCGGGGAGGATCACGAGAAACGCCCCCGCCGCTCCAATCCACAACCCGACGACCATCAGGAGGCTCGCGAAGGAGGAGTCCTCCGTCGTGCCCGCCCAAACCATCGCGGCACCGAGGATGAGAACAACGACACCAAGTATCCGGGTAGGCCTGTCCGTCGCGATCAGCACCCTGAACCGGCGCAGCGTCGCCGCAGGAGCCACCGCGAGCGGACCCCGCGTACAGACGATCAGTAACCCGAATGCGATGGTCACGACTCCAACTGCGCTCATGCGTGTCCCTCAAGTTGGCTCGGTCTGATTCACGATGGCGCGGAACCACCGCAGGCGAACGCGACCGACACGAGACACACGATCACAGTCAACGCGAGTGGGTTACGGTAAGCCATGTGCTCCTCCCAGAGCTGAGAACACGAATCCGAACGTCGCAGATCGATCGGTCATTCGCTGTGCCGATGCGCCAGTGTCCACTGCGTTACAGGCCGCCGTCAAAGGAAATCACTGACTTGACTCCGGGCCAAAGATATCTGGCCTGGCTACTCCACCTCAATGAAGATCGGGTTCGAGTAGAACCATAAATCAGCCCAGGGATTCTCCCCAGGCACATCCATCTGAGGCTCGAGGTCTCGGGTGTTGGTTCCCCGCACGCGGACATAGGCGTCGCCGGCGAGCGTGGGCAGCGTGATCGCCATGCGGTAGCTGTCGCCGTCCCTGCTCCACTCCTCCTCGGTGAACCGTGCGACGACCCGTGTCGTCTCGTTCCGGTCGGACGCCGGCCCTCCGACCTCGCCAAGAATCAGGTCGACTCGGCTCACCCTGGGGTTCTCGTCGTTCTCGTTCGGCGTGTCCGGGTCCTGGAACCGAATCGTGACCTCGACCGGTTCGTCCGCCGCAACGCTCAGCGTGCCACCAGCTTCAGCGCTCCGACCCGCCGCTTCAGCGATGACATCGAGCTCGGTCACGAGGCCGCCGCTCACGGCGAAGATTCTGCCGCTCCGGAGGCCATCGAGGACGTCCTGATAGGTCTCCGCCGCGTGGACGTAGGTCTTCTGGTACTCACCGGGCCAAAAATCTATCCCCCGAGCACTCGGTTCCGGGTCTGCGTAGTTGCGGTGAGAATCGGACGTCGCGACGATCCAGAACCGTCGTCCCTCGCCGAGGAGCGAGTCCCACAAACCACCCACGAGGGCCGTCATCTGGTCAAACCCACCAAGCGTGTGCGCTCCGGGATTGCGATACCAGCCCCGGAAACCGGATGGGGCTCCGGATCTATCGAGACGCGGCGTGCCGTCCGGCGCAAGAGTTCCAGCCTGATGCCCGGGCGCACCTTCCATCCCCCGATACACCGCGGGCGCGCGGTCATTGCTACCCCGAATCTCCCACGGTTCATCACGCCCGTACTCGCCGATACCGGTCGCTGACCGCGATGGGTGATTGGCGAACAGGATGGGGAGCTTCGGCAGCGCGTTCATGTAGTCGAGCGCCGCGAGCCGAGCCGCCTCCGTGTGCCGTGCCGGATCGCTCGGAGACACCTCATTTGCGTCGAACCGGCTCTCGATCTCGAACAGCACGGACCGCTCGTCTTCGGCGTGGGGAATGATCAGGGTGTGATGGTCCATACCCGGCATGTTCAGCTCCATGCCGTAGAACTGCAGCACCTCCGGCACGAGTTGCCGCGACCGCTTCAACTCCTCGTACGCCTGCGTCATGTTCAACTTCGCGTGGTCGGGACCACCATGGTCAGTCGTGACCATCCATTGCAGCCCGTATCGATGGGCCATCTGCGCGTTCAACGGGGTTGGATAGAGCCCATCATTCGGGCTCCAGTGGCTATGAAGATGAGAGTCGCCGGCCAACCAGCGTCGCTCTAGAGTCGAGGTGCATTGGACCTGGATGACGGCCGCGATCAACAGGATCAGGCCGCACGCTCGCAGTTGGCCAAGGGTCGGGCCGTGACGGGGCGCCATGACAGTTGGTGCAGAGGAGTCTGCAGGCGCATTCTACCGAGCTGGGGCGGAATCGGGAAGTGTGTGTCTGACTGGGCAGGGGGGCGATTCTACTCTGGGCTCTCTTGCTCCTCGACGCTCAGAATCTTGATGACGGGGTGTTCCGTCTACCGCAGGGCTCTCGTAGAGAGCAGCGGCCAGAACTATCAGTCGAATCTGCGTGTAGTGACCGAGTGTGAGCGAAACTTAGTTGGAAATTGAAGCGGCTCCAAACCCTGTGGTTTGATGACGTTTGAGAAGACGGACATCAGCCCACGAGAGAAAGGAGCCGAGATGAGCAGTGTCCTACGATCGGTCAGGAAGCGCAAGAAAGGTCACACGTTGGGCGCGGTCGACGTCATCGACCGCGAGGAGTACGCCGAGCTGGAGGTCGATGCCAAGGTGGCGTTGATCCGGTCGTTGGTTCCGCTGGGCTTGATGCACATCGAGGAGTTGCTCGACGAGGAAGTGACCGCGCTGGCTGGCGAGCGCTACGCCCGCAAAGCCCCGTCAGTCGGCGGGCGCCGTCATGGCAGCAACCCCGGGACGGTCGGGTTGGCCGGCCAGCGCGTGCCGATTCGCGTGCCCCGGATTCGCCATGTCACGGAGCGCGAGATTCCCCTGCGGTCGTACGAGGCGCTGCATGGCGATCGCGCAGTCAACGACCTGTTGCTGAGGCGCGTGCTGTATGGGATCTCGTGCCGCAACTACGCGGCGGCCGCCGAGGCGATTCCCAGGGCGATCGGCCTATCGGGGTCGACGGTGTCCCGCGCGTTCATTCAGGCCAGCGCGACGAAACTCCGCGAGCTCCAGGAGCGGGACCTCTCCGGGGAGGACGTCGTGGCCCTCGTGCTGGACGGCAAGACGTTCGCCGAGGCGACGATGGTCGTCGCGCTGGGCATCACGATGACGGGGGACAAACGGTTCCTGGGCGTCGTCGAGACGGACACGGAGACCGAGAAGGTGTTGACCCCGTTCCTCCGGTCATTGGTCGAGCGGGGCCTCGATGTCTCCCAGGGGCTTCTGGTGATCGTGGATGGCGGCAAGGGGCTCCGGGCGGCCGTGCGGAAAGCCTTCCGCCACCGCGCCCTGGTGCAACGGTGTCAGTGGCACAAGCGCGAGAACGTGGTGAGTTACGTGGCCAAGCGTGAGCAGCCGGTGTGGCGGCAGCGTCTCCAGCGCGCCTACAACCGTCCGGAGTACGACGAGGCCCTCGCCGCCCTCAAGTCGCTCCAGCATGAGCTGGAGGATCGGAACCAATCCGCGGCCGGCAGTCTGGCGGAAGGCCTCGACGAGACCCTGACGTTGCATCGCCTCGGGGTGTACGGTGTGCTGGGCCGGTCGCTGAAGACGACGAACAGCCTCGAGTCCATCAACGCGCTCATTGAGGAGCGCTGTGCGAAGGTCGATCACTGGCAGAACTCGAGTCAACGCCATCGCTGGCTGGCCACTGCGCTCCTGGACATCGAGCCACGCCTGCGCAAGGTGATGGGCTACCGGCACCTGCCCAGGCTTCGTGACGCATTGAAGCGAGAGCTGAAGATCGACACGACGACGTCGACGAAGAAAGCCGCGTAAGCAATCAGGAGCCGCGGAGAGTTTCAACTAGGAATGGGCTTGACTCTAGTGACCTGCCGTCAGCTCAACCTCGCCGACCGAGGTGTCAGTGCCGTTTTGGAGCTGTTTGAGGTCGCAGACGAGCTCGTCGTCAGACACCGTGACCCACCCGGCGCCCGAGCGATGGACACTGATTCCAGGAATGGTGACCAGCACCGCTCCCGCCGCCTCATACGGGCTGTCGGTCAGTCGTACCGAGAGGATCCCCCTGCCCGGAGACCCGTCCGAGTCGCCACCAGCGTCGCTCTCTGGTGCGCCAGGGCTATCCGACCCACCCGACTCCGGAGACTCGGTCCCTCCCGGTACTGCGGCACCTACCGGGCCACTCGAAGGACTCGGGCTGGTCGGACTCTCAGTTGATTCTCCGCAGGCGACAAATCCAAACAGCGAAGTGACCGGAAGGCCAACGCCAATCGGTATTTCGTGACGCACTGTCGCATGGGACGACATAAGTGCATGAACTATGCCGCGAGTGCATGAACTATGCCGCGGCTATGCGCGGGACACATCACCCGACCGGCGGGCGGCTATTTCGACGCTTCCGCCGCGGCCTCTACGGCCCGCGCGCCGGCGAGGATGTTGGTCAGACCGTAGTTGCCTTCGTGACAGGCATACTCGTACACCGGCTGATCATTCCACTGCATCGGAATCTCGTACGTCCAGGGTTGCGACCACACAGTGGGATCGTCAATCGTGGCCTGGTACATCAATGTCTGCGAAGAAACCCGGGTGAAGCGTTCGGTGAGGTGCAGTTGCGCATCGGTTTGTCCTGAGACAAAGCTCGTCTCGCGCAGGAACTTGGCCGTCTCGACGACGAGCGTATCGCCCTCCCAGCGGCCGCGGGAATCCCCCGTCCATTGACGGAGGTCGACGTGCGCCCGTCCGTCCAGCGAGACGATGCGGACGTTGTGGTTCATCTCGTTGAGCAACACCACATAGTCGGGGGTCTGAAACAGCTGCACGTTGTTGTTGTAGTAGCCGGGCGTCATCGGTGGGCCGGCATTGAACCCGGTGATACAGCGCAGCTGCAACCCTTCGGCACCCAAGTCTTCGAGCCAGCCGCCGAGTGCCACTTCGTGCATGGAGAGGCCTTGCCGCTTCATCTCGAGTGTCGCCTTCTTTTGTTCCGCGGACGGGGTGAGCGGCGGCATCTTCCCGTCCGGCGGATCGACGACCAGCGATGTTCGTCTGGTCCCGACGGTGTTGGTGCCCTTGTCTATCCAGAAATTGTTGTAGTGACCAGGTGCTCCGTCCTCTCCCCTATCCACGTTCTCGGTGACCGTTGCTCTCTGAGCGGGACGGTCCAACAAAAGCTTGTTCCGGTCAATGGCTTCCTTTTCGATGTTCGCCGCCTCTTCCTCCGTGAGGAACTCCTTGTCCGCCAGCTCCTCAGGACGTTCGAATGGCGTGATCGAACGAAAGTCCCAGACCCCTTGCAGGTCCGGCGCACCCCACGGCGTCCGGGGCGACGCCGTCGTGCCTGTCGACTGAGCAACCGCGAACGTTGGCGCGAACGCCACGACGCCGCTCAGGGTGAGTACCGCCGCGAGGCATCGATGATTCATCCTACCCTCCATCCCAGGTCTTTCAGCTGCGGTCTGATGGGGCCATGATGTTCCAGTACACACCTGCATGCAAGGACACGCTCTCATGATCGGTGCAAGCCGTGGCAGGATCGGCGGGTGAGCCCCATCGACGCCTTGATCGTCTTCGCCTTCGTCGCCTACGCCGTCAGCGCAGGCTTCCGGCACCGACGACAGGCGTCCAAGAACCTCGAGGAGTACTTCCTCGCCGGTCGCACGCTGCCCGGCTGGAAGGCCGGGCTCAGTATGGCGGCGACGCAGTTCGCCGCCGACACTCCCCTGCTCGTGACGGGCCTCGTGGCCACCGCCGGGATCTTCGGGCTGTGGCAGCTCTGGATCTTCGCCGTGACCTTCCTCCTGATCGGGTTCGTGCTGGCTGGCGCGTGGCGGCGCGCTGGGGTCGTCACCGACGCGGAGTTGACGGAGGTGCGTTACGCCGGCCCGCCGGCCGCGGTGCTCCGGGGCGTCAAGGCGTTCTATCTCGGCACGCTCATCAACTGCACGACGCTGGCCTGGGTGCTGTTCGCGGCGGCGAAGATCGCCGAACCGTTCCTGCTTTGGAACGAGTGGCTGCCGGCGGGTGTGCTCCAGCCGGTGGTTGGCCTCGTCGAGTGGGTCGGCGCGCCGTTGACGATCGGGGGCCTCGACGACCCAGAGGTCTGGGTCAAGACCGCGAACAACCTCCTCTCGATCATGATGATTATCGCGGTGGCCGCGTTGTATTCGGCCACTGGCGGCCTGCGGAGTGTCGCCGCAACCGACGTCGTCCAACTCGCCATCATGTTCGTCGGCACGGTGGCCTTTACCACCATCGTGGTGCGCGAGGTGGGTGGGCTCGGGGTGATGACCGACCGCGTCTATGCGACCTTCGCCACCAACGGGCCAGGAGGCATCCGACCCGACGAGATCCTCGCCTTCACACCCGACCGCGGGAAAGACGTCACGCTGACGGTGCTCTCGCTGCTCGGCATACTGTGGCTCATCAACTCCGTCTCAGACGGCAGCGGGTATCTGGCCCAGCGTGTCATGGCCTGTCGGACTGACCGCGATGCCAAGACCGCAGCGATCGTCTTCACCTTCACCCAGGTGCTGATTCGCAGTCTGGTGTGGCTGCCGCTCGCCGTGGGGCTGCTCCTGCTCTTTCCCCCAAACCCAGGACTATCGGTTGACCTCCTGCAAGCTGACCGCGAAGGGACCTATGTCCGGGGCATGGCCGAGCTCCTGCCACCCGGTGTAAAAGGACTGATGGTCACCGCGATGCTGGCAGCGTTGGCTTCGACCGTTGACACCCACCTGAACTGGGGGGCGTCCTACTGGACCAACGACATCTACAAGCGGTTCATCTGTCACGCGTGGCGCAAGACGGAACCAAGTGGACGCTCCCTGGTGTGGGTCGCCCGCTGCGCCAACGTCCTCATTTTGGTGATCGCCCTCGCCATCATGTCCCAGCTCACCTCCATCAATCAGGCCTGGCAAATCAGCCTCCTGTTTGGCGCCGGACTTGGCGTGGTGTTGGTGCTGCGGTGGGTCTGGTGGCGGATGAACGCCTGGGCCGAGATCGCCGCGATGGTCGTGTCAGCAGCCGTGGCGCCGGCGCTCATCATCTATCTTGGCGACGACCAGCAGGCGCTGCGGCTATTGCTGGCGGCAACCGCGGCCACGACCGCGGCGCTGGCCGCCGTCTGGATCAAAGGACCGGAAGACCTTCAGCGCTTGAGGGCGTTCTACGAACGCGTGCGACCGGTTGGCTTCTGGGGCCCCGTGGCTCGCGCCGCCGGCGACCGCCACGGGCCACGACGATTGTGGCGGGCCCTGGGTGCCACGGTCCTCTGCTCGCTGTCGGTCTTCTGCCTGCTCGTCGGTCTGGGAACGTGGCTTGTCGGCAGTCCGGCCCCTCTGTGGGTGCCGTCTCGGTCGGGCTGGATTGGAGCGCTGCTCGCGGCCGGCGTGCTGCTTCTTCCCCTCTGGTATCGACTTGGTTACCCGCGGCCATCGGCAGCCGCCGATGGGCCTTCGTCTTCGTCTACGTCAGGGTCGGCCGGAAGCACGACCGGTGGTTGAGGATCGAGGGGTCTCAACGTCCGCCCGGCGAGCGCTGGATGGTCGGGCACTATCTTTGTCGCGCGAAACACACTATGAGGATTCGCCCGCGTCGTTGGGTTCGCTTCGCCATCACCGGCGTAGGGCGTCCAATGTTCCCAGACGATCTCGCCTGACGACGTGACCTCGAAGAACCGGCCCTGGCGGCCAGCCGTGATGAACGTGTGGCCGTTCGCCAGCCGGTGTGCCCCGGATATGAAGAAGCTGTGGAACGACACCTTGTCTGGCGCCACATAGCTCCAGACCGGCGCGCTCGGTCCGAACGGCTCCTCCTCGGGCACGAGATAGGCACCGGTCTCGTCGACCGGGGGTGCAAGCTCCAACACCGCTGAGTAGTTGCCGCCGGGATCTTCTATGTTGTTGTTGAAGAGCGTTAGATGGCCGGCGCCGGGCAGGTTCTCCGGTACCCACTGCACATCGTGTTGGAAGAACAATCGCCGCTCGGAGTCGCCGCCGCGCCCATACGTACGGGGATTCCCCCACCGGTAGAGGAGATCGCCGCCTCGCCCCCACCGACCGCCGGCGTGCCCCGCGGCCTCAGCTGTGGTGGTGCCGTGATCGATCACCCAGACCTCGTTGAAGCGCGGAACGCTCAGGACGATTTGGTCCAGCTCCGCGTTGTAGGCGACGGCATTTGTATGCATGAAGTCGGAGGATGGACTCTCCGGCGGGGGCTCGGAGGTGTCGTGGTCGCCATTGATGTCAACCAGCTCGGGATGTTCCGCCGGGTCACCGAAGTCGTTGAAGTCCGGATCATGATCCTGGATGATGTGGTCCCACATGTGCCAGGTCCACACCACCCGACCACCATCGGGGCGCTGGGGCTCAAATTCGACGATCATGTCGGGCCACAGCCCGGCTTCAGGTATCAGTTCCGGACGACGGCCAGCCGCGGTCGCTTCTGCAGCGCTCTTGTGCTCCCAGGCGATACCCAGCAGATTCCCGTTGGGAAGAACGGCCATGTCATGGTGGAGTCGATGGTCCTCGGTGGCAAAAGTGAAATCCCACACCACCTCGCCATCCCAGCTGAACTCCTGAATGCGACCGGCCTGACCACCGCCGCTGAACACGGGCGCGTCAGCGATGTTGGCGGCACGCAGAAGATGCCCGTTCTCCAGCAAGTAGGATCCCCCGCCAGGTCCATAGTCGCTCTGCCACGTGTGCACGACACGACCCTCGAGGTCGATGAGGTACGTCGTGTCTGACAGGTTCGGGTTGTGCAGCACGTACCCCGGTGAAGCCTGAGGGGTCGTCAGCCTGAGGCCGCGCGGCTCGTCGTCGCCGGCGTCGGCGGTAGCCGGGGATTCCGTCGGCTCGGAAACGGCGGACTCAGGCTGCTCTGTGGATGTGCCGCAGCCTCCAACACAGACGGCCGAGAAAAGGGCCGCTGAAACGACTAGTGAACGGGCGATAGCAACCTCTCGGTCCATGACTTGTGCTCCACGTGATCCCGATGACGGCGACAACGTATGACGGGGCGAGCGGGCCGCAATCGCGCTCATTCTACGCTCAGGTGACTTCCGCGGCGACCTTTCGGAACGGGCTCGGCGAGCTTTATCTCGGTTTTCTTCGCTCGCACTGTTAACTTGCTGGGCCCGTCAGTCGTTCAAGAGGTGAGGTCGCACTTGAAGGAGGACTTCCATGGACTCAGCCGACATCGGAGCACTCGTTCCTCTCGCCGCATTCGTGATGATCGTCTTTATCGTGTGGTTTGGCACGCGCGAAAAGCAGGCGCGCATTCAAGCACGAACCGACCTTCATAGACACCTGTTGGATAAGTTCGGTTCGGGAACCGAATTGTCCCAATTTCTGGAGACCGAGGGCGGAAGAAGGATGGTCGCGAACCTCGAGAATAGGGAGGCCAACCCGAGAGCACGCGCCCTACGACCCATGATCGCCGGAGCGGTGCTAACCTGCCTGGGGGTGGCCTTCTTGCTTCTCACGGTTCGCGAGGAAGACCTGCTCATACCGGGCGGATTGGTGTTGGCAATCGGTATAGGCTTCTTGATCGGGGCGTTCGTCACGCTCCGGCTGTCCAAGAGCTGGGACGCAGACAAAGAAGGCAGCGGGGCTGCGGTCCTATATTCATCGGTCCGCGGGCAGCGCAGACGTGGCGGACGACATTCTGCAAGACGCCTTCCTCCGGCTCCTCCGCGCCGCGCCAGTAGGCCTCGAGCCCTCAGATCGGAAAGCGTATCTGTACAAGATTGCCAGCCATCTCTTGGTGGATCACTGGCGGCGCGTGAATCGGGAGCTACGGTGGGACTGGAAGGCCTTCGTCGCCACGGCGACGACCTCCGACAGCCAGTTGGAGCTTGGCCACAACATATCGGAGGTCTTCGGAACCCTCAAACCTCAGCAGCGGTCGTTGCTGTGGCTGGCCTATGTCGAAGGGTTTGAGCATCGCGAGATCGCATCGATGCTCGGACTGCGAGAAAAGAGCGTCAAAGTACTGTTGTTTCGCGCAAGGCGAAAAATGGCGGACACTCTGAAGAGCAAGGGCTTCGGTCCGAAGATGAACGCCGCGGAGGTACGGTCATGAACACAGCAATTTCCTCAAAGGGATGTCCACAAGAAGCGCGTGTGATGAGGGCTGCCAGGACGGGCCGGTGGGACGACGCCCTCGAATCGCACGCCGCCGTGTGCCCGGCATGCGGTGAGATGGCATTGGTCAGCGGCCGTCTGCGCGCGTTGGCGCTCGAGACCGAGAGCCGTCATCGCCTGCCTAGCCCCTACCTCTTATGGCTCAAGGCACAGCTCACCGAACGCCAAGTCGCCAGCCAACGGGCATCGAAGCCGTGGGATGCGGCGGAGGCGCTGGGCCTAGGCGTCGTGGCTCTCGCCTTGGCCAGCTGGCTCGTGGCTGACGGGGCCTCGCTCTCCCAGGGACTGGTGGAATGGATGCCGGTTCGCCAGCTGAACCAGTGGTCTCAGGTCTGGTCGCTGATGTCCGCGCTGAGCGTCCCACTGTCTGTGGCGTTATGGACGCTCATCGGATTGATCTGTGTCGCCACCCTCTTTGTCGTCGAACCACTACTCTCCGACGACTGACGACCGATTGACGGCGAAGGTGATACGATGCGTCAGCAACAATGGCCCTTCAGGACAGGAGAGAGTGATGAAGCAGACGATTCTCACGTTGACGTGTCTCGCGCTCGCAGTCGCGGTGACCCCGTCGACGGCAGCCGGCCAGTCGGCCGATGCCCCGGAGGCGATCATCTATGACGCACAGTCGGCCATGGAGGTCCTCAAGACTCTCTCCGGAGATTGGGTCCGGGAGGCCACAGGCACCGAGCACGGTGCCAACACGCCCGTGGCGAGTTACAAGGTGACAGCCGCAGGTAGCGCGATCGTCCAAACGTCCGGCGCAGGCACGCCGAACGAAATGGCCACCATCTTTCACATGGATGGCGATCAGCTACTCCAGACCCACTACTGCGCCCTCATGAACGCGCCGGTGCTACGGTTCGAGCCGAGCGACACACCGGGCGAGCTCAAGTTCGTCTTCCACGGCGGTACGAACTTCGACGCCGCGGTCGATGCCCACTACCACGAAGGAACGATCTGGATCAAAGACAAGGACACGATCGACGCGAGTTTCGTCGTCTTCACCAACGGTGAGATGAGCACGGACGGTCGAGGCGTGTTGAAGCGCGCGAAAACATCATCGAATTAGTTGATACGGTCGGCGCTACGACGCCATAGCTCGCTCAAGGAGAGATACATGCGACGCATCGTTTGTCTGGGGACCTGCACGCTCGTCGGCATGCTGACGATGATGGCGACCTACGAGGCTCGGCAAGCCCGGGAACCCCTCGTGCTAACGGAAGTGGCCGACAATCTCTACATGCTGGGCAACGACCCAGCTGGACAGGGAATGCGGGGTGGTGGGAACACAGGCATCTTTGTGATGGCGTCAGGTGTGGCGCTCGTTGACACGAAGATCAATGGGTACGGTCAGGACATCCTGGCCGAGGTCGCCAAGATCACCGACAAGCCGGTGACGACGATCATCAACACCCATACGCACTACGACCACAGCGGGGGGAACGTGGAGTTCCCCGACACGGTTGACTTCGTAGTGCACGACAACACGCTGGCCCACATGTCGCGGGCAAGCTGCGAGTCGGTGACCAACTGCGACGCCTTCAAAGGCGAGAATGCCAAGTATCTACCGAAGACGACCTTCTCAGACCGAATGACCCTGTTCAGCGGGCCCGATCAGATCGACCTCTACTATTTTGGTCGTGGCCACACCGATGGCGACATTTTCATCGTCTTCACGGCTGCGCGGACGGTGCAGACCGGCGACATGTTTGCTCGGAAGGGGCTGCCGTTCCTCGACGTGCCGAACGGGAACGGGAGTGCGCTCGAGTTCGGGGAGACGCTAAAGAAGGCGGTGGCTGGGATTCCCAACGTCGACATCGTCATCCCCGGTCACAACGACTTGACGCTGGTCTGGAACGATCTCGTCAACTACAGCGGGTTCTACAACGGTGTGGTAGCCGCCGCAAAGGCTAGTATGGATGCAGGCCAGACAGTGGATCAGGTCGTCAGCTCGTACTCGGTGCCCGCCCAGTACAGCGATTTCGCGGCGGAACCGAACAGACTGACCTCAACCGTGCAATACGTCTTCGACGGCCAGTAGCCGTCGAGTGGATGTCGGGCCGCGACCAGGCAGACTTGTCGGATCGTCGCCGGCGGAGTATAAGAGAGGATAACATTCGGGCAGAAAAGTGGAAACCAGGCTCAGACACTGCGGAATTGATGCCTAACTTCTCCAGGCTTGCCGTCGGCTGCGCTGCCGCACTCCTGTTGACCGCGAGCCTTGCCGGTGCCGCCGCCGATGTCCGAGTGGCAGAGGCGGTCAGGGACCAAGATGGTGCGGCCGTGCGCCGCCTGGTCCGCGAGAAGGCAGATGTCAACGCGCCCCTACCTGATGGCGCAACCGCGCTTCATTGGGCCGCTCACCAGGAAGATCTGGAGACCGTCACCTTACTCATTGGCGCCGGAGCGACGGTGACTGTCGCCGACGACAATGGTGTGACGCCGCTGTGGTTGGCCAGTACCACCGGGAATGCGCCCATCGTCGAACAGTTGCTCCGCGCTGAAGCGGACCCCAACGTCAGACTGCCGAGCGGCGAGACGGTGCTGATGACGGCGGCACACACCGGCAGGCCAGAAGTTGTCCGCCTGTTGCTCGAGCACGGAGCGACGGTCAGTGCGAAGGAATCCGTCTCGGGTCAAACCGCGCTGATGTGGGCGGCGGCTGAGGGGCACGCCGAGGCAACCCAGGTCTTGATCGCGCACGGAGCTGATGTGCAGGCCCGCTCGACGGCCGGCTATACGGCCTTGTTGCTGTCGGCACGAAACGCCGACCTGGATACGCCCAGAGTGTTACTGAACGCCGGCGCCGACGTGAACGAGGCAGCTCCAGACGGCATGACGGCCCTGGTGGTCGCGACCATCAGAAGTCGGACGACGCTTGGCGCGTTTCTCCTGGAGCGAGGGGCCGACCCCAGTGCTGGTCCTGGTTTCGCACCCTTGCACTGGGCGTCCGGCCGGTGGAACGCTCTGGGCGACGGTGGACTCACCGGAAGGATGGGAGTCAAGGACGAGGACTCGGCGTGGAGCATCCTGGAAGGGCTGAGGGGAGAGGCGCAGCTTGAGTTTGTGAAGGTGCTCCTGGCGCACGGGGCTGACCCGAACGCTCGAGCCGGGGCACGACCCGGGTATCGCGGCGGAGGATCGCGCGGGGGCGCGGGATGGGGCGCAACGCCCTTCTTGATAGCGGCCAAATCCGCGAATGTTGAGCTGATGCGGTTGCTCCTGGCCAGCGGCGCCGATCCGTCGGTCGCCACGGAACGCGGTGTGACACCGCTGATGGCGGCAGCCGGGGTTGCCGGCGGAACAGGAAGCAGTTCGGTCCTGCAGGAAAGAGCTCTGGAAGCCGTCCAACTCTGCCTGGAGCTCGGCAACGACGTCAACGTCGTGGACGCGAATGGCGAGACGGCATTGCACGGCGCCGCATACCGTGGGGCGCAGGGGACGGACCTCCTCATTCAGTTCCTGGTGGACCACGGGGCCAAGATGAACGTCAAGAACAAACATGGATGGACGCCGTTGACCATTGTCGAAGGTCTCTATTTCACAGCCACCAATACCCATTCTCCGAGCGGCGCCGAATTGCTGCTGCAGCTGGGCGCGGAGCCGAGCCCGGCCGACATTGACCGTCAATTGGGAACCTCGGTGAGGCCGAACTGATGCTCGCAACGGGAAGACTCGCTGGGCCAATGGTCACCGCCGTTGGCGTCGCTATAGCAGTCGGGTACCTCCATCTTGACGCCGCGGGGCTTCCGGGCGGGGAGGGTCCCGCGGCGCGGCAGACCGAGCAGGCGGCAGCGGCATCGATTGTCCCCACGGTCGCCACCCAACGGGCCTATCTGGATCGGTATTGTGTGCGGTGCCACAACGACCGGCTGCAGACCGCGGGCCTGATGCTCGACCGGATGGACCTCGCGCAGGTCGGTACAGAGGCAGAGACGTGGGAGAAGGTGGTGAGGAAGGTTCGCGGGGGGGCGATGCCACCGGCGAACGCACCGCAGCCCGACACGGCCGCCTCCGCTGCCCTGGCAACCTGGCTCGAAACACGCCTCGACCAATCCGCTGTGGGCGACCGGCATCCGCGGCGGCCTGTCGTGCATCGCCTGAACCGGGTGCAATACACCAACGCGGTTCGGGACCTGCTGGCGCTGGACATCGACGGGGCGGCACTACTCCCGGCAGACGAGATTGGCTATGGTTTTGACAATATCGCCGATGTCCTCTCGGTGACTTCGGGGCTCTTGGGACGGTATCTGCTCGCGGCGCAAAAGATCAGTCGACTGGCCATTGGCGATCAGACGATGCGCCCGGTGCACACGCGGCACGAGGTCAGCAACTTTCTTGTGCAAACGGATCGAGTCAGTGATGACCTCCCGTTCATGTCCCGGGGGGGCACCGTCATCCGTCAGCACCTTCCTCTCGACGGTGAGTACGTCCTCAAGGTTCGCCTACGCCGAGCGTTCGATGGCGGCGTGATCAAGGGGATCGACACGCGTGAACAGCTGGATGTTCGCCTCGACGGGACGAGACTCACGCTCTTCAACATCGGCGGTGAATGTGTCGACTCCGACGAGCCACAGTGCGTCAAGAGCATGAGTAGTTTCGTTCTGCCGTCATCGGAATACGATCGCGCCGCCGATAAGGCCCTCACCCTCCGCTTTCAGGCGAAAGCGGGGCCGCGGGTCCTGGGCATCTCCTTCCTCAAAAGCAACCGAGTGACCGAAGGAGCAGGTCCAGACCGTCTCCCGCAGATGTCGACGGCGTCGGCCCAGGTGGGCGAGATGGGTGTGGCGAGCGTGGATCTCGAGGGCCCCTTCAACCCAACTGGCCCCGGAGACACCCCAAGCCGGCGGAGGGTTTTTGTCTGCCAGCCGACCACGCCGGCCAGCGAGGAACCCTGCGCCCGACAGATTCTTACGACGCTCGCTCATCGTGGGTATCGGGGCCTCGACACTGATGCCGATGTCCAGACGCTGCTCCGCTTTTATCAGACAGGTCGCAGCAACGGAGACTTCGGGGCCGGTATCCAGTTCGCCCTCGAGAAGTTGCTGGTCTCGCCAAAGTTCCTGCTGCGTGTCGAGGGCGCGGCGCCACCGGCGACGGCGCAGAACGCTTCTCTGGGCAACGCCAGCGTCAAGATCGACGACACCGCGCTGGCATCACGATTGTCGTTTTTCCTCTGGGGCAGCATCCCCGATGACGAGCTCCTCGAGGAGGCGGCAGCCGGACGGCTGCGTGACCCGGGGATACTGGAGCGACAAGTCCTCCGTATGCTGGCCGACCCGCGGGCGGTATCGCTCGTGAGCGATTTCGCCAGCCAGTGGCTGTATTTGCGCGATCTCCAAGAGGTGCAGCCGGACCCGCGGGTGTTCCCAGACTTCGACGAGAGTTTGCGTGAGGCCTTCACGCGCGAGACAACGCTGTTTCTGGAGAGCCAGGTGCAAGAGGACCGGCCTTTGGTGGAGCTGCTGACGGCCAACTATACGTTCGTCAACGAACGCCTGGCGCGCTTCTATGGCATACCCCACGTGTACGGCAATCGGTTCCGGCGTGTTGCGCTCACCGATCCGAATCGTGCGGGGCTGCTGGGACACGCCAGTCTCTTGACGGTGACCTCCTATTCAACGCGGACTTCACCGGTCGTGCGCGGCAAGTACCTGCTCTCGAATATCCTGGGCTCGCCCCCTCCCCCACCCCCGCCTGACGTGGAGGCGCTGGAAGAACCCGACGTCAGCCAGCTCCGGCCAACGATGCGCGCAAGGATGGAAGCCCATCGAGCGAACCCCGTGTGTGCGGCGTGCCATGCACCGATGGATCCGCTGGGGTTTGCGCTTGAGAACTTCAACGCCATCGGGAAGTGGCGAACGACCGAGGCCGGCTCCCCGATCGATTCGACCGGGAGCTTCCCAGACGGCACGACGTTCAGCGGCCCGGCTGAGTTCCGTGAGGTCTTGCTGGGGCGCCGCGCCGAGTTTATCCAGACCTTCACCGAGAAGATGCTGACCTACGCTCTCGGGCGCGGGGTTGAATACTACGACATGCCAGCCGTACGCAGTATTATTCGAGAGGCTGCGGGGAGTGATCATCGCTGGTCGTCGCTGATTCTCGGGATCGTGAGGAGCGCGCCCTTCCAGGCGAGCGGCGCCCCTCAACATGACACCACTCTGCTGGAGGCCGGCTAGCGCACAACCGGGCCGAGTGACATCTCGCGAAGGAGGATTGGCATGAGCGGCATCATCACGAAAAAGTCTGTCCCCCGCCGTACCGTTCTGCGCGGGCTCGGAGCGACGCTCGCGTTGCCGCTCCTCGATAGCATGGTCCCGGCGTTGGCGGCCGCCAAAGAAAAGATGGCCGTGCGCCGCTTGGGCGCGATCTATGTACCGAACGGCATGAACGTCTGGCAGTGGACGCCCACGGTCGAAGGCGCGACGTTCGGATTGACACCCATCCTCCAGCCCCTGGCGCCCTTCCGGGATCAGGTGGTGGTGCTGAGCGGTATGGCCAACAAAGAGGCCGACGGGTTGCCGGGCGAAGGCACGGGTGACCATTCCCGCTCGCAGGCGGCCTTTCTGACCGGCACGCATGCCAAGAAGACCGAAGGGGCCGATATTCGCGCCGGCGTGTCAGTGGACCAGATTGTGGCCCGAGAACTCGGTCGACAGACCCAACTGCAGTCGCTGGAGCTGGGCTTGGAAAGCGTGCCTTTGGCCGGTGGGTGTGAGGATGCCTACAGCTGCGCATACAGCGGCACGATCGCCTGGCGGAGCGAGACGACGCCATTGCCGATGGAGGCCAACCCGCGTGCGGTCTTTGAGCAGTTGTTTGGGGCAAATGAGAGCACCGACAAACAGACGCGTCTGCTTCGGGCGCAGCGGGATAGCAGCATCCTCGATGCCGTCAGCGCGGAGCTCGCCGACCTCGAGCGGGATCTCGGCGTCCCCGACCACCGAAAGCTGACGGAGTATCTCGACGCCGTTCGTGATATCGAACGGCGTATTCAGCTGGCCGAGGAACAAATCGACCGAGAGCTGCCAGCCGTGGACCGACCGCGTGGGATTCCGGAATCGTTTGGAGAGCACGCGACGCTGATGTTTGACTTGATGGCGCTGGCGTACCAGACCGACCTCACGCGGGTCTGCACCTTTTTGATGGGCCGAGAGAAGAGCGTTCGGACCTACCCCGAGATCGGCGTGCCGGAACCCCACCACCCGGTCTCGCATCATCAGAAACAACCGGAGATGCTGCAGAAGTTGGCCAAGGTCAACACCTATCACGTCCAGATGTTCGCGCATCTGCTAGAAAAGTTGCAGTCGACGCCAGACGGTGACGGGTCCCTGTTGGACCACGTCATGATCGTCTACGGTGCCGGTATGAGTAACAGCGACAACCATTTCCATCACGACCTCCCGATCCTCGTCGCGGGGGGAGGCGCGGGGCAGATGCAAGGCGGGCGGCATCTTCGCCTGCCGTACGATACCCCGCTGGCAAATCTCCACCTGACGCTGATCGACAAGATGGGGATTCCCGTTGAGCGCTTTGGGGATAGCGAGGGCAAGATCGAGTTGTTGTCCGTCTAGACGCGAGTCAGAGACGGTCAGCGGTATCCAACGAAAGAGTGGGGGACTGAAATGGGTGTACCAAGAGTATCGAGCTTCGCCGTGTGTGTCGTCACCGTCCTGCTGGGCGTCATGTTCTCGGTGGCGGTGGAGAGCCAACTTGCCTCTCCAGGCCGCCAGCGTCAGGTGCGGGATCTCCTGTACGTCACCGCCAACGGCACCGCGTATGTGCCGCCCCATCACCTGGGCGTAGGGATCCTCGTGTTCGACGTGGCCAACGACTTCAAGTTCGTCAAGCGCATTCCTACCTGGGATGTGCCGGTGAGCCAAAGGCCGGAGTTGGTCGTGGGCATCGGAGCCAACCCGACGACCGGCCTGGTGTACGTGACCACGCCAACCCGGATCGCCGCGTTCGATTTGACGACTGACAAGAAGGCGTGGGAACAGACCTACGACGGGCAATGTTGCGAGATGATCGCGGTTTCGCCAGACGGCGAGACGCTGTACCTCAACTCGTTCTACATGTCGCATATGTATGCGGTCGATGCCAAGACTGGGGCGCTCAAAAAGAAGGTCGAGTATTCGTCCGATTTCGTGGGGAAGCGCGTCGAACGAGCACACAACATCAATTGGAGTCCAGACGGCTCTCGGGTGTTCATGTCAGGCTCCGGCCCCAACGACAACTTCATCACGATGGCCGACCCGAAGATGCACTCGATGGTCAAGGCCATTGGGCCGTTCGGTGAGAGTGTTCGACAGTTTACGACCGACGGAACCGGGACCAAGCTATTCGCGAACACGGTGGGGCTGTGCGGCTTCGACGTGGCAGACGTGGATATCGGCGAGGTATTGGGTCGCGTCGAATGTCCCGGAGATTGGAAGGCCAAGATCACGGCCGACCCAGACTTCAGGCTGGGACACGGGGCACCGAGCCACGGCATTGCCATGTCGGCCGACGAGACGGAGATCTGGGTAGCCGACGGGGTGAACTCCTCTCTCCACGTGTTCGACGCGACCGTGATGCCGCCGCGATTCAAGGCAACCGTCAAGACCCGGGTCCAGCCCTACACCCTCTCGTTCAGTCTCGATGACCGGTACGTGTTTTCGGCATCGGGCGATGTCGTTGACGCCAAGACGAAGAAGGTCGTCGCGGTGCTCAAAGACGAGTACGGACGGGATGTGTATAGCGAGAAATTTATCCAGGCGACCTTTGGAGACGACGGGAAGATGCTGCGGGCGAACCAGCGGTTCAGCAAGGGCCAGGTCGGTGTGCCGGCGAACTAACAAAGCTGAACGCTAGTGTGGTGAGCTGTCGGTCGGTCGCATGGGCAGAGGGTCGTTTCTCGGCTGGCTGATTCGCTCGGAGCTCCCTGTCCTCGTCGTCGTCCTGTTGACGCCACTCGCGGCAGGTCCAAAGGTCGTATCCGGCTTCGAGACCACTCCAGGCCAAGCGGGCAAGGAGACCGTCTGGGAGCAGATCTACACAGAGGAGCAAGCTGTACGTGGCCAGCGGAGCTACGAGACAGAGTGCGAGTCCTGCCACCTGGAGACCCTGCGCGGAGACGGGTACGCTCCAGCGCTGGCAGGCTCTGACTTTTCCATCGGATGGACCGGGCTGTCGGTCGGCGACCTGTTCGGCTCGATCGCGGCGACGATGCCACAGGAAGATCCAGGTGGCTTGAGCGCCGAGGTCTACATCGACATCGTCGCGTACCTGCTCAGCAAGAACCACATGCCGGCCGGCGACGCAGAGCTCCAGCCGGATACCAAGGCGCTGCAGAAGATCCTGATCAGTGAGAGACCTGAGGGTTGAGCCCGGCGGGGTCACGGCGCCGACCCACGGCCATGACGGCGACCGCACTCATGGTCTGTCCCCTGGTCATGCCTCGACCCCTCGCTCATCGACGCGGAGGTCGGTGAGGTAGTACCAGAACGCTGTGCCTGCGATTGCCCCCACCGTGAGCACCTTGAGAACGAAGCGTGCCGTCAGTTCACCGGCGAGAACGCTGTGTACGAGGACTGTCACGTCGCCGATGAGCACCGCAGCCTCGACGAACAGCGTCATGTAGGTCAGCCATCGTCTGATCGGCGACACGCGCCGTGACGGACTCGCCGACACAGCCCGGCCAATCTGCCAGGAGACCCCCGCGAACACCGGAAACGCCACCACCAGGGAGGCGATCGACCACCGCATGTCCCGGGCGGCCTGGTCGAGAGCCCGAGCCGGCAGCAGCGGGTCTGGATAGGCCTCGTTGATCAACTGAAAAATCAGTCCACCAAGACTGAAGGCACTGATATACAGGGTCGTGAACAGCAGCAGGTAGAGAAAGGCATCACGGGCCGACAGGCTTGGCTTCGGACGGGGCACCGGAACGGGAAAGTCCAGGTCTGCAAACCCCGCCAGGGCAGTGCGTACTTCAGGCCGGTCCCAGCCTGCCTTGGCGAGGACCGTCTCGAGCTTCGCCCGCGACGTTCCGCTCGCGAGGCCGTCCCTCACGAACCGTTGGAGATCCTCATTGGCGCTCATCTGTCCTCCTACTCGCGTTCGTCCAGCCGCGTGATCACCGCCTGCACCACCGAGACGGCCCGGTCGAGGTCCCGTAGGGCGAGCCCGTCCGATATGTCGCGAGACCACTCAGTGCCGGCATCGCTCAAGTGGCGCTCGAGACGGATGCCCTTCTTCGTGAGGCGGAGAAGCGGCGACCGAGCATGATCGGGATTCCGACCGTATGTGATGAGACCATCTGCCTCGAGAAGGTCAGCCACTCGCTGGACGCCCTGGCGCGACATCCCCATCCGTCGAGCGATACTGGGGACCGTTCGTTCGGCTTCCGCGACGGCCCCTATAACCTGCCATCGCGCTTGGGTCTGCCCCAGAGGGGCCGTCAAGGCCGCACCATGCCGGAGCAAGGCCCCGTTGAGGCGAAATACCTCCAACATCAGGACTCGAAGGGCTCGGCCTTCTCTCGTGTCTGTCGCCATATGGCATCATAATGTCGTGGTGACATCATAATGTCAAGTCTATTCCTGCGGGCCAAGGTCCAGGATTCTGCGGCCCTCGACCGCGCGGTACAATGTCACCTTCGATGACCCCGCAGCCTTCCCCTCCTCGACGACTGCCCTCGGTCGCCGCGGTCATTGTGGCCTGCCTCCCCTTCGTTCTGACGGTTGCGACGGACAGCCAGGCACAGCCTCCAATCGTCCAACCGGGTGCGCCGGGTGAACCCAGTCGGTCGATCTCCGCCGAGGAGGCCTCGGACCTCGCCGGTATTCGATTCACCGACGCCGACGTGAAGTTCATGCAGGGAATGATCGCCCACCATGTCCAGGCGATCGAGATGACGGAGCAGCTCGCCTCTCGGAGCGAGCGGGACACGATGCGCCAACTAGCAAGACGCATCGAGCTCTCCCAGGCAGACGAGATCCAGATGATGCGGGAGTGGCTGCGCTCGCGGGGCCAGCAAGTGCCCGAGGAACGACCATCACGCACTGGTGACGCGGAGCTGATGCCCGGCATGCTGACGGAGGAGGAGATGGACCGGCTTGAGGGGGCTCGGGCTACTGAGTTCGATCGGCTCTTCCTCAGCCTCATGATCAGGCACCATCGAGGCGCGTTGACCATGGTCAGGAACCTCCTCTCGCAGCGAGGTGCCGCACAGGACTCGCAGTTGTTCGCCTTCACCTCAGATATCACCGCCGATCAGGGTATCGAGATCGATCGAATGGGCGTTTTGCTCGTCGAGCTCTCGTCCGATCCTCGAATCGGTCTCAGAGCCGGCTTTCACGACGCTGGCGAGGCCTCCCTCAACATGGAGCTCGTCGTAACGCGTCCGAAGCCGGAAGGCTTCTACGATCCACGCACTCCGCTTGGCCGGCCGATGCGGCGAGAGAGCGAACCTGTGGAGGCAGTCGAGCCGGACCGCGAAGATGGGGAGGCTCAGCCCGAACCGCGGCCCGGCATTCTCAACTTCGGGAGCACCGATCTCGCGTTTTCCGGGGACCTCTTGTTCGAGGGCAACTATCACGGATTCAATGTCTACTCTGTCGAGGACCCAGGGTCTCCCCAACTCCTCAGCTCCGTGGTGTGCCCGGGAGGACAGGGTGATGTGTCGGTCGTCGGGAACCTCTTGATCATGTCGGTCGAGCAAACCCGGGGTCGGCTCGACTGCGGACTGCAAGGGGTGGCCGAACCCGTCAGTGAGGAGCGCTTCCGCGGCATCCGGATCTTCGATATCAGCGACGTGCGGACGCCCAGGCAGGTGGCGGCAGTGCAGACCTGCCGTGGGTCGCACACTCACACCGTGGTGACCGACCCTGACGACGAGGGACACGTCTACGTCTACGCCTCTGGCACGAGCTCCGTACGCTCGGGGGAAGAGCTCGAGGGGTGTTCGGACGAGCCGCCCGGCGAGCACCCGACCACCGCACTGTTCCGTATCGATATCATTCAGATTCCTTTGGCGAGACCCGCAGAGGCGAGCATCGTCAGCCAGCCGTACATCTTTGCCGACCCGACCACTGGCGCGGTCGCAGGCTTGTGGAAGGGCGGCGACCACGGGCCGGGCACCCAGCGCACCAGTAAGACCGACCAGTGCCACGACATCACCGCCTACGCAGATATCGGGTTGGCCGCCGGAGCGTGCTCCGGGAACGGCATCCTCCTCGATATCTCCGAGCCCACGAATCCAATCCGCATCGATCAGGTCGTCGACCCGGGCTTCGCGTACTGGCACTCGGCTACGTTCAACAACGACGGCACCAAGGTGATCTTCACCGACGAATGGGGCGGCGGCGGGCGCGCACGGTGTCGCGCGTCAGACCCCAGGGAGTGGGGGGCTGACGCGATCTTCGACATCATCGACGGCAGGTTGCAGTTCAGGAGCTACTTCAAGATGCCGGCGCCGCAGAGCGAGCAGGAGAACTGCGTGGCGCATAACGGATCGCTCGTGCCCGTGCCGGGGCGAGACATTCTGGTGCAGGCCTGGTACCAGGGGGGCATCTCGGTCATCGACTTCACCGATTCCTCCGAACCGGTCGAGATCGCCTTTTTCGACCGTGGCCCACTCGATGCCGACGACCTCATCATGGCGGGCTACTGGTCGGCATACTGGCATCGAGGCTTCATCTATGGCACGGAGATAGCCCGAGGACTCGACGTGCTGAGGCTGTTGCCCAGCGAACACGTGACCCGACACGAGATCGACGCCGCGGCGCTGGTCGACCCCCGAACGTTCAACCCCCAACGGCAGCAGCGGGTCGAGTGGCCCGCGCACCCAGTCGTCGCGCGAGCCTACCTTGACCAACTCGACCGAGAGGACGCCATCGCTCCGGAGCGAGCCCGAGCTGTGATCGACCTGCTCGAGGGGCTCGAGGCAATCCTCGAGCCGGTCGAGGTAGGACTCGACGGAGTCGAGGCCCTCGAGCCTGGAGACCGCGGACCCACCGCAGACGAGCTCGAATCCATCGCGACCGCGCTTACCCTCGATAGCGCGAAAACGAGTGGGCCGAGCCGGACTCGGCTCCGCGCGCTGGCGGAGACCCTGACGGGACTCGCCGACAGCGCACACTAGGCCTCACCATTCGGCGCGCCGCTGCACAGTTCCCCTACTGATCGAGTCAGCCGGGGCCGATTACACGGTCAACAGCACCGTGGCCCTGACCGCACCCCTTCCACGCTTTCGCATCTACACAACACCAGAAACCTACTGGCGGGTTGCCCGAGACACCGTCCTGCATCGCACACAGCAGGGCGAGCCAGACGTTGCCGCGCTCGAGCACGCCGTCGCGTCCTTCACCGGCGCCCCTCACGCCGTGTGCATGCCTCAAGCCCGCGTCGGAATCTACCTGGCGCTCAAACAGCTGATCGAGCCAGGACAGAATGTGATCCTGTCCCCGTACACGATCTCCGAAGTGGTCAACATGGTGATCTGTGCGGGCGGGCACCCGGTCTTCGCCGACATCGAGCGCCGCACGTGCAACATCGATCTGGCGGCCGCCGCGGACCTGATCGACGCCGATACCGGTGCCGTGCTTGTGACGCATCTGCACGGGTTGGGACTGAAGCTGGAGGCTTTCACAGCCACGTGCCGTGCCCATGGAATCGCCCTCGTCGAAGATGCGGCCCAAGCGTTCGGAACTCGCGTCCAGGGCCAAAGTGTCGGCACATTCGGCGATGCCGGTGTCTTCAGTTTCGGGATGTACAAGAGCCTGACGAGCTTCGTTGGCGGAATGGTCATCACTACGAATGAGGACCTCGCCCGTCGGCTCCACGCGAGCACGTCTGACCTGGCTCCCCAAGAAGCAACCGTACAACTCAAGAAGGTCGCGCACGGCCTGGCCACGGATATCGCCACCTACCCTCCGCTGTTCAAGCTGATCACCTTCCCCATTTTCCGCCTGGCCTTCCAGCTCAACATCGAATCGCTCAACAAACACGTGCGTTTCGACCATGCTCCGGTGCAACGGCAAGAGATACCAGCCGAGTACCTCCGTCGCCTCACCCCCTTGCAGGCGCGGCTGTGCTTGATGGGGTTGGCGCGCGTCGAGACCGACATCACACGCCGCGTCGCCTTCGCTCACCGATATGACGACGAGCTGTCTGACATTCAGGAGCTGACCCGGCCGCCGCGACGGGACGACGGCTCGCACACGTACACCTACTACCCGCTGCAGTTCGAGCGACGGGGCGAGCTGTTGGATCATCTCACCCGCCGAGGGTGCGATATCGGCGCACAGCACCTGCGCAATTGTGCCGACCTTACCTGCTTCAGAGAGCATTTTCGTGACTGTCCTCAGGCCCGGGCGACTGCGAAGGACACCTTTCTGCTGCCGACCTATCCGCGTTACCACGACTCCGACGTCTCTCGGAACATCAGCGCCATCCGCGAGTTCTTTGGCAAGGAACGTTCATGAAGGTGGCGGTCGTCGGCTCCGGACCTGCCGGGGTAGCCGTGTCGCGGGCCCTCGTCGACGCGAACGTGCGCGTGGACATGCTGGACTTCGGCAACGTGACCGATCCGGGCACCGACGGAATGTCGGAGCGGCTACGCCAGGGCACGGATACCGCCCAGGACCGGACCGCTCTCGAGAGCAAGGGCCTCGACAACCTCTGGGCATACGTGGCGGCTGTGACGGGCCACGGCCCGTTCCTGAACCTGCTGGGGAAGAAGCGCTTGGGGTCCTTGTTCACCTACCGCGATGTGGATTGGGGGATTCCCATGCATGGCAGCCCCATCGCTCGGTCGCTGGCCCGTGGGGGACTGTCGAATGTCTGGGGGGCCTCATGCTACCCACTCGGCCGTCACGACTATGGACTGTGGCCCCTGGGCGACGACGACCTGACGCCGCACTATGCCACCGTCGCCGAGCTCTTGCATCTGACCCAGGCGGAAGACGACCTCTCGGACGTCTACCCAACCTCCGGTCGGTGCCACCGACCGATGCAGCTCAACGAAAGAGCGGACCGCCTACTCGAGCACTGGCAGGCCCACCGACAACCCCTGCGCGCCGCCGGCTTTCGGTTCGGTCGTGCACGGCTCGCCGTGCGGACCACTCCGACACCCTCTGGGGAGACATGTGAGCGCTGCGGTCTGTGTCTCACGGGATGCCCCTACGACCTGATCTACCGCTCCGAGTGGACGCTGGATCAACTGCGGTCGGATGAGCACTTCACCTACCGCGCAGGCTTCTGGTTGCATCGCTTCGCGGAGCACGAGTCGGGAGTGACGCTCCAGGGTATTGACCAGGGGACGGGCGAGTCTGACGAGTCACACTACGACGCGCTCTTCCTGGCCTGCGGCGCGTTGTCGTCACTCCGCATCGTCGCCGACTCGATGGCACTGCACGACACGACCGTCCCCCTCTGGGACAACGACCTGTATCTCGTACCGTTTCTCAGCGAGACCGCCCGCGGGTCATCGGTGGATTTCACGCTCAACGAGCTTGCGCTGAACGTACAGGTCAACGGGCACCCGGTGCACGTGCAGTTCTACTGCGTCTCCGACCAGATTCTCGAACAGCTCGGGCCGCTGATGGAGCCGATGCGTCGACTGTTCGCGCGTCCGCTGAAACACTATCTCGACCGCCTGTTCATCGGATTTATCTATCTTCCTTCGCGCCCCTCCGCGAGACTCCACGCACGAGTGCGGTCGGGCGACCCGGTCGGGACAGTAGACGTCACCCAGTCGGCGAGCGAGTCGGGCCGCGCTCTACTCCGCGCGGTCGTCCGTCATCTCCGTCACAACCGCACGGCGCTGGGAATGCATCCGCTCGGACCAGCCCTGCGTTCCACACCGGCTGGCAACAGTGGGGGGCACGTGTCTGGGGGGCTCCCGATGCGCAGCGACCCGATGCCGATGACCACGTCGCCTCAGGGTCAGGTGTCAGGAACACGTTCGGTGTGGGCGGTTGACGGGTCGGTGCTGCCCGCTCTGCCTGCTCAAAACTCGACTTTCACGATCATGGCCAACGCACATCGAATCGGGCACGATTTCGCGAAGGGCCACCAGACCGCTCGCGGCGAGCGCACGTTCACGTTCGGCAAGCAGAGCATCGCCGACGAAACCTATGACCTCGACCACAACAAACACCAGTACGAGACGTCAGCGCTCACGGCGCGCTATCACCGCCACGTCCTCAAACAATGCGCCGGTACGGCCACGTTGGGTCCCGGCATGCACGTCCTTGACTATGGGTGCGGCCACCAACACCTGCGGCCGTTTCTCCCTGCCGGCGTGCGCTACACCGGGTACGATCTCAACCCGCAGCTGACCGATACGCTGGACCCGACGGCCTTCGACTACGACGTCGTCTTCTGCTTGCAGGTACTGATGTACCTGACCGACGACGGCCTGCGCGCCTGGGCGGAGCAGTTCGCACAGGTCGCGCCCCAGCTGGTCATCATGGTGCCAGCTCGCAACTACTTAAAGGACGAGGTGTTGGACCGGCTCTTCGGACTCCACGCACTTCGCACCACGATGGTCCGCTCCGACCCCAAGACGGTCTATCGGCACCTGGAGTGTGCGTTCACCCGACGGTCCAGCCGGAGAGTCTTGGGTATGGGTGAGATCACGCTCTGGCAGCGCGACAACTCGCGGAAGCGGGAAGGCTAGTGTCTCTGTATAGCCGGGACCTTTCTCTGGTCACGAACAGAACTCCGAGTCCTCACCGACTACGTCGTACTACGAATCTCATGTTGCTGCAGACACTTGCACGGCGGAGGCCCGTGGCATGGGTCTTGGATCCATCAAGGGTGAAGGGAGACTACTGATGCTCATCGGAATCAACGTCGCACTCGCTACCGCAATCGCCGTGTCTTTGTCGCTCTACATGCTCCGGCGGCGAACCAGAATCATCAAGGACCGGTTCGAGCGCGCAGCCCCAGCCTCTCCAACAACCTGAAATCCTGGTCTGGCTCCGGATTGGGTGTCGTGAGAAGGTGATCACCCAGGAAAACCGAGTTGGCGCCGGCCAGAAAGCAGAACGCCTGGAGTGCCTCGCTCATCTGCAGGCGACCTGCGCTCAACCTGATCTTGGCGCGCGGCATCAGAATCCTGGCTACCGCGATCACCCGCAGTAGATCATCCCACGCCACTGGCGCCTGCCCTTCGAGCGGTGTCCCCTCCACGGGCACGAGCGTATTGATCGGAACGCTCTCGAGTTGCGGGGTCTGGCTGGCCAGCTCGTGGAGCAGATCGATCCGGTCGTCGTGGCTCTCCCCCATACCGAGGATGCCCCCGCAACAGACCTTGACTCCAACCTGACGGACCGCCTGTAGCGTCTCCAGGCGGTCATCGTAGTCTCGCGTCGTGATGATCTTCGAGTAGAAGTGCCGGCCGGTATCCAGGTTGTGGTTGTAGTAGTCGAGCCCCGCCTCGCCCAGACGCTCTGCCTGGTCGGGTGTCAACATGCCGAGGGTGACGCACGTCTCGAGGCCTGTCGACTTGATGGCCCCGACCATGTCGATGACTCGGTCGAAGTCCGGTCCATCGCTGACCTCCCGCCAGGCGGCACCCAGGCAGAACCGGTCGGCGCCGTTGGCTTTGGCCGTCCGGGCCATCTCGACGACCGCATCGACGTTCATCAGGGGCTGGGACTCGACGTCGGTCGCGTAGTGGGCCGACTGCGGACAATAGGCGCAATCCTCGGTGCACCCACCGGTCTTGATGCTGAGGAGTGAGGCGCACTGGATCTCAGCCGGGTCGTGCTCTCGCCGATGAACGTCGGCCGCTTCGAACACGAGGGACAGCAAACCGCGCCCGTACAGCTCGGCCACTTCTTCTCGCGGTCGGACCGCGACGGTTTCAGCGGGACACATAGACGATGAGAATAGCCTGCCTGTACGGCGCCGAGCCTACAGACTAATGGGGCCGAGGGGCAGCTGACCGGTAGCATGCCCCAGCGACTCGACCGGGACGCCCATCTTGTCCAGCAGGCTCAAGTGGAGATTCGCCAGCGGTGTCCCCTCGGGATACCTGACGTGCCGCCCCCCGGTCCCCGCCACTCCGCCCGCCAGGATGATCGGCAAGTCCTTCGACGCGTGCGCGTTGCTATCGGCCATTCCGGCGCCGTACACGATCATCGAATGATCGAGCAACGAGCCGTCGCCCTCTGGAGTCGACCGTAGCCTCTCCAGGAACTTCGAGAAGTGCTGCACATGGTAGGTGTTGATCTTGGTCAGCTTCGCGAGCTTCTCCGGGTCATCCTGGTGGTGAGAGATCGGGTGATGGGCGTCCGGTACGCCGATTTCCGCGTAGGTGCGCCCGGCGAGCTCGCGCCCCATCATAAAGGTCGCGACCCGCGTCAGATCGGTCTCGTAGGCGAGGGCCAGCAGGTCGAACATCAAGTCGGCGTGCTCACCGAAGGTGCCGGGAATGCCGCTCGGTTGCTCGATAACGGGCAGCTCGCGGTCGCTCTGCGCTTCCGCCATCTGGATGCGACGCTCGATGTCGCGAACCGCGTCGAGATACTGACTCAGCTTCGCCCGGTCACCGGTCCCTAGCTCGCGAGACAGATCTCCCGCTCGTTCTGTGACTGAGTCAAGCAGGCTGGCATCTTTGGCCAACCTCGCCTTCCGGACTGCAGGGTCCGTACTCCCCGTGTCGCCAAAGAGCCGCTCGAAGATGACCCGCGGGTTGTTCTCCATCGGGAGCGGCGTCGTGTCGTTCGCCCAGGAGATGGTATTCGTGTACGCACAGCTGTATCCGTCATCGCAGGAACCGGAGAAGTCACGACCGTCGAGGGCCAACTCGAGGGTGGCCAGCTGGGTCTCGCGACCCGCCACCCGTCCGGCAATCTGGTCCATCGAGATGCCAGCCTTCAAGTCCGACCCGTTGTCGGGGTTGGCCGGCACACCGGTCAAGAAACGAGTGGACGCTCGAGCATGTGCCCCGGGACTCTCCACCCCGTCCATCCCGGAAAGCACCTGAATCGAACCGCGCAACGACTCCAGTGGCCTGAGGATGGTCGGGAAGTCGAAGCCCGCGCCCTCGGAAGCGGGCGTCCAATGCTGCATCATGATCCCGTTCGGGACATACACCACGGCCAGACGACGCACCTGGCGTGCGGCGGTATTCTGCACCGCCTTCAGAGCCGGCACCATCCCATCGAGGAGGGGCAGCGCGATCGATGCACCAAGCCCACGGAGTACCGTCCGACGGTGAATCGCCTTCTTTGTGATCATCATGGCTTCGCCCTCCGCATCGTGAACGGCGTGCTCTTCACGATCCCTACGATTATAGAGGACCAGCGGTAATCCGTCGCTGCCGCCTCCCTGGCGATGGCCCGGACGGCCGGCCGGTCGAAGAATTCAGGGCCGCGACCCAACGCATACGAAAGCAGCTTCTCGGTCACGGTGCCGACGAACTGATCTTCCCGTTCCAGCAACAGCGCCCGTAATCCTCCAGGCCCCTCAAACTGGGTTCCGTCTGGCAACTGACCGGAGGCGTCGATCGGGAGATCGGCCTCCCCCGTTTGGCGCCACGTGCCGACGGCGTCGTAGTTCTCCAGCGCAAGACCCAGCGGGTCCATCGGGGCGTGACAGGCCGAGCAGACGGGGCTCTCACGGTGGCGTTGCAGCCGGTCCCTGACCGTGGCGGCTCGTCCGTCTTCACCTCGGTCCGGCAGGTCGGGCACGTCTGCCGGCGGCGGTGGTGGTGGCATTCCCAGAATGTTGGTCAGCACCCACTTGCCTCGGAGGACAGGTGACGTCCGATTCGGATAGGAGGTGGCAGTGAGGAGACTCCCGTGACCCAAGATCCCGCCGCGGCGATCGGCCTGGTCGGGGGAAAGCGACACTCGGCGAAACCGTGGACCGTAGACGTGAGGAATGCCGTAGTGCGCCGCAAGACGCTCGTTCACGAACGTGTAGTCGGTGCCCAGCAGATCGAGCACCCCTCGATCCTCCCGAATCAGACTCTCAACGAAGAGCTCCGTCTCGCGCTGAAACGCCTCTCGTAGGTTTTCATCGAACTCTGGGAACTCCTGCGGGTCCGGCACGACGCCGCTCAGCTTGCGGAGGTGGAGCCACTGCCCGACGAAGTTGCGCACCAGGGCGCCCGATCGCGGGTCGGCCAGCATCCTCCGGGTCTGCGCCTCCAGGACGGCCGGGTCGCCTAGCGTGCCGCGCTCCGCGACCCCAAGCAGCTCCTCATCGGGAAGGCTGCTCCACAAGAAGAACGACAATCGCGACGCCAACTCGAGATCGCTCAGCGCATAGACGGTGTCCGGAGCAGAACCGACCGGGTCTCGCTCGATGCGAAACAGAAAGTCTGGCGAAATGAGTAATCGCTCCAGCGCGAGCTGCACCCCGCCGTCAAAGCCGGCTTGCTGTCGCCCCGCGTGGTAGAAGTCCATCAACGTGTCGACGTCGTTCGACTCGATGGGGCGCCGATAGGCGCGTCGCGCCAGAGACGAGAGGATGTCGCGGGCGCAACCGTCCTCGTCGGTGCCGACCGACGCGTCCCGGTCCGGATGGCAGGTAAAGATCGCCCGACGGCTCGGGGTGTCGCCGGGCCCCGCACTCGTGAACGGGCCACTCACCGCGACGTGCTGGACCGCGGCGTTCCCGTCCCGCATCTCATTCACGGCAACCGCAAAGCTACTCTGTCGGGGCTGGAGCACACCCTCGGGCTCAGTGAACTTCCGGACGAACGTGACACCGACCACCCGCGGACCGGCCTTGACGGGAAGCCGGACGGTCATGCCGGCGTCCGCGTACAGCATGTACTCCTCCCATTCGGGATCACCGAACTGGTTCCCCGCGTAGCTGGCCGGGGCCCGAATCCCCTCGGGCTCTTCACCGCCAAACACGAAAGACTCGACGAGCCGCCCGTCGAGCCGAACCTCGAGCTCGTGACTCGACCCCATGCCTCGCACGTAGTTGACGTAGTTGCGGTGGAGGCGGAGACTGACTTCGTACTCGCCGTCGACCGGAAAGTGGTGGCGGACACCGATACCGCCGCGGGACCCGAAGGGGAGATCCTCGCCCATCCGGTCGTCCTGGATCAGCAGGATAGGCACCTCATACGTCTCGGTCACGGGACGAGAAGGCGTCTCTCCGACAGCGCGGCGTGCGATTTTTCGCGCCGCCGACAGATAGCGGTCCATCAAGGCCGGCGATACGGTCAGTACCTCGGCCATGTTGTCGAACCCGTGCTCGTCGATATCGTCGCCCGGGAGGAGCGCGGCAACATCGACCTCGAATGCCAGGAGATCACGGACGGCGTTGGCATACTCGGCTCGATTGAGTCGATGAAACGCCTCGGTTCGGCCGGGGTTCAGCTCAGTGGTCGCGAACCGATCGAGCTCCGACTCCAGCCAGTGCGCCAGCCGATCGTATGTGGCGTCGTCCGGACGCCGCCGACGGACGGGGGGCATCGACCGCGTTCGCAACTTCTGGACGACCTTCTCCCAGACGTCGGCATGCTCGCCTATTCGGGATAGGTCGAGGCTTTCCAGCGTGAGTTCGGCCGTTCTCAGCCTATCGCTGTGACAGGTCAGGCAGTATTGGTCGAGGGTGGCTTCGAGAAGTTCGGCCTCGGCCGACCCAGACTGCGCCGCCAGCGCCGCCTGCGGCGCGGACGACAGCAGAGCCGCAGCGATGACCGCTGCTCCGGGCACGAACGCCATGGTGAGGGCGCGTGGCAAGGTCTTAAGTGTGTCGGATGTCCAACCGACTGTCAACGCAGACCGATTGGAGTAGCATAGACCCCAGATGCGACAGGTGACACTCGCGGCCGCGCTGTCCGGGCTGCTCCTTGCCTCTCCGCTGATCGCGCGGGCGCAGGATAGACCGGCAATCATCGAGGCCGTGACCGCAGGCAACCACGCAACGCTCCGGACGCTGATCGCCAGCAATGCAAACGTCGACGCGACGCAAGGCGACGGCGCCACCGCCCTTCACTGGGCGGCCCACCGCAATGACGCCGACGCCGTTCGGCTGTTGCTCGACGCGGGGGCGTCAGCAAACGCAGCCAATGACCTGGGTGCAACACCCCTCTGGCTAGCCTCGACCAGCGGCCCCGCCGCACTGGTGCAAGCCCTTCTCGACGCCGGGGCCGACCCCAACGTGACGCTCCGTATGGGGGAGACGCCGCTCATGGCCGCCGCCCGCTCCGGCAACCTGCCAGCGTTGAAGCTCCTGATCGACCGCGGCGCCGACGTCAACGCCACCGAGCGGGAACGCGAGCAGACGGCGCTCATGTGGGCCGCCGCGCAGCGCCACGCCGACGCCGTTCGCCTGCTCGTCGACCACGGCGCCGACCTGCAGGCACGCACCGCCGTCTGGAATCAGCTCGAGAACTCGGCGGGTAACACCAACGCCTCAGGCAACTTCAACCTTGGCCACGGCGGGTCGACACCACTTCTGTTTGTTGCCCGGAATGGAGACGTGGAAACGGCACGGACCCTGGTGGCTCTCGGAGCGAATGTGAACGACACCGCCGCGTCAGGAAACACTGCGCTGGTGATCGCCGCGCACGGTGGACATGGGCCGCTCGGAATCTACTTGTTGGAGCAGGGCGCCGACCCCAACGCTGCCGACGGGGGATACACGGCGCTCCATGCGGCCGTGCTGCGTGGCGAGCTTGATCTGGTCCAATCGCTTCTCGACCACGGCGCCTCTCCGAATGCTCGCCTCGAACGGGGAACGCCGGGCCGACGATTGGGTGCCGACTACAGTCTTCGTCATCAGTTCGTCGGTGCCAATCCGTTCTGGCTTGCTGCCCGATATGGTGAGCCCGAGATCCTCAGCGTGCTGGCCGAGCACGGAGCTGACCCCAACATGACGCCGCGCAACGGAGTGCCGTCTCTCCAGGCCGCGATTGGCACCAGCAAGATGGGGTACTACAGGAACCGCCGAGACCGGGCAGGTATTCCCACTCCCGACCCAGCCGACGCAGAGAAGTTGGCCCTTGAGCTCGCCCGCATCGCCGTCGACAGCGGAGTCGATATCAACGCTGTCGACGACGGTGGCAACACGGCCCTCCACGACGCCGTTCGGGGTGGCTTCGGCTCGGTCATTGAGCTACTCGCTGCACGAGGTGCCGATCTCGACATAGCCAACGCAGATGGCCAAACCGCTCTCGCCCTGGCCGAACTCCGCTCACCCGGAGACGACGACAGCGGCTCGCCCGCGCCCCCCTCGGTGATCGCCGAGCTCCTTCGGCGCCTCGGCGCGACGGCGGTTCAGGACAGTAAATAGCTCGCGACGGTGACCACCAGGTAGGTCGCCAGCAGCACGACCCCGAAGGGTCGCGTGAGCGTGCTGTTCTTGGTCAGAAGCGTCCCGAATCGAAAGATGCCAAGGAGGAAGAGCATGGCCGGAAACTGGAGGACGAAGAAGTGTGGGTCGGCCTGAAGGCCGGTCGGAGTCACGGCTGCGGCCGCTCCGGCCACGAACAAGACGTTGAGAATATCGGCACCGATCACGTTGCCGATGGCGATCTCAGGCTCGCCTTTGAGCGTCGCCGTGACCACGACCACGAGTTCCGGTAGCGACGTCCCGAACGCCACCAAGGTGGCCGCGATGATGCTCGAGGGCACATCCAGTCGGACCGCGATCTCCGTCGCGGAGGAAATCAGGAAGGACGACGAGAACACCACGACGGCAATAGCCGCGGCGAGGCTGAACACGGTGCGCGCCTTCCCACGAAGAGCGTCGGGGACATCCAAGTCTTCTTCGCCCACCAGCCCTCTGGCCAGCTGAACCGACCATCGCATGTACAGCGCCAGAAGCACGAGGAATCCCCACCCGGCGACCTGGGGCATTGAGCCTCCGGACGAGAACACCTGGAGCGGACCGGTCGTCAACCACGGCACGCACGCAAGGACGAGCAGCGCTCCGGTCGCGACCTTGACCCAACTCTGCTGGTTGACGACCCCACGGTCGAAGGGCAGGGGGGAGATGAGACACGCGATGCCCAGAATCAGGCCCGTGTCGCAAATAATCGAGCCGACCGCGTTTCCCAGCGCCAGCTCGGAGCGACCCTGCACCGCCGCGAGTACCGACACGACCGCCTCTGGCGTTGTCGTGCCCAGGCTGACGATGGTGGCACCAACGACCGCACTCGGCAGGCCCCACTGCAGCGAGATGGCGACGGCATCCTCCACGAGGACGTCAGCAGCCTTGCACAGGACGAGGATACTTGCGACCAGTCCTGCCAGCAGCGCCCACACGGGCCACACAGCGATCAGCGTGTCGAAGTATTCGGTCACGTGGACGTCGGATTATAGGCGGCACTGCTCCGGTCTACAATAATCGCCTGCGAATGCCCTATTTCAGGCCAACAATCGAGTCGCTCACTGGTTATCAACCCGGGGAGCAGCCGTCACCGGGAACCGACGTCCTCAAGCTGAACAGCAACGAGAATCCGTATCCGGCGAGTCCACAGGCGCTCGCCGTCCTTCGCGAGATCGAGGGCGAAGAGCTTCGTCACTACCCGCGCCCTTTCGCCGACGAGTTCCGAAGCGCCGCCGCGGAGGTGGTGGACGTGGCTCCAGAGCGGATCCTCGTTGGCAACGGCAGCGACGACATCCTCACGATGCTCTTCCGGTCGGTGACCGATTCAAGCAGGGGCGTGGCGTATCCCGTCCCGACCTACGTGCTCTATCGCACGTTGGCGCAGATGCAGGACGCCTCGGTCGCAGAGGTGCCGTTCGACGCGGCGTTCACCCTGCCCGTGCGCCGGTTGATCGAGGAGAATGCGGCGCTGACACTCGTCGCCAGCCCCAACAGCCCCTCAGGCAATCAGGCGACGAACGCCGGCTTGGCTGAGCTCGCGGGAGGCCTTGCCGGCCTACTAGTGGTCGACGAGGCCTACGTCGAATTCGGAACGGGCAGCGCCGTTGAGCTCGTCGGGCAACACGACAACGTCGTCATCTTGCGGACGCTGTCAAAAAGCCATGGTCTGGCCGGTCTCAGGCTGGGCTTTGCCATCGGTTCTGCCCAGCTTATCGCCGGGCTGGCCAAGGTCAAAGACAGCTACAACGTCGACGCGATCGCGTCGCGGGTCGGCGCCGCCGCGATACGAGATACGGCGTACACCAAGTCGGTCATCGACCGCGTGCGCGCCTCCCGCACGAGCCTAGCAATCGGTCTCGAGTCACTCGGGTTTCAGGTCTGGCCCAGCGACGCCAACTTCCTGCTGACCCGCCCGGCGGACGGAGCCGCGAGAAGCGTCTACGACCGGTTGAAGACCGCAGGGATCCTTGTCCGGTATTTCGACACCCCAGAACTCGGCGACAAACTGCGAATCACCGTTGGTACCGAAGCCCAAAACGAGCGGCTCCTTGCGGCGCTCGGCGATGGGGTGGACCAAGCGCCGTGACCGATTACGGCCACGCGAAAGACCGCTGCAGTCGCGGACGAACAGGCCGATTGACCAGTCAGTGGTGCTTTTTACACATCCCACACTCGGCTCGGACGACCACCTCTCGGTTTCCGCGGGCTACGAGCCCGACGGCTATCGCCTGGTCGTAGACTTTCCCGATGGCCGCCAACTCGTTCATCGCTTCTTCAGCCGGCCTGACCTCTATAGAGGCACGGCCAGACTACAGTCCGAACTGCTCGACGACGGATGGCAGTTGGCTGAGCCTGGGCACCGGTCCAGTCCTGACCTCCCGAGCCGACGACACGACCCGAGAATCACAGAACCCTAGTGCAGTGATTCAGCGCCGGCCATCCGACCGTCGTGTCTGACACGACCGCGGTGGACGTGGCGCTCCTCCCAACGCCCGACCTACGGCGCCGTCTGCTCAGCATCAACCGTACACTCGCTCCCCCACCCATCGGTTTTCGCTTCGACCGTACTCATCTGGCGCATCTCACCCTCGCCCAGCAGTTCGTTCGGTACGATGATATCGAGCGGCTGTCACCCGGAATTGGTCGCACGCTGCAGGGTCACCGGCCTCTCACGTTGACGACGACCCGGGTGTCGGTCGGCGGCACCGCGTCAACCCTTGGCGTGGAGCGGACGGCGGCGTTGATGGATCTGCATCGACGACTGATGGACCTGCTGGTCCCGTTCGACACAGATGAGGGAGGCGTTGAGGCCTTCGAGGCCGACGGCGGTACCCCACGCGACGCCGACGTGGCGTGGGTCCGGGATTTTCGCGAGCGTGCAGCCTACGATCGCTTCTCACCGCACTGGACGCTCGGGGTGGGTCCGGTGCGCACACCGGTCGAAGCGCATACGTCGGTGACCACCGACATCGCGCTCCTGAGCCTGGGTCGCTTCTGCACCTGCCGCCGCGTGCTCGCGTCGTGGACGTTGACAGCCCCAGATCGATGATTCACCATCGGCGTGGCGGACAAGCTGAAAGGAGCACTCAATGCGGTGGCGAGAGGTCATGATAGCAGTGGTGTTGGTTCCGTTCGTCGCCTGCACGGCAGGCGACGCGGTCAGGCAAACGGACGAGGCGGAACCGCTGGCTGAAAGTGGCTCCTCGGTGGTCCAGCCCGGCGACATCCCCGCGGATGTCCAGCCAGACTCGTGGGCCCGCCTCACGCTCCCACAACGAGATGAGCTCGATGAGGACGGACAACGAGCCTTCGATATCATCGTCAACCCCGAGAGTCGCTACAGCACCGGACTCCGTGGCCCCCTGGCCATGTGGATGTACAGCCCTCAGATGGCCGAACATATCTTTCCCGCCAGCAGCTACCTGAGATTCGGTACCTCAAAGGACCAACGTCTGACCGAGCTGGTCATCCTGGCGACCGCACGAGAAGTGCGCAGCCAGTACGAATGGACGGCTCATGAGCCCGCCGCTCTCAGAGAGGGACTCGAACCGGAGATAGTCGAGCTGGTCAAACGACGCGCCGACCTCGATACGGTTGGCGACACTCCGGGGCTCGGCGAGCGCGAGCGCCTCGTCATCGAATTCGTCCGCGAGGTGCTGACCGAAGAGAAGGTCAGCGCGGAAACGTTCAGCCAAGCCCGAGACCTCTTCGGGGACCGCGGCGTCATGGACCTCGCTGGTCTGGTCGCCTACTACAACCTCGTCAATATCACGCTCAAGACATTCGACGTGCAGCTGGCACCCGGACGCGAGCGGCTGCTCCCCGACCTCTGGTAAACCCGCGTCCCGTGTCCCAGACAACGCTCGAAGCCCTGATCAGACGCGACCGGTGGTGGGTCACGGCCGGTCTCGCTGGTGCCTTCATCCTGACCAGGGGGCTCTGATGCCGATGCAGACGCCGACGATGCTCATCGCGTTGCTTGCCGTTGTCGGATTCTCGGTTGCCAGCTACTTCACTGCCATCGCCTATCGCTGGGTTCAACCAGACGCCAGCTGGATCCCAACCTTCTGCCGGATGGATGAGCAGACCTGCGCGTCGATCGTGTTCACTCCCCAGGCGCGGGTCTTCGGCCTACCCAACTCGGTGCTGGGACAGCTCTACTACCTCGCGTTGTTGGCCGCGGTCGGTGCGGGGCCGCTCGAAGGGACGGTGCTCTCTAGCCTGCTGGCCGCCAGCGCGGTGACGGTCGGCCTGGCCCTCTACCTCTCTTACTCGCTCCTCTTCGTGCTCCGCGTTCCGTGCAGGCTGTGTTTTACTTCGCACGGCCTCAACATCGTCCTCTTCGCCCTCCTCTGGTTGGGGCTCTGAGACCGGACCGTCGAGAGCCAGACGGGGCGAGCAGGCGTCCAGAGCTCGCCGGGGGCGAGATGGTATAGTCATATCGACAGTACTTGTGAACGGAGGAACAGGGTCACATGAGAAAAAGACCGCTTCGGAGTGGCTGGTACGTGGTGGCGGTGGCGACGATGGTCGTGGCCACATCACTTGCTGTATTCGCAGGTTCGGAGGGCGCCGCCCAGGAGTCCGCGTGGGACGGTGTGTTCACCGAAGAGCAGGCGATGCGAGGACAGGCGACCTATCAGCAGGAGTGCGCGTCCTGCCACCTCGATGATCTGCTCGGGGACGGGATCGCGCCACCGCTCGTCGGTGTGCCCTTCTCTTTCCGCTGGAGCGACCTGTCAGTTGGGGACATGTTCATGGCGATTCGGACGACGATGCCACAAGGTGCTCCTGCCAGTCTCAGCGTCTCTAGATACATCGACATCGTGTCGTATCTCCTGAAGGCGAACGAGTTCCCCACCGGCGACACCGAGCTTCCGACCGAGGAAGACGCGCTTCAGTCGATCATCATCGAAGAGAAGCCATAGCCGTCAGGCGCCAGCCGGCTCAGTAGGTGATGCCGGGTCGGCGAGACCGGCTCGCTCTGCGGCCTCACGTTGCGGAAAGTCTATGCCGCGTCGATGTAGCTTCAGCGTATAGACGGTGAAGGGAAACAGTCGGTGTGACATATACACACTACCGACTGTCGCCGCCATCAACGGCAACATGATCCGATAGTCGTTTGTCATCTCGAACAGGATCAGGATCGAGGTGGTCGGGGCCTTGGCCGTGGCGGCAAAGAACGCAGCCATCCCGACCATCGCGTAGGCACCGGATCCAGCGGTCCAGGCAGGGAACAGTCCGTGGACCACCTCGCCGAAGGCTCCGCCCAGCATCGCCCCCATGAACAAGCTGGGCGCGAACACGCCACCTGAACCGCCCGACCCGAGGGTCGCAACGTTGGCCAGGAGCTCGGCAAAGAACAGACCGAGCAGCATATTCCACGAGAAACGAACCCAGAGAGCGGACTCGACCGTCGTCAGCCCTGACCCGTAGACCTCGGGAAAAAATCTCAGCACGAGACCAACGATCAATCCTCCGACCGCCGGCTTCAGATAGTCTGGAAACTTCCAGCCTCCGAACAGGTCCTCCGACCGATACAGCAGCTTCACATACATGATCGCAGCCGCCCCGATCAGAATCCCCATGATGAAGTAGAACGGGAGCTCGCCGGGGCTCACGAGGTCGTAGACGATCGGCGTGGTAAACGCGGGAAAGTTACCCAGATAGCTGCGAGCCACCATGCACGAGCTCAGCGACGTGAGGAGGACCAGCAGAAAATCGGTGTGGATCCGGCCCGTCAGCACCTCCATAGAAAAAATTGCCGCAGCGATTGGGGCGTTGAACGTCGCCGCAATCCCGCCCGCCGCCCCACACGTGACAAGGGTCCGGACATTGCTCGAGGTGAGGTGAGTCCACTGTCCAACCGTCGATCCGATAGCCGACCCGATCTGGACCATCGGCCCCTCACGGCCGGCGACGCCACCAAAGCCGATCGTCAGCGAAGATGCGATGACCTTGACGGTCACGACCCGTTTTCGGATACGTCCACCGCGGGTCGCCAGGGCCGTCATGACCTCGGGCACGCCGTGACCCTTGGCTTCGCGGGCGAAGTAGTGCACCAGCGGCCCCACCAGGAGGCCACCGAGGGCAGGAAGGAGGACAAGCTGCGCCGTCCCGAAACGCTCGAGAAGACCGGCCACCGGTCCGCGGGCAAAGTCGGCGACCATCTCGAGCACGTAGATGAAGGCGACCGACCCCAGCCCGGTAAGCACGCCGACAACCACCGACAGAATGATGAGGTAGTTCTGTTCGGGCAGAAACGAGGCCCGCAGCCATACCTTGGCCCAACGCCACACGGCTAGGCGGGAGCTCAGCGTCCGCCCGACTGTGCGGAGGCGACGACCGATACGGCTGGAATACTCCGAGATTGTGCTCATCGAGAGGAAACCGGGGGTCTCATCGTTCGCCAGGTTCCGGCGCCGACTCGACCGCGGCACTCCCGACGTCGTTCTCTGCGGCCTCCGAGGGAGGCAACACAGCCACCAACTTGGTCCGTCCGTGGCGACGCAACGATAGCAGCAGGGCGTCGTCAGAATCGGCCGCAGCCTCCAGCGACGTGCGGTCCCGCTCGTTGTCCAGTGTCTGGCGGTCCAGTGCGACGAGCCAATCACGTTCATCGACTCCGGCCGTTGCGGACGCACCGTCGGGGGCGACGGCCACCACCATCCAGCCGGCGGTCACTGCTGGCTCATCCTGCTCAGGCATCCACTGCACGGCCAAACCGAACCGAGGGAGCCGGACCGGCTCCGGGCCCAGCGGGCTACAGTCCTGCGAGTGCATGACGACGCCACCGGTGACCCGGCGTCGGTCCCGAACCGCCCTGTAGCTCACGAGCGACCCTGGCTCCTGACCGTCGTAGAGCACCATGAACTGCTCGGCCGAGCCGATCTCCTCACCGCCCCACTCGACCAAGATATCGCCGCCTCGGAGCGATGTCAGAGGCTCGAAAGCAGCCGTATCGACGAACTCCACCAACACGCCACCCTCGAGATCGAGCACTGAACGCACGTCGGCCGACAGGTCAGACACCTCGAGCCCGCGGCATCGGGTCTCGGTCTGCAGCGCTTCCAGGAGCCGGAGCATCTCAGTCCAGGTCACGACTCGGGGACCGTCCGGCGTGCCGTACGCCACGCCCACCAGCGCGCCTTCGAGGTTGACGAGGGCGGCGATGGACAGGGTCTCGGGGAAGTCCATCGAGACGACCAACTCTCTCCCGTCCGGCCCCGAACGGGCCGTAACCAGATGGCCAGGCGTGATTGTCGACCGCCCGCCCGCATCGAGTGTCACCGCACCCAGATACGAACCGGATGGTAGTAGTCGCGGGTCAGAGAGTGTGAAGGCTATCTGGTCTGGGCTCTCGACGTCGAACAGGGCAAGACCTATCTCATCGTCCCAGTTTCGCAAGCGGTGGGGACCACTCTCTTCCGTCAATGCCTCGCCGGCGGCATCTCCCTCGCTGGTCATCGGGTCATCGGCCGCGCCGGGTGCGTCGGGCGCAGTCTTCTCGACCGCGTCCGCGTCTTCGCCCACGTCCTCCGTTGGCTCTAGGGTCGGTTCCGGATCGGCCGTCGTCAACCGTGTGCGGTCCCTGGCCGCTACGATTTCCAGCGCAGGCTCGAGTGTCGTCAGCGCCATCCCGGAACCGACGAGAATCGCCGGCGTTCCCGAAGAGCCAATGGCGGTCAGCTTGGGCCGCGCTCCTTCTGCGAGCTGACTCCAGTAGTCTGAGAAATAGGTCAGCGGCGTTTTCTCGAGCTCGGATCGAATGACCGGTCGCGGGGCCGGCTCGTCGAAGCTCGACTCCTCGTTGGCCTCGGCGGGCCGACTCCGTTCGAGTGTCCCCTCGAGAAGGACGACGGCCACGACGATCACAACGATTGCGGGAAACAGCAACTGCCGCTGATGAAGCGTCCGGACGACAGGCAAACGGAGCAGGAACTTCACCACGACACGCTGGAAGGCAACCGCGCTATTCGCTGCGGGTGATGGGCTTCAACGAAGACCGGGGTGAGTAACACGAAGGGCTCGACTAACACCTCAAGTGTAGCACAGGGGCCGGTGTGACCTCGGCTCCCTAGAGCAGCACAAGAACCATGATGGGGACAAGAATCACGGCTAGTAGGTCCATCAAGAGCCCGTACTTGATCATGTCGGTGAGCGGCACGCGGCCCGACGCGTAGACGATCGCGTTCGGTGGTGTCGACACAGGGAGCACGACGGCCACCGAGGCAGCCAGAGCGGCCGCCACGGCCGGCGTCACCGGGTCCACACCTGCAGCCTGGGCGATCGAGATGACAATCGGAATCGCGATGTTGGTCGCGGCTGTGTTCGACATCGTCTCAGACAGCACCACGGTGAACAGTGCGGCCGCGAAGGTGAGAGGAACAAGCTCGTTCGTTGGCAACAGTCCGGTGATCGTCTCGCCCATGACCTGGGCAAGACCGGTCGAGGCCGACAGGGTCCCAAGAGACAACCCGCCACCAAACAACAAGATCGTGCCCCAGTCGATCTGTGCGGCCTGCTTCCAGGTGATGGTCGACCGCTGCCTCTTGGAGATCGGCAAGAGGAAAAGCAAGACGGCACCGGTCAACGCCGCAACGGCTTCTGGCATGCTGGCCAGAACCATTTGGGTGAAAGGGTGTTCCCGGCCCAGCAGCAGCGGCAGCATGCCGGGGCCTACCCATAGGAAGATCGTCACCCCGAACGCGAGTACCGCGTTGAACTCGCCACGCTTCCAGGGGCCCAGCGCGCGCTTCCGCTCGGCGATGATCTGCTCAGCCCCGGGAATCTCCTGGACGCCGGTCCGCCCAATCCAGTTGAGGTAGACGAAGACGATCCCCATCAGAACCAGCGCCACCGGTACGGCCATGAGCATCCACTCGACAAACGTGATCCGGACACCCAGCTGGTCGTCCAACATGCCGATCGCGATGAGGTTGGGCGGCGTGCCAACGGGCGTCGCCATTCCGCCGCGTGAACAGCCATACGCCGTCATCAGCATCAGCGCTGTGCCGTAGGACTTGGTGAGCTTGCCTTCGGACTCCATGAAGGCCACCAGGGACATACCGATCGGGACCAGCATCGCCGCCGTGGCCGTGTTGCTCATCCACGCCGACAGAAACGCCGCCAAAGCACCGTAGGCTATGAGGATCCGCGTGGGCCGCGCTTCGATAATCTTGAGCGACAGCACGCCATAGGCGATCCGCTCGTTGACCCGATGGACGAACAACCCCTGCGCGAGGATGAAGCTCCCGATGAAGAGAAAGATCAGCGGGTTGGCAAACGGAGTGAACCCGTCACGCACCGTGGTGACCTGAAGAATAACCGCCAGCGTCGGCCCGAGAAGTGCGGTAACCGCGAGCGGCAGCGCCTCAGTCACCCAAAGGGTGATCACCAAAGCCAAGACCGCGGCGAGACGATGCGCCTCTGGCGTGAGGCTGTCGAAGGGCGCCAGGAGCACGGCGAAGAACACGACCGGGGCAAGAAGGAGCCCGACCCGGCGACGCCCCGCTTCGAAGCGAACCGATGGGGAGTCGACGGGCGTCGTAGAGGTGTCAGTCATCGCGCGGCGAAACGGGAGCCGTAGGGTAACATGGAAGTCTCACCATGCCGAGCACGGGCAGCACCGTACAGCACTACGAGATCGAAGACCGCATCGGCGCAGGAGGAATGGGCGAAGTATTTCGCGCCCGGGATACCCGCCTCGGACGCGAGGTCGCCCTTAAGTTCATCGCCCCGCCATACCGAGGCGACCCCGATCGCCGGGCCCGCCTCCTCAAGGAGGCCAGGGCCGCCTCAGCGCTCCGCTCACCCGCGGTGGCCACCACGTTCGACATCGGCGAAGAGGGTCCCGACCTCTTCATCGTGATGGAGCTCGTCGACGGCGAGCCACTCTCGGACCGTATCAGCCGAGGTCCGATCTCGGTCCCCGTCGTGCTGCACATGGCCAGCCAGATCGCTGACGCGCTCGATGAGGCCCAGACACTCGGCATCGTTCATCGTGATATCAAGAGCGCCAACCTCATCATGACTCCTCGAGGACGAGTCAAGATTCTCGACTTCGGCCTGGCCAAGATGACGGGTGATGGCCCGGGGCCCGGCGCAGACCAGCCAACGATGGCCGAGACGCAGGTCGGGATGGTCGTCGGCACCGTCGCCTACATGTCCCCGGAACAGGCGATGGGTAAGGCTGTCGACCATCGGTCCGACCTGTTCTCTTTGGGCGTCGTCCTGTACGAAGCGCTGACCGCGAGACTTCCCTTCTCCGGTGACACGCTGGCGGCCGTCGTCGATCAGATCGTTCGCCAGGAGCCACCGGCGCTGGCCCGGCTCAACTACGACATCCCGACCCGCTTGGAGGACATCGTCCGCAGGCTCCTGGCGAAGATGCCGTCGGCCCGTTACCAAAGTGCCCGGGAGCTGCTGGTCGACATCAAGACGCTGCGCGCCGACCTCGAGCTCGATAGCCCGAGCGTGAGCAGCCACGCTCTCAGCTCAGCCACGCGGGCGGCGTCGGTCCCTTCCAACGTTGTCGCCGTCGTGCCATTCGCCAACATCACACGCGAGCCGGAGGACGACTGGATCGGTTCGGGCATTGCCGAGACGGTGACGGCAGACCTCAAGACCATCCGAGGGCTGACGGTCCTGGGACGGGAGCGTGTCTTCGACGCCTTGCGACACCTGGGGTCGAGCGACTCGGGCAATCTCGACGAGCGTGTCTCGATCGACGTAGGCCGACAGCTACGAGCGAGGTGGCTGGTCACCGGCGGCTACCAGCGTCTCGGTCCCATGATCCGAATCACCGCCAGGGCGGTCGACGTGGAGTCGGGGACAGTCGTTCGGACCGTGAAGATCGATGGCGAGATCACCAACATCTTCACGCTGCAGGACCAGATCGTCTACGACCTGAGTCGTGGCATCAACCTCACTCTCAACAAAAGCGAGGTCGCGGCGATCGAGCAAAAGGAGACGGAGTCGGTCGAAGCTTACGAAGCGCGGTCTCGGGCGATGATGAACCTGTTGGAGGGAAGCCCCCAGGCGCTCGACCGGGCACTTCACCTGCTCGAAAAAGCCACGCAATACGACCCCAACTATGCGGCCGCGTGGGCGGCCCTCGGAGCCGCCTACGACTTCAAGGGTTCGTTCTTGAGCTTGAAGGAGCTCTCGCACAAGGCGGTCGAGATGGAGCGGCGCGCGATCGCCCTCGACCCGAAACTGGCCGACGCTCATCGCTGGCTCGGTCTCTCCCTGATGTCCGTCGGGCAATATGACGACGCCATTGCCGCGATCGAGGAGGCCGTCCGGTTGCAGCCGGCCGACGCGAACAACTATTCGGCGCTTGGACGAGGGTACTGGGTGGGCAAGGGCGACCTGGACGCGGGTATCGCCCACCTCGAACGCGCCGCCGAGATCAACCCTGACCTGGGGTATGCCCATTTGCAGCTCGGCTTGCTCTATGCCCTGCGGGGCGAGCTCGATCACGCTGAGTCGGCGTGCCGACGTGCCATCGACCTACAGGAACGATTCGTGTCAGGCCGCGAGGGGCTCCAGATCGTGGGCGCCTACACCCGGATGGGCTATGTGCACTACTTGCGGGGCGAGCTCGACGAGGGAGGGTCTTTCAGCAGCAGGTGGATGCACTGGAGTCTTCCGACCACGCGCTCAAGGAGCGCACGCTCATCGAGCTAGACTGCAAGATCGGCGCAACCTATCTGAGAATGAAGCGAACAGCCGACGCGGACCGTCACTTCTCACGGGCTGTCAAGACCTTTGACCGTCGCCTGGCCAGGGGAGCCGATGACCCTTTCACCAAGTACTACATGGCGGCGCTCTACGCCCTGAAGGGCGAGACCGATCGGGCGCTGCGGTATCTGGACGATACGATTCAGCACCTACCGGCGTTGAATCGCACCCGGGCCCGGATGGACCCGGATTTCGATGCGGTCCGCACGGACCCCCGCTTCACTGCCTTGGTAGACGGCCACTAGTGGTATTCTGAGGTAGGCGCACTCAACACGCATCAGGAAGGTGCCATCATGAATATAGGACTCATGGCGATTTTCGGACCGATCGGGCTCCCCGAGCTGGCGATCATCGCCTTCATACTGGTCCTCATCTTTGGTGTGAATCGCCTGGCCGGGCTCGGCAAGGGTATGGGTCAGGCCATTCGTGGATTCAAGGAAGAGATCAAGGAAAAACCGGAATCTCCAAAGAGCGACTGAACCGCCGCCGTGCGGGGTTCTCTGACTGCCTAGACGAAAATGGGCGGACGACGTGAAGTGACGTCGTCCGCCCGTTTTTTCTCGGCCTACCCTTCCAGCCTATCTCCTCGCGACACCCAGCTCGGTCAGGTGGGTCACCAGGTCGCCGCCCGCTGTCGACGGGTTCACCTCTCGGTCGACGTGTAGAACCTTGCCATCCGGCCCGATGATATAGGTCCATCGAAACGGGACGGGGCGCTCGTCGGTCACCACCCCGTAGGCAATCGCGACGTCCTTTTCCGGATCACTCAGCAGCGGAAAGTCCGCGTCGAGCGACGCAGCGAACTCCTGGTTGGTCTCGGGGTCATCGACACTCGCCATGAAATAGACGATGTCGAACTGATTCAGTTGGTCGCTGTTCTCCCGCAGCGACTTGCATTCGGCTGTTCAACCACCGGTGAAGGCTTTGGGAAACCACGCAATGACGACCGTCTTACCGGCATAGTCAGACAGCTGATGCGTGTTCCCATCACTTCCCGGCAATTCGAACGGCGGTGCGGCATCTCCCGGGCCCAACTCCTGTGCCTGTGCTGCACCAGCCGTCAAAGCCATGGCGAGCGCAGCGACGAAAACGAAGAGCCACCTCATGAGTCGTCACTCCTTGACTGCCGCGCGGCCGGCCATCGGCCCCACGTGGGTTGCGTCCACGAGCTCTCGCGAACTCTGCAGTAGGATAGCCGATCGTGGCCAGTCCTGCTGAACGCTCCGTGCTAGTCTACTGGGTGCCCAAAGGAACGGTGGGGCCACGAGAATCGTGACGTCTGATATCAACTCTCTGGCGATCGGGCTGGGTCTCGCCCTCGTCCTGTCATTCCTGGTGGCCCAAGTTGCGGCCCGCGTCGTCCGGGCGGGGCTGGCCTCAGCGTCGGGAGAGGCACGCGCCGGGTTCCGCGACCCCATCCAGCGCCGGCCTATTCGGGTCGTTCGTGCAGTCGTGTTCCTCGCCACCATGGGGGTCGTCACGCCACCCGCGCTGGAGATGCTGGGCGTGGACCTCACGTTCGGCGTCCCACTTGAAGGCATCACGACCTGGCTGTTTCAGGAGGGGCTCCGCGTCGGCCTCATCGCGACCCTGGCCTATTTCACCATTCGGATGACGGCGGTCGGTATTGGTCACTTCGAGCAGCTCGTGTCGGACAGAACCAAAGATAGTCCGGACCGGCTCGAGTTTGCCGAACGCCTTCACACGATCAGCGGCCTCGCCAAGAACGCCGTCAACGTACTGGTCGTCAGCGCCGCGGTCCTCATGGTTCTACAGGAATTCGGGATCGACATCACGCCGTTGCTGACCGCCGCCGGGATCAGCGGCCTGGCGATCGGATTCGGGGCGCAGAACCTCGTGCGCGACGTCATATCCGGCTTCTTCCTGATCCTCGAGGACCAGATTCACGTCGGAGACGTCGTCAGCGTCGATGGCACCGCGGGGCTGGTCGAAGCGGTGAAGCTCCGGACGATCGTACTCCGTGATCTTTCCGGAACGGTGCATGTCGTACCGAACGGCAGCATCACGACCTTATCGAACATGACCAAGGACTTCTCCTATGCAGTGCTTGACGTGGGAGTCGCCTACAAGGAGGACACCGACCACGTCGTCGACGTGCTCCATCAAGTCGGCGACACGTTGCGGGACGACGACATGTTCTCCCCTAGCATCCTGTCGCCACTCGAGGTGCTCGGGGTCGACGAGTTCGGCGACTCCGCCGTCTCCATCAAGATCCGGATCAAGACTCTGCCACTCAAGCAATGGATGATCGCGAGAGAGCTGAGACGACGCATCAAGAAGGCCTTTGACGCCCAAGGTATCGAAATACCGTTCCCGCACATGTCCGTCTACTTCGGCGAGGCCAGCAAGCCGTTTCTCGCGCAGTCGCTGACCCAGGCGGAAGGAGATCGACTGGCCGAGGGGCAGGCGGCGGCGGCCGCCCAAGACCGTCCGAGTCAACACACGTCGGCGACGCTGGACGCTGATGATGGCGGGGACGGGGACGTCGGGTAGGCGCGAGTCAGGGGTGCCGATGCAATCGTGTATAGTGGCGTGCACAATTCGAACACCCGCCGCTCGACACCGACATGCCCAAACGACGTCCTGCCCAGCGACGCGCGCCTGCCAAGACGACCCGAAAGCCCGTGCGACGCTCGACGCGGGGCACGCGAGGTCCTGAGGGCGACTCGCCACGCGAACAATGGCCGACCGGCATCACTGGAATTCAACCGAACAAGATCATCGTCCGTGGGTACTCCCTGGACGAGCTGATGGGCCGTGTCTCTTTCGGGGAGGCAGTTTTTCTCCTTCTCACCGGCGAACTGCCGACGGCCGACGTGGGGCGTCTCGTTGAAGCGCTGCTCGTGTCTGCGATCGACCACGGCGCGACCCCGCCATCGACCCTTGCCGCGCGAAACGTCGCGACGACAGGCGCGCCCCTGCGTGCAGCGGCGGCGGCTGGAGTCCTAGCCTTCGGCTCACCGTTGGGTGGCGGTGGGAGCATCGATCGGTGCTTTCACTTCTTGGACGAGGGACTCGGACTCGTCGGCGAATGGGTCTCGTTTGACGACGCGGCCCGACGGCAGGTCGATCGGTTGCTGGCCGAAGGCGAGACTCCGCCTGGATACGGCCATCGCTTTCATAGCCGGGATCCGAGGGCGGCACGGCTCCTACAGATAGCCCTTGAGCTCGAGCTCGAGGGTCGCTATATCCAGTTTCTTCGCGCTGTCGAGCGGGTCCTCAGCGAGCGTCATGGCCCGTCGGACGACCCACCGCTCTGCATCAACCTCGATGGGGCCATCGCTGCTGTGAGTGGTGACCTCGGGTTGGAAGCCGAGACCGCCAACGTGCTCTTCATGGTCTCCCGCCTTCCGGGAATCGTGGCCCACGTCATAGAGGAGCGGCACCGCCAGAACCCGCAGCGGCAGATCGACCCGACGAGTCACGCGTATGACGGCACCGGTGAACGGCGCCTTCCGGAGACTCGGCGGTAGCGGGCAGGACCACGCCTCCCCCCTTCCGCGCCAAGGCGGATCGCCCGTGAGTCCGATTGTGGGAACCAGTTTCGCCCCCCGCGTTGCGATCTCGTTGCAAGGCAAGGAGTGCCCTTGCTGAGCTGGGGGTAACACTTCATTCCGGCCCGTTGTGCCAGGATAGTCGTCGCCTCGTTTCCGTTGACCGTTCGGGGGCGGAGGAGGTGTGCCCACCACAGGCCGCAAGCAGCGCAGCTTCCTCGCTGATGTCGGGATCCAGTTGAGGACGATTATATCGGCCGATTTTCCGACTGCGATGGAACCGGTCGTGTCATCCAGCACATCACGCCGGCGCAGCGATCCAGTTCATCGGCGCGATGCGCTATGATTCGGCGGCGAACAGCACGACGACCTTCCGCATCGACGATCCAGAACCTCAGACTCATCGGCCTCATCGCGTGATGGTTCCTGTGCGACACGCCATAAGAAACTGGACGCTTCCCTTGTTGAGCTCCAGTTCGTTGGTCGCGGTCGCCCTGCTGACGACACCGTCGACGTACACGGTGGCACATGGTGTGATGGTCGCGTCCTTGTACGTGGTGATTGCCCTAGGCCTTTACCTCGCGACACAACTCGCGACGAGAATCAGCAGGCTTCTGGGCGCTCTCTGCAGCTTCGCTGTGGTCTTGATCTTCGCCTGGCACGTCAGGGAGCACCTTCGTCCAGCCGGAACGTTTCCAAGCCTCGATGACCCGACGTCACTTGCCTACTTTTTGACAACCGTCTCGATCGTCGCCGTCGTGTATGCGGCGGTCGGTTACGCCCGCCCCAACTTCTTCGTGCCGGTCCCCCGGTTCGCCAGTTGGGACGCGTTGAACGCCGATCTCGAACGGCGTCACGTTCCTGCTCGCGGAGCACCGGGACCTCATCGATGCGGCCTACGCGCTCAACGAAGGCGGTGGCGGCATGGAGCGAGACGGGCGGAAGGTCTCGCACAACGTGCAGGGGGCCGAGGAGGTGTTCCAGTCGTTTACGTTCACGGCCAAGAACCCCGGTGGACATTCGTCGCTGCCCGTGAGACGGAACGCGATCTACGATCTGGCGCAAGCCCTCCTCGCCGTCCAGGACCATGAGTTCCCCGTCATGCTGAACGAGGTCACCGAGGCGTTCTTCGCCGGGTTAGCCGACCTGATCGGTGGCGAGATGGGCGAGGCCATGCGGCGGATCGTCACTGATCCGAGCGACGCGGGGGCGAACGCCACGCTTTCCAAAGAACCCGGGTACAACGCGAGGCTTCGCACGACCTGCGTCGCGACCTTGCTCGAGGGTGGCCACGCGCCGAACGCACTGCCACAGTCTGCTCGGGCCAATGTGAACTGCCGCATCCTTCCGAACCACGACTCGGCCGAAGTTCACAGCACGCTCCAGGCGCTAGGGGAGTCGTTCGGTGTACAGGTCACGGCTGTTAACGCCGCTACTCCGAGCCCGTCTTCACCCTTGCCGCCCGAGGTGCTGGGCCCCATCGAGCGGATCACTCAGGAGATGTGGCCCGGCGTGCCTGTGCTGCCCGTGATGTCGACCGGCGCGACCGACGGGCTGTCGCTGCGCCTCGAGGGAATCCCAGTCTACGGGGTGAGCGGAATTTTCAGGGACATGGACGACGTGCGGGCGCACGGGCAAGACGAGCGGATTCGGATTGAACATTTCTATGAGGGCCAGGAGTTTCTCTATCGCCTAGTGAAGGCCCTTGCAGAATAGCGAGGATCTCAGCCCACAGACGCGATGACCTTAGAAGTCGGCTCCCGACTCGGACATTACAACGTGACCGCCCTCATCGGCGAAGGCGGCATGGGTGAGGTCTGGCAAGCCAGAGACACCAAGCTGAGCCGGCAGGTGGCGCTCAGCGGGTGATGATCATGCCATCATTGACCGCGCCACATCTGACCGTCTTTCGGGACCGTATACGTGGGTTGGCACCTGATACGAAGCCCAGGTGGGGCCGCATGGATGCGACGTTGATGATTCGGCATCTGCGGCGCGCCCTGGAAATCTCGATGGGTGAGGTTGAGGTTCCCGACCGTAGCATTCCAGGGCTCCGAAGCATCATCCGAGTGCTATTCTTCCACGTCTTCACGATCTGGCCGCCGTCGAGGGCGCGGTTGCCGAAGGACTGGCTTCCACCGGCCGAGCATACGTTCGCCGTCGAGAAAGACCTGCTGCTCCAAGCACTCGACAGGTTCGTCCAACGCCTCGATGAGCAGCCTGGTAAGGAAGCGGTCCACACGCTTCTGGGACCACTGACCTTGCGATCCTGGAGTCGTGTGCATGGTGTTCATTTCAACCACCACTTTCGACAGTTTCGCCTCGTCTGGCTCTTATCGTTCCCCTAGCAGAGGGACCCGACGCCGACATCTGGAACAGTGAGACTAAATGGCGCTGAACGTCGGTGACCGCCTCGCCCACTACAACGTGACCGCCCTCATCGGCGAAGGCGGCATGGGGGAGGTCTATCAGGCCACCGATACCACGCTCAACCGCCAGGTGGCGCTGAATGGGCTGGTGGTTGAGGCCAAGTCGGCAGTCTAATCCTGACTGTTGAGCCTGACAAACGCGAGCGCGTAGTTGCTGTTCAGTGGAATGACCAGTTGGTTCTGAGTCGAGTCGTAGCACATGGACGCCGCGCTTGGGATACCCGACGCGACGATCTCTGCGTCTTGCCCAGGACGGATACGCGACACGCTACCGTAGCGTACGCTGCTCACGTATTTCGTCCCGTCGGCGGTGACCACGACGCCATCATTCCCGCCTTCGACGCTGTGCTCTGTCTGAATGACCTCTCCGCTTCGGTCGTAGGTGATGACGGCGTTGTCACCGACGTTGACCACCACCACGTTGCCATCCTGGTCGATCGCGACGCCGTTGGGGGCCTGGAGCGGCGCGCCGTCTGCAAACAGTGACGCCTCATCGTCTGCCGTGACCTTCCAGATCTGTCCCACGGGCCGCGTGTTGGAAGCGTATACGGTGCCATCGTCGGCCACGGCGATGCCATTCAAGAGCGTCGAGCCCGGTACGGGAACGGACCGCAGGGGGCGACCGCTTTCCAGATCGAATTGACGGACGTGACCCGAATCAACGGTGTAGAGCACGCCGCTGCTGATGGCACTGCCCAAGGGATCATGGAGTTCCAGTCCGTCCCGCGTGGCGCCGATCCACTTGGGCGTGTGTACGCTTCCATCGGGGTTGATGAGGGAGACGTAGCCATCATCTGCGCCGGTGTCTCCGCGGTTGCCGGCATTCATGGCCAGGATCAGGTTCTTGTTGGGATCGAACGTGCAACTCTCAGAAAAATGAAAGCTGCCGTAGACCGTGACGTTGTCCGACATCGGTCGCCACGCTCCTGCCTCGCTGAGCGCGCCGATGGGCTCGCCGGTCGCAAACTCCTGGGCAGTAGTTGGCCACCAAGACAACGGCACTGAGAGCTACGACGACGATTTGCCGACTCGCTGAATGGATCTGTGTTGCGTGCATGATTAATGACTTCTCCGTTCTCCGCAGGGCATAGTCGAGCTTCTGAAGCTCGACCCAGCGGCGGCCATTGTATCCCGCAGAGTGTTCCTGAGTGGTTGAAGCCGTGACGGGTAGCCTCACGGGATGTCCGATGCGCTGCCGTTTCTCGTCCTTACCGCCGATGGCTGTCACCCACACGGGGCATCAGCTGATTCATTAGCAAGCGTGCAAACGCATTCTCCCGCTCGATAGCGAGCCCGACGCCGCCTAACCACCTTCACAGCGCCCGAACCCCCGCAGAATGCGCACGCACGCATCCTGAAGGCCATTCTGTGCAGGCCAGTGGAGTGACTCACTACTTACACATAGAATGAGCCCAAGTTCAGCCGCAACAACCCTATGGCTCTCGAAGTCGGCTCCCGACCCGGCCATTACGACGTGACCGCCCTGATCGGCGAGGGTGGCATGGGCGAGGTCTATCAAGCCACCGACACCAAGCTCAACCGGCAGGTGTCCGCGGCGGAACCGAGGGGTTCATCGCCGTCGCGGCAGGAGTAGATCTATGGCCCCCAAGGTGGTCATTTTCAGCCAGCCAGGGTGAATGTTCTGTGGCAAAGCGAAGGAGTTTCTTTCGCAGAGGAACATCGATTTCGTTGACCGCGACGTTACCTCCGACGAGTCTGCGCTCGCCGACCTGGAGAAGCTCGGCTACATGACGACTCCGGTCACGGTGATTGACGGGGAAGCAGTAGTGGGGTTCGACCGACCCAAGTTGGAGAAGTTGCTGGGGGGCACATGAGCCTTCATAGCCTAGTGCCGACGAACTGACCAATGCCCCTAGAACCTGGCACCACCCTCGGCCCGTATGCCGTCACCGCCAAGATCGGCGCAGGCGGCATGGGGGAGGTGTATCGAGCGAGAGACACGAAGCTCGACGGGGACGTAGCGCTGAAGGTGCTGCCGCAGGCTAGTTGTTGCGCTCGAAGACGACGGTGCCGCCGAGGATGGTCATGTCGACCTCGGTGGCCATGGTGTCGTCGGGATCAATGGTGAGGAGATCCTGCGACAGCACGACCATGTCAGCGTAATTTCCGACGTCGAGCGTCCCTTTCACGTCCTCCTCGAAGGTGAGATACGAAGCGAGCCGGGTATAGCCGACGATCGCTTCCGGCATCGTCAGCGCCTCATCCGCCCCAACGACCGCTCCGGACATTCCCTTGCGCGTGACGGCGGCGTAGAGCCCCACCATCGGGCCGATCGGGAGGATGTCGCTCCCGAGCGCGACGAACACCCCATGTGACATCGGCGATCGGAGCGGGTTGTTCGTCTGATACGCTCGCCCGCCAGGTGCTCATCGTAGCGCCCCTCCAGCGTGTAGGTGAAATTCGGCTGCTGGGCGATGTGGATGTTGTAGGTCGCCATCTTCTGCATCGTCTCGGCCGGCGGCTGGACGGTGAAGTGGTTGAGGTAATGGCGATGGTCGGCGCGCGGCGACTCCTCGATGATTCGCACCCAGGTGTCGATCGTCGTCTTGATCGCGGCATCACCGATCGTGTGGAATCCCATCTGCCAGCCACGGTCGTGCGCGGCCTTCGAGATCTGATAGAGGCCGTCCTCGTCGACGAGCGCGCCCGTGCCGTGGTAGCCCGGCTGGCCCTTGTAGGCTTCCAGCGTCCAGGCGGCCGCACCCGTGTAGCCGCCGTCGACGAAGAACTTCATTGGTCCGACCCGCAGCCACTCGTCGCCGTCGCCCGTAACCTTGCCGAACTCGTCCAGTATCCGGGTTGCGCGTTCCACGTCGGGCGGCACGCGCAGCTGGACGGCGGCCCGGGGGAGTTCGCCGCGGAACTCGTCGTACACCGACTGCCAGTCCTGGTATCCGCGGATCCCGACCCCAGCCTGAATTAGACCCGTGACGCCCAGCGACAGCAGGTCCCGCAGATTCTGGACGAAGCTCGTCCGCAGCTCCTCGGGCGTCGGGTCGGGCACCATGCGCCGAACGAGGCCCTGCGCGGCCTCGCGCAGAATGCCGTTCATCTCGCCGTCCTCGCCGAGCTCGATGATGCCGCCCGGCGGCGTCTCGGTGTCGGTCGTGACACCGGCCTCTTCGAGCGCCATCGTGCTGGCCACCGAACTGTGGCCGCCCGCCCGCGTCAGCACCACCGGGTTGGCCGGCGCGGCGTCGTCCAGGTCCCAGCGGAGCGGCCTCCGCTGCTCCGTCAGCTCGTCCTCTGACCACCCGTAACCGGTAATCCACTCTCCCGACCCCAGCTGCTCGGCTTTCCGAGTGACCCGTGCCTTGAGCTCGGCCATGTTCTCCAGCCCGGACAGATCGACCCAGCGCTCGGGATCGCCACTGATGTGGATGTGCGTGTCAATGAAGCCGGGGGTGACGAGGCGTCCCCCGAGGTCGATCACGCGATCGGCTCGATATTGGTCGAGCAGCCCATCCCACCCGAGCGCCACGATACGCCCGTTCCGGATCGCAATGGAGGTGTACGTCGACAACAGCTCGTCGGCGGCGAAGATCTTGCCGTCGTGGAGGATCAAGTCGACCACGTCCTGAGCGTGAAGCGGAGCCGCGAGCGGCAACGTAAGCGCAAGGAGCCACACCCAGAGAATCTTCCTCATCCGACAATCATACGGCGGGGACCCACGTGATTTCGCCGGTTCCCGTACGCAGCGTACGTCGCCTCTCAGAGGCGATGCTGTGCTGGCTGGTGGAGCCGCTGACCGCTTGAGCATAGAATGACCTCTAATCTGCGTCCTTAGATCCAGCGACAGCTTATGGCTCTGAACGTCGGCTCTCGCCTCGGCCATTACGACGTCACCGCCCTCATTGGTGAGGGGGGCATGGGACAGGTCTATCAGGCCACCGATACGAAGCTCAACCGGCAAGTCGCGCTGAAGATCCTGCCGGAAGCGTTTGCGGCTGATCCGGATCGGCTTGCTCGGTTCCAGCGTGAGGCGCAAGTCCTCGCCAGCCTGAACCACCCGAACATAGCGCAGATCCACGGCCTTGAAGAAAGCGAGGGCACCCGTGCGCTGGTCCTCGAACTGGTGGAAGGGCCGACCCTCGCTGACCGGATCGCACAGGGTGCGATCCCGCTCGATGAAGCTCTGCCGATAGCGAAGCAGATCGCGGAAGCCCTTGAAGCCGCTCACGAAGCCGGTGTGATTCACCGCGATTTGAAGCCCGCCAACATCAAAGTCCGAGACGACGGAACCGTCAAGGTGCTGGACTTCGGCCTCGCCAAGGCACTGGACACGACACCTGAGGGCGATCCATCGCAGTCCCCGACGCTCACCGCTGCCGCAACGCAGATGGGCGTGATCCTGGGGACGGCCGCCTACATGTCGCCGGAGCAAGCGCGAGGGAAGACCGTCGATAGGCGCGCCGATATCTGGGCTTTCGGGGTTGTCCTTTACGAGATGTTGACCGGCGTGCGCCCATTCCAGGGTGAGGATGTCTCGCTCACACTGGCGTCGGTAATGAAGTCCGATGTTGATGTGAGGAGGCTCCCTCCAGACCTGCCCGAGACGCTTCGGACGGTTCTTCACCGATGCCTGGAGAAAGACCCGCTCCAGCGCATCCGTGACATGGGCGATGTGCGGTTGGCGATGGAAGGAGCGTTCGAGACGACAGTCAGCACACGATCCGACCCGACTGCGGCGCCTCAATTCCAGGTCTGGCAGCGACCGATCCCGGCAACGATTGTCGCGGTGGTTCTCGTTGCCATCACAGGTCTCGCCGTGTGGGGTATGACCCGTCCCGACGTCATCCCGGCTGACCTGATGCGGTTTACCATTGTCCCAACCGACACCGCCCCGTTTTCCGGCGTTGGACTTTTCAGAGACCTCGCGATCACCCGCGATGGCACGCAGATCGTCTACCAAAGTAGAGCGTCAGACGATGGGCAACGACAGCTCATCCTTCGGCCCATTGACCAGTTCGGTGGAGTTCCCCTGCGCGGCGGAGCGGGCGCAAGCCCCTTCGTCTCCCCCGACGGTGAATGGGTCGGGTCCCTTGCCAGCTCCACGACCGTGCAGAAGGAATCGATCTTCGGCGGACCACCGGTCGCGCTGACCGAATCTCCGAACCCCATCGTCGGCGCAAGCTGGGGGGCGGACGAGCAGATCATCTTCGGCACGCTGCGTGGCGGGTTGCTGCGCGTCTCGGGAGGCGGTGGAGAGCCTGAGACGCTGACCACATTGGACACCGAGCAAGGTGAGAACGGTCACCTGTGGCCCTTTAGCATTCCAGGCCGGAAGGCCGTGGTGTTTGTGATCACCGCTGGCCTGCCGCTGTCCACCGGACAGCTTGCCGTTCTTGACCTCAACACGGGGGACGTGACGCGGCTCGGCCTCACCGGTGTGAGCCCCCACTACGTCTCGACGGGGCACCTGGTCTACGCCGCCGCGGACGGGTCGGTGCGCGCCGTGCCGTTTGACGCTTCGCTCCTCGCCGTCACGGGGAACCCCGTTCCTTTGGTCGAGGGTGTCGCGGTCAAGGCCTCCGGCGCAGCCAATTTCAGCATTTCCGACAACGGGCGGCTGGTGTATGTGCTGGGTGCCTCTGCGGGCGGAGCTGGGTCTTTCGTTCTTGCGCTCATCGACCGAGACGGCAACGCCGAACCCCTCGACGTGCCCCCGCAGGCGTATTTCGGACCACGCCTCTCACCTGACGGGACCCGCCTCGCTGTCGAGGTGAGAGATGAAGGCGGCAGTGCGATTTTCGTCTATGACATGTCTGGCAATACTGCCATGCGTCGCCTGACGCAGACGTCGGAGGGCAGCAACCGCTTTCCGCTCTGGACGCCGGACGGAGAGCGCGTGACGTTCGTGTCCGACAGAGACGGCCTTCGGGGAATCTATTGGCAGTTCGCGGATGGGACTGACGTGGCAGAGGCGCTGTTTCTGGCGGACGAAGACGTCTCTCTTCTCCCAACGGGATGGTCTCCTGATGAGCGGACGCTCGCCTTTACCCAAGGGCGTGATCCTGGATTTGTAGCAGAGGGAGATATTTGGACGCTGTCCCTCGAGAGCGGAACGGCCGCTGAACCCGTCCTCTTTTATGACGATCCTGAGAACGCCCAAGTGGGCGCGACCTTCTCACCGGATGGAAACTGGATCGCCTACCGCTCCGATAGTAGCCCCAGCTCAGGTGACGTCTACGTCCAGCCCGTCCCACCGACGGGCAGAACGTACCGTGTCACGGAAGCCACGACGAGGGCTTTCGGGCCGCGATGGTCAGCAGACGGCACTGAACTCTTCTATCAACGCGGCGGTCAAATCGCGGCGGTTGACGTCGAGACGATACGAGGATTTCAGAATGGAGCCGAGCGACTCCTTCCAGTGCAGGGGTTTTTCGCCATTCGCCCCTACCGAGACTACGATGTCACGCCAGATAGCCAACAATTCCTCGTGGCTGTTCCGGTGGGCCAAGCCGACTCCGATGCATCTGCGACGCCCCAGATCAACATCGTCTTGAACTGGTTCGAAGAGCTGAAGGAACGAGTACCAACCCCATAGCCATGCCACTCCACCCCGGCACCACCCTCGGCCCGTATAGCGTCACCGCCAAGATCGGCGAAGGCGGCATGGGGCAGGTCTATCAAGCCACCGACACCAAGCTCAACCGGCAAGTCGCGCTGAAGATCCTGCCCGAGGCGTTTGCCGCTGATCCTGATCGGCTGGCGCGCTTTCAGCGGGAGGTCGCAGTTTTGGCGAAGGACACGCGTCGCGGGGTGACCGCGACGGCGTAGAATGGAGACCCATGCACCGAATACTGCCGATTGGACTCAACGCGCGGGACGTGATGCGAGCGCTGACCTCGACCCTCTACGCCGTGCTGCTGTCCACGCTGCTGCTCGTGGGCGGCGCCACTGCCCAGACCAAGGAGCCCGTCGGCCTGCCCGATCTCATCGATCGGCAGCTGTTCTTCGGGAATCCGGAGATCACCGGGGCCCAGCTCTCACCCGACGGCGAGTACCTGGCGTTCATTAAGCCGTGGAACGGAACGTTGAACGTGTGGGTGAAGCGGGTCGACGAGCCGTTCGAGGATGCGCGCCTGCTGTCGACCGAGACGCGGCGCCCCATCGGCGGATACCTCTGGAGCCTCGACAGCGAGCTGGTGCTCTACGTGAAGGACAACGCCGGCGACGAGAACTTCAACCTGTATGCCGTCGACCCGGACGCCCCGACCGAGCCGAGCGAGGACGCCCCACCCTCGCGGGATCTGACCGGTCTCGAGGGCGTGCGGGTGCTGCTCTACAGCGCGCCGAAGAACACGCCGGACGTCGTCTACCTCGGCTTGAACGACCGTGACCCCCGGTGGCACGACCTGTACAAGCTGACGCTCTCGACCGGCGAGCTGACGCTCGTTCGGGAGAACACCGAGCAGATCGGGGGCTGGATCTTCGACCTCGAGGGAGACCTTCGGCTGGCCACTCGGTCCGCCCCCAACGGGGACCAGGAGATCCTCCGCGTCGATCCGGACGGGCTCGCCACCATCTACTCGTGCGATGTCTTCGAGACCTGCGGTCCCGACCGGTTTCATCGCGATGGCGAGCGCGTGTATCTCCGGACCAATCGCGGCGAGGAGGTCGACCTCATCGGCCTCTCGTTGCTGAATGTCGCCACCGGGGCGGTGGAGCTGCTCGAGTCGGATCCGCTCGGTCGGGTCGATCTGGCCGGCATCAGCTTCTCCTCCGTCACCGAGGAGCTGGTCGTCACCTCCTACCGCGAAGACCGGCTCAGGCGCTACTTCCGTGACCCGGACGCGGAGGCGGACTTCGCCTGGCTGGCCACGCAGCTGCCGGGCACCGAGCTCAGGGTCGGCTCCCGCACGCTCGACGAGCGGCTGTGGCTGGTGACCGCCGTCAGCGACATCGAGCCCGGGGAGGCCTACGTCTTCGATCGGGGCGCGAAGGCGATCACCTTCCAGTATCGGATTCGAGACGATCTCCCCCGCGACGCCCTGGCGCCGATGCAGGCAATCCGCTACCCCTCCTCGGATGGCCTCGAGATCCCGGCGTATCTGACGCTGCCGACGGGGGTGGCGCCACGGGATCTCCCGACGCTCGTCATCCCGCACGGTGGCCCCTGGGGCCGCGATGTGTGGGGCTACCACCCGGTGGCGCAGTTCTTCGCCAACCGGGGCTATGCCGTGCTCCGTCCCAACTTCCGCGGCTCCACCGGATATGGCGAGGCGTTCCTGAACGCGGGCAACGGGGAGTGGGGCCGGCTCATGCAGGATGACGTCACCGAGGGTGTGCGCCACCTCGTCGCACAGGGGATCGCCGACACCGAGCGGGTGGGCATCCTGGGCGTCTCCTATGGCGGCTACGCGGTGCTGGCGGGTGTCGCCTTCACGCCGGATGTCTACCGCGCCGCGGTGGACATCGTGGGCCCATCGAACCTGGTCACGCTGCTGAACGCCACCCCGCCCTACTGGGAGTCGAGGCGTCGTATGCTGTTCGCCCGAATGGCGGATCTTGACACGCCCGAGGGACGGGCCTGGCTCGAGGAGCGATCGCCGTTGAACGCAGCAGACCGCATCAAGACGCCGTTACTAGTGTGGTGCGTTTAACGCTTCTTTACACCGGTCGACCTTCGCGAGGATGGTGTCGGCATCCTTGGTCCAGATAAACGGCTTCGCATGCTGATTGTAATGAGTCAAGTAGTCGTGGATCGCTCGCTCGAGCGCCGGCACGCTGGTGAAGGTACCCCGGCGGAGCCGCGTGCGAGTGATCTCCGCGAACCAGCGTTCCACCAGATTCAGCCAGGAGCTGCTGGTGGGCACGAAGTGAAAGTGCACGCGGGGATGGCGCGTGAGCCAGCGCCGCACCTGGGGACTCTTGTGGGCACTCAGGTTGTCCAAAATCAGGTGCAGCGGCTGATCGGGAGGCGTCGCGCGTTCCAGCCGCCGGAGGAACTGCACGAATTCTTGACTCCGGTGACGGCGGCGGCATTCGCCGATCACGACGCCATCGAGCACGCGCAGTGCGGCATACAGCGTGGTCGTCCCGTAGCGGACGTAGTCATGGGTCTGGCGTTCGGGGACGCCGGGCCGCAGTGGCAACACCGGGCGCGTCCGGTCCAGCGCTTGGATCCCACTCTTCTCATCGACGCAAAACACCACCGCTTTGGCGGGTGGATTCAGATACAGCCCCACCACGTCGCGCAGCTTCTCGACGAAGTGGGGGTCGGTCGACAGCTTGAACTGCCCCACGCGGTGGGGCTGGAGGCCGTGTTGTCGCCAGATCTTACGAATCGTGCCGTCGCTCACGCCCTGCGCTTCCGCCAGGGCGCGACTACTCCAATGGGTGCCGGCCGGCGGGCGCGTCGTCAGGGTCGCGTCAACGATCGCCTGCACCTTCGTCAGGGTCAAGCGTGGGCGTCGGCCCGGACGCGTGGCGTCGCGGAGCACGCCCGGAACCCCCTCGGCCACAAACCGGCGCGCCCACAACCGCACCGTCATCCGACTGACGTGCAGCGTCCGGGCCACGACCATCGGCGAGGCCTGTTGCGCCAGCATCAACACGATCCGCGCCCGCCGCGCCACCTTCTGCGTCGTCGTCCCGCGCTCAGCCACCTGGGCCAACTGGGCTTGCTCGGTCGGCGATGCGTAGACACAGTACCGTTGAATGAACATGCGCTACCGTACCAAACGGGCAGCGCAAAGTACAGCGTTTCGTGTACAGCTATTTCGTACTCAGGACACTAGTGGTGCAAGGCGCCAACGACCCGCGGGTGAACCGGCTGGAATCGGAGCAGATTGTCATCGCTCTCCGCGATCGGGGGTTCCCCATCGAGTATCTGCTGGCGCCGGACGAGGGCCACGGGTTCCGGCGCCCCGTGAACAGCATGGCGATGTTCATGGCGGCGGAGCGCTTCCTGGCCCGGCATCTCGGGGGCCGGTTTCAAGAGGGCGGCACCCCGGACGTGGTGCAGCGGCTCGAGGAGATCAGAAGTGGACCCCGAAACCTGGACAGCGGCTTAAGTGAAATCTCCATCGTGTTTCAGGCCGCCGTGCCGAAGCCGGTGGTGCCGAAGTACACCACATCTGGCGTCCGCCGACCAAGTGAACTATGACGCCGTCGCCCGTTGTAGAACTGAAAATAGCAGGTCAGCCCTGCGCGGAGCGAGGCGGGTGTTTCGTACGCATGGAGATACACATCCTCGTATTTGACGCTGCGCCAGAGCCGCTCGACGAACACGTTGTCGACCCAGCGGCCCTTGCCGTCCATGCTGATGGCCACCGCGTGGGTCTTGAGCACCGTCGTAAACGCCTGGGACGTGAACTGGGCGCCTTGGTCCGTATTGAAGATCTCCGGCGGCCCGTAGCGGGTGAGCGCGTCCTCGAGGGCCTCGACACAGAAGTCGCTGTCGAAGGTGTTCGACACCCGCCAGGCCAGGACGCGGCGCGAGTACCAATCCATGATGGCCACCAGATACATGAACCCGTGCGCCATCGGGATGTAGCAGATATCGGTTGCCCACACCTGATTCGGTCGCTCGATGGACAGGCCCCTCAGCAGGTACGGATACACCGTGTGTCCGACCCCGGGCTGGCTCGTGCGCGGCTTCGGATACAGGGCACTCAGGCCCATCTGGTGCATCAGCCGCTGGACCCGCTTGCGATTCACCGGGTGCCCCTGGGTCTCGAGTTCGTCTCGAAGGCGGCGACTACCGTAGAACGGACGCTCTAAGTGGATCTCGTCCAGGAGGCGCATCAGGGCCAGATCCTCCGATGGGATCCCGGTGAGGTGGTAATACACCGTCGACCGCGCCACATCGAGCAGCTCGCAGCGTCGGGTGACTGTCAACGGGTGGACAGCTTGAATCATCGCTCGGCGCTCGCTCACCGGTCTCGACCGAGCGCTTTGGATAAAAAATCCTTCTCCATCGTCAGCTGACCGATCTTGGCGTGGAGCTGCTGGGTCTCCTGCTCGGAATGCTCAGCCTCGACCGCACCGGCGCCGAACACATGCTCGGCATCCGCCACCAGCTTCTTCTTCCAGTCCTGGATCTGATTCGGATGCACCTCGAACTGCTCGGCGAGATCGGCCAAAGTACGCTCTCCTCGTACTGCGGCCAACGCGACCTTGGCTTTAAAAACTGGTGAATGATTTCGTCGTTTCCTCTTCGTCATCTTCTGCCCCCTCTCATCTTGACGGGAATGTCACGCAGAAGATTCCACTTAGCGACGTCGATCAGCTGTCCAGTTGATGGGGTCCACCTCTATCTCCGTCGACCCGGCGACGGTGGCGCTGTCGGGATCGGTGAAGCCGTGAGGCGCCGGGATGTCCCGCCCCCTAACCAGCCCAAACGATCCTGACGCCTACCACCCGGGCGAAGCCCCGTAGCAGGCGTTCGTACGCCTTGTGGAGGTAATACCGTGCCGGCTGCTGGACAAACTGAGACAGCGGCATACACCTTCGATCTCAGCCTGACAACCCATGGCGCTAGAAGTCGGCTCCCGCATCGCCCATTACGACGTCACCGCCCTCATCGGCGAAGGCGGCATGGGAGAGGTGTGGGAAGCCACCGACACGAAGCTCAACCGCCAGGTGGCGCTGAAGATCCTGCCCGAGGTGTTTGCCGCTGACCCTGATCGACTCGCTCGGTTCCAGCGAGAGGCCCACGTCCTCGCCAGCCTGAACCATCCCAACATTGCGGCGATCTACGGCTTGGAAGAAGCTGACGACACTCGTGCCCTGGTGCTGGAGTTGGTCGAGGGGCCGACCCTGGCTGACCGCATCGCGCAAGGGCCGATCCCCATCGACGAAGCGTTGCCGATCGCGAAGCAGATTGCTGAGGCTCTGGAGGCCGCCCATGAGGCTGGTGTCATCCACCGCGACCTGAAGCCAGCGAACATCAAGGTCCGCGATGACGGGACGGTCAAGGTCTTGGACTTCGGGTTAGCGAAGGCACTGGATACTACGCCCGACGCCGATCCGTCACAGTCCCCGACGTTGACCGCCGCTGCAACGCAGATGGGCGTGATCATGGGGACGGCGGCGTATATGTCGCCTGAGCAGGCCAGTGGCCAGACAGCGGACAAGCGGAGCGATCTCTGGTCCTTTGGTGTCGTGCTCTTCGAGATGCTCGCCGGGCAGCGGCTGTTTACCGGCGAAACCATCTCGCACGTGTTGGCGAGGGTACTCGAACGCGATCTGGACTTGAGCACCCTCCCCACACCCACGCCAGCGCCCATCAAGCGGTTGCTGCGTCGGTGTTTGGAACGGAAACCGAAGCGGCGGCTCAGTGACGTCGGCGAGGCCCTCATTCATCTTGAGGAAGCAACCGCAATGCATGCGGAGGAGCCGTCCTTCTCAACAGCCGTTACACCCGTCGGGCAACCGAGGGGATGGCGGCAGGCGCTGCCACTGGCCGTAGCGGCCTCGGTGATCGTCGGTATCTTCTCTGGCTTGGCCGTGTGGAGCCTGGGAAATGTTGGCTCGGCGGAGCCTCAGGCGGTGGTGCGATCCGCCATCAATCTCCCGGCCTCTCAGCAGCTCGCGCAAGCGCGTGGCCATGTCCTCGTCCTTTCGCCGGATGCCAGCACGCTTGTCTACATCGGAACCAGCGGGGGCGAACGACAGCTGTACCGGCGTTCGCTCAACCAACTCGACCCAGTCGCGATTCCGGGTACCGAGGACGCCAACGAACCTTTCTTTTCCCCAGATGGCGAGTGGGTCGCCTTTCACAGCCGCAACCAGATGAAGAAAGTGGCCCTCCGTGGAGGACCGGCCGTGACGCTGTGTGAGTGCGTTCACCGGGGCGCGACCTGGACCCTCGACGAGACGATCGTCTTCGGCAGCCTAGGTTCTGGCCTCATGGAGGTTTCTGCGGTAGGCGGGGAGGGGGAGCCACGGTCGTTCACAGAGTTGCGGGACGGCGAGGTCGAACACCGGTTGCCCGAGGTGCTTCCCGGCGGGCGCGCGGTGCTGTTCACCGTGCTGACTACCGGAGGGAGCCACGTTGCCGTGCAATCGCTGGACACGGGGGAGCGTCGGACGTTGGCTGACGGTACCGACCCTCACCTCCTTCCCACAGACCATCTGGTCTTCGGGCGCGACGGATCGCTGTGGACGGCACCGTTTGATCGCGATCGACTTGACCTGAGTCTTGAGCCGGTGCCGATTCTTGACGGGGTGGCCATGACGAACACGGCGGGCGTGCAAGCGGCGTTCGCGGGCGACGGTTCGCTAGTGTATGTGCGGGGCACTGCCGGGGATTTAGGGGGACAAACCGTCGTGTGGGTTGACCGCGAGGGCAACGAGGAACCGCTGCCGCTGCCCCCGCAGCGATACCGCGAGCCGCGTCTCTCCCCGGACGGAACTCGCCTGGCTGTCGTCGTCTCCGATCCAGAGCAGGGGTTGGCGTTGTGGGTCTACGACACCGGGACGGGCAGAGGCCTTCGACTGACTCACGAGGCCATTGCGCGTTTACCAGTCTGGACCCCGGACAGTCAGCACGTGATTTTTGGCTGGAACGTCGACGGCGGTCTTGACCTTGACCTCCACTGGGTGCCCGCTGACGGGAGTGGCGTAATCGAACGCCTGATGAACAGCGAAGGTACTGACGGTGCCAGCTCGGTCACGCCGGATGGAGGGACAGTCATCTTTTCGCGGCGGTTCTCCGCGAGGCACACTGAAGTCTTCACACTTCCACTCGACGGCGAGCGCACGCCGACGCCCCTGCTCCAGGGCGAGTTCTTGCGCGCCAACACCGAGGTGTCGCCCAGCGGCAACTGGATCTCGTATCGGTCGAACGAATCGGGTGAGGACCAAATCTACTTGCAACCGTACCCGGACCTGGGTCGGATTGTGCCGGTGTCGATCGGCGGTGGCAAGAGTGTCATATGGTCGGCCGATGGGTCTGAGTTGTTCTACCGTGACGGCACGGCGGTCATGGCGATCGACGTGAGCACGGAGGGCGGTACAGTCAGTCTCGGGACCCCCAGACAGCTCTTCGATGGCAACTATTCGGCCTCCGTCGGAGTCACAGGTGGACGCCAGTATCACGTCGGGCAGGACGGGCGCTTCCTGATGCTGAAGGAGACATCGGGGGGCGATGGCGAGAACCCCACGCAGATAGTCCTTGTCCAAAACTGGTTGGAGGAACTCAAGCGCCTCGTCCCCGTCGAGTAACGCTCACCCGGCCCACAGTTGAAGCCCGCTTCATATCTGCGTTGCACAGCCAAAAGCGTGCGAACGGCTTCTCCCACCCTCTAACCGGCTTCGACGGTCCTGACTACCAACGGTGCTGCTGAAGCCCCGCACGAAGCGTACGTACGCCTAATAGAGGTAATACCGTTCAGGCTGCTGGACAAACGAGGGTCGCGGCATACAATGCCCTCGATCTCAGCTAACAACTCATGGGTCTCACCGTCGGCTCCCGCCTCGCCCATTACGATGTCACCGCCCTCATCGGCGAGGGGGGCATGGGCCGGGTCTATCAGGCCACCGATACCAAGTTTTCTCACGAGGCGCGTGGCGGACCTGGGCTGATACGTTGAAGGCCACGTAGGCCTACGAACGTCGCCGTGGTGGCGAACACGAACTGACCGAATATTTGCCAGCGGAGCGGACTCGTCAGGGGTTCCCAACTGCCTGAAAAGAGCACTTCCGCCAACGGTTCCACTCCTTGACCCAGAACGGTGCCGACGATCAGCACGGTGCCACCTACTCGCCAATCTCGAGTTGGCCAGTGCCGTGTGCTCCACCAAGCCAGAACGCCCCCGGTCAGCAGCCCCAAGACCCAGTGATATTCAAGATCGCCATCGAGCAGCCCAGCGCCAGGCCGACCGACGTGCCAGTCCACGTGAACCAGCGTTGCGAATCCGATGATGGCCGTCCAGAGTGAACTCGATCGACGCATTCGTGCTGATAGCGGGATGCCCACGCCCAGCATAGCGTGTCAGGCAGGGTCCACGGCCGTATAATCCCGTAGGTTCATCCCCCTATCCTCAAGGAGGGTCAGTGTCGCTTGGCGTCGGCTCACGCCTCGGCCATTACGCCGTCACCGCCCTCATCGGCGAAGGCGGCATGGGCCAGGTCTATCAGGCCACCGATACCAAGCTCGACCGGGACGTGGCGCTGAAGAACCTGCCGGGAGCCTTTGCGGCTGATCCTGATCGCCTCGCTCGGTTTCAGCGTGAAGCCCAGGTGCTTGCCAGCCTGAACCACCCGAACATTGCGGCTATCTACGGACTCGAAGAGGCTGACGACACTCGTGCGTTGGTGCTGGAGCTGGTTGAGGGCCCAACACTGGCTGATCGCATAGCCCAGGGCGCGATTCCGGTTGACGAGGCACTGCCTATCGCGAAGCAGATCGCCGAGGCGTTTCCCTCTACCGCCCTCGAGCAGCATCGCGAATGGTCCAAGTGATACCAAAGGGAGAAACTGCATGACACGCCGACTGCACATAACTGTCGCCTCGCTTTCCGCGATCGTCGCGACGCTGTGGATCGCGACAGGCTCCGTTTTTGCACAGGAACCCTCATCGTCGCCACCCCAGGCAGAGACCAGCACCGAGTCGTGGAACTTTCCCAAGACGGCTTTGGCCGGCCACTCGAGAGACCCGCGCCCAGGCCTGCCACACGTTCGGCTGCGCCCCGCGGCGACGGACCGCCCGTCATAAATATTTGGCACGATGTCACGAGGACGCGCGACGAGACCGCGATTATCGTGGACCCGTCGGACGGGACAATTCCATGGCAGGCCTGGGCCGTCAAGGCCAAGCAGTACATCTCGGCCCACCAGGGTAAAGGAATGGACCCCTTGGATCCGCTCTTCCTGGACCCGGTGTCCAAGTGTCTGCCGTACGGTGTGCCCCGGATCAACTCGCCCAATGCGTACAGCGGCTATCAGTTCCTTCAGCGGCCGGGCATGGTGGTGATTCATTACGAGCAGGGTCACCAGTACCGTATCATCCGGCTGGACGAACGACCCCACCTGGGCGAGAACATCCGACTGTGGAATGGCAATTCACGAGGACATTGGGAGGGCAACACACTCGTTGTCGACGTCACGAATTTCAACGGCAAGACCTGGGTGTTTGGCCGTTCGTCATCGCAGGTCTCGGCGCCATTCACCAGTCCGGGGCTGACCGTGGTCGAGCGCTTCATCTTCACCGACCCCGACACGATTCAGTACGAGGTGACGATGACGGATCCCGACCTGTATTCGCAGCCGTGGACCATCTCCACCAAGGCGTTCGTCAGGGCTCCAGAAGGTCACCGCTTGTACGAGTACGCGTGCTACGAAGGCAACCGCGCCACCGACCTCATCACGTCAGGGAATCAATGGGACACCGGGACCAAAAAATGATCGGACACCACGCATTGAGGAGATGAGGACATCGCGGAGTTGGTGACCCACGCTGCGTGAACACGGTGCGTCAGCGTCAGTCGCCCACTGGTAGCACCGACGGCCGCTCGATCCCGACCACTGTCACGCCGCCTCACGATGGTAGAAACTGAGCAGTCCGCCGAGGCGCACCCGCCGCTGCACGTCGGTGTCCGCGCGTACCCGTAGTGGGACATGTCCCCTAAGGGATAGGCGTCTCCCCCTTTAGTCTTCGCTCATGGCCCTAACCGTCGGCTCCCGCATCGGCCCGTACGAAGTCACCGCCAAAATCGGCGAAGGCGGTATGGGCGAGGTGTGGCAGGCACGCGACACCCGCCTCGACCTCGACCCGACCGAACAGAGACAGTGATGCTTGAAATCCTCATCGTTCTCGTGATCGCCCTGATAGTGTTCGGACCGATGCTGCTGAAAGCCCGAAAGGAGTGAGTGAGGCGTCGCACTCGGCCCGGCCCGCCACACAGCAACCAACAGGTGAAGTCCGCTTCATATCTGAGTGCAACACGTTGCACCGCCCGAAGCGTGCGAACGCTTTCTCCCCCGCTCTAAGTTGGGTCGACGCGGTGCCCCGAACGGCTCCATTGCCGCCTTCCAACCCAACCGGGGTCGCTCATCGTCGCATCGCGGTTTCGATCCACGTATGGTGGGAACATCTGAAGTCCGAAACGCGGTCGATCCTATCGCAGGCCCGACCGGTGACATCTAGGAGGCTCGCTGCCGAACCATGCTGCTACTGATCACACTGACCGTGTCGTTCATCGCCCTCTCGGGACTTGTCGCCTTGATCGACGCTGCGGTCCTGAGCGTGTCCAGGGCCGAGACCGAGGAGGCCGTCGCCCACGACCTCTGGGGGGCGAGGGCGCTCAAGCGCATCACCGAGCAGCTCACGCGGTCCGTCGTCGTTATCGTGATCGTGACCAACACCATCAACATCCTGGGCCCGATCCTCATCGGACAGACCGCCGTCTCGACCTACGGACCGGTGGCGATTGGGTGGGTGACGGTAATCCTGGCACTGCTGACGATCGTCTTTTCCGAGATCGTCCCGAAGTCCTTGGGCACCCACTACGCCCCACAAGTCAGTCGCTATGCCGCATTCCCCGTACTGGTCGGCACCTACGCGCTCTATCCGCTCGTGCTGATGCTCGATGCGTTCTCTCGTCTCTTCCGGCGAGGTCGGCGACGAGTGGGGACCGAGACCCAGATCCGCGCCCTGACCACCTTAGGGCGACGCGCCGGGTACATAGAGCCCGATGAGGGTCTCCTCGTACACAAGGTCTTCATCCTCAACGACCGGACAGCTGCCGACATCATGACTCCGCGATCGCGGATCGCGAGCCTTCCCCTTGAGTCGACGCTGGGCGAGGCGTCCTCGCGGCTGCTGGGCTCGGAATTCTCCCGTTACCCGGTCTACGGGGCTTCGCTCGACGACTTCCGCGGATTCACGCTGACGCGCGACATTCTCGAAGCCGTGGCCCGGGGCCACGCCGACCACCCGCTCTCGACGGTCGTGCGCAAAGGGCTGGTCGTGGACGCAGACCGCCGCTGCGACGATCTGCTCCTCCAGTTCCGGTTGCGCCGGGTCCACTGCGCCGTCGTGCGTCGCGACAGCCGCACCATCGGGCTCGTCACCTTGGAAGACGTTCTCGAGGAGTTGGTGGGAGAGATCAGCGACGAAAAGGACACCGCGTTCTGATACAGACGTTCAACGCCCGAACCCCGCAGAATGCGCACGCACGCATGGTAGAGGCCATCCTATGCAGCCTAGTGGAGTGACTCGCCACTTGGGCATAGAATGACCTCGATCTAGCCCAGACAATCCATGGCCCTCCAAGTTGGCTCTCGACTCGGCCATTACGACGTCACCGCCCTCATCGGCGAGGGCGGCATGGGGCAGGTCTATCAAGCCACCGACACGAAGCTCAACCGTCAGGTCGCGCTGAAGATCCTGCCCGAGGCATTTGCCGCTGATCCTGATCGCCTCGCTCGCTTCCAGCGAGAGGCCCAAGTCCTCGCCAGCCTCAACCACCCGAACATCGCGCAGATCCACGGCCTCGAAGAAAGCGAAGGCACCCGTGCGCTGGTGCTGGAGTTGGTCGAAGGGCCGACGCTGGAGGATCGGATCGCTCAAGGGCCGATTCCGGTTGATGAAGCTCTACCCATAGCCAAGCAGATCGCCGAAGCTCTGGAGGCCGCCCACGAAGCTGGTGTCATTCACCGCGATCTGAAACCCGCCAACATCAAGGTGCGGGAAGACGGGACCGTCAAGGTCTTGGACTTCGGGCTGGCGCGGGCACTCCAGCCTGATCCATCGAGCGGTGATGCATCACAGTCCCCGACGCTGACCGCTGCGGCGACTCAAGCTGGCGTGATCCTCGGCACCGCCGCTTACATGGCCCCGGAACAAGCCAAAGGGCGAACCGTGGACAAGCGGGCGGACATCTGGGCGTTCGGCGCAGTCCTCTATGAGATGTTGACTGGGAGGCGAGCCTTCGGCGGCGGTGATGTGTCCGACACGTTGGCGATGGTGCTGATGAAGGAGGTGGACTGGTCACTGCTTCCTGCCGACACGCCCGGGTCGGTTCGGAGACTGTTGGAGCGGTGCCTCGCACGGGATCCGAAGCAGCGCATCCGTGACATCGGCGATGTTCAGCTGGCGATGGAGGGTGCGTTCGAGACGAGGGTCGGCACAGCAGCCGAGCCGACTGTCACACCTCAGCTCCAACTCTGGCAGAGACCGGTTCCCGCTGTCTTGGTGTTGTTCGCGGTTGCGGCCATTGCCAGTCTCGCCGTCTGGACCATGACGGGTCCCGTCGTCACGCCAGCGGAGGTGATGCGGTTTGCCATTGTTCCGCCCGACACGGCCCCCCTTGACTTGAGAGCAGGCCGCCAAGACCTCGTGATCTCCCGCGATGGCGCCGACATGATCTACACGGCTCTACCGGACGCGACGGGTTCGACGAGCCAGCTCTACCGGCGCCCCATTGACCAGTTCGCATGGGAGCCACTGCGTGGCACGGAAGGGGGCATCGGACCCTTTGTCTCTCCCAACGGCGAGTCGGTAGGGTTCATTCCCTATTCCGACCAGGCGACCCTTCAGAAGGTCTCAATCTTCGGGGGACCGCCGGTCACGGTAACCGAATCTCCAAACAACATCTACGGTGCCAGTTGGGGGACCGACAACCAGATCATCTTTGGCACCCTCGGCGGCGGGCTGTTCCGGGTGTCGGGCGGCGGCGGGGAGCCGGAGTCTTTGACGACGCTGGACACCGACCAAGCTGAGACAGGTCACGGGTGGCCTTTCATTATCCCTGACCGTAACGCCGTGGCTTTCGTGATTTTTAGCTCAGGTTCGATGCCATTGCTCACCGGCCAGCTTGCTGTTCTAGACCTTGACACGGGAGAGGTCAGGCGGCTTGGCCTCGCCGGTGTCGGCCCCCACCACGTCTCGACCGAGCATCTCGTCTACGCCGATGCGGATGGCTCGGTCAGAGCTGTTCCATTTGACGCCGCTACGCTCGAAGTGACGGGCAACCCGGTTCTACTTGTTGAAGGCGTCGTGGTCAAAGGCTCCGGCGCGGCCGACTTCAGCATCTCAGACGACGGACGGCTCGTGTATGTGTCGGGGTCGGATAGACGACTGGAGCGGTCCTTTGTCTGGGTTGACCGTGATGGCCAAGAAGAAGCCGTGGAGGCAGCGCCTAAGCTCTATCAGGAGTTCACGTTGTCGCCCGGAGTCAAGCCCATTCCTAGTTGAAACTCTCCGCGGCTCCTGATTGCTTACGCGGCTTTCTTCGTCGACGTCGTCGTGTCGATCTTCAGCTCTCGCTTCAATGCGTCACGAAGCCTGGGCAGGTGCCGGTAGCCCATCACCTTGCGCAGGCGTGGCTCGATGTCCAGGAGCGCAGTGGCCAGCCAGCGATGGCGTTGACTCGAGTTCTGCCAGTGATCGACCTTCGCACAGCGCTCCTCAATGAGCGCGTTGATGGACTCGAGGCTGTTCGTCGTCTTCAGCGACCGGCCCAGCACACCGTACACCCCGAGGCGATGCAACGTCAGGGTCTCGTCGAGGCCTTCCGCCAGACTGCCGGCCGCGGATTGGTTCCGATCCTCCAGCTCATGCTGGAGCGACTTGAGGGCGGCGAGGGCCTCGTCGTACTCCGGACGGTTGTAGGCGCGCTGGAGACGCTGCCGCCACACCGGCTGCTCACGCTTGGCCACGTAACTCACCACGTTCTCGCGCGTGTGCCACTGACACCGTTGCACCAGGGCGCGGTGGCGGAAGGCTTTCCGCACGGCCGCCCGGAGCCCCTTGCCGCCATCCACGATCACCAGAAGCCCCTGGGAGACATCGAGGCCCCGCTCGACCAATGACCGGAGGAACGGGGTCAACACCTTCTCGGTCTCCGTGTCCGTCTCGACGACGCCCAGGAACCGTTTGTCCCCCGTCATCGTGATGCCCAGCGCGACGACCATCGTCGCCTCGGCGAACGTCTTGCCGTCCAGCACGAGGGCCACGACGTCCTCCCCGGAGAGGTCCCGCTCCTGGAGCTCGCGGAGTTTCGTCGCGCTGGCCTGAATGAACGCGCGGGACACCGTCGACCCCGATAGGCCGATCGCCCTGGGAATCGCCTCGGCGGCCGCCGCGTAGTTGCGGCACGAGATCCCATACAGCACGCGCCTCAGCAACAGGTCGTTGACTGCGCGATCGCCATGCAGCGCCTCGTACGACCGCAGGGGAATCTCGCTCTCCGTGACATGGCGAATCCGGGGCACGCGAATCGGCACGCGCTGGCCGGCCAACCCGACCGTCCCGGGGTTGCTGCCATGACGGCGCCCGCCGACTGACGGGGCTTTGCGGGCGTAGCGCTCGCCAGCCAGCGCGGTCACTTCCTCGTCGAGCAACTCCTCGATGTGCATCAAGCCCAGCGGAACCAACGACCGGATCAACGCCACCTTGGCATCGACCTCCAGCTCGGCGTACTCCTCTCGGTCGATGACGTCGACCGCGCCCAACGTGTGACCTTTCTTGCGCTTCCTGACCGATCGTAGGACACTGCTCATCTCGGCTCCTTTCTCTCGTGGGCTGATGTCCGTCTTCTCAAACGTCATCAAACCACAGGGTTTGGAGCCGCTTCAATTTCCAACTAAGTTTCGCTCACACTCGTCGCCCGACGGTTCTCGTGTAGCCGTTCGCGTGGCAGGAGAGAATTCGGATGTATGGGTCTACGACATGATGCGCAACACTGACACTCGTCTCACGTTCGGAGAAGACACTGAGGTGTTTCCGACATGGACACCCGATGGGACCCGAATCGCCTTCGGTGCACCGCTCTCCTGGAAGCTTGCCGATGGCACGGGTGAGGTCGAAGTCCTCGCAGAAGGCGGGACGAAGTATCCACAGGCGTTCTCTCCAGGCGGAGGCGTTCTGGTGTTCGAGGACCGAAGCCTAAGGACCAACATCGGCATGCTGGAACTCGACGGCGACAGGTCTTCAACGCTTCTCTTGCAGGGGGAGTTCAACGAGCGGAATGCCTCCTTGTCCCCTGACGGTCGCTGGATCGCGTATGAATCGGACGAATCTGGGGTGTCGGAAGTCTACGTTCGGCCGTTCCCGGACATCGATAGTGGCCGGTGGCAAGTGTCGAGTGGTATCGGACGCTGGCCCGTTTGGAACCCCTCAGGTCGGGAACTGTTCTTCGCAACGTCACAACATGTCGTGGCGCTGGCGTATGAGGACGACCCCACGTTCGATCAGGGCACGGTGACCCAGTTGTTTGATGTAAGCCCCTACCATACCACTCAGAACAATCGCCGCATCGCCGTCGATCCCCATGGGGAGCGGTTCCTGCTGCTCAAGGACGACACAGAAGATTCGGCACAACCTGCGATCACCGTCGTGCTCAACTGGTTCGAGGAACTCACTGCGCGGGTGCCAGTGAACTGACCATGTCCCTAGGCCCCGGCTCCCGCCTCGGCCCGTATGCCGTCACCGCCAAGATCGGCGAAGGCGGCATGGGCCAGATGTATCGAGCCAGAGACACCAAGCTCGACCGGGACGTGGCGCTGAAGGTCTTGCCGAAAGGGAGGACGTCCTGAGAGGTGTCAGTCTAGCGACCGGTACCTTCGTGAACTCGTTCAAAAAGGGAGGAAGTCGATGGCTCTAGGTGATCTCATTCTCGAGGAAACTGGTACGGTGACCGGCATTCGTGTCGTGTCCAACGATGCGTCAGGCACAAAAATTGAGGTATGTCTTCGGACCACGGGAACCATTCGGGGAGTGGCGGAATCCACCCTCTGGACGTATTGGCAGCTTATCAGGCCCGATGGTTCGATCTACGGGCACGGCGACGGAGTGTTGACCACCCAAGCTGGCGACGTGCTCCAATTGACCGGGCATGGTTCTGGGCAGGCCCCTTCGCCTGGTGACCCAACCAAGTTTCGTACGATGCTCCACGTCCACACCGTCGCCGCGAAGTATGTCGATCTGAACAGCATCGGTCTTGTCGGCAACTACGAGGTCACAGCCGATGGGAACGCCGTGAACAAGTGCTGGGAATGGAAGTAGTCTGGCGAGACGCAGCACCAGGGCCAATTCCCCCAACCCATGCCGTTGACCGTCGGCTCCCGGCTCGGCCATTACGACGTGACCGCCCTCATCGGCGAGGGCGGCATGGGGCAGGTCTATCAGGCCACTGATACCAAGCTGAACCGGCAAGTGGCGCGGTAGCCCAACCGAGGTGCGGGTCGTACGAACTAACCATCCGGAGTCAACACGACAATCAGGATGCCGAGTCATGGACTGGAGCTACCTGCAGCACAAGATTCCCTTCGAGAAGAACTTCCGTTGGCGCGGCGGGCAAGTCTCGCGTATCGAGGCGTTCGCCGACGCTGTGTTCGCGCTGTCTGTAACGCTGCTGGTGGTCTCGGCCGAGGTACCCAATTCCTATGGTGAGTTCATCGCGGCAATGCAGGCATTGCCGGCGTTCGCCCTCAGCTTCGTACTCATCGTCTTGGTCTGGTACTTCCACTTCATCCACTTCCGCCGCTACGGCCTCGAGGACGGGCCGACGACGCTGCTCAACCTGTCGCTGCTGTTTGTCGTGCTCGTCTACGTCTACCCGCTCAAGTTCATGTGGGCGTTTCTGACCGCGTGGGTGACCGCAGGGGGGCAGCCAGCGGTCGAACAATTCGGCCTTGGGCCGCGATCGGTCGGAACGCTGCTGGCGATCTATGGAATTGGGTTCGTCGCCATGTACGTGCTGCTCGCCCTCATGGCGGCGCAGGCGCTGAAGCGGCGTCAAGAGCTCGAGCTCAACGACGTGGAGGTCGTCCTCACGCGGGGTCTGGTGGCGACCCACCTTATCCAGGCCGGCGTCGGCTTAGCTTCGGTCGTCCTGGCGCTCGGGCTTCCGTCGCCGTACCAGGGCTTTGCCGGCCTCGCCTACTTCCTGCTGCCTGTCATGCATCCGCTGCACGGTCGGCGCGTGAGTCGCCAGGAACGGGACGCGCTGGCGGCTGTGGTCACAACCAAACCGTGATTTGACTCTGAAACCACCCCGTGCTGTGCCAAAACTCGGCCGAACCTAACTTGCTGTCCCACAGCACGTTGCCCTGAACGACACGTCGCATCGGGATCAGCCAGTTGGCACCGGTGGCACTCCCGCCAGTACGGCCCGAGCCTTCTTTCCTGTCGTTTGCACGTATAGAGCGGGGGAGAAGTGCGCCACCTCACCGGCTTCGTTATCATGGCGCTGAATCGGGCTAACTCGTACAACTTATGGCCTTAACCGTCGGTAGCCGCCTCGCGCACTACGACGTCACCGCCCTCATCGGCGAGGGGGGCATGGGGCAGGTCTACCAGGGCACCGATACCCGGTTGGACCGCACCGTCGCCACCAAGGTGCTGCCCGAACACGTCGCGGCCGATCCCGATCTGAAGCAGCGGATGTCACACTGAAGCCGGATGGCTCACCTGCGCCGTCCGGCGGGCTGACACACGCTATGCCACACACGCTGCCTCGGCGGCTCGTGCGGTGCCAGCGTGAAGCATGGAGGTTTCTTGTGGGGTTCGGGCGTAGCCTCCGGCGAGCAGCACGGCGATGGGTATCCCACGCTGGACGAACCGGTCGAACACGTAGCGATCGCGTCGCTGGAGGCCCTCTTGCGTGAGTCTCAAACCCCCGAGTTGGTCGTGTTCGTAGGGGTCGACGCCGGCTAAATAGCAGACCAGCTGCGGAGCAAAGCGCAGCGCGATCGCGTCCAGGTCAGAGGCCAAGATCCGCAGATACTCTGCATCCTCGAGGCCGTCCACCAAGCCGCGGTCGAAGTCGCTGCGCTGTTTGACCGGGTAGTTGTGGTCCTGATGGATGGAGTAGGTGAAGATGTCGGAGTCGTGCGCGTAGATCGCCGCCGTGCCGTTGCCCTGGTGCACGTCCACGTCGACGATCAGCACCTTACCCAGCGTTCGGTCGGCGCGGCTGCGTTCGATAGCGACGGCCACATCATTGACGTAGCAGAAGCCCTCGGCGTGGTCTGAGAAGGCATGGTGGAACCCCCCGCCGAGGTGAAAGCCGATGCCGTGCACGAGGGCGAGTCGAACCGCCGTGATGCTGCCACCCGTCATGGCCAAGAACCCCTGGATGACGGCGCGGTTGACCGGCAGCTCGCTGGCGGCAGTGGCCGGGGTGGTACGGGCATGCTGCAGGTCGGAGATGTACGCGGCTGTGTGAACCCGAGCCAAATCGTCCTCCTCGAGCCTGTTGGCCGAATGAAAACGCTCGTCCCCGACCCCGAGTTCTGACCTGAGCACGCGCGGGACAATTCCGTACTTCTCGGTCCGGAACACGTGCGGCCCGATGTCGATGTTCGCGTCGTGGTGCTCCACGTAATGAACCTGGACATGGTGCATGTCTTGCCGCTCCCTCCGGATCGCCGACCGCTCGCTCCGCTTATCCTTGAGCAACGGGTTGCCCTCAGGTAGATCTGAAGCGGGCGTCAAGCGGAGTGACGATGGCGCAGGTTGTGCGTGATTCTAGACGCTCATAGCGCCGGCCTGTGCTACGCGACACACATTTTGGCGCTGTGCGCTCGCCACTTCACGAAACGACGACCCTAGGCCTCGGTGACGTGCCCGTCGACTGATAGTTGAAGCCCGCCTCACATGTGGCGAGTGCAACACGTTGCACTGAGCCGTCTCGCCACAAAGCGCACGCACGGGTTCTCCCGCACGATCTCCGTCCCGACCTAGCCTGAGTCGCCTCACGACTCGAAATGCCGTCAGAAAGCGTACGCAAGCTTCGCAGAGGCGGTTGGGCGGCACGACTGCGTTCTGTCTAGCCGAGTGTCCGCTCGGGTCATCTCGCTGTACACCAACTGGGCGTGTGCCGAGGTCGTTCAAGACTCGCTGGTGTCCTGGCAGTTCAAACAGAACGGTGCCTCGGGACGAGCCTTCAACCGTGGGTATCCGATCGGCTCGTGGCAGGAACGGCAGTAGCCGTAGTCACCTTTTCGATACGCCTCGAGCGAGGCGCGGACCTGCCGCAGCTTGATGTCGAGCGAGGCGCGGCCCGCCTTGGTCATCTGCTGTTGTTGAATGGCGTCCATGCGCGAGACACGCCCCATCGGGGTGCCGATCTGGACGGGTTTCGAGCCCTCTTTGGTGAGCTGGAGGTGTTCTTCCAGGCGTAGTCGATCGCGCTCGAGAGCCTGATGTAGCTTCTCAAGCTGCTCGGGTGTGAGCTCCGACACGTCCATGGGCGGACGCTATAGGCCACGGCTGGCACTGTCAAACTGGAGCGAACCATAGCTTGGGCATAGAATGGCCTCCAGTTCTCCATCCTTAGATCATGGCGCTCGAAGTCGGTTCCCGCCTCGGCCATTACGACGTGACCGCCCTCATCGGCGAAGGCGGCATGGGCGAGGTCTATCAGGCCACCGACACGACCCTCGACCGGGACGTAGCCCTCAAGGTGCTACCCGACGCCTTCACCGCAGACCCCGACCGGCTGGCTCGGTTCGAGCGTGAAGCGAAGGTGCTGGCCTCGCTCAACCATCCCAACATTGGCGCGATCTACGGGCTAGAGAAGTCGGGCGACACGCGGGCGCTCGTCTTGGAGTTGATCGAAGGGCCAACGCTGGCTGATCGCATCGCCAAAGGACCGATCCCGCTGGATGAAGCCCTACCCATCGCGAAACAGATCGCTGAGGCCCTAGAAGCGGCGCATGAAGCCGGTGTCATTCACCGCGACCTGAAGCCGGCCAACATCAAGGTGCGAGATGACGGGACCGTCAAGGTGCTGGACTTCGGCCTCGCCAAAGCCCAGAACACAACACCGCAAGGTGATCCCTCGCTGTCGCCGACCCTCACTGCTGCTGCCACCCAGATGGGCGTGATCATGGGGACGGCGGCGTATATGGCCCCTGAACAGGCGAAGGGTCGAACGGTAGACAAGAGAGCAGACGTGTGGGCATTCGGTGCGGTGTTGTTCGAGATGCTGACGGGGCGCAGGGCGTTCCCCGGTGAGGACCTCACCGACACGATTGCAGCAGTCATGAAGAGCGAGCCAGCGTGGGATGCGTTGCCCGCCGACACAGCTCCCCGACTCACTCAGATCCTGCACGCCTGTCTCGAGAAAGACCGAGCGCGTCGCGTTCGAGATATTGGCGACGTGCAGCTGGCAATGGAGGGAGCGTTTGAAAGCCTGCTGCGACCAACCAGCGCGGCGGAATCCTCTGGAACCGCTGGCTGGCAGCGCTCTCTGCTCTACGTCGTTGGCGGCATAGCCCTGGTTGCCGGCGTGGCGATTGGGGCCGCCCTGCTAGGCGGGGATGATGACGTTAGACCTGTCCAACGGTTTGCACTGAGCCTCCCGAGCACCGCGAAACCGTGGCTCGATGGACTCGGCGGAATGGCGATCTCGTCGCAGCCTGGCCAGCGCGTGATGCGTGATGCGACGGCCGTCCGACGTCGATGGCCGGATCTCGATAGCGCGGACCCAGCGGTCTTCGGTCAGGCCGGTTGGCACAGCCGGTTTCCACCAGTGGTCCTGGGCCAAGGCCGGCATGGTGTGCGGCGGCGATTTGATGATCAGGTCCGGCGGTCCGCCAAACCGTTCCGCGAAGTTCCAGACGTCGTCGTCGGCAAAGACGGCCGCCGGCGGAAGGTCTGCCTGGTCTCCCTGGGGGGCGCCACCGTCGACCCATCGAACGATGGTGGCGATCTGCGTATCCGTAAGCGACCTATCGTTCTGAAAATCTTGGATGCCAACCGACTTGTCTATGTGCCAGGGCGGCATCTGACGTGTTGCGACACGGTTCTGGATCGAACGAGCCCAGGGCCGCGATTCAGCATAGGTCTGCAGCGACATAGGCGCGATGTAGCCGGGCCGGTGACAGGCCTCGCATTTCTCGCGGAAGATCGGCGCCACATCCTTCGTGTAGGTTGGGGTCTCGTCCGCCTTTGCGTACGCCATCCCCGGTAGGGCGAACACCATTCCCAGAACGCTGAGCGCGCAGCCGCCGATCATCCTACTCGCCAGTGCCATCGGTTCTCCTTTTGCCTGAACCTCGTCGGGCGAAATGCTCATCTGGCATCTTAGCCTACGAAGGGCCTCAGGCCCAATAGAGGCTCCTAGGCCTGGGGCGGTTGGACCTGACTGAGGGCGTCCTCGATCAGCTTGTCGTTGTCTTCCTTGGACAGGTTCTTCTGGATCAGTTTCGAGGCGATCATGAGGGACAGGTCGACCGCCTCCTCGCGGATCTGAGTCAAGGACTGGTCAGTCTGCCGCTGAATCTCCTTCTGGGCGTTCAGGATGATGCCGTCCGCTTCCGCTCGGGCCTTCCGCTTGAGCTCATCCTGGAGCTTCGGGGCGTCGACGCGGCTGCCGGCGATAATGGCGTCGGCGTCTGCTCGGGCCTTCGAGACGATCCGGTTCGATTCCTCCTGGACGTGCTCTAACTCCTTCTTGGCCCTGTCCGCGTCGTCCAGTGACTTGCGGATGTCCTCCTGCCGGCTCTCGAGTGCCGCGAGGAGCGGCCTCCAGGCGAACTTCGCCAGCAAGTACAGCAACACCAGGAAGGTGAAGATCGTCCAGATGAACAGCCCCGGGTCGGGCTGGACGAGGTTATCCATTCACTGCTCCTTGGCGTCAGTTGAAGACGACCATCAGGATCAAAACCTCGGCGATGATGGCGACGCCTTCAAGGAGGAAGAGCGGCAGGTTGATCGCGCCCGTGATCTTGTCGGCGGCGCCTGGCTGACGCGCGATGCCGTCAGCGGCGGCGGCGGCCAGCTTTCCAATGCCCAGTCCGGCCCCGATAACGACCAGTCCAAGGCCGATCCCGGCCCCAAATAAGTGCAAGACGTCCATGCAGGTAACCCTCCCTCTTTTCTCGCGATTAGTGGTGCACGTTGATAGCCATTCCGATGAACACGGCTGTAAGTAGCGTAAAGACGTAGGCCTGGATCAGCACCACGATGATTTCAAGGGCCATGATGCCGGTAGCCAGCGGAACCGAGACCACGAGACCGACACCGATCCCCGCCATGGCGCTCGAGAATCGCTCGCTGAACACAAATACAAACGAGAGCATCGCCAGGATGGCGATGTGCCCCCCGGTCATGTTTGCCGCCAGCCGCATCGTGAGCGCGAACGGCTTGACGAACATGGACATCACCTCGATCGGGATCAACAGGATGTAGATCGGCCACGCCAAGCCACGAGGGACCAGGTTGATCCAGTGCCTGATGAACCCGTGCGCCTTCGAGCCGGCAATGATGATCGACACGAATGTGATCGTAGCCAGTGCGGCTGTCACGTTGTAGTTTGCCGTTGCCGTGGTGCCACCATGGACGATGTTCTTGATGACTGAATGCTCTTCCGTGCGTAGCACGATGTGGTCGATCAGGCCAAGGAGATCGAAGACCGGGATCAGACCGATCGCGTTCGCGCCCAGGATGAACACAGCCAACGTGAGGATCAAGGGTGTCCAGGTGTTGACCCACTTCGCCCCGACGTTGGGCAGCACGATCGAGTCGCGGATGAGCTGGACCAAGAATTCCAGGGCGTTCATGAAGCCCGAAGGAATCATGCGGTCCTGCTTCAGGTATCGACGCGTCGTCAGTGTGACGGCGAGGAATACCAGCGTCGCTACTAACCAGAGCATGAAGACGTGCTTGGTGATCGAGAAGTCGATTCCGAAGAGCGGTCGGAGATGAACGATTGGATGGTCGAATCCGCCGTTGGCCACGTGACTGATGATCATCTCGCCCGCGTCGAAACCCTCTTCGGCGTGGTCGGCCGCGTGCTCGTCAGGTTGGCTCATGACACTAAGACCGGGCCAGCTGTCATCGATGAGAGAACAACGACCGCAGCTGTAGCGCTTCGGTCAGATGGAGGCCGATGAAATACACGAAGAAGCTCGCCGCGAACGGGACCGGGTCGAGTGGTGTGACACCCAAGACCGCCGCCACATACGCGCCGACCAAGACCATCTTCGCTCCGAAGGCTTTCATCATGAGCGGCGTCAGCTGGCGTGGGTCACGGGCACAGGTCCGCTCGACTAGCGTCATCGTCCCAGCCGCCATCACGAGCGGTAGCGCCATACCCGCAAGCAGTTCGATCGCGGCCTCAGGGGCGAAGAGCACGACGCCGATGAGCCACGACGCCACGCACGCGCCCGTCATGTAGGCTGCTGACTTCATCCCTTCACCGCTTCCACATTGTCTTCGCGAGTCCGTAGAACCCTATGACCATTCCAAGGACCAAGCCGCCCAGCACAAACCATGGCGAGGTCTCCAGCCAGCGGTCCACCGCGACCCCGATCCCACCAAGAAGCAGGATGGCACCGGTTAGCGTGTAGCTAGCCGTTGCTGCCGGTCCCGCCCGACGGAAGTTCTCCTGCATGTGCCGGAAAGAACTCGCCAGGAACGGGTCACGCTCATCGGGCATGTGAATTGTGGCCCAGACAGGCTGCCGGGGCCGTCCTGGCGCCGTCCCGAAAAGCCAGGGACACGACGCCGTCTCCCGAGGCGGAACAAAACAGCCAATGATAACAAACGGCCCTGAACGCGGCAACACGATCGCGCCGACGATCGCTCCCGCAGGTCGCGGCCAAACCGCTACCAGACCTCGAACTCGTAACAGCCGGGGGTCACCAGTAGGTCGTTCCCATTCGAGAACGACAAGCTAGTGGGGCGAACGGTGCCCGCGGCCCGTAACCTGAGCGTTCGGATCTTCTCACCGTCTGAATCGTAAACGTAGACGACCGGAGCGGTCAGCGCGACCCAGAGGTTGTCGTTCAGGTCAACGGCGGCAGCCCTCACGGTTGGCGGAACTACGGGAAACTCTCGGCCGCGGTCGTCGGCGAGTCTGGGCCACGTCGTGGGGAGGCTCGCGATGAGACCGTCCAATTCCGGGCCTTGCAGGTACCGTTCGAAGCGCAGCTGTCCCCGTGCGTCGAACTTTCGCAAGAGCGGGCGCCCTGCCTGAAACACGAAGTAGAAATCCCCAGTGGAGGTGGACAACGGGATCCCGCTGTTGAGCGCAAGGTGCACGTCGCGATCATCCTCGTGACCAGTCGCCCGGAACACGCCGAACGTGTGGAACGGCTGACCGTTGAGGTTGAATTGCGTCACGAGTCCGCCAAGCTCCGGTTGACTCATCACGATCGAGTGACCGGTGAAGTGCAGCGATCCGACCCCGCTGAGCGTCTGGCTCCCGATCGTGAGGCGCGGCGCCGCCCGACCGGGAAGGGTGAAGCCACCGAGACGGCTGCCGTCAGCCTCGAAGATCTGCACCCGTTCGCGACCGTCCGGTGCATCGGCGACGACGAAACGTCCATCGGGGCCCACGTCGAATGCGCTGGCACCGATGATGCGACCCTGTTCAGGGCCGATCTCGACGATCGACGTCACCTGGCCGGAGGCGGAAATCAGGTGGACCGTTTGCGTCCCGCGGTCGAAGACGTAGTAGTCGCCATTCGGACCTTGCTGAAAAGCTGTGGGCTCGCGAAACGATCCAGCGATCGTGGCGGGGAGGCCGCCCGACGATTGGATGACGTCGACCCGGCCCTGGGTTCGGGTCAGACCGAGGCACACGACAGCCACCAGAGCAACGATCGTGAGTCTGGCCAAGGGGGGATAGGGCACTAGTAGGCGGCGGTGTCGCGTATCGCTGCGTGGATGTCTGATGCCTGGGGCAAAATCCGTTCTTCAAGCACCGGGCTGTAGGCCACCGGGCAGTCGAGGGCGCCCACCCGCCTAACCGGTGCATCCAACTGATCGAAGAGATCGCTGGCGATCCGGGCTGCGATCTCAGCGCCGAAACCGCACGTCACCTGGTCCTCGTGAGCAATGATGACCCGACTCGTGGCGGAGACGGCCTTGGCGATGCCCTCCCAGTCGTAAGGCGCGATGGTGCGTAAGTCGACCACCATCGTGTCTATCCCCTCCTGGGCCGCCTGTTCTGCCGCCAGGAGACTGCGCTGGACGAGTGCCCCCCAGGTAATCACCGTAAGGTCGGACCCCGGGCGACAGACCTGGGCGCGACCGAACGGCACCGTGAAGTCGGCCCCAGGATACGGGCCCTTGTTGTAGGTCTGCCGATAGAGGTGCTTGTGCTCGAGGAAGAGCACGGGGTCATCGCATCGAATCGACGTTCGGAGTAGTCCAGCGGCATCGATGGCGTTCGACGGATAGACGACTCGCAACCCCGGACAATGCGCGAAGATGCTTTCACCCGACTGCGAGTGATACAACGAGCCACCCTTCAGGTATCCGCCAACCGGCGCCCTGATGACGACCGGACAGGAGAAGTCGTTGTTGGACCGGTACCGCATCATCGTGAGCTCGTCCCGAATCTGCATCATCGCTGGCCAGATGTAGTCGAAGAACTGTATTTCGACGACGGGTTTGAGCCCCCGAACCGCCATGCCTATCGCCCGGCCGACAATGTTGGCCTCCGCGAGCGGTGTGTTGAAGACCCGGTCGCTGCCGTGCTCTCTCTGGAGTCCGAGCGTTGCCTTGAACACGCCACCCTTGCCCTGTACCTCAGACAGAATGTCGGGGTGGCTAGCATCGGCTACGTCCTCGCCAAACACCACGATGTACGGGTTGACGGCCATCTCGTCCTTGAGCGTCCGGTTGATCGCCGACACCATCGTGGTGGGCTCGGTGTCGGCCAGGGGAACGGCGTCGAAGGTATCGGAAGTGGGGTCAATCGTCGGCGAGTACACATACAGGACTGTCGTTGCCGGGTCAGGCTTCGCGGCTTCCAGGGCCAGCTCGGTGGCCTCGTGAATCTCGCGGTCGACATCGGTCGCTATCAACTCAAGGTCTTCGTCGGTAGCCAGCGACTCCAGCTCAAACAGGTCAGCGCATCGCGCGAGCGGGTCGCGCGTGGCCTCCTCGTCCCGTGTCGCCCGGCTCTTGTACTGGCCTTCGTCGTCCGACATCGAGTGCGAGTACGGTCGCACGACTGAGGCCCTCACGAGCGCCGGTCCGGACCGTGCCCGAGCATAGTCAACCGCCGCCGTCATCGCGCGTAGGCTGGCGACCGCGTCCGTCCCGTCTACGCGAATGACCTTGAGATTCGGAAAGTTCTCCAGAAGACGGGCCACGTCCCCCCCGGGTGTTTGCGCATCGACCGGGACCGAGATCGCGTATCCGTTATCTTCGACAAGAAATACGACTGGTAGCCGCGCGGAACACGCGGTGTTGAGCGACTCCCAGAATTCGCCCTCGCTGGTGGACCCGTCGCCCAACGAGACGAAGGCGACCTCGTCAGGTTGTGCGTCGCCGAGGCCCTCGAGGTGAGCGGCCCGTTGGTACAGCTCTCCCGCTTCGGCCGCCCCGACCGCGTGCAGGCACTGCGTGGTTGTGGCGCTCGAAGGCGACACGATATATAGAGCGGGCGAGCTCCAGTGATTGGGCATCTGCCGACCGCCAGAGCTCGGGTCGGTGGCCGCTCCGACCGCGCCCAGGAGCATGTCGAGAGGGGTGACACCGAGTGTGAGGCAGAGCGCGCGGTCCCGGTAGTACGGGAAGAACCAGTCGTAGCCCGGTCGCAAGGCCATCCCGGCCGCCACTTGGATGGCTTCGTGACCGGCCGCGCTGATTTGAAAATAGCTCTTACTCTGGTTCTTGAGTTGAATTTCCTTGTCGTCCAGCCGCCGCGAGAGCAACATCGTACGGTAGAAGCGAAGCCAGTCTTCACGAGAGAGCCCACCTGGTGTTTCGCGGGCGGTTGACGTCGTGTGAGGGGTTGCTCCGCTACTGACCGGTGCAGCTTTCATAGTGCAGGATCCCTGCGGGAAACAGCGCTAGCAATCTCCTCACCTAGATCTCCGATTCTGAGGCGCACGCCGGCAAATTATATCATGGGGTCGGACGGGACACGCGACGCGTAAGTTCAACAAAACACGATATTAAGAGGACAAATACAGGGAGACATCTAGTGGCCGACCGTGGTGTGCAACGATGGGACGAGCTCCCTCTCGAGAAGGTGACGGAGATGGTGTCGAGAAAGGTGATGCCGGGCGGGCAGCAGATGCTGGCTCAGGTCCATCTAAAGCGCGGTGCGCATGTCCCATTGCACGTTCACGACAGCGAACAGATGGTGTACGTACTCCAGGGTGGATTGGCGTGTGCGGTGGCCGGTCGAGATCTGACCGTCCTCGAGGGTGACGTCTTGCGGGTGCCTGCCGGGACTCGTCACCAGGCGGTGGCGCTCGACGACACTTTCGTTCTGGTCATCGACGCGCACCCAGCGTAGCCATACGGGTGCGCTAATGGAGTGTCCTCTCACGAATCACGAGGACACTCCACGACACTCCACTAGTGAATGCGCTTGTCCCAGTCGGTGTCGTTCCCGCCCTGGTGAACCTCGAATCGCTTGCGGAGACGATTCATCTTCCACTTGACCCAGCGATACTTGATGTCAGCCATGAGACCCAGCCGCCCGAAGCCGAGCCTCTGACCCGAGACGCTCCGATACTGCCTCAGGAACAGATACCCAGCGAGGAGACCGCCCAGATGGGTCACGTGGGCGACCCCTCCGCCACGCGGCGCGGAGATGAACGAGATTGCGCCGAGGATCATCACGAAATACTTGGCCGGAATCGAGAACATCAGGAGCATGAGAATCGGGGCTTCCGGGTAATACAGCGCAAAGCCAAGCAGTAGGCCATACGTCGCCCCTGACGCACCGATGGTCGGCGTGATGTAGGTCATCGGGGCGAACGAGAACGGCAGCCAGCACGCGACGAGCGTGACGATCGCGGCGCCCGCCCCAGCGACCAGGTAGAACTTCAGGAAGAAACGCGAACCCCAGAGCCGCTCGAGCTGCACGCCGAACATCCACAACACCAGCATGTTGACGAGGATGTGAAAGACACCCCCGTGCATGAACATGTAGGTGAACGGTTGCCAGATGCGGAACTGTTCCAGGGCCACCGCCGGTGTGAACGCGAATACCTGGATGAGCCACTGATGCAGCCGGTCGGGCGCCAACTCCATGACGACAAAGACCGCAATGTTGGCATAGATCAGTTTCTTGACGACCGGCGTCATCGTGCCTGGGCCGAACTGGACGTATCCGGGACCTCCGTAGGCGGCGCGTCGCATGGCTGGTGGTCAGGTGGAAAGAAAGACATCGCCATCGTACCACTTCGCTGGCCGTCGGTGGTGAGCTAGCGGTTCTACTTGGGTTATGAGCCGAGCCGGCCGAGTATCTGTCGTCTCGCTTGCTCGAGCTCGTCGATGCGCAGGAGGCGGGCGCCCACCACGAGCACCAGGAGGCCGCATCCGATGCTGCCAAACACTTGGAGTAGGCGGGCGAAGAGGCCCGTTCCAGATACGACATCGACGAGCCAGCCATGCGCCGCCCAGACCGCGACGCCCATGAGGCCGGCGGCCACCGTGATCTTGACGAAGGTGCGGAAGACCCGGGCGGTATCCAGACCGTCGAGTCGACCTCTGAGCAATACCAGCAGGATGCCGCCGTTCACGAGGGCAGCGATGGATGTCCCGAGCGCGAGACCGCGGAAGCCCATAAGTCGTACGAGGATCAGGTTGAGCACGATGTTCAGCGCGACCGAAAAGACGCTGACGAGAGTCGGCGTGACGCTGTTTTGTAGGGCATAGAAGCAGGGGACGGCGATCCGCACGGCGGCGTATCCCAGGAGACCCGGTGCGTAGAATATGAGTGCGGCTGCCGTCTGAGGGGTGTCAGATGGCAGGAAGCTCCCGCGCTCGAAGATCAATCCGACGATCGGGGAGGCCAGGACGATTAGTCCCACCAGAGCGGGGACGTTCAGGATCAGCGTCATCCGAAGCGCGCTAGAGACGGTCTTCCGGATGCTCCCTATCTCTGCCTGAGCGGCGTGACGCGAGACTTCGGGGAGTGTGGCCGTGGCGATCGACACCCCGAAGATTCCAATCGGCAGATACATCACACGGAAGGCGTAGCTAAGCCAGGAGACGGCACCCGTGCCTTCGCCGGTGGCCAGCACCATGTTGACCAGGAGGTTGATCTGCACGGCGGCGCCCGCCAACGTTCCCGGTCCGATCAATCGGAGGATCTCCTGCAGGCCAGGGTCGAAGGGATTCAGTAACGGTTTGTATCGATAGCCTTCCTTGTAGAGCACGGGCAGCTGCAACACGATCTGCCCAACACCCCCGATGACGACGCCCATGGCAATGCCCAGAATCGGCTCCAGACCGACGCGAGGCATCGCGGGGACCAGCAGGAGTGCGCTGGCGATCACCCCCACGTTGAACATGGCAGGAGAGAGCGCCGGGGTGAAGAACCGATTGAGCGAGTTGAGCATTCCCATCACGGCGGCGGCGAGTGCGACCAAAGTGAGGAACGGCAGCATGATTCGAGTCAGGGTGACCGTGAGCTCGAGTTTGCCGGGAACCTCCGCATAGCTCTCTGCCAACAGCAGCGTGAGTGGCTCCGTAAAGACAATGCCCAGCATCACCAACGCTCCCGTGACCACCAGCAGCGCATTGATGAGCTGGTTCCCGACGTGCCATGCCGCTTGTTTTCCTAGCAGCGTCAACCGTCTGGTAAATGTCGGGACGAACGCGGCGCTCATCGCGCCTTCGGCAAAGAGGTCCCGCATCAAGTTGGGGATGCGATAGGCGACGTTGAAGGCGTCCATCGTGTCGCCGGCTCCGAAGAGAAACGCCAAGACCTGGTCACGCACCAGCCCGAGCACGCGGCTCGTCAGCGTAGCGGAGCCGACCAGACCGGCTGATTTAGCAAGTTTCGTGGTTGTGGATCCGCTATCGGAGGGGTCAGATGAAGCCACCGCGGGCGCGGTGGGTTCGGAGGGCGACATGCTGGCGGTCAGCGTAGCATACGGGCGATGCCACAACCGATTTCACATTCGGCCGTCGCCGGTGTTTGAGTAGTCGTAGATGACACGTGCCGTCCAGACGTTTGGTGAGGTGGTCGATGCCCACCAGCTCGACGTGTTGCGCTATTTGCGCCGTCTCACGAGCAACGGCGCCGAGGCAGAGGACCTCTTTCAGGAGACGTTCCTCAGAGCGCTTCCGGCGTTCCGTCGACTTCGGATGGGGTCGAGCCACCGAGCGTGGCTCTATCGGATTGCGACCAACGTATTCCTAAACGATCGGCGAGCGTCACGCCGACGCAAGGAAATACCGCTCACCGTCGATGTGCCGGAACCTCGGCGCTCGGAGACCCGAGACGACACGTACGCGCGCCCCGATGTGTATCGTCGAGCCGTTTCGCGACTACCGCGTCGTCAGCGGGCGGCGTTCGTCCAGCGCAAGCTCCTCGGCCGTACCTACGCTGAGATTGCCAGCACGATGGGTGGGAGTGAGGCCGGAGCTCGCGCCAATGTGTATCAGGCGGTCCGTCGGTTGAGACGTCAACTTCGGCACACCGGAGGAGAGGGGGCATGACGTGACGTGCTCAGAGTTCACACGTCAGCTCGATGCGTATCTTGCCGGCGACCTCGCGTCGGGGCATTTCCCCGGGCGGTCCGGGAGGGCGCATATGAAGCGCTGCGGCCGGTGCTCCGCCGCGTGGGCGAGTGCCCGGGATTTTCTCAGTGCCTGCGAGGCGGCGGATGGCGACGAGCTCAAGGGCGTAACGGCTATGGCCAGGAGGGCCCGCGAGGACTTACGGGTGGCGTTCGCGCGAGCCGGGCACCCGGTCGTGCGATTCGACTGGCTGCGAACGCCGGTCGGTCGGGTATTCGTCGGGGTGTCGGATCGCGGTGTCTGTGACGTCACGTTCGATGAATCGAGCGAGGACGCGTATCGACGACGACTGGCGACTCGGGCACCCGAGGTGTGGCGCGATCGAGCCGCTGTCGAGACCGCTCTGGCAGAGCTGGATGCGTACTTCTCGGGGCACCGACAACGGTTCTCACTGCAGATTGATCTGCGCGGCGTAACGGCATTCACGGAGCGGGTGCTTCGGGCGACCCGACGGATTCCCTTTGGGTCGCGGCTGAGTTACGGTGACGTCGCCAAACGGATTGGTTCGCCGGGTGCAAGCCGGGCCGTGGGTGGTGCGCTCGGTCGCAACCCGGTGCCGATCATCGTACCGTGTCATCGGGTGGTGGCGCACGGCGGCAAGCTCGGCGGATTTACTGGTGGGGTCGAAGTCAAGCAGGCGCTCTTGGAGCTTGAAGGACACCGTCACAGGCTCGGGTGACCGAGGCGGTCAGCGGGGCTACCGGTCGCCCGCCTGCGGCCAGACAGCTCTACCGATCGCCCGCCTGCGGACGGACGGGTCGGAACACTGGCGCCGTCTCATCGGTCGAGGAGACCGGCATTCCTGGACGTGGGGCGGTCGCCGGAAGGGCGGCAGGCTCGGGTTGCTGCGCGGGCCGCTGACTCGTCCGAGGCTGGTCAAACGGTTGCGGCAAGATTCGCCGCAGCGCTTCCATCGCCTCGCCTTCGTTCGCTTCCTGGGCAACACCTGCCGCGCCGGTTGGTACCGCGATCCGCGGGCCCCTCTGGGCCGGCGGCAGACTGGGAGTCCCGGACGCAACCGGGGACAAGGTGCTTCCCGCCGGCGTGCGACTCGTGGCCATCACCAGCACCCGGCCGAAACGCGACGCACCTGCGACTTGCTCGGCTCTTGGTGCGGCAATGAAACCGGCAGCGTCGCGCAACAGAATTCGGAGCGCGTCCGCTTCCGGCACATCAACCAGATGGATCTGCATCGGCTGTGGGGCAAGCTGCTCGATGGCGGCTCGAGCATCACCGTCATCTTTGGAATCTACGAACTGGGTGTCACCCAGTTTCGACCATTCGTCGAGGATCGTGTGGAGTGGAACCTGGTCGGCGATGACGGTGACTCGACCATCTGCAAATGACACGTCCACACCGTCCGCGGCGTCGATCGGAGCCACGGCGACAACCCACGTCATCATGGCAATCACCACCGCCCGCATACCGGTGTCCATAGGGGAATTATAGGGTCCTACGTCGCAAACCGGAAATTGATGACGTCCCCGTCCTTCACCCCGTATTCCTTGCCTTCGAGTCGCACCTCACCCTTGTCCCGACAGGCGGCGATCGAGCCTCGCTGCAGCAGGGGCTCGCATCCTACGACCTCGGCCCGAATGAAGCCCCGCTCGATGTCGGTGTGGATCTCTCCGGCAGCCTGTTGGGCCTTCGTTCCCCTGGGAATCGACCACGCCCGACACTCGTCCTCGCCAACTGTAAAGAAGGAGATGTAGCCCAGCAGGTCGTAGGCCGCGTTGATCACGCGGTCCAGTCCTGGAGCATCGAGCCCCAGGTCGGCCATGAACGCCTCTGCATCACCGGATTCGAGTTGGGCAATCTCGAGCTCGATTTTGGCGCAGACGCCGACGGCTCGGGTGAGGGTGTCTTCGAGGATGTCGCTGAGATTGGCCAACTCGGCGGCCCGTGCGGCCTCGTGGGTGTTGGCTTCGTCCAGGTTGATGACGAGCAGCAGAGGTTTGGCCGAGAGGAACTGAAAACCACGCAGCGTCTTGGCGGCGGTTGGGTCGAGGTCGAGGCCCCGAATCGGGAGTCCCTCTTCCAGGCGAGCACGGCATCGCTCCAGCAGTTCGGCCTCCCGGTCGAGCTCCTTGCTCGCGCCCTTGCGTCGGTCGCGTTCGATCCGTTCGAGTCGCTTCTCGGCGACCGAAAGGTCGGCGAGGATCAGCTCGTCTTCGACGGCTCGTGCGTCGCGCCCGGGGTCGATCGTCTCTGAGACGTGGGGGATGTCATCGGCATTGAAGGCTCGGACCACATGGAGCAACGCGTCGGCCTCCCGAAACGCAGACAGGTCGACGATCGTACGCGCCGCCGCTGACCCGGCGATATCGGCGAACGTCACCGTCGCCGGCACATGCTTCTTCGGCTCGAACAGTGCCGTAAGGCGGTCGAGTCTCGGATCCGGAACCGGCGAGACGCCGATCTGCGCGTTGGCTCGGCCAAACTTCCCCGACTTGCCCGCGGATGCATCCCCGTGCCCGTGGGTCAGTAACTGGAAGAGGGTGGTCTTGCCGGTCGAGGGAAGGCCTATCAGTCCAGCTCGAAGCATGATCGGGGCGGTGATTCTACCGTACGCCCCTGAAATACTGGATTTTTTCGTTGACAAGGATCACCCTCTTGCCTAACATCGCGGTGGATTCCTGTGGACAGAAGTGGAGTAATAGGGTGCTCCGGGGCAACTTCTCCGCAAAAATTGACGACAAGGGACGACTAAAGATCCCGACGGCTTTCCGTGCCTACATCGAGCAGAAGTATGGACGCTCGCTGTTCGTGACAAGCCTCACGGGTGAGTCAGTCTTGCTGTACCCAATGCGGGTGTGGACCCGCGTCGAGCGAAAGCTCGCCAAGGTTCCCTCCACTCATCCGTCTCGAAAACGGTACTCCGAGCAGGTCAACTTCTTTGGGCAGCCGGCAGAGTTCGACAAACAAGGTCGCGTCCTGGTCCATAGCCGCGTGCGCGAAGCGGCGCGTATGGCGGGAGAGGTAGACGTGCTCGGGCAGTTGGACTATCTCGAAGTCTGGAACCACGACGTCTTCGTCGAACGTCGCAAACGTTATCCCTTCACCGACGACGACGCGCGAGCGCTGGCCGAATACGACATCTGACCATGGACCAGATCGACGAAGGCCGAGTACGGGGACACGAGCCGGTGATGACCACCGAGATGGTCGCCTGTCTTGAGCCCGGTCCGGACATGCGCATCCTCGATTGCACGGTCGGAGCTGGTGGGCACTCGCGGGCGCTATTCGAGGCGGGTGCGGGTCGGATCATCGGTATCGACCGCGACCCCGACGCACTGTCGGTCGCTGCCGGCGCTCTGTCCTCCTGGTCGCGTCAGGTCGAGCTGGTGCACGCCGACTATCGGGAGATCGATGACATTCTCGACCAGCGCGGGATCTCGGCGGTTGACGGGGCAGTCGCCGACCTGGGGATGTCGTCGATGCAGATCGACGGGGAGGGGCGGGGATTCAGCTTTCGGCGAGATGAGCCGCTCGACATGCGAATGGACCGTTCGCGCGGCCCCACGGCGGCAGACCTCCTGCGCGATGTATCGGAGTCCGCACTCGCCGACATCATCTTCAAGTATGGCGAGGAGCGATACTCTCGCCGCATTGCTCGGGGCATCGTCGACCAGCAGGCACGTCAGCCAATCGCCACCACCGGTGAACTGGCCGCGCTGGTGCGACGTGCGGTGCCGCGGAGGGGCCGACCCCGGATCGATCCGGCGACCCGCACGTTTCAGGCGCTGCGGATCTGGGTCAACGACGAACTCGACGGGCTCGACTCTTTTCTGCGATCGGTCTGTAGGCGATTGGCGGCCGGTGCTCGTTTCGTCGTTGTCGCGTTTCATTCGCTCGAGGACCGGGTCGTGAAGACGGTCTTTCGCGAGCTTAGTCGCGAGCGCGGCGAGGCTGAAGTCCTGGTGCGCGTGTTGACCAAACGTCCAATGCGACCGGCTCCCGACGAAGCCCATCGCAACCGGCGCGCCCGGAGCGCCAAGCTGCGTGCAGTGGAAAGAGTGGCCCCATGACCCCGACGGACTTCGAACGCGCCATCAAGAAGGACATTCGGAACAACCCGATCGTCCGCGAGATCGATCAGGATCGCCAGCTCGAGTTGTGGCGATCAGCCGGCATCGGCGTCTTCCTGGTTGCGGTGGTGCTCTTTTCCGCCTGGCAGCACTTCGAGCTGTTGCGTCACGGGTATGAGATCGAGCAGATGCAACAAGGGCGCGCACGCGAGCTCGAGCTCAATCGCCATCTCCGGCTCGAGATCGAGACTCTCAAGGCGCCAGAGCGGATCGAGCAGATCGCAACCGAAGAGCTGCATCTCGTGGCGCCCAGGGCCGACGAAGCGATCATCATCGAGCGGCAACGGCCGTCGCCGGTTCCCCAGGCAATGATCGCCCGACGTTCCGACGATGCCGCCGCCATGAGCGACGCGAGTACCGCGCCTCGAGCTGATGCTGATGACAACGTGGACATCCATCCATAGCTGGGTTGACCGGCTCTGGTCGGCTCGACCTCGGATCCCGACGACTCTCGGTCGGACGGGACGACGTGCGCGTGCGCGACGACCGCACTCGTGGAAGCAGGTGGTTCGCCGCCGGTTGCTCACCGCCGGACTCGTGTTCGCCGTCTGGACGGTCGCGATCGAGGCACGACTGATCTTCCTGCAGGTCATCAGCCACGACGAGTTGACGGTCCGCGCCGAGCGCCAGCGGAGTCGAAGCATCAAAGTGCAACCCAAGCGCGGTGAGATTCTCGACCGACATGGTCGCATCCTCGCTTATAGCGTCGACGGCGACGCGGTCTGGGCGGTGCCCCGTGAGATCGACGACGCGCCCGGGGTCACGGCGCAGTTGTGCGGCGTCCTCGACTGTTCTGACGAGGAGCGGGCGGAGATAGAGGCGGGGCTCTCCGGGTCCGGTGAGTTCGCCTATGTCCGGCGTCAGGTGCCGCCGGACATGGCCAAGCGTGTCGCTGAACTTGACCTCACCGGGGTCTTGTTCCTGCCGGAGAGTCGGCGGTATTACCCAAACGGACAGTTGGCAGCTCATGTGCTTGGATATGTCGGCGTAGATAGCCAGGGGCTGGCGGGAATCGAGTCTACCTATGACTCGGAGATCAAGGGGCGGGAGGGTCTGAGTCTCACTCAAATCGACGCGCGTGGACGGGCGTTTAGCCGTCTTGAGCGACCGCCCACGACCGGTGCCACGCTGGAACTGACGATCGACAAGCACATCCAGTACATCGCCGAGCGTGAGCTCGAGCGTGGCGTTCGCGAGCGCAAGGCCGACGCGGGGGCGGTGGTGGTCCTCGACCCGTACACCGGTGACATTCTTGCCATGGCCAACTGGCCGACGTTCAATCCGAACATTCTTCCGAACATTTTTTCAGACTCGGAAGAAAGTGCACGGCGAAACCGGTCCATCCAGGACATCTACGAGCCTGGTTCCACCTTCAAGATAGTGACGGCCGCAGCCGCGCTGGAGGAAGGTGTCGCGAGCCGAACTGATCTGTTCGATGTCAGTGCCGGGATCATTCGGGTGGACCGAGGAAAGCCGATCGAGGACATGTTCGTCTACCCGGACCCGATGAGCTTTGACGACGTCATCATCAAGTCGAGCAACGTGGGTGCGGTGAAAATCGGCTTGCGGATCGGGGCGGAGGGTTTGAGTCGCTATATCCGTCGGTTCGGATTCGGCGAAGCCCTGGCGCGTGACCTCCCGGCGCAGGCTCGTGGCATCGTCTACTCGACGTCGGATCTGGAGAGCGATCGTGCGATCGCCTCGATCTCGATGGGCTACCAGGTCGCCGTGACTCCGTTGCAGGTGGCCGCGATGGTGAGTGCGGTCGCCAACGGCGGTGAGTTGCTCGAGCCCCGACTGGTACGGGCCACTATTCGCAACGGCTTGCGCGCCGAGAACCCGAGCCGCGTCGTTCGACGTGCCATCAGTGAGGAGACCGCCGTCGAACTCAGAGAGATCATGGAAGGCGTTGCCGAACGTGGCACGGCCAAGGCCTCACGGGTCGCTGGGTATCGGGTTGCCGGCAAGACCGGCACAACCCAGAAGGCCGTCGCTGGCGGATACTCGAACACCGACCACTACGCCACTTTCGTCGGGTTCGTTCCGTCGCGCCGACCCGAGCTCACGATCCTGGTGATGATCGACACGCCGCGTGGCCCGAAGTACACCGGGGGCGCGGTGGCCGCGCCGATCTTCCAGCGTATTGCCGAAGCCACGTTGCGCCACCGCGCGGTCGTGCCGACGGTCAACCCCAACCCGCCCATCTTCAGAGAAGAACCGGGGCCGCCACCCGTCGCTCTCGCGTCAACCAGACAGCTGCCCACGCCTGCCATGCTGACGGCTTCTGCCGACGACGACCCGCAGAGTGGTCTGATGCCTGACCTTCGTGGCCTGAGCCCACGTCAAGCAATCGCCGTGTTGGGTTCCTTCGGCATGACGCCAATCCTGGACGGCGATGGCTTCGTCGCGCGGCAGCAGCCAGCGACGGGGACCGCCCTTGAGCGAGGCCGGACGGTGACGCTCCACTTGGAGCGACAGTTCCAAGCAGCGGGAGGCGAAAGGTGAGCCAGCCGGTTCCGCTGGAGAGGCTATGGCGAGATGCCGGTCTGGACCCGGCCGGGATGCCTGTGGGGATCGAGGGCACGCTGGTGACGGGGGTGGCGTATGACTCGCGTGCCGTACGGTCGGGCAACCTGTTCGTCGCCATGCCGGGACAGCGGGTTGACGGTGCCGCCTTCGCGCTCGAGGCTCAGGAACGAGGAGCGGCCGCCGTCGTCGCGCAGCGTGACGCGGTTCCTGGATTCTCCGGTCACTGGATACAGACGGCGGACACGCGCGAGGCACTTGCCCGCTTGTCCGCTGCCTATCACCGCAATCCCAGCCACGAGCTGCTTGTGGTCGGGACCACTGGTACGAATGGCAAGACGACCACTACCTATCTCGTAGAGGGGATTCTCGAGGAAGCCGGGATCCCGTGCGGTCGGGTGAGCTCCGTGTCGTATTGCGTCGGTGACGGCGAGGAGCGGTCCGCGGAGCGCACGACGCCCGAGTCGACAGACCTACAAGCGATGCTGCGCGACATGGTCACCAACGGCCGCCAGGGTTGCGTGATGGAAGTCTCGTCACACGCATTGGACCTTCATCGAGTGGATGCCATCAGGTTCGCTGCCGGGATCTTCACGAACCTGACGCGGGACCACCTCGATTTTCACCCCGACATGTCCAGCTATTTCGCGGCCAAGCGAAAACTGTTCGGGATGTTGGACCGGTCATCACCCGCCGTCGTCAACGTCGACGACCAGTACGGGCGGCGTCTGTCGAAGGAGGTTGGCCGGCCGGTGACCTATGCCATCGACTCGGCCGCCGATGTCAGGCCGGACCGGTTGGAGTTGTCGCTGGACGGGGTTGAGCTCGACGTTCGCACTCCTCGCGGCCCTCTGCACGTGAGGTCACGGCTCCCTGGTCGAAGCAACGCCTACAACGTGCTCGCCGCCGCGGCTGCCGGTGCCGCGTTGTCTCTCCCGTTTAGCGCGATTGAGCGCGGGCTGGCGTCGGTTGAGAGCGTTCCTGGCCGGATGGAGATCGTTTCTGGCTCCGATGACGATGTTGGTGTGGTCGTCGACTTCGCTCATACCGACGACGCGCTCAAGGGACTTCTCGACACCGCGCGACCGCTGGCGCGCGGTCGTCTGATCACCGTCCTGGGATGCGGCGGTGACCGCGACCGCACGAAGCGCCCGCTCATGGGGACGGTGGCGTCCCGTCTGAGCGACCTGGTCGTTATCACGTCCGACAACCCGCGGTCGGAGGATCCTGCCGCCATCGCGAGGGATATCGAGGCCGGCGCTGCGGCAGGCGACACAGAGTGGATCACGGTGCTGAATAGGGAGGAAGCGATCACGCGGGCGATCGGGGAGGCCCGTCCCGGTGATCTGGTGGTGGTCGCCGGCAAAGGGCACGAGCGCTATCAGGTGGTCGGCTCGCGCTTGTTGCCCTTCGAGGACGCCGTGGTCGCGCGTGATGCTTTGGCCCGACGGCGGCGATCGGGCTCGCGGGTGGGATGACGGGCCGTGCCGACACGTGTGCCGGTCGTGCTCCGAGCCGCCGATGTGGTCTCGGCGGTGGGAGGGCGGCTCTTTGCCGGCCGTTCGGATGCTCAAGTCGGAAGGGTGTCGATCGACAGTCGTCGGATGACGCAGGGCGACCTCTTCGTGGCTATTCGGGGAGATCGGTTTGACGGTCACGACTTCGTCGCCGACGCGCTGGGTGAGGGAGCGACGGGTGTGATCGTCAGCAATGCATCGGCGGTCGGTGTCGAGAGAGGGTCGTCGGGCGTGCCGTTCGTGATCGTTGTCCCGGACACCACCCGCGCGCTGCAACTTCTCGGGCAGTTCGTGAGGCGGGCATCGGGGACTCGTGTCGTCGCGATCACCGGGAGCGTTGGCAAGACGACGACGAAGGAGCTTACGGCGGCGGTGCTGGCTAGCCAGCATGATGTCTTTCGCACGGTCGGCAACCTGAACAACCACATCGGTCTTCCGCTTTCGCTGATCGAGTTGCGCCGGCGACCTGAGGTGGCGGTGGTCGAGCTTGGTATGAATCACGCGGGAGAGATCCGCACGTTGGTCGACATCGCCGAGCCAGAGCATCGCGTGTGGACCAATGTGGCCGAGGTCCATTCTGAGTTCTTCGTATCGGTCGAGGGAATCGCCGACGCCAAGGCGGAAATCTTAGAGTCGGCGACGGCGGGGAGCGCGCTCGTCGCCAACGCCGCGGACGACAGGGTGATGTCGCGAATCTCGGACTTTCCCGGAAAGGTCACGACGTTCGGCATCGACGTAGAGGCGGACGTTCAGGCGACCGAGGTTCGTAGTCTGGGCCTGGCCGGGATGGAGGCCACCGTCACGACCCCCACTGGCTCCGGCGCCCTTCGCACGCCCCTTCTTGGAGAGGGCAACGTCGCCAACGTTCTGGCCGCGGTCGCCGTGGCCTGCCAGTTTCAGATCCCGCTGGAGTTAGTGCTGTCCCGAGTCGGCGGCGTCACGGCGGAGCCCGGTCGCGGCCGGATATTGTATCTGGGTGACGTGACTGTCGTTGACGACAGCTACAACTCGAATCCTCTCGCGCTCGAAGGAGCGTTGGCGACCGTGGGTCAAACCGCGACCGCACGACGTCGCATCGCGGTGGTCGGCGAGATGCTGGAGTTGGGTCAGCACGCTGAGAGGCTCCATCGGCGATCGGGTCGGGCGGTTGTCGAAGCCGGCTTCGACCTTCTCGTTTCAGTCGGCGGTCCGGCGGCGCATGCCCTCGCCGACGGCGCGATCGCGGCCGGGTTACCCGGTGGATCGGTCTCCACGTTCGCCACCAGCGAGGACGCGGCAGAGGACATGGTCCGGTTGGTGGAGGGCGGGGACCTTGTGCTGGTCAAGGGGTCGCGGGGAGTCAGGACTGAGCGCGTCGTGGACCGCCTGGTGGCGGAGTTGGGCTGATGCTCTATCACCTGCTCTACCCACTTCACACGCAATGGTCTGTGTTGAACGTGACGCAATACATCACGTTCAGGACGGCGGCGGCGAGTCTGACGGCATTCGTGTTCTCGGTGGTGTTGGGGCCGCCCGTGATTCGGACACTGCGAGCCCGCCAGATCGGCCAGGTCGTGCGGCACGATGGTCCGGAGACACATGGCGCCAAGGCGGGCACGCCGACCATGGGCGGACTGCTCATCCTCGGCGCCGCGATCGTCCCGACGCTGCTCTGGGTGGATTTGCGGAACTCGTATGTGTGGGTGGCTGTGCTGTCGACCTTGGGGTTCGGAGCTATCGGGTTCGCCGACGACGCGCTCAAGATAAGACACAAGTCGCATCACGGGCTGAGGCCGAGGTCCAAGTTCTTCTTTCAGTGTGTTGTTGCCGCCGGTGTGGGCGTGTCGTTGCTCGTGCTGAGCGCGCAGGGACTCTACAACACACAGCTGCTCTTCCCATTCGACAAGGGGTTGATGCCAGACATCGGATGGCTCTATGTGCCGTTTTCGATTGTCTGGCTGGTCGGCTTCTCGAACGCCGTCAACCTCACGGACGGGCTCGACGGGCTGGCGATCAGCGTGTTCACGGTGTCAGCCGTCGCGTTCACCGCCCTGGCCTACATCAGCGGTCACGCAGTGCTGGCCTCGTATCTCCTCTTGGTGCGGTTCTCGCCCGCGGCCGAGCTGACGATCTTCTGTGGGTCGCTGGTCGGTGCCGGTCTTGGCTTCCTTTGGTACAACTCCTATCCCGCCGAGGTCTTTATGGGCGATGTCGGGTCGCTGGCCCTTGGCGGGGCGCTTGGCACGGTGGCGCTGCTGATCAAGCAGGAACTCCTCCTGCCGATCGTCGGCGCCGTCTTCGTGATCGAGGCACTCTCGGTGATCGTCCAGGTCGGGGTCTTCAAGTTGACCGGCCGGCGCGTGTTCCGGATGGCGCCCATTCATCACCACTTCGAGCTGATCGGCTGGAGCGAGCCGAAGGTGATTACTCGGTTCATGATCGTCGCGATCGTCTTTGCGCTCTTCAGCCTGACGACGTTGAAGCTGCGCTGATGGGTGCCGGCACGATGGAGTTCTCGGTCGAACGCGCGCGGGTGGTGGTCGTGGGTGCCGCCCGCAGTGGCGTGGCCGCCGCCGAGCTGATCGCGCGCCGGGGTGGTGTGGTCGTGCTGACCGATGTGCGAGAGACGATCGCCGAGGCCGAACGGTTGAGGAGCTTGGGGATCACGTTGGAGTTGGGCGGGCATGGCGCGGAGACGCTGGCGGAGGCCGAGTTGATCGTGCTCAGCCCAGGTGTGTCGCCTCGGCTACCGGTCATCGACCGAGCGCGGCAGCGCGGCATTCCGGTGATCAGCGAGGTGGAGCTTGCCGCACGTTGGCTGCGTGGCCGGATCGTGGCGGTAACTGGCACGAAGGGGAAGTCGACGACGACGGTGCTGACCGGACGAATACTCGAGGCAGCCGGCGAGGTGGCGCTGGTTGGAGGCAACGTGGGCACGGCACTCAGCAGTCAGGTCGAGCAGTCGGCGCCAGACGTGATCCACGTCGTGGAGACCAGCAGCTTTCAGCTCGAGTTGACCGAGATGTTCCGGCCGTGGATCGCCGTGTTTCTCAATCTGTCGGCCGATCACCTGGACCGACACGTCAGCTTTGGCGAGTACGCCGAGGCCAAGGCGCGAATCTTTGCCAATCAGACGAGCAGCGACGCCATGGTGATCAATGCCGACGATCCGCAGGTGTTGGAGATCGCCCGCCGGGGCCGAGCGAGGCGGTTGCTCTTCGGGATGACCGATTCGTTGGACGAGGGCGTGACGGTGACCGACGACCACGTCACGTATCGATCGTCCGCGGGCGACCGACCGCTGCTGCCGCTGTCCTCGATTCGGGTCCGTGGTAGACACCTGCTCAGCGACGTGCTGGCGGCCGCTGCCGTCGGTACCGTGGCAGATGCGTCGGCCGGTGCGATGCGGCGTGCGGTCGAGTCGTTCGCTGGTCTGCCGCACGCGCTTGAGACGGTGGGTGAGGTCGACGGTGTGTGCTTTGTCAACGACTCGAAGGCGACCAACATCGCGGCAGCCCGTGCCGCGATCGAGTGTTTCGACGAGGACCTCGTCGTGATCATGGGGGGGCAGTTCAAGGGTGGAGAGCTAAGCGAGCTCGCCCCGCCCTTGAGCACCAGGGCGACAGCGGTCGTCGCTATCGGCGAGGCACGCTCACGCCTTCGCGAAGCGTTCGGGGCCGTCGTCCACGTGCAGGAGGCCGACACGATGGGCGAAGCAGTGCGGCTGGCGTTTGCCGCGGCACCACCTGGCGGCACGGTCCTGCTCGCCCCAGCGTGCGCGAGCTTTGACATGTTTTCGGACTACGCGGAACGAGGCGGGGCGTTCAAGGTGGAGGTTGAACGCCTCGAGACAGAGAAGGATGCGAGGTGAGTCGTCAGCAGTCATCAGCCGGACTGACGCGGTGGAGAGCCGGCCGCTGGGAGTGCAGGCTGCCCCGGCCTGCGAGGCTAGTGTCTTCACCCTCGGCGCTGGCTGATGACTGCTGACCGCTCACCCGCAATCGTAGTGTCGGGCCAAACGGGTCAAGACTATAGCCGCCCCGAAACACGGCGGCCAAGGAAACGCCGAGTATGGCGCGAAAACTGAAATCGGACAAGCTGCTCTTTCTCTCGGTGCTGCTGCTCGTCTGCTGCAGCGTCGTCATGGTGTACAGCGCGTCTGCGATGATCGCCGACGAGCAGCACGGTCAGCCGTACTACTTCCTGTTTAAGCAGGTCACGTGGGTGCTTCTTGGCCTGTGTCTACTGCTGGTCGCCATGCGGGTGGACTACCGGAATCTGAAGCAGCCGGTCGTCCTCTGGACGGCTCTTGGTACGTCAGTTCTGGCGCTGATCGCGGTGCTCTTCTTCGGACCGGAGATCAACGGCACGCGCCGATGGTTTGCCGTTGGGGGGGTCGGTGTCCAGCCCTCGGAGTTGGCGAAGATCGCCGTGATCGTCTTTTCGGCCGACAACCTCGCCCGACGGATGAACCGGATCGACGAGTTGTCCTATTCGCTGCTGCCAATCGTGATCGTGGCCGGCGCGGTATCAGCGTTGATCGTCATGGAGCCAGATTTCGGAACGGCGCTGACCATCCTCCTGATCGTCGGCATGATGGTGTTCACGGCCGGTCTCGGGTATCGCTACCTTGTTGGCCTGGTCGTCACTCTGGGGCCGGTGCTCTATATCGTGCTGGCCAGCGCGCCGTATCGCCGGCAGCGCCTCTTGGCGTTTCTCGATCCCTGGGAAGATCCACTCGGGTCCGGTTTTCAGATCATCCAGTCCCTGATCGCGGTTGGGACCGGCGGATTGCTCGGCCAGGGGATCATGGGCGGGGTTCAGAAGCTTTTCTTCCTGCCGGAGCCGTTTACCGACTTCATCTACGCCGTGATCGCCGAAGAAACAGGCTTGATCGGCGCCACCCTGATCCTGCTGTGCTTTTGCGTGATCACCTGGCGCGGTCTGCGCATTGCGGTGCGGGCGCCGGACCAGTTTGGCGCGTTGCTTGCGGTTGGGCTCACGACGATGGTGGCCCTGCAGGCGTTTCTCAACATCAGCGTCGTCTTGAGTCTGGTGCCGACGAAGGGGATACCGCTTCCCTTCGTCAGCAGCGGCGGGTCGTCGATGCTGGTCAGTTTGCTGGCTATGGGTATGTTGCTGAACATCTCTCAGCACGCGTCGGCGGAGGCATGACCACCGGTCAGTGTCACGGGACACCAGATGACGACCGAGACGTCGACGTGTGTGCTGTTCACCGGTGGCGGAACGGGTGGTCACCTGTTTCCTGGAGTGGCTGTCGCCAGGGAGCTGGCGCGGCGGAGCCCGGCGACGCGGATCGTGTTCGTGGGGTCTGGCCGCGACCTGGAAAGTCGTGTTTTGTCGCGGGAGGGCTTTTCGCTGGAGCGTGTTCGCGCCGTGGGACTGGTCGGTCGTTCGTTGACGGCGGTGGCGCGAGGGCTGCTCCTCTTGCCGGCAGGGTTTCTCGATGCGTGGCGAGTGCTGCGCCAACACCAGCCTGGGTTGGTCGTTGGGCTCGGGGGGTACAGCTCCGGTCCGGTCATGGCCTTGGCGGCGCTCCGCGACGTTCCGACTCTATTGCTCGAACAGAACGCGGTGCCAGGCGTGACCAACCGTCTGCTCTCGAGTCTGGTTCGAGCCGCCGCCGTGTCATACGAGGCGGCGTTGCCACACTTCGGGTCGGTCGGGTTCGTAAGCGGAAACCCGGTCCGATCGGGGTTCTTCGACGTTCCGGCTCCGAGGACCACGCTGACTCAACCCCACGTTCTCGTACTGGGTGGCTCACAGGGAGCCCATTCCATCAATCTGGCGATGGTCGAGGCGGCGGCGCTCATCGCGGCCGCCTGCGAAGCGGTTCGATTCACGCATCAATCGGGCGAAGCCGACCTGGAGTTCGTGCGCGAGGGATATCGGTTGGCCGGCGCAACGGCACGTGTGGAGCCGTTCTTGGACGGGATGGATAGAGAGATGGCCGAAGCCGATGTGATCGTGTGTCGGGCGGGCGCCACGACCCTCGCGGAGCTGGCTGCCGCCGGACGCGCAGCGATTCTGGTGCCCTATCCACACGCGACTCACGACCATCAGCGCCGTAACGCGGCCGTCGTCGCAGGGGCTGGAGCCGCGGAGGTCATCGACCCGACCGAACTGTCGGGTCTGACGCTCTCACAAAGGATGCTCGACGTGATCAGGGACGATCGCCGGCGTCTCGCGTTGGCCGACGCCAACCGACAACTCGGAGCCCCGGACGCAACTCGTCTCATCGTCGACCGGATGGAGCGCCTGCTGGCGCATGGTAATTGAAGTGTGCTCGAACAGCCTCGGCACGTTCACCTCGTGGGGATCGGTGGTATCGGGATGAGTGGAATCGCCGAGTTGCTCGTCAACATGGGGCATGACGTCACTGGGTCCGACGTGGCGTCATCGGTGATCACCAGGCGGCTCGAGAGCTTGGGCGCCCGAGTCAGTCTGGGTCACGACGGACGCAACATCGGGCACGCCGACATCGTGGTGGTCTCGGCCGCCATACCGGTTGAGAACCCCGAGTGGACTGCGGCCGCCGAACAGGGGATACCAGTCGTGCCTCGCGGTGCGATGCTTGCCGAGCTGGCTGCCCAGAAACGGACGGTTGCGGTGGTCGGGTCACACGGGAAGACCACGACCACAGCGATGGTGGCGCTGGTGCTCGAAACTGCCGGTCTCGACCCGACGGCCGTTATCGGCGGCCGGGTGAGCGCATTCGGCAGCAACGCACGTCTCGGGAGCGGAGCGCTGATGGTGGTCGAGGCGGACGAGAGCGACCGGTCGTTTCTCAAGCTGTCGCCGGAGATCGCGGTGCTGACCAACATCGACGATGAGCACCTCGACGCGTACGACGGGATGGCTGACCTCGAGGCGTCATTTCTCGAGTTCTCGCGACGCACGGCTGGAGACGGATGTGTGGTCGCCTGCATCGACGACCCACGAGTGCGCCGGGTGGTCACGCAGGTGCCGGGGCGTGTGGTGAGCTATGCGATCGACGACGAGTCAGCCGATCTCCGACCGTCATTCGTGGAGCTTGGCGCCACCGGGTCGCGATTCAGCGTGGAGTGTCCGACTGGTGAGAGCCTCGACATCGAGCTGACCGAGCCTGGACGCCACAACGTCCAGAACGCGCTTGCCGCCATCGGCGTGGCTGTCGCGCTCGAAGTACCGACCGACGCGGTGGCTACTGCGCTTCGCAGCTTTGCTGGTGCCGACCGGCGTTTTCAGGTGCACGGCGAGGTCGACGGCGTTCTGGTGATCGATGACTACGCCCATCACCCGACCGAGATCGCCGCGGTGATCGACACCGCCAGATTGCGCGCCCCCGGCCGCCTCCGGGTGGTGTTCCAACCCCATCGATACAGCCGGACCCTCCGCTTGCTTGGCCGGTTCGCCGACGTGTTGGGCGGGGCAGATGAGCTGATCCTCACGGAGGTCTATCCCGCGAGCGAGACACCGATTCCTGGCGCCAGTGCTGAGGCAATGACTGAGGCCGTGCAGCAGCGGTCCGACGTGCCGATCCGCCGAGTACGGTCGCTCGACGAGGCGGTTGATGTCGTCGTGCAGGACGCGCGTCCGGGTGACGTAGTGCTGACACTCGGCGCGGGGTCAATTGGTACGGTGGCGGCACGGATCGTGGTCGCCCTCGGCCGTCGCGATAGCGAGGGCGCGACCTGATGGCGGTCCAGACGACGACCGACCGGCGGTTCCGCCGGGCTCATGTCAAGCCGTCGAGACGAAGACGGGCCGAGACGACGCGACGATTGGTCCTCGGTGCCGTCGTCATCGTCTTCGTCACGCTCGGCGCGTTAGCCGTGCCTGAGGTGATCCGCACCGCGAGGTTTCTGCAGGTCGACAGAATCGTGGTCGAAGGCAACACTCGTGTATCCGACGGCGAGGTGTTGGCCCTCGTCGGTCAGCTCAGGGATCGGAACATCGTGACAGTCGACCTGGAAGCCCGCCGCGACCAGTTGCTCACGTCGGTTTGGATCGAGAACGCCACGTTGAGTCGAATCTTGCCATCGACGGTGAAGGTCGGTGTCACCGAGCGTGAACCGGCCGGTCTTGCCAGGTTCGGAAGCAGGCTCTACCTGATGGACCGACGTGGGACGCTCATCGAGGAGTATGGTCCGAGGTTCGCAGACGTGGATCTTCCTATCGTGGACGGATTGTCGGCAGCCCAGGGGGAGGCGGTCGACGAGCGCCGAGCCGAGCTGGCGTCGAGCCTCATCTCCGCCCTGGACGCCGACCGTGGCCTGGCCGGCCAGGTGTCCCAGATCGGTGTCGGCGACCCGTATGATGCGGTCGTCCTGCTCAGCGACGGACCGACGCTGATCCACCTTGGGCACGAGCAATTCGTCAAGCGGCTTCGACGGTATCTGGAGCTGGCTCCGACGCTCCGCGGCTATATTCCCGAGATCGACTACGTAGACATGCGTTTCGAGAATCGCGTGTTTGTCCGGCCCGCGGTTCAAGGCGAGCTTTCGGGTCCACTGGTTGAGATCCCTCAGACTCGCAGCCTGAGTGTTCAATGATGAACGACATCGGTATCGGAGGATGAGTGGCGCGTAGGGAGCAGTATCTGGTTGGGCTTGATGTTGGCACATCGAAGATCGCCGCCATCGTCGGTGAGGCGATGGACGATGACGAGGGTCTCGACGTCATCGGCATCGGTCTGGCCGAGGCGAACGGCATTCGCCGAGGCGCGGTCGTCAATCTCGAGGCGGCGGTCGAATCAATCAAGAAGGCGATCGAGGAGGCTGAGCTCACCGCTGGGGTCGAGATAGACTCCGTGCACTTGGGACTGTCCGGCGCGCACGTCAAGGCATTTAACAGCCGGGGCGTCGTGGCCGTTGCCGGGAAGAACCGCGAGATCACGCGAGAGGACGTCCGTCGTGCGATCGATGCAGCCAAGGCGGTAGCGCTCCCAAGTGGACGAGAGATTGTCCACGTGCTGCCGCAGGATTTCGTGGTGGACGAGCAGGACGGGATCGGGGCGCCGATCGGGATGACGGGCGCACGTCTCGAGGTGAACGTCCACGTGGTCACAGGGAGCACGTCGACCACGCAGAACATCGTCGCCTGCGTCAATCGCGCAGGCGTGGAAGTGGCCGACACGGTGCTGGAGCAGCTGGCTGCTTCCGAAGCGGTGCTGACCGCCGACGAGAAGGAGCTCGGTGTCGCACTGGTGGATATCGGGGGCGGCACGACTGAGTTCGCCATCTTCGAGAAGGGCAGTCTCTGGCACACGGGCGTCGTCGCGCTCGGCGGCGACCACTTCACCAACGACATCGCCGTCGGCCTTCGTACCCCGATTCCTGAAGCTGAAAAGACAAAGCGACGGTCTGGATGTGCGCTGTCGGCGCTGGTCGAAGAGGAAGAGACGATTGAGGTCGCAAGTGTCGGCGGTCGACAGCCACGGGTCATGTCGCGTCGAATCCTCTCCGAGGTCTTGCAGCCGCGGGCCGAGGAGATATTTCATCAGTTGTGGGATGAGATTCGGCGCGCTGGGTACGAACGCTCGCTCAACTCGGGTATCGTCCTGACCGGTGGCGGATCGATCCTGGACGGGATGCCTGAGATCGCCGATCAGATCTTCGATCTGCCCATGCGACGCGGATGTCCGGTTGGGGTCGGGGGGCTGACCGACCACGTGAACAACCCGGCGTTTGCGACGGCGGTCGGGCTCGTGATGTACGCCCGTCGCAACCAGATGATCGAATACAACCGCTCGGTGGGTGTGGGCACCCTCAGCCGGGTTGCGGGAAGACTACGGGGCCTGTTCAAGGAGTTTTTCTAGGTTCGGAGGAGATGCAGCGATGACCAAGCAGCGAAAGATCGAGAACGAGATGGACACGAACGCCGAGGCGGAGCTTCGCCTAACGTTGGAACACGACTTCAAACCAGGCGCCCGCATCAAGGTCATCGGTGTCGGTGGCGGCGGCAGCAACGCCGTCAACCGCATGGTGGCGGCCCGCCTCAACACCATTGACTTCATCGCCGCCAACACCGACGCGCAGGCGCTGTCCCAGAGCGTCGCGCCCGTCAGGATCCAGCTTGGCGCCAAGCTGACCAAGGGGCTTGGTGCCGGTGCCGACCCGAATGTCGGCCGTCAGGCCGCGCTGGAGGACACCGAGCAACTCATTGGCGCACTCGATGGCGCCGACATGGTCTTTGTGACCACCGGTCTTGGCGGGGGGACGGGCACCGGCGGTGCACCGGTGATCGCCAACCTGGCCAGCGAGCTTGGAGCGCTCACGGTTGCCGTCGTCACGAAGCCGTTCACGTTCGAGGGCCGGCGGCGCGCACTGCAGGCCGAACGGGGACTCGAGGAGCTTAAAGATTGCGTCGACACGGTGATCACGATCCCGAACGAGAAGCTGCTCTCGACGATCGAACGCACCACGAGTCTGACCGACGCCTTTACCAAAGCGGACGATGTCTTGCATCAAGCGATCCAGGGGATCTCGGATCTCATCCTGATGCCTGGCCTCATCAACCTGGACTTCGCCGACGTGACCACGATCATGTCGGGGATGGGACTGGCGATCATGGGCACCGGCGTGGGCGAGGGCGAGAATCGGGCGGTCGATGCCGCCACCCGTGCCGTCTCCAGTCCGTTGCTCGAGGACGCCTCCGTCGACGGTGCGTGCGGTGTCATCGTCAACGTGACCGGCGGCTCCGACCTCTCGATGATCGAGGTCAGCGAGGCGGCGTCGATCATTCACGAGGCGGCGCACGAGGAGGCCAACATTATCTTCGGTGCCGTCATCGACGAGGCCATGAAGGGACAGGTCAAGATCACCGTGATCGCGACCGGCTTTGGCAACCGGCCCGCCGGCGCCAATGCCAAGACACCGGTCGACCTCCAGCACTACACCGATTGGCAGCAGGACCAGCCCTTGCCGCAAGCCGTCGGCGCAGACGTGCCGGTGGCACGGCGGCCGACGATTGAGATGCCTCCAGCGCCGTCGTCGGCCCCCGATGCGTCCGACGATGGAGACCGGCTCGAGCTGGACATGTCTCTCGACACACCGGCGTTCTTGCGACGACAGAACGGATAGCGGGATTCCTACGAGGGGCTTGCTGGGAGCGCCTCGTCCTCCCGTTCCGCGTACGCCTGGAGGATTCGTTCGCGGAGCGGGTGCCCGGTCCCGCTGTGCTCGATGCCTCGGAGCAACGCGTAGCTTCGGCGCTCGCCGTTCACTGCGTACTGGCGGGCCGGAAACGTGACGTTCCGCCCGCGTCCGTCGCGGCCTTCCCAGATACTGAAGCCGACAAGCTTCAAGCCTGACAGCAAGCCATCGGCAAAGCAGAGCTCGGCTTCCGCGAGTTTGCCGGCCGGCGCTCCGTTGGTGGTCGGTAGGATGTTCACCTGCATTGTGCCGCTCCCTGTCTGACCTCTCGTAAGACCTCCTGCTCTGGGTCGAAGAAAGCAATCGCTGGGCCACGACCTCGTCGTGGATGCAAGTGCCTGGACCTAATCAGGTTGTGGAAATACGTCGCCGAACGCCACGGTGGCCCCGCTCGGAGTCGGACAGACCGTCAACCCGAGGAGACGCCGTCTTCGTCCTAGGCGCGAAGGAAAAGGACCTGAGCGAACGCGAAATCCCCGGCGTGGGTGATGGTGATGAGTGCCTGGCCTCCACCGAGCTGCTCGAAACGCCGAGCGGCTCCGCCGTGTAGCCGAAGCTGGGGGGGACCAGACACCCGCACAACTTCCACGTTGCGCCACAGCACACCGAGTGAGCGCCCGGTGCCAAGGGCCTTCATCGCCGCCTCCTTGGCGCAGAAACGACCGGTCAGATGCTGGGCTGGCTGCTTGCGGCGCAGGCTGTAGGCTATTTCCTCTTCGGTGAATACGCGATTCAGAAAGCGGTCCCCGTAGCGTTGCAAGAGCTGGTCAACCCGGCGAATCGACTCGAAGTCGACACCGATCGAGAGGACGGAGCCAGCAGGAAGCTCGGCCCGCCCCACGGTGACCGACGCTGACCGATCGTGTCGCTCCGTCGACTCCGGTGAGGCGTGGCGGGGACCGGGCGTCATCGGGTGTTGGGACTCTAGCCTACGACGCGACGGGACGTTGCTCAGCGAAGTACAGAATGCGCTGACAGTTCTCGCACTGGATGAGGCTCGCGTTTGACCGCACGTTGTTGAAGAGCTGTGGGCGGAGACGAACCTGGCACGACGTGCATAGGCCCCGACGAGCTTCGACGACGGCCACACCCTTCCGGCCCCGCGTCAGTAGCTCGAAGAGTGTTCGCGTCGGCGCAGTGAGCTCGTCGGCCACGGTCGCCCGGCTGCCGTCGACCTCGGTCAGTTTCTCTTGCAGTGTCTTCCGATTCTCCTCGAGGATGCCGCGCTCTTTGTCCGCCGCCACCTGTTCGTCCGCGAGCAGCTTCTCAGCTTCCTTGACGTCGCGCTCGTACTCGTCGCCCTCGAGCATCTGCTCGAGCAGACGGTCCTCCAGTTGTTGGAGCTGTTTCTCGCCGCCAGCGATCTCCGATTGCATCGCTGTGTACTCCTTGTTGGTCTTGACGGCCATCAGCTGGTCTTTGAACCGGGCGAGCCGCGACTGTACCTCGGCCACCTCCTTTTCCAGCGTGGCCCGAGACCGCCGATGTTTCTCGAGACGATCGGTGGTCGTCTTGACGCCGTTCTGGCGTTCGGCGACGCGGACTTGGAGGGTTTCGAGGCGGGACGGCAGGCTTCCGATCTCTTCGCGGGCCTCCGTCGCGGAGTTCTCCAGCTGTTGCAGTCGGATCAGATGTTCGAGGTCGGGGAGCATGAATTCTGGGGCTGCGAGCAAAAAAAAGCCCCGCGGGGGCGGGGCGCTCTGTTCACCGATGGCAGGCGGTCCAGCGGTCCTGACGTTCGCCGCCAGGCGTGACGACACCGCTTGTGACGAGACGGGCTCATGGGAACCAAGATCCTAGCATGTTCGCGCCTCGGCGAACCAAGGCGCTGCAATCAAGGGGTGCAGAGGCCGATTACAGGGGACAGGGTGCTCGACTCACGACTCATGCGCGTCATCGCGATTCTGACCCTCATCGGGCTGCTGGGTACCGCCAGCGAAAGTCGAGCGCGGCAGGACCAGAGCGCCGTGGAACAGCTGGCCCAAGAGGGATGGACAGCCGTCCAGGCAGAGCGGTTCGGGGAGGCGCTGACGGCCTTCAACACGGCCCTCGAATCGGCACCCCGGGAGCCAACACTCTGGTTGGGCGCCGGGGCGGCTGCCTTCATGCTCGGGCGAGATGACCAGGCCCAAGCGGCGCTCGAACAGGCGCTCGACCTGAACCCGCAACTGGTCGAGGCAGCCCGGTTCCTGGGGGAGCTCTACCATCGGAGGGGGCAGGTCGAACGGGCCATCACCCTGTACGCGGACGCGCTGGCCGTCGCGCCCGACGACGCTCACCTGGCTGAGAAGCTCGAGGACTGGGAGCGAGAGGATGCGATCCAGAGTCGGTTCCACCAATCACGTGGCGCTCACTTTCGGGTGCTGTTCGAAGGACCGACTGACGACGCGTTGGCCCGTCGCATCGTGGAGATGCTGGACAGCGCCTATCGAGATGTTGGTGCGGCGCTGAGAACCTATCCGTCCGTCCCAATCAACGTCGTGCTCTACACGCAGGAGCAGTTTCAGGATCTCACCCGCTTGCCCGCGTGGGCCGGTGCGGCCTACGACGGTCAGATACGGGTTCCGGTCCAAGGCGCCATGAAGTCGGGTCGACGAGCGGAACTCCGACGCGTACTGACTCACGAGTACGTGCATGCCATGGTTGCCCAACTGGGTGGTCGGATGGTGCCGGTGTGGCTGAATGAAGGGCTCGCGACAGCGCTGGAGCCTGGCGGTGTGGACCGTGCATCCGCGACGGTCGCGTCAGTGTCGGGCCGGCCATCACTGCGTTCCCTGCACGGTAGCTTTGCGGGGCTCGCGGGAGCGGGCGCGAGCATCGCCTACGCCCACAGCGCGCTCGCCGTCGACCGTATGATCGGTCTGCGAGGCGCGTCCGCCGTTGTCCTGCTCTTGAAGGACCTTGCCCAAGGTGCCTCGTTCGACCAAGCCTTCCACCAGCGTATCGCCGTGCGCTACGACGAGTTCGACCGCATGGTCAAGAACCAACGATAGTTGCTCCTACGGAGCATGGGGCTCCAACCACCTCAGGGGTAGTGAGGAGATGATCATGAGGTCAGGTAGGATCAAGCGTTCCGTGTAAAGGGAGAATATGAGAGTGATGAACGGGAGATCCACGCTTCTTTGGACAAGTGCCCTGACGGCAGCACTCAGCGGTCTGGTTTCCGCGGCTGAAGACTGGCCGCAGTTTCGAGGACCGACGATGAATGCCGCGGTAGCGGAGAACCCGAATCTGCCGGAGGTGTGGAGCCAGACGGAGAACATCGAGTGGTCGACTGAGATTCCCGGGCTTGGCTGGTCGAGCCCCGTGGTCTGGGGCGACCGCGTGTTCCTGACCACCGTCACCGCGGCGGGCGAGTTCGAACTGCCGAAGCCTGGGCTGTACGCGCCAAACGGCCGACCGGAGCCGCCCCAGGTCGATCAGGACTGGCTCGTCTACTGCCTTGACCTGGCGACCGGGGAGATCGTCTGGCAGCGGTCGGTCAGGTCAGGAGTGCCCGACTTCCCGCGCCACATGAAGAACACCTACGCCACCGAGACACCCACGACGGACGGCGAGCGCGTCTACGTGCGCTTTGGAGACCTGGGTCTCTATGCCTTCGACATGGACGGGCAGGAGGTCTGGAACGTTCAGATTCCGTTCAAGCGGACGCGGAACGACTGGGGCCCGGCGTCCTCGCCGATTGTCCACGGCGACCTGCTGATCGTGCTCAACGACAACGAGGAAGAGTCTTGGATCGCCGCCCTCGACAAGCGGACGGGCGAGGAAGTCTGGCGGACGGCGCGCGACGAGATATCGAGCTGGTCGACTCCTTTTGTCCGGGAACACGAACAACGCACCGAGATCGTCACATCCGCCCTAAACCGCATTCGTTCGTACGACCTCGACGGCAACGTGCGGACGGCCAGACGTCCAATGAATATGTAGCGTGGTATCAGCCGAAGGCTGGCAACTACAACACGTCTCCGCTGGTGTACGGCGATACCTACTACAGCCTGCTCGATCGGGGATTCTTCGAGAGCTACGACGCACTGACCGGCGAGCCCGTCTATGATCGTCAGCGCGTCTCAGTGGGAGCGAGCTTTTCGGCCTCACCGTGGGCCTACAACGGCAAGATCTTCGCGGCCAGTGAGCAGGGCGACACGTATGTCATCAAGGCCGGACCGGAGTTTGAGGTTGTCGGTGTCAACAGCCTCGACGAAATGATCATGGCGTCGCCGGCAATCGTCGGCGACCGGCTCCTCCTCCGGACGCGGTCCAAGGTCTACAGCATCAAGGAATGAGTGGTCTCACGTCGACGGACTGACGTCTGAAATGGTGGGCCTAAGCCCAAGATGGTGGGCCCACCAGGATTCGAACCTGGGACAAGCCGGTTATGAGCCGGCGGCTCTGACCGCTGAGCTATGGGCCCGCTGAAGCCTCACCACACTAGGTGCCGCCCTCGAGAAAACTGCGCAGTTTGCGACTCCGAGACGGATGACGGAGCTTGCGAAGGGCTTTGGCCTCGATCTGGCGAATGCGCTCCCGCGTCACGGCGAAATCTTGCCCGACCTCCTCGAGCGTATGCTCGCTGCCGTCTCCGACCCCGAAGCGCATTTTGATGACCTTCTCCTCTCGAGGCGTCAACGTCTTCAGCACCGAATCGGTCTGCTCCTTGAGGTCGAGGGTAATCACGGCCTCCGACGGTGACACAACCTGGCGGTCCTCGATGAAGTCACCGAGATGACTGTCCTCTTCCTCCCCGACCGGCGTTTCCAGTGAGATCGGTTCCTGCGCGATCTTGAGGACCTTGCGTACCTTGATCACCGGGATGTCCATGCGTGCGGCGATCTCTTCGGACGTCGGCTCGCGACCGAGCTCTTGTACCAACGCTCGAGACGTTCGGATGAGCTTGTTGATCGTTTCGATCATGTGAACCGGGATACGGATCGTGCGCGCCTGGTCGGCGATTGCCCGTGTGATGGCCTGCCGGATCCACCAGGTGGCGTAGGTCGAGAACTTGTACCCGCGCCGATACTCGAATTTGTCCACGGCTTTCATCAAGCCGATGTTGCCTTCCTGGATGAGATCCAAGAACTGCAAACCTCGATTGGTGTACTTCTTCGCGATCGAAACGACCAGTCGAAGGTTGGCTTCGACCAGTTCCTTCTTGGCCTGCTCGGCTTGGTATTCGCCGCGTGAGATCGTGAACAGGGTTCGGGTGAGGGCGTCGGGCGTGTCCTCAAGCTCCCGCACCTGCGTGCGGAGCTCGGCCCGGCGTTCTCGAAGACGCCGCATCAGGTGCTTGCGGTCTTCCTCCTTGAGTCGTCCGCCCCGTCGGCCCTTGCCTTTCAGCTGTCGGTCGAGCAGCTCAATCTCGCGCTGCACGCGCTGCACGCCCTCGACGGAACCCTTGATCACGTGGATGAGCTTGCGGGTGACGGGCGCGTTGAATTCGAGCTGCCGACTGAGCTGAGACAGCTCGACTCGCGACCGTGCGGCCCGCCACCAGTACCGACGGTACTTTCGCCGGTCGCGCTTGGAGATCGTGGCGAGCTTGGTCTCCTTCTTTTCGACCTCGGTTCGCTTGGCCCGGACCGCGTCAATGTGACGAAGGACTTGTCGGCCGCGGTCGGCGATTCTGTTGTCGGTGAGCTCATCGTCCTTGAAGACGACCAGCTCACGAATCGTGCGCTCGCCGCTCCGAAGTTGCTCGCCCAACCGGACGATGATGTGGGCAATCGTTGGCGTGCGCGAGATCGACCGGATCACGGCCAGATTCCCACGCTCGATCCGCTTGGCGATCGCCACCTCGCCCTCACGATTGAGCAGAGGCACCGTCCCCATCTCACGGAGATACATGCGGACCGGGTCGTTGGTCTTGTCGACGTCGGCGGGAGACCCCCCGTTCTCGGGGTCGCCAGTCCCTTCGCTCCGCCGGTCGACGACCTTCTCCTCGCGATACTTCTGCTCCGAGTCGACGACTTCGATGCCGGCGCTCCCGAACATGGTGAAGAGATCGTCGAGGTCCTCAGAGGACGTGAGGTCGGCAGGCAATACGTCGTTGACCTCGTCATAGAGAAGGTAGCCCTTTTCTTTGCCGATGACGATGAGCTGTCGAATCTCGTCGTATTTCTCTTCGATCGACAAGAGCGTGCCTCCAGACGTCCTCGGGTCGCGATGTTCGCCTCGTCCGTCGCGGTGCGTCGTGCTAGTGCGGATATTAACCCCCTAGAGCCTCAATGCGCTGCTGGAGCTCATGCTTGCGTCGTAAGAGTGTATCGAGTTTGCCCTGTTCGATCTCGTCCCCGCCTGTCCGCTGATGCCGGTCAATGGCGTCCTGGAGCGCGTCGCGCTCGCGCTCGCAGCGGAGTCGTCGCAGCTCCACCGCGCAATCGTCGACCTGAGCCGGCGCCTCGGGCTCATCGGCAATCCGAGAGGCGAGTGCGGCCTCACTGTCATCGACCCGCTCGAGCAACGTCTGCCTCACCGAGTTGGGCGGCCACTCGGAGAGGGTCTGTGCGATGCGGAGGATCGAGGCAGTCGCGAGTCCCTCAAAGTCTTCGGGCTCCATCCCGACGAGCACCGATTGCGCGGCCTCAGGTTCACGCATGGTTGACCAGATCAACCCCTTTTCCGCGGGGGTCACGCGGCCGAGGTCGCTGGTGGTGCGGGTCGAGACCGTCGTGCGCCTCGCGACCGCCGCGCGGCGGATCTCTGTGCGGACGACGTCCTCCATGATCCGGGCCTTGTGGGCCAGGCGGTCTGCGAACTGGTCGCGCGCGGCGGCATCGGGAATCCGCGCGGCCACCGTCAGCATGTCGGTGAGGAACGCACGTCGCTGCTCGTCACGCGAGAAATCGCGCCGGGCTGCGGCTCGGTCGAGCACGTACTCCAAGTACTGCTGCGACGCTCGCAGCTGCTCAACGTAGTGGGCGCCGCCGTGGCGGCGGACCGACGTATCGGGGTCTTCTCCCTCCGCCAGAAGCGCCACGTTGACCTGGAACCCTTCAGAAAGCAACAGCTCACCCGAACGCTCCGATGCCCCTGCGCCGGCGTCATCAGGGTCAAAGCTGAGAATCACCTTGCCGGTGAATCGCTTGAGCAACTTGGTCTGACGGTCGGTGACGGCGGTGCCACAGGTGGCCACGACCGGGGTGACGCCGGCCTGCAACGCCTGCGCGAAATCGAAATAACCTTCGACCATGACGGCGTACCCGAGACGACGGATCTCGGCCTTCGTCAGATGGAGGCCATAGAGCGTACGCCCCTTGGTGTAGAGCGCGGTTTCGGGGGAGTTCACGTACTTCGGCTGCTGACCCTGTTCGAGAGCGCGTCCCCCGAACGCGATGACCGATCCGCCATCACGGCAGATCGGAATCATCAGCCGGTTTCGGAACCGGTCGATGACCTGACCACCGTCGCGCTGAACGACGAGGCCACTTGCCACGACAAGCTCGAGTGGCTGGCCGCTGTCGAGCAATCGACGCTTCAGGCCTTCCCGCTGCGAGGGAGCATATCCTAGACCGAGTCGCTCGATCGTTTCTGGCCAGATGTCGCGGGCCTTCAACGCCTCGCGCGCTCGGCTTCCAGTCGGCGTGTCGAGCTGCTCGCGAAAATACTCGGCCGCGAGCTCGTGAAGTTTGAGCAGGGTTTCGCGTTTTGCCTGCGCGGCGGCGTCTTGTTCGGGGTCGTCGGACTCGGGGACCTGGACACCGAATCGGTGCGCGAGCTGTCGTACCGCGTCAGGAAAGCTGAGCTTCTCCTGCAGCTCCACGAACTTGACGACGTCGCCACCCGTACCGCAGCCGAAGCAGTGGAAGAAACCCTTGTCGCGATTGACGTGAAACGACGGTGTTTTCTCCGTATGAAACGGGCACAGACCCTTGAAGCTCACCCCGGCCTTCTTGAGAGGGACGAAGTCTTGGACGACCTGGACGATGTCGGCCTGAGACTTGAGGTCGTCGACGAAACCTTGGGGGAAACGACCCATGAATGGACAGTCCTCGCTACGCTTTCAGCTCGACCAACGTGGCACCTTCGCCACCTTGCTCTCTGGGTGCCAGTGCGAACGTATCGACCTCAGGATGGTGCTCGAGCAGTTTGGCTATTGATCGCCGGAGCTGACCGGTTCCATGGCCGTGAATGATCTTGACCTGCGGCTGCTCCTGCAGCAGCGCCCGGTCGAGATACTTCTCAACGCGCTCGCGTGCATCGTCTACCGAACAGCCGATCACGTTCAGGTCGGGCAGCGGTCCATCCATAGTTTGGGCGTGGACGGTCACCCGGCTCCGCTCCGGTCGCGGGGAGATCGTTCGGTCCGGGTGGCGGTCGTCCTCGCCAGGGTGGGAGAGCTCGTCGACCGGGACATACAGACGCTTTCCTCGCACCTCGAGCTCGATACGGGTGCCATGCACGGCCAGCACCTTTCCGACAACGCCGAGCGCCCTCACTCGTACCCGGTCTCCAACCTGCGGCAGCCCTTGGAGCGGCACGCCGGTGTCCGCTGGAACTGAGAACGCCTCCGCGGGGTCCGTCCCTTCTCCCGAGACTGAGGCTGCCGCCTGAGTTCGCGTGACGATCTCGTTCACGACGAGCCGTGCGCCGGCTCTGAGTGTACCGGTGTCGCCGGTCGAAAGAGCCCGTCGACCCTCGCCTGTCCGTGCCTTTGCCGCCTTCTCGAGTTTCGCGACCTTCGCGCGGAGACCCTCGACGACCTCGTCCATCTCCGCGCGGACGGTACGCAGCTGTACGGCGATTCCGTCCGATAGCTTCTGGCGCGCTCTGCCCTCGCGCGCCTCGACCTCGCGTGTCTTGGTCGCGAGTCGCGACTGCTCTGCGGACAGCTGGCCTCGAAGGCTCGCGAGGGCTCGCCGTTCTGATTCCAGTTGGCGCATGTCGTCGTCGACCTTGGCCAGATGTTCGGCGAGGGTCGCCTCACGTTCGCTCTGCCGCCGTTTGGCTGCGGCGATGATCGACGGCTGCATCCCAAGTCTGGCGGCGATTTCGAGGGCCAGGCTTCGTCCTGGTGAGTCGTACGTCAGGCGATACGTCGGAGCGTAGGATTCTGGCTCGAAGCCGAATCCAGCACAGGTGACGCCGGGAGTGGTCGAGGCGTACGACTTGAGGGTGTCGTCGTGGGTTGTGACCATGACCAGCGCACCCCGAAGCCGGAAGTGGTCGATCACGGCAGCAGCCAACGCTCCACCTTCGACCGGGTCAGTGCCGGCGCCAAGTTCGTCCATGAGGACAAGCCCGGGGAGCGTCAGACGGCGGTCCATCGTGACGAGATTGGCAACATGACCAGAAAATGTGGAGAGGCTGGCCCCGATTGACTGCTCGTCACCAATATCTGCAAATACGGACCGGAACGTCGTGGTGGTCGACCCCGGACCGGCTGGGATGTGTAGGCCGGCCTGGGCCATCAGCACCAAGAGCCCAGCCGTCTTGAGAGCGACGGTCTTTCCGCCGGTGTTGGGGCCGGTGACGACCAGTGCGGTCGTGGGTGGAGTGATTCGAATATCGACCGGGACGGGGCCGGAACTCCGAGTCTCGAGCGTCGGACCAAGCCGGTGTCGCACGGCCGGGATGAGGAGGGGGTGGCGCGCCTGCAGGAAGTCGACGCGGGCATCGGCAGAGAGCTGCGGTTCAACACCGTCCACCAGACGGGAGAAGGTCGCCCGGGCTTGGACGGAGTCGAGCTCAGTGGCAGCTGTGATCGTCGTCCGGAGGTCGAGCGCCCTCTTTCGGAGCGCGTCGGCGAGGGTGACCAGAATTCGGTGCACTTCCTGCGCCTCATCTTGCTCCAGTGCCACGATGTCGTTGTTGATTTCGACGGTGCTCAACGGCTCGAGGAAGAGGCTTGCCCCGCTCCCCGAGCTGCCATGCACGATGCCTGGAATCGATCTCCGGTGCTCGGCCTTTACGACCAGGACGAACCGCCCGTTGCGCTCGGTGACGACCTGCTCTTGAAGGTAGCGCGCGGTGTCCTTGCCGCGGAGGAATGAGTCCAGCGTGCTGCGCAACCGGTTCTGCTGCTTTCTCAGCCGATCGCGCATCGCCCTGAGGGTGACCGACGCATCATCCCGAACGCCCTCGGTGGGGTCGATCTTGGACCGGACCTCGTCCACCTCTCTGTCGAACCGGCGGCAGCCGTCGAGAATCGTGCGCAGCGCCGGGAAGGGACCACCGGTAGCCTCGCTCACCGTCGTGCGGAGCCGCCCCACGGACGCGAGGAAGTCGGCAAGTGCGAGGAGCTGGGCTGGTTCGAGTGCGTGCCCCTCAACCGCCAGCGCCGCCAGAGCAGGTTCGAGATCCTCGGTCGCCTGCAAATCGAGCGGAGGGTTGGTATCGAGATATCGCACGCACTCCGTGGTCGTCGACAGAGCGGTGCTGACGCGTGTCGGGTCGGTCAGCGGACGAAGCTGGCGCAACTCGTTCGCCCCCAGCGGCGTGAGGGCCAGACCCTGAACCACCTCTACGATCCGGTCGAACTCGAGCGCCTGAAGCGTACGTGCCAGCATTGGACGTTAGGAGCCCGTGGTGGAGGTCGCGCGACGCACCGAGACCGGCGAGGCGCCCGGCTGGCAAGACGCGACGAGGGAAAATAGTGGGCCTATGTGACCGAGAAGCAACGCCGCCAGCCGAGATGCGTCGTCGGTCGAATGCAGAGCGACTTTCACCACGGACTCCTAGGCCAAGTGGTTGATGGCGCTCGCCATGGCCGCTCCACCGAACCCGTTGTCGATGTTTACGACGGCGACACCCGATGCGCAACTGTTCAGCATGCCCAGCAGGGCTGCGAGACCCCCGAAGCTTGCACCGTATCCGATACTCGTGGGCACGGCGATGACTGGGGCTCGGACAAGACCGCCGATGACACTGGGCAGGGCGCCCTCCATTCCCGCCACCGCCACAATGACCCGCGCTGCCTCGAGACGCTCCCGTTCAGCGAGCATGCGATGGAGTCCCGCGACCCCCACGTCATACAGCGTGTCGGTGTGATTGCCCAACGTCTCCGCCGTCACCCTGGCTTCTTCAGCGACCGGGAGATCTGAGGTGCCCGCCGCCACAACGAGCACCGTTCCCTGTCCGGTCGGTTGCCCCGTGCTGCGGTAGGCGATCGTCCTGGAGCACTCATGAAACGTCGCGCCGGGGACAACCTTCTGTACCTCCTCGTGTGCCGCCCTATCGGTCCGGGTGACCAGCAGACTGTGTCCCGCTTCGACGATACTCTCAGCGATGGCGGCGACTTGACTGGCCGTCTTACCCGCGCCGAACACCACTTCCGGGAATCCCTGTCGCACGGACCGGTGGTGGTCGACGCGCGCGAACCCGAGGTCTTCGAAGGGGATGCGACGCAGGATGTCGACGAGCTGCCCCTCCGCCTGGTCCACCGTCACCGCGCCACCCTCGACACCCTTGAGGATGTCGCGCACTTGCTGCTGGTTCATGTGTGGTCCGCCGCGCGGCAGCCGCTCTGTTGGGTTGCCGAAGTATCAGTGGGGCAGAGGGGGCGAATCGTACACGATCGACCGTTTGACTTGCCGACCGCCGAACTGTACCGTCGGTGAACGAGCGTCCTCATCGACTTCCCCCGCCGATGACTGCACCCGAATCACTTCTGCTCGGGCTCTACTTCGCCCTCGTGGGATGTCTGAGCGTGTACGGGTTGCATCGCTGTTACCTCGTGTATCTTTACATAAAACATCGACGGTCGGCCCCTCCCAACGCCGGTGTCGATCCGGCACGACCTCACGCCACGGCCATCGACGCCCGTCGCTCGGACGGATCTATCGCCTGGCCGTTCGTCACCGTCCAGTTGCCCGTGTACAACGAGATGTACGTGGTCGACCGCCTGGTCGATGCTGTGACAGCGATGGACTATCCCAGAGAGCGTTTCGAGGTGCAGATACTCGACGACTCGGCCGATGACGACGAGACCGGCCCGCTCGCCAGACGAGCCTGTGAGCGGGCATCGGCCCGCGGCGTCCAGATCCGATACCTACGCCGTGACCACCGGACTGGCTTCAAGGCGGGAGCCCTGGCCAATGGGCTGCGGTCGGCTCGGGGTGAGCTCATCGCCGTCTTTGACGCGGACTTCGTGCCACATCCGGACTTCTTGCAACGAGCAGTCCGACCGTTTGACGACCCTGACGTCGGGATGGTCCAGGCGCGGTGGGGACACCTCAACCGCGAGTATTCAATACTGACCCGTATCCAGGCGATGTTTCTCGACGCGCATTTTGTGCTTGAGCACGGTGCCCGACATCGTGGTGGGCTCTTCTTCAATTTCAACGGTACCGCCGGTGTCTGGCGACGCAAGGCGATTGAATCCGGGGGCGGTTGGCATCACGACACGCTGACGGAGGATCTCGACCTGAGTTATCGGGCTCAGCTCGCCGGATGGAAGTTCGTCTTCCTTCCGAATGTGGTCGCGCCGGCCGAACTGCCGGTCGAGATGAGCGGGTTCAAGACCCAGCAGTTTCGGTGGGCACGAGGCTCGATCCAGACCTGCCTCAAGCTGTTACCGAGGTTACTTCGAGCAGAGATTCCTCTCCGGAACAAGGTAGAAGCGTTGTTTCACCTGACGGCGAACTTCAACTATCCGCTTCTGTTGCTCCTGTGCGTCGTCATGGTTCCCGCCCTCTTCCTTCGAGCCAGCGTGGGCCTCGAGACCCTCCTCGTCGTCGAGTTACCGCTGTTTTGCGCGGCATCGGTGTCGGTGGCGAACTTCTATGTCCTCAGCCAGCGAGCCGTAGGAGAGAACTGGGTTGCCCAGCTCCGGTATCTTCCCTTGCTCATGGCGGTTGGGGTCGGGCTGACCGTCAACAACACGCTGGCCGTGGTGGGAGCGCGGGTTGATGGTCGGCACGATTTCGAACGCACCGCCAAGTACGCGGTGGTCGACCGGAGGGATGACTGGCTGTCCAAACGCTATCGGCGGTCGTCGGTCGCGCAGCCCCTCGTCGAGCTGGGGTTCGGGCTCTACTATACGGCGGCTGTCGTCTACGCTGGTTCGACCGGGCTCTTCGCCTTGCTCCCGGTTCTGTGTCTGTTCCAGGCGGGCTTTCTCTACAGTGCGCTGCTCCCGTTCGTGCAGCAGCAGTCGCGGGGCGATGCGCATCGGATACCAATGACTGGCGGATGGCCACCCGGGGGTCGTGGCTCAGACATCGCGTCGCCAATCACCGGGACACTCACCACACTCGAGCGCCCCTAAGCCTCCTGGTCCGGTCGGTGCTTGCGGTACACTCGACAGTATGAGCGCAGCATCTCCTTCTGAGGCCGGGCTCGAGGGCGTCGTCGCGACCTCGTCGGCCATTTGTTACCTGGACGGCGCGAATGGCGTGTTGGCGTATGCCGGCCACGACATTCACGAATTGGCCAGGCACGCCACCTTCGAGGAGGTCTGCTTCCTCTTGTGGCACAGGCGGTTACCCACGCGCGCCGAGCTCGGTGACCTTCAGTCGCAGCTGGCCGCCGCGAGACGTCTTCCCGAGGGTGTGCTGCGCGCCATGCGTACGCTGCCACCGGGCGGCGCAATGGACGCCGTGCGTACCCTGACGTCAACGTTGTCCCATTTCGACTCTGACGTGGACGACACCTCTGAGGCCGCACGATACCGGCAGGCCGTTCGCCTGACGGCGCAGATGGGCAGCCTGGTTGCCACCTATGGTCGGCTAACGCAGGGTGGCGGCCCCATCGAACCTGACCCAGCGCTCGGGCAGGCCGCAAACTTCCTGCTCATGCTCACGGGGCGCAGGCCGAGCGCGGTGGAGACCCGCGCACTCGACATTGCCCTGATCCTTCATGCCGACCATGAGCTGAATGCCTCTACCTTTGCTGCGCGGGTGACGGCGGGCACGCTGAGCGATCTGTACTCGGCCATCGTCGCCGGCGTCGGCGCCCTGAAGGGTCCGTTGCATGGCGGTGCGAACGCGGCCGTCATGCGGTTGCTGCTCGCGATCGGAGAGGATGCCGACGACCAGCGCATCGAGGACTTCGTCCGGCAGAAGCTGGGCAAGAAAGAGAAGGTCCCCGGCTTTGGTCATCGGGTCTATCGCACGGAGGACCCACGCGCCACCCATCTTCGTCGGATGTCACAGGAGGTCGGCGAACGGGTCGGCAACACGCGGTGGTTCGAGATCTCGACGCGGATCGAGTCGGTCATGAAAGAGGAGACGACAATCGACGCCAACGTCGACTTCTACTCAGCCTCCACGTACTACCTGCTCGGCATTCCGATCGATCTGTTCACACCGCTCTTCGCGGTCAGCCGTGTCTCGGGGTGGACGGCTCACGTGCTGGAGCAGTACGCCAACAACCGTCTCATCCGGCCCCGGGCCGAGTACGTCGGGCCAGCGTACCCGCAGACGTTCGTGCCGCTCGACCAACGCCCCGAACGTTCGTAGCGTAGCGGTCGAATTCGCCCGGCAGGCAGAGATGAATCATCACCGCGTTCGCAATTTTTCCATCATCGCCCACATCGACCACGGCAAGTCGACGCTGGCAGACCGCTTTCTCGAATTGACGGGGGCGTTGCGTCCGCGCGAGATGGAATCGCAAGTGCTCGACAGCATGGACCTGGAGCGCGAGCGTGGGATCACCATCAAGGCGCAGACGGTCCGATTGCTCTACACGGCTGACGACGGTGACGAGTACGTCCTGAATCTGATCGACACTCCCGGTCACGTGGACTTCTCCTACGAAGTCACCCGGTCGCTGGCGGCGTGCGAAGGGGCCCTGCTGCTCGTCGATGCGTCGCAGGGGGTCGAGGCGCAGACCGTGGCCAATGCCTATCTTGCCGTCGACAACAATCTAGAGATCATTCCCGTCATCAACAAGATTGACCTGCCGGGTGCTCAGATCGATGACGTTCATACCCAGATCGAGGACCTCGTTGGTCTGGACCGGGCGGGCACACTCCTGGCGAGCGCCAAGGCCGGAACAGGTACTCGTGAGATCTTGGAGGCTGTGGTCACCAGGGTGCCGCCGCCCCACGGCCCACCCGAGGGGCCACTCAAGGCGCTGATTTTCGACTCGTGGTACGACGCCTATCGCGGCGTCATCGCCTTGATCCGGGTGTTCGACGGCGAGATCCGGCCGCAGGCCAGGGTGCGCTTCATGGCGCAAGGGCAGGACTATGAGGTCGAGCAGGTGGGTGTGTTCTCGCCAAAGCCCGAGCCGGTTGACATCCTCGGAGTTGGAGAGGTTGGCTTCGTGATCGTCGGCCTCAAGAATGTCCGCGATGCCAAGATCGGTGACACGATCACCGACTCCGTCCGCCCAACCACCGAGCCCTTGCCCGGTTTCATGGAGCTCAAGCCCATGGTCTTTGCCGGTCTGTATCCGGTCGAGAGCCACCAGTATCCTGAGCTTCGCGACGCGTTGGACAAGCTGCGGCTGAACGATTCGTCGTTCTTCTTTGAGCCGGAAACGTCTGCGGCACTCGGATTCGGCTTCCGGTGCGGGTTTCTTGGCCTTCTACACATGGAGGTCGTGCAGGAGCGACTGGAGCGGGAGTTCGGTATGGCCCTCGTCACGACCGCGCCCGGGGTGCTGTATCGGCTGACGACCACCGACGGCGAGGTTGCCGAGATCGACAGTCCGGCGAAGCTTCCAGACGCCAGTCGGATCGCCAAGGTCGAGGAGCCGGTGATCACCGCGATGATCCTTACGCCGGCCGACTACGTAGGCGCTATTCTCAAACTGTGTCAGGAGAAACGTGGGGTTCAGAAGAATCTCGAGTATCACGCGTCCAATCGGGTGATGATCTCCTACGATCTGCCGTTCAACGAAATCGTGCTCGATTTCTATGACCGCCTCAAGACGATTTCGCGCGGCTACGCGTCGCTTGACTATCATGTGACCGGGTACTGGGAATCGCCGCTGGTGAGGCTGGACCTCATGGTCAACGGTGAGCCGGTCGATGCGCTCTCGGTGATCATCCACCGTGACATGGCGTATCAGCGAGGGCGCGCGCTGGCGACCAAGATGAGAGAGCTGATTCCTCGTCAGATGTTCGAGGTGGCGATCCAGGCCGCAGTGGGGACCCGGATCATCGCTCGCGAGACCGTCCACGCCCTCCGGAAGAACGTGCTGGCCAAGTGTTACGGTGGTGATATCAGCCGGAAGCGAAAGTTGCTGGAGAAGCAGAAGGAAGGCAAGCGTCGGATGAAGCGGGTAGGGCAAGTCGAGATACCACAGGAAGCCTTTCTCGCGGTCCTCAAGCTCCGCGCGGAGTAGTCGATGGGTGAACCGTTCAAGAAGTCGACGGCACGAGAGTATTTCGAGACGATCGCCATCGCGGTGGTTCTTGCCCTGTTTATCCGGACCTGGGTGGTGCAGGCCTTCAAGATCCCGACTGGTTCGATGGAGAACAACTTGCTGATCGGCGACCACCTGCTGGTCAACAAGTTCGTCTTCAACCCGTTGTTGACCGGTGACGAGGTGTTCACGCCGACGAGCGATGTGCGGCGTGGTGACATCCTGGTGTTCAAGTTTCCCGAGGACCCGGAGCGCGACTTCATCAAACGCGTGATCGGGTTGCCCGGTGAGACCCTTGAGGTTCGAGACCGGCAGGTGTTCATTGACGGGAGCCCGATCGAGGAGCCTTACCTTGACGACCAGCCGCCCTCACGTGCCGGCGCGATTGCCATAGACCGCCGGGACAACCACGGGCCGATCACGATCCCCGACGCGAACTATTTCATGATGGGTGACAATCGCGACAACTCGCAGGACAGTCGCTTCTGGGGTCCGTTGCCGCATGCCTACGTGAAGGGCAAGGCGTTCGTCATCTACTGGTCGTTCGACGGGGTCCCCGAGCTCATGCCAGAAACTGGACTTGTCGCGACGATACGACGGCTGGGCTCGGTGGCGGTCAACTTCTTCACCGGCACCCGCTGGGGGCGGATGCTCAAGCAGGTGACCTAGTGCAACGCCATCGAGACCCGGTCAATCCTCGCGCTCGCAGCACACCCATCCGCTGCGTTCCCGCTTCTCGAAATACGTCATGTATTCCTCGTCGCGGCGCCTTGCGGTTGGGCACGCTGCGAACCCGATCCCTTGACCGTTTCTCGACGGCGGTGCACTAGGCTTCAGGGCGTGGCCGGGGGCCGAAGATTCCGGTGCCCACGCGCACAATCGTCGCACCTTCCTCGACCGCGACCTCAAAGTCGCCGCTCATTCCCATCGACAGCTCGCCGAGCATCGCTCGATCGACGCCCTGCTCGATGAGCGTGTCACGCATCTCACGGAGCCGGCGGAAGAACGGTCGTGCTCCCTCGGCGACCTCAGTCCGTGGTGGCAGCACCATCAGGCCTCGCATTCTGACGCTGTGACAGTGCGCGGCCGCCTCGAAGATGCGATGGGTGTCGTCGACCGACGCGCCGTGCTTGGTGGCCTCGTTCGCCAGGTCGACCTGGACCAGTAGGTTGGGTGTGGTGTTGGCTTCCGCTGACAGCCGGTCGAGCCGCTGGAGCAGCCCGACGCTGTCGACAGAATGAATCCACGGGAAGCTGGCGACCGCCTGACCGGCCTTGTTGGACTGCAAGTGCCCAATCAAATGCCAGGTGACCGAGAGGCCGGTAGCCCCGGCGATCTTCTCCACGGCCTCCTGAACGCGGTTCTCCCCGATGTGCTCGAGCCCTGCGTCGACTGCCGCACGGACATGGGTCAGGGGAAACTTCTTGGCGACGGCCACCACACAGACGGACCCAGGGTCGCGTCCGGCCCGGCGTGCCGCTTTGTCGATCCTTTCGCGCACGCCGGCGGCATTGGCGGCCGTCGTGGCCGCGAGAGAGCGACTCTCCTTCACGCCACGCCAGTCTATCGCAGGGGCAGGCCGCCCGATGGCGCAGGCTGCTCGGATGGTCCAATGAACTCGGCGATCTGCTCGAGGTCGCGCACCACGGGCGCTGGGGGCAGGCTAGCGAGAAAACGCGCCCCGTACCCTTTTGTCCGAACACGGGGGTCGAGTAGTGCGAGCACCCCTCGGTCTTGGCGATGGCGGATCAACCGCCCCAGGCCCTGCTGCAGCGCGAGGATCGCCAACGGCACCTGGTATTCACCGAAGGCATCGCCGCCACGGGTCGTGATCGCCTCGATACGGGCCGACGTGATCGGGTCGCCGGGGGACGCGAACGGCAACTTGTCGATCACAACGCAGCTCAGCGCGTCACCGGCGACATCCACGCCCTGCCAGAAACTCGACGTGGCGAGGAGGACGGAGTGAGGGGTCGTTCGAAATTCGCGAAGGAGCACGGTCCGCGGCGCCGTCCCCTGAACGAGGAGCGGGTAGGGCAGCCGTGCCGCCAGCTGCGCGTGGACCGCTCTGAGGTTCGCGTAGCTTGTGAACAACACGAATGCGCGCCCCTCCGTCAGCGCGAGGAGGTTGATGAGCTCGCTGGCAACGGAGGAGGTAAAGGTGTCGTGCCTCGGGTCAGGCATATGTTTTGGCAAATACAGGACGGCCTGCGTGCGGAAGTCGAATTCCGATGCCAATCGGACCTCGAAGGCGTCGGCGAGCCCGAGCCGTCCTCGGATGTAGTCGAAGGACCCATCAACCGTGAGGGTGGCCGAAGTCAGCACCGTCCCCTGGTTTCGGTGGAGCAGAGCGTCCCTGACGATGCGCGATACGTCTATAGGCGCGGCACGAAGAAACACACCCTTCCCCCGCACCTCGAGAAAGTACACAAAGTCGGGGTCCGAAGCAGCCAACAGGAAGGTGAGCTGGTCGCGGATCTCGGCCGCGCGCCGGCCGATTGCGAGCATGTCCTCGGAGGCGTCATGTAGGTGCGAGAGCGCTTGCTCGAGGTCGGTCAAGGCGGTCATCACGCCGCGTCCTGGTTCCGTGGCGGGAGCCAGCGCCTCGGCGGTGACGCGGGTCCGTTCGCCGGTAGAAGCCCCGGGTCTCAGCAGCGCGCCGAAGAACACTCGCGCGTGGTCCCGCGTCCGGTCGACGATGCGATGGATGTCAGCGGCGGCCGGGTCGGCGGCCGTCGGGTCGGAGCCCAGCACGCGGTGGGCGTCACGGGCCAGCTCGTCGACGCGATAGTTGCTGACCGCGACGCCGAAGTACTGCGTGGCGACATCCTCGAGCTGATGGGCCTCGTCGATCACGGCGTAGCTGCAACTCGGGATCACCTCACCGTAGGCGCTTTGGCGGACACTGGCGTCGGCGCAGAGCAGGTGGTGGTTCACGATCACGAGGTCCGACTCGTTCGCCCGTTGCCGCATTCGTGTGACGAAGCACTCGTCGTACTGGGGACATTCGGTCCCCAGACAGTTCTCCGAGGTTGCCGCGATCTCGTGCCAGATGGGCAGGTCGTCAGGCAGGTCCTCGACTTCCGATCGGTCGCCCGTCTCGGTCTGGGTCGACCACTGCCTCAGCGATTCGAGATACGCCAGCTCGACGGGCGTCCGTAACTCGTCGCTTTCTCGGAGGTCATCGAACCGGTGGAGACACAGATAGTTCCCTCGGCCCTTCATATAGGTGGCGGTGAACGGGATATCGAGTGCGTCTCGGAGGACCGGCAGATCCTTGTCGTAGATCTGATCCTGCAGATTCTTCGTGCCGGTGGAGATGAGCACGCGCTGTCGGCTCAAGATCGCGGGAACCAGATACGCGAGCGTCTTGCCGGTGCCCGTGCCGGCCTCCGCGAGGAGGACACCGCCGTCCTCGAAGATGTCGGCCGTTGCCGCCGCCATCTCGCGCTGGCTGTGTCGGGGCTCGAACGTCGGGAGTGCCTGGGCAAGCGGACCGTCGTCGGCAAACGCGTCGTCGACGTCGGCCCGCAGCGCCGCTAGCTCGGGTCTGGGTACAGGGGGAACGTCCGGCACAGGCTTTCAACTTCGTCGCGCACCGAGCTCGCGACCGTGTTGTCGTCGGGAGCCGAAAGAACGCGGTTGATCAGGTCGCCGATGACATCCATCTCCGGCTCCCTCATCCCGCGCGTCGTGACCGCCGGTGTGCCGAGGCGGATACCGCTCGCGACCATCGGCGGGTTCTGATCGAAGGGGATGGCGTTCTTGTTGACCGTGATCCCGGCGTTTCCGAGGGCGGCTTCGGCTACCTTGCCGGTCAGTCCCTGCGAGAACACGTCGACGAGCAAGAGATGATTGTCGGTTCCTCCGCTGACCAGCCTGAAGCCCTGCGCCGCCAGGGACGCCGCAAGTCGCTGGGAATTGGCGACGACCTGGTGTTGGTATTCGACGAACCCCGGTTCGCCGGCCTGCTTGAAGCACACCGCTTTCGCCGCGATGATGTGCATCAGGGGGCCACCCTGCACCCCGGGAAAGAGTGCCCGGTTGAGGGCTTTGGCGTGCGCCTCTCGGCACAGCGCGAGTCCGCCGCGTGGTCCGCGCAGGGTCTTGTGGGTGGTCGTGGTGACGACATCGGAGTGTGGTACCGGACTGGGATGGATGCCGGCGGCTACCAGACCTGCGATGTGAGCCATGTCCGTGACCATAGCGGCGCCCACCTCTTGGGCGACCGTGGCAATCCGCTCGAAGTCGATGACCCGCGAATACGCGCTGGCACCGACCATGATCATCTTGGGTCGACGGTCCCGGGCGAGCTGCTCGAGCTCGTCATAGTCGATCCGCTCGTCTTCCCGCCGCACGCCATAGGCCACGATGTCGTAAAGCTGTCCGGAAAAGTTCAGGGCGTGGCCGTGCGTCAGGTGCCCACCATGGTCGAGACTCATCCCGAGGACCGTGTCTCCGGGTTTGACCAGGGCAAAGTAGGCCGCCATGTTGGCCTGGGCCCCGGAGTGGGGCTGGACGTTGGCGTGCTCGGCCCCGAACAGCGCCTTGGCCCGGTCAATGGCCAGTTGCTCGGCGACATCGACGCACTCGCACCCGCCATAGTACCGGCGCCCAGGATATCCCTCGGCGTATTTGTTGGTCAGCACCGACCCCATCGCCTCGAGCACCGCGGTGCCGACGAAGTTCTCCGATGCGATCAGTTCGATTCCGGTGTTCTGCCGGTTGATCTCGTCCCGCAACGCTTGGGCAATCTCAGGGTCGGTCTCCGCGAGGGGACGCATCAGGCCGTGGCCCGCGGGTGTTAGGTTCGTCACCGAGTCGAGCGTGTCCGTCATTTCTCGTCTTTTCGGGTGTCCCGTTTTCTAGGACTAGGCGTCGTGGAGGGTGCCGGCCTGGGCGCCTTCAATCTCTGCGATCTTGTCGACCCGCCGTTGGTGTCGCCCGCCACCGAACGGCGTCGTCAAGAACGCGTCGATGATCGCGAGCGCCTCGTCGTCGGACACACGGCGCGCTCCGAGCGCCAGGATATTCGCGTCGTTGTGCTCTCGCGTTGCACGAGCCGCTTCAGCGTCGTCGATCGATGCCGCGCGAACTCCATGCACCTTGTTCGCGGCCATCGCCATGCCGATACCCGAGGCGCAGATGAGGATGCCGCGGTCGTAGTCACCTGATGCCACACCTTCGGCCACTTTGGCGGCGTAGTCTGGATAGTCAACCGCCTCGTCGGTGGACGGTCCGAAGTCATGGCACTCGAGGTCACCCTCGGGCCGCTGACGTAGCCTCTCGATCACCCGCGCCTTGAGGGCGACGCCCCAGTGATCAGAGCCCAGCGCGATTCGCATGACGAGATTGTACTATAGCCCCCTTGCGCGATCGTGAGACGGCAACGGCCCGGATTACCTCACGGGCTGAGCATCGGATTCGAGCCGGTCACCTGTGGGTGAATCGTGCCGACATAGAAACGGTCGACGCACAACCCGGCGACGTGGTTGCGCTGGTTGGACCGCGCGGCCGAACACTCGGTCACGGGTTGTTCAGTGACCGGTCGCCGATTGCGGTCCGGTTGATGACTCGGACCGGGAGACCGCCTGACGCCTCGCTGTGGCGAGAGCGACTCGCGGACGCCATCGCGTATCGGCAGACGCTCGCCATCGATGCCACGGCGTATCGGCTGGTCCATGCCGAGGGAGATCTGCTGCCGTCGCTTGTGGTTGACCGCTACTCAGATGTTCTCGTGCTTCAGGCGCTCTCACAGGGTGTCGATCGGCACCTCCAGCTCATTCGGGACTCCCTGGTCGAGCTCGTGCGGCCGACAGGCATCTTGGCCAGACACGATGCACACATTCGGGCGCTGGAGGGGCTACCGCGGCGCGTCGAGTTGCTGTACGGCGAGGTTCCTCGCGACGTGGTGGTGAGGGACGGGTCGGTCGACCTGCGGGTCGATCCCTGGGAGGGTGATTCCACGGGGCTCTTTCTCGACCAACGGGAGAATCGGCTGCTGGCCGCCGAGTATGCGCGCGGACGGGCACTGGACTGCTTTTGCTACACCGGTGGATTCGCGCTTCATCTCGCCCGACGCTGCGCGGAGGTGGTGGCGGTCGATTCGTCACCAACGGCCGTGGAGAGGCTCACGCAGCACGCGTCGTTGAACGGCGTCACGACACTCCGTCCGCGCGTGGCCGACGTCTTCGAGCTCCTGCCTGAACTGAGCCGGGCCGGGGTCAGATTCGACACGATCGTCCTCGACCCACCGGCTCTGGCCCGAAACCGAAGTGCGATGTCGAAGGCTCTGGCTGGTTACAAGGAGCTCAACTTTCGGGCCTTTGCCCTGCTGGCTCCCGGAGGCACTTTGGTGACCTGTTGCCGGTCGACCCACGTCGATGAGGCGACGTTCACGGAGCTCGTGTCCGACGCCGCCAACGACGCCCGCGCTCGCGCGGTCCTGTTGGAGAGGCGGCTCCAGAGTCGTGACCATCCGGTGCTGGTCAGCGTGCCGGAAACGTCCTACCTCAAGTGCCTGGTCATGCGTCGTCTGGGCTAGTGGACTGTAACAACCATTCGCGTAGCGATCTCCGACCGGGACGCTCCGCCTGGCGGCGTTGCTCCTCGGTCACAAATGCCCAATGTGCTCCCTCGTCGCGCCTTGCCACGCGGGCGTCGCGGCCGAACCTCACTAACCGAATGGTTGTTACAGTCCACCAAACGGCGCCTCCCGGCGCGGCCGTCGCGTGATATATTTTCTGCGAACACGCCCCCGACTTGCAGGCCACCAAGGAGAGTCTCCGTCATGGCTAGTACGACTGCCCCTTCGTCGTCGTCGTCGTCGTCATCGTCATCAGAGCAGACGTCGGACTACGGCGACGCCTACCCGAACTCGCGAAAGGTGTATGTCGGCGCGGGACGTGTCAGGGTCCCGGCACGCGAGGTCACCCTGTCTGATGGCGAATCGCCGGTCCGCCTGTACGATACGAGCGGCCCGCTTGGTATCGACCCGCATGTGGGGCTTCACGCTCTCAGGCGGGAGTGGATCACCGAACGCGGCGACGTGACCGAGGTCAGAGGGGCCGCGGCCGCGCCCGACTGGACGCCGGATGGGCTGCGTCGTCCCGTGCTCAAGGGGAGTGGGGCCATCACCCAGCTGCACTACGCGCGCAGGGGCGAGGTCACCCCCGAGATGGAGTATGTCGCGGTCCGTGAGGGCTTCGACCCGGAGTTCGTGCGGTCGGAAGTCGCGCGTGGTCGCGCCATCATTCCGGCCAACATCAACCATCCCGAACTGGAGCCGATGGCGATCGGGAGAAATTTCCTGGTCAAGATCAACGCGAATATTGGGAACTCGGCGGTGTCCTCTTCGATCGAGGAGGAGGTCGAGAAGCTTCGGTGGGCCACATTGTGGGGTGCGGACACGACGATGGACCTCTCGACCGGCGCTGATATTCACGAGACCCGCGAGTGGATCGTCAGAAACTCGCCTGTGCCCATCGGCACGGTGCCGATCTACCAGGCGCTGGAGAAGGTCGGCGGGAGGCCAGAGGAGCTCACCTGGGAGATCTACCGGGACACCCTGATCGAGCAGGCGGAGCAGGGCGTCGACTACTTCACCGTGCACGCCGGCGTGTTGCTGCGGTATATCCCGATGACTGCGCGCCGGGTTACGGGGATCGTGTCGCGCGGCGGGTCGATCCTGGCCATGTGGTGTCTGGCCCACCACGAAGAGAACTTCACCTATACCCACTTCCGAGAGATCTGCGAGATCATGCAGGCCTACGACGTGTCCTTCTCCCTGGGCGATGGGCTGCGGCCAGGGTCGATTGCGGACGCGAACGACGAAGCGCAATTCGCCGAGCTGAAGACTCAAGGTGAGCTGACCAGGATCGCCTGGGAGTACGACGTCCAGGTCATGAACGAAGGCCCGGGTCACGTGCCGATGCACATGATCAAGGAGAACATGGAGAAGCAGCTCGAGTGGTGCGACGAAGCGCCGTTCTACACACTCGGACCGCTGACGACGGACGTGGCCCCTGGATACGACCACATTACCTCGGCCATCGGTGCGGCAATGATCGGGTGGTACGGGACCGCGATGCTGTGCTACGTGACGCCAAAGGAACATCTCGGATTGCCGAATCGAGAGGACGTCAAGGCGGGCGTCGTCGCGTACAAGATCGCGGCACATGCCGCTGACCTAGCCAAGGGGCACCCGCGTGCGCAGGGCTGGGACGACGCCTTGTCAAAGGCCCGATTCGAATTCCGCTGGGAGGACCAGTACAACCTCTCGCTCGACCCGGTGACGGCACGGGACTATCACGACGAGACGCTACCGAAAGAGGGCGCCAAGACCGCGCACTTCTGCTCGATGTGCGGGCCGAAGTTTTGCAGCATGGAGCTCACGCAACAGCTCAGGGATTTCGCGGACGAGAGAGGCCTGAGCGAGGTCGATGCCGTCGAAACCGGTTTGCAGGAAAAGGCCCGAGACTTCAAGCGCGAGGGCGAGATCTACGTTCGGCAAGACCAACCCTAGGACACAAGGGCTGGCCTATCGCGTTACCTCGCCCGATGGCGGCGGCACGAACTGAATCACGGTCGCGTAGCGGGCACTCGACCCGGGAGTCGGGTCGAGATAGCCCTCCGACCCGTTCCACGTGTAGTCCTTGATCGTCACGCCCGGTGGGAACGCCATGCTGTCCTCCCGAAACCTGCCGATCTCGAACACGTGGGTGGCTGGCGCCTTGAACACCTCGTCACCGCGCTCATCCAGCACGATGGCGTAGTAGCGAACCATTTCTTCGTAGCCGGACGCTGTACCGAACAGATAGTATCGCTGACCGCGCCCGGCGTCATACGAGGTGAGGTACACGGAAGCGGGATAGATCGGGAACCCCACCTCGGTTTCCGACGGTGTGTCACCGGCGGGATCGGCGGGGTTCCCTTGTTGCGCGGTGACATGGGCGCTGGTGAACACCAATGTCAGCATGATCAGGAGCGCTGGAGGCGCCGAACTCATCGCGGTCGCCACCGAGAGCGGACGCCGTATCGCCAGGGTCACATGACCATTATGCGGAGCAGCCGGACGCCACGCAAGCTGGCTCATATGGGGACCTGATGCATCTGGGAAACCTCCTCCAGTTCTGTGAGAGCGAGCGGGAGTGGCTGGTCGAGACGACGATGGCCTTGGCTGCCCTGGAGTCGCCGACGACTGACAAGACCGCGGTTGATCGGTGTGGGGACGAGCTCACGTGCCGGTTGAGGGATGCCGGCGCGGTCGTCGAAGCTATCCCCAGTGAGACCGCTGGCGATCACCTGCGCGCGAGCTTCGGCGACGGTCCCGCGCAACTTCTGGTTCTCGGACACTTCGACACGGTGTGGCCAGTCGGTCAGCTCGAGCGCATGTCACTGCGTCAAGAGGGTGGGCGGCTCCTGGGCCCTGGGGTCTATGACATGAAGGCGGGGATCGCCATCGCGATGCTGGCGATGCGTGCGCTTTTGGAGGAAGCTGGGCCGCCGGCCGCCCGTGTCGTCATGCTGTGGACATCGGACGAGGAACGTGGAAGCCAGACCTCCCGGGGGCTGGTCGAAGACGAAGCGCGACGGAGCAACGCGGTGCTGGTGCTCGAGCCGTCCTTGCCCGGTGGGGCGCTCAAGACGGCCCGCAAGGGGTGCGGCGAGTTCGAGTTGCGCGTGGGAGGCGTGCCCGCGCATGCGGGAATTGAGCCCGAGAAGGGGGCGAGTGCCGTTCACGAGATCGCGCGTCAGATTCTGGCGATCGAGTCTCTTCGCGACCATGAACGCGGCGTGTCGGTCAACGTCGGGGTCGTTGAGGGTGGGAGTCGACCGAACGTCGTGGCCCCACAGGCACGGGCCGTCATCGACATCCGCGTGTCAACGGCCTCCGACCGTGACCGGGTCGACCAGGCGGTTCGTTCGATCGTTCCCCAGCTGGAGGGCACCACCGTCGAGGTCACCGGCGGGTTCAGCCGACCGCCGCTCGAACGAACCGACGAGGTCATCGGTCTGTACACGATAGCGAAGGAACTCGCGGCAGAGCTCGGTCGCGAGCTCGGAGAGGGTTCAACCGGTGGCGGTTCCGACGGAAACCTGACGGCCGCTCTGGGTGTGCCGACGTTGGATGGCCTGGGTGCGGTCGGTGACGGCGCACACGCCCTGCATGAGCACGTGATCGTCGATCAGCTGCCGTGGAGGGCGGCCCTGACCGCCGGTCTGATTCATCGGCTGACCATCGGCGCGGAGCGGCTCTGAGGGCCGGCACTCAGGCGAGCTAGCGCGTTTTTCATAACGCTTTGGCGGCCGCGTAGCCGCAATGCCGGACGTAGTTGCGACACTCGGTGGGGGTGAAGCGCGACAGACACTCGCCGAGGAGTGGCCAGAGCGTGTCGATCGAGCGACAGCGGGCCTTGCGAACGATGGCTTTGAGTTTGGCGAAGCACAACTCGATCGGGTTGAAGTCGGGGCTGTATGGCGGCAGGAACCGCAGCGTCGCGCCGGCCGCTTCAATGGCGGCCCGGACGCCGTCGACCTTGTGGGCGGCGAGATTATCGGCGATGACGATGTCGCCGGGCTGCAACGTCGGGACGAGGATCTGTTCGACGTAGGCGAGGAAGCTGGCCCCGTCCATGGGGCCATCGAGGACTCCGGGGGCGGTGAGCCCCGTCACCCGCAGCGCGGCGATGAAGGTGCTGCTCTCCCACCGCCCCTGGGGCGCGTGATCGGCGACCCGCTGGCCGCGCGGCCCGCGCCCATAGCGGCGGAGCAGATTGGTGGCGACCCCGCTTTCATCGAGAAAGACGAGGTGGGTCGGGTCGAGGGTCGGGGCGGTCGCCGCCCACTGCGCGCGCGCGGTCGCGATGTCGGGGCGATCGTGTTCGGACGCGCGTACCGTTTTTTTTAAGGGTGAAGCCCAACCGTTTCACGGCCCGCCAGATCGTTGCCAGACTGGCGGACGTGCCCAGGGCCACCTGGAGTTCGGCGAGGGTGCGGTCCGGTTGCTCCCGGATCAGCGCCACGAGGGTATGCAGCTGGGGCGCGAGCACGGGATGCCGCCCGTAGGGCTGCTGGCGGGGGGCAACTTCGCCGGTCTCCCGCCGTCGTTGTTTGAGCCGCCGGACCCAGGAGGCACTCACGTGGTATTTGACCGCGACCGCGGCCGCCTTCATCCCAGCGTCGCTATCGCGGAGTACACGTTCGCGAAGATCCATCGAATAGGCGCGCATTGATCCTCCCCGTGGACGTTGCACGTAGGAGTACCATGAACCGCCTACCGAGTACTAGAGCTTTTCGAAAAACGCGTTAGTAGACGCTGTAGTGCAGTGGTTCAGAAATACCTCGTGCACCGAGGGCGCCGACGCACCCGTCTGGCCAGGCGCGACGAAGGAGCAAATCGGGAATCTGTGACTGAGGAGCAACGCAGGCAGAAGGGATGCATCGGTGGCCGGATGCCGAGGTATTTCTGAACCACTGCACTACGAGCGTGAAACCGGTCAGGACGCTCAGAATCTGATACGCAGACCGCCCGTCGCCCAGGCACCTGGACCAAGGAAGCCGTTCTCGTACGGTCGCTGATTGAACATGTTGTTGACCTTCATGAACACGTCGACTCTCGGTCCAGAGGCGAGCGGCAGGTCATAGCGGACCACGACATCGGCCTTCACCGGTCCGGTGAAGAGCATCTGGCGGCCCATCGCGCCAAAGGGGGACAACGAGTACTCACTGGCCGCAAACATGTCGAACGTGACGTTGAGCCGCCGGGTGATCCAGTGGCTGGCCATCGCCGTGAACATGTGTCTCGATACGCCCAGCACACCGAAGAAGTCATCGCCGATCGTCGGGGTCTCCGATTGGGAATCGGTAAAGGTGTAGCTCACTTGAAGGTTCGTCCGGGTGGCCGGTGACGCCCTGAGGCTTAGCTCGACGCCCTTCGCGGTGCCCCCCCCACTGTTTCGGTAGCCTCCGAAACGACCGAACGGATCGTCCGGTGGGAAGTTGGCGAAGTCGAAAATGATCGTCTCCCTGAGGTCGGTGTAGAACAGCGTCGCGCTGACCTGCGCGCTCGAGTCGAACAGCCACTGGTCCACGCCACCATCGACCGCTACCGCTCGCTCGGGCCTGAGCCGCGGGTCACCCCAGTAGCTATAGGAGCCAAAGAACGATGAGTACGATCCACCAAAGCGCTCGTAGAGCGCGGGGGCACGGTAGCTGTTGCCAAGATGAAACCGTACCTTGGTCGCGCTGCTATCGACGAAGTAGGCAGCGGACACATCGCCGGTGTACGCCGTCGGCGTGTCGACTGGCACGCCTTCGTAGGGGTTGTTCCCCCCGGCAAAGGTCGGTGGCTGCGGATCGAAGGTCTGCAGGCGTCCGCCCAACGTGACCTGCAGCTGTCCGCCAAGAAGCTGAAGTTGGTCCTGCGCGAAGAATGACTGGCTGTTCGAGTCGATGTCGATCGACCCGACATTGCCCGAGTTCACGTCGAGATAGTTCTCTCGCTCGAACTCGTATCCTGCGGTGATGAGGTTGAGCGATCCAGCGGAGGTATCCAGACGAGCGTGTACGGTGTCGATGTGGCCATCGAACCGACTGATTTGCCGGTCGATAGGGTCGAAGATCCCGCCGCCCAGGGGCCCGTCAATGAGCTGTCGGCTTGTATCGACACCCTGGTAGCTGACCCGATACGACGTGTTGTCGGAAACAACGTGCTGGAGGGATGCGCTCCCGTTGAAGAAGGACAACCTGCGTAGCTGGTCAGGGTCATGCTGGTCCGGAACGAACGTCGCCGTGCCGGCGTCGAATGGCAGCCCCTGCTCGAACAAGTCGAGTTGGTCTGTCGGGAGTGCGTTGGCCGAGACTGGTCCGGTGGCGGGAAAGTTGGCGAGTACTTCGGGGGTGAAGGTCGGGCTTTCGTTGGTCTGCAACTCGTCGTTGGCGTACCACAGTCGTCCGGTAACGGAGAGGCTCGGGCTGAACTGATACCGGGCCGTGCCCTGAGGTGAGGTATTCCGATACGCCTGGTTCTCCCGGACCCCTCTGGTCATGTTGACGTAAGACAACGCGCCACTGTAGGTGAAGCGGTCATTGGCCAACCCGCCGCGAAACCTCGGAACGGTTCGCACGAGACCCAAGCCGCCACCCTCGACCACGATCTCACCCTCCGGTCGCCCGCCACCCGTGCGAGACACGACGTTGATCACTCCGGCCATGGCATTCGAGCCATAGAGTGACGACCCCGAGCCTCGCATGACCTCGATTCGGTCGGTATCGACCGTCGCCATGCTCTGGAGGAGCGGGCTCGCGTCACCCTGAAGCCCTGCAGCATCCCGGAATCGCATTCCGTCGATCAGGACCGACGTATCCTGGTTCCGCAATCCGCGAGTCTGAATCGTCGTCAGGCTGCCCGGTCCGCGAAGCGTCCTGACGCGCATTCCAGGCAGGGTCCGGACTGCTTCGGCCACCGACATCTCGTTCCGCAGCGCGATCTCCTCGGAGTCGATCACGTCGGTGGCCTTGGCCACATCCTCCACTGACCGCGGCGTGCTCGACGCCGTGACCAGCACGTCAACGCTGAGAGCCGAGAGCGAGAGGGTCAGAACAAGTACGCTGTCGCCATCGACCGTGACATCGCTGGAGCCCGACAGCGACCCCTCCAGGCCACGAGCCTCCAGGAGATAGTCGCCGGCCGGGATGTCTTGAAAGACGTACCCACCGTTCGCGCCGCTGGTGGCCTCACGCAGATGCCCACTCGTGCGGTCGAACAGTCGCAGTCGGACGTCGGCGACCACCCGGCTTTGCGGGTCAAGGATCCTACCCGACAAACTATCTGCCAACGCCGCGTGTTCGCCCAAGAGCAACGCGCCCAGCATCATGATGACTCCACCCGGCAGTCGTCCTCCGCGTCTCATCTCACCCCTCCAGCGCGTGGCGGCATCGTCTCGCGAAACGGCGGGCTACGGGGGAGGGGTAAAGCGACTGCCCGGAAAGGCACAGGCGTTACCGTTCTCGGCCCCGCGGCCGAGACCTGAAATGAGGATGAAAAAGGGAACCGACAGACGCGTGGGCGTGCGGTTGCCCGATTTCCCCTCGGAATTCAGGTCCGTTGACTACACGCTGGCAGGTCTTCGGGCTTGTGGGTGATCGACGCCTACGAGGCGCCGAACCTACCGACCGTCGCTTCCCAGCTCGCGAGCCAGTGCTTGATGACGATCTTCGTTCCCACTTACCGCTGCGGGGCAGCCCCGGATTCTCACCGGGTTCCCTCTTGCCCCGGTCTTTCGACCGGAGCACCAGCGTATGTGACCGGCAAGAGTAGTGACCGGCCACCCGCCTGTCAAGCGGATTCTTGACTGGGTACCAACGGTAGCGCGGGAAAGCTCATGCGAAAAATACTTCCTTCGCCTGGTGGGTGCTCGTAGCTGAGTTGCCCGAGGTTGGCCTCGACGGCCCACTTGGCGATCGCCAGACCCAGTCCGACGCCACCAGAACCATCTGGTCGCCCTCCGCGGTCGAACCGCTCGAACATACGCGGTTGTCGCTCGGCGGGGATCCCCGGCCCCGTGTCACGGACCTCGAGCGTTGCTCGGCCTTCAGCCTCCGCCGCTCGGACATTGATCGTGCCCCCCTTGGGCGTGAACTTGATGGCATTGTCGACAAGGTTGACGATCGCTTGTCTGAGCACCACCTGGTCGGCCCGACAGGCGGAGCGCCCCTGGTGCTCCACCGTCATGGATTGCTGCTTTTCCTCGGCCAGAGCCCCGAGCTGCCCGGTCACGTCGTCGGCCAGATCGCGAAGGTCGACCGCTTCGAACGACATCGTCAGCTGGTCACTGTCGGCGCGACACAGCAGAAGCAGTCGCTCGGTGAGGCGGGTCAGCCGGTCGACGTCCTCGAGCATGCTTCCGATGGCGGCGCGATAGGACGCATCGTCCCGCGGCTCGCGCAGTGCGACCTCGCCGACCGTCCTGATGGCCGTGAGGGGTGTCCGGAGCTCATGGGACACGTCGGCGGCGAAACTGCGCATCTGTTCGAAGGACGACTCGAGCCGTCCCAGCATGGTGTTGAAAACCGAGGCCAGACGGCCAAGCTCGTCGTGAGGGTTGTCGATCGGGAGCCGGTCACTCAAACTTGCCGCCGTGACCGCGCGCGCTCGGTCCGCCATCCCGTCGACGGGGGCCAGCGTGCGGCGAGCTAGCGAGTAGCCTCCGACGGCCGCCGCGGTGACGCTCAGGGGCAGCCCGAGCAGGAGCACGAGCGCGAGCTCACGAAGCTCGCGCCGCATGAGGGCTTCAGACCGTCCAACCTGGACGACGATCGGTCGGCTCCCGACGGTGGCCGGTCCGGCCAGCATTCTGAACGGGTCAGTCGTCGTGGGCACTGTCACAACCTGGCCGTTGGCGGCACGGGCCAACTCGGTACTCTGGGGCACCGGGAGGCGTCGAGCGACTGCCGTCTGATAGACGAGTTCTCCATCTGCCGACCACACTTGTAGCCAAGGGCTCTCCTCGCTCCACTCGTCTCCGTCGAACCACGCCAGGGTTCCGTCAGCACGCTGTTCGGCCATCTCGGTGGCCCACCGGAAGTCACTTCGGAGTCGCTCATCGAGCGCAGCGGAAGCGTTCCGCTGAACAAGAAAGAACACACCGCCTGCGTAGACACCGAGAACGAAGACAGTCACCGTCACCGACCACAGGGTCAAACGGACGCGTAGCCCGTGGGGAACCCATCGGCTCATGTGGCACGCTCCCGCAATGAGAAGCCGACGCCCCGTACGGTGTGAATGAGTCTGACGGGCGCGTCGTGGTCGACTTTCCGCCGGAGTCGCGAGATGTGAACGTCCATCACGTTGTCCAGGGTGGTGCTGCGAGCCGTCTCTCGCCACACTTCCCGCGCGAGCGTGTCGCGCGAGACCACCTGATCAGCGTGTTGAGCCAGATGGTAGAGCACATCGAACTCCTTGGCGGTCAACTCCAGCGGCCGGTCACCCCGCGTGACCCGGCGGGTTGCTGGGTCGATCTCCAGGTCGCCAACCCGCAGCCGCCCGATCTCGTCAGGTCGACTCCGCCGTAGGACCGCCCGCACCCGCGCGAGCACCTCCGCGAAGGCGAACGGTTTCACCAGGTAGTCATCGGCTCCGGCATCGAGCCCAGCCACCCGGTCTTGAATCGTGTCTCGGGCGGTCAGCGCGATGACGGGGGTGAGAAGCCGCTGGTCGCGGAGGGTCTTCAAGACCTCGAGACCGTCGTGCTCCGGGAGCGTCAAGTCGAGCAGAATCGCGTCGAACGCCTCAGTTGTGACGCTGGACAGAGCATCCTCGCCTGTGCGCACCACGACCACATCGTAGCCCTCGCCCACCAGCCCGTCGTGGAGGGCGTCGGCGACCTTCTGTTCATCCTCGACGACCAGGAGACGCATGGCAGCTGACGATTGCGGTTCGGCGCTTCAGAAACTCTTCAGGAACGGCGGACGGAAACGAGATCTATGATAGCGGCTGAGGGTAGGACCATGATTCTGACCCGTGGCTGTTTGCTGTTGATCGCCGTCGCCGTCCTGGCCACCGCGGTCCCCGTACTCCCGCATCATCCGGTCGGACAGATCTACGACGAGAGCCAGACGGTGACTCTGGAGGGCGAGATCGTGAGGCTGGTTTATCGGAACCCTCACTCCCTCCTGCACTTGCAGGTGGCGGACCGGGGTGGTGTCGACTACACGTGGGCCATCGAGTGGCGGGGCGCCGACCGCCTCCGACACCGCGGTGTCGGCCCAGAAACGTTACGGCCAGGCGACCGCGTCGTGGTCTGCGGGAATCCCGGACGGGACCCGGGCCAGTACCGACTGTGGCTGCTTACATTGAGCCGGCCCGAAGATGGTTGGTCGACCGCAACCCCGAGCTGCCGGGGGGTCTAACGCGTTTTTCGAAAAGCTCTAGTACTCGGTAGGCGGTTCATGGTACTCCTACGTGCAACGTCCACGGGGAGGATCAATGCGCGCCTATTCGATGGATCTTCGCGAACGTGTACTCCGCGATAGCGACGCTGGGATGAAGGCGGCCGCGGTCGCGGTCAAATACCACGTGAGTGCCTCCTGGGTCCGGCGGCTCAAACAACGACGGCGGGAGACCGGCGAAGTTGCCCCCCGCCAGCAGCCCTACGGGCGGCATCCCGTGCTCGCGCCCCAGCTGCATACCCTCGTGGCGCTGATCCGGGAGCAACCGGACCGCACCCTCGCCGAACTCCAGGTGGCCCTGGGCACGTCCGCCAGTCTGGCAACGATCTGGCGGGCCGTGAAACGGTTGGGCTTCACCCTTAAAAAAAACGGTACGCGCGTCCGAACACGATCGCCCCGACATCGCGACCGCGCGCGCGCAGTGGGCGGCGACCGCCCCGACCCTCGACCCGACCCACCTCGTCTTTCTCGATGAAAGCGGGGTCGCCACCAATCTGCTCCGCCGCTATGGGCGCGGGCCGCGCGGCCAGCGGGTCGCCGATCACGCGCCCCAGGGGCGGTGGGAGAGCAGCACCTTCATCGCCGCGCTGCGGGTGACGGGGCTCACCGCCCCCGGAGTCCTCGATGGCCCCATGGACGGGGCCAGCTTCCTCGCCTACGTCGAACAGATCCTCGTCCCGACGTTGCAGCCCGGCGACATCGTCATCGCCGATAATCTCGCCGCCCACAAGGTCGACGGCGTCCGGGCCGCCATTGAAGCGGCCGGCGCGACGCTGCGGTTCCTGCCGCCATACAGCCCCGACTTCAACCCGATCGAGTTGTGCTTCGCCAAACTCAAAGCCATCGTTCGCAAGGCCCGCTGTCGCTCGATCGACACGCTCTGGCCACTCCTCGGCGAGTGTCTGTCGCGCTTCACCCCCACCGAGTGTCGCAACTACGTCCGGCATTGCGGCTACGCGGCCGCCAAAGCGTTATGAAAAACGCGCTAGTGGACTGTAACAACCATTCGCCTAGCGATCTCCGACCGGGACGCTCCGCCTGGCGGCGTTGCTCCTCGGTCACAGATGCCCAATTTGCTCCCTCGTCGCGCCTTGCCACGCGGGCGTCGCGGCCGAACCTGACTAAACGCATGGTTGTTACAGTCCACTAGTGTGGTGATTAGGTCGAGTCGGAGCGATGGTTCCAGCCGTCGCCCACGACGCCCCGCCAGTAGTTGAGAAGGTCGCGAAGCGTGCGGTCAAGGGGGATCTCGGCTCTCCATCCAGTCTGAGCGTGAATACGGCCGGGGTCGCCAAGCAACAGGAGATTGTCGTTCGGACGAAGGCGGCCCTCGTCCGGTTCACGCCCGACCGGCACCCGCGCCTGCATAGTCAATCGGTCGAGCACCTGTTCCATGGTGAAGGGCCGACCGGTGCAGACGTTGTAGGGGAGCCCCGCGACACCTGCGGCCATCAGCGCCACATACGCCCGCACCGTATCTCGCACATCGGTCAGGTCGCGTTGGGCGCCGAGGAAACCGACTTTGAGCACCGGTACCTGGTCGCCCCGTTCGATCCGGGCAATCTGATAGGCGAAGCTCGACGCCGCGTAGGTAGGTTCCTGACCCGGCCCCACGTGGGTGAACGAGCGGGTGAGCAGCACCTGCAGATGGCCACGAGACGCTTGCTGCCCGAGCATTTCCTGGGCGAGCTTGGAGAGCCCGTATGGGCTGACCGGCCCGAGCGCATGGTCCTCCGAAATCGCGGCCGACGACGGCGTATAGACGAGTGCCGAACCGGGAATCAACAGCCTCACGTCCCGTCCTGAGCGTTCCAGTGCGTCGATCAGATGCTGTGTGCCGCGCACGTTGCCGGCAAGCGTTTCCAGGTTGTTCTTCCATGAGCTATGCACGCCAGCCACGCCTGCTAGATGGTAGACGGCGGTCGGGCGGCAGTCTTCCACCGCGGTGGTCACGTCGTTACGGTCGAGGAGGTCGACCGTGCGCCAACGGACGCTGGACGGCTCGCCGGGCGCTCGAGGTGGAGCAGAACGCTCGGTGCGTTGGGGCCGGCGCCACGCGACAATCGATGACGCAGGGTCGGTGGTGCTCAGGAGCTGTAGCAAATGAGTGCCCACGAACCCCGCCGCGCCAGTGATGAGAACGGTGTTCGGCACGATGGCACTCGGCGTCTACGGTTGCGCCTGCTCGCCGTATTGTTTCGCGTGGTAGGCGCGGGAGGCGGGGTCAGACTCCTTGATCGGACGCCACCACCATTCGTTCGATCGATACCAGTCCACGACCGCGGTCAGACCGGTGTCGAAGGCTTCCTGGGGTGCCCAGCCGAGACCCCTGAGCTTCGTGGTGTCGAGCGCGTATCGTCGGTCATGTCCGAGTCGGTCGGCGACCCGACGTATGAGCGCCTCTGGGCGACCCACGGCCTGAAGAATCATGTGGGTCAGGTCGATGTTCGTCAGCTCGTGTCCACCCCCGATGTTGTAAACCTCGCCAGGCACGCCCTGCGCCAGAAGCAGGTCGATCGCCCGACAGTGGTCCGCGACGTGTAGCCAGTCTCGGACGTTGAGCCCGTCGCCATAGAGGGGAACCGGCTGGCCATCGAGGGCGTTGGTCACGAAGAGCGGGATTATCTTTTCCGGAAACTGGCGGGGTCCGTAGTTGTTCGAGGCCCGCGAGATGATGACCGGTACCTCGTAGGTCGCCCAGTAGCTGTACGCCAGACGGTCGGCTCCTGCCTTGCTTGCCGCGTACGGGTTGCGGGGACGAAGCTCGTCCGTTTCCGTGGAGGCGCCCTCTGGAACGCTTCCGTAGACCTCGTCGGTCGAGATCTGCACGAACCGTCGCAACCGGGAAGACGAGCGGGCCGCGTCCAGCAGGACGAATGTTCCATAGACGTCAGTCTTGACGAAGTGACCGGGGTCGTGAATCGAACGGTCCACATGGGTTTCGGCCGCGAAGTGCACGACGATGTCCGACTCCTTGACCAGCGGAGCGGCGACCGACGCGTCCGCGATGTCGCCCCGTACGAACCGGTGCCGGGGGTGATCGTCGAGCTCCTTCAGGTTCTCGAGACGTCCGGCGTAGGTGAGCTTGTCGAGGGTCGTGACGTGCCAGTCTGGGTGCGCAGCCACCGCGTGTTGAACGTAGCTGCTGCCGATGAATCCAGCGCCACCGGTGACCAGGACCTGCGTGCTAGCCATCCTTGCGGGCCCAGTCGTAGGGAAGCGTATCGCGCGGCTCGAGTCTGTATTCATCAGGCTCGTCGTAGTGGTAGACCTCCGTCGGCACGTTGATGACGGTCGAGACCTCCGGGCTGATGCACTTCCAACCGTGATAGACGAGATTCGGAACCTGTACCAGCAGCGGCTGCTGCGTGCCCAGGAAGAATTCGTTGATCGCGCCCTTGGTCGGCGATTCGTCTCGCGTGTCCACCAAGACCAGTTTGACCATCCCCGCAATACACGCGAAGTTATCCACCTGGTGCTTGTGGTAGTGCCAGGCCTTGACGACACCCGGGTATGTCGCCGAGACATAGACCTGTCCGAACTTCTCGAACAGGTCGGGGTCGTCGCTTCGCATGATCTCCATCAGCCATCCCCGTTCGTCGGGGATGAGACGGAGCGTCTTGGTCTTGACCCCGTCGATGCGGTCGGACGTGGGCGTCGTGTCTCGGTATGGCTTTGTGGTTACCATCGGATCCCAACCTCAGAGTTGTCACCCAGCATGAAACGATACGCCGAAGGCTTGACCGGCTGGCGGTAGATCCGGACGTTCTTACCGATCAGACTATCGACGACCCGGTTTGACAGGTCACTGATCACGCTACCCTCCAGCACAATGCAGTGCTCGACCTCGGACCCGCGAACCTCGACGTTGTTCATGATCGATGTAAACGGACCAATGTAGGCCTGCTCGATCTTGGCGTTCGCCCCGATGATCGCCGGCCCACGGACGACCGAGTTCTCTATGACCGCGCCCGCCTCGACCACCACCTTGCCCTCGATTCGACATCCTGGTCCGACGTCGCCGTCGACACGCCGCGTCAGCGTATCGAGGATCAACCGGTTGGCCTCCAGCATGTCCTCCAGTTTGCCGGTGTCCTTCCACCAGCCCTCGACGATGTGGGGCTTGACGACCAGGTCTCGGTTGATGAGGTCCTGGATGGCGTCGGTGATCTCAAGCTCGTTTCTGGCACTGGGCGTGATCCGCTTGGCCGACGCGAAGATCTCGGGCCCGAAGAGATACACACCGACGAGGGCCAGGTCGCTCTTTGGTGTCTCCGGCTTCTCGATGAGGTGCACGACCCGGCCATCGGCGAGCTCGGCCACACCGAACCGCTGCGGGTCAGGCACCCGGGTCAGGAGGATCTGGGCGGCAGGCTGCTCGCGCCTGAACTCCTCGACGAGCGGCGTGATCCCGGTCGCGAGGAGATTGTCACCGAGATACATGACGAACGGCTCGTCACCCACATAGGGCTCGCTGATCAGCACCGCGTGAGCCAGCCCCCTGGGCGCGTCTTGTTCGATGTAGGTCACCGTGGCTCCCCACGCCTTACCGTCGCCGACGGCCTGCTGAATCTCCGCTTTCGTGTCCCCGACGACGATACCGATCTCGCGAATCCCGGCCGCCACCAATGCCTCGATGCCATAGAACAGGATCGGCTTGTTGGCGATGGGCACCAGCTGCTTGGCGCTGGTATAGGTGAGCGGGCGCAGTCGCGTGCCCTTGCCTCCGCTGAGAATCAGCCCCTTCATCGACTAGCCTGTGTCGTGCCGAATGCGCCCAGGACATTGGCGAACGTCCCGAGTCCCGCGAGGGTAAAGGACACGTTGAAGCGTCGGTCCTGGGGGACCGGTGCGCGACCTCCGAGCCCCGCGAAGTTGAACGTCTGATACTCGAAGCTCACCCCGCAGCACTGCGCATTGTAGTACACAAGAAGACGTTGCTGGAGATACCGATTTCGCAGGAGGTCGTAGTTGAACTGATAGCCGCCGCCCAGGGTGTTCGAGCGGTTTCTCACCGTCGTGTTCGAGTTGATGTAGTGGTCGAGGCGATTCGGGTTGTTGAAACCGCGCAGCCCTTCGATGAATCGCCGCTGGCTCCACCCGTTTGTGGTCGACAACCAACCGCCGAGATCGTATCTGCCGTTAGCGCTGATCTGACGAATGGCCTTGAAGCGCGAGTCGATCTCGGTGCGCACCGAGCCGCTGACCTCGTTGTTGAGCTCGGTTCGGACGATCACAGAGACGGGCGAGAAGTTGTTCGGCCCGGTGTTGTTGAAGCTGGTGCTGTATCGCCGGTCGAACTGGGAGGCGCGGGCATTGGTGTAGTAGCTCTGCGTCACCGCGACAGTCAGGATCTCTCGCGCCACGTTACCCAGGCTGCCGCCACGGGCATAGAGACGATTGTTGAACCCGTACTGGACCCGGGTGGTTCCGCCAACGATCGAGTCGACACCCTCGAGTTGGACGATCTCGTCGAAGTGTTCGACGGCGCTCACTCGCTGCAGCGATATCCACGGCTCGATGACGTGCTTCATCCGCTCCGAGTAACCGCTGTTGGGGGTGTCCCAGATCTTGACGAAGCTCGGCCCGGTGATTTGCGTTTGCAGCTCGACGATGTTGCGGCCGATGCCCACCGGGACTTGCTCGCTCGAACTGTCAGTGGCAAAGGCGATGCTTTCCGTCCAGTAGGTGGACCGAAACCCGACCGATGAGTTGATCGTGAGAAACGGCCACCTGGTAAACGGAATCTGGAGAATCGGGTTCATATCGACCCGGTGCAGGCCGGAGTTCACCTGGAGCTCCTCGTCGCTGCCGGGAAGGAATGTGGTGCGTCGAAGGAGACGCACGTATTCGGAATTGAAGGAGAAGTAGAAGGGAGTGCCTGGAACTTCCTTCTGGCCTTGCCCGAAGCTGATGCGGGGTCCGCCACCCCACAACGTCGCCGACCGGTCGCCAAAGAACGTTTCGTTGGCGTCGAACGTACCGCTCAGCTGATAGGTTCCCCAGGTCCCGGCCACGTTCCCGCTGAGGCTCCGTTGGCGGTTGGATGCCTCGAAGACGTTCTGGTGGTAGGTTTGCTGGACGGTGACGTCTGAGAAGAAGTCGACATTGCCTCGGGCCGTGATGGCTGGCGTGATCTGGTGTCGCGCATCTCCCCGGACTTCGTAGCTGTTGCGCGCTGGGAGCAGGTTTCCACCGATCTCTACCTCTTTTTCGTTGAGGAAGTAGGTGCGCAAGAAGCCCTGCGACCCCGGTCCCCGGACGTACCGGTACTCCGCACCCTTGCCCGTTCCGGTCTGTGTGAACCAGTCGTGAAAGAACGTCGCGTCCTGACTCGGACCCATGGCCAGGAAGAACGCGTTGCTCAGGCTCGTGCCTCGGTACGTTGACGCGCCATACATCGGCATCAGGAAGCCGGTCGCTCGGCCGTCTTCTTGGATCGGAAAGTACATGGCCGGCAGATAGAAGACGGGTACACCTTTGACCTCGAGGACGGTGTTCTTCATGAACACATAGTCGTCCACGTTGATGGTGAAGGAGCTCGATCTCATCTCCCATCGGGGTGTGGGCTGAATACAGCTCGTAAAGCCACCCTTGGCGAGACGGTAGGTACGAGGACCGAGCTTCTCGATCAGCTCCCCGTAGAAGTACAGGTCCGGATCCTGCGCCCCGAACATGCTGGCCTCGACCTCGTCACCCATGTTCACTGCACCGGCTGCGTCGTAGAACACCCCAGTGGAATCTTCGATGTTGAACTCAGCGCGGTCGGCGGCGATGCGCGCACCCTCTGCGACATACACGACGTTGCCCACGGCGACCAGCAGCGACTCATCGGTAAAGATGTCGACCTGGTCGGCGTAGAACTGCCAGGCGCCATCCGGACCGTCGAGCTCGACCTCTCCGGTGAGCCGCAGGTGGTTCTCGGTCAGGACATCGAAGGTGAACTGCCGCGAGTCGAAGGGGAGTCCGGGGAGCTGCGCCGCAGCCGGAGCTGGGATGACCGCCACGCATGCCACGCTCCAGATGACGATGACGAGCGACCGGACCATCACGACATCCTACTCTGGCACTCTCGCCGGGGTGCGGCCCCGCGCTGCCATCGTGTTGAGCCTGTGGCGAACTTCACCGACGAGATAGATCGACCCGGCCACACCCACGATGGGCGCGTGTTGCCATGCCGCTTCCAGCGCCATTGCGGCTGAGTCGTTGACGGAGACTGGGAGGTCCGGACACTCCTCCGAGACGATGGCGGCCAGGTCAGCGGCCGGCCAGGCTCGCTGCGTGCGGAGTCGCGGACAGAACACATGGCTGGCGCACGGTGCGAGGGCTGCGAGCATGCCCCGCACATCCTTGTCCCGCATCGTCGCGAGCACGATCGGCAACCCTGTCGCGAACTCGTCTTTCAAATAGCGGCCGAGTGCGCGCGCCGCGGCGACGTTGTGCGCCGCGTCCATGACGACCGCGCGTTGGTCAGTGACCCGGGCTAGCTCGAGTCGCCCCGGCCATACGGTATCGGACAATGCCGCCCGGATGGCTGACTCCGGAATCTCGAACTCCAGCTCTTCGAGCAATCGAACGGCGACGACCGCGTTGGCCACCTGATGATGGCCCCGCAGCGACATCGTGACCGGCCCGTAGGCTCGAGATGGAGTCGTCAGTGCCAGCTCCGTCACACCATCTCGGACGACGACATCTGTCGAGACGTCAATAGCGGCCTCCACGAGTCGGGCGCCGCGCTCGTGGCAGGCCCGGCGCAGCACCTCGAGGGCGACCGGTTTCGTCTCGCCGGTGACGACGACCATTCCCGGCTTGATGACGCCTGCCTTCTCGAATGCGATGTCCTCTAGCGTCTGTCCCAGGTATCTCTGGTGGTCGAGGTCGATTGTCGTGATGACCGCCGCCGTCGGGGACACGACGTTCGTGGCATCGAATCGCCCACCCATGCCGACCTCGAGGACCCCTATCTGTACTCCCGCCCGGCGAAACAACGCGAAGGCTATGGCGGTCGTTGCCTCGAAGAATGTTGGTGGCGCGTCGAGCTGACCTGTCGCCCCGAGCTCATGGATCGCCGTTCTCAGAGCCGCCGCCTGTTCAGCGAGCTCTGCGGCTGAGACCGGACGCCCGTTGATCGCGAAGCGCTCCTCGAGATCGACCAGATGTGGGGAAGTGAAGCAACCGGTGGTCAGGCCAGCCCGTCGCAGCGCGGTGTCGACCATCGCGGCGACCGACCCTTTGCCGTTCGTCCCGGCAATGATCACCGACTCGAACGATCGTTCAGGATGATCCAGCGCGCGGCACAGCCGACGAATGTTGTCGAGCCCGAGCTTGATCCCATATTGCTCGAGGCCGAAGAGGTATTCGCGGGGGTCCTGCTCGGCCATCGGGGCGTTCAGGACGTGCCCGTCCGCGGAACGTAGTAGCGCGTCCCGCGGCCCATGTCGCCGAGTTGCTTGACGAGATCGTCAAGCGCGTCGTCGCCCCATTCCAGGTCGAACTGTGAGGTGTCGACCACCAGTAGCGGCGTCGCGCCGTAATGGTAGAAGAAGTGCGTGTAGGCCTCGTTGAGCTCGCCCAGGTACTCGTCGTCAGGGAACGGAATCTCGCCGCCCTGCTGTCGATAGGTCCGGGCGCGGCGGCAGAGGACGGCGGTTTGTGCTTGGAGATACACGACCAGATCCGGGGCGATCACGTCGGTCGCGAGCAGGTCGTAGAGCCGCTGATAGATGAAGAGCTCGTTGTCGTCGAGGTTCAGATAGGCGTAGATCTTGTCTTTGTCGAACAGGTAGTCCGACACCGTGACCTTGTTGAAGAGATCAGCCTGGCGGAGTGTGGATTGTTGACGGTGCCGGGCCAGCACCGAGAAGAGCTGGGTCTGGAACGCGGCCCCGGGCCGCCCAGCGTAGAGGTCTGTGATGAACGGATTCTCCGGCTCGTCGAGGACCATCGCTGCGTCGAGCCTGAGGCCGAGGTGTCGAGCCAAAGTGGTCTTGCCGACGCCTATCGGACCCTCGATAGCGATGTAGCGGAAGTCCAATATACTCTGCAGTATAGCAGTCTCGTGGTCGATAAGATTCGGCCTGAGTTCTTATGCCAAGCGTCGGAGGGTCCGACACAGAAGACATGGCGTCACACGTACTTTGGCGGCGGTGGTTCGTCTCGAGTCTCGGATTGATCGCCGCGTTTGCGGCGGCGGGCTGCGACACCGCTCCCGTTGTGACGCCGGACCCGCCGGTCACCTTCGATGAAAAGGTGAGCTGGATTCTCCGGTTGGAGAACCAGCGTGTTCTCCGCGATTCACCAGAGCCTTCGAGTGTTTCGGAAGAGACGACGGGGGTATCCCTTCCGCGACCCAGGGTCTCCCTACGCTCGGAACCCGACCTCCTCGTGCTTCTCACCGACGCCGAGCCTCAACTTCGACATCGCGCGGCCTTGGCCATTGGGCGGGTCGGGCTCATCGAGGGGGTGGAGCCGCTGACCCTCGCCCTTCGGGACCCCGAAGTCGAGGTCCGGCAGATGGCCGCGTTCTCACTGGGGCTGATCGGTCACGAGACGGCAACCGAAGCGCTGGTCGCGGCCATGGAGGATCCCGAACCGATTGTCCAGGGACGCGCGGCTGAGGCCCTTGGTCGTATCGGTGCCGTCGACAACGCCGGTGCGATTGGTCTGCTGCTCAGACGTCATATCACCGCCACGTTTGACCTAGACCCCGAGGACCTCTCCTATCCCCTGGCCCCGAAGGCCGAAGCGTTTCGTCTCGGGCTCTTCGCCCTTGGCGAGCTGCGCGCATACGAGGCATTGGCCGCAGTCGTGCTCCAGGACGACGGCCAACCGATTCTCTGGTGGTGGCCCGTGGCCTATGCCCTGCAGCGCACTGGCGACGCCCGAGCGCTTGATGCGCTCATCACACTGGCGGGGGTGCAGGGCAGCGTCGGCGTGGCCTTTGCCGCTCAGGGACTCGGCGCGCTGGGCACATCCGACGGCTCGGCGGTGGTCGAGCCGCTGGTGGAGTTGCTCGACCTCGAGCGTCGCGACCCGCGGGTCATCGCCACCGCCATACGCGCGCTGGGCCAGGTCGACGACTCGCGGGCTGGCAAGGAGCTGCGGCGGTTCGCCCTCGTACGCGATCTGCCGCGCACTCTTCGGCTTGAGGCGATTGCGGCGCTCGGAGAGTTGCGCGCGCCAGACACGAGCGACGTCTTCGTCGAGCTGGCGACCGATTCGTGGCCACCGATGCGGGCCGCCGCCCTCCGGGCACTCGCCCGCTCGGACCCGGCCACGTTTCTGCTCGTGCTTTCCGGCCTCCACCGCGACCCTGAGTGGCCTGTACGCGCGGCTCTCGCGGAGGGACTGGCGTTTGTCGACTCAGAAGCTGCGTCCTATCAGCTGACGGGGCTTCTCGACGACGAGGACGCCCGCGTGATTCCCTTTGTGTTGGAGTCGCTGGCCACTCAGCAGGCGCCCGATCTCGTGGCGGTTCTCACGCGGAAGCTCAGAGATGACGATGTCGTTGTCCGGAAGACGGCGGCTGAGTTGCTCGGGAGTGCGGCCGCAGACGTCGGACCCGGGGAGGTTGCGGACGCACTTGCCGAAGCCTACGCATCGGCCGCCATGGAGCCCGACTACCTGGCGAGGGCTGCGATCATCGCGGCCCTGGTTGCCGTCGACCAGGGAGGCTCTCGCAACGTCCTAGAGGAGGCACTTGGCGATCCGGACTGGGCGGTGCGGGTCGAGGCGGCCCGGTTGCTGGCAGGGCTCGCCGCTGGGAGTGGCTGGACCAATCAGATACGGCCGGCGCCAGGTCGCCGGAGTGTCGATTTCACAGACCCGGGTCTGATCCGACCGGAGGTCTCACCCCATGTGTACATCGAGACGGACCATGGGACGATCGAGCTGGAGCTGAACGTGATCGAGGCCCCTATCACCAGTCAGAACTTCATGGTGTTGGCGCGGCGAGGGTTCTACGACGGCCTCTCATTTCATCGGGTGGTGCCCAACTATGTGGTCCAGGGCGGCGACCCGCGTAGTGACAGCCAGGGAGGTCCCGGGTATACCCTGCGCGACGAGCTCAGTCAGCTACCGTATCTCCGCGGGACCGTTGGAATGGCGCTGGATTGGGGGGACACGGGTGGGAGCCAGTTCTTTATCACCCACTCGCCGCAGCCGCATCTCGACGCCCGCTATACAACGTTCGCCAGAGTCGTTGCGGGCCTAGAGGTGGTTGATCAGCTGGAGCAGGGCGACGTGATTCGACGCGTGCTCGTCTGGGACGGGGTCGCGCCGCTCGTTCGCTGACCGGCGGACAAAAAAAAGGGGGCGCATTGGCCCCCTTTTTCCGGCATAAAGCCGAAGTTAGCGCTTTTTGGCGCCCTTCTTCTTTGCGGCCTTTTTCTTGGCCTTCTTCTTTGTTGCCTTCTTCTTCGCTGCCTTCTTCTTTGCCATTCTTCCTCCTTGGAATGTGGCTGCTCAGCTTGGGTCCCACACTTCGCTCATGTGGGGGTCACAACAGGTGGGCTGAGCCGTCCACCCTCATACCAGATGTAGATTAAGGATGAGAAACCGAGTGTGTCAAGCACAAAGCAAGTGAAAAGTCAAAAAAAATTCTTACCACTCGTGAGACTCCGGCTGCTATCTGGTGCAGATTTGTATAGGTGATAGGTCAGTTTCGCGCACCCAGACAATCGGCCTGTCGGCAAAACTCTGTAGTTGAGGAGAGCGAACGCCAGCGTTCGTTTGAACTCTGTCGTAGGGCGAACGCCGTAAAGCGAACGCCAGCGCTCGCTGGCTCAGTAGTTGAGAGCGAACGCCCTACCGTTCGCTTGAGGTGTGTTCCTGTTTCTCGGCGTGTCGTTCGAGGGCCAGCTCGATGAGTCGGTCAAGCAGCGCAGGGTAGTCGAGACCGGACGCCTCCCACATCATCGAGTACATGCTGATCGTCGTGAACCCCGGAATGGTGTTCACCTCGTTGAGGTAGAGCTGCTCGGTCGTCCCGTCGAGCAGAAAATCCACACGGGCCAGACCGGCGCCGTCAATCGACTGGAACGCCCTCACCGCCATCGACTGAATCTGCGCAGTCGTCTCGGCAGAGAGGTCGGCTGGGATGACTGGTGTCGAGCCGCTGTCGACATACTTGGCATCGTAGTCGTAGAACTCGCCAGACGACACGATCTCTCCGGGTATCGAGGCCACAGGCTCGCTGTTGCCGAGGACGGCGCATTCGAACTCTCGCGCGGAGGGCACGGCGACTTCTACAATGATCTTGCGGTCGAACCTGTGTGCCAGATCGATGGCGCGCTCAAGCTCCGCGGCGTCGCTGGCCTTCGAAATCCCGACACTCGAGCCCAGGTTGGCTGGCTTGACGAAGACGGGAAATCCGAATCGCTCAACCAGCTCGCTGAGCAACTCCCGACGCCTGACCTGCCATCTGTTGGCCAGCACCGTTGCGTACTCGACAACCGGGAGATTGTGGGCGGCGAACACGACCTTGGCCATGGCCTTGTCCATGGCCAGGGTCGAGGCCAGGACTCCGGCACCGACGTACGGGACGTTTGCGAGCTCCAGGAGGCCCTGGAGCGTGCCGTCTTCGCCATAGGGGCCGTGAATGACTGGGAACACGACGTCAACGGCCACCCCCCCGATCACGGCGCGGGTTGTCTCCGTGGGTTCGTGCGGCTCCCGTTGGATCGTGATCAAGGTCTCGTTGCTCGGATAGGCGGCGAAGTGCACCTCCCGCGTCTGCTGGGTCGAGTGGTGCTCGGCGGCTCCCGCGCGCTGCTGTTCGATCACTTCTCCGGCCGACACCGTCGTGGGAGGTCGGTCGGCCAGTGACCACTGTCCGTCCTTGTGGATGTAGATCGGGATGGCGACGTATCGAGCGGGGTCGAGGTTTGCGAAGATGGCGGCGGCCGACGCCAGGGACACTTCGTGTTCGCTCGACCGCCCACCGTACACGACGCCGACTCGCAGGCGTTTCATCGACTGTGGACAGTAACATACGGCCAATGTCCAGCTCGCGGTTTCGTGTCACGCATGTCGACGGTCACGCGCGCCGTGGCGTCCTCGAGACGCCGCACGGCGTCGTCCAGACACCGGTCTTCATGCCGGTTGGGACCCAGGGCGCAGTCAAAGCGCTGGTGCATCGAGATGTGCTGGAGCTTGGCACCGAGATCATTCTGGCCAACACCTACCATCTGTGTCTTCGACCGGGGGACGACCTCATCGGTCGCCGGGGTGGCCTGCACCGGTTCATGGGATGGAGCTCGCCGATCCTGACGGACAGCGGGGGCTATCAGGTCTTCAGCTTGAGCACACGACGGACGGTCGACGAGACCGGTGTGCGGTTTCGCTCCCACCTTGACGGTGCCGAGCAGCTGTTCACGCCGGAACGCGCGACTGAAATCCAGTCGACCCTGGGTTCGGACGTCGCGATGGCGTTCGATGAGTGCACCCCCTATCCCGCGTCCAGCGAGGACGCGCGCCGGTCGATGGACCTCACCCACCGGTGGGCTCGTCGGTCTCGCCGGCGTTTTCTCGAATTGCAGCAATCAGAGGACGGTTCGGTGGCGACCAACCCGGGGCAGGCGCAGTTCGGTATCGTCCAGGGTGGCGTCTATCCAGACCTCCGCCGAGAGAGTGTTGAGCAGATTGTCGAGGTCGGGTTCGACGCTTACGCGATCGGCGGTTTGAGCGTCGGCGAGCCGGTCGACGACATGTATGAGGTGGGCGGACAGACCGCGGGGATGCTCCCGGTCGACCGACCCCGGTACTTGATGGGCGTTGGGACACCCATCGACCTCGTCGAAATGGTTGCGCGCGGCATCGACATGTTCGACTGCGTGCTTCCGACCCGGAATGCCCGGAACGGTCAACTGTTCACCCGGGCCGGTCCGCTGAGCATCAAAGGCGCGCGGTTTGCGGAGGACGAGTCGCCACCTGACCCCGACTGCGAGTGCTACACCTGCCGTCACTTCTCGCGCGCATATTTGCGGCATTTGTTCGTGGCCAACGAGATCACGGCGGCTACTCTTAACACGCTCCATAACCTACACTTTTACCTTGACACCATGAAACGGATTGGCGAGTCTATAGTGCTCGGCTCGTTCGAGACATTTAGACAGACCTTCCACGAGATGTACTCCCGCCGGTAGCCGCGAACAGCAGCCGGGCCGCCCGTATCGAGGCGGCACCGAGGTGGGGCTCGAAAAAACACGGTTCAACGCACAAGTCATGGCCGGAGAAGGAACGGCGTTCATCGTTGCGATGGCTCAACCCACACAGGGTCAGCCGAGCTTTCTCGTACAGCTGCTGCCGGTCGCCATGATTGGCGCCATTTTCTATTTCATCATCTTGTTACCCGTCCGACGTCGCCAGAAGAAGGTGGAGCAATTCCAGGCGGACTTGAAGGTGGGCGACAAGGTGGTGACCACGAGCGGCATCTACGGCGTGATCTCCAAAATGGGTGAGAAGTCGGTTCACGTCCAGGTCGCGGACAAGGTGCGCATCGAGATGTCTCGCACCTCTGTCGGGGGATACCAGGGAAAAGATCCGGTCGTGGCCGAGTCCGGGGGCTCATAGGCGATGAACAAGAACCTACAGTGGAAACTGCTGTCGATCATCGCGGTTGCCGTGGTCTCAGCCCTGGCGATCTACCCAGCCGACGAAAACATCCGGCTTGGGCTCGACCTGAGGGGCGGCGTGCACATGGTGCTGCAGGTCAACACCGATGACGCGCTGCAGGTGGAGAGCGAAACCGATGCTGAGCAACTCCGAGAGCAGCTCAGCGTGCAGGGTATCGAGGTCGGCTCGCTGGTGGCGGTCGCGCCGACGACAATCCAGGTCGAAGGGGTGCCACCCGTCCGCGACGACGAGTTCCGGCAGATTGCCGACGACCTCCTGGGTCGGTCCTACGACAGGCTGGTTGGAGGGACCGGAAGCTACACCTACGAGATGCGGGGCCCAGTCGAATCGTCCCTGCGCGACGAGTCCGTCCGTCAGGCGCTCCAGACGATCGAGCGCCGCGTCAACGAGCTTGGCGTGGCCGAACCAATCGTGACGCCCTATTCCGTGGGCGGTCAGCAGATTCTGGTGCAGCTCCCTGGAGTTGACGATGTCGCGCGTGCGCGCGAGATCATTCGTTCCACATCGTTTCTCGAGATCAAAATTGTCGAGGATGGACCAGCGGCCAGCCGTGAGGCGCTCTTGCAGGCGCGCAACGGCGTCCTCCCTCCCGACATGGAGTTGGCCACGAGCCGGTCGGATGTCCTGGAAGGCGGCGGTCTCGGTGACACGCAGTATTACCTGGTGCGGCGCGTGGCCGCGGTCACCGGGCGGGACCTGCGTAACGCGCGGGTCGGGCTGGACGAGTTCAACCAACCGGCCGTGAGCTTCACGTTCAACCGGGAGGGCGCGCGGAAGTTTGGTGACGTGACGGGCGAGAACATCGGGCGACTGCTGGCGGTGCTGCTCGACGACCAAATCCAGACGGTCGCGACGATCATCACCCGGATCACCGACGAGGGCCAGATTACCGGGAGCTTCACCCAGCAGCGGGCCGCCGACCTGGCGCTGGTGTTGCGCTCCGGGGCGCTGCCGGCATCAATGGACTATCTCGAAGAGCGAACGATCGGTCCGACACTTGGGCGTGATTCTGTGCGCGCCGGTGTCGTGGCGTCGGTGTCGGGGCTGGCCGCCGTTGCGGTCTTCATGCTCGTCTACTACAAGCTGGCGGGTATCAATGCGATCGTCGCCGTCGTCCTCAACCTCATGATTCTGATGGGGCTGATGGCCTATATCGACGCAGTGCTCACGCTCCCGGGGATCGCCGGGCTCATCTTGATCATCGGCATTGGGGTCGATTCCAACGTGCTGATTTTCGAGCGCATCAAGGAAGAGCTGCGGGCTGGGAAGCCTGCGCGGTCGGCGATGAGCGCGGGCTTCGACCGCGTGTTCCTCACGATCGTCGACACGCACATCGCATCGTTGATTGCGGCTGCGTTCCTGTTCAATTTCGGGTCGGGCCCGATCAAGGGCTTTGCGACGACCCTGGCCATTGGTCTCGTCTCCAACGTCTTTACCGCGGTATTCGTGTCGCGAACAATGTTCGAGGCGATACTGGCGCGACGGCGAGCGCCCACGCTGAGTATTTAGATGTCAGTGTTTTCCGGACACCCCAATTTCGACTTCATCGGCAAGCGGTGGTACGCCATCGGGTTGTCGGGGCTGCTCGTAATCGGTGGCCTCGCGGCCTGGGTGGCGGGCGGCGGGCTACCCCTGGGAATCGATTTCTCGGGCGGCACGCTGATCGTGCTCGAGTTCGACCAGCCAACGACGGAGGACACGGTCCGGGATGCCCTGTCCGCGGTCGAGGAGAAGGACGTCCGAACGTATGGCGATTCGGGTGGCGGAATTCTGATCCGGTTGCCCCAGTCCAGTCCCGAGCAGGGGTTGCGTCTCGAGGCAGGCGCGGAGGCGGTTGTCTCGGCTCTCGAGTCGAGTGGCCTGGGTGGTTTCGAGGAGGTCTCACGTGAGCTCGTTGGACCGGTGATCGGGGCCGAGTTGAAGCAGCGCGGCGTGAGCGCTTTCGGATTCGCGCTGGTTGGCATCCTGGTGTATATCGGCTGGCGCTTCAGCTTCAGCTTCGGGGTCGGGGCGATCGTCGCCGTCGCTCACGACATCCTGATCACCCTGTCCATGCTGATGTTCTTTGGCTATGAGCTGTCGCTCAACGTCGTGGCGGCGATGCTGACCATCACGGGCTATTCGGTCAACGATTCGATCGTCGTGTTTGACCGCGTACGCGAGAACCTCAGGACTCTTCGTCGCGACAGATTCGAGGCCGTCGTCAATACGAGCGTCAACCAGACACTGGCCCGGACGATCATCACCTCGGGCACGACCGGATTCGCCGCGCTGGCTCTTTTTCTGTTCGGTGGGGAAGTGTTGCGGGGGTTCGCCTTTACGATTCTGGTCGGGGTCTTCAGCGGCACGTATTCCACGATTTTCATCGCGGCTTCTGTGGCCATCGTGATCACCGAGCGGAAGGCTGAACGGCGGCGTCGGCAGGCAGCGGTTCCTGTCTCGTCGAACCGACCTCGACAAGGGGCAAAGGCCAAGCGGGCGGACAAGACGGCACGATCGGCGCGGTCGCCGCGGGCCAAGCGGCCGGGGCGCAAGGCCCCCGCGTCGTAGCTTTCCCAGTAGTCCAGCATTGACCGCGCTCCAGGCCGCGCTGCTCGGAATCATCCAGGGACTGACCGAGTTCCTCCCGATTTCCAGTTCGGCACACCTGATATTGGCTCGAGCTGCGTTTGGTTGGGATGCCGGTGAGTTTGGGCTCGCGTTCGACGTGGCCTGCCACGTGGGGACACTCGGGGCGGTGCTCCTCTATTTCAGGCGCGACCTCGTGGCCATGGTGGCGGCGGTGCCCGGTGCCCTGAGCTCGGCACCGGACGAGCCGGCCCTTCTGGTTCGGCACGTCGCGATCGGGACCGTTCCGGTCGTCGTCGTTGGGTTGCTGTTCGCGGACGCGATCAGCTCGACACTGCGGACTCCGGTCGTAACGGCCGCCGCGCTCGCCACGGGGGCGTTCGTTATGTTGGCCGCCGAACGGGTGGGGTCCAGATCACGCACAGAGGCAACCTTGTCGTCGGCCGAGGCGTTCGGTCTTGGGTTGGCGCAGGCGGCGGCCCTTGTGCCTGGGGTTTCCCGTTCAGGCGCGGTGCTGGTGGTCGCGATCTTGTACGGGCTGCGGCGAGAGCGAGCCGCGCGGTTTGCCTTTCTGCTGGGGATTCCGGCCATCTTCGGCGCGGCCGGACGGGAGACGCTGGAGCTGGCGGGGGAGGGCTGGCCCGCCGGCGTGACGGGGTTGCTCGTCGTCGGGATGGCCAGCTCGGCCGTGGTTGGATACGTGACCGTAAAGTACTTCCTGCGATATCTCGCCAACCACGCACTGGATGTGTTCGCGGTGTATCGGCTAGTCGTGGCGGCGGCGATCTTGCTGGTGCTCGTGGGGTCATGACGGTTTTGACCGTCGTGACACCACACGGATTCGGGGACAGCGGGCGCCTCTCACCTTGACAGCACCAAAACCGACTTGTTAACTTGACCGGTTTCCCGCCGGAAATACGCGGGACATCGTGAGCTCCCAGGGGATTACATGGAACAGCAACTCTACTTCGTGTTGGGACTGGGCGCGCCCATTGTGGCCGCCTTGTTCTCCGTCTTTCTGATCCGCCGCATCAACAGCTACGACCCAGGGACCGAGGTCATGCAGCGGATTGCTGGCCTCATCCGGACTGGCGCCATGGCCTTTCTGAAGACGGAGTACACGGTGCTGGCCGGGTTCGTCGGTGTCATGTTCATCATTCTCGTGCTCTTCCTTCCCCAGAACTCGCTGATGATCGGCGTCAGTTTCCTGGTGGGTGCCATCCTGTCGGCCTGTGCTGGCTGGATCGGCATGCGCACGGCGACGGGCGCGGCGGTCCGCACGACGTTCGCAGCCACGACGAGTCTGTCGGCGGCCCTGCGGGTTGCGTTCTCGAGCGGAGCCGTCATGGGACTCACGGTCGTGGCCCTGGGCACGTCGGGCATCGCGGTGCTCTACTTCCTGTTCGGCGGCTTGTCGGGGAGCGGTCCCATCGCGATAGAGCAGCTCTTCGGCTTTTCTTTGGGTGCATCGTCGATTGCGCTGTTCGCTCGCGTGGGTGGCGGTATCTACACCAAGGCGGCAGACGTCGCCGGCGACCTGTCGGGCAAGGTTGAGGCCGGTATCCCGGAGGACGACCCACGCAACCCGGCCACGATCGCGGACAGTGTCGGTGACAACGTGGGTGACGTCGCTGGCATGGGTGCCGACCTCTTCGAGTCGTACGTCGGTAGCATCATTGCCTCGATCGCGTTGGCCTGGGCCCTGACGGCCCAGACGGCCGAGGCGTTGTGGGGCGTCACCGACGCGTCCTTCGCGCAGGTGCAAGGTTCGCTGGTCCTCTTTCCCATCCTGCTGGCCGGCGTCGGCATCGTGTCCTCGATTCTCGGCACGTTCGCGGTGAATACCGACGACGAGAGCAAGATCGGTGGGGCGCTGCACCGTGGGTTGCTCGTGGCATCGGCGTTGGTGCTGGTGTCGGCTGCCGGGCTCATCGTGATGCTGGGCATCCCGATTCAGGTGCTCTGGTGCGTGATCCTCGGGCTGGCGTCAGGGGTGGTGATTGGTCAGATCACCGAGTACTACACCGGCAAGGACAAGCCGCCGGCGCAACACATTGCCAAACAATCCGAGACGGGACCGGCGACGAACATCATTGCCGGACTGGGGGTCGGGATGATGTCGTGTGGCCTGCCGATCATCGTCCTCTGCCTGGCGATTTTCTTCAGCTATGCGTTCGCCGAGCTCTACGGGATCGCCATCGCGGCGGTTGGCATGCTGTCGACGCTCGGCATCAGCCTTGGGGTCGATGCATACGGGCCGGTCGCTGACAACGCCGGCGGGATCGCCGAGATGAGCAAGTGCGAGCCGTTCGTGCGACAACGGACGGACGCTCTCGACGCCGTCGGCAACACGACCGCAGCCATGGGCAAGGGCTTTGCGATCGGGTCGGCGGCCCTCACGGCGCTGGCACTCTTTAGCACCTTCCGGACAAAGGCCGACGACGCGGTTGAGTTGGCCGGCGGCGCCGGCGCGTTCGACGAAAGGCTACTGAGTCTGTCACTGGACAACCCGAATGTCCTGATCGGGATGCTGTTGGGTGGGATGCTTCCCTTTATCTTCGCGGCGCTGACGATGAACGCTGTCGGTCGCTCTGCCGCCAAGATGATCGAGGAGGTTCGGCGTCAGTTCCGCGAGATCAAGGGGCTGCTCGAGGGTGAGGCCGAGCCCGACTCGGCGAGGTGCGTGGCGATCTCGACCCAGGCCGCCATTCGGGAGATGATCGTTCCCGGGCTGCTCGCGGTCTCAGCTCCCGTCCTGACCGGGTTTCTGCTCGGTGTCTCCGGTCTGGGCGGATTATTGGCTGGCGCGCTCGTGACCGGCGTGTTGATGGCCCTGATGATGGCCAACGCCGGAGGCGTGTGGGACAACGCCAAGAAGTACATAGAGGAAGGACACATGGGGGGCAAAGGGTCCGAACCGCACAAGGCCGCGGTCATAGGTGACACGGTGGGCGACCCCTTCAAGGACACCTCGGGGCCCAGCCTCAACATCTTGATCAAGCTGATGAGCATCGTGGCCGTCATCTTTGCGCCCCTGGTCGTGGCATGGATGGGGTAGGCCGGCGGAGCGGTTTTGGCTCGCCCGGGGTCTAATCGGCAATAGAAGTCTCGAACCTGTTCGCTTGGGCGTCTCAAATCTATCGTTTTGAGCGTGTTTCCAGGACAATCTTCATTCGTTCTGGTGTCGAGACGGGTATCAAGACGTTTGATCAAGTTCGTTGACACGGTATGGGGCGATACTTATAATCGACGCTCAAAAGACGGAGCCCACCTTTTCTTGCGGTGGGTGGGGAGGTAGTTGTATGTTCGAAGAGATCGCAAATCCGTCGGTCAGGCTTGGCACCCAGAAGTGGTACACCGTTCCTGTGTCAATGGTGATCCACGTCGTGGTAATCGGCGCCGTCTTGATCGTCCCGCTGATGGCGGTGGGCGGGCTTCCGAGTCCGTCAACGATGATGGCGTTCGTGGCCGCGCCACCGCCACCCCCGCCGCCGCCACCCCCGCCCCCGCCCCCGGCAGCGGCCGTGGCTCCGATAATTGAACTCAACGTCAATCCCAACGCCGCGCCGATCGCCGCACCGATAGAAATTGTTCCGGAGGTGATTTTCGACCCTAACCTGGTCAGGGGCGTTGAGGGTGGCATTGCTGGTGGGGTCACGGGCGGGATCGTCGGCGGGCTCCCTTCTGCTCCTCCACCTCCACCCCCCCCGCCGGCACCGATTCGGGTCGGAGGCAACATCTCGGCGCCAAACAAGATTACGAACGTAGACCCGACGTATCCACCGGTCGCGGCAGCCGCTCGTGTCACAGGGATCGTCATTCTCGAGGCCGTCATCGGAACTGATGGTCGGGTCACCGACGTCAACGTATTACGCTCCGTGCCGTTGCTGGACGAGGCTGCCCTCAGCGCGGTGCGGCAGTGGGTCTACACGCCGACTCTGCTCAACGGCGTTCCCGTGCCTGTCATCATGACGGTGACCGTGAACTTCACCTTGCAATAGCCGGGGCAACCGAACGGATTTCTGACGTCTGCTTCGCTTTAACCAGCGGCAACGCGTCGAGGAGGAACGATGGATTTAATCATACTTATCGAAGACATGACCATGCCGGTCATGATTCTGATGATCGTCCTAATAGTGATGTCGATGTGGTCGGTCGGTGTGTTTTTCGAGAGACTGTTTACATTCACTCAAGCCGTGAAGCAGTCCAAGACGTTTGCTCCGCAGGTGGCGAAGCACCTCAAGAACAGCAAGCTGAAAGACGCGATTGCGGTCTCGCAGGCGAAAGCCTATCGGTATAGCCATCTCAGCAAGGTCGTTCTCGCCGGGCTGCAGGAGTATCAGTTCCAGAAGGACTCCGGTGTGGAGCTCGACAAGGACGATGTCGTCGACAGCGTGCGCCGCGCCATTCAGCGTGCCGCTGCGTTGACGGCCGCCGACCTGAAGAAGGGTATGGGCGCGCTTGCCACGATCGGGTCGACTGCGGTGTTCGTCGGACTCCTCGCCACGACCGTGGGCGTCATCAACGCGTTCCAAGGTATCGCCACCACCGGGTCGGGTGGTCTGGGAGCGGTCTCGGGTGGTATCTCCGAGGCGCTCGTCGGGACGGCCATGGGCTTGTTCGTCGCGATTCCGGCGGTCTGGTTCTACAACTACCTCACCGGAAAGGTCGAGTACTTCAACGTCGAGATGGACAACTCGTCGTCTGAGCTTGTCGATTACTTCATCAAAAAGGCCTAGCGAAGGCTTGTCGCCAGGAGGAATTCCCCATGGGAATGGCAGCCGGCAAACAGCAGAGTGCCCTAAACTCAGAGATCAACGTGACACCGCTGGCCGACGTGATGCTGGTGTTGCTCATCATCGTCATGTTGATTGCACCGCTCTTGCAGCAGGGTGTGCCGGTGAGCTTGCCCCCCGCTGACAACACGGCAGATAAGGCCGATAACGATCAGCAAACGGTTCTCCACATCGACGCGCAGGGCCGGTTTTACGTGGACACCATACCCAGTGATGCGACCCAGCTGCTCACGGCGATTCAGAGTGCCCTCGACCGCAAGTTAGAGCGCATCGTGCTGATCAAGGGCGATCGGGCGGCGCAGTACTCCGAGGTCATGGCCGTTCTCGACCAGCTGCAACGGGCAGGTATCGAGAACATCGGTCTGATCACCGAAAAGACTCTCGAGTTTGAGAGGGGAGACTAGTCATGGCACACGCTCATCGTCACAAGATGCACCACGGCGCCGACGAGGTCGTGGAGTCTTCACGGCCAGAAGAGAATTCCGATATCAACATCACACCGTTCATTGATGTGCTGCTGGTCTTGATCGTGATCTTTCTGGCGGCCCTCCCTTTGGGCCAGCGAGGTCTGGATATCAACCTGCCGCTGGAAACGCAGTCCTCGGCGCAGGCGTCGACCGACAGTAGCCAGATCGTGCTGGAGTACTACGCCGACCGGCGGATCTCGGTCAATAACCAGGAGGTCCAACTCAGAGCCCTCGAGTCCAGGCTCCGCGACATCTTCGAGACGCGTCGCGAAAAGACGATGTTTATTGCTGCCTCGGGTACTCTGCAGTACGGCGACATCGTCGAGATTATTGACATGGCGAAGGGCGCTGGGGTCGATAAGGTCGGGATCGTCACCGAAGGCATGCGCCTCGCAGGCGGTGCGGATCCTATCTGAGACTAGGCGACAAACGCTCGACTCTCTCCACGGGAGATTGGGCAGAGGCGAGTATGGTCATGCAACGCACGCGGGTCAGGATGGCAATCATCGCGCTGGCCGCGGTCCCCCTCGTATCGTGTACCTTCTTCAACGAGCTTGGCGCCGTGCGGTCGTTCAAGAACGCCAACATTGCCTATGCGCGGGGGAACTACGACGAGGCGATCGAGCTCTACGGGCAGGTCCTCGAGGTCCTCGACGCCAGCGGGGCAGAGAGCGATCTCGCCAAACAGCTGACGGCAGTCTATTTTTACACCGCAAACTCCTACGATAGCCTCTACGAGCCCGGTGACACCTCGGCCGAGAACCAGCACAATTTGAACGAGGCGATCCGCTACTACGAACTCGCTTCGGAACGGAGTGCTGAACGCTCCCTTCAGGTCCTGTCCATGCAGTATCTGGTCGCTGCGTTCAGCCCGGACAAGGCCAACTCGCCGGCTCGGTCCGAGCCGGTTTTGCGAGCGATGATCCAGCGAGATCCTGAGAACCAAGACAACTACTTCAGACTGGCTCAGCTCTACGAGGAGGCCGGTTTGTACGAGGACGCGGAGTCTGTGTATCAATCGGTTCGGAGCTTTCGACCGGACGATCCGACGGTCTATCTCCAGCTGGCCAGCTTTTACAACCGGGCGGGAGAGTTCGACTTGACGATCGACGCGCTCGAGCAACGCGCGACGATCGAGCCTGATAATCCTGAAGCGTATTACACGATATCCACGTATTTCTGGGAGAAGGCTTTCCGCGATTTTCGCATTACGGGAGACGAGAAGCTCGATTACATCCTGTCTGGGTTGGAGGCCGCGGACCGCGCACTGACGCTGAACGATATGTATGTCGATGCGCTGGTCTACAAGAATATCCTGCTCCGCATGCAGGCAAACGCGACCGACGATCTCGATGAGCGGGATGCGCTGATTGCGGAGGCCGACGAGATACGCTCGCTGGCCCAGGAGTTGCAGAGGGCGCAGGGCGCCTCTGCGCCGGCCCTCTAGTGTGTTGAACTCACCACGCTAGCCGCGCTCGCGGGTAGTTAGGATCCGACGAAGAGCTCCGTTTGAGGGCCGGCTGCTGGTAGGCAGTCGGCCCTCGATGTTTGTACTCTATGATGGGTCTCAGTCAAGAGATCTCCTATCTCTTTGTTTACGAACGGGTTCAGATGACTGGCTTGGATGATCTGGTCGAGAAGGTCAAGGCGTACAACCCTGACTCGGACACCGAGCTGTTGCACCGAGCCTTTGAGTTCTCGGCTGTCGAGCATGCTGGCCAGCGCCGGCTGTCGGGCGAGGACTACATCACTCATCCTGTAGAGGTCGCTGCCCTCGTCGCCGACATGAGGCTCGACGACGTCGCGATCGCCGCTGGTCTGCTCCACGACGTCGTCGAGGACACCCTGACGACCATCGATGCCGTTCAGGAACTATTTGGTCCGGAGGTCGCGCACGTCGTCGAGGGCGTCACGAAGATCAGCACGATCCCTTTCTCATCGACCGAGCAGCGTCAGGCGGAGAACTTCCGAAAGATGCTGCTGGCGATGGTCGACGACGGCCGAGTCATCCTTGTGAAGTTGGCCGATCGGCTACACAACATGCGTACGCTCGACCACCTCGACGAAGACCAGCGGCGCAAGATCTCTCAGGAGACGCTGGATATCTACGCACCCATCGCCAATCGGCTGGGAATGAGCAAGATCAAGAACGAGCTCGAGGACCTCGCGTTCAGGCACCTCGAGCCTGCGTACTACGAGACGTTACGAGCCTGGGTAGAGGAGCGCCGTCGCGCGACCGAGCAACGCGTTGCGGAGTTGAGCGCCACGCTCGAAGAGAAGCTCTTGGCGGCCCACGTCCCCATCGTGATGCTGGGGGGGCGGACCAAACGCCTCTACAGTATCCGGCAGAAGGTGCGCCGGCAGAAGATCGGCCTTGAACAGGTGTACGACTTGATTGCGCTGAGGGTCATCACCCCGTCGGTCAAGGACTGCTACGCTGCCCTCGGCATCATCCACCAGACGTGGGCTCCGGTGCCGGGTCGGTTCAAGGATTTCGTCGCCATGCCACGGCCAAACGGATACCAGTCGTTGCACACGTCGGTCGTCAGTGACCGTGGGTACCCGTTCGAGGTCCAGATTCGCTCGGAGGAGATGCACCAGATCGCAGAGGAAGGGATCGCTGCCCATTGGAAGTACAAGGAAGGTCGAGTGGGTGCGAACACGGACGAGCAGTATTTCCGCTGGCTCCGGCAGCTGCTCGAGTGGCAGCAGGAGGTCCGCGACCCCGGAGAGTTCATCCGTGGGCTGAAGGTGGACCTGTACCCGGAAGAGGTCTACACGTTTACGCCGAAAGGAGAGGTCAAGGCACTCCCACGCCGCGCGACACCCGTTGACTTTGCCTACTCCGTCCACACCGACGTGGGGCACACGTGCGTTGGGGCCCGCGTCAACGGACAAATGGTGCCCCTTCGCACGCCGTTGAAGAGCGGAGACATCGTCGAGGTGGTGACGGCGGAAGGGCACCAGCCGAGCCGAGATTGGCTGAGCTTCGTCTCGACCGCTCGGGCGCGTAACAAGATCAAGCACTTCATCCACTCGGGGGAGAAGACCCGGGCGGTCGAGCTAGGACGACGACTGTTTGACAAAGAGCTTCGCCGCCTCGATCTGAGCGCAAAGAAAGTGCTTGACGTGCAGAAGCTCAGCGCCATTGCCAGCGACTTCGGGTTGAAGACGGCCCATGACATCTTCGCGGCCGTTGGCTACGGGAAGGTATCGCCGCGGAGCGTGATCGCCAAGCTCGTGCCCACCGAGAAGCTCAAGGAGCGGTCGAGCGAGACGGCCATCAAGTCAGTGGTCCGCCGGGTCTTTCGTCCGCGGGACGAGACGATCAAGGTTCGAGGTTTTGACGACCTGATGGTGTTCCGAGCTCGTTGCTGCAATCCGATCCGAGGCGAAAAGATCGTTGGGTATATCACCCGGGGCAAGGGTGTGTCGGTCCATTCGGCCACGTGTCCGAACGTCCTGAACCTGCTCTACGACCCGGAGCGGCGCATCGAGGTGGTGTGGGACAAGGTCAAGGGTGAAGAGCCCGGCGCGTTCACCGTGTGCCTCACCATTCAGGTCGAGGATCGAAGCGGGATTCTCGCCGATGTCACGTCACGGATTGCCGACATGAACATCAACATGCGGAAGGTCGAGGCCTCGTCGAGCGAGACCCAGCACGGCCTGATCAGCGTGACGCTCGATATCAACAACCTCAAACACCTGCAGCGGGTCATCAAGCTCGTGACTGGCGTCCCGGGCGTGCTTGACGTCGAGCGGGTGCTGCGTCAGGTCGGCTGAACTCCTCAGTTCTGTGGACCTTCAGGTATCACCGCGATCGCGTCGATCTCGATCCGGGCCGACTTGGGAAGCGCGGCGACCTGAACCGTCGACCGGGCCGGAGCCGTGTCGCCGAAGTAGCGGGCGTAGACTTCGTTCATCGTCGCGAAGTCTCCGAGGTCGGTCAAGAAGACCGTGGTCCGGACCACGTGTTCGAACGACGCGCCGGCCGTCTCGAGAATTGCGCCCACACTCTGGAGCACTCGATGGGCTTGTGTCTCGATGTCGTCCGAGACGAGCTGACCGTCCGATGGGTCGACTGGAATCTGGCCAGAGATGAACAGGAACTGGCCGGTTCGCACGGCCTGGGAATAGGGACCAATGGCGGCAGCTGCGCCCTCGCTACGAATGGCTTCCACGGTTGGCTGATTTCGCAACCCGCTTGGTTAGGCGGCCTTGACTATCCGGTTGGATCGGATGCAGCGGGTGCACACCTTGATCCGCTTCGCGCTACCGTTGACGAGCGCCCGCACCGTCTGGATGTTGGCTTCGAAACGTCGGGGGGTCACGTTGTGGGCGTGGCTCACGTTACGTCCGACCGCAGGGCCTTTTCCACATACTTCGCAGCGTCTTGCCATGGTGATAATGAAGGTAGTGGAGATAATGAGAACGAAGAACCCGAATCATACCACTATCCAGGCACGATCAGACCCGACTCGGGGACCCGACTTGCGTCGCCCCCGCCCGCTGGTGGCGGCACCCGCAACATGCGCTTGAGCAGCTGAAGATAGGCAGCTGTCCCCTCGCCGTCTGTGCCCGAAAGGTCGCGTCTCGCCTGTTTGGCGCCCTCCTCCACCCGACGAAGCACTCCAGCGACGTCTGCGTCGCCTACACGGAGTCCCTCGCTTCGCTGGGTCTCTATGAGGGTCTTGAGGTCACTACTGAGGCGCTCAGCGGCGAGCAGAGCGGCTCCGTGATCGTAAATGATGCCTCGGCTCGCCGTTTCGTAGGTATCTGCCAGCGCTCTCGTGGCCTGCTCAATGTCGGCATCCACGAGGGACGCGCTTTCTGCCCGTTCGCTGATCAGGAAGGACTGGACAGACAGGATCAGCTGCTGTTGTCCCTCGGTCAGCCCACCAAGTAGAGGTAGGAGGAAGCGGAGATCGCGTTCGCGTTGGCGTTGGACCGCAGCGGGCGGATGTGACTGTGATGACAGCAGATACACGCAGTCAGGCGGGCAAGCGACCTCCACCAGCCGCTTGCTTCCACAGCACTGGGCGCAGATCGAATGCCCAAGTGCTGGACAGGCTCGGCGGCCCCTCCGCCGAGCGCACAGGTGGCACTTCTTACTCATCAGGGGTGAAGAATCAGCTTCGCATACTCGGTCGGGTCGGTCAATCACTCGGACAGGGGTCCCTCTCAAGCGGGTGAATACCGACACAACGTGCGAGTGCAGCGACTGGTCGGACCGATGTCCTCGAAAAGTGACGCTCAACGGCGAGAACGAGGAAACCACGGAGGGGGTTCTGTCGTCTAATGTGGTGAATGCGGTTCCGGCAGGCAGAAGGGCCTTCCTGACCGAAACGGTGTAACACGCTGTTCATGAGAGCGTTACAGACGGTTGGCGTCGCCTCCGGCGGGCCCTGAACGTTGCAGAGGTCGGTTCGTCCCCCTGCTCCAGTTCTCCCTCCGAAGCGCCGTCAATCACAGTTTTCAAGCGGATGGTCATACCGTCTGGCCTCGTTTTGAGGTCGGCGGGACCCGGGTATCGGCTTTGCATAAGGGCACGAGGAATAAAGAACGTACAGGTGGGTGATGAGACCACGCGCAGGATCCGAGAAGATCCCGCGACCCAGCAGGCGCTGGTCGTGACGGAAGGAGCCGTCATCATGGCGACGAGAAAGACGAAAATGCGACGCGGCAGATACGAGGAGCTCAGCGGCATTCTCGAGGACCGCAAGCTCGAGATCATGGGTGAGGTTCAGCACAAGATGCGAGACGTCCGTACCGAGGGCGCGGCCGTCAGTCATCAGGGTGTGCGCGACGAGGCCGAGAGCTCGGAAGCTGAGATTCAGGACGACATCGAGTTCGCGCTGCTACAGATGAAGGCCGAGACACTGAGCAAGATTACGGAAGCACTTTCACGGCTCGAAGAGGGCACCTACGGCTACTGCTACGAGTGTGGCGACGAGATCGCCGAGCAACGGCTCCGGGCGCTACCGTTCGCCGTCCGATGCAAGGATTGCGAGGAGGCCCGGGAGGTCGAGCGCAGTCGCGAGCGGGTGATGGGTGGACGCCGCGGTGTCGGTTCGCTTTTCGCGGATATGATCAGCTGAAGTCGGCCCACCGTTCGGTTTCGAGTCACGTGCCGACCCCGCCTTTGTGCGGGGTCGTCTTTTTTCGGGACCAGGAACCAAGGCGGGTCGGGGAGACCTATCACGATGAGCGATGAGTCCTCAGAGTTCGAGAGCGTAGAGAGCGTCGATGTCGACCTCGACGAGCCGGTGACCGTACCGACGCAGTTGCCGATCCTGCCGCTTCGTGACACCGTGCTGTTCCCGAACTCGTTCATGCCGCTCGCCGTCGCTCGTGAGAGCTCGATCCGTCTGATCGACCGGGCCGTGGCAGACAACGTTCCGGTGGGGGTTTTCACCCAACGCGACGCGTCGGTTGAAGAGCCAACGGTGTCCGATCTCTACCCGGTCGGCACGCTGACCCACATCCACAAGATGTTCAAGCTGGCCGACGGCAGCTTGCGGCTGATAGTGCAGGGCTTGACACGTGTGACCCTCGACCGGATCGTCGAGGTCCACCCGTTCATCGTCGCGGATGTTCACGCGGCCGACGAGAGCGTCCGTGACGAGGACCAACTCGAAGTCGACGCGCTGCAGCGCAACATCAAGAACAACTTTCAGCAGGTGGTGTCGTTGTCGCCGCTGCTGTCGGACGATCTCCAGTCCTTGGCCGCGAACATTTCTGAGCCAGGCAAGCTCGCGGACTTCATTGCGTCGAGCCTGACGACGATACCCACCGCGACCAAACAGAACGTGCTCGAGACGCTCGACATCCGGCAGCGGATGGTGGACCTCAACAAGATTCTAATCAACGAGCTGGAGGTGCTCGAGCTGGGTTCGAAGATCCAGTCTCAGGTGCAATCGGAGGTCGGTAAGAACCAGCGCGAGTACTTGTTACGTGAACAGCTCAAGGCGATTCAGAAGGAGCTCGGTGAGACCGACGACCAGACCAAGGAGATAGAGGAGCTCCGCGAGAAGGTCGAGGCCGCCGGTATGCCGGACGGCGTCAAGAAGGAGGCCGTTCGCGAGCTCGACCGGTTGTCCAAGATGCCGGTGGCGGCCGCCGAGTACACCGTATCGCGGACCTATCTGGATTGGATGATCGCGCTGCCGTGGGACACCAGAACCGAAGAGGTCATTGACCTCAAGCGCACCAAAGAGATCCTCGATGCCGACCACTCCGACCTCAAGAAGGCGAAGGACCGCATACTCGAGTATCTAGCCGTGCGGAAGCTCAATCCCGACATCAAGGGGCCGATACTCTGCTTTGTCGGGCCTCCAGGTGTCGGGAAGACCTCGCTGGCAAAGTCCGTCGCAACCTCACTCGACCGCAAGTTTGTCCGAGTCTCGCTGGGTGGAATGCGGGACGAGGCCGAGATCCGCGGACATCGCCGGACGTATATCGGCGCCCTACCCGGACAGGTCATCCAGGGTCTCCGACGGGCCGAGACAAAGAACCCCGTGTTCATTCTGGACGAGATCGACAAGCTCGGGATGGACTTCCGGGGAGATCCGGCGTCGGCGCTGCTCGAGGTGCTGGACCCAGAGCAGAACAACACCTTCCGAGACCATTATCTGGATGTCCCTTTCGACCTGTCGGAGGTGCTGTTCATCACCACCGCCAACGTGCTCGACCCCGTTCCTCCGGCGTTGCGAGACCGGATGGAAGTCCTCGAGCTGCCGGGCTATACGGAGGACGAGAAGCTCATGATCGCGACCGACCATCTGGTCGGCCGCCAGGTGCCGAATCACGGACTGACGCTCGACCAGCTGAGCTTTACAGAAGCGGCGCTGCGGGCGGTGATTGGTGGATACACGCGCGAGGCGGGGGTTCGCAACCTCGAGCGTGAGATTGGCGCGATCTGTCGCAAGGTGGCGCGGCTCCATGCAGAAGGGACTGTTGACCCCGTCGAAGTCACTCCAGACACCGTCGTGGCGATGCTGGGTGCCCCCAAGTTTCTGGACGAAGAAGTGTCCGAGCGGACAAAGAAACCAGGGGTGGCGCTTGGCTTGGCCTGGACGCCCGTGGGGGGTGAAGTGCTGTTCGTCGAGGCCACCCGCATGTCCGGGGCCGGGTCGTTGACGCTGACGGGACACCTTGGCGAGGTGATGAAGGAGTCGGCTCGCGCCGCGCTCTCCTGGTTCCGAACCAACGCCACGGCCTATGGTGTCGACCCGGCGTTCTATCAGGATGCCGAGGTTCACTTGCACGTGCCGTCCGGCGCGATTCCCAAGGATGGTCCGTCAGCCGGCGTGACCATGGTCACCGCCGTCGTGTCGGAGTTGACCGGGCGGCCTGTGAGATCGGATCTGGCGATGACGGGAGAGATTACTCTCTCAGGTCACGTGCTCCCGGTCGGCGGGATCAAAGAGAAGGTGCTGGCCGCCCGTCGTCTCGGGGTACTGGAGGTCGCCGTACCAAAGCAGAACGAGAAAGACGTGAACGAGGACCTGAGCCCCGAGCTCAAGCGCGATATCAAGGTCCACTACATCTCGACCATCGAGGAGATACTCGAACTCGCGCTGCTTCCGGCGCCCAGCGCACAACGGCGCGCGCGGGCGAAGTCCCCTCGTCGGGCGTCTTCGGACCGCCGCCCGGTCCACTAGTGTCCTGAGTACGAAATAGCTGTACACGAAACGCTGTACTTTGCGCTGCCCGTTTGGTACGGTAGCGCATGTTCATTCAACGGTACTGTGTCTACGCATCGCCGACCGAGCAAGCCCAGTTGGCCCAGGTGGCTGAGCGCGGGACGACGACGCAGAAGGTGGCGCGGCGGGCGCGGATCGTGTTGATGCTGGCGCAACAGGCCTCGCCGATGGTCGTGGCCCGGACGCTGCACGTCAGTCGGATGACGGTGCGGTTGTGGGCGCGCCGGTTTGTGGCCGAGGGGGTTCCGGGCGTGCTCCGCGACGCCACGCGTCCGGGCCGACGCCCACGCTTGACCCTGACGAAGGTGCAGGCGATCGTTGACGCGACCCTGACGACGCGCCCGCCGGCCGGCACCCATTGGAGTAGTCGCGCCCTGGCGGAAGCGCAGGGCGTGAGCGACGGCACGATTCGTAAGATCTGGCGACAACACGGCCTCCAGCCCCACCGCGTGGGGCAGTTCAAGCTGTCGACCGACCCCCACTTCGTCGAGAAGCTGCGCGACGTGGTGGGGCTGTATCTGAATCCACCCGCCAAAGCGGTGGTGTTTTGCGTCGATGAGAAGAGTGGGATCCAAGCGCTGGACCGGACGCGCCCGGTGTTGCCACTGCGGCCCGGCGTCCCCGAACGCCAGACCCATGACTACGTCCGCTACGGGACGACCACGCTGTATGCCGCACTGCGCGTGCTCGATGGCGTCGTGATCGGCGAATGCCGCCGCCGTCACCGGAGTCAAGAATTCGTGCAGTTCCTCCGGCGGCTGGAACGCGCGACGCCTCCCGATCAGCCGCTGCACCTGATTTTGGACAACCTGAGTGCCCACAAGAGTCCCCAGGTGCGGCGCTGGCTCACGCGCCATCCCCGCGTGCACTTTCACTTCGTGCCCACCAGCAGCTCCTGGCTGAATCTGGTGGAACGCTGGTTCGCGGAGATCACTCGCACGCGGCTCCGCCGGGGTACCTTCACCAGCGTGCCGGCGCTCGAGCGAGCGATCCACGACTACTTGACTCATTACAATCAGCATGCGAAGCCGTTTATCTGGACCAAGGATGCCGACACCATCCTCGCGAAGGTCGACCGGTGTAAAGAAGCGTTAAACGCACCACACTAGTCCTTACTTCTCGTCCTTCTTCGCCTCTGCCCTGAGATCCTGCAGCACCGACGTGAGGTCCCCGGGGAGAGGGCTCCGAAACTCCACCATGCGGCCGTCTGCGGGATGACGGAACGCGAGGTGGGCGGCGTGCAGGAAGGGTCGCTCGAGCCTTTGGACGGCACGAAGCGACGGCGCCGGATGCCGACGGACACCGCCATAGAGTGCGTCCCCGACGACCGGGTGTTTGATGGCGCGCAGATGGACCCGAATCTGGTGAGTACGTCCAGTCGCGATGGCGACCTCGAGAAAAGACGCACCCTTCAGGTGTTCGGCCCTGGTGATCCGGGTGAGCGCCGTCCGTGCCCGCCGCGACCGGGTCGAGATCTTCTTCCGATGTACGGGGTCCCGACCGACAGGGAGGTCTATCCGTCGACCGGCCTGAACGACGCCCCAGGCGAGTACCTCGTAGCGCTTCTCGACCTCGCGTTCCTTGAACTGTCGTGCGAGCTCGGCGTGGGCGCGGTCATGCTTGGCCACCACCATGACTCCAGACGTTCCGCGGTCCAGTCGGTGGACGATTCCCGGTCTGAGCACGCCTCCAACGCCGCTCAGGTCTCGGACGTGGTGCAGGAGGGCGTTGACGAGCGTGCCGTCCGCGTGTCCGGCCGCTGGGTGAACGACCATCCCCGCAGGCTTGTCGACCACAACCAGGTCGACGTCGTCGTACAGGATGTCGACCGGGAGGGACTCTGCCCGTGGTTCGGCTGGGACCGGCGCGGGAATCTCGACGGTGATGACGTCGCCCATTCGGACGACGGTGCTCGTGCGAGCCGTCTTGTCACCGACCCGCGCTCGGCCCTGCTTGATCAGGCGCTGAATCTGAGACCGAGTACGGTCACCCAGGCGCGCAACCAGTACATGGTCGATACGCTGGTCGGCCTCTGTGTCGGTCACCTCTACGGTGACGATCTCAGGGGAGGTGCGATCGATGTACACCACACTAGGCGGCACGCGCCCGCGCGGTGGTCCGCGTCGGCTCTGGCGTCTGGGTGCGGCTCAAGACGATCAGCATCACCATGCTCGTCGGGATGAGCAGCAACGATATGAACTGCGAGGTGGAGAGGAGATCCAGCACCGTACCACGGGGGTCACCGCGATAGAACTCGATGAGAAAACGGGCGGCGGGATACAGGAGGAGGTAGCTCCAGAATGTCCGACCAGGGAACGGGCGGCCACGCCGTTCGCTCACCAAGAGGATTCCGAGTATCACCAGTGCTGCCGCTGACTCGTAGAGTTGGGTTGGGTGCAGCGCCACATCGAGAGGCGTACCAGAGTTGGCCGCCGCTAGCGGGTTCGTGAAGGTGATTCCCCACGGAAGATCGGTTGGTTGACCATAGCAACATCCTGCCATGAGGCATCCGAGCCGACCGACGGCTTGAGCCAGCACAATACCCGGAGCAAACGCATCGCACGTCTGCCACAGTGGGAGACCGTGCCGTCGGATGAACCAGAAACCAACGGCCACGGCGAGGAGAAACCCACCGTAGTAGACACCTCCGGACCGTATGATCGTCAACAGATTCGCGGGGTCTTGCCAGTAGTGGTCGAAATCGACGATGACCAGCAGCAGTTTCGCGCCAACCAGGGCGCTGATGATGCAGTAGATACCGAGATCCATGACGCGGTTCGCGTCGAGACCGCGCGCACGGGCCCGCATCATACCGACCTGCAGGGCCACGAGGTACGCGGCGGCCAGCAGCACTCCGTATGTGTAGACGCCGATCGGACCGAGATCAAACAGTTTCGGAAACATGGCGGTCAACCAGCAGCATGTCGAGAATCAGCAAACAGGCGCCAACCGTGATCGCCGCATCGGCGACGTTGAACGCCCAGAAGTGCCAATCGCCCCAGTACGCGTCGACGAAATCCACGACGTAGCCGGTGGTGACTCGGTCGATCAGGTTGCCGACTGCGCCACCCATGACGAGGGCCAGCCCGATTTGACCCATAGGGTCCTGGGACGATGTCTTCATCGCATACGTAGAAATCGCGATGAGAGCCGTCAGCGCGACAACGGTCATGATGGCAGGCTTGAACGGGACATCGGCCGAGTTCAGCAGCCCGAACGCGGCCCCGGTGTTTTGTACGTAGGTGAAATCCAGAAAGCCTGGGATCACCGCGACGCTGTCGTAGAGTGGGAGCAGGGTCCGCACCGCGGCCTTGGTGCCCTGGTCCAGTACGACCGTCAACACGCCGAGCACGATCAGCAGTCGTCGCGAGGGCACGAATCGGCGCGACCCGCGCGATTTAGCCGGCATACACGGTCTCCGGCAAGGCACCAAGACACCGTGGGCAGAGCCCCGCCATCTGTGCGTCTTCCGCTTGAGAAACGGTTGGCACGTATCGCCAGCATCGCGGACACTTCTCTCCGTTCGCCGGGTACACCCGGATCGCCACGGCGCCGTCCGTCTCGCTCCACACCGCCGCCTCCGCGGTGTCGGGTGTGACTGTCCCGTCGGCGGAGACCACGACGTCCGAGGTGATGAAGAGCATGGGGAGGATCTCTTGGTAGCGCTCGAGCAAGGCAGCCGTCACGCCAGATGCGCGCAGCGCCACACTGGCCGACAATGACGTTCCGACGGTCTTCTCCTTCCGCAGCCGCTCGACCTCGATGTTGACCGCTTCCCTGATGGCCAGCAGTCGCGTCCAGCGACCGAGGAGATCTTGGTCCACCAGGGCGTCTGTGCCGCCGGGAAACTCAGCGAGGTGAACGCTCTCCCTCTCGCCTGGCAAGTGTCTCCAGAGCTCGTCAGCGGTGACCGGGAGGAGTGGCGCGAGCAGCCGCGTCAGTCCGTCGGCGATCGTGTAGATCGCGGTCTGCGCCGACCGGCGCTCGGGTGAGTCGGCATCCAGGGTGTAGAGATGGTCCTTTGAGATGTCGACATAGAACGCGCTCAGATCAACGGTCAGAAAGCTGTTGAGCGTGTGCGAGATCGCCTGAAACTCGTAGCGGTCGTACGCGCGAAGGATCTTCCGAGTCGCCTCACCGTAGCGGGCCAGAATGTATCGGTCAACTTCCTGCAGACGATCGGGCGCGACGAGATCGGTCGACGGGTCGAAGTCGTAGAGGTTGGCGGCCAAGATCCGAAGCGTGTTCCGGATCTTGCGGTAGGCTTCGACCACCCGGGCGAGGATCTCCTTGCCGACCCGGATCTCTTCGCGGTAGTCGACCATCGCGACCCACAGACGTAGGATCTCGGCGCCACTCTGCGTGATGATCGCGTCAGGCTCGATCATGTTGCCAAGTGACTTCGACATCTTGCGTCCCGCTTCATCGACCACGAAGCCGTGGGTGATGACCTGCCGGTAGGGCGCGGCTCCCCGCACACCCACACCAACCAGCAACGCGCTCTGAAACCACCCGCGATACTGGTCGGAGCCTTCGAGATACAGCGTCGCCGGCCAGCCGAATGTCGGATCGTCGACCTGCAGGGCCTCGAGACTCGACCCTGAGTCGAACCAGACATCGAGAATGTTCCGCTCCCGCTCGAACTCGCCCGCACCACATGACGGACAGCTCAGGTCGTCGGGCACAAAGGCGCTCAGGTCGCGCTCGTACCAGGCATCCGCACCGTGGGTCTCGAACACATCCGCGGTGCGCTCGATGACCTCCGAACTGAGCAGTGGCTCGGCGCATGCTGTGCACCGGAGTGCCGGGATCGGGACCCCCCAGGACCGTTGACGCGAGATGCACCAGTCGGGGCGAGCTGCGAGCATCCCGCGGATGCGTTCTTCTCCCCAGCTCGGGAACCACTCGACGTTGGTAATCGCATCGAGCGCCCCTCGCCTGAGCCCGACCTCGCCGCTGTGCGGGTCATCGTCATTGCCCATCGAGACGAACCACTGGGGCGTCGCCAGAAAAATGACCGGGTGGTGACATCGCCAGCAGTGGGGATAGGTGTGCTCGAGGTCCGCCCGGTGCCATAGTCGTCCCGCCGCGAGCAGCGCTTCCTCCACCTTGGGGTTCGCCGCGAGCACTTTGAGGCCTGCGAACAGCTCGACATCATCGGTGAATCGTCCATCGGGCCCAACGGGCGCGTAGACATCCAGTCCGTACTTGACGCCGGTATTGAAGTCGTCCGCGCCGTGACCTGGCGCCGTGTGCACCGCGCCGGTGCCCTGCTCGAGCGTCACGTAGTCGGCCAGCACCGCAACCGAGTCACGGTCGTACAGCGGGTGCCGGAATCGGAGCCCCTCGAGCGACCGGCCGGTGAATCGAGCCAGCGGCTCTCCGAGACGTCGTCCGGTTTCCTCTCCCACCCTGGCGGCCAAGGCCGCCGCCACGATGACCACGGTGCCGTTCGTCTCGTAGGCCGCGTATTCGAGCTCCGGATGAAAGGCGACGGCGAGATTGGCCGGTAGGGTCCACGGTGTTGTTGTCCAGGTCAGCACCGAGGTCAGTTTCTCGCCCAGTCCCGGGATCGCCGCCTCCGCCGCCCGTCGACTGTCTGGCGCAAGCGGAAACTCGACGTAGATCGAAGGAGACGTGTGCGGCTCGTGGTCGACCTCGGCCTCGGCCAGCGCCGTCCGGCAACGGATACACCAATGCACCGGCTTCTTGCCCTTGTAGACCATCCCCTTGTCCACCAGCGAGCCAAGCGTTCTGACGATCGATGCCTGATAGCTGAAGTTCATCGTCAGATACGGCGCGTCCCACTGTCCAAGCACGCCAAGTCGCTTGAAGTCGTCCCGCATCAGACCAACGAATTTGTCGGCGTACGAGCGGCAAGCGCGCCGGAAGTCGGCGACGCTCATCTCACGCTTCTTCTTGCCGAGCTCGCGGTCCACGTGAAGCTCGATCGGCAGGCCGTGACAGTCCCAGCCAGGAATGTACGGCGCATCGAACCCGGCCATCGTCCGCGCTTTGATGATGAAGTCCTTGAGGATCTTGTTCAACGCAGTGCCGAGGTGAATCCGTCCGTTTGCGTAGGGCGGCCCATCGTGAAGGACGAAGCGAGGGGCGCCCGCACGGCGTTCGCGGATCCGAGCGTACACGTCGTCCGACTCCCACCGCGCGATGGCTTCAGGCTCGGTTTGTTGCAGGCTGGCCTTCATCGGGAAGCCAGTCCTAGGGAGGTTGAGAGTGTCCTTCCAGTTGGGCATGGTATGACCAATCCTCATTGTAGTTCAAAGCCCGACAGCCCAGCCGGTCGGTGCTCGAGAGTGTCGCTTGTATAATTGGCCCCATGAACACGACGGCGGTGACCACTACGCCCGAGTCGAGGCTCGGTGTCCAGGTCAGAGTGCTTGACAACGGTCTGCGGGTGTTGGTGCGCGAAGTACGCACGGCTCCTCTCGTGTCGGTGTGGTGCTGGTATCGAGTCGGGTCAAAGGACGAGCGACCTGGCCTCACTGGGGTGTCGCACTGGTGCGAGCACATGAACTTCAAGGGCACGACCAACATTCCGCGCGACCAGGTAAAGGGGATCATCGATCAGTACGGCGGCTTTTGGAACGGGTACACCTGGATAGACCAGACGACCTACATGGAGACGGCGTCGACCGACGCGCTCGACAAGATGCTGTTCATCGAGTCGGAGCGGATGAGCCGCTGTCTCTACGACCCTGCCGACTGTGCGTCCGAGCGGACCGTCATCATCTCCGAACTTCAGGGCAATGAGAACGACCCCGACCAACTCCTCGACACCGAAGTGACGGCGGCGGCGTTCAAGGCGCATTCGTACCGGCATCCCACGATCGGCTGGTTGGGCGATCTGAAGACGATGTCCCGGGACGATCTGTACGGGTACTACACGCAGCACTATCTGCCCAACAACGCCACGCTCGTCGTGGTGGGAGACGTCGATACCGACGACGCGTTTCGGCGGGCCGAGAGGGCGTTCGGAGACATCGAGTCGGGGACGATCCCCGACCGCGTGCAGACCGTCGAGCCCGAGCAGGTCGGTGAGCGTCGTGTGACCATTCGCCGTGAGGGAACCACGGCCTATCTCAAGGTCGCGTATCACGCGCCCGCCGTCGACCACGACGACTTCGCCCCGATGCTGGTGATCGATGCGGCGCTCACTGGTGCGAAGGGGCTGAACCTGTGGTCGAGTTTTAGAGCGGCTCCGCCGCAGCGTCGGTCGCGCCTGTACCGCGCGCTGGTCGACCACCGGCTGGCCGCAGCCGTCGGCGGAGCGTGTGTGGCCACCGAGGACCCGTATCTGTTCATGGTGTCAGTGACCGCCGCGACGGGTCAGACGTCGCAGATCGTCGAGGACGCGACGCTCGAGGTGCTCGACGCGACGGCCGCGTCCGGTATTACGGCAGAGGAGCTGGACCGAGCCACCCGTCAGTTGCGCGCCCGGATGGTCTTTGAGAATGACAGCGTCACCAACCTCGGCCATCAGCTGGGCTTTTTCAGCACCGTCACGACCTTGGAAAGGTATGCGTCGCTGCCCGATCGCATCGGCGCCGTCACGACCGATGACGTCGCGCGGGTTGCGAGGACCTATCTGACGCCGTCCAATCGAACAGTCGGCTGGTTCGAGCCTGTCTCCGCGTCGTAGGCGTCACGAGCATGCCACAGATTGTGCCGGTTGGTCTGAACCCGACAGCCGCGATCCTGCCGAACGGTGTCCGGCTCCTGGCCAAGCAGGCTGGGACCACTCCAGCGGTCAACATCAACCTCGCGTTGCAGGCAGGCTCGGTCCACGACCCGGAAGGGCTGCCCGGGGTAGCGTTTCTGCTGTCGCGGGTCATCGACCGCGGCACCTCGGGTCGGTCGGCGGACGAGATCGCGGAGACCCTCGACATTCGGGGGGTGTCGCTTCGTGTCGCCGTCACGAGACACACACTCAACATCTCGTGCGACTGCCTGGCGGAGGACTTCGACGCTGTCTTTGCGCTGCTGGCCGATGTTGTTCGACATCCGGTGATTCCCGAGGATGAGGTCGTGACGCGACGTGGGGAGGTCCTAACCGCTATCCGGCAGGACCAGGACAGTCCGGCAACCGTGGCTATGGAGCGGCTGATGAGGCTGCTTTACGGGACCTCTCATCCGTACGGCCGTCCGACGAAAGGCACACCTGAATCTGTCGACCAGATCGGTCGCGATCGACTCCAGCAGTTCCACCGCGAGCACGTCGCCTCCGGGGGCGTGTCGGTGGTGGTTGTCGGCGACGTACTGCCCGCACATGCAACTGAGATCGTCACCGAGGCACTCGGGTCGTGGGAACCACGCGAAGAGGACGTCGGTCCCCCGGAGTCGCCCGATCCGGCCACGACGCGTCGCCGGGTTGTCGTGCCCATGATGAACAAGTCCCAGTCTGACATCGGCTATGGCTTCACGACGATCACCCGCGCCGACCCGGCGTACTGCGCCTACTGGCTCATGTCCAACATCTTTGGACAATACGGGATGGGCGGGCGTCTGGGACAGAGCATCCGCGAGCGCCAAGGGATGGCGTACTACGCCTTCTGCGGTTTCGAGGCGGGAGTCATCGCCGGACCGTTGATTGTGCGAGCTGGGGTTAGCGGGGACAACGTGGACAGGGCCGTGGCCTCGATCGATGCCGAGGTGGCGTCGTTGGCGGCGGATGGCGTCACGGACGACGAGTTGGCCAACTCGCAGCGATACCTGACTGGTTCATTGCCCCGCCAGCTAGAAACCAACGCCGGCATCGGCGCGTTCCTCCAGGAAGTGCAGCAATTCGATCTCGGTCTGGACTACGACCTTCGGGTTCGCGATTTCATCGAGCGGGTGACTCGTGACGACGTCAACGATGCCGCGCGCCGGACGCTGGCACCGGAGCGAGCCGCGGTTGTGATCGCTGGCCCGTATCAGGACTCAAATGGTGTCGAGGACGGTTGAGCCCAGGACGCTAGTGTCGCGAGCGCATCGACCTCCGTCGACGACCACGGTCTTCTTCGACGTCGACTTCACGCTGATCTACCCGGGACCCACCTTTGACGGTGAGGGCTATCAGCGCTTCGCCGCCCGGCACAGGGTGGACGTGTCCTCCACGCGCTTCGCGGCGGCCGTGGCGGCAGCCTCTGTCGAGCTGGACCGCGCCCAGGATGACATCTATCGCCCCGACATCTTTATCAGATACGCGCGTCGGGTACTGGAAGAGATGGGGGGTGTCGGTTCTGGTCTTTTGCCGTGCGCAGAGGAAATCTACAACGAGTGGGCCCTCTGCCAGCACTTCGCCCTCTATGACGATGTGCAGCCCGCATTCGAGACTCTCCATCGGGCCGGTCTTCGGATTGGCCTGATCTCAAACACCCACCGTTGTCTCACCTCGTTTCAAAGCCACTTCGAGCTCGACACGTTCATCACCGGCGCCCTGTCCTCATCTGACCACGGCTACATGAAGCCGCACCCCTCCATTTTCGAGGCCGCGCTGAATCTCGTGGGTGCGACACCGGAGGAGTCGGTGATGGTGGGTGACAGTCTCGAGCACGACATCAACGGGGCACGTCAGGTGGGGATGCGCGGCGTGCTGCTCGTCCGTTCCGACGTGACCGAGGGCGAGGTGCCGGTCGACGTCCCGGTAATAAGAACGCTAGGGGAGCTTCCCGACGCGCTCGAGAAAATAGAAGGCCCTAACCACTAGACCTCGCTCTTACCCCGGGGGCCACTTCAGCGTGCGTCCGGCCAACAGGTGCAGATGGATGTGAAACACAGTCTGACCTGCGTCGGCGTTGCAGTTGAACACCATCCGATACCCTGACTCGGCATGACCGAGGTCCTTGGCAATCTGCGCCGCTCGTCTGACCATCTCACCGACGAGACCGTCGTGGTCGGCCGTCAGCTCATTGAGGGTCGATACGTGCGCGCGAGGGATGACCAAAACGTGGGTAGGTGCTTGCGGGTTGACGTCGTGGAACGCGACGATCCGGTCGTCGTGATAGACCGTCTTGGCCGGGATGTCGCCGCTCGCAATCTTGCAAAAGAGACAGTCGGTCACGTCCGTGGCTCGTTGCTCAGTGTTTGTGGACGACCAGCGCCCGGGGGATGCCTTGTAGGTCATCGCGAATCTCGACGACCTTCAGTGCCGTGCCGCTGGACACATGGCGAGACACGGCCTCTGACTGATTGGCCCCACACTCCATGATCAACCATCCGCCATGTTCGAGATGACGGTCGGCCTGTGTGACCAGGGCCCGGATCGCATCGAGTCCGTCCGCCCCTCCGCTCAGCGCCCCGTGCGGCTCGTAGTCCCGCACCTCGGGTGGCAATGACTCCATCTCGGACTCGGGGATGTATGGGAGGTTCGCCATGATCACGGACAGGTCTCTGGCCCCGACAAGGCCCTCGAACAGCTCTGCGCAGACCCACCGCACCTGGCGTGCCACGCCATGACGTTCCGCGTTCCGCCGTGCGACCCGTAGTGCGTCGATCGAGACGTCGACGGCCGTGACCTGGCAATCGGGTACCTCCAGGGCCACCGTGACGGCCAGACATCCCGACCCGGTGCCGATGTCAGCGACGCGTGCGCCTGTGAGCCCGCGTCCTCGGAGACGCGACAGCGCCTCCTCGACCAGGATCTCCGTCTCTGGGCGCGGCGTGAGGACGTCTGGCGTGACCTCGAACTCGAGTCCCCAGAACTCCCGGTATCCCGTGATGAGGGAGACTGGTTCTCGTCGCTCGCGGCGCTCGACCACCTTCTCGTACCGTTGTAGAAAATCTGAAGGAGCCGTCACGCGTCCCTCGGCCAGATAGGTAGCCCGATCCCAACGCAGGGTGTTGCGAGCCAGAACCTCGGCGTCGATGCCAGCCTGGTCTGGTTCGAGGCCGGCGCGGACCAGGCGCGACCGAGCCTCTCCCACGAGTCCCCGAACGGTTGTCACGTTGCGACCTCTTCGGTCGCCTTGAGCTTCTCCGATTGATAGTGCGTCACCAGCGTATCGATCATCTCGTTGATGTCGCCGTCGAGCATGGCCGGCAGCCGATGGGTCGTGAAGCCTATTCGGTGGTCGGTGACACGGTTCTGCGGGAAGTTGTATGTCCGAATCTTTTCAGACCGTTCACCTGTGCCGACCTTGCTGCGTCTATCTTCGGCGATCTCGTCCTGCTGACGCTGCATCTCGATCTCGTACAGACGCGACCGGAGCACCTTCATCGCCTTTGCCTTGTTCTTGATCTGCGACTTCTCGTCCTGCTGGGAGACGATGAGACCGGTGGGGAGGTGAGTGATTCTGACGGCCGAGTAGGTCGTGTTGACGCTTTGTCCACCTGGTCCGCTCGAACAGAAGGTGTCGATCCGCAAGTCCTTCTGGTCGATCTGGACGTCTACCTCTTCCGCTTCCGGCAGCACGGCGACGGTGGCCGTCGAGGTATGGATTCGACCGCTGGCCTCGGTGGCGGGTACCCGTTGTACTCGGTGCACGCCGCTCTCGTACTTCAGCCGACTGTAGGCCTTGTGCCCTTCGATGAGCGCCACGACTTCCTTGATGGCACCGACCCCGGTCTCGTTCGACGACAGTACTTCGACCCGCCACCCCTGCGTCTCGGCGAAACGGCTATACATTCGAAAAAGGTCGGCCGCAAACAAACCGGCTTCATCACCCCCCGTCGCGGCCCGGATCTCCAGCACCACGTTCCGCTCGTCATTCGGGTCTTTTGGGATGAGCAAGATCTTGATCTCGGCGAGCAAGGCATCTCGACGAGTCTCGAGCTCCTCGAGCTCTTGGCGGGCCAACTCTTTCATCTCGGGGTCTCCCCCCGATTCCTCGGAGAGCTCCCGGGCCTCGGTCGACTCCTCCACGACTTTCTTGTACTCCCGAAACCGCTCGACCAGCAGCTGGATGCCGGACATGGTCTTGGTGTACTTGCGATAGACGACGGGATCGGCCTGGACGGCTGGATCGCTGATGAGCGCCATCAGCTCGTCGTAACGCATCTCGAGGGAAGCGAGTTTTTCAAACATGTTCGTCGGGCGTGGGGGTGATCATCCCCCTGAAACGGGCGGGAGGAACGCGACTTCGTCACCGTCGCGTAGTCCCCGGTCCATCTTGTCGTACTCCTCGTTGACGGCGGTCGAGACGGCATCTCGATACCGTTCGAGCTCAGGCTGCTCGGTAGCCAGAAGGTCCCACAACCCGCCGGCCGTGAGGCCATCGGGCACATCGCGCTCTAATTCGCTGGCGCCGACGATGTCACGCAGCCGAGCAAACAACCGCACGGTTACACGCATGCTCGCCGATACGCCAGCTCACGCGCCTTGTCGTCGTCGGGATCCGCCGTGGCCCCTTCGATCCAGACGTCGCCGCCTTCAAAGAATTCGTGTTTCCAGATGGGCGCGATCTGCTTGACGCGCTCGATGGCGTAGCGACACGCGGCAAACGCTTCGGCTCGGTGGGGTGAGGAGGCCGCGATCGCCACGCTCGTTTCGCCGATCTGCAGCGTCCCGAGCCGGTGATGTACCGCCACGGTGACGTCTGGCCAACGTGACTCCGCCTCGGTCGCGATCCGCTCGAAGGCCTTGACCGCGAGCGGCTCGTAGCCTTCGTACTCGAGCCGCAGCACACGCTTTCCCAGGTTCTCTTCGCGAACCTGGCCCAGAAACGACGTCACCGCACCCGCGGGGGCCGAATCCTCCCGTCGTCGTTCGACGGCCGCGAGGACGGCGTCGACTGTCAGCCGCTCATGGGTGACACTGAACAAAGAAGACACTCCCACTTTTCTGGAGTATAGCAGCGAGGCTGTCACCGCCCGAGACCGACCGGTCCGTGGCCGGAGCCGATGTCGACCCCGCGTTGGATAGCGACTGAGACATAGTCCTTGGCGCGTCGCACGGCTTCAACAAGCGGCGCCCCCTGGGTGAGGAACGCGGCCACCGCGGAGGAAAAGGTGCAACCGGTGCCATGAGTCGTCAAGGCTTGGAGTCGTGGACCCTCGAGCGTAACGAACTCCTCACCGTCAAAGAGCACGTCGACGACCTGTTCCCCGTCGAAGTGTCCGCCGGTGATGACGACCGCGTCGGGTCCAAGGTCCACGATGCACCGGGCGGCGCGTCGGACATCCTCAGCAGATCGAATTGGACATCCTGACAGCCGCTCGGCTTCTTGGCGGTTTGGCGTGACACAGCAGGCGACCGGAAGGAGATCGCTGATGAGCGCCTCCACGGCGTCCTCTTCGAGAAGCCTCGTTCCGCTGGACGACACCATAACGGGGTCCACCACCACGAACGGAAGCGACAGGGTACGCACGCACCTGGTCACTGTCTCGACGGTTTCCCGGTTCACCAGCATGCCGGTCTTGACTGCGGTCATACCGATGTCACCCGCGACCGTTTCGATCTGCGCACCTACCACGTCGGCCGGCACGACGTGAATGGTCGAGACGCCCTGGGTATTCTGGGCGGTGACCGCCGTCACGGCGCAGACCCCATGGACACCGAGGGCGGCGAACGTTTTGAGGTCGGCTTGGATTCCTGCGCCGCCGCCCGAGTCACTTCCGGCGATGGTGAGAGCCGTGTGCATCGGTGGTCGGTCCTACGCAGGAGGCGGCGCGGCTCGAGTGAAGACCAGTAGGAACTGATAGGTCAGGAACTCTTCGCGAGAGAGGAGTTGCAGGCCTGCCTGCCGAGCGTCGGCGATGATGTCCTCCGGCTCGACACGTTCCTCCAGCGGCGGTCCGGGACCCACCCCGTCCAGTCGAAAATCGATGATTCCCAGGCGACCGTTCGGCTCGAGCGACGCGGCCACGTGGCCAAGCAGCGTTACGGGGTCGGTGAGCTCGGGATACGTACCCACGATCAAGACGGCGTCGAGCGCCGACGGCAGCTTGGGGTCGCCGGACGTCCCGAGTACGGTCTCGACGTTAGCCAATCCTTCACGACCGACACGTCTGGCTATCGAATCGATCATCTGCGGCTGGATATCCTCGGCAAAGACCCGTCCGTTCGGACCAACCCGCCGGGCGAGCCGGACGGTGAACCACCCACCGCCGGCACCGACATCGGCAACTCGCGCCCCGTCGGCAATGGCGAGTGCGTCCATAACCTGGTCCGGCTGTTGCCACGCATTGCGGTCGGGGCCTTCGAGCTGGCCGAGAAGTTCGGGGGGGAAGAGTCGTCCGTGGGGGACGCGCTCCTGGCGGGCCGCGACTGATCCGGTACCGATCGCGGCGGCCGCGAGGATCGCCGCGGCCGCCACCGAGCCGACGATCGCGGCGGCCACGACCGACATGCTGGCCAGCCGTCCGATCGCCGTGTGTCCAGAAAGGGGCGGTCTCACGTCTCGATTATAGGGGGACAGGGGACCGAGCCTGCCGTCGGAAAGTCTCGCATTGCCGGGCGACCATATCCTCGTTCCACCGCCCCGAGATCGAGGGTACTCGTTTCGAGGTCGGCCACGGGGAGCAACCCAACGGGCGTCGGTGATTCGACGGCGAGGCTCTTGAGGTATCCGCCACACTGCCGGCACATTTCCAGCTGCGCGGCGTGATGGTCGTCTGGCGCGGCCATCACGAACGCGTCGCCCGATTCTTGGCAGTAGATACATTCCTGAGTCGCTGGCGTCCACGCCAACGCGCAAAAGGAGCAGCGGAGGGAGCGGTGGTTGTCAACCCGCTCCGCGAAGGCCGGCCACGAGCCGCAGGCGGGGCAGAAGCCGTGACTCCAGGCTGCGACCAGCGCTCGGGTCGTCTCGTCGTCGGCGAGCAGCTCGCGCTGAAGGCGATAGGCGATCGGTCCCGCCGCCAGCTCGGCGACGAGCCACAGCAGGTCGGGCGAGATTCCGACATGATGGGCCTTGGTGCGAATCGCCTCTTGCTGCCGCCCGAGAGAGGCAGCGACCAGCGAACCGACGTCGATCTCGCCATCCTCCAGACGGCGCCCAAGTCGTCCGCCGGGGCTATCGGCTTCTCCGGCCGCGAGGTCATCACAGAACCCCAGTACGAAGGGTGTCAGTGTTTCGCCCGCCACGTCGAAAGTGGTGCCGATGAACACCGGAGCGCCGGCTCGCAGGGTGCTGGTCATCGCTCCCGGCTCGATACGGGCCGTCGCCGGCGTGTTCTTGGTAACGGCTTCGGCCAGGGACAGTCCGCGACCGACGAGGCGCCGCTGGATAGCCACGGTCGCTTCGAGTTCGGGGCGGAGCGTGAGGATGGCTTCCCATCGTTGCTCGGCTTCCTCGAGCATCGTCTGTGCCTGTAACATATGTATTGTGAATAACTTAACACGTATTTTGCCTTGGCCGCGACTCGGGATGCCTTGAAGGGATCAGACGGCGATCGGTATAATCGATCCAGTCGGAGAGGATGAAGAGATGACGGTGACAGCGATAGAGACGCCCATCAACGTGACGGAAGCCGCGGCGGTCAAGATCTCACAGCTCTTGTCTGAGGAAAAGAGGACAGAGGCCGGCCTCAGGGTTTTCGTGCAGGGTGGGGGGTGTTCGGGATTCCAATACGGGTTGATGATCGAAGAGAGTGCGGGCGATGCCGACTCCGACCAGATCTTTCAGTCGAACGGCGTCAAGCTGTTCGTCGACCCGATCAGTGTTCGATATCTTTCCGGGGCCGAGGTAGATTTCGTCGACAACCTGACGGGTGGCGGGTTCACGATCAAGAACCCCAACGCCAAGACAACCTGCGGATGCGGCCAGTCCTTCGGCGTATAGGCGCGTTCCGTGGTCCGCCATGGATCCGCAGTCAGAATATCTCGAACGTCTTCGACCACCGGGCAGCCGCCGCTCCACGAAGCGTGAGCTGATTGTCAACGTGTTCCTCCGCCAGGAGGGACATCTGAGCGCCGACGATCTCGTCGACGTCATCCGTTCCGAAAACCACGACATCAGCCGGGCCACCGTCTATCGGACTCTGCAGTGGATGGTCGAGGCCGGCATCGCTCGCAAGGTGGATTTCGGCGAGGGCCGGTTCCGCTTCGAGCACTCCTATCGTCATCCGCGTCACTTTCATTTGATCTGCAAGAGCTGTAGCCGTTCCTACGAGTTTCTCAGCTCCGACATCGAGACTTTGATCGAGGAGATCGCCGTCGCTCGAGGATTCACCTCGCGGCAAAGTGTCGTGCAGGTGTATGGCACGTGCGAAGAGTGCCAGACTGGGCGCCATCGGCCCGGCGCAGAAGTGCCGAGCGAGCTGACCTTCGCGCGGGACGCCCTGCGGATCGCGATCGCCACGGAGCGGAGTGGTCTCGAGTTCTATTCCCGTGCGGCGCGCGTGGCGACCGACGCCCGCGCCCGCCGGGTCTTCAAGCGGCTGGGCGAGGAAGAAACGGACCACTTGGCGTTGCTTGAGAAACGCTATGCGCAGTTGCTTGCCCAGGACCCCGAGCTCGAGTCCCGACCGACGTTTCTGTTCTTCAAGGGTGCGGCGAACGGTCTGTTTGCGGCGGGCGCCGACGAGCTGGTCGAAGGGGTGGACGACCGCAAGGCGTTGATGATCGGTATCCGGTGCGAACGAGGTTCACACAGGTTCTTCCGCCGCTACGGCGAGCGTTTCGAAGATTCTGAGGGTAAACGGATCTTTCTCGAGTTTGCGGACGAGGAGCGTGAGCATCTCGAGCTGCTGATCCGAGAGTATCGGTCGCTCGAACAACGTCAATCGAAGCCCACCGCCCGGCGGCGACCGGCCAAGCGGGTGCCCCAGACCGCCACCTCGAAGACCAAGCGCGAGTCGCTTTGATCGACCTGCACCTGCACACCACCGCGTCCGACGGAACGCTTGACCCAGCCGCCCTCGTCGAGCGGGCACACGGCGCCGGGGTCCGGACGCTGGCGGTGACCGACCACGACACGATGGCTGGCGTGACCGCCGCGGCGGAGGTTGCGGCGTCGTTGAAGCTCGAGTTCCTGCCCGGCATCGAGATCACCGCCGTGGTCGACGGGCGAGACGTTCACGTCCTCGCGTACTTCTTGGACCCGACACCTCCGGGTTTGGAGGCCTTTCTCGCGTCGCAACGCGAAGATAGGGTCGAACGCGCCCGGGGGATGGCCGACCGACTGAAGACATTGGGTGTGCCGATCGAGATCGAGCCAACCATCGATCACACGGTTGCCGATGGACGTTCGGTGGGGAGACCGCTCCTGGCTCGAGCGTTGGTGCAGGCCGGGCATGCACGCACCGAGCAGGATGCCTTCGACCGCTGGATTGGCGACGGTGGACCGGCCTATGTGCCACGCAAGGGTTCCACGCCAGCGGATGTTGTGCGTCTGATATCCAGGGCCGGCGGGATCTCGTCGGTTGCGCATCCCGGTATCTTGGGACGAGACGAACTGATTCCGAGCCTGGCCATGGCGGGTCTAACGGCGCTCGAGGTCTACCACCCTGGGCACGACAACGCGGCTCAGGCTCGCTACACGCGGTTGGCCGCCCAGCACGAGCTCGCCACCTCCGGCGGGTCGGATTTTCATGGCGACGGTCATCACCGGGCGAAGGGCTTGGGTTCGGTGGGGCTTCCGCGTGAGGCGTTCATGACCCTGCTTCAGCTATTGTTGCTCTCCCATAGCGTGGTGCATGGCGACGACGCATGAACCCTCTTCGCCCTCCCCATTCGTTGTGCGTTGTCTGACCCGCGTCCGTCAGACGTTTACAGACCAACCCTCGGCGCTCGACCTGGCGATGGGCAGCGGTCGTCACTCGGTTGTCCTCGCTGAAGCCGGGTTCGCCGTGTTTGGCGTCGACCGCGATCACGAGAGGCAGACGCGCGCGCGAGCCCGGCTCGCAGGACAGGCTCTGTCCGCGCGGATGTGGACCGCAGACCTGGAGGCCGGCGGGGCGCTGCCCCCGCGTCGGTTCGACCTCGTGGTGTGCACCCGCTACCTCCAACGAACACTGTGGGCTGAGTTATCCGAGACGGTTCGTCCCGGTGGGTTCGTGATCTATGAGACCTTTACCACGGCGCAGCGCCGATACGACTGGGGTCCCCGTTCTTCAGAGTTTCTCCTCGAGCCTGGCGGTGAGCTCAGACGGGCGTTCGGTGGATGGGATCTCTGGGAATACGAAGAATGCGAGGCACCGGCTGCCGAGGCGCGACTGCTGGCCAGACGGCCGCAGGCAGAAGGGTCGTCTCCAGATGCGCTGATATGATCTGCGCGTGGCAGCTGCACTGGTCACCGGAACGTTGCTCGGGTTGGTCGGGATGCTCTATGCGGCGGTCGTCGGATACACCGCCGAGGGCTCAGCGGATCTCTTCTTGCACACGAGCTTCGGAATCTTCTCTACCTTTCTGATCCTGTTCTCACATTCGATGACGATGTTCTATCTCATCGGCAAGGGCAAGGCCGTTCGCGAGGCTGTCGCCGATGGCAACCTGTCCCAGGAGCTGTACGCGCGCGTTGCACGCGCGCGCAAGCCTGTGTTCTCGATTGCCACCTACGCCATGCTGCTCACCATGGTGACAGCCATTCTTGGAGGAGGCGTCGACACCGGCGTTCTGCCCGCCGGTATCCATTCGCTGATTGCTTTCGCTGCAATCTTGGCCAACGGCCTGGCGCTTCGGACCGAGGTCGGCGCCATGATGTCGAGCACCCGGGTCGTCGAAGAGGTCAATGCGCTGCTGGCCCCGCAGCCGTGACCCTTCTCCTGTTCGACATCGACGGAACGCTCCTGCTCTCAGGTGGCGCCGGTCTTAGAGCCCTCAACCGCACCTTCGAGGAGCAGTTCCAGGAATCCGAGGCGTTTGCCGGAATTCCCGTCGCCGGTCGGACTGACCCGCTTCTTCTGAACGACGCCGTCGCTCGGGCCGGCATCACCCTCGATGACGCACAACGTCGTCGTTTTCACGACCGATACTGCGAACTGCTGGAGACGGAGATCCTCCACCCTGGCCCCAGGAAAGGCCTGATGCCTGGTGTCGAGCCGCTCCTGGCCCATCTGCATCAGCGAGCGGACATGTCGGTCGCGCTGCTGACCGGCAACTTCGCGCGAGCCGCGCGGATCAAGCTCGAGCACTTCGGGTTGTGGCGCTTCTTTCTCTGCGGCGCGTTCGGCGATGATTCCGCTGACCGCGACCGGCTGGTCCGCGTGGCGGTGAGCCGAGCGGCCGGCGTTGGCGTCATCCCCGCCTCGCCAGCGGATGTCGTGGTGGTTGGTGACACGCCCCTGGATATTCAGTGTGCCAAGGTGGCGGGCGCGCAATCCATCGCCGTGGCTACCGGGTCGTTCGACCAGGACGCTTTGAAGAGCCACGGCGCCAGCGCGGTCCTCTCTGATCTGTGTGATGTCGACGCGTTTCTCGACGCGCTCCACCGATTGACAGCAAGCGGCTAGTTGCCGTGGGAGACCCCCCGGCTTTGCCGGGGCGGCCAGCCCCGTTTGACGTTTCGGGGAGTCACGTGAGGAACTCCTTCCCGTGAGCCGCTCAAGCATCACGAGAAGGAGACCTCATGCCGACCTACCGAAGTCTCAATTATACGAAATGGCACTGTCAGTATCACGTTGTGTTCATCCCGAAGTATCGAAGAAAGGCGATGTACGGGGGATTGCGGCGGGATTTGGGCGAGGTGTTCCGCCGTCTGGCGCTGCATCGCGAGAGCGAGGTGGAGGAGGGGCATCTGTTGCCGGACCATGTGCATATGATGATGTCGATTCCGCCGAAGTACTCTGTCGCCCAGGTCATCGGATATCTCAAGGGGAAGAGTGCCATCCACATCGCTCGGGAGTTCGCGGGACGTTCGCGGAACTTCGTGGGGCAGCACTTCTGGGCCCGGGGCTACTTCGTGTCCACGGTGGGTCGCGATGAGCGGGTCATTCGGGAGTACATCCAGCAGCAGGAACGCGAGGACCGGCGGTCGGATCAGTTGCCGTTGGAGTAGAGTGGCCACCGTGAGGTGGCTCAAGTGACCGCATAGCGGGCACGTCATGCCGCTTTGAGCGGCTCACAAACTAAGGCCCCCGGCTTTGCCGGGGGATACTTACTGTGGTGAGTTCTACAAATCTATACACCCGGCCGGCGCTGCATCCCGACGGGCGGCGTTGCTCATCGCTCACATATGCCCGATATGCTCGCTCTTCGCGCCTGGCCTTCGCCAGCCTCGGTGTACAGTCCCGATTCCAATCGTGCCAGGTGGACCGACGCGATGGTGCGCATGAAGCTACCCGGTCGTGGGTAGTCGTCGTCGGCCGCTGCACGCATGTGCTCGAGCGCCGTCTCCCGGTTGCCAAGCACATCGGCGTAGAGGCCGACATAGAAGTGGGCGTAGAAGACCGCCGAGGGATGACCGTCTGCCGCCGCCAGCACCACATCGGGGGTGATCTTGCCCGCATAGAGCTCGTAGATCTGACGCATGGGTACCCGCGAGTCGAAACCTACCGGCAACAGCGCGCGCTGGGCGCGCTCGGGCGATTCGGACCGCGCGACGCAGAGAAAGTGCCAGGCGGGGTTTTCCACGTCGTTGGGGTTGACCGTGCGGTGCAACTCGAACTGGGCGATACAGTCGTCGTAGCGCGCCGCGTAGTACAGCGCGATTCCACGCTCCCACAACCCCGCCGCGAGGTCTGGCCTCAGCTCGACGAGCCGGTCGAACCCATCCGCCGACGCCTGCATGTTGTCGGCGGCGAAGTCGGCCTTTGCTTTGTCCCACACGGCTTGGGGATCGGATTCCGACCGATCCTGGGCGACCAACGCAGTGGCCAGTACCATCCAGAGAAAGAGGACTCGTCTCATGATTGTCTCCAGGCGACCATGACCTGGCCTACTCGATCACCGCCAGGAAGTCTGCCCAGGACACCGGCTGCCCGTGTATCGGGACGATCGTGTCGACGTCAAGTCCCAGCCGCTGCACATGATTGAGCAAACTCCGGTGCGAGGCCGTGGCCTCTGCCTGACGTAGCGCTCCAGGCGGCAACGAGTCGAACAGGTCGGCTTCGATCAACATGCGCTGGTCGGGAAGATACGCGACAAGCATACCTTCGACGTGAGGCAGAGGGTGCACATACGACACGTGCATGCTCCGCGAGTCGTCGTTGAGCCAGTAGTTCTCTCTGACGGTCTCGTACTGATAGCCCTCGGCCAGCTCGGTTGGCGGCCACAGCGACAACATGTCCGGGCTCAGCGTGCGCGGGGCGTAGTTTAGAACGTCTCGGGTATAGAACTCGTGGTTCTTCCAGTGGGTGATGATGGTGGCGCCGATGTGCATGTAGGTTCGCAGCCCACCGATGTGGTCGTGGTGCTGATGGGTGTTCACGAGGAACCGGATCGGCTTGTCGGGCACCAGACGGACGATCTCGTCAATCACCGCGAGGTTCCTCGTCTCGTCGAGGGGCGCCTCGACCACCGCTACGTAGTTGTCGAACTCGACGGCCACGCTGTTGTGTGATGACCCGCCCAGCAGCCACACCCCGTCCGCCAGCTTCGCGGTCTCGACGTTGACGGGGAACGTGGCACTCCGCACAGACGCCGGCACCTCGACCGGGTCGCTGCAGGCGTTCGCCTCGATGTCGGCCAGGTTCCCGCCAAAGGCATTGTGTCCGGCGTTCACGCTCTGGGCCTGATAGTTGTCGTCCCACCCCTGGTGTGAGTGCCACCCGGTCGGAAACCGTATGCCATCGCCCAGGTCGATGTAGCTCCCGTTGGTGAACTCGTGCTCGTAGTTGAAGTCGCCGATCACCGGGTCCGGAACCCACGTGTGGATGCGCTGGAGCAAGTTCTCCGAGTTGATCGTGGCGTCGACCCGATACTTGCCCATCACGGTGATCGAGACGACGCGGACCTTCTCTGGACTCACGGTCGCGCCGTCGCGACCCATCTCGCCAAGCTCCCATCGCCAGGTCGCCTGAGGATTGGCGCCCGGCAAACGAGCCGCCTTGAGAAAGCCGTGTGGGTTGATCCACATGTCGAGCTGCCAGAGCTCGGCGTCCGCGGGTGGGGCCGCGACCGGGTCGTTGCCTGCGCCGTCAATCGACCAGCCGTGGGTGCCGTTGACGGCGAACGTCTGATGACTCTGACGTTGGATCGGTTCCCCGCCTCGCCACCCGAGCCCATACTTCCAGGCTGCCGGGTTGTGCCCCGGCTCGCGGTCGAAGGTCTCGAGCATCGTGCCGTCGTCCCAGTTCATCACACGGGTGTAGTTGGTCAACGGCTCGCCCCGGGGCCAGTCGACCTCGTAGCCGTTCAGGCGTTGCTGGCCAACCATGCCCGCGTAGCCACTGCCAGAGATGGACACGCACGACAGTTTGTCGGTGCCGATAGCGGTCTCGGCCGACCGTAGGATGGGCTCGGGGTCTAGGTATCCCGGCCGCGTTTCCTGGTCCTGGGCTCCCAGGACGCCGACCACCGACGCACACAAGACACACACGAGCCAGTCATTGCGACGCATAGTTCCTCCGTAATCTTGCGAGTCTTCCGTCGATCAATCGAATCCGACGCACTCGTCACGGCCGGTAGGTGAGCGGGGTCATCTCGACGACACCGTCACCCTCTCGAATGGTCAACTCGTGATTGGCGGCCACCCGGTCGATCGTATCGATGATACCGCTGGGCCAGAGAACGCGCACGGTGTCGACGCTGGTGAACGTCCCCAGGCCGAACGTGACCGCGAGTTCGCTCTGCGAGGCGTAGCTCGACCCGGTCTTGACCAGTTGCCAGCGCGGGGAACCGTCACCGACCTCGATCTCGACCCGCGCGCCGATACCGTCCCGATTCGAGACCGTGCCCGTGGTCCGGATGCGCAGCACGTGATGCTCGTCCCCGGCCGCGTTTCGGAGCAGTCGGGCTGGACCGTTGTTGGTGGTCACCAAGAGGTCGAGGTCGCCGTCTCTGTCGACATCGCCGTACGCCGCACCGCGTGCGACCATCGCTTGGTCGAGTGCCGAGCCGGCCAGGGCCTGCACTTCCTCGAAGCTGCCGTCGCCGAGGTTGCGGAACAGGTGGGGCGGCTGCGCGTAGGTGACGCGGGCTTGGACGCGCTCGATGTCGTCGGCGACGTGTCCGTTGACAGCGAACAGGTCGAGGTGACCGTCGAGGTCGTAGTCCAAGAACATACAGCCGAAGGCCAACGTCAACAGGGACGCCCGGCCGATCGCCGACCGGGGTGCCTCGTCGATGAACAGACCGTTGCCCTCGTTGTGATAGAGCGCGATCATCTCGTTCGAGAAGTTGCCGACCACCAGGCTCGGACGGCCCGTTCGGTCGTAGTCGGCGGCATCGACGCCCATTCCGGCCCGGGCCACCCCGGTCTCGCTGAAGGCGACACCGGCTGACACCCCAACATCAAGAAAGGTGCCGTCGCCTTGGTTCCGGTAGAGCCGATCTGGTTCTGTGTCGTTGGCCACGAAGAGATCCATCCAGCCATCGGTGTCGAAGTCAAACATGGTCACGCCGAGCGCCTTTGACGACGGGTCGTCCAGCCCCGCGGCGGCCGTTACGTTCTCGAAGGTGCCGTCCTGCCGGTTGCGGTACAGGGTGGGGCTTTGACCGCGATACGCCTCGGGGGTGCAATACGATTTGTTCTCGCCGTCCAGCGTGCACACGAGGTCGTCCTCGACGGTCCACTCGACATAGTTGGCCACGAAGAGGTCCAGCGCCCCATCACGGTCGAAGTCGAACCAGACTGCGCTGGTCGAGAAGCTGTCGCCGCCGACCCCGGCCGACTCGGTGACGTCGGTGAAACGACCGGCTCCGTCACCCCGAAACAGCCGGTTTCGGCTCAGCGCCGTCACGTAGATATCGACGTCCCCGTCGTTGTCGTAGTCGGCCGCCGCGCCGCCGATACCGTACAGGTCGACCTCGAGCCCGGAGCCGTCGGTGATGTCGGTGAACGTCCCGTCGCCGTCATTCCGGTACAGAGCCGGAAAGTGGTCGCGAGCGGATCGACCCGGCCAGTCTGTCGAGGTGATGAACAGCAGATCTTGCCAGCCGTCCCCATCGACGTCCAGGAAGAGGCCGCCAGACCCGAGCGTCTCCGGCAAATACTTGTCACCGGTTGCGCCGTTGCGGTGAGTAAACGAGACGCCCGCATCGGCGGTGACGTCCATGAACTCCACCATCACGGCGATGATGGGGCGTGATGCCGCCGTGGCGACGATAGCGAGCGCGGCCAGGACAGAAACTAGAACCGCGAGTCTCACCTTCAGATTAGTGTAGGTCACATCAGCGCGGTTGGGCATCACCGATGTTCGTGGACGAGCTGGCGTTCGTTGTTGACCTCTGGTGCGACACGCAACGTGGGTCCGGCGACGGCCTGTGCTGACTCGTCGGCTTTGAACCGTTCGTAGAGCGCCTGCGCGCGTGCGGCTTCCTCGGTCTCCCCGTTGCCGCGGTAGGCGAGCATTAGGTTGTAGTGGGCGTTCAGATCCTCCGGATCGATACGTAGCACCTCCGTCAACGCGGCGATGGCGTCGTCGAATCTGCGCTCCAGGAAATGCACGCGGCCGACCTCGCCGAGTACGACCCGGTCGAGGGGATACTGCGCGCGGGCCTCCTCCAGATGGGTCAATGCCTCGTTGTAGCGGCCCAGCGTTTTGAGCGCCGAGCCGAGGAAGAAGTGCGCCCGGGCGAGGTCGGGTTCGAGCGCGAGCGCCTTCTCGAGAAGCGGGATCGCCCCCTCCGCGTCGCCCTCTCGCAGCAGCGCGCGGGCGAGGTTGATCGGCCCGTCGGGATAGTCGGGGTCGATCGCCATGACACGTCGAAACGCCGCACCCGCGCCCCGCAGATCGCCCTGGAGGAGGAGACCAATCCCGTAGTCGTTCCAGCGCCCTCGAAGATCGGCAGTCCCAGTTGATTCTTCGGGCGGAGGCGCCGGGAGAGCGGCATCCTGGTCGACGACGTGCAAGGTCGCCTGGGCCTCGGTCATGATGGTGATCGGCGGGTTGGGGATCTCCTTGACCGGTCCTGACACCGTCGAGGTGTCGCCGGTGAACAGCCAGCGGCCGTCGTCGTAGCCAGGGGCGACAGACGGGTTCGGGTCCGACGGGTCTCGCACACCCGCATACGCCCACTGGGTAAACCACCACTCGAACTTGCGATAGTTCACCTTGGCCCGGAGCTCGATGCGATCACCGGCGTCTTTCGGAACAGACAGGCGGTAGTGGAGCGTGTCGGCCGCCCCGGGCGGAATCAGCCGGACGTAGGCGACGGACCGCGCCATCCAGGCGTTCCGCTTGTTGATCGGCTGGCCGTGCCCATCAAGCTGCAGGCTGCGATAGAAGTGCGCACTCGCCTCGACCGGCCCTCGACCCTCGTCGGCGACGGCCCCGCTGTGAAGCAGGACCCGCCCGGTGTCATCAACGGCCTCGAACTCGACCCAGACGTCGAACGCGTCGACGGTGCCGCCGGGGAAGAAATGCCCGACGTTCCGGGTGCGGACGACGACTTCGACCCGGACCGATTCGCCCCGTCGCACGGCCACCGTTGTCAGGTCTAGGGGAGCGACGACATCGGCGAGCGGACCGGCGGTCGTCACGACCCGGGCCCCATACTGCGGCGATTCCTCCCCAACCGCGAAGGTGCTCGACAGAGTCAGCGCGTCATCTCCCCGAGCTGTGTTCGGTCGAGCCGGCGCCTCGTCGACCCGAGCGATGCCGAAGACGTCGACCGAGATCTGTCCGGCGCGCAGAAAGGACTGAACGGCCTGCAGTTGCTCGGTGTCGCCGTTGACAAAGGGGACGGCGGTGTTGGCCGCCGCAAAGCGATGGGACCGAATCTGGCCATCCTTGGCCGCCGGGTCGTCGGACGGCACACGGGGCATGTGGCAGTCGTTGCACGTCATCGGCCGCTCGGGATAGTAGAACGAACGCGCACCTTGCCCAGAGACGCCCGAAGCCTGCCAGTTGTCGTACTCGTTGAACCCGCGGATCCATCGGTAGTCGTTCACCGGCACGTCCAGGTGCACCTTGTGACAGGCGGCGCAGAACTCCTCGGTCCGTTCGCGGTGAAACGGCTTGAGAAAGGTCCGTCGATGTGGCTCGGGGGCCATATACGCCAGTCGGTCGTGGGCCCACGCCAGCAATGGATTCTCGCTGGTCGCCAGGTCGTGGAGCGGGGGATACTCGACGACGAAGTCTCCTTGGCCCATGGTGCTCCCGACGTGCACGATCGCGTGGCACGAGGTGCACCCCAGCCCGGCCTGGGCCGCCGGTGTATCGATCTGGTCGCGGATCGGCTTATCGAATCGCCCGTTGAAGAACACCGCGTGGTCATGACACCCGGCGCACCACTTCGAGGGCTTTGTCCCGACGACGTCCTGCATGTACTCGATCGACTTGCGATACCACTGGTTGTTGAACGACGAAAAATGGTGCATTGAGTCGTCCCACTGCTCGTAGATATCTTTGTGACATCGACCGCACATCTTGCTGGTCAGGAAGAACTCGGCCGGGATGATGTCGCCGGTCGTGGTGTTGGCCGACGAGGGGAAGAAGGGGCTCGTTGGGCCGCCGCCTTCCTCGTCCATGGTGGTCGGTGTCATCGAAGGGTTGCTCATCTGATACGTTCCCTGCCAGGCGCGCTCGTGCCACGACCCCAGCCCCGGCGCGACCAACAGCGTGAGCACACTGACAGTGACCCCGGCCCGAACGGCCCACGACAGACGGGCGTCGGAGCGCCTGGTCCAGAGATGCAGCCCGAGCAGCAGTGCCCCGAGTCCGGCCGTAGCGATATGCGCAGCGAGGAGGGGCCGAGTTGCCCCGGTCGCGCCCACGACCAGAATCACGAGTCCTGTGACCAGACCGATCGCCAGGCTCGCCAGGCTCACGCCCTCCAGTCCGAGCCGTCGGCCCTTGAGCCACCCTTTCTGTTGCGCCGCGCGCCCGAGAGTGACCGCCAGGGCCAGGCCGAGCAGCGGATGAAGAACCACGTTGGCGAAGTACCACAGCGATGCTGTGGGGAAGGCAACGAGTAGAGCAGTGTTGAGTAGAAGCGCCGTCAAGCCGATGGCCGCGATGCGCCCGAGAATGCTCGCGGTGCCGTGTGGTGGGGTCCGCGCGGTCTGGTTGGAAGGGGCAGACACCATATCCAATACGATAGCCGAAGACCGTTTGGAACGGGGGTATCAACTTCTTCAAGACCCGATACCAATACCAGGGTTTGATCTCGGCTCAGGTGCTCGTAGTCGGCGTCGGCCGGTCAGCCGCCGACCAGATCTTCTTCGAGGAGGACAATCCGTACCTGGGCTATGAAACCGGCTGGGACACGATCGGAGGCTCGACCTCAGCTTCCTGTTCACCTACCGGGTCGACGCGGGGACGGTGTTCTCTGATCGAGTACGACGACCGGTATCAGCAGGCCGACCAAATCGAGCGCGACACGAACGGGGACTGGATCGACGATCGGTTCTTCTTCACGACGGACGTCAAGCGCACCAACCGCGCGGTCTTCACAAAACTGCAGTATCTCTTCCGATACTGATCCCGCGGATGCCGGCGATCGACGGCCTCGGGACGCCGTTGACCTACAGAGAGGACGGGCACCATATACCTCGCACACGGTGGGCGGTGCGCGGGCCTGCATACTGTTGCCCTCGTATGGCATGGCTGTTGCTCCTCTACGGGGGCATGGAGTCGCACAGAGACCTACTCGCCACCGACCACCGACGCGCGTTGGAGTTCTTTGTGCTCGGCCTGACCGATGTCTGCGAACCGACGGTCGACCGCCAGGAGCTTCTCTACAACGCCAGCGTTCTCGCCCACTTTGCGCAGGTGTCGACACATGCGCAGAGTGAGCTACCGACGCCCGCAAGTCTGACCGCGGTCTTCGACCACTTCGTGCTCGCGACCGGTTTGCCTCAGGGGAGCGTGATGCTGGAAGCGGCAGGCGCGCAGTGCCTGCTGCTGACAGGGTTCTTCGAGCGCCAGATGCGCGCGCGACACAGCGTCCGCTGGTATGCGGACCTGGGTGCGGGGTTCTTCGAGCGGGCCTCCGCCCGAGAGTCGTCACCTCAGAAGGCCCGCCTTCTGGCGGCGATCTCGAAGGGGTTCAACGGCTGGCGGCTTCGATACGGAAGACTCAGCGAGGAGTTGCGCGATCAGGCCTATCTGCTCAACTCGTCCATCCGGCCAAGGCCCACCCAGAGCTAGTACCACACTAGGCCCCCGGTTCGTTGGCGGTGGCCCAGGTGTATGATGGGGTCGTGGAAGTCCTATACGCGTCTGGCGAAGTTTGGCGGAAGACCGTGACGCTACTGGCCAGCATCGTCATCCTATCGGGCAGCGCGCTGGCTCAAGAAGTCGTCACCCGTGGCGATGTCGTGGGTGATTCGCCCCTCGTAACTCTCCGCGACGTGATGAGTGACGTCGATGCCTATCTCGACAAGACCGTGACCGTCGAGGGCTCGGTTGGTCGAGTCTGTCAGATGAAGGGCTGCTGGATGGAGCTGGCGGCGGAGGCCGACAGCCCCGGCGTTCGGGTCACCTTCAAGGACTACGGCTTCTTCGTGCCAACCGATTCGCAAGGGCGGGCCGCCAGGCTCGAGGGCGTGTTCGAGACCAACGTATTCTCGAAATCGGATGCCGACCATCTCATCGAAGAGGGTGTCGAGCTGACTCGGAACCCGGACGGTACAGCCACCGAGCTGAGTTTTGTCGCGGCGGGTGTGGAGCTGCTCACATCCGAATAGCGCACGGCTCCGACCGACCGAGTGTCCTCGTATCTGTGTCTCGGCCCCAATACAATCAGTTCTCGGGCGGCAGGAGGGAGCACATGCTGAGAAAGGCAATGATCGGCCGAATCGTCGTGGTCGTCGTGATGGCGGCCGTGGTGGCCGTCGCGGTCGTCTCGGCACACATGGCTCTAAAGAAGAGCATGCCCGAGGAGGGCGCCGTCCTCGGCGCGGCCCCCGACCAGATTCAGCTCTGGTTCACCCAGGAGCCTGACCCGGTCGTGAGCCGCGTGACACTGGAAGGTCCATCGGGTGCGGTCGAGATCAACCAGACCAGGGTGATGGCCGAGAAGTCGGTCGTGGCCGATGTCCCGACTCTGGGGTCGGGCACGTACACAGTGAGCTGGCGAACCGCCGGTGACGATGGACACGTCCAGCGCGGCGAATTCTCATTTACGGTTCAGGCCGACTAGTGGAGTGTCCTCGTGATTCGTGAAGATCGCTTTAGGAATCACGAGGACACTCCACTAGACACCCGCTGCAGGAGAGATACCGGTGAAGACAGTTTCGAAACTCACGTTGGACGATGCCCGCATCGTGATGCGGGCGGCCGAAGCACGGTCCCGCGAGATCGGTGTCGACATGGACATCGCCATCACCGACGACAACGGCAGCCTGCTGATGTTCCACCGGATGGACAATGCCCGCATTACGAGCATCGAGGTGTCGATCAGCAAGGCCTTCACTGCGGCGGCCGCTCGAAAATCGACCCGGGCCTACGGTGAGGTGAGTGGACCAGGTGGAGTGGCCTTCGGTATACACGTCAGCCATCAGGGACGCTTCATGGTGGTGGCTGGTGGCTTGCCGATCTTCGTGGACGATCAGATAGTCGGCGGCGTGGGGTGCAGCTCTGGTCACCCTGACCAGGACGAGGACATTGCTCAGGCCGGTATCGACGCGTTGCTCGCGCACTTGGATGCTACACCCACCAACTAACTAGTTGCCGTGGGAGACCCCCCGGCTTTGCCGGGGCGGCCAGCCCCGTTTGACGTTTCGGGGAGTCACGTGAGGAACTCCTTCCCGTGAGCCGCTCAAGCATCACGAGAAGGAGACCTCATGCCGACCTACCGAAGTCTCAATTATACGAAATGGCACTGTCAGTATCACGTTGTGTTCATCCCGAAGTATCGAAGAAAGGCGATGTACGGGGGATTGCGGCGGGATTTGGGCGAGGTGTTCCGCCGTCTGGCGCTGCATCGCGAGAGCGAGGTGGAGGAGGGGCATCTGTTGCCGGACCATGTGCATATGATGATGTCGATTCCGCCGAAGTACTCTGTCGCCCAGGTCATCGGATAGAGTGTGAGCGAAACTTAGTTGGAAATTGAAGCGGCTCCAAACCCTGTGGTTTGATGACGTTTGAGAAGACGGACATCAGCCCACGAGAGAAAGGAGCCGAGATGAGCAGTGTCCTACGATCGGTCAGGAAGCGCAAGAAAGGTCACACGTTGGGCGCGGTCGACGTCATCGACCGCGAGGAGTACGCCGAGCTGGAGGTCGATGCCAAGGTGGCGTTGATCCGGTCGTTGGTTCCGCTGGGCTTGATGCACATCGAGGAGTTGCTCGACGAGGAAGTGACCGCGCTGGCTGGCGAGCGCTACGCCCGCAAAGCCCCGTCAGTCGGCGGGCGCCGTCATGGCAGCAACCCCGGGACGGTCGGGTTGGCCGGCCAGCGCGTGCCGATTCGCGTGCCCCGGATTCGCCATGTCACGGAGCGCGAGATTCCCCTGCGGTCGTACGAGGCGCTGCATGGCGATCGCGCAGTCAACGACCTGTTGCTGAGGCGCGTGCTGTATGGGATCTCGTGCCGCAACTACGCGGCGGCCGCCGAGGCGATTCCCAGGGCGATCGGCCTATCGGGGTCGACGGTGTCCCGCGCGTTCATTCAGGCCAGCGCGACGAAACTCCGCGAGCTCCAGGAGCGGGACCTCTCCGGGGAGGACGTCGTGGCCCTCGTGCTGGACGGCAAGACGTTCGCCGAGGCGACGATGGTCGTCGCGCTGGGCATCACGATGACGGGGGACAAACGGTTCCTGGGCGTCGTCGAGACGGACACGGAGACCGAGAAGGTGTTGACCCCGTTCCTCCGGTCATTGGTCGAGCGGGGCCTCGATGTCTCCCAGGGGCTTCTGGTGATCGTGGATGGCGGCAAGGGGCTCCGGGCGGCCGTGCGGAAAGCCTTCCGCCACCGCGCCCTGGTGCAACGGTGTCAGTGGCACAAGCGCGAGAACGTGGTGAGTTACGTGGCCAAGCGTGAGCAGCCGGTGTGGCGGCAGCGTCTCCAGCGCGCCTACAACCGTCCGGAGTACGACGAGGCCCTCGCCGCCCTCAAGTCGCTCCAGCATGAGCTGGAGGATCGGAACCAATCCGCGGCCGGCAGTCTGGCGGAAGGCCTCGACGAGACCCTGACGTTGCATCGCCTCGGGGTGTACGGTGTGCTGGGCCGGTCGCTGAAGACGACGAACAGCCTCGAGTCCATCAACGCGCTCATTGAGGAGCGCTGTGCGAAGGTCGATCACTGGCAGAACTCGAGTCAACGCCATCGCTGGCTGGCCACTGCGCTCCTGGACATCGAGCCACGCCTGCGCAAGGTGATGGGCTACCGGCACCTGCCCAGGCTTCGTGACGCATTGAAGCGAGAGCTGAAGATCGACACGACGACGTCGACGAAGAAAGCCGCGTAAGCAATCAGGAGCCGCGGAGAGTTTCAACTAGGAATGGGCTTGACTCGGCTCAAGTGACCGCATAGCGGGCACGTCATGCCGCTTTGAGCGGCTCACAAACTAAGGCCCCCGGCTTTGCCGGGGGATACTTACTTCGCGGCGCGATAGTCTTCCACGAATCGATCGACGTACCCGAGCAGCGCCTCTGGGATAAAGGTCGCGGCGCTGTCCCGGCTGGTCGTGCCGAGAGCTTGAGCTTCCCATTTGATCGCAGGTGAGATCTCCAGCGCGTCGACTGAGGCGGTGGGTGTGGTGGGCAGCACCCCGTCGAATACCAACTCCGCATACTTTCGGTAGGTCACGACTCGTTCGACCAGCTGGACCGAGACCAGGAAGGCGAAGCCTCCAGCCGCGTTGACTGCTTGAACCGCCACCCGGAGCTGTGGGTCGCCTCGCTCACTCCGGTCGTCGGCATCTCGCACCGAGACAGATGAGTCGCGCAGCCGGTTCTCGACGGCCCGACGAACCGACGCGCTGGTGAGACCAGTCGTTGGCGCCGCCCCGATCAGCTGCACGTCGACCCGCACCGAGTTGAGCAGGCTCAACCCACTCTGCTGCCCCTCGAGGGGCAGCGCGGCGGCCAGCAGAGGGAAGCTGACAAGGACCGCCGTCAGCAGTACTCTCTTGCATCTTGGCATCGGTGTGTTCCTCCGTACACAATAACGGCGAGCCCTGGGTCGCACCCAGGCTCGCCGTAAGAACGTCCCAGCGACGCCCGCGTCAGACTTCAGCTCTATGGGCGACGCCTCAGCCTCCGAGCGACCCTTCGTCGTCTACCCGTCTTGACAGCTTGTGCTGGCAATCGTCGCACACCCACAGCGCTGGACCGGACGCGCTGGGTTGGGCCGACAACAGGCTACCGGTCACCCGTTGACTCTCACAGAGCGCGCACTGATGGGTGAACACCCTTGTGGATCCCGTGGCGCCGACGCGTTGCCTCGGTGCTGGTTGAGGGGCCATACTCGCCTCCAAGAATCAAGAACTGGTACGGCGATTCCGCGCGGTCTACTCGCTTGAACTGTTGCGCCCATTCTCTCCACTGACGGGTTCGGATGCAATCGGAAAATGCGCCAAAAACACCGGGAGATCTAGGGCTTTCAACCTATCGTAAAGTTGCCGACCCGAGCTAGCCGACGCTGCCGAGGTCGTCGGCGACCGGGGGGTCAGGCGCGGCCGCACCGAAGAAAAACGAGAGTGCGATCAGGAGCCGTTTCAGCTTCCCGTCCCGATGAGGAGTTGCTTCGTCTGACGGGGCAGGAGGTGGACCGTCCCAACTGTCGCGCTCGCGCCTGCGAGGTCCAGGAGCACATCAGTCCAGTTTCCGCCGCGGGTTTCGGACGTCGCCTGCCGCCCCTCGTCGGCAAGCGCGAGTGCGAGCGCGATGCTGACCGCCACGGTGGCGGCGCGGGCCCAGGATAGCGGCCACGTGAGCAGGAGCGCTCGGAGTGCCAGGAGCGCGAGCAGACCGTACACAAAGGCGTGGAAGCCCTTGCGAATCACGAAATGTGTCAGGTCGAGACCGCCGGCTGAGAGATTGGGGAAGAGCCATTCGAGCAACGGACGGATGAAGCGCGAGGTCGACTCGTTGGCGAAGTCCTCCCCGCCTAAAGCGCTTTTCAGATAGCCCTTGTACTGCCTGGGCTCGTCGTGGTACTTCTGCATGCACCAATGCAGGAGGACCGATGCAAGCCTATTCGATGGATCTCCGAGAACGGGCCCTGCTCGACAGTGATGCCGGGATGAAGGCCGCGGACGTTGCGGTGAAGTACCGCGTGAGCGGGTCGTGGGTGCGGCTGTTGAAGCAGCGTCGGCGGGAGACGGGCGAAGTCGCGCCGCGCGTCCAGCGGCACGGGCGGCGCCGGATGTTGGAGCCGCACCTGCACACCCTGGCCGCGCTGATCGCGGAGCAACCGGATCGCACCTTAGCCGAGCTGAAGGACGCGCTCGGCACGCCGGCCAGTCTGGCGACGATCTGGCGCGCGGTGGCGGCTCTGGACGTGACCGTCAAAAAAAACGGTCCGGCCCTCCGAACACGATCGACCTGACGTCGCGGCCGCGCGGGTCGTGTGGCACGCCGCCGCGCCGACCTGGGATCCGACACGCCTGGTTTTTCTCGACGAAACCGGCATTACGAACAATCTCCTGCGGCGGTATGGTCGGGCCCTCCGCGGGGCCCGCGTCCACGACCACGCGCCGTGCGCCCGGTGGCAGACCAGTACGTTTCTCGCGGCACTGCGGGTCACCGGCCTGACCGCGCCCGGGGTCTTCGACGGCGCCATCGACGGGGCGAGCTTCCTCGCCTATATCGAACAGATCCTCGTGCCCACCCTGCATCCCGGGGACATCGTCATCGCCGATAACCTCAGCGCACACAAAGTGGCCGGCGTCCGCCAGGCGATCGAGCGCGTCGGCGCCACGCTCTGCTATCTGCCGCCCTACAGTCCGGACCTCAATCCCATTGAACTCTGCTTCGCGAAGCTCAAAGCCCTCGTGCGCGCCGCCCGCTGTCGATCCACCGAGACCCTCTGGCCTTTCCTCGGCGCCTGTCTGCCGCACTTCAGCCCCGAGGAATGCCGCCATTACTTTCGACACTGCGGCTATCCGGGCACCACACGGTCATGAAAAGCGCTTTAGACCCCAGATGACGGCCGCCCACGTCACGACTGCGAGCCACGTCAGGATGATCTTGCGCCGCATGGGGTCCAATGATAGCGGTCGCGCAAGTCTGCCAGTGCTTGGCCAAGGACGTCTCGCGTCGCGAATAGAGGAGTAGAAAGTTGGCGGAAGCGCCTGGGAGTCGAACCCAGCCCCCCCGCGTTGGCGGGGAGCGACCGATTTTGAAGACCGGGAGGGCCACCGGGCCCCGTTCGCTTCCGGGCTCTACATTATCTCTGAGTTGAAGGCGGACAGACCCTGAGCTGTCCGGATTCTGGCCAACCGGCAGACCGGGGAGAAGTGCGAAGGAAGGGGTGGCCGGCTCGACCGGAGCCGGACCCGTGGGCGATGCGAGCTAGCTTTCGATTAGACGAACTTCACCGGCGCGTGGCCCCTTCTGGGACTCCTCGATGGTGAAATCAACCCGCTGACCTTCTCTGAGCAGCTCGAAGACCGCCCCGCGCACTGAACTGCGGTGGAAGAAGTGCTCGATTCCCCCCTCGTCGCGGATGAAGCCGAACCCTTTGTCAATCAACAATCGTGCGATCGTGCCGCTTGGCATTCCGGTCCCTCCAAGTTGAGCCGTGGGCGCCTCTTCCCCGACGCCCGTCGCCAGCGGATAACCGCCCGTCGCACGGGCTCTCCCGGGCTGTCCTAGGCCCGGCGGTGGAGTCCCGGCTCGAAGGTGGCCAGTCTAGTGAGGTACTTTCCAGAAGTCAACCAGATCCGGAGGTTTAGAGGATTCCCGAGACTGGTCTATTTCGGGGTCTCTGGAGGCTTTGTCGGGGGTGCCGGAACAGGCGTGGCGACGGCTTCTGGGGCGTCTATTCTGGCCTCTGGGGCAGGCTTGGCTGGGACAGCTGGCTTTGCCGCAGGGGAGGGCTTTGTCGCGGCCGCCGGCTTGGCCGGCTTCGGCGGGGGATATGTCGTCCAGAAGTGACGCCCACATTTGGGGCACTCCCAGAACTGCTGCGGCGTCCAGGCGTCCTCCGGCGCCGGATCCCTGAGCTCCATCTGGGTACCGCACCGTTGGCAGCGTATCTGGACTTGGACGTCGTGCATGCGCAGATTCTAGTTGCCGTGGGAGACCCCCCGGCTTTGCCGGGGCGGCCAGCCCCGTTTGACGTTTCGGGGAGTCACGTGAGGAACTCCTTCCCGTGAGCCGCTCAAGCATCACGAGAAGGAGACCTCATGCCGACCTACCGAAGTCTCAATCATACGAAATGGCACTGTCAGTATCACGTTGTGTTCATCCCGAAGTATCGAAGAAAGGCGATGTACGGGGGATTGCGGCGGGATTTGGGCGAGGTGTTCCGCCGTCTGGCGCTGCATCGCGAGAGCGAGGTGGAGGAGGGGCATCTGTTGCCGGACCATGTGCATATGATGATGTCGATTCCGCCGAAGTACTCTGTCGCCCAGGTCATCGGATATCTCAAGGGGAAGAGTGCCATCCACATCGCTCGGGAGTTCGCGGGACGTTCGCGGAACTTCGTGGGGCAGCACTTCTGGGCCCGGGGCTACTTCGTGTCCACGGTGGGTCGCGATGAGCGGGTCATTCGGGAGTACATCCAGCAGCAGGAACGCGAGGACCGGCGGTCGGATCAGTTGCCGTTGGAGTAGAGTGGCCACCGTGAGGTGGCTCAAGTGACCGCATAGCGGGCACGTCATGCCGCTTTGAGCGGCTCACAAACTAAGGCCCCCGGCTTTGCCGGGGGATACTTACTGTCCGACTCAGCGATTCGCAACAGGTCTCCAGGCGTGGCATACACTCGATGAGTGGGTGTCATCGTTCCAGGGGTCGTGCTGGCTGCCGGTCGCTCGAGAAGAATGGGGCGCCCCAAGGCGCTCTTGCTGACCGCGGTCCCCGGACAGACCTTCATCAGCCGGATCGTCGACGAGCTACGGGCTGGCGGCGTCGACGACGTAGTGGTCGTGGTGGGGCCGGACGGTGCCGAGCTCAGGTCTGGCCTGGCCGCACTCCAACCGCCTCCGCGCGTCGTGGTCAACCTCAATCCTGACGCTGGCCAGCTGTCATCCCTGCTGGTCGGTCTGCGGGCCATCGATCGACCCGGGGTCGGCGGGATGCTGGTGACGCTGGTTGATGTCCCGTTGATCGATGCCGGTACGGTGCGGGCGCTTCTCGATGCCCACGAGCGTACGCAGGCACCGATCGTTCGGCCATGCCACCCCGATGACCACGGACGACACGGTCACCCCGTGATTTTCGACCGCTCCCTATTCGACGAGTTGCAGAAAGCCGACCCCCGAGGGGGCGCCAAGCCCGTGGTCCGCGCTCACCTCGACGAATCGGTGGAGGTGCCGGCGACGGGAGACGGACCGTTCCTCGATGTCGATACGCCAGAGGCCTACAAACGAGTGTTCGGTCGGCCACTGCCGCCAGACCCGCCGGAGACCTAGGGGGCGAGCCGCTGGTTCATTGATCGCGGCCCATCCCGGGCATAGAATGGTCATCAAGTGGGCCAGTGGCGCAGTTGGGAGCGCGCGTGAATGGCATTCACGAGGTCAGGGGTTCGACCCCCCTCTGGTCCACCACTTTTTCCCTTGCTTCTCAATCACTTATAGGTTCGGCAGAAGGCCCTAAGAAGCTGCGGATCGGTCGACTGTAACCGATTTTGTAACTGTCGCTGCCGAGTTGATCTTGGCAGCGGCAGCGTGCAGGTCGCTGTCGGTGACGATGTCGTACCTACGATACATCGCCTCGGTTCGGTGGCCGACTAGGGCCATTGCAACCTGTGGGTGGCGAATTACTACTCAGCCCGGCAATCCGTTGAGATTATCAAGTTTGGTGATCCTGGGAGTGCTCGCTAGGATGTTCCGATGCGCGACCCGATCATCCTGCTGGTGCACCTGATCGCCACCCTGGCCCGGCTGATGGGCCCCGGCGGCCTGCGGTCTGTCGTCAAGCAGCAACTGCTCATTCTGAATCGCTCGCGGCACCGGGCGCCGAATCTCTGCGCGTCGGATCGGATCCTCGCCGGCGTGTGTGCACTGTTCATGCGCCCGGCCCGGGTGATTCGCTCAGCGATCGTGCTGAGACCGTCGACGATCCTGGAGTTCCATCGGGCTCTGCGCACCCGCAAGTACCGCTGGCTGTTTTCACCCAAGCGCCGTCGCACCGGCCCCAAAGGACCGTCCAAAGCACTGGTCGACGCCATCGTCGACATGAAGCGGCGCAACCCCAGGTGGGGCTGTCCGCGGATCGCACAACAGATCGCGCTCGCCTTTGCGGTCGACATCGACAAGGACGTGGTGCGCCGAGTGCTCGCCACGCACTATCGACCGGCCCCCCACTCGGGTGGTCCGTCCTGGCTGACGTTCCTGGGGCATGCGAAAGATAGCCTGTGGAGCATCGACCTGTTCCGGTGCGAGTCGGCGATCCTGCGAAGCCATTGGGTGCTGGTGGTGATGGACCAATACACGCGGCGGATCGTCGGTTTTGGCATCCAGGCTGGAACCGTGGATGGCCGGGCCCTGTGCGGCATGTTCAACCATGCGATTCGAGGGCTCTCGCGTCCGAAGCGCCTCAGCTCCGACCACGACCCGCTGTATCGGTTTCACCAATGGCGCGCCAACCTGCGGGTGCTGCAGGTGACCGAGGTGAAGAGTGTGCCGTATGTGCCGCTGTCGCATCCGTTTGTCGAACGGTTGATCGGCACGCTGCGACGAGAATGCGTGGATCAGCTGCTGTTCTGGTCTGCGTCGGACTTGGAAGACAAACTGGTGGCCTTCCAGGACTTCTACAATACGCATCGGGCCCATGCATCGTTGGACGGGCGGACGCCCGTCCCGATACGAAAGGATGTCGCACGGCTCGACCGCTACCGATGGGACGCGCATTGCCGCGGTCTCTATCAGACGCCGATCGCGGCGTGACATCGGAACAGCGAAGACGGTGGCGAGCGGGTCGACGCGACCGCGTTCGACGTCTATCGCGACACAGCAGAGCAGTGCGTCAGCTGCACGCCTTACTCATGCCATCGCGACAACTTCGCGGGGGACTCCCGGCTCACGGGACCCGAAGATCGAACGATGTCGGATTCCTACGAATTCGCCACCCACAGGCCGAAACGTTAGTGTTTTGCTGGCGTTTCGGCCCTTTGTTTTGGTTGGCGTTGGGTGCTCTTGGGTGGGGATCTGACACTCTTTGGGCACACTTTGGGCACACCCGTATGATCCCGTGGTCGGCTCGATGCTGCCGACAACAAACCCATGGCCCTCGAAGTCGGCTCTCGACTCGGCCACTACAATGTCATTGCCCTCATCGGCGAGGGGGGCATGGGCCAGGTCTATCAAGCCACCGTACCAAGCTGAACCGCAAGGTCGCGCTGAAGATCCTGCCCGAGGCGTTCGCGTCAGATCCTGATCGCCTCGCACGCTTTCAGCGCGAAGCGCAAGTGCTCGCCAGTCTCAACCATCCTGGCATCGCGGCGATCTGTGGCCTGGAGGAAGCGGACCACACCCGTGCGCTGGTCTTGGAGTTAACCATAGGAGAATTAGATGGCAAAAAAAAGAAAACACTACATGAAAAACAAAGGCGGAACATACAAAAATGGTCAGCTTATATCCGAACAAAAAGGAAAGACACTAACCTATTACTTTCAGACGGGCGAGATCAAAGCCAAGGGGAAGTCTATAGATGGCGTAATGGAAGGCAAATGGATCTTTAACCGCGAGTCAGGACAACTTTGGCAGACCGGAAACTTTAAAAACAACAAAAAGCATGGCGAGTTGATCCGTTACGATAAAAAAGGTAAGAAAGAGTACCATGTTAAATTTTCCAATGGAAAACAAGTGGAAAAGTTACTTTAGCGGAATTAGTCGAAACGCACCTCCCCTGTAGCCACATCATATAAAGCATCCGCAGGCGCCGACGTGGCATCGTGGGCCGCTGTGTCGGAGAACGGGCCTTATGTCGAACCCGGCGACCGGTAAATGGCATGCAGAGAAGACGACGCTGCCATGCTAAACGTTTCTCTGGGACAGTCCACTAGCGCCGTAGCGTTTACCTATTCTTGAGACGCTCGCGTTTCCCACGCACAGGATGTTAGAACCTGTGTGGGGTTCTCCTGCTCCAATCAACACGCGTCAGGTTTTCCCCGGTGTGCCCGGCGTGTGCCCGAGCCTGACCGGCTGCCAGGTTGCTCAGCGGCCCGGCTGCTGCTCGGCCTTCGGAAACACCTTCTCGCCGGCGTAGTCGCGAAGACCACAGAACCCGGCCGAGGTATATCCATGCTCGATTAGCAAGGCCGCGGCACGCGCGGCTCGGCCTCCGCCGTTTCAAGCGGTGAGTATGGTCTTGTCCAGCGGCAACTCGTCAAGGCGGGACTCGAGCTCACCGAGCGGAATGTTGATATACCCGGCGCGCGTGCCGTACTCTTCGAGCTCCCACGGCTCTCGCACGTCGAGCAGGACCACATCGGCATCGGCCAACACTTCGTCCAAGTCCTGGGCTTCGACACGCATCTCCTGCCCAACCGGCTCGGGCAGGTTCTCGGGTCTGCGAATCTCGCGTTCAGGCTGTTGAAAGGACATTACGGCACTCAGCGGCACGGCCAGTGCCAGCGTTGGGACAACCGCTCCGGTCAGGGTGATCATGGAAGTTTCGTTAGAGCTCAGAGAGCTCTTGGAGTCGTTCTCCGGTGCTGTCACCGAACTCGTCAGCATGGACCCCCATCTTGTTCAGCAAGGTCAACTGAAGGTTCGTGAGTCGCTGGGTCTTCTCTGGATACCTGATGTGGCGACCGCTCGCGATCTGCCCGGCACCCCCGCCCGCCAACACGATCGGAAGGTTCCGGATGTCGTGCCGGTGGCTATCGCTGATCGAGCTGCCGTACATGATCATGACGTTGTCCAGAAGCGTGCCCTCGCCGTCGGGGATGGCCCCGAGCTTCTCGAGGAAGTAGCTGAACAGCGTGGCGTGGTAGGTGTTGATCTTGACGAGGCTCGCGATCTTGTTCTCGTTGCCACCGTGATGGGAGATCGGGTGGTGCGAATCTGACACGCCGATCTGCGGGTAGGTTGCACCGCTCTGCTCCCGCCCGACCTGGAACGTGATCACGCGGGTGGTGTCGGTCTGCAGCGCCAGCGTCTGCATGTCGAACATCAACTTCGCATGTTCGTCGTAGTCAACGGGAATGCCCGCCGGGGACTCGACAAGCGGCAGCTCACGACCGTTCGTCTCCGCGTTCTGAATTCGCCGCTCGATCTCACGCACCGACTCCAGGTACTCGCCAAACTTCACACGGTCGTGGTGGCCAAGCTGCCCCTCCAATCCGTTGACTTTGTCGAGGACCGAATCTATGATGCTGCCCTGCCGGTGCAAACGCGCTGTCCTTTCGGCTGGGTCGGTGCTGTCGATGCTGCCGAACAGCCGCTCGAACACGACCCGAGGGTTGGCTTCGACCGGCAGCGGTGTGGAGGGGCTACTCCACGCCATCGTGTTCTGATAGGCGCAGTTGAAGCCGAGGTCGCACGTTCCGACCCCGTTGACCGTGTCCGAGCCCTCCAGCCCCAACTCCAGCGAAGGCAAGGGCGTCTCCTGGCCGATCGCCTTTGCGATGATCTGATCCATCGAGACCCCGAGGTCCAGGCGGGAGCTACTGGTCGTTTGCAGCGGCTCGATACCGGTCATGAAGGCGCCAGCGGCGCGCGCGTGCCCACCGCCGCTTCCCGAGCGAGAGATGGCGCCGGTGTTGTCGAGCCCGCTCAGCACGAGTAGCCGATCACGGAAGGGTTCGAGTGGCTTCAGGATGGGCGTGAACTCGAACGCCGTCCCCTCGACCGCCGGAGTCCAGTACTCCATCATGATCCCGTTCGGCACGTAAACGGCGCACATGCGGGCGACCGGCTGCGCGGGCGTCTTGGCGAGTGCCGTGAGCGCCGGCACCATGCCATCGAGGAAGGGCAGGGCAAGCGACGCCCCCACCCCTCGAAGCACCGTCCGGCGTGGAATAGCTTTCTTGGAGACAATCATGACTCTGACCTCCGCATGAGGAACGGTGGGCTCTTTACGATCCCCGAAATGAGCGACGACCAGGTGAGGCCGTCGGGCGCCGACTGCCGGCTAAGGTGTCGGACCACGGGCATATCCTGGTGTGTAAGCGAGCGACCCAGGGCGTACGTCAGCAACTTCTCGGTAACCGTCTGCACAAACTGGTTTTCCTTACTCAGGATGGCATGCCGTAGCCCCGCCAGGCCGTGAACTTCGGTGCCATCGGTCAGCGTACTCGAAGCGTCGATCGGGATGCCACTATCGAACGGAGTGCCACCCCCGATGGTGGATCGGCGCCGGCCAATCGCGTCGAATCCTTCGAGGGCGAATCCGAGCGGGTCGATGGTGTTGTGGCACGTGGCGCACACGGGGCTCTCCCGGTGCTGTTCCATTTGTTCGCGAACCGAGAGAGCCGCGCCGCCATTCTGGCGGGTTCTTGTGAGGCTCGGCACATCTGCTGGCGGTGGCGCCGGCGGTGTCCCGAGGAAGTTCTCCAACAGCCAGACCCCGCGCACGACCGGCGAGGTTCGGTTTGCGTACGACGTGATGGTGAGGATGCTGGCATGACCGAGTAGTCCTCCCCGGGTGTCGTCGGGGTAGGCCACGCGCCGGAACTGCACGCCGTGAACGTCGGGGATGCCGTAATGCCGAGCGAGGCGCTCGTTGGCGAAGGTGTAGTCCGCGCGCAGGAGGTTGAGGATGGGGCGGTCCTCCCGGAGCTCGTGTTCCAGAAACAGCTGCGTCTCCTGCCACATCGCATCGCGTAGGTTTTCGTCGAACGCCGTGTAGGTCACGATGTCCGGCGCGGCGTTCCGAATCTTGCGAAGCTGCAGCCATTGGGCGCCGAAGTTCTCGACCAGCGCTTGCGACCGAGGGTCGGCCAGCATGCGTCGGACCTGTCGATCCAGCATCTCGGGATCATGAAGGTCGCCACGGGCCGCGACGTCCAGGAGTTCATCGTCGGGGATACTGCTCCACAAGAAGAACGACAAGCGCGATGCCAGCTCGAGATCGCTGATCCGATACGCCGTGCCCGATGGCACCCCGGGGGGATCGGTCTCGATGCGAAACAGGAACTCAGGGTCCACGAGGAGTCGCTCGACCGCGGCCTGAATGCCGGCGTCGAAGCTCCCGTGGGTGCGCCCCTCCTCGAAGAACGGCAGGAGTATCTGGACGTCCTCGTCAGTCGATGGCCGGCGGAACGCACGCCGTGCAAGCGAAGAGAGGATGGACCTCGCGCAGGGCTCCTCTGCGGACGTCCCGTCACTCGGATGGCAGACGAACAGCCGCTCGCGGCTCGGCAGCTCGGAGACCCCGGTTGGGTTGTAGGGGCCGATGATCTGGACCACCGACAGGGCCGGATTGCCTTGCTGCATCTCGTCCTGCCCGTGCGAATAGGAGGAGCGGTCAACTGGCAGCGTCAGGATGCCTTCGGGCAGCGACGGACGCCGAGCGAAGGAGATTCCGACCAGATGGGGTCCGCCCTTCACCGTCGTCCGGACCTCCAGGCCTTTGTGCGCGTTGAGGGCGTACGCCTCCCACTCCGGGAACGAGTTGGAGTCGTACACCTCGTCGAACTTGCCTGCGTATCCAGCCGGCGGTAGCTGCTCGGGCTCCCACTCGCGCCCGACGGCAAACGTACCGACGTGTGCGCCGTCGATTCGCACGTCGAGCTGATGGGGCTGACCCAGCCCGCGCACGTAGCTGTACTCCTGCTTGCGAAGGTCCAGACGGATGACGTACTCACCGTCGACGGGGAAGTTGTGCTCGATGGCGGCCCCGCCGCGCGAGCCAAAGGGTAGGTCGATACTCACCGTGTCGTTCTGGTCGAGGGCTCCAGGGATCGGATAGAACTGGGCCTTCGGCCGGAGGTTCAGGTCACCGACCACGAGCCGGCTGATTCGCTGCGCCGCCGACAGATACCGCTCGATCAGGGTCGGCGAGACTGAGAGCACCTCCGCGATGTTGTCGAAACCGTCATGTTCGTCGTCGGCCGGTAACAGCTCGTGCACGTCGACATCGAGGGCAAACAGGTCACGGATGGCGTTGGCGTACTCAGCCCGGTTCAGTCGATGGACTGTCGGGCGTCCAGGATCCGGATTGGCCATCGCTGCACGATCGAGCTCTGTCTCCAGCCAAGAGACGAACGCCCGGGAGGCGGGGGCTTCAGGTCGGGGCCTTCCGGCCGGCGGCATAGCGTTCGCCCTGAGCCTACGGACCACGTGCTCCCATACCGCCGCAGCCTCTCCCACCTGGGAGACATCCATGGCGTCTCCATCAAGGGTCAGGCCTGCGGTTTTGGTTCGCTCGTTGTGACACGTGACGCAATATGTGTCGAGCAGCACCCGGGCGTCTGACGCAGCTGATTCGGTCGACGTGATGGAGGCTTGTTCGGCGCGAAGGGAAAGCTGGCCGGGACTGGCCAGTATCAAGGTCACGGCCACCACCCCGCCGCCAATCAGCGCCAATCGCGACATGCCGTTGCCTCCCTAGTCCTGCGTTGCGCTCGGCGCCAGACGTTCCAGCATCGTTCGAGGTGTCGTGCCCCGCTTGTTCTCGATGTCCAGATTGGCTCCGTGGTCAACCAGGAACTCGACGACCGTCGTGAACCCGAGACGCGCGGCGCCGTGTAGCGCGGTGTCACCCGCCCGGTTTGTGTCGTTGATGGTGGTGACGACGTCGGGGCTGGAGTCGATGACCGCTCGGACGGTCTCCAGCACCCTGACCCCGTTCTTCCAATTGGCCGCGACGAGCTCGGGGGCCAGCGTTTGGCTGCGGCGGGTCATGGTCCGATTTAGGCTCAATCCCACCGCCGCCATGAGCACGGTCGTCCCGTCGTCCAAGGCGATCAGCGGATCCGCCCCGGCCTCACTGAGCACCGGCATGAGATCGGGCTCGAGGTACTTGGCGGTGAGCAGGAAGGGCGTCGCCCCCTTCTCCTTGTGCGTGAAGACGTAGTCGAAGGTGTAACGCGGAATAGGGGTCCCTCTCACAAGTCGGGCGTTGGGGTCGGCGCCCGTGGCCAGCAGCGCTCTCGCCAATTCAGGATCGGACCGCAGGATGGCGGCATGTAAAGCCGTGTACCCCGCGCCGTCCGCGTCGGGAGCGGCGCCGGTGTCGAGCAGGAGTTCAGCGACCCGGCCGTGGCCGCTCATCGCCGCGACCACCAGCGCGGTGTTCCCGTCCGCCGCGGTCTCGTGTATATCAGCGCCGGCCTCGAGCAGGAGCCGCGCCGACTCGCCGTCACCGCTGCGTGCGGCAAACAGGAGGGGCGTGAAGCCTCCGACGTTGAAATACTCCGCCCCCGCCGGGCTCGTGGTACTCAGCATTCCGGTGCCGTGCAATTGACGGGTAGTCCTCGTGCGCGCGTTGACGGCTGCGCCGTGCTCGAGCAGGACGCGGATCGCGTCAGGGTGAGCGCTGGCGGCGGCCCACATCAAGGATGTTTGTCCCGTTGACGGCTCACGGAAGCTGACATCCGCGCCATGGGTGAGCAGCGCGCCCACGGCCGAGGCATCGCCCGTGTGCACGCATCGCATGAGGACACTCTCGCCTGACCGCAGCCCCAGGTTGGGGTCTGCGCCGGCTTCGAGCAAGCGCTGCACGCTCGCGGTGTTGCGATTGGCGCAGGCGCACCACAGGGGTGTGGCACCGTAATCGTTCTGCGCGTTCAGCTGCGCGCCAGATTCGATCAGGAGCGCGACGGTATCGAGGTCGTTCCAAAACGCTGCCCAGTGCAGGGCGGTCGCACCATCGGCCTGCGCGGCATCAGCATCGACGTCCTGGTCTAATAGGACTTCGACGGCCTCCCAGTCTTTGTGCTTGGCTGCGTCCACGAGCCGGAGGTCGGGGCCGACGGCGGGAAGCACAACAGCCCACAGGCCGATCAGGATTCCCGAGACGATAGGTTGGGGTGCGGCGCGCATCATTGAGTATGCCGAGTATGCCGGAGTACCCTGCCGATCAATACATGATGCAATACTGATACGACGCCCCGCAACTCCTTGGTCGCGACGATCTTGCGGAACGTGGTCTCGAAGTCGTCCGTTTCCGCGATCACTCAGACCCCGGCCTCCGGGCCGCTCGCGCTCGTCACGACCCCAGTAATGTCGTCATCCGCTGCTGCCGCCGGTTCGCCGACCGACGCGAGGCCAGACGCCAAGAAGGCCACCATCCCACATGCGCTCAGTGCACGAGATCTCCTGGTCATGACGTCGTCTCCTGACCCGACACTTTACCTCACTCGGCCTGGCTAACGAGGCTCGAATCGCCTTGTCAGCACCAATATGGCCGCGCGCGTCAGTTTTCCGTCATGGTGCGATCTTCGGAGCGCGGAACTATCAAGGGTACGGTGCCCCGTATCGACGCGGTGCCCGACCGATTGCCCCAGGCGAACTGGGCCGCCGCCAAATGGTCCCGGTTGGTTCCGTGCCGCCGCGTGGCTCGTCGAACCTGAACCGTGTCCTGATACAGCTTGCCGTCGAGGGTTACCCGCAGCTCACCGATCGTTCCTTCGTCGAGCGGCTGATCGCTGGCGAAGAGACATCCCGACAGACTGAGATCGACAAGTTGCACGGGGATTTCCCGAGCGAGTCGTGCTGACATGTGACGCTAAAACAACTCCTTCCCAAAGTTGGTTGCGCTTCTTTACGAAGACTGCGCCGAACGAGTGAGGCAATCATGGGTCAATGGTGCAAAGGTGAGGCACCTGAAACGATGTGCAGCGGCGAGCAAAAGCGATGGCACTGTCGCCTGTAGCGCAGGCTTTCTGTCGGCGTGGGCGCGACCCGACGTGTGTCTAGGGCGAGGAATTCATCCAATAGGCGTGGTCTCTTCCAAGTCGCCCACTACCTTGGTCCTCGCATCACCATTGGTGCAACGGCCGATGAGGGCAATCGACGAGCGAGGTATCTCTTGGGACGATGAGCCCATTCTTCACCCGTTTGCACGTACTGGACCGAGACGCAGTTCTGCGACAGAGTTAGCGCAACGATCCCGCATCGCGGCGTCGCTGGCTCGCGGCGAGGTTGTGCCCCATGGACTCCGAGCGCTGGAAACTCGTCAAGGGCATCGTCGAAGAGGCACTAGAGCTAGATCCGTCGTCACGCTCGGCCCATCTCGCGACCTCCTGTGCGGACAACGATGAGTTGCGTCGAGAGGTGGAGTCCTTTCTGTCGGCCGACGACACAGACGGGTTTCTCGAGCAGCCTGCGCTGAGCAATGCGCCGCCCGTTCCCGATGGCGCGTTTACAGGTACCGGCTCGACTCCCCTCGGCACGGTGGACGCCGTCAGGCCAGCCGACCTCGCCCCCTATACCAAGGTCATCGTATCGACTCAGGGTAGCCGCTACTGCCTCATTGCCGTCGCTCCACTCGATCTGGAGTTCCTGGTTTCGGGTGGCCGTCGGTTTCCCCAGAACACTCGGGTTCGCCTCTATCGTCAGGACGCGATCCGAGTCGGCGAGGAGTTATGGCTGATCGCGGGGACTCGAAAGGTCGTGACGACCAAGATCACCGCAATCGAGGTCGTCGACGGGTGAACGCTACGCCGAGTCGGCGAGCTCACGGCGTAGCCAAGCCCGCGCTGAGTTCCACTCGCGCTTGAGGGTCGCCGGGGACAGCTTCATCACCTCGGCCGCCTCCTCGATGCTGAGGCCTCCGAAGAAGCGCAGCTCGACCAACTGCCCCTGACGGGGGTCGAGAAGGGTGAGTCGCTGGAGCGCCTCGTCCAGGTCGGAGACGTCGACTGCCGGCTGGGCCGCGAGAAGCGGCGTCACGTCGAGCGCAATCGGTTCTATCCCGCCACCCCGCTTTGTGGCTTTCCGCCGTCGTGCCTGTTCCATCAGGATTCGGCGCATCAGCTGGGCCGCAATGCCGAAAAAGTGCGCGCGACTCTGCCAGCGCACGTGGCGCTGTCGAACCAATTGGAGGTACGCCTCATTGACGACCTCCGTCGTTTGCAGCTTCTTGTTGCTGCCTTCACGACGGAGCGTGCTGCGCGCCAGGCGGTGCAGCTCGGCGTAGACCTGCGGGATCAGTTCATCCAGCGCACCCCTGTCGCCATCGGCCCATGCGTGCAGGAGCTTCGTGACGTCACCGGGGACAGGCGTGTCATCGGCCATCGCGTCGGATAGAGGAAGACGCCGCGATCATACCCTTGTTCGCCCCTGAATCCAGATGGAGGGACCGGGGCGCGGGTTTGAGGCTCCGTCCTCACGGGACTGTGGAAGTGTCTACAATGGCGGCGATTGGCCCCGACAACCCATGGCGCCTGAAATCGGCTCCCGACTCGGCCACTACGACGTCTCCGCCCTCATTGGCAAAGGCGGGATGGGGGAGGTATATCGGGCGACCGACTCGCGACTAGGCCGTGAAGTCGCCATCAAGATGCTGCCGGAGCGGTACGCGGCTGATGCAAAGGCCCTAGAACGGCTCAGGCAAGAAGCGCGCACGGTTGCAGCTCTTTCGCATCCCCACATCCTGACTATCTTCGACGTAGGCGAATCACAGGGTAGGTTCTTCGTCGTCACCGAGCTGCTGAGCGGCGAGACACTTCGGGCCCGCTTGAAGGGGAGGGCTCTCTCTCTAAAGGTGACAGTCACATACGCCCTGCAGATTGCGACAGCTATGGCCCCATGCCACCAGCGCGGCATTGTTCATCAGGATCTGAAGCCGGAGAACATCGTCGTTTCGAGCGACGACCACATCAAGGTCCTCGACTTCGGTCTCGCCAGAGTCACGCGTCCGACTCCATCTTCCGACGAAGAGACGGTCGTCCCAGGTACCGTGGCCAGTTCTGCGGACAAGACCTCTTCAATCAGTCTCAGAATCATGGGTACCGTGGGATACATGTCACCGGAGCAGGCGCGCGGGCTGGAGGTCGATCCCCGCTCCGATATCTTCACCTTTGGCACGATGCTCTACGAGATGCTGAGTGGTATCAAGCCCTTCCGACGTGGCTCATCTCTTGAAACGCTGCACGCCATCGTCAAGGACGACGAGCCGCCGCTCGATCGTGTTGCTGAGGACGTACCCGAAGGGATGTCCCGCCTTGTACACCGCTGCTTGGCGAAGACCCCCGGCCAGCGGTTTCAGACAGCACAGGAAGTGACCGTTGCCCTTGAGTATGTCGAGGCGAACATCACCCCTCACTCATCAACGCAACGCAGCAGCCGGAAGACCCGCCCTGACATCCCATCAGTCGCCGTGTTGCCGTTCGCCGAAATGAGCCCGACCGGCGCTCAGTTGTACTTCTGTGAGGGCATGGCAGAAGAGCTCATCACTGCGCTGGGACGCATCAGCGGTCTCCGTACCGCAGCACGGACCTCTTCGTTTCAGTTCAAGGGGGAGGCTGTTGACGTCAGGCGCGTCGGTGAGGTCCTTGGGGTTGACACGGTGCTGGAGGGGAGTGTCCGTGCAGCCGGTGAGCGTCTGCGGATTTCGGTGAGACTCGTTGGCACTCGGGATGGGTACCAGCTCTGGTCGGAACAGTTCGACCGTCCAATGTCAGACGTTTTCGCGGTGCAAGAGGAAATCTCGCGGCGTGTTGTCGATGCGTTGAGGGTGACGATTGACAGGACGGGAGCACCGAGTGGTCTGGGTCGCTCTGTCCACGACGTGGACGCCTACCAAGCCTATCTCGAAGGTCGGCACCACTGGAACAAGCGGACGGAAGCTGGGATTTCTCGGAGCATCGAGCTCTTTCGCCGAGCGGCTGACTTGGAACCCTCTTTCGGTCAGGCGTTTGCGGCCATGGCCTTGTCTTACGTCACGCTCGGAACATACGGTGCCAAAAGGCCAACCGACGCGATGTCCGAGGCACGAACGTCGGCGCAGCGCGCACTCGAGCTCGACCCCGAGCTTGCCGACGCGTATCTGGCACTTGGATCCGTCCGAGCCGTCCACGACTGGACGTGGGGTGATGCCAGTCGAGAGTTTGACCACGGGCTCTCTCTCTCGCAAGAGGAGCCCAACGCCTACCACTTGTACGCACTCAACTGTCTCATCCCTCAGGGCGAGTTCGAACAAGCTCGCGACCGGTTGGAACAGGCGATATCACTCGACCCGCTGTCGCTCATCATCAGGACCAGTCTTGGGATTGCCTTGTACTACGAGGGGAACTTCGACGCGGCAGTCTCGGCACTGCGTCGGACCTTGGACCTGGAGCACGGCTTTGGCGTGGCACACTACTTCCTAGGGCTGACCCATGCCGAGCTGGGCAACCTCGAGGACGCCATGCGCGAGGAACAGCTTGCGCTTGAACTGTCCGGTCGGAGCCCCGAAACGGTTGCGGCCGCCGGGTACATCCATGGAGTGGTCGGTGACCGCGCGGCTGCCGAGGACGCGATCAGCGAGCTTGAACTGCGCTCGGGAGATCGGTATGTGTCACCGCTGTTGATCGCTCAGGTTCACGCCGGGCTTGGCGATACGTCAGCCGCACTCGACTACGTCGAACGCGGCAGAACGCTGCGTTCGGTCGATCTCGTCTGGGCAGGTGTTCGGCCCGTGTTCAGGTCTCTCTGGTCCCAGCCACGTTTCGGGAAGGCTCTCGAGGACGTGGGGGCGCATCGGCACACCTGAGCGAAGCACTCCGTCCCCGAGGTCGCGAGACCCATCGGCCCTACACGCTGGGTCTCTGGCCGAACGCGGGCGACCCGTTCACGAAAGAATGTCAATGATGCCGGGGACCGTCCCACGTTCCCCGAGCCGGATGACCCTCGTGACCAGGCCGCCGACCGCGCCCGGGTACCGAACGAGATAGGCCAACTTCAGTACCTCGTCATCCCGTCGCTTGATCTCGATCGCCTGGGCAGCCTCGTCCAGCGGCGACAGGCGCTCGGCCAGCGACCAGGCGTCGTCTCTGGCCTCCTTCATGCTGAAGTTGATGATGGACGTTTCCACGTGCCCGAGGTATCGATTCATCAGCCGCATGGTCACCCAGATCCGTGCCAGCTCATGCTCGACCCCGCCTACCAGCGACGCCAGAATGGTGTTGATCTTGTTGAAATCAGACCTCAGGCTTGGCAGTTGTTCCGGGGGCACGGTGCGAGCCGCGGCGACGCCCAGGTCTAGATTGATGTGGGCATTCATGCCGAGCAGCAGATGTTGCAGCACGATTGGCCACCACTGCCGGTCGACGTCGAAGGCGAATAGCCAGGATCGGCTAGGCGTGCCGCCGCGACGAAACTCGTCGTACGCATCGAGATAGCGGCTGGCAAAGATGACATCGAACCGCTCCATCCGCGGTCCATCGTCGAAGCGTCCTTCCGCGATACCCTGCTTAACCTGGATCGTCACTTTTCGGTACAGCGTGGCAAAGTACCCAAGCCGGGATCGGTCCGTCCTCGACTCGTCGACGATGGCGGTCAAGCGCTCGATGACCCGGTCGATGGTGGCTGGGTTGTGCTCCGTGCGCACATGATACGCGCAACTTCGTTGTCCGACCGTCGGCTGCACCATACAATCGACTCCATCGACGAGACCATATCTCGCTCAGCAATCCACAGGCCGGATAGCCCGTTGTCCACCGGGACAGAACCCATGACCGACCTCACACACGTCTGGTTCACCCCGGCCTGGGATCGATCTCAGCTCACTGACGAGGAGATGTCGGAACCCAACGCTTTCGAGTGGTGGTACTTCGACATGCAGGGGGACGACGTCTCGCTGGTGATCGTGTTCGGTCGCAAGAACCCGGTGCTTAGCCGCTCGAAGTGCTCGCTCTTCATCGAGCTCAAGCAGGGCGCCAGCGCGTTTCGTCGCGTACGCAACTACGCCGAGGGAAGATTCCCGACCTCCGACGGGTCGCCGCTAGAGCTCTCGGTCGGTCCACATTCGATGGTGTTGACCGGGGATGATCCGAAGAATCTGCTCTATCACGTCGCCGTGCGGCTGCCGGAACTCGACCTCGATCTGGACTTCAGACCGACCCACCACGGTTTCCTGCCGACAGTAGACGGCTGCTACTTCACGATGCGGGGGCGGCCCTCGTCAAGAACATGTGTCTCTTTCTCGGCGCCGGTCACCACGGCCACCGGCACGCTGCGACGCGACGGGCAGACCACACCACTCCGTGGCCGCGGGTATCACGACCACCCCTGGGGCACCGTCCAGCTCTTCCAGACCCATCGGGAGTGGAACTGGGGACGGGCGTTCACCCCACAGACCGCCACGATGTTCGCCGAGGTCATACCGCGCGCTCGATACCAAGGGCAGCTCAGCTTCTTCTATCGGGCACAGACACGCGAGTTCGTGCCGCGCGTGACGGAGACACTGGAGCTCAAAGGCACCGACTCGCGCAAGCAGTCGCTGCTTGGCATCGCGTTCCCACACCGGCTTGACGTGTTGGCGTTGGACCAGCGCTGGGAGGTGCAGACCACCTTCCCGCTGCTCACCACACCGATGTACGAACGCTCTGAGATCTCCTGGAAGGGTGGTGCCGGCGACGAAACCGGCACGGGTTGGCTCGAGTACTACCGGGTTGGCGACGCCGTGGTGTGGCTGGTGTTTCTAGCAGCGCGGATCGGCGCGTTCTTCTGGCGTCCTTTCCCGTGGTTCGGCAGGTGAGTCCCGATGCCTGAGACACAGATCCCTCTGTCGATACAACTGGCATATGCGCTGCCCAGTTTCGGCTTCGCCCTCTATTACTTCTACCGGGCACGAAAGGTAAGCCGGTTCGCCGCAATTGGGTTCGTCGCCATCATCATCTACGCCTACTTCCTGGAAACCACCGACATCCGGACGATGCACTCCTACTTTTATCGCAAGAACCTGGTCATGCTCGGGACATCTCCGAAGACCTGGGTCCCGCTCGCCATCTGCTGTAGCTGGGCATCCCTTATCTTCATCGCGACGGTTACGAGCGACCGGCTGCCCATCAAGTGGTGGCACCGCCCTTGGGTCGACGCGATGGTCGCTGTCTCTGTCGACTTCGTGGTCGACCCAGTGATGAGCGCAAGTCGTCGGGTCAACGAGATAGGAGACTCCTGCTACGGTTCGAACGCGTCCGAATACGGTGGGCTGGGGCTGTGGGTCTGGTGCGTCCCGGAGCACAACCCGGTCTGGCTCAATGTCCCGATAGGCAACTTCATCGGATGGTTTCTGGTCGTGGTCGTATCGTCGTTCACCGCCCGACTCATCATGAACCTGTTTCCGGTCGTCACCTGGAGTTGGTGGCGGCAGCTCATGATCATCAGCGTTGGCACCGTGATCGCCCTCGGGGTCCTCATGGCCCTCCTGCATCTGTATCAGGACCTCCCGAAGGCCGGTTTTCTGCAGCTGGCGCTCGCGGCGCTGCTGCTCGCCCCCGGACTAACCGTCCTTTGGCGCGCGCGCACCCGGATGAAACGCGACATGCCGGTGGACATCGGACTCGTCATCATGCCAACGCTGGCATGGTTCGGCGGGCTGTCCACGTTGGTGACGCATGGCATTGACAGACCGCTCGGGGCGTCGCTCCTGCTGATGACGGCAGCAGTCTGCGTCAGTGCCTTCCTGCTGTATCTTCCGTACTCGAAGCGCCTCGCTTCAGGAGCGTGACGGCCCCCCGGAGTAGGTGAAGATCAGTTCCCGCTTACGACGGCCCCGGATCTCCACACGCTCGCGACGCGTAAAGCTCGCGGCCTCTTCCGACGCCCCGTGCCAGGTCGGCTCATCCAAAACGACGCTGGCATCGAGATCCCGCGTCAGGCTCTGGAGTCGAGCCGCGAGATTCGTCGTGTTGCCGATGGCACTCCAGATGTCGCGGTCGACGGCGCGGATGTTACCGACGAAGGCCATGCCGGTGGCCACCCCGACGCCCACCATCAAGCGGTCCTCGCCTGTGCTCAGCTTCGGAATCTCCTCGACGAGCTCGAGGGCGGCTCTGACGCCACACGCCTCCTTGTCGGGCAACGCACGCGGAGCGCCGAAGACCACCATCATCCCATCCCCGTTGAACTCGACGATCGCCCCACCGTGTTTGACGACGGTGCGTGACACGGCACCGGTGTACTCATTGATGGTCGAGAAGATATCCGACGCGTCACGACCGTCGGAGAAGGCAGTGTAGCCACGGATGTCGACGAACAGTACCGTGACCTCACGCTCGCTCGACTCGAGCTCGCCGCCTGCAGCGATCTGATCCGCGACGACGCCCGGAACGTAGCGGCGCAGCGTGCCCTGCATCGCGCGCGCGCGCTCCAGTAGCTCTTCCTCCTGAAACCTCAACAGGTGAATCGAGAGGCTGTCGGCGAGCGTGCTCAACAGCGTGAGGTCGGTGGATGTCAGAATGTCTCCTGAGCGCTTTTCGCCGAGCGCCACGAAGGCCTCCAGTGAATCGTGGCGTCTGATCGGCACGAGCGCCCTGGCGTCGAGGGAGCCCAGCGTCGCTTTGCCGATCATCCCGATGCGTGACATCAGCGCCTGGTTGACGAGCAATGCGCCACGCGCATGTGTCAACACGCGGGCCAGGTCGCCATCGGCCTGCACCGCGGGCACGACGCCACGGCCACGGACGAAGACCGGTACGAAACTCTCACCCGCGCGCGCATAGATCGCCGTCGTCGACGCCTGCAGCATCTCATCGAGCTCTTCCCCGGTCCGCTGCCAGAGATCGCCAGGCGTGCGGCTCGCACTCAGCTCTGCCAACAACCGGCCCATCCCCTCCAGCACAGCCGATCGCTCCGGGAAGAACAGCCGGTCCACCGCCGGCCTGAAACGCCGATAGCACGGCACGGAGACCGCGGCCAACCCCATGGACAGTCCCACCTGACCGACCGCAAGCGCCACGGAAAGCGTGGACGAGAGGAGGTCGGCGACCCGGGGCACGATCAAAAGGCCCCCGCCGATCAGCACGACGGCCAGTACGTTTGACGCCGCGGTCGCTCCGATGAGGCGGTCGATGTCGAACAGGTCGAACCGCAGGATAGAGATGGCGATGGTGAGAGGGAAGTGGATGGAACTCGCCACGATCAGCAGCGTCCACATGAGCGTGGGGCTCGCGGGATTGGCGTCCTGGACCAATACGGCAAACGAGAAGGTCAGCGCCCCGGCGTAGACACCGAATACGACCCATTTGAGCTGGCGCCGACCCAGCGCTCCACAAGCTCGGTAGTTGCGACTGATGATGACGACGAGCCCCGCGATCCACAGGAGGCTGCCCAGCTCAAAAACCGTTCCGGCGAGCTCGGCGTCGATCAGGAGCCCCGTGTCGCTCGCGAAGCTGAGTACGCCGAAGAAGGACAGGAGCCACGGCCACCACGGCTGTCGCCCCGGGGCCGCGCGCTCGTCCGGGAACTGCAAGAAGGCCAGCGTGAGCAGCGGCCAGTAGACCCCATGCGCGATCGCCGTGACTGCCGCCGATCCCCAGGGAAAAAGGACACTGAAGTAGGCGCCGTAGACAAACGGCGTCACCGCGAAGGCCCGAAAGAGCGCTCGCGCTGACGGCGACTCCGGGGCTCGTAGAATCAGAACGATCGCCGCGAGGGCGTAGACGATCGCGATCAGGAGCAGCGCCGAGTACTCGGGGCCCACACCGAGGTCCAGGCGTACCTTCAGGACGTCTGGGCCGCGTCCGATCTCCACGGCGAGCGGTCGCCCGAGCGCCGCATGACGCAGCAGTAACGTGCGTCGCAGCGCGGCCGGGCTGGCTCCCGCCAGGGTCTCGCCCTCGACCGACAGCAGCCGGTCTCCCGGCCGAAGGGGAAGACGTTCCTCGCCACCGGAGAAGAACGAGCGCACCCTGAGGAAGTCGCCGTCACGCGGGCTGTCGAATTCCTGGTCCACCCGCTCCGCATCGACCGCGGACCGGTCGACATAGAACGGGACATTTCCGGCACGGGGAATACTCGCAACAGAGAGGCCTACGCACAGGAGAAGCGCCGGGACAAAGAGCCAGAGGAGCAGCCGGTCTCGGTATCCGAGTGTCGAGCGCATGGGGTGGACTCTCCAGAGGTTAGAGGCTCCATACTATATCGTTGGCCGCATGATTCACACGATCCACAAGGCCACGCCGCGGCTCGCGATCTCGACGATCCTCGCCGCGATTCTGGCACTCGCAGCCCCCGCGGCGCTGACTCTATCGCTGGTCGACGATCCTCAACGTCGGCTCATCCCCGACGATGCCCCGACGCCGCTCGGCTACACGGTCAGCTTGAGCTTCTTCCTCATTCCGGTGCTCATACTCTTTGTTCGACATCATCGGTTTCTCGAGCATCGGCTTCATCGGCTCGCGTTCATCGGCTCGGCCTCCATCGTCACCGCCCTCGGGTTCGTACTCGATCTGATCTTCGGCTACACGTTTTCACGTTCCCAAACCCTGCCGCGACGCTCAAGATCCGGCTCCCGGCTTGGAGCTTCTCCGGGTTCGAATGGGTGCCCCGTTATCTGCCCATCGAGGAGTTTGCGTTCTATATTCTGGGCGCCCTGTTCATGCTCGCCCTGTATCTCTGGCTGGACGAGGTCTGGCTGAAGGACTACGAGCCCGAAGACGTCTCGACCCACGCCAAGAGCCTGGGCGCACTCATCGACTTCCACTACTCGGCCCTCGCCTACGGTCTGCTCGCCTGTATCGCGGGATGGGGCCTCCGGCGATTCGTGCTCATGCCCGGCGAGGCCGGCTTTCCAAGCTACTTCACCTTTCTCGTGTTGCTGGCCGTGCTCCCGACCGTGGTCTTCATCCGACCGGTCGCGGGCGTCGTCAATTGGCGGGCATTCTCGCTGACGCTCCCCGTGCTGGTCCTGGTGAGCCTCATGTGGGAGGCCACGCTCGGTGTCCCCTATGGCTGGTGGCGCTATCGGGAAGAGGCGATGCTCGGCATCTTCATCGACCCTTGGGGCGGTCTGCCGATTGAGGCGGTGATCCTCTGGCTCGTCTCCGCGTGGGGTACGGTCGTCAGCTACGAATTCATACGGATCGCCCTATACCGCGCGCGGCGAACGAACGGCACGGGGCGAGGGCCCCCGTAAGTGAGTGAGCCAAGGGCCCGCACAGCGGGCCCTCGCCGGAACGGAGCAGGGCTTTGGGCCCCTGCGACTTCGACGACCTGTCGAGGGGCAGCACGGGAGATGCCGCGGCACCCCAACCTTCGGGGGAGCCACTCCAGCGGTGTCGACCAGTCGACGTTGCCCTGGAAGTCGACGGAGAACAGGCCGATGTCTGCGAGGGCGACGTACACACGCTCTCCATCTGTGACCGGCGTCTCGGACGCAAACGAGCTCTTCAGGTGGTGACCTCTTCGACGTTCGCGGCCGTCATCGACCCGCCGAGCGAGCGCGCACGGTAGCTCTCGACCGGCTGCACCGGCGCGTCTTGACCCTCGACCATCGTCACACCAAGCACGAACACGTGGTCGTCCCAGACGATGGGCGAGCTCCACGACCGTCCCGGGAGGTCCAGTGACCACGCGATGTTCTCGGCCACCCCCCACGTCTCTGGCAACGTTGGGTCATCGGGGACGACTCCACCCTTCTCACCCCGGAACTGAGGCCAGTTGGCCTGTGCGGCTGCTGTGGCCGGACCGAACACGCACACACCGATGGCGCCAAGTAGCGAGAGCGCCAGGATGCCAAGCTGAGGAAAGGTCTTCATCAGAGAAGTGCCCCATCCTACCTCCGGAGCGATCGGGGTTCAATACAGCGTTGAACTGCCCGTCCTCCCGAGCTAGGATCGACTCGGACGATCCCGGTCCTCATCTGGGGGGTAGCACATGAGCAGACAGAGCTTGGCGGGGTTCGCGACGGTGGTGGCGTTGATGGCGACGGCGACGGCGTCCGTGATCGTCGCAGGACAGGCCCCGGACGGCTGGACCGTTCCGCGCACACCGGACGGTCGTCCCGATCTCAACGGCATCTGGGCCAACGACTCGGCGACGCCGTTGCAGCGTCCGGAAGCGTAGGGCGACCGGACGACCCTTACCGACGAGGAGGTGGCCGCTCCGGTTTCTTCGTCGCTACCCATCGGCCATCTTCTGCTATGTACCGCCAGTGGTCTTGTGGCGGTCACCACGCTAGCATGACCCATGCACAGCAATCGTAGGCTAAGCCGCCTCCTGGCCGCGCTCGGGCTTGTCTGGGTGCTTGCGCCGTCGACTTCCACCGTCCACGTCCAGTCGACCGCCGAGTTCGTGCCGGTGACCGACGCGATGCTCCAGGACCCGGCCCCCGGCGACTGGCTCATGTGGCGCCGTACGCTCGACGGGTGGGGCTACAGTCCGCTCGACCAGATCACCCGCGACAATGTCGGCCAGCTGCGGCTGGTCTGGACCCGTGGCATGACGCCAGGCAGCCAGCAGGGCACACCGCTGGCCTATGGTGGCGTCATGTATCTGCCCAACCCGCGAGACATCATTCAGGCGATCGACGCAACGTCGGGCGATCTCATCTGGGAGCATCGTCGTGACGTGCCTGAGGGCATCGAAGCTTTTCTCCTCGGCACCGTGTCCCACGTCAACCGGAATATCGCCATCTACGACAACCTGATCATCGACACGAGCATCGACGACCATGTCTTTGCCCTCGACGTGGCGACCGGCGAGCAGGTATGGGAGACCCAGATCCTCGACTACACGGTGAACCCCGCCACCCAGACCTCTGGACCGATCATCGCCAACGGCAAGGTGATCTCCGGTCGGAGCTGTATGCCGGCCGGGGGGCCCGACGCGTGTGTCATCACCGCGCACGATGCCATGACGGGCCAAGAGTTGTGGCGACGCCGGACCATCCCGGCCCCGGGTGAACCGGGGGACGAGACGTGGGGCGGGGTGCCCTTCGAGGAGCGGAGGCACGTCGGAACCTGGATGGCGCCGAGCTACGACCCGGAGCTCAACCTGATCTACATCGGCACGTCGGTGACGTCGCCGGCGCCCAAATTCTTGATCGGTGGCAACGAGAACAGCCACCTCTACAACAACTGCACGCTGGCGCTCGATGCCGACACCGGCGAAATCGTCTGGTACTACCAGCATCTCAACGACCACTGGGACCTCGACCATCCGTACGAGCGCCTGCTGGTCGACACGGTCGTCGCCCCCGACCCATCGGCCGTGAGCTGGATCAACCCGAGACTGCAACCGGGTGAGCGGCGGAAGGTGATCACCGGGATCCCGGGTAAGACCGGGATCGTGTACACGCTCGACCGCGAGACCGGCGAGTTTCTCTGGGCCAACCCGACAGTCGGGCAGAACCTGATCAGCGATATCGACGGCGCTACCGGTCAGGTCACCGAGAACCCTGAAGTCGTGTTCAGCAGCCTGGGGCAGGAGGTGTTCGTCTGCCCGCATACCGCGAAGGATTGGGAAGCGGGCGCCTACAGCCCGCTCACCAATACGATGTACATGCCGTTGCGAAACATGTGCGCGAGCCTCTTGGCCACCCGGGAGGGAGGCCTTGCCATGTACGCGTTGGCGGCCCGCACGCACAGATCGCACCCGGAACCGACAAGGTTGGTACGGTGTACGCGGTCTCGGCTGAGACCGGTCGGACCCTTTGGCTGCACGAGCAGCGATCCGGCACCATGTCGCTGGTTGCCACCGGGGGCGGGCTCGTCTTCGTCGGCGACGTGAATGGTCGGTTCAAGGCGCTGGACCACGAGACCGGCGAGGTATTGTGGGAGGTCAACCTCGGCTCGGGGGTTTCGGGATTCCCGATCTCGTATGCCGTTGGTGGACGCCAATATGTCGCCGTCAGCACAGGGTCATCCGTGACCACCTCTGCGTTCAGCTCGCTGACCCCAGAGCTCGACCTGGGTGTTGCCAACAACATCTTTGTGTTTGCCCTCCCCGAGCGGGACGCCCGGGCGAGATAGTCGGGAGCCGGGCTTCGCCACGGCCATCCGTCTCAATTCCAACGATCCTTCGGCATACAGCAATCTTGGCGAGGCCCTCCATGCCCAAGGACGATTCACGGAGGCTGAAGACGCGTTCCGAGGCGTTTGCCAGCGATCCCGACCGGCTCGCTCGATTTCAGCGTGAAGCCCAGGTCCTGGCCAGTCTCAACCATCCGAACATTGCGCAGATCCACGGTATCGAGGAAGCCGAAGATACACGTGCGTTGGTGTTGGAGTTGGTGGAAGGGCCGACGCTGGAGGATCGCATCGCGCAAGGGCCGATCCCTGTAGACGAAGCGTTGCCGATAGCGAAGCAGATCGCTGAGGCATTAGAGGCCGCCCACGAAGCTGGCGTCATTCACCGCGACTTGAAGCCCGCCAACATCAAGGTCAAAGACGACGGCACCGTCAAGGTGCTGGACTTTGGGCTGGCTAAAGCACTGGACCCGAGTCCCACGGGCGATCCCTCACAATCACCGACGCTCACGGCTGCAGCCACGCAGATGGGCGTGATCATGGGGACGGCGGCATACATGTCGCCGGAACAGGCGCGAGGGAAACCCGTTGATAGACGGGCCGACACAGGCCACCGACACCAAGCTCGACCGGGACGTGGCGCTGAATCTTGCCGCACGCGTTTACCGACGATCCCGATCGACTGGCGCGGTTTGAACGCGAGGCGAAAGTCTTGGCGTCGCTGAACCAAGCGCCGGGATTAGTTCGCCAACGGGTGCGATCTTATCTGGAACCGTACCATCTTACTCTTGGTCCCCTTCCCGCCTTCGAGGTGCCAGTTGTTCTGTGAGCCGAAGTCGGCCCAGACGCCGCGGCCCTTCCAGCCGCTGGCAGGATCGTCGATCCGGCCGTCCATCCCGCGTGTGTAGAAGCCAAGCGGATACGGAACACGCATGACAGTCCACTCTCCCAAGGCCGGGTCGAGCGCCAGCAAGGCATCTGATGACGTCCCGGCAGCAATCGGCGTGTCCGCGCCCAGACCGAGCGTGTCGAACTGGTCGACCCAGGTGTAGTAGTGGAAGTCGGCGCTGCCCGGCCCCTCGACGTTCTTCATCTGTGGGCCGGGTGACGGATGCAGCGTCCATCCCTCGGGACAGTGCTGACCTGTTGCAGCCGGGCCGTCGAGCGTGGCGCACTTGGTGCGGTCGAAGCTGGCCAGATGGCCACTACCGGAGAGCGCCGTCCAGATCGTGCCGTCGCGCGCGACGTCTATGCCACGCGGCGCATAACCCCAGCGGTCGGCCGGAACCGCGGCGTTCTCGAACGGCGGCTCGTAGACTTCCGCCTTGCACGTCTCCGGCGGGTTGGCACCGAGTTCGAGGCGAATCAGCTGACCGGGCACCGGCTGGGTGCGTGCGATCCAGATCGAGCCATCCGCCGGGTTCGGAATGATGCCATACGCGAAGCCGGCAATCCGTGTATCGAGGCCGGGGTCCGGCTCCGAGTCATCTCGCCGTGGCTCGTTCCACGGTTTGGTGATCACACCGTCACCGTTGGTGTCGATCACCGTCGGGCACCATCCCTGCGACCCCCGCTCGTCACCCGTCTCGTCGAGCACCCGTGTGTTGAGCCACCCGACCACGTTGGTGTCGCCGCTGAACCACAGCGTGTCCTCGGCGTCCTCGGCAAACTGGAGATGATGGGTGCCATAGCACGTGTCGACGAGTAGGAACTTCTGGCTTGCAGGGTCGAAGTAGGAGGCCTGTCGGCCGCTGAAGCCAACCGGAAAGTAGCGCGCCGAGGGATGGTCGGACTGCTCGCCGCACCACTCGGGATTGCGGGATGGCCGTATGCTCGACGTCATCCAGACGCGGCCCTTGCCGTCCATCATCGGGTTGTGGACGTTGGCCGGGGCGTTCATGAATGGCTCGTCGCCCAAGAAGGGCGATGGCTCGAAGTTGTCCATCGGGAAATAGGACGATGTGCTGGAGTCCCTCACCGGGACTTGCAGTGACGTCGACTGGTTGCGAACCGGGTCGGCGATGACCAGCATGTCGTCCGACATCGACACGCCATAGACCGGTCCATTCGCGTTGACTCGTGGATTCCGCTTGTCGCTCGTCACCTCGTCGTGGACAAACGAGTAGTCGTGACCCCAATCCCACATCGTCAACACGAGGTTGCGCTCGCGTCCCTGTGGCCGCGGCGGCGTGGGCGGTATCTCACCGGTCGCGATCCGGTCTGTCCAGTCAGCAAACATCTGCACGGTGCGTTCGCGCCCCATGCTGCCGATGATGCCGATCATCCGCACACCCCGCTGGCCGTATCGGATCCGATTGTCCCAGGCGTGCGCCGTCGAGTCGTACCGGTCTCGGATGTGGGTGATCTCTCGAGTAATCTTGTTGCCCATCTGGTGACAGAGTTGACAGCCTTGCTTCATCTGGTCCACATACGCCGCCTGGCTCGTCATCCGGTCACCGAGGCCGTTGCCTTCGTCTCCCGTGCCGTCGTCGGTCTCGGCGATCACCCAGACACCCGCCTCGGCACCGTTCGGACCGTCCACCACCCCGGTGATGGCACCTTCGACCGCGCGGGTCGTCGTACCGCCGAGCCAGACCATGGCCGCCATAAGCACCAGTGCCGCCGTCGTCCATCCGACTATTGAGCTCAGTTTCGTCTGCATGGACGTCTCCTCTACTGCGGTCGGCCGAAGATGTCGGACACTGCATGGAAGTATACGTGGCTCCGGACATAGAATGGCTTCGAATCGCCATGCACTCCCTCGTCATCGCCCTGCTGCTGTGTGGTCAGCCGATGGACGCGAGGTCTTCTATCGTGGCTTGACGGCGATGATGGCGGTCCCGGTGAGAACTGAGCCGTCGTTTTCGGCCGGAATCGGTGAGCCCCTCTTCGAGGATGTCTACTCCAATGTGCTGGGACCACGCGACTACGACGTGGCCGAAGATGGACGGTTCCTGATGCTCAAGCCCGAAGCCTCCCCCCGCGACGCCGCGTTCAGGAACTCCGACCAGTTGCCAGATGGTCTAGTTTTCCTCCGCCACTGTGGTCAAATTTTGCTCCGCCCTTGACACCGTCGCGGTCATAGTCGAAAAACGAGGCACTCGTGGTCCAGCGCCCGTCATCGACCCCCGCGTGATCGGTGACGTCGGCGAACGACCCGTCTCCGTTGTTTCGGTAGAGCACGTTCCTCCCAAACGCGGCGACGTAGAGGTCGGGGTCCCCGTCGTTGTCGACGTCGCCGACCGCCACCCCCATGCCGTATTCCCGGAGCCCGAGGCCAGCCTGGTCGGTGACATCGACGAAGCCGAGGTCTCCGGACTCGGAGAGCTCGTTTCGGAAGAGCTGATGCCCGAGCCCATCGCCACGTCCCTCCTCGGCGGTCTCTCCGGTCGCGGTCGTCGAGCCGAGCGTCGTCCCTTGCAGCAGGTAGACGTCGAGGTCACCGTCGACGTCGTAGTCGACCAGCGCGACGCCAGGCCCCATGATCTCGGGCAGGTAGTGCTCGCCCGACGCACCGCTGACGTGCTGGAAGTCGAGACCGGTCTCGGCTGCGACATCCCGAAAGATCGGGGGCGTAGGTATCCCCGCAGGCGGGGTCGGCTCCGGCGCTTCACGCGCACACGCGGTGAGGGCGACCGTGCCAAGAAGCCTGGCCACCAGGCGGCTAGCGTGGGCAGGTCGCAAGCACCCCATTCTGGTTGATTCTATTAAAATGCGCCGATGGACCGTCGCCTCGCCATCGCGTTGCCGCTGACGGCCACCCTGCTGCTCGCCTCGTGCGGCGGGGACCCCCCACCGGACCCTGGGTCCGACCTCGCATCGCTCCTCCCGAGTCCGACAGAATTCGGTCCTCACATCCGCGCTGTCGTGGAGGAGGCCCTCGAAGCGGCCCGGGGCGCGCCGAACAGTCCGTCGACCGTGGCCCGTCTCGGGATGGTGCTTCATGCCTACGACAAGGTCGAGGCGGCGGCACGGTGCTACGAACGCGCCCTCGATCTGCAACCGGATCGGTTCGCGTGGCTGTACTATCTCGGGTTGATCAGGGCCGGGCTCGGTCAACACGACGAAGCGCTCGATGCCTTGCGTCAGGCTATCCGAATCGATCGGTCGTACCCGGCGGCGCGTCTGAAGCTGGCTGATGTGCTGCTCGCCACCGGCAAGGTGGAGCAGAGCCGCGCGCTCTACGCCGAGCTCGTCGGTGAGAATCCTCGCTTCGTGCAGGCGACGTACGGTTTGGGACGGTCCCTGTCGGAGCTCGGTCAGCCCGCCGCCGCGGTGGAACAACTCGCCAGGACGATCGAGCTGGCCCCCGAGTACGGATCGGCGCACTACGCGCTCGGGCTTGCCTACCGCGACCTCGGCGATGAGGCGGCGGCGCGTCGCCATGTGGCCGAATCGGAACGCACCGCGGGACGCCAGCCGCCAGTTGACGATCCGCTGATGCGCGAGGTCAACGCCCTCCAGACCGACCCGCGCTCGCGCGAACTGCGAGCGTATCGCTTGCAGCTCGAGGGCAAGCTGCCCGAATCGATCGAGCGATACGAACAGGCCTTGGCGAGCGACCCCGATCTCATCAAAGCGCACGTGAACCTCATCAGTCTCTATACCCGGACCGGCAACCTTGAACAAGCCGAACGGCACTACCGTCGGTTGATGAGTCTGAATCCGAATGTCGCAGACGCCCACTACAACTACGCGGCGCTCACATTCCAAATGGGGGAGGGTGCAAAGTCGGAAGCGGCGCTCTTGCGGGCGCTCGAGATCAACCCCGCTCATTACGACGCCCGCTTCAGCCTGGGGGTCGTCTACGAGGGCCACGGGCGGTCGGGAGATGCCATTCGGGAGTACGAGCTGGCCCTGACCCATCAGCCGACGGGGGTGGGCGCGCACATCCGTCTCGGGAGGCTGCTCCTGCAACTGGGCGAGGTGACGCGGGGCCTCGCCAGCATCGAGGCCGGCCTCACGCCCGAATCGTCGGAGACGCCAGGCTTCATGTACGAGCTGGCGGTTGTCCACACCCAGCTCGGCCAGAGCGAACAGGCGGCGCGGTGGTTCGAACGGGCCCATCAGCTCGCCGTCGCCTACGACCTCCAAGACCTGGTCGCCGCGATCGAACGGGAGCGACCGAGTGCTCGGTGAATGACTGACGAGTGTGGCCGTCTGTTACCGCGGCGGAGGCGGATCGAGGAGTCCCGGTTCTACCAGACCCCCTACCTCAGTTGTGCCACCGACCCGGGCGGCGCCGACCGCGTCACCTTCATCCGGAACGGCTCGCTCCGGACGATCCCGGCGACGATCGACGAGAACGGATACCCCGCCGCGGCGGCCTCGCGCACGATCCGACGGACGGCCGGCGCGTCAGACGCCTCCAGCCCCCGGCCCACCGCATAGGTCAACAGCTTGCGCGTGAACGTGCCGACGAAGTCTTCGGGGCGCCGCAGCAGCGCCGTGCGGAGCTCGCCGGGGCCGTCGAACGACGCCCCGCTGGGCAACGCCCCGGACGCGTCGATCGGGAGACCCGCGTCGCTCGTGCGCCACCGGCCGACCGCGTCGAACGGCTCGAGGGCAAACCCGATCGGATCCATCTTGGCGTGACAGCTCGCACAAACCGGGTTGGCCCGGTGCTGCTCCAGCCGTTCGCGGAGCGAGCGCGGCTGTTGGCCCAGGGTATTCTCTTCGATCTGCGGCACGGTTTGCGGCGGCGGTGGTGGCGGCGCCCCGAGCAGGTTGTCGAGCACCCATTTCCCGCGTATGACGGGCGACGTGCGGTTCGGATACGAGGTGACGGTCAGGATGCTGCCGTGTCCGAGCAGGCCGCGCCGGTTCTCGTCGACGACCCGGATGCGCCGGAATCGGTCGCCGTAGACGCCCGGGATGCCGTAGTGCTCTGCTAGCCGGCCGTTCACGAAGGTGTAGTCCGCCGTCAGCAGCTCCAGCACACCGCGGTCCTCACGCATCACGCTCTCGAAGAACAGCTCCGTCTCCCGGCGCAGCGCCCGGCGCAGATTGTCGTCGAACCCGGGGAAGGCCGTCGCGTCGGGCTCGACGGTGCGCAGGTTCCGCAGGAAGAGCCACTGTCCGGCGAAGTTCTCCACCAGCGCCGCCGCACGAGGATCGGCCAGCATGCGACGCGCCTGCCGCTCGAGCTCGGCGGGGTCGCCCAGGCGCCCCTGCTCCGCCATTGTCAGGAGCGCGTCGTCCGGGAGGCTGCTCCACAGGAAGAAGGCCAGCCGCGAGGCCAGGTCCAGGTCCGCCAGCCGATAGACGGCGCCCGGCGCGAGCGACGCCGGCTCGGTCTCGGCCCGGAAGACGAACCGCGGGCTCGCCAGCAGGAACCGGAGCGCCAGCTCGATGCCGGTCTCGAAATCGCCCCGACGCCGCCCGTCCCGGTAGAACGCCAGCAGGGTGTCGCGCTCGTCCTCGGTGAGCGGCCGCCGATACGCCAGCCGGCCCAACCTGGAGAGAATCGTCAGGGCGCATGGCTCCTCTTCCGCCGCCGCGGCGGGCCGGCACACAAACACGCGTGTCCGGCTGGCCGTGTCGGCGGCGGGGCGCGCCGCGAACGGGCCCGTGATCAGGATCGCGTCGACATCCGGCCCCTCTGCGAACAGCGCGGCCGGCTTCCCGACGAACGCGGCCGTGAGCGTGTGCGCGCCGGCCGTCATCGGCACCCGCAGCCGCATGTGCGCATCCGCGGTGAACGCCTTCGTCACCGCCACCCCCTGGTTGTTGGTCTCAGGGTTGAGCGGCGTGTAGGCATCGGCGCTGCCGACGGCAAACAGGGCGATCCGCTCGCCATCGAGCGTGAGCTCCACGTGGTGCTCTTCGGCGATCCCTTTGATGCCGCCCACGCCGCTCCGCTCCAGCCGGACCTGGATCTCGTACTCCGCGTCGGCCGGCAGATACTCGTCCACGCGCAGCCCGCCCCGGGTGCCGAGCGGCAGCTCCGCGAGGTGCGCGCCCTGAGATAGATCTGGCGGCGCCGAGTGGGTCGTCGTGATCGGCGGGGCCGCCGGGTCGCCGATGGCGAGCCGGCTGATCTTCCGCGCGGCGGTGAGATAGCTTTCGAGCAGCAGCGGCGACACGCTGAGCGCGTCGGCGATGTTGTCGAACCCGTGGGCCTCGTCGTCCGGCGGCAACGCGTCGACCTCGATCTCGAGCCCCAGCAGATCCCTGATGGCATTGCCGTACTCGGCCCGGTTCATCCGGTGCAGCAGCGGGCGTCCGGGGTTGGGTCGCGCCTCGGCGGCGCGATCCAACGACGTCTCCAGCCAGGTCGCGAACTGGTCGTATGTCGCCTCGTCCGGACGTGGCCGGCCGGGCGGCGGCATCGCGCGGCCGCGGAGTTTCTGGGCGACCTTCTCCCAGGTCTCGACCGCGTCACCCGGGTGCGCCAGGTCCATCTCGTCCAGCGCCAGGTCCGCCGTCCGCAGCCGCGCGTTGTGACAGGCCACACAGTAGCGCCGTACCACCAGCTCGTAGTCGGCGGCGGCCGCGCCGGTCGCCTGACCGGCGGCAGCACCGGTCGGCGCCGCCATGCCGGCCAGCCACGCCAGCACGCATCCGCCTGCCAGCCGCGCCGCCAGCCGTGGGTAGCGCGCGCGCATCATCTTCTTCTTCCAGAGCATCAGCATCGGTATCCCTTGCGCGCCTCTCGTCACGGCTGGGCTTGGGGCCTGACGCGACCGTCGATCTCGCGGAGCAGTACCGCGGCGTTGTCCCGACGAATCCGGCTGCCGAACTGGTTGAACCCCTCCTCGGCCAGCCGCAATGGGGTGCGCCCCGCCGCGTCCTCGAGGTCGGTCCGCGCCCCGGCATCCACCAGGAACTGGATGACGTCGTTCGCCGCGCGATAGACGGCGCCGTGCAGCGCGGTCTGCCCGTCGCTGTTGGCCGTGTTCACGTCCCAGCCGAGCTCCAGCGCCAACTGAACCGCCTCCAGCACGTCGCTCTTCGGTGGCCCCTCGAACTGTCCGGCTCCGCCCTCGAGAAACACCACGCCCGCCGCCAATGTCAGCGCCGAATTGTCCCCGTCGGTCGTCGCCAACGGGTCGGCGCCGTGCTCCAGCAGGAGCCGCATGGCGTCGAGATCGGCCGAACGGGCCGCGAGGAGAAACGGCGTCGCCCCCACGAGATTCGTCCTACCGTCCAGGCGCGCGACGACGTCGGCGGGGGATGGTTCGGCGTCATCGGTCTCCGCCGGCTCTACGGCCGATGTGTCGGCGTCGTCGGCAGGCGTCTCCGTGTCGTCAGCCTCGTCGGCCTTGTCGGCCCTATCGGCCTTGTCGGGTCGGTCGAAGAAACCCGGCGTTGTGACGACCATCCGGGCGTCGATATCGGCCCTGTGGGCGATCAGGCGCTGCATGAACGCGAAGCTCTCCGGGCCGGGCCTGGTGCGTCTGGACTGGTGCTTGAGCCGGCGCGCCTCCACGACGGCGTGCAAGGCGTTCTGCCCCCGTTTATCCAGGGCGTTCGGGTCCAGACCGTGCTCGAGCAGCTCGGCCCCGAGCGCGTGGTGACCGGCGGCGGCCGCGACGTGCGACAACGGCGCGTCGCCCGGCGACGTGACCGTCACATCGGCGCCGGCTGCCAAGAGCGCCCGTACCGAGTTGTCGAGGCCCAACTGCACGGCCACGAACAACGCCGTCTCGCCCGGCGTCGCCGCCAGGTTGACGTCGGCGCCGTGCGCGACCAGCGTCTCCACGACCGCTACATGGTCCTCCGCCGTGGCCCACATCACTGCCGTCTGGCCCTTCCAGTCGTCGGCCGCGTTCGGGTCGGCGCCCCGGGCCAGCAGCCGCTCCACTGCCTCCACCCGGCCGGTGCGTGCGCAGGTCAGCAAGGGGGGCTCGCCCGACGCCGGCAGACTCGGGTCCGCTCCGGCTTCGAGCAGGTGCTGCACCATGGTGGGGTTGGCATTGACGCAGGCCAGCGAGAGGGGGGTGGTGCCGTTGCGGTTGATGCGGTCGACGTCGGCCCCGGCGACGACCAGCCGGGCCGCCATCTCGGCGTCGTCGCGGTACACGGCCCAGTGCAGCGCCGTGGTGCCGTCCGGCCCCGGCGCGTCGACGGCGGTGCCCGCCTGCAGCAAGACGTCGACGGCACCGATGTCGCCCGCGCGCGCCGCATCGGCCAGCCGCGTGTCGCTGCCGCCCGCACCCAGCGCGGCCACGGCAAAGACCACCGGCCATCCGATCCCGGACCGTCGATCCGTCATCTGCCGAACCTCTTCCTTTCCGGTGCCCGCGCTCACGACCGCGCCACGCGCCCGCCTACTCGGGCAACTGAAGCAGCTCGACGCTCACGCCGTTCGGGTCCTCGAAGAACGCCACCTTGACTACCTCGTTGACCGTGAACGGCTCCGTCAAGGTCTTCGCCCCCGCCGCCTTGAAGGCCGCGTCGGCTTCGTCCATGTCCTTGATGCTCCACGCCACGTTGCGGATCGCGCGCTCGCGCTCGGCGCCAGGGTCTTCCCCTCGCTGTCGGCCGCCAACAGCCAAACGCCGCCGTAGCGCAACCCCTCGATGCGCCCCTTCAGCTTGTCCCGCGTCCCCCCGAGCAGCGTCTCGTACCAGGCCAGGATCGCGACCGGATCCGGCACCCGCAGATGCACGTGATGGAACCCGGGCCATTCGGCGTCCTCGACCAGCTCGATCTTGGCGCCCCGCGGATCCTCGATAAAGGTCAGCTTGAACAGCCCCGGCACGTCCCGGACCGACGATACCACGGTGGCGCCGGACCCGTCGAGCCCGCGCATCGCGGCGTCCAGGTCGGCCACCGACAGCCCGATGTGATCGATCACGCTCCCCGCGCTCGGCTGCACGACGTCGGTCTGCTGGAAGGCGATGAGCGTCTCGCCGACCATGACGTGCGGCGCACCCGAGTTGGTCTTGACCGCGCCCAGATACTGGATATACCAGGCGACCGCCGCCGCGGGGTCCGGCGCGGCGATACCGTTTTACCCTACGACCAGGACCAGTCGCCGCGCCTTGATTTCTGGGGCTCCGACGTAAGGAACCACACCACGGAGGGTGACACCCGGTGGGTGAATTACAGCACGAGGCTTTTCAGTTCACGTTCAATGGCTTTCTGAAGGTCGCATTCCAGGGGTCGCGCATCACCTCCGACGCCGGTCTCATTCTGGTGCGCGAGTTGGATGAACGCCTGGGGCTGGCGACACTCATCGCCGAGCACCTGAGCGACTCCCGAAAGGGCTTGAACACCCAGTTCAGCCTGGCGGATCTCCTGCGACAGTCGGTCTACAGCCGGCTCGCGGGCTACGAAGACCTCAACGATGCGGTGCGCGTGTCGGCGGACCCGACGTTTCGTCTCATCGGGTCGCCAAAGCTCTGGGACCGCGGTGCGGCGCTGACATCGACGTTGCACTGGTTCGAGACCGAGCTGCTGACCCGAGAGGAGAATCTCGTCGGGCTGGTGGCCGTGAACCGGGAAGTGCTCGCACAGGCCGGGATGCCGCCGCGCGCCGGCCGGATCGTGCTCGACATGGATTCGAGCGAGAGCCCGGTGCATGGAGCGCAGGACCGGAGTTGGGGCAGGACATCGCCCGTAAGCACCGGCTGGTGAGCACCCAGTATCGTGTGACCTACGCGCCGCCGGATGGCACGTCCGACCAACCGGCCATCACGATCTAGACCACACGCGCCGGTTTCAACCTGATGCCGACGGTCGACGGGAACGTGCCATAGGGACTCGGACACGGCCCAACGCCTTTGGGTGGACTGGCTTCTTCTTCACCACCACCACGAGCCTCCAGCTGCGGTTCTCGAAGAGAATCACGACCGGCGGCGTCCGGACGCGGGCCTCCATGAACGCGACCCATCGCGTTCCTTGGCGTTCAACCATTCAAGAAATTGGATGCATCTCCAATATATTTAATTTTTTGCTGGCACGCTGTTTGCCAAACTGACATTTTCGACTGAATTAGTGGATCATAAATTGCTCGTTCTAAGATGCGTTGTAAATCGAATTGCGTCATCAATCGAATTGCTTCATCGTCAAGCCCGCCGGGCATCGATGCCGGGGGGGTAGGAGGTTTGGTTAGATGCGAACAGGAACATGGAAATCCGTAGCGGCGTTGGCCTGTCTGGCGGTTCTCGTGCTGGCGCCGGGCACAGCCCTGGCGCAAGACGCGGCCTCTATCACTGGCAGCGTTACAGACGATACTGGGGGCTTTCTGCCCGGTGTGACGATCGATGTGCAAGGCCCGTCGATTCTCGCACCCAGAACGGCCGTCACCGACTTTGCGGGGATCTACGCCGTCACCAATCTGCCATCGGGAACCTATACGGTGACCTTCGAGCTGGCCGGGTTCAACACGGTCGTCCGCGAGGACGTCCTGCTGGTAGGAGCGTTCGCGGCGTCCGTCGACGTGACCCTCCCGGTCGGCGAGCTCAGTGAATCGGTGACGGTCACCTCGGCGGCGCCGCTGATCGACATCGTGAGCACGCGGCAGCAGTCGGTGCTGACGGCCGAGCGGGTCAACGTGCTGCCGGGGGCGGCGGGCATCTTTACCGCCTCTCGGTACGTGCCGGGGGTGACCCACACCGGACCCGCCATACTCCAGAGTATGCCGATCATTCACGGGTCGGACCCTGCCGATGGCAAGCCCGCCATCGACGGCATCAGGACCGGGTCTCAGCTCTCAGGGCGCGGTGAGTTTGCGGGCGGCATCGGGACCATCACGAATGAAGTGATCGTCGGCGAGATCGTCTTCCGACACCGCCTCACAGTCGGCCGAATTCGCCCAGAGCGGGCTGCGGACAAACATCATTCCCAAGTCGGGCGGCAATAACTTCGTCTTCGAGGTCTTTGCCGACGGCACGAACTCCAGCTTTCAGTCGGACAACCAGAGCCAAGAGCTCAAGGACCAGGGCTTCCAATTCGCGCCGACGGACTATATCTGGATCGTCAGCCCCGCCGCGGGCGGGCCGCTCCTCGAAGACAAGCTCTGGTTTTTCGCCTCGTTCATGGAAAGCCGGTACAAGACCTTCACCCTCGACCGGTTCTTCGATCTGGACGAGCCCTCGACGCCGGATAGCGTCACGGCAGACGACCTGCGGGCATACAGCAAGGGCTATACCGGCCAGCAGACCATGCGCATCACGCATCAGCTCACCCAGCGAAACAAGCTGACGTACAGCTACCTGGGCCAGAGGGAAGGGGAGGATGTGGATAATGTCGAGTTTTTTGGCCGCACCAGCCCGGAGGCGGCCAACGACTTTAAAGTCGAACCGACCTACATGCTCACCGCCCGCTGGACGGCCCCGGCGACGAACCGGCTGCTCTTCGAGGCGGACGTCTCTTTTCAGGAATCCCAGGTCAACTCAGTCCCGAGGGATCATGGTGGCGAGATTCGGATGGCCAAGAGGGACGTCGTGTTCGGTACTGCCTACCACAGCAGCTTCCAAGGCCACCACGCCACAGACTATCACCGCCGCGCGAACGCGTCGCTCTCGTATGTGACCGGCTCGCACAACTTCAAGGCCGGCGTCAACTACGCGAGCAACATAGCGAATCTCAGGTACTCGGCGCCGGGGGACACGTTTATAGGCATCTTCTTGGCCGGGGGCCCGCTCGGGGTACTGGTGTCGGGCAACGGGGACCTTCAGAACGGGTTAAAAACGGACTGCGACTGTGGCGTCTACGCGCAGGACGCCTGGACGATGGACCGGCTGACCCTCAACGGGGGCGTGCGCTTCGACTGGTTCAGCAACTCGGTTCCGGGGGGGTTTCGACCCGCGGGCTTCTTCGCGCCGGAGGTGACGCTTGCCGATCCCTTTCTCGAGGATACGCCGGCCTGGCAGAACTGGAACGGGCGGTTCGGCGGGGCGTTTGACCTGTTGGGTGACGGCTCGACGGCGGTGAAGGCGTCCGTGGGGCGGTATGTGGCGCACGAACAGACCGGCATCACCCAAGGGTTCAGCCCGATCCACCCCTATTCGAATTTAGACTTTCGGTTGTGGAGCGACCTCAACGAGGACGACACGGCGCTCAACCCCGACGGGACGCCGCAGTTCGACGAGATCGCGCCCTCGAACAACCCGAATTTCGGGACCGCCGTCATCCAGACCGAGCTCGACCCGAACGCACCCCGGGGCACCAACTGGGAATACTCGGCCGGCATCGAGCGCCAGCTGGCCCCCGGCTGGTCGGTGAGCGGGATGTGGCACCGGCGCAGCTACAGCAACTTCCGGTGGACCGACAACCTGAATAACTCCGCGGCCGACTGGTATTCCGCGGGGACCTTCACCGGACCGACTGACCCCGACCTGCCGCCCAGCGCCCAAGGCGTTACTGTCCCGCTATTCAACGTAGAGGAGGGCAAGGTTATTACAGGGGGGAATGACTTGTTGACGGGGGCGCCGGAGGACTGGCGGACATGGAACGGGTTCGAGGTGATTCTCGACGGGGAGCTCCCCCGCGGCGGCTTCATGACGGGGAGCTTTACGGCCGGCACGAATACGGACAGCTTCTGCCACGAGCCGATGGCCGAGACCCCCAACACGATCCGGCACTGTGAGACGGGGTCGCCGTACCGGCCGATGGGCAAGCTGTCAGGGGCGTTGCCGCTACCGTGGGACACGATGATCTCCGGTCTCTTCCAGGTGTTCGCCGGGGTGCCCATTAATGCCACCTATGCCATCACCACGACCGATTTCCCCGGCCTCGACTTCGGCCCGGGCGTAGACCCGACCCTCACCGTCGACTTGATCGAGCCGGGCACGGAGTTCGAGGAGTACAGGACGGAGGTCGCGCTGCGGTTCTCGAAGGTGTTCACGGTTGGCGATGTGCGGACGCGCGTCTACATGGACGCGAACAACATCTTCAACCAGGCCAGGGTCACGGCCCGGAACCGGTTCTACGGGGGCTCGGGGGTCAAGAATCCAGATTTCCTCCGGGTGATCGGCATCGAGCCGGGCCGACAGCTGTCGTTCGGCGTGCAGACGTCCTTCTAGGGTCGGGCGGGGATCCGCTTTTCGCGAGCATCATGTGACGCCGGGGAGCCACGAGGCTCCCCGGCGTTCTTTTTTTTGCTCGCTCGACACGATCCGTTGGACGTCGTCGTCTAGCCCATGTTTGCGGTCGGTGCCGGTAGGGTATTGAAAGGGGAATTCGTTGTTCGACCTGCAATTCGTCGCCGATCCGTATCTGCCGACCGACGTGAGGAGCCTCAGCGACGCCGAAGTGCCGAGCCTCGCGTTCTTTGCCGGGAGCCACGAGGACTACCACCGGCCGACCGATGACGCAGACACCGTCAACTACCCGGATCTCGATCGGATCGCCGAGCTCGGCGCGACCGTGGCGGCGCGGCTGGCGTTACGGGCTGACCCGCCGGACTTCATCAAGGTCGAGCGGGAGGTGCGGCGTGGGGGACGGGCGACGATGCGTATCTTCACCGGCACCATCCCCGACTACGCACAGGAGGCCGAGCGGTTGCGGCTGTCGGCCCGAATGGGCTTCGAAGGAGCGCGTGATTCCGTTTTCTGGCCCGATCTGGCCATTTTCGGCGTTTCGTGGCCCTGAAACGAAGTGATGCTCACTTTGCGCGAGCCCGAGCACGATCCCGATTCGAACGCACGACGTGCCCCTGTCTACTCCTCGAACACGTTGATCAGCGCGTAGGTGATCGACTCCCCTTCCGCCACCTTTACCTGATGCCAAGAGCGCGCGGGCACATGCAGCATGTCGCCCTTCGTGATCTGGAACTCCTGAGCGCCACTCAGCTCTGGCCGTTGCTTCTCGCGCTCCTCGCGCGGCAGCCCCTCGACCCAGTTCACTCGCTCGCCGCCAAGCAGGGCGGTTCCCGACCCGTCCAGAACCACGTAGATATCCCACTTGGTCTCGTGGATCTCGGGTTGGGTATACCCCGCTCGATGAATGATCTGCACGTCGTGCCACCGATGATCGGCCCTTGGGAGAGCGTCCAGGGCGTAGAACGGCGTACCGAGCATCCCGGGCCCTTCCCGAAGCTGGTCTTCAAGCTCGCTCTTGAACCCGGCGAACGACTCCGCGTCCCAGTGGAGGAACTCGGATGGACGGGGCTCGTTCGTCACCCCCGCAAAAGGATCTTGTGCCGACGCCTCCGAGACGCCAAGCCCGACGACAGCCGCGACGAGAACCACGAAACGCATGAGAGCACCTCCAGCTATTTGGAATCCACAACGGGTGTGACGTCTACACGAGACCACGGGGAAAGGAAGGTCGCGCGAACCGGTGCTCGGCGCACTCACCACCGCCGAGCTCCCCAAACACTACTGAATAATATGGCTCTTCCGCAAGATCTGTGGGCCCGAATGGGCTTCGAAGGAGCGCGTAAATCCGTTTTCTGGCCCGATCTGGCCATTTTCGGCGTTTCGTGGCCCTGAAACGAAGTGATGCTCACTTTGCGCGACCGGGATCAGGCCGACTCACGTGCTCGCGTGTCGAAGCTGCCGGACCCGTGGACGCAAAGAGCGCGCCCACCGGTCCTTGGAAAACCCGCCGGCATTCGCTGAATTTTCACCCACCGATTCTGCTGAGGAGCCCTTAGTGGCCAGGTTCGCAATTACGGTTGCATTCGGCCGCCGATGCATCCCGCCCCGCTGCGTTGTGTGCGCCCGTGCTATCGCTCGTCCTGCGGCGGCGTGGATGCGACGCCGCCGCCATCGCCGGCTCGCTGCCGGTCAGTCGGTAGACCACGCTGTTGCATTAAGTCACGAAGCAGGGCTGCCGTCTCGAAACTCCGCTTGAACGTGTTCGCGTAGAACACTCCCTCCGCAATGGTCAGCGGCGTCCACCCTTCTTTCCCGCCGTTTTTGTGCGCGCTCGTCTTGGTCAATCTCGCGTCGAGCTTCGCGCCCTCGTCGGCGAGCAACCGTACGATGGCCCTGGCCTCGCGGTGGGCAGCGCCGTGCAGCGCCGTGTACCCATAGTCGTCGACGGCATGCACATCGCCGCCCAGTGCCAAGGCCAACTGGACGGTCTCCAGCGCTTCCTCATTCGTTCCGGCGCTCCCTCCCACCACCCAGATGCCAACGCCGGCGGCCGCCATCAGGGGCGTCGTTCCATCCTCGTTGGTCAGGAACGGATCGGCGCCGTGCGCGACGAGCGCCCGCATGAGCCTGGCGTCGGCGTGCTTGGCGGCCAGCAAGAACGGCGTGGCGCCCACCCGGTTCAGGATGTTCCTATCGTCGAGTATGTTCTTGAGCCGTCGCTCTTTCGTCTGCCGCGCATTCGGGTCCGCGCCATGCGCGACAAGCCGACTGACGAGATCCAGCGAACCCACCGTCCCCGTCGGTAAGGCCCCGGGGTTGGCTAGGCCAATGTTGGGGCTGCGCGTGTAGGCCACCTGGTGCAACGCCGTCCACCCTTGTCGATCGGCCTTCGGGTCCGCTCCCGAGTCCAGCAGCACGGTCGCCAGCTCGTAGTGGGCGTTGATGATGGCCAAAGCGAGCGCGCTCGTGCCATCCGGCAGGGTGTCGTTGACGTCTGCGCCCGCTTCGAGCAAGACACGGGTCGTCTCGATGTGCCCCGCACGCGTGGCAAACAGCAGCGGCGTGAACCCTCCGGTCGACCGCCAATCGGTGCGTGCACCGGCGTGACTCAAGACGGCGGCGGCGGCGGCGTTGTTCTCGCTTGCCGCCCATATCAGGGCTGTCTGTCCCCTCTGGCGCTCCTTGGCGTTCACCTCCGCACCGTATCGCAACAACACGGTCAGAGCGTCTGGTCGGCCCGTACGCGCGGCCGTCATGAGGGCCGTCTCGCCGTCCGCAAGGGTGGTGTTGGGGTCGGCCCCGGCTTGCAGGAGCCGCGCGATCAGCAGCGGGTTGCCGTTCTCACAGGCGATCGAGAGCGCCGTCACACCATATCGGTTCGTCGCCGAAACGTCCGCACCGGCCCGCAGCACGAGATCCACAATATCGAGATCATCGCCGTGAGCGGCCCAGTGCAATGCCGTCGTGCCGTCCAGCTCTGCAACGTTCACATCAAGCGGCTGCTGCAGGAGGGCACGCACCGTCACCACGTCCTTGGCCTTCACCGCCTCCACGAGCGGAACATCCCGCCCGGTGGCGCCGAGGCTCAGCAACCCCAGTAGCGGTACCAGCCAGATTCGGTTCCGCGGTGTCATGCGCATCCCCATCGCATCGTCATCGGTCATCCGTTAGACGCCAGACAGCCGTTGCGCGTCGAGCTCGAGCCGCCCTGTGCTGTCGCCGAGCTGGTCCTCCGACACACCGACGTTTTCCAGCACGCTCAATAAGAGGTTGGCCATCGGCGTATCGATCGGATACTCCAGGTGACGCCCCCCCTCGAGCCGTCCCGCCGCACCGCCGGCCAGCACGAGCGGCAGATTGATATGGGAATGCTCATTCCCGTTGCTGAGACCGCCGCCGTAGAGCAGCAGCGAATTGTCCAGCAGGGTGCCTTCGCCGTCTGGCGTCGTGCGCAGCTTCTCCAGGAACGACGAGAACTGCTGCACCTGATAGGTATTCACGCGCGCGAACTTCTCGAGCTGTTCCGACTTGTTGCCGTGGTGCGACAAGCCATGATGCGGTTCGGAGACGCCGATTTCTGGGAACGTGCGCGGGCTGGTTTCACGCCCCAGCATGAAAGTAAAAACCCTGGTGATATCGGCCTGGAACGCGAGACGCTGCAGCTCGAACATCAGTTCGGCGTGAGCGGCGTACGTCTCCGGTATGCCGAGGGGGCGTTCCAGCGCCGGCAGGACCGCCGCGCCGCCCTGCTGCTCGGTATGCTGAATGCGACGCTCGATCTCCCGCACGGAGTCGAAATAGTCGCTGGCCTTGTCGCGATCCGCCGGTCCGAGCGTTTGCTGCAAACGTGTCATCTGGTCGAGGACGGCATCCAGAAGGCTGCCCGTCTTGCGCGCCTGCGCAAGCCGTTGTTCCGGCGTGCCGCCTTCACCAAAGAGCCGCTCGAACACGATGCGGGGGTTGACCTCCGCCGGAAGTGGCGTGGTCGGGGTACGCCAGGCGAGCGTGTTCATGTAGACGCAGCTGTACCCGCCCTCGCAGTTGCCAACCATGAAGTTGGGGTCCAAACCGAGCTCGAGCGATGGCAGCAGCGTGTCTTGGCCCAACGCGGTCGCGGCGATCTGGTCGGCGGTGGTACCCGCTCGCACATCCGCGCCTTCGGTGTGCTTCGGGCGGACCCCGTTCAGCCAGGTGGCGGAGCCACGGGTATGGTCGCCATTGCCGTCGCCTTTCGAATCTGCCTCCTTGTGGCTGAGACCGCTCACCACCACCAGCTGTTCCCGAAACGACTCGAGGGGTTTCAGAATCGGCGAGAAGGTGAAGCCGGTACCCACACCCTCGGGCGTCCACTGATTCACCGTCCCGGTCATGGCGACCCCGTTCGGCACGTAGAGAAACCCCAGGCGGCGCACTGGAGCGGCGGCCGTCCTGGTCGAGGCGGAGAGCGCCGGGACCATCGCATCCAACAAAGGCAACGCCAGAGTGGCGCCAATACCGCGGAGCACCGTGCGCCGGGGGAGAGCCCGCTTGGTGATGATCATGGTTGCGTTCTCCTCATTTGAAACGGCGTACTGTTCACGATTCCGAGGACGAGTGACGAGAACCGATAGTCGTCTGGGGCGGCGTCTTCGAAAATCGCTCGCAGCGCCGGCGCGTCGTAGTACTCGACACCCCGGCCGAGGGCATAGGTCAGCATTTTCTCAGACAGCGTCGAGATGAACTGCTCGGGGCGACTCAGCAACGCCTGCCGGAGTCCGGCCACGCCGTCGAACGTGGTGCCGTCGGGGAGCCCGCCCGTGGCATCGATCGGAGCGAAGGAGGCGTCCACCTCGCGCCATCGTCCAACGGCGTCGAACTGCTCGAGCGATAGCCCCGGCGGATCCATGATCGCGTGACAGGCGGCGCACGTGGGGCTTGAGCGATGCTGGACCATCCGTTCTCGCATCGAGAGCGCCTGCGCCGCGCCGGGCGTCTCTTCCAACGGCGGCACGTCGGGCGGCGGCGGCGGTGGTGGCGTGCCGAGGATGTTCTCCAGGACCCATTTGCCCCGCAGTACCAGCGAGGTGCGATGCGGGTAGGCGGTGACCGTCAGAATGCTGGCCTGCCCGAGCAGTCCGCCGCGCGTACCGCCCGGTACGGTGATGCGGCGGAAATGGCTGCCCTGCACGTGCGGAATCCCATAGTGGCGGGCTAGTCGTTCGTTGACGAAGGTGTAATCGGCCGTGAGGAACTCCGTCACGTTGCGGTCCTCGCGGATGATGCTCTCCACAAAGAGCTCCGTCTCGAGTCGCATCGCCTCGCGCAGGCCCTCGTCAAAATCGGGGAACAACCGTGGGTCGGGCGTCAACGCCGGCAGATTACGCAAGAACAGCCATTGGGCGGCAAAGTTGCTCACCAAGGCGCTGGACCGGGGGTCGGCCAGCATCCGCCGCACCTGTCGCTCCAGCTCGGCTCGGCGGCGGAGCTCACCTTGGACTGCCAGGTCGAGCAGCTCCGCGTCGGGAATGCTGCTCCACAAGAAGAACGAGAGACGGGTGGCCAGTTCGAGATCGCTGACGCGATAGGCGGTTTTCGGGGGGACCGCTTCTGGGTCGCGCTCCACCCTGAACAGAAAGTCCGGGCTGATGAGGAGGAACTCGAGGGCCCGCTGGATCCCCTCGTCGAACCCTCCGAGAGGTAGCGGTCCATGAGCGTGGGCGACATCTTTAGTACGCCGGCGATGTTGTCGAAACCATAGCTCGCGTCATCGGGCGGAAGCCGCGCCGTGATGTCGATGTCGAGCGCGAGCAGATCGCGCACCGCGTTCCGGTACTCCGCTCGGTTCAGGCGATGGAAGGGTTCCGTCCGACCGGGATCTGGGCTGGCTGCCGCCGCGTGGTCGAGCGCCGTCTCCAACCATGTCGCCAGGCCGTCATAAGCTGGTTGGTCCGGCCGCGGCCTTCCCGCCGGGGGCATGACACCGGCCCGCAGCTTTCGCACGACCTTTTCCCAGACCTCCGGTGCCTGGCCGACGTGCTCCAGGTCCAGCGTGTCGAGCGCGAGGTCGGCAGTCCGCAGCCTGTCGTTGTGGCAAGTGACACAGTAGCGGTCGAGCAGAGCGCGATGCGGAGCACTGGACGGTGTCGGGCCCGGTGCGATGGCCACCAGTGGTTGCGGATTCGCGGCGTGCAGCGGATGGGCGGCTCCTGGCGGCAGGAACCAGATCCCAGCGGCGGTCAACACACAAGCCGCGATTTTCATCGAGCGCTCCTGATCTCTGCGGCCAAGAAATCGTGAGCCAAGGAACGACCCTGACCGTCTTTGAACAGTATACAGATCGGGATCTGTTCCGAGTCTTGTGAAAAAGAAGAATGGCGTAAACGGCCTCACCGCCCTCGGATCGACGCGCACCCGGCCGTGTCCCGTTGGGACCACGGACCGTGCCGTCAGGAGCCCCATCGCACGAGGCAGGTAGCGCGGTCGCGAAACGTGCCGACCGACGGACCTGTGCCCGATGCGCATCGGGGGTTGCGGCAGAGACGCCCCGCACGGCGCACATCCTCAGGCCTCTCCAGACCAGCCCCAGGGCCAGAAGGCTGAGCGTTTCGACTGGTCTGCGGGCCAAGGCGCTCGGGCAGCCCGTGAATGGTGAGTGTCTGCTTACGTGACCACCGATTCGGACAGAGTGACCACGAGGGTCTCCGGTCAGCATCTGAGCGATGCCGGGTTGCACCGTGAATCCTGACCGAGCTGTCTCCACGGACATTCTGCACTTTCCCGAGCGAGTTGCCGTCACGCTGTTGGTCCGGCTCACGTCGGCGGATGCGTCCACGCATCTTGGTCCAGGACTTGAGCGGCGCGGGGTCCTGGCCGTCGCCGGTGGGATCAAAAAACACGCCGGTTGGCAGGCGGTGTTGAGTTGTGGTGCGGAAGGGGGGATTCGAACCCCCACGATGTTGCCACCGCCAGCCCCTCAAGCTGGTGCGTCTGCCAGTTCCGCCACTTCCGCTAGCGTGGAGAGGATTCGAGGATCGAGCTGACAGTGCTACGGCTGCTCGGGTGCCGTTGGTTCCGTTTCGGCCGGTGCTTCGATCGGAGCCGGCTCATCGAGTCCGCTGATGACCGAGCTAGGACCGCGCTGACCCATGACGGCAAGGACCATCGCGCCAACCATGAACAACGCCCCCAGGACTGTTGTCGCGCGGGTGAGCAACGTTGCTCCGGCCCGGGCGCCAAACGCCGCCTGGCTGCCGCTACCTCCGAAGGCCGACGCGATATCCCCGCCCTTCCCCTGCTGAAGGAGTACGACCATCAGCAGCAGAAAGCAGATGAGCACGTAGACGCCGGACATCACCATACTCAGCATTTGGGCGATTATACCCTTGCGGATCAGCTCTTTGCCACGATCTCGGCAAAGCTGTCGGGGTCCAAGCCGGCGCCGCCCACGAGTGACCCGTCCACATCCGGTTGCTCGGAGAGCTGGGCTACGTTTCCAGGCTTGACGCTCCCGCCGTAGATCACGCGACATTGGGCGGCCGCGTCGGTCCCAAAGGCGACCTCGAGGCGGGACCGGATGTGGGCATGTGCCTGCTGCGCCTGGTCTGGAGTCGCGTTTCGACCGGTTCCGATGGCCCACACTGGCTCGTAGGCGACCACCAGCTCGGCCGCCTGGTCCGAGGTCACTTCTCGCAGACCCAACTGGATCTGTTCGGTGAGCACCGTCAACGTCTGGTCGGTGTCTCGCTGGTCCAGCGTCTCGCCGACACAGACGATAGGCGTCAGACCACCCGCGATCGCGGCTTTGACCTTCTTGTTCACCTGCTCGTCCGTTTCGCCAAAGATCTGCCTGCGCTCGGAGTGGCCGATGATGACGTGGCTCGCGCCCGCTTCCTTTAGCATCTCTGCGCTCACCTGACCCGTGAAGGCACCTTGAGATTCCCAGTAGAGATCTTGCCCCGCTACGCCGATCGACGACCCGGTGAGGGCGTCTGCGAGGCCACGCAGGGCGGTGAAGGGAGGCGCCAAGGCGACCTCCACGGACGCGTCGTGAACGAGCCCGCGAAAGATCTCCGCGTACCTCACGGCATCAGCGATGCTCTTGTGCATCTTCCAGTTGGCGGCAGCAAAGGGATTTCTCATACAGACTCCAGAACTACGCTTCCGGCAGCGCAGCAACGCCGGGCAGAGTACGCCCACCGAGAAACTCCAGGGAGGCGCCACCGCCGGTTGATATGTGAGTAATCAGGTCGGCGACCCCGGCCTTGGTCACCGCTGCGATCGAATCCCCACCGCCAATGACGGTTCGCGCGGTTGATTCGGCGACCGCATGTGCGACGGTCATCGTGCCGCTCGAGAACTCGTCGATCTCGAACACCCCCATCGGGCCGTTCCACACGACCGTCTGGGCTCCTCGGATGACGTCGGCGTAGGCCGCGGAGGTGACAGGTCCGATATCGAGCCCCAGGCGCTCCCCGATGGCCGGGTCGGTCACACCGATCGTCTCGTGGGCAGCTCCAGACTCGACGCGTGCGGCCACCACGTGGTCAGTCGGCAGTCTCAGTTCGACGTTGTGTTCTTTCGCGCCAGCCTCGATCTGTCGGGTCGCGTGCAGCAGGTCGGGTTCGACCAAAGACCTCCCGATTGGCCAGCTCTTGGCCGCGAAGAAGGTGTAGGCCATGGCTCCACCGATGAGCAGCCCGTCCACCTTCCCGAGAAGATTCTCGATCACCTCGAGCTTTCCTGAGACCTTGGACCCACCCAGCACCGCGACGAACGGATGGTCGGGTGACGAGAGCAGCGACCCGAGCTGCTCGATCTCTTTCGCCATCAATATCCCGGCGGCAGCCACCGCGACATGCGTGACCACACCCACGGTTGACGCGTGGGCGCGATGGGCCGCACCGAAGGCGTCGTTGATATAGACATCCGCCATCGACGATGTGGCGAGCTGCTCTGAGAAGGCAGGCTCGTTCGCCTCTTCCTCAGGATGAAAACGGAGGTTCTCTAGGAGCACTACGCCACCTGCCTGCGCGCCCGAGACTGCGGCCGTAGCTTCTTCACCGATGCAGTCGGCGGCGAATGCCACGGGCTGGTCAAGCAGCGCCGACAGACGGGCCGCGACGGGGGACAGGCTGAGCGCGGGCTTCCGTTGTCCGTCGGGCCGTCCCAGGTGGGAGGCGAGAATCACCGTCGCGCCTTGGTCGAGCGCGTAGCGGAGGGTCGGTATCGAACGACGAATGCGTGTGTCGTCCCCGACCGTGCCGTCGGCGAGTGGGACATTGAAGTCGACCCGGATCAACGCACGCTTGCCGGCGAGATCGAGATCTCGAATGGTCCGCTTCTTCACGATTGACCCGCGACCGCGCCGCGCTTAGAGCCCGGCTGCGCCGATCTTCTTGACCAGATCTACACAGCGCGACGAGTAGCCCCACTCGTTGTCATACCAGGACAGGACCTTGATGAAGTCGCCTTCCATCACTTTGGTGTAGGCGGCATCGACGCTGGACGAGTGCGGGTCGCCGCGGAAATCGATTGACACGAGCGGGTCGGTGACGAGCTGCAGAATGCCCTTGAGGGGACCGTCCGCAGCGGCGGCGAACGCCGCATTCGCCTCTTCCGCGGTGGTCGGGTTCTTCAGGTTGGCCACCAGGTCGACCACGGAGACGTTCGGGGTCGGCACCCGCAAGGCGATGCCGTCGAGCTTGCCCTTCAGCTCGGGCAGCACCTGTCCGACGGCGCTGGCCGCTCCCGTCGTCGTCGGGATCATCGACACGGCTGCCGCGCGAGCGCGACGGAGGTCGCCGTGGGGCAAGTCCAGGAGACGTTGGTCGTTGGTGTAGGCGTGGACCGTCGTCATCCAGCCGCGTTCGAGTCCGAAGCTGTCGTTGAGGACCTTGACCATCGGAGCGAGGCAGTTCGTGGTGCACGAGGCATTGGAGATGATGTGGTGGCTCGAGGGGTCGTATTGCTCGTCGTTGACACCGAGCACCAGCATCAGGTCGGGACCCTTGGCCGGTGCGGTGATGACCACCTTCTTGGCTCCCGCCGCGAGATGCTTCGCCGCATCGTCCCGCTTGGTGAACAGTCCGGTCGATTCGAGTACGACGTCCACACCCAGATCACTCCAGGGGAGGGCGGCCGGGTCCCGCTCCGACAGTACCGTGAACGACCGGTCGTCGACCGAGATGCGGTCGCCGTTCACCGAGACCGACTCGCTCAGATTGCCCAGCACGGAGTCGTACTTGAGCAGGTGCGCCAGGGTGTCCGTCTGGGTGATGTCGTTGACCGCGACGAAATCCAGTTCGCTCTCATTGAGCGCCGCACGCAGAATATTGCGTCCTATCCGCCCAAACCCATTGATGCCGACCTTGATGGCCATGTCTGACACGCCTCCAAAAACGCTGCGAGCTGTGAGCTCTGAACTGTGACGAGAAAAACCATGAACTGCGGGTAGGCCACCGTGGGCACCGTGACCGCTGTCTGAAACGGACTATTGTAACAGACCGGATTCCTTGCGGGCCCTCTGGTTGGGGCTTATACTCCGCCGAAGCGCCCTCCATGCACGTTCTGTACAGCCTCGGGCTGCTCTTCTACTTTCTCGCGCTGCTGCCTGTCGCTGCCTTCCGTCGCTCTCGTGAAGGGAAGTCGTTCGGACGACTCGGGGACCGGCTGGGGAGAGTCCCTGAGTCGGTCAATCCCCGTCACGAACGCTCGGTGTGGATTCATGCCGTCTCTGTCGGCGAGGTGCTCGCCGCTCGCTCACTGCTGCGAGATCTCCGGGAGACCTATCCATCCCACCGGTTGCTTGTGTCGACCACGACGGTGACGGGTCAACAGGTTGCCCGCGAGCTGGGCGATGCCGTGGATGGTGTGTTCTACGCACCGCTGGACCTGCCGCCTTTCGTCACACGCACACTTGACCGGGCGGCGGCTGACTTGGTGGTGTTCGTGGACACGGAGATCTGGCCCAACTGGCTGCGGGCCTGCCGCCGCCGCGGTGTCAAGACGCTCATCGTCAACGGCCGTATTTCCGACCGGTCGTATGCGCGTTATCGGCTCGGCTCTGGGTTCATGCGCAGAGTGCTCGAGGACGTCGACCGAGTCTGTGCCCAGACCGAAGGCTGGGGGCGACGCTTCGTGGGTCTTGGGCTCCGGACCGACCGGCTCACGGTGACGGGCAGCCTGAAATTCGACGCGCTGGACGTGGCCGCCATCGGCGCCGATCTGCACGTGGGCGACCGCGTACTTCGCTACTTCTCCTTTACGCAGGAGCGGACGGTGATCGTGGCCGCCAGTACACTCGACGGCGAAGATGAACCGGTCCTGGAGGCGTTTTCGCGCCTTCGAGAGACTGACCATGACGCCGTTCTCATCCTCGCTCCCCGACACCCTGAGAGGGCGTCCCGGGTGCTCGCGTCCTCACTCGGGCGCGGTTTCGAGACGATCCTCCGCTCCCGGTTGCCCGCAGACCCGCCGGTGGCGGCCGACGTCGTTGTGCTGGACACGGTTGGTGAGCTGGCGCGCCTCTACCAGCTCGCCACCGTGGTGTTCGTCGGCGGCAGTTTGGTGCCGGGTGGCGGGCACAACATCCTCGAGCCGGCGGTATTCGGCAGGCCGATCCTCTTCGGACCGCACATGCGAAACTTTCAGGAGATAGCCGACCTGTTCCTGAGGAACGACGCCGCCGTTCAGGTGCGGACCGTCTCCGACCTGGAGACCCAGCTGCTCGCCCTGCTACGGGACCCGGTCCGACGTGCCAGCCTTGGCGCGGCCGCTCGGGCCCTCGTCGATGCGAACCGAGGTGCTCGCGGTCAGACGATGGCGGTCATCAAGGATCTTCTTCCGCCGGGGGCTCCGGCCCGCGCGGACAGACAGACACTCCGTGCCGTTCCCTAATCCGTACGGCGTGCTGGCCAGACAGCGGCGGCGGTGGTACGAGTCACGGCCCGAGGCGCGCCGTCGACTCGAGAAGCCGGTTGTCAGCGTGGGAGCCTTGTCGGTAGGTGGGAGCGGCAAGACTCCCGTCGCGGCCGAAGTTGCGAAGGTGCTTGCTGCGCTCGGAGAGCACCCGTCGGTGCTCAGCCGCGGATACGGTCGCACGCGTCGAGTCGATGGCGCGGTAGTCGTGAGCGATCGTGGCAGGCTTCAGACAGGAATCGAGGTGGCCGGGGACGAGCCGTTCATGCTGGCCCGTCGCCTGACCTCCGCTTCAGTGGTTGTTGCCGAGGACCGCTATCTGGCTGGCCGACTGGCCGAAACGCAGCTCGGTGTCACGGTCCACGTGCTGGATGATGGATTTCAGCATTTCACGCTCAGTCGAGATGTCGATCTTCTGGTCATCGGACCGGAGGATTTGGCCGATCCGCGAACCCTCCCATTCGGCCGATTGCGTGAACCCGTAGATGCGGCTCGGCGGGCCGACGCGTTGGTTGTCGAAGGGGATGATGGTTCCGCGGTGGCGACCCGTCTTGGCGTGTCGGAGGTGTTTCAGGTGACTCGACGCCTCGACATCCCCAGAGACGCTGAGACGTCGAAGCCCGTCCCGCTGGAACCGGGGGCCAAGGTGCTCGCCGTGGCCGGCATCGCCCGCCCTCGTGCGTTTGTCGACGGGCTCACGTCAGCAGGGTACGATGTGCTCGACCTGATGAGCTTCCGCGACCATCATTCGTATACACGACGCGATCTCGCCGACATCGGCAAGCGGCGTGTCGCGGTGGGCGCCGACCACGTGGCGACGACCGAGAAGGATGTCGTTCGACTCCTTCCTCATACCCCCTTTGAATACTCAGTGCTGTGGGCGCCGCTTCAGGTGTCCCTCACGTCCGCGGAGAGATTTCGCGCCTGGTTGGAGGAACGCCTGGCCGCGGCTCGAAGTGACTCCGGGCACTAATGCGACACCGTTTCGAATATGTTGCGGTCGTGTGTGTCTTGGCGCTCGTCCGTGCCCTGCCGCGACGTGCCAGTCTGCGGCTTGGTAGCGGACTCGGCTGGCTCTTTTACATCTTGCATGGCCGACGACGCCAGCTGGCCCTGGAAAACCTGAGAGCAGCGTTTCCTTCACGGGCTGAGGACGAATGCCTGACCATACTGCGGGGTACGTTCAGACATTTGGGTCGGCATGTCGTCGAGTTGCTCAAGTTCGACGCGATGAACGCCGACGAAGTCATGGGTCTCGTCGAGATCGAGGGTGAAGAGCGGGTCGAGGAAGCGCTCGCACGCGGCACAGGTGTGATGTATTGCGCCGGTCATTTCGGATACTGGGAATTGCAGCTCATGATGCACGCCCTCCGCCACAAGCCGGTCGTGATGGTGGCGCGCAAACTCGACAATCCGTTGCTCGAGCGAATCATCGAGCGCATTCGCACCCGAGTGGGGACACGAATCGTTCCGCGTCGAGGAGCCATTCGCGGCTTGCTGAAAGCGCTCTTGAAGCGAGAGTCGGTGGGCATGATGATCGATCAGCACATCCAGGACCGGAGCGCCGTGATGGTCGACTTCTTCAACCGTCCTGCGTCGACGACCTCGGCCATGGCCGTCCTGGCGCTCCGTACCGGAGCGCCGATCATCCCGGTGTTCGCGCTTCCGTTGCCGGGTGGGCGTTACCGGATGGTCTACGAGGCGCCGATCGAACCACCTGCCGATGACGACCCCGACCCGATTCGTACATACACGCAGCGGTGCACAGATCTACTGGAGATGTATGTACGTCGCTATCCTGAACTCTGGCTGTGGATGCATCGGCGATGGCGGACACCGGTTCTGAGTTCTGATTCCGGGGTGTAAATAGGACGACGATGGCGATACCGAGCTCCATTCACCCACGTCCCGGGAATCACCAGCTGGAGAGCCGGCTGCTTGGTCTCATCGACAGCTTGCGAGGCCGGCGCGTCGCCGTCGTGGGCGATCTCATTGCCGACGAGTTTATCCATGGACGTGTGGCTCGGGTGTCGCGCGAGGCCCCAGTCCTCATTCTCGACTACGACCAGACGGTCGTCTGTCCCGGCGGAGCGGGCAACGCCGCTGCCAATGTGGCTGCTCTGGGAGGGAGCGTCCGCCTGGTCGGGCAGGTGGGCTACGAGGAGATCGATCGTCGGCTCATCAAGGCGTTCCCGAGGGGCGTGGACCGGTCGGGCGTGGTGCGGACTCGTGGCTACCGCACGCCGGTCAAGACACGGGTTCTCGCCGGTGGTCTGCACTCGGCGAGGCAGCAGATCGTTCGGATCGACCGCGAGGTATCGTCGTCGAAGGGACGGATGGATCCTGGCGTCGAACGTGCGTCCCACGCAGCGTTGGCGGGGTGCGATGCGGTGCTGGTCTCTGACTACGGCTCCGGGCTCATCACGCCACGCTTCGTGTCGGGGCTCAAGAAGCGATTGTCGGCGCGGAAGCGCCGGCATCCGATTCCGATCCTGGTCGATTCCCGTCACGGCTTGCTCAAATATCGTGGTCTCACCGCGTGTACGCCGAATCAGTCCGAAGCCGAGGAGATGTTGAATATCTCGATCGGAGACAACGCGCGAAAGCTCGAGCGGGCGGGCCGAGAGATACTCAAGAGAACACAGTCGAGGGCCGTAGTGCTGACGAGGGGAAGCCGAGGGATGTCGGTATTCGAGCCGGACACGCCTACGACTCACATTCCGGTTTTCGGGTCCGACGAGGTGGCGGACGTGACGGGCGCTGGCGACACCGTGATCGCCACGATGACGCTGGCGCTGGCGGCAGGCGCCTCGTTCTACGAGGCCTCGCGACTGGCGACCTATGCAGGCGGGACCGTCGTGATGAAGCGCGGCACGGCAACGGTATCGGGGGACGAGCTCCGACACGCCGTGACCACCGACCTGGCAGACTGAGGATCTACTGTGGGCCGAGTCGTTTCCCATACCGAGTTGCTCGAGGCAGTCGCCGCGGACCGTGAGGCCGGTCAGTCTATCGCCCTCGCCAACGGATGCTTTGACCTGCTGCACGTCGGGCACCTTCGCTATCTCGCAGGTGCGGCGGCCGAGGCCGATCGTCTCGTGGTGGCCATCAACAGCGATGAATCGGTGACGGCGCTCAAGGGCCAGGGGCAGCCGGTTTTGCCCGTTGCCGAGCGCGCCGAGCTGGTGGCCGCGTTGGAGATGGTGGACTACGTTGTGGTGTTTTCGACGCCGACCGTTTCTGATCTGCTCGGGGTGCTCCGTCCTGAGGTCCATTGCAAGGGCACTGACTACACCGTCGAGACGGTCCCTGAACGGGAGGCGGTTCGCAGCTATGGTGGTCGGACCGCTATCGTTGGCGACCGCAAGGGGCACTCCACGGGCGATCTGTTGGCCCGGATCGCCCGGTTGGCGCGACAGGCCGGATCAGCCTGACGGCGACAGCCATACACCATGCGGATTCTGGTCGTTCGATTGAGCGCGCTGGGTGACCTCGTCCACACGTTGCCAATGGTGGCGGCTCTTCGCCGCGCCTTTCCTAACTCCAGGGTCGACTGGCTCGTTGACGAGCGCTTCCGTGAGCTGGTCGACCTGGTTCCGGCCGTGGAACGACCGGTCGGCTGGCCTCGGGTGAACCCAGAAGGGATAGTGGGACTCGAGAGAACCATCGCCGACCTGCGGAAGCAGCACTACGATGTCGCACTCGACGCCCAAGGTCTGCTGAAATCCGCGACGGCTGCACGGCTATCTGGGGCCCGCCGAGTGATTGGATTCGAACCGGCCCAGCTGCGCGAGCCTGCCGCACGATGGTTGTACACCGAGCACGCCTCCGCTGACCGATGTGACCACGTAATCGAGAAGAACCTGGCGCTTGTCAGGCATTTGGGCGCAGACCTGGGGGACTGGGAGTTCCCCCTTCGGATCCCACAGTCCTCGGCCGTCGAGGGAGCGCGGCGCCAGCTTGACGTCGAAGAAGACGGACAAGTCGTCGTGTTGAATCCTGGCACCGCCTGGGAGAGCAAATGCTGGGATTCTTCCCGCTACGGTGAGCTTGCGAGGAGGTTGCACCTGGAGTGCGGACTACGGTCGGTGGTGTCGTGGGGACCTTCCGAGCAAGCGCGTGCGGAGGCGGTCGTCTCCGCGTCCAATGGCAGTGCCGTCATGGCTCCCCAGACGGGTCTGGCCGACCTGGTCTCACTGGTGCACGACGCTGCGGTGGTTGTAGCGGGGGATACGGGACCGCTGCACCTTGCCGCGGCCGTCGGCACACCGGTGGTGGGTATCTATGGACCAAGTGATCCGGTGCGGAACGGTCCGTGGGCACCCACAGACCGGATAGTGTCGGCCCGGGAGGAGTGTCGGTGCCGCGAGGAGGCTGGACGGTCTCGGACAACGGGTGTCGTCGTGAGGCGATGTCGCCAGCCGCGGAGCTGTCTCGACGACATCTCCGTCGATGACGTCTTCACCAGTGTGGTGGGGCGACTGGGGATCTCTGACCCGCATGCGTGACCCCGACGCCGCCCGGTCGCCCCGGTGGCTTGTCCGCATCGCTCGCCTGCGCGTCAGCGTTGGCTTTGTCGTCGCACCGGTCGCATTCCTTCTGGCCGACCCGACCTATTGGTCTATCGCCATGGGGGCGTGCGTCGCCGCATGCGGGGAGGCGCTCCGGGTCTGGGCGGCTGGCCATGTGCGAAAAAGCGAGGAGGTCACGTCGTCGGGTCCTTACCGTTTCACGAGACATCCGCTTTACCTCGGGTCCGGCATCGTCGGGGTAGGATTCGTCACAGTAGCGGCCAGCACACCGGTCACCGTGATCGTGCTCGGCTACTTGGCGGTGATGATGTCGATTGCCATCACGGTGGAGGAGGTTGCGCTCCGCCACAAGTTCGGTTCGACCTATGATGGGTACGCGAGCGGCCGGCTCGAGCCGTCCGCGCGGGCTTTCAGTCTTGAGCAAGCCGTTCGAAACGGCGAGCATCGGGCCCTGCTGGGGTTCGTCGCGTCGATCGGACTACTAGGCTTGAAGGCGTGGTTCGGATCGAAGGTATAATGGTTGCTTCGTCGGCAGCCGGGTCCGTGACGAGTACACGGGCGGTTAGCTCAGGGGTAGAGCACCGGTTTTACACACCGGCTGTCACAGGTTCAAATCCTGTACCGCCCACCAGCCTCCGACTGGCTGGGATTGACCCTTGCGGGGTCGTAGTTCAGTTGGTTAGAACGCCGGCCTGTCACGCCGGAGGTCGCGAGTTCGAGTCTCGTCGACCCCGCCAATACTTAACTGGGGGAATATCACCCTCGATGAGGTCAGGTCTCGGGGTGCTTCCCCCAGACCCCCTCGGCTCACTCGCTTACGGGGGCCCCTCCGCCCCGTGCCGCTCGCTCGCCGTTTCGCATCTGAATCAGGGCCCGGCTCCGTTCCGGCGGGCCGCGCCGTGCACAGCTAGCGATGCCCTCCGACCACGAGCAGTGAGCTGCCGAACGGTATCGGCAATCGACCGAGCACAGCGTGTTCCAGGCGACACAGAGCGATGAGACCTTGGTTGACGAGCGGAGGGGGAAGCTCCGCCGGCGTCGGATCTTTCGGGAACATGGCCTCAATGGCACGCACTATCAACTTCACCGGGAACAACCAGTGGAAGAAGTATCGCGCGTGGTCAATTCTCAGCCCCGACCGCTCCGCCAGTGCGGAGAAGCGCTTCCTCGTGTACCGGGTGAGGTGCTCGTTGATGTCGTCATGAGTCGTCCACAAAAGCTGGAACGCTGGCACCGTGACGATCAGGCTGCCATCCGCCTCGAGAAGCCGCAGGGCGTGCTCGAGCGCTCCCTTGGGGTCCTCCAGGTGTTCCAAGACGTCGAGTATCAGGATCAGGCCGTACCGTTTGCCCGGTTCGAAACTCGTGTCGAAGGGGCCGACGTGGATCCTGTCTCGATAGGGCTCGTTGTCGTCGAGAAGGTGACCGCTCGGCTCTACGCCTTCCACTGTCCCGAACGTCGATAAGGCGTCGAAGAACAGACCATCACCGCAACCGACGTCCAGAATCGACCCCCATGGTCGTGTGCGTTCTTGACGAGCGATCTCTTGAATCAACAACCGCTCTCTGGTGCGCCACCACCAGTGGCGTTCGTACAGCTGTCGGTAGGATCGAGCGTAGGCGTCGTCCACGTCTAAGAGGGTCGGCCGGGCGAAGCGTTCTCCGGACCACGAACGATCGTGTCCACGACGTAGAGCGGTCGTGCTTTCGACTGCTCGTAGATTCGCCCCACATATTCTCCGATGACGCCTAGAAAGAACACGTTCACGCCGGAGAGGAACACGATCGTGACGAGCTGTGCCGTAAACCCCTGGGGTGAACGGTCCAGGACGAGCGCCGCGTAGATCGCGTAGAGCCCGAATGCACCAGACAACGCGATCGCCAGGGCCCCAACCGCTGTGGCGATGCGGAGCGGTAGAACGCTGAAGGAGAAGATGCCGTCCAGGGCCAGGCTGATGAGCCTGATGACACCGTACTTGGATCTCCCACCGTGCCGGGTTGACCGTTCCACCGGCACGGCCAGCTGTCTGAAGCCGACCCACACCCGAAGCCCGCGGAGATACCGATGGACATCGGAGGCCTTGTGCAACTCATTGACAGCGCGCCTTGACATGAGACAGAAATCGCCAGCGTCGACCGGGAGACGCAAGCGTGACATCGAACCCATGAGTCGGTAGAAGAGGAAATAACAAAGGCGCAGCCACCACGCCTCCTTGCGCCCGACGCGTTGCGCATAGACCACGTCGTATCCACGCGCATGGGCTGCCAGGAACTCAGGGATCGCTTCCGGCCGATCCTGCAAGTCACCGTCCATGAGAATCACGACGTCTCCATCGACGTGATCGAGCGCGGCGGTCAGGGCCGGTTGATGCCCAAAGTTCCTCGAGAGCGCGACGACGACGATCCTCTGATCCCGGTGAGCGGCCTCCTCCAACAGCGCCCGCGTGCGGTCGGAGCTTCCGTCATCAACGAACAGCATCTGGTGGACGCCGGTCGGGAGTGCATCCAGCACCGCACCGATCCGCCTGACCAGTTCGGGGACGTTGTCCTCCTCGTTGTACACGGGGACCGCGACGGACACGTTCAGGGGGACGCTCACAGCGGCTTGGGTCGGCCCTTGAAGTAGACCATGTTCCAGAGGGTTATGCCTGCGAAGCCAAGTGTGTACGGCGAGAAGAAGACGGGCTCGAAGAACTCGCAGAACAGCTCACGCCACTCCCCGAGGGGGCGTGGAAAATCGCCTCGATCCGACCTCGCCAATGCGTAGGAGACGTTCCGAGAGGTCGGTAGAACAAGGTCGAGGACGTGCACGTACCCGTTCGGCGCCAGCAAGGAACTCAGGTTCGCCAGGGTGTTCCGAACGCTCGCGTTGTCGAGGTGGTGGAGAAGGCTATTGGAGAGGATGCAGTCGAAGGTACGATCTCGAACGAAGACTCGACTCACGTCGGCCACGAGGAAGTTCCGGCGGTACCGTCGACGAGCGTCTCTGATATACGCCTCGTTCACGTCGACTCCCAGATACTCCGTCTGCTGGAAGTGGGCCGTGTTCGTACCAGGACCGCAGCCGACATCCAGAACGGCACGGGCCCGTCGAACATCCTCATCTGCAAGCACAGGGGCTAGCTTCTGATACGCAAAGGGAGCCTGAATGGCTCTGTAGGTCAGACTGAACTCTAGCAGACGGTCGGCGAGCATCGGCTCTCGTCGGAGTCGGGTCCTATTCTTTCCATCTCACCTGGAAACGACCGACCTCCGTTGCGTGAGGGAAACGGTCAACCAGCGCCTCGGTAAGGTCTCGCGGCATCTCATCGGAAAAACTGGGTCGCCGATTGATCGCGACCACGTGAACGTCCCGATGGTCGATTTGCTCCAGGACACGCGAGGTCCGCCCGCGCGGGTCGTCGAAGAAGTCGAAGAGTGTCGGCGTCGGGTTGTCGAGGCCAGACAGGAAGTACACTTCCGGACAATCTGGAGCAGCATAGACGAAACCACCGTCGCTATGCTCGCGTAACAGACGCACCACGGTTTCATACTCCGCCTTTTCCTCACCGCTGACCCTCAGTCCGCCCCGGTCTAGTGTCAGTGTCTCGGTCTGATCGCTTTGGACATAGAGGGAGCCCATCGCGTAGATGAAGCCACGATTATCCAAGAGCACGGCGAACATCAGGTAGAAGCACAGGGCCGCGGCCGGCGCAAACCTCTTCTGCCTGTCCGAAAGTGAGGAAACGAGAGCCAGGCCCGTCAGGACGATGATCGGGGCAACGTAGCAGAAGTATATGGGCGTCGAGAACGGAAACTGCACAAGGCTGGCCGTGGTCATGACACACAGCAGCAGGAGAACACGCTCGCGCCGGAGCGCCGGCGCCCGCTGTGTTCTACGCTTGCCCGCGAGCCAGGCGACCCCGATCAGCGTCATGATCGGGACCAGCATCCGTACCGAGTACCAGACGAGACGGTAGGGGATGTCTTGGGCGGCCGCGAGTGGGAGGGTGGCAAGCAGCAATACCGCGCCCACTGCCATCGCTACTGTGCGGAAGCGTCCTGTGAGTTGGCCGATCCCAAGGTACGCGACCAGTGGTAACACGGCGACCGTGGTCGCGAGCAGCGAAGGCGGACGCGCAGTCGCGAAGCTGAGGCGGGTCATCGGCGCAACGAAAACGCCTTGGAAGAGGTTGGTGACGGAGCCCGACAGCAGGTAGGGCAGCACGAATATCGCAAGGGGCAGGCACAGCCCGAGCCCGAACGGACCTACCAGCCGAGCCAAGGTCGCGAACCGCACGACGCTGCCCTCCCGCGGCTGCGTCAACTCGTTCCAGAGGAATAGTCCGGCGAGGCAGGCCACCGGCACTACGAAATGAACGAGTTCCCGCGAGCCCAGCCGTTCGCCGAGGAGTATGAGGACCCCCGAGAGAAAAACCAGCAGGGATGCCGAAGCGAACGCTGTATAGGAGGTCATCCCTGCGCGACCCGGTGCGACGGGGTCGGAACCTCGGCGCGCTGAACCCATCTGCTCGTGAAACGCGAGGAACAGGAGCACGCCGGCGACGAAGTACAGGCCAACGATCTTGAACACAACCGATAGTCCGGCACATACCCCGGTCACGAAGAGCCAAGAGCGGCGGTCGGTGTCGAGATAGCGAGCCAGGCTCGCGGTACCAGATACGGCAAAGAACAGGTTGTACCAAGATGGCACCGCAGCTGGATAGTTCGGTACGCTCCACGCGACGGCCAACAGCACGGTCGCAGCGGCACCGACCGGTCGGGTGAAGCGGGATGCGACGAAATACAGCGACGGAAGCCATGCGAGAAAGAACAGAAACAGCACGATCCGCGGCGAGAGGAGGTTGACGCCAAGCAACCGGAAGGCCAGTGCGTTGAGAAACGTCAGTCCACCGGAGTACACGTCGTCGAAGTCCCGATGGGGCAGCTGGCCCGAGAGCACGCGTTCCGCGCTGTGCGCCAGCGTCCCTTCATCGTGTGGTATCCAGCCCGCGTCGATCTGCAGAAAGACATAGACGCCTGCTGCTACCCAGAGCACGACGAGCGGGATGAGTCTCCTGACCACTTCACTTCCTCACGAGACAGACCGAGTGGCCCGTTGGCGAGAGACCGACCGGGGAAGACCAAGTCGGCGCGCCACCTGATGGGATGGTACCGCTCCTGTCGTTCCTCGACAACCGGCCCTCTCCCTGGTTGGAGAGCGAGGCAGCCCGACAGCTATACTTGGGCGTCTCCCGCCCTGACACTCAAAGGACATGCACTTCTATGGAAGACTTCACCTTTCGATCGGACTCCATCGACGTCGAGAAGATCATGGACGAGATTCGTTCGCGGATTCGGGAGAAGCGCGGGGTTGACTACACAGAGGCTCAGATTCGAGAGTTGGCGCAGGTCAAACTGGACAAGTTTCTCGACCCCGAGCGGGTGCGGTCCGGCCTACTGCAGCACTACCTGAAGGAGCGTGCAGCCGGAAGTGCGGGTTTTCGGCCTCCACCAGGCAACTTTTCCTTCGAGGGCGACAGGATCTACGCGTCGTCCCCGGACTTGCGTGGCCGGTTGATTTCCATGAGCCGCCGACTCTTACGGCCGGTCTTGAAGATGTTCTTTAACCCGACGCCAATCGTTGAAGTCCTTCAGCTGCAGAGCGAAATCAACGCGTACAACGCCCGGTTTGGTGACGACGCGCTCCAATACGAAGTGCTCAATAATCTGGTCGTGGAAATAACGCGTCTCGCGATCGACAACAAGAACCAGAGGATGCGACTTGAGTCTCTTGCCAGCCGCCTTGATTTCGATGAGCGACGTGCTCGAGCACTCGAGAGGGTCGTGCAGTACCGACCCGGGGCCACGGCACCGGCTGAGGACGCGATGGGTAAAGACGCGGCGGGCGGAGGCGACCGTGCGCAGCGGCGACGGCACCGGCTCCGTGAGAGTCGACGATCAGCCACGGCCCTGGATGGGGACGATGACGCTGACTAGTGTGGCCCCAGGGACTCTCCCAGGTTCTGTGCGGGTCGTCGGCGCTCCCTGGGTCTGCCCAGCGGCAGAAACTATGTCTCACGGTCGTGAGAATTCGCTGGTTGCACGGTTCCGCACCAGAAGTTGTCAGACCCCCAACAACAGGCTATGTTGAGATCGTTCGCTGCTGGCATGTCTTCTGCAGCCCTTCGAATGTGGATGGTGGAAGGAGACGAGAATCTTGGAGAATAGCAAACAAGGACGGCTGGTCCGTCAGGTGCCCGTACGGCTCATGGACGCCAGCCTTTCAGGCTGTTTGGTCGAGAGCGACGAGGCGTTGCAGGTCGGGGCAGCCGGGACGTTGCACGTCGATCTGTGGGGCGTTTCGTGCCGCTACCCGGTTCGGGTCACGCGGGTTCTGGAGCGACCAGACTCCACTCACACACTACGGATTGCGGGTAAGTTTACGTGGAACGAGAAGGCCGAGAGCGACGACAGACCGGTCGCGAAGGTCCTGAAACTGAACCGCCCCTGGATCGAGGCCTAGACGACACTAGGCGACGTTTTGGTCCCGCTCGGCCGCCCGCCCAAGACGATTGAGCTTGTCGATGAGTGTCGTGCGGCTCAGGTGTAGGAGCCGCGCGGCCTGACGTTTGTTCCCACCAGTTCGCTCGAGACACCGATTGATCAGCTCGTGCTCGATCTTCGAGAGCACGGCGTTGAGATTGATGCCGTCTTCGGGTATCGCCATGCTCGGGAGCATCAGAGACGCCTTGGCCTCGATGACCTCAGGGGGCAGTTGAGCCGGCAGGATCTCCGAATCGTTCGCGCACAGCGCTGCGGCATGCTCGATGGCGTTCTCGAGCTCGCGCACGTTCCCTGGCCAGTCGTAGCCAATGAGCGCCCTCAGCGCTGCCTCACTGAGGGTCCGCGTCGGGAGGCTGTTCCTTCGGCACGCCTTGTCCACGAAGTGCCGCGCGAGAAGCGGGATATCGTCGGTCCGCTCCCGAAGCGGTGGCATCGAGATTCGGATGACGTTGAGGCGATAGTAGAGGTCCTGCCGAAAGGTTCCTTCCTTCACGAGCTCGGGCAGGTCGGCGCTGGTGGCGGCGATCACGCGCGCATCGAACTTGATCGGACGAGCTTCGCCAACCCGCTCCACCTCACGCTCCTGCAAGACACGCAACAGCTTCGACTGGAGCGCCATCGGCATGAGCGCCACCTCGTCGATGAAAAGGGTGCCGCGGTGAGCCAGCTCGAAACGACCGATCCGCGACGACACGGCTCCCGTGAAGGCACCCTTGGCGTGACCGAAGAGCTCAGCCTCAACGAGCGACTCGGGGAGCGCGGCGGCGCTGAAGGCGACGAATCGCTGAGAGGCGCGCGGACTGTTCTCGTGAATGGTGCGCGCGACGAGCTCCTTGCCGGTGCCGGTCTCGCCCAACAACATCACCGTGATGTTGAGCGGCGCGACCAGCCCCAGGGTGGAGAACATCTTCTCCATAGGTTGGCTGTGACCGATGATGCCGCCGACCTGAAGCCGCTCGCCACGGACGGTCCGGGTGCCGGTCTGGGTGTCCCGCCCGGACCGCTGGTCGAGGCCCGTCTTGAGCACCGCAGAGAGCTGGGGGAGCTCGAAGGGCTTTATGAGAAAGTCGTGGGCCCCGCGCTTCATCGCGGCAACCGCCTCGGTAACCCCTCCGTATCCACTGACGACGACGGAGACGATCTCCGGATACTTGTCCAGCGCACGGTCGAGCACTCGCATACCGTCGGCATCGGGAAGACGGAGGTCGATGACCACCGCGTCGAACCGGAAACGCTGCAGGTGCGTCAGCGCGCTCGTCGCATCACAGGCCTGGGTGACGGTAAAGCCGTCGAGCTCCAGCGCCTCCGCGATCAGCTCACGGAGGTCGGGGTCATCTTCAACGACGAGTATGGTCGGGACGTTCTGTTCTGTCATAGCGATCAAGCCACCAGGTCGAGGGGATTCGAGGAAACGGCACCAGGGCCGATTAGCACTCTAGAGATGATGAAAACGGGCGCTTCTCTGTGATGGACGTGCTGGTTGTCGATGACGACCAAGATATTCGAGAGCTGTTGGTCGACCTGCTGCTGGAGCTCGAGCTCACGGTTGCCGCCGCGCCCGACGGCGACGCGGCGATTCGCGCTTTGCAGAGCGAGCCCAATCGCTATTGGCTGGTCGTGACAGACGTCCTGATGCCCGGCGCTGACGGACTGGATGTACTGCGAGCGGCCAAGACGGCGAACCCCGGCGTTCGAGTCGTGGTCGTGAGTGGGTGTGCGTCTCCAGCCACCGCCGCCGAGGCTATACGGTTGGGCGCCGCCGACTACCTGCGCAAGCCGTTCACGCCCCGACAGGTCGAGATGACCGTTCGTCGTCTGCAGCATCCCTGAACTCACCTTCGTGTCCCGTCGGCGTCTTCGGTGTCGTTGGGCCGACACTTGACCGCGCCTGAAAACTGGCTCTCCGGCGTTCTTCGCAACGAAATCAGCGTTCTTTCGGTCGGCATCGAAGTTGCTCACCACACCTCTGACCGGTGTGGTGTCAAGCATCGCATCGGTCGGTGAGGCCGGGAACTTTAGCCAAAGTGGGCCAAAGTGCGCCGGCCGAGAGACGACGGATGCGAGCAGCCAAGAAAGAAGTCACGAGTGAGACACGAAACCAACTGGTCATCGAGCATGTTGACGTCGTGAGGTCGACCGCGACCCGGTTGGCGCGTCGGCTTCCCCCGTCTGTCGAAACGACGGATCTGATCAGTATCGGCATGCTTGGGTTGATCGATGCCGCCGGGCGGTATCGTCCGTGGCTTGGCGTGCCGTTCGACGCCTTCGCACGAAGACGGGTGTTGGGTGCGATGCTCGACGAGCTGCGTTCGCTCGACCGCGCACCGCGGTCGCTCCGGAGGCTCAGTCGGGAGCGTGACTCCACCCTGGCCCAGTTGCGGAATGAGCTGGGGCGTGAACCCACGGACGCTGAGGCAGCCGAGGCCATGGACATGTCGGCCGAGGCCTACCAGAAGTCTGTGGACCAGCTTCGCGGAGCTGAAGGTAGCGTCATGCGCGAGCTCGACGTGACAGATGAGCAGGGCGAGCCGCTGATTGCTCTTCGTGTCGGCGCCGACCAGCATCCAGACGCGCAGCTGGAGAAGACCGAAACGCGCGAGCTGGTGTCGAGTGCGCTGAATCGTCTCCCCGAGCGAGAGCGCACGATCTTGACCCTGTATTACGAGAAAGAGCTGACGCTGAAGGAGATTGGCGTGGTCATCGGAGTGTGTGAGTCACGGGTATCTCAGCTCCGCGCCCATGCCGTCTCGCGGATGCGAACCCACCTCGCATCTACACTGGGCGCCTGACCGCCTGCTCCTTTACAGGTTTTCCTTACACTTCTCTTGGCCTTGCGCCGATAACTCCGGCAGCCATGACCGTACCTGAGCCTGACAGCCGAGTTGTCCCCCTGGATCGACCGTTTCGCACCGAACGCGAACCGGTCACCTATGAACCTCGTCGCACCGCTCGGCACGACATCACCCAGGACACGTTCATCGACATCGATGTGGCGCCCGGGGAACGTCGAGGCCATGCCCGCTTTCTGCTAGACGACCAGGGACGGGTCGCCGAGTGGAATGCGGGGGCTGTCCGCTTCACGGGTCTGACTGCTGACGCCGTCGTTGGCCGCTTTCTGTGGGAGCTCTCGGAAGGGGCGGGGCAGTGGGCGAGCCGGGCGAAGCGAGCCTTCGGCCATGGCCCAGATGCCCCGACTGGATTCGAGGACTGGCTGTGGCGTCAGGACGGGAGACGGACCTACGTGTCGGTGTCGCTGACATCCACATCAGACGGGCGCTGGGCCTCGATGCGAGACCTGACCGCCAGACGGCTCCGCGACAGCCGCGCAGACGCGCTCTATGCGGTCGGTCGCGCGGCGCTGGACGCCAAGGGGGTCGAAGACCTCTCGAGGCGTACGCTCGAAGCGCTGTGTCGCGCGCTCGACTGGGAGGTGGGTGTGTTCTGGGAGGTCGATGGCGCGGACGACGTGCTGCACTGTCGTCGTGCCGTACGGCCTCTGGTGACGATCTGGGTGATTCCGAGAGACGAGGCAGCGTATCGGTGCTGCGGCTTGCCCGAGGAGAGGGGTTGGCCGGCGAGGTCTGGGCGAAGGGTCACCCCGATTCGACGCAGGACGGCTTCGCGATCCACCCAGTACTGGGCGGTACGTCACTGGTCGGTGATCTTCGGAGCGGCTTTGCGTTTCCCATCCAGGGGGGGAGCGGGACGCTCGGTGTCTTTGAGTTTGCCAGTCGGGCTGTGGAAACACCAGGGGCCGACCTCTTCCGAACGGTCGCCATTATCAGCAACCACATTAGTCAGTTCAGCGACCGTTTTCACGCCCAACGAGCCCTTCGTGAGAGCGATGCTCAGAAGGCGGCGATTCTGTCGAACGCCCTGGACGGCATCATCCGGGTCGACGCTCAAAGCCGTATCGTCGAGCTCAACGAAGAGGCCGAGCGCACGTTCGGACGGGAGCCCACCTCGATGCTCGGCAGGGACCTCGCGGCCTTTGCCGTGGACCCGGACGATAGCGAGAAGTTCCTGGTCGCGCTGAGCGAGCTGGACCGCGACGACACGGTGGGCGGTCGACGAATCCACACTCGGCTGTCACGAGCCAACGGGGAGGATTTCCCGGCGGACCTCTCGATCACGCGCATACCGTTCGAGGGGCCGACCCACTTCAGCATTTGCGTCAAGGACGTTTCCGAGCAGGAGCGCTTGCAAGACGCTCTGCATCACTCGCAGAAGATGGAGTCGCTTGGGCTTCTGGCGAGTGGTATCGCGCATGACTTCAACAACTTCCTCACCGTCATCCGGGGGCAAGCCGAGCGTCTCGTCAAGAACCTGACCGAGGATGACGCCCGGCGCAAGTGGGTGAAGTCGATCCTCAAGGTGTCCGAACGAGCATCGGCGCTGACGGGACAACTCCTGGCGTTTGGTCGGAGAGAGGCGGGGAAGGTCGCCGTCGTCAATCTCAACTCGATCATCGAAAGCACCGCCGGTCTGTTGAGTCAGCAGCTCGGCGATGCGGTGTTGTGGAAAACGTCGCTCTCTCCCGCGACTGGAGCGGCTCGAGTCGGGGAGGGACAGGCCCAGCAGATTCTGTTCAACCTGGCCCTCAACGCCCGCGACGCCATGCCCGATGGTGGCACGTTGCACGTCGGGACCGAACACGTCGTGCTCTCGCCAAACCAGGCTCGGCGGTTGCTCCTCGCGCCGGGACACTATGTTCGGCTGTGGGTCAAAGACAACGGTCGCGGGATGGACGCTCGGACGCAGAGCCGAGTATTTGAGCCTTTCTTTACGACGAAGAAGCTTGGAGATGGCACAGGACTGGGGCTCTCGACCGTCTACGCAATCGTCCAGCAGTGCGGTGGTCAGATTGCCGTCTCGAGCCGTCTGAGCGAGGGCACCACGTTTGACGTGTACTTTCCTCGCGTCTCCGAGGATGGACTGATCGGCAACGAGGGTCCTCGCGCGTCGTCTCGGCAGGTCTTGGAGGGCCTGACGGTGCTGCTGGTCGAAGACGAGGGTGAGATTCGTGAGATCATTCGGGATACGCTGGAAGAGAATGGCTGCAACGTTGTTGAGGCCGAGAACGGGTTGACGGCCCTGGAACGATGTGCCGCTCACGATGGCCCCATCCAGCTATTGGTCACCGACATGATGATGCCGGGGATGAACGGCCACCAGCTTGCCGAGCGCATCGTTCGCATGCGACCGGAGACTCCGGTCTTGTTCGTGTCGGGCCATCCGGAGGCTGAGGTGGGCGACAACACGCTCATCGGACGAAGGGTCTCCCTGCTCCGAAAACCGTTCAGTAGCGACGAGCTGGTGGAGAGGGTCGCCGAGGTCGTTCGGTCATCGGACCACGGGTCGCTCGCCGAGGGCTGACGCACGGTTTCATGGGTACGCCGGCCGTCTTCCTCGACCGCGACGGAACCCTCATCGAGGACGTCGGATACGTCGATCGGCTCGACCGACTGAAGCTCTACCCCTGGAGTCTCGAGTCGGTTCGGCTGCTGCGTCGCGCAGGCTACGCCGTCGTTGTGGTGACCAATCAGGCTGGCGTGGCCCGTGGGATGGTTCAGGAGCCGACGGTCATCGAGGCCTTCGAGTGGATCCAGGAACGGCTGGCTGAAATCGGAGAACAACTCGACGGCCACTACTACTGCCCGCACTTGCCGGACGCGCCACTCGAGCGTTATCGCCGCGACTGTTTGTGCCACAAGCCCCGCCCAGGGATGGTCGAGCAGGCAGCGAGGGACCTCGACCTCGACCTATCGCGGTCCGTCGTGATCGGGGACCGCTGGACGGACGTGCAGTTGGCGAAGGCGGTGGGCGCCCGTGGAGTACTCGTCGAGACCGGCTACGGGGTCACCCAGGCTGCCAGTCCACCGGATGGAGCGCAGGCCGATGCGACCGTCGGGCACCTCCTTGATGCCGTGGGGTGGGTGTTGAGGTTGTAGACTCAGCCATGGCCTTTCGCGATGTCGTCGGCCACGAGTCGATGCTGCGGTTGGTTGGCCAGGCCGTGGCTCGGGACACGCTGCCACCGAGCCTGCTACTTGTCGGCCCTGATGGAGTCGGAAAACGGCTCGTCGCGATTTCCCTGGCCCAGGTTCAGAATTGCGCGGCTGTTCTTTCGACCGATAGGCTCGAGGTTGATGCCTGCGGCACGTGCCCGACATGCCGGAGGATCGAGCGCGCATCCTTCTCCGATGTCTTGCTGATCGAACCGGGTGAGAGCGGCTCGATCACCCTCGACCCGGTGAGGCGCGCCATCAGTCAGTCCACGTATCGTCCATTCGAAGGTCGCCGCCGCGTCGTGATCGTGGCCGACGCCGACCGGCTGATCGTCCAGGCCCAAAACGCGCTCCTCAAGACGCTCGAAGAGCCACCCGAGTCGTCGCAGTTCCTGCTCGTCACCTCGCGTCCGGACCTCTTGCTGCCTACCGTCACTTCTCGATGCCAGCGCCTGAGTTTCGGACAGTTGACGGTCGATGAGCTCGTGGAAGTACTCGAACGCCGTGGCGAAGAGGGTCGGATCGGTATCCGTGCGGCCGCGGCTGCCGCAGGGGGCAGCGCTGGTCGCGCGCTAGAGCTTGCCAGCGGAGAGCTGTCGGCGTCGCGTGACGCCGCGGTCACGTTGCTGAAGACGGTCTCGACGGCTCGCGACGCGCGTGGTCGGCTGGAGGGAGCCAAGGCCTTGGTTGGGAAGGGGCGTGCGGGCGCCGCCTCCCGGCACGAACTGCGACGACGGTTGGCAGCCCTTACCTCGCTGCTGCGGGATGTCGAGCTGCTCGCGTCCGGGTCTGACGTCAAGGGGCTGGCGAACGCCGACATCGGCGATGGCCTCGAGGGTCTTGCCCGCACCTACGGCGGCGACCGTGGGATCAAGGCTTTCGCCGCCGTGGACCGCGCCCTCGGGGCGGTCGAATCGAACGTGAGCCCGAAGGTCGTCGCCGACTGGTTGGCTATTCAGTTGTAGGGTGTGAACACATGTCTGCGCCGCCGACGTTTTCCCCGTTTGTAAGCGTCAAGTTCGATGCGGTCGGCCGGGCGCATCAGTTCTTGCTTCCTGAAGTGGATTTTGAGCCCCCCATTCATCCTGGCGATGAGGTCGTTGTGGCGTCGGGCGAACGTGAGTCCTACGGTCGTGTCATACCCTCGGTCCCCCAACTCGATGTCAGGCGCAGGCCGGAAGGAGCATCGGGCAACCGCGTTGTTCGCCGTGCGACGCAAGAGGATGTGACCCTGCGTTTAAAGCAACAACACCGCGAGCGGGAGGGGCACCGCTTGGGGGTGATGAAGATTCAGGAGCGAGGCTTGGCCATGAAGCTGGTCAAGGTCGAGCAGCACTTCGACGGCTCTCGGCTGGTCTTCTTCTTCACCGCCGAAGCGCGAGTTGACTTCCGCGCGTTGGTCAAGGAGCTCGCGACGGAATTTCGGTGTCGGATCGAGATGCGGCAGATAGGCGCCCGCGACGAGGCCCGGCTGCTGGGCGGATATGGCACCTGCGGTCGGCCGCTCTGTTGCACGACGTGGCTCCAAGGCTTCGAGCCTATCTCGATCAAGATGGCCAAGCGCCAGAACCTGAGTTTGAATCCATCGCGTCTGTCCGGCTTGTGCGGGCGGCTCAAGTGCTGCCTGCGCTACGAGCTCCCGAATGCCGCCGGCGAGCAGTTTGCCGGGTGCGCCAACGAAGCCAGCTGTGGCCGGGCCGGTGGGTGCGGCGGGGAGTCCGGCTGTGACGGTGACTGCGGCAACTGCAGCAGCTAAGAGGCCCCCTTCCACACGATGACACTCCCGCGGATTGGTCTGACCGTTGGCGACCCGGCAGGGATCGGTCCGGAGATTTCGGAGAAGGCCGCAGCTGACCCGCGCGTGCTCGAGGTGTGTCGACCGGTTGTCTACGGGCCGTCCTCCGCGGACGCGCGTTCCGACTACGAGCGTGGGGTTGGTTCTGCAAAGGGCGGTCGACTCGCCTACGAACTCATCAAGCAGGCGGTGATCGACGCCCGGGAGGGTCGAATCGAGGCGATCACAACCGCCCCCATCAACAAGGCCGTGTGGGCGCTGGCGGGGTTGTCGTGGCGGGGGCACACCGAGCTATTGGCACAACTCACCGGAGCTTCGAATGTCGCGATGATGTTTTACTCCGATGCACTCCGGGTCGTACTGGCCACCGTTCATGTGCCCTTGTCGGAGGTGCCCAGGACGCTGACCCGAGAGCGGGTCGAGGAGACCGTCGCGCTGACGCATGCGGAGATGCCGAGGTTTGGGATGGCGCGACCTCGGATCGCCCTAGCCGGGCTGAACCCGCATGCCGGCGAAGAAGGGCTGTTGGGTACCGAGGAAGGCTCGGTCCTCGAGCCCGCCGTCGCGTCCTGCCGTGAAAGGGGGATCGACGTGACGGGGCCGTTTCCCGGCGACACCGTTTTCCTTCGGGCGATGCGTGATGAGTGTGACGTGGTCGTGGCCTGCTATCACGACCAGGGGCTGATCCCGATCAAGTTGATGGCCTTCGGTCGCGCCGTCAACGTCACGCTTGGCCTTCCGATCGTGCGGACATCGGTCGACCACGGGACGGCCTACAATATCGCCGGCCGCGGGACCGCCGATCCGTCGAGCATGGTCGAGGCCGTTCGCCTCGCCGCGAGGCTGGCCACCACACGGACTCCGGTGACGCATGACTGACCAGCCCTCAGACCAGCAGCTGATCGCCGACAACCGAAAGGCTCGACACGACTACCACCTCTTTGATACCTACGAGGCCGGCGTCGTTCTTCTGGGGACCGAGGTCAAGTCAATCCGGGAAGGGCGGGTCAATCTCAAGGACGCCTACGGACGGATTGAGCGCGGCGAGGTCTTTCTCCACAACGTGCACATCAGCCCCTACAGTCACCAGGGCTATGTCACCCATGAGCCACTGAGACGCAGGAAGCTCCTGCTCAACCGCGCCGAGATTCGAAAACTCGTCCGCAAGATGCTAGAGCGAGGGTTCACGCTGGTGCCGGTGCGGATGTACTTCAAGAAAGGTCGCGTCAAGGTGGCCGTCAGCGTGGCCAAAGGAAAGAAGAACTACGACAAACGAGAGACGCTTCGCCGCCGTCAAATCGACCGTGAGACACGCGCCTTGGTGAAGGAGAGAGGCCGGTGACGGTCCTGATCACGGGCGCCGACGGACAGCTGGCCCACGCCCTTTGCGCGCGGATGAAGATGACGGGTGAGGGTCGCGTCGTAGCCCTGTCCCGTGCCCAGCTCGACCTGACGAGCGACACCGCCGTCAGTGACGCTGTCGGTGACCTGCGGCCCGATGTAGTTCTCAACGGCGCCGCCTACAACGATGTCGACGGCGCCGAGGACGATCCGGTGGAAGCGCTGTCGGTCAACGCATTGGGGGTGCGTTCCCTGGCGAAAGCCGCCAGGTCGGTCGGTGCCACGCTCGTCCACTTCAGTACCGACTTCGTGTTCGACGGTACGGCAGATGTGCCGTACACGGAGGAGATACCCGCGAATCCTCAGAGCGTCTATGCGACCTCCAAACTGCTCGGGGAGTGGTTCGCTCGCGAAGCTGACCACTATGTGCTCCGGGTGGAGAGTCTGTTCGGCGGGAGCGCCTCGAGTCACGGAGACGGCCGGTCCCGTGGCAGCAGCATCGACCGGATAGCCGACGCGATCCTGTCAGACTGCGAGGTACGGGCCTTCGCTGACCGCACGGTGTCGCCGAGCTTTGTCGAGGATGTGGCCGACGCGACGGCGGCACTCCTGGAGACCGGCGCGCCGCACGGTCTGTATCATTGCGTGGGGTCGGGTATGGGGACGTGGGTCGACGTGGCCCAGGAACTGGCTCGCCGCTTGAAACGGTCTGCCCACATCATTCCTGTTCCGTTCGCCGACGTGGAGCTGAGGGCGACTCGCCCGCGGTTCTGTGCCCTCTCGAACGCCAAGCTGGCGGGCGCCGGGATTCCGATGCCGACCTGGCAGGACGCGCTTGCCAGATTCGCCGCCCGCCGACTCGCGGTTTCCTAGCTGAGGGCTTCCTCCACTAAACTGAGCACCTTGTCGCCGATGGCGAGACAGGCCGTCAGGCCAGGGGAGTCAATTCCCGCGGCATGGACCAGCGCCGGAACGATGGCGTCACGTCTGATGATGAAATCGGCGAAGGTCTGTTCCGGTGGTGCTGGCCGGGCTCGGATACCAGTACCCCCTGGTCGAATGTCGTCCAGCCGGAGGTCGGGCAGCAGACGCCGTGCCGATTCGTGGAAAGCCTCGACCGGAAGGCGTGAGCCCTCGTAATCGCTCTTGTCCTTGCGATAGCTCGCCGTCGGCCCGAGCATCACGCTCCCCCAGGTCGTGCGGGTCAGGTGGACCCCGAGGCTGTGTCCCGATGCGTCTGGCAGGGGATATACCGGCCGACTGACCAGATGACGTGCGGCCGGCGTCAACTCCGCATACTCGCCTCGAACCGGATAGACGGAGAAAGGCTCGCCTCCGAGTGCCGCAGATATGTCGTCGGCGTAGAGCCCGGCGGCGTTCACGACCACGCGGGCGGCAATGTGTTCACGATTGGTCACCAGCGTGACGCCGTCGTCAGACCGTGCGCCCGTCGTGACGTCGGTCCCGGGCAAGAGATGGACACCCAGGCCACTAGCCCGTTGAGCAAGCCTGCGGACCAGCGCTTCCGCTTCTATGATGCCGCTTGAAGGCGACCAGAGCGCCGCTCTTCCCTCGACATGGGGCTCGAGACGGCGAATGAAGGCACGGTCGACCACCTCGAGGTCGACGACCCCGTTCTCGCGGCCCTGTCGGAGGAGTGCCTCCAGCCTCGGAAGCTCTCCTTCATCAGATGCGATGACCAGCTTCCCGCATCGTTCGTGGGGAATCGAGTGGTCGGCACAGAACCGATAAAGACGCTCGCGTCCGTCGACGCACAGACGCGCCTTGAGCGAGTCTTTAGCGTAGTAGATACCCGCGTGGACCACACCGCTATTGTGGGTGCTGGCCTCCAGACCGGGTCGAGGCTGTCGCTCGAGTAGGCAGACTGAGCGGCCGCTTTCGGCCACCGCGCAGGCCGAAGCGAGCCCGACCACGCCGCCCCCGACCACCGCTACTTCTATCTGTTCCATGTGCGCGCCGGGATACACGACTCAGTCTGATCGTAGACTAGTGTGGTGAGCCAAACACTTGCAGACAAGATCGCCGCGCACGAGGCGCGGGTTGGGGTGATCGGACTGGGCTATGTCGGGCTGCCGCTGGCGGTCGAGTTCGCCAAGGCCGGGATGAAGACGGTGGCAATCGACATCGACGCCGAGAAGGTCGAACAGATCAACCGGGGCGAGTCCTATATCGGAGATGTCTCTGGGGACGAGGTCAAGGCCGTGGTCGAGTCTGGGTATCTTCGGGCCACCACCGAATTCGCCGAGCTGGCGGACGTGGACACCGTCGATATCTGCGTGCCCACGCCGCTTCGGAAGACCGGTGACCCCGATTTGTCGTATGTGGTGTCGGCCGTCGACGAGATCGCGAGCCATCTGAAGATGGGCCAGCTGGTCATCCTGGAGTCGACGACCTACCCCGGGACGGTCGAAGAAGTCGTTCGGCCCAAGCTCGAGGCCGGCGGACTCACGGCGGGGCGTGACTTCTACCTCGCATTCTCGCCAGAGCGCGTCGACCCGGGCAACGCCCAGTGGAACACCCGCAATATTCCGAAGGTGGTCGGCGGCGTGGATGACGCGTCAACCGAGGTGGCCGAGCTGCTGTATCGCCAGGTGGTCGATTCGGTTGTGACCGTGTCAACCACGACCGTGGCCGAGATGGTCAAGCTGCTCGAGAATACCTTTCGCGCCGTCAACATCGGTCTGGCCAACGAGCTCGCGCTGATGTGTCGCCGGCTGGGTGTGGACGTCTGGGAAGTGATCGACGCCGCCAAGAGCAAACCCTTCGGGTACATGCCCTTCTACCCAGGGCCCGGGCTCGGCGGCCACTGTATCCCCATCGACCCGTTCTATTTGAGCTGGAAGGCCAAGCAGAATGGCTTCGAGAGCCGGTTCATCGAGCTCGCGGGTCATATCAACTCTGGGATGCCCCGCTACGTTGTCGAACGGATAGGAGATGCCTTGAACAGTCAAGCCCGGGCCATCAACGGTTCGAAGGTGCATCTGTTCGGGATGGCCTACAAGGCCAACGTCAGCGACATCCGCGAGTCCCCGGCCATCGACATCGCGCTGCTACTCGAGGAGCGCGGGGCGCGGGTCAGCTACAGCGACCCCCACGTGTCGCGACTATCCGAGAAGACGCTGGTGCTCGACTCCATCGACCCCGAGGAGGCGCTGCGCAGCGGTATCGACTGCGCCGTGATCGCCACCGATCATGCCGAGTTCGACTACGAAGACATTGCCCGACGGGTGACCGTGGTCGTCGATACTCGTAACGCCCTCAAGGGCGTCCAGAGAGACAACATTTTCAGATTGTGAGCTATTCTTCTTCTCCCGGCCTCTCTCGAATCGCCGGGAGGTCAGGAGCTCGAAGGTCGGGCATGTCGAAACGCGCGGTCATCACCGGAATCACAGGGCAGGATGGCTCCTATCTCGCGGAGCTGTTGCTCGAGAAGGGGTACGAGGTTGTCGGGATCACCCGACGGCTGAGCGCTCCGAATCACTGGCGAATCAAGCACCTGCTCGATCGGATCGAGTTGCGTCCCGGAGACCTCCTCGACCAGCTATCGCTGATCCGCGTGATCGACGACGTGCGCCCGCACGAGGTGTACAACCTGGCCGCGATGTCTTTCGTGCCGGCCTCGTGGGATCAGCCGATGCTGACGGGGGAATACAACGCGCAAGGCGTCACCCGCATGCTCGAGGCGCTCAGGAGCGTCGACACTTCGATCCGCTTCTATCAGGCGTCGTCCAGCGAGATGTATGGCAAGGTGCGGGAGACTCCGCAGACCGAGATGACGGCGTTCTATCCTCGGAGTCCGTATGGCGTCTCGAAGGTGTTCGCCCACTACATCACGGTCAACTACCGGGAAAGCTACGACCTGTTTGCGGTGTCGGGCATCCTGTTCAACCACGAGTCACCCCGCCGCGGACTCGAGTTCGTCACGCGCAAGGTCACCGACGGTGTCGCGCGTATCAAGCTTGGGCTCACGGACACACTCTTTCTCGGGAATCTTGATGCTCACCGTGACTGGGGGTTCGCGGGCGATTACGTCCGCGCGATGTGGCTGATGTTGCAGCAGGAGACGGCGGAAGACTTCGTGATCTCGACCGGCGTGAGTCACTCGGTTCGCGACCTCGTCCAGACCGCCTTTTCTCACGTCGGTCTGGACTGGCAAACGCACGTGAACACCGATGCTCGACTGCTCCGTCCGGCGGAAGTAGAACACCTGGTCGGCGATTCGTCGAAGGCGAGCAGGGTTCTCGGTTGGACACCGTCGGTCGACTTCGACCGCCTCGTGCGAATGATGGTGGACGCCGACGTGAAGCGCTTGGAAGCGGACCCTCAGCCGACGGCCGCCACCCAGCTCTAGTGTGGTGAGTTCAGCAGGTCTATACATTCGGCCGGGGCTGCATCCCGGCTGGCGGCGTTGCTCATCGCTCACGTATGCCCAATACGCTCGCTCTTCGCGCCTTGCCTGCCGCGCGCATCGCCAGCCTCGGTGTATAGACCTGCTGAACTCACCACACTAACCCTCTACATCCGTCGTCCGACCACCGCGTAGTCCTGGTCGGAGAACATCAGCCGGTTCAACTTCTCGACGTTCTCGTTGAAGGCCACTGCGAGGTCGTTGAGGCGACCTGGGTTTTCCGGGTCGGGGACGAATCCCGTGAGCGCTTCAAGACGGTCCTGAGCCGGGCTTGGAGACCGATAGACAACCTCCACATTCTGAAACCCGCTCGCCGTCACCAAATACCGCAGGGTGTCAGGGTGGAGTGGTCGGACATGCGTGATGTCTCGGACGTAGCTCTGAAAGAACGCCGACCACGACGCGACGTTGATCGTCTCGAGGATGACCGTTGAGCCTGGACGCAGCCGGTGATACGCCACGTCGAGTACTTCCAGCAGATAGGCCGGTTCGAGATGCTCGACAACCTGGGCGGCGAAAAGGCCACCCAGCGCCCCGTCAGGGAGTGCCGTCAGATGCGACCGCAGGTCCGCCTCGTCCACCGTCAAGCCCCGGGCCCGACACAGCTCGACCATTTCATGGTTAGTGTCGATCCCGCGGGCGCCTATGCCGTGGTCACGCAGGAGCTCCAGGAACTCGCCGCGGCCACACCCGACGTCGAGTACGTCTGTCGCACCTTCGAAGTACGGCAGATAGCTCTCGAGTCGGGTGCGGATATCGTCCGGCGAGCCCCGGAACAGGTCTTCGAACCCCACGTACTTGTAGCTGTCCACCGCCTCTGCAGAAGAAGAAGACGGGGAGGAAGACGATGACGTCGTCTTCGCCGCCGTCGCGACTGGTGCCGTCGCATCCGGTGCCGCAGCGACCCGGCCGAGCTCTCGCTTGAGCGTCTGCGTTACCTGGTGCGCCACCGCCGACGTCGCTCGCAAGTCGTCCATCTGCGCTTCGAGACGTCGCTCTCTGGCGAGTGTCGTTTCCCAACGCTTGCGAAGCTCGTCGGCGACACCCGTGACGGTTCCGGCAAGTCCGGCGTTGACATAGGCGACATCTTCGTTGATCCGTCGCATGAGGCCGCTGACCTCGCGGTCCCGGGTATCGATGAACGGTGAGACTGCTTGCGCGAACAAGATCAACTTCGATTGGACGTGAATGATCTTCGCCAGTTCGCCGATGATGTCGGTCGCTGACTCGCGTAATCCCTGCTGCCCCGCCACGTTCCGGTTGAGGTGATCGACCACGGCCGAGTTGAACGCACGCTGCCGCTCGAAGAGGCGACCGACGGTTTTCCGGACCAGCCATCGGATCCCACCGCGCCAGCCGGTGACGTCCGGTTGCGACAAGATGTCCCAGCGTTCGTTCAGCGCTGAGAGCTGATGTTCGTCATATGGGGGAGGGGGACTCGGGACGCCGTCAAACTGCTGAATGCCCTTTTCGAGGTCGAGGATCGCTCGCGTGTATGCTTCGGACGCTTCGTCACTGCGTTGCTTGAGACGCTCCAGGTCCTCGGCGGAGACGGTTCGCTTGAACATGTGAGCGGGTCGGGGACCTATCGCGTAACGACCCCTTCGATCGGGCTGCTGGCGGTGGCGTACCGCTTTCGCTGAATGCGTCCGGACCGGAACCCGAGTCGGCCAGCCTCGACGGCCAGACGCATCGCTCGAGCCATGGAGACGGGGTCTTCGGCTCCTGCGATTCCAGTGTTCATCAGGACGGCATCTACGCCGATCTCCATCGCGATCGCTGCGTCTGACGGCGTGCCGACCCCGGCGTCGACAATCACCGGAACACCGGCAGACTCCTTGATGATCTGAATATTGTTGGGGTTCTGGATGCCGAGCCCAGACCCGATCGGCGCTCCGAGCGGCATCACCGCGGCCGCGCCTGCGTCTTCGAGTTTGCGGCACGCGATCGGGTCGTCGTTGGTGTAGGGCAGGACCACGAAGTCGTCCTTGACGAGGCGGCGGGTGGCCTCGAGCAGGGCTTCGTTGTCAGGGAACAACGTCTTCTCGTCGCCGATCACCTCGAGCTTGACCCAGTTCGACAACCCGGCCTCGCGTCCGAGGTGCGCGGTGCGCACCGCATCATCGGCGGTGTAGCATCCGGCGGTGTTCGGGAGCAGGGTGTATCGATCGGTGTCGATGTAGTCGAGCAGCGACTCTTGGCTGCGGTCGGAGATGTTGACGCGCCTAACGGCCACCGTCACCATGTCGGCACCGGACGCGTCATGTGCCAGCGCCATGATTGGGAACGAGGCGTACTTGCCTGTCCCCACGATAAGTCGTGAGACAAACGTCCGGCCGGCAATCGTCAGGCTATCTTCCATCATCCACCGCCCACGAAGTTCACGACCTCCACCTCGTCTCCCTCGTGGATCATCGTCGAGTCGTAGGTCGCCCGCTTGAGAACGTTCAGGTTGTGCTCGACGGCTACCCGTCTCGGATCGATCTCGAGCTGGGCGAGCAGGCGGTCAACAGTCAGCGGGCCCGCTACCTCGAAAGGGTCTCCGTTGAGGCTGATCTTCAAGGCCCAGAGCGTACTTCAGGAGCCCCCGTCCCTGCCAGCGTTTGATCCTCAGAGACGGAGTCTGAGCCGTTCGTGAGGGAGACCGAGGCTCTCGAGACCGGACCTGACGTCGTCGCTTCCGTCGGCCAGCAGATGAGGCGGGAAACCGGGACGGCTCACCGCCTCCAACGGCACGGCCAACGCGCGTGTCACAGCGGCGTCGATGTCGTTGACGATCCGGTCGGCCGAGAAGCTGGTGGCCCACAGCGTCTTGGCGTTCCTGCCCAGCGTCGCTCGGAGCCGTGCATCTTCTGCGAGCCGCCGAAAGGCCAGTTTCAAGGAGTGCTCCTCGTCCACCATGTCGATGGTCACGCAGACCGGGTCCCGCGCCGGTTTCGCGGACGTCGGCGTTGGCGAGGCAATTCCTCGCGGTTTCCAGTCGCGGGGGTCTAGCGACGGGATATCGACCAGATGCGCGCAGTCGGCAACAACCGTTGGTTTGCCCGCTGCCATGGCCGTGAGCCATGACCGCACTCCGTCGGAACGGTCGGGCCACTGAAGAGACAAATACACGTCGCTCGCGGCGAGATGGTCGGCGACAGCCTGGTCGTCGAGTGCGCCGGTTCGGGTGACTCCCTCTGGCGTACCGGTTACTCCAGGGTCGTCCCCGACCAGAAGTAACCGGGCCTTGTGCTCCGGGTCGTCGAGCTGCGCGAACGCGGAAAGAATCGGCCGAACGCGGCTACGACCAGGGGTGCTGCCGATTGCCGTGAAGACCACGTCCTCTGTGCGGAGACCGTACCGCTGTCGAACCCGCTCAGCAACGTCTCGTGCGTCGGCGTTCTCGGTGTAGACCGGTGCCCGCACGCCGGGTTCGAGAACATCGACCCGGTCATGCGACGCCTCCTGGCGCAGGTCGTCGGCGATCCATGGACTCGGGGCCAACAGGAGGCGGCTCGACTCCACGACGACTCGTCGCATCGGCCACAGCTCGCGTGCCAGCCCGAGAAGCTCGGCATGTGCCAACCGCGGCAGGTCGCTGCTGGCCCCCGGATGGTTGTAGCCGAACTCGGCCCGGTAGTCGTCAACCCGGACCTGTCTCAGCAATGAGCCGCCGCGTGAGTCGTGGAGTCGCCCGTCATGAAGCGCGACGAGACCAGGATATCGAACGAGGTAGGGCCAGACGAACGCATAGGGTGGCAGGTCGCCCAGTTCGTAGACCGTCAAATCGTATGGGCGATGGAGGTGCTTCCAGACGAAGTCGTGGGCGCTGGAGAATTGAGGCGAGCTGGGTCGGTCGTCGCCGCAGAACCACTCGATTGTGTGACTTGCCTGGAGCCGGTTGACGAGGTCGAGATCGTGGCAGACACATCTGGCCGAGGCGGAAGGTGACGGAGCAAACCAGGCCAGTCGCGCCACGGAGGCACGAGTATACTGCCGCACCCGAACCAATAGAATGGTCCCGGCAGCAGTGAGGATTCTGTATACGGCGGTCGACACGCCGATCCCTGGGACCCACGGCGGAAGCGTTCATGCTCTCGAGCTGTGCCGGGCACTGAGTGAGATTGACCACGAGGTCCACCTGGTTGCCCCGACCGGGAACCACGTCGCGTTCCCGCACCTCCCGCGCCTCCGCCGACATCACATCACCCGTCCACCACGGTTTCTGGAGTGGAGCTGTGACGACCTGGTGCGCAGTATCGCGCTGCGCGTGAAGCCCGACGTCATCGTTGACCGGTTCTACACCTTTGGCGGGGCAGGGATCCGGGCCGCTCAGCGGCTGGGCATTCCGGCCGTCCTCGAGGTGAATTCGCCGGCCCGACCGTATCCAGGTTCGTTGCGTGACCAGCTGGATCGGCTGAGTGTGATCCGGCCGATCGACCGGTGGCGTCGCTGCCTACTTGATTGGAGCGACGCTATCTATACGACCTCCTCACATCTGGTTCCCCCAGAGGTGCAGGCACCAGTCACGGTGGTCACCAACGGCGTCGATGTCGACCGCTTTGCTCCTGGGCCGATCTCAGAGGGTCGGTTGCGCTGTGTTTATGCGAGCAGCTTCCGGTCGTGGCACGGTGCGGAGGACCTCGTTGAGGCGGTCTGTGAGTGCGTGTCACGTGGAGTCGATCTGCGCGTGACCTGTTTGGGCGACGGTCCTCGGTTTGCCGCCGCCCAAGGAGCGGCCAAGCGCGCGGGCGTGTTGGACACGATCGAGTTCGTCGGTCGAGTGCCAGCCAGCGAGGTTCCCCGGTATCTTGCTGACGCTGATGTCGGTCTTGCGCCCTTCAATCCTGCGGCGTTCCCGGCGCTCCGGCTGGGATGGTTCTGGTCACCGATCAAGATCTTTGAATACCTCGCCTCCGGTCTGAAGGTGGTAACGATCGGTATCGACGAGCTTCAGGACCTGTTGCCGGGGTCGGTCGCTCGCTTCTACGATGCCGGCGACATTCAGGGGCTCGCGGACGTGCTCGAGTCGCTGGCATCTAGCCCAGAAGAGACGCGACAGGCACGTGACGAGTCTCGGCACCTGGCCGAGTCCAGATACAGCTGGCACCAGCAGGCGCGAGCGGTCGAGGGTGTTCTAGGTGTCGTCGCTGGAGTCAGCGCTGGTGGTGCTACTTCCTCGCGTAGATGACGAAGCCGAGGGGAAAGCGCGTCTGTTGGGATTCGAAGCTGGCCACCAGGGGATTCAGCACGTTGAGCAGGACTCGTGACCGGCCGCCCGCGTTGATCATTTCCCAGATCGCTTGGAGGCGGTTGCCGTGGTGATGGACCTCGACGTGTTCGAACTTGCGAAACAGATGTTCGAGTGGGTCCCAGGTGAACCGGTAGTAGTCGTGTGGGTCGGGGTCGTAGCGGTAGAGAAACCGGGTTGACGCGATGCAGATGCCTCCGGGCCTGAGGACGTGCCACACGCGGTCGAGCGCGAGCTGAGGGTCGTAGAGGTGTTCGAGCACCTCCACGGCGACCACGGTGTCGAACGAATGGGCTTTCCAGTCGAGATCATGGATATCGCAGCAGATGTCGGGGTCGGACGCAGGGTCGATATCGAGCCGCATGTACTGGGTGGCTGGGATGACCCGCGTGTACGGCGAGCCCTTTGCGCCCACGTCGAGGACGCATCCAGCATCGAGGCGTTCAAATTGCCGCAGGAGCAGGCGATCCAGGCTGAGCCGGTTGGCCGACGCTATTCTCAGGGTCGGGATTCTTGGCCACAGCGCGGTGCGGACGAAGTCCAGCATGTGGGCGTCATTATAGGTTCTGGATGTTGTCGGTCTTGGTGTAGACATGACTGAGGCGCTGCGGGTGGCGATGGTCATCCAGCGCTTTCGCCCGGCATTTTCAGGACAGGGTATCCAGGTGGAGGCCATCGCGAAGGCGTTGGCCCGGCGCGGCGTCGATGTCACCATCATCAGCGCCACGTCTGGGACGCAGCGCTCAATCGAAGTCTGTGACGGTTACTCAGTCGTCAGAGTGGGATCTGACCCACCGTCCTTCGCTTCGTCGCTTGGGCACTCACGACTCACCGGCCCGATGTTCGCCGCACGGACATTCGGGTATCTGCAGACGTCGGCGCGATGCGATCTCGTCCACGTTCACGCGATGACCGACGCACTGTATGCCAGCTATGCCTGGTGCCGGCTTCACGACAAACCGCTGCTCTTCGAGATGACGCTGGTTGGCGCCGACGACCCGCTCGCCGTCGCGCAGAACCGGCATCTCTTCTCGTCGATTCGCCGCACCGTGTATGGCCGGTGCGATGGGTATGTGGCGATATCGCCGGCGCTGCAGGAGCTCAGTCGTGAGGCCGGGCTGCCGCAGGGCCGCGTGCAGCTCGTTCCGCAAGGCGTCGACATCGACCGGTTCAGGCCGGTCGACGACCGGATGTCGGTCCGGCGCGAACTCGGCTTATCGACTGACGGCCCCCTGCTTACCTTCGTTGGATCGTTGGTCCATCGAAAAGGACTCGACGTCCTGGTCGATGCCTGGTGTGACATACACCGCGCTCATCCGACTGCCCGACTGCTGCTGGTCGGTCGAGATGACTTCGAGGGGCACAACTCAGAGAGGGCGTTCCTGTCCGACCAGCTTGCTCGGGTGCCTGCCGCCGCAGCTGAGCGGATGCACCGGACTGGCGTCCAGCAGGATGTACACCGATTCCTCCAGGCATCCGATCTGTTCCTGTTTCCGTCACGCCGCGAGGGTTTCGGCACCGTGATGGTCGAGGCGATGGCCTGCGGTGTGCCGTGCGTGGTGGCCGAACTCCCGGGAATCACAGACTTCATCTTTCCCGACGGAGGCACCGGCATCGTGGTCGCGCAGAGCGATGCACGCCGTCTCGCGGAAGGGGCATTGCGGCTCCTCAGAGACCCCGACGCGGCGGCACAGATGGGCGAGGCTGCACGCGCCGACGCCGTCGACAGATTCGACATCAATATGTTGGCGGGCCGGTATGTCGAGTACTACCGAAGCCTGATCGCGGGGGTGGGCACTCGTGGAGCCCTCTAACCGATCTGTCGACGCATCGGCGCAGGTGTCGCTGCTGAAACAGGCGACTCGAGCGGCGTTCTGGAACGCCGTCATGCTCCCCGTACTCGCGGTCTTGAACCTCGCCTTCGCAGTACTCATCCGGAGACGCTTCGGGCTGTTCTCTGGAGTGTACGACGTCTTGATGGGTCTCATGCGGGCCGTCCTTCAGTACTCCGCCTTGGGGATCCCCACGAGCCTGACGAAGCTACTCCCCGATGTAGGGGCGACGCGGGGCGCGTCGGGACTGCGGCGGTTTCTGTGGCGCGCCGCGCTCGTCCGCCTCCTCGCGCTCGGCGTGTGCCTCGTGGCGCTGCAGACGTTTGGCGGCGTGCTTGTCGTTCAGCTTCAACTGGGCGCCAATGGCGCGCTGTATCTCCAGCTGGTCACCGGACTCATGGTTGCTCGAGCGGTGATCGACCTGGCCGCCAAAGTGCTGAACACGTTCTTTGCGCAGATGTGGACGAACGGACTTGCGCTCCTCCAGGCCGCTCTCGACATTGTGCTGGCTGCCGCTGCGCTGTTTGCCATCGCGTTCCGGTTGTCGATGATGTCGGTGGGCCTGGTCGTGGCCGGATTCCGCGGGTTGTATCGACCGCTCTTCGCGCGACTCCGCCTTCGAGACGATCTGGGACAGTTGCGGCATGCCTTCACCATCGTGACCAAGGCCCAACTCGTTTTGCTGCTGCCGGCGGGAATCGGCTTGATCGTCATGTGCGGCGACTACATCCCGCTGCTATTCGGGGCCGAGTTCTTACACGCGGTGCAGATTTCCTGGGTTCTCGTCGCCTTCATGTATGCCGAGACGGCGTTCAACCTTCCGGTCATCATCTTGTCGGTCGATGAGCAGTATCGTGCCGTGTTCGTCTCGCAGTCAGTCATGATTCTTGCGGCGCCCTTGTTTGTCGTGGCTGCCGCGACCGTCGGGCTCGTCGGTGCCGGCGCGGTGTTCGGCACCGCCCGGCTCGCCAGCGCGCTCTGTGCGTATGCCTACTGTCGCGCCCGATACGGTCTACGGTTTCCCTGGAGCTTTGCCGGCCGCGTGGCCAGGGTCAGCCTCGTGATGGGTGGGTTGCTCGCCTTCGCGCGATCGGTCCTGGCCACCTCAGTGTTGGAGACTGTCGGGTTGACCGTCCTGGGAGTGGTCGTGTTTGCGGTCGGCGTGAGGATAACTCGAGTGCTGACGACCGAGGAAGCTGACGTGTTCAGGCGCTCGAGCGTTCCCGGTTCTGCCGTGATGTTGGACGTTCTCGCACCTCACCTGGCGACGGGCGCCGACGACTGACATGGCTGCCGGTCGCACCGGGCTCCGTGTTGCCATGTTCATGCCGGGACTGCGCCCCGACGGGCTCGGGCTGAATGTTCATCTGGATTTCGCGCGGCACGTCGAGGCGCTCGGTCCGCGATTTCAGGTATTGACGACCGAAGAGGGGCCGGGCCAGAACTGGCCGGGCCAGACTGATGGACACGGTCGGATTCGTCATCTCGATCGGTCATTCGCCTGGAAGTCTCTGGGAGCGCTGTCGGCTCCGCTTCTCCGCACCCACCGCGTACTGCCTGCCGCCGCCGCGCTCGCCCGGTATCTTCGCGCGGAGGGTTCCTCGGTCGACTTGTTGCACGTGGAGGTTGCCTACCCGCATGGTACGGCGGCCGCTCTGGCCCGCCGGATGAGTGGCTGGCAGGGACCGATGGTCCTGACCCCCATGGGCGAGGACACACTGGTGCTCGAGCAGTCGTCGTACGGGTTTCGACGGTATCCAGTACCCCGTAAACTGATCGAGTGGACCCTGCGTGAAGCCGCGGTCATCCGTTGCATTTCGCCCATGCTGGAGGAGCGCCTCTCGCAGTTGGCGCCGCGAAGCTCCCGCCGAGTGATCCCTCTCAACGTCTCCTCCGATGCCGTGGCTGTATCAAAAGAGACGGAGGCCCTGCACCTCCGGCGTCGGGCTGAGGCCAGAGCGTTCGTCGACGATCGGTGCGGCACGGCGGGCCGACCCATCGTGTTGGCGCTCGGCCGGCTGCACAGGTTCAAGGGACTGGACGTGCTGGTGAGGGCTATGGTCTCCGTGCCAGACGCCGTGCTCGTCATCGTTGGACCGTCACTCCGCGTGCGGCCGGATGGTGACGTGGCCACTGGACTTCTCGAGCTGGCTCGCGAGGTGGGCGTGAGCGACCGCGTGCAGTGGGTGGGTGCGGCGCCGCCCGAGCAATCCTCCAATTGGCTCGCTGGCGCCGACGTGGTCGCCGTACCATCGCATCTGGAGTCCCTGAACAAGGTGTGCGTCGAGGCGGCGGCGGTGGGCACACCTTTCGTAGTGACAGAGACCACAGGGATCGCCGCCTGGGTTCAACCGGACTCGGGGGTTGGTATCGTCGTTCCGCCCGGAGCGCCGGCCGCGCTGGCGGCAGCCCTCACAGATATTGTCGGCGGTCTGTGGAAGCCCGACCGGAAGCGACTCTCGGCGTTCGTCGATCCGTTTCGACCTGAGGCGGTCGCGAGTCAGCTCGTGGACGTGTATCGCGACGTGATCGGAGGCGAAGCATGACGACCGCGGTCCCATCCTCTCGCTCTCGGCGGTGGGTCACTCGGTCGCTACTAAAGCGTTTTTCGAAAAGCTCTAGTACTCAGTAGGCAGTTCATGGTACTCCTACGTGCAACGTCCAGTAGGAGGATCAATGCGCGCCTATTCAATGGATCTTCGCGAACGGGTACTCCGCGATAGCGATGCCGGCATGCAGGCGGCGGCGGTCGCGGTCACATACCATGTCAGTGCCTCCTGGGTCCGGCGGCTGAAACAACGGCGGCGAGAAACCGGTGAAGTCGCCCCGCGGCGGCAACGCTACGGGCGGCTGCCGGTACTCGCGCCTCAGCTCCACACGCTCGCGGCGCTGATCCACGCGCAACCGGACCGCACCCTCGCGGAACTGCAAGTCGCCTTGGGCACATCCGCCAGTCTGGCGACGATCTGGCGGGCCGTGAAACAGCTGGGCTTTACCCTTAAAAAAAACGGTGCGCGCGTCCGAACACGACCGTCCCGACATCGCGGCCGCCCGCGCGCAGTGGGCAGCGACCGCCCCGACCCTCGACCCGACCCGCCTCGTCTTTCTCGATGAAACGGGGGTCGCCACCAATCTCCTTCGCCGCTATGGACGCGGCCCCCGTGGCCAGCGAGTCGCCGATCACACGCCCCAGGGCCGGTGGGAAAGCAGCACCTTCATCGCTGCGCTGCGGGTGACGGGGCTCACCGCCCCCGGGGTCCTGGATGGCCCGATGGACGGGGCCAGCTTCCTCGCCTACATCGAACAGATCCTCGTCCCGACGTTGCAGCCCGGCGACATCGTGATCGCCGACAATCTCGCTGCCCACAAGGTCGACGGCGTGCGGCCCGCCATTGAAGCGGTCGGCGCGACGCTGCGGTTCTTGCCGCCCTACAGCCCCGACTTCAACCCCATCGAGCTCTGCTTCGCCAAACTCAAAACCATCGTTCGCACGGCCCGCTGTCGATCGATCGACACGCTCTGGCCGCTCCTCGGCGAGTGTTTGTCGCGCTTCACCCCGACCGAGTGTCGCAACTACGTCCGTCACTGCGGTTACGTGGCCGCCAAAGCGTCATGAAAAACGCGCTAGTCGTTTGTCTCCTCGGCGTCTACAACGCCAACCTCCGACAGGTGTCGTCGCTCGATACCTACGCATCGCGCCTGGTGCCGATCGCACTCCTCCGACATGGGGAGCTCACCCTCGACCGTTTCTTCCCCGACAAGGCTGGCGACTTTCCCGACGAGTATCTGAGCACGTACCTGTATCGCACGGGTGGTCACCTGTATGACAGCCATCCCCCGGTCGGTTCGCTGCTGGCCTTGCCGATCTACGCGCTCCCGGTTTGGCTGGGGGTTCCGGAGGATGCAGATGCAGCCGGCAACCTGATGTCGAAGCTGTCCGCGTCAGCGTTCATGGCCCTGGCCGCGCTGATCCTGGTTGTCGCGCTGAGCACAGTAGGGCGTCAAGTTGCTCTTCCCGATGCCGGCAGATTCGATCCTGAGACGGTGGCGCTGGGAGCCGTCGTCATCTTCGCGTTGGGGACGTCCGTCTGGTCAGCCGGGAGCCAGGCCCTCTGGAGCCATACGCCAGCGGTATTGGGCTATGCGCTCGCGGTGTGGGGCGTCGTCAGTGGCTTTGGTGCGGTCGCGGGGGTCGCCGCTGGTCTCGCCGCGGTCGCGCGGCCCGCCACAGCCCCAGCCGCGCTGCTGCTAATCGGTTTCCTCATTCACCGCGCGATGCGGCATCGGGCCGCCGAGGGAGGCGCGGCCGGTGAGACGGGGCAGGCTATCAAGGGCGTGGCCTGTCTGGGGCTGGTCGGTGGTCTGGGGGTGCTCTTCAACCTGATGGTCTTCGGCAATGTGGGGGGAGGCGCGGCAGGCAGGACGACAAATTGGGTTGAGGCGTTCGGCGCATCCAACATGTTCGAGGGCTCACTATTGACCGGGCTAGCGGGACTCACGATCAGCCCGAGCCGAGGCATCCTGGTGTACTCACCGGTTGTGCTCCTGGCCGTCGTAGGAGCGTATCGAGTGTGGCGGACCAGGCTGGACTCCCTGGCCACCATCGAGGGTCAGGACGCTGTCCTGCTAGGCCGATACGCTACGCTGGGGGCGGTCGCCATGCTGCTTGCCTACTCGCAGTATCTCGTCTGGTGGGGCGGGCATGGTTTCGGCCCCCGCTATCTCACCGAGATGATGCCGCTGGCCGCGTTGCTCTTTGTGTTCGGGCTTATGGACCCGGGTCGGCTCAGCCGGCCGGCACCCACGCGTCGTGCGCCGCGGCCCATGACCCTGCGAGCGACCGCCTTGATCGTGCTGTGCGCCTACTCAATTGGGATCCAGGCCCTCGGGGCCTTTTGCTGGCCATCCCCCTGGACGCTTGACGGCGCCTCCGTCTACGTCCCGAAGCTGTGGGATTGGCAAGACAACCAGATCGCGTCGTGTATTCGTTCAGGACCCCGAGTCGACCCGATGGCGCGACGTCTCATCGAGCGTCTGGGTCTGTGACCGCCTTGCGTATCGACCTCGTCTTTCCGCGCTTCAAGCTGTTGTCGGGCGCCGAGCGAGCCATCCTGGGTCTGGCCGGTGCCCTCGCTGCGGCCGGTCATGAGGTGCGGATCGTGTGCCATCAGTTCGACGAATCGTGTCGACCACGGGTGCCCCCGGGGGTCGACGTGGCGTGCACCGACGCACGTCTCGATTGGACCGACAACCGCTATCTGAATGCGGTGTCAGATTACGCGCGCGCGCTGTCGCTGCGTCACGTGCTCGATCCGCGGGCCAACCTATATGTTCTCTTTGGACCGTCGCTTCCGCTGGCGTGGCAGCTGAGTAGGCGCGGACCGGAGCGTGCGCCAGTCCTGTACTACTGCTGGGAACCGCCACGTGCTCTGTACCAGGACCGCGAGCTGGTGCTCGAACGTCTTGGATGGCGGCGGCTGGTGCTTGCCCCGATGCTCCGCGCGTATGCTGGCCTCGACCGCGCTCTTGTGCGCCAGGCTGACCGCGTCTGCACCTCGAGTCCGTTTGCCGCGAGCCAAGTCGAGGCTGCGTATGAGAGACCCGCGCCAGTCATCACCCTCGGTATCGACCGCGACCGGCTGGGTCGCGCGTATTCCGAGCAGCGACCCGTGCCTCGGCGGGTGTTGACGGTCAACTACCTGCACCCGCGAAAGCGGGTGCACTTGTTCATCGCGGCCGCCGCGGCGTCCCAGGCGAGGGAAGCCCGGGGGGAACGACCGCGATGGATCGTCGTAGGAGATGGGCCTGAGCGGGCTCGACTGGAAGCCCTCTCGCGTGAGTTGGGTGTCGCCGACCAGGTCGAGTTCACGGGCTTCGTGCCCGACGACGACCTGCCGAAGTACTATGCGGCGGCGAGCTGCTACGTTCACACGGGATTGGAGGAGAGCTTCGGACTGTCGGTTGTCGAGGCCGCCTTCTGCGGGTGTCCGGTGGTGGCGGTTGACGAGGGGGGTGTCCGCCAAACGATAGCGGACGGCGTCACGGGACACCTGGTGCCAGCGACCTCCCAGGATCTTGCGCGTTCGGTGCAGTCTGTTCTGTCACAACCCGACGGAGGTCGCTCGATGGGCGCGGCGGCGCACGACCGGATCAGCCGAGCCTATCGTTGGGAGCAAGGGGCGGCGGATATCATCGACCTCGCGCAGACGGTGAAGCCGTCGCAGACCCAGAACCGATGATCCTCAAGCTCGGGCGCTCGGAGTGGTGGCAGGAGTGGGGCATGCTCGCGATGGTCGCGGTGTGTGCGCTTCCGCTATTCACACCACGGGTGTATGCCAGCGACGAGATCAAGTACTTCTCGACCCTGCGGTCGATTTACATGGACCGCGACCTCCATTACGAGAACGAGTACGCCTATTTCATCGGACGCGACCCCGTCGCTCACTCCGGGCTCCTGCCATACAAGAACACAGCGACACCCACCGGCTACCGCCTGAACGACGCCCCGATCGGAACGGCCGTGCTCTGGGCACCCTTCTACCTGGTTGCCGATGGGGCCGTGATTGCTGCGCGCGCCCTGGGGAGCTCAGTACCGCGGGACGGTTATGGCCGCCCCTACGTGTTGGCCGTGTGCCTCGCCTCGCTGTTCTGGGGACTGGCGGGTCTCGCCCTGACCTACCGCCTGTGCCGGGCGCACGTGAGCCGTGGGACCGCCACGTGGGCGGTGCTGGCTGTGTGGTTTGCCTCACCCCTGGTCTTCTATCTGTACATCACACCCGCAATGGCCCATGCGAGCTCGTTGTTCGCCGTGGCGCTCTTTCTCTGGTTCTGGCACCGGACCAGGCGTGAGAGATCGGTAGGACAGTGGATCATCCTTGGCGCGTCGGCCGGCCTCATGGTGCTGGTCCGAGAGCTCAACTGGCTCGCGCTCGTTGTCATCGGCGTCGATGAGCTCCACCGCCTCGTCACTGCCGGTCGACCCGAGGGTGCCGGTATCCTGACCACCCTGGCTCAACGGAGCTCCGGCTACCTGGCATTTGGACTTGCGGTTGCCGTCGTAGTGGCGCCACAGTTCTACGTCTACAGGACCCTCAACGGAACGTTCGGGCCGACACCGTTCGTGGTCGAGAAGTTCTCAGCCCTGCCGGTCTACACGATCGACGTGCTGTTCTCCGGTTTTCACGGCCTGTTTTCATGGCACCCGGTTACGCTCGTTGGTGTGACGGGACTGATAGCTCTCTGGCTCCGATCGCCGGTCGTGGCGCTGGCGCTCGGAGGGTTCTTCGTCGCCCAGGTCCTGGTGGTGGGTTCGTATGACACCTGGTGGGGCGGTGCGTCTTTCGGTGCGCGGCGTTTCGTCAACTGTATCCCGGTGTTCGCGCTCGGTCTCGGGGCGCTGTTCGAGTGGCTCCGACTTCGTTCAGGAGTCACGCGATACGCCCGAGTGACAGTCGGTCTTCTGGTGCTGTGGAACTTCGGGCTCGCCATTCAATACTCTATTGGTCTGATCCCACGAGGCGCGCCTGTGCAAATGAGCCGAATCGTCCGCAACCAGTTCGTGGAGGTGCCGCCACGGGTTGCCGAGATCGCCAGGCGGTTCGCATTCGACAGGTCGTCGTTCTATCACACGCGGCCCTGAATCCTCATGCGCTCGGCCACCCGCTGACTGCTGACGACACATGAACGCCGAATCGAGTCCGAGCTGGCACGTGTGTCTCGTGACGGACGTGTATCCGCCCGATTGCGGTGGCAGCGGGTGGAGCACCCACGCGCTCGCGCGTGTCCTCGTGGGTCGTGGGCATCAGGTGAGCGTTGTCGCGCTCGATCCGGACAGGACAGACGTGGTCACCCGCACCTACGACGGTGTGGCGGTCACCGATGTCGGTGTGCACGCGGCCCGCCACAGTGTCCGTGAGCGGATCGGGGCTCGCGACTACACCTACCGGACGCTCGCGCGATTTCTTGACCGGTTCCTCCGCACGAACCGGTCGATCGACGTCGTGCACGCGCAGCATCTTCACAGCGGTCCACCTTCGGTGGCCGTCGGCAATGCCCTCGGTCGCGCCACTGTCGTGACTGTTCGGGACTACTGGCCCGTGTGTCTCCACGGCACGTCCTGGTGGGGGGAGACCGTGTGCCAGGGATGCACCACGCAGAATCTTGCGGGCTGCATGAGTGAGTACTGGGGGTGGCCTCGTCCGGTTTCTCGCGTGATGGGTGGCTGGGCCCGGAAGCGACTTGATGCGCGGGCCAGTGGGCTCGCCGCTGCCGACAAGGTGTTGTCGGTCAGCCAGGCGGTCAAGAATCGGGTCCACGACCAGCTCCCGGGTGCCGACCTCACGGTCATACCCAACATGGTGGATCCCCAGTATGTCGAACGCATTGCCTTAGCCCATCGGGATGCCTCACGTCAGGAGCCATACATGCTGGCCGCTGGCAAACTGCAGCCGACCAAGGGTTTCGATCTGCTGCTGTCGGCCCTGTCAGAGGTGGGGGCCTCACGACACGTATCGATTCTCGTGGCGGGGGAGGGTCCGAGTCGCGCTGCGCTCGAGAGGCAGGCCCGGGTCTCCGAGTTGCCGGTGACGTTTCTCGGGTGGGTGGACCACGACCGACTACTCGGGCTCCAACATGGGGCGGAGGCGGTGTTGCTGCCTAGCGCGTGGAACGAACCGCTGTCGCGAGTGGCGCTGGAGACGATGGCGCTCGGCACGCCCGTCGTAGCGTGGAACCGAGGCGGAAACCCTGAGATTATCGAGTCGGGCGTCAATGGATGGCTGGTGTCCGAACCCGGTGACCTCGACGAGGCACTGAAATCTCTGGACTCGCCGGGACGGCGCCGGATGGTGGGTGACGCGGCCCGAGCGCGTGTCGGAGAGCACTTTTCTCCTGATGCAGTCTGTTCGCAGGTCGAAGCGGTCTATGCCTCCGCGCTCGAGAAGTCCGGAAGGGTTGTTGACACCCGATGAGGGTCGCGATGGTCTCGCGCCGCGTTCACCCTGCGCACGGTCCTGGGGGTCTCGAGCGGCACGTCTTCGACCTAGTGACGGAGCTGGCCGTTGAAGGGGTCGAGTTCGACCTCTACGTGGAGACGCCACAAAAGGAGGCTCGACGCGTCGCGGCGGAGAAGGCCTTCCCTTCGACGCTGACGCCGAGGTGGGTGCCACCCGGACCGCTTCCGCTGGGTCGCAGGAAAGGAACAGTCGTACTCGACCGCATCACAAACTATTTCCTCTGGTCGAAGCGTGCGGCTGGGCGGCTCATCGACGAAGATTCACGACCGCAGATCGTGCATGCGCACGGGCTGGGAGGTTGGGGACTGGCCCGGCTATCAAGGCGTGGTCGTCTCGGAGCGCCCCTCGTGACCACGATGCAGGGTCTGGAGGAGTTCCGCTCGCACCTACGTCTCAAACACATGGCCTACGCGCCGTTCAGACAGGGGATTCGCAGCATCGCCCGGCACAGCACGGCGCTCGTAACGACCGACCAGGCGCTCCAGTCTGTCGTTGAGCAGCACCTCGGAGTCATGCCCGCCAATCAGACGGTCATCCCGAACGCCGTGAACCCCGACCACTGCTGCCAGCTCGGCCACGTCGAGTCGGCTCATGCGCTCCTCGAGTCACGGGGCCTCGAACAGCCGTCGCCTCTGTTTCTCTCGGTGGGGCGGATCGAGGCGAACAAGGGGTTCGACGTGCTCGTGCGGGCCCTGGCGAAGGCTGCACCACGGCTTCCGTCCACCTGGGCGTGGCTGCTCATCGGCGACGGACCGGAGCGCGTCGCGGTCCAGCGGGCGATCGGGGGCGCAGGGATCGGCACGCGCTGTGTACTGTTCGGTCGCGCGACGGAGGCGGAGCTCCATAGTCTCTATGCGGCAGCGAGCTGGTTTGTTCACCCGACTCTGTACGAGGGTTCGAGCCTGGTGACGCTCGAGGCGATGGCCCACGGTTTGCCCGTACTGGCGTCGCGGACGGGTGGACTCCCCGACAAGGTGATGCACGGTGTCTCCGGGTTTCTCGTCACCCCTGGCAATTCAGATGAGTTGGCGGAGCGACTGGTCAACTCGATCGAGGTCGACCGCGACGCGTTCGGCGAGGCGGGTAGACGGCGCTGTGAAACGCGGTTCAGCTGGAGGGTCGTGCGACGGCAGTACGTCGAGCTCTACGAGCGGCTTAGTACTGCGTTTCACAATTCCGGTGACGTCCTCGGGCGCTGAGGCGGGATGCCTGGGCGGTCGATACGTTGCCGTAATTGTGAAACGCAGTACTCAGTCGATCCGTAGTCGGTCAACGATGACACCCAGCTCTCGCGCGTCCGCGGCGCCCACTGTCTCGCTTGGGTTCCAGGTGTCAGATGTGATGCTGACCTGTATGACCTCATCGCGCGCGATGATCTCCGCCGCGTGGTCCTCATCAATAGTGAACTCGTAGGGGAGCACGTCCTCGGTGACCGTTACTGTCCCGAGTTGCCGGTCGGCCAGAAGGATATCGACCGTCGGTGGGGCCAGCCCCGTTGGGCGCCCGCCCGCGCTGAGCCATACTGTCAGTCGGCTCATGTCGGGTGCCAGGTCGGGAACCAGCACGAGCGAGGTGGGGCGCGACCAACGGAAGGTGACGGTGCCATCCCCACGTCTCTCTTTCGCGTGGAAGCCGACGACGTGAAGGTCGTCGGTTCCGCCGATATCGAGATCGAACGATTCGGTCGTCGCGCCACGAGGCACCAACTCGTAGATTCCAAAGTCGAACTGTTTCAATCGAACCCGTTGGGGAGTCTCCGGATACGACCGCTCGTACTCGGGAACCCGAAACTGCGTGCTGCCCACCGCGACCGCTTCTATTGCCGACGACAGGACCCGACTGCCACCACCTCCGACGAACAACAATCGTCGATAGCGCCCCTTCGCCCAGGTCAGGAACTCGGCGAAGAGCTCCGGGTCCGGGTTTCTGGTGGTCATCAAAAGGACCTGCCGGGCGTATATGTAGGCGAGCGGCACGGCCAAGGTGTGCATATCGGATGCGGGCCGAGCTTCGATCAGCACCAGGTCGTCGTCCCCGATCTCGGCGCTCATGGCTTCGAGCTGGGGAATGACCCCCGCGTACTCGACGTGGTCCACGACATTTCGGGTTGCCGAGAAGAACTGAGCTGAGAGGAAAGCGAAGAGCGCGACGGCGGGAACTGCCAATGCCAGGCCAGGCGCTCGCAATGGTCGCCGCTCCAGCCTTGACAAGGGGACCCAGAGCGCGGCACCGATCAGCAGGCATGTAGCGGGAAGAATCACCGGAAGGAAGCGTCGCGCCAACCAGAAGTGTTCGGGAATGATACGAATCTTGAAAAAGATGAAACAGGAGAAGACGACTGTCACAGTCAGAAACGTCAACCTGGTCCAGAACGACTGCCACGTCACCACCGTCAGGCCGATCACGGCCGCGGCAAGGCCGACGGGTGTCACGTAGACCGCCGCGAACTCCCGGAGGGCCGCCGCATCGTGGACGGCAAGTGTTCCGACGGGCGTCCGGAAGAAGTAGGCATACGCTGCCAGAATCAGCACCGCCCCCAAGACGCATCGCGGGATCCATGTCCTCAAGGGTGCCCGGTAGCGAGCCTGAAGAACGGCCAAGAACACGGCGATGGCTGCGGCGCCGCTCGACAGTACGAGAGCGGGCTGGAGTCTCCAGAAGCGCAGCATCAGGCCGAGTGGCCGCTCGAGATACTCGCGAAGGGTGGTTCCGAAGTACCACGAGACGATCCCCCCACCCAGGACAAGCGGCACGAGGAATCTCCAGTCGGGACGGCGTTCGTCGACTATGCCCAGGAGGAGTGCAAGACCGACGCCGCCGACCAGCAGAACCCCGGAGAAATGAGCGACGACCGAGAGCGCGAGCAGTACTGCTGCGACCGGGGCAAAAAAACGGTCCTCCTCGACGCTCGCCCGGCTGTAGGCGAGGATGGAGGCGAATGCCAAGAATTGGAGCACGACCTCGGCATTCGGATACCGGCTATACCAGACCTGTGCAACGTTGAGGGCCAGCAGGAGCCCACCCGCGACGGCGGCCGGGCGACCCAGGAGCCAGACACCGCAAAAGTAGACGGCGATCACACCCAAGACGGCGAATACCGTTGCGACCTGCCTTGCTCCAGACAACCCGTTGATGCCGTATCCCACGGCGACCCAGACGGGATACAGGTGGGGAAACTGTCCGACAACCGTGCCCTGGTCGGGGTCGACGATGAAGAAGGCCATGAAGCGATTGCCGTAGTACGACGGGCTCGGCCTCTGGGGGAAAAACAGGTCTCTGTACTCGGCTGGCACGGAGGCGACCAGAGGGTCACGTATGATCAGCGACCCCCGCTGGGCGATCTGGACGCCTTCGACGAGATACGTACCCGGGTCTCGGCCGCCGATGACGTATTCGGAAGGCGGGACATACGAGAAGATGGCGAGCGCCACGGCCACGAGGCCGATTGGAAGGAGGGCCGTGCGACGGGGTGGCGGGGCTGCTTGGAAACGCAGGTGGCCTCGGCTTACCGCGACAAGCAGGACGGTCAGCGCACCGTTGACCCAGAGGAGACGGTCGAAATGGTACCATCCGGCCGCCGCAAGGCTCATCCCTACCACCGACGTGGTCGCGACGCTGAGTGCGACAGACCAGAAGACCCGTTCTTCGGCAGATAGACCACCGCGGAGCTCTCGTCGGGCGACCGGCAGACGGAACAGGACGGCGCCTGGGAGGTAGGCGAGGAGCAGTATGGCGAGCGGGGTGCTCAACATGAGTTATCGGGATGTCCGGCCACGGCACAACGATAGGCGTGTTCAAAGTGTTGGGCCGTCGTTGCCCAGCTGTGAGATCGGCACATCCGCTCACGGGCGGCGTGTCCCAGCTCGGCGGCCACGGTTGGCTGTCGCAGTATCTCATCGATCGCGCTGGCTATCGCGGCACCGTCCTTTTCTGGCACCAGACGGGCGGTCTTACCATCGATCGCGACCGACTCGATGCCGCCAGCCGATGTGGTGACGACGGGGGTGCCGGTGGACAGGGCTTCGAGCAAGACGTTGGGCAGCCCGTCGACGTTTCCGGAGGCATCGCGAACCGAGGGCACCGCCACCACGTCCGCTGCGGCCAGCCAGGCGGCGACCTCATCTTGGGGTTTGGCGCCGACGAACCGCACGCGCTCGGTCACACCGCCGGTGGCTGCGCGTTGTTCCAGTTCCTCACGGAGATCTCCGTCACCGACCACGACGAGCGTGGGAGTATTCCGGGCCGACGAGAGGGCAGTCACTCCATCGATCAGGTACTCGAACCCCTTTTTTCGCACCAGCCGGCCCGCGGTGACGACGACGGGAATATGGTCGGCGAGCCCCAGTGTCTTCCGCATCCGTCTCCGTGCCTCGGGGTCTGGTCTGAAACGAGAGGTATCCACACCGTAGGGAACAACCGTCGTCGTGTCCTCTCGCGCTCCGAGCGCGATGGCTCGGCGACGCAAGTCGTTGCTGCACGTCGTGACGGCCCCGGCCCGGCGGAGGGCCATCCCTGCGGCGGCCCGGACGGCCGGGTTGGTCTCGGCGACAAACACATCGGACCCGTGCAGGCTAATGACGACCGGGAGACCAGTGAAACCGAGTGTCGCCATGACGCCGCTCGGCACCACCCAGTGGGCGTGAACCACCTCCGGCTTGGTCGCGTGAACGACCTGGCGAAGCGTCCAACAACCCATCACGACAGCCGTGGGTGCGACCAGATAGGCGGAGGGCCTCAGTGAGACGTCGGCCTTGAGCGCAGCGGCATAGCCGAAGACGTGCAGTCCAGGTGTCGGAGCATAGCGGTAGAAGTGGAAGCGTACGCGTCCTTCGCGATCCGGTCTACGCAGTGCTGGGTGCCACGGCGCGACGACGTCGACATCGCGTCCGCCCGCCGCGACGCCGTGTGCGATAGGTTCGAGGAACGTGCCGATGCCGTCACCCGGAAAACGCGGGTAGGACGACGTCAGCATCGTGACGGGTCTACTCGAGCCCGGTGTCACACATCCTCTCGGATCAGTCGCGGTTGTTGCCCTGGAACCTGAGCGCTGAGATCTGTTCAGACACCAGACCCAGGAGGAAGACGACCACGCCAAGAACGATCAGCAGCACTGATGAGTTTGTAACGTGGAGCTGAGTCGCGATCGTCCACAACGCGTAGACACCACCCAGCACGAGGCAGATCAGGCTGATAGGGACGAAGATACGCATCGGGCTGAAGATCGTGATCACCCGCAGCAGGATCAAAAAGAACTTGAAGCCGTCGCGGGCGAACCGAATCTTGGAGTGCCCCACCCGTTTGTCGGCCTCGATGGTCTCGAATCCGACGTTGTAGCCCGCTCGTATGAAGGCGAGGGTGGTGGTCGTTGGCGTCGAGAACCCATTGGGCAGGAGATGGATGAACTCCATCAGGTAGGCTCGCCTCGCGGCGCGAAATCCAGACGTCAAGTCGGGGATGTGCTGACCGGCCAGATAGGACGCCACCCATGCCAGCAGTCGATTCCCCAACCGCCGGCCAAGTGTGGCCTGTGTCGGGTCAGGTCGGGCGGCGACAACCAGGTCGTATTCGCCAAGCCGGTCGACCAGGCGTGGCGCCAGCGCGGCACGATGTTGGCCGTCGGCGTCGACTATGACGATGAACTCACCGGTGGCCGCGCGGAGACCGGTCTTCACCGAAGCGCCGTTCCCCTTGTTGTGGGGGTGTCGGAGGACGGTGGCGCCGGCGCCACGGGCCTGGTCACCGGTGTTGTCTTCCGATCCATCGTCCACGACGAGAATCTCGGCCCACGGTGCCGATTCGGCCAGCGCGCGCACGACCGCGGCAATGCTGGCCGCTTCGTTGTAGGCCGGGATGACGACAGATGCCGCGCCAGGGGAAGCCACTAGTGGAGTGTCCTCGTGATTCGTGAGGCGATCTTCGGCCGGGGCATCCCGTCTGGCGGCGTTGCTCCTCGCTCACATATGCCCAATACGCTCCCTCGTCTCGCCTGGCCAGCCGCGCGCCTCGGTCCGGATCTCACCTCACGAATCACGAGGACACTCCACTACGACTTTCCGATCTCGACCGGTTCGTCCTTCGGGTGGGGATTCTCGGCGCCCGGATGGCTTGCCAAACCCTGCAACTCGATCGAGCGTACGCGATAGAGCAGCTCCTCGCTCAGCTTCCGGTTGGCCGAGAGGACGTCGGCCATCAACCCTATCAGGATGATCTGGAACCCGACGATCATGAGAACGGCTGCCAGGATCAGGGACTGCACGTTCCCTTGACCCTGGCCGCCCAGATACAGAAAGAGAAAGCGCAACGAGATCGCGAGCCCGCCTAGGAAGGTCGCGATCCCCGTCACCGTGAAGACCTTGAGCGGCTCGTAGAGCGTATAGATGCGGACGATCGTGGCCGATGACTTCTTGAGATAGCCAAAGACGCTCGAGAACAGACGGGACGGGCGAGTGACCTCGTTGGTGCCGACCGGAACATGCGTGATCGCCATCCGCTTCTTCCCGGCCTGGATGATCGACTCCAGGGTGTACGAGAAGTCGGACACGATCGTCTGACGGAGCGCCGCCTCGCGGGTATAGGCGCGAAAACCGCTCGTCGTATCGGGGATGCGGGTGTTCGAGACCTGGCGCACGATCCAACTACCGACGAGCTGCAGCCATCGCTTGACCTGCGGCATGTGTTGCAGCGTTCGCAGGTTACGGTCGCCGATCACGATGTCGGCCTCTTCGCGGAGCAGCGGTTCGACGAGCTTTCCGATGTCGCGTCCGACGTACTGGTTGTCGGCGTCGGTATTGACGACGACGTCGGCACCCAGCTTGAGCGCGGTGTCGAGCCCGGTCATGAACGCGGCGGCCAGCCCCTTGTTCGCGCGAAACCGCACGACGTGGTCGACGCCACAGGCCCGCGCGACGGCGGACGTGCCGTCGCTCGAACCGTCGTCGATCACCAGCACTTCGATTTCATCGATGCCGGAAATGTGCGTTGGCAGGTCCCGGATGGTCTCGGGCAGCGTCGCCGCTTCGTTCAGACACGGGATCTGGATCACGAGCTTTGTCATGCGGTTCCGACCAACTTATCGATGACTCCGTCCCAGGTGACCTTACGTGCCCGCTCGAAGCCGCTCGCGCCCAGCGACGAGGCCAGCGACCGATCGCCCGCCACTCGATTGATGCCGGCCGCGATCGCCTCCGGTGCGGGCTCGCAGACGAAACCGTTCACGCCGTCTTCCACAAACTCGAGTGTACCGCCCGAGTCTACCGCGGTCACCACAGGTCGACGGGCGAGGAAGGCTTCGAGGGTCACGTAACCGTAGTCTTCATCGTACGGCACGTACGCCACACCGAGCGCACTCTCGTAGAGTGAGATCAGACCAGTGTCATCAACCGCGCCCCTGAACTCGACACGGTCGGAGACACCCGTTTCTTCGGCCAGCGCCTCAAGAGCGCCACGCTGGGTCCCTTCTCCAGCGACCACCAGCCGGACAGGCGAATCGACCCATCCCATCGCTCTCACCAGGAGGTCGGTGCGCTTGATGGTCTCGAGCCGTCCGACAGAAAGGATGTAGTCGCCGTAGACACCACTCTTCAGCCGGTCGGCCAAGCGGGGCGGGTGATAGAGCGGCTCGCTCGCCAGGCCATTGAATTTCTCGAGTCGGTTGGAGGTGTTCCGCGCGATGGTGAAGAGTCGCCGGCTCTCTCCGAGCATCTGTGCATCGAGCGTGATCAGTTGCTCCCGGAGGCCGACGTCTAGCTCGCTGTGGTGGAAGTCGCTGAACTCCGTCCCGCACAGCTCGTAGGCTGGCCGATATTGATGGACCAGCCACGACACCTTGTTCGAGTGACGCGCAAAGTAGGTGGGAAACTTTGTTGTGATTAGGAGGTCCACCGATTCCCCGTTGCTTTCCGTCAGGTCGAGAAGACGCCAGGCCGCGGCCTGGGGGAGGATCCCCTCCTTGGGATACGACTTGAAGGGAAGGCTCACGAGTGAGGTCTGATAGCCGTGCTCGACCAGCCGCTGGACGAGCGAGCGGACCAGATACTCTGCTCCACCGGTGACAAACGGGACCTGTGCCTCGCATACGAGGATGCGCTCAACGGCCATGACTTGGAGCGGGATCGTACCAGAAGACGCGGTCCCGTTCAGCGGGAGAGCCCCAGAATAGGCCGGAGAGCCCCACGTTCATTGACTTACCTGGATTCGCGCGGTACGATCGCTGTGTTCGGTGCTGAGCAGGCCGTCGGTGAGCCCCGGCGGCAGTTTTTTTGATCTAGCTTGAGAAAGTTTTCACAAACTATGGCACCTGAACGCCGCCTCACGCGTTGGCTGAGTCTGTGCGATGAGAGACGTTTCACAAGTGAGCGAGACGGTATCGGTTCGCATTCCCAGGGCGTTCCCGGAATGCCGATTACTGCGGCGTTCCCGGAACGCCCATCACCGCAGCGTTCCCGGAACGCCCATCACCGCAGCGTTCCCGGAACGCCCATCACCGCAGCGTTCCCGGAACGCCCATTACCGCAGCGTTCCCCGAATGCCGATGACTGGGTGAGAGTGTGGGTCTGCATCGCTTCAAGAAGGGGTTAAGCCTCCCGATCGTCGGCGCACCGCAGCAGAGGGTCGACCGCGCGCGACCAGTGCGTCGCGTAGCGGTGCTGGCCGCTGACTTTGTCGGTCTGCGACCGGCGATGCGCGTGGCCGTTGGCGATGACCTCGACCGCGGACAGGTCCTCTTTGAGGACAAGCGGTCGCCGGGCGTTCGTTTCACAGCCGCCGCCGCTGGGACGGTCTCAGCGATTCATCGTGGTGACCGGCGTGCGCTGCAGTCGGTGGTCATCGACGTCAGTCGTGCCGAGTATGAGGGGCGGACTCCGGCTGAGGTCAGGTTCAGCGCCTTCTCGGGACAGCATCCCAGCGGCCTGTCGTCGGACGATGTCGTCGAGCTGCTCACGGAATCTGGCGTGTGGGTGGCGCTCCGCGCCCGTCCGTTCGGCCGGGTCGCCGACCCGACGACTCGCCCGCATTCCATCTTTGTCACGGCGACGGACAGCCATCCGCACGCGCCGTCGATCGACGTCGTCATGGCGGAGGGATCGGTTCCGTTCGACCGCGGCCTGGCTGCCCTCACCCGACTGACCGACGGGCCGGTCTTCGTGTGCACCGCCCCCGCCTCTGCCATACGTGTGCCGAGCATCGACCGCGTTCTTCACGAGGAGTTCTCCGGGCCGCATCCGTCCGGGACGGCCGGTCTGCATATTCACACCCTTGACCCGGTTGGTCGCGAGAAGACCGTCTGGCAGGTGTCGGCCCAGGATGTCGTCGCGATGGGGCGCCTCTTCGAGACGGGACAGCTGGACATCGCCCGAGTGGTCAGCCTGGCTGGGCCCGCCGTCAGACGTCCACGATTGCTGAGGACCCGACTCGGTGCATCGGTAGACGAGCTTGTGACCGACGAGCTTGACCAGGGCGACACCCGCGTCATCTCCGGGTCTGTCCTCTCTGGTCGGTCGGCGTCAGGTGACCTCCGCGGCTTTCTCGGCCGTTACCACCAGCAAGTCTCGGTGCTGGCCGAAGGCCGTGAGCGCGAGTTCATGGGGTGGTTGGGTGCTGGCTTCAGCAAGTTCTCGACCGTTCCCACGTTCGCGTCTCGGTGGATTCCCGGTCGGCGATTCGGTTTTACCACCACGACCAATGGATCGCGTCGGGCGATCGTGCCGACCGGTATGTTCGAGAAGGTGCTGCCGTTCGACATCCTTCCCACACCGCTGATGCGCGCCCTGATCATGCGCGACGCCGAGCGCGCCGAGGAGCTCGGCTGTCTCGAGCTGGACGAAGAGGACCTCGCGCTCTGCACCTTCGTCTGCACTGGGAAGAACGACTATGGTCCGCTTTTGCGCAACGTGCTCGAGACGATCGAGAGGGACGGATGAAGTTCCTCCGCGATCTGCTCGACCGGCAGGCCCATCACTTCGAGAGGGGTGGCAAGCTCGAGAAGCTCTATCCGTTCTGGGAGGCCCAGGACACCATTCTCTTTACCCCCGGCTCCGTCACCGACGGGCCCTCTCACGTCCGAGACGGACTCGACCTGAAACGCCTGATGATGACGGTGGTGGTGTCGCTGGCTGGCTGTATTTTCATGGCCGCCTACAACACCGGTTATCAGGCGAACCTGGCTATTGCGCAGGGAGCGCCGGCGCTCGAGAACTGGCAGAGTGCGGCGGTCGCGGCGATGGGTCTCAGGTTCAGCCCTGACGACTTTGTCGCCTGCGTGCTGCACGGCGCGCTCTACTATCTGCCGGTCCTACTGGTGACGTTCGTGGTGGGCGGCGCGTGGGAGGGGCTGTTCGCGGTCGTGCGAGGGCATGAGGTCAATGAGGGGTTCCTCGTCACCGGGATGTTGTTCCCGCTGATCCTGTCGCCCACGATTCCCCTGTGGCAGGTCGCCCTCGGGATCTCGTTTGGTACGGTCGTCGGAAAGGAAGTGTTTGGCGGGACCGGGATGAACGTGCTCAACCCGGCTTTGGTCGGGCGCGCCTTCCTATTCTTTGCCTATCCGGCTGATCTGTCAGGAGACACGGTGTGGCTCGCCGCGCAGACCTCGGTGGACGGCGTGAGCGGCGCAACTGCGCTCGCGCAGGCCACACTCGAAGGAACCGCGGGTGTGACCGCGAGCGTCGACTGGTGGGATGCGTTTGTCGGATTCGTGCCCGGGTCGATGGGGGAGACCTCGGCGCTCGCCTGTCTGGTCGGAGCGGTTCTTCTCATCGTGACGGGCGTGGGCTCGTGGCGGACCATGCTGGGGGTGACGGCCGGCACGTTCGTCATGGCGACGATTCTCAACAGCACTGGGTCGGACACCAATCCGTTCTTCGACGTGTCACCGGCGTGGCATTTCGTACTGGGCGGGTGGGCATTCGGAACGGTCTACATGGCCACCGACCCGGTATCGGCGCCGTCGTCGCTGGGGGGGCAGTATGTCTACGGGACGCTGATCGGCGTCCTCGCGGTGCTGATTCGCGTGGTCAACCCAGCCTACCCGGAGGGGATGATGTTGGCCATTCTCTTCATGAACCTGTTTGCGCCTCTGATCGATTACGGAGCGGTCCAGGCTAACATCAGACGAAGGCGGGCGCGTTATGCAAGGTAGCGTCGGATACAACCTGATCTTTGCTGCGGGAGTCTGTGTCGTTTGCGCCGTGTTCGTGTCTGGCTCCGCCGTCTCGCTCCGCGACCGTCAAGATGCCAACCGGCTTCTGGACAGGCAGCGGAATGTCCTGGTTGCCGCTGGTCTGGCCGCCGATGACGAGACCCTAGCCTCCGAAGAGGTTGCCAGGCGCTTCGCTCCGATCCGTCAAATCGTCGTCGATCTGCAGACCGGAGATGAGGCCCCCGATGTCGACCCGTCGACTTTTGACCAGCGCGCTGCGACAGTCGACCCGAGCACGAGTCGGGCGGCCCCGGACAAACCGGCAGGTCTGTCCAGGTTGCCCAACTATGCCCTGGTCTATGAGCTGCGGGATGCCGACGGTCGTCTGGACCTAGTGGTCTTGCCCGTCAGCGGGCTCGGTCTCTGGTCGACGCTCTACGGGTTTATCGCGCTCGATGCCGATGTCGAAACCGTCCGGGGACTCACGTTCTATGAACACCTGGAGACACCGGGCTTGGGTGGCGAAGTCGACAACCCTCGGTGGAAGGCACTCTGGCCCGGACGCAAAGCATTCGACGGAGACGAGGTCCGGCTGGAAGTGGTGAAAGGGCGCGCAGGGTCAGTCACCGACGACCCTTACCGAGTCGACGGTCTGGCGGGTGCCACCATCACAAGTCGAGGCGTGACCAACCTGCTTCGGTTCTGGCTGGGGTCGCAGGGCTTTGCACCCTACTTGGACGGGTTGAAGACCAGGGGGAATATCTGATGGCCGTTGCCAAGCCACGCGACGTCTTCATCGACCCGCTGTTCAACAACAACCCGATTGCCCTGCAGGTGCTCGGGATCTGCTCCGCACTGGCCGTGACGACCAAGATGGACACCGCTCTCGTCATGACGGCGGCTGTGGTCGCGGTGACGATGGCCTCGAACTTCTTCGTCAGTGCGCTCCGAAATCACATCCCCACCAACATCCGCATCATCGTACAGCTGACGATCATCGCCTCGCTGGTCATTGTCGTCGACGAAGTGCTCAAGGCCTATCTGTTCGAGCTGTCGCAGCAGCTTTCGGTGTTCGTCGGTCTCATCATCACCAACTGCATCATCATGGGGCGGGCCGAAGCCTACGCGATGCAGAACCCGCCGGTGCTCAGCCTGGTCGACGGTTTGGGTAACGGCCTCGGATATGGGGCGATTCTGATGGGCACCGCGTTCTTCCGCGAGCTGTTCGGTTCCGGGTCGCTGCTCGGGGCCCAGGTGCTGCCCCTGGCGGTCGATGGCGGCTGGTATGTCCCCAATGGCCTGATGGTGCTGTCGCCCAGCGCCTTCTTCATCATCGGCTTCTTCATCTGGGCCTTGCGCACGTGGAAGCCTGCGCAGGTGGAGAGCGAGTGATGCTGGAGCACTATCTCAGCCTTACCGTGAAAGCGGTGTTCGTCGAGAACATCGCGCTGGCCTTCTTTCTCGGGATGTGCTCGTTTCTGGCCGTTTCACGCCAGGTCCGGACGGCACTCGGTCTTGGACTGGCTGTGGTGTTCGTCCTCACGATCACGGTACCAATGAACAACCTGGTATTCGTGTATGTTCTGCAGCCCGGTGCGATGGCCTGGCTCCACCCGTCGCTGGCAGCGTACGATCTGTCCTTCCTCAGCTTCCTTACCTACATCGGGACGATCGCGGCGAGCGTGCAGATCGTCGAGATGGCCCTCGACCGTTTTGTGCCCAAGCTGCATGCGGCGCTGGGGATCTTTCTGCCGCTCATAGCCGTCAACTGCGCCATCCTCGGGGCGTCGCTGTTTATGGAGCAGCGTACCTACTCGTTGGGCGAGAGCGTCGTGTTCGGTTTTGGCTCGGGCCTTGGATGGGCGCTCGCCATCGTGGCGCTGGCTGGAATCCGCGAACGGCTGCGCTACAGCAATCCACCGGTTGGGCTTCGCGGGCTGGGCCTGACCTTCATCCTGGTCGGACTGATGGCACTTGGTTTCATGGCGTTCGGGGGAATTCAACTCTGATGGTGACCATCACGCTCGGTGTCGCGATGTTCACCTTCACGATCGTGTCGTTGGTGGGTCTGCTGATGGTGGCGCGGAAGCAGCTCGTCGCGACCGGCGATGTAGCGATCACCATCAACGACGACCCCGACACGTGCCTGCACACCGCCGCCGGTGGCACGTTGCTCGGAACCCTGGGCGACAACAAGATCTTCATTCCGTCGGCCTGTGGAGGCAAGGGCACGTGCGGGGTGTGCAAAGTGACGGTCCGGTCCGGCGGCGGTGCGCTGCTTCCGACCGAGGAGAGTCACGTCTCGCGCGGGGAGGCGCGCGATGGCGTCCGTCTGTCTTGTCAAGTGAAGGTCAAGCAGGACATGCAAGTCGAGATCCCGGCCGAGGTCTTCAGCGTCCGTCGCTGGGCGTGCAAGGTCCGCTCGAATCACAACGTGGCGACCTTCATCAAGGAACTGGTGCTCGAGTTGCCGGTTGGAGAAGATGTGCCGTTCAGGGCCGGAGGGTACATCCAGATCGAGGCCCCGGCGGGGCAGTATCCCTACTCGACCTTCGACGTGGAGGACGAGTATCGCGCCGACTGGGACCAGTTCAAACTCTGGCGATTCGAAGCTCGCCTGGACGAGTCGGTCACCCGTGCCTACTCCATGGCGAACTACCCGGACGAGAAGGGCATGATCATGTTGAACGTGCGGATCGCGTCGCCCCCTCCGCGCTCGCCTGAGGGCACGCCGCCGGGCAAGATGACGGGCTACCTCTTTGGCCTCAAGTCCGGCGATGACGTGACGATCGCCGGACCGTTCGGCGAGTTCTACGCGAAGGACACCGGCGCCGAGATGATCTTCGTCGGTGGCGGTGCCGGTATGGCGCCGATGCGGTCGCACATCTTCGACCAGTTTCGCCGGTTGCACACCGACCGCAAGGTGAGCTTCTGGTACGGCGCCAGGAGCTTGCGCGAAGCATTCTACGTGGACGACTTCGACACGATTCAGAAGGAGCACGACAATTTCTCCTGGCACCTCGCGCTGTCGGAGCCCTTGCCGGAGGATGCATGGACCGGGGACACCGGGTTCATCCATCAGGTCCTTCACGACAACTACCTGAAGGACCATCCGGCACCCGAGGATGTCGAGTACTACCTGTGCGGTCCGCCGTTGATGCTCAAGGCGTGTATGGACATGCTTGACAGCCTCGGCGTCGAGCGCGAAAACATCCTCTTCGACGACTTTGGGTAGTCGGACCGTGAGAGTTGCGTGGCTCCTCTTTCTCACCACCGCGTGCGCGTCACCTCCTCAGGTCCCCACCGGTCATACCTTCCAGGGCAGCACGATGGGGACCACCTTTGCCGTGACGGTGGTGGGTGCTGTGTCCGACTCGGTGGCCGAACGACTGCGCGAAGACATTGAGGTCACGCTCGCCGACGTTGACGGCGCGATGTCGACCTACGACCACGACTCTGAGCTCTCGCGATTCAATCGGTGGCAGCGGACGGACTGGTTTGCGCTGTCGCCGCCGACCTTCGAGGTCTTTCGACAGGCCCAGGAGGTCAGTCGTCTGACTCGCGGCGCGTTCGACGTGACGGTTGCGCCGCTGGTGAACGCCTGGGGGTTTGGTGCAGCCGGTCCAGCGGCGAGCCTTCCGACCGATACAGAGGTCACGGCGCTGCTGGCCAACGTCGGAGAGACGATGCTCGAAATGGATCACGACCCACCGAGAATCCGGAAGTTTCGCCCGGCCATGCAGAGCGACCTCTCGGCGCTGGCCAAGGGCTTTGCCGTGGACCGCGTCGCCGACCTACTCGACCGGGGCGATGATGGGGTCGAGGGGTATCTGGTCGAGGTGGGAGGCGAGGTCCGGACGAGAGGGCGGAACGAAGACGGACACCCGTGGCGGGTCGGGATAGAGCGCCCGGTCGATGGTCCGTCGTCCGTTCAGCGTGTGCTGGAGTTGACGGATGCGGCACTTGCCACCTCGGGCGACTATCGCAACTATTTTGAGCACGAGGGACGTCGATACTCCCATACGATCGACCCGCGAACCGGGTATCCCGTTGACCATCGCCTGGTGTCGGTCAGCGTGGTCGACGCAACGTGCATGCGTGCCGACGCGCTGGCCACCGCACTCGAGGTGCTCGGGCCAGAGGAGGGCCTTGCGCTGGCCCTGGAGCAGGGCTTGGCTGCGTTCCTGATCACGCGCGAGGCCGACGGGACCCTGAGAGAGCAGGCGACGCCGGAGTTCTTGACGATACGCCAGGGCCCCGGGCCGTCCGGCCCTTAGAATAGAGATATGGGTCTCTTCCTCCTGACGACCGCCGTGATCGGAATCATCATGCTGGTGATGGCCGTCGGCGTGATCTTCAGCTACCCCTGCTTGCGTGGTTCGTGCGGCGGCCCGGAGGTCGAGGGCGGAGATGGCGTGCCGCTCTCCTGCGACACGTGCCCGAATCGGCTACGCCGGCGTGCAGCCCAATCCCAGAGCTAGGTCGGTCACTCGTCTGGCAGTTTGCGCAGAACGTCGACGAGTGCCGGGTCCTCGTCTGGCAAGACTGTTCTCAAATCCAGCAGCACACGGTCCTTCTCGATCCGCCCGACTACCGGTGGCGCGGATGCGCGAAGCCTGGCTTCGAGCATATCGGGTGTCGTCCCCTCGAGCGCAACGGCGAGTACGACGCTGGGCAACGTGACGCCAGGAGTGGTACCGCCTCCGATCGCCGACGCTCCCTCGGTGATCGTGATGCTGATTCGGCTGTCGGGTGTGAGGCGTTCGACGATACGTTGCGCCCGTTCGGTCAGCTGTGCGGCGCTGGTGTTGATCATTCGTGTGACCGGCACCGTGTTCGTCGCTGAGTCGGCAAGGTGATCCAGCAGCGTGGCCTCCAGCGCGGCATAGACCAGCTTATCGGCGCGCAGCGCCCGCATCAGTGGATGCCCGGTGAGCGTGTCGATGTGTGTCCGTTCTCCGACGATGATGCCGGCCTGCGGACCGCCGAGCAGCTTGTCACCGCTGAAGCAACAGACGCTCACGCCCGACTGGAGGCTCGCGCGGACTGTCGGCTCGCGAATGGCCCCGTCCTCCTGGAGGGCATCCGACAGGTTGCCGCTACCGAGGTCTTCGACCACCGATACCTCGTGGCGGCGGCCAACGTCGACGACGGCGTCGAGCGACGGTCGTTCGGCAAAGCCCTCGATCCTAAAATTCGACGGGTGCACGCGGAGGATGAGCGCGGTCCGGTCGTTGATGGCGGCCGCATAGTCTTCGGCCCGCGTGCGATTGGTCGTACCCACCTCGCGGAGTGTGGCCCCGGACTGGCGCAGCACATCAGGAATTCGGAAGCCGCCGCCGATCTCGACGAGCTCGCCTCGGGAGATGATCACCTCACGACCGGCGGCGAGGGCGGTAAGCGTCAACAGGACGGCCGCCGCGTTGTTGTTGACGACCGCGGCTGCCTCGGCGCCGGTGAGCCGCTGAAGGAGCGCCGCCGCGTGCGCCGTGCGGTGACCCCGCGTGCCACGGTCAAGGTCGAACTCGAGGTTCGAGTATCCGGCCGCGACACGGGAGATCGATTCGACGGCATGGGCACCCAGCGGCGCGCGGCCCAGATTGGTGTGGATGACAACACCCGTCGCGTTGATCACCGAGCGCAGTGACGGGGACGAAGCCTTCTTGAGCGCCTGCTCGCTCCCTTGTTCGATCTGCCTCGCCGCGTCCTCGGCGTCCGCTATGTCGAGCGACCCGTCGTCGAGACCGGTTCTCAGCACCTCGGCCGTCTCCCGCAGAACGGTAACCAGTGACCGTCGCCCGTACATGGCTTCGAGTCGTCGTACCTCGTGGCGTTGGCAGAGCTGTTCGATGGACGGGATGAGCCGGAACTTGGACATCGGGGTTGTCTTGCGGGCCTTCGAGGGTTCAGGATACCATCTCGTTCACTCTCCCCGATGAGCGACACTCCGACTGCACCGGACCCTGTATCAGCGCCGTCTCCGCCCCAACGAGAGTACCGTCCGTCGGATCGGTTCTGGCCGTACGCTGAGCTTTCGGAAGAACCGACGCCCGAAGAGTTGGCAGCCCTGGACCCCGAGTTACACGACGCGCTCTTTGGGCCGAAAGAGCGCCCGTTCTCAATCACGCTGAGCTTTCGGGAGGTGGAGGGTGACGACTTCGAGCGCGCGGTTACGCTCGCACGCCAAGCTCCGGAGTATCGCTCGGTCGGCGTCGGGACGAGGCGGCGGCATCGTGCCCGCTTCTATCCGGACAATGCGCTCCAGCTTCGTGCCCTATTCGACATCGTTGAGCGCTTCGATGACTGTGATGTCCTCGTCGACGACCGGGCGATACCGTTCGCTCGGGAGCTCTGGCTTCCACTCGTGTGGCTGTTGATACCCCGCGGTTGACTGCCCCATCCGCGTCGTGTTCTGACTGTCGTTCCGAGTCCCATTATTTTCTGAAAGGTATCGTGCCGATGCGAGCGCTCCTGAGTGTCTCCGACAAGACCGGTCTCGTCGCGTTGGCTCGGGGGTTGTCCGAGCGCGGAGTTGAGATTGTTTCGACCGGTGGCACGTCACGGGTGATTGCCGACGCTGGTCTGGCCGTGACCGGCGTATCGGACATCACCGGCTTTCCGGAGATGATGGACGGACGGGTCAAGACCCTGCACCCGGCCGTGCACGGAGGCATTCTGGCCCGCCGTGATCGACCTGATGATCTATCTGCCATCGCTGAACAGGGCATCCAGCCGACAGACCTCGTGGTCGTCAACCTCTACCCGTTCGCCAGGACGGCGACGGCGGCGGGGACGACGTTCGATGAGCTTGTCGAGCAGATAGACATCGGCGGGCCCAGCATGGTGCGCGCGGCGGCCAAGAACTTTACCGACGTACTGATCGTGGTGGACCCCGGCGACTACGAGCAGGTGCTGCGCGCGCTCGACAGACCGGAGGGCCCGGAGCGGGCGTGGCGATTCGAGCTGGCGAAGAGGGCCTTTGCCCACACGGCCGCCTACGACGCAATGATTGCCGCAGTGCTGGCCCGGGTAAAGACCGAGGATGGCCAGCTTGTCCACGAGCCGGCGGTGCTGGATGGACCGGTGCCCGACCAGCTGACCCTGTCGGTCCCCAAGCGACAGGACCTACGGTATGGCGAGAACCCGCATCAGGTGGCGGCCTTCTATCCAGACGGCGCAGCGTGGGGGTTCGGGACGGCGAGGGTGGTGCAGGGCAAAGGCCTTTCGTATACCAACCTGCTCGACCTCGACGCCGCGGCGCGTCTGGCCCTCGAGTTCACGGAACCGGCCGCTGTCGTGATCAAACATACCAATCCGTGTGGCGTGGCCACCGCCGAAACGCTCGCCTCCGCCTACGTGGCTGCTCGCGAGGTCGATGCGCTCTCAGCCTTTGGTGGCATCGTTGGACTGAACCGGCCTCTCGACGCACCGACTGCGACCGCGATCACCGAGACCTTCATCGAGGCTGTGGTCACATCGGATGCGACTGACGAGGCCCGAGCGATCATGGCCACGAAGAAGAATCTGCGTCTCGTGCTGGCTGACTTTTCGGGTCATGGTCACGGGGGAGTTCGGGGACGAGAGGTGCGCTCTATCCTCGGTGGGCTGCTGGTACAAGAAAGGGATCGCGTGGTGGAGGCGTCGGCCCCTTGGAGCGATGGTGCCCAGGTGGCTCCAGATACGACCTTGCGGGTCGTGACCACGCGTCAACCGACTGAGGCGGAATGGGCGGCCCTGCGATTCGCGTGGCGGGTCATGGCGCACGCCAAGTCCAACACGATCCTCTTCGCGCACGCCGACCGGGTGGCCGCCGTCGGCGCAGGACAGATGAGTCGTGTGGATGCCGTCAACGTGGCGACGCTCAAGGCTGGCGACACCCTGCGAGGCACGGTCGCAGCCTCTGACGCGTTCTTTCCCTTTCGCGACGGGCTCGACGCGATCGCTGATGCTGGTGCCACCGCTGTCGCCCAGCCTGGCGGGTCAAAGCGCGACGACGAGGTGATTGCCGCTGCCGACGAACACGGGATGACGATGGTGTTTACCGGCCGGAGACACTTCAAGCACTGATTCCCGTTCGAGGGCCCGTTGTCGGGGGTCAGAGATGCTGCTGGCCTGGCCGCTCGTCGGTTCTCCGCGCCGCCGCCGCCGGAAGCGTCACGATCACCAGAAACAGCATCAAGAACTCCGAATCCCCGAAGTTGTATTCGAACATTCCGGCGGTAAGCATCGCAGCCATAGCGGCGAGCCCACCAGCGGCGAGCGCCCGCAAGCCTTCTCTCTTCATTTCTCGGAGCAACGCGCGGGTCGTGGCCGCGATGAACCACAGCCAGAGGGCCAGTGCTGGGAGCCCCCGCTCTGCGGCGATTTGCAGCGGCACATTGTGGAGATGCGGGTTGGTCTCGTTGACGGCCCCGGCATCCCGGTAGTCGGCATAGACCACTTGCACCATGTCGGGGCCGACACCTGTCAGGGGGTGATCGCGAATCATGCGGACCCCAGCCCGTCCCATGGCGAACCGGTCACGGTTGGTCGGGTCATTGAGGTCGAAGGTCGAAAAGACCCGGTCGGTGATCCCCGTCGGTGCCATGGCGATCACGAGCGCGGCCAGTACCGGAGCCACGGCGAGAAGCCGACGGTCTTTGAGTACGAGGAGGAGACCGACACCGACGCTGGCGCCCACCCACGCATTCCGGGTCAGCGTGACGGCGAGTGCCGCGATGAGCGCCGGTAGGACCAGTGCGGCCCACATCCGTTCCGCACCAGCGAAGAGCACGCGTGCGGCCGCGAGACAAATCACCAGCATCAGCAGTCCCGAATAGGTCATGTAGTGCCCCATCGAGCCCTGGGGACGCTGGCCGAGTGTGTCGAACTCTAGGATGCCGTATTGCCAGATGCCTATGGCGGAGTTGACGGCGCCAACGCTGATGACGATTGTGGCCACTATCGGAGCCCAGCGACCAGACGCCAGCCGATACACGAGCGGCACGACGAGAAAGAGCAGGACCTCCCTGGAGTCGACCAGGCTGGCCAGCGGGTCGAGCGAGGCCGCCACCGAAACCATGGTGTACCCGGCATACGCGACGAGTGGCCAGCAGAACGACGGCACCTCGACCTGCTCGTGCTTCGATACCAGCATGCCGGCCCAGAGGAGCAAGACCAGACTCAGCAGCACTGCCGACGCGGCGATCGAGAACTGCAAGGCGCCCACGAACAGACACAGCGTGACTAGCGCCGCGGTTTCCAGGTGTGGCCGTGTTTCTGTCGTGGCCGTGACCACGGTGCTGGACATCAGGGGGCCAATCTTACGGCTCGATCGTGGCTTCGTCGATCAGCATGACTGGAATGTCATCCTTGATCGGGTAGACCCGATGGCACTCTTTGCACTTCAGAGCGGTGTCGTCGTGGACAAGAACCACTGGCGTCTTGCAGTGAGGGCAAGCGAGGATTTCGAGTAGCTCGAGGTCGACGCCCACGTGGCCTCCAGTGACAAAGGAAAGTCCGTTCAATATACCAAAAGTGCCGGACCGTGCAGTCGCGAGGCCGCTCTGGGTCCAGGCGCTTGTCGCGGCCTGCGTCCTGTGGAACAATCGAGGCTGCCATGCGCACCCGATCGATGGCTCACCCCACCGTCTGTGGTTTTCTCCTCGGGCTGAGTGCCCTTGTCGCGTTTCCGCCGGTCGTTCTCGCCCAGGCCTCGAGTTCCCAAGCTGCCCCTGATCGGAAAGGCGAGGCCTACCGGCTGTTCATCCTTGGGCGTCACCTCGAGCGCGAGGGCGACCTCGATGCCGCCGTCCAGGCCTTCCGTGATGCCGCCGACCTCGACCCTGAGACCGGAGAGATTCTCGCCGAGCTGTCGTCTCTGTACGCGCGTCGAAACGAGGCCACTGAGGCCATCCGCGCCGCCAACGCAGCCCTGCTGGCGCAGCCGGACAACATAACGGCGCACCGGATTCTGGGCCTCGTGTACGCCGCCCGGGCGGGCGGGCGTGAGGCAGGTCCGGAGTCGACGACTCTGGCACTCGATCATCTGGAGCAAGCGCGCGGCACCCTTCTTCCCGACATCCAGGTTGAGCTCACGCTGGCTCGGCTGTATCTCGGCGTGGGCCGTTCCGACGAGGGCATTGCGGTGCTCGAGACGTTGCTCGAGGACGAGATGAGGCTATCTGAGGCGGCTCAGCTCTTGTCCGAGGCCTACGAAGAATCGGGCCGGACCGATGATGCGGTTGCCGTCATCGAAGGTGCGGTGGCGAGGGGACGCCCGTCGTCTCGTCTGCTGCGCCGGCTAGGGGAGCTGTACGGGCGGGAGGACCGCTGGTCGGAAGCGATCGAGGCGTACGAATCTGCGGTGGCCCGGAACCCCCGCGGCAGCGGCGCCCTCCGGGAGCTGGCGAACGCCCTGCGGCAATCAGGCCGGCTGGAGGAGGGTCGCGACGTGCTCAAGCGGCTCACCACGACCAATCCGAACGATGGTGCCGCGCTCTATCAGCTGTCGGAGGTTGAGCGCGAGCTTGGAAATCTCGACGCGGCGACTGTTGCCGCAGAGAATCTGATGCGGGCAGAGCCGGGCGGGATCCGCGGTCCGTACGCGTTGGCCGAGGTCCACCTCCGGCGTCGCGACTACGCCAGCGTGGTCGAGACGCTCGAGCCGGCGATACAGACGGCGCGCGAGGGCAATCTTCCCCCGGATCAGATCGCCAGGCTTCTCGGAAGGGTGGGATTCGCCTACGAGCAGTTACAGGACCTCGATGGTGCGGCTGGTGCCTACGCCCGAGCCACGGAGCTGCGACCGGCCTCGTTGCTCTTTGCCGTCCGTCTGGTGCGGACCTACCTGGAGGCCGAGCGGCTTTCCGACGCGAGAGACGCCCTTGACCGCATCCAGCCTCAGTACCCCAGCGACCCCGGACTGGCGGCGCTTGATGCCAGAATCGTTGCAGATGGGGGGAACGTCAACGGTGGGCGCGATATCCTTTTGGGGGTGCTCGACCAGAACGCCACCAATCCCATGGCCCACATCAGACTGGCCAACTTCTACAACGACTACGACCGGTTCGACGATGCGGTCGACGTGCTGCAGTCGGCGCAGGAACGCTTTCCGCGAAACGCCTCTGTGTTGTTTCAGCTCGGCGCGGTCATGGAGCAGAACGACCGGTTTTCAGATGCCGAGCGGGCGTTTCGAGAGATCCTCGATCGCGACCCACAGCACGCTGACGCGCTGAACTATCTCGGCTACATGCTCGCCGACCGTGGCGTACGGCTCCAGGAGTCGGTCGGATTGCTCGAACGAGCGATCGAGATCGACCCGGACAACGGTGCGTATCTCGACAGTCTTGGGTGGGCCTACTACAAGCTCGACCGGCTCGAACTGGCCGAGACGCACCTCCGACAGGCCAGTGAGCAGATGGTGTGGAATTCGGTCATTCAAGACCACTTGGGAGATCTGTTGTTCCGACTCGGCCGTTACGATGAGGCCATCGAGGCGTGGGAAACGGCCCTGGCCGGTGACAAGGCCGAGGTCGAATCGTCGACGATCGAGCAGAAGATGGAAGACGCGCGGCGGCGACTCGGTCGCTAGTGCAGTGGTTCAGAAATACCTCGGCATTCGGCCACCGATGCATCCCTTCTGCCTGCGTTTCTCCTCAGTCACAGATACCCGATTTGCTCCTTCGTCGCGCCTGGCCAGACGGGTGCTTCGGCGCCCTCGGTGCATGAGGTATTTCTGAACCACTACACTAGCGCCATAACCGTGCGGCATCTCCGCCCACTGTTTCTGGCCGTCGGCCTCCTTGCGGTTACCTGCGCACCCCATCCCCGCCTCGTTCTTCCTGAGGGGCCCGGTGTGCCCCTGCCGGACTACCAAGGCGTCTTTGAATCCAGCGTGACCGCGTGTCGCCAGGTGCGCACCATGGAAATGGAGCTCGCGATCACTGGCCGAAGCGGTGACCGACGTCTGCGGGGCCGTGTCCGGGGTGCGCTCGAGAGGCCGGCGTCCGTTCGTCTTGAAGGCGTGACGCCGTTCGGTCCGTTGGCGTTCCTTCTCGTGGCCGCCCCGGCTAGCGATGCCGTGCTGGTGCTCCCTCGTGACCGCCGCGTCGTCACCCACGATGACGGCGGTGACCTGCTCGGGAGCCTGACCGGCCTTGTTCTGGGCCCCGACGACTTCAGGGCTGTCCTCACCGGGTGCCTTGTGCCGGACCCACGTCCAGTGAGCGGCCGTTCCTACGGTGACGATTGGCAGGTGATCGAGCTCGAGGGCAACGCGACCCTCTTTCTTCGCCCCGTTGACGGTGAGTGGGTCGTGACCGCGGGCACACGGCCAGGAATGACCGCCGAGTATTCGGACCATGTACGCGGCCTTCCTCGACGCGTGCGCGTACTTGCCACCGACACGACCGGTGTCGTCACTGACCTGACCGCCGCGCTCTCCCAGGTGAGCATCAATATCGAGCTGCACACAGACGCCTTCGTGGCACAGATTCCGGATGACTACGAGACGATGACCCTCGATCAATTTCGCGGCATCGTCGGACCGCTCGAGGCACCGCCCGAGGATGCGGCGTCATCGCGGTGACCATCACGATTCACGCACCGGCGAAGCTCAATCTCGATCTTCGGATCGTTGGCCGGCGTGCGGACGGATATCACCACCTCCGAACACTCTTCCAGTCGATCGCGTTGCACGACACCGTGCGTCTGTCCGCGCGGCCGGGGCCCCTGACCGTACGGGGCCGCACTCGCGCTCTACCCCGAGACCGGGCCAATCTCGTGTGGAAGGCGGCCGACATACTGTGGAGTGATCTCGGTCACCGCGGTCCACCGAGCGGTGTGTCGGTGTCGATCGTGAAAGCGATCCCGATGGCCGGTGGGCTTGGTGGGGGCAGCAGCGATGCCGCGAGTGCGCTTCGGGGCTTGTGTGCGCTCTGGAAGGTCTCGATCGGAAAGTCTCGGCTGAGCGAGCTCGCGGCCCGCGTGGGTTCTGACGTCCCGTATTTTCTGACCGGAGGGCTGGTCTTGGGTGTGGGGCGGGGCGAGCGTCTCCGCCCCCTTCCTGACCTCGGGCGATATTGGGTGGTACTGGCCGTGCCCCAGTTCGGCGTGTCCAGCGCGCAGGCCTACCGCTGGTTCGACCGGGACACAACCCGGTCGGACACCGCCCCCCAGCCGAACGGCTGGGCCCCCCAGCCGAGAGGCTGGGCCCCTCTGCCGAGAGGCTGGCGCGGGCGCCTGGAGGCACTCCGCAACGATCTGGAAGGGCCGGTGTCGGACAAACATCCCGAGATCAGGCGGATGGTAGAGCGCTTGACTGGTGCGGGCGCCGCCCATGCCACGATGACGGGGAGCGGCTCGACGGTCTATGGCGTATATCGGGAGCGCGCCGCCGCAATCGCGGGTCGCCGAGCGGTAAGGCTGCCCGGGTGGCGCACGTTGTTGACCCGGATGGTCGGGCGCACCGAGTTCGGCGGCTTGGTGACGACGACGATCGCCTGATTCTTGCCCGGCTCACGGGCGATGGGCTACAGTACAAATCTGCACGGTGGCGGAAGTACGTCAACGTGCGGCACGTCGACCGAAATGGGGCGTGGCCAAGGGGTAAGGCACGGGTCTTTGGATCCCGGATCGAAGGTTCGAATCCTTCCGCCCCAACCAACAACACAGTACGAGGGCAGCGAGTGCCTACGCACAACGGCGAGTTGAAGCTGTTTTCCGGGAGCGCTCACCCGGCGCTCGCGCAGGAGATCGCCGAAGTGCTGGGTGGGTCGATGGGGCGGTCGGCCCTCAAGCGGTTCTCGGACGGTGAGGTCTCGTTTCAGATCGACGAGAACATTCGCGGCACCGACGTGTTCGTGCTGCAGCCCACCTCGACCCCCGTGGACGAGCACCTCGTCGAGTTGTGCGTGATGATCGACGCCTTTCGCCGGTCATCGGCCGCGCGGATCACCGCAGTGATTCCGTACTACGGATACGCCCGGCAGGACCGCAAGGACAAGCCGCGGGTGCCGATTACGGCCAAGCTGGTGGCCAACTTGATCGTTGCGGCGGGCGCCAATCGGGTGTTGACCATGGACCTGCACAAGCCGCAGATCCAGGGGTTCTTTGATATTCCCGTCGACCACCTGTTCTCTGCGCCGGTATTCATCGAACACCTGATGAAGATCCGGGGCGACAACGAGGTCACCATCGTGTCGCCAGACGCCGGCGGCGTCGAGCGCGCGCGAGCGTATGCCAAACGTCTCGATGCCGACCTTGCGATCATTGACAAGCGGCGGTCAGAGGACGGTCACGCCGAAGTCATGCACGTGGTTGGTGAGGTCAAGGACAAGATCTGCATTATCCAGGATGACATCGTCGACACAGCTGGCACGCTCCAGCAGGCTTCGCGTGCGCTGCGCGACAACGGTGCCGCGCGAGTGCTGGCGTGCGCCGTACACGGCGTGCTGTCGGGACCGGCTCTGGAGCGTATCGAGCACTCGGCGCTCGAGCAGTTGATCGTGACAAACACCATCACCCTCAAACCAGAGTGTGGGGCGTCGGAGAAGATTCAGGTCTTGTCGGTGGCAACACTTCTCGGCAGGGCCATTCAGAGCATTCATCAGGAGACATCTGTCTCTTCCCTGTTCGTCTGATCTGCCAAGGTTGGTTGAACAAGGGGCACACGGTGAACGAGACGTAGTCATGGACGCAACACTGACGGCGGTCACTCGGAGCGGACGAGGAAAGAACGAAGCCAGACGGCTCAGGAGCAGCGGACAGCTCCCCGCCGTGGTCTACGGAGGGGAGTCGAAGGAGGGGATACCGGTGTCGGTCGATCCCGACGCGCTCCTGCACATCCTCCACTCGGAGTCTGGGGCGAACACGCTGATCTCACTGAACGTCGATGACGGCGCGGTGAATCAGGTCCTGGTCAAGGAGTTCCAACTTGACCCGGTCAGCAGCCGTCTGCTGCACGTCGACTTCTACCGGCTGGCGCTCGACAAGGCGATCACCGTCACGATTCCGATCACGCTCACGGGCGAGCCCGAGGGGGTCAAGCTGCAGGGCGGTCTCGTCGACTTCGTCCAGCGTGAAGTCCAGGTCGAGTGCATGCCGACCGAGATCCCCGAGAACATCGAGGTGGACATCAGCGAGCTGATGATTGGGCAAGGCGTGCGGCTGCGCGAGGTGTCGGATGGGGTTCCGTGGTCACCGGTGTCCGACCCCGACACGTTGCTGGTCCACGTCATCGCGCCCAAGGTCGAGGAAGAGGAGACTCCAGAGGACGAAGAAGCTGAAGCTGCTGAAGGGGTCGCGGAAGGAACCGAAGAGGGTGGCGAGCCCGAGGTCATCAAGAAGGGCAAGGGCGAGGACGGCGAAGATTCCGGTTCGTAAAGTAGATTCCAGCTCGTGAAGCTGATAGTCGGACTTGGGAATCCCGGATCGAAGTACGACGGCACCCGGCACAATGTTGGGTTTGACGTCGTCGACGAGTGTGCGAGGCGACGCGGCCTCACATTCGAGTCGTGTCCGGCCGAGGCGCTGATGGCACGTGAGCGCGGTCCGGATGCTCGCGTGATCCTGGCCAAGCCGATGACCTTCATGAATCTGAGCGGGGAGGCGGTAGGGACCCTGTCGCGCTACTATCGGGTTGACCACGCCGATATCTTGGTGGTGGTTGACGACGCGAATTTGCCGTTGGGTCGGCTCCGTGCCCGACCAGAGGGCTCCGACGGCGGGCACAACGGCCTGCGGTCGGTGATTGACGCATTTGGCACGCAAGAGTTTCCGCGCCTGAGAGTGGGGGTCGGGCGGGGTGAGTCGGATCGGGAGCTGGTTGACCACGTGCTCTCCCGGTTTGAAGCCGACGAACGTGGCAAGATAGAGGAGTTGGTGACGCGCGCGGCCGACGCGGCGGGAGTCTTTGTCGAGGAGGACATCCTGACGGTGATGAACCGCTTCAATGCATCGGACGTGGGTGACCAAGAGACGGATTAGCCGCACGAGACGTGCTCCTTGCCGCGCGTCGGTTCCAGCTGGGACGACGCACGTGGCCGTCGAGTCCGAGGGGAGTGAGAATGCCTGAATTACGACAATACGAGTTGGTCTACGTTGTCGCCCCAAACGTGGGTGAGGACGCGGTCAACGCGCTACACACGGAGGTCGACGAGATCGTCTCTGGTGTGGGTGGTCGGATCGAGAAGACCGACAACTGGGGAAGCCGACGTCTCGCCTACGAGATCGGCAAGCATAGGGAGGGCACGTACGTCGTCGAGCTGATCGAAGGGCCCGGCGAGGTCGTGAACGAGCTTGAGCGTAAGTTGAAGGTCCGCGACAACGTTCTGCGATACCTGGTCGTGCGGGTCGATGAAGATCTGAAGAAGGCCCAGCGCGCCCGCGAGCAACGGCAAAGCCGGCAGCAGCGTCGCCGCGCGGCTCGAGGGCTCGCTTCCACGCCGCCGCCCGAGTCGACGCCCGAGCTCGGGGGGACCGATGCGGCGCCCTCAACCGGAGCGCCGGACACGATTGCGACAGAGGAACCGTCGTCTGCCGAAGCGGGCGCAGCGGAGGTGAAGGAATGAGTGCGGATCGCGGACGACGGCCGAGCAAAGAGAGTGGCGGCTTCCGACGCGGCGGCTTTCGCCGCCCTCGGGTATGTCGCTTTTGCGTCGACAAGATTGACTACATCGATTACAAGGACGTGCGGCAGCTGATGATGGCTATCCCGGAGCGTGGCAAGATCCAGCCTCGTCGGATCTCTGGGACGTGTGCCAAGCACCAGCGGAAGTTGACGACCGCGGTCAAACGGGCGCGACAGCTCGCCCTGATTCCGTATGTGACCGACTAAACACGACTGAAGGATGTCACAGTGAAAGAAGTGCTTCTCAAGGAAAGTGTCGATGGCCTCGGCCGTCGTGGGGAGGTCGTCAAAGTCGCAGACGGCTACGCGCGGAACTATTTACTGCCTCGGAAGCTGGCCCTGTCCGTCACGAAGTCGAATCAGAGACAGGTAGAGCTCGCACAGGCGGCGGCGGCGGCGATCGAGGCTGAAGAGCAGAAGGCCGCCCAGGCTGTCGCGACCCGGATCGGTGCGTTGGAGTGCGTGATAGCCAGACGTGTGGGCGAGACCGACACGCTGTACGGGTCGGTCACGTCGGCCGACATCGCCGAGTACATGGCGATCCTCAAGGTCGAGATCGATCGACGGAGAATTCAACTTGCCGAGCCGATTAAGAAGCTGGGTGAGTCGACGGTCGCGATCCAGTTGCATCCCAAGGTGACGGCCCAGCTTACCGTTCGGGTCGTCAAGGATGAGCACGTAGACAGCCCCGAAGACACATCGAGCTGACCCACACTACCGGGCGTAGTCGATGGCCGATACCGCAACGGTCTCCCAGTCCGAGCAGACGCTGCCTCACAACCTCGAGGCGGAGCGCTCCGTGCTCGGGGCCATTCTGATTCACAACGACGCGTTCAACGTTGCCGCCGAGGTGATCGATTCCGGCGACTTCTTTCGCGATGCCCACCGGCGTGTCTTTGACAAGATGGTTGACCTCAATGAGCGCAACCAGGTCATCGACCTCGTCACGCTCAAGGACGAGCTGGGCCGCTCTGGCGACCTCGACGAGGTGGGGGGCGCCGCCTACATCGCGGCGCTGGCCGATGGCGTGCCCCGTTCGACCAACGTCGAGCACTACGCGCGGATCGTCAAGGAGAAGGCCACTCTTCGCGATCTGATCCACTCCGCCGGCAAGATTCTGGCGACGGCCTACCGGGCGGAGGAGGACCCAGACGTTCTCCTGGACCAGGCCGAGCAGGAGATCTTCTCGATCGCTGAGGGTCGCATCCACACCGGCTTCGTTCCGCTCAGCGATTTGGTCCAGGGCAGCTTCACCACGATCGAGCAGCTGCAGGAGCACAAAGGGCTCCTGACCGGTGTGCCGTCCGGTTTTGTCGATATCGACAACCTCACATCGGGCTTCCAATCGTCGGATCTGGTGATCGTGGCGGCGCGGCCGTCGATGGGTAAGACGAGCTTCGTCCTCAACGTCGCGCAGCATGTCGGAACCAAGACAGGCGGCACGGTGGGATTCTTCAGCCTGGAGATGTCCAAGGAGCAGCTCTTCCTGCGGATGCTCACGGCAGAAGCGGAGGTGGATTCTCACCGCTTTCGCGGTGGGTTCCTGAGCGAGCGTGACTACGGTCAGTTGTCGTCCGCGTTGGGCCGACTGGCCGAAGCCCGCGTGTTTATCGACGATTCGGCTGGAATCGGCGTGCTCGAGATGCGGGCCAAGGCGCGGCGCCTGAAGGCAGAGCACGGTCTCGATCTGCTCGTCGTCGACTACCTGCAGCTGATGCAGGGACGTGGTCGTTTCGAGAACCGCACTCAGGAGCTGGCGACGATCTCGAGAGCGCTGAAGGGTCTGGCCAAGGAGCTCGGGGTGCCCGTGGTCGCACTCTCCCAGCTGAGCCGTGCTCCTGAGTCACGGTCTGACCGGCGACCCCAGCTGTCCGACCTGCGCGAATCGGGTGCGCTCGAGCAAGACGCGGACGTCGTGATGTTCATCTTCCGGGAGGAGCAATACGATCCGACTCCCGAAAACGAGAACCTGGCCGACGTCATCATCGGTAAGCAGCGAAATGGCCCGACGGGAACGGTCAAGCTGGCCTTCCTCAAGCAGTACACACGGTTCGCCAACCTCAGTCCGGTCCCGGAGTGAGGACGCGGTAGCCGTGGTCCGCCCGACTTTCGCTCGAATCGACCTCGACGCGCTTACCTCGAATTATCACCAGCTCCGAGAGTTCGTGAAGCGCGGGGCGCCAGGCGCCCCACCGACCATCATCGCGGTCGTCAAGGCCAATGCCTACGGTCACGGTCTCGTGCCGACAGCCCGAGCCCTGGAAGTCGCGGGCGCAACCATGCTTGCGTGTGCCGATATCGAGGAGGGGGTTCTGCTCCGGGAGGGTGGCGTCAAGATTCCGATCCTGATATTCGGCGCGCTTAGTATTAGCGACCCCAACGGTGTCTTCGACTACGACCTGACGCCGACCGTGTCATCGCCCTCGGCCGCCGCCGCGTTGCAGTCTGCCGCCGCGTCGCGGAAAGTCCGTCTCCGCTGTCATCTGAAGATCGACACCGGGATGAATCGGTTCGGCTTCCGTCACGACAACCTCTCTCGCACGATGCCTGACGTTCTGGCCTGCAAGAACCTGCTGTTCGACGCCGTTTACACTCACTTTGCTACCGCCGACGAACCGGAGGGGCCGCTCTTCGAGGCCCAGCGGGCTCGGTTCTCGAGGGCCTTCGAAATACTCGGCGCGTTCGGGCTCGGCCCTGTAGCCAGACACGCGGCCAACAGCTCCGGTCTTCTTGGTGACCAGGAGGTGTGGTATCAGGCCGTACGCCCAGGTCTGCTTCTCTACGGTGTGACCCCCCTGAGCCTGGAACTACCCACCGGACTCGACCTGCGTCCCGTCATGTCGCTTCGGAGTCGGGTCGTCGCGGTCAAAGGACTTCATGCCGGTGAGACGGCCGGCTACGGGGCCGGGTTTACGGCGTCACGGGCCACCCGCGTGGCTATCGTGCCGGCTGGATACGCCGACGGTCTGGATGTCAGGTTGGCCGGAAAAGGTCACGTGCTCGTTGGAGGGCGACCGGCGCCGATCGTCGGATCAGTGTGTATGGACTCGATCACGGTCGACGTGACAGACCTCGACGTCACGCCAGGTGATGAGGTCGCGGTGATCGGCGAGCAGGGCGACACCAGCGTGGACGCTTCGGACGTCGCCCGGTGGATCGGCACCAAGCCGCACGAGGTGCTCTGTCGCACCGGCACCCGCATCGAGCGGGTCTATACTGCGGAGAGCCCCACATGAAGACGCCCAGAACGCTGTACGTCTGCCAGACCTGTGGCGCGCAGGCCCAGAAATGGCTCGGGCGCTGCCCCGATTGCAATGGCTGGAACTCCATGGTCGAGGAGGAGATTCGGCCCGTCTCCAGTCCGGCCGTGAACACGCGATACGACCTGGCGACCCGGACGGCCACAGCGCAGTTGTTCTCTGACGTCGACCTGGCCGAAACGGAACGTTTGAAGAGCGGCTTCGAGGAATTCGACCGGGTTCTGGGTGGGGGTATCGTTCCCGGTTCCATGGTGCTGCTCGGCGGTGAGCCTGGGATCGGGAAGTCGACACTGCTCCTCCAGGCGGCGGGACAGATCGCGCGAGTGATCGGACCAGTCCTGTACGCCTCAGGAGAAGAATCGGTGCATCAGGTCAAGGCCCGCGGTGAACGACTCGGTGTCGGAGATGCACCCCTCTATCTCCTTGCCGAGACCTGTCTCGAGCGGATCCTTGAAGAGGTAGACCGGCTCACGCCATCCCTGCTGATCGTAGATTCGATCCAGACGGTGTTCTCGCTCAAGCTCCAGTCGGCGCCCGGGAGCATCGGTCAGGTGCGCGAGGCCGCAACCCACTTGCTGTTCACCGCCAAAGGACGGAACCTGCCCACGTTCTTGGTCGGCCATGTCACCAAGGATGGTGGCCTGGCTGGGCCAAAAGCTCTCGAGCATATCGTCGATACGGTGCTCTACTTCGAGGGGGAGCGGCACCATGCGCATCGCGTTGTCCGGGCGGTCAAGAACCGTTTTGGTGCGATCAGCGAGCTCGGGCTCTTCGAGATGACCGGCCAGGGGCTGCTCCCCGTACCGAATCCGTCCCGGCTGTTTCTGTCCGAACGTGCAACCAGCGTGCCTGGGTCCGCCGTGCTCTGCTCGATCGAAGGGTCTCGGCCAATCTTGCTCGAGGTGCAGGCCCTGGTGAGTAGCGGAAACTACGGCTCGGTTCGGCGGATGGCCAGCGGAATCGACCAGGGGCGCCTCTCGCTGCTCTTGGCCGTGCTCGAGAAGAGGGCGGGGCTGTCGGTGGCGGCCGATGATGTCTTCGTCAACATAGCCGGGGGGCTGACCGTCAGCGAGCCCGCCGCTGACCTCGGTGTGTTGGCCGCCGTGGCGTCGAGCATGCGCAACAGACCCATCCGTCCCGGCACCGCGATGTTTGGCGAAGTCGGGCTCGCCGGTGAGGTGCGTGGCACCCCGCAGGCGGCGCTACGCATGAAGGAGGCGGCCCAACTGGGCTTCACCCGTTGCGTTATCCCCGCGAGTAACGATGCCGCGTCCATGACCGTGGAGGCGTGCGAGGCGATCGGCGTCCGTACGGTTGAGGAGGCTCTTGAGGTCGTCATCGAGCCATGATTCCTCCGTTCCACTGGTGGCGCACAGTGTTTTGGTTGATTCCGGCGATCACGGTCTACACGATCGTGTTGGGGGCGGTGTCGCTGGCCTCGACTATGTGGGAGCGCAACGGTAGGGTGGCGCACGGATGTGCCCGCCGGTGGGCCCGGCTGATCTTGGTGACAACCGGCGTGAAAACCCAGGTTGTCGGCCTCGACCGCGTACCCGTCAACGGCTCCTACGTGTTCGTGTCGAACCACCAGAGCATCTACGACATCCCGATTCTGTTCTCGCATCTGCCTTTTCAGCTGCGCATTATCGCGAAGGCGTCGTTGGGGGCATTTCCGGTGCTCGGATGGCATCTTCGGTATACGGGTCATCTGTTGGTCGACCGGACCCGGCCTGGTGCGGCAACGCTGCGGCAGGTTGGACTGCTCATGCGCCGGGGGCACTCGCTCATCGTCTTTCCGGAGGGCACGCGCAGCGTCGATGGACAGGTGGGACGCTTTAAGCGAGGCCTGTTTCTACTGGCCGTTGAGGCCGGTTTGCCCATCGTGCCGGTAGCTGTTGTCGGCAGTCGTCACGTGATGCGGAAGGGACGCTTGATGACCTGTCCGGCTGAGGTTGAGCTTGTCGTCCACGACCCTATTGCGACGACCGGTCTGTCTCGTAACGACGTCACGGGGCTCGTCGAGCGGACCCACGCTGCCATAGCCTCATCGATCGCTTCGCGCGGACCGAGGGTCGATGCGCTGAACGCACGTGGCACCACCGGAAGAGAAGCGGTCGCCTGATGTTTGTCGCGGCGATCATCGCGGCGGGTGGACGGGGCGAGCGTCTTGGCGGGGCAGTCCACAAGCAGCTTCGGCAGGTAGGGGGTCGCACGGTGCTCGAGCGGAGCATCGAACCATTCGACCGGAGCGACGTCGTCGAGGAGATCGTGGTCGTGTTGCCACCCGAACTGGTGGCGTCACCGCCGCATTTCTTGGCTGGAATCCGGACGCCGGTTCGCCTCGTGGCTGGTGGCTCGCGACGTCAAGACTCGGTGGCGGCCGGGCTGAACGCGGCGGCGCCAGAGGCCGACATCCTGGTCATTCACGATGCGGCCCGCCCATTCTGCACGCCATCCTTGGTCGAGCGAACGGTCGCCGCGGCGGCCGAATCCGGCGCCGCAATTGCCGCGGTCGCCGCGCAGGACACCATAAAGGAAGGCCGCGTCGAGTCTGGCGTGAGCGTGGTGTCTGGCACGTTGCCCCGGGGGCACGTGTTCTTGGCCCAGACGCCCCAGGCCTTTACCCGAGCGGTGCTCGAAGAGGCGGTGGCTGTCGGCCAGTCCGGGATAGCAGGGACTGACGAGGCCGCGCTCGCCGAGCACGCCGGTCACTCGGTGCGGCTGGTCGAGGGCGACCCCCGAAATTTGAAGATCACCACGGAGGCCGACCTGGAGATGGCGAAGACCTTGGCCAGCACCCACGATCGAGCGATCTCCCGTATTCGGGTAGGTCTCGGGTACGACCTGCACCGACTGACGGAGGGGCGGCGACTTGTCATGGGAGGTGTAGACATTCCGAGCGACCAGGGGCTACTCGGCCACTCGGATGCGGACGTCGTGAGTCACGCGGTCACTGACGCCATCCTCGGTGCGGCGAACGCGGGCGACATCGGTGGGCTATTTCCGGACGACGACCCGCACTGGAAGGACGCGTCCAGTATTGACCTCCTTCGCCGAGCCGCTGAGGTCATCCATGACCGTGGCTTCACCGTCGACAATGTCGACGTCGTGGTCATCACCGACTGGCCGAAGATCCGCGACCACGCCGAGTCCATGCGCCGGAATCTCGGCACGGCCATGGGCATTGACGAGACCCTGATCAGTCTCAAGGGCAAGACCAGCGAGGGCGTGGGGGCGGTTGGGCGACGTGAGGCGATCGAGGTGCACGCGGTCGCCCTGCTGAGCGCTCTATGATGATTTACGGCATCAACCCAACCGCTGAAGCCCTCAGAGCGGAGACAGCCACCAAGGTGTGGTTCGGGGACCGTCGAGACGCCCGTGTGCGCGGTCTGTTGGAATTGGCCCGTGAGTCCGGTGTAGTGGTTCAGCACGTGGACCCAGCCGAGCTCGACCGATTGGCGGAAGGGGCTCGTCATCAGGGGGTGGTGGCCCGGGTAAGCCGGTCCACCGACTACGGGCCGACCGACCTCGTCCGTGAGGCTCTCGGGGTCCCGCTCATTCTCGTGCTTGACGGTATCGAGGACCCCCAGAATTTCGGGGCGCTCGTGCGCACGGCCGATGCCGCCGGGGTTGACGGAGTGGTGTATCAGACGCGGCGAGCCGCCCAGCGAACGGCAGCGGCCGTCAAGGCCTCGGCGGGTGCCATGGCCCATGCGCGGCTCGCCGCGGTGGTCAATGTGAGCCGCGCCCTGCTCGAGTTGAAAGAGGCAGGCGTGTGGGTGGTCGGGCTAGAAGCCGAGGCGAACGCTCCCTATCATGAGCTCGATCTCAGTCAACCGACCGCCCTCGTGGTGGGCGCTGAGGGCCGAGGGCTGCGGAGACTCGTCCGCGAGAGATGCGACCTGACCGCGTCGATCCCGATGCTCGGGCGGGTGAACAGCCTCAACGTGTCCGTGTCGGCCGCAATCGTGCTCTATGAAGCGGTGCGTCAGCGGGTCGGAATCGCGGGGAGCTGACAGGTGGCTCTAAAGGGTTGATTGAGCGAGTGTTAACGCATACTGGTCTTGCTGGGCGCTCCGCAATGTTCCGATATTGGGGTCCAGCAAGTCTCCAGCATCCTGCGCACGAAACTCGTTGCGGGTCCCAATTACGTGTGCTAAAATTAAGAATTTGTCTGGCTGGCGTAGCTCAGCCCGGTAGAGCAGCTGATTTGTAATCAGCGGGTCGGGGGTTCAAATCCCTTCGCCAGCTCCAGCGTAAGAGGCGAAGCATCATTCCGTCGGTCACGAGTGGTTCCACAGAACAATCTGTTGAGGCAACGTTCGGCGGCAGTCGGCCAGCCCTCCGGCGCGTGCGCCGGTGGCGCGCACGTTTGCGGGGTTGCGACAGCGGGCGGACATGAGAGTCGGCGAGGTTGCGGAGCGGTCAAACGCAACAGACTGTAAATCTGTCGCCCAAGTGGCTTCGGAGGTTCGAATCCTCCCCTCGCCACCAGAATTGGTGGTCTTATTCGCGGCAACGGTCGAGGGTTGGGACGTCGTTCCTCGAATGGTGAAGGCGGGAGTAACTCAGTGGTAGAGTCACAGCCTTCCAAGCTGTTGGTCGCGGGTTCGATCCCCGTCTCCCGCTCCAGTCTCTTGCCGGTCGCGTGCGGCCAGACGGGATGCATCGCGGGTCGCAAGCAACGACATGCGCCGATGTAGCTCAGTAGGTAGAGCGCGTCCTTGGTAAGGACGAGGTCACCGGTTCGAGCCCGGTCATCGGCTCCACCCTGGCCAGTGTCTGACGTGTGAACGGTCAAGGTTTTTGAGGTGGGCCACGCACGGCGAGGTAAGGAACCATGGCGAAAGAGAAATTTGATCGGTCGAAACCGCACGTCAACGTTGGGACGATTGGGCATATCGACCATGGCAAGACGACGCTGACGGCGGCGATTACGGCGGTGATGGCGAAGAACGACCCGACGAATACGGTGCGGACGTTTGACTCGATTGACAACGCGCCGGAAGAGCGCGAGCGGGGGATCACGATCGCGACGGCGCATGTGGAATACACGACGCCGAATCGGCACTACGCGCACGTGGACTGTCCGGGGCACGCGGACTACATCAAGAACATGATCACGGGTGCGGCGCAGATGGACGGGGCGATCCTGGTGGTGGCGGCGACGGACGGGCCGATGCCGCAGACGCGGGAGCACATCCTGTTGGCGCGGCAGGTGGGCGTACCGTCGCTGGTGGTGTTTTTGAACAAGTGCGACATGGTGGACGACCCGGAGCTGCTGGAGCTGGTGGAGCTGGAAGTGCGGGAGCTGCTGAGCTCGTATGAGTATCCGGGGGACGACATCCCGGTGATCCAGGGGTCGGCGCTCAAGGCGCTGGAAGGGGATGCGGACGGGCAGCAGGCGATCGAGGCGCTGATGGCGGCGGTGGACGAGCATGTGCCGCTGCCGGCGCGGGATATCGACAAGCCGTTCCTGATGCCGATCGAGGATGTGTTCTCGATCTCGGGTCGGGGCACGGTGGTGACGGGCCGGGTGGATCGCGGCAAGGTGGTGGTGAGCGAAGAGATCGAGATTGTGGGCTTTACGCCGACGCAGAAGAAGGTGGTGACGGGCGTCGAGATGTTCCGGAAGCTGCTGGATGAGGGCGTGGCGGGGGACAACATCGGGGTGTTGCTGCGGGGCACGGAGAAGGACGACGTGGAACGTGGGCAGGTGTTGGCGAAGCCGGGGTCGATTACGCCGCACACGAAGTTCAACGGTGAGGTGTATGTGTTGACGAAGGATGAAGGGGGCCGGCACACCCCGTTCTTCAATGGGTATCGCCCGCAGTTCTATCTCCGGACGACGGATGTGACGGGGGTGGCGAATCTGCCGGATGGGGTAGAGATGGTGATGCCGGGCGACAACGTGTCGGTGACGGTGGAGCTGATCACGCCGGTGGCGCTGGAGAAGGGGCTGCGGTTTGCGATTCGCGAGGGCGGTCGCACCGTGGGCTCAGGCACCATCACCGAGATCGTTGAATAACGACGCGAGACATGAGAGACATCATCATCCTCGCCTGCACCGACTGTAAGCGCAGGAATTACAGCACGACAAAAAACAAGCGGAAGATGACCGACCGTCTCGAGATGAAGAAGTACTGTCGGTGGTGTCGGAAGCACACGCCACATCGAGAGACGAAGTAACGTGATGGGAGAAACGAGTCCGCGCATAGTGCGACCTCTCCACAGTGTGGTGAGGCACGGCGCGCCTCGCAGTGTCAGAGTGGGGCTTTGGGGCCCCGCGAAGGCACAGCGGGGGTTTGGGGCGTAGCCCCATCTAAGAGATGAAGGCCAGTAGCTCAACTGGTAGAGCACCGGTCTCCAAAACCGGGGGCTGGGGGTTCGAGTCCCTCCTGGCCTGCCATTTATCGCGGCCGCGGCCGGTCCGCGGGTCGGGACTGAGGACCTAGCGTGAAGTCGGCGATGCTCGAACGGGCACGGGACACGACCACTGGCGCCAAAGGTCTAGCCGGATGGTGGGGACGGAGCCGGACCTTTTTGTCCCAGGTCAAGAACGAGATGGAGCGGGTGACGTGGCCATCTTGGAAAGAGGTTCAGGCGACCACCCTGGTGGTCATTCTGACGTCGGTGTTCTTCGGTCTGTATCTGTTCGGGATTGATCTGGTGCTCAATGCCATTGCGGCGTTCATCTTCAGGACCTTCGGGGCATCATGACGGACGTCAGCACCAAACAGTGGTACATCGTCCACACCTACTCAGGGTTCGAGAAGAAGGTCTCGGAGTCGCTCCAGCAGCGGGTCCAGGCGTATGGTCTACAGAACGAGATCGGAGAGGTCCTCATCCCGACCGAAGACGTGGTCGAGATGCGGTCTGGAAAGAAGGTCGTGAGCTCGAAGCGGTTCTTTCCCGGCTACATCCTTGTCGAGATGATCATGTCCGATGACGGGTGGCACGTGGTCAAGAACACGCCAAAGGTGACGGGCTTTGTTGGCGCAGGCTCAAAGCCTACGCCGTTGACCCGTGAGGAGGTCGACCAGATTCTTCACCAGGTCACGGTGGCGGCCGAGAAGCCCAAGCCCAAGTACTCGTTCGAGGCCGGTGACCAGGTTCGTATCAACGAGGGGCCGTTCACCAGTTTCAACGGCGTGGTGGATGACGTGAACATCGATCGGAACACGCTCAAGGTGATGGTCACGATTTTCGGGCGGGCGACACCCGTCGAGCTGGATTTCTTGCAAGTCGAGAAGCTGTAAGGCACTCGTTCTCTACGGCACCATGTCGAAGAAAGTCATCGGTCAAGTCAAGCTGCAGATTGCCGCCGGAAAGGCGACCCCGGCGCCCCCGGTGGGGACTGCGCTTGGTCCGCACGGCGTCAACATCATGGATTTCTGCAAGGCGTTCAATGCCAAGACCGCTGCGCAGGACGGGTTGATCATTCCGGCGGTCGTCACGATCTATGCAGACCGGTCGTACAGCTTCATCACCAAGACGCCGCCGGCGGCCGTGTTGCTGAAGCGTGCGGCCAATATCGCGAAGGGATCTGGTGAGCCCAACCGCACCAAGGTCGGGACGGTCACCCAGCAGCAGGTGGAGGAGATCGCCAAGACCAAGCTGCCCGATCTGAACGCCGATTCGATCGAGTCGGCGTCGTTGATCGTTGCCGGCACGGCGCGCTCGATGGGTATCGAGGTGGAAGGGTAGGCCATACGTCATGGCACGAACCGGAAAGAAGTTCGACACGGCGAAAGCGAAGGTGGAAGCAAGGCTGTACTCGCTTGAGGATGCGATTCCTCTTGTGCAGGACATCACCTTCGCGAAGTTCGATGAGTCAGTCGAGTTGGCCATGCGTCTCGGCGTCAACCCGAAGCATGCCGATCAGATGGTGCGGGGGACGGTGGTGTTGCCCCACGGGCTTGGCAAGAAGAAACGGGTGTTGGTGATCGCTTCGCCCGAGAAGCAGAAGGAAGCCGCGGCGGCGGGCGCCGACACCGTGGGCGGCGACGAGATCGTCGAGAAGATCCAGAAGGGCTGGATGGATTTTGATGCCGTCGTGGCGACCCCCGACATGATGCGCTCGGTGGGCAAGCTGGGTCGAGTGTTGGGCCCCCGAGGCTTGATGCCAAACCCGAAGACCGGCACGGTGACCGTCGACGTGACCAAGGCGGTGGAGGAGATCATGGCTGGCAAGGTCGAGTATCGCGTGGACAAGGCCGGTGTCGTGCACGCACCAATTGGCAAGACCTCGTTCCCCACGGAGCGTCTCGTCGAGAACGCTCACGCCCTGATGTCTAGCATCATCAAGGCCAAGCCGGTCGCCGCCAAGGGAAAGTACATCAGGAGCGTGGCGGTCTCGTCGACGATGGGCCCAGGCGTTCGGATTGACAGTTCGTCAGTCGAAGCCGCGGCCAGAGCCTAGGACAGGTATGGCAGTCAGCAGAGCGCTCAAACAGGAACGGCTGAGCCAGCTTACGGATGATCTCGCTGGCGCCGACCACGTGATCGTAGTCGACTACAAGGGACTCGACGTCGCGCAGGCGACCCAGTTGCGGCGGCAGGTTCGAGAGGCCAGTGGTCACTACCGGGTCATCAAGAACAGACTGGCGACACGCGCGGTGAAGGGGACGGCATTCGAGCCGCTGACCTCGCATTTCATCGGACCGTCGGCGATTGCCTACAGTAGCGAGGACCCTGTCGCTCTGGCGAAGACGCTTGTGACCTTTGCCAAGATCGCGCCGGCGCTGACGGTCAAAGGGGCGTTCGTTCAACGGCAGGAGATCCAGGCCGAGCAAGTGGCGGACCTGGCGACCCTGCCCAGCAAGGAAGAGCTGTATGCCAAGTTCCTGATGTTGCTTCAGGCTCCGGCCACCCAGTTCGTGCAGGTCTTGAACGCGGTGCCGCGAGATCTCATGAACGTATTGAGCCAGGTTGAGAAGAAGAAGAGCGAAGCGTAGATGGATAAGGAGTCAGAAGTATCTCCCGTCTCCTGGCTTCTAGACCGAAGGGGAAAAAATGGCTGACGTGACCCAAGAACAAGTTGTTGAGTACATCAAGGGGATTTCTGTTCTCGAGCTCTCCCAGCTCGTCAAGACGCTGGAAGAGGAGCTGGGCGTATCGGCGGCCGCGGCGATGCCTGTGGCAGTCGCCGGGGTGGCGGCGGGCGGCGGCGCGGCGGAAGCCGAAGAGCAGACCGAGTTCACCGTGACACTGACCGAGATCGGTGCCAAGAAGATCAACGTCATCAAGGTCGTGCGTGAAGTCACGAGTCTGGGCCTGAAAGAGGCAAAGGACCTGGTCGAGAGCGCTCCGAAAGCCGTCAAGGAAGCGATTTCGAAGGACGAGGCCGAAGCGATTCAGAAGAAGTTCGAAGACGTGGGCGCCAAGACCGAGATCAAATAGCGTCCGGATTGTGTTTCGCTGGTCTATCAGGGAGGGCACCCTGGGGATACGGCCACACTCACCGTCAAGGAGATCGGCACGGGTCCGGTGCCTTGCGGTGAATCATTGTCATTCGGTGCACGCGGAACGCATCACGAACTGCACCCGATCCAGGATAAGGACTTAGCTGTGTACACCCTTCCTGAAACCGTCTATCGAGAGCGGATCAACTTCTCCAAGATCACCACGACCGTTCCGATCCCGAACTTGATCGAGATCCAGAAGAAGTCATACGAACGGTTCCTGCAGATGAACCGGCTACCCGGCGAGCGTGACGACGCTGGGTTGCAGTCCGTGTTCAAGTCTGTGTTTCCGATCAGCGACTTTCGAGAGAACTCGTCGCTCGAGTTCATCGAGTACTCGATCGGGAACTGGGACTGCAAGTGCGGACGGTTGTCCGGTCTTCATCACCTGCGTCAGCCCTGCTCGAGCTGCGGGTCGATGCTCGAGGCCGACCCGATGGGCGAGCGGGAGCTGGTCTGCCCGTCGTGTAGCAAGTCCAACCAAGTCCGCGGTGCGGTGTGCGACGTGTGCGGAAACACAGTCGCTCTCAAGCTCAAGTACGACGTCGAAGAGTGTCAAGAGCGGGGTATGACCTACTCCGTGCCCCTCAAGGTGGCCATCCGCCTCGTGGTCTGGAACAAGGACCCCGAGACTGGTGTCAAGACCATCAGGGACATCAAGGAGCAAGAGGTCTACTTTGGCGACATCCCGTTGATGACGGGCAACGGCACGTTCATCATCAACGGCACCGAGCGCGTGATCGTGTCGCAGTTGCATCGATCACCGGGAGCGTTCTTCCACTCCGAGGACAAGGCGGCGTTCGTCGCCCAGATCATCCCGTATCGCGGGTCGTGGGTGGAGTTCGAATACGACGCGAAGAACCTCTTGTATGTGCGGATCGACCGCAAGCGAAAGTTCCTGGCTTCGGTGTTTCTTCGGGCACTTGGCCTGCGGGGTACCGACGAGATCATTCGTACCTTCTACTCGGTCAACAAGATCACGGTCAAAGGCCAGTCGCTTCTCTGGGCGCTGAATGACAACTTGGTGGGACTGCGCGCGGCCAAGGAGATCAAGATCAAGGGGTCCGGCGTCACGGTCCACGCCGGGAAGCGGATCACCAAGGCCGCGGTCGCCGCCATGCGGAAGGCGAAGGTCTCGACCGTCGAGGTGTCCGATACCGAGCTCGAGGGAGCGTTCGCTGCGGCGGACGTCGTGGACCCGGCCACCGGCGAAGTGATTCTTGAGGCCAACGAGGAGATTGCGCCGCGAATTATCTCGATGGTTCAAGAGAGGAAGGTCAAGGAGATCGAGGTCTTTTTCCCCGAGCGCGACGATGTCGGATCGGTTTTGGGGACGACGCTCAAGAAGGACCCGATCCGCACGCACGAGGAGTCGCTGATCGAGATTTATCGGCGGCTTCGGCCTGGCGACCCGCCGACGCTGGATAGTTCACGGACGCTGTTCGAGAACATGTTCTTCAACCCCCAGAAGTACGACTTCTCCCGGGTTGGTCGTCTCAAGCTCAACACCAAGCTTGGGTTGGAGACGCCGCTCGACGAGAAGGTGTTGCACCCTCAGGATTTTTACGAGGTCATCAACTACCTGTTGCAGCTTCGGAAGAACCCCACGAACGTCGACGACATCGACCATCTGGGGAACCGGCGTGTGCGCTCGGTCGGCGAGTTGCTAGAGAACCAGTTCCGTATCGGTCTGGTCAGGATGGAGCGGGCCATCAAAGAGAAGATGTCGGTCTACCAGGAGATGGCGACCGCGATGCCGCACGACCTGATCAACGCCAAGCCTGTGATGGCGGCGATCCGCGAGTTCTTTGGTTCGTCCCAGCTCTCGCAGTTCATGGACCAGACGAATCCGCTCTCCGAGATCACCCACAAGCGCCGGCTGTCGGCCCTCGGTCCGGGCGGCTTGTCGCGTGAGCGTGCGGGGTTCGAGGTTCGTGACGTGCACCCGACGCACTACGGCCGCATCTGTCCGATTGAGACGCCTGAAGGTCCGAATATCGGGTTGATTTCCTCGCTCTCGTGCTATGCGCGGATCAATGAGTTCGGGTTCATCGAGTCACCGTATCGCCGGGTCAAGGACGGCACCGCCATCGATTTTGTGCAGATCACCAACGGTGGCGGCACCAAGTACAAGGCGGGTGAGATCGTCCGCACCTTGGACATCACCAAGGACAACGCCTCCGCCAAGAACAAGAAGAAGCGCCCGGCCGAGTACGAGCCGCATTCGTTCTATCTGTCCGCCTGGGAGGAAGACCAGTACTTGATCGCCCAGGCCAACGCCAGGCTGGATGACCAGGGCAACCTGATCGACGAGCGGATCAACTGCCGACAGGCCGGAAACTTTCTGCTCGCGAAACGGGACAAGGTGGAGTTCATCGACGTGTCACCGAAGCAGTTGGTATCGGTGGCCGCGTCCTTGGTGCCGTTCCTCGAAAACGACGACGCCAACCGCGCCCTGATGGGGTCGAATATGCAGCGACAGGCGGTTCCGCTACTTCGGGCACGGGCCCCGTTCGTGGGAACCGGAATGGAGTTCATCACGGCCAGGGACTCGGGGGCCGTTGTCGTCGCGCGCCGGTCGGGAACGGTCGACTACGTCGATTCCCGGCGGGTGGTTGTCAGGGTCGAGGGTGAGGATGAGGACTCGGCGCTCTCCAGGGAGATGGGTGCGGACATCTACAACTTGACCAAATTCCGACGGTCGAACCAGAACACTTGCATCAGCCAGAAGCCGATCGTCCAAGTGGGACAGAAGGTGACGCGAGGCCAGGTACTCGTTGACGGACCCAGCACCGAGGTGGGTGAGCTGGCGCTTGGCCAGAACGTGCTGGTCGCCTTCATGCCGTGGCGCGGGTACAACTTCGAGGACGCCATCCTGGTGTCCGAGCGTCTCGTCAAGGACGACTACTACACCTCGATTCATATCGAGGAGTTCGACATCGAGTCGCGGGACACCAAACTCGGACCCGAGGAGATCACCCGCGACATACCGAACGTCTCTGAGGGGTTTCTCAATGATCTGGACGAGAGTGGGATCATCCGGATCGGTGCGTATGTGAAACCAGGTGACATCCTCGTTGGCAAGGTCACGCCGAAAGGCGAAACCCAGCTGACCCCCGAAGAGAAACTGCTTCGAGCGATCTTCGGTGAGAAGGCCGGAGATGTGCGTGACGCGTCGTTGATATCTCCGCCAGGTATCGAAGGCATCGTCGTAGGCGTGAAGATCTTCTCTCGAAAGGGGATCGAGAAGGACGACCGCGCCAAGGCGATCGAGGCCGAAGAGCTCGAGATCATGGAGAAGAACCTCAAGGACGAGATCCGCATCTTGCACGACGAGGTCAAAAAACGGGTCGCCACCATGGTTGTGGGTCAGAAGCTGGCAACCGATCTCTTCGACGAGTTCGGCCGCGAGTCCCTGCTCCCCGCCGGAACGGAGTTGACCCCGGAGACGATGCAACAGCTGTCGTATCTCGATCTGGCCCGGGCCCGAATTGACACGGACGACTCGACTCTAGAGAGCGAGTTACGAAACATCGAGGACCGCACCGGACGACAGGTCGAGGTTACCAAGCATCTCTTTGAGGAGAAGAAAGAGAAGACCCGTCGCGGCGACGAGCTGCCCCCTGGGGTGATCAAGCTGGTCAAGGTGTACGTGGCCATGAAACGAAAGCTGTCGGTCGGTGACAAGATGGCCGGGCGGCACGGGAACAAGGGCGTCATTGCTCGCGTCCTCCCCGAAGAGGACATGCCGCATCTGCCCGACGGCACGCCGGTCGAGATCGTGCTGAATCCCTTGGGGGTGCCATCGCGGATGAACGTCGGCCAGATCCTCGAGACGCATCTCGGCTGGGCGGCTCATGCCCTGGGTTTGTACTTCGCGACGCCCGTGTTCGATGGCGCGACCGAAGTAGAGATCAAGCAGTGGCTCGAGAAGGCCAAGCTGCCCTCGAGTGGCAAGACCGTGCTGTTCGACGGGATGACCGGCGACCCCTTCGAGCAAGAGGTGACGGTCGGCTATATCTACATGCTGAAGCTGTCTCACTTGGTTGACGACAAACTGCACGCCCGGTCGATCGGACCCTACTCGTTGATTACCCAGCAACCGCTTGGTGGCAAGGCGCAGTTTGGTGGGCAGCGGTTTGGGGAGATGGAGGTATGGGCGCTGGAAGCATACGGTGCGGCACATATCCTCCAGGAGTTGCTCACGGCCAAGTCTGACGACGTGACCGGGCGGGCCAAGATCTACGAGGCGATCGTGAAGGGTGACGCCTCGTTTACGCCGGGTCTTCCGGAGTCGTTCAATGTGCTTATCCGTGAGTTGCAGGCGCTGTGTCTCGATGTCGACCTGATCAAGACCAAGAAGCCTGTCGAGATGCTTTTGCCTGAATCGGAAGAAGAGCCGGCGCTCGAAGACGTATTGCCTGAGCTTTCATAGGCGGGTCGAAGCCCTCGAGATGAAGGACTGATACACGGGATCGAAAGGACCTCCATGCGCCCAAGCTACAACGAACAGAGTTCGCTGACCGTTGATTTCGACGCGATACGGATCAGCCTCGCCTCGCCCGAGAAGATTCTGTCGTGGTCCCACGGCGAGGTGACCAAGCCCGAGACGATCAATTACAGAACCTTCAAACCCGAGCGCGACGGGTTGTTCTGCGCCAAGATCTTTGGTCCGGTGACCGACTGGGAATGCCTGTGTGGCAAGTACAAGCGGATGAAGCATCGCGGCGTCATCTGCGACAAGTGCGGCGTCGAGGTGACCCAGGCCAAGGTGCGTCGAGAGCGGCTTGGACACATCACCCTGGCGACCCCGGTGAGCCACGTGTGGTTCTTCAAGGGGCTCCCGAGCCGGATCGGTCACTTGCTCGACATCTCGCTCCGAGAGCTGGAGCGCGTGCTCTACTTCGAGGCGTATGTCGTCATCGAGCCCGGTGATACGGAGTTCAAGGACAACCAGCTCCTGACCGAGGAGCAGTATCGAAAGGCGCGGGAAGAGTTCGGGTCGAGATTCCGCGCGCAGATGGGCGCGGAGGCGATCAAGGAGCTCCTCAAGCGCGTCGCGATCGAAGAGCTGGCCGCCGAGTTGCGCGTCAAGATGCGCAGCGAGACGTCAACCCAGAAGAAGCTCAAGTTCGCCAAGCGGCTCAAGGTCGTCGATTCGTTTCGGCGGTCGACGAATCGTCCGGAATGGATGATTCTCGACATCGTACCGGTCATACCTCCGGAGCTGCGACCGCTGGTGCCGCTCGACGGTGGACGGTTCGCGACGTCCGACCTTAATGATCTGTATCGGAGGGTGATCAATCGGAACAACCGGTTGAAGAAGCTCATGGAGCTCAAGGCGCCGGATGTGATTATCCGCAACGAGAAGCGCATGCTCCAGGAGGCCGTTGACGCCTTGTTCGACAACGGTCGTCGCGGACGGGTGCTCCGTGGCGCCAACAACCGACCGCTCAAGTCGCTGTCCGATACCCTGAAGGGCAAGCAGGGACGATTCAGACAGAACTTGCTGGGCAAGCGGGTTGACTATTCTGGGCGTTCAGTCATCGTGGTCGGTCCAGAGCTGAAGCTCCACCAGTGCGGCCTGCCAAAGAAGATGGCGCTCGAGCTGTTTAAGCCATTCATCTACAACAAGCTCGAGCAACGGGGCCTGGTGGCGACGATCAAGCAGGCCAAGGAGATGGTGGAGCAGCACGAGCCCGAGGTCTGGGACATTCTCGAAGAGGTCATCAGGGAGCACCCGGTGCTGCTCAACCGCGCGCCGACACTGCATCGTCTAGGCATCCAGGCATTCGAGCCTGTATTGGTCGAAGGCAAAGCCATCCGAATCCATCCGCTCGTGTGCACGGCGTTCAACGCTGACTTCGATGGCGACCAGATGGCGGTTCACGTACCGCTTTCGCCTGAGGCGCAGATCGAAGCGTCGGTGCTGATGATGTCGTCGAACAATGTCATGTCACCGTCGAACGGCGCGCCCATCACGGTGCCTTCTCAGGACATCGTCCTGGGGTGCTACTACCTCACGAAGCCCAAGGCGAACGCGAAGGGTGAAGGACGGGTCTTTGGCTCGACTGACGATGTCATGCTCGCGCTCGATTCCGGGGAGGTAGAGACGCTCTCTCCGATCCGACTCAGGCTCAGCGGTGAGTTCATGGATCTCACGGTGAGTCGCGACGACCAGGACGTGCTGCATACGGCGGTCGATACCCTGGATCGACGAATCATCAACACCACCGTCGGTCGGGTGGTCCTGAACAGATCGCTGCCCGACGACATCCCGTTCGTCAACGGGCTGCTCAAGAAGAAGGGGCTCCAGCAACTCGTTCAGTACAGCTACCTGCGACATGGTCTCAAACCGACGGTCGCGATGCTCGATGGTTTGAAAGACCTGGGCTTCCTGTATGCCACCAAATCCGGTCTGTCGATTGGTATCGATGATCTCGTCATTCCGAAAGAGAAACCGATACTCGTCAAGCGCGCCAGAGAGGACGTCATCAGCGTGGAGCAGCAGTATCTCGACGGCGCGATCACGAACGGTGAGCGCAAGAACAAGGTGATCGCGATCTGGTCAGAAGCCACTGAGAAGATTGCCGACGCGATGTTCAGTGAGATGGCGGACAGCGATACCGCAGGCAGCTCGTTCAACCCGGTCTACGTCATGGCCGACTCCGGTGCTCGGGGCAGCAAGCAGCAGATCCGCCAACTCGCCGGAATGCGTGGGTTGATGGCCAAGCCGTCGGGTGAGATTATCGAAACGCCGATCACGTCGAACTTCCGTGAAGGTCTGACGGTGTTGCAGTACTTCATCTCGACACACGGTGCTCGCAAGGGACTGGCAGACACCGCGTTGAAGACTGCCGACTCGGGGTATCTGACCCGACGTCTTGTTGACGTCGCCCAGGACGTGATCATCTCGGAGATCGACTGTGGCACGCTCGATGGAATCGAGTCGAGGGCCATCGTTGAGAGCGGCGAGATCATCGAGCCGCTCAGAGACCGGATTATCGGTCGGGTCGCACTTGAGAAGCTCAAGGACCCCTTCACCGACGAAGTCATTTGCGACACCAACGCGGAAATCAGCGAAGACCTCTCCTCGACGATCCAGGAGTCAGGGATCGAGAAGGTTCGGATTCGCTCCGTGCTGACATGTGCCTCGCGCCGCGGCTGTTGCGCCCGGTGTTATGGGCGCGACCTCTCGACGGGGAGGCTCGTCGAGCTCGGTATGGCCGTAGGTGTGATTGCGGCCCAGTCCATCGGGGAGCCTGGCACACAGCTGACCATGCGGACGTTCCACATCGGTGGAACCGCGTCGCGGGTCTCCGAGCAGTCGACGCTCGAGAGTAAGCACGCAGGCACCGCCAGATTCCAGGGCGTGCAAGTCGTCGAGAAGGATAATGGCGCGCTGATCGTCATGAACCGCACCGGGTCGATCGTGGTGCAGGACGAGAAGGGGCGTGACCGCGAGCGATATGCGCTGGTCTATGGCGCGCACCTGCGAGTGGCCGACGGCCAGCATGTGGAGCCAGGCCAGAAGCTGGTGGAGTGGGACCCCTACACCTTCTCGATATTGACCGAGCAGAAAGGAACGGTCCGTTTCAAGGACATCATCGAGGGCATGACGGTCCACGAGGAGATCGACGAGGTAACCGGTCTCATGCGCCTGATCATTGTCGACTCGGCGGATGAGAAGAAGCAGCCGACCATTGAGATCCGGGACGCGGACAATAAGATTGCGCGAAAGTATCACATGCCGTCGCATGCCCACCTGATGGTGGCCGAAGGCGACGTGGTCGACGGTGGCGATGTTCTGGCGAAGATCCCTCGGGAGACGACCAAGACCAAGGACATCACGGGCGGTCTGCCGCGTGTCGTGGAACTATTCGAGGCGCGAAAGCCGCGGGAGACGGCCGTGATCAGCGAGATCGACGGCACGGTCAAGCACGGCGGGATCGTGAAGGGCCTCCGGAAAATGATCATCGTGCCCGAAGAGGAAGGGGCGGAGCCTCGCGAGTACTCACTGCCCCGCGGTGTGCACGTCAACGTGCAAGAGGGCGACCGGGTGCGGGCCGGCGAGCCGCTGATGGACGGACCCAGCAACCCTCATGACATCCTGAGCGTCCTGGGTGAGAAGGCGCTGCACAGCTACCTGGTGAATGAGATCCAGGAGGTCTATCGGCTGCAGGGCGTCAACATCAACGATAAGCACATCGAGGTGATTGTCCGGCAGATGATGCGGTGGGTGAAGGTCGAGGAGGTCGGGGACACCGAGTTCCTGATCGACGAGCAGGTGGACAAGGTTCGGTTTACCGAGGAGAACGAGCGGATTATCACGGAGGGCGGGCGGCCCGCCACGGGACGCCCGATGCTGCTCGGTATCACGAAGGCCTCACTCTCGACCGAGTCTTTCATTTCGGCCGCCTCCTTCCAGGAAACGACAAGAGTCCTCACTGAGGCTTCCATTTCTGGAAAGGTCGACCATCTTCGAGGGCTCAAGGAGAACGTGACGATGGGTCGGTTGATTCCGGCCGGAACCGGCTTCGAGTATTACAAGCGGGTGACGATCGAGCCGGACGATCCACCGCCGCCGCCGCCGCTCTCGCTGGATGAACTCGACCTGGAGCGCGAGATGGAGTATTTCTCCGAGCGAGACGAACGGGTCGGACATCCGATCCGGAACCTGTCTAGGGCACCACGCTGCATTGGAACAACCGGAACGCATTGGACCAACCGGAACCTGATTAGGGCATTAAGCTGCATTGGAACAAGGAGTTACGACGAGAACGTTGCGTGCGGACAGGTGGTATGATAATGTTCTAAGGTTTTGTCGGAGTTGGTAAGCCCTATTGAGGCTCCGACCCGTCCAGAAGAGTCTCCTGTCGAGCCTCTTTGCTGCTAGGGTGGCCCGCGCGCGATCGTCGAGGGTCGCCTACACGGCGCGCAAACAGATATAGGGTCAACCTGGCCACAGGCGCCAAGCCGTCGTCAATACTTCGACGCAACGGCTTTTAGGCTTGGGCCGCTTTTTCACCGCGGTGCGTGACGCACCTGTCGGCGCGTCACGTCGTGGCATACGCAAGGAGTCGTCTTGCCGACGATCAGTCAACTGGTTCGCCACGGTCGAGACCGGGTGGTGAGAAAGACCAAGAGCCCCGCACTGCAGGGTTGTCCGCAGAAGCGGGGTGTGTGCGTTCGCGTCTTCACTCAGACACCGAAGAAGCCGAATTCCGCACTCCGTAAAGTGGCTCGCGTTCGTTTGACCAACGGTATCGAGGTGACCAGCTACATTCCAGGCGAGGGCCACAACCTACAGGAGCACTCCCTTGTGCTGATTCGCGGTGGTCGAGTCAAGGATTTGCCAGGCGTGCGGTATCACGTGGTGCGCGGGACGCTCGATACCGTTGGCGTTTCCGATCGTAGACAAGGTCGTTCGAAGTACGGCGCCAAGCGACCGAAGGCGTAATTGCAGGACTCGTTTGGTCAATAGACCTAAGCCTAAGAGAGCGCAAAGGAAAACCCAATGCCCCGTCGACGCGAGGTTCCGAAACGAGAGGTTCCAGCCGATCCGCTGTATGGCAGCACGCTGGTGACCAAGTTCGTGCGCATGCTCATGCAGGGTGGCAAACGTAGTGTGGCCGAAGGCATCTTGTACGGGAGCCTTGACATTATCAAGACCCGCACCGGGGATGACCCCCTCAAGGTGTTCAAGAAGGCCGTGGACAACACGAAACCCAGCCTCGAAGTAAAGTCGCGTCGCGTCGGCGGCTCGAACTACCAAGTACCGATCGAGGTGACGCAGAATCGGCGGCTCTCGTTGAGCATCCGCTGGATCACCATGCACGCCCGTGGTCGCGGTGACGGAAAGACAATGCGTGAGAAGCTGGCCAACGAACTGATCGACGCGTCGAACCTTCGGGGCGGAGCGGTCAAGAGGCGTGAAGATACCCATCGGATGGCCGAGGCCAACAAGGCCTTTGCTCACTATCGCTGGTAGGAATGAATTGTGACGACTGGTGTCGCGCACGAGGCGGGGACTCAACAGAAAGTCGGCCCGCGCAGGTCGGAGGTCATGGGTAGGCAGGTTCCACTTGGTCGGACACGGAATATCGGCATCATGGCGCATATTGATGCTGGTAAGACCACCACGACCGAGCGGATCCTCTACTACACAGGGATCACCTACAAGCTGGGTGAGGTGCACGACGGGACGGCGGTGATGGACTGGATGGAGCAGGAGCAGGAGCGGGGGATCACCATCACCTCCGCGGCCACGACCTGTTTCTGGCGTGAGCATCGGATCAACATCATCGATACCCCGGGGCACGTGGACTTCACGGCGGAGGTCGAGCGGTCGCTTCGCGTCCTCGACGGCGCCGTGGCGGTGTTCGACGCGGTTGGAGGCGTTGAGCCGCAGTCCGAGACCGTCTGGCGGCAAGCCGACAAGTACAGCGTCCCGCGCATCTGTTTTGTCAACAAGATGGATCGGGTTGGCGCGGACTTCTTGGGGACGCTCGAGCAGATTCGCACCAAGCTTCAGGCCAACCCGGTGGCGATCCAGTTTCCGATCGGCGCCGAGGAGGGGTTCGAGGGTGTGGTTGACCTGGTCGCGATGAAGGCGATTCGTTACAAGGACGAGACGCTGGGGGCGGAATCTTTCATCGAAGACATTCCCGAGGACTACAGGGCGCAGGCAACCGCGTTGCGCGAGCAGCTCATCGAGAAGGTGGCGGAAGTTAACGACGAGGTGCTGGACCGGTATCTACACGGCCAGGCGATCGGCGCGGACGATATTCGCGCCACGCTCCGCCGCCGAGTGGTCGAGTCTCTGGTCAGGGAAGACGCTCCGTTCGTGCCGGTTCTGTGCGGCTCGGCCTTCAAGAACAAGGGCGTACAGCCCCTGCTGGACGCGGTGGTCGATTACCTGCCGTCGCCGGACGACGTTCCGCCGATCGAGGGCACCGACCCCGAGAATGACGAGGCGCCGCTCGAGCGCCTTGCCAGTGACGACGCGCCTTTCTCGGCGCTCGCGTTCAAGATCATGACTGACCCGTATGTCGGTCAGCTCACGTTCATCCGGGTCTACTCGGGTGTGATGAAGTCAGGCGCGACCATCTATAACCCGGTTCGCAACCGCAGCGAGCGTGTGGGCCGACTACTCAAGATGCACGCCAACAAGCGCGAGGAGATCAAGCAGGTCTACGCGGGTGACATCGCAGCTGCGGTCGGGCTCAAGAGCGTGAGTACCGGCGACACGATCTGTGACAAGAAGAACCCGGTCGTTCTGGAATCGATGGAGTTCCCGAGCCCGGTCATTAGCCTGGCCATTGAGCCGAAGACCAAGTCGGACCAGGAGAAGCTCGGTCAGGGCTTGGCCAAGCTGACGGTCGAGGACCCGACCTTTCAGGTCGAGACGAATACGGAGACCGGTCAGGTAGTGATCTCGGGTATGGGCGAGCTGCACCTCGAGATTCTCGTCGACCGGTTGCAGCGCGAGTTCGGGGTTGCGGCGGCCGTCGGGCGACCGCAGGTAGCTTACAAGGAGACCCTGACCCATCAGGCTGAATCTGACATGCGATACGTCAAGCAGTCAGGCGGTCGGGGGCAGTACGGGCACGTCAAGATTCGGGTGGCCCCGGGGCAGCCGGGTAATGGCTTCGAGTTCGTCAATGACATTCATGGTGGCGCGATCCCTCGCGAGTACATCAAGTCTGTCGAGGATGGGATTCGTGACGCCATGACCACCGGGATCCTCGCGGGCTATCCGATCGAGGACGTCAGCGTCTCCCTCTACGACGGGTCGTATCACGACGTTGATTCGTCGGAGATGGCTTTCAAGATCGCTGGCTCGATGGCGTTTCGCGAAGCCGCGAAGAAGGCAGGCGCGAAGCTGCTCGAACCCGTGATGCGGATTGAGGTGGTCGTCCCGGAGGTGTATATGGGCGATATCATCGGCGACCTCAACACTCGGCGTGGGCGCGTGCGGTCGATGGAGGCCAAGGGCGGCACCCAGATCGTGAATGCCAGAGTGCCGTTGGCCGAGATGTTTGGTTACGCCACGGACCTGCGGTCGCGCACCCAGGGCCGGGCGACGTACTCCATGCACTTTGATCGATACGAGCGGGTGCCTCAGGCGGTGGGCGACGACGTGATCGCGCGCATCCAGGGGAGAGAAGGAAGGCCGCGCACGGCGAGGTAGGGAACCATGGCGAAAGAGAAATTTGATCGGTCGAAACCGCACGTCAACGTTGGGACGATTGGGCATATCGACCATGGCAAGACGACGCTGACGGCGGCGATTACGGCGGTGATGGCGAAGAACGACCCGACGAATACGGTGCGGACGTTTGACTCGATTGACAACGCGCCGGAAGAGCGCGAGCGGGGGATCACGATCGCGACGGCGCATGTGGAATACACGACGCCGAATCGGCACTACGCGCACGTGGACTGTCCGGGGCACGCGGACTACATCAAGAACATGATCACGGGTGCGGCGCAGATGGACGGGGCGATCCTGGTGGTGGCGGCGACGGACGGGCCGATGCCGCAGACGCGGGAGCACATCCTGTTGGCGCGGCAGGTGGGCGTACCGTCGCTGGTGGTGTTTTTGAACAAGTGCGACATGGTGGACGACCCGGAGCTGCTGGAGCTGGTGGAGCTGGAAGTGCGGGAGCTGCTGAGCTCGTATGAGTATCCGGGGGACGACATCCCGGTGATCCAGGGGTCGGCGCTCAAGGCGCTGGAAGGGGATGCGGACGGGCAGCAGGCGATCGAGGCGCTGATGGCGGCGGTGGACGAGCATGTGCCGCTGCCGGCGCGGGATATCGACAAGCCGTTCCTGATGCCGATCGAGGATGTGTTCTCGATCTCGGGTCGGGGCACGGTGGTGACGGGCCGGGTGGATCGCGGCAAGGTGGTGGTGAGCGAAGAGATCGAGATTGTGGGCTTTACGCCGACGCAGAAGAAGGTGGTGACGGGCGTCGAGATGTTCCGGAAGCTGCTGGATGAGGGCGTGGCGGGGGACAACATCGGGGTGTTGCTGCGGGGCACGGAGAAGGACGACGTGGAACGTGGGCAGGTGTTGGCGAAGCCGGGGTCGATTACGCCGCACACGAAGTTCAACGGTGAGGTGTATGTGTTGACGAAGGATGAAGGGGGCCGGCACACCCCGTTCTTCAATGGGTATCGCCCGCAGTTCTATCTCCGGACGACGGATGTGACGGGGGTGGCGAATCTGCCGGATGGGGTAGAGATGGTGATGCCGGGCGACAACGTGTCGGTGACGGTGGAGCTGATCACGCCGGTGGCGCTGGAGAAGGGGCTGCGGTTTGCGATTCGCGAGGGCGGTCGCACCGTGGGCTCAGGCACCATCACCGAGATCGTTGAATAACGACGCGAGACATCAGCATTCGACAGTAGAAGACGACGGAGATTGAATGGCCACCTTCAGCGACAAGATTCGTATCCGCTTGAAGGCATACGACTATCGCGTGCTAGACCAGTCGACGACGGAGATCGTTGATACGGCCCGTCGGACGGGCGCCAGACTGGCCGGACCGATCCCGTTGCCGACTGACAAGAACAAATGGACCGTGTTGCGGTCGCCACACGTCGACAAGAAGTCGCGAGAACAGTTCGAGATCCGCACACACAAGCGTTTGATCGACATCTTCGAGCCAACGCCGCAGACGGTGGATGCGCTGATGAAGCTCGACCTTCCGGCCGGCGTTGATGTTGAGATCAAGGCCTTCGGCAAAGAACACAAGTAAGGCTCGAGGCGTAAGGCTTAGGACTCAGGACTCAGGATTTAGACCAGTGGTCACCGGAATCATCGGACAGAAGATCGGGATGACGCAGGTGTTCAGCGAAGACGGTGCATCCTTGCCAGTCACCGTGCTCAAGGCCGGACCGTGCGTGGTCGTGCAGCGGAAGACCGTCGACCGGGATGGATACGAATCGGTGCAGCTGGGGCTGGTCGAAGACAGACCCGCGCGTGTCAACAAGGCCGTCGCCGGACACTACAAGCACGCCAACGTGCCGCCGACCCGCGTGCGTCGTGAGGTGGCGGTGGATGCCGCCAGTGACATTCCGAAGGAAGGTGAGCAGGTGCTCGTCTCCGTCTTCGAGCCCGGCGACCAGGTTGATGTGATCGGCGTCACCAAGGGGCGCGGGTTTCAGGGAGTCGTCAAGCGTCACGGCTTTAGGGGTGGTCGGGCGACCCACGGATCGATGTTTCACCGCGCACCGGGTTCGATCGGCCAGTCGTCGTATCCATCGCGCGTGTTTAAAGGGATGCGAGGACCCGGGCGAATGGGGGGCGACCGAGTGACGGTGCGAAACCTCCACGTTGTCCAGGTCGACACCGACAATCATCAGCTCATCGTCCGCGGAGCCATACCGGGGGCGCCGGGTGGCTATGTCGTCATCCGCAAGGCCGTCGCGCCGCGACGTAAGGCGGCAGCGAAGCCTGTCGAACAGAAGAAGAAGAAGCGATGACACTCGACGTGGTCAACGAACAGAACGAGAAGGTCGGCTCGGTTGAGCTGAGCGACGAGGTGTTTGGCGGGCGGGTCAACACTGGTCTCATCTGGGAGTCGGTGGTGCATCAGAATGCCTCCGATCGCCGAGGCACGCACGCAACCAAGACCCGGGGTAAGGTGAGCGGCTCCGGACGGAAACCCTGGCGGCAGAAGGGTACGGGGCGCGCGCGGGTTGGCGACGTGCGGACCCCGTTGTGGCGTGCGGGTGGCACGATATTCGGACCGCAGCCGAGAAACTATGGTTACCGGCTGCCACGTAAGGTGTCGCGAGGGGCGCTGCGTGCGGCGTTGTCACAGAAGCTGAGTGAAGGCGCGGTGATGGTCGTTGACCGAGAATCGGCACTCACGATGGAAGAACCCAAGACGAAGCTGGCCGCGGAACGGCTGGCGCGGTTGGGTGTGAGTGGTCGCGCCGTTGTCGTTGACGTCACTCCGGACGAGAACCTTGAACTGGCCGTTCGCAACTTGCCACGCGTACGAGTGGTTGGTGCCGGTCAGTTGACGGCCCGCGACGTCGCGGGCTCCCGACAGGTCGTGTTGAGCCAGGCCGCCGTCGAGCACCTGGTGAAGGTCGTGGGCTCATGAAGCAGACCGAGGTCATTCGTCGAGCGATCGTGACGGAGAAGTCATCCATTCTGCGTGAGGGTGGCCAGATTTTTGTGTTCGAAGTGGCGATGGCCGCGACCAAGGTCGACATCCGCCGGGCAGTCGAGCAGTTGCTCAAAGCCAAGGTCGCCTCGGTCAAGACGGCCATTAGCCACGGCAAGGTCAAGCGCCAGGGGCGCTACTTTGGTCAGCGACCAGACTGGAAAAAGGCCTACGTCCGACTCCAGCCTGGCGAGAACATTCCGGAACTCGAGGGCGCGTAAAGAGTCATGGCGATTCGGAAGCACAAGCCAACTTCGCCGGGTCGACGGTTTCAGACGGTTCAGATCCTCGACGAGATCACGACCGACCGACCGTATCGGCCGCTGACCCAACCGCTCAAGAAGTCGGGTGGGAGGAACAATCGTGGCGAGATCACGGTGTGGTGGCGAGGCGGTGGTCACAAGCGCGCGTACCGGGTCATCGATTTCAAGCGAAACAAACCCGGTGTGCCGGCCAAGGTCGCCACGGTTGAATACGACCCGAACCGCTCGTCGCTGATCTCGCTCTTGAGTTACGCCGACGGCGAGAAGCGATACATCTTGCGTCCGGTGGGGCTGAACGTTGGCGACACCATCGTGTCGGGGGAGAAAGTCGATATTCTGCCCGGCAACGCCATGCCGCTCAAGAACATGCCCCTGGGCACGCTCGTGCACAACGTCGAGCTCCGCCCCGGGAAAGGCGGTCAGATCGCACGTGGCGCCGGGTCGTCAGTGCAGGTGATCGCGAAAGAGGGCAAGTACGTCACGGTCAAGATGCCATCTGGGGAAACCCGGCTCCTGTTTCCTGAGTGCTACGCGACGATTGGACAGGTGGGCAACGTCGACCACGGCAACGTCAAGATCGGGAAGGCGGGTCGAAACCGATGGTTGGGTCGCCGTCCTCATGTGCGTGGCGTAGCCATGAACCCCGTCGACCACCCACTGGGGGGTGGCGAAGGGCACTCCGCTGGCGGGCGTCATCCAGTGTCGCCGTGGGGTGTGCCGGCCAAGGGCTTCAAGACACGTCATAAGCAGCCGTCCGACCGTTTTATTCTTCAGCGGAAACGGAAGCGCGGAAAGAAGTAGGCACAGTCGATGAGTCGATCGCTCAAAAAGGGTCCGTTCGTGGATCTCCCGCTCCTCGAGAAGGTCGAGGTTATGAATCGTGGCGGGGACAAGCGCGTCATCAAGTCTTGGTCTCGCCGCTCGACCATCGTTCCAGAGATGGTGGGCCACACCGTGGCGGTACACAACGGAAAGAAGTTCATTCCTGTGTACATCACGGAAAACATGGTCGGGCACAAGTTTGGGGAGTTCGCGCCAACCCGGTTGTTCCGAGGGCACACCGGGAGAGGTGACAAGGTCGCGTCTGTGTCCAAGGGTGGTCCGCGGTGATCGAGGGGATCGCAACGGCGCGATACGTCCGAACGTCCGCCCAGAAGGCCGGGCTCTTGATGGATCTGATTCGTGGGCGTGACGTCAACGACGCGCTGACGAGGCTGCGCTATTCGAAGAAGAGCGTTGCGCGGGATGTGTCGAAGGTGCTTCGCTCAGCTGTCGCGAATGCTCAGCAGAAAGAGGGAGCATCCGGTGACGTCGACCGCTTGTTCGTCGGGAGTTGCTATGCCAATCAGGGACCCTCGCAGACGCGAATTCGAGCGGCCCCGATGGGACGAGCATTCCGGATCAAAAAGCGGACCTCTCACCTGACCGTGACGGTGCGGGAGCACCCAGAGCGGGTGGCCCCCGTGGCGGCCGTTCCGGCCTCGAAGCCATCGTCTCAGGATGACGCCGAAACGGCGAGCCCGGCCAAGCCTCCGAGGCGAAAGACAGCCGCCAAGGTCAGCGCGACAAAGAAGACGACGCGGCCCAAGAAGTCGGCTCGCTCGGTACGCCCGGCCAAGGATGCCGTGGAGACCGCGGCAACAGCGGGCACAGACCAGAAGACGAAGAAGAAGAAGAAGACTGACGAGCCCACAGAGGGCTAGCTGGTAGAAACCTGGAAGACAACGCATGGGACAGAAGGTTCACCCGTACGGGTTCAGACTCGGATTCAACAAGACGTGGCGGTCCAGGTGGTATGCCGACCGGGACTACGCGAAGCTCCTTCATGAAGATCTGGCGCTCAGGTCCGAGCTCAAGAAGCGGTTCTCGCACGCCGGTGTCTCGAAGATTGAGATTGAGCGCGCGGCGAACAACCTCAAGCTCGATATTCACACCTCTCGCCCGGGCATCATCATTGGGCGGAAGGGCACCGAGGTCGACAAGCTCAAAACCGAGATCCAGAAGCGCACGAACCGCGTGGTCTTCATCAATATTCAGGAGATCCAGAAGCCGGAGCTCGAGGCTCAGCTGATCAGCGAATCGGTTGCCCTTCAGCTCGAGAAGCGCGTCGCGTTCAGACGGGCGATGCGAAAGGCTGTCGAGTCGGCCCTCCGTTTCGGCGCGCGTGGAATCAAGGTTCGGGTGGCTGGGCGTTTGAACGGCGCAGAAATCGCGCGGTCCGAATGGTATCTGCACGGGCAGTTGCCGCTCCAGACACTGCGAGCGGACATTGATTACGGGTTTGGAGAAGCGCGCACGACTTACGGGGTCATCGGGGTCAAGGTCTGGCTCTACAAGGGCGAGCGGACCGAGCCGCAGATAGGTCGAGAGGAAGACTATCGCACGCCGCGTCGCGGTCGGATGTAACGCAGGATACTCGCCATGTTGATGCCGAAGAAGGTCAAGTATCGGAAGCAGCATCGAGGTCGGATGACCGGTAAGGCCTGGCGTGGGTCGACGGTGTCCTTTGGCGACTACGGGATGAAGGCCCTCGAGCCGTGCTGGCTGACCGACCGGCAGATCGAGGCGGCCCGGGTCGCGATGACGCGGTTCATCAAACGCGGCGGCAAGATCTGGGTTCGTGTATTCCCGGACAAGCCGATCACAAAGAAGCCACAGGAAACCCGAATGGGGAAGGGGAAAGGCTCACCAGAGCAATGGGTCGCCGTCGTGCGGCCTGGCCGGATTCTCTTCGAGATGGAGGGAGTCAGTGCGACCGACGCCGAGCGCGCGATGCAGTTGGCGTCAGCCAAGTTGCCGATTCATACCAAGTTCACCACCCGATTCGGTGAGGCGGGGAACTGATGGCGACTCTGGACGAGCTGCGAGACATGGGGTCCGAGGACCTTGTGCAACGTGTGACCCAGTTGGACCACGAAGTCTTCCGACTTCGGATACTGCAGGGTATGGGACAGGGCGACAAGCCCAACAAGATGAAGCAACTCAAGCGGGAGCGCGCGCGGGCCAAGACGCTGCTCCGTGAACGGGAGTCGGGTGCCGAGGGAGACCGCTGATGGCCAGGAAAGAACTCATTGGTGTTGTCCTTCGCGACAAGATGGACAAGGGTGTGGTCGTCGGGGTGGAGCGCCGCGTCCGCCACAAGGCCTACGGGAAGATTCAGCGTCTGACGTCCACGTTCATGGCTCACGACGAGGCAAACAGCGCGAAGGTCGGTGACCGGATCGCGATGGTCGAGTCTCGGCCGCTGAGCAAGCGAAAACGGTTCGTGGTGACCCGCGTCGTAGAACGGGCAGAGACGCTGTGACCAAGGTGAGTCGACCATGATTCAGATGCAGACCGTCCTGGACGTCGCCGACAATTCGGGTGCGCGAAAGATCGCGGTGATCAACCCGCTCGGCGGCTCGACTGGTCGATATGCGCGCCTCGGCGATTTGGTGACGGCTTCGGTGAAGGAAGCGGTTCCGGCCTCGCAGGTCAAGAAGGGGCAGGTCGTGAGGGCCGTCATCGTGCGGACCAGCAAAGAACAGCGTCGTCGCGACGGCAGCTATGTCCGATTCGACCGAAACGCAGCGGTGCTGGTCGACGAAAAGAACGAGCCGGTTGGGACCCGCGTCTTCGGGCCGGTTGCGCGCGAGCTCCGTGAGCGGAAGTTCATGAAGATCATTTCATTGGCGCCGGAGGTGCTGTAGGTGTCTCGACTCCAGACTCCCGTTCGGAAGAACGACAACGTGATGGTCGTGGGCGGCAAGGACCGGGGCAAGCGCGGGCGCGTGCTCCGGGTCATTCCCGGCCGGAACCGAGTGCTGGTCGAAGGGATCAACTTCATCAAACGTCACACCCGACCGAACCCGCAGCAGAACGTCAAAGGCGGCGTCGTCGAGCGGGAAGCGTCGCTGCATGCGTCGAACGTGCAGATCATCTGTCCGGAGTGTGGAGCCGCGACCCGAATCGGGCATCAGTTGCTGGATGACGGTCGGAAGGTCCGCGTGTGTCGAAAGTGTGACGGAGCCGTAGACAAATGAGTCGGTTGCAGGATCGGTATCGGGACGAGGTTGTTCCAGGGCTCCGCAAGGAGTTCGGCTACACCAACGTGATGGCCGTTCCGAAGATCGAGCGCGTCGTTGTGAACATGGGGCTCGGCGACGCCACTCAGAATGCCAAGCTCATCGAGGTTGGGGCCGACGAGCTGAGCCGCATCACCGGCCAGAAGCCGGTCACGAGACGGGCCCGGAAGTCTATCGCCCAGTTCAAGGTTCGCGCGGGCGTTCCGATCGGCAGTATGGTGACGCTCCGGGGTGAGCGGATGTATGAGTTCCTCGACCGGCTGATCGCCATCGCGTTGCCACGCGTGCGTGACTTCCGTGGCATGTCGCGAGGGTTTGACGGCCGCGGCAACTACACGATGGGATTGAAGGATCAACTGATCTTCCTCGAGATTGACTACATGAAGGTCGACCAGGCGCGAGGGATGAACATCTCGGTCGTGACCACGGCGACGACGGACGAGGAAGGTCGCAAGCTTCTACAGTTGATGGGAATGCCCTTCAGGGCCAACTAGGAGCTCATGTCCACAACAGCGAAGAGGGTCAAGGACTTACGGCCGCCCAAGTTCAAGGTGCGTTTGCGAAACCGCTGCCGGCTATGTGGCCGACCGCGAGGCTATCTCCGGAAGTTCGCACTGTGTCGGTTGTGCTTCCGAAAGCTGGCGCTCGATGGCGATATCGCAGGTGTCACCAAGAGCAGCTGGTAGGCCTGCAGGTGGCCGGCCTTGGTGCCGTGTGGTGCCCGGAGTCCGGTTCGGGGACGAGTGAGATCGGAGAGTTATGCCTGATCAGATTTCTGACATGCTGACGCGGATTCGGAACGCGGCGGCAGGGCGACGACCGCGTGTCGACGTCCCACAGTCGAGGCTCAAGACGGAGATCGTACGGATTCTTCAGGACGAGGGCTACATCCGAGGTTTCAAGTTCGTGGAACTGCCAGTGGCGAAACGTGTGTATCCGGACAAGATGATCCGGGTGTTCTTGAAATACGGCCCACGCGGCGAGCAGGTGTTGTCCGGGCTGGAGCGGGTCAGTCGGCCGGGGCGGCGGGTGTATTTCGCGAGGGACAAGGCGCCTCCCGTCTTGGCCGGTCTCGGGACCAGCATCCTGACCACGCCCCGTGGCGTGATGACGGGACGTCAGGCCGCCGAGGCCGGTGTCGGTGGTGAAGTGCTCTGTAATGTGTGGTAGGCCCGTTGATTGAAGGCCACGCGCGGCGTGGCCCGCGGAGCCCGGCGCGGGGGCCCCGCGAGGGCGGTGCGGAGGGGTCGGGGGCGTAGCCCCCGTATAAGCAATGTCTCGAGTAGGAAAGATGCCGATTCCCGTCCCTAGCGGGGTGACGGTCCAGGTGACGGACGACAGCGTCGAGGTCAAGGGCCCGAAGGGAACCGTTGAGCAGACGATTCCGCCGGGTATCCGGTTCGAACTGAGCGATAGCGTACTTGTGGCCCGCCCGGTGCGCGAGGACGACCGATCGCTCGGCAAGTTTCACGGGTTGGCCAGGAGTCTCGTCGCCAATGCGGTCCACGGCGTATCCGAAGGGTTCAAGAAGGAGCTCGACATCGTCGGTATTGGGTACCGGGCCCAAGTGTCTGGGCAGCAGGTTGTTTTTGCGCTCGGCTACTCTCACCCGGTGGTGTTCGACATTCCCGCTGGGATCAGCGTCGCCGTCGACAAACAAACGCACCTCACGGTGAGCGGTATCGATCGACAGAAGGTCGGTCAGGTGGCCGCGGACATTCGGTCACTGCGAAAGCCCGACCCGTACAAGCAAAAGGGTGTTCGGTATACGGGCGAGCAGATCAAGAAGAAGGTCGGTAAGACCGGAGCGTAGAGATGAGGGTCAAGACGAACAAGGACCGTCGCATCCGAATCCGGTTGCGGCAGCGACAGCGGATTCGGGGGACCGCAGACCAGCCGCGGCTGGCCGTCTCGCGGAGTCTGGCGAATATTTCCGCTCAGGTCATCAACGACCAAGATGGCCGGACCCTGGTGTCGGCGTCGAGCGCCGAGCCCAAGGTGAGGGCCCGGTTCGAGGATGGCGCCAAAGGTGGCAACAAGGCTGGTGCTCAGATCATCGGCACGGTGGTTGCGGAACGGCTGATCGAAATTGGCGTACGGCGTGTGGTGTTCGACCGTGGCGGCTTTCTCTACCACGGGCGAGTCCGCAGCGTAGCCGAGGGTGCCCGGAAGGCCGGCCTGGAGTTTTAGAGAACCGCACCGGGCCCAAGAGACAACAGACATGAAACGAGAGCCACGAACAAAGATCGACCCGACGATGCTCGACCTGAAGGATACGGTGGTCACCATCAACCGTGTGACCAAGGTCGTCAAGGGCGGAAAGAACCTGAGCTTCAGCGCCCTGGTCGTCGTGGGCGATGGGTTGGGGCATGTCGGCTACGCCGTCGGGAAGGCCAAGGAAGTTCCCTCGGCCATCAAGAAGGGCATCGAAGCGGCCAAGAAGGCCTTGATTCTGGTGCCGCTTCAGGAAACGACGATCCCGCACACGATCATCGGACGATTCGGCGCCGGACGCGTCTTGTTGAGACCGGCTCCAGAAGGCACGGGGATTATCGCCGGCGGCGCGGTGAGGGCGGTCGTGGAAGCGGCTGGGATCCACAACATTTTGACCAAGTCACTCGGCAGTGACAATCCTCAAAATGTCGTGCGGGCCACCTTCGCCGGATTGGATGCGCTCAAGGACCCCGCGGAGGTCTCTCGGCTCCGTGGAATCGAGCTCGAGCAGCTTTCGCCGTCGGCCCAGTTGGCGTCGGGTAGCTGAGCGGGTAGACGGCAGGCCAAGATGACGAGACGAGGACAACGCAACGAAACGGCGGCGCGCGTGACCGTCACGCTGGTGCGCAGCCCTATCGGGTTTGACAAGCGCCAGGCGCTTGTCGTGAAGGGACTGGGCTTGCGTAGAATCGGACACTCGATCGATGTGGTCGACAACCCGTCGGTTCGCGGCATGATTCACAAGGTTCGCCATCTCGTGAGGGTCGGTTGATGTCAATGGATCTCAGCAAGCTGGGTCCGCCCAAGGGCGCCACCAAGCGCAAGAAGCGAATTGGTCGTGGCGAAGGGTCGGGAACGGGTGTGACCGCTGGTCGGGGTCACAAGGGCCAGAAATCCCGATCGGGATACAAGAGCAAGCGTGGGTTCGAAGGTGGCCAGATGCCCATCCACCGCCGCTTGCCGAAGCGGGGCTTCCACAACCCCTTTCGAGTGGAGTATGCCGTCGTGAATCTCGATACGCTGTCCGACCGATTCGAAGAGGGAACCGAGGTGACGCCAGAGCTCTTGCGAGAGCGCCGGATCGTTCGAGAGAGCCGCGCATTGATCAAGGTTCTCGCCCGGGGCGAGATCTCCAAGAAGCTCACGGTGAAGGCCCACAAGTTCAGCGCCACAGCTCGTGAGGCGATCACCGCGGCTGGAGGGGCCGTCGAGGTCGTCCCGAGTCGGGCCAAGGTGAAGAACGAGACCAAAGCGAAGACCAAGGCCAATGCGAAGACAGACGTAGCCGGGGGCGAGTCCGCCGAATGATCGAAAGCCTGAAGAACATCGTCGCGATCCCGGATCTGCGAAAACGAGTGCTGTTCACGCTCTCGATACTCGCGATCTATCGGGTCGGGAGCCACATCCCGACGCCCGGGGTCAACAAGGAAGCTCTCCTGATCTTGGCAGAGCAGGCGCAGGGCACGATGTTCGGGATGTTTGACATGTTCTCTGGGGGCAACCTGTCCCAGGTGACGATTTTCGCCTTGGGCATCATGCCCTATATCAGCGCGTCCATCATTCTCCAACTGTTGACGGTCGTGTGGCCGTATCTGGAGCGTCTGTCGAAGGAAGGTGAGCTGGGCCGGCGGAAGATTACGCAGTACACACGCTACGGAACGATTTTGCTCTGTGTCGTTCAGGCCACGGCGATTGCGACGTTCCTGGAGCGGCAGACCGATGTGGCCGGCGGGCTACCACTCGTCTACGAGCCGGGTTGGAGCTTCCGGCTGATGACGATCTTGACGCTGACGACCGGCACCGGCTTGATCATGTGGCTGGGTGAGCAGATCACGGAGCGTGGGATTGGCAATGGGATGTCGCTGATCATCTTTGCCGGCATCGTTGTCGGGCTCCCCAGCGCCGTGCTCCAGACATACCAGCAGATGACGTCTGGGCAAATCGGGTTGATCCGGGTGCTGTTCTTACTCGTGCTGATGGTCGCCGTTATTGGGGCGGTGGTGTTCATCGAGCGGGGTCAACGCCGCGTCACGGTTCAATACGCCAAGCGCGTGGTGGGACGCAAGATGTACGGCGGGAGTAGCACCCATATTCCGCTCAAGGTCAACACCGGTGGCGTGATCCCCGTGATCTTTGCGTCATCGATCATCGCGTTTCCGGCGACGATCGCCACGGCGCTGCCGTCTGGTGGATGGGCGCAGGCCGTGACCGACCAGTTGAACAACGGCATGCCGTTGTACTACCTGCTGTACATGGCCGGTATTATTTTCTTTGCGTACTTCTACACGGCGATCATCTTTAACCCCGATGACGTGGCTGACAACATGCGGAAGTACGGAGGGTTCGTACCGGGAATTCGGCCTGGCAAACGCACGGCCGAACACATCGATACGATCCTGACGCGGATCACGCTGGTCGGGTCGGTGTATCTCGCGCTCGTTGCCGTGCTGCCCGACCTGATGATCGCGGGCTTCCGCGCAGATGCGGTACCGTTCATTGGTGACTGGCTCCAGGCCTGGCTTCCACCATTCATCACCCTCGGGTTGGGTGTGACCTTCTACTTCGGTGGCACATCGCTGCTGATCATCGTCGGTGTGTCGATGGACACAGTACAGCAGGTCGAGTCGCAGCTCATCATGCGCCACTACGACGGCTTCATGAAGAAGACTCGTATCAAGGGACGTCGGTCGTAAGGAGCCTGGGGCGACAGTTGTGGCATTGAACCTCGTGATGTTCGGTCCGCCCGGTGCCGGAAAGGGCACGCAGGCGAGTCGACTCGCTTCAGAGCGCGGGATTCCCCAGGTGTCGACCGGGGACATTCTTCGCGGAGCCGTTCAGGGCGGAACGGAGCTAGGGCGCCAGGCCAAGGCAGTCATGGATGCAGGTGAGCTCGTGGGTGACGACATCATGGTCGGAATCGTGCGAGAGCGGCTCGCGCGAGAAGACGCCGCCGGTGGGTTCATCCTCGACGGGTTTCCAAGGACGGTGGCGCAGGCCAGGGCATTGGATGAGATTCTCGAAGGGCGGGAGCGGCTGGCGGTGCTCGAGATCGCGGTGCGTGACGAGGCGCTGGTGGACCGGTTATCCCGCCGTCGGGTGTGTGGAAGCTGTGGTGCCATCGTGGGTGCCGGGGATGGCCAGGTGCCGTCACGTTGTCCGACGTGTAGCGGCGAGCTGAATCAGCGGAGCGACGACCGCGAGGACGTCGTCCGGGAGCGCTTGAAGGTGTATCACCGTCAGACGGCCCCACTGGTCGAGTTCTATCAGGCGCGGCCGAGTTTTCAGACGGTCGACGGTGAGCAAACACCCGAGGTCGTCGCGCGGGCCATCCAGACAGCGTTGAGCGCTATGAACGGAGCGAGAGCATCATGATCGTCTGCAAGTCACCGGACGAGCTCGTTCGAATGCGCGACGCGAATCAGCTGGTGGCCAACGTGCTGACTCGTCTGCAGGCGATGGTCGGTCCTGGCGTCACGACGCGCGAGCTGGACTCGGTCGCGGAGACCCGGATCAGGGAGGCGGGGGCGGTTCCGGCCTTCAAGGGGTACCAGGGGTATCCGGCGACCTTGTGCGCCTCGATCAACGAAGCGGTTGTGCACGGGATTCCGTCCGACCGGCCGCTCGAGGATGGGGACATCGTCTCTCTTGATATGGGTGTCGTCCTCGATGGCTATTACGGCGACTCGGCCGTAACGCTGGGCGTGGGTCGCATCTCGAGTGATGCTGAGAGCCTGCTGACGGTGACCCGAGAGGCGCTCGAGCAAGCGATCGAGCAGGTACAAGTTGATGGACGGGTCTCCGATATTGGTCACGCTGTGCAGCAGCACGTGGAGGCGCACGGGTTCTCCATCGTTCGGGAGTTCGTAGGGCATGGGATCGGAACGCAGCTTCACGAGGAGCCGCAGATCCCCAACTATGGGGAACCGGGTCGCGGCCCCCGTTTGCGTGAGGGCATGGTGCTCGCCATCGAACCGATGGTCAACGCCGGTGACCCCGGCGTTCGGGTGCTCGAAGATGGGTGGACGGCCGTCACCCGCGACGGTGGACTGTCAGCGCATTTCGAGCACTCGGTGGCGGTCACCGCTGACGGACCACAGGTGCTGAGCCATCGCGCCTCGGCCGGCGCGGTTGCGACGCCGGACAGTGCTGCCGACCCGGTGTCGGTTGGTGGGGGGGGCGCATGAGCGGGACCGAGATGACCGAGGCGGATCGTCGTGGACCGGGCACCAGCCGGCGGGCGGGTCTCATGAATGATGAAGTGCTCACTGGTGTCGTCGTCGAGGTGCTGCCACGGGCGCTGTATCGAGTCGAGCTCGAGTCGAGGGAACGGCTCACGGCTCATCTCTCACGTGATGCCAGACGCAACTTCGTGCGTATCTTGATGGGCGATCAGGTCGAGGTGTCTCGTTCTCCGCGCGACCGCAGTCGGGGCCGGATTACGGCGAGACGTGAACGATAGATCGATGGAACGGAAGGTCGAGGGAAACAGATGAAGGTGCGAACGTCCGTCCGACGATTGTGTGACAAGTGCAAGGTCATCAGACGCCGCGGTGTGGTGCGGGTCGTGTGCAGCAACCCGAAGCACAAGCAGCGCCAGGGATAGGGAATTCTTATGGCACGAATCGCAGGCGTCGATCTCCCCCGCACCAAGCGGGTCGAGGTGGGCCTGACCTATATTTTCGGGATTGGTCCGAACCGGGCGCACATCGTACTGGAAGCGTCTGGCGTCAGCCCTGACACGCGGGTCAAGGATCTGACCGAAGAAGAGGTTCGGCAGATCAGTAAGGTCATCGAGGATCAGGGCCGGGTCGAAGGTGATCTTCGCAAGGAGATCTCTCTGAACATCAAGCGGCTGATAGAGATCGGATGCTATCGAGGTCTTCGTCACCGTCGCAACTTGCCGGTTCGGGGTCAGCGGACCAGCACCAACGCTCGGACTCGCAAAGGACCGAGGAAGGGTGCGGTCGCGAAGAAGAAGACGGCATGAGACGTCGAGACCTCAAGCCTTGAGCCCCAAGACTTGAGCCTGAGGATAGAGAGAGAATGGCAAAGATCGAAACGGTAGACGCAAGCATTCCTCCGAAGCCCGCGAAGCGGGTCAAGCGGAAGAAGACGTTCAAGAAGCGCGGCGAGAAGCGTGTGGTCCCGCATGGCGTGGTCCACATTCAGGCGTCGTTCAACAACACGATCATCACCGTGACAGATGCCGAGGGCAGCGTGCTCTCGTGGTCGAGTGCCGGCGCCATTGGGTTCAAAGGGTCCCGCAAGGGCACACCCTACGCTGCGACCCAGGCGGCGATCAACGCGGGGCAGGGTGCGAGGGCGTTCGGGATGCGGTCAGTGGAGGTTCGGGTCAAAGGCCCCGGCGCAGGCCGAGAGTCAGCCATCCGCGCACTCCAGACATCCGTTGGATTCTCGGTGAAGTCGATCAAGGACGTGACACCGATCCCGCACAACGGGTGCCGTCCCCCGAAGCGGCGGAGGGTCTGAGATGGCGCGATATGTGGGTCCCGTGTGCCGACTGTGCCGACGCGAGGGCATGAAGTTGTTTCTGAAGGGCGAGCGCTGCTATGGCGAGAAGTGCGCCATCGAGAGGCGCAACGTGCCGCCCGGTCAGCACGGAAAAGGTAGACGGGCTCGGATGGCCGGGTATGGCCTGCAGCTCCGAGAGAAGCAGCGGGTGAAACGGATGTACGGCGTGCTCGAGAGCCAGTTCCGCCGCTACTTCAAGGAAGCCGACCGGCGCAAGGGCGTGACGGGCGAGACGCTGCTGCAGCTACTGGAGGGGCGACTGGACAACGTGGTCTACAGGCTCGGTCTTGCCACGTCCCGGCCGCAGGCGCGACAGCTGGTTCGGCACGGTCACTTCACCGTGAACGGTCGCCGTGCGGACATACCGTCGTATGCCCTTCGTGCGGGCGACCAGGTGGAGGTTCGTGGCTCGAGCGCGAAGAACCCGGTTATCGTCTACGCGATGGAAGAGGTCAAGGGGCGAGGTATCCCCGAATGGTTGGAGTTTGATACCGAAAAGCTGTCGGGCCGGCTGGCCGCCGTGCCAACACGCGACCAGTTGAACCTTCCGGTACAGGAGCAGCTGATCGTCGAGCTGTATTCGAAGTAATCCGGCGATCCCATTATCACCGCCGCTGAAAGGACAGAACTCGATGTTGTGGAAAGGTTTCCAGCGACCCAAGCGGTTGGACTACGAGCGCGACACGCTGACTGATCGCTTCGGGCGATTTCATGCCCAACCGTTCGAGCGAGGGTTCGGGACGACGGTTGGAAACGCGCTGCGCCGCGTGCTGCTCTCGTCGATCGAAGGCGCGGCAGTGACGGCCGTCAAGATCGACGGCGTGCTCCATGAGTTCTCACCCATTCCAGGTGTGGTCGAGGACGCGACGGACATCATCTTGAACCTCAAGCAGATTCCGATGTTGATGCACGGTGACCGCACCAAGACTCTGATTCTCAAGGCTGACAAGCCGGGCGAGGTCAAGGCCGGGGATATCGAGACCGATGCTAACCTCGAGATCCTGGAGCCCGATGTGCACATCGCCACCGTCTCGGAGGGCGGCTTGCTCAACCTTGAGATGCGGGTCAACCGTGGACGTGGCTACGTGTCCGCCGATAGGAACTTCGATGAGGACCTCGGAATCGGGTGGATTCCGATCGACTCGGTGCATTCTCCGGTCAGAAAGGTCAACTATCTGGTCGAGGCCGCACGGCTGGGGCAGACGACTGACTACGACAAGCTGACGGTTGATGTCTGGACCAACGGGACGGTCACGGCGAGGGACGCGGTGTCACTCGCGGCCAAGCTGATCCGAGACCATCTGAACATCTTCATCAATATCGATGAGCCCGCGGAGCAACCGCAAGAGGCACTGCCAGATCAACCGGCAGCCGTGGCCAACGAGCACCTGGACAAGAGCGTCGAGGAGTTGGAGCTCTCAGTGCGGTCCTACAACTGCCTGAAGAATGCCAACATTCGCACGCTTCGAGAGCTGGTCCAGAGGACCGAGCCCGAGATGCTGCGCACCAAGAACTTTGGCCGCAAGTCGCTCAACGAGATCAAGGAGATCTTGTTGACCATGGGGCTGAATCTCGGGATGCGTCTGGATCAACCTGCCGGTGCGGAGCCGGCTCCGGCCGAGTAGGGCCGAGTTCGGGCCACGTCGAGGCCCAGTCAGGCAAAGAAGGACCGATGCGTCACCGAGTCGCACATAGAAAGCTAGGCCGGGTCACCGAGCACCGGATAGCGCTGCTTCGCAATCAGGCCCAGGCCCTGTTGCGCCACGAGCGGATTAGCACCACCGTGGCCAAGGCGAAAGAGCTCCGTCCGTTCGTCGAACGCATCATCACGGTGGCCAAGCGTGGAATCGCCGACGGTCCGGAGGGTGGGCGAGTCCTCAGTGCCCGCCGGACCGTGGCCCGGGACCTGGCCGACCGAGAGGTCACTCGAAAGCTGTTCGACACGATCGCGCCCCGTTTCGCCACTCGACCGGGCGGCTACACTCGGCTGCTCAGGGGCGGTCGCCGTCAGGGCGACCAGGTGGAAATCGCGTATGTGGAGTTGGTCGGCAGCGAGTACTCTCCGGAGTCGAAGGTCGATACACCCACCGCGGATGAGCAGACGCCTCGAAAAGATGGCGTCGGCGGGAGGCTTCGCAAGGCAGCCCAGCGAATTCGCGGCGGTGGTGACAAAGACGCCAAGAAGGAAAAGGACGCGGACCGTTCGAGTGACGCAGCCTCGACCGAAGACTGAGCCCAGCTCCCCTGAAGTCTGTCCTTGAGATCAGTGCTCGTCGTCCGAGGACTCGTCCCCCCCACCGGCCTTCGAGTCAGCGATGATCTTCCCGCGGAGGTGCGAGGGCACTTCCTCATAGTGCGAGAACTCCATGTGATAGGAGCCTCGGCCCCCAGTTGACGAGGTCAACTGTTGTTCGTAGGTGAGCATTTCAGACATCGGGACCTGGGCCTTGATCAGGGTCGAGGTCCCGCGGGTCTCCATTCCCCCAATCCGTCCGCGGCGACCGTTGAGGTCGCCCATCAGGTCACCCGCGAAGTCGCCCGGAGCGTGGATCTCGACGTCCATCACCGGCTCGAGGAGCGTCGGCTTGGCTCGTGACATGGCGTCACGGAATGCCAGTCGCCCCGCCATCTTGAATGACATCTCGTTGGAATCGACCGCGTGGAACTGACCATCGTAGAGCGTGACCTGGAAGTCCACCATCGGATAACCAGCGAGAAACCCCTTGGTTCGGGCTTCCTGAATCCCCTTCTCAACCGCTGGGATGAAACCTCGCGGGATTGACCCACCAAAGATTTCGTCAACGAACTTGAAGTCCGTGCCGCGAGGGAGCGGCTTCACTTTGATCTTGCAGTCCCCGAACTGGCCGTGCCCGCCAGTCTGCTTCTTGTGGCGCCCGTGGGCTTCGGTAGAAGCCGTCACCGTTTCACGATAGGCGATACGCGGCAACTTGAGGTTGACCTCCACACCGAAACGCCGCTTCAGCTTGGCCACCGTGACTTCGATGTGAAGCTGGCCTTGACCCGAGAGTAGAAGTTGGCCGGTTTGAGGGTCGCGGGCGTAGCGAATCGTCGGGTCTTCCTCCTCGAGTCGCTGCAGAGACCCGCTGATCTTCTCCTCGTCTCCACGGCTCCTCGGTTCGATCGCGTACGACAGCACGGGTTCCGAGAACTTGATGGGCGGGAAGGTGTAGGTCACGCCCTTCGCGGCCAGTGTGTCGGCGGTCTGCGTCTCCTTGAGCTTGGCGACGGCTCCCAGGTCGCCTGACCTGACTTCCGTGACCACATTCTGGGTCTTGCCCTGGAGCGCCACCAGGCTCCCGAACCGCTCAGTGGTGTTGCGGGTCGCGTTGTGAATCGACGAGTCCGATTTCAGAGACCCGGACGCCACTCGAAACAGGGTGATCCGCCCCGCGAAGGGGTCGGCGATCGTCTTCCAGACAAACGCCGAGGCCGCGGCCCCGTCACCGATGTCGTAGGACACATCCTCGCCCTCTTGGTTGACGGCGCGAAGCGGATGGTCGAGCGGCGAGGGGAGGTAGGTGCGGATCGCGTCCAGGCAGGTCTGGACCCCGACGTTGGTGCCCGCTGAGGTGCATACCAACGGGAATATGCGCCGGGCGGTGACCGCCGTCCGGAGCCCCTGTTCGAGCTCGTCCTGAGACAGCGTGCCCGCCTCGAAGAATCGCTCCATCAGCGTGTCGTCGGCCTCGGCGACCATCTCGATCAAGGCCTCGCGGGCGGCGTCGGCCTTGTCGGCCATATCCGCCGGAATGTGCCCCTCTGAGGGTTCTCGTTTCCCGTCAGGGGCGAAGGTGACGGCCTTCATCGCCACCAGGTCCACGATGCCGGCGAAGTCGTGCTCCTCGCCGATCGGCAGTTGAATCGGAACGATCTCTCGGCCGCAGATCTCTCGCAGCGAGGCGAGCGACCGGTCGAGGCTTGCCCGTTCGCGGTCGATCCGGTTCAGGACGACGAGGCAGGACAACTCGAGCTCCTGCGCGATGTTCCAGACCTTTTCGGTCTGGACCTCGACACCCGCGACCGCGTCGACGATGATGACGGCCGCGTCAGCGACGCGCATGGCCGCGCGGGTGTCGCTCATGAAATTGGCGACGCCGGGCGTATCAATGATGTTGATCTTGATCTTGCCCCATTCCGCGTACGCGACGCTCGAGGACAGTGTGTGCTTTCGGGCGATCTCCTCTTCATCGAAGTCCGTCACGGTGGTGCCGTCGTCAACCGTACCTAGCCGATTGACCATGGCAGCGTCGAACAACATGGCTGAAGCCAGCTGCGTTTTTCCAGAGCCGCTGTGGCCGACCAGAGCCACGTTTCGAATGTTCGCCGCGGTATGGACCTTCATGGGCCGAATCCCCCTGACCTCACGCACCTGGAACGGGCACGGATCCCCGATCGTAGTCGACCCGAACCCTGCGCTCAAGCCCGAGCGACCGGCGGGCACGACTATTCGTAGCGGAGAGCTTCGATCGGGTCGAGACCGGACGCTCGGATGGCTGGAAAGAGCCCAAAGACGACGCCCACGGTCCCAGAAAACCCAACCCCCAGCGCGAACGACCACCAGGGAAGGGAGATGGGAAAGTCCGTGATCAGGTGGACGCCGATGCCGACGCCGCTGCCGAGTACGACGCCCAAGACTCCCCCGAGAGCCGTCAGGAAGACGGCCTCCAGGAGGAACTGTTGGAGAATCTCACGGCGCCGAGCGCCCAGGGCCCGGCGGGTTCCGATCTCCCGGGTTCGTTCCTTGACCGAGATCGTCATGATGGCCATGACGCCGATTCCCCCCACCATCAGCGCGATCGAGGAGATCGAGACCAGTGCGAGAAACATGGCACTGCTGATCCGATCCCACAGCCGAAGCACCGAGTCCTGCGTCAGCAGGTCGAAGTCGTTGGCCTCGTCGATCCGTAGCCCGTGCCGGATGCGCATGACGTTCTCGACTTCCAGACTCGCGTCCTCCCGGGCGACGCCTGCACGAGGCACCGCGGCAATCATCACGCTCTGGAGCCGCCCACGTCTCGAGCGGGTGGCGTTCAGGCCGAACTGCTTCTGGTAGGCGGAATGTGGAATCACCACGAAATCGTCCTGACCTACGTTGAGCCCGCCGGGGCTCGGTCGGCTGCCCAGCAGGCCGATGACCAGATAGGGCACCCTGCCGATCCGGACTGTCTTTCCGATCGGGTCGATCTTGGGAAACAGGGCCTGATAGGCGGTTGGGCCGAGCACGACGACCCGACGCCGATGGCTGACCTCGCTGGCGGTGAAGAAGCGACCCATCTCCAGTTCGATGTGGTTGACGTCGGGATAGTTCTCGGTCGATCCGAAGATGCTGAGACTCTTCGTAAGACGCCCCTCGAAGAAGATTCGGGACTGGGTCGGGCGACCACCTTGGCCCAGGATGAGGGCAACTTCAGCGAGCGACGGTGACTGCGCGGCGATGGCCTCAGCATCGTCAACCGTCAGACTCGGTCGACGCATCAGCTCAGAGAAGTCCTGGTTCGCCGCCAAGCTGACCCCCGAGAATTGGGTGACGAAGATCGTGTCGGAACCGATGCCGCGAATCGTCTCCCGCAGCGACTCGTCAAAGCCTCTAATGATGGCCGTCATCCCCACAATCGAGGTGATCCCGATGACAATCCCCAGCACGGTCAGCGACGAACGCATCTTCTGGGCCCTCAAGGTCTCGAAGGCCATCGTGACGGTTTCCGCGAACAGGCCACTCTTGATCGCCATGTGTCTTAGTCTGCCCGTCCCAGTGCCTCGATTGGGTCGAGCGCCGCGGCCTTGGCCGCAGGGTAGAGGCCGAAGAAGAGACCCACGAGAGCGGTCAGCGCCACGGCCAGCAGCACCGACCAGACGTGCACTGCGGCAGGCACCGGAGCGAGGCGATCGATCAGGATGGCTGCGCCCGCGCCGATGCCGGTACCGAGGGAGCCCCCCAATACCGACAAGGCCACCGACTCGGACAGCATCTGCCACATCACATCACGCCGGCGTGCGCCAAGCGCCTTGCGAAGACCGATCTCGCGGGTTCGCTCCGACACGGCCATCAGCATGATGTTCATGATGACAATGCCGGCGACGACCAGCGAGAGCCCGACCACGCCGACCAACACGGCAAAGATGCCGGTGGTCGCCTGGTTGTAGAGATCCAACGCCGTGTCCGACGTGAAGATGCCGAAGTTGTTGTCTTCACGAGCCCGGAGGCGGCGCTCGATTCGGAGCGCCACGGTCGCGTCGTCCATAGATCGCCCGATGGCGCTGGGGTCGCTCGGCCTGACCATGAGCTCAAGGCCGAACCGATTGCCATAGAGACGTTGGAACGCTCCCAGTGGAATCACCACGAACTCATCCTGAGATTGGCCGAGCATCGAGCCTTTCGACTCGCTGACCCCGACGACGCGGAAGTGGACGCCCTGGATCTTGATCGTCCGCTCGAGTGGGTCGGCGCCGGCGAAGAGGCGATCTGCGGTCTCCCATCCCAGCAGCGCTACGTTGCGGCGCCGCTTGACCTCGCTGGGGCTCGGTATCCGACCGAGCTCGGCATTGAACTGTGGGAACTCGCCGAAATCCTCGCTCACACCTTCAATACTCACACTCTCGAGGATCTTGTCTCGGTAGCGCACTTCCCCTTGACGGGCGCCCTGCGCCAGCACGGCAGCGAACGCACCGTCAAATCGCTTGATCGCCTCGAGGTCGTCGAGGGTGATGCGGGGATTGCCGCGTGCGCGCTCCATTTCCTCTTCGCTGGTGACCAGACCGACCCGCTCGATCAGAAACGTATCGGCGCCCACCTCGGTGAGGATGACGTTCGTGACCTCTTCGGTGATGCCCTGGATCAGCGAGACCAGCGTGACGATCGACGAGACCGCCACCACGTTGCCGAGGATCGTGAGGAAGGAGCGTAGCTTGTTGGCCCAGATCGCGCCCAGCGCGACCCGGATCATCTCACCGGTAAGCCGAGCGTTCATCGATCTGGACCGGATCGCCCTCGTCGAGCGAGCGGACGACATCGAACGGACCCGTGATGACGAAGTCGCCCTCGTTCAGCCCTTGCACCACTTCGAAATACTGTTCGCCCGCTATTCCCGTCACGATGGGCGTGAACTGGACCCGGTTCTCTCTGAGGATGAACACACCCTCAAGTTCCTGGGTGGCTTCGTTCCAGGCCTGGGAAGCGGCCTCCAATGGGCTGGCGATGTTCGGGAGGTTGTCGTCCCGGCGGGGGACCCGCGTGACTTCGCCCAGGGCATTCAGCGTCACCTCGCGTACGGTGGTGGCCTGAATGGGGACCGCGAGGGTGGCAGTCCGGGTCGCTGTCGTGATGTCCGCAGTGCAGGTGAACCCGGGGCGCACCTCCGGCACGTTGTCGTCCAGGGTGACAACCACCTTGAAGTTGGTCGCCTGTGCCGTGTTGCCGGCATTCTGGCTGGTGTCTTGGATCGGACTGTTTCCGATCTCGGTCACGCGACCGCGATACGTTCGGTCAGGCAACGCGTCGATTGTGATCTCGGCCTGTTGGCCGAACCGCACCGACGGGATATCCGTCTCGTCGACTTCTACCTCGGCCTCCAGGATCGAGAAGTCCGCAATGGTCATCAGGACCGTCCCCGCGTTGTTCATCGTCCCGACGACCACGGTTTCACCTTCCTCGATATTCCGACGCGTCACGATGCCGTCCATGGGTGCAACAATAGTGACCTGGTCGAGATCGTAGCGGGCGCTTTCGAGCAGGGCGCGCTCCTGTCGGATGCGCTGGGCGGCGGTTGCGACCTCGACCTCGCGGGCCTGTAGTTCGGTCTCGCGGAGCGCCACGTCTGTTACCGCCTGGTCGTAGATCTCCCGCGAAATCAAGCGCAACTCCCAGAGCTCTTGCTGGCGTTCGAGGTTGTCCTGGGCCTGCTGAAGAGTGACCTGCGCAGTGGTCACGGCTACCTTCGTCTGCTCCTGGGTCGACTGGGACGCTTCGAGGGAGGCCTCACCTCGGTCGACGGCCGACTGGAGTGACTCCGGGTCAATTTGAAGCAGGAACTGGCCGGCCGAAACCCGGTCGCCTTCGTTTACGGCCAGCAAGGTTACCCGACCCATCACGCTAGCGCTGATGTCCACGGTCAGCTGTGGCTGGATCGTCCCCGACGCGGAGACCAGAGCCTCGAGGGAACGTCGCGCGATCGGTTCGCCACGGACTTCCGGGATGTCGGACCCCCGAAAATACTGAGCCAGGAACACCCCCGTCACACCAACGACAGCGACGACACCAACGATAATGCCCTTTTTCAGGCTACTCAACTTGTCTCCCAGGACCTGCCCTCTCAGCGGCAGGCGATCCTTTCAATGTTACTTTGGTTTGCCCCAGTTTGGTTAGACGGGTGCAGGTGCCCCCAGGTTCGCTGGCTTTCTTGACAGTCTCTGAGCCGTTGACTACGATGCCTCACTTTTGCACGGATAGAGGGCGTCACGGTGGTTGGGTTCGTACCAAGAGAGCTGTTCTTTACCAAAGGGGTTGGGAAACACCGCGAGAAGCTGACCTCGTTCGAGTTGGCACTCCGCTCTGCTGGTATCGCAGCGTGCAATCTGGTTCGCGTCTCCAGCATCTTTCCCCCAGGCTGCAAGATCTGGTCCCGCAAGGAAGGCGTGCGGCTGCTCCAGCCCGGACAGGTGACATTCGTGGTCATGTCGGAAACCGCCACCAGAGAGCCCCATCGGCTGATTGCCGCCACCGTTGGGGTCGCGATTCCAAGAGACCCCAAGCTCTTCGGCTATCTCTCGGAGCATCACAGTTTCGGCGAGAACGAGAAAACTGCCGGTGACTACGCTGAGGACCTCGCCGCCGAGATGCTGGCGACGACGCTGGGACTCGACTTCGATCCGGACAAGAGCTGGGACGAGAAGCGAGAGGTCTATCGCCTATCGAATGAGATCGTGCGTACCCAAAACGTTACACAGACCGCGGTTGGGAACAAGAAGGGGCTGTGGACGACAGTCATCGCGGCAGCCGTCATCGTGGGCTAAACCGGTGGAGATGCCTCCTGTCTGACTGCGTTTCTCCTCCGTCAGCGATCGCCGATTCGCTCGGTCCTTGCGCCCTCTCAGTCAGGCGCCCCTCCACCAACTTTCCAGCCAAGCGTCGCCGAACCACGTCCGGCATCGTCGCAATGGCGATCGTGCTTGGGGTGGCGGCTCCGGCTTTCCCTCAGGCCTTCGAGATCTTGGGGACTCGCGCAATGGGGATGGGCGGTGCGTTCGTCGCCGTCGCTGACGATGCCACCGCCGCCTACTGGAACCCCGCCGGTCTCGCGACAGGGGCGTTCTTCAGCCTTCTCGTCGACCACACGAAAGGCCAGTCACGTGTAGATCCGGCCAGCGTCGACGCTCCAGGCGTCGACGAATCGGCCACGATCGTCGGAATGTCGACGAATTCGCTCGCTTTTTCCTATTACCGCTTACGAATCAATCAGTTAGAACGACCCTTCCTTCCTGATGCTCCTCCCGATCCCGCCCAAAACAACCAGTGGGGAGAACCGATACTCCGGTCAGTCATCACCCACAATGTAGCGCTGACCGGTGTGCAGCTGCTGGCTCCCGGTTTTAGCCTGGGTTCAACAGTACGCTACGTCTACGGCTCATATGGCGTCGATTCTGGCCAACCCGGGCTGACCACAGATGCCTGGCTTGACCAGGCCAGTGGTCTTGAACTGAAAGGCCACCACAAGGCCGATGTCGATGTCGGTATCAAGGTCGGCGGCCAGACCGTTCAGGTCGGTTTTGTGGCGCGGAACTTGCTCCAACCAACCCTGACGGGACTCGACGGCAGCAGTATTCGTATAGACCGTCGGTTCCGTGCGGGGGTAGCCTTTCGTCCCGCTGGTCGGTTTGTTGTGGCGGCGGACATCGATATGAACCGTCTGGAAACCGTCACCGGCGACCGGCAGAACGTCGCTGTTGGGGCTGAGCACTGGTTTGGCGACTGGCTCGGCATCCGCGGCGGGGCTCGCGTCAACCTCGAGGAACACGATGCCGGTCCACGGGCCGTTATTGGAGCTTTCGGGCTCAGTCTGGCCTTGTCGTCGGGCGTGTATCTCGATGGCCAGCTGACACGCGGGCGTGACGGGGTCGAAGAGGGCTGGAGTGTATCCGGTCGCGTCGGGTTCTGACGCAATTCCCCCCAATTGCACAGTTTAGCGTCGCAACGTTGCGGGCGTCCGTTTGGGCGGCGCGCGCAAAAGACTGTCGATGGCACTGCGAATCGGAGAAATGCTCGTCAGGGAGCAGCTGATCACTCCACAGCAGCTGCAGGAAGCTGTACGCCAGCAGAAGGCCAACGGTGGCAAGATCGGCCTCATCCTCGTCAAGCTCGGCTACGTCAGGGACGAGGACATCACCGCTCTCCTGAGCCGGCAGTACGGCGTGCCCTCCGTCAAACTGTCCGAGTTCGACATCGACGAACAGGTCATCGGGCTCATCCCGCCGGAGACCGCCCGCAAGTATCAGGTCGTGCCGATCAATCGTTACGGCTCGACGCTGACCATTGCGATGACCGACCCCACCAACGTCTTCGCCATGGACGACATCAAGTTCATGACCGGGTACAGCCTCGAGTCGGTCGTGGCCTCCGAAGCCGCCGTCATTGACGCCATCGACAAGTACTACCCCGGACGCTCGAAGGGCAACGGTCAGGGCGACGCGTCGACGACGAGCACGCTGGAGATCGCCACTCGCGAGCTGGACGACATGCCAAAGGTCCTCGAGGACGACCTGGAGATTCTCGAGGACGTCGACGAGCTCGATGTGGTCACGCTGGAGCAACAAGGGGGAGAGGCTCCCATTGTTCGGCTGGTCAACGTCATCCTGGCTTCCGCCATCCACAAGGGGGCGAGCGACATCCACGTCGAGCCGTACGAGAAGGAATTTCGCGTTCGATTTCGGATCGACGGGGTGTTGTACACCGTGATGACCCCGCCGCTCAAGATGAAGGACGCCGTCACGTCTCGGCTCAAGATCATGGCCAAGCTAGACATCGCCGAGAAGCGCCTTCCCCAGGACGGTCGCATCAAGATGCGCTTCAGCGACGCGGGCACCACGAAGGAGATCGACCTGCGGGTATCCAGCCTGCCAACGCTCTTTGGCGAGAAGCTCGTCCTCCGGTTGCTCGACCGGACCAAGCTGATGCTTGACATGGCTGCGCTCGGCTTTGAAGCAGACTCATTGGCGAGCTTCCAGGAGAATATCCGTCGGCCATGGGGGATGGTCCTGGTAACCGGTCCCACGGGCAGCGGAAAAACCAACACGCTGTACTCGGCGATCTCGGGGATCAACTCGTCGGATACCAACATCATGACCGCAGAAGACCCGGTCGAATTCAACATGACCGGCGTCAACCAGGTGCAGATTCGAGAGAACATCGGGCTCAGTTTTTCCGCGGCCCTTCGGTCGTTTCTGCGTCAGGATCCGAACATCATCCTCGTCGGTGAGATCCGAGATTTCGAGACGGCCGAGGTGGCGGTCAAGGCGTCATTGACGGGGCACCTCGTCCTGTCGACAGTGCACACCAACGACGCGCCGAGCTCGGTGACGCGGTTGGTCAACATGGGCATCGAGCCCTTTCTCGTGTCGAGCTCGGTCAATCTGAATCTGTGCGCAACGTCTGGTGCGGCGTATCTGTGCCAGCTGCGCCGAACCAACCACGGTCTCCGACGAGACGCTCGTCCAGCTTGGTTTCGAGGAGGACGAGGTCGGAGCGCTGGAGCTGATGTCGGGGCGCGGCTGCGCACGATGCAATGACACCGGCTATCGCGGCCGAGTTGGGCTTTTCGAGGTGATGGTGGTGAGCGACGTCATCCGCGAGCTGATCCTGAAGGGCGTCTCGTCGCAGGAACTGAGACACCAGGCGCTCCAGGAAGGGATGGTGAGCCTTCGGGACAGCGGGCTTCGGAAGATTGCTACAGGTCAGACGTCGGTACAAGAAGTCACGCGCGAGACATCCCTATGAAGACGCTGTCGACACTCCTGAGGACGGCGGTCGAGATGCAGGGCTCCGACTTGCACGTGACGACCGGAGCGCCCCCGGTGGTGCGGGTTGACGGCGACCTCCTGCGGTTGGACGGTCACGACGTACTCAGTGATGTCGACGTCAAGGAGATGGTGTACGGCCATCTCAGCCCAGAGCAGCGACAGAGGTTCGAAGCGGAGTCCGAGCTCGACCTCGCCCTCGACGTCGAGGGTGTAGCCCGCGTTCGTTGCAATGTCTTTCGCCAGAGGGGTGACGTCGCCGCGGTCTATCGGCTGATACCCGACCGGATACGCAGCGTCGATGAGCTGGGCTTGCCGTCGGTCGTCGCTGATTTCGCCTCGATTCCACGTGGCCTGGTGCTCGTGACCGGGCCGACTGGGAGCGGAAAGTCGACGACGCTGGCCGCGCTGCTCGACACGATCAATGCGAGTCATCGGCGCCACATCCTCACCGTCGAGGATCCGATCGAGTATGTCCACTCGCACAAGCAGGGGATCGTCAACCAGCGAGAAGTTCGGGTTGACACTGAGGGGTTTGCCCCGGCCCTGCGTGCCGCTCTCCGCGAGGACCCCGATGTCGTGTTGGTAGGAGAGATGCGAGACCTCGAGACAATCGAGGCGGCGTTGAGTATCGCGGAGACGGGCCATCTCACCTTTGCCACACTCCACACGAACTCGGCTAGTCAGACGATCGACCGGATCATCGATGTGTTCCCGGCCCATCAACAGGCACAAGTTCGTACCCAGGTAGCGATGGTGCTTCAGGGCGTCATGTGCCAGGTCTTGGTCCCGCTAGCTGGTGGCCGCGGTCGAGTGGCGGCGGTTGAGGTTCTCGTGCCGACCCCGGCCGTCCGGCATCTGATTCGAGAGGACAAGCTCCATCAGTTGTACTCCACGATGCAGTCCGGCCAGGACAAAGTCGGAATGCAGACCATGAACCAGGCACTGGCCACATTGCATCGGCAGGGGGCAATCTCTCGCAAGAGCGCCGTGGCAGCCTCCTCGAATCGAGAGGAGCTCCAAGGGATGCTGGCTCGTCGACCGGTCGCGCAACACCTGGTCGGGTCTCGGGGCGCGAGGGAGGCAGGGTAAGGCGTAACCTATGGCCAAGACCTTCATGTTTACCGGACGGACGCGCGCGGGGGCCGCAGTGAGCGGAGAACGCGTCGCCGAGACCGTCGATGCGGCCGTTGCGGCTCTGCGGCGCGACCAGATTCTCGTCACCAAGATCGACCCGGTGTCGGGTGGGTCCAAGGCTGTCGCGAAAACGGGCAAGCTCGGCAAGTCGGTCCCGACCAAGAATCTAGCCGTTTTCACCCGCCAGCTTTCGGTCATGATCGATGCCGGCCTGCCCCTGGTGGAGGGACTTCAGGTTCTTGGCCAGCAAGAGGGCGACGCGAACTTCAGCGCGACGATTCTCGATGTGCAGCGTGCCGTCGAGAGTGGCGCCAGTCTCACGGAGGCAACCGGCCGTCATCCAAAGACGTACGGCGGGCTCTATACGAGCATGGTCGAGGCCGGCGAGGCGGCGGGCACTCTCGATGTCATTCTCCAGCGATTGGCCGGTTTCATCGAGAAGAACGTCAAGCTCCAGGGGCAAGTACGGGCGGCGCTCACCTACCCGGTAGCCATCATCGTCATCGCCATAGTGGTGGTTGGGCTCATTCTGTGGAAGGTGATTCCGACGTTTGCCTCGCTCTTTGACGGCCTTGGCGCGGTGCTTCCTCTCCCGACGCGCGTCGTGATTTGGATGAGCGATTCGTTCATCGGCGTCTTCCCCGTTGTCCTCCTGACCGGGGCTGCCGCAGGGTTCGGGCTGCAGCGGTTTTATCGCACCGATCGGGGCCGGCTCGTCATCGATGGTCTGTTGCTTCGGGCGCCTGTCGTAGGCCAGGTCCTCCGGAAGATTGCCATCGCTCGGTTCAGCCGAACCTTGGCGACCCTGCTGAGTTCCGGTGTACCGATTCTGGATGGTCTCCGGATCACGGCCAAGACGTCAGGTAATGCCGTGATCGAGGACGCGGTCTTGACGGCCCGCGACGCGATCGAGAGTGGCGAGAGTATTGCCGCGCCGCTTGGTGAAACCGGGGTGTTCCCTCAGATGGTCACGCAGATGGTCGCCATCGGTGAGACGACGGGAACGCTCGACACGATGTTTGCGAAGATCGCCACCTTCTACGAGGAAGAGGTCGACGCCTCCATGGGGGGCATGCTGACCTTGCTCGAACCGATCATGATCGCTTTCCTGGGTGTGGTCGTCGGCGGCATCGTGGTGGCGATGTATCTCCCAATCTTCGACCTCATCAGCCGGATGGCAGGATGACCGAGAGCCGATCGGGCGCACCGCTACGTACGCGGCTGCTGTGGCTGATCAGTCTCAGGGTGCTGATCGTCACGCTGTTGCTCGGCGCCGGCGTGCTCGCCCAGATTCGAGCGCAGAGCTCGTGGCCCCTCGACCCGTTCTTCTCGCTGCTGGGGCTTACCTACGGGCTCACGGTTTTCTACGTCCTCACAATCGGTGTCGCGGAGCGGAGACGCTGGCTCGTCGATCTGCAGTTCGGCCTCGATACGGGGATCATCTCGGCCCTCGTGCTCATGACCGGCGGCGTGACGAGCTTCTTTTCTTCCCTGTACGCACTCCCCATTTTGGCTGCCAGCGCGATCCTGGACCGGCAGGGGGGCATGCTGGTCGGGTTGCTGAGCAGCCTTCTGTATGGCGGCTTGATCTTGGCGCAGTACAGCGGGACATTTGGTCTGATATCCATCTCGTGGGTGCCCGTGATCGGGTTGCCACCCCTCAACATCGCGCTCTATACGATGGGACTGGGCGTCTTCGGGTTCATCGGTGTCGCCGGGCTCAGCGGGTATCTTGCGGAGCGTGTACGGCGCGCGGACGTGAGCCTGGAGCAGGCCTCGACAGAGATCGCAGGTCTTCAGGCGTTCAACCAACATGTCATAGAGAGCCTGACCAGCGGTCTCGCCACCACCGACCAGCAGGGCCGCATTCTGACCTTCAATCCGTGCGCGGCGGCGATCACGGGGCGTCGAGCCGAGGATGTGCTCGGTCAGGTTATCTTCGATCTGCTACCGGTTTCCGCCGCGCTTGAACAAGCGCTACGCATACAGCCGGGTGGGAGCCACATAACCGAGGTCAGTTATCGACTGCCGTCCGGTAGACTGATCGAGATTGGTATCAGTGCCGCGCCGCTGAATACACCAAGTGGCCAACGAGGCCTGCTATTCGTGTTCGACGACGTGACCGACGCCAGACGACTGGAGCGGGAGTCGAGGCTCCAGCAGCGCCTGGCGGCGGTTGGCGAAATGGCCGCCGGTATTGCCCACGAGATTCGCAACCCACTGGCCTCCATGTCCGGTTCGATACAGATCCTCCGCCAGGACCTGCCGCTGAGCGACGACCAACGGAAGCTGATGGACATCGTGTTGCGCGAGTCGGAACGGCTCAACGAGACGATCCGCGCCTTTCTGGCGTACGCGCGACCCCGGCGGTTCGCCACGAAGCAGCTCGATCTCGGGGCGGTGGTCAACGACGCCTGCCTCTTGCTGCGTCACAGCTCCGAGTTCGGAGCGCAACATCGGTTGGAGGTGACGACGACAGAGCCCTCCGTGGAGATCGAGGCCGACGAGAACCAGATCCGACAGATCATCTGGAATCTCGCGACCAACGGCTTGCATGCCATGCTAGACGGTGGGTGCCTGTGCCTGTCGACGGCCAGCGAGCCAGACGGCGGAGCACTGTTTACTGTCGCCGACGAGGGGGTCGGGATTCCGGAGACCGAGATGGACGGGATGTTCCAGCCGTTTCACGGCAGTTTTGGTACTGGGACCGGTCTTGGGTTGGCCATCGTGCACCGGATCGTGAGCGACTACGGAGGTGAGGTTCGGGTGCAGTCTCGGGAGGGCGTGGGCACGACCGTTGAGGTCAAGCTCCCCGCTCACGGCAAGCCTGCTCCACGGCCGGAGCCTGAGGTGTCGACCGTCTAATGGCGTCACAGTCCGAGATGCGCGGAGCGACGGTTTTGGTGGTGGACGACGAGCGCTCCATGCGCGAGATGTTGGCGATCGTTCTTCAGCGCGAAGGCTATCGCGTGTTGCTCGCCGACGGGGGGCGCGCCGCGGTCGATCTGCTGAGCCACGAGCCCATTGACCTTCTTGTGTCCGACATCCGCATGCCAGACATGACCGGGGTGGACGTCCTCCGAGAGGCCAAGCAGGTCGACCCCGACCTGATCGGCATCATGGTCACCGCATTCGCGTCGACCGAGTCGGCGGTCGAGGCACTCAGGCTTGGGGCCCACGACTACCTGACCAAGCCGTTCGACGTCGACGAGCTCAAGGCCAAGGTGCGGGACGCGATCGAACATCGTCGGCTCAGGGAGGAGAACGCCGCCCTCAAGAAGGCGCAGGTAGACGCCGGAGACTTTCAGCACATCATCGGCGAGAGCACCATCATCCACGATCTGAAGGAGCGCATTCGACGAGTCGCGCCCACGAACAGCACCGTGCTGGTCACGGGGGAGTCGGGTACTGGGAAGGAGCTCGTGGCTCGGGCCGTGCACGGCAATTCGACGCGACGAACGAGGCCGTTTGTCGCCGTCAATTGCGGCGCGCTACCCGAGACGCTTCTGGAGTCCGAGTTGTTCGGACACGTGCGCGGTGCCTTTACGGGCGCCGACAGCAACAAGAAGGGTCTCATCGAAGTGGCCGAGCACGGGACCATCCTGCTGGACGAGATCGGCGAGATGTCACCGGTCATGCAAGTGAAGCTGCTGCGGGTCCTCCAGGAACGGAAGTTTCGTCGCGTTGGCGCAACCCGAGAGCTCGAGGCCGATATCCGAGTGATCGCCGCGACCAATCAGGACCTCGGTGCGATGGTCACGGAAGGCCGTTTTCGGGAGGACCTGTTCTACAGAATCAATGTAATCGCGATCCACATACGACCACTCCGCGAACGACGCGACGATGTCCTGCCGCTGGCGCGGCGTGCCGTCGTGCGGTTCAGCCAGCAGCTGGGCAAGCCACTGACCGGGCTGTCTCCAGGCGCCACTCGAACCCTGGAACGATACTCGTGGCCCGGCAATGTCCGGGAGCTGGAGAACGTGATCGAACGCGCGGTCGCGCTGGAACAGACCGACACCGTTCAGGCGGAGAGCCTCGATCTCGGACCGATCCAAGTCGACCACGCACGTCAGCGCCAGCCGGCGCTCGCTCTGGCCGACGCTGCAGTGACTCCGCAAACGCCAGACGCGCTTCCTGTCGCTGGCTTTCACCTCGGGGAGCACGTGGAGCAGATCGAGCGGCAGTATATTTCTCAGGCCCTCGAGACGACCGGTGGCAAGAAAACGAAAGCCGCTGAGTTGCTGGGGATGAGCTTCCGGTCGTTTCGGTACTACATGAAGAAATATGACCTTGGCTGAGGTGGACCGACAATGTGTGTCAGCTTATCGTGACGAATTGCGTCACTAGCAAGAAGTGTCAGGTTGTCTAGATTGACATACAGAGCGACAATGTCATGTAAGTGCCTATTCTTAAGGTACATAAACGAACAGTGACACGCCTGGCGGAGTTGGCACAGCAGTTGCTCTGTTTGTGTTCAGAGTTTGAATAAAGGAGTCCAAGGATGAGTATGAAGAGCCAAAAGGGTTTCACGCTGATTGAGCTACTGATAGTCGTCGCCATCATCGGCATCATTGCCGCGATCGCCGTGCCCGGCCTGCTGAGGGCCAGGATGGCGGGCAACGAGGCGTCGGCGATCGGGTCACTTCGAGCGATCAACAGCGCCCAGTCGACCTACGCCGCCAGCTGCGGTAGCGGGTTCTACTCTCCGACCCTGGTCAACCTCTCAACGGCACCAACGATAGCGGGCGGTGACGGCTTCATCGGTTCGGACCTTGGCACCGACCCATCACTCAAGAGCAGCTACAGCGTTTCGGTGACTTCGGGCGCGGCCGCGGCTGGCGCTCCTGCATCGTGTAACGGCGCAGCGGCAGGAGCAGTCGTCTCGACCTATTTTGCCGGAGCCACCCCCGCGGCCGGCGGTGGGGCTCGCTTCTTTGGCACCAACCAGGGCGGTACGATTTATCAGTCGCTGACCGCGGCGGTTGTGGCGACCCAGACCGGCGCGCCCGCTGGCTCGACGCCGATCCAGTAGCTCCGGTGCCCCGGGCGCCGGACATCCTCTGGACGTAGAAGGTAGGCAGAGACCCCGACCTTCTACGTCCCTCCTCTTCTCCCGGGCTCCTGTCTTCCGCCCTAGCTTCTCGTCTCCGGAACACCGCGGTAGCTTCTTGTGTCCGGGGACACAAGTTCTTCGTGTGTTCCCGGCTCCCTGGTAGCATTGACTGACCGGAGACCCAGTTGTCTCGCGATGCAGGGAGAGCGATAGCCATGACCACACGTGCTCGAGGTTGGACCATGGGACTCGCCGTGGTCGGCTTGGTGGCGGCCGCGGGCTCGAGTTACATGCACTACCAGCTGGTGAATGACCCTACCTACACCAGCTTCTGCGACGTCAGCGAGACGGTGAGTTGCACGCAGCTGTATCAAAGCCGGTATGGCAGCATCGCCGGGATTCCGGTCGCTCTCGGTGGCGTGTTCTGGTTTGGGGTGGTTCTGCTGCTGGCGTTTGCCCAGGCCAAGGGGCCGAGCACCACCTGGGAGAACGTGAGCGCCTACTTTCTGGTGTGGTCGACCGTGGGATTGTCGGTCGCGATGTATATGGCGTACGCGTCGTTCGTCGTGCTCGGGACCTTCTGCATTCTGTGTGGCATCGTGTACGTGGCCGTCATCGGGATCTTTCTGTTGTCGGGCGGCAACACCTCCACCCCGCTCCTGTCTTTGCCCATGGCGGTCGTTCGTGACATGAGGCTCCTCGTGCGACGCCCCGTCGGTCTTCTGGTGACGGTCGGGTTTGTCGGAGGCGTGGCGGCCTTGGCGATGTCGTTTCCCGAACCGAGGTCTTTGAGCGGATTACCCCCAGGGCTCAGTCCAGGTGCAGACAGCATCGCCTTACCTCCCGCCAGCGCTGACGAGCGTACGGAGTTCGAGAAGTACTGGGCGGAGCAGCCGCAGGTCGATCTCGGCGTAGAGACCGAGGACGCGGATGTGATCGTGTTCAAGTTCAATGACTTCCAGTGCCCTGCCTGCGCCAGCACTCAGCTCGCGTATGCCCCCATCTTTCAGAAGTACCGCTCGAGTCATCCTGGGAGCGTCCGTCTGGTGCTGCTCGACTTTCCGCTCGACCCATCGTGCAACGACGAGTCGCCAAACGGACCGCACGCTTCCGGGTGTGCCGCGGCCGTTGCCGCTCGTCTTGCCCGCGAAGTCGGCGATGAGGCGGGGGAGCGTATGGAGCGGTGGCTCTACTCCAACCAGGAGACGATGACGCCGGACACGATCGGGATGGCTCTCGACGAGATCGCCGGCATAGACCCCGACCGCATGGCGGCCCGGTACGATGACGTGATTCAGGAGGTCCGGTCCGACATCGCCGTCGGCGCCGCCCTCCCGGTCGAAGCGACTCCCACGTACATCGTCAACGGCGTACTGATCAAAGGCGGACTCAGTCCCCAGTTCTTCGACCAGGCAATCGCGTTCGAGCTGGAACGGGCGACGACGCCATAGGGGCCAGGGATGCACGCCGTCCGTCTTCAGCAGCTCACCAAGGACTTCGATCGCGGTTTCTGGCGACCGCGTCCTCACCGCGCGCTTGACAGCGTGACGCTGGACATCGACCCCGGCGACGTGATCGCCTATCTGGGACCCAACGGGTCAGGCAAGACAACGACATTCAAGCTGCTCACGCAGCTGATCTTTCCCACGGCTGGCACCGCCGAGGTTCTGGGGAAACCCGCCGGCGACGTCGAGACGCGCCGAAGGGTCGGATTCCTACCGGAGAATCCCTATTTCTATGACAACCTGACGGCCGAGGAGCTCCTGCGGTACTTCGCCGGTCTGTTCGGCTGTGACCGGCAGGAAGCCCAGCGGCGGACGAGCGCGGTGCTGGACCGCGTGGGTATCGGGGAGGAACGGGGGACGCATCTTCGAAAGTACTCCAAAGGTATGTTGCAGCGCGTCGGGATTGCGCAGGCGCTGGTGAACGACCCTGAAGTCCTCTTTCTCGACGAGCCGATGTCTGGACTTGACCCAATCGGGCGACGCCACGTCCGCAACCTCCTCTTGTCACTCCGCGACGAAGGACGCACGCTGTTTTTCAGCTCGCACATCCTCACCGATGCGGAGGCCCTGTGTAGCCGCGTGGCGATCTTGGACAGGGGGAAGCTCATCGCGTCTGGGAAGGTCGCCGACCTGGGTTTGAAGGTGCGAGGGTGGGAGCTGGTCGTGACTGGGATCTCTCAGTCACGCGCCGATGCACTGGCGGCCACGGTCGACAGCGTCACCCACGTGTCTGACGGTCGCTATGTCATCGAGCTACCGCTGCACCGCCCACCGGAGCAGGTCGTGGCGGAGCTGTCGGGAAGCGGCGCGACAATTCTCTCGTTGAACCCGACCCACGAGACGCTCGAGGAGTTTTTTGTTCACCAGGTCGGCCTTCAGAAGGAGGAGCAGCCAGTCTCGGCGTAGGCCGGGCGGTGGAGGTCAATGTCTGTTGTCGCGAAGATCGCGGTGCACGTCTTCCGGGACTCCATCCGGGACAAGGTGCTCTACAACCTGGTGCTCTTCGCCGTCTTGATGATCTCGGCCTCCTATCTGATTGGCCAGCTCACCGCTGGTCAGGATGTCAAGATCATCAAAGACCTGGGTCTGAGCGCGACCGCGATATTCGGCCTATTCATCGCGATCTTCATTGGGATCGGTCTGGTCTCCAAGGAAGTACGGCGGCGGAGTATCTACACCATCCTGTCCAAGCCGGTGCGCCGTCACGAGGTCATTCTCGGCAAGTATGCCGGCTTGGTGCTGACGCTCGCCGTCAACCTGGCCATCATGACCGCCGCGGTCTATGCGGTACTCGGCTACATGTCGCTGACCGAGAGCGAAGAGTTCAAGCGCGGTTGGGAGGCGCCGGCCGCCGACCCCGCGATGTTGGTGGCCTTTCTCCTCATCCTTGTCCAGCTGATGCTGGTCACGGCGATCGCGCTGTTCTTCTCCACCTTTTCGAGCCCGCTGTTCGCGGCCGTGATGACCAGCGCACTGTATGTTGCCGGTCACTTCAATGCGGACCTTCGCGCAGTTCACGAGGTCGTCGGGTCATCGTTGGTGGGTGGCGCGGCGACCGGTATCTCCTATGTGTTACCCGACCTGGCCGCACTCAACGTGACGGCGCAGGTGGTGCACGCTCAGCCGGTCGGCCTCGAGTACGTGGTCGTGACCGGCGGCTACGCGGCCCTCTACATCGGTGTGCTGCTGGTGGGTGCCATGTTCGTGTTCTCGAGGCGTGACTTCGTATGAGCTCGCCCATCTCGGAGCGGATGGGCGAGTGGCTCAGTCGTCCTCGTCTCGTCGCGATGGTGATTCTCGCGTTGTGGGCGGGCGGAGCTGGGTTGCAGATCCACGGTGCGCGGGCCTATTCGCTCTCGGAGTCTGAGGACCGGACCATGTATGTTCGGTCGGGCGCCGTCCTCGGCCGGATGGCCCTTTCATTCGACGCACTGCTGGCCGATGTCTACTGGATCCGCGCGCTACAACACTACGGAGGGACCAAACGCGGAGATGACTCCGCCAAGAACTACGACCTCCTCTACCCCCTTCTCGATATCACCACCACGCTCGACCCTCGCTTCAGTATCGCCTACAGGTTCGGGGCCATCTTCTTGACCGAGGCCTATCCGAACGGTCCCGGTCGTCCCGACCAGGCCCTGGCGCTCCTACAAAAGGGATGGGAGCAGATGCCGGAGCGGTGGGAGTACCTAATGGACATGGGCTTCGTCTACTACTGGTGGCTGAGCGATTACGACGAGGCCGCTCGATGGTTCCAGCGGGCAAGTGAGATTCCCGGCGCATCGTGGTGGCTGCGGACGCTGGCCGCCAACACGTTGGCGGAAGGCGGAAACCGTCGAGACGCTCGCTTCATGTGGGAGCAGGTACTGGAATCTGCCTCCGACCCGTGGCTCAGCAACGAGGCGACGCGTCGACTGTTACAGCTGGACGCGCTCGATGATCTCGACCGCTATGCGAGAGAGGTCGAGAGATTCGAACGGCGGGAGGGACGGTGGCCCGCGTCGTGGCGGGAGCTCACGGGCAGAGCGCTCGGGGATCCTCCGGTCGACCCCCTCGGGCATGCGTACGTGCTGGTGCCGTCGCAACGTGAGATCACACTCTCGCCCCAGTCTCCGCTCCTCCCGCTGCCGGTCGCCCCCCCGAGGACGTTGCCTCGATGATGGAAGTGGGCGCCGTTGTCGTATTGGCGGCCCTCGGTCTGGCGGTCGGGAGCTTTCTCAACGTATGCATCCATCGGCTGCCGCTGAGAGTATCGGTGGTGACTCCCTCCTCCCACTGTCCCGCATGTGGTAGTGCCCTTCGATGGACCGACAACGTTCCCGTCCTGAGCTACGTCTGGCTTCGCGGTCGGTGCCGCGCGTGTGATGCACCGATCTCTCCGGTGTATCCGCTGGTCGAGCTCACGACCGCGGTCGTGTTCGTGCTGCAGTATCAGCAACTTGGGTGGCAGCCGTTGCTCGCCGTCCGGCTGCTGTTCGGCTGCGCGATGATCGTGTTGTTCGTCATCGACTTGAGACATCGCATTCTGCCGAACGCCATTACGATTCCAGGTATAGCGGTTGGTGTGGCTGCGGCGCTCGCGTTCGAGCCTGGATGGCGGGATGCACTCGCCGGCGTCGTCATCGGTGGAGGCGGGTTGTTTCTCCTCGCCGAGGCGTATTATCGCGTCCGGCATCAGGAGGGCCTTGGGATGGGCGATGTCAAGATGCTCGCGATGATCGGGGCGTTTCTCGGGTGGCAACTGATGCTCGTGACACTGCTGCTCGCGTCCTTACTCGGGTCGGTTATTGGTATCGGCATGCTCGTCCTGAGACTGAGCGATGGCAAGTACGCGCTTCCACTTGGCTCGTTTTTGGCGCTTGCCGCGCTGGTCGCCATGTCGACCGGGGAGCCTGTCGTCGCCTGGTACGGTGGTCTCTATTCGCTTCCCCGCTGATGCAGCCGAATTTCCTGCTTCTGGGCTTCGTTCTCGTCATTGGTGCCCTAGGTGCCGTGTTGCTCCTCGCTTTGGTCCGGCTGGGGGTCGCCACCCGGGCGGCCAACCGCCGCCTGCACGAGCCGCGAGGTGACCAAGCGCTTGTCACCGAAGCCCTCGGCGCGGCGGTGACGAAGATACGAGATCGAGAGCTCGCGACGTACCGACGGGCCGTGGCCTCCGAGCGACTCAGCGAACAGATCATCGCCAATCTGTCTTCCGGTCTGCTGGTCGTCGATGTGGCGGGAGAGGTCCAGATTCTCAACCCGGTTGGCCGGCGGCTGCTGGGAGTGGAGGAGGGCGAGGCTGGTGGTTTTCTTCGCGAGCTTGTCGGCGGCTCAGTGTTGCCGCTGGCCGATCTCGTTGAGGAGTGCCTGTCTGAGGGGCTTCCAATCGTGCGTCGGACACTCGAACTCGACCCATCTGGCCGCACCGACACGGCCACCCATCTCGGGGTGTCGGTGTCTCCGATGGTCGATGACGACGATCGTCTACAGGGAGCGATCTGCCTGTTTGCCGATCTCAGCACGGTCCACGACCTCGAGGAGCGAGTTCGGCTCCAAGAGAGCCTCGCCCAGGTCGGTGAGTTGACTGCCGGGATCGCACACGAGTTTCGCAACGGCCTGGCCGCCATTCACGGGTATAGCCGACTTCTGCCGCCAGAGGACCTCCAGTCTGAATATCGTCCCTATCTCGAAGGCATCCGCCAGGGGACCGCTGAGCTTCGGGAAGTGGTAGACCAGTTTCTCGGGTTTGCCCGCCCGGCCACGCTGGCAGTCTCCACGGTAAGTCTCGAGAGGCTCGTTGACCGGGCGGCGGATGAGATTCGAGATGAGGTGCAGAGGCGGGGCGGTGACGTGTCGGTCCGTGGCGAGTTCGCGGAGATCGAAGGGGACGAGGTGCTGCTTCGCCAGGCCATTAGTAACCTGTGTCGAAACGCCGTCGAAGCCTGTGTCGATGCGGAACGGGTACCCGACGTCAGGCTTGTGGGTACCGTCGACCACGACCAGGCCCGGCTGACCGTGACCGACAACGGCCCAGGCTTCGACCCCTCGCACCGCGAGCGGATGTTCCGTCCTTTCTTCACCACGAAGACCCACGGCACCGGTCTAGGCCTGGCGCTGGCGCAGAAGATCATCGTGACCCACAATGGGAGCGTGACCGCGTCGCTGTCAGACGACGGCGGAGCGCGACTGGAAGTGATCTTGCCGCTGCGCCGAATGTCTCACGACTCCCTCCACTAGCCTCCGCTCGCGGCAGCGATCGGCAATCTCTTCCACGTTCTTGGCCTCCCGGCGTGCGGGTTACCGAGACCACCTCGCTCGGTGTGTCCACTATCACGCCGTCTGACGAGGGTTCACTCGTTGGCGTGGTGGGCGCGGACATTGCACCGGTCCTTTTCATGTTCTTGACCAGCCGGCGGACTCAGGGCGGTGACGACGGCTTCGGTCTGGCCGAGGCACTGGTCGCGTCAGGGCTTCTCGTCACCCTGTCCGTGGGACTGGCCTATCTCACCGCTATGACGAGTCGCGCGGTCCAGCGGGCAGCCGCCGACAGCATCGGGCTGCTCCTTGCTGTACAGAGGATGGAACAGCTGCGGAGTCTGGCCTGGACCCATGGTCGCGTCTGGAGCGTCGCCGGTACCGGGGTCGTGTCTGACGTCACGACCAACCTCGCGACCAACCCGCCTACGCCGAACGGCCGCGGCCTACGTGTTGCTCCGGCTGGCGCGCTCGCCAGAAACACGCCAGGGTACGTCGACTACCTCGACCGCGCCGGACGTTGGATCGGCAGCGGTGCTCGACCGCCGGCTGGGACGTTCTTTGTGCGCCGATGGTCGGTGAGGCGGGTCGGGGCGGCCCGAGACGATCGACTGGTGTTGCAGGTTCTTGTCATGCCTTTGGGCGTGGCGATTCAAACCGTGGGTCTGATCCCTGGACCCAACGTCCCGGGAGTGGTCTGGCTGGCCACGCTCAGGGCCCGGCGGTAGCTTCGTCATGACCGCCGTCGACATCATGGTCGCGCTTGTCGTCACCACGATGGTGGTCGGAGCGACCCTGACCCTGGTCGACCCGATCCGCCGGGCGGTCAGCGTCCAGGCCGAGACGGCCGAGGTGCATCAGCGCGCGCGGGCTGGCTTTACCAGACTCGAAACCGACCTCCGGAATGCTGGAGTAGCACGATTCCTTCATGGACCATCCCTTCCCCTCCCACGCGCCTCCGTCGTGCCGGCCCGCTCGATCGGCCAGCGAAGTGCTGGAGGCGGAGCGGGCAGCCATGTCGCGTCTGATGCGATCACCGTCATCCAGGCGGCCGAGCTCCCGCGGGTCACAACCGGGTCGAGGGTGTCGCCATCGGTTTCGTCCGTGAGTCTTGTCGACGGGCCGGGCTGCGCTGGGCTCCATCGGAGCTGTGGCTTCCTCCCGAACATGACCGTGATGATCTACGACCACGAGGGGCAGTCGGATGTGCTGAGGATCACGCACACCAATGGCCCTGTGGTGACGGTGTCGCCGCCAATTGGAGGACACATCCTTGCGTATCCAGCCGGGTCGACGCTCGTACCCATCGTCGTTCGCAGCTACTACTTTGCCGCCGAAAGGGCACAGCTTCGGCTTCGAAGTGAGTGGAGGGCGGACGCTCCGGTGCTCGACGATGTTGTCGGCGTGTCGTTCCGCTACTTCGGCCGACCGCAGTTGCCAGCTGTCGACGACACGACGAGAGCGAGGGTGCAGTGCTTGGCCACCTCATCTCCACGTGTGACGGTTCCGCCGGTCCAGGTCGAGCTGTCACCGAACATTCTGGGCGATGGACCCTGGTGTGGTGGGGGCGCGGCATTCGACGTCGACCTTCTGCGCGTCCAGCGCGTGCAAGTCACGCTCGTGCTCCAGACCTCCCGCCCGGAGCACCGTGGCCCCGACCCGAAGCTGTTCGTCAATCCCGGTGACGCCAGGGTGCCGGCGGCGTGGGTGCCAGACGTGACCGCCCGCTTCGACGCGGCGGTCGGCAATCCCTGGCGGCCGTGACAACGGTGACCACGGCGACGAAGCCCCGGCGGAGTGGCGAGCAAGGCATCGGCTTGATCGTAGCGATGGTCGTCATGCTGCTGTTCCTGGGGGTCACTGGAGCGGTTGTCCCTCTTGCCGTGACCGAAACCGCGGTGAGCGCCAATCATCGGCGCGCCGCGGCAAGTGTGTACGCAGCGGAGGCCGGACTCGAGTGGGTCACTCACGAGCTTGACACGATCACCGACTGGAGTGACGTCTTGCGCGGGCGCGTCACCTCGAGTCTCTGGTCATCAAGGGTGCAGCGTCGACTACCGGGTGGGGCATTGCTGGACCTGGCTCACGTGACCGATGAGCTCAACGACCGGCTTCTGGCAGCCGTCCATCAGCCCCAGCGGAGATGGCGGCTTTTCTCACACGGACCGTTCGACGATCTCGTGCCGACCCCTACGCCGATCGGGGTAACAGTGGTTGCCGTCTGGGTGTCTGACGACTTCGAAGACCTCGACGACGACCCAACCACCGACACCAACGGTACGGTGGTGGTCCGCGCCGCCGCATTTGGCCCATCCCTGGCCCAGCGTGCGGTTGAGGCGACGATCCGCCGCCACGAGGATGGTACGGTCGAGCGGGTGTCGTGGAGAGTCGATCGATGAATCGAGGCGCTGGTGTAGACTGGTGTGTCTGTTCTGACGGTCCATCTCCCGTCGAGGATCATCCCTTGTTGAGCTCCGGTACCGATTCCCACCCCCACACCCTCATCGTCGAGGACAAGGACTCGCTCAGGGCGATGCTGCGCCACGCGCTCGAAGGACAGGATTACGTCGTGACCGAGGCGGTGGACGAGTCTGGCGCCGTGGCAGCGCTTCGAGAGAATCGCCCATCGGTCGTGCTGACTGACCTCCGATTGCCGCAGGGCGACGGTTTCGGCGTTCTTCGAGCCGCGAAGGAGCTTGACCCCGATATTTCGGTCATCGTGATGACGGCCTACGGGAGCATCGAGGACGCAGTTACCGCGATGAAGGAGGGAGCCACAGACTTTCTGGCCAAGCCCGTCGACCCTGACCACCTCCTCTTGCTGGTTGCGCGAGCCGTCGACCGCCACCGTATGCTCACCGAGAACATGCTGCTGAAGGAGGAGTTGGCGGCCAGCCGAGGCTTGCCCGAGATCGTCGGTCAGCATGCCTCCCTGAAGCAGGTCTTCGCCACACTCCGGCGCGCTGCCGAAAGCGACGCGACCGTGCTGCTTGGGGGGGAGAGTGGCACCGGAAAGGAACTGTTTGCGCATGCACTCCACGCCTTCAGCGGTCGAGCTGAAGGACCCTTCGTGGCCATCAACTGTGCGGCGATTCCCGAGACCCTCCTCGAGTCAGAGCTGTTCGGGCACGAGAAGGGCGCGTTCACCGGCGCCGTGGCTCGCAAGCCGGGCCGGTTCGAGGTTGCACACCGCGGGACGCTGTTCCTGGACGAGATCGGCGACCTCCCGTTTCCGCTCCAGGCCAAGATCCTCAGGGCCATCGAGGAGCGGGTGTTCGAGCGGGTTGGCGGCACGACACCTCTGCAGGTAGATGTCAGGATCGTTGCGGCGACCAACAAGGATCTTCGCGCTGCCGTGGCGGCGCGAGAGTTTCGGGAGGATCTCTACTTCAGGCTGTCAGTGTTCCCGATCGTGATCCCGCCACTCCGTGAACGGTCAGAGGACGTCCCGATTCTGGCCCGCTACTTCATCGACCGATTCTGCAAGGATCTGAAAAAGCCTGGTCTGGGTTTGTCACCCGAGGCCGACGAGGCGCTTCGTGTCTACCTGTGGCCGGGCAACGTCCGTGAGCTGCAGAACTGTATCGAGCGTGCGGTCATTCTGTGTGAGACGGCAGACATTCAGCCGCGACACCTCAATCTCGAAGCCGACGTTCAGGGGCGTATATCCAGTCCGTGGGAGCTCATGAACCTGACGGGGAGCCTCGAGGAGGCGTCCTCGAGGATTCATGGCGAGTTCGAACGTCACAAGCTTGCCCAAGCGTTGCGCGACGCTCGCGGGGACCGCGAGCTGGCGGCCGCGCGGCTGAAGATCACGCAGCGCGACCTTCTCACCAGGCTTCAGCGCCATCACATCGACTGAGCGACGGCCGGCACCCTACGGCGTCCGTCGCGTCACGCCGATCGTGCTCAGCGCCCTGATGAGTTCAGATTGAGAAACGTCGTCGACGATCTCGGTGTGGCCGATGCTGGTCGGGAGCACGAAGTGCAGACGGCCGCGGAGTACTTTCTTGTCACGTCTGATCGCCTCGACGATCGATGTCGCTGAAAGGTCGGTGACCGATGGCAGCGGACCCAGCTTCGCGATCAGTCCCGCCAGGCGGTCGCGGTCCGCAGAGGACAAAGAGCCTCTGGCTACGGCCAGGTTGGCAGCGGCAAGCATACCGTAGGCGATGGCCTCACCATGGCGAAAGCGCCGATAGTGCGTGACGGCCTCGATGGCGTGGCCGGCGGTGTGACCAAAGTTGAGGATGCGTCGAACGCCCTGCTCCTGTTCGTCCTCCGCGACGACCTTGGCCTTGATCCGACAGGACTCGGCGATCACCGGCACGAGCACGGATGGGTCGCGGGCGAAGATCGCGGTGAGGTCACGGTCAACACGGTCGAAGAGATCCGGACTCGCGATCACGCCGTACTTCACGACCTCATAGAGCCCAGCCCTGAACTCCCGTCTGGGCAGGGTCTCGAGCATCGTCGGGTCGGTCACCACGACGATCGGCTGGTGAAAGGCGCCGATAAGATTCTTGCCCAGCGCGTGATTGACGCCAACCTTCCCGCCGATCGAGCTGTCCACCTGAGCCAGTAGCGTCGTCGGCACGTGCGCGAGCTGCACACCTCGAAGGAACGTCGCAGCGGCGAACCCGACCATGTCCCCGATCACCCCGCCGCCGACGGCGACGATCGTGATGCCGCGGTCTGCCCCGGCCTGGATCAGGGGTTCGTAGAGACGCGAGGCGGTCTGCAGCGTCTTGGAGCGTTCACCGTCCGGAATGAGAATCGCTTCTGCCGACTTGAGGGCCCTCTCAATCGCGGCGCCGTGCAGCTTCCAGATCGTCGGGCTCGACACCACGAACCGGCGACCTATGCCACCCGCCTGTTTGACGAGCGTGGCCAGACGACTGACCAAGTTCTTGCCTACGTGAACCCGATAGGCACGCGACGCGGTGGGCACGTCGATCTGGATGCTGCGCGGCATGCTGGAGTGTGATGTGGTGGTACGTGGACGAGGCTCCGGTAGGATAACACGACGTCGCCGGACGATATAGACTGGTCACGGCACGTCCAGGACTCACCCTCGCACCACTTTTTCTTGCTTGAGGATTACGTTTGATGTCGGCGAAACAGGACACGTTCGTGAAGGAGATCACGCCCCGGTCGGAGGATTTCTCGCGGTGGTATACCGATGTGATCCTGCGCGCGGAGCTTGCAGACTACTCACCCGTCAAGGGCAGCATGGTGATCCGGCCGTATGGCTATGCGATTTGGGAGCTCATGCAAGCCGCTCTAGATGCGAGGATCAAGGCCACAGGACATGTCAACGCCTATTTCCCGTTGTTCATTCCGGAGAGCCTGCTTCGCAAGGAAGCTGCCCACGTCGAGGGTTTCGCCCCGCAGGTGGCCTGGGTCACGAAGGGTGGGGACGAGGAGCTGGAAGAGGCACTGATCGTCCGTCCGACATCGGAAGCGATCGTCGGGACGATGTATGCCAAGTGGATCCAATCCTGGCGTGATCTGCCCCTGCTCATCAACCAGTGGGCCAATGTCGTTCGGTGGGAGAAGGTCACGCGTCTCTTCCTCCGGACAACCGAGTTTCTGTGGCAGGAAGGACACACCGCGCACGAGACCGAGGCTGAGGCCGAGGCCGAGGCGGTCAAGATGCTGGGTGTGTACAAGGAGTTTGCCGAGACCGAGCTCGCAATGCCCGTCCTCGACGGTCGGAAGTCCGACAGCGAGAAGTTTGCCGGAGCGGCGCTTACCTATTCGATCGAAGCGTTGATGGGAGATGGACGCGCGCTCCAGGCCGGCACCTCGCACATGCTGGGACAGAACTTTGCCAAGGTCTTCGACATCACCTTCCAGGCACGCGACAAGTCGGTGCAGCACGTCTGGCAGACGTCGTGGGGGATGACAACACGTCTCATCGGTGGTGTGATCATGATTCACGGTGACGACAGCGGGCTGATCCTTCCACCTCGGATTGCCCCGCATCAGGTGGTGATTGTCCCAATTCCCCGTGGAAACTGGCAGGAGACGGTGTTGCCGCGGGCTCAGGACATACGAGACGCCCTTACCGAAGCCGGCGTCCGAGTGCTGCTCGATGATCGAGACGTCTACACGCCCGGGTGGAAGTACGCAGAGTGGGAAATGCGCGGCGTTCCGCTGCGGCTCGAGATCGGTCCGAAGGACATCGAGAAATCACAGGTCATGCTCGTGCGACGCGATAGTCGCGAGAAGCTTCCGACACCGATGGAGGGTCTGGTGGGAGCGGTGACGGAGCTGCTGACGGACGTGCAGGCAAGTTTGCTGGAGCGGGCTCGAGCCTTTCGTGACGAGCACACGGTCCAGACCACGTCACGCGATGAGTTCAACGAGCTATTCAAGGGGCGGCCAGGCTTTGTGGTCGCGCCCTGGTGTGGCCGTGAGGAGTGTGAGGGCAAGATCAAGACGGGCACTCAGGCCACGATTCGCAACATCGCGTTCGACGCTCCCCCTCCGTCCGGCGACTGCATCGAGTGCGGGCAGCCGGGCCAGACCGACGTCTACTTCGCGAAGAGTTACTAGACAAAAAAAGGCGGATGCCCACGTGGGACATCCGCCTCTTTCCTGGGACTTGCGTGTCTCTTACTGCAGGCGCACGACCATCGCAGCGCGGCGGTTCAGGCGCCGGGTCTCCTCACGCGAGTTGTCGTGCTGCGGTCGCTCCTCGCCGTAGCTGATCGTGGAGAGGCGGCTCCCGCTGACCCCCCGCCCAGTCAGGTATTCCTCGACCGAGTTCGAGCGCCGCTCGCCGAGTGCCAGGTTGTACTCCGCGGTGCCAATGTTGCACGTGTGTCCCTCGATCTGAATCGAGAGACTCGGGTCGTCCTCAAGGGCGGCGATGATCTCATCCAGCACACGAGAAGCTCCCGGGCGGAGCGTGTAGCGGTCGAAGTCGAAGTGCACGTCCTCGAAGACGTACTCCCTTGCCGGTGGTGCCGGCGCCGCGGTCACCGTGATGGTCGTCGTGTCAGTCGCTGTTCCGCCGCGACCATCGTTCACCGTGACCGTGACCGGGACCGGGCCTGCCTGGGCAGGCGCCTGCCAGCGCTGGGTCTCCCTGTTTTGAGCCTCCTGGAAGCTCCCGGCTGGGCTGCTCCACGCATACTCGAGCGTGTCGCCATCTGGGTCGCGGGCATCTGCGCGGAGTGCAGACTCCTCGCCGACCATGATCGAGCACGGATCGCACGACAGCGTCACGGTCGGTGGCCGATTGGCCGGTGGGTCGGGTGCCGGTGGGGGCGGTGGCACATAGCGGTTGACGCCGGGGTGGTACCCGATCCGAAACAGGAATCCGAGGGTGTCACCGCCGCTGGACTCGCGACCGGCGTCCATGCGGTCATCGTGCACCATGGCGACGTTGAGACCCGCGCCCACATACAGACCGCTCGATCCGTTCCACTGCAACCCGACCATCGCGTCAGCAGGACTCTGCCCGCGCGAGAGATTTCCGGACATGCTCCCGTCCGTGCCGACCAGGACCGGCATGATGTTGATCGAGTTACTCGACAGAGCCTCGCCGTTGACCTCGGCAATGAGAGAGAAGGCGTTCCCGATTGGGATACCCACGCCCACGCCATATCTGAAGCTGTCAGGGAGGTCGAACTCACTGGGGTCGCCTCGGAAGAGGAAACCTCCATACCCTGCCACTTCCGCCGCCCCGAGGTCCTTGCTGACGACGGCGTCAAAGGCTGCATCCAACTTGCCCGTCGAGGTTCCGTTGTTGGTCGACCCGGTCGGCAACTTCATCGAGACGCGAACCGCGAACGCAGCCGGTGCTTGGTCCTGCTCCGAGGTGATGTTGTATTTACCGCCTATCAGGAGGTCTCCGAAGTGGCTCGAGAACTGGTCGTCCGCGAACGGGTATTCGGTAGTCGGACCTCCAGTGCTGGACTCGGCGTCGAACAGCGGTCTGGCATCTCTGTCGAGACGCGTGACCGCGCGAAGTGAGCCAAAGAGCTCGAATCGGTCGGTTATACCGTAGGCGAACGTGCCCGCGTAGTGCGCAATGTCGGTGATACCAGCCGACCGGTCGAAGTTGGCCCGCTGCACGCTGCCCGACCACTTTCCATCAGGTAGGACTTCGGCCGTCGGTACGAACCACAGACCGGTGTCCCCCAGGAACGTGGCACTGCTTCGTCGGTTAGGCGCATCGCTGCTCTGAGCGGCGGCGGGACCGGTTGAGAGCATGAGTCCGACGCACAGTGCTACCAGGGCTGAAATCTGTCTTGTTCTTTTTCGAGAACGCGTTCTTGTCACGAACACCTCGTCAGTACACGAAGGTAAAAAAAACCTCTGCGCATCGTATTGGCAGCCGCGGTACAAGTCAACGAACGAGGTGGAAAACAGGCAATTGTGCGCCATTGTGGAACGGCGGTCACGATTCGTCGCGACGGCCAAAGACCCAGGCGATACCGATGCTCAATCCATAGAGCGCGATCATCGGCATAGCCATCATCGTGAGGGTGACCGGGTCACCCGTGGGGGTCAGGATGGCGGCGAAGACAAAGATGAGGAGAACCGCGTACTTGATATTGCGTGCCAGGAATCCTGCCGTCACCACACCGATCTTTGACAGGAAGAACACGATCGTCGGCATCTGAAAGACCAAACCGCAGGCGAGCAGCAGTTTGACGTAGAGCGAGAATGCCGGCTGGATTCGGGGAATGAACTCCATGTAGTCGGAGGCAAACCCGGCAAAGAAGCTCCAGGCCCAAGGGAAGAGCATGTAGTGTGAGAACAGCGCGCCCAGAAGGAAGAAGAAGGTGGAGCCAACGACGAACGGTATCGCAAACTTCTTCTCGTGCGAGTACAGGCCTGGTGCGACGAACAGCCATACCTGCGAAAGGACCACCGGGCCGGCCAAGATCAGACCGGCCAGGGCGGCGATCTTGATGTAGAGCAGGAAGGCCTCAGCGGGCTCCGTATAGGCCAGGCGACCGCCATCCGGAAGGATCTCGTAGAGCGGCACCATGATGAAATCGAAGATCGGGGTGATGACTGCGAAGCAGCACAGAAAGCCCACCAGAAGCGATGCGGCGACGATGATGAGGCGCTTTCTGAGCTCGTCCAGATGGTCGAGGAACGACATCTTGCCGCCCTCGCCAGCTTCGTTGGTCGTTGCGTCGGGCTGAGGGTCTTCTTCTTCGTCGGGAGCTAGTGGATCCGGGAAGGGTACCAACGCCATGAAACGCTCGTCTAGAAAGGCTCAGGACCAGAGAATTGGGTCTCGCTCCCACGATGGGGAGAGTACCCGAGGGGCAGGTCGGTCTCGCCGCCCCTCAGCTGTTCTCGGGCGTGTGCTCCGGTTCCGGTGCGGCCGCCGGTGCGGGCGGCTTGTGCTGCGTCGATTGGGACGGGGGTTGCTTGTCCTCGATCCGTATTTCCTCGTCCGGTGCGGCCGCCGGTGCGGGCGGCTTGAGCTGCGTCGATTGGGACGGGGGTTGCTTGTCCTCGATCCGTATTTCCTCGTCCAGGGTGTTCTTGAGATCGTTGGAGGCACGCTTGAACTCCGACAGGCTTTTGCCCATGGACCGGCCGAGCTCGGGAAGTTTACGTGGGCCGAAGATGATCAGGGCGATGACGAAAATGATCATCAACTCTGGCATCCCGATTGAGCCAAACATGATTGGTGCTCCTTGCCTCTCGCCCCGCTGCCGGATAGCCGATTCCGGCCGAGACCGAACCTACGAACGACTGATCGCATTATAGAAACCTGGCGCTTGCCGGTCAAGCTCGAGGTCTACTCGCGAACAGCTCGAAGTCATTGCTAGACAGAGGGTTATTCTGATAGCATGCGGACATGCGCGGAGTGACGTCGCTGACGCTCGGGGCCGGGGCCGTGGTCATTTCTGGTTTGGTCGGCGGGTTGTTCGGCGGACGGGTATTGGCCACGCAGGAAGGTGTGCCCCAGCACTACGACGCCTTCGCGAGTGCCCTGGCCGCGGTCGAAGCCAACTACGTTGACGAGGTCGACACCGAGCGGCTCGTCTACCAGGCGATCGGGGGCATGCTCCAGACCCTCGATCCGCACTCCAACTTCATGGACCCCCGGTCCTATGCTCAGCTTCGTGAGCGCCAGGAAGGGCGTTACTACGGTCTCGGTATCTCCATCAACGTGATCGACGGCCGGATCACCGTCATGAGCATCTTCGAGGGGTCGCCGGCGTATCGCGTGGGGCTTCGGCGCGGGGATGTGATCGCCGAGATCAGTGGCCAAGACGCGACCGGAATGACCTCAGACGACGCGGTCAAGTTGCTGCGAGGGCCGAAGGGCAGTTCGGTCGACATCGCCATCAGACGGGCCGGATACGACGATCTGATTCCGCTGCGCGTCGAGCGCGACGAGATTACGCTCGCCACCATCCAGGGCGCGTTCATGGCCGATGATCGCACCGGATACGTTCGGCTGCGCGACTTCTCCGAGACGACGGGCCGTGATCTCGAGCGCGCTCTCGACGAGTTGACGGAGCAGGGGATGGAGCGGTTGATGCTCGATCTCCGCAACAATCCAGGTGGCCCACTCGACCAGGCGATTCGCGTCTCCAACGCCTTTCTCCCGAAGGGTGACCTCATCGTCTACACCCGTGGCCGGATCGCCAACTCGGACCAGGACTACCATGCCCGCGAGACCAGTGACTACACCGACCTCCCCCTTGTGGTGCTCGTCAATCGGAACAGCGCCAGCGCCTCCGAGATCGTCGCCGGAGCCATCCAGGATCACGACCGGGGTCTGGTCGTCGGCGAAACGACGTTTGGCAAGGCCCTCGTGCAGTCCATCTATCGGGTCAGCCACGGTGCCGGGTTGGCCCTCACGACTGCCCGATATTTCACCCCGAGCGGTCGAATGATTCAGCGACCGTGGGACGGGACCTTCGATGAGTATTTGACCTACTCCCTGCGCGAACAGGAACCGCGCGAGCATTCGGCCGTCGACCGGAAGTACACCACTGCTGGACGCGCCGTCTACAGCGGCGGTGGGGTGGAGCCCGATTACCGGATTTCCGGTCCGATCGAGGGATTCGACCCGTCACGCCTCGGTCGGTTGCTCACTGCGCGTCAGGAGTTCGCCAGCTTTGCGGAACATTTCTTGGCTGCCGGCGACACTCGGATCAGCGCTGAGGGACGCGACCGGGAGATCGTCGAACGTGGGTTCGTGATCGACGAGCGTCTGCTGGATGAGTTCAAGGCCTATGTGCGGGACCGAGGTCTGACCGTCGACGACGATGCCTTCGCTGAGGAGCTCGAGTTCATTCGCTCGATGTTGCATCTGCGGGTCGACGAGGCCGTGTTCAGTATTGAGGAGGCCCGTCGCAATCTGTTCGAGACCGATCCTCAAGCGCAGCACGGCCTGACCCTTTTTGATGAGGCAGAAAAGCTGCTTCATGGGAGCGGTCAGTCAGTGGTTGCACAACGCTGATGTGCCTTGATACACTGCGACCGACCCACAGGGGCGCCTCGCCACGGGGGTGTTGGGTCGGTAGCGTGGTGCCACCATCCTTCGTGCCGAGGCACCACTGGCGAAGACGAGAACGAGGGCGAACCAAGACCGAGTGAGGCGATCCCAGCCGCTCGACGGGTGCTGACAGCTGTCAACCTGTTTGGGCGGCAATTTTTGTGTACGAGCATATGCGGCTGAATACCATAAGGATCTCAGGCTTTAAGAGCTTTCCAGAGCGGTCAGAGTTGGCCTTTGACGGTGGTGTGACGGCGATCGTCGGACCGAATGGCTGCGGTAAGAGCAACGTCATCGATGCCATCTCCTGGGCGCTGGGCGAGCAGAGTGCCCGAAGCCTGAGGGGCGAGCGCATGGAGGACATCATCTTCAGCGGGAGCGATGCTCGCCGCCCGACGGCGACGGCCGAGGTCCGACTGCAGCTCTCGCAGGTCACGGCAGCTCTGGTAGCCCTCGAGCGAGAGCACCGCGCCAAGTTCGCTCGCTCAGGCGATGGCAACGGTGACGGTGCGAACGGCAACGGTCATGGACGAGGCAACGGTGATTCAACCGTGGCGACCGAGGCTGTCGCAGCAATCGATTCGGTTGCAGTGTCCGGTGGCATTGATCTGATCGACGCCGATTTCGACCCCGAATCTAACGAGATGCCGACCATCGCCCGTGATGTCGAGGTCGGGCGGCGTTTGTATCGCTCAGGCGAGAGCGAGTACCTGATCAATGGGCAGGTCTGCCGACTCCGCGACATCCAAGATCTGTTGATGGACTCAGGCGTTGGCATCAAGGCCTACGCCGTCATCGAGCAGGGCAAGATCGGCCAGATTCTCGGCGCGCGTCCTATGGAGCGCCGGCAGCTGTTGGAAGAAGCCGCCGGGGTGACGAAATACAAGACTCGGCGTCGATCGGCGGAGCTCAAGCTCGAGGCAGCCCAGCAGAATCTCACCCGCGTCGACGACGTCGTTTTCGAGGTCGAGAAACAGCGGTCCGCACTCAAACGCCAGGCCGCGAAAGCCAGACGGTACCGTCGGCTTCGGGAGGAGCTGCGTCGCTGGGAGAAAGTCCAATTCGCGCGGAAGAGTGTCTCGCTGACCGAGATCATCGAGATGACGGCCCGGCGACTGGACGCAGCCCGGCAACGCGAGCAGGGCGCAGCGGGGGGGCTGGCCGCGCTAGAGGGGACGCACGAGCAGCTACAGATCGAGCTTGCCGAGGCCGAGCGAGGTACGACCCAGGCCCGGGACGCCGCGCACGCTCACGAGCTGGAACTGGGACGCCGGCAACAGCAGGTCGAGTTCGACAAACAGCAGGTGGTGACGCTGACCAGCGCCGAGGCCGACGGCGAGACCGAGCGCGCCCAGCTGAGAGAGAAACAGGCGCCGTTGCAGGATGAGTATCGCGACCAGACATCTGCGTCCAGCGCCTGCGATGCCGAGCGGGATACCGCGGAAGCTCGTCTGCGTGAGGCCGAGGTCCAGCATCAGGAAGCGCAGCGCGCCATCGAAGGGCTCGAGGGAGACGTCGAGGCATCTCGGAGCGAGGTGTTTGCTGCCATCAATGCCGCGACCACGCTGCAACACGTCGTCGACAATGCCGCCACCGCGCGAGGGAGGATCACCGACGAGCTTCGCAAGCTCACGGCCGAGGGTGAGGATGTCGAGACCGAATCATCCAGGGTCGGTTCGGCCCGCGAGCAGACGGCCGTTGAGGTCACACGGGTGCGGGAACGGCTGGAGTCGGTCAGGCTGACGCGAGCAGACCGTGAGGCCGAGCTCGCCTCGGCGCGGGCCGCCCGCGAGACTCGAGCCCAAGAGGTTCGGACGCGTGAGAACACGCTGGCGTCAATGGCCGCTCGGCTACGGTCGATTGAGGAGCTGATCGCGGCCAGGGAAGGGTATAGCGATGCCGCGCGGCTGGTGCTCTCGCACTCAAGCCGGTCGCTGACCCACTTGGGCTCGGTGGCAGACCATCTCGATGCAGACCGGCACTACGAGCGTGCCGTCGAAGCGAGTCTTGGCGAACTGGTCCAATACATCGTTGTGCCTTCCGCACAGGACGCTCGAGCCGGGATGGCGCTCGCCGCGTCCGAGAATGCCGGGCGGTGTGGATTCGTTATCGCTGATGCGGTCACGGCGACCGGGTTCGAGTCGCCGCCCGACCCGGCCCTGACGCCGCTCGCCCAGTACGTCCGCATCTCCGGCGATGCGGAGCCGGCGCTGCGCAGTCTCTTGCGACGGCGGTGGTTGGCTCCGTCCGTTGACGCAGCGGCGCTGGCGGCGCGAACCACCGATGATCCGATTACGACACCCGACGGCACAGTTTTCCGTGGCTCGTCGATCGTGCACGGCGGTGGCAAGGCCGAGGCGCTCGGCATTTTGGCAACCAAGGGCGCAACGCGAGAGCTTCGGTCCACGATGACCGAGGAGGAAGAGCAGCTCAAGCGGCTGGATGCGGAGGTCGCGAGATACGCCAGCGTCGCTGTGCGCGCCGAAGCCGAGCTCAAGACGCTTCAGGCAGAGGAACACAGCACCGAAAAAGCGCTTTTGGCGCTAGAGCTTCGGGTGGAAGGGCTCAACGAAGAGCTTGAGCGGCTTCGGAGAAAGCACGAGGTCGTCGGCACCGAGCGCCGAAAGGCGGTCGAGGAGCGAGACGGGCTTGTCGCGCGGCAAGCGGAAGCAACCGAGGCGATTTCTCGTTTGGAATCTGACCAGCGCACGGCCGATGAGCGTTTCATGCTGTCGCAGCGGCACCTCCTTGAGGCTCGGGAGGCTGTCGAAACGAGCGGCTTACGTGTGACGGAGGCAAAAGCCACTCATGCCGCTCTCGCCGAGCGGGCGGGGGCACTCGGCGCCGACCTCAGGCGGTTGTCGGAGGCCGCTCAGGATCTTGAGCTGCGCATCGCGACCCGGATTGCCGACAACCGTCGGATCCTCGACCAGCGCCAGACGCTCGTCGCGACCATCGCGGCCTCGGAGCAGCAGCTCGATAACGACGTCCGCCGGTTCGAATCGCTGCGTGATGAGGTTCGCACCGGCGACGAGCGGACTGACGACGTCCGTCGCGGCATAGAGTCCCAGGTCGGCGAGCTCCGGGCGGCGCGTGAGGCGCTCGAAGTTATTCGACACGATGTTGGAGAGCTCGACATCCGCCGTGCGACGGCGGAGAGCGACTGCGCGCACCTCGAGTCCGCCTGTCGAGACGCACTGCAGCTGTCACTCGGTGAGGTGCGCGCCGAAGTTGAGCAACTCGAGCACGACGGCAGGCTGACGCCCAATGCAACACTGGTGTCCCGTTCTCAGACTGACGCCAGGGACTCCGACGGCTTTGGCGACGACGCTGACACTGACACTGACACTGACACTGACACTGACACTGACACTGACACTGACGATGACGCCGACGAGTTTGCCGACTCTCACCTTGCCGATGAGAGTACCGACGTCGATGGGATGCCCGTCAGCCGATCGACTCCTGCAGAGGTGTTGACGGCCGAGGACATCATCACCACACTGCGAGAGAAGATCGACCGTCTTGGACCGGTGAATATGATGGCGATCGACCAGTTCGACGAGCTGGACGACCGATTCGAGTTCCTGACGACACAGCGGAAAGACCTGCTCGACTCCATCAAGGCGACTGGCGATGCGATCAAGCGAATCAACGTAACGACCCGCGAGCGTTTCAAGGAAGCTTTCGAGGCGGTCAATGGTCACTTCCAGACGGTTTTCTCCACGCTGTTCGGCGGCGGTCGCGCCGGTCTTGTGTTGCTGGATGAAAGCGACTTGCTCGAGAGCGGGATCGACATTATCGCGCAGCCACCGGGTAAACGACTGCAGAGTATTCAGCTGTTGTCCGGCGGTGAGAAGGCCTTGACGGCGATGGCTCTCATGTTCGCGATCTTCAAGTTCAAGCCGAGCCCGTTCTGTCTCCTGGACGAGATCGATGCTCCACTTGATGATGCCAACATCGGGCGGTTCGTCGAGATGCTCCGAGGCATGCAAGACCGCACGCAGTTCGTGCTCGTGACACACAATCGGAAGACGATGGAGATCGCCGATCGGCTCTACGGCGTCACCATGGAGGAGCCGGGTGTGTCGAAGCTCATTTCCGTAAAGCTCAACTAGTGTGGTGAGTTCAACAGCACCACGCTAGGGTTGAACGCACCACACTAGGGTCTCGGGTGCGAAAGAGCCGGACACGACGGGCAGGGATGTGCCCGGCGTCAGAATTCTGAACGCCGTGAACGAGAGCAGGTCCTCCCGCTATCATCGCCACCGACGCTGGGCCGAAGGCCTTGCACTCGTCGCACGCGCTCTGCTGCTGCTTGTCATTGTCCTGTCAGGCCTCTCACGGTCTCTGGGCTCTAGATTGCAAGAAGCAGTTGCCAGCCTTTCCGTTTCAGATGCCATCATAGGAGATGCCCTCGTTGCGGCGATGGCGATGGTCCTGTTCGGCCTGATCCTGAGCGTGCTCGGGGACGTCGTCGCGCTGCCCTTCTCCTGGTACTCACGATTCGTTCTCGAACGCCGATATCGCGCAGCACGGGTCGGACTGTTCGCTTGGTGTGCGGGATACGGACGGGTGATGGCGCTGCACGCGAGCCTGTGGATGGGAGCAGGACTGGCGCTTCACCTTATCATCGCGACCTGGCCAAACCTGTGGTGGCTGGTCACCGGTGCGCTCTTCGGACTCGTGACCCTCGCCCTGTCCCATCTAGGTCCCGTGCTCGTTCTCCCGCGCCAGTACCCTGTGCAGCCGCTCGATCGACCGGTACTACGCGCGCGCCTCGATGGGTTGGCCAATCGGGTCGGTGCGCCCAGACTGGCGATCCATGAATTGAAGCTGGGTCTGGACGCGCCGCCTCGGGCGGCGCTCGTTGGTCTTGGGGCGACGCGCCAGGTGCTCCTGTCAGATTCGCTGCTGGCCGACTACACCGATGATGAAATCGAGGTCGTCGTCGCCCACGAGCTTGCGCATCACCTCAACCACGATACCTGGAGGACTTTCGGGTTTGAAGTCGTTGCGGCCGTCGCGGTGTGTGGGGCCGTGCATCTGGTGTTGACGTGGGCGGGACCGGTACTGGTTACGGGACCTGTGGGGACTGTCGGAACTCTTCCGATAATGGCGCTCGTGGCGGGCGTGCTGATCATGGCTGTCGCACCAGTCGGCAACCATATCTCCCGCCGGCACGAACGCCGTGCCGACCTGGACGCGCTTGATATGACACATCGCCCGGACGCGCTGGCCTCAGGGTTGCGTCGGCTGGCGGAGCAGAACCTCGCCGAAGAGCGGCCATCGCTCATCGTCCGGTGGCTGTTCAATACCCACCCACCGCTGGCCGAGCGGCTGGAAGCGGCCAGGGGCGCGGCGGACCGCTAGTGTGAACCAAGCACACTAAAGCGTTTTTCGAAAAGCTCTAGTACTCAGTAGGCAGTTCATGGTACTCCTACGTGCAACGTCCAGTAGGAGGATCAATGCGCGCCTATTCAATGGATCTTCGCGAACGGGTACTCCGCGATAGCGATGCCGGCATGCAGGCGGCGGCGGTCGCGGTCACATACCATGTCAGTGCCTCCTGGGTCCGGCGGCTGAAACAACGGCGGCGAGAAACCGGTGAAGTCGCCCCGCGGCGGCAACGCTACGGGCGGCTGCCGGTACTCGCGCCTCAGCTCCACACGCTCGCGGCGCTGATCCACGCGCAACCGGACCGCACCCTCGCGGAACTGCAAGTCGCCTTGGGCACATCCGCCAGTCTGGCGACGATCTGGCGGGCCGTGAAACAGCTGGGCTTTACCCTTAAAAAAAACGGTGCGCGCGTCCGAACACGACCGTCCCGACATCGCGGCCGCCCGCGCGCAGTGGGCAGCGACCGCCCCGACCCTCGACCCGACCCGCCTCGTCTTTCTCGATGAAACGGGGGTCGCCACCAATCTCCTTCGCCGCTATGGACGCGGCCCCCGTGGCCAGCGAGTCGCCGATCACACGCCCCAGGGCCGGTGGGAAAGCAGCACCTTCATCGCTGCGCTGCGGGTGACGGGGCTCACCGCCCCCGGGGTCCTGGATGGCCCGATGGACGGGGCCAGCTTCCTCGCCTACATCGAACAGATCCTCGTCCCGACGTTGCAGCCCGGCGACATCGTGATCGCCGACAATCTCGCTGCCCACAAGGTCGACGGCGTGCGGCCCGCCATTGAAGCGGTCGGCGCGACGCTGCGGTTCTTGCCGCCCTACAGCCCCGACTTCAACCCCATCGAGCTCTGCTTCGCCAAACTCAAAACCATCGTTCGCACGGCCCGCTGTCGATCGATCGACACGCTCTGGCCGCTCCTCGGCGAGTGTTTGTCGCGCTTCACCCCGACCGAGTGTCGCAACTACGTCCGTCACTGCGGTTACGTGGCCGCCAAAGCGTCATGAAAAACGCGCTAGCGTCCCTGGCCCCGTCAGCGTGGGCAAACGTCGCTGACGCCCGTCAGAGCCTGAGCTCTCCGCTGACGCCGGCAGAGCCTGTGCTTTCCATTGAGGCCGTCAACGTCTGGCGCGGTCGCGGTTTCCGCCCCCGCGGCGTGGGTCGCGCGAACGCGGCGGTCGGGGCGGCCGATCGTTGCCACCACCACCAGAACCACCTTCTGACTGACCTTGGGCACCCCCGCCGTCGGTCGGCGCGGGTAGCATCGCTTTTCGGCTGAGCCGCACCTTGCCCGACGGGTCGACGTTGATGACCTTGACCATCACCTGGTCACCCTCCTGGAGCTCGTCGCGGACGCTGGCGACACGATAGTGAGCGATCTCCGAAACGTGGAGCAGGCCGTCGATGCCCGGAAGGATCTCCACGAACGCACCGAAATCGGTGATGCGCTGGACCTTTCCGAGGTAGTTCTTGTTGAGCTCCGGGCTGGCCGTGAGCTCTTCGATGATCGTGATGGCCTTCTTGGCCGAATCCTTGTTGGGAGAGGCCACGTTGACGCGCCCGTCGTCCTCCACGTCAATCTTGACGCCGGTCCGCTCCACGATGCTGCGAATCGTCTTCCCGCCCGGGCCGATCACGTCACGAATCTTGTCGACGGGAATGATGATGGTCACGATCTGTGGCGCATGAGTCGAGATCGATTCGCGTGGAGCCTCAATGGTCGCTTGCATCTTGTCCAGGATGTGGAACCGGCCCGCCTTGGCTTGGGCGAGCGCTGCCTGCATGATCTCGGTGGTGATCCCCGCCACCTTGATGTCCATCTGAAGTGCCGTGATTCCGTCGCGCGTGCCGGCGACCTTGAAATCCATGTCTCCATAGTGGTCTTCAGCGCCCGCGATATCGCTCAAGATAGCGTGACGACCGGTGCCCTCGTCCATGATCAGCCCCATGGCGACGCCGGCCACGGGCGCTTTCAGCGGCACGCCTGCATCCATCATGGCAAGCGCCCCACCACAGACACTCGCCATCGACGATGACCCGTTCGATTCGAGAATGTCCGAGACGATTCGTACGGTGTAGGGAAAGTCATCCTCTCCAGGCATTACGGGGGTCAGGCTCCGCTCTGCCAGATTCCCATGGCCGATCTCTCGGCGACCTGGTCCTCTGAGAAACTTGACTTCGCCAACCGAAAACGGCGGGAAGTTGTAATGCAGCATGAAGCGCTTGCGGGATTCGCCAGCCACGCTCTCGACCTTCTGCTGGTCGTCCGACGTACCGAGGGTAACCGTCACGAGAGCCTGGGTTTCGCCGCGCGTAAACACGGCAGATCCGTGCACGCGGGGGAGCAGACCGATCTCCGACCAGATGTCGCGGATTTGGTCGAACTGCCGACCGTCGAGCCGCTGGCCCTGTTCGAGCACCTCCGCCCTCAGGATCTTCTCCTTGAGTCCCTTGAAAACCCGCTTGGCCTGCGCGCGCCGATCTTCTTCGGCGATCGACGACAGTAGTTCGTCCTGCACCTCGTCGACCTTGGCGTAGCTCTCGAGCTTGTCGCGGATACGCATCGCCTCGGCGAGCGGCCCACGGGCCTTTTCCTCGACTTCGCTCACCACATCGTCATCCACCGCCGGCCCGGAAACCGTGAGCTTGGACTTGCCAGCGGCGGCCGCGAGCTCATCGATGGTCGCGACGATCTGACGGATCGCATCGTGCCCGGTTTGGAGGGCGGTGAGCATCTCCTCTTCGGAGACTTCGAGCGACCCGGCTTCGACCATGACGATGGCGTCGCTGCTCCCCGCGATGATCAAGTCGAGTCGACCCTTCTGACGCTCCGCATACGTCGGGTTGACCAGATAGGTGTCATCCACGAGACCGACCCGAACGGCGGCCACTGTCCGCTGGAGCGGAATCGGCGACAAGGCGAGGGCTGCGGATGCGCCCGTCAACGCCAGCACGTCAGCGTCGTTGTCAGAGTCAGCCGAAATGACCCAGGCCACGACCTGGGTTTCTCGATTCCAGCCGTCGGGAAACAACGGTCGAATAGGGCGGTCGATCAGCCGGCTGGTGAGAACTTCCTTCTCCGGTGGCTTCCCTTCGCGCTTGAAGAATCCACCGGGGATACGTCCCGACGCGTAGGTGTTCTCCCGAAAATCTACGGTGAGCGGCAGGAAGTCGATGCCCTCGCGCACCGTCGGCGCGTAGCACGCCGTGACGAGGACGATAGTCTCGCCGAATCGGACAATCACCGACCCGTCCGCCTGTTTGGCGAGCTTGCCAGTTTCGAAAACGAGATCTTCGCGGCCGACCTTCAGTTGGCCCGTATGCATGATCAGCTCCTAGCTAAAGACGAGACACGTGGAGGAGCGCGGTTGGGGCAAAACGGCAGGTGACGTCTTTGCGCCTACTTGCGGATTCCAAGACGCTTGATGAGATCCGTGTATCGCTCGGTACTCTTGCCCTTGAGGTAGTCCAGGAGCCGCCGCCGCTGCCCGACGAGCTTCAGCAGCCCTCGGCGCGAGTGGTGATCTTTGGCGTGAGTCTTAAAGTGTTCGGTCAGGTAGCGGATGCGCTCGCTGAGAATCGCGACCTGAACCTCAGGTGACCCGGTATCGCTGTCGTGGGTGCGATATGAATCAATGATTGCAGACTTCTGCTCCTTGGGAAACGCCACTGTCTACCTCCGCGAACGGCCCAGACATCACCCACATGGGCGTACCAGATCGCCGCATACCGTCTATCTCTTTTTCTCCTCTTGTTCAACGCATGAGCTTATACCAGAACGATTCTGGGGTGCAAAATGCCTGGAGCGCGCTGGTCGGCGATCGCGAGGAGGGTCCCGTGGCAGTCGTAGACCCTGACGCGGGCCGGGCCCTCGGGGGCCCGAGTCACCGAGCTGTCGGGTCCCGCCTGAAAGTCAGACCCCATCAGGGTGTTCCCGTGCGCCGCCAGTCCGGCTCCTCGGTCGGTGACCACCACGCTGGGCAGTTCCGGTAGCAGCGTATTGAGCGGCGCGATACTGGAGGGGGCCGTATCGGCCTTGAGTTCGAGGGTATGGAGCGAGATGGCGTCCGCCAGCGAGAAAGCGCCACTCTGCTCCCGCCGAAGCTGTTCGAGACATCCACCGACCCCGAGGGCCTCGCCGAGATCGTGGGCCAGTGAGCGCATATAGAAGCCAGGTGCGCAGGTGACGCGACAGCTAAGACGGGTGTCCTCCAGAGCTTCGATTTCGACGCTGCGAACCGCGACTTCGACGGGTTGTGGAGTGACGGGCGTCTGTCGTCGGGCCAACCGGTATGCGCGCACACCACCAATCTTCTTGGCGGAATAGGGCGGCGGTGTCTGGAGGAATGTTCCCGTAAACCGTTTGGCGACGACCTCGATTGCGGCCCGGTCAATAGTAGCCGCCGGCACCCGAGTTCCAGCCTCGACCACGGTGCCCGTCGCGTCGTAGGTATCGGTCGTCACGCCCAGATGGATGACGGCGTGATACACCTTGTCGCCGGCCGACAGGAATGGTGCCAGCCGCGTTGCCCGTTCCAGCACGAGGGGCAGGACACCGGTCGCAATCGGATCGAGGGTGCCTATATGTCCGACGCGTTTCGTGCTGAGGATACGCCTGACCCGCGTCACCACGTCGTGAGACGTGATGCCTTGTGGCTTGTCGACGACAAGCACTCCGTCGAGGGGCACGGCATCAGGCCGCCGATTACGGGGTCGAGACACTGGACTCCGTGGCGGGCGACGCACTCCCCTCGGCCCTGGAGATTCCGCCGACCGCCGCGGCGACGTCGGCGACGATCCGCGACCGCAGGGCGCCGTCCGGGTTGGTCGCAGAAAAGCCAGCGGCGTTCCGATGTCCGCCACCGCCGTACTTCGTCGCGACCGTGCGGACGTCGATGTCGGCCTTCGACCGCAGACTTACCCGGAAGTGGCCGTCGATCGTCTTGAACATCACCACGGCGCTGACGCCCTGAGCGGTCAGCGGCAGGTTGGTGAGCCCCTCCAGGTCGTCGGGAGCGCAACCTGTCCGCTCCAGGATCTGGTCGTCGACATCTAACACCGCCACACGACCGTCGCTGACGAGCTCCATCGTGTCGAGCACCGTGCCGGTCAAGAGGAGCTTGCCGACGCTGCTGTTCTGATAGACGTGTCCGGCCACGTCAGACGGTGAGACACCGGCTTCGGTGGCGAGGCGGCAGATCTCGAAGGTCCGCGCGGTGATGTTGGCGTGGTGAAAGGCTCCTGTGTCGGTCAAGATAGCGACATACAAGTGGGTGGCGATCGGGAGCGTGAGTGGAACGCCGAGCTTCTTCACGACATCGAAGACCATCTCGGCGCAGGCGGCCGCTGACCCGTCGAACCAGTTCACATCTCCGTACATCGTGTTGCCGAGATGGTGGTCGATGTTGACGACGAAGTACCGGTCGAGTCCCTTCACCTCCGTCCGTTCCAATGACCCGCATTCCAGGACGATAGCCGCGTCGTAGTCACCGCTGACGGCGTCGGCGACGACGATCTCGCCGACACCTGGGAACGATTGGAGGTAGGGCGGGACGGGGTCATGGTTGATGACGCGCACCTCCTTGCCGAGGTGCTTCAGCGCATACGCCAGGGCCAGCTCGGATCCGATGGAGTCACCGTCTGGACGTGCGTGCGACACGAGCACGAAGCGATGCCTCGTCACGATGGCGTCGATGATGGTCTCAAGCTCTGGAATCAATGCCTAAGTCTCCTCGGTGGAGCTCGACCCAGGGTCGGATTCAACGGGTCGCTCGGTGGCAAGCTTGTCGAAGATCCGCGCGATCCGGTCCTGTCGCGCAGCCGAATCGTCGTATTCGAAGGCCAGCTCAGGCACGTGGCGCAGCTTCAGACGCTGGGCCAACATCCGCCTGAGAAACGGACGGGTGCGACGCAGCGCTCGGGCCGTCTCGCGCCGGTCTATCTCCGAGTCTGGACCGGTGTAGTAGACGCGGGCCTGCTGCAAGTCCCTGGACATACAGACGTGCGTGAGCGTTATCTGGGCCACGCCCGGGTCTCGCACATGTCGGAGCAGCAGCACGCTCAGCTCCCTGCGCACGAGGTCGCCAACACGGTCCGGTCTCGATCCTTGCGCCATCGGTAGGATCCTGCCGAGACGGACGCCTAGACGGTTGCGGCGACCTTCTCGATGACGAACGACTCGATCACGTCGCCAACCTTCATGTCGGCGTACCGCTCGAACGCGATTCCGCACTCGATGCCCGTCTTGACCTCGTTGACGTCATCCTTGAATCGGCGCAAAGAGCCGATACGCCCCTCGTGGATCACAACGCTGTCTCGAACGAGGCGGACCTTCGCTTCGCCGGCCCGGGTGATGCGGCCCTCAGTCACGATGCAACCGGCCGCCGCCCCGAACTTCGGGACCTTGAAGACCTCGCGCACCTCGGCCAACCCGAGCTGCTGCTCCTTGAGCGTCGGCTCAAGTAACCCGGCCATGGCCTTCTTGACCTCGTCCGTGACGTTGTAGATCACGGAGTGCTTGCGAATGTCTACGCCCTCGCCTTCAGCGATTGACGCGGCGTTTCGGTCAGGTCGTACGTTGAACCCGATGATGATCGAGTTCGAGGTGGATGCCAACAGCACGTCGGACTCGTTGATCGCGCCGACACCGGTGTGGATGATCCGGATCTTGACCCGCTCATCGCCCAGCTTCGTCAGTGACTGAGCCAGGACCTCCGCCGAGCCTTGAACGTCGGCCTTGATAACGATCGGGAGCTCCTTGACTCCGCCTTCGGACAGCTGTTCCTGCAACGATTCCAACGTCAGGCGGCTGCTTCGGTCGCCCAGGGCCTTCTCCTTCGCCTGGTTCTTCCGGAGAAGGGCGATATGCCTGGCTTTGGCTGCATCGGCTATGGCCTGAAAGGCGTCGCCCGGCTGCGGGACGCCAGTCAACCCAAGCACCTCTACCGGGCTTGATGGTCCGACGGTCTTCGATTGGTTGCCGCGGTCGTCGATCAGGGCCCGCACGCGACCGACCACCGTTCCAGCGATGAAATTGTCGCCGACCGCCAACGTCCCGTCCTGGACCAAGATCGTGGCCACCGAGCCCCGCCCTCGGTCGACTTTGGCTTCGAGGACGGTGCCCGTCGCCACCCGTTTCGGATTGGCCTTATGGTCGCCCATCTCGGTGACGAGCAGGATCATCTCGAGGAGGCCGTCCAGATTCTCCTTCTTCTTGGCGGACACCGGCACCATGACGGTCTGTCCACCCCAGTCCTCTGGAGTGAGATCACGCTCGGCCAGTTCCTGCTTGACCCGATCGGGGTTGGCGTTGGCTTTGTCGATCTTGTTGATCGCGACGATGATCGGCACGTTCGCCGCCTTCGCGTGGTCGATCGCCTCCTGCGTCTGCGGCATGACGCCATCGTCGGCCGCCACGACCAGGACGACAACGTCCGTGACTTCAGCTCCGCGCGCCCGCATGGTCGTGAATGCTTCGTGACCGGGTGTGTCGAGAAAGACGATCCGTCGGCCGTTGACATCGACCGCGTAGGCCCCGATGTGCTGCGTGATTCCGCCGGCCTCGCTTTCAGCAACACGTGTGTTGCGGAAGGCATCCAGCAGCGTTGTTTTTCCGTGGTCGACGTGACCCATGACGGTGACGACTGGGGCCCGTGGGACGAGGTCCTCTTCCCGGGTCTCCTCGGACTCGAGCTGGCCGAGTTCCTCTTCGAATGTCCGCATCTTGACGTCGGCCCCGAATTCGCGAGCAATCATCGTCGCGGTGTCGGCATCGACCGTGGTGTTGATGGTCATCATCACCCGTCGCTCTATGAGCTTCTTGAGCACATCCTTGGCCTTTACCTCAAGCCGGTCGGCCAGGTCCTTCACCGTCATGCCCTCGGCAAGCGTGATCGTTCGAGTAACTGGCGGTGGGGCCTTCGGGACGACCGGCACCTGCTGCTTGGTCCGGCTACCTGACCTCTTTCCTGGAGAGCGATATGGTCGTGGCGGCGGACGATAACCAACCGCCGGTCGCGCGGGCAGTGGCCGCGCCGATGGAGGTCGGACCGGCTGCCCAGGCAGCGGTCGCGGTCCGCCCAGGGGCGGTCGTCCTGCCGGCGTTCGCGTCTGCAAGGGGGTCGTTCGGGTAACCGCCGGTCGCGCCGGTCGAGGCCTTGGCTCCTCGACTCGGAGGCGCAACGTCGGCGGCACGAATCGACCGGGCCGCTTGGAAACCGCAGCCCCCGACGGACTTGGCGCCGGCGACGTCGTCGGCGCAGATTGCGCTGGCGCAGATTGCGCTGGCGCATTCTGCGCGGGGGCAGCCTGTTGTGTAGCGGCCGCCATGGGCGGCTTGTCCTCGGTCTTGGGGGGTGGTTCCGGACTTGACTCCTCGACGCCGGCTGAGGGTGCGGCACCTTCGACCGCCTCTGGGGTGTCCGGCTGAGCCGGTACTTCAACGAGCTCGGGCGCCGGCTGTGGTTTGGGCGGCTCGTTCTCGATACGGAGACTTCGCAACCGCGGTGCCGACCGTGGAGGCGCCTTGGCAACCGGGACGGGGGCTGCCGGCGTTTCCTCGACCGGAGGCTTGGTGGCCTCAGGTGCGGCGGTGGTGGCAGCGGCTTCCGCGGCTTCTGCAGCTTCCGCTTCAATGGCCTCGGCGTCGGCGGCTTGCTTGGCGGCCTTGGCCGACTTGATCAATCGAGGTGGTCCAAGCCTTGGCTTGGCTGGCTCCTGCTTGACCTGCTTGGCTGCCTTGCCCCTTTTCGTGCTGGCACGCCTAGGCGATGAAGCTGAGAACAGCTGTCCGCGCGGGAGATCGATCTGGCGCTCCTTCGCCATACGCTCGGCGAACTGCTGGGCCACGATCTCTTCGATGGTGCTCGACGCGCTCTTGACCTCGATGCCGTGCTGCCGTCTGAGCAGATCGATAACCTCTTGGCTTGGCAGGCCGAGCACTTCGGCAACTTTGTAGATCCGTATCGTGGACAAGGGTTGGCTCTCAGATCGCCCTGGGTCTAGTTCGAATCTCTCTTGCCGTCCCCATCGTCGCCGGTCGCGACAACCTCGGCGTCGGCGTCGCTGGGCTCGGTCGCTTCTGACCCGCTGTCGTCACTGTTCTCCGCTTTGTCACCGCTGACCTCGTCGGCCGCGCTGATTTCGTCAGCGCCCGCGACTTCGTCGGCCGCGCTGATTTCGTCGGCGCCCGCGACTTCGTCCGCGCCCGTGCCTTCATCGGCCGCGCTGACCTGGTCAGCGCCCGCGACTTCGTCGGCGCCTGCGACTTCGTCAGCGCCCGCGACCTCGTCAGCGCCAGCGCCTTCCTCCGCTTCGGCTTCCTGCTCCGCTAGGTTGGCGGCCTCGGCGGCTGCCAGCTCAGCAGCGGCGACTTGCTCGCGCACCGCAGCGTGTAGCTGCCCCGCGGTCTCCTCGTCCACACCGGCCACCTGCGAGAGTTGCTCGGTTGTGGCCTCAAGTAGGCGGTCAGCCGTGTCGAGCCCGGCTTCGCTCAACTTGATGAGTTGGTCTTCGCTGAGACCAGGCAACGTGAGCGTGGCGGCTTCTTCGGCCGCCTCGAGACCGGCGAACTGAGCCTCGACCTCGGCCCGCTTCTCATCCTCGCTCTTGATATCGATCCTCCAGCCGGTCAGCTTGGCTGCGAGACGGACGTTCTGTCCCTTCTTTCCGATCGCAAGAGAGAGCTGCACGTCTTCGACCACCACCTCGATGACTCTCTCGACATCGTCGACGATGGTCACCCGTTGGACCCTGGCCGGGCTGATGGCGTTCATCACGAATGTGATCGGGTCCTCCGACCATTCGACGATGTCGATCTTTTCGCCACGGAGCTCTCGGATGATCGCCTGAACCCGTGTGCCCTTCATGCCGACACACGCACCAACCGGGTCGACGTCTCGTTCGCGCGAATACACGGCGACCTTGGCCCGGTCGCCGGCCTCACGGACCGCACCTCGAATCGTGACCGTCGAATCGTAGATCTCCGGTACTTCCTGCTCGAACAGCTTGATCAGCAACACCGGGTCGGTCCTGGACAGGATCAGCTGCGGTCCCTTGGTGTTCTTATTGACCTCTCTGATCACAGCCCTGATCCGGTCACCGGTCGTGTAGTTCTCCGCGCGCGACTGCTCCCGCCTAGGGAGGAGCGCTTCGACGCGTCCAGCTTCGACGATGATGTCGCCGTTTTCGAAACGCTTGACCGTCCCCGACATCACTTCGCCGAGTCGGTCGCTGAACTCGTCGTAGACGTTGTCGCGCTCTGCTTCCCGTACCTTCTGGAAGATCACCTGCTTGGCGGTCTGGGCGGCGATCCGACCCAACACATCGGTGGGTCTCGGGAACTCGATCTCCATGTCGACTTCCGCTTCGTCGCCGTAAAGCTCCTGCGCCTCGGTGAGGGCGATCTCGGTCGTCGGGTCGGTCACCTCATCCACGATTTGCCTGACCGCGTAGAGATCGACTTGACCCGTGTCAGGATTGAACTTGGTCCGGAGGTTTTCGTCGGACTTGTAGTATTTCCGAGACGCTGTCAGTACGGCATCCTCGATCGCCGTGATGATGACGTCCGGATCGATCCCTTTTTCCTTGGCCAGGGCCTCGATCGTCTGCAACAAGGGATTGTTCAGTGCCATCGTTTCAGTTCAGCGCTTTGGCGATTTCAGAATTCAACATCTAGCCTTGCGCGCGAGACCCTCGACCATGGGATCCGATGCACGCGACGTCCTGCGTCGATCACGACCTCGTCCGTGTCTTCGTCTACCGCCGTGATGCGTCCAGCAATGTGACGCACCCCGTCAACGGCCTCGCGCGTTACGACCTTCGTCAACCGGCCAACGAACCGGCGGCAGTCGTTCAGGTGCCGCAATGGGCGATCCAGCCCAGGCGACGACACCTCTAGCGTGTACGCGTGGTCGAACGTGACGTCAGCGTCGAGTACCGCGCTCAGGTCCCGGCTGACGCGCTGGCAATCGCCGAGGCTCACTGACTCGCGACTCGAGTCAGCGGCGACCTCGTGATTCCCCTCCTGTCTATCGAGGATGACCCGAAGTACCCACCCGATCGATTCTCGCCGAAGCTGTACGTCGAAAATCTCGAGTCCGAAGTCTCCAGCGACCCTTTTGGCGATCGCATTGACCTCAGCTGCGAGATCTTCGTGGCTCACCGCGTCCCGCCCAATTCGACCTAAAACACAAAAAGTGGGCCAACGCCCACTCTTTCAGGATCGACGTACCGGCCAATATATCACGCGGGAAACGGCATCGGCAACGCGCCTGAGCTCCCTGAACAGGTGAGAACCGGCCCTGAAGAGGCGGTTTACGGGGTGAGCCGATGAAGCATGCGGGGGTAGGGAATCGCCTCTCGAACGTGCTCGAGACCGCAGACCCAGCTGACGACCCGCTCGACCCCCATTCCGAAACCACCATGAGGGACGCTTCCGTAACGGCGGAGGTCCAGATACCACTCGAAGGCCTCGCGGGGCAGGTGCTGGTCCGAGATCCGCTCTGACAGGAGCTCGTAGTCATCGAGGCGCTGGCCGCCACCGATGATCTCGCCGTAGCCCTCGGGCGCGAGCACATCGAGCGAGAGTGAGAGCTCGGCTCGGTCGGGGTCGGGCTTCATGTAGAAGGCCTTCACCGTCGACGGGAACCGATGCACGATGACGGGGCGGTCGTGTCGTTTGGCGAGCGCCGTTTCGTCGGGACTTCCGAAGTCGCCACCCCACTCGAGAGGGAGCCCGTCTTCTTTGAGACACGTCACCGCCTCGTCATATGACAGCCGCGGAAACGGCGCACGGACCCGCTCCAGAGGGGCGGTATGGCGCTCCAGGGTGTCGAGTTCCCGCCGGCGTGTGCCCAGCACCCTTGTCACCACGGCGACCACCAGCTCCTCGGCCAGTGCCGCGACGTCGTCAAGCGTCGCGTACGCCATTTCGGGCTCGACCATCCAGAACTCGGTCAGGTGTCGGCGGGTCTTAGACTTCTCGGCGCGAAAGGTCGGCCCAAACGAATAGACCCTGCCCAGCGCCATGGCGTTCGCCTCGTTGTACAACTGGCCACTCTGGGTCAGATACGCCGTCGCGTCGTCAAAATACGGGACCGAGAAGAGTGTGGTCGTGCCCTCACAAGCAGCCGGGGTGAAGATTGGCGTGTCGACCAGCACGAAAGCGCGTTCGTTGAAGAAGCAGCGGATGGCGTCGATGATCTCGTGGCGAATTCGAAGGATGGCTTGCTGACGGGCACTCCTGAGCCAGAGGTGACGATGGTCCTGGAGGAACTCGACGCCGTGTGCCTTGGGGCTGATCGGGTAGTCGTGTGACAAGGCCGTCACCGAGAGGTCGGCGACATCGATCTCGTATCCTCCGGGAGCGCGAGCATCGGCCCGCACCGTTCCTCGGACCGTCAAGGACGTCTCCTGTCCCAGATGGTCGGCTTTCGTGAAGATCTCATCTCCGACCGCGGACTTCGATATCACCGCCTGCACGAAGCCGGTTCCATCGCGAACGGTGAGGAAGTGAATCTTGCCGCTCGACCGACGTTTGTGGAGCCACCCCCGGAGCGTGACCTCCTGTCCGTCGTGAGTGGCGATGTCTTCGATGTAGAAGGACACTCCGCTAGCTTACCCGAGCTCGGGGACAGACGGCGCGAGCAACGCGCGAAGCCGGTCGAATCGTGGCCGGCGTTCAAAGACGTCGTGGAGGTAGCCGAGCGTGCGTGGCACATCACCCTCATAACGGGTGGTGCCCGCCACCGCCGCTTGGTAGCCAAACGTGCCCAGGGCTTTGAGGTGTCTCTGCACGGCCATCAGATCGAACCGCCGTCCGAAGTCGCGGCGCCGGTCATTCGGGATCAGGGGAAGGAATACCTCGACCATCTCTTCGACGAATGCTCGGTCATGGTCGACGTACGAGTCTCTGAGGAGCGACACCAGGTCATACGAGTCGGGACCCAGCCGCGCGTCCTGAAAGTCAATCACGCACAGCTCACGACGATGCCACATCAAGTTTCGGCTGTGGTAGTCGCGGTGACAGAAGACGCGGGGCTCGGCGGCAAGCTCGGTCGCGAGCAAGCCAAACTCGTCTCGAAGCGCCGACAGACGGTCGGCTGAGAGAGCTATCGATCGGTGCTGGACAAGGAAGTGCTCGAGAAAAAACTCGAGCTCCCAGGACAGCTTCTCAACGTCGAAGGCCAGACCAAATGGCTGATAGCGCGATGAGGCCAGGTCGCGGCCTCCCTGCTGCATGCGGCCAATGATTGCCACTGCCTCGACGTAGCGACGAGTGCCGTCGACCTCGGACGCGTCCCGGAGGTACTCCTGGAGCGTGACGTCACCGAGATCCTCTATGACGAGGAGACCCAGGTCGGGTTCGGAGCCCAGGACGGCCGGCACCCGAATATCCATCCGCTCCAACAGCTCGATGACGTTGAGAAAGGGCAGCGTCTCGAGGTCGATTCGTCCCGGGTGCACGAGAAGCATCAGCGACCCGCCTGTCGGATCGGCGACTCGCACGTACCTTCGGGTGGATGCGTCACCGGCAAGCGTGGTCGTCGCGGTGTCAGGGGGCAACCCGGCCCGCTGAAGGTATTGTTGAACCCGCTCGTCATAGGACTGCTGCGACATATGCGTTGGTCGCTGGGTCTCAGTACTGCGTTTCACAATTACGGCAACGTATCGACCGCCGAGGCATCCCGCCTCCCTGCGTTGCTCGTCGGTCAAATACTCCCGGTATTCTCCCTCATCGCGCCTTGCGACCCGGGCGCCTCAGCGCCCGGGTACGTCACCGTAATTGTGAAACGCAGTACTTAGGCCCCGATGTCAGGTGACCCGTCCACGTCCAGGGCGACCTGGAGGGGACCGTCAGCGGTGGCGACGATCATCATGCGGTCACACACTGTGTACGGTGGAAGACGAACACCGTCGGCGACGATGCAGTCCGTAAGACGGCAGCCCTGGTCGATGAACACGTCGTCCCACACGATCGTGCGCGACAGGGCGGCAGTCGCATGGACCCGGCTCCGGTTCGAGAGATGGGGAGTCGGCGTACCCTCTTCGGCGGCGATATCCAGAGAGGTGGTCAGATAGTCGGTTGGCGTGCCCACGTCGAAGAATCGAGCGGTGGTGTGGTAGGTCCTCAGCGTCGCGCTCCCCGTGCTCACCAGGCGGTCATAGAGTCCACCGACGGTTGCCGCCGGATCGCCGTCCGACAGCGACCGGAAGACGCTCGACTCGACGAGCTGGACACCCACGAAGTGTTGGCTCGGGCGACCAGGAGGAGTGAAACTGGTCACCCGCCCGGTATCGTCGCTGACTATTCCCCCGTATCGCGCGGGGTCGGGGTTGTCGGAGACGGCCATCGTGACGTCGGCGCCCGTCGACACGTGCGCGCGCACCAGCGCACCAAGGTCGAGGTCGACCAGCGTGTCCCCGTTGACGATAAAGAACCGCGGTCCGAGTAGAGCCGCCGCCCGTCGGGGACCGCCGCCGCTTCCCAGAAGTGTGGTTTCCCAGGAGTAGCGAACGGGAAGACCCAGCGCGCCACCGTGGCCGACAACGCGGGTGATCGTCTCCGGCTTGTGGTGGAGGTTGAGCACCGCGGAGGGGACCCCTTGCGCAGACAGCCAGCGGAGCAGGCGGAGCACCAGCGGAATCCCAGCGACAGGGACTGCCGGCTTGGCGCGCACCCGCGTCAGCGGGGCGAGGCGTGAGCCGCGTCCCGCGGTGAGGACGAGCGAGGGGGGGATGGGAGACTGCACTACGTCTCGAAGACCATGTCGACCATGCCGAGGCCCTGAGCTTCCCGTTCCTTGAGGAATAGGCCGCGATAGGAGTCGAGGATGTAATCACTCTGTTCACGCCCCATGGCGGAGGCGAGCGCGATAATGCCCTGTTCGTCCCCCTCGAGTTCGGCGAAGGTGCCCACCGGTGTCTCGTCGATCGCCAGCACGACGTCGCCGCTGGTGTACTCCTGACGGTACTTCTGGTAGCGAAACCAGACCTGCAGGCCAAGCCGGTCCAGCATGGCCAGCAAGGACGCCGCATCACCAGCCGTAGTTTCGATCTCTTCGCGTACCTTCATCGTGTCGGACTGCGGCGCCCCCTTGAATGTCAACGTCGCTGCACCGAGTTCCTGACGCACCCTAAGGAGTTGCCGCGCCTGGGCAAGCCGCCCGTCCGGCCAGTCGAAGAGCCTGTCGTCCTGAAGCCGGCGCTCGCGAAGGGGGGTTGCCCGCACTGCGGCGACAGCGTCGCGGGCGGCGCGGGCACTCTCGAAACGAAGTTTGATTTCTCGCTCGATGATCGTCGTCATCACGACATGGACGGACGGTCTACTAGGTTGCGCGGTGACTAAAGCTCGTCGCCATGAGCTCAGGCTGCCCCACGTTCTTACCGAAGATCATCACCTTGTGGGTGCTGCCAAGTCCGCCCGGAACGAGCAGCGTCTTCATCGCGAGACGTCGTCGAAGAGCGGACACCGGGTCACTGGGAGCGCTCACACGGTCCGCGCCGAGTCCCAGCAGGAAGTAGGTCTGGTCGATGACCGCCAGCGTCTGCATCCCGACGGCCTCGGCACTCACCTGGACGGCCGTGAGGTCGACGTGTGCCGTGATATCCGCATCGCCAGGCGCCTGGAGCCAAGGCGCCGTGGAGTCTGTCGCTCCGTCGTCCTGAACGACGTGCCGTCGATAGGTGGCGAGTGTTCCGGTGGCATGCGTCGCCGAGTACAGCTCGTCGGCCTCGTGTCCGTAGTCAATCACCATGAGAAAGCCCCGGTCGAGGCTCGAGCCCGCCGACTCGACCCAGCGGGCTGCGTCAGGGCTGACTTCGGCCCGCCAGCCACATTCGAGGTTGATCCCGAACCGCTCGACATGGTCGAGCACGTCGGGTCCGGGTTCGCCGAGCTGCTCCGCCAGACCCCCGCCGCCTCGACCCTCGGCGCTCACATAGATCTCCCGGAGACCGGAGTCCGTCATGACCACCGGGTGGACGGGCAACGCGTCGAGGAGCTCGTTCGCGAAGATGACTCCGCTGATGTGCGACGGTAGCGATTCGCTGGAGCGGTTGAGTTTCGCCAGATGTGGCCGGAGTGTGGTGGCCTGCGTCGCCCGAGCGGCGTGGCTCCGCTCGACCAGCGTGAGACGCGCTGCGTCGTAGAGGTCGGTGTGGTGTGCAGCCGCAGCATCGAGCACGTCTCTGGACAGCCGTCCGTTGCCCGCGGCGGCTTCCACAAGATCGATGTGGCTGGCGTCAACCGTCTGCGCCTTCAGCACCCGCCACATTTCGGCGATCTGGATGGCCAGGAACTCGCCAAAGAGCGCGCCGACGTCGACACTCGTGAAAAAATCGCCCGCGCGACCAGACCGCTGGTTGGCACGGGCGTAGTATCCGAAGTCCTGGTGATACAGCGCGAGCTCCATGTACTCCGCAAACGGGAGCGGACCAGAAGCAATCCGCTGGTCGATGATGTCGCGGAGCGACATGGCGGAAGACGTCGGGCTATTCCTTCATCACCTGCAGGAATATCTGACTGGGACCCCGCTGTATGAGCAGGAATGCCGTTCGACCTGACTCGATGGCGTCAAGCTGCTCGATGGCTTCGCCTGCACTCGAGACCTCGACCCGGTTGATACTCAGGACGACGTCTCCCGGTTGCACGCCAGTCTGCTCGGCCGCGCCTCCGCTTTCTACATCAACCACAACCGCCCCGCTCGTGCCACGTGGCAGCCCGAGCCGGTTCGTGATCTCGGCGGTCAGGTCCTGCAGCGTCATACCGAAGCCCTCGCTCGGGTTCTCCGGCGCCGCTTGTGCGGAACCGCTTCCCTGGGCGCCCTCGGCGTCGAGGTCGAGCTCCTCGATCGTGACCTGGAGCGTGACTTCTCCGTCTGCCCGCACGACCACCACCGGCACGGTGGTGTCGGGTCGAGTGGCAACCACGCGACTCTGCAGGTCCTCGGTGTTCTCGATACGTTCGCCGTTGTATCGAATGATCACGTCGCCGGGACGGACCCCCGCCTGGTCAGCGGGCCCACCGGGTACGACACTTCGCACGACCGCGCCCATTCGTTCGGTCAGCCCAAATCCTTCATATTCATCGCGTGGCACACTCTGAATCTCGACCCCGATACGGCCGCGGGTGACCTTGCCCTCCCGCAATTCGGGGAGAAGGTCTCTGATCGTGTTGATCGGAAAGGCAAACCCGATCCCCACGTTGGACTGGCGGTCGCTGACGATGGCCGTGTTGATGCCGACCACCTCGCCGCGGACGTTGAGCAGCGGTCCGCCGGAGTTTCCCGGATTGATAGCGGCGTCTGTCTGGAGCACATCCTGGTCGCGGCCTCGGACCGCCCTGAAGGGCCGTCCGATCGCGGAGATCACGCCGACCGTGACCGTGTGGCCAAATCCAAATGGGTTACCGATGGCCATGACCCAGTCCCCGGGCGCCATCTGGCTGGAGTCGCCGAACGTGGCGACTGCCAGCTCCGTGTCGGGCATCTCCGTGAGTTTCAGAAGCGCGCTGTCGGTCAGCTGGTCGCGTCCGAGCACCTCGGCGTCATAGAGCAGGTCGTCCTCGTCGCCAAAGAAATCGATCTGAATTACCGTCGCGTCCTCCACGACGTGGTTGTTGGTCAAGATCAGCCCGCTTGGGTCGATGACGAAGCCGGTCCCCGCCGACTGCACCGTGCGTTCTCTGGGCTGATCCCCACCGGGTGGCTGTCCAAAGAAACGACGGAAGAGGTCGTCGCCTCCGCCCCCGAAGAAGTCATTGAGCTGGCTGCTCTGGAGGGACTCGGTTCGGATATTGACGACCATCGCCGTCTGCTGCTCGGCAATCGCGCGAAATGTGCCGGCATCGATGGCGCCGTCGAGAGGGACGCTGTTCATCGCCGGGACGGCAAACGTCTGGGCGGACGAACTGGGCGCCATGTCGAACCGTGATGCGATCACCATGCCGATGGCCATCGATGCGACGGCTATCAGCGCGGCAGAATAGAAAGTACTCCTTCGTGTCGACATCCCTTTCCTCCAGCCCGGGTCGCATCCTGGGCCCGGGCCCTTCTCTATAGATTACCCGAGCGGCGCGATCTCCGTCTGGACCGGTCCCGTCACGGTGGCATCGTCGGGGCCGAAGAAGACGTTGATCTCCGTTCGAATGCCAAAGGTCGTGAAATACAGGCCAGGTTCGATCGTGAATCCAGTGCCCGGCAATAGTCGGCGGTCGTCGTGGGTCTCGTAGTCGTCCATGTGGACGCCGTTTCCGTGGACCGCCTCGCCTAGGCTGTGCCCCGTCCGATGGACGAAGTGTCGTCCCAATCCGCCCTGGTCGATGACATCTCGCGCCGCCCGGTCCACCTCCCACCCCCGCAGATCCTGACCGGTCGAGGCCGCCTTCCTGACGACGGTGACCGCGGCATCACGCGCCGATGCGGCAACCCTGAATGCGTCGGCGTACTCGTTGGGCACCTCCGCCCCGGCGTAGGCCATCCAAGTGATATCCGCGAAGACGGCACCGGGGGTCTCACGTTTACCCCAGAGGTCGATGAGCACAGGGTCGCCGGGGTGGATCGGTCGAGACTGTGACGCGGTGGGTAGGTAGTGCGGGTTGCCGCCGCTCTCACCCGCGGCCACGACAGGCGGGCAGTCGGTGACCAGTCCCTCCTCCTCGAACCACCCGACCATGGCCTGCTGAATCTCGAACTCGTGGCTCGGCGTACGGGACCTGAGCCGGTCCCCAATCAGCGCGAACGCCCGGTCCTTGATCCGATAGAGACGCGCCGACGCGTCGCGGTGAGTGTCGAGGGCTGCATCATCCCAGACCGCCTCGAACCGCTGGACCAGATCCCCCGAAGAAACCACCTCGGCCCCGAGCGCGCGCACAGCATCCACCGTGCCTGCGTCCACCCGGGAGACATACGGGATTGCGCCGAGCGGCGAGAACTCCATGGCGACACGGCGGCATCCCTTCAGAATCTTCGCCACGCCGTCGGAGAGTGCCTGGCGGTCTGCGTACAGAGTACGAGATCCCGGAAGGTGCGCGAGACTCGATGGCTCAATCACATGGACGAGCGCTCGCGGCTCACCCGACGAAGGAATCAGGTAGTACCAGCGCCGGGTGGTGAGTTTTCCGGTCGAGTCCAACCGGGCTACACCGCGCGCGATCGGATTGGAGCCGTGAAAGTCGTAGAGCAGCCAACCGTCCAGTCCGTCTTCCCGAAGCGCAGACTGTATCGCCGCGATGTCGAGAGACATTGGCTGAGCCGAGGTCGCCAGACCTACGGGTCTGGCGTGTCTGCTTCTTCTTCCTCTTGCTCTTCTTCCTCTGGCTCGACTTCCGGATCTGGCAGCTCTTCCGCGAGGCGGGCGTCGATGTTACCGTTCTGGTGGGTGAACTCGTAGTTGCTGCGGGCCATGTCCGGGTGCCTGGGCACACGAAGCTCGATGTCAAGTACTTGTCCTGACAGGACCGGCTGACGAAACCGGACACGGTCACCGGTGACGGTGTTGCCATCGTTATCGAACCAGAACTCGTCGATCGTCAAGCCAGCGATGGCGTTCTGCGCTTCGTTTCTAATCCGGAAGGTCGTGACCGCGAAGTTGCCCTGCCGGCGGCTCGTTGGCTGGGTGTAGGTGACAACGGCTGGGCCGCGCTGGGTGGGAACCAGCGTGATGTCGCTGTCTCCGAGTCTCGAGGGCAGCGAATTGGCAGCGGCGATAGCCTCCGGACTCGCTTCGATGGCCTCCGGTTCGGCGACTTCGCCACCTTCCGTCTCCGCGCCCCCTGACCCTCCGCAAGCGGCAAGGGCCAAGATGCAGCCCAACCAACCAACGAACAACGCGTTGCTGAGTCGTTTCACCACTTGTCCTCCGGACTGATGTCAACGGGAACCGACGAAATGCACTCCATGCGAACCGAGATTATAGGTCCGGACGGGTACAAAGCTCAACCGCCCCCTGGTTTGGGCCAGTGGCCCTACATTTCCCCGTTCCAGTCCTCCGGCTCAGGGCTGACCGACCTGAAAATCTCCAGGTGCCACTTGCCGCCTCCCCATGGCTCAATCACCTCGGCGGCTACGACGTCGACGAGGAGCTCGGCGAACGATCGGCCGTCGGGGTCGCCCTCTAGGTGATACGCAGATTCGTCCCAGGCGAAGCTTGGGTACAGGATCAGGCTCAAGAAAAGGTCGTATCCATCGTCCACCACGATCAGCTGCCCGCAGGGCCGCTTCTGGGTCGAGTGATACACCAGGTATTTCTCGGCGCTGTGGGCGCGGATGTATCGCTTGAGGGCGAACTCTCGCGCGACGACATCCTCGACCGCGATCTTCTTGTCCCAACAGTCGCGGCAATACTTTTCATCGCCGCGGGGTTCTGAGACGTCCTTCGCGCCACACAGCGCACACCGTACCTGCGCCGCCGACCTGGGTGCCATGCGGGAGATTCTAGTTGAGCCGACCCGCACGCTCAACCCGGCCCGCACGTTACCATTGCACATGCCCGACCGTCCGCCCCCTCATCTGGGCCTTCGTCACCTCGCGTTGTCCGTACGGGCGTTCTCCGAGACGAAGCGCTTCTACACGGAGCTTCTTGGATTTCAGGTCGAGTGGGAGCCGGACCCAGATAATGCCTATCTCACCTCCGGCACCGACAACCTGGCGCTGCACCGGGCGCCGGCCGACGCGGTTCGGGGCACGACCCTGGACCATCTGGGTCTGATCGTGCGGACGGCCGACGACGTCGATGCCTGGGCCAGCTATCTTGAAGACCGCGGCGTCACGCTGGCCACACGGCCGCGGACGCATCGCGATGGGGCTCGGTCATTCTATCTGAGCGACCCGGACGGAAACCGAATCCAGATCATGCACCATCCTCCGATCAGCGGAGGGTAGAGAAGAAGAAAGCCGCCTTCTTCTCTACGTCCGCTGTGAGGTGATCCGCTCCAGTGTGGGTCGATACATTTCCTGCACGTACTGCTTGACCATTCGACGAGCACAGAATCGCGGGGCCACGGTGCGGATGGCCTCTCTGACCGTCTTGAGCCAGCGTTGGGGCACGCCCGACTCGTCCCGGTCGTAAAAGGCCGGGATCACCTGTTCTTCGAGCAAGCGGTACAACGCGTGCGCGTCAGCCTCGTCGGCGGCGTCCGGTGCGTCACCGAGCGTGGACCCATGGATGAGCCACCCGTTGTGTCCCGTGTAGCCCTCCGCCCACCAACCATCGCCCACGCTCAGATGAGGCACACCGTTGACCGACGCTTTGATGCCGCTCGTCCCGCTGGCCTCGAGCGGCTTGCGGGGGTTGTTCAGCCAGATATCGCACCCCTGCACGATGAAGTGCGCGACGTGGAGATCGTAGTCGTCGACGAACGCAATGCGGCCGCCAAGCACCGGGTCCAGCGCGGCCTGGTACACACGCTGGAGAAGACGCTTTCCGTTCTCGTCAGCCGGGTGAGCCTTTCCGGCGAAGACGATCTGGACGGGGCACCGCGATGCGTTGACGAGCTTTGCCAACCTATCGAGGTCTCTAAAGATGAGCTCTGGGCGTTTGTAGGCAGTGAACCGCCGAGCGAAGCCGATGGTGAGGGCGTCCGGGTCCAGAAGCGTGCCACCCGCCACGACACGGCCGGCGCCTGTATGCTCCTCGGTCCAACGCCTACGCGCGCGCTCGCGAATAAAGGCACACAGGTAGTGGCGGAGCGCCTGACGAGCTCTCCAAAGCTCGGCGTCTGGTATCCCGTCTACCCCGTCCCACACGGCCGGCTCGTCTTGGTGAGTTCGCCACGCCTCGCCAAGATACCTGTCGAAGAGCGCCGCCATCTCGCGTCCGACCCAGGTTCGTAGGTGCACGCCGTTCGTGATCGTCTGTACTGGGGAGGCCTCGGCATCCGTACTCGAGTTCACTTCCGGCCAGATCGGTGCCCACATGTCGCGGGTGACGCGGGTATGGACCTGGCTCACGGCGTTTACGTTCTCGGCCGTCCGCAGCGCCAGCGCCGTCATATTGAACTGCGGACCTGACCCGGTGTCGTAGTGCCCCAGGGCGAGGAACGCCCCACGGTTCGGACCAAGGGGACCCCAGCATCCAGCGAGATGGGCTTCCACCAGGCTGAACGGGAAGGCGTCGTGTCCAGCCGGCACCGGCGTGTGGGTCGTAAAGACGGTCGTCCGCCTGACTTCGGCCAGCGCGTCGTCGAAGGTCTGTCCGTGGCCCAGGAGTTCCTCAATTCGTTCCAGCGCAACGAAGGCGGCGTGCCCCTCGTTGAGATGCCAGACGATGGGGTCCGCTCCGAGGGCTCGGAGGGCTCGTACGCCTCCCATACCGAGAATGATCTCCTGCTGAACTCGGGTGTCGTGGTCGCCGCCGTACAGACGAGCCGAGAGCTCTCGGTCCCAGGGGTCGTTCTCTTCGAGTCCGGTGTCGAGGAGATACAGTTTGGTGCGTCCGAGACGCACTCGCCACACGCCGACGCGAATCGTGTGCGTGCCCAGGGGCACCTCCACGATGCATCGCGCTCCGTCGGGCGTCGTTGCCGGCTCGATGGGGGCCCTGTCCCAATCGATCTGCTCGTACTCTTCCCGCTGCCACCCGTCGGCCGTGACCTGTTGATGGAAGTACCCCTGCGGATACATGAAACCGACACCGACGAAGGGCAATCCCAGGTCGCTGGCCTCCTTGCAGATGTCGCCGGCCAGGACCCCGAGGCCTCCCGCATAGATCGGCAGCGACTGATGCAAGGCGAACTCGGCCGAGAAGTAGGCGACGCACCGACCCGGGATCTCACCCGCCTGCTCGGACCACCACGTGTCCCCAGTCGCGCGCGCAGCTTCGAGGTCCGAGATGGCCCGGTCGTAGAGCTCTAGCAACGGACGGTGTGCGGCTGCTTCGGCCAGGCGCCCCGGGCTGACGAGGCGAAGCATGTGGACTGGGTTATGAGCTGTCCGCCGCCACAGCGGGTAGTCGAGCAGACGGAACAGTTCGCGGGCGTTTCGGTTCCACGTCCAGCGCAGGTCCTGGGCTATCTCTCCTAGGCGATCGATGCGTGGTGGGAGTCTCGGGCTGGGTTGGTCGGTTCCCGATGTCACTGTTCGCCCCACTTGAGCTTCTCTCGAAGGACCGCGAAGTAGTTTCGCGACTCGGCGCTGACGACCTGGAGAGGCCGGGGCGATCGCGTGACGCTGACCAAGTCGCCGTCAAACAGCTCGAAACCGGACTGCCCATCGAAGCTGACAAAGGCCGATCGATGTGAGACGTCGAGCACCGGCCTGACTTGGACCTCAGTCGTGCTGGGGATGACGATCGGGCGGTGAGTCAGCGTGTGGGGAGCGATCGGCGTGAGGAGCAGGGCGTCGAGCAGGGGATGCACAATCGGGCCGCCGGCGGCCATGTTGTATGCCGTCGAGCCGGTTGGGCTAGCGACGATCAGGCCATCTGCTCGGAAGTTCGTCATGAACTGGTCGCCCACTGTGACCGCGAGCTCGAGGATGTTCGAGAGGGCCGCCTTCCCGATCACCACATCGTTCAGGACCAGGCGGTCGGCGAGGACCTCGCCCCCACGTAGGACTCGTCCGTGCAGCATCTGTCGCTGGTCGATGCGGGCGGTGCCGTCGATCACCAACTGCAAGGAGTCATAGAGCTCGGGCAATGTCACTTCGGTGAGAAAGCCCAGACTCCCGAAGTTGACAGCAAGGATCGGGACATCGGCATCGCTGTCTGCCACCTCACGTGCGACGCCGAGCAGCGTGCCGTCCCCGCCCAGGACGAGGATGAGGTCGGACCTCGTCGGGAGCTCGGCGGCATCACACACCGGGGTGTCCGAACGCCCGACAAGACCGGCGGTCTGCGTCTCGATGACCGTCTCCAGACCCCTGGTCCCGAGCCACCGAACGATCTCGCCCACCACGGCGGCCGCCTCGGCGAGCCGGGTTTTCGCAATGATCCCTACCGTTCGTATGGGGCGGTCGGTGGACGGGGCCGATGCGGTCATGGACTGGCTCGGTGTTTCATGCTCGGGACACCAAGTGCAGAAAGACCTCCTGATTGCCTTCGGCGCCCGTAATCGGTGACGGTGTCGTTCCAGCCGGCCCCAAGCCTAACGCATTCGCGACGGCCGCCACGTCATCGACGACGCGCTGCCGAACGGTTGGATCTCGTACCACGCCTTTCTTTCCGACCTCTGCCCGCTCGGCCTCGAACTGGGGCTTGACCAGCACGACGACATGTCCATCCTTCCGGAGCAGCGGCGGAATCTGGCTCACGATCAGCTTGAGTGAGATGAACGACACATCCACGGTGATCAGGTCAAACACCTGTATACGGTCGGGGAGCAGGTGGCCCTCGAGTGACCGGGCATTGACGCCCTCGAGTACCGTGACGCGCCGGTCCTGTCGAAGCTTCCAGGCGAGCTGGGCGTGACCGACGTCGAGCGCCACAACGTGTTCGGCGCCACGTTGCAGCATCGCGTCCGTGAAGCCCCCGGTCGAGGCTCCGATGTCCAGCACGACCTGCCCCGTGACGTCGATGCCGAATACATCCAGCGCATGCGCGAGCTTGATGCCACCCCGACCGACGTAGGAATGGTCTGGCGTCGACAATGTGATGTCGGCGTCACTGGCCGTGGATGAGCCCGCCTTCGAGACCGACGCTCCGTCCACGGTGACGTGACCGGCCAGAACGAGGGCGCGCGCTCGAGCCCGCGTATCCGCGAGCCCCCGCTCAACCAGCAACGTGTCGAGTCTCACCCGGCGAGGCATCACGAGGACACTCCACTAGTGGGTCCGCGCGAGCACCCACTCGGCGATGGGGATGAGCGGACCGGCCAGCGCGGCGGCTTCGAGGTGCGCGCGGGCCTGCTGGATCGACCTGGCCGCCATCTGACGCGATTCCTCCAGACCGAACATGGATGGATAGGTCGGTTTCCCCGCTGCCGCGTCCTTTCCGGCGGTCTTTCCGATCTGGTCGGCCGCTCCTTCGACATCGAGGATGTCGTCGATGATCTGGAAGCCGAGACCGAGGTCGCGGGCGTAGTCATCGACCGCGTGCGCTTCGGTGTCGGATGCGCCAACCATGATGGCGCCGGCGACGCCGCCGCTCTGATCAGCGCGCCCGTCTTGCGTTCATGCATCCGGCGTAGCTCCTCGGCGGTGAGAGGCTTTGCGTCGGCCACGGTCGAGGTGCCGGGCGTTGAGATCTGTCCCGCGGCGTGCAGGTCGAGCACCTGGCCGCCGACCATCCCCACGGTTCCTGCGGCCCGTGCCGTGCGCTCGGCCACCCTGAGCTTTCTGCCGACGACCGCCGGGTCGTCTGAACTCGGCCACCGCGCCAACACTCGAAAAGCCTCGGTCAAGAGCGCATCCCCAGCGAGAATCGCCATCCCCTCGCCATAGACGACGTGTGCCGTCGGACGCCCCCGTCGCAGCGTGTCGTCATCCATCGCGGGTAGGTCGTCGTGAATGAGCGAATAGGTGTGGATCATTTCGATCGCGCACGCTGCCGGGAGCACGAGCGCACGACTGTCCGGCGTTGCTGGACCCGCGACTGTATCTGCTGCCGCGAGGGTCAGCGTCGGCCGCAGACGCTTGCCTCCGGCGAACAGGCTGTAGCGCATCGCCTCGACCGCGAGCGCAGGGCTGTGCGGCGCGGTCGGGAGCCAGGCATCGAGGGCGCTCTCAATTTCCGTTCGGCAGACGCGTAGATAGGTCTCGACGTTGTCGCCGTCTGTCGGTTTCTGCTTCGGGTGCTCCACGGAACTCAGAGGGTGAGGTGCGATCTACCCGTCGCCACGGCCGGGCTCTCGCAGCGAGTCAGGTGCGGGTCGGGGCTCGCCTCGTTCGGTGAGGACCTCGAGACGCTGCTCGGCTTCCTGAAGTCTTGTGTGGCAGTAGCGAGAGAGGGTGACGCCGCGCTCGAACAACTGCAACGACTGCTCGAGCGAGAGGCTGCCGTCCTCGAGCTGGCCGACCAGTGCCTCGAGCTCCGAAAGCGCTGACTCGAAGTCTTTGATGGATGGTTCTTCTGGTGTTGTCACCGTTTGCCCTTTACCTCGCAGTCGAGCTCGCCGCTGTGCAGCGTGACGAACACGGAGTCTCCAATTTGCACTTGGGTTGCCTGACGCAAGGCCGCCGTTCGTCGGGCATCCCAGCAGACGGCATAGCCGCGCGACAAGACCCCCAACGGACTCAACGCCTCGAGTCGAGCAGCCGCCTCCCGCAGTCGTACTCGCCGGACGCCGAGCACATCGCTCACACCACGGGTCAGTTGCGCCCGGGCCTCGACCAGACGAGTGTGGATCCTCCCGAGTCTGCGACCGAGGTCCAACGCCTCGAGTCGGAGCTGCGCCACGTGGGTCCGTCGCAGACGCGTGGCCACGGCCGCCGCCGTCAGATCGGAGAGTCGGTGGGTGAGTTCGGCCGCGTGCCGCCCACGGCCAGCAAGTCGAGCCGGCCAACCCGTAAAGCTCGGACGTCGCTCCAGTCGATGGACCGTCTCTCGACGTAGTTGGAGGCCCGCCCTGGCCGCCGCCATCAATCGTTCTTCCTGGCGGCTGATCCGCGCCGTGAATTCTTCCAGATGAGCGACCACCAGTTCGGCCGCGGCCGATGGTGTGGGCGCCCTGACGTCCGCCACGAAGTCGCAGATCGTCACGTCCGTTTCATGACCGATGGCCGAGACGACCGGGACGACCGCCGCAGCGACGGCGCGGGCGACGGCCTCCTCGTTGAATGCCCAGAGGTCTTCAATCGAGCCGCCGCCGCGAGCGACGATCATGACGTCCATTCCGCTGATACGCTCGAGCTTCTTCAGCGCCCGCACGATTTCTGCCGACGCGCCCTCTCCTTGCACCCGGGTGGGGCTAATCACGATGTGCGCATTGGGATACCGGCGACCCAGGATGTTGAGGATGTCTCGGATGGCCGCGCCGTCGAGCGACGTCACCACGCCTATCTTGCGTGGCAAGGCTGGCAACGCGCGCTTCCGTTGCTCGTCAAACAGTCCCTCTTGGGCCAGTCGTTCGCGAAGCTGTTCGAACGCGAGCTGGAGCGCGCCCAGGCCGTGAGGCTCTAGGTGCTCGCAGACGATTTGGTATTCGCCTTTCGGGTCGTACACGCTGACCCGGCCGCGCGCGACGACGTGCTGGCCGTTCTCCGGCTCGAAACGCAGGAGGTTCACGGCCGACCGAAACATCACTGCCCGGATCTGGGCTCGGGCATCCTTGAGCGTGAAGTAGAGATGGCCGGTTTTCCACAACCGCGCGTTGGAGATCTCGCCCTCCACCCAAATCTGCGGATAGCTCGACTCCAGCATGGTCCGAATCGCCCCGGTCAGCTCGGTGATGGTCAGAACGCGTCGCCTCGACTCGGTCGCGGCCGAGGAGGTGTCGTCGAAGGGAAGCGAGAATGGGTCTGTCACGGGACCGCCGCTGATGAGGACTCCAGTTGCACGAGATCGGCTAGAGAAAGACTGACGCGTTCGATGGCGCCGGCGGTACCGGTCGCGGCGTCCGCGGTGATCACGACCGCGTTGAGACGGGGGTCACCGGAGGCCGTCTCGAAGCGAGAAGGCATGCCATCGATGAAACGGCTGAGGGCGGCTGGGGTCTGGACACCGATGATCGATTCGTGGGGACCGGTCATGCCGACATCGGTGATGTAGGCCGTGCCTCCGGGCAGGATCCGCTCATCGGCCGTCTGGACATGTGTGTGCGTGCCCACGACCGCCGTAACCTTCCCGTCGAGGTGCCACCCCATGGCCAGCTTCTCGGAGGTGGCCTCAGCGTGGAAGTCCACGAGGACGACGGTGGCCTCGCCAACCGCCGCGAGCTCGCGCTCCACGACATGAAACGGATTGTCCAAGGGGTTCATGAAGACGCGCCCCATGAGGTTGACGACGCCGACCGAGAGACCCGCAGCGGTCCGAGCGACGTAGTGGCCGCGACCGGGGGCGTCCGGATAGTTTGCCGGGCGGAGCAGTCTCGGTTCGAGCTCGATGTAGTTGAGCGCCTCCTTCTTGTCCCAAATGTGATTCCCCGAGGTCATGACATCGACGCCGGCATCACGAATTGACTCGGCCACGTCACGCGTCACGCCCATGCCACCGGCCGCGTTCTCCACATTGGCGACTACCAGGTCAATAGCATGGCTGTCCACGAGAGTTGGCAGCGCCTTGCGGAGTATCTCCCGACCCGGTTTGCCGACTATGTCGCCCACGAAGAGAATGTTCACCATATCCATATCCATGATCGCACAGGACACGATGGTACGTTCAGATTTCCCGATGCCCAACAGAGGTTCGAGCGCAGACGGTCGGTCATGACGCCCGAAGAGAAGCTCGCCCACCGAGTGGCCGCCATCGAATCAGACCACGTGTCGGGCGCCACCACCTTGGCGGGGCAGGCGGTGGATGTCCTATACGACGCACTAGGCCTCGGTCCCTCCGTGGTGGAGCGAATCGGTGGCGCGCTGTGCCGCGCTCAGCCGGCGATGGCGCCGATCTGGAATGCCACAGCCTTAGCCCTGGGCTCGGATGGCGAGAAATCGCTACGGCTGTTGCGCTCGCGGATGACCCGAGCGCCAGAGAGCATGGCCAAGGTTCTGAGTCGACTGCTGCTCCCGGAGTCTGCGGCCGCGCACCGTCCGACTCTCTGTCTGGCGACCGTGTCGCAGAGTGGGTCGGTCAGGGCGTGCCTCACGGCGTTGGCCGACGTCGCCGACCTGCGAGTCATCTGTGCTGAGGGTCGTCCGATGTATGAGGGCAGGCTGATGGCGGCTGAGCTGGCCCGGGCCGGGATCGCCGTGACGCTGTGCACTGACGCCGCCGTCGGTGTGGTCGTGGGCGAAGCCGAGCCTGCGGTCGATGCGGTCCTCACGGGCGCAGATGCCGTGACCCCCGACTGGTTTCTCAATAAGTGCGGCACCCATCTGCTGGCGACCGCGGCAGCCTCCGCCGGAATTCCCGTGTACGTCCTGGCCAGCCGTTCCACCTTCCTCAACCCCATTCTGTCGGGCGCAGTGCACGGTAGGGTAGGCCCCGCGCAAGAGGTTTGGCGTTCCCCGCCCTCCGATGTCGACGTGGTCAATCCCTATTTCGAACGAGTCCCGCTGGAGGTGGTATCGATCTTCGTGACCGATGTCGGCCCAATCGGAACCGGGTCTGTGCACCAGATATGCCATTCGCTTGTTGATTCCGAGTCAGCCGAGCGCGCTGTCGCATCGGCACTAATATTAGTGTAATACACTAAAATTTTATTATCTATTTACACTCATATAATGGTATTATTGTGGCCTCGTGGATGCGAATACAGGAGGTTACTGAAATGGCAGGCAAGGTAATCGGAATCGATCTCGGTACGACCAACTCGGTCGTTGCAGTACTCGACGGTGGGCAACCGGACGTAATCGTGAATCAGGAGGGCTCCCGTACCACCCCGTCCGTTGTCGGATTTGCGAAGGACGGCGTCAGGCTGGTCGGGCAGATCGCAAAGCGGCAGGCGGTGACGAATCCGGAGAACACGGTCGGGTCCGTCAAGCGGTTCATGGGCCGCAAACACTCGGAGGTGCAGTCCGAGTCGAAGCAGTCCGAGTCGAAGCGCGTGCCCTATCACGTGTCGGCGGCCAAGAACGGCGACCTCCGGATCGACGCTGAGGGCAAGCATTACTCGCCTCCGGAAATCTCGGCGATGGTGCTGCAGAAGCTCAAACAGTCGGCGGAGGACGCTCTCGGACAGACCGTGACCGATGCCGTCATCACGGTCCCAGCGCATTTCAATGATGCGCAGCGTCAGGCGACGAAGGACGCCGGTCGGATTGCCGGGCTCAACGTCCTTCGCATCATCAATGAGCCGACCGCTGCGGCGTTGGCCTACGGGCTCGACAAGAAGAAGGACGAGCGGATAGCGGTCTACGATTTCGGGGGTGGGACGTTCGACATTTCGATCCTGGAGGTCGGGGAGGGCGTCGTCGAGGTGAAGGCGACCAACGGCGACACCTATCTGGGCGGAGACGATCTCGACACTCGAATCATCGATTGGATGGTGCAGGAGTTCAAGCAGTCAGAGGGGATCGACCTTTCCGCCGACCGCATGGCGAAGCAGCGGCTCAAGGAAGCGGCCGAAAAGGCGAAGGTGGACCTCTCGTCATGTGTCGAAACCGATATCAACCTCCCGTTCATCACCGCCGACCAGTCTGGCCCCAAGCACCTGACCATGAGGCTCTCGAGAGCCAAGTTCGAAGTGCTTGTCGACGACCTCCTCGAGCGTTCGATTGCGCCGGTCAAGCGCGCGCTGAGCGATGCCGGTCTGCAGCCTTCGGAGATTGATGAGGTCGTGATGGTCGGCGGTTCAACCCGCGTCCCGAAAGTCCGGCAACTGGTGCGGGACTATTTCGGGAAGGACCCGCACAAGGGCGTCAACCCCGACGAGGTTGTGGCCGTTGGCGCCGCCGTCCAAGGTGGGGTGCTCGCCGGTGACGTCAAGGACGTCTTGCTGCTCGACGTGACACCGCTGTCGCTGGGCATCGAGACGATCGGTGGCGTGATGACCACGCTGATCGACCGAAACACCACGATCCCAACGCGCAAGGCCGAGGTCTTCTCGACGGCCGCCGACAGCCAGACGAGCGTCGAGGTGCACGTCCTCCAGGGTGAGCGGCAGATGGCGAAGGACAATCGCACGCTCGGGCGATTTCATCTTGTGGGGCTGCCACCGGCCCCGCGTGGAGTGCCGCAGATCGAAGTCTCGTTCGACATCGACGCGAACGGCATCGTTCACGTCGCTGCGAAGGACACCGCGACCGGAGCGGAGCAGAAGGTGACGATTACGGCCTCGAGCGGCCTGTCCAAGGAGGAGGTCGACCAGATGGTGGAGACGGCACGGTCGCACGAGTCCGAAGACCGTACCAAGCGCGAGCTGGTGGATGTCCGGAACGAAGCCGATGGCCTGGCCTATTCCGTGGAGAAGACCTTGTCCGATCAGCGCGACCAGCTTCCGAGCGCCGACGTCGAGGCGGCGGAGTCGGCCATCGCCGCGGTTCGCGCCGCGGTGGCGGGCGAGGAGGTCGGACCGATACGTGTGGCCATGACCCAGCTCACGGAGGCGTCACAGTCGGTGGCCGAGCGGCTCTATAGTCGACAGGAGCAATCCGGCGGCGAGGCCTCGGGGCCAAACCCGTCTCCTCCTGACGCGGCGGAGGTCGTCGACGGCGAATTCGCGGAGGTCGAGGACTAGTGTTGGGGCCGTTCGGCCGAGCCGGAGGGCCGGGCCGAACGGCCGACTTCCGGGCCGGACCGTTCGACTTCGGGAGGACCTTTCGCGTATTCTCATTGGTCATGACCGACGAAAAAGAGCTCTCCGGGACCGACGCGGATTCCGGTGACGGCGGCGAGATTGAGCAAGAGGCGAGCGAGCCGGCAGCTCCTCCTGAACCGCGCGAGCCGATGCCGACTATCGAGAGTCGCTTCATGCTCGTCGATATTGCCGCACTACGGGCCAAGCAGCTGCGTCGCGGTGCGTTGCCGCGCGTCGGGGACTCGAGCCCCGCGTCCGAGACCGGTGAGGCATCGACACGGAAACTCGAGCGGATCGCCGTGGCCGAAATCGACGAGGGTCTGATCGTGTATGACATCCCCGACCCGGAGTCGAAAGCGGAGGATTCGGACGGCGTGGGGGCGAAGAAGAGCTCGTGATTCCTGTGGAGGTTCAGGAGCTCGTTATCGCGACCCTGGTCGGCTTGCTGTCGTCGACCGGTTTCGTGCTGTTTCTTTTTGTCGGGTTCTGTGTTGTTGCCGGCTTGACCAAGCTTCGGGGGCGTGACAGCAGTTCCATGGTGGTCCGCAGTCTGTCCGAGCGGATGGGACAACCGGCCAAGTATCTCGCTCCCGACGCACCGCGCGGTCCCGCCGACCAGCTGCAGACGCCGGAACTACTGGAACAGTCCGGTCGTCAACAGTAACGAGAACGAGGGCTATCGCCCCGGCGCTGTGTATCGCAGCGGTCGCTGAAGCAAGACCGGATCAAGAGAGGACCCGATGCTCGAGTTTGCCGCGTTGATTGCCGTGGCCACAGGGGCAATGGTCGTCGTCGTGCTGCTTGTCGCCGCCTTCTCGGCGGTCATGCTCGCGCTCCGGTTCCTGGTGTGGTTCCTGCTCCTCCCCCTCAAGTTGTTGGCGTGGGCGATCGCGCTTCCGCTGCTGCTGATCAAGGGAGCCCTCGGAGCTCTCGGGGCACTCCTCGGGATGGCGCTGTGGGTGGTGGGGGTGGTCGTGTTTGCCGTTCTGATGTTTGTTCCGGTGATACCGCTCCTCTTGCTTGGGCTGGTCGGCTGGGCGTTGATCACGCTAGTCCGGCGCCCGACACCTGTCCGGTCGGTGTAACGGTCGGCTCGCTATCGCTCCTCGCGACCGCTATCGCTCCCCGCCACTCGGACGAGTCTTCCACCACGGTGCCTCCCGTTCGTAGGCCGCCGCGAGCCGAAACAGGGTCGCCTCGTCGAACGGCCTACCCATCAGCTGGAACCCAATGGGGAGTCCGACGTCTGAGAAACCGGCTGGGACGCTGATGGCCGGGAGACCCGTTAGGTTGGCGCTGACGGTGAAGATGTCGCCCAGATACATGGTGAGCGGATCATCGACGTGTTCCCCAATGCGGAACGCGGGCGCCGGTGTGGTCGGCATGGCCACGGCATCGACCTCATCAAAACGAAAGGCGTGGTCGTAGTCGCTCTTGATGAGACTCCGAACCTGTTGCGCCTTGACGTAGTACGCGTCGTAGTACCCGGCGCTGAGTGCGTAGGTGCCGAGCATGATGCGCCGTTTCACCTCCGGACCAAAACCCTCGTTCCTCGTCCGGTCGTACATCGTCTCTAGGCTGCCGGAGTGAGCTTCGGTTGTGGCCCGGTGACCGTAGCGAACGCCGTCGTATCGGGCGAGGTTGGCGCTGGCCTCTGCCGGAGCAACCAGGTAGTACACCGGAATGCCGTAGGCCATGTGCGGGAGGTCGATGTCGATGAGCGTGGCGCCTTGCTCGGTCAGTACCTGGAGAACGGACTGGAACACGCGACTGACGTTTGGGTCAGTCCCCTCGAGAATGTCCCGTGGGACGCCGATCCTGGCTCCCTTCGCGTCGCCGGGTCCGCCGCGTCTGACATCCTCAACCGCATGCGACGCCGTCGTCGCGTCGCACTCGTCGGCTCCGGCGATCGTCTGAAACACGATAGCGGCATCCTCGACTGTCAACGTCATGGGGCCGATCTGGTCCAGCGACGACGCGAAGGCGAGCAACCCGTAGCGCGAGACTCTGCCATATGTCGGTTTGAGTCCCACCACCCCGCAGAAGGCCGCGGGCTGGCGTATCGAGCCTCCCGTGTCAGATGCGAGAGAGGCCGGGGCGAGACGAGCCGAGACGGCTGCCGCGGCGCCTCCACTCGATCCACCGGGGATGCGGTCGTGGTCCCAGGGGTTCCGGGTGACGCCGTAGGCCGAGTGTTCGGTCGACGACCCCATTGCGAACTCGTCGCAATTCGTCTTGCCAATGATGACTGCGCCGGCGTCGCGCAGTTTTCGGACCACCGTGGCATCGTAGGGCGAACGAAAACCCTCGAGAATGCGCGACGCTCCTGTGGTGGGTTCGCCCTTGCTGCAGATAACGTCCTTGAGCGTCACCGGCACGCCCAGGAGTGGCCGGTCCCGCCATGCATCGCGGTGTTGGTCGACGAGCTCTGCCTGCCTTCGAGCTGACTCCCCGAGAACCGTCGTAAAAGCGTTCAGGTCGCCGTCAATCGAGTCGATCCGTGCGAGATAGTCCTCGCAGATGTTCGCCGCGGTGGTCTCGCCAGACACCACCGACGTTTGCAGTTCGCTGATTGTCTGGTCCTGACCGGTCATCAACCGATCACGCGCGGCACGCGAAAGAGACCGCCGGGTCCGGGCGCCGGGGCGTTCTCCAGCGCCGCTTCGTTCGAGAGTGATTTGCGCAGCTCATCGGCGCGCGGCGGTGCGGTGTGCGAGGTTGGGCGCCAGTCCGCCGCGACGTTGGTCGTCTCGACCTCTTGGAGGCGCTCTGCATACTCGAGGATCTGCGCGAGCTGACGGGTAAAGAGCTTCTTTTCTTCTGGCGTGAGGTCGAGGTGGGCGAGTGCGGCGACCCGCTCGACGTCCTGTAGCGTGAGTGGCGACGGCATGCGCAACACCCTACCACGACGCCCGACCGCCGACCGCGGGCGAAGCCCGCCCCCGACTAACGACCCCCGACCGCGGGCGCAGCCCGCCCCCGACCCCCGACGCCGGGCGCAGCCCGGCCCCCGACCAAGGGTGCCGCACCCCCGACTTACGGGAACCCCACTAGTTGTGATAGTTCTTCTCGCCCGCCTCGACACGGACGCCGAGTCGGTTCGGCTCGGGGGGCAGAGGGCAGGTCGTGTGAGGATTGAAGGCGCACGGAGGGTTGTAGGCCTGGTTGAAATCGACCGTCGTCCACCCATCGTCGTCGGGCGGGTCCGCGTAGATGAATCTCGCTGCCGGATACGTTTCCGATCCGCTCGTCAGATCTCTGAAGATGAACCAGAGCCGACCATCCGATGATGTCACCGGCAACATCTTCATCTCCTGGCCCTTGAGGGTCAGGATCACCGACCCATGGCTGGTGAACTGCTCGACGTCGCCAAGGATATTCGGCAAGCTGACCGTGAGCGGTTCGTTGTGCCGGACGAAGCGTCCTTGCACGCGGTAGGTTTCGTCGATTGGGAACCAGGTCAGGCCAGTGAAGTTCTTCCGGATCTGGCTGTTCGTGTCACGGAGACGGATAGCGAGTCGTCCTCCGCTAGGGTGCACCCACATGGTCAGGTCGCCAATGGTGAGGTTCGTGCGGTGCTCCTCGGTCGGGTAGAGCTTGGCGGTCATCACGGATTCGCCGTCGACCACCAGCCGGTCGGTCGCTCTCAGGTAGACCTCACCGCCGCGGAGCTCGAACACGCCAGCCGACACCGGTCCCTCCGGCAGCACCAGGTCGTTCAGCGGACTCGTACCGAAGGTGTTCTCCCCCTGTCGCAGGAAATGGAGCGCGGCCACCGTCAACCATCCGTCGTCTGCGACCAGACGCGCCTCTCGGTCGGCTCGCCATGCATTCTGGGTCGCATGGTACTCGTCGGATTGGCCGACGACGGCGGCGCTCAGGGTGAGCGTCAGAACGGCGGCCCACACGACAGAACGTAGTGACCGGAGCCGCGGGTTGCACCTCGTTTCCGAATGTTCTGAACACATGAGTCGATTGAGGGCACAATAGTTTGACTGCAACATATGCGTCAATTCGACCCCATCCGCCGTTCGCCGATCGCCGGCACGTGGTATCCCGCTGATCGCCAGACCCTCGTCGACGAGGTGGATGCGCATCTGGCCGCCGCCGAGGTCTCCTCAGAGCTGGCCGCAAGCGCCGGGGGGGTCACGGCGCTGATCGCCCCGCACGCCGGTTTGGTCTACTCGGGGCCCGTCGCGGGTCATGCGTATCGTGCCGTGGTTGGCAGGAAGTACGAGGTGGTGGTGGTCGTCGGGCCGTCCCATTTCGCCCGATTCGACGGCGTCTCGATCTATCCGCGTGGGGCGTTCGGCACTCCGATGGGGCCCATTCCGATCGAGGAGGGGACGGCAGGTCGGCTTCTGCAGAGCGCGGTCGTCGTGGAGTACACGCGCGCTCACGAGCGGGAGCACTCGGTCGAGATGCAGCTACCTTTCCTCGGACGCGTGCTACCGGAGACGCCCATCGTGCCGTTGGTCATGGGAGACCAAACGAGGGAGACGGTGAACGCGCTGGCCACGACCCTTGCGGAGACGCTGGCCGGGTACCGAGCCCTCATGGTTGCGAGTACCGACCTGTCGCACTACTTCGACGCTCCCCGCGCCGCTCAGCTCGATGCCGTCGTTGTCGGTCATGTCAACCGGTTCGACCCACAGGGTCTTCTCGACGAGCTCGAGCGCTATCCAGAGCAGGACCGTGGACGATGCGTAGCCTGCGGCGGCGGCCCGGCCGCCGCGGTCATGCAGGCCGCGCGCGTGCTCGGCGCGACGAGGTCGCAGGTCGTGTGCCGCGCCGACTCGGGAGACGTCTCCGGTGACCGGTCGGCCGTCGTGGGGTATCTCGCCGCGGTCATCGGCGGGGAGAGCGAGTGACGCTCCTGTCCGGAGACCAACGGCGCCTCCTGCTTCGAGTGGCACGCGATGCAGTGGCGGCGAAGGTCCGCGGATCAGGACCTCCCAAACTGGTTGAGCGGGTGGACGCGCGTCCGAGCGGTGCGTTCGTGACGCTTCGGATCGGCCAGGCCCTTCGCGGCTGTGTCGGACAGGTTGAGGCAACCGACCCGCTGGTCGACACGGTGGGCCAGGTGGCGGCGGCGGCTGCCACCGAGGACCCAAGGTTCTCGCCGGTGGGGATCGACGAGTTGGCGGCGATCGTGGTCGAGGTCTCGGTCCTGGGGCCACTCGAAGCCTGTTCGGGTCCAGACGATCTCGAGATAGGTCTCCACGGGCTGGTCGCCGAGGCTGGCGAAGGGCGAGGGCTGTTGCTCCCGCAGGTCGCGGTCGAACAGGGATGGGACCCACACCTGTTCGTGGCCAATACGTGCGCCAAGGCGGGTTTGCGGTCAGACGCATGGCAGAGGAGCGCCACGCTGTTTCGCTTCGAGGCCGAGGTGTTCAGCGAAGACGACGAAGGGCTTCCAGATTCTCCACATCCATAGCGTCGGCCTCGACCGACGAGGCTGACGTTCCGCCGGCCTTTGCCGTCTCCAGCACCATCGGTATCGCCCCGAACCGGTCGTCCTTCAGCAATCGTCCGAAAGGCTTCAGCCCGAGGTAGCCGCCACCTATGTGCTCGTGGCGGTCGCGCCGACTCCCCAGCGGGTGCTTCGAGTCGTTGAGATGAAAGGCTTTGACCCGGTCCAGTCCGACGATGCGATCGAATGACGCAAAGACGTCCGCGTAGCCTTCGTCGCTGAGGAGGTCATAGCCAGCCGCGACGAGGTGGCAGGTGTCCAGACACACCCCGAGCCGCGTCGACCTCCTCAGCGGGTCGATGATCGTGCGGAGGTGCTCGAACCGATGTCCCAGGACCGTCCCTTGACCGGCCGTATGCTCCAGGAGGAGCTGGGCGCTGCCGGGTGGGTGCTCGTCGAGGACCTCCGCGATGCCGTCGGCGATCCGATCGAGTCCGTCGGCCTCCGTGCTGGTCGTGTACGCACCGGGGTGGAGCACAACGCCGGCCAAGCCGAGTGCGTCCGCCCTCTCGAGCTCGTCGATGAGGGCACTCTTGGAACGGCGCCACAGCGCGGGGTCGGGCGAGGCCAGATTGATGAGATAGCTGGCATGGGCGACGTTGGGTCCGATGCCGGTCTCGTCGACCCGCTGACGAAACCGATCAACTTCATCGACCGGGAGGGGACGCGAGCGCCACTGTCCTGACGACTTGGTGAAGATCTGAATGGCCTCGCACCCCGTGGCGACGGCCCGATCGATGGCGAGAGGAAGACCGCCAGCGATGGACATGTGCGCACCGAGGGGTGGTCGTCGCTCTGTCATCCTTCGTTGCGCCCCCGGTCGGGTGCTTGCGCCGCCTGCGTCTGTCGGAGGAACATTACAGGTTCACTATGAGTATGAATTCCTTTGGAATACGTCAATCACTCCCAGCCGGAGCCTCCGCGATCTCGATGTACAGCCTACCGGCCCTGGCAGATGCTGGGTTCCCGGGTGTGACCCGGCTTCCTTATTCACTCAAGATCCTCCTCGAAAACATGCTGCGGCGAGAGGACGGACGCTTCGTCAACCCCGAGGATATCGAAGCACTGGCCCGCTGGACGCCTGGCCAGGGACGCGAGATCGCCTTCATGCCGGCTCGGGTCCTGCTTCAGGATTTCACCGGTGTGCCGGCGGTCGTCGACCTGGCGGCGATGCGGGACGGAATCGCACGGCTTGGCGGTGACCCGGACGTCGTCAATCCGCTTCAAGCCGCGGAGCTCGTCATCGACCATTCGGTTCAGGTCGATCACTTCGGCACGCCCGATGCGTTCGAACTGAACGTGGAGCTGGAGTTCTCTCGAAACAAGGAACGCTACGCATTCCTCAAGTGGGGACAGGAGGCGTTTCGCAACTTCAAGGTCGTCCCACCCGGAACGGGGATTGTCCATCAGATCAACATCGAGTATCTGGCCCGGGTCGTCTGTCAGGAAACGATTGACGGCGAGACGCTAGCGTACCCGGACACGCTGGTCGGCACCGATTCCCACACCACGATGGTCAACGGTCTGGGTGTCGTCGGGTGGGGTGTCGGTGGAATCGAGGCTGAGGCGGCGATGCTCGGTCAGCCGATCTCGATGCTCATCCCGGAGGTGGTTGGCTTCAAGCTGCACGGAGAGCTGCTAGAGGGGATGACGGCCACCGACCTCGTGTTGACGATCACCGAGCGTCTGCGACAGGTCGGCGTGGTCGGAAAGTTTGTGGAGTTCTTCGGGCCGGGCCTGGCGTCGCTGACCCTGGCCGACCGCGCCACGCTCGGCAACATGTCGCCGGAGTACGGGTCGACGGTGGCCATTTGTCCCATCGACGACGTGACGCTCGACTACTTGCGGCTCACCGGCCGGTCGCCGGCGCAGATCGACCTGGTGGAAGCCTATACGAAGAGCCAGGGCCTGTTCGCCGGCCACGATGACGACCCGGTCTACTCGAGTGTGATCGAGCTCGACCTCGGCACCATAGAGCCCAGTATCGCCGGTCCCAAGCGTCCGCAGGACCGCGTTCCGCTCAAGAGCGCCAAGCAGGCCTTCTCGACGGTGCTGAACGACATGCTGTCCGCCTCCGGCTCTAGCGAAGAAGCGGCAGCACGGCCAGCGAACGGTGGCCTCCGGCACGGCTCAGTGGTCGTTGCGGCCATCACCAGCTGTACCAACACGTCGAATCCCAGCGTGATGCTGGCAGCCGGGCTTCTGGCCAAGAAGGCCGTCGAGCACGGGCTGCGGCCAAAGCCGTGGGTCAAGACGAGTCTCGCTCCGGGATCGATGGTGGTCACCGAATACCTGGAATCGGCCGGCTTGCTGGCGCCTCTCGAACAGATCGGTTTCGGTCTGGTCGGTTACGGGTGCACCACGTGTATAGGCAACAGCGGACCGCTCCCCGAGGATGTCGCATCTGCGGTCAATGGTCAGGACCTCGTGGTCACTTCGGTCCTGAGCGGCAACCGCAACTTCGAGGGGCGGGTGCAGCCGCTGGTTCGGGCCAACTATCTGGCGTCTCCACCGCTGGTGGTCGCCTACGCGTTGGCCGGTCACATGACGACCGACCTGACGACCGAGCCGTTGGGTCAGGACCCCGCCGGGCAGGATGTGTTCCTGAAGGATCTCTGGCCCACTGGTGAGGAAGTGCGCCATGCGATGGCTTCGGTGCAACGGGACCAGTTCATCTCGAAGTACGCCGCCGTGTTCGACGGTGACGCACGGTGGCAGGCGCTACCCGCCCCGCGCGGCCAGCGGTTCGAGTGGGACGCCGAGTCGACCTACGTCCAGCATCCGCCCTTCTTCGAAGATCTCGACCCCGATCCGTCGCCACCCGGAGACATCGCCGGGGCACGCGTTCTCGCGGTGCTGGGCAACAGCGTGACGACTGACCATATCTCGCCGGCCGGCGCCATCCCGGCCGACGGACCGGCTGGCCAGTACCTCATCTCTCGTGGCGTTGCCCCGAGCGACTTCAATTCGTTCGGGAGTCGACGTGGGAACCACGAGGTGATGATGCGGGGCACCTTCGCCAACATCCGGTTACGGAACCAGCTGGCCCCGGGAACTGAGGGCGGCTGGACCCGCCACCAGCCCGATGGCGAGCAGATGAGCATCTTCGACGCCGGTACGCAGTACAAGACGGAAGGCACCCCGCTCCTCGTGCTCGCCGGTACGGAGTACGGGTCGGGTTCGTCCCGGGACTGGGCCGCGAAGGGCACGATGCTGCTGGGCGTGCAGGCCGTTATCGCCCAGAGCTTCGAGCGGATTCATCGGAGCAACCTGGTATTCATGGGGGTGCTGCCGTTGCAGTTCCGGGAGGGCGAAGGCGCCGGCGAGCTCGGTCTAACGGGACAGGAATCGTTCAAGCTGACCGGAATCAGTGAAGGACTGGCGCCGCGCAGCGAGCTGCAGGTGCAAGCCATTGCGCCCGATGGCGCAACGACGACCTTCTTGGCGACCGCCCGCATCGACACACCGGAAGAACTCACGTACTACCGTCATGGCGGGATCCTGCCGTATGTCCTGCGAACGCTCGCGAAGGGGTAGCGACTCCCGGGAGGCTCGCGCCGTGACTCCGCGGCTCGCCGTCGCCGGGCTCGCGGTATCCCTTATCTTGACGACCACGATGATGACAACTACGACTGCTCACAATCAGGACACCCGCGAGGTCCCAGAACAGATTTCCTGGAACCTCAGTGAGATCTACCCGACGGACGCCGCCTGGGACGCGGAAAAGGATCGCCTGGACGCCGAGGTCACGAAGCTGTCGACCTATCGCGGACGCCTTGGCGACGACGCGGCGATACTCCTCGAAGCCCTTGACACGATCAACGTGACGGAGAAGGAGCTGGCGAGGCTCTACGTGTACGCGTTCCTCAAGTCTGACGAAGATCGTCGAATTGCCGGTCATCAGGAGCGTCGAAGCGTGGCCGCCTCTTTGCTGTCGGAGTTTGGCGAAGCCACAAGCTTCGTGTCACCGGAGTTGCTCCGGGTCGGCTCCAAGACGATCGAGCGATTCATCGCTGCCGACGCAGGACTGGAGAAGCACGCCTTCAACCTGCGGAACACTCTCAGGCAGGAGCCTCACACGTTGTCCGATGAAGCCGAGCAGGTTATCGCAGCGACCGGTCCAGTCGTCCAGGGGCCAGAGCGGATCTACGCGATGCTGTCATCTTCCGACATGCCGTTCCCGACCGTGACGCTGGCAACGGGGGAAGAGGTCCGCCTCGACCAGGCTGCGTATTCCCTCCACCGCGCCTCGCAGAACCGGTCTGACCGAAAGCTCGTGTTCGATGCGTTCTGGAAGACGTGGAAGGCTTACGAGACGACGCTGGGTCAGACGCTCGACACGCAGGTGAAGGCGCACGTGTTTCAGGCGAAGTCTCGGAAGTATGAGACGGCGCTCCACGCCGCGCTCTCGGGACCCAATATTCCCGTCGAAGTCTATCGAACATTGATTGCGGCGGCCCACCGGCATCTACCGTCGCTCCGTCGGTATTTCGCGCTTCGGGGGCGAATGCTCGATGTCGATGACCTCGCCTACTACGACATCTATCCTCCGCTCGTGGCCTCGGATCGAACCTTCGACCTCGATGAGGCGAAGACCCTGTCGCGTGCGTCCGCTGAACCACTCGGTCAGGCGTACATCGGCATGCTCCAGGAGGGATTCGACGGCGATTGGATGCATGTCTATCCGGAGCAGGGCAAGGCCCCCGGGGCCTACATGTATGGCGCGATCTATGATTTGCATCCCTACCTGCTCCTCAACTTCAACGGCAGCTTCAACGAAGTCTCGACCTTCGCCCACGAGTGGGGTCACGCAATCCACACGATGCTGTCGACGGCGAACAACCCGTATGAAACCTCCGGCTATGCCACCTTCACTGCGGAAATCGCGTCGACGACGAACGAGGTGCTGCTTCAGGAGTACATGCTGTCGCAGGAGCTCTCAGATCAGGAGCGTCTGTTTTATCTTGGCACCGCGCTCGAGGCCGTTCGGGGCACGTTCTTCCGGCAGGTGATGTTTGCCGAGTTCGAGCTCACGATCCACGAGGAAGTGGAGGCGGGTGAGGCGCTCTCGGGCGAGAAGATGACCGAGATCTATGAGCGGCTCGTCCGTCAGTATCATGGGTCGGACGAGGGTGTGCTCAGCTACGATTCGGCCTACGCCGTCGAGTGGGCCTTCACCCCACATTTCTACCGCAACTTCTATGTCTTTCAGTACGCGACGTCGATTGCCGGCGGCACGATGTTCGCCGAGCGGTTCCTGAGCGGCGACCAACAAGCCCGCGACGACTATCTAGCGGTGCTGTCGGCGGGCGGGTCCCGGTATGCCTACGAGCTGCTCCAGGACTACGGGATCGACCTGGCCACCGATGCTCCCTACGACGCGCTGATTGCCCGGATGGACCGAATCATGGACGAGATTGAGGTGATCCTGGACCGGTCGCCTCTGGTAGCGCTATGACAGCTAATGGTGTGACGAAAACGAGGAGGAGACTGACATGCTCGCTGGTCAACCTGTGACAACTCGGGCACTGGTCGTACTCGGGCTCGTGGCGGTCGTGTGCCTGGCTGGTCAATCAGAGGCGTTCGCACAGCACGAGCCGCCCTCAGAGCCACCGGCCGACTGGGGACCCACGGCCATCGACTACAGCAACGTTCCCTATCCGCATCCGGTGAGCTACCTCGACATCAGCCTCAAAGGCGAGGACTACCGTATGGCGTATATGGACGTGCCGCCGGGAGGCCCGCCGAATGGCCAAACGGTCGTGCTCTTTCACGGCATGAACTTCTTTGCCGCCGCGTTCGGCGTGACGATCGAGGCGTTGAGTAGCGAAGGCTTCCGCGTGGTCGCCGTCGACCGCATCGGATATGGTCGCTCATCGAAGCCGGTTATCCACTACAACCTGCACATGCCGGCCCGCCACACGAAACAGCTACTGGACACGTTGGGCATCGACCGGGCGGCGGTTCTCGGGCACTCCATGGGTGGGATGGTAGCTACACGCTTTGCGTCCACTTATCCAGACGTCACGAGCCACGTCGTTTTCGTCAACCAGATAGGTCTGACCGACACGCGGGCTGGCCGGGAGTGGATGGACCCGGAAGAGGCGTACCAGAGCGCGTTGGGTACCAACTACCAGTCGGTCCTCCGGGGACACCGCCGCTACTACCCGCGAGGATGGAAGCCCGAGTACTTGCACTGGGTCTGGGTTCAGTACGGTCTGACCCTGGGTGGCGACTGGCCGCGGATGGCGCGCATCCGGGCCGCGCAGCGGATGATCCTCTTCGAGGATCCGGTCGTTCACGAGTGGCAGTACATCGCGACGAAGGCGTTGGTTATTGGGGGTGCCGAGGACCGACTGGTGGAAGACTACCCAAAACTGGCCCGAAACGTCGCGGAGCAGCTACAGAACGCGGAGCTCCTCATCTTCCCTGAGGTGGGCCATGCGCCCGCCTTCGACAATCCCGACGAGTATCACGCCGAGGTGATTCGTTTCCTCACCTCGGATCCGGACGAACCGGCCAACCAGTCCTGGCGGCAGACCGACGTCGGAGTGCGCTAAGAGCGGGAGCTAGTGTGGTGAGCCACGCTAGCTGCCAACTCAATCGGGAATGGTGAACGCCACGAGCTCTTGACTCGTGCCGGAACCGGTAGCGATCACGACGAACTGACGCCCGCCGCTCGTCCGGTAGCTCATCGGCGTCGCGGTCGAGCGCTGGGCGAGCTCCCCGAACCACAACTCCTCTCCAGTGCGTTTGTCGAAGGCGTAGAGGGCGTCCTCGCCGCCGCCCACAAAGACCAGGCCACCCTTGGTCACGATCGCACCCGGAGCCCCTGAGGTCCCAAGTCGTTCGGGCAGCTCGACTCCCGCCAGCGCCGGGTGTTCGCGCAGGCCGTCGCTCCCGTGGCCAAAGGGCACGCGCCAGGCGATGTCACCCGTGGACAGATCCACCGCGACCATGAAGGCATACGGAGGCTTGTTCAGCGGAATGCCGTTCTCGAACGACGACGAGACCCCGAGCACCGCGTCGTAGCCGACGTACCCAGGGTCGTCCTTATCGGCAAAGGGGTTGACGGTCGTTTCTGGGTCGTACTTCGTCAGCTTCAGCACGTTTACCACGTTAGACACCTTGGCGTAGAGGAACCCAGTCTGGCTGTCGAACGCACCGCCGCCCCAGTTGACGCCGCCGCCGGGACTCGGCCGTGTCAGCGTTCCCTCGAGGCTGGGCGGAGTGAAGAGCGGACCCGAGCGGAACTCGCTCAGCTTGTCCAGAGCTTTCGCCTTGAGCTCGGGTGTGAGGTCGAAGACATCATCAGCCGACATGCCAGTGGTTCCCGTCAACGGGGGCGGACGGGTCGGGAACGGCTGGGTCGGAGACGTCCGTTCGCCTGGGATGTCGGTCTGGGGCACCGGAAGCTCTTCGATCGGCCACACCGGCTCACCGGAGACGCGATCGAAGACAAAGGTCAATCCCTGCTTCGTGAGCTGAGCGACCCCGTCGATCTCGCGGCCATCGACCGTGAGAGGCATGAGGATCGGCTGGGTTGGCAGGTCGTAGTCCCAGATCCCGTGGTGCACGATCTGAAAGTACCATTCGCGATCTCCCGTATTCGCATCGAGGCAGACGACGCTCTGCGCGTACAGGTTGTCGCCGAGCCGTGACCCGCCGTAGTACACGTTGGTCGCGTTCCCGACCGGCAGAAACACGAGCTCGCGTTCTTCGTCGACCGTCATGCCGCCCCAGACATTCGTGGCGCCGCTATAGCGCCAGGCCTCGTTCTCCCAGGTATCGGTGCCGAATTCTCCCTCTTGCGGAATGGGGTGGAAGGTCCAGACGAGCTTCCCAGTACGGGCGTCGTAGGCGCGGACGTCCCCGGGTGGAAGCCTCCGGTAGATCAGGCGGTCACCGAGCGAGCTGCCGACGATTACCAGGTCCTTGTAGATGACCGGGGCCGCGTTGACCTCGAAGTGGGCAGGATTGATTGGCCACAGGAGATCCTGGCTCAGGTCAATGACACCGTTGTCACCAAACGACGGTACCAATTCTCCGGTTCTCGCGTCGAGGCAGTACATGAGGTGCCGACTCGGAAGAAAGATGCGCAGGTCCTCCCCGTCGCGCCAGGCGGTGACCCCGCGATGGCGAAAGCCGCCACCAAGCGCCGGCATCCCGCCTTCGTACGCGCGAGGATCGAAGATCCACTTGACGGCGCCCGAATCGGCGTCGAGTGCCGCGACGCGGTTGTAGTTCGTACTCAGATACAGGACGTCGTCGATCATCAGCGGCGTTGCCGCGAGGTTGCCGGGCACGGTGCCGAACTCGGTTTCGATTCGCTCTTCGGGGCGCCACGTCCAGGCGATCTCCAGCTGGTCCACGTTGTCCGGCGTCACGTCGTCGGCTTCGGAATGGCGCCTGTTCCACTGGTCCCCCCCGACATACGGCCATTCGACGATTGCGCCGGCGGATGGGGATCCGGACAGCTGCCGGAGATAGCCAGCGACGAGCCCGACCTGGTCATCGTCGATGTCGGCGGTCGAGAACGCCATCATCTGTCCTGGCCCCTCCCGGACGATGCTCAGGAGCTCTCGAGCTTCCAGGGCGAAGGGCAACAGCGGTGGCCCGAGGTTGCCGCCACCGGCTGCGCCATGGCAGACCGCGCAGGTCTCGGCGAAGACCTCCTGACCCGGGTGCTCTTGAGCCGTGGCGAACGGGACGTTGACAAGGAGCATCACCCAGGCAACGCTCGAGAATGGAAGGGCGCACGATCGAGTCATAGGCCAGACCTCACTTTGAAGGCACGATAATACCCTGGGGTCGCGAGACAACTGGCCTGGCAGGTAATTGGATGCTCAAAACGGCATTGGATGCTCTAATAGGGGTGCATGCTCATTCCTGAGCGGCGGCTCCGGTCGGCGATCGCGTGTCTGGCCCTCGTTTCGGGTCTGGCCTCGGCGCCGGACGCGAGCGGTCAGACGGCGGAGAGCGGTGGGCCGGAGCGCGTCGTGACCGCGTCCGCATCTGCGTCAGAGGCACGCGCGGTGTTGGACCAGTACTGCGTTCGGTGCCACAACGCCCGGCTCCGCACCGCTGGACTCTCCCTCGATTCCAATGCGCTCGACATGACGACGCCCGGTGACCGCGCGGATGTCTGGGAGCGCGTGGTGGCCAAGCTTCGAGCTGGCTCGATGCCCCCGCCCGGGCTGCCGCGTCCCGATGGCGCCATCTCTTCTGCGCTCGTGCACTGGCTCGAGGCGGAGCTCGACGAGGCCTGGTCGGCCAGCCCCAACCCAGGCCGGGTCGCACCCGTGCATCGCCTCAATCGCACTGAGTACAACAACGCAATTCGAGATTTGCTCGCGGTTGACCTCGACGTCACGTCGCTGTTGCCGGGTGACGAGACGGCAGATGGGAGCTTCGACAATTTCGCTAACGTGCTGACCATCTCGAAGGCACACCTCGAGCGCTACCTGTCAGTCGCACGCCAGGTAACACGTCTCGCGGTGGGGCTCCCCCCGCCGAGCCCCGGTGTCGAGGTTTTCGAGATCCCCCTGCATATCGTCCAGGACGATCGTCGCAGCAAGGATCTCCCGTTCGGGTCGCGCGGCGGCACGGCGGTGGCGCATCAGTTCCCGGTCGATGGTGAGTACGTCATCAAGGTTCGGCTCCGGCGCCAGTATCAGGACTACCTGGTGGGGATGGGCTGGCCCCAGCAACTCGACGTGCGACTCGACGGAGAGCTGCTCGATCGGTTTACGGTGGGCGGCAGTGCGGAAGGCACGCCCGCCGCGGCCAGCTACGCTGGCGCCGGTGAGCCGGGCTTTGCCGGTGACCCGAGGTGGGAAGAGTACATGCAGGTTTCGGGCGATGCACGGCTCGAAGTCAGGGTACCCGTCGAGGCAGGGCGGCATGTCGTGGGCGTGTCGTTCGTGCGGGAGCTGTGGGAGCCCGAGGGACTTCCGCAGCCGCTACAAAGAGGACGCGTCATCACGAACGACCAGGTGTACATGGGATACGCCGCGGTCGCATCGGTGGAGATCGGAGGCCCGTTCTCTGTCGAGGGTGTGAGCGAGACGCCGAGTCGCGAGCTGATCTTTACCTGCGATCCCCACGACACGGCGGCCGAGCGACCGTGTGCCAAAGCGATCCTCACGCGGCTAGCGCGACGGGCCTACCGCCGGCCCGTCACCGACGACGACATCGACTCGCTCCTCGTCTTCTTCGAGAGCGGACGCCAGACCGGCGGCACGTTTGAATCAGGCATTCAGTTCGCGCTGGAAGGCATGCTGGTTGATCCCGACTTCCTGCTGCGCGTCTACCGGGATCCGGAGACGCGCTCACGTGAACGGCTGGTCTATCGGTTGAGCGACATCGAAGTTGCGTCACGGCTGTCGTTCTTCTTGTGGAGTAGTCTCCCCGACGACCGTCTGCTCTCGCTGGCCGAGGCCGGCGCACTGACCTCGCCCGCGGTGCTCGAGCGCGAGGTGAGGCGTATGCTCGCCGACCCCAGAGCCGCCGACGCGCTGGTTGGCGACTTTACGGCCCAGTGGCTCAATCTCAGGCGGGTGGATGACGTCGTGGTCGACCAGGTGCGCTATCCCCACTACGACGACAACCTGCTCGAGGCGTTCAGGCGGGAGACGGAGCTATTCGTGGGGAGCACGTTGCGCGAGGATCGAAGCGTGACTGAGCTCTTGAGCGCCGACTACACCTTCGTCAACGAGCGCCTGGCCCGCCACTACGGGATACCGGATGTCTACGGCAGCCACTTTCGACGGGTCAGGGTGGCTGACCGAGACCAGCGGGGCGGACTTCTCGCGCAGGGCGCGGTTCTGGCCACGACGTCGTATCCCGACCGCACGTCGCCGGTGCTTCGGGGCAAGTGGCTGCTCGACAATATCTTTGGCGTGAGGGTTCCACCGCCGCCGCCAGGGGTTGATACTACCCTTCGCGAGCAATCCACGACCCAGCCCGAAACAATTCGTCAACGGTTGGCTCGGCACCGACGCAATCCCACCTGCGCCAGCTGCCATTCGGTGATCGATCCGGTCGGGTTCGCTCTTGAAAACTTCGACGTCATCGGCGGGTGGCGGACCGAGGATGAGGGTGGCAAACCGGTTGATGCCCGGGGCACGACAAGCACCGGCGCCGCTATCGAGGGTCTCGCCGGACTGCGGGCGCTGTTGTTGGAAGACGGTGACCGGTTTCCGCGTACCGTTACCGAGAAGCTCGCCGCCTATGCACTGGGCCGCCGGCTCGAGCACTATGATCAGCCGATGGTACGTCAGGTCGTGCGCGCGGCGGCTGACGACAACTACAGATGGTCGGCGCTGGTGCTCGGCATCGTCAAGAGCCCGACGTTTCTCATGCGCGGAGTAGAGGCGTCGGTCAGCGGACCGAAAAGGTGAGGAGACGGAGATGCCGTTCCTGATCAAGAAACCTTTGCCACGACGAACTGTGCTGCGGGGCCTCGGGGCGACCCTCGCCCTGCCGGTCCTTGACGCGATGATCCCGACCGTGACCGTAGGGGCTCGCGCTGCAGCTCGGCCCGTTCATCGCTTTCAGACCTTCTACGTGCCAAACGGTATGGCGATGGAGCACTGGACTCCCAGCGGAGAGGGTGCGGGGTTCGATCTGACCCCAGTCTTGGAGCCGCTCGGCCCCTACCGCGATCAGGTGCGGGTGCTCTCCGGGCTCCGAGCAAACTGGAACTACATCCATGCGGGCGCGTCCGGGTCGTTCCTGACCGGTACCACTCGGGGGGGACGGGACGAAACCGACATCATCGCCGACGTGTCGATGGACCAGCTGCTGGCTCGACATTTCGCTGACCGGACGCAAGTGCCATCACTGGAGCTGTCGATGGACCGCCCGGCCAATGCCGGAGCCTGTTCGGGCAACCTGAGCTGCGTCTACACCCACACGCTGTCGTGGCGAAGCCCGACCCAGCCGCTCCCGACCGAATGGAATCCCCGCGTAGTCTTCGAGACGCTGTTTGGCGACAGCGGGAGCACCGAACGGTCAGTGCGGGAGACGAGGCTCCGGCAGCAGCAGAGCCTCCTCGATGCCGTGACCGACAAGCTCGCAGCGCTTCGAGCCGAGCTCGGACCAGCGGACCAGGTCAAAGTCGAGGAGTATGCCGATGCCGTTCGGGACGTCGAACGGCGCATTCAGCGGGCGGAGGAACAGCACGACCTGGAGCTGCCCGAGTTCGAGCAGCCGCAGGGCGCTCCGTCGGAGTTCGAGGAACATCTGGCGCTGATGCTCGACCTGCAGCTTCTGGCTCTGCGATCGGATCTCACCCGGGTCATCACCTTCATGCTCAGCAAGGAGCAGAGTGCGCGCCCCTATCCGCAGATTGGGGTGCCCGAGGCTCACCACCCCCTCTCGCACCACAACGACCGGCCAGAGCTGGTCGCGCACATGGCCAAGATCAATCGATACCACGTCGAGCTGTTTTCCCGGTATCTCGGGATGCTTCGCGAGACACCGGACGGAAACGGCACGCTGCTCGACAACATGACCATCCTGTATGGGTCTGGCATCTCCAACAGCAACCGGCACTCGGGCGACAACCTCCCGCTGCTCGTGGCCGGCGGCGGGGCCGGGACGCTTCCGAGCGGACGACACCTCGTCTATCCCGGGAATCCGACGCTCGCCGACCTGCTGGTCACGCTCATGGACAAGATGGGTGTTCCGGTAGAACGGATCGGTGGAAGCACCGGTCGCCTCCCGCTTGGAACCCTCTCCGATCTATAGAGGGGAAGGACCTACAGGTCGATGAACATTCCGATCGCGTGGGTCGTGTTGGTGACACCCGCTCTCCTCGCGGGACCGGTCCATCTGGGCTTCGCATCGGCCGGGATGCTCGAGCAGACGCCCCTTGTCGCGGCGGCCCGAAGCTCGGACATCGACGCGGTTCGGGCGCTGCTCAGCAGTGGGGCGGACGTGAACGAGACTGAACCGGACGGCGCGACGGCCCTCCAGTGGGCGAGCCACCGCGACGACCTGGACACCGTCGACCTCTTGATTCGAGCCGGCGCGGAGGTCGACGCCGCCAACGATCTTGGTGCGACACCGCTGTGGAACGCCTGTGAGAACGGCAGTAATGCCATGGTGGGTCGACTGCTCGCGGCGGGGGCAAACCCCGACAGCACGCTTCTGTCCGGAGAGACACCGCTCATGATGGCAGCCCGCGCGGGTGCGTCCGAGGTGGTGGTCCAGCTCCTCGCCCACGGTGCCGACACCGAGAAGCGAGGCGCTCGCGGGCAGACGGCGTTGATATGGGCGGTGGCCCAGGGCCACGTTGACGTTGTGTTGGCGCTGCTCGCCCATGGCGTCGATGTGCAGGCTCGGTCGGATGTCTGGAGCCAGGTGATGGCCGCGCCCCCGCACGGATTTCCAGAGCACAATCGGGATATTCCCCACGGCGGTAACACCGCGCTCCTGTTCGCGGCGCGGGTTGGTGACCTCGCCTCCGCGCGTCTGCTCGTCGCGGCAGGCGCAGACGTCAACGATCAAGACGCGTGGGGGGTGAGCGCCACGGTGTTGGCCGCCCATTCCGGCTACATCGACCTCGTCGAGTTCTTGCTCAAGGAGGGTGCCGACCCGAGCGCGGCGGATGCCGGCTTCTCGGCGCTCCACGAAGCGGTGATGAGACGCGATCGGCCGCTCACGGAGGCCCTACTCAAACACGGGGCCGACCCGAACGCCGTGCTGACGACCTGGACTCCGACGCGTCGGGCATCGAGGGACTTTCACTTTGCGCCGTCCCTGGTCGGCGCCACGCCCTTTTGGCTGGCCGCACGGTTCGCGGAACCGAAGCTGATGCAGCTCCTGGCCGCCTCCGGGGCTGACCCAGAGGTGGTGCTCGACGTTCGGCATCTGGGGCGCTACGAGACACGCCACGACGTGACCTCGGCGTTGATGGCCTCGGTGGGTATGGGAGCGGCTGGCGTGCGAACGTGGATCGCCCCAAGGCGGGCGGAGCCCGAAGACGCCATTCTTGAGGCGGTCACGTTGGCCGTCGAGCTTGGCGCTGACCCGAACGTCGCCGACCCACAAGGCAACACCGCGCTCCACGCGGCGGCCCGTGCAGGTTTGGATCGGGTCATCGCCCATCTCGTCGAACATGGCGCCGACCTTCACGCCCAGAACCGAGACGGGCCGACGCCCTTGGCCGTAGCCATGGCCCTGGACCAGGAGAGTGTCACCGTAGACCTGCTCCGCTCGCTGGAGGCGGCCATCGTGCCGGCCGCCCGATAGGGCTCGGGCGCACCGATGGAGCGGGAGCGCGACGAGATCCGGGACGCGCAGACTAGTCGTTCGCGATTCGATAGAGCTTCGACGCGGTGCGCAACAGCAGACTGCCCTGCGAAACGGCAGGCGTGGCGAGCGCCATTTCGTCCAGTGAGTTACGCGCCAAGACCTCGAACTCCGGTCCAGCCTTGATGACGAACGTGTCCCCGTCCTCACTCAGGGCGAAGATCTTCCCGTTGTATGCCCATGGTGACGCGGTGAACAACGTGCCGGCCGTGATCCGCTGCCGCGGGTAGACCTCCCGCCCAGTCTTCGCGTCGTAGCACAGGAGTATCCCGCGGTCGAGCAGCGTGTAGTGGTAGTCGCCGTAGACGATCGACGATGGGTTGTACGAACCCAGTTGTGGGTGAGACCAGACCACGTAGTCGTTGCTGGTAGAGCCTTCGCCGAGTGTGATGTCACCGCTGGCGCCGGGACGAATCGCGTACACCGGGCGGCTCGCATCGGCCACATACCCGGAGTTGACGTAGAGCAGACCGTGCTCGGTGAACGGTGTCGGAATGACGAGCGACGACATGCCGGTCAACGACCACAGCAGCTCTCCATCGAGGCGATAGGATCGGACTCCGCCACTCCCGGTCGTTACGAGCTCGGTTCGGACGTCGTTCTCCCAGATGAAGGGCGTTGCCCAATTTGACCCCTCGTCACGATTCGTGCGCCACACCTCTGCGCCCGTGGCCGTGTCGTAGCTCGCCACGAACGACTGGGCGTCGTTGTCGTTGACGAGATACAACCGGCCATCGTGCAGCACGGGAGATGCCGCGGCACCCCAACCTCTTCGGGGGAGCCACTCCAGCGGTGTCGACCAGTCGACGTTGCCCTGGAAGTCGACGGAGAACAGGCCGATGTCCGCGAGGGCGACGTACACACGCTCTCCATCTGTGACCGGCGTCTCGGACGCAAACGAGCTCTTCAGGTGGGTCGTTTTCGAGGGCACCGATGTGTGGAGGGTCTGCTCCCAGCGAACGGCACCTGTCTCGAAGTCCACATCGTAGAGTACCCAGCGCATGGGCGTGGTGACCTCTTCGACGTTCGCGGCCGTCATCGACCCGCCGAGCGAGCGCGCACGGTAGCTCTCGACCGGCTGCACCGGCGCGTCTTGACCCTCGACCATCGTCACACCAAGCACGAACACGTGGTCGTCCCAGACGATGGGCGAGCTCCACGACCGTCCCGGGAGGTCCAGTGACCACGCGATGTTCTCGTCCACCCCCCACGTCTCTGGCAACGTTGGGTCATCGGGGACGACTCCACCCCTCTCACCCCGGAACTGAGGCCAGTTGGCCTGCGCGGCTGCTGTGGCCGGACCAAATACGCACACCCCGATGGCGCCAAGTATCGAGAGCGCCAGGATGCCAAGCTGCGGAAAGGTCTTCATCAGAGAAGTGCCCCATCCTACCTCCGGATCGATCGGGGTTCAATAGAGCGTTGAACTGCCGGTCCTCCCGAGCTAGGATCGACTCGGACGATCCCGGTCCTCATCTGGGGGGGGGTAGCACATGAGCAGACATAGCATGGTGGCGTTCGCAGCGGCGATAGGGGTAGTGGCGACGGCGTCCATGGTCGTGGCATGCCAGGCCCCCGACGGATGGACGGTTCCTCGGACACCGGACGGTCGTCCCGATCTCAATGGCATCTGGGCCAACGACTCGGCGACACCGCTGCAGCGACCGGAAGCATTGGGCGACCGAGCGACCCTCACCGACGAGGAGGTGGCGGCGCTGGAGACGCTCGCGACAGAAGCCCACAACGTGGGGGGTGACGCGGCGTTTGGAGACGCCATCTATTTGCGGGCTCTCGCCTCTCTGGATGCACCCGAGGACCAGCCGGCGGCACCCAGACCCCCGTTCTGGAGCTATGGCCAGCAGTGGATGGGCAATCGCTGGTTCGACAACCGCACGTCGCTGATCGTCGACCCGCCGAATGGGCGACTACCACCCCGGTCTGCCGAGGCGGAGGAGCGGGCGAAGCGGCAGCGGGAGGCGCGGAACGCGCCGGCGCCAACAGGTTTCAAGAACGTTTCCGAAGAGCTGGACCGTCTGGACCCTGGGGTCCGCTGTCGCGGCGGGAGGCCCCTGTTGAGCGGTCGTGGCTACAACAGCAATTACCAGATCTTCCAGACCCCCGACTACGTCGGCATCCAGATCGAAATGCATCACGAGACCCGGCTGATTCCAATCGGTGATACGGCGCCGACCCAGGTCGGCACGCCGAGCGTGATGGGAAGCTCGCGCGGCCGCTGGGAGGGAGACACGCTGGTGGTCGAGACCACCCAGTTGTCGCGCGGCGCCGATGGATCGACCCCTGCCGTTCGGGTGACCGAGCGGTTCAGCCGGGTTGGACCCGAGATGCTGCAATACGACTACACCCTGGATGACCCAGCGACCTGGGCGCAGCCCTGGACCGCACGCATCTTCTTACGGCCGGCCCCCGGCACCGGTGTGATCTACGAGTACGCCTGCCACGAGGGGAACTACGCGGCCGAGCTCTCCCTGCGTTCCACCCGGGCATCGGAGGCCGCGCAGGCCAAGTAGGCCTTCCACGTCGTAACGTCTGGCATATCGTTGAGGGAGAGCAATCGTGACTACGAGGTATCGACCGGCGTGCACGACTTTGCTGACCGTCGCCGTCGGGATGGTGGCGGTCGGTGGCGGTACCGTCCTCGCCCAGGAGTACACGGGACCGCGAACGGCAGGCGGACAGCCTGACATTCAAGGTGTCTGGACCAACTTCGACCCAACGCCCTTCGAGGCACCGGATGACATCGACCTCGAACGGCTCGCGCCTTTGGCCGCCTGGTTTCCCGGTTCGAACCGACCCCAGCGTCCCCCCGCCGAGCCCAATCCCGATGCTCGGTCCAGCGCCCCTCGGGGACCGTGGGGCGATGGTCCCGGTGACGCGCTTCGGAACGAGCGCCGTCGCTCGATGGTCGTCGATCCACCCAGCGGAAGGGTCCCCCTACGGGAATCTGCGATTGCCAGAAGAAACGCCAACCTCGTGAACCTGACTGACGGATGGCTCACCCATACGCCGTGGGAACGGTGCATCACCCGCGGGATACCGGGAGGCATGTTTCCCGGTGGGTACGGCGCTGGCTATCAGATCCTGCAAGTACCCGGCTATGTCGTGATCTTCTACGAGATGATTCACGAGGCCCGTGTCATCGCGCTGGGCGAGCGAGCTCCGCTGTCGGAAAACATCCGGCTTTGGAACGGTGATCCGCGCGGCCACTGGGAGGGCGACACGCTGGTCGTCGAGACGGCCAACTACAACGACCAGGGCACAATCGGCACGAACATCGCGAGTCGCGGTCTTCGGGGCATCCAGCAGAGCGAGCAATTGAAGATCGTCGAACGCTTCACGCGGGTCGATGCCGAGACCGTGAGCTACTCAGTCACCATCGACGACCCCGAGCCGTTCACCGCCCCCTGGAGGGTGCAGATGCCGCTGAATCGTGATGGGACCTACCGGCTTTTCGAATATGCCTGCCACGAGGGCAACTACGGCCTCGAGAACAGCCTGAGAGCCGGCCGCGCCGAAGATCGGGATACCTCCGAGCGATAGGAATCAGGCTCCGAAACGTCGCGGCGGCTACCGTCAATTCGGAAGAGCGAAGACGAAGAGGTTGTTGCCCAGGCTCGGGCGTAGCTCTGGGGTCAAGACCGAGAGCCCGCTCGAGGTCCCGGCCGTCCCCGTGCTGACCGCGACGTATTGACGGCCGTCGACGGCGTAGCTGATCGGGAAACCGGTGACGGGCGAGCCGAGGTTGATCTCCCACAGGATCTCGCCGGTCTCGTGGTCAAAGGCCCGGAAGCGACCGTTCGCGTCACCGCCGAACACGAGGCCGCCTCCAGTCGTGACCAGCGACATCGTCATCGCCCGTTGGTCGTATCGCCAGAGCGTCTCCCCTGTCTCCACCGAAATCGCGCGCACCGTGCCAAGTTGGTCGGTGCCCGGGGCGAACTGATTGCGGACGGCCAGCCGGTAGAGCTGGGCCCCGATATCGCCGTCGTGGGTGGCCGTCGCGAGCATCCGGGCACACGCATTGCGCAGCGGGAAGTACATCGTGTTGGTGAGCGGACTATACGCGCCGGCCTCCCAGTCCTTGCCACCCAGCCACGTCGGACAGGCAAGCACTTCCTGACCGACGCTTCTGAAGATGACCTCCGAGTTCTCCGTCACCGCTCCGGTGGCCCCGTCGATGTCGCTGATGACGTTCTGGGTGATGGTCGGCGTCGCCCACAGGAACTCGCCCGTTTCGCGGTCCAGGGTATAGACCACACCGGTCTTGCCCGGAATACCGGTCACGACTTTCCGCCGTTCGCCCGCTCGCAGGCGTGGGTTGATCCAGCTGACCGCGGCCGGGTCCGGCGCGACGACAGTGTCGACCAGCAAGCGTTCGAACGGGTGGTCGAGGTCCCAATGGTCGTTCAGGTGCTGGTAGTGCCACCTGATATCGCCGGTGTCGACGTCAAGCGCCAGCGTCGAATTGTGATACAGGTGTGTGTACTCAGTGCCACCGAGCAGGAATTTCGGAGCGGGCGAAGTGACTGACGTCCCGATGTAGATGAGGTCCAGCGCCGGATCATAGCTGGGAACCATCCAGGCGCCGACGTGGCTGCGCTCCTCGAAGGGGACATCGCCCCAGGTTTCGTCGCCTGGTTCGCCGGGTGCGGGAATCGTCCGCCTGCGCCACAGCTCCGCCCCAGTCCTCGCGTCGTGTGCGGTGATGACGCATGCCTCCGGACCAGCCTTCGGCATACAGCTGCGACCTGACACGACTCTGCCGTTGGCGATGATCGGGCCAGAGGTCTGATTGGCCGGGTGCTCCTGGTAGTCGAGGACTTGCGTTTCCCAGACCAGTCGACCCGACGCCGCGTCCAGCGCGTACACGTAATCATCGGCGCTGGTGTCGATGATCAGCCTGTCGTAGATGGCGATGTTGCGCGTGACAGCGGTCTGGAACATGTACTCCTCGAGGTCGTCCGGGAGGTCTCGCCGGTACTCCCAGGTGAGGTCGCCCGTGACGGCATCGATCGCCTGGATGACGTCGCGGGGGTTCGGCATGTACATGACGCCGTCGTAGACCAGCGGCGTACCCTCTTGCGTGCCCGGCATCATGGCGCGTGTCCACACCAGGCGTATCTGGTCGACGTTCTGTCGCGTGATCTGGTCGAGCGGGCTGTAGCCCCAGCTGTCGAGGGTCCGGCGCCACATCAGCCAGTCTGCCGGATCGGGACCCTGCAGCATCGCATCGGTGACCGGAGTGAAGTTCTCCACCTGTGCCCGGGCCACACTTCCCGCGGCGACGATGAGCATGGTGACCATGGTAAGCATGACGCATTGGAAGGTCGACAGGCTTCTTCGGATCCCCGATTCAGATACATGCATGGTGCCTCTCCTTGATAGACCGAGGCGGCTCTGTCTCTGGAGCTCAACGCGCCGCCGGCTCTACTTCGTCAAGCCTGCCTGACGCGACATCGTATATGAACCCACGAACCTGATCGATGTAAGGGACGAACGGACTCGCTCTGATCCGCGCGATGGATTGGCGCACGTCAGCACCCACGTCCGAGAAGGTCTCCATGGCAAACTGAGGCTCGAGCCCCGTTCCCTCGCTGATCTGTTGCGTCAATTCCGCATCGGTCACCGTCAGCATGCCGCAATCCGTGTGGTGAATGAGCATGATCTCACGCGTCCCCGCGAGTCGTTGGGAGATGGCCAGGGAGCGGATCACGTCATCGGTCACCACCCCGCCGGCGTTCCGAAGGACGTGGGCGTCGCCCTCGACGAGTCCCAGAAGCGCGCCCGTGTCCAGACGAGCATCCATGCAGGCGACGACGGCGATCCTCTTCGCTGGTGACATGGGTCCCGAGCCTGGGGAGCGAGTGCTGGCGTAGCTTTGGTTGTTGGCAAGCAAGTCGTCGATGGCGCTCACGTCGTATCCTCCGGAGGTAGAATCAATCCTCGCCGCGCCCGGAGATTGTAGACATAGTGTGGTGAGTTCAACAGATCTATACATTCGGCCGGGGCTGCATCCCGGCTGGCGGCGTTGCTCATCGCTCACATATGCCCAATATGCTCACTCTTCGCGCCTTGCCTGCCGCGCGCATCGCCAGCCTCGTTGTACAGATCTGTTGAACTCACCACACTAGTCACGCACAGGGGGAACCGAATGCGCCCACGCCATAGGCAGATGTCACCGAATGCACTCGTCATCGCGCTCGCACTCGTCGTGCTGGGGTCCGTCCTCGAAACGGGGCATGCGCAATCGACGAGCGACTTCACCCCCGTCACCGATGCGATGCTCGCGGATCCGTCACCCGATGACTGGCTGATGTGGCGCCGGACTCTCAACAGCTGGGGTTACAGCCCGCTCGAGCAGATCAGCCACGAGAACGTGGATACCCTCGAAATGGTGTGGACGCGGGCGCTCGCGCCAGGCCGCCAGGAAGGAACGCCGCTCGTCTACGACGGCGTCCTCTATATGCCGCAGGCCAGCGACGTCATTCAGGCGCTCGATGCCGTCACGGGCGACCTGAAGTGGGACCACCGCCGAAACCTCCCGGACGATGTCTACGACTACGTGGGCGGTAACTCGGCCAACAACCGCAACATCGCCATCTATGACCGGTTCATCATCAACACGAGCGACGACGACTACGTGTTCGGGCTCGATGCCACGACAGGGGACATCGCGTGGGAAACGCAAATCTTGGATTACAAGGAGCACCCGGCCGGTCATAGTTCAGGTCCGATCATTGCCGACGGCAAGGTCATCTCTGGACGGAGCTGTCGGCCCGCCGGAGGGCCAGAATCTTGCGTCATCGTGGCCCACGACGCACGCACCGGGGACGAGCTGTGGCGGCGCCGGACAGTCCCGGCGCCCGGGGAGCCAGGCGACGAGACCTGGGGAGGCGTGCCCTACGAAGAGCGGGTGCATGTCGGCACCTGGATGCCGGCGAGCTTCGATCCCGAGCTCGGGTTGATCTACCAGGGCACCTCGGTGACATCGCCAGCCCCGAAGTTCATGCTCGGCGGCATCAACAACACCCACCTCTACCACAACTCGACGCTGGCGCTTGACGTCGACACCGGCGAGATCAGGTGGTACTACCAGCACCTGAACGATCATTGGGATCTCGACCACCCGTTCGAGCGCCTGCTGGTCGATACCGCGGTTGCCCCCGACCCCAATGCCGTGAGCTGGATCAATCCCAGCGTCGAACCAGGCGAGGTCCGCAAGGTGATGACCGGCATTCCGGGCAAGACCGGCGTGGTCTATACGCTGGACCGCGAAACGGGCGAGTTTCTCTGGGCGACCCCGACCGTCGCGCAGAACGTGATCAGCGATATCGACGGCGCGACCGGCGCGGTGACCGAGAACGCCGAGGTGATTTTTACCGCCAGCGGCCAGGAAGTGCTGGCCTGCCCCAACATGCATGGCGGGAAGGACTGGGAAGCCGGTGCCTACAGTCCGCTGACGAACACGATGTACTACCCACTCCGCAACATGTGCCAACGGTTGCTGGCGACGAGCTCGCCCGACGCCAGCCATCCAATCTACGCGTTGTCCGTGCGTCACGAGCTCGCACCCGGGAGCGACCAGCTTGGCGCCGTCTACGCGATATCGGCCGAGACCGGCGAGACCACCTGGCTGCACGAGCAGCGCGCAGCGACGCTGTCGCTGGTGGCCACCGGGGGCGGGCTGGTCTTCGGTGGAGATGCCAACGGGCGTTTCCGGGCCTTCGATCACGAGACGGGCGAGGTGCTGTGGGAGATCAACCTCGGCTCACCGGTCTCGGGCTTTCCCGTCAGCTATGCGGTGGACGGGCGCCAGTATGTGGCAGTGAGCACCGGGGGGGCAGCCACCACCGCCAGCTTCCTTCAGCTGACGCCCGAGCTGCGCCCGAGCAACGGCAACAACCTCTTTGTCTTCGCGCTGCCGGACTGAGCGGGCGGCTACTGGGGGGCAATCGCCCGGTTCCCCCGTCGTAGCACGTACTTCTGAACCTTGCCCGTGGCGGTTTTCGGGAGCTCGGTCACGAACTCGACTTTTCTCGGCGCTTTGAAGTGCGCCATCCGCTCCTTCGCGTATTCGACCAGCTCGGCCTCTCCCAGTGCGCAGTCGATGTCGAGCACGACAAACGCATGAGGGGTTTCGCCCCACTTCTCGTCGGGCATTCCGACCACGGCCACCTCGCGGATAGCGGGGTGGCGCATGAGAATCCCTTCGACCTCGACCGACGAGATGTTCTCGCCGCCGCTGATGATCACGTCCTTGAATCGGTCGCGGACCTCGATATATCCGTCTGGGTGCACCACCGCGGCATCACCGCTGTGGAACCATCCGCCGCGCATCGCTTCAGCCGTGGCATCGGGATCTTCGTAGTACCCCTCCATCACGACGTTGCCGCGCACGACGATCTCCCCGAGCGTTTCCCCATCCCGTGGCACGACGCGGTCGGCCTCGTCGACCACTCTGAGCTCACCAGATGTGACGAGCTCGACACCCTGACGCGCCTTGATGACCGAGCGGGCCTCCAGCGTGAGCAACTCGTGTTCCGGTCGCGGCTCGCAGACGGCGATGAGGGGTGCCGTCTCGGTCAAACCGTAGACGTGGATCAACTCCCATCCCAATTCCCCCTCGACCCGCTGGATGGTCGCGGCAGCCGGCGGAGCTCCAGCGGTGACCACCCGGACCCCAGCGGGAGCAACGTTACGGTCTTCGGCAGGGGCATTCGCCAGAGCGATCAGCACCGTCGGTGCGGCACAAAGCATCGTGATCGATTCGTCGCGGACCAGACGTAGTGCCGAGGCAGGCTCGACCTTGCGCAGACACACGTGTGTCCCGCCCACCGCCGTGACGATCCAGACAAAGGTCCAGCCGTTGGCGTGAAACATCGGGAGGGTCCAGAGATACCGGTCGGCCGACGTCATCGGCGCGTGGATCAAGGTCCCGAGGGCGTTCACATAGGCGTTCCGATGGGTGATCATCACGCCCTTTGGCCGTGAGGTCGTCCCGCTGGTGTAGTTGATCGTCAGGAGGTCTCGCTCATCCACCTGGGGTCGCTCCACCGGCCCCGACCCGGCCTCCAGGAGCGACTCGTAGTCGTGCCACCCCGCGAGCTCGCCCTCGAGCGCGACGCAGTGCCTTATCTGCGGGCACGAGCCGCGGATGGAGTCGACAGCGTCCAGGTAGTCCGAGTGGGCACACACGACCGTGGCTCCACAGTGCTGCAGGATGTAGCCGATCTCCTCCGCCGTGAGACGGAAATTGATCGGTACCAGCACCGCCCCGATCTGTGGGACGGCATAAAACGACTCCAGTTGCGGATGTGTGTTGGGTGACACGTAGGCGACACGGTCACCTTTTTCGACACCGAGCGCCTGCAGTGCGGCAGACCAGCGGTCGCACCGCGCGAAGAACTGCTCGTAGCTCAGGCGCGTGTTTCCATCGACAACCGCCTCCCGGTCCCCGTAGAGCGCGCGGGCTCTACGCTGGAACTCAAGGGGCGTCAGTGGTGTTTCCATCGACGGCCGCGATGATACCAGACGGGCCGCCGGCTCATTGATTTGAGGAGAAGCCGTGCGTATAGTGCAGCTCGTGAGAGCCTCGTGACCGCCGCGGATGTTTCGCACCAGTGGTTGAACTCACCACACTAGGGACACTCCACCAGCGTATGTGGGTTCAGACTTACGCGCCCTTCCTCGATAGCGTCGGGCTATCGGCCGTCGTCGCACTCGTTCCGATTGTGCTCGTGTTCGTCCTGATGGGCGTCTTCAAGCGTCCTGCCCACCAGGCCACGATTGCCGGGTTGATGGTGGCTCTCGTGCTCGCGGTCACGGTCTGGGCGATGCCCGCGCGGCTGCTCGTGTCCGCCGTGATGCTCGGGGTTGCGGTCGCGCTCGTTCCACTGCTCTGGACCCTCATCGGCGCGGTCTGGTTCATCAATCTTCTCATCCATAGCGGCCATTTCGACGTCATCAGGCGTTCGCTGACGGCGTTGACTCCCGACCGGCGACTTCAGACGCTGCTTATCGGCTTCGGCTTCCTCGGCTTGCTCGAGGGGCTCGTGGCCATCGGTTCCCCGGTCGCCATCGGGGCCGCCATGCTCGTCGGATTCGGATTCCCGCCGATCACCGCATCGGTCGTTGCGCTGGTGGGGTTCTCTCATCCCGGTGTGTGGGGACCGATGGGACTTCCGGTCGTCGTGCTTCAGTCGGTGACCACCGGCATTGACCTGGATGCGCTCGGGGTGATGGTCGGTCGCCAGGTCCCGCTGCTGACGCTGGTGTGCGCGCCGGTCATGGTTGGGCTGGTTGCGGGATGGCGGGGACTACGTGACGTGTGGCCGATCACGATCGGGACCGGTCTTGCCTTCGCCATCGGCACCTTCACGATGTCCAACTACGGGACGCTGTATCTTGCTGGAAGCGCGGGCGCGCTCGCGGCGATCCTGACGGCCGTGGTCTGGGTCAGCGTGTGGAAGCCAGCGTCGGTCTGGCGCTTCCCCGGCGAGCCAGACGTTCTTGAGGATGAGACGGAAGACGACGGCCCGCCCACCCGAGCCGCAACTATTCGCGCGTGGGCCCCTGTCGGCTTGCTGGTCGTGGTCATGGCCGGCATCAGCGGGTCCCCGGCCCGTGACGCCCTCGCTTCGCTCTCGATGATCAGCCTCGACTGGCCGGGATTGCACGATCTGGTCATGCGCACGCCGCCGGTCGTGCCGGCGCCAACCCCGTACGCGGCGGTCTACAGCCAACCCCTCCTCGTTGTACCGGGGACCCTCGTGATGTTGACGGGAATCCTTTCGCTGCCCTTGTTGCGGATCTCTGCGCGGGAGGCAACGGTGATTTACGGAAGGACCGTGCGCCAGCTGTGGTCGGCGATTCGAGTGACGGTCAGCATCATCGCGCTCGGCTACGTGATGAACTATGCCGGTCTCAGTTTCACAATCGGTGTCGCGCTTGCTGTGTCGGGATTCTGGTTCCCGGCGGTCGCCGTGCTGCTCGGTCTCTTGGGCAACGCCGTCTCTGGAACCAACACGGCGTCGAACGCCTTGTTCGGCAACCTGGTGGCGGTCGCTGGGGAGCAAACGGGCGTACCACCGGTCTTCGCGGCATCGAGCCTGGCGGCAGGCGGATCGATGGGGAAGGCGATCGCCCCGCAGTCGCTGGCGCTCGCCACAGGGGCGGCCAAGATCAGCGGTCGCGAGGGAGACCTGCTACGTCGGGTCTTTCCGATCACCCTGGTCTTGACCGCCGCATTCGCCATCTACGCGATGGCGCTGTATTACCTGCTTCCCTGGATGATTCCAGTCGGTTAGTCGGACGCCCTCACAGGTTGGGCGGAATAATCAGCATCGCGACGATGGTCACGGCCCCAAGCACCACGGCGATGATTCCGGTGTATCCGAGTACATCACCGAACTTCATTCGGGTCACAGTCAGGATCGGAATCGCCCAGAACGGCTGAAGGAGATTCGACGTCGAGTCGCCATAGGCATAGGCCAGTACCGTCGTCGCCGCCGATACGTTGAGCTCGCGGGCGGCGGGCAACAGATACGGTGCCTCGATCAGCCACTTCGACCCTCCCGACGGGACGAACAGGTTCACGAATCCGGAATAGAGGTACACGATCATCGGATAGGTCTCGGTGGTGGCGACTGCGACAAACAGCTCTCCCAGCCAGTCGCCGAGTCCGGTGCCGATGATCACCCCGAAAATCCCCGCATAGAAAGGAAACTGCAGGATGACGCCAGACGCGGTCCGCGCGCCGTTACCGAACGCCCGGACGAGATTGGAGGGTCGCCCCTGCAGCAGCAGCGCGCCGACCAGGAACACGGCGTTGTACGAGTTGATATTCCAGCTGGCCCCGAAGCCGCGCGTGAAGATCGAGTAACCGAGCGGATAGCCGATCAGGACGACGGCGAGGATGATCCACCCTCGGAAGTGCTCCATCCCATCCGCCGGAGTGGTGGGCTGGTCCTCTTTCGGCATGGACGGCATCATGAGGTCGAGTTGCTCCTCGGTGAGCGTCCACGGATCGTGACGGGGAGTGAGGATCCAGAGCATGACCAGGGCGACGACGGCCACGACGACGAGGTACACCAGGTTGAAGGGAAGAAACAGCGTTTCGTTCACCGGCATCAGTCGGTCGATGATCGGTGGGCCGGTCCCCGGCTCGAGAATCGGGTTTCCCGGCGTCGCGAGTATCAGCGGCGCCGAACCAGAGAGACCGCCGTGCCACACGGTGCCCATGCCCATGTACGCGGCCGCAATCATGAGGCGGATGTCGGCTTTCGGATTCCTGCGCGCGATGAACGGCACGAAGAGCGCCGACGCCACCACACTGGCCGCCCAGTTGAAGTAGCCGATCACCATCGAGTAGGTCCCGAGGAGGACGATCGCCTGCACCGGGCTGTCCGGGTTCGGGCGCGAGGCCAACCAGTCGAGGAACCGGTGGGCTGGCCGCGACGATACGCAGGCGTGCGCGGCGATCATGGCGATCGTGAACTGCATGGCCAGCTCGAGCAGCTGCCACATGCCGCCGCCCCAGGCGATTACCGTCTCGTTGAGTGTGGCACCGGCGCCGAGCATGGCGAGGAGTCCCGCCAACACCGTGAGGATCATGCACACGACCCATGAGTCTGGAATCCATCTCTGGGTGAAACGGGACAAGCTGTCACCGAGGTCTCCGACGGCCGTAATCAGTCCTGACATGGTTTTAGGGACTTCCTTTCTTTCGGAGCAGCTCTTCTTTCCGCTGGCCCGCCCGTGAGCCCGGGAATCGTAACACCAAAGGGTGGCGACTGGTACAATAGGCGGGCCTCTGCGGCCCATAGTGCGCCGCCGGGGGCGCAGACCTCCTATATATTGGGCCGTACGGGGGGCCACCGAGGCCGTGAGGGCTCAGGGAAGAACATGCAGGCCAGGTTGGCAATCGTCGGCATCGGCATCGGCATCGGCATCGGCATCGGCATCGGCATCGTCGTGGCGATGACGCCCGTGTCGGCGGCCCAGACCAACGTCGCCGGTGAGTGGGCGATCACGCTGAACACGCAGGTCGGCGAGACCATGTGGACCGCAACCTTTGAGCAGGACGGTGACACCCTGTCGGGTGAGGTCAACCTCGGAGACCGCGAGATCCTCCCCCTGGAAGGGACGGTCGAGGGAAACGCGATCGCGTTCGTCTTCGTCATGCCCGACCTCGATGGCGACCAGCCCATCAATCTCTCGGGGACGATCGACGGCGACGTAATCGACGGCGATGACGGCAGTTTCAGCTGGTATGGCACCGGTAACTGGACGGGGACGAAACAAGGCTCGTAGGCCGATCGAAACCGGACTGGCTTTGGCTATCAGGCCGACGCCGGCAAGGAGGGGGACGCAGATGACGACACGGTTCACGTGGTTGACAGGGGCGGCGCTTGTCGCTGCCGTATCGGTGTGGGTCGGTGTTCCCGGGCACGCTGCGGAAGGCGATGAGATCACGGGGGTCGTCACCAGCGAAAGCGGCCCCGAGGAGGGGGTCTGGGTTATCGCGGAGACCGACGACCTGCCGGCGCGGTTCATCAAGACCGTCGTCACCGGTGACGGTGGCCGTTTTCTCATTCCGGAGCTGCCCCCCGCGCGGTACCAGATCTGGGTCCGTGGGTATGGCCTGGCAGATTCGCCCAAGATCGACGCTGAGCCAGGTCAGGATCTCACACTCCAAGCCCGGGTGGCCGCCGATGATGTCGAGGCAGCCAAGGTTTATCCGGCCAACTATTGGTACTCGCTGATCGAGCCCCCGGACGCGTCGGAGTTTCCTGGAACGGGGCCCGACGGCAACGGGATTTCGGTTGGATTGCAAACCCAGGGTCAGTGGCTGGACACCCAGAAACAGGGGTGCATGCTGTGTCACCAGCTGGGCAGCCGGATCGTTCGTGAGATAGACAACCTCGACCAGTTCGACTCGACCCTGGCTGCGTGGGACCACCGCGTCCAGATGGGGCAGCGAGGTGGGCCGATGAGCAGCGTGATGAGCCGCTTTGGCCGCGACCGTGGGTTGCAGATGTTTGCTGACTGGAGTGATCGGATCGCCTCGGGAGCGGTTCCGCCCCGTCCGCCTCGCCCGCAGGGTATCGAGCGAAACGTCGTGACGACGATGTGGGAGTGGGGCACCGAAATCGACTATATCCACGACGAGATCGCGACGGACAAGCGGAACCCGACGGTCAATGCCGACGGCCCAATCTACGGGGTCAATATTTCGAATGACCAGCTGGCGATTCTCGACCCCAGGACCCACATTCCTACCAATCTCAAGGTGCCGACCCGTGCGGACCCGTCGACCATTAGACCGATGATTCCAACGGCGGTTCGTGTGCCGTCCCGCTTCTATGGCGATGAGATCCTCTGGAACGATCCGGCCAACCCGCACAACCCAATGATGGACCAGAAGGGGCGGGTCTGGATGACCTCGGCCATCCGCGGCCGCGAAACCCCCGCGTTCTGCCGCGAGGGGTCGGACAACAAGTACGCGCAGTATTTCCCACGGGACTCGAGCTTTCGCGGTCTGGTCTATTACGACCCTGGGACCGAGCGGTTCGTCATGGTCGACACCTGTTTTGGCAACCATCATCTCCAGTTTGCCGAGGACGCAAGCGACACGCTCTACACGAGTGGAGGGGGTGAAGTGGTCGGGTGGCTCGCCACCAAGACGTATGACGAGACGGGTGACGAGCAGTTCTCGCAAGGCTGGTGCCCCCTGGTGCTCGATACCAACGGTGACGGCGTCATCACGAAGCCGTGGAACGAGCCGGCTGGCCGAAGCCGGTCGAGCGAGGAAGGGGCTGGCGGCGGTGTCGTGCAGCAGTTCGACCCGGCTCTCGACACGCGGATCAACATTGGGAGCTACGGTGTGATCGGCGACCCGAAAGACGACACGGCCCTGTGGATATCGGCCACGCGTTTCCCTGGACAGCTGGCGAGACTGGACGTCGGTGACAACCCGCCGGAGACCTGTCTGACCGAGATGTTCGAGGTGCCCTCGCTGCTCGACCCGAATGTGCCACCGGACAAGGCCGGCTTCGGGTCTCGGGGCCTTGACATCGACCGCGACGGGGTTGTCTGGACAGCCCTGTCTGGGAGCGGTCATTTCGCCTCTTTCGACCGGACCAAGTGTACGGTCACGAAGGGGCCAGACGTGTTCGACGGCCGTCACTGCGTCGACGGCTGGACGCTCTACGCGACCCCCGGGCCGACAATGCCGAATACGGATCCACCGGTCAGAAGTGACTTCCACTATTACAACTGGGTCGATCAGTACAACACGCTGGGTTTGGGTGAGAACGTTCCGATCGCCAACGGGTCGAACTCAGACTCGCTGCTGGCTCTGATGCCAGAGACAGGCGAATGGGTGGTGTTGCGGGTACCGTATCCGCAGGCGTTCTTCAGTCGGGGGCTGGACGGGAGAATCGACGACCCGAACGGAGGTTGGAAAGGGCGTGGTGTCTGGGCCACCTATGGTGCCGCGGTCACGTGGCACATCGAGGGCGGGCAAGGCGCCAAGCCCGGGATCGTCAAGTTCCAAGTTCGGCCAGACCCGCTGGCGAACTAGCGGGACCAGGGAAGCCGGACACGATGAATCGCAGGTGACGGGGTGAGCATGAGCAGAACCTTGCACAGGGTGATGTGGACCAGTGCCGTGACGTTGGTGATGCTGCTGGGTGTCGTGTCCGAATCGGTGGCCCAGGACGCCGGGTCGATCGAGGGCACTATCACCGACGACATCGGTGGCGTCCTTCCTGGCGTGACCGTCACGGCGACGAACACGCAAACCCAGCGGTCGCGGACCGTCGTTAGTGACGCGAGAGGCGAGTACCGGATCCGGACGCTGGAGGCAGGGAGCTACGACGTCCAGGCGGTGCTCCCCGGGTTCCGGACCGACCCGACCAGTGTGAGTGTGGGCGACGGCGTGAGCAGCCTCGACCTCGTGTTCGGTCTCGCACCGCTCGCCGAGACCGTCGAGGTGACCCGAGCGGACCAGGAGCTGTCAGCTGTCCCCACGGCCGTCTCAGTCGTTGGTCGCGAGACGATTGAGACGGGGCAGCGTAGAGCATCGCTCGATGAATCGCTCCGCGGGATTCCGGGGCTTCTCGTGCAAAACCGGCGCAGCTACACGGTGTCGGGCGGCATCGGTCTGGCCATTCGTCGACCACAGTCGCGTTTCGGCATCCGCGGGCTTGCTCTGTTGCAGGACGGTATCCCGATCACCACCGCCGACGGCACCACGGAGCCGGGGAACGTCGACATCGGTTCCATGGGGCGGATCGATGTCATCCGTGGTCCCAGCTCGGTCCTCTACGGCAACGCCGCGGGTGGGGTCATCAACGTCACCACCGAGTTCAATCCCGAGCGCCCCGTCACCTTTGAGCCGGACATCCAATTCGGAAGCTATGGCTACCAACGACAACAGATGAAGGTCATGGGGCACGAGGGCAACACCGATTACCTCGTGAACGTCAGTCACTTCGAGACCGACGGGTTCAGAGAGCAGAGCCAGGCGGAGATCCGCCAGGCAAACATCGTCGTTCGCAATCAGATATCGCCGGCGACGGAGATCCGGGGTGTCTTCAACTATTACGACAGCCCGTTCGCCGGGGCCCCTAGCTTCTTGAACGAGGACGACGCTCGCAACAACCCACGGATGGGGCGCGATCGTGCTGTGGCCCAGAACTGGAATGAAGTCACGACACAGGGCCAAGGCGGGGTGACGCTCGAGCACCAGTTCAGCGGGGGACAGCTCCTCCGAGCCACCGGTTGGGGCGTGGGACGCGACCTGGAGGCGACTGCTGTCGGTCGCATCATCGACCTGGGTCGAAAGGGCGGAGGCTTCCGCACCGAGACTCTCGGCGAAACGAGCGTGGCCGACTTGCCGGTGACCTGGACGGCCGGCTTTGACTTGTCCTCACAGAGCGATGACCGCAACGAGTTTAGGCTTGTCGCGAACCCAATCGCGGGTGGCGACTCGTCGCGGGGCAACTTGCTCGTCGACCAGCAGGAAGAGGTGCTGTCACTGGGTCCCTTCGTGCAGGCTGCTCTCGAGGTGCATCCACGCTGGGTGGTCAATGGCGGGATCAGGTTCGACTACTTCGACTTCACCGCCGATGACCGGAAGCTGGACGACGGCGACCAGTCCGGCACTCGGACGATGAGCGCCGTGAGCCCGTCGGTCGGTGTCACGTTCCTCGCGGCGAACGGTCTCAATCTCTACAGCTCGCTATCGACGGCCTATGAAACGCCGACGGCACAGGAGTTGTCCAATCAGCCGAGCGGAGAAGGCGGGTTCAACCAGGACCTGGAGCCAGAGGATCTCGCGAGCTGGGAAATCGGTGTGAGGGGTCTGGCGGAGCCCGCGCGGCTGCGATACGAGCTGGCCTTCTACACGGCCAACGTGACCAACGGGCTGGTTCCGTTCGAACGTCCGGACGGCGTGGTGTTCTTTACCAACGCCGGCGAGACCTCGCGCAACGGTGTCGAGGCATTGGTCGAGTGGGTGCCTGACCCGAGCTTCAGCGCCAGGTTCGCGTATACCTATCAGGACTTCACATTCGACACATTCATATTGGACGGCGAGGACTTCGCGGGAAATCCCGAACCGGGGGCGCCCCCGCATCAGGTCTTCGCCGGGGTGACCCATCGGGCGCCCTTTGGGTTGACGTCGATCGCGCAGATCAGGTGGCAGGATGAGTACAGCGTCAGGAACGACAACACGGCGTCCAACTGGGCGTATACGGTGGTCGACCTGCGCTTCGCTCTCAATCGCCGGTGGGGAGACTCCGACGTCCGGCCGTTCATCGGGATCGACAACCTCTTCGACGAACGCTACAACGCCTGGACCATCGCGAACGGCTTCGGTGGGCGGTACTACGACCCCTCTCCTGGCCGGGAGGTCTACGGCGGGGTGACGATCAGTTTCGGTGTGCGGTAACGACTGGCCGGTGTCTCTCGCAGCGGCCGTATGGATCGCCGTCAGTCTGGCGGCGACAGCGAGTCACGCGCAGGACCGTCCGTCGACTCTCAAGGGCCGCGTCACCGACGAACAGGGTGCAGCGCTGGTCGGCGCCACCGTGACGGCCCGGGCCGTTTCCGGCTTGACCGTGGAAGTGGTGACTACGGACGACTCGGGCGCCTACCGTCTTGATGCGCTCCCATCAGGTCCGTATTCGGTGACGCTGGCGCTGCTCGGCTTCGAGTCACACGAAGAGACGGTCAACCTCCAGCCCGGCGCCGTTCGGTTTCTGACGGCCTCGTTGGCCCTGTCTCCCTTCGACCAGCGGGTCGAGGTGGTTGGTGTGGCGCCGGCTCTGGGTGGTGGCGTGGACCGGGCCCGTCTCCCGACGAAGGTGTCGGTCATCGGGTCGAGTGAGCTGCTCGAACGTCAGGCGGCGTCGTTCGCCGACGCGCTGCACGAGCGGATGGGGTCGGTCACTCTGGAAGGCGTGACCAGCAATCCCTACCAGCCGACCCTCCGCTTCAGAGGTTTCACCGCTTCGCCGCTGCTTGGTCTGCCGCAGGGCATCGCTGTCTATCAGAACGGCGTGCGGATCAACGAGCCGTTTGGCGACACGGTCCAGTTCGACTTGATCCCGCAGTTCGCCCTACAGAGCGTCCAGCTCAGCGCTGGTGCCGAGCCGACCTTTGGGCTCAACGCGCTTGGCGGCGCGATGGCGCTGCGTCTCAAAGACGGCTTCGAGGCGACGGGGTTTCGTGGTGAGGTCACGGCCGGGTCCTTCGAGCGGGTGACCGGCACGGCCGAGCTCGGAGCCCATCGAGGACCCTGGGCCATCTACCTTGGCGCCACCCACTTCGACGAAGCCGGGTGGCGTACAGCATCCCAGTCCGATGTGACCCAGGTCGTGGCCGACCTCGCGTATCGCAAGAACCGTGTTGATGCGGGCGTCAGCTTCACATACGCAGACACCTCGCTCAACGGCAATGGGCCAGCGCCCGTCGAACTGCTCGAGGTGGATCGCTCCGCCGTCTTTACCTATCCCGATACGACCGAGAACCGATTGGCCTTTGGACAGGGGCGCTTCAACGTCACGGTGTCGCCCACGTGGTCCGTTCAAGTCACCGGCTTCTATCGCGACCTCGACCGGGCGACGTTGAATGGTGACGAGGCCAACCTTGATGTGTGCGACGGCGATGTGCTGCCGCCGGGTGCTCCGGACAACACCCTGTGTACCGCAGGGAGCGACGCGGCGGACTCGGAGTCCGACCCGCTCGTCGATGTGGTGACGGGGCGGTTCATCACCCAGGACGACGCCCAGGGCGATGGAGCACTCAACCGGAGCCTGACTCGTTCGAGCGGCTACGGTGGGTCGGTGCAGGGCACCGCCGTCGGCCGGCTTGGCGAGCGAGAGAACACCTTTGTCGCCGGTACGTCGGCCGACCTGGCAGATGTCGACTTCGCATCCAACGGGGAGGTCGGCACGTTGATGGTCGACCGAAGCGTCGCCGGCTCTGGGCTCTTTGCCGGTATCTACGGGAGCGCTCCGGACGACATCTTCAACGCTGGTTTGAAGACGGAGAGCCGGGCGCTCGGGTTGTACTTTAGCGACACGCTCTCATTGACCGACCGTGTGCACCTCACCGTGTCTGGTCGGTTCAACCACGCGAGCCTCACGATCCACGACCAGCTCGGTAGGTCGCTTGACGGCGACCACGCTTTCTCGCGCTTCAATCCGGCGGCCGGTGTGGTGTACGCCCTCGACGACAGCGTCTCCGTTTTTGGTCGGTACAGCGAATCCAATCGGGCGCCTACTGCCGCCGAGCTGAGCTGTGCCGATCCCTTGGAGCCGTGCCGTGTGCCGAACGCCTTCATCTCCGATCCTCCACTCGAGCAAGCGGTGGCGCGGTCGGTTGAGGGCGGGATACGCGGGCGGACGCGACCGGGCGCTCCGACTCGGCTCGATTGGTCGTTCGCAGCGTACTGGTCGGGGATTCGGGACGACATCTTGTTCGTGGCATCGCCGGTGCTCATCGGGACCGGGTTCTTCGAGAATGCCGGAGACACCCGTCGTGTCGGGCTCGACTTCGATGTGACAGGCGAGGGAGACCGGCTACGTTGGTATGCGAGCTATGGCCTCGTCAGCGCAACCTTCGAGTCGCCACTCGTGCTCCCCGGCAACCAGGAGGTCAACGACGCGGCCGACGAGAATGGCGAGATCTCCGTTCAGCCGGGAGACCGTCTTCCCGGTATCCCCACGCACAGTTTCAAGGTCGGCGGGCGATACGATCTCACCGAGGCGTGGGATATCGCCCTCGAGGGCGTCTTCGCCTCCAGTCGCGTCTTCCTGGGAGACGAGGGAAACGACCAGGAGCCTCTCGCAGGCTACGGTCTGGCCAATCTCCGCTCGTCATTCGCGATCAGCGACCGGGTGCGGCTGCTGGGTCGAGTCGACAACCTGTTCAACGCCGACTACGCCACGTTCGGCGTACTGGCTCAGGTCGAGCTCGAGCTGGTCGAGGCCCCTGACGCATCGGTTCCCCGCTTCGTCAGTCCGGGCGCTCCCCGAAGTGCCTTTGTCGGGTTGCGGGTGGAGTTCTAGGATGGCCACGCTCGTAGCGTCATTTGCTACGATCTGTTACGGTTTATCGGGCATTTTTGGCCGGAACGCTCGTCTTTCCCTGACAACCCGGGTGTACGGGAGACCTCGATGATCGTCGAAGCAAAGTCCAGGATCGACCTCGATCACGCACAGGAAGTGGTCCAGCGCTTCCAAAAAGAATCCACGAAGTGGCTGTATGGGCTGGATGATGCGGCGCGGATGCTCTCCTGGGCGTTTTTCACCCTGCTGCCCTATACCGACAAGCTGAGTCAGGGGAAGTTGCTGCGTCAGCCCCACGTCATGTTCAGGGGGCCGACCGGCACCGGGAAAACCGACCTGGTCAGCGCGTGCGCGATGGCCATCGATGCCAAGTTCGAGCGGATTCAGGGGCTTCCGACCTACATGCCGGAAGACATTCTCGGCTACGAGACGATCGTCGAAGAGGTTGACGGTACCCGCAAGATTCACTTCAAACCGGGCAAGCTCATGGCCCACATCGTCCTGATCGACGAGGATAACCGGCTGTCAGGCAAAACCAAGGCCGCGGTACTCGAAGGGATGGAGGAGAGCTCGGCTACCCTGGCGTCAGACTACGGGAATCTGGCCGAAGGCAAGATGCTCCCGCTCTTCCCGCTGTCGTGCGATTTCAACGACATCACCGGTCCTCGGTTCTTTATGGTGATCTGTACGGAGAACATCTTTGGCGAAGAGGAGGGGACCTTTGCCAATCCGGTGGCGCAACTCGACCGAACCACGCTCTCGATAAATATGCTGGACCCCGAGAGTGAGGCCGATGAGTTCAAGCTCAGCGCCCGCAACGTCGTGGGCAAGAAGGTCGAGAAGCTCACGAATCTGTACGAAGTGCTCGACATCGCGCAATACATCTTCGACAACGTCACGTTGTCCGACTATGCGCAGCAGTACAAGGTCCGTCTCATACGAAACACTCGCCCCCATCGGGTCCAGGGGCGCGCCGCTCGGACCGTCAAGGAGTACATCAAGGTTGGCATCTCGCCCCGCGTGCACTTTCACCTGGAGGCGGTCGCGCGCACATTTGCTTTCTTCAACGGCGACACGGTCATCACGCCCGACCACATCAAGGCGGTGGCCGAGCCGGTGTTGGCCCACCGTCTGGTCCTCAGGGAGGGAATGGAGTTCTCGGTCGTCAAGGAGGAGCTCCTCCAAAAGGTGATCCAGGACATGGAGATCCCTCCGTGGAAGTAGAGCAAGTGTTTGCTCGCTTCCGGGATATCAAGCACGGGCTCAAAGCCAAGAAGAAATCGACAAGCATCCACTACGGCGAGCACAAGAGCGGTTTCGTCGGTGCTGGATACGACATCGTCGGTGTGGAGCAGTGGCGACCGGGCCAACCCCTGAAGGACATTGCGTGGAACATTAGCCTCAAGACGTATCCAAAGAAGCTGTTCAAGATCGAGCGCATGGAGCCCAAGGAGCTTCGCACCCTGCTCGTCGTCGACCTGTCGTACTCCACGCTGTTTCACATCAAGCAGGAAACCAGCAAGGCACTCCTGCTGCTGGACTTGATCGGGAATATCGGGCTCACGAGGGCCAACGTCAGAGACCCGGTCGGCTTGCTCGCCTTTTCGGACCAGGTGGAGTTGTTCGTCAGGCCGAGGCTGGGCGCCTCCCAGGTGTTTTATATGGCCCAGCAGATCTTCGAGAAGCTCGAGTTGGAACGCGACTTCCCGACGCGACGCCAAGCCGACTTTGCCGTGCCACTCCACTTCATGGCGAGTCGGCTCAAGATGCGTCACTCGGTCATTCTGATTTCCGACCTGGTCGACGTGATCAACGACCCGAATGCCATAGACCTCAAGCTGCTTCGGATGCTGGCGTCCAAGCACGATATGATGGTTTTCATTCTGGATGATCCCCAAGAGTTCGAGGTCAAGAGTCGGCTGGGGTACATCCGGATCGCCGATATGGAGACGGGGAAACAGACGGTGATCTCGGCCAGAAAGGCGGGGGCCATTCGGCGTAGGGTCGAGGAGTCTCGAGCGGCGCTGCAGTACATCTTGAAGAACAAATGTGGTGTCGATTCCGTAGTGCTCACGCCGGACAATCACTTCGAGGCGCTGCCAAAGTTCTTGATCTCGCGGATGTCCCGGTGAAGAAAGACGACAAATGACACGACGCTCGAAGGTTGGTCCATTGCTCGCGTGTGTGCACCTGGCGGCGACGTGTGTCGTCGGCGCGTCGGTGGTCATGGTGGTAATGATGACGGTGACGGCGCCGGTGTTCGCCCAGGAGACCGGTCCGGACGCGATGGCTGTAAACGCGTCACCGGTCCACATCGAGACGCTGGAGATTGAGCCGACGGTCGCCAAGAGTGGCGACCTCATCGTCCAGACCTACCGTGTCCGATTCCCCGACCTCATAGGCGAGGGCCGAGAGGTCATCATTCTCGAGGACCGCATGGCGCCGGAGAACCTGCCGGTGCATCCGTTCGAGGCGGTGTCTCTCGACATTACCAAGCGTCAGGTCGAGGATCAGCACGTCTGGGACTTCAGATACGGACTCCGGTTGATAGCGCCCGAGAAGGCGCTCTACCTCGTGCCCGGGTTCAGCTTTTACTATCTGGTCCGCGACCTGGGCGAAGAGATCGAGGATGCGGAGGTGCAGCAAGTTGACGGCGGCGGTGGGTTGGTGCGGTACGTCACCACGATTACGGACATTCCGTTGCTCGATATCCGCGACACCATAGAGCTGGGAGCCTTCCAGGCGCGGGCGACCTTCTTCCGTACCCTGGCCTGGGGTGTGGCGCCGTTGCCTTTGCTGGTGTGGTTGGTGCTGCTGGTGCGCCAGACGCGTCGGCCCAAGCTGGTCTCAGAAGATCAGCAGAATGAGGCGGACGAGCTTGACAGAATTGAGGCTCAGATCCCGATTCCTCCTTCGATCTGGGAGGCGAGACGCAGCTTGCTCAAGCGGGTCAGAGCCCTCGATGATCTTGCATCCGGCACCAATGGCACGGCGCTTCACGACATCCAGCGGAACCTGATTATCTCGGCGCGTGAGTATCTTCAGGCCGAGATCCCGGACCTCCACACCGGCGACACCCCGCGCGACATCCAGGCGCATGTGGAGGGATTGAAGGACGGACCCCGAAAGGCCGCCCTCCAGGTGCTGACGTCCCGATTGGTGAGCTACCAACATGGGCTCGAGCGCGGGACTCCGGCGCTGATCGACGATCCGACCGCCGAAGCACGAGAGTTGACAGACTCGCTCAGGCAGCTTCGTCCCCACATCCGTCTGCTGAACCGGATCACGGGAGTGTTTGGTCGCTAAGGGCTGCAGACCATGTTGATGACCTGGACCGAGTTTGTCGCCTTTCTGACTGCGAGCGTCCGGGACCTCGCGGCGACGGAGTACGAGCAGGTCCGATACGGCGACGTCGGCGTGGCGCTCGTGTTGGCGGTCGTCGTCGCGGTGGCGCTGTTTCTGACGCTGTCGCGGATCGCCCTGTGGCGCCGAAGAAACAGCCGGCACCACTCCGGGTATGCGATCGACCCCTCACACCAGCAGCGGATGTGGATCAAGGTGGTTCACGCGATACCCAAGGTCCTGATTGCCGGGGCGCTCGCATTGATTCTTGTGGCTTCCGCCGACCCGTTCTTGACAGCGACTGAGGAGGTCAGCGGATATGTCGAGTCGCGGGTCCGGGTCGACCTCGTCGATACGTCGGGTTCGATGGCCTGGGAGTTTCCCGACACCGGCAAGTCGAAAGCCGAGGTCGCCCGTGACGCACACCTCCAGTTTCTCGACATGCGGGCCGGCAAGAACGACCGCGTGTCGTTGTGGTTGTTCTCTACCTATCCCTTGATGGTGGACGACTTCGTCATGGATGACGAGCTGTACTATTTCCAAGTGTGGGATGCGCCGTATGTGACGACGCAGCGGCTCGACAAGGCGATGGTGGTGCCTCGTGACAAGGTCCGTATCATCCCCGCCGAAGGTGACACGAACATCATCAGACCGCTCCGGTCGATCGTCAAACACCTCGACCAGGACGAGGCGGCTATGGGGGCCGGCGAACACGTCAACCGAGCCGTGCTGATCATCACCGATGCGGCGGTCGATGAGTTTCCGGACGCGGAGTTTGCCCAGCTGAACCTCAGAAACATCGTTCCCTACATCATCTACATCAACACCAGCGACATTCGGACCGCGATGATCGGTCACCCGACGATTCCCCGGCTGGTCGAGATGATCCGAGAATACGGCGGTGATTACTTCGATGTGACCGACGAGGACAGCTTGGCACGCGCCTACGAGGCCATCGACGAGCGAGAGGCCGTGCGCGTTGAGATGAAGCACCGAGCGCTCAAGGTGCCCATCTACTCCCGATTCCTCCTCGTGGCTATGGCCATGCTGGTGGTTGGGATTCCGATGGGCTTCGTGTCGGAGCTGTTGTGGGGGACGGCCCCATAGCGATTTCAGGAAAGAGGACATGAGACTCACAGATATCGTCGACCGGGAGAACGCATTCAGGTATTTGTTGGGCTTCGTGCTGGCGGTGTTGTTTCTGATGGCCGTCGCGATCCCGTCCCGAGGACTGGCCGGTTTCTACGACCAGCTCGACAGCCTCAGCGCCAGCGTGCAGCGAGGTGACTTCGAGCGGGCGGAAGCCGACCTGTCCGAGGTCACGACGTTCTACCAGGACGCTCGGGGCTGGGGGCTGCAGTGGGCGGCGGACGCCTATCTCTTTCGCGATGCCTTTCTGCAGCAGGCGTCTTATAACTACCTGACCGGCAACTACGAAGCGGTTGTAAGAGACCTCGCGGACGAGGTCGACGACCCCCGTGCGTCGTACTTGCTTGGGAGCGCGAAGTTTCAGATCGCCCGCCAGCGATACCGGGCAATCCCGGAGGACGACCCGTCGGGTGAGGCACAGCGCCAGGCAATCATTCAGGAGGTGCTCGACGAGGTCAACGCCGACTACGAGCGCGCGCTACGAGGCGATGTCGAGGGTCGGTTCGACTACAAGTGGAACTACGACCTGACCAGCGACCCTGACGCGACGCGTCGGGCACTCGAAGCTCCCCGAGAAGTCGAGGCGCCCGAGCTGGAGCAGATGAAAGGCGAGGGAACACCGGTTCGTCGTCGCCGAGGGTAACCGAGACGGCGCACTGCGTACCGACCGCTCATGGCTGAGTTTCTTGCGGCGTTTCGAGAGAGCGTCGAGTTTGCCAACCGCGAGTACCTCATGGTCGTGCCGATCGCAGCGCTGCTGCTGCTGTTCGGTCTCTCGATCTTCGCCATCCGTCTGACGCTGCGACCGGCTCGTACGCATGGGTCGTCCTATCCGCTCGTCGGTCACATCAAGTTCTGGTTTTTTCTGGTTTTGACGCTGGCGCTCGTGTCCACCGCGGCCGCGAGGCCGTTTTGGAACTACGGCGCCTCGAGCTTCAAGCGCGGCGATATCGACGTGGCGGTCGCCATCGACGGCTCGGCCTCGATGTGGGTCAAGGACATGGGGTCCATGTCGCGGCTCGAGGTCGTGATCAGAGAGGTCATGAACCTCTACACCGACGAGATCCTGACCGAGGGTGACCGGGTGGCGCTGTTCGTGTTCGGTACCACGGCCGTGCGCAAGGTCCATCTTTCATCGAATGCGGAGCGCTTTATTGACCAGGTCGGGCGGATTGCCCCACCGAAGAGTTTGTCGGGCGATGCCTTTCCCTGGGATAGCGACGTCGTCTCGGTCTTCGAGCACGTCTACGCGTCGCTCGATAACCAGGATCGCTTCGAGGCCGGTGAAGAGGACTGGGCGCCTGAGCGACGAACTGACCGTCTTGTCATCCTCTTTACGGACGGGGACTTCGCGGCGAACCCCGACCAGATGTCGCGCCTGGACCAGGCGCTCGGCGAGTTCCAGCGTCGCGGGCTGGTCGTATATCCAGTTGGCGTCGGGTCGCCCATCGGAACCGATCTTGACCGCATTCTGGAGGATTACGTGCCCGGCATCGACTATGACGCCTCGCTGGTGGCCGATCTCGAGGACGTTCGTACCCGCTTGACGACCGACGGGTTCTCGATGCTCGAGACTCGGACCGGCGGACGCTCGTTCGTCATCGATAGCCCCGGGATCTCGGCGGCTCCGTTTCTCCGGAACGCCATCGACTCGCACCGCAGCATCTCCTTCCAGCTCCTTCCAGCCGACGACAAGCGAGAAGTGTGGCAGTGGGTTCTGGCGCTGGCAGTACTGACCTTCATCGTCGCCGTGCTGTTCTACTAGTGCAGTGGTTCAGAAATACCTCGTGCACCGAGGGCGCCGAGGCACCCGTCTGGCCAGGCGCGACGAAGGAGCAAATCGGGAATCTGTGACAGAGGAGCAACGCAGGCAGAGGGGATGCATCGGTGGCCGAATGCCGAGGTATTTCTGAACCACTGCACTAGAGCACCGCACTAGACCACACTAGACTACGGTGACTTCGGGGACGTCCCCGTTCGTATGCAACCCCGGTTCGGTTGCGTCCCGGATCTCGTCGACCGTCACACCGGGTGCGCGTTCGAGCAGGTGCAAACCATCTGACTCCACCCGCATCACGGCCAGCGACGACACGATGATGTTGACGACGCCCTTGCCCGTGAGCGGGAGGGCGCACGTCTCGAGAATCTTCTTGTCACCCTTCTTCGAGAGGTGGTCCATCACGATCAGGACCTCCTTGGCACCGGCGACAAGATCCATGGCGCCACCCGGGCCCTTGACCATCGAACCTGGAATCATCCAATTGGCCAGGTCGCCCTCCTTGGACACCTGCATCGCGCCGAGAATAGCCAGGTCTATGTGCCCGCCTCGGATCATGGCGAAGCCCTGCGCGCTGCTGCAGAAGCTCGCCCCTGGGATCGTGGTGACCGTTTCCTTTCCGGCATTGATCAGGTCGGCGTCGACCTCGTCCTCGGTGGGGTAGGGGCCGATCCCGAGCAGACCGTTCTCGCTCTGCAGCATGATCGTGATGTCGGTTGGGATGAAGGTGGCACACAGCGTCGGTATGCCGATGCCGAGGTTGACGTAGAAGCCGTCCTTGATTTCGGCCGCGGCTCGCCGGGCCATCTGCTCGCGTGTCAATGCCATCATGTACTCCGAGTCATTCGTCGTTCGATGACCTTTTCGAGGTGTTCGCCGACCACGACGCGGTCGACGTAGATCCCCGGGGTATGAACCATGTCGGGGTCGATTGAGCCAGTGGGGACGATCTCCTCGACCTCGGCAACGGTCACGTGACCTGCTTCGGCCATCGGCGGATTGAAGTTGCGCGCCGTCATGCGGTACACGAGGTTGCCCTGCTCGTCGGCTTTCCAGGCTCGAACGAGAGAGACGTCGGCCCGCAAAGCGGTCTCCAGGACATGCCAACGGCCGTCGAATTGACGGGTGTCCTTCTCCCCGGTCAGCGGTGTGCCGTACCCCGTCGGGGTGTAGAAGGCGGCGATCCCCGCCCCACCCGCTCTGCAGCGCTCGGCCAGGGTTCCCTGGGGGGTCAGCTCGACCTCGAGGATTCCGTCGAGATACTGACGCTCGAAGAGCTTGTTCTCACCGACGTAACTGGCGATCATCTTGTCGATCTGACGCGTCTGGAGTAAGAGGCCGAGTCCGGAGTCATCGACCCCGGCGTTGTTGCTGATGCAGGTGAGGTGTTTGACGCCGGAGTCCCGGACGGCCCTCACGAGGCTCTGGGGCACGCCACAGAGGCCAAAACCTCCCACCATGAGCGTCGTGCCGTCGCGAAGGAGGCCCTCGAGTGCCTCAGCCGAACTGGAATAGATTTTTCTCATGACTTCATCGGTCCGTCCGGCAGACCGGCGCCTTTCCGGACGAAGCGTGCCAGGTTCGACATGTCTTCATCACCATACCCTTGGGCAATGAGTGCGTCCTCGATCGTGGCGACGAGACTGGCGACCGCTATGGGAACCTTGAACTCCCGGGCGGTGTCCAGCGCGATCCCGAGGTCCTTGCGATGCAACCGGAGACGGAAACCGAGCGGATAGTCATCCTGGAGCATCTTCCCAGAGCGGTTGTTCAGGATCCATGAACCGGCCACCCCGCCCCCGATCGCCTCGACGACCTTCTCTGGGTCGGCGCCGGCTCGGAATGCCAGAGTCAGCGCTTCGCCCAGCGCCATGTACGTTCCGGCGATAACCACCTGGTTGGCCACTTTGGCGATCTGCCCGCAGCCGACCGGACCGATCCGAGTGATCTTGCTGCCAATCACCTGCAAGATTGGTCGCGCCCGCTCGAAGTCCTCTTCCGAGCCGCCGCACATGACGGTCAGGGTACCGCGAATCGCGCCCTCCGAGCCACCGGACAGAGGTGCGTCCACAAAGCCAATCCCTCTTGCGCGGAACTGCTCGGCCACGTGGCGAGTCGCCTCGGGTGCGATCGACGAGCAGTCGATGACGAGCCCGCCCTCTTTGAGTCCGTTGATGGCTCCGATCTCCGAGTCGAGGAGTACGCGTTCGACATCGGGTGTGTCAGACACGCAGGTAAGGATGATCTCCGCGTCGGAGGCTGCCGCGGCCGGGGTCGCGGCGCGCGCGGCCCCAAGGGCCTCCAGCGGCTCTTCCCGGCTACGCGTTCGGTTCTGGACCGTGACCTCGAATCCTGCCTTGATGAGGTTCTCCGCCATCGGAGCCCCCATCGTTCCCAAGCCAATGACCGCAATTCTCATTGTTCTCTCTCTTTCTTTCTATTACTCAGATCGTGTCTCGTATCTGGACTTCACGTAGTCAACACCCGGCCCGAGCAGTCGTCGTTGCTCATAATCCCTCCGCGTGCTCCGAGACTGGGGCGGGCAACCAGCGCTCGGTGACGGCCGTCAAGCGAGGATCGGCGACCGGCAACACAGGAAAGGTCTCGAGAAAGGTCAGGTAGCAGTAGCCGAATAGCCCGAGCACCCCGGCCGTAACCAGAATCTCCACGATGCCAAACGGCACCCCGTCCCCATGCCAGAGCGATGGCGAAACGAGTAGAAACCGCTCGAGCCACATTCCCACGAGCGCGACGACCGCGATGGCGGTCAACCCCCTGGAGTGGGTCTTGACGGCTCGGCTTAGCAAGACTGTGAACGGCACCACGAACGCAAGGGTGATGACGGCCCAGGTGACCGGCGCCCACGACCCGTACATCCGGTGGTAGACGAACGCGGTCTCCTCTGGGAGGTCCCCGTACCAAATTACCAGATACTGTGACCACACCATATACGCCCACAGAATGGAGAAGCCGAAGAGGAGTTTCCCGATGTCGTGCAATTGCTGGGTACCGATGTAATCGTGCAGTCCCAGCCGGCCTCGTCCCCAGACCGAGACGATGGACACGAAGGCGATTCCCACCAAGAGGTTGCCCACGAAGTAGTACGCACCCATCAGTGTGGAAAACCAATGGGGGTCGAGGGCCATCACGAAGTCGAACGCCACGAGCGAGAACACCCAGGCGTAGGCGATCAGCAACCCCGGCGCCAGCCTGTCCAGGGACCGCTGATTACTCAGGCGCTCGCGCACGACTCCCTGCCAGTTGGCAATCAATCGCCCGGAGAACCCGGTGGCCAGCCGTTCGCCGCTCTCGTGGAGCATCCCGATATCGGGCCGGAGTGAGCGATAGAGGTAGACCATGCTCAGTCCACTCAGCAACAGGAACGCCAGGATCTGGCGACCGACGAAGAACGGGATATTGAGCCAGGGTGTTCTCGCCGCGACCGGTTCGTGGACCCAAGGAGCCCATGTGGAGATGCCCAACAGAAGGATGAGGAGCAGTCCGAAGGCCACCGGAAGGAAAGCGCCCGTCGCCTCGCTCAGCCGTTTCAGTGGTCGCCCCCACCGAGCTGAGGTTGTCTGCATCGTCGCGGACAACGCGACGCCGGCCTGGGCCAGCCCAGCAAAGAACAAATAGTTGACGAGGAGAACCTGCCAGGCGCGAATACCGTCACCGAAGACCAGACCATAGACGAACGCGGCCGCCCCGACGGCCGCCAGCACAAGCCCGACCTGGCGCATGCGACCCGACTCGAACGTGCTGCCGCCAGTCATTGTGGTCATGGGTTTTCGCCGAGCGTCCGAATGTGATGCACCACGGCCCAGCGTTCGTTCACGCTCAACGCTGACGCGAAGGGTGGCATGTTGAAGCCGCCCTCGCGCACGATGCTGTAGAGCCACCCGTCCGCGTAGTTCTGGACGTTGGGCGCCCGCAGGTCCGGCATCCGTCTGAAGTGCTCGGCCACCGGTCCGGCGCCGTCGGCGTCGGCACCGTGACAGGACGCGCAGTAGATCCCGTACAGCTCGGCGCCCTCCGCCAGCACGTCCGGCGACGCCGACCGCGGGTTGACCAACTTGTCACGCGAGTCGATCCGGTTCATGCGCTGCGGTCCGTCGACCGAGAGAACGTCGTCCGGCGGCGTCATGGGGAGCGTGTGCGGGAGGACGACGGGACCGACCCACATGTCGCGAATCCAGGGGAAGGCCGATGTGCCTACACTCGCGAGAACGATCAGGAGCAGTGCCGAGGTCAGTCTACGCATGGACCTTCACCTCTTCCGCCCCCGCGTCCTGTAGACAGCGCTGCGCCGTCTCGCGTTGACTCCCCTCGCACGTGACCAGCACCCCGAACCGGTCGTTGCTGAATCGCGGGTCCTCAACCGCTTTTCGCCTGACGCTGGGCAATCCCGAGAGACCAAGGAACCCAGCGAGACCGGCGATGGCACCGAACAAGATCGTGAGCTCGAAGGCGATCACCACGAACGCCGGGATCGAGATCAGCGATTTGCCGCCGGTGATCAGGGGCCAATCGAGGACGGTGTAAATCGGGAGCGCGAAGCCACAGATGCACCCCAGTAGACCGCCCACCAGGGTGAACGTTCGGACGGGACTGACTTGCATGTCCAGCGCGCGGTCGATCGCATGGTTGGGAGTCGGGCTGTAGACAAGTACCTCGCCCACGTTGTTCCCACGGACCGCGGCAACGGCCGTGGCCGCCTTCGAGCCGTCGTCGAATACACCGAGCAGTCGCACGCTCATACGGGGGCCGGCCAGGCTGTGGCGGGGTCAGCCTCGGCGGGCTGACCGGTGGACCCTTTCATCTCGGTCATCGAGATAGCTGGGAAATTCCTCACAAAGAGCAGGAAGAGCAAGAAGAACAGCGCGAAGCCACCCGCCGTGATGGCGCCCTCGACCCAGGTAGGGGTGTACACGCCATCTGTCCAGTTGGCCGGGTCGAAGTCGTGGGTCAGCGAACTGACGATGATGACGAAGCGTTCCAGCCACATGCCGATGTTGACGAAGATCGAGACGGTAAAGAGCACCACAAGATTGGTGCGCATCGCCTTGAAGAAGAGGATCAGCGGAATCACGGCGTTGCAGATAAGCATCGTCCAGGCGAACGGTGCGTATTGCCCGAACATCCGGTCGAGGAACGTTCCCTGTTCGAACGGGCTATTGCTGTACCAGGCGATGAAGTACTCGGTTAGATAGGCGTAACCGACGATCAGCGACGTCACGATCAGGAGCTTGGCCAGATTCTCAAAGTGTGAGATCCGGATGTACTCCTCCAACCCCAGCACCCTCCGGAGCGGGACCAGGATGGCGATCACCATCGCGACCCCCGACAGGATCGCGCCGGCCACGAAATACGGTGCGAAGATGGTGCTGTGCCATCCAGGAAGGATCGTCATCGCGAAGTCCCATGACACGACGCTATGGACCGAGACGACGAGTGGGGTCGCCAGCGCCGCAAGGAGTCCATAGAGACTGTTGTAGTGACGCCACTGCCGGTTCGTGCCCTGCCAGCCCAGGGCCAGTAGGCGGTAGATGGGCCTTCGCCAGTCCTTGATATGGTCTCGAGCGGCGGCGATGTCGGGGACGAGTCCGATGAACAGGAACATGCCGCTGACCGTGAGATAGGTCGTGATCGCGAAGAGGTCCCAGACGAGCGGAGACCGAAAGTTGACCCACAGGTGCCGTTCGTTCGGATACGGAATCAACCAGTAGAAGAACCACGGTCTCCCGATATGGATGATTGGGAACAGGGCCGCCGTCATCACGGCAAACACCGTCATCGTTTCGGCGGCGCGAGCAACGGCGGTCCGCCACTTGGCCCTGAAGAGGAAGAGCACCGCGGAGATCAGCGTACCCGAGTGCGCGATCCCGACCCAGAACACGAAGTTCGTAATGTAGATGGCCCACAGGGTTGGATGCTCGTATCCGGCGACGCCGAGACCGAGCTGCACCTGGGTCCAGAACGCATACACCCCAAAAAGCAGCACGCCAACCAGGACGGTCACGACACCCCAGTACGTCGGTCCCGGCATACGCAGCGTCCGCAGGATGTCCGCGTTGATGATGCCGTAGCTCATGTCGTTAGTCGTCAGTCGTCAGTGGCGGCGTTCGGTGGGCTAGGTCTGGGTGACCTTTCTCAGGTAGGTCACGGCCGGTCGGGTGTTCAGCACGTCGAGCGCGTGGTACGCGCGTTCGTCGCTTTTGAGCTGTGAGACGCGGCTGTTCGGGTCGTTCATGTCACCAAAGACGATGGCCTGGGCGGGGCACGTCTGTGCGCACGCCGGGGTGACGTCTCCATCCTGCACGGGGCGGCCCTCATCTTTGGCCGTGTCTTTGCCCCCCTGAATCCGCTGCACACAGAAGGTGCACTTTTCCATCACGCCGGCGATTCGAGCTGTCACGTCCGGGTTGAGCTGGAGGTTCAACGGCTCGGGGAACTGCTGGTCCGACCAGTTGAAACGTCTCACCTTGTAAGGGCAGTTGTTGGCGCAGTAACGGGTCCCCACACAGCGGTTGTAGACCTGCGCGTTCAACCCTTCGTCGGTGTGATAGGTGGCAAACACCGGACAGACCGTCTCGCACGGTGCATGGTCGCAGTGCTGGCAGAGCATGGGCAGAAACCGGTTGTCGACGTTGCTCCCGCCCGGTTCAACGAACCGTTCGATCCGCATCCACGACATGGTGCGGCCGCGACGCATCGCATCCGCTCCCACGACGGGGACATTGTTCTCTGCATAGCAAGCGGCCACGCATGCGTTGCATCCGTTACACGAGTCGAGATCGATCGCCATGCCCCAGTGGTGGATCGGGTGTTCGTGCGGGGGGTTGAGCGTGAGGTGATGCGGCTCGGGGGGAATCTCGCCGGCGGCCAGTGCGACAAGGGACACTGTTTGCGCCAGCTCGCGGCCGTCCTGGTCGAAGTTGGTCTGGGTGCGTGGGACCCGCCTCATGACGTCGAGCGCCGTCGCGTCGACTCGGGTCCCCGCCCACTGCCGGCCACCCGAGAGCGGCTCTGGACGTGGGTTGAGGAGCAGGCTCGCGTTGACGCCTCGACCCGCCGCGTATCGCCCATACACGGTGTGTCCCTGACCCAGGGGCAGGGCCACGACCCCATCCCGGAGCTGGCCGTTGACCAGGAGGCTGACGTCCACGGTACCGTGATCCGTTGCCAGTCGAATGAGCTGGCCTTCCTCGGCGCCTATCGAATCGGCTGTGGTTTGAGAGGCCTCGACCCAGCTTCCCCACGTGGTCTTCATCAACGGGTCGGGGACTTCCTGGAGCCACGGGCGGTTGGCCCCGCGGCCGTCGTAGAAATGCAGCGATGGATAAACCAGCAGCGTCAGCGCCCGCGCTGGGTTGGCCGAGACGATATCCAGACCGCTATCGAAGAAGCCGGTCGCCAGTTCAACCGATGTGACCGGGTCGGTGCTCGCGAACAGACCGCCCCGGCGCTGTGCCTCGGCCCAAAAGTCATCGAAGTCCTGCGGCGGTGGGCCGTCGTCTTCGGCCGATCCGGACCCTGGCTCCACGACCGGTTCAGGTTGCAGGGTTTCCCACGTGTCTTGCAGGAGATCGTGGAAGTCGCCTCTTCTCGGGAATGCCGCGGCCACCTCGTCACCGAGGCTCCGTCCCGTCTCGAGCAGGACGTCGCCGAAGTGCTTGGTGTCGAACAGCGGACGCGTCGCAGGCTGCCGCAAGCCGCGGATACCTCTGACCGGCTGCGAATCACCCCAGCTTTCGAGCGGTGTGTGGGTTGGCAGGATCAGGTCCGCTTGTTGCGTGGTCTCGTCGGGAAACGCGGAGGTGCTGGCCACGAACGGGACGTTCGACAGCGCGCCGGAAAAGTCTGCCGCTCCAGGCATCGTGTGCATCGGGTTGACGTCGTGCACGATCAGGACGTCGATCTCGCCATCCCGCATCGCGTCCGTCAGCGCGAGCATGTCGGCATACGGGCTCACCTGGCTCCAGGCGGTCTGCGCATCGAAGTGGACGGTCCGCCCGATGTTGCCCGCGACGTAGTTGAGCACGTTGACCGCCACCTGCGCGACCGTGGCGTTGGCCCCTGTCGCGGCGACCCCGCCGCCGACGGCCAGACTCTGCCCTGGACCGGTTGACGGGTCTGAGAAGGCCCGCGCCAACTCGCGAATGCGGTCGGCCGACACGCCCGTTCGCCCGGCGACGGTGTCCGGCGAATAGTCGGCGACGAGCCCGGCCAGTCGCCTGATGTCGTCGTCGCTCGTGTCCGACATCTCGACCTGCACCCGGTCCAAGTCGATGATGACGTTGACCATGGCGGCGGCGACGAGTGCCTCGGTGTCGGGCTCGACCTCGACCCACGCGTCGGCGCTGGCTCCCGTCAGCGACATCCGAGGCTCGATCTGCACGAACCGGGCCTTCCGACCGGCCCGAACCCGCCGGTTTTCGGTGTGGTCACGAGTGTGACTCACCGTCGACAGCCATGTTTCCTGGAAGTCGGCGCCGAACGACAATACAAGCGTCGGGGACGAGAAGTCGTGATATGGCACGGCGTCCTGGTCGAAGGTGATGCGAGCGGCGGCTCGAATGGCCTCGTAGGCGAACGGCTCGTAGCGTAGTCGCCGCGCCCCGACCGCGTCGGCCCAGGTGGTGACCAGCGCGTCCAGCGTTCCGGTCAAGAGCGGCGTGACGATGGCGATTCGGCCGGTTTGCCCCGACGCTCGAGCCGCCTCGATGCGGTCGACAAGCTGTTGCTGGGCGGGCTCCCACTCGACCGGGTCGAGCACGCTCTGCCCTGCGCTCTCGCTCGTGGTCCGCCGCGTGCGGGGGCCACCCACTCTGTCCGGGTTGTAGAGCCCTTGGAGAGACGATTGCCCCCTGATACACAGGCTTCCACGGTTGAGGGGATGCTCTGGGTTGCCCTCGACCTTGACGGCGCGTCCCTCGCGCGTTCGGACCAGCGTGCCGCAGCCGGCTGGGCACTCCCCACACACGCTGGCGTACCAGGTCGCCACACCGGGAATAACATCCTCGGGTGGAACGACATAGGGGATGATCCGTTCGGGTTCGACGGGTGAGCAGGCCGAGATGGCGGCGGCTGGCCCGGCGCTGCCCAGCACCTTCAGGAAGGTGCGGCGTCCTACCGTCTGCGTCAGCCCCGTCTCATCGGTCAATCGTCTGATCCATCAGTAGTGGCACGTGAGGCAATCGAGGGACGCCTCTCGTTCCTCGTGGCAGGTCACGCACCAGCCCATCGTGAGCGACTCGACCTGGACGGCAGCCTCCATCTGGCCGACGTTGCCGTGGCACTCGGCGCAGTCTACGCCACCCAGGACATGACGCTTGTGCGAGAACCTGGTGTAGTCCGGGAGGTCGTGCACCCGAACCCACGGAATCGGCTCTTCGTTCTTCCAGTATTCGAGCACCTTCTGAATCTCCGGTCGGTCGCTGAGCACCTGCTCGTGGCACCCGGCGCACGTCTCTACCGACGGGATACCCGCGACGGGTCCGCGGCGCGCGTAGACGTGGCACATCTGACAATGAAGTCCGACATCGGTGACGTGGTGTGCGTGGCTGAAAGCGATCGGTTGGGCGAACGGGTCGTCGCTCGCTGAGTCCTCGACAACAGGCAGAGAGTCCTCTGGTTCCGGCTCCTGAGTCCTTCCGGGCAGCACGACCGAGGTCGCCATCCCGACAAACAGCGCTAGGGCCAGGCCGAGAGCTATCCTGTGCGTGTGGGCACACGCGAAGAAACCGAGCATCGTGTGTTTGAGGTCGAACGCCCGCGTATCATACGTCGCAGGTCTGGGTGGCGACAAACCGACTCTCCGTCGCCCAGGATCGGCCGCCAGGTGCCTATTTGGAGGACGAGTCGGGTATCTGCAAAGGGGGACGCCCTGCCTTCTCACGAATCCAGTTGACGGGGCCCAGAACCAGTCGCTGTCGGACCAGGCGGAGCTCCAGCCACCGCTTTCCGGGAAACTCGAGGAGTGACAACGCCACCAGCATCGTGAGGATGCCCTGTCCCGGCAGCACCAGCATGGCGAGACCGGCCACCAGGAGAACCGCGCCGAGCGCGTTCTTGAGCACCCGCGCCGTCATCCTCGCGGCTGGATGTCGGCCGAGCCAGGTATGGTCGTCGCGCGACGGGGTGATGAAGTAGTCGGTGCGCATCGCCGCGACCAACACCGGCAGGATCACGAGGCTACCGACAAACAGCACTACCGAGAGTCCGAACGACCAGGCGAGGAGGACCTGATTCGTTTGCACCCACCTGAACAAGACCCCTGGCCACTGTCCGACACCGCCCACCGCTCGCAATTGTAGTGGACCTCTCCGGGAGGGGGCGGGAGCACCCCTTGTGACATAATCTCACCTCATGAATCACGTGCACGGCCCGTCCGCTCGTGTCCGTCGTAGTGTGCAGACTATGACGGCTCTCGGGGTGCTCGCCGCGGTCCTCGTGGTCCTCGGACCGCCTCTTGAAAGTGCCGTCAGGCCGGCCAAATTCAACTACCACTTCTCAACGCTCGACAACGGGATGACGGTCGTGCTGTCGGAAGATCACTCGATGCCGATCGCCCACATCGAGGTGTGGTATCAGGTGGGTTCAAAGGATGAGCCGGCCGGGCGGACCGGTTTCGCTCATCTCTTCGAGCACTTGATGTTCAAGGGGTCGCACAACGTGCCGACCGACCAGCACATGTCCTTCATCACGAGCGTCGGTGGCGACGCCAATGCGTATACCAACGAGGACAGCACGGTCTTTCTACAGACCGTTCCGTCGCAATACCTTCCGCTGGTCTTCTGGCTGGAGGCCGACCGGATGGCCACCCTTCGGATTGAACAGACCACGCTCGACTCGGAGCGCGATGTCGTCAAGGAAGAGCGGCGGTTTCGATACGACAACGAGCCGTTTGGTCTCCTCGCTGAGATTATTTACGACAACGCGTTTTCGGCGCATCCGTATAAACACACAACGATCGGTTCGATGGTGGACCTGGAGGCGGCGGGGATCGAGGATGTGCAGGCGTTCTACGACACCTACTACGTACCTGAGAACGCGACGCTCGTCGTGGTCGGCGACTTCGAGACCGACGGCGCGCTCCAGATGATCGAGCACTATTTCGGTCGGGTGCCGCGGGCCACGCGTCCCGTGCCGCGGGAGATTCCCCGCGAGCCGGCTCAGCTCGTCGAGCGTCGGCTCAATCTCGAGGCCGACAACTGGCCGTTGCCCGCGGTGGTCGTAGCGCATCACATCACCTATGACGGTCATCCCGACGCGTATCCGCTGCATATCGCCTCGAAGGTTCTCTCAGATGGACAGAGCTCACGGATCTTTCGGCGGCTGGTCTATGACGAGAGGGTGGCGCTGTCGGCCTTCGGACAGGGGGTGCTTATCGAGGACCCAAACCTGTTTTACGCGGTGGCCATCATCCCGCCCGGTCAGACCGCAGACGCGGCTGAGGCAGCGTTGATCGAAGAACTCGACCGATTGAAGAACGAGCCGATCACCGACGAGGAGTTGCAGCGTTCGAAGAACCAGTTCGCACGTGACTACGTGATCGGCAGAGTCACAAATGCCCAGAAGGCAGCTCATCTGGGTCATGCCGCCGTGATCCATAGCGACATCACCACCGCCGACGGTGAATTTGACATCTTTATGAACGTCACCAAGGACGACGTTCGGCGGGTCGCTCGCACCTATTTCACCGATGAGAGCCGATTGGTCATGACGATCACGCCACGTGGCGGGGTCGGAGGACGGTCGAGATGAGCTGGGGTCGGTTGCGATGCGGGCTGGTGTTGGCCATCAGCTGTGCGTGCGCGGCACCGGCTGCGGCGCAGAGAGACGGCTGGCCGACTGAGACCCCTCCGCCCCCGCTGCTAGCTCGGGACATCGTGTTCCCTGAGTACGAGATTCGCCGACTCGATAACGGCCTTCAGGTGGTGTATGTCGGAGCCCACGAACAGCCGGTGGTCAGCGTACGACTCCTCGTGCGGGCTGGCGTGTCGAGTGACCCCACCGTCATGCCGGGTGTCGCCGCGCTGGCGGCTCAGATGCTTGACCAGGGGACGACCAATCGCAGCGCCCAGGGGATCGCCGAGACGATCGACAACGTCGGCGGTGCACTCATAGTCGGCGCCGGGTTCGACTGGAGCTTCATCAACCTCATTGTCATGAAGGACAGCTTTGACCTCTCCCTCGAGATGCTGTCAGAGGTCACCCGTTTTCCGGCCTATGCCGAGTCGGAGGTCGAACGTCAGCGCCAGCAGATCCTCTCGGGGATGCAGGTCAGCTACGAGGACCCGGCGTATGTGTCCGGTCTTGTCTTTGGCCGGCTCGTGTACGGCTTTCACCCGTATGGCGTACCCCACAACGGGACCCCCGCGTCGCTCTCGCGGATCACCCGGGACGACCTGGCGTCGTTTCACCAAGAACACTATCTTCCGAACAACGCGATCCTCGCGGTCGTGGGGGACGTGACGGCCGAGGAGGCGTTCGACGGCGTGGCGCGAGCGGTCGCCGATTGGCCCCGAGGTACGATCCCGGCGCCTATGGTCGTCGACCCGCCTCGGCCGACCCATCGTCTCGTGGTTGTCGACAAGCCCGGGTCGGTTCAGACAGCGGTGCGGGTCGGTCATCTCGCTTTACCGCGCGCGCACCCCGACTACCTGGCCCTCGACCTCGCCATCAAGATTCTGGGTGGTGAAGGCGGCAATCGACTGGGTAGCGTACTCCGGAGCGCGCGGTCGCTGACCTACGCCGCCTCGGCCGAGATCAACGGGCGACAGTTCAGCGGTGAATTCCTGGCGGAAACCGACACCCGCTCCTCCGCGACGGCCGAGGTGCTGCGCGTGACGGTCGACGAGATTTCGAAGATGCAGCGAGAGCCGGTGAGCGACCGCGAGCTGAGGAACGCGAAAGCGTACCTGACCGGGAACTTCCCGCTGTCGATCGAAAGCCCGAATGCCATCGCAGCCCAGGTGCTCGAAGCGATGCTCTACGGGTTGGATCTTGACGAGCTCGAGACCTATCCAGAGCGGATCAACGCCGTCACGCCCGCTGACATCCGACGAGTGGCCCAGACCTATCTGATGCCGGAGACCCTGTCGATCGTGTTGGTGGGGGATGCCTCGACGTTTCTCGACGACCTGCCAGGGGTCGGCTTTGATTCATTCGAGGTCGTGCCTATTTCCGAGCTCGACATCACTGCCGTCGACCTTCTACGCCCGTCGGGCGCAGGACAGTAGCCGAAGACGGTCCGCCTCTTCACGTGTCTGTTCATGAAAGTCCTTCTTTCCTGCGGTGAACCGTCAGGTGATTTGTATGCCGGCGCTCTGACCCGAGAGCTCCTCAGCCTGGAGCCTTCATCCCAGGTGTCTGGGATGGGGGGTGATCAGCTTCGAGCGGGGGGAGGAGAGGTGGTCGAGGACTATCGTGGTCTGACGGTCACCGGCCTGTCTGAAGCCATCGGCAAGTTGCCGCGGTCGTGGGCGACCTATCGCCGCCTCGTGGCTCTGGCTCGCCGCGAGCGTCCTGATGTGTTCGTCCCCATCGACTTTCCGGACTTCAATTTCTTCCTCGCCTCGTCGCTCAATCGGCTCGGGATCCCGGTGGTGTACTACGTGTGCCCTCAGGTGTGGGCATGGCGCCGTCGCCGTCTGCGGTCCATCAAGCGCTTCACAACCCGCGCCCTGGTCATCTTTCCGTTCGAGGAGGCGATCTATCAGGACGCCAACATCCCGGTCGAGTTCGTCGGCCACCCGCTCGTGGACCTATTACCTCAGGCCGGTCCAGGCCACGCCTGGCATCGTCGTCACGGGCTCGACCCGACATCTCCAACGGTGGCGTTGCTCCCTGGAAGTCGACCCAACGAGGTTCATGCGATCCTCCCGGTGCTGGTGGATGCGATGCCGCTGATCCAGCAACGGGTACAGGGCACCCAGTTCGTGGTCGCACGAGCCCCGCATCTCGATGACGAACTGTTCTCGCCCCTGTCAAACGGACCGTCTGATGGTCTGCTGCCGGGGCCGATCGTCGTGGAGTCCCAGACGGACGACGCGCTGGCGGCCGCGGACGTGGTGGTCACCGCGTCTGGCACGGCAACGGTCCAGACGGCTCTGCACGAGCGACCGATGGTGATCGTCTATCGACTGTCACCGGTGACTTACCGGCTGATCAAGACATTCGCCCACGTCGAGTCGGCCGGCATGGTCAACTTGATCGCAGGTGAGAAGATCGTGCCCGAGCTCCTTCAAGAAGAGCTGACGCCCCAGGCCGTCGCCGACGCCGTCGTGCGGTTTCTCACTGATAGCCAGCACGCCGAGAGTACCCGCACGGCCCTCGCAGGGGTGCGGTCGCGGCTCGGATCGCCGGGGGCGAGTCGTCGGGCGGCTGAGGCCATTCTCTCCGTCGGACAGGGTCCAAGGAGCCGATAGACACGATATGGGGTGGGCGTGGCGCATCGCGACGATCGCTGGCATTCCGATCAACGTCCACGGGACGTTCGCGGTGCTGATCATTTTTATTCTCGTCAACGGTTTGCTGGGCGGACGAGGGGTCGCGGCCGCTCTGTCGAGCGTGCTCTTCATTCTCGCCATCTTCGTCACCATCATTCTGCACGAGCTGGGTCACGCGCTCACCGCCAGGCGATTCGGTATTCGCACCCGCGACATCACGCTGCTACCCATTGGGGGCTTGGCCCGTCTGGAGCGGATGCCCGACCTGCCGCGTCAGGAGCTCTGGGTCGCCCTGGCCGGACCCGCCGTCAACGTCGTGATCGCGGTGTTCTGCTTTGCGCTCTTGGTCCTCGCGACCGGCACGGTTCCGGTCTTGACCCTGGACCCGTCGGCGACCGGATTCCTCGGACGGTTCACCGCGGTGAACTTCGCGCTCGCCATCTTCAACCTGTTGCCCGCCTTCCCGATGGACGGAGGCCGTGCCCTCCGCGCGATACTTGCCGAGCGGATCGACTACGTGCGGGCCACGGAGATCGCGGCGAGCATCGGCCAGGGATTGGCCCTGGTCTTCGGCCTGGTCGGCTTGTTCGCGAACCCTCTCCTGGTTTTCGTCGCGCTCTTTGTCTGGATGGGCGCGAGCGGCGAGGCGACGTCCGTCAGCATGCGTGGCGCGCTGGCCGGCGTCCCTGTGAGTCGCGCGATGGTGACCGACTTTCGTACGGTTCCGAGTAACGGGCTTCTTCAGGATGTCGTCGAGCTGGTGTTGGCGGGGTCCCAGCAGGACTTTCCGGTGACCGATGCAGATGGGCACCTTGCCGGGGTCCTGACGCGTGACCACCTCATGACGGCCCTGGGGGCGCCCGGGCACTCGGGGTTGGTGTCGGAGACAATGACGACGACCTTCGAGATCGCCGATCCCCGCGAGATGCTCGACGGCGCCGTTCGTCGGTTGCAGAGCGGCCCGTGTCCGGTCGTCCCGGTGCTGCAGGATGGTCAGCTGGTGGGACTTCTGACCGCGGAGAACATCGCCGATTTCATCATGATCCGTGGCGCTCGGAGAACACACCGTCTCAGATAGGCTCTCCGGTTTACACACGATGCCGATCACATCGATCATGACAGACTCCCGCCTCGTCGCGGTCTGGCTCTGTCTGTTCTTCCTGGCCGGACCAACCGCCGCCCAGACGAACACCGGCGAGATCGGCGGCACGGTACGCGACGAGTTGGGCGGCGTCCTGCCTGGCGCAACCGTGGTGGCTACGCACCCAGCAAGCGGATTCTCCGTCGAGCGGGTGTCAGATATCGATGGCCGCTTCTTCATCTCATCGCTCCGGACCGGCGAATGGGAGATCGAGGTGGAGCTCTTGGGCTTCAGACGAGTCGTCCAACGCGGTGTCGTGCTGGAGATCGGTCGCACGCTCGACCTGTCATTCGACCTGACTCTGGGGCAGATGAGTGAGGAGATCACGGTCACCGCGTCGGCGCCGATGCTGCAGACGACCACCGCCGAGATCAGCGACGTCATCGGGCAGGGTCAAGTCGAGCAGCTCCCGCTCAACGGTCGGCAGTTCTTGCAGCTGGCCCAGCTGAGTGACGCCGTCGTGATCCCGCCGGGGGGGACCCGTGGTGTCGCGCTCCAGCAGGCCGGACCCCTGCCAAATGTTGGGGGGCAGCGAGCGGGCCACAACATCTACCTTCTGGATGGTTTCAAGGTCACCGACGAGCTCTTCAACAACCTGGTGATCAACCCGTCAGTCGATTCGATCCAGGAGTTCAAGATCCAGAAATCGATGTATCCGCCGGAGTTCGGAGGAAAGGCGTCGGCCCTGATCAACGTCTCGACAAAATCGGGCGCCAACGCTCTGAGCGGCAGTGGATTCGTGTTTGCCCGCGACGAACGGTTCGACGCGCGGAACTACTTCGACCCGCGAGACGAGCCGGTGCCGCCCCTCGACCAGGCCCAGTTCGGCGGGACCCTGGGCGGTGCGATCGTGCCCAACCGGACGTTCTTCTTTGTCAGCTTCGAGGGTCAGCGAACCGACCGCTCGATCACGAAGACCTTCTCCGTCCCCTCGGCCGGGGTCAGAAACGGCGACTTCTCAGGGGCGCCGCCGCTCTGTGATCCCGTGACCATCGACCCGGCGACCGGCGCCTGTGGCCGGTTCTTTCCCGGCAACCGGATCCCCGACGATCGGATCGATCCAATCGCCAGGGAGTTTCTGGACAATGTGCCTCTGCCGACGGGCGTGGGTGAGGTGCAGAACCTGACGGCGGTCGAAACACTCGACCGCAACGTTACGCAGTTCAGTTTTCGTCTCGACCATCGATTCGAAATGGGTGACCAGTTGCTCGCACGGTTCAGCACCTTCGATGCCGAGGACGTGCAGCCTTTCGGAACCAGCGTGCAACAGGAAACGCTCGTTCCCGGCTTCGGTCGGACCCTGGAGACGACGACGCGGAACCTGGGAATCGGCTACACCAAGACCTTTGGCCGCAGCATGTTGAACGAGTTTCGGTTCGGCTGGATGAGGGTCGATGGCGGACAGGGAAGCGTGAACGCCGGGAATGACTTCGCGTCTCGGGTCGGGCTCATGGGTGTGACCGACGATCCCAGGGACACGGGGTTCCCGCAGATCAGTACCGCCGGTCTGTACTCCGTCATGGGCGATCCCACGACGTTCATCTCACGCAACAACGAGCACTTCGAGATCTACGACAACTTCCTCATCGACCGCGGGGCGCACCGCTACAAGTTTGGCGGATACCTGTTTCACCTGCGGTTCCGCCCGGAGAACCCGGACACGGCGCGCGGGTCGTTCACCTACACCGGCCAGTTCACGGGCAACTCGATGGCTGACTTCCTGCTGGGGTATCCGGTCGCGGCCAGCTCAGGCATCGGCGGCCGTGGCTCGGAGGATGCACGCACGACCTGGCTCCATCTGTACGCTCAGGACGACTGGCGCGTTCGCGACAACCTGACGGTCAACTACGGTTTGCGATACGAGATCAACCAGCACATGCACGAAGTCGAGAACCGGTTGTCCACCATCGACTTCTCAGTACCGGGTGGGCGCTATGTCATCGCCAGCGACGATGACGGCAACATCTCATCTGATGCCGACGCGCTGCTCCCGTTGATTCCGATCCCGTGGGTGACCTCGGCCAAGATCGGCTGGGACAACAGCCTGCTTCGCCCCAGCAAGAAGCGGTTCGCACCCCGTCTTGGATTCGCGTGGACACCCAGTGACCGGGCCACCACCGTGGTGCGCGGTGGGTACGGGATTTTTCTGAATCAGTGGGCCTACAGCGTACAGACAGCCTTCACGCGGAATCTGCCATTCTTCTTCCTCAAGCAGGTGGACGTACCGATCCAGCAGGCCCGTCCAGAGCTACAGACGGCCGATATCCTGACCACCGAGCCCGCGGGCAGTATCGGTGGCGCCATCATGGACCACGACTTCCAGGTCGAATACACCCAGACGTGGAGCGGCGGGTTTCAGACGGAGCTGATGCCGCAGACTATCTTGGATGTGTTCTACATGGGTTCGTACACCATCGGAGCCGACAACTCCACCGTGAGAAACGTTCCAGAAGCCGGACCAGGACCGCTCGCACCCCGTCGCGACGTTCCGGAGCTGGCGGGAATCCCGGCGATCCGGTTCGACGGGAGGTCGATCTATCACGCCGTCACGTTCAAGATCGAACGTCGCCTGCGGAATGACCTTGCTTTTGCCGCGGCCTACACGCTGTCGAGGTCGGAGGACGACGCGTCGAGTCCTGGTGCCACGGAGGCTGAATCGAATCGGCCTCAGGACGTCCGAAACATCTTCCCGGGAGAGAACGCGCTCTCGAGCTTTGACCGCCGTCATCAGTTCGTGGGCCACGCAACCTATGAGCTTCCGTTCTTCCGCGGGATGGGGGGATGGCGGGAGGGTACGCTTGGCAACTGGCGATGGAACGGTATCGTAATCGTGCAGTCCGGCGCTCCCTTCACCGTCAACCTCATCGAGGATGTGGCCAATATCGGCGCAGGGCCGGCGCAGCGGCCCAACCTCGTCGGGAACCCGAACCTTCCGGGCGGGCAGCAGTCACCCGACCGATGGTTTGATACTGGCGCCTTCTCACCACAAGACCCGTTCACTTTCGGGTCGGCCCCCCGGAACCCGGTGTTTGGGCCGGGACTGGCCACCGTCGACATGTCGTTCTCGAAGAGCTGGTTCACCGACTCCAGTCGTCTCGAGTTCCGCTGGGAGATCTTCAACCTGTTGAACCGCACCAACTTCGAACTGCCCAACCGGTTCTTTGGCACGCCCAACTTCGGTCGTGTCTTCAGCGCGTTGAACGCACGGGAGATGCAGTTCGGCTTGAGGTATACGTTTTGACCGGACTGACGGCCGCTGACGTCAAGAGGCGAGCTGAGGCCATCGGGTTCGACCTCTGCGGTGTCGCGCCCGTCGCTGACCACCCTGAGCTGTCCTTCTTCCCCGGGTGGCTGGAGCGGGGATACGGTGGTGACATGGGGTATCTGGATCGCACGGCGGCACGCCGGTCGGATGTGCGACACGTTCTGCCATCCGCGCGGACCGTGATCTCGTTGGGCACCGTCTACAACACCGATAGGCCGTACTCCACCGAGGAGCATGACCCGACGACGGCCGACATCTCCCGCTATGCCTGGGGCACCGACTATCACGCCGTGGTCGGGTCACGGACGCGCGAGCTCCTCGACTGGATGAAGGAGGCGAACCCCGACCCGTTCGAAGGCAAGGCCTACGTCGACACCGGGCCGGTTCAGGAGCGCGTCTACGCGCAACATGCCGGCCTCGGGTGGATCGGGAAGAACACCTGTGTCATCAATCCGAAGCTGGGCTCGTGGATGTTCCTGTCGGAGATCCTGTGCAGCTTGCCGCTCCAGACCGACGCACCGGCGCTGGACCAATGTGGGACGTGCACCCTCTGTCTCGAAGCGTGTCCAACCGATGCCATCGTCGAACCGTGGGTCCTCGACGCGACGCGTTGTCTGTCGTATCTCACGATCGAGGTGAAGAAGACGCTTCCCGAGGAGCAACGCGAGTCCCTGGGGTCGCACGTGTATGGCTGTGACATCTGTCAGGACGTCTGTCCGTGGAACGCCCACGCGGCCCGGTCCGATGAAGACTGCTGGCAGCCCCACTCTATGCTCGACCGACCGCCTCTGATCGACCTCTGGCGTCAGCCTGACCATCTCCTCCTACCGGTCATTCAGCGGAGTCCGATGTCCCACACCGGGCTGCGGAACGTGCGCCGGAATATCGCGGTCGCCCTGGGCAATAGCGGAGATCCCGGTGCGGTGGACGCGCTCACCGACGTTGGCGAGTCCGATCTGCGTTCCGACCCCCTGGTGGGGGAGCATCGCGACTGGGCGCGCCGTCGTGTCGCGGAGCGCGAGTAAGGTCCTCGACGTGTTAGGGTGAGGCATGCCTCTCGCCCCGACGCTGCTGGTCTCGATGCCGCAGCTGAACGACCCAAACTTTCGACGCAGCGTCATCCTCCTGTGTGAGCACGGAGAGGAAGGCGCGTTCGGTCTCGTCCTGAATCGGCCTACCGAGACTCCCGCCTCGTCGGTGGTCCAACTGACACCACCGGTCGCATCACGGAACGGATTGGAGCTCTGGATCGGTGGGCCTGTCGAACCCGAGCGCGGGTGGATCCTGATCGGGGAGGAGCCTCCGGATGTGGAATCGGTCCGGGTGGGTGACGGGATTTACCTATCGACCTCCCAGGATCTGCTGAGGCGCCTGCTCGAGGACACGCCGCCACCACACGCGCGGTTGCTCACCGGCTATGCGGGCTGGAGTCCGGGGCAGCTGGATGCCGAGCTATCGGCGTCGGCCTGGCTGACCGCGAGCGCTGATATCGACATCATCTTCGAGACACAGCCTTCCGACATGTGGGAGACGGCGCTGCGCCGTCTTGGCGCCGACCCATCGTCTTTGCAGATGGGGGGCGGGGCCATACATTAAGCTGCTCGCACCGAACGACGACCCTCGCGTCAGTGTTACGGAACCGGCACGCGCTCGGTGAGTTCCTCGAACCAGTTGAGCACGAACGTAAGCGATGGGAGCGACCGACTGTCGCTGACCAACGCCTCCATGGGCTTGACGACCAAGAACCGCTCGCCCGACGGGTCGATGTCATATGCACGAGGGCCAAGCGGAGATGTAAGCCGGTACTCGCCGTCCATCACCACCGTCGCCGTCCCCCGCGCAAAGGTGGGGTCCGTCTGAACTGGCACCGCGAGCACACGGCCATCGGATTCCACATAGAACAACTCACGTCCGTCGGGAGCCCACAGCGGGCTCGTGCCGCCGTTCGCTGAAATCGGGTGCAGCGCCGAGTCCGCATCGGGGAACGGACGCACGTAGACTTCAAACTCGCCCGAGGCGTCCGACTGATACGCGACCCACTGCCCGTTGGGCGAGAGGGCCGCGTTCCCCTCGTTAAAGCGCTTTTCATGACCGTGTGGTGCCCGGATAGCCGCAGTGTCGAAAGTAATGGCGGCATTCCTCGGGGCTGAAGTGCGGCAGACAGGCGCCGAGGAAAGGCCAGAGGGTCTCGGTGGATCGACAGCGGGCGGCGCGCACGAGGGCTTTGAGCTTCGCGAAGCAGAGTTCAATGGGATTGAGGTCCGGACTGTAGGGCGGCAGATAGCAGAGCGTGGCGCCGACGCGCTCGATCGCCTGGCGGACGCCGGCCACTTTGTGTGCGCTGAGGTTATCGGCGATGACGATGTCCCCGGGATGCAGGGTGGGCACGAGGATCTGTTCGATATAGGCGAGGAAGCTCGCCCCGTCGATGGCGCCGTCGAAGACCCCGGGCGCGGTCAGGCCGGTGCCCCGCAGTGCCGCGAGAAACGTACTGGTCTGCCACCGGGCGCACGGCGCGTGGTCGTGGACGCGGGCCCCGCGGAGGGCCCGACCATACCGCCGCAGGAGATTGTTCGTAATGCCGGTTTCGTCGAGAAAAACCAGGCGTGTCGGATCCCAGGTCGGCGCGGCGGCGTGCCACACGACCCGCGCGGCCGCGACGTCAGGTCGATCGTGTTCGGAGGGCCGGACCGTTTTTTTTGACGGTCACGTCCAGAGCCGCCACCGCGCGCCAGATCGTCGCCAGACTGGCCGGCGTGCCGAGCGCGTCCTTCAGCTCGGCTAAGGTGCGATCCGGTTGCTCCGCGATCAGCGCGGCCAGGGTGTGCAGGTGCGGCTCCAACATCCGGCGCCGCCCGTGCCGCTGGACGCGCGGCGCGACTTCGCCCGTCTCCCGCCGACGCTGCTTCAACAGCCGCACCCACGACCCGCTCACGCGGTACTTCACCGCAACGTCCGCGGCCTTCATCCCGGCATCACTGTCGAGCAGGGCCCGTTCTCGGAGATCCATCGAATAGGCTTGCATCGGTCCTCCTGCATTGGTGCATGCAGAAGTACCACGACGAGCCCAGGCAGTACAAGGGCTATCTGAAAAGCGCTTTAAACTCCGTGACAAGCAGGTCCTCGCTCACCGGATCACCGGTCAGCGACACCGTGATGAGGTTGACGCTCCCCTCGTTGAGTTCCCCAACCACGACGACGCTGCCGTCCGGCGCGACGGCCATGGGAAGTCGCGGCCCCTCGCCATCGCCCAGGGGATCGGTAGTGCCCGTGCCGTCTGCCGCCTTCCAGAACAGCGCAGGGAGACCGGCCCTGGTTGAACTAAAGATCACGCGCTGGCTATCCCGTGTCCAGATACCGACGAAATCCCCCCCGGCATCCAGGGTCAGGCGCGTCAGGGTCCCCCCCGTCAGGTCCCAGACCCATATGTCGTCCTGCTGGTCTCTGATCTCGATCGCCACTCGCGTGCCATCGGGCGAGATGCGCGCACTTCGGTACGCGCGAAGCGGGGCCCCAAGGGGCGTCTCGTCGCCCGTCACGCGATCGACCCAGACAAGCTCCGCCTGATCGGCATCGTCGCCCGCCGTCGGCAGGTAGACCAGCGTTCCGTCGTCGGCCACCTCATACTGCGCCCAGCCGTTCTGGTTGACCTGCACGCCCTCGACCATCGGGGTCGGCTCCCCGGACACCGTCAGTTGATCGGTGTCGAACGGCACGGCCCAGAGTGAGGCCTCGCGGCCGAACACCAGATGCCCCGAGGCCGTCACCGTCCCATCGCTCCCCTGGACCAGGGTCTGCTGCGCACCGGTGTCCACCGACACCACCGCCACCTCCAAGGCGTCCAAGGTCCCCCTGGTGTAGAGCACCGCCTCACCACCTGGCACAAAGGTTGGCCACCTATGAAACGTGCCCTCCGAGGGCGCGGTCAGCGGGCGTGGCTCGCCCCCCGCCGCGGAGACCTGCATCAACGCGTATGCGTCGAATGACGCGAACACGATCGTGTCGTCGGGTCCCCAGGTCGCGCCGCCCAAGAAGCCTCCTGCCGCGCACAACGTCACCGGCGGGCCCCCGGCCAGGGCGACCTTCTTGAGGGAACCGTCCGCGAAGAAGCCGACCCATGCGCCCTCAGGCGAGAAGAACGGGTGACGGGCCCCCTCGGTGCCGCCCAGCGGTCGGACCGTCATCTGATCACGCCTGCGGACGAAGAGTTGCTGCACGCCCTCCCGCTCGCCGGCATAGACGAGCATCCGCCCATCCGGCGAGAGGGCCATCCCGTCGGCGATACCCATCACGTCGCCCTCCGGCAGGATGAAGGGGAAGCGGGCGACGGTGCCAGCGGGCGCTGGCGCAGGACGGACCAGGCCCCACACCATCCCACCAGCGATCGCCGCGATAACCAGCGCCGCGACCGCTGCGGGAATCGGGCGCTGCCAGACCTGAAGCTGAGGAACAGCGGCCACTGGTTCAGGCCGTTCGACCGCCGGTGGGGCTGGCACATCGAAGGCCCCGGCCAACGCCAACCGCACATCGGCAACATCGTGGACTCGCTGCTTCGGGTCTTTCTCCAGACAACGCCGCAAGTAGATCGGGATAACCGGCGGTAGGCTGGCGGGGAGTTCGTCCCAATCAGGGTCTCGGTCGATCACGCGTGCCAACGTCGTTGAGATATCGTCACCGCGAAATGGCCGCCTTCCCGTCAGCATCTCGAACAGGACGCATCCGAACGCCCATACGTCGGCGCGCTTATCGACCGGCTTCCCCTTCGCCTGTTCGGGGGCCATGTAGGCGGCGGTCCCCATGATGACGCCCATCTGCGTCGCCGCTGCTGTGAGCGTGGGTGACTGGGACGGGTCGCTGCCTGGGGAGGCTTCGAGGGCCTTTGCCAACCCGAAGTCCAGCACCTTCACCGTGCCATCGTCTTTGACCTTCACATTGGCCGGTTTCAGATCCCGATGAATGACCCCCTGCTCGTGGGCAGCTTCCAGGGCGTCGGCAATCTGGCTCGCGATGGCGACGGTCTCGTCCAGCGGGATGGGGCCTTGCGCGATGCGCTCTGCCAGCGTCGGTCCTTCGACGAGTTCGAGCACCAGTGCCCGTGTGTCCTCGGTTTCTTCGAGGCCGTGGATTGTGGCGATGTTTGGATGGTTCAGAGACGCGAGGACTTGGGCCTCGCGCTGGAACCGGGCGAGGCGATCAGGATCGGCCGCAAATGCCTCCGGCAGAATCTTGAGCGCCACCTGGCGGTTCAGCTTGGTATCGGTGGCCTGATACACCTCGCCCATCCCGCCTTCGCCGATTTTGGCGGTGACGGCATATGGGCCGAGGGTGGTGCCGGGTTGTAGGGCCATGATCAGGGTATGGGCACGCGCTCGGTGAGTTCCTCGAACCAGTTGAGCACGAACGTGAGCGATAGGAGCGAGCGACTGTCGCTGACCAACGCCTCCATGGGCTTGACGACCAAGAACCGCTCGCCCGATGGGTCGATGTCATAGGCACGAGGGCCAGTCGGAGTTGTGAGCCGGTACTCGCCGTCCATCACCACCATCGCCGTGCCCCGCGCAAAGGTGGGGTCCGTTTGAACGGGCACCGCGAGCAGACGGCCATCGGATTCCACATAGAACAACTCACGTCCGTCTGGAGCCCACAGTGGGGCCCTGCCGCCGTTGGTTGAGATCGGGTGCAGCGCCGAGTCCGCATCGGGGAACGGACGCACGTAGACTTCAAACTCGCCCGAGGCGTCCGACTGATACGCGACCCAGTTGCCGTTGGGCGAGAGGGCCGCGTTCCCCTCGGTGAACTCCGTGACAAGCAGGTCCTCGCTCACCGGCTCACCGGTCAGCGACACCGTGGTGAGGTTGAAGCTCCCCTCGTTGAGTTCCACAACCACGACGACGCTGCCGTCCGGCGCGACGGCAGAGGGAACTCGCGGCCCCTCGCCATCGCCCAGGGGATCGGTGGTGCCCGTGCCGTCTGCCGCCTTCCAGAACAGCGCGGGGAGACCGGCCCTGTCTGACGTAAAGATCACGCGCTGGCTATCCGGTGTCCAGACACCGCCGAAATCCAGCCCGGCATCCAGGGTCAGGCGGGTCAGGGTCCCCCCCGTCAGGTCCCAGACCCACACGTCGTCCTGCTGGTCTCTGATCTCGATCGCCACTCGCGTGCCATCGGGCGAGATGCGCGCACTTCGGTACGCGTGAGGCGGGGCCCCAAGGGGCGTCTCCTCGCCCGTCACGCGATCGACCCAGACAAGCTCCGCCTGATCGCCATCGTCGCCCGCCGTCGGCAGGTAGACCAGCGTTCCGTCGTCGGCCACCTCATACTGCGCCCAGCCGTTCTGGTTGACCTGCACGCCCTCGACCATCGGGGTCGGCTCCCCGGACACCGTGAGGTGGTCGGTGTCGAACGGCACGGCCCAGAGTGATGCCTCGCGACCGAACACCAGATGCCCCGAGGCCGTCACCGTCCCATCGGTTCCGCCGACCAGGGTCTGCTGTGCACCGGTGTCCAGCGACACCACCGCCACCTCGGAGGCGTCAAGGTTCGTCGGCACCCCAATGGTGTAGAGCAGAGCCCCACCACCCGGCACAAAGGTTGGCCACCTATGAAACGTGCCCTCCGGGGGCTCGGTCAGCGGGCGTGGCTCGCCCCCCGCCGCGGAGACCTGCATCAACCCGGAGGCGTCGCTCGACGCGAACACGATCGTATCGTCCGGTCCCCACGTCGCGCCGCGCAAGAAGCCTCCTGCCGCGCACAACGTCACCGGCGGGCCCCCGGCCAGGGCGACCTTTTTGAGGGAGCCGTCCGCGAAGAAGCCGACCCATGCGCCCTCAGGCGAGAAGAACGGGTGCCGGGCCCCCTCGGTGCCGCCCAGCGGTCGGACCGTCATCTGGTCACGAAGGCGAACGAACAGTTGCCGCGCCCCATCCCGCACAGCCCCATAGACAAGCATCCGCCCATCTGGCGAGAGGGCCATCCCGTCGTTGATACCCATCACGTCGCCCTCCGGCAGGATGAAGGGGAAGCGGGTCACGGTGCCAGCGGGTGCTGGCGCAGGACGCATCAGACCCCACCCCATCCCACCAGCGATCGCCGCGATAACCAACGCCGCGACCGCCAAGGGCATCGGCCGCTGCCAGACCTGAAGCTGAGCAACGGTTGGTCCAGATGGGGCCACCAAATCGTGAGAGGACGCCGTGGTGGCTTCCTCAAGATGAATAACGGCTTCACCCACGTCACGCAACCGCCGCTTTGGCTCGCGTTCCAGGCATCGGCGGAGCAATCGCCGGCAAGGCTCCGGCGTGGGCGTCGGGAGTGCCGCAAAATCAACGTCGCGATCAAGCACCTTCGCCAAGACGTGGGACACGGTCTTTCCGGTGAACAGCCGCTGAGCGGTCAACATCTCAAACAGCACCACACCGAAGGACCAAATATCGCCACGCTTGTCTGTAGGCTGACCAGCCGCCTGCTCGGGTGACATATAGGCCGCCGTCCCCATGATCACGCCCATCTGCGTGGCGGCGGCGGTCAGCGTCGGTGACTGGCTCGGATCACCTTCGGGACTTGGGTCGAGTGCCTTCGCCAACCCAAAGTCCAGCACCTTGACGGTCCCGTCCTCTCGCACCTTGATGTTCGCGGGCTTCAGGTCGCGGTGGATGACCCCGGCTTCATGCGCGGCTTCCAGCGCTTCGGCAATCTGCTTGGCGATCGGTAACGCCTCGTCGATAGGGACCGGTCCCTGTCTGATGCGATCCTCCAGCGTCGGCCCTTCCACCAGCTCCAACACCAAGGCACGGGTGTCCTCAGCCTCTTCTAGACCGTAGATAGCCGCAATGTTCGGGTGATTGAGGGATGCCAGGACCTGCGCCTCACGTTGGAATCGGGCGAGACGGTCAGGATCAGACGCAAACGCCTCCGGCAGGATCTTCAGGGCCACCTGGCGGTTGAGCTTGGTATCGGTGGCCTGATACACCTCGCCCATCCCGCCTTCGCCGATCTTGGCGGTGACGGCATACGGGCCGAGTTGGGAACCGAGTTCGAGGGCCATACGCCATTCGCGTCGGGAAAGTGAAACGCGAGTCGTGTCAGCTTACTCGGTGTGCCCAGAATGTGCCCAAAGAGTGTGGTCTTGTGGCTGGAGTCGTCATCGACGAAGCGTTCACGGAAGCGCCAGCGCGACGTACTCGCTTGGCATGTCGTCCCACCCGACGGCGACCACGATGTACTGCTTCCCGTCCACCATGTAGCTTATCGGCGCCGCGCTGGTCCCCCCCGGGAGGTCCATTTCCCAGATTGACTCGCCGGTCGCCTTGTCGTACGCCCGGAAGGCCTTCCCGCCGCTGCCAGGGGGCAGCGCGGCGGCGCCCACGTTGGCGCCATCGCCGAAGAAGAGCAGCGTCTTCGTGATGAGGGGCGAGACGCGCCCGCCCTGGCCGAGGGGCGGAAGGTTCAGATGGGCGATGGCGGGGTGATCCCGTGGCCCGTCGCCGTTGGCGACGGTCCAGAGGATCTCGCCCTCGTTGAGGTCGATCGCCACCAGGCGGCCGTAGGGCGGCTTGAAGAGCGGCAACCCTCGCGGACCGGGGATGGGGTGTGCGTTCTTCATGACCCAGTCGACGTCCGACCGCGGGTTCTCTGAGCGCCCGAGTCCCACGACCATGCCGCTATTGACCGACCCGACGTAGAGGATGCCCGACTCCGGGTCGACACCCGCGCCGCTCCAGTCGGCGCCGCCGACCAGACCGGGGACGACGAACGTGCCCCGCTTCCCGCCCGGGCGCTCGTCGATGAGGACCAGCGGCGTGAAGATCGGCCCCCACTCGTAGTCGTCGAGAATCGCGATGGCCTCTTGCCGGAGCTCCGGCGTGAAGTCGATCAGGTCGTCAATCGTGACGCCTTGCTGGTCGAATGCCGGTGGCTTGGTGGGAAACGGCTGGGTCGCCGCGTACCACTCACCGGGGACGCTGCCCCGGGGCACCGGCCGCTCCTCGATCGGCCAGACCGGCTCGCCGGTCGCCCGGTCGAACACATACGTGAACGCCTGCTTGCTGACGATCGCAACCGCTTTGATCGGCCGACCGTCGACGGTGATGTCGACGAGATTCGGCGCGGCCGGAAAGTCGTAGTCCCAGATGCCGTGATGGACCGCCTGGAAATACCAGACCAGAGCACCGGTTCTCGCGTCCAGACACACGAGGCTTTCGGCGAACAGGTTGTGACCGGGCCGATGCCCACCGTAGTAGTCGCTCGTTGGCGTCGACAGTGGCAGGTACACGTAGCCCAGCTCCTCGTCCGCCGCCGGCGACGCCCACATGTTGGTGTTGCCGGTGTACTCCCAGGACGCGCGGTCCTCGTTCGGGGGCGTCAGCCAGGTGTCGTTGCCGGGCTCGGCCTCGCGCGGGATCGTATGAAAGATCCAGAGCTGCTCGCCGGTCCGGACGTCAAAGCCGCGAACGTCTCCCGGCTGATTCTCCTTGAGCGCCGGCATCGTGTGGTTGATGATGTCCATGACGAACGAGCCGACGATGACGACGTCGTTCACGACGAGCGGCGCCGACCGCCAGCCAAAGCTCTCAACCGTCCGATCGTCGTACCCCGTCGTCAGGTCGACCGCGCCACCGGCACCAAAGCCGGGATACCGGGCGCCGGTTCTCGCGTTGAGCGCGACGAGCTGCCCACCGATAACGGCAAGCACTCGCTCGTCTTGGCGATCGGGTCCGTCCGACCAGTAGGCGACGCCACGCGTGGCGCCGACCTGACGGGCTTCCTGCGCGTCGGCCTCGGGTAGCGGGTCAAACCACACAACCTCGCCGCTCGTCGCGTCGAGCGCAGCGACGGTGCCAAGCGGCGTGCTGATGTAGAGCAGGCCGCCGACCATCAGCGGGGTGTTCTGTGAGCCGCCCGGGGGGCGCATCGTGTTCCCCTCGCGGATAACGTCCGGGATGGTCGACTGACGCCAAACGATCTCCAGGTCATGGACCGTGTCTTCGTTGATCTGATCGAGGGGCGAATACTTGGTCGTCGCGTTGTCGGCACCGTAGGCGCGCCACTCGCCCACTTGACCGGCGGCACTCGGCGACGCGGCGTACGGGGCCAGCAAGATAGCGAGCGCGAGAGTCAGTCTTCTGCTCGAGGTCATTGAGTCGTTGCCTGGTCGCGGTCCTACCGTCGTCCGCGACGATTGGGCGGTCGTGATGGCGCCGCCTTGCGAACCTCGTTGCGGACCACCCGACCGCCTTTCATGACCCATCGCACGTTACGAACGGTCTCGATGTTCGTTAGAGGGTTACCCTCCACCGCGACGAGGTCTGCCGTGAATCCTTGGGCCAGCGTGCCGAGCTGGTCGCCCAGACCCAGCGATTCGGCGGCGAGTGAGGTGGCGGAGACGATCGCGCCCATCGGTTTCTGCCCGCCATCCTGCACGCGAGCGATCAGCTCGTCGGCGTTCTTGCCGTGCGCGCCCGCGACGGCATCCGAACCGAACACGATCTTGACCTTCTCGTTTGCCAGCGTGCGCCGAAAGGTCTCGAGACCGATCTTTCGGGCGTCCTCCATCCGCACGAACGCCGTGGGAGTGAAGTTGCCAACGCCGAGAAAGGCCCGACGGTTCTCGAAGTAGTTGTCGTAGAGCAGTCCGAGGTGAGGGTCGAGATAGGTGCCCTGTTCGGCGAGCAGCTCGATAACATCGTCGTCGTATCGGTTTCCGTGCTCGATCGACGTACAGCCTGCCCGCGAGGCGGCGCTGACGACCTCGGTCCCGTAGGCGTGGACGGCGGTTCGCAAGCCCTGAGCCGCTGCTTCATGACATGCCGCGTTGATCTGCTCGTCAGAGAGGGTTCGTTCGCCTCCATCGCGGATGCTGCCAGACGCGAACACCTTGACGACGTCCGCGCCCTCCGCCGCCAGCCCCTGGATGAAGGCTCTGATCTCACCAGGACCACCCGTATCGGCCGTCACGGCTTCCAGCGACGTGAGCACTCGGGGACCGAGGATATGGCCCTCGGCGATGAACTCCCGGAGCTCCGCATCGAGCCGTCCCCCGAGGCTCTGCACCGTGGTGAACCCAGCCATCAGCATCAGCTGTGCGTTACGCACGGCGTACAGCATCAGGTGGCTCTCAGTTTCGCGGTTGCGAATCCGGTGGGCCTTGCCATCGGCGTCAAAGTGGGCGGTCAGGTGGACGTGCGTGTCGATCAATCCCGGCATGACGGTGAGTCCGGATAGATCATGGGTGACCGCACCGCGAAGTCGGTCGACACGCGTGACCACGCCGTCTTCGATAAGGAGCCGAGCTTCTTCGATCGTCTCCCCGGTGCCGTCGATCAGCAGACCCGCACGTATCGTGACCGGTGCGTTCTGTGCGCCTACTGCTAGTCCGACAAGTGCCAGCATCGTCATCGTGGCCAGCATCGAGCGAAGGGCGGGTCTGGAAGTCATTCTCATGGTGGGTGCTCTATCGAGCTCATCGCTTGGGTCGGCGTCGGACCGGTTTCACGGCTTGTTTCTCCAACAGTTCGGCCAAGCCGTCCCGTCGAGTGTTCAGGAGTGCGCGCTCATCCTGGAGTTGATGATAGTGGGTCAGACGCGCTGTCGAAATACGGGAATCGGCCACCGCCTGCTGAACGGCACATCCAGGTTCGGTTCGATGCCGGCAGTCGCGGAACCGGCATCCGTCACTCAGACGCTCGATGTCGTCAAATGTGGTCGCAACGCCCTCCTGCTTGTCCCAGAGGCGTAGCTCTCTCATCCCCGGGGTGTCGATAATCACACCCCCGTCCGGGTGGAGCATGAGCTCTCGGTGCACGGTCGTGTGACGGCCCCTGCTGTCGCGACCTCTGACCTCCTGCGTGCGCTGCCGTTCGCGTCCGAGCAGCCCATTGATCAGGGTCGATTTGCCCACACCAGACGAGCCCAGGAACGCGACCGTGTGCCCCAGGCGCAGATACTGAGCCAGTTGGTCGAGTCCCGTTCCGTCTCGACCGTTGGTGGCGTGGATGCTGACGCTCGGAGACAGGTCGCGAATGGCGGCCACCGCGTCGTCGAGGTGATCGCAGAGGTCCACTTTGTTGAGGACGACGACGGGGGTGGCTCCGCTGTCGGTCGCGGCCACGAGATAGCGTTCGACGCGCTTCGGATTGAAATCGCCGTCGAGCCCCGATACGAGGAAGACCGTATCGATGTTGGAGGCTATGACCTGCTCGGCCGTCGCCGGCCCGGCGGCCTTGCGTGAGAAGCAGGTTCGCCGCGGTAACACGTGGAGCATGGTGGCCGGCCCGTCCGGATTCACCTTGATGGCGACCCAGTCCCCGACACCGGGTAGAGCAGCTTGAGAGCCGGCCGCGTGCTTCAGGCTTCCGGCCGTGCTGGCGAGCAGCTCTTCAGACTCCGTGAGTACTCGAAACAGGTAGTTGTGCTGGACGCTCACCCGCGCTGGGCTCAGACTAGAGTCACCCAGTGCCTCGAACGCATCGGAGAAGAACGGGACCCACCCGAGCTGATCGAGCATAGGGCCTGTAGCGTAGCACTACCCGACGAGGGGCTCGATCGACTCGGGAGGCTAGTCCGCGCCCCAGCCACAGGGTTCGGCCATCGAGTCGATCACCGCGTCAGCCCCCCGGAGGTCGAACTCGACGACGATCGGTCCTGACATGTAGTGACTGAAGCCGAAACTGAGTCGGGTCGACTGCCTGATCTGGTAGGCGATTTCTTGCGGAGCCGGCGCGAACAGCGCCCGCATGTCGTCGGCGGCCGTCCATTGCTGGGACTGCTTTCTGACATCGTCGAAGGTGAGGTGGACCACGTGACCTGATGTTTGCGGGTCGACGAGTGCCGTGCCGCCCGTGACGATGTGCACGGCCGTCCCCTCTCCTGAGCAGGTGACGCCGAGGGCTGGTCGCAATCGTCCGGTCCCGAAGAGTACGTCAGTCGCTGCGGGAAGCTCGAAGGCCGTCATGCCCTCCACTGCGTCAGCCCATTCCGGGCGCGTCCATAGAGGGTCTGCGAAGGCGACGTCCCCTGACTTCGTGTCAGACCCCGAATTGTCTGCCAGTGCGCCGTCAGCGCTCGCGTCAACTTCAGTGGCAGCGACGGGTGGGTTCACGAACGCGAGAATCCCGACGCAGAGCGGGATGCCGATGACGAGTAGGCCTACGGCGAGGAAGAGAACCTTGCGACCCGCCGAACCCTGCGCCTCCGATTCAGCCGAACCCTGTGCCCCTGGTTCGGGACTCGTTGGTGTGGCTGGGACCACCGGTTCGCCGGAAAAAGCACCTTCGCTCATCGTCGGTGACCTCTCAATTCACCAAGGTTCTGCGCAAGCGGCGTACCGATTGTTGTTATGTGAACTTACGAGGAATCCGGGGACGCGGGGGCAGGCGAGATCGCAACTTTTGGTCCTGGACGATCAGCTTTGTAATCGCCTCACCACCCGGTTCCACCACATGAGGGCGCCCGTGACGAACAAGGCCACCGGCAGGAGTCCTGCGGTCGCCCACACCAACTTGGTTGACCATCCACCGAACCTCCCGAAATGCACCGACGCGAACCAGTACAGGATGGCGTCGCCGACGCGTGGTTCGAATGTTTCGAGGTCCAGGGGTTCCAGGTAGTCGACGGTGGCCATGAACGGTGCAGGAAACGCCAGATAGATGCCGGTGAATCCCCACATCAGGATGAACGCCGCCGTCCAGAAGCCCAGGGCGCTGTGCAGGCTCCAGTTGAACCGACGCCAGTTGGCGTGGCGGTCGATGATCAGGCTTCGCCACCAGCCCCGCAGGCCAGGCCACCATATGAAGCTGCCCGTGATTCCCATGATGGTCAGGAGCACCGCTCCGACCCCGTTGAGCGTCCGGCCGAGGTCACCGGATAGGAGGTTGTCGTGGAGGTCGAGGAGCCAGGTCGTCACCCGCCAGCCCAGGGGCATGGCGTTGCCAAGGTCTTCTCCCGTGTAGGGGTCGAACAACCATTGGTCTCGAGATCCGTCGCCATCAAGCTGCATCGTGACGGCGTGGGTGGGGTCCTCTGGGTCGACCCAGACGGAGACCTTGTGGTCCGGATAGCCGCGTTCCACGATATCCGTCAGCTCATCCAGGCTCATCCGGTCCCCGGAAACCGCCACGATCCGGGGCTCGGGGTTGAAGGTCTGCCGTAGCTCGCTCCGGTAGACAAGCACGCTCCCGCTGAGGCTGATGACGACGACGTACAGCCCGATGGCGAGACCTGACCACAGGTGGATCTGAAAAAAGGCCTTTCGCAGCCAGAGACCCTGAGGGCGGTGGAGTGCCTGTTCGGTCAGCGTCATCTGAGCGTGCCCGACTCGACGACAGGATCCCAGAGCAGCGGCTCACGTGCAGGCAACCGTTCTCGGGTTCGGTCGGAGTCCTCCAGGTTGCTCACGCTGACGCCAAGCAAACGAATAGGTCGGGCTCCAGCCTCGGTCTTTTCCAGGAGGGCGAGTACCCGAGATGCGACCGCTTCTGCATCCCGGGTCGGCTTTGCCTGTGAGTGGCTACGCGTGATCGTCGTGAAGTCGGAATAGCGGACTTTGAGGGTGACCGTCCGGGCAAACAGGTGGCGACGCTCGAGCCAACCCGCCGCCTGTCGGGCCATGCGGTCAAGCTCGCCCCGAATCGTATCGAGATCTCCGATGTCCTCAGGATAAGTTCGCTCAGACCCGCTTGATTTGGCTACACGATTCGGGGTCACCGGTCGATCATCTCGGCCGTGGGCCAGCTGCTTCAGCCAGTGGGCTTGCTTGCCGACCACGCGACGGAGGTCGTCGTCCTTCACCGCCCTGACGTCTACCAGTTTCTCGATCCCGTGGCTTCGTAGCTTGCCGGCCGTGACTGGTCCGACCCCCCAGAGGGCACTGACCGGAAGCTCCCGAAGGAACGATTCGACCCGCTGATGAGGTACCACGGTCAGACCATCCGGCTTCTGCCAGCCGGAGGCAATCTTCGCCAGGAACTTGTTGGGGGCCACTCCGGCCGATGCCGTCAGCCCGGTCTGTTCGCTGATCTGGCGCTTGAGCCTCCGAGCCACCGGGGTCGCCAACGCCTCGCCCCAGGCGTTCTCGGTGACATCGAGATAGGCCTCATCGAAAGACAGCGGCTCGACGAGCGGCGTGACCTGGCGAAACATCTCGAAGACCTGCTGAGAAACCGCGCGGTACTTCTTGAAGTCCGGACGGACGACCTCGAGATGCGGACAGAGCCGGAGGGCCTTCGACATCGACATGGCCGACCGAACACCAAAGCCTCTGGCCTCATAGCTGGCCGCCGCGACCACGCCGCGACCCTCCGGGCGTCCACCCACCGCCACCGGACTCCCACGGAGCGAGGGGTTGTCGCGTTGCTCGATCGATGCGTAGAACGCGTCCATGTCCAGGTGAACAATGCGACGCAAAGGTGAAGCCACGGCGAAAGTCTACCAGCTGCTAGACTGAGTATGTCCGTATGGCTGAGTCCGATCCGAAGAAGAAGAAGAAGATGACGGCGGGCGCGTGGGAGGAAGCGCGCGCGTTGGTATACCGATATCGCTTCCGCCTGGCTTTGGGCCTGGTGATGATGCTCGTCAGCCGGCTGGCCGGTCTGGTCCTGCCCGGGATGACCGGCTACATCATCGACGACGTCGTGCCCAATGGGCGTTCGGACGAACTCCTGCTGCTGGCGGGCCTCGCCCTGGGGGCCACAGTGGTCCAGGCCGGCTCCGGGTTCGCGCTATCCCAGGTACTCGGCGTGGCGGCTCAGCGGGCGATCACCGAGATGCGGAAGAAGGTGATGACGCACGTCACGCGATTGCCGATCTGGTACTTCGACTCCACCCAGACCGGCATCCTCATATCGAGGATCATGACCGACGCCGAGGGCATCCGAAACCTTGTCGGTACGGGGCTGGTCCAGCTGGTGGGTGGGATCGTGACGGCCGGCATTGCGCTGATATGGCTCTTCTATCTGAACTGGCAGCTGACGAGCATCACGCTTGTCGTCCTGGTGGTGTTCGCGGTCTGTCTCTCGTTCGCCTTTATGCGGCTCCGCCCGATTTTTCGAGAGCGCGGCAAGATCAATGCGCAGGTCACGGGACGACTTGGTGAAACGTTGGGAGGCATCCGGGTCGTCAAGGCCTACACGGTCGAGAAGCGAGAGCAGATGGTGTTCGCGAAGGGCGCCCATCGGCTGCTGCGGAATGTCGCCAAGGCCGTCACCGGCGTGTCCGCCATGGCGTCGGTGGCGACGCTCGTCATGGGCGCGATGGGCGCCTTGATGATCGTGCTGGGTGGACGCGCGTTGATGGCGGGGACCTGGCAGATCGGCGATATGGTCCAGTACATGCTCTTCACTGGGTTGGTCGTCGCCCCCGTCATCCAGATGTCGTCGATCGGCACTCAGATCACCGAGGCCTTCGCGGGGCTCGACCGGATCCGAGAGATCCGATCCATGGCGGCGGAGGACGAGGGCGACGAGGCCCGCGCACCGTTGGTGGGGATCGATGGTGATATCCGTCTCGACGATGTCTGCTTCGAGTATGCCGAGAACGTTCCGGTGCTGCGTAACGTGAGCCTCGTCGCGCCCGCAGGAACGACGACCGCCCTTGTCGGGTCCAGCGGGTCGGGAAAGAGCACGTTGATCAGTTTGGTCATGGCCTTCAATCGCCCCCAGTCGGGTCGGGTCACGTTGGATGGTCGCGACCTGGACTCGATTAGGCTGAGGGACTACCGGTCGCTGCTGGGGGTGGTGCTCCAGGACAACTTCTTGTTCGATGGCACGGTCGCCGACAACCTGAGCTTTTCGAAGCCTGACGCCACGCGTGAGGAAATCGAAGCGGTGAGCCGTATCGCCCACTGTCACGAGTTCATCATGTCGTTTCCTGACGGGTACGACACGGTGGTTGGTGAGCGTGGTGTGAAACTATCGGGCGGGCAGCGCCAACGTGTGGCGATCGCCCGGGCCATTCTCGCGGACCCGAAGATCTTGATTCTCGACGAAGCCACCTCGAGCCTGGACAGCGAGAGCGAGTCGATGATTCAGGATGGCCTGCGCGCGTTGCGTGAGGGACGGACATCGTTCGTGATCGCCCATCGTCTGTCAACGATTCAGAGCGCCGACCAGATCCTGGTCCTCGAGGAGGGTGCCATCGTCGAGCGCGGGACCCATGACGAGCTGTTGGCCGTTGACGGCCGGTACCGACAGCTCCACGACAAGCAGTATCGCATCGAGCGGAACCGGTTCATCAACCCTGGCGAGGACTTCACGCCCGAGCTGCCGACACCTGTCGGGCCTGAAACTAGTTCGCGGAACGCGAACAACCCGTAGCGAAAGGCTGAGGGTAGGCGTGACTAGTGGACACTCCAACCGGTGGAAACTCGCGGCGGTCGTGGTTGGTGCCGTGCTGTGCGGGGTTCATGTCACCGAAGGACAGGCGCCGGGCGCCAGCCTTGGCGTGATCCGAGGCACGGTCACCATCGACGACATCCCAGACGCAGCCATGGTCGAGGTGACGTCGGACATGGCCACATGCGGCGACGAGGTTGAGGACCGTACCGAAGTGGTGGGCGCGTCGGGAGGCGTCGCCAACGCCGTGCTCATCGTGACCGGTGCGGCCTGGGTGGTCGACCCCCCAGCCGCAGTCGTCAACAACAAGGACTGCTACTTCCAGCCACGCGTTCAGGTGGCCAAGACCCGCAGCCTCGTCTCGGTCCGGAGCGAGGACGAGGCGCTTCATACCACGCACGCCTACGACGACCGGGGGCGGACGATGTTCAATATCGCGATCCCGGTTCCAGGGATGGTCATCGAGCGTCCCCTCAGACGGCCTGGAGTGTGGCGGCTCGAGTGCGACTCGCACGGCTGGATGCGTGGATGGGTCTACGTGACTGACGACATTGCCGCCGTCACGGGCCTAGACGGGCACTTCGAGATTTCTGGGGTGCCGCCCGGGACGTATGAGCTCTCGCTCTGGCACGAGCGCTACCGCGGAAGCGCGCAATCGATGACCGTCACGGTCACGGCGGGGCAGGACGCCGACGTGGACCTCAAGGTGGAGCGGCCCTAGCCAGCCCGCTCCGGATGCCACCTCAATCCGACGCTCAGGATACGCTGCAAGAGCTCTTCGTACTTGAGTCCGGCACGTTCGGCCGATTCTGCGAAATCCTCGCCGAACGCGAGCTGTGGATTGGCGTTCGCTTCCAGCACGTAGAACTTGCCGTCGGCGTCCATTCGAAGATCCATCCGCGCATACCCGCTCATATTCAACGTCCGGTAGACCCGTTTGGCTATCCGTTGGACCGATTCCAGTAGTCCATCGGGGAGGCCGGCGGCGGCACCGGTCTGAATGCCGTGCTTCTTCTGATACTTGACGCTCCACTTGACGCGGTCTGTGGCGATCCGGTGGACTCCTTCGGGCATTTGGCCAAATTGCATCTCCCAGACGGGGAATACCTGAAGCCGCTCATTCCCGATGACCCCGACATACAGCTCGCGACCATCGATGAACCGTTCGGCGATCGCATCGGTGCCGATCGACTTGTGGACGAACTCCACGCGCTCCTTGAGCTTCACGTCGTCGTCGACCACCGACGCCTGGGCGATGCCGATCGACGCCTCCTGGGTCAGGGACTTGACGATCAGGGGGAACTCGAGGCGCCGAGGTCGCTTGACGGCCTGACCCCGTCGGAAGACGGAGAACTCCGGGACCGGGATCCGATGGTAGGCCATGAGCTGCTTCGAAAGCGCCTTGTCGCGTGAGAGCACCATGCCTCTCGGATTGCATCCTGTATAGGGCAATCGGAGCAGCTCGAGGTAGCTGACCACGTTCATGTCGAAGGCGCCCACCTCGTGAAATGCCTCCATCAGGTTGAAGGCGATCTGCGGTTTGAAGTCGTCGACGGCCTGCCGAATGACACCGAGGTCGTCCTTGACCCCCAGCTGGAGGACGTCGTGTCCCATGTCGTTCAGCGTGCTGGTGACGTCGAACTCGGTCTTCCACTCGACGGTGGCGAGGTCCACTTGCGACACATCGACCGGCGGCACCATGTAGTCATGCATCAACGCGAGGATCCGGAACTTCTTCATAGTGCCACCCGATGTCGCCCGCCATGAAGATAGTTCATTGTCTGCACCGTGAGCAGCACCGTGAAGTCCTGCTTCGTTCGCTCCTCGGTGGTGCGGAGGTGGAGGTTGAGCTCATGACACCGGGTGATGATGTCTTCGAGCACCTGGTCGATCGTGTACTGGTAGGTGCCCGTCCAGCTTCCGACCAGCCGACGAACGTCTTGGCGGACCTGCTTCAGAAAGCGGTTGGCCGGCATGTTGGTGGCATGCTCAGGCGCGTCTGAAAACAGTCGGCGCAGGTCCCGGTCGTAGAAGTTGGGATGCTCCAGACCATAGTGCTTGCGCTTGCGGGCGTAGTGCTGCCGCAGCGTCCGCCGGATGCGGCGAATCGGTTCGACGATGCCCCTGGTTGTCACGAGTGGGTTCTTTGACGCCACTTCGCGCATGAGGTCGTCCATGTACTCGAGCTTCTTGAGGGCAGGCCAGTCGGCGTAGCGTTTTCGCCAGAGTGAGTGCGGCGTGAGCCAGACGGCGAAGGTCTCGGCAAAGTCCTCATCGGGATGGCTCTGCGCGTACCACGGGTCCAGATGGAGAACGTGGCTCTTGCTGTAGGGCTTCGGAACATAGACCTCCGGATAGGGGGTGGACGACAGCCCGAATAGTTTCTGTCGCCGCCGACGGCGCTGGAGCCTGTAGGCGTTGTCGATGGCGTGTCCAATCTCGTGCCGGAGGATGCGCAGACACCACGCTCGGGTGCCGCCCTCCACCTCGAGCATCTGACTCAGCTCGAGCCGGGCGAGACGAGGGTGAGCCAGGTAGAAGGGAATCGCGATACCCGGTACGCCGTCCGGGGTGAACCAGTCGTCCGACAGCCAGTAGTGCGCGCGAAACCGAATACCCTTGACGTCGAGCTCTTCGTTGACCTCGGCGATCCGTCGCTCGAGCTGGGAGCCCTCGATTCCGATCCCGAGGTCGCAGATGCGTACGTCGAGGAGCTTCTCGTCTGACCAGCTGGCCCAGACCGGTTTCGGTCGCCGTCGCCTGCGCGTGGGCTCCGGTATGACGTCGATGACTGGGGGCGGTGCGGGGGTGTCGAGCATGAGGCCGCGCCACATTATACGGGCGACAGGTTAGGATACGGCCTATGGGACCGCAGTACGTGTACACGATGAAGGGGTTGAGCAAGGTCTATCCACCCGACCTTACGGTGTTGTCAGATATCTGGCTGTCGTTTCTCCCGGGGGCAAAGATCGGCGTGCTCGGACTCAACGGGGCTGGCAAGAGCACGTTGCTCAAAGTGATGGCCGGCGAGGTTACGGAGTTCGACGGCGAGGCGTTTCCCGCCAATGGACTCACGGTTGGGTATCTCCCGCAGGAACCCAGGCTCGACCCCAACAAGACCGTGGCTGGCAACGTCGATGAGGGAGTGCAAACCCAGCGCGATCTGCTCAACCAGTACGACGAGATGACAAGGATGCTCTCGGAGGGGCATTCCGACCTCCAGGAGCTGATGGAGGAGCAGGGGCGCATACAGGATCGTATCGAGGCGGCCGGAGCCTGGGACCTCGACTCTCGTGTCCAGATGGCGATGGATTCTCTTCGCTTGCCACTTGGACGGACCGATGTCTCCACGCTTTCTGGCGGTGAGGCGCGCCGAGTAGCCCTCTGCCGTCTTCTGTTGCAGTCGCCCGATTTGCTGCTCCTCGACGAGCCAACGAATCATCTCGACGCCGAGACGGTCGCCTGGTTGGAGCGTTTTCTCGGCAGCTACAAGGGCACCGTCGTTGCCGTGACCCATGACCGCTACTTTCTCGACAACGTCGCCGGCTGGATCCTCGAGCTCGACCGAGGCGCCGGCATCCCGTGGGAGGGGAACTACTCGTCCTGGCTCGACCAGAAGCAACAGCGTCTTCAGACCGAAGCCAAACAGCAGGTGAAGCGTCAGCGCACGCTCCAACGCGAGCTGGAGTGGATTCGGATGTCACCCCGGGCGCGACAGGCCAAGGGGAAGGCTCGGCTCAACGCCTACGAGCGTTTGCTCTCGGAGGATCCGAAACAGAAGCTCGAGTCGGCCGAGATCTACATTCCGCCTGGGCCTCGGCTCGGCGATGTCGTGGTCGTGGGCGACAAGATCCGGAAGGCCTACAGCGACGCGGCGGTGCTGATGAACGATCTGTCGTTCACGTTGCCTCCCGGTGGCATTGTCGGCGTGGTCGGCCCCAACGGCGCGGGGAAGACGACGCTGTTGCGACTGATCACCGGTGAGGAAGAACCGGACGCAGGGACGCTGACGCTTGGCGAGACCGTCAAGCTGGGCTACGTCGACCAGAGCCGCGATGCCCTCGACCCCGAGCGAACGGTCTGGGAGGAGATCTCGGAGGGGCAGGACGACATCGCCCTTGGTACGCGGACCGTGCCGTCACGTGCGTATGTGTCGTGGTTCAACTTCAAGGGTCGCGACCAGCAGCGCAAGGTGGGCGCGCTGTCGGGTGGCGAGCGGAACAGGGTCCACCTGGCCAAACTCGTCAAGGCCGGCGCCAACGTGCTGCTTCTTGACGAGCCGACAAACGACCTGGACGTTGACACCCTCAGGGCGTTGGAGGATGCGATCCTCGAATTCGCCGGCTGCGTGGTTGTGGTCAGCCACGACCGCTGGTTTCTCGACAGGATCGCCACGCACATCTTGGCCTTCGAAGGGAACTCGGAGGTGGTGTGGTTTGCCGGCAACTACGCGGATTACGAAGCCGACCGTCGCCGTCGGCTCGGAGCCGGAGCCGACCAGCCGCACCGGATCAAGTATCGCCGGCTGGTCCGGACGTAGGCCGGGGATACGTGCTGGGGATACGTTAAGGAGTCAGGAGTCAGGAGTCAGGAGACAGAAGAGAACCGGTGGCCTTCGGCACTTCTAGAAGTTGCGTCAGCCTCGGCCCCCGACCGCGGGCATAGCCCGGCCCCCGACCGCGGGCGAAGCCCGCCCCCGACTGCGGGCGAAGCCCGCCCCGACCAAGGGCACTGCAGACTTATAGCGGCCAGTCCCTCAGGATCCGCGCGGTCTCCTCGACGTGGTTGCTTTCGTCGCGGATGAAGTCCTCGAGTTGGACGGCTAGTCCCTTGTCCCCGAATGCCTCGGCCTGCTTGGCACGCTCCGTGTAGTTTCGCGTCGCCGTCTCCTCCGCCTCGAGGACAACCTCCAGCATCGCGCGGTCGCCGCCTGGCAGTGGCACGGCCCGGGGAACGGTCGTCGGTTCGCCGCCCATGGCGACGACCTTGTTGGCGAGATACTGTACATGCAGCTGTTCGTCGGCCACTTCGGCAAGAAAGAACTGCGTGAGCTGGGGACGATACGGCCCGGTCGCTCGCGCGGCATAGATCAGATACATGATGACCGCGGCCAATTCACCGGCCAGGTCCTCGTTCAGCTTCTCGATCAACTCGTCTTTGCTCATGGTCACGATGCGTGGTCCCCCGCGGTTCACCCTCGACGTGCGCTGAGGACGTGAATCGCCACGGCGCCGCCAAACAGGACGAATCCAATGATATCGGTTATCGTCGCCGCGTAGAACAAGAGCAGTCCGCCGACCACCGCGAGTGTTCGCTCGAGCGTGCTGGCTGCCCGCAACAGCCACCCCCCGAGTCCCATGGCCAGCGCGCTCACACCGATCGCGGCCGTCCCGGCGGATCGGATCACGTCCATGACCGGTGCTTGGAGGAGGACCCCAAGCCCCTCTGGGCTCAACGTGAAGGCAAACGGAACCAGAAACGCCGGCAGCGTGTACTTCCAGGTCAGCATCATCGTCTGGAACGGGTTGGCGCCGGTGATGGCCGCCGCGGCAAAGGGTGACAGGGCGGTGGGGGGGCTCACTTCGGATAGCACCGCGTAGTAGAAGATGAACATGTGAGCCGCCGCGGCCGGTACGCCCACCAGGGTCAGCGCCGGTGCGATCATCACCGCGGCGATGATGTAGGAGGCGGTCACTGGGACGGCGAGCCCCAGCATCCAAACTGCAACAGCAGCGTAGAGCACCGTCAGAAAGACGCTACCGCCCGCCAGCGTCACGATGATCCCGGCGATCTTTAGACCGAGTCCCGTCAGCGTCACCACCCCGACGATCACACCGGCAGTCGCCGTCGTGGCCGCGACCGACAGGACGCCCTTACCGCCGGACTCGAGCGCCATCACGAGCCGTCTCGGCTTGAGAGCCGTTTCGGAGCGTATGAAGCTGAGCGCGACGGCCAGCAGCGTCGCGAGAAAGACCGCGAGAAACGGTGTCATGCCGGTGACCAGGAGCGCTACGATCGCCACCAATGGCAGGAACTGATAGCCCGACTGGCGGGTGAGCTCTCCGACGGAAGGGAGGTCCACGTCGACGCCCTTGGTTCCCATCCGTCTGGCATCTGCCTCGATCATCAGAATGATCGACAGGTAGTAGAGCACCGCAGGGATGAGCGCCATGGCGATCACCTGCAGGTAAGAGATACTCAGAAACTCCGCGATAAGGAACGCGGCTGCCCCCATTGTTGGCGGGGCCATGATGGCGCCGATGCCGCTGGCCGATAGGATGCCGGCGCCGACTTCGGGTGAGAACCCCGATCGTCTGAGCAACGGCCACGCAATCGCTCCCAGGGTCACGGTGGTGGCGACTCCGCTGCCCGACACCGTGCCGAGCAGAAAGCCAGACATCGTCACGGTTCGTCCGGGGCCTGCCCCGCTGCGGGACCGACCAAACGCCGACATCGTCCAGCTGATGAAGAAACGCCCAGCACCCGAGTGGGCCAACACGGCCCCGAAGATCGTGAACAACACGATGTAGGTGGCCGCGACATCCAGCGGGACGCCGAAGATGCCCTCGAGGGTCATGTAGAGCGTACCCACCAGTCGAACCACGTCATACCCGCGGTGGGCAAAGATCTCGAGACCGACCAACTCAAACAGCGGTCCGTAGTACCCGTAGACCAGGAACAGAATCGCCGTGACCGGCAGGATCGGACCGACCGTCCGTCGAGTGGCCTCGAGCACGAGAAGAGTCGTGACGATTCCGAGAACGAGATCGATCGGACTGGGGGTGGCCGCCCGATAGACGAACTGGTCGAAATCGACGATCGGCCATGACAACGCCGCGACGGCTAGTGCCACGAGCCCCCAGTCCAACCAGGTCACCCGAGGTCGCCATCGCGGGTGGGCTGGATAGAGAATGAAGGTGAGAGCGAGCGCGATCAGGAGGAAGCTGACCCGGTAGATCTGTGGCTGGATGATCCCGACGACCCAGTACAGCGCGTACAAGGACAGGCCGGCGGCGAGAAAGGTGGCCAGTCGAGATGTTCGTCCAGAGAGCTGCCGGGTCGGACCCTCGGACTCTGGGTCGTCGAACTCGTCTAACCGGGGCGGTGTAGTCGACAGAGGCGCCTTACTGTCCCTCGCTCCAGACACCGTGCTCACGGTAGTAGTCCACCGCGCCGTCGTGAAACGGGATCGGTGACCCCCGGGGCGCGGTGTCGAGCGACAAGAGCGCGGCCATCGGATGTACGGCCGCGAACTCGTCGTAGTTCAGGAACAGGGCTTCGACGATTCGACCCGCGAGCGTCGCGTCCATGGCTTCGTGGACCACGAGCACGTTGGCCACGGCGATGGTCATCACGTCCTCGGCCATACCGGGATAGGTCGACTGGGGGATGTTGGAGACGTGATACACGCCGCTACCATATTGCTCTTGTAGTGACGGGAGGAGTGACTCGCTGTTGAGGAGGCGAATCGTGCGTCCCGGTGTCGTGGCCAGGTCGAGGACCGATCCGGTGGGAATGCCGCCGCTCCAGAAGAAGGCGTCGATCTTCCCATCCTTCATTGCACCAACCGAATTGGCTACGCTCAGGCTCTGTCGGCGGATGCCCGTGTTCGGGTCGACCCCCGCCGCTTCGAGAATCCGGAATGCGCTGATCTCGGTTCCGCTGCCCGGTGCACCCGTAGACACCACCCGCCCGTCCAGCGCGGCAATCGAGTCGATCCCGCTGCCTTCGAGTGTAGCGACATGGTTGTAGTTGTCATAGACGACGGCGAGGGCCCGCGCCGGAACTGCACCAAAGTCGGCGAACGCACCGCGGCCCGCGTACGCGTCGTCGAGTGAGTCGGCCAGGACGATCGCGATGTCGGCCGAGCGATTCGCGAGGAACTTCAGGTTGTCCACCGATCCCCCGGTCACCTCGGCCGTCGCCTCGACACCCTCGAGGTGGTCGCTGATGACCTTGGCGATTCCACCACCGTAGGGGTAGTAGACGCCACCGGTCCCTCCAGTCGCGACCGACAGACGCTGGGTGAGTCCCCCCACATCCGAACCACCGCATCCGATGAGCAGTGAGAGGGTGGTGAATCCGAGGGCGGAGGCGACAAGGCGAAGGGGCTTGATGTGCATGCCACCAGATAGTAGTCCCCAACTGTCGTGCGGAGGAAGTTCGTGGCTCGTACATCAGGAGGGCTATCATCCGGGGCATGTGGTCGGCATCGACCGCGTGCGGCAGATTTGGGGCTATAGGGCTTGGCGTCGTCCTCTCGCTGAGCCTCCAGGCTCAGTCTCCCCGATCGCTGCGATTCGAGGTGACGGTGGCCCCCGAGCAGCGGGTGCTGCCGGGAGATGGGCGACTGATCGTGACGGCCGTCCCGGTTGATGACCGAGACGCCCGCGAGCCTCGGCTTCGGATCGGTCGGGTTGGACGCTGGGCGACCTCGATTGCGGCGGTCGACGTCGACGCCGACCAGATGGTCTCCGGTCAGGCACTCGTCGTGGACGACACGGCACTGGCGTTCCCGGCACCCTTGTTAGATCTGAAGGCTGGACGCTACTCCATCCAGGCCGTGCTTGACCTCAGCCGCGACATGCAGCTGACCGCCGCGCCCGGCAATCTGTACAGCCGTCCGGTCGTCGCGACGCTTGACCCCGGGCGTGACCTCAGAATCGACTTGACGCTGACCGAGCGCGTGCCGTCGGCCGCGTTGCCTCCCGAGAGCGAGTATGTCCGGTATGTCCGACTCCGGTCCGAGCTGCTATCGGGCTTTCACGGAAGACCGATCTTTCTGAGCGCAGCGGTCATCGTGCCTTTCGGTTTTGAAGACGCGGCCAACTTTGGGCGACGGTATCCCCTTCGGATCACGGTCGGTGGATTCGGCGAGCGTTTCACTGCGGCGACGCGTGCCATGCGTGAGGGCAGCGAGTTTCGGGCGGCATGGCTGGCGAGCGATACACCCAGGATGTTGCGGGTCTTCCTCGACGGTGCCGGCCCCTACGGTGACCCGTATCAGGTGAACTCGGCGAACAATGGACCGTATGGCGATGCCGTCACGCAGGAGCTGATTCCCCACATCGAGGACAGGTTCCGGGGCGCAGGGGATCCAGCCGGTCGTGTGGTGGATGGCGGCTCGACGGGGGGCTGGGTGTCGCTGGCGCTGCAGATCTTCTACCCTGATTTTTTCGGTGGGGCCTGGTCGTTCTGTCCGGACAGCGTCGACTTCCGGGCGTTTCAGCGGGTGAACATCTACTCCGACGCGAACGCGTACACTGAGGTCACCGGGGACGAGCGGCCGAGCCGGCGTGGGTCTGACGGAGGGGTGCGTTTCACGATGCGTCACGAGCTCCTGATGGAGAACGTCCTGGGTCGCGGTGACAGCTGGACGCGGTCGGGTCAACAGTGGGGTGCCTGGAACGCCGTCTACGGTCCTCGTGGCGAGGATGGCCACCCCGTCCCGCTCTGGGACACGACAAGCGGCGTCATCGACCAGGCCGTGACGGTGCATTGGGAGCAATACGATCTTCGCCTGGTGCTGGCTCGCAACTGGCCCACGCTCCGACCAAAGATCGACGGGAAGCTCAACCTCTGGGTCGGGGAGATGGACGACTACTACTTGAACGAGGCGGTGCACCTGCTGGACGACTTCCTACGTGAGACAGACCGGTCGTTCAAGGTCCGGATCACCTATGGGGGTGGTCAGACACACTGCTGGGCTCCGCTGACCGAACGGGAGCTGCTGAACGACATGGGGCGGGCAATGGGAGCGACGCCGTAGGGTAGATGGCATGATGCGATCGCTCATAGTCCTTGTCGCCCTTATCGTTGGCGGCCTTGGGGCGGGCTTGCAGCCCGCTGAGTCTCGTCGCGGCATGGTGGTCTCGCAGGAGGCGCATGCCACGCGCGTGGGTCTCGACGTGCTTCGTGACGGTGGGAATGCCGTTGATGCCGCGGTGGCCACGGCGCTCGCCTTGGCCGTGACCCACCCTGCAGCCGGGAATCTTGGCGGCGGCGGTTTTCTGCTGTTCAGGTCTGGCTCTGGCGAAGCGGCGGCCTACGACTTTCGCGAGGTCGCACCGGTGGCGGCGACAGCCGAGATGTTCATCGTCGACGGCGTCTACGACCGCGGCCTTCATCACGATTCTCATGTCGCCGTCGGGGTGCCCGGAACCGTGGCGGGACTACACCTCGCCTGGTCTGACGAGGGTGTCCTTCCCTGGGGCCGGCTCGTCCAGCGTGCGATCACGCTAGCCGAGGACGGATTCGCCATCCCACCGCATCTGGCCACCTCGCTAGCCGGCGTACTCGGGCAGATGGCCGGGTATCCGGCGTCGGTAGCGCAGTTCTCCAAGGACGGCGTGGCCTACCAGGCCGGCGAGCGCCTGCACCAACCTGACCTTGCCCGAACGCTCGAGCGGATCGCCAAACAGGGTCCAGACGGCTTCTACCAGGGGAGGACGGCTGAACTGATTGAGACCGAGATGCAAGCCCACGGCGGTTTGATCACACAGGAAGACCTCGCGTCCTACCGTCCCCTGAAACGGGTGCCCGTCACCGGCACCTATCGGGGATACGGGGTCATCTCGATGCCCCCGAGCAGTTCGGGTGGTGTCGCGCTCCTGCAGATGCTCAACATCCTGGAAGGCTACGACCTCGCCAACTCCGGCTTCGGCTCGGCGACAACGATGCATCTCATGACCGAGGCCATGCGTCGGGCGTATGCCGACCGGGCACGCTATCTGGGCGACCCGGCCTCCAATCGCTCGATGCCGGTCGACCAGCTGATCTCCAAACCCTACGCCGAACGGCAGAGAGCGTCGATCCGACTCGACCGGGCGTCGACATCGTCACCCAGCTCGTTCGAGTGGGCGGCGGAGGGGGAGGAGACGACGCACCTGTCGGTGGTCGACGGCGAACGCAACGCCGTGTCGCTGACCTATACGCTCGAGCGGGGGTACGGCTCGAAGATCGTCGTTCCGGGTGCCGGGTTTCTGCTCAACAACGAAATGGGCGACTTCAATGCCGGACCAGGATTGACCGACGTCGACGGTTTGATCGGCACGATGCCCAATCTGGCCGGTCCGGGGAAACGGATGCTGTCGAGTATGACCCCCACGATCGTCACCAGGGACGGTCGTGTGGTCATGGTGACCGGTAGTCCCGGCGGTCGGACGATCATCAATACTCTGCTCGAGACCATCGTCAACGTGGTCGATTTCCGGATGAGCATGCAAGAGGCCGTCGACGCGCCACGCTTTCATCACCAGTGGCTTCCCGACCAGATCACGGTCGAGCGCGGAGGGTTTTCGGCCGAGACCTTGGCGCTTCTGCGGAGGATGGGACACCAGGTCACGGAACGCGAACGACAGGGTTCAGCCCAGGTGATTGGCGTCGACCCCGAGTCCTCGGTGCTCGTCGGCGCGCCAGACCGTCGTGCGAGCGGGAGCACGGCCCTGGGCCACTAGTTGCCGTGGGAGACCCCCCGGCTTTGCCGGGGCGGCCAGCCCCGTTTGACGTTTCGGGGAGTCACGTGAGGAACTCCTTCCCGTGAGCCGCTCAAGCATCACGAGAAGGAGACCTCATGCCGACCTACCGAAGTCTCAATCATACGAAATGGCACTGTCAGTATCACGTTGTGTTCATCCCGAAGTATCGAAGAAAGGCGATGTACGGGGGATTGCGGCGGGATTTGGGCGAGGTGTTCCGCCGTCTGGCGCTGCATCGCGAGAGCGAGGTGGAGGAGGGGCATCTGTTGCCGGACCATGTGCATATGATGATGTCGATTCCGCCGAAGTACTCTGTCGCCCAGGTCATCGGATATCTCAAGGGGAAGAGTGCCATCCACATCGCTCGGGAGTTCGCGGGACGTTCGCGGAACTTCGTGGGGCAGCACTTCTGGGCCCGGGGCTACTTCGTGTCCACGGTGGGTCGCGATGAGCGGGTCATTCGGGAGTACATCCAGCAGCAGGAACGCGAGGACCGGCGGTCGGATCAGTTGCCGTTGGAGTAGAGTGGCCACCGTGAGGTGGCTCAAGTGACCGCATAGCGGGCACGTCATGCCGCTTTGAGCGGCTCACAAACTAAGGCCCCCGGCTTTGCCGGGGGATACTTACTCGCACGCCGGTCTCACCTACTCACCGTAGATGCGTGTGTAGGCAGCGCGGTTGGCCAGCACTTCTCTGACGAATCGTCTGGTCTCTGAATACGGAATCGTGTCGACGAAGAAGTCCTCGCTGAGATGACGCGCCGCGTCCCACCATCCGGCGACCCGCTCCTCACCGGCGTTGTAGGATGCGACCGTCGGTGCCGTGGCCCCATCGAACATCTCCAGGAGGCCACTTGTGAGCCGGGCGGCGATCGCCGCATTGACGAACGGGTCTGTCAGCGATTGTTCGTCGAGACCACCGATGAGAATCTGACCGACGCCCGCGTCGTCGGCGAGAGCCTCCGCCGTATACGGCATGATCTGAAACAGACCGACCGCGCCGACCGGCGACAGGGCGTTTGGGTCGAAACGCGACTCCCGACGCATAACCGACAGCATAAGAAAGGGGTCCACGCCATCTGCTGTCGCTGCCTTGTTCACGTCGTCCCAATATGGTCGCGGGTACACAAGCTCCCAGAAATCTTGCGGGAGCCGATCGGCGGGGCGCTGGAGGAATACGCCGAAATGATTGACCAGGATCCTTGTGACGCTCGCCTGGTCGCCGGCGTCGGCGGAGGCCCTGGCGGTCAGCAGCGCGAGGCCGCGGTCACTTGACCGCCCCGCGAGCAGCCGTCGCAGATACCACGCTGCGTCGGTGACGAGACCAGCCCGGGCGAGGGCCATAGCGGCTCGAAACTCAGGTCGTTCACGGGTGCCCTGGTCGAGGGTGAGATCAGGGAACGTCACGGTCGGGTCGACCTCGAGCGACACCGCGACTCCGCCCGGACGTCCCAGCTCTTGCCTGGCGCGCATCCCATAGTAGTGATACGGGAATCGGCCGGCGACATCACGCAGTCGTCTCGTTGCGGCCGCCGGGTTGCCGTGCGATTCGGCCTTGGCCAGCCAATACAGGCCAGCCGGCACGAGGTCGCCGGTCGGGCGACGGTCCATCAGCGCGCGGAGGTTGTCGAGCGCGCGTTCGTGCTGCCCCGCCCGAAGAGCGGCGATTCCCGCCCGCCACAGCAATTCTCGTTGGGTATCCGGTGACCGCGTTGAGCGGAAGAGCTCGCGATACAGCCGGAGGCCACTGTCGAGGTCACCGACGGCCACCAGATGGGCCGCCAGCAGGTTGCCGGCGTTCCACCGGTGATCCTCGGTGGCTCCGGGCACCCGTCCTTCCCAGAGGTCCAGTCCGCTCTGCCGAGCCCGCTCGGTGTTTCCCATCCGAACGGCCAGTCGAAAGTCTGTCAACCGGATGTCCGGGAGCAGGGGGTCCTTGGGGAATCGCTCGTAGAACGCCTGGATGGCGGCGACTGCTTGGTCGTTGGCCCGTTGCGCATACCGAGTCGTGATCCACTCCAGCTCGATCGCCGGGTCGCCAGACGGGGGAGCCAGGGCTGCCCGCCACTCGTCGATCAGGGCCAGCGTCGCGTCGAAACGCGAGGCGCCGCGGAGACGCCTGACCAACGCTCGGTAGTCACTCTGCCTCCACGGCGAGACCGAGAGGCCGTGGGCCTCGATCAGACGACGCTCGGCGCGGTCGGCGGTCTCGTAGGCCCGCCCCGTTCGGTGCCGTCGTTTGGCGTCGCGCAACTGCACGAGAGCGGCCGCGACATCACCCTCTGACTCCAAAGTCGTCGCGAGGCCCAGACGCGCGGCGTCGGCCCGGGCACTTCGTGGTTGACGCTCCGCGACCAGCCGGTAGAGTCGGCGCGCCGGCCCGCTTTGCCCCAGCTCAACATAGGCGTCGGCGACATCGAGCGTCAGGTCCAGATGACGCGTGCGGTCGGAGTCGTTCAAGGCGTTGAGGATCGTTTCGGCCGCCTCCGGCGTGCGGCGTCCCGTGAGGCTTTTCACAAGGGCTCGGCGCGCGAATGTCCGCATCCAGATTTCGCGCTCGATGATGGTGTGCCAGAGGGCCTCGGCCTCCAGCGGCTGACGGTTCTCGGCGTAGAGCGTGGCTCGAAGAATCAGCGCCTCGATTGGCTGATCGCCGGCGTCCGGCGCAAGCCGACGGTCCAGTGTGGCGAGGGCGTCGGCCACCTGGGCACTACGCCAGGCTTCGACCGCCTCTGGGAAGGTCGATGCTGGGAGGTGGAGATCGTCGTTGGCGGCGCCCGTAGTGGGGCCGGGAATCGCCACGAGGAGAAACAAGGCAGGGGAGGCGATGATCCAGCGGACGACAGATGTCATTCGGAGCATGAAACGATTGCCGACCATCAGAGTACCACGCACCACGAGAGCCCACCTGGAGAAGGCCGGTTCTGGCGTGGGCCTGAGATCTGCGCCATAATCTTCTTGATGAGCAGTTCAATGGCGGCCGCGGCCCCAACCCATACGACAGTTTCCGACCTGCTGGGCGCAGAGGCAGACCAGCTCCTGACGCATCAGTGCACGACCATCCCGCGGGACTTGCTCCACGTGCCTGGCCCCGATTTCGTCGACCGGGTTCTTTCAGACACCGACCGGAGGGTTCCGGTGCTGAGGAACCTACAGTCCATCTTTGACCATGGTCGACTCGGTGGCACGGGCTACGTCTCGATTCTTCCTGTCGACCAAGGGATCGAGCACAGCGCAGGTGCATCGTTCGCTCCCAATCCCATCTACTTCGACCCCGGCAACATCGTCGAGCTGGCGATCGAGGGTGGCTGCAACGCGGTCGCGTCGACGTTGGGTGTGCTCGGAGGCGTCGCGCGCAAGTACGCCCACAAGATTCCCTTCATCCTCAAGCTCAATCACAACCAGCTGCTGACCTATCCCAATACGTTCGACCAGACGATGTTCGCGAGCGTGACGCAGGCCAGAGACATGGGGTGCGCGGCGGTCGGGGCCACGATCTACTTTGGGTCGGCCGAATCCAGCCGGCAGATCACCGAGGTGAGCGAGGCGTTCGACCTGGCGCATGAGCTGGGTCTTACCACGATCCTCTGGTGCTATCTGAGGAACAGCTCGTTCAAGAAGGACGGCACCGACTATCACGCGTCGGCTGACCTCACGAGTCAGGCCAATCATCTGGGCGCGACGATCGCCGCCGACATCGTGAAGCAGAAGATGGCCGAGAACAATGGGGGCTACACGGCGATCAACTTCGGCAAGACGAATCCGCTTGTCTACGAGAACCTCACGAGCGACCATCCGATCGACCTCGTGCGCTACCAGGTGGCCGGGTGCTATATGGGGCGTATTGGCCTCATCAATTCTGGCGGGGCGTCCGGTGACAACGATTTTGCTGATGCCGTCCGCACGGCGGTGATCAACAAGCGAGCCGGCGGCACCGGCCTCATCTCCGGCCGGAAGGCATTCCAGCGTCCGATGGCCGACGGCGTCCGACTGCTCAATTCAATCCAGGACGTCTACCTCGACGCGTCCATCACGCTGGCCTGACGGCGCTGCCTCACACCTATCATCCTCAGATTCTCAAGGAGCTTGGCACCCACGGTGTCAGACCCACCTCCACGACACCACCAGAGCTCGTGCACGAATACGTGAGCGATCTCTATCGTTTCGAACTGCGACGGCTCAGGCGACGCCAGGTGTCCGGACAGATCGAGAAGCAGGACTACTCGGCGCACGTCGTGGCGCTGCGGCGCAAGTACATCCTCATCTCGGTTCCGATCGTTCGCTGGACACTCTAATCCGCCCGACGTCAGAGGCTCACGGCTGAAGCGCCCGCCTGGTCCATCCTATAAGGGGATTCAGGTTGACCGCAGGGGGATACAGCGGGTTCGGGTTCATCATTCGGAGCATGTCGGTGTGCGTCGGCACTCCGTAGGGGATAGGACTGTTGTGGAGGTCGAAGCCGTTGAAGAGCTCCAGCCGCGTCGCCTTGGCGTAGACCTGAATGTAGTAGTTGAGGCGGAGCAAGTTTCGCGCTTCCTGCCCCTCGGGGAGCTTGTCCAGTCTGCGCTGAATACGCGCGAGCGAGATCCCGAGGTCCTCGGCCGCGAGAACTTCGAGAGCGGACTCGGCTGACTCAGGCGAGGTGTCCTGAGCCGACACCTGAGCATCTGTTCCGCCCGCGAGTAATAGTGCGAGCGTGAAGACGTTGATCGGTCGGAGCCTCATGGCGCGGGACCTGACTGGGCGGAGCAACGTTAGGCGCGCCACCATCCATCTGTCACACTACGGCCGGGTTAGTAGGTTGTCAAGCGTTGCTCCGTGGGTGGAAGCGTGTTCTGGATTTGGTTCCTTCTTGTTGTCGTCTTGACCACATCTTTGGTCCTCATGGGCCGCCGTCTCCGGCAGACTCAGGCGCGGCTGGGTCGCATAGAGTCGCGACTCGCCGCGGTGCTCGCAGGTCCTGACGCCGGTCTCTCGGTCTGGGATCCCGAGGGACGACTCGTGGGCTTCAATCGGCGATTCAAGGAGTTTTACCCCGACGCACCACTGAAACCCGGGCTCGTCTTCGAAGACCTCATGCGGTACACGGCGAATCGCGGGCTCGTCCATTTTCCTGCTGCCGATGACGACGAGGAGATCGAACGCTGGGTCTCGGAACGTGTCCAGCATTTCGGAACCTCTTCACACGACGTGTTCCGTACGCCGGACTCTCGCTGGCTCGACGTCTTCACACGATCGACCGACGCAGGCGAGGTCCTCCTCTTGTACAGCGACACCACCGATACCCGCGAGACCGACGCGACCATGACCGACCGTGGTCATCAATTGGAACGTCACGGCGCTGACCTCCAGCTCCTGGCTGACGTGATTCGCGCCGGTCAGGAGGAGACTGCCGAGTCGGCCGCCGCCCGGATGGTCGAGCACGTGTGCGCATGGTCCGGATGGCCGATCGGGTTCGTCTATCGGGTGGTCGCCGGCGAGAGCGGGGCCGTCAGCTTTGACATCGCGGCGTCGTGGTACGACGACGCCGACGACAACAGTCGGTTCGCCCAGCTCCGGGCCCTGGTTGCGAGTGAACGACGTCAAGAAGGCGACGGCGTCGCGGGGCGGGCGCAGCGGACTGGTCGCATGGTCTGGGTCCCGAACGTGTCGGTCGACCCAACCGTCGGCCCCGACCGTCGAGCCGTCATGACCGGTATCCGCGGAGCCTGTGCGGTGCCGGTCACCGTCGATGGACAGGTTGTGGCCGTCCTCGAGTTTCTTTCCTCCGACCAGCTGACGCCAGACACCACCACGACAGTGTTACTCGAGGCGACCGCTGAGATGCTGGCCTTGGTCCTCACCAGCCGAAACGCCGCCTGACATCGTCAACGATCTCGTCGACCGGTCGGTTTCCGTCACACACCGCATCTGCGAACGCCACCGTCGGCTCGCCGTATCGTTCGAACATTGGCCGAACGGTGGACTCCCACTGACGACGAACCGATGCCTCGGTCCTACCTCGTTCGTGCGTGTCTCGAGTGACCCGCCGAGCCAGACAGCGTTCCTCTTCGGCAACGAGGAAGATGCGGGTCCCCAGGAGCTGCCGGAGTCTGGGCCAGTAGAAGGCCAGGAGCCCTTCGACGATCACGAACGAGGCCGGGGCCACGCGCTCCGTTTCCGCGAGACGCCGATGGGTGCTGAAGTCGTAGACGGGTCGGTTGATGGAGCGTCCTGCGGCAAGCGCGTGAAGCTGGTCGGTCAAGAGGGCATCGTCGATAGCGTCCGGGTGGTCGAAGTTCAGGGTCGCCGGCGGTTGGGGCGACCTCCCGGAGTCGCGATAGTACGCGTCGAGAGGAACCACGGGGATCGCCTCTCCGAGTGCTCGGCGCAGAGCGCCGGCGAGTGTGGTCTTCCCGCCGCCCGAAGGACCGGCGATGCCGATGAGGTGTGGGTTGGTCGTCGTCATCGGTGCGTCAGGGCTTCGGGGCGCCACTCCTGACGAGGCTCAGTATAGAATCCGTCTGTCATGGCTGAAAACGTCGTCGCTCCGCCCACTGGACGCCCCCCGGCAGCTTCCACAGGCCGCGACGGGGGTGAACAGGGACCACCGGATCTTCTCGAGCACGGCGCGCCCGTGAAGGGCGAACCCCAGACGATGAGCCGAAGGCTGTTCGTGCAACTCCAGGCGTTTACGGAGTGCCTGGACGTAACACCGGTGACCGACCGGGTCCGCGAGAGCGGACTCGCGGCCGCGGTCTATGTCAACCTCAACGACCCGCGTGGCGTCGGGGTCGTCGCAATGGACGAAGACCCAGCGGTGTTTGCCGGACCCTTTCGCGATCTGCTGACGACGGCGCCATTCGATCGACTGATACCGGTTCCCGACTTCACGATGATGGGCCGGACCTACGCGCAGGGGCGAGAGCCCGACCTCGCCGACTTTCTCCTCCACAAGGTTCCACGCAACGTGCTGAACGCCGACTACCCGTGGGCCGTGTGGTATCCGCTGCGTCGGATTGGTGCCTACAACCGTCTTTCCCGCGCCGAACAAGGCAAGATCATGATGGAGCACGGGATGCTTGGTCGCCGCTACGGGGAGGCCGGCTACGCCGTCGATGTCAGGCTGGAGTGTCACGGCATCGACAAGAACGACAACGAGTTCGTGATCGGCCTGATTGGACCCGAGCTGTTGCCGCTCTCCAAGCTGGTCCGGGAAATGCGGGGCACCCGCCAGACAGCCGAGTTCATTGAGGGGATGGGACCCTTCTTTGTCGGCAGGGCGGTGTATCAGGCGCCGACCCCCGAATGACGCAGCGACCGACAGGTCATCGCTGTGTGTGTCGCAATGGCTGACCGCGACCCGCTCGTGGACCTCGAGCTTCCGAAGATGGACCCGGTCTCGCTCGTCAAGAGCTTCGGGCCTGGGATGATCCTGATGATGACGGGAATCGGCACGAGCCATCTCGTGACGGCTCCGGCTGCCGGCGGACGTTTCGAATTCGCGCTCCTCTGGTGCATCCCAGTGGCCTACGTCTTCAAGTACTACGGCTTCGAGATGGCGTTTCGCTTCACCCACGCCACCGGCCGGAGCATGCTCGACGCGTATGCCACGGCGCCACGCAAATGGCCGCTCTGGTACGTCATGGTGACGACGCTGATGCAGTGCGCGATCGGCCAGGCTGGTCGACTCGCCGCCGCGTCTGCCGTCGCCTACTACTTCTTTGCGAAGTATCTGGGCCTTGGGATTCCGATCCAGGTGTTTGGGATCGCGCTCGGGGGCGTGAGCGTCGCGATCATTCTGGTCGGCAGGTACGCCGTCTTCGAGCTGGTCACCAAGGCCCTGGCGGCGATGCTGTTCATCTCGACGGTTGCCGTCTATGTCGCGGAGCCCGCACCCATCTCTGCCCTGGGTCGGTTCTTCGTCGTTGAGGTGCCCGACGGGTCCTGGCTCATCATCGCGGCCTTCCTCGGTCTGCTGCCCACTGGGATCGACGTCTCGCTCCAGGCATCCGAATGGGGCAAGGCCAAAAAGGTCGGCATGGGGCGGATCCGGGGCCATCTCGAGTCGGTGGGTTTGGCGCCGAGCTTTGACCCGCTGACCTCGAGTGCCAGCGACCTCCGCGTCGACACCTCAAAGCTCCCCGACCACGCCCGAGAGTATTGCCGACGGTGGTTCTCGATTGCCGAGTGGGACTTTCGGGTTGGACACGTGGTGTCGATGGTCATTGCCACGATCTTCGTCCTGCTGTCGGCGGTCTGGCTCTATCCAAGCTCAGTCGAGGGGAGGGCGGTGATCGGCGAGATTGCGGGGATGTTCACGCGGAGCATCGGTCCCAGCATGATGCTGGTCTTTCTCGCCGGCGCGTTTGCGGCGACGTTCTCGACGGCATTCAACTACTTCGATGGGTGGCCGCGAGTGGTGGCGGCCTGTTGTCGAAACTTGTTTCCGTCGACCTCGAGTCTGTCCGGGATCGCCCGCGAAGATCTTGGACGCGAGCACCGAAGTCGCTGGTACTCGGAGTTCAACATCTATCGGATCACGATGGCGTACTCGCTGATTGCGTCGGTCGCGATCCTCGCCGGGGTGCAACGACCGGTCTGGCTGGTTCTCGTCGCCTCGGCACTGGCCTTGTTCGTGGCCCCCGTCGTCTATTTCCTCAACCTCTACTACTGTCTTACGATCATTCCGAGTGCAGACCGCATCTTCTATCCGTCCTGGTTTGCCCGTTGGTTCGGCGGGCTGAGCCTCGTGGTCTTTACCGGTCTGACCTTCATCGTCATCATGGCCCGGGTAATTGGCGTCACGTTGTTCGGCTGAGCTGAGCTCACCTTCAATGAAAATCTGTGTTGTCGGTGCCGGAGCCATCGGAGGCTATCTGGCGGTCCGGCTGGCGGGCGTGGGGCATGACGTCTCGGTCATCGTCCGTGGCCCCCATCTCGCTGCGATTCGAGCCAACGGTTTGAAGCTGATCAAGGCCGATGGCGGTGCTGAGCAGGTCGCGACGAATCTGGTGGCCACAGACCGCATCGCCGACCTGGAAGCACAGGACATCGTCTTGCTGGCGTTGAAGGCCCATCAGATCGAGGTGGTCGTGGATGATCTGCCGCGGCTGTTCGGTTCGGAGACGGTCATGATCACCCTGCAGAACGGTATCCCCTGGTGGTATTTCCAGAAGCTCGGCGGGGAGTACGCGAACCAGGTGGTCAGGACCGTGGACCCCAACGGCGAGCTCCTCGAGCGAATCGATCCCGACCGGTTGATCGGGTGCATCGCGTATCCCGCGGCCACGGTGGCGGAGCCCGGGGTCATCAAACACATCGAAGGGAACCGATTCCCGGTGGGAGAGTTGGATGGGACCGAGACGGCGCGGGTCCGCATGGTCTCGAAGGTTCTGACCGATGCGGGGTTCAAGTCGCGAATCCTCGATGACATCCGGTCGGAGATCTGGTTGAAGCTCTGGGGCAACCTGACCTTCAATCCAATCAGCGCGTTGACCCACTCGACGCTGGTGGACATCTGTCAGTTTCCGCTGACGCGGGAGCTCGCCGCGACGATGATGACCGAGGCCAAGACGATCGCCGAACGTCTGGGTGCCCGGTTTCGCGTGCCCATGGAAAGGCGAATTGCCGGTGCCGAAGCGGTGGGCAAGCACAAGACCTCGATGCTGCAGGATGTCGAGGCCGGCAAGCCACTCGAGATCGACGGCATGCTTGGTGTCGTCGTCGAGCTGGCCGAAACAACGGGGGTCGAGGTGCCGACGTTACGAGCCCTCTACGCATGCGTGAGTCTCTTGAATGAGACCCTCCACAATGAGGGGATCCGGGTCAAGGGCACACCGATACGGAGAACCACATGAAAGCCCTGGACGGAGTACGAATTCTGGATATGACGCACGTGCAATCCGGACCGACGGGCACACAGCTGCTGGCCTGGTTTGGGGCCGATGTGATCAAGGTGGAGCGCCCAGGCAGCGGAGATGCGACGCGCGGCCAGCTGCGCGACATTCCTGACGTCGACAGCCTGTATTTCACGATGCTGAACCACAACAAGCGCAGCATCACGTTGAATACCAAGAAGGATGCAGGGAAGGAAATATTCACCCGTCTGATCGCAGAGTGTGATGTGCTCGCCGAGAACTTCGCACCGGGTGCGCTCGACCGCATGGGGTTCTCCTGGGAGCGTATCCAGGAGATCAACCCGCGGATCATCTACGCCTCAGTCAAGGGGTTCGGGCCTGGACCCTACGAGGACTGCAAGGTCTACGAGAACGTCGCGCAGTGTACTGGTGGCGGCGCCAGCACGACGGGGTTCGATGATGGTCCACCCACGGTCGCCGGCGCGCAGATCGGGGATTCCGGCACCGGGCTCAATCTTGCCCTGGGGATCGTGACGGCCCTCTTTCAGCGGGAGCGATCTGGCAGGGGACAGCGAGTCGAGTGCGCGATGCAGGACGGTGTCCTCAACCTGTGTCGGGTCAAGCTGCGCGACCAGCAGCGTCTGGCTCACGGCCCGCTCAAGGAATACCCTCAGTATCCCCACCGCACATTCGGTGACGCGACACCACGCGCAGGGAACGCGTCGGGTGGGGGACAACCGGGCTGGATTGTGAAGTGCAAGGGGTGGGAAGACGATCTCGACGCGTACACCTACATCATCACCCAGGCGGCCGCCTTCGACGGTCTGGCTCGGGCTATCGGACACGCAGACTGGCTCGAGGACTCCGAGTGGAATACGCCGGCGGCCCGGCTGCCGAAGTTGGACAAGATGTTCGACGAGATCGAAGCCTGGACCAAGACCAAGACCAAATTCGAGGTGATGGAGATCCTCAACCCGCTGAACGTGCCCTGTGGACCGGTGCTCTCGATGAAGGAGCTGGCCGAAGAACCTTCGCTCAGAGCAACCGGGACGGTCGTCGAGGTCGACCATCCGGAGCGAGGGCCGTACTTGACGGTGGGAAATCCGATCAAGCTGTCCGACTCGCCGGTCGACGTCGAGCGGTCGCCGCTTCTGGGCGAGCACACGGACGAAGTACTGCAGACCGTTTTGGGGATGGACACCGCGGCGATCGCGGCGGTCCGTCAGGATGGGGTGGTGTAGGTCCCGGCGCTTGCTTGAGACGCCGGGGGTCGGGGGCCGAGCTTCGCTCGGCGTCGGGGAGTGGGGAACAGTTGGTCGGGGGCCGAGCTTCGCTCGGCGTCGGGAGTCGAGGTGGGACTACGGCCGACTCCCGCAAAGCCGATACAGTCTGAGAGGAGGCCTTCGGATGATGATCCGAGCCGTTGTCGGTGTGGTTGCGTTGCTGCTGGTCGGCGAGTGCCTGGCGCAGGAGCTGACCCTCGAGGTGACCCACCGCGCGCGGTCGGTGCAACCGGGCGAGGTCGTCGTCATCGAAGTGCGGCCCTCGGAGCCGCCCGTCATCGTTCGCGCGACGGCGTTCGGTGCGGCGGTCGCGCTGTATCCAGACGATTCCGACGGGGTGTGGCGCGGGCTCATCGGGATCGACCTCGAGGCCCGTCCCGACGACTACTCCGTGGCCATTCGGGCAACGACCGGCGGAGGGGCGACCGTGCGTGCGACCTACCCCCTGACGGTGGCGGCCAAGGAGTTTCCGACGCGGCATCTCACGGTGGCCCCGAACTTCGTCAATCCGCCCCCCGATGTGCTCGACCGCATTCAAAGGGAGGCGGCCCGGCAGTCCGAGATCTTCACCTCATCGTCCGCCGACCGGCAGTGGGCCGGTGGGTTCATACGGCCGGTGCCCGGAGAGTCGTCGAGCAGCTTCGGTCGCCGAAGTGTCTACAACGGGGAGGCCCGCAGCCCGCACAGCGGGACGGACTTTCGGTCGGGTGAAGGGACGCCGATCAAGGCGCCCAATGCCGGCACGGTGGTGCTGGCCGGGGAGTTGTACTTCTCAGGCAACGTGGTGATTCTTGACCATGGCTGGGGACTCTATTCCTACCTGGCTCACCTCTCGGCGATAGATGTGGCCGAAGGTGATGTGGTCGAGCCGGGTCAGGTGGTCGGGAAGGTCGGGGCTACCGGTCGGGTCACCGGACCGCATCTTCACTGGACCGTGCGGCTGAACAACGCACGCGTAGACCCGCTCGCGTTGATGACGTTGTTCCCCGCGGACGCCGACCAGCCCTAGTGGACTGCAACAACCATTCGCATAGCGATCTCCGCCCGGGACGCTCCGCCCGGCGGCGTTGCTCCTCAGTCGCAAATGCCCGATTTGCTCCCTCGTCGCGCCTTGCCACGCGGGCGTCGCGGCCGAACCTCACTAAACGAATGGTTGTCACCGTCCACTAGCCGACGTCAGGAGATGTTCAGAACCACGCGCGGATGCCCGCGACGGTGTGCAGTCCGCCCATCTCGAGAGGTTGCTGCACGGCTCCCGCGAGATTGACCTCGGCCGTTGCCCGGCTGTAGCGCGTCGTGAAGCCTAGCCCGATCCGGTCGGAGAGCAAGTAGGCGACATCGACCCCTACGTTGTAGCCGAGTGCACCCTTCGAGATCCGGGTCGTGGTGTGCGACCCGATCTCGACCTCGTCGAAGGGAAACCCCACCTCGGCCGCGAGGATATCCGTCACCAGGTCCTGGGCGGTGTTGAAGTAGGTGGGTCCACCCGACAGTGTGAGGAGGATCGAGCGTGAGAGGGGTATCCAGAACTGTCCCTGCATGTGCACACCGAGCTCCCGATGCGTGAGGTCGGAGGCGATTCCCTGGGCCTCACGGTGAAAGCCAAAGAAGAACGGATGGGGCACCTGTGCCTCAATAGTCGCGTCCGTTCGGCCCTGTGCGTGCGACAGGACGACACCCACCGCCACCTGCCTCGACAGACGCACGGCGGCTCCGCCATCGAACACCGGGTCAGGTCCGATCGTCTGGGTTGCCGTGATGGTTCCGCTCTCGGCATACAGGTCGAAGTTGACGGTGTCCGTGCGGGTTGACGGCGTGTAGACGCCGGCATTCGCGGTGAGGACGAACCGGTGCCGGTCGGCGGGCTGCGCGGACACCACCCCCGCAGCTCCCACCACGCACCCGATGACCGTTGCGGCCCGCACCGTCAGACGTCGCCGTCCCTCCGCAACGCGACCGTCGCCCTTCGCGACGCGCGTCACGGTGACTCCACGCCCACCGCGGTCCAGGCCGCCGCAATCGTCTGCTCAACCGTCTCGTCACTCGACAGGTCGCGGGCCGACTGTATGGTCGCCGCGCGGGCCATTGAGAAGGTAGCGCCGGTCGGAAGCAGCAGCGAAAAGGCTCGGAAGAAAACCTGCTCGACGAGCTCTCGCCGCTCCGCGCCCAGTCCGTTCACAGCCAAACCCGACGTGCGGTTGACCCCGCCCTCGACCGCGAGAAAGTAGACATGCGACACGATCGTGGAGTTGGTGTGGACGCCCCCGTTGTCCTCCGGACCGAGGAACCGGATCGAGTAGTGGTCTGGGTCACCCTTGGCCAGCGGGTCCGAGAGCGAGCGGACGCCTCCCGGCTTGACCACGTCCTCGCCAATCAGATAGTCGGCCTGCTCGGCTGGGTGGCGCCCACTCTCGGCCATGAAGAACTCGGTGCCGGCACCGATCAGATCGGAGAACGCCTCGCTGAGCGCACCCGATTCTCCCTCGTAGACCAGCCCTGATGAAGAATCGATCACCGCGTGACCGAGTTCATGGGCAACGATGTCGATGCCCGCCGCGAAGAAGTCGAGCGTCTGGCCTCCGACGAGCGCCTGACCGGGAGGCAGCCCCTCGCCGAAGACCACGATGCCGTTTGGTCCACAGGGTCCGCAGAAGAAGGCGTTGAGGTGGAAGAGCGCGACCACCTCGCTGGGCGCCGTGAACAGCTCCGCCCGGTCGATCGGGTGCACCAGTACCACCACCGGACTGTTCTGACCGTCGAGACCGAGGCGACCGAAGCGGTGATAGAGATAGTCGAGGGTCCATCCCGACCCGACATGCCCGTCGACGTTGACGCCGTCGCGCCAGTCGTTGTCGGCATCTGCGGCGAGGTCAGCGGACGTGAGAGCCGAGCGCTCGAGGAGGACATCGAGGGTCCGCGACCAATCGCCGCCCATGTCGTATGTCGATATCCGCGCAGGACGCAGCCCGTCGTCGGCCGTGAAGGCGCCAGACCGCGAGCGCACGCTTATCTTCTTGCGGTCTCCCTTGACGCCTAGGCCCTCGCCGACCGCGCAATCGCCGCACGGGAGCCCCGTCGTCTGCGTCCGCAGGGCGTATCGCTCGGTCACCACGGCGCCAGTCGTCGCGTCGACCTGCGTCACGAGCCACCCATCGGGGCCAAACGTGTGAAGCTCGTGGACCAGTCTGTAGGACGACGTCGTTCGATCCAGGACCACGGCGAGCACCGGCGGTGCGGTCAGCGAACGGAGTCCATCAGGGTTCGACCGCACCAATGCCTGGTCTGCTGACAACGGTGGAACGACATCGAGGCTGATATTCGGGAAGATCTGGCCGAACACCGACGTCGCCAGCCCGTTTTCGGTCTGGACGGTCAGATCCCCGCCTATCACAGGGACGTCGTGGTGAAACTGGGTCAGACGTTGATGCGTGCGTTGCGGCAACATTGGGTCCTGTGCCACATCGGTGACCCGAACGCTTCCGTCGCGACCCAATTGGTCGATGAACGCCACCGCCTGCCTCAGGTCGGCCGGCTGAGTAGCCGAGACCGTGAGTGGTGAGATGGACTCTTGCGAGATTGGCGTTGCGGGGTGTAGCGCCACGGCGAGCGCCGTGGCGATGACCCCACTGAGAGTCAGTGGGACGCGTGCGTTGCTCATGTGTCGGTTGTGAGCCGAACAGCAAGTGTACAATCTCTGCCTCCTGACACATCGAGGTACCGCGATGCACAGGTCCGGCGTGTTCTGGCTCATGGTGCTGCTGGCGACGGCGGGAACCTCCCCGTCCGGCCAGCAGTTTGGACCCTCGGCAGGGTCGCTGCTGATCGTCGGCGGGGCGATGCGAGACCCGGCGATCCTGGCGAGGTTTTTCGACCTGGCCGGTGGTTCTGACGCGCCGATCGTCGTGATCCCAACGGCGGGCGGCGACGAGGTGTACGACCAGTCCTGGGCTGGCCTGGCGATGTTTGCCCGTTACGGGGCGACCAATCTCACGGTGCTCCATACGGCCGACCCCGCCGTGGCCAACACCGATGCGTTCGTCCGGCCCCTCCTCGAGGCGAGAGGCGTGTGGTTCTCGGGGGGGCGTCAGTGGCGTCTGGTCGATGCGTATCTCCACACGGCGGTGCACCGCGAGATCCAGGCCGTTCTCGACCGCGGCGGTGTGGTGGGCGGCTCGTCGGCAGGCGCCACGATCCTCGGCGACTACCTGGTCAGGGGCGATACGGCGACCAACGTCACGATGATGGGGGACCACGAAGAAGGGATGGCCTTCCTCAAAGGCGTCGCCATCGACCAGCATCTTCTGCGTCGGAATCGACACTTTGACCTGATCGAGGTGATTCGTGCGAGGCCCGATCTGCTCGGAATCGGGTTGGACGAAAACATGGCCATCGTCGTCCAGGGAGACACCTTCGAGGTGATCGGGCAAAGCTATGCCGTAATCTATGACCATGGCCGGATGCTGGACTCAGGCGGACTGTTTTACTTTCTGGCACCAGGCGATACCTATGACCTGGTCACTCGGCAGTTCACCCGTCCCGGAGAAGAGGCGAGTCCGAACGGGCGAGTGATCGTCCGCCCGTGGCCGCAGGCGGAGTCACCCCAGTAAGTATCCCCCGGCAAAGCCGGGGGCCTTAGTTTGTGAGCCGCTCAAAGCGGCATGACGTGCCCGCTATGCGGTCACTTGAGCCACCTCACGGTGGCCACTCTACTCCAACGGCAACTGATCCGACCGCCGGTCCTCGCGTTCCTGCTGCTGGATGTACTCCCGAATGACCCGCTCATCGCGACCCACCGTGGACACGAAGTAGCCCCGGGCCCAGAAGTGCTGCCCCACGAAGTTCCGCGAACGTCCCGCGAACTCCCGAGCGATGTGGATGGCACTCTTCCCCTTGAGATATCCGATGACCTGGGCGACAGAGTACTTCGGCGGAATCGACATCATCATATGCACATGGTCCGGCAACAGATGCCCCTCCTCCACCTCGCTCTCGCGATGCAGCGCCAGACGGCGGAACACCTCGCCCAAATCCCGCCGCAATCCCCCGTACATCGCCTTTCTTCGATACTTCGGGATGAACACAACGTGATACTGACAGTGCCATTTCGTATGATTGAGACTTCGGTAGGTCGGCATGAGGTCTCCTTCTCGTGATGCTTGAGCGGCTCACGGGAAGGAGTTCCTCACGTGACTCCCCGAAACGTCAAACGGGGCTGGCCGCCCCGGCAAAGCCGGGGGGTCTCCCACGGCACTAGTACCCGGCGCTGACGGCCTCTCGGAGCGTGTCTACCAGAGCACGGAGGTCGGCTGCGTCGTTGTAGACGTGGGGGACAACCCTGACCGCGTTTCCACGGACCGATACGCTGACGTGGTGTGTCTCGAGGGCAGTCTGAACCGTCGCCATATCGAGACCACCCGGCAAGCGAATACCAAAGAGGTGCGACGCGCGATACTCCTCCGATTCGATCCAGGCGCCCAGCCCTCTGAGTTGTGGGACCACGTCCGAGATGAGGTCTCGGCAGTGAGCCTGGATTGCGGCCGGTCCCCAGTCGAGTACCTGCGAGAGTCCGGCTTCGAGCATCGGCATCAAGATGAAGTTTGAGCGTTCGCCGACATCGTAGCGAACGGCTCCAGGTTGATACGCCTCCTGGTAGCGCACCAGACCGCCCAGATCCTGGCTGCCTCGGCGCGTGATCCAGTTTTCTTCGATCGGCGCACCGTCGTCGAATGCCGGACCAAAGTAGGCGAGTCCCAGCGAATAGGGTCCCATCAGCCACTTGTATCCAGCACAGACGACGGCGTCCGGTTGTATGCCCTGGATGTCGAAGGGCATGGCGCCGACCGATTGGGTGCCATCGATGACCAGCCGAGCCCCGCACGCGCGGGCCTTCTCGCCAACCCGCTTCAGGTCGAACCGCGTGCCGTCGGTCCAGTGCAACTCGGGGATCGCCACGACCGCCGTTTGTTCGTCGATCGCGTCGAGGAGAGCCTGGTTCCAACCGCGCCCACGTCCATCGTCCATCTCTGGTGTGGTGACCGTTTTGAGCATGGCTCCCGCGGCGTCGCACGCGCGTCTCCACGTGTAGACGTTGCTCGGAAACTGCTCGTCGAGAACGACGACGCTCTGTCCTGTGGCAAGGGGCGTGTTTCGTGCGACCGTCGACATGCCGTACGACACCGAGGGTACGACGGCCACCCGTTCGCCCGTAGAACCGATGAGCTGCGCGAACAGGCGACGGACATTGTCGCTCTGCTCGAAGAAGTCGGACGGCCCGAGACGGCTTGGCACGCGGAGGCGGTCAACCGCAGCGTGCGCCGCGTCTGCGACCCGTTGCGACACCGGCGCCATGTAGGCGCAGTTCAAGTAGTGAAGGTCTGGAGGTAGGTCGAAGAGGTGCCTTTGCGACTCCACAATTGTCGAGGCGTCAATGGACCTGTCTGGATACTCCGATGAGGCGCAGGAGACCGGCTTCTGCCGCTGGCAGCACGGAGAGGTCGTTTCTGATCCTGGCCAACATCAGCAGACCGTGGAGACAGGCAACCAGTGTTTGGGCCGCCTGCGCGGGATTGCGAAGAGAGACCTCACCCTTGTCCACGGCGGCGCTCAAGACCGACTCGAACGCCGCCTCTTCCCGCCTGAGAAGCCCGGCAACCTGTTGGGCTACAGCAGCGTCGCTTGCCCCAATCTCCAGACCGATGTTCGCGACGAGCGATCCACGCACTCGTCCAGCCGACTCCCGGTCAGCGTAGTGAAAGGCGAAGAGCTCCTCCAGGAAGGTCCCTATCTGTTCAGTCGGCTGAGTGGGCACCTGGGATTCCCACTGACGAAACATGCCGGTGTCGTCCCAGGCCGCGGCTACCACCTCGAGTAGTAGTGCCTGCTTCGATGGAAAGAAGTGGTAGAAGCTTCCCTTGTTGACCGCTGCTGCCCCGCACAGCTGGGCGACGCCTACGGCCGCGAACCCATGGTCCCGGAAAAGGCCGTCGGCACCTGCGACCAATCGAGCCTTGGCATCGCTGCGGCGACCCATGGCCAACCCTACTCCAATTTGAGTGAACCGGTCAACTACTAGCCGTTGAAAAGGTGATGACCAAGCCGTTCAGATTGAGCCTTTCAGGGTGTGGTTTGAGGTGGAGGCTGCCGGCGCCAGGCGTCAGGATCGGTCTGTTGAGACTCCGCGTCGGCATTGGGCATCAGAGTGGCCAGCAGGTCCGGCTGGTCTCGTCTGAACGCGATACCGGCTCGAAAGCAAAGGCGGTCCGGTCCAGGCTGCGCGGTCGACCAGGCGATCGTGCCCTCTGCCCGGTGCACGTCTCCATTTCTCTCGACCAGGATGCGAACGCTCTGATTGGGCTTCAGGAGCTGTGCCGACACCACACCGGCCCCTGCGGTCGACAGTTCCACCAGTGCAACCCGGGAGCCATCCAGCACAGCCTCCGTACCCTGCTGCATTCGAACCCGGCGTACTCGCCGGGATGGGGAACGACGAAGTGGCGTCGACATGTTGACCAGGGCCTGACCATTGGTTGCGGTCCGGAGGCTGTGCGACCCAGCCCGCTCCTCGGGCAGCATCCGTATGTCGACGTCACCCAGATCCGGGTCGGATCGAAGTTCGTTTACCAATGCCAGCCCTTTGGCCGTAGAGGCGAAGAACTGCTCGAGCACCACGACCCGGGGCCGCTGGCGTGCGATGATGTCGATTGCGCTTCGGGGATCAGCGTCCGACACGGCGATGAGGTCTGTCGGCGCGTGACGACTTCGCTCCAGCGGGCGACGAGGTCCTCCGATGCGATGAGTAACGTCGAATCGTCTTCAGGAGCTCGTGGGTTCAGGTTCTGGGGGTGGGTGGCCGTCACGTAACCTCGCTGGCGGCTAGGTGAAGAGCAAGGTGAGAGCCACCAGCCGAATGCCCCTAGTTCTCGCAACAAGTCGTTCATAATAGGTGGGTTACCTGGCCCAGTGGCAATGCGCGGTGCCCACCGGTCCAGGGCCGCCCGGCGGCCGAAATGACAGATCTGACATCACAGCCTCCGACTGCGTCGACGCGTCCGTCTCCCCTTGACCCGGAGCTGGTGGGCTGGATGCCCGGGGTCCGACGTCGCGGAGCAGTGTTTCTCGATTACGACGGCACGTTGACCCCTATCGTCGACCGGCCCGAGCTGGCTGTCCTTTCCGGGGAGGTCAGGGAGGTGCTCGGCCGCCTGGCTCGGCTGACCCCAGTCACGGTCGTGAGCGGTCGGGATGCCGAAGTCGTGAGGGCCCTCGTGGCTCTCGATGAACTGGGATACGTGGGCAGCCACGGTCTCGATATTCTGGGGCCGGCCGGCGATGGCCCTCGGCTGCGTTTGGAGGTGGGCACCGAGTTGCTCGAGGAACTCGATGTTGTGGAAGGGGAGCTTCACCGGCGAACCAGCTCGGTGGCCGGCGTCCGAATCGAGCGAAAGAGGTTCAGCATCTCGACGCACGTGCGACAGGTGGCACCGGGTGACCGGTCAGCCGTCGAGGCGGCTGTCGACGAGCTTCAGCACGCACATCCGACTCTGCGACGAGAAGGAGGCAAGCTGTTGTACGAGCTCCGACCGGATGTGGACTGGGACAAGGGACGGGCCGTACGCTGGCTCCTGGATGGGCTAAGACGCGATCCCTCGGACGCGTTGTATATCGGTGACGACCTAACCGACGAAACGGCGTTCGTGGCGCTCAAAGCGCCCGCGACGACCGTAATCGTGGCCGACACGGCAGGAGACCGTCCGACGGTCGCCAGGTTTCGGCTATCCGGTCCCGACGATGTGCTGAGACTGCTCCAGCATCTTGCCTCGACGGAGCTGGACTAGTCCAAGCTGCATGACGCTCTCAAGAACCTGGTCGAGAACGCGGCGCACTACGCGCCAGCCGAGAGCACCATAACGCTATCCGCCAGTAGGTCGGATGATGGACTGGCGTTTGCAGTGGAGGGGAGGCACCGGTCTCGGTCTGGCCATCGTCAAGCATCTCATCGGATTGCATGGCGGAACTGTGACGGCCTCGAATCGCCCGAGCGGCGGCTCGTCGTTTGTCGTGACCCTGCCCCAGACCAACTCCAGTCACGCTGCGGCGACAGCAACGTCCAGTGCGTCGTGACCGTGTGGTATCAACCGCGGTCACCGTATGTCTGCAGAAACCGTCGGAGTTTGCGAAACGCTCGGCCTCGATGGCTGACCGCCGCCTTCTTCTCGGCCGACACCTCCGCCAGGGTGCTGCCGTACGGTGGATAGAAGAAGATCGGGTCGTATCCGAACCCGCCCGCTCCTGAGGGTTGGTCCGCGAGACGACCGTCGATGATCCCCGTGGCTTCGAACACGATATCCGTCCCCGACGCGACGGCCAGCGCACACACGAATCGGGCGGCGCTGCCCGTGGCCCCCTTCGCGGCGAGTTGGGTGTTGATCGCCGCGAACTTCTCCCGATAGGACGACCCGTTGTATCGGGCGGACAACACACCGGGGGCCCCATCGAGTGCCTCGATTTCTAGACCCGAGTCCTCGGCCACCGTCAGGTGTGGGGTAAGCCGACCGTAATGCGTGGCCTTCTTGCGTGCGTTCTCCGCGAACGTGACGCCATCCTCCACAGCCTCGACGGCGTCGGGAAACTGTTCCAATGACGCGATGGTGACCGGCAGGTCCGATAGGATGCCGCGGATCTCGATGAGCTTGTTGGGGTTGGTGGTGGCGACCAGCAGTCTCACGATGCCCGGATACTGATGTGGGAGAGGGCGTCGCCGACGATCTGGCGCTGGAGGCCGATAAGATGCCTGATACTCCCGTCGGCTAGCTCCAGCAACCGCGTGAGCGTGTCCTGCTCAAACGGAGGGCCCTCGGCCGTTCCCTGCACCTCGACGAAACGGCCGTTCCCGGTCTTGACTATGTTCATGTCGACGTCAGCCTTCGAGTCTTCATCGTAGGCGAGGTCGGCCACCGGGTTGCCGGCGACGACGCCAACGCTGATGGCCGCCACGTAGTCGTCGATCGGGATCGTCTTGATCTTCCCGGCTGATCGGATCGTGTCGAGGGCGAGCACGAGAGCGACGAACCCGCCGGTGATGGATGCGGTGCGGGTGCCGCCATCGGCCTGGAGCACGTCGCAATCAATCCACACAGTGCGCTCACCCAACTCGTCGAGACGCGTGACCGCACGAAGCGAGCGACCGATCAGGCGCTGGATTTCCTGGGTCCGTCCACCGACCTTGCCCTTGGCGGCCTCTCGTGTCGTCCGCGTCGTCGTGGCGCGTGGCAGCATCCCGTATTCAGAGGTGACCCACCCCTTCCCGCTCCCACGCAGGAAGATCGGCACCCGGTCCTCGACGCTGGCGGTGCAGATCACCTTCGTCTGACCAGCTTCGACAAGAACGGACCCCTCGGCGTGCACGGCCCAGTGGGGCGTCAACCGCGTAGGGCGTAGCTCGGACGGCTCGCGCCCGTCCGGTCGGACGGGCTGTGTCGTGGTGTTGGATACAGATGTCATCCCGCCTCGGTGTCCTCGGTTTCCGGTTCGGATGTTGCTTCGTCGGCCGAGCCGGTCACCCACTTCATGTTGCCTGCGAGCGGGCGTCGGAGATCGACGTGACCGGCCAGTGTATCGACTTCTCGCCCGTCAACCAAGATCTGTACGGCTGAAACCTCCGGGACGTTGGTGGTCAGGGCGTTGACGAGTGCGTACACCGTAAGCAACTCGTCGAGCGATCCGCCCTGGTGTCCACGGCTCACTTCCAGGCTCAGATCGACGAACGCGTCGCCGGCCGGCGTCAGGTAGACGGCCCGCACACGTGTCCCCTCCGGGAACGGCGACGCAAGCGGCGCCGGTGCTTCGCCTAGCTGCTCCTCGACGACGCGTCGCGCGCGCGCCAGCGTATCTTGGCGCCCGAGCTGGGTGACCCTGCGCTCTTGAGTTATCAATCCCAGACCGTTCTGGGCCACGTAGAAGAGAACGAGCGTGTCGGGGTCGGCCGTCGGACGCGCCGCCGCCGGCCCATCCGATGTCACCGGCGCCTGGCCTTCGTTCCGGCGCTGTAGCCCGGCAAAGAACACGGCGATTCCGGCGACTACGACCAGGGCAGTGGCGACCGCCGCATAGACGCGGCGCTCGCGCTTTGCTCCAGGCGAGGGTCGTCGTCTCACTCGTCGCGCGCGAGCCGTGATGCTGCACCTCCTACGGGGTCGGTATCCGTGACCTCAGATTCCGGCCTGCTCTCCTCGGCGGTGCGCTCGAGGTAGTCGCGAAAGCGCAAGATGCTTGCGACCAGGGCATCGACGACTGCGTTCTGGAACCGTGCGCTCGAGAGCCTCCGTTCATCCTCTCGGTTCGAGATGAACCCCATCTCTATCAGGACAGCCGGCATGTTGGCCCCTACCAGGACCCGAAACGGAGCTTGCTGGACGCCGCGTGCGCTCATCGGGATCCGGCGATTCAGCTCGCTGTGCACGATGCGAGCGAGGCGAGCCGAGCGGTCGACGTATCGCACCTGCGCCATCTCCCACTCCACCAGATCGATCGCCCGGACACCACCCCCGATCACCGGGACGAGCTGCACCTCCTGTTGGGCGAGCGCCTGCGCCTCAGCTCCGTACTCGTCCATGCTCAGGTAAAACACCTCGGCGCCGGTCGCCGCGGGCCGCACGGAGGCGCTGACGTGGAGGCTGATGAAAATATCTGCCTTGTTGTTGTTGGCGATCGCGGCCCGCTGGTCGAGGTCAATGGTCTCATCCCGCCCGCGGGTCAACACCACACGCAACCCGAGGCGGCTCTCGATCGCCTCACGCAGTCTTCGCGTCACGCTGAGCGTGATGTCCTTTTCGACTGTATCCTCGGCACCGCGCGTGCCGGCGTCTTCTCCTCCATGACCGGCATCGATCGCGACAACTCTGACCGTGGGCGGCGCCTGCAGGTCAGGCAAGGGGTCGATCGCCGCGGCCGGCGGTCCGTCCGGGGTCGTTGGCGTCGGAGGGTCAGATGCCTCAGCATCGGTCACGCGTTCGGCCCCGAGAAAGTCCACGCGGAGCTCGACCCCGTTGTTGCGGATGCCCCGGGCTGAGGAGCTGAATGAGCCAAAGGCGGCACCCAGGTTGATCTCGAGGCTGCCCGGCGGATCCCCCGCCGCGATGCTCGTGACGAGGTCACCGGACGGGCTCGGCAGGCGTTGGATGTCGAGCGCGGCGGCCTGGAAGGCCACAACCAGCCGCGTTCCGTTTTGGCTGATCGTGTAGGGGACCTCGGGTGTGATCTCCAGCGTCAGCTGTCCTCCAGTTCCTCGGGCGCGATATCGTCCGCTCACGCGAGGCACCTCGACATTGCCAACGATCAGAAGCTGAGACCGTGGGCGCAGGTCAAGTCGACGGCCGAGGATCCGCGTCAGCGCTCGATTGAAGAAGTCGAGTGGAACCACCCAGCGGCTGTCGATGGTCTTCGGTGCAGATCGCAGTTCGACGAGCCTGCCGGCAACCGAGACCAGCCGTTGATCAGCCGTCAGAATAATGGCCTGGCCGGCCCGCGATACGGTGACCGTGGCATCGTCGGACTGCCCCTGCTGCTCCAGGTCAAAGATGCGGACGACGTCGTCGAGCGCAACGAGCACACGCGATCCGTCGCGAACGGTGGGTATCGACTGGCGTCCGTCCTCGGAGATGAGGATGAGGGTGTCTTGGGGAGCTTGCGCCGACAGTATGTGACTCTGAGTCAGGAGACCCAGCACGATGATCCAGACCGGAGCCCTGCGTGTCATCGTTGCGCGTCAACCACGATGATAGCACCCTTCCGACTCGTGTCCCCGCATGCGGGCATCGGTATAATCCGTCCAGGTGCTCCACTCCTCATGACGCTACCCGCCCCGCCCGACGATCTCGTCCAGGTCGTCGAGCGCGCCAGCCGTGGTGATGAGCAGGCCGTGTCACAACTCATGCCCTTGGTGTACGAGGAGCTTCGGCGTCTCGCCCGTGGCTATGTTAACCGCGAGCGTGCCCAGACGCTGCAGCCGACTGCGCTCGTGCACGAAGTCTACATGCGGCTTCTCAAGGACAAGAAGAAGGACTGGCGCACGCGGGCGCACTTCGTGGCGATCGCGGCGTTGTCGATGCGACAGATTCTGGTTGAACGGGCTCGGGCTCGCGCCGCGGAGAAGCGCGGCGGCGATCGGGCCCGTGTGACGCTCGACGAAGGGCTGATCGCCACGGACAGCGACACCGTCGACTTGCTCGTCGTGGACGCGGCGCTGACACGGCTGGCTGAGATCAACCCGCGCCAGGCGCGGCTGGTCGAGCTGCGGTTTTTTGGCGGCCTGACAGTCGAGGAATCAGCCGAGGCACTCCGCGTCTCCGTCGCCACCGTCAAGCGCGACTGGGCGGTGGCGAAGGCGTGGTTGCAGCGGGAGATCTCGCGCGGTGAATCCTGACCGCTGGAAGCAGATCAACGAGGTCTTCCATGCTGTGCTTGACCTCCCGTCTCCTAAGCGAGAGGCCTATCTGGACGAGGTGTGCGCCACGGATGCCGACCTCAGGTCGGAGGTGAGTTCTCTACTTGTGGCCCATGCGGCCTCTTCTGTCTTCGACCGACCTGCGTACGAGTCAGCTTCCGCCCTACTGGGTGAAGACGTCGCCGACCCGCTCCTCGGAAACCAGTTGGGCCCGTATCGCGTGGTCAGCACGCTCGGGCGAGGTGGCATGGGGGTGGTCTATCTCGGCCAGGACACCCGGCTCCAGCGTCCAGTGGCCATCAAAGCGCTGCCGAGTGAGTTCACCGGTGACGACCGCTTTCGGGCGAGGCTCCGCCAGGAGGCCATGACGACGGCTGCGCTCTCGCACCCGGGTATCGCCACGGTCTACGCGCTTGAGGAGATCGACCTCCACCTCTATTTGGTCAGCGAGTATGTGGCCGGCGAGACACTGCGGGAGTTGCTCGCTGACGGCCCGCTGCCACTCGAGATGTTGCTCGATGTGGCCGTCGACGTCGCCGCCGCACTGGCCGCTGCCCACGCAGGAGGCGTCATCCACCGCGATCTCAAACCGGAGAACGTCATGCGGACGCCGGCGGCGGTGGTCAAGGTGCTCGACTTTGGTCTGGCTCGTTTTGAAGCAGTGGCTTCCGCGGGTGTCGATGGCGACGCGGTCGTCGAGGCGCGACTCACTCGTAGCGGAGCGGCCATTGGCACGCCGGGCTACATGTCACCCGAGCAACTGCGGGGCGACCGTGTCGACTTCAGAACCGATCACTTTTCCTTCGGTGTGGTGCTCTACGAGCTCGTCACCGCCCAGCACCCTTTCGAAGGGGCAGACCCGATGTCGACAATGGCTCGCGTACTGAGCGGGGAGCCCGAGGCAGTCGTCGAGCTGCGGTCCGATTGTCCGCCGGCGTTGGCATCCGTCATCTCTCGTTGTCTGGCGAAGGACGCCTCTGACCGGTTCGCCTCGACTGGTGCGCTCGTCAGCCAGCTTGAAGCCGTACGGGACGCCAAGGCGCCACTCCCGGTCGAGACCAGCGACTCTCGACCGCCGCAGGCTGGAACGGCCCCCGAGCGCCGGTCAGACCCGGTGTGGTGGTGGCGATTCCACCAGCTTGCGGTCAGCGGTTTCTATGTGTTGATGTTGGTCCCACTGTGGTTCGTCCGCGGCTCCATGGAAGGTCGGGCGCGGGACGTGGTCTTCCTCACGGCGGCCGCGGTGGTCGGCTGGGTGTGTAACTTACGGCTGCACTTGGTTTTCACCTCCACGGTCTATCCCCTTGAGCTTGCCGCGCAGCGTCACCGAACGGCAAGGCTACGAGCCTGGGCCGACGCGGCCTTCGTGGCCGTCCTCCTGGTCGCGGCCGGAGTGATCGCCCCCGACGACGAGCGTCTGGCCGCGCTGTTCTTGGCTGTCGCCGTCACCATCGGCGTGCTTGGTCGGTTGATCGAACCGACGACGACGCGTGCGGCCTTTCCATCGAGGAGCACAGGTGACCACGCCAGGCCAGAAGACTAGACGCCCGTGCCCTTCGCTCACCTCGTCCGAGTCCCGATGACGGTCGAGTATCGGCTCGAGCCGGAAGCGGCCCAACAACTCAAACCGTTGTGGGACTATCTCGCGATTTCGGAGCGACCCGTTTCGGCCGATGCGATCTTCGTGTTCGGTAGTCGAGACTTCGCCGTTCCCGACCGCGCGGCGGAGCTGTATCACGCCGGATATGCACCCCGTGTGCTCGTGACCGGCAGCTACGGTCGCTTGACCCGCGATGTGTTTCCGAAGCCGGAGGCCCTCGTCTTCAAGGACCGTCTGCTCGCGGCCGGGGTGCCGCCGGACGCCGTCGTCACCGAGGACAAGGCGGCCAACACGTTGGAGAACGTGAGGTTGGGGATGGATGCCCTCAGGCGGTCGGGGGTATCGGCCTGCCGTCTACTTCTGGTGGCCAAGGGATTCGTCATGCGCCGATGTGTGGCGACATTTGCCGGCCAGTTCGACGGGCTGACCGTCGTGCCATGTCCTCCGTCGTCCGGGGTCCAAGCGCCCCTCGACCGGAGCGGGTCTGAGTTCTCGGCCCGACTCGCCTGGGAAGTCGAGCGTCTCGAACGCTATGCCGCCAAGGGAGATATCCGCCAAGAAGAGATCCCCGACGCGATTCGAATTCTGGCCGCAAAACTCCGTGAGGAGCACCCTCGGTCGGGGGCCGGGCTTCGCCCGGCGTCGGGGGTCGATGGTGGCACCGCGGAGAACCGCTTCCGAATCCCTTGAGGCGGCGCGATGTAACCCCACCTGAAAACCCGCCGAAGGCGCACACCCAGCGCACCGGCCCGGCGCCCGGCGCGAAGACGCCGGCGCAGTGAGCGCGGATCGGCAGGCGCGAGCGGGGGTGAGCAAAGCGCGCTGGTCTTGGTTGTTCGCCGAAAGGTGCGTTTTGCCGCGACGGTGAGCGGGATTCGAGAAGCGGTTCTCTGCGGTGGCGCCGTCGAGGAGCTGGCACACTTGGCCGGGGGAGCGGGCAGGGCTAGTCGGGGGCCACTCGCGCTTGTCTCACTCGAACCACTGCGACCGCTCCGGAGCTCAGGGCGGCGGCACCCAACCCAAGCATCGCCGGCGTGAGACCGCCCACGCCGACACCGGCTGTCGACACCTGGGTGACCACACCAATCGACACACCGGCGGCGACGGCGGTGAGCGCTTCCGGAACCTCGAAGCGCCGGACATACAGGCCGGCGATGACCGGGACGAAGAGGCTCACCGAGATCACGGTATAGAAGAAACCCAATGCCGCGACGATGGTTTCTGCGACCACCGCCAGGGCTGTCGCCAGCACCCCTCCGGTGATGGCGGCCAGACGGGCCGCTCGGAGCACGTCAGCGTCGTTCGCCGCGGGCCGCACGAAGCGGCGGTAGACATCCTGGGACATTGCAGTCGCCAGCATGAAGAGGATGGCGTCCGCCGAGCTGACCTCAGCGGAAAACAGCGCCGCGAGTCCGACCGCGCCCACGGCTGGAGGCAGCGCCTCGACAAAGAGGGTGGGCAGGGCGAGGTCCTGGTTCGCCAGGTCGGGGTTCAACGTTCGCATCATCATGCCCAGCAGGGGCGGAACCGCCGCGAAGAGAAGCAGGACGACGCCGTTGGCCATGACGCCGATTCTGACGGTCCGGTCGTCTCGGGCACCGTAGACCTTTTGGAGCAATCCCGGTGAGACGATGAAGGCCGGACCCAACATCGCGAGATAGAACCACCCCGACCCGCCTCCTTGCAAGGGGTTCCAATAGTCATCAAGATCGCTAGTCGCGGCGACCACCGATTCCCACCCGCCGACACCGGTAAGAGCCAACGGCACGACGACGACGAACCCGCCCAACAGCACCGCGAGTTGAACGACGTTGACCCAGGCCGATGTCAACAGTCCGCCGGCCGTGAAGTAGACCGTCACCACCAGCCCGGCGATGACACAGCCGACCCAACGGTCGACTCCGGCGACAACGCTTAGGATGACGGCGCCTCCGATGAACTGCGCGGCCAGGAGCGCGAGTGCGCCCACCACGAGCAAGACCGCGACGGTAGCCCGGACACTTGGACCGTAGCGCAGCTCCAGGAAGTCCCCAACGGTCCGTAGGTCGTGCTTGGCGGCTAGTCGCCGAATACTCGGGCCCACCAACCAGGCGAGTACGATCGACCCGATCCCGGCCGAACCGATCCACCACCACGCGCTCAGGCCGTCGGCGTATCCGAGCGCAGCGGCGTTGACCGTCGAGCCCGCGCCGATGTTTGCCGCGAGCATCGTGGAGAACAGCAGGCCCGGCCCCAATCGCCGTCCCGCGACGAAGAAATCTCCCGTGCCCCGTACGCGCCGGCCGATCCAGAGCCCGAGGCCCATGAGGACAGCGGCATACGAAACGAGCAGCCCGAGGTAGAGGTTCACACTAGACTCCCGACGCCGGGCGCAGCCCGGCCCCCGACCCCCGACCAAGGGTGCCTCGCCCCCGACTCCCGACGCCGAGCGCAGCTCGGCCCCCGACTAAGGGTTTCCCTGGCTAGCAGCCTCGCTTGGCAGTTTATAAAGCGTCGCTCCCAGAAACTGCTCGATGGCGTAGGTGCTGATCTGCCCGCAAGGGCCCCTGAACACGTAGTCGCACCCATGCGTCGCCCATGGCATCCGCACCACAAGGTTGGGGACGCCAGCCGCGATCAGACGCGAGCTGACGAACTCAGCGTGAAAGGGCGAGACGTGCTCGTCCCGGAGTCCATGCACGAAGAGCGTCGGCTGGGTGAGCCGCGTGACGAACCGGCCAGGCTCGGCGGCGTCATATTGCTCGCCGTGGGTGGAGGGTGGACCTCCAAGATGCGCTTCGAGCACTGCGCTTGAGTCGATGACGCTGGCCTTCGCCGGATTCATGTAGCCCCAGCGGAGTGACGTCGGACCGTACATGGAGACGACGGCTCGGATTGCCGGGTCGGCAGAGGTATAGGCGGTCAGCAGTGCGATCTGTCCACCCGCAGACCGGCCAAGCAACGCGAAGCGGGTCGGGTCGACACCATGCGTCGTCTCGAGATCCTTGATATATCGGATAGCACTCCGAAGATCCTCCCTAGGGGTCGGGAAGGACCACCGTGGCGCAAGCCGGTAGCCGACGTTGGCCACCACATATCCCCGCGATGCCAGATACCGGCTCAGGGTCGCGAACTCGCGCTTGTCACCGTCGGTCCACCCGCCCCCGTGGACGACCACGACGACCGGTCGTGGGTCCGCGGTGTACTCCGGTCGGTAGAGGTCCAGGGTGAGGTTCTCGCCACCCGCGACGTCGTAGACGTGTTCGTCGACCAGGACATCGCCGGTGGAGACTCCGAAAAAAAGGTCCCCGACGACGAGGGGTGCCGGCCGCAGCGGTTCGTCGGTCGCTGACGCATCGACCGGCTCGCCGAACGCGGTCAGAAGCGCTGAAGGTAGGGTCGATGCCATGAGGGACGCGCGAGCGATCGGCGTCCACAAAAGCAGCACCCCGACCGCGGTGACCGTCGCCGCCGTGGCATGCAGCCAGGACCTCCGCCAGCCGAGCAGGGAGAACAAACTCAGCAGCCCCAACCAGTGTCCCCACTCGGTGATGATGATGCTGGCACGCCACATCGCGGCGTTGTGATGGGGAGCGACGGCGACGAGCCCGGCGCCGCAGATGATCAGGCTGAGGATGCATCGGGACAGGCCACTCGCGGTCGTGTTCCACATCGACATGGCTCAAGTCTAATCACGAATGGTCACGTTAGGTCAGTATCGACTAGAGTAGGTCGTTCCCGTTTAACCCTGGAGGTGTGGACCATGTCAGCTGTGGCTTCGGTCTGTCGTAGTCGTCCCGCGATGGCCCTGGCGGCCGCGCTGGCCGTCCTGACGCTGCCGTCGTCATCGGCCGCGCAGGATGAGGTCACCTTCACGAAGGATGTCGCGCCGATCCTGCAGCGCTCCTGTCAGGATTGTCACCGGACCGGTTCGATTGCCCCGATGTCGCTGCTGACCTACGAGGAAGCGCGGCCGTGGGCTCGTTCGATCAGGGAGAAGGTCGTCACCCGCGCGATGCCGCCCTGGTACATCGACAAGAACATAGGCATTCAGGACTTCCAGTACGACTACTCGCTGACCGACGAGGAGATTGCCACGATCGCGACGTGGGTTGACGACGGCGCGGTCCGCGGCAACCCAGCGGACATGCCGTCGCCCAAGCAGTTCCGTGACATCGCCGAGTGGAGGATCGGCGAGCCCGACTGGGTCGTCGAGATTCCAGAGCCTTTTGTCGTGCCGGCTGAGGGGCCCAACTGGTGGGGTGACCTCTTCTCGGACTCGGGGATGACCGAGGACCGTTGGGTCAAGGCGGTCGAGACCAAGCCCTCGATCGAAGGGTTTTCCGTGGTCCACCACGCCGTGACCTTCAACTCGGATCCAGAGTCTGACGCCGACGACGACAACTTTCTCAACGAATACGCCCTCGGCAAGAACGGCGATATCTTCCCGGATGGAACTGGTCGCCTGATCAAGGCGGGTGCCCAGATCAGATTCAACCTGCACTACGCTCCGAATGGTGTCGAGACCACCGACCGCACGCGGGTCGGCATCACCTTCTATCCGCGCGGTGTTGTCCCCGAAAAGAACCTGATCTCCTCCCATGTCGCCGACGACGAGGACCTCGACATCCCGGCCGGCGAGTCGAACGTGCGGCACGACGGGTTTTATCGTTTGAACGCGAATGCCCACATCACCGCGTTCCAGGCCCACATGCACAACCTTGGCAAGCGACAGTGCCTGGGAGCGATCCTCCCGGACAACACCAAGCGGGTCCTCAATTGCGCCGATTGGGATTTCGGCTGGCATATCGTCTACAACTACACGGACGAGGTTGCCCCGTTGCTGCCGAAGGGCACACTGCTCCACGTCACGAGCTGGCACGACAACTCGGACGCCAACCGATGGAACGACGATCCAACCAACTGGGCCGGATTCGGACAGCGGTCGAGCGACGAGATGAGCTTCGCCTGGGTGAGCTGGTACGAGCTGGACGATGAGGCCTTCGAGAAAGCGGTTGAAGAGCGGAAGGCCGCAGCCGACGACAATTAGCTATGTTCGGAGCGTCACGAAGTCGCGGGCTGATCGGCGGGGTGGTGCTGGCTGTCGCCTGGCTTAGCTCAACCGCGTTGGCCCAAGAGCGCTGGAGTCGCGGGCAGAACATCCAGCCGGTGTTCGAGGGCTGGGAGCGAAACGCCGACGGCTCGTTCAACATGGTCTTCGGCTATCTGAACCGGAATTACGAAGAACAGCCGGTTGTGGAAGTCGGTCCGAACAACTCCTTCGAGCCGGGGCCCGTCGACCGGGGCCAGCCGACGCACTTCTACAATCGCCGTCAGCAGTTTGCCTTCGACGTGCGGGTGCCGGCCGACTGGGGCGACAAGGATCTGGTCTGGACGGTCACCCACAACGGTCACACCGACCACGCATTCGGTCACTTGTGGCCGGTCTGGGAGATAGACGCTGGCGTCAGGCTCTTGAACCGCGGGGCCGGCAGTGCGCAAGGGTTCGCCGACAATCAGCGTCCCTTCGTCCGCATCGACGGCGGCCCTGAGCTCGAGGTCACGCTGCCCGATTCGCTCGAGGTCGCCGTGGTCGCGGGTGACGACGGTATCCCGCCGCCGAACCCGAAGTTCGCCAAGCGGAATCAGCGCCGCGGTCCGAAATCGCAGGCGGTGGTCGACCCGCGCAAGGCGGCAACCATTGGGATCGCGGTTACGTGGCTGCACTGGCGAGGGCCTGGCCAGGTGACCTTCGACCCACAGGTGCCCGAGGTCGGTGAGGCCGGACGCGCCGTCACCCACATCAGCTTCAGCGAGCCGGGCACATACGTGCTGCAGGCGGTGGCCGATGACACCGTCCTGACGACGTCGGCTGAAGTGACCGTCGTCGTCAAGCCAGCCGCCTCGGCGCCATAGCCGCCAGTCTGGCCTTGATCCGGCGTCGGCTGGCCACTAGGATCCATCCATCCATCAACCCGCCCGGAGGACCAATGACTCATCTGATTCATCTTCATCAATGGCTCGTCGTAAGAAGCAGAAGTCTGGCAATTGTCTTGCTGTCACTCTCAGTGACGATCGCCTGTGGTGGCGCAGAGCCAATGGTGCAGGAGGACCCCAACGCGGGTCTTACTGCCGACCTGGTGCAGCGCATACTGCCGAATCCCACTGGCGAGGTCATCACTCAATGGGCCGCTTTGCCCGACGGGCGTACGTGGGGCTCGACAGCAGGGATCGACATCGGACCCGATGGGCACGTCTGGGTCTACGACCGATGCGGGGCCTTCGGACTGGACGGTGGGTGTGAGGCCAACCCCGATGTCGACCCAATTCTGAAGTACGACCGCAACACCGCTGAGTTACTGGCGAACTTCGGCGCAGGGCTCTTCGTCCTGCCGCACGGGCTGCATGTCGACGATGACGGCAACGTGTGGGTCACCGACTCACAGGGCAACGAAGCCGGGACCAAGGGGCACCAGGTGATCAAGTTCAGCCCCGAAGGCGAGGTGCTGCTCACCCTCGGCGAGGCCGGTCAGCCGGGGAGCGGACCGGGCCAGCTCAACGAACCGTGCGATGTGATCACGGCGCCAAACGGCGACATCTTCGTGTCCGATGGGCACAGCGGGCAGAGCCCCGACCCGCCCGAGGGCCGCACTGGCCGGATTCTCAAGTTCGACAGCGAGGGCAACTTCATCAAGGAGTGGGGCGAGATCGGCTTCCGCCCGGGCCAGTTCCGCACGCCGCACGCGCTCGAATTCGACTCGCAGGGGCGCCTGTATGTCGCTGACCGCGGTAACCATCGCATCCAGGTCTTCGACCAGGAAGGCGAGCTGCTCGAGATCTACGCGCAGTACAGTCGCATCAGCGGTCTGTTCATCACCGACGACGACACGCTGTACGCCATCGACTCGGAGTCGCAGGAGTCCAATCACTACGGCTGGAAGAACGGCGTGCGCATCGGTCCGGCCGGTGAGGATCGCGTGACGGGCTTTGTTCCCCCGCACGTTCCGGCCGAGGGCCGGGTGCTCCAGGGGCTTGCCGGTGAGGGGGTCGCCGTCGATGCCGATGGCAACGTGTTCGTGGCGGAGGGTCCGGCCTCCATACGATTCGCCGTTGGTGGGCTCACGAAATACGTCGTGAAGTAGTAACTACCTCTTCGCCCGCTGCCGGTCCAACGGGGTAGGCGTCACCGTCCACGACAGCGGTACGGAGACCGGGTCGAAGCAGAGGGTGTCGTCGCACGCCTGGTACTCCAGGTTCCCGCTGAAAGTGATCGACTCCCGTTCCTTCATCATCTCTTCGATGTCGGGTGTGCCCGCGATCACGATGTCCTGGATCAGTCGGAACGGCTTCTGATAGACGGGGACGCGTTCATCGAGGGGCTCGAAGTGATAGATCTCGTGCTCGGGGAATTCGACCGGTAGGGAGCGCGCGAACGATTCCTCCGCCATCTTCAAGTTGATCACGCGATAGCCCAGCGGCTCGGCTCCGGGCGCGTACACGTGCATGTCCGTCTTGGGCTCGATGTCGAGGATGAGCGAAAAGCGGGTCCCCACCGTGATGTCGGGGTTGCTTTGTGACGCCGTGATCTTCAGATGGGGCGTCTCGCCGGTGACACCGGCCACGGGATTCATGTTCGTCCCCAGCCGGAGCATGATGCTGGCGGTGGTGTTGCGCTCGCGGTAGAAGTCCTCGAAGAAGCGAGACGTGACCCGTCCTTCTCGGTCGACGATGAACGTGCCCGGGAACGGCGTACCGACGACGTTCTGCGAGGCACCGAATACCGAGACGTATTGCGCAACGTCGGCCTTGACGGCGGGGTCCTCGGCGTTCTCACCGATCCCCTCCTCCGCTACCGTGTTAAAAATTCCGAACGCTCGGATTGCGGCCGAGTCGTCGTCCGAGAGAAGAGGGAAGGTGATTCCGCGCCGGGCGGCAAAGTCGGACAGCACCGCCTCCGTGTCGTAACTGATGGCCACGACACCGAGGCCGCTGGCCTCAAGCTCTTCCAGACGCTCTTGCAGCTCCACGAGCTGCGCTTTGCAATAGGGTCACCAGTCGGCCGACCGGTGAAAGAGGACCATCGCCCCGTTTGGGCCCACGATGGAATCACGGGTCCATACCGTGCCGTTCTGGTCGGGCAGACTGAAGTCCGGAATGCGTTCGCCGACTTGAGGGCCGAGCGCCGAGACGTCGACCGCCTGACGTGACGATTGGGCGTGCACAGCTGGGCTAGAGAAGCAGGCCACGAGGGCCCACACGAGCATGAACCGTCGCATGCCGGCGATGATATCAGAAGATCCGCCGGGGGAGACTCCCCTAGCTGTCGGCCGGAAAAGCGAGCGTCAGCTCGTTTCGGCCGGTGACGATCTCGACTGTCTGCTCGTGCCGTTCTTCACCGCGTCTCAGGATCAGGTCATACGAGCCGGCCGGCACGTCGGAGATTGAGAAATGTCCGTCACGGTCTGCCACGACGGCGTACGGTGTGGTGAGGACGAAAATCGTCGCCGACATTTCTTGATGTGCCTCACAAGACACGGCGTAGTCGCCAGCCGCCTCGAACACGTGGTCGTGGAGGCCGCCCTGGTAGGGCATCGCGACGTTGAAGAGGGAGGTGCCTTCCTCATCTTTGACGTGGACAGTGTGCAGGTCGTCCTCGCTGTTTTTGAACAGAACGGGCTGTCGGTGTCTGACAATGAGCAAACGGGGGATGAACTCGCGGCCCAACTGATCCATTTCGGCCGGCTCCGTGGGGACGGGCACATCGGTCGGCGCGTGTGGATACAGGATAACCACCGATGGTGAACCCTGGGAGGGGATGGGTGCAGTACCGACAACGTCACCCGAAGCGGCACCTCGGTCGACGCCGGTGGCGGGTGACACCGCTTCCGGAGGAGGATCGGGGGTGGGTCCGGAGCCGCACCCGGCGCTGGCCAGCACGGTCGCTGTGACCAACGGGACCAGGCCGCCCAGGCGCTTCATCCTCATGGGTAGGGTGACAGAAAGAAGCGGACGGCTGGCGTTCGGCTATTGTTCAGCGGCGATCTCGTCGTAGAACCCTGGCACGCTGCGTCCCATGAACAGTCCGTCTGCGGCCATCGTCCAGCTTAGTTCGATCGTCTGGATCCTGTCGGCCGCCTGCTCCTTGGTCACTCCGTCGCCGATGAGTTCGGTCATACGCGCTCGGACCGAGACCATCTGGTCGCGGAAGGCCTCGACATCGGCCCGGGTCATGAGGTCGCCATGTCCTGGAATGGCCGTATCCCACTCGAGCTCGAGTGCGCCTTCCAAGGTCGTAATCCAGGCCTTGCTGCTTCCGCCGTTGGCGTAGTCGATGAACGGCGCAGTGCCGTGGAGCAGGTCGCCACCATGAATGGCGCCGAGATCGGGAAAGTAGATGATGGCGTCGCCATTCGTGTGACCCTGACCAAAGTGGTAGGCCCTGACTTCGGCCTCGCCAACGAAGATCGAGGTCTCGTCGGCGAAGACGATCGTGGGCGGCGAGGGGGCATCGCCCTTGATCATGTTGTCGCGGTTGTTCTGGTGCCCGATGATCTGGGCGTGGGTCGAAAAGGCTGGGTTGCCACCCATGTGGTCGCCGTGGTGATGGGTGCCCATCACATACGTGATCGGCTGGTCGGTCACGCTCTGGACGTGACCCATGATGGCGTCGTGGTTGCGCTCGAACTTGTTGTCGACCAACACGACACCGTCGCCGGTGACGCGGACGCCCACGTTCCCACCAGAGCCGGTGACCATATAGAGGCCATCCTTGACTGGCTGAATGTCGAGTGGGTCGGCCTCCTGGCCACTCAAGCCACTGCCGACGATAACCGCGGCGACCGCGAAGAATGCCGCCGGGACGACGAACGACCGGTTGACGTGACGCATAGAGTTCTCCCTCAGGGCGTAATGATAACAGGTCGGAAATTGGCGAGGTCTGCCCATAAACACAGGCGTCTGATACGATGTCGATGCTAACCGTAGGGCCCGAGTCCGATCCGTGACTTCTCGCGCGCATCGTATCGCCAAGATCTCTTTCAGGTCGGTCCAGGTTGGCGCCGTGCTCCTCCTGCTGGCGCCGCTCGGCCACCGACTGGGCCTGGTCGGTCTGCTGCCGGCCTTCGCGTCTCTGGCGTTGGGACTGGTCATCTGTCTGCTCGCCCTTCTCGTGGCCTCGGTGACGTGGCTGGTGTCCCGTCGCCGACCGGAGGTCGTTCGCCTGGCCCGGATGGCTGCGCTCGGGTCGATGCTCGTGCTGGCGATACCCGGGTGGGCCGTGTTCTCGAACCGCGGCGCGCCACCTATTCATCACATTACCACCGACCCCGACGATCCTCCGGAGTTCGTCGATGTGGTGCCCCTGCGCGGGTCGACCTCCAATCCGCTCGAGTATCCAGGAGGCGACGTCGAGGCGCAGCAACGTGCGGCCTATCCCGACCTGCGACCGCTCGTGATAGGCGCTGATCCGGTCGACGTCTTTGCCAGATCCCTCGAGGCGGCCGAGTCGCTGGGATGGGAGATCGTGTCGGCATCCGAGGACGAAGGGCGCATCGAGGCAACCGCCACCACCCTGTGGTTTGGCTTCAAGGACGACGTCGTCATCAGGGTCCGTCCAGACAACGGCGGCAGTCGTGTCGACCTGTGCTCCGTATCGAGAGTCGGTGGCGGCGACCTCGGGGCCAACGCCGCCAGGATCAGAGCGTTTATCACCGCCGTGATGCCGTGAATGTCTCGATCCCGAGAAGGACGATAGTCACGCTCCTCCTCCTCGGATCGCTCCCCGTGAGTCCGGGTGCCCAGACCGCCCCCGACCAGGGCCCTCCGCAAATCAGGACGATCGACATCGTGACCCACGACGTGTTCGACCAACCGACCGCCGGTTGGTCGGCGCCCTACCATGCCGCCAACCGGTTCCACATCACGACCCGGGAAAGCGTGATCCGACGGGAGCTGCTCTTCGCCTCCGGGGATGCGCTGGACCCCATTCGGGTCGAACAGACGGAGCGGAACCTGCGAGCCCTGCCCTTCCTGCGCGATGCACGGATCGAGTCGCTCGCGGTGGATGACGATGAGCCCGATGGCCGGCCGCCCGGTGCCGCCGAACGTGTCGACATCCGGGTCGAGGTCTGGGATATCTGGAGTCTTATTCCCCAAGTACAGTTCGCGCACATCGCCGACGAGACCGTGTGGTCGGCTGGCGTGTCGGAGACGAACCTCCTGGGGTGGGGCAAAGAGGTATCGGTCTCGCATAGCGTCACGCTGGACCGGAGCGCCAATCGATTCTGGTATCGAGACCCGCAGCTGGCCGGCTCTCGACTTCGGCTGACAGCCGCGGCGGCCGATCTCAGTGACGGCGATGAGGGCCTGCTCGCCGTTGGACGCCCCTTCTATGCCCTCGAGGACCGTTGGGCATTCGCCGTACGGGCATCGACCTTCACGCGTTCAGACCCACTCTTTGAGGATGGTCAGGAAGTGGCGCGCCTGCGTCACGTTGCCGGATGGGGCGATATCGAAGTTGCGCGGGCAGTCCGTCGGACACGAGACAGCGCGCTCCGGCTCCACACGGCCTACCGCGTTCGCGACGACCGCGTCGAGGGCCACCGACGCAACTTCCGACTGCTGGAGGTCGGATTGACGTCGGTCACCCATCGCTTTGTGCAGCTCACGCACCTCAATCAGTTCGAGCGCACCGAGGACATCAATCTTGGCGCGCAGTCGTACGCGCGTGTCGGGCTTTCAACGCCCACCCTTGGTGGGGGAGAGGACCGGGTGCTGTTTCTCCGGGCGGGGCATTCCCAGACGCTGGCCTTCGGTCCCGCCCACTTCATCACGGCGTCGGTCGGCGCGGGCGGACGCCATGAGCCTGAGGGCTGGGCAAACGTGGTTGGCGACGCGCGGCTGCGGTATCTCCGTCAGCACGCCACCCGCCATACCTTGTTGGGAAAGGTCGACCTGCGCGTGGGTCACAATCTCGACCCCGAAGTGCAGCTCCTCCTCGGCGCCGAGTCGGGATTACGCGGCTACCCGATCCGTCGTTTTCAAGGGACGCGGTCGCTGCTGTTTAGCATCGAGGAGCGGTGGTTCATCGTCGACGACCTGGCGCAGCTGCTCTCGGTGGGGGCGGCGGGCTTCGTTGACAGTGGGTACGCGTGGCCCGACGGCGTGTCCGTCAGCCTCTCCGACCTGAAGACGGCCGTTGGCGGAAGCTTGCTGCTGGGCAGCTCCAGGCTTTCCACCGGTCCTGGGGTTCGGCTCAATCTGGCCTACGCCCTCAACCCGCTACCGTTCACCGACCGATGGGTATTCAGTGCGATCTCGACGATCAACTTTTGACCGGTGTCATTCATCATGGATCAATGATGGTGATGATGCATCGCCTCGTGCTCGGCGTGCAGCTGTTCCTTCCTGTCCTTTGAGGCTCGCTTGCGGCCCTCTTGCAGATTGCTCTGGCGGGTACCCTCTGAGCTCACCGCGAAGTGCGACAGGAGCCGCTCGAGCTCTTCACTGTGGCACTCGGGACACGCCGGAGCGGTGGTGCTCTTGGGCAGCACAACCAGCTCGAACTGGTGCCCGCATCCCCGACACTCGTATTCGTAGATCGGCATGGTGGATTCCTCCGGGATCGTCGGCGTCAGTCAGGGAGCCCGAAGACGAAGAGGCCGGTGCCCGCCGCTGCTGCGACGAACTGTTGACCGTCGATGGCGAACGACATCGGGCCGTTCGCGATCATGCCCCCGAGTGCTCGACGCCACAGGAGATCGCCAGTTCGAGCATCGAGGGCGTGGAAGTAGCCCTCCCGATTGCCGGTGAACAAGAGGTCGGTCGCGGTGGTCAGGATGCCGCTACTACTCACGTCGGTCATCTCGTACCGCCATCGCTCGTCACCGGTCGCGGGGTCCAACGCAATCACCGCGCCGCTGCCGGCCTCCTCGGTCCAGTTGTTGATCGGACCTCGGTTGATTGTCGGCATTCCTGGTGCCCGGGCGTCCGCGTTGCGAAATCCTCCTCCGAGGAAGATACGTCCGGGGACGTACTCTGCCTCCTCGGCTTCGAAAACCATGCTGTAGTTTTCCCACGCCGAGAGATAGAAGAGCTTCGTGCTCGGGCTATATGAGGGCGAATACCAGTTCGTGCCGCCCTGCACACCTGGGAAGGTCGGGTCGCCCGGAGCCTGCGGCGTCTCGATCGGCCGCCCGTTGTCGTCGAGGCTTTCGGCCCAGTTGACGGTGACGAACTTATCACCGGAGATGAACTGGCCGCTCTCGCGGTCGAGCACGTAGAAGAAGCCGTTCCGGTTGCCCCAGAGCATGAGCTTGAGGGTGCTTCCATCCTGCGCGGGATAGTCGACCAGCACCGGAATCTGGACCGAGTCGTAATCGTAGTCGTCGTTGGGCGTGAACTGGAAATACCACTCCAGCTCGCCGGTGTCGGCATTGAGCGCGACCACCGAGTCCGAGTAGAGGTTGTCGCCAGGGCGTTGCGCCGGATTCCAGTCGGGCCCGGGATTCCCGATGCCCCAGTAGGTCAGGTTGAGGTCGGGGTCATACGACCCGGTGAGCCAGACCGACGCCCCTCCGTGCATCCAGGCGTCTCCGCCGCCTTCCCAGGTTTCGTGACCAGGCTCGCCGGGACCCGGAATCGTGTAGAAGCGCCACGCTTCCTCCCCGGTGTCAGCCTCATACGCGGCGATGAACCCCCGAATCCCGTACTCGCCGCCCGCGACACCGATAATCACCTTGTCCTTGATGATGAGTGGCGCGAGCGTCATCGCGTAACCCACGCTGGGGTCGGCGATCTGCTTGAACCAGATCGGTTGCCCGGTCGTGGCGTTGATCGCGATCAGCCTCGCGTCGATCGTGGCCATGAACAGCGTGTTCCCCAAAATGCCCAATCCGCGGTTGAGCCGTCCGCAGCACGGACGAGACAGATTGGACGGCGTGTACTCGTATCTCCAGAACACGCGGCCGAGCTTGGCATCGAGCGCCGTCACCGTATTGGGTGCCTCGGTGAGATACATGATGCCGTCGACAACCAGTGGGCTCGTCTGGAACACCTGGAGCGAATTCGCCTGATAGACCCACTTCAGTTCCAATTGGTCCGCATTGTCCGGGCCGATCTGGTCGAGGGCCGTGTGCCGTTGACTGTCGTATCCACCTGAGTAGGTCAGCCAGTTGTGCGGCTCGTTGTCAGCGTTGAGAATCCGCTCGAAAGTCACCCCGGCATCTCTCTCCTGAGCCCATCCCAGCGCAGGGAGGGTCAGCGACAGCATCAGGGTCAGCGATAGTGGCAGCCTCTGCAGTCGTCGAGTCATCAGTCCAGTCCTTCCACGCCTTGCAGGGTTAGCAGATAGGCGACCACGTCGGAGATCTCCTGAGTGGTGAGGGTATCGGCAAAGGATGGCATCGGCGACGTCTTGATCACGGTGAAGTCGCGAAGCGTCGTCTTGTCGAGCGATCGGAGTGCCCCATCCTCATCGATGAGCTGAACGGAGTAGGTGTCCTCGTTGAGGCGGCGGCCGCTGACGACCGTTCCATCAGAGAGCACCGCCCGCACCGGACGGTTGATCGGAATCATCGCCGCGTCGGGGTTCAACAGCGCCGCTTCGAGCGCGCCCGCCGTTCGCGTGGCACCGATGGCCGTCAGCTCCGGGGCCAACCCCAGCGAGCCCCGTTCCTGGAGACGATGGCAGCTCGTGCAGTCGCCCTTGCCGGTGACGATCGACTCCCCGCTGCCCGCATCACCGATTCGGACGTTGCTCGCGTCGAGCTCGCCCATCATACGCACGTACGCCACCAGCGCCGTCAGCTCGCCCTCCGAATACTCACCCGGGGGCATGGCCGTTCCCTCGATACCCGTTCGGATGAGAGCCGCGAGGAGGTCGTCGGTCTGCGCTCGTGGCGTGGCCGTGGCGAGGTTGACCCCAGGCACGCCCGTGCCGCTCTCAGCGTGGCACCTGACACACGTCGACCGGTAGACGTGTAGGCCGTACTCGATGTCAGCCTGCGCGTACTCCCCGGCGTGCGGCTGGCCACCGGCGGCGAGCACGCTCTGGGTTCCTGACATCAGAACGGTCATGCCGGCCACCGCGAGGACCGCCGCGATTACCTGGCGAGAAGTCGGTTGACTCATGGGCCGAATCGTATCACGGTGAATCGGACTATAGTGACAGGCGCATCGCGCCGTCCCAGCGCCCACCCGATGACCCGGAGGACTGCATGACGTTCGTCGCTTCGCTCGAGCCCACCTCGCTCTGGGAGCACTTCGACACCATTCTGACGATTCCTCGAGGGTCGAAAAACGAAGAGCAGATGCGGCGCCAGGTACTGGATGTGGCCGAGCGGGCCGGTCTGGAGCATCGGGTTGACGCCGTGGGCAACGTGGTCGTGCAAAAGCCGGCGACGCCCGGGCACGAGGAGGCCAGGACGACGATCCTGCAGTCGCACCTCGATATGGTCAACGAGAAGAATGCCGACCACCCGCACGACTTCACCACCGACCCCATCGTGCCCCAGCAGGACGGGCCCTATCTCACCGCCGACGGGACGACACTCGGCTCCGACAACGGGATCGGCGTGGCCACGATGCTGGCCGTCATGTCGGCGACCGACCTCGTGCACGGTCCGCTCGAGTTCCTCTTTACCATCGACGAGGAGACTGGGCTCACTGGTGCCGCCGAGTTGGATGTGTCGTTACTGGAGGGGCGGCAGCTCATCAACCTCGACTCGGAAGAGGAGGGGATCCTCTACGTCGGGTGTGCAGGGGGCGGCGACAGTCAGCTGACGCTCTCGGTGGCGACGGCGCCGGCCGATGCCGGCGACGTCTCTGTCTCGGTCGCCCTCAAGGGGTTGAAGGGAGGTCACTCCGGCTGTGACATCCACCTGCAACGGGGCAACGCCGTCACGCTCTTAGCGCGTTCGCTGTGGGCGGCATTACTCGAGATCCCGTTTCGGCTCACGCGGTTCGAGGGGGGCAGCGCGCACAACGCCATCCCGCGTGAGGCATTCGCCACGCTTGTGGTCACCGGCGACCAGGAGGATGCGCTGGTCTCGGCGATCCAGACGGAGGTGGCGGCGATTCAGACCGAGTTTCGACCGGCCGACCCTGGCATGGAACTGACGATCGACGAAGTCGACGGTGAGGCGGCCAGTCCGTCTGACCTTGTCGTGTGGGACATCGCCACGACTGAGACCGTGCTCCGTCTCGTCACCGGCCTGCCTCACGGTGTCGAGGCGATGAGCTACGACATTCCCGACCTGGTCGAGACCAGCTCAAACGTGGCGACCGTCAAGCAAGACGGCGACGAGCTCACGGTCGGGGTGAGCAGCCGGTCGTCGATCGATTCAGCGCTCGAGGCCCTGCGTCGTCGCATCCGCGCGTTCGGTCAGCTGGCCGGAGCCACGGTCGAGGAGGACACGGCCTATCCAGGTTGGAAGCCCAACCTCGATTCCAAACTGCTCGAGGTGGTCACGGCCGTGCACGAGCGCGAGCTGGGAGCCGTACCCGAGGTCAAGGCGATCCACGCGGGACTGGAGTGCGGCATCATCGGCAAGCAGCTTCCGGGCATGGATATGATCTCCTTCGGGCCGGTCATCGAGTTCCCACACTCACCGGATGAGCGCGTCCAGATCGAGTCGGTGGGTCGTTGCTATCGGCTGTTGACGGCGACCCTCGAGGCGCTATCGTAGGGCCCCACTGATGCCGCACGTCGGTGGTCAGTCTCGAGGGAGTCCCCGCACGAGGGTCAAGTTTCCCGGTGCCGAGTCCAGCCGCATCTGGATGATCGACTGGTAGTCGTCGGAGTCGTACCAGGTGCGAAACGTCTCCGCGTTCTCGAACTGGATGATCACCGTCCTCGGGTAGTCGGCTGTTCCCTCGATGACTTCAGGGGTCTCGTCGAAGGCGATGATTCTCCCGCCGCCAACCTTGAGACTCGGCATGACTTTCTCTACGTATTTATCGAGGAGGTCGCGATTATCGATCCTCAGCTGGGCCACGACGTAGACCGACACAGTACTCCTCTCGGCGGATGGACGCGACCCCTACGAGTACACGATGAACTCAAGCAGGTTCTGATCCGGGTCCCGAAAATAAAAGCTCGTCCCCGTCGCATCCCCTCCACGAGCACCGCCCTGGCGTTCGACGGGGCCGAGGATGATGTCGGCCCCGGCCGCATCGAGCCGGGTGTGGAGCGACGGAATGTCGCCGCTCCAGACAAAGCAGAAGTCGCCGCACGGTGGCTCGGCGGCCGGGGCGCGCAGATCGAAGGTGCCGCTCTCCCACAGGCTGGGGCGATGGAAGTTGATCTTCTGCTGGGCCATGTGCACCGAGCAGATCCGTTCGTTCTCCCGTATGGCGAATCCGAGACGACGGTAGAACGTCAGCATCGCGTCGGTGTTTCTCATCGGCACCGCGACGTGGTCGAAGCCTGCGATCTGACCGGTGTCCTGGGCTGAGGCCGGCAGGCCTGATGCCACGCCCGCGCCGACCCCGATGACCTGCTTGATGAACGTGCGTCGGGTCGCCATGGCCTTCAGTTCGTGCTTGTGCGCCGCCGTCCAGAGGGACGTTGTCCGAGTGCGCGCTGCATCACTTCGTATTGCACCGACACGATGTGGCCGATCGACTGGATCCAGTAGGCCGGCGTGTGCGCGCCCGCCATCTGCATGTAGTCAAAGGGCACGCCCTTCTCGATCAGGATCCCGGCCAGCTCCTTCGCCCCGGCGATGAGTCTGTCCTCTGTGCCGCAGTCGATGTAGATGTGCGGGAGCTGGTCGACCGGTACCTGCTCGATCAGGTGAAAGGGATCGTATGCGGCGGCGTGCGCGGTGGTGGTGTGCCGCTCGCCCGATGGGGTGCGCTCGATCCGGCTTTCGAATCCCTCGAGCCCGATGAGGGGGTTGGGTCGGCGCTGGAACTCGTCGAAGGCGGCCTGCTGTTCCGGCGTTCGCTCTCGCCGGGGGCGGGGTGGCATCTCACCCCTGAGACGGGCACCGGCCTGTCGCCCGAACTCGAGTGCGCCGCTGGTCGTACCGATCGAGATGAACATCTCGGGATGACGCAGACCCAGCGTGATGGCGCCATAGCCACCCATCGAGAGACCGTTGATGGCCCGTCCTTCTCTCCGCGCGATCGTGCGGAAGTTCCAGTCAACGTGATTCACCACGTCCTGCACGATGTGGTCGGCCCAGTTGTTGGTCTGGCCGTCGGCACTTTCCTCGTAGTTGGTGTACCAGGAGTTCCCCGCGTCTGGCATCACCACGATCAGGTCGTCATACAGCCCGGCGTAGAAAGGCGCGCCGTTCGACAGACCCCAGGCAGTGTAGTTCTGCGTCAGTCCGTGGAGCAGATAGAGGACCGGGTAGCGGTCGGTCGACTCCTCGTAGTCCCGCGGAAGCAGGATGTTGTACTTCGTGGTCCGGTCGACCGACGCGCTATGGAACTCGATGGTCTCGAGCTCGAGCTCCTGTGCCGTCGCTCCGAACGCCAGCGACGTGATGAGCGCGACGAAGATGAGGATGCGGGTTGATCGCATGGGCATGGTCGTGTCTCCTTGTGGGTGTCGACTTTACCACTAGACTCTGTGCGGGCACGCAGCATGCCCCCACGAGCTATGGCGCGTGCCCCGACGACGCCGAAGGGAATCAACGATGGAAATCGCCTCGATCGACCATTTTGTTCTGACGGTTCGCTCGATCACCGAGACGTGTGCGTTCTACGAACGCGTTCTCGGGATGAAAGCAGCAGAGTTCGGCCAGGGCCGATGGTCGGACGACAACCTCGTCGAGATTTCCGAGTATCAAGAAGCGCGTTAGTGTAGGGACTTCCGCTAGTCCTGGCCTCCCGCTTCGCGCGCCTCGTCCGCGCGCGCGCCGCTCAACATGCTGGTCATCGCGTGCTTGTTCCCCTCGTGACAGGCGTACTCATACATGGAGTACTCGTCGAAGCGCGACAGACCGATGCCTGCCTTCCACGGTGTTACCCAGGTTTCCGGATCGCCGACGATCGCCTCGTAGTCGAGCGAGTCTTCGCCGGTTGGGGTGAATCGCTCGGTCACGGTCAGCTGGTCGGTGTGCGCGTTGCCTCGGATCGCACTTCTGTCGGTGAAGTTCGTCGTCTCCACCACCAGCGTGTTGCCGTCGAAGTATCCCCGGGACCGGCCCATCCAGAGCCGGATGTCCGATTCGGGCAGAGGCCCGTCCGATAGCGGGATGATGCGCGCGTCGTGGATCATCTCGTAGCGGATGACGACGTATCCCGGAACCTGCAGGATCTGATAGGCGTTGTTGTAGAGAGAGGGAAACGTCGAGGCCGGAACGCCTCGGGTGATGCAGCGCACCCACGGATCGAGGTAGACGTACGAGTCGAACGCCTTGCGGCAGACGTTGTCGATCCGCTTGCTTCCAGTCTCCGTCAGCGGCGGCAGCCTGCCGTGGGCCGGTTCCGAAATGAGGCTCGGTCTCACCTTCCCCACGTCCGTGGCCGTTTCGAACCAGTGCTCGGGGGGACCGATGCCAGCCGCAGTCGTTTCCGGAATCGGCTCATCCGAAGGGAAACAGGTCCCCGTGCCGATCAACTGGCGAGTGGCCCTCGTCCCGGGAGGAGCCGGCGCCTCCAGACTGAACCCTTCGCCCAGATCGAAGTTCGTCCAGATTCCTTGGAGATCCGGGTCGCCCCACGGGGTCGTTGACGGCTGCCCACTGACCACCGACGGACTGAGCATGGTGAGCGCGGCCGCGAGTGCCAGGCACGCGAAGTGAACTGCGAATCGATGTGTCGTCATTGGTCTTCCTTAACCTTGTGGCGTTGCCGGAGGTGTGGCGCGCGACCGCACTCTGCACCGTCGCGTTTGACTTTACCACGAGCCTCACGTAGAACGGACCTCATGGTGCGTGCTGCTCTGGTGGGATCGATTCTGCTTGTCTTGGCCGGAGCAGCGAGTACAGGGCTGCATGCGAACGATTGGCCGTCGTTCCGTGGGCCGACCGGGCAGGGACACTCGGTCGAAGAGGGGCTACCCATCCAGTGGGCTGAAGGAGAGAACGTCTCTTGGAAGACGCCTGTCGCCGGCCTCGGCTGGTCGTCACCGGTCGTCGCCGCTGGTCGAGTGTGGCTCACGACGGCGGAAGCCGGGTCGCTTCGCCTTGTGGCGTTCGACGCCGAGAAGGGCAACGAGCTCGTCAACGTCGAGGTGTTCGCAACGAGTGACGAGAGGTCCCCGAATCCCAAGAACAGCCTGGCGTCCCCGACGCCGGTTGTCGACACCGCGCGAGGTCAGGTCTATGTTCACTTCGGGTCATCCGGTACAGCGGCGCTGACCACGTCGGGTGACGTGGTGTGGACCACCGAGTTCCCGTACATCACGCAGCACGGCAACGGTGGGTCGCCCATTCTGTTCAACGACCTGGTCATTCTCAGCTGCGACGGCTACGACCAGGCGTTCATCGTGGCGGTGGATGCGGCAACCGGGACGGTTCGCTGGAAGACCGACCGCGCGGAGCCGATCTCCCAGGCGTACTCCACGCCGGTTGTCATCGAGGTCAATGGGCAAGACCAGCTGTTGAGCATCGGTGCGTTCAGGACGAACAGTCTCGACCCAGAAACAGGAGAGGAGCTCTGGGAGGTCGGCTATCCCGAAGGCTTCTCCAACGTGCCGGCGCCCGTCTATAGCTCGGAGCACGGCCTGGTCTTCATCTCCACGGGATTTCAGCAACCCTCGCTCCTCGCCGTGCGTCCCGACGGGTCCGGTGACGTGACCAACACGCACATCGCCTGGCGGATGCGTGGCGCGCCGCACACACCATCGCCGCTCGTCGTGGGCGATGAGCTGTATCTCGTCACCGACACGGGCGTCGCGACCTGTGTGGATGTCCAGACGGGGGATGTGCGCTGGCGCGAGCGGTTCCGCGGCAACTTCTCGGCGTCACCCGTTTTCGCCGACGGACGGATCTACTTCCTGAGCGAGGAGGGGATCACGACGGTCATCGAACCGTCGACCGAGTTCGTCGAGCTGGCCCGCAACGAGGTGGATGGGCGAACGCTGGCGTCACTGGCGGTGTCGGAAGGGGCGATCTTTTTGCGGAGTGACACCCACCTGTACCGGATCGAGAGGCCGGGGAGATGAGCTACTACTCGGTCCAGCGGCCGCGCAGCCCCTCGCGGTCGACTTCGATCCCCTTGAGGAACACGCTGTCGATCTGACGCGCGTTGGCGATGTCGTCGAGCGGGTTGGCATCGAGCACGATGAAGTCGGCGCTCTTGCCGGCGGTGAGTAGTCCCGCGTCGACGCCCAGCGTGTTCGCGGACACACTCGTGGACGCCATGATCGCCTCGTTCGGCGTGAGTCCTCCGTTGACCATCAGCTCCAGCTCGCGAAGCTCGGTGTATCCAATGAACGCGTCGGTCACGCCCGAGTCGGCGCCCAGGACAAGGGTCACGCCCGCCTCCTTGAGGTTGGCAAGGCTTGCCTGCATGTAGCTCCAGGACCTGCGCGCGCCCGCGGCGGCGTTTTCGCTGCGGTCGGTGAACGACCCCTTGGCGCGCTCGATCACATCGGGGGTGATGCTCTCGTGTAGCAACGGGTCGTCGAGCCAGTCGGGTGGCTCGGTGTAGGTGCTGCGCTCCGAGATCCCGAGGTTGGGCATCACGAACACCCCGCGTCTGGCAATGGCGGCTACCAGCTCACTCGACATCTCCTGGTCACGGACCAGGTGCGCGAATCCGTCCACACCCTGCTCGACCAGCTCGACGGCATCGGCCGCGTCAAAGATGTGCGCGACCACCTCGAGGTCGCGGACATGAGCCTCTTCGATGACGGCAGCTGAAAGCTCGGGGGAGAGCTTCGCGACCGAGCCGCCCCGGTCGTCCACCCAGATCTTGACGACGTCCACACCCCGTGACGCGAGCTCCTGAACGGCGGTCCTCGCTTCGCCGACCGTACTGACGCCGATCGCCGACGGCCGCATCGCGGGCGCGCCAGGGCCGGCATTCGGCCGCGCGATGCCACTTCCCGCCGTGAGGAGCCGCGCGCCCCCGAGCGTTCCGTTTGCCTGGTTCTCCTTGATCTCGTACACCAGGTCGCCCCCGTCGGTGCCCAGCGACACGATCGTCCCCACGCCGTAGTAGGCGTAGCGGTCGAGGTGGTCGCTCACCGTCTCCCGGGTGTAGTTCTCCGTTTCGAAGGTGAGGCCCACCTGGAACCCTGGATGACCGTGGAGGCTCACCAGGGCGGGCATCACCGTCTTGCCGCTGAGGTCGACGCGGGTTCCGCCGGGTGGCAACCCGAGATCACCCCGAAGACCGATGGCCTGTAAAACGCCCTCGTCCACGAGAAAGGCGGCGCCCTCGACTGGCGCACGCTCGTCGCCGGTGATCAACCGGAAGCCTTCGTAGAGCACGGCGTCGCTGGTGGGGATCTCTACGGCCGGCTCGGGTTCGCCGCCGCCGCAGGCTACAGCGAGCAGCAGGGTTGTGGTGACAGCGAGTGAGAAGAGGAGACGTACCATCTATTTATTGGGATCGCGGAAAACAGCCGGATTATACGCCGGAAACAGCCGCCAACTCCCTGATACAATGAAACTTGTCGTTTCACCAATGGGGGCGTCACGGCTTCGACGGGGGTCATGGAATCGTAGGAGGCATGCCGAGCACCATCGACTCGATAATCCGATGGAAAACCACTGTAACTGCGGAACCGCAGCTTGCACTCGCGGCTTAATTAAGCCGTGCGTCTCCCTCGTGCTCGCCCACGGGGCGGGGAGAGACGCCATTTAGTGGGCTGGCCATCGCGTGTGGCACCGACGCGCGGCGGTGAGACTTATCGGGGCTGGCTTCCGGTGGTTTCTGCCACTCTTCCACACCGGGGGTGAGACTTAAAGAGCGGATACGCATGTAGAGTCCTACGGAGACGTACCTTCGGACGCGGGTTCGACTCCCGCCGCCTCCACCATTGCAAAGAAGTCGAACCGGGCTCCGGGTCAGGGGAGTCCGGGTCGTTTTCCACGATCGCCAGCGCGTCGAGGTTCGACAGGGCACGGTAATACGGGCGTCCCACGTCCGGTGTCACCGGCTCCAGTTTGATCGGCCCCAGCAGTTTTCTTAGCAGCAGCGCCGACCGCTCCGTCCGCCGTTCGAGCACAGACTGCAACGTCACGATTCGCTCGGCCAACCACTCTCTTGGTGGGACCGAGAACACGTCCCGTTGGCTCCTACGAAGCCCTTCGAGATCGGTCCTTAGATCTTCTACCCTCTTCTCCGAGGTCGTCAGAGCATCGGCGAGGGCTCGACTTCCTCTCCCTTCGGCAACGAATTCGATGAAGTTGCTGATCCGTCGCTGCTCGGCGTCGAACTCCGCCTCTTTCAGCCTGATCGTTTCTGGCGTGGCGGTCGAGGCACTGGCTACCTCCTGCTCGAGCTTTGCGAAGACGTAGTCGAGGTTCTCGGAGTGCGCCAACCGGTCGCGGACGGCAGCCAAGACAATTCGTTCGACCAGGACCCGTCGGACCAGCAGGCGATTGTCGCAGGCCCCCTTCTTCGCACCGAGGCAGCCGTAGTATCCGCCACTCTTGCCGCTGACCTTGGCGATCGCCGCGCCACAGCAGCTGCAAATCATTGCTCCAGACAGAAGATCTGTCGGGTAATGGGCGACCCGGCCTCCTCGCTGGCTCGCGAAGCCCCGTTTGCCTTTCCCGCCTGGCCAGACCTTGCGCACCGACTCGAGACGCCGCCGGGCACGGTCCCAGAGCTTCTGTGGGACGATTCTCAGCGACTGGTCTTCGGTGATGAACCACTCGGACTCCGGTTTCGGGAACTGGCGCCGCCGTCCGGTTCTGGGGTCTCGTCGTGTTTCAGTTCGATTCCATATCCAGCGGCCGACGTACTTCTCATTCCGAAGCAACCGATGCACCGTCGCGGGCGACCATCCTTGCTTTGCTCTCCTTCGGCCTGGAACACCTTCAGCGTTCAGCCGTCTGACGACTTGGCTCTCTGAACTCCCCTCGGCGAACTCCTTGAATACGCGCAAGACCACTGCTGCCTCCCGCGCCTCGACCGTCATCTTGTAGCCCTCCGGCCGTGGCCGCCCCTTCTTGTCCATGCGGACTTCGCCGACGGCAACCGACCGATAGCCGTAGGTCGCCTCCCCAACGATGAAACCGCGCTGTTTCTGCCCGATCTGCCCACGAAGCGTCTTGTTGCGGAGGTCGGTCAGCTGGAGCTCGTTAAACACACCGCGCATCTGAATGCCCACGGTGGCGTCCCGGTCATCTGTGTCCAGGCCATCCGCCACCGAGACGACCCGGACCCCGCCAAATCGAAGCTCCTCGAGTACGGACAGGAGCAGCAGCGTGTTTCGAGCCAGTCGCGAGAGGTCGTCCACAAGGACGACTCGGAAATCCCCGTTTACTGCTGCCGCACGAAGTGCCGCCAACCCTGGACGGTCCTCCCTCGCACCGGAAGCCGCTTCATCGGTGAAGATGTGAGCCTGGTCCACCGTGTACCGCCGCTCTTTGGTGAGCTTCCGGCATGACGAGATCTGGTCCTCGATACTCTCGGGCCGCTGATTCTCAGACGAATACCTGGCATAGATTGCGGCGCGCATCGCTATTCCTCCTGCTCGGCTTCTTCCAAGAGTGCTTCCTTCATCAGGCGGACATACTCCTGGGCAAGCTCCTCGGCGACGTGATCCAGCAGCCCACGCACTGCGGGATTCTCCGCGTAGTGTTCCTCCCGAGGGGACTCTCGCTTCTTTGATGTGCTGCTGGTTCGTTTAGCCATCTCATCCGGCCTCACATAATGATAGACATTGTCTATCATATGGGGGAAATTTTTTACGCCGACTCCTTCGGCAGGTCCTTCGCCAGGGCTGTCACACTGACCTCGATTCGCCCCTTCTCACTGACGCTTTCTGGGCCGAATAGCGCCTCTGGCGCTCCCTTGCCCGGCTTGACCGCTTTCAGCTTCCTGCTGACACGACCGGAGCCCGCTCCCTCAATCTCGAGCGTCTCTAGGTCGATACCCCCAAACAGTTTGGCGGCGCCCTTCTTCGGGTGGAGCGCGAAAAACAGCGTGCGCCTGTCGCTAATGATGACGCGCAGCTCCGGCGCGCCGGATGCTACCAGGCTCTCCGGAAGGCTGAACCCTGGAATGTCACGGGCCAACACTCTTTCAAACGCGTCGAGGACGTGAACGACTGCAGCGATAGGTGCCACGGGCACCATCAACTCTCGAAGCTTCAACGCGACGGCGAACTGCAGGAGATTGCGGCGTGAGAAGCGGCGACTCGATCCTCGGCCCTTTGCTTCCTTGAAGTCAGCTCGGACAACGCCCTTTTCGCAGAGGTGGATGAGGCGGTGCTGCGGCTGTCCAACCAGGCGTGCCACTTCCGATAGAGTCCACACGTTTTCGGGAGCCATAATGCTAGACAACGTCTATTATGCACTAGATCCACGGCGACCATGACGAGTCCCTGCTGACTTGCCGCGGCAAAGGTATGCTTGTGCACAAGGCAATACACCTCGCCCCGCGCCGGCAAGGTCTGGGTGTGGCGCGTCAAAACCGGTCGTGGCGGAGGCTCGATCTGGATTGAATCACCTTCAATCGGGCGGGCGGTACTGGCCGACGAGGTCTTGTCATTACTTCAGATAAGCCGGTAGTAGCCTTATCTGGAAAGGGCATGGCCGAATCCATCTTTCAATCCAACCTAAGCGACACGGCCGCGCGAGTTGCCGAACTCGACCGCTACATGGCCACCAATGTCCTTGACGGGATGACCTTCGTTTGTGACAAGTACGACGCTTGCCGAGCTTCGCACGCTGGCCAGTTCTTCGAGGGGCAGTTGCATCACGTCGGCCGTCACTATGATCTGGTGGTTGATGGGAAGTCGTTTCGGATAGTTGTCGTTGGCCAAGAGTATGGCAACGGACCGAGGTATGTATCCCGCGAAGCGAGGAGCCGGGACGTCGCTGAGCTAACTGGAGTTGGCAAGCGGTTCTTCTCCGACGGTGGGCATCCGGCTCGAAATCCGCATATGCGAGGAACCACCAGTCTCCTGCGCCTCCTCTTCGGTCGAGCGCCCGGACGGGACTACAGCGGTGAGTTCCTGTCACTGAACGGGACCTCCGTTCACATTTTTGAGCTGGGCGATGGGCGGACGCCGAGAACGCGGCTGGCCCAGGCGGCAACCCGACCCGCCGGATACCTGTATCGCCTGACCGACGATTTCGGGCAGGCAGCTGGCTGAGCACATCGACCACGACATTGCCCGTCGTCACAGCCGGCTCCGGAGCTGGACGCCGTACTACTACTATCACCGGGCCATGAAACGGCTGGACTCGCTGCCCGCCTGGTGTGAAGTGGGCTACGACTTCGACTGTCTGCTGCAGCGGGTGTAGGGCTACCAGGTGGGCGCTCCGGCGGGTTGATCGGGTCCAGCCCCGAGTGCCAGAATGAGATGGATCAAGACGGGAAGATAGTGATGGCCTTCGTGTAGGCCTTGGAACAGGAGATAGCGGATGAAGAGGCTGCTGGCCGTGGTGTGTGTAGGGCTGGTGGTGGCGTGGGTTTCGGTAAGCGGCCTGGCGATCGAGACCGGTGCGGCCCCCGGTGAGACAGCCCCGGCGTGGCAGGAAGCCTCCAGCACGGTGCTGGACGGGGTGTTCACGGCGGCGCAGGCGCGTCGTGGCCGGCGTGTCTACCGCCAGAACTGCGAGTCGTGCCATGGTCCCGAGCTACGGGGTGGCGAGATGGCACCCAGCTCTTAGCGAACAAGACCTGGACGAACACCGGGCGCCGCCTGACGCCCGGTGTCATCGGACCAGGGGTATTGGCGCCCGTCGTTCATCTCGCGATGTGGCGCCCCGACGAGTGGGGGGGGCCTCCATGCGTTGCGAAGCCGGCACGCTTCGAAGTATTCAAAAAGGGAGCAGGGTCGCCGTATCGGGTCTGGTGGAAGCCCCCTCCTGCCCCCAGGTATCCCGCCGTTGTGGGTCAAAGATGGCCTTGACACGCTTGCGGAGTACGGAGCCCTGCGGTTCAACCAGGACGGTCGCTTCAACGGACCACAGCCCTGGCCCCTCTGGAAGAACGGCCGGTGGATGATCGTCGCATACCCCGTGGAGTTCCTCCGCTCTGATCTGAGCTTCTTTCTGACGCAGGGAGACGGCGGCTCCGGCAGCTGCATCCTAGAAGGCAACATCCCTTCGGAAGAACTTGCGACCTGGCGGTAGGGACGATGCTTATCTTGCCGACTGAAGGAGTGTGATGCCCGACATCCAGACAATCGCCGGGACGTGGCGGCTGGTCAGCGCCGAGCACGCCTCACTTCCAACGTCACACTACATGGAGGTCGTGTTCTCCGTCGAGGACGAGCGCGTTCGGGGCGAGATTGTGGGACGGGACGCTGACGGGCAGCCTCCGGTCGGAGTGGTCCTTGAGGGGGCCCGGCTCGGGCTCGAAGTGGTCCTTGACGGGTCCCGGCTCCGGCTGCGGATCATCCCGCCGGTGCCCGTTCCCGAAGACGCTCCGGAGGCATGGCTTGAGCTGACGTCGGTCGATGATGCCTTTGAAGGGTACTGGGAGTGGGCGTCCGGAAAGCGCCTTGAGCCCGCGATCGCGCTGAGGCTGGTGCGCGTGGCCTGATCGGGTGTGGTCGGCGTGACGCCGTCCGTCTCTGGTCACGCCGTAGCGAGTAGCTATTGCTAACAGGTCGTCACTTGGCGGCCAGGCTGGATCTATCAGCAATCCATTGACAGGGGTTCCACTCCCGAAACGGTCTATTCGGACGGTAGGTGGACTACTGCAGCAGGTCGCCTGGGCCGGGTGCCAAAACAGTATTCGTATCGTAGGCCACGTAACCTATCGCGAGTAAGACGACCCCAACGACAACGACGGCGATTAGGATTCGAGCCCGCTCTCTGAGTTGTTGGGACATTCGATACCCACGAGCAAGTGTAGCAGAGCATCTAGAAGCGGCTGAATCCAGGCGGCCACCCCGTAGCTCCGCCCGAGTCCTTTGACGCGCCGCTGCTGCTTGGGACAGCTCGGGTCGAGGACCGCTCCGGATTACTCGCGCCTAACGGCGTAGCAGTTAGCCATCCACGACCGGGCGGATTAGTAAACGCTGCGCGACAAGAACGAAGCCGCTGGCGCGGCGGCCGCTTCGCGTGCAATACTCGAACAGTCGTGGTCATAACCTACGATGCTATGGATCGGGAGACTGACCTGTAAGTGATTGATTCTAAAGGACAGTCATATCTAGCTCCATAGGGGCACGCGACCGCCTCTCCACCAGCGCCTTCCTTCAAGTCTCGTTATCGAAAGTGCCTCGGCTTCAACAACACCCCACGTCTGCACCGCCTCGCGCCGAGGCACTCACGATGAACGCTAGCGACAAGTCAGGACCTACCGGTGATCGGTATCGCTGACGCACGGACCGGGGTAGGCCAGATGACAATCCAGCCCGTGTAGGACTCCAATGGTCACACGGCTTGGAACTCTATCAGGACGGTCGACGATACGTCGGAGTAGCCGCAGCCTTGTGCCGCCTGGCGTCGCCTGCTCGCCGCGTCTCTCTCGTTTGCCGGAGAGCCCAGCGATTGGGTTCGAGGAGCGGCGAGCGGCACTGCTGTGGACACGAGCACGCCCCGCACCTAACAGATACCGAAGTAGTGAAACACGTGGTTGCCCCCCCGCGTTCACTGAAGTGATGTTGTTGGATCGGTGCGATACAGTCATAGCGTGTACGTCTAAGTCGTAAGCCTCGACTCCGCCGCACTGTATGAACGTTTGGGGGGGCGAAGCTGAAGTTCTTCTGGGACGGCGAGGTTTTCTGCTAGTCTCCAGCCTACCGATATTCATTTAGCCCGAGTGTCTTGCCGCAAGGTGGTCATTCCCGGTATGAGCCGCAGCCGACTCGGTGAACTATTCCGCGTGAACATTTCGCTGGGGTTCTTTATCTCGACGATTATCGGGCTTGTTGCCATTGGGCTAGTTGCTGTCTTCTTCTACTTTCCAGAGTCAAGCCCATTCCTAGTTGAAACTCTCCGCGGCTCCTGATTGCTTACGCGGCTTTCTTCGTCGACGTCGTCGTGTCGATCTTCAGCTCTCGCTTCAATGCGTCACGAAGCCTGGGCAGGTGCCGGTAGCCCATCACCTTGCGCAGGCGTGGCTCGATGTCCAGGAGCGCAGTGGCCAGCCAGCGATGGCGTTGACTCGAGTTCTGCCAGTGATCGACCTTCGCACAGCGCTCCTCAATGAGCGCGTTGATGGACTCGAGGCTGTTCGTCGTCTTCAGCGACCGGCCCAGCACACCGTACACCCCGAGGCGATGCAACGTCAGGGTCTCGTCGAGGCCTTCCGCCAGACTGCCGGCCGCGGATTGGTTCCGATCCTCCAGCTCATGCTGGAGCGACTTGAGGGCGGCGAGGGCCTCGTCGTACTCCGGACGGTTGTAGGCGCGCTGGAGACGCTGCCGCCACACCGGCTGCTCACGCTTGGCCACGTAACTCACCACGTTCTCGCGCTTGTGCCACTGACACCGTTGCACCAGGGCGCGGTGGCGGAAGGCTTTCCGCACGGCCGCCCGGAGCCCCTTGCCGCCATCCACGATCACCAGAAGCCCCTGGGAGACATCGAGGCCCCGCTCGACCAATGACCGGAGGAACGGGGTCAACACCTTCTCGGTCTCCGTGTCCGTCTCGACGACGCCCAGGAACCGTTTGTCCCCCGTCATCGTGATGCCCAGCGCGACGACCATCGTCGCCTCGGCGAACGTCTTGCCGTCCAGCACGAGGGCCACGACGTCCTCCCCGGAGAGGTCCCGCTCCTGGAGCTCGCGGAGTTTCGTCGCGCTGGCCTGAATGAACGCGCGGGACACCGTCGACCCCGATAGGCCGATCGCCCTGGGAATCGCCTCGGCGGCCGCCGCGTAGTTGCGGCACGAGATCCCATACAGCACGCGCCTCAGCAACAGGTCGTTGACTGCGCGATCGCCATGCAGCGCCTCGTACGACCGCAGGGGAATCTCGCGCTCCGTGACATGGCGAATCCGGGGCACGCGAATCGGCACGCGCTGGCCGGCCAACCCGACCGTCCCGGGGTTGCTGCCATGACGGCGCCCGCCGACTGACGGGGCTTTGCGGGCGTAGCGCTCGCCAGCCAGCGCGGTCACTTCCTCGTCGAGCAACTCCTCGATGTGCATCAAGCCCAGCGGAACCAACGACCGGATCAACGCCACCTTGGCATCGACCTCCAGCTCGGCGTACTCCTCTCGGTCGATGACGTCGACCGCGCCCAACGTGTGACCTTTCTTGCGCTTCCTGACCGATCGTAGGACACTGCTCATCTCGGCTCCTTTCTCTCGTGGGCTGATGTCCGTCTTCTCAAACGTCATCAAACCACAGGGTTTGGAGCCGCTTCAATTTCCAACTAAGTTTCGCTCACACTCACTTTCCACAACAGCGTGAAGCCACGAAGTTCGTAGCGGCTGTCATGGGTGGCTCATCCGCGATCTATAGCGCCTACTACGTGGGTCTCGGTTTGCGTTCAAGGCTAGAAGAAGATCGAAGACATCGCGCATTTGAGTTCCTGGCGCTCCTCAATCGGCCAGAATTCATAAAGGTTCGCAAGTTCATAGAAGAAGAAATTCAGAACCCTGATCAGGTTGCCGAAAAGGACCTCTACAGCACAGTCGTGAGCAACTTCGGTCTTCACGTGGCAATCCGCGAGGTCCTTGGCACGTTCGAAGACATGGCTCTTGCAATTCAATTCGAACACTTTGATGAAGATGTTCTCCACCGGTCCGTCTCTGTAATTTCAGATCGCCACTACGTGCACCTTGCCTTCTACATACGCCAACACCGCCTTGAGTTTGACAGTCCGAAGCTGTTTTGCGAGTTTGAGGCTCTCTGCAATTCCTGGAGGAAGGGGCGGCGATTGTCGGACGGGAAGAGTTTCTAAGAGCGTTTAGCCTGGGATTCACTCTTGAGTAACGCCGCAGTGTAGACCGATGCCCGGTCCAACCCCTGGGCAGGATTAGTAAACGCTGCGCGACCAGAACGAAGCCGCTGGCGCGGCGGCCGAGTGGCATCTGAGTAATTCGTAGCAGCATGTTGGTCACAAAAGGAGGTGTCTGTGACCACACATCTGCAGCGGCTGCACGAGGAGCTCGTGCGTCGCCACTACGCCGCATCGACCACCGCAAGCTACGTCAGGATCGTCAATGCCTTCCGGCGACACACCGGGAAACGGCTCGACCGCGTGAAGCCGGACGACCTCCGACGGTATCAGGTCTTTCTGCTCGAAGACCGCCAGCTCGCCGTCGGTACCGTCGTGACTCACATCTCGGCGCTCCGGTTCTTCTTTCTCCGCGTCCTCAAGCGCCGGAACATGAAAGAGGACTTGCCCTATCCCAAGCACCGACGCCGGCTGCCCACGGTACTCAGCCCCGACGAAGTCCAGCGTCTCATCGCGGGCGCGAAGAATCTGTATCACCGCACGATGCTGCTCACGCTCTACGGCACCGGTCTGCGGCGGAGTGAGCTGTGCCGGTTGAAGGTCCAGGATATCGATAGCGAGCGCATGGTCCTGCGCGTCGTCCACGGCAAGGGCGGGCGGGATCGCGACGTCCCGCTCTCGCCGACGCTCGTAGCCGCGTTGCGCGAGTACTGGCGCTGGATGCGCCCGGAGACGTACCTGTTTCCGGGCACGAAGGACGGCTGGCGGGCCGATCGCCCGATCACCACCAAGCCGGTCTGGGAGGCCGTCCGGTTCGCCGCTGCGCGCGCCGGGATCGAGAAGCCGGTGAGCCCCCACATGCTGCGTCACAGCTACGCGACGCACTTGCTCGAAGCCGGGGCCGACCTGCGGACGATCCAGCTGCTTCTGGGCCATGCGGACCTGTCCCACACGACCGTGTATCTGCATCTGTCGCGACGCCATCTGCAGGCGGCCCCGAATCCGCTCGAGCAGCTCCAAGTGCCCACACCCGCGGCCCTGCCGCGGTCCCGACGCTTGCGCCGATCGTAGACATGCGTCGGCCGCCGATAGAGGTGGCCGATGTCCTCCGCGCCCAGGGTGATCACTTCCTGGCACGGCATCCGTGGCTGAGCGTCCAGCACCGGACCGTGCTCCGGGCCCTCCGACGCTGTCGGACGGCCGCCCTCGGGGGTCACCTGGATCAGTGTGACGCGTGCGGGCATCGGGCGATCTCGTATAACTCGTGTCGGAATCGGCACTGTCCGAAGTGCCAAGCGCACGCGCGTGAGCGCTGGCTGGCCGCGCGGGAGCGCGAGCTGCTCGCCGTGCCCTACGTCCACGTGATCTTCACCCTGCCGCACACCCTCCACGTCCTGTGCCGGCGCAACGCCGCGCTGATCTATCAGCTGCTGTTTCGCGCGAGCGCGGACACATTGCTTGAGGTGGCCGCAACGCCCCGGCATCTCGGTGCCCGGATCGGCTTCCTCAGCATCCTCCACACGTGGGGGCAGACCCTCGTCCGCCATCCCCACGTGCATTGCGTCGTGCCGGCCGGGGGCTTCTCGCTCAACGGGCACCGCTGGGTCCACCCGAAATACGCCGGCTTCTTCCTCCCGGTCACGGTGCTGAGTCGGGTCTTTCGCGGCAAGTTCGTGGAAGGCTTGCGTCGGGCCCACACCCGCGGCGAGCTGGATCTCACCGGGGCGTCCGCCGGGCTCTGTGACCCGGTTCGTTGGCACGCGTTTGTGGACGCGCTGTTTCGCACTGACTGGGTCGTCTATGCGAAGCCGGCCTTCGGCGGACCCGCCGCGGTGCTGCGCTACCTGGGGCGCTACACGCATCGCGTGGCCATCAGCAACCATCGCTTGGTCGCGTTCGATGGTGAGCACGTCACCTTCCGGTGGAAGGACTATGCCCACGACGGCGAGTGGCGCACGATGACGCTCACCGCGATGGAGTTCCTGCGGCGTTTCGTGCAGCACGTGCTCCCGCGCGGCTTCGTCCGCATCCGGCAGTACGGGTATCTCGGCAGCGCCTGTCGCACCGTCCGGCTCGCCCGCGCCCGACGGTTCCTGCGTCGTACCCCACCCCCCGTGACCACGGCGACGACCGTTTCGGGGTGGCACTGTCCGCAGTGCGGCACGACGATGACGCTCGGGCCCATCTTCTCCGCACGCGCCCTCGGCGCGATCGCGCTGGCCTTCGACACCTCGTGACCGTGAGACACCGCACGCGCCAGGCTCATCGGGCTCCCGTCGACGTGTCGCCGCACGCCACACCGGTCGTGTGCTCGTCACCAGCCAGCAGCGCCGTCTCCGCGTCCAGCAACCCGCCTGCGGCCACGCGATGCGCGCCCGCACACCCGCGGCCAGGCCTCAATCCCCACAGGCACCCTCGTTCGCGCAAACGGGAAGACCCCTTGTAGCTCCATAGCCGGACCGCCACCCCAGCACCTTCCTTCAAGTCTCGTTATCGAAAGTGCCTCGGCTTCAACAACACCCCACATCTGCACCGCCTCGCGCCGAGGCACTCACGATGAACGCTAGCGACCAGGCAGGACCTATCTTCTTCCGTTTCCCTTGGGCCATCCGTAAGCCGCGGTAGCGACCGCTGCGCCGACTCTTCTAAGGACGAAGGGGGCGGTGCATCCGACTCCGCCTTGACAGGGCGGGATGTGATGCCAGAATGGGAAGAGCCCCAGCGGATGAATATGAGAAGACTGGTAATGATGCTTGCGGTCCTGATCTGTGGAGCCACAGCCATGGCGAATGCTCAGGGGTGGACAGAGAGGGGGATTATTCGGTTGGATAAGTCTCAGGGCCCCGGCGAAACGGTAATGGAAGATAGCGGCGGAGCCTGGAAGCTCCGGGCCGACGAAGTGGACCTCGACCACGAGGAGAAGCGTCTGGTCGCGTCGGGCAACGTGGTCTTTGTCTCCGATGGCGGGTGTGTGACCGCCGACCGCGCCGAGTTTGAACTGGTCCCTGAGACCGGCACGCTCTTGGGGTCCGGCACGTTTCACAACGCAAGCGTCAGCAGCAGCGAAGGCTGCGACGACCGAGTCATCCATTAGTTATAGGACAGCAAAGCGCCTGATCTGCTGGCGTTTCGTTCGCCTGTCACACCGTCGCCCTCTCTGGCCGCGCCTGACAACGGCTATCTCTGTCCCGATTACTCCCGCCTAACGGCGTAGTCGTTAGGTATCCGCGGGTGCTTCCGCCATCAACTGTTACTCAGGCGGCCAGGAGCTCGTCGCCGGCCGCGGTGGCCGGCAACCGACTCGGCACGGCGCACGCGATGGCGCCGATGCGGATTAATACTAATAAGGATGGCGGCTGACCCACGAATATCTCCCGGAACGTGAGTCGCCGCGTGGCGAGTCCGGCCTGCATCGCCGGAGTCCGGACCTCACGCCCGAACTTCAGCGCGCCGTGCGGGCGGACGAAGTTGTAGTGGCAGCGCAGGACCTCGAGATGTGCTTCGAGCTTGTCCTCCGAGCGAGCATGGGAGAGCGTTCGCCGAGACAGATAGGCCAAGCCCTGGCGGATGGTCAGATTCATCCGTTCAATGAACGACGTGTTCAATGTCGACGAGTCCTCGGAGTTGTTGAGTCCTGCTTCGAACCGCCACGCCGCGCCCATCCGCTCTCTTCGTTCGACCTGAACGATGCGATCGTGTCTTCGCGTCTTGAGCACCGGGCCGTAGAGAACCGCTGGACCAAAGACGCGACGGACGACCTTCTCGTAGAAATCGAATCCGTCGGTGACGATCAAGGGACGACGCTCGACATCCATGCGGTTCGCGATGTCGCGCAGAAGAGCGAGCGTGTTTCGGTAGCTTCGTCTTCCGGTCACCGTCGACGGCCAGAGCCGCGACCACACCTCGATGGCGACGAATACCCACGTGGGCCGCGTCTTGCCGCCGACGAAGGAGCGAATTTCATCGGCCTGGAGCTCTTCGACGACGAATCCGGCCATCCGGCTCTGGTTGAAGCCACGGCACACGGCGGCTGCCTTCTCAAGCCATCGAGCGACGGTGTTCCAGGCAAGCCCCTCGACCCGAGCAATCGCGGACAGGCTGACACCCTCGACTCTGAGCGCCACAACGGCGTCGACACGACTTCTTCGATGCTGGAGACGGTAGTACAGCGTGCCCTTGGTTGAGGAGAACGTCTGTCCGCATCCGACGCACCGGTAGCGACGCCGTTTCCCGGCTGTGGTTCTGTAGAATCCGTAGCGGATGATGTGGCTGGACTCGACGTTTCCGTGCAACGAACACGTGGGATTGAGACAGCTTGGTTTCTTCACGTCGCGTGGGCCTTGTCGTCGACAGTACTGTGGCACTCAAATGACGGCCCAAACTGTAGCATGTAGGTGGGTTAGGGACTGGGCGCCAACAGTTGATTGCGGAAGCACCCGAAGATCACTTCTCGCGACGCGGTGGCTATGGGGCGCCGACCTCAACCTACGACGTCGCCCCCGACGGCCGGTTCTTGATGCTGGATCCAGCCGAGGGCGACGGTACGAACTTCGTGGTGGTTTCAACTGGTTCGAAGAACTCAAAGAGCGGGTACCAACTAACTAATGTCGCTCGTGCCAGGCACCACCCTCGGTCCTTACTCCGTCACCGCCAAGATCGGCGAAGGCGGCATGGGGGAGGTGTATCGCGCGAGAGATGCCAAGCTCGACCGGGATGTGGCGCTGAAAGTCTTTCCGCAAGCCTTCACGGACGATCCTGATCGGCTGGCCGGTTTGAGCCCCTGTTTGCCCACTGCAACAAGTCAGGACAACCAATGAACAAGACACCACGGCGCTTCACCTTCTCTTGGCTTCTGCTTCCAGCGGTTCTCATCACGGCAACCAGCGCTTCGGCACAACAGGAACCCGTCGCCTACTCCGGTGTCACCGAATCGCGATTGATGTTTCAGGAGAACTGCGCGGTTTGCCATGGTGAAGATCTGGAAGGCGCAGCACAAGGAACGCCACTTCGGGGTGAGCTCGTTCATGGCGAATCCATGGCCGACGTCGTTGCCATTATTTCCAATGGCAACGTCGACTCCGGCATGCCCAGCTGGGATGACATCTTCAGCCCGGTAGAAATCCGTGGCCTTGCAATGTACGTACTGGAGACCCGCGCCAACGTCGGCTATGTGACGTCGAACTATGATGCGCCACTTTCGATTCCAGAAGGTGAGTTTGAGACTGCACTCCATAGTTTCCGACTGGAAACGCTGGTCGACGATCTGGACGCCCTTCCCTTTTCCCTGGCACCGCTGCCGGATGGCAGCTTGCTGGTGACCGAAAAGACCAAAGGAGTGCGCATCATCAGTCCGGATGGCGACAAATCGGCATTGATACGTGGAACGCCGCAGGCGTATGACGATGTCTACCAGATGGAATCGCGCCTCGATGTCGAGCGTGGCATGGGTTGGCTGTTCGACATCCTCTTGCATCCGAACTACGAAGAGAACGGTTGGATCTACCTGTACCACGGTCACCGCTGCGAGGATTGCACCGAGCTCAGCCGTGAGCGGGAACGCCCGGTGTCCATGAACAGGCTGGTGCGCGGAAGAGTCGACGATGGCGAATGGATCGACGAGGAAGTCATCTGGCGGGCCGACATGGAGCACTACAGCTTCGTGGGAGACGTTGGCGCTGGTGGCCGTGCCGTGTTCGATAACCGAGGCCACGTCTATTTTTCGGTAGGCTTGAAAGTGAAAGGCGGCATGCAGGGCATTCAAGACCTGTCAACACCCTGGGGCAAGATTCATCGCATCAATGACGATGGCACTATTCCGAAAGACAATCCCTTTGTTGGTCGAGACGATGTCTATCAGAGCATCTATACCTATGGCCATCGCAGCCCCCAGGGGTTGGAATTCGACATGACCGGGGGCGAGCTATGGGGCAGCGAACATGGTCCCCGAGGTGGCGATGAAATCAACCTGCTGTTGCCTGGGCGCAACTACGGCTGGCCCTTGTTTTCGCTCGGCCTCCATTACGATGGCACACCCGTAGAGTATGGCAAGGACTTGGGTGTTGAATTCGAGCTGTCCGATATCGAACAGCCGGTGGTCGACCTGACGCCGTCGCCGGCCGTGTCCAGTTTCATCATCAGCGACAGTGACCAGTTCCCAGAGTGGAGGGGAGACTACCTGGTTGGATCATTGAAAGCGCGCAGCCTGTTTCGAGTTGAGATCGAAGACAACGAATTCGTGTCGCGGGAAACGCTGTTCGAAGGCATCGGTCGAGTACGCGATATCGAACAGGGATTCAATGGCGACATCTATCTTCTGTTTGAACACAATGCGGGTGGCAAGATCGTAAGACTTGTACCTGTAGAGTGAACCTGCTCATCGCGCAGTGGCATGCTCACGCCGTAGGCTGCCAATAATCGGCCAAAGCTAATCCTCAGGCTGAGAACAGGTTGCAGCCGATGTCGGGTAGCCTGGCGGGATGCCTCATGCACTGCACTTCCTCATCTTTACTGCCGCCGGTTGGCTGAACCGCCGCCAAGAGGATCTGATCGACGATCTCCGTTTCTACCATCGCGAGGCCGCGCGAACGTTCGGCCGATTAGTGGCACCCTACGGGTTCGAGGAACTCAAGCGCCTCGTGCCCACGGGGCGACCGGGGAGCTGAAGGCGCGGGTGTCCTCAAACTGATGAGTCCGAAGGGAAGGATCATGAAACGCCAAGCGTTCGTATTGAGTCTCCTGATGGCGTCGGTGGCCTGTGTGTCAGAGGCACCGGAGCCCGTTGAGGACAGACCGCATAGTCTGGCTGTGCCTTCCGAGCGTCCGAATCGGCTGCAAGACGACGCTCCGGCCCGGTCGGACTCGCTCTGCACCGCGTCGGGCGAGGCGGTAGAAACGTCTCGTGACCACCCGCGCGCGGGCGTTTCGCCCGACGGGCGCTGGATCGTGTTGCCGTGTGCGGATGTGGAGGGGAATCCGGCGTTTAGCGGGCCGGTTTGGTCTCCCGATGGCACGTGGATCTTTTTCGAGGAACCCGAACACGCGCCCGAACCCTAGGTCGGCGAACTGAAGGCGCGAGTGCCCACCCAGTGATCCATCAGTCTTGAAGCCCGCTCCATATCTGAGTGCAACACGTTGCACAGCTAGAAGCGTACGCACGCATTTTCCCGCCCTCTGACCAACTCAGACGATTCTGACCACCCACGAGGCTGGTGAAACCCGCACAATGGGTTCGTACGCTTCCTCATGGCGATTCCGTGCAGGCTGCTGGACAAACGAGGGCCGCGGCATACAATGCCCTCGATCTCAGTCTGACGACCCATGGCGCTCGAAGTCGGCTCCCGACTCGGCCACTACGACGTGACCGCCCTCATCGGCGAGGGGGGCATGGGACAGGTCCGTATGTCTGGAGGCTGCTTGTGCCGAGACGCAATGGCTGGGCGACTCAAGAGGTCGGTGGGACGGAGACACGTTGGTGATTGAGACCACCAATCTTGGTCCCGAACGGACCCACTTCGGGTCGGACTCAAAACTGAAGCCCGTCGAGCGGTTCACCCACGTGGATGGGGACACCCTCCAGTATGCCTACACCGTAAACAACCCCACCGCTTTCACTCAGACGTGGACGGTGGAGGCCCCGATGACGCGTCGGGATGACGTGATCTACGAGTTACGCCTGTCACGAAGGAAACTATGGTCTCGAGAACAGTCTCCGGGCCGGACGAGCCGAGGACAAGGTCGGCGAGCAGTGAGGCGGCACACCGGGGGAGGTCGGGCGGTTGCGATCGTCCTCGGCGTGGTGTGTGTGGCACCGTTCGCGTTGTCGGCTCAGTCGCCTGACGCCTATTCAACCGACGTCGGTCGGTCCCATGCGACCAACGTCTACTGGGGCGACACGCACGTGCATACCGGCTTCTCGTCCTATGACGCCAACCTCGGGGGAGGAAATGACTCCACTCACAGCCTTGCCTATCGGTTTGCGCGGGGCGAGGTCGTCGAGGCCCAGAACGGCATGCCGGTGCGGATTCGCCGCCCGCTCGACTTTCTGGTCATTGCGGACCATGCCAACCAGCTAGGTGTGGTAGCGAGCGTGCAGGCTGACGACCCGGTGCTGCTTCAAAGCGCCGTCGGACGTCAACTCCACGAGGCCTATCAACGTGCCAACACGCCCGAGGCACTTGGCCGGTTCAACCGCGAGGTTGGTCTGGTCTGGTGCGATCTCGGCGGAGCGTTCCATCAGACGATCTGGCACCGCGTCGTCGAGGCGGCGGAGGCCTACAACGAGCCAGGTCGGTTCACCACGTTCGCAGGATATGAGTGGACATCGCGTGGTAGCGACCTGGCGGCGACCGACCCAAGACTTCCGGGAGGAGTACGCGGCAACCTCCATCGCGTGGTGATCTTCAAGGATGGACCCGAGCGGACGAACACCATCGTGCCGTTCAGCCGCGAAGACAGCATCGACCCGGAGGACCTGTGGAGGTTCCTGGCCCGGTATCAAGACACGACCGGCGGAGACGTTCTGGCGATTCCACACAACGGCAACGTGTCGAACGGAGAGATGTTTGCGCTGACCACGCTCGACGGAGATCCGCTGGATGCGGAGTACGTCCGCACCCGCAGCCACTGGGAGCCACTCTACGAGGTGACGCAGATCAAAGGCGATAGCGAGGCGCACCCGGTTCTGTCGCCAACCGACGAGTTCGCAGACTTCGAAACGTGGGACAGCTGGGCGGGTGGGACCTCCGACCCGACCTGGCACGCATGCTGTGAGAACTGGGATCCGGCGGAGCAGCCTGAGCTCAAGAAGGGCGAGTACGCTCGGTCAGCGCTCAAGCGAGGCCTTGCGTTGCAACGGTCGCTGGGGGTCAACCCGTTCAAATTCGGCCTGATCGGCAGCACTGACGCACACACATCGCTGGCCACGGCCGATAACGACAATTTCTGGGGCAAGTTTTCCAGGTTGTCCCCATCGGCCACTCGCCTGTTCTCTCCGTTTGGCGGGTCGTCACCCCTGCTCAGCTGGGAGACCGGGGCCGCCGGCTATGCCGCGGTGTGGGCGGAAGAAAATACCCGCGAGTCGATCTTCGCCGCGATGAGGCGGAAAGAGGTGTACGCGAGCACGGGGCCGAGGATGTCGGTGCGGTTCTTCGGGGGGTGGGAGTTCTCACCCGGCGACGTGCATCGACCAGACTTCGTGCGAGTGGGGTACGACAAGGGCGTACCGATGGGAGGTGATTTGCCCGGAGCCCCTCAACGCACGTCACCGACCTTCATGATTGCCGCGCTCAAGGACCCAGATGGCGCCCATCTAGACCGCGTGCAGGTCATCAAGGGGTGGCGTGATGATGACGGCGAGCTCCACGAACAGGTCTACAACGTGGCAGCGTCTGATGGTCGCGTCGTTGGGTCAGACGGCTCGGTCGCACCGATTGAGTCCACGGTTGACGTGGACGACGCGTCGTATGCCAACACGGTGGGGCAAGCGCAGTTCATGGCCTTCTGGCAGGATCCCGATTTCGACTCCCAGGAGTCGGCGTTCTACTACGTGCGCGTCTTGGAGATCCCGACCCCCCGATGGACGGCCTACGACGCCAAATACTTCGGCATCGAGGAGATTCCGGACGACGTGCGCCTGGTGTCACAAGAACGGGCCTACACATCGCCCATCTGGTATACGCCCGACCAGTGATTACCTTTGACCAAGGGGCTCACGCGCTTCGTGTTCTAGAGAGCGTTGAAGCTGCCATTACTCCTGCCTAACGGGCGTAGTGTTGACTGACCGGCGCTCAGGCCGCTGAAGGGTCGGTCCTCTGTCTCAACAACCTTCCACTTTCGCCCCGATCGATCACTCCACATTGGAGGTGCTTTCGCCCCTCTTCGGGGCTGTCGCAGAAACACCGGTTTTCGAGATTCCTGGCAGAATGGGTTCGCTCGCCGCAGGGTAGAGCAAGACGAGCAGCCCTCCTAGGGGCCTGAGTCATTCAGGCCGCCCTGGATCATCCGGTAGCGCCTGATGCAGCCATTCCGCCCGCCGCTCTGCCTCTCGCCGCCGTGAGGCTTCAGCTCGGCACCGATCCGAGCAGTGTCGCTGGTCGGGTCGGGAGGGCGTGAAGAACGCCCCACAGCCCGGACAGGGAATACCGCTAGAAACCGCACGAGCGTTTTCTGACGCAACATCTTGCCTGCCAATGGGTTGAGGGCCGTCTCGCCTCATCCGGCCACGGACCGGGCCGACAGGGCGGGAGGTCGACGGTGAGGCTCAGTACTCTATTAGGGTCCACTGGGGGGAGAGACGAGCACCGGGAATCAACTCACTTCACGGAACCACTTGGGGGTCCGCCGGTCGCCGGCCAAAGCTCGGCTCGACTCGGTCCTGAAGAGTTTCCACCGTAAGCACACCTCCCGCAGTGTGTCTCTGGGTAGCTTCCTCTCTTCGTCAGCGAGCTCTCATTTCGGTTTCCCCAAGAAAGTCGATGCGGAGGTACGCAGACGATTCGACGAGCGCACTCACGGCGTCCTCGACCGCTTTGGTGGGTCAGAGTACGGAGGAGCGTCGTCTGACCGTCCGACGAGTTAGGTTTAAACAGCGCAGCCACAGCGAGGGTCGCATGACTCATGACATACCATACTGACGAAGACTTACAGGACCCGACCCGAACGGAGACGCAGCTGGGTTTTTGTCAGCTGCGATACTAGGCGGGAGACCGAGTAGTGCATTTTCTAAGTCCTTTTCGTTCGGACTCGTTGGACATCGTTCGACGGGAGCTGAGCTTCTGGCGATCGCGTGCGCGGCGGGTCTGGCATGCGCTCGGCTCGACTGAGGCGACCAAGCGTTGGCTGGTTCTTTCAGCCTTCCCTCTGTTAGCCGCTGCTGTGTGGACGGCCTGGGACCGATTGCCGGTGCCTAGGTCCGATGACCTTCCCGGGTTGATCATCTTTCGCATCGTCCATGAAGAAGCGGTAGCGACACCTTACCAGTTGTTTGCGCGTCACCTGATCGATGAGCTGAGGGGAGAGGCGCCGGCGCCTGACATCAATTCTGACCTGAGCCTCGAATGTCCAGAGTCCGAGAACGGGGAAGCCCGAATCGCGTCAGTACCCACGGCCGGCTCGTTCGATACCGTGCTGTCCATCGAGGCAGTTGCGGCCTGGAATCGCGACATCGATCAGCCGCTCCCTCCCTTGGTCAGGGATCTGATAGCCGCGTGTAAGATGACGCACGGAAAGACATACGCGATTGGCCTCGCCCAGTCGGACGTGCTCTACCACTACCTCAATGGAGGGCACCCCCAGTTCCCGGTGGGTCGCCCCGATTCATCTGTTCGAGCTCTCGTCAAGCTCTTTCCAGAGTGGCTTCATCTGTACAGGACGGGCGTTCCACTCAACATCGCCGACTTCGACCAGGCCTGTGGTACGGCGGAAGGTAGCGGCAACTTGGTAACCGCGCTCAACGCGGCAAGAGTGTTCCAGGCTAATTGGCAGACACGCGTACACACTTGCAGGAAACAGCCGGCCGAGATTGATGATGTCGTCACCGACGATGGTGTCGCTCGTCCCGGCGAAGACCCCGATGCGGCTGCGATCGCGGAGGCTGGGTTACTTAATGTGCGAGTGTTTTCGCCACCAGCGCGTCGGCAGGACTTAGGAACGCTCCTTTTTCTGACGCTAGCCGAAGCGCAGATCATGCAGAACGCTTTCGGGTCTAAGGTCTACGACTTAGTAGGCGCTGCTGAGCTGGGAAGGCACTACAAGGCCGCGACGTCGTCTGACGCGACGGTCGCGGTTAACTCAGTACTGATCGGTGATAAAGATCTACCGGTACCAATTGTGAAGAGCCTAGTTGCCGTGGGAGACCCCCCGGCTTTGCCGGGGCGGCCAGCCCCGTTTGACGTTTCGGGGAGTCACGTGAGGAACTCCTTCCCGTGAGCCGCTCAAGCATCACGAGAAGGAGACCTCATGCCGACCTACCGAAGTCTCAATCATACGAAATGGCACTGTCAGTATCACGTTGTGTTCATCCCGAAGTATCGAAGAAAGGCGATGTACGGGGGATTGCGGCGGGATTTGGGCGAGGTGTTCCGCCGTCTGGCGCTGCATCGCGAGAGCGAGGTGGAGGAGGGGCATCTGTTGCCGGACCATGTGCATATGATGATGTCGATTCCGCCGAAGTACTCTGTCGCCCAGGTCATCGGATATCTCAAGGGGAAGAGTGCCATCCACATCGCTCGGGAGTTCGCGGGACGTTCGCGGAACTTCGTGGGGCAGCACTTCTGGGCCCGGGGCTACTTCGTGTCCACGGTGGGTCGCGATGAGCGGGTCATTCGGGAGTACATCCAGCAGCAGGAACGCGAGGACCGGCGGTCGGATCAGTTGCCGTTGGAGTAGAGTGGCCACCGTGAGGTGGCTCAAGTGACCGCATAGCGGGCACGTCATGCCGCTTTGAGCGGCTCACAAACTAAGGCCCCCGGCTTTGCCGGGGGATACTTACTCGAAGTCGTCGTCGACTTGGAGAGGTCGGACGAAAGCCTTCTTGGTGATTACGGCGTGCACCTTTCGGACGACGGTGCGCTCGTACCTACCGTTAAAGAGGAGGCCAGCGCTGGACCAATCGCGACACAGCGGACGACCATGCAATCTGTTCTTGATAGAAGGACTGACAATCTGCCGATCAGTCTTCACAAATGGGTCAAGTTGGAAGCAGCCGATTCACTGCTTGCGCGGCTTGTTGCTTCTACGACGATCCACAGGGTGGCGAGACTTCTGGTTCCTGTGCTGTTTCTTGCTTACCTCACGACTAGGCTCTTCAAAGACGCCTCGATCGGCAGCGCTCACTTCTTTAGGCGCGGAGCAGTGCTTGTGAGTGTCTTTTTGATTTTCCACGTCGCCGTGGCGCTCTTGGTGTGGCAGGCGGAGTACCACGCAGACACACTGCGTCCCGAAACTCCTCTGGCAACCGGCAACATCTGGACCGCTGGGGACTGGATTCGAGTCAAGCCCATTCCTAGTTGAAACTCTCCGCGGCTCCTGATTGCTTACGCGGCTTTCTTCGTCGACGTCGTCGTGTCGATCTTCAGCTCTCGCTTCAATGCGTCACGAAGCCTGGGCAGGTGCCGGTAGCCCATCACCTTGCGCAGGCGTGGCTCGATGTCCAGGAGCGCAGTGGCCAGCCAGCGATGGCGTTGACTCGAGTTCTGCCAGTGATCGACCTTCGCACAGCGCTCCTCAATGAGCGCGTTGATGGACTCGAGGCTGTTCGTCGTCTTCAGCGACCGGCCCAGCACACCGTACACCCCGAGGCGATGCAACGTCAGGGTCTCGTCGAGGCCTTCCGCCAGACTGCCGGCCGCGGATTGGTTCCGATCCTCCAGCTCATGCTGGAGCGACTTGAGGGCGGCGAGGGCCTCGTCGTACTCCGGACGGTTGTAGGCGCGCTGGAGACGCTGCCGCCACACCGGCTGCTCACGCTTGGCCACGTAACTCACCACGTTCTCGCGCGTGTGCCACTGACACCGTTGCACCAGGGCGCGGTGGCGGAAGGCTTTCCGCACGGCCGCCCGGAGCCCCTTGCCGCCATCCACGATCACCAGAAGCCCCTGGGAGACATCGAGGCCCCGCTCGACCAATGACCGGAGGAACGGGGTCAACACCTTCTCGGTCTCCGTGTCCGTCTCGACGACGCCCAGGAACCGTTTGTCCCCCGTCATCGTGATGCCCAGCGCGACGACCATCGTCGCCTCGGCGAACGTCTTGCCGTCCAGCACGAGGGCCACGACGTCCTCCCCGGAGAGGTCCCGCTCCTGGAGCTCGCGGAGTTTCGTCGCGCTGGCCTGAATGAACGCGCGGGACACCGTCGACCCCGATAGGCCGATCGCCCTGGGAATCGCCTCGGCGGCCGCCGCGTAGTTGCGGCACGAGATCCCATACAGCACGCGCCTCAGCAACAGGTCGTTGACTGCGCGATCGCCATGCAGCGCCTCGTACGACCGCAGGGGAATCTCGCGCTCCGTGACATGGCGAATCCGGGGCACGCGAATCGGCACGCGCTGGCCGGCCAACCCGACCGTCCCGGGGTTGCTGCCATGACGGCGCCCGCCGACTGACGGGGCTTTGCGGGCGTAGCGCTCGCCAGCCAGCGCGGTCACTTCCTCGTCGAGCAACTCCTCGATGTGCATCAAGCCCAGCGGAACCAACGACCGGATCAACGCCACCTTGGCATCGACCTCCAGCTCGGCGTACTCCTCTCGGTCGATGACGTCGACCGCGCCCAACGTGTGACCTTTCTTGCGCTTCCTGACCGATCGTAGGACACTGCTCATCTCGGCTCCTTTCTCTCGTGGGCTGATGTCCGTCTTCTCAAACGTCATCAAACCACAGGGTTTGGAGCCGCTTCAATTTCCAACTAAGTTTCGCTCACACTCCTGGATTCTTCACTATCTGATCACCAACGAATCCAAGTATGAACTGCGGTCCTTTCTATCGTTGGGTTGGCTCGCACTTCTGCGTGGCGGCTACGCTCTGTCAGCGATAGTTGTGACTTACTCGACGCTCGGGTTCTTGGCGGCTACGGTAAGGGACGTGTGGATCGATCAACACATTGTTGTCGTGGGCTGGAATCGGCGAGCCCGGCACCTGGTGGAGGAACTGAAGCGCCTCAAACACGAGTTTGTGGTGGTGCTACCGGCTGCGGACACGCAGGTCGATGTCGAGCTGTCGAAGGATCTAGTGATTCGCCGAGATGACCTCCGTTCAGGGCTGGCGGCGAGTCAGGCAGCATACGCCCGTGCGATCATCGTTCTGGCCAACGAAGCTCCCGAAGGCGACTCTGCAGATCACGCAGACCTGTGGGTCGCGCGCACCACCATCGAGATCAAGCGCTTCCTTAGCAAGGCCGTAAAGACAGACCAAGAAACTGCCCGCGTAGGGGACGGGCAGAGGGACCAGGACGACAACGACGCGCCGCGGATACTGGTTGAGATCAATGACCATCGCCACAAGGAGATGCTTGAATCACTCAAGGTGAATCGAGTGGTGTGTGTCAGTGACTTCGGCATTGAGCTCCTTGCGCAGGCGGCAGCGAAGGATAGCGTGCTGGTTGATGTTCACTCTGAACTGCTCAATACGACGCACACAACCCACGAGTTTTACTTCGTCAAGATATCTGCCGAGGAGGCTGCCGCGGCCCAACGGCGGTATGACGGGCTAGCGAGGCTCGCGATTGAGTCGAGCGACGTGCTGGTCGTCGGTCTTGTCCAGGCTACATCTTCTGGACAGAGAGTGGCTAGGATCGCGCCATTCGGTGCGTCTCTCCGGGCCGGTGACCAAGCCATACTGCTAGCGAAAGAACAACCCACGCGAATTCTACGAATACGAGACGCGGAGCAATAAGGTCCGCTGGCGGATGTGCCGTGCGAGATCATCGCGCCCATGTTGATTCCGCGTCGGCCAGGTGATCGCATCAAGACGGACCGGCGGGACGCCCGGCAGCTGGCCGTGTTATACCGCGCCGGGGCCCTGACAGCGATTCATATCCCGACCGAACAGGAAGAGGCGGCGCGCGATCTGCTGCGGTGTCGGGAGCCCTGCTGGGAGATGTCGTCCGCGCCCGCCATCGGCTGTCCAAGTTCCTGCTCCGGCATGGCCGGCGCGGTCTTCCTGGCGCTCAGACTGGGTGGGCTGTCTATCTGGCTCTACCGCCTGCTGTATGTCGTCTACCCGCAGGTGCTGGCCTGGTCGTTCATCGAGCTGCCGTCCGTGGTGCGCTGGGCCGGAATTGTTCTTGTGTTGCTGCTGATCCCGTTCATCGTGTCGGCCCAGCGGGCTCTGGGGCGAAACGTCTCGCCGACCGTGATGACCCACGAAGACCACGAGCTGGTGACCGATGGGCCGTACCGTTGGATCCGCAACCCACTCTACACGGCGGGGGCCCTGCTGTTCACCGGGCTGGGGTTGATCTCGGCCAGCGCTTTCTTGTTGGTCGTGGCGTTGGTCGCCTTGGTGCTGGTCGCGATCCGGCTACCGAGCGAGGAGGCCGAGCTGGAGAAGTGGTTCGGCCAAGCCTACCGCGACTACGTTCGTCGTACCGGTCGGTTTCTGCCACGCCTTCGCCGGGGGTAGAACCCGCCTGAAGTCGTGCAGCCCGTTTCACATATGTAGCTGTTGCACTGAGCCCAGTGTACGCAACGGTCACGGTGCCGCCGTCGTTCGCCGTCGCGCCCATACCGACGGTCAGGGCTCGTCGGACCGCTGGCGGTGCCCTCTCCGGGACCGCGCTCCTACCGGACCTTCCGCGCCGGCTGGTTCGCGCCACCCTGGTGGAGAATCAGTCCGGAGACCTCCCCGGCATCATCCTTCGTGAACGTGACCTGCGCGTCCACGACCTTCAAGAAGAAGAATGTTTCGGACTCCGCGAAGACCGGGAACGTCGGCTGTCCGGTCGCTTGAACGAACAGTGCGCCGCCGTCGAGCGTCACCTCGATCACGAACTGCGGCGTGAGCTCGTAGGCGCCGACGTAGGTCTCGAGAATGGCTTCAGGGACCGCGACTTCCGTCCGCTCGGCAGGCGGTGTCGGAGCCCGGGCAAGCGGGACCGCGGGGTTGATGAGGTGGAAGCCGATGTCGTCCGCGCCGTGTCCGGAGTTGGTGAGCACGACGACTCCGACGCCGCGATCAGGATCGAATCCCATGAACGTCCGGAATCCTCCCGTGCCACCGTTGTGCCACACGATCCGGTCGTCGCCGACGCCTCGGGTGATCCAGTTGAGGCCGATCTCCATACCCTCCGCCATCGTCTCGCGCACCTCGTGGCTGGCGCGCATGGAGTGCTCGAGGTCGGACTCGGGCGGCCCGGTGTTGGCTGCCAGGAAAACGAGCATGTCGTCCATGTTGGATCGGATCGCACCGGCCCCGGCCATCGCCGGAATATCCCAGAGTGACGTCACGTTGCCCTGTGCGTCGTGACCGCGAACCATCCACGGCTCGGTATCTCCCGACAGCGTGATCGTCGACATGGCCATGCCCAGTGGGTCGAAGATCCGGTCCTCCACGAGTCCCTCGTAGTCCGTGTCCGCGGCGCGGGCGAGCGCGTGGCCGAGGAGGCCGACCGCAAGGTTCGAGTACTCGAACTCGGATCTGATGTCGCGTCGCAGCTCGTGGCCGGAAAGGAAGGCATACATCAGGTCGAAGGTGTAGTCCGCGTAGGGATTCGACGTGTCCGCCGGCGCCATGTTGTCGGGCAACCGAGGCAGCGCCGAGTGATGCGTCGACAGGTCGACGAGCGTGATTTCCCGTCCCGCCCGCGTCGGCATGGACGCCCGTTCCGGCAGGTAGTTCTGCACGGGATCCGAGAGGCTGACCTCGCCGCGCGCGACCATATCCGCGAGGATCGTGCCGGTGAACACTTTGGAGATGGATCCGATCTCGAAGACGGACATTGGCCCGAGAGGCCTCGCACCCGGCCCAGCCTCGCCGAAAGCGACGATCCGGGTTGATCCATCCGCTTCCATGACCCCGATGACCATCCCGACGGCTCTGCCCTCTTCAATGCGAACACGGATGATGTCGACGATCTCGGCGTCCGTGGGGAAGTGCTGGGCCAGGGCCGGTGCCGGATGAACAAGCGCGGGCGACGCGAGCAGGGCGACGAGTACGAGGGCCGAGTGATGGGTGGAACTCATCATGCGGGACTCCGAATGGACGATGGCGATATTAGCCGGGTTCGGTGGTTAGCGGAAGGCCGCAGGGGCTGGTGTGCGATAAGCTCAACCCACTGGATGGCTCTCGAAGTCGGCTCCCGACTCGGCCATTACGACGTCAGCGATCACCCGTCACCGATCGTGAACAAGGAGGACAAATCATGAGCAGAGCAGACGAAGACGCGGATGTCGTCCGGCGCGGCTACGAGGCCTTCAATTCGGCCGACATGAAGACGCTCACCGAGATCTTCGACGAGAACGCCTCGTGGCACACACCGGGACGAAGCCCCATTGCAGGTGACAATCGGGGCAGCGACGCAGTCTTCGCTCAGTTCGGCCGCTATGTGGGCGAGACGGGCGGGACCTTCAAGGCCACACTTCAGCATGTACTCCAGAATGATGACGGCCGAGTGATCGGCATTCATCACAACAGCGGAGAGCGAAACGGCAAGCGTCTCGATGTGGGCTGCTGCATAGCCTTCGAGATCAAGGACGGCCGGATCGTCAGCGGTCGGGAGCACTTCTATGACCTCTACGCCTGGGACGAGTTCTGGTCGTAGGGCCTCGGGGCAGTTACGGGGTGGCGCGCGGGGCAAGGTGCTTTTGCCTCGCACCGTTTCCAGCTGCGATTGTTGCCGGACTCGGGTGCAAGTACTGGGTGAGGAGCTGAAGGCGCGGGTTCCCACCGAGTAACGCGCACCCGGCCCAGCCCGCCACACCGACCAGAAGTTGAAGCCGGCTTCAAACTCAGTTCGCGACGCTGATTTAGGTGCTGCGCGAGTGCTCGCGTATGCTCTGCGTACGCTCATGAGCGGCTTCGACACCACGCACTGGAGTCTCGTGCGGGCGGCTGGGAGCGACTCCACCGGTCGCGCACGAGATGCCCTCGCCCAGCTCTGCGGCACCTACTGGGAACCGCTCTACGCCTACCTGCGTCGGGAGGGGCACTCTGCCGAGGACGCCGAAGACCTGACGCAAGGATTCTTCGCCCGAGTCCTGGAGAAGGGGGTCTTCAACGCGGCGGATCCTCGCCGCGGACGATTCCGCTCATTCCTTCTGACATCGCTGCGCCACTATGTCTCGAATGAGCGTGCCCACGCGGAGGCACTGAAGCGCGGGGGATCGGCCGCATCCCTCCTATTGGAGTTCGACGATGCCGAACGACGCTATTTGGCGGAGCCGGTAGATACCGCTACGCCGGAGCGGCTGTTCGATCGGCGGTGGGCCCTCGCTCTGCTTGACCGGACGATGGCGCGGCTGGCGAGGGAGTATCGAGAACGGGGCAAGCACGACCTGTTCGATAGTCTGAAGGCCCACATCCTTGCCACGGATGGCGGTATTCCGTGTGCCGACGTTGCGGAGCGGCTGGCGTTGTCGGAGGGTGCCGTACGCGTCGCCGCCCATCGCCTGCGTCGGCGGTTCGGAGAGCTGCTTGGCGCCGAGGTCGCCCGCACCGTGGATACGGCAGGTGAGGTCGAGGAGGAGCTCAGCCACCTGATTCAGGTGGTAGGACGCGAATAGATCGGTCTGTAACAAAGCCTCGCCTGTTCCGTTAGTAATGGGTAGAGGATCGAGGGGCTGCAGGACCGCATCGCGGGCTCTCTTGGCACTCAGACAGGGAAGAAGAGATGGCTGAGACCAGACACTGCCCTCGATGCGGCACCGCGTTCGCCGAAGAGTCGCCAGAAAGCGTGTGCCCGGCCTGCCTCCTACGAGAGGGCCTCGTGGGCTCGGGTGCGCAGCCGCCGGATCCCGACACGTCCAGCCTGACTGTGGAGCCGCCGCCGCGGGCCGAGGCCAGTCCCACCCGAATCGGCCCCTACAAGATTCTCGAAACCCTCGGGGAAGGCGGTATGGGCATCGTCTACCTCGCCGAGCAGCACGCACCCATTCGTCGACGAGTCGCGCTGAAAGTGATGAAGCTCGACATGGCGACCCGTGAGGTGGTCGCCCGGTTCGAGACCGAGCAGCAGGTGCTGGCGCTGATGGATCACCCACACATCGCGAAGGTGTTCGACGCCGGGTTGAGTGACGACGGTCGGCCGTACTTCGCGATGGAGCATGTCCCAGGGATCCCGATCACCGACTACTGCGATCGTCACCGGCTCAACAACGGCGCCAGGCTGAAGTTGTTCAGGGACGTGTGCGGGGCGATTCAGCACGCCCATCAGAAAGGGCTGATCCATCGAGACATCAAACCCTCGAACGTCCTGGTGATGGTGCAGGACGGCAAGCCGGTGCCGAAGGTAATCGACTTCGGGGTGGCGAAAGCGATAAACCAACGCCTCTCCGAAAAGACGTTCTTCACGCGGCATGGGGTGCTCCTCGGGACGCCGGAGTACATGAGCCCTGAACAGGCGGAGATGGGCGAGTTGAATGTCGACACGACCACCGACATCTACTCGCTGGGAGTCTTGCTGTATGAGTTACTGGTCGGCGCGCTGCCGTTCGACCGTAAGGTGCTGCGTGAAGCAGCCTACGCGGAGGTTCAGCGGATCATTCGGGAAGAGGAACCGGCCCGTCCGAGCACTCGAGTGAGCAGCACGGGTCCCGAGGCGAACGAGGTTGCCGCGCAGCGGCGCACAGATCCCCGATCGCTTCAACGACAGGTCTGCGGCGACCTCGATTGGATCACACTCAAGGCCCTGGAAAAGGATCGGACCCGGAGGTATCCCTCGGCCTCCGAATTCGCCGCCGACATCGGACGCTATCTGTCCAATGATCCGGTGCAAGCGAGACCTGCCAGTACGGCGTATCGGCTGTCCAAATTGGCACGTCGGCATCGTGGCGCGGTTACAGCGGCTGCTGTCGTTTTCGTGATTCTGGTCGGGTCCGCTGTGGTCAGTTCCTGGCTCTACGTCGCTGCCGAGCACGCGCGCCGTGAGGAGGTGCGACAGCGCGAGACCGCAGAGTGGAAGAGCTACGTGGCGAACGTCCGCTCGGCGGCTGCCAGTCTGGAGCTGGGTGCTGCAACTCAAGCCGCCGTGAGGCTTGCGAGCGTGCCAGAGGCCCTTCGGGGATGGGAGTGGCGCTACCTCGCTCAACAGGCCGATTCGAGTCTCGCCGTTCTCGCGGTGGGTCCGGACCCGGTCCTTGGGGTCACGTTTATCGACGACGGCGCCAGGGTGGTGTCCCACACCGCCGAGACGGTTGACGTTTGGGACATCGCGAGCCGACAGCGCATTGACTCGTGGTCGTTGGAGCTGGCTGGTCGCGGCTCGATCGTCGCGTTGAGTCCAGAGGGCTCGCGCCTCTTGGTCGCGGCCCGCCGTGCCGGCTGGCAAGACCCCTGGCGCCGTTTCGACAGGGTCCCGGACCAAGGGGGGGCGCTGGGGTGGGCCGCAGCTGCTGGTACCACGACGAGAGCTTCCGTGTTCGCACGATCAAACCGTGTCAATGTTGCGGTGCTTGAGGCAATAGCTGGGGAACTCGACCATGCGGCGTTTAGCCAGAACGGTGAGAGAGTGTTGACCCTGGCGACTCGCTTAGAGCCTAACCACGAGCCGCGTTGGATCGCTCCGCCGAAGGGCATCAGCAGGGCGCAAATGATGGCGGAAATGGCGGGAGGGCCCGGTTTTCCTCTGACGACTGTCCAACTGTGGGACGCCCGGACTGGTACTCTGCTCGCCTCCACGCAAGCCTTTCTACCCTTCCAGAACGGGGTTCCGGTTTGCACTTTCGTTGCTGTCGGCCCACTCGGCCGATACTTCGCGGTCGACTCCATGGACGGTGTCCGGATCCACGACGACGCAGGATCCGTAGTCGCTCGCCTACCGAGCCTACCGAGAGGTGGAATCTGCAACATCCAATTCAGTTCGGACGGGCTACTGCTTCTGCTCGGCTCGCCCGGACGAGGCGAAGTGTGGGACTGGAACGCCGGGAGGAAAACTCTTGGAGAAGTCAGATCTGTCGGTCCGCTTGGAGTCGTTGCGTTTGGACCCGAGGATAAGTCCGTCGTATCCGGATACGGTACGCGCGCCCGGTTCCTCCCAATCGCTTTGCCCGGGAGGGGGGCGGCGCGCACGTTCTTCGGGCATACGCGTGAGATCACAGGAGTAAGTCTCAGTCCCGAAGGCGACATCCTGGCGACTTCCTCCGGGGATGGCACAGTCCGCCTTTGGCGTCTTGCTGGAGGGGCATTCAGAGAGGTTGGCCGCTACGGCACGCCTGGCGGTACCAGCTCTCTCGAGTTCAGCGAAGAGGGCGGACGCGTCTTCGCCGCAGGAGTAGTCGCGCGTGACCGCGGTCTCGATGCCGCAGGAGGAACCTCGACCCTGGCCGAAGTCGCGCTTGACGGCGGTCTCGATCGGCCGTTCGTGTCGGAGCGGCCAGACGGCCGGAGTAGGTTCTCAGGCGGCGCTCTCGCGGTCGCGTCCGATGGTACGGCGGTCGCGACCGGCGGGAATTCCCAAGACGAGATCATCGTGTGGGACACGACACGCCGGAGCGCAACGTCAGTCCTAGCCGGGCACGAGGGGCGGGTCCTTGACCTCGACTACGGGCCCGACTCAACAAGCCTCGTCTCGGCCTCGGAGGATGGGACGGTCCGTATCTGGGACACAGAGACGGGTCAGGTGCTTGGCGTGCTGACTGGGCACGAGACTGCCGTTCGCGCCGTGGCGGTCAGCCCTGACGGAGCGCGTGCGGTGTCCGGATCGGATGAGGGCGTCCTGATCATTTGGGACTTAGCCTCTGGAGACCCGGTTCGGACGCTCCGAGGACACGCCGGTGGCGTAACAGCCGTGCGATTTGCGCCGGACGGACTCAGTGTGGTGTCAGCTGGGCGAGACCACACCGTTCGGATTTGGGGCGTCGGAGCGACCGATCACGTCCGTGTGCTGAGCGGCCACACGGGGCCTGTCGGGGCATTGGCGTTGGACCCGAGTGGGTCGCGAATCGCGTCAGCTTCCCTTGAGTTCCTGCCAACCGCAATCTCGGGGCGTGGGAGTGAGGTAAGGGTGTGGGATTTCGACTCCGGCGATGAGTTGCTCGTTTTGTTAACGGACGACGAGCCAATCAGCTCGCTCGCGTTTAGCCCTAGTGGCGAGACCCTGGCCTTCTTGTCACTCGGCGGACTGGTAGGCGTCTGGGAAGCAGCACCCTAGCCGTCACACAGAGGCACTTAGGACGACGAACTCGTAATCCACCAAACTAACAGGGAGGAACCGCAATGGGTCAGCTCTATCTACAGCGTTTCGAGTATCGGGGTGCCATCGACAAAGCGAGTTTCGACAAGGCGTGGAGCGTTGCAAACGAGACCATGGCCAAGACTGGGAATTGGGGTGGGGTCAAGAAGGGTGTGACGCACGTTCACGGGTATGCCACGGCGTTTGGTGGCTACGGGTTGATCGACGTCGACGACCCAAAGGCGTTCGACGAGTATCAGCTCTTTCACACCAACAACTACGCCCACATGGTGACGATTACGTTCGAGCCGTTGGCGGACTTGGACGCGGCGTTGGCTCCAACCCTCGCCGAAATCAGAGCCAAGGCAAGCTAGAAGCGGGCGAAAGCGAAGAAGTAGGAGTGACCAGCGTCCCACGGGCGTCGGGTTGATGCTCGGTGCTCGTGGTGTCGCTGCTCAGGAGTAGAGCATAGAATGACCTCGACCTCCTGACAGCCTATGGCTCTCACCCTAGGTGACCGCCTCGCTCATTACGATGTCACCGCCCTCATAGGCGAGGGCGGTATGGGCCAGGTGTATCAGGCCACCGACACCAAACTCAACCGCCAGGTGGCGCTGAAGATTCTGCCGGAAGCCTTTGCGACTGATCCGGATCGCCTCGCTCGGTTTCAGCGGGAGGCGCAAGTCCTCGCCAGCCTGAATCACCCGAACATTGCGGCTATCTACGGTCTCGAAGAAGCCGAGGATACCCGTGCGTTGGTATTGGAGCTGGTGGAAGGGCCAACCCTCGCTGACCGAATTGCCCAAGGCCCCATCCCCGTTGATGAAGCCCTGCCGATAGCCAAACAGATCGCCGAGGCGCTAGAAGCCGCACACGAAGCCGGTGTCATTCACCGCGACCTGAAGCCCGCAAACATCAAGGTGCGTGAGGACGGGACCGTCAAGGTGTTGGACTTCGGGCTGGCCAAAGCCCTGGACACGACGCCTGAGGGTGATCCCTCGCTGTCGCCGACGCTCACTGCTGCCGCCACGCAGATGGGCGTGATCATGGGCACGGCGGCGTATATGTCGCCAGAGCAGGCGAGCGGTCGACCCGCAGATCGGCGGAGCGACCTATGGTCCTTTGGCGTGCTCCTGCTTGAGATGCTCACTGGTAGAACGGTGTTCGTCGGCGACACCGTCTCGCATGTGCTTGCTGAGGTGCTGAAGAGCGAACCTGACTGGAGCCTGCTACCCGCTACTGCCCCGGAGTCGGTACGAAGACTGTTGCGGCGGTGCCTTTCAAAGGATGCAAAGACCCGCATCGGAGACGCCAGCGTCGCGCGCCTGGAAATTGACGACGCGTTCCTACCCTCAGCGACACAAGTCGGTGTCGGTGCGGGTCGGTCGGTTCTGCGCGCGCCGTGGCTGTTGGCAGGTGCAGGCGCGGTGGTGGCGGCGTTCGTCTATCTTGGATGGGCCGCGAGTGGTCCCGCCTCGGAGGTGTCTCTACAGACGCGGGTCGAAGTGGCATTGCCGACCGACCAGCAGCTCGTGCTCACTGGTTTCAACCATCCCATAGCCCTGTCGAAAAATGGTGGCCAGCTGGTGTTTGTCGGGCGAGTAGCTGGGGGACAACAGCTGTATCTCAAGAGTCAGGACGAGTTCAGCGCGTCGCCTATAGCGGGAACCGAAGGCGCTACATATCCCTTTTTCTCGCCAGACGATCAATGGTTGGGATTCTTCGCCGGCGGCGAGTTGCGCAGAGTCCCAGTGACCGGTGGAACTCCCCTTTTCATCTGCAGCGTACAGGGACTGCCGTATGGCGCGACGTGGGGACCGGACGACAACGTCGTATTCGCGGCTCTGGAGTCTGGCTTGTCGATGGTGCCCGTTGTCGGCGGCGAGCCTGTGACGCTCACCGAAGTCGATGAACGTTCCGGGTATGGGAGTCACATACTTCCCTGGTGTCTTCCGGACGGATCAGGCGTGGTGTTCACCCAGCTGGGAGCGGCAGGCCCCAACATCGCCGTTTGGTCGGCAGACACCCAGGAGCACCGAACCGTTGTTGAGCGAGGCTTGGGCGCGAGATGGGTGTCGAGTGGACATCTCATGTACGCGCTTCGCGAGACCCTGTTCATCGCGCCTTTCGATCTCTCTCGACGAGAAGTCGTGGGGTCCCAGGTTCCGGTGGTTGACGGCGTCTACACGTCCACGTTCGCAAACCCGTATTTCGCCGCCTCGAACAATGGAACGCTTGTCTACGTCCCTGCCCGCGCGAATGACGCGCTGGTGTGGGTTGATTCCAACGGTGCGAGCGTCCAGGCGGCAGAGGAGCGCGGAGAGTATGAGCATCCGCGTGTCTCACCGGACGGCGGCTCGATTGCGGTCGACTTCGGCTCTGGAGGAAACCGGCAGATCTGGATTCTCGATACGGGTCGCGGCATACGGACACCGCTGACGACCGAAGGTAACAACTTTCTGCCGCTGTGGACACCTGATGGCACTCGGGTGGTGTTTTCTTCCCTGAGTACTGGCCGCTTGGAGTTGCTGTCAAAGCCCGCTGATGGTTCCGGCGAGGCCGAGATGTTCCTCGAAATTCCCTATGCGCAGGTACCGAGCTCGTTCTCGCTGGACGGCGTTCTGGCGTACTACGAGTTCCACCCAGAGACGGAGCGTGACCTCTGGACCCTCGCACCGGGTGGTGACCCACAGCCTTTTCTGGTCACACCCGACAATGAGGCCCAGCCCACGTTTTCGCCCGACGGGCGCTGGATTGCCTACAGCTCGGATCGGTCCGGACGCACAGAGGTTTATATCAGGCCGTTTCCCGAGCGCGACCCTCCTTTTCAGGTCTCTACGGAGGGTGGAATCGGCCCGCTCTGGGGTCCTGACGGTGACGTGCTGTTTTATCGGGATGGTGAGCAGCTTGGGTTCAAGGTGTCGTCGCAACACCGCGTTGTGTGATTGAGCATAGGTGATCGCCAAGTGCCTCCGCGGGTGTCTTCCAGCCGAGGGTCTTGCGGGGGCGACTGTTGAGAGCAGCAGCAACGGCGTCAAGATCATCACGAGAGTGTCTGGACAGGTCGGTGCCTTTGGGAAAGTACTGCCGCAGCAGGCCGTTGGTGTTCTCGTTCGTGCCGCGTTGCCAGGGGCTGTGTGGGTCGCAGAAGTAGATTGGCAGACCGGTGTCGATTCGGAGTTGAACGTGTTGAGCCATCTCGGCGCCTTGGTCCCATGTCAGTGAACGGCGAAGCTGCGTGGGCAGCGTGATGATCGACGACGCGATGGCGTCTCGGACGGCCTCGGCACCATGCCCCGCCAGGGCGGGACCGTTCTTGATCCGAGGCTGCCCATAGTCATCCATGCGAGGCAGATGCAGCAGCCTCGTGAATCGGCTGGTGCGTTCCACGAGGGTCCCAATCGCAGAGCTCCCCAGTCCGACAATCAGGTCACCTTCCCAGTGTCCTGGGACCGCCCGATCGTCTGCTTCGGCGGGGCGCTTGCTGATCATGATTTCGGCAGTGACGAACGCCTTGCCGCGTCCTCGTGTCCGTGCTCTTGGCACGCGCAGCGCCCGGCCGGTCCGCAAGCACGCCACCAGGTCGCGTCGCAGTGCCCCTCGTCCCTGCACGTAGAGCGCCTGGTAGATGGCCTCGTGGGAGATCCGCATCGACTCCTCATCGGGGAAGTCGACCTTGAGTCTGTTGGCAATTTGCTCAGGACTCCATGACGCCGCCCAGCGTCGGTCTTGACGGCGCCCGTGGCGGCGACCGTTCCAGTGCACATGGGGACCAGGCACCCTCGTCCCGTCGGCGGCCGTAATCCTGCCGGCGAGTCGGTCTTGCACGTACCGGCGCAGTTCGTCGTGTGCAGCGAGCTTCGCCACCTGCGGTCTTTTCGCCTTCAGGTCGGCGTGCCACTGCGCGGTCGTCGCGCGATACTCGAGTCCGCCACTGCGGGTTGCCGCATTGCGACGGAGCTCCCGAGAGATGGTCGACGGGGACCGGCTGATTCGCCGAGCGATATCACGAACCCCGCAGTGCTGGGCGTGCAAGATGGCGATCTCTTCTCGTTCGGCAAACGACAGGTAGCGCCCCGACAGAGGGGCCAGGCTGATCGGCGGCATGCCTCCACTTTCGCGGAACCATCTCGTTCCGACCGGCTGGGACACGCCGGCCCCCAGCGCCGCCTCTTCGCTGGACAACCCGCAGGCGATCGCCTCCCAGAACCGACGCCGATGCTCACGGCGTCCCGCCGTGGGACGACCCGGCGACCGCATCGGAAGACGTCCCGCACGGGGTGACCGACGACGTTTCGGTGTTCCCATCGCAACTCCTCACCGTTGAGGTGTTGCGACGACCGTTTGAATCTACCCAGGTGCTACGGGTCTCTGTGCAGACCGGAGCCGACGTCGTCTTTGGGGCGCCGCAGCTCGTGTTTGAGGGGACGTACGATCTGACGGCTGCGGGCGACCTGCACTACAGCGCCAGCCCGGACCGAGAGCAGTTTCTGATGGTCGTTGAGGAAAGCGCTACGACGTTGCGAATGGTATTCAACTGGTTGGGTGATCTTGGAAGTTGAGGCAACCCTGGACTCGCGAGACTGCGGAAGGAGAATGACATGTGCGCACCCTCGGTGATGCGAACGGTCGGACAAGAGGTGTCTCGACGGCAGGCACTCGGGCTTCTGGCGGCGCCGGTGGCGGTCGGTGTAGCCAGCCGTTCTGTGGCGGCTCGACAACAGAACGTCGTGCTCCCTGGCGGCTTAACGACGATCCACGATCTTACACACACGTTGTCACCGGAGACTCCAGTGTTTCCTCTTTTTGAGCCGCTGCAGGTCGTGCAGCGTTTCATGCTCGCGGAGCACGGATTCGACGGGAACGAACTAACCCTCAACGAGCACACCGGCACCCACCTTGACGCACCGGTGCACTTCGCGGCGGGTGGGCTATCGACGGACCAACTGGACCCGCGGCAGTTTTTTGCACCACTCGCTGTGATCTCCATCAGCGACCGCGCCATGCGGGACGCTGACACAAGCGTGACGGTCGAAGACATTCGCGGGTGGGAGCAACAGCACGGACGTTTGCCGGACGGTGCCTTTGTGGCGATGAACGCGGGTTGGGACCGACGAATAGGTGACAGCGAAGCGTTCCTGAACGCCGACGCACAAGGACTGCACTTTCCGGGATTCAGTGCCGAAGCAGCGCAGTTCTTGACAGAAGACCGTGACATTGTCGGCGTCGGGGTCGATACACTGAGCTTGGACGTTGGAACATCCATGGACTTCGCGGCCCATCTGACGTTCTTACCCGCTGGGAAGTATGGCCTTGAGCTGATGGCGAACCTGGACGACGTACCGCCCGCAGGGGCAACGCTGATCGTGGGTGCGCCCAAGCACCAAGGCGGAACAGGCGGGCCAGCGCGAGTGTTTGCCGTCTCGTAAGTCGAGGATCTGAGTACACACTCCCACCATGCCCCTGACCGTCGGCTCCCGCATCGCCCATTACGACGTCACCGCCCTCATCGGCGAAGGCGGCATGGGAGAGGTGTGGGAAGCCACCGACACGAAGCTCAACCGCCAGGTGGCGCTCAAGATCCTCCCCGAGGCGTTTGCCGCTGATCCTGGTTCGAGGAACTCAAGCGCCTCGTGCCGATCCCGCAACCACACAACAGCCGTAGTTCCCATACGTTCCGACTTCAAGTGACAAGGAGGCGAGACTAATGACTACGATGACCGAGAGTCAACGCGCAGCAAGAATTGCTATGGTCGAAGAACATGTCAGAGCTGAGCAACATCACGATGTCGAGGCCACGTTGAACACGGTCAGCGCCGATCCCCGTTTCCGAATCAACGACGCCCCCCTGAATAGCCGTGAGGCAGTCGCAGAGTTCTACCAAGGCATGTTTGAGGGTTTTCCCGACCTTGAGATCGAGGTCACGAACCGGTTTGTGACGGACGATGCGATCATCCTTGAGGTCATCTTGCGCGGCACCCACGATGGCATCTGGGCCGGTATCCCCCCGACAGGTCGCCGGGTGGAGGTGCCCGCGTGCGCTATATACACGTTCGATGGCGATGAGAAGATCAAGGAGGAGCGAGCCTATTTCGACGTGAGCGTCATCAAGAAACAGATCGGTGGGGCGTAGCAATACCGACTCCGATGTCCTTACAACCCGGCACCACCCACGGCCCATATGCCGTCACCGCCAAGATCGGCGAAGGCGGCATGGGGGAAGTTTATCGGGCGAGAGATACCAAGCTCGACCGCGACGTGGCGTTGAACAGGCGGGTCTATACTCCCGTTTAGAGTCGAGACGAGCAGCATGGCGGATTCGAAGAAGAACAAGGTCGGTCGGCGCAAGTTCCTGAAGAACGCGACGCTGGGTGCCGCGGCCATCACAGGTGGAGCTCAAGCGGGAGGCGCTGAAGAGACGGTCCACGCGCACCCGCACGACCACCAGGTCGTGCCCGACGACATAGCGCTGCGTGTGCGGGCGCTCGAGTCGGTGCTGGTCGACAAGCGGATGATCGATCCAGCCGATCTTGACGAAGTCGTCGATGCCTACGAGAACCGCATCGGTCCGCGTAACGGAGCGCAGGTCGTAGCGCGCGCCTGGGTCGATCCGGAGTACAAGGCACGTTTGCTCGCGGATGGCACGGCCGCGATTGCGGAACTGGGCTTCGAAGGCTCCCAGGGAGCGCACATGGTCGTGATCGAAAACACCCCAGACGTGCACAACCTGGTCGTGTGCACCCTGTGCTCGTGTTACCCGTGGCCGACGCTCGGCTTGCCTCCGGTTTGGTATAAGTCGTCGGCATACCGCTCGCGGGCCGTGATCGAGCCTCGCGTGGTGCTTTCCGAGTTCGATACCGAGCTGGACGACGAGGTTGAGGTGCGCGTCTGGGACAGCACCGCCGAAACCCGCTACCTGATTCTCCCGGAGCGGCCGGCCGGTACCGAGAACATGACGGAGGAGGAACTCGCCGAGATCGTGACCCGCGACTCGATGATCGGCGTCACCAAGGTCCCGGCACCGTAGGGGTGAGAGCCATGAACAGCATCCACGACATGGGTGGCATGGACGGCTTCGGTCCCGTCGAGGCCGAAGAAGACGAACCCGTCTTTCACGAAGCGTGGGAAGGACGTGTCTATGCGCTCTTCGCAGGGGGAGTTCTCGACGCCTGGAACACCGGTCGAAACTACCCCTGGTTCCGCTTCGCACTCGAGAGCATCCCGCCCGAGGAGTATCTGCGGATGTCTTACTACGAGCGCTGGTACGAAGTGCTCTCGAACCGCCTGCGCAGTGCCGACCTCGTATCGGAGCGCGAGTTGGAGACGGGCTACCGTGATCCCGAGCGTCCGCTCCCCGAGCAGCTCCCAGAGTCGGACGACAGCGCTCCCACCCCCCCCGCACCGACGCCGGGCTTCGGTGTCGACGACGAAGTGCGTGTCCGCAACCTGCATCCGCGCGGGCACACGCGCGTTCCCCGCTACGCTCGCGGTAAGCGTGGCACCGTCGCAACCGATAACGGAGTCTCGGCCCTCCAGGACACCGACGAGAACGGGCAGAGGCTCGGTGACTTTCCTCAGCACGTATACACCGTACGCTTCCAGTCCCAGGAGCTCTGGGGCGATCGAGCCTCCCCAAGGGACGCGGTCTACATCGACCTGTGGGAGGAGTACCTTGAGTCCGTCTGACGCCAAAGTCGACCCGCGCCGCCTCGAGATTCTGCCACCCCTTCCTCAAGACGATGAAGGGCCGGTGTTCGCTGAGCCGTGGCAAGCCCAGGCGTTCGCCCTGGCCGTAACGCTCTCGGAACAGGGTCACTTCACCTGGAAAGAGTGGGCAGCGGCACTCGCCGACGAACTGAAAGCCGCGGAAGACCGCGAGGAGCCCGACGACGGCACTCGTTACTACAACCACTGGGTCGCCGCGCTTGAGCGCCTGGTTACAGAGAGGGGTTTGACTGAGTTTCCGGCGCTCGAGAAGCGGAAGAACGCCTGGGCCGACGCGTACCGGCACACGCCCCACGGGCAACCGGTGGTGTTGCACGATCGGAGCTAATCGGACGTTCTAAAACTTTCCGCTGTTCGCCGCACCAACGATCCCATGGCTCTCGAGGCTGGTTCCCGACTCGGCCCGTATGCCGTCACCGCCAAGATCGGCGAAGGCGGCATGGGCGAGGTCTACCAGGCCACCGACACCGCGCTCAACCGGCAAGTCGCGCTGAAGATCCTGCCGGAGGCATTCGCCAGCGATCCTGATCGTCTCGCACGCTTTGAGCGCGAAGCCGGACTTCTCGCCCGTTGGGTTCGGGGACTCGAGCCGGGCAACCCTCGACCGTTGGACGATCGTCGAACGACGCGTAGCTACCTCCTTCGGTAGTCGTCTTCACTCACCGGTTCAAACCAGGAGGTTGTCCCCCCCTCACCGCCGCCGAGGAAGGTGAGCTGCACGACGTACTCATCGGCAGACGCTCCGTGCCAGTGCACGACACCTGGCCCCGCATAGACCGGCCGCTCACCGGGCACCAGCTCCTGGATTGCCCCCCCACGCGCTTGGGTGCGGCCCCGGCCTTCCTCGGCGGCCAGGATCTGCCAGCCGGCATGGCTGTGCCAATTAGACCGAACCCCGGCCTCGAAGCGCAGGCGGAGCGCCCGTATGTCGGATGAGTCTGGTCGGCTCGGCTCGCCGCCGACGAAATTACTCTGCCCTGCTGCGGTGATCGGCGATTGGCCGAACATGAATGTCACAAACACTCCCAACGCGACGATGGTGAGAAGGACGCTCACCCGAGATCGAACCTGTTCCAGCATATTGCCACTCCCTTCATCCGGGATTTCTGTTCTCGCCGGCCCCGGAGCACACCGTCCTCGCCGACCTCTCATACACGGACCTTATACACCCGACGCGCCCCCGAGACAGAACCCTTTCTTCGCCGCTCAATCATCCAACCAGGTTTGCCTGGCGTGTGGATACGACACGTCGGGGGCGAGATCGTGCCGGAAACTCAGGACCGGGTGCGTGCGCGTGCTGGAGGCGATTCCATGCAGCCGCTGGAGCCACTTCCCATCCATATATAGAATGACGACCATCTATCCCTACAACTCATGGCTTTAGAAGTCGGCTCCCGCCTCGCGCACTACGACGTCACCGCCCTCATCGGCGAGGGGGGCATGGGGCAGGTCTATCGGGCGAAAGACACGAAGCCAAACAGAGATGCTGGTGGCGCTATTTCGGACCACTGGTTCAGCGTAAGACAAGAAGGCTCGGTGGATGCAGCTTAAAGAGCGTGTCCTCGGTGACGTGACGGTCCTGGCGTTGTCCGGCAGGATGACCATGGACGAAGAGTACGGGGTCTTGAAGCAGAGGGTCCGCAACCTGATGCAGGAAGGGCGACGCAAGCTGGTGTTGAACTTGGCGGGCGTGTCCTACATGGATAGCACCTGTATCGGCGAGCTGGTCAGTAGCTTGGTCACCGTCAGAAATAGCGGAGGCACACTCTACCTGGCCAGCGTCACCGAGCGCATCGAGCGCGTCATGACCATCGCGGGGTTATTGTCGGTGTTTCGGACGTTCGGCTCCGAGCAGGAAGCCATTCACAGCCTGAGTCCAGCGGCTGGCGAGAGCTAGCACAGCACCATAGTGAGCGACAGAGAGATGCCCCTGTTACCTGGCACCACCCTCGGCCCCTATACCGTCACCGCCAAGATCGGCGAAGGCGGCATGGGGGAGGTCTATCAGGTCACTGATACGAAGCTCAACCGGGACGTGGCTTTAAAAGTCTTGCCGCACGCCTTCACCGACGATCCCGATAGACCGGCCCGCTTCGAGCGGGAGGCCCACCTCGCCCTCACGACCATGACACGAACGCAGTTACTTGTCCCCTTGCTGCTGGTGCTGCTTTTCCCGGCCTCGCCCTCGTCGCAGGAGGTGGGTCCCTCGCGTTTCACGCTCGACGTGGTCACCACGGGCCTCGAGTACCCTTGGGAGGTCATCTGGGGGCCCGACGACTACCTGTGGGTCACCGAGCGCACGGCCAAGCGGATTACCCGCGTGGACCCGGTCGACGGCGCGAAGCATGTGGCCCTCACGATCCCGGAGGCCTTTCAGAGCGTCGCCCAGGACGGGGTGCTCGGCTTAGCGCTGCATCCAGGGCCGCTCGCCGGCGTCAACGAAGTGTACGTGGCGTTCACCTATCGGGACGGGGGTCGCTCCCGCCTCAAGATCCGACGGTTCTCCTACAACCCGGCGATGGGGTCGCTGGAGGGCGGGGTCGACGTGCTGAGCGGGCTCCCCGCGCACGACGACCATCTGGGGGGGCGATTGGCCATTGGACCGGACCAGAAGCTATACGTGACCATCGGCGACCAGGGCGGCAACTGGCTCCAGAACTACTGCAATCCCAACCTCGCCCAGGAGCTGCCGACGGCGGCGGACGTCGCGGCGGGCGACTGGTCAACCTACGCGGGCAAGATCCTGCGGATGAATCTCGATGGGTCGATTCCTACGGACAATCCGTCGCTGGGCGACGTGCGCAGCCACGTCTTCTCCTACGGTCACCGCAACCCTCAGGGGCTGGCCTTCGGTCGTGAGGGCTCAGTCTATGCCTCGGAGCACGGTCCGAGCACCGACGACGAGCTGAACCTGGTCGAGGCCGGTCGCAACTACGGATGGCCGCACGTCGCCGGGTATCGAGATAACCGATCGTATGTCTATGCCAACTGGTCCGCGTCACGACCGACACCGTGCCCGACGTTAACCTTCGACCCGGTCGTGATCCCGACCGCCGTGCCGCGGAACGCGGAGCGCGCGTGGAGTCATCCGGATTTCCAGCCACCGCTCCAGACGCTGTTCACCGTGGCCGCCGACTACGACATCGCGACGCAGGGGAGCGCCACGATCGCGCCGTCGAGCCTGGCGATCTACACGACCCGGGAGCAAGGGATCCCGGGGTGGGCCGATTCGCTGCTCGTGCCGGGCATGATCATGGGGCGGCTGTATCGGCAGAGGCTCTCCGCCGACGGAAGCTCGGCGGCGGGCGAACCCGTCCAGCTCTTCCGGACGGCCAATCGGTATCGCGATCTGGCGATCGGTCCCGACGGACGGACGATCTACGTGGCCACGGACAACGCCGGTCGCACGACGGGCCGAGACGGGGCGATGACCGCCGAGCTCGAGCACCCGGGTGCAATCATCCGATTCACCTACGTCGGCCAGCGGTGAGTCAGCGCCCTGCCCATGACCGGCGGCGATCCTAGTCATGGATACCCCGAAGTGTGCCAATAATCAGCCGACGCCAAATCTCGGGCTGAGAATGGGTTGCGGCGATACCAGTGACCGCTCAGTTCTGAAGCCCGCCTACAACTGAAGGTCTGCCGTCGCACCACATCCGATCTACGTGCCGCTCAGTCTGTCGCGTATGCTCTGCGTACGCTCATGAGCGGCTTCGATACCACACACTGGAGCATCGTGCGGGCCGCGGGAAGCGACTCCACAGGTCGCGCTCGAGACGCCCTCGCCCAGCTCTGCGGAACCTACTGGGAACCGCTCTACGCCTACCTGCGGCGGCAAGGGCACTCTGCCGAGGACGCCGAAGACCTGACACAAGGATTCTTCGCGCGCGTCTTGGAAAAGGGCGTCTTCGACGCCGCTGATCCAGACCGTGGACGGTTTCGGTCCTTCTTGCTGGCGTCGTTGCGACACTATGCAGCCAACGAGCGGGTGCATGCCCAGGCGGCGAAACGTGGCGGAGTTGAGCCGCCACTCCCTCTCGAGTTCGACCGGGCCGAGCAACGGTATCTGGCGGAGCCTGAAGACACGGCCACGCCGGAACGCGTCTTTGACCGCCGCTGGGCCTGCACCGTCCTTGACCGAACGATGGTCAAACTGGGTGTGGAGTATCGCCGGCGAGGCCGGTACGACGTGTTCCAGGGTCTCAAATCCCACCTCATCGCCCCAGACGACGGGGTCTCGTATCTGAACGTCGGCAAGGCATTCGGGCTCTCGGAGGGGGCGACGCGGGTGGCGGCGCTCCGCCTGCGACGCCGGTTTGGCGAGTTGCTTCGCCGAGAGATTGGCACGACAGTCGAGACGCCCGAGGATGTCGAAGACGAGCTTCAGCACCTCATCCAGGCCGTCGGCCGCGGGTGACCGGGCATTTCTGCTCTCTTGCTGTAACGCGGGGTCGGCCAGTTCGTTAGGAAGGGGTAGAGGGCGTAATCGAGGACATGGCTGATCCTTCCCACTGCGTTCGTTGCGGGACCGAGGTTGTCGAAGGGCTCTCGGCGGACGGGGTGTGCCCGAACTGCTTGCTGACGCTTGGCCTCGCCTCGACAGACCTTCCCCCGGACGAACAGCCAACGATCTCGGCAACCCCAGTCTCGGCAGGACGGTCCGTCCAGGGTCAGTTGCTTTCATCGGGCCAGACATTCGGCACCGTGCCGCAACGCGGCGACCCGGACTTCGATCGGTCGGAGGGCGTCGCCCCGGGGTTCGCGTCGGCACCAGTCGAAACCGACACGATCGAAACAGCAACACTCGTGGAGAACCCGTTCGTGATGATCGGCGGAAAGCGCAATGCGATCGACGAGCACACCTTCAACCCCATGCATGCACGCGTGACGGTCGGCGCGCGGGTGCGGTTCCTCAACAACGGCGAGATGGCTCACACGATCGCGGCGCGTGATGGCAGCTGGACGACCGGCGAGCTGCAGCCGAGGCGGTGGGAGTACGTGACCTTCGATCGGCCCGGCACCTTCCTCTATCACTGCACGGACCACCCGTGGGCGATCGGCGAGATCACTATCGAAGAGGACAAGTAATGGACATGCCCGTACGGGCCACGCTCCACTCTGCCGCCCTCGTGACGCTCGTGGCAGCCGTCGTCCTGATCGATCCCCCGACCAGGCTGCGAGGACAAACCTCGGAAGGCGGGGGCGCCCATGCGTCGCGGAACTGGCCGGTGGTGGCCGGCAACGTGTCCAGCTCACGCTATTCCGCCCTGACCGAGATCAACACCGACACGATCGATCGCCTCGGCGGCGCCTGGGTGACCCGCCTCGAGGGTGGCGTCTCGTCACGCGCGACGCCGGTCGTCCAGGATGATGTCATCGGGCTCCGCCGGGACAGCGGTGAGCTCCCAACCCTTGCAAGCAACGGTTGGGATCATTCTGTGTGGGTGAAGCGTGAAGTTTCCCTTGCTTCCGAAGATAAAGTTCACGTGTCGGCCGAGTTCGAGCGCTTTAATGCCGACGATGAATCACTCGGTGTATATCAAGCCCTGCACATCGTCACGAATGTTGATGGACATTGGGGTGTGCAGAGTATTTCCACCATCACACCGTATTGGAGAGCAACATGAAACGATCGGTCGCAATCCTATCCGTCCTCGCATTCCTGGCAACCGCGTGGCTCTCGGGATGCGCCTCCGATACCCAGACATCGCCGGGCGGCGCTGAGATCCCCCCGGCGTGCGATCGGCTGGAGTGGCAAAGTCCGGTTCCGCTTCTGGGCGAGCTGACAACAAGCGTGGTGTACGGCGAGATCTGGGAGCGGCCGCAGCTCTCTAAACGTGACCGCAGCCTCATTACGATAGCGGCTCTTCAGGCGTTGTACCGCCCACCTATATTGTGTCGGCATCTCGACCTCGGCCTCGAGAACGGGCTCACTCAAGAGGAGATCCGAGAGCTGATCGTGCACGTGTCGTTCTATGCCGGGTGGCCGGGTGGAGTCACCGCCTCAGGAATGGCGGGAGACGTGTTTCGGGAACGTGACTTGCCAGAGAGCCCGTCCGCATCGCCCTGGGTTGAGCAGGGTGGGACGGAGGAGTACACCACCGGTCCCTACGCCGCCGTGCCGCGGCTCGGCGAGCTGACAAACAGCCTTCTGTACGGTGACATCTGGGAGCGACCGCAGCTCTCCAAACGTGACCGCAGCATGATCACGGTGGCCGCCCTACAAGCCCTGTACTTCACCGACCAGTTGCGTGGCCATATCGGACGGGCGCTCGATGAGAACGGCGTTACCCCCGAAGAGCTCTCGGAGATCATCTTACACCTCACGTTCTATGCCGGCTGGCCTGCAGCGGTGAACGCAGGTGCCTTGGCCGCCGAGGCGTTCGAAGAACGTGGCATCCCGCTTGGCCAGTACCCCTGAGCCCGCGGTCGGGATCTGCGCAAACGGGCGCCGCGAGAACGGGGCTACTCGGTGGGCGCGAGGCGCTTGAGCTCCTCGAACCAGTTCAAGACAAGGTTGATGTCAGTGACCGGCGACCCGGGCGCCCGCGAGCATGTTGGGCAGCCCGTAGTTGCCTTCGTGGCAGGCGTACTCGAACATCGCCTCGCCGCGCTTCATCGGCAACGCGGCGGTGAAGGGCCGGGTAAAGGTCGTCGGGTCCTCCACCGTGTACTCGTAGAGCAAGGTGTCGTCGGCCACCAGACGAAAGCGCTCGGTCAGGCGCAGCGTGGCGCCGGTGCCGACGGCGGTCCATACCGATGCGTTAAAGCTGGCCGTCTTGTCGGTGAAGTTGGTCGACTCGACGACGAGCGTGTCGCCGTCCCAGTAGCCCCGCGCGCTGCCCATCCACTGGCGGATCGTGTCCGGCAGTGGATCGCGCCCATCCAGATCCAGCGGCACGATGCGCGCATCGTGCACCATCTCGTGCAGGATGACGACGTGGTCCGACGTCTGGAAGATCTGGATGTTCTGGTTGTAGCCGCCCGGCACGATGGGCGGGCCCGAGTTGAACCCCAGCAGGCACCGTTCGCCAAGCCCGCGGTCGAGCCAGCTGTCGACGCCGATGCCGGCCGCCAGGACCCGCACCGGACGCGTGCCCGGCACGTCCCTGGCGTGCGAGAGCGTGGTCGTCTCGATGCCGGGCTGTAGCGCCGGCAGGCGTCCGGTCGGCGGATCGATGATGAGCGACGTCCGCTGGTCCTGGACCACCGACGCGCCCTGATCCCACCAGAAGCTGTTGTAGGCGCCGACGTCGCCGCCGACCGGCAGCGGCTCGGAGCGCACCTCACTCGGCGCGAACGCCGCCGCCTCGAGGGCCGCCAACTGGGATTCGAGCTCGGCGACCTCTTCGGCCGTCAACACCGCTTGTTCGGCCTGACTTTCCGGACGCTCGAGCGGCGTGAGCGTGCGAAAGTCCCAGACGCCCTGCAGGTCCGGCTGGCCGTCCGCCGTCCTCGGCGGCTCGAAGGACTGACCGGCGGCCGGCGCGGCAGCCAGGGCCAACAGCACGAATACGATGACGGGAGCTAGTCGATTCATCTCTTCCTTATACCCTTATACCGAAGACACGCTGCGACCGTCAACTGCCTGGGGTCGTGCCCGCCAGCACGAACTTCTGCACGCGGCGGCCTTCCTGGACCTCCGCCGTATAGAGGTTGCCCTGGCTGTCGGTGGCGATGTAGTGCACCCCACTCAGGTCGCCAGGCTCCACGCCGCTGCGTCCAAACGAATCGAGCACGTCGAGCGTCTCGCGCTCGAGCAGGTGGATCTGTCCGTTGCCGAGGTCGGCCGCGTAGAGGAACTGCTGCCCCGGGTCCGCCGAGAAGGCGAGGCCGGCTGTCGTGTTCGGGTTGGCGTTCCGGTTGACGAACGCCTGGGTCGTGTACGTGCCGTCGGCGGTGAAGACCTGAATGTGATTGTTGTCCCGGTCGGCGACGTAGACCAGCCCGTCGTTCGAGACTTCGAGGCCGTGCACCACCCCGAACTGCGGGGGGCCCAGGACAGCGTCCGGTGGCGGCTCGGGGGATGAATCGAGCGGCTCGTTCCCGAAGGCGCCCCACATGCGCTTGAAGGCCCCGGTGACCGCATCCAGCACGATCACCCGACGGGTGCCGTATCCGTCCGCGACAAGGACCTCGTTCGTCTCCGGATACACGAACACTTCGGCCGGTCGCTTCAGGTTCTGCGTGTCCATGTTGCCGCCGCTCTGGCCACGTCGTCCGACCTGCAGAAGCAGCTCGCCCGCGTTCGTGAACTTCAGGAGCATGTCGTCCGACGGGTGCCGCGTCCGGCAGACCCGAACCGCGTGTGGGGACACGAGTTCCGCCTCGACGGTGTGAGCTTCCTGATTACGTACAAGGATCATTACTACGTCGATGCCGAGCGTCGGATGCCGGTGGGCCGGAGCCTGGAGCCGAGCGTGGGAAGTCCGATCGACCATATCGGCTTTTCGTACGAGGACATCGACCCGGTGTACGGGTGGATGCAGGCTGGCGGTGTCGACATCGTGAGGCCGATTGAGGTGAGTCGCGAGTTCGGCTTCCGGAGTTTCTTTGTGAATGGCCCATGGTCGGATACATTAGATAAATACACAGATTTCTTTCGCGAACCCCTCCGGTTTCAAGAGGAGAAGAAAGAGTGACACTGATGACGATGACGCTGAATCGGCCCACGGGGCGGACGAGCTTCGGAGCGGGCGTGCAGACCGCCGCGCTGGCTAGCCTGGCCATCATCGCAATGCCATTGCTCGCGTCGGCCGGACAAGCGGCTGAGCCGACGTTCGCGAAGGACATCGCTCCGATTCTGCAGCGCAGCTGTCAAAGCTGCCATCGCGCGAACTCGGTCGCGCCGATGTCGCTGGTTACCTACGAAGAGGTTCGTCCCTGGGCGCGCAGCATCAAGCAGCGGACCGGGTTACGGAACCGGATGGGGGTCATGCCGCCGTGGTTCATCGAGAAGGACGTCGGTCTCCAGGGCTTTAGGGACGACATCTCGCTGAGCGAGGACGAGATCCAAACGATCGCCATGTGGGTGGACAGTGGTGCACCTCGAGGAAACCCGGCCGACATGCCGGCTCCGCTGGTCTTTACGGCCGCCAACGAGTGGAGCATCGGGGAGCCGGACCTGATTGTCGATAGCCCGCCGATCACCATGGCGGCCGAGGCCCCGGACTGGTGGGGGGCGCTCGCGCCGGTGTCCACCGGTGTGACTGAGGATCGGTACGTCGCGGCGGTCGAGTTCAAGGAGGTCAGCAACGTTCAGGGCGGCACGGGTGGCAAGTTCATCTTCCACCACGCCGCCCACGCGATGATCGATGGCGAAGGGAACCCAGGGCAGGGGATCGGGGGGCCGCATGAGGTCGGGCGGAACGCGGAGGTGTTCGACCCGCTGGCGGGACGGCTGCTGAAGGCCGGGTCACAGCTGGTCTTTCCGTCGGTCCACATGCATGCCAGCGGCGAGGAGACAACGGCCCATCTGCGCGCTGCGTACAGATTCCACCCCGAAGGATACGAGCCGCAGCGGCAGCTCGGGTATATGACGATTGGCAACGGCGAGATCGATCTTCGTGCCAACACGGCCGACCAGGAAGTTCACATCTACACGACCCTGCGCGACAACATGAAGATCACCACGTTCGAGCCGCACATGCACGCGGCTGGCGTCAGGATGTGCATGGAGGCGATCTGGGGCGGCCGGACGGAGGTGCTTAACTGCGCCGGCTACGACCACAACTGGGTGAAGGTCTACTACTACGACGATGACACCGCGCCGCTGCTCCCGAAGGGGACCCTGATCCACATCACGGCGTACTTCGACAATACCGCTACCAACAAGAACGTCGTCGATCCGAGGAACTGGAGCGGGCTCGGGCATCGCTCGATCGACAACATGGCGATGCTCATCGCCTTCCCGATCAAGCTGACCGACGAGCAGTTCCAGGAGGAAATGGCCACACGGCGCGAGCGGCTCAACCTCGCGAAGGGAGAAGCCGTCCTGGGGTGTCCGCTGTGTGGCTTCGAAGAGATGCCGAGGATGGGTAGACCCTCGGAAGAGATCGCCCGGGCGCGGGGTGCGGCGGGTCAGAACTAGCAAGAGTAGGCCGGAGCCGGGAATTCCAGCAGTGGGGTGATGTCCGGTGATGTCCGTCATGACAATGAAATGCCCGATGTTCAGGCGTCCACGTCATGTGGCCGTTGTGGCACTCGTCATCGGTGTCGGTGTGATACTGGCCGCCCCGCGTCCGAGCGCCCAGGCCCCGGCCCGGGGACAGAACATCGCACCGGTGTATGAAGGCTTCTGGCGTCACGACGACGGGTCGATCGATCTCTGGTTCGGCTACTACAACCGGAACTGGGAGGAGGAGATCGACGTCCCGGTCGGTCGGGACAACAACCTCGATCCGGGAGGTCCCGATCTCGGACAGCCCACACACTTCTTCCCGCGCCGGAGCCAATTCGTGTTCAAGGTGCCGGTTCCCGCTGATTTCGGTGATCGGGAGGTCGTATGGTCGCTGACCAGCAACGGGGTCACGGAGAAGGCCTACGCGACGCTCAAGCCAGAGTACGTCGTCGACGAGACCGTCATGATGGCGAACTTTGGGGCTGGGGGACTGACCGGCTTTCACCCAGACATGATGGGCAACGTCAAACCGAAACTGACGATCGATGGGCCAAAGACAATGACCGTCAGTGCCGGCGAGCCGGTGACGCTGAGCGCGGTGGCGATCGATGACGGGAAACCTGCGCCACGTTCGCTGCCCACGTTCTTGATCGGGCAGAGCCATATCGTTCCCAATTCCGCCACCGGGCTGCGGTTGTCGTGGTTCCGATATCGCGGACCAGGTGAGGTGATCTTCGACCCTCCGCAAGTCAAGGTCTGGCAGGATCGTCGTGACGGCGGCAACTCGCCGTGGTCGACGGGTTGGGAGACCCCCCCCGTCCCGCCCGAGAGTCGGTGGACGGTCCGAGCCACCTTCAGCGAGCCGGGAACCTACGTGCTCAGAGCGCTGGCGCACGACGGCGGACTCATCGATTTCGATGATGTCACGATCACCGTGATGCGATAGCTTCCCGAGCGACCGGCTCATCGTCATCGCGCAGGACGTCGGGGTCGATGGTCCGGGACGGCGGCGCGCCCATGACCCCTTTGATTTGCGCGGTGTTCTTCACCTCGGGGCTTTCGGCCCTTCTGTTCGAGGCGTTGTGGTTCCGGCAGGCCGGGCTTGCCCTTGGCAGCAGCATCTTGGCCTCGAGTCTCGTGCTGTCGGGGTTTTATGGGCCGTCTGGCGCTAGGAAACGGCCTTGCCGCCCGTCACGGCGACCGCTTGACGAAACCCTTCCGCGCGTATGCCTATGCCGAAGTCGCGATTGCGGTGACCGGCATCGGCATCGTCTATCTGCTACCACAACTGGGTCCGGTGCTCGGTTCTCTGCTGCGGCCGCTCGCCGACCACGTATGGCTCCTCAACGGGCTGCGTCTTCTGGTTGCGTGTCTCGTCTTGCTGATCCCGGCGACCGCCATGGGGGTCACCTTGCCGCTGCTGACGAAGACGCTGATGGCGACGGGACAATAGTCCAGATTAGACACCCCCCGCCACGCGCCGCCCCGACGTGCCCTCCGCCGCGAGCGTTCTAACAGGGCATCGTAGCCGGAGACCGCGCCCATCACCGTGGCGGCATTCACTCCGTTGAAGGGCATCCGTGACTTCAGGACCTGTGGCCACCTAAGGCAAGGTTGTCAGTGTCGGGGATCACGACGGTGCTGGTGTCCCAGGCCCGACGGCATCGAACGATCGGCCTGGTTCCGGCTAATCTACTGGCCGTCTGCCGCAGCCGCTTCGTCTGTCCGAGCCGCACTCAGCATGTGGTGCATCTGCTGGTTGCCCTCATGGCAGCCGTATTCATAGATTTGATAGTCGTTCTCTTCGACGAGCGGAAAACCGATCGTCCAGGGGGCGGCCCAGATTCGCGGATCGTTCAAGGTGAGTTCGTAGTAGACGCTGTCGTCCGCGACTCGGGTGATGCGCGTTGGTCTTTTCAACACTTCGCGGCGGACTTGCCATTGTGAACCCCGCCCCTTTGGGGCCTTCGTTGGGCTTGATGGTTCGTGTGCCCATGCTCAAGTCCGCCGTGGTGGGTCGTATCTTTCAGACACTTATTCCTTTTCTCAGAACGTTCCCGTCCAGGGCGAGGTTGCGCAAGACAACCTATCGGGGCAAGTCGAGCGCAACCATGATTTACGACCATTTGCCTATGAACGACGTGTTTCGAAAAATTGACCAAGATGCCGTGTTCGGCGCCATGGATTTGAAGGGAATGACCTCGCCGTTATTCTTTATCCTTCGCCGTGAGCACGGTGGCTAACAATTCGTTGAAGGCGGTCGCCCTGACGGGCCGCCCAACGTCAGAGCCGGGAGCAGTCTACCTTCGAGTGTCTACCGGGGGGGGAAGCTTACGAGAGGACAATAGGCGGCTCTCCGAGACGCCTGACTCACTCCGCCCGACCGGGATCATCTGGGAGCGCCCGCGCCAGGACCTCGCTCAGCCGATCTGCCTCCTGCTGCCGGCGTCCCGCCGACCGGCACCGAGGTGAACAGAACCGCTGCCACGGCCGTGAGGGCGTGAAGATCATCTGACAGACCTCGCAGGTAATGCCCGAAAAACGCGTGCGCACGCATTCTCCCGGCCTCGGCGCCCTCGGATCGACGCTCACCCTGCCTTCCTCGTCTTCGACCACGGACCGGGCCGACAGGGGGGCAGATCCACGAGGAGGCTCAGTACTCTATTAGGGCGCACTCGGGGGAGAGACGAGCACCGGGAATCAACTCACTTCACGGAACCACTTGGGGGAGAGACGAGCACCGGACAACGCAGCCTTGTCAGGCTACGTTGTCGAGCGCGAGTGTGAGCGAAACTTAGTTGGAAATTGAAGCGGCTCCAAACCCTGTGGTTTGATGACGTTTGAGAAGACGGACATCAGCCCACGAGAGAAAGGAGCCGAGATGAGCAGTGTCCTACGATCGGTCAGGAAGCGCAAGAAAGGTCACACGTTGGGCGCGGTCGACGTCATCGACCGAGAGGAGTACGCCGAGCTGGAGGTCGATGCCAAGGTGGCGTTGATCCGGTCGTTGGTTCCGCTGGGCTTGATGCACATCGAGGAGTTGCTCGACGAGGAAGTGACCGCGCTGGCTGGCGAGCGCTACGCCCGCAAAGCCCCGTCAGTCGGCGGGCGCCGTCATGGCAGCAACCCCGGGACGGTCGGGTTGGCCGGCCAGCGCGTGCCGATTCGCGTGCCCCGGATTCGCCATGTCACGGAGCGCGAGATTCCCCTGCGGTCGTACGAGGCGCTGCATGGCGATCGCGCAGTCAACGACCTGTTGCTGAGGCGCGTGCTGTATGGGATCTCGTGCCGCAACTACGCGGCGGCCGCCGAGGCGATTCCCAGGGCGATCGGCCTATCGGGGTCGACGGTGTCCCGCGCGTTCATTCAGGCCAGCGCGACGAAACTCCGCGAGCTCCAGGAGCGGGACCTCTCCGGGGAGGACGTCGTGGCCCTCGTGCTGGACGGCAAGACGTTCGCCGAGGCGACGATGGTCGTCGCGCTGGGCATCACGATGACGGGGGACAAACGGTTCCTGGGCGTCGTCGAGACGGACACGGAGACCGAGAAGGTGTTGACCCCGTTCCTCCGGTCATTGGTCGAGCGGGGCCTCGATGTCTCCCAGGGGCTTCTGGTGATCGTGGATGGCGGCAAGGGGCTCCGGGCGGCCGTGCGGAAAGCCTTCCGCCACCGCGCCCTGGTGCAACGGTGTCAGTGGCACACGCGCGAGAACGTGGTGAGTTACGTGGCCAAGCGTGAGCAGCCGGTGTGGCGGCAGCGTCTCCAGCGCGCCTACAACCGTCCGGAGTACGACGAGGCCCTCGCCGCCCTCAAGTCGCTCCAGCATGAGCTGGAGGATCGGAACCAATCCGCGGCCGGCAGTCTGGCGGAAGGCCTCGACGAGACCCTGACGTTGCATCGCCTCGGGGTGTACGGTGTGCTGGGCCGGTCGCTGAAGACGACGAACAGCCTCGAGTCCATCAACGCGCTCATTGAGGAGCGCTGTGCGAAGGTCGATCACTGGCAGAACTCGAGTCAACGCCATCGCTGGCTGGCCACTGCGCTCCTGGACATCGAGCCACGCCTGCGCAAGGTGATGGGCTACCGGCACCTGCCCAGGCTTCGTGACGCATTGAAGCGAGAGCTGAAGATCGACACGACGACGTCGACGAAGAAAGCCGCGTAAGCAATCAGGAGCCGCGGAGAGTTTCAACTAGGAATGGGCTTGACTCTCGAGCGCGTGGCGCTCTTTACAGACAGGAAGCTGACAACTTGAAAAAACTTGCAAACTTTTCCGTGAAAGGGGGGTCTGAACGGCCGCGAACAGCCAAGACGCATGAAAGCCGACCCCGTTTTACCGAGGTCGGCTTCAATCGGTGCTGTGTTGGCGGCGCTTAGAAGGCCGCCGGTGGAACGACCCTCAGAAATCAGGCCTGAATCGCCAAAGAATGTGGGCCTGATCGGTAATCACATGACGGTTATATTCTGCTGTCCGCGGACTGTCCACACCCACTGATTTCCTTAGGAAAACGGCACATTTCGACGTGTCTGGCCTGATCCCTGATAACCGATGGATGAGATGTGAGCGCACATGGCTCACATCGAGGGTATCTCTCGGTGTCCACGTCGCCCGTAAGTTACTGATTCCAGACGGCTTTGTCCGTCGTCATTGAGGCGAGAAAGTGCTTCACTCTGGCGCGTGCCGGAGCGAAGCTGGTGCCGGGCCGCGAGGGCTCCCTAGTAATAAGGAGGAGGGTAGACCAGGATGGCAGGGACGGGACGTCTATCGACGAGGCCAGATCTATTACATCGCGTATCGCTGGGACGGGCGGGAGTACCGCGAAAGCGCCCGGTCCTCGGACCGAGAGGTTGCTGAACGGCTGCTGGCCACACGGCTCGGCGAGCGGCGGGGGAGCGCCCCCTCGGCCGCCCTCACCTTCGACGCCTTGGCGGCGTGGTATCTCGATGACTACGGCGTGCGGCAGCTCCGGACGCTCGATACCGCCCGCGGGCGCGTCGCGAATCTTCGAGCGGTCTTCGGCGGGTGGCCAGCCACCACAATCACGACGGAAGCGATTCGGAGCTATCAGCGGCGCCGCCGCGCGGCCGGGGCGGCGGCGGCGACGGTCAACCGGGAGACCTCGGCGCTGAGCCGGATGTTCCAACTCGCGGTCCGCGGGCGCCAACTGCGCGAGCGCCCAGTCTTCCCGGAGCGGCTTGAGGAGAACGGCCCGCGCCAGGGGTTCTTCGAGCACGCGGAGTACACGGCCGTGCGGCAGTACTTACCGGCGCCGTACCAGGATGTGTTGGACTTTGCGTACTACTCGGGGTGGCGGAAGCGGGAGATTCTCGGGCTCGGGTGGGATGAGGTGGACGAGGGGGGCGGGGTGGTGCGGCTCTCGCCCGCGCGGTCGAAGACGCGCGTGGGCCGCGTGCTCCCGATCTCGCCGCCGATCGAGGCGGTGTTGTCACGCCGACGGGTGCAGCGTCGCGCTGGGGACCCCCGGGTCTTTACCCGAGACGCGACGACGGTGCGGGTGTGGCGGACGGCGTGGCCCGCGGCCTGTCGCCAGGCGGGCGTGCCCGGACGGCTGCTGCACGACTGTCGGCGCACGGCCGCCCGTAACTTGGTCCGCGCAGGCGTGCCCGAGCGGGTCGCGATGCAACTGACGGGGCACACGACGCGGGCGATCTTTGATCGGTACTGCATCGTGAACGAAAGCCGACCTGCATCAGGCGGGGGCGCAGCTGGTGGCGTATCTGCGGGAGGGCCCGTGTTGAACCAGACCGCGGCGCGGGTCCGGCGTGACGGAGAGACTCGTGCCCTCGAGCTCTGGCCCGGCGCCGTGTGCCCGCCGCCGCTGGCCCGGTGGGCGGCGCGCGCGCGATCATCCGGCGCGTGCGTGCGGGCGGTGGACCGGGCGACGTACCGGGCCCTCAGGTCCAACCCGACGTGGGGACTGGTGATGCAGCTGCTCGTGACCACCCAGGGGCAGATCCGTCTGCATTGGCTCTGGCTCTTGAGCCATCGCAAGGATCTGATCGCTCGGAAGCTGGCCCGCCGCCGCGCGGGTCGACGCGTCGGCCACCTGCGTCACCATCCGCAGAGCGAGCTGTCCGACGCCGAGCTGCGCGGTCACCCCATGGTCGTCGGCGGCATTGACGTCGGCGCCTGCCGCGAGGAGCACGGCGACCAGGTCAGCGGCGCCTCGTGTCCGGTTTGTTGACTCCCCGCGTCGCCCCTCACTATATTGCATTCTCTAATGGTGGTACGAGGTGGAGGCATCCTGCGACTTTGGCTCGCCGCGCTCTACTGCGGCGCCGGGCTCGCGGCCGCGCAACCGCAGCCGGCCCCCCAGCCGCAGCCGACCGCACAGCCGCAGCCGACCGCAGACGAGGACCGGCTTCTCCTTGACCGTCACTGTGTCGCCTGCCACAACGACCGGACGCTGACCGCTGGGTTGTCGCTGCAGGAGCTCGATCTCGGCCAGGTCGGCCAGAACAGTGCCGAGGTCGAGTTGTGGGAGACCGTGGTGCGCAAGCTGCGGACTCGGACGATGCCGCCGCCCGGCCGCCTGCGTCCGGACGACACCGAGTACGAACGCATCGCCGCCCGGCTCGAGGGGGCGCTTGATGGGGTTGCCGCCACCGACCCGAACCCGGGACGACGTCCGGCGGTCCACCGGCTGAACCGAGCCGAGTACACCAACGCCATCCGTGATCTCCTCGCCCTCGAGATCGACGGCCAGTCGCTGCTCCCGGCCGACGACTCTGGCTACGGGTTCGACAACATCGCCGATGTCCTGTCGGTGTCGCCGATGTTGACCGAGCGGTATCTGTCGGCGGCCAGGAAGATCAGCCGTCTGGCGGTCGGTGATGCGACGACGGCGCCGTCCACTGAGATCTTCGTCGTCGACAAGTACCTGAAACAAGACGGTCGCATCAGCGATGATCTGCCCTTCGGCTCTCGTGGGGGCCTGGCCGTACGGCACACCTTCCCCGTCGACGGCGAGTATGTGGCCAAGGTGTATCTCGCCCGCACCTACGACGGGCGGGTTCGCGGACTCGTCGACCCGCACCAACTCGAGGTGCGGCTGGACGGCGCGTTGGTGAAATCACTGACGGTGGGTGGGCCCCTGCCGAACGACGGAGACCAGCCACGCGCCCGCGACTACCGGAACCCACCGGAAGATGGCCAGGAGGTGCGGTTTGTTGCTCCTGCCGGTCCGCACCTGTTTGCCGTGAGTTTCGTCGACCAGGCCGCGATCCTGGAGGGCATGCGTCGGCCGCACTATGCGGTCCAGAGCTACGAGTACGCCGGCGACGAGACTCGGGACCCGGGCATCGGACGGGTCGAGCTACACGGGCCATACAACGTGACTGGCCGGGGCGACACGCCCAGCCGGCGCGTCATCTTTAGCTGCCGACCACCGGCCGCCGCCGTCCCGTCCGGTCCAGAAGAGACTGCCTGCGCGCGGGAGATCCTCGCTCATCGTGGCCGCCTGGCATTCCGGCGCCCGCTCACCGCCGGCGATATCGAGATGTTGCTTGGCTTCTTCCACCGCGGGCGGATTGACGGAGACTTCGATACCGGTATCGAGATGGCCTTGCGGCGAATGCTCGTGAGCCCCGACTTCTTGTTCCGCCGTGAGCGTGACCCGGACGGGCTCGCGCCAGGTACTCCGTATCAGATCACAGACCTCGAGCTGGCCTCCCGGCTGTCGTTCTTCCTATGGAGCACCGTCCCAGACGATGAGCTGTTGACGGTGGCCGAGAGGGGAGACCTCCGCCGGCCGGGCGTGCTGGAGGCGCAGGTGGCGCGGATGCTGGCCGACCCCCGGGCCCGCACCCTCGTCGACAACTTCGGGGGGCAGTGGCTGTATCTTCGCAACATGGCCCTCGTCTCGCCCGACCCGTATGCCTTCGCCGACTTCGATGCCAACCTGCGCGAGGCGATGGCTCGGGAGATGGAGCTGTTTCTCGATAGCCAGATCCGCGAGGACCACAGTGTGCGTGAGCTCCTGACGTCCGACCAGACGTTCGTCAACCAGCGGCTGGCCGAGCACTATGGCGTGCCGAACATTTACGGGAACCATTTCCGTCGGATCACACTTCGGGGCGATCTCACGCCGCGGCGCGGGCTACTGGGCAAGGGAAGCTTGCTGACGGTGACCTCCTACCCGCATCGGACCTCGCCGGTTGTCCGCGGGAAGTGGCTCCTCGAGAACGTGCTGGGCTCGCCTCCCCCCCCGCCACCCCCGGACGTGCCGACGCTGACGGAGAATGACGAGAGCGACGAGCCGCCGCAGTCGGTGCGTGCTCGGCTGGAGGCGCATCGGGCGAGTCCGGCGTGTGCCGCCTGTCACCGAGTGATGGACCCGCTCGGGTTTGCCTTGGAGAACTTCGACGGCATCGGTCGGTGGCGGACGACCAGCGAGGCGGAGACCCCGATCGACGCATCCGGTCAGCTGGCCGATGGCACCCCGGTGGATGGGCCAAGTTCGCTCGCTGCGGCCTTGCTGCGGCGGCCGGAGAACTTCGTGACCACCGTGACGGAGAAACTGCTGACCTTCGCGCTGGGGCGCGGTGTAGAGTACTACGATGCTCCTGCGGTCCGTCGGATCGTTCGCGAGGCAGCGGCGGAGGACTATCGTTGGTCGGCGCTGATTGTCGGGATCGCCCGGAGTGTCCCGTTTCAGATGAGGAGAGGCCCCGCGTCATGATCATCACCAAGAAGGCGTTGCCGCGTCGGACGTTTCTCCGGGGAGTCGGCGCGACGCTCGCTCTGCCGCTCCTGGACGGTATGGTGCCGGCGCTGTCGGCGATGCGGAAGACCGCTGCTCGGCCGGTGCCGCGGCTCTACGTCGGCTATGTGCCCAACGGCGTCATCATGGACCAGTGGACGCCGACGGCCGAGGGCGCCAGCTTCGATCTCCCGCAGACGCTGACGCCACTCACACCGTTCCGTGACCAGCTCACCGTCGTGACCGGGCTCGCGAGTGCCCCGATGTTCCCGCTGCCGAGCGAGGGCACCGGCGACCATGTCCGCGCGGCCTCGGCGTTCCTCACCGGGGTGCACCCGAAGCAGACCGAAGGGCCGGACATCCGCGGCGGGACCTCGATCGACCAGATTGCCGCGAGCCGGATCGGACAGGAGACGCCGCTGACGTCGCTGGAGCTCGCGCTCGACCCGAACGAGCTGATCGGCGCCTGTGAGGCCGGATGGAGCTGTGCGTACGCGAACACCCTGTCGTGGCGCAACCCGACCACCCCGCTGCCGATGGAGAATCAGCCACGCGCCGTGTTCGAACGGCTCTTCGGTGATACTGACGACACGAGCCAGGCGGCCCGGCTGAAGCGGATCCGAGAGGATCGAAGCATTCTCGACTCGCTGGTGCACGAGGTCGACAGTTTCCGCAGCGTTCTGTCGCCAGAAGACCGTGGGAAGGTCACGCAGTATCTCGACGCCATCCGCGACATCGAGCGGCGGATCCAGCTGGCCGAAAACCAAAGCGTGGTCGAGTTGCCCGAGCTGGCGCGGCCTGCCGGAGGGATCCCGGACACGTTCGCCGACCATGCGCGGCTGATGTTCGACTTGCAGGTGTTGGCGTTGCAGACAGACATGACACGGGTCATCACCTTCATGATGTCAAGGGAGGTCAGCCCCCGGACCTATCCCGAGCTGGGGATCCCGGACCCACATCACGGGCTATCACACCACCAGAACAAGCCGGAGCGGATGGCGAAGCTGGCCAAGCTGAACCAGCATCACATCGAGCAGTTCGCCTACTTCCTCGACCGGCTGCGGTCCACCCCAGACGGCGACGGCACGTTGCTGGACCACATGCTGATGCTCTACGGATGCGGGATCAGCGATGGGAATCGGCATCTGCACGTCAACTTGCCGATTCTCGTGGCGGGCGGGGCCGGAGGCCGGTTGCGGGGCGGCCGCCATCTCAAGGTCGCCGACGACACTCCGCTGACCAACCTGCAGCTCAGTCTGCTCGACAAGGTGGGGGTGCCGACCGAGCAGCTCGGCGACAGCACCGGTCAGCTGACCCATCTGTCGGGCGTGTAGCGGGGCCTTCGTTGGGCGTGAGGCCAGATCCAGGTCGGACACCGGGTAGGCGGTGTCGGAGGCGATCGATGCCGGCTCCGCTTCCGCGCGGAAGACGAACTCCGGGCTGGCCAACATGAAGCGGAGCGCCAGCTCGATGCCGGTCTCGAAACCGCCTTTCAGCCGGCCGTCGCGGTAGAACCCCATCAGCGTCTCCCGCTCGGCCTCGGCGAGCGGTCCTCGATACGCGAGGCGTCCCAGTCTGGACAGGATGGTCCGGGCGCACGGCTCTTCTGCATCTGCATCCGCAGTGGCGGGATAGCAGACGAACACCCGTTCGCGGCTGGCCGTGTCGGTACCCGTGGCAGGTCGCGCGTCGAACGGACCGGTGAGCAGGATCGCGTCAACCGCCGGACCTGTCGAGGATAGGGCGGCCGGTTCGCCGACGAACGTGGCCATCAGCGCGTGGGCGCCAGCCGTCATCGGCAACCGCAGCCGCATATGCTCGTCGGCCGTGAACGCCTTGTTGACGGCCACGCCCTGATTGTTGGCCTCGGGGTTCAGCGGCCTGTAGGCGTCGGCGCTGCCGACGGCATACAGGGCGATGCGTTCGCCGTCGAGTGCCAGCTCCACCTGATGCTCTTCCGCGATCCTGTGGGTGGCGGTCCCGTCATCACCTACGAGATCGACGGGGAGCAGTTCGTCGCGCTCACGATGAGCAGGGTCGTGTGGGCGTTCACCTTGGGCGGAACGCTTCCGCCTCGCCCAGCTCCGGAACCACCAGCGACCGAAGTCGCCTTCGAGGGGCTCGTGGTCGACACGACCACGATCGAGTTGGGCACCGTCCGTGTTCAGGAAACCGCAACTTGGGCCGGCGAGACGAGTGGCACAACGAGTATGGGTTGACGCCGACTCGAGCCCGGGTCCCCGTGGGTGCCACCGTGACCTTCTCGAACACGACGACCCTCTCTCATCTCATCGCGGCACGCGACGGATCCTGGAATACGGGTCCAATCGCCCCTGGAGCCTCCGGGTCAGTCGTGGTGGACCAGCCCGGCACCTACGAGTACGTCTGTCACGACCACCTCTGGTCGATCGGCCAGCTGATCGTGGAGTAAGTCGACCTGCAGGACGCGCTCCCCGCCGATGGGTCGAACTGACACGATATGGTGTAAAATCGCGCTGCTCGACAACGCCTAGTTCACCTTCGCCCGCGCCCAGGAGGTGCCCTCATCATGGTTCGTATTCCCCTCTCACTCACCGCAGTGCTCGTCGGCGTGACGCTCAGCCTCTCCGTGGCAGCGGCGGCGGAAGCACAGTCGTCCGGAGACGCTCAGACCATCACAATGAGCAGCGTCGCTCTCAATGTGGAAGACATCGCGCGCTCGGAGACGTTCTACAACGAGGTGTTTGGCTTGAAGCGCACCTTCGAGTTTGCGTCGCAGGGCAACCTCATCGAAATCGGGCTGGGTCGACCAGGGAGCGGCATGGGATTGCTCCTGGCACACTTCAACGACGATCCGCTGCCCGAAGGCAGAACCGCGTACGGCCGAATCGTCGTGAACGTCTCAGATGCCAAGGCGGTGGCCAAGCGGGCGACCGACCGCGGCGCCACGATCTTCCGCGACACCGTGATCGGGTCGGGCGCGCACCTCATCGGCTTCCATGACCCTGACGGCTACATGATCCAGCTCTACCAGGCGCCGTAACCGGAAGGCCTGCTAGAACCAGACGGCTACCCGCCGATGCAGAACACCTGCGCACGAGTACGGACCACGTCGGAGGAAGGCCTGGCGATTTACCAGCTGGCCTCCCGCTTCCAGCTGGCGCCCGGGACCGACCAACTGGGCAGCGTGTGGGCGATCTCGGCGGAGACGGGCGAGACGACCTGGCGCCGCGAGCAGCGCGCGGCCACCCACTCGCTGGTGGCCACCGGCGGCGGGCTCGTGTTCGGCGGCGACGCGAACGGTCGGTTTCGCGCCTTCGACCAGGCGACGGGTGACACCCGGGTGGAGCGGTTGACGCCCGAGCTGCGGCCGAGCGCCGCGAATAACCTGTTTGTGTTTGCGCTTCCCGAGTAATCCTATGCCTAAGATTAGACCATGCCTCCGTCTCACCCTTGTCTCTCTCGCCGCCCTGCTGCTGGCGTCGTCCGGTGTGGTGCACGTCTCGCTGGCGGCCCAGACGAACGATGACGACGACTTTGTTCCGGTCACCGACGCCATGCTTGAAGCCCCGGCGGCAGGTGATTGGCTGTCGTGGCGCCGCACGACCAACGGCTGGGGCTACAGCCCACTCGATCAGATCAACCGGGACAACGTGGATCAGCTACGGATGGTCTGGACTCGCGCGTTGAGCACCGGCAGCCAGACCGGGACACCACTCGCCTACGGTGGCGTCCTCTACATGCCAAATCCCAACGACGTTATCCAGGCGATCGACGCGGTCACCGGCGATTTGATCTGGGAGCACCGCCGGGAGAATCCAGAAGTCTACGTCGGCTTTGGCTTTCTTTCCCAGAACAACCGAAACGTTGCCATCCACGGCAACCTCATTATCGATACGAGTGTCGACGACCACATCTTCGCCCTCGACGCCGTCACCGGTGATGTCGTGTGGGACACCGAAGTGCTCGATTACGAGACTCAGCCAGCGCTGCAGGGGGCGGGGCCGATCATCGCCGACGGCAAGGTGATTTCGGGGCGCGGTTGTTCGCAAAAGGGCGGGCCAGAGTCCTGTGTCATCGTCGCCCACGACGCGGAGACCGGTGCCGAGCTCTGGCGGCGGCAGCTGATACCAAAGCCTGGGGAGCCGGGGGACGAGACCTGGGGCGACGTGCCCTACGAGAAGCGGCTACACGTCGGGTCATGGATGCCACCGAGCTACGACCCGGAGCTCGGCCTGATCTACGTCGGGACGTCGGTGACGTCACCGGCGCCGAAGTTTCTCCTGGGCGGCGCTGACCGCCAGCACCTCTATCACAACTGCACGCTGGCGCTCGACGCCGACACTGGCGAGATCGTCTGGTATTACCAGCACCTGAACGACCACTGGGACATGGACCATCCCTTCGAGCGGCTGCTGGTCGACACGGCGGTGACGCCCGACGCGAGGGAAGTGAGCTGGATCAACCCGCGACTTCAACCGGGCGAGGTACGCAAGGTCGTGACCGGCATTCCGGGCAAGACCGGGGTGGTGTACACCCTCGACCGCGAGACCGGCGAGTTTCTCTGGGCCACCCCGACCGTCCCCCAGAACCTGATCAACGACATCGACGGCGCCACCGGCAACGTCACCGAGAACCCCGAGGTGGTCTTCAGCGCGTACGGACAGGAGGTCCTGTCCTGCCCCGGCTGGCTCGGTGGGAAGGACTGGGAGGCCGGTGCCTACAGCCCGCTGACGAACACGATGTACTATCCGCTGCGCAACTCCTGCGCGCAGGTGCTGGCGACCCCGGACCAGGGGCTCGTGATCTACCAACTCCTCGCCCGTTTGGAGCTGGCGCCTGGCACTGACCAGCTCGGTACGGTGCGGGCGATCTCGGCGGAGACGGGCCGGACGACCTGGCTCCACGAGCAGCGCGCTGCCACCTTGTCACTGGTGGCCACCGGGGGCGGACTGGTGTTTGGCGGCGACGTCAACGGGCGCTTCCGGGCCCTCGATCAGGAGACCGGCGACGTGCTCTGGGAGATCAACCTAGGGTCGCCGGTGACGGGCTTTCCGATCAGCTTTGCCGTCGACGGCCGTCAGTATGTAGCGGCCAGCACTGGCAGCGCGTCGACGGCCGGAGTCTTTGCCGGCCTGACGCCGGAGTTCCGCCCGAGCTGGGGCAACAACCTGTTCGTGTTTGCGCTTCCCGAGTAATCCCATGCCTAGACCATACCTCCGTCTCACCCTTGCCTCTCTCGCCGCCCTGCTGCTGACGTCGTTCGTTTTGGTTCACGTCTCGCTCACGGCCCAGACGAACGATGACGACGCCTTCGTCCCGGTCACCGACGCCATGCTCGGGCACCCGGCGCCCGGCGACTGGCTGATGTGGCGTCGGACGCTCGACGGGTGGGGTTACAGCCCGCTCGATGACATCAACCGGAACAACGTCGGCGAGCTGCGCCTGGTCTGGTCGCGCGCGCTTACCGAGGGGCGCCAGCAGGGCACGCCCCTGGCGTACGACGGCGTCCTGTACATGCCCAACCCGAACGACGTGATCCAGGCGATCGACGCGGTCACAGGCGACCTCCTCTGGGAGCACCGCCGGGAGGTTCCTGAGGACGTCGGGGAGTACATCACCTTGGTCGGCTTGTCGCAGAACAACCGGAACATCGCCATCTATGGCGACCTCATTATCGATACCAGCGTCGACGACCACGTCTTCGCGCTCGACGCGGCGACCGGCGAGCAGGTATGGGAGACACAGATCCTCGACTACAAGGTCAACCCGGCTCTGCAGAGCTCAGGGCCGATTGTCGCCAACGGCAAGGTGATCTCCGGCCGGAGCTGCATGCCGAAAGGCGGACCCGACGCCTGCGTCATCACCGCCCACGATGCGGAGACCGGGGCGGAGCTGTGGCGACGCCGCACGATTCCTGCGCCGGGTGAGCCGGGTGACGAGACGTGGGGAGACGTCCCCTTCGAGGACCGGAAGCACGTGGGCGCCTGGATGGTTCCGAGCTACGACCCGGAGCTGAACCTGATCTACATCGGCACGTCGGTCACGTCGCCTGCACCAAAGTTCCTGCTTGGCGGCGCCGACAACCAGCATCTGTATCACAACTCGACGCTCGCGCTCGACGCCGACACCGGCGAGATCGTCTGGTACTATCAGCACTTGAACGACCACTGGGACCTGGACCACCCCTTCGAGCGTCTCCTGGTCGACACGGTGGTCGCGCCCGACCCGTCAGCGGTCAGCTGGATCAACCCGCGGCTGCAACCGGGCGAGATGCGGAAGGTGATCACCGGGATTCCCGGGAAGACCGGCGTGGTCTATACCCTCGACCGCGAGACCGGTGAGTTCCTGTGGGCGACGCCGACCATCATACAGAACGTGATCAGCGATATCGACGGAGCGACCGGGGTCGTGACGGAGAGCTCGGAGCTCGTCTTTAGCGCCGAGGGTCAGGAGGTGCTCGCCTGTCCGCACGCCAGCGGCGGCAAGGACTGGGAGGCCGGCGCCTACAGCCCCCTGACCAACACGATGTACTACCCGCTGCGGAACGTCTGTGCCCGGATGCTGGCGACGACCTCCGACCGCGATTCCAGCGGCGGCCTCTACGCCCTCGCGTGGCGCAGCCAGATTGCGCCCGGGACCGACCAGGTCGGCACTGTGCAGGCGATCTCCGCCGAGACGGGTGAGACCCGTTGGCGGTACGACCAGCGAGCCGCCACCATGTCACTCGTCGCCACCGGGGGTGGACTCGTCTTCGGGGGCGACGTCAACGGACGGTTCCGAGCTTTTGACCACGAGACCGGCGAGATCCTGTGGGAGATCAACCTCGGCTCGTCAGTCTCCGGCTATCCGATCACCTACGCCGTTGCCGGACGACAGTACGTCGCGGTGAGCACCGGCACGCAGCGCTTCCTCGACCTGACGCCCGAGCTGCGGCCAAGCTCGGGCAATAACCTTTTTGTGTTCGCCCTGCCGAACTAAGTACTATGGCTCGCGGACTCTCACCTTGCTGAGAATCGCACCGTCGCGGCCGTCGAGCGGCCGGCACAACCACCTGGAGGTATTGGAATGAGTGTACGGCTTGTGACTCCGAGATCGCTCGTCGTGATCGGGCTGCTCTCCGCGGCTGTCGTAAGCTGCGCGCCCGCGGCAGACCCCGTTGAAGAAGCGGCCCCGATGGTCGCCGAGTACACGCCGCCGGTCGTCCCTCCCGTATCGCATGATCTCACCCAGGCCGACATCGAGCGGATGATGGACGAGCTGTCGAACTGGGGGCGGTGGGGGCCGACTGACCAGCTCGGGGCGGCCAACCTCATCACGCCGGCGAAGCGGCTCGAAGCGGTTGGGCTGGTCACCGAAGGGATCACGGTGTCACTCGAGCATCCCCTGTTGACCGAGGAAGCGGAGGACGTACCCAGCCCGTTCCAGCGTGAACTGCTGCAGGTTCCCGACCTGGAGGCCGAACCCCCGGTCATGGGTTCGGCCAGCGACCGGTACGCGATTAGCTATCACGGCTACTCGCACAGTCACATCGATTCGCTGTGCCACATTCATTACAAAGGACAGATGTACAACGGCGTGGGTCAGGAGACGGTGACCGAGGGGGGCTGTTCAAACGCGTCGATCATCAACCTGCAGGATGGCATCATCACCCGCGGCGTGTTGTTTGACATCCCACGCCTCAAGGGCGTGCCGTATCTCGAGCCGGGGACGCCGATCTACACGGAAGACCTCGAGGCCTGGGAAGAGATGGCCGGCGTCACCGTCCGGCCTGGAGATGCCATCTTCATCCGCACTGGCCGCTGGGCCCGACGAGCGGAGGTCGGCCCCTGGGCGGTCTCACAGGGATTGGCCGGCCTGCACGCGTCGACGATGCCGTGGGTCAAGGCGCGGGATGTGTCGTTTCTCGGTAGCGACGCCGGGGCCGACGTCGTGCCGACGCAGATCGAGGGCGCAGCCAGAATGCCCGTTCATCTACTGACGATCGTGGCCATGGGCGTCGACCTGTTCGACAACCAGGACCTGGAGGCGCTCGCCGAAACGGCGGCGGCCCAAAACCGATGGGAGTTCATGCTGGTTGCCGCCCCGCTCGCGGTGGAGACCGGCACCGGCTCGCCGATCAATGCGCTGGCGATTTTCTAAGGTACAGGAGCGCTACAGGCCAAGAAGGCTTTCCTGACCCACGTAGAAAACACCCGCAAGCGCGCCTGTCATCAGCGTGGCGAGTGTGGCCGCGGGCAGGTCCGGTCCCTCGATACCGAGCAGCCAATCAGCGCCGCGATCGTGTTGGGCTGAGGGTCGCCCACCCGCTCGTGGGGGACATACCCCAGCGTGACGGGTTGCTCGGTTTCCGGGAGCATCAGCTTCGAAACCACTGCCGCCGCCGGAATCGATATAACCGAGGCAGAGGCCCACTACGCGGGGGAGACGCTCAAGGAGCGGATCGGGCGGGGACAACTGCACTGAACGACGCCGTCGACATCGTTAGTAGTATGCTCCGACGGGTTCCCATGATCAGCGCTGAGACGATCGTGCTGTCTTCGGTGGCGACGGCAGCGGCGGCGGATCGCGGCACCGTGTTCGACGGGCCTGCCGAGCTGCGCGCGCGGCTGCGGTCCCGCCGCGAGCATTCGTGAGAACGGTGACCAGCAAGCTCCTGACCTATGCCCTCGGCCGTGGCGTCGAGCACTACGACCAGCCGACCATTCGCCTTATCGTGCGCGAAGCCGGCCCGGACCATCCGTGGTCTTCGATTGTCCTGGGCATCGTCCGAAGCGTGCCGTTCACGATGAGGAGATCCGAGCCATGATCGTCACCAGGAAGGCGCTCCCCCGCCGTACCGTCCTGCGCGGCCTCGGCGCAAGCATTGCGCTCCCGCTGCTCGACGGCATGGTCCCGGCCTTTGCCGCACTCCGCAACAGCGGAGTCCGTACGATGGCCCCTCTAACTACACGGCTTGGCACTATTGTTGGCAAATCGGAAAACGATATCCAGAGCTTCCAGGGCATTCCCTATGCCAAGCCCCCGGTGGGTGAACGACGCTTCCGTGCGCCGGAACCCCATGGGCCCTGGTCGGGCACGCTGGATGCCACCAGGCTGGGTAATCGCGCGATGCAACCCGAAAACCCGGTCGGCCCGCCGTCGGCGGAGGCAGTCAGTGAGGACTGTCTGTCTGTGGACATCTACACCCCCGCAGCGGACGGTCGCGCCCGGCCGGTGTTGTTCTGGATTCACGGCGGCGCCTACTACATCGGTTCCGGCAACGACCACGACGGCTCCGTCCTTGCCGCCCAGGGCGACGTGGTGGTGGTTACAGTCAACTATCGGCTCGGCGTGTTTGGCTTTCTCGACCTGTCGAAGTACGACGACGACCTGGCCGGATCCGCGTCCAACGGTTTGCGCGACCCGATCCTGGCACTGACCTGGGTGCGGGACAACATCGCCGATTACGGTGGTGACCCCAACAACGTGACGATCTTCGGCGTGTCCTCCGGCGGCGGCTCCGTCAACGCCCTTCTGGCCGCGCCCTCCGCCGACGGCCTGTATCACCGCGCCATCGCTCACAGCGGCACCGCGATCACCACCGCACCGGCGCCCCTGGCATCGGCACTGGCCGCGCACCTGAAGGTGGACGAGGGAGAATTGCTCAATCACCTCAGACAGCTCCCCGCCGAAGAGTTGCTGGCGGCGCAGCTCGCCTCCGGCATTACGATCCGCGCCAGCGTCGACGGCGTGGTGGTGACTCGGGATACCTATCAGGCGATCGCCGAGCGTGCCGAGCGCGGCGTGCCCTACATCGCCGGCTCCAATCGGCATGAAGGTACCTTTGCCACGTCGCTCGCCCCCGAAGGGACGACCTTCGACCCCATGAGCGCTGTCCTGGTGGCAATGACCGTCGACCTCCTCCGCGCCGGCGCGGACCCCGGCGAGTACCTCGCTGCGCTGCAGGACGCTTATCCCGACGATACTGGCAAGACCCTCACCGAGCGGGTCTGGACCGAGATGTTCCGGCGCGCTGCCATCCGCACTAGCGAAGCGGTTACAGCGGCCGGGTCCAGCGGCTGGCTGTACCGTTTCGACCTGCCCTCGTCCGTCATGGACGGTGCCCTCGGCGCCACGCATGGCTGTGAGGTTCCGTTCACGTTCAACTACTATGCGCGTCCGGAGACTTCGCGCACCGCCTTCTTCCACGATCCGAAGGACCCGGTGGTCCGCCAACTGGCAGAACAGTGGTCAAACACGGTGCTGGCCTTCGCGCGCACCGGCGATCCCAACGGTGCCGGTCTGCCGCACTGGTCTCCCTATTCGGCGGACCGCCGCGGGGTCTTGATCCTGGACGCCGCATCGCGCATTGAGCAGGACCCGGATAGCGAATTGCGCAAGCGGTGGGGCGACGCGTGAGGAAACGGCCGCGATGGCTGTGGTCGAGGGATCCGCCGCCGGCGATGGCTGCGTCCTGGGCCGCTGTGTCGGAGAACGGCTAGACTGGACAAAAGTTGCGCGTCGAGCAGAACAGTGGCGTAAACTTGCGGATAGTCGGCATGCTAGAGGGGAACTCGGCGACGCGCTGACTCGTGATCTCAAGGAAATCCTGATGATGACGATGATATCCGACCCATACGAGTGGACATGGCGTGGATGGGTGGCTGCCATCCTTCCGATCTTGGTGCTTCTGGGGCCCGGTGTGGTCACGTCGCATGCGGCCGAGGGTGAAGCAACCTACAGTAAAGACATCGCACCGATTCTGCAGCGCAGTTGTGAGAGATGCCATCGGCCTGGGCAGATTGCGCCGATGTCACTGACCTCATATGAAGAAGCTCGACCATACGCGCGCGCGATCAAGAACCGAACGCAGTTGCGCAACCGGCAGGGCGTCATGCCGCCCTGGATGATCGAGAAGAACATCGGGATCCAAGGCTATAAGGGCGACATCTCGCTGAGTGAGGCCGAGATCCAGCTGATCGCTGACTGGGCGGACAACGGCGCCCCGCGCGGCAACCCCGCCGACCTCCCCCAGCCTCTTGAATGGGGGGCTGCCGATGAATGGACGATCGGGGAACCTGATCTGATCGTCAAGTCGAAGCCGTTCTCGATGGCGGCGGCGGCGCCGGACTGGTGGGGGCTGTTCGAGACCGTCCCGTCGGGATTGACGGAAGACCAGTACGTGGCGGCATACGAGTTTCGGGAAGTCAGTGATGCTCGGGATAAGGAGGCGGAGGTCGAGAATGCCGGCGCGGCGTTCTCCGCCGGGCTGGGGGTGATTCACCACGGGTCGGTGACGGCGATCGGCCCAGACATGAGGCCGGTACCCGGGGGCTGCTGCCCAACCCACGAAGTGGGCCGCGACGCCGATATCTTCGATGCGGAGGCGGGCAGGTTCATGCCGGCCGGGGCGAACATTGCCTTTCGTTCGGTTCACATGCACGCCAACGGCCGGGACACGACGGGTCACATCGAGCTCGGGTTCAAGTTCCACCCACCGGGATACGAGCCGAAGTACCGAGTGTCGCCGGTGTGGGTCTCGACGAACCAGGACTTGATTGACGTACCCGCTGGGGCGACGAATCTCCTGGTCGACGCCGTGAAAGTGCTCGAGGAGAACACGAAGCTCACATTGTTCGAGCCGCACATGCATGCGACGGGGGTGCGGTTCTGTCTGGACGCGATATATGGGACGACAACCGAGACGCTGACCTGCGCGGGGTATGACCAGAGCTGGGTGTTGGCCTACGAGTATGAGGACGATGTGGCGCCGCTGCTTCCGAAAGGCACCATCCTTCGGATCCGCGGGTACTACGACAATTCGCGTGCGAACCGGAACGTGGCTGACCCACGGAACTGGTCGGGGGGTGGGCACCGGACGGTCGACAACATGAACCTCATGCCGGGGGCGGGGATCATCCTGACGGATGAGGAGTTTGCGCAGGCCGTTGAGGAGCGGCGCCAGAAGCTGGGGGTGACGGGCCGGCAGGTCGTCCCTGGGTGCACAACGTGTCCGGTGGTGGAAGAGCCGGCCACCCCTGAACAGTCGTCGGCGCGTCGCTAGGTGCCGGATCGAGACTCGGGAAGAGCTTCAGTAGTGGGTCCTCGCTGGTCGTGTGTCGTCGCGACGCTGGGTAGTGCGCTACTGCTGGGTGTCGCGGCTACTTCCGCGCATGCGCAGCAGTTCGACTCGGGGCAGAATGTCGTTCCCGTGTATGACGGATGGGAGCGGAACCCGGACGGGTCGTTCAACCTGGTGTTCGGCTACTTCAACCGAAACTGGGTAGAGGAACTGGACCTGCCGGCTGGTCCAGACAACACAATCGACCCCGGAGGACCCGATCTCGGCCAGCCGACCCATTTCTATCCCAGGCGCAGTCGGTTCATTTTCCGCGTCCCTGTTCCGGCCGACTTCGGCGACAGCGAGGTGGTTTGGACACTGACGAGCAAGGGGAAGACAGAGCGCGCCTATGCCACGCTCCTGCCCGAGTATTTCATTGACAAGCTCGTCATTAGTGCAAACACCGGTGGCGCTGGTGGGGCAGGTGGCGGTGACCCGGAGATCCACGAGAACGAGCCGCCGACACTGGAGGTCGAAGGGGACGTTACGCGCACCGTCAAGGCCGGCATGCCGCTTTCGCTGGCGGCCGTGGCTCACGACGATGGGCTCCCGACACCACGGCCGAATTCTTATTTGACAGGCAACGCCCATCGCCCGGGACCGGCCAGCGCGACCGGTCTGCGTGTTTCCTGGTTTGTGTACCGTGGGGAAGGGGAAGTCGACTTCAGTCCAACCCAGATTACCGAATGGGAGGACAGCCGTGACGGGGCCAACGCCCCGATGGCCCGGGGCTGGACGACGCCGCCGGCTCCCAGGGACAACCGCTGGATCGTGGAGGCGACCTTTGACGAGCCGGGGGAGTACGTCCTGCGCTGTCAGGCACACGACGGCGCCCTCCCGGTCGCTCAGAACATCACCGTCACGGTGACCGAGTGACCCCATCCTGCCCCCGGTTGCTCGAGCAGCCGCTGGAAGTCGCCGAGGCCGCGCATCGGCTCGGCCGCAAGTTTGCGTTGTCGCGCCGGCAGGCGTACCGCTATCTCGAGGAAGCGGCCAGGCTACGTGGGCTGTATATTCTCTGCAAGTTGAAGGAGTCCTGAAATGCGAGACTGCCGTGTTGTGGCGATCATGATGGCCTGTGCCGGATTCGTACTCGTGGCGGCACTTCCCGTGTCGGCGCAAGACCCTCCGTCGTCGCCATTGGCGCCGTCACCACATACGCTGCGCACGCCGAAGTTCACCATCGGCGATGTCGACGAGACCACGGCGTTCTACGAACAGATGTTCGGCATGACCGAGGTCCGCCGCGCCGTGTTCGAGGGCTTCATGGTCGAGCCGGTCATGGGGTATGGCACGGGCGCCGATGTGGCCTTGCTGGCCCCCCTCGAGAAGGAGACGATCGAGAAGAGCCCGTACCCGGTCGCGGTGATCTACACCGGCGACTTCAACGAATGGACCACCCGCATCGAGCAGGCGCGGCACCCCCTGGTGCGTCTGCCGGCCTCCGACACGGACGGGGTGCGGACCGCCATCACCCGGGACCCGAGCGGCAATGCCATCGAGATCGTGGAGCGCGCCGGCGCGTCTGCCGTTGGCGGCTCCAGGCTCATCGTCGACGACCGCGCGAGGTCGGAAGCGTTCTTCGTGCGCGTCTTCGGCCCGACGGGCGTGACGCCAGGTCAGCGATTCGAGACGGAGACCTTCGACGAAGTGATCATGGAGTTTGGTGACGGCACGTTCGTCGCCTTGTTCGAACCCAAGGGCGCCCCGGCGCTCCCCAAGAGCACGTTCCCGGTCGTGGCCATCAACACCACGGCATTCGATGCCGTGCTCCAGCGCGTCAAGGCGGCAGGTCTGGAGCACCGGGGGGAGTTTGGAGGCAGCATGTTCCTCGTCACCGACCCTGCCGGCAACGTGGTCGAAATCGCCAACTGCCACGTCGTCACGTGCCATCCATGAGCCGACATCGCTGGTCGACTACACCACCTCGCGTTTGCCCCGCCCGTGATAGAGTACCAAAATGTAGCAGTCTTGGAGACTGGTCGCTCACATCGGTAAGGAATAGGTAGAGGAGGCGTTCTACATGAAACCAGTTACCTGGAAGTCCATCGCGACGTTCGGCTGCTTGTTGGCCCTGATCCTTGCCGCGGCCCCGGGCTGGGCCCAGGACCAGGCCGGCATCGCCGGTGACGTGACCGATGAGACCGAGGGCGCGTTGCCCGGGGTGACCGTCACCGCGGCGAGCCCGGCGCTGATCGAGCAGACCCGCACCGCCGTCACCGACGGCACCGGCAACTATCAGATCATCGTCCTGCCGCCGGGGACCTACTCGGTGACCTTCACCCTGGATGGGTTCAACACGGTGGTGCGCGAGGGCGTGGTCCTGACGGGGGCGTTCACCGCGCCGGTCGACGCGACCCTTCCGGTCGGCGAACTCACTGAGTCGGTCACGGTGACCACGGCGGCGCCACTGGTCGACATCGTGAACACACAGCAGCAAACGGTACAGACGGCCGAGCGGATCAACGGCCTGCCGGGGGCGGCGGGCATCTATTGGGGCGGGGATTATGTGCCGGGGGTGCAATACATCTTCGGTATGGCGACCATTCACGGGTCGGACCAGGTGGATAGCCAGCCGGCCTACGACGGTGTAAAGAGCGGGACGCAGCTCATAGGGCGGGGCGAGTGGCCTGGGGCCTCGGTCGGGGCCGTCGAGAACGAAGCGTCCATCACCGAGATCGTCTTCGACACCGCCTCGCAGAGTGCCGAATTCGCCTTCAGCGGGGTGCGGACGAACATAATCCCCAAGGCGGGCGGCAACAACTTCTCCTTCGACATCTTCGCCAGCGGCACGGCCGACTGGCTTCAGTCGGACAACCAGAGTCCGGAGCTGAAGGAACCCCCGTTCAACTTCCAGTTCGCGCCGAATGACTATATCTGGACCTTCAACCCCGCCGCGGGCGGGCCGATCCTCGAAAACAAGCTCTGGTTTTTCGCCTCGATCGTCGAATACAGGAACAAGAACTACTTCCTCGACCAGTTCTTCGACCCGGCCGAGCCGTCGACGCCGGAGGGCCTCGACGGCGATCTACGGGTGTTTAACAATAACAAACAGCAACAGCAGACCGTGCGCCTCACGTATCAGCCCACCCCGCGCAACAAGCTGATGTTCAGCGCCATAAACCAGCTGGACAGGAATGACCGGCTTGCGTTTCACCCCGCCCTCGGCCCAATAGACGCGGAGGCGGCCTACTCGCTCAATCAGGACCCAGTGTACATGTTTGTCGGCCGCTGGACGGCACCGCTGACGAACCGAATGCTCGTCGAGGCAGACGTCTCGTTTCAGAGAACCTCCCTCAAGTTTGGCGGTCAGGACCATGGCGGCGAGATTCGGATGCCCAAGACGGACCTCGTGACCGGCCAGATCTATAGCACCACCTTCCTGGGCGCCGACAACAGGGACTACCGCCGACACTTGAACGCGTCGGTGTCGTATGTGACCGGCTCGCACAACGTCAAGGCTGGCTTGAACTACCAGAACAACTACACCAACGACGGGTATAACTCGCCGGGGGGAGTCTATTCTGGCTATTTCTTCAACGGCGCCCCGAATTTCCTCCTCCTCACGGGCCCCGACACTTCCCGGATGAACGTACACTGCGACTGTGGCCTCTACGTGCAGGACGCCTGGACGATGGACCGGCTGACCCTGAACGGAGGCTTCCGCTACGACTGGTTCAACAGCTCGGTTCGGGGGGGGTCTCACCCCAGGGGCATCTGGACGCCGGAGGTTTCGCTGCCCGACCCCTTCGCGGAGGATGTCCCGGACTGGAAGAACTTCAACGGGCGGTTCGGCGCGGCCTACGACCTGTTCGGGGACGGTAGGACGGCGGTGAAGGCGTCGGCGGGGCGGTATGTGGGGCACGAGTCGCTGAGCGTCGCGGGATTGTTCAACCCGATCGCGTGGTTTAACCTCGACTTCCGGACCTGGAACGACCGCAACGGCGACCTCACGATGCTCGACCCCGACGGAACGCCGCAGTTCGACGAGGTCGGGCCCTCGTTCAACCCGAACTGGGGGACGTCGAACCTCTCGACCACGCTCGACCCGGACTTGCGGCGGGACACCAACTGGCAATACAGCGCCGGCGTCGAGCACCAGCTGGGGCCCGGCTGGGCGATCAGCGGGATGTGGCACCACCGCACCTATTCTAACTACCGGTGGACCGAGAACCTGAATACCTCGGCGGCCGAATGGTCCAAGGCGGGGACGTTCACCGGACCGAGTGACGCCACCCTGCCGGAGAGCGCCCGAGGCCGCACGATCGATGTCTACAACCTGGATCCGGGCCTGACGATTCTCGGGGGGAATGACGGCTTGACGCGGGCGCCGGAGGATAAACGGACGTGGAACGGGTTCGAGGTGATTCTCGACGGGCAGCTCCCGCGCGGCGGCTTCATGACGGCGAGCTTCACGGCCGGCAAGGGCTATGACCGTTTCTGCCAGGAGGGCGTCTCCGAGAACCCCAACCTGCTCCTGAACTGCGACAATACGTCGCCCTACCGGCCGATGGGCAAGCTGTCGGGGGGGTTGCCGCTGCCGTGGGACACGATGATCTCCGGGCTCTTCCAGGTGTTCCCGGGGGTACCCATCAACGCCACCTATGCCATGAACCGCGCCGATTTTCCCGGCCTCTTCTTCGGCTTGAACGACCCGAATCCGGTCCTCACCTACGACTTGATCGAGCCGAATACCGAGTTCGAGGACTACACAACCAGGCTCCAGCTGCGGTTCTCGAAGATGATCACGATCGGCAACGTGCGGACGCGCGTCTACATGGACGCGAACAACATCTTCAACAAGGCCCGGGTCACGGCCCGGAACTCGTTCTTCGGAGGTGGGGGGGTCACGAATCCAGACTACGGCCGGCTCACGGCGATCGAGCCGGGTCGAGTGCTGACGTTCGGGTTGCAGTCGACCTTCTAACGTTGAGTTAGGGTTGCGCTTTTCGCGCGCATCATCCGACGCCGGGGAGCCACGAGGCTCTCCGGCGTTCTTTCTCCGCTCGGTCGCCCGTCCCGCGCCCTCTCGCTCGTCTCCCCCTATCGGCCCGGCCAGCTGCCTCGATGGGTCAATCTTCGACCTGTCGCCGTGTGATAATGGCGCCGTGGGCAGAAAGGTTCAGCACCTCGGCTGCGGCGTGACCGCTGGAGTGCTCCTTGGCGTCCTTTGTTACGCCGCACCGCAGTCGTCAGCGTTGTCTCCAGACGCGGCGTGGTTCACCGATCAGGCCGAGGCGGTTGGGATCGACTTCGTGCACGTCAACGGCATGTCGGGCGAGCTCTACATCGGCGAGATCATGGCCCCTGGCGCCGCGATGTTCGACTTCGACAACGATGGCGACCTCGACATCTACCTCGTGCAGGGCCAGATGCTCGGCCCGGGCGCGTCCCTGGACGAGGCCGTGCTCCCGCCCCAGGCCCGGCCGCTGACAGATCGTCTGTATCGGAACGACCTCGACGTGCACGCCGACGGAACCCGCACGCTGCGTTTCACCGACGTCACCGCGGAGAGCGGTTTGGACGTGCGCTCCTACGGCATGGGCGTCGCGGCCGGTGACATCGATAACGATGGCTGGGTCGATCTGTATCGCACCAGCCTCGGACCCAACCAGCTGTTTCGCAACAACGGCGACGGGACCTTCACCGATGTCTCCGACAGGACGACCGGAGAGCCCCGGTGGAGTGTGTCGGCGTCGTTCGTCGACATCGACCGCGATGGCTGGCTCGACCTGTATGTCGGCAACTACCTCGACCACCGCCTCGACCTACCGCAGCCCGAGTGCTTCATCGGCACCGGGGAACGGGACTACTGCGGACCGAAAGCCTACACGCCGGTTCCCGACCAGCTGTATCACAACCGTGGGGACGGGACGTTTGTCGACGTCATGGCCGAGGCCCAGGTGGCGGGTGAGTATGGCCCGGCGATCGGGGTCGTGGCCGCTGACGTCAACGGGGATGGGTGGGCGGATATCTACGTCGCCAACGATAGCGAGCCCAACCAGCTGTGGATCAATCAGCAGGACGGGAGCTTCACAAACGGCGCGCTGCTGGCCGGTGTGGCGTTCAATGCCGATGGCCGCACCGAGGGCAGCATGGGCGTCGATGCCGATGGCGACGACGACCTCTTCATGACCCACCTCACGACGGAGACCAACACCCTCTACATCAACGACGGCTCGGGGCTCTTCCAGGATGGGACTGCGCGGGCCGGACTCGGGGCCCCCAGCGTGGCGTATACGGGATTCGGGACGGCGTGGCTCGACGTCGACAACGATGGCTGGCTGGACCTCCTGGTCGTCAACGGGGCGGTCCAAGCCACTGATCAGCGGTTCGCGATCAGGACCCTGGACGTGGACCTGCAACCAGGGGAGTCACTGCCGTTGCACCAACCCAACCAGTTGTTCCGCAACCGGGGCACTGGGCGGTTCGAGGAGGTCACCGGGCGGGCGGGCGCGGCGTTCGAGTTGTCGGAGGTGAGCCGAGGGGCCGCCTTCGGAGACGTCGACAACGACGGCGACCAGGACGTGCTGGTCACCAACAACAATGGCCGGGCGCGGCTGCTGATCAACAACGTCGGCCACCACAACCGATGGATCGGGCTGCGGCTGGTCGGCGGCCCCGGACCCCGTGACATGCTGGGCGCGAGGGTCGGCGTCTTTCGCGACGTCGGCCCCACGCTGTGGCGCCGCGCCAGAGCCGACGGCAGCTATGCCTCGGCGAATGACCCGAGGGTACTGGTTGGCCTGGGAGAGGCAGCCACGGTGCCACGCGTTCGCGTCATCTGGCCGAGTGGTCGCGAGGAAGAGTGGACGGACATCGCGGTCGACCGGTGGTTGACGCTCACAGAAGGCACCGGTCAAAGTCAAAGCCCCTAAAAGCTAAACATGATTGGTATGCAGCGTGGGCTGGTGAGCGGTCTGGTGGCGGCGCTCCTGCTTCTAACCATGGGCGTCGGCAACGGCCATGCGGCGAGAGGCGCGACCGGCGTGACGGCCGCGGCTTCGCAGGAGCAGGCGGTCGCGGTCGAACCGACGCTCCTGCCCGTCGTGCTGCCCGACCTCACCCGCGTGCACGCGTCTGTCCAGGAGCAGATTCACGAGGCGTACGCGGCGCTGATGGGGTTGGGGGCCGCGGAGCGCGGCGAGGCCTACGGCCAGTTGGCCAAGCTCCTGATGGCCAGCGAGTATCCCGACCAGGCAGAGGTGTGTCTTCTGAATGCTCAGCGGCTCGCACCTGACGATTTCCGCTGGCCCTACTATCTGGGGCACGTCTACCGGAGCAAGGGGCAACTGACGAACGCCGTGGAGCGCTTCGAGCACACGCTCCGGCTTCGCCCCGACGACGTGGCGGCTTTCGTGTGGCTCAGTCATACCTATATCGACCTGGGGCAGCCGGAGGCGGCCGAGCCCCTCCTCACCCGGGCCCGCTCGCTCCATCCAGATACCCAGGCGGTGCTGCTCCAGCTGGGTCGAGCCGCCCTCGCACGACACGACTACGCGACCGCCGTGGAGCATCTGGAAGGCGCGTTGCGGATGAACCCCGCGGCGACGAACGTCCGCTATCCCCTCGCCATGGCCTTCCAGGGTCTCGGCGATCTCGAGAAGGCGCAGTCCTACCTGGACCAGAGTCAGGGTCGCGCGGGTGGCCAGGTCGGTGACACGCTGCCCGATCCCCTGATGTCCGAGGTCAGCAGGGTGTTGCGGAGCCCGCAAGCCTACTGGGATCTCGGGCTGTACGCCGGCGGGAGAGGCAACTGGCCGGAGGCGGTGAGGCAGTTTCGGAACGCCGTCGAGCTGGCGCCGGACTCGGCAGTCCTTCGGCTGAATCTCGCGGTAGCGTTGAACCACGTGGGTGAGGCGCGCGCCGCGATGGACCAGTTCGAGGAGGCGGTCCGCTTGGACCCGCAGCTTGGCGGGGCGCACTTCACGATGGGCACGCTCTTCGAGCGGAGTGGTCGCGACGAGGAGGCGATCGATCGGTACACCCTGGCTGTGACCTACGGCCCGGACTCGGCCGAAGCGCACCTTCGGCTGGCCGACGCGCTGCGACGAACCGACCGGCTCGAGGCGTCGCTGTCGTCGTACCAGCGGGTGCTCGAGCTCGAACCGAATTGGGGCGTGGCGCGCTTTGGGGAGGCGATGGCCCTGGTGCGCCTGACCCGCCACCCGGAGGCGGTGGAGCGCTTGCGCGTCGCGATGGACCGCCATCCCGAGGAGCCGGAGTTCCCGAATGCCCTGGCACGCCTTCTGGCCGCGGCGCCCGATCCTCAGGTGCGGGATGGCCAGGCGGCGCTCGACCTGGTGCGGGCGTTGGCGGAGCAGCACGAGAGCCCGGCCGTGGCCGAGACGATGGCGATGGCCCTCGCCGAGCGTGGTCAATTCGCCGAGGCGGCCGAGTGGCAGCGCCTGGCGATGACGAGCGCGGCAGAGGCGGGGGAGACCGAGGTCGCGCAGCAGATGGCGGCCAGCCTGGCGCTGTACCAACGCCACCAGCCCTGCCGCACGCCCTGGCGAGATGATGATCGAGCGCTCAGGCCCGGGCCGACCGTGGAACCGGGACTCCTCGACCCGCCTCCCCGTTCGTGAAGGCGTTTCCGGCCGAGACGACGGAGGCGTTCTGCGACGGGCACAACGCCGCGTTCCGCTGCTTCGGTGGCGTGCCGCGGCGCATCGTCTATGACAACACCACGCTGGCGGTGGCGCGGGGCGTTGTTGGCGAGGTAGGGGTGAAGATGGGCGGCGGGGAGCAGTCGCCGGAAACCACCCGTTGTCGGCAACGAAAGAATCTGGGCCTGCGGGAGGTGGTCGGTGTATAAGGGTGTTGATCTGGGCGGTCAAAACGGAAATCCCGGTTGGCAGTGTCAACAGGAGACTGTCATTGATGGGGTGGGTGTAACAGGCATCGTTGAGTCCCCTCGCAGGCGAGTTGCAATTCCAGGGGGTATGGAGATGAGACGACGACTGCATGAGTTGCTCGGTGTGGCAACGGTGTTCACAATCGTCACGGTGCTGTTGCAGCTCACCGCAGGGTCGGTGAGGGGCCAGGCTCCGAGTGCGACCGCGTGGGGGCATCCGGCCTTGGAGGGCATCTGGCTCGATGTGTACGCCACGCCCTTAGAACGGGCGGCCGAGCTCGGCGATCGAGTGTTTGCCACAGCCGAAGAGCGGGCCGCGCGGGACCAGGTCCAACTCGATCGCAACCCGACACTTGGCGGGGCGTACAGTGCCGTCTACACGTCAGCGAAGCCGGCGGGCCCACGCACGTCGCTCGTTGTCGATCCGCCGAACGGGCGGATTCCCGCCCTCACACCAGAGGCCCAGCGGCAGAACGAAGTGGAGCGAGAGTGGCGCCTCATGCTCTTGCGAAACACAGAGAGCTGCCGGAGCAATGCGCCGGCCTGTGCCGGGGGGGAGTACGGGCCCCCGTCTCCGCGCAGATTCGATACCACTCCCTACTACAATACGGCGGGCCGCATGAACCGCCACGACGGCCCGGAGGATCAGAGTTTGGGCGACCGCTGCATGTCGGGGCGCACACCCGATTTCAACGGGTTCCGTCGCATCGTGCAGGGCGAGGATTCCATCGCGATGGCCTATGACACCGGGCAGGGCCAGGGGTTCCAGCGCGTCATCTACCTGAGCGGGAGCCATCCGCCGAGCCAGATCCGTCTGCGGCACGGGGACTCACGTGGCCGCTGGGAGGGTGAGACGCTGATGATCGAGACCACGAATTTCTCGCCCAAGTTCCCCTTCCAAGGTTCGGCTGAGAACCGTCGGCTCGTCGAACGGTATACGCGGGTTGACGAGGATACGCTCGCATACGAGGTGACGATCGAGGATCCGACGGTGTGGACGGCGCCGTGGACCGTCCGGCAGGAACTGAAGCGTCAGAGCGATGAGCAGAACCGGATCTACTACGAGCCGCGGTGCCACGAAGGGAACTACGGCCTGCCGGCGTTGCTCCTCGGCTCGCGTATGGATGAGCAGGCGTTTGCGGAAGGGCGCGGTCCGGATCCGTTCTCCTTCTCCATCTTTGATACCGACAGGCGCCTGCGGTAGACGCCACAGAGCTACCCCGCAAACCTGTCGCCCATGGTTGAGTTAAAGGCCGCGCCTCCCACCGCGTGGATCGGCGGTATAGGCCGGACGCTGTGGTCAGCGGGGCTGTCTGCACGGACATTCGGGACTCTTCTGCACGAGTCGTCGTCACCTCCCGCCAGCGTGGCCCGCGGGCCGCGATGCTACCCCGGGAGCAGACGGAACTGGGCTCCGGCCGGCCTCTCGTCGGCCAGTGCAGGGCCATTGGGGAATCGAACCGGCGTCCGATTCGCCTAAAGCGCTCGCAACCTTCTCCAGGATTTCTCCAAGACTGGGGTCGAGTATCGGTCGAGAAACGCCGGAGGTTGAGACTCCAGACCCCGAGACTGCCACACCGTTCTGGTCCGCCGGCGGAAAGCGAATCCTTTACGTTCCGTCGGACGGTAACTGTTTTGTTCCGGCCTCACGGCTCGCGGAACTAGCAGACCATTTCGGTGAGTCATTCCAGGATCATCTTCGGGTGCGGTCGCCAGACGGGCAGCTCGCCGTCATTCCGTGCGACGACGAACTCCGTGCCCAAATCGAGGCAGTGCCGTAGCCATCACCAATCATGCCTCTCGAACCCGGCACCATCCTCGGCCCGTATGCCGTCACCGCCAAGATCGGCGAAGGCGGCATGGGAGAAGTGTATCGAGCGAGAGACACCAAGCTCGACCGGGACGTGGCGCTGAAGGTGTTGCCGCAAACCTTCACAGACGTGACCTAGCCGACTGGCAAGGTTTAGTCGCACATTGACCCCCACCGTGCCTCTGGGATCGAAGCGGCTGCGGGAGTAGAATGCGGCAGACTCCACGACAACCCGAGGCGGTGCTCCAACCTCCTTGAGGTGAGGAGCGCAACGCTTCGTGTCGATTCGAAGTAGCGAGGCCACACCCGATCTTGCACACTCGGGTTCGGAAAGGGGAGGTGTAGATGAGCGATCGATCTCTCGCTACGTTTGCTACGGTGTTCACGGTGTTGCTGTTGATGGTCGTGCCCGTGCCTGCGGCCGCCCAGGTCCAGACGACCGACCCTTCGAGTCCGCTCCGGACACCGTGGGGTCACCCGGACCTGCAGGGCCTCTGGGACTACCGCACGATCACGCCGTTGGAACGCTCCGAGGAATTGGCTGGGAAAGCGATTCTGACGGCAGAGGAAGCCGCTGACCTTGAACAGCAGGCCGTTGACCGTATTGATCAGCTGGCGCGGCCAAGTGCCGTCAGAACTGAACCCTTGCCCGTCGGTGGCAACGTCGGTGCGTACAACGACTTTTGGTTTGACCGGGGAGTGAACGTCGTGTCGACCCGGCTCACGTCGCTGATCGTGGATCCCTCTCATGGGAGAATTCCGCCCCTGACACCGGACGGACAACGGCGAGTCGATGTGAGGGCGGAGGCTCGAGGTCGCCCCGCCGCCTCCTGGGAGGATCGAAGCCTGTTCGAACGGTGTGTCACACGTGGTCTGCCCCGGCTTCCGGGTGGCTACAACCAAAATCTTCAGATTCTGCAGACGCCGGACCACGTGGTGATCCTTTACGAGATGATGCGCGAGGCCCGCGTGATCCCCCTAGACGGCCGGCCGCATCTCGCGGACGACATCCGTCTGTGGCATGGCGATTCGCGCGGTCGGTGGGAGGGCGCGACTTTGGTGATCGAAACCACGAATGTCTCCCCGAAGGCTCACTTCAGAGGATCTGCCGAGGGTTTGCATCTGGTCGAACGCTTCACGCGCATAGATGCTGACACGCTCGACCACCAAGTCACGATCGACGATCCACTGACCTTTTCGCAAGCCTGGACCGCATCGATTCCGCTGAAGCAGTCCCAAAGTCAGATGTATGAGTACGCCTGTCACGAGGGCAATTACGGCATGGAGGGCATCCTCTCCGGAGCGCGGGCCGAAGAAGCCAACGCCACCGCACCGCAAGGATCGAGGTAGGCCGGGCCTCGCAACGGCCTACTCGACGACGAGCAAGTCAACCAGCGTCGGCGCGTGGATGTGTCCGAGCTGGTCCGGTCGCGATCTCCACTTGGATCTCAAGCGCCTCGTGCCCACCGAGTAACGCGCACCCGGCCCAGCCCGCCACACCGCCGCAGAAGTTGAAGCGGGCTTCATATTTGAGTGCGACGCGTTGCACTGTTGAAACCCCGCAGAATGCGTTCGCACGCATTGTCGAGGCCATTCCGTGCAGGCGGCTGGACAAACAAGGGCTGCGTCATACAATGCCCTCGATCTCAGGAGGTGTATCGCGCCCGAGACACCAAGCCGGACCGAGACGTGGCGCTGAAGGTCTTGTTCGCTCAACGAGTCTCTTTTTTCGGAGGTATGGCATGAAAAGAGTGATGGTGCTCGGCACGTTGCTACTGGCAGGCGCGTTCTCGGTCGTTGGTGTGGTCGGCCAGCAAAGCCAAATGATCATCGAGGTCGAGCAGCTCGAAGACAACCTCTTTGTGCTGAGGGGAGTGGGTGGTGGGGGCAACACGGCCGTCTTCGTCACAACAACCGGAGTCGTCGTCGTCGACACCAAGAACCCAGGCTGGGGACAGCCGATCCTCGACCAGATCAGGATGCTCACGAGCAATCCCGTGACGACGCTGATCAACACCCACAGCCACGGCGACCATGTGAGCGGAAACGTGGCATTTCCGTCGACCGTCGAGTTCGTGGCCCACGAGACCACGAAGGCCAATATGGAGGCGATGCGGCCCTATACCGGGCGAACCGAACCCCCCGAGAACGTCTTCGAGGAGTCCAACGGCCGAGGCCTTCCGACCCGAACCTTTACGGATCGGATGACGCTCGGCAGTGGTGCCGATCAGGTGGATTTGTACCACTTCGGCCGCGGTCACACCGGCGGTGATGCGTGGGTTGTCTTTCCCTCGCTGCGGACGCTCCACGCCGGCGACATCTTTCTTGGCAAGCGGGTGCCATTTCTTGATGCGGCGAATGGCGGGAGCGGCGTTGATCTCGGCGACTCGCTGCAGAAGGCGCACGACACCATTCGGAACGTCGACACGATTATCACCGGTCACAGCACCCAGATGACGTGGAGCGATTTGGCCGAATGGGCCGCGTTTAACCGCGACTTCCTCGAGGTTGTGCGGACCGGTCATTCGGCGGGCGAAACGGTTGACGAGATCGCGACGTCGTGGACGATGCCCGCAAAGTATGGAGGTTACGAAGCGCCGAACCCGTCTGGCGTCGCACGTAACGTCCAGGTCATCGTGGACGAACTCGAAGGACGTAGTGCCAGGTAGCAGCTATGCCTCTGAACGTCGGTGACCCTCTCGCTACGACGTCACCGCCCTCATTGGTGAGGGTGGGATGGGACAGGGTCTGCCGCTATGAAGCACGACGCGGGGAGATCGTGCAAGAATCTCGGCTCGGAGGTGAAACTCGTGAAGCTCACACTCCTTTGTTTCGTAGTATTTGTAGCGTCAACTGCTGTGGTCGCAGCGGAGAACCAAACAGACCAAGATGTCGAGGCTCTTCGCCTCGCGGCTGAGCAGGGGGACGCCGAGGCGCAGCGCAATCTCGGGGTCAAGCATGTCGAGGGCGACGGCGTCCCGCAGGACGATACCGAGGCGGTGCGATGGTTTCGACTCGCCGCTGACCAGGGACACGCCGGGGCGCAGACCAACCTCAGGTTGATGTCTGCCGGGGGCGGCGGAGAACCGACCCTCGAAGACGCGCTAGACGTGCCCGCCGTTGGCCTTTCTCAAGCGTATCGTCTGATGGAGGGCTACCTAGACTTCCTGTTCGCTGCCGAAGGGGGCGGTACCATCCAGACGCCCGAGGGAACGATCGACAAGAGTAATGTTCACCAGTATCGGGAACGGTTCGAAGCGAGGTTGAAGATATACAGGGCTGCGATTGAGCAAAGGGGCTACGAGTCATTTGTAGGCAACTACGATGCCAGTGCCACCGAATCGTGCTCACGAGCAGGATCAGCTTGGGCTGGAGTCGTCTCTGAAGGCGCTGTCCGTGGAGTGGAGATTGTGCAGCAGGGATTTGCGATTCAGCTCACAACGAAGTACGAAGTGGATGGCGAGATACAAAGTTTCGAAACTCAACCAGTCGCCGTTGAGTCGGTCATGACCTTTGACGATCCTGGCAACTCAGATTACTCGCTGGTTGCCGAAGTCGAGGATGGCAAGATCGTGGTCAAGCCGGATCCGCGCGTACTGGACACGTGGCCTCAGTGGGCCGGTCCACCGAAACGCAAGGATCTTAGCAATTGCACCGTTACCCTTCAGGTTTCTCCAGACCGTCGATAAGTCCAGCACAGCCTATGACTCTCACCGTCGGCTCCCGCCTCGCGCACTACCACGTCACCGCCCTCATCGGCTGGGTGCGTGAGACGCGCCACGCTAGTCCAGGAGTTGGGACCTGAGAAACGAGGAGGCAGCACGATGATGAAGCGGATTGCGGCGGTAGCAGGCGCGGTGATGCTTGTAGCTGGGCTCACCGTGTCGGCGCAGACTGATGTGACCGGCACCTGGAACACCGCCGTCGAGCTCGATCTCGGCGCCGGCGATGTGGTGTTCGTCTTCAACCAGGACGGCGAGACGTTGACCGGAACCTACGAAGGCGCCTTCGGAACCGCCGAAATCACGGGCAAGGTGATGGGCGACATGATCGAGTTTGCCTTCGAAGCCGAGGGTGTCGGCACGGCGAAGTACACCGGCAAGATCATGGGCGACATGATGGAAGGCACTTGCGACTACGGTGCCGGCGGCGGCGGCACTTGGAGTGCCAAGAGGGGCGAGTAGAGGCGCTCAACGCGCGCCCGCTGCCGTGACCATAGTCTTTGCAACCCGGAACCACCCTCGGCCTATCCCTCACCGCCAAGATCGGCGAGGGATAGGCGAGGTGCAGCGGACCAAAGAACAGCGAGGGCAGGAGACGAGGGTAAGGCAAGGGGTTGGATTATGGCTGAAGAGCCTGTCGGCACGGTGACTCACTATTTCGCCAAGCCCCGGGTCGGTGTCGTGTCACTCACCGGCGAGGTGAGCGTTGGGCAGACGCTGCGGTTTGACGGTCATGGGGCTGACTTCCAGCAGACGGTGACATCGATGCAAGTCGACCATGCGGCGGTGGAGTCAGCGCCATCTGGGACTGAAGTGGCCATCCGGGTGGACCAGCGCGTTAAAGCTGGCACGGCGGTGTACCGAGTTACGTTCTGATTCGATTGTTCTGCACGAAGGAGGCTAGCCGACCCGATGTCCCTCGAGCCCAGCACTCGACTCGGCCATTACGCGGTCACCGCCAAGATCGGTGAAGGCGGCACGGGGGAGGTCTGGCAAGCCAGATCAGAGATACCAAGCCGAGTTGAACCAGATATCCTTGTCTTTCGTCCAAAGTAACGAAGGAGGGTCCCATGTATTGGCTTCTTGGCGGCTGTGCGCTCTGTGGCTGTGCGGTAGGGATCTATTGCCTGACGCTGATCTTCTAGCCCGCTGCCCAAACCCGGCTCTTCGTCTACACGACGCCCTGGGCCTCTCTGATGTGGTCACAGATGTGCAGAAGGTAATTTCGGGTTTCTCAACGTCTCAACCGAACGCGACATCGACGGCACCATGATGATTTGGTAGCGACGGCAGCTATGCCACTCCCGTGAGGCCACACTGCTGGGTCTGAGTGCTTCTCAAGGGCGACCTCTCGGGGCTACACCGCGATCCGCGCCGAACGGCACTGATACCCCTAGGGACCACAATCATGAACGTTGCCACGTGGACGGCGGTTGGTGTCGGCATCGGCGTTGCCGTTGGGGTAGCCACCGACCAGTTGGCCGTGTGGACGGCCATCGGGGCCGGACTAGGCGCTGCACTCGGGGCCGCCACTCGCAGAAAGCCCTGACTGAATGATCCACAGACGACCTTTCGGGGTCGCCCTTTTGGCGACCGGGGTCTCACCCAAGCACTCAGATCCCCGGTCGGCAAATCATTGGGCTTCTTGCCCCTTAGATCCATGTTTCTGGGGGCAACCCCTTAGAACGTGAAAACGGCCTCAAAAAGACCCCGGATTCATTTCGCGGCACCGTCTTCCGTTGCATTTGCTTGACCCAGGTTAGCGGGGCCGTATGATGGCCCTGTTCCATCCCTGCAGTCCAAGGAGGGTCATGGCTCGCTCATTGCGTCGGCGTGCTGTTCGGCTCGGAACGCTACTTCCAACGGTGCGAGGAGGGTCAGGAGCTGACACATTCCCCTCGCCGAACGGAAATTCATCAAGCTAAGGGGTCTTGTCATGCGCACACGACGTCTGGCGGCACGATGCGTTTTCACGCTGACGATGGTGGGGCTGACGGCGGCGCTTGGGTCTGTCGCTGGGCGGGCGCAGTCGAATGGCGATTTCGTCCCCGTCACGGATGCGATGCTGCAAGATCCCGATCCGGCCGACTGGCTGATGTGGCGGCGAACGCTCGACAGTTGGGGGTACAGCCCGCTCAACCAGGTTGACCGCAACAACGTCAATGAGCTACGGATGGTGTGGTCGCGCGCGCTGGCAACACCGGGCCGGCAGCAGGGGACGCCGCTGGTGCATGACGGTGTGATGTACATGCCGAATCCGAAGGATGTCATTCAGGCGATCGATGCGGTGACCGGCGATCTCATCTGGGAATATCGCCGCGATCGCCCCGACGACCTCGGGGACTACCTCATCGCGAGCTTGATCGACACGAACCGCAGCATCGCCATATACGGCAATCTGATCATCGATACCACCACCGACGACTATCTGTTGGCTCTGGACGCGGCGACTGGCGAGGTGGTCTGGGAAACCGAGGTCCTCGATTACCAAAAGAATCCGGCCAACCAAACCTCCGGTCCCATCATCGCGAATGGGAAGGTCATCTCGGGACGGAGCTGCACTCCGCGGGGCGGCCCGAACGCCTGTGTGGTGACCGCGCACGATGCGATGACCGGCGAGGAGCTATGGCGTCGACGTTTGATTCCGGCACCGGGGGAGCCGGGAGACGAGACGTGGGGCGACGTCCCCTTCGAGGAGCGGAAGCACGTCGGCGCGTGGATGGTACCGAGCTTCGATCCGACGCTGAATCTCGTGTACATCGGGACATCGGTCACCTCGCCCGCCCCGAAGTTCATGCTCGGGGGGATCGATTTTAAACACCTCTACCACAACTCGACGCTCGCACTCGACGCCGACACCGGGGAGATCGTCTGGTACTACCAGCATCTGAACGACCACTGGGATCTCGATCACCCGTTCGAGCGGTTGCTGGTCGACACAGCCGTGGCACCAAATCCGACAGCGGTGAGGTGGATCAATCCGCGACTTCGGCCTGGGGAACGGCGACAGGTGATTACGGGGATTCCGGGCAAGACGGGGGTGGTGTATACCCTGGACCGAGCGACGGGCGAGTTTCTGTGGGCAACCCCGACCATTACGCAGAACGTGATCAGCAGTATTGACGGTGCGACGGGCGCGGTGTCGGAGAACGCCGAGCTGGTCTTTACCGCCATCGGTCAGGAGGTCCTGACCTGCCCGCACGCCAGTGGCGGCAAGGACTGGGAGGCCGGCGCCTATAGTCCCTTGACCAACACGATGTACATGCCGTTGCGGAACGTCTGTGCGCGGATGCTCGCAACCACGCCGGGCGACCCGGAAGCCAGCGCGCTCTACGCGATCGCGTGGCAGAGTCAGATTGCGCCGGGGACAGATCAGGTTGGCACTGTGCAGGCGATCTCCGTCGAGACCGGTGAGATCACTTGGATCTACGAGCAGCGGGCCGCCACCATGTCGCTGGTGGCGACCGGGGGCGGACTCGTGTTCGGGGGCGATGTTAACGGGCGGTTCCGGGCCTTGGACCACGAGACGGGGGACGTGCTGTGGGAGATCAACCTCGGCTCGGCGGTCAGCGGCTTTCCGATTACTTATGCCGTCGACGGACGGCAGTACATCGCGGTGAGCACCGGCACGCCGCGCTTCCTCGACTTGACGCCCGAGTTGCGCCCGAGCCTGGGCAACAACCTCTTCGTGTTTGCGCTGCCCTGAGGTCCGGGTGGAGTCTATGCCTCTCGAAGTCGGTTCCCGACTCGGCCACTACGACGTCACCGCCCTCATCGGCGAGGGGGGTATAGGGCAGGTCTACCAGGCCACCGACGCCAAGCTCAACCGGCAGGTGTCGCTGAAGCTCCTGCCCGAGGCGTTTGCGTCAGATCCTGATCGGCTTGCCAGGTTCCCAGCGAGAAGCAGCCCCACGAGCTTGGTCCACGAAAGGGAGCTAATCGAGCAGGGCTTATTAGCTTGAAGAGGAGAATCACCATGAGAAGAGTCGGAGCTTCTCTAGTTGTAGCGTCGGTGTTTCTGCACGGGTTCGTTGTGACCGGCCAGCAGGTGACGGTTGAGGGAGAGCTGGTCAGCGCCAAGTGTTATCTGCGCGAGGGCTTGACCGGAAACGAACATTTGGGCATGAAGGACTGTGGCACCACCTGCGTCAAGTCAGGCAACCCCGTAGGGTTGCTGACGGCTGAAGGCACGTACTACACCCTCGTCGTCCCTGCACCGGAGATCGCCGACCACATTGGGCGTACGCTGAGGGCCAGGGGCACGATAAACGCTGGCTCCGTGGTTCCCGACCAGCTCGAAATGCAAGAAGGCGATTCCTGGGAAGCAGTCGAAATTGATCTGACGTAGTTCCACGACATCGTCGGCAGAGCACGTCTGATAGTCTGGCACGCGGAACCAAGGGAGATTGCAGATGATCAAGAAATGCTTCTCGACGTTCGTCGCGCTGGCGGCGGTGCTCACGGTCGAGCCGCCTTCGGTCCTGGCCCAGTCCGGCAACGGGACGCCGATGCGGACACCCGACGGACAGCCCCACATCTCGGGTACCTACACCTTCCGCACATTGACGCCGCTTGAGCGGCCCACCCAGTTCGAGGGACGAGAGAACCTGACGGCCGAGGAGGCCGCGGCGTTCGAGGCGTCGGAGCGAGTGCGTCAGAACCGTGACCTTTTCGACCCCGAGTTAGGGGCGCCGAGCGCCGGATACCAACCGCGCGCCAAGGGCGGCGTACTGTCGTACAACGAGTTCTGGTACGAGCGAGGCATCGAGCTGACCTCGGACAAGCGGACGTCGCTGATCGTCGACCCGCCTGATGGACGGCGGCCACCGCAGACAAGGGCAGCCCGTCTGGCAGCCCAGGAGCGGCGCGCGTATCAGGAGGAGCATCGCTACGATTCGTATGAGAACCGGACCATGACCGACCGCTGCCTAGGGACCTCCAGGGGAGGTCCGCCAATGCGGTCTGGCGCGTACAACAACAACCTGATGATCTTCCAGACACCCGAGTACGTGGTGATTCAGAACGAGATGGCGTACCAAGCGCGGATCATCCCGCTCGAGGACACGGCGAAGCCCCCGTTCGCGCAGCTCAAAGGCGTGTCACGCGGGCACTGGGAAGGGGAGACGCTGGTCATCGAGACGACGCAGTTCCGCAGCGACAGCGGGTTGACCGGCTCGAACATGCACCTGATCGAACGCCTGACCCGACTCGATGCCGACACGGTCGCCTACGAGTACACGGTCACGGATCCGACGGTGTACACCGCGCCCTATACCGTCATGATGCCGTTACGGCGTACCGAGGGACCGATCTACGAGTATGCGTGTCACGAAGGCAACTACGGCCTCTCTGGCATTCTCGCCGGGGCGCGTGAGCTCGAACGACAAGGTCGCGTGCTGCGTCGCTAAGCTGCGTCAATCGCCCATTTCCGGATTCCAGGCTACTGAAAGCGTTCGTCACAAATGACCGTCACAGTGGTTCGGGTTTTCATCTTTTCGATCCTGCCGCTCTTGGTGGCAGGAGCACACGTTGCATTAGACAAGAGCGTGAGGTCCCGCGAACGCAGGCTGGAAGTCTTGCTTCTATATCTCTTTGCTCTTGGTGTCGCTGGAGGTGGCTTTTCTGGCTTCTTCGGCCATCTTTTCCTCTCCGACTTTGTTGCCGAATCGATCGGTTGGCCGTCAGGCAATCCTTTTCAGCTGGAAGTGGGCTTCGCTAATCTGGCTGTTGGTAGTCTGGGGATCATGGCCATGGGACGGCGTGACGGCTTCCGCGAGGCCACAGTGATCGCAGTGGCCGTATTCGGCGTCGGGGCCACCATCGTCCACCTGATGGACATCGCCGAGACGGGCAACTTGGAGCCCGGCAATACGGTCCAAAACGTGAGTAATCTGCTCCGCCCGGCCCTTCTGATCGGATTCTTGGCTGCGAGCAGGTCAGCCGAACGGAAGCCGATCTCGGAAGCTGGGTCGTCAACGTTTGCGAAGTGGCGAGCGCCCAGGGTCCGGGCGGCCGGATGGATGACTGCGGGCGTTGCCACTGGATTTGGGATCGGGTTTGGTCTTGGCCAGCCTACGATCGGAACAACCCTCGGGATCGTGGCCGGAGCCGTCCTCGTTGTAGCTGCCCTGAGAGGAAGATAACCACCCTTTCGCCTCGCGGGAGCGGACGCAGCCTCGACGCGACAATCCATCTTAGAATGCTCCTGATCTGCGGTCGAGAGTTCCATCGCAGCCTCATGTCCCTAAACATCGGCGACCGACTCGCCCATTACGACGTGACCGCCCTCATCGGCGAGGGCGGGATGGGGCAGGTGTATCAAGCCACCGATACCACGCTGAACCGCCAGGTGGCGCTGAAGATCCTGCCTGAGGCGTTTGCCGACGATCCTGATCGGCTGGCCCGGTTCCAGCGAGAGGGGTCCGTCAACAACAGCCTCCGTCCTGCTGCGGAGGCTGTCTTTTTTGGGTACTGTCAAGTTCTCCATGTCTGCCGACACCATGACGCATGAAACGCGATAGAGTGTGAGCGTGCATGGGTAGAGATGGGCATATGCCACACGTCAGCGGGAGTTGTAGTCGGACGGATGGAGGCGATAGAGTCCTTGATCTCTGCTCTGGCGAGTTCTCAACGCTCAACAAGACTTGGAGGTTTCCGCCATGCCTAACCAAATGCTCGTGACGGCTGTTGCCGCGGCCATGCTCGCGGGATGTGGGGCCGAGCCCGAGCCGCCCTCGCCCGAACCAGAAGCTTCGATGCCGGAAGCGGCTCCTTCCATGCCCACACCTGACCTCCCTCCGGCGATGATCGTGGCGGAGCGAGGAGGCTTCATTCCGGAAGGTGTGGAGTACGACACCACGAACGGTCGCATTCTGGTTGGGTCGCTCTCCGAGGGCTCCATCTTTCACATCCACAACGATGGCCAGGTGACGACCGTGGTGAGCGATCCCGATCTGGTCTCGTCAGTTGGCATCGAGGTCGACGAACCTCGAAATCGTCTACTGGTGGCGAACTCGGACCGGTCCGTGTTCCAGGGCGAAACGGCTGGGCAAGCGAAGCTAGGTGTGTACAACCTCACGACCGGGGAACGGGTTGCCATGGTGGACCTTGCCGCGGCCATCGTCGACGCTCCCAGTGACGCCGTCTACTTCGCGAACGACGTGGCGGTTGGGGAGGATGAAACGGCGTACGTCACCGATACACGGATGGGCATGATCTACCAAGTCGACACCAACTACGAGGCCTCGGTGCTGCACCGATTCGATGACTTCGGACCCAACGGGATCGTCTATCACTCTTCGGGATATCTCCTGGTGGGGGGCGGCGCAGCCCTTTGGAAGGTGCCGCTCGACGACCCGACTGGAGCCACCCAGGTGACGCTCCCGGAGGAGGTGCCAGGGCAGGACGGGATGGTGTGGACGGCTGATGAGCGCCTGGCCATCGTCAGCAATTCCGGTAACCGCGTGGTGGCGTTGACGAGTGAGGACAACTGGGCCACGGCACAGCTCGCAGGGGTCGCGCCATATGAGACTCAAGCGACGACCGCTGCAGTTGTCGGTGACGACATCTACGTGGTCCATCCACACTTCGCGGACGAGGATCCTCCGAGTGTCGAGCGCGTGGTGTTTCAGTGACTCGAAGTCGGTTCTCGCCTCGCCCACTACGACGTCACCGCCCTCATCGGCGAGGGCGGGATGGGCGAGGTGACGACGTACAGAACCGTCGACTGGGCGTGGTCGCGACCGACGGGGGCGAGAATCTCGAGGTCTGCAAAAAATTCGACCCGCCCGTCTTCATTCGGCGTGGCGGTCTCGAGGTCGACGATCCGCTTGTTCGCGTCATGCTCTGGATCGAGCGCGTAGACGACGCGTCCACGGAGACGCTCGTACGGTCCAATTTTTCCAGTGACGTGCTCGGCGAACGGCTCCCGGGACGTGATCTGTATGTGGATAACCTCCGCTATCGCCGAGCCGGCAACCGCGTGGCCGAACAACAGGACAACGATCGCCCCATGCGCCTGTGCAAGAATCCGCCGTCCTGAAGTCTTCCGCACGCTCGTCATCAGCACCGTTGAGGAGTTTAACTTTCCGATTGTCAACTTGCACGAACAGATTCACAACCACCGGACCGCAGGCTCGAAGTCGTTGTGGGACAGAGGCTTGCAGTAAGATAGGCGACCGGAGGTGCCATCCGATGTCACAACAAGCTGACGAGCGATCGGTCTGGGGGCGGCGGGTGATCGGCCCGAGCCTCGCCGTCTCCATCCTTTTGTCCGGCTGCGGGGCTCCGGACACTCCACGACCCGGGTCAGCACGACAAGGACCCCGGATCACCGGTATCGAGATCGAGCGTCGTGAGTCACCCGCGTTCGGTGGCCACGAGTTCGGTGCGACAGGACAGTATGAAATCCTCGAGGGTCGGGTCTTTGGCGAGCTCGACCCGACCGATCCCCTCAACACCCAAATCGTGAACCTCGACCGCGCATCCCGGAATGCTGAGGGGATGGTCGAGTACTCGGCTGGTATCTTCATCCTGAAGCCGGTCGATCCATCGCGCGGCAACGGGACGCTGTTCTACGACGTCCCCAACCGTGGTAACAAGCTCGGCGTTCGGTTGTTTCAGGGCGGTGCCACCAACGACCCGAAGACCGTGCAGGACATGGGCAATGCATTCATGCTGAACCGGGGATACACGATCGTATGGAGTGGATGGCAGGGGAACCTCGAACCTGGCAACGGCCGGATGACGGCGCACTTCCCCATCGCAACCCAGCCAGACGGGGGAGCGATCCGCCGCTGGATCACGACGGAGTTCACATTCAACGCGCCGGCACACTCGGTCAGGTTCGAAGGTCCCGGCTCGATCGCGTATCCCGCCGTCGAGGAAAGCATGGAGGACGCCCAGCTGTATCGACGGACGGGTACCCACGCACCACGCGAGTTGATGCCCCGCGACTCTTGGTCGTTTGCAACGTGTGACGAACTCGGTGCTCCGGCTGCCAGCAACGGCGACGTCTGTCTACCCGAAGGGTTCTCACCCGATTTCGCCTATGACCTGGTCTACGAGGCACAGGACCCGATCGTCATGGGTATCGGCTTCGCGGCCGTTCGTGACCTCGTTTCGTTTCTGCGCCACGACACGAGCGAATCCAATCCACTCGCGGCACCCGGCGATGATCCCGGAGCGAATCCCATCCGATGGGCCATCGTATTCGGAACGTCTCAGAGCGGCCGCTTCGTGCGGGACTTCATCTATCAGGGATTCAACGAAGATACCGCCGCTCGGCGGGTCTTCGACGGCGCGATTCCGCAGGTCGCCGGGGCGCGACGCACGTTCACGAACGCGGAGTTTGCCATGCCTGGCCGGTTCTCGATGTACGTCCAGAACCACTATGCACCCGGCGACGAGTTTCCGTTCTCGTACACCACGACCACGGATCCGATCACCGGCCGTACCGATGGGATCCTGGCACGGTGTCGGGCCTCACGAACCTGCCCCAACATCATGCACTGGGACTCCGCCAGCGAGGGGTGGGCCGGTCGCTCGTCGCTGGTCGTGACAGACCCGCTCGGCTCGGTCGATCTCGAGCTACCCGACAATGTCCGCGTCTATCAGTTCGCGCAGTTCGCGGGCGCGCAACATCTGGACGCGTCGATCTACGGGCCGAATACCGGCGCAATCTGTCAGCAGGAAGCAAACAACACGAACTCGTTCCTCGAGCTGCAGCGTGCCCTTCTTGTCGCGATGCAGAGATGGATCTCGAACGGATCGGATCCACCCCCCAGCCAGTACCCGAAGGTGTCCGACGGGACCTTGGTCCCTCCGCTCCCCAGACGCCAGGTGGGATTTCCCGCGATACCGGGTGTGGTGTACACCGGGATCGTCAACGATCTCGCAGTCAATGACCATTCGATCCTACCGTGGCAACACACAGAGGAGGGCTATCCCGCACTCGTCCCCAAGGTCGATCCTGACGGCAACGACGTGGCGGGCCTCAGGTCGGTGACGACCCAGGTACCGGTCGGCACGTACACCGGATGGAACCTCCGACGAGAAGGATTCATCGAGGGCGAGGGGTGCTTCCTGACAGGAATGTTCCTGCCGTTCGCCAAGACCAAGGCCGGCCGAGGAACCGACCCGCGGCCATCACTCGAAGAGCGGTACGGCACACACACGCGCTACGTGGATGCGGTACGCGCCGCCGCCAACGGGTTGCAACACGCCGGGCACTTGCTCGAGGAGGATGCGGACCGGCTGATCCATGAGGCGGAGACTCGGGACCTCGGTTTGCCGCCGGGGTAGAAACGGCGGCTTCGGGACCGACCCTGTAACGGCAATCACGGATCGGTTGGGCACGGGGACTACGAGCCGCCGTGGTTGAACTCTCCTACTGCTGCTGATCCGTGGCCGCCGCCTCCGCCTGACTGGCTTTCCGTTCCGCCAGCTCGGCCTCGTACTCCTCGTCTGTCAGGTCGTACCACCCGATCCACGAGAACCCCATCTCGTCGATGGTGCGGCCTCCGTCACCAGTCCAGTTCTTCGGATCCGGATTGGCGCGGTTGGCCTCGGTGTTGTCGTGCCAGCTGATGACATGCAGCACGGTACCTGCCGGCACGATCGGCGCGACGTCGTCGTCGTAGTTGTAGACCAGGTGCCAGTTGTAGTTGAACTTGGCGCAGCTCACGGTCTCGGTCTGAGCGGACCACCCGGGCCACGGATAGATCAGCTCCAGGCACTGGTAGGTGCCAAGCATGTGCATGTGCGGCTGGAACGCGGTAATCCGAGCGTTCTTCGCAAGCACCGCGTACCCATCAGTGCGCACGACCTTGCCTGGCGGAATGTCCAAGAGCCTGTTGTTGAGCCCAAGCTGCTTGGACCACCGGACGTGGTGAGGCACGTGTTCCTTGGGATGAAACACGACTCCGAGCTCGACACGTGCCTCGACGTCCTCACCAACTGAATGAAAGTGGTAGTCCAACCGCAGCTTTCGCCCGGCCTCGAGCAGGAGACCGGAGTCTACTGGATAGACCTCACCGTTCTTCCCGGAGGCATACTCGACGAGGAACTGTGCCGCCGGAACGTCATCATCGCCAGCGACCCGCATCTCCTCCTCATCCGGGTGCACCGCGAACGATAGCGCGTGATGCACGACCCGGCGAGAGAGATCGTCTGCAGGTCGAGTCTGGATCGCTTTGATATAGTGGTCTTCATCCAGGTCGAGGTCGGAGAACTCTTGCGCATCAAGACCGTCGGTGCAGAGAATGGTTGGACCGGTCAGTCGCTCACAGATCGCAAGGACTCGTCGGGAGCGTTATGAGGACGAATCAGCCCAAGATATTTGCCAGCACCCACTTGACCGAGCGCGAGGTTGCCCACATGCGCCGGTGCATCGCGGGACGGCGATTTCACCAGAAGCAGTGCTTCTACAACGCGTATTGCCTCGCTTTTAGGAGGAGCGGCTTGCGTTATGCGGAAGGGCGTCTCCAAATTCGATCTGAAAACGACGAGGGGATCTGGGTCCGTCATGCATGGGTAACACTTCACGACAAAGTCATCGATCCGACAGCGCGATTCTGGGATCACGAACGCGCCTTCTTGAAGCGCACTGACCGTCCCATTTGGCGGGACAAGGTCGCCGGTGTGATTCCGCCCACCCGAATCTACTGGGGCCAGACGTTCTCCTTTCGCGAGATTAGTCGCCATGTTGTGCGTGAGGGGTGTTTCGGTAACCCCATTTCGGACGTCCATTCTGGCGACAGTGTCGATCACTGACCGCGATGGCCACTTATGTCGCCGGCTCCACGGTGCAACGCGTTGCGCTCAGTCCAACAGGTGGGTGCGGTAAGCAGCCTCTTCGATGCGAACTTTCGCCCTTCTCCGAAACCACTTACGCCGGCGCGATCACGCTAACTGACGATTCAGCGAGGCGAAGGTACGCGAGTTTGTTAGGGAATCCGGACTGACCATCCGGCCAGGGTCCAATAATAGGGCATTATGTACACTCGGAGTTCTCGCCCGCGAAGCACCACTCCGGCTGCACGCCGACCGCGTGTGACGATCAGTCCGCCGGACTCTTCGTGACCTTAGGGTCAGTAGCCAAAAAGTTGGTCGCGGTTCCGCATTTGATGCAGACGACGGCAGGGTCTCGTTCGAGCCTTTTGATCGTCACCGGGTTCTCGTGGCCGCATTTGGCGCAGCGGATTGCTACCGACTCATCGTCGGAGAACGTCGCCATCGTACTCCTTCCCAGGATCTACGCAGCTGGGCCGAGAGTATCACCGAGCAGGTTGCTCACTGCAAGCGGGAAGATTGCCAACGCAGCGCCCGAACGGACTCTAGGTGACACCAGGGCACTCGCGACGATTGTCGACCAGCGCCACCTGTTGGGCCGTGCCTGTCTACGCGCTAGAATCTCCATGACTCGCGTCGACCGGACAGTTCATGCCTCTGACCGTCGGCTCTCGACTCGGCCACTACCACGTGACCGCCCTCATCGGAGAGGGGGGCATGGGCTAGGTCTACCTGAGGAGCGTGCAAATGCGCCACCGTCTTGCCTTTCTCACCCTCATCCTGAGCCTTGTTGGCTGCGATGCCCCAGCGCCAACACCACTGGAGAATCGTCCGCCTCTGCCAAGCCGCATCGTCGATCTGAGCCACACGATCACAGAGGATCTGCCGGTGCGCCTGTGGGGAAAGAAGGCCCTTACCGATCGAGGATTTAGTTTGACAACCGAGTTTCGAGAGGTGGTCAGCGAGTCCCCATTCTACGTTGCCAACTCCTACTGGACGCTGATGAATCATGGTGGCCCCCACGTCGATGCGCCTAACCACATGGGGACCCCGGACGGGAGGTCCATCGACGAATACCCACTGGAAGCTTTCGTCGGGCGAATCCGCCTGATGGACTTGAGATCGCAACCGAAGGATGAGACCGTCCCGGTCTCTGTGATTCAGAACTATGACATTGTGCCAGGGGATGTTGTCCTTGCGCTGATCGGTTACGAACCGCCGACGGGAGAGCGGGAGTTGCCTTCGTTCGCTTACCTCTCGAAAGAGGCTGCTGAGTATCTAGCGGGAATACCTGTCAAGATGTTCGGAACGGACGCGGCCAGCGTCGAGGGTTTCAAGAGCGCCGGAGAGGGCCTTGTCCCGGGAAGTGAGCAGACCTTTGAGGCGATTCTGCCGGTGCACCACGCATTCTTGAGCAGGGAAATCCCCGTATTGGAACAACTGGCCAATGTCGAACAGCTGTTGGGTATCAAGTCCGCGATCTTTGTTGGCCTTCCATTAAAGGTGCATCGCGGGAACGGCTCTCCGATTCGACCAGCGGCTTTCATATACTAATAAGGATGCCCCTCGAACCTGGCACCAACCTCGGCTCCTGTTCCGTCACCGCCAAGATCGGCGAAGGCGGCATGGGCCAGGTCTATCAGGCCGGAGACACGAAGCTCGATCGGGACGTGGCGCTGAAGGGACGAGGGGAATCAGCATGAACGCTGGACGCTCCAGTCGACGCGAATTCATTGTTTCCACAAGCTTGGCTGGCGTGTGGCTTGCGACCACTCGGTCCATCGCTCAGTTCACCGATCCAACAGGATTGAGCATCACAGAAGCTGCCCGGTTAATTCGTTCAGGTGATTTGTCGCCGGTTAGTCTGGTTCGTGCGTATCTTGAGCGCATCCAGCGGCTGAACGATCGATTGAATGCCTTCATTACGGTAACGACAGAGCCGGCCCTGGCGCAGGCGCGTGAGCTGGAGAGCGAGTTGGCGCGCGGCATGTGGCGCGGCCCGTTACATGGAATTCCGATTGGGCTCAAGGACAATATCGATACCGCAGGGATTCTAACTACTGCGGCGAGCGCCGTTCTTGCGGGTCGGAGACCCGATGAAGATGCCGAGGTTGTGAGACGGCTCAAGGAAGCCGGTGCGATCATTCTGGGCAAACTCAACATGCATGAGTTCGCCTTTGGTGCGACTTCGGCCATCACCAACGCCGGCCCAGTTCACAATCCATGGGACTTAGCTCGAATCCCAGGAGGGTCGTCGGGTGGCTCAGGAGCAGCGGTCGCCGCCAGGCTGTGTGCCGGGGCCCTGGGAACGGACACCGGCGGATCAGTTCGTATCCCTTCGGCTCACTGTGGGATTGTCGGTCTCAAGCCAACGTATGGGCTTGTGAGCACACGCGGCGTCATTCCCGTTAGTGTGTCGCTTGATCATGTCGGCCCAATGTGTCGCACCGTGGGTGATGCGGCGTTCCTGCTGCAGGCGATGGCGGGTTACGACTCGCGCGACATCACGAGCGTTGACGTAGATCTCCCGAACTTCGTGGCTGCGATGCAGAGCCGGACATCCGGGCTTCGTCTAGGCGTGCCACGCGAACCCTTCTATAAAGGTCTGGACCCGCAAATAGAGGAAGCGGTGAGACGCGCGATAGAGATGCTCGAGGGACTCACGGCCCGTATTGACGAGGTGGAATTGCCTCCTGTGCCAGAGGTTCCTCTCGTTTTCGCTGAGGCGTTCGAGTATCATGCCCCGCTCATTGAGGAAAAGCGCGCACTCTACGATCCGAACACGTTGGCGCGCATCATGCGCGGTGTGGACTATCCAGCAACAAACTACGTGCGGGGGACGTATCAGCTGAAATTGGCTCGGAAGGCCATCGCGCGCGTGTTCGAGTCTGTGGACCTACTCGTGACGCCGACCCTCTCTCGGCTTCCGATTCGTATCGACGAGGCACAAGAGACTCCGTTTGACGACACGCTCAGTCGCAATACGATGCCGTTCAACGCTTACGGCGTTCCGTCGATCTCCCTGCCGTGTGGGTTCAGTTCGGAGGGGTTGCCGATAGGATTGCAGATCAGTGGGCCGGCTTTGGGTGAACTAGATGTGCTCGCACTTGCCCATGCTTATGAGCAGGCGACGGACTGGCATGAACGTGTCCCCCCACTGGCTTGAGGACGTAGCGGCGGCAAGGCGGAACAGCCACAACCCATGGCCTTAGAAGTCGGCTCTCGGCTCGGGCATTACGAGGTGACCGCCCTCATCGGGGGGAGATGGGCCAGTCTAAATTAGTATGATTGGCCCGTCCGATGCCTTTCTTTGTCGTCGAAGGCGATTCCCCAACGACTGACCCCAGGCGAACACGGACTGCCCAAGCGCGGGTTCTGGCGTACGGACTTCGACATTACCTTCCCCGCCATCGGGCCGTCGGACCTGGTCTTCCAGGCAGGGGGCCGGCTGTATCGTTTGGAGTTGACGACCGAGCGCGTCGCGACGGGAGCCCGCGGCGCGCACCACACTGCTACCAGGTGCGCGCCGCCTCGCGAGCTCGCTGCACGACCGCGTCCAGTCGTTCGCGGATGTCCTGGTCCGAGAGCTCATCCTGGGTGGCGTGCCAGACGTTGCCGAGCGTGCCCCCCCGACGCTGCCGCCGCCGTTTTCGCTCGATGATTTCCTTGCGATACTGGATGAGCCAGAGAAAGTGGACGGTCAGGCCGTGCGCGTCCTCTCGCAGAATAAACGGGGCCAGCCGCGCGTCGTGTGGTTGGCCCGCCCGGGGCTGGAGAGCGAGCGCATAGGGAGTGTGCGTGCGCAGGTACTCCCAGAGCGCGAGATACGTGTCCCACCGGTCCAGTCGGTCGAGCAACTCGAGGATGAACCAGTACAGCTGCTTCCGGTGCGCCGCACACTCCCGCTGACTGAGGTGCTCATGATGCAGGTCGGTGACGCGCAGCAACAGCAGGGTGGCGTCGAGCCCGGCCTCATACGATCGGGTGGCCAGCACCGCCTGGACCAGGCCCGCCCATGTCCGGGGGTGCAGGAGCGTGCGATAGGTATGGAGATCACGAAGGTTCGTCAGCGCGCGTGCATCGCGCGGGCGCCGACCCACGACCGTGCTCACGATCGTGCCCGCTCGGCCACGCAACAAGAAACGCACATTCGTCTCCACGTCGCGTTGGAACTGTGCCACCCGTTCGGGATCACGGCCCAACAGCGTGTGCAGGACCTCGAGCGTTGTGGTGTCGTGAGCCCGAGACGTGTCCTCCCCGTCGCGCTGACTGCTCGAGAGCTCACCCCGCTCGGGGCCTTCCCTCTCTTGGCGCGTGGGGAGCAGACGCTGTAGGTCAAACGCGACCGCAATCTCCAATCCCCCGGTGGGCGTGCGCCGCTTGGTGATGCGAGGGACGCGCCCGACCGGGCCGGAGAAGGACAGGATGCGAGCCGCTCGCCTTCTCGCCATGGCAGAAGTACCTCCGATCGCCGCCGGATGGAGCCAGTGCGCCGGCTCGTCACGACGTGCGGCGCAGCGCGGACGCTTGATCGCGGCCGCTCATGGAACTCTGGGCTGCGATTCCCGTTGGGGACGCCACCGACGTTGCATCAACGATCGCAGCGAGCAAGGCGTCCGGTCGGGCCGTCGCCTTGAACTCCAACACGCTCGAGTCGTCAGGTGTCGGAGTGAACACCATCGGCCCGGCCACCAAACAAACGTCCGCAGCAGTTACCGAGCGTGAGCCGTCTGCCTGGCATTGTCAAGGTGACGAAAACTCAGCAGGACGCGGCGCTCGTCGGCCATCAGGCGGTCGACCGCAACAGCGGCACCTGTGTCCACTGGGGGATCCCGCGTCGGTCCTGCTCTGACCAACGCCAAGGTTGTCACCGGCTGGATGCTCCATCGGGCGCACCGTTCGCGGTCCATTTGTCATGATTTGGTGCAAACGGTACGCAGGCCTTTTTTCAGGGCCTCGATCGCCGGTTTTCGGCACCGTTTGCTCAGGATCGGATCTTCAGACCCAGATGCGGTTCCTGTGGACGATCGTAGGAGGAATGGTTGCGTCGTCCTGAACCGAGCCGCCGCTGAGTTTCAACAGCGAACGGGAAATCCCCGGGCGGCGATCATCCCGTCGTTACCTCTCTTGCAGATCGTTCACCACACGAAGTACGCCCTGTACTTGGCCCACAAGTTGTTCAAGGCGACGCCGCTCGACTGCCGAACGCACTTCGCCCACTAGTCTGACGACACTGTGGTCAACGATGATGTGGAAGGGCGGGTTCGAGCGCGTCGAGTATTCCTTGAAATCCAGACTGTTGAAGAGTTTGGAGCCAATCGCGGATCTAATGTCCGCATCAAAGCTCGACGCGGGTTGCGTCTCGATCGAACTTCGCACGTCCTGAACGCCTCGGATTTTCGCAACCCGTTCAAAGAGTTCACCTGCCTTGTCTCGGTCCGGCGTAACGCTGCCAATCAGGGTGACCACGCCTTGGTTCACCGCTCCATCGACGTAGTCCCACAAAGTGTAGTGGGGATACCTCGAGACGGCCCTGCCGACCTCCTGAGCAAGCTCCCGGTCATCTTCGCGAGCCGAGATGTCTAGCTCGCTGACGACGCTCTCGACACCGGCTACCGCAAGCGCCTTCTTGATTGCCTGTGCTTTGACCCAGAATGTTGGTACGCGACCTCCTAGAGTGACCTCCGTGCCATTCACACTGACCTCGATTGTGCGCAGGTCCGAGTCCCCTCTGAATACCTCTTGGACGTCCGCCTGCACTGCGCTCTGCGCTGCACCCACAGGCCAGGCCAAGAGAACGAACCCGCAAAGCAGCTGACTGAACGAAGAGAATGAATACGGCATCACGGGCCATCAGACGCGGGCATGCTAGCCGCCGGCTACTGCGTCGTGAGTAGGTGGCCCGTGTAGCGCCGCGGCGCTACACGGGTTCCCACATATCGAACCGAACGCACGACAACCCCGTCCTTGGGGCAGGATCCTAGAACTCGTACGTCATCCCCAGGCGGACCGCTCGTGGGGCCACGATATTCGTGACGAAGCCAAACGAGGGGCCTGATGCGTAGGTGACACCGTTGAACCCAAAAATGCCCCACGACATGTTCGCGTTGAAGGCGTTGAGGATATCGAGCTCGACGCCCAGTCGACCCGGACCCGCCTCGAACGCCTTCCCGAACCTGAAATTCATGATGTGGCGCAGGTTCTCGCGGCGCTCGCCGAACGGCTCAACACGTAGGTTGACAGACCCAGAGCTCGGCAAGGATGGGCCTCCATCCGGATCCACCCTGCCAAAACGATACGTTCGTTGTCCCCCCTGCCCCCTATACGCTTGATAGAGTATGCCAAAGTCCACATCCGCTGGGAGCTGATACGCTGCGGCAAGCCGGTACGCGTAATCCCAGGTCTCATCTAGGGGGAAGTAGTCATCATTCGGGCTTTGGGGCACTAGACCACCTCCGAATGGGGACGCGCCGCCGAAGCGGTGATTCTTCGTCAGGAGAAATGACGTAAATGCATGCCATCGCCCGGTCTGACGCCGGTTCAACGTGAACTCCACATTCTGGAATGTGTGGACTAGATCAGAGTTCGTTATCTGGTTCCCCACGAAGTCGCTTCCCCTGAAAGCCGGGTCGTAGTCGTAAACGTTCACCAGGCCCCCGTCATCACCTGTGTCGAGCAGCCCATCGGGCCCAGGGTCCCGTCGCGTCAACACCTGGTTGTACACCTCATAGGGGCGAAGAATATTCACCGTAGCGATATCTCCAACGACTCGCTTATACAGATAGAGCGCTCGCACCGAGAATGCCCCTGCCAACTCCTGCTCGAGCGAGGCGCTCACCTCATGGGTACGCGTGAGCTCCAGGTCTGGATTAATGACATTGTTCGACGCACCGGTCGCATTGAGAAAATCCGCTCCGTTCGGATCCAAATCCACTTCACCGGGCGTGTAGTCATCGTTACCGTCAGGATCGTTCCATAGGTAGGAGATCGTTGAGACGTTGTTCTGGTTGTACGTGTGCGCGAAAGAGTACCCCCAGTCGTGGTTGTAGATGCCGTAGGTCGCCTTGAGGACCGTCTTGCCGTTGCCCGATAGGTCGTAGGCCACGCCCAGGCGTGGCGCGAACGCGTTCCACGTGCCAACATCGACTCGTGGAAACGAGCCCGCGTTTCCGAATTGCCCTTGTTCCTTTACCTGGGCGCCGACGTACGTGTCGTTCCGTTCGAAGCGCAGGCCAAGATTGACCGTCAGCCGGTCAGACGGACGCCAGCTGTCAGAGACATACCCGACAAAGAGGTTTTGATTCGATGCCCCGGCTACCGGAAAGTCGTGCGCGTGAAACTCCACCGGCCGCCCAGACAGGCCGCCAACATTGTCATAAACCAGACGGTAGTTACCGTTCGGCTGAGCCGGGAATGATGTATCGAACACGCCCCACATGAGGGCGTAGCCCGCCACGATCTCGTGAGAGCCGGCGTAGGACCCTCGCGGAAAATAGTTCACGCTGCCATTCGCTATCCTTCTTCGGGGCGCCCGGTAGCCGATGTTAGGGTGGAACGATCCACCGGTCTGGAACCCGCTTTCGCGATCAAATCGATTTGGAATCAACCGACTGGACGGTTGAACCGCCCGGTCGCCGCGTAAACGAGTCTCGGCGTACATGGCGTGCGCGTAGAGGTCGTTGCTGAACACTCCCTGCCACTCCGCCTTGCCCTGATAGCCCGGCTGCAGCTGACGCCAGGTCGACTCTTCTGGTGTAAACCGGCTGGCCCCGGCGCCGTCGTCGACGGCGGAAGCCCGGGTCCAGAATCCGATGAGCTTGTGGTTGGTGTTAGCCTGGTATGTGACTTTGGCAGTCTGATTATTGGTGGTTCCCGGCAAGACACCCGGGATATCGTCGGCGGTGCCGTACACCCCGTCAGGTCCACGACCACTGGAGTACCCCGGCGCGTTGCGCTCGTTGCGCAGATCGTGGAACGCCCCGTAAAACCACGCGCGGTCTTCAACGATGGGACCACCCAGATCCGCTGTTAATTGGTTGTAGTACCGAATCGAATTGCCCTCCCTTATGTTTTGCGCCATCAGCGCGGCATCGATGTTCGAGGATTGCAGCCGGCTGTGCATGAAGCGCTCGGTATACCGGCCCGTGAACTGGTTGCCGCCGGACTTCACGATGAGCTGCGACGACACGCCCGGCTGCCCAATCTCAGCGGTGGTGCCAAAGGTCTGCACGTTGACCTCATCGACGCTGCTTAAATCGGGGGCCTCATTAGGCTCGGCGCCAATCCCCTCAATCGTGTAGAAGCTGCGCACGCCGCCTTGCCCGTAGGTCTTCGGGCGAGCCTGGGCACCCATAGGCCTCGACCCGCTTTCGCCCGTGAGTGGTGGTCCTTGGACCTGAACACCGCTCACGTGAAGGTAGAGATCTTGGTAGTTCAGATTGTTCGGCGTAGAGGCCAGCAGGTCTTTCGACACCGACGCACCGCCTCGGGTGTTGGCGATGTCGACCAGTGGGCTCTCTCCCGACACGGTGATGGTCTCCGTCAGTGTCGACAACCCAAGGGTCACGTTCACGCGCGCCTCGAATCGTGCGGTGATTCGAATGCCCTCTCGAACGAGGCTAGCGAATCCCGGCAGCTCGTACGTCACGCCATACGTGCCGGGCGGGACGTCGACGAACTGATACTCGCCTCTATCGCCTGACACCGCCAGTATCTGCGGCAACAGCAGCGCCGGACTGGTCGCCGTGACCGTGACGCCAGGAAGCGCGAGCCCTGTTTCGTCAGTGATCGTACCGGTGATTCGCCCAGAACTCACATTCTGAGCCGACACGCTGGTTGCGAGGCCGAGAAACGCGACCAGGAACGACAGACACCGCGTTCGTTGCGACAGCATCATTTCCTCCTCAACTCACTCCGTGGCCTGCACGGCTGGTTGGGCACTTTGTAGCATTCGGGGGTGTGAAGTCAAGGCCGGACCTCGATCGGCAAGCGCCCACGGCCATACGCCAGGTCGACCTTCATCGCGTCAGCACCTTCGCGATCTGGGGCGCCGCTTCCTCGGCCCGCGACCGGATGGCGTCGTCCGACAACGTACTCAGCGGATGCGTGATCACGACCGGATCCAGGGCGCCGGCGCCGAGCGCCGCTCGTTGCAGATGCGCCTCGCGCACGAACGCGGTCGTGATGATGACCGCGGTCGGACAGCCTGCGGCCTCCAGGGCGACCGCGTCGTGCATACTGCACGACGTGCACGATCCTCAATCGCCGATGGCCGTGAGCACGGCATCTGACTGCTTCGCGACCTCCCGTATCAGTTCGGCCGACGCAGACCGCGAGAAGCTGTCCTTCCGGTAGAAGGTCACCTCGCCGAACGTGCGTGTCGCCTGGAGTGTCTGGACCGTCTCGCGAAGCAGCGTCGAGGCGTTCCATTTTGTATTGTCCAGCACGCCCAACCGTATCCCGTCGAGCGACGGCAGCCTCTGCGCGAGGTCACACGAGGTCGCGGCTACCGTTCCGCGGGGGTCGTAGACGGTCTGCCCGGACGGGAGGAGGCGCGGTGGTGTCATCGTTTTGGCTCAGGGCCTCGCTGTCTTACAGTTCACAGGTTCCGTCCGCACACGCCGGTCCGGTCAAGGGCTCCCGTCCCTCCAGTTCCCTGAGCACGGGCGCGGTCATGTGACCCCATCCCGGCAGAAAAGCGGAGAAGCGCCCCGCCGCCCCGCCGGCGACAAACAGGTGGATGTCGTCCGGCGTGGGGACAATGGGAATCCGGGCTCCCGCCTCCCGTCGATACCAGCGCGGCAGATTGCGATTGTAGATTTTTCCGTATCGCCCACCAAAACTGATGTCGTCGTAGGTGGTCGTCGTGTTCATCCACAGGTAGCGGCGGACATCGCCTCTGGTCCATTCCCGGGAGGCGATCGTGTCGGCGTGTTCCGGTCCGATCACGACGGCGCACGATCCGCTGCTGACGGCGTTGTTGTGAGCAATCGTGCTCATGGCCGATACGATGGAATCGAGAATGCCCTCCGGGTCGTCGGCCACGTGATTGGTCACGCTGTGAGGAGACTCCGCCGCCAGACAGAACACCGTGCTCTGGTCGGGCGCGTATCCCCGGTCGACGTGATAGGGCGCCCACGGGCTGGCTTCTTCGTTTTCGGCAATACAGAACGTGTACTTGCCCGGGTGCCCCAGCGTGCTTTTGTCGAGGTCGCCGGCGATGCCGCCACCTACGTTGAGCAGCACGAGACGGATGGCCCGGCCGATCGTCGCGTTGGCGCGGTTGCCCGGCCCAAAGAGCCCGGTTCCGGAATTCATGTCGATCGCCTGTCGAATGGGACCGTTGACCACGACGAGCGGCGCGGCCATGTGCGTCGTGGCCTGAATGCCGTTCAGATTGAAGTGCGAACCGCACATCGCGACGAGGGCGGCGCGGACGACCGGCGCATACTCGGGCCGGCAGCCCGCCATGACCAGGTTGACGGCGAGGACTTCCCGCGTCAGGTCGCCCCATCTCGGTGGAATCCGCGTCTCGACGCACGTGGCCGCACCACCCAGCGCCGCCACCATCGCGGCGACCTTGTCGGGCGAGGGCGGCACGACGGGCAATCCGTCGGTCCAGCCCTGGTCGAAGTACCACTCGACCAGATCGACCGGGGGCTCGTCACCTGCCGAGACGACCGACTCGTGAGGTCCGCTGCTCATGATGCTTTGTGGTTCGGTTCCCACTGTACCGGATTCGCGCCGCGCGCGGAGGGCGACACGACACGAGCGACAGCCGTTCTCCGGTAGGTTGGAAGAGGTGCGCCCGGACGAGGGGGCGTCTACAGGTCTCCGAAGCTCCGTCCGTCTCGAGCGAGCTCCGCGGGTGCTTCCGTCGTCAAGTGTTGGTAAGAAGAGCTTAAGTTCTAATCGTGCATGTACTTATTGTCGATTATTGCGCCGATAACCTCTCTCGTTGCCAAAACTGGGCGTAAGCTCATTCGTTAGAAGAAGATAAAGGCGAGACAACAACAGTTGATGGCGGAAGCACCAAGATATGCTCGGCGCGACGCCCAGGTAGAGACAGCGTCGTATCGCCCAAGTTACCCGCGTCAGTCTGGGAGCGTGAACGTCACGAGCATGTTGCTCCCTAACGGCGCCTCAAGCTCGGTCGCGTAGTTGCTCAGTCGAAAGTATCCCCCACCCCCGACCGGCACCGTGAGATACTGGCGCCCGCCGGCAGAGTAGGTGACGGGAAACCCCGTGATCTGGCTGCCAAGGATCGTTTCCCACAGGACCTCGCCCGTCTCGGCATCAAACGCGCGAAAGCGACGGTTGAGATCGCCATGAAAGACCACGTTGCCCCCGGTCGCCAGTACCGAACCGGCGTTCGGTGCCCGCTGACTGAAGCGCCAGGCCTCTCGTCCCGTCGAGATATCGATCGCACGTAGCTCGGTGAGGTCGCCGTCCTCCTCCAATCCAGGCTCAGGCACCGTAAACCGTGGGCCCGTACCCGTGACTGAGCGGTCGTTGGCCGTCTGGTTCAGGCAGGATCGATTGAACGGAATATAGAGCAGCTCGGTCCGCGGGCTATACGACCAGGACCACCATCCCTTCACGTTGTGTCCGCAGATGATGTACTGCTGGCCGAGCTCCTTCGCCACGAGGTCCATGTTGATATACACCTGGCCGGTCGCGACATCGATGTCCCGGATGACGAATCGCTCTGTCGATGTGAAGGGAAGCGGCGACGCCCAGAGGAACTCCCCGGTCTCGCGGTCGTTGACGAACAGTCCACCGGGCTCTCCCAACGTCACGACGACCTTGCGCTCCTGCGGGGTACCAGCCACCGCCGGATTGATCCACATGACGGCGTCGGGGTCGGGGTTCACGACCGTGTCGATCAGCGTCCGCTCCTGGACGAAATCCTGGTCCCAGTCGTCACACGGCAGGTACTGGTAGTACCAGTTCATCGCCCCGGTGTCCACGGCTAACGCCACTGTCGAATTGGAGTACAGCTCGCACGGCGTGCGGTCGCCGACGTCCCACGTGCCGCGCCGCACGATCCTCGTAAAGGGCGACGGAACCGCAATGCCCCAGTAGGTGAGACCCAGCTCGGGATCGTAGCTGCCCGGGACCCCCCACGGGGAGACGTGCACTCGCTCCGAGGTCGGCACGTTGCCCCACGTTGACCCACCGGGGTCGTCGGCCCCGGCCGCGGTGTAGAAGCGCCACTCTTCACGACCCGTGTCGGCGCTATGCGCCGCGATGAAGCATCGCGCCTGACCGCCGGTGCCGCACGCGCGTCCGGTCATGACCAGCCCATTGATGATCATGGCACCTGAGGAGTGCGTCACGCCGTCGCGGTAGTCAGCCAGCTGGCTCTCCCAGCTCAGCACGCCCGTACGGGCATCGACGGCAGCCACGTAGGCGTCGGCGGTCAGATGGAGGATGTTGTTGCCGTAGATCGTCAGGCTGCGGGTTCGGTCACCCAGCCGCGCGTACTCTCTCAGATCGGCAGGCAGCTCCCTCTGATAATCCCAGATAAGGTCTCCGGTCGTGGCGTCCAACGCCTGCAGGTGATCGCTGCCCGGGTTGGCGATATACATCACACCGTCATAGACGAGCGGTCTGAGCTGCATCGGCCCCTCGTCCATCGCGCGCATCCAGGCCAGCTTCAGCTCGCCCACGTTGCTCCGGTTGATCTCCTCGAGCGGGCTGTAGGCGTGATGGTCGTAGGTCCGATGGACCATGAGCCAATCCCCAGGGTCGGGATCCCGCAGCATCGCGTCGGTCACGGGGACGAACTCCTCCGGGGCGCGTGGCTGTGCTTCGAGAGGCTGGAGATGACCGAGAGACACTACCATCAGCAAGGCCGCCCACCACGCCGTGCGCTTCTGTTTCGCCATTCGTCTCTCATCCTTTCCGGATCACACTGCAGTTGGGTGACATGGATTCACGGCCGTAAGCCGGCGCTCGGAAAGTTCATGCGCTGGAGGAGAGCCCCGAAGCGGGGGTCGGAGCGGAGGGGGTCGAAGGCAGGCAATCCATTCGACGTCAAGGGTGGGAGTCGCCCGTCCGGGGGATCCACGATCAGGGCGGTGCGCCCGGTCGACTCGCCCCGTGCGAACCAGAACGCGTTGTAGGCACCGGGGTTGCCGGGTGGAGGTGGCTCATCGCCACGCGTCAACGCGTCTAGGTTGAGCGCCGTGACTTCGGCATCCGTGAGGTGCTCCCGCCCGGCAAACTCACTAGGTCGCTCCAGGGGTGTAATCGTTGCGAACGACCAGACACCCTGCAGGTCCGGGTCGCCCCATGGCGTGCGATCTAGAGCCGAGCCGTCCGCGCCAGCATCTCGTCTCTGGCCCGCCGCGAGTCCTGGCATCACCAAGAACACCGCGAGCACTGCCGACAACGTCGCGAGACATCGACCGTTCATCTGACACCTCCGTGGTCGCGCTTCGCCATGCGTCCGACCACATTCATGATCTCCCACGGTGGACCCTGATGCAAGCTTGCGCAAACCCCTCCCTGACACGCGGCCACGAACAGCCACAGCGTGCCAGACAAAAAGAAAGCTGACCCCGTTTTGCCTAGGTCAGCCTTGATCTTGTCCGGGTGTGCCCGAGGTTGGGCAGCGTCACGCGCGTTTCAACCTACCTCGATCCTTGTGTCCCAGCTTCCTCAGCGCGCGCGGGTCGGATGGTGCCAGCGCGGGCTTGTCCGGAAGACGAACCAGTCTCCGTCGGGCGCCAGATCGAAATTCCTCGCAAGCGCAGCCGCTTGGTAGCCCTGACTCTCGAACAAGAACCGAGGCTGGCTCTGTTCGAAGCCGTTGTCTAGCGTCACGTCGACCGCAAGGAAACGCATGACCTGGTCATCGGGTTCGAGAAAGTACAGGTGTCGTCCGTCGGACGACCACAGGTGACGTCGTAGTGCCCGAGGCGGGTGCCGACGTTTAAAGGCATGTCAGTCGATCACTGCCTGATACGTCATCGTGGCGATGTCCTGGCGGATCCGAAGGTGGGTGTACGGCCGAATCTGCGTCAACATGATGCCCACCAGCTCCTCTACCGGATCGACCCAGAAGATCGTCCCGAACGCGCCTAACCAGTAATAGGAACCCTCCGAGCGAGGCGTGCCCGACGGCCCGAGATCGGTCACGATGGCATACCCCAGCCCGAAGCCGTAGCCCGGACCCGTAAGCCAGATGCCGAGGTTGCCGGTATGGTTGGTGGTCATCAGCTCGACCGTCTTCCGGCTCAGCAGCCGGACGCCTTCCAACTCACCTCCGTTCAGCATCATTTGCTGAAAGCGCCAGTAGTCGCGCGCCGTGGAGACCAGACCGCCAGCACCGCTGAAGTAGACGTGGGGCTCCTTGACGTAGCGGCTGTCGGCCGTCGGTGCTTCAGTCAAGACGATCGGCCCGTCGTCACTCGGCCCGTAAAGCGCCGCGAACCGGTCGAGCTTCGATATCGGCAGGTAGAAGTGGGTGTCCGGCATGTCCAGCGGCTCAAATATCCGCTCGCGTAGGAACTCATCTAACGTCTGCCCGGACATCACCTCCACGAGTCGTCCGACTACGTCGGTGCCCCGGCCGTATTCCCAGGCGTCACCCGGGTGGAAGTTGAGCGGCAGCGTCGCCAGCTGCTTCAGCATGTCACCGACGCTGTCCTCTGCCTTTCTCTGAGTCGCCATGTCCTGGAAGTCGGTCTGCGTGAGGCCGCGATAGGTGTTGGCCAGACCGGCCGTATGGGTGAGTACATGCTGCACGGTAATCGGTCGTGCAGCGGGAATGAGCTTGTAGCGCGTTGTGATCCGCTCCTGCGGCGGCGCGGGGATGGCGACCTGCATGTCGGCAAACTCGGGCAGCCATGTCGAAATTGGATCACGGAGCTGGAAGTGCCCTTCTTCGTAGAGCATCATCAAGGCCACCGAGGCGATCGGCTTGGTCATCGATGCGATACGGAAGATGGCGTCGTGGTTCATCGGTGCCCCATTCTCGACATCCCGCTGTCCACGGGCGGAGAAGTGGACGACCTTACCGCGGCGCGCGACGAGTGTCACGACACCCGCCACCTCGTTCCGGTCGACGTAGCCCTGCATCACGCGGTCGAGGCGCTCCAGTCGCTCAGAGGACATGCCGACTGTCTCGGGCTCTGCCGTCGGGACGCCGTCCATGTCCGGTAGATCGCCCGGCGCTCCGCTCAGGCCGATCACCGCTGACGCCACGATGAGCACGCCGAACACAGACCACCGCATCGAGGGCGCTCTCATGTGAACCTCCACGCGTTATGTGAACCGAGCACGCCGACGCAGTGCGCGAGCCATGGGCCTCCTTGGGGTGGGGGCGACGCTACCCCCGGAGTATACCGAGGATCGCCGAGCATGACCTCTGGAGAAGGCGCCGCTGGCGCCGGTCGGTGTGCAGCGAGCTGACACGAACGACGTCCTCCGCCTCCGCGGGGATGCACGCCTACCCGGGGGCGTGATCTCCAGCAGTGTCACTGGCGGGCTGCAAGCGGCGGTCTTCTGCCAGTACCCGGATAGGGATTCTGTAGTCGGCGTTATGCGTCAGCCCCCGCCGCGAGGCGTATCCCGCCGAGCCTTGCGACGCCGCACGCGGTAGGGCTGATCGAGCGGGGCGAAGCGGCGGGTGTGGCGACAGAACGGCGATGTTTCGCGATTTCGGCGGACCAGGGGTCAGATACCCGTAAGTGGTGTCCTGGAAGGAGATGGCGCGCTTTGGCGACTGTGCCCAGGCGATCATCGGCTTAGAAAGCCGATGTCGGGATCTCCCTCCGCACCCCCGGTTTCACACTCTGACCGGATGCAGGTCACCAATACTCCACGACCTGCAATGAGACCGTAGGGGAGCAGATCGGCCGGGTCAGAGCTTGACGGGCGCCGCCCGTCAGTGCACCCTCGTCGGGTGAGAGTCCCAAGTACGCGCACCAGGACAATCGGTGGCTGGATAGCGGGCCTGCTGCTGGTCGCCAGCGTGAGCGCCGGTGCGCAAGACCAAGAGAAGGACACGCGTCTGGTCGACGCGGCGCGGGTGGCAGATACCACGAGCGTGAGCACACTGCTGGGCCAAGGTGTCGACGCCAACACCCCGCAGGCGGATGGTGCGACGGCCCTACACTGGGCCGCTCACTGGGACGATAGCGTCATGGCGGAAGGGCTGATCGCAGCAGACGCCACCGTCGATGCCACGAACGACTTTGGCGTGACGCCCCTGTGGTTGGCCTGCCTCAATGGCAGCGCCGCGATGGTCGAGACCCTGCTGGCCGAGGGGGCCGATGCGAACGCCGCGCTCCCCTCGGGCGAGACCGTGTTGATGACGGCGGCGCGGAGCGGGTCCGCCGAATCGGTGACGCTTCTCTTGACGCATGGTGCGGACGTGAACGCCCAGGAACTCGCTCGGGAACAGACCGCGCTGATGTGGGCCGTGGCCCAGGGCCACGCAGACGTCGTCAGAACGCTCGTCGATCTCGGTGCCGATGTCCAGATGCGCTCGTCTCCTCGGCCACGACGCATCCACACGCGAACGGCCGGTTTCAACCCGACCGGCGTTATCGACGTTGTGGACGGAGGAAACACGGCGATGCTGTTTGCGGCCCGACAGGGCGATCTCGAGATCGCCAGGCACCTCGTCGCGAGCGGGGCCGACGTGAACGATACGGCGCCGCTGGGCACGAGCGCGCTGGTCGTGGCGGCCCACAGTGGCCACACGGCGCTCGCCACCTTCCTCCTCGAAGAGGGTGCCGACCCGAATGCGGCGGAGGCCGGTTACACCGCCTTGCACGGGGCGACGCTCCGTGGGGACGAGGTCCTGGCGCAAGCACTGCTGGCGCGAGGGGCAGACCCGAACGTTGTGGTCGTGAGGGGAAGTCCCGGTCGTCGCAACAGCCCAGATTACGTGCTGGAACACGATGTGGTCGGGGCGACCGCTTTTTGGCTGGCCGCCCATTTCGCAGAACCGGGAATCATGCGTGCCCTCGACGACGTCGGAGCCAACGTTGACATCGTCATGGAAGACGGGACGACACCGTTGATCGCGGCAGCGCGTGCGCGCCGGCGCCAAGAACCGGGGCTCGCCGCCAACCCGATCGCAGACGAACGACTTGTGCGGGAAGCGGCCCAGGTGGCAATCGACGCGGGCGTTGACGTCAACGCTACCGACACCGACGGGCGCACGGCATTGCATACCGCGGCCTCGAGACGACTTGATACGGTGGTGCAGTTGCTGGCTGACAGCGGCGCGGACGTGAATGCGCAGAACGCGGAAGGGCAGACGCCCCTGACGGCTGCGGGCGCCAGCGGTGACACCGAGGCCGACAACAGCACCGTGCGGCTGCTACGAAGCCTCGGGGCTAGGGACGCTCAATAGCCGGCCAAGGCGCGCACGGAGCCTCGCGGACGCGGAGTAGGGCGATGGGGTCCCCGCGTAGCGGCCGCGGGGGTTCGGGGCGAAGCCCCGTCTAAACTCCAGACAGTCGCTCGACGCTCAGCACGCCGTCGCTCTTCCCAAGACGCTCGACAGGCACGTCCATCTTATCCATCAGCGACACCAGCAAGTTCGGCATCAGCGGGTCGTCTGGATACCTGAGGTGCCGCCCGCCCTGGAGCTCTCCCGCGCATCCACCCAACAGTAAGACCGGCAAGTTGAGCGGGCTGTGTGAATTGCTGTCGGACATGCCACCGCCGTACAGGAGCAGCATGTGGTCGAGCAGCGAACCGTCGCCGTCCGGTGTCGCACGGAGCTTGGCCAAGTAATCGGCAAACAGCGTGGCGTGATAGGCGTTGATCTTGGCCATCGCCGCAATCTTCTCGGGCTGGTATTCGTGATGTGAAAGCGGATGATGCGCGTCAGCCACTCCGATCTCGGTGTAGGTTCTCGAACTCACCTCGCGCCCGAGCATGAACGTAGTCACGCGGGTCAGGTCGATCTGATGCGCGAGCACCTGAAGGTCGAACATCAACTTCACATGCTCGGCAAACGTACCTGGAACGCCCTCCGGCTGCTCCACTTCAGGAACGTCGTAGCGTTGCTGCTGCTCGGCTCGCTGAATGCGTCGTTCGATGTCACGCACACCTTCGAGATACTCGTCGATCTTGAGCGTGTCGGCCTGCCCCACCTCTCGCTGCAGATCGGCTATCTTCTCGGTCACGGAGTCCAGGATCGAACGGTCCCGCTGCATGCGCGCCTGACGAATCGCCGGATCGGTGCTCCCGGTGTCGCCGAACATCTGCTCGAACACCACGCGAGGGTTGTTCTCCATCGGGAGTGGCGTCGTCCGGCTTCGCCAGGAAATGGTGTTGGTGTAGACACAGCTGTGGCCACCGCTGCATTGACCCGCGTTGGCACGGCTGTCGATAGATAGCTGAAGCGACGCCAACTCGGTATGCTGCCCGTACTCCTGGGCCAGGATCTGATCCATCGAGATGTCGGCCACGGGAGCTGTCTCGCCCGCCACCCCGGCCGCACCCGTTAGAAAGGTCGTCGAGGCCCCAGCGTGGGGCGGGGTCCAGTAACCCCGGAGACCCGAGACCACGGTCAATTGGTCGCGAAACGGCGCGAGCGACTGCAGAATCGGAGTCAACTCGAACCCGCTCCCCTCAGTCGAGGGTGTCCACTGCTCCATGGCGATGCCATTCGGCACGTACACCACACCAAAGCGTTTGGAGGGCGCGGCGGCCGTCCGGGCAAGGGCCGAGGCCGCCGGGACCATCGCGTCGAGCAGTGGCAAGGCGACGGCGGCTCCCAACCCACGGAGGACGGTGCGACGGGGCAGCGACATCTTCTTGATGATCATGGCTCTGTCTCCAACCGAGAGCGGCGCCATTGGAACGGGGCGCTCCTGACGATGCCCAGCACGATCGACGACCAACGATAGTCTTCGGGCCCAGCCTCCCGCAATATCTGACGGACGCTTGGTCGGTCGGTGTACTCGAGCCCACGACCGACGGAATAGGCCAGGAGCTTCTCGGTAACGGCGCCCGCAAAGTCTTCGCCGCGGCTCAGCAGGACGCTCCGCAGGCCGGCCGGGCCCTCGAACTGAGCACCGCTCGGCATTGTCGCCGACGCATCGATCGGCAGACCAGCCTCACTCGTGACCCGCCAGCTGCCGATCGCATCGAAGTTCTCGAGGGCGAAACCCAACGGATCCATCGGCGCGTGACAGCTCGCACAGACGGGGTTGGCGCGATGTCGCTCCAGGCGATCACGGACGGAAGCGGGCTCGCCGCCCTCGCCGCGGTCGGGCAGCCCGGGAACGTTGGGTGGTGGCTCGGGCGGAGGAGCACCGAGCATGCTCTCGAGTAGCCACTTCCCGCGCAGGACCGGTGACGTCCGGTTCGGATGCGAGGTCACCATCAGGAGTCCACCGTGACCCAGCAGCCCGCCGCGCGGGTGATCAGCGCCCAGCGTCACACGCCGGAAGCGGTCACCGTAGACCCCGCCGATCCCGTAGTGTCGGGCGAGACGTTCGTTGACAAAGGTGTAGTTGGCGCTCAAGAGATCGAGAAGGCTCCGGTCCTCGCGGATCGTGCTCTCGACGAAGAGCTCCGTTTCACGTCGGAACGCCTCCCTCAGGTTCTCGTCGAAGTCAGGATATTCAGCCGACTCCCGCTGCTGAGACTCCAGATTCCGGAGACGCAGCCACTGGCTCACAAAGTTCTCGATTAGGGCACTCGAACGCTCGTCGGCGAGGAGCCGACGCGTTTGGTGCTCCAGAATCGCAGGGTCGCTAAGCTCCCCACGTATCGCCACGTCCAGCAACTCGTCATCGGGAATGCTGCTCCAGAGAAAGAACGAGAGCCGCGATGCCAACTCAATATCGCTGAGCGGGTATGGAGTACCGGCGGCGACATCTGTTGGATCACGTTCGATCCGGAATAGGAACTCGGGGTCGACGAGCATCCGCTCGATCGCAAACTGGATCCCGTCGTCGAAGTCGCTGTCTCGACGTCCGGACGCGTAGAAGCTCATGAGCGTCGCGACCTCTCGGTCGGCGACGGGACGACGATACGCCCGGCGGGCCAGCCGCGTCAGAATCTGGCTGGCGCAGGCCTCCTCGTCATTACTAGCGCCGACCGCTCCGGGTCGGCAGCCGAAAATCGTACGACGACTCGGCGTGTCGCCGGGGCCTCCGGCAGCGTAGGGTCCGGAGACCACGACCTGCTCGACCGCGGCGTTGTCGTCATATCGCTCGTCCACGAAGCGGCCATAGCCGTGGTTACGAGGTTGCAACACGCCTTCAGTTTCGGACAAACGTCTCACGAACGAGACACCGATGACTCGCGGTCCGGCCTTCGCGGGGAAGCGGACCTCCAGCCCGGTATCCCCGGTGTTCATGTAGTACTCCCACTCGGGATCGCCCGCGATATTACCAGAGAAACTCAGCGGGGCCATCTGCCCAACGGCGTCGGCGTCGCCGATGGAGAACCGCTTGACAAGCTCACCATCGACTCGGACGTCGAGCTCCTGTGGTGCGGCAAAGCCAAGGATGTAGTCTGAGAAGTTCCGCTGGAGGCCCACCTTGATGGTGTACTCACCATCAACCGGAAAATAGTGGTGGACCGCTACACCGCCCCGAGAGCCGAACGACAGGGCGTCATCCTGCCGGTCATCCTGTAGCAACGCCGGGTGCACCCGGTAGGTCGTGCCTACGGGACCGAGCGGAGAAATCCCCACGGCCAGACGGCTGATCTTTCGGGCCGCGGACAGATACCGCGCGACGAGGTCTGGCGAGATAGAGAGCACTTCGCCATTGTTGTCAAAGCCGTGTTCGTACGTGTCGTCCGCGGGAAGCAGCGCGGCGACATCGACGTCGATGGCGAGCAAGTCGCGAACCGCGGCTTGATACTCGGCTCGGTTGAGCCGATGGAACGTCTCGCCGCGACCGGGGTCAGGGGCGGCCAGCGCGACCGTATCAATTTCCGCCTCGAGCCAAGAAGCGACCGCACGATAGGTGGCCTGGTCGGGTCGCGGGCTTCCGGCGGGCGGCATCGTCTGCGAGTGCAGCTTAACGAGTACTTGCTCCCACGTCTCGGCGTCCGCACTGACGTCAGACAGGTCCTTCGTGTCGAGTGCCAACCCCGCGGTGAGCGTCCGTTCGTTGTGGCACCGCACGCAGAACTCGTCGAGCATCGCGCGGGCCGAAGACGGCGAGGGCTCGACTGGCGACGGCCCCTGGGCCGCGAGGACGTGCGGGCGCCCGGACACCGCCAGCACCGCGCTCAGGATCACGAGAAACCGCACAGTCACACCAGCTCTCACCACAGGATAATCATAGTGCTTTGGCGCCTTCGGCGAAGGTGAGATCGCGGTAGTCAGCCAGCAGCCGAACCGGCTCGAATCCTTCGCCTCTGAGGGCCGCCAGCGCACCCCCGTCAACACCCTGGCCGCCTCTCGCAACAGCGATTCTCGCGTGTGAATGGGCACATCGCGCAAGACGTGCTTGACGACGACCAGGTCGAAGTCCGCGTCGGGGTAGGGTTGGTGCCACTGCCGCTCCGCTCGTCAACCTGACAGTGCCGTGGAGACAGCTCCCCGTCGAGTCGCTACCTCCCTTCCTCGGCAGCCTTGGCCTTCTCCTGGGCACGGGACTCGGCGAGAATGTTGAACAATCCGTAATTCCCCTCGTGGCAGGCATACTCGAACATCGGCCCCTCGATGCGTGCCATCGGAAGGGATCCGCTCCACGGTCGCGTCCAGGTGTTGGGGTCGTTGACCGTGAACTCGTACTCGAGCGTGTCGAGGCCGATGCGTGTGAAGCGCTCGACGACGCGCAAGTCCTTGCTGAGATCACCGCTGAAGTTCCTGATGAAGGCCCTGTCGTTGAAGTTTGTGGTCTCGACGACGAGCGTATCGCCCTCCCAATGGCCCCGCGAGTCCCCCGCATACTGGCGAATGGTTTGTGCGAGATGCGGACGCCCGTCCAGCGGGATGAAGCGCACGTCGTGGATGTGCTCTTGGAGAATCGCCACGAAGTCGGGATTCTGTACGATGTGATAGTTGTTGTTGTACCCGGTCGGAAACGACGGGATCCCGCGGTACCAGAGGCACCGGTCGCCGAGGTCGAGCTGCTCCCATGAATCGACTGGGACGTCTCCACGCCGCATCTCCGCGAGCCTCTGCGCCGTTGGCGACGTGAGCCGCTCTTGGGCTTCTCGTGTCAAGGGGGGGAGCCGGCCGTTCGGAGGATCCACGATGATCGACGTACGACGTTGACCTACCGGGGGATGCGATCCTCTGAGCGGCACGCGCGGGTGCTCGAGGCGCTTGACAAGGTCGAGATGGACCACCGGGCCACGCAGTTGCCGAGCCAGCTCTCGGGGGGGCAGCAGCAGCGCGTCGCCGTGGCACGTGCCGTGGCGGGTCAGCCGTCTTTGGCCCGGTCGCCTGCTAGCGGTCCGATCGGACTGAAATAGCTTCGCTCGCCGCAAGGGAACTGATCACTCGGGGCGACTCATCCGCTGCTCCACGTCCCGCAGGGCACGGGTGACGACGCGGCGTGCCCGCCGCGCATTGTTCAGCATCCGTTGCGGACGGTCGACCTTCCCAGCGCTCAGCTCGGCGAACGCGGCGTAGAACACCTCCTGCGTGATGGCAATCTCCGCCCTGGTCCAGTCGCGCTGTTCCGTCTCGTCGTAGTCGCGCCGCAGCGCTAAGCGAATCTCCCGGTGCAGCTCCCGGGCGAGATCGTCGAGATTCTCACGGCTGCGATCGACGCGGACAGGATCGCCCAGCAGATGGATCAGCTTGTCGAGCCGATCCGCGTGGTGGGTGAGACGGTCGAGGTCACGCTGCGTGTCCATCACGCATTCTCTCGCGGCCGTACCACCCCTCCTTTATATAGAGTGGCATGTCGGTGGGGCAATATCTTTGGCGACAGAAAGGCGATGCTCCGCGGTTTTGGCCCAACGTGGTGCCGATGCCGCTAAGTGGTTTACTTGGAAGCAGATGGCACGCCCGGCAGAATTCGAACCTGCGATCATCGGCTTAGAAGGCCGATGATCTGAGGTGGTGGGCGCGTTCACCGTCTCCTCTAATAGAGGAGAGCAAGCGCTGAATCCTGCCTCGATTACTGTACCTGTTTTGTACCTGTACCACGGGGTTTGGGCGTTTCTGGAGGATCGATAGGTTCAGAAAGTCCAGTATTATTAAGGATCTCGATCGAGAACGTAGTTCGACTCCCAGGGCAGAGGCGGTGCCTGGAAGACGGCACCGCGGCTTTCGCGCAGCGCCTCAAGGTCGGCGCGAAGTTCCTGTGCCCGACGCTCCGACGCCGCCAATGCCTCAGCCAGCGCGCGGCTGCCTCGGCCCTCGGCGATGAACTCGACGAAGTTCGCGACCCGCCGTTGCTCCGTCTCGAACTCGGTGTTCTTGACGCGCATGGTCTCCGGGACGTTGGCGTACAGCTTCCGGATTTCTGCCTCGACGCTGTGAAGTATGTGCTGCGCACGCCCGCTTGGTCGCGCCAAGGCAGCCGTAGTAACCCTTGCGTGTTGCCGCCAGGCCACGTCTTCTTGATCGCCGTCAACCGCTCCTGAACGCGATCCCAGAGCTCCTGCGGAACGATTCGGAGGTTCTGGTCTTCCGTGACGATTCACTCCGACTCGGACTTTGGAAACTTTCGGCGGCGGCCAGTCCATCGGCGAACTCGTTGAATATCCGGAGCACGATGTACCTGAGCGCATCGACCGTGTATCTCTCGGGTCTCTACGACGAGCAAGGCGGCTGGGACGCGCTGTCGGCGCCACCTTCCGGAACGCCGGCTGGGGGCTACGCGGATGCCAATGGGGCTCCCAGCTATCGCGGTGGGTGACGGCCAGACCGTCGGAATCGAGTTCTCGTTCGACGGCGCGTTTCGTTTGACGTAGTCTGATAGCCGGAGCCACAGGCCTGCTTGCGCGGTGTTGGCCACAGTCCTCGACGAGCCCCGGTGCAATGCTCAAGAGTAGGCGCTGCCGGCGTTGGGTTACCCGGCGGCCACAAGGCGTGGGAGCCTGTCGGCTGAGGCTTCTGGGCTGTCAGAAGGAGAATCATGAGACATAGGGACCGTGAAGGGGGCCGTGGCCAGATCACCGGCGGCCTGATTGTGCTGGGCGTGGGCTTGCTCTTTCTGGCCAGAAACCTGGGTTGGATTCCCGGCTTTCACATCATCTGGCCTTTCTTCCTCATCATCGTGGGAATTGCACTCATCCTTGGAGGACTCAGAAAAAGGAGGCCGGATCACTCGGAGCCTGCTCAGACGGGCACCCCACCTGTGCCAGGCGAGTCCCAGGGTTCTGGCGGGAGTAACTGACGCCGGGCCGTTTCGGTCGGAGTCACCGGCGGCGTTGGCGACAAGGGGAATGGCTGAATACCATCGGGCCGCGTTTTGATACGGGCTACCGGCCGCTATTCGCCGAGCGCGCGGGCCGTCGCCTCAAGCATCTGTGCGGCCTCGGTCGAGTGCCCGGTGATGACGATGACTGGAAGGGTCGCATCCAGACGCCGGGCTTCCTTGATGTGCAACAGGCCATCGATCCCGGGCATATTGATGTCGGTGATCAACAGGTTGTATCCGCCGCCGCGCACCCGCTCCACGGCCTCGAGGCCGTCAGATGCGGCATCCACGTCGTAGTCAGCCAGGGCCAGAGCCCTGACGAGAAGGTCACGGATGCTGGGCTCGTCGTCCACCACCAAGACCTTCGGACGCCCGGTCGCTGTGAAGGTTGCCGTGTGGTCTTCGGCCACCGGAAGACGGCTCACCGCCTGGGTGCCCAGCCACGCGTCGAAATATCCTTGTAGCTTGGCCTTGATGATCCGGGTCCTCCGACGTAGCAGATAGAGTACCAGCAGTACGCCGATGGCGGAGATCAGCAGGCCATTGATTCCAACGAACATGATGTGCTCCTCTTCTCCCAGTGGGGCCATTTGCGTGGCGACGGCGTCAACCGGCTTCACGCCGGCACCGACGGTCGACGGCGAAGAAATTGGTCGTCGCTCCGTATCGTTGGCAGACCACGTCCGGATGTCGTTCGAGCTGGTTGATGGTCACGGAAACCTTGTGGCCGCTCACCCGCGCAGGGAGAGCAGCCCGCACCAGCCGACCTTGCGGCAATCCTCCGCCTGTCGTGCCTGTCGTCGCCGCCCGGGTCTGCGCATCGAAAAATGTCTTCCTCTGGGTTTCATCGGAGGGAGTGTGGCGGGCCGACATGGTCTGGTCTCGGCGAGTGCAGGAGGTGCTTAGGACAGGGCGAGACAGGGGCGATCAACAGGCGACGGGAACGCGCAGACGTGGCAGCATACTTATCCGAAGGAATAGTGTTTTCTTCGCAAGGAATGCCAATCGGCTCCGACGTTCGTCAAGAAGCGGCCCTGCCCGACGCGACAAACACCAAGAGGCCAGGACCGATGTCGAAGGCGCAGGCCGAACCCCCCATGTCCTCAAACGCCGCGCCTTTTGACGCGCTGCAGCGATTGACGCGGTACTCGTAAGCCGAGCTTTCCTACGGTCTCGATTCCAGAAGTGCCAGATGTACTGCGGCGACCGTGTACATGTCGAAGCGACCCACTCGCCCGTAGCTGTGGTCGGCTGCCGCCCGGATGTGCTCGAGCGCGGACTCCCGGTCGCCAAGCGCCTCTGCGTAGAGGCCGAGATAGAGGTGGGCATAGAAGACCGCCCCTGGCTGACCGTTGGTAGCCGCCATCACCTCGTCGGGTGTGATCGCGCCCGAGTAGAGGTCGTACACTTGCCGCATAGGTACCCGCGCGTCGGGTCCCACCGGCAACAGCGCGCTCTGGGCTTGCTCGGGCGATTCGGACCGCGCCACACATAGAAAGTGCCATGCGGCGTTCTCCACGTCGTTGGGGTTGACCGTGCGGTGCAACTCGAACTGGGCGATACAGGCGTCATAGCGCGCCGCGTAGTACAACACGATGCCACGCTGCCACAGACCGGGTGCGAGGTCTGGCCTCAGTTCGACCAGCGCATCGAACCCGTCGGCGGACGCCTCGAAGTCGCCGTTGATGAAGTCGTCGACGGCTTTCTCGTAGACGACTCGAGGATCGGATATCGACCGATCCTGGGCCACCACGGTGGCGGCCAGCACTATCCAGAAAAAGAGGGCTCGTTTCATGAACGTGACGAATCGACAAGTGACCATGATCTCGCTTAGCGCGACAAGCATACCTTCGACATGAGGCAGAGGGTGCACTACGACACATGCATGCTGCAGCTGCTGGACAAACGAGGGTCGCGGCATACAATTGCCCTCGGATCTCAGCCTCACAACCCATGGCGCTGGAAGTCGGCTCCCGACTCGGCCACTATGACGTGACTGCCCACATTGTCGAGGGGGATGGGGGAGGTGTATCGAGCCAGAGACACCCAGCTTGACCGGGCCGTGGCGCTGAAGGTTCAGTACCCGGACCAATTAAACCAGTGAGGCATCCGATGAACAATCGCAACCTGGCTTCTGAAGGTTCCAGCCGGAAGGATCGCCGACCTTTCGGCGGCAACGCGCGACATCATGATCTCGTCCGCAGACTGAAACGGCCGCTGAGGATCAGCGCGGTGATGGCGTTGCTAAGTGTCACCGTCGTGTTGTATGCCGTCATGGTTCGAGCGCCACTGTTTGCCGAGGGCCAGAACTCTGGGGCAAGTTTGACGGCTGCCGAGCGAGCTTGTGCCGAGCTGGTCAACCTGACATTCGAAGGCAACACCATCGTCACGGCGTCGACGGTCGTCGCCTCCGGAACCCTCGAAACGCGGACAGGCGAGACGCTGACCGGTCTTCCGGCTTTTTGCCGCGCGGTCGGCGTTAGCAGGCCCACCAGCGATTCCAACATCAACTTTGAAGTTTGGTTGCCGTCCGATTCGTGGAACGGCAAGTTCGTCTCCTCCGGCGAGGGCGGCTTTGCCGGGCGGCTCAACTACACCCGCCGTGGCTTGGACGGGGGTCTCGATGAATGGCTGAGGCGGGGCTACGCCACTGCATCGACGGATACTGGGCATCTGTCGACTGACGATAGCTGGGCAGTGGGCCATCCGGAGCGAGTCATTGACTACGCCTATCGCTCGAAGCACCTCGTGACCGTGGCCGCAAAGGGTCTCATCGCGGCCCATTACGGAAGGGCGGCCAGTTATGCCTATTTCAACTCGTGCTCGAATGGCGGACGGCAGGGGCTCATGGAAGTCCAGCGATATCCGGACGACTATGACGGGGTCGTCGTGGGAGCACCCTGGAATTTTCAGTCGCATTCGAACGCAGGATTCGTCTGGGATGCGCAGACGCTGGGCGCGTCGGGGGCAGCGATCCCGGCGACCAAGCTACCTGCGATCCAGGCGGCAGCGGTCGCCGCTTGCGATGCGACCGACGGTCTCGTCGATGGTCTGATCGAGGATCCGGGTCAGTGCTCTTTCGATCCGTCGAAGCTGCTCTGCGAAACGGCCGACAACGACGCATGCCTGACGGAGCCGCAGGTTGCATCCTTGAGACGACTCTATGGTGGTCCCAAGAACCCTCGTACGGGCGCGCAAATCTACCCTGGTTGGGCGATGGGCGGCGAGTCGGGGTGGGCGAGCTCCGTTGTCAGCGGAGACGTGACGAACCTCGGGCGATCGTATTTCTCAAACCTGGTGTTTGAGGATCCCGCCTGGGACTATCAAGCGTTCGATTTCGACACCGACATGGCTTTCGCCGAGTCCAAGGTCGGATCTCTCGCAGACGCCATCGACCCGGATCTTTCAGCCGGGAAACGGCAGGGCGTCAAGATCATCCAGTATCACGGTTGGAACGATCAGGTGCTGCAGCCGGGTTACAGCCCCAGCTACTACGAGCTCGTCACGGCGGAAATGGGCAGCCTGGCGGAGACTCAGGATTTCTATCGACTGTTCATGGTCCCCGGGATGGCGCATTGCTACCGTGGACCGGGGGCAAATAGCTTCGGAGGTGTGGGGCAACAGATCCCTCCCGAACGTGACGCGCTTCACGACCTTCAGACGGCTCTAGAGCAGTGGGTGGAGCAGGGAGTCGCGCCGGACCAGCTGATTGCCACGAAGTATGTCGACGATGAGGCCGACACCACGGGAGTCGAGTTCACGCGCAAGCTGTGCCCGTATCCATCCGTGGCTCGATACGATCAGTCTGGCGATGGCGCGAGGGCGGAGAGTTTCGTGTGCACGAATCCATAAGGGTCGCTCAACTGGTTTAATGAACTCACCGAGCGGGTCCCCATCTCATAGCCATGTTCCTTACTCCCGGCACCAGCCTCGGCCCCTACCGCGTCACCGCCAAGATCGGCGAAGGGCGTACCGACCGGGGACTCGTCCGGCGCAGAGACTCGTTCCTCATACAGACGAAGACCGGGGAAGTCCGAGGCCGCCGGAATAGCGTTGCCCGGCGCCACCCACTCGACCTCGGTGTATAAAGGTGCCATCCAGAGCAGGACAGACCACCATTCCCGGGTAGACCAGACCAAGTGGGTGCGACTTGTCGGCACACTGCTGGTTGGCATCGTCCTCTGGGTCACGCCGCCGCCTGCGGGTGTCGACGTCAGGGCTTGGCACCTGCTAGCCATCTTTGTTGCCACGATCGTGGGGATCGTGACCCGCCCCTTCCCGATGGGTGCGGTCGCCATGTTCGGGATTGCGGCGACCAGCCTCACCGGGACACTCACGATCGAGCAATCGGTGAGCGGCTTCGGTCAGCGCGTGATGTGGCTGATCGTGATCGCGTTCTTCATCTCTCGGGGCTTCATCAAGACCGGTCTGGGTGCGCGGATTGCCTATCTGTTCATGGCCGCCGTGGGCCATACGTCACTCGGGCTGGCCTACAGCCTGGTGGCGGCGGACCTGGTGCTGGCCCCGGCTATGCCCAGCAACACCGCGCGAGCAGGCGGCGTCATCTTCCCCATTGTCCGCTCGATCGCCAGGTCCTATGGCAGCAAGGAGAACGACGGGACCGCGCGCAAGATTGGCGCCTTCCTGTTCACGACCTCATATCAGGGCACGGTCATCTCCAGTGCGATGTTTCTGACGGCGATGGCCGCCAATCCGATCGCCGCGCGGCTGGCCGGCGACGTGGGTGTGCGGATTACCTGGGGGAGTTGGGCGCTCGCGGCGATCGTGCCCGGCCTGGTCAGTCTCGCGGTGGTGCCCCTGGTCCTCTACAAGATCTATCCGCCGGAGATACGAGAGACCCCTGGTGCAAGTCAGCTGGCCCGAGCTCAGCTTCTCGAGATGGGACCGCTGAAGTCGACCGAGTGGACGATGCTCGGGACCTTCCTGCTGTTGCTGTTCTTGTGGATCTTCGGTGCGCCGCTGGGTCTCGACGGGACCGGGACCACGGCCGCGTTCGTCGGCCTGGCCGTCTTGCTCTTGAGCGGCACCCTCACGTGGGACGACGTGCTCCGGGAAACGGGCGCCTGGAATACCTTCGTGTGGATCGCGACGCTAGTGATGATGGCGACCTATCTCAACGAATTGGGGCTGGTCGCGTGGTTTGCCCTGACGGTGGGGTCGGCCGTCGCCGGGATCGGCTGGGTGCCGGCCTTCCTCATTCTGAGCCTGGTCTATTTCTACAGCCACTACTTTTTTGCCAGCAACACCGCGCACGTCGTGGCGATGTATGGCGCGTTCCTCGTGACCGCCATCGCCGTGGGCACCCCGCCGATGCTGGCCGCGTTGGTGTTTGCCTTCTTCAGCAACCTGTTCGCCGGCCTGACCCACTACGGCACGGGGCCGGCTCCGGTGTTCTTCGGGTCGGGGTACGTGACGATGGGCGCGTGGTGGAGGCTCGGCGCCCTGCTGAGTATGGTGAACATCGTCGTCTGGCTCGGTGTCGGTGGGTTGTGGTGGAAGGTAATCGGCGTATGGTAGAGGCACGAAGGCGCCACCCCGCGCCCCAGCTAGACCAGCGTTCTTCAGCTCGCTACCATTGCGCAACGGTGGACAGACGTCAGCTCATCACTTGTATCTCTTTGGGAGTCGTCATCGCGGCGTGTGGCCTGATGACGACCGAACTCCGTGCCGAGGACTGGCCGCAGTGGCGCGGAGCTGGTCGGGACGGTGTCTGGGCCGACACTGGCGTCGTTGAGCAGTTTCCTGACACCGGGCTCAAGGTGACCTGGCGTGTCCCGGTTCGTGGCGGCTTCGCCGGACCAACGGTCGCCGGCGGGCGCGTTTTCGTCCTCGACTATGAGGAAACGCCGGGCAGTCGGACGATGGATGGCACCGAACGCCTTGTTGCGCTCGACGAGGAGACGGGTGAGGTCCAGTGGACGCAAACGTGGCCCGCGACCTATAGAAACATTCATCGGAAGTTTGCCAACGGACCGCGAGCGCCGCCGACCGTCGACGGTAGCCGCGTCTACGTCCTCGGGGCGGCTGGGATGCTCTCGTGCCTGGACGCCGAAACCGGCGACGTCGTGTGGCAGGTCAACACCGACGATGAGTACGCCGCGACGGTGCCGGTCTACGGCGTGTCCCATGCACCGGTGGTCGAAGGCGATCTGTTGATCGCGGTCGTCGGCGGCGAGCCGGATGCCAAGATCGTCGGGTTCGACAAGGCAACGGGCGAGGAACGCTGGCGCGCCTTGGAGATGACCTCGGAGACCGGCTACTCGTCGCCGATCGTCATCGACGCGGGCGGGGTGCGACAGCTGATCTTCTGGCATGCGACGGCCGTCGTCTCGCTCAATCCGGAGACGGGCGAGCTCTACTGGGAACAGGAGTTCGCAAACACCGGCGGGATGGCGATCGGTACGCCGGTGCGAAGTGGTCGGTATCTACTCTTCAGCCAGTTCCGTGTCGGGTCGATGATGATGGTGCTCAATCAGGATCGGCCTGCCGCGCAGATGCTCTGGAGGGGAAAGGCTCGGAGCGAGCTGCCCCACCTGACGGACGGATTGCATGCGATGATGTCGACTCCGATCATCATGGGTGACCACCTGTACGGGGTGGGTAGCTATGGCGAGCTTCGTGGCCTCGACGCCACGACGGGCGAGCGGCTGTGGCGGAATGATGGCATGGCGACGCCGGGCCGGTTCGCCACGGCGTACATCGTGCGCAACGGCGACCGGTACTTCGTGGCAAACGACTCCGGGGAACTCCTCATCGCGCGGTTCACGCCTGGGGGCTACGAGGAAGTCGATCGCACGCCGCTCATCGAGCCCACTCTACACACACGCGGCGGCGCGTCTGGTCGATGGACTGACCGAGTCGTGCTGTGGGCTCACCCCGCGTTTGCCAACGGACACGTCGTGGCCCGCAACGACCGTGAGGTCATCCGAGCGTCGCTACGGGCTGCCGACTACGACGGGAACTAGGCGTCTCGGAGGGAGCCCATGGCACAGCTCGTTCGACTCCTCGCAGCAGTCGCTGTCCTAACCGCTGGGTCGGCAGCCGCCCAGGACGCGCGTGCCGTCCTCCAGGCAGCCGCCGACACCATGGGCGTGACAGACATGACCTCCATCCAGTATTCCGGGACCGGGTGGATCGGTGCCGTCGGCCAGAGCTACGCCCCGGATCAGGACTGGCCACGATTTGAGTTGGCCAGCTACACGCGGACCATCGACTTCAGCACGTACTCATCAAAGGAAGAGATGGTCATCAGACAGGGGAACTACTCCGCGCGGGGTGGAGGAGCGGCTCCGATTCGCGGGGAGCAGCGGCTGAGCCGGCTGGTCAGCGGCACACGTGCCTGGGACCTTCGTGGAGATCATGTCGTTCCGACGCCCGAGCTCTCGGAACGACGCATGCTTGAGATCCTGCTCACTCCGCACGGGTTCCTCAAAGCCGCCATGGCGAGCAATCCGACCGCGGTGACCCGGAACGAGTACGGTGGGCGGGTGACTGTTGTCTCGTTCCTCGCGCTGGGCCGGTACCGGGTGAACGGGACGATCACGCAGGACAACATCGTGCAGCGGGTGCAAACCTGGCTTCCCAACCCGGTCGTCGGGGATATGTACTACGAAACCGTCTACACCAACTATCAAGACGTGGGGGGTGGGGTGCAGTTTCCCATGCGATGGCACCAGCACCAGGACTACGATGATGGTGCCCACGAGCCGAACGTCAGCGGGGGTGACCATGCCTTTGGTCTCGAGACCATCAGCGATGTGCGGATCAACGTGGACGACGCTGGATTGACCATTCCAGCCGAGGTCCAGGGGGCCCCCGTTCCGCCTGTCCGCGTGGAAACGGAACAGCTGGCTGACGGTGTCTGGCTCTTCGGCGGCGGATCGCACAACAGTGTAGCCGCCGAGTTCCAGGACCACGTTGTGGTCATCGAGGCTCCGTTGAACGAGGAGCGGTCACTCGCCGTGATCGTAGAAGTGATGAGCCTCGTGCCTGAGAAGCCGATTCGCTTCATCGTGAACACCCATCACCACTGGGACCATCTGGGCGGGCTCCGAACCTACGTCCACGAGGGTGCGACCGTCATCACTCACGCGGGCAACCGCCCGTACTACCAGGAAGTGCTGAAGGCAGGGCCGTGGTTACTCCAGCCCGACCGGTTTTCGCAGCATCCACCCGAGGAGTGGTCTGAGGGCTACATCTTCGAGACCGTCCGCGAGAAGTACATCCTCGGCGACGGCACGCGAACAATCGAGTTGCATCATGTGCAGGGGTTGGATCATGCAGCGGGGATGCTGATCGCGTACTTCCCGAAGGAGAAGCTGGTGGTTGAGGCAGATCTCTACACGCCGCCGGTACCGGGAGAGCCGTCGCTCGACGGTCCCAGCCCGAGCAACAGGACCTTCTATCGGAACCTGCGGCGGTTGAAGCTGGACGTGGAGACGATCGTCCCCATTCAAGGCAGTCCAGTGTTGATGTCGACGTTCGAGGAGTTCGTGAACCAGACGCAGTAGTGTCCGGTGAAGCCCGCTTCATATCTAAGTGCAACACGTTGCACGGCCGGAAGCGTGCGCACGCCTTCTAACGCCTGCAGGCAACACGGTCCTGAGCCTGCACTGCTGTTTACTCGGGCAGCGCGAACACCCACATCACGCCGCTCCCTTGTGGGATCGTCGTCTCCGTGAACACCGCGTACGACGTGGTCATCGCGATACGGCCGCCAGCGCCCACGGCCAGATACTGACGGCCGTCGACCTCGAACGTAACCGGCGCTCCCGAAATGTCGCCGTTGAGCCTCGTCTCCCACAGATGGTCACCGGTATCGGCATCGAGCGCGAAGAGCCGCCGGTCGGCGGTACCGCCGAAGACGATGCCGCCGGCGGTGGCGAGCGCCGAGGCCGTCATCGCCGCGCCGTCCGGGTGACGGTATTCCCACGCCCGCTGGCCCGTCACGGGATTGAACGCGACGAACTCGCCGACGTAGTCGTAGCCCGGCACCGGCTTCGGCCTGGTCCCGACGCCGCGATAGATCTTTCCGGGCTCAGCCTCCTCGGAGATGAACGTCACATCCATGCAGCTGTTGTTGATGCCGAGATAGTAGAGGCCGGTCTGGGGGCTGTAGCTCGGCGCGTTCAGATTGCGGGTACCGTGAAAGTGCGGACAGACTTCGAAGACCTTGTCGAAGTCGACGTCATCCATCGTCGGGATCACCGCCGGGTTGTAGATCGGGCTTCCGGAATCGGTCCAGCCAGTGATGATGTTGTCATAACCGGTGCGAAAGGCGTGGAGGAACCGTCCGGTCTCGCGGTCGAGGACGATACCCCACCCAATCTTGCTCGTCTCGATCAACGCCTTGTGCGTCCGGCCGCCGATGTCGAGGTCGACGAGCATGCTCTCGTGCGTCGCGTCGAGGTCCCAGTTATCTGCCGGCACGACCTGGAAATGCCACGCGAGCTCACCGGTGTCGATGTCGAGCGCCAGGATCGAGTTTGTGTAAAGCGCGTCGCCCGGTCCCCGTAGGGTCGACGCCCACGGAGTCGGTTGTCCGGTCCCCAGGTAGACCAAGCCGAGCTCGGGGTCGTAGCTGAGGGTGCCCCAGGTCGCACCCCCCATCGGCGGAATCTCATGCTCGGTCCACGACTCCCAGCCGGGCTCGCCCTCACGAGGCACGGTGTAGGTGGTCCAGACATGTTCGCCGGTCTCCGCGTCGTGCGCGACGACGACGCCGCGCGTGATCCTATCGCCACCCGCAAACCCGAGCACCACCTTCCCATCGGCGATGAGCGCCGGGTGCGCATGCCCGAGCCCGTCGCTGTAGTCGCCGGTGCTGACCTCCCATGCCTGCTCGCCCGTCCGCGCGTCGATCGCCACCAACGCGGCGTCGGCGGTCCCCCAGTAGACGAGGTCGCCGTACACCGACACGCCGCGCGACCGGCCGCGTGCCTGCGAGTTCTGGATGTCCTCGGGGTAGCTCCGCTGATGCACCCATGCGACGTCTCCTGTGACCACCTCGAACGCCGTGATGCGATCGCTCTCGGCGACACACATCAGCCCATTGACGACGACGGGGGTTGGTATCCAACGGCTCCCATCGCCCATCGAATGCGACCAGACCAGGCGCAGCTCGTCGACGTTCGAACGATTGACCTGATCGAGCGGGCTGAAACCGGTCACGTCGTAGGTGCGGCGATAGTTCATCCAGTCGCCGTCCTCCGGGTCGAGGAGCCGCTCCGCGGGCACCGGTTCCCACCCGCCGGTCGTTTGCGCCGTTGGCGACGCCGCTTCGAGCTCAGAGATGTCCAGTTCGTTCACCTCGTCGATGATCTTGGCGAACGCGCGGCCAACTGCTTCGAGCCCGGCAGCTGGCACGAGCGCCGGGACGTCTCCGTCGGTGTGCTTGTGCTCCGGTGAGCGGATCAGCTGTATCGACGGGGCTTCCTTATCGATCGCCATCATCTCTCCCGTCGCCCGACCATCCATCTCACCGATGACGGTGACCCCGAACGTGCCGTAGGCGTCGAGGGTGATGTCGAGTAGCCGCCGGCTGCCGTGGACCCACCACCGGCGGGGTGAGACGGTGTTCGTCAGTCGGAGCTCGTTGTTGAACGGAACGAACTGGGTGGGCGCGACGTGCTCGCAGTTGACCATGAGCGCCGTCTTCTCGAGCAGACCCTCGTCACGCAGATACGGCGCGTTCGGCGATCCAACGTGGTGCCCGGCGGTCCCGATGAAGGTGATGCTCCGGCGTCGCTGGTCGGCCGGAACCTTGGAGTAGTACTCGGCCAGCGCGATCATCACCGCCATTCCCGACGCGTTGTCGAGCGCCGCGTCGTAGTAGCCGTCCATGTGCGCCATGACATAGATCTTCTCGTCAGTCGCACCCGGTAGCGTGCCATAGATGCTCGGACTCTTCAGACCCTCGCGTGTCTCAGTCTCGATACTGGCGCTGATCGTCACCGGCTCGCCGGCCGCGACCAGGTCACGAAGCTCCTTGCCATCCTCGAAGCCCATGAAGAACCCCGGAGTCGCTACGTTCGTGCCGACGTATCGCGATGTGCCGTCAGGATCCCTGACCATCTGAAACGATCTGGTGCTCTGCCAGATGGAAAAGTTTCCGCCGTATCCCCAGACACCGATGATCAGCGCCGCACCGGCCTCCTGGGCGCGTACGGTCGCGCCCTCCCAGGACGCCGAGTTGCCCATCTGCCCGGGTGCCAAGATCGTCTGGATCACGACCGCCTTGCCTTCCACGTCACGACCGGCGAAGTCGGCGGCAGTCCCGAGACCGACCCAGACAGCCTCGGCCTCGATGGCGTCGAGCGACGGCGAACGTGTGGCCGGGTTGACCGACGAGAAGCTCAACCTCGTGTCGCCGCTGGTTGCGGTCATGTCCCAGTCCGTCGGGAACCACTGCGGTTCGAGCTCGAACTCGACGCGATGGATATCAGTGAGACCGAGACTCCTGAACTTTTCTTCGGTCCAGTCGGCCGTCATGGCCTCGTACTTGGTACCTGAAATGCGGCCCCAGTACCGGTTGCCGTCGTCTCGGCTCTGACGCGAGATCGCCACAATCTCGTTCAGCCATGTCTTCATGCGCCGGCCGTCGATCGACTCGTACACACGGTCCGAGCCGGACAGGGCCCGGCGCAGGTGGTCATACGCCTCCTCGCGCACCTCGCCCGAGGCGTGGGTGAGAGGCTGTAGCTGCTGCGCCGTGGCCATCACGCTCCCTAAGAGCCCCAGGGCCAGCGCGGTGAACGCCCAGCGCGGTCCGATCGTGCAGTCTCGCTTCGTCGTCATCGCAGTCTCCGAGCCCATTCTTGTGATCGACCGCGTCGTTGGCAAGCCATGACACGGCTGCTGGACAAACCAGGGCTGCGGCATACAATGCCTCCAACTCAGCCATGGCCCTGGACGTCGGCTCCCGACTCGCCCATTACGACGTCACCGCCCTCATCGGCGAGGGAGGCATGGGCCAGGTCTACCAGGCCACTGAGACCACGCTCAACCGCCAAGTGGCGCTGAAGATCCTGTCAGCCGCGGTCGCACTTGTTTGGTGGGTACTGCCCGTTCACGTGGTCGCACAAACGGATGCGGATCGCGCCGAAGCCGCAGCCCGTGGATTCGATGGCTCCTTGGAGGACGGGCATTTCGCCGTGTTCTGGCGGACGGAAGAAGGCTCGTCTGAACAGGTTCGGGAGCTCATCACTTTTGCTGAGGCCTCGTATTCGCGATTGAGCGAGATCGTTGGGAATGAGCGGACCCCAACTCAGCGGGTCGTGCTGGTCCTCGCAGGGGCCGGACAAGCGCCGGATGGAAGAGTGCGCTTCCCGAATGTGGACGACAAGGGCCGGGTCATCTTGGTCCGGTTCGGACCCGACCTTTCGAGCTACCGGACCGAACTAACACATGAGCTGGTCCACGCCTTTCGTCGCCACTCGGGACACTGGCTGTCAGGCTTCTTGGAAGAGGGTTTCGCGGAGGCATTGACGATGGAGGCGGAGCCCGACGACACTGGATTTCCGAGATATGGTTACCCCCTGGCTATTGTCGCAGGACATCTCCTTGCTCGGGACGAGTACATCCCGCTTTCGGCCGTACGCGATCGTCACGAAGACCTCAATCGCCGCTGCCAGTTGCAGGCTTACATCGAACGCGCCGCGTTCTTTGACTATCTGAAGGACAGGGGAGGACTGGCGGCGCTGTTGGAATTGGCGTACCGATCTACCGAGCCCACCGACGACGATTATGCTCGTCTGTTCGGTCGCCCGTTCGCAGAGCTTGTGAGCGAGTGGGAGACGGCGTTGCTCGCGGCCTACAACGCAATCACCGACGCGGACCGTACGGCAGACAGATATCGGGCGCACCCGGCGATCGCGGCGCGGAGGCTCTGCTAGTGCAGTGGTTCAGAAATACCTCGTGCACCGAGGGCGCCCGAAGCACCCGTCTGGCCAGGCGCGACGAAGGAGCAAATCGGGAATCTGTGACTGAGGAGCAACGTAGGCAGAAGGGATGCATCGGTGGCCGAATGCCGAGGTATTTCTGAACCACTGCACTAGCGTTCTCTTTGGCCGGCCGCCTCGGCGTCCTTCGCGCGGGCGCCGCTCAGGATGTTGGTCATCCCATAGTTACCCTCGTGGCAGGAGTACTCCACCAGCTCGTACTGGCTGTCGTCCAGGTCCCACCGGAACATCGCCGTCCAGGGCCGTGTCCAGACCGTCGGGTCGTCGAGAGTGAACCGATACTCGAGTGTGGCGGGACCGATTCGTGTGTAGCGCTCGGTCAGCGTCAGATTCTCACTCGACCCTCGGAACGAGGCTCCGCCGCTGAAGTTGGTGGTCTCGACCACCAACGCGTCCCCATCCCAGTGGCCGCGGGCACTGCCCTGATAGGAGGCTAGGTCCTCTCCGAGGGCCGGGCGCGGCGTGGTGGGAACGACCCGCGTTTCGTGGATCATTTCCCGCGTGATCGCGACGAAGCCAGGCCCCTGCGCGATCTGCAGGCCATTGTTGTAGCCCCCGGGCGTCGGGATGAGACCGCGGGTGATGCAGCGGACCCAGGTCGAGAGGTCCTCCGGACCTGCCGGGGTAACCGACCTGCGCGGCGCCCGCTCGTCTCCAGCCAGGGCCGGGTCTCTCTCCGCCTCGACCCGCGGAGGCAGTCGCCCGTCTGCGGGGTCGATGACCATCGCGATCTGGGTGGACACGGCCGAGCCGTACTCGAGCGTTGTGTCACGCCACTCGCGCTCGTAGCCCCAGATGCCGCCCAGCAGGCGCCCCTCGTGACGCGCAATTGCTACCTCTGGTGTCACCTCGTCCGCGTCGACGCCCTCCGGCCGCTCGAATGGAATGCCGACCGCCGAACTGCTGGTCCAGATGCCCTGCAGGTCCGGCTCGCCCCAAGGCGTCCGTGGCGCATCGTAGGGCCCTAGCGCGTCGGTGGTCAGGATGGTGGATCCGATATCCGACTCCACGCCGGCAAAGCCGGTCTCCACCACCGCCACACGGACGTTGTCCGGTCCGGCCAGGAAGGCGCGCCTGGCCGACGTGCGGCCACCCTGCGGCGCCCCCGGCTCCTGCTCGAAGCGCACGTCCTGGCGACGGAAGTCGGCCGCCGCACTGTCGAGGTCGTCCACGACGAACGCGATGTGATCGATGGCCCGCTCCACGGTGCTGCCCGGCATGCCTTCGGCGTTCCGGGACACCAGGAACCAGACATCGCCGAACCGCAGCCCGTCGAGCTGCCCCTTGAGGCTGGCCGGCGCGCCACCCATGACGTCGCGATACCAGGCCAGGGTCGCGTCAGGGTCGGCGGCGCTCAGATGCACGTGGTGGAAGCCGAGTGTCTCGGGGTCCTCCACCAGCTCGATGTGCGTGCCCCACGGGTCGAAGATGAAGGCGATCTTGAAGAGCCCCGGCACGTCGCGCCAGGTCGACCCGTCGTCGTTCCGCTGCAGACGGACACCCGACCCGCGGACTCCCACGGCCTCGAGCTCGGCCATCCTCGCCGGCAGATCCGCCACCGAGAACGCGATGTGGTCAACGCCGGTCCCCTGGCTGGTGCCGGTGGTCGTCTGCGGGACGAACACGACCTCCACCCCGTAACAGTTCGCGGCGTTGCTGCGGTCGGTGACCGGCTCGCAGCCCATGTAGCGGGCATACCAGTCGACCGCCTGCAGCGGGCTCGCGGCGGTGATGTGCACGTGGTGATAGTCGGCCGCGCTGGCACGACTTGGCGCGGCGAGCGCGCCCGTGACGAGGACGGCAACGAGGACTCGGTTCCGGGTCATGGCTCTCTCCGTCGCGCAATGCCGAGAATCGACCAATTATACGGGGCAGCGGCATACAATGCTCGCGATCTCACCCTGACAGCGCATGGCTCTGCAAGTCGGCTCCCGACTCGGCCACTACGACGTCACCGCCCTCATCGGCGAAGGCGGGATGGGGCAGGTCTACCAGGCCACTGACACCAAGCTGAACCGCCAGGTGGCGCTCAAGATCCTCCCCGAGGCGTTCGCGTCTGATCCTGATCGGCTGGCTCGGTTCCAGCGAGAGGCGCAAGTTCTAGCATCTCTCAACCATCCGAACATCGCCGCCATTCACGGTCTTGAAGAGTCTGAGGGCACTCGTGCGTTGGTGCTGGAGTTGGTCGAGGGGCCGACCCTCGCTGACCGGATCGCTCACGGTGCCATTCCTCTTGATGAGGCCCTCCCCATAGCCAAGCAGATCGCGGAGGCATTGGAGGCCGCTCACGAAGCCGGTGTCATTCACCGAGACCTGAAGCCCGCCAACATCAAGGTGCGCGAGGACGGCACGGTGAAGGTGCTGGACTTCGGTTTGGCGAAGGCACTCGACACCGCACCGGAAGGCGATCCGTCACAGTCGCCCACACTGACAGCAGCCGCTACCCAGATGGGCGTGATCATGGGGACGGCAGCGTACATGTCGCCGGAGCAGGCGCGGGGGAAGCCGGTCAATCGTCAAACGGATGTCTGGGCCTTTGGAGCCGTGTTGTTCGAGATGCTCACCGGCCACCGGGCGTTCCTTGGCGACGACGTGTCGGACGCACTCGCTGCGGTGTTGAAGTCCGACCCCGATTGGTCAACGCTCCCTCCAGCGACGCCGGTGTCGGTCAGGCGCCTGCTCAAACGCTGCCTCACAAAGGAACGTCAGTTGCGGTTGCGCGAAGCCGGGAGTGCCGTCATCGAGATCGACGATGCGAAGAGCGGGCCAGATGGGCCGCACGATGCGTTGCATCTTCGGGCTTGGCAACGACCGACCTTCGCCGCCGTCAGCGCCACGCTTCTCATCGTCATAAGCGTCATCGCTGTGTGGGCGATGACCCAGCGCGGTGTTCCTTCGAGCTCATTCAGCGCACGATTCTCCCTGATGACACGACCAGAGGCTCCTCTGGTCCAGGATTTTTGCGGCCAGGATGTCGCGCTCTCACCCGATGGTCGACAGGTGGCCTATGTGTCAGGTAACCCGAATAGACCTCGCATCATGCTCCGTGAACTCAATCAGCTTGACCCGGTTCCGCTGCGAGGTGCAGAGGGGGGCTCGGGCCCGTTCTTCTCCGCTGACGGGCAGTGGATCGCCTTTGTGGCGGGGAACGGACTCAAGCGAGTGTCCGTCCTTGGAGGTGAGGCGCAGACCGTCTGGGAAAGTGACGTGCGGCTCATCTGCGCCACTGGGAGCTGGGGAGTGAACGACCGCATCGTTCTGGCGGTGGCGGAACAAAGTCGCGGAGAATTTGGTAATCGACTCTTGCTCGTGCCCGCTAATGGCGGAGATGCGGAAGCTATCACGATGGAGGGTTCGGGTCCCTTTCAGTTTCAGATACCGGAGCTCTTGCCGGATGGGGACACCGTGCTCCTGACCGTCTTTCTCGGACGCAGGCCCACTGGTCGCATGGCGCAGCTTTCTCTGACGACCGGCGAAATCACCCGTTTTCCCATTGAGGGAACCTACGGTCGCTACTCAGCAACCGGGCACCTGATCTACGCGTCTGGCCGGACGCTGCAGGCTGTCGGCTTCGATCCCGAGCGACTCGAGGTCACCAGTGAACCCCTGCCTCTTGTTGAAGGCGTGTCCACGAAGGGGATGTTGGGACTCTTGAACTTCTCGGTGTCCGACACGGGATCCCTCGTCTATGTCGAGGGCGAGACAGGCCCAGCCTCGGATAGGACACTGCTGTGGGTGGATCGGCAGGGGCGAGCAGAGTCCGTCGAGTGTGAGCGAAACTTAGTTGGAAATTGAAGCGGCTCCAAACCCTGTGGTTTGATGACGTTTGAGAAGACGGACATCAGCCCACGAGAGAAAGGAGCCGAGATGAGCAGTGTCCTACGATCGGTCAGGAAGCGCAAGAAAGGTCACACGTTGGGCGCGGTCGACGTCATCGACCGCGAGGAGTACGCCGAGCTGGAGGTCGATGCCAAGGTGGCGTTGATCCGGTCGTTGGTTCCGCTGGGCTTGATGCACATCGAGGAGTTGCTCGACGAGGAAGTGACCGCGCTGGCTGGCGAGCGCTACGCCCGCAAAGCCCCGTCAGTCGGCGGGCGCCGTCATGGCAGCAACCCCGGGACGGTCGGGTTGGCCGGCCAGCGCGTGCCGATTCGCGTGCCCCGGATTCGCCATGTCACGGAGCGCGAGATTCCCCTGCGGTCGTACGAGGCGCTGCATGGCGATCGCGCAGTCAACGACCTGTTGCTGAGGCGCGTGCTGTATGGGATCTCGTGCCGCAACTACGCGGCGGCCGCCGAGGCGATTCCCAGGGCGATCGGCCTATCGGGGTCGACGGTGTCCCGCGCGTTCATTCAGGCCAGCGCGACGAAACTCCGCGAGCTCCAGGAGCGGGACCTCTCCGGGGAGGACGTCGTGGCCCTCGTGCTGGACGGCAAGACGTTCGCCGAGGCGACGATGGTCGTCGCGCTGGGCATCACGATGACGGGGGACAAACGGTTCCTGGGCGTCGTCGAGACGGACACGGAGACCGAGAAGGTGTTGACCCCGTTCCTCCGGTCATTGGTCGAGCGGGGCCTCGATGTCTCCCAGGGGCTTCTGGTGATCGTGGATGGCGGCAAGGGGCTCCGGGCGGCCGTGCGGAAAGCCTTCCGCCACCGCGCCCTGGTGCAACGGTGTCAGTGGCACACGCGCGAGAACGTGGTGAGTTACGTGGCCAAGCGTGAGCAGCCGGTGTGGCGGCAGCGTCTCCAGCGCGCCTACAACCGTCCGGAGTACGACGAGGCCCTCGCCGCCCTCAAGTCGCTCCAGCATGAGCTGGAGGATCGGAACCAATCCGCGGCCGGCAGTCTGGCGGAAGGCCTCGACGAGACCCTGACGTTGCATCGCCTCGGGGTGTACGGTGTGCTGGGCCGGTCGCTGAAGACGACGAACAGCCTCGAGTCCATCAACGCGCTCATTGAGGAGCGCTGTGCGAAGGTCGATCACTGGCAGCACTCGAGTCAACGCCATCGCTGGCTGGCCACTGCGCTCCTGGACATCGAGCCACGCCTGCGCAAGGTGAGGGGCTACCGGCACCTGCCCAGGCTTCGTGACGCATTGAAGCGAGAGCTGAAGATCGACACGACGACGTCGACGAAGAAAGCCGCGTAAGCAATCAGGAGCCGCGGAGAGTTTCAACTAGGAATGGGCTTGACTCAGTCCGTCGCGGGCTTTCCAAGAGGCGACTATCGGAATATCCGGTTCTCGCCGAACGAGCGGATGGTGGCCGTTGACGATGGCAACGACATCTGGACCTATGACTTGGAGCGGCAGACTCTCAACCAGGTCACCACGGATCCCGTCCGTGATTCGCACCCAGTGTGGACCATCGATGGCGAGCGACTCGTCTTCTCGTCCGTCCGGAATGGTCAGGCCGGCTTGTTTCGAAAATCCGCCGACGGAACGGGCGATGCGACACCCGTCGTCAGCGCAGAGGGTGTCCGGGCCCTCCGGCCGCTCGCCTGGACACCCGACGGCTCACGGTTGCTGGTGATGGGGAGTCGTGAGGACACGGCCCGGGACGTTGGCGTTGTGTCGCTCGAGAGCGAGCCTCGCGTCGAATGGATCGTGACCGGCGTCTCCAGTGACGGATGGCCGAGCGTCTCCCCTGACGGACGCTGGATCGCGTATTCGAACATGGGACCTGATGGTTTGTTCCAGGTGTATGTAGAGCGTTTTCCGGAGATGAGCGAACGGCGGCGACTTTCAACCACGAGCGGAGATTTTCCGCTCTGGTCCGCCGATGGCCGAGAAGTGTTCTACCGCTCATCCCTTGGCAACCGGTTCTGGGCGGCGGCTTTCGATCCGATGGATACGACGAGTGCGAGCGTGCCCGAAGCTCTATTCGACGGTGTGTTCGCCATCCAAGGCGGCAATCGTATGCATGACTGGTCTGCCCGGATGGAGCGTTTTGCAGTCATCGCGGGTGCATCTACCGTGGGCCTCAGTCAGCGAATTGTAGTGACTCACAACTGGCCGAGCCTGCTGAGCGAACGCTCGTCTGGTGACTAGAATGCCACTCCAACCCGGCTCCCGCCTCGGGCACTACGATGTCACCGCCCTGATCGGCGAGGGCGGCATGGGCCAGGTCTACCAGGCCACCGATACGAAGCTGAACCGGCAGGTGGCGCTGAAGATCCTGCCCGAGGCGTTCGCGGCTGATCCTGATCGGTTGGCGCGGTTCCAGCGCGAGGCGCAAGTTCTTGCCAGGCTCAACCACCCGAACATCGCACAGATCCACGGCCTTGAGGAAGCAGTAGGCACGCGGGCGCTCGTGCTGGAGTTGGTGGAAGGGCCGACCCTCGCTGACCGGATCGCTCACGGTGCCATTCCTCTTGATGAGGCCCTCCCCATAGCCAAGCAGATCGCGGAGGCATTGGAGGCCGCTCACGAAGCCGGTGTCATTCACCGAGACCTGAAGCCCGCCAACATCAAGGTGCGCGAGGACGGCACGGTGAAGGTACTGGACTTCGGTTTGGCGAAGGCACTCGACACCGCACCGGAAGGCGATCCGTCACAGTCGCCCACACTGACAGCAGCCGCTACCCAGATGGGCGTGATCATGGGGACGGCAGCGTATATGTCGCCGGAGCAGGCGCGCGGGAAGCCTGTCGATCGACGGGCCGACATATGGGCGTTTGGCGCTGTCCTCTACGAGATGTTGACGGGCGCGAAGCCCTTTCCCGGCGATGACATCTCACAGACGCTGGCTCGGGTCATCGAACGTGATCCCGATTGGGAAGCGTTGCCCAAGACGCTACCACCGGCTCTGGACACCTACTTGCGACGGTGCCTACAGCGTGATCCCAGAGAACGGGTCCGCGACATCGGTGACGTGCGGCTGGCGATGCAGGGCGCATTTGACACCATGGTCACTACGCCATCCGAATCGATGGCCAGTCCAACCCTGCGGTTTTGGCAACGACCGGTCCCATTGGCCGTAGCGATCGTGGGTCTGGTCGTCCTGACCGGTCTTGGAGTCTGGAACGCAATCGGACCAGCTAGTTGCCGTGGGAGACCCCCCGGCTTTGCCGGGGCGGCCAGCCCCGTTTGACGTTTCGGGGAGTCACGTGAGGAACTCCTTCCCGTGAGCCGCTCAAGCATCACGAGAAGGAGACCTCATGCCGACCTACCGAAGTCTCAATCATACGAAATGGCACTGTCAGTATCACGTTGTGTTCATCCCGAAGTATCGAAGAAAGGCGATGTACGGGGGATTGCGGCGGGATTTGGGCGAGGTGTTCCGCCGTCTGGCGCTGCATCGCGAGAGCGAGGTGGAGGAGGGGCATCTGTTGCCGGACCATGTGCATATGATGATGTCGATTCCGCCGAAGTACTCTGTCGCCCAGGTCATCGGATATCTCAAGGGGAAGAGTGCCATCCACATCGCTCGGGAGTTCGCGGGACGTTCGCGGAACTTCGTGGGGCAGCACTTCTGGGCCCGGGGCTACTTCGTGTCCACGGTGGGTCGCGATGAGCGGGTCATTCGGGAGTACATCCAGCAGCAGGAACGCGAGGACCGGCGGTCGGATCAGTTGCCGTTGGAGTAGAGTGGCCACCGTGAGGTGGCTCAAGTGACCGCATAGCGGGCACGTCATGCCGCTTTGAGCGGCTCACAAACTAAGGCCCCCGGCTTTGCCGGGGGATACTTACTCCACCTGCCGGGTCGGTCCAGCGCTTCGCCCTCGACATCGGTCCGGTGGATCCGATACCCGTTGCAGGCCTGCACGTCATGCCTGCTTTGTCACCCGACGGGACAGAACTGGTCTATGCCGCCAGGCGCGGGGAGACCCAGCAGCTATATCTGCGAGCCCTGGACAGTCTGGAGGCACGACCGATCCCCGGAACTGACAATGCCTACGAACCCTTCTGGTCACCCAATGGCGAATGGATCGGGTTCGTGGTGGGAGGTAGCAATGAGTTGAAGAAGGTCTCTCCGCGAGGCGGCCAGCCGCTGACGCTGTGCACGTGTGCAACTGCCGGAGGGGCCACCTGGGTAGATTCAAACGGTCGTCGCAACACCTCAACGGTGAGGAGTTGCGATGGGAACACCGAAACGTCGTCGGTCACCCCGTGCGGGACGTCTTCCGATGCGGTCGCCGGGTCGTCCCACGGCGGGACGCCGTGAGCATCGGCGTCGGTTCTGGGAGGCGATCGCCTGCGGGTTGTCCAGCGACGAGGCGGCGCTGGGGGCCGGCGTGTCCCAGCCGGTCGGAACGAGATGGTTCCGCGAAAGTGGAGGCATGCCGCCGATCAGCCTGGCCCCTCTGTCGGGGCGCTACCTGTCGTTTGCCGAACGAGACGAGATCGCCATCTTGCACGCCCAGCACTGCGGGGTTCGTGATATCGCTCGGCGAATCAGCCGGTCCCCGTCGACCATCTCTCGGGAGCTCCGTCGCAATGCGGCAACCCGCAGTGGCGGACTCGAGTATCGCGCGACGACCGCGCAGTGGCACGCCGACCTGAAGGCGAAAAGACCGCAGGTGGCGAAGCTCGCTGCACACGACGAACTGCGCCGGTACGTGCAAGACCGACTCGCCGGCAGGATTACGGCCGCCGACGGGACGAGGGTGCCTGGTCCCCATGTGCACTGGAACGGTCGCCGCCACGGGCGCCGTCAAGACCGACGCTGGGCGGCGTCATGGAGTCCTGAGCAAATTGCCAACAGACTCAAGGTCGACTTCCCCGATGAGGAGTCGATGCGGATCTCCCACGAGGCCATCTACCAGGCGCTCTACGTGCAGGGACGAGGGGCACTGCGACGCGACCTGGTGGCGTGCTTGCGGACCGGCCGGGCGCTGCGCGTGCCAAGAGCACGGACACGAGGACGCGGCAAGGCGTTCGTCACTGCCGAACTCATGATCAGCAAGCGCCCCGCCGAAGCAGACGATCGGGCGGTCCCAGGACACTGGGAAGGTGACCTGATTGTCGGACTGGGGAGCTCTGCGATTGGGACCCTCGTGGAACGCACCAGCCGATTCACGAGGCTGCTGCATCTGCCTCGCATGGATGACTATGGGCAGCCTCGGATCAAGAACGGTCCCGCCCTGGCGGGGCATGGTGCCGAGGCCGTCCGAGACGCCATCGCGTCGTCGATCATCACGCTGCCCACGCAGCTTCGCCGTTCACTGACATGGGACCAAGGCGCCGAGATGGCTCAACACGTTCAACTCCGAATCGACACCGGTCTGCCAATCTACTTCTGCGACCCACACAGCCCCTGGCAACGCGGCACGAACGAGAACACCAACGGCCTGCTGCGGCAGTACTTTCCCAAAGGCACCGACCTGTCCAGACACTCTCGTGATGATCTTGACGCCGTTGCTGCTGCTCTCAACAGTCGCCCCCGCAAGACCCTCGGCTGGAAGACACCCGCGGAGGCACTTGGCGATCACCTATGCTCAATCACACAACGCGGTGTTGCGACGACACCTTGAACCCAAGCTGGCTGCAAGACGACACAATCATCTTCGCGGGTGGTGTAAGCAGTGCCGGGTTACCGCCGTATACCCTCTTTCAGGTTCGAGACCAGCAGGGTGGGACCCGCGAACAGTTGACAACACCCGAGGACGACAGCGGGTTTCTCTCTCACCTCTGGCCCCGCGTGTTACCCGGCGAGTCGGAAATCCTGTTCACGATTACCGACCCGAGCCAGATGACCGGGTCGAGCATCGCGTTGCTCTCGCTGGACACGCGGGAGTGGCAAATTCTCATCGGTGACGGATACAACGCCCGCTATGTCGCAAGCGGCCACATCGTCTTTGGGCGGCAAGGGGATCTGTGGAGTGTTCCCTTTGATCTCGATCGGCTCACGGTGAGCGAACCAGAAGAGATCGTTCTGGAGGGTATCGAGGCCAACGAGCAATACGGCGGGATGGCTCTGTCCCTATCAGACAGTGGGAGTCTCGTGTATCGACCGGGTGATGTCCTCCGTGTCGGCTCCAGTTCTGCGGGCAGGCCAACGTGGGTCGACCGCAGCGGCAACCCCATGCCGATTGAAGCCCTGAGCGATGCTCTGCACCCCAGACTTTCGCCGGACGGAACGAAGTTGGCGATGACGGTAGTGTCGCCGGACGGTTTCGATGTCTGGGTCTACGACTTCGAACGCGGCACGACGGTTCGGCTGACGGACGACGGGCTGAGTGCGGTTCCAGCGTGGTCACGGGATGGTGAACGGGTCTTTTTCGGTTCCCGGAGTAGCCCAGCCAGCATTGTCAGTCGAGCGGCTGACGCCACCGGCGAGCCAGAGGTTCTAATGACTGGAAACTACCTCATGTATCCCGACGCGTGGACGCCGGACGGACGCACCCTGTCCATTGCCGAACAGGACGCGGGAGTTGCTGGCAACATCTCGACGGTGTCGCGAGAAGGCGAGCGGTCGCCATACCTCGAACGATCATCTATCGATTTGCAGCCTGCCTTATCATCGGACGGTCAGTGGATGGCGTATACCTCGAACGAGACGGGCCAGGCTCAGGTCTACATACAACGATTTCCTGAGCTTGGCGGGAAGGAGACTATTTCGACGGACGGCGGAGTGGAGCCGCGCTGGTCGGCTGACGGACGAGAGCTCTTCTATCGCAATCCCACGGGGGATCGCATGATGATGGTCACGGTCAACACCGAGCCCACCGTTCGTATTTCGCAACCGGAAGTGGTCTTTGAGGGTCAGTATGGACAGGATGATACCCGTCGTCTCAGCTACGACGTGTCCGCGGATGGTCAGCAGTTCCTGATGATTGACCCGAGCCGCGATTCAGATTCCTCATCTGAGGCTCCTCCGCTCGTCTTTGTCGACAACTGGTTCGAGGAGCTCACGCGTCTCGCGCCGGTCGACTGACGTCTCTGCAGCCCGGCACCGCCCTCCCGAGTCCAGCCCTCGGTATCGGTTCTAACGGCTGAGCCTGACAAACGCGAGCGCGTAGTTGGGGTTCATCGGAATGACCAGCTGGTTCTGCGTCGAGTCGTAGCACATGGACGCCGCGCTCGGGATGCCGGTGGCGATCAGCTCCGCCTCCGCACGGGGACGGATGCGGGACACGCTGCCATACCGCACACTGCTCACATACTTCGTTCCGTCGGCGGTGATGACGACGCCATCGCTGCCTCCCTCGACGGCATGCTCGGTCTGAACGACCATACCGTCTCGGTCGTAGGTGATGACGGCGTTGTCACCGATGTTGACCACGACGATATTCCCATCCTGGTCGATGGCCACGCCGTTGGGTTCGCTCAGTGGTGGGCCTTCCGCGAATAGCGACACGTCACCACTTGCCGTGACCCTCGAGAGCTGGCTTGCAGGCCGTGTGTTCGACGCGTAGATCGTCCCGTCATCTGCCACGGCGATGCCATTCAGGAACGTCGAACCAGGCACGGGAATGGAGCGCTGGGGTCGACCTGAGGCGAGATCGAAGAGGCGGACATTCCCCGAATCGACGGTATAGAGCACGCCGTTGCTGATCGCGCTCCCCAGAGGATCATGCAGTTCCAGCTCGTCTCGCGTGGCGCCGATCCATTTCGGCGTATGCACGCTCCCATTCGGATTGATGAGGAATACGTAACCGTCATTGTTGCCGGGGGTCTCCCGATTCCCGGCATTCATGGCCAAGATCAGGTTCCGGTCGGCGTCGAACGTGCAGCTCTCGGCAAAGTGAAAGCTCCCATAGACCGTGACGTTGTCCGACATCGGTCGCCACTCTCCCGCCTCACTGCGAGCGCCGATGGGCTCGCCAGCTACAAACTCCTGGGCGGCACTCGGCGCTGCCAGAACAACGACGCCAAGAACCGCCGTGATGATTCGCCGACTTACGAGGCTGATCGGTGGTGCGTACATGAAATGATGACCTCTCTGTTCTCTGCCGAGCGTGGTCGAACCTGGTCGACTCGACGGCGTATTATAACGGGGAGTCCCAATCTCAATGCCTCTGCGTCCGGGCAGGAAAAAGTGCCGGGTTGGTCAAGTTGACAGTGCCCTCGACGCCTGTATGATTGCCATCCGTGGTCATAGGCCGTTGAAGCCTGCTGACTTGGGAGTCTCCAGATGACTCAGCCGTCTCTTGTCGCGGCGTATGTTCTAGTCGCCACGACCGTGATCGTGTCACAGACGGCGCCCCCGATCGCCGTCAAGGCCCAGTCCGCTACCGATTTCGTACCCGTCACAGACGAGATGCTTCAGGATCCGGCTCCGGACGACTGGCTGATGTGGCGCCGCACGCTCGACGGCTGGGGCTATAGCCCGTTGGACCAGGTCACCCGGGAGAACGTGGATAAGCTTCGGTTGGTCTGGTCGAGAGCCCTCGCGACTGGCACGCAGGAGGGTACGCCCCTGGCATACGGCGGCGTTCTGTATATGCCGCAGACGAGCGATGACATTCAGGCGATCGATGCCGTGACCGGCGACCTCAAGTGGGAGTATCGCCGTGACTTGCCGGATGACGTCTACGAGCTCGTGGGAGGCAATGCCCGCAACAACCGGAACATCGCCATCTATGACCGCCTGATCATCAACACCAGCGACGACAACTACGTCTTCGCGCTCGACGCGACAACCGGTGACACGGTCTGGGAGACCCAGATCCTCGACTACAAGGTCAACTCGGCCACGCACAGCTCGGGCCCGATCATCGCCGATGGCAAGGTCATCTCGGGGCGCAGCTGCCGACCATGGGGGGGACCGGACGCCTGCATCATTACCGCCCACGATGCGCGTACCGGCGCCGAGCTGTGGCGGCGGCGCACAGTTCCGGCCCCTGGCGAACCGGGCGACGAAACCTGGGGCGGTGTGCCGTTCGAAGAGCGGGTGCATGTCGGCACGTGGATGCCGCCGAGCTATGACCCCGAGCTGCGTTTGATCTACCAGGGCACCTCGGTCACCTCGCCGGCCCCGAAGTTCATGCTCGGCGGTGTCGACAACACGCACCTCTACCACAACTCGACGCTGGCGCTCGACGTCGACACCGGCGAGATTAGATGGTACTACCAGCACCTCAACGACCACTGGGACCTCGACCATCCCTTTGAACGCATCCTCGTCGACGTCGCCGTTGCGCCAGACCCCGAAGCCGTGAGCTGGATCAACCCGCGGCTCCAACCGGGCGAAGTCCGGAAAGTGATCACCGGGATTCCGGGCAAGACCGGCATCGTCTATACACTGGACCGTGAAACGGGCGAGTTTCTCTGGGCGACCCCCACCGTTGCGCAGAATGTGATCAGTGACATCGACGGCGCCACCGGCGCGGTGACCGAAAACTCGGAGGTCGTCTTCAACGCCGTGGGTCAGGAAGTGCTCGCTTGCCCTACCTGGGCCGGTGGGAAGGACTGGGAAGCCGGCGCCTATAGCCCCCTCACAAACACGATGTACTTTCCGCTGCGCAACACCTGTGCGCGCATGTTGGCCACCGACAACGTCGAGGGCGAGCGGGAGCGCGCGCTCACAGCCGGAGGGCAGCCTCCCCTTGCGATCTATGCCCTTGCCGCCCGTCACCAAGTGGCCCCCGGCACCGAACAGCTCGGGACCGTTCGAGCGGTCTCGGCGGAGACGGGCAAGACGTCGTGGCTCTACGAACAGCGGGCGGCCACGCATTCGCTGGTGGCCACCGGCGGCGGGCTCATCTTCGGTGGCGATGCCCACGGACGCTTCCGGGCCTTCGACCACGAGACCGGCGATGTGCTGTGGGAGATCAACCTCGGCTCACCGGTCATGGGGTTTCCGATCACCTATGCCGTCGACGGACGCCAGTATGTGGCCGTCAACACCGGCACGGGCCGCAGCACCAACCTCGGCATGACACCCGAGCTCCGCCCGAGCTCCGGGAGCAACCTGTTCGTGTTCGCGCTGCCCTGAGGTCTCAGCGAGTCCATGGCTCTCAGTATCGGCTCCCGCCTCGGCCATTTACGACGAAGGAGACCCTCGCATGATCGAACTCACGGAGAGGTCGGACGTCGACCCGCTGTGCCCGCACTGCAACCAGCCGCTGCGGAATGTGCTGTATCGACAGCTCCGCACCTTGCTGGGAAAGCGCTACCTGTACTTCTGCTCGGCCTGCCACAAGACGCTCGGTGTGACCCATCGCAAGGGCTTCTTCATGGGCTAGCGACCCATGGACGCCTCAGTCTCGAAGCCAGCTCCTGGCCCCTCGATCGTCACCCAGGACCGGAACCAACTAGATCGACCCAGTGAGGCGGCGATGCGTATAATCGGCGCGAATCACGGAAGGCGCGCTGGTGTGCCTCTGAATCCCGGCGGACCTGACTACTGAGGACGGAGGTGGGAAATGCTGAAGCCAAGAGTCGTGTTTGTGGGCGCAATCGTGGGCCTGTTGTCTCTTGCATACGCTCTTCAGCTGAGTCCAGGACTGGGTGTGGCTGCTGCGGAGCAGGCGCAGGAATTCGTGCCTGTGACGGACGAGATGTTGTTAGACCCCGATCCGGAGGACTGGTTGATGGTGCATCGGACGTACGATTTTCAGGCCTATAGTCCGCTGGACCAGATCAACCGCGACAACGTTGATCAGCTGAAACTGGCGTGGATGCGAGCGATGGATCCGGGTCCGCAGGAGATCCGGCCGCTCGTCTACGATGGTGTGATGTACATCGCTCATGCCGGTGGTGATCATCTCCAAGCCCTGGACGCCACCACCGGGGACCTCATCTGGGATTACGAACGCACCCTGCCGGAGGACTTACGGGAGTACGCGACGATCGGAAATCGCACGCGGCACCTGGCGATCTACGGCGACAACATCTTTCACCTGACGGCGGATGCGTATCTGGTTGCGCTGGACGCCCGTACCGGTGAGTTGGCCTGGGAGAGTCAGATGGCCGACTACCATGAGGGCATCACCCATTCCTCCGGGGCGATGATCATTAAGGGGCGGGTGCTGAGCGGACGCACGTGTAGTCCGAGTAGCTTGGAGGCGCGGTGTTTCGTTGCCGCGCACGACGCCGAGACGGGCACCGAGCTCTGGCGCACCTACACGGCGGCCGGCGCAGACGACCCTGGCGGGGCGACGTGGGGGGATTTGCCCACCGCACGCCGGGTCCACGTGTCGCCGTGGGGGGTGCCGGGCAGCTACGATCCGGAGCTGGATCTCATCTACTGGGGTGTCGCCGTGCCGTTACCCTATCCACGCATTGTTCGTCGTGGGACCTGGGATGTTGGCGATCGCACCCCGTGCGAGCTCTACTCCAACTCGACGCTGGCCCTGGCCGCGGACACAGGCGAGATCGACTGGTACTACCAGCACCTGCCGTGTGATGACTGGGATCAGGACTTTGTTCAGGACCGGACGCTCATCGACACGGTGGTGAATCCTGATCCGGAAGCGGTGATGTGGATCAACCCGAAGCTTGCCGGCACGGCGGAGGAGCGCAAGATTGTCGTGACCCTTGGGGAACCGGGAGGGCTGTTTGTCAACGACCGGGAGACCGGGGAGTTTTTGTGGGCGTCACCGCTGCCCTACACCAGCACGGAGCGGTTCGTGATTCGGGATATCGATGTGGAGACTGGCGCAGTCTACATCAACATGGATCTGGTGGCGAAGGAGGTGGGCCAACGGTTTGTGATCTGTGGGCACAACGTCAAGGGTTGGTGGTCGTGGTCGTACAGTCCCGTGACGGGGCTGCTGTATATTCCGTTCAATCGGTCGTGTTTGGACCAAACGGCAAACGATCGGACGATCTCTGGCGCGAGCCCGAGATTTACGATTCCCGAACCAGGGTTTGAGGAAGACGGTCACCTGACTGAAGTCCGGGCCATCGATATTTCTACTGGCCGAGAAGTGTGGCGGTACAGCCAGCGGGCACCGAATATGGGCTCAACACTCGCAACGGCTGGCAACGTTGTCTTCTTCGGCGATCTGAACAGACGCCTGTGGGCCTTCGACGCCGAAACCGGAACGATCCTTTGGCAAACGATCCTGGGCAGCCAGATCACGGGCTATCCCGTAACGTACGCCGTTGGGGGCCGGCAATATCTGACTGTGCCCGTAGGCGGCGTTGACAATCGGATGGCCACGTACACACCAGAACTTGAAGCGCCGAGCGGCAGCAACATGCTCGTAACCTTTACGTTGCCAGAGCCAGCGGTGGGTGGGCCTGCGCCTGCGAGCTCGGCGTCGAGCGAAGCGTCGGCGCAGGCCGACAGCGAGCGCGCAGGGGTCGTCGGGACCTATCAGATCGTCGGCCGCCGCACGAAGGACGCGGACGGCAACTGGCAGACGGTGGAGGGGTTCAACTCCGTCGGATACATCACCTATAGCGACACCGGTCACATGAGTGTGAACGTGATGCCGAAAGGCAGAACGGCGTTCGACGACACGCAGCCGACACCAGAAGAGGCCCAGACGGCGCTCCAGGGCTACACGGCCTACTACGGTCCGTTCAGCACGCATGAGGACGAGGATGGGAAGTATCTCGTCCATCACCGGCTTGCTACGATCAATCCGTCCGGTGAGCTCGATGCCAAGCGCTACTACCACTTCGAAGGCGACCGATTCATCCTCACACCGGCCGCCGGCGACGGGAGCAAGACGCAAGCCGCCAGACAAGTCGTCTGGCAGCGGTTGCCCGACGTGGAGCTCTCCGAAGAAGCGAAGCGGTTCGTCGGGTTCCGTCAGCTCCTGTATACCGACCGGTATTCGGAGCGGGCTGGGCAGCTGGTCAGCCACGACCAGCGGAACGAGAGCCGGGCCGGGTCCTACATCATCTACACGCCCACCGGGCACATGATGGTGCACCTGACGCCACGAGAGGGACGCGCGCGCTACGCCGGCGCGACACCGACACCCGATGAGGCGCTGGAGGCTTATCAGACCTATGGTGGGTACTTCGGCACGTTTACGGTGCACGAAAATGCCGACCCGGCCTATGTGGTTCACCATCAGGAAGGGCGGTCGCGGCCAAGCGCACCGACCGACGGGGTGCGGCTCTATCAGCTCGATGGCGATGTCTTGCGCTTGGGTGGACGCCCGCGCGGAGAGGACGGCGTGGTGACCGGAGGACACCTCTACTGGGAGCTGATGCCGGCCCGGCCTGAGTAAGGTCTCGAGACTGAAACCCAGTTGGGTCGACGCCAATCTCTGGAGTTTGACAAGGCGCGGCGGCTGGGTTAGCGTCGGCCGACATGTCAGACCACGACCCGCGAGAGCGCCGCCTTTTCAGGGACCTGCAGAAGAAGAGCGTTCTGACGAAACAGATCCAGCGCCTGTCTAGCTCGATGCGGCGTCTGGAGGCCCGCGCCGCCAAGAGACGAAGCCATCGTTGGAGGGCCCGATACGCCAACTCGGTCCAGCGCGCCACGACGCAGGTAGCTGAGCTTGAGCAGCAGGTATCTTCCCAGGCGCACGAGCTAGCGTCGCGGGTGCAAGAGGAACTTGAAGTTTCAGTTGAAGAAGTTCGGGCGTTCGAGGAGCAGCACAAGAAAGAGGTCGCGGAGTCACAAGAGGCTCACCGAGCGCTGTTGGTGGCCGAGCAGGCGGTGAGCAAAGCCGAGCTGGCCTCTGAGGCGAGGGACAAAGCCGACCGCTTGGCCGAGCTGCGGCACAAGCACAGACGCGTCGAGCGCCGGGCTCGGAAGGAAGCGAAGGACGTCGAAGTTGTGGAACAAGAGCTGGCATCCGAGGCGAGCGACCGAGAGATTCTCACGGTCGAACTTCACAGACTTCTTGAGGAGATTCAGCTGCTCCGTCCGGAGGTCGCTGAGAGCCAGACGTAGACCCCAAGAAACTCGCCTTCCCCAGCGACACGCGAAGCGTGGCGACGGGGGCTCGCAGTACTTCAGGGTTATTCAGGAGAACCGTCAGGACTTCGTGCTCCGACCGCTCTACACTGCGGGTGAGTAGGAGGTCGAATGGATACCCCGTATGGTCAAGAAACTCATGCGGCCGCCCGGTAGTAGAACTTGAGCAGCCCCCCGAGGCGCTCGCGGCATCGCACCGGGCCGGTCGTGGGGACCTCGTCCCGCGGAAAGAGCAAGAGATTGTCCTTGCCCTGGTGATTCCGCTCGCCGTGGAAGTGCCCGGTGTAGGCCCGCAGAGCCGTCCGCAACGCTGGCTCGCCGAACAGGATCAGCTTCGAGAGGCACTCGTCTTTCACCGACCGCACCCAGCGCTCCGCGTGCGGATTCAGGTTGGGGCTGCGCGGCGGCAAGCGCACTGGCGTGACGCCACCCTCCGTGATCGTGTCGTCGAACGCGGGGCAGTACTTGCCGTCGCGATCGTGAATCAGATACCGATGGTCCCCTAGGAAGCCCACGTCGGCCATCGTGAGGTTCCGTGCGACTTGGGTCATCCAGGACTCATCCGGGAAAGGTGTCAGGCCCGCGATGTGGACCCGGCGCGTCGCCACGTGCATGACAAACAAGACGTAGTAGGTCACGAGACCGCTTACCGTCCACACCTCGGTCGTAAAGAAATCCGTCGCGGCCAGCACCTCCCGGTGGGCACGAACGAAATCCTTCCAGGTCGTGGTCTTCTTGCGCTCGGGGGCAGGCAGGATACCGTGACGTTTCAGAACATTGCCGACTGTCTGGTCGCTCACTGCGTGGCCGAGGTTGGCCAGGGCCCCGGCGATGCGGTCATAACCCCAGTCGCGGTTGTCAGTGGCGAAGCGGACAATCAGCTGCTCAATTTCCTGACCGACTCTGGGCCGCCCCGGATAGGTTCGCCGCTCCGAGCCGTCAAACTTCTTGGCGACCAGCCGCCGGTGCCAGGCAAGGATCGTCTCGGGCCGCACGATGCTCGCCACCTGCGCGAGGGCCTGGCGGCCGAGCCGCTTACCGATCTCGGCCAACGTCCGGCGTTCGCCGTCGCTCAGTGTCACGCGGCCGGGGAGCTGCGCCCGGAGGATGCGATTCTCCGCCACGAGATACTCGTTGCGCCGGAGGAGCTCCTCATCGACGGAGCCCGTCACGTAGGCCAGCATGGTCTTCCAGTCCATCGCCGCTCCTGATTCTGCGTTCGTCTGGAACACCCATCAGTATCCACAGTACCGACTGGCCGACCCAACCCCGGTCAGCGGACTCCGAAACTGCTCGCGGACGGCAGGTTCGGATTTCTTGACCCTACGACCTCCGGGTCAGGGTCGCTCGCGCGTGACGTGGTCACGGGGTGGAGGGCAATTATTGACCGAGATCGCGAGTTGTGCACCAAGGCAACAAGATGCTAGACCTGCATTGACCTGTTAACCGGAGGGTCGTAAGTTCGAGTCTTACCTGAGGAGCCAATCCTTCTCTACAGCAGCTTCCGAAACTGTTCCTCGGTGAGGCCCGCGTCACGAACAACGCCACCCATTGTGTAAGCGTTGACTGGGTTGTGGCGAGGGATTGTGAGAATGCGGGAGCCATCCGACATTACCACGTGCTTGCCCTGACGAAACACTCGGAAGCCGGCCTTCTCCAGCGCTCTAATGGCGTGTTGGTGGTTGATGCCCGGGATCTTCGGCACACTCAGGATGCCACTTCTACTTCTCGAACAGTGGCGTTCTTGAGGAGCTCATCGCGCGCGGCGAGGTACTCTTGGATGGCGGCCCGTATGTTCTGGAGCGCTTCCTCTTCCGAGGCTCCCTGCGACCAGCAGCCAGGCAGACCAGGCACTGAGACGCTGTATCCTTCTTCGCTTTGCTGCAGTGCAATCTTGTACTTCATCGCTGAACCACCTACAGCCATCATAGCTGGTCCGGTCGAACCGGTCTAACCCATCAGAACGTCGTTGGCCGGCTCGCCGTCGGCGTTTCAGGGTGCGAACAATCTGCGAACAATTTCCTGCCGAACACCAGGTACTACCGTGCTCCAAGAGGTAGCTACAGCCCCGAAAAGCAACAAGATGCTAGACCTGCATTAACCTGATTAACCGGAGGGTTGTAAGTTCGCGTCTTACTTGAGGAGCCATTTTCTCTAGCGTTTTCGTTTTTCCCTCCACGCCACCCTCCACCGGTTGGACCACCTTGCCCTTTTCTTGCCCTTCGCGAGCGCCGACGTTTCGGCGCGGTCCCAGCCTGGTCGAGCAGGCCTACCTCCTTGGCGAGGTAGGCGGGGGAGAGGTGGGCATAGCGCATGGCCATCTTTAGGGACCGGTGACCAAGCAGATCCGCCACCGACCGCAGGCTCGCCCCTCGCATCACCAACCAGGACGCGAAGGTGTGGCGCAGGTCATGCCACGTGAAATCCCCGATCCCAGCCGTGTCCAACGCTGCATGGAAGGCGTTCTTCACGTCCTTCACCGGCTGACCCTCGTGCTTGCGGCCGCCGTGGGGAAATTCCTACAGTCGGCGATCAGGTGCTTCCTCGTCCAGCTACATTCGCATGAGTTTCGGCGATCAGCTCCCGGGGGGACTATATTTGGCGGTCTTCTTCGTCGCCTCGTCGATCTCTGCGGGATCGAGTAGAGGCGTAGTCTTGAGAGTCAGCCTGCCACTGGCGGCGACAGCCAACGATAGAGCGGCCGCTGCGACATTGTTCGGGAGATCAACGATGACGACGACATCGGATTCGCCGAACGAGTAGTAAAACGCTTCAACGCTGCCGCCAAGTTCTTTCATCAAGATGTTGACAGCGGTTTTGCGTCTGCTGCCCCCGTCCTTCAAGAGCCCTTTGGTTCCGGTTGCCGTGTAAACGGCCTGGATGAGATATTTCGGTATGATTGCACCTCCTGGTTTAGATTGGGAGAGGAAGTCTACGTCCAGCGACGAGCCGATGTCGAACACGACCGGATCGTCGCGTCAGAGGAATCAGACGTTCTCGAATGGAGCAGCTCAAGCAACCGCTGCTGTCGGCCCCGTCGGCCCTTTCAAGGCTGAGACACAGGCTTAGGTTATCCCGCGTGATGTAGGCTGTCGTGCGAGGAGAAAACGCATCATGAAAGATCGAACCACACAAGTTTTGCTGCTTGCGATCGCTCTCGGGCTGTGGGCGAATTTCCTTCTCAGAACGACCACTGACGGACCGACCGACGGCATGCGGGCGCAGATCACCGACCTCTCGATGGATACGGTGGCCGACCGACAGACCGGTTTATCCACCGGCAGCCCCGCGCCGATGACCACATCGAGCGCCATGCCGCAGCGACCAGATTCCCCGACGGACGCCGGGTTCGTTTCTCCCGCTCGTCGCGGGCGGACCGAGCGCCCGGAATGGCTCGTCCGGGTGTACCGCGAGAGCGCACAGGCCACGCGAGTGGCTCGGCGTTCCACGCAACCCAGACCCTCGGGATCGGGACCGCCTGCCGCCCCGCGCGTGGTCGAAGCGCCGGTGAGCCCGGTGAGCCCGATTGTCACGCCCCCGCGTCCACGTCCGGAGCTGTCTCCGGCGCCGCCGATACCGATTGACGACGACGTCGCGGAAGACGCGGAAGACAGTGACCCCGACATCATCGCCGGTGCGTCACGGGTGATTGACCGGGCGACGGCCGTGGCCATCCTTCCGTTCGCCAGCATCTCCGCCCCGGTGACGGCCGGCTAGGCATGACCCAAGTTTTAATCCGGGATATTCCGGGATAATCCGGGATGACCCCGGGATGCGACTCGCGCGAGGACAACAACTTATCCTCCGATGCGGAGGTACCGACGCGGCCCGCCAAGACACTCCCCCTGAGCCGGTCAAGGAGTGTGAAGCGGGACATAGTAGGGACCCATCAAACATTCGTCTTTTATTTGCTTGTCGACGTGCGAGACGGGTTCGCTCGAGACTGCCCCCACCGCCACCCAGTCCGGCTGATGCTCGCACTCCGGGATCGCTCGGGGGCGGCCCCAAGTTTTTTCTGTGGATGCCGGGCGATTTCGACGGTCGCGGGCGCGGCGCCGAGAAGACGAGACACGTCTGGAGCGAGGTGGCGGCCGGGGTCCGCATGATCGTCTCGCGAGCCGGTTTCCGTGGTCCGGGTGGGGCGCACGTGAGAGCCTCCCGGGACACCCCGTATGGTCAAGAAACTCATGCGGCCGCCCGGTAGTAGAACTTGAGCAGCCCCCCGAGGCGCTCGCGGCATCGCACCGGGCCGGTCGTGGGGACCTCGTCCCGCGGAAAGAGCAAGAGATTGTCCTTGCCCTGGTGATTCCGCTCGCCGTGGAAGTGCCCGGTGTAGGCCCGCAGAGCCGTCCGCAACGCTGGCTCGCCGAACAGGATCAGCTTCGAGAGGCACTCGTCTTTCACCGACCGCACCCAGCGCTCCGCGTGCGGATTCAGGTTGGGGCTGCGCGGCGGCAAGCGCACTGGCGTGACGCCACCCTCCGTGATCGTGTCGTCGAACGCGGGGCAGTACTTGCCGTCGCGATCGTGAATCAGATACCGATGGTCCCCTAGGAAGCCCACGTCGGCCATCGTGAGGTTCCGTGCGACTTGGGTCATCCAGGACTCATCCGGGAAAGGTGTCAGGCCCGCGATGTGGACCCGGCGCGTCGCCACGTGCATGACAAACAAGACGTAGTAGGTCACGAGACCGCTTACCGTCCACACCTCGGTCGTAAAGAAATCCGTCGCGGCCAGCACCTCCCGGTGGGCACGAACGAAATCCTTCCAGGTCGTGGTCTTCTTGCGCTCGGGGGCAGGCAGGATACCGTGACGTTTCAGAACATTGCCGACTGTCTGGTCGCTCACTGCGTGGCCGAGGTTGGCCAGGGCCCCGGCGATGCGGTCATAACCCCAGTCGCGGTTGTCAGTGGCGAAGCGGACAATCAGCTGCTCAATTTCCTGACCGACTCTGGGCCGCCCCGGATAGGTTCGCCGCTCCGAGCCGTCAAACTTCTTGGCGACCAGCCGCCGGTGCCAGGCAAGGATCGTCTCGGGCCGCACGATGCTCGCCACCTGCGCGAGGGCCTGGCGGCCGAGCCGCTTACCGATCTCGGCCAACGTCCGGCGTTCGCCGTCGCTCAGTGTCACGCGGCCGGGGAGCTGCGCCCGGAGGATGCGATTCTCCGCCACGAGATACTCGTTGCGCCGGAGGAGCTCCTCATCGACGGAGCCCGTCACGTAGGCCAGCATGGTCTTCCAGTCCATCGCCGCTCCTGATTCTGCGTTCGTCTGGAACACCCATCAGTATCCACAGTACCGACTGGCCGACCCAACCCCGATCAGCGGACTCCGAAACTGCTCGCGGACGGCAGGTTCGGATTTCTTGACCCTACGGGCATCGCTGCCGTAGAGCGCCGAGTTGGCACTTCGCACGATCTCGACGGATTTCAACGCATCGAGATCGAGCGCCAGCTGATGCACGCTGAACGGCCCGAAGGCGAACTGCTCCGACGTCTGAATGCCGTCCACCTGCGTCATCACGCGATTCCCGCCGATGCCGAGGATGTTGAAGCCGTTGAGACCAAGACGGGTCACATTGTTTTCAATGTACACGCCAGGTTCGTACTTGACGAGGTCGGACAGGTTCTCGAACAGGCGCCCCTGGATGGTCTCGCTGAGAGTCGCATCCCGGGGTCATCCCGGATGATCCCGGCTTATCCCGGATTAAAACTTGGGTCCGGCGGTCGGCCGTACCTCACAGAAAGCCAGAGCCGCGGCGTGCTCAAGATGACCCACCTCCGGCAGCGGCGGACCTATCGACGGTCGAAGGGCGCGGCGGCCCATCCGGGCGGGCATATCGTCGACGCCGTCTCGATTCGCGAGCGCCCGGCCACCGTCGAGGATCGCGCGGTGCCGGGGCACTGGGAAGGTGACCTGCTCGTGGGCTCGCGCAATTCTTATGTCGCGACTCTGGTGGAGCGGCGCTCGCGCTACGTCTGTTTGGTCCGGGTCACCGGGAAAGAAACGCAGACGGTCGTGCGGGCGCTCACGCGACACGTCCACCGACTCCCCACGGGGCTGATGACCACACTGACCTGGGATCGCGGGCTGGAGCTCGCGGCCCATCGCACCTTCTCGATCGCGACGGGTGTGCAGGTATTCTTCTGCGACCCGAAGAGTCCGTGGCAGCGCGGGACCAACGAGAACACCAACGGCTTGCTGCGCCAGTATCTGCCGAGGAGAACCGATCTCTCCGGCTACACGCAGGCTCAGCTCGATGCGATTGCCCTGCGGCTCAATACCCGACCACGCAAGACACTCGGGTATCGGACGCCGGCGGTTACACTTGCGGAGACTGTTGCATCGACCGGTTGAATCGGCAGTCAAACCACTGTCTAAAGAATCCTGGGAGCGATACTACGTCGATTTCCTCATTGCTTATGGGCGGGCCAATGAACGTCAACGACGAGGAGGAGTTTCCTTGGCTGGTTCAAGAAAAGCATTTCATCCGCCGTGCTGTCGAGGCCGGCAATCCGGTCCTGGGAGTCTGATAGGAGTCTGCCTAGGCGCACAACTCATCGCCAGTGCAATGGGAGCCCGGGTGTACCCGAATGAGGTATAGGAGATCGGTTGGTTGCCCGTGCAACTCCACGCGCGCTAGGAAGTCCCTGTCGTGGCACCGGTCTAGCGACGACAACTTGTCAGGAGCCGGCCGGGACGCTATTCTGCCTCGGCGACGGCGAGCGGCCGCCCCGCTGGGTGGCCAGTGTGCCCGTTCGTAATGGCAGGAGCGACACATGTTTGACGCATTCAAGAAGAAGAGCGGCTCGAATCCGGCCCAGGAGCTGGCGGACGAGCTCCAAGCCCTCCTCCACACCTCGCGCGAGGAGCGGGGCGCCTTGAGTGCCATGCTCACGGAGATCGGGGTGCACAGCAAGAAGCTCACCCCGGTGAGCACGTCACTTCAGCAGGTCAATGAACGGGCGACCGACGCTCAGTCAAAGCTCGAGGATCTGACGACGCGGATGTCCGCCATCGAGGCCCGGTCGAAAGGGTTCGAGCAGATCGAGACCAAGATCCGCTCCCTGGGTGACGCAGTCACCCAGGCGGAGGAGACCGCTGATCGGCTTCTCGCGCCGGACGGCGAGCTCAAGAAGCACAAGCAGGCAGTGCAGCAGCTGTCGTCCCAGGCCATCCAGACCACAGCGGACCTCGACGCGCTCAGGAAAGAGCAGACGACACTCAGGCAGCTGCGTGAAGAGCTGCAACAGGCGCAGAACCACGTCAAGGAATCGGCCGACGAAACGGCGGCGATCACAGGCGAGTTCGCCAAGCTGCGTGGCATGGCATCCCAGCTCCAGGGCGAACACGGCCAGATAAAGGACGCGCTGCGCTCGACGCGGGAGGACGCCGCGGCGACGACCGCGGCGGTGAAGGACGTCGAGAAAAAACTCGGACCGCTCGCCGAGCTCAACGAGTTGGGCAAGACGACCGAGGAACGGCTGGCCACCCTCAATTCGCTGGCCGAGCACGTCGCCCAGAAGATCCGGGTGCTCGAGAACCAGAAGCACACGGTCGAGCACGCGGTCGTCGAGTCCAACCGGCTGAGCGAGATGGTCTGGAGCATGGACGTCCAGATCCAGAAACTCAACGAAGGCTCGAAGCAGGCGGCGCTGGCGGACGCGACGCTCAACCGGATCGAGCAAGTCTCGGTCGAGATCGCCAGTCAGCTTGAGCGAGCGGAGAAAACCAAGGCGGATTTCTCACAGGATCTGTCGAAGCTCGACAAGGACCGTACGGCCCTATCTGAGTTCATCAAGCAGCACGCGGAACGGCTCGTCCTCGACCGCAAGGAATTCGACTCGTTCGGTCAGCGTGTGAAGACGCTCCAGGACGCGGTCGCAGGCCTCGAAAAAGGTATCGACGGGCTCCACGCTAAGGATAAGACCGTCGCCGCGGTCGCGCAAAAGGCGGACGAGCTTGCCAAGCAGTTCGCCTCCCTCAATGGTCAGGCCGAGGAGCTACAGGACCGTCAGGAGACGCTCGGCGCTCTCCAGGAGAAGTTCGAGCGCGTCGAGGAGCTCGGCAAGCACGTCGGACGCCAGCAGGACACGCTCCTCAGCGGGCGCCAACAGCTCGACGGGTTGCGCAAGGAACTCGACGAGTTCTACAAGACGCAGGCCGAGATCGCGAAGACACGCGAGCAGCTCGGCGCGGACCGCGCGGCGTTCGAGACCTTTCTCAAGCGGGTCGAGGAGTTCCGCCGCCACATCCCGGAGCTCGACTCGCGGATGGATGCGATCACCTCAAAGCTGTCGGTCGTCGACGAGGGAACACAGAAGGCCGTGCCGCTCATGGCACTCGCGCATGATCTCGACAATCAGATGACGCGTATCGCGTCGCATCAGCCGCTGGTGGAGAAGATCGACACCCGGCTGAACTCCCTCAACGCCCTCAGCATCTCGGTCGACAAGCGGTTCGAGGAGCAGATCGCACGTCGCAACGACGTCGAGTCACTCAAGAACGTCTGCGACGGGTTGGGGCTCCAGGTCACCGACGCGCAGCAGAAGCTCGACGCCGTCAGTGCGCTGCAGCACAAGCTGTTGCCGCTGACCACCCAGGTCGCGACCTTGAAGACGCAGATCGACAAGACGCAGACGGCGCTCAAGGAGGCCAGGCGCGACAACGCGGAGCTGGCGAGCCAGGAGAAGCGGCTCTCCGAGTTGGTGGACGGGAGCCGCAATGTTGCGGCCTCGGTCGACGAGCGGATCAAGCAGGTCCAGGGCCTGACCGAGGAGTTGTCGCGTGGCGCGGGGGTCAAGGACGAGCTGGTGCAGGAGCTCGGACGTATCCAGGGGCGTCAGCGCGACGTGGCGGCCCACGTCCAGGCCTCCGAGGAGCAGCTTAAACGGGTCGATACGCAGCTCAAACAGCTCGGCCAACGGCACTCGCAGCTAGCGTTCGCGGAGAAGAAGCTGGCCACCTTCGAGGGCCGCCTTGGCGACTTGAAGTCGCTCAGCGACGACGTCGAACGGAAGATCCAGGGCCTCGCGGCACGCGAGGCGTTCGTCGGTTCGGTGAAGAAAGAGGTCGACGAGATCCACCAGATCAGCCAGCGCAGCCGGGCCGACCTGCAGCACGTGGCCGATCATCGCAACGAGGTGGAACAGCTCCGTACGCGGGTCGACGTGGCGCTGAAGGGCGTTGGCGAGACCGAGGAGCGCATTGCCGTGATCGAGGCGCGCAAGAAGCTCGTCGACGAGGTCCAGCTGAAGACGAACATCATCGTCAATGTGCTCGAGGACGTGCGGGTCAACCTCGAGATGCTCAGCGAGCAGCGCGCGGTTGTCGATCACGTCGTTGAGAGCATGGCGCGTCTCAACGAGACAGTGCAGAGTGCCCAGGCGACGCTGAAGGCGCTCCAGACCGAGCGCGAGCTGGCGGAGCGGATCGAACGCGGGATCAAGCTCCTCCGGATGAAGACGGGCGGGGGCGGTGGACAGGAGGTAGATGGCAGCAAGCAGACGGCCTAGTTGACGTGGGAGACCCCCCGGCTGTGCCGGGGCGGCCATCAGTGTTTGACGTTTCCGGGATGACGTGAGGAATTCCCAAGCGTGAGCCGCTCACGCATCACGCAAGGGAGTCCTCGATGAACAACTACCGGCCGATTCAACCGGTCGATGCAACAGTTTCCGCTAGTGTAACCGCCGCTTCCTCGCGAAGAGCCTCACTGCGCTCGATCAAAAATTTTGATCCGGGACATTGTGGGACATAGCGGGGACTTGTCCCATTTCCGACTTCTTTTCTCGCAACGACTTCCGGGGATTGGGCGACAGAATTGCGGATCAAGACTCTTGATCCATGAAATGCTCTTCAAACCGGCTTTTCCAGGCGAGTTTGGACCATCACAACGGGGTGGATTTCGGTGGAGTGTCCACGCTGCCCGTGCCAGCCTGGGTGTCGCCAATTCTTTCGTCGCCCGATCCCCGTACGTCGTTGCCCTCGCGGGAGTCGGCGTCCCACAATATCCCACGATCTGCTTATGCACTTGACTCAGGTAGCCCCTACATATAGTGTCGCCGGCCGTGGAGGACTATCCGCGAACCGTGGCCGAGTTCGAAGCGCGCTTCGCCACCGAGGCTACGTGCCGGGCGTACCTGGTCCAGTTGCGCTGGCCAGACGGTTTTCGCTGCCCGAGCTGTGGCGGATCCACAGCGTGGCCGGTTCGACGTGTCCTGTGGCAGTGCACCAGGTGTGGCCGACAGACCTCGGTGACCGCGGGCACCGTGTTTTAGGACACACGGATGCCGCTGATGACGTGGTTCCGGGCCAAAGTTGCCAACAAACTCCCAGGCGACAGTCAACAAACTTGTGTCCACGCGGTTCTCCTACTAAGTACTTGGATCTGGTGCCAGTTCTAGTCTCCGGTCAGCTCAAGTGGGGGGACGTGTAGCGCCCCAGGGTTCTTGGACAGTGGTTTGACGGTATTCGCATCTACGAGGTCGCGTCGCACCTGCGCGGGGCGTCGGTCAGCATCTTTCTCGAGCATCCATTGTTCGTTGTACGTCCGCTTGAACGCGAGCAAGGCCCGGCGGAGGTCTTCGATGGTCTCGAAGCTCCCTGACGGGCTAGGACGGACGCCCTAACCCGTGGTTTCTCGAATGATTCGACAAAGATTGGTACGCCCGGCAGGATTCGAACCTGCGACCCTCGGCTTAGAAGGCCTATCGTGGGGACAGCCCTGTGAAATGAGGCCGGATTTGGCCGAAAACCCGGGTCTCATCAGTTATGGTCAAGCGGTTATACTCGCGTGTCCGCGGACTGTCCGCACCCACCGATTTCCTTCGACACGCCCCCCATCTGGGTCATCAGGTCAAGATCTCTGATAACCGATCGGTATGTGCGTCGACCACGCTCACATCCTAGGCTCTCCCACCGGTCACACCGGGCCCGTCCTGAACTGTGCACCGGACTGACTGCCCGCGAGTGGCACAAGATTTAGCCTGCCAGACATCGCTTCACTTCTGGGCGGTGTCGAGCGAAGCTGTGGTCGGATTTCGGCGGGGCGCGCTTGACGACACCATATGAGAGAAGGAGGGACGACGGGGCATGGCGCACAAGGGACGGATCTATCGACGGGGCCACATCTATTACCTGGCGTATCGGTGGGACGGCCGGGAGCATCGTGAGAGTGCCCGCTCGGCAGACCGTGCGGTCGCCGAGCGGCTCCGGGAGCGTCCGGGTCCAACCCCGACGTTGACGTTTGACCACCTCGCCGCGTGGTACCTCGACGACTACGTGGTGCGTCGCCTGCGGACCCTAAATACGGCGCGTGGCCGGGTGTCAAGGGCGGAGCAAAATTAGACCACCGTGGCGGAGAAAAACTAGACCATCCGGCAGGTGAGTGGCGTGGCTGAAAGCGGCAGTGCGGAGGAGATGTCAGGATGCTGGAGCGGCCGCGGGCTGGCGGGCTTTCTTGCTGTGTTCGAGGCGATAGCTCTCGCCGTTCAGCTCCAGGATGTGGACGTGATGGGTCAGCCGGTCGAGCAGCGCGCCAGTCAGCCGTTCGGAGCCGAAGATCTCGGTTCATTCGTTGAAGGGCAGATTCGAGGTCACCAACGTCGACGCTTGCTCGTAGCGCTGGGAGAAGATCTCGAACAGCAGCTCGGCGCCGGTCTTCGACAACGGCACGTAGCCGAGCTCGTCCACGATCAAGAGGTCCTGTTTCGCGAGCTGCTTCTGCACGCGCAGCAGGCGCTTGTCGTCCCGGGCCTCGAGCAGTTCGTTCACCAGCGCGGCGGCGGTGGTGAAGCGCACCCGATAGCCTTTCTGACAGGCCGCGAGCCCCAACGCCAGCGCCAGATGTGTCTTGCCCGTGCCGGAGTTGCCCAACGCCAACACGTTCTCTCTGCGGTCGAGATACTCCGAGCGGGCCAGCTCCAGCACCAGGCGCTTGTTCACCGACGGGATCGCGCGGAACTCGAAGGTGTCGAAACTCTTCAAGACCGGGAACTTGGCGGCCTTGATGCGGCGCTCGGTGGCGCGCTGCTCGCGATCGAGTAGCTCCAGCTCGCAGAGGCGGAACAAGTAGCGCGGACAGTCCAGCCCTTCTTGGGCGCAGTGCCGCGCCACTTTGTCGTACTCGCGCAAGAAGGTCGGCAGGCGGAGGGCCTTGAGATGCGCCTCGAGCAGCAGGGTGGGTTTCGTCATCACTCGGCCCCCAGGAGTGCCAGGTAGTTCGCGGCCGCGGTCGTGGCCACGCGGGCGACCGGCAGATGCGGATACTGCGCCAGATCGAGGCGGGCCGGCCGGTGGTCGAGGCGACACAGCACAAGGTGCTTGACGGCGTCGAACCCGATCGCCCCCAGGCGCACGGCGTCCTGGACGGCGCCGCTGACGTGGTCGAGCCGAAAGTCCTCGAGCAGCCGCAACACCTGCACGTACTCGCGCGTGCCCGGCTTGCCCAGCCGCGCCTCTAAGAGACGCCGCAGCCGGAGGAACTCCTCTGGCAGCGCCCACCCGGCGAGCGGTGCCGCTTGATCGAGCGCCCCCGTCTTGCGCTCCAACAAGGCCAAGTAATGCCGCGGATCGCAGATCAACACTTCACGTTCGTAGCTGCGCCGATGGCGGGCGATCTCCGCACTGCCACACACGATCACGACGTCGTCCACGTAGCCGTTCACCAGCACCTCGCGGTGGCCGTAGGCGGTCGGCACCGAGTAGTCGTTGCGGCGGTAGCGCACGAGCGACAACGACGTGACCCGCGTCGTCCGCGTGTCGCAGGCGTCGTATGGGACCGGCGGCAACGGCAACAACGCCGCGCGGTCGCGCGCGAAGCGCTCCCCGATCGTCTCCGTGTGCCGTCGCAACCGGCGCCCGCGCCGCTCGTTGCACTGGCGCTCGAGGTCGGCGTTCAACGCGTCCCAACTGCCAAACCGGGGGATCGGCACGAAGAAGTTGCGACGGGCGTAGTCGACCAGCCCTTCCACCTTCCCTTTGTCGTTGCCCTTGCCCTGGCGCCCGAAACGATCGTCGAATAAGTAGTGCAACTGGAGCTCGCTGAAGACCTGCGTCCGCTGGCGCGTGCCGTCCCCGAGAATCCGCGCCACCGCCAGCTTGGTGTTGTCATAGACGATGCGCCGCGGCACCCCACCGAAGTAGCAGAACGCCGCGTTGTGCCCGTCACAGAACGCCTCCGTCGTCTCGGCCGGAAACGCCTTCACGAACGCGTCGTCGCTGTGCGGGAGATCGACGACCAGATAGTGCGCCGTGCACTCGACGCCAGCGATCACGACCAGTGCTTCGCCAAAGTCGGCTTGGGCGTCGCCCGGCGGATGCGCCAGCGGCACAAACATCTCCTGCCCGCCCAGCCGCTGCTCGCGCACGTAGGCTTTGACGATCGTGTCGCCGCCGGTGAAGCCGTACTCTGCGCGTAAGCGTTCGCCGATGCGCTTGGCCGTGTGCCGTTGCTTCTTCGGACGGTACTGATCCTCGCGGAGGATCTGATCGATGATCCCCGTGAAGGCGTCCAGCTTCGGACGCCGGATCGGCTGCGCCCGGCGATACCCGGGCGGCCGGCGGTACCGCAGCATCTTGCGCACCGTCTCGCGGGCCAGCCCAAAGCGGCGCGCGGTCGGGTAGACCAGGGTCGTTGCTGACCCCAGCCCCCCACAGATCCGGACATGCGGGTTCTTCCGCATCCGGCTCCTCGGCAGATGGTGTCGCTACACGCCGGTGGCGAAGTGAGCGGCCGTCATCCGCGGAAGAGGATATCGCGCGAGAAGGCGGAGGAACCGCGTCCACGGCATTGTCCTCTGCTGCGACCGGCGGTTGAGCCACTTTTGCCAGATGTGCACGACGTGGAAGCCGAACGTCGTCAGGCTCGAGGCGTTCCCCCGAATCCCAAAGTAGGCACAATGCCCGCGCAGCTTCCACACCAACATCCGATGCTGCTTCGCGATCGATTCATGGCGGTGCGTACAACACCAGCGATTGACGGCCGTCAGGCTCCGCCGGAGGCGGTCCTTGGCCGTCTTGCGCTTGAGCACCCAGCTGCCGTTCCGGGCGATGCACCAGTAGTGCGTGAACCCCAGGAAGTCGAACGTGCCGGGTGGCGGGAATCTGTCACCGTTCTGCCCCGGGCGCCAACCCACGCGCGGTCGGCGGAACCGAACCAGACGGCTCTTCTCCGGATGCATCGTGAGCCCGACCCGCCCGAGGCGTTTCGGGAGCACCTCCAGCACCCGGTGGGCGTCAGATTCCTGCTCGACGACGATGACCACGTCGTCCGCGTAGCGGACGAGGACGCTGCGGCCACGGAGGCATGGTTGCACCTCCGTCGTGAACCATACGTCGAGGACATAGTGGAGGTAGATGTTCGCCAACAGCGGCGACACGACCCCACCTTGCGGGGTGCCGAGGACGGAACGACGCACCTGCCCGTCCTCCAACACACCGGCTTTCAGCCATTTGTCAATCGCGCGGCGCAGCACGCCGTCGCGTACCCGCTGGTCCAGAAAGCCGCGGAGATGTCCGTGGTCCAGGGCATCGAAGAAGCCCTGGATGTCCAGGTCAATCACCCAGCCTCCGCCCATCAGCATGGTCTGCTCCCAGAGGTGCTGCAGGGCCTGGTGAGCCGAGCGCCCAGGGCGGAAGCCGAAGCTACAGTCCCGGAAGTCCTGCTCGTAGACACTTTCCAGCACCATCACCACGGCTCGCTGCAGCACCTTGTCCTCGAACGTCGGTATCCCGATTGGTCGAGTCTTCCGGCCATCCCCTTTCGGGATGTGGACGCGGCGCACGGGAGGCGCGACATACTGGCCGGACTTGAAGCGGTCGAGCAGCGACTGGAGGTTGGCCTCCAGATTCGCTGCGTAGTCGTCCGCCGTTTGTCCGTCCAGTCCGACCGCCCCGTCTTTCCGCGTTACTACATAAGCCGCGTGAAGCATGTCCCTGTCGATGTGGTGAGCCAGGCTCGTGAACACCATATAGAAAACCGCCTCTCCAGGATCTCGACTTCCCCAACCCCCGTCATCAGGGGGCGATCCAGGTGCCGCCGATGCGGCCGTGGGGGACCCAGTGGAGGCGCGGGGTGGGGCCGCCGGCGCCGAGGATGATATCGACACTGAAGGGGTTGTGGGGGGAGTCGCCGATCTGGTAGGCGACGGTGTCGTCGCTGATCGGGCCGGTGCTATTGACGCGGCGGCCCCAGCGGGCGTCTTCGGCGTGGAGGCGCTCGGCGACGCGCTGCGAGAAGGCGGTGGCCGAGAGCCCGGAGCGAGGATAGCCGGTCTCGGCGGCGACCTGCTGCACGATGGCGAGGCGGTGGGGCGGATGAGGGACGGCGGGGCCGGGCAGGGTGAGGGGGCGGGCCCCAGCGGGAGCGGGGTGGCGGCGAGCGGCGGGTGATCGATGACGGCGGGTGTCTGGGCCGGGGCGGGGCGGCAGGTGAGCGTGGTGGTGGCGGCGGCGCGGGATCCGAGCTGATGGCGGACCTGGTGGAGCGTCCACACGGAGTGGGTGGAGTCGAGCTACCGCTTCGAGGAGGGGGCCGGCATGGTGTACTCGTGGAAGGCGAGCGGCGAGGTGAGCTACAACTTTCACAGTGCGCCGGATGGCGGCCCGGTGGGCTATGCCGAGAGCTACGACGCCCAGGTGAGTGACCGCGCGGACGGCGCGTATACGGCTCCGTTCACCGGTACCCATGGGTGGTACTGGGAGAACCTCGGGACCGACTACATCACGATCCGATTGACGACGGCTGGCTTCTATACCAGCGCGCATGAGGGCCGTGCGCGGGCATCCGGTGAGCGCCGGCTGAGGGACCCGCGCGGGCAGCCAATCCACTAAAGCGCTTTTCATGACCGTGTGGTGCCCGGATAGCCGCAGTGTCGAAAGTAATGGCGGCATTCCTCGGGGCTGAAGTGCGGCAGACAGGCGCCGAGGAAAGGCCAGAGGGTCTCGGTGGATCGACAGCGGGCGGCGCGCACGAGGGCTTTGAGCTTCGCGAAGCAGAGTTCAATGGGATTGAGGTCCGGACTGTAGGGCGGCAGATAGCAGAGCGTGGCGCCGACGCGCTCGATCGCCTGGCGGACGCCGGCCACTTTGTGTGCGCTGAGGTTATCGGCGATGACGATGTCCCCGGGATGCAGGGTGGGCACGAGGATCTGTTCGATATAGGCGAGGAAGCTCGCCCCGTCGATGGCGCCGTCGAAGACCCCGGGCGCGGTCAGGCCGGTGACCCGCAGTGCCGCGAGAAACGTACTGGTCTGCCACCGGGCGCACGGCGCGTGGTCGTGGACGCGGGCCCCGCGGAGGGCCCGACCATACCGCCGCAGGAGATTGTTCGTAATGCCGGTTTCGTCGAGAAAAACCAGGCGTGTCGGATCCCAGGTCGGCGCGGCGGCGTGCCACACGACCCGCGCGGCCGCGACGTCAGGTCGATCGTGTTCGGAGGGCCGGACCGTTTTTTTTGACGGTCACGTCCAGAGCCGCCACCGCGCGCCAGATCGTCGCCAGACTGGCCGGCGTGCCGAGCGCGTCCTTCAGCTCGGCTAAGGTGCGATCCGGTTGCTCCGCGATCAGCGCGGCCAGGGTGTGCAGGTGCGGCTCCAACATCCGGCGCCGCCCGTGCCGCTGGACGCGCGGCGCGACTTCGCCCGTCTCCCGCCGACGCTGCTTCAACAGCCGCACCCACGACCCGCTCACGCGGTACTTCACCGCAACGTCCGCGGCCTTCATCCCGGCATCACTGTCGAGCAGGGCCCGTTCTCGGAGATCCATCGAATAGGCTTGCATCGGTCCTCCTGCATTGGTGCATGCAGAAGTACCACGACGAGCCCAGGCAGTACAAGGGCTATCTGAAAAGCGCTTTAGTGGATGACTTCGTCGGTGAAGTCTTCCAGGAGCTCGAGATGCGGAACCTCTAGGGAGCGAACCGCGTTGATGGCCAGCGCAAGCGCCTCTTCGGCATCGGTTCCAGTGTCCTGACTGCGGAGGCCCTTTCGTGTCGCCCTGAGGACACGGAGAACCTGGGCCCGGTCGAAGCGTTGTCCTTCACAGTGCTCGCAGAAGCTCATGTCTCATCATACAACCGGTTATCGGGCCAAGATGGCCTCAAGCTGGTCGAGACGTTCAGCACCAAGTGCGCTCCCAACGGCGATGGTATCTCCCAGTTCAAGGTAGGACGGTTCTTCCCCATCGTACGCGGGCCACTCAACGAGCCCTTCGTCGTTCGGGTCACCGCTTTTCGCAAACTGTGTCCAATAGCCCATCATCGCCGTAGTCAGTGCCTGGTCTACCATCTCCGGGGCATCCTCTTCCGCTTCCCCAGACCCGAGCAAACCGGGAGTGTTGAATGCGTATCCGATCTCAGCACCGTGGTGGGCACCGAGCGGGTTTGCTCCTCTCACGCGGGTAAAGTGATACTGAAACGCCGGCGCACTCACGGAATTCATCCCGCTGAGGATGGCCCGCGTCGCGCGCAGAAACCAGATATCGGTCAGGAATTGGTTTGCGGCGTCACGGACGCTCGTACCCTCTTGTAGATAGAGAGCGAGCAAGGCGTCGGCCCTCTCGCCGTATGTCGCGTCCGCGGCCGTTTGAAACTGCTCCCGGTTCCCGTAACCACCCAGCATGAACAAAGTGCCTTCGTCGGCGTTCGTGCCAATCATAAGCGGGACATTCCGCTGGGCACCGCTCTGAAAGACAGCCTCGACATCGTCGGGCATGAAGGTCCCATCAACCGTGATGTACATCGGCAACGGTGCCCCACCCTCCGCTACAAGCTCAGATGCTGGTATCCGCACTGCCGCGTTCCGCCACTCCACCCAACTGCCTAATGGTCTAGTTTTCCTCCGCCACGGTGGTCTAATTTTGCTCCGCCCTTGACAACCGATCACGTTGCGCCGCGCGCGACGGTGATCACCGATGGCTGGCCGGGCTACAGCGGGCTCGAGAAGCTCGGCTATGTCCATGACCGACGTAGCCAGCGGGCGGCCCGAGCCGGCGGCGAGGATCCCGGCGCGCTCCTGCCGGCGGTGCATCGGGTGGTCTCGCTGGCCACGCGCTGGCTGCTGGGCACCCACCAGGGCTCGGTGGAGCCAGCGCACGTGGCCAGCTACCTGAATGAGTTCGTGTTCCGCTTCAACCGCCGGCGCTCCCGCAGCCGCGGGATGGTCTTCTACCGCGTGCTCGAGCTCGCGGTGGCCCACGACCCGGTACGCGACCAGGACCTTATCGCCACCAGGCAGCCTCGGGCCGTGCGACCCACGCCGCCGCAGGTGCGCGGGCACCCGCCGAGCCTGGAACGTCCTCCAGCGAATCGCCCCTGGAGAACTGCGGCGCTCAACTGGTCCGGTTAAATGGATACCCCCATCCCGGCTTATCCCGGGATCAAGATTGTTGATCGAGGGCACTAGATCTTCGCCCGAGGGCGGGCTCCGCGAGGTGGGCAAGACGGGCAACGCGCGGCTGTACTGTCGGAATCACCGCGTGGAAGAGCGGATCAGCGCCTAGCCGCTTCTCAACACGTCACACGGATTGGCGCGACCGGCCCGGACGCCCGGCCGGTGCTTCCGCGATGAACTGTTGGCGGGCTGAACGCGACCACGTCTCTCGCTCCGACAAACCCACATATCCCAAGTCCGGCACGCGATGCCGGACGGTTTGCAGCACCGGGTAGAACTGCGTGAAGACGTGGTCGGTCTCCGCGTTCTCCTGATAACACGCACGGCAACCGCTCGAGCCGGGTAACGCCTTCGCCTTGCTCTCACGGCCCGCGAAGTCAAAGAATCCCCAGCCCCGCCAAAACGCGTGCGGTCCTTCGGGCGTGAGGTCGGGACTCCGGCGATGCAGGCCGGACTCGCGACGCGGCGACTCACCTTCCGTGAGGTATTCGCGTGTCAGCCGGCATCCTTTACTTAGTAGTATCAGTACGCATCGGCGCGATCACGTGCGCCGTGCCGAGCCGGTTGCCCACCGCCCCAGTCGGGGACGAGCTTATGGCCGCCTGAGTAACAGTTGATGGCGGAAGTACCTCGCTGACATCGATCAGGCCCCCCCTGGAATCAGTCAGGGCTCCCCGCGGTCTCTCGCCGGGCCGCGCGTCCGGCGATCCGAAATCCGCCGGGATCAAGATCGGCGTGCCGTGAAACGAAGACATCTCCAGAAGGTCCCCGTCCCCGGTGACCTCAGCGTCGAGATCGTCTTCAGCACCCGCGCCCGCCTCCAGTGGCACGTCGCCGGCCGCATCGGCGGCACCTGGATCGCCCCCTGAATCATCACGCCCGCTTATGATCCGCCCCACCGCGGCGAGGCCCCCGAGCTGTCCCCTCGCGTGGACACCCCCGTGAAATCCACCCCATGTTGACCGCCTCAAAACCCCCGGAAAAGCCGGTTGGAAGGGAATCTCATGGATCAACAGTCTTGATCCACAATTGGATCGGCCCATCCCCGTATGTCGTTGCGCCCGCGGGAGTCGGCATCCCACTTATCCCGGGTTATCCCGCGTTATCCCTGGTTTCAAAACTTTTGATCGACCGCAGGGAGATCAATACTGACGTCACGCGCTCCCAGCGCGATGTCGCCTTGCCGTAGGCGCCGCGCCCCCGCCGCCCTTGACCCGGTCCCGCGCCGCCCACTTCACCTCGCCGATGACCTCGGCGGCGTCCGGCCACCGCAGCGTCGGCCACTCCTGCTTATCCGGGTTGTCGCTCACGAGCTGTCAGTTGCCCGTCTTGCCCACCCGCTTGAGGGTCAGCCCGTCGTCGGTGCGCACGACGAAGCGTTCCGCTATTCGAATCGCTTCGCGTCGGCCGAGGCGTAGCTCGCCATGGCGCGGTCAAGTCCGACCGTCACCTCGAGCGTCTCGACCACTTCCGCGAGCCTGGCACCCGGGATGACGCAGGTCATTTCCTCGGCCCGCATGCCGGTGCGCGAGCGGCTCAGCGCGCAGCCCACGCTGGCCGCGACCGTCTGCTGCTCCTTGGCCATCGCCACGATGTGGCACTGCGGCTTCCCTTCAATCGGCATGTCCGGGAACGCATCCTTCAGCGTCATCAAGCCGAGCCCGTTGATCCGAAGCAGTACGACGTCCGGCGTCACGCGGCTCTGGGCGAGCGGTCCGTAGACGACCGATGCTGGCTTCGTGGTGACATGCGGCAAGCCCGTCACCGCCGCCTGGTCGACCCAGCCGGCTTCGAGGACCGCCGCGACATCATCCTTGGTCGCGGCTTCCTCAAGCGTCAGGAACCCATGCGTGTAACTCCCCACGCTGCAATTGGCGTGATCCGGCGCGTCGGTGGCAAAGGTGTCGGCCGCTCCGTGAATCCAGAAGACACAACCGGCCGGCACTTGACCTGTCCGCCCATGCTCGTTGGGGGGCGGATAGCTCGCTTCGACACCGGGTGCCGGTGGCGCCTCACCCGGCGCGTGGAAGGAAATCGCCACCGGGGCTGCGAATGGCTTCAGCGTGGCAACCAGTCGGTCGTTGAGTGAGCGCCAGTCCAGGATCGGTGTGTGGTCGGTCAGTGTCATGCCGGAAGTCCTTTCTCCTAGCCGAACGTTCGCGAGCCGCCCACGTCACCCGCGGTTGCCGGCGCCTCGCAGAAAAGCGAGCAGCTCGATCATCAAGTCGTTTACAGCTCGATACGTTCCAGTAGGCGTCCTGAGAATGTTGGTTTCGGACTGCACGTACTTGGAGGACGAGAGTTCCGCCCGGCAGTTGACGACAAGCTGTCGTGCCGTCTCGGGAGTGGTTTCCAGATGACATTGCACGCCGATAACCGACCTGCCGACCTGGAACGCCTGATTCTCACAGCCATCGCTGTGCGCCAGACGCACAGCTCCCGGAGGCAGATCGAACGTCTCTCCGTGCCAGTGAAACGCCTCGACCGTGCCCGGAAATCGGAAGCCCGTCGAGCCGACTCCGTCGACGCCGTGCACGGGAAACCACCCGATCTCCTTCACTTCCTGTGGGTACACCCGGGCTCCCATTGCACTGGCGATGAGCTGTGCTCCGAGACAGACGCCCAGGACCGGTTTGCCGGCCTTGACGGCACGGCGCATGAAATGCTTTTCTGGCACCAGCCAGGGAAGTGCTTCGTCGTCGTTGACGCTCATTGGCCCTCCCATGGCAATGAGGAAATCAACGTCATCGAGCTCCGGTAATCTCGCCGATTCGAAGAATCGCGTACAGGTCACTTCATATCCGGCTGCGTCAAGCCAGGGTTGGATACTGCCGAGACCTTCGAAAGGGACGTGTTGAAAATAGTGGGCGCGCATGAGGCCTATAACATCACGAAGTGAGTAGCGAGTTTCGTCGAAAGAGGTGGACCCCATCCTTTGGACAGCTCAGCGGCCAAGTTAAGGTGGATTCCAGGTTCATGTTGCTAAGCCGCTTCCGACTGCGCTGACGAGGAGCGCAGCGACGAGGTCGGCGCACCTCCCAAATCCGAGTACGCCTCATCAGGCGTGCGATCATCGAGCGACGAGTGCGGTCGCTCGGCATTGTAGAAGTCGATCCACCCGCTGAGGCTGGCCCGCGCCTCGGAGCCAGCCTCGAAGTCGTGCAGGTAGACGCACTCGTACTTGAGCGAGCGCCACAGCCGCTCGATGAAGACGTTGTCCATCCAGCGGCCCTTGCCGTCCATCAAGATCTCCACGCCTGCGTCTTTGAGCGTCTGAGTGAACTCCAGGCTGGTGAACTGGCTGTTGAAGATCTCTGGCGGTCCGTACTGCGCGAGGGCGTCCTCGAGGGCCTCCACACAGAGCGAGGCATCCATCGTGTTGGACAAGCGCCACGACAGCACCTTCCGGCTGGCCCCATCCTGGATCGCGACCAGGTACAGGAAGCCGCGGTGCAGCGGAATGTACGTCACGTCGGCGCACCAGGCCTCGTTCGCACGTTCGTCCGCTCGGTCGCGCAGCAAGTAGGGGTAGACCCGGTGCTCCGGGTGCGGAACCGACGTTCTCGGGCGCTGGTACAGCGCCTGGAGGCCCATCTTTCGCAGCAGTCGACGCACCCGCTTCCGACTGACGGCGAAGCTCTCCCGGCGCAGCCAACGCGCCATCTGCCGCGATCCGTAGAACGGGGTCTCCAGAAATTGCTCGTTGATCCGACGCATGAGCTCGAGAGTCAACTCACTCTCCCCGAGACCATCGTAGTAGAACGCCTCTGAACCCTTGCTGCCGACGGCTCCCGCGGTCACCTCGCCCCGCACCTCGGCGGTGTCCGGCCAGGGCAGTATGGACCATCCTCAGTCCTCGGTAAAGTCCTCAGGACGCTCCCAACCCGGACCATGGAAACCGGCGCGCGAGACGATCGCCCGCACACCGGACGCCACCTCGCCCGGGCGCGTCTCGATTCCTTAGCGCTTCTCCCGAAACCGCCGAAATCGCCTGACCCTCACGGAAAAACTCGGGGCCGCCCCCGATCGATCCCGGAGTGCGAGCATCAGCCGGACTGGGTGGCGGTGGGGGCAGTCTCGCGCGAACCCGTCTCGCACGTCGGTAAACGAACATAAGGCGAATGTTGGATGGATCCCACGAATGTCCATAGCCCGCTTCAGATCCGGGTTTCAAAACTTCTGATCGAGGTCACCACAAGCAGCACCCGCTAGGCGGTGTGGCGGCAGCGCCTGGTGAGCAAGTCTCACGGACAGGCCGTGGGTCCAACAACCTGCGGGCACTTGCCCAAATCCTTGGGTTGTGTCCCGCATCCGTCCCGCTTTGTCCCACCTAGTCCCGCATCCCAAGACTTTTGGTCGCGCACACTCGGTCGGCCGGAGCCGGTGCTACTATAATTTCATGCGGCCGCACCGGGCGTTGAGGTTCGGGCGCGAGACCAGGACGCCGGCGATGCAGGCCGGTCTGGTGAGCCAGCGCTTGGCGTTGCGCGACATCTTCACGGCGGGCGGTCTCACGCGACGTATCTTTGCGGCCGTCGTGCACGTTTCGGTGACCGTCCAGCCCACGGAATCTGACGAAGCCGAGCTGTCGACGCGCTGCTCGCCGTCGGCTCGGAGACAGGCTGCCTGATCAACAGCGAACGGTGCAAGCACCCACCACGACTGCCGGAAAGGTTCCCGACTTCCAAAAACAGGCCGATTCCGATCAATAGGACCTGGGTGTTGTGAGGGTGATCTTGGCGCTCTAGGCGGCGACACCCTTGCCATTTTGGGTTTGCCTGGGGGATAATCGACGCAATCACTGCGGGTGGTACAAGGAGGATTGGACTCATGCGACGTCTACGCCAGATCCTTGGCGCCAGCGCAATAACGGCCGGCGCGGCGGGGCTGGCTGTTGGGTGGCTCTTGCTCGGCCCCGTTGTCGTGGCGCGCGCGCAGACCGACCCGGCGCAGCCGCCGGCCGAGCCAGCCGCGGCCGACCAGCAGCCCGCCTTCCGGGCCGGTACCACGCTGGTGCGCACCGACGCCATCGTCCGTGACGCCCAAGGTGGCTTCATCGCCGATCTGACGCGGGATGAGTTCATCGTCGAGGAGGACGGGGTCCGCCAGGAGGTAGCGTCGCTCGTGCTGGTCCATGGCGGGCGCGTCTACAACAAGCTGATGCCGCAGGCTCGGGGGCTGGAGGGCGTCGTCCTGCCGACCCAGCGCGCGGTCGACGACACGCCGGGACGCATCATCGTCATCTTCGTCGACGAACTCCACGTGGAACCGGGTTCGACGCCGAAGCTCCGTCATTTCATCAAGACGGTGGGGGAGGCGTTGATCCACGAGGGTGATCTGTTCGGACTCGTCTCCAACGGGCCGAGGGCGACCGAGGTCGACCTCACCTACGACCGCTCGCGGCTGGAGGACGCGGCCAACAGCATCCTGGGGCACGGGTACGGCCCCCGCAAGCTGATCCTCGAGATCCAGGGGGGGCGGGACGGGCCAGCCGAGCTCCGTTGGCGGGCGCACAGGGCGTTCAAGACGGCCTACGACGTCGTCAGGAATCTCGAGATGATCACGGATCGCCGCAAGGTCTTGGTCTACATCAGCACCGGGTACGACCTGAACCCCTTTGCGCTGCAGCGGCTGTACCGCACCAACGAGTCCACCGATCGGCTCCGGGACCGTGACGCCATCGCGGACACGGCCTCGGGGGGAGAGTTTGCCAACGTCGCTGAGAACCCGATCGTGAAGATGGAGCGTCAGGGCGCGATCTTCGCCGACACCGAGCTGATCGCCGAGTTGGACGAGCTGGCCGCGGCCGCCAATCGCGCAAACACGACGTTCTACACGATGGACCCGCGCGGCTTGGTCTCCTCTCCCGACCTCGACTACGACGTGCCGCTCGACGAGTGGCGCGAGTACATGGGTACCGCGCGGAACAGTCTGCGGACGCTGGCCGAACTGACCGGCGGGCTGTCGATCGTTAACACTAGCAACTTCGACGAGCTGCTCAAGCAGATCGACGCAGAAACCAGCGACTACTACATCCTGGGGTTTTACGCGAGCGATCCGGACCCGAGCGAGCGGACCCGCCAGCTGCGTGTTTCCGTCACGCGCGAGGGCGCGACCGTGCGGTCACGCACGTCGTACACGTTCGCCCGCACGCCGGCTGGCGCACCCTGACCCTCGAGCACCCGCTGGCCTTACGGTTGGATAGACGCGAGGATGCCGTTCGCCTCCGCTACGAAGCGCCCGTTGGGCTCTGCCTCGAGATAGATCTTCATCTCCGCGGCTGCCTCCGTCACGTTGCCCTCGTTCAGGTTGGCGATGCCGAGCCAGTAGTGCGCTTCGCCGTGGTTGGGGTCGAGCCGGAGTGTCTGCTCGAATTGCTGGCGCGCCTCGGCGACGCGACCGGCGTTCCAGAAGATGAGCCCCTGGTCGAAGACCGCCGTCGCGCCGCCGCGCCCACGGCTCCCGGAGATCCGAGCGGCCTGCGCGGTCGCCTCGGCCGCGTCGTCGAACCGCCGCTGGGCGTTGTAGACCTCGGCCAGCGCGCGGTACGCGGCAAGGTCATCGGGCTCGAGCTCCACAGCGCGCCGCAGCGACGCCTCAGCCTCCGCATAGCTCCGCTGCCGCGCGTAGACCATCCCGAGGTTCCGGTGGCAGTCGCCGCACTCGGGCGAGCCGTCGATCGCCTCCTGGAAGAAGTCGAGCGCCTCCTGGAGGTTGCCGCTCGGCAGCGCCGCGAGCCCCCGGTCGAACGCATCGACCGTCGCCTCGGCGCGCTCGAGCGCCGCACGCTCCCCTTCGGTCAGGCTCTCGCGCAGGACGTCACCGGGGGCAAGCAACTGCATGTCCATGTTGAACGTTTGCCCCGCGTTCAACGTGACGGTGCCGGTCAGCGCCCCGACCCCGTCCTTGGTCGCGGTCACGGCGTAGGGGCCGCGCCTGAGACCGATCTGGACGAACTCGCCCTTGTCGTTCGTCGTCGTCTCGACGCGACGGGTGAGCCCGCCGGTGAACTCGATCACGATGGTGGCGCCCTCGACGGCCTCGCCGTTTGGGTCCGTCACCATGCCGGAGATCCGGGCGCTGTTCTGCGCGAGCGCAGGCGACGCCGCCACGAGGATGCCGAGCGCCGTCAGCGCCACAGCGTGCCGCCAGCGGGTCCAATCCAACAAGCGCACCATCCCCATCGCTTCCTCTCCTTGTCCGTCATCCAATCTGGAGGTCGTTGATCACCTCGACCGTGTCGAGGGCCTGGCTGGCGATCCGTTCCAGCAGGCGCCGCTCGACCTCCGACGCCACGAAGCCGACGAGCCGCACCGTCCGGTTGTCGACCAAGATATGAAACGGCGGTCGGGCCTGGACGTTGTACCGGGACAGCACCTCGTTGCGGCGCACCCGCGATGCGATCGTTCGCCGGATGTCGGTGTCGCGACGCGAGACAGACTGCCGGTGGAGCCGCATCTCCATGTCCTGGACGCCGCGGATCTTGACGATCCGCTCGAACAGGTCGCCCGCCTTGTCGTGATCCGGCGTCACGCTGCCGGTGAGGGTGACGACGCCGTCGAGCACCCGGCCCTGGACGAGATCCATCATCGTGTAGTGCCGATAGGTCAGGATCCGCTCGGTCACCTCGCGGGCCAGCTCCTCGTCGGTCTCGACGCGCGGTATCTCGAGCTCGCTCGCCACCGTCTCGACGCCCTCGACCCCGAGCGCGCTCTCGATCGCCTGGGCCTTGACCCACATGGTCGGCACGCGCCCTCGGAGGGTCGCCTCGCTCCCGGCGACGCTCACCTCCACCTCGCGGAACTCCCGCTCGCCGGCGAGCGCCTGCCGCACCTCCCGCCCGATCTGCAGGGAGGGCTGCGCCACGCCCGCCGACGGGATCAAAACCAGGGTAAACGCCAGTGAGAGGAGCGCGCCCATTGCCGAAGGGGCTCGGAGACATCGCATGGGGAACCTCAGGCTGGGAGGCTGAAAAAAGGCCGGGCGCCGTCGCGCCCGGCCCAGCGTGTCAGAAGGCGTAGCGGACGCCGAACTGCCCCTGCCGTGGGAACCCGGTGCCGCCGTGCAGCTGTCGCAGGATCAGGAAGCTGCTCAGTCGCATGTCCCCGGACGGGTTTCGGAAGTTGACGTGATTCGTGAGGTTGAAGATGTCGAAGTAGAGCCAGAGCGTCTGGTCCCCGTGGGGCCGCAGTTTGTATCCGAACCGCACGTCCAACTGCAGGAAGTCGGGGCCGTACGCGCCATTGAAGCCCCCATCGTTCTCCACCGTGATGGCGTTTTCATTGCCGGCAGCCCCGCTGAAGGTGCCGGCCGCCACCGGGTCGAAGAAAATGCCGTTCTGGTTCAGGTCGAAGTTGCTGTTGGAAATGGTGAGCGGCAGGCCGCTCATGGCGCGGAGCACGCCCGAGACCGTCACGCCGCCCGGCAGCTCCGTCCGCCCGCTCAGCGCCAGGATGTGCCGGCGGTCGGTACTGGAGGGCTGCGTGAGGTCGTCGAGGTTGAGGTCGGCCCCGACCTGCGTGGCGAGCGTGCCCGTTTGCGAGAAGCTTTGGCCGCGCGACTTGCCAAGCGCGTACGACAGCCGCGCGCCCCACCGATCTGCGTAGCGCTTCTCGAGCTGGACGTTCAATCCGTCGTAGGTCGATTCGCCGACGCTCTCCATCGCGAGCACGTTGTTTGCGAAGGTGCCCTCGCCGAGCACGCCGAAGGCGTCGATGCGCGTAATCGGGTCGGCCCGGCCGGTGCCGGCCCGGAGCTGCGGCTGGTAGTTGACGGCCGCCAGCAAGTCACGCCCCAGCTGGCGGATGTAGTCGACCGAGACTGACAGCGTCGGCATCAGCTCCCGTTCGTAGCCGAAACTGAACTGATGCGAAAACGGCACTTTCCGGTTCGGGGAATCGAGCCAGACGGTCCCCGCGTTCTGCAGGAGCGAGCCCGGCGGGAACAGGAGGTCGATAGCAGCGCGATCGACCTCCGGGCACGCGCCGTTCGGATTCGCCGGACACCCATCGTTGCTGAAGTTCAGCAGGAAGGGGTCGGTGGGAAACTGCCCGTTCGACGGCCCGGGGTCGATCGTGTCAAACGGGAACGAACGGCTGAACGAGTCGACGAACGGCTGCGACCCCAGGAAGTTGTCGAGTCCGCCGCCGAGGGTATGGCCGTAGAAAATTCCGTAGCCGGCCCGGACCACCGACCGGCCGTCGCCGCTGACATCGTAGACAAGCGAGGTGCGCGGCGCCAGGTTGTTTTTGTCGATCGAGTCGCCCGCATTGGGGATCAGCGGGTTGTCGGCGATGCCCGTCCGGAACACCTCCAGGTCGTACCGCACCCCGAGCCCGAGGGTGAGCCGGTCGGTCACCTGCCACTTGTCCTGCGCGAACGCTTCGTAGAGCTGCAACTTGCCAACGAACGTCGACCCGCGCGGATTCCCCACCGTGACCGTCAGCCGCTCGGGGAAGGTCGACGGGTCGAGTGGGTTGAACACCTGGTCGGTGTTGAACCTGAAGTTGCCGTTGATGCCGCCAAACCCGGACGCCTGGTCCCACCGCGCGCGGTGGATGGAGCCGCCGAATTTCAAATCGTGGGTCCCCTTCTTATTGGGCACGAACCAGGAAAAGGTGTTGTCGATCCGGAAGGTATCGTGGTCCTTGTCATACAAGATCCCGCGCTCGTTGTCCGAGAAGGTTTTCATGGTGAAGGTCGGCGGACAGAGGGTCAAGAGCCCCGTCTCTCGAACGCAATTGCTGCTCAGGACGACCCTCTCGGCGGTGGTGGAGACATCGAACGAGTTCACCGCGTTGGAGCCGAACACGCGGGTGTAGGTCCCGACGTGGATTTGGTCGTTGTCGTCCTCCGTCTGGGCGGCGGCGGGCGTCGCCTGCCGCGTGCCGAACAGGTTCTCCTGCGGCGCCTTCTCACGCAGCCACCGGTACGCCCAGGAGTTGTTGGCGTTGACCTGGTTATCGACCCGGATCAACGTGTTCGTGCTCTTCCATTCCTCCTTAGTCGAGAAGTTCAGCTCCGGACGGCTGGGGAACACGCGCGTCCGGCTCGGCTGGACGTTCTGCTTCTCGAGGCTGAAGAAGAAGTGCATCTTGTTCTGGATGATCGGGCCGCCGATCACCCCGCCATACTCCTTCTTGACCGTCTCCGGCTTGTCCAGCCCGCTCTGCTTAACGAAGAAGTCCTTGGACGTCAGCGACTCGTCGATGAAGTAGTTGTAGGCGGCGCCGGTGAACCGGTTGGTCCCCTGCTTGGTGATCGAGTTGACGATCGCCCCGGTCGCCTGGCCGAACTCGGCGTCGAACTGGTTGGTCAGGATCTGGATCTCCGCGATCGTCTCGATCGGCACCCGGACCTGGCCGCCATACGACGACCCGCTGGCGTCGTCATTGTTGAAGGTCCCGTCGAGGCCGACGAAGTTGTCGCCCCGAGCTTGCCCGTTGGCGACGAAGTCATCGGCGCCGATCGAAATCTCGGCGTTCAGGTACTGGATGCCAGGCAACAACGCCACGGCGGAGTGGTAGCTGCGGTTGCTCATCGGCAGCTCAATCAGCTCGCCCGACGTTATGGTGCCGCCCACCTCGGCCGACGTCAGGTCGACCAGCGGCGACGCGGCCGAGACGGTCAACGTCTCGCTGACCTGCCCGACCTCGAGCACGATCTCGATGTCCTGCGTCTGGCCGACGCGGATCTCGAGGTCGGGTCGCTCCGAGCGGCTGAACCCAGCAAGCTCGGCCGTGACGGTGAAAACACCGGGGACGAGCTGTGCCGCGAAGAAGCTCCCATCCGCACCGGTGATCACCTCGCGGAACAGGCCCGATTCCTGGTTCCGGATGACAATGGTGACGCCCGGCAGGACGCCTCCCAGAGCGTCCGTGATCTTCCCGCGAAGCTCCGCGCGCGCTTGCTGGGCGGCGGCGGGTATCGACGACGTCAAGATGAACGCGGTGAGGATGAGAACCATCAGAACTAGTCTTCGCATTACATGCTCCTTGCCGCGATCACCTAAAAGTAGGTGCTCGCCGAGTCCGACGATGTCCGAGTAGCCGGTTACCTTGCACACCGTACCACACCACTGCAAGTGCAAGCCTGATCCGCTATATCACCTGGTCGAAAGCTCTTTTATTTCAAGTAGGGCGCCTTGTCAAGATCCGACGACCTGGACCGCACGCCGAACAGGTTCTCCTGCGGCGCCTCCTCACGCAGCCACCCGTAAGGTGCGTTTAATCGGCCGACCCCTCATGCGGCCTCCCGGTGGTAGAAATTGAGCAGTCCGCCGAGACGCTCCCGCCGCCGAACGTCGGCGGCCAGGCTCACCGGCAGTGGCGGTCGTTGCAGGAGCTGGTTGTCGAGGCCCTGGTGGTTTCGCTCGCGATGGTAGTGTTCGACGTACTCGCGCACGAGGAGGCGCAAGTGCCCCTCGCCGAGGGGGACGACGCGACTGAGACACTCCTCTTTGATTGAGCGGACGAACCGCTCGGCATAGGCGTTGAGATTGGGACTCTTCGGCGGGAGCCGGATCGACTGAACACCCCCGCCCTCTAGGATCTCGCCAAAGACCTGCGTGTAGAGCGGGTCGCGGTCGTGAATCAGATAGCGGGCGCTTCGCAAACAGCCCTCGACCGGGTCAGTCAGATTGCGGGCCATCTGCTCCATCCACGCGCCGTACGGCTGCGGATGGATCCCGGCGATGGTCACGCGGCGGGACTGCAGCTCGATCACGAAGAAGACCAGGTACCGCCGGAGCCCGGCCAGTGTGAGTACCTCGACGGTGAACAGGTCGCACGCCGCCAGGCTCTCCCAGTGCGCTTGCAGGAACGTCTTCCACGGTAGGCGTCGGCTCCGCTCGGGAGCCGGGTCGATCCCGTGGTCGTGCAGGATCCGCTTCACCGTGGTCCGAGCGATCTCGTGGCCGAGGTTCGAGAGCGCCCCGCGGCTCCGTGTGTAACCCCACTGTGGATTCTCGACCGCCATCCGGACCACGAGCGCGGCAACTTCGCTTCGCGTCATCGGCCGGCCTCGACCGCGGCGGGCGCTGCCGTCGTATGTCTTGGCGATCAGTCTCCGGTACCAGCGAAGGATCGTGTCTGGGGTGACGATACCCGCGACCCGCGTCAAGACTTTCCGGCCGAGTTTCTGGCCGCGCACGGCGAGTCGACGGCGTTGGGCGTCGGTCAGGCGAAGCGGGCGAGGGCCCAGGTGCTCCCGGAGGACCCGATTCTCCTCCTGGAGATACGCGATCAGATCGTCTTGGTGGCGGTTCACCCAGCCAGCGAACGTGAGAACGAGGAACTGTAGCGCAGGCGGCATGGCCTGAGACTACTTGGGAGACTCGACCAACACCGACCTGACCTCGGCCGATTAAACGCACCTTACGGGGTCGCGGCGAAGGCGATGGCACCGGTGGCGGTCAACTGTTGACTGACGATGCCCAGGATGAGCAGGCCTGCGAACGCGGCGGCGACGTTCGCCACCGGCCCGCCGAGTGCGAAGAGGACGCGGTGCACGGCCGGGTACGCTCGGAACTCCTCCTCGTCGACTCCTGGCAACACGTACCCACCCAGCGGGATCGCCGAAAGCCAGTAGGTGGTGTCGCCGTAGCGTCGCCCGACCAGCTTGGGACCGAACCCGATCGAGAACTCGGCGATCGGGATCTTGCAGAGCTTCGCCACCAATAGGTGGCCAAGTTCGTGAATCGCGATCAAGAGTCCGACGACGAAGGTCACGGCCACATACGGCATACGTAAACCCTATGACAGAGCTCAAAGGAAAACCACCGGAGGCCAGTGAACTGACGAGGCGGTAGTAAGTCTGTGCGACCTACGCCGAAGCGTCAGACGCCTGATAAGAACGGTCCGGTGCCTGGCTCACCCAGTCGTCTGATGGCGCGTCGAATGCCGCTGAGGATGGATGCGGCAACTGCGATTAGGAACCTGATAGCTGCCCGCATTGTCGTCATGATGCCCCCTTCCACTGTCGCCCGATGATCACGCCCTTCCGCTGGCCGAGGGAGAAGCGATGGGTTCGATCGGGTACGTGCGATTGAGGCTATGCGATCGGGTGAGTGGGCCGCAAGGGCGGCTTGGGGGATCGTCGTCGTCGTTTCTCGACTAGCATGAAGGCCGATGGGAAGCGCCCGACGCTCGCCCGACCTTGGTGCAAAGGCGGCTCTCCTGGTGCTTATTGTAGGTTCCTTCGCCGCGCTCTCCGTCGATGTTCCGCGAACGGGTTTCGGTATCAAGGGCGATGAGGCGACGTACGTCGCGATGGCGCTGAGCCTCGCCCATGATGGAGACCTCGCGAGGGAAGCGCACGACCACGAGCGGTTCTATCAGACGTACGGGATGGGCCCCGAAGGCATCTTCCTCAAACGGGGCGCGGTCGCGACCTACGACCTTGACCCATCCTTCCCGTTCATCCGGCGCGAGACCGAGCCGCGGAACATAATCCGCTGAGCTCGATCAAAAGTTTTTAATCCGGGATAAGCCGGGATAATCCGGGATGACCCCGGGATGCGACTCGCGCGAGGACAACAACTTATCCTCCGATGCGGAGGTACCGACGCTGCCCGCCAAGACACTCCCCCTGAGCCGGTCAAGGAGTGTCGGGTAGAGCGATGGCGCGGACCGGGCTTCGATGATGCCGACGTTTCCATCGCCCCCCCCTAAAATTCCGTACGGTGGGTTTTCCCCAGTACGGCTTCAAGGCCAGCGTGTCAGACAGGGCCTTCCGTCCCCGCGTCCCGGTTAAGCGTGTGCCCCGCATCCCCAGGTCCGCCGACACGTTTACCCTGCCCTTCGTCCACAGCCATGACCGGGTCAAACCGCCTGGCCCTAGTGTCCAGGTCAACCACCGGCCACGTGCGTGGACCGCTGTACGAGAGGTCTGCCCTCTCTACCCCAGGGGTCCTTGGCTCCGGCCGGAGTTATGTTGTCTCCAGCCCTCATCGCGTACTACGACCCCATCCGCCAGTCTCGCAGGCACGCGGCGACTTCGCCTTGTCCGCTTATACGCCGCGCCTTCGCTGTGCGGGCACGCCGAGGCGACCCACGAGACCTTCCCTACTTTCCCTGCTGCACTGTCCACACGTGCCGTCGACCATACGCCGGTGGGTCCAGGACGCCTTCCCGTTGCATGGCCTCCCGATACCAGGCTTCCTCAGCTTCACAATGAGTCGCCACCCACGGTTGCCCGTCTCTGCCAGCCATCCCTGACGAGGAGAAGCCTGTCGACGCTGCATCGTTCGCTTTATGCTACGGCCCGTGTGTTTGCCTCGCCCTCCTGGCTGGCTACGACGCGGTTGCCCACGCCTCCTGAGGACTTTGTCACTCTCGCTTTTGCCGGACAGGTGTCGCCACCTCCCGGTGAGAGTCAGGCTAGATGGGCGAACGGGAAACCTCCCATCGTCGGGACTTGCACCCGACAAGTGTCAGCAGCTAGTGAGGCTGCACGTGAAGCGGGACATAGTAGGGACCCATCCAATATTCGTCTTTTATTCGCTTGTCGACGTGCGAGACGGGTTCGCGCGAGACTGCCCCCTCCGCCACCCAGTCCTGCCGATGCTCGCACTTCGGGATCGCTCGAGGGTTGCCCCCGATTTTCTCGTTGGATTCAGGCGATTTCAGCGGTCACGGGCGCGGCGCCTGGGAGGTGAGTCGCGCCGGGGGCGAGGTGGCGGTCGGTGTCCGCGTGATCGTCTCGCGAGCCAGGTTCGGTGGTCCGGGGTTTTGAGAGAGCCATGTACGACTGACCCCTGTCAGTCGTCGGGTCCGCGGCGCGTCGGATTCCGGGATGGAGCCCGGCAAGTCCCGGACCGTGTTCGGTGGTCCGGATTAGGGAGACGCTCGTCGAGGTCGCCCGCCTCGACACCTACGTGGCGCGTGAGCGGGGGGGTGACGGCCCTCGCCGGATGACGTTCCGGCACGGTAGACTGGACCGTAGCGGGCCGGGCCCTGGGACGCGGCGCCGGCTGCACCCGCGGGAATCGGGCGTCCCACTTGTCCCGGGTTATCCCGGGTTTCAAAACTCGGGTCATGCCTAGCTGAGCCTGAGGTCGGGTGGACGTTGGATCGGGCTTCGGCACAGCCCCATTCTGTCGCCCGATCCTCGTACGTGGTTGGCATCCATGCGAATCGGCACTACCGTTGTCCCGGAAAATCCCGGTTCACAACGCTGTATCATTGGCCCTCCACGATGTCTGCAGATCCACCCCCCCCCAGAAAACCTCGTTTGAAGCGAATCTCATGGATCAAAGTCTTGATCCACAATGGTGTTGGCCGATCCCCGTAAGCAACTGGGATCTCAGGAGCCGCAGATCCCACTTGTCCCGGAAAATCCAGGATCAAAATTTTTGATCGAGCGCATCGGTGGCGACTTGGAGGTGTCGGGCCCGTAGGCGTACGCACAGAACCAGTCGACGCCCACCCGTGTCAGCCGCTGAATTGTGGGCCACTCGATCGTGTTCTCCAGGCGCGAGAGCGTCGGCTGCGAGCCGAGCGCCGTCCGCCCGTCGGCGGCGACGACCTGGAAGGTCGGGTCGTGGCGCAGCCGATCGGCATCGTTGGCGTCTTCGTACCCCGCGGCAATCTGATAGAGCCGCTGGCGCAGGAGCGTCCCCACCTCGTGCGTGACGTAGCGCACGTCGCGCGTCTCGCTGCACCGGCGGACCACATCGGCGCTGAGGCCCAGCTGCTCGTCCAACTCACGGACCAACAGCAGCCCGGCATCCGTCGTGAGGGTGCCGCCGGCGAAGTCGACGACGAGTTTTGGTTGGAATCCGAAGCCAAGTTGCGTATAACACTCTGTAACCATCGCACCTCCTCGGTCGGGATACCTTCGAGGCTTCATACACCGCGAACGTACCACGACTTTGGGGCGCGCGATGGCGTTTCTCCGTACTCATTCGTGAATAATCCGGGCTAGCATGTATCCGAAACTGTTTGAGTTCGGCGTGATCCACGTCTATACCTATGGCTTGGTGGTAGCTGGGGCGTATTTGATCGCGCTCCAGGTCGCGGTCATGCGTGGTCGAGCGCGTGGACTCGATCCCAATCGGCTAATGGATCTAGGTCTATTGGTCGTTGTAGGCGCTTTGGTGGGTGCAAGGCTGCTTCTAGTTGTCGTAGACATCGACCGCTTCCTGCGCGACCCGGCGGATCTATGGATGCTGGTGCGTTCCGCGGGCGTGTTCTACGGCGGCTTTCTACTGGCCGTCGTCGTGGCCCTGTGGTACATGCACCGCCACGCCATGCCGGTGTGGACCACATGCGATGTATTTGCGCCTGGCATTGCCCTCGGCCAAGCGGTCGGTCGGCTTGGCTGTTTCCTCGCGGGGTGCTGCTACGGGCGACCAACCGACCTACCGTTGGGGGTCACGTTTACAGACACGTTCGCTGGCGCGAACGTGGGCACACCGCTCGACATTAGTCTACACCCGACGCAGCTCTACGAATCAGCCGCGGCGTTGGGAATACTCGGCGTTTTGCTCCTTATGGAACGTCGTGGACATTCGTTCGCGGGGCGCACTTTCCTGACGTACTTGCTATCCTATTCGACCGCTCGCTTCGTCATCGAGATCTATCGCGGCGATCCTCGCGGCACCATCTTTGAGGTCGTGTCAACGTCGCAATTCATCTCAGCGATACTGGTCCCGGTGAGTATCGTGATGCTCGCAGTGCTTGCCTCTCGGGCTGCCCAGCAACTCGCTGTTCCTCGTGCGCACGCGGGGAGGGTGTAAGCGGCGGGCGTAAATTGCACAGATCCGGCGGCCCAAAATTGCACACGTGTTGACGGCGGCGACTGCCGCCGTTTCCCATGGCGACCACGCGAGAGTGGAGTCGCCTATGTATATGCGGGAGAAACGTGTGCTGTTACGTCATTATCTGGAGCACGGGGTGGCGAAAGCGGAGCTGGCGAGACGGCTTTGTGTGAGCCGCCGCACCATCTACCACTGGATCGCCACCGGTCAAGTGGATCGGGATCTCGACGAGGAGCCGGTCCGGTATCGTCCGCGCCCACCGGTCCCGACCAAACTCGATCCCTACCGGGGCATCATCACGGCCCGACTGGAGACGTTCCCCGCCTTGACGGCCCAACGCCTGTTCGACGAGGTGCGCGCGGCGGGCTATCCGGGCGGCTACACCCAGGTCAAAGCCTATGTCCGGCAGGTCCGGCCGCGGCCGCCCGTCGCACCGGTGGTGCGCTTCGAGACGCCACCGGGCTATCAGGGCCAGGTGGACTTCGGGACGTTCGCCCTCCCGTGGGGGCGTCGGCACGCGCTGTTGATCGTGTTGGGGTACTCGCGCCTGCTGTGGCTGCAGTTCTTCCCGCGCCAAACGATGGCGGTGCTGATCCGCGGCCTCGAGGCGGCGTTTACCTCCTTTGGCGGGGTGCCCCAGGAGCTGTTGTTTGATCAGATGCGGTCCGTCGTCACCGCGGATGGGCGCCCGGACGCGGGCGGGCTCGTGATGAATGCCGAGTTCTTGCGCTTTGCTGAGCACTGGGGCTTTCGCGCGCGCGCCTGTCGGCCGTATCGGGCGCACACGAAGGGCAAAGTCGAGCGGCCGATTCGCTATTGTCGGCAGAGCTTCTTCTACGGGCGCACGTTTGTCGGCGACGACGACCTCAACGCCCAGGCGGCGCACTGGTGCGATACCGTCGCCAACGTCCGGCAGCATCGGACGACGGGCGAGCCGCCCCAGCGGCGCTTCGCCCGCGACGAGCGTGCGCAGCTCCAGCCGTTGGCGAGGCAGCCGTATCCCCGCCTCGGCGCGCTGGTGGCCCCGCCCCACCGACCGGCGCCGATCCAGCCGGCTGTGACGGTCGAACACCGCTCATTGCGTGTCTATAGCGAGGCCGTGCGATGACGGGCGCCCCGGACCGGCGGGACCACATCCGGGCCCTGCTGGCCGATCTGAAGCGGCCGGGCGCGCTCGAGGCGGTGGACACGATCCTCGCCGAGGTGGATCGGGGCGGGGTGACCGTCACCGAGGCCATCGCCCGCCTGCTCGACGCCCAGATCAGCCTGCGCAATAACCGGCGGTTGCAGACCGCGATGCGGTCCTCGCGGCTCCCGGCGATCAAGACGCTGGCGCAGTTCGACTGTGCCTTCCAGCCGTCGATCCGGCGCGAGCAGATTGAGAGCTTGCACGAGCTCGGCTTCGTCCGGCGCAAGGAGAACGTCATCTTCCTCGGGCCGCCCGGGGTGGGCAAGACCCACTTGGCCATCAGCCTCGCCATCGCCGCGGCGGAGTACGGGCGGCGGGTCTACTACGGCACCTTGGTCGCCCTCATCGAGTCGCTGGAACAGGCGAAAGCCGCTGGACACCTCGCGCGACGACTCCGGGTGTTGAGCTATCCCGCGCTCCTCATCGTCGATGAGATCGGCTACCTGCCCGTCAGTCGCGACGGGGCGGTGTTGTTCTTCCAACTCATCAATGCCCGCTATGAACGCGCCGCGACCGTGCTGACCTCCAACAAAGGCTTCGAGGAGTGGGGCGCCATCCTCGGGGACGAGGTGATGGCGGCGGCCCTCATCGACCGGCTGCTGCACCACTGCCACGTCGTCAATATTCGGGGCAACAGCTATCGGATGCGGGAACATACGGATCTGCTGCGGGCGATCAGTCCCCGCGCACACGACGCGAGGGCGTCCAAACCGAAACGTCGCCCGCGGAGGGAGGGCTCGACCACCTGAGGCCCGTCACCTCGTCTGAATCTGAATTGTGTGCAATTTTCAGGCGCCACAAATGAGCAGTTTTCGCCCGGCGTTGACAGGATCAAAATTTTTGATCGAGCGCAATGGATCCCGGATAGTCTGCCAGGGAGCCGATCCCAAGACGTACTAGAGTATGGGCAACAGCACCACGAGCACCATGAAGGGATGCAGCACGACGCTCATCGCAGCATCCGAGAGTTCGGTGGCGAAGGGGCCTTCCACACGCCGCGCCCGACCCAGGATCTTGATACTCCGCGCGAGGGAGGCCGTCAGCACGAGGAACACCAAGCCCCAGGCGAACATCACCTCACGTGTCCATGTCTCCACCTCCACGACCTCCATGCCAATGCTGACGACACCCATCATGTACACGGCAGCGCAGACCTCGTACGGAAAGCGTTCGAGGACGCGGTTGAGTCGGTTGAGTCGATCGAGCATGGTGCCCTCCTAATCTGAGTCGTAGGAACGCAGTCATGATACCGTCGTTGGCGACCTCAGAAGACTGAACATCGGTGATGCCACCCTTTTCGCATCGTGTCGGCTGGCTGTTGCTGTTCCTGGGTTGTGTTTCCTGTGGAAACCGTGAGATCACAGTTGTCTACCGGGAGGTTGACCACTCCTTTTCGAGGGCGGAGCGCCGTGCAATCGAACGCATCGCTGATGACACCGTCGCTGAAGCCAGGCTCCACCTGTGTCTGCTTGGGTGACCGAACTCCTGGCACTACCAGACCATGACCACTTCAGTCCTGAGGGTATCGAGCAACGGCGGTTGTTGTCACCACGAGATCGGCTGCCGAGAACTCCGACGCTCGCATTGCTTGATCCACGAGGTAGGTTCCAGCCTTGTAGCCGATACTGCGTCTCCCATCGGGATGTTCGCCCATCCAGTATCGAGGAAATCCTGCAGCTGGCTCAGATCAACTGATGCGGATGTTGGCGTGCGCTGGGGTGGGCGGCGGCGTCTCAGCCTCTGACCTTGCAGCGTTCGGGTGATGTCGATCAAAAGTTTTAATCCGGGATCATCCGGGATCATCCGGGATGCCCCGGGGATGCGACTCGCGCGGACGCAACGACTTACGGGGATCGGCCGACAGAATTGTGGTGCAAAACTTTTGATCCATGAAATTGCCTTCACATGGCGTTTTCCGGGGGTTTTGAGACCCTCAACATGGGGGGGATTTCGCGGGAGTGTCCCCCGTCGTGGACACTCTGCCGCCGCGCCGCGCGGGGCCGGATGATAAGCAGGCGTCCACTCGCGCTCGCCCGCCCCGTAGCAATCTGGCCTCTTGGGTCGTGTCAAGGCGGGGCTGGTGGCAGAGTTCCGATCCCGTAAGATTCATGTCAGTGAAGGTGAACAGGAGCTCGGCGCGCTCGTCCATCAGCGGCCACGTGGCAGCGAGGTCGACCGAAGAACGAGCCTTCTCCCTGCCCTGAGGCACGTTGCGCTCAGCGTAGTAGATGTAACTCAATTGGAGCTCGATCGCACTGGGCAGTTGAAGCTGGTTGTTGAGCGTCACGTCCCACGTGTCGTCCGACGAGGCGGCCAGGGCGAACGGTCGCGGCGTAGGGAAGAACAAGAGCGTCTCGAACGCGTCGATATCGTTCTGGTACCAGTTCACACCGCCGGACACGCGCCAGGGTTCACCGATCTCGTGTTCCAGAAGAACCTCCACCCCAGTCTGTGCGGAGTTGCCGGCGTTCTCGAATATCCGATTAACGATGTCGTAGTTCGGGTTCGAGTCGTCGATGGCAAAGACACGGAAGAACGAGTCTTTGATGTCCCTGTAGTAGAGGGCCGTACTGACCGATCCGTCTTGCCAGGAGCGGCCAAGGCCTAGCTCGAACGCGTTGGTGAACTGTGGCCTGAGAAACGGGTTGCCGACCTTGAGCAGCTCCGGATCGTCGTATTTCGGAAAGATACGTAGCTCGGGCTCACCCGGCCGATCGACTCGCCGGTTGTAGGCGGCGATTACCCGGTTTGCGGGATTCAGTCGATACGTGAGCTTGACGTTGGGAAAGACTTCGAAGTAGTCGTACGCGAGACGAGCAAGTACCAATTGGAGGCCGGAGTACGCATCGAGCAAACCGAATGTTTCCTACACCATTCCAGATGAGAACATCTACTACGACGGCAGCGACGCGGACAACGTTGCCGTAGAGGGCAAAGATGTTTTCGTCCCAGTCGGACGAATCGCCGAGCCCCTCGTAGATCACGCTTTGCGTGCCGCGATCAACCGTGTAGGTGATCGGTATCCAGCGCCGCTGAATCCTGGAGCCGAGCTCCAGCCGACCGGTACGTAGGGGACGCGTGTAATCGATATTCAGCGGCAGCGTGTTTTCCATTCACCTGGAGCGCGCACAGTGAGGTCGATCAAAAGTTTTAATCCGGGATAAGCCGGGATAATCCGGGATGACCCTGGGATGCGACTCTCGCGGTCGCAACGACGTCCGGGGACGCGGCGGCCCCAGCGGGGGTTCGGTGAGCGTCCTCTTCGCGAGCAGGCTGAGACGTCCGGGGTGCGGTCGATCAAAAGTTTTGAAACCCGGGATAACCCGGGATAAGTGGGATGCCGACTCCCGCGGCCTGGCACATCTCCAACGTCGGCTTCGAGACGCCGCCTGCGGCTGCCAGGGCACTCACGACCAGCACGACCGAGGCAGGGCTTCGCAGGGTCGAAGTGCAGCCGCTGGCGCGCGGGGTCTGACGAGACATCATGGGGGATCTCCCGTCTCTCACGCTCGCGCGTCCCCACCACCGACGCCAGGCTGGGACGCCTCGCCTGGGTGTCCACGCGGCTCTCCATGATGACCGGGGGGAGCGCCCGCTGTGCCGCAGGCCGGATCGCAGGTCACGTCTGATCCCGGGATAAGCCGGGATAACCCGGGATGACCCCGGGATGCGACTCCGCGAGGGAGTCAAGCCCATTCTTAGTTGCAACTCTCCACGGCTCCTGACGTACGCAGCTTTCGTCTTCGGCGTCGTCGTGTCGATCTTCAGCGCTTGCTTCAACGCCGCGCGAAGCTTCGGCAGATGGCGATAGCCCATCACCTTCCGCAGACGCGGCTCGATGTCGAGAAGCGCGGTGGCCAGCCAGCGGTGACGTTGCCCCGAGTTCTGCCAGTGGTCAACCTTGGCACAGCGTTCCTCGACCAGCGCATTGATAGACTCGACGATGCAGGGTGAGGGTCTCGTCCAGCCCTTCCTTCAAACTGCCGGCGGCAGATTGGTTCCGGTCCTCCAACTCGCGATGGAGCGTCTCGAGGGCCGCGCGGGCTTCGTCGTACGCGGGACGGTTGTAGGCGCGCTGGAGGCGCGGGCGCCAGGAGGCTTGCTCGCGCTTGGCCAGGTAACTCACCACGTTCTCACGCTTGTGCCACTGGCACCGGTGGACCAGGGCGCGCTGGCGGAAGGCCTTCCGGACCGCCGCGCGCAGCCCTTTGCTGCCGTCGAGGATCACCAGCACGCCCTGGGAGATGTCGAGGCCCCGCTCGACCAACGACCGCAAGAACGGCGTCAGGACCCGCTCGGTCTCCGTGTCCGTTTCGACAAAACCCAGGAAGCGTTTTCCCCCAGCAATCGTGATACCCAATGCGATGACCATCGTCGCCTCGGCGAAGGTCTTGCCGTCCAGGACCACCGCCACCACGTCCTCGCCGGAGAGGTCCCGCTCCTGGAGCTCGCGCAGCTTCGCCGCGCTGGCCTGAATAAAGCCCCGCGACACCGTCGACCCCGACAGCCCAATGGCTCCGGGAATCGCCTCGGCGGCGGCTTCGTAGTTGCGACACGAAATGCCAGACAGCACGCGCTTGAGCAGCCGGTCGTCGACCGCCCGATCGCCATGCAACGCCTCGTAGGACCGCCGCGGCATCTCGCTCCCCGCCACATGACGAATTCGGGGCACCCGAATCGGCACGCGCTGACCGCCCGACTCGCCATCGAAGTGAACGCGACCAAAGAATTTGACGCGAGATACTGTGGGACATTGTGGGATATTGCGAGACGCGACGGTCGCGCTGCGACCGCCGCTGCGGTCGATCGAAAGTCTTGAAACCCGGGACAAGTGGGATGCCGACTCTCGTGGGGTCAACGACGTACGGGGATCGGTGCAAGACGTTTGATCTATGGAATCCTTTTCAATGGCATTTTCCAGCCGTCTCGACGACGACGCCGAGTCGGTCGAAGATTCTGAAGCGGGATATTCTGGGATTGATCCGGGATTCTCGTATTCGTCTGTTGTTCGCTTATCGACGTGCGAGACGGGTTCGCTCGAGACTGCCCCCACCGCCATTTTTCGAGCCAGCCCGAGTGTGGTGAGTTCAACTAGTCGGCATCCGGGTCGGCGACAAACCGATACCCCACACCGCGGACCGTCTGGAGATGCTTGGGCCTGGACGGCTCTTCCTCGACGGCTCGCCGCAGCCGGGCAATGAAGTTGTCGACGGTTCGGGTGTCGGTGTCCTTCCGGACACCCCAGACCTCCTCCAGTAGCACGTCACGCTCGACGGCATGGCCCTCGCGCTCGACAAGGAAACGAAGCAGCGTGGCCTCCATGAGGGTGAGGCTCTTTTCGATGCCGTCCCGCTCCACCACCTGCTTGGAGAAGTCGACCCGGGTGCCCCCAAAGCGACATTCCCCGACGTCCCCGGCGGACTGGGGGTCGGACGGCTTCTCGAGCCAGGCCTTGCGTCGGAGCAGGCCCTGGATGCGGGCGATCAGGATCGAGAGGTCAAACGGCTTGGGCAAGTAGTCATCGGCTCCCAGCTCGAAGCCCCGCAGCACATCCTCAATCTGCCCGCGCGCGGTGAGCATCACCACCGGGACGAAGCTACCGGACTCACGAAGCCGCCGCACCACTTCGAACCCGTCGAGGCTGGGCAGCATGACATCGAGCAAGACGAGGTCCACGCCGTTCCGCGAACCGGTCAACCGATCGAGGGCAGCCTGACCATCCTCCTCGACCTCGACGTCGTACCCTTCGGCCTCGAGATTGAACTTCAGACCGGTCGCGAGGTGCTCCTCGTCTTCGACGATCAGTAGACGCTTCATGACGGTTTTAGCGGAAGCTCGAGGGTGAACTGACTGCCCTTCCCCGAGCCCTCGCTCTCGGCATACGCCCGACCGCCATGTCGCCGCGCCACGGAGCGGACGATCGAGAGGCCGAGCCCGGTTCCTCGCACCCGCGACGTCCACGTGCCGGGTATGCGATAGAAGCGTCGGAAGATGTGCTTCAGTTCGCCTCCCGTGATCCCCATCCCTTGATCCTTGACGTTGATCGCGACCTTGCGGGCGCCGAGCTTGACCAGCTCGACACCGACGGCGACTCGTTCGCCTGAGTACTTGATGGCGTTGTCGATCAGGTTGGCCACAGCCGCCTGGAGCTCCTCGCGGTCGCCCATGACGACGGCGTCTTCACCACTCGGCAGTCGGTCGACCAGCGCGACTTCGCCGTTGGACAGATGATGCCGCTTGCCGGCGACCGACACACACTCGCCAACGACTTCCGACAGGTCGAGTTCGGTCGGATTGCTCACCCGCCGTGCGTCGCTCGTCTTGCCGGCGAGCAGGACCTGGTCGATCGTCGATTGCAGACGCGCCGAGTCCGCAAGCATCGTGTCGATGAACTCGTGCTGCTTGGTTGGTGCCACCTCGCGTTGCTTGAGAGTCTGGAGATAGAGCGTGATCGAAGCGAGCGGGGTCTTGAGCTCGTGGGTGACCGCGTGAATGAACGCGTCGTGCTGCTCGCTCCGCCGAATCTCCCGGATCAGAAAGGCCATGTTCAGGGCCAGTCCCGCGATCAACACGGCAAAGCTGATGATGCCGACCAGCAGGAGGAGCCCGGTCCGCCAGTTCACCACGATCCACCCGATGTTCAGCGCGACCGCAACGATGATCAGGACTGAGCCGAAAAGACTGACGTACAGAACCTTCCGGCGACGGACTTCGGACGGAACCATACCTCTAGTGTAGGACACCGCCCGCGGGCGGTGGGGGAGGGATGCTCTCGAGCTAGGCCGCGATATCGACCGGGGCTTCTTTTCTGGCTATCTGAGCGACGGTGGGCACACGAACGTCCCAGGCCAACCCCAGTTTGCGCAGCACAGCGATCTGGAGCCAGGTCATATCGAGCTCGAACGCACCGAGGCCGTGCCGAGCCGAGGTCGGGTGCGCGTGGTGGTTGTTGTGCCACCCCTCACCAAAGGTCAGCAGAGCCACCCACCACGAGTTTCGCGAATCGTCGGTCGTCTGGAAGCGGCGGGACCCCCACAGACGCCGCGGAACATAATCCGCTGAGCTCGATCAAAAGTTTTAATCCGGGATAAGCCGGGATAATCCGGGATGACCCCGGGATGCGACTCGCGCGAGGACAACAACTTATCCTCCGATGCGGAGGTACCGACGCTGCCCGCCAAGACACTCCCCCTGAGCCGGTCAAGGAGTTTGAAGCGGGACATAGTAGGGACCCTTCAAATATTCGTCTTTTATTCGCTTGTCGACGTGCGAGACGGGTTCGCTCGAGACTGCCCCCACCGCCACCCAGTCCCGCTGCTGCTCGCACTCCGGGATCGCTCGAGGCTTGCCCCCGATTTCCTCGTTGGATTCAGGCGATTTCAGCGGTCACGGGCGCGGCGCCGGGGAGGTGAGTCGCGCCTGGGGCGAGGTGGCGGCCGGGGTCCGCGTGATCGTCTCGCGAGCCAGGTTCGGTGGTCCGGGTTTGAGAGAGCCATGTACGACTGACCCTGTCAGTGTCGGGTCGACGTCATCATCGTCTACAAGGTCGACCGGTTGACCCGGGCGCTGTCGGATTTTGCCCGGCTCATCGAGATCTTCGGACCGGCATGATGTGTCGTTCATCTCGGTGACCCAGCAGTTCCACACCACCACCTCGATGGGACGGCTCACCCTCCATGTCCTGCTCTCCTTCGCCCAATTCGAGCGCGAGCTCACGGGCGAGCGCATCCGGGACAAGATCGCCGCGTCGAAGCAGAAAGGCCTGTGGATGGGCGGCCAAGGGCGTCGCCAGGCGAACCGCCACCACCACAACCTGTAGGGGCTACCTGAGTGAAGGGGATGCCCGCGTTTCAAAACTTCTGATCGAGGTCAGCCGCCCTGGGGGAGCGGACCACCGGCAGCCTCGGATACTTTGGGTATCGATCATCGAGGGCCGAGAGTTCACACAGGATGTATACCGAGCCGGTGCGGGCGTGGACAACGCTTCCGTGGCGACAGGTCGCACAGAGTCCGGTGTGATCTTCCATGCTGCTGGCTCATCACTCGACGGCGTTCATCACACCCCGAAAGAATGCGATCAGCTCTGCCGCGATTTGGTCATTCGTGCCGTGACCGATACCGGCATAGGTTCTGAACGTCACGGTGGCCCCAGCTCCGTGGTAGAGCGCCTGGCACCGTTCCCAGCGGTCGGGCTGCATTCGTTCACCCAACACCGCGAACACGATTGACCGTTCCTCCGGTGCATAGCCATCATCGAACAGCACCGCATCATTCTGATCGTCAGCGCCCATGTAGATGAACTGCGGCACCTTGCGCCACGCGTCGATGTCAAAGGGAGCCGTAGGGTCAAGAAATCCGAACCTGCCGTCCGCGAGCAGTTTCGGAGTCCGCTGACCGGGGTTGGGTCGGCCAGTCGGTACTGTGGATACTGATGGGTGTTCCAGACGAACGCAGAATCAGGAGCGGCGATGGACTGGAAGACCATGCTGGCCTACGTGACGGGCTCCGTCGATGAGGAGCTCCTCCGGCGCAACGAGTATCTCGTGGCGGAGAATCGCATCCTCCGGGCGCAGCTCCCCGGCCGCGTGACACTGAGCGACGGCGAACGCCGGACGTTGGCCGAGATCGGTAAGCGGCTCGGCCGCCAGGCCCTCGCGCAGGTGGCGAGCATCGTGCGGCCCGAGACGATCCTTGCCTGGCACCGGCGGCTGGTCGCCAAGAAGTTTGACGGCTCGGAGCGGCGAACCTATCCGGGGCGGCCCAGAGTCGGTCAGGAAATTGAGCGATCTGTTGGGCCGTCCACGCGGCCGTGGGGTGCCCCGTCACGTTGACATGCCGGATCTGGCGTCGATCAGGGGCCAGCACCACGAAAACAAAGCGCACCCGAAACGTGAGCGTCGGGACCACGAAGAAGTCGACCGAGACGAGTTGGCCGATGTGATTCGTCAGAAACGTACGCCAGGTCTGGGACGGCGGGGGCCGCCGACGCACCATGTAGTGCCCGACCGTGGCTTCGGCGATCGCGATACCGAGTCTCAGCAGCTCGCCGTGGATGCGCGGGGCGCCCCAGGTCGGGTTGGCGTGGCACATCTGGCGGATGAGCACTTGAACGGCGCGCGGAATGCGTGGCCGACCGGGTCCGCGCGGCCGACTCTTCCAGCGCCAATAGCACCGAAACCCTCGTAGAACGGTGTCGGGCTTGACGATGACGAGCGCTCGCCGCCATCCGGGCCACAGGTGACAGAGCCCCGTCCAGAACAGCCGGTCAACGGGCCGCAACCGCGGGCGCCCGCGGGCCTGTCGCTGCAGGACCGCTCATTGATGACGAAGCGCCGCGTTCTCAATCTGGAGCGTCGCCTGGCTCTGCAGGCCTGAGCCCAACGCGGTGAACAGTACGAGACAGACGGTCCGCCTGGCCCGTGATGCTAGCAGGCCGACGCGAGATCCTCAATAATGCCCAATGTACATAATGGGGGGACGAGGTTTTCGGTAGGCACAGGTCTCAAAACCCCCGGAAAACGCCATTTGAAGGCAATTTCATGGATCAAAAGTTTTGCACCACAATTATGTCGGCCGATCCCCGTAAGTCGTTGCGCCCGCGCGAGTCGCATCCCGGGGGCATCCCGGATGATCCCGGCTTATCCCGAATTAAAACTTTTGATCGACATCAGCGGCCGCGATGGTCTGGATGCTGGGTCCGCGCCGCCGCCGACCTCGCCGCGCTCGCGGCGCTGCGAACCGCCGCCGGGGTGGACCCCGACGGGGCCGCCCCTGAGCCGCTCCCGGTGTATCTCGGGGGCGGCCCCGGCGCGAGCGGGGTCTTTCTCGGCGCCTGGGCCGTCACCCGCCTCGCCGAGACCGAGCGGACCCTCCGGGCCGACGGCGCCCCTACACGGGTGGACTTTACCGTCACGCTGCAGGAGGCCGCCCCATGACCACGCTCGTCACGATCGCAGGCGACGCCCTCGATGCGCTCGTCAGCCAGCACTACGGGCCCGCCGCCACCAGCACCGCCCTGACCGCCGTCCTCGCCGCCAATCTCGGGCTGGCGCGGTATGGCCCCCTGTTGCCCGCTGGCCTCGTCCTCCGCTTCCCCGACCCGCCGCTCCCGGAGCCGCCGAGGACGCGGGCATGGGACTGACGCTCCAGATCCAGGTCGACGGCCGGCCCGTGCCCCAGCTGACTGCCCGGTGGCAGCGCCTCGAGGTTCTCCACCGGATCGGCGACGCCCACGACACCGCCACGCTCACCCTCGCCGCCGCCGGGACCGCGCTCCCACTCCCGCCGGCGGGGGCCCAGCTCGTCTTCCAAGTCACCCAGGAGGGGGAGCGCCCTCTTGATCTCGGGGGCCGCTTCGCGCTCCGCGGCCTCGCCGGGGCCTTGTTGCATGAATCGGACGTGGCCCGCAACGATCCCAACCCAACTGTTGGTCACCGCTTGATCGCGTACGACGCAGGCCTGCCCAAGTCCGTCATCCGATTCAGCACGTTGCACGCGAGGACCGCCTCAGTCCCCTGCCCTGCGGAACTCCGCGCGCGAAGGCCATCGCCGATGATCGACTTGTACCGGAAGAAGACATTCTCCACGCGCGCCTGCCGATGGTAGCCCGCCTCCTTCTTCCACCGTCGCTGCCCGATCTCCTGCAGCCGCTTGACGGTACGATCGCGAGCGACGGACCGCGGCCGGCGGCGAGACACGGCGGCGGTCCGCTTCGGTGGCACGACAACCCTCGCACCGCGCGCGCCCGCCGCCTCGTAGACCGCGATCGTGTCGTAGGCGGCGTCGGCTGTGACGCTTGAGATGTCGCCATCGACGGCGGGGATCAGATTGACGGCAGTCGTGGCGTCGTCGACATGCGCATCGGTTAGGGCCTGCGCCACGATCACACCCGACCGGTCGACGCCGAGATGGAGCTTCTTCCATCCACGCTTGCCGTGTCCCCCGTGTTTCGCGGCGGCCCACGCGCCTTGGCCCACGATCGACAAGCCGGTGCTATCGACGATGAGATGGATGGGTCCCAGAGCCGGGATACGACGGAGCATCACAGCGAGCGGCTGACTCCGCCGCGAGAGCGTGGTGTGGTCCGGCGCGTCCAGATCGGCGCCCATCAAGGCCAGGACCGACCGCACGAAACCTTCCGTCTGGCGCAAGGGCAAGCCGAAGACGAGCCGGAGGATCAACGCGGTCTCGATCGCCACATCCGAGAACCGCTTCTGCCCGCCGGGTCGACCGGAGGGCGACGGGCGCCACGCGTCCGTGGCAGCGGCAGAGAGCCACAGGGTCACGTCACCTCGTTGTACGAGCGCTCGCTCGTACTCCCGCCAGTTCCCGACGCGATACGTTGTCTTGTATTTCGGATGCACCCTCGACTTCATACGTAGATCGTGCGCCGGCCGCGGCCACAGGACCAGCCGATCGACGATGCCCACCGAAGTGAGGGTCAGGAGCCATGCACCAAAGCCCGTCGAGGGCGAGACTCCCGGTCGAACAAGGGGCGACCCCCAGGAGAGGTCGAGGGTCGTCAAGGCGCTGGTACTCGCGCAGGGCCCGGCACCCTGAAGACCTCGAACTTGTCCGACAAGGCGGCCGGGAGTCTCACCGTCGGATAGCGTTCTTCGAGGTAGACGCGCACGTCTGCAAAACCATCGTCCCACCGTCGAGGGAACACGATGCCCGCCGCCGTCGCCTCCCATGGCTGCACGTCGAAGTTGAAGACCAAGTCGGCCCAATCCTGTCGTAGGCGCTCCTCGACCTCCGGAATGGACCACACGTTGGTTCGGAGCGCGCGGTCCCCGTAGAACCACAACTGGGCTCCTGACCCGCCATCCCCACCGACCACGAGGGCCAAATCGCCGCGATCGGGTGCAGCGGCCTTGATAGCCTGCCCCATCTCCATCGGCGTAAAGGGGGTGGTGGGGATCTTCGGATAGAGACGTTCGAACGTCGTGTACCCAGTCCATGTTGCGAACATCGCCACAACAAGAGCAACGCCGACACCCGTGACCGGTGCCACCCGATACCGTTCGGTGAAGTGGAACAGCCACTCGATCAGCAGCGCCGTGCTGACAGCGATGCCCGGCGTGAGGAAGATCCAGATGAACTCATGCGTGTACGCAGCCTTATTCCCGATCAGGATGCACGTCACGTCCCAGGCAATCAGCAGTCGCGCGACCGTGGCTCCGGCTTGTGGGCGACGGAACCGAAAGCCGAAGATCACCAGCCACAGACCACAGGCGATGATCAGTGCCAGTGTATGGAGCATCCGATTGAGAGCGAACGTCGTCCCCAGCCATTGCATGAGCGTGAATGGCGGCACCCCTCCCACGGTACTGTGGCGTGCGAAGAGGGGCAGCATCCACGTCCAGGGAGAGTGCGTCGCGAGTGCGATGTAGACATACACGGCAGCGAACAGCGCAGAGGCAGCGACCCCAAACGTAAGAATCCATGGCCATTCGAGGCGAGGCCGCGTCGCAATGAAGTGCGCGACGAAGATCGGGGCCATCACGTAGGCTGGCCAGTCACACAAACTAGCGAGTACGAACGCCGCGACGAATGGCGTGAAGGTGGAAAGTCGAGGCTCGCGGTGAAACCGCAGGTATCCGAGTACTGATAGCAGGATGAAGAGGATGAGGGGCGTGCCTATGACATCGGGCATGCCACCGAAATAGAGGATCAAAGGGCTGGCCGCAAACACGGCGCCCGCCGCCACGCCGGCGCGGCGCGTGGCCGTCAGGGCGAGCAGACGATACAGCACATACACGGCCGCGATCGTCATGATCGAAATCGGAAGCCGGGTCTGCCACTCACCCACGCCGAATCCCGCATAGAACGGGGCGACGAGCAGTGGGATGAGGGGCGGGTGATCGGGATACAGAACCACCGGTGCTGTCGGATGATGCCCGACGGTGAGGGCGGGCATGCCGTGGGTTTGGGTCCAGTCGAACCGAAGGTAGTTCCTCGCCAGGATCCCGTACTGGCTGGCCGAGGCTCCTTCCGCGTCGTAGCCGAAGGGACGGTCGAGGACGACGAGTCGGAACCCCGCCGTATAGAGCAAGACGAGCGCGAGTATCAGCGCGTGGCGACTCACCCCGAATCTCATCACAGCTCCAGGTCCCCAGTGGGCCTTGGTCTCGGCGTCCCCGCCTGCATCCTAGTGGACAGACCGCGAGGTAACGTAAGTGGAGAGTTGCCCGTCGTCGGTCTCGTTGATCTCGTGGATGGTGCAGATGTTGGGGTGGTCCAACGCCGAGGCCGCTTGGGCTTCCTGCAGGAACCGCTGCTTGGCGGTCTCGTCTCGCGTCAGATCTGGCGGGAGGAGCTTGATGGCAACCGTGCGCTCGAGCCGCGGATCGCTGGCCTCGTAGACCACGCCCATGCCGCCCTCGCCGATGAGGGCCGTGACGTTGTAGTGGGCGAGGTGGTCACCGATATTGAGGGATGGGCGCCCTTGGGCTGTGGACGGGATAGCTAAGGCCGAATCATAGCTTGGCGTTGGACGGGACCGGCCTCGATCAATGCAAGATGAGTTGGCGACCCTCGGCCTACGGTCCGGGCACGCCCTCGGTGAGTTCCTGGAACCAGACGTACTAACGACTCGCCGTTAACCACCCACTGTCGTAGCGGAACACTGGCCACACATCACGCCCCCGGCCGTTTCAGGCTCACTGAAACACCACGCGCTCGACACTCGGAGGATCCTCGTCCGCGAAGTGTGGATGGACCACGTAGATGTCGTCACCGACAACTGCAGCGGTCGTCGCTTGAGTCTCATATGGCGCGACCCCTGCGAGCTGTGCCGTGGCCCAGTTGTCCTCACTCGTCAACGCCACCACGCGGTTACCGGAATTGCTGACGATGGCCAGGCGCTCATCAGCCGTCCACACCATCCCGTCCTGCCCTGGCACCTCCTCCGGGAGCGTCACCTGGGTGGCTCCAGTCGGGTCGTCGAGCGGCACCTTCCAAAGGGCTGCGCCGCCCCCCACCAGGAGATATCCCGAAGAGTGATAGACGATCCCGTTGGGTCCGAAGTCATCGAATCGGTGCAGCACCGAGGCCTCGTAGTTGGTGTCGACTTGGTAGATCATGCCCATCCGTGTATCGGTGACGTACGCCGTTTCATCCTCCCCAACCGCCACGTCGTTCGCGAAGTAGACGGCGTCACTGGGAGCGTCGACGATGGCCGCGGCAAGGTCCACCATGGCAACCCGTTCCCCGGTCGTGAGGTTGTACACACCTAGCTTCGCTTGCCCAGCCGTTTCGCCCTGGAACACGGACCGGTCCGAGTTCGCCACCAGTAGACGATTTCGAGGTTCGTCGACCTCGATGCCAACTGACGAGACCAGATCGGGATCGCTCACCACGGTCGTCACCTGGCCATCGTTGTGGATGTGAAAGATGGAGCCCTCGGAGAGCGACCCAACCAGAATGCGACCGTTCGTGGTGTCGTACTCCACACCTTCCGGAATGAAGCCTCCTCGCTCCGCCACGATCATCGCCGGAGGGAGGTCAGGTGTGGGCATGGAAGGAGCCGCTTCCGGCATCGAAGCTTCTGGTTCGGGCGAGGGCGGCTCGGGCTCGGCCCCACATCCCGCGAGCATGGCCGCGGCAACAGCCGTCACGAGCATTTGGTTAGGCATGGCGGAAACCTCCAAGTCTTGTTGAGCGTTGAGAACTCGCCAGAGCAGAGATCAAGGACTCTATCGCCTCCATCCGTCCGACTACAACTCCCGCTGACGTGTGGCATATGCCCATCTCTACCCATGCACGCTCACACTCTATCGCGTTTCATGCGTCATGGTGTCGGCAGACATGGAGAACTTGACAGTACCCAAAAAAGACAGCCTCCGCAGCAGGACGGAGGCTGTTGTTGACGGACCCCTCTCGCTGGAACCGGGCCAGCCGATCAGGATCGTCGGCAAACGCCTCAGGCAGGATCTTCAGCGCCACCTGGCGGTTCAGCGTGGTATCGGTGGCTTGATACACCTGCCCCATCCCGCCCTCGCCGATGAGGGCGGTCACGTCGTAATGGGCGAGTCGGTCGCCGATGTTTAGGGACATGAGGCTGCGATGGAACTCTCGACCGCAGATCAGGAGCATTCTAAGATGGATTGTCGCGTCGAGGCTGCGTCCGCTCCCGCGAGGCGAAAGGGTGGTTATCTTCCTCTCAGGGCAGCTACAACGAGGACGGCTCCGGCCACGATCCCGAGGGTTGTTCCGATCGTAGGCTGGCCAAGACCAAACCCGATCCCAAATCCAGTGGCAACGCCCGCAGTCATCCATCCGGCCGCCCGGACCCTGGGCGCTCGCCACTTCGCAAACGTTGACGACCCAGCTTCCGAGATCGGCTTCCGTTCGGCTGACCTGCTCGCAGCCAAGAATCCGATCAGAAGGGCCGGGCGGAGCAGATTACTCACGTTTTGGACCGTATTGCCGGGCTCCAAGTTGCCCGTCTCGGCGATGTCCATCAGGTGGACGATGGTGGCCCCGACGCCGAATACGGCCACTGCGATCACTGTGGCCTCGCGGAAGCCGTCACGCCGTCCCATGGCCATGATCCCCAGACTACCAACAGCCAGATTAGCGAAGCCCACTTCCAGCTGAAAAGGATTGCCTGACGGCCAACCGATCGATTCGGCAACAAAGTCGGAGAGGAAAAGATGGCCGAAGAAGCCAGAAATGCCACCTCCAGCGACACCAAGAGCAAAGAGGTATAGAAGCAAGACTTCCAGCCTACGTTCGCGGGACCTCACGCTCTTGTCCAATGCAACGTGTGCTCCTGCCACCAAGAGCGGCAGGATCGAAAAGATGAAAACCCGAACCACTGTGACGGTCATTTGTGACGCACGCTTTCAGTAGCCTGATAGACCTGTCCCATGCCGCCTTCGCCGATGAGAGCGGTCATACGAGTGGCAAGGTGGGAACCGACGGTTAAGGCCATAGCTGGTGCAGGTCAGCCCGATTGAGTGTAAGCGGCGGGCGTAAATTGTGCCTTGGTGCACAACTCGCGATCTCGGTCAATAATTGCCCTCCACCCCGAGATCCGAGGTCCCGCATGACGAGTTTCAAGCGCACCCAGCGGAAGTACGTCCAGAAGGCCTACCGTGTCCGGAATTGGCGGGAGTACGAGACGGGTCTCCGCGCTCGCGGGAGTCTGACCGTCTGGCTCGGACTCACCGATGGCAAGCTCGCCAACTGGAACTCGCCGAGGCCGACGCGCAGGAAGCCAGGCCGACAACGCAAGTACTCGAACCACGCCATCGAGACGACGGTCACCTTGGGCTTGGTGTTTGGCCTGGCGTCCAGGCAGACTGAGGGCTTCCTGCGCTCGCTGCTGACGCTCCTGAATCTGGACAACGACGTGCCCGACCACAGCACGATCTCGAGGCGCAAGGCGAGGCTGGGGAAGGTTGCTTCCTACGAGAGGCGAACCGTGAAGCCCGTCCACCTCCTCATCGACAGCAGCGGTCTTTCAGTGCACGTCGGCCAGTTGCGCACTCCGCCGAAAGCCAGGGACTACCGCAAGCTGCACCTCGCTGTGGATGAGCAAACCAGTGACGTGGTCGCCTGCGAGCTCACGAGCAAGCGGGCTCGAGACGCTTCCCGGGTGGCGTCACTCGTCGGCCAGATCGAGCGTCCCATCGCCTCGGCCAAGGCCGACGCCGCGTACGACACCGGCGACGTCTATAAGACGCTGGAGAATCACCGTGCTCATCGATCGCCGAAGGTGCTGATACCGCCACGAAAGGGCGCTCAGCTCGCGCTCGACTCCGCGGGCACGCGACAGCGGAATCGTAACATCCGAGCACGATCACGTGTTGGGAAACGGAAGTGGTACGTCGCATCGGGCTACAGCAGGCGAAGCAAGGTGGAGACGACGTTCCACCGCTACAAGGCCATCCTGGGCTCAGCGATGCGAGCGAGGGGACTGGCGTCCCAGAGAGTCGAGGTGAGGTTGGGGTGCAAGATCCTGAACACCATGACGGCGCTCGGGATACCCGATGGCGAGATGATCGGATGACCGGCAGGCGGAGTCACGGGAGACTCTCAGCCCTCAATGGAGTTGTGCACCAAGGCAGCTGCGTGGCGTGGGGTCGTGGTTCCCGAACATGTCCACCGGTGGCGACACCCGTGACTATCCTGACCTGGCAGCGAGGGGAACGTGGGAGAAAACCTCGCGTGGCGAGACTACAATACGCCCCGTGCCGGCCCGCAGAAGACTGGGATGACGAAGACGGGAAGTCACACCATCGTCGCTCTCCTCATCGTCGTCATCACGATCCTTGCGGCAGTCGTCTTCGTGTACCCGCGTCAATGGAGCCGAGGGTTTCTCGTCAACGAGGAGATGTACTTCGCGACACTCGCGAACAACATCGCGGCTGGTCGTGGGTATGTCACTTTCGCGATCGAACCGTTTGTGGCAGACGAGATAGATAGCTTTCCCATACCGGAGTTCACGCGTCCGCCCGCGTACTCGGTGTTTCTGGCTGGCGCGATGAAGACCGGGCTCGGCGCGTTGGCCGCTGGCATCGGCCTGTCGATCGCCTGGCTGACCGTGACAATGCTGGCGTTCTACCGCATCACCATGAGCGTTCTTGGCTCGTGGCGAACTGCCGCGTTTCTGTGTGGCGTGTATCTCGCGACGTACACGTCCCTGGTGCACGGCACGATGACGTCGCCCGAGGCACAGTTCGACGCGCTCTTTCTCGTGACCTGCTGGGCGCTTCTCCGCCCTTCTCGCACGAGGACCTTCATGGCGGGACTGTGCACTCACCTTGTGGTCGCAACGAAGATGCTCGCCATCGCCTACGCGCCTCTCGTGCCGGTCTTCCTGGTCTGGAATGCCGGACGCAGCAGTGGTGAAGGCGTATCACTCGACTGGGCCCACTGGCGACGGATGCTTCCGTTGTTGATGTCGCTAGTCGGGGGATTCCTGGCGTCATGGGTAGTCGTATCGACCGTCGCGGCCATCCCCGGTAACGCGCAGGTCGAGACGTTCAGTCGATACTCCCTAAACTTCATGCAGGAAACATCGGAGTTTCCGACAGTGGGCTCACCCTGGTACCACCTGGATCCTCCAGCCGCTGCCGACTACTTCGCTGAACGACCGAGCGAGCTCATTACGCACACTGCCCGCCTTGTCTCTCGGACGCCAACGGTTCTAAATGCGGTCGGGGCCCTACCGCTTCAAGGATCTCTCGGAGTCCTGCTGCTACTTGTCATCGTCCTGGCAGCAACGGTAGGGTGGCCTCAGCGCGACGGTACGTCCCGACGGTTCCTGTGGTTTTCTCTGGCCGCCTTTGCCGTCACGCTGCCGGCCGTTTGGACCTACCTCGTACGCGTTCGGTACTTCTACCAGTTGTATCCGCTGTTTCTGCTTGTAATCGCTGCACAGGCAGAACGCCTCCGAGGCCCTTGGATGGGACTGCCGAGGCGAACGCGAATCGCGGTCGCGACCGCGGCCATCGTCGTGCTGATCGCCTATCCACTGTCTTGGACGCTGCGAGAGGCGTACGGTCGGCCGAATGCGTTTCTCGGCCGGGGTCTGGCGATCCACGTGCTGGATTACGCCGAGCTCGGCGAGGACATCGCTGCCCACGCCCCAGCCGGTGTACCGGTCGTCACCGACTTCGCGTATGAGGTGCCGTGGCTCACCGGAACACCAACGATCTTCGTCCCGGTTAACCCGTTGGAGTTCCGTTGGGTCATCGATCGATTCGATGTCGCCACCGTGGCCCTTCGCCGAGGAGCGCATGAACGCCACGTCGAGCAACTGACCGATTTCACGATCGCGGTCGAACGTAGCGGCTATGTCATCTACGTGCGAAGCTGACGGTGTCGCCCTTGCTAGGATGTGTGGACGGCCATTCGTATCATGGCGTATCTGATGCGTGTGCCTTCGTGCGTAGTCGCCCTCCTCGTCTCGACGGTGAGCGTCGTTTCCGCCGACGGCGAGGAGTCGTATCAGACTCGCTGCGCGTTGTGTCACGGCGGAGACGCCACAGGCACCGAGCGCCTAGGCGGATTCTTCCGAATCGGAAGACAATTCCGTCTATGATCGGTTTCGGGAGTGGGTACCTCTACGGGCGACGCCAACAGCCGGCCCCGCACAACGTCGAACCAGAAAGCTGAACCGGTACAAGCCGATCCCCTAGCCGGACGGCGTTCGTGCTGGGGCAGGTGATGTGGACGGGGCGGACGTTGTGACGCCCTGCACGTCGAGCCCCGATGTGCGCTTGAGCATCCCGCGTTTGCTGAGACCCCGACGCTGGACGTAGAATCAAGGAGCCTCTGGAATCTGAAGAGGAGGGGCTAATGTTCGACAAGGAACTCGCGTTCTTCGTTGCCCACCAGGACGAGCTCGTCGCCAAGCATCGCGGGAAGGTGCTTGTGATCCGCGGCGAGCGCATCGAGGGCGCGTACGACTCCGCGTTGGCTGCCTACGTGTCCGCAGGAAAGCAGTTCCCGCTCGGCACCTTCATGCTCCAGCCGTGTGAACCTGGCTCCGGTGCTTACACGGTCACGATCAACTGAACGAAGCGTCCCGCGGTAGCCTATTGACCTGTGTGATCAATGACCGAGCAGAGGCAGAGTGCGCTCACGATCACGGGAGCCGGCAAACTCGACCGTATCACCAGCGACGTCAGCGTTTGCGCGGCGTTCGACCCACAGAAGCCGCCGGATGAGCTGCCGCCGCGAATTGAGACTAGAGCCCTGTGGGATACAGGCGCGACCAAGAGCAGTATCGCCATCAACCTCGTCGAGGAACTCACCCTCACCCCGGTCGGCCAAGTGACCGTCCACCACGGGGCGATCTCACATGGTCAACGCAACAACTCAGCCAGTTTCTCAGATGGTTTCATCCAGCCCAGCGTTTGTCGAGGCCGGTCGTTGAGCATGTGCGCGACCCGGTTTAGGTGCCGCTGGCTATGGACGGACAAGTCGCTTCCTCTTGGGAAGTACTGACGCAGCAGACCGTTCGTATTTTCGTTACTGCCGCGTTGCCACGGGCTTGACGGATCACAGAAGTAGACGTGGACGCCAGTTGCAATGCTGAATTGGCGGTGCCCAGCCATTTCCTTGCCGCGGTCCCACGTGAGGGACACTGCGAGATGCTGCGGCAGCGTTCTGATCTTCTTCGCGATGAGCGCGCACACATGGGGACTGGTCTTGTTGCGGCCGACGGCCAGTAACATGACGTAGCGAGTCTGACGCTCGACCAACGTGGCGATCGCCGACTGGCCCCGGGCACCCAGCATCAAATCGCCTTCCCAATGACCAGGCACGGCACGGTCTTCAATCTCAGCCGGTCGATCCGCGATGAGGACCATATCTCTGATATAGCCTCCTGGATCTTTGCGCCCATGCGGGCGACGACGGGTACGCCCCGAACGCAGACACGCGGTGAGCTCTTTGCGCAACGCCCCCCTGGACTGGACGAACAGCGAACGATAGATGGTTTCGTGCGACACGCGCATCTCGGGATCGTCCGGGTAGTCAATGGTCAGTCTCGCACTGATTTGTTGCGGAGACCACTGCGCGTTCAACATCGATTCCACCTGGGCGCGGAGCCGAGGACAGCGTCGGAATTTCGTGGCTTTCGGTCGTCGCGCTCTCTTATAGGCCGCCTCGTCCGCGCGACACGCCCGATACCGGCGGCGGCCGCTATGGCCGTTGACCTCGCGAGCGATGGTGGACGGTGCCCGTCCAAGGCGCCGTGCGATCGCACGATACGATGCGCCGCCTTCTAATCCTCTCGAGACTTCCTCTCGCTCAGCCAATGACAGGTGCCGCTTCGAACGCGTCGGCTTCTGCGGTGGCATGCCGCCCACCGTGTTCAGTAGTCTCTGCACGGTCTTCGTCGAACACCTGACGGCCGCCGCCGCTTCTTCGAAACTCCGACCGGCACTGATCAGCCGACGTACAGCCAGTCGTTCTTCTCGCGTCAGCCGCACACCGCGAATACGTGTTTCTGCCATCCCAACACCTCCACTGTTTCCTTACCACGCAGCGGTTCAAATGTTGCGATGACCACATGAGAGCGCCCGGGGACGGTTCCAGTGACCGGTTGTGCTACCTCGTCAATTTCACGCTCCCGAACGACGTGCACATGCTTGGCGCCTTGGTGAGCGGGCTCCCAATATCACCAAGCATGGGATTTCGTGTCATTCTTGGCATGGATGTTATCGGGTTTGGTGACTTCGCTATCACGAACCTCGAAGGCCGGACCTGGATGTCGTTCCGCACGCCCTCATCCGTTCGCATCGACTACGTGGATGAAATACACCGAGCCAACTTCGCTGGCGTGCGGCCCAACGCCCCCTGTCCCTGCGGCAGCGGGAAAAAGTTCAAGAAGTGCCACCGACTTAAGCTGGATCTATAAGGAGGAGACGCATGATGTGGAGCGGCCTGGTGCTGGTACTGGTGTCCGTGCCGGTGCTGGCCGCGGACGTGATGGAGTTTCGGAAGGTCGACTACTTCAAAGTCGTGACCAAGGACAACGGCGAACAAGACGAAGAGAAACGCGACGCCCGCCTGGAGATCGACCGCGAGGCCCAGACGATCGCGATCGTGGACGAGAAGAACGGCGCAGAGAAGGCCACCTACGCCGTGGTGCCGTTCGACGATGTCACCAGCGTCCTCTACGAGCGGTCGAAGTCGCCACGGGTCAAGTCAGCCATCTTCCTGTCTCCGCTGGCCCTGTTCTCCTCCGGCAAGAAGCACTGGCTCACGATCGAGTGGGACGGCGGCTACGCCTACATGCGGTTGGACAAGAAGAACCAGCGGCAGCTCCGGGCGGCGTTGGGCGCGGCAGGGTTCGAGGTCGAGACGCTGATTGAGGACTGACGGTCAACACACGATGCCACCCGTCTCGGATCGCCCCACGCGCCGCCGCACCCGCGTCGCCGAAGGCATCTACAAGGATCGCTGGGGCCTGGCCGCCACCGTCAAGGTCCACGGCGTCCAGCGCGAGATCCGCTTTCCGCCGGACACGTCGCTCAAGACGATCCGGGCGCGACGCGATGAGCTGCGGGCGAGCCTGCGGACACTGCCGCACGGCAAGCGGCACACCCTGGCCCATGACGCGGGGCGGTATCTGGAACAGGTGCGGACAGAGCTGGTGAGTTTCGCGGATCGACAACGGCACCTCGAGGCGTGGCTCCCGAAGTTTGGCCACCTGCGCACGTTGAACCTCGATCACCATCTGCCGGCACTGAACGAACAGCTCCGCGCGTGGCGTCAGACGCTGTCCGCCTCGTCGTGCAACCAGCGTCGGGACGCCTTAACGAATCTGGTCAAGGTGCTATACGGCCGTCGCGCGAGCGTCGACTTTGTCGATCTAGTCCGCTTTGCCCGGCCGGATCCCGTGCCGCGATGGATCCCGTGTGCCATGATAGAGTGCGTGCTGGCACAGCTGGCTCCGCGCACGAAGACGGAGGCCCGGTTGCGCCTCTTGCATTGGACGGGCATGCGACCGTCACAGATGGGACGTCTCCAACAAGAAGACTTCCGGCTGCAGGAGCCGATCCCGTATGTCGCCGTCCCGCGCGGCAAGGGTGGCCGGCTCGCCGCCGTGCCGCTCGTCGCTGAGGGGGCAAGAACGGAACATAATCCGCTGAGCTCGATCAAAAGTTTTAATCCGGGAGGCACTTGCAAAACCCTGCGCGTAGAGAAGTTTTTTGGCGGCTTGCGCACGGTGCGGGCCACATCACACAGGCGTGAGCTGACGAAGCAGGCGCTCAGTCATCCGCAGCGACAACGTCTCCATTTCCACAACGATTCGGTCTAGCTGTCGGCCGTTCTCGATCCAGTCCAGGACACGCTCGGCTTGCTGCTCGGTGAGACGGACGGTGACGGTCTTGCCGCGGACCTTGCGGGTCCACTGATAGTACGGCCCGTGTAGCTGCGGGGGCGTCGCTTGGCAGCGGCAGTTCGGCTTGCCGCACGGCATGAAACGTTGCACGAGGCTGCCACGTCGAAGCAATCCCACCTCAGCGACGGTGCGCTTGAGCGCGTCGTAGCGCTGCGTGTCGGTTGTTGGGTCACGGGTGGGCATGTCGTGCCATTCGGTCTAGCAGTTGTTATACTGCTAGACCTGGCCCCAGGAGTCAAGAAGAAAATGAGCCGTCTCCGAGAGTGCTTCGCACCACACTGGCTGTCCATTCAGACCGCACTCTTTCCATGGCTGGAGGAAGAGCTGGGACCACTCACGGAGAAACAGCAGCAGTTCGTGCAGACCTTGGAGGTCATCCGGGTCGAGGACCACATTCCCCGACGCGTCCGCATGCCCGGCCGACCTCGCAAGGATCGCGCGGCCGTAGCCCGCGCGTTTGTCGCCAAGGCCGTCTACGACCTGCCGACGACACGCAGGCTGCTCGATCGGCTGGCCACCGATCGACCCTTGCGCCGGATCTGCGGCTGGGAGACTAGGCGCCAGGTCCCGAGCGAATCCTTGTTCTCACACGCCTTCGACGAGTTTGCGACCACGCAGTTGCCTCTGCGCGTGCACGAGACGGTCATCCAGAAGACGCATCACGACCGATTGGTCGGTCATCTCTCGCGAGACTCCACCGCGATTGCGGCACGCGAGAAGCCCGCCACGAAGGACAAGCCGCCCGCGCCCTCGCAGCGGAAGCGGGGACGACCGAAGAAGGGAGAGGAGCGCCCTCACGAGCCCACGCGTCTGCAGCGGCAGGGCACCATGACCAAGCCGGAGATGCTCGCTGATCTCCCGACGGCCTGCGATGTCGGGACGAAAAAGAACAGCAAGGGCTACAAGGAAACCTGGGTCGGCTACAAGCTGCATATCGATGTGGCCGATGGCCAGATCCCCATCAGCTGCCTACTGACCGCTGCCTCCCTTCATGACAGCCAGGCCGCTATTCCGCTCGCAACCCTGTCCGCCGAGCGGAGCACCAATCTGTACGACGTGATGGACGCCGCCTACGATGCGCAGGAGATTCGGGCACACAGCCGTTCGCTGAACCACGTTCCGCTGATCGACATCAACACGCGCCGCAACACGGCGCTGAAGGAAGAACGCCAAGCGGAAGCTCGGCGCCGACAGGTGCTTGGCTTCCAGCTTCCGGAGGACGTTCGCTACAACGAACGCACGGCCGTTGAGCGGGTCAATGGCCGCCTCAAGGACGAATTCGGCGGTCGCCATGTCCGGGTCCGCGGCCCGGCGAAGGTGATGTGCCACTGCATGTTCGGCGTGCTCGCACTCACCGCTGACCAACTCATGCGCCTCGTCACGTAGCCATCGGTGACGTGATGACCTCGATCCACCCAGCTGCCTACGCGCAGAAGGCGGCAGCTCTTGCCAGACCCTCGCCCAATGCCCGGGCGGGCCTGCGTCTCCTCATGAATCGGTGCCTCGATCCCGGTGCCCTGGGCCCGAGTGACCAGTTTGCACCCAAACCCTGACGCTTGTTCCACTGTCGGCCAGGAGTTTTGCAAGTGCCTCCCGGGATAAGCCGGGATCATCCGGGATGACCCCCGGGATGCGACTCTCGCGGTCGCAACAACTTACGGGGACGCGGCCTGGAACATCTCCAACGTCGGCTTCGAGACGCAGCCTGCGGCTGCCAACCGACTCACGCCGGAGGGGGTCGAGGAGCGAGGGTGCTTGAACAAAAGAAGGGTACCCGGATACCGGTGAAAAGTGCCGTGGGCTCGGCCGCCGCGATGCGAGAAGTTCTTGAAGCGGCATATTCCGGGACTTGCCGGGATCCATCCCGGAATCCGACGCTCCGCGGACCCGACGACTGACAGGGTCAGTCGTACATGGCTCTCTCAAACCCGGACCACCGAACCTGGCGCGCGAGACGATCACGCGGACCCCGGCCACCACCTCGCCCCAGGCGCGACTCACCTCCCCGGCGCCGCGCCCGTGACCGCTGAAATCGCCTGAATCCAACGAGGAAATCGGGGGCAAGCTTCGAGCGATCCCGAAGTGCGAGCATCGGGAGGACGGGGTGGCGGTGGGGGCAGTCTCGAGCGAACCCGTCTCGCACGTCGACAAGCGAATAAAAGACGAACATTTGATGGGTCCCTACTATGTCCCGCTTCAAACTCCTTGACCGGCTCAGGGGGAGTGTCTTGGCGGGCAACGTCGGTACCTCCGCATCGGAGGATAAGTTGTTGTCCTCGCGCGAGTCGGTAGTGGTCTAGTTTGAAATGCGCGGCCCCTGGACAGGTCGCCCCGATGTGCGACAATTGGGTTGTGCCGACTCGGGCGAAAAAAAAGCGGCCGCGCGATCCAAATCAGTTGGGCAAGCTCGTCGTCGACATTGCGACGGGTGCAGCCCAGGACGCCGCCCCTCCTGGTCCACAGCGGGCGGGTGGCCTTAAGGGCGGTCCGGCCAGGGCGAACCGGCTGACACCGGAGGAGCGGACAGAAATCGCGAAACTGGCTGCCCAGGCACGCTGGAAGAAGTAACCCGCTACTGCTGCTGGCGCTCCGCAACATCCTCGCTGAAATCTAGAATGATCTGGATTTCGGGCACCTTCCCCTCGTTCATGTCGTTGTATACAACCACGTCGGTGTTCAACTGAGCGCACTCGCCGACGATGTGCTCCCGACGTTGCGCAAAGGCTTTCTCCATGTGCTCATGGGGAGCGAATCCCATGATTGCCCAGAACGACTGTGGCTTTCCGTCCTTGGTGGTCCGGACGGCATGGTTGACCCGATAGCGGTGGCCTTTGTGGGTGTCCAGCTCCTGCGCTAGGGCCTTGGACATCTGGTTCGCGAGGGCCTCGCACGGGTCGATGGGGGGTGGCGTTGCGAGCAAGCCCTGGCTGATGGCCCAGTCAACGGCGTCCCGAGTACGAGATGGTGCATGTTCGTGCTCTGGAGTGTGAGCGAAACTTAGTTGGAAATTGAAGCGGCTCCAAACCCTGTGGTGTGATGACATTGCGAGACGAACATCACGCCACGAGAGAAAGGAGCCGAGATGAGCAGTGTCCTACGATCGGTCAGGAAGCGCAAGAAAGGTCGCACGTTGGGCGCGGTCGACGTCATCGACCGAGAGGAGTACGCCGAGCTGGAGGTCGATGCCAAGGTGGCGTTGATCCGGTCGTTGGTTCCGCTGGGCTTGATGCACATCGAGGAGTTGCTCGACGAGGAAGTGACAGCGCTGGCTGGCGAGCGCTACGCCCGCAAAGCCCCGTCAGTCGGCGGGCGTCGTCATGGCAGCAACCCCGGGACGGTCGGGTTGGCCGGCCAGCGCGTGCCGATTCGCGTGCCCCGGATTCGCCATGTCACGGAGAGCGAGATTCCCCTGCGGTCGTACGAGGCGCTGCATGGCGATCGCGCAGTCAACGACCTGTTGCTGAGGCGCGTGCTGTATGGGATCTCGTGCCGCAACTACGCGGCGGCCGCCGAGGCGATTCCCAGGGCGATCGGCCTATCGGGGTCGACGGTGTCCCGCGCGTTCATTCAGGCCAGCGCGACGAAACTCCGCGAGCTCCAGGAGCGGGACCTCTCCAGGGAGGACGTCGTGGCCCTCGTGCTGGACGGCAAGACGTTCGCCGAGGCGACGATGGTCGTCGCGCTGGGCATCACGATGACGGGGGACAAACGGTTCCTGGGCGTCGTCGAGACGGACACGGAGACCGAGAAGGTGTTGACCCCGTTCCTCCGGTCATTGGTCGAGCGGGGCCTCGATGTCTCCCAGGGGCTTCTGGTGATCGTGGATGGCGGCAAGGGGCTCCGGGCGGCCGTGCGGAAAGCCTTCCGCCACCGCGCCCTGGTGCAACGGTGTCAGTGGCACAAGCGCGAGAACGTGGTGAGTTACGTGGCCAAGCGTGAGCAGCCGGTGTGGCGGCAGCGTCTCCAGCGCGCCTACAACCGTCCGGAGTACGACGAGGCCCTCGCCGCCCTCAAGTCGCTCCAGCATGAGCTGGAGGATCGGAACCAATCCGCGGCCGGCAGTCTGGCGGAAGGCCTCGACGAGACCCTGACGTTGCATCGCCTCGGGGTGTACGGTGTGCTGGGCCGGTCGCTGAAGACGACGAACAGCCTCGAGTCCATCAACGCGCTCATTGAGGAGCGCTGTGCGAAGGTCGATCACTGGCAGAACTCGAGTCAACGCCATCGCTGGCTGGCCACTGCGCTCCTGGACATCGAGCCACGCCTGCGCAAGGTGAGGGGCTACCGGCACCTGCCCAGGCTTCGTGACGCATTGAAGCGAGAGCTGAAGATCGACACGACGACGTCGACGAAGAAAGCCGCGTAAGCAATCAGGAGCCGCGGAGAGTTTCAACTAGGAATGGGCTTGACTCGTGCTCTGTCTCGTACAGATGGAAAATGGCCTGGAGTTTCTCGTTTTTCGTCATTGGTCCAACCTTGGTGTTTTTACAACGACACAGGAATGGTCTGCCCCCATCCATCGGCCATCGCCGAGGGCAGCACGAATTGCCGTATTTTGACGAGGTGGCGCGTGAGGTAATCCCAGCGGTCCATCCGCTTCTGCATCTGCCCAACGATCAGACCGGGGTGCCGCTGATGGAGCTTCGCAAACGCCACAACGTCCTTCTCGTAGTAATACGGCTTCTTTCGCAGCAGGAACGAATCAAGCCCGTCTCGCGGAGCACAGAAATCCGCCGCCGCCGCATTCGCAGCGATTTCCTCTGGGAGAATCGTGATCCCCGCGCGGAGTGCTCCGGCCAGGTCTTCGTCGATCACTTCCTCGTCCTGGCCGTCTCTTCGAAGCACGTGCTCAATCTCGTGGCGCAGGACGAACCAGAAGTTGTCGATGGTGTCCCGCTGCAGCGACATGCCGATGACGGGTGAGCCGTCGATCCAAAAACACACTCCGTCAATTTTCGCCTTGGGCAGCTTCTCAACAACGACATAGCGGATGCCGCACTCGGCCATGATTCTCGGCACGTGGCGCGCCTCCTCGGGAGCGCGAAGCAACAACTCCAACTCGCCAATGGCCGTCTTCAATGCCCGTTCGGAGTACACCGGCACCGTGATTGACCTGGCAATCTGCCGCACCCGAAAGAGCCAGGCGAGCTGGGGTGCCGGAATCTCTCGTTCCTCGTACCGGCTCTTCTTCGCCGCGTGCGCCAGGTACGGGATTTCATCGGCCGCGTCGACTTGAAAAAACCGGACCAGTTGTTCCTCCATGAGCGGCGTGTCGGCCTGTGCAATCCACGCCCGCTTGATCATTTCGCGAACCGGATACTGAGACTGCATATTGCCGAGCGAGGCCACGCTTGGCGCCGGTACGCGCGCATGAGCCATGTCGTAGGCGAGCTGCAGCCGGGCGAAAAAGTCGCCGTCCGTATCGAAAGCGTCGGCCAGCGCCCGCGCCATGTCGGGACTGATGTTGCGCTTCCCGGACAGGATCATGTTGACGCCCTGCTCGGGGACACCAAGGACAAAGGCGAGGTCGCGCTGCAGCCAACCCCGCTCCTCCATCTCTTCCTTGATGTAGAAGCCCGGATGCTTTACCCATGTTGCATTCATGGCAGTCATTTGAATCCCCAATTCAGTGGTAGTCCTCCACGCCAAGCACAGTCATTCTGTTCGGCTTCGCCTTCGTGTCGATGGTGAACACCAGGCGCCACTGCTTGTTGAGCCGAATGGATCGTTGATCGCCAGGACGGCTCAGTTTTTCGTAATGTAGGCTCCTCCAGTTCCGCAGGGTTCGTTCATCAGACGCCGCCCGAAGGAAGACCAGCTTGTCCCTGAGAGAATTGATCACCGCGATTGGCAACCGAGTCTCGGCCGCGCGGTCTGTCTCGGCAAGCGCCAGTTTCGCGTCCCGAAAATCGATTTCCATCTACCACCAGCCGCAGTATATCCAGCCGTAGCCGAATTGTCAATGAACGACTGAACGTATGGAGTTAAATTTACTTTTATTCTTGACAAATAACGTCTCCCAGCATACTCTGGGCTCATGAATCGGTTGACCACGGAGAAGCGAATTGCGTTGGTGGCGGCCCTCGTCGAGGGTTGTGGGCTTCGCGCAACGGCTCGGATGACCGGTGTGGCCCGGATGACCGTCGAGAAGCTGCTGCGCGACCTGGGCGCGGCCTGCGCCCAGTACCAGGACGAGCACCTGCGGAACCTGACGTGTCGCCGGATCGAGTGCGACGAGATTTGGAGCTTCGTCTACGCGAAGCAGAAGAACGTCGAGCGAGCGAAGAACGCCCCGGAGGGTGCAGGCGACGTGTGGACCTGGACGGCCATTGATGCCGACACTAAGCTCGTGCCGTCGTGGCGGATCGGCCCCCGTGATCTGGCGACCGCGTACGACTTCATGCACGATCTGGCTGAGCGGCTGCGGCATCGGGTGCAGTTGACGACGGACGGACACCGGCCGTATCTGGAGGCAGTTGAATCGGCGTTCAACCTGGACGTGGACTACGCGATGCTCCAGAAGATCTACGGGGCCGACGATACCGAGAAGCGGTACAGTCCGGCCAGGTGCAAGGGCGCGGTCCCGCATGTCGTGACGGGCGAGCCCGACCCGAAGCACATCAGCACGTCCTACGTCGAGCGGCAGAACCTCACGATGCGGATGTCGATTCGGCGGTTCACGCGGCTGACCAACGCCTTCAGCAAGAAGCTAGAGATGCACGCGCACTCGGTGGCCCTGCACTTCATGCACTACAACTTCGTGAAGATCCACTCGTCCCTGCGGACGACGCCGGCTCAGGCGGCGGACGTGACGGATCGGCTGTGGGAAATCTCGGATCTGGTCGCCCTGCTGGAGCGCCAGGAGCGCGAGAGGTCAAACTAGACCACTACCGCCCTTGCGCCAGTTCGCTGAATGTGCTACAAGCGCCACCGTAGTAAGTGTTCACTTGTATCGACGTTGTGAAGGACTTAGTCTCAGAAGCGTTTCGTGCCAAGTAATCGGAGGGACCAAAAATTGCGAAGACTAATCTTCGGCGGCGTCGTTTCTGTTCTGGCCATCCTTTTGCTAGCACCGGGTCCGGTGCTCGCACAAGACGTGGCCGGTATCGCGGGTAGCGTCCAGGACGAAACCGGGGGCTATCTGCCAGGTGTGGCGGTCGAGGTGCGGAGTCCGGCAATGATCGAGCAGGTCCGCACGGCCAACAGCGACAATGCGGGGCTCTACCGCATCACCAATCTGCCGTCGGGCACCTACTCGGTGACCTTCCAGCTCCAGGGGTTCGGCACCGTGGTGCGCGAGGGCATCGTGGTGCAAGGCGGGTTCGTGGCGGACGTCGACGCGGAGCTGTCCGTGGGCAGCGTCAATGAGTCGGTGACGGTCACCTCGGCGGCGCCGCTGGTCGACGTCAAGAACACGCAGCAGCAGTCGGTCCTCCCCGCCGAACGGATCAACGTTCTCCCGGGTGCGGCGGGCATCTTTTCCGCCTCTCGTTACGTGCCGGGGACGACCCCCGGCGGAGTCCAGAACAATCTTCCGGTCCTTCACGGGTCGGAGGCGACGGATGGCCAGCCCTACATGGACGGCGTCAAGACCGGGATGCAGCTCCAAGGGAAGATGGAGTTTAACGCCGGCTTCGGGACCATCACGACCGAAGCGATGGTCAACGAGGTCGTCTTAGACACCGGCTCACAGTCGGCCGAATACGCCCAGAGCGGCGTGCGGACGAACGTGGTGCCGAAGGCGGGCGGCAACAATTTCAATTTCGACATCTTCGCCAGCGGCACGATGGACAGCCTTCAGTCGGACAACCAGAGTCAAGAGCTGAAGGACCAGGGCTTCGAATTCGCGCCGACTGATTACCGCTGGACCCTCAACCCGGCCGTGGGCGGGCCTATCCTCAAAGACAAGCTCTGGTTTTTTGCCTCGATCCTCAAGACCAAGAACAGGTTCTTCATTCTCGACAGTTTCTATGACCTGGACGAGCCCTCGACGCCGGATGGCGTCACCGCCGACGACCTGCGGATGGTTAGAAACGACGACTACAACCAGCGGGTCGCCCGCCTCACGCTTCAGCTCACCCAGCGCAACAAACTGACCTTCAGCTTCATGCACCACCAGGCCGCGGGGGGGCCGCTTATTCAGGGAACAAGTTTCGGCCGCGTGAATCCGGAGGCGGGCTTCTTCTGGGACACGAGCCCAGCGTACATCAACAGCGTCCGCTGGACGGCGCCGGTGACGAACCGGCTGCTCTTGGAGGTGCAGGGGGCGATTCAGCGGGCCGACGTCCACACGAACCCGTGGGATCATGGCGGCGAGCTTCGGATGGCATTGGAAGATCTCGCAACGGGCGCGAACTACCAAAGCAGCTTCCAAAACCACCACAACGCTGACCACCACCGCCGCCTGAACGCGTCGGTGGCCTATGTCACCGGCTCGCACAACTTCAAGGCCGGTTTGAATTACGTGAACAACTACACGTCCCTCTCGTACACCCCGCCGGGGGAGATCTTTCAAGGCTACACGTCCAACGGGTTCCCGCTCGGGGTCCTCGTGGGGGTGAACGGGACCTCAAGATCCCGTATCGATATGAACTGCGACTGTGGCCTCTACGTGCAGGACGCCTGGACGAGGGACCGGCTGACCCTGAACGGAGGATTCCGCTACGACTGGTTCAACAACTCGGTTCCGGGGGGTTCGCGGCCCGCGGGCTTCTGGACAGAGGACGTGACGCTTCCCGACCCCATTATCGAGGATACTCCGAACTGGAAGAACTTCAGCGGGCGGTTCGGCGGGGCGTACGACGTGTTCGGTGACGGCTCGACGGCGGTGAAGGTGGCCGCGGGGCGGTATGTGGAGAACATGGGGACCGGCATCACCTCCGCGTTCAACCCGATCAACGCGTATGCGCTCGACTGGCGGAATTGGAACGACCTCAACGGGGACCTCACCGCGGTCAACCCCGACGGGACGCCGCAGTTCGACGAGGTCGGGCCCTCGTTCAACCCGAACTTCGGGTTGGGGACCATCACGACCGAGCTCGACCCGCTCGCGGGGCGGAGCACCAACTGGGAATACTCCGCCGGCATCGAGCGCCAGCTGGGCGCAGGCTGGGCGACTAGCGGGATGTGGCACAGGCGGAGCTACGGCAACTACCGGTGGACCCAGAACCTGAATACCTCCGCGGCCGACTGGGGCCAGGCGGGGACGTGGGTCGGGCCGACGGACTCCAGGCTGCCGGACAGCGCCCAAGGCGTTCAGGTTCCAATCTACGTCACCGATCCTGACTTCGAAATTATCACGGGGAACAACTACTTGACGTCGGCGAACGATAACTGGCGGACGTGGAACGGGTTCGAGGTGATTCTCGACGGCGAGCTCCCCCGCGGCGGCTTCATGACAGGGAGCTTTACGGTCGGCAACGCCGTGGACCACTTCTGCCACGCCGCCGAAGTCCAGACCCCCAACGACCTCCGGCACTGCGAGACGTCGTCGGGGTACCGGCCCATGGGTAAGCTGTCGGGGGCGCTGCCGCTGCCGTGGGACACGATGATCTCGGGGCTCTTCCAGGTGTTCGCGAGCGCACCCATCGCCGCCACCTATGCCATCGACGCGACCGATTTTCCCGGCCTCAACCTCGGGAGCGGTAGTGGGATATCGACCCTCGAGGTCAACCTGATCGAGCCGGGCACCGAGTACGAGGACTACACCACGAGCATGCAGCTGCGGTTCTCGAAGGTGTTCACGCTCGGCGCTACGCGGACCCGGGTGTACATGGATGCGAGCAACATCTTCAACAAGGCCCGCGTCACAGCCCGGAACCGATTCTACGGGGGCGGCGGGGTCCAGAATCCTGACTTCGACCGGATAATCGCCATCGAACCGGGCCGACGGCTGTCGTTCGGCATGCAGATGAACTTCTAGCGTCGGGCGGATCCCGCTCTTCGCGAGCATCATGTGACGCCGGGGAGCCGCACGGCTCCCCGGCGTTTTCTTGTCGAATGGTCGCTCTATTCGATTTCCGGTAACGGCTCTGCGACACCGGGGCTCCGACGCCAGGTGGTGGGCTAAGGCCGTACTGCTAGATCCGATCGTTTGACATCTATTGCATTGCTGGCCCAGAGCTAGAACGACAGTTGCACAGGGCGTGGCTATGTCGCTCGCTCAGCTTGATTCTCTAGGAAAATCAAAAACTCATTTCCAATGTGCGTCGAGACGAGTCGTCGCATTCGGCCACAATGTGGCAGAGAGGTCAGCCGGGTCGGTATTGGGATGTACCGCAGTCACCGGCACTGTTTGTGAGCGCCGGACATCGGTCTCCAGTCGGGTGCGCCTCAGCGGGGGCTGAGGTGACGGCCTCCGCGTTGGGAGGTTGTGTACGTCAAGTTGTGCAAAAAGGTTTTCATGGCTGAGGCCAATGCCGTGATCGGTTAGGCGGCGGTCCGCAGTTCTTTCTTCTGTTCTTTCAGGAACTCCATGTTCAAGTAGCGGTGATCCTCGAGCCAGCCCTCGTGGACCTCGGCACACAGGGCGCGAACCAAGCGGAGGCAGCTGGCGGGGTTGGGAAAGATCCGGACCACCGGCTCGCGGAACATAATCCGCTGAGCTCGATCAAAAGTTTTAATCCGGGATAAGCCGGGATAATCCGGGATGACCCCGGGATGCGACTCGCGCGAGGACAACAACTTCTCCTCCGATGCGGAGGTACCGACGCTGCCCGCCAAGACACTCCCCCTGAGCCGGTCAAGGAGTTTGAAGCGGGACATAGTAGGGACCCATCAAATATTCGTCTTTTATTCGCTTGGCGACGTGCGAGACGGGTTCGCGCGAGACTGCCCCCTCCGCCACCCAGTCGCTGTGATGCTCGCACTCCGGGATCGTTCGAGGCCAACCCCGCGTTTTGCCTTGAAGTTCAGGCGATTTCAGGGAATCTCGGGAGGGTGCCGAAGAAGCCGAGGCGCGGCCGCGGCGAGGGGGCGGCGGTGCACGCAGATCGTCTCGCGAGCCCGGTGTCGTGGTCCGGGGTCGAGTGGTGTGAGAGCCTCGCGCCCCTGCAGGAGGCGGACATCCCACCTATCCCGAGTTATCCCGGGTTTCAAAACCTTTGATCGACGGCAGCGGCGCCCCGATCGGGCCAAGGTTAGCAGCAGCGAGGTCTGCGAACCTTCCGCCGCTGAACCGAGTGAGCCACCGCAGCTCTGAACATGGCACTTCTCCGACAGTTCGTCTTCGTTGCAGCGATCCTGCTCCTGGCTGGCTGGACTCTCGGTGTCGGGAGGTTCTCGTGGTCGTTCTTGGAACACGTGTTCTCGGTGGTCAACTTCCCGTGGAGCGTGCCCTTCTTGTGGCTGGAGGTGTACCGCCTCAGGGTTCTTGGACAGTGGTTTGACGGTATTCGCTTCTACGCCGCCGCGTCCAGCCCGAGGAGGTCGCGTCGCACCTGGGCCGGGCTTCGGTAGTCGTACTTCTCCAGCATCCACTGCTCGTTGTACGTCCGCTTGAACTCGAGCAAGGCCAGGCGGAGCTCCTCGATCGTCTCGAAGCTCCGCACCCACAACAGATTCTCCTTCAGCGTGCGGATGAAGCGCTCCGCGACGCCGTTGCCTTCGGGCTCCCGCACGAAGCTCGGGGAGCTTTCGATGCCGAAGAACGCGACCTCCTGTTGAAAATCGTCGGCCAAGTAGTTCGACCCGTGGTCGTGACGCAGCCGCAGCCCACGGGCCACGCCTGCGCCGATGCCCCCGAAGCGTTCGCGGATGCCCTGGCGGATCGGCTCCAGGGCCTCGAAGCGGGTCCCGCGCTTGGCGGCATGGAGCCCGATGCATGCGGTCGCGCAGTGATCGACGGCCACGAAGACGAAGGCCGCCCCCTCGGCGACCGTCACGGTGGCCGTCATGTCTGTGCCCCACATCACGTCGGGCGCCTCGGTGGTGATGGTCCCGTCGTGCGCCTTCGGCCCATGCGCGTGGCCCGCGCGCGGCGGGGCTTGGAGGTCGTGCTCGCGCATCAACCGGCGCACCCGCTCCTTCGAGGTGCGCATCCCCGCGACCCGCAGCTTCGCCCAGGCTTTTCGGTAGCCCTCGCCATGAAACGGCGAGGCTTCGAGCACCCGGCGAATGTGGGCCACCAGGACGTCGTCCGGGGCAGCGCCGATCGGCCCGCGGCGACGACACAGTGCAGGAGACCGTGTCGCCTGCCGCCGCGCATACACACTGGAGCGGGCGCGGTGCCACACGCGGCAGACCCGCTGCACGCCATACGCCCGACGGGTGGAGATCGACTGGGCGCCACTCATCGGGTGCTTCCGTCATCAAGTGTTGTTACGCCGCGACCGGCATGTACACGACGGCGGAAGCGGCCGTCCTACGCAAGTCAGCGAACACCCGCACGTCGCTCAGCCACCAGACAACGCGCCGCAGGGACTCGAAGATGTCTCGAAAGGTCAGCCGCCGCGAGGCGAGTCCCGCCTGCATCGCGGGCGTCCGGGTCTCGCGCCCAAACTTCAGCGCCCCATGCGGGCGAACGAAGTTGTAGTAACAGCGTAACAATTCGAGGTGCGCCTCAAGCGTGTCCGTCGAGCGCGCATGCGACAGCGTCCGTCTTGACAGGTAGGCCGAACTTTGCCGAATCGTCAGATTCAGACGCTCGATGAACGACGTATTCACCGTCGAGGAGTCCTCCGAGCGATGGAGCGCAGCGTCAAATCGCCAGGCGGCTCCCATGACCAGCCGTCGGTCGACCCGCACGACGCGATCGTGGCGTCGGGTCTTGATCACCTGCGCGTAGAGCGCCGCGGGACCGAAGACCCGGCGGATGGCCGTGTTATAGAACTTGAAGCCGTCGGTGACAATCAAGGGACCCGTGACGAACGTCATGCGCGTCGCGACGTCACGAACGAGCGCCAGGGTGTTCCGGTAGCTGCGTCGCCCGACGACGGTCGACGTCCAGAGACGCGACCAGACCTCAATCGCCGCGAACACCCACGTCGGCCGGGTCTTCCCCCCGGTGAACGAACGGATCTCGTCGGCTTGCAGCTCTTCGGCGACGAAGCCGGTCGGCCGCCCGTCGCTAAATTGGCGACACACCGACGCGGCCCGCTCGAGCCAGCGGGCCACGGTGTTCCAGGCCAGCCGTTCGACCCGGGCGATCGCCGACAGACTGACGCCCTCAACGCGCAGCGTGACGACCGTGTCGAACGTTGTTCTGCGATGCTGGAGACGGTAGTAGGGGGTCCCCTTGGTCGTCGAGAACGTCTGTCCGCACTTGATGCATCGGTATCGACGCCGTTTCCCGGCCGTGGTTCTGTAGAATCCGTAGCGGATGATGTGGCTGGACCTGGCGTTTCCGTGCACGGAACACGTGGGATTGAGACAGCGTGGTTTCTTCACTGTGCGTGGGCCTTGTCGACGAGAGTACTGTGGTGCTCACATTACGGCCCAAACTCTAGCATGTAGGTGGGTTAGGGACTGGACGCCAACAGTTGATTGCGGAAGCACCCGACGACGAGGCGCTCGTAGTCGATGCGTGGGTCGGTGTACGGCCGGTCGGCCCGCAGCACGGCGTGGATCACGCGCAACAGCTTGTGGGCGGTGGCGAGGATGGCTCGCTTGTAGCCGAGGCGGCAGGCCAGTGCGCGGTGATAGCCGTGGAACTGCGAGCCGGTGGCCCGACGCTTCAGTCGACAGAACGCCCGATAGAGCGCAGGGACTGTCCACGTGGTGCAGCAACGCCGTGAACCGTGTCTTCCTGCGCCTCCTGGCGGACTCGCGCAAGATGCGGAAGCAGGGGCCTCCGCCGGGACATCACGGGGCGGGATCACCGAACGCGTCCGCGATTCGGCAACCGTGGCTCGCCCCCCTGTTCGAGATACTGCTTGAGGGCCTCGAGCGACTCTTCCCACCCGCCAGCGATCAGATCGTAGTACCGCTGCCAGCGCGGGTGGGTCTCGGCACCGCTCTGCCGCACGCGCAGCCTGGTGCCCGGTCCCTCGACCCGACAGCTGACCTCGAGCGCCATCGGTCCAAGGGGTGGTCCCTCCGGTGGCATCCAGTAGGCGTCGGCCAGAAAGAACTCGCGCCCGTTGCGGAACTCCATCACCGTGCCGTAGAAGACCCCACCTAGCGAGCCGAGCACCTCGTCCTGAAACGGCGTGGACTCCCACTCGATGGCGTAGATTCCCAGTGGTCGCGGTGTCGTGACCGAGCGCACCGTCCGCCACCAAGCGGACAGCGCGTCCGGGTCGAAGAACGCTGCAAGCACCTGGACGGGGCCAGCCGTGACCTGCAGCGAGTGCTCGAACCGGAGACCTTGTGACTCTGGCATCTCGTGTGGCACGCCGCCCCGCGCAGGGGTGTGAGCCGCTCATCGTACCGGGTTGCAAGCAGGGCGTGCAAGGGACCCTCAGTACAAGAAGATAGCGCGCGACGGAAGATAGCGCGCGCGAATAGTGTTGAACGCCTCGACCTCGGGCTCCCACCCGGCGGCGATCTCCGTCGCGGGCACGTCGGCGTCAACCTGTGTGCGAAGCCGGCCCGACCCGGAGAGAATGTCGAATGGGAGCTTGACGTCCTCGTACTCGTAGGGTGGCTCGCGCCAGTCGAATAGCTCGGAGGCTGCACGGCGAAATGCTCGCACCACGGCCACCGCCGTGAGAACCGGCGTGAACGCCTGGCGGTCGATCACGTGAATCTGGCATGAAAGCGGCCGCGGTGGCGGTCAACTGCCGCGACACTGCCGCCTGGAGGCGGCCGAGCACTGTCTATTGCAGCGAGCGGTGACCCGGTTCGGTCTGTCGGTCCGCGCGTACGACCGCGTCCGGAGAGTTGCCCGCACGGTTGCCGACTTAGCTGTTAAGAACAAGGGGCATGCCTAGCTGAGCGGGTTCTTGCGTAGGTACTGTAGCAGGTATGTGTACGTGTTGGCGTGGCGATGGTTGTAGCGCCATTCGGTCTCCTTGAGATGGAGGTGGAAGGTGTGTCTCGGCAGGCCCTTGAACTGGGTCAGCCGGACCTTGGCCAGGCCCCAGAAGCCTTCGATGCCGTTGATATGGACGGGTCCCCTGGTGAACTCGTCGCGGGCATGATCGACACGGACGTGGCCATAGCCGAGATCGACCAGGCCGTGGTAGCCGCGCCAGCCATCGGAGTTGATGACGGTGCGCGGGTCGACCCGGCCGCGGATAATCCCCTGGAGGGTGGGCTTGGAGCAGTCCGGGACGATCTCGGTGTAGACGCGGCCCTGGCGCTCAAAGATGCCGAAAACGATCGTCTTGCCGTAGGCGCCGCGCCCCGAAGAAGCTCTCGTCAACCTCGACGATGGCTCGGCTCAGAGGTGGCACACGTATCGTCACAAAAGTTTTAACCCGGGATAATCCCGGATTATCCCGGCTTATCCCGGATTAAAATTTTTGATCGAGCTCAGCGGATTATGTTCCGTTGGCTGGATCGGACTGCCGGCTCGATCCATTGGGAGGACATCATCCATGTCCTGGATTCGGACTGGTCGCGAAACCTCCCCGGGGGCGCGGTTCGCCGTAATGACATTGTGGCCTGGGTCGATCGACACGAGCCGCGTCTCTACTACTTCTCGCTGGGGGCGTATTGGGGCGTGCTACCCGAGACGTTCTGGGCGCTGCACGACACGTACCGGGAGGATCCATTCGCGGACCGGATCGCCCGGGTTGCCTCGCAGAAAGATCCCCCCGGGGAGTGCGAAGATGATGTGCCGTGTGAACTGGGATACTGGATGTCCCCTCGATTCGAGTACCTGAGGCGGCAGCCGGAGGGCGCGTACGTGACGGAGACCCTGGAGCACGTGCTCGACCACCTGACTGATTTGGATTCAGGGGCTCGTGGGTCGCGGCTCTGCGGTGGACGCGGCAGCGAGGAGTTCACCACCGAGGTCGAGACGATTCGAACAATCCTGGGTCGTGTTGACCATGAACTGACGCGTGACGTCGGCGCGATGCTCGACGTACTGGCGCGCCCGTGCTGATACAACCGCCAAGAGAAGCTGCGAACTGCGAGGGTAACGCCGTGACAAGTGCAGACGCTCGGCCACCCACTTCGATTACTGTCCACACGATCTCCTGAGACGCCGTTGGGCTACGCCTCCTATCTTAGACTCCAGATGGACAAGGCCCGTGGCATTGCGTCTTGGGGCGCAAGCCTTCCACCGTCTGGAATCGTGGCGCTGGTGCAGAATTGATTTCGGCACACCACGGAGGATTGATTGGGTGGTCACCGATCGATTTGGTGCGACTGTGGCCTCCCGAGTTCGGTCATGCGATTCAACACGTTGCACGCGACCACCGACTCGACCATCTGTCCCCCTGATGTACGTGGGGCCGCTCGGGGACATCCCACCAGCCGAGTTCGAAGCGCAGTACTATGCCCAGGCCGCGGTGGCCTGATTCAACGAATCCAGTCTCCGAAGAACCCGTTACGGTTCATACGCCCGGCGGGGTAGGTCGAAGCCCCAGCGGACCGCGCGGGTCGCCGCATCCTCGCTATCTGCCTCTTCTTCAATTGCCATCGCCGTCAGCGAGCTCCCGATGTCGCGGGCCGCGGACAAGGCGGACCGGGCGCCTTGATTGGCGTCCGCATAGGCTTCAGCCTGAAGGTCCGATTCGACCGCGGCGAGTGAAGACTCCACAGCCTCGACGTCCGCCCGCAGTCCGGCGGCATCTTCGTCATCGAGCTCGTCGATCGCCGGGCGCGCGTCGTCGAGCGCGGCTTCGGCATCAGCCACCAGCCCGCGCGTCTCCGTCTCGAGGCGCGCCGTTTCCGACTCGATGGCCGCACCGACGGTGTCGGCGGCCGTCTCCACCGCGGCGGCGAGCTCGATGACCTGGCTCCGGCCCGGCCACACCCAAAAACGCCCAGAAAACGCCGTTTGAAGGGAATTTCATGGATCAAAAGTCTTGCACCACAATTGTGTCGCCCGATCCCCCTAAGTTGTTGTCCTCGCGCGAGTCGCATCCCAGGGTCATCCCGGATGATCCCGGATTATCCCGGATTAAAACTTGGGTCATGCCTAGCTGAGCGGGTTCTTGCGACTTGAAGATCGCCGGGCGGATTGCCTTCTTCACGATCTCTTCAGGCTACCAGCCGCCGCTAAAGTTGCAACACAACCACTTGACGACGTACACCGAACGGCTGCGGACGATTGCACGGGTTGAAGGAACGGTTACCCCGGTTCAAGACCCCGCCCGAACGGTCACACGTCAACGAACTCCGCGAAGCTATCCGAACCATCGGCTTGGATCGCATACCGGAAGCGCAGTTCATCCCTGTCGTCACCACGGCTGACATCCTTGATCCCGAGCACGTGAACGGCGGCGTAGAAGCCCTCGGCGTTGCGCAGTACGACGATTTGTCCGCGGGAAGGTGTCCGGGTGCGCGAAGTGTAGTCAAGTGATGCGGCGTCAGTTACTTGCGAGATCGACATGGATCCTGGGGCCAGCGCGATGCCATTTATGGACTGGGGGTCGTTGTATACGTGAATACTGGTGTTGCTCGCCTTCGTCCACTCCGTTTCGAATTCCAGCATTCCGGACCCGATGACATAGCGTCCGTTGTGGTTGCTGTAGTCAAATACGACCTCGCCGGTCGGGGATGTCATACTTGGGGGTGGTATTTGGGACGCCTTGCCGTCGAAAGGCCGGATGCCCAGCTTGTTGGCTATCATTGCCGAAAGTTGTGCGGGTGTGTGCTCACTAGCGCGCTCGTAGATCACGTCCGCTGGCAAACCGGGCACCGGCGTGTCATCGAAGCGCACCGGAAGGATATATTCGCCTTGTTCGTGGATCATGCGGCTAAGGGCCGACCGTCTTTCATGACGCGCCCAAGCCTTTTCGGCATAGGCTTGGGAAATGAACATCACCACATAGGCACTCTGCTGCGCGAACGCTTCATGAAAGGCCTCCGTGCCGCTCCGGCCCCAAAGGGGCGCCTTCTCGAAGCCGTCGTAGAACACCGCGATTGATCGGTTTCGAAGATGAAGCGCCACAGCTTCCACGTAATCCCGCTGTTCCCCGGCAAAGGATAGCCCCACCTGATACTTCGTGCCCTTCATCGGATTCCCCTTCTAACTGACCACGCAAGCTCCCCCCTCAGTAGTGAATCGTACCGGGAACGTCGGAGACCGAATTTGTTGAATCAGGCCACCTCAGCCTGCTCATAGTACTGCGCCTCGAACTCTGCTGGTGGAATGTCCCCGAGAGGCCCCAACAGTCGTCGCGTATTGAACCAGTCCACCCACGTCAAGGTGGCGAACTCCACGGCCTCGAGGGTGCGCCACGGGCCCTTCCGTCGAATCACCTCCGTCTTGTACAAGCCGATCACCGACTCGGCGAGGGCATTGTCATAGGCATCGCCTTGGCTGCCGACGGATGGCGCGATGCCGGCGTCCACGAGGCGATCCGTATACCGCATCGAGAGATACTGGGTGAATTCAACTGGTCATCGCAACACCTCGATGATGAGGTGCTGCGATGCAGAAACGGAAACGGAGAAGGTCAGACCGGGCGGGTCGGCCTGCGATGCGTTCGCCTGGTCGGCCGCCGGTAGCGGGGCGTGAGGAGCAGCAACGGTTCTGGAAGGCGATCGCCAGGGGGCTGTCGAGTGAGGATGCCGCTGTGTCATGTGGCGTGTCGCCGCCCGTGGGTGGTCGTTGGTTCCGTGAGGGCGGTGGTATGCCGCCGATCAGCTTGGCGCCCCGATCGGCTCGCTCCCTGTCCTTTGCGGAGCGGGAAGAGATCGCGATCCTGAGAGCTCAGGGCGCCGGGGTGCGCGACATTGCCCGTCGGCTCCGGAGAGCCCCGTCGACTGTCTCGCGAGAGCTGCGTCGCAACGCGGCGACTCGGAGCGGCGGTCTGGCGTATCGGGCGTCGACTGCGCAGTGGCACAGCGCCAGACGTGCCAAGCGCCCGAAGATCGCCAAGCTGGCCGCGAACGATCGGCTGAGGAGCTACGTGCAGGACCGCCTCGCAGGCACGATGATGGCTGAGGACGGGACGCCCGTGCCTGGCCCAAACGTCGGCTCCTGGAGTGGTCGACGTCATGGCCGCCGCCAGGACCGACATTGGGCGACATCGTGGAGCCCGTAGCAGATCGCCCATCGGCTCCGGATAGAGTATCCCGACGATGACTCGATGAGGGTCTCGCCCGAGGCCATCTACCAAGCGCTGTACATCCAGGGGCGGGGGGCACTGCGCCGCGAGTTGACGGCCTGCCTGCGCACCGGGCGGGCGCTGCGCGTGCCGAGGGCTCGCCGCCGTGGTCGCGGCAAGGAGTTTGTAGGCCCCGACATCATGATCAGCGAGCGGCCCGCCGAGGCCGAGAACCGAGCTGTTCCTGGACACTGGGAAGGCGACCTCATCATCGGACTTGACAAGCTGTGCCCCCTACAGCGTCTCGACGGTCTACCGGCAGTGGTTGTCCAGGGAGAGTCAGAGCGTATGTCTTCTTGAATCGAGTCCGGCGCAAGCGGCCACATTTGTCGAGCAATCCCACAATCAGGGCCAGATGACGCCCGTCATCAAGGCCAAGGTTCAACTTCAGTCGGTTCTGCAGGAGGCCAGGCTGCTCACCGACCGCGCCACGGATGCTGTGGACGACCTCCACATCCGCAAGATGTCTTTCAACCGTGTCGCGCCAAGGATGCAGAGTCGCAAGCTGCCTAACCTCCTTCGCCATCAGTTCGAGGGTCTCTCTGTCCTCGAGAATCGCGAGAACGCGCCCACCGGTCTCGAGGACTGGAATGGATGCGATGTCGAAAGTGCCATATTCGGCGGTCGATCGCTTCACGAACTTGCGAAGCTGCGGAAGTGTCGCCTGGACGACTTGCCGAGCTGCCTCAAAGTCCCCGTTTGAGTACGCGACCTGCAACCGTCCCATCAACTCGAAGTAGGGGTCGGACCCACCCGCAGTCGAGGACAAGTCAACGCCCACGCCCTCAGCAGGCGCTTTCTTGGGATGACCGGCCTTGCCACCGACCATTGCCTTCCACAGAGCAAAGAGTCGCATTCTGGGCCCCTCGGACTCGAGTGGTAGTCGAGACTTCCTACGACTAGACGAATTCTACCGTCTGAAGGCCCGATAGTTGGCTCCAGGAGGGCCCTGGGCTTGCGCCTACTCGACCGTGGGGTACATGATTCCGGGTGATACATCTTCACTGCGAACTGAACATCTGATCCGGTACGGGAGGAACGACGGGCGCCGTCCGCGCTCAATTCCTCCGCGGACACTCCGGTTCGCTCCCGTACGTCCGTGCAAGAACCAGTGCCAGCAGCACCCCACCCGATTCATCGCCGCTACTACGCTGAGGATCTGGTACGGCTCCGCCGTTCCTCGGAGAAGCGACGGTACGCAGCATCACAACGGCTCGGTCGCATCGACGCCAATCCTCACCAGATCGATGCGGTGATGTTCGCCTTGCGCAGGATTCCCGAGGGCGGCTGCATCCTGGCCGACGAGGTGGGTCTCGGCAAGACCATCGAAGCCGGGTTGGTCATTGCGCAGCTGCTGGCCGAGGGCGCTTCTCGCATTCTCATCATCGTGCCCAGGCCGCTCCTGGGCCAGTGGCAGGACGAGCTGTACACACTGTTCGGCATCATGGCCCGCGAGGCGGCCGACCAGCAGTGCGACGTATCGGGCTCGGGTGTGTTTCTGGTCGGTCGGGAGTACGCCGGCAGCGTCAAGGGCTCCGAACGCTTGCAGGCGTCACCGCCGTTCGATCTGTGTCTCATCGACGAGGCGCACGAAATATTCGCAGGCATCTACAAACGGTTCGGCAGCCGCGGAACATAATCCGCTGAGCTCGATCAAAAGTTTTAATCCGGGATACCGGGATAATCCGGGATGACCCCGGGATGCGACTCGCGCGAGGACAACAACTTATCCTCCGATGCGGAGGTACCGACGCTGCCCGCCAAGACACTCCCCCTGAGCCGGTCAAGGAGTGTGAAGCGGGACATAGTAGGGACCCATCAAATATTCGTCTTTTATTCGCTTGGCGACGTGCGAGACGGGTTCGCGCGAGACTGCCCCCACCGCCACCCAGTCCGGCTGATGCTCGCACTCCGGGATCGCTCGGGGGCGGCCCCAAGTTTTTTCTGTGGATGCCGGGCGATTTCGACGGTCGCGGGCGCGGCGCCGAGAAGACGAAACACGTCTGGAGCGAGGTGGCGCCGGTCTGCGGGCGATCGTCTCGCGGGCCGGTTTCCGTGGTCCGGGTGGGGCGCACGTGAGAGCCTCCCGGGACACCCCTCCCACGGACGGCGGATCGGGCCTCGGCACGGCCCAATTCTGTCGCCCTCCCCGTCAGTCGTTGCGCCCGCGCGAGTCGCATCCCGGGGTCATCCCGGGTTATCCCGGATTATCCCGGGTTAAAACTTTTGTGACGATACGTGTGCCACCTCTGAGTCGGGGGAACAGTGACAATGGGGGAAACCCCAGTCGAAGCAAGTAGTCGGGGTGAGCTCCGTAAAAAAGAGCGGCATAACAACAGGCTATCCCGAGCATCAGTCGGACGCTTAACCCGATGAACTTCGGTCGTGGAAGGCTGCCCGGCTGGACGAATGTGGTGCTTTCCATGGGGGGCGCGTGTCGAGCGTTAGCGCGTGACTGATGATGTCAGGCGGAAAGCGAAGCCGAAGGTAGCGGGATCGTCGAGGCTGCATCCCGGCATTGTGCCGCGCGGAACCTGAGGCGGACACCGTTGCATCGACCGGTGGACTAGTTCGGAGCTACCGCTGGAACGACCGCTTCACACTTCGCTACTGGAGGCTGATCAGGTCGACCTCGAAGATGAGCGTCGCATTCGGTGGAATGTCGTTGCCTAAGCCCTGCTCTCCGAACGCCAGCTCGGGTGGGATGACAAGTCGACGCTTTCCGCCAACCCGCATGCCGACGAGACCCAAGTCCCATCCCTCAACGACCTGGCCAGCTCCAAGAGTAAACGTGAAGGGTTGCCGACCGACCGTTGTGTCGAACACAAAGCCTTTGTTCTCCGGTGCGTCGGCATTGTAGAGCCATCCGGTGTAGTCCACCGTTAGTAGTTGTCCATTCATGGCAAAATCACCCGTGCCCACGGTGAGGTCGATCACCGTGAAGGGAACCCCGTCCGAAGGGGCAATGGGGTTCGAGCCGCACCCGGCCACGAAGACGAACAGGACTAGCAGCGCAATAGAGACTCGCCTCATGGTTTCTCTCATCCTAGGGCCCTGGCAAGCTCATCATCAACACTCCCTACATCTGACGCCATCCGTCCCGGATCGGTCGCATTGAAGCGACCTATCGTCAAGCGGGACGGCTTTCCTGCCGTATGCCAGCACGATCGGCTCGTGCCGTGTGTCGGTGCTTCCGCAGCCAAGTGTTGGCGGCCAGCGCGTAACCTGCTTGCGTGCTAGCGTTTGAGTCCGATTTCGAGAGACGCAGTTTTTTCGTCGACAAGGGCAAATCCGAACGGGCTCGTCATCGGCCTACTCTGACACCCGCGGTCTCAACTTGACTGTGAGCATCATTCCGCTGCCTGCCGAGGTCGCTCGGTGACACTGGTGGGTGCCGGCGGGTGGTGGCCTGACCCGCAACTTGACTGACCGACGGTCCTCGCTACTGATCTGTCGGTCATCGTCCGTCGGCGATGGACACGGCAACCCGTCTGACCGGATGGGCCGTGACCCAATAGGGGCCTGCGGCAACGTCGACCCATCACAGTCCTGTCCGCCCATCCGGCCGACGCATCAGCACCCGAGGAGGCCACCCGGTGACGAACCACAGGACTATCCAGCCCCACGCGCGGAAGGTGATCGTCGGCGTGGACACCCACAAGCACGTCCACGTGGCCGTGGCGATCGACACGTGGGGGATCCGCCTCGGCGATCGATCGTGTGCCGCCGACTCAGACGGCTACCAACAGCTGATCACCTGGGCCGAGCGTCACGGACGCGTCGCCGCGTTCGGCATCGAAGGCACCGGCAGCTACGGGGCGGGACTCGCTCGCGCGGTCCGGCGAGCCGGGCACCAGGTGCTCGAAGTGAACCGGGGCGACCGGCGCACACGTCGAATCGCCGGGAAGTCCGACCCCGTGGATGCCGAGACCGCCGCGCGGTCGGTCCTGGCTGGCCAATCGACCGCCATCCCGAAGACCGCGGACGGGGCGGTCGAGATGATGCGCCACCTCAAGGTCGCGCGCCGGACGGCGGTCAAAGCCCGCACCTCGGCTATGATCACGCTGAAGCAGATCGTCGTCACCGCGCCGCCCGAGCTGCGAGAGACCCTCCACCCGCTCGCCGACCAGGCGCTCCTCAAACGATGCCGCGGATGGCGGTGCGGCACGATCGATACGCCGACCGCCTCGGCGAAACATACCCTCCGGGCGCTCGCCCGTCGCTGGTTCGCTCTCTCCGTCGAGATCGTGGACCACGACCGTCACCTGGGTCGACTCACCACCCAGACCTCGCCGACGTTGCGTGAGGGCTTTGGCATCGGTGCCGACACCGCCGCCGAGATGCTGATCATCTTTGGCGACAACCCCGATCGGATTCATTCTGAAGCCGCCTTCGCCAAGCTCTGCGGGGCCTGCCCCATCCCGGCTTCGTCCGGGATGACGACGGGCCGCCACCGCCTCTACTGCTCGGAGCAGAACTCACACGGTTGTGTTGCAACTTTGGCCAGCGGCGGCTGGTAGCCTGAAGAGATCATGCAGAAGGCAATCCGACCGGCGATCTTCAAGTGGCGACAAACCGAGCCCGCGCTGATTCTGTGCGCTGCGCGCTGGTACCTTCGGTACTCGCTCTCGTTCCGCGATGTCGAAGAGCTACTCAGCGAGCGCGGCCTGGAAGCGGACCACACGACCATCTGGCGCTGGGTCCAGCGCTACGGTCCCGAAGTAAGTATCCCCCGGCAAAGCCGGGGGCCTTAGTTTGTGAGCCGCTCAAAGCGGCATGACGTGCCCGCTATGCGGTCACTTGAGCCACCTCACGGTGGCCACTCTACTCCAACGGCAACTGATCCGACCGCCGGTCCTCGCGTTCCTGCTGCTGGATGTACTCCCGAATGACCCGCTCATCGCGACCCACCGTGGACACGAAGTAGCCCCGGGCCCAGAAGTGCTGCCCCACGAAGTTCCGCGAACGTCCCGCGAACTCCCGAGCGATGTGGATGGCACTCTTCCCCTTGAGATATCCGATGACCTGGGCGACAGAGTACTTCGGCGGAATCGACATCATCATATGCACATGGTCCGGCAACAGATGCCCCTCCTCCACCTCGCTCTCGCGATGCAGCGCCAGACGGCGGAACACCTCGCCCAAATCCCGCCGCAATCCCCCGTACATCGCCTTTCTTCGATACTTCGGGATGAACACAACGTGATACTGACAGTGCCATTTCGTATGATTGAGACTTCGGTAGGTCGGCATGAGGTCTCCTTCTCGTGATGCTTGAGCGGCTCACGGGAAGGAGTTCCTCACGTGACTCCCCGAAACGTCAAACGGGGCTGGCCGCCCCGGCAAAGCCGGGGGGTCTCCCACGGCAACTCGAGGAGCGGCTGCGCCGTCATCTCAAGCCAACCAATAAGTCCTGGCGTGTCGATGAGACCTACATTCGTGTCAAGGGTCGTTGGTGCTACCTCTACCGAGCCATCGATTCCACCGGCGCCACGATCGACTTCGTGCTCTCGGGCTTGCGCGATGCCGCGGCGGCTAAACGCCTGTTCCGTAAGGCGCTGACTGTTCCGTCGCATCCTCAGCCCCGCGTCATCAACACCGACCAGGCACGCCTCTACGGGGCGGCGATTGCAGGAGTGAAGAAGGAAGGCATCCTGCGGCGCCGTTGCCGCCACCGGCCGATCCAATACTTGAACAACATCTTGGAGCAGGATCATCGAGCGATCAAACGACGAGTGAAGGCCAAGCAGGGCTTTCGTGAATTCCACGCGGCGCGGCGAACGATCCAAGGATACGAGGCCATGCACATGATCCGGAAGGGGCAGGCGAGGCGGGTGAACGGTTCGGATGTTCGGCAACAGATTCAGTTCATCAACAAGCTGTTCGAGGTGGCTGCATGAGACGGAGCCCGGTCGACTCGACCAATCGTTCTCTGGCCACTTCTTGAAAGTTGCAACACATCCCGCATTGCGGCAGTGGCGCTTCTCGCCCGGCACGCGTTTCGGAGAGCCCGTGCCCGTCCAGGTTGATATTGAGATGCTGTACACCCTGGAGTGACCAGGCTGCGCGATCCCCACGTTTAACGCTTCGGAGCCACTTAGAACGGACGCTGAACCACCGGTTCGCTGTCCGCGACGTAGCTGCGCCGGGCGCGGACGCGAACACCTGGTCGATCGACCTCGATGCGGATCTGGTGCTCCTTACCGTCCGGCGTCTCCCTCGGTGCCCGATAGCCCAGGAGAAAGTAGGCACTGTTCTCGCGGACGATCCGTTCGAGCGCCCCCCTGAACTGGTTGGAGTCAGTGAACGCCACACCGCCTGTTTGTTCCGCGAGCCGACGCAGGCTGCCCTTCGCACGCCGGGCGGCGACCGAGAAGGGCGCTTCGTCAACAAGGGCCCGAGTGGGGATCTCTGATGGTTCTCCCGTAGGAAGCCCCCGAGGATCAATGGGATAGACGGCAATATGGTGTCTGGCCGCGGCGGAGACCACCGGCCTCATCTCCGCGAGGAACCCCTCTGAGAGCGAGTCTTCTACCCCTTGACTGATGAGGAGGATCACCTTTCGACGGTCGCTGAAGCCGGCCATCCATTCAGCCAAGGTGCCGAGCGACCTGAGCATCGTCTGCGCGTTCCGCCTCTGGTCCGTGCCGTCGAACGGCCGCTGGACATCGAAGACGGTCCGCCCGGGGTCCCGGCGTGACGCGCGTTGGGGAGGTGGTCGATACTCGCCGACGAACTGGTCGACCGCATCAAGGAGTGGCTGACGAGTGCGAGTAAAGGGATGACTCGCACTCGTCCGGCCACTCGTGACCGCCACCGCGGCGAGATCGTTCACCGTGAGGTGGTGCTCGATGAACTGACGGGCGATCGCCTGAACCGTGTCCGATCGGAGCGCGTGCGTATGCAGGTCGTCAAGAAGAATCAGATAGACACGACCATCCGTGCCACGCGGTAGATTCGAGGCCACGTCCGCAACAGGTGTGGCAGACGCCGCGTCCGCCTCCGGTGCGTGGACCGTTGTGTCGACATAGCTAAAGGTCACGATTGGCTGCAAGACGCCGTCTTCGTACACCTGAAAGTCATCGACCGTCAGCGTGCGAACCGGCTGACGGTCGCGGTCGGTCACCACCACGTCCACCGTAATCAGATCGATGCCCAGCCGAAAGGTTGGGGCCTCGGTGTCTGGTCGGGCGGGCGTCGCCGGTGGCTGGGCATCAAGCATGACGATGGTCACCGCGAGGCTCAGCAGTGTGACGACTGTGCGCCTGGCTGCCCCGGGGGAGCGTGAACACACCGCACTCGCGAAACCCATGCCGGGTACCTACTCTGGACGCAGGACCGCTGCCGGATTCGTGCTCGCCGCGCGACGCGCCGGACCAGAGGCAGCCAGCAAGGTCACGAGCACAAGTGCCCCGCACACGACGCCAACGGTGATGGGGTCGTTGCTTGCGACGCCATAGATCTCGCTCGCGATGACCACGTGCACGCCCTGCCACACGACGAGCCCCACCACCAGTCCTCCCGCCGCCAGGCGAAGCGCTTGGCGCACGACCTGACGTTGGACCTGGCGGTATTCTGCTCCAAGAGCCAACCGAATGCCGAAATCCCGACGACTCTGTGTGACCACGTAGGAGAAGAGTCCGAAGATGCCGACGGCCACAAGCGTGGCGGCCATCACAGCTAGAACCACGGCCACGGTTGCCGCGAGCCGTTGCCGCGAGAGATGCGCGCGGAGGTCGTCGTCCGCGGTTCGGGCGTCCAGCACGACGAGCTGACTAGAATGCGCCGTCATCTCGTCTCGGAGCCGCACCGCCGCCGCTGCCGGCGTCGTGCGCACGCGGGCCAGGAGGGTCAGACTCCTGACTGTCCGCCGAAGGACCGGGAGGTAGACATACGGCTCGGCCGTTTCCCAGACGTCTCGATGCGCCGCGTTGCTTGCCACGCCGATGACGCGGCGCTCCGACGCCTCGCCTTCAACTCGCACGGACCGACCCATCGGGTCCTGGTCTGGCCACAGCCGCCGAGCCAGAGCCTCATTGACCACGAGCGCCGTCTGGTCGTCCGACGGGTCGCGGCTGAATCCCCGCCCGCGTATGAGCGGCAGCTCGAGCGTGTCGAAATAGTCCGGTCCGACCGCCCGGGAGACGACTGCCAGCGACTGGCTCGAAGACCCCGAGGCTCCAGCGGCGACCTCCACCGACGCCCTGAACTGCGACAACGGTGGTGCGCCGGCGACGCTCACCGAGACCATCTCGGGCATCGCTCCCACGCGGTCCAGCAACGCGTGGTAGAACTGACGGTCGACGCCGAATCCGGCCTCGTACGGATGGATCTCGAACGACACAAGGAGAAGGTCCTCCGTCGTGTAGCCGGGATCCGTGTTCGCGAGCTGCAACAGGCTCCGGCCAAACACGACCGCTCCGAGCAACAGGACGAACGCACCCGCGATCTGCCCCGCAATGAGCAGCTGGCGACCCCAGACCCGAGAGGTGCCGAAGGTCGGCGGCCCCGCACCGAGCGCAGAGGTCAGTGAGCGGCGTGAGGCCAGGAGGGCCGGCAGAAAGCCGAACGCGAGCCCTGCGGCTACGGACAGCCCGAGGGTGACGAGCAGGGCACGAGCGTCGAGGTGGAGTTCTTGGTACACGGGCACCTCGAATGGCGTGGGATAGGCGGCCAGCACCTGCACGCAGATCCACGCCACACCGAGCCCCGCCAGCCCCCCCGCCAGCGTCAACAGCATCACCTCGACCAGTAGCTGGCGAATCAGCCGGCTCCGCGACGCTCCGATCGCGAGTCGGAGACCGATTTCTCGTCGTCGCGCGAGTGTCCGGGTCAGCAGAAGGTTGGCCAGGTTGAAGCACGCAATCCCAAGGAGCACCAGCGTGCTGATGTTGAGGAGCGCGACCAGGCGGACGGTCTGGCCGTAGCGCCCGGGCCAGAATCGCGCCTGATCGGAAGGGAGTACGATCAGTGTGCGGTCGGCGTTCGTGTCTGGGAAGGCCGCCGCGAGTTGTCTGACCCGTGCGACCAAGGCCGTCCGCGCCGCCTCGACGGGCACACCCGGCTGCAATCGGCCGATGAGTTGTGGGCCCTCCCAGGACCGATCGGTGAAGTACGCCAGCCGACCCGGAAGCACCCGCTCGAGCACCCAGTAGGGGGCGAACACGTCGATGGGGGCGTCGCCGTACCAGTCGAGGAGCGATCCTCGGAACCCCCGCGGTGCCACACCGACCACGGTCAGGGGTACCTGATCGAGCGTCAGGGTCTCGCCGACGATGGGGAGACGGCCTCCAAAGCGTTCCTGCCAGAGCCGGTAGCTGATGACGGCGACGGGGGAGGCACCAGGGGTGTTGTCGGCCTCGTTGAGGAGGCGGCCCTCCTCCGGCACCGCACCGAAGACTGAGAAATAGCTGCCCGACACGAGGTCGCCAACGACCGGAACATTGCCAGACGAACCGGTGAGGACGAAGCGCAGACGGACGAAGGCCGTGAGGTCGACGAGCACGTCGTCCAATTCGCGCAGTGCCAGATAGTCGGGGTACGGGAAGCCCCAGTACTCAATGTTGTCGGTCTCGCGATTGTCGCTGTAGAGGGCCACGAGGCGCTCGGCGTTGTGGATGCCGGGAAGCGGCTTGAAGAGGACGGCATCCGTCAGACTGAAGATCGCAGTGTTGACGCCGATGCCCAGACCGAGCGTGAGCACCGCGACGACCGAAAAGCTCGGCGACGTGCGAAGCGTACGACTGGCGTACCGCAGGTCGTGGCCCAGATCTCTCAGCCAGGGCACACTGTGCTGGTCGCGAAGCGCGTCCATCGTTGCCGGCACGGGCCCTGCCTGGACCTTGGCGGCTCGGGCCGCGCGGTCCGCTGAGTCGGTCCGTCGCCGGGCGTCGTCAGCGGCCAGCTCAAGATGCGTCCGCAGCTCCTGTTCCAGGTCGCGGTCGTCGCGGCGCGGATACAGCGTCTGCCACAGACGGATGAGCCACTCCCGGAGCTTCGGCACCGGTCCTCAGCCTTCGTCGTGGAGCAGGGTGTTCATGATGGAGGCCATCCGTTCCCACTCGGCGGTCGCGGCCGTGAGCCGACGCCTCCCAGCCGCAGTGAGCCCGTAGAAGCGCGCCCTCCGGTTGTTTTCTGTCGTCCCCCACGTGCCGCGCACGAACCCGCGCTGCTCGAGGCGCATGAGCCCAGGGTAGAGCGTGCCCATGTTGAGCTGGAGGGTCCCGGCAGAGACTCGTTTCAGGCGTGCGGCGATCGCATACCCGTGCATCGGGCCGAGCGTGGCCAGCGTCTGCAAGACCATGAGATCGAGCGTGCCCTGCAGGACGTCGGCTTTGGCCGGCTTTGTGTTAGGCATGCCAACGGAGTATCCATCGGCTCCATTAGCATGTCAAATTGGATGCTCGTACGGCGTGGGATGATCATCGACAGCGGCAGCTCTCAGTGCTCCGACGGGCGCACCGATAGCAGGGTAGACTGCGAGGGTGCGGTTGGGCGGCTGGCGCCTTGTGATCGGATCCATCGCGGTGATGGCGGGCGTCTCGACCACGCTGGCCGGGCAGACGTCTCCGCAGGACTATCCACAGTGGCGGGGCCAGCATCGCGACGGCGCGGCCAGTGCCTTCAGTGAACCGGACACTTGGCCTGATGCGCTGACCCACCACTGGACCGTCGAGGTGGGTGACGGCTACGCGACACCGATCATTGTTGGGTCGACGGTCTACACGTTCACCCGGCAGGGTGACGACGAGGTGGTGACGGCCATTGACGCCGCGACGGGCGAAATCGCGTGGGATTCGCGCTACCGAGCGCCCCACGGGGTGCATCAGGCGGCGGCCGCGCACACGACCGGACCCAAGGCGACCCCGCTCTTCCACAACGGCATGGTGTTCACGCTTGGGATCAGCGGTGTCGTCTCAGCGTTCGAGGCGGCGAGTGGTGCACTCGTCTGGCAGACAGACGCGCCCGATTCGCTTCCCATCTATGGGAATCCTGTCTCACCCCTCGGCGTCGGGGAGCTCGTCATCGCACATCCTGGCGACTACGGCTCGCTCACAGCCTTTGAGGCGGCCACGGGTGAGACCGCATGGACCGCCACGGGCACCGGCGTCTTTGCCTCCCCGATTGTGGCGGAGTTGGGTGGCATGCGTCAGGTCGTGACGGTCACGCAGACGCACGTGGTGGGTCTCGCGCTGTCTGACGGGGCCGTCCTGTGGGCGTACCCGTGGGAGTCACAAGCCACGCCGAGCGCCATTACGCCGATCCTGTACGGCGACACGGTGATCGTGGGGAGTACGCAGATGGGCGTTCGAGCGCTACGGCCGACACGGGTCGGCACTGGCGTGTGGCGGAGCGACGTCGCCTGGGAGACGCAGGACGTGTCGCTGTTCTTGAGTAATCCGGTGGTGATCGACGGCACGCTCTTCGGGCTGTCAGAGCGGGCGAGCGGCCAGTACTTCGCGCTTGATGCCGAGACCGGGGAGGTGCTCTGGCTGGGGCCACCCCGCCAGGCAAGAACACGGCGATTGTCAAAGCCGGTGATCTGTTGTTTCTCCTGAATGACAGCGGCGAGTTGGTCGTGGCACGAGGCAGTCAGGCGGGACTCGAGCCGTTCAGGCGCTACACCGAGTCAAGCCCATTCCTAGTTGAAACTCTCCGCGGCTCCTGATTGCTTACGCGGCTTTCTTCGTCGACGTCGTCGTGTCGATCTTCAGCTCTCGCTTCAATGCGTCACGAAGCCTGGGCAGGTGCCGGTAGCCCATCACCTTGCGCAGGCGTGGCTCGATGTCCAGGAGCGCAGTGGCCAGCCAGCGATGGCGTTGACTCGAGTGCTGCCAGTGATCGACCTTCGCACAGCGCTCCTCAATGAGCGCGTTGATGGACTCGAGGCCGTTTGTCGTCTTCAGCGACCGGCCCAGCACACCGTACACCCCGAGGCGATGCAACGTCAGGGTCTCGTCGAGGCCTTCCGCCAGACTGCCGGCCGCGGATTGGTTCCGATCCTCCAGCTCATGCTGGAGCGACTTGAGGGCGGCGAGGGCCTCGTCGTACTCCGGACGGTTGTAGGCGCGCTGGAGACGCTGCCGCCACACCGGCTGCTCACGCTTGGCCACGTAACTCACCACGTTCTCGCGCGTGTGCCACTGACACCGTTGCACCAGGGCGCGGTGGCGGAAGGCTTTCCGCACGGCCGCCCGGAGCCCCTTGCCGCCATCCACGATCACCAGAAGCCCCTGGGAGACATCGAGGCCCCGCTCGACCAATGACCGGAGGAACGGGGTCAACACCTTCTCGGTCTCCGTGTCCGTCTCGACGACGCCCAGGAACCGTTTGTCCCCCGTCATCGTGATGCCGAGCGCGACGACCATCGTCGCCTCGGCGAACGTCTTGCCGTCCAGCACGAGGGCCACGACGTCCTCCCCGGAGAGGTCCCGCTCCTGGAGCTCGCGGAGTTTCGTCGCGCTGGCCTGAATGAACGCGCGGGACACCGTCGACCCCGATAGGCCGATCGCCCTGGGAATCGCCTCGGCGGCCGCCGCGTAGTTGCGGCACGAGATCCCATACAGCACGCGCCTCAGCAACAGGTCGTTGACTGCGCGATCGCCATGCAGCGCCTCGTACGACCGCAGGGGAATCTCGCGCTCCGTGACATGGCGAATCCGGGGCACGCGAATCGGCACGCGCTGGCCGGCCAACCCGACCGTCCCGGGGTTGCTGCCATGACGGCGCCCGCCGACTGACGGGGCTTTGCGGGCGTAGCGCTCGCCAGCCAGCGCGGTCACTTCCTCGTCGAGCAACTCCTCGATGTGCATCAAGCCCAGCGGAACCAACGACCGGATCAACGCCACCTTGGCATCGACCTCCAGCTCGGCGTACTCCTCTCGGTCGATGACGTCGACCGCGCCCAACGTGTGACCTTTCTTGCGCTTCCTGACCGATCGTAGGACACTGCTCATCTCGGCTCCTTTCTCTCGTGGGCTGATGTCCGTCTTCTCAAACGTCATCAAACCACAGGGTTTGGAGCCGCTTCAATTTCCAACTAAGTTTCGCTCACACTCGCTACACCGTAGCGCACACGCCGACGTGGGCGCAGCCCGCGATCTCAGGCGATCGGATCTTTGTGAAGGACGTCTCGTCGCTGACGTTGTGGACGCTGGATCCCTAGCCGACGCCACCTCGCTCACGGAGCGTCGGGTCGGTCAAGACTCGGAGCGCTGGTGCCGAGCGATGCTGGTGCTTCGGACTCTGGAGCGGACCCATTCGTCAGGCGCCCATCAAACAGGTGGATCTTCCGCTCCGCGTAGTCGGAGTAGCGCGGGTCGTGGGTGACCATGCAGATGGTGGACCCCTCATCGTGCAGGTCCTTGAGGAGCCCCATCACCGCCTCCCCATTTTTCGAGTCGAGATTCCCGGTCGGCTCGTCGGCAAGGAGGATCGAGGGCTCGCCGGCGACTGCGCGGGCCACCGCCACACGCTGCTGCTGGCCGCCCGACAGCTGGCTGGGAAGATGCTTGGCCCGATGCGCCATCTCCACCTTCTCGAGGGCCGCGGTCACGCGGTCCTTGCGCTCCGATGGCCGCATTCCCCGGTAGGTCAGCGGCAACTCGACGTTCTCGTAGACGCTGAGGTCGCCAATCAAGTTGAAACTCTGAAAGATGAACCCGATCTCGCGATTCCGCGTGCGGGCGCGCTCGGCTTGGCTGAGCTGGGCGACCGGCCGATCGTGCAGCGTATAGCTCCCGTCAGTGGGGGTGTCGAGCAGGCCCAGGATTGAGAGCAACGTCGACTTGCCACAGCCCGAGGGCCCTTCAATGGCGATGTATTCGCCGTTGAAGATGTCCAGGGTGATCGTGTCGAGCGCGTGGGTCTCCACCTCATCGGTGTAGAAGACCTTGCTGACCTGGTCGAGATGAATAAGCGACGCGAGATCGTTCACCGGTTGACTCCTAGGCTAGTTCAGACGCACGCGATCGAAGGCATCCCAGGCCGACATATCGGATAAGATGACCTGGTCGCCCGGTTCGAGCCCCTCTCGGACCTCGATCGTGTTGACCGACGCGCGGCCCAGGCCCACGCGTGTCCGTGTCGCGGTTCCCGACGCGGGGTCGACGACGAAGAGACTCACGATGCTCTCTTCTTGTCCGAAGACCGGTCGGCCCACGAAGATGATGTCCTCGAGGCGTTCAAGCTCGATCGTGCCGTCGACCGTCAGATCGGGTCGGGCTCCGCGGGGCAGCTCGCCGTCCAACGTGACATCCACGGTGACGGTGCCATTCTCGACGGCCGGGTCGATCCGGACGACGTGACCCGGAATGACCCCGTTGCGGGTATCGATCGACACGGCCTGCCCAATCTGAATGTCCTTGGCCTGGGTCTCGGCAATGCGGAGCTCAGCTTTCAGCGACGACGGGTCGCCCACCCGGGCCAGGTTGGTGCCCGCGCTCACGCGCTGGCCCTCTTCCAGGGGCACTTGCTGGAGCACGCCCGCAATGCCCGCACGGACGTGGAGGTCCTCCACCTGGTCGAGCCGCAGTTGCCAGAGTGTCTTCAGGCGGTCGACATCCGCCTGTTCGGCAGCGAGCTGGACGTCCACCGATTCGCGCGCGATCTGCAGCCGTTCTTGTTCAAGCTCGTACCGTGTGGCCAGCTCGCGCGCCCGCGACTGTGATTGCTGGAGCTGAATCGACCCGACCAGCCCCTTCGTCGCCAACTGCTGGTCGGCCTCAGCCTGGAGCGTGGCCTGGGCGAGCTCGGATTCGACAGTGGCGAGCTGCGATTGTTGGGCGAGGATCTGGCTGTCCAGCTCCACCTGCCGGCTGCGGGCGCGGGCTTCGGCGGCGCGCAGATTGAGCTGGGCCTCGAGTGCGGTCTGTTCCAGCTCGGGGTTCCGGAGCTCTACCACCGTCGTCGTCGGCGTGACCTCGGCGCCCGGCCGGATCACGATTCGCTCGACGGTGCCGTCCGTGGTGGAGGGAATCCACCGAAGCTCTTCGGGAACGAGCGTGCCCGTGCCCCGGACCTGACGCACCATGGGGCCCCGTTGCACGGTATCGAGATACACCGTATCGCGGTCGACGCTTGGGGCCGCCGGTTCGAGCCGCGATACGCCCACGCTGATAAGGAGGATGGCCACCACCGCCACCCCGCCATACAGCCCGTGCCGGAGCCGCTTCTTCCGCGCCAGATCCGGTCGAGCAATATCCACGGTTAGGTCGCCTCCATGATCCGTGTCACCGCCGCCGAGAGCCTCCCCCAATGGTCCGTCTCACGCTCGAGCTGCCGGCGTCCGGCGCGGGTCAAGGCGTAGAACTTCGCCTGGCGGTTGTTGTCGGAGAGGCCCCATGAGGCGCTCAGCCACCCCTGTTGCTCGAGACGATGCAACGCCGGGTAGAGCGATCCCTGATTGACTTGGAGGACTTCGTCTGAGACCTGTTGAATCCGCTGGGAGATGCCCCAGCCGTGCTGCGGGCCTGGGGCCAACGTCTTCAGGATCAGCATGTCGAGGGTGCCCTGGAGGACGTCTGCGTGTTTCTTGACCATCGTTGCACTCTCCCCTAGACGAGCGACACGACTAGCATGTCGTGTTTCCTGTCGAGTGTCAAGGGGAGCATGCCTTGACGGTCGACAATCGACGCACTAGTGTAGACGGTCAAGGCATTAAGCGAGGATACCGACGATGGGGAAGCCGACCGACTTGGTGCACCGACGCGGAGCTGCGGATCCAGCGTGGCGCGTTGCGCTCGACGACGAGGCGTTCGTCGTCGATGCCCGGGTCGGTGTACGGTCGGTCGTGCAGCCCGGCGTGGATCACGCGCACCAGCTTGTGGGCGGTGGCAAGGATCCATCCCGGTAGCCGACGCTCTGTGGGCGCAACGACTGACGCCGAGTCCAGCGCCGGGACGCCACGTTGCACCTGCCGGTGCCGGTCCACGCGCGCCGCGCGTCATGGTCAGTTTCTGTGACGTGGGCTCGGCCGCCGCGCCGCGAGAAGTTCTTGAAGCGGCATATTCCGGGACTTGCCGGGCTCCATCCCGGAATCCGACGCGCCGCGGACCCGACGACTGACAGGGGTCAGTCGTACATGGCTCTCTCAAAACCCCGGACCACCGAACCTGGCTCGCGAGACGATCACGCGGACACCGACCGCCACCTCGCCCCCGGCGCGACTCACCTCCCCGGCGCCGCGCCCGTGACCGCTGAAATCGCCTGAATCCAACGAGGAAATCGGGGGCAACCCTCGAGCGATCCCGGAGTGCGAGCACTGCAGCGACTGGGTGGCGGTGGGGGCAGTCTCGAGCGAACCCGTCTCGCCGCGATTCTCGCCCCGCACGTCGTGGGCGAACAACAGTCGCATGCGGGATGGATCCCGGCAAGTCCCGCAATATCCCGCTTCAACGCGAGCCGATCTTCTTCGTCGCGCGGCGCCGCTGAGGAGCCAGTGTCGCCTTCGCTGACTTCGCTCGCGGCGGCATCCGTTCAGCAGGTGTTGGTGATTCGCCGGAATTCAATTGCGGCGAATCCGGCGACCCGACGGGGCTTCCTGAAGAGCCGATCGACTTGGCGCCCGGAATGGCCGGAGCAGAGAGCCGACCTGGACCGTCCGCGTTAGCCGACTCGGACGGCGCATAGACCACGCCGGCGTTCAGCTTTTCCAACCCAGATCCTCTGACCGACACGCGCTGGCTGGGGGCTTCTTGTCCTAAGCCCCAGTCGGTCACGTGAAACTTTGCGAACATCACGGACACGACGCGCATCGGATTGCGCTCGTAGACCGGCTCGGTCGTGTCGTCGAGCGCATAGTGAAGCACCATCAGCCTGCCGGCTGCGATGTTGTGGCCCTGGTAGCTGCTCACGGAACGGCTCGCCTTCACCTCGATACCTTGACCGCCGTGCTGGACGGCGTCCCCGGCGTAAAGGCCACGGGGCACGAGAGTAGGTCGGCCATTGGGCCACTGATTGACGGCAAGCCCTGGCTGTGCGTTGGCAGTGCAACGCGCCATGGCCTGGGCGAAGATGTTAGATAAGAAGCCTGAGAAACTTGCTAACGGCGGGATCAGCTCTTCGAGACGGCCATACCCATGACCGACGCTGGCGTCGTTGAGTGTGTGCAAGTAGGTATAGACATCGTTGAGGGCCTCGACGATGGCCGTGGCAGTCACGCCGTAAGGAAGCGCGAGCGCGGTATTGGCGTCTTGCTCGTTGGCCGCGGGACGGTCTAGGTAGCGCGGTGGCATCAATTTGCGTATCGGCCTGAGTGCACAACAACGTTAGAGGAACACGTGGGCGCTCGTTCGCGACGTGTCCCTTGATCGTCACGGACGGATTCAAGTTCTACGGAAAGGTCATCCGTCGGGTCTTTGGTCCAGCGGTTCTCTACGGTCAGGTGCTCAAGACGCGAAGAAACGATCGCATCGTTCAGGTCGAACGACGAGAGCTGAGGGGCGCGTCGTGGCGGTTCGAAGCAGAGTCTCAACAGCGCCGAGGACTCGTCGACATTGAACACGTCGTTCATCGAACGGCTGAATCTGACGATCCGCCAGGGCTCGGCCTATCTGTTTCGGCGAACGCCCTCCCATGCTCGCTCGGAGGGCAAGCTCGAAGCACATCTCGAGCTCCTGCGCTGCCACTACAACTTCGTCCGCCCACACGGTGCTCTGAAGTTCGGGCGGGAGGTCCGGACTCCGGCGATGCAGGCCGGACTCGCGACGCGGCGACTCACCTTCCGTGAGGTATTCGCGTGTCAACCGGCATCCTCATTAGTAGTATCAAGTACGCATCGGCGCGATCACGTGCGCCGTGCCGCGCCGGTTGCCCACCGCCCCGGTCGGGGACGAGCTTCTGGCCGCCTGAGTAACAGTTGATGGCGGAAGCACCGCAGAGAGCGTACAGGCGCTGACGACCGCTGCCCGGGATGTTGGTGGCAACTGTAAATTTCCCATTCGTGGCAACCGAAAACCGCACACTTTAGTGGTTGGCGGGCTCTGCCCTGCGTTCCACGATGTTGGCGAATCCAACAGCGAGGGAGCGGGGGGCAAATGCACGGATGGGAGACGAGGATGCTGCTGAGGCACTATCTGCAACGGGGCGTCTCGAAGGCCGCGTTGGCGAGACGCTTCGGGGTGAGCCGCCGGACGATCCACGAATGGGTCGAGACGGGTCAGTTGGACCGGGACCTGTCGTCAGGGGGTGCGCGCTACTCGCCACGTCCAGCCGTGCCCCACAAGCTGGCTCCCTACACCGGGATCATCGAGGCACGTCTCGAGGAGTTCCCCGGTCTGTCGGCGCAGCGGCTGTTCGACGAGGTCCGCGCGGCGGGCTACCCCGGTGGCTACAGCCGTGTGCGGGACTACGTCCGCGCGGTACGCCCGCGCGAGCCGGTCAAGGCGGTGGTGCGGTTCGAGACGCCGGCGGGGCGTCAGGGCCAGGTGGACTTCGCGACGTTCACGCTGCCCTGGGGCCGCCGGCACGCCCTGGTGGTGGTGCTGAGCCACTCCCGGCTGCTGTGGCTGCGCTTCTACCGCCGGCAGACGATGGCGGTGCTGACCGAGGGGCTGGAGCGCGCGTTCGCGCGGTTCGGCGGTGTCCCGAAGGAGCTCTTGTTCGACCAGATGCGCGCGGTCGTGCTGTCGGACGGCCGCGTGGGCGGCGGCGAGCTGGTGTTGAACGCGGAGTTTCTGCGCGTTGCCGCGCACTGGGGGTTCCACCCGCGCGCGTGCCGGCCGTATCGGGCGCAGACGAAGGGCAAGGTGGAGCGGCCGATCCGCTACATCCGTGACAGCTTCTTCTACGGGCGCGCGTTCGCGAACGACGAGGACCCTCAATGAGCAGGCGTCGCGCTGGCTGGAGGGCACGGCCAATGTGCGCCGGCACTCCACGACGGGCGAGCGCCCGGTGGACCGCTTCGAGCGGGACGAGCGTGAGGCCCTCGGTCCCTTGGCACGCCGTCCCTACCAGCGTTTTGGCGTCCAGCCCGCCACCGAGCCGACCCGCCGGCGCGTGCCCGACACCGTCAAGGTGGAGCGCCGGTCGTTGCGGGTCTATGCGGAAGCGGCGGGATGACGGCAACGGCGCGTGACCGGCGCGACCGGCTGCGGGCGATGCTGGCGGACCTGAAGATGCCCGGCGCGCTGGAAGCGGTCGACGGCGTGCTGGCCAAGGTCGACAGCGGGGCGGTGACGGCGAGCGAAGCGATCGAGCAGGTGCTGGGCGCCCAGATCGCGCTGCGCAACAACCGTCGCCTGCAGGCCGCGATGCGCTCCTCGCGCCTGCCGGCCGTCAAGACGCTGGCGCAGTTTGATTTCACCTTCCAGCCGAGCATCAAGCGCGAGCAGATCGAGAGCCTGCACGAGCTGGGATTCCTCGACCGCCGCGAGAACGTTATCCTGCTCGGCCCGCCTGGGGTGGGCAAGACGCATCTGGCGATCAGCCTGGCGATCGCGGCCGCCGAGGCCGGCCGACGCGTCTACTACGGGACGTTGGCGGGACTGATCGACTCGCTCACCGACGCCAGGGCCGCGGGAGCGCTGTCCCGGCGGCTGCGCGTGCTGACGCATCCCGCGCTGCTCGTGGTCGACGAGATCGGCTACCTGCCGGTCAGCCAGGACGGCGCCGTGCTCTTCTTCCAACTGATCAACGCCCGCCACGAGCGGGCGTCGACGGTGCTGACCTCGAACAAGGGCTTCGAGGAATGGGGACACGTGCTCGGCGACGAGGTTATGGCGGCGGCGCTCATCGACCGGCTGCTGCACCATTGCCACATCGTCAACATCCGGGGCAACAGCTACCGGATGCGGGAGCATCAGCACTGGCTGAGGACAGCGTCGGACGAACAGCGTGAGGGAGTCGCCACGTGACCGCCGGCTCCGCAGCTTCCCGTCGGGCATCACCGGGAGAATGTCCGCTTCGCCCGAGACGTCCTCCCCAGAAGTGTGCAGTTTTCGGTTGCCACAAATGTGCGGTTTTCGGTTGGCATTGACACGGGATGCCGTGCCGACTGCTCCAACGGGCCTGACCGCAACGCCGGGTGACGATGAGGTGACACTCGAGTGGGACAACCCAGCCACCGCGAGCATTCGGGGCTACGTGTACCTCGTAGGGTCAAGAAATCCGAACCTGCCGTCCGCGAGCAGTTTCGGAGTCCGCTGACCGGGGTTGGGTCGGCCAGTCGGTACTGTGGATACTGATGGGTGTTCCAGACGAACGCAGAATCAGGAGCGGCGATGGACTGGAAGACCATGCTGGCCTACGTGACGGGCTCCGTCGATGAGGAGCTCCTCCGGCGCAACGAGTATCTCGTGGCGGAGAATCGCATCCTCCGGGCGCAGCTCCCCGGCCGCGTGACACTGAGCGACGGCGAACGCCGGACGTTGGCCGAGATCGGTAAGCGGCTCGGCCGCCAGGCCCTCGCGCAGGTGGCGAGCATCGTGCGGCCCGAGACGATCCTTGCCTGGCACCGGCGGCTGGTCGCCAAGAAGTTTGACGGCTCGGAGCGGCGAACCTATCCGGGGCGGCCCAGAGTCGGTCAGGAAATTGAGCGATCTGTTGGGCCGTCCACGCGGCCGTGGGGTGCCCCGTCACGTTGACATGCCGGATCTGGCGTCGATCAGGGGCCAGCACCACGAAAACAAAGCGCACCCGAAACGTGAGCGTCGGGACCACGAAGAAGTCGACCGAGACGAGTTGGCCGATGTGATTCGTCAGAAACGTACGCCAGGTCTGGGACGGCGGGGGCCGCCGACGCACCATGTAGTGCCCGACCGTGGCTTCGGCGATCGCGATACCGAGTCTCAGCAGCTCGCCGTGGATGCGCGGGGCGCCCCAGGTCGGGTTGGCGTGGCACATCTGGCGGATGAGCACTTGAACGGCGCGCGGAATGCGTGGCCGACCGGGTCCGCGCGGCCGACTCTTCCAGCGCCAATAGCACCGAAACCCTCGTAGAACGGTGTCGGGCTTGACGATGACGAGCGCTCGCCGCCATCCGGGCCACAGGTGACAGAGCCCCGTCCAGAACAGCCGGTCAACGGGCCGCAACCGCGGGCGCCCGCGGGCCTGTCGCTGCAGGACCGCTCATTGATGACGAAGCGCCGCGTTCTCAATCTGGAGCGTCGCCTGGCTCTGCAGGCCTGAGCCCAACGCGGTGAACAGTACGAGACAGACGGTCCGCCTGGCCCGTGATGCTAGCAGGCCGACGCGAGATCCTCAATAATGCCCAATGTACATAATGGGGGGACGAGGTTTTCGGTAGGCACAGGTCTCAAAACCCCCGGAAAACGCCATTTGAAGGCAATTTCATGGATCAAAAGTTTTGCACCACAATTATGTCGGCCGATCCCCGTAAGTCGTTGCGCCCGCGCGAGTCGCATCCCGGGGGCATCCCGGATGATCCCGGCTTATCCCGGATTAAAACTTTTGATCGACATCAGCGGCCGCGATGGTCTGAGTGCTCGGAGAGCGCTTGGCCGAGGCCAGAAGGCGCGTGGGACTGAAGAAGGTTGAGCTAGCTGTAGCGCTTGGTGATCGCTACAACCAGCAGATGATCTCGCACGTTGAGAACGGCCGTTCGTCTTTGCTGTTCGACGGCGCGACGAAGGCCGCTCGGGAACTCAACATTTCGCTCGACTACCTGGCGGGCCTCACGGACGATCCCACGCCCTCGGCCCGGCTCACGGCCAAGGTGAGCGAGCTGGACGACGCGAGCGCGGTGACGACGGACGAGGAGGACGGCCACAGCGTGGACGTCATGGAACTCGACACAGCGGCCGGTGCCGGAGCCGTCGTCGACTTCGAGCAGGTGAAGGATCGGATCAGGTTTCGCCGGTCATGGCTCCGCAAGCACGGCCTCGTGGCCCGGCAGTGCAAGGTGATCGGCGTCAAGGGCACGTCCATGGAACCGACGCTCGCCGACGGCTGTTCGATCCTGGTCGATCTCAACCGCCGGCGGCGCATCGAGGGACACATCTTCGTCGCGCGCACCGACGACGGGCTGATCGTGAAACGCGCGGGGAAGGATCGCGCGGGCAACTGGCAGCTCGTGAGCGACAACTCGGACAAGAAGGAATGGCCCACGCTGCGGTGGCCAGCCGACGCCGAAGTCATCGGCGAGGTGAAGTGGGCGGCGCGGACGTTCTGATCAAAGAGGGCTCCCAAATGACGACCACAAACGACGACGAGGTAACCGGAACAGTCAGCAAAGTGAACTCATTGCCGGACGGCAAATGGAGGCTCATCTATCAGGCGGATGGCGTGGAAAAAGGGCAGCTAACAGCCACGCAGCCCCTCAACAGCCATCCCGGGGTGGAACCGGGCGACCGCATCCGTATACAGTCAAATCCGCCAAATCCGCTGCGGGTGGAGAAGCTATCCGAGTAGACAAACGAGCGGCGAGGCGAAGTGGGCGGCACGGACGTTCTAGGGCCGTGGTGTTAGGGCAGGTGATGTGGACGGGGCGGACGCTGTGAAAAGGCAGGTGATTTCTGTGGTCCGACGACCGCGCGGTGTTCGACTTACCACCCCGGCAGGGTTAGCGACATGATTCTCGCCTATGTTCTCCATTGGATCTCCAGGACAACAAGGCCGTGGAAAGCAAATGCTCTTCGCTAATCCCTTCAAACTTGAAAGTGAACGTCCGTCTCATCCTAGCGTGTACCGGAACGCCGCCTTTCTCTCGCAATGCAGCGAGCTGGCAGCCCACGATTGGCTGAGAAATAGAACGGTGAAGTACAACCGTCTGGGACAACCGGAGACTCCCGTGGACAGCCATGTCCTCGAATACATCCTCTACCGGCGAAACATGCCGCTGATCGACCTCTCGCTTGCTGAGCACGGACGATCACGGTCGGTGCTCGAACGGGTGTTCAGACGGGGACATTCGTTCACGAGAGTCGTCGCCTGTGCCAACCCATCACTTTTCGCTGGCAAGGTAGTGCATGAGAGCATCTATCGGCATATCGACGGCGTACATTTGCTGTGGCATATCGTCAGGTGCGGATCACTCGCGGAGCTTCGCGCCGTCTGTGAGAATCCAGATCTGACGACGGGCTTCTATGCAGCCCTTATCGACTGTTGGGAAGGGCACGAGGAATCACGGTTTGCCCCTGAACGACGCGTATCGAGCGATCGTTTCAAACACATACTGTTGTTCTTAGCTAAAAATCCACGACTTTCAGTGCCATATGAGCAAAGCAAGGAACGTTACAGTTCTCGTGTACTTGCGGAGTCCGAATACACCGCATTCTTCAGGAGGTGCTGGAAACTGGCACAGGTCGTACCCGTTGAACCGGAATGGGCCTATGTCCTTGCCAAACTGTACAAGCCACTCCATCGACTCTACCGTGTCTTTGATGTCGAGGCCGTACTGGATAGATGGCGTCCAGCCGATGAGAATCTTGGGGCGGCCTTGGACAAGGACCGGCCTTCGCCTTTTCCCGAATTGAGAGAAACGATCGCAGAGAAGTTCCGTAAGCCGAGTATCGAGATGTCGAACAGCGACGATCAAGCGGTCAGGTACGCTTTCTACAGCACGTTCGATCCAGAACGGCCTGAGTTTCGGGACCTCGACTGGACTGAATGGCTTGAGCGCGATGACTCGTGTCACTTATGGCTAAGCGGAAACGAGAACATCTGGCGGTCGGCACTCGGTCGCTCGAATCTCCGTAGCCTGTTCGTGATTAGTGACATCTTAGACGTCCCTCTCTTCGACGAACGGGAACAGGAGTATCGCAAGGCACACCCGGAATGGTTCGATAGTGAAAAGAGTGGACAGCGCGAAACTGACCGACGTGACCAGGTCAGAGGCAAATGGCTGAATGAACCAAATGACCCTGTAGAAAAAAAGGATTTAGACGCTGCGATAACGACAACTATGGTTCATACGGCCGATCAGGTGCGTCAGTTTCTGAATGGCCTATTGACAAATGCTTTAATACTGATCGTCGCTTTTCTCTTGGGTGGCGTTTGGGCAGTGTTGATCGCCTTGGCTGTTATGCGCATTCTTCAACATTTTCACCCCAGCAAGAAGGCCGCAGAGGCTGTCAAGAAGCAGTATTTGAGTCGTTGAAACAGATAGAAGGGCCACGGGATCAGATCGGTAAAGCGCCCTCGGTTTTCTTGGACACGGATTAAGGGAGAATCCAATGTCCAAGGAGGTGGGGGAAATGGTTCGGTCGAGGGACGTGGTACAGGCAGAGGGATCGGCGCGGACGGAGGGAGCCCGGAGGGCGACTGGAGTCCGTGCCGACGGGGCGGCGGCCGGGGCGGGCTCCCTGGCGCCGGGGCAGCGGTGGAGCGCCAGCCGGAAGCGCGACGTGGTGCTGCGGCTCTCATTCAGAGAGGCTCAGCTAGGCATGACCCAAGTTTTAAGCCGGGATAATCCGGGATGACCCCGGGATGCGACTCGCGCGAGGACAACAACTTATCCTCCGATGCGGAGGTCCCGACGTTGCCCGCCAAGACACTCCCCCTGAGCCGGTCAAGGAGTTTGAAGCGGGACATAGTAGGGACCCTTCAAATATTCGTCTTTTATTCGCTTGTCGACGTGCGAGACGGGTTCGCTCGAGACTGCCCCCACCGCCACCCCGTCCTGCCGATGCTCGCACTTCGGGATCGCTCGAGGGTTGCCCCCGATTTCCTCGGCGGATTCAGGCGATTTCAGCGGTCACGGGCGCGGCGCCGGGGAGGTGAGTCGCGCCGGGGGCGAGGTGGCGGCCGGGGTCCGCGTGATCGTCTCGCGAGCCCGGTTCGGTGGTCCGGGGTTTTGAGAGAGCCATGTACGACTGACCCCTGTCAGTCGTCGGGTCCGCGGCGCGTCGGATTCCGGGATGGAGCCCGGCAAGTCCCGGAATATGCCGCTTCAAGAACTTCTCGCGGCGCGGCCGGCCGAGCCCACGTCACAGAAACTGACCATGACGCGCGGCGCGCGCGGACCTGCACCGGCAGGTGCAACGTGGCGTCCCGGCGCTGGACTCGGCGTCAGTCGTTGCGCCCACAGAGCGTCGGCTACCGGGATGGATCCTTGCCACCGCCCACAAGCTGGTGCGCGTGATCCACGCCGGGCTGCACGACCGACCGTACACCGACCCGGGCATCGACGACGAACGCCTCGTCGTCGAGCCGCAACGCGCCACGCTGGATCCGCAGCTCCGCGTCCCCGTAAGTCGTTGCGACCGCGAGAGTCGCATCCCGGGGTCATCCGGATTATCCCGGCTAATCCCGGATTAAAACTTGGGTCATGCCTAGCTGAGCCTCTCAAGGCGGAGGAGGCGACGGCATGACGACGCACGAAACGCGACGCATTGACCTCGACGACGTGACGGTGGTCGAGCTGGCGTGCAAGAGCTGCCGCACGGCGATCACGATTCACCTGAGCACTTGGTCCTCGGGCTTCCCGGCGCGGTGTCCGAACTGCGACGTCGACTGGTATTTGCAGACCGGGCGCGTCACCGCCCTCCGGCGGTTGTGCGATGAACTCCGAACGGTCCAACGCGACGCGGACCGGGCGTATCACGTGCGGCTGGTGTTCGAACGGTCGACGGCGAAGGGAGGCCGCGAATGACGGCGGAGACCCTGTACACGTTCACGGCGGCTGACATCACGTCGTTCATCATCGAATGCACGGCGTGCGGGCACGGGATCGTGATCGCCAACCTGGAGTCCGCCGGCCGCCAGCCGGGGGCGCTGCGCTGTCCTGGATGCGAGCGGGAATGGTGGCGGGTGCGCGACGGCGGGCCGCCGGTGCCGGAGCGCCGGTTGATTGAGGCGTTACTGGAGATCCGCCAGCGGGTCGGGTCCCCGCCGGCCACCGTAAAGCTGCTCGTCTCGACGGAGCGCACGGGCGCATGACGCCGCGTGAGTTTCGGGACATCCGTCTCGCCCTCGGACTCTCGACGGAGCAACTCGCCGAGCGCTTGGGTGTCGACCCTCGGACGATTCGCCGCTGGCAAGATGGGAGCCAGCCCGTTCCGGGACCGGTCGTCGCAGCGATGCAGCTCCTTCGGATCACCCCGCAGGCGTTGTCGACCCCGGTGTGCTGTGTCACGCATCGTGGAACTGGGTAGTGCTCAAGTTTCAAGCGGCTCAGAATTGGCCTACTGCTCGACATAGACTGGGATGCCCTGTGAGCCGAACCCTCCGCAATCGAAGCCGCAATTGACGGCCTTGCCGGCCACGCGAACAATGTCAACGTCAACAACGCCGCTCTGGGCCTGAACCGGCACAGGCCCCAACCACGTCGTCATAACGTTTGCCCACAACCCGACTGCAATCGCCAGCAAGAGCGCCTTCGTCGTCCGATCGGTGCTTCCGTCATCAAGTGTTGTTACGCCGCGACCGGCATGTACACGACGGCGGAAGCGGCCGTCCTACGCAAGTCAGCGAACACCCGCACGTCGCTCAGCCACCAGACAACGCGCCGCAGGGACTCGAAGATGTCTCGAAAGGTCAGCCGCCGCGAGGCGAGTCCCGCCTGCATCGCGGGCGTCCGGGTCTCGCGCCCAAACTTCAGCGCCCCATGCGGGCGAACGAAGTTGTAGTAACAGCGTAACAATTCGAGGTGCGCCTCAAGCGTGTCCGTCGAGCGCGCATGCGACAGCGTCCGTCTTGACAGGTAGGCCGAACTTTGCCGGATCGTCAGATTCAGACGCTCGATGAACGACGTATTCACCGTGGAGGAGTCCTCCGAGCGATGGAGCGCATCGTCAAATCGCCAGGCGGCTCCCATGACCAGCCGTCGGTCGACCCGCACGACGCGATCGTGGCGTCGGGTCTTGATCACCTGCGCGTAGAGCGCCGCGGGACCGAAGACCCGGCGGATGGCCGTGTTATAGAACTTGAAGCCGTCGGTGACAATCAAGGGACCCGTGACGAACGTCATGCGCGTCGCGACGTCACGAACGAGCGCCAGGGTGTTCCGGTAGCTGCGTCGCCCGACGACGGTCGACGTCCAGAGACGCGACCAGACCTCAATCGCCGCGAACACCCACGTCGGCCGGGTCTTCCCCCCGGTGAACGAACGGATCTCGTCGGCTTGCAGCTCTTCGGCGACGAAGCCGGTCGGCCGCCCGTCGCTAAATTGGCGACACACCGACGCGGCCCGCTCGAGCCAGCGGGCCACGGTGTTCCAGGCCAGCCGTTCGACCCGGGCGATCGCCGACAGACTGACGCCCTCAACGCGCAGCGTGACGACCGTGTCGAACGTTGTTCTGCGATGCTGGAGACGGTAGTAGGGGGTCCCCTTGGTCGTCGAGAACGTCTGTCCGCACTTGATGCATCGGTATCGACGCCGTTTCCCGGCCGTGGTTCTGTAGAATCCGTAGCGGATGATGTGGCTGGACCTGGCGTTTCCGTGCACGGAACACGTGGGATTGAGACAGCGTGGTTTCTTCACTGTGCGTGGGCCTTGTCGACGAGAGTACTGTGGTGCTCACATTACGGCCCAAACTCTAGCATGTAGGTGGGTTAGGGACTGGACGCCAACAGTTGATTGCGGAAGCACCCTTCGAGATCGGCCACGCCAAGTGGGTAAGGCAGCCCCACGGCATCAATGGCTTCAGTTGGCAGCATGAGGCTCCCATTGACTCCACCGGTGGTAACAGCTTGGATCCTGTTCGGGTGCAGCACGGTGAACCGATTCGCGAACGTGCCTGACGCAGAGAACCCAGTGAGCAGCACCTTCTGGCGCGTTTTCAGTCCGATCCCGTTCAACCGCGCTCTCGCGTCGTCGATCATCGCCAACAACTGGAGGTCCAGGCGACGCAGCGGCCCGTCGTTCACACCGAGTGTGTCCCGGTCCAGCGCATGCGTGTAGATGTGCCAGTCCATGCGCGGCCTTGGGAAGACCGGGACGAGCAGTGGCACGTTGAGCGCCGAGAAGAGCCGATTCCCGATCGCCGACCTGGAGAGGTCTTCCGCCGCCTTCACATGGACGTCAAAGTCGTCGGACCCCGTGCCCGTATTGTTCGGTTCGACCAGAAGAAAGGTCGGTGAAGTGACTTGATCAAGATCTGGGACGCGCAAGATGTATGGGAAGTTGAAACCCTTGTCCGGCGCGGCGTCGATCACTTGAAACGCTTCGAGCGGTGGGTATGGGACTACCCGCGCCCCCCGCAGCATGAGCGGCATGCTGTAGTTCCCCTCGTGACAGGCGTACTCGAAGATCGGGGCCTCGGTGGCGCGAAACGGCACCTCCGCGCTCCACGACTGAGTCCAGACGCTCGGGTCAGTCACGGTGAAGGAGTAGTGGATGGCATCTTCGCCGCGCCGAGTGAACCGCTCTGCGACGTGGAGGTTACTACCGGATCCGAACAAGTCCGCTCGAGCATCAAAGTTCTCTGTTTCGACTACGAGGGTGCCTCCCTCCCAATGTCCGCGCGACACGCCTAGCCACTGGCGGATCCTACCGGTCACGCCGGGCTGGTCGGTGACCGGAATGATACGGACACTGTGGATTTTCTCGTAGAAGATGACGACGTATCCAGGTGCCTGCAGGATGTGGACGTTGTCGTTGTCGCTGCTCGGTCTGATCGGCACCTCACGATCAAGGAGACAACGGGTGCGCAGTCCCATTTCCAACTGCTGCAGCCGCTGCCACTCGGGCGTTGCCCGATAGGCCTCCTGCTCAGGCGTCAAGGGAGGCAGCCGACCGTTGGAAGGGTCGGTGATGAGCGACGTTCGTCCGGTCGAATTGCCGAGGTCCCACCAAACTTGGTTGAAGTTGAGGGAGAGATCGTATTCCGGGGTCAACTCGCTCCGGCGCTCGGAGGTCGCGAACGTCGACCACTCGAGGTTGGCGGCGGCAATCTCCTCCTCGGTTAGCCACTCCCGGTCGGCGTGATCGGGGTGCCGCTGCAGGAACGTGTTGGTGCTGTAGTTCCACAGCCCCTGGAGATCGGGGTCGCCCCAAGGAGTGCGTGGTACCGGCGCCACGTCCTGGGTCGCCACACGCTGCGGCCCTCCCGCTGCGAGGAGCGAGAGGGTGAGACTGAGTACGAGCGTCCTCATAGGCGTTCTCGGATCAGATAGGTGCAACCGTATACACCTCTGGAGACAGGTCCGCACACGTCGTAACGGGATCGGGCAGACCGATGGGCACCGACGCCCCCGTCTGGGCATATTACTGCGCGTCGTCTGGATGTGCTTTCTGCTTCGTCCACTCCCCAGGGTGGGTCATTGAAGTAGGTGGGGTTACCCATTGGGAAATCTATCGGGCGTTGGGTTAGTCGCGGGGGCAAGGGTTCTTGCCTGTTGACCGGCGAAGACCTGGCCTGGACCCCTCTATAATCAGCCGTCCGTTGTCCACGGCCCGCGCGGACAACTGGCATGGACACACCAGACGACGGCTCATCCCAGGACCTGGCAGAAGTCATAGCACGTTGGCAAGAGCGACTTCTGGACCTAACTAAGCGCAACAGGCTTCTCTACTTCAGGTCTGGCAGATCCGCCGTCAGGCTCACGAGTCACACACCAGACCAGATTTCCGAGGAATTGCTGGGCCAGGCCTCGGGTCTGAGCTTCGACTACGCCGAGAGACGCCAAACCAGGAAACCCATCTTTGTCGATCCGCTCTCAGACGAAGTCGAGGTCGCTGATCTGGAGCCAGATGTCGTCAAGGGCGCCCTAGATACGGACTGTGAGGTGTTCGATCTCCAGCGCCGTCTTAAACTGCTTCAGCGGCAGGATACTGAGTGGGAACAAGAGCAGGGTATCAACGTTCTCTTCTTGGCCTTGGGTCTGCTCGAGTGGATAGACGACGACGGAGAACGTGCTCGTGCTCCACTGCTGCTGATTCCGGCTGAGCTGAAGCGTTCCTCGACTAGGGATCCCTTTAGGTTGCTACGTGACTCGGACGACTTGGAAGTCAGCGCAACACTTAGTTATCGCCTGAGTCAACTCGGTATCACTCTGCCAGATCTTGACGTAAGAGGTGGACCCCATCAGCTGGACAGCTGATCGACGTCGCTAAGTGGAATCTTCTGCGTTACATTCCCGTCAAGATGAGAGGGGCAGAAGATGACAAAGAGGAAACGGCGAAACCATTCGCCAGTCTTTAAGGCCAAGGTCGCGTTGGCCGCAGTTCGAGGAGAGCGTACCCTGGTCGATCTGGCCGAGCAGTTCGAGGTGCACCCGAATCAGATCCAGGACTGGAAGAAGAAGTTGGTGGCGGAGGCCGAGCATGTGTTCGGCGCCGGTGCGATCGAAGCTGCGCATTCCGAGCGGGAGACACAGCAGTTCCACGCCAAGATTGGTCAGCTGACGATGGAGAAGGATTTTTTGTCCAAAGCGCTCGGTCGAGACCGGTGAGCGAACGCCGAGCGATGATTCAAGCCGACCGCCCGTTGGCCGTTACACGACGCTGCGAGCTGCTCGATGTGGCGCGTTCGACGGTGTATTACCGGCCCACCGGGATCTCAGCGGAGGACCTGGCCCTGATGCGCCTTCTGGACGAGATCCACTTAGCGTGTCCGTTCTACGGCAGTCGCCGCCTTCGAGACGAGCTCGAGACCCAGGGGCACCCGGTGAATCGCAAGCGAGTCCAGCGCCTGGTGCGCCAGATGGGCCTGCGCGCCCTGTATCCGAAGCCGCGCACGAGCCAGCCCGGGGTCGGACACACGGTGTATCCGTACCTGCTGAGGGGCCTGTCCATCGAGCGACCGAATGCCCCTGGAGCGCGCACAGTGAGGTCGATCAAAAGTTTTAATCCGGGATAAGCCGGGATAATCCGGGATGACCCCCGGGATGCGACTCTCGCGGTCGCAACGACTTACTTCGAACGGAACATAATCCGCTGAGCTCGATCAAAAGTTTTAATCCGGGATAAGCCGGGATCATCCGGGATGACCCCGGGATGCGACTCGCGCGAGGACAACAACTTCTCCTCCGATGCGGAGGTACCGACGCGGCCCGCCAAGACACTCCCCCTGAGCCGGTCAAGGAGTGTGAAGCGGGACATAGTAGGGACCCATCAAATATTCGTCTTTTATTCGCTTGACGACGTGCGAGACGGGTTCGCGCGAGACTGCCCCCTCCGCCACCCAGTCCTGCCGATGCTCGCACTTCGGGATCGCTCGAGGCTTGCCCTCGATTTCCTCGTTGGATTCAGGCGATTTCAGCGGTTACGGGCGCGGTGCCGGGGAGCTGAGTCGCGCCTGGGGCAAGGTGGCGGCCGGTGGCCGCGTGATCGTCTCGCGAGCCAGGTTCGGTGGTCCGGGGTTTTGAGAGAACCATGTACGACTGACCCCTGTCAGTCGTCGGGTCCACGGCGCGTCGGATTCCGGGATGGATCCTTGCCACCGCCCACAAGCTGGTGCGCGTGATCCACGCCGGGCTGCACGACCGACCGTACACCGACCCGGGCATCGACGACGAACGCCTCGTCGTCGAGCGCCACGCGCCCCGCTGGGGCCGCCGCGTCCCCGTACGTCGTTGCGACCGCGCGAGTCGCATCCCAGGGTCATCCCGGATGATCCCGGCTTATCCCGGATTAAAACTTGGGTCATGCCTAGCTGAGCGTGACCGGAAGAGCGATCTACGCTCGACGGCCGAGAACCAGCGATGCCTAGGCGGTAGTAGGTGTTGCTCGCCTGCTTAGAGAGAGTGCTCTCGTCGATGTCGAGGTCGGCACCGACGGCGTGCGGGTGTTCACCGTGGACGACGGCTGGGTCTGGACCTTCGCGGCGGTTGACCACTGGAACGCCGAGTGCGTGGGGTGGCACGTGTGTAAAGTCGGGAGCCGCTTCGCGGCCTTGGAACCCATTGCGCAAGGCCTTTGCCAGATGTACGGCTCGGTGGAGGCTGACGTCGCTCGCGGGCTGGCACTGCGGCTCGACCACGGCAGCCAGTACCTCTCGGACCACTTCCTGAAGCAGATCCGGTACCTGGGCATCCACCCCAGCTTCACCTTCATCGAGGAGCCCGAGACCAACGGCGTCGCGGAACGATGGAACCGCACGCTCAAGGAGCAGGCGATCTACGGTCGCGTCTTTCAGAACCTCGAGGAGGTGCGGGCGGCGGTCGCCGACTTCGTCGCACGGTACAACGAGAGCTGGCGTCTCGAGAAGCTAGGCTATCAGACGCCGATCGAGGCGCGCGAGGCGTACGAGCTACGCCCGGCCGCATAACTCAAATGTGTGTCCAAGGAACCGGGTGCGGTACACTATGACCGCATCGTGAACTGGTCACATCCTGCCTACGCCAACCGGCACATCGTCCACCGCAACGATCAAGAGATTATCCGCGCGTCGCTGGCGGCCGCGGACTACGAATGATTGCCGGCATCGCGGAAGGAGCCTGGACAAATGGAACCGTTCAGCACGATTCGAAGGGCGCCCGTCCGATTCCTCTTTGGCGTCGCCATCATCGCCCTGGGCGTGATCCTGCTCACGGTGCTGCTCTACGACCGTAGCTTTGGCCTGTGGATCGGCACGCAGGCGGGATTCCAGGGTGCAGGGTACATGGTCCTCTACCGATTCCTCCGAAGAACGGTGCGGGCCGAGGGAAGCTGACGATCCGGACGGCGCTCTGGTACGGATTCCGGACCTGAACCCTGTACGCGTGCATAGCGCCGGCACTGTTGTGGTGGCGTTCTCGGGCGTCAACACGACCGGCGTTCGTTTGGTGGTCGGCTACCCCGCAGCAGATTCTGGCGACGAATGCGGGCATAGACCGGTCGCGGTGCCCGACAGAGAGCCCCGCGCACGTCAACGATCGCACATGAATCGCGGACGACCGGCCTGATGTTTCCGAGTCAGGGACCCAGCTCTTCCTGGACAATCGACGGCCGTTTGTCAATCAGCGCCGACAGGAACGGTCAGGTTCGAGAGGGGCGGCGCATCCTACTTCCTTCCTCAGTCCGTCGGGACGGCCTGCGAGTAGTGACTCAGCTTCAGCTGCCCAGTGGAGACTTTCAATTGCGGGTGGGCGCCAGCGACAGTGACACGCGTAGTCGCGGAAGCGTTCACCATGACCTCACTGTTCCGGACTTCTCCACTGGAGGAAGGAACTCAGAGGTGGCACACGTATCGTCACAAAAGTTTTAACCCGGGATAATCCGGGATAACCCGGGATAACCCGGGATGACCCCGGGATGCGACTCGCGCGGGCGCAACGATTGACGGGGAGGGCGACAGAATTGGGCCGTGCCGAGGCCCGATCCGCCGTCCGTGTGAGGGGTGTCCCGGGAGGCTCTCACGTGCGCCCCACCCGGACCACGGAAACCGGCCCGCGAGACGATCGCCCGCATACCGGCGCCACCTCGCTCCAGACGTGTCTCGTCTTCTCGGCGCCGCGCCCGCGACCGCTGAAATCGCCTGAATCCAACGAGGAAATCGGGGGCAACCCTCGAGCGATCCCGAAGTGCGAGCATCGGCAAGACTGGGTGGCGGTGGGGGCAGTCTCGCGCGAACCCGTCTCGCACGTCTGCAAGCGAACAAAAGACGAATGCGAGAATCCCGGATCAGTCCCCGAATATCCCGCTTCAGAAGCTTCGATCGACTCGGCGTCGTCGTCGAGACGGCTGGAAAATGCCGCTGAAAAGGATTTCATAGATCAAACGTCTTGCACCACGATTCTGTCAGCCGATCCCTGTCCGTCGTTGACCGCACGAGAGTCGGCATCCCAGGTGTCCCGGGTTATCCCGGGTTTCAAAACTTTGCTGTGAAACGTTCCTATCGTGCAGGTGCTCCGCCGGGATGGATGAATGGGCCCAACAACTTCCCAGGGGTGCCCGACAACCACATCGACCGCGCATACGCCGAACTCAACACCGCCGCGCTCTTCCCACGGCCGCGTCGGCGGGACCTCGATCACCTCTGGCACCCTAGGTTACACTCACGACCGGTGGGTCTTGGTCGAAGCCGCGTGGCATCCACAGTCATGTCGCCCGATCTCCGTACGTCGTTAACGCCCGCGCGAGTCGGGCATCTCGCGTATTTCGGTAGTCTCGCATTATTTTGGATCAACACTTTTGAGGTTCCTCTCAGAGAGGTATTGTTCGTATTTCAAAACTCTGATCGCGGATACCGGGTCCGCGGGGGCTGCCGTGGAAGATTATCCGCACCGCGGGCGAGTTCGAGGCGCGCTTCGCCACAGAGAAGGCCTGCCGTGCCTAGGTGTCCCGCTTGCGCGTCGCCGTCCAAATGTTGCAACATACTGAGCGAACTTCATGATAGGAGGGAGGGCCATCATGCACGAAGGGTTCACGCGACGTGGTCCTGATTGGCGCAGGTGGATCGTCATTCTGGCGGTCGCGCTGATCGGTGCAACCTCCGTCGCTACCATCTGGCATGGGCCGCACGACGTAGATCAGGACTGCGCTGTCTGCTCGTTGCGGCACCACGTGGTCGCCGACCTCGTCGGTGCCTTGCTGACGGGGCCGGCCGACACGTCCGAGCCCGGCATTCCGGCGGCCAGCCCGCGGTGGATCGCCGCAAACCACGCCTCGCAGCTCCCCGCCCGCGCACCTCCTGCGTAGCTTCCCGGTACCCGTTTCGGTAGTTCGGTTGGTATAGCGGTCGCGGTGCGCTAGGTGCGTGCCAGCGGGTGTACTTCACCTCGCCCGGTGGCGCCGTCGCGCCCCGCGGATCGCTGCACCGGGAAGCGAAAGTGCCGCAGTGTGCGCATGAAAGGGGAGAGGATGTATCGATTCTTCAAGAACATCGTGGCGGCGGCTATCGCGGGTGTCGGTTTGCTGGCGCAGCCGGCCGCGGGACAGGCGCAGGAAACCGGCACCGTGCGCGGCACGGTAACGTTAACGGTGAACGGCGGGGCGGTTCACGGGGCGGTGGTGCTCATCGTGGGCACGGCGTATGGTCAAGAAACTCATGCGGCCGCCCGGTAGTAGAACTTGAGCAGCCCCCCGAGGCGCTCGCGGCATCGCACCGGGCCGGTCGTGGGGACCTCGTCCCGCGGAAAGAGCAAGAGATTGTCTTTGCCCTGGTGATTCCGCTCGCCGTGGAAGTGCCCGGTGTAGGCCCGCAGAGCCGTCCGCAACGCTGGCTCGCCGAACAGGATCAGCTTCGAGAGGCACTCGTCTTTCACCGACCGCACCCAGCGCTCCGCGTGCGGATTCAGGTTGGGGCTGCGCGGCGGCAAGCGCACTGGCGTGACGCCACCCTCCGTGATCGTGTCGTCGAACGCGGGGCAGTACTTGCCGTCGCGATCGTGAATCAGATACCGATGGTCCCCTAGGAAGCCCACGTCGGCCATCGTGAGGTTCCGTGCGACTTGGGTCATCCAGGACTCATCCGGGAAAGGTGTCAGACCCGCGATGTGGACCCGGCGCGTCGCCACGTGCATGACAAACAAGACGTAGTAGGTCACGAGACCGCTTACCGTCCACACCTCGGTCGTAAAGAAATCCGTCGCGGCCAGCACCTCCCGGTGGGCACGAACGAAATCCTTCCAGGTCGTGGTCTTCTTGCGCTCGGGGGCAGGCAGGATACCGTGACGTTTCAGAACATTGCCGACTGTCTGGTCGCTCACTGCGTGGCCGAGGTTGGCCAGGGCCCCGGCGATGCGGTCATAACCCCAGTCGCGGTTGTCAGTGGCGAAGCGGACAATCAGCTGCTCAATTTCCTGACCGACTCTGGGCCGCCCCGGATAGGTTCGCCGCTCCGAGCCGTCAAACTTCTTGGCGACCAGCCGCCGGTGCCAGGCAAGGATCGTCTCGGGCCGCACGATGCTCGCCACCTGCGCGAGGGCCTGGCGGCCGAGCCGCTTACCGATCTCGGCCAACGTCCGGCGTTCGCCGTCGCTCAGTGTCACGCGGCCGGGGAGCTGCGCCCGGAGGATGCGATTCTCCGCCACGAGATACTCGTTGCGCCGGAGGAGCTCCTCATCGACGGAGCCCGTCACGTAGGCCAGCATGGTCTTCCAGTCCATCGCCGCTCCTGATTCTGCGTTCGTCTGGAACACCCATCAGTATCCACAGTACCGACTGGCCGACCCAACCCCGGTCAGCGGACTCCGAAACTGCTCGCGGACGGCAGGTTCGGATTTCTTGACCCTACGGGTACGAGCGGGCACGCAGCCAGATCAGAAGCTGATGTTTGGGAAGGGAGCGTGGGACGACCCGACGTCGGCGTCCTCGACGGTCAACGAGCCATGCGGTTCCCAAGCGAACGTACCGGGATTTATCGACCTCGTTGGCCGCCGTGAGCAGTCCCCACATGAGCAGGTCCTTCAGAAGCACGGCGGGCTCGACGTCGTCCTTACGGGCGATGCGCGGCAAATTCCGGTATGCCGACGGCCGAGCAAGGCACGGAGCCATGAAGCCACGGCGCGGGCTCGTGAGCTCACGAGCGGCGCGTTTCCGCGCTGAGTCGGACAGGGTTCCGTCGAGCAGGACACGGAGCAACGGTCCTTCTCGCCTGTTCCGGAGTTCACCCTCAACGGCGGACCGAGTGATGGGTCCTAACGACGTCACAATGTGGGCGAGTTGGGCCCGAATACCGCGCCCATTCGTAGTAAGCCTGGCACCAGTCACGCGTGCCTCCGTGACCGCTGGGGCGAGCCTACGTACTAACGCTTGGACGCTTGCGATTGTGTCGTTCGACAGCCTTGTCACGGCGGATCGATCATGACAGCACGCGAAGGCTGTGACTAGGACAACAGAGGAGCGCAGGTGACGCCAGATGAAGGGACACGGTCAGAAGTTCACACGCAAGATGCACCACGCGGTGATCGCGCTGTTGCAGTCGCCCACCGTCGAAGGGGCGGCTGGGCTCTGCGGGGTCTCCGAATCCACCCTGTCGCGCTGGATCAAACGGTCGGACTTTCAGGACGTCTACACGCAGGCGCGGAGCGAGTTAGTGCAACGGTCGCTCTCCTCGTTACAGACCGCGTCGATTGAGGCCCTCGATGCGCTGAAACGCAACCTTGCGTGCGGTCTCCCGTCCATCGAGGTGCGTGCGGCGTCGGCCTTACTGGATCAGTCGTTACGAGCCACAGAACTCGCCGGTCTCGAAGCCCGACTGGACGCGCTGGAGGACACGGTCACAGCAGCATGCACGCATGAGTAGGCGGTTTCTCCGTGCGGCCAGCCGCCTCCAGCGACTGGAATCCTCGGCGATCTCCGCGCACCACACCGCCGAGAGCGATCTCCAACGCCGACAGGACGAGTGGTACAGACGGTTCTTACACACGCTGACCGTGGCGGACCTTGAACGCCTGGAACACTGGCTCGATGGCCACCTTTGTGACACGGAAGCACGGGAGGTGGCCAAGTGGCACGAGGCCATCGTGCAGACCTACATCGACCGGACTGGGGATTCGCCACCGAACTCAACGGTGGGTGAAAGCTCCTGACGTTTGCATCGTGACGCACAACTAGCGGCTCAACGGGGACGGGCGTGAGAGATTACCCGGCAACCTGCGCTTTTTCCCTGGAGTGTGGGCGTCCACATACGTGCGCTTCCCCTTGGGGACGCCACTCCTGAGGTCGGCTCACCGTCGTGGTGGTCATCACCGATACGAGCCTTGGGTGTGGGGTGAATCTGGTCTCCGACATCTGCCCCATAGGTCTCAGGTCAGGGACACGTCCCCCATACCGGGCGATCCAGAACCCACGCGTTCGCCCCAGTATCGAAATTACTTTGCTCGCTAGCGATGTTTGTGACACACCAGCCACTCAAATCCTGGTTGAACGACGCGGCGTAGAAGAACATGTAGTTCATGTGCGTGACGCTGCTGACGTCCCACGAACTGATGTCTCCGTTGAACGCCGTGGCCTGGTAGAACATGCCAGAAAGGCTCGTGACGCTGCTGACGTCCCATGAACTGATGTCTCCGTTGAACGACCCGGCCTCGTAGAACATGTAGCGCATGTCCGTGACGTTTCTGACGTTCCACGAACTGATATCTTCGTTAAATGAAGACCTGCCGTCGAATGCGAATGACATATTGGTCACAGCAGACACATCCCAATTACTGATATGTCCATAGGTTGACGTCGCGGTACCTTCATCAGAAAACCATAAGGCCACAGCAGTAAAGAAATTCTCATCCGTGAGCGCACCCCCCCCGGACGCCTGCGCATGCGTCGGCAGCACCACTGACTCAATCACAGGCTTCATCCATGATTCAGGCAGACTGTTGCCACCGACGACCGCACCACCTCCGACGGCGAGAGCTTTCAGTAATCGACGGCGACCTTCAGGAGCGTTGGTGTCTGACATGACATTCCCTTCGCGCCGTGTCGGCATGAGCCCCTCGTGGCTGCTCGGTTAACCTGTCCTACAGAGCCCCCAGGATAAACCAGGAGGTCGGTCGGCGCAGAGTCGGTGCCCCCGTGTCAGCCCGGACCGGGCTGGCGAGGACGGTCTCATGACCGTTCGACTTTCACGCGGTTGTTTGTACACGGCATCCTCCCGCTCGCAGACTAAGGATGCAATACGGGGTGGCTGCCGATTTTTGGATTCCTGCCCAAAATTAGCGGGTCAACGGGGACGGTCTGGGTAATGCGGTTCTGCCTGTCCTGCTCGTCGCCCCACTCGGCGACACGCTCAACCCAGTTCCTCTTGGCGCTCCAGCGGCCGATCATGACCTGCCCCCCTTAAACCGGTCCAGATCCAGCGTTAGGATCGTGGACGCAAGGAGGAGGCAGGATGCCCACGAAGCGGTACAGCACGGAACAGATTGTCAGCAAGCTGCGGCAGGCCGAGGTGGAGCTGAGCCGCGGCCTACGGACGCCGGCGATGTGCAAGAAGCTGGGGGTCAGTGAGCAGACGTACTACCGCTGGCGGAAGGAGTACGGCGGGTTGCGGCTCGACCAGGCCAAGCGCCTCAAGGAACTCAAGCGCGAGAACACGCGACTCAAGAGGTTGGTGGCGGACCAAGCGCTCGACAATTCGATTCTCAAAGAGGTGGCCTCGGGAAACTTCTGAGCCCGCCGAGACGCCGGCAGGCGGTGGCCGTGGTCCGCCACCGGCTGGGCGTCTCCGAGCGGCGGGCCTGCCGGGTGCTGGGCCAGGCGCGGTCCACGCACCGGCATCGGGCGGTGGTGTCGGATGACGAGCCGCGGTTGGTGGACCGGATCATTGAGCTGGCGACAGCGTATGGGCGGTATGGCTATCGGCGGATTACGGGGCTGTTGCGTGGGGAGGGCTGGCCGGTGAAGCACAAGCGCGTGGAGCGGCTGTGGCGGCGGGAAGGGTTGAAAGTCCCGCAGAAACAGCCCAAACGGGGCCGGTTGTGGTTGACCGACGGGTCGTGCATTCGTCGACGGCCCGCCTATCGCCACCACGTGTGGGCGTATGACTTTGTGACGGCACGGACGCATGACGGGCGGCCGCTCAAGATCCTCACGGTTATCGAGGAGTATTCGCGCGAGTGTCTGGCGATTGTCGTGGCGCGACGCCTCCGGTCGCTGGAGGTGCTCGAGACGTTGGCGGAGCTGTTCGTGACGCACGGCGTGCCGGCGCACATTCGCTCAGACAATGGGCCGGAGTTCACGGCGACGTTGATGCGCCAGTGGCTCGCGGCCCTCCAGGTGCAGACGCTGTTCATCGAGCCGGGGAGTCCCTGGGAGAACGGGTATGTCGAATCGTTCAACGGGAAGTTGCGCGACGAACTGCTCGACCGCGAGATCTTCTACACGTTGACGGAAGCACAGATCTTGATCGAACGGTGGCGCCGCGAGTACAACACAGTGCGGCCGCACAGCGCGCTGGGCTATCGGCCGCCGGCTCCGGCAGCCATCAGCCCAGTGTCCCTGAACGGACTGATCATGAGCCCAGCTCTCTCATAAGAACTGGCTCAACCCTGGGGGGCGGGTCAGGTTGATCGCGTCTGACGGAGAATGCCAGAATAACGGGACGAGGATCGGACGATTTCCAGTCGAGGAGACGACGGATGAACAGGCTGCTGACGGTAGGGTGTGTGGGACTGGTGTTTGCGTGCGCGTCGATGGGCGGCCTGGCTGAGGAGACCGGCGTAGTGACGAGTCGGACGGCGCTCGCGGTTGGACAGGAGGCGTCCAGCTCGGTGCTGGACGGCGTGTTCACCTCGGCGCAGGCGCTTCGCGGCGGGGGCCTCTACAACGAGAACTGCGCCTCCTGCCATGGCCAAGACTTCATGGGGGACGAAATGGCCCCGAGCATCGCCGGGAACGACTTCATCGTCTTCTGGACCGAGGTGCCGGTCGGTTCACTGTTCGAGAGAATTAAGGTGTCTATGCCGGCGGACGGCCCGGGGCGGTTGTCGGACGAGGAGTACACCGACGTCCTGGCATACCTGCTCGATGCCAGCAGCTATCCCTCCGGCGAGTCAGAGCTGCCGGCCGACAAAGCGGCCCTCGACCAGATCATGATCGTGGCCCCCGCCGAATAAATCCCGACCACGCCGCTGGAGGCATGAACGCGGGTCCCTCCGGCTAGGCGGTTCTGAGGGCTCGCGCCCCGCCCCGACGCCAGAGGTCATGATGGCATTCAAGTAGGATGAGGAAATATTCGAAAACCGTGTGGATGCCGGGAGGATCGATGGGTCACTTGGCCGCGGCCATTGAATTGACCTGGATCGTCTGGGTCGTGGAGTCCCACGTGCCGACGACTGCTACTTTCATTCCGGCAAACTCTCTTGATTTGTCCTGGTCGCTCAACAGATAGGTTGCTTCGCCGTCAAACAAAACGAACTCGACGGTGTGGTCATCGACGCAAGCGATGGCGCAGGCAGCGTCGGTCGACCCCATCCGCATTCCGGAATGATCGGCGCTGGGGCACTCGTCATCGGTGATCGTGCCTGAGAAAGTCTGTCTGCTCTGCGTTGCAAACATCGTGGCGGAGGCAAGAAGAGCGGAGGCAAGAAGACCTATCAGTAGATATTTCATAAAGCTCACGCAAAGCGAAGTCATTCCCAACCTGCGGGAAATCAGGGGAAGGTGTCACACACCTCCCCCTGATTCGTGGTCAAAAACCCCGAGGCCGAGAAACTCTCTGCCGGTTATCGGCCATTTATCATGATGTGGGCGTCCGGCGTGCCCTCAAACATCAGCCAGGCGCCGCCCGCGTCGCGAACATTCGGCAGTCCGACTTCGTCCGCCATGAAGTTCGGCATGCCGATAAACGTGTGCCAGATGGCGGTGTCCTGGCTGTCGCCCCGGAGGTTATACCAAATGGTCCCGACTTCGGGCAGCTCACGCGTTCCGTCTTCCCCGGAGGCCACAACCAGATCCCTAATCCCTCCGGTGCCGCTGCTCGACAAGACAGGACGCCCGGCGGGCCTGCCTCCACTGGCCACTGCCAGCAGTGGCTGGGCCTTGGCCCCCATCTCCGCGAACGCTCGATTCTGCGCGATGCGCGCCATGTTGGCGTCGCTGCTAACGCACTCCACCGACCACGGCCGCTCTCCAGGGAAGCCGGTCAGGTCGTAGCAGATCATACGCCCGGGGCCGGGCCTCAAAACTTCAAACGTAAAGTCGGCAGCCGTGACGTCATCCTCCGGACTCTTCGCCGGATTCCGAATCCACTTAACGACCGTGGCGTCCCTGGCCATAGCCGCGTTCGGAGCGGCGAGCAACGGCTTTTGGATGGGGTCTGTCGTGTCTATCCGGCGCTCCTCATAGACCTGCGCCTGCGCCGGCGCGCTCATCGCAACCGTCATGACGCCGAGTACAAACAGAGAGATCGGTTTCATGTGAGTCCTCCAATCGCTATGCCTCAAAATTTGGGCGTTGAAAAGCCAGCAGCATACCACGACGGCGCGTACTCTGCTCTCTATTGAATGTTTCCGCCGACGGGCAGGCCGCTCGGTACGCGCTCGGGAATCGTCCGGTCGAACGACCCATCGCTCAGAGCAATTAAAAACTCGATCAGATCCACGTCTTCTTCGTCCACGTTCTGCAACTCGCGAAGCCGCGGGTCGAGCTCCTCGTAGGGGACGTTCGGGTTCCGGGACTCCCCGGCGATGGTGGATTCATAGAACCCCACGACGGCGCGCAGCGTCCTGAACATGCCATTGTGCCCGTATGGGAAGGTCAATTCGAGGTTTCGCAGCGACGCCGTGCGAAACGCATAGCTGTCGCACGCTGCTCGGGACGCATCAGTACGCGGCTCCGGAGGACCTGCCGGGCAAGGAGGGTTCTGCGCGCCTCCGTCGGAGGCGGGCGTTGTGGCACCTGATGCAAGAGCGGGGTTGTCGGGCACGCCCATGACATGCAGTTTGTAATCGGAGAACATGGGCCCGTTGTGGCACCTGATGCACCCGATCTCCTCGAAGCGCTCCATTCCGCGGACCTGTTCCGTCGTCATGGCGCTGCTGTCGCCGCGCATGTAGCGGTCGAACGGCGAGTTGTTGGCCAGCAGCGACCGCATGAACGCCGCTATCGCCCTGCCTAGGTTTTCCGCGGTGACCGGCTGTTCACTGCCGAAGGCCCCGGCGAACAGGCTCGGGTACTCGGCGTTGGCCTGGAGCTTCGCCACCACTCTCGCGAGAGCCTCATCCTCCGGGTAGGTGTCCCCTCGCATTTCCTCAAACGACTTGAGCGGTTCGAGCGCCTGCGATTCGAGGCTCCTGATGCGATTGTCCCAGAACGCCGGCGCAGTCGCCGGGTCGTAGCGGCCCGATTCATCGATGCCGTTGAAAGCAACGTTCAGAACCGTCGGACTATTGCGTTTGACGAGATGCCCGTCACGCCGGAAGCGGCCCCGGCCGGTGCCCGTCACGCCGAGCGACAGGTCGCGGTCCTCCGCATAGCCGTTTATGGGATGATGGCACGTCGCGCAGGCTACGTCTTGGGGTCCCGACAACAGCGGGTCCCAGAACAGCAGCCTTCCCAGCTCAACTTTTGCTGGGGTCGTCGGGTTATATCCCGGCGCCTCCTGAGTCGACGGCAGCGCCGACACACTGTGTTCACCGTCGACCGGGAACTGAGCTTCTTGTCCAACGGCACCAACTTCCAAGAAAAAGAGTACGGCGACCGTAGCTGCTGCGACCAGCAGTCCGGTAAGGTGTTTCGCTCCGAACAAAAACTCACGGAATTGGCTTTTCGTCATTGCTGCCTCCTAAGAGCGACGATGTGACGGAGACGCTGATTCTACCGCCTACGAGCGGGGCGTTCAACACGAGGCGAGGCGAGGCGGAGGGTGTCGCAGCCCCGTGCTGCAGAAAGCGGGATCGAGGATGTACTCAGTCCGTTCTGTTTTCATGATTTTTGCCCTTCCTGTCGTTCCTTTCGCAGCCGGTTCATGGTGTCGCGGTGACGCTTCGCCAATTTGTTGGCATTGTGCAGGGCGTCGAGAAGCGCGTGCGTCATCTCCCGGTAGCTCTGCACGTCGGCGAGCGCTTGGATGAGAAGGTCGTACGTGTGATTACAGTCGTTCTCGAGCCGGCTGTATCGCCACTGCCAGTGCGCCGCGAGGTTCGCGCGCGTCGTGGTCGGCGCCGGTGGCGTATTTAACCCCGAGGTCGTTTTGCGCGGCGGCAATCCCTTGGTTTGCCAGCGCCCGCAGCTCATCGATGTACTCCTGCTGCGCGTAGATCGGCACAGTGGTAACCGCCACGAGCATGGCGACCGCGATGAGGTACACGTAACGTCGAGTCATCACTATTCTCCGACCACGACGACGAACGGTGAGATGCCTAGCCTACCGCGGGGCAGCGGGTGGTTCAACGGGGACGGGGGTTACGGCTCACGTGAGAAACAGCGGTGCTACCGGAGCCACGTGTACTTGATCGGATTCGACGTAGGTTACTAGGGACGACCGCCCGTCTCCTGACCCGCACACTCTACCCAGGGCCGGTCGTTAGCCCAGAGCCTGCTCGTCGGGTATCTCGCACGCGGCCAGGGGGAGGAGCAACGGATGCGGTGTGCCCAGAGTGTGCCCAAAGAGTGTCAGATGCCCACCCAAGAGCACCCAACGCCAACCAAAACGAAGGGCCGAAACGCCCGCAAAACCCTAACGTTTCGGCCCCTCTTCGATCACGACAAACGCTTTTTAAGTCCTGTGCGTCTGCCAGTTTCGCCACCTCGGCATAGCGGTGGTAAGCCGACCTATTCTAATGACTTATGCACTGGACCGTCGTCCAGGCCGAGACGTTCAGGGCGCTGATCGGGGCCAGTTTGTGCGAACGATGTGCGAACATTTCTGGGTTCCTCGGATTTGCGCAAGGCATGTTGCAGCCCCACGCGGGTCGTCGAGACGCCCCACCAGAAATGAGGTTTTGATCTCCTAAAGACAACAGTCCTGGAAACCTGGCTACGGTCGGCCCAGACGGAGCGACCAGGTGACCAGTGCGAAGGTGCCTGTCAGGGTGACGCTGACCACCTCCACGGTCCGCGCGACCGCGGGAGTCACGGTCCACGCTGGCGCCGATCCGGCGGAACTCCCGAGCAGAATGAGCAGCACGAGCCCGGCGAGCGCCAGGCCGAGCCCAAACCGGACCCACGGAAACGGGAGCGCCTGCGTCGCGTCCGCCTCGTCGCGCACGGACCGCATCACCCGCGCGGCGAACTGCGGCGACGGTTCGAGGGACCGCTCCTCGCGAAGCGCGCGATCGATCCCGGCATCATCGAGGTCGACGTGCATCAGCCCTTCCTTGAGTTCCTGTCCATCATACGTGAGAGGCGGTCCTCGAGCAGCGACCGCGCACGATGCAGCCGCGCCTTCACGGTCCCCGTCGGAACCCCCAGCGACCGCGCCGCGCACGCGACGTCCATGTCGGAGAAGTAGTATAGGACCACCGCGTCTCGATAGCGCCGTGGCAGCGTGCCGACAGTCCGGCGGACGATCTCCGCCTGCTCCCCCGCCTCGATCGACGCCAGCACGTCCCCGTCGCCAGGCATCCCGTCGGTCTCCTGCAGCGCGACCTCCTGGGGACGTACTCGCCGCACGTCGGACCGGTAGACGTTGGTCGCCACGGCGAAGAGCCAGGTGGAGAACGCCGCGTCGCCACGCCACTGACCCAGTCGGCGATAGGCGCGGAGGAACGCCTCCTGCGCCAACTCCTCAGCCCGCGCCGGGTGCCGGCAGAAGCGGAACGCCAAGGTCACCAGCGGCCCCTGCCAGCGGTGCACGATCCCGGAGAACGCCTCGACGTCACCCGCCAGGACGCGTGCCACGTCGTCGCGATCCTGGTCTGGGGATCTGTCCATCGAGTCCAAGATGTCTGACGTCGCCGGCGCCGTCCCGGTTGCGTTAACTTTGCCGGTCGCCGTCAGGTCGCAGAAAACGCAACCGGCCGGATCCGCACCGCGTCGAACGGTCCAGGAAGCCGGGAATAGCCCCGGGGCTCCATGATAGAGGAGGACGCATGCCCGCTACCCTCGTTGTCGTCATCGTCACGGCCGTGATCTCGGTGTTTGCCTTCATCTCCGTGGTCGTCTGGGCGGACAACCACCGGAAGGAACGGGAGTCGTTTCACCAGCATCAGACCTATCAGAAGATGCTCGACTCAGGCTCGAGCGCCGACACCGTCGTCGCCTTCGTCCAGGATCAGGAGGATCGACAGCGTCGTGATCAGGAGCGGGAGAAGATCCGCGGTCTCAGGATGGGCGGCGTGATCACGACGGCCGTCGGTGTCGCGTTGACGGCGTTCCTCTTCTTCATCGCCCCGGAGGAGCCGGTCTATCTCGTGGGGCTGATGCCGCTGGGCGTCGGGCTCGTGCTCTGCTACTTCGGGTTCTCCGCGTCGCCGGCCGACGGCGCCGACGGCGGGGCCAGTTCGCGGGCCTGACGGGCTACACCACCGCCACCGGCGTCCGGGTCCGGACCTGGGCCGGAACGAGTAGGCTGAAGTTTAGACCGTCGAGCGGGGTGGCTGTGATGTGATGGGGCTGATCCGACTGTCGAGGGGGGGCGGGGGCGTCTAGTTCGGCTACCTGGCGGTTCAGCACCGGAAGAGCGGTACGCGCTCGTTGATGGCGATGTGGCTGGAGAACGAAGAGAAATGCGCCAGCGTGGTCAAGGCGCAGCGGGCGCTCCGCGAGCTCGAGCAGTTGGACCGCACGGTAGAGACCCGTTAGAGCCAAACGAACGCATGCGCTGTTGGTTGCACGAAGGAGAGAGCCGGAGGAGAGATGAAGACACAGATCGCGATGTGGGTTCTGATACTCCCACTCTGTAGTCCCGCCACGCCCGCCGCGCAGGAACCCGAGGGCGCGGCGCTGTTTCGTGACCAGTGCGCGCGCTGTCACACGCCCCCCGGCGTGCCGCGTTCCCCCACGCTCGAGACGATGCGGGAGCGCGCGCCCGAGGCGATCGTCACGGCGCTAACAACTGGCACGATGGCCCTCCAGGGCCTAGCGCTCTCGATCCTCGATCGTCGCGCCGTCGCGGAGTTCATGACCGGGCGCGCCGTGTCCGGCGATCCGATCGGCACGAGCGTTGGTGGCTGCACTGAGGCAGCGGCGCTGATGGACCCGCTGGGCGGCCGGCACTGGAGCGGTTGGGGCGTGAACGCGGAGAATCACCGCTTCCAACCCGCGGCGCACGCAGGGTTACGCGTCGACGAGGTGCCGCGCCTCACCCTGCAGTGGGCGTTCGGATTCCCAGAGTCGACGCAGGCATGGGCGCAGCCGGCGGTTGCGGGTGGGCGACTGTTCGTAGGGAGCCAGAACGGCGTGGTCTACGCCCTCGACGCGAAGACGGGATGCAGTCACTGGACCTATGTCGCCCGCGGCGGCGTGCGGACGGCAATCTCCATCGGCGCGCTGCACACGGGCCACGCGCTCTACTTCGGCGATACGGCCGCCAACGTCTACGCGGTCGACGCGTCGACCGGCGCGGAGTTGTGGCGGCGAGATGTGGAGGAGCATCCAGGTGCCCGGATCACCGTCTCCATCATGACCGGATGAGCTCGATCAAAAGTTTTAATCCGGGATAATCCGGGATAATCCGGGATGACCCCGGGATGCGACTCTCGCGGTCGCAACGACTTACGGGGATCGGCCGACACAATTGTGGTGCAAAACTTTTGATCCATGAAATTGCCTTCAAATGGCGTTTTCTGGGGGTTTTGAGACCCTCAAAATGTGGGGGATTTCGCGGGAGTGTCCCCCGTCGTGGACAACTCTACCGCCGCGCCGCGCGCAGCCGGATCATAAGCGGGCGTAGTGCTTATCCGGTTTGCTCACCACCATACAACATGTTGTGGGGGAGGGGCTGGTGTTGAGAGGTCAGCCCAAGCAAGGATTGAAAGGCGGCCATCGGCGTCCGCCGTCGGTTGAACCGAAAGACGAATTCGTCGAGGTAGTACGGGGGTATTGTCAGGTTGGGAGTCCAAGTGGCACAGTGGGCGAATGAGTAACCAGACACTGAGCTATCGCGGCTACCGATTCCCGTCTGAGATCATCAGCCACGCGGTTTGGCTCTACTACCGCTTCGCGCTCAGCTTCCGGAACGTCGAAGACCTGCTGGCCCAACGGCACATTACCGTCACCTACGAGACCATCCGTCAATGGTGCGTGACGTTCGGTCCGGGCTACGCGCGCACCTTCCGGCGCCGACGTGGGCAACAGGGTGACACGTGGTACCTTGACGAACTCTTCGTGACACTCAACGGCCGCCAGCAGTATCTCTGGCGGGCGGTGGACGAGGACGGCGACGTCCTCGATCTACTGGTCCAGTCGCGGCGGAATCGTCGCGCTGCGGTGCGGTTCTTCCGGAAGTTGTTGAAACGCCAAGGCAGCGTGCCTCGTCGGCTCGTCACCGACAAGCTCCGCAGTTATCCGGCCGCTTTCCGTACGGTCATGCCGTCGGTGATCCACTGCACGGACCAGTATGCGAACAACCGCGCGGAAGTCTCGCATCAACCGACCCGTCAGCGTGAACGCCAGATGCGGCGCTTCAAGTCGGCGGGCCATCTGCAACGCTTCGCGTCGGTCCACGGCGTCGTCCAAAATCTCTTCCGCGTGGGCCGACATTTGTTGCGGGCGGCTGATCACCGCTTGCTGCGAACCCGAGCGTTCGTCGAATGGGACGTAGTGACGTGTGCCTGCTGATGGGCGGCTGAGCCGGACTCGATCAGGGCGAAGATCGCCCTCGCCTGATCAAGTTGACAATACCGTTGCGCCGGCGCGAGTCGCATCCCGGGGTCATCCCGGATTATCCCGGATTATCGCCGAGCGCGCTCCGAACGCCAATCTCCCCCGATCGCTGCGCGACGGACGAGGACATCAGCCCATAGAGGCCCACGGCAGCGAGGGCAAGGGCGCACACACCGAAGAGCACGAACAGTGTCGCCCCCAGGCGTTGGCGATCGACGCGTCGACGATCGAGGTGTAGGTCTGGAACTGCGGATTCAGCGATGGATCGAGTGCTTCTAGTTCATGGCGCTCTCGACCGCAGAGCGGACGCTCACGGTTCGACGGCGTTGTACCCACTGTGTGTTCGACATGAAGATCGCCGGCTCGGGCGGCTCAGCGAGAGCGCGGTACTTAATGTCGCCGACGACACCCACAATCTCTAGTTCATCGAAGAGGCGATGAGCAGCCCCGAAGCCGACCTCACCAGGCGCATACATGTTGTCGAGATACCGGAGTCGCTGACCCAGGGGCGACTGCCCCGGAAAGAACCGCCGTGCGAACGTCTCGTTGACGACCGCGACACCTGGCCCGGTTCCGTCCGCGATCTCCAGTCCCCGTCCGGCAAGCATCGGGACCCCCAAGAGCTCGAAGAAGTCTGGGCTCACGACGCGGTTCCGCGCAGACTGGGCCGAGGCCTCGGTAGCACCACCCGGCTGATCGAGGAGGTAGAACGGCCTGAACCCGTCGTACCGTCGGTCGGAGAGTGGGAGGTCCGACGTCTCTGCCGCCGATACGACGCCAGGCAGGGCGGCAATGCGTTCGTCCAAATCGTCGAAGAAGACCCTGATCGGCGCGTACGACCCCACGGCGTATTCCTCACCCTGTGCGTCGACCTCCCATCAGCGCAGGGAAGGTCTTCAACGCAGGACCGGAGAAGACGAAGTCGATGTCCGGCACATGCGCGGCGATCACTTGGCCCATCGGCGACTCGCAATTGGCGCCCCCAATTGCAGTTCTTAGGCGAGGATTGCGATACTTCAACGCCTTGGCGAAGGCAAACGTCGCGAGATTCTGGCTAAACATCGACGAAAAGGCGACGAGGTCACTATCCGCGAGGCAGTATCGATCGATGAGCCGTTCAACCACCGCTCCCGCCTCTTGCCGCTTGCCTGAAATGAGCTGCCACTTGGCCGCGATCGTCGAGGCCGTGTCGCGAAAGTACCGGGTGAAGTACGGCCGTTCGTTGTCGGCAAGGGCCGGAAACGCGTACGGCCGGAAGAACCAGTCTCCCAAACCGCACATGCTCGATGCCAGGCTGGATATCTCTTCATTCAGCTCGATGCCCAGAAACTCCGCGAAATCCTGGTTGACGTACAGCACACGTACCGAGATGTCGGGGTCGCTCATACTGTCGACCATCGACTTGAGCTGCGTGAGCGCAATCGAAGGCGAGGAGACGGCTGCGAACGGAGGATTCACCAGAATCACCTGGTACACACGCACCTCCTCATCACTCGCGGAGAGCTGCCGTCGGCTCGACACTTGCGGCGCGTCTGGCAGGAATATAGGTCGCTACACCGCTCACGAGGCACACGAGCAGCGTGACACTCGCGATCGTCGCAGGGTCGTGGCGGCTGACGCCGTAAAGGATCGATTCGATCCAGTCGCTGAAGAGGGCGGCGACCGCCGCGCCGGCAATCACCCCGACGATGGTCATCTCTGCACCCTCGCGCAGGACGGCCCGGAGCACGACGCTCTTGGGCGCGCCGAGCGCCATCCGTATGCCAACCTCGCGAGTACGGTCCGCCACATGGGACGCCACAACACCGTACAGGCCGACCGTGGACAACAACAGGCAGATCGAAGCGAACCCGACGAACAGACCGGCGGTCACGCGTGAGCGTGCGAGTGGCTCCGACGTGTAGTCGTCGAGCCGCCGTAACGACGTAAACGTCATACCCGGCCACTCCGCCTGGCCAATGCTACGAATCGCGGGGGCGAGAGCAATCGGGTCACCCGCCGTGCGGACGGCGAGAAACCCTGGCGCGGCGTCGAACTGCGCGCGCGGCCGGTAGACCGTCGGGCGAATGTCCGTCAGCTCTCGATAGCGCGTATCCGCCGCCACGCCGATCACGGTGGCCCAGGGCGCGCCTGAAATCCGCATTCGCTCGCCAATCGCGTCCTTGTTGGGCCATGCCAGCTTTGCCGCGGATTCGTTCAAGATGAGGACCGGACGCCCTTGGGCACTGTCCTCATCGTCGAACGCGCGCCCTCGGACGATCTCGATGCCGAGTGTTCGGAAGAAGGCGGGCGACGCGATTTCGAAGTTGAGTAGCGGCTGGCGTGTCTGCTCCTCCGGCGCCTGTCCTTCCAGCAGATAGCGCGCATCCCAGCCAGACATGCCGCCAAAGGGCTCACTGAGGATCGGCGCTACACCCTGCACGCCCGGGAGCCGCGCAATGGCCTCCATGCTTAGGTCCAGATTGGCGTTGAATCGCTTCGGATCCCCGTAGTCTTCCTGCCGCGGAGGGACGACCTGGACCATCAGGATGCGGTCACCGTCCAGCCCTAGCTCTAACGATTCGAGATTCAGCTGGCTCCGCGCCACGAGCCCGGCGCCCAGGATTACTGTGACCGCGAGTGTCGCCTGAGCGACCACCAGGACCCGCTGGGCTCGCCGCGCCGCGGGCGTGCCGCCGCGAGACGTCGCGTTGAGCACACGCGAAGGCTCGACACGCCGCTGGCCATACACGCGGGAGGTCGCAAACGCCATCGTGGCCACGACTGCGATCGCGATAGCGAAGGCGAGCGTCACTCCATCCACTTCGATCGCGTCCGTGCGCGGCAGCTGAGTCGATGCGAACGCAACGACCAGCCTTAACACTCCATAGGCGATGCCGACGCCAAGGGCAGCGCCCGCGACCGCGACCATCAGCGCGTCCCTGAGCGCCAGCAGCAACAAGCGCCGCGGCGTGGCGCCCAGCGACACGCGCACGGCGACATCCTGCCGTTTGGTGAGCTCAAACGCAAGGAACAGGGCGCCGACGTTGACGATTGACACGAGCAACACGAGGGCGCTCGCCACCAGCAGCATGAGAATGACGGGACGCACGTCGCCTAGCAGGTCGTCGGCGAGGGTCTCGGCCGACGCGGTCATGCCGCGCGGACGCGGAACATAATCCGCTGAGCTCGATCAAAAGTTTTAATCCGGGATAAGCCAGGATAATCCGGGATGACCCCGGGATGCGACTCGCGCGAGGACAACAACTTATCCTCTTATCCTCCGATGCGGAGGTACCGACGCTGCCCGCCAAGACACTCCCCCTGAGCCGGTCAAGGAGTGTGAAGCGGGACATAGTAGGGACCCATCAAATATTCGTCTTTTATTCGCTTGTCGACGTGCGAGACGGGTTCGCGCGAGACTGCCCCCTCCGCCACCCAGTCCCGTCGGTGCTCGCACTCCGGGTTCGCTCGGGCGCAACCCCAAGTTTTTCCATGGATTTCAGGCGATTTCAGCGGTCACGGGCGCGGCGCCGGGGAGGTGAGTCACGCCTGGGGCGAGGTGGCGGTCGGTGTCCGCGTGATCGTCTCGCGAGCCAGGTTCGGTGGTCCGGGGTTTTGAGAGAGCCATGTACGACTGACCCCTGTCAGTCGTCGGGTCCGCGGAGCGTCGGATTCCGGGATGGATCCCGGCAAGTCCCGGAATATGCGCTTCAAGAACTTCTCGCGGCGCGGCGGCCGAGCCCACGTCACAGAAACTGACCATGACGCGCGGCGCGCGTGGACCTGCACCGGCAGGTGCAACGTGGCGTCCCGGCGCTGGACTCGGCGTCAGTCGTTGCGCCCACAGAGCGTCGGATACCGGGATGGATCCTTGCCACCGCCCACAAGCTGGTGCGCGTGATCCACGCCGGGCTGCACGACCGACCGTACACCGACCCGGGCATCGACGACGAATGCCTCGTCGTCGAGCGCAACGCGCTCGGTGACGTTGTAGAGCCGCACCCCCGGCCCACCGACCCCCGCTGGGGCCGCCGCGTCCCCGCAAGTCGTTGCGACCGCGAGAATCGTATCCCGGGGTCATCCCGGATTATCCCGGCTTATCCCGGATTAAAACTTGGGTTATGCCTAGCTGAGCGGGTTCTGTTTCCACGCGAAGCGCCTGCTCGCTGCAGTTTGCGCCACGAAGTTCGATGCCCACATGCCGCCCAGTAACGAGATCGTAAAGGTGCTGAGCACGGCGGTCGTTGGAATACTCGGCGCATTGCGGCTACATCCTTTGTAGTTGGGAGAGAGCACAAATAGGTCCTACGGCATCAGGAGCTCGATTTCACTGAACCCCAGCGCTGTAAGCGCCTTTCCGGCAGCACGACACCTAAGAAAGGGCACGCCCACGCAATCAACCAACAACGCTTCCGAGGGGTCCAACTCCAGAGGCGCTCGGGTAGACAGTTCGTCAGAGGGAATATTGGTTGAGCCGGCGCGACCACGCTCGACGTAAGCGTCTCGGTCCCGAATGTCCAGGAGTCGAGGCTTGCGCCCGGACCTGCGGTGGGCTTCCTGAGAGATTTCGTTCACGTAGCTAGTGTTGTCGATCGTCGAAGTACTGGTCGGCTCTTTCAGGCGATTCATGACCACAGACTCATCTGTTGCTGTCAGCCGGCCAAGAATGACATCGGTGACGGATCCGGAGGCGTCGACCATTAGGAGGGTTGGCGTAAGAGAGAGGCCGAAGTCCAAAAGATCCCTATGCTGCAATACCTGATCCGCCATGACCTGATTCGCCTCAAGCCACTCTCGCATAGCGGGCGCCTCCTCATATCCCAGTACGATGAGTCGCGTACTCGGCTGGTCGGTAAGGTGGCCGGACAACGTCTGGTAGAACGGAATGCTTTCTTCGCAGGCTTCGCACGTTGTACTCAAGACCAGGACGACGTTCCGCAGCCCCGCCGACCAGACTACATCCGGGAAGTTGAGCACTGCCCCGTGTACCGCCTCAGGGTTCTTGGACAGTGGTTTGACGGTATTCGCTTCTACGCCGCCGCGTCCAGCCCGAGGAGGTCGCGTCGCACCTGGGCCGGGCTTCGGTAGTCGTACTTCTCCAGCATCCACTGCTCGTTGTACGTCCGCTTGAACTCGAGCAAGGCCAGGCGGAGCTCCTCGATCGTCTCGAAGCTCCGCACCCACAACAGATTCTCCTTCAGCGTGCGGATGAAGCGCTCCGCGACGCCGTTGCCTTCGGGCTCCCGCACGAAGCTCGGGGAGCTTTCGATGCCGAAGAACGCGACCTCCTGTTGAAAATCGTCGGCCAAGTAGTTCGACCCGTGGTCGTGACGCAGCCGCAGCCCACGGGCCACGCCTGCGCCGATGCCCCCGAAGCGTTCGCGGATGCCCTGGCGGATCGGCTCCAGGGCCTCGAAGCGGGTCCCGCGCTTGGCGGCATGGAGCCCGATGCATGCGGTCGCGCAGTGATCGACGGCCACGAAGACGAAGGCCGCCCCCTCGGCGACCGTCACGGTGGCCGTCATGTCTGTGCCCCACATCACGTCGGGCGCCTCGGTGGTGATGGTCCCGTCGTGCGCCTTCGGCCCATGCGCGTGGCCCGCGCGCGGCGGGGCTTGGAGGTCGTGCTCGCGCATCAACCGGCGCACCCGCTCCTTCGAGGTGCGCATCCCCGCGACCCGCAGCTTCGCCCAGGCTTTTCGGTAGCCCTCGCCATGAAACGGCGAGGCTTCGAGCACCCGGCGAATGTGGGCCACCAGGACGTCGTCCGGGGCAGCGCCGATCGGCCCGCGGCGACGACACAGTGCAGGAGACCGTGTCGCCTGCCGCCGCGCATACACACTGGAGCGGGCGCGGTGCCACACGCGGCAGACCCGCTGCACGCCATACGCCCGACGGGTGGAGATCGACTGGGCGCCACTCATCGCGTCGACCTCCGCCGGGCCAAAGGGCCGCCGGCCTCCAGCTGGTCCACCTTCGCGTACAGTAACTCGGTCTCCATCAGCAGCTCGCCGATCTTGGCCTGCAGCCGACGATGGTCTTCGTCCCGAGCATCCGGTGCGCGGCTCTTTAGGCCCGCCTGCCCCGCAGCCAGAAACTGAGCCCGCCAGTGCGACGCCCGCGCCGCCGTGATCCCCACCGCCCGCGACACGGACTCGAGGTCCTCCCCGCGCAACAGACGCATCACTACCTCACGCTTGCGCCCGGCCGAGAACCGACCCCCACGGCCGCGCCCGGCGGCCACGCCGGTCGCCACCGATTCCTCAACGTGCTTCCTCATCTCGACACTCCTCCTGCGAGAACTCTCTCGCAATCAAGTGTCCAAGAAAACCCTAGGGCGCAGGACCCGGGCTCTATGAGGACCGGAGCCTCGGAATAGTCGGCGTCAGGCCCGGAACCTGGATTGTCAGACGAGGCGCGGAACATAATCCGCTGAGCTCGATCAAAAGTTTTAATCCGGGATAAGCCGGGATAATCCGGGATGACCCCGGGATGCGACTCGCGCGAGGACAACAACTTATCCTCCGATGCGGAGGTACCGACGCTGCCCGCCAAGACACTCCCCCTGAGCCGGTCAAGGAGTTTGAAGCGGGACATAGTAGGGACCCATCAAATGTTCGTCTTTTATTCGCTTGTCGACGTGCGAGACGGGTTCGCTCGAGACTGCCCCCACCGCCACCCAGTCCTGCCGATGCTCGCACTTCGGGATCGCTCGAGGGTTGCCCCCGATTTCCTCGTTGGATTCAGGCGATGTCAGCGGTTACGGGCGCGGCGCCGGGGAGGTGAGTCGCGCTTGGGGCGAGGTGGCGGCCGGTGTCCGCGTGATCGTCTCGCGAGCCAGGTTCGGTGGTCCGGGGTTTTGAGAGAGCCATGTACGACTGACCCCTGTCAGTCGTCGGGTCCGCGGAGCGTCGGATTCCGGGATGGATCCTTGCCACCGCCCACAAGCTGGCGCGCGTGATCCACGCCGGGCTGCACGACCGACCGTACACCGACCCGGGCATCGACGACGAACGCCTCGTCGTCGAGCGCAACGCGCCACGCTGGATCCGCAGCTCCGCGCCGTCGCGGCGGACGCGCGGCCCCCGGATCGCGACCTTCCGCCCACCCAGCACCACCTGACTTGGGGGCCATCGACGACTGCATCGTCGGTGACGTTGTAGAGCCGCACCCGGCCCACCGACCCCCGCTGGGGCCGCCGCGTCCCCGTGCGTCGTTGCGACCGCGCGAGTCGCATCCCGGGGTCATCCCGGCTGATCCCGGCTGATCCCGGATTAAAACTTTTGATCGACCTCACTGTGCGCGCTCCAGCTCCTTCGCCCTACCCGGTATCAACGCGACTTCGAGCCGATATACTTGGTGTAGACTCCCCGTGCTGGGAGACACGTATATGGCTCTTGAAAAAGAACTTGCGGTCTACAAGAACGGACTCCACGAATGGAAGGAGCATGAAGGGAAATTTGTGCTCATTCATGGAAACGACGTCATCGATTTCTTTTCCAGCTACGAAGACGCGATCAAGATCGGGTACGAGAAGTTTAAGCTTGAACCCTTCTTGGTCAAGCAAATCCAGACCGTTGAAGTGGTGCAGTGCCTCACTCGATTGATCACACCGCTGGCCCGTCAGACTGCCTAACGCAGCGTGCCTCATTTCACGCTTCAAATACCGCCTGGCGGGCCGCTCCTTACTGCCGTTGCCACGGTGAGTGAGCCTAGGCAGGATGCGCTTACAGCCGCTGGACAGCCGGTCCCAGCACCGCAACGGATCACGGCGCTCCTTGACACAGGCGCGAGTTGTACGAACATCGATCCATCCGTGCTGACTGCGCTCAATCTTCCGCCAACGGGGACGGCGTTGGTCCATACACCATCTACCGGGAATGCCCCGGTTACAGTTGATCAATACGACATCGGCTTGGCGATCTTCGCGGCGACTACCCAATCTCCGCTCCACCTGGCAACGGTTCCCGTGATTGCCTCTGAGTTGCTCCAATCGCAAGGTTTTCATGCGCTTATCGGTCGCGACATCCTGAGTCAGTGCATCTTCCACTACAACGGATCCGCTGGACTGTTTAGCCTAGCCTTTTAGCCCTCAAACGGTGCCTGCTTTCTGAGGGCCTCCGACAGGCCCGTCTCCTCACAGCGTCCGCCCCGTCCACATCACCTGCCCGAGCACCACGGCGTCCTTGGGCCAGGGGACAGTCGGGTACCGGTCTTTGTTGTCGTTGTCGCTGACCAACCGCCAGCCTTTGCCATCCGCGTGCCGGAGCCGCTTGACGACCGGCCCATCGTCGGCGCGCACCGCGAAGATTTTGTCCCTTCGGCGACGCGGGTGCGCCGCGTCCCAGTCAGTCCTCGACTCGTTCGAGGTATCGTCGTTCTACGCTGATCTTGATCCTCTGATACTCGACGTCGAACAGATCGTCGGGGCGATCACTCGCGTACCCTCCGTGCGCCACCAGCAGACCAATGGCGTCGCGTGGTGCGTGTCGGACGCTCTGTAAGAACCTCACTCGTGTCATCGGCGGTGGGTCATTTGTGAGCATTGTCGTCTTCGGTTTCTGGTGGCCCGAACACCTTGTTCTGATAGTTCACGTAGTAGGTCCACTGCACGTGCGAGGCCCTGAGCAAGACGCCGATGGCCACGCCAAGTCACAACGTCCGCCCCGTCCACATCACCTGCCCCGAGCACCACGGCCTAGGGCACCAGCGTGTAGTCCGTAGTGTCGCTACGGCTCGCGCGGGTGCGCCGCGTTCCACTCGCGCGCTAGGCGCTGCGCCTCGCTCCGGCCCTCAGGCGTCATCGTCGCGGCCACGGCGTCGCGGGCCTTTGCCGCCTGCTCGCGCTGCCCACCCGTTGACCGGGAGGCGGCCAGATTGAGCCACTTGTGCGCCGTCACGTCGTCTTGCGGCACACCGCGTCCATTGGCGTACATCACCCCGAGGTTGTGCTGCGCCTCGGCGTTGCCTTGCTCAGCCGCTAACCGGTACCACCGCATGGCCTCGGCATCGTCCTGCGGAACGCCGCGTCCCTGTCCGTACATGAGCCCGAGGCCGTACTGCGCCAAGGCGAAGCCCTGGTCGGCGGCCAGTCGGTACCACCGCACGGCTTCGACATCGTCCTGCGGGACGCCTTGGCCGGTGCCGTACATGATCCCGAGGATGGCCTGCGCGTCGGCGAGGCCCTGGTCGGCGGCCAGGCGGTACCAGCGCACCGCTTCAGCGTCGTCTTGCGGCACGCCGGTCCCGTTGACGTACTTATTCCCAATATTGAACTGCGCCTCGGCGAGGCCCTGCTCGGCGGCCAGCCGGTACCAACGCACGGCTTCGGCGGCGTCCTGTGGCACGCCGGTCCCGTTGACGTACTTATTCCCAATATTGAACTGCGCCTCGGCGAGGCCCTGCTCGGCGGCCAGCCGGTACCAACGCACGGCTTCGGCGGCGTCCTGTGGCACGCCGGTCCCGTTGGCGTACATGAGGCCAAGGTTGAGCTGGGCCAGGGCGTCGCCTTGCTCGGCGAGCGCGCGTAGCTCGGCAACGATTTCGTCCGGCGTCTGCGCGTGCGTCGGCAGGCTCCCCGCAAGGCCCAGGGTCACCACGACGGCGGCGAGCACTCGCACGGCTCGGTGTCGCACCAGATCCTTCATCGCACCTCCCTGCTACGCAAACATCCGCGCCGCCCACTCTTACCTCGCCGATCTTCACAGTGTCCGCCCCGTCCACATGGTCCCGCTTCAAACCCGCATGATCGGCTCAGGGGGAGTGTCTTGGCAGGCAGCGTCGGTACCTCCGCATCGGAGGATAAGTTGTTGTCCTCGCGCGAGTCGCATCCCGGGGTCATCCCGGATTATCCCGGCTTATCCCGGATTAAAACTTTTGATCGAGCTCAGCGGATTATGTTCCGGATAGTACGGAATCTCCAGTGGCAATCCGTGTATCTCTACCAGCGACTGCAGGCAGCCCTTGGTCTGTCTCCACGGGAGATGAAACACCAGGCGAAACGCCAGCGCGGTCTCGATTGCCAGGTTCGAGTTACTTGCGCTGTCCACCAGCTTTCCCGCTTGGTGGGGCGGTCCACTTACTGATGGCTTCGTCGGTGAACCAGAAGGTCAACGAGGCCGCGGGCGACCAGAGCTTGATCATAGGCAGGCCAGTTCGCGATCTTGTGAGTCTGCTTGACGTACTTGGCCTGGCTCCGCTTGAAACTGCTTTGTTCCCGTCGCCCTTCAGTGAGCTCGATCAAAAGTTTTAATCCGGGATAATCCGGGATAATCCGGGATGACCCCCGGGATGCGACTCTCGCGGTCGCAACGACTTACGGGGATCGGCCGACACAATTGTGGTGCAAAACTTTTGATCCATGAAATTGCCTTCACATGGCGTTTTCTGGGGGTTTTGAGACCCTCAAAATGTGGGGGATTTCGCGGGAGTGTCCCCCGTCGTGGACAACTCTACCGCCGCGCCGCGCGCAGCCTGATCATAAGCAGTAGCGGGCGTCCCCGCGCGCACACTGCCCCAAATCGCGGCGGCAGTCGTCCATGGCTCTCTCAAAACCCCGGACCACCGAACCTGGCTCACGAGACGATCACGCGGCCACCGGCCGCCACCTTGCCCCAGGCGCGACTCAGCTCCCCGGCACCGCGCCCGTAACCGCTGAAATCGCCTGAATCCAACGAGGAAATCGAGGGCAAGCCTCGAGCGATCCCGAAGTGCGAGCATCGGCAGGACTGGGTGGCGGAGGGGGCAGTCTCCAGCGAACCCGTCTCGCACGTCGGTAAACGAACATAAGGCGAATGTTGGATGGATCCCCACTCATGCCCACGATAGCCCGCTTCACACTCCTGATCATTGATAGTCCGTGAGGACCTCGGTGAGTCTGTGGTATCGTCTCGACCGGACCCAGCTGACTTGAGATACGAAGCCCTGACGCGAGAGTCGGCATCCCACGTATCCCGGAGTTATCCCGGGTTATCCCGGGTGCAAAACTTCTGATCGTGCGCACACGCCGAGAGCGACGTCAACCGTGGCTCGCGCAAGGCCGTCGAACCGTTACAGGGCATGTTCGCGACCGCGATTCTGAAGCTTCCCGAGCTGCCACCCGACCCGAAAGACGAACGTGTCTATGACCTGAATCCGCTGCGCCAGCAGGGGTTCGAGTTCGTCTACGACAGCGGCAGCGGCATTCAGGACGTCGCGGTCAAGAAACTGCGCCTGTCGTCGCGGGTGAAGAAGGGCGACCGCATCACGCTCGAAGCCCATGCGGCGGGCAACCCGAAGGCCGTCTACGACTTGCTCGCTCAGCTTGGCACGGCCGTGCCACTCCACCTCTACCACGTCACCCAGGTCGAGCTGGCGGCGTCGGTGATCACGGATGCCAGCAAGCCGCCAAAGAAAGTGACGATTCGCATCACGCATCCCAACTCCTGCTCCCTGAAATACGACGACCTCGACCTGAGCCTTCGCGACATGTTGCACGCCTCCGGGATCGAACCGAAGGCACCGGCCGAGCCGACCAAAACCAGGGACGCCGCGCAGGAGGCTGGGGGATGACGCCGCGGGACGCCTTGGTCGAACTCGTTGCGCGTGTGGGTGCGCGACACGGCGCGGCGGTCCTGGTCAGCGAGGAAGAGGTGCGCCAGTGGCCAGCCGATGCCGTCAGCGCCATGAAATCGCACACGCTTCTGGCACGAGCGCGTCCCGCCACGACCGTGGTCTGTCCCGGCTGCGAAGAGGACTGCGTCATGCCGGTGCAGACGATGCCCGCGGGGCCGCGAGGTTGGGCGCCGTTCATTGTCTGTGACAAGCGGAGCGACATCAACCGCGTCGCTATCGCCTCGGAACGCGTGGCCCAATGGAAGTGCGATGCCGAGGCCATCGCCCGGTTTGTCGTGGGGCATCTCGGCCTGCGCCGGAGCGGTCGGCGTTCCGATGGTTCCGGCGTGCTGCACCTTGGTGTCGCCGCTGGCGACACGCGGCGCCAGATGCTGTGCCTCCGCACGCACGAGGACGTAACGCTGGTTGCTGCAGACACGGCGGTGCGACTGGCGGACCTGGTCGACTTTGATCATGGCGCCTACGCCCTGGACACCGACGCCATTCGGCAACTGGTCGACTCGGCGACGACCGCCGACCCGCGCTACACGCCGAACAAGACGCGGCGCGAGGCACGCAAGCTCGACACGCAGGCGAGATACAAGAGCTGGCGGGAGTCATACCGCACGCTGAAGAAACGTCGCCCCAACATGTCCGACGTGTGGTACGCGCAGCAGATTGCCGGGCAGGAGGTCGCTGCCGGCTTCAAAGCGGACACCATCCGCAAACACATGAAGGCGTAGAAAGTTGGGCGGAAAATTTGCGCCCAACCCGTCCCTCTCTATCCCTCTGATTTCATAGGGTTTGCTCCTGCACTCGGCCGACTTCATTCCGTGAGGTCGGTGCCCGCCCCCCTGGCCGGGTCGCGGATTCGCGTCCTTTTCTGCTCATACGGCGCCGCGAGCCCCCTCTTTCAGCGCCCAAATCGCCCAGCTACCGTCGTGGGAGTCCGTTGTCACTGCAAGAGGTATGAAGATGCCGCACACGATACTGAGACTTCCGGCCGTCAAGGCCCGCACGGGACTATCCCGAAGCACGATCTATCTTCGCGTCTCCCAAGACGCGTTTCCCGCCCCCGTGTCCCTGGGCGGACGAGCGGTCGGCTGGATCGAAGCCGAGGTGAACGCCTGGCTGACCGCGCAAATCGAGAAGAGCCGGAAGATCGCTCCCGCGGGGCGGCAACTACAGCCATGACCACGCGTTCTACGCCCGGCCCTGGCGATTCCTCCGACCTGCCGGGCGACGCGCGTCTGGGCGGCGGTGGCACCCGGCTGGAGGCCATTCCCAAGGCACACGAGAGCCAGGATGGTCCGCATCGGGATCAATTGGTGTATCGCCCCACCGCGGCGTTGCGGCCACATCCGGCCTATCACGACCTGTGTGCTCCAATCGCCGCAACACGAGTCCGACGGGTGGCGCAGCAGCCAGGGTCGATCCGCCAGCCGTTGTTGACGACCACGGATGGCACGATTCTCGACGGACACGCGCGGTGGCAGGTGGCAATGGAACGGCAGCAGCCGAGCGTCCCCTGCATCGAGTACGACCTGACCGAGGAAGAAGCCCTCCAGGTCGTAATCCAACGGCACCGGAGCGAGCCTATGGGTCTAGCCCGACAAAACGGCGAGCTCGCAGAACTGCCGCCGAAATGGACGTCATTCAGGGTGTCGAAGATCGCATCGCGGCAGATAACACGAGTATCTAGGCATAGCAGTCCCAGCCTACCTCAGACGATTAGAGATCACGCCACCGAGCTCGTAGTAGACGATTGGCACGAAGTCCTCAGCGGTCCATCCCTCGTCCTGGGCCCATTTGGCGTCATACATCGCGGTTGGCCGCGCGGCCAACACTTCGTCCAGAGTCATGCCGTCTTCGATCGACGTAAGCACACGCGCGCGGACGTCGAGAATCATGTCCAGGAACTCCTGCATCTCGTCCCGCCCGACGACGCTCAGACCATGGCCGGGGATGACTCTCGTCGCGGGACCGGCCATGGCGATCGCCATCTCAAGCGCTTCGATGGTGCCCGCCAGCGTTCCGCCGTTGTAGGTGTCGATGATCGGATAGGTCGTCGTTCGGAACACGTCGCCAAGATGTAGGACGTCTGAATCTGGGAAATAGACGAACGTGTCGCCGTCGGTATGTGCTGGCGGTGCGAGGAAGGCCCGGACTTCCTCCCCATTGAGGTGGAAGGTGAGGGCGTCGTTATAGGTAACCACCGGTCGGGCGCCGACCGGTGGTTGTGGAAAAAAATCCCCACCTAGTCTCGGAGCTCGACCCCTGTCGGCGAGGAAGCGCAGGCGGGTGTTGTCGTGCGCGAAGATCAAGACGCCAAGCTCCGCCAGATTCTCGTTGCCGCCGATATGGTCGACGTGGATATGCGTATTGATGAGAAAGCGGATATCGCTATCGGTGACCTCTCTGACAGCCGCCACGACCTTGTCGGAGAACGGCGGGAACAGGGAGTCGACGAGCAGCACGCCCTCGGAGCCGGCCAACACCCCGATGTTGGCGATGCCATCCGGGCGCTGGATCATGTGCACTTGACCTGCAACCGGCTCAATCGACAGCTCGACCCCGTCGGACTGCCCGGCCTGTCTCTGCCCCGCTCCTACAATTGCGACGACGCCAGCCGCGACCAGCGCGCACGCCACGACAATCCGCTTACTCTTCATAGTGTCCCTCCTCCCAACCCGTCCCGGTGACGCCTCGTTATTCGCTTTGATACACCTTACAGACACCGGACAGACACACACCCAAAATCTAACCCCCGGGGACCACCTTCAGAGGCTCATAGGGGGTGGGGGGTTCTTAGCGCCGGTGTACATGGCCTCATGCTTTGCCACGCACGAACCCCTGAAGCAGTGAGGGCGTTCGTTGGAGCCGCGCGCTATCCGTTCGACCGCCCCGGTGTTCACGACGACATCATCCCCGAGGGTCTGCGTGGATTCGGGAGCCAAGCCTTCGCCGCCCAGATATGGGGTATATCCGGAACGGAGTATCTGGAACGCGCTGACCCCTGGCCGATGAACCCAGAGGGGGAACTGATCCTGTCGCTGAAGCTCGAAGACAAGTACGCCCTGGCGAACGTTGAACGAATCGCCACGATTCCTGGAATCGGGTGGGCGGAATGGGGTCCGAGCGACCAGGCGATGTCGCTGATGGGTCTCTCCTATCTCCAGCAGCGTGATTCGCAGGCCCGCACCAGACGCGGTACCGCTGCAACGGGCGGCCTGCCCCCAATCGACGAGCCAATACTGCAGGCGGCTCGAGAGCGCATATTTAACGCTCTCAAAGCCAACAAGATTGCCATCTTGCACCCAAGCAACATCAACAATGTCGAGGAACTCATCGACTGGGGCGTCATGGTGACCCACGGCACGAGCGAAGAGCTTGCCACCAAGGGTCGCGAATCCACCAATCGGCAAATGCCGTATTGACCGCTCCCCTGGCTCGATCGCCTGGGATCGGTCCCCAGCTCGTCGAGCAGCGGTGACGGGGCGGCTGGCGACCTACACCAGCCGGCAGATCCACCCGCTGACGGCATCGCAGTACCAGAGAGTACCAGTGCTGTCGATGTCGAGACCGTGCGGCTCCGGATCCTCGCTCGCCAACTGAATCTTGGCCAGCGGCGCTCCATCCGCCGAATCGAGCTTGAAGATGGCGCGGTCGTCGGAGTTGACACACCAGATCATGTCGCCGTCCACGGCCAGCCCGTGCGTTCGAGCGGTCGTGCCGGGTCCTGGAATGTGCCGGACGATCGCGCCGGTTTCCGGCTCCATCAGGAAGATTCTTCCGGCCGCTGGAACGGCCATCCAATACTTGTCGCCGGCCCACTTCAAACCGTGGGCGCCGGATGGTGTGCCGTTCTCCGGCGTACTACGCCCGTAGTATCCGTATCCGGTCGTGACCCACGACTTCAGCGTCTCGCCTGTCATCGGGTCGACCTTTAACGTTCTCGGTGGATCGTACTTATCTTTCCCGAGGGTCGAACCGATCCAAAGGGCCCCATCGCCGAACGTGATGCCGCTGCCATGAAGAGATTCAGTCTGAATCGTCCTGAGAATCGTTCCGTCCTCCGGTACCACCAGGAAGGCTCGGTTGGGATCGACCTGGTCGAGGATCCAGAGCCCCTCCGGGACAAACTGGAGGTCGTTCGGCTCGCGGCTCTCAGGCACTTTGTAACGCTTCTGAACCGTCTTGGCAGTTACCGGCGGGTCCGCCGACTGGCCGGCAGCTGCAATCTGCGACGTCGCCGCGAGGCCTGTGACGCCTGCCAAAAAAGCACGCCGCGAAAACTCGTTCTCTCTCGCCATACACTCCTCCTTAACCTAAACCGTAGAGTCGATCGCTCCGGAGGCGTCTAGGAGACGCTCTCAGTGACCTCCGGACGAAGTAGCTGGATCTCCTCGAGAAGCCTGTGGAGTTCGACCGTAAGAATCTCTCGGTCGCGCGCCTCGGACTCCAGCTCCTGTTCCACAGCTTCGACGTCCTTCGCTTCCCTACGAGCCCGGCGTTCGGCGCGCCGGTGCTTGTGTCGAAGCTCGGCAAGGCGGTCTGCTTGGTCCCTCGCCTCGGACGCGAGCTCAGCGCTCAGGGCTTGCTCGGTCGATCGCAGCGCTTGGCGAGCTGCATTTAGCCTCAATGTGACAAAAACTGCTGCAGTAATCGATTCTGGCCCGCAAAACACCGTCCGGTTTGGGGCTGGCCCGCTCCGGTTCGGGTCACAGGTCGTGGCGCGGCGGATCGACGTTTTCGGGCCGTTCCGTGCGGTGATGGCCGGTCGAATCGGCACATGGGTCGCGCGGGATTGTCACATTAGGGTTAGCTCCTCGACCTCCTTCTTGTGCTGCTCCTCGAACGCCTGAACCTCTTCAACTGAGATTTCAAGTTCCTCCTGTACCCGCGACTTCAGCTCTTCTGCCCTGGACAGGACCTCCTGTTCAGGTTGCTGTACTTTCGCCGCAGCTCGGTGGATCGAGTTGGTGTATTGGGCCCTCCAGCGATGGCTACGCCTCTTCGCGGCGCGGGCCTGTAGACGCCGCATGGAGCTGGCTAGACGCTGAATCTGTTTGGCCAGAACGCTTTTCTCCTGCAGGTCCCTGAAAAGCGAGCGTTCTCGCGGGTTGTGGATTGACATTCGACCCGACGCTATCGCGGACACCGAGTCCTGTCAATCTCAGAGCGCTATCGTCAACTGTCAGAAGCACTCAAGCGCCTGGTGCCAAGTCGAAGAGGGTTTCGAGCCCGCTTCATATCTGAGTGCAACACGTTGCACAGGCGGAAGCGTACAAACGCTTCCGCCCGGTCTGTAACCGGCCTCGACTATCGTGACCACCTGCAGTGCAGGTGAAGCCCCGCACGAAGCGTACGTGCGCCTAGCAAGGGCAACTCCATGCCGACTGCTGGACAAACAGGGGCTGCGGCATACAATGCCCCCAATCTCAGCCTGACAACGCATGGCACTCGAGGTCGGCTCCCGACTCGGCCATTACAACGTCACCGCCCTCATCGGCGAAGGCGGCATGGGCCAGGTGTATCAAGCCACCGACACCAAGCTGAACCGGCAGGTGGCTCTCAAGATCCTGTCGGAAGGTAGTCGACTCGGTCGGCACTCCTGAAGCCTAGGACGAGGGCTGTCAACGCGGCAGCGCGAACGCCACCAGGCGAGGCCCACCTCCCACCGTGAGGGCGATGTACTGCCTGCCGTCCACGTTGTAGGTCATCGGCGTGCCGATCGCGCCGGCCGGCAGATCGACCGACGCAAGTTCGGCGCCCGTATCCTTCGCGTAAGCGACCATCCGCGGACCGCCGGTCGTCCCGCCTGCCGTCAGACAGTAGATTAAGAGCGTCTTGGTGACGAGCGGACCATTGTTAGCGCTGTCCCCACCCAGCGGTGCCAGGTCGAGATCGCGTAGCAACGGGTTGCGCCGGTATCGATTCCCCTCACCGGTGGGAACGACCCAGATGTGTTCCCCGGTATTCATGTCGATGGCCGTCATGCGGGAGTATGGCGGCTTCACCAGCGGTAGCCCCTGCGGCCCTCGCGGTAGTGCCGGCCGCGCCGGGTGCGCGCTCCCGGGTCCCAATGTGCCACTCCGGATATAGCGCAGATCCGACACGTCCGGATCTGGCTCGGTAAGGACAGCCATCGCGGGCACCGTGCGGGACGGCACGTAGAGCACGCCGGTGTTGGGATCGACGGCTGCGCCTCCCCAGTTCGCCCCCCCGCCAGGGCCTGGGAGTTGAATCGTTCCTCGGGTAGCATCCTCGACGTAAAGTGAGGGCGGCGTGAAAATGGGTCCGAGCCGGTAGTGGCGCGCAATCGAAAGCGCTTCGGAACGCAGCTCCGGCGTGAAGTCAATCAGGTCATCTGTCGTGATACCCTGTCGCTCGAATGGCGCCGGGCGTGTTGGAAAGGGCTGGGTCGGTGCTGCTCGCTCGCCTGGCACGTCGGAGGGTGGCACCGGACGTTCTTCGATCGGCCAGACCGGCTCGCCGGTGATCCTGTCGAGCACGTAGGTGAACCCTTGCTTTGTCACCTGCGCCACCGCCTTCACCCGCCGTCCGTCTACGGTCAAATCCACTAAGTTCGGTGCGGAAGCCGTATCGTAATCCCACAGACCATGGTGCACAAACTGGAAGTGCCAGACGTGCTCGCCAGTTTCCACGTCCACACACACCAGGCTTTCGGCGAACAAGTTGTCACCGAGTCGGTGCCCGCCGAAGTAGTCGCTTGCAGGGGTACCGGTTGGCAGGTAGACGTAGCCGGCCTCCTCGTCGGCGCTCATCATGCTCCACACGTTGCTGCCCCCCGAGTAGCGCCAGGAGTCACTCTCCCAGGTCTCGACGCCGAGATCATCGCTCCGAGGAACGGTGTGAAACACCCAGCGACGTGCCCCGGTTCGCACATCGAATGCCTGGACGTGGCCTGCCGGCCACTCCTTGAGATTGGGGCGGTCGGTCATCGACGATCCGACGATCACGACGTCCCTGACGACGATCGGCGGCGAGTTGACTGACACGTAGTACGACTCGCCGGCCGCCAGCTGAGGACGCTTGCCGCGCTCAGCCCCCGGAATGCCGGTCGTCAGATCCACCCTCCCGTTGTTGCCGAACTCGGAGATCGGCGCGCCGGTCCGAGCGTCGATCGCCACCAAGTAACCATCATTGGTGCCAAACAGAATTCGCCCGTTGGTCCCTTCAGACCAGTAGGCGACGCCACGCGTCTGGAATCCGATCACGTTGGCGGGGGGGCCACTTGTATAGCTCTCGGGATCGTAGACCCAGCGAGTGCGGCCCATCGTGGCGTCGAGCGCCGCGATCTGCCCCAACCCAGTGCTGACGAACAGCACCCCGCCGACCATCAGGGGGGTGGCCTTGAATCCGGCCCCGCGCAACCGGGCGTCGTTACGGTGAGCGGCGAGGATCCGAACGTCGGCAGTGTCCCAGCTCCAAGCGATGCGAAGCTGGTCAAAGTTGCTGGCGGTGATCTGGTCCAGCGGCGAGTACTTGGTGCTGGCGTTGTCCGCACCGTAGCTGCGCCATTCACCCTGAGACACGCTTGTCTGTGCCTGGACTGTGGGGAGTGAGACACCGAACAGGCCGACGACAGCGACGACGGCACCCAGCCGACGGGACCAACCTGTCATGATTGCCGCTTCCCTTAAGCCCCGGCCTGTCGCGGCCCGGGCCAGTTCATTGCAATTACTATCTGACTGGAGCGTGAACCACAAGGGCTCTGTCGGCATTGACGAGAGGTCCGGGCGGCATCGGAGCAGTTCGTGCGAAAGCTCAGCGGGTTCACCAACCCATCGAAGGCGAACGAGGCGGTGTTCGACGAAGCGGTCGACGATGTCAGCGCGACCGCCCGGAAACTGATCGATTCGCTCGTCACGAACGCACCGCCGCGCAACCGTGAGGTGGTCGCGGCACGGGCGCGGGCGCCGGATAGCGGCGCTCAAGGTCGCGTCACGATCGGCGTTGCCGGCTCTCTGAGGCCGGGATGCCCACCGTCGACTCGCTGTTGTGAGCGCAACGCGGACGCCTTTCGCGCCAGCTCTTCGTCAGCCCTGGCCCCGGTGAGCAGGTTGCGCATGCCGCGGTTCCCTTCATGGCATGCGTACTCGAAGAGGTGATTGAGCGGATCGCTCGTGTCACGCCGAATCATCGGGATGGCCACCGTGTACGGACGCGTGTAGGTCTTCGGATCCTCGACGGTGAACTGATAGTCGATCCGGTTCGAGTCGACCAGTCGGAAGCGCTCGACTAGCCGTAAGGTCCCCCCCGGTCCCCGGTGCGTCGTCTGGATGATGTGCGAAGGCTGATAGTCACCCCCATCCAGTCGATTGTGAAAACCGGTCGTCTCGACGACGAGCGTGTCGTCCTCCCACCGGCCTCGGCTGTCGCCCAGCCACTGGCGAATGCCGTCCGCCACATGCGGGCGGCCGTCCAGCGGAATGATGCGCGTTTCGTGGATCATCTCCATGACGATCGCCACGTGATCCGGCGTCTGGAAGATCTGGTAGTTCGCGTTGTAGACGTTCGGAATCATCGCGATCGGCAGCGTGCGTGAAATGCATCGCTCCCAGCTGTTACGGTCGAGCCAGGAATCACCTTCACCGCGGCCGGCACGCGCATTCTCCCGGTCGATCAAACGCTCGATCGCCGCCGGACGCAGTGGCGGTATTCGGCCGTCGGGCGGATCGACGATGAGAGACTGGCGTTCCAAGCCACCTGCCTGCTCGAGCCACGTCGCACTGGTTCCGCCAGTTGCCCGTTGCACGGGCTCTTGGGCCAGTCGGCCCCGCTCACGCTCGGACTCCGTCAATCTCTCAAGAGGCGTCGTCGTCGAGCTGTTCCATACGCCGCGTAGATCGGGATCTCCCCAGGCTGTCCGTGGCGCCTCGGCCGCCTCGGCTGTGTCGAGGCGTCCGAGAAGCTCAGTCGACGCTCCCGAGCTGATCCGTGGTTCTTGGCCAGCCTGGGACGCGCTCCCCACAAACATCACTCCAATCACGATCAAGATGACCACACCACGCCGTTCGCTCATCGTGCCTCTCCCTGTCTCTTCACGCTGTCCGCGACCGCGACGTTCATGACTCGGTCGTGACCGCCCGAATCTCCGTGTCTTCGTCGACACGAATCATCTGGCGTCGCCCGTCATGCCGACGCCCGTTAATCACCCAATGCGAAGAGCGCTCTGCTTGGGTCGCGACATCGATCCGAACTGGAGTTGTTGCAAAGTAATGGCCGGCGTAGCCGGCGGTTTCCGGATGCCCGTCCACATCGAATGTCATCCACGGAGGTCCCAAGACGACGACCCGATAGCTTGGTCCGGCACCAAGGCACTCGTCCAACTCGGCGCGGATCACCTTAGCGTACAGCTGGAAGCGCACGCACGCATTCTCCCGCCCTTTAGCTGGCCATAGCGACCCTGACTACCAACGCCGCTGGTAACGATCCGCACGAAGCGTGCGTACGCTTGCTGGGGCCATTCCGCCAACCGGCTAGACCAGCCTCACTTACCTGGCTACTATTGCCCGATCCAACTATGGCTTTGGAAGTTGGCTCCCGCCTCGGCCACTTGTACCTTTTCTAATCACAATCTAGCGAGCGAGGCATAGACTCGCGAGAGCTCGGCCACCTTGGCGGGAGTGCCACTCGGCCACTGCGCAGAAGCGCCAGTCGTAGACCTGCACCCCGCCAGGGTGGACCGTGGCGGACGTCCGATGGGGAGTTGCGCTACGAGCGCCAGTACAAGGGGGATGCCACCACGGGCGGTCGGGCTGGTCGCAGGAGGGTGTATGGCAGAGACGACTCGGTGGTGGGTCGGGATTGATTGGGCGATGGTGGACCATCAGGTGTGTGTGCTCGATGGCACGGGCCGGGAAGTGACGCAGCGCGTCGTGGCGCACACGGCGGTGGCGGTACGCGGGTTTGTGGACTGGCTCCGCGCGCAGGTAGGCGGGGATCTGGCCACGGTCGCGGTGGGCATCGAGACGCCGCGGGGCGCGTTGGTGGCCACGCTGATGGAACAGGGGCTGGCGGTGTATGCGGTCAACCCGAAGCAGCTCGACCGGTTTCGCGACCGGCATACGGTGGCCGGGGCGAAAGACGACCGGCGCGACGCGAGGGTGCTGGCCGACTCGCTGCGGACCGATGCGGGGGCGTTCCACCGCGTGGAGGTCGACGATCCGGTCCTCGTGCAGCTACGCGAGCTGGTGCATGTGGAGGAGACGCTGCAGATCGACGTGGGACGGCTGACGAACCGGCTCCGCGACCAGGTGCATCGCATCCAGCCGGCCCTGTTGGCGCTGTGCCCGGCGGCGAATGCCCCGTGGTTCTGGGCGCTGTGGGAACAGGCCCCGACCATCGCGGCCCACCGCGCGCTGTCACGCGCGGCGATCAGCGCGCTGCTGAAGGCCCGCCGCATCCGGCGCGTGACGGCGGCCGAGGTGCACGGGGCGCTGCAGACTCCGGCGTTGACGACCGCTCCCGGTGTGGTTGAGGCCACCGAAGCGCACCGACGCGCTGTTGCGGGAGCTCGAAACGCGGGAGGACACCGACGGCGAGCGGAATCAGCATCGTGACGTCCAGATACTCCGGTCCCTGCCAGGTGTCGGAAGACAAGTGGCCGCCACGATGCTGGCGGAGGCCTCACGGCCCTTGCGGGCGCGAGATTATCACACGCTCCGGCTCTACGTGGGGATCGCGCCGGTCAGTAAGTGGAGCGGGAAACGCCGGTTGCGCCCCACCGTACACATGCGCCGGGCCTGCAATCGCCGGCTGCGCCGGGCGGCGTATCACTGGGGACGCGTGAGCCTGGTCAATGATGGCCCGACGCGCGTCTACTATGACGAACTGCGGGCGCGGGGGCATACTCATGGACGGGCCCTGCGGAGTGTGATAGATCGCTGGTTCCGGATTCTGGTCGCGATGCTCAGAACAGGCACGCTTTACGATCCGAGTCACGTGTCGCGGAGACAGATGGCGGATGCGCCGGGATAACCGATGACCTTTCCAAGCGAAGGAGGAAGGTGGGGAGTCTACGACGTGACCGCCCTCATCGGCGAGGGGGGCATGGGCCAGGTCTACCAGGCCACCGATACAACGCTCAACCGCCAGGTGGCCCTGAAGATCCTGCCCGACGCCTTCGCGTCAGATCCTGATCGGTTAGCGAGGTTCCAGCGCGAAGCCCACGTCCTCGCCAGCTTGAACCACCCGAACATCGCGCAGATCCACGGCCTCGAAGAAGCGGAGCCGGCGCCAGGCTCAGGCGGGGCGACCACCCGGGCGCTCGTTCTTGAGCTTGTCGAGGGTCCAACGCTGGCGGACCGCATCTCGAAGGGGCCGATCCCCATTGACGAGGCGTTGCCCATCGCCACGCAGATCGCCGACGCCCTGGAGGCCGCGCATGACAGTGGGGTGATCCACCGCGACTTGAAACCCGCGAACATCAAAGTGCGGGAGGACGGCACCGTCAAGGTCCTGGACTTTGGACTGGCGAAGGCGTTGGGGGCGGGCGGAGCGGCGCGTGACCCGTCGGACCCGCCCACGCACACCACGATGGCGACGGCGACCGGCGTCATCATGGGGACCGCCGCCTACATGAGCCCTGAGCAGATGAAGGGCAAGCCCGTCGACCGTCGCACGGACGTGTGGGCGTTCGGCTGCGTGCTCTACGAGATGCTGACGGGCCAGCGGGCGTTCCCAGCGGACGGCGTGTCTGAGACCCTGGCGGCGGTGTTGACCACGGACGTTGACCTCGATCTGCTGCCGCCCGAGACGCCCCCACGGCTGCGCCGCGTGCTCGTCACCTGTTTACAGAAGGACCCCACTGAGCGGGTCCGCGACATCGGCGACGTGCGGTTGGCGATGGCGGGCGCGTTCGAGACCACCGTTGGACCCGCGTCCGGTGGGGTGGACGGGCCGGCGCGGCAGCTCTGGCAGCGACCGGTCCCCCTGGCGATCGCGATGCTGGGTCTGGCGGTGCTGACCGGTCTGGCGGTCTGGAGCGCGACCAGGCCGACGGACCCACCGGCCGAGGCGGTCCGACGCTTTGCGATCGACATCGGTCCAGCGAGCCCAATGCGCATCGCCAATGTGCATGCCATGCCTGCGTGGTCGCCTGACGGGACGCGGCTGGTGTATGCCGCCAACCTCGAAGAAACGCAGCAGTCGCCCCCGGTTTTGTCTCGGTTGTATCTGCGGACCCTCGACGATCTAGACGCGCGGCCGCTCGAAGGGACGGAGAACGCCTACGAGCCCTTCTTCTCACCTGACGGGGAGTGGGTGGGGTTCTGCACCCCGACGAGTATGACGACAGGCGATCTGAAGCGGGTCGCCGTCGGAGGCGGCACGCCGCTGACGGTGGGCGAATGTTCTCCGCCCTATGGGGCGACCTGGCTCCCGGATGGCACCATCATCCTGGCTCGTACACCACCCGATGGCGTGCTGTACCACACGACGCTCCACCGCATCCCTGAGACGGGAGGCACGCCTGAACCGCTGACAACGCTCGACGCTGAGAACGGAGAGAGTGCGCACTCCTGGCCACACGCGCTGCCGGGCGGCACGCACGTGTTGTTCACGATTGCGACCTCACAGAGCATGGACACCTCGCGCGTCGCGGTGCTGTCGCTGGAGACCTTTGAGCAGCACGTCGTGGTCGAGGGCGGCTACCACGCCCGCTACGTCCCCACGGGCCACCTGATCTTTGTGCGGGAGGGTGCGTTGTGGGGGGTGCCCTTCGATCTGGACCGGCTTGCCACCACCGGGCCGGAGGAGGTGGTCCTGCAAGGCGTCGAGGTCCAAAACGGTTACGGCAGCATGGCGCTGTCCGTGTCGGGGGATGGGACACTGGTCTACTGGCCGGGTGACGCCGTGGGTTCGAGCCTTGAGGGGTTGGGGGGCAGGCCCGTCTGGGTCGACCGCACCGGACAGGTCACGCCGATCGGGGAGGACCGGCGCGATGTCCTGCATCCCCGCCTCTCACCGGACAACACGAGGCTGGCAAAGGCGGTGATGTACGCCCAAGCCGAGGGCGACAGGAGCCGCGGTCAGTGCTGCGGGGACGTTTGGGTCGACGACCTCGAACGCGGTACGTCGACGCGGCTCACGACCGACGGGAACGGTGTTCTTCCGGCCTGGTCGCTGGAGGGCGAGCGGGTCTACTTCGGCTCCCTGGCCCCGCCTTTCGGTCTGCATAGTCGGGCAGCCGATGGCAGCGGCGAGAAAGAGACCCTCCTGACGGGAGAGCGGCCGATGTTCCCGTATTCGTGGACACGAGACGGTCAGGTCTTGACGTTCCTTGAGGGGGGTCCGGGTGGCCCTGACATCTGGAACATCTGGACGGTGTCGCTAGAGGGCGAGCGGTCGCCGTATCTCGTCAGGCCCTTCGCTGACGGGAACCATGACCTGTCGCCCGACGGTCGGTGGATGGCGTATGAGTCGTATGAATCGGGCGACACTGAAGTCTACATACAGCAGTATCCTGAGCTCGGCGAGAAGGTGACGGTCTCGACGGACGGTGGAGTCGAACCGCTCTGGTCCCCTGCCGGCGGGGAACTCTTCTACCGCACCGTTGAGGGAGACCGCATGATGGTGGTGACCGTCACGACCGAACCCACCCTCCGTGTGTCACGGCCCGAGGTGCTCTTTGAGGGTCGATATATGCAAGATCCTAACGGTGCTCTCAACTACGACGTGTCAGCCGACGGCAAGCGGTTTCTGATGCTCAGCGAGCCGGAGGTGGCCGCATCCCCCCCCGCGACGCTGATCGTGGTTGAGAACTGGCACGAGGAACTCAAGCGGCTCGTGCCGGTCGACTGATGGCCCCCCTTCCCCGAGGGATGAGCCAATCTGCCGACCTCTGGCACGTACATGACTAGAAGGACACCGGCCAAGCCGCTCTCCAATATGGCGTTCCTGATGGCGCTGCGCCGGATGGGGCGCGCCGACGTTACCACGCACGGGTTTCGTTCCAGTTTTCGAGATTGGGCAGCGGAGCGCACGAACTTCCCTCGTGCGGTCTGCGAAGCTGCCTTGGCGCACGCGCTGCGCGACAAGACCGAGGCAGCGTATCATCGGACAGACCTGTTTGAGCGCCGTCGCGACCTGATGAATACGTGGGCCGCGTTCGCCGCTGCGACGCCAGGAGCCGTGGTGCCGATGCGGGCCTGACATAACGGTGTGTGACTGTGACGAGGCGTCAGATGTGGCGGAGCGGCCGCGCAAGCGACACATCCCAGACGACGCCGGTCCGGCGTGACACCCGTGTTCAGGCTGCGATAGACGGCATAACCGAGACCTGGCGGGCCGACATTGATGGCTCGGCACTACTCCACACGGGACTTCTTCCGGCAGATGTCGAACGGACTGCTGGCCCGCTATTTCCACGCCCGCGGCGTGTTCGACGATCTGGATTTCGCCTCGATGAAGGAGACGCAGCCGACCGAGCTGTTCGCGGCATGGCTTGGTCTGCCAGACAGCCAGCGGCACGAGATGGACGCGGAGTGTTGGGACATCTCCGAGCTGAGTTGCGAAAAGGGCTGGCGAGCCATCATCGACGAAGCAAAATGGCACTTCGCGAACGACGTGGAGGCCCAGGCGGCATTCGTCGAACAACTCGCGACGCTGGCGAATCATTTCGAGCGGGCGATGACGACGTTCCTCGACCATCACGACTTTTGGAAGGGTGCCGCGCTCTTCTATCACGCGGACTCGTTGCCCTACTGGCGCAAACGCACGCATCTGCCGCGCGTCCAGGCGGCGGTGGACGACGCGAGCCTGCACGAACTCGCCTCACTCATCCGAACGTATTTCCACCGTACCGAGGGCCGGGGCAAGAACTGCGTCGTGGAACCGTTCCGCCGCGGCGCGCTGGACTATTTCTTCGCTTACCCCGAGGACTACTCGCAGCAGAGCATCGAATGGGTTGACGGCCAGTTCGGTCGGAGACCGCACAATCCGGCCTTCGAGGTGATCTACGTCTATTCGCAGCAGGACGGATCGCTCGACTTGAACTTCCGTGGCTCGCGCAAGGCCGTCGAACCGTTACAGGGCATGTTCGCGACCGCGATTCTGAAGCTTCCCGAGCTGCCACCCGACCCGAAAGACGAACGTGTCTATGACCTGAATCCGCTGCGCCAGCAGGGGTTCGAGTTCGTCTACGACAGCGGCAGCGGCATTCAGGACGTCGCGGTCAAGAAACTGCGCCTGTCGTCGCGGGTGAAGAAGGGCGACCGCATCACGCTCGAAGCCCATGCGGCGGGCAACCCGAAGGCCGTCTACGACTTGCTCGCTCAGCTTGGCACGGCCGTGCCACTCCACCTCTACCACGTCACCCAGGTCGAGCTGGCGGCGTCGGTGATCACGGATGCCAGCAAGCCGCCAAAGAAAGTGACGATTCGCATCACGCATCCCAACTCCTGCTCCCTGAAATACGACGACCTCGACCTGAGCCTTCGCGACATGTTGCACGCCTCCGGGATCGAACCGAAGGCACCAGCCGAGCCGACCGACACCACGGACGTCGCGCAGGAGGCTGGGGGATGACGCCGCGGGACGCCTTGGTCGAACTCGTGGAGCGTGTGGGAGCACGACATGCTCCCGAGGGAGTTTCACTCGGAGGAGGAACTGAACAGCGCTACCGGCACACCGTTCCATCCTCGAGGGTCGACGGGCTGATCGCTATGTCTATGTGACGACGCGCTTCCAACAGCTTCAGTTAGATCCTGAAAAGGGCTTGCTTTTAAACTCTCAGTGGTGTACGAAGGCCCTAGTCCCCGTCGGGGAAGCCCTGATCTCATATCACTGTTAGCCCCGCGGTGGCGCGTACGCCGTACGCCGAGAGAAAAGGGGAAACCAATGGCCTCAACTAACGGAAAGTCTATTATCAGCAACTCCATCGCGGCGGTAAGTTGTCTCGTGGTCCTCGTGCTGGCCCCGGCCCCGGTCTGGGCCCAGCACCAGGCCGGCATTGCGGGCGCTGTCGTCGATGTGACGGGGGGCGCGCTGCCCGGGGTGACCGTCACCGCGGGCAGCCCGGCCTTGATCGAGCAGACCCGGACGGCGGTCACCGACGGCACCGGCAACTATCAGATCATCGCCCTGCCGCCGGGGACCTACTCGGTGACCTTCAGCCTGGATGGGTTCAACACGATGGTCCGCGAGGACGTCGTGCTGACGGGGGCCTTCACCGCGCCCGTCGACGCGACCCTTCCGGTCGGCGAGCTCAGTGAAACGGTCACGGTGACCGGGGCGGCGCCGCTGGTCGACATCGTGAGCACGCGGCAGCAGTCGGTGCTCACGGCCGATCGGATCCATGTGCTGCCGGGCGCGGCCAACACGCAGGGCGCCGCGCAGTACGTGCCGGGGGTGTCGACTCAAACATGCTGTTTTGGCGGCCCGGCCCTCCACGGATCGGACGTCGAAGACGGCCAGCCGTACCTCGACGGCCTCAAGGCCGGGAAGAACCTCGGCGGTCGCAATTCGTATAATGGCGGCATCGGGCAAGGCACCAACGAAGCGGCGGTCGCCGAGCTGATCTACGACACCTCCACGCTGACGGCGGAATCGGCCCACAGCGGCGTCCGGGCGAACCTGATTCCCAAGTCGGGCGGCAACACCTTCGCCTTCGAGGTGTTCGCCACCGGCACGCAGGAGCGGTTCCAATCGAACAACCTCAGCCCGGCGCTGGAGGACCAGGGCTTCCGGTTCGCGCCCCAGGCGTGGAATTGGAGCCTCAACCCGGCCGCGGGCGGGCCGATCATAAAAGACAAGCTCTGGTTCTTCACCGCGTACATCGGCGGCCAAAACAAAGCATACCACCTCGACATTTTGTTCGACCCGGACGAGCCGACGACCCCGGAGGGCCTAGGAGACGATCTACGGGCGTTTCAAGACGGCCACAGTACCCAGACGCAGCTGCGCATCACGCATCAGCTCACCCAGCGCAATAAGCTGACCTACCAGTACGTATCGCACAATCAAGTCTACCGCCGGGCCTTGGGGACCGGCTTCGGCCGCGTGCAGGCGGAGGCGCTCTTCAGCGGCGACAACAACCCGGCGTACCTGTTGTCCACCCGCTGGACGTCGCCGATGACGAACCGGCTCCTGTTCGAGGTGATCGCCGGGTATCAGCGCATGACACAAAACGCCGGGCCGCAGCCGGGGCAAGAGACCCGGGTGTCGTTCCGGGACCTCGTCTCGGGCGTCCAATCGAACAAGAGCTACGTCAACCTGAGGGACGAAGGGCACAGACGCGATGTGAACGCGTCGGTCTCGTATGTGACCGGGTCGCACAACTTCAAGGCCGGCCTCAACTACGCCAACAACATACGGTACTACTCCTGGCCGACCAGCGGGGACGTGTTCGACGCCTACACGATCAACGGGGCGCCGTTTGCGTTGCTGGTGATGGCCAGCGCGGCCTTCAAAACCCCGATGCAACAGAACTGCGACTGTGGCATCTTCGCGCAGGACGCCTGGACGATGGACCGGCTGACCCTCAACCTGGGGCTGCGCTACGACTGGTTCAACAACTCGATCCCGGCGGGCACGCGGCCGGGGGGCTTCTTTGCGCCGGAGCGCACGTTTACGGCGGTTGAGGATACGCCGAACTGGACGAATTGGACCGGGCGGCTTGGCGCGGCGTTCGACCTGTTCGGGGACGGCGCGACGGCGGTGAAAGTGTCTGCGGGGCGGTATCTGAGGAACGAGGCGCTCGGGGTGACCGAGCCGTTCAACGCGCTGAGCCCGTTCGCGAACCTCGACTACCGCCTGTGGACCGACCTCAACGGGGACGGCAATCCCCTCAACCCCGACGGGACGCCGCAGCTAGACGAGATCGCGGCCTCGTTCAATCCGAACTTCGGGACGCCGACGCTCGCGAACCAATGGGACCCGAACACGCCGCGCGGCAAGAACTGGGAGTTCTCCGGCGGCGTCGAGCGCCAGCTGGGGCCCGGCTGGGCGATCAGCGGGATGTGGCACCGGCGGCGCTACGACACCTTCCGGTGGGTGGACAACCAGGTGATCTCCGCGAGCGACTATGTGCCGATTCAGTGGACTGCGCCGGTCGATTCGCGCCTGCCGAACGGCGGCGGCGAGTCGATCACCGTGCACTCGCCGAGAGTGGGCGCCGATTTGTCGACGGGAAACCTCCTCACGACGCTGGCGCCGGACAACTGGCGGACCTGGAACGGGTTTGAGGTGATTGTCGACGGGGAATTGCGCCGTGGCGGCTTCATGACGGCGAGCTGGACGACCGGCAAATCGGGGAACCACTTCTGCCAGGGCGGCGACGACTCCCCCAACAGACTCCGGTTCTGTGACAACGAGACGCCCTACCGGAACATCGTCAAGCTGTCGGGAGCCATCCCGCTGCCGTTTGACACGATGATCTCCGGCCTCTTCCAGATGTTCCCGGGGGGGAGCGTCGGCGCCAACTACACCCTCACCGAGGCCGACCTCGGCCCCGGCGTCATCAACAACCAGTCAGGCAACATCGAGGTGGAACTGATCGAGCCGGGGACGCAATTCTACGACGCCACGACGAGCCTCCTGCTGCGGTTCGCGAAGACGATCACGGTCGGCGACGTCCGGACGCGCGTCTACATGAACGCGAATAACATCTTCAATCGGGCCGCGGTCACGCGGCGGAATCAGTTCTTCGGGGGCGCTGGGGTCTTGGGGACGGAGTACCAACGGCCGATTGAGATCCAGCGGGGCCGCCAGCTGTCGTTCGGCATGCAAATGTTCTTCTAGAGTGGCGGGCGCGCCGTCTTCGGTAACGTCGCGAACGCCGGTTGTCGGGCAGGCTTGAGGCAGTTGTGGACACACCACAGGCGACCTCTCGGGGCCGCCTGTGGTGTGTCTGGTCTAAGCCGCGACCGCACCGAAAGGCACGTTGAACGCGGCGGCGGGTCGTCGTGCGTCGCCCGCGGAAAGTTGCAGACCTCGTCGAGAAAGTCGTCGTTCCACGGCGGCAAGGTCGGCGCGTTCTGCAGAAGATGTTGTTGCTGCAGAAGGCGTGGGAGCCAAGGATCAATCGTCCCCACGGCACACTCCGGCAGACGGCTGGCGATTCGCGCGGGCAGGCTAGGCGGCGTGCGGTCAGTCTACGGCATCAGACTGCTGCCCGTACGCGCCGGGACTCCCCTCGGCTGGCCCGTCGCGGTCCCTCGCCAGAGCGTCGGCATGGCCCTGCTGACCGAGGAGCGCGGCCTCCTCGTGGCGTTGGTGCGCGGATCCTAACTGACCCACACGCTCCCAACGCGTAGGTTCGTCACCGACCGAGCGCGAACGACTCTGGTCGACCAAGCTCGGTCATCCGATTGAGCACGTTGCACGCAAGCACCGATTCAACGACTTGCCCGGCTGTCGTCCGAGCGCACAGGCGATCACCGATGATCGACTTGTACCGGAAGAACGCGTTCTCCACGCGGGCCTGCTGATGATAGCCCGCCATCTTCTGCCACCGGCGCCGGCCGACCTTCTTGACGGCTGAGATCGTGCGGTCACGCGCCCTCGACCTCGGCCCGCGTCGAGACACCTTGGCCGTGCTCGTGGGCGGAACCACGACGGTCGCTCGCCGAGTGGGCCGTTTCCGCGCACCAACGCCGAGCGAAGGGGCGACGTCGGGTGGTCTTGTCCGTGTTGTACTGCCCCAGGGTTCTTGGACAGTGGTTTGACGGTATTCGCTTCTACGCTGCCGCGTCCAGCCCGACGAGGTCGCGTCGCACCTGGGCGGGGCTTCGATAGTCGTATTTCTCCAGCATCCACTGTTCGTTGTATGTCCGCTTGAACGCGAGCAAGGCCAGGCGGAGTTCCTCGATGGTCGCGAAGCTCCGCACCCACAACAGATTCTCCTTCAGCGTGCGGATGAAGCGCTCCGCGACGCCGTTGCCTTCGGGCTCCCGCACGAAGCTCGGGGAGCTTTCGATGCCGAAGAACGCGACCTCCTGTTGAAAATCGTCGGCCAAGTAGTTCGACCCGTGGTCGTGACGCAGCCGCAGCCCACGGGCCACGCCTTCGCCGATGCCCCCGAAGCGTTCGCGGATGCCCTGGCGGATCGGCTCCAGGGCCTCGAAGCGGGTCCCGCGCTTGGCGGCATGAAGACCGATGCACTCGGCCGTGCAGTGGTCAACGGCCACGAAGACAAAGGCTGGCCCCTCGGCGACGGTCACCGTGGTCGTCATGTCCGTCCCCCACATTACGTCGGGCGCCTCCGTGGTGATGGTCCCGTCGTGCGCCTTCGGCCCGTGCGCGTGCCCCGCGCGCTGCGGGGCCTGGAGGTCGTGCTCCCGCATCAACCGCCGCACCCGCTCCTTCGAGGTGCGCCGCCCCTCAACCCGCAACTTCACCCACACTTTTCGGTAGCCCTCGCCATGAAACGGCGAGGCTTCGAGCACCCGACGAACGTGGGCCACCAAGACGTCATCCGGGGCGGCGCCGACCGGACCGCGGCGACGACACGGCGCCGGGGACGGGGTCGCCTGACGCCTCGCATACACGCTGGAGCGGGCGCAGTGCCACACGCGGCAGACCCGCTGCACGCCATACGCCCGACGGGTGGAGATCGACTGGGCGCCACTCATCGCGTCGACCTCCGCCGGGCCAAAGGGCCGCTGGCCTCCAGCTGGTCCACCTTCGCATACAGCAACTCGGTCTCCATCAGCAGCTCGCCGATCTTGGCCTGCAGCCGACGATGGTCTTCGTCCCGGGCATCCGTCGCGCGGCTCTTTAGGCCCGCCTGCCCCGCAGCCAGAAACTGAGCCCGCCAGTGCGACGCCCGCGCCGCCGTGATCCCCACCGCCCGCGACACGGACTCGAGATCCTCCCCGCGCAACAGACGCATCACCACCTCACGCTTGCGCCCGGCCGAGAACCGACCCCCACGGCCGCGCCCGGCGGCCGCGCCGGTCGCCACCGATTCCTCAACGTGCTTCCTCATCTCGACACTCCTCCTGCGAGAACTCTCTCGCAATCAAGTGTCCAAGAAAACCCTAGGGCGCAGGAGTGTCCAACTGGACTTTCCAGGAGGAGATACGGATGAAGACACAACCATTTGTCAGCTGACAGGTGGTTCGCCTGATGGGAGCGGTATGAGTCGAGAGGCTCACGTACCGTTCTACGAGGGGCTGGGGGTGCAATTCCCCCGGCCTACTCACCGTGCGCCGCAGCAAGCTGTAGAGAAGATGACGGGAGGTCCGTCGAAGTCGGCTGTCAGGAGCCGGCTTCAAAACAACCCGAGCGGCTGACATCAAGAGTGCTGGTCGTGAGGCGTTGGGGACACATCGAGCATGACTCGACAGGTGTGGATCAGGAAGACGAACGCAAGTGAACCACTGCTGACTCGTCGTGAACCAGTACATGACATCGAAACCGACGGAGGGTGGTACTGTCGGGATGAGTCTGGGGGTTGCCCTGAAGGCTGCCCAGGCGGTGTCCGGCGTGCAGGTGGCGTGAGTGTCTGGCGTACCGCCGGGCACGTTGTGTGGCTCTGACGTCGGGGGCGATGGAGGGCAGAACGGTCGGTCGCGGAGGTGGATGACCCAGATCAGGAGCCAACCGCCGTTTTATTGTGGGAATAATGGTGGGATGATGAAGAGTATTACGATGCAACTAATTGCAAACACACACGTTAATAAAATGTAGTGGCGGAGGGGGCAGTCTCCAGCGAACCCGTCTCGCACGTCGGTAAACGAACATAAGGCGAATGTTGGATGGATCCCCACTCATGCCCACGATAGCCCGCTTCACACTCCTGGTCATTGATAGTCCGTGAGGACCTCGGTGAGTCTGTGGTATCGTCTCGACCGGACCCAGCTGACTTGAGATACGAAGCCCTGACGCGAGAGTCGGCATCCCACGTATCCCGGAGTTATCCCGGGTTATCCCGGGTGCAAAACTTCTGATCGTGCGCACACGCCGAGAGCGACTCATCTCAGGGTTAGTCGGGTCCTAACGTGAGGCCGAGAGGCGTAGCGGATGGATATCCGGTCAACATTCCGGAACTACCTAAACAACGTTTGTACGATGGGGGGACGCAGGAGGCTAGCCCAGCCTACGATTGGACGTGTAGGTTCAGGCATGTAGGGGGAGCCATCAGGAAAATCCGGTGGCTCACATTCCCTGAGGTGCTATGGCAAGGCCGTCAGGCCGCAAAGTAGGCGACGCCACGCTGCCAAGAAAAGCCTCTAAGGAGTTGTTTGGGTACCCGTACCGCAAACCGACACAGGTAGGTGAGGAGAAAATCCTCAGGCGCGAGTGAGAACCCTCGTTAAGGAACTCGGCAAACTCGCCCCGTAACTTCGGAAGAAGGGGTGCTCCAGCTCGTGATCCGGCTTGCCCGGTGAGCGGGAAGGAGTTGCAATAAAGAGGTCCAGGCGACTGTTTACTAAAAACACAGGACTCTGCTAAGTCGAAAACGACGTATAGGGTCTGACGCCTGCCCGGTGCCGGAAGGTTAAAGGGAGGGGTCAACCTCTTCGGAGGTGAAGCTCTGAACTGAAGCCCCGGTAAACGGCGGCCGTAACTATAACGGTCCTAAGGTAGCGAAATTCCTTGTCAGGTAAGTTCTGACCTGCACGAATGGCGCAACGATCTGGACGCTGTCTCAACGAGGGACACTGCGAATTTGTGGTACCGGTGAAGACGCCGGTTACCCGTGGTAAGACGGAAAGACCCCGTGCACCTTTACTACAGCTTAGTAGTGAATGCTGGTGTGTTATGCGCAGGATAGGTGGGAGACTTTGAACCGGGCCTCTTGGGGTCCGGGGAGTCGTCGGTGAGATACCACCCTTAGCATTTCGGTGTTCTAACCTCGGCCTGTCATCCAGGTCAGGGACACTGCTTGGTGGGTAGTTTGACTGGGGCGGTCGCCTCCCAAAATGTAACGGAGGCGCACGAAGGTTCGCTCAGGCTGTTTGGAAATCAGCCGGAGAGTGCAAAGGCATAAGCGAGCTTAACTGCGAGACTCACAAGTCGAGCAGATGGGAAACCAGGTCTTAGTGATCCGGTGGCTCCGCATGGAAGGGCCATCGCTCAACGGATAAAAGGTACGCCGGGGATAACAGGCTTATCTTGGCCAAGAGTTCATATCGACGCCAAGGTTTGGCACCTCGATGTCGGCTCATCGCATCCTGGAGCTGTAGCAGGTTCCAAGGGTTCGGCTGTTCGCCGATTAAAGCGGTACGTGAGCTGGGTTTAGAACGTCGCGAGACAGTTCGGTCCCTATCTACCATGGGCGCAGGAGATTTGAGGGGGGCTGTCCTTAGTACGAGAGGACCGGGATGGACGGACCTCTAGTGTACCAGTTGTCGCGCCAGCGGCAGTGCTGGGTAGCTATGTTCGGAAGGGAGAAATGCTGAAAGCATCTAAGCGTGAAACCCTCCCCAAGATGAGATCTCCCCGAGCTTCGGCTCCTGAAGGCTCCTGGAAGACCACCAGGTGATAGGCCAGATGTGTAAGGCTTGTGAGGGCTTTAGCTAACTGGTACTAATCAGCCGTGAGGCTTGATCGTATTTTTTTTGTGCTGCGTGAGGGAAGCTACCGTTTGTGGGGTGTTCAGTTGTTGCTCACTGTCGCTGAACAGAATTCAGGAGACAGAAGGAAGCTGGAGGCTTCGCGTCTGATCTTTGAAAATTTCTCCGTAGGCATGCGAGATAAGCATGTTGCGGGGGGCCGGGCGCCCGTCAGATGTGCGGGGTTCGGTTTTTTGTGTGTCCCGGTCATGACTGGGACATTAGGTTTCCCGGTGGTCATAGGAGAGGGGAAACACCCGTTCCCATGCCGAACACGGCAGTTAAGCCCTCTTCCGCCGATGGTACTTCGGGGGTGTCATTTCTTAATGGCCGCAGGCGCCGTGGGAGAGTAGGTCGCTTCGACCTGGCCGCGCACGGCGCGGCCCGCGGAGCACGGAGCGGGGCGATGGGGTCCCCGCGAGTGCGCCGCGGGGGCTCGGGGCGCAGCCCCGTCTAAGCTGGTCGCCGGGATTATTCTCAACGCTCGAAGTCGTTGCCTGGAGCGCGCACAGTGAGGTCGATCAAAAGTTTTAATCCGGGATAAGCCGGGATAATCCGGGATGACCCCCGGGATGCGACTCTCGCGGTCGCAACAACTTACGGGGACGCGGCCTGGAACATCTCCAACGTCGGCTTCGAGACGCAGCCTGCGGCTGCCAACCGACTCACGCCGGAGGGGGTCGAGGAGCGAGGGTGCTTGAACAAAAGAAGGGTACCCGGATACCGGTGAAAAGTGCCGTGGGCTCGGCCGCCGCGATGCGAGAAGTTCTTGAAGCGGCATATTCCGGGACTTGCCGGGATCCATCCCGGAATCCGACGCTCCGCGGACCCGACGACTGACAGGGTCAGTCGTACATGGCTCTCTCAAACCCGGACCACCGAACCTGGCGCGCGAGACGATCACGCGGACCCCGGCCACCACCTCGCCCCAGGCGCGACTCACCTCCCCGGCGCCGCGCCCGTGACCGCTGAAATCGCCTGAATCCAACGAGGAAATCGGGGGCAAGCTTCGAGCGATCCCGAAGTGCGAGCATCGGGAGGACGGGGTGGCGGAGGGGGCAGTCTCGCGCGAACCCGTCTCGCACGTCGCCAAGCGAATAAAAGACGAATATTTGATGGGTCCCTACTATGTCCCGCTTCACACTCCTTGACCGGCTCAGGGGGAGTGTCTTGGCGGGCAGCGTCGGTACCTCCGCATCGGAGGATAAGTTGTTGTCCTCGCGCGAGTCGCATCCCGGGGTCATCCCGGATTATCCCGGCTTATCCCGGGAGACACTTGCAAAACCCTGCGCGTAGAGAAGTTTTTTGGCGGCTTGCGCACGGTGCGGGCCACATCACACAGGCGTGAGCTGACGAAGCAGGCGCTCAGTCATCCGCAGCGACAACGTCTCCATTGCCACAACGATTCGGTCTAGCTGTCGGCCGTTCTCGATCCAGTCCCGGACACGCTCGGCTTGCTGCTCGGTGAGACGGACGGTGACGGTCTTGCCGCGGACCTTGCGGGTCCACTGATAGTACGGCCCGTGTAGCTGCGGGGGCGTCGCTTGGCAGCGGCAGTTCGGCTTGCCGCACGGCATGAAACGTTGCACGAGGCTGCCACGTCGAAGCAATCCCACCTCAGCGACGGTGCGCTTGAGCGCGTCGTAGCGCTGCGTGTCGGTTGTTGGGTCACGGGTGGGCATGTCGTGCCATTCGGTCTAGCAGTTGTTATACTGCTAGACCTGGCCCCAGGAGTCAAGAAGAAAATGAGCCGTCTCCGAGAGTGCTTCGCACCACACTGGCTGTCCATTCAGACCGCACTCTTTCCATGGCTGGAGGAAGAGCTGGGACCACTCACGGAGAAACAGCAGCAGTTCGTGCAGACCTTGGAGGTCATCCGGGTCGAGGACCACATTCCCCGACGCGTCCGCATGCCCGGCCGACCTCGCAAGGATCGCGCGGCCGTCGCCCGCGCGTTTGTCGCCAAGGCCGTCTACGACCTGCCGACGACACGCAGGCTGCTCGATCGGCTGGCCACCGATCGACCCTTGCGCCGGATCTGCGGCTGGGAGACTAGGCGCCAGGTCCCGAGCGAATCCTTGTTCTCACACGCCTTCGACGAGTTTGGACCACGCAGTTGCCTCTGCGCGTGCACGAGACGGTCATCCAGAAGACGCATCACGACCGATTGGTCGGTCATCTCTCGCGAGACTCCACCGCGATTGCGGCACGCGAGAAGCCCGCCACGAAGGACAAGCCGCCCGCGCCCTCGCAGCGGAAGCGGGGACGACCGAAGAAGGGAGAGGAGCGCCCTCACGAGCCCACGCGTCTGCAGCGGCAGGGCACCATGACCAAGCCGGAGATGCTCGCTGATCTCCCGACGGCCTGCGATGTCGGGACGAAAAAGAACAGCAAGGGCTACAAGGAAACCTGGGTCGGCTACAAGCTGCATATCGATGTGGCCGATGGCCAGATCCCCATCAGCTGCCTACTGACCGCTGCCTCCCTTCATGACAGCCAGGCCGCTATTCCGCTCGCAACCCTGTCCGCCGAGCGGAGCACCAATCTGTACGACGTGATGGACGCCGCCTACGATGCGCAGGAGATTCGGGCACACAGCCGTTCGCTGAACCACGTTCCGCTGATCGACATCAACACGCGCCGCAACACGGCGCTGAAGGAAGAACGCCAAGCGGAAGCTCGGCGCCGACAGGTGCTTGGCTTCCAGCTTCCGGAGGACGTTCGCTACAACGAACGCACGGCCGTTGAGCGGGTCAATGGCCGCCTCAAGGACGAATTCGGCGGTCGCCATGTCCGGGTCCGCGGCCCGGCGAAGGTGATGTGCCACTGCATGTTCGGCGTGCTCGCACTCACCGCTGACCAACTCATGCGCCTCGTCACGTAGCCATCGGTGACGTGATGACCTCGATCCACCCAGCTGCCTACGCGCAGAAGGCGGCAGCTCTTGCCAGACCCTCGCCCAATGCCCGGGCGGGCCTGCGTCTCCTCATGAATCGGTGCCTCGATCCCGGTGCCCTGGGCCCGAGTGACCAGTTTGCACCCAAACCCTGACGCTTGTTCCACTGTCGGCCAGGAGTTTTGCAAGTGCCTCCCGGATTAAAACTTTTGATCGAGCTCAGCGGATTATGTTCCGCGGAAAGGAGAACGGCTCCGGCGGAACCGACCACGGGCATGGCTCGTGTCTCTTCGTGCTCGGGAACCAGGTGCAGGGCGGCGTGGTTCACGGTGGCATTGAGAGTCTCGACCAGGATCTCCTCTACGAGGGGCGAGATCTTCCCGTGCGCGTGGACTTCCGCTCCGTGTTCTCGGAGCTGGCTGGAGCCCACCTGGGGGTGGACGCGGGCGAGTCCCTGTTCCCCGGCTGGCCGGGACCGGCGCTTCGAGTGTGAGCGAAACTTAGTTGGAAATTGAAGCGGCTCCAAACCCTGTGGTTTGATGACGTTTGAGAAGACGGACATCAGCCCACGAGAGAAAGGAGCCGAGATGAGCAGTGTCCTACGATCGGTCAGGAAGCGCAAGAAAGGTCACACGTTGGGCGCGGTCGACGTCATCGACCGCGAGGAGTACGCCGAGCTGGAGGTCGATGCCAAGGTGGCGTTGATCCGGTCGTTGGTTCCGCTGGGCTTGATGCACATCGAGGAGTTGCTCGACGAGGAAGTGACCGCGCTGGCTGGCGAGCGCTACGCCCGCAAAGCCCCGTCAGTCGGCGGGCGCCGTCATGGCAGCAACCCCGGGACGGTCGGGTTGGCCGGCCAGCGCGTGCCGATTCGCGTGCCCCGGATTCGCCATGTCACGGAGCGCGAGATTCCCCTGCGGTCGTACGAGGCGCTGCATGGCGATCGCGCCGTCAACGACCTGTTGCTGAGGCGCGTGCTGTATGGGATCTCGTGCCGCAACTACGCGGCGGCCGCCGAGGCGATTCCCAGGGCGATCGGCCTATCGGGGTCGACGGTGTCCCGCGCGTTCATTCAGGCCAGCGCGACGAAACTCCGCGAGCTCCAGGAGCGGGACCTCTCCGGGGAGGACGTCGTGGCCCTCGTGCTGGACGGCAAGACGTTCGCCGAGGCGACGATGGTCGTCGCGCTGGGCATCACGATGACGGGGGACAAACGGTTCCTGGGCGTCGTCGAGACGGACACGGAGACCGAGAAGGTGTTGACCCCGTTCCTCCGGTCATTGGTCGAGCGGGGCCTCGATGTCTCCCAGGGGCTTCTGGTGATCGTGGATGGCGGCAAGGGGCTCCGGGCGGCCGTGCGGAAAGCCTTCCGCCACCGCGCCCTGGTGCAACGGTGTCAGTGGCACACGCGCGAGAACGTGGTGAGTTACGTGGCCAAGCGTGAGCAGCCGGTGTGGCGGCAGCGTCTCCAGCGCGCCTACAACCGTCCGGAGTACGACGAGGCCCTCGCCGCCCTCAAGTCGCTCCAGCATGAGCTGGAGGATCGGAACCAATCCGCGGCCGGCAGTCTGGCGGAAGGCCTCGACGAGACCCTGACGTTGCATCGCCTCGGGGTGTACGGTGTGCTGGGCCGGTCGCTGAAGACGACGAACAGCCTCGAGTCCATCAACGCGCTCATTGAGGAGCGCTGTGCGAAGGTCGATCACTGGCAGCACTCGAGTCAACGCCATCGCTGGCTGGCCACTGCGCTCCTGGACATCGAGCCACGCCTGCGCAAGGTGATGGGCTACCGGCACCTGCCCAGGCTTCGTGACGCATTGAAGCGAGAGCTGAAGATCGACACGACGACGTCGACGAAGAAAGCCGCGTAAGCAATCAGGAGCCGCGGAGAGTTTCAACTAGGAATGGGCTTGACTCGGCGCTTCCTCTCCTGCGGCCGATGCCTTAGGGTGGTCAGGACCCGTGTGATAGCCTCCGCTGGTCATGAAGGTCCTGCTACTTCGCCCAGTCCCAAGCAATGAACGGTTCGGTCTTGGTCCGTTTTTCCGAATCGAACCGCTCGGATTGGAGTACATCGCTGCAGCTCTCGAGACCAACGGCCACCAGGTGGCCCTGCGGGACCTTCGCTTTTCACGTGCTGTCAACTATCACCTCAGAACGCTCAAGCCAGATGTGATCGGGGTGGCGTGTACGCACGCCCTCGAAATCGACGACACACTGGAGCTTATCGCTGGCATCCGCAGAGGATCCCCGGACGCCTGCATCGTGGTCGGCGGACACTCCGCCGCCGCATATCCGCAGCCGTTCTTCGACGCCAACGTGAATGCGATCTGCCTGGATGACGGCGAACGAGTGATGCCCGCAGTGGTCGACGCCCTCGAACGCGACCGCCCGTTGCTCGATGTTCCAGGCTTACTCGTCGCCGGCGAGGACAACGGGTTCATCACCACTCCTGAGGCCGACACCGATTATTCCCTCGACGACGTGAGGTTGCCCGCGCGGCACCTGCTACAAGACTGTCGGCGTCAGTACGCGTGCCTCCATCACCGGCCAACCTACCTGGTTGAGACAGCGCGTGGCTGCCCGTTTCGTTGCTCCTTCTGCTCCGTGTGGCAGCTGTTCAACCGCTCGTTTCGCGAGCGATCGATTGGCTCGGTCTGTGATGACTTCGCGTCGGTGGGGCAGCACGTGTTCGTGGCCGACGACCTCTTTTGGCACCGCGAGCCGCGCAGCCGAGCGTTGGCTGAGACGCTCCTCAGAAACGGGATCCGAAAACAATGGCTGCTCGTCCAAAGCCGCGTGGACCTCGTTGCCAGTCATTTCGAGCTGCTCAAGACCTGGCGTCCAGTCGCCACCGAATTCGATATGTTTCTGGGTTTGGAGTCAGCGACCAACGAAGGTCTCGAGGGCCTGGACAAGGACGCGACGATCGCATCGACCCAGGAGGCACTGCGCGTCGCTCGCGAGCTGGGCTATGGGGTGACGGGCAACTTTGTGATCGACCCTGAATGGGACGAAAGTGACTTCGAGCAGCTATGGGACTTCGTGGCCACCCACCAACTTGGTCGCGCGGGTTTCACCATCCTCACGCCACTTCCGGGAACGGCGTATTTCAACAGCATGCGCGAGCGGATCAGCGCCGTGGAGTGGTCGCAGTTCGACATGCATCATTTGCTCTGGGAGCCCAAGCTCGGAGCGAAGCGATTCTTTGAGCTGTACTGTGAGACCTGGAAGAGGTCGGTACTGAACCTCAGCGGCGAGAAGAAGTGGTGGCAGTGGTTGCAGCACACGCAACCGCGCCACTGGGGGTTCACGCTGCGGGCGCTCCTGCGTACCCAACACATAATGACGCCGTCCCACTACCTCCGTGAGCATCGGCTGGGGCGCGGGGGGCAGATCGCGCCTAGCCCAGCTGCACCCCCAAGGCGTCTTTCCGACTCGACCGACTCGGCGCCTTCACCGCCGGCGGAAGCTCTGCTCGGTTGATCGGAGGAGCGAGGGGCAAGACCCGGTTCAGCTGAACCAGCAGGAAGAACAGGTGCATACGCAGTAACACCCGCCAGTTCGAGTGCCCGCCGGCAAGGAGAGTGGTGATCGCCTCGAGCATCTTGAACTTTCGGGTCGGAGAGAGAAACAACTCCAGGAACCCTGGTGTATACCATCCGTAGATGAACTTGTAGTAGATCGATTGGCGGCGTCTCATCTCGCTCTGATACCGCCAGAACGGATTGATGATCGACCGTTTTTCGAGCCGCCGGTGCATCGCTTCCGCCCCGCGGAGCCCACTCACGATCGCCAGATGAACCCCTGAGGAGAATACCGGGTCAAGGAAGAACCCCGCGTCACCCAAGACCACATACCGATCGCCATACAACTTGTCAGACGAGTAGGAGAAATCGCTGGTGACATACACGTCTGAGACGCGGCGGGCCTTCGCCAAGCGCTCGGTCATGACGGGAACGCGCGCCAGAACGTCGTGAAAAAAGACTTCGGGTGCGATGTCGCGTCCAGCCTTGACCTCAGAGGCATCGACCACCACGCCTATACTCGTGACATCCTCTTCCAGTGGGATGAACCAGATCCAGCCGCCTCGGATGACCATGGAGACGGTGTTGCCGGCATCGCGGCCCTCGTCGCGGCGTGCCCCCTTGAAGTACCCGAAGAACGCGACCTTCTTGAGAAGCGAGTCCATGCGCTTGTGGCTGGCTCGGTTCGCCATGAGCGTGTCTCGGCCGGTGGCATCAGCGAAGAGCTGACTCTCGATGATGTAGTCGCTGCCATCGGGACCCCGGACGCTGACCTTCGCGCCGGCTGAATCGAACTCGACGGCCTTTACGGTGTGCCCTTCTCTGACCTCAGTGCCCACTCCCCGGCAGTGTTCGAGCATCAGATGGTCAAAGCGGCTGCGAGTCACCTGGTAGGCACCGGGCCGACCGCTGGTCAGTCCATCATTGAAGTAGAACGTGTTTGAGAGACTGCCATCACCGAGCATGAAGGACGCACCCCACTTCGGGACGAATCCAGCGCCTTCAAGAGTCGGCATGAAATCGAGCTCGCGAAGGAGATCCATCGTGAACGGGAGAAGCGATTCGCCCACGTGGAATCTCGGGTGGGAGCTCTTCTCGAGGAGGACCACGCTGTGACCGAGCTGGCGCAACCTCGTCGCGACGGACGTACCCGAAGGCCCGCCGCCGGCCACGATCACGTCCCAGATTCCACCGGTCGGCATCGGACCGCTCAGCCTATTCTCGACCCGGCTCGGCGGGCATCGCGAATGTCGTGTCGTCCACGGGCACGTTGAGGCGCATGTCGTGAAGCTCGATCAACTTGCTATCACCCCCCGGAAACACCATGAACATACGCTCCATCAGCACGGTTGACTGATTGACCCAGATCTGTAGAGTGGTGAGACCCTCGCGAATCTCCTCCCGCCGGGGCGACATGTCGATTCTGTAGGTATCTGGATGGTCCGGGTCCGTGGCCGCCTCAATGTCGAAGAGGCGGCGGAGTTCTCGCGGGGACGCGTCCTCAAAATACCGACCTACGCGCTGCCTTGTTTTATCGATCATCCTGGTTTCCTGACGCCCCTGGTCGGGCCAGCGAACCGTCAGGCGATCGTCGGAAACAATCACGGTTTGGCGCTGACCGGTCGCGTAGTCCATGACCAGACGTCCGGGAGCAGCCGCAATGAGCGTTCCGCGAGCCACGATGGGCTCGACAAGCAGCGACGACACGGTGGTTTCGGTGAACTCCGCACTCATGCTCGTTGTCGTGGCTTGTACACGCTGTCCCTCGGCGTACAAAGACTCGAAGAGATCGGAGGACTCTTGGGCGCTCGCTGGCAGCGCCTGCGCAACGATCAGAAGCAGTAGTCGCATCGCCTGACAATCGCTAGACTGGGCAAGACCTTGCCCTCGGGATGATAGCAGAGGGCCCCGTATCCCCGTCTGCTTTCTGTCGTGATGGATCAACGAATCGTCGTAACTGGTCTCGGTTGCATCGGGAGTCATGGAACGACCACTCACGATTTCAAGAAGAGCCTGCTGGCAGGCGATACCGGTATTGGGCCCATCGACGCCTTTGACACGTCCGCGTACCGATCACGGCAGGCGGTGCTACTCCAGGACTACGATGCCGCGGCATTCATCGACCCGGCCAGGCTGCGACGGGTTGACCGCATCGGACGACTCGTATTGTCCTCCTGTCGCCTTGCGCTCGATGACGCCAGCTTGACTGGAGTGTCGGAAGCCCGACGGGAACAGGTCGGCGTCGCGTTGGGCAGCTATACCGTGGGCGTACGAAGCACCGTCGAGTACCTTGACAACCTCATCTCGCACGGGCCGTCGGGAGCATCGCCCTTTCTCTTCAGCAGTACCGTCGGCAATGCGGCCGCAAGTCTGTGCGGCATAGAATTCGGGCTGAGGGGTCCCAACATCACCCTCACCAACAAGGAGGCATCGTCGCTGGCTGCCGTGGCGGCCGCCTGTCGACTACTGTGGCACCGACATGCTGAGGCAGTCGTGTGCGGCGGCGCAGATGAAGTGGAGCCGGTCTTCTATTCGGTACTCGACCGTTTCGGTGTTCTGTCGCCGGTGGACCACGGAGAGGAGCACAGTCGACCTTTTGACAGACGGCGGAACGGATTCGTGTTGGGCGAGGGCAGTTTCTTGCTGGTCGTGGAATCATTGACAGCGGTGACATCGCGGGACGCAGACTGGTACGGCGAGATCTTGGGGATCGGGGCGACAGCGTCAATCGGCGCCTTGAATCAATGGCCCATGACTGCGGAGCCGTTGACGCGTTGCATGCAAAGCGCTTTGGACAGCTCCGGCGTCTCCGAGGCCGAGGTGAATGTCGTCTTCGCGTCAGCAAACTCGACCACCCAGCTCGACCAGGTCGAATCCGAGGCGCTGACCGACGTCTTTGGACCCCACGGCGCGCCGGTCGTGTCACTCAAGGGCGCGATCGGTGAGTTCGGCGGAACCGGGGCGGCAGCGATCGCCGCCGCACTCCTGTGCCTGCAGGATGACGTCGTCCCACCCACGGTCGGATGCGACGAACCTGACCCCTCCCTGAACGTCGACGTCTCCTCGCGCCGGCGGACGATTCGACCTGGTCCGCGTGGACCTGTTGCTCTTGTCAACAGCTTCGCCAGCGGCGGGACCAACTACTCCGTTGTCGTCAGGGGGAATCCGACGTGAGCGTCGACCTGCCTCTTCACGGACGGACGGCAGCGGTGACCGGCGGGTCGAGGGGTATCGGCCGAGCCATCGCGATCGAGTTGGCAGCGCAGGGTGCAGATGTGGCGTTGTCGTTCTTCGAGAACGCCGACGCTGCGGGTCGCGTCACCGCGGACATTGAACAGCATGGCGTGAAGGCATTCGCACACCGATGCGACGTCTCGCAAGAAGCGGACGTCGAGACGTTCTTCGACCGGGCGAGCGCGGCCCTCGGTCCAGTCGACATTCTGATCAACAACGCGGGAATCGTACGCGACAGTCCGATTCTCTTTATGGACCGGGCGAAATGGAACGACGTACTGGACGTCAATCTGGACGGCCCGTACCTTTGCGTGAGGGGAGTGGTTCGGGGCATGATGTTGCGACGCTGGGGTCGAATCATCAATGTCACATCCGCGAGCGGCCAGTACGGGGTCGTTGGGCAATCTAACTACTCGGCCTCGAAAGCTGGGCTGGCCGGCCTCACTCGCGTGTTGGCGCAGGAACTCGGACGGCATGGCGTCTTGGTCAACGCCGTTGCGCCAGGTTTGATCGAGAGCGACATGTTGCACCAGGTCGGACAGAAGGCCCGCGAGGCGCATCTTCGTGCGGTCGCGTTGCACCGCGTCGGTCAGCCGGAGGAAGTGGCGTCCCTGGTCGCCTTTCTCGCCTCCGAACGAGCCAGCTACATCACGGGGCAGGTGATCGGGGTTGATGGGGGTCTCGTGTGACGGAATCGCTGACGATGGGCGACGACCTGAAGGGCCGAATCAAAGACGCGATCGTTCGGAGCCTTCGACTCACCATGCCGCCTGAGGACATCGAAGACGGCATCACCCTCTTCGGAGAGGGTCTCGGCTTGGATTCGATCGATGCCCTCGAACTGGTGCTGGAGCTTGAACGAACCTTCCATGTCCAGATCACCGACGAGGAAATGGGAAGCCGAGTACTGAGGTCGGTGAATACGATCGCTGAATTCGTCGCGAACGGGGGTAGCCGGAGCTAGTCTCCGCCACCTATTCCCCAGCGTGAGTATCGGCGACCCGATGAAGAACGCGTTTACGGTTGATCTGGAAGAGTGGTTTCACCTGTGTGGTGTGCGAGGACCACTGGCTTCCGAGAATTGGGACAAGCTCCCCAGCCGCGTCGAACGCAACACTCGGGACTTACTGGATCTTCTCGACACCCATGGCATTCGGGCGACATTCTTCATTCTCGGCTGGATCTCGGACCGGTATCCGCACCTCGTTTCGTTGGTGCTCGACGCGGGACACGAAGTAGGCGGACATGGGTTCGGCCACCGCCGCGTGTACGAGTTGACGCCGCAGACCTTCAAACAGGATCTTGAGCAGAACCTGGCGTCGTTGGCTGCGGCCGGTGCGACCCGGGTGGTTGGTTTTCGAGCGCCTGAATGGTCTATCAATGACCGTTCTCTCTGGGCCCTCGACGTGTTAGCCGAGTCGGGTTTTCAGTTCGACTCCAGCATGACCCCGCTGAGAATCATCGGTAATCCCGCCTATCCCCAAGCGATGCACACCCGTCAGACACCGACCGGCACCATTACTGAGTTTCCCCCTCTGGTAGCGCGGCGGTTGGGTCAGAATTTTCCCGCCGGCGGAGGGTGGGGACTCCGGATGAGCCGCCCGGGAACGACGATTCGCGAAATCGAGAAGCGCAACCGAGGCGGCGAGCCGGTTGCGTTGTTCGTCCATCCCTGGGAAATCGACGAAGACCCGCCCAGAGCCGGTCTGTCCCTGCCTCACCGGTTTGTTCACTACTTCAGGCTCTCGGGATTCCGAGCGCGGCTCGCCGAAGTCCTTCGCCATGTCGACTTCGTCGGAATGGAGGAGCTCATCGATCCGGTGAGGCAGTCCGCTTGAGGGTCCGCCTGACTCTGGCGCTGGTACTCTTTGCCAGCGCTCCGGCCGTTGTCGCACAGCCAACCGACAGAGTGTTTCCCCAGTTTGGCGTCGATGAAGACCTCCAAGAGCCTCCCCTGTTGGCCCCCGCACTGCGGCAGACAGCGCTATCGGCCAACGACCTCCCGTTGTTCGTGCGGCTGACGGTCGATGCGAACACGACCAGTTCATCAGCGTTCGAATTGCTCGATGAGAGGCTCGCGCTCTACGAGGACCTCGGTGTTCCGGTTCTGCTGATCTTGTCGAGTTTGCCCCCGTCGCTGGCCGAAGCCGATACGTGGCGCGAGTCTATCCGGAGGATGGCGGAGCGCTACAACGGGAGGGTCTCCGGATACCAGATCGGCCTGAGGGTCAACGGTGGCGCCGGCGACGCGGGTGACGCCGTTCTCGAGTATGCCTTCTATCTCAAGCTCGCTTCGGTTCAGATTCGCTCGGTCGACGATGATGCGCTGATCGTTCAAGCGCCCACCGCCGCCGGTGAGAGTGACCGGCAGGCCGAGCTTTTTCGGCAAGATATCGCACCGTACATTGACGCCGTGTCGGTGGTCGGCGAGGTCGAAGAGGACGGTGACCTGTCGACCATAGAACGGAGAGTCGACGCCGTTCGAGCTCTGGTCGAGGCCGAAGCCCCCTCGGCAATGCTCATGGTCGGCGGTCTGGCTCTTCAGGCCGACGCTGGTCGATATTGGATGATGTCGCAGTTCAGCTTCGTGGGACCGACGCCGACCTTCCGCACCTTTGCCGGTTCCGAACGTGCGCTCGCGTCGGCGCTGCGCGCAGCCAGTTCACTTGAAGACCTGCTCAACGATGAGCTGGTCACCCTTGACGAGGACGCCGCGGCACTTCGGCTCACCGCAGACGGACGAGACGTCACGACCACAACTCCGCATCGCCTCCTGTACAACACGACGCGCTTCTCGACGGTGCTGGTCTACTGGACCGGCGAGGACATCGGCGACACCCTGCAGGTCGAACTCATCGATCGAGCCGGTCGGGAGCCCACCGTACGCGACCCGGTGGGGGGACGGGTCACAGAACCTGCCTCGTTTGAGTGGGACGCCGATACGGCCCGCTCTCGTGTCCTCGTGCCGATCGCGGCCAACCCCATAGTTTTGGACTTCGATTACGGTGGCGCCGACGTCTACGTAGATCGTGCCTCGGTGACAGACACGCCGGCGCTGACGATCGACGAAATCATCTTCCGGCACCAACGGGCCCAAGCGTCGCAAGACTCGCTCTACTCCAACTACGTGGCTTCGGCACGAATGGAACAGCACTTTCGGCCGACCCCAACCGACGTCGTTGATGTCGTGTCGGAGAACAAGTACTACTTCGACGATGGAGAAGTAGAGTGGGAAGAATTGAGCTTTTGGGTCAACGGTGCCCGTTGGGGAGCCAGCCGCCCGCCGTTCCCACTCCTCTCCGCCGAAAAGGTGCTCTCCTTGCCCTTCGACCTTCGCCTCAATGCGGACTATCGTTACCGACTCGAAGGTGTCGAATCAACGGCGGGTCGCCCGAGCTATGTCGTCAGCTTCGAGCCGACCAGTGACGACCGCACGCTCTATCGGGGTAGCGTCTGGATCGACCAGGACAACTTCCTCAAGTTGAAAGTCCAAGCCGTTCAGCGCAACCTCGGTGCACCGGCCGTATCGAATGAAGAAACCCAGTATTTTGAGCCGGTCGCCGAGATCAACGGTCGGCCCCTGTACCTCTTCTCGCGCATCACCAATAAACAGATTTTTCTCATCGCGGGACGCAACCTCCTGGTCGAAAAGGAGGTCCATTTCTCTGGTTTTGACGTCGACCCAGTGAGCTTCGTCGAGCAGCGCGGCGCCGCGAGAGCAAGCGAGCGCGTCATGTACCGAGATACCGCTGACGGGCTGCGCTACTTCGTGAAGCAGGGTGACGAACGAGTCGTGAGCGACAGGCCAACGACCTCGGCCAAGGCGTTTGTCGTCGGCACGACCATTGACCCAGCCTTTGATTTCCCTCTGCCGATTGTGGGCATCAACTATCTGGACTTTGATTTCCTCACCGACAACACACAATTGGCGCTACTCTTCGGTGGAGTCTTGGCCTTGGGGAACGTCCAGATTGCGCAGCTCGGTCCCACTCCGTTCGATGCCAGCGTGGACTTCTTCGGCATCGCCGTGCCCGGCAACGATCAAGTCTTTGACGATACCGGCGAGCTCCGGGACCAACGAATCCTCAATATCCCTCTCTCGTTTGGGGTGAACTTCGGGTACCAGTTCACCGACTTTCAACGGGTCACCGCGAACTACCAGTTTCAGTACGATACGTTTCTCAGGGACGAGCAAACGGCTGAGGACTTCGTCATGCCCTCAAACACCGGGACGAATGGAGTGGGGCTCGCTTACGAGTTCAGCCGCCGCGGCTATACGTTCGAGGCATCTGCCGCGGAGTTCCGTCGGACCTCATGGGAGGAGTGGGGACAGGGTGGAGACGATTTCGATCCGTCACACCGTCGGTATCGTCGATACAGCATCAACCTCTCCAAAGACTTCCCTCTCGACACCTTTCGGAGATTTCGCCTGAACGCCGCCTGGCTTGGCGGCGAGAACCTCGACCGGTTCAGCAAGTATCAATTCGGATTGTTCGACGAGACCCGGATGCAGGGCGTGCCAAGCGCAGGCATTCGTTTCGCCGAGCTCGCGATGCTTCGTGGGTCCTACTCCTTCAACATCTTCGATCAGTACCGACTTGACCTGTTTCTCGACCAGGCGATCGGCTGCGAACCATGCGACGGAGGGAAAACCTGGCAAGCCGTCACCGGCACTGGCGTTGCGGTGAACCTCAAGGGTCCGTGGGATACGCTCTTCAAGGCTGATGTCGGAAAGAGTTTCCTTCCAGATCTCTACGCAGGCTCAGGGTCACTGGTCGTCCAGATACAGATCCTGAAGCCTCTGTGAGAAGCGCGAGAATGAAGGCCGACCTCCACGTCCATTCGTATCACTCGGCATACACCACGACTCTTCGCTTCCTCGGCTCCCGGGACTCCTACAGCGACCCGGAACGAATCTACGACACCGCGAAGCGGCGCGGCATGGACTTGGTCAGCATTACGGACCACGACAGCCTCGATGGATGTCTCGAGTTTCTCGACCGGCATCCTGATTCGCCCGACTTCATCGTAGGCGAAGAGATCGAATGCACGTTCCCCGATTGGAGAGACCACAAAGGGAATCCGTTGAAGGCTCACATCGGCGCATGGGATCTCGACGAGCGCATACACGGTGAGGTTCAGCCCCTTCGTGACAACGCCGTCGAATTGGTCGCCTACCTCCGTCAGGAGGACCTCCCATTTGCAATCAATCATCTGTTCTTTTACTTTCACGAACAGCTGACCGTCGAGGAATACGTGGCCGGCATGCTGTCCCTTTTCCCGGCATTTGAGACGCGTAATGGCGCGATGCTGCGCGAGCAGAACGAGCTCATCATGGAGCTGCTCGGAGCGCGGTCAGCGGGATCGCGGGCGCTGGGCCAGGTTGCGGGGAGCGATGCACACACGCTCACTCGTATTGGGCTCACGTATACGGAGGTGCCGTCTACTACCCGTGCGCAGTTCCTCGCCGGTCTCAAAGCCGGACGGGGTCAGGTTCACGGCGAACACGGCACGGCCTGGACCCTGTCCCGAGACATCTATACGGTCATCCTGCAGTACTGGTCCGGTCTTTTGGGCTTCCGTCGCGACAGCCTGAGTTGGAGACGACGACTCGTCGGTCTGGGGTTCTCGGTGCCGTCTCTACCGTTTCAGTTCATTCCGGCGCTGGTCGCGCTCTCACAGAAGACGCGCGAGAGGGACCGGATTGAGAGATACCGCCGCAGCCTGGGGAGGGCGCCAGTTCCCGCTGCGGTCGTCGACCCGCTCGCCAAGAATCGAGCCGTCTAGATCCGCATGCCAGAACATCGTGTCGTCGTCACGGGGATCGGAACACTTTGTGCGCTCGGCACCAACCGCGAACAGGTCTGGCGGGGCCTAGTTGACGGTGAGTGCGGAATCGGTCCGGTCTCGCTCTTTGACTCAACCGGCTATCGGAGCAATTTGGCGGCCGAGATTCAAGATTTTCATGCCGAGCAGCACTTCACTGCGGTCGAAAGACGGCGTCTATCTAGAAGCGACCAGATAGCCGTCTTGGCCGCATCGGAAGCACTCACCGACTCCGGTGCTTTGGAGGCCGTCTCAGACCGACGGCGGGTCGGCGTGGTCTTCGGTTCCGGAACCGCCGATTTGGTGCGGAACGAGGACTACCTCTCGAGTGTCCGCACCCACGGACGGCGGCGTGCGCGGCTGTCTCACGTCTTCAATCACTTCTCAAGCACCTCAATGGACGCGGTGGGTGCACGTTTTGGGCTCGAAGGCCTGAGAAGCTGCATCGTGTCAGCCTGCTCATCGAGCACAGCCGCCATCGGCTACGCGGGAGACTTGATTCGAGAGGGCACCCTGGACGCCGCGTTGTGCGGGGGCTCCGATGTCCTGTGCCGTCTCACATTCAGCGGCTTCAATGCGTTGCGTCTCGTCGATACTCGACCCTGTCGACCGTTCGATGTCGACCGTGCAGGCCTGAACATCGGTGAGGCGGCCGCGGTCCTCTCACTCGAGAGCTTCGAGCATGCCAGCAAACGGGGAGCGAGGATATACGCTGAGCTGGTCGGATACGGTCTCACCTGTGAGGCCTATCACCCCACCGCTCCGGAACCGGAGGGAAAAGCCGTGGCGTTGACCATCGGGTCGGCACTTCGCGCCGCACGCGTGAACGCCGACGAGATCGACCACGTCAACATGCACGGCACAGCAACGGTGCAGAACGATATCGCGGAATCCCGAGGCATGCGCCTGGTGTTCGGTGATCGCGCCAAGACCATTCCGGTGAACTCGATAAAGGCGATGGTGGGTCACTGCCTGGGAACCGCTGGTGCGATCGAGGCGGCAGCCTTGGCGCTCACGATCGCGCATGGCATCGTGCCCCCAACGATTCATCACGGACGCACCGATGGCGAATGCGATCTTGACGTCGTCCCGAATGCGTCCAGGGAGATCCCCGTCACGTGCGGGCTCTCGACGTCGCTGGCGTTCGGTGGCAACAATGCCGCGCTAGTGATGAGGGCTGTGTAGGCCCGGATCCTTCCGCCCCACATACTCGGAGAAGATTCCTCGCACGACCCGACGTTCCACGTCGATGAATCCGCTCTCGCTCAGTGCGTGTGCGACCGCAGCCGGTGGCACGAATCCAACGATCGTGTCCCAGTAGTACCGCATGAGACGCTCACTACTGGAGCTTCTCGTCAGCCAATGGGTGATGAGGGGAACAACACGCTGAAAATACTGACGGGTGAGCCATCCTCCCAACGCGGAGGTCGGTTGAGTAATCTCGAGTATCACGAGGCGACCGCCCGGTGCGAGCACGCGCAAGTAGTCAGCAAACGCCGCTTCGAGGCTCTCCACGTGGCGAAGCCCATACCCCATGCACAGGAAGTCGAAACCGCCACTCGTGACGGGGAGGGCTTCGCCGAGGCCTCGAACGACTCGCTGCCCGATCTGACGCGCTTCCCGGGCCATTCCCGCCGACGGGTCGACCCCGACCACCAGACCTGAATGGCCAACGACGCCGGCCGCCTCACGAGCGAGAAGCCCGGTCCCGGTCGCGACGTCAAGCACCCGCATTCCGGGCTCGAGCCCAGCGCGCTCGAGCGCTTCGCGACGGTAGCTCTGCCCTGACCCGAAGGAGGTCACGCGACAGATCTTGTCGTAGTGTGTAGCAGACGCGTCGAAGAGCTCAGCAACGTATCGTCGTCGTTCTCCAACGTTCCGTGGCGCCGCCTCGTGCTCCGCGACTCGCGACACTGGGAACACGACTCAACCACGTCTCACGCGGGTGCTGACGGCGGCTTGCGAAGACTCGCGAGTGGGACGAAGCCCTCGCTCTCTGACACGTTGAGCGTGACCGCGCCATAGTCTGGAAGGGGAACCGTTTTCGACTGATTGGCGTAGACCGGATGTTTTCCATGCTCTTTGTACCACGCGGCCACGGTGGCGTTCTGATGCATCTTCTCGACGATGTGTCGCCACCCGACCCCAGTGTTGTAGGCGCAAAATGAGATCTCTCCCATTTGGGTGCCATACGGGATGATGCACATCTCGGTCCGACGAAAATCGTAGGTCCACAGGTCTTGAAACCACATCCCCGCGATGAATAGGACCAACCACTCGTCGTCCTTGCGATTGCCGTCGGGGGGCGCACCGATACCGCCAAGCGCGCCTCCGCTCTGCTTGTCGAACTTCTTGATCAGATCCTTGAGTCGTAATCCTCGAGGGGCGTTCGAAGGCCGATAGTTGCGAAGCACGCTGAGCGCCATTTGTATCTTGCTCATCCGAGGACCACGACCGGCGTCCGTGATCAGGGCGGCATCGCTCAGCAGACGTTCCACGTCGACGAACTGCGACACCGGCGCCCATTCCTTCGTCTTCTTGTTGACCATGAGCGCGGTGCCAATCCCGCAATTCGGATGACAGCCGCATTTGAGCGTGCCCCAATCGGCGCTAGGCCCGGCGATGAGATCTGTGACATCGGACAGCCCGCTCGTCGCTGACAACGGGTACCAGTCCCTGAGCGGCTCCGTCACTCCGGTTTGGGCCTGTACATCCTCCGCGAGGTGCGAGAGCGTGTATCGCTGGCGATGTCTCGTCTCGTCATCGATCTCCTCGTCTCGCCCCGTGAACGAAACCGGCTGAAACGAGACAAAACTCACTTTGTCTGAATTCTCCACCGCGAACTTGATGATGGGGCCGATCTGGTGATCGTTGACGGTCTTGACCACGGTCACCACCAGCGCGACATCGATTCCGGCCCGGTGGAGGTTCTCGATCGCGCGAAGCTTCACTTCAAAGAGATTTCCTACTTTTCGGTGGGCGTTGTTCGTCTCGCCGATCCCATCAAACTGCAGATAGGCGATTCTCAGGCCGGCCTCGCGCGCCCGCAGCGCGAATTCTGGCTCCTGGGCAAAGCGGATACCGTTGGTCGCGGCCTGCACGCTAAAGTAGCCAACCTTCTTCGCGTAGGCCACCGCATCCAGAAACAGAGGTGAAATCGTGGGCTCTCCGCCGGAGAACTGTACCGTGAGCTGTCGTCGAGGCTTGATAGAGAGTGCATCGTCCAAGATCTTCATGACCTCAGGAAGAGTCAGCTCATGCACGTATCCAACCTGGTTGGCGTCCATGAAACAGGGGTCGCACATCATGTTGCAGCGATTTGTTAGATCAACCGTCAACACGGAACCCCGACCGTATTTGATGGACGACGTCCCATGATTGTGGAGGTGATCAGTGACCGCATTGAAGTCACGGCCCGGGAACAGCGCCTCGATCCGCTCCATGAACGCGGTGCTGATGCTGAGCGTGTCGACGAAACGGCCGTGCACGGGGCACGTCTTCTCGATGATTACTCGACCGTCGCGCTCGAGGATCTCGGCCTTGATCTCGCCGACGTGCTCCCGCACCAGCATCTCGACGTCATCCGTGCCACTCAGGATGCGACCGCGCGCTTCTTTGACACATTCGGGGCAGAGGGAATCTGTCGTGCGGGGCCAACCGAGACCGGGCGACGACCGGTCTGCGCTCCGCGGCATCGGTTCTGGCGCCCACGCCGGATGAAACAACGTGCTCGGGAGCCGCTGGTTTGCCGCTTGAAAGAGCTTCCAGGCGATGTTCGCGGTGCGGCTCACCAATCTCTCAGAAAGTCTGTTCACGTCTCACCCTGTTACGTTGGTGTTCGTCGTGCGCTCACCTGGAACCGATCTCAGAGTGCGGCCATCATACTATGCGCGTGTTGCCGCAACCGCGAGAGCCTTGACAGCCTGGAGATCGGTTTTGCCGCGCCCATCAACTGGCAGTGCGTCCACGAAGAGGTAGTGGCGAGGGATCTTGTAGACGGACAGCCTGTCGGCACAATGTCGTCGAACGACTGAGGCCTTGAGAGGCTCGGAGGCACTCGCCACGATGCACGCCACGAGCACCTCCCCTCTCGTCTCACAGGGAATCCCCACGACCGATACGGCCTCAATCTGCGGCATCTGATGCAGCGCGCGTTCCACTTCTTCGGGATGCACCTTCTTACCGGCCACGTTGACGAATTGCGACACCCGCCCCGTCAGAATCAGCTGCCGGTCCCCGTCGAAGCGGCCGAGGTCTCCAGTGAGGAATCCCCCCTCGGAAAAATCGCGGCTCGCCTCGACCCCCGTGGGATTGGCATAGCCCGATGCCACCGCTTTGCTGCGGACATGCACCCGTCCTGTCTGTGGCTCCCCGTCTTCCAGCGGGCGCAGCGTCAGCGTCACACCCGGCATGGCGTGTCCCATCGGAACCGGGTCTTCGATGCGCTCGCTGGCGTCGTAGGCGATTCCCCCTGTCTCACTCGTCCCGTAAAACGAATGGATCTTTAACCCAAGATCTCGCTTCACGGCCTCAACCACTCCGTAGCGAAGGGGTGCCGCGGCGGAAACGAGCAGGCGCAGCGACGGCGCTTTCGCGCCCGGCGGATGCTGACGCAGGTAATCAAACATGAAGGGCACGCCGGGAAACACCGTGGCACCGGCGCTCTTGATGTCGTCGAAGAAACAGGTGGGCACGAAGGAATGTCGGAGAGCGAGGCCTGACCCTTGAAGAACGAGCGGCATCAGGAGGTTGCCCAGCCCGTAGGAGTGGGACATGGGGATGACGCCCAGGCTGATGTCTGCGGGCCCAATTTCCATGGCGTCGAGAATCTGAAGCCCATCGGCGATGAGGTTGTCCTCAGTACATGAAACCGCTTTCGGCTGCCCGTCCGACCCAGACGTGATTTTGAAGATGGCGGGATGACAGATGCCTGTCTGAGCGGGGTCACTGACCGGACGGAAATAACACACATCGGGCCCGGCCAAGGCGGTCGACGGCACGCCTGGGAGTGCACCCCGAGGCGCCATAACCCCCGCAACGGCAAAGCGCTCGGCAAGGGCGCACACCTCGGTGGACGTGGAGGTCCCGTCAAGCGAGAGCACCACTGCTCCGTTGTCGAGTGCCGCCAGGAGGGTCGTGAGAAACTCGGGGCGGTTGCCAATATACGACACCACAGACGAACGGGGAGCTACCCCCGCGGCGTGCAGTGCCTCTCGGCGCCCCAGGAAGTCCTGCCACAACTCACCGAAGGTCAGGGCGGAATCGTCGGGGAGTGACCAGATCGCTGTGTCGGTCGGTCGCTCGGCACACACACGGGCGAAATGCTCAACCAATCGGCTTCGATGGGTCACCTGATCTTCGTTCCTGGCCTGCAGTTGCGCGGCCGAGATTGCGAAATTATACTGCTGGTCCAGCCCGCCTCACGATGAGGCCTCACCTGACTACATGCCCAAGACCCAGCCTTCGCACAACCCGATTGACCTGCTCCCGCATCGGCCTCCTATGCGACTGCTTGAGGAGTGCGTGGAACTCGTGCCTGGACTTTCTGCCCGCGCGCGCAGGATCGCCAGAGCTGAAGACTGGTATTTCCAGGGTCACTTTCCGAATCGTCCGGTCGTGCCGGCGATCGTCCTGGTCGAGCTGCTCGCTCAAACCGGCGGCTTGGCCGCCGCGTCCGACGAGTCGCGCCCTCCTCCCGCCCAGCTGAGGGTGGCCGCCGTCGGGGTCATCAAGTTTCCGGCCGCCGCTGAAGCTGGCTCGACACTGGAGGCCACAGCTCGTGTCGCGGGACGGCTCGGTGGGATGGTCAAGATCGAAGGCCACGTGCAGGCGGACGGGCGGCGAGTTGCCGTGGGCAGTCTGACGTTGGCCGAGGTGGAGCCCTGACCGACGGAAGAGCTGGAGTATTGCCGGGCCGCGGTCGTCTTTCCCAACTCCTGCATACCCTCTACACCGAGGCAGACAGCCCTCCCCGTCAAGCGGCGGCAGTGGCCCTCGGTCTGCTCATCGGATGCAGTCCCTTCTATGGCTTCCACCTGCTTCTCGCGGTGCTGTTCGGCTCGCTGTTCAGACTCAACCGTCTCAAGGTGTACGTGGCGGCGAACATTTCCAACCCGCTGGTCGCACCGTTCTTGCTGGCCGCCGAGTTGCAGGTGGGCGCCTGGGCGCGCGGGCGGTCCTTGTACTGGCCGACCACCCTGGATGGAGTCAGCGTTTGGGGTGTGACCCTGGACCTACTCGTGGGGAGCATCATCGTCGGGGGGATATTCGGAATCGTTGGAGGGGCGTTCACCTACGCAATTGTGACCCGCCGTGCCTTTCCCCAAACCGTGGCGACCCTGGTAGAAGAAGCCTCCGAGCGGTACTTGCGGTCGGGCTTTCGCAGCTGGCAGTTCGCCAGGGGAAAACTTCGTTACGATCCGATGTATCTTGAAATCCTGAAACAGGGGCTCCTCCCACGAGGGGGCATGCTCGTCGACTGCGGCTGCGGTCAAGGGGTCATGCTCGCTCTGCTGGCCGCAGCCAAGAAGCTCCACGAGAGACACATATGGCCCCCCGGGTGGCCGGAGCCACCCTCGACGCTGACCCTGACCGGTATCGAGGATAGACCCCGCTCGACGCGACAGGCCCGTCTCGCCCTCGGCGATGAGGCGACCATTCTGGAAGGGGACCTGCGGCGCGTGTCAATGCCGCGATGCGATGTCGCCCTGCTTCTTGACGTCGTCCATCTGATGCCAGAACCAGACCAAGACGATTTACTGGTCGGGGTACGGGGGGCGCTGAACCCCGGTGGCCTCGTGATTCTTCGCGAGGCAGATGCCTCTGGAGGCTGGCGGTTCAGAGCGGTGCAGACCGTGAACTGGCTGGTGCGCGCTGTCCAGGGCCAATGGCGGCGGCGTTTCTACTTCCGCACCGCGACCGAGTGGTGCCAGCACCTGACACAGATGGGTTTTGAGGTCAGCATCCAGCCGATGAACCGGGGAACGCCATTCGCCAACGTTCTCCTGTACGCTCGGCGCATCGACGTGACAACGCCACGTCTCGATCCGGTCAGCTAGACGTTGGCAACCGACATGCAACGCTCTCTCGAGTCAGCCCAATCAGGTCACGCCCTCTCACCGTTCGTACCGGAGCCCCCGGCGTGGGTAGACGACTGGTTGGGACCCACCGTGTCTCGTGTCGTCGCCTCGGCTGTGCCTGGTCTTGCACCCCTCAGGCTCGCGCGAGGGAACACCTTTTCCAAACTCTCCGTGAGCGTGCCGGACTCGTCTGACCTGGATAGCCAAGGCTTTCAGCGAGTCGTCACCGCTGGATTCGGCGCCCTGGCAGACGTGCTCGCTTCAGACCGGCGCTCCGCGGTCCGTTTCTGGAGCTACGTCCCGAACATTCAGGAAACGATGGAACCGGGCGCCAACCGATACATGGTGTTCAACATCGGTCGGCACGACGCCTTTGAGACGTGGTCCGGACTCAGTTTCCACGAGAAAGTGCCCGCATCCTCAGCCGTTGGCGTCCGAGGAAAGACGCTCTTTCTACACTGCCTCGCGGCAGACGTACCGGGGCGCTCGCTGGAGAACCCGAGACAGAGCCCAGCCTATCGATACTCGTCGCGCTACGGTATTCGCCCGCCCTGCTTTGCGCGTGGCACGGTCATTCGAGGTACAGACGGAGCGGAATACGTCCTCGTGTCGGGCACAGCCAGTATCCTCGGAGAAGATACGGTCCACGGAGATGATCTCGCCGACCAAACCCGGGAGACACTGACAAACCTCGCGACGCTGGTGCGCTCCGCGTGTGAACCATCAGCGTCAACTCGTAGCGCGTCGGCCGAATGGCGCTGGCTTGACCGCTTGCGATCCCTGCGCATTCATGTCACTCGTCGAACGGACGCGGCGGCGGTGGTTGAGGCGACGACACCTCATGTCCCTCGCCTGGATCATATGGAAGTTGTCCAGGCGGATCTGTGCCGCCCAGACCTATTGGTCGAAATCGAGGGAATCGCCAGCCTGACCGGCTGAGTTGATGCCCCCAACCCTTCTCGTCTGTCGATACCCCAGGATGTCGATCACCTGCCGGCGTGGAACCAAGTCGGGGCCGAACATAACCCCGAACGACACCGCGCATCCAGAGCGACGGCAGAACTTCAGGTCGGACCAATGCACCGCCTGACCTCGGGGCGATGACTCGACGCGGGGGAACGGTAACGTGGCAAGCGTCAAGAAGTTTCTGACAACCGGCACGTCGTAACTGCGGTTGACCATCTCGGAAGAATCGGGCCACCGGTGAACGAAATCTAGGCTGACGTCGCCACTTCGAGCGTTGACGCGCCACCCTCGCATCTGGTCGCCCAGCTGGTCATAGAATCGCCACGCCCAGAGCGATCCGCTCACGCTTTCTGGTTTCGCCTGTACGACCGGTAGCTCCGAGTGTGCGACCACGGTCGTTCTGTAGACATCCGAGGCGACGACGTAGCTAACGGCCTTCACCCCCAGGAGTACGGCAAGAGCCACCAGGGTGCCAATGGCCGCGGCGCGGCGCTTCCAGAACGTCAGCAGCGTGCCAACAACAATGATGGCAAGAGCCGACAGGTCTCCCATCGCCAAGAGGTGCAGGCCGACGCGATCGGACCAAAATGGTGCGAGGGTTCGGATATCGCTGCCGCTCACGAGATCGAATCCTATGTGTCCGACGACTACTCCGATCCAGGCGGCAATCAACAATCGAGTAAAGACCGCGCGTCTGATTGTCAGGGTGAGCACGGCCGCGACAGCTGTCGCCACCAACGGCGACATGACCAGGGTGTGCGTTCCAACCTCGTGAACCCTCAGGTACATGTCCCACCTGAAGGCAGCCAGGACACTATCTGCGTCAGGGGCGATGGAGCCGAGGACGAAAGCGGCAGAGGAACCCCGACCGAGTCGACGCTTAGTATCGAGGCAGCCAAACGTGCGGCCCAGGAGACAATGTGAGACAGGGTCCATCGCGTCCACGCACAGATTACCCTTTCGTCCCGCGGTCTTGCCTCGCCCAGAACGGGTAAAACTGGTACCAGCAGTGAGGGCGCAGTCGAATCTGTTCTTCGAGAGCGCTGGCGAACGCCTGAGTGGCTACCTGCACGTCGGTATCGCGGTGCCCCGTGTTCTCGACACGGATCGGCTCCGAGCAGGTGGCGGTGATCGAGCCGTCATCGTCCCGGTACACAAACGATGGGACGAGCGGTGCACGCGTCAGGTACGCCATCAGCGCAGGTGTCCGCAAGAAATACGCCCGGCGCCCGAAGAAATCAACGGCCACACGGTCCTTGCCGAGATGACGATCCAAGAGCATCCCGACGACCCGATTCTCACCCAGCAATCTGCGAATCTTGAGAGCCGTATCCAGATACTGGCGGATTTCGATCGTATCGACGCCAAATGACGAGCGAAACTGCCGCCGCAAGCGATTGACCGCAGGACTCGGTTCCGCCATCACCACCAGCGACACGTCGTACCCGCACAACCGACGCATCAAGAGGCCTCCCAGCTCCCAGCTCCCGTAGTGGGCAGACGCGGCGATCGCACCGTGTCCGGCGGCCAGGGCCGCATCGAAGTGAGTGGTATCGATCCTTTCGACGACAGTCCTCAGCTCACCGTCAGTGATCGACAAGCTACGAATGAAATCGATCGTGTCCTTCGCGTACGACCGGTAGGTCATCAACGCGAGCCGCTTCAACGCGTCGTCGGAGCGCTCGGGGAACAGGACTCGGAGGTTGTCAATGAGCGCCGCGGTCGAGCCTCGCATCACGTGATACGCCAGCCACGTGCCGCCGTGGCCGATCGCATGAGAGACGGACGGTGGCAGCGCGGTCACGCCACGGTAGGTCGCTCCGAAGATCGCGCCGTTGTTCAGCAACCGAGAATGCCATCGTGCGGTCTCAGTGTCGGTACTCACGAAGTCGCCTCACGCCCACCGTTTCGGGAAGAAACGGTATCTGACCGCCAAGAAGCAGGTGCGTGTGGTGTCCCTGATCGGACGTAGTTTTCCCTGGGAACCTTCGTATCTCAGTCGTACTGGCGACCGGTCGATGTGCACGCCTTCCCGAGCAAGCTTGATCAACATCTCGGTCTCGATCTCGTATCCGCGCCCGGTCAATCGAATGTTTCGAAGATGGGACATGCGGATCAGTCGGAATCCAGACTGCGTGTCGGAGACTCCTGTGCCCACGAAGAAGCCAGAGATCACACGGCTACTGATCGTATTCGCATAGAAGCGCGCAGCCGGCATCTCCTCACGGTCGAACCGTCGCTCGCCTATCACAAAGTCGCCCCGGCCTGTCCTGGCGGTCGCAAGCAGAGCGGGAATGTCGTCCGGGTCATGCTGCATGTCGGCATCCATGAGCAGCACGTGGGTGAAGTCCCGCGAGAGCACCCGATCGATACCGCTACGAATGGCGTGACCCTTTCCCCGATTGCTTGCGTGGCGAAGCAGATCCGCCCCCGCTTTCTTCGCCTCGTCGGCGGTCGTGTCCGTAGAGCCGTCATCGACGACCAGGACGTCCTCGAGGTACTGCTTCGCGCCAGCGACGACGCGCCCCACCATCCCGGCTTCGTTATAGGCCGCGATGACGACGCAGACCTTGAAGTCCACGGAATCACCCATCCTCTTCACGTTCGCCGGCTGTGCCGTGGTCTGACTCGTCGACAATCGACAGATAGGCCGGAAGCACGAAGAGTGATGTCAACACGCACGCCGTGAGCGTCACAACCGACACGGCACCGAGAGATCTCAGCGGACCATAGCCCGACAACATCAGACTTCCGAAACCCACGAGTGTCGTGGCGCACGCAACCAGAACGGCTGGGGCCACGGCTACCAGAGGCCTCGCCACGCCGAGCGCGGTGTCCAGCGAGTACCGATGAAGCACATGGATGCTGTAGTCGACGCCAATGCCCACGCACATGAGGAGCGCGAAGATGCTGAAGAGATCCAGCTCGACGTCCATCAGCGATAGGACCCCCGCCCCCCACACCAAGCCCAGGGCGGTCGGAACCAGTGACAGGACGGTCAAGCGAAGGCTGCCAAAGCCGATCAAGGCCACAACGAACACCCCGAGGGTCCCGATCAGACCGCCCGTGATGAACTTGGACGGGAAGGTCTGGGCCAGCTCGCGATTGACCAGAGAGACCCCGGTGGTCTCAACCAGTTGGCCCGATTGTTCGATCACCAATCGAATCGTCTCCAGCTCCATGGGGGTACTGGGGTACGCATAGGCAACCGTCACATACCCATCGTCGGTCTCTGAGATGTACCGATCCACCAGGTCACTCAGACCATGCTCCAGGTATCCCCGGTGAGTGACGTATTGCTCGGCGTCCAAGAGCCTGGGCAGCCGAGCGACGAACGGATCGAAGGCGTCCGCCCGAAAGCCGCTCTCGGCCGCGGCATCCGCCAGACGCTCCGAGACCTCCTGAGGTGATGTCTCGTAGGCGCGGATGGCGCCGCGCACCGCATCCTGACGAGCCACAGACGGAACGAAGGCGTGAGGAAACGTCGCGACGACGTCAGGGACGCTCCGCTTGATGTGCTCCCCGATCGTGTGATTTGCCTCGAGGAGCGGGTCGAGGTTCGGCCCCTGCGTCAGCATGAGGACGACCTCGTCAGGAATCGAGAAGCGCTCCAAGAGCGCCTCCTCCGCCCGCGCCGCATCTGTCTGTGGCTGGAGCCTCTCGAGGTCTGGAACCACCGTGAGACCAACTGCCGCGACGCCTAGTCCCAACGTCACGATGACTGCCGTCCAGACAATATACCCACGGAACTGCACGACGAACGGTCCCAACCACTCGGTTGTTGGCAGTCTGACGTCGGGCGGTGTCTCCGGAAGCAGCCCCGGAACGAGCAACACGGTGAACAGGCCTGAGAGGAGAATCCCGACCCCAATCAGTCGACCGACTTCCTCGAGGGAAGGAAAATCGATCGCGACGAGCCCAAAGTATGTCGCCGCTGTTGTGGTGAAACCTAGACCCACGCTGATCACCGTCGGTGCCAAGAGCCCGGTCGCCCCGTCCGATGTGGCGCCCCTTCGGCGCTCTTCGAGATACCGGAAGTACAGGAGCAGCACTCCGTCGACACTCACGCCAAAGAGCATCGCCGCACTACCACTCGCAGCCGTCGACAACTGATAGAAGATCCCGCTCAGCGCGGCCGTCATCGTCGCGCCCAGGAGGAGGGGAATCGCGCTGCATGCGAGCACACGCAGACTGCGAAACACCAGGAAGATGATCGCGAGCACACCCGCCAGCGACCCCAGCGCGGTGACCGTGCCCTCTGTGCGAATCAGGTTCTCAGTCTCCAACGACGAGCGGTAGGCGCCGACGACTTCAAGCGTTGGAGTTTCGGATGCGGATGGCGAATCGCTTCCGAACGACGATCGGACACTGCTCTCAATCGCCTCCAACCGCTGTAAGAGCTCCCGGCTAAAGGCGGTGTCATATGGCGGTCGGATGGGGCGCGCGATCACGAGTTGACTGCGCCCATCTGATGTAAAGAAGCCCTCTTGCGACGGGTCCACGTCCAGGATCGACACTTCGGCGGCCAGGTGGTCTCGAATGAGGGAGAGCAATCCAAGCGGATCTTGCCGCACGAGAGCGGTCACGTCCGCTGACGGGACAGACAGCAAGTCGCGGGCGTTGACGAGCTCCCGAGCCATCGCTTCAGGCTCAAAGCGGGCGAATAGGTCAGGCATCCGTTCCGGACCAAACAAGAGCAGCTCGTTGTCGAGGATGTATTCCCAGTCCTCGCCTTCTTCGACCGCGCCCGTATCGACGCTCTCGATTTCCGGCAAAGCGCGAAGCTGACGGACAAAGGACGCCACGAACTCCGCGTGGTCAGACATGAAGCTGTCTTGCGGAGCCTCGATGAGGACATACAGTCGGTCCAGATTGCCGAAGTGCTCCAAATAGGTTCGAAAACTGCTGACGGCGGGCCCCTTCCGGGGCAGAAGATTCAGCACATTCGAATCGAAGGTGAGCTGCTGGAGGAGCGGCACCGATGCGAGTGCAAGTAACGCCGCCCCAGCGTAAATGGAGACTCGACGCCGGCGGGCCCAGCGCAGCACTCGCGATAAGAGTCGAACGGTCATGGAGTCTTTGCCCCGAAACTGTCATCTCGGGGACACACCGGTTCCAGCCGGTGTCTCATCTGTCGTATGTTGACACACCGCGTCAGCACAGCATCATTCGGTCTGCGCCATTCTCGAATTCCTCATTGACGGCCACTTTCGAAGCTGAGCACGACGACTGAGCTCGATCAAAAGTTTTAATCCGGGATAATCCGGGATAATCCGGGATGACCCCGGGATGCGACTCTCGCGGTCGCAACGACTTACGGGGACGCGGAGCTGCGGATCCAGCGTGGCGCGTGAGAACGGCGGAGTAAAACTAGACCACAGAGCGGCGGTGTGAAGCTGCCTGAGGGCGGTGGAACACCAGACCGCTCACGTGGTCCACCGAGCATTCCCAGGGTGTTTTGTGGAACACAGGAGGGATGTATCGAGTGGAACTCTATGCGGCGGTGCGGCGCAGCGTGTATGTGGAGGGATTGAGCGAGCGCGCGGCGGCGACGCCGCTTCGGGTTGGCCCGCGAGACGGTGCGTAAGATGCTGCGCTACCGCCGGCCGCCCGGGTATCGCCGGGCGCAACCGGTCCGGCGTCCGAAGCTGGACGCCTTCACGGGGATCATTGATCAGATCCTCCGCGAGGATCAGTCCCGGCCGAAGAAGCAACGGCACACGGCCACGCGCATCGGCGAGCGCTTACGCGCGGAGTACGGGTTCACGGGCGGCGACACGATCGTGAAAGCCTACGTGCGCGCGCAGCGGCTGGGCGGGCAGGAGATGTTCGTGCCGCTGGCCCATCCGCCAGGCGACGCCCAAGCCGACTTCGGCGAAGCGCTGGTCGTGATCGCTGGCGTCGAATGCAAGGCGCACTCCCTGGTCGTCGATCTCCCGCACAGCGACGACGGGTTTGTGCAGGCGTTTCCGGCCGAGACGACGGAGGCGTTCGGCGACGGGCACAACGCCGCGTTCGGCTACTTCGGTGGCGTGCCGCGGCGCATCGTCTACGACCACACGAAGCTGGCGGTGGCGCGGATGCTCGGGGACGGCACGCGCCAGCGGACGCAGGTCTTCTGCGAACTCCAATCGCACTATGTATTCGCCGATCGCTTCGGGCGGCCGGGGAAGGGCAACGACAAAGGCAAGGTGGAAGGGCTGGTCGGGTACGTCCGCCGCAACTTCTTCGTGCCGATCCCCCGGTTCGCCAGTTGGGACGCGTTGAACGCCGCCCTCGCGCACAAGTGCGGCGAACGTCGCGGGCGCCGGGTACGGCGGCACACGGAGACGATCGGGGAGCGCTTCGCCCGCGACCGCGAGGCGCTGGTGCCGTTCCCGCCGGTCCCGTATGACGCCTGCGACACGCGGACGACGCGGGTCACGTCGTTGTCGCTGGTGCGCGACCGCCGCAACGACTACTCGGTGCCGACCGCCTACGGCCACCGGGAGGTGCTGGTGAAAGGCTCCGTGGACGAGGTCGTGATCGTGTGCGGCAGTGACGAGATCGCCCGCCATCGTCGCAGCTACGAGCGGGAAGTGTTGATCTTCGAGCCGCGGCACGACTTGGCCTTGTTGGAGCGCAAGACGGGGGCGCTCGATCACGCGGCGCCGCTGGCCGGGTGGCCGCTGCCGGACGAGTTTCTCCGGCTGCGGCGCCTGTTGGAGGCGCGGCTGGGCAAGCCGGGCACGCGCGAGTACGTGCAGGTGTTGCGGCTGCTCGAAGACTTTCAGCTCGACCATGTCCGCGGCGCCATCCGGGACGCCGTGCGTCTGGGGGCGATCGGGTTCGATGCCGTCAAGCACCTCGTGCGGTGTCGCCTCGACCACCGGCCGCCCCACCTCGATCTGGCGCAGTATCCGCACCTGCCGGGCCCCCGCGTGACGACGACCGCCGCCGCCGATTACCTGACGCTGCTGGGGGCGGGAGCTGAGTGATGGCCAAACCGACCCTGTTGCTGGACGCCCATCTCAAGGCCCTGCGCCTGCCCACCTTCTTGCGCGAATACGACAAAGTGGCGCGGCACTGCGCCCAGGAAGGGCTGGACTGTTCGCGCTACCTGTTCCGCCTCTGCGAGCTGGAGTTGCTCGATCGCGAACAACGCGCCGTCGAGCGGCGCATCAAGGCCGCCAGGTTCCCGGTCTTGAAGAGTCTCGAGACCTTCGAGTTCCGCGCGATCCCGTCGGTGAACAAACGCCTGGTGCTGGAGCTGGCCCGCTCGGAGTATCTCGACCGGCGAGAGAACGTGTTGGCGTTGGGCAACTCCGGCACGGGCAAGACGCATCTCGCGCTCGCGTTGGGGCTGGCCGCCTGTCAGAAAGGCTATCGGGTGCGCTTCACCACCGCCGCCGCACTGGTGAACGAGCTGCTCGAGGCGCGGGATGACAAGCGCCTGCGGCGTTTTCAGAAGCAGCTCGCCAAGCAGGATCTGTTGATCGTCGACGAGCTCGGCTATGTGCCGTTGTCGAAGACCGGCGCCGAGCTGCTCTTCGAGATCTTCTCCCAGCGCTACGAGCAAGCGTCGACGCTCGTGACCTCGAATCTGCCCTTCAACGAATGGACCGAGATCTTCGGGTCCGAACGGCTGACCGGCGCGCTGCTCGATCGACTGACCCACCACGTCCACATCCTGGAGCTGAACGGCGAGAGCTATCGCCTCGAACACAGCAAGAACGCCCGCCAGCCCGCGGCCACCCCGGCGTCCTGACGTCCCCTCCGCACTGCCGCGTTCCGCCACGCCACCCAACTGCCTAATGGTCTAGTTTTCCTCCGCCACGGTGGTCTAATTTTGCTCCGCCCTTGACACCCGATTTCCTCGTTGGATTCAGGCGATTTCAGCGGTCACGGGCGCGGCGCCGGGGAGGTGAGTCGCGCCTGGGGCGAGGTGGCGGCCGGGGTCCGCGTGATCGTCTCGCGCGCCAGGTTCGGTGGTCCGGGTTTGAGAGAGCCATGTACGACTGACCCTGTCAGTCGTCGGGTCCGCGGAGCGTCGGATTCCGGGATGGATCCCGGCAAGTCCCGGAATATGCCGCTTCAAGAACTTCTCGCATCGCGGCGGCCGAGCCCACGGCACTTTTCACCGGTATCCGGGTACCCTTCTTTTGTTCAAGCACCCTCGCTCCTCGACCCCCTCCGGCGTGAGTCGGTTGGCAGCCGCAGGCTGCGTCTCGAAGCCGACGTTGGAGATGTTCCAGGCCGCGTCCCCGTAAGTCGTTGCGACCGCGAGAGTCGCATCCCGGGGGTCATCCCGGATTATCCCGGCTTATCCCGGCTTAAAACTTTTGATCGACCTCACTGTGCGCGCTCCAGGGTTTTATTGCTGAGAGGTCCAGGGTCGCCGGCTGCCTGCGCGGCCTGGCCTCGGCGGATCCTCTCGATGTCGGCGCGGATTAGCGTCATCAGGTCCGCCATGTCTTCGGGTTTTCCGACCTGTGCAATCGACGACGCCAAGTTGGCTTTCTCCTCGCCGTTGAAGTCGTCCTGAGTGAGCACGAGATCGACGCTGTTTTTCAGGCACTCGCGGAGCTGTGCTTTTAGGTCGTCGTTGGCGACGCGTAGCGGTTCCAGATCGGATTTGGCAACCCTGCTGAGAAGGTCCGCCGCGACCTTGATGTCGAGGGGGTCGCCGCTCCTGACTGACGAGAGGATGCTGGCTACGACGATGTCATCGGGAAGACGACGGAATACAGCATCCAGTTGCCTCATCACCTGCCACTCGAATACGTGCTGCTGGCCGGGTTCCGTATCCACCCTGCGCCGCAGCTCGCGCAGCTTTGCAAACACCCGGGCCGCGAGCTTTTCATCCGCCCGCGCGGCGACCACCGCAATCATGCCCTCAAAGCGCGAGTTCTTGAGGTCTTCGGTCTCGAGGCGGTGCAGGTATTTCTCGACGAGGTCCTCGGGAATGACAGTCGCCAACGGTAACCATTCCTCATGCCCGTAGAGGACGCCTTCGGCAATCTGAACTACTACCCACTCGCTGGTCCAGGCCGGATCGGTTTTGCGCAGATACGCAAGCGCCGGTCGGATGAAGTGCGAATCCAGGTTGCGCATGTCCCCGCCGGGCAACGCCGTCATCGCGTCCTTGACGACGCGGTCCAGGCCTGACTCGCCGAGCTCGATCAGATTAAGCGCGGTTCGCAAGCGGGCAGGATGGTCGGTCGTAGTCTCGATAAAATTCCGCATCGTTGCGATGGCCTTGGGCCTGAGGGCCCGGGGTATACGGCTGGCGTTCTTGCGCGCAACATCCTCGAAAGTCTGCCCATCCATCGACTCAAGGACGCGGGTCAGCGCGTCGTCAGACCCGGTCCACATGAGGCCGGAGACCGCAGCCTCCTTCACCGCGACGCTGTTGTCCTCCACAGCGAAGGACGCAATCTCGCCATCGACACGATGATGAAGCAGTTCGGAGACGAAATCCGCTCGCGTCTCCTCGCTCCAGCGGCGCACCTGCTCGCGCCAGTTCGATCCAAGCGACGAGAGCTGGATGTCCGGCCAGAGCCGGTACGTGCCAAGCCGCGTTTGCTGGTCTTGTCCCGACAATAGCGGCAGAATGATGTCGCGGAACTCGTGCGCGCCAGTCGCGAGCATGGCGGCGATGGCATATTGCCGATAGTTCACGTCTGAGATCGCGTACGCGGCGCGGAAGCGCTCGCCGACTACCGCGCGAACTTCATTCCAGACGGCCGCGCCGCAAAGATGCGCAAGCTCGCCGGCGAATACCAGGTCGACCACGAGCGCCATATCCACCAGCTTCACGCCGGCGCGGATGTCTTGCTCGTCGGTTCCTTCATTGCCGGTCTTTACGGCCAAGGTCTCCGCTATCATGCGCAGCGGTTCGGCCCATGCCGGAATGTTTACGTAGTCGGCCGTGAAGCGGTGGGTCGCGTCGTGGTCATCGTCCCGCAGTTCGAGGAGCCGCGCGCGGACGTCGAGCGCTGCGTAATACTCCTGAAACTGCTGGTGCTCGAATTGAAACACCGTTTCCGGATAGTCAACGCGCTCAAGAAGGTGGTGCGCCGTGAGCGACGCGAGGACCGCCGGCGCTCCCGCCCGCTCGATTTGCCCACGGTGCACAAGCTCTTGTGCGACGGCACGCGCTTCAGCCTCGGACAATGCCACCGCACCCCGGCGGATCATCTCAGTTGCTAGAGCCTTCAGGTAGTCCGTTTGCTGGCCGAAGATCGGAGCCGCTTGTAGCGAGTTTCTGTGCTCGTCGCGTTGTTCGTGCAGACGCAGGGCCTGGGTGAGGACGCCGAACTTCGTGGAGGGGATTTCGGCGCCGGCTTCAAACAGCGAAGCGACTTCGGAGAGGATGAACGGCGCGCGTGTCAGCCCATCGAGCGACGGGTCGGCGTCGATCCGGGTGCCGAGCTCGGCGTCCTCCGCGCCAAGGCGGGCTTCCAAGTAAGCTGCACGCTGCCCGGGGCAAAGGCGCAACAACCGCAGCCGCAATGCGCCGGGCAGCGGCGGGGTCAAGTGGTGTGTGCGGGTTGCGACGATGATGCCCGCGCTCGGAAAGTCCCGCTCGAGTTCCCGGAGTGCATCGTTCGCCTGCGCGGAACTCGACTCCGCAATTTCATTCCAGCCGTTCAACAACAACAGGAAGGGTTCCGTCTGCTGCATCCGAGCGAGATCGGCTGGCGTGAGACCTTTGGCCTGGAACGAAGGCATGCCGGCAATGTATTCGAGAATGCTCCGGCCCGACGTCGTCCACCGCGAAAGGTCGACGATGAACGGTATGCCGGCCGTGCGTGTGCGTTGCGCGAGTTGTATCAGCGTCGTGGTTTTTCCGCGGCCGGCGGGCCCTTCGAGAACGATGCGGCCGCTCTGCGACAATTCTCGGTCGATCTGCTCAAGCGACAGCACGTCGGCGGACTCCGCACCATTCGGATCAAGCCGCACGGTGGCGAGATCGATGAGCGGAAGTCCTCTCGTTTTCTTAGCCCAGGTTCGCGTGACAGCGGCGGCCGCACTCCTTGTTCTATCAATGAGGTCTGCGACCTCCTGTTCGGCATGGACATCGAGGTAAAGGAAGCTGGCGCAGAGCGAAGCGTTCTCCGGCATCATCAACAGCGTGATGATTTCCTCACGCTCGACGATGTGAAGTTCGACGTCGTGGTCCTCCTGGATTTTCTTTTGCCATTCCTTTTGTTTCGCGTTGCCTACTTTGGCGGGCGTCACGAAGAGAAGCGCCTCTAGGTCGGAGAAATTTTCCTTGGCACGCTTTGCGTCGTCAGAAACTTTCCCGAGCTTCGCTGTGATCGAGGCGGCGAGTCCCTTGCCGAATCTCTCCGGTGTCAGGCTTGCACGCGCGTAAGCATCAAGGCCGAAATCGTTCTTGCGCTGGCGCGCGATGAGTTCGGGCCAGCGCTTCTTGCCGAGTACTACCGCCAGCCCCTGAAAACGCATCCCCTCCTCTTGAGAGATGAGTTCATCGAGAGCCTTTTCGATATCGGTTCTCAGGATGGTCATTCGGATGATCCTGCGCAGGACTTCTTCGTACCACCCGTCCGGCCTACATCAATTACTTCGGCTGTGCTCGTAGCGCTCGACCTCAATCTCATCCTCTCGTGCTTGTGCCTGAGCAACATCATAGGCTGCCTGCAGCCGCATCCACGTCTCCGTCTTAGAGCCGAAGGCTTTTGCCAGTCGGACCGCCATGTCAGCCGAAATGCGGGCGCGGCAGTTGACTAGGTTCGACAGCGCCTGGCGGCTGACACCCAGGACTTTCGCGCCTTCGGTGACGCTGAGGCCGAGCGACTCTAGGCAAGACACACGCACAACGTTGCCAGTGTTGTTCGTCGAACTCGGAGTGCTGCCGGTGTCGGGCACGCCCACGCTTCTACTCGTCGGATCCGATGGGCTTGTAACGCATTCTTGGATTGGGCTTCTGGATGCTAAGCGCGAGGCGGAGCTGCTCCGCGTGCTGTTCGGGTGAGGGCTCTGCCGAGTCTATTACTCTCAGAAGCCGGCCGAGCGAGAATGTCGCCTTCCGCCAATAAAGGTGACCTCTAGTCTCTTTCTTTGAACCATCCGGAATTAGCGTGGGTATAGATCCAACCCTCCGCAGTGGAAATAGATGGCCGTCGTGAAGTTCGACGGATTGCGGAAGCCGCCTGTACCTACGGAAAACCTCATACGCACGGTTCGCGTGACCGATCGCGCGGACGTGGGGCCGGCGAACGATGGCAACGTGGGCATCGCGGACGTGCACTCCGTGAACGTCGACGAGTGGCTGGCGTCCTTCGGACGTTCCTCCGGCCGCCGCGTCGGCGTGCACGGTCTTCCGGCGGCGACCGTCCATGGCGGTCGTCAGGCCGCGTGACGATGGTAGCTGTGGTGCAGGCCGCCCACGTGCGGCATCGCAATGACCTTGCCCGGTGCAGCAGGCTCGACGCGTCGGCTCACGGGCGCATCCTTGCCCAACGAGAGATGCGTGCGCCAGAGATGGTAGTAGTCGAGGTACGATCGCAGTATGCGGTGGAGTGATCGCTCATTGAGCACGATCACGTGGTCGACGCACTCTCGGCGCATCGATCCGATCAGTCGTTCGACATACGGGTTCTGCCACGGACTCTGGGGAGCCGTCAGGACCTCGTCGATCTCCATCGCCTCGAGACAGGCCCGAAAATTGTGGCCGTAGGTCCCGTCGCGATCCCGCAACAGAAACCGTGGCGCCGTGTCCCACGGGAACGCGTTGCGGATCTGTTGGGCCGTCCACGCGGCCGTGGGGTGCCCCGTCACGTTGACATGCCGGATCTGGCGTCGATCAGGGGCCAGCACCACGAAAACAAAGAGCACCCGAAACGTGAGCGTCGGGACCACGAAGAAGTCGACCGAGACGAGTTGGCCGATGTGATTCGTCAGAAACGTACGCCAGGTCTGGGACGGCGGGGGCCGCCGACGCACCATGTAGTGCCCGACCGTGGCTTCGGCGATCGCGATACCGAGTCTCAGCAGCTCGCCGTGGATGCGCGGGGCGCCCCAGGTCGGGTTGGCGTGGCACATCTGGCGGATGAGCACTTGAACGGCGCGCGGAATGCGTGGCCGACCGGGTCCGCGCGGCCGACTCTTCCAGCGCCAATAGCACCGAAACCCTCGTCGATGCCACCGGAGAACGGTGTCGGGCTTGACGATGACGAGCGCTCGCCGCCATCCGGGCCACAGGTGACAGAGCCCCGTCCAGAACAGCCGGTCAACGGGCCGCAACCGCGGGCGCCCGCGGGCCTGTCGCTGCAGGACCGCTCATTGATGACGAAGCGCCGCGTTCTCAATCTGGAGCGTCGCCTGGCTCTGCAGGCCTGAGCCCAACGCGGTGAACAGTACGAGACAGACGGTCCGCATGGCCCGTGATGCTAGTGCAGTGATCGTAAAACGTCTTGTACTTCCAGTTGGGGTTTGGTACCGTGTGCCACATGAACCGAACCCCCGCTTTGCCGATGACGCCGGAACAACGCGCGACGCTGCACGGCTGGATTCGAGCGGGCACGACAGCGCAGCGCGTGGTGTTGCGGAGCCGGATCGTGGTGCTCGCGGCTGACGGTCTGCCGAGCAAGCACATCGCTCACCAGCTCGCCACGAGCCAGGATACGGTGCGGTTGTGGCGCCGCCGGTTTGCGGTTGGGGGGCCCGGCGCCCTGACCCGTGGCCCCTGGAGCGCGCACAGTGAGGTCGATCAAAAGTTTTAATCCGGGATAAGCCGGGATAATCCGGGATGACCCCCGGGATGCGACTCTCGCGGTCGCAACGACTTACGGGGACGCGGCCTGGAACATCTCCAACGTCGGCTTCGAGACACAGCCTGCGGCTGCCAACCGACTCACGCCGGAGGGGGTCGAGGAGCGAGGGTGCTTGAACAAAAGAAGGGTACCCGGATACCGGTGAAAAGTGCCGTGGGCTCGGCCGCCGCGATGCGAGAAGTTCTTGAAGCGGCATATTCCGGGACTTGCCGGGATCCATCCCGGAATCCGACGCTCCGCGGACCCGACGACTGACAGGGTCAGTCGTACATGGCTCTCTCAAACCCGGACCACCGAACCTGGCGCGCGAGACGATCACGCGGACCCCGGCCGCCACCTCGCCCCAGGCGCGACTCACCTCCCCGGCGCCGCGCCCGTGACCGCTGAAATCGCCTGAATCCAACGAGGAAATCGGGGGCAACCCTCGAGCGATCCCGAAGTGCGAGCATCGGGAGGACGGGGTGGCGGTGGGGGCAGTCTCGAGCGAACCCGTCTCGCCGCGATGTTCCCCACGGTACGTCGTGGACGAATAAAAGGCGAATGTGAGATGGACCCCAGCTATGTCCCACGATAGCCCGCTTCACACTCCTGATCATTGATGGTCCGTAAGGACCTCGGTGAGTCTGTGGTATCGTCTCGTCCGGGCCCAGCCGCTGACTTGAGATACGAAGCCCTGACGCGAGAGTCGGCATCCCACTTATCCCGAGTTATCCCGGGTTATCCAGGGTTTCAAGACTTTTGATCGAGGTCAGCCGCCCTTTTGTACCGCGATGGCAGCTGGTCGATATCGCCGACGATCAGCCGCGCGGCCCGTTCCGGGATTGCTCTTCTCAGCGCCGGCATCCGCAGGACGTCGACCATGGAGGGTTCGTCGACGACCAGCCGGGCGCAGGCGAGCGGGTGGTCGCTGTGGCGCGTGAAGCCGCCGCCCTTGGGGTCGGCCTCCAGCAGCCGGTGGATGGTCTTCGCCTCGAACCCGGTCGCCTCGGGCATTCGTTTCGCGGCGCGGCCGGTGTCCGGATACACGCGCAGCACTCCCTCCATGAGCAGCAGAGACCGGGGCGGCTCCTCGTTACTGCGGTGCTTCCGCCAGCAACTGTTACTCCGGCGGGCCAGAAGCTCGTCCCCGACCGGGGCGGTGGGCAACTGGCTCGGCACGGCGCACGTGATTGTGCCGACGCGTACTGAGACGTACATGAGGATGCCGGGTGACACGCGAATACCTCACGGCAGGGGAGTCGCCGCGGCGCGAGTCCGGTTTCTATACGTCCCGCTTATGATCCGGTCCGGGGGGGCGCTGCGGCCGATCTGTCCACGACGGGACACGCCTGGGAAATCCACTCAACGACTGACGGGGATCGGGCGAGCAGGATGGTAGATCAAGCCCAGCGCGAGGGGGTAGGTGGGATGCATCCCAGCTATATCCCGGAATATCCCGGATCAAAATTCTTGATCGAGCTCGCACACAGCAACTCCGCTGCACTGATACTGGCGTTGGGCCTCGGCGCGAACACGGCGATGTTCAACATCGTCTACGGCGTCCTGCTGCGACCGCTGCCGTACCCGAATGCCGCCGCCATCGTGCGCATCGGCGAATCGTTGGGGTCAATCGGCGTATCAGACATGTGGGTGTCGAATCGCTCGATGCCCCTGCTTGAGGAGAGCGCCGAGTCCTTCGAGCAACTCGCCGGGTACCAGGAGATCTTCGCCCGGTCGGCAAGTCTCGACGGTGCCACCTTGTCCGGCGCCCGCGTTTCGCCGTCGCTGTTCCCACTGCTGGCATCAAGACCCCAGCTGGGCCGGCTCTTCATGGAGGAGGAAGCACGGGACGGCGCGGACGGCGTCGTGCTGCTCAGCCACGGCGTGTGGACGAGTCGTTTCGGATCGGATGCGGACGTCGTCGGAACCCTCGTCGACCTCGACGGCGAGCCGTATACCGTCGTCGGCGTACTCCCGGAAGGGTTCGACTTCCCGAATCCGGACAACGAGTTCTGGACGCCGTTGGTCATCCCACCGTTCGGGCCGCCGAGCATGGACGGCTCGGCGGAACCGCGCACGGTCGTCAGCCTCGTGTTTGGCGCGCTCGGACGACTTCGTCCCGGCGTATCGCCGGAGCAGGCCGCTACGGAAGCCCGCACCATCCTTCAGACGAGCGACGCCAGTCTCATGGCGCGAGCGGGCGAGAATCAGGCATCCGGTGAGGGGCCCGAGGTCGATGTCCGCGTAGTTCCACTGTTGGAGGAAATGGTCGGCGAGTACCGGCCCGCGCTGCTGGTGCTGACCGCAGCTACGGCGCTCGTCCTGTTGATCGCCTGCATCAACGTGGCGGGGCTGCTTCTCGCCCGCGGAGTGACGCGCCAACGGATGTTCGCCGTGTGCGCGGCGCTCGGAGCGGGCAGAGGACGGCTCGTGCGGCAGCTCCTGACCGAGAGCGTGGCGTTGAGCCTGAGGGTGTCAGTCGGTCGGCGATCGCCCGGGTCGAACGGCTGGCCTGGAACACCGTGGCCCGCTGGCTCGAGCGGGCTGCCTCGGTGTGTCGCCGATTTAGCGACGGGTGGACGACCGGCTTCGTCGCCGAAGAGCTGCAAGCCGACGAGATCCGCTCGTTCACCGGGGGGAAGACCCGGCCGACGTGGGTGTTCGCGGCGATTGAGGTCTGGTCGCGTCTTTGGACGTCGACCGTCGTCGGGCGACGCAGCTACCGGAACACCCTGGCGCTCGTTCGTGACGTCGCGTCGCGCATGACGTTCGCCACAGGTCCCTTGATCGTGACCGACGGCTTCGAGTTCTATGGCACGGCCATCCGCCGGGTCTTCGGTCCCGCGGCGCTCTATGCGCAGGTGATCAAGACCCGCCGCCATGACCGCGTCGTGCGGGTCGACCGACGGGCGGTGATCGGCGCCGCCCGGCGCTTCGACGAGGCGCTGACGCACTCGGAGGACTCGTCGACGGTGAACACGTCGTTCATCGAACGGTTGAATCTAACCATCCGGCAGAGTTCGGCCTACTTGTCAAGAAGGACGCTGTCCCATGCACGCGCGACCGACACGCTCGGCGCGCATCTCGAGCTACTGCGTTGCTACTACAACTTCGTGCGACCGCATCGGGCGCTGAGGTTCGGACGCGAGACGCGGACTCCTGCGATGCAGGCGGGGCTCGCCACGCGGCGGCTGACCCTTCGGGACATCTTCGTGTCCGTGCGGCGCGTTGCCTTGTGGCTGAGCGACGTGCTGGCGTTCGCTGATTTGCGTAGGACGGCAGCTGCCACCATCATGTACATGCCGGTCGCGGCGTAACAACACTTGATGACGGAAGCACCCGGTGGTTGCCTGATATGGGCGCCCGGTCGACTCGACCAAGTCGGTTTCTTGCTGCTTTTCAAAGTTGCAACACATCCGTCTGGGGCCAGCCCCGGCATGAACATCGCGATTCTCACGAGGGCCTCTGTGCAACGTCACGAGCCGAATCAAACCACGCCACCAGCTTGGCGTGTCCGGGCAAGTCCGTTCGACGGAGTAGGTCCAGCTCTTCCGGTCCGAGGGCACCGGTCATGCGAAGACCGTAGAAGAACAGAACCGCGCCTACGACGGTGAGCACAACGGCCTCGGTAACGGACGTGGGCCACACGGCCCGCGCCGCGACGAGCGTCAGCGCCATCATCACGCTAACCAAACCAATTCTTCGAGCAAATGCCCATGGAAACCGAAACCCGTACGCGCGGCGGCTGAACGCATACGCGAGCAATGCCAAGGCGAATCTGCCTCCTCCAAAAACGACAGCGGCAGGAAGCAACCCGCCCCAAACCGCGACGGCCAAGAACAGTGGTGCGATCACGAGTGTCGGCGAGCGCAGCCACATCAGCGCGCGGTACCGTTCGTCCGTCGAGAGCACGATCTCGGGAAGATTGAACGCCGTTTCGGCGTACAAGAACCCCACGAGCACCCACGCCAGCGGAACGGCGTCGTGGAACTCAGCTCCGAATAAGAGCGGGATGTAGTCACCCGACATCACGATCAATCCCAGCGCAGCCGGCAACAGCAGGACGAGCTGCGCTTTCGATACCACGACGAACGTTCTTCTGAGCTGGTCGAGGTTCTGTCTCAGCCTGACCCGTGCAAACAGCGGACGATACACACCCCTGAAGCCCGCCACCACGATACCCACGGTCATGAACGCCAACTTAAACGAGGTAGCAAACAGGGCCAGGTCTTCCGTCGACAGGGAAACGTCGAGAGCCAGGGCAGCGAAGTCCATCTGCGTGAAGTACGCGGAGAAGCCGAACAAGTAAGTGAAGGTGCTGAACCGGAAGAAGCGCTTGGCCTCGCCTGCGAACCAGAGGCCTGCTTGCTTTGCCTCGCTCGGACCGACGCCCCGCGGTGTCGCCACCTTACCGAGCTGCCACCAGACAACGCCGGCGCTCAGGAGCATGACCATGAGTGCAGCGCCCAAGAGCCCGCCAAGGAGCCCACTCATCTTGTAGCCGAGCAACAGCGCAAGCCCAACGAAAAGCAGCTCGAGAGCAGCCTGGACGAGCGCAATGATGTTCGACCACTTCTGAGCGAAGAACGCGTTCAGCGTTCTTGTCATCATGTCGATGACTGCTCGAGCCAACGCGATGGCCGAAAGCAGGCGGAGGAGCGTCGGTCCAGCGGTCCCGAGCTCGAGAACCGCGGCCAGCGACTCCGCGAACACGTTCAGGAGCGCTACGGCCAACCCCAGTAGAAGGAGGCGAATGCCCGCGGCATCCCGCAACAATCGTCGCGTTCCACGAGGACCTGTGGCGTGCGTGACCTCCGGCAGAAACTTCAAAAGCGCGACCGGCATCGCGACGCTGGAATGGACCAGGACAGTTCCCATGACTCCAAGCAACACGTCGTAGATGCCGGACGCGAGGCCGAAATGGCGTCGGACCACGATGGCAAAGACGAGGTGGAACAGGGCCAGCAAGGGCGCTAGCCGCGCGTTCCACAACGCGGCGCGCGACACCTCGGCAATCAACGTAGGCGGCGTCACTCCGGGATCCGTCGAGCGGTCGACACCGTCTTCACGCAATGGATGTCACTCCGCGACCTGAAAGCAAGTCACGATAGAAGGCCAGGTATCGATCGGCGACGATCGTGATCGCAAATCTCGCTAAGACATCATCGCGTGCGGCGCGGCCTAGACGTGTGGCGCGCGGCGAATCGGCAAGTACCGATATCACCGACTGTGCCTACCGAAAACCTCGTCCCCCCATTATGTACATTGGGCATTATTGAGGATCTCGCGTCGGCCTGCTAGTGCAGTGATTCCGAAATAGCTCGGCACTTCATGACTTTCTCCAGGATGCGTTCGGCCGGCGCGGTCCAGATGAACGGCACGGCGTCGTGATTGTGGTTGTGAATATACGCGGAGATCGCGTCGATGAGGTCGCGGACGCTCAGAAAGTCGCCGCGTCGCAGCTGGTCCGCGGTCAGCCGCGAAAACCAGACCTCGACGAGGTTCAGCCAGGAGGCGCTCGTGGGCACAAAGTGCAGATGGAACCGAGGATGCCGGCGGAGCCACCGTTGAATCGCCGGATGTTTGTGCGTCGCGTCGTTGTCGAGGATGGCGTGGATAGCCACGTCCGGCGGCGTTTGTGCGTCGAGCAGGTTCAAGAACTTGCGAAATTCCTGATGCCGATGGCGCGCCAGACACGAGCCGATGACGGTGCCCTCGAGGACATTCAACGCGGCAAACAACGTCGTCGTCCCGTGCCGCTTGTAGTCGTGGGTCATGGTGCCGGCTCGGCCGGGTTTCATCGGCAGGCCGGGCTGCGATCGCTGCAACGCTTGGATTTGGCTCTTTTCGTCGACACAGAAGACCAGGGCCTGTTCGGGCGGATCCACGTAGAGCCCGACGACGTCGGTGAGCTTCTCGAGAAACCGCGGGTCCGTCGACAGCTTGAAGGTACGGACGCGGTGCGGCTGCAGCCCGTGCGCCTGCCAAATCCGATGAATCGACGCCGGACTCCGGGATAAGCCGGGATAATCCGGGATGACCCCGGGATGCACTGATACAAGTATGCACCCTGGAGTCGACTCCAGGGTCAAGCGGTTCTTTCTAAGCGGAGTCGGCCAGCTTAAGGTCGTGACATCAGATGGGCGCAGCCGGCCCGTCCTCAGGACTCGCCGCTTCATGCAGTAGAAGATGAACCGGCGTGATGACCAACACGTGGATCGTCGACGTAAGCATCCCGCCGATGATGGGCGTCGCAATCGGTTTCATCACGTCAGCATGGCCAGCCGGGCCTCGGTGACATAACCCCCGATGTCGCCAGTTGCGGTGTCGCATAGCCTCCGACATCGACCGTCGACAGATAACTCTAGTTTGACCGATCGGACGAACAACCAGCTGTCGCCTCGTGGTCTCAATCGGTTCGGTCGATGGTCGTCAGGGACATTTCCAGGGACGATCGCCTCGATCGGAGGATCTTGGCTTCCTCTTACGATCTCTCTAACTCATTGAAAACGTGGCGGAGGGACTGTCCGCCCATCCCTTGTCCAGCGACGTCCCAAGACATCCGTAACTAGTATATTTTACATGGCTATAGTAGATATTGTCGTCGCGCAAGGTCTATTGACATCCTGCTGAAGCCCACACAGAATGTGGGAACCAATGGGGGATTCAGCGAAGGCTTTACCTCGACGCCATCCCCACAAGGCCCTGTCTGCACGAGCCGTTCAGACCGCGCGGACAACGGGACGCACACGACGGATCGCGGACGGAGGCGGGCTGTACTTGCTGGTGACTGCGGGTGGCGCGAAGAGCTGGGTGCTCCGCACGGTCGTCAGGGGGAAGCGCTGCGACATTGGCCTCGGAGGGGCCTCTCTCGTGTCGCTGGCCGAGGCCCGCGAAGACGCCGCGCGACTAAGGAAGATCGCCCGTGCGGGGGGTGACCCCCTTGGCGAACGCCGGCGCCAGCAGCGGCAGGTCCCCACGTTTGAAGAGGCGGCGACGCAGGTGCACGCCTCTCACGCGGCATCGTTCAAGAACCAGAAACACCGACGACAATGGTTGTCATCGCTCGGCGACGTCTTCTCGGCATTCGGGACCAAACCGGTGGACACGGTTTCGAGCGCCGATATCCTCGCGGCGCTGAGTCGGCGCTGGCTCACGCGGCCGGAGACCTCACGCCGAGTCCTTCAGCGTATCGGCGTCATCTTCGAGTGGTGTCGCGCACAAGGCTTTTGCGAGAACGGGAATCCGACGGACGGTGTCACGAAGGCGCTCCCGAAGCACCGCCGGATCCAGGCGCACCATGCGGCACTTCCGTATCCTCAGGTTGCCGCGTTCGTGGAGACGCTGCGCGCGAGCGACGCGAACGAGGTGGTGAGGTTGGCGTTCGAGTTCACGATCTTGTGCGCAGCTCGCACGTCGGAGACGCTCGGCGCGATGTGGGGCGAAGTGGACCTGGAGGAAAGGGCCTGGACGGTTCCCAGTGCTCGCATGAAGGGGGGTGTTGAGCACCGCGTTCCGCTCCCTCCCCGCTGTGTCGAGATCGTGGAGCGCGCCATGGCCATCTCGGGCGAGGCGCACTACGTGTTTCCCGGGCGCACCGCGAACAAGCCCCTGTCGAACATGGCCTTCCTCATGACCCTGCGGCGAATGCAACGCACAGACATCACGGTGCATGGATTTCGATCGACGTTCCGCGACTGGGCGGCCGAGCGCACCAACTACCCTCGCGCCGTCTGCGAGGCTGCGCTTGCGCACCGTCTACGTGATCGGACCGAAGCGGCGTATCACCGGACCGACCTCTTCGACCGTCGTCGAGCGTTGATGGACGCGTGGGCCACCCATGTCACAGCGCCCGCCCACGGCGGCGTCTCGCCGAACACGGAGGGATGACTTGCGTCGACCGTGAACCCCGTGGCCCACGGCTTCGCAAATCGAAAGAGCGCTATGGGGCATGGTCGTATTGTCTGCGCTGGCCAGAGCAGCTGTCATAAGTGCGTGGGTCGTCGCGAAGATCCGTGAACTCGCCGAAGATCGGCGAAAGCTCATCGAAACGCACCTCCGGTCCGAGACCACCCGAGCGTCCATCGAGCCGGTGCGATTATTCGAATCACATCCGTACGACCTCGCCTATTTGATCCGGCCCTCGCTAACGGGGTGACCACCTGTTTCCGTCTCGCCGTTTACTTCTTCTGCCAGCTCGATGATCCCGCTGCGCATCTCGTTGCGGCACCTTTTTCTCTCTGCAGTCCTTGCAGTAGTTGCGTTGCCGAGTTCTCGGCCGTCTCTTCGGAACATGCGGCTGGGAACACCCGCTGCACACAGCCACTCCCTGCGTTCCGGCGACCGCGTAACAAAGCTGGAGGGCTAGTTCTCCGAAGAGCGAGGTGCCGCCAAACTTGACGCTGGGCGGCTCACGTCCGTCCGACCATCTGTAGACAGCTCGCGTCTGCCCGAATACGAGCCATTGATTCACGCGCTCAGCGAGCAGGATTCGTTTGGGCGACGGGGCCGGGTCGCCTTGAGGTCGTACTCTTCCCAGACGCCGCATAGATTGTTGCCCAATCGGTGGCCTCTCCCAGCTGTCCATCGTGCAGTCGGTCAGCGACTTTCAGGATCGCAAAGGCCTCAGCCGCAAAGTGCCGCCACCGATCGACCGGTTCCCATCCCCATGCGACGGCGTCACCGTCCGAAGCGCATGACGGGAAGTCCAGTCGTTCGTACCACCCCAGTGGGACACATCCGAGATGGTCCGTCGCCCAGGCGTCCAGCGCAGGGACAGCCGCTTTCACCAGTGACCTGATTGCGCTGGGCTGAGACTTGAACTGAGTGGCCGCGACGACCTCAAGGATATCGCCTGCTGACTTGGGGCTCCCGAGGGTTGACCGCGGCCGATGCGAACACGGCAGACCGTGCTGGCAAATTTTGAGAACTCCCCATCGTCGGGCGTATGTGGCGACCGCGGCTGGCGTCGCGTCGCGGAGCGCGAGGAATTGCTCGAACAGGCCGGGGCGGACCGACCTCCTCGTGAACGGGACTCCCCACACGAGGCGTTCGCCATCACGCTCAACTCGCGGTACATCCAGGACACCGAGCGACAACCTGTCCAACTCGCCCGGTGTCCGCCTGAACGGCGGAGAATGGCACGTCCGTTGGTGTCATATTTAAGTTATATCAGAAACTTTACTGCCCTGAGAAGATGGTTCTGTAGAGCCTGATTTCACTTCGAAAGGTGTGAAGAATGCCGCACACGGTACTAAGACTTCCGGCCGTAACGGCCCGTACGGGATTGTCCCGAAGTACCATCTATCTCCGGGTCTCCCAAGGCGCATTTCCCCCTCCGGTGTCCTTGGGCGGACGAGCCGTCGGCTGGATCGAGGCCGAGGTAGACACCTGGCTCACCGCCCAAATCGAGAAGCGCCGGAAGAGCGGTCCACGCAGGGCTGCCTTTCGAACATCCGTGGCGTAGTGGTGGGCTCACCCGCCACAGCCCGACGGGAATCGTGTCGGGTTCGGGCGCTCATCGGGCGGCACACAAGAAAGCAGGCCCGGCGAAGCGAGGGGCTCACGGAGCGTGTGAGTCGCCCGATGCGAGCGACGATGCGGTGCGACCGGACGACGAGTGTACTCGGCGGGATGCCGTGGCGAGTCTTCCCTAGGAATGGCCTTGATCCCTTCGAGAACGGTTCGAGTCGGTCCCTTCAGTGCTCTGACGGCCCGCTATGGCGAAACGCCACCCGAATCATCGACTCGTCAAGACTCACCGCAACTTCACCCTCGAGGGGTGCGACACATTGAGTTAGAAGACTAAATGGCCGATCAGAAGCAGATGCCTGCGGTGGAGATCGTGGACATATCACAGCTCCAGTCCGATCCGGAGAATGCTCGTAAGCACAATCCAAAAAACATCGGCGTGATCGGTGATCTCCTGCAAGAGGTTGGCGCCTTCCGATCGATCGGGATCGACGAACAAAACACCGTGCTGATGGGGAACGGTGTTTTGGAAGCGGCGGCTGAGCGAGGGTTCACTCGTGTGGCGGTCATCGAGGGTGACGGGAAGACGTTGATCGCGGTTCGCCGTCGAGGACTGAGCGAGGCCACGAAGCGCAAAGCCGCATTGGGAGACAACCGCGCGAGCGACTTGAGCGAGTTCGATCCCGAGACGCTGGCGGCGTTTGCCGAACAAGGCACCGATCTCACCTGGGGCTGGACCGACACCGAGATTGCGCTGATCACGGGTGGCGGAATCGCGAAGGCCGGCAAGACTGATCCGGACGAGGCCCCGGCAAGACGCGCGACGAAGATCACGCGCGGGGATCTCTTCACGCTGGGCGGTCATCGGTTGCTGTGCGGGGACTGCACCGTCGAGTCGGACATGGCAAGGCTCACTCAGGCCGGTCGCGCGGGCGAGCGACCGCGTGCTCCAGTGCGTCGCGCCGCGCGGCGTCATTTCCAGCGTCTCCATCACGACCCGCTCCACTTGCGCATCGGTCACCGTCCGCGGGGCCCCCGGTCGGGGCTCATCCAGCAACCCGTCGACACGATCGCGCACGAACCGCGCCCGCCACTTGCCGACGGTCGCCGGCGACAGGCGCAGGCGCTTCGCGACCGTCTTGTTGTCGCGGCCCGCCGCACAGGTCAGCACGAGTCGCGCCCGCCGCGCCAACTGCGGCGCGGTGCGGGATCGGTGGGCCCACGATTCCAATTGCACACGTTCGTCCTCGGTCAGAATCACGGCAACAGTCGGACGTCCCAGTCGCATGCTCACCTCCTGGTAGAGCAGTACGACGGGGCCGCGCCACTTGTTTCACTTTCTTCAGGGACAGGACAGTAAGTATCCCCCGGCAAAGCCGGGGGCCTTAGTTTGTGAGCCGCTCAAAGCGGCATGACGTGACCGCTATGCGGTCACTTGAGCCACCTCACGGTGGCCACTCTACTCCAACGGCAACTGATCCGACCGCCGGTCCTCACGTTCCTGCTGCTGGATGTACTCCCGAATGACCCGCTCATCGCGACCCACCGTGGACACGAAGTAGCCCCGGGCCCAGAAGTGCTGCCCCACGAAGTTCCGCGAACGTCCCGCGAACTCCCGAGCGATGTGGATGGCACTCTTCCCCTTGAGATATCCGATGACCTGGGCGACAGAGTACTTCGGCGGAATCGACATCATCATATGCACATGGTCCGGCAACAGATGCCCCTCCTCCACCTCGCTCTCGCGATGCAGCGCCAGACGGCGGAACACCTCGCCCAAATCCCGCCGCAATCCCCCGTACATCGCCTTTCTTCGATACTTCGGGATGAACACAACGTGATACTGACAGTGCCATTTCGTATGATTGAGACTTCGGTAGGTCGGCATGAGGTCTCCTTCTCGTGATGCTTGAGCGGCTCACGGGAAGGAGTTCCTCACGTGACTCCCCGAAACGTCAAACGGGGCTGGCCGCCCCGGCAAAGCCGGGGGGTCTCCCACGGCAACTAGGTTGGCATCGAGAGGGCGACCCAGCACGTTGAGCATGGCGGTGGCCGGCGGCGGGACCGGTCCACGGGTGAGCCTCAGCGGCCAGTGCTTTCGCACGCGGCCCCCCTCAGCGCAATCAGGTCATGAAAGCGGCTCGGTTGACGTACGGAACGTCGTATCGTTCAGCGACCAGAGCGGCGGACGGCTCGGAGCATCAGTGGTGCTTGCGCCGTCAACTGTTGGTGGTGTGAACCTATCCCCTTGGAAGAAAGGCGCTTACGCCACATTTGGCGCACAGCACAGGTCACAAGCACTATTTCGACTGTAATTTACTGTACCGTCACGTCTTAACGCCACCTTACCAACACTTAGTGGCGCAAGCACCGGCTGGCCAAGAACCACGGATCAGCTCGGGAGCGTCGACTGAGCTTCTCGGACGCCTCGACACAGCCGAGGCGGCCGAGGCGCCACGGACAGCCTGGGGAGATCCCGATCTACGCGGCGTATGGAACAGCTCGACGACGACGCCTCTTGAGAGATTGACGGAGTCCGAGCGTGAGCGGGGCCGACTGGCCCAAGAGCCCGTGCAACGGGCAACTGGCGGAACCAGTGCGACGTGGCTCGAGCAGGCAGGTGGCTTGGAACGCCAGTCTCTCATCGTCGATCCGCCCGACGGCCGAATACCGCCACTGCGTCCGGCGGCGATCGAGCGTTTGATCGACCGGGAGAATGCGCGTGCCGGCCGCGGTGAAGGTGATTCCTGGCTCGACCGTAACAGCTGGGAGCGATGCATTTCACGCACGCTGCCGATCGCGATGATTCCGAACGTCTACAACGCGAACTACCAGATCTTCCAGACGCCGGATCACGTGGCGATCGTCATGGAGATGATCCACGAAACGCGCATCATTCCGCTGGACGGCCGCCCGCATGTGGCGGACGGCATTCGCCAGTGGCTGGGCGACAGCCGAGGCCGGTGGGAGGACGACACGCTCGTCGTCGAGACGACCGGTTTTCACAATCGACTGGATGGGGGTGACTATCAGCCTTCGCACATCATCCAGACGACGCACCGGGGACCGGGGGGGACCTTACGGCTAGTCGAGCGCTTCCGACTGGTCGACTCGAACCGGATCGACTATCAGTTCACCGTCGAGGATCCGAAGACCTACACGCGTCCGTACACGGTGGCCATCCCGATGATTCGGCGTGACACGAGCGATCCGCTCAATCACCTCTTCGAGTACGCATGCCATGAAGGGAACCGCGGCATGCGCAACCTGCTCACCGGGGCCAGGGCTGACGAAGAGCTGGCGCGAAAGGCGTCCGCGTTGCGCTCACAACAGCGAGTCGACGGTGGGCATCCCGGCCTCAGAGAGCCGGCAACGCCGATCGTGACGCGACCTTGAGCGCCGCTATCCGGCGCCCGCGCCCGTGCCGCGACCACCTCACGGTTGCGCGGCGGTGCGTTCGTGACGAGCGAATCGATCAGTTTCCGGGCGGTCGCGCTGACATCGTCGACCGCTTCGTCGAACACCGCCTCGTTCGCCTTCGATGGGTTGGTGAACCCGCTGAGCTTTCGCACGAACTGCTCCGATGCCGCCCGGACCTCTCGTCAATGCCGACAGAGCCCTTGTGGTTCACGCTCCAGTCAGATAGTAATTGCAATGAACTGGCCCGGGCCGCGACAGGCCGGGGCTTAAGGGAAGCGGCAATCATGACAGGTTGGTCCCGTCGGCTGGGTGCCGTCGTCGCTGTCGTCGGCCTGTTCGGTGTCTCACTCCCCACAGTCCAGGCACAGACAAGCGTGTCTCAGGGTGAATGGCGCAGCTACGGTGCGGACAACGCCAGCACCAAGTACTCGCCGCTGGACCAGATCACCGCCAGCAACTTTGACCAGCTTCGCATCGCTTGGAGCTGGGACACTGCCGACGTTCGGATCCTCGCCGCTCACCGTAACGACGCCCGGTTGCGCGGGGCCGGATTCAAGGCCACCCCCCTGATGGTCGGCGGGGTGCTGTTCGTCAGCACTGGGTTGGGGCAGATCGCGGCGCTCGACGCCACGATGGGCCGCACTCGCTGGGTCTACGATCCCGAGAGCTATACAAGTGGCCCCCCCGCCAACGTGATCGGATTCCAGACGCGTGGCGTCGCCTACTGGTCTGAAGGGACCAACGGGCGAATTCTGTTTGGCACCAATGATGGTTACTTGGTGGCGATCGACGCTCGGACCGGCGCGCCGATCTCCGAGTTCGGCAACAACGGGAGGGTGGATCTGACGACCGGCATTCCGGGGGCTGAGCGCGGCAAGCGTCCTCAGCTGGCGGCCGGCGAGTCGTACTACGTGTCAGTCAACTCGCCGCCGATCGTCGTCAGGGACGTCGTGATCGTCGGATCGTCGATGACCGACCGCCCCAATCTCAAGGAGTGGCCGGCAGGCCACGTCCAGGCATTCGATGTGCGAACCGGGGCACGTCGCTGGGTGTTTCACACCGTTCCTCGGAGCGATGATCTCGGCGTCGAGACCTGGGAGAGTGACTCCTGGCGCTACTCGGGGGGCAGCAACGTGTGGAGCATGATGAGCGCCGACGAGGAGGCCGGCTACGTCTACCTGCCAACCGGTACCCCTGCAAGCGACTACTTCGGCGGGCACCGACTCGGTGACAACTTGTTCGCCGAAAGCCTGGTGTGTGTGGACGTGGAAACTGGCGAGCACGTCTGGCACTTCCAGTTTGTGCACCATGGTCTGTGGGATTACGATACGGCTTCCGCACCGAACTTAGTGGATTTGACCGTAGACGGACGGCGGGTGAAGGCGGTGGCGCAGGTGACAAAGCAAGGGTTCACCTACGTGCTCGACAGGATCACCGGCGAGCCGGTCTGGCCGATCGAAGAACGTCCGGTGCCACCCTCCGACGTGCCAGGCGAGCGAGCAGCACCGACCCAGCCCTTTCCAACACGCCCGGCGCCATTCGAGCGACAGGGTATCACGACAGATGACCTGATTGACTTCACGCCGGAGCTGCGTTCCGAAGCGCTTTCGATTGCGCGCCACTACCGGCTCGGACCCATTTTCACGCCGCCCTCACTTTACGTCGAGGATGCTACCCGAGGAACGATTCAACTCCCAGGCCCTGGCGGGGGGGCGAACTGGGGAGGCGCAGCCGTCGATCCCAACACCGGCGTGCTCTACGTGCCGTCCCGCACGGTGCCCGCGATGGCTGTCCTTACCGAGCCAGATCCGGACGTGTCGGATCTGCGCTATATCCGGAGTGGCACATTGGGACCCGGGAGCGCGCACCCGGCGCGGCCGGCACTACCGCGAGGGCCGCAGGGGCTACCGCTGGTGAAGCCGCCATACTCCCGCATGACGGCCATCGACATGAATACCGGGGAACACATCTGGGTCGTTCCCACCGGTGAGGGGAATCGATACCGGCGCAACCCGTTGCTACGCGATCTCGACCTGGCACCGCTGGGTGGGGACAGCGCTAACAATGGTCCGCTCGTCACCAAGACGCTCTTAATCTACTGTCTGACGGCAGGCGGGACGACCGGCGGTCCGCGGATGGTCGCTTACGCGAAGGATACGGGCGCCGAACTTGCGTCGGTCGATCTGCCGGCCGGCGCGATCGGCACGCCGATGACCTACAACGTGGACGGCAGGCAGTACATCGCCCTCACGGTGGGAGGTGGGCCTCGCCTGGTGGCGTTCGCGCTGCCGCGTTGACAGCCCTCGTCCTAGGCTTCAGGAGTGCCGACCGAGTCGACTACCTTCCGACAGGATCTTGAGAGCCACCTGCCGGTTCAGCTTGGTGTCGGTGGCTTGATACACCTGGCCCATGCCGCCTTCGCCGATGAGGGCGGTGACGTTGTAATGGCCGAGTCGGGAGCCGACCTCGAGTGCCATGCGTTGTCAGGCTGAGATTGGGGGCATTGTATGCCGCAGCCCCTGTTTGTCCAGCAGTCGGCATGGAGTTGCCCTTGCTAGGCGCACGTACGCTTCGTGCGGGGCTTCACCTGCACTGCAGGTGGTCACGATAGTCGAGGCCGGTTACAGACCGGGCGGAAGCGTTTGTACGCTTCCGCCTGTGCAACGTGTTGCACTCAGATATGAAGCGGGCTCGAAACCCTCTTCGACTTGGCACCAGGCGCTTGAGTGCTTCTGACAGTTGACGATAGCGCTCTGAGATTGACAGGACTCGGTGTCCGCGATAGCGTCGGGTCGAATGTCAATCCACAACCCGCGAGAACGCTCGCTTTTCAGGGACCTGCAGGAGAAAAGCGTTCTGGCCAAACAGATTCAGCGTCTAGCCAGCTCCATGCGGCGTCTACAGGCCCGCGCCGCGAAGAGGCGTAGCCATCGCTGGAGGGCCCAATACACCAACTCGATCCACCGAGCTGCGGCGAAAGTACAGCAACCTGAACAGGAGGTCCTGTCCAGGGCAGAAGAGCTGAAGTCGCGGGTACAGGAGGAACTTGAAATCTCAGTTGAAGAGGTTCAGGCGTTCGAGGAGCAGCACAAGAAGGAGGTCGAGGAGCTAACCCTAATGTGACAATCCCGCGCGACCCATGTGCCGATTCGACCGGCCATCACCGCACGGAACGGCCCGAAAACGTCGATCCGCCGCGCCACGACCTGTGACCCGAACCGGAGCGGGCCAGCCCCAAACCGGACGGTGTTTTGCGGGCCAGAATCGATTACTGCAGCAGTTTTTGTCACATTGAGGCTAAATGCAGCTCGCCAAGCGCTGCGATCGACCGAGCAAGCCCTGAGCGCTGAGCTCGCGTCCGAGGCGAGGGACCAAGCAGACCGCCTTGCCGAGCTTCGACACAAGCACCGGCGCGCCGAACGCCGGGCTCGTAGGGAAGCGAAGGACGTCGAAGCTGTGGAACAGGAGCTGGAGTCCGAGGCGCGCGACCGAGAGATTCTTACGGTCGAACTCCACAGGCTTCTCGAGGAGATCCAGCTACTTCGTCCGGAGGTCACTGAGAGCGTCTCCTAGACGCCTCCGGAGCGATCGACTCTACGGTTTAGGTTAAGGAGGAGTGTATGGCGAGAGAGAACGAGTTTTCGCGGCGTGCTTTTTTGGCAGGCGTCACAGGCCTCGCGGCGACGTCGCAGATTGCAGCTGCCGGCCAGTCGGCGGACCCGCCGGTAACTGCCAAGACGGTTCAGAAGCGTTACAAAGTGCCTGAGAGCCGCGAGCCGAACGACCTCCAGTTTGTCCCGGAGGGGCTCTGGATCCTCGACCAGGTCGATCCCAACCGAGCCTTCCTGGTGGTACCGGAGGACGGAACGATTCTCAGGACGATTCAGACTGAATCTCTTCATGGCAGCGGCATCACGTTCGGCGATGGGGCCCTTTGGATCGGTTCGACCCTCGGGAAAGATAAGTACGATCCACCGAGAACGTTAAAGGTCGACCCGATGACAGGCGAGACGCTGAAGTCGTGGGTCACGACCGGATACGGATACTACGGGCGTAGTACGCCGGAGAACGGCACACCATCCGGCGCCCACGGTTTGAAGTGGGCCGGCGACAAGTATTGGATGGCCGTTCCAGCGGCCGGAAGAATCTTCCTGATGGACCCGCGGAACATAATCCGCTGAGTTCGATCAAAAGTTTTAATCCGGGATAAGCCGGGATAATCCGGGATGACCCCGGGATGCGACTCGCGCGAGGACAACAACTTATCCTCCGATGCGGAGGTACCGACGCTGCCCGCCAAGACACTCCCCCTGAGCCGGTGAAGGAGTGTGAAGCGGGACATAGTAGGGACCCATCAAATATTCGTCGTTTATTCGCTTGGCGACGTGCGAGACGGGTTCGCGCGAGACTGCCCCCTCCGCCACCCCGTCCTCCCGATGCTCGCACTTCGGGATCGCTCGAAGCTTGCCCCCGATTTCCTCGTTGGATTCAGGCGATTTCAGCGGTCACGGGCGCGGCGCCGGGGAGGTGAGTCGCGCCTGGGGCGAGGTGGCGGCCGGGGTCCGCGTGATCGTCTCGCGCGCCAGGTTCGGTGGTCCGGGGTTGAGAGAGCCATGTACGACTGACCCTGTCAGTCGTCGGGTCCGCGGAGCGTCGGATTCCGGGATGGATCCCGGCAAGTCCCGGAATATGCCGCTTCAAGAACTTCTCGCATCGCGGCGGCCGAGCCCACGGCACTTTTCACCGGTATCCGGGTACCCTTCTTTTGTTCAAGCACCCTCGCTCCTCGACCCCCTCCGGCGTGAGTCGGTTGGCAGCCGCAGGCTGTGTCTCGAAGCCGACGTTGGAGATGTTCCAGGCCGCGTCCCCGTAAGTCGTTGCGACCGCGAGAGTCGCATCCCGGGGGTCATCCCGGATTATCCCGGCTTATCCCGGATTAAAACTTTTGATCGACCTCACTTGCGCGCTCCAGCTGCGCTGTCGCCGCCCGGATAGCCCGCCGCGCGCACCTCGTCGAACAGCCGTTGGGCCGTCCAGGCGGGGAACGTCTCCAGTCGGGCCGTGATGATGCCCCGGTAGGGATCGAGCTTGGTCGGGACCGGTGGGCGCGGACGATACCGGACCGGCTCCTCGTCGAGATCCCGATCCACTTGACCGGTGGCGATCCAGTGGTAGATGGTGCGGCGGCTCACACAAAGCCGTCTCGCCAGCTCCGCTTTCGCCACCCCGTGCTCCAGATAATGACGTAACAGCACACGTTTCTCCCGCATATACATAGGCGACTCCACTCTCGCGTGGTCGCCATGGGAAACGGCGGCAGTCGCCGCCGTCAACACGTGTGCAATTTTGGGCCGCCGGATCTGTGCAATTTACGCCCGCCGCTTACAATCGCTACGCCAACAACCGCGCCGAAGTCTCGCACCAACCGATTCGACAGCGCGAGCGCCAGATGCGCCGCTTCAAGTCGGCCGCGCACGTGGAACGCTTCACGTCGGTCCACGGCGTGGTGCAGAATCTCTTCCGAGTGGGTCGACATCTGTTGCGGGCGGCGCATCACCGCGTGCTACGAACCCGGGCGTTCGTCGAATGGGACGTGGTGACGTGTGCCTGCTGACCGAGGCTAGGGAGTCGCTCGATCACGGAAAAGAATGTCTTTCTTTGAACAAGTTGACAGAACCTGGACGGGGAAGACAAAGTGGCATGATCCAATTGTGAGGATTCAGCATGGCTGCGAAGATCACAAGACTGCTCCAGCCGGCCAGCCCCACTATCGACCAAGTGTTTGATAAGTTCCTGGGCGCACAGCGGAGGCGCCTGAGGCCACGGACGCTATCGAAGTACGAGGATGTGCTGGGCCTGTTGAGGGAGTATCTGAACGGGGACGCATACCAGAGCCTCTCACCGGCTGAATCCGCCCTGTTCGACAGGTTCTACAACGCCCAGGGGAACGGGCACCTGGAATTCTGCCAACTTTTCGGGCCGGACAAGATCGTGGCGAATTTGGGGGGATTCCTCGGGTACTTCATGATCCGAAAGGTCATGGCCGGGCCGGACCTCAAGCGGGCGGCGGGCACGGTAACGAAGCAGCTCTCCACGTGGCTCGCCGCGCAGGGTCACGTCGCCGAGAACGAAGCGCAGCAGGGGGCGGCGCTCGGCGCGGAGGCAGCCCGGGATCTGCCCAAAGCCGAGCGGGCGGCCCGGATTCTGTACGACGCCACGACGGAGCTCGCCCTTGGCTCGAACGACCTGTCCGATAACTTTCTGGAATTCGATCACTTCACCATCGCCAAGGTTGAAGCGGGAAGACTCTGGCTCGAGGGCTTTGATCGAGGGAAGACGCATTCCTACGGTCCTATCCCCGTTCCAGCCGCAGCGACGAAGCTGCTCCGCAAAGGATGGGACGTCAGCTGCGCCCTCGGCCGCGTCGACGGGACATGGCGGATCGTCGAAGTGGCGAACGTGTACCCCGTGTAGAATCGGGTTCCTTCGCCAACCCTTCGTTGAGAGTGTTACGCAAGGTGCCCACCGGCAGCCGACCTTCCGCAGAACCTCCACAGGCTCAAGTGCACGATCATTTGGCGGTGACCTGCCTTGGTGCACAACTCGCGATCTCGGTCAATAATTGCCCTCCACCCCGAGATCCGAGGTCCCGCATGACGAGTTTCAAGCGCACCCAGCGGAAGTACGTCCAGAAGGCCTACCGTGTCCGGAATTGGCGGGAGTACGAGACGGGTCTCCGCGCTCGCGGGAGTCTGACCGTCTGGCTCGGACTCACCGATGGCAAGCTCGCCAACTGGAACTCGCCGAGGCCGACGCGCAGGAAGCCAGGCCGACAACGCAAGTACTCGAACCACGCCATCGAGACGACGGTCACCTTGGGCTTGGTGTTTGGCCTGGCGTCCAGGCAGACTGAGGGCTTCCTGCGCTCGCTGCTGACGCTCCTGAATCTGGACAACGACGTGCCCGACCACAGCACGATCTCGAGGCGCAAGGCGAGGCTGGGGAAGGTTGCTTCCTACGAGAGGCGAACCGTGAAGCCCGTCCACCTCCTCATCGACAGCAGCGGTCTTTCAGTGCACGTCGGCCAGTTGCGCACTCCGCCGAAAGCCAGGGACTACCGCAAGCTGCACCTCGCTGTGGATGAGCAAACCAGTGACGTGGTCGCCTGCGAGCTCACGAGCAAGCGGGCTCGAGACGCTTCCCGGGTGGCGTCACTCGTCGGCCAGATCGAGCGTCCCATCGCCTCGGCCAAGGCCGACGCCGCGTACGACACCGGCGACGTCTATAAGACGCTGGAGAATCACCGTGCTCATCGATCGCCGAAGGTGCTGATACCGCCACGAAAGGGCGCTCAGCTCGCGCTCGACTCCGCGGGCACGCGACAGCGGAATCGTAACATCCGAGCACGATCACGTGTTGGGAAACGGAAGTGGTACGTCGCATCGGGCTACAGCAGGCGAAGCAAGGTGGAGACGACGTTCCACCGCTACAAGGCCATCCTGGGCTCAGCGATGCGAGCGAGGGGACTGGCGTCCCAGAGAGTCGAGGTGAGGTTGGGGTGCAAGATCCTGAACACCATGACGGCGCTCGGGATACCCGATGGCGAGATGATCGGATGACCGGCAGGCGGAGTCACGGGAGACTCTCAGCCCTCAATGGAGTTGTGCACCAAGGCAATAAGACGCTGGAGAATCACCGTGCTCATCGATCGCCGAAGGTGCTGATACCGCCACGAAAGGGCGCTCAGCTCGCGCTCGACTCCGCGGGCACGCGACAGCGGAATCGTAACATCCGAGCACGATCACGTGTTGGGAAACGGAAGTGGTACGTCGCATCGGGCTACAGCAGGCGAAGCAAGGTGGAGACGACGTTCCACCGCTACAAGGCCATCCTGGGCTCAGCGATGCGAGCGAGGGGACTGGCGTCCCAGAGAGGCGAGGTGAGGTTGGGGTGCAAGATCCTGAACACCATGACGGCGCTCGGGATACCCGATGGCGAGATGATCGGATGACCGGCAGGCGGAGTCACGGGAGACTCTCAGCCCTCAATGGAGTTGTGCACCAAGGCACCACCCCGGTCGCGAGCCCGATTGCGACGCAGGCGAGTCCCGCGCCCAGCCACGACTCGGGCGGGCTTCCGCGGCGACGAACCGCCACCGCGAGCGAGACGGCGACCGCCACGCCCAACAATGGATGGAGCGTCACGTTCACGAAGTACCAGAGCGACGCCGATGGCCAGGCGACGAGGTACGAGGTGTTCAGCAATAGGGCGATCGAGCCGGCGACCGCTATGCGGATGGGGCGGCTAGGTGCGCCGGATGGTTCCGAATGGCTCACGGTTCTGCTGGAGAGCAGGGGGCTCATGCCCGGGACCTCTCAGTCATAATATAGCCCAACGTCTTGCCCCCACGTGGACACGAAGCGGGTAAGCTGAACAGACGCAGCGTTCTTGCAAAAACGTATGACCTCCAGAGCTCACGACCCTCACCGAGCCATTCGTTCTGAGTTCTACCTATGAACCGCGTCCTGGTGGTGGGACTACTGCTCGGGGTTGCGTCGTGCGGCGGAGCCTCCGACCCATTTCTCGAAAGGGAAGCCTTCTATCGCGCCAACAACCGCGGCGTGGCCCTGCTCGAACAGTTCGACTACGAGCGCGCCGCGGATGCGTTTCGCGAGGCGCTGGCGCTGGACACGACCGGTGCGGTCGCGCGGATCAACCTCGCGGTGGCGCTGTTTCTCTCGCTGGATCTAGAGGACGCCGAACGGGAGGCGACCCTGGCCGCCGACGCGCTTCCGTCGGCCCCGCAGCCGTTCTACCTGCTCGGCTTGATTGCCAGAGCCCAGAGCCGGCCCGAGGCGGCGATCGACGCCTTCAGTATCGTGCTTGCTGCCGACCCTCGAGACGTCGGTACCAACGTCAATCTGGGACAGATGTACCTTGAGGTCCAGGAGTATCCAGCCGCGATCGAGCGGTTGCGCGTCGCCTACGAGGACGAGCCCTTCAACATCACCGCCGCCTACAACCTCGGCCTCGCGCTGACGCGCAACGGTGCACCGACCGAGGGGCAATTGCTGCTCGAACGAGTCCAGGCGCTGCGCTCGACTGATTACGCGGTCACTTACGACACCGGGTATCTACAGCAGGGACGGTACGCCGAGGCCATCGCATCGACCGGTGCCGAGGCGGGTCTGATTGATACCGAGGTGCCCGCAGCGACTTTCACCTCGGTCACGATCGCGTCGTCTCCGGCCGGGTCGGTGGCGCCGGATACCGTCTCTCCGTTCGGGAGGCGCTTCACCGCCGATGACCTGACCGACCAGGGCGCGCGCGCGCTTGCGGCGAGCCTTGGGGGCGGCGTGACGCCAATCGACTTCGATCGCGACGACGACCTCGACCTGTTCGTCGCCACACCGGAGGGGCAGCAACTCCTCCGGAACGACACTCCCGACGGTTGGACCGATGTGACGCAGGAGGCCGGTCTCGATGACGTCCCCGCAAACAGCGTCCCGGTCGGAGCCATCGCAGCCGACTACGACAACGACGAGGTGCCAGACCTCTTCGTGCTCCGCTACGGCACGAGTAGCCTTTACCGAAACGCCGGGGCTGACGGGTTCACCGACGTCACTCCCACCGCCGGACTGCCGGATTATCCTCATCTCCCGGGCGCGGCGGCCTTTGTCGACCTCGACCACGACGGCGACGTCGATCTGGCCATCGCGGGATTGGCCGACCTCACTGCCTCGCGAACAACGATCGCCGAGTCAGCGGTGTTTCCCGAAGATTTCGTCCCGGCGCCCTTCCTGCTCTTGCGAAACAACCAGGACGGGACCTTTACCGACATCACGGAGGCATCACAGCTCGCGTTTGACGGCCACGTCGTCGCCGTGGTGCCGACTGACTTCGACAATCGGCGTGATCTCGACCTGCTCGTGGTCGAGCGCGGTGGCCCACCGCGTCTCTTCACGAACCTGCGGGATTCGACGTTTCGTGACGTCGCGTCGGAGGTGGGTCTCGCTGCGGTGGGAGCGGACATCGCCAGCGTCGCCGTTGCTGACGTCAACAAGGATGGGTTTTCCGACTTCGTGTTCGGCCGGGTCTCCGACAACGTCTTCGCTTTTGGCAACGGGCAGGGTGGGTTCGGGCTGGTGGAGGCTCCGGCAACAGCTGGAGAGGCGACCGCGCTGCGCTTTCTCGACTACGACAACGACGGATTGCTCGACCTACTGGCCTGGGTGGCCGCCGGTCCGCAGATCTTTCGGAACCTGGGCGATACGTGGGACGACGTCACGGGAGCGGCTGGCGGCGACGTTCTGGGCGGCCCGCCGATCGGAACCGCGCACGCGGTGGCGATCGCCGACCTCGACCTCGACGGCGACAGCGACATCGTCAGGTCCGGGGCCGGTGTGGTCTCGCTGGCCACGAACAGCGGCGACCCACGCAATCAATCCCTGCGCATCACGCTACGAGGACTGGTCAGCAACCGGACCGGGGTTGGCGCCAGGGTGCAGCTTCGCGCCGGAAGCCTGAGCTCGGAGCTCGAGACCTCCGCTGCTACCCCGGCGGTCGCGGCAGCCGATCTGGTATTCGGCCTCGGGCCCCGGCCTGGTGCCGATGTGGCGCGTGTGCTGTGGCCGTCGGGGATTTTGCAGGCCGAGGTACCGGCGACCGCCGGCGAGGCTCCAGGTGCATCGGCGTTTCTTTTATCCCCCCGTGTCGTGCGGGAGCTCGACCGCGAGCCGTCGTCCTGTCCGTTTCTGTTTACCTGGAACGGCACCGAATTCGAGTTCGTCACCGACTTCCTCGGCGGTGGCGAGATGGGCTACTGGCACGGACCCGACTTTTTCAATACCCCTGACCCGGTGGAGTACGTTCGGATTGGCAACGATCAGCTCCGGGCGCGAGACGGCGTCTTCGAACTCAAGGTCACCAACGAGCTCGAGGAGGCCGTGTTCTTCGACCGCGTGGAGCTGATCGCTCTGACCCATCGGGAGAACATCAACCTCTACCCGAACGAAGGAATGACGGCCGTACCCAAGCCACACCGGCTCCATGGTGTGGCCGGCGCCCACGTGCCGACCGTGGCCCTCGATGACGAGGGGCGCGACGTGACAGACCAGATCGCTCGCATCGATCAACGGTACGCCGAGGGTTTCGCGTTCGCTCGGTTCCGGGGATACGCGGAGCCGCACACCCTGACGCTCGACTTGGGCCCGCTCGACGGCCCCACCGTCCTGCTCCTCACCGGGTGGACACGCTATTCGTTCTCGAGCGACAACGTCGCCGCATTTCAGGCGGGGCTCACTCCGATGGTGCCGGCGCTGGAGATCAAGGACGCGGCTGGGCGGTGGCGCCCGGCTGGAGTCGAGATCGGCATCCCGGTTGGACGACCACAGACCATTGCGGTCGACCTCGGCGACGACCTCCGACCGGGCGAGCACGAAGTCAGAATCGTGACCAGCATGCGGATCTACTGGGACCAGATCTTGGTTGGTCGACGCGCCCCTGTCACCGAGGTGCGCGAGCACGCGATCGACCCGTCACAGGCGACGCTCCGCGCGCGCGGCTTCTCGGCCTCGTTGCGCACCGACGGCACCCAGCCGACGACGTACGACTATGGGCGCGTGACGCGAGTGTCGCCTTGGAAGACGATGGCCGGCAGCTATACCAGAGAGGGTGACGTGCTCGATCTCCTCCGCGCCACTGACGATATGTTTGTCATTGCAAAGGACGGCGACGAGATCGCGTTGACCTTCGACGCGACCGGCCTCGACCCGCTCCCGCAGGGCTGGACACGAAGCTACCTGCTGCGGGCGGACGGGTTCAGCAAGGAAATGGATATCAACTCGGCCAGTCCCGACACGGTCGAGCCACTGCCGTTTCACGCCATGAGCGGGTATCCCTACGGACCGGCGGAGCACTACCCCGAGTCGGCGGCGCACCGGCAGTATCGCGAACGCTACAACACGCGTACCGTCGTCAAGCAAGTGCCCAGTATCGACGCGTCGACGACACCGTAGGCCTATGGAACCCATTCGCTATTCAGCCGCCGCCTGTCAGACCGACCTGCCCAACCCGGTCGAACGTGCACAGATGCGCAAGAATACCGACCGGATGCTCAGCATGATCGACTCGGCGGTGGCCGGCAGCGCCCCGTTCCTCCCGGTCCGGCTCATCGCCTTTCCAGAATTCGCCCATGCGGCGCCGGTGTTTGCGACCGTCGATGAGCTGCGGGCCAAACTGACCCTACCCATTCCGAACGAACACACCGAGCGGTTGACCGGAAAGGCCCGAGAGCACGACGTCTACATCCAGACGGGCACGATGCTCGAAGAGGACCCGGCGTATCCTGGCGTCGTCTTCAACACGACCTGCCTCATCGGACCGGACGGCATCCTGTGCACCTACCGGAAGGTGAATCCCTGGATCCCGTATGAAGTACATGCCAGCCCTCACGACCTGCCCGGCTATGACAAGCCGCTGTTTCCTGTCGCCGACACACCGATCGGTCGCATCGGCTGCGCTATTTGCTACGACTGGCTCTTTCCCGAAGTACTGCGACAGTTCACCGCAAACGGGGCAGAGGTGCTCGTCCGGGTGTCCGCCTATATGGATCCGTGGGGAGCGACCGAGCCGATGGCCTGGTGGACGCTCATCAACCGCGCGCGCGCACTCGAGAACCTCGCCTACGTGGTGGCGGCCAACCAGGGCGCCAGTCTCCGACACTATCCGCCGTACTCGTGGCCCGGTGGCTCGCAGGTGGTGGATTTCGACGGCCGGCTGCTTGCGGAAGCGTCTCCCGGTCCGGGTGAGCGGATCGTGGCGTTGGTGCGCTGATTCAGCGCGGTGGGCGAGCAGTGGCCGGCATGTTGACCATCGCGACCGCAGGCGGGTCATGATCTCGATGTGAAGTCGAGAGTGCATCCGAAGTACACGACAAAGTATCGCGTCGGGAACTGGGCCGAGTACGACCGAGCCCTCGTGCGGCGAGGCGACGTCACCCTCTGGCTCACGCCCGACGCGATCGCCACGTGGGCAGCGGCTGGCGTCGGCAGGCGGATCGGGCAACTCCAGTATTCCGATCTCGCCATCGAAACCGCCCTGACGCTCAGTCTCATCTTCCACTTACCGTTGCGTCAGACCGAGGGCTTCTTGACATCGATCTTCGGGATGCTGGGCGTCGATCTCACGGCACCCGATCACACCACGCTCTCGCGACGCGGTCAGCATCTCGCCCTCGCGCTTCGGCGCGCCCGCCCGGGCACCAGCCTGCACCTCATCGTTGACAGCACCGGACTGTCCATCGTCGGCGAAGGTGAGTGGGCCGCGGCGAAACATGGGGGCCGAGGGCGACGCGGCTGGAGGAAGCTCCATCTCGGCGTGGACGGGTCCCGTGTGATCGTGGCCTGCGCGCTGACTGAGCCGACGGCCGATGACGCGATTACGGGGATCAGTCTGGTCGACGAGGTGGATGGACACCTCACCAGAGTGACGGCGGATCCGGCCTACGACACGCTCGCGTTCTATGGGGCGGCCGGTGCGCGAGGGGCGAGGGTCGTGGTGCCGCCGACCAAGACCGCGTCGTTGTCTCGACGGGGCGCCCGATCAGGTGCCCGCGATCGGACGATCAGGAGGGTGAAGGCGCTCGGACGGCGACGGTGGAAGAAGGCGTCTGGTTACCATCAGTAAGCGCGCGTGGAGAATGCGTTCTTCCGGTACAAGTCGATCGTCGGCGACTGTCTTCGGGCACGCAGTTCATCGGGGCAACGGCGTGAGGCCGTGCTCGCGTGTAACGTTCTGAACCGGATGACCGAGCTTGGCAGACCCGTCTCGTACCGCATCGGTAGGTGACGGGCTCGACGGTTTGAAGCGCGTAGGCCTGCCCGCATCCGCGCACCAACGCCCTCCTGCCCGAGGGTCGTGTACACGTCCGGCTGCTTCGTCAATGTCATCCTCCTGGCGCATGTCCCCTGGCCGGTTGGCCATCTCCCCAACGAGCAGCAAACTTCGCGCCAACCGGCGTCATCGGTCCCTGTCGATGCCGAGTAGTTCACTACCGTCCCAACTGGCCTGAGTGATAATAAAATATTCTGCCTATCCACTTGACTCAAGTGACCGCAACATCTTGTGGTTCGTCACCCACGAGGTTGGTGGCACTGAACGAGACGGCGGTACGGCACCGGGTCGACTGTCAGAGCCTGCTGGACCAACCGGAAAAACAACTTGCCTCGGTGCCGAGAGCGGCGCCGATTGAAGCGGAACGTGTACTCGTCCAGATAGTAGTCGAGATGCACCCGACTGACGGCGCCTTGATGCGTCCCGAGCAACCACCGTTTGAGCAACGAGACCACCCGGTGGACCCGCGGGAGCAGCTCGGAGGTGCCTTGGTGCATGGCTCCGGGTTCCGGGTCACACTCACGTGGAGCCCCAGATTCCGGAGCCTCGATGAGCAGTTTCAAGCGGAGCCAGGCCAAGTACGTCAAGCAGACTCACAAGATCGCGAACTGGCCTGCCTATGATCAAGCTCTGGTCGCCCGCGGCTCGTTGACCTTCTGGTTCACCGACGAAGCCATCAGTAAGTGGACCGCCCCACCAAGCGGGAAAGCTGGTGGACAGCGCAAGTACTCGAACCTGGCAATCGAGACCGCGCTGGCGTTTCGCATGGTGTTTCATCTCCCGTGGAGACAGACCAAGGGCTGCCTGCAGTCGCTGGTAGAGATACACGGATTGCCACTGGAGATTCCGCACCAGACAACCTTCTCGCGACGTGCCAAGGGACTCGGCAAGGTCGCGTTCCACAGGCCCCGCCATGACCGACCGATTCACATCCTCGTGGACAGTACCGGCGTCAAGGTTCATAGCGGGAACATCCGGGTACCCTTCTTTTGTTCAAGCACCCTCGCTCCTCGACCCCCTCCGGCGTGAGTCGGTTGGCAGCCGCAGGCTGCGTCTCGAAGCCGACGTTGCCTTGGTGCACAACTCCATTGAGGGCTGAGAGTCTCCCGTGACTCCGCCTGCCGGTCATCCGATCATCTCGCCATCGGGTATCCCGAGCGCCGTCATGGTGTTCAGGATCTTGCACCCCAACCTCACCTCGACTCTCTGGGACGCCAGTCCCCTCGCTCGCATCGCTGAGCCCAGGATGGCCTTGTAGCGGTGGAACGTCGTCTCCACCTTGCTTCGCCTGCTGTAGCCCGATGCGACGTACCACTTCCGTTTCCCAACACGTGATCGTGCTCGGATGTTACGATTCCGCTGTCGCGTGCCCGCGGAGTCGAGCGCGAGCTGAGCGCCCTTTCGTGGCGGTATCAGCACCTTCGGCGATCGATGAGCACGGTGATTCTCCAGCGTCTTATAGACGTCGCCGGTGTCGTACGCGGCGTCGGCCTTGGCCGAGGCGATGGGACGCTCGATCTGGCCGACGAGTGACGCCACCCGGGAAGCGTCTCGAGCCCGCTTGCTCGTGAGCTCGCAGGCGACCACGTCACTGGTTTGCTCATCCACAGCGAGGTGCAGCTTGCGGTAGTCCCTGGCTTTCGGCGGAGTGCGCAACTGGCCGACGTGCACTGAAAGACCGCTGCTGTCGATGAGGAGGTGGACGGGCTTCACGGTTCGCCTCTCGTAGGAAGCAACCTTCCCCAGCCTCGCCTTGCGCCTCGAGATCGTGCTGTGGTCGGGCACGTCGTTGTCCAGATTCAGGAGCGTCAGCAGCGAGCGCAGGAAGCCCTCAGTCTGCCTGGACGCCAGGCCAAACACCAAGCCCAAGGTGACCGTCGTCTCGATGGCGTGGTTCGAGTACTTGCGTTGTCGGCCTGGCTTCCTGCGCGTCGGCCTCGGCGAGTTCCAGTTGGCGAGCTTGCCATCGGTGAGTCCGAGCCAGACGGTCAGACTCCCGCGAGCGCGGAGACCCGTCTCGTACTCCCGCCAATTCCGGACACGGTAGGCCTTCTGGACGTACTTCCGCTGGGTGCGCTTGAAACTCGTCATGCGGGACCTCGGATCTCGGGGTGGAGGGCAATTATTGACCGAGATCGCGAGTTGTGCACCAAGGCATCGTGGAGGTGCAAACCTTCGATCGATGTAAGACCGACGATCCCAAACGGGTCTTGAGTCCACCACTCGACCTCAACATGCCGACAGTGGCTCCTTCCCCTGACCCTCTGGTGTTGACTGGCATCTATGAGACAGTTCTCCGTTCGCTTCGCTATCCAGGTGAATGCTCTACCGCCGATCGAGTTCGAGTTGCCGTTGGCTGGTTCGCGAAAGCTTGGCTCAACACTCACACGGTTCACGACCCGGAGCGGCTGGTATTCCTGAAGACAGCTTTTGAAGCCTTAACAGGCACGAGTAAGACTCACAAGAGTGCTCGCACGCTTCGGCTGATCTTCGAGTCGTTGCCAGACCCGACGGCGGAGGATTCCGAGGTCTTGGTGTGGTCTTCGGAGGAGAAACCCGATCAGAAAATAAACTGGATCGACAAGTGTGGTCGATCTCAGACCACGCTCATCACGGACCTGGAGGCTTGGTTCAGGGCGTTCGGTGACGTACGCAACAAGATCATCCATATCCATAAAGGTAAGCGCCCACAGCTCACGTACTCGGGTCCGAACCCCGCCTACGACGGTCCTTTCTTCTCCACCGCCGAGTTCTTGCTCCGCGGCGTCATCAAGGTGCTGCTGGCGTCAAAGCCGGGATATGAAGACATCTGGCGCTCCCAGCTTTGGAGATGCGCCTCACAATATTGAGGATCTACGCCGCGATTCCGAGAACCCTCCGCGCCAGCCGGCGCCGACGTCATCGGCGAGGTGAAGTGGGCGGCACGGACGTTCTGAGGGCTGCGGAGCGATTGCAATTTCAGGGCGACGCTCTTGGTATCTGACAGGAGGAACTCCTGGACAGGACGTGAGCGGGGGGCCTGGTCGACTAAAGAGTGTGAGTCTCCCAAGAAGATGATGTGTGAGATTGCGGGTGCGGGTCGCGGTAAGTGGTCACAGCCAGGCGTGCCCCATAAGGGCTGGATGTGCACAGATGTTGAAGATCTCGGCGACCCTGGTGCCGTATGCGAAATGTGCAAGAGCCAGAAGATTCGCTATGTCCACTACATGAAGCATCCAGATTACCCTGACGAATTAGGTGTTGGATGCGTATGTGCGGGACACATGGGTCAGGACCGCGACTCTCCAAAGCGTCGGGAGCGGAATCTCAAAAACGCCCATCGCCGGCGAAACAACTGGCTTGATCGCAATTGGAGGACCTCCGAGAAGGGCAATCCCTATCTCAATACTGATGGATTCAACGTCGTTGTCTATGAGAATGGCGATAAATGGTGCTACCGGGTCAAAGATCGTTCCACTTCGAAGCAGGTTTCTCTGTATCGCGCATACGACACGATGGACCAAGCCAAGCTTGCAGCATTTGACAGGATGATCTTCTGGAAGGAGCAGCAGGAAATAGAGCAGAAATAAGGACGAGGACTCCGACGTCCGACGGGAGCAGGCGGCGAAGATTTCAAAACCGGCGAGGTGAAGTGGGCGGCGCGGGCGCGACGTCCCCCCCGAATTGAGTAGCACGGAGGTTTAGAGTTCGATCTCACGAAGGAAGGAGATCGGAACGTGAAGAAGCGGTTTAGCGAGGCGCAGATTATTGGGTTCTTGCGGGAAGCCGAGGCCGGGCTTCCAGTCAAAGACCTGTGCCGGCGGCACGGGTTCTCGGAGGCCAGCTACTACCTGTGGCGGAGCAAGTTCGGCGGGATGAACGTATCGGACGCCAAGCGGCTGAAGGAGCTCGGTGCAGAGAACAGCCGGCTGAAGAAGCTCCTGGCCGAGTCGCTGCTCGAGAACGAGGTCACACGTGAGGCCCTGCGAACAAAATGGTAGCCGCACCTGCTCGTCGAGCGCTGGTGCGGCACATGACGAGCCGTGGGCTCAGTGAACGGCGCGCCCTCGCGGTGGTCGCCATGAGTGCGTCGTCGCTGCGCTACCAGCCCTCACCGGATAAGAACGTGGCGCTTCGCCGGCGGATTGTTGCCCTCGCCCACCGGCACCGTCGCTATGGCGCCGGGATGATCTATCTGAAGCTGCGGCAGGAAGGCCACCACGTCAACCATAAACGCGTCGAACGCCTGTACACGGAGGCCCAGCTCCAGGTTCGGCGCCGACGGCGGAAGAAGATTCCGGTGGCCGATCGGCAGCCCCTGGTGCGCCCGCAGGTGCCGAACGACGTGTGGTCTGCCGACTTCGTCTTCGACCGGACCGCTGACGGACGCGTCGTCAAGTGTCTGACAATCGTGGATGATGCCACGACGGAAGCCGTGGCCATCGTGCCCGCTCGTGCCCTCGGTGGCGGGCCGGTGACTCGCGCGCTCGATCGGTTGGCACTCGGACGTCGCCTCCCGCGGGTTCTCCGCACCGACAACGCCCAGGAGTTCTGTGGCCATGCGATGTTGACCTGGGCGCATGACCGCGGTGTCACGCTGCGCCTGATCGAGCCGGGTAAACCGAATCAGAACGCCTACATCGAATCGTTCAACGGCCGGTTCCGCGATGAGTGCCTCAACGAGCACTGGTTCACGAGTTTGGCCCATGCACAGGCCATCATCGAAACCTGGCGACGCGAGTACAACGAGGAACGACCGAAGAAGGGGCTAGACGGCCTGACGCCTGTCCTCTATGCCAAACAACTCGTCGTGAAAGGAAGTACCGTTACCGTCGGACTCTAAACGGGACCGCTACTCAAGGTGGGGGGACGTCGCTCGCGCGAGTCGCATCCCGGGGTCATCCCGGGGTCATCCCGGATTATCCCGGCTTATCCCGGATTAAAACTTTTGATCGAGCTCAGCGGATTATGTTCCGGTTGCCGACCGCTCCGGTCGGGGACGAGCTTCTAGCCGCCTGAGTAACAGTTGATGGCGGAAGCACCGCGTGCATAGAACCGTTCGAGCACGAGCGGTGCAGACTGATGGCTCGGCACTACTCCACGCGCGACTTCTTCCGGCAGATGCTGGCCCGCTATTTCCATGCTCGCGGCGCCTTCCAGGACGTCGACTTCGCCGCGATGCACGGGCATGGTATTAGGGCTACCTGAGTAAGGGGATACCCAGATCCCGGAAAATATCCTGCTTCGAAACTTCTGTGCGCGCATGTACTGCCCCGAACCCATGATCAAGCGCAAATCATGGGTGCTCCCCAACGGTCGGTCTCTCTTTGGTGCCAGCCTTGTGGATCAGCCCGGAGAGGCTTCGGTCTCGATCAGCGCCTGGAGGCTTGACGGTCGTTGCTCCGGTGCGCGTGTGGCTCTTGACGTGCGTGAGCACGAAGCTCACGACGCCTGAAAGGGTCATCACTGTCGCCAGCGCGGTGCAGATCAGCAGCGCGGCGAGGTATGTCGGAGTGACGCCGCGACCGGCGTGCAGCGGCACGATCGCGCTGTAGATCCGCCGCCCGTAACAAGTGTCGACCCACTCGGAAGAGATTCTGGACGACGCCGTGGACGGACGCGAAGCGTTGCAGATGGACCGCTGACTTGAAGCGCCGCATCTGGCGTTCACGTTGACGCGTCGGTTGGTGCGAGACTTCCGCGCGGTTGTTCGCATACTGAGCCGTGCAGTGGACCACCGATGGCATCACCGTGCGACACGCCGCCGGGTAACTACGGAGCTTGTCGGTGATCAGCCGGCGCGGCACCCAGCCTTGCCGTTTCAGCAATTTCCGAAAGAATCGCACGGCCGCGAGACGATTTCGACGCGATTGCACCAGGATGTCGAGCACGTCTCCGTCCTCATCCACCGCGCGCCAGAGATACTGCTGGCGGCCGTTGAGCGTGACGAACAGTTCGTCGAGGTGCCACGTGTCGCCCTGTTGACCGCGCCGGCGCCGCAACGTCCGGGCATAGTCCGCGCCGAACGTCAGGCACCATTGGCGGATGGTCACGCTCAAGGAGCAAGCGATTCACGGCCGCATCTTTCAGACCCTCGAGGCTGTGCGGACCGCCGTCGCCGCGTTCGTAGAGCGATACAACACGACCTGGCGGCTCGAGAAACTCGGGTATCACACCCCGATCGAGGCGCGCGAGGAGCACGAGCTACGCCAGGCGGCGTAGCGCAAACGTGTGTCCAAGGAACCGGGTGCGGTACAGAAGCAGCACCGCGTTCTTGCGGGGGATAGACATAGCTCAATTCGCGACTGACAAACCTAAAAATCCTCCTAGCGCGCGCGCTGTCACCATTCGACTCAAGCAACGGCTCAATAAGCGTGCGCATTGCGTCATCTACTGGGCAAAGAGGACTTCCGACACAATCGGCGGGAGGAATATCGATGTCAAGTGTCGGTGACCCGGCACGGGCTGAGACCTCGAAGGAACAGACATCCCAAACAGCGGTCACCGCCTGTCCCGGAGTCAAACGTAACTTCCACAGCAGGTTTTTTCGCTCATCAGTCAACTGCTCTGACACCTGTGGCCCTTCCCAGTACGTCAGCGTCACTTCGTGGTGGATCTCGGTGCGAGGCATCGCCAGCACAACATCGATCGGAGCACTTGTGCGAATCGGGTGTCGACCCCAAGGGTCGAGTTGGTACCGAATGCGAAACTGCCGCTGGCGATCACGAGCCAAGCTCATGGGCGCATTTCTTGATGGGCCGTCCATTAACGCGCTACCAGCATCGCACCAGCCTGCCACGCTCGCCGCGCACGGGTAGTCATCCATTCATATTCGCGGTCGGTCAGCAAGAATGGATACAAACTCAGTACCGACCAGGAAAAAGTGACAAGCCCCATGAATAGCGCAATGCCAGTGTGGAACACAATTCCAGCCACCACAGCGATCCAGCGCGACCAGCGATTAAACAACAAAAACGGAAAGACGATTTCAAACAATATTGTTCCGTACGTCAGTACGACCACAATGTAGGGGTTTCGATACAGGAGCTCGCTGACCCCTGGCCATGTGAATGCCTGAACTCGCATCACATAAATAGAGAGCCGTCCCGCTTTGCCACATCTCCGGGTGTGAGCGAAACTTAGTTGGGAATTGAAGCGGCTCCAAACCCTGTGGTTGGATGACGTTGCGAGACGACCATCACGCCACGCGAGAAAGGAGCCGAGATGAGCAGTGTCCTGCGATCGGTCAAGAAGCGCAAGAAGGGTCGCACGTTGGGCGCGGTCGACGTTATCGACCGAGCGGAGTATGCGGAATTGGAGGTCGATACCAAGGTGGAGTTGATCCGGTCCTTGATTCCGCTGGGGTTGATGCACATTGAGGAGTTGCTCGACGAGGAAGTGACGGCGCTGGCTGGTGAGCGCTACGCCCGCAAAGCCCCGTCCGTCGGCGGGCGCCGTCATGGCAGCAACCCCGGGACAGTCGGTTTGGCCGGCCAGCGCGTGCCGATTCGCGTGCCGCGGCTGCGCCATGTCGCGGGAAGTGAGATTCCGCTGCGGTCGTACGAGGCGTTGCAGGGGGAGCGCGCGGTCAACGACCTGCTCCTGAAGCGGGTGCTGTATGGGATCTCGTGCCGTAACTACGAAGCGGCCGCTGAGGCGATTCCCGGGGCGATCGGGCTGTCGGGGTCGACGGTGTCCCGAACGTTCGTGCAGGCCAGTGCCGCGAAGCTGCGCGAGCTCCAAGAGCGGGACCTGTCCGATGAGGATGTGGTGGCCGTCGTCTTGGACGGGAAAACGTTTGCGGATGCGACGATGGTCATAGCGCTGGGCATTACCCTCGCGGGGGTGAAACGCTTTCTGGGCTTCGTCGAAACGGATACCGAGAACGAGAAGGTGTTGACCCCGTTCTTGCGGTCGTTAGTCGAACGGGGCCTCGACGTTTCGCAGGGCATCCTGGTGATCCTCGACGGCGGCAAGGGGCGTTGTTGCGTAAATCGAAACTGGCACGGAACGCTCCCAACGCGCGTAGGTTCGTCACCGACTGATCACGAACGACTCTGGTCGACCAAGCTCGGTCATCCGATTGAGCACGTTGCACGCAAGCACCGATTCGACCTCTTGCGCTGCGCGAGTCCGGCCTCGAAGTCGATCGCCGAGAATCGACTTGTACCGAAAGAAGGCGTTCTCCACGCGCGCCTGGCGATGGTATCCCGCCTCCTTCTTCCACCGGCGCCGCCCCATCTTGGTAATCCTTCGGATCGTGCGATCGCGCGCCCTCGAGCGCGGTCGACGTTGGGAGAGCCTGGCCGTCTAGGCCGGTGGCACCACGACCTGCGCGCCATGCTCAGTCGCGGCGTCGTAAAAGGCGATCGTGTCGTAGGCGGGGTCCGCCGTCACGCTGGCCACATTGCCGTCGACCGCCCCCACCAGCGTGATGCCGGTCAGCGCGTCGGCGGTCGTCGCGTCGGTCAACGCCTGCGCGACGATCACACCCGACCGATTCACCCCGAGATGAAGCTTTCTCCAACCGCGCGTGCCGTGCCCGCCGTGTTTCGCCGCCGCCCAGGCGAGGCGGGTGAACGGTTCGGATGTTCGGCCACAGATTCAGTTCATCAACACGCTGTTCGAGGTGGCTGCATGAGACGGAGCCCGGGCGACTCGACCAATCGTTCTCTGGCCGCTTTTTGAAAGTTGCAACACATCCGTCAGAGCCAGTACCATACCAAGCGCTGAGCGGTGATCGGCTGCCAGTGGTTCGACACCCTCGACAGGAACGCTCCGGGGCGACGATTGCATTGCATCGTCTACCATCATTGGCAGTCACGGGTCCCTCTCCTAATCGGTACGTTTGCACCATTCTGCGACTTGGGGTGGCAATTCCGTGAATCGGACGGGAAATTCCTACCAGAATGGTACGGGGATAGACTAACGTGTCTCCCCTCATCGCGCCGGCCCCGCCTTCGGCTCGGAGCGCCCCAGAGCCCTCCGGTCATGAGTCGGCCACTTTCGGCCCGTTGATCGTCATCACTGGGGAGATCAAGGGGGGCGAAGACCTAACCATCGAAGGTCGGGTCGAGGGAACGATCGAGTTGAAGCAGAACACTCTCACCATCGGCGTAAATGCCACGGCCAAGGCTGACATTGTGGCGAAGGACACGTCGTGCTGGGCAAAGTCGACGGAAACATTACCGCGAGCAGCAAGGTCGAGATCGGACCGGACGGCACCGTGGAGGGAGACATCGTGTCGCCCGCGGTTTCCATCGCCGAAGGCGCGACCTTCCGCGGCAGCATCGATATGAAGAACAACGCAGCCGAAAGCACCTGAGCACGCCGCAGGTCGATGCCGTGACGGCGAGACCATGGGACGCCAAGGCGACGCCGCAACGACTTACGTCCCGCTGCGGTCGATCAAAGTTTTGAAACCCGGGATAACGCGGGATAAGTGGGATGACGACCCATGGCGCCGTGGCCATCGAGAGTACGGCCGCCGGCGCGCTCGACGTGGCCGCCGGCGCCGAGTTCGGGAGCGGGAATGTACCGCTGGTCGGGGCCGACGGCAAGATCAACGGGCCGCTGTCGAGCACGATCCTCGACAACCTCAGCGGTGACAACCTCATCGGCCACGCCGTCTGGGCTCCCTTTCCCCGTTTCGACCAACCCTGGTAATATCCCACGGGGGCAATTCCGTTACCTAGGCAAGGAGGAACAATGGCGCTAGTGGGCAAGGGCTCTTTTGTCGTTGGGCTAGTGATTGCTGTGGCCGGAGGCTTGGGCTTCGAACAGGCCTGGTTTGGATGGGTACTCGCAGTGCTCGGCCTGATCGTCGGATTCTTGAATATCAGGGACAAGGAGAGTCAGACCTTCCTCCTAGCGGCAATCGCACTGATCGTAGCGGCAAGCGCCGTCGGAGCGATCCCCTACATTGGGGAGGTGATAGCCCGGATTATCGCGAATCTCGTGATCTTCCTAGGGGGCGCGGTCTTGGTCGTAGCGGTTAAGAGCCTGTTCGTGGTAGCGAAAGACTGAAGTCGCGCTGGACCTGGCGGTGCTGCTGCTCGATGGGGTCCGAGGCTTGAGCAGCGAGAAAGCTGTTGATCAAAGGTTTGATCCGAGATATTCCGGAACTATCCGAAACAACTGAGACGTGGGAAGCTTACGACCGAATGCCCGCGATCAAAAGTTTTGATCCGAGATAATGCGAGACTGTATCGGACCCGGTTTCTTGGACAACTCGGCGGCCTAATCTAGGCCGCCTGTGACGTCAGCATCTGCCGCACCTCGGCCGGTGTTCGGTGACCGTGTCGTTCGAGTAACCACTGCTGGTTGTATCGCTCGATAAACTCACCGATGACCTGTCGTGCTTCGTCGAGCGTTGCGAAGTCGTAGAGGTAGAGGCACTCTTCTTTGAGCGTCCGCATCCACCGCTCCATGATGCCGTTGCACTCCGGTTCGCCGACGTAACTCGGCGACGGTCGGATGCCCAACCAGCGGAGTTCGCCGAGAAACTGTCTGGCCGTATATTGCGGTCCCCAGTCCATGCGCAGCCCGAGCCCCACGGCGATCTGCGGGGCATACTGACCGTGGGTCTGTTGCACGCCCTGGCGAATCGGCTCGAGCGCCGCCCACCGGTCGCCGCGTTTGGCAACGTGCCACCCGACCCAGGTCTTCGGCGCAGTGATCGATCGCGCCGAAGAACCAGCACCAGCCCTCCTGGCGGGTGTAGAACCGCGTGGCATCGGTGCCCCAGAGCTCGTCGACCCGGGGCCGTGATAATCCGGCCGCTATGGGTCCGGTCCCCGTGCACGTGGCGCCGGCGCTGCGGCGCGAGCAACCGGGCCCCCCGCATCAGACGGAGCACCCGCGTTTTCCCGACTCGCAGCCCCCGGGGGCGGAGCCGCGCTCGCACCTTCCGATGCCCCTCCGTGTGAAACGGACTCGCCGCCAAGACCGCGCGGATCTCGGTCAGGACCTCGGCATCACTGACCGCTGTCCGGGGGCCCCGTTTGCCACGAGAAGGCCCCACACGGTGCCGGCGCGCGTAGACAGTCGAGCGCGGCACGCGCCAGGCCGCACAGACTACCTGCAACGGATATCTCCGCGCGGTCCCCGCACTTACCAGCCGTGCGACTTCTTCAACCGCGTCAATTCGTCCGCGTACCCCCTTTTTTCCAAGAGCAGCTCGACCAGCTCGAGCTTCATCGTCAGTTCGCCCACTTTGGCGTGCGTTTGCTTCAACGCACGGGCCTCGACATCCCCCGCCCGCTTCTTCAACCCCGCCGCCCCAGCGTCGAGAAAGTGCCGGCGCCACGTCTCGATCTCGTGCGCGGGCACCTGAATCTCGCGACTGACCTGGTCGACCGCTTCGCCACGCAGTAGCCGCAACACCACCTCGCTCTTGGCCTGCGCGCTCCACCGTTCCGGACTGCGATCCTCGTGCTCGGTCCCCTCGTTGGACATCGTTCGGTCTCCTCATCTCATCGTTCTCCAGATCCCAAATCGCTGTCCAAGAAAATCGTCAGAGGTGGCACACGTATCGTCACAAAAGTTTTAATCCGGGATAACCCGGGATGACCCCGGGATGCGACTCGCGCGGGCGCAACGACTGACGGGGAGGGCGACAGCATTGGGCCGTGCCGAGGCCCGATCCGCCGTCCGTGGGAGGGGTGTCCCGGGAGGCTCTCACGTGCGCCCCACCCGGACCACGGAAACCGGCTCGCGAGACGATCATGCGGACCCCGGCCGCCACCTCGCTCCAGACGTGTCTCGTCTTCTCGGCGCCGCGCCCGCGACCGTCGAAATCGCCCGGCATCCACAGAAAACAACTCTGGGTTGCGCCCGAGCGATCCCGGAGTGCGATCATCAGCCGGACTGGGTGGCGGTGGGGGCAGTCTCGAGCGAACCCGTCTCGCACGTCGACAAGCGAATAAAAGACGAATATTTGAAGGGTCCCTACTATAGCTGAGCCTCTCTGAATGGGTTGAAGAACCGATCTTCATGCCGAAGGGTTCACGGCTGGAAGCGGAGTTCCACTACGACAACTCGCCCAATAACCGCTTCAATCCTGATCCGACCCAGAACGGTGCGATGGGGCGATCAGACCTGGCAAGAGATGATGCTGGGCTACTACGGTACCGTCGGCCCGGATAGCAGCGACGCGACGGACGACGAGAGCGATAGCAGACTCAGACGGCTCAGCGCTTCGTGCCGGTGAAATCTCCGCCCGCGAAACCGCCGAGATCGAGTTCGCCAGAAATTGTACCGTCCTCCCGCAGCGTGCCTGTGTAGGTTAACCCCCGCACCACACGGCGTCTGACGGGGGGTGCCTCCTATAACGCCTGCTTTATCATCAGGCCGCGCGGGGCGCGGCGGCAGAGTGTCCACGACGGGGGACACTCACGCGAAATCCCCCCCATTTGAGAGGTCTCAAACCCCCCGGAAAACGCCATTTGAAGGCCATTTCATGGATCAAAACTGGTACCGGCAAGATGAAAAGGGACCCCGCGGCAACGTGAAAAGGGACCCCTGAGTCACACGGGAGACAGGTTTCCTGGCACGAGCAGGAAGCGGTGCGACACTGTCGTGTTGCACGACTCGAGCCAGGAGGGCCCGGAGGTGATCAGGATGTCTCAATGGGCGGAGATCCGGCAGATGCATGTGGTGGACGGCGTGCCGAAGAAGCAGATTGCCGAGCGGTTGGGCTTGGATATCAAGACGGTGCGCCGGGCGGTGGCGCAGGCGACGGCGCCGGCGCGACGAGCGGTGTCGCGACCCCGTCATCTGGATCGGTGGCGTGCGCAGATCGAGCAGTGGCTGCGGCAGGATCGTCGACTGACGGCCAAGCGCATCCGCCGGTTGCTGCTGCCGTTGGCGGGACCGGTTGCCGAGCGTACGGTGCGCTGGTCTGTGGCGCGGCTGAAGGCCGCCGCGGCGCCGAAGGAGGTGTATGTGCACCGCAGCCCGCGGCCTGGGGTGACGCTGGAGGTCGACTTCGGGGAATCGTGGGCCGAGGTCGCCGGTGTGCTGCGGAAGGTCAAGTATGTGGTGGCGACCCTGCCCTACAGCACCGTGTATTTCGCGAAGGCGTATCCCATCGAGCGACTCGAGTCGTTGTTGGATGGCATTCAGGCGGCGTTTGCCTATATGGGCGGCGTGACGGACCGGGTGGTGCTCGACAACACGACGATCGCGGTCCAGCAGGTGCTGACCGGCCGGGACCGGGTGCAGACCGATGCGTTTCAGGCGTTCCGGGGCGCGTATCCGTTTGCGGCGGCGTTCTGTGCGCCGGCGAAGGGCTGGGAGAAGGGCTCGGTCGAGACGGGCGTCACGTATGTGCGCAATCTCGTGTTCCGGCCGCGGCCTACAGTCGCGAGCTGGGCCGCGCTCAACGCGTTGATCATCACTGAGTTGGAGGCGGACGTGGCGACCCGCCGGCTCGCCGACGGGCGCCCGGTGCGGGAAGCGTGGACGCTGGAGCGGCGGCACCTGCGGGCCGTGCCCGTTCACCTCCCCGAGACCTGCCGCGTCGAGGCGCGGGTGGTCGACAAGTTCGGGCACGTCCGGGCGGACCGGGTGACCTACTCGGTGCCGACCCGCTACGCCTACCGGCCTGTGTGGGTGAAGCTGTACCACGACCGCGTGGCGGTTGCCGCCGGCACCGAGGTCGTCGCCAGACACGTCCGGGCGTTTCGCGCCGGGGCGATGGTGCTCGATCCGCTCCACGTGCTGCCGGTGCTGGAACGCAAGCACCGCGCCGTCCCCGAGGCGACGGCCCTGCAGGACTGGGCGCTGGCGCCGGTGTGGCAGCAGGTCCGGACCGCCCTCCGGCAGCAGACGCGCAAGCCCGATCAGGAGTGGGTCCGGATGTTGCGGCTGCTGGAAACCTATCCCGCCCCGGCCGTCGAGGCGGCGGTCGCGGCCGCCCTCGCCCGCGACTCACCCCGGCTCGAGACCGTGCGCCTGCTGTTGCGCCAGCGGGCGGCTGGCCCCCGGCCCGCGATCCGCCCGGTCCCCACCGTCCGGGCGGATCTGGCCCGGATCGCGGTCTCCGCCCCGACGTTGGCCGCCTATGACGTCTTGACGGGAGGCCGCCTATGACGGTCGCGGTCCCCGAGCCCCCGCACCTGGTGACCGACCTCAAGACCTTGTGCCTGGCGACGATGACCGCCGAGTGGCGGCCTCTGGCCGCCCAGGCCACCCGCGAGCGCCAGCCGCCCGCGGAGTACCTCGCGCAGTTGGTGCACCTGGAAGTGACCGGGCGCCGCGAGCGCCGCATCCAACGCCGCCTCCAGGAGGCCCGCTTCCCGATGCTCAAGACCCTGGATGCCTTCCAGTTCGACGCGCAACCGGAGCTGGACCGCGACGCGATCCTGCAGTTGTGCGGCGGCGACTTCGTCGCCGAGGCTGCCAACGTCGTGCTGGTCGGCGGCGTCGGTACCGGCAAGACCCATCTTGCCATCGCCCTGGGCATGGCCTGCTGCCAGCACGACTATCGGGTCCGGTTCCTGACGGCCGCCGAGTTGACCACGCTGCTCGTCGAAGCGCAGCAGCAGGGGCGGCTGGCCCGGAAACTCGACCACCTCGCCCGCTTCGATGTCGTCATCCTCGACGAGCTCGGCTACGTGCCGTTCGACAAGGCCGGCGCCGACCTGCTGTTCGGCTTCATCAGCCGCCGCTACGAGCGCGGGAGCCTGGTCGTGACGACCAATCTGCCGTTCGCCCGCTGGTCCGAGGTGTTCCTGGATGCGACCGCCGCCGCGGCCGTCATCGACCGCATCGTGCACCCTGCCACCGTGCTGACGACCAACGGGGACAGCTACCGCCTCAAGGCCGCCCAACGGAACCAGACGGCCCACGCTCGACAGAAGAAAACGCGTTGATGGGCACCCGTCGCGACAGAGGGGTCCTTTTCACGTTGCCAAAAGGTCCCTTTTCTCCTTGCCATTTCCAGATCAAAAGTTTTGCACCACAATTGTGTCGGCCGATCCCCGTAAGTCGTTGCGCCCGCGCGAGTCGCATCCCGGGGGCATCCCGGATGATCCCGGATTATCCCGGATCAAAACTTTTGATCGAGCTCAATCGCCCACGGTGCCGTGGGTGTCAAGCACTCGACCTACGCGGTGATACGTCAGGTCTCCAGCGCAAGGGTGTCGGAGGTAGGGTCATCGGTCTAATCTCATGGCCCGGGTGCCTGGACGTCACATCGTGATAGGGGCATCGGGGCTCTGTTCGGTTCTTCGGCACAACTGAGGCCCCTTGGCGGTCCCAGCGGACGGCGTCTCGAACCAGCCTGGTCTCCGTTTGCGCCGCGACCGCCCCTTTTAGAAGAAACAACGCCATCGGGGTCGCGACTAGTCAACGTGATCCCGACATCGAAGCCCTCCATGCGCAGCTGACCATGGAGGCGGGAGCCGGTGATCCTCTGCTTGGCGGTCGTCCTCGCAGACCACTCGGCGAGAAGCTCGTCGAGTCGTGCCTTCACCCGCTCGAGCACCGGCTGACGCCGGCCAACCGGTGCGCTGAATCTCGGCTCAGACTCCTCAAGATACTTCCGTACGGTGTTGCGGCTGACGCCGAGCTCCAGCGCGACAGACCGACGGCTACGACCCTGCTTCAGAACGGCGTGGCGGATAACATGAACTTGGTCCATCCTCAGCACCTCGGCCAACCCTCCTCTTGTCTCGCAACCGAAAGGATGCCGGACAAAGAGGCCGGGGGTGGATCACTTCTTCAGCGTTGGATGGATTAGTTTCTCAGCGTTGCGTCTATGGGTCGCCGCGACGTGCTCAAGGAGGCTGGCATTCGCATCTCGATGGACGGCAAGGGCCGCTGGATGGACAACGTGTTCATCGAGCGGCTGTGGCGATCGCTCAAGTACGAGTGCGTCTACCTGTCTGAGTTCGCGACCGGCTCCCAGGCCCGGACCGGCATCGGCTGGTGGATGGACTTCTACGACCGACGCCGGCCCCACTCGGCGCTCAACGACCGGACGCCGGCCGAGGCGTATACTGACGACGGGGCTGACGGGAGCCCGGGGCTATGCCCCGGTTCCCGTCAGCCCAAGGTCGCTTGAATCATGAACCGGATTCCACCTTAGCTGTGACGAAAACCTGTCCAAAGGATGGGGTCCACCTCTGACAACGGACCCGGAAAGAACGATCAAGCCACCACACCGGTGGAAGTAGTGAACTGGCGCTCTCCGCGGCGGTGGCGTGACTGTTTTCAGTGGGTCCGATGACTCGCTCGACCGGTCGCTTCCTGTCTGAGATCCGAAGGGTTCGCGCCGTTGAACTGCCTGAAGACCTTCAGGAAGTTCGTCTTGCTGTGATAACCGACCGCGAGCATGGCGAACTCGACCTTCTCCCCTAGTCTGATGAGTTCCGCGGCGCGACGAGCGCGTTCGCGAGCCACAAACTGATGGACCGTAACATCCAAGTGGCGCGCGAACTCCCGCCTGAGCTGGTCTGGGGAGCACCCGGTTGCTTGTGCGATGTCGCGTACTCGCAAGCGGCTGTCCAAATGGGCGCAAACGAAGTGAGCTGCAGCCGCAACCGGCGATGGCGCAAAGACCCAGCCCTTTAACAGGTTGTCCAGCTCCTCATAGAAGGTCTTCGAAGAGTCATTCTGCCTTCGACTCAAGAGCGTCCTCCAGTCGGGCTCTGAGCCACCCCCGAGGGTCAACCTGAGGTGTTGCGCGAGGTCGGCGAGGACTGTGGCCACAATCCGAAGGTCTGTTACAGAGGCAGACCTCAGCCCGGTCCCCAGGTTCGGTTTCACATCGCTCCAATGTCGAGGATCAACTTGATTGAGCCGTGCGATGAAGTCGTTCTTCTCTCGAACGGCGCGACGAGCCTCATCGAAAACCAGCGTCATCATGTATGTTAACCTAACGCCTTTTTGGTCTCCCTAGCTAGTCAGCGTGAGAGACCCCCGGCTTTGCCGGGGCGGCACCCAGAGTTTGACAGTTCCGGGATTGGAATGGGGAAAACGCAGGGAGCGGAGCGACCGGAGTCCTGGCCAACCCCGCCCCCTCGCCCACGGTCATCGTGGCCGTCATGTCCGTGCCATCCCGTGAGACTATCTGCCTCTGCGCCAGGGTGATTCAAACCTTCGGCCGACTCTTGGCACACTACGGGAACTGGTGAGATGTTAGAATCACTCCGACGGCGGTTCGTTGTGACGTGGAGAAAATGGAGTCGAAGGTGCTCGCGCGGCGACGAGCATTCCGTCGACAGTCAAGGTCCCGGGCTGGATCTCTTAGTTTACCGAGAGCTACGAGGCGCTAGGCGATGAAAAGACCCCTGAGCGGATTGTTCTTTTCAGCCTGGTTGGTTGCCGTGACGAGCGTCGGCCTTTGTGCAGAACCTCCAGGACAGATAGAAGACCTTCTGTTAGGGCGATGGACGCTGGTCTCATGGCTAGTCACAGACGATTCCGGAAATGTAACCGAGCCGTTCGGGGCGGAGCCCCGAGGAGTAATGGGCTACTCAGACTCGGGTACAGTTGGCATTGACGTCAAAGATCCGGACGCGGTACTTCCGGACTTGTCGAGTGTAAATCCGAATGTGGTGCAGGCTCGGATCGCTGCTATGTCGTTCTCGTATAATGGGATTTACGAGGTCGACCACTCGAGGATGAGGATTACTCACAACGTCGAGGATTCAACGAACGCATCTCATCGTGGACGGGCGTACCAATGGCACGTCGATTCTATCGACCGCGATAGCCTAGTACTGTTGGTGAACTTTGAAGACGAAGTCGGTACACACGGAAGCCTACGCGGTTTGAATTCGACCCGGTGGATACGCGCTCACTAGACTGCTGCGCCGGTCAACAACTCCAATACCTCAGCCTCGGCGTCCTGCGACAGGACACCTATCCATGAATGCGTGACTAGTCCGTTTAAATCAACGATAAGAAGGGTGGGCGTTGCCACCCGACGATCGTCATCCAGGATTGCGATGTCATCCGGTTCGACCCCGTAGGACTCAAGGTACGCGGCAATCTCTATATCGCGTTTCGGTGCCGCGACAACGACTCGAACATCGTCTAGATCTGTCATGCGCTCGTAGAAGGGCATGCTCATATCGCAGGCTGGACAACCTTGCTGAACTGCAACTACCAAGGTGTTAGCGGCCTGCTTAATGTCGATTCCCAGTGCATCGTTCAAGTTCACGCCGATGTACGTGTCAGGCGTAGGGAACTCGCCAGGTGGTGACAGGTACCGGCTTCCGAGCATACCTATTACAATCACTCCAACCACTACGGTTGCCACGTCGGCTAGAACCGGAAGCCACTTCTGCACAGCCGCCATTTAATTCCCTGTAAAGGTACTTTCTAAACCCTGCAATCAACGTTGTCTGAAGCCCTGCACGCCATATGTGTTTGGAATTCGAAAAACGTCATCACCTGGCGTTGTCTGAGTCACTTCAGTAACGTATTTCTCGTCAACGTTGCCATCAGGCCCAATAGCCTTAAGCTCGACAAATTGAGAGTCGCGCCCCTCGGCTTGCCCAGATGTAACCAGCTTCAACGGAAGTTGGGTCCTGTGCCTGAGTTCCCACTAGTAAGAGTGGCGTCAAGGCTACGACCCCAGATGGTGCGTACTCTGGAGATTTCCCATTCGTTGTCTCCAGATGTCTGCGACCAAAGTCAACAGCAGCGGTTGTTAAACCTCACGAATGAGTAGCAAAAGGGGGCATCGTAGTCGCAACATGTATAGACTCTCCATTCATACTTGAGGAATGTGTTACCGTCACACCCTACTCCCCAGCAGGCGTTAATTACGTTGCAAACAGGATCAGCCTGTGCAGGCTGCCCCCAGACTAGAATGCCCAGTGCCAACAACATTACGGCTAGCCTCATAGTACGTCGTCGCATTGACCTTCTCCTCGTTCCTCACGTGGTGGTACCTGCAGCGGCAGGTCGTTGATTCGGTACGACACGGACCATTTCAGTTCGCGGTGATGGTCGACTTCGTGAGCAGCAGTGCCCATCCCAGTAGCTCCGACGCGTCGCCTCATCGAGCGTCCTAGCCACCCTGCGCGCTTGGCAGGCGTGAGTCAATGAATCGACAGTACCGTTTTGTAGCTTTCAGGTGCCCGTTTCTGTAGCGAACGCCGCGTGCCGCTTCTTTGGAAGAGAAGGCCGCCGGCCGTCGATCAAAAGTTTTGAAACCCGGGATAACGCGGGATAACCCGGGAACTGCTTATCCGGTTGACTCACCAGACCCCTCTATATAGTGTTCGAGCCGGGGGAGGTAGGGTGAGACCAGCGTTTCCTCGAACACTGGCGGCGTTCCACGCGCGGTTCGCGACCGAAGATGCCTGCCGGGGGTACCTGGCAGCGTCGCGGTGGCCGGACGGGTTCCGTTGCCCCAGGTGCAGTCATGCCGAAGCGTACGAACTGGCCACCCGCGCAGTGTTCAAGTGCAAGGCCTGCAGACATCAGACATCGGTGACTGCCGGAACGGTTCTGCAGCGCACGCGGGTGCCCCTGACGCTGTGGTTTGGGGCGGCCTACCTCGTCTCTACGCACACACCGGGCATCTCGGCGCGTCAGCTTCAGCGCCAGCTGGGGTTGAGCCGCTACGAGACCGCATGGACGCTGCTCCAGCGGCTGCGAGCCGCGATGGTCCGACCCCAGCGCGACAGCATCCCGGGACCGGTGGAAGTCGACGAGACCTACGTGGGCGGCCTGGAGGTTGGCCGGCGTGGCGGCCGGTGGCGCGACGGCGAGAAAGCCATTGTGGTCGGTGCGGTTGAAGTCAGAGGCCAGGGGTCCGGGCGAGTTCGCCTGGCAGCCGTGGAGGATGTGTCGGCGGTGTCGCTCGTCGCGTTCGTCGAGCACTCCGTGGCGCCCGGCAGCATTGTCCTGACCGATGGCTGGAAGGGCTACCTTCCGCTCAGGCGACGGGGCTACGACCACCGCCCGAAAACCCAGGGCGTGGCCACGAATGCGGCGCGGCTGTTTCCCCGCATTCATCGCGTCTTCTCTAACCTCAAGACATGGCTCAGGGGCACCCATCATGGCGTGAGCCCCGAACATCTCCCGTACTACCTCGACGAATTCGTCTTTCGGTTCAACCGACGGCGGACGCCGATGGCCGCCTTTCAATCCTTGCTTGGGCTGACCTCTCAACACCAGCCCCTCCCCCACAACATGTTGTATGGTGGTGAGCAAACCGGATAAGCACTACCCGGGATAAGTGGGATGCCGACTCCCGCGCGGCCTGGAACATCTCCAACGTCGGCTTCGAGACGCAGCCTGCGGCTGCCAGGGCACTCACGACCGGCACGACCGAGGCAGGGCTTCGCAGGGTCGAAGTGCAGCCGCTGGCGCGCGGGGTCTGACGAGACATCATGGGGGATCTCCCGTCTCTCACGCTCGCGCATCCACACCACCGACGCCAGGCTGGGACGCCTCGCCTGGGTGTCCACGCGGCTCTCCATCATGACCGGAGGGAGACGCGAAGCCCAGCTGCGCCCGCTGCGCAGCCCAGGCCAACGGCAGGCGGGTGTCGTGCATGAGCGTGGTGGCCGTCAGCGCGGCCGGCTGCCGGCCTTCGACGATGGCGGCGACGATGTCCGGGGCCAGGTAGCGCAGCCGCAGCAGGCGCGTGACATACGAGGCGGACACCTGTTCGGCCGCCGCGATTTGGGGCAGTGTGAGCGCGGGAGGCTGCGTCAGCCGATCATGGATCGTGAAGGCCCGCCACAGCAGCCGGATCAGGCACGGGTCCGCGTGGGTGTCGGGGCGGGCGCCGGGCACGACCAAGCGCATGCCCAGGCCGGCGCGTGTGAGGACGGCTGGAATCTGGAGGGTGATCGGACCGCCAGGTGGACTGGCTCAGAGGTGGCACACGTATCGTCACAAAAGTTTTAACCCGGGATAATCCGGGATAATCCGGGATGACCCCGGGATGCGACTCGCGCGGGCGCAACGACTGACGGGGAGGGCGACAGAATTGGGCCGTGCCGAGGCCCGATCCGCCGTCCGTGGGAGGGGTGTCCCGGGAGGCTCTCACGTGCGCCCCACCCGGACCACGGAAACCGGCTCGCGAGACGATCGCCCGCATACCGGCGCCACCTCGCTCCAGACGTGTCTCGTCTTCTCGGCGCCGCGCCCGCGACCGTCGAAATCGCCCGGCATTCACAGAAAAAACTCGGGGCCGCCCCCGAGCGATCCCGGAGTGCGAGCATCAGCGGGACTGGGTGGCGGTGGGGGCAGGCTCCAGCGAACCCGTCTCGCCACAAATTCGGGCAAATGCCCGTAGGCTGGATATGGCTGGCTCCGTTCCAGTGTGATCAACAAGTAGTGAGCAAAATCTCGTCGACCGATCCGCGCAAGTTATTCGGGATACAAGAGTCAGGCATCCCGCTTATCTCGGTAAGTCCCGGGAAATCCCGGATCAAATCTTTGATCGATCGCACAGGCGGCTTGAGGATGACCCAGGCGTAGTGGAAGGTCGGTGGTAACTCCTGCCCGATCGTAAGGTCGATCGGGTGCTTGTCGGAAAGGAGAACCACCGATGAAGAGAACGTACCAGGTTGTCACGAAGCCGTCCACGCTCAGCAGCCGCGAGCTCGCGGAGTTTCTCTCGAAGGACGGTCAGCTCCTGCTGCCGCTCGTCGAGCTCTTGGAGCGGGGCGAGAAGGCCATCGACGAGGTGATCGACGTCATGGGTCGGGCAACCGTCGAGGCGGTCCTTCGGATGTTCGTCGTCGATGGAGCGAAGGCGCTACGCAGCGCGATCGACCAGGTGTTCGGCGCCGGCAACGAGGTGCAGCGCTGTCGCAACCACAAGCTGCGGAATGTCGTCGGCCACCTGCCGAACGCGCAGCACGCCCAAGCGCGGGCCACCCTGCGCGCCGCCTGGAAGCTCGAGGCGAAGGAGGGCATGCGCAAGCTTGACCAGTACGCCTCGTGGCTCCAACGCGACTGGCCCGACGCAGCCGCGAGTGTGCGAGAAGGCCTCGATGAGATCTTCACCGTGAATCGGCTCGGCCTGCCCGCATCACTGCGCACGTGCCTCACGACGACGAACATCATCGATTCGACGCACTCGGGAATCCGGCAGCGCACACGTCGCGTCACCAACTGGAAGAACGGAGAGATGGCGCTGCGCTGGTCAGCCGTGGCCTTCGTGGAGACGGAGAAGCACTACCGACGCGTCACCGGTTATGAGCATCTCTGGATGCTGAAGGCACACCTGGATCGCGACGACGACAACGTTGCAGAGATGCAGAAGGTCGGATAACTTGCGTTCACCGTTGCCGCTGACTTTCTACTACCGGTGGGACACGCTCTGTCTCCGCGTCGAATCGCTCAATGGGGGAAACGCGCGGTGGCTCTGACGGTGCTTCCGTCATCAAGTGTTGGTGAGAAGAGCTTAAGTTCTAATCATGCATGTACTTACTGCCGATTTCTGCGCCGACAACTTCTCTCGTTTCCAAAACTGGGCGTAAGCTCATTCATTAGAAGGAGATAAGGGCGAGACAACAACAGTTGATGGCGGAAGCACCCCCGACGAACGGGGTTCCGACCATTGCCCGGTCGGTGTCGATATCGACCTGTAGCAGAGACGTCGGATCGAAGCAGAACATCGCTTGACGACTCCCTGTCTGCGGAGGCCTGACCAGCGACGCCAGGTGGGTGTGCGGGCGGTGTGCTTATTCCAGTATCTGGCGACCCATGATGTGTTGGGCGACTGGTCGTGGTGCTCTGGCAAGCGACGGGCTACCTCCGCACCATTGTCAGCGCGACATTCGTAGGTGTGTCCGAAGGTCAGCGGGTTCACAACAGGGCGACTCTTCCTGACGTTACCCCGCCTGCACGATCAACCCCGACTGGACCGCCTTCAGTGTGTCGAAAATCCCCTCGATCACGTTTTGCCTTCCGCCAAACAATGCCTCCGGCCCCCCGGCATGCAGGTTGCTGAAGGGCGGTTCGTAGAGAGCCGATACCTCCATCACGCCTCGGGCCGTAAGCTGGTCGATCACCATCTCGACGAAGCGGATCTGCGGCGGGGTGAGGCTCTGGTCGGAGAGGAAGCCGGAGAAGGCGCGCTGCGCTGCGGCGCGATCCATACCCACCATGTTCCGAACGAAGTGGGCCAGCGAGGCCTCCTGGCTACGGGCCAGGAGGCCCGTCAACAACGTCTGGCCGTCGTCCTCACCGATCTCTGCCAGGGTCGTCTCCAATCCCTGTAAATCGGTCGCGGTGAGCGGCTGGTTGGTTCGTAGACGGTGGATGACGATGTGGTCGAGGTGATTTCTCAGGTAGTTCCTGACCTTCTTCTCATACTGGACACCGGTCATCTTCGGCATGTGGACGACCTCTTCATCCCGCACGCCGATGACCTGATCCTGGAAGTCGGTGTAGACGATCTTCTGCTTCTTCTTGTCGAGGAAGGACACCAGTTTGCGTAGGCGTAGCCGCAACTCTTCGAGACCACGCAGGTCGATTCCCTCCCAGAAGTCGCTCTCCTGCATGGAGGCCAGGTATTCGAGCTGGGCCTGTACGGCGGGGATCGTCGTCTTCTCCTCCAGCAGCATGGCGATTTCGACCATCCGCTGCCGGTGACGCTCGACGGCGCCCATGTGGCCCTCGGCCAGGGCTAACTGCATGCGAAGGGCGGTGAGATCGAACATCCGTGACTCGATCGCATCCGTCTCGACTTCGCTGGGCAGCCCGGCGACCTCACGCTGCAGCACCTCACGGTCCGCGTCGCTGAGCTGTTCCCATGTCGTGCGCTCTCGGAAGCGATCCACGGCCTCCAGGTGCGTCCGCACGATGAAGTTCTCGCGGTTCATCGCCGCCACTTCCCCATGGAGTTCCGTGGTCAGGGTGCCCGCGAGTGTCGTATCCGGGTCCAGGTCGGGTGTCGCCTGGATATGGGTCAGCAGTTGCACCCGGGCGCGGAAGAGGCGGGTGCCGAGCGGGACGACGCCGCGTCCCTCGATGCCCGCTGGATTCTCGCGGAAAAAGTCGAAATTGAAGCAGAAGTCGAAGACGTGGAAGTCCTGCTTGTCGTCGTCCGGACCGAACAGCTCCGGACAGAGTCGCGTGCCGCGTCCGATCATCTGCCAGAACTTGATCTTCGAGTAGACCGGCTTGAAGAAGACCAGGTTCGCGACCTCGGGAATGTCGATGCCGGTGTCGAGCATGTCGACCGAGATGGCAATGTGCGGCGCGTTGTCCTTCTGTGAGAAGTCGTCGAGGAGACTCTGCGGATACGTCGCATAGTGGTCAATGACGCGCGCGAAGTGTCCCTTGTGCTGCGGGTAGTGGTGATTGAATCGCTCCTCGATGAACTGCGCGTGCGTGTGGTTGCGGGCGAAGAGAATCGTCTTGGCCAGCCGGTCCCCCCCTTCGACTTTGTGGCCATGTTCCATCAGGTGCTGGAGGACCTTGTCCACCGTGTCCTTGTTGAAGAGCCAACTGTTGATGGCGGCGGCGTTGACCGTGTCCGGCAGACTGCTCTCGTCCACGTCGTCGCCCCAGTCGAGGCTCTCCCACTGTTCCTTCTCCTCGTCGCTGAGCGAGTCGTAGTCGATGCCTTCGCGGGGAAACTGCAGGTCCACCTGCTGCACGCGCGGTGGCACGAGGAAGCCGTCCGCGACGGCGGTCTCCAGTTCGTAGGCGTCGGTCGGCACGCCCGACTCCAGGTCGAAGAGTGCGTAGGTGTTTCTGTCTACCTGCTCCCCTGGTGTCGCAGTCAGACCGATCAGCAGCGCGTCGAAGTAGCGAAATATCGCCCCGTACTTCTGGTACACCGAGCGATGCGCTTCGTCGATGATCACGAGATCGAAATGCCCGACGCTGAAGCGCGCCTCGCCGCCCTTCGTCTCGTTAATCAGTCCCATCATCGTCGGATAGGTGCAGACGTAGACTCGACCCGTCGTGTCCCTCTCGGTGACGAGGTTCACCGGGCTGGACTGGGGCAGGTGTGCTCTGAACGCCCCCACCGCCTGGTTCACCAGCGACACCCGGTCGGCCAGGAACAACGTCCGCTTCACCCAGCCCGCCCGTTGCAGCAGGTCCACCAGGGCAATCGCCGTGCGTGTCTTGCCGCTGCCGGTGGCCATCACCAGCAGTGCCTCGCGCCGCGCTTGTGCAAACTGTTCGCCGATACTGCCGATGGCCCGCTTCTGGTAGTACCGCTCAACGATGTCGTCCTTCACCTGCGACACATCGAGCGGGGCGCGCTGGGCTCGGCGAATGATCAGGGACGCGAGCTCGTCCTTCTTGTAGAACCCGGCGACCAGACGTGGCGGGTAGGCGATGTCATCCCACAGGCGGGTCTCGTACCCGTTGGTGTAGAAGATGACCGGACGCTGGCCATGCATCGTCTCCAGGCAGTCGGCGTAGAGCTTCGCCTGCTGCTGGCCCACCGCCGGGTCGACGGTGGTCTTCTTCGCCTCCACCACCGCCAGCGGCTTGCCGTCGTCTCCCCAGAGGACATAGTCGGCATAGCCGACGCCCGACTCGTTCGGCATGCCCGTCACTTCGTATTCACGGTCCTGTTCTCGATCCAGAGGCCAACCGGCGCGTTCCAGATCGAGATCGATAATGAGCGTGCGGGTCTTGTCCTCGTTCCAGTCGTGGGTCTCGTGGACGCCCTGGTTCTCCGCCTTGATGGCCGCGAGGCGTTCACGCACCGCTTCCAATTCGCTCTCGATCTCCTTGCGGGCCTCCGCCGCCGCATCCCGCTGGGCCTTCAGGGCCTCCAGCTCCTGGACGCTGGCTGGGGTGGGTGCCGGTTCCACGTTCGGGACGAGGGATTCGTCGAAGGTCTTGCCCTGCAGACGCTCCGCGCCCTTGCGCAGGTAGGTGCGGCCCGTCCAGTAGAGGACGTGATACAGCTCCCGCACGACATCCAGCGCCTTTTCCGGTGCTGGCGACTTGTTTCCGTGGACCGCCACGTTGCCCGCCTGCCGGATGTATTCGGCCTTCTGCCACACGACGTCGGGCACGAGTTCGCGGAAGGTGGCGTCGCTGATGTAACTGTCCAAGTTCGTGACCTTCGGTGGTTTCAGAGCCTTCTCGACCTTGTAGACACGCTTGAGCAGGCGCTCCAATGCGTGCCGGGCATGGAAGCAGGACGCCCGCGGGTCGCCGTAGACATGCCGCTCCGCGAAACTCGCACTCTCCGCCGCGTGCGGGAATTCCTGTTTCAGGAACGCGAAGTTCTCGGAGACTTTCATAGCGGCTCAGAGGTCCCCTCGGAAGGCGCGGGATTGCAAGGAGGCGAAGAGGGTGTCGAGTTCGGCGAGGTGGGCGCGCTGGCTGGCCTTCTGGTGTTCGGCGGATTCGACGATGGCGGCGAAGCGGTGTTGGATGTCGAGGGGAGGAAGCAACACTGGGAGCTTACGCAGCTCCTTGACATTCAGGTGCTTTGAAGTGGATCCAGCCATCAATCTACTAAGCCGTTCTGGAGCGAGGTCATGCAGTAAGAGATTCAACAGAAACCTAGGGTGCAACTGCGAGTCGTTGACTCGCAGCTGGACGAGTCGTTGCCCCATGCATAGGCGCATGCCTTCATCTACCAATGCCAGCACACCTACGGTACCCTCGCGACTGAGGATAATGTCGTTTGGCAGGATCTCGCTCCGCCTCGTGCGTTCTATGTAGTCTTCTTCGATGACGAATCGAGTGTCGGCCCAGTTCCATTCTCCTTTGCCGAGATTGGATGTGCGTAAACAGATGACACCTGATCCACTCCAACGGGGAGTCGAATGCGGGCAGTCGATCACCTTCTCGCAGAGATCCTCCAGAGGAGGCTTCTCCCACCCCATGGGATTGGTGACGGGGTCGCCGAACATGTCGAGGAAGGTGGATTGGAGAAGGGTGTCGAGCTGGGCGAGGGCCTCGCGGCGCTTGGCCCGCAAGGCGTCCGCCGCATCCAGAATCCCCGCAATCCGCTTCTGCTCGGCAAGCGGCGGGAGAGGGAACCTCACCCTCTTCAGATCCTTAAGGATAATGCGCCGGATTGCGGAACCCGTCTTGCTCTGAGAAGCTTGGTCGAGGCAGCTATCCGTCTTCAACACCCACCCGAAGTAGCTGGCGTCGAGTCTCGAAGCATCGGGTCTTAGAATCGCCAACGAAGACAGAACTGCGAATGTCTCTCTAGTGTCAACAACGTAAACCTTTCCTACGGTTCCGTCCTTTGAGAAGAGGACATCACCCCGCTTGGGCGCGCTGTTCCCTCTCTCGGCCTTCGCGAACTCATCCTCGGTGATATGAGAGCATCCGACCAAGTCAATGTGGCCGTCGTTTGAACAATCTTTGACCGTGAGGAAGGGTATCCCCTGTCCTACGTCAGGGGGGGTGTAGTGAGTCCCATCCGTAACGAGCAGGCAGGCTTCGTCAATCGTTGACTGCTGCCAACTCATCGCAGCAACGCCTCCAACTCCTCACGCCCCTTCGCAATCTCCTCCTCCAGCTTCCCCAGCCGTTCCAGGATTACCTGCGGTGGGTCGTATTCCACCGCCTCGTATTCCACTTCCTTGTAGCGGCTGATCGACAGGTCGTAGTCGTTGCCGATCTCAGTCTTGGGCACGAGGAAACTCTGATCCGTCCGCGCCCGCGTGCGCTCCGCCTCGCGGTTCTGCCAGCGGGCGAGGATGTCGGCAAGGTCGCTCTTCTCCGGCTGCGGCGTGCGCTTGTCGTCCAGCGAGTAGCCGTCCGCCTGCATGTCGTAGAACCAGACGCGGTCCGTACCGCCGGAGTTGGTCTTGGTGAAGAGCAGGATGGCGGTGGAGACCCCAGCGTAGGGCTTGAAGACACCGGAGGGCATGGAGACGATGGCGTCGAGCTTCTGCTCCTCGACCAGGATCCTGCGCAGGGTCCGGTGGGCTTTGCTCGACCCGAACAGTACGCCGTCGGGCACGATGACGGCGGCGCGGCCGCCGGTCTGGAGCAGGCGCAGGAACAGGGCAAGGAACAGCAGCTCGGTCTTCTTCGTCTTGACGACCTGCTGCAGGTCCTTGGCGGTGGACTCGTAGTCGAGACTGCCCGCAAACGGCGGATTGGCAAGGACCAAGGAGTACTTCTCCGCGTCATCATCGTCGGTCTGGGCCAGCGATTCCTTGTAGCGAATGTCTGGGTTCTCTACACCGTGCAGCAGCATGTTCATGCTGCCGATGCGCAGCATGGTGTTGTCGAAGTCATAGCCGTGGAACGTGCCCTCGTTGAAGTGGCGGCGCGCCGCAGCGTTCTTGTAGATGGTGTCGCTGTGGTGCTCCACGAGGTGCTCAGACGCGGCAACGAGGAAGCCCGCCGTGCCGCAGGCCGGGTCGCAGATCGCATCCTTGGGCGTGGGGGCGGTCATGTCCACCATCAGACGGATGATGTGACGCGGCGTGCGGAACTGACCGTTCTGTCCGGCGGTGGCAATCTTGCCGAGCATGTACTCGTAGAGGTCGCCCTTGGTGTCACTGTCGGCCATGTCGATGCCGTCGAGTTGGTCGACGATGTTGGCCAGCACGCGGGGCGTGGGCATCATGAAGAGGGCGTCCTTCATGTGGTTCGTGTAGGTCCAGCCCCCCTCGCCGTCGGCCTCCCCATTCTGCCCGAGCGTCTTGATGAAGGGGAACACTCCGTCGCGGATCGTCTCAAACATCTGCTCCGGCGCGGCCTCTTTGAAGCGCGACCAGCGGAGCTTGTCCTGCTTGGCCGTGAAGACCGGATCCCCGATGGGCTTGCCGGTGCGGGCAGCCTTGGCTTCTTTGAGCGTATGCAGCTCGTCGAGTCGCTTGATGAAGAGCAGGTAGGTGAGCTGCTCGATGACCGAGAGCGGATTCGAGATGCCGCCGGACCACATTGTGTTCCAGATGCTGTCCACTTTTGATTTGAGTTCACCGGTGATCATGACCTCTCCTTCAATCCTGCCTCTTCAGTAGCCACGTTTCGGGAGAGGCTCGGTGAGCACACTTCGTGATCAGCCGACTGCATTCGCCGCGATAACACCCTGAACTCAAGCCCGTACTGTCCAAGAACCCGATCGACGCCGTCCGACGGGCTGATTCTACGCTGGACGCTCGCCGGGTCGCGACGTTCGTGACCGCCGAGAGCCTCTGCTCGGCTCGCCCCGTATGTCGCCTGTTCCCCACGTGTTGCAGTTCCTCGTCGTGGCCGTCGCGGGCTGGATCAACCAGCAGCAGCGTGAGGCGTTGTTGCGTAAATCGAAACTAGCGCCGAACACCCCAACCGCGTAGGTTCATCATCGACCGATCGCGAACGACTCTGGCCGACCAAGCTCGGTCATCCGGTTGAGCACGTTGCACGCAAGCACCGATTCGACATCTTGCCCGCCAGGAGTTCGAGCGCGTAGACCACCGCCGAGTATTGATTTGTACCGGAAGATCATATTCTCCACGGCCGCGCGACCACGGAGAACCTGCATGACCCAAGTTTTGAAACCCGGGATAACCCGGGATAACCCGGGACAAGTGGGATGCCCGACTCCCGCGGGGTGCAGCCGAAGCGACGCGCCCCAGGGCCCGGCCCGCGGCCGTCCAGTCTACCGTGCCGGAACGTCATCCGGCGAGGGCCGCCACCCCCCCCGCTCACGCGCCCCGTCGGTGTCGAGCCGGACGACCTCGACAAGCGTCCCGCCGATCCGGACCACCGAACGCGGCTCGCGAGACGATCTGCGTACACCGGCCACCACCTCGCCGCGGCCGCGCCTCGGCTTCTTCGGCACCCTCCCGAGATTCGCTGAAATCGCCTGAAATCCGCGGCTAAACCGAGGGTTGTCCCGGACCGATCCCGGAGTGCGAGCACCTATGCGACGGGGTGGCGGAGAGAGTGGGATTCGAACCCACGGTAGAGTTGCCCCTACACACGCTTTCCAAGCGTGCTCCTTCAACCACTCGGACATCTCTCCGGGTGAGTGGATGCAACAGGTGAGCGCCACGGGGGCGTCATATTTACCGATGTTCGCTTACGGGCCGCCCTCGGCCGCGGCTCGGTCGTCGGCCCGCGCACCGGCGAGCATCGCCTCCATCGAGTAGTTCCCCTCGTGACAGGCGTACTCGAACATAGCCAGCTCGTTGCGTTGCATTGGCAGATTCACGGTCCACGGAGCAGTCCACGTGCTCGGATCGGTCACGGTAAATTCGTAGTCGAGTGTATCCGCATCGATCCGCGTGAACCTTTCTTCCAAACGCATCTCGCCCGTCGAACCACGCCAGCTCCGCTTTATGTCGAAGTTGCCGCTCTCGACGACCAGGGTCGGCCCTTCCCAGTGCGCACGCGAATCTTCGGACCACTGGCGAATACTGTCGTCGACGGCAGGATGTCCATCGATGGGGATGACCCGCACGGTGTGCACCATCTCGGTCAGCAGCACCAGGTGGTCTGGCGTTTGAAACAGCTGTACGTTCTGGTTGTAGCCGCCCGGGGTGATCGGGGGTCCAGCGTTGAAACCCTGGATACATCGGTCGGAGGTATTCAGGTCGGTGTATGTCGCGGGGGATGCAAAGGTGAAGGACCCGCGGTCGTCTCTCGCGCGCTCTTTCCCGGCCTCGGTCACTTCCGGAAGCCGTCCGTTTGGCGGATCGATGATCAGCGACGTGCGCCGCGTACCAATGACGTTCGTGCCTTGGTCCATCCAGAAGTTGTTGTAGCCGCCGACGTTCCCACCTTCCTCGGTTTTCTGGGCCTCTCTGTTCCACAAGCGGATGGCCCGGTCGACGGCGCCCTTCTCGCGCTCGGCCGCCTCTTCTTCGGTCAGAAAGGCTTTGTCGCCAAGGTCTTCTGGACGCTGGAGGGGCGTGATGGTCCGGAAATCCCAGACACCTTGCAGGTCAGGCGCACCCCACGCCGTCCGGGGCGCGTCTTGCGCCGGCGCATCCTGCGCCAACCCCAGTCCAGGGGGCGCTAGCAAGACGACAAACGCCAGGCTCCACATCCGCTTAGTCGCTCGTCCATCTGTCATTTTCAGTACCTCCTTCGAGAATCGACTGCCTCGCTACGATAGCATGAGCGGCGCCTTGCACACCGTTCCGGCGCCAGATAGACTGGGCTTTCCCCGCGCGTGGTGACGGGTCGCACCGCGGCTCGGATCCTGTGCAATTTCAGCCTACGAACCGCGTCAGGGCCGGAAGGCAGCAGCGCTAAGTAGTCACTGACATGTGCCGCAGGCTCGTCCGGGCCGCGGTGGGGCCCGTCGCCGTTTGCGATAGCCTTGGTGAGGGCGAGCTTCGGTTCGCCCGCTCTTCGCGCCAGCGGGCGGTTAATGATGGCCTATCAAGTTCTCGCGAGAAAGTATCGGCCGCAGAAGTTCGAGGATGTCGTTGGTCAACGGGGTGTCACGCAGACACTCCGCAACGCCATCTCCAAGGACCGTCTCGCGCAGGCGTTCATCTTTGCCGGTCCCCGCGGTGTGGGGAAGACGACGACCGCCCGCATCCTGGCTCGAGCTCTCAATTGCGAGCAGGGGCCAACTCCGGATCCGTGCGGCACGTGTGACGCGTGTGTCGAGATCGCCGCAGGGCGCGACATCGATGTGCTCGAGATCGACGCCGCGACGCACACCCAGGTCGACAACGTCCGCGAAGTGATCATCGCCGGGTTGGCGATGGCGCCGGTCAGAGACCACTACAAGATCTTCATCATCGACGAGTTTCATCAGCTGTCGAGTCACTCGTTCAATGCACTGTTGAAGTCGATCGAGGAACCACCGCCTCATGTCGTGTTCATGATGGCGACGACGGAGCTTCGGAAGATCCCCGAGACGATCCTCTCGCGTTCACAGGTCTACGAGCTGCGGACAATTGCCACGTCGGCGATCGTGGACCAGCTTCGGGCCATTGCCAAGGCCGAGTCCATCACCATCGATGACGCCGCCATCGCCTTGGTTGCGCGGTCGGCAGAGGGCAGTATGCGTGATGCCCAAAGCGCCTTCGACCAGGTGATCGCCTTTGCCGGTCAGGAGATCACCAGCGGGGATGTCGCCGCCGTGCTGGGCCTCATTGGTCGAGACCCCGTGCTCGATGTCGTCGAGCTCGTCGCAGATGAGAATCCACGCGCTGTTTTCGATCTGGCCGGTCGCTTCGTCGAGGCCGGTTTCGACTTGCGGCTCGTCTGCCGCGAGTTGACCCGCGCCGTACGCGACATGCTGGTGATCTCCATCGACAGCGCGCGGGCCGATGACCCCGAGATTGCCGGAGACGCGGAACGGTCTCGTCTGGTGGAATTGGCCAGCCGGTTCTCGAGAGAGGATCTGATGCGAGCGTTTGATGTCCTCGCGAAGGCAGAGTTTGAGATCAGGAGTTCAGCCCAGCCGAGATACCACTTTGAGATGACGGTGCTCAAGTGGATTCACCTCCGCAAGCTGGTGCCGTTGACAGCGCTGCTGGAGGGTGCGCCCATGTCGGCGACCGCGCCTCGACCCGCGAGCAGCGAGAAGTTGTCGGCCCCGCCGCCCCAGAAGCCGACGCCCAAGCCGATGAAACGGGGCGTGCCTAGGTCCCCCCCGCCGAAGGCACGCCTGCCGACCGCGCCGCAGGTCGCGAAGGCCGTTCCAGCGTCCAATTCGAAGGCCCGCGACGTCGAAGCGTCCGCTTCGGGGCAACGTCGAGGCGGAGGGAAGGCCGAGATCTTGGCTGAGGTCAAGCGGGCCAAGAAGTTCTTCCATGGAACCGTGGTCGCGCAGGCACAGCGGATCGAATTGCTTGACGACCGATTGGTTTTTGCCTTCACCGAGACCCAGCGGACTCTGGCCGCGCAGCTCCGTCAGAATCGGGGCTGGCTCGAGGAAATGGCATCCCGAGTCGTGGGTAGGAAGGTTCGGGTTACGACCGCCCAGGCGCCTGACGACGCTGCCGCTTCGTCGTCTGAACAGCCGTCCGCCGAGACCGAGGAGCAGGTGCAGCTCCGCGACAAGGCCCTCAGCGACCCGGTCGTCCAGACGATGCTGGAGGTGTTTCCCGCCGAGATCGGCGAAGTCAAGAAGATCGAGCGACCGACATGAACATTCAACAGATGATGAAGCAGGCGCAGGAGATGCAGGATCGTCTGCAGCGTGAGCTTTCGGAGACCGAAGTCGAAGCGACGGCTGGCGGAGGGATGGTGACCGTGGCGATGAACGGTCAGAAGCAGATTCTCCGGATGACCATCGACCCGGACGTCGTGTCCAAGGACGACGTCGAGATGCTGCAGGACCTGATCGTCGCCGCCGTCAACGATGCCCAGAGAAAGGTCGACGAGACCGTCGCCGGTAAGATGGGCGGCATGATGGGCGGCCTGAAAATTCCAGGGCTCACAGGGTGAGTGAGGTCGGACCGCTCGTCCGGCTGGTCGAGCAGCTGCAGCGGCTCCCGGGAATCGGAGCCAAGGGGGCGCAGCGGGTCGCGTTTCACTTGCTTCGACAGCCTCGCGACGACGTCGAGGCGCTTCTCGACGCGATTCGAGACCTGAAAGAGCGGATCACGTATTGCTCGATCTGCTCGAACGTCACCGACGCCGACCCCTGTCACTACTGCACTGATTCCCGACGAGACCACCGCATCATTTGCGTGGTCGAGGATCCGCACAATGTGGCGGCCGTGGAGAGAACCAAGGAGTTCAAAGGCCTCTACCACGTCCTGATGGGCGCACTCTCACCGTTGCAGGGGATCGGCCCAGACGACTTGAAGATCAAGGGCCTGCTCGACCGAGCCGGCGCGGAGGGGGTCGAGGAGATCATCGTGGCCACGAATCCCAACGTCGAAGGGGAGGCCACCGCGATCTATCTGGCGAAGCTCCTCAAGCCGCTTGGCGTCCGCGTGACCCGAATTGCGATGGGCCTGCCTGTCGGAAGCGATCTCGACTATGCCGACGAGGTCACGATGCATAAGGCGATGTCGGGAAGGCAGGAGATTTGATTTCCTCCAGCACCTGAGCGGTGGAGGGCGCGCGGGCGCGCCCTCGGTCATCACGCAGTTCGTCCCGTAGCTTCGCCAAACCCACTTCATCGTCGACGTCATACCACGGTTCCACCAGCTCGACGCGTAGACCAGCTCGCCGTGCGGCGTTCATCGTGTCGTCGAGGACCGAGGACGTACTCCAGCTGATGTCACTGAACAGGTTCGGGACTGCCGCTTCGGTATCGTTGGTTTCCAACGCCATCAAGTAGTAGCCGCCGTCCTCGGACGGACCGAGCACCACTGTGCCCGGGTCGACCCGATCGATGGCGGTGCGAACGTATTCGATGGGGAAGGTTGGGAGGTCGGAACCCAACACCACGACCTTTGAGAATCCCGCGTCAAAGAGGTCGGTGAAGACCGACGCCTCACGCGTGCCGAGGCCACTTCCGCGTTGAGGAATCAGTTCATGCTCCAAGACGCCGAGGTTCGCGAATCCTTCCGCTCCTCCGTCGGGCGTGTGCGCGATACGGAGCTCGGTATCCTCGAGCGTGCGGCAGGCGGCGACAGTGTCCTTCAGGAATGCGCCATACAGGCGACGCCGGTCGCCGGTACTCGCGACCGCCCGGGCCAGCCGCGTCTTGGGCGGGTCACCGGCCTCCGGAGACCGCGCCATGATCACGACAACGACGCCCGCGTCCCCCGTCGGTGACGCCCCGAGAATCTGGTTCAGCGACAATCCGCGTCTGACGAGCATCACCACGCCTACGGCGATCCACACCAGGATGCGGCCCTTGCGGATGATTGCCAACGTCACGCCCGCTGCCGTGCCAAAGGCCAGCAGGTCAGCGAACATTCCGGTGCCCGCTTCGTCGACACCAATGCGGAGAGGTACGAATCGGAAGGCGAAGGAGATGAACCGGTTGGTCGATTCCAACACGAACGCGTGCAGCAGGGTCGGTGGCTGGTCGCTGATGACCGACAGGATCAGATAGATCTCGAGAACGGCGAGTGCATGGAAGGAGAACTCGAGAAGAGCCAACGGTACGAGACGGGCCCGGTCGCGCGGGTAGAGATCATGGATATGGTCTTCGACGTGCCTCACCTTGGTCGCGAACTGCTCCATCGCATGTGGCGCGATGCCGATACCCCCCAGCCAGCGAAGGGTCGAGCTCCCGATCGGTTTGTGGTTCCAGATGATCCAGTGAACCGAGCCCACCAACGCCACCATGGCGGCGACCGCCGTGGCGGTCGTGATCCAGAGCTGCCCAGACGTCTGGAATAGAAGAAAGACCGCAACCAGACCGCCCGCGATGACGAGGACCGCGCTCAACATATAAAAGAGGTGCTCGACGGCGAGGGCCGGGAGCGTACGGCGAAGGGGTTCTCGGTGCCGGAGGAAGATGCCCTTGGCCGGCTCTCCGACGACAAGGCTCAGCGGCCCCGTGAGGTTGCCAAGCGAATCGCCGACGACCACTGCCTGAAAGACTTGGGAGAGTGTGAGTCGGTGCGGACCGTCCAGGCAGCGCATCCACGCTGCTGACCGGATCGCGAACCGGAGCCCCCCCAGTGCGACGACCGCGACGAACGCTATCCCGATTCGTCGTACGCCATCGACGACATCGCTCACGCCCGCACGCTGCAGAAAATAGATGAAGAGCGCCAGACCGACGATGGCAGCGATGACGCCACCGGGTGTTGGACTGCGGCCGCGTTCAGCCTGCATAATCAGCAGTCATGGAGTCGGTGTTCTTCCAGGTTCCGGTGGCGATCATTCTACTTGGCGGAGGACTGCTGGCGTGTTTTCTTGGCTATCGACTGTTGCGAACGCTGCTCGGAATCTATGGGTTCATCGGCGGTGTGGTGGTCGCGACCTTGTTTGTCGGTGAGTTCGAGACCTGGGTGGCGATACTCCTGACGATCGGCGCCGGGCTGCTCGGAGCCGTGGTCGCGGTCGTGGCCTATCTTGCTGGCGTTGCTATCCTTGGCGCTGGACTCGGTGTTCTCGCGCTCAACGTGGCGCTCACCGGTCCCGACCCCAACATCTGGTTTGTGCTCATCGCGAGTCTGACCGGTGCGCTACTGGCCCTGGCAGTCCGGCGATACGTCCTCATCATGACGACATCGTTCGCCGGAGCCTGGACCGCCATCGTCGGAGGGCTCGCGTTGGCCGGGAACACCGCAGCCGTGGCAGCGGCCAGCGGCAACCCACAGCTTCTTCCACCTCTCGCGGACTTTCGGATGCATGCGTGGTTCGTGACAGGGTGGTGCAGTCTCGGCATTGTGGCCACGCTCGTCCAATCGCGGGCCATGGGGAGGCGTAGACTGCGAAGCCGTCTGGCCGCCGATGAGGCCAGGAGGTAGACGCACCACGTTTGACCAGCCCGAATCCCATTCGCTACTATTCCCTGTTGGCCGTCTGGCTGCGAACTCAGCTGTGCCACGGTCTCTTGTCTGCTCAGCGCACTGGTGTTCCTCAGTAGCTCAATTGGTAGAGCATCCGGCTGTTAACCGGAGGGTTGTAAGTTCGAGTCTTACCTGAGGAGCCATTTTCTTTAGCGTTTTCGTCTGCCGCCACTCCAGCCCTCCCCGATTGTGACGTGGACTGTGACATGACTTGGGTTTCGTCCGCCTGATCCGCGTGCACATCGTCCCGCTCTAGCGTGAACGACGGCTCAAGAGCGGCAGCAGCTTCGTCGAGAGCCTTCCGCCGGATGTGAGAGTAGGTCTTCATCATGTCCGGGGAAACATGACCTAGCTGCGCCTGGATGACCCAATCGGGTTGCCCCTGTTCAGCCAGCCTCGTCAGGGCAGTGTGCCTCCCGTCGTGAAATCTTACGGTGGGGAGCCCCGCTGCCTTGCGGAGATTGCACCATGCCGTCTTCCATGTGGTCATCGGTCGGGTTGGATCGAGCATGTTCTTTCCTCGGTGCGAGGGGAACACGTAGTGGTCCGGCTCCGCAAAGCCCAGTCTGGCGGAGCACGATCTCAATTGCCGTAGAGCCGACAGGCAAACCTGATTGAGACTCGGGTCTCGCCAACCGGCTGGTGTCTTGAACGTCGGACCTGGAGCTTCTTGTTCAGCCAGTCCACATGCTTCCATTGAAGCCCCTTGATCTCACAGGCCCGCAGACCGCAATAGAAGGCCAACGTAGCGGCCACGTAGGCGAAGAGCCACTGTGGTCTCGATCTGGCCGTCTCAAAGAGCTTCTTCTGGTCCTCGTCCGTAAGGGCTTGACCGACCGGTGGCTTCATGTTCCTCAGCGGTCTGTAGTCGTCCTTGAACCGATACCAGAGCCGAGCTTGCTTCAGGACTTGGCGCAGGACGGAGAGTTCGCCATTGATCGTCTTTGGGGCACGACCGGCCTCGATGCGACTGTTTTGGTAGTCGGAAAGGTGGCGGGACGTGAGGGCGCCAAGCTTGGTCTTGCCAAGGAAGGCGGCGAGGGGCTTCGCGTTTTCCTTCCAGTACGACACCATCCGTGGCGAAACCTGAGCCTTTCGTTCGGTCGCATATCGATCGATCGCTGTCTTCACATCCAGTGCACCGTAGGTCTGACCTAGTTTCAGCGGGTCCGGAGATCGGTTTACCAATTCCTGCAGGCGCAGTTTCTCCCGCCTCTTCGCTTCCCGCCAATCAGTCGTGCTTAATGACTCACGGTAGCGGTGACCGTTGACGACCACGTCGATCCAGTACTGCTGTCCTCTTTTCCACAGACTCATGAGGTTTTCTTCCTGCTAGGTTCTGCTGGCGCGAACGAATTGTTCCACGTCGTTCGCCATATAGCGAACCGCTCGGCCGAAACGTACGTAACGCGGTCCCTTCCCTGATCGTCGCCATGCACGAAGAGTTGCTACCGACAATCCCAGTACCGGGGCCAGCTCCCGCTCCGTTAGAGCGTGGTCCAACTCTCCGGCTGGCCTCTGGGCAACCTGCTCACTATCCATGATCGGACTCCCGGCGCTCCTCGTTTTCAAGCTCTGCTTCCAACTCCACGATCCCATCCTTCAACCCCCGCACGATCTCTCGGACCCTGCTGGCTTTCTTCCGGCGGTGTGCCCCGGACCGACAGCTGTCACTGCAGAACCGTTTCCGAGCATCCCCGTCGATGGGATGTCCACAGTGTTCGCAATTCCGGCTCACGTCCGTTCGAACGGACTCTGCGGCCCTCGCCGTGCCTTCTTCGACACCTCCTATCTTCACTGGTCTTGCCTTCCGTGCACCCGGCGGCCGAGACGTGTGACGCCCGGGAGCTGACCGCGCTCGACCATGGCGTAGACGGCCTTCTTCGTGGTTCTCAACAGCGTTGCGGTTTCGTCAGCTGTCAGCAACAACGGAAACGTGTGCACGTCCGCCGAGGTTGGTGCCTCTCCAGCCGACCGTCGGGCCACGAAGCGGCGGCGTTTTCTGATATCTCCGTCAGGATGTTCGTTGTTCCTCATTTCCTGCTATTTAAGTTCATGTGTGTGAGCTGACACACCTCCTGGAAAGCGAGCCGTCGGTGACCTGGAGTCACGTCATCACTTTCCAAAAGTGTTGCCTTTGGCCGCGCACATGTCGTAAGAAGGACTCCTCTCGGAAGCGACTGGCACGAAGGGAGCTGGAATGTCGGCTCGGCGAGACAACACACGTCCAACACCGCGTACGATCGGAGCGAGGGCCTCGGAAGACACGTCGGGAATTCCCGCGGAGTTGGACGAGGTTCTGAGCCATCTCAGGAAGCAGCCGCTGCACAAGCTCGCTCTCGACGGCGCGCTCGACACGGCGAACTCGAAGGCACAGGCGACGATCTGGCAGGCGCTGACGACGCTCGACGTCGATGCCGATGCGCTACTGGACCTACTGAGCCAGGACGAGGCCACGCAGCAGCTCACCCGCGAAGTCGTCGCGGCGCAGCGCCTCCGTCACTGGAAGGTAATCGACCCGTACTACCACAAATTGTGGACCCTGTTTGGCGACCTCCGTGTGGCTCTCGAGGGCAAGCAGCTGCCGCTTCCCGAGAGCGTCGAGGAACTCTTCTTGCTCCTCTGCGAAAAACTCAGCGCGCCAGCTCGTCTCGATTCCGAACTGAAGTCTGCGTTGTCACCGGCTGAACTCGCGAAGCTCCGACGCAAGGACTCCGCGTACGCGAAGCTCTATGAGCGCATCGGACCAGTCGGGGACACCGCCAAGTCCTACGAAAAATCTCTTACCGCCGTTCGCCAGCGACTCATGCCCTCGGTGCGAAGAAAGGTCTACGAACACCTGCGGCCTGCAGTCGAGCTTGACGCTCAACGGCAACGCCGCCGAGAGTACCCCCGCGCTGATACGCGGGCGATCGAGGAGCAAGCGGCCAAGGGCGCCAACGCACGTACCCGCAAACTGACGGCCGAGTTCATTCGCGCTTTCTATCCGCTATTTGGGGAAGGCACGACCCCCGAGCACGTCCGAAAGGCTGTCGAGCCGAAGTCCGGTTGACAACCCAGAGCGCTAGTTGATGCGCCAACAGCGTCTCGTGTTCGACGGCCCGTCCACCTAAAACAGTCCTATCTTAGCGGCCACTTGCCCACCCTCCGACCAGTCCTGCGCGAACTGGAGCCAAGGGAAGGTGGCGACATTGCAGCCCGCTGCCAACTCTTCACTTTCCACGAGTTCCCTCTGCGCGATCCGCGGGATGTAATTGGGGAAAACGTACGGCGCGCAGGGTTGGCGAGAGCGCCACCCTTCGCCGTACACCGATCGAGATGTGAAGCTGACTTACTAACCGAGACTCTTACCGATGAGCACCGTACCCGACTGGTTTCAAGATTACGTGCAACGGGGCTTTCACCTCGTGCACTACGGGCTGCGTACCAAGGGTCCCGCTGGACGTGAAGGCGCCAACTGGCCGGATAGCCCGATCCGATCGGGTGAGGGCTACGTCGACAACGAGACACTCGTCGAACTGCGGGACACGGTGCCGCCCAGCGTGCATCCTTCTGGGGAGACCGTCGAACTCCGGAGCGATGGTGACATCGCACACGTCCGCACCTGGCTCCGGATCCAGCTTTTTCGCGAGCAGCACGGGGAGCTGTCGTGAGCGTCCTTCCCGTCATCGCCGATGCGATCCCGGGCGCGCTACGCGATCGAAAGTGTTGGCTTGTCTGGAAATCGATTCCCAGTCCGAACGGTGGCAAGCCCATGAAGGTACCTTATGCGGCGACGAACCCTAAGCGGAAAATCGATCACACAGACCCAGCGCATTGGGTAGCTTTCGACGAAGCCTTATCAACATACGAGGACGGCGTCGTCTCCGGCGTCGGCTTCGCGCTGGGTGACGGTCGAGCCGGTGTCGATCTGGACGATTGCCGCGACCCTGAGACTGGCGCGATCACGCCCGAAGCGCAGCGAATTATCGACGAACTGAATTCCTATACGGAGGTCAGTCCCTCTGGCACGGGCGTCAAGGTCTTCCTCTATATGGGGGCCGACCCACAGGACCCATCTACATGGCTGGAAACCGAGACCCGTGCCGGCCTCGAGGTCTACACTGGTGGCCGTTACTTTGCGACCACCGGCCACCACGTCGGTGGCACCCCGACCACGGTCGAGCGTCGTTACGACGAGCTGGCCACCCTCATCAAGCGCGAGTTCGGCTCAACCCAGAAGAAGAAGGCCGATCCCGCACCCGAGGTGATTCCAGACGGTGCGCGCAACGACCTGCTGTTTCGCGAGGGCTGCAAGCTACGACACCAGGGGCTTAGCGAGTCGGAGATCACGGCCACGCTGTCAGCCATGAACCAGCGCCGGTGTCATCCGCCCCTCGATGACCGCGAGGTCGAGGGCATCGCTCACAGCGCCTCGCGCTACGACGCGTCCGAAAGTCAATTCCCACTGACCGAGGTGGGCGACGCGGAGTTCTTCGCCGCGCGTCAGGCCGAGGGGGTCCGGTACGACCATCGACAGGGTCGGTGGGTCGTCTTCCAGGGGCATCGATGGGCACCCCCAACCGACGGTGAGGTTCATCGCCGCGCTCTCGATGCCATCCGCGGGCGGCACCGCATCGCACTCGACGCCGGGGACAAAGAAGGCATGAGGTGGGCGCTCTTCGGCGAGAAGCGTCAACGTCAGATCAACCTGTTGGCGCTGGCTCAGAACCTACGGCCGCTCGCGGACTCTGGCGACCGGTGGGATCTCGACCCGTGGCTGCTCGGCACACCCAGCGGGGTGGTCGACCTGCGGACCGGCCAACTCCGCGATGGACGGCCGGACGACCGCGTCACCTTGTCGGTCTCCGTCAACTACGAGCCAGACGCGACGTGTCCGCTATGGAGCCAGACCATCGAGCAGATTTTCGACGGCGATCGAGAGCTGATCGACTACGTACACCGTGCGTTCGGTTACAGCCTGACTGGCGATTGTCGCGAAGAGTGCCTCTTCCTCTGTTTCGGTGAGGGGGCTAACGGGAAGGGCACGTTGATGAACACGGCCGCGTGGGTATTTGGCGACTACTCGGACGACCTCCCGTTTTCGGCCCTCGAGCTGAGGGACCGATCGTCGATTCCGAACGACATCGCGAAAATCGTCGGCAAGCGATTCGTCACGGCGTCGGAGTCGAACGCTACGCGGCTCAACGAGGCGCGGGTTAAGGCCATCACAGGCCGTGACCCGATCACGGCACGCTTCCTCCACAGGGAGTACTTCACCTTCGATCCGATGGCAAAGTTCTGGCTGGCGACCAACACCAAACCGGAGGTGCTCGACGATAGCGAAGGCTTCTGGCGCCGGATCCACCTCGTGCCGTTTCTGCAAACGTTCGTCGGCCGTGAAGACAGGGAGCTGAAGCACCGACTGCGCGACGAGGGCGCCGGCATTCTGGCGTGGGCCGTACGGGGCACGCTCGCGTGGCTCGACCGCGGACTGGAACCCCCGGCTGCCGTGCGAGACGCCACAGCCGAGTATCGGGGGGAGTCTGACCCACTGGCCGAGTTCTACGAGGAGGAGTGCGTCATCGCCGATCAAGCGCGTGTCCAGGCAAAGGTGCTGTTTCGTGCGTACCAGGGCTGGTGTGCCGAGCGGCGCGTACCAGATCACGATCGGCTCAAGCTCCGAAGCTTCGGCACGACTGTTCGGAAGCGCTTCCGCGCCGACAACGGTCGGCAGGTCTACTACGTTGGCGTCGGACTTCGAGACTCCGAATCAGAGATGTAGGTGAGGCGATCAATGACGAGCTGCACCAATCGCACCAATCCGCACCAATGTTTCAGTTATTGCCCCTATAGCGCCCATCCCCGGGGAAAAGCGACGCAACTGGTGCAAACCGGTGCAATTGGTGCACAGCGCGAACATACGGCGACGCCGATCCGAATCCTGCGATTTGGTGCCGTTTCGACCCCTCTGGTGTCACCTTGGGGGATGTCCCGTGGACGCGCGGCGAGGTCGACTGACAGAGGAAGACCCAAATGACGGCGGCGCTAGAGAGGGCTAGAGCGAGTAGTAACCTGCCGGCGCTCGACGGCCAGGGGGGTTCGATGTGGCGTAGTCGGACGCGATTCAATCCATCAAAGGACGTGGCGCGTGTCTCTTCCCCCGGCCAACTATCGCCCCTTTAAAAATGGCGATCAGCCCAATGAATTCTGGGCTGATCGCGTTTTCCTTGCGGTAGAGTCGCACCGCACTTTGCCCGGGACGCTGCGGCGAACTTTCGCCCCCCGCCAAACCATTTATCGCGACGCGAATCGCTGTAAGTGACGCTGCGGCGTTGGCGAAAGTGATAAGAACGTTAGGGATTTCGACCGGGACGATCGGTCGGAGTCTGATAATAGGCAATTATGTACACCCGGAACGCTCGCCTGTGAAGTACCGACGGCTACCGTGCATCGGCGGAGGACGTCGGGGATTCGGTGATCCAGAACGGGCGATGGAGTCGCGCCACTTCACCGGAGTCGTAGACCACGCGCGCGCGTGCGACATACCGGCCCGGTGGAAGGTCGCCGACCGCGACGTTGGCCGAGGCGACACTGCGGCGCACATCCTCTAAACCGTCAAACGTGACGGTCGTCCGGGTGCGGGCCGGACCTTTCGCCGTGTCGGCGACGCCGATGTGGACCGTGGTCTGCTCCCAGACCGCCGGGGAGTCCGCATACAGCTCCGTGTACACCACGAGGCGATCGCCGGACACCCGCGCTTCGACCGGTGCCTGCACCCCATCTGGCTGCGACGAGGACTGGTCGGCCACGACGAGGTCGCCCACCGCGAGTGGCCCACTCGATTTCACCTGGGCGTGGACCGGATGGTCCACACTGCCACGCTGACCGGTCGCATCGACGACGCCCACACGCAGGGAATACGTGCCCGGCGAGATAGTCAGCGGAAACGACATTTCGAGGACCGGTCCGTGTGAGGTGTGGGCTGGAGTGGCGGTCATCTGTTGCTGCCGGGTTAACACCGCCGTCCCCTCCGCATCGCGCAGCATGACCCCCATGGTCAGTGTCGAGGGGACACCTTCCGGGACGTCGACTTCTGCGGCCACCTGGACCCGCATCTGCTCACGCTCCGGGCCCTGATACGTGTAGGTCGCAACCCGGAGCGGCAGCTCCTGGGTCGCCATGGGCGCTCGCAACATGCGCGCGAGACGCTCGTCGATGTTCTGGTCGGCGTTCTCCGGCGTGAAACTGATCTCCTGCCGCGCCCGCACGCGCACGCCGTCCCGCGCGACGGACACCTTGATCCCGCGGCGCTCCTTGTCTCGGTCCGTGGGACGCGACTCTACACCCAGTAGGTAGTAGCCAGACAGCTCTCGCTCGATTCGCTCGAACAGCGGGCCGGGGTTGAACTGGGCGCGCATGAGGCGAGCGCCCGTGAAAGCCGCCAGCGCCACAAGCCCTTCCTCCTTCTTACGGCGATCATCACGGGCCGTCTCATAGAAGCTCGCCTGGTTCATATCGATGAGCGGTTCGGGGACCATCATCACGTATAGCGTCGTGCGAGAGGCCGCGGCTCGCTTCCTGATCTCGAGCAGGGCCAACTGGTCGTCGATGATGAAGCCCCCCGAGATCCAGACCAGGGTGTTGGGTCCCTCCAGCTCGCGCATTTCGCCCAGGAGGGACTCCAGCCCGCGACGCGCGTTGCCGCTGTCGTATCGCGTGAGCTGCACGATCTCACGGCTTCTTTGGTGCAGCCTCGTCAGGCAGAGCGGGTCGTCCTCGGCGTCATCCCCGCAGAAGCGCCTGGCCACGATCTCCTCCGTGCCCCGATCGTTGAACTCGGCAATTCGGTACGCCTCCCCGAGGCCGATCGTACGAAGCTCCGGCCGTCGACGCACGCCCAACCCCGACAGGCCCTGGACCGCACGGCGGACGCGGTCGTGGTCTGACGTGAAGTCGATGTAGACGCCGTGCGGAATCGCCACGAGGCCGACCCGGTCGGCAGGGCTCAGACTGTCGACGAACTCCCCGGCGGCGCGCATCACGTGGCGCCCTGCCCCGAACAGGATGCTCGCCTCGTCGACGGCGATCACGACGAGCCGACCGGGTGTCTGGTCGGTATTGGACGAGGAGAAGATCTCCTGCGCGGCCGGCTGGAACGCGATCTCGGCCTCGTCCGGAGGCCGCAGCGAAATAAACTGCGCTTGGACGACGCGGCGGGAGTCTCCGTCGACGGTGACCGAAAAGTCCGAAGCCTCGAGGTCGGTGATCGGATAGCTGTCGCGATCAACGACTGTGACATCGACCTCGATGAGGTCCACACCAGCCCGAAAGGTCGGCCGCTGCTGTGGCGTCTGCGCCGCGAGCGCCGCGCTCATGACCACGAACAGGCCAACGAGGCGGGTACCGGAACTGACGGCCATGGTCTTTACCGCAGGACTCCAAGCAGGCTAGCAGCCGACATTCGAGGCAACACGCGGAATCCGACAAGCATGAATCCCTCGTGCAGGCGTGGCAGCCGTCAGTGTACGCCGATCCTGAGCCGATCGCCATCATGAGCCACGATGAGATGAACGTGAGCCGGGTCGACGACCGAGACGCCCTCTAGGACTCGGAACGACAGGAACCTACTGCGTGCGCGGCCGAGTGTCTTGCGAGGGTGGATTGAGCAGAGGGGAGGCGGCCGGTTCAAGCCTCGGCTGCCGCGGGTCATTGGGTGAGTACGAAGTGAAGGGCCAACATCAACGCGATGCCGACGAGCACGCCTCGGACGAACCATCGTGCTCTCGTGTTCTTCAGACTCTCCATCTACCACGTTTGACTCCGCTATCTGGAAATCAGCCCTTCATGTGGACGCCGTTCTTGCGGCACGAGACGCCGCGAGTCTCTACAATGGTCACGATTCCAGTCTGACGCCAGATGTCGCTAGAAGTCGGCTCCCGCCTTGCGCACTACGACGTGACCGCCCTCATCGGCGAGGGGGGCATGGGGCAGGTGTATCAAGCCACCGATACCAAGCTCAACCGCCAGGTGGCGCTGAAGATCCTGCCCGAGGCGTTCGCGGCCGATCCTGATCGACTCGCTCGGTTCCAGCGAGAGGCCCACGTCCTCGCCAGCCTGAACCACCCGAACATTGCGGCTATCTACGGTCTAGAAGAGGCTGACGACACTCGTGCGTTGGTACTGGAGTTGGTGGAGGGGCCGACCCTTGCTGACCGTATTGCGCAGGGGCCAATCCCCGTTGACGAAGCGTTACCCATCGCCAAGCAGATCGCAGAAGCCCTCGAAGCCGCGCATGAGGCTGGCGTGATCCACCGAGACTTAAAGCCGGCGAACATCAAGGTGCGGGAAGACGGGACCGTCAAGGTCTTGGACTTTGGTCTTGCCAAAGCCCTGGACACGACGCCGGAGGGTGATCCCTCGCTGTCGCCCACGCTCACTGCCGCCGCTACCCAGATGGGCGTGATTATGGGGACGGCGGCGTATATGTCCCCGGAGCAAGCACGCGGCAAGCCCGTCGATAAGCGAGCGGACATCTGGGCATACGGATGTGTGCTCTACGAGATGCTCACGAGACAACGCGCCTTCCAAGGCGAGGACGTGTCGCTTACGCTGGCCTCCGTGATGAAGTCGGACGTGAACGTGGCACCCCTGCCGTCGGAGCTGCCGCCAAACGTGCGGACCGTCTTGCGTCGGTGCCTGGAGAAGGACCCGAAAGAACGGCTCCGTGACATCGGTGACGTGCGCCTTGCGATGAAGGGCGCGTTCGAGACGACGATCAACGTGCCCCTAGCCGAACCCACCGCGCCTCAGTCAGGGCGGTGGCGGCAGGCTCTCCCACTGGCACTCGGTATCTCAGCGGTGGCCGGTGTCCTTACCGGGCTTGCCGTCTGGAGTTCGACCCGTGCGGAGCCAGCGGTGCCACGCGTGGAACGGTTTGCTATTCCTCCCCCAGCCCCTGAGACGGTGGGCGTGTCAGGGACCCGGCAGGACATCGCCATCTCCCCCGATGGCACCCGCGTGGTCTACACCGCCAGCGGCGGCAATCCGTTCCAGCTCTATGTCCGCTCTGTTGATGCCCTGACCGCCACACCCCTACAGGGCCTTAACACCCAGGTGTTCGAGCCTTTCGTCTCCCCGGACAGCGCATGGGTGGGGTTTTTTGACAACAGCGATGACACCCTACAGAAGGTCTCCATCCTCGGTGGGCCACCAGTCACCATCTGCAGCATGGGCAGCAACATCCTCGGGGCGCACTGGGCAGAGGACGACACGATCATCTTTGGGAACACCGCCCCGAGCGGTCTGTGGCGCGTCTCAGCGAATGGGGGTGATCCAGAGGAGCTGAGTACGCCCGACGCTGCGCAAACAGCGAACCATGTGTGGCCCCACGTCTTGCCGGGTGGCCGCGCCGTCCTGTTCACCATCACTGGCGGAGTCATCGAGCAGGCCCAGATTGCCATGCTGAACCTGGAAACCGGTGAACAGCGGGTGCTCGTCTCGGGGGGCAGCGCGCCCCGCTACGCACCAACGGGCCACATCGTGTACGGCGTCAATGGGACGTTACGGGCGGTGGGCTTCGATCTGGATCGGCTGGAGGTAACCAATCCCAACCCCGTGCCCGTGCTCGACGGTGTGGTCACCAAGCTCAGCGGCGCCGCGAACTTCGACCTCGCCCGTGACGGGTCGCTCGCATATGTCAGCGGCGCTGGAGGGGGTCAGACGCCGCGCAGTCTTGTGTGGGTGGACCGGGAGGGTCGCGAGGAAGCGTTACCGCTGCCCCCTCAGGCGTACGGTGTGCCGCGTCTCTCGCCAGACGGGACGCGCTTGGCCGTCCGCGTTGCGGATGGATCACAGCAGGCGCTGTGGGTCTATGACGTTGTTACGGGCGCCGGGCTGCGGCTTACGAACCAGGCGGTGGCTGGCGGGCCCGTCTGGACCCCGGACGGGGAGCGCGTCGTTTTCGGTTGGAACATCGGAGGCACGTTCGACCTCCACTGGGTGCCCGCCGACGGCAGCGGCGAGATCGAACAGCTGACGACGAGCGATGTCCTGGATATGACCACGTCCGTCACGCCCGACGGGCGCGCCGTGTTGTTCGCCAGGGTCGATGGCGCACAGCGAGAAATCTGGCAGGTTCCACTCGAAGGTGAGCGTACGCCGACACCAGTCATCCAGGGGGAGTTCGCGTATGGCAACGCCGAAGTGTCCCCGAACGGCAACTGGCTCGTGTATCGCTCCGACCAGTCGGGGGCGCTGGAAATCTATCTGCAGCCATACCCAGGGCCGGGTCCGAGGGTGCCGGTGTCAATCGGAGGCGGCGACATGGCGATCTGGTCGCGAGACGGTTCGGAAATCTTCTACCGACTCGGGACGAGCGTCATGACGGTTGGAGTGAGCGGCGAGGGTGTGGTCGGCACGCCGACCGAGCTGTTCGACGGCAACCACCACACCGAGTTTAACGGGGTTCGTCAATACCACGTTGCCCCGGATGGGCGCTTCGTGACGTTGAAGGCTGGAGACGTGACCGCCGGCCAGACTTCCTCCCAAATCGTCCTCATCCAAAACTGGTTCGAGGAACTCAAGCGCCTCGTGCCGCTCAACTAATGCCACTGCAACCCGGCACCACCCTCGGCCCGTATGCCGTCACGGCCAAGATCGGCGAAGGCGGGATGGGCGAGGTCTATCGGGCCACCGATACCAAGCTGAACCGCCAGGTGGCGCTCAAGATCCTGCCGGAAGCGTTTGCGTCTGACCCTGATCGCCTCGCTCGGTTCCAGCGCGAAGCACAGGTTCTCGCCAGCCTGAACCACCCGAACATCGCGCAAATCCACGGTATCGAGGAAGCAGACGACACGCGAGCGTTGGTGTTGGAGTTGGTGGAAGGGCCGACGCTGGCTGATCGCATCGCGCAAGGGCCGATCCCGGTTGATGAAGCGTTGCCTATCGCCAAGCAGATCGCTGAAGCCCTTGAAGCAGCGCATGAAGCTGGAGTGATCCACCGCGACTTGAAGCCGGCCAATATCAAGGTCAAAGACGACGGCACGGTGAAGGTGCTGGACTTCGGGTTGGCGACGGCGCTGGACGCTGCGGGGGAAGGAGATCCAAACCAGTCACCGACGCGCACTGCCGTAGACACGGAGATGGGCGTGATTATGGGCACGCCGGAGTATATGTCGCCGGAACAGGTCCGAAGGAAGCGTGTGGACAAGCGTGCTGACATCTGGGCCTTTGGCGTCGTGCTTTACGAGATGCTCACGGGACGACGCGCCTTCCAGGGCGAGGACGGTTCCGTCACGCTCGCTAATGTTATTCGGGCCGACCCGTCGTGGGACAGTCTGCCCGACACGCTCCCGGCCGCATTTGCGGCCTATCTGCGAAGATGTCTGCACAAAGATCCGAGTCAGCGGGTCCGTGATCTCGGGGATGTGCGCCTCGCAATGGAGGGCGCCTTTGATACCGCAGCAAGCGCCGCCGTTGCAACTGCCGTTGTTCCTCAGCTACACGTCTGGCAGCGGGCCCTTCCGACGCTGAGCGGCATGCTCCTTGTTGCTCTCGTCACCGGTCTCGTTGTTTGGACGCGGACGCGACCGGATCCTCCGGTGTCGTCCGCTTTACGATGGCACGCAACGTGACGCCTTCGTTACACATCGCACCGGTCTCGCAGGATGTCGCGATGTCGCCCAACGGCCAACTCGTTGCCTATCTCTCGGGCAGTGTAGGAATCGGCGCGGAACGGTTGCACGTGCGTTCTGTAGACCAGCTCACCTCCGAAACGCTTGTGACCGAGGGCGAGATGAACGGTCCGTTCTTTTCGCCGGATGGCGTCTCGGTTGGGTTCTACAACCGAGTCCTGGACAACACCATCCTGCTGCAGCGTGTCTCGGTGGAGGGCGGTCCGACGTCGACGATTTGCGAAATACCGGGTCACCTCCGCGGCGCAAGCTGGGGAGCGGATGGCACCATCGTGTTCGCGACACAAGATACCGCCTCGGGCCTGTGGCGGGTGTCCGCCGGCGGAGGTGAACCCGAGCCGTTGACGACACCAGACGTCGAGCACGGAGAAGTCGACCATCGCTGGCCGGAGATCCTGCCCGGTGGCAAGGCGGTCCTGTTCACGATCCAGGCGAACCCGATCGAAGAGTCGCAGATTGCCGTCCTCTCTCTCGACACTCGCGAGCAGACGGTCGTCGTTCGGGGCGGCTCGTATTCGCGCTATTCCCCGAGCGGACATCTGCTGTACGGCGGGGAGGGGAACCTGTGGGCCGTCGGCTTCGACCTACGCGGTTTGCACGCCGTTGGCGACCCCGTCCCGGTGCTGGAAGGCGTGCTCACGAAGGATGCGGGCGCCGCAGACTACGACGTGTCGGAGAACGGCTCGCTTGTCTACGTGCCCGACGTCTCAGCAGCTGCGGAGGAACGCACCATGGTATGGGTCGACCGACAGGGACGGGAAGCACTGCTCAGCGCTCCGCCTGCGCCGTACGAATCCCCGAGGATTTCTCCTGATGGGCGGTACATCGTTGTGGACGTCGTTGAGTCCGAGACGTCGTATGTGATGGTCTATGACCTCCAGCGAGACACACCAACACGGCTGACCGTCGGCCCCGGTTTCAACCGCTACCCTATCTGGAGTCCTGACGGTCAGCGGGTGCTGTTCACCTCCAACCGAGACGGGCGGCACAACATTTACTCGAAGGCGGCCAATGGCACGGGCCCAGTCGAACGGTTGACGACGAGCGACACCCTCCAAGCACCTCAGTCCTGGTCGGCTGACGGGCAATCACTGGTCATCATGGACACGTTGCCGGCGGGAGGCATAGATCTCAAATTGGTCTCGTTCGGTGCGGAGAGCCAGACCGAAGGACTCATTGACACGGAGTTTCTTGACGTTTACGCGGAGGTCTCTCCGGATGGCCGGTGGATTGCGCATGTGTCCGGCGGGGACGGCGGGGAGGTGTGGGTCCAATCGTTTCCGGACGTGGAAGGCGGCAGGTGGCAAATTTCTCGCGACGGCGGTCGCTCGCCAGTGTGGGGACCTAGCGGGCAGGAGCTGTTTTTTCGTCGGAGCGACACCGGTGACATGATGGTCGTTACCGTGGAAACAGAATTCGCCTTTGACGCCGGGACACCTGAATTCTTGTTCGCCGCCCCGTACCGCAGCGGTGGGCCGCTTCGAACTCGGCCGTGGGACGTGGCGCCCGACGGGCGGTTTCTCATGGTCAGGGAAGGCCCAGTCGGTCAGGCAGCCAATCCTCACATCGTCGTGGTGCAGAACTGGCACCAGGAGCTGCTCGAGCGTGTGCCCATTCCCTAGCCATGCCACTCCAAGCTGGCACCACGCTCGGCCCGTATTCCGTCACGGCCAAGATCGGCGAAGGCGGCATGGGCCAGGTCTATCAGGCCAGAGACACGAAGCTCGATCGGGACGTGGCGCTGAAGGGACGAGGGGAATCAGCATGAACGCTGGACGCTCCAGTCGACGCGAATTCATTGTTTCCACAAGCTTGGCTGGCGTGTGGCTTGCGACCACTCGGTCCATCGCTCAGTTCACCGATCCAACAGGATTGAGCATCACAGAAGCTGCCCGGTTAATTCGTTCAAGTGATTTGTCGCCGGTTAGTCTGGTTCGTGCGTATCTTGAGCGCATCCAGCGGCTGAACGATCGATTGAATGCCTTTATCACGGTAACGACAGAGCCGGCCCTGGCGCAGGCGCGCCAGTTGGAGAGCGAGCTGGCGAGCGGCATTTGGCGCGGCCCGTTACATGGAATTCCGATTGGGCTCAAGGACAATATCGATACCGCAGGGATTCTGACTACTGCGGCGAGCGCCGTTCTTGCAGATCGCAGACCGGATGAAGATGCAGAGGTTGTGAGGCGGCTCAAGGAAGCCGGTGCGATCATTCTGGGTAAACTCAACATGCATGAGTTCGCCTTTGGTGCGACTTCGGCCATCACCAACGCCGGCCCAGTTCACAATCCATGGGACTTAGCTCGAATCCCAGGAGGGTCGTCGGGTGGCTCAGGAGCAGCGGTCGCCGCCAGGCTGTGTGCCGGGGCCCTGGGAACGGACACCGGCGGATCAGTTCGTATCCCTTCGGCTCACTGTGGGATTGTCGGTCTCAAGCCAACGTATGGGCTTGTGAGCACACGCGGGGTCATTCCCCTTGGTGTGTCGCTTGATCATGTCGGCCCAATGTGTCGCACCGTGGGTGATGCGGCGCTCATGCTGCAAGCGATGGCAGGCTACGACTCACTCGATATCACGAGCATTGAGGCAGATCTCCCTAACTTCGTGGCTGCGATGCAGAGCCGGACATCCGGGCTTCGTCTAGGCGTGCCACGCGAACCCTTCTATGTAAATCTGGACCCGCAAATAGAGGAAGCGGTGGGTAGTGCGCTCGAGGTGCTCGGGGGACTCACGACCGGGATCGACGATGTGGAATTGCCCCCTGTGCCACAGGTGCCTCTCGTTTTCGCTGAGGCGTTCGAGTATCACGCCCAGCTTATCGAAGAGAAGCGCGAACTCTACGATCCGAACACGTTGGCGCGCATCATGCGCGGCGTGGATTATCCAGCCACAGACTACGTGCGCGGAACGCATCAGCTGAAATTGGCTCGGAAGGCCATCGCGCGCGTGTTCGAGTCTGTGGACCTACTCGTGACGCCGACCCTCTCTCGGCTTCCGATTCGTATCGACGAGGCACAAGAGACTCCGTTTGACGACACGCTCATTCGCAATACGATGCCGTTCAACCTTTACGGCGTTCCGTCGATCTCCCTGCCGTGTGGGTTCAGTTCGGAGGGGTTGCCGATAGGATTGCAGATCAGTGGGCCGGCTTTGGGTGAACTAGATGTGCTCGCACTTGCCCATGCTTATGAGCAGGCGACGGACTGGCATGAACGTGTCCCGCCACTGGCTTGAGGACGTAGCGGCGGCAAGGCGGAACACGTGTGCGCGCAGCTCTGGTTTGACAGCAGGCGGGTCAGAAGGAGACGATCTGCTGAGGCTACGGCCCTAGGTTGGGAACCGTCACCATGAGGTACGCCCCATAGGGCAAAGTCGCGCTTACAACGAACGGCCAGTCGTCGCGGAGCGGAAAAAGAAGGGGCAGCGCGACTGGCATCGGCAGGAAACCGAAAACCAGTAGTAAGTACGCCCAGGGACCGAATGGGCCCACCTGCATCGTTATCACGGAGATGGGAGGTATGCATGATGACCCAGTGGCATCTGACGCAATCCTTTCTGCATTCGTTCACACTGCTTGTCGGTGCCCTGGCAATCTCCGGCTGTGGGCAAGCGGTAGAGCCGCGAGAGTCCGAACTGCCCCCGACGACCGAAGCCGATGTGACGGCAGTCGAAGACGTCATTCATGAGGTCGGCGCCGCACTGAGTGCCGGTGATGGGCCTCGGTGGGGTGCAGCGTTTACCGATGACGCGGTCGTGATGCGCCCGGGCGAGCCGTCGACTATTGGGCGGGACGCAAACATCGAACGTATGCAGTTGGTCTTCGATCAGAATGTGCTTCAAATCGCGTTCTCCGTCGAGGAGATTCTAATCTTTGGTGATTGGGCTTTCGCCCGTGCCACCTACAGCGAGACAGTGACCCCCAAGGCAAGCGGCGAACCACGCGAAATCTACGGCAAGAGTGTCAATCTCCTGAAGCGCCAAGTCGATGGCTCCTGGAAGATAGCCCGCCGTATGGGCCACCGCGACCCTTCGCCAGATGAAGGATGAGGAATAGAGAAGGCGTCAAAACCGGTGCAGGCGGGAGTCTCCTACGCAGCTGAAATCCACACCGTAAACTCTAGTGTTTCGTCCTCGTTCCCGTTGGGGAATTGACTCCGTGTCGGTGGTCCAGTGATAGGTCCTGCCTAGTCGCTAGCGTTCATCGTGAGTGCCTCGGCGCGAGGCGGTGCAGATGTGGGGTGTTGTTGAAGCCGAGGCACTTTCGATAACGAGACTTGAAGGAAGGTGCTGGGGTGGCGGTCCGGCTATGGAGCTACAAGGGGTCTTCCCGTTTGCGCGAACGAGGGTGCCTGTGGGGATTGAGGCCTGGCCGCGGGTGTGCGGGCGCGCATCGCGTGGCCGCAGGCGGGTTGCTGGACGCGGAGACGGCGCTGCTGGCTGGTGACGAGCACACGACCGGTGTGGCGTGCGGCGACACGTCGACGGGAGCCCGATGAGCCTGGCGCGTGCGGTGTCTCACGGTCACGAGGTGTCGAAGGCCAGCGCGATCGCGCCGAGGGCGCGTGCGGAGAAGATGGGCCCGAGCGTCATCGTCGTGCCGCACTGCGGACAGTGCCACCCCGAAACGGTCGTCGCCGTGGTCACGGGGGGTGGGGTACGACGCAGGAACCGTCGGGCGCGGGCGAGCCGGACGGTGCGACAGGCGCTGCCGAGATACCCGTACTGCCGGATGCGGACGAAGCCGCGCGGGAGCACGTGCTGCACGAAACGCCGCAGGAACTCCATCGCGGTGAGCGTCATCGTGCGCCACTCGCCGTCGTGGGCATAGTCCTTCCACCGGAAGGTGACGTGCTCACCATCGAACGCGACCAAGCGATGGTTGCTGATGGCCACGCGATGCGTGTAGCGCCCCAGGTAGCGCAGCACCGCGGCGGGTCCGCCGAAGGCCGGCTTCGCATAGACGACCCAGTCAGTGCGAAACAGCGCGTCCACAAACGCGTGCCAACGAACCGGGTCACAGAGCCCGGCGGACGCCCCGGTGAGATCCAGCTCGCCGCGGGTGTGGGCCCGACGCAAGCCTTCCACGAACTTGCCGCGAAAGACCCGACTCAGCACCGTGACCGGGAGGAAGAAGCCGGCGTATTTCGGGTGGACCCAGCGGTGCCCGTTGAGCGAGAAGCCCCCGGCCGGCACGACGCAATGCACGTGGGGATGGCGGACGAGGGTCTGCCCCCACGTGTGGAGGATGCTGAGGAAGCCGATCCGGGCACCGAGATGCCGGGGCGTTGCGGCCACCTCAAGCAATGTGTCCGCGCTCGCGCGAAACAGCAGCTGATAGATCAGCGCGGCGTTGCGCCGGCACAGGACGTGGAGGGTGTGCGGCAGGGTGAAGATCACGTGGACGTAGGGCACGGCGAGCAGCTCGCGCTCCCGCGCGGCCAGCCAGCGCTCACGCGCGTGCGCTTGGCACTTCGGACAGTGCCGATTCCGACACGAGTTATACGAGATCGCCCGATGCCCGCACGCGTCACACTGATCCAGGTGACCCCCGAGGGCGGCCGTCCGACAGCGTCGGAGGGCCCGGAGCACGGTCCGGTGCTGGACGCTCAGCCACGGATGCCGTGCCAGGAAGTGATCACCCTGGGCGCGGAGGACATCGGCCACCTCTATCGGCGGCCGACGCATGTCTACGATCGGCGCAAGCGTCGGGACCGCGGCAGGGCCGCGGGTGTGGGCACTTGGAGCTGCTCGAGCGGATTCGGGGCCGCCTGCAGATGGCGTCGCGACAGATGCAGATACACGGTCGTGTGGGACAGGTCCGCATGGCCCAGAAGCAGCTGGATCGTCCGCAGGTCGGCCCCGGCTTCGAGCAAGTGCGTCGCGTAGCTGTGACGCAGCGTGTGGGGGCTCACCGGCTTCTCGATCCCGGCGCGCGCAGCGGCGAACCGGACGGCCTCCCAGACCGGCTTGGTGGTGATCGGGCGATCGGCCCGCCAGCCGTCCTTCGTGCCCGGAAACAGGTACGTCTCCGGGCGCATCCAGCGCCAGTACTCGCGCAACGCGGCTACGAGCGTCGGCGAGAGCGGGACGTCGCGATCCCGCCCGCCCTTGCCGTGGACGACGCGCAGGACCATGCGCTCGCTATCGATATCCTGGACCTTCAACCGGCACAGCTCACTCCGCCGCAGACCGGTGCCGTAGAGCGTGAGCAGCATCGTGCGGTGATACAGATTCTTCGCGCCCGCGATGAGACGCTGGACTTCGTCGGGGCTGAGTACCGTGGGCAGCCGGCGTCGGTGCTTGGGATAGGGCAAGTCCTCTTTCATGTTCCGGCGCTTGAGGACGCGGAGAAAGAAGAACCGGAGCGCCGAGATGTGAGTCACGACGGTACCGACGGCGAGCTGGCGGTCTTCGAGCAGAAAGACCTGATACCGTCGGAGGTCGTCCGGCTTCACGCGGTCGAGCCGTTTCCCGGTGTGTCGCCGGAAGGCATTGACGATCCTGACGTAGCTTGCGGTGGTCGATGCGGCGTAGTGGCGACGCACGAGCTCCTCGTGCAGCCGCTGCAGATGTGTGGTCACAGACACCTCCTTTTGTGACCAACATGCTGCTACGAATTACTCAGATGCCACTCGGCCGCCGCGCCAGCGGCTTCGTTCTAGTCGCGCAGCGTTTAGTAATCCGCCCGATTCGGGGATACCTAACGACCACGCCTGCCGATTCAACCGGTCAGTGCAACAGTCTCCGCGAGTAAATCCGCCGGTGTTCGATAGCCGAGGCTCTTGCGGGGCCGGGTCGGAGCAGAACCGGCTCCCCGACCGGAACCCTCGGAGCCGTGGGCCTCACTCCTCCAGGCGGAACCGCACGGACACCCATCATCTTCACCTCGACGGGGGTCCCGTTCAGGAGCGTGGGGCTGTACACCCATTGACGGACGGCTTCCTTCGCCGCCTTGACAAACTCCGGGTGGACCTGCGCGCTGAGGACCTGCACCGACGCGACCCTCCCGTCCAGACCGATCAGGGCCTCCATCGGCACCACACCCTCCAGACCCGCATCGCGCATCGTCAGCGGGTACCCGGGTGCGGCATCCTCGAGCTTGTCGGGCGGCCTGATGTTCCCGCCGACCCTAATCGGACCACTGCCTCCGGTCGATGACGCCGCAGCGGCCTGCGCCGGGCGCCTGACAGATACGGTGATGGTCTCTACAAGCTCTGCGACCTGCATGGTGATGTTGCGGTTCCACTCCCTGGCCGTCTTGAGCGTGAACCCGTCTTGCAGTAGGCGGAAACCCGGCATCGAGACCTCAAGGACGTAGTTGCCGGCGTCGACTGACGTGAACGTAAACGCCCCCCTCGCATCGGTAGCGGACGACCTCCTCACGTCCTGCTCGTCGATGAGGGTCACGGCGACGGCTGGAAGGACGAGGCCGGTGGTGTCGTAGACAGAGCCCATCAGGACGCGGGGTCCCTCCTGGGCCGACACGTCGAACGATGCCGTGGGGAACACGATGGCGACCAGCGCGACCAGAATGACGGCCGTCGCTCGCGATGTCGGCGCCTGGCGATTGAGACGGGTGTTCAGCATGGCGACGATTCTCCCTTCGAGGGTTGACGGGCGAGCGATCGAGAGGGCGGGCACCCAGCCAGATGCGGGCCGCCGGCAGCGTTTCGCAATATCCACGAGATGTGACGCATATGTCGCGGCGGGTACTCCCGTACCGAGCACGATGTCATCACACGCGCGCTCGCTCTCGCGGCGAAGCCGGGCACAGAGAATCCAAAGTAGCGGATTGAACCAGAACATGGTTCGGAGCACGTCCGCTCCTATTTGTAGGGCCCAGTCGAACCGCTTGATGTGTGCGAGTTCATGAAGCAGCACGATGCGCGCTCGTTTCTCGCTCCAGGTCGTGGCGTGTGCCGGCAGGAGTACGCGTGGTGTCAGAAGCCCCCACGTCGCGAGGATGTCTGACGCGCCGGTCGTGAGGAGGACAATCGGCCGGCTGACGCCGTATCTAGCGGCAATTTCGGCGGTCAATCGACGCCAGTCGCCGTCCACCACGGCCACGGCCTTCATCGTCAATCGTCGGAGTCGCGCGACCCTGAGGAGCAGCAACCCGCCGCCGATCGCGACTCCCGCGATCCAGACAAGAAACACCACCTGCAGCGCACTCGCAAAGGCGATTGAGGGCGCGCCCGCCGGCGCCACGGTGACCACATGGTCAGCGCTCACCACCACGGGTGTCCTCGAGTCCACAGACACTAAGGATGCCCCTGGGAGAGGCACGCCCCAGGATGGCAAGACGACCGAGAGCGGGACGACAATCGCCGCGGCGATCACCGCAGCGGCCAGTATACGGTGCCGCAACGCCGCCGAGCGGTGCCGCAGCAGAAGACAGGCCAGGAGGGCCACGAGGACAGGAGCCGACGAGCGAAGGGCCACGTCCAGCAAGAGTGTCATCGCGAGTCGCTCCTCGCGGCCTTGACGGTTTGAGCGATCTGCTCCAGTTCCTCGTCCGAGAGCTTCGCCGCATCACGGCCGAGCAACGCCGTCACCACGTTGGCGGGCGACCCATCGAAGAACGTATCAACCAGGTGCTTCAGCGCGGTCTTCCGCGCGGCGTGCCGGGGGACGGTCGGCTCGTGCAGATAGCGAAGGCCCTGCTCCGTGTGCCGGACGTATCCCTTCTGCTCGAGCACCCGGAGCTGCGTACGCACGGTCGAGTAACTGGGCGCGCCGGGGATCTGCTCCAGGATCTCGCCGGCGGTGGCGCGACCCAGGCGATAGAGCGCGTCCATAATCTGTCGCTCTCGCTTGGTGAGGACGGAATGGAGGGGTTGTGGCGTCATGCTAGTTTTGTCGCATGCATGCGATATAAATAGCACTACGACGTCTGCGTGTCAAGCAGCTCGGAAGCCGGTCGAGAGGGGCGGGTTTTCCAGGAGTAATCGAAGTCGGCGTAGGGCAATCCAGCGAGTGCCCCCGGCCTCGTGAGATGCGTGCCCTTGGCCTCTGGAACGGCCGAAGTGTTACCGGCGCTTCTTCGTTACCTGTCGGTGTATAAAGGTCCGTGAACTCAGAACGGAAACGGCCATTTACCGGGCGCGACGGAGGCAGCGATGAGACTTGAAATCCTCGTAATTGGCGTCGTCTTTGCTCTTAACACTGGTCCGGTGGCTCAAAGTGATGAGGAGGCAGCGGTCAATGACAGAGTCGATCGCCTTTTTGAGGTCATCCGCGAAGGTGACGCCGAAGCCCACGCAGCCTTCTACCACGAGAACGGCATCCTCGCGCTCAACACCGATGTTCTTTTCGGGCGAGCCAACATCGCAGCGGCCGGTCACGAGGAGTTTGCTGAAGGAGGCCCGCCAATAACATTCACCCACCAGCAAACAACTGTGCTGCCTGAGGTAGCGGTCATTCGGGGAGTGTCCGAACTTCGGGGAAATCGCATGCACACGATGATTACCCTCACCAGAGAGAGTAACGAGTGGTTTGTCGCGGCACTCCAATACGCCCCCGTCGAAGCTGACAAGTAGGCATGATCCCAGGTTCTCCCCGGCGGGGCGATCTAAGGCTGCCTACGATCACTCCTGCCTAGTCCCTTTCAGTCGCCCAGCGTTTACCCACGCGAGCGGTCTCATTGGTCCACGGATCGGCGGCTAGAGCGGAACGCCCTCTAGGATCTCAACGTGTAGTTGATCGTGACGGTCATCACGACCGGCACCGTGACGCCGTCGACGACGGTCGGCGCGTACTCCCATTGCTCAACCGCCGCAATCGCCGACTCGTCGAGCATTGGTACGGATTGCAATACCTCGAGAACCCTCGTTCGGCCATCGATGCCGACCAGCACCTCCAGAACGACGACGCCGGTTACCTTTCCGGCCTGGGCTTCGGGCGGATACGTGGGTGGGACGTTATGAACCTTGGTTGGAGCAGGGATGTCGCCGCCGACATGCAGTGGCTCAGGGTCTGGTTCTGATGGCGCCACCGTCCCTGCGAGGGTACCGCCGGATTGCTCCGGCGCCAACTCGGATGGTCCATCGACGGACGAGCAGGCGACCGCAATGGCGAGGCCGCAGAAGACCAATGCAGCCAGGCCACCGCGTGACGGTGGCACGGGAGCGCTGACGAGGCGCTGAATACGCCGAGTGAGCGACCCACCGTTCGCCGCGATGACGAGTGCGCCCTCGGTCTGCCGTAGCTCGTCGAGGTCGGCCAGCGCCCGACCGTAGGCCACGGCGTCGCCACACGCGGCAACCGCGACGTCATCGCAGCAGTGCTCCCGCTCTTCTCTGATGCGTCCGGAGAGCCACCAGACGGCGGGGTGGTAGAAGAGCGCCGTTTCGATCGCGGCCTGGAGGCCGTTGACCAGGTAGTCGTGTCGCCGGATGTGGGCCAGCTCGTGCGCGATGATCGCCTCAAGCTGCACGGTGCTAAGACCAGCGAACGCGCTGACGGGGAGCAGGAGGACCGGCCGCAACCACCCGATGACCGCTGGAACCCGGACCAGCCGGGATTCCAGCACCCGCACCCGACGCGTCACCCTGAGCCGAGACGCCAGCGCAAGCACACGGCGCCGCCAGTGCGCCGAGATTGGCTGTGTGCCCCGTCGGCACAATCGGCCCGCGAGATACCAGCCCGTGACGAGACGCAACGACAGGGCAGCGACGCCCGCGAGCCACACAAGCACCGCGGAGAAGGCCCACGTGTCGGACGTCTGGTTCACGACCGTCATCAAATAGGGCGGGGCCATCGCGGCGACACCCGACGCCGTGGTGGAGCCCAAACGCGCCTGCCCGACGACGGTTGCGACGGGCAACAGGAACATGACGAGCAAACCGGCCGTCGCGACCAGATACCGGGTGGCGGCCGTGTGACGGTGGAGCAGACCGAGCGTGGCTGCGATGAGAAGGGCGACGACACAGCCCTGCCAGATGAATTGGAGCAGGGCCCACCCGAGGCTGCGAATGACGAGACTCTCGCTGAGCGCATCAAGCATCGGTCGTTCTCCTTTTGCGTTCGGCCGCAGTGAGCAGCTGACGGATCTTCTTGATCTCTTCCGGTGATGCCTCGCGCGAGGCGAGCGCCTGCATCACGAGCTTCGATGGCGAGCCTCCAAAGGCGCGATCGAGCAGATCGCCGGCCAGCCGACGCTGGGTTTCGTCCTCGGGAAGGCTCGGGCGGTACCGGTGAACGCGCCCCTGCACGTCACGGGTCGTCAGGCCCTTGGCGGTCATGACCTGCAGCAACTTCAGCGTCGTTGTGTAGGCAAACGTCCGCTGCTCGGAGAGCACATCGTGTACCTCGCGTACGGTTGAGGCACCCCGGGCCCAGAGCACGCGGAGAATGCCTAGCTGGGCGTTTGTGGGCTTTGGAACGACCGCCCTTTTCGTCATCACCAAGAGTATCTACGATAAATGACGTAGTGTCAACGACGACTGTCGTAGGGCGAGCTAGAACGGACCGCTGAACCACCGGCGAGTCCTGTCACTTGACAGTCCCCGGCCTGAGCCGCATACTCACATAGACATCTATGGGACGTGCCACACGCGACCGTTTGTACGGGACGCTTGACCTCGTGGTGCTCAGAACCGTGGTCCACGGGAAGCCACTACACGGCTACGACATCACCGAGCGGGTCGCACGCGTCTCTCAGGATGTCCTCTCGACGGAGGAGGGCTCCCTCTACCCCGCCTTGCATCGGATGGAGGAGGCGGGTTGGCTCAAGTCGCGATGGGACACCTCCGAGAACAACCGCCGCGCGAGGTTCTACGTCATCACGGCAAGAGGGCGACGTCACCTTGTTCAACTGGAGCAGGACTGGGCCAGGCACGTCCACGCCGTCGCGCGCATTCTCAAGCTGGCATGACATGTCCCTGTTGACTCGGGTCCTGAACCTGTTTCGCCGACGGACGCTTGAACGCGAACTCGATGAGGAGTTGCGGTACCACCTTGAGCGGCGCATCGAACGCAACCGAGAGCAGGGGATGTCGCCGCAAGAGGCGGAGGCCGCGGCGATTCGGAGTGTCGGCGATCTCAAACGCGCGAAGCGCGAAATGCAGGAGGTCCGAGTCATGAGAAAGCCCCTGGTGATCGGCGCGCTCTCGAGCGCGCTCGTCGTGTGTCTCGTGGCTGGCGTGCTCTGGTGGTCGGCCAGGCCGCCAACGGTCATTCATCAGCAAAGTCCTTCCTATACCAAGGAAGCGCTGGAGGCGGAGATTCAGGGATCGGTCGCGATGGCGTGTGTCGTGCAAACGACCGGGATCTGCAGTGACATACGCATCGTCAGGTCGCTCGATCCGACGGGGCTGGATCAACAGGCGATGGCCGCATTGCGGCGGTGGCGCTTCTCGCCCGGCACGCGTTTCGGAGAGCCCGTGCCAGTCCAGATTGATATTCAGATGCTGTACACCCTGGAGTGACGGGGCTGCGCGGTCCACACGTCTGAGGCTTCGGAGCGACTTAGAACGGACGTTGAACCACCGGTTTGCTGTCTGCGACGTAACTGCGGCGGGCGCGGACTCGGCGCGCTGGTCAGCTGGCGGGGCCAAGGCGCTCGGGCTAGGTAGCCCGCTGTTCCTTCGCTGCCAATGGTGGCTACTGGCTCAGCCCGTCAACCAGGGCGACGCCGAGTGCGATCAGCATCATGACGGCCCAGGTCCAACCGAGCAGGCGGACCCACCCTCGGCGCGGCATGAGCCGATCGGCCTCGGGCGCGTTCGGCGGCTGGTTCGTGAACGTCATAGGCTACTGATCGTTGCGCAGCGCTTCGACACGCCACGTGAACTCTTGCACGAGTTCCTGACTCCAACCGCTTTTCTCAAAGGCAATGCGCCCCTGTTGGTCGAGGAACCAGGTCGTTGGGAAGCCAAACACCCCGGTTTCGGCAAGATAGCCACCGTCGAGCAGCACCGGAAAGGTGTACTGCCGCTCCTCCATCCAGGGTGACACGTCATCAGAATTCGGGTCGTTGTTGATGGTGACGACCGTCACTTCCGGATCGTTTGCGAATTCTTCGTGGAGCTTCTGGAGATCGGGTAGCTCGGTCACGCACCAGCCGCACCAGATGCCCCAGAAATTCAGAACGACGATCTGTCCGTCGAAATCGGCCAGCCTGACGGTGTCGCCTCCGAGGGTGGCGAGTTCAAACGCGGGTGCCGGCTGGGCCTCTTCGATACGGGCCGCCAGAATCTCGGCCTTTCTCTCGGTTGCCTCGCGTGTCTTGATCTCCTCAAGGTAGTCAAGAAAACCGTCTCCGCCGGCGTGCTCACGGGCGTACAACTCCTGGAGTGCCGTCTCCGATGGATTGTCACCAGGCGCCTGCACGGCCAGGCCCTGGACGTAGAAGGTCTCCGCGTCCATCGCCTCGCCTTTGGCTTCGTACAGCTGGCCGATGTGGAAGAGAGTGGACCGCCCTTTGGGGTTGAGATCGTAGGATCGGAGCAGCTCCGTTTCGGCGTCGTCGAGACGCCCCTCTTGGAAGTAGACCCAGCCGAGGGCGTCCTGCATCAGCGCGGTGATGCCGTTCACGGCGTTCTCGTAGTCGCCCTCGATGTCGAAGCGGTCTCTCTGGCCCTCAAGCCGCTCGCGGCCCAGGTCGACGCCTTTCAGCGCAATCGCCGCCGCCTCGGCGTAGTAGTCGGTCTTCTCGGCCAGAGCGATCACAGCGGTCGCGAGCAAGTGCGTATTGCGCTCCTCCCACGTGACCATGCCTTGGACGATGTCGAGGAAATCGGCGGGGTCAATCTCAGGGTCAGACATCGTCTCAATGAAGAGCAACAGATAGGCGGTCCCCTTGAGGGCCGCCAGATGGTACGTTGGCCGCTCGATGAACTCGCGTAAGAGCCGCCGGTACTCGCGCTGACGTTCGGTGTCCACCTGACCGTCCGGTCCCGCTTCCGGACGATTTGCAGAGAACCGGTTGTAGAGGACCCATTCCGCCTCCTGACTGTCGGGGTACTCAGTCAGGATTTGTTCGTTGATGCGTTCGGCTTCGTCGGTGGCGTCGAGTTGCACGTAGGTACCGGCGATCGCTAGCAGGGCCGGTGCGTGCGCGTACGGGTCGGTGCGGGTGGAGGTCAGCAGATCCTCGGCGCCAGCGGCGACCAGCCGGCGTTTCTCCTCGGGATCGATCTCCCGGCTCCCGATGATCGAGCGCCAGTGCCCGGTACGGATGCGGATGGCACTCGGCGAAAGCCGCACGGCCTCCGCAAGGAGCGGTACGGCCTCATCGGTACGCCGTATCGACGACAGGACCGCTCCCGCCCGGTAGTGGGCATTGACGTTTAGCGGATCTTGGGCGCGGGCCTGTTCGAAGAGGGTGAGCACGGCCTCCACTCGTTCGGGATCGCGCGCGCGTTGACGGGACGCGTGCGAATAGATCGCATCCCCCTTGGCCACAAGCAACTCGGCCGGGCTCTCAGCGCCGTCCATATGCTCGTCCAACAACTCGATGGCCTTGTCGTGCTGGTTCGCGGCCACAAGGACCGAGGCCCGCATCCACACGATGTCGGAACTGGTCGGCAGTCGCGCACGCGCCTTCTGGCTGGCTTCCAACCCGTCTTGCTCGTAGTCGGGGTCTGACAACGCCGCTGCGGCGAGGGCAAACCAGGCCCACCCGTCGTCGGGGTGCTCCGCGACCAGTTCTCGGGCGTCGGCAACCGCCTGCGCCGCGTGGGCCGTTCGGGACGCGCCGGCTGTTCTCCAGGCGCGAAGCTCGACCGACTCGGGGAACTGTTGAATCAAGTCATCGGCCAACGCCATCGCACCGTGGGGATCTTGATCTCTGACGAGGGCACGGACGTCGCGGATGCCACTCACGAGTGCCTCAGGGGTCGAGTTGCATGCGAGCTGTGTGAGAACCAGGAGGGCGTACAGCAACGCCCGTTGGCAGGGACGCACGCGGTGGAGCACCACGGTTCTCTTTCTCCGAAGGTTACCGTCCTCGAACACGATACATCAATTGGTTGCGCGAGGGTTGCCTTAGCGCAGGCCCCGATACGTCAACTTTGGGATAGGTCGCGAGTAGTCGCTAGCGTTCATCGTGAGTGCCTCGGCGCAAGCCCGACGAGACGAGCCGCGATGTTCTCGCCGAGGCACTTTCGATAACGAGACTTGAAGGAAGGCGCTGGTGGAGAAAGGCGGTCGCGTGCCCCTATGGAGCTAGATATGACTGTCCTTTAGAATCAATCACTTACAGGTCAGTCTCCCGATCCATAGCATCGCAGGTAACGACCACGACTCTTCGAGTATTGCACGCGAAGCGGCCGCCGCGCCAGCGGCTTCGTTCTGGTCGCGTAGTGTTTAGCGATCCGCCGGAGGGACTCTCGTGAGGCCGGACCCGGCATCGGTCAACACTAGCCGTTTATCGCGACCTATCCGCCCAGCGGCCTCCGCAAGAGTTCGTATCCCGTTCACGACTCTGACCTGCTCGCCACATCAGCGGCTCTTTTGATGTCTTGTATCGAATAAAGCGCCCGAAGCTCGACGCCCTTTTTCTTCAGAGCCTCGGAGGCTCCATTTTGACGGTCAATCACGCAAAGGGCGAACTCTGGTCGGACTCCGTCCTTGTTAAGCTTGGTCAGGGCCTCGAGAATCGCGCGACCGCTGGATACCACGTCTTCGACCAGGACAACCGTCTTGCCACTCATTTCGGGACCCTCGGCATATCGACACGTCCCGTAGAGCTTCGCCTCCTTCCGGACAAAGGAAGCGCACAGGCCCGTGGCTCGGCTTAGGGCCGTCACGATGGGAATGCCACCCATCTCCAGTCCTGCCAGGATTTCTGTTCCATCCGGTATGAGAGACACCATTTGAGCCGCGATTGCCGCCAACAACTTCGGGTCGCACTCGAACTGATACTTGTCGAAATAGGTGTCGCTCGTTCTACCTGAATGCAGAGTGAAACGGCCGGAGAGCATCGCTCTCTTCTTTATCTGACCCGGTATGTTCATGTGGTTGGCAGCATAGATTACGCTCCATGACCGCCGCAACATCGACCGATTACCAGCGGGGGCATCGCTCAACAAGACAGCTACCGAATCGGCCGCCCTAGTCCATCAGGCCACCCGTACCAGCCTTAGCGCGATCGCGGGCTCAATGCGCTCTCCTGACGCCCACTCCCAGTACCCTCGAAGGCGTCATCGACCGGCGTCAGCACGAGCCATGGCGTCTACGCCGTGTCTCTGGGAGTGGGGATCGACGGGAGGAACCGCAGGCGGAGCCGGGACCCATCAAGGACCAGTTCGACCGGAAACTGCCCGTCAGCGTCCCGTCGTTGAAGCGCGCCCTGAAGGCACTCGCCTTCGACGGAGAACACGAACTCCACATAATGCGAGGTCGGCAGTGAGGGGTGCTCGGCGATGACCAGCCGCCACTTCCCGGCGATTGTCTGGATGTCGGGCATCACACTCCTTCAGTAGGCGAGATAATCACCCCCCTACCGCCAGGTCGCAAGTAGGTCCGAGGGAATGTTGCCTTCCAGGATGCAGCTGCCGGAGCCGCCGTCTCCTTGCGTCAGGAAGAAGCTCAGATCAGAGCGGAGGAACTCCCGGGGGTATGCGACGATCATCCACCGGCCGTTCTTCCAGAGGGGCCAGGGCTGTGGTCCGTTGAAGCGACCGTCCTGGTTGAACCGGAGGGCTCCGTACTCCGCAAGCGTGTCAAGGCCATCTTTAACCCACAGCGGCGGGATGCCCGGGGCAGGGGGGGCTTTCCACGGGACCCGATGCGGCGACCCTGCCCCCTTCCTGAATACTTCGACGCGTGCCGGCTTCACGACGCATTCGGGTCCCTCCCACTCGTCGGGCCGCCACATTGCGAGATGAACGACGGGGGCCAGCACGCCTGGTCCGATCTCACCGGGCGTCAAGCGGCGTCCAGTGTTGATCCAGGTCTTGTTCGCTGCGAACTGGACCCGGAGGAAGGGCGTGTACGCGAGCGCGAACACCGTTCCGACGATCCCTCCGCCGCGGACGCTTGGCATCATGTACGGACCGGGCTCTTTGCTCGTACCGAGGTCGATAGCCTCTGCTATCTCTTCTGGAGTCAGCGCCCCAAACTGGGCGTGGGCGATGGAAGGGTTGCCAATGGCCAGTAGTGTCACGCAGCCGAAAGCGGCGAACGATTTCCCTGGCCCTGTCATTGCGTTGTCAACCTTCGACGGGCCACTGGCGATCGAGGACGAACTGTGACACATCGTCGTTCCCGTCCGCGTCTTTCACGAGCGTTGTGACGGTCAACCGATCAACCGAGGCCACGAACGTCCTCTGGCCAAGCACCCTTCCATCGAGCGTATACACGACGTTAAGGACGCGTGCGCCCACCCTTGTCACCGCGTAGTCTGCTGGCCCCCACGGGTGCTCCTGGCCGTCGGTTTGGTACGTAACCATGCTCCCAGTGAATCGCCCTGCAAGAAAAGCGCGGCGGGTCAGCGTCACGGTGTCGTCATCAAAAGCGAACCGAAGCAGGGTGCTGTCACGGCGCGGCAATCGTCCCGGTTTCGTGGGTGTGGCCGTCCAGTCGCCGACGAGGAGATTTGTCAGATCCGGCACCTCGCGTGTGAACTGACGCAGAGTCGTACCGAGTTGACCGGCTTGCAGATCGGAGATACCTACGACGGTCAGCAGCGCAAACAGGAACGTGGTGCGATACACACTCACCTCCTCGTGGCGGTGACGCTTGTATGAGCACTCCAATTGCGACCCAGTCGCAATGGTCTTCATGGCGTCGAACGTCACAATACCAGACGGAGGCGTCGGTCAAGCGTGCGCAGTCAAGTCGGACCGGCGGCGCGACGAACTCAAGAGGACACCAACGCGCAGGAGTTGCAGAGGTTGCGACGGGACGTCTGGACCGTTCGGCCGAGCCGCCGTAGGTCTACAGATTGCCGCTGAAGTTAGCGGAGTGGACGGACTTTCGGCACCGGGTTGAACAGGTCTTCCTGATTGCCGACCAGGCTCGGACCGTAGCTGCTGATGCTCGCCGTTAGCATCCCGATTCCGTGGGTCAATCGCAGGAACGTGCCCTGCGTGGCATCGAAACCCAAGACCGCCAACTCTTGTTCCGTGGCCGGATCTACCAATACGAACCGCTGGGCGCGAAACTCCTGAGCAAGCGGTTCCTGAGTCAAGGCCAGCGAACCGAACAAGGCGATTCCTACGACGAGCAGGGTGGTCAGAATCCGATTCGTGAGTTCGATACGAGCGAGGCGCTGCTCCACAGAAGTATGCATGGCCAGGCTCCTTGGGGGGTTTAGACGACGCTGTGTGAAGGTTGGTCTGGCTCGACGGGCCGGCGACCGGCTAATCAGCTGGTCTGTCGCCGTTGCATGAGGTGTTATGCTCCGGACGCTCTTCTCTCGACAGGTCTCTCGGACTCGCTGAAAACCCGGACAGGAGGTGACGGATGCAACGTCCACTCGCGTTCTCCCTCGGTGTGCTCGCCCTGATCTGGGCCGCTCCAGCGGCGCTGGCGCAGGTCCCCGAGGTCCACTCGAAGCATTTCGTCGGCGGCCACCCCACCGGCACGCCCGCGACCAACGACCTGATCATCAGAGATTCGTACGCCCTCAGCTCAAACGACACCACCAAGTTCGCCGATTGGGTCGCCTACCGCCTCACCGCGGCCGAAGTGGTCGGCATCCTCGATCTCGCGCGTGAGTGGCGCGCCGACCCGTTCCTGGACGCGGACGAGACCTTGGAGCCCAACCCCGACGCCGAGGACGATTACCGTGGGGCGTTCGGGCATACCCGGTACGATCGCGGGCACCTCGCCGCGCTCGCGTCCTTCAGGGGCTCGCGTAACGCCTCCGAGGTGAACTTCTACAGCAACATTATCCCGCAGCAAGAAGCCTTCAACCGTGGGCCGTGGCTGCGACTGGAGAACGCGGAGCGCCGGATCGCCTGCGCTGGAACACCCGTCTGGATCATGATCGGCACGCTGTACGAATCAGCACAGACCGCACTGCTGAACGCCGACGAGACGCACACCGTACCCTCGGCGCTCTGGCGTGTGGTCGTGACCCAGGAGCCCACCCTGCGGGTCGCGGCGTTCATCATGAACCAGAACATCACGCGTGCCGCTGACGTGCGGGATCACCTGGTCTCCGTGGATGACATCGAGCTGCGGTCGGGTCTGGAGCTGTTTCCCGGGTTCCAGACGCCGCAACACGACGTGATCGAGGCGACGGCGCTCACTGCGGCGGAGTGGGACGCGATGGTCCCCGCTCGGGACTGCGTGTCGGTGCGGTAGGCGCAGAGGGTCTAACCGAGGACGACCATCTTAACTGCGCGACCAGGCGGGAGCTAATCCCGGGACGCGCCCGCGACTGGAGCCTGCTCGGGCTTGCCTGCAGCGCCGGACGGCAGGGCCTTCTCCCAACTTACAGGTTGACAATGCTTCAGATCAGGCCCACTATATCGTATGTGGATATATCTGACGGTGATATATGACCCTGACCCAGGCTGAGTTTCACATTCTTGTGACGCTCGCCCATGGAACTCGACACGGCTACGGCATCATGCAGGATGTCGAAGCCGACACCGAAGGCAGTCTCAAGTTGGGTCCGGGCACTCTGTACACCAGCATTAAGCGTCTGCGGCGAGATGGGCTTGTCGATGAGTGTGAACCTGACGCGGCTCGCCGGCGGTGCTATCGACTGTCTCGGAAGGGCAGGCAGGTGGCGAAGGTCGAGGCCCAACGCCTCTCCAAGCTTATTCGCGTCGCTTCCAAGCGCGGTCTGCTCTCGGAGGCCCCATGACACCTCAACATGTCTACCGAGGCTTGCTGTGGCTCTACCCATCGGCCTTTCGCCGCGAGTACGGCGAGGACATGGTCGAAGCCTTCGGCGAGGCGTTACGAGACGACCGCCGCGGCAGGCTTCGGTTCTGGGTGACTGTTGTAGTGGATCTTGTCCGGTCAGCGTCGCGAGAACGCTGGCGGACTGGCAGGGGGGTGACGATGATCTCAAGAACCCGTATCGCAGGTCTTGCCGCCCTGGCGATACTGCTCACCGCGGGCCTGATGTGGGCCGCCTGGGTCGTGGTCACTCAAGACCAAGGGTTGCCGATCGAACAGACGCGATTCCGTGTCGACGTCGACTCTATGGAGAGCGGTCAATCCGCTCGTTTTTCCGCCGACACCAGTGGCGCACCTACGAGTGTACGAACGGCTCGGGGCGAGTGGCGCGCGCTCGCCGCTGGGGAGGAGTTGGTGACTCCAGTCACGTTGACCATACCCCCCGGGCCATTCGTCGCCCAGTTCACGAGTCTCGACGCGTCGCCGCCCCTACGCGTGAGCGCAGCAGGGGAATCCGTAAACCTTCTTGGGATTGGGTACGACATCGTTGTGGAGCGAACTCGTACATCGGTCGGATTCGGGGAGGATAGTCAGTTCCTATCGCAGACACGTCTTCGGTTGGCAACTCCACAGGAAGAATCCGACACGCCCTGAGGCAAGAAGAAATCAGCTGACAGCGTCGGCGCATCGCTGAACCTAGGCGTCAATGAGACTCGCCGACGTGCTGCACACCTTCGTTCTGAATGTGGTGTAGGAGGAGTAGCGGGCCACCGCCGGCGGCCTTTCAAGAGGCGCAGCTCTTGCCTTGACACGACCGACCGTGGTGCCAGAATGGGAAGAGCTTCAGGGGGTGAATATGAGAAGACACATAGTGACGCTCGCCATACTCCTCATCGGGTCTATGGCCGTGGCGAATGCCCAGGTGGTGCTGATCTCGGGGGGGCGGGTGTTGTCCGGTGGTACTACTCTCGAGCGCGAAGCGGTATTGGAAGTCAACGGGGCTGTGGTGCTCCGCGCCGAGGAAGTGGACTTCGTCAGCGGGGGGACACGGGTGGTCGCGTCGGGCAACGTGGTGTTTATCTCCGATGGTGGGTGCGTGACCGCCGACCGCGCCGAGTTTGAAGTTGCCCGGGAGACCGGACAATTCTTGGGTGCTGGCACCTTTCACAACGCACGGGTCAGCGGCAGCGAGGGCTGCGCCGACCGATAGATCAAGAGTTGTGCTAGCAGCGGGACTGGAGGCAGTCTGGTGAATGGCGCTGAACAGCGACTACGGAACAGCGCCTACGCACCGAAGACGTGGCGCTCCCGCCTAGAGTCGTCACTTCTGATCGGAGCCCTGGTGACGGCGGTGTGGATGGCCGTCGCAGTGGTCACAGGAACGTGGCCTCTTGACACGACCGAGAGTTTGAGCGGCCTCCTGAACGCCGCCCTCAACAACCTCATCAATCTCTCGGTCGCCACCTTTCTGATACAGGCCCTCTGGTTCTGGGTGAGATCTAACCGACAGACGAGTTAAACCTCGATCCCGTTCTGAAGCAGGCACCCTCCTGTGAAGGGCGCAAGGTGGACCGATTGCCGGTCCGCCCCCAGGGCCGGACTAGTAAACGCTTCGCGACTAGAACGAAGCCGCTGGCGCGGCGGCCGAGTGGCATCTGAGTAATTCGTAGCAGCATGTTGGTCACAAAAGGAGGTGTCTGTGACCACACATCTGCAGCGGCTGCACGAGGAGCTCGTGCGTCGCCACTACGCCGCATCGACCACCGCAAGCTACGTCAGGATCGTCAATGCCTTCCGGCGACACACCGGGAAACGGCTCGACCGCGTGAAGCCGGACGACCTCCGACGGTATCAGGTCTTTCTGCTCGAAGACCGCCAGCTCGCCGTCGGTACCGTCGTGACTCACATCTCGGCGCTCCGGTTCTTCTTTCTCCGCGTCCTCAAGCGCCGGAACATGAAAGAGGACTTGCCCTATCCCAAGCACCGACGCCGGCTGCCCACGGTACTCAGCCCCGACGAAGTCCAGCGTCTCATCGCGGGCGCGAAGAATCTGTATCACCGCACGATGCTGCTCACGCTCTACGGCACCGGTCTGCGGCGGAGTGAGCTGTGCCGGTTGAAGGTCCAGGATATCGATAGCGAGCGCATGGTCCTGCGCGTCGTCCACGGCAAGGGCGGGCGGGATCGCGACGTCCCGCTCTCGCCGACGCTCGTAGCCGCGTTGCGCGAGTACTGGCGCTGGATGCGCCCGGAGACGTACCTGTTTCCGGGCACGAAGGACGGCTGGCGGGCCGATCGCCCGATCACCACCAAGCCGGTCTGGGAGGCCGTCCGGTTCGCCGCTGCGCGCGCCGGGATCGAGAAGCCGGTGAGCCCCCACACGCTGCGTCACAGCTACGCGACGCACTTGCTCGAAGCCGGGGCCGACCTGCGGACGATCCAGCTGCTTCTGGGCCATGCGGACCTGTCCCACACGACCGTGTATCTGCATCTGTCGCGACGCCATCTGCAGGCGGCCCCGAATCCGCTCGAGCAGCTCCAAGTGCCCACACCCGCGGCCCTGCCGCGGTCCCGACGCTTGCGCCGATCGTAGACATGCGTCGGCCGCCGATAGAGGTGGCCGATGTCCTCCGCGCCCAGGGTGATCACTTCCTGGCACGGCATCCGTGGCTGAGCGTCCAGCACCGGACCGTGCTCCGGGCCCTCCGACGCTGTCGGACGGCCGCCCTCGGGGGTCACCTGGATCAGTGTGACGCGTGCGGGCATCGGGCGATCTCGTATAACTCGTGTCGGAATCGGCACTGTCCGAAGTGCCAAGCGCACGCGCGTGAGCGCTGGCTGGCCGCGCGGGAGCGCGAGCTGCTCGCCGTGCCCTACGTCCACGTGATCTTCACCCTGCCGCACACCCTCCACGTCCTGTGCCGGCGCAACGCCGCGCTGATCTATCAGCTGCTGTTTCGCGCGAGCGCGGACACATTGCTTGAGGTGGCCGCAACGCCCCGGCATCTCGGTGCCCGGATCGGCTTCCTCAGCATCCTCCACACGTGGGGGCAGACCCTCGTCCGCCATCCCCACGTGCATTGCGTCGTGCCGGCCGGGGGCTTCTCGCTCAACGGGCACCGCTGGGTCCACCCGAAATACGCCGGCTTCTTCCTCCCGGTCACGGTGCTGAGTCGGGTCTTTCGCGGCAAGTTCGTGGAAGGCTTGCGTCGGGCCCACACCCGCGGCGAGCTGGATCTCACCGGGGCGTCCGCCGGGCTCTGTGACCCGGTTCGTTGGCACGCGTTTGTGGACGCGCTGTTTCGCACTGACTGGGTCGTCTATGCGAAGCCGGCCTTCGGCGGACCCGCCGCGGTGCTGCGCTACCTGGGGCGCTACACGCATCGCGTGGCCATCAGCAACCATCGCTTGGTCGCGTTCGATGGTGAGCACGTCACCTTCCGGTGGAAGGACTATGCCCACGACGGCGAGTGGCGCACGATGACGCTCACCGCGATGGAGTTCCTGCGGCGTTTCGTGCAGCACGTGCTCCCGCGCGGCTTCGTCCGCATCCGGCAGTACGGGTATCTCGGCAGCGCCTGTCGCACCGTCCGGCTCGCCCGCGCCCGACGGTTCCTGCGTCGTACCCCACCCCCCGTGACCACGGCGACGACCGTTTCGGGGTGGCACTGTCCGCAGTGCGGCACGACGATGACGCTCGGGCCCATCTTCTCCGCACGCGCCCTCGGCGCGATCGCGCTGGCCTTCGACACCTCGTGACCGTGAGACACCGCACGCGCCAGGCTCATCGGGCTCCCGTCGACGTGTCGCCGCACGCCACACCGGTCGTGTGCTCGTCACCAGCCAGCAGCGCCGTCTCCGCGTCCAGCAACCCGCCTGCGGCCACGCGATGCGCGCCCGCACACCCGCGGCCAGGCCTCAATCCCCACAGGCACCCTCGTTCGCGCAAACGGGAAGACCCCTTGTAGCTCCATAGCCGGACCGCCACCCCAGCACCTTCCTTCAAGTCTCGTTATCGAAAGTGCCTCGGCTTCAACAACACCCCACATCTGCACCGCCTCGCGCCGAGGCACTCACGATGAACGCTAGCGACTAGGCAGGACCTGCAGACACCGGTCCGATCCCCAATCGCATCCCACAAGGCAGGGGGCCTACTAGTGGTTCAGAGGCGAGGAAACCGTCTCGGCCCAATAACCAACAGGGCCACGACTAAGGCGATTACCAGCTCCGGCACGCCCAGGTTGGTGATCTCCAGCGGGGTGAACGCTAGCACTCCGTAGATCCCGACGAGAACCAGGGCGGTGGTCTCGACTACTCCAAGATTTCGCACGGCTCCTGTCACTCCTATCCACAGCCCGTCGAGTGCGAGACCGGATCGCTAAGGCCGGGCCGTTACCTCGAAGACCCAGATCGTGGCCGCGTGCACAAAGCCGAGCTTTTCTGCCAGCCGCAACGACGCGACGTTGTCCTCCTCTGCTCCCCACACCGGTTCGCGACCGCTCTTCCGCATTTCGTCGACGGCGCGAAGGAAGGCCGCCACAGCCAAGCCGCGCCGCCGGTAGGACTCGCAGGTCTCGATCGTGACGTCCCAGTATCTCTCGGTCACGACCGTCGGAAAACAAAAGGAGACCGGAACGCCATCAACCAGGCCGGCTGCCACCGGAACGGCCGACGGGTACGCTCGCACTTCTCTCTCCAAGTCGTCGGGTAGGTGCCTCAAATCGTCCACTAGGGTCGTTGTCGGTCGTGCTCGCGCCCTCGGGAGACCTGCTGGTCCGACAGTGTGCATGAACGCCCGTCGACCCTTGGTTCCCAGTGTGTCTTGCAGATGGGCAGCCGAGGAATCCGGGCAGACCAGCTCGGCACCGTGGGTGACGATTCGGCGCGCCGCTTGAATCGCCGAACGCTCCGGCCGGCCGATCGCCGCTAGCAACATCCCGCCCGTCCGAACCGCGACATATCCAGCCGCGCTGCCAAACACTGTGGGGCCCTCGAGGAGAATCCCGCGAGCGTCGACCCAGCCGGGCTCATCGGGAACGTGCCTGAGCAGTTCCTGCGCTAGCCGCTCGCTTGGTAGGTGTTCGGAGTCCACGCTTGTGGGAGATCGCAGGTCCGAGCAAACCTCAGGACCAGCTCTAACCGGCTCTCCTCTTCGCATTGTAGAGCCGGCGGCGGTTCCATGCGACTGCCTTCCTCAGCGAGAATCACAGATAGGTCTTGCCTAACGGCGTAGTCGCTAGGTATCCCCGAATCGGGCGGATTACTAAACCCTCGGCGACAGGCAGGAGTAATCGGCCAAGACCCGTTCTATGATGGGCTGAGCTGTGGCTATAGCCTTGAGACACTCGAAGCTCGCGGTGCTGACATGCTTCGCGGCCGTGTGCGCAGGTTCTGTCGCCGAGGCACAAACGCCACCTAATCCAACGGACTATCCTCAGTGGCGGGGGGCACAACGCGATGGTTCCGCGAGCGCGTTCACCATACCTGATGCATGGCCAGACCAGCTCGTGCGCCACTGGGCAGTAGAAGTAGGCGAAGGCTACGCCACGCCCCTCGTCGTTGGCGATTTCGTATACGCGTTCACGCGGCACGACGGAGACGAAGTCATGTCCGCTCTCGATGCGTCTACAGGCGAGAAACTCTGGAGTGCGGGTTACCCGGCTCCCTATACGCCCAGCAGCCCCACGGCAGCGCACGGTTCGGGTCCGAAGGCGACGCCGGCGTTCCACGACAGCAAGCTCTTCACGCTTGGCATCAGCGGGGTCGTTGCTGCGTTCGATGCCTCCAATGCACAACTCCTGTGGCGCACGGCCGCTCCGTCCGAGCCTCCCTTCTTTAGCGCCGCTTCGTCGCCGGTCGCCGAGGACGGTGTCGTCTTTGTTCACCCTGGGAACTATGGGCCGTTGACCGCTTTCGATGCCGACACCGGCGAAGTGGAGCGCCGGCGCCGGGGGGTTCTTCGCGTCGCCGATTATCGTGACGCTCGCGGGAACCCGCCAGATCATCTCAGTGACCCAGGAGAACGTGATTGGCGTTTCCCCCTCTGATGGAACCGTGCTGTGGGAGTATTCGTGGCCCGGATCTTCAGGTGGTCCGATGCCGGTTCTACACGGCGACACGGTCATGCTCAGCGGCTCAGGGGAGGGTGTGACCGCCTTTAGACCAATCCTGCGCGATGGTGCGTGGACGGTTGAGACCGTCTGGAAAACAGACGAGGTGTCGATGTATGTGAGCACCCCAGTTGTAGTGGGAGACACCCTCTTTGGCCTGTCAACTCGTGCGAGCGGCCAGTTTTTTGCGCTGGACGCGATGACAGGCGCTACCCTGTGGCTCGGACAGCCACGTCAGGCAACGAACGCCGCCGTCGTCAAGGCACGCGACATTCTCTTTTTTCTCACTGACGATCCTGAACTCACCGTTGCAAGGAGCAGTCGAACCGGGTTCCAACCTCTGAAACGATATACCGTCGCCAGCACCGCCACTTGGGCACAGCCAGCCATTTCGGGCAACCGGCTATTCGTAAAGGACACTTCCTCGCTTAGTCTCTGGACGCTGGACTGAAAACCACAGGTCCGCTCGATCGCTCCTGCCGCCGCAGTGTAGAGCGACCCACCGAATGCTCCGTCAGGGCTTCGGACGAGGGCTACTCTGGGGAGGTGTCCACCTCCGCTTTATAGAGGAGCCTGAAGGCGGCTAGGCACTTGTAAGGGTGGCAGTGAACTGCGGCGCCATCCTCTATGTAGCACTCGAGGTGCCGGAAAGACGAGAAGCGTGTTGGCGTCAAACACGGTGTATCTCAGGCCAGCATGATGTAGCACCAATCGGAGGAGGTCAGCGAAACCGTCGGCCTCGCTACACTGGAAGTGCAGGGGCGCCAACTCACGCACCTCGTACGTCATGTAGACCTCGAAGCCGCCCATCCGCGCGAGCCGGCTGAGAACCTCATCCGCGGGCACACCGTCGCACTCAATGTCAGGTACCGGCGTCGTCGCGGCAAGCAGACGGGACAGGTCATCCTGCGCGACAACCGCAGTCCCGCTAGACAACTGAATCAAAAGAGCGAATGCCACAGTGGTCCGCATGGCGTCACCTCTCCCAACTGATCGATCTTCGGCATTGTGGTCGGTACGCTCGCTCGAAGTCTAGACCCATTTCGACCTGCTTGAAACCGAACGGCGGAGACTGAACGGATAACTCCACACTGGGCGACTTGAACGAAGCCGCTGGCGCGGCGGCCGCTTCGCGTGCAATACTCGAAGAGTCGTGGTCGTTACCTGCGATGCTATGGATCGGGAGACTGACCTGTAAGTGATTGATTCTAAAGGACAGTCATATCTAGCTCCATAGGGGCACGCGACCGCCTTTCTCCACCAGCGCCTTCCTTCAAGTCTCGTTATCGAAAGTGCCTCGGCGAGAACATCGCGGCTCGTCTCGTCGGGCTTGCGCCGAGGCACTCACGATGAACGCTAGCGACGAGGAAGTATGTGTCCTCGCGCAGCTCAACGCCTCGGCCGGCACTCAGTTCGGTGTACCAAACTCGTCGCGGACAACAACTCCGCCCTTCATTACGAACTGAATCCGATCGAGAGCCTGCAAACCCTCAAGAGGATCTCCTTCGAGCGCGATGAGGTCGGCGTACCGGCCGGCCTCGACAGTGCCGACGAGTTTCTCCGCGCTAAGAAGCTCCGCCGCATTGACGGTAGCCGCACGGAGCGCGTCCGCCGGGAGCATCCCGAATGTTTCGAGTGCCTGGAGTCCCTCCAGACTCGCCCTACCACGGTCCCGATCCGGATAACGAATCCACAAGTCGGATCCGAACGCCATCTTCACGCCAGCCTTCTGCGCCAGGTCGACCCTTGCGCGCTGGTTGTCGATGAACGCATCTCTGGCGCGCTCCCAATCGAAGCCCGAACCCGCATCCAGATCCGTTCGAGGCGGCGGGATTAGCTGTCGTGGAAGGACGGTCGGCACGAAGACGATTCCCTGCTTACGCATCGCAGCGAGCTGCTCAGCGGTTGCCTCGTTCGCATGTTCAATCGAGTCGACGCCAGCCTCGACTGCTAGCTGGATGGCCCGGTGGGAGGAAGCATGCGCAGCGACCTTCCTTCCCACACGGTGACTTTCGTCAACGATCGCCTTCAAGGTGCTTGCGTCAAGAACCCTCGTGCCGTCGTCCACCACCACCTTCATCACGTTCGCCCCAACGCGGAGGTTCTCGAGAACCGCCCTGCGCCCCTCAGCCGGGCTACTCGCCACCAGGAACTCCTCCTGGACAATGTCGGTGAGCAATCTGGTCTGCACCGGGAGAGCCTGACCACCGATCGGCGTGATCTTCCGAGCTGAGGCGAAAATGCGAGGACCCTGAACCCAGCCGTTGCCAATAGCGTCGCGGAGCGCCACGTCGCCGTCTATGCCGGAATGACCAAGGTTCCGAACCGTGGTGAAGCCTGCATGCAAGATCTCGCGGGCCAGTGAGGCACCGAGCAAGACGCGCTTCGCCGCGGTCTGCTGAGTAATCGCGTGAGTCAGCGCCTCCGCGATCGTGAGAGTCGGGTCGCTTGCAAGCAATAGATGGGAATGAGCATCGATGAGCCCCGGGAGTACCATCGCACGACTCAGGTCGACAACCGGCGCGTCGCTTGGTGCGAGACGCTCGACATCCGCCAGCGCACCTACCGCTGAGATCCGACCCTCTCTGATCAGAACGCCTTGATTGAGGAGATAGCGTCCCTGCCGGACATCGAGCAGCCGACCAGCCTTAAGGAGCGTCGGCACGGCCGGAGTTTGGGTGTAGAGGTTGGTTCCCGACGTGACGAGGAGCGTCGCGGTCAATGTTGCCGCGACACACCATGCTCTGGTTCGACCCGTTGTGCCTAGCACCTTCACGCCCATGGCTGTTAAGCCGACTTGCGCGAGATCACAGCGTTCGGAGCATAACACCTCGGACGGGCGTCACTGCGCCTGACGCCCTCACATTGTTCCACACCGGGCGACTGCTCGCGACTAGACGCGCGGGACGGGGAATGGGCCTACTGACGGGACACGAACAGCGTATCGTCGGCCGCCACGGTGTGGCGGAGGCTGGCCAACTCAAGAACGAACCGAAGGACGGTTTCATAGTCGGAATCCCTGATCTCGAGGGTGATTGGGGCCACCTCTCCGACATCTTCTGCGAACAGGACCTTGTGTCCACCGATCGCAGTAGCGAACTGGTTCAGTAGCGTGTCCACTTCGGCGTCTTTGACCGAGACCGACATCGGCATCGGGTTTTCAGCGAGCGTCCGGGCGAGGAGGCGCGAGAGTCCGTCCGGCTCCTGAGCCAACACAGTCGACGGAGCGAGAACACAAGCCGTCACGATGGCCATAGTGATAATTCGCATCATTTATCTCCTGCCCGAGCGTATCGGCATCCTGTCGCGCTGGGTCCACTCCCGGTGGCCGCTCTGGTGAATCCGCCGCGCCCGGGTTCCTATCGAGCGGTACTCAGGTGGCCGTGCGGATTGCGGCGGGCCGCCGAGCCCAAGCGCGTTGATCGCCGCCAGTTCATCAACGTCGCGATTGCCGCTGCGACAACCAACAAACCGCCGGTCGCCCACGGGCCAATCGTCCCGAGCATGGTATTCACCCTCGACTAGTCAGTAGCGTCTTTCTTCCCGAAGGCCCACGCGATCAGGATACTCAGCCCGTACAGCGCCAGCATCGGACCCGCCATGATGATCTGATTCACCGGGTCGGGGGACGCCGTCAGCACGGCAGCCAGGATGAAGATCACCAGCACCGCGTACTTGAAGTTCTGGATGAGCCACCGTGGCGTGAGGAGCCCCATCCGCGCCAGAAAGAACGCCACTGTCGGCATCTGAAAGATGAAGCCGAACGCGAGCAGCATCTTCATATACATGGAGAAGATCGGCGTGATGCGTGGCAGAAACTCTACGGTGTCAGTCGAGAACGAACTAAAGAACGCAAACACGGCGCGAAACGCGATGAAGTGCGAGAACAATCCGCCGCTCACAAAGAAGAACGTCGAGAACGCGACGAAGGGAATGGCCAACTTCTTCTCATTCGCATAGAGCCCTGGCGCAATGAACAGCCAGACCTGCCAGAGAATCACTGGTGAAGCGAGGAAGACGCCAGCTAGCGCGGCCATCTTGATGTCGAGCAGGAAGCCTTCCGCTGGTTCCGTGAAGACCAGTGTGCCCACTTCGGGCAGCTCCAGTAGCGGTTGCATCATGAAAGCGAAGATCTGCGCCACAAACGCATACGCGACCACGAACGCGACCAACAGGGCCACTACGGAGATGATGAGGCGCTTCCGAAGCTCGTCCAGATGATCCAGGAAGGACATCGCGCCTTCGGCAGCAGCCGCGAGAACGAGAATGACGGTGGCAACCAGCCGCTTTTGACGGTGACCAAGCGGTAGCTTGAGAGACTCAGGCCAGTATTGCGGAAGGGGTAGAGCCATTGGGTTGCTAGCCTACATCTACCAAGCCTGTTTCGCTAGAGAAGGACATCGGGCCGCTCCGCCCACCAGTCCGAAGGGCCGACTATCGCCTAGCACCCTTGAATGGACTATCTAGGTGAGGGGGTCAACAAACCCCTCGGATCTACCCGCCACTTTCGCCTGTTTCCGTTCCGGTTTCGGAACCGGTGAGTCGTGACGAGCGGGGTCAGGAAAGAGGTGATTTTGGGACGTAGAAGCCGCAGATACGAGCAGTGCGGTCCTGATAGGGACAGTCAGAGGATTTCCCCCAGTGGCCCGCCGGCATGTTGCTGTGGCAACATCAGCACTCGCTTGTATGCCGACCGTCGCGTCGGCCCACTCGGTCGAGTGACCTGGCGGCCGATCACACGTTTGGTCAACGTCAAAGGAAACTGAGATGTTCAGACGAATGTCCCGTCTTGCCGTCGTCACGGTCGCATCAGCGATCATGGCCTGTGGCACCGAGGTGACCCGCCCACCAACGTCCAGCGACACCTCCGTGGCCGCGACACCGCAGCCGGAGTATGCGACCGAGATCCCGTCGTCCATCATGACGCCGGATTCGGTGGACACCCGTCTAGGAACGCTGAGATTCTTCGACGGTCTACCGGATGAGGCGACTACTGAACTGGTCTACGACAATCTTGATTTTCAGCGCAGCGTGCAGTTGTTCCTGCGGACGATCCCGATCGCATCCCTGCATGGGATGCGAGAAGGCATGCGGGAGGCGGGGGCCGTCGACAACCGCACAATCGGGATCTTCGCGGAACTCATGGATTCGAGGAGCTTGTTTCTGACGGCCAATACGACGGTCAACTACGTCTTGGGGTGGCTCGATTTGAAGGATGGGCCCATCGTGGTGGAGGCATCGCCCGGGCTACTGGGACTGGTGGATGACTTCGCTTTCCGATACGTCGTCGATATCGGAGCCGCCGGTCCCGACCAGGGCGAGGGCGGAAAGTTTCTTTTCCTGCCGCCCGGATATGAGGGCGAGGTGCCGGACGGCTACTTCGTGTCGAGAAGCCGGACCTACGGCAACTGGCTGGCGCTTCGTGCCTTCCCCACCGAGGACGATCCCATGGCCGGGGTGAACAGCGTCAAGCGCGGTCTGAGGGTCTACCCGCTGGCCGACGCCGACAACCCACCGGAGACCTCGTTCGTCAACTGGTCGGGTCAGGCGTTCAATACGATTCAACCGACCGACTTCTCCTTCTTCGAGGAAGTGAACGCCGTCATTCAGGAAGAACCGTCCTCCGCGTTCGATCCCGAAACGCTGGGGCTGTTAAGTGCCATCGGAATTGAGAAGGGCAAGGAATTTGACCCCGATACTCGCATGAGGCAGATCCTCACCGAAGCGGCGGCTGTCGGCAGTGCGACGGCCCGCGCCATTCTGTTCGCCACCCGAGACGAGAATGCTTTCTACTACCCCGACCGCCAGTGGAAGTCGGCTTTCGTGGGCGGGAATCACGAGTTCCTGAAAGCCAACGGGGAGCGAAACCTAGACGCCCTTGTACTGTTTCACTACTACGCCACCGGCATCACCCCCGCGATGGTCGCCGAGGTTGTAGGGGCCGGAACACAGTATGTGTATACCGAACGCGATTCGCATGGGGACTACTTGGACGGCGGCAGAAACTACGAGATCATCGTCCCGCCTGATGTGCCGGCTCGACAGTTCTGGTCGTTCACGATCTACGACTCACAGACCCGTTCGATGTTGCAGACTGACCAACAGTTCCCCGGCCTGGACAGTCTGAACGCTGACCTGCAACAGAACGACGACGGCTCCGTGACCGTCTATCTTGGTCCGGAGGCTCGGCCAGGCAAAGAGAGCAACTGGGTCCAAACCCGTTCGGGCAAGAGCTTCAATGTGATGTATCGGATGTATGCCCCTCTGGAACCGTGGTTCGACAAGACGTGGAAACTAGGCGATTTCGAGCGAGTCGAGTAGTTGAACAAGCTCGATTGAAAGGTCGCGATAAATCCTGCCAGGGGCACCACCTGTGGGTTCCCACGTGCGTGGCCCGTCGTGAGTGATATACCGTTGAGCGCTAGACGACAGGACAGCGGGAGAGACTTGTGACGCGACCCACTGGCAACGCTACGAAGACCATCCAGTTGATTCAACTTTCTTGGCTCACGCTGCTGGTTGTCGGTTGTTCTGTGCCCGGAGGTGACAACGAGACATCAATGGCCGCGCCTAATCCGTCTACAGTGAGTTTTGCGAGCCAGGACGAAGCCCGACTCTATGGTCGGGCGTTCGAGGCCGTTGTCTGGGCCATGCCGATGCTGCAAAGCATGCAAATGCGGAACGAGATCGTGAGACACAGCGATGCCGAGAATACCCTCGGCTACTTGAGTTCGCCGCCGACCGCAAGAGTGGTCTTGCCCACCTTCAACAACACGACGGCCTATGTGTTCGGCGACATATCACTCAAACAAGGCCCGATGGTATTCGAGGTGCCACCAGCATCAGAGGCAGCCCGGTTCTTTGGATCGCTCTCGAACGTGTGGGACCGCCCCCTCGAGGATTTTGGCCCCGATGGCATCGATGAAGGTCAGGGCGGTAGGTTTCTACTCTTGCCTCCTGGCTATGAAGGCGACGTGCCGGCAGGCTACACCGCCATTGCCTGCGACAGCTACTACGTGCATCTGTGGTTGCGCTCTATCCCCAGCGCGGATGGCGACGAAGGCTGGAATGACGCCGTCGAGTATTCCCGAACACTGCAGTTGCATTCGTTGGCCGAGGCGGATGACCCTCCGGAGACTAAGTGGCTCGATGTGTCCTCGGTGAACGGCTACTTTTGGGGGAACCCCCTTCCCGAGAACGACGATATCTTTGGCTTGATCGACAGCTACGTGCAGGAAGAAGTGGTCTTTGTTGATGATCTGATGGCACACGGGATGTTGAGGGCGCTCGGCATTGAGAAAGGTGAGATCTTCAATCCGGTTGACAACGTCAGGGCGGTTCTCGATAGGGCCGCAGAGGATGCTTTCCACTACATGGAGGACTACCTGGGTAACAGCCGCGCCTTTGTGCCGTTTTGGGATGACCTCTCCTGGGGTGCGTTTCGCTTTACGCCGGAAATCGTGAGCGGTCGCGGAAGCTGGGTCTTGAACGACTACCAGGACTATCACGCTCGAGCGACGGACATGTATTACTGGGCGGTGGGCATGCCTGCGCGCTTTGATCCCACAGGCGGCGGTGCCACGTTCTACCTAATGACTGCGACAGATAGCAACGGGCAGCCTCTTGATGGCAGTCGAAACTACAGATTGACCATACCTGCCGATGTTCCCGTAAGGGATTTCTGGTCTCTCATTTTGTATAGCACACGGACCCGCTCCTTCACTGACTCACAGCGGTTCGGGCTTTCGTCGCTGGATGCGCTCGACGAGAATGCAGACGGCACGACCGATGTCTACATCGGGCCGGAGGCACCCGCAGGCAGTGAATCAAACTGGCTCGGAACGGTGGCTGGTGACGGGCTATTCGTCTGCTTCCGCTTCTACGGCCCACAAGAGCCGCTGACCACCAAGAGCTGGACGTTAGCCGAGTTCGAACCACTCGACTAGCGGAGCATACGACCTTACGCAGCGTATCGGGTCTGGGAATACACGAGTTGCGCTCGTCCTCAAACTGCATCAAGAGCTGCATGGACCAGGGGCGGTCCCGTAGTCGTTGTCGGTGCCGATGGACCAGTTTCGCGACGAGTAGATGCCGAGGGAGCGACCAAACACGACACGAGCCCACGACAGGATTCTAGGTCAAGGGCGGCCAGTCACGGGACTGTTAATCCAGTGAGGTTTTGGATGACCGCAGGATGACCGGGAGAATCCCTAAAGCGTCGAGTTGTGCCACACGGAAAGACGGGTTCTGAGGGTGACCGCTTAGCCTAGCGACTGCATTGGTCAGTTGCGAGGGAAACTAGGTAAGAGATCCGACCGCCCATACGCTGATACAGGCCACCAAAGCGATACGGAAAGGAAACGGGGACAGTCGTTAGCGGAGTCGCAGCCATAAACGCTTCGGCTTGCGCTGGCCCAAGATTCTCGGCGATCCAGTCTCGCACCTCATTCTGCAGTGCGCTGATCGTGGCACGACTCTCTTCGGATGCTCGATCAGCGACAAAAGCGTTCAACTCCCTTCGGCAGCGGTTTATGTAGGTTGCCAGCTGCGAGCATTGTTCTTCTGACAACCCTGAACGTTCCACTCGTCCCAGTTCTACGGTGTTTCCATTGCCAATGATGATGGGGCTGTTATCTCCTCTTGTGCTTTGGTTGACACGTTCACGGGCTGTCGGGGGGATGTCCCGTGCGCTGTTGAAACTCAGCGGCGGCTCGGTTCACGACTACGCGACCATCTCTGACGACTCCCCGAGTCCCAGGCGCGCGTCACGTGCCTGAAGGGCAGCGACGAGCGCCGGCATATCTTTGCACCCTTTCACCCGACGGAACCCTTTCGCGGCTTCGAGCACACCGGCGGCCACCCAGCGAAGCACCATCGTCCCACCGCGCCAGCGCTTCACATTCCGCTTCACATGGCGCGTGCGGCTGAGGAGACTCTCGATGGCGTTGGTGGTGACCAACGATCGTTGGAGGCGCTCCGACAGCCCCAAGCCGAGCACGGTCAGTGTTTCGTCAAGACCTTCCCGGACGCTGGTGGCCGCACTCGGATAGTCGGTGTCCAAGCGACGAGCCAGGTCCTGCAGCAAGCGCTTCGCGGCCTTGACGTTCGTGTGTGTATAGGCGCGCCTGAGGATCGCCGTCACCCATGGACGCTGCGCGTCGGGGAGATGGTCCAGGATGTTCCGGCCCTTGTGGACCTGACAGCGCTGCACCACGGCGGCCCGGCCGAACGTCTGGGTCACGGCCGTGTCCAGGGCCTTCGCCCCATCGACGATCACCAGGAGGCTCCGGTCGGTGCGGAGCCCGCGACTCGCGAGATTCGTCAAAAGTCCCTGACAGACCGTCGCATTCTCCGTGGCCCCTTCCCAGAGGCCGAGCGGGTGTTTGGCGCCGGTGTGATCAATGCCTAGCGCGACCACGATACAGTGCCCGCCGACCTGCACCCCATCGATGAGCAGAACCGCCAGGTCCAGCGGGTTGAGCGGCGTCGCCCGCCACGCGTCCAGCTGCGCCTGGGTCTGCGCGACAAAGCGTCGACTGACCGCACTCTTGCTCGTGCCCCGCGTGGTGATATCCGCGCCGAGCGGGTCCAGACTCCGCCCATACTGACGGGTCGCCACGCCAATGAGCATCTGGTCGACGACACGCCGGTTCAGCGGGTCCGCGTCCGTAAATGCCCGCGCGGTGGGCAACGGCACCTCCGCGCCGCCGCGCCGGGCGCGCGGTCGGCGGATGGCGACCTTCCGCCCGCCCAGCACCACCTGACTGGGGGTATGACCGGCGCGATAGGCCTGCCGCTCGGGTTGATGTGCATACCGGGGCCCGCACACAGCGGACCGATCTTCTTCCAGCATGGCCTCGAGCACCTTCAGGCCCGACGCCACGACCAGCTCCTGGAGCTCGGCCTGCGTATCAACGAGGATATCGACCAACGGAAGGTGCCGTGGCGTCGGGGATACCGATTGGCGACGGCGAGGGACTGTGCGAGACTGCTTCTTCATGGCGGCTCCTTGCTGGGAGGCTTTCACCTCGGTTTCGTCACCGGTCGTATAGCACGACCAGTGAAGAGCCGCCGCCTTCAATTTCAACAGCTAGAGGGACATCCCCGCTGTCGGCTGTGGCGATGATTCCTCAGCTATGTCGGGCGTCTCTTGTGTTGCAGCGAGACTCTCGTCGTGGCCGTTGTCGTCCTGATGTTCTGCCTGGTAGCGTTCCACGCCACGGATCCAGATGAGAGCAATAACACCGATGACAACTAGGAGCACCACAACAAGCCCCCAATGGCCGATCTTCCCGTAGCCCCACGCAGCCCAGTCGACAGGGTCCAAGATTCGCTTCCAGCGGATAGAGTTTCCAGTCTGGGACTGCTACCGCGTGCGCGTCAAGTGCCGAGGGCTACTCCTGAAGTCTAAGTAGACCCACTCCGCTATATCTCCATGACCAGGGTCGATTCCGGAACTCAACCTACGGTCTCGAATCGGTGGTTTGGTCAGTGTGACGCGATTGTGACGTAACCCCCCGAAGAATGCCCTGATTTACCCAGGTAGACCGAGTGCTATGCAGTGATCGGTTCCAGCGAGAAGTGCTTGAAGACGTAGCACTTGGTCGCGCTCAGTGACTCTGTGTAGAAGCAGGCGTGGCCTGCTGTTAACCGGAGGGTTGTAAGTTCGAGTCTTACCTGAGGAGCCAATCTTTTCAGTGGGTTTCACCGGAGCGGTCAATCTTCCCTTCTCGACTGTGGGGATTTTGTGGGGGCAGGATCCCCCCAGGAAGTCTTGGGCGGCCCGGTCTGTCCGAACGAGACGAGTGGTGTAAGCGCAACAGCGGCGCCCAAAAGGCACCACCCGGGGCCTAGCGATCGCATATCAATCCTCCCTCTGTCTCCGGCTGACGAGTGGGGTCATGGCGGCACAGCATCAGGAACCCTCGTGGAGTCTGGAGCAAGATGGCACCGATCGCACCGAGCCATCCCAAGGTGTGCCTGCTCGTCAACCTCATCTTCATCGCGATCGTCGCGGATAGCGCTTACGAAGACCGCAAGCCGAACACAAACAACGCGTGACCACTGGCGATGGCCACCATCTGCTGACCATCCACCTCGTAGGTGATCGGCGCCGCCAGGGTGTTCCCGCCGGTGATGGCTCGCCAGAGGATCTCACCGGTGTGAGCATCGAGCGCTTGAAAGTAGCCTTCTCGACTTCCGACAAACACGAGGTCCGTCGCCGTCGTCAGCACGCCGCTGTTGATGACGTCGTAGGTCTCCCACTTCCACACCGTCTCGCCGGTCAGGGGATGGTAGGCGATGACGGCGCCAGATCCGACCTCTTTGGTCCAGGTGTTGATGTGCCCGCGGCCGCCCCCGGGTGGCTCCGGAACGCCAGGCAAGAGGCTGCGGTTGCGGCTGCCGGTATATGGCAGACCTGGGGAGTACTCGACGGGGGCCGAGTCGAAGATCGTCGCGTAGTTCTCCCACGTGGAGAGATACAGGAGCCCGGTGCGAGGGCTGTAGGACGGCGAATACCAGTTCGTGGCGCCCTGCTTGCCGGGGTAGGTCGGCGCATCGGGCCCTTGCGGGGTCTGGATCGGCCGGCCGCTGTCGTCCAACCCGCTCGCCCAGTTGACCCGCGAGAAGGCCTGCCCCCTCAGGAACCGTCCATTCGTTCGGTCCAGGATGTAGAAGAACCCATTGCGGTTCGCCCAGAGCATGGCCTTGACAGTGGCCCCGTTGATGTCGAGGTCGACCAGGACCGGGATCTGCAGCGCGTCGTAGTCGTAGGGGTCGCCCGGTGTGAACTGGAAGTGCCAGGCGAGCTCGCCCGTATCGGCATCCAGCGCTACCACCGAGCTGGCGTAGAGATTGTCTCCGGGGCGCTGATAGTGCGAGTAATTGGGCCCCGGGTTTCCCACTCCCCAGAAGGTCAGGTTCGTCTCCGGGTCATAGGAGCCGGTCAACCAGACTGCCCCCCCGCCGTGCATCCAGGCGTCGGGATCGCAGTTCGGCAGCTCCGGCGTGCATGGTTCCCACGTTTCAGATCCGGGTTCACCGGGAGCGGGAATCGTGTAGAAGCGCCAGACCTCCTCTCCGGTCTTGACGTCGTAGGCGGCCAAGAGCCCGCGGATGCCATGCTCACCACCTGACGTACCTACGAGCACTTTGTCCTTGACGACCAACGGCGCGTGCCTGATCGAATACCCGGCTGCTGGATCGGCCACCTGCACTTTCCACAACGGGCCGCCGCTCCTTGCGTCGACAGCCACGAGCATCGCGTCAGCCGTCCCCATGAACAGCGTGTCGCCGTGGATCGCGAGGCCGCGGTTCGACCCGCCGCCCCTCGACGGGACGTGTTCGTAGACCCAGAAGACCCGGCCGCTGCGGGCGTCGAGTGCGACCACGTCGTTGGGCGGCTGGGTAAGATACATGACGCCGTCGACCACGAGCGGCGTCGCCTGAAAGTCCAGCGCTCTCCGCAGCTGAAAGACCCATTTCAGCTCAAGATCAGCGACGTTCGCGCGATCAATCTGGCTCAGCGAGCTATGCCGTTGACTCGCGTAGGTTCCTGAGTAGGTGAGCCAGTTGTGCGGCTCGTCCGCGGCAGTGAGGAGACGCTCGAACGTCACCTGAGCCAGCAACGTGCTGGGCAGCAGCATCAGAACCGCGATGCCCACGATGGTGCGCTTCAGCATCGCCATCAGAGTCATAGTCCCTGCAGCGTCACGAGATATGCCAGCACGTCGGCGAGCTCCTCGTCTGTGAGCAAGTCGGCGTACGAGGGCATTGGCGACGTCGCGAGCACCGTCAGCTCCCGCAGATCGGCCTTGTCGAACGACCTGAGACGTTCCTCCTCATCGAGGATCTGGATGGTGTAGGTATCCTCGTTGAGCCTACGTCCGGTGACCGTGTCGCCGGCCTGTGTCACGACACTCACAGGTTTGTTGAAAGGGAGCATTGACCCCGAGGGGTCGACGAGCGTCTCCCGCATAGACCCGGCCCCGCGGATGGCACCGATCGCCGTCAAGTCCGGTGCCAGCCGAGAGCCACGACCAGCCACTCGGTGGCACCGCATGCAGTTGCCCTTGCCTTCGAAAACAACTCGACCCCGGTTCGCGTCGCCGAGCGTGACCACTCCGCCGTCGTAGTCACGCATGTTCCGGACGTAGGCGATAATCGCGACAAGCTCGCCGTCGTCATAGTCACCGGGCGGCATCGCCGTACCGCGAATTCCCTGCGTGAGGATCCTTCTGAAGTTCTGGTCGGTGGACGCGTGGCGGAACTGGCCAGCTTTGAGATTCACATTACCGACGCCGTCGCCTTCGTCGCCATGGCAGTTGGAGCAGAACTCGTCATACAGCTGAGCCCCACGTTCGATGTCAGCCCGCTCGTAGTCGCCGCCGTGCTGGGCGAACACCACCGGGATCTCGCCGACGGCCGCCAACGTGACGGCAAATCCCAAGAGAACGTAGACTCGTGATTCTAGTAGCCTCAGCACAAGGAGCGTGTCCCGGTCGCGAAAAGCGTAGGAAATTTTGCGCGTTGTGAGCTTTCCACGCGATCCTCAGCACAGTCTACCGCAGAGCATTGTCAGGTTGAGGCGCGAGTGGCAAAGTGGGCGAATGCCCAGCCAGTTACCGAGCTATCACGGCTATCGATTCCCGTCTGAGATCATCAGCCACGCCGTTTGGCTTTATTACCGATTCGCTCTCAGCTTTCGGGATGTTGAGGACCTCCTCGCCCAGCGTCACGGTCACCTACGAGACGATTCGCCAGTGGTGTCTGACGTTCGGTCCGCGCTATGCCCGTACGTTCCGGCGCCGGCGCGGTCAACAGGGTGATACGTGGCATCGACGAACTCTTCGTCACGCTCAACGGCCGCCAACAGTATCTCTGGCGTGCGGTGGACGAGGACGGTGACGTCCTCGATACCTTGGTGCAGTCGCGTCTGAAGTTGTCGAGTCGGCTGAGAAGGTGTGCGCGGACTGTGCGTCAGCCTGCGAGAGAAGCTGCGTCGATTGTCTTCAGACGTTTAGAAACGCCTACTATCATCGGTTTCTCAATCGACAGCTTATCGCAGAGGTAATCGAGGAGGCCGGTCACGACCTTACTTTTGAACATGACATCCCCGCTCGGCTACCGATTGCTGGGGCCGATCAGACGGGTTTACCGGTCAACGAGGCAGAGGCAACGCTAAAGGGAATGCTCGGTCGGGCCGGATTCCGTGAGGGGCAGTGGCAACGACAAATTCAGCTCGGTCCTCCCCTTGGCACAACGCGGCCGGATTGTTACTACGAATTGGACGGCCCGGAGGAGCCTGGAATCTGTATCTATCTTGCTGGGCTCAGTGAGCACATCCATGGGAATCCTGCAACACAGCACAGGGATCGTCAGATTCGAGAGACCCTTGAGAGCACGGGCTACTGGGTGTTCGAAATCGCTGCTTCTCAGCTGGCAGACCGAGGGGCCATGGTGCAGCACTTTGCGGAGCTGGCCAGGATACTCATGGGGCAGGAAAGGGCTAGTGACGTGCGAGGAGCCCCGCGCTGGTTCAAAGGCGAATCTGGCATCCCTGGGGCGGACTAGCGGTCAAGACCGGGATCATGGCTGACGCCTCCTCCGTTTCTTCAACGCCCAGCGAACGCTGTTTCTAACGGCGCGAACGGGCCCCTTCTCCGACAGGCGCACAAACCGAGTGTTCTGGTTCTTGCGCATATCCACATAAAGCGCCGAGGCCAGTGTTCGGTCCGGAGTCTTACCGCGACTTTTGAGTAGTCGCCGTCGCCGGGCCTCCGTCAGGATCTCCTGGACGGAAAGCGGGGCTCCAGCGTGTTGCAGCACTTCCGCAGCGGCATCAAGAAAGCTGAGGCCTTTCGAGCTCGGATTCCTGTTGCCTGCGCTCATAGTGTTGGCGCTATCTTAGCTATCGGTCGCCCTCGACGCTAGGCTAGCCACGGCAGTGGTGGCGGTGAAGGGGCGTGCGGGCGCGCCTACCGGTACTATCCTGACTGAACTTCAGTACTGAGTTTGTGCGTGACTCCCCGCGAACTTGTTGCAGAGCCGCCCAGAGCGGTTATGTCCGATGCAGAGGCGAGCGTCACGTTGGTCCATGTCTGTCACCTTCATGGGGTCGTGTGCTTTCATGGGGTTGCCTTCATTCCGCTGCGGCACCCTCCTCAGCCCGCGATCCAGCAAGCATGTTGAACATCGCATGGTTGCCCTCGTGACACGCGAACTCGTGGACCGGGCCGTCAGTACGTGCCATCGGCAGCGCACCCGACCAGGGGAGCGTCCACGTTTCCGGATCGGATCCTCGACCGTGAACTGATAGTCCAGCGTGTCGGGTCCCGTGCGCGTGAAACGCTCGACAAGCGTCACCTGGCCACTGAGATCACCCCGTCCCATCGAGTGTTGGGGTAGATTCCACCGCCGGATAAACGCCTCCCTGATATTGGTGGTCTCAACGACAAGCGTGTCCCCGTCCCAATGACCCCGAGAATCGCCCGCATACTGGCGAATCGTCGCCGGGAGGTGAGGACGCCCGTCCAACGGAACATAGCGGACATCGTGGATATGTTCCTGGAGAATGACGACGTGGTCGGGCGTCTGGAAGAACTGATAGTTGTTGTTGTAGCCGGTGGGCGAGATATGACCAATCCCGCGGTACCACAGGCATCGCTCGCTCAGCCCCATCTCCTCCGGACCATCCGCGGGCACCCGCCCGTCTCGGACATCTGCGAGACGATGGTACGCCGGTGACGCAATCCGTACTTCTGCCGCAGAGGTGAGTGGTGGCAGCCGGCCATTCGGTGGATCCGAAATCAGCGACGTGCGACCGGTTTGCACGACCGCCGTCCCCTGTTCCGTCCAAAAGCTGTTGTAGGCACTCACGAGGCTGCCGGTCACGGGAAAGGGCTCGGTCCTCACCTCGCTGGGAGCATTGGCTTGACGGTGACGTTCGGCAGCTTGCTGCTCGGTCTCGGCGACTTCTTCGGCCGTTAGGAACGCCTTGTCGCCGAGAGACTCGGGACGCTGGAGCGGTGTAATGGTGGCGTTGTTCCAGATTCCCCGGAGATCCGGATCACCCCACGCAGTCCGCGCGACCTCTTCCCCATCTGACTGGTTCGTCTGCGACTGCACGCACGCAGGAAACCCGGCCAGCCACACGGCCCCCATGGCGATCGTGCAGACAACCCAGAACCACCGTCGCCTCTGATAACTCATAGTCACCCTCCTTACCGACACGAAAACGAAAAATGGCGGATATACGAGCTAGACGGATATATAGATATTAGCGACCCCGGCGCGGTTTTTGGATCCGTTCAAAGCGCCGGACGGTGCTAAGCACCACAGGATTTCAAGGTCCGTGGTTACCATGCGGTCTCCATCGAATCGTACCAGCGGACCGTCGCCGGCGCTGACTATCTGCTGGTCGTTTGCCCTACTCGGCGCGCGGCAGTGCGAAGGCGATGAGCCGTGGGCCGCCGCCGACCGTGAGCGCGATGTACTGGCGGCCGTCGACCATGTAGGTCATCGGCGTCCCGATGGCCCCGCTTGGTAAATCAATTGACGCCAACTCGTTACCGCTGGTTTTGTCGTACGCGACCAGGCGCGGGCCATTGTTCGTGCCGCCGGCTGTAAGGCAGTACAGCAGGAGCGTCTTGGTCAGCAGTGGCCCGTTGTTCGCATTGTCTCCGCCGACTGGTGGTAGATTGAGATGACGCAAGCGCGGGTGGTTGCGGTAGCGATCTCCATCGCCGGTCGGCACCCACCAGAGGTGGTCGCCGGTGTTCATGTCAATCGCGGTGATCCGCGAGTAGGGCGGTTTCAGCAGGGGTAGCCCCTGTGGCATTCGCGGGCCGATGCTCGTGTACATCGTGGGGCGCCCGGCCAGGATGTCCGCCTCTGGCGCGCCGTGCGTGTACTCGACGGTGGCTCCGAGCGCCGGGTCGGGCGTGTATATCCCCACGACCTGGGCTTGGTTGCGTGACGGAATGTAGAGGATGCCGCTTTCCGGGTCCATCGCGGCACCGCCCCAACCGACCGTGCCCCCAGTCGAGGGACGCATGATCGTGCCTCGCGTTACGCCCTCGACCTGACGATCCAGCGGTGTGAAGAGCGGACCCAGTCGGAACCCTTCGACCGCCTTCACCGCCATTTCGCGAATCTCCGGCGTGAAATCGACCAGGTCGTCAAGCACGACGCCCTGGTAGTCGAACGGCGCCGGTTTTGTCGGAAACGGTTGCGTGGGTGCCGGCACGTCACCAGGGATGTTGGTCTCTTGCGGAACGGGTCGTTCCTCGATTGGCCAGATGGGTTCGCCCGTGACCCGGTCGAACGCGTAGACGAAGCCTTGCTTGCTGACCTGGGCGATCGCCTTGATCTCCCGTCCGTCGACGGTGACGTCGACCAGATTCGGATGGGTCGCGAAGTCGTAGTCCCAGAGCCCATGGTGGACAGCCTGGAAGTGCCACAGCCGCTGGCCGGTCTCGACGTCGACGGCGATCAGCGTTTCCGAAAAGAGGTTGTCCCCAATCCGGTCGGACCCGATGAAGTCGTTCGTGGTCGTTCCAGTCGGCAGGTATACATGTCCGAGCTCATTGTCTCCGCCGAGCATCCCCCAGACGTTCGCATTCCCCGAGTAGCGCCACGAGTCGTTGAGCCAGGTCTCGACACCGAATTCGTCGGTGCTGTTCGGGACGGTGTGAAAGTCCCAGGCGTGCTCGCCGGTTCGGACGTCCCAGGCACGAACCCAGCCGGGAACCGCTTCCTTCGTGATGCGGCGGTCGGCGACCTGTGATCCGTGGATGACCTTATCCCGGACGACGATCGGCGCAGAGAAGATGCCCCAGAGCATGGCGTTCAGATAGTCGCGATCCGCCCGATTGGCCCGCGGAAGATCGAGGGTCGTGTCGACCATGCCACTGCCGTTAGGACCGAAGTCGGCGCACGGTCGGCCGGTCTTCGCCTCGACACAGACGAGGTATCCAGCCCCGGTGCCCCAGAGGATCCGTTCGTCGTCCAGTCCATCGGTCCAATAGGCGACACCCCGCGCATTCCAGGGCCCGCTCATCGGTGGGGTCCCCTCCTCGTACCCCTTCGGGTTGAAGACCCAGAGTGTCTCGCCGGTTGTCGCGTCGACTGCGACCCCCTGCCCGAGAGGCGTGTTGAAATAGAGGACGCCACCGACCATGAGCGGCGTGGCCGTTAGGCGTGATGCAAGCGGCGGGTGACCGGGTCTGTAGAGCTCGGGGTTTTCTTCGACGAGCGATTCGACGATGGTGTCGAGTGGCGCTGACCACTCACCACCGCCGGGGGTTGATCGGCTAATCAGCGTGTCGACCGATGTCCACTCCCAGGCTATTTCAAGGTCTGCGAAATTACTCGCGCCGATTTGATCGAGCGGGGAGTACTTCTTCCCACCGATGTCCCCCGCGTAGCTGCGCCACTCCCCATTCGACGTGTCGTAGGTTTGCCAGGGGCCCTGGGAGCCTCCCGGTTGCGCCTGTGCCACCGGGGCGACGGCTAACAGCGTGAGAGTAAGAAGGACACTGAGCGAGAGAAACCTATGCATAGAAGAACCCCGTTTCCAGGCGGCCTTCATCGAATCGTACCATGCGGCCACCATCGAATCATCATAATCTGGGTGTGTGCGGGGGTACCGTTGGGGACACCAAACTAGATCGAATCTTCTCCATTGAAACGAAAATTGGCGGGCGTGTCATCGATCGGTTTCTTGTGAGATCATGCCCCAAATGCGTGTCTGGTATCAGTCACGAGTTCGGAGGTAACGGAATGGATAAGCGATGTGTAACGCTCGCCGTCCTTGTCTGGATATCCGTGGTCACGCGCGAACGCCCCGAGCGAGATCCGAACAGAGCCGCTGCCGGCGGGACAGGACGTAGGGGGCTACAACCGCTACTGGCTGGATCAGGGCGCCCGGGTCGTCGACGATCGCCGGACCTCTCTGATCGTGGACCCTTCGACCGGACGAGTGCCGGAGCTGAAGCCAGGCGCGCTGAGGCAGGTCGGGTCGCTACAGAAGGACATCCCCGGCGAGCGTCCGGTGCGTTATCGAACCGGCGGCATCGGAGCCGATGGTCCCGAGGACCGCGGTATCGCGGAGCGGTGCATTGTGGGCTTCAATTCCGGACCACCGATACTCCCACTCCCGGGTAGCTACAACCAAAACTTTCAACTTTTCCAGACGCGAGCTCACGTGGCAATCCTGACCGAGATGGTTCACGAGGCAAGGATTATTCCACTCGATGGACGCCCACCCCTACCTCGTTCGGTGCGTCAGTGGCTCGGGGACGGACGAGGTCACTGGGACGGCGACACGTTAGTGATCGAGACGACGAACTTCAGCAACCTCGTGCCAAGCTTCAATACGGGCTTGCTTGAAGCGCTGGGAACTGGCACGACAGCGCACTTGACAGAGCGGTTCACGAGGATAGATTTTGATACCTTGCGGTACGAGTTCACGGTGACTGACCCCGACACGTTCACTCAACCGTTCTCCGGTGTACTGCAGATCCAACGGGGTGATGTGCCGGTCTTCGAGTACGCTTGCCACGAGGGAAACTACGGGATGATTAACCTGCTCTCTGGTGCTCGGCAGCAAGAGCTGGTCGAGCGCGCGGCACGGTAATGTAGTCACTCGGCCGATGTGTCGCAGTGCTGGCGGTAGCGATGCTCGTGGCGATCGCCAGCCGCGTCCAGTCGTCTACATCCGATAACTGGCCTCAGTTCCGCGGACCCGATCGCACGGCCGTTGTCGCGGACGATCCGCGGCTCCCCGAGACATGGAGTGCCACCGACAACGTCGAGTGGCGTACGGCCATCCCCGGCCGTGGTCGGAACGGGCGAGTAGCCCTGGGTGGGCATACCGGAATATATGCAACCGCGGACGCGCTAGAGGATCTGGAACACCCGGTACGCCGCCTTGCCTGGGACCGACCCGACGCCGACGGTGATGATCCGGTTGAGCCACCCGTACTTGTCGGATGCCGTTTCGAAGACGGGCGTCGTTCGCAAGTAGGTGTTGCCACCTTCTGGGGTGAAGATGAGTCCGCGGTACGTGAGATAGATCAGTTCGTCGTCATCCGTTTGTAGCGTGACACGGACATCGAGTTCGATCGCTCCGTCAGGTCTTCGGATGAACCAGTCACCTCCACCTCGAAGAGCGGTCCCCCGAAGTCGTGGACCCTCGAAGGTGCCGCCCGTGATGGGATAGATCTGCCGTGAACCAAGAGACTGTGGAGTGTCGACATCCAGCTCGATGTCCATCAGGAACGTCGAGTGAAGCTCAAGGTTTTCCGATTGGACGGCGGCGAGCGCGTGACCTGGAAGAAGTGCCGCCGACACGGCACCATACTGGGCGAACTGCCGGCGCGATACACGGCGGTGGGAAACCGAATCGGGTCGTTTGGGCATGTGACTTTCTCCTTGTTCCGAAAAATGGCGGGCGTGTCATCCGGTCGGGTATATAGATATTCGCGACCCCGGCTCGGTTTTGGGATCCGTTCAAAGCGGCGCTGGCGGGGCATCAGGACTTGGCGACCACTCAAAGGTACATGCATCTCAGTCCAGCCGCTAAGGACAGCGCGATTCGGCTGCTGGATCAGCCGATTCCTGGCGGTGGGAGTGGAGAGGATACGTCGAGCTCGTCAGCGCGGAATCGTAACGTGTGGACGTAACAGAAGATAGATGGTGGAGGCGGCGGGATTCGAACTCTATCGGTTCCATTTGCGATCCCCCCAGCGCGGGAACCCAGATCACGTCCCGGACAGGGAGTAGCCCCTGTCAGAGTGTGACCTATATGTGAACTAAGCCAGAAACAGGGTTACGTGTCACCGACCCTTAGATCCATCCCGGATTTCCCATTTCGCTGTGGTACCGTACCGCCAGGACCAGTCGCCGCGCCTTGATTTCTGGGGCTCCGACGTAAGGAACCTCACTACGGAGGGTGACACCCGGTGGGTGAATTACAACACGAGCCATTTCAGTTCGCGTTCAACGGCTTCTTGAAAGTCGCGTTTCAGGGATCGCGCGTCACCTCCGACGCCGGCCTCATTCTAGTGCGCGAGTTGGATGAACGCCTGGGGCTGGAGACACTCATCTCCGAGCACCTGAGCGATTCCCGACATGGGTTGAACACCCAGTTCAGTCTGGCGGATCTCCTGCGGCAATCGGTCTACAGCCGGCTCGCGGGCTACGAAGACCTCAACGACGCAGTGCGAGTGTCGACGGACCCGACATTCCGTCTCATCGGGTCGCCAAAGCTCTGGGACCGGGGTGCGGCGCTGACATCGACCCTGCATTGGTTCGAGACGGACCTGCTGACCCAAGAGGAGAATCTCATTGGGCTGATGGCCGTGAACCGGGAGGTGCTCGAACCGGGCGAAAGACTGACGCGCGCCGACCGGATCGTGCTCGACATGGATTCGAGCGAGAGCCCGGTGCATGGGGCGCAGGAAGGGAGTGCGTATAACGGGCACTTTGAGTCCGTCTGCTACCACCCGCTGTTTCTGTTCAGTGAGCACGGCGACTGCGTCGCCGCCACGCTGCGGCCCGGCAACGTGCATAGCGCCGACGGCTGGGACGACCTGCTCGTGCCGGAGATCTACGAGACGCTCGAGAGACGCGACGTGGACTATGCCATCCGCATGCCGGCGAACAAGAGCTTGGAGCTGGAAATCGAAAACATCCTCTTTCGTCCGCCCGGACGGCCGAGCCGCAAGCCCTTGGTGCGCTACAAGAGTTTCCGCTATCAGGCGAAGAGCTGGACCACGCCCAGACGGGTGGTCGCCAAGGTCGAGCACCACCGGGGTGAGTTATTCCCTCGCGTCGGCTTCATCGTGACCAACATGGCCCGACCGAGTCGCTCGGTCGTCCGGTTCTACAACAAGCGCGGCACGGCGGAGCAATGGATCAAGGAAGGCAAGCAGGCAACGCACTGGACGCGGCTGTCGTGCCATCGGTTCCGGGCGAACGAAGTGCGCCTGCAACTGAGCGTCCTGGCCTACAACCTGGGCAACTTGTGGCGCAGACTGGTCCTGCCGCCGCGGATCAAGCGCTGGTCGCTCACGAGTCTGCAGCAGCGACTGGTGAAAACCGGGGGCCGGCTAGTGAAGCATGCGCGGTACTACTGGCTCCTGTTGGCAGAAGGGCATCTGACGCGGCGGCTGTTCGGCGACATGCTACGGAGGATCTGGGCGCTGCCAGTGCCGGGAGGCTGACGCGCGGCGAGTGCTACGAAGCCCGCCTGGCGAAGAAAGGCCACAAGTGTGGAGCGGTGTCTGAGGAATGCCCTGAAAGTAGGGGGCTCCAGTCGGTTGCACGTCAGCGGGGGCTGAGGTGACGGCCTCCGGAGCTGGACGATTGTGCGACGAAGAAAGTTTCGTGGGATCGGCGGCTCTCGGGTGTATAAAGGTGCCATCCGGGGCAGGCAAAATGGAAATCCCGGTTCATATGAACGGTCGACGTCTTGCAGCGTTGGCAGCACTCGCGATCGTCGGGCTGGCGCCAGTATCCGCCGCGAGCCAGTCCGCAGATGCCGCGGCTCCGCCCCGGACACCGTGGGGCGACCCGGACCTACAGGGTGTCTGGTCGTACGCCAGCCTCACGCCCTTACAACGACCGGTAGCGAACGTCGCTGATCGTGGATCCCCCCGATGGCCGACTTCCTGCTTTGACGCCAGAAGCGCAACAGAGCCTAGCAGCGAGAGAGGAACGTCGACGCACCCACCCCTCCGACTCCTGGTTGGACCGCAAAGCCTGGGATCGATGCATCACCGACCAGGGGGTGCCGCCAATCAGCACCAGCTACAACAACACGTATCAGATTCTCCAGACTCCCGACTATGTCGCGATTCTCGTTGAAAACATCCACGACGTTCGCGTCATCCCGCTGGATGGGCGGCCGCGCCTCGACGACAACATCCGTCAGTGGAACGGGGACTCCAGGGGACATTGGGAGGGCGACACGTTGGTCGTCGAGACGGCCAACTACAGCGACAAGACGGAGCTGCGATTCCCGTCCTCGATGAATACGCGTGCGGTCGAACGGTTTACGCGCGTCGACGAGAACCTGATTGACTACCAATTTACGATCGATGATCCTACGGTGTACACGCAGCCTTGGACCGCGGTGCGTCCCATGCCGAGACTGCACGACTACCGGATTTACGAGTATGCGTGTCATGAAGGGAACTACGCGATGACGAACATCCTCGCTGTGGCGCGGGCCGAAGAGCAGGCCGCCGCAGAGGCCGCGCCGCCGGGGGCGAGGTGAGCGCCGTCGCGCTCCTCGGCCTCGCTGCCTCGGGATTGATACCCCCACACGCGGCCATTCCAGTGGGCCATGCTGCGGATCCACTCGGCTGGGTTGGTGCGAGACCACCGATCAGTTGTTCGTGTACTGCCTGGTGCTGTGAACCACAGGCGAACATGACCGCGCGGTGAACCGACCGGCACCGCGACCGACAAACGCGGCGGTTCACATCCGCCGCGCGACGCTTCCTCTCGCTGCACGGCGTCGTGTCGAACTATTCAGTCTCAGCCGTCACCTATTGCGAGCCGTGGTGTTCGCCTGACCCTTTTGTCTATGACCACGATCGATCGAATAGACACCTTGCCGGTCACGGCTACTGCGTTCGTGTCTATCATCAAGATATGCTCCCGCGCAGGCGCAATCACAATAGGCCTCCATATATAGCCTGTGTCTACTGAAAAAATAGTAGTGGCGAGGGCAGAATTGAACTGCCGACACCATGATCTTCAGACACTGGTCTTGACAAGCTCAAAGAACGCAGCCGATTGCTCCTTGCGCTCTTCGAGCTTTGCGATTGGCCGGAGGGCCCGCTCGGTGATCACTGGCTGCCCGACCATGTCGGGCATGGACAGGATGTGCTGCCGGATCTCGGGCGCGAGGCGAAGCATACCCATGACCTGGGTGACCCGGGCGCGGGTGATTCCCTCCCGGCGTGCGATCTTGGCCTGGCTTGCGGTCTCGTCAGACTCCAGGAGGGCCTGCCACTCGATGGCCTTGCGCAGCAGTTCGACCACCCGGGGTGTCCGGGCATCCTTACGCGGTTTTGGCTTGCCCCGGTGGGGCACTACGGCGCTTATGACCCGGTCGGCAGGCACCCTGCGCGTCAAGGTGCCGATGTTGGAGCTCTCGAAGGCCCTTTTGGGTCCGAGGCCTATCTCGACAGCTTGTTTCTGGTAGTTGGTGTTCTGACTATCTATTGTTATATGGATGATCCGGAACCAGACTTCGGGGTCATCGACACTGGACCGATGGTTAGTAGACCGGGATATTAAAGCGCTTTTCAGATAGCCCTTGTACTGCCTGGGCTCGTCGTGGTACTTCTGCATGCACCAATGCAGGAGGACCGATGCAAGCCTATTCGATGGATCTCCGAGAACGGGCCCTGCTCGACAGTGATGCCGGGATGAAGGCCGCGGACGTTGCGGTGAAGTACCGCGTGAGCGGGTCGTGGGTGCGGCTGTTGAAGCAGCGTCGGCGGGAGACGGGCGAAGTCGCGCCGCGCGTCCAGCGGCACGGGCGGCGCCGGATGTTGGAGCCGCACCTGCACACCCTGGCCGCGCTGATCGCGGAGCAACCGGATCGCACCTTAGCCGAGCTGAAGGACGCGCTCGGCACGCCGGCCAGTCTGGCGACGATCTGGCGCGCGGTGGCGGCTCTGGACGTGACCGTCAAAAAAAACGGTCCGGCCCTCCGAACACGATCGACCTGACGTCGCGGCCGCGCGGGTCGTGTGGCACGCCGCCGCGCCGACCTGGGATCCGACACGCCTGGTTTTTCTCGACGAAACCGGCATTACGAACAATCTCCTGCGGCGGTATGGTCGGGCCCTCCGCGGGGCCCGCGTCCACGACCACGCGCCGTGCGCCCGGTGGCAGACCAGTACGTTTCTCGCGGCACTGCGGGTCACCGGCCTGACCGCGCCCGGGGTCTTCGACGGCGCCATCGACGGGGCGAGCTTCCTCGCCTATATCGAACAGATCCTCGTGCCCACCCTGCATCCCGGGGACATCGTCATCGCCGATAACCTCAGCGCACACAAAGTGGCCGGCGTCCGCCAGGCGATCGAGCGCGTCGGCGCCACGCTCTGCTATCTGCCGCCCTACAGTCCGGACCTCAATCCCATTGAACTCTGCTTCGCGAAGCTCAAAGCCCTCGTGCGCGCCGCCCGCTGTCGATCCACCGAGACCCTCTGGCCTTTCCTCGGCGCCTGTCTGCCGCACTTCAGCCCCGAGGAATGCCGCCATTACTTTCGACACTGCGGCTATCCGGGCACCACACGGTCATGAAAAGCGCTTTAGGGGAGCCATTTTCTTTAGCGTTTTCGATCCTGTTCGCACGGTCGGTCCCGCCCGCCATCCCACTTTGCCCTTTTCTTACCCTTCGAGCGCACCGACGTTTCGGCGTGGTTACAGGCTGGTCGAGGAGGCTCACTTTCCACCCACCTTCGTCTCGCCGAAGCGTCATTTACGGGGATTCCCACCGCGTAAGTGGTTTTGGAGAGGGCGAAAGTGCTCGACGGAATCGATCCAGCGTCGACCGACCCGAAAGGGGGTGCGGTACAAGTGCACGTATTGGCGGTGTAGGTCCTCGGTCGCTGCGCCTTAGGCTGAAGACTCGAGTCGAATCTGAGGAGCCAATCCTCGGACGGGGGAGGTCAATCCGCCTGTCGAGGCGGGGGTCGGAGGCGTGGCTTGGTGATCGGGGGTGCTCTAGAATTGGCTATCGTCAGCCCTACCCGTCGAGCGGGTTCTAGACCCTATCGGATTCTCGACACTGTCAGCGTGGACCAGGTTATGCAGCGATGAGATCTACTTGCCTTGCTCTCACCACCCTCCTGTTGTGCTCCTGCACGCCCGACCTACAGAACGCCAATTGGTCCACATATCTGGGCGATCCGGGACGTAGCCACTATTCCGAGTTGGTCCAGATCAATCGCGATAATGTTCACGAGCTCGAGGTGGCGTGGATCTACGACTCGGGCGAGTTGGTCCCCGGGTCGAGGCCGATCATGTACACCAGCCCGCTCATCATCGATGGCGTGCTGTATGGCTTATCACCGAGACTCGTCGCGTTTGCCCTCGACGCAGCGTCCGGTGACGAGCTATGGCGGCACGATCCAGACGCTAGTGGAGCCGCTCAACGGGGGCTCATGTGGTGGCAAGATGACGATCGATCTCGCCTCTTTTACACCGCCGGCCGCGAGCTCATCGCGCTCGATCCGAGCACGGGTCAACCCGTTGAAGACTTTGGCGAGAACGGCAGGCTCGATCTCACACCGAGCGGTAGATCTGCTCCGTTTTTCGTCAGCGTACCGGGCATCATTTTCGAAGACCTGATCGTGTTGGGTTTTTCTACCGATGAGGGCGATAGAGCCCATGCCGGCTCAGTCCGTGCCTACAGCGCCATCACCGGCGACCTCGTCTGGCAATTCAACAGCCTCCCCCGGCCTGGTGAGATGGGATCCGAAACCTGGGCGGACGGCGCTCTCGAACGAGCAGGTGGGGCGAACAACTGGACGGGAATGGCCTTGGACGTAGAGCGTGAGCTTCTCTTCGTGCCGACTGGCTCCGCCACACCGGACTTTTACGGAGCATCGCGTCCGGGCGACAATCTGTTTGCCAACTGCCTGCTCGCCCTCGACGCTCGAACCGGGGAGCTGCGTTGGTACTTCCAAGCCGTGCATCATGATCTGTGGGATCGCGACCTTCCTTCCCCGCCCACTCTGGTCCAGGTGGAACGCTTTGGTGAAATCATCGATGCCGTCGCGGTGACGACGAAATCGGGTCACCTATTCGTATTCGACCGTGACACCGGAGAATCGCTGTACGACATCGCCGAAGTATCGACGCCTCCCAGCGACCTGCCCGGAGAACAAGCCTCCCTGACGCAATCGGTGTCTAGCGTCGCCTTTACCCGTCAGTCGTTTGAGATCACCACGCGAAGCCAGGAGGCGACCGACTTCGTGGAGGACCTGATCAAGGATCTGGATCAACGATCGTGGGCGCCCCCGACCGAGGCCGGCACGCTCTTCTACCCAGCATACGATGGCGGTGCGGAATGGGGTGGCTCGGCCTTCGACCCGAATAGCAACCGACTCATCCTCAATGCCCAGGAGATCGGCGGCATCATTCGTCTGCACGAGATTCCAGTTGGATTCAGTAACCGAAACGCGTACGTCGAGCATTGCGCCAGCTGCCACGGCATCGATCGTGAAGGCACCGACGTTGGACCCAGCCTGGTGGACATCGGTGCTCGGCTTGCCCGCGGTCAATTGGCGAGAGTCATGCGAGAGGGACGCGGTCGCATGCCGAGCTTCGACCATCTCCAGGATTTCGAGCGGAACGCAGTGTTGGCTCATATCCGATCCCCGGAGTCGGAAGTGGAGGATCCACCAAGCACCGAAGTCGACTATGTTATGGGGGGGGCTCTGCGGGTACGCGATCACGAAGGCTTGCCGGGGAATTCACCGCCCTGGGGAACGCTCAATTCCATCGACTTGGCCACGGGCGAGATCGACTGGCAAGTCCCATTCGGCGACTACCCCGACACGGAAGGGCTAGGATTTGGCGCCGAGAATTACGGTGGACCGGTTGTAACCGCATCGGGCCTGATCTTCATCGGCGCCACTCCGGATAGGAAGTTCCGGGCCTATGATGTCCGGGATGGGGAAGTGCTGTGGGAAGCTGAGTTATCCGCCGCAGGATTCGCAACACCGGCAATCTACAGCGTGGATGGCCAACAGCATGTGGTGATCGCGGCCGGTGGCGGCAGGAGGGGACCGCCTTCCGGTTCCGAGTACGTCGCGTTCAGCTTGCCGAAGAGCGAGTGAGTTGTCGCCCATGTCCAGCGACCCCCTGACCCTGTTACCCGGAGGGTTCTTAGTTAGTCATGTCAGACCCCTCGAGCGTCTCGCCGTCAATCGTCAAAGGCTATCGCGTGACTCGTCATCCGTACGCCGACTCACCCTGCTATCCGGAGCTGGCCGCCGTGATGCTCGCCGGTCTGACGCACATCCTGCTCGAAATATCAGTCTCGGAAGCGGCGGCCCTGTGGTTTAGCGCCGGCGTTGCTTCGGCGTTCATCGGGTACCTCCTCTGGAGAGCGAGAGACGGCGCGGTTGTGCTCCGCGCGTGGGGAATGCGGGGTGACAACTTCTCGCTTGCCTTGCGGGCACAACTCGTCTTCGGAGTTGGTGGCGCTACTTCCATAGTAGCCTACGCCGCGACCCAGGGCTCGATCTCACTGCCGTGGGACTTCTGGCTGGTGCTCGCCCTGTATCCGCTCTGGGGTGCTGCACAGCAGTTCGCCCTTCAGAACCTGATTGCGAGAAACGTCGAAGAACTCATCCGACACCCGTTGGCTCTCTCAGGCGTGGCCGCTCTCCTGTTTGCTGCGTCGCACATCCCTCGTTGGCCGCTGGTCGTCTTGACCTCCGTGGCCGGCTTCTTCTTTACGATGATCTACCGGCGTGTGCCGAACCTGTGGGCCGTCGGCATTGTCCACGGCATCCTGGGTTCGCTAGCCGTCTACCTCATATCGGGCGAAGATCCGGGAGCCCACTCTGGGGTCTCGTCTTCGGTCCGTAGCAACACGGCATCCGCTTTGCCGGCTGCATTAACCTGTTAACCGGTTAACCGGAGGGTTGTAAGTTCGAGTCTTACCTGAGAAGCCCAAACAGCAGTTAATGGGAGTGTGAGCGAAACTTAGTTGGAAATTGAAGCGGCTCCAAACCCTGTGGTTTGATGACGTTTGAGAAGACGGACATCAGCCCACGAGAGAAAGGAGCCGAGATGAGCAGTGTCCTACGATCGGTCAGGAAGCGCAAGAAAGGTCACACGTTGGGCGCGGTCGACGTCATCGACCGCGAGGAGTACGCCGAGCTGGAGGTCGATGCCAAGGTGGCGTTGATCCGGTCGTTGGTTCCGCTGGGCTTGATGCACATCGAGGAGTTGCTCGACGAGGAAGTGACCGCGCTGGCTGGCGAGCGCTACGCCCGCAAAGCCCCGTCAGTCGGCGGGCGCCGTCATGGCAGCAACCCCGGGACGGTCGGGTTGGCCGGCCAGCGCGTGCCGATTCGCGTGCCCCGGATTCGCCATGTCACGGAGCGCGAGATTCCCCTGCGGTCGTACGAGGCGCTGCATGGCGATCGCGCCGTCAACGACCTGTTGCTGAGGCGCGTGCTGTATGGGATCTCGTGCCGCAACTACGCGGCGGCCGCCGAGGCGATTCCCAGGGCGATCGGCCTATCGGGGTCGACGGTGTCCCGCGCGTTCATTCAGGCCAGCGCGACGAAACTCCGCGAGCTCCAGGAGCGGGACCTCTCCGGGGAGGACGTCGTGGCCCTCGTGCTGGACGGCAAGACGTTCGCCGAGGCGACGATGGTCGTCGCGCTGGGCATCACGATGACGGGGGACAAACGGTTCCTGGGCGTCGTCGAGACGGACACGGAGACCGAGAAGGTGTTGACCCCGTTCCTCCGGTCATTGGTCGAGCGGGGCCTCGATGTCTCCCAGGGGCTTCTGGTGATCGTGGATGGCGGCAAGGGGCTCCGGGCGGCCGTGCGGAAAGCCTTCCGCCACCGCGCCCTGGTGCAACGGTGTCAGTGGCACACGCGCGAGAACGTGGTGAGTTACGTGGCCAAGCGTGAGCAGCCGGTGTGGCGGCAGCGTCTCCAGCGCGCCTACAACCGTCCGGAGTACGACGAGGCCCTCGCCGCCCTCAAGTCGCTCCAGCATGAGCTGGAGGATCGGAACCAATCCGCGGCCGGCAGTCTGGCGGAAGGCCTCGACGAGACCCTGACGTTGCATCGCCTCGGGGTGTACGGTGTGCTGGGCCGGTCGCTGAAGACGACGAACAGCCTCGAGTCCATCAACGCGCTCATTGAGGAGCGCTGTGCGAAGGTCGATCACTGGCAGAACTCGAGTCAACGCCATCGCTGGCTGGCCACTGCGCTCCTGGACATCGAGCCACGCCTGCGCAAGGTGAGGGGCTACCGGCACCTGCCCAGGCTTCGTGACGCATTGAAGCGAGAGCTGAAGATCGACACGACGACGTCGACGAAGAAAGCCGCGTAAGCAATCAGGAGCCGCGGAGAGTTTCAACTAGGAATGGGCTTGACTCGTTAATGGGCCAGAAGTCTCTCTTACACATCAGCCGAATTGGACCGGATCGGTTTGACGACACACACGATGCCTGAGCTACCGGTCCCAGCCGCGTGAGCCTGGCTCTGGAAGCCTCCGTCAGGTCAAATCCTGACGCGCAAGATCGACCAACCGCTCCGCTGTGCCGAGATCAAGAACCAGGTGCGTCCAGAGCTTCAGCTGCGGGTTGGTCATCAGCGGGAGCAGTGCATCCTCTCTGGTGCGTCCGCACTTTCGACAGGGGCCGGCGGCCAGGATGACGTGCTTGTCCTTCTGTCGGGCCAGCTTCACGAGCTCGCTCACCTCGAAGAGCGTGACCGCTCGATGGAGTGTCGCTTGCTGGATTGGACCGGTAGCCGAGTAGGGCCGATATTGGACATCTCCCAACCAGCCGTTCCGTTCGAGGAGTCGAAGGCCCCGCTTGTCGTTCTGTAACACGTGGTTGAGGTCGCCATCCGGATCTACGCGACTTGCCAACGACGTAATCACCACGTCGATCTCCTTCTTGCGATCGAACCCTTCCTTGACCCCTGGCTGTGTCTTGGCCTTCGCGTAGTCCGAGGTCTTGACGACCGACGGCGCGAAGAGACCGACATAGCCAATCTGTTCCTGTAGCTCCTGGAAGAGACCGAAGAAGGCGACGGGTGATGTGTGCGGGTTGTCGACGTGGAAACCAGACGTGAGCGCGTGCAGGATGACCCTCGGGCGGGTCTCTTCGGCCCGGAGCTTGGCGGCCAGATGACGTGCCACTGAGAGCGTGGTCGCGCCGGCACCTAGCCCCACGTGGACCTCTCCGTTCTTCTTGGTAAGCGCGAGCGCTTTGATAATGCGCACGCACGCACTCGCGGCTTGAGACGCGACGAGGTCACGGGCCACCTCGTGGCGGGCCGGAACCACATCGACATGGGCGACGTTGCATCCGAAGACATCTGAGATGCGCTGGTGGAGGCGATGTTCGAGCGGCGCACGGACTTCGAAGAAACCTCGGTCGCGCGCGTCACGCAGCAACGGATAGATCTGCTCCCGCGTCACCCGATAGGCTGTCCCTTCGCGACCGAAACGCTCATTGAGCTCATCGGCGATGCCGTCCACCTTCTCTGTGCCCCGCAGAAAGCTGTCGCAGACCTGGACCAGATGGACGTCCTCGAGTCGTGGAACCTTCTTCATGGCTTGCTCCTTGAACCTAACGGAACAGATGACAGCCACCGCATGGGACGGCCGTCAGGGCACGCATTATCGAGACATCTAGATACGAACACAATGTGAGTTAACAACAAGAACCGTACTCAGATAAATACAGTACGACACATTGGGTGCAACTAGGTATGAATAGGCGTCGATTGTGACAAGAATCGGTGACCGTACGTTTGTTGGAATCGATGAGTTCAGTAGAACTCGAGACTGTAATCTGTGACCAGCGTTCTTGGTCGGGGTGGCTGTCAGGCGACCCTGATAGACCAGGCCGAGACGGACGGAGAGGCAGGAGACAGGGCGATGGCGCATCTCTGGGTAAGAGATACGACGACAGAGGAGGATTGGGTGGTGGCGCCGCTGACGGCCGAAGCGGTGACGCTGATGACCGAACCGCCGTATGTGGCGCCGCGTCCTCCGATGGAAGGGGAGATTGGGGTAATGCGAGCCACGCCCAAGTATGGCGCTGTCGAGGCAGAACCGCAATGGGTGGTGCTCGTGGCTGATGCAGCCCGAGCCCGGGTGAATGGTCTGGCCCTCGCGGGCGGGATAAAGGTGCTCGACGATCGCGATGAGATTCGGGGGGCAGGTGTAGGCCGCTACTTCTTCTCGACGGAGAGACTCGCCTCTGTGACGTCGTCGCCTGGCGCCGAAGAGCCGATGTTCTGTCCCCGGTGCAAGCTGCCGATCGAGGGTGCGACCGAGGCGGTGTGTTGTCCGGTCTGCGGGGTCTGGCATCACCAGGAGGAGGGGCGCCTGTGCTGGTCGTACTCGGAGGAGTGCGCCGTGTGTCGGCACGACACCGACCTGGACCGCGGGTATCGGTGGTCACCGGAGGTGCTGTGAGACCGACAGTGGAGCGTCCCGCGGAGCTCGTCACAGTCATCGTCGTGGGTCTCGGCAACATCGGGTCGCATGTCGTCTCACACCTGGCGCGCCTGGTGGAGGTCGGTCGACTGGTGCTGATCGACCCTGACACGTACGGGGATTCCAATCGGCGGAGCCAGTCGATTGGTTGCGACGATATCGGCCGGGCGAAGGCCGATGTGCAGGCCGCGCTGGCTCGGCGGATCAACCCTGGCTTGGCCGTGTCGGGATTGGCAGAATCGGTAGAGGACGTGCCGCTCGGATGGCTGCGAGGCGAGTTGATCTTCGCGTGCCTCGATTCTCGGAGTGCCCGGCAGTATGTGAACGAGAGCGCTCGGAAGCTCGGGGTGCCCTGGATCGACGCCGGTGTCGAGCCAGGGAACTGGCTGGCTCGCGTGAACGTGTACGAGCCGGGTCGCGAGGCGCCTTGTCTGGAATGCGCCTGGGACCAGCGCGACTACGACGCGCTACCCCAACGATATCCGTGCGCATCGATCGAGCCCGGCCCCGCGACGGCCGCTCCGTCGAGTCTGGGGGCCCTGGCCGCGTCGCTTCAAGCGGTTGAAGGTCAGAAGCTGCTGAGCGGTCGGAAGGCTGACGCGGTGGTGGGTGCCCAGGTGCTGATCGACGCCAGGACGTACCATCTCTATCGGACGGTGATGCGGCGGAACCCAACCTGCCGCCTGTCGCACGACGACCCGATCGAGATCACGCCGGTCGATTCCACGGTGGGTCAGCTGACGGTGCCCGACATGCTGGCCCTGGACGCCGGCACCGGCGGCAGCTCGGACGTGGGTCTGGAAGTGCCAATGCACTCATGGGCGAGCCGCCAGCTATGTATGGAATGCGGCCGTGCGACGGACGGTCCCCGGCTACAGCGGTCTCTACCCCGGTGTACGGCATGTGATGGCCCGATCACCGCATCTGGCTTCGACCTGTTTGACGAACTGGCGGGAGACCTGGTGTCACCGGCGGGAGCGCCGCCGACGTTGGAGGCCTTGGGCCTCCGCAATCACGACGTGGTCGGCATCGGGCAACCCGGTCACCGCCGATATGTCGAACTTGGAGTAGGCGGCGCCCGAGAACCTGTATTCCGGCAACACAATTAGCGAGAGGAGACATGCGATGACGACGATGGCCATGGTTGATCCCAGCCTGACACTTTGGGTGAGTGATGTGTCGGGGCAGAAACAGCGGACGGTCACCGGTCCGCCGCGCGATGCGAGTGTTGGTGACCTCATCCAGGGACTGCTGCCGCAGATGCAGCTTCCCGAGTCGGATGCGCACGGCCGGCCACTGACCTATCAGGCGCGGCTGGAGCGCGAGGGCCGGCATCTGCACGGTTCCGAGATTATCGGAGATGCGCTGCAGACCGACGACCGGTTGGTACTCCAGCCCAACATCGACGCCGGACGGGGCCACTAGATCGGACCCGGGGGACGCGGTGGACAATCGTTATCACTACGCCCTGGCGTTTTGTCGTGCCGACGGCAGTGCGGCTGGACAGGTACCAGTCGATATCGACTGGGAGCCGGCCTACGAATCGGCGCGGTTCGACGCCTTTCGTCGGCGGGGACGAGAGGCATCGTTGGCGCACGAGTCGCGCGTGGACCCGGTCTGGCACGACACGATGGGGGAGCCCTATGTTGGCGGCGTGCTCGTCTCGGTCGATTCGGCGGAGGACGGGCCGGTGGCGAGCACGTTCACCCTGTCGTATCTTGCCGACCTGGTCCAGCCGGCGGTAGAGCAGCTGGTCGCTCAAGATCGCGCCGACGTAGGCGAGACCCTCACCTATCGAGTCGTGGCCTTCCCCCGTCCGCGGCAGGCTCCGGTAACCAGTCGTTTCACCAGTGAAGAGGTGGTGTCGCCCCCCGAGTGGCGGCAAACCGCCCTCGCGACCTTCGTTCGCGAGTCGCTGGCCGTGGATACGGAGACGGATGTGGATGCAGACGAGGTGTTTGTCTTTTTCCACCCGGTCGTCGTTCGTGAGACGCGGGCGCTGGCGGAGCAGGCCGGACCCGTGGAGACCGGTGGCATCTTGGTCGGTCACTTGCACCAGGACCCCGGCAGCCGACGTCCCTTCGTAGAGGTGACGGCACAGGTCCTGGCTCGGGGCGACGGCAGTGCCACCAGTCTTTCCTTCACCGCCCAGACCTGGACCGACGTGCGGGCCGCCCTCGACCTCCGCCATCGTGGCGAGTTGATGTTGGGCTGGTGGCACTCGCATCCAGTGAAGGAATGGTGCAAGTCCTGTCCGGTCGAGCGACAGGAAGTCTGCACCTTCCGGCGCGGTTTTCTCAGCGTGGACGACCGGCTCCTGCACCGCACGGTGTTCCCGCGGGCGTACTCCGTGGCGCTCCTGTTGAGCGATGTGGCCGATGCCGGCATCACCTACCGGGCCTTTGGGTGGAAACAGGGGGTGATCCAGCCCCGCAGCTTCCATCTGCTGCACCCCACGGAAGCGCCACACGTGATTCCCTCGACAGCGACGACCGTCGGTTCACTTCGGGCCTCGACGCCCCGCGTCATCCCAACGACCTGCGAGAAGGAGGCGACATGTTGAAGAAGAGAACGGCGCGGACGTCGGCCGCGCTGCTCGATGAGCGGATGCGCGAGGTCGGCCGGCTGCTGGCCGATACCGACTGCCCCATCGAAGACAAGATCCGCATGACCGAAGCCATGCGCGCCGAGTCTGCCGAGGCCGGCAGTCACCTCGACACGTTCCTGGTGGCGGAAGTCACGCGTCTTCGGGATGGACTTCGGGTGGCGAGGGAGCAACAGGGCAAGCTCCGGAAGGTGCTCGACACTTTCACGTCGTCGCCGTGGCTTCCGGGGATTCTCGTCGAGCTCACCGAGACGCAGCGGGGGCTGCGGGCGGTGGTCGCCGCGGGTGGGTCCTCTCGGGTCGTTCCCGTCGATGACGGAGTGGACCTCTCGACGCTGGCCTCGGGTGACGAGGTCTTCCTATCGAAGGACTCCGGAGTACTGGCTGCCAAGTCGTCCAGTCCAACTCTCCGGTGCGGAGAAACGGCATCGGTTTCGCGGATGCTCCCCGATGACCGGCTCATGATCAAGTGGCGGGACGAGGAGGTCGTGGTGAGGGTTGCCGCGTCGATGGACCAGACCTCCCTCGTCTCCGGTGACCTGGTCCGATGGGACCGAAGCGCGTGGATGGCCTTCGAGAAAGTTGAACACGACAACGGCGCACACCTGTTTCTTGAGGAAACCCCGCGCGAGTCGTTCGACGCGATCGGCGGGCTCGACAAACAGATCGAGGCGCTGTGCCGCAGCCTGCAGTTACACCACCTCCATCGCGAGATCGCCTGTCGGTATCGGCTTCGGCCGAAACGCTCGGTCTTGCTGGCCGGCCCCCCGGGGACCGGCAAGACGATGATGGCTCGCGCGCTGGCCGCTTGGATGGCCGAGATGAGTCCTACCGGCAGATCTCGGTTCATGAACATCAAACCGGCCGCCCTCCATTCCGAGTGGTTCGGCCGCAGCGAGGCGAACTATCGCGAGGCGTTCCGGGTGGCGCGGCAGGCGAGCGCGGAGTGCCCCGACGTCCCGGTGGTCATGTTCTTTGACGAGGTCGACGCCATCAGTCGACCCCGCGGCTCGTCGCATATGCAGGTTGACGACCGCGTGCTGACGGCCTTCATGGCGGAGCTGGATGGGTTGGAAGATCGAGGCAACATCGTCGTGGTCGCCGCCACCAACCGCCGCGACGCGATCGACCCGGCGTTGCTCCGCCCAGGGCGGCTTGGCGACACCGTCTTGAACATCGGTCGCCCCCGGCTGCAGGCTGCCAAGCAGATCTTCGGGAAGCACCTCGCCGACGACATCCCATACGGAGACCGCACGGGCGTCGAGTCTGCGCGCGGTGGAGACGCCGAGGCCTTGCGCGAGGAGGCGATCGAGGCGGTCGTCTCTCGGATCTACGCGCCCAACGCCGAGAACCCACTGGCCACGGTGATGCTGCGCGATGGGTCGCAACGCGCCATCCAGTCGGCCGACGTCATCAGTGGCGCCGGGATCGCCAAGATCGTGATGGATGCGACTGAACACGCCTGCTACCGGGAGCTCGAGACCGGCGATGCCGGCCTCCGCCTGGAAGACCTCCTGGCTGCGGCCGACGACGAGCTGCGGTCGGTCGTGAGTGGTCTGACCCCGGCCAACTGCCGGGCCCATCTCGACGGGTTGCCGCACGACGTCGATGTCGTACGGGTCGAGCCGGCTGAGCGGCGGGTCTCGCGGTCGTACCGGTACCTAGAGGTGGCGTGATCGGGTACCGCGACGTCCGGACGAGGGGAGGGAAGAGACGACGATGAGCCCAGAGAGAGACATGCGGGTCCCCAAACTGTGTGGAGGAGACCTCGAGCTCGGCAACTTCATGACCGGCCTGGCAGGCACTGGATGTTCTGGAGGGATTGCTGCCCGCGCCCTGCTGGCCGAGTTTGACGGTCTTGGGGATCGTGGGTACGCCGGGCCAGCCGGGACCTCATCGTTCGGGAGCCTGGGAACACAGGTGTCGGGCGTACCCGACTATGGCCAGGTCGGTGGCACGACCGCGTGGTCGTCACGCGATTGGGGGCGGAAGTTCCTTCCCACCAATGGTGGGTGCGCCTATATCGATCTCGACCATCTCGAATTGTGCCTGCCCGAAGTAAGGAGCGCCGTCGACCATATGACGTCCTGGCACGCGATGTTGCGGCTCGCGCAGGGCGCCATGGACTCGGCCAACCGTCGGCTGCCATCTGGACAACAGATCCACGTGCACGCCAACAACAGCGACGGTCTCTCCCAGTCTTACGGAGGTCACCTCAACATCCTGGTGAGTCGACGGACATGGGACTGCATTTTTCATGAGAAGCTGCACTACTTGCTGCAGCTGGCGTCGTTCCTGGTCTCGTCCATGGTGTACGCCGGGCAGGGCAAGGTCGGCAGCGAGAACGGTCGCCCCGCGGTGCCATTCCAGTTGTCACAGCGGGCCGACTTTCTGGAGAGCGTCGTCGGCGAGCAGACCACCTACCGGAGGCCGATCGTCAACGCGCGGGACGAGCCACTCGTGGGGCGCGGGCTGTCGACCGTCGGCGACGATGACCCAGGTCGACGATTCGCCCGGCTCCATGTGATCTCTCTCGACACCACCCTGTGCCATGTGGCGGGTGTGCTGAAGGTCGGCGCGCTCCAGACCGTGCTGGCCATGATCGAGGCAGGTGAGCCGTTTGGACACGACGTGATCCTCGACGACCCGGTCGGCGCGGTCGTGCGCTGGAGTCACGACCCGTCGCTCAGTCATCGAGAGCTCACCGTCACCGGGCGTCACGTCTCCGTCGTCGAGCACCAACGGATGTATCTCGATGCCGCCGCGGCGTGTGCAGACCGCCTGGGATTGTCGGAGCATGTCGCGGGGTTGACGGAGATTCTCGAGGTCTGGGATGACACGCTCACGAGACTGCAGAATCGCGACTTCGACTCGCTGTCGCGGAGGCTCGACTGGGTCATGAAGCGGTCGTTTCTGAGACGGGCGGTCGACCGTTGTCCCGAGCTGAATTGGGCGTCTCCGCAGATCAAGCATCTCGATCATCAGTTTTCGAGTCTCGACCCGACCACCGGTCTGTATCTCCAGGCCGAGCGTGATGGTCTGGTCGACCTGGTCGCATCGGACGCCCAGATCAACCGGTTTACCCGGCAGCCCCCGACTGATACCCGCGCCTGGACGCGCTCGATGGTGCTCCGCGCGGTCGGTGACCGGGTGGAGCATGTCAACTGGGATGAGGTCCGGATTCGTGATGACCGAGGACCATGGTCGGAGACCAGAACGATCCGGTTACCCGACCCGCTCGGGTACACCCGCGAGTGGTTCGAGCGACTGTTGGCCCAGTCGGGCCATCCCGATGCGGCCATTGACTGGATCAGCGAGCCGGCCGGTCACATCGCCTATCACTGAGCGCTTGAACAGCATTGGCGTGACCGGCAGAGGAGGAGCAGATGAGACAACGACACAGGGACGACCAGGGTCGGGTACGGCGTCTGACGGCGAATGGGGAGAATCCGACCACGACAACGACACTTGCCGAGGCACATACGAGTGCCGAGCGCTTCGCTGCCGCCGCCGATGAGGCGATCGACCGGGCTCTGTCTGGCGACAGTGAGGCCTTTCTCACTGCGAGCCGGCAGACGAGTGCCCAGTAACGCCGATTGAGCACGGGTCATGAGCCAGTCGTTGTTCGGCGTCGAGACGGAGTACGCCTGCGTGCCGGTCGTGGTCGCCCAGGACGACGCGACCGATTCCTTCGTCACGGTTCCCGACCAGATGATGGACGTGGCTCGTCATACCCTGGTGCATCTTCCAGATCGGCGTAGCCCCGGCGTCTTCCTCGGGAACGGGGCGCGCTTCTATGTCGACTGCGGGAGCCATCCCGAATACGCCACGCCCGAATGCGATAACCCGTGGGACGTCGTTCGTCATGTGCTGGCGGGAGATCGCATCATGACAACGCTGGCATCTGGTGTCGCGGCGGTCGATGGGGCGCCCGGCGACGTGTCGATGTTCAAGCACAACGTCGACTTGAGCGGGAGCGGTGCCACTTGGGGGTGCCACGAGTCGTATCTGCATCGTGTGGCTCCCGAAGCGCTGGCCCCGAAGCTCATTCCGCACCTCGTCTCGAGGGTGATCTACACCGGCGCCGGCGGGTTTCACCCTCTGTCGCCTGGCCTCGAGTTCAGCGTGTCGCCGAGAGTCGCCCACGTCAACCGCACGACCTCATCCGACTCCACGTCGAATCGGGGCATCTTTCACACCAAGAACGAACCACTGGGAAAGGGGTATCACCGGCTGCACGTGCTCTGCGGGGAGAGCCTGTGCTCCCACCGTGCCAACTGGCTCAAGGTCGGTACGACGGCACTCATCGTGGCCCTCGCCGACGCCGATCTCCCCCCCTCAAAGAGGGTGGCGCCGCGAACCCCGTTGCGGGCGTTCAGAACGTTTGCCGCCGACCCCACCTGTTCGGCTGAGGTCCCGCTGGTTGACGGCACGGCAGCCACCGCAGTCGAGATTCAGCGACGCTATCTAACGCTCGCCGAGGAGCATCTCGACCATTCGTTCATGCCCGGCTGGGCGTCGGAGGTGTGTCGGGAGTGGCGGGCGATGCTGGCGCGACTAGCCGATGCCCCGTCGTCGGTCGACCGCACGCTCGATTGGGCCATCAAGTGGTCGCTCTATGACGCACGAATCCGGCGCCGGTCTTTCACCTGGGAGCGGATCAACCTGTGGCAGCCGTTCGTCACCCGCCTCAGATTGGCCCGGGACCAGGCGGGCATCGAGGCCCAGGAGGTCCCGGCCGAGGTGCTGCTCGACCCGGACGGTCCGATGCCCCACGAGATACGGCGGCTGAGCACGGCCGCTCGAGAACGCGGACTCGAGTGGTCGGAGCTGACCGAGTTGGCGGCGCTGCGTCACGAACTCTTCGAAGTGGAGACCCGGTTCTCTGAGCTCGACACACGTGGCATCTTCGGAGCCCTTGATCGAGCCGGCGTGTTGGATCACCGCATCGACGGCGTGGACGCGATCGATGAAGCGACACGCCAGCCGCCCAAGCGTGGCAGGGCGAACACCCGGGGTGCGGCCGTTCAGCGCTTGTCGGGGAGTGAGGGGTGGAGTTGCGATTGGTCTGGCGTCTGGAATCACCGGCGAGAGGTGCGTGCCCTCGACCTTTCCGACCCCTTCGCGCAGCGAAACGTGCGGGAACTCGACCCGCGACCTACCCAACCGGACGCCACGCCGGCGAAGAGACGACGGCGCGCGTCGATCGGCGAGGGCCGTGAACTCACCGCCTTCATGGAGTATTTGCTCAGACGCGAGTAGGGCTACGGCTACATTAGCCTGTTAACCGGAGGGTTGTTGGTTCGAGTCCAACCTGAGGAGCCAATCTTTTCAGTGGGTTGCGGGGGCATTCCCTCTTCAGCGACACTTAGCTGTGGGGGATTCTGTAGGGCCACTGTTTTCTCGTTGCCCAACGCGACGCGCCGTACCGAGCGATTGGCGCTGGTCGGACATACAACGTTGTGTGGCTAGAACATGACCCGCGACTTCGACGTCAACCTTCTCTACGCCGCGCTTGATGAGAAGCGCGAATTGCTCAGGCTCACATGGTCAGGCGTCGCGAAGGAGATTGCAAACAACTACGCAAAGGTTGCGCCATCTACCATCAAGGGAATTCGAGAGAAAGGCACCGTCGAGGGCGATGGCTGCCTACAGATGTTCCTGTGGCTGGGCAGATCGCCGGAAAGCTTCGTGTCCGGATTGGAGTTTGGCGATCGCCACGATCTCAAAGAGCCTCGAAAGGGAGTGCTCCGGTTTGACGTACCGAAAGTCTTTCGATTACTTGAGTCGAAGCGGCTTGAAGAAGGGCTCACATGGGATGAATTGGCAAAGCAGATTGGTGGATTCTCAGTGCAAATGCTAAAGCGCTTCGAGAAAGGTGGTAGAACGTCGTTTCCCGGAATCATGCGGATCGCTCGCTGGCTGGATGTTCCGGCGAGGGATCTTACGAGAGAAAGTCCGTGGTAGCTCGGCTCCCGTCAGCCAGCCTTTTCACCCACGCTAGGCACAAGAGCCGAGCGGATTGATACGGCTGCTTTGTCGGCTGGGAGCGGGGGCAGAGTCTTCTCGGCCGATACCTCGAGCCGTGGCGTTCTTTGAGGAGGTCATCGCACGCGGCGAGGTACCCTTGAATAGTCTGTATGTTCTGGAGCGCTTCCTCCTCCGAAGCCCCCTGAGACCAGCAGCCGGGGAGACCTGGAACCGAAACGCTGTATCCCTCTTCGCTTTGCTCCAGTGCAATCTCGTATTCCATCGGTGAATCACCTTCAGCCATCAGAGCCGGTCCGGTCGAACTGGTCTAACCTAAACAGAATGTCGTTGGCCGGCTCGCCGCCGGCGTTCGCGAATGAGGACAATCTGCGAACAATCTTCTGCCGAACACCAGGTACCACCGTGCCCTAAGAGACAACTACAGCCCCGAAGAGCAACAAGATGCTAGACCTGCACCAACCTGTTGACCGGAGGGTTGTAAGTTCGAGTCTTACCTGAGGAGCCATTTTCTCTAGCGTTTTCGTTTTTCCCTCCACGCCACCCTCCACCGGTTGGACCACTTTGCCCTTTTCTTGCCCTTCGCGAGCGCCGACGTTTCGGCCCGGTCCCAGCCTGGTCGAGCAGGCCTACCTCCTTGGCAAGGTAGGCGGGGGAGAGGTGGGCGTAGCGCATGGCCATCTTCAGGGACCGGTGACCCAATAGATCCGCCACTGCCCGCAGGCTGGCTCCTCGCATGACCAACCAGGACGCGAAGGTGTGGCGCAGGTCATGCCAGGTGAAATCCTGGATCCCTGCCACGTCCAATGCCGTATGGAAGGCGTTCTTCACGTCCTTCACCGGCTGACCCTCGTGCTTGCCGCCGCCGTGGGGAAATTCCTACAGTCGGCGATCAGGTGCTTCCTCGTCCAGCTACATTCGCATGAGTTTCGGCGATCAGCTCCCGGGGGGACTATATTTGGCGGTCTTCTTCGTCGCCTCGTCGATCTCTGCGGGATCGAGTAGAGGCGTAGTCTTGAGAGTCAGCCTGCCACTGGCGGCGACAGCCAACGATAGAGCGGCCGCTGCGACATTGTTCGGGAGATCAACGATGACGACGACATCGGATTCGCCGAACGAGTAGTAAAACGCTTCAACGCTGCCGCCAAGTTCTTTCATCAAGATGTTGACAGCGGTTTTACGTCTGCTGCCCCCGTCCTTCAAGAGCCCTTTGGTCCCGGTTGCCGTGTAAACGGCCTGGATGAGATATTTCGGTATGATTGCACCTCCTGGTTTAGATTGGGAGAGGAAGTCTACGTCCAGCGACGAGCCGATGTCGAACACGACCGGATCGTCGCGTCAGAGGAATCAAACGTTCTCGAATGGACGGCAGCTCAAGCAACCGCTGCTGTGCCCGTTTTTGTGCCCGGTCTATCTCTTCAAGTCGTGATCGGGAGTGAGCTCCAGGCTGAGACACGGGCTTAGGTTATCCCGCGTGATGTAGGCTGTCGTGCGAGGAGAAAACGCATCATGAAAGATCGAACCACACAAGTTTTGCTGCTTGCGATCGCTCTCGGGCTGTGGGCGAATTTCCTTCTCAGAACGACCACTGACGGACCGACCGACGGCATGCGGGCGCAGATCACCGACCTCTCGATGGATACGGTGGCCGACCGACAGACCGGTTTATCCACCGGCAGCCCCGCGCCGATGACCACATCGAGCGCCATGCCGCAGCGACCAGATTCCCCGACGGACGCCGGGTTCGTTTCTCCCGCTCGTCGCGGGCGGACCGAGCGCCCGGAATGGCTCGTCCGGGTGTACCGCGAGAGCGCACAGGCCACGCGAGTGGCTCGGCGTTCCACGCAACCCAGACCCTCGGGATCGGGACCGCCTGCCGCCCCGCGCGTGGTCGAAGCGCCGGTGAGCCCGGTGAGCCCGATTGTCACGCCCCCGCGTCCACGTCCGGAGCTGTCTCCGTCGGCGCCGCCGATACCGATTGACGATATTGACGAAGACATCGCGGAAGACAGCGACCTCGACATCGTCGCCGGGGCCTCCCGGGTGGTTGACCGCGCGACGGCCGTGTCCATCCTTCCGTTCGCCAACATCTCCCAGGGCGACACCACAGATGCGCTGGGAACCAGTCTGGCCCAAGACGTGTTGACTCGCCTGGGGGACCTCGAGTCGGTCGTGGTCGTCTCCTCAGAGACCGACGCTGACTGGGTGGTCGGGGGTGGGGTACAGCGTCTCGGTGACACCGTTCGCGTCACCGCGCGAGTGGTTGACACGCGGGACGGAGATATCGTGCGAGCCGTCAAGGTCGACGGTGCCACCAACGACCTCGGACGGGTCCGAGGCGAGGTGGCAGCGGCAATCGAGGCTGGGATCATCGAGGCCTTGGGTATCGTTGCCACTCCACTCCCGAGTGTCGACGTCGACCCACTCCTGGATATAACCGTCGCTCCGCTCCCCGATGTCGAGGTCGCTAGGATCCCGGATATCGGCGCCGCTCCAATCCGGGATTTCGACGCTATTCCAGTCCCCTTCGAACCGCCGACATTAGATCGGATCGCGGTTCGCGACTTCAGCAACGTGAGCCAGATGCCGGCCGATGCGGAAGTCGCTCAGGCCATCGGCAGCGCCGTTACCGAACATCTGCTCGCCGTCGAGAACGTCAGCGTCGTAGCCGAAGAAAGCAGCGCGGCTTGGATCATTGCCGGCGGCATCCAACGCGTGGGCAACATCGTGCGCGTCACAGCGTCGCTGGTGGATGTCGCAACCGGCTCCGTGGTACAGGCCATCAAGGTCGATGGTCTGATCAGCCGACTGGCCCAGCTTCAAAGCGAAGTCGCGGCCGCGCTCAGCAACAGCGTGCGTGAGGCCACTTCGTGAAAGGGATGATTTCGTGGTTCGCCAAGAACTCCGTGGCCGCCAACCTCCTGATGGTTCTCATCATCGTGGTGTCTCGCAACCAGGTGGTCGACGTTGCGGTGGCCGGCGACGTCGACGAGTTCACGCTCAAAGAAACTGCCGATCGGATTCGTGACGAGATCTCGGCGATCCCCAGGATTTCTCAGGTCGAGATCACCAGCGCCAAGCCCTATGAGATCGCGATCGAGGACGGGTTGGCAGTTGATCTTTGGGGCGCTGTTCTAAGGAATCGGTTGACAGCCACACCGATGGATTCGGGCGACCTAGCCTTTCGGCTAGGCAAGCGACTTTTGCCCTTTTCTTGCCCTCCGCGGGCAACAACACCCGGCACGGACCGGCAACTAGCGGCATGCTCCGGTGTGGCGCAATCGTTTGCGTGATTGAGGGTTAGGCAAACACTGGCTACTCGAAGCAACTGGAGGCAGGCTGCGGTCAGGCGGGCTTTTTCCGGCTGTTAACCGGAGGGTTGTAAGTTCGAGTCTTACCTGAGGAGCCAATCTTCACAAAGGGGTTATCGTGCCGACCCACTTTGGGCACCGGCCACTGTCCCCACTTTGTCACCCCTCTTCGCATTCTGAGAAGCCCAAACAGCAGTTGATGGGCCAGAAGTCTCTCTTACACATCAGCCGAATTGGACCGGATCGGTTTGACGACACACACGATGCCTGAGCTACCGGGACTGATGAGGTGTGATGGCGACATTCGGCCGCGCCTGGCGTTATTGTGACAAGACAACCGTTCATAGAGCTCCTGGAAGAGACCGAAGAAGGCGACGGGTGATGTGTGCGGGTTGTCGACGTGGAAACCAGACGTGCGTGGCAGGGCGCACACCCGGGGTGCGGCCGTTCAGCGCTTGTCGGGGAGTGAGGGGTGGAGTTGCGATTGGTCTGGCGTCTGGAATCACCGGCGAGAGGTGCGTGCCCTCGACCTTTCCGACCCCTTCGCGCGGCATTGTCAAGTTAACGAGCGTAGCGCACAACTGTGGCTGGATGGCGAACTCTTGCCATCCTTATAAAAAGGCACACGTCACCTCATCCCACACGCGGAACGAACGGGTTCTCAACGACCGGTGGTGAACCGCTCGGAGCAAGTGACGGCCGACACGGAAGAGGTTCTGCACGAGTCCGTGTACCGAGAGAAACCGCTGCGCGTGCGCGGCGGATGTGAATCGACGCATCTGCCGCTCGCGCTGGCGCGTCGGTTGATGCGAGACCTCCGCTCGATTGTTCTCGTACTGCCGGGTGCTGTGAACCACGGACGGCATGACCGTGCGGTGGGCCGCCGAATAGCTGCGCAGCTTGTCCGTGATCAGACGGTGGGGCGGCCGGCCTTGTCCTTCCAAGACCTTACGAAAGAAGCGCACCGCGGCCCGGCGGTCGCGCCGCGACTGGACCAGGATGTCGAGGAGGTCGCCGTCCTGGTCGACGGCCCGCCAGAGATACTGTCGTCGGCCGTGGATCGTCACGAAGACTTCATCCAGGAACCAGGTGTCGCCCAGCACGCCTCGTCGGCGCCGCAACTTCCGTGCGTAGTCAACCCCGAACGTCTGACCCCAGTGGCGGATCGTTTCGTACGACACTGTGACTCGCTGCGCGAGCAGATCTTCCACATCTCGGAAGCTCAAGCAGAAGCGGTGATAGAGCCACACCGCGTGACTGATGATCTCAGGTGGAAAGCGGTATCCGTGGTAGCTAGTGCAGTGATTCCGAAATAGCTCGGCACTTCATGACTTTCTCCAGGATGCGTTCGGCCGGCGCGGTCCAGATGAACGGCACGGCGTCGTGATTGTGGTTGTGAATATACGCGGAGATCGCGTCGATGAGGTCGCGGACGCTCAGAAAGTCGCCGCGTTGAAGCTGGTCCGCGGTCAGCCGCGAAAACCAGACCTCGACGAGGTTCAGCCAGGAGGCGCTCGTGGGCACAAAGTGCAGATGGAACCGAGGATGCCGGCGGAGCCACCGTTGAATCGCCGGATGTTTGTGCGTCGCGTAGTTGTCGAGGATGGCGTGGATAGCCACGTCCGGCGGCGTTTGTGCGTCGAGCAGGTTCAAGAACTTGCGAAATTCCTGATGCCGATGGCGCGCCAGACACGAGCCGATGACGGTGCCCTCGAGGACATTCAACGCGGCAAACAACGTCGTCGTCCCGTGCCGCTTGTAGTCGTGGGTCATGGTGCCGGCTCGGCCGGGTTTCATCGGCAGGCCGGGCTGCGATCGCTGCAACGCTTGGATTTGGCTCTTTTCGTCGACACAGAAGACCAGGGCCTGTTCGGGCGGATCCACGTAGAGCCCGACGACGTCGGTGAGCTTCTCGAGAAACCGCGGGTCCGTCGACAGCTTGAAGGTACGGACGCGGTGCGGCTGCAGCCCGTGCGCCTGCCAAATCCGATGAATCGACGCCGGACTCAACCCTTGCGCAGCGGCCATGGTACGCAGACTCCAGTGGGTCGCCCGCGGCGGCGCGGTGTGCAGCGTCGCTTCCACGACCTGCTGCTCGCGGGCCGCGGTGACTTGGCGCTTGCGCCCGCGGCCCGGGGCATCGCGGGTCAGGGCGCCGGGCCCCCCAACCGCAAACCGGCGGCGCCACAACCGCACCGTATTCTGGCTCGTGGCGAGCTGGTGAGCGATGTGCTTGCTCGGCAGACCGTCAGCCGCGAGCACCACGATCCGGCTCCGCAACACCACGCGCTGCGCTGTCGTGCCCGCTCGAATCCAGCCGTGCAGCGTCGCGCGTTGTTCCGGCGTCATCGGCAAAGCGGGGGTTCGGTTCATGTGGCACACGGTACCAAACCCCAACTGGAAGTACAAGACGTTTTACGATCACTGCACTAGGTGACTGGCTCGGCATCGGCTTACTCTGCCAGTTGCGGCCTCAACTTGACTGTGAGCATCATTCTCCCGCCTGTCGGGGTCATTCGGTGACACTGGCTGGTGCCGGTGAGTGGTGGCCTGACCCTCAACTTGACTGACCTACGGTCCTGGCTACTGATCTGTCGGTCGCCGCCCACCGGCTCAACGTCAGGCAGCCAGCTGACCGGATGGGCGTGACCCGATAGGGGCCTGCTGTCACCCACGGCCCGTCACAGTCCTGTCCGCCCATTCCGGGCCAGCGAGCCGTAACCGAGGAGGCCAACCCGTGACCAACCGCATGACGACCCCGTCCGACGTGCGAACCGTGATTGTCGGGGTCGATACGCACAAGCACGTTCACGTCACCGTGGCGCTCGACGCCCGGGGAATTCGCGTGGGCGATCACTCGGTCACGGCCGACTCAGGAGGGTATCAGGTCTTGATCGCGTGGGCTAAAACCCAGGGACGGATCGAGGCGTTCGGTATCGAAGGCACCGGCAGCTATGGTGCGGGCCTCGCACGGGCAGTCCGCCGGGCGGGACATCGTGTTGCGGAGGTGAATCGAGCCGACCGCCGCCTGCGCCGCGCCGCCGGCAAATGCGACACCCTCGATGCCGAAGCGGCCGCTCGATCGGTACTGGCAGGCCAAGCGACCGCGATTCCCAAGAGTGCGGACGGCGCCGTCGAGATGATGCGCCAGCTCAAGATCGCACGAGATACCGCGGTGAAGGCGCGCACCACCGCCATGAACACGCTGAAGCAGATCGTCGTCAATGCGCCACCCCCGCTGCGAGAATCTCTGCAGGCCCTCACCGATCGCGCGCTCCTCACGCGCTGCGCTGGACTCCGTCCCGGCCCCCTCGACACGCCCGTCGCGGCCACCAAGCACACCCTTCGCTCGCTCGCCCGACGCTGGCTCGCCCTCGCGGATGAAATCGGGACACACGACCGGCACCTCGCCCGACTCACGGCCGAGACATCCCCCACGCTCCGTGAGGGCTTTGGCGTTGGCGCCCACACCGCGGCCGAGCTGCTCATCATCTTCGGCGATAACCCCGACCGGATTCGCTCTGAAGCGGCGTTCGCGAAACTCTGCGGCGCGTGTCCGATCCCGGCCTCGTCTGGGATGACCACTGGCCGGCACCGCCTCAATCGGGGCGGCCACCGCCAGGCCAACGCCGCCCTCTATCGCGCCGTCATCGTCCGCATGCGGCACCACCAGCCCACCGTCGACTACGTCGTGCGACGTACCGCCGATGGCCGCACCAAACGCGACATCATCCGGTGCCTCAAACGCTTCCTCGCCCGCGAGATCTACCAGCGCGTCATGGCAGACTTCCGCACGCGCCAAGCCATCACGCGGGCCGCCTAGAGGAGTGTCTTGACATATAGGGGCGTCAGTGCCCCGGACTCGGCTGAGCCCCCGAATGATAGGATTGCGTTCAAGATCATGGAGCTTAAACCAGGTGCCCGCCTGGGCGGCTACCAGGTCCTCTCGTCGCTCGGTGCGGGAGGCATGGGAAGCGTGTACCGCGCCTGGGACGAGAAATTGGGCCGAGATGTGGCCCTCAAACTCCTGCACGACAGCACCGCGACCGATGTCCAGCAATGGGCTCGATTAGAGCGGGAGGCTCGCGCGCTCGCATCCCTCAACCACCCGAATATCTCCACGCTGTACGGCTTCGAATCGGACGCCGAAATCCGCTTCTTGGTGATGGAGTTGGTGGAGGGTGAGGTCCTGTCTCGCAGAATCGCGGGCGCAGGCATTCCCATCAAGGAGGCAGTACCGCTCTTCCTCCAGGTCGGGGCAGGCCTCGAAGCAGCCCACCAGAAGGGGATCGTCCATCGCGACCTGAAGCCCTCGAACATCATGGTGTCCGCGGACGGCACGGTCAAGATCCTCGACTTCGGCTTGGCCAAAATCCTGAAGCCGGATACTGGCTTCGCGATCGTCTCCGACGTAGAGACTGTCTCGGTTCCGCTGACGGCCCCCCACACCCTGATTGGCACGGTACCCTACATGAGTCCGGAACTTCTCCGCGGTCGGCCCACGGATCAGCGAACCGACATCTGGGCATTCGGCTGCCTGATGTACGAGTGCCTCACCGGCAGTGCACCATTCCGCCGCGAGACACGTGCCGAGACGCTCAGTAGTATCCTCGACGCAGAGCCCGAGTGGAGCCGGTTGCCTGCGGATACACCCGAGAGTCTGGTCAGGCTCCAGCGCCGGTGCCTCCGCAAGGACCCGCATCAACGTTTGCAGCACGTTGCTGATGCTCGGTTGGACCTCGAGGAAGCGCTAAAGCGCTTTTCAGATAGCCCTTGTACTGCCTGGGCTCGTCGTGGTACTTCTGCATGCACCAATGCAGGAGGACCGATGCAAGCCTATTCGATGGATCTCCGAGAACGGGCCCTGCTCGACAGTGATGCCGGGATGAAGGCCGCGGACGTTGCGGTGAAGTACCGCGTGAGCGGGTCGTGGGTGCGGCTGTTGAAGCAGCGTCGGCGGGAGACGGGCGAAGTCGCGCCGCGCGTCCAGCGGCACGGGCGGCGCCGGATGTTGGAGCCGCACCTGCACACCCTGGCCGCGCTGATCGCGGAGCAACCGGATCGCACCTTAGCCGAGCTGAAGGACGCGCTCGGCACGCCGGCCAGTCTGGCGACGATCTGACGCGCGGTGGCGGCTCTGGACGTGACCGTCAAAAAAAACGGTCCGGCCCTCCGAACACGATCGACCTGACGTCGCGGCCGCGCGGGTCGTGTGGCACGCCGCCGCGCCGACCTGGGATCCGACACGCCTGGTTTTTCTCGACGAAACCGGCATTACGAACAATCTCCTGCGGCGGTATGGTCGGGCCCTCCGCGGGGCCCGCGTCCACGACCACGCGCCGTGCGCCCGGTGGCAGACCAGTACGTTTCTCGCGGCACTGCGGGTCACCGGCCTGACCGCGCCCGGGGTCTTCGACGGCGCCATCGACGGGGCGAGCTTCCTCGCCTATATCGAACAGATCCTCGTGCCCACCCTGCATCCCGGGGACATCGTCATCGCCGATAACCTCAGCGCACACAAAGTGGCCGGCGTCCGCCAGGCGATCGAGCGCGTCGGCGCCACGCTCTGCTATCTGCCGCCCTACAGTCCGGACCTCAATCCCATTGAACTCTGCTTCGCGAAGCTCAAAGCCCTCGTGCGCGCCGCCCGCTGTCGATCCACCGAGACCCTCTGGCCTTTCCTCGGCGCCTGTCTGCCGCACTTCAGCCCCGAGGAATGCCGCCATTACTTTCGACACTGCGGCTATCCGGGCACCACACGGTCATGAAAAGCGCTTTAGCCTCGCCAGAACCACCAGCGGAGAGGGAAGGCCCCAGGTCAAGGGTTCTGAGAAGGGGCATCAATCGCATGGCGGTCGCCCTCGGCGTCCTTGCCATCATCGCCCTGGGATCTGCCACCTGGTGGTCCCAGAGAGCTCCAGCAGTGAGGCCTGGTCCGGTCCGCCGCTTGGAGATCGTGCCTCCCGAGGGATACCGCTTCAGCGGCCGCGCGGCACTGTCGCCAGACGGTCAGAGCCTGGTTGCGGCCGCCGCCCCGTTGGCGGAGAACGACCAGGCAGCTCAATCCGCCACGCAGCTGTTCCTGCGCTCTATGACAAGCGGCGAGGTGACTCCTATTCCCGGAACCTCAGGTGCTGCACTGCCATTTTTCTCCCCGGCCGGAGATTGGGTCGGTTTCTTCGCCGACGGAGAGGTCAAGAAGGTCTCCATCCAGGGCGGCCCAGCGGTCTCCCTTGGGTCGGCGCGTTACCCATCTGAGGCGTCGTGGGCGACAGACGGGAAGATCTTCTTTCAGCCAACAAGCGAGAAGACGATCGGCTGGGTGACGGATCAGCAGGGCAGCGAGACCACAGTAATCGAGACCCCAGAGGACCGACCGCTAGGCCTCGACTTACCGAGCGCTCTCCTCGAAGAAAACGCTCTCTTACTCCGCGTCTTTCAAGGCCGCGACGAATCGCCGCTCGGCATCCTGAATCTCGACACCGATGAGCTGACCGTCCTTCCATACCGGGGCTTCAATGCGCGCTACGTGTCAACGGGACACTTGGTCTTCCTTCGCGGAGGGAGTCTCGTCTCCGTACCGTTTGATCTACAGCGGAGGGCGGCCAGGGGGCGCGAGACGGTGGTGATGGACGGGGTCGTCGCGTACACGTTCTCCACCGATGGGACGCTCGTCTATACAGCAGGCCAAGTCGACGATGCCAGTGTTCTAACTTGGCTCGATCGAGACGGCGTTGCAGAACGTTCCAGCGTAGCCGCTGGCGACTACCGTGGATTCGAGCTTTCGCCAGACGGCAAGCAAGTGACGGTTGAGCTTGGGAGCGCACCGATCAGCATCTGGCTGTTCGATCTCGAAGGCGGAGCCCGGACACGGCTGACGCAGGACGGCGACTCAGGTGCAGTGGCGTGGACACCCGACAGCAGCCGCATCAGCTTCAGCTCCAACCGCAGCGGCACGACCGACCTCTGGTGGAAAGAGGCCCGAGCGAGCGAACCGTCCGAACCGCTAATGGTGAACGAAAGAGTGCCGTTCTGGAGCTCCTGGTCGCCCAATCAGCGCTACCTGGCTTTCACGGAAATGGGGGGGGCGGACCCCGACATCTTTCTCATGCCCCAACAGGGTGATCGGGAGCCTCAGCCATTCGTAGCCACCAGCTACTCCGAATGGGGGCCTGCGTTCTCACCGGACGGACGCTGGGTCGCTTATACATCGGACGAGTCGGGCGTCTTCGAGGTCTACCTACAGTCGCTCCCTGAGCTAGGAGGAGCCCGTCACCAGATCTCCACCGGCGGCGGCGAGGAGCCCGTTTTCTCGGCGCAGGGAGACGAGCTTTTCTACCGCCAGAAACAGTCGATACAGACTGTCTCCTTGCAGCTCGAGCCAGAGCTCGTGATCGGCTCTACGAAGCGCCTCTTCGAGACTGAGATCATGGAGGTTCCCGGAGGTTCTTTCGGCGTGTCCCCGGACGCGCAGCGCTTCTTGGTCTTGCAGAGCGGTGCAGAGCCTCGAGAGAACGGCGCACTGCGTGTAGTCGTGAACTGGTTCGAGGAACTCGAAAGGTTAGCTCCACTCGATCAAGAACCCTGACCTAGCCCAGAACTTGAAGACAAAGACAGGCGACCTTGTGATCGGTCGGGCTGCCCATGACCTTCGCGGCGCGGAGCGTTTCTTCCAAGGCACGGACCAACGCTGCCAGGGGCCGCCGACCTGTGACCCGGTCGCCGACGACCCGGGGGAACGAGCGAATGAAGTACCAGGCCTTTTCTTGCCGCGTCCGGGGGTGATTCGGGGCCAAGAAGTAGTTGGCCTGTAGGTTCAAGAGGTCGGTCTCCAGATCCGCCCAATCGTCCCACGTCGCGAAGAAACGAGCCAGCGGATCAAAAAGACGAGCCGCCGGACGCGGTCCAACGGCGAGAGATCCGATGAACCGGATTGGGAGATGCTTGGCCTCGAGCGCATCCGGAGTGCCGTGCACTTCGCTCGCGTACATCCGGGCCAGCAGGTTCAGGCACTCTTGCAATCGCGTCGGGTGATCCTCTAGACGCAAACCCATGCTCGTGATCATGGCGTCGATAAGGCCGACCAGACGCGAAACGCTCGACTCGTGGCAGCGGAGAGGAGCGTTCTCGGCGCGCAGGTTTTGGAGCCTCCCTCGTAGGGTCTCAGGAGCGAGCGCCTCTACGAGAGTCGGAGCCACCGGTAGCCGCTGATCCAGCACTGAATCGAAGACCGAGACACAGAGATTGAACAGTGCAGCTTCCAGCAGGACTTGCACGTCACGCTCCGCGCCGGCCGCGGTCAGTGCTGCGTCGCCAAAGGCGGAACCCCACCAAGCCATTCTCCGGACCTGGACCGGGTCGACCCCGATAGGAAGTTCCTGAGCGAGCTCGCGGAAGCGATAGGTTCTCGCGAAGTCCGCGAGCTCATGTTCGTTCAGCCCGAGGGCTTCTCTGGTACCCTTCGGTGGAACCGTGACCCGTGCACTCAGCTCACGCCCTACACGAAGGGCTCCAATGCTCCGCCAGCTCAAGGTCACCGCGGGTTTCGTGCTGCGTCGACGGTCCCTTCCAAGATCTCGTTTGCGATTCGTATCCTGACATTCCCCTCAACTCTGAGGATGTGAATCGGGTCGCCACCAGCGTCAGGAGCCAACAAGACTCGCCGGAAACCAGACTCACGCAGCACCAGGACTCGGGCGTTGGGCGCTTTGGTAGCACGGATAATCGAAGGCCCGCCGGGGTCACCGTAGCTGTTCTCGATGGCGATTTCGTCGACTGATTCCATGGTCCACCCGTCGTAGCCCTGCCAACCGCTCCACGGCCCGTGGCCGAGCCAAGGCCCCACTCCCATCCACGGACCTATGCGTTTCCAGGGACCGTCCTTCCAGGGCCCCTCGCTCTTCCACGGCCCCTCGTCCTTCCAAGGTCCCTCGTCCCTCCAGGGTCCCGCGTCCTTCCAAGGTCCCGGCCTCCGAGGCTCTGACAGCCGTCGATACGTGGCAACTTCGGTGCCGATCTCGGTTCGGGGGAAGCGGATAAAGAAGGCGCGAACCTCCGCCTTCCATCCACCGTCTTCGGTGAACAGAGTGATTTTCGCAGGCACGTCCGTACCTCTGTTCTCTCGGCCGGGTTAACTCTTCCTGGACTTGGGCAACCGAAGCCTAGTGCATTGGTTAATCCGGCACAAGCCCTGCCGATTCAACCGGTCAGTGCAACTTGGGTTCAAGGTGTCGTCGCAACACCGCGTTGTGTGATTGAGCATAGGTGATCGCCAAGTGCCTCCGCGGGTGTCTTCCAGCCGAGGGTCTTGCGGGGGCGACTGTTGAGAGCAGCAGCAACGGCGTCAAGATCATCACGAGAGTGTCTGGACAGGTCGGTGCCTTTGGGAAAGTACTGCCGCAGCAGGCCGTTGGTGTTCTCGTTCGTGCCGCGTTGCCAGGGGCTGTGTGGGTCGCAGAAGTAGATTGGCAGACCGGTGTCGATTCGGAGTTGAACGTGTTGAGCCATCTCGGCGCCTTGGTCCCATGTCAGTGAACGGCGAAGCTGCGTGGGCAGCGTGATGATCGACGACGCGATGGCGTCTCGGACGGCCTCGGCACCATGCCCCGCCAGGGCGGGACCGTTCTTGATCCGAGGCTGCCCATAGTCATCCATGCGAGGCAGATGCAGCAGCCTCGTGAATCGGCTGGTGCGTTCCACGAGGGTCCCAATCGCAGAGCTCCCCAGTCCGACAATCAGGTCACCTTCCCAGTGTCCTGGGACCGCCCGATCGTCTGCTTCGGCGGGGCGCTTGCTGATCATGATTTCGGCAGTGACGAACGCCTTGCCGCGTCCTCGTGTCCGTGCTCTTGGCACGCGCAGCGCCCGGCCGGTCCGCAAGCACGCCACCAGGTCGCGTCGCAGTGCCCCTCGTCCCTGCACGTAGAGCGCCTGGTAGATGGCCTCGTGGGAGATCCGCATCGACTCCTCATCGGGGAAGTCGACCTTGAGTCTGTTGGCAATTTGCTCAGGACTCCATGACGCCGCCCAGCGTCGGTCTTGACGGCGCCCGTGGCGGCGACCGTTCCAGTGCACATGGGGACCAGGCACCCTCGTCCCGTCGGCGGCCGTAATCCTGCCGGCGAGTCGGTCTTGCACGTACCGGCGCAGTTCGTCGTGTGCAGCGAGCTTCGCCACTTGCGGTCTTTTCGCCTTCAGGTCGGCGTGCCACTGCGCGGTCGTCGCGCGATACTCGAGTCCGCCACTGCGGGTTGCCGCATTGCGACGGAGCTCCCGAGAGATGGTCGACGGGGACCGGCTGATTCGCCGAGCGATATCACGAACCCCGCAGTGCTGGGCGTGCAAGATGGCGATCTCGTCTCGCTCGGCAAACGACAGGTAGCGCCCCGACAGAGGGGCCAGGCTGATCGGCGGCATGCCTCCACTTTCGCGGAACCATCTCGTTCCGACCGGCTGGGACACGCCGGCCCCCAGCGCCGCCTCGTCGCTGGACAACCCGCAGGCGATCGCCTCCCAGAACCGACGCCGATGCTCACGGCGTCCCGCCGTGGGACGACCCGGCGACCGCATCGGAAGACGTCCCGCACGGGGTGACCGACGACGTTTCGGTGTTCCCATCGCAACTCCTCACCGTTGAGGTGTTGCGACGACCGTTTGAATCTACCCAACAGTGTCCGCGAGTATATCCGCCGGCGTCCGATAGCCGAGGGTCTTGCGAGGTCTGGTGTTCAGGCGTCGCGCAATCGCATCGAGATACCTCTGGCTGTAGCCAGACAGGTCCGTACGCCTAGGGAAGTACTGTCGCAGCAAGCCGTTGGTGTTCTCGTTGGTGCCGCGCTGCCACGGACTCCGCGGGTCGCAGAAGTACACCTGCACACCCGTCGCAATCGCGAAGGTGCGATGGGCCGCGAGTTCCAATCTGCGATCCCACGTCAGTGTGGCCATCAACCCTGACGGGAGTCGCTGGACGCGCCGCGTCAGCGCCCGCACGACCGTCTGCGTCTCTTTCCCCGTGACCCGGACCAGGCAGACGTAGCGCGAGCGCCGCTCCACCAGGGTCGCGACAACCAGCTCCTGCAACGACCGCCACCGCCGGTGAGCCTGGCCGCCGACGTTCGGCGGCGGGAGCGTCTCGGCGGACTGCTCAATTTCTACCACCGGGAGGCCGTATGAGTGGTCGGCCGATTAAACGCACCTTACGCGGTGCCGGGAGGTGGCGGAATCGCTCGGAGTGCCAGAGCAGCTGCACGCCTGCGGCGAGCCCATGGTCGTATGAGCGGGTGTCCACGATGGCCTGGCGGATCAACGTCCACCACGGATAGGCCAGAATGGCCCGAAACGTCGCGAGATCAAGCCTCCGGGTCAGCGCCGTGATCGGGTCCTGGGGTGCATGGGTCGCGCGACGCTGCAAGGCTTGGGAGACAGGCTGCAGGGCGGTCAGATGCTGCGCAAGTGCTGTGGTCGTCATGGTCGTCCTTTAGACAAACGAGGGCGCTGATGGCCTAGATCGGCCACGACAGGTCCTCCAATTCCTGAAACAGGCGTTCGACGTCAGGCGGGGGAGCGAGGCAGAGAGTTCGAAATGAGTCCAGGAAGGGGAGCCAATTCTTTCAAAGAGTTGCAGCTTCTGTCGCGCTCAGTCGCCCTCGACTGTGGGTGATTCTGTGGGGACGGCGGTCTTCCTGTCGGACGGTGCTCGTCCGAAATCCACGTCGCCCACAGTTTGTTCCCTACAACCCTGCAGCTCGCGGGCCTCCCCTGAACCCCGCCTGGGGCTGATTTCAGCGCCTTCCCCGTATGATCCGGTTGCTTCGCCTCATACGGTCCGAAACAGTACGACATGGGTGACAGGGCCGAATGGCACATAATGGGCGTGCGTTCGAGCAGGTTGGGCGCCGACCGACCGCATAGAACGAAACGCGAGGGAAGAATCGTGAGGATGCTGAAACCTATCGGGGCGTCGATCTTGGCGTGGTTCGTCATCACGGCTGCAACTTCACCAGCGTGGGCGCAGACGACATCGGGGCCCGTCAACTTCACCGACCACATCCGTCCGATCCTGGAACGAAGCTGCTGGAATTGCCACGGTGAAGCGGCCCAGCTGTCCGACCTCGACCTTCGCACCCGCGAATCTGCAATGGAAGGCGGTACCAGGGGGCCCGCCGTCGTGCCGGGTCACGCCGATGACAGCCACCTCTACCGGGCGATCGCGGGACTCGACGACCCGCCGATGCCGATGAGCGGAACGCCCCTGAGCCAGGCGGAAATCGCCGCCGTCCGGACCTGGATCAACGACGGCGCCCACTGGGACGCCGCCGGGGCCACCTCGACGGCCGACGCGATCGCGGCGCTCGAGAATTCCGAGCTTCCGCCTGGTGCGCGGGACTACTGGGCGTTCCAGCTTCCCGAACAGGCGCCGGTCCCAGTGTCTGAGACCTTCGATCATCCCGTCGATCGATTCCTCGACCAGTCGCGGCGGGAGGCCGGTGTCGACGCGGCACCCCGCGCGGACGACCTGACGCTCCTCCGTCGGGCGTATCTCGACCTGACCGGCTTGCCGCCGACGCTGGCCCAGGTCGATGACTACCTGGCCGACACCGACCGAGGTGCGTGGGAGCGGTTGATCGACCGCCTGCTGGATTCGCCTCAGTATGGCGTGAGGTGGGGGCGGCACTGGTTGGACGTCGCTCGATATGCCGACTCAACAGGCTTCGAAATGGACTACCGGCGTGCCAACGCATGGCGGTACCGCGACTACGTCATCAACGCCTTCAACCAGGACAAGGCCTACAACCAGTTCCTCCGTGAGCAGATCGCCGGCGACGAGCTCGACCACGTGACCGACGAGACGCTCATCGCTACCGGGTTCCTTCGTGCTGGACCGCGTGTCAACTTCCGCGAGAAGGACAATCCGGAGCGACGTTACGAGTACCTCGACGACGTGCTGGCGACGGTTGGACGCGGAATGCTGGGGATGACGGTGCACTGCGCGCGGTGTCACGACCACAAGTTCGATCCGATCCTCCAGAAGGACTACTACAGCTTGCAGGCCTCGATCTTCGGCTACGTCGAGATCGACCGGCCGCTGCTCGACCACGAGTCTTTCGCCGAGTATCAGGCTCACAACGGCGACATCGATCGTCGTCAGCAGGCGCTCCGGGACCGCATCGCCGAGATCGAGGCCCCGTATCGCGAGCGTCTCCAGATGGAGATGATTCGGGAGCGCTTCCCAGCGAACGTCCTCGAGGCCGTGATGAAGCCCGAGGCCGAGCGCACGCCGGGCGACCGGCTCCTCGTCACCCAGGTGCTGTCCGTCAACCCTCCGAGCGATGCCCTGCAGGCGGCTTTGATCCCCGCCGACCGGGACACGGTGGACTCGCTCTCCACGCAGATCGCGGCACTTGAGGACGAGCGTCCTCCCGAGCCGGCGATGGCCGAGATCGTCACCGATGGTGACTACCGCTTCGCGCCGGACGGCCCCGGTGATCAGATCGTGGGGTGTCCGGAATGTCGGATCCCGCCGGACGACCCGGGCACCTTCCTCTATGAGGAAGGCGGGCCGGCCTACGAGGCGCCGCCGAGCTACTTCCTGATCCGCGGAGACCCGGGGAGCCCGGGCTCGGAGATGTCCCCCGGCTTCCTGACCGTGGCCACCTACGGGGATCCGCCGACGGTCATCCCGCGGCCGGGCGGGCGGACGTCGGGTCGCCGCCTGGCGCTGGCCGAGTGGATCGCGTCGCGTAACAACCCGCTCACGGCCCGCGTGATCGTCAATCGCATCTGGCACCACCACTTCGGGCGCGGCATCGTCCGGACGCTGGACAACCTCGGCACCATGGGCGCGCCGCCGACGCATCCCGAGCTGCTGGACTGGCTGGCAGTGGAGTTCATGAACCGCGGCTGGAGCATCAAGGCGATGCATCGTCTGCTGATGAACTCCGAGGCTTACCGGATGACCGCGTCCTACGAGAGCGGCGCGAGCCGCGCCGCCGACCCGGAGAACGAGCGCCTGTGGCGCTATCGCCCCCAGCGCCTCGAGGCCGAGGCGCTTCGCGACTCGATCATGGCGGTGAGCGGTGGACTCGATCCGACGCTGGGTGGACCGCCGGTCTTTCCGTTCATCCCCGAGCGGATCCTCGCGTCCCAGAAGAACGGGGTCTGGGACAACCAGCCCGACGGGCCCGATGTGTGGCGCCGGAGCGCCTACGTCTACCGGCGCCGGGCGCTCAGCTATCCCTTCTTCGAGACATTCGATCTGCCCGACCAGAACCAGACGGCGGGGGCCCGGAACGTCTCGAGCGTGGCCACGCAAGCGCTCACGCTCCTGAACAACGAATCGGTGATGCGCCAGGCGGAGCTCTTCGCCGAGCGACTGAACGCGGCGGCGCCCGACGATCTCGATCGGCAGGTGTCCCTGGCCTACCGGATCGCCTTGACGCGGACCCCGAGGCCGGAGGAGGCCGAGGTGGCCAGGGGGCTGGTGACCGACCAGTCACTGGTGGCCCTGACCCACGTCCTGTTCAACCTGAACGAGTTTCGGTACATGAGGTAGCGACGATGTCCGACTACAACCATCATCACCACTGCCGGACGCGCACGTTCTGGTCCCGACGCGAGTTCCTCTTCCAATCCGGCGGCGGGATCGCGGGCATCGCCCTGGCCGATCTCCTGAATCGCCAGGGTCTCCTGGCGGCGGCGCAGTCGGATACCTGCGAGGCGCCGATCCCGGGCAATCCGTTCGCGCCCCAACCATCCCACTTCGAGCCGCGGGCCAGGGCCGTCATCTCCCTCTTCATGGCCGGCGGGGTCAGCCACGTCGACAGCTTCGACTACAAGCCCGCGCTCGCCGAGTACGCGGGACAGCCGCTGGCCGAGTCCGTGGTGGTGCGCCAGGGTCATCCCGGCCCGTTGATGCCGAGTCCCTTCGAGTTCAAGCGGCACGGCGAGAGCGGCATGTACGTTTCGGAGATCTTTCCGCACCTGGCCAAGAAGGTCGACGAGGTAGCGTTCATCAAGTCGCTCTACGGCCGGTCGAACGACCATGTCCAGGCGACCTACGAGATGCAGACCGGCCAGATCCGGATGGGATTTCCGAGTGTCGGCTCTTGGGTAACCTACGGCCTCGGTGCCGAGAGCTCCAGTCTGCCCGCCTACGTCGTCATGGCCGACCCTCGCGGGACCCCGAAAGGCGGCCCCCCGGTCTGGAGCGCCGGGTTCATGCCCGCGATGTATCAGGGCACGCTCTTTCGGGCCGTGGGTGACCCGATCGTCGATCTACAGCCGCCCGAGGGGATGACGGAGACGCAGCAGCGCGGACGGCTGGACGCGCTGGCCAAGCTGAACGAGATGGACATCGCGCAGAACCCGGGCAACTCGGAGCTGGCCGCGTTGATCTCGTCCTACGAGCTCGCCTACCGGATGCAGGGCTGTGCCCCCGAGGCAGTCGACACGTCGGCGGAGTCGGACGCGACGAAGAAGCTCTACGGTCTCGGCGATCCCCTGACCGAGCCGTTCGGTCGGCAGTGTCTCATGGCCCGCCGGCTGGTCGAGCGCGGCGTCCGCTTCATCCAGCTCTTCAGCGGCGGACAGGGAGCGGACTGGGATGCGCATGGCAACCTGGACGAGAACCACCGAGCGCGCGCGGCGGAGATGGACCTTCCCGTCGCCGGTTTGCTGACCGACCTCAAGTCGCGTGGCATGCTCGACTCGACGCTCGTGGTCTGGCACGGCGAGTTCGGCAGGATGCCGATTTCACAACGAGGTGTCGGTCGCGACCACAACCCCGGAGCCATGACCGGCTGGATGGCCGGTGCCGGGATTCAGGGCGGTCAGCAGATCGGAGCTAGCGACGATTTCGGCTACAAGGCCGTCGAGCAGCGGGTCTCCGCCCACGACTTGCACGCGACGATGCTCCATCTGCTCGGGATGGACCACACCAAGTTGACGTATCGGTACAACGGCCGCGACATGCGGCTGACCGACGTCCACGGCACGTTGATTCCGCAGATCGTGACGTAGTGCTCTCTAGGAGCTGGGAGTTAACTCCTAGCTCCTCCGTGACTTTGTCCGGCACGCCCAGGTCGTGCGACCACGAGGAGCAACTAGTTCGCCGGCGTCATGTCTTTCAACACGAGCTTCTGCGCCCGGCGTCCCTCCTGAGCCTCCGCCGTGTAGATATTGCCCTGGCTGTCGGTGGCGATGTGGTGTACGCCGCCGAACTGGCCGGGCTCCAATCCCTGGCTCCCAAACGTGTCGAGTACTTCCAGCCTCTTTCGGTCGAGCACATGGATGTGGTTGTTTCCCAGGTCCGCGACGTAGATGAACTGCTGATCCGGATCGGGGGAGAACGCGAGCCCAGCGACTGAGTTCGCATTGGCGTCTTTATTGACAAACACTTGGGTCTGGTAGGAGCCGTCGATGGTGAAGACCTGAATGCGGTTGAGGTCCCGGTCGGCGACATACACCAGTCCGTCGTTCGAGACTTCGATGCCGTGGACGGTGCCGAACTGCTGTGGTCCTAGCATCTCGTCTGGAGGTGGCTGCTCGTCCGATGCCTCAATCGGCTCGTTCTCGAACGCACCCCACATCCGCTTGAACTCACCCGAGTCGGCATCGAACACAACTACGCGACGGTTGCCGTAGCCGTCCGCCACGAAGACCTCGTTTGTGTCCGGATACACCGACGCTTCCGCCGGCCGCTTCAGGTTTTTGGTATCCGTATTCCCACCGCTCCGAGCGCGACCGCCGATTTGCATGACGAACTCGCCCTCGTGCGTGAACTTCAACAGCATGTCATCGGATGGGTCCCCATTGTTGCCGCCCACCCAGACGTGACCCTGGCCATCGACTTCGATGCCATGCTCGTTCGACGGCCAGTCGTAGCCATCTCCCGGACCGCCCCACGCCTGGATGAACGTGCCGTCGCGGTCAAACTCGAGCACGGGCGGCGCGGCGTTCGCTTGCTGGTCTTCCTCCACCGACCGAGGCCGGTGATAAACCCAGACGTGATCGTCGTCGGCCACGTCCACCGAGGCCACAGAACCCAGCACCCAGTCGTTCGGCAGCGCCGGCCACGAGGGGTCGACTTCGAACTGCGGCACCACCATCTCGGCTATAGGCGCCGGTTCAGGCTCTGGTTCCGGCGCTGGTTGGCAGCCCACAGCGGCGACCATCAGCGGCATCAATGCGAGACCGGATAGCTGTGTTTGAGTCATCTTCAATCCCTCCTGAGTAATCCATCGCCTGACTACTAGTCGGCGAGGACTACCGTAACATCAGACCAAGTCCCTCCGCCATGTTTTCATCGTCGCGGGCAATCTCAACCAAGTCATTATCTTCACGTATCATGGCGACGTACTTGGAGACACCGATGAGCAGCGCGTCACACTGACCGGGGACACATGAGAGCAGCCGGTGTGGCGTGACACCGGTGTAGTCGAGCGCTTCGCGGACGACGGCCTGATCGTGAAGTGGCGGGCACCGGTGCGCCCGGTCCACCCTTGCTCTCCCGACCCACATGGCGTAGGCTGCCTACGAAAATGAGCCTGATCTCACCTGGCCTTTGACGGCTCTTGACTCCCGGATTAGTTTGCCAAGACGTGTTAGGTAAGTTCTCGACGGGTTCCCTCAGATTCCTTCGCTTCAGACGCTGTTCGAGGTGATATTGGACGTCTCGTCTCACGATGTTCTCCTGGTTGGTGGTGGCGGAGCCGGTCTTCGCGCAGCAATTGCCGTAGCGGAATCCAATCCCAAACTCAGCGTTGCCGTGGTCTCGAAGGTCTATCCAATGCGGAGCCATACGGTTTCGGCGGAGGGCGGTGCCGCGGGTGCTGTCGCAGAGGACGATAGCCTCGACGAGCACGCTTACGACACCGTTTCGGGGGGCGACTGGCTGTGCGACCAAGACGCGGTCGAACTGTTTGTAGACGAAGCTCCCAAAGAACTATTACGGCTGGAGCACTGGGGCTGTCCGTGGAGCCGGACACCCGACGGACGAATCGCGGTACGACCGTTTGGCGGCATGAAGAAAAGGCGGACCTGGTTTGCGTCGGACAAGACCGGCTTCCATATGCTCCACACGCTGTTCCAGACATCGCTCAAGTACGACCCTATCGTCCGGTATGACGAGTGGTTCGTCACCAAATTGCTCGTCGACGAGGGCCGAGTGCAAGGAGTGGTGGCTTTGGAACTGATGTCCGGGAAGATCCAGGCGATCACCGCGAAGTCGGTAATCCTGTGCACGGGCGGCTGCGGCAAGGTGTTTCCCTTCACCACGAACGCCAACATCAAGAACGGCGACGGAATGGCGTTGGCGCTCTGGGCGGGTGCGCCTCTGAAGGACATGGAGTTCGTCCAGTATCACCCGACCGGCCTTCCGTTCACCGGCATCCTGATCACGGAAGCCGCGAGAGCGGAGGGTGGCTACTTGGTGAACAAGGACGGATATCGTTACCTGCAGGATTACGATCTGGGCACGCCTCGGCCCGAACCCGTGCTGCGCTCGATGGAACTGGGTCCACGCGACCGCCTGTCGCAGGCCTTCGTCAAGGAACAGGAAAGGGGGCGCACGATCGAAGGTCCCCACGGTCACGTCGTCAACCTCGATCTCCGGCATCTGGGCGAAAAGAAGATCGACGCCAGAATCCCGTTCGTCCGGGAGCTCTGCCTCAAGTACCAGAACATCGATCCCGTCCGCGAGATGATTCCCGTCCGACCTGTCATTCATTACGCCATGGGGGGCGTTCACACGGATAACGACGGAGCGACGCCGATCGCGGGCTTGTTTGCCGCCGGCGAGGTCGCATGCGTCAGCATCAACGGGGCGAATCGCCTTGGGTCGAACTCTCTACCGGAGCTGCTCGTGTTCGGAGCCCGCGCCGGGCTCGCGGCGGCATCTTTCGCGTCGGATCAGAAGGAGCCATCGCATCATGTTCTGGCTCAGGCCAACGATGAACGCCGGCGCCTGGAAGAGCGTTATCTGCGCAAGACGGGTGGTACCGAACGGATCGCGACGATCCGGAAAGAAATGCAGGCCACCATGGAGGAGGGCGCGGGCATCTACAGAAACAACGATGCGCTCCAGAAATCGACCGACAAGATCCGAGAACTCCAAGATCGCTTCCGCAACGTCCTGATCGAAGACGACAGCCGGACCTTCAACACTGAATTGACCTCAGCACTCGAGCTTGCATACATGCTCGACGTGGCCGCTGCGATCGTCCGGTGCGGCTTGAATCGAACAGAATCCCGTGGAGCTCACCAGCGGACCGATTTCCCCGGCCGGAACGACGCCGATTTCCTGGCGCATTCGCTCATCTACCAAAATGACGATGGCTCGTCCCGAATCGAGTACCTCCCGGTGACCATCACCCGTTGGCCGCCTTCGGAACGAGTCTATGGAAAGTAGGCGCGCATGACAGAGAAGGTCGTCCTCCAGGTCACACGGTACCGCCCCGAGCAGGAAGCGGAACCGACGATTCAAGAGTACGAGGTTGCGTTCACCCAGGACTGGGTCCTCCTCGACGCCCTGAACTACATCAAGGACGAGATCGACGGGTCGCTGTCGTTCCGATGGTCCTGTCGGATGGGAATCTGCGGCAGTTGCGGCATGATGGTCAACGGGGAACCCAAGCTGACGTGTGCGACGTTCGTGTCCGAATACGCGCCCGGTCCCGTCCGCATCGAGCCGCTCCGTTACTTCCCGATCATCCGGGATCTCACGGTCGACACGACGGATTTCATGGCGAAACTCAAGAGCGTCAAGCCGTGGATCATCCGGGAAGATGAAAAGCCGGTGTCAGAGGGAGAGTATCTCCAGAGCCCAGCGGAACTGGACCAGTACAAACAGTTCAGCATGTGCATCAACTGCATGCTGTGCTATGCCGCGTGTCCTGTCTACGGACTCGATCCCACTTTCACCGGGCCGGCTGCGATCGCCCTGGCTCAGCGGTACAACATGGATTCACGGGATCAGGGATCGCAGGAGCGGCTCGACGTGCTCTCGGACCACGACGGAGTCTGGGGCTGCACGTATGTCGGCGAGTGCACCAAGGTGTGCCCGAAGAACGTCGACCCGGCCGGGGCTATTCAACAGTATAAGTTGACTGCGACATTGGACCGGTTCAAATCCTTCATCATGCCCCGAGGCGCGGAATGAAGAGCAATCCGGCATACAGGGAGTTTCACCCGCAGTGGTACCGCACGCGTGTGTCTCCTTACTGGTGGCTTTCACAGTGGTCTTACACGAAGTTCATGCTGCGGGAACTCAGCAGCGTGTTTGTGGCGTACTTCATCGTGATTACGCTGATGCAGGTTCAGGCATTGCGTCAGGGCAGGGCAGAGTACGCGGCGTTTCAGGAGTTCATGGCGCATCCCTTCGTCGTTCTTTTGAACGTAGTCGCCTTTCTCTTTCTGCTCCTGCACACCATCACCTGGTTCCACCTCACGCCCCGGGTGATCGTTCTTCGATTGGGTGGAAAGCGCCTTGCCGACGCTTGGATTATCGCGCCTAGCTACGTGGGGTGGTTCGTGATATCGGGCCTCATCGCTTGGTTCGTCCTCGGGGGGTAGGATGGCGAAGAAATCTTACGTGGCCTTTTTCTGGACGCTATTCAGCGCTGGAGGGGTCACAGCTGCTTTCCTCCTACCGGTGCACGTGTTTCTGTTCGGATTGGCCTTTCCTCTTGGCTGGATCGAGCCTCCCGGCTATGAGAGCCTCCTCGGATTGCTCCAATCCCCGGTGACACGTCTCTACCTGCTCGTCCTCTGCGTGCTGTCGCTCTTTCACTGGGCACACCGATTCCGCTACGCGCTGTACGACGGCGCACAGATCCGGCATCTGGATGAGGTAATCGTGGTCGGTACCTATGGCGGGGCTTTCACCGGCTCCGTTGTCGCCGCCTACCTTCTGTTCGTCGCGGTGTAAGCGGCGGGAGATCGGTCACGAACCGTCGGACTGGAACAACTCGGTGAGAGTCCGCACGTCGCTCACCTCATCCAGGTGCATCAGCGCCGTCCAGGCCTGCTCGATCGCCGCCGGCGACATCGATCGACGCGCGCATCCGTCGAACTTTACGGCGAGCTCTTCGTCGGTCAGGCGACCGGGGTAACCGCGCGCGCCGTCGGACGACTGGCTGACCGTGCGTCCGTCTCGCAGCCGCACGGTGACGCGCGCCTGCGATAGTGGGGCTGCCGCGTCGTAGGTGGGATTCGCGCGCAGCGTGATCCGCGGCATCAGCGCCTGGACCGCCGGCTCCTGGATGCGATCGATATCGAAGGTCTCGACGTCCGGCCGCCCATGGATGATGGCCGTCGCCGCGCAGAACGGCATGCTGAACTTGGCCTCGAGGCCGGTCGCGGGCCGATCGTAGATGAGCAGCCTGGGTGTCATCGAGTCGACTTCCACGTCGATCGTATCGACCTGATCGGGCGTGATGGCCTCCCGCCGCGCAAGGTCAATCAGCGCATCGAGCGGCGGATGCGTGGCGGCGCAGCAGGGGTACAGCTTGACGGTGATGCCCGTCTCCAGAATCTCCCATCTGCTGCCCAGATCGGCCACCGCGTCGTCGAGCCCCGTTTCCTGGCTGTCCATGACGGCCAGATAGCCCTGGGGCCCGTCCAGGGCCTGCTCGCTGGCGGCGAATCCCTCACGCGCAAGTCGGGCGGCCATGACGCCGTTGCGGGCCGCTAGGCCCGCATGCAGCGGCTTCACCATGGTGCCGATGTTTTCCTTGAGGCCACACGCTGCCGACGCGGCGATGCCGAGCGCGTGCCTAGTCTGACCGATGTCGAGCCCCAGGATCCGCGCCGCCGCCGCAGCGGCTCCCACCGTCCCGATCGACGACGTGCAGTGCCAGCCGCGCTCGTGGTAATGCCGCGGGTTCATGACGTTGCCGAGGCGGCACTCCAGCTCGAAGCCCATGACGTAGGCATCGATGATCGCGGACCCGGATGCCTGCACGAGCTCGGCCGTGGCCAACGCCGCGGGGACGAGGGCGCAGCTGGGGTGAGCGAGCGAGACGAAGCACATGTCGTCATAGTCGAGGGCGTGAGCGGCCACGCCATTGGCCAGGGCCGCCTCCTCCGGACCCGCGAGCTGCGGCGTACCCAGGATGCGGCACTCGCCGCGGGTGTCCCCGGCCAGACCCCGGACGACCCGCGCAGCTGGCTCGACGGCGCCGGCCAGGATGACGCCGGCGGTGTCCCGAAAGGCCGCGGCGGCAACCATCCGCGCCGCGTCAGGCGGCACGGCGCCCGAGAGAAACTCGGCCACGCGGATGGTCCCTGTCTCGGTTTCGACGGTCATCGGAAGCTCCCTCAACAACGAAAACCGAACAAGTTTGCCATATCTTACCGTCCCACGATTCGTGTACGCCGTAACGGGTAAGGAGACCCTTGTGCTTGAGCTGAGCGACGACCAGAGGCTTGAAAGACCCCCAGAGTTTATTGAACTAGCGGGCTTGGTACTACCGGGTACGTAAGTGTCGCTAGGCCGAGCAGATCACTCAGGGCACGGGCACGATCGGCGTGGCAGGTTCGCGAAGACCAGGATGACCAGCGTCCTTGCGCTGTTGGGATACCAGCGCCGACGACTTCAGCGCGAGCTCCTCGTCGGCCCGCGCGCCGGTCAGCAGGTTGAGCATGCCGTAATTCCCTTCATGGCAGGCGTACTCGAAGAGGTGATTGAGCGGATCGCTCGTGTCACGCCGAATGATCGGAATCGCCACCGTGTACGGGCGTGTGTAGGTTTTCGGATCCTCAACGGTGAACTGATAATCGATCCGGTTCGCGTCGACCAGTCGAAAGCGCTCAACGAGCCGTAGGGTCCCACCCGGCCCCCGGTGCGTCGTCTGGATAATGTGCGAAGGTTGATGGTCGCCCCCATCCAGTCGATTGTGAAAGCGGGTCGTCTCGACGACGAGCGTGTCATCCTCCCACCGGCCTCGGCTATCGCCCAGCCACTGGCGAATGCCGTCCTCCACGTGCGGGTGTCCGTCCAACGGAATGATGCGCGTTTCGTGGATCATCTCCATGACGATTGCCACGTGACCCTCCGTTTGGAAGATCTGATAGTTGGCGTTGTAGACGTTCGGGATCATCGCGATCGGCAGCGTGCGGGAAATGCACCGCTCCCAGCTGTTGCGGTCACGCCAGGAATCGCCCTCACCACGGCCGGCCCGCGCATTCTCGCGATCGACGAGTCGCTGAATCGCTTCGGGGCGCAGCGGTGGAATGCGTCCATCCGGTGGATCGACGATGAGCGATTGGCGCTCCAGTCCGCCCGCCTGCTCGAGCCACCCCGCGCCGGTTCCACCAGTTGCCCGGTCCACGGGCGCTCGTGCCAGTCGGATGCGCTCGAGCTCGGACTCGGTCAACCGCTCGAGTGGCGTCGTCGTCGAGTTGTTCCACACACCGCGCAGGTCCGGGTAGCCCCAGGGCGTCCGCGGAGCTTCGCCGGCATCCGCCTCGTCAAGCCGCCCACCCAAGTCCGTCGACGCGCCTGAGTACACACCCTCGATCGTTCCCCCGGGAGCCAGCGCGGACGCTGCGTCGCGTGGGGGGGCGGCCTGATCCTGCGCCGACATCGGCACGGCCACCAGGCCCATGCCGCAGACAAACGACAACACAGCAACGCATTCAGCTGTCATTCCCCTCACACCCGCCCCACTCACACCTGCCCCACTCACACCCGCCGCACTCACACCCGCCCACTCACCAACGAGTCCACCACTCCGGGGTCAGCCAGCGTCGAGATGTCGCCCAGGTCGTGCACATCCCCCTCGGCGATCTTGCGCAAGATGCGGCGCATGATCTTGCCGGAACGGGTCTTGGGCAAGCCATCGGTGAATTGGATCTTCTCCGGCGTAGCGTGCGGACCGATGTCTCCGCGGACCGTTTTGACGATCTCGCTCTTCATCTCTTCGGTGGGCGTCTGGCCGGTCTTGAGCGTGACATAGGCGTAGATCGCGTGGCCCTTGATCTCGTGCGGGTACCCGACCACCGCCGCCTCCGCGACCGCCGGATACCGACCGATGGCACCCTCGATCTCAGCCGTGCCCAGGTTGTGCCCGGACACGATAATGACGTCGTCGACCCGTCCGGTGATCCAGTAGTAGCCGTCCTTGTCGCGCAGACAGCCGTCGCCAGGAAAATACATACCGGGGAACCGCGCGAAATAGGTGTCGAAGAACCGCTGTTTGTCGCCGTAGACGCCCCGCATCTGACCGGGCCACGACTCCAGAATGCAGAGGTTGCCGCGTACGCCGTTGCCCTCGAGGAGGTTCCCCGCGTCATCGACCAAGGCTGGCTTGATGCCGAAGAGCGGGAACGTCGCCGAACCCGGCTTGGTGGGCGTCGCGCCCGGCAGTGGCGAAATGAGGATCCCGCCGGTTTCCGTCTGCCACCAGGTGTCGACGATCGGGCATCGCTCCTGGCCGATCACCGTGTGGTACCACGTCCACTCCGGCGACTTGATCGGCTCGCCCACGGTGCCGAGCAGACGCAAGCTGCTCAGGTCGTATTTCGCCGGATAGTCGTCGCCTTCCTTCATCAGGGCGCGGAGGGCAGTCGGGGCTGTATAGATCGTGTTGACCTTATGCTTCTCGCAGATCTCCCAGAACCGGCCCCAGTCGGGGTAGTTCGGCACGCCCTCGAACATCATCGTCACCGCGCCGTTGGCCAGGGGACCGTAGGTGATGTAGCTGTGCCCCGTAACCCACCCGATGTCGGCGGTGCACCAATAGATGTCGCCCGGCTGATAGTCGAAGACGTAGTTGAACGTGGTCGCGACGTAGGTCAGATATCCCCCGGTCGTATGCAGCACACCCTTGGGCTTGCCGGTCGATCCGGACGTGTAGAGGATGAAGAGCGGGTCTTCGGCATCCATCGGCTCAGGGGCGCACGTCGGGTCTGCCGCCGCAAGCGCGTCGTGCCACCAGACGTCGCGGCCATCGGTCATGTCGACCGGCGCGTCGGTGCGTTGCACGACAAGGATCTTCTCGATGCTGGGCGTGTCTTCGACGGCCTTGTCCGCGTTCGCCTTCATCGGGATGTCCTGCTTGACGCCACGCACGCCCGTGTTCTGCGTGACGATCGCCTTGCACTGCGAATCGTTGATCCGGGTCACGAGGCTGTCCGCCGTGAACGCGCCGAACACGATGGAATGCACCGCGCCGATCCGCGCGCAGGCCAGCATCGCGATCACCAGCTCCGGGATCATCTGCATGTAAATGCAGACCCGGTCGCCCTTGACGATACCCAGGTTCTTGAGCGCGCTCCCGGCCTTTTGCACCTCGGTCTGAAGCTCGGCGTAGGTGAAGGTCTTGCTCTCGGCCGGGTCGTTGCCTTCCCAAACCAGCGCGGTATCGTTGCCGCGGCCAGCGTCAACGTGCCGGTCGACGCAGTTGTAGCAGGCGTTGAGCTTGCCCCCGAGATACCATGCGATCTCGGCCTTGTGGAAGTCGCACTGTCGGACGGTGTGCCACTTCTCGATCCAGGTGATCCGCTGTTCAGCCTGCTCGGCCCAGAAGCCCTCGGGGTCGGCGACCGAGCGCTCGTACATCGTGCGGTACTCGTCGAGTGACTTGACCCGGGCCTTGGCGGCAAACCCCGCTGGGGGGTTGTAGACGGGTGCTTCATCGAAGGTTGCAGGCTTGTTGGCCACAGTCTCTTCTCCTGTCAGTTGCTCCCCTTAGGCTGGATACTACTAGATCCGATCGGTCCTGCCCTCGGTCGCGTAAACTGGCCATGGCCCGGTCGAGCGTGACAGTTCTCGGAGAGGTATGGTACCGAGTGGAGGTTCCCATGACGACTCGTAGCGTTACCGCGTGGATGACGGCGGGGTTACTGCTGCTAGTGCCCGTGGCCGTCGGCGGCCAGGCGGCGTCGCCACCTCGGACACTCGATGGCCGGCCCGATCTCCAGGGGGTGTGGGATTTTCGGACGGTGACCCCGCTGGAGCGTCCGGAGGATCTGTCCGACCGCGCGTTCCTGACCGAGGAGGAGGCTGCCGAGATCGAAGCGGGGGCAGCCGAGCGTCGAAACCGCGGTCTCGCGCCCAGCCAGGTGCGGACCGAGCCGTTACCGGCGGGCGGCGGGGGCGCCGCGGTGGGCGGGTACAACGAGTTCTGGTTCGACCGCGGGACCAACGTCGTCGGAAACCAGACGTCCTTGATCATCGATCCGCCCGACGGCCGGCTCCCCGCGCTGACGGCTCGGGGTGAGACACTGCATCAGGTCGGCTCCCCGCTCGAGGACCTGCCGATGACCCGGCCCGTGCGCGTTCGGACGGTCGGTGCGGGCGTCGACCACCCCGAAGATCGGGGTCTCTCGGAACGGTGCCTCGTCGGCTTCAACGCCGGCCCTCCGATGATCCCGGGCGGCTACAACAACAACATGCAGGTGTTCCAGACTCCAGACACAGTGGTCATCTTCAACGAGATGGTGCACGACGCGCGGATCATCCCGCTCGACGGACGTCCGCGGATCTCCGACCAGATCCAGCAGTGGGCCGGGCAGTCACGCGGACACTGGGATGGCGACACGCTTGTCGTGGAGACGACCCACTTCAGCGATTTGCGGGCCAGTTACGAACCCTCATCCAGGGTCGCGATCGGGACGGGATCGACCGTGACCCTCACCGAGCGATTTCGACGGCTCGACGAAGAGACGCTGCTATACGAGTACACGATCGACGACCCGACGATCTTCACGCAGTCCTTCACGGTCTCGTTGCCGATGCGTCGGAACGACGAGCCGCTCTTCGAGTACGCGTGTCACGAGGGGAACTACGGGCTCCTGAACATCCTGCGCGGGGCCCGCACGGACGAACTGAATTGAGGAGCCTCGAATGCCTCGACCAACCTTTCCCGCGGTCCTCATCGCACTACTACTGACCACGGTCGGTGACCGGTGGGACCCTGCACATGCACAGGACCGGGAGGCCGAGCCGTTCATCTCGACCGGCCTTGCCGCGGTTCCGCTCCCGGATACTCCGGTCACCTACGAGACCGCCGAGCGCCAGGATATTCGGGTGTCGGTCGTCACCGCCGGGCTCACCTACCCGTGGGGCATGGCCTTCCTACCCGACGGACGAATTCTCGTGACCGAACGCGGCGGGACCCTGCGAACAATCCGCGAGGGGGCGCTGAACCCCACCCCGGTCTCCGGCGTGCCCCAGGTTCACGCCGAGGGACTCTCCGGCCTGATGGACGTGGCCGTTCATCCGCGGTTCGAAGAAAACCAGTGGGTGTATCTCACGTTTTCGAAGCCGACGCCCGAGGGGCCGAGGGCGGCCCTCGCCCGCGGGCGGCTCGAGCGACACGCCCTGGTCGACGTCGATGACATCTTCGTGTCCAACGACGTCGCGTCCATTGCGGCGGCTGCTCGCTTGGTCTTCGCCCCGGATGGCGCGCTCTTCATGTCGGTGGGGGGCGCCTTCGCTGGCGAACGCCCGCTGGCCCAGGATCCCGCACGTCACACCGGCAAGATGCTCCGGCTGCGCGACGACGGTACCGCTCCGGACGACAATCCGTTCATCGGCCGGCCAGGACACGCGCCAGAGGTGTTCTCACTCGGACATCGCAACCAGATGGGCGTGGCGATCCACCCCGACACCGGAGAGCTATGGGCCAGCGAGCACGGACCAATGGGTGGGGACGAGGTCAACCGGATTCTGCCGGGCGGCAACTACGGCTGGGCGGTCGTCTCCCACGGGCGCGAGTACGGGGGGCCGCTGGTGTCGGACCAGATCCGTCGCGAAGACTTTGCACCTCCAGATGTCGTTTGGATTCCATCGATCGGTCCGGCGGGCATGACCTTCTGCTCCGGCGACCGGTTTCCGGCGTGGCGCGGCGATTTGTTCGTCGGCGCACTCCGGGTTGGCCGGGTCGACCGCACCGGTCATCTTCAGCGCATCGGCTTCAATCGCGCGGGACAGGAACAACGCCGCGAGTCACTACTGGCGGATCTCCGACGCCGTATTCGAGACGTCGTAGAGGGCCCCGACGGCCTGCTCTACGTGCTCACCGCCGGCAACCGGGAAGATCCCGAGGCGACGCGCGGCGCCGCGGCTATTCTCAAGATCGAACCGGTCGAATAGGGCTCACGAGGGGAACTACGGGTTCAGAACGTCACGGGTCAGTCATCGCAGGTGTCCGTTACGTCGGTGCCGTCGCCAGCGCCCGGATTTTGGAAATCGTCCGCGAAGTCGTCATCACAATCGAGGTCGTTGTTGCAGGCGGCGGTCATGGCGGCGCCAACTGCCAGCGTACCGGCCCCCATCGCCCGGGCGAGGAACGACCGGCGATTGACCTTGGCGGTCGTGATCTCGCTATCCAGCAGCGAAGCTCGCTGTCCCTGCTGGCTGAGGTCCTTGGTTTCGTTGGTTGCCATCCGTCCTCCCATACGCCACACGCTGTCGAGCCGTCGTAAACCGCGTTGCGCCCATCGTGACTGCGATTTGCGCCGATGTCAAAGGACAATCTGCGAAGAATCGCTCCCGAATGCGTGCGGTGTCCCCGCTTGGGTCTTGGCGGGGACGGTCTCGGATGTTAGGATAAACGGTCGGCTTTTGTACCGACCGTCTTTCGAGGAGCAAGCATGCGTATGCATCTGCAAGTTGCGTCACTTGTTGCCCTTTTCCTTGTTCCGTTCGTCGCGGCGCCTGCCATGGCCGAGAACGAGGGCGACGGCAGCGAAACTTACTACAAGGACGTGCTGCCGATCTTGCAAGAGAACTGTCAGACCTGCCACCGAGAGGCCGGCTTGAATCTCAGCGGGCTCCTGGCGCCGATGCCGCTCATGAACTATGAGCAGACCCGCCCCTGGGCGCGGTCGATCGCACGCAAGGTCGAGACGCGGGAGATGCCGCCTTGGTTCGCATCCGCGCCCCTCGGTGTCTTCGAGAACGAGCGCCGACTGACCGACGGCGAGATCCAAACGATTCTGAGCTGGGTCGAGGCCGGCGCCCCGGCGGGCGACCGGGCCGATGCCCCACCGGCCAAGATGTTTGCTGAGCAGACCAACGACGGATGGTCGCACGGCACACCGGACTTCGTCATCCAGATAGAGGAGCCGTATACCGTCCCCGACGACGCGTACGACATCAACGTCGCGTTTCGCGTGCCGTTGACGGAAGCGAACCTCCCCGAGGACGTCGTCGTGCGTGGCTGGGAGATTCGCACCGGCGCCGACGGCAGTGGCGTGCATCACGTCTGTCTCTTCGCCCGTCCGGGGGAGGCGGGCCCCGCGCCTGTTAGCTCCGCCGCCGACGGTGCTCCCATTCCACTGGCTGGCCTGCTGAGCTGCGTGGCCGAAGGCGCCGAGTCGGGGATGCTCCCCGAGGGATTCGGACTGGAGCTCAAGACCGGTCAGACCCTCGAGTTCAACATGCACTTCAACAAGGAGTCCGGAACTGGGACCTCGTTCGAGAGCCAGGCCGAGGTCGGGTTCTTCCTCGCAGACGAGTCGGTCGAGCACCTGGTCTTCAACGACTCGCTCGGCAACATGGGATTCTCGATTCCACCCAATCAGAAGGACTACCGCATTGGCATGGCCCGCACCCTGAAGAAGGACACGCTGGTGCTCAACTTCTGGCCCCACGCTCATCTTCGGGCCACCGCGGCCAGGTACGTGGCCTACTACCCGGATGGTCGCGAGGAACTCCTCCTGGACGTCCCGACCTACGACCAGAGCTGGCAGCTGACCTACAAGTACAAGGAGCCGAAGCTGCTGCCCAAGGGCACCCGGATCGAGGCCGACTTCTGGTACGACAACACGGCGGCCCGTGGCGCGCGTCGCGGATTCGATTCCAACCTCAGGGTCGGGTTCGGTCCGCGAACGAACGACGAGATGGCGCTGGCGTTCATCAGCTACGTCGAGCTCGACGATACGCAGATGACGAACCAGGAGAACTAGCCGGAGTTTGGCTCGATCGGACAGATTTGAGAAGCGCGTCCGCGCGAGCGGGCGCGCTTCTTTCGCTTTTACGGCATTGAGTGGTCGAGGTGTTCGATGCGTGTTCCCCGCATGACGAGTCCCGTAACCCCCGTTCTCCTCCTGGCCGCCCTCGGCGTGTTGGCCTCCGGTGAGCGCCTCGAAGCGCAGCAGACCGAGACCGACACGAGCGATACGCTGAAGACGTCGCTCACCCTCGAAAGTCGGACGGTGACGGTGTCGATCACGAACGAACCTGATGACACGCACCGGGACCTGCTCGCCTCGGCGTCCGCTGCGTCGGTTCGGATCGGGACCCTCGACGCCTCCCCCCTACTCCGGGTCGGGACCCTCGATGGCCGTGAGGCTGATACCGGTCCAGTTCTCCACTACGGGCTCTGGCTGGCCCACGTCGACAACGTGTGGCAGCTCGAGGCTCGACGCGTGGCCCCAGACACCGATGAGAATGAAGACACCGACGACGACGACACCCACGACGGCACCGACGACACCCACGACGACCACGACGCCCACGACGCCAACGACGACGAAGACGGGTCGTCATCGCGAGACACCCTAGACACGATCCCGCTTGCTCACACCGAGACTGCCGCGGCGACCGATAGCCTGACTGCAGCCCTGATCCCGAGCGGCGAGAGTGCCGGTCAGCTTGTCCTGGCGTGGGGCCGTGACCGATGGTCAGCCGACTTCACGGTGGCGGCGCCGCCAGCCCCGGACCCGGCACAGACGGCTCAGAACGCCAAGAGGGCACGGCGATCCGGGGTTCCGTCGTCCGACCTTCCGTTCGATTTGGACAACCAGGCCGCCTACCGGGCCGTCGCACTCGGAGAACGTCACGAGACGGCGGTCACCCTGCCCGGAAGTGGCGACATCAGCCTGATGTTCTGGCGTGGAATCGGCTCCGACGGACCCGACTTCGATTCGCTGTCCGCCATCCGTGACGGAGATGTCGTCAAGGTGACGATGGGTGGGGTCACGCGTTTGTTGACCGACGTCCCGCTCCGGTTCGGGGGCACCACGATCGCCACGGGCAACTACTCGCCGGACACGCCGGGGCAATACGGGCTCTGGCTCAAACGTGTCGGCAGCGGATGGCAGCTCGTCTTCAACCACGAGTCCGACTCGTGGGGCACGCAGTATCACCCGGACTTCGACGCGGCTGCGGTCGACCTCGCCTACACGAGCGACGGGCCATCGTCCCGCAGCCTCGGCGCGGCGCTCACCCCGACGAGCGCCACCAGTGGTCGTCTCGCCATCCACTGGGGCCCACACGAGTGGACGGTCGCGTTCGAGACGGCGCCGTAGCTGCGTGGGCGGGCGGCGCGTGATCCTGTCGGTCTATCGCATCACAAACGGGTTCGGCACCCTCGTTGCTGACGTGTTCTCTAACTGTGATCGTACGACTCGCGCGAAATTGGGCGAGGGAGGGACGATAGGATATGTTAGCTGCGTGTCGTGCCTAACGGAAGGCGCGGATGTTGGAATGATCGAGGTCCGCCTCGGAAAGGAAACAGACGAATGGCGAAATATTTGCTCGTGTATCACGGGGGTGGAGTTCCCGAATCACCGGAAGCGCAGGCCAAGACCATGGCAGCCTGGGGGGCCTGGTTCGGTCAGCTCGGCAGCGCCGTGCTCGACGGCGGGAACCCGACTGGGGCCAGCGTCACGGTCGGCGCCGGCGGTGCAGCCACGCAGGGCGGTGGCGCGAATCCGACGACCGGCTACAGCTTGATCGAAGCCTCGAGCCTCGACGACGCAACCGCAAAAGCAAAAGGCTGTCCCATCGTGTCGGACGGTGGCTCCGTGGAAGTCTGCGAAACCATCAACATGGAGGGATAGTCGCGACGGCGTGCGGGAGCCCGCCATGCCCACACCGACCCACTGTTGCATTCTGCGTGGCGGCACGGCGCCGTATCATACCGTTCCATGACCTGCACGATTCGTGTACGCCGTAACGGGCAAGGAGACGCTTGTGCTTGAGCTGAGCGACGACCAGAGGCTTGTCTCGCAAACAATTCGCGAGTTCGTCGATCGAGACGTGATGCCCGTTGCCAATGAGATGGAGCACCAGGGCGAGTATCCGCATGCCCTGACCGAGACCATGAAAGAGCTCGGGCTCTTCAGCCTCAACGTGCCGGAAGAGTACGGCGGCAACCCTGTCGACTACACGACCTTCGCCTTGGTGTTCGAAGAGCTGTCGCGGGGCTGGATGGCACTCGCCGGCGTCATCGGGCCACATCTCGTCCTGTGCGATGTGCTCGTCCGCCATGGGACCGAAGAACAAAAGCAGCGATTCCTCCCGAAACTCGCCAAGGGCGAGCCGCGCGGCGCGATTTGTCTTTCGGAGCCGAACGCCGGGACCGATCTACAGGCGATCTCTACGGTGGCGAAACGCGAAAACGGCGTGTACCGGGTCCATGGCTCGAAGATGTGGGTCACCAACGGCCGCTATGCGGAGACCTTCCTGCTGCTGGCGAAGACCGATCCGACCGCCGAGCCGGCGCATCGCGGCATGAGCGCGTTCATCATCGAAAAGGGCGCCTCCGGTCTGACGGTCGGGCGCGATATCGACAAGCTTGGATACAAGACCGTCGAGACGACGGAACTGCATTTCGATGGTTTCCCGGTGCCCGCCGAGAACCTCATTGGCGGCGTCGAAGGGCGCGGATTCCAGCACGTCATGACCGGGCTGGAGGCCGAGCGAATCAACTTGGCCGCCCGCGGGCTCGGTCTGGCCCGGGCGGCGTTCGAGGAAGCCATCAGGTACGCACAGCAGCGGGTCACGTTCGGCAAGCCGATCGCCCAGCACCAGAGCATTCAGATCAAGCTCGCGGACATGGCGACCAGGATCGAGGCGTCGCGGTTACTCATTTATTCGGCCGCGGCCAAGAAGGACAGCGGCGAGCGCTGCGATCTGGAAGCCGGGATGGCCAAGCTGTTTGCTACGGAGACGGCCGCGGCGGTCACGCTAGAGGCGATGCGGGTGATGGGCGGCAACGGCTATTCGAAGGACTTCACGGTTGAGCGGCTGTACCGGGACGCGCCGCTCCTGGTCATCGGCGGCGGGACGAACGAAATCCAGCGCCTCATCATCGCCCGCGGCCTGCTCGAACGCTACCCGGTCGCGTAGATGGTCGCAGCCGTCGCGACCAGCCTCCACACTTGTCTTGACGTGTCATGATATGTCAAGATGGCGTTAATGGCTGCAGTAAAGATCAGCTCAAAGGTCGATCAGAAGGCCTGGCAGGATCTCAAGTCGCTCGCCGACGAGTCCCACCAGAACATCTCCGGGTTGCTGACCGAGGCCATCGAGGAATTCGTGCAGCGTCGACGGGTGCGCCCTGAAGTGATCGGTCACCTCGAAGACTCGATCGCGGACAACGAGAAACTCGGACGCTTGCTTGCCGAGTGATCGCGTCTCCTTCCTGTCGGTCGACGAAGTCCTCGCGATTCATCAGGCGCTGGTCGAGCGGTTCGGCGGACCCACCGAGGTTCGCGACCTCGGACTTCTCGAGAGCGCCCTCTACCGCCCTCGGACCGGCTACTACGCCGACATCGTCGAGATGTCTGCCGCCCTCTTCGAGTCGCTCCTCATGAACCATGCGTTCCCTGATGGGAACAAGCGCGTCGCCTTCTTCGCGACCGATGTGTTCCTGCGACTCAACGGCTGGAGGATTCGTGTTGACCCAGTCGAGGCTCATGCGTTCCTCATTAGACTTCTCGAGGAAGGGAAAGTCGCCTTCGAACACCTGGCCTCGTGGCTGCGCGCGTCCATCGTGAAGACTAGACCTCGTCGCGCAAACCCTCGACGTCACCCTTGAGAGCGACTAGCGAGATCTCCCGCCAGCGGTACATAGCGCCGAGTCACGATCGAAGCAGCGTCATCCCGACCAGCGTTGGCACTGCGAATGCGAACAGGAAATGCAGCGGCGTATAGGAAGTCCCAAGCACTCGAAGGGAAGGACTACTTCGAACCCGACTGCGCGGCGCGGTGTTCGGCCTGGGCTCCGGCGAGGATGTTCGTCAGACCGTAGTTGCCTTCGTGGCACGCGTACTCGTACAGGACGCTGTCGACACGCGTCATCGTCATCTCGCCGCTCCACGGCCGTACGAACGCCGTCGGATCATCGACCGTAAACTCGTACAGGAGTGTGTCGGCATCGAAGTAGCTGAACCGCTCGACGAGATGGAGCTCCGGACCCAAAGCCTCGAGGATCTCCATGTTGGGCGCAGGGTGGGCAGTGCCGATATCGCTGAAGTTCCGGGTTTCGACAACCAGCGTATCCCCGTCCCAGTGCCCGCGAGAGTCGCCCCTCCACTGTTGTATGTCCGAGGGCAGCGGCGGACGGCCGTCCAGCGGGACCATACGCGCATCGTTCACCATCTCGTTGAACAGCACCACAAGTCCTGGCGTCTGGAACAGCTGGAAGAGGTTGTTATACGCACCAGGCAACATCGGCGGTCCGGTATTGAACCCGAGGATGCACCGCTCGTCGATGTCGCGGTCCTCCGGGCCCGCGTTCCGGAGTCGCGCCTCCGCGCGGAGAGCCATACGCGCCTGTCCGTCGGCTCTGTAGGCTGGTAGTTGCCCGTCCGGTGGGTCGACGATCAGCGATGTTCGGTTGGTGCCCACGACCTTCGTACCGTCGGCGAACCAGAACCGGTTGTAGCCGCCGGGGTTGCCCGGGGGTGGCGGGCGGTCGACCCGCCCTGCGGCCTGTGCTTCCAACGCCGACACATCCTCGTCGGTCAGGAATTCCTTCCCGGCCATCTCGGCAGGTCGTCGCAGGGGTGTCACGGAGGCAAAGTCCCAGACGCCCTGGAGGTCCGGGCGGCCATCCGGCATGCGTGGCACCGAGGCCGAGGCGGATGATGACTCCGACGATGACGGTTGCGCGTCGACGGAGACGGGTGCGAGCAACACCGGCGCGACGAGCGCAACAAGAACACGCACGATTCCAGCAATCTGAACCCGCATCTGAACCTCCGTATTCGCCACCCCCGTCGGTGGCTCTTTCCGTGCCGGGCTTGCCAATCACGTCCGGCCGACTTGCACCGTTCGCAGCTGTCTTCGAACAAGCGCTCAAGTAGCCGCAATCATACTTCCGACAGGGCGTCTTCGGGATAGACTCGGCCTGTCGTGCGAGCGAGGTGAAGGCCATGCAGAGCGTGCAGCGTTTCCTGTCTGTCGTAGGAATCGCTGGAATGACCGCTTTCGGAACGGCATGCTCGGCGCCCGAGGGTCCGGTGGCTCCCGCCGACAGCGCGGTCGTCACGGTCGATGGCGGAGAGATCGCCGGGGCGACATCGTCCCTTGGTGAGGACGTCTGGGTCTATCAGGGAATTCCGTACGCGGCGCCGCCGGTCGGCGAGCTCCGCTGGCGTCCACCCCAACCGGTGCAACCGTGGGACGGGGTTCGAGACGCCACCCAGCCGCCGCCACCCTGTCTCCAGCCCCCGCTTCCACAGTCGCTCTTCGGGCCCGATACGTCCGGGTCGTCCGAAGATTGCCTCTATCTGAATGTATGGACCTCTGCGGCACCTGGCGCCGACGAGCCTGCGCCGGTCATGGTGTGGATTCATGGCGGTGCGCTCATTTATGGTCGGGGAGCGTGGCTGACCTTTGACGGAACGGCGTTGGCCGATCGGGGGGTGGTGCTGGTGACACTCAACTACCGCCTCGGGGCGCTGGGCTACCTGGCCCACCCGCTGCTCAGTGCCGAATCCGAGCACCAGGCATCTGGCAACTACGGCACCCTCGACCAGATCGCCGCGCTCGAGTGGGTCCAGCAGAACATCACCGCGTTTGGCGGTGACCCGGACCGCGTCACGCTTTTCGGGGAGTCGGCTGGGTCATGGAGTGTCAATGCCGTGACGGCGTCACCCCTGTCCCGCGGGCTACTTCATCGTGCGATCGGTCAGAGCGGCGGCGGGTTTGGATCAGTTGGTCGGCCGTTTCCCAAGGCCGACCGAGAGGCGCTTGGTGGGACGTGGGTGGAGGCGGTCTTGGGCGCGGACGTGACGCCGTCGCTCGAGGCGATGCGCGCAGTGCCGACCCACGCACTCCTGGCCGAACCGTTTGCGCCAGCGCTCACGCTCGATGGCTGGGTGTTACCTGACACCATCGCGAACATCTTCGCGGCCGGCGACCAGCACGACATTCCCGTCATCGTCGGATCGAATGCAGACGAAGGCACGATCGTCCCGCCCCAACCCACCACCGTTGACGCGTACGAGGCGTCGTCCCGGGCGCAGTACGGTGAGCTGTTCGACGCCATGCTCGCGACGTATCCCGCCTCATCGGAGGAAGAGGTCGCACAGAGCCAGATCGCGATCCTCACCGACCAGATGTTCGGATGGGAGATGCGCGAGTGGGCCCGGGCTATGAGCACCGTCTCGTCACCTGCCTATCTCTACTACTTCAGTCGTGTGCCGCCGGCGCCGGACGCGGGTCGCATGGGTGCGTATCACACGGCCGAGATTCCGTACGTGTTCGACAATCTCGGTGTCAATCCGGACCCCGCCCAGCATCGTGACTACGATGACACCGACCGCGTGCTGTCCGATCAGTTGGCATCGTATTGGGTCAACTTCGCCGCGACCGGCGATCCGAACGGCGAGGGCTTGCCGGAGTGGCCGGCGTACGACGCGGTCAGCGACACGGCGCTGGAGTTCGGCGACGCTATCGTGGTGCGTAGCGGTATCCGGAAGGCGCGACTGGACTTGAGCGATCGGTTCTATGCGGCGCAGTAGACTTGGTCAGCAGTACCGCCTGATCTACAGGGTCGTCGGCCAGCGGTATGAGGTCCTGGTCGTCGACGTCACCGCCCACAACTATAGAAGGCAATAGCATGGCGACCAACGCATTTCGACGGGCTCGGCGCAGAGTGGAAGTGTCGGTGGGGGAATCGGTTCGGATCATGCGAGAGCTACAGGAGATGAGTCAGAACGATCTGTCGAGGGCGACAGGCATTCCGCAGTCGACGCTCTCGGCTATCGAGAACGACAGGGTCAATGTGGGTGTCGAACGAGCCAAGGTCATTGCTCGGGCTCTCAAGTGCCACCCCGCGGTGCTGGTCTTTCCAGGATGGGAGCTTGGAGAGGACACCGCCGCCTGAGAAGAACCTGCAGCTCACCACCGGGTATATGGCGAGCGTCAACGACGACGCCCCTACTGATCTAAGGATGGACAGCTTCAAGGTCTCCCTCGTCTTCGGCTGGCATCCGCTGATCGAGGGGATGAATCGGCTTGGGGGTGAGCCCTAGGCCGACAGAGGAGCGGTTCTATCAAGCAAAGGTGTTTCTCACCCGCACTGATGACTTGAAGTACTTCGTCCACACCATCGCCCATCCTAGCGTCACAGACACTATTACGGAGAGCGTCAGCACGACGCCTGGCAGCTCCTCGCTGCTCATGGGCGGCTCTCCCTCATCAGCCATCGGAAACACGAATACGCTCACCGCGCGAAGGGTCATCAACACCGCCACGGTCCACAACGTCGCGATATTCCACCGCGGTGCCCTAGGGGATTTCAATAGAAGGAGCAGTAGTGGAATCGCCAGCACGAGGAAGATCGCGAGCATGAGGCCAATGGGATACTCGAAGAACCATCCCGACAGGCCCATCGAGTAGACGACAATGAGAGGGATCGACCCGATGACGTAGACCCACAGCCAACCCTGCATGCCCTCCAACCTCTTGCCTTCCATCACGACCTCTCTTCTTCAGCCAACCCGTCGTCCCTATCGGGCAATCAGCATCGTCACCCGGTGCGGCTCGGTTCCCGGTGGCTCTGTCGGGGCCCCGTGGCCATCTCGAAGAGTAAACGGGTGATGCATGAGGATGTCCTGCTTGCCGTCCTGGTTGAGGTCCACCAGCCAGATGTATTCCTCGTCGTTGGCTATGGCGACATGCACCTCGTGAGGCTCCTGGGCGAACAGGTCCGGCCCTGGCACGCCGACAAAGACCTTCATTATCCGAGGGTGGTCCCCGATGAGCAGATCTGAGCGACCGTCCCCGGTCACATCCCCGATGAGCAAGGTATTGTTGAACGCGCGCGGGTAGCTCTCTTGAGTATTCCGGCTCTCGTGCGTCCCCCCTCGGAGCAGGATGCCCAATGGCACCCACCCCGGCTCACGAGAGCTGGGCGGGCCGTCTAGCTGCATTCTGCGGGTGGCGTCGGGTGTGTCGGGGTAGTGGCCGTCCTCCGATCGGTAAAACTCCAGACGCAACCAGACGTCATCGCCCATGAACCCCTTGAGTCTCTTCCAGAGGCTATTCCCGAGAAACCTGCGCTCGATGGTTGTGAACATCAGGTCGACCTGGCCGTCACGGTCGAAGTCGTGACGGTCGATCCCGAGCTGAATGCTGTCCTCCGACTGGAACACGGCCCCGACGTCCGGCGCGAACTTCGTGCCGCCATCGGGTGTCGGCACGCCGAAGTGCGCCTCGTAGCTCGAGCGTTTGCGGGAGTTGCGCGTGCCTTCCAGCGAGTACGCCACCAGGTCGGCGACGCCGTCGTCGTTCAGGTCGGACAGCGATTGCAGCAGCTTCCCCTGCATGTCACCGGTGGAGAGCGATGAGTGGTCGTCAAAGTCGAAGGCCACATCGGTTGCGAAGGTCGTGGCCACCGCGGCAAAGAGCCCCCGCTCGTCCTGGGCGTGGACCTCGAAGTGGTCCTCGTTCCAGAACACAAGATCATCTCGACCATCATGGTCATAGTCCATCTCGTGGACACGGCTCTGACTCCAGGGGTCGTATCGATAGCCGTCGGCTCCCAAGATCCGATTCATCTGGGTGGGAGGGCCGATCTTCACCGGATCAGCGAACTCGCCGTCGCTCATCTGGACGAACACCCAGAAGCCATCGACGTCCGGCACCACCAGGTCGTCGCGGTCGTCGTCGTTCACGTCTCGAGTGACGTCCACATGTGGGATTTCACCGCTGCGCGGAGGGCTGAAGTTGGAAGTCACCATCACCAGCGGGCGTTCGGTCGACGATTCGGGATCGAACCAGTTCAGGCGGCCGGGCTCGTAGGTGACCAACCGGTCGCGTCCGCCGATCTTGGCCACGTCGACGAACAACACTTCGGGACGCAGCGTTGCCTCGAGGTCCGGCACCCACGCCCCGTCGCCGAAGGCGTAGATGCGCAAGTGGCGGTCGTCGTTCTCGTCGATGTTTACCACGGCGAGTTCGGCGCGATCGCCGCCGAGAAGGAACCCCGTCAAGACGGACTGGCGGGTTGCGACGCCGGTAACGACCTCGTGCCGCTGGAAGAGGTCATCATTGAACTGGACCTGTGCGGCTGTCCTCATGCATCCCGACAGCAACACTCCGACAACCAGCGTGAAGAACAATCTTCGTGTCATTGCTGCTGTCTGACAACGCACGCGGGATGCCATCCGATGGACAGTCATTCAAGTCCTTCTATCGCAGCGAGTTGAGTCATTCCCTGGATGGCGGAAGACCCTTCGCGTTGACACCCAATGATCATAAGCATACATTTCATGTACATCATCCTTCCACGGGAACGCGCATCGGATTGCCTATGACACTCTTCCGGTCAAAGGACCGTCAGACCGTCGGGTCGCTGGCGCGTCTGACCTACTCTAATCCCTTCGACCCTGAGTTCATCGAGCGGGAACGGTCAATCCTCGGCGCTGACTACGTCGTATGGTCAAGAAACTCATGCGGCCGCCCGGTAGTAGAACTTGAGCAGCCCCCCGAGGCGCTCGCGGCATCGCACCGGGCCGGTCGTGGGGACCTCGTCCCGCGGAAAGAGCAAGAGATTGTCCTTGCCCTGGTGATTCCGCTCGCCGTGGAAGTGCCCGGTGTAGGCCCGCAGAGCCGTCCGCAACGCTGGCTCGCCGAACAGGATCAGCTTCGAGAGGCACTCGTCTTTCACCGACCGCACCCAGCGCTCCGCGTGCGGATTCAGGTTGGGGCTGCGCGGCGGCAAGCGCACTGGCGTGACGCCACCCTCCGTGATCGTGTCGTCGAACGCGGGGCAGTACTTGCCGTCGCGATCGTGAATCAGATACCGATGGTCCCCTAGGAAGCCCACGTCGGCCATCGTGAGGTTCCGTGCGACTTGGGTCATCCAGGACTCATCCGGGAAAGGTGTCAGGCCCGCGATGTGGACCCGGCGCGTCGCCACGTGCATGACAAACAAGACGTAGTAGGTCACGAGACCGCTTACCGTCCACACCTCGGTCGTAAAGAAATCCGTCGCGGCCAGCACCTCCCGGTGGGCACGAACGAAATCCTTCCAGGTCGTGGTCTTCTTGCGCTCGGGGGCAGGCAGGATACCGTGACGTTTCAGAACATTGCCGACTGTCTGGTCGCTCACTGCGTGGCCGAGGTTGGCCAGGGCCCCGGCGATGCGGTCATAACCCCAGTCGCGGTTGTCAGTGGCGAAGCGGACAATCAGCTGCTCAATTTCCTGACCGACTCTGGGCCGCCCCGGATAGGTTCGCCGCTCCGAGCCGTCAAACTTCTTGGCGACCAGCCGCCGGTGCCAGGCAAGGATCGTCTCGGGCCGCACGATGCTCGCCACCTGCGCGAGGGCCTGGCGGCCGAGCCGCTTACCGATCTCGGCCAACGTCCGGCGTTCGCCGTCGCTCAGTGTCACGCGGCCGGGGAGCTGCGCCCGGAGGATGCGATTCTCCGCCACGAGATACTCGTTGCGCCGGAGGAGCTCCTCATCGACGGAGCCCGTCACGTAGGCCAGCATGGTCTTCCAGTCCATCGCCGCTCCTGATTCTGCGTTCGTCTGGAACACCCATCAGTATCCACAGTACCGACTGGCCGACCCAACCCCGGTCAGCGGACTCCGAAACTGCTCGCGGACGGCAGGTTCGGATTTCTTGACCCTACGACCATGGACCAGCGCTACGGGGCGTGGGGTCAGCTCTTGGTGCTCTTCCGCATGGTCTACGACGGCGCAGAGTCGGGCGCGATGCGGCTGCCCAAGCGGCACGGTATCCTTTTCGCCCCCGACCGCTTTCCGTTCCTCGAGGGTCGACCTGCCGGCGCTGCGCGCCAGGTCCACGAGCGCATCGAGCCGCCACTGGTCTCTGACGGGGCCATCTACCGTGCGTTAGAGAACCTACTCATCCTCGACGGTGAGCGGATCTCCTACCGCGCGCTCGACGTGGAGCAGATCGGTTCGGTCTACGAGACCATGATGGGCTTCCGCCTCGAGTGCGCAGCGGGTCGATCGGTGGCGGTCAAGGCTCAGAAGAGGCACGGCGCGCCATCGGTCGTCGACCTCGAGGCGCTCCTGGAAGTACCCGCTGCAGCGCGTGGCAGGTGGGTCCAGGAGCGGACTGACCGCAAGCTGACAGTCAGCGTTCTTGCGGTCGTCAAGGACGCGGCCAGCCTTGAGGACCTGCACGCGGCACTGCATCCCGTTGCCGACCTCTCTGCCACGCCCGACGTCGTGCCGAAGGGTGCGATGGTGTTGCAACCCAGCGAGGAACGCCGTAAGTCGGGGTCCCACTACACGCCGCGCAACCTCACGGAGCCGATTGTCCAAACGGCCCTCGAACCGATCCTCGCGCGACTGCGCGGAGCCGACGGCCGGCCGCCAAGGCCCACGGAGATCCTCGACCTCAAGGTCTGCGATCCGGCGCTGGGTTCGGGAGCTTTCCTGGTCGAGGCCTGCCGCCAACTCGGCGACGCCCTGGTCGAGTCTTGGCACGCCCATGGGGAGTTGCCCGCGATCCCTCCCGACGAGGACGAGGTGATCTTCGCGCGGCGGCTCGTCGCGCAGCGATGCCTTTACGGGGTGGACCGGAACCCCGTGGCTGTCGATCTCGCGAAGGTCTCGCTCTGGCTCGTGACGCTGGCGAAGGATCACGCCCTCACCTTCGTTGATCACTCGCTGCGGCACGGCGACTCGCTGGTCGGGCTTACACGGAGGCAGACCGAGACCGTCCACTGGGATCCCGACGCACCCGGCTTCGAGGACAGCTTCGAGGTGATGCAAGTCCGCGAGCACGTGGCCAAGATCGCCAAGCTGCGCCGGCGCGTTCGCGAGGCAGACGAGAACGTCTCCGACTGGGAGCTGCGCGACGTGTGGGACGAGGCGCAGGCCGAGCTGAGCAAGGTGCGACTGTTTGGGGACCTGGTTCTAGCGGCGTTCTTCGAGGGGGGGGAGCGAAGAGGACGGGAGCGGAAGCGGAGCGAGTACGCCAGCACCATCGTGAGTGGTGAAGCCGAACGTCAGGCCGAGAGGCTCGAGGAGTGGTGCCACGCGAACCGACCGCTCGCGCCCTTCCACTGGGAGATCGAGTTCCCGGAGGTTTTTGAGCGACAGAACGCCGGCTTCGACGCGATCGTGGGGAACCCGCCGTTCGCTGGCAAGAACTCTGTGCGTGACGCGAACGTGGACGGATACCCCGACTGGCTGAAACATATCCACCAGAAGAGCCACGGAAACGCCGACCTCGTGGCCCACTTCTACCGGTGCGCCTTCAACCTGGTCCGCGAGGGTGGCACCTTCGGCCTGATCGCCACGAATACCATCGCCCAGGGAGACACCCGATCGACAGGGCTACGCTGGATCTGCAAGCACGGCGGTGAAATCTTCCGCGCACGTAAGCGGGCGGGCGATCGACCGCAGTAATGGGCGAAGCGGGAGATATGCTGCAGGTACACCTGCTGCGTCCCCGCAGAGAGATTCCGTACCTCCATGTCCTCAAGCATGCGTCGGCGAAGGGCGGTCATGACGACTCCTCTTGAACGGGCCTGGTGGATGCCAGGCGTCGGTGAGGAGCGTATGGGAGGAGTGGAGATGCCGAGTCGGAAGGACGACCCGGATGCGCGTCTTACGATCGGGTACTCGAGTTACCGTCTACCGCGAAGCGGTTTAGTCCAACACCGGTTTCTGACAAAAGCTCGACACGAAGTCCGGCTCAACTGGGCCGGCCGACTCAACCGAGCAGCCTACAGGGTGTGGCGCCAGGCATGAGGCAGGCGGTCGAGAAACGCGACCGAGGACCGTCGGCTCGACCCGATCGGGCGTCCTCGCAGCGGCCCTCTTCGGTCGCCCATAGCCCAGTGACCCAGATCAGACTTAGCTGACGGCGGATTCAGCTCGGGTGTCTCTAGGCCTGGTCCAGAGGTTCTTCCGCCGGGCGACGTTTGAATTTTTCGAGCCATCTCCTCAGCGTGCGTCCTCTTCGTTTCGCCATTGAGGCTGATAGCCCATGCTCGAGCAGAAAGGTCTCGGCAGTCGTTGGTTCGAGCTGGTAAAGGTCCGTCGCATTCGCCCATCGCTTCCACAGACCTCCGACTGCACTCAACTCGAATTGCACGGACAGAAAATCTAAGACACGAGAGTCCGGAAGTCGAGCGAGTTGCGCGCCTTGCTGGGTTATAGAACCGTCTTGAGCGAGCAGTGCCAGCACCTTTGCTCCGTGGCGCATATAGTCAACGTGTCTCAGGGAACTTGCGGTGTCGTCCATCCCCAGTCTCGTCGGATGGAGGTCAACCCCGTCAGCTACCAAACGGACCACTGTAACTATTCGGTCTAGTCGATCTTGTTGCGGGACATCGGCTGAGATCAGCTCTTCGGCAAGTTCGGGGGCTTCCGCTTGCTGCAGCACTATTGCTTCCGTTGTCTGGCCGACGCTAGCGAGTGTCCAATGCCGCCTTGTGTCACCCGCACCAGCCAGTGAGATTCGTTCGTGGAGTTCGAAAACGTACGACCGTCCGATAGCCTTGTTGAGAAGCTGCCCCCGGACCGCTTGAGGAACTGTTCCCTTAAGCTCCCCAAACTCCTCGCACCGAATCTCAAAAGTGCCTTGCCTATGACTCGCGCCTTCGAGAACGCCTGTGACGCTGTGTGTCTCTACAGTGTCCTCAGTTCGACGGAGATTTCTGACGGCGGGACCAAGTCGGCTGCCAGTCACCCGCCTGCCTGGCCGACGGAAAGCCTTGGCGTCAGTGTGACTCAACGTCGCATTGAGTCTTTTCTGGGAGAGAACTTCTAGGAACTGCAATACGTGTTGTTTGGTCTCGTGGCTCAGGTCGCTCGCCGGTATCAGTCGCTCAGGGTCCTGAGTCATCTCAGCCACCTTCTCGAACACCGCTGTGACCGGTTCAAGCTGGTCGGCGTGGACGAGAAAACGAAGGATGAACGAGCCTCTGGCAGGAGTCAGAACATAGGTCTGTAACGTCGGCTGCGCGGCTGTCGTAACCGACTTGACGCCTTCATGGACTGCCGACCTCCATGAGTGGATCAACCTCTCAAAGGTCTCGACATGGAGTCTGCCGCGTCCGGTATCTGATCCCGACAGTGCAATCTCTTCTACGACACCGTCCGCGGAGGCGGCCTGCTCACGGGCGTCGTAGCTTTGGACTGCAGACTCGATTCGACCGAGCAACAGTCTCGTCAGCCCGTTGCCTAGCTCACGAGCGTTACCGCTGACGCTGGCCGCCTCAGCCCGCAGGCGCTGCCTGCCATCCGGAAAACCCTCGGAGAATCTGTTCGGATCAAGAACAGGCAGCGCATCCGGACGCTCTAGGAACTCCCGTAACGTCCGTACCTGAGAGCGGCTGAGTAGCGTTGGTAGGACCCTTCGCTCGGCAAGACTTGCGAGCAGCTCAATAAGCGCGTCTGCGCTGCCAGTTCCGGCCTGAGCACAATGCTGCGAGAAGGCACCAAACTCAGGCGCCAGGATGGCCGCCGAGATGTCGTCATGTCCTTCATAAAGCTGCAAGGCTGACAGGCTGTTGACCAGGGTCGACTCATCATCTGGGTATGGACTCACCATAAGGCTTACTAATGGTCCCCAGAGCAGTCGATGTTGCTGGGCCGCCGTCTTGGCGACCGCGTAGGAAAAGACCCGTCGGAAATACAAGTCCTCCACGGCCGCGAACTTCCTCCAGAGAACAAGAGGAGCCTCCGAGGGCTCGACCTCGAGGAGCTCCTCGACGGCCGTGATCATCCTCGGATGCGATCCCTCGCGTATCGCTGCCTCGATGCGACGAACGATGTCCGTGATCTCGGCGCTCATACGAATGCGGCTCCCTTCGCCACCTCGATGTCCACCCTTGCATCTTTGTGGCTCCTTGGAAGTCCACGGTTCTTGAATGTGCGATATAGGGGGGCGTTCACGACGGGTCCGTCTTCTATGAAGCGTTCCGCCTTGCGAAAGGCCTCGCGCCTGTGTCTAAGCTGGGAGTCGGTACAGTCGTCCCTTAGCCCACGTAGACCGACAATTGCCTCGGCACGTGTAATTGGATCCGCTCGTGCCCAAGGGAACGACGGACTACCTCCAACATCCTGACCTTGCACCTGAATCCTCCCACGGTGCCTAGTCGAACGAGCGCGACGTCGCGCAACCATACCTAGTTGCCGTGGGAGACCCCCCGGCTTTGCCGGGGCGGCCAGCCCCGTTTGACGTTTCGGGGAGTCACGTGAGGAACTCCTTCCCGTGAGCCGCTCAAGCATCACGAGAAGGAGACCTCATGCCGACCTACCGAAGTCTCAATCATACGAAATGGCACTGTCAGTATCACGTTGTGTTCATCCCGAAGTATCGAAGAAAGGCGATGTACGGGGGATTGCGGCGGGATTTGGGCGAGGTGTTCCGCCGTCTGGCGCTGCATCGCGAGAGCGAGGTGGAGGAGGGGCATCTGTTGCCGGACCATGTGCATATGATGATGTCGATTCCGCCGAAGTACTCTGTCGCCCAGGTCATCGGATATCTCAAGGGGAAGAGTGCCATCCACATCGCTCGGGAGTTCGCGGGACGTTCGCGGAACTTCGTGGGGCAGCACTTCTGGGCCCGGGGCTACTTCGTGTCCACGGTGGGTCGCGATGAGCGGGTCATTCGGGAGTACATCCAGCAGCAGGAACGCGAGGACCGGCGGTCGGATCAGTTGCCGTTGGAGTAGAGTGGCCACCGTGAGGTGGCTCAAGTGACCGCATAGCGGGCACGTCATGCCGCTTTGAGCGGCTCACAAACTAAGGCCCCCGGCTTTGCCGGGGGATACTTACTCCTGATGGTGACATTGCACCCGGATTCAGCGACTACGGGGTCTGGTTGAGTTCCTGAATCCGTTTCCAAAACACAGGTGAGGGGGTTCGCTTCCTCGATTCCCACTGGTACACGACGGCCTTTCCGGCTGCGCCGATCTGTCTCGCGAGCGCCTGCTGACTGAGTTTCAACTGAGCGCGCAGGCTCTTCAATCGCACATCGTAGTCGGGTGGCACCGAAGGGAGAGGCGCCGGACAGGCTGCCTGGCCGGCAAAGCGGCGATAGTGCGTCCGCGTGAACCTCCCGGCTGCGGATCGCGACGCGACTTGTCGCGGTCGGCCGAACACGGACTGCTCAGAGAAGTGGACGTCGAGCCGACCTGTGCGAGCAGCGGCTTGCAGAGTGCGGAGGTGCACGCCGAACTCGGCGGCCAGTTCGCTCAGCGGAAGGAGCTGCGTTTGACGTGCATGCTCAACGGTGGCTCTTCGTGCGCGTTGAAGGACGTGGGTCGGAATTGGCCGAAGGCCGCTGTCCCACATGCGAAACGTATTGGTCGGCGTTTCGAGGAGGGTGGCGAACTCGTGTTGGGTGAGCCCAGCGTCGCGCCGTAGGTCCCGCAGGACGTTCATGGCCTGACACCATGCCATGGCGTCGTAGGGCTGTAAAGCGATCCTCGGCATAGTGGGCCGAGGATCACGTTATCCAACTGAGCTACTTCGGCCGGTGCGCGATCCCAGAGTTCGAAGAAACGCTAGGAAAATCGAATGCGCGAGTTCTGGCGCGAACTCGCCAGACTGATCACTTTGTTCGACGAACATTCGCCATCGATTTTTTCGCGATCCGAAATCCGCGTTTTCTTTAGGAAATGGTACGCCCGGCAGGATTCGAACCTGCGACCCTCGGCTTAGAAGGCCGATGCTCTATCCAACTGAGCTACGGGCGCACACTCTATTCTCAACGACTTACACTGTTTTGTCGCGGCCTGATCTTGGCTGACAAAGAGATCTGACAAGATCCTGCACCTTACTCCGTCACTTTCAGGAGCGCAGCATACACTTTATCAGGGGTGGGGCTCAGCAAAGATCAACGTCGTTGCGGTGAGGTATGACCCACCCGAGACGGAACCAGACAAGTTACGGCCGCAGTGCTTACTGCTCAGCCGCTAGGCGCACGCCAGCTTCTTCTGCTCGGCTTCCCAGAGCTCCGCGTTCGTCTGTAGGTTCATCCAGAACTGCGGAGTCGTATCAAATACCTCCGCCAGCCCTAGCGCCGTGCTGGGCGTCATGCCCCGCTTCCCTCGAATGAGTTCGTTGATGCGGTTTGTGGGCATGTTGAGCCGCCGGCTCAGTTCGGCCTGGCTCATCCCTGCAGGCTCGAGATAGAGCCGGCGCAGAATATCGCCGGGGTGTGTGGGCGCCCGATGCTTCGGCAGGGCCGCCGCTTGCTTAATGGTAGTCTTCACATCGCACCTCCCATGCGTGTCCGGCGTCCCACCGGAACGTGATCGGATACTGTTGGTTAATCCGCAGGCTATAGCGTCCCTTGTCTCGCCCCTTCAGCGGGTGGAGCCGGTTCGATGGGGGCAGCGCGAGATCCCGTAGTTCGTGCGCGGCGTGTATGGCGTCCAGTCGATCCCCCACGGCCTGCCAGATCGTTCGGGGGATCTCTCTCGCGGCCTTAGAGTTGGTGCCGTCCCAAATGTCCGCCGTCCCTTGGTGGCTCCAACTCTTGATCAGATAGAGATCATACCCGAATACACGGAATGTGTCAATATTGCGAAAGTGACAAAGAAAAGCTGGAGAGAGGCGGGTCTGGGCCTGGCGGCGAGCAAAAACGGACGGCTTTATACGGGTGGCCTGTGTCTTACTGGGTTCAATTTAGTGCGCGCTTCGAGGTGGTGGTGGTCATCGATTCAGGAAGCGCTCCAAGGCGCTATTAAAGGCGTCGGCCTGTTCGATGTTGGAGAGATGGCTGGCGTCGATCTCGACTAGTTCCGCTCCTCGGATGTGGTCGGCGAGATAGCGCGCCGTCTCGATCGTCGTCGCCGGGTCGGAGGTGCCGCCGATCACGAGAGTGGGTAGATCGATGCCGGCTATTGCGGGTCGGAAATCCGCGTCGCGAATCGCGGCGCAGCAGCCCATATAACCTACGGGGTCGGTGGCGAGAAGTATGTCGACCATGTCCTTCACCTCTTCCGGCTGATTCCTCCTGAACGCTTCGGTGAACCAACGCGTCGGTGCGACCTCGGCCAACGCGACCGTGCCCTGCTCACGAACGAGGTCGATCCTCGCCTGCCAGTTCTCTGGCGGTCCTAGATTGGCCGCGGTGTTGGCGAGCACCAGCCGCTCGAGCCGGTCCTTCGCGTGAATTCCCATCCACATTGCGACCAACCCGCCCAAAGAGAGGCCGCACAGGCTGACCCGCGACAGCTCAAGGTGATCCAACAGCGCGACGAGGTCGCGTCCCAGGTCATCGACCGCATACTCGCCGGCTGGTACGCCCGAGCTGCCGTGCCCCCGAGTGTCGTACCGCAAAATCCGGACACGCGACTTGAGAGCCTCGATCTGCGGACGCCACATCTGGAGCGACGTTCCCACAGAATGCGAGAGGACGAGGACCGGGCTCTCCGTCGGCCCGTCGAGCCGGTAGTACAAGGGGACTCCGTTCGCCTCGATATGCGGCATGCCCTACACGCGCTCGCTTCCTGAAAGCGCCATTCTATGTCTGGCGAAGAGCGATTCCGGATTCTAGTGCAGTGGTTCAGAAATACCTCGTGCACCGAGGGCGCCCGAAGCACCCGTCTGGCCAGGCGCGACGAAGGAGCAAATCGGGAATCTGTGACTGAGGAGCAACGCAGGCAGAGGGGATGCATCGGTGCCCGAATGCCGAGGTATTTCTGAACCACTGCACTAGGTGTACAGTCGGGTCCATGCTCTACCACGTTCGAATGGACGTTCACCTCCCCCGCGACGTGTCCCCACAGGAGGCCGACAAGCTCAAGGCGGACGAACGCGACTACGCACAGCGGCTACTCCGGGACGGAAAGTGGATGCATCTGTGGCGAATCGTCGGCGAATACGCCAACTACAGCGTCTTCGATGTCGCGTCCAACGAGGAATTGCACGAGATCCTGTCCGGGCTTCCGCTGTTTCCCTACATGAAGATCGTCGTCACACCGCTGGCGCCGCATCCGTCCACCATCCAGGGATGACCTACATCTACGGCGTAACTCGGACGACCACACACGAACGGTCGACCACATGAACCGAGCCATTCTCACGCTCGCAGTGCTGCCGCTCGTCGCCTGCGGTGACGAATCGATGTCACCACCCGCCGAACCGGCCGTCGAGTCCTCGCTCAAGCTGTACGTGTTCGATTGCGGTCGCCTAACGCTGGATACTCTCGAACGCTTCAGTATCGAGGATCACGAAACGGACATTCGCGAGCTGATCGTGCCGTGCTACATCGTCGAGCATCCGGACGGACGGATGTTGTGGGATGGTGGCCTGCCGTCGTCGTATACCGATCCGCCGAGCCACCGTCCGAACGCTCGGATCGAACTGTCGTTGTCGGATCAACTGGCTGCGCTCGATCTCGGCTTCGACCTCGGGACACTGGACTACGTGGCGTTTTCGCACATGCACTACGACCACGTCGGCGTTGCCAACGAGGTCGTGGGCGCTTCCTGGCTCGTCCAGCAGACGGAACACGAAGCGATGTTCGGGGAACAGCCAGGCTCGTCGGTAGTCGAGACGCACCTGTACGAGAACCTGCGAGAAGCAGAGACGATCCTGCTGAACGGCGATCACGATGTGTTCGGCGACGGTCGCGTGCGGATCCTCTCGGCCCCCGGGCACACACCCGGCCACCAGGTCCTGTTTCTTGACCTGGCGGAAACTGGTCCGCTTGTACTATCCGGTGACCTCTATCACTTCCGCCTGAGTCGAGAGCAGCGTCGGGTTCCGACCTTCAACTTCGATGCAGACATGACGCTTGCGTCAATGGACCGCGTAGAGCAGTTCGTGGCGGAGGTGGGAGCCACTTTCTGGATCGAACACGACCTCGCGTTGTTCGAAGGGCTCGACAAGGCGCCCGCCTACTACGAATAGCGGCAGCCACCGATGCTTGCTGCTCGACTGAGAATCGCCATGCGGTCTTTAATGTTGTCCCTCACCGTTGTCGTGGGGTGTGGAGGGGCTTCGGAGGTGCAGGAATTCGATCGTATCTACGTCGACCAGTACATGCCCTTGCGGTCCGAGCTGATGATGGCGGATGCCGACGGGAGCAACCCACGCAAGCTCCTGCCAGGCACCGAGATCGACTACAACGCGTCATTCTCCCACGATGGCCAATGGGTCGTGTTCACCTCGGACCGGAGCGGGTCGGCGGATATTTATCGTGTACGAGTGGACGGGCGTGACCTGGAGCGACTGACCGATTCCCCCGCCTTTGACGATCAGGCGGCGCTGTCGCCGGATGATCGCTTCCTGGCGTTTGTCTCGTCTCGCGGCGACGGGTCCACGGATATCTACCTCTTGGACCTCGCAAGCCGCGAGATCCGCAACTTGACGCGTGCGCCGGGCGGGGACTTCCGTCCGAGCTGGTCGCCCGACGGAGAGACGATTGCCTTTAGCTCCGACCGGGACACCGGGTTCCCCCACCAGGGCTTTCCGGGCCCAGCCGGCAACTGGGAGCACGTGCAGGCGGCAGACGTCTACGTGATCAACCCGGACGGCACTGGCCTCCGCAAGGTCACCACGGACTCACAGATGATGGCGGGATCGCCGAAATGGTCGGCTGACGGCCGCACGATCGTGTTCTATGAGATGCCCGTGCGGGATACCTTCGGCGCGCACTTCGGCGAAGACGCGTCGAGTATCGTCTCGGTCGACGTGGACACAGGTGAGCGCACCGTCCACGCCTCAGGTCCCGGACTCAAAGTGTCGCCGCAGTTCATCGCGCGCGATCGCATCGCCTATCTGGTCAGAACCAGGAGCAGTGGGACCCTCGCGTTCACGAGCGGCGAAGCCAGCGCCCCCGAAGACCTGGCCAATCCCTCGTGGTCACAGGACGGCAACCGGGTCGTCTATCACGCCGGCCAGATGGAGACGATGCACCATTACTCCAACACGCCGGGGCGGCAGTTGCTCGGCCTCGTGGCGGAGCCAGGTTTCGAGCTGGCGCACGCCAGCGGCTGGCCGGCCGTGTCGCCCGACGGCCGCACGCTCGTCGTGAGCGAGCGAACACCGAGCGACGACCGGATGGCGCTGGTCATGTGGGATGTCGACGGCACCAATCCCAGGCGGGTGTACCAGGATGACGTGACGGTGATGGGTCTGGAGTGGTCGCCCGACGGGCGCTGGCTGACGTTCGGCGCGGGTGGCTTCTTCCTCAGTCGCAGCAGCCAGCCCGCCGAGGTCATGATCATGAAGGCCGACGGGTCAGACGTGCGTGCGGTCACCTCGGGGCCGGGCAACGCGGGGTTCCCGAGTTGGTCTCCTGACGGCACCGAGATCGTGTATCGCTACTGGACCGAGAACGAGCGTGGAGAGGGCCTACGCATCGTCGATGTCGCCACCGGCACGTCGCGCGTCTTGACCACGGAGTACGACACCCTGCCGTTCTGGTCGCCCAAGGGAGACGTGATCATGTTCACCCGCTACGCCCCCGACGACCGTTTTCCCTATGACGAATTCGACATCTACACCATCCGGCCGGACGGTACGGATCTGAAACGGCTGACCCATGCGGAGGGGAACGACGCGCATTCCCTGTGGTCGCCCGACGGCGACCAGATCTTGTGGAGCAGCTCGCGTTTCGGCTACAAAGATGAGTCGCCGCTGGTCATCAACCAGCCCCAGCCGTATGCAGAGCTATTCATCATGAACGCCGACGGCTCGAACCAGCGACCCCTGACCGACAATCAGTACGAAGAAGGTACGCCGGCGTGGCTGCCCGCGGACCAGCTGAAGCAGGAGTGAGCTCGAAAAAGGCCTCGGCCCTAACGCCACTTCAGTTCGCGTCTTTCCCCTCGAGTGTTGCGAGGCGACGTTCGATCTCGATCAGTTTGTGCAGAATGATGATGTGGGTTTTCTTCGCGTCGATGCCGACGGGACTGGCGTCGCTGCTGATGAGTTCCGCGATGTCCGTGTAGACGTCGGTCGGGATGTCTATCTTCATGCGTCTCCTCCTTGCGGCTCACTCACATAGTGCCAGAAAGCGCCCTTGGCTGGCTCCCTGGAGGCCCCGGCCCTATACTCCCGGGCAGTCCGTTTTTTGACCTATGGTGCTTGAGGTCGGTTCCCGGCTCGGCCGATGAGCAACCCGCGAGCCGCAACCGGGTCCGCACACGCGCATCATCGATTCTTCGTGGTGACGTCCGGCGGCTTACTCGCGATCGCGCTGGTCGGGTTCTCACCCAGCTTCTTTCTCAAAGCCCTCTTCGAAGATCCCGGAATGCTCGTTCGACAGGCAGAGCTCCTCCGGAGCGCCGGGGAGGGAAGTGGCCTGGGTGTACCCGGGCTGCCTCGTCACGTAATGGCTCACGGCGTGCTGACGACGGCCTGGATGGTCTTGTTCTTCGCGCAGACGCTGTTGATCAGTTCTGGCCGCCGGGCCATGCACCAGAGACTCGGCGTCGGCGGCCTGTTTCTCGCCGCTGGCGTCGCGGTATCTGGAGTCATCGCGATCTTCCTCGCGATCCCGCGTCTCATCGCTCTCGCGGCCCCCCCAGATCCTTCGATCGTCATCGCGGAGCAGCTGCCCGCTTTCGCCGGAGATGTCGGCTTGTTCATGGCCTTCGCGATCGCCGTCGGCGCCGCCGCCTACTTCCGGCGCCGACCCGAGACGCACAAGCACCTGATGTTGTTGGCGTCGATGATGCTCATTGCTCCGGCGATCGCTCGCTTCTGGGTGTGGTTGGGCATGGAGAACGCGTTGGAGTTCTGGACGCCCGTAACCGAAAACGGTCTGGCGGTCCTGATCATCGGAGGCGATTGGCTCATTCGAAGGCGGACGCCTTGGGTCCTCCTGGGAGGGTACTTCTTCGTCGGCCTGCTCTACGGGGTCATGGTCGGACTCGGCAGTACGGACGCCGTGCAGTCCTGGGCGCTCGAGTGGATGACCCGGTGAACTGAAGCAGGACTTGACCCTATGATTCGGGGCCGTCCATATCTAGCGCGGCATCCTTAAGGTGAAGCCGGGGCAAGTGGAAGAAAAAGGGAGATCCGGTCGCTCGACCCGACCGCTCGCGAGATATGCCCTTGGCCCTCCAGATCATCGGCGAGCAGGATGTGACCGGGATGAAGGCGAATCGTCGTGCCATCACCGATTTCGACTTCGCTTTCCCCAGCCAGCGTGATGACGTACTGCCGGCGAGGCGCGGTATGCCAATCGATGAAGTACCCCGGTGAGGTGCGACGAAACTGGACGCTCGTCACCGGGATCGCGGGCGACAACTCTGTCGCTCCGCGCGGCGGGCCGAGTGGCATGGCCAGCTCTTCGGCATGGGTCTTTCCATCATCACCGGTGTAGATCCGGGTCACTTTGATCGGTGTCCGCTCCTGCGCCGCAACGTGCTCTGCAGAGAACCACCTGACACCCCCAACGAGCATCAAGGTCGGAATCCACCCGAGGATCAGTACGCCCCATAGAAGTTTCTTCGTCATGATTGGTTTCCTCTTCGCCTATGGCATGAGTCCTTGGCCTGGTTTCGAGAAGGACCCATGTTACCTCGCTACAGACGCTGAGCCCCTTCTGTCATAGTCTGGTACGCCATGAGCGCCGGTGCTGCCACCGCCACCGACCCCGCGGTCCTCCCGTGGCGCAAGTTCGGACCGATTCTCGCGGTGCACCTCTTTGGCTCGCTCGGGTTTTCGCTGGCCATACCGTTCCTGGTGTTCATCGTGGATGACCTGGGTGGGGCCGCCTGGACGTATGGTCTGCTCGGGGCGACGTATTCGGCGTTCCAGCTCGTTGGGGCACCGGTGTTGGGTCGCTGGTCCGATCGAACTGGCCGTCGGCCGGTGCTTGTCGCCAGCCAGGGGGGGACACTGGCCGCCTGGGTGCTGTTCCTCGTGGCGCTTTCCCTACCCGTCCAGGGCATTGTCACGATCGCCGGGGCTACGCTGACCGTGCCGTTGCTTCTGGTGTTTGCGGCCCGGGCCCTCGACGGCGCCACCGGCGGCAATATCTCGGTCGCCAACGCCTATGTGGCCGATCTCACTCGGAGCACACCCCAGCTCCGCCAGGTTGCGTTCGGACGCATGGGTATGGCCGCGAGTGTGGGCTTCGTCATAGGTCCGGCGGCGGCTGGATTGTTGGGTGGCACGTCGTGGGGGCCGCGGTTGCCCATCGCGATCGCGGCGGTGATGGCGGCGGTGACCACCGGTGCGATCATCGTCTGGCTGCGAGAGCCTGGTGGGCGCTGCCCCGAGGGTCCGAACGCACCCACAGCCCTCGAGGGCGGGTTGAACCAGCAAGCCAAGCCCTGCGACCAGACCCCCGCCCCGACCATCTCACTGGTCACGCTGCGCCGTGGCCCGGTGGCGGCGATTCTCGTTGCAACCTTTGTCATCTTTCTTGGCTTCAACTTCTTTTACGCGAGCTTCCCGGTGCACGCCATGCAATCCTACGACTGGGACACGGGGCAGCTCGGGATTTTTTTTGCGGTGCTCAGCGGGATGATGATCGTTGCCCAGGGCCCGCTGCTCACCTTCGTCTCCAAGCACCTCAGCCGGCGGATTGTGTTCGGTGTGGGTATGGGATGCCTGATGCTCGCGCTGATCTCCCTGGTACTCCCACCTGGGTCCCTTACCTATGCGGGCGCGGCGCTGTTCGCGGTGGGCAACGGGCTGTCCTGGCCAACGTTTCAGGCGAGGGTGGCGGAGGTGGCCGGTGACTCACAGGGCGCCATCCAGGGTGCCGCCACCAGCGCCAGCAGCCTCGCGAGCATCTCTGGGCTGGTCGCCGGTGGTGTGCTGTATCCCGTGCTGCAGAGTGGGCTGTTCTACGTCGCCGCGGCGCTCTTCGCAGTGGTGCTGGCGCTCACGCCCGTCTGGTTCCCGCGCGTGCAACCGAGATTCTAGCTGCGCGCCCGCAGCCAGCGTCGTAGCTCGTTGCGTAGAGCAACTCCCCGCCGTCACGCCGCGTGCCGTGGCTTGACGGCCGTCAGGCTACGCGCGTCTCTGGTTTGACGGCCAGGCCCGCCACCTCGTCGCACGCCTTCGCCATGATTACGGCCGTCGGCACATTGGCAACATGGCACCAAAACGCGAGTCCGTCGGAACCCGCAAGAAAGCGTCGGGCCTGTTCACCTCGAGCCCCTCGGAGTCTCGCGTCATGCAGTGCGAGGCGAATCACCCCGACGGCAAGAGCTTCGTGCGGTGCGAGCGGTACCTCGACTGGAAAGCGGCTCATGACAGGCGTTCCGGGTTTCCCCTTGTCCCCGTAATCGGCTCCGAGGACCTCGACCTCGAAGGAAATGCCGATCTGCGCACCGTGCCCCGTTTACGCTGCGCCGACTCGCCCGTCTAACTAAGTGACGCACACGCTCCGCCCCCTGTCGGGGTGGAGAAGTATGCGTCGACCTGCTCGTTGTTGCATGGCGGTACCCGCGGCGGCGTGCAGGCCGAGTTGGCAACACCGATTGATAAAGGAGGAGTCATGAAGAAGCGACATATGATCCTGACGCTGTTTGCGGTGGGATGCCTCACGCTGGCTGGCACCGCTCCAATGCTTGCGCAGACGAGCGATGAGGCGGCAGCGCAAGTTGACAGACCGCAGGCACGAGACGGCCAACAGGACGAGGACCGGCCGCGAACGGACCGGCCTCGCGACAGACGCAGGCATCGCCCCGATCGGACAGACCGTCGGCAGCGCACCGATCGTCGACATCGTCCCGACGTGAGACCCGATCGTCCACATCGTCCCGACGTGAGACCCGATCGTCCACATCGTCCCGACGTGAGACCCGATCGTCCACATCGTCCTGACCGGCCGCACCGTCCAGATCGGCCGCAACGTCCCGAAAGGCCGAATGCGATTCGCTGAGAAACCGCCATCGCCGTTCACATCTCAAATTGGGGGGGCCAACCGGCCCCGCCCGTCCCCTGGTTCGCCTCGTGGGGGAAACATACCGAAAGCGGCGATCGCCTACGTGCTGTCGACGATAGTGTGGGTGGCCGCCGCTCCGGACGTCGGGTACGGCCAGGAACAATGGCAGCTGAGTATCACACCGAGCTTTTCGACCGGGAAGTACGGAACCGACACGCGGACGGACATCATCTACACGCCATTCACGGCGCGTCGCTTGTTTACGGATGGTGATGTCTCGGTCGTGCTTCCCTACACATGCATCAGAGGGAGCGGTGACGTCACGATCGTCGATGGAATCCCGGTGCGCACTGACCTGAGCAGCGACACCCGGGGGCCCGGCACCGACGGCGACGTCCAGAGGGAGGGCCCGACCGGCGGGAGGAGCGACCGCGCCGGAGCCGGCTCAGACTCCGCTCACACAACCGATGAGTTGCCAACAACGCACGGGAGCGGCGGGCTCGTCCAGGACGTGAGCACGTGTGGATTGGGCGACATCATCGTGCGGGGTCGCTACTACGTCATGGACGAGCGGGGGTGGCTGCCGACGGTTGCCATTCGGGCGCATCTCAAAGTCCCGACGGCGAGCGCCGATACTGGCCTCGGCACGGGGCGGCCAGATGAAGGAGTTGGCGTCGAAGTCAGCCGCATGATCGGGGGCGGCTTCATGGCCATGGTCGACGGCGGCTACACGGTCATCGGCAAACCGGACGGCGTCGAGTTCAACAACCGCTGGTGGTACGACGTTGGCATTGCCAAGAGTTTGGCGAGCGGGGCGGCCAACGTGAGTGTCTTTTTCGAGGAGTACCGCACGATCGTTCCAGGCTTCGAGAATCCCCGAGACGTCGTTGCGATGCTGAGCCTCAAGGGCGCGAGCGGGTGGCGAGTGCAGCTCTTGGGTGAGTTCGGGCTCTCGAACGGCGCCCCTGATGTCGGTCTGATCATTGGCGCGAGGCGGCGCTTCTGATGGTGTGGTGCCGAAACGTGGTGTGAGCTAGTTGACCGAGCCAATGGCGGCGGATGAGGCTGCCGACGACGTCGTGCTCGTCCGAGCGTCCCAGCGCGGCGATCGGGAGGCCTTTGGCGTCCTGGTGTGCCGTCACGCCGGGTCGATTCTCAGCGTGACGACGCGGATACTCGGGCCCAACGCCGATGCGGAGGACGCGGCGCAGGAGACATTCGTGTCAGCCTACGGGGCGCTCTCGGGCTTTCGGTTCGGGTCGAGGTTCTCGACCTGGCTCTATCGGATCGCCGTGAACAAGTGCACTGACGCGCTGCGCGCTCGGCGTCAATCCACGGAGTCGCTCGATGCATCGGACGAGAGCGGCCCCTCAGTCGAGGAGCCTGCCGGCGGGGAAACGCCTCACTGGCAGCTCGAGCAAAGCGAGCTGGCGCATGAGCTTGACCGGGCGGTGCAGGAGTTGCCGGCGATCTACCGAGAATCGTTCGTGCTGCGGCACGTCGAAGGCCTAGGATACGACGAGATGAGCGCGATCTTGGATGTCAATCGAGATGCGCTCAAGATGCGGGTCTACAAGGCTCGAAACATCTTGTGCCGGTCGCTGGCGCATCTGAACGGAGTCTGCACATGAGAAACCGCGAAGCGGACAACCCAGATTCCGAGGAGCTCGTGCAGCGGTTTATTGACAACGAGCTATCCAGCGCGGAGCGCGTGCAGCTGCTCACCCGGCTTGGCCACGACGGTACCCTGCGGGAAAGGCTCATCGAGCTTGAGCGGCTCGCGGCCGGGGCCCGCCAGCTGCCGAGACCAACGCTGCCCGCCGACTTTCTGGCGCGCGTGATGGAGCGAACGCCGCCGCCACCCTCCGTTGGGCGACGACTGCAAGAGATGCTCTGGACGCCACATGCCTTCCGGTGGAACCTCGCTGGCGCGTTGGGCGCCGCGTGCGTGACGCTCCTCATCGCCGGAGCGGCGGTGACCGTCGGGCGGCCCGGACAGACTGCCCCGACATCGACCGCCACGACGGCAGCTGCGTCGCAACGCGTGCTGGTGAGGCTCGTCGTGTTGCAGCCCGGCGCGCAGACGGTGGGCGTGGCGGGCGACTTCAACGGATGGGATCCCGTTCAGACTCCGCTCGAGCCGACGGCGAGTGGTGCCTGGACCGTTACGCTCCCGCTCGAGCCGGGGCGCTATGAGTACATGTTCGTCGTCGACGGCACGCAGTGGATCGAGGATCCCTTCGCCGACGAGCAGCACGATGACGGCTTCGGATCGCGCAATGCCGTCCTCGATGTCCGGTCACCGGCAGAGACCTCGCTGTGAGACGTTGCATGAGCATTGCAGGTCGTCTAGTCTCCCGATGGGATGCTTGTGCAGCTGAGGATCGCGTCGGCGGCGCCAGCGCCGTGGCGGTCGCTGGCACGTTCAATCAGTGGTCGACCTCATCTCACCCGCTGTCGCGGGATCCGTCATCCGGAACGTGGACGGCGCTGGTGGCCTTGGCGCCGGGCGAGCATCTCTTCATGTATGTCGTGGACGGTACCGAGTGGCTCAGTCCGCCGGCTGCAGAGGACTATGTTGACGATGGTTTTGGAGCATGGAATGGCGTGGTCGTGGTCCGGTAGGCTGGTCCAGCGGGTGGCGGCCGTGCTGGTGGTCGTCGCGGCCGGCGCCGTGACGCCGGGATTGGCAGCTGCCCAAGCTGTGTCGCCGTCGGAGCGCGAAGCGCTCGCGCGCCTGCGGGTCAGTCAAGGCGGCCGGGCCGAGGAGGTCGACCCCCTTGTGCGACACGCCGAAGAAGCTGGGGAGAAGGGTCTGCCTGTCGGTTCGCTGACCAACAAGATCCGGGAGGGGCTGGCGAAGGGTGCGGCGCTGAACCGGATCGAAGCGGTCGTCCGTCAGATGGCGCTCGATCTGGAGACGGCGGATCGGTTGCTTCGTGAGCTGCAACCGACCACGGCGGGCGACGGCCGTGAGACGCCTGTGCTGTTGCTGGCTGAGGCGCTGGGCGGTGGTGTCACGCCGGAGGAGGTTGGCGTTCTCCACCGAGAAGCGCAGGCACCCGATCAGCCCCCGATGTCGGCCGATGGACTGGGCAGCGCGGCCAAGGGGTTGTCGCTCATCAAGGGGGCCGGGCTGCCGATTTCAGAGGGCACCGCCGTCATGGCCGAAGCGGTGCGGCAGGGATTCCGGCCACCCCAGATGCTCGATCTCGGACGGGAAATCAAGCGTCGGGAGCACGACTACCGGGAAGGACGCACAAGTCTACTCGCGCTGCGCGAGGCGATCGCGCGCGGCGACCGTCCCGACCGACTGTTTCGCGACGCGCGTCCCGCGGTCATCGAGCGGCCCGACACAACCCGCCCGGACCATGCGGTCACCCGCCCCGAGCCGACGGATATCCGACCCCAGCCGACAGACCGTCCCGAACGACCTCGAGGGCGGGATCGACCGGTAACACCTGATCGGCCTGGTACGCGAGGCCGATAGGAACACCGTCCGGTGCCCCGGCCGATACCGGCGCCCCACGCGGCCCAGTCTGTCCACCTGCATTGGAGTATTCAACCGACGATTCTTAGGGCCTCAACCGGCGGGTGATCGCGACCAGCTCTTTGCCGCCGAACGACGTCTCACCGACCGCCATTCCGACGAGTTCGTACCCCACCCTTGCTGCGGCTTGAAGTTCCGACTCCAACGTCGACGTTCGAGATGTCGCGAGCAGGAGATACTCCGTCAGCGGTAGGGTGGCATCGTCATCCCTCTCGAGGATCACCACGACCTCCTGGCCTCCGAGCGCAGTCTCGAAGACGGTCTGGGCGCGGTAGTGAAAGCCGGCGGTGGCCGCCGTCTGGATTTCCTCCTGCATCGTCGAGGTCTTCAGGGTGGCCAGAAGCCGGTACGCATAGCGGCCCGGGGTCTGCTGTCGACGAACAATCGCCACCACCTCTTTACCGCCGAAGGCGGTCTGGCCACCCATCACCGCTTCGAGTCGGTAGCCTTCGTCCCCAGCCTGGTTCAGCTCACGTTGCATGGTCGAGGTTTGAGTGGTTGCCAAGACGCGATACTCGGGGCCGGCCTCGACCGAGGCTTCGATCGTGTCGCTCTGAGGTGACGCGACCAGTCCGACCGACGTTGCCAGCACCGTGACGACGAGCGTTGTCCAGTGTGCTGGGCGTTGTGTGTTAGCGAAGTTGGACATGCGTGTCTCCTGTAGGCGTCTCGCAGCGCCGCTGGGTCCGACCTGCAGCGTCAGGTTTCGCCCTCCTCTTGACTCTGCAGTTGGTGTCTACAATAGACGTGCCATCTTGGGGTCGATCGCCGGAGTCGTATAGCATCGGGCGGTAACCAGCCCGCTGGGTAGGGGGCATAGCGAGTTTCACTCACTCGAGGAGCAACGAATATGTCCGACGAGACATCTCTTCCTCCATCACAGCCCGGAACCGCCCCCGCCAAGAAAGGGTTGTCGCCGCTTGCGTGGATCGCGATTATCGTGGGCGGCGTCGTCGTCCTTGGATTGGTGGGCATGGTAGCGCTGGGCGTCTTTGTCTTCCAGAGAGGGCGGGAAGTCGTGCAGGAAGCCACGGGGACTGAGAGCTTCAGCGAGCTCGCCGAAAGACTCCGGGATGACCCGGCCAGAGTCAGCGCTGAGATGATGGTTCGAGCGAATCCCGAACTTGACCTGATCGAGACCGACGACGTCGCGGGCACGATCACGTTTCTCAACAACAGGACGGGAGAACAGGCGACCCTGAACTTCGCGGACATCGCAGAGGGTCGGTTCAGCATGACGACCGACGCGGGCGACTACACGGTCGATGCCTCCACGGACGACATCGTCGATGGGGGAGGAGGGGTGACGTTGACAGGACCGGATGGCGTCACCCGGTTCGGGGCGACCGCCAGCCTTGATGATGTGCCTGGCTGGGTACCGGCGTACCCCGCGGGCGGTGAGATCCAAAGCACCTATCAGACCCGGACCGGCGATGGCCTGTCGGGTGCCTTGTCGACGAAGACCTCCGACGACGCCCAGACGGTGATCGACTACTACAGGAAGGTCTTGGAGGACGCGGGGTACTCGATTGGTGCCGAATCGATCACGAAGACCGGTGACGGAGCCTTCGGTGCCATCACAGGGGAGCGGCCTGAGGAAGAGCAGAGTATCAACGTCACCGTCGTGCAGGATGCGGGTGGGACCCAGATCATGGTGAACTACAGCGGCAAGCAGTAGTGGGGAACTGGGGGCCAAGGTGTATGGTGACCCCAGCAACGGGGGAGGTTAGAGATGAGTCTTCGACGACTGACCTGGGAGTCACGCGGGTTGGCCCTGGCTCTGGTCGCAACCATCAGTCTGGTTGCGCCCCCGGCCACCGCGCAGCCGGACGGCGCGTCACCGCGCACGGAGTGGGGAGACCCCGACCTGCGTGGCGTGTGGAACAACTCCACGCTGACACCCTTCCAGCGGCCTGAGTCGCTGGGGGACCAGGAGTTCCTGACCGAAGAGGAAGCAGCCAACATCGCCCAGGCGGAGGCCGACCGGAACACCGCCCTCGCGAGTCGCCCGTCCAGTCGGACCAAGGCCGACCCCACCGGGAACGTCGACCGAGGAGTAGACGGGGCACCGGGCTCCTACAACAACTTCTGGATGGAACGAGGGACCGCGGTCGTCCCGACCAGACGCACATCGATGATCGTGCTCCCGCCCAACGGCAGGCTGCCGGCGGTGACCACGCAGACCCACGCCCGCATGACCTCGCCCGCCGCGGCGCGTCTTGCCGACGTGCGGCGCGGACGGCTTCCCGCCGATTCCTACGAGCAGCTCGATCTGGGCGACCGATGCATCTGGTATCGCGGGGTCCCCTCATTCCCCACGGCGTACAACAACAACTATCAGTTCGTGCAGAATCCCGACTTCGTCGCCATTCTGCAGGAGCACATTCACGACGTCCGGTTCATCCCGCTGGATGGCCGGCCGCATGTTCCCGAGTTCATCCGTCAGTATGGAGGAGATTCGCGCGGTCACTGGGAGGGCGAGACTCTGGTCGTCGAGACGACCAACTTCAACAGCCGGGCCTTCATCAGAAACTTCAATAGCAATCTGACCGAGGCGCTGCACGTCGTCGAGCGCTTCACGCGGGTCGGACCGGACACCCTGGACTACGAGTTCACCGTCAACGACCCCAACATCTGGACCAGCGAGTGGAGCGGCTCGCTTCCGATGACCCGCATCGACCAACCGCTCTACGAGTACGCCTGTCACGAGGGCAACTACGGCTTGACGGGCATCCTCGCGGGGTCGCGCGCCGAGGAGAAGGCGGGGAGGTAGAGCCGACCCATGCGAAACCGGCTCACGGTGCTGACGACGACCGCGATTGCCATGGTCGCGGGTGTGCTACTGGGGCTGCCTTCAGGCGAACCTGCCGCGCTCGCCCAGGAGTATCGGGCCCCACGAGGCCCCGACGGCCGTCCCGACCTGAACGGCATCTGGCAAGCGATCAACTCGGCCCACTGGGATGTCGAACCCCACCCCGCCGGACCCGGCGTGGTGCGGGACCTTGGTGCGCTGGCGGCCACCCCCGGTGGACGCGGCGTGGTCGAGGGCGGCGAGATCCCCTACCGGTCGGATGCACTGGCCACCCGTCGCGAGAACTTCGAGAATCGACTGGGCCGAGATCCCGCCAGCAAGTGCTACCTCCCCGGGGTGCCACGCGCGACGTATATGCCCTTTCCGTTTCAGATCATCCAGAGCCAGGACCACGTCATGGTCGTCCACGAGTTCGCCGGGGCCGTTCGTACCATCTATATGAACGATCACGTGCCGGCTCCCGCGCCGACCTGGATGGGATGGTCGAATGGTCACTGGGAGGGCGATACGCTGGTGGTCGACACGAGCGGGTTCAACGGCATGACCTGGTTCGACCGGTCTGGCAACTTTCACAGCGCCGGGCTGCATGTCGTGGAGCGGTTCACCGCCCGCAGCCCGGAGACCCTGACCTACGAGGTCACGATCGAGGACCCCAACGTGTTTACGCGGCCCTGGAATATGCGCATGCCTCTCTATCGTCGCGTTGACGCCGACGTGCAGATCTTGGAGTTCCGGTGCGTCGAGTTCGTCGAGGACCTGATCTACGGGCACCTCAGGAAGCAGACCGTTCCGTGAGCACCGAGACGGCGGAGGGTTTCAGATGACCGAGAGCGGAAGAAGGGTGATGACGGTAAGCGCGGTCCTGCTCGCGGTCGTGCTGGTGACGACCCCGACGGCGGCGGGGCAGGAACCAGGCTATCGGGCTCCTCGCACACCCGATGGCCAGCCCGACCTGCAGGGGTTCTGGACCAACCAGACATACACGCGTCTCGAGCGGCCCGACGGTGTCACCAAGGAGTTCTATACCCCGGAGGAGGTGGCCGCCCTCGAGAGCGGCGCGGCCCAGAGGGAAACCTCCCAGACCGAGCCGGGGACCATCCCGGACGTCCACTACGACTTCACCCAGTTTGGACTCGACCGGAGTCAGTCCGCGTTCGCCAGCAGCCTGCGGACCTCGTTGATTGTCGACCCGCCAAACGGGCGGCTTCCCCCCGTCACGCCCGAGGGACAGCGACGGGCCGCCACGCGTGCGGCCGACCAAGAGCGACGGGGCGGGCGCTGGGACTCTGCGGAGAGCAACCAGCTCGACGACAGATGCGTCATCATGCGAGGTGCCGGACCGCCGATGCTCAATGCGGGCTACAACGCCAACTACCACATCGTGCAGGCTCCCGGCTATGTGATGATTCTCGTCGAGATGATTCACGACGCCCGCGTGATTCCGGTTGACGGGCGGGGTCAGCCGCCCTCAGCCGTGCGGCAGTGGATGGGCGCGTCGACCGGCCGCTGGGAGGGCGAGACCCTCGTGGTGGAAACGGCCAACTTCAACGGGAAGAACCCGATCCAGGGCTCGAGCGACCAGATGCGGGTAACCGAGCGTTTCACGCGGGTGGCGGACGATGCCATCCGGTACGAGTTCACGGTGGACGACGCCCCCACCTGGGAGCGACCGTGGACGGCAGAGATGGCGATGAAGAAGTCGGTCGGTCCGATATTCGAGCACGCCTGCCACGAGGGCAACTACGGCCTCTATAACACCCTGGTGGGCGCCCGACTCGAGGAGCGGCTGGCCGCCGAGGCGGCCGCGGGGCCACGCTAGCAACGCAGTACTTAGGCATGGAGGGTAGGGCGATGCGAGTAGATTCCAGATTCCTGGCCGCAGCCACCGTCGGTGGACGGTTGCTCGCCGTTTGTGGACTGTTGGTCGCCGCATCGGTCGGGGTCGGAGCGCATCATGCGTTTTCGGCCGAGTTCGATGTCAACAAGCCACTGGAGGTGAAGGGCACGCTCGTGAAGTGGGAGATGATCAATCCCCACTCGTGGTTTCATCTCGACGTCGACGAGCCGGATGGTTCAACGGTGAGGTGGTTGGTCGAGGGCGGGAGCCCCAATGAGCTGATCCGTCAGGGCGTTACCATGAACTCTGTTCCGATCGGTACGGAGCTCACGATCGAAGGCTATCTCGCGAAGGATGGCACCCCCAAGGCGGTAGGACGAAACTTCATCCTCTCAGATGGCAGCCGGTTGTTTCTGGGAGGGTCGGCGAACAACATCGTGGAGGAGCGATGACGATCAGACTGACGCTCGCGCTGTCGATGTTCGTGCTCGTGGCCGTGACGATTCATGCGCAGTCGCGGTCGGTCACACCGGTCGCGAGCATCAAGCAACTGCAGGAGGCCATGATCTCACCGTCGTCCGACACGATCTTCAACGTTGGTCGCGCCGCGCCCGAGAGCGACGAGGAGTGGCTGGTCGTGCGAAATGCCGCCGTCATTCTGGCCGAAGCCGGCAACTTGCTGATGCTCGAAGGGCGAGCCAAGGACGCGGAGCAGTGGATGGAGCTGGCCGGCGAGCTCGTGGCCTCGGGAAACGACGCCCTGCTCGCGGCCGAAAGTCAGGATGTTGGCGGTGTGCTCGAGGCCGGCAACCGGATCGCCGCAGCCTGCGAGGCATGCCATCAGCCGTATCGTGACGGTGGCCGCGCCATGGGTCCGAAACCGGCCGACGACGAGCCTCAGCGGTGACGCAGCGTTGGTCACAGGTCGGGATGACGGGATGACTCGATTGTGCGTAGAATCGGTGCGGCAGACCGGGCGATAGACCAACACATTCCTGGAAGGGGACCAAGCGATGGCCACACAAACCACTCGGCGTGACGTGCTCAAAGGCGGCCTCGCAATCGCTGGACTGGGTGTGGCCGGCGTGCCGGCATGGGCGCTGCCGGTGCTGCCCCAGGGACAGACCCTCGTGCCCTTCACCGACTTGCCAGATGAGATCGTGCTCGAGCGGACGCCGGATCGTCGCATCATCGACGTGCGCTACATCGACGGCCCGATCACGCCACGGGATCAGTTCTTCACCACCCAGCACTATGGACACCCGGCCATCGACGGGGCGAGTTTCCGTCTCCAGGTGTCGGGACTCGTTGACCGGGCGCTCAGCCTGTCGCTCGACGACCTGCGCGCGATGCCCAGCCGAGAGCTCATCTTCGGATTTGAATGCTCGGGGAACGGCGGCCCGCTCAACGGACTGTCGAGCAATGGCCAATGGTTGGGCGTTCCGTTGCGCGCCGTACTGGAGCGGGCAGGTGTGCAGGCGTCTGCCCGTGAGTTTGTCTTCTTTGGCGCCGACCACGGCGAAGAGGAGGTCGAGTTCCGCGGACGGACCTACACCGTCGACCAGCAATACGGACGAAGTCTCCAGCGGGACAAGGCGCTGTCAGATGAGCCCCTGCTGGCCTACGCCCTCAATGGCGAACCGTTGACGGCCCATCAGGGGTTCCCGCTGCGGCTGCTCGTCCCTGGCTGGTACGGTGCGCCCAACGTGAAGTTCCTGGCAGAGATTCACGTGCAGGAGGACCAGTATCTGGGCAAGTATCAGGCTCGCCACTATCGGACCCTGAAGGGCGAAATGGTCAACGGCGAGATGAAGTGGAAGGAAACGGCGATCACGAAGATGCGGCTCAAGTCCTTCATCGCCCGCGTATCTACCGACGGGAGTCGATATGACGTCTTTGGCGTCGTGATGCACGACGGGACGCCGATCCGGTCGGTCGAGGTCAAGGTCGACGATGGAAATTGGGAGCCCGCCACGCTGGACCCCGCGACCAACAGCCAGTACTCCTGGAAGTTCTTCAACTACGAGTGGCGCGGTGCCACGCCCGGCGAGCACACGCTGACCTCACGGGTGACGGATGTCAACGGGAACGTGCAGCCGACCGCCGAGGACCTCGAGACCAAGCAGACGTTCCTCGAGCGGAATGCGCAGCTGCCCCGGACCGTCATGGTCGGGTAAGAGTGGTCGGATAAGGAATGCCTGGAGTATCCCGATTCTGTGCGCTCGGGTGGGTCGTGACATGCGCAACGCTTTCCGCGGGCGCGTGTGCCCAGGAACCCGCGGCGCCGATGACATCGGAATCGGCGGGGGCTGCGCAGAGCGACTCAGCTCCGGAGCTGTCCACCCGCGACCTCGAGGTCGCCACGACCGTTGCCTTCACCGAGGGGCCGACGGTCGATGCCGAGGGCAACGTCTACTTCACCGATCTCGGGAACAGCCGCATCATGCGGCTGTCCACTGCCGGTGAGCTCACGACCTTTCGGGAGGAGAGCCACGGAGCCAACGGGCTGATCTTTGACAGCCAGTGGCGGTTGCTGGCGTGTGAAGCCGGCGACGGTGACACCGTCTTGCCTCGGGTGACCCGGACCGACATGCAGACGGGCGCCGTCGAGGTCGTCGCAGACCACTACGAGGGCAAGGAGCTACACCGGCCGAACGACGTGACGATCGACGGATCGGAACGCATCTACTTCACCGACCGTCCCGGTCCCAACCCGACGCCCGACCAGACCGGTGTGCACGGTGTGTATCGGGTCGACCCCGACGGTTCCATCGAGCGCATCCTGGCCGAACCGGACATCGAGCGGCCGAACGGGCTCGTTGTGTCACCCGACGACCGCACGCTCTATCTGATCGAGACCAACCAGGGGGAGGGCGGGGCGCGCATGATCCGCGCCTACGACCTGTCTGAGGAGGGCACGGTCAGCAACATGCGGGTCTTCCATGATTTTTCTCCCGGTCGAAGCGGCGACGGGATGACGATCGACAGCGAGGGCAACGTGTGGGTCGCGGCCGGGCTCAATCGACGCCGCGGGACCAGCGAGACCCTCGATACTCGCGCAGGCGTCTACGTATTTGCTCCTACCGGTGAGCTGCTCGAGCTCATTCCCATTCCCGAGGACACGATCACCAACGTGGCGTTTGGCGGTGACGATCTCAGGACGCTCTACGTCACGGCTGGGAAGACCTTGTTCCAGCTCCGCAGCGACGTTCCCGGGACGCGAAGGTAGGGGCCCGACCTCGATTCGGAGTTGCCGCAAAGGTCGTGCGGCGTTTAATCTAGTGTGCATGCCGAGATCCCTGTTCGTTCTCATGGTCCTGGTTACCTGGCTGTTGGCCGAGGCGCCGGCCCAGGCGTATCTGGACCCCGGTAGCGGGAGCATGCTGCTGCAGGTCCTCCTCGGCGGTTTCGCCGCCGTGGGCGTGATCGGCAGGCTCTACTGGCATCGGGTGGCGTCCTTCTTTCGGAAGAAGGACCCGTCAGATCGATCGATGGACCCTCGGGCCGGGGCCTAGCGGTCGCGACGCCCGCGGATGCTCGATTCGACGTCTCCTCCTCACTTTGACCCCGGGTCATTCCGGGATCCCGATACCAGAGTCTTTCGTCACAACGGCGCCATCTTCAGGTGCCTCACGAGTCGCGCCCTCGAGGACTGGAACCGCCTGGCGGCGTCTGAGGCATACGGCCGGTTGACCCGAGAAGGCTCGCTGGTAGCAACCGAGCGGGTCGAGGATGCGAGCGCGCTGCCGCGCCTAGACGCGAAGTGGGCGGGTGTCCTGAAACACGAAACGGTCCCGTTCATCTCGTATCCCTACGAGTGGCCGTTCGGAATGCTCAAGGATGCGGCGCTCCTCCAGCTCGATGTCACGCTGGCGGCTCTCGACGACGGGATGACGCTCAAGGATGCCACGCCGTACAACATCCAGTGGTTCGGAACGACGCCGCGCTTCATCGACCTGGGGTCGTTCACCCCGTATGAGCCCGGTGAGCCGTGGGTGGGGTACCGACAATTCTGCCAACAGTTTCTGTATCCGTTGTTCCTGCAGGCCTACAAGAACGTACCGTTTCATCCCTGGCTGCGCGGCAGCCTCGAGGGTATCGAGGCCGAGTACTGTCGGGCGATGCTCTCGGCTCGCGACTACGTGCGCGCCGGTGTCCTGACGCATGTCTACTTGCAGGCCAAGGCTCAGTCGCGCTATGAGGATTCGGACCGAGACGTCAGGCAGGACATGCGGTCGGCGGGATTCGGCGCGGGCATGATCAGGAACAACATCCAGAGGTTGCGACGGCTGGTCGACCGCCTCGAGTGGAAACCCCAGCGATCCACCTGGTCGGAGTACACCCGGGAACACAGCTACGAGGACGATGACCTCCGCCGAAAATCGAACTTCGTGCGGCGGGTTCTGGCGCCGCGACGATGGTCGCTGGTCTGGGACATCGGCTGTAACATCGGTACCTACTCGCGGCTGGCCGCCGAACATGCCGAGTACGTGCTCGCGCTCGACGCCGACCATCTCGCCGTCGATCGCATGTATGGCGCGATCAAGCGCGAGGGGAACGACACGATCCTTCCGCTGCTGGCTGATGTCGCGGATCCATCACCGGGGCTCGGCTGGCGCGGTCTAGAACGCAACCCGTTGAGTGAGCGGGGGGCGCCCGACCTGATCTTGTGTCTGGCGCTCATCCATCATGTGGTCATCGGCCGAAATATCCCGATTGCGGAGTTCGTCGAGTGGCTGGCCGGGTTCGGTGCCGACGTCGTCGTGGAGTACGTTGGACACGGTGACCCGATGGTCGACAAGCTTCTGCGCAATCGGACCGGGCAGGTTGTCGACTACTCAGCCGAGGCGCTCGAGCTCGCGCTGGCCAGACACTTCGAGACGACCACGCACGAAGCGCTCGGGTCGGGGACCCGCACGCTCTACCACGCGAAAGGGTCGCGGGCGGGCCACTGAACATCGCGCCAGGTCGTGGACCGCGGGCGGGCCACTGAACATTCCGCCAGGTCGTGGACCGCGGGCAGTCCGCTGAACATCGTTAGCCTGAACCACGCTAGCGAGGACCCGGAGTGGCCAACGTCAAGCGAGGGCGTTCGCTGGCTCCGTCGACGACGAAGACCCGCACGTCGTTCGAGCCCGGGGCCAGTGCCTCCCACGGGATCATGCTGGCGAACACCCACTCGTCATGTTCCAGGTAGGACATCGTCGTAGCGGTGACGACTCCGTTGATCGCGATAGCCAGGCTGACCCGCTCCTCGATGTCGTCCGCCATCCTTCCCCGGACGGAAAGCGGCAGGGTGTGGCTCTCGAGATCCACGTCGTTGAATTGAGATCGATCAACCAGACGGAGGAGTGGTTCGGTGCCCGTGCGGATCTCGAGCGCAGAGAGCGGGACTCCGACGAGAGATGCGTGTGGGCCGAGGGCATACAAGCCCGACTCGAAATGTTCAAGGTTGTGTTCTAGAGCGACGTGTCGGTTCTCCAGGTTCGACTCGTACTCCTCAACGGTGACCCGAGTGGCGTTGCGTCTGACGAACGTCTTGTGTGGTCGCTGCGGCTGCGTGGTATCCAGCAGCGAGCGACCGTGGACCCCGTGAGGGACCGTCGTGGACAAGACATTGGCAATCGTCGGCAGGATGTCTATTGTCTCGACGTTTCTGTCGCTCACCGAGCCGGACACCTGATTGGGGAACTTGACGATGAGCGGCACAAGACCCACCTCCGCGCGCGTTCCCTCGGCGAAGCCGCGACGGGACATCCCGTCTTGAAAGCTCGCGCCGTGGTCGGCGGTGATGATGACAAGAGACTGGTCGAAGATACCTTGGGCCTTGAGCCGATCCACGAGCCGTCCCACGAACCGGTCCACAAAGCCGACCTGCAGCAGATGACGCTGCTGCAAGACAACGGGGAGCCACGGGTCGCTCTCGAAGAACAGCCCCTGTCCGCCTTCCCGGTGGCCTTGATAGTCCGGAGCGTTGTATCGGCGTCCGGACGGGACATACTCGAACGGCATGTGGGGCGCGAGCGTGTGGAGGAAATACAGCCGGCCTTCGGGGTCAGGCGTGATCGTCTCGAGGAATCGTTCGAACTCGGCCGCCCGGGCGTTCCTTCGTCTTTCACCGTTCTCGTCTCGGGACATGCGCCGGGTGGCGAAGTCTCTCCAGTCCCCGAGAATCGGAGGCAGCCGGGCTGCGACCGCCTCGGGCGACACGATATGCGAATAGACGACACCGAGGTCGGCCACGAGTGCACTCAGACTGTCGTGTACTTCGAGATCGTAGGTGCACGTGTTTGCCAGGCAGAGCTGCAGGAACCGGCCGAACGCGGTCATTCGATAGCGTTCGCTGAGCATCGTGAACAGGTTGATCGGGTAGGAGCGTAGCGTCGGTACGGAGTTCGGCTCGATGGGGTATCGGCCGGAGACGATGGCGGGAACCGCCCAGACCGTGTTTGAGGAGACGGTGCTGGCGTTGCGATACCAGGTTGCGGTGTCGGCCAGACTTGCGAAGTTCGGATAGCGGGTCCTGTTGATCCTGTGGGTGCGGTCCAACAATGCGCTGACTGGAAACTCATCAAACACGACCAGGACGATCGGTGGCGCGCTCGCGACGCGAGCGGCGGAGTACAAACCGTCCGCACTGACCACCGCTTCCCTCACCGAGGGACTCATCAAGAACGCGACCGGGACGATAACGATGGCGGGGCTCAGCATCGTGGCGAAGCTCCTGACGATCCCAAATCGTCGATAGGCCAGCGCGCCGGACCCGGCGATCAGCAACGCCAAGGCAATCGACGCGACGGCTCCCAACCCCTCAGCCCGCTTGAGGATTGGCATCACGAAAGTTCCCCCCAACACTGTGAGCACCATGATGTGTGCGTAGCTGGCGGTGGTGGCGCTGAATCTGGCGAGTCCCATCTCGATCCCGACGACCGCGGTTGGCAACCCGATACAGACGACGCCAACCAGAGCGACGAGATCGGGCAAGGTGGTGTTGCGGGCGACGAAGAACGCCGGCTCTTGAGACACGACGTCGAAGAGTGGATGGGCTACGGCAAGCGCGGTGAGGGCAAAGACGTGGCCGGCCTGGGTCACCGTCACACCGGTCGTTTCGAACACTCTCGGGACCGTGCGCCAATAGTGCATGGCGCCGGTGGCTCGGCGTCGGATGCCAGGGCTGACCGCGAGGCCCGGCAAGACCAGCCAGGCAGCGATTACGACCCACCCAAGCCAGCCTATCGCGCTCGTCTCGTAGAAGTTCTTCCGGTCCAGTCTTCTGGTGAACAGACGACCGGGTGGCAAGGGGCGTGGCTCTGAGGCCCCCGGCATCCACTGGACGCTCAGCTCCTGACCTTGATGCTCGTGGTCGTAGTCGACGACCAGTTGATGCGCGCCGGAGCTCAGGGTGATCGTGCCCACGGCCGGCGCCCCGCTGCTCGCGGCGTCATGTCGCAACAGGAGCTCGCCATCGAGATAGACGCTGACGCCGCTGTCCGAGCGGGCTTGCAGAGTCACCAGTTCTTCGAAGGGGGAGAACCAGTATCCGCTCCACCGGACCCTGAACGGTCGGGGCAAGTCGACGACCTGCTCGAGAAAGTCAGGACCAATCGTCCGAGTGGGCGTCGAGCTATGTAGTTGCGTGGAGTCGACGCCGGCGAAGATGGACCGCGTCAGCCCGCGCGGGGTCGCGGCCTGCTGCTGTAGGGACATCCAGGTCCCGGTGAGGAGAAGGCTGGCGGCGACGGCGTAGCCGAGGGGCGACAATAGGCGAGCGCGGAGATTCGATTGGCGCATCAATGCCCATCAATCTTTGTTATGTAATGGTAATAATTATAAATTTGACTACTAGCCGTCCACCCGTTGTAATATTCCCACGACTTAATAGTGCCATGACACACGCTCAGGTTCTCCACGTCACCGTCATCGTTCGCACCGTCGGCGTCATTACGCCGACGGCGAACGGACGATGAGCCTGACCGGAGAACCGAAGAAACCCGGCTGGCCATCATCCGATGAGATGATGGCCTTTTTTTGTTGGGATAGACAGTGACGACACCGCGACGCAGCGCCGCCATAACCGAAGGACCCAGCCGGGCGCCCGCGCGCGCGATGCTCAAGGCCGTAGGCTTTACCGACGACGACCTCCGCCGTCCGATCATCGGCGTGGCCAACACCTGGACCGAGATCGGACCGTGCAATTACCACCTGCGAAGGTTGGCCGAGTACGTCAAGGAGGGTGTTCGAGCGGCCAGCGGCACGCCGATGGAGTTCAATACGGTGTCGATCTCCGACGGCATCACCATGGGCAGCGAGGGGATGCGGGCGTCACTGGTCAGTCGAGAGGTCATCGCGGATTCCATCGAGCTCGTGGCGCGCGGCAACTTGTTCGATGGCCTCGTCGTCATCGTCGGGTGTGACAAGACCATACCGGGAGGGGTGATGGCCCTCGTCCGCTTGAACATTCCCGGTCTGATCCTGTACGGGGGCTCGATTGCACCGGGGCACTGGGATGGCCACGACGTGACGATTCAAGATGTGTTCGAGGCGGTCGGAAGCCACGCGGCTGGCACGCTGTCCGACGAGCAACTGTGCGCGCTTGAGGACGTGGCGTGTCCAGGGCCTGGAGCGTGTGGCGGTCAGTTCACCGCCAACACGATGTCCACGGTCTGTGAGTTGCTCGGGGTGTCCCCGATGAGCGCCAACGGTGTGCCGGCCATGGAGTCGGCGAAGGACGACGTCGCGCGTCAGGCAGGGGAAATCGTGATGCGTCTGGTGGCCGATGAGGTCACGCCGAGCCAGATCGTGACCCGAGCGGCTCTCGAGAACGCGATCGCGTCGGTGGCGGCCACGGGAGGCTCGACCAATGCCGTGCTGCACTTGCTGGCGATCGCCCGTGAAGCCGGCGTGTCGCTCGAGCTCGATGACTTCGATCGGATCAATCGGGAGGTGCCGCTCCTGGCCGACCTGAAGCCAGGTGGCCAGTTCGTCGCGACCGATCTCTACAAGGCCGGAGGCATCCGGCTCGTCGCGCGGCGCCTCCAGGAACTGGGGGCCTTGCACGGGGATGCATTGACCGTCACAGGTCGGTCAGTGGGCGAGGAGGCCGCCATCGCTGAAGAAACTCCTGGTCAAGAGGTGGTCCGCTCGGTATCCGACCCGATAAAGCCTACTGGAGGCCTCGTGGTACTCAGGGGGAACCTCGCGCCGGAGGGGTGCGTGGTGAAGGTGGCCGGCGCCGTGATGATGCGTCATCGAGGACCTGCGCGGGTATTCGATACCGAGGAAGAGGCGTTCGCGGCCGTGGAGCACAAGGGCATTGGCGCGGGCGACGTGGTCGTGATTCGATACGAGGGGCCAGAGGGCGGTCCGGGGATGCGAGAGATGTTGGCGGTTACTGCGGCCCTGGTCGGTGCGGGGCTGGGAGAGTCGGTGGCGCTGCTGACGGACGGCCGCTTCTCGGGGGCGACGCGGGGCCTCATGGCCGGTCACGTCGCACCGGAAGCCGCCAAGGGTGGGCCAATCGCCGCTGTGCGAGAGGGCGACATCATCGAATTTGATCTCGAACGGCGAACGCTGACCGTCGACCTGAGTGACGCGGAGATCGGCCAGAGGATGGCCGAGTGGACGAAACCGGCCGCGCGCCATACGAGCGGCGTGATGGGGAAATACGCGCGGCTCGTGTCGTCTGCCTCGATGGGAGCGATTACGAACTAGTGCGCTAGGTCGTAGGGCCTGGTCCCAGTAACGGAGTCATTTATGTCATCGATGCGAACGGGGGCACAGATCATCTGGGAGGCACTCGTGCGGGAGGGCGTCAAGACCGTCTTCGGGTATCCCGGTGGCGCGATTTTGCCCGCCTACGACGCCATGCTGGACTACCCGATCCGTCATGTGCTGGTGCGACACGAACAGGGTGCGACCCATATGGCCGACGGCTATGCCCGGGCGAGCGGCGAGGTGGGCGTGGCCATCGCGACGTCGGGTCCGGGTGCGACCAACATGGTGACGGGTATTGCGACGGCGATGCTCGACTCCTCACCGGTGGTGTGCATCACGGGCCAGGTGGGCAGCAAGTTGGTCGGGTCGGATGCGTTTCAGGAAACCGACGTGACCGGCGTCACGCTGCCGATCACGAAGCACAACTATCTGGTGTCGCGCGTCGACGAAATCGCGCCGACGCTCCACGAGGCGATGTATGTCGCACGGTCGGGACGTCCCGGTCCTGTGCTGGTCGACATCACCAAGGACGCACAGCAGTCCTCCACGGAGCTGCACTGGGACCCGAGCGACGTGAAATTGCCGGGATACCGGCCCGACCTGAGTCCGACGGAAGCCGAGTACCGCCAGGCGGCCGAGCTGCTCAACGGGGCCAAGCGGCCAGTCATCTTTGCCGGTCACGGCGTCATGCTGTCGGATTCGATGGCACTGGTGCGGCAACTGGCCGAGCGCGGCAATATCCCGGTTGCCATGACCTTGCTGGGCATCGGCGGCTTTCCGGCCCGTCATCCGCTCAATCTTGGGATGATGGGGATGCACGGCGAGGCGTGGGTCAACCAGGCTATTCAGGAGGCCGACTTGTTGCTGGCCCTAGGGATGCGCTTCGACGACCGCGTCACCGGCAACCTGAAGACCTACGCCCCGAACGCCCGCAAGATCCATGTCGATATAGACCCGGCGGAGTTCAATAAGAACGTCAAGGTCGACGTGGCCCTGGCCGGCGACCTCAGCGTGGTGCTTGAGTCACTCCTGCCTTTCGTCGAACCGGGTGACCGCGGTCACTGGCTGTCCGCAATCGACGAGATGAAAGGTGACGTGGCCGTTCGTGACATTCAGAACTTGCCGGACAGCGGTCATCTCTATGCGGCCCACGTTATCAGCGACATCTGGCGAGTCACCGAAGGGAAGGCCATCGTGGTGACCGATGTCGGTCAGCATCAGATGTGGGAGGCGCAGTACTACCATCATGATGAGCCCCGCACGCTGATCACGTCCGGTGGTCTCGGGACGATGGGGTTCGCGCTTCCCGCGGCGATCGGGGCCAAGTTGGCCTGTCCCGAGAAAGAGGTCTGGGTCGTCGCCGGTGACGGCGGGTTCCAGATGACGATGTGCGAGCTGGCCACCATCGCGCAAGAGAAGATCAACATCAACGTCGCGATCATCAACAACGGGTATCTGGGAATGGTGCGGCAGTGGCAGGAGTTCTTCTACGAGCGGCGGTATGCCGCCACCCCGCTATTGAGTCCAGACTTCGCGAAGCTGGCGGAGTGTTTTGGGCTTCGAGGTATCGCCGTGGACAAGCGTCAGGACGTGGTGCCGGCGATTGAATCGGCGCGGGCGGAGGACGCCACGGTGGTTGTCGAGTTCAAAGTCGAGCAGGAGGACACCGTGTATCCGATGGTGCCAGCCGGTGCCGATCTGCACGACATGATTCGGCGACCCAGTCAGGCGCCGATCGTCGAGACAGCTGATGATGAATAGGTCCGGGCGCGCCATCGTCACGGACGTGCGGTCTCGTGAGAGCGACGTGACATGAAGCACACGTTTGTCATCTACGTCGAGGACAAGCCGGGCGTGCTCAATCGGGTCGCGTCGTTGTTCCGACGACGTGCGTTCAATATCGAATCGCTGACCGTCGGCCACACCGAGACCGAGGGCGTGTCCCGGATGACCGTCCTGGTCGAGAGCGATACCCATGGAGCTCGCCGACTCGAGGCCAATCTCTACAAGCTCGTCAACGTGCTACGGGTCCATGACATCACCGCGGTGGCCTCGGTCTATCGGGAGCTGGCCATGATCAAGGTCGCCACGAAGACGCCCGACACACGGAGCCACGTGATGCAATTGGTCGATGTCTTCCGGGCGCGGGTGGTCGACGTGGCTCCCGACGCGGTTATTATCGAAACGACCGGAACGGAAGAAAAGATCAACGGGCTCCTGGAGGTGGTGCGACCGTATGGCATCCTCGAGCTCGTGCGCACCGGCCGCGTGGGCATGGTGCGGGGCTCAAAGAGCGTCGTGGTTCCGCAACCGGAGTCCCCTCGGCCGACCCGGTCCACACCTACCGACGACGACAACGTCTCGTATTCGGTATAGTACGGCTCCTCGACCCGCGACACGCCGGGGCACATCGAGGACGGAACACCCACTTTCAAAGGTAAGGACTATCCATCAATGGCCACGATTTACTACGACGATTCTGCAGACCTCTCCCTTATCCAGGGCAAGAAGGTCACCATTTTCGGGTACGGCTCCCAGGGGCACGCGCACGCACTCAACTTGAAGGACAGCGGGGTTGAGGTGCGGGTTGCACTGCACGAGGGCAGCCGTTCCAAGACGAAGGCCGAAGCCGAGGGGCTGACTGTCACGTCGGGCTCGGAAGCGGCTGAATGGGCTGACGTGATCATGATCCTCACGCCGGACACCACTCAATCTGGGATCTACACCGAGCAGATCGCTCCCCATCTGAGCGCGGGCAAGATGCTGATGTTCGCGCACGGGTTCAACATCAGGTTCAAGACGATCGAACCACCGGCCGACGTCGATGTCACCCTGATCGCGCCCAAGGCGCCAGGACATCGGGTGCGGGAGGTCTTTCTCGAAGGAGGTGGCACTCCGGCTTTGGTGGCGGTCGAGCAGGACGCCACCGGCGGTGCGAAGGCGCTGGCACTGTCCTATGCCAAGGCGCTCGGTGTGACCCGAGCCGGCGTGATCGAGACGACCTTCTCCGAAGAGACCGAGACCGACCTGTTTGGCGAGCAGACCGTCCTCTGTGGTGGGGTCAGCGAGCTCGTCAAGGCCGGATTCGAGACCCTGGTAGAAGCCGGCTATCAGCCGGAGATCGCGTACTTCGAATGCATGCACGAGCTCAAGCTGATCGTGGATCTCTTCTACCGCGGCGGGTTGAACTACATGCGGTACTCGGTGAGTGACACGGCCGAGCACGGAGACTACACCGGGGGACCGCGGGTCGTCACGGCCGAGACCAAGCAGGCGATGCGGCAGGTGCTCGCCGAGATCCAGGACGGCACCTACGCGAACAAGTGGATCGACGAGGACAAGGCGGGGCGCCCGTGGTTCATGGCGACTCGCAAGAAGGAGCAGGAGCACCAGATCGAGGAGGTCGGCTCGCGGCTTCGCGCCATGATGCCCTTCCTCGACGCCGTCGATCTCAAGGAGTCGCTATAGTTCCGGCGCTACAGGCCGTCGATCCACTTCACGATCGCCTCCTGGACAGAGGCGTGAACCTCATCGACCGACGGCGCACCTTTCCCTCTAGCCTTGAGGGAGTGGTCGCCGCCAGCGACGACGTGGAGCTGCGCGCGCTGACATGCCTCCACGACCGGCCGGAGTTCGGCTTCGGTCCCGAATGTGTCGCGGCTTCCCTGAACGAAGAGCATCGGCGCCCCCACGTCAGGCAGGTGGGCGTCGCGACGTTTTTCCGGGCGTCCAGGCGGATGCAGAGGATAGCCCAGGAACACCAAGCCGCTCACCCCGAGGTCATCTGCATCTGCCGCAACGACTTGTGAGGCGATGCGCCCACCCATCGACTTGCCCCCGATGATGAGCCGGCTTCTCGCCGAGGGCACAACCCGCCGGGTGGCGTCGACCGCAGCCCGGTAACAGTGTTCGAGCCGTGCCTTGGGGTCCGGTGCTCGGCGCCCTCTCTCCATGTAGACAAAATTGAAGGTGACGACGTCGACGCCATGGGTGGAAAGCCCGCTGGAGAAGGCGGTCATGAACGGGCTCAGCTGTGGGCCGCCTGCACCGTGGGCGAGCACCACTGTCGTCGGACTGAGCTGAGATGGCGTCGCCCGGTAGTGCAGACCGGTGACCACTCCGGCCACGCCGACGTCGATGTCGTATGGAGTTGTCACACGTGCACACGCGACACTCAGTCGTGCCCGCCAACCGATGACAGCAGGCGCCCGGCCGCGCTCCGAAAGTCATCGTGGAAGTGATGCCCGCCGGGGAAGAGCACCGACTCAACTGTCGCATCGGTCCTCCTGAGGCTCGCCAGGTCTTCCTCTATCGTGGTCTGGGAGTAGAAGGGATCTTCGGTCCCGCGTCCGACGAGGATGGGAGGCCACCTGAGGCTGTCATCGTCGCGAAGCTCGGGCGGGACGTCTCCTCCCAGCGCGATGATGGCCGCCGGGCGGACCCGGCCACGAGATGCGGCGCGATACGCCATCGCCACGCCCTGAGAGAACCCGCTGTATACCACGACGGAGGTCGTGTCGTGGCTGGAGAGCACCGAATCAAGAACAGCATCGACGTAGCCGATGTTGTTCACGATCAAAGACTCGCGGTCCTGCGAGGTCATCCAGGAAGCCACGACGGTGCCGGTCTTGCGCTCGTAGAATCGATGAAGGGCCTGAACCGAGACCACCAGCCACTTGTCGACCCCAGGAAAGCGGACGAGCTCGTCCAGATGCTGCCGGGCGTTCTCTCCATAGCCATGAAACCCGACCAGGACCGGTGCCGGTCCTGAATCTGTCGGTGTTCGGACTAGAAAGCGGCCGGTTACGCCCGTCTGAATGGTGTGGATCTTCAATCCTTGGGTCACGAGGGGTATTCTATGGGGTTAGGGAGTCATCGCTATGCCACGAGTTGAGTTCGAGCAGTTACCAGAAGACGCGCGGGTCTGGATCTTTTCCGCCGAGCGCACGTTGACCGCCGGGGAGCAGAGGCGCTTGCTGGAAGAGGTAGATACGTTCCTGGCGCAATGGGGCGCACACGACCGGCCTCTCGTGGCCGGTCGCGATGTTCGCTACGACCGATTTCTGTTCGTGGCGGTCGACCAGGCGACGGTCGGCCCGTCGGGATGTTCCGTGGATGCCCTGGTCCGGCAGATGAAGGGTCTTCAGGCCGAGCTCGGCGTCGAGCTGGTCAACCATGCGCCGGTGCTGTTTCGTCGTGAGGACGAGATTGCACGGGTTGCCCGAGAGGAATTCGCCGAGCTGGCCGCCTCCGGGGCGGTTGGTCCCGACACGACGGTGTTTGACAACACCTTGACCCGTCTGGGCGACGTGCGCGACGGGCGCTGGGAGACCAAAGCCTCCAGCTCCTGGCACGGTCGCGCCTTTTTCTAGGGCAGCGGACCGCCGCTTGACCTGGTTCGCGTATAATTGGCAGCAGGTCGCCCTTGGGCTAAAGCGCGGTTTCACGGGATGTTGCGCAAAATGAGACGTCCTTCATTCTCGGTTCGGGCCCGGACAACGTCGCGGTGGTCAGTCGGTGTCCTCATCGGCGTGGCGACCTTCGCCTGGTCCACCGAATTCGCGTACGCCGCTCCTCCCGAATCCGAGCATACGAAGACGGTCCAGACGCACTGCGTCCGCTGCCACAACGATCGTGCGCTGACGGGAAACCTGTCGCTCGAGGGCCTGGACCCGAACGACGTCTCCGGTCACGCCGAGGTGTGGGAGAAGGTCGTCCGGAAGCTGCGTGCCGGTGCCATGCCTCCGGTTGGCGTGGCGCGCCCCGACGACACGGTCTACAACAGTTTGCTGGCCCACCTCGAGACTGAGCTCGACCAGCTCGCCGACCAACACCCCGACCCGGGTCGAACCGAAACATTCCGGCGGCTGAATCGGACCGAATACCAGAACGCCATTCGTGATCTGCTCGCTCTGGAGATCGACGTGACGGCACTGCTCCCGCGCGACGACTCGGCGTTCGGTTTCGACAACGTGAACTCGAGCGGGCTCTCGCCGACCTTGATGGAGCGGTACCTCACGGCGGCGCAGAAGACCAGTCAACTGGCCGTGGGCAGTCGCACGCCGGCAGCCGGGAGTCGGGTCGTGGTCGTGCCCGCCGACAGGACGCAAGAGGACCACGTTGACGGGCTTCCCTTCGGAACCCGCGGCGGTGCCGTGGTGTCTCACACGTTTCCCGCCGACGGCGACTACGAAATCCAAGTGCGGCTGCAGAGGAACCGCAACGAGAACGTCGAAGGGCTCACCGAGCCCCACGACGTCGAGGTGACACTCGATGGCACGCGGCTCCAGGTGTTCACCATGGAGCCGGTCAAAGACATGGTGAAGCAGGCTGACTCCGTCTATTACGCGGATGGTGGCATCGACAATCACCTGAACGTTCGCGTGTCGGTCACTGCCGGACCCCACCTGGTTGGTGCGAGCTTCATCAAGAAGAACTCCTCGTTGGTCGAGACCACGCGACAGCCCTATCAGGCTCATTTCAACATGGACCGCCACCCCCGGCAGCAGCCGGCGGTGCGAACGGTGTCGATCGCAGGTCCGTTCGATCCGACCGGGGTGGGCGAGACGCCAAGTCGTGACCGAATCTTCTCCTGTCGACCGACGACCGAGTCGGCTGACGACGCTGAAGCCTGCGCCACCTCGATCATCGCGCAGCTCGCGCGGCAGGCGTATCGGCGTCCGGTGACGACCGACGACCTCGGTCAGCTCGTCTCGTTCTACCAGCTGGGATATGCGGACGGGGGGTTCGAGTCGGGGGTCGAGAAGGCCCTGCGGGCCCTGCTCACGAGTCCCGAGTTTCTCTTTCGGATCGAACGCGACCCGGAGGGAGTTGGCCGGGGCGTCGCCTATCGAATCACCGACCTCGAGCTTGCTTCGCGTCTCTCGTTCTTCCTCTGGAGCAGCCTGCCGGACGATGAGCTCCTCGAGGCGGCGACGGCCAGCGGCTTGGGCGACCCGGATGTGCTGGCGGCGCAGGTACGTCGGATGCTGGCCGATCCCCGCGCCGAGACGCTGACGACCAACTTCGCCTCGCAGTGGCTGCATCTGAGGAATCTGGATGCCGTTCGGCCGGATGCTAGACTGTTCCCGGATTTCGACGACAACCTGCGGCAAGGATTCCGTCGGGAGACGGAGTTGTTCTTCGAGAGCATCCTCAGCGAGGACCGGAGTGCTCTGGACCTGCTGACGGCGGACTACACCTATCTCAACGAGCGGGTCGCGAAGCACTACGGCGTTCCAAAGATCTATGGCGATCATTTTCGTCGTGTCTCGCTTCCCGATAGCAGTCCGCGGACAGGCCTACTCGGCCATGGCAGCATCCTGACGGTGACCTCGTATGCCACGCGGACGTCACCGGTGTTACGCGGCAAGTGGATTCTCGACAACCTCCTGGGAACCCCGCCGCCCCCGCCTCCGGCGAACGTGCCGCCGCTCGATGAGACACGCTCGAACACCCATGTCGTGTCCATGCGCGCTCGGATGGAGGCCCACCGTCAGAATCCGGCCTGCGCGGTGTGTCACCGCATCATGGACCCGGCTGGACTGTCGATGGAGAACTTTGACGCGATCGGGAGATGGCGGGCCGCCGAGGGTGGTTCGGCGATCGACGCGACAGGCAGCCTCCCGGGTGGCACAGACTTCGATGGCGTTGCGGGGTTGCGCGGCGCGTTGCTTGACCGTCCCGAGGTGTTTGTAGGGACGCTGACAGAGAAGCTCCTGATCTACGCGCTCGGGCGGGGCCTCGAGCACACCGATGCACCGGCGGTTCGTGCGATTATCCGGGAGGCGGCCGACGATGAGTATCGTCTGTCGTCGCTCGTGCTCGGCGTTGTCCAGAGCACTCCCTTTCAGATGAGGAGATCACAGTCATGATCATCACCAAGATGGCATTGCCCCGGCGGACGTTTCTGCGCGGCGTGGGGGCCACGCTGGCGCTCCCGTTGCTCGACGCCATGGTGCCCGCCGCATCGGCGATGACACGGGCCGCGGCGGCACCGCCGCGGCGGCTGGGATTCGTCTACATCCCGATGGGGATGAATCCCGTGCCGTGGACGCCGCCAGAAGTGGGACGGCTGACCACCCTCTCTCAGTCGCTGTCGCCGCTGGTGCCGCATCTCGACAACGTCACCGTCGTGACCAACCTGGAGATCGACGCGGCGCACACAACCGGCAATCATGCGTCGGCCAATTCGTCGTTTCTGACGTGCGTCCGTCCCAAGCGCACCGAGGGCAGCGACTACGTCAACGGGACCTCGGTCGACCAAATCGCCGCCCAGCAGGTTGGCGGTGACACGCCGTTACCGTCGCTCGAACTGGGGACGGACCTCATCGCGCAGGTCGGCAACTGTGATAACGGCTATGCCTGCGCCTATATGAACAGTCTGTCGTGGGCGTCGCCCACGGCGCCCAATCCCACCGAAGCCGACCCCCGAATCGTCTTCGAGCGGCTGTTTGGCGACGGGGGCACGCCGGAGCAGCGGCGGGCGGAGCTGAAGACCAACAAGAGCATCCTCGACTGGGTGCTCCAAGACATGTCGAGTCTGCAGGCAAGACTCGGAACGGACGACCGAAACCGGGTGAACGAGTATCTCGACACCGTGCGCGAGGTGGAGCGTCGTATCCAACGGGCGGAGCAGTCGGCCTCCGAATCGCCGCTCACCGATCTGTCGCGGCCGACGAGCGTGCCAGAGGTGTGGGAGGACCACGTGAAGCTGATGTACGACCTTCAGGTGCTCGCGTTGCGGGCCGACCTGACGCGGGTCATCACCTTCCAGATGGCGCGTGAGGCCAGTACTCGGACCTATCCGCAGATTGGGGTGCCGGACCCACACCACCCGACGTCACACCACACCAACGACCCGGAGAAGCTCGCCAAGCTGGCCAAGATCAACCAGTATCACGTGTCGCTCTTTGCCTACATGGTCGACAAGCTCCAGAAGACCGAGGATGGCGACGGAACGCTGCTGGATCACACGACCTATCTGCTCGGCAGCGGTCTGGGTAACCCCAACGTCCACGACCATCGCAACTTGCCGATCGTCGTGGTGCGGGGTGCGGGGTCGAGTATCGCGGGGGGGCGTCACATCAAATACGACGAGCTGACACCACTGGCGAACCTTCATCTCACGCTTCTGGATGATGTCGGTGCGCGTGTCGACGACTTTGCCGACAGCACTGGTCGCGCCGGCAAGGTGACCGAGCCCCTGACGCTGTAAGCGTCGATTCGGGATGGACGCTGTAAGACGACGACCGATGCGACGACTGTGCGCCTTCATCGTGGCCCTCCTGCTGACCGCCAGCTGGGTTCCTGCGATCGCGGCCGAGGCTGACACCGGCTTGGTCGCCGCGATCCGCTCGGTCGACGAGGTCGGGGTCCGTGCCGCCCTTGCCCGCGGCGCCGACGTGACTGCCGCCGAGTCCGACGGCACGACGCCTCTCCACTGGGCCGTGCATACTGACGACCCGACCATCGTCGAGATGGTGCTGGCCGCCGGAGCCGACGTGGATGCGGCAAATAGATACGGCGTGCGTCCGCTCGCCCTTGCGTGCACGAACGGAAACGCCGCCATCGTGGAGCGTCTCCTCGTGGCCGGAGCCGACGCCAACGCGATGTTGGCCGAGGGCGAGACAGCTCTGATGACGGCATCGCGTACGGGTGCGCTGGATGTCGTCGAGCTGCTGCTTGACCACGGTGCGGACGTGAACGCCGCCGAAACGTGGCGCGGGCAGACAGCGCTGATGTGGGCGGCGGCAGAGGGCCATGCCCATCTGCTCCCGACGATGCTGTCGCACGGCGCCGATGTCTCGGCCCGGTCGACCAAGGGGTGGACGCCGCTGCTGTTTGCCGCGCGTGAGGGCCGCATCGATGTTGTGCAGACCCTACTCGAGGGCGGAGCCAGCGTTGACGATGCGCTTCCGGTCCTGACGGTGGATCGCCGAGGCGGGTCGAGCGCAGGGCGGGCCGCCACGGGGTTGAATGCCTTTCTGCTGGCTGCCGCGAATGCGCACTACGAGCTTGCCGCACTCCTGGTCGACCGAGGCGCCGATGTGAACACCGACTCGCGGGGATGGACGGCGCTTCACCAGGTGTCGTGGGTGCGCAAGACGGGAATCGCCGGCAGCAATAACCCGCCGCCGAAGGGTTCCGGGACGATGATGAGTCTCGAGTTCGTGCGAAAGCTCGTAGCCGCGGGTGCCGATGTGAATGCGCGCGTCACGGAGCGCCCACCGGCTGGCATCACGAGTCTGAACTTCATCGGGGGCACCCCGTTTCTCCTCGCGGCTCGCACCGGAGATGCCGACCTGATGCGGCTGCTGGCAGAGCTCGGCGCCGACCCGCTCTTACCCAACGAGGACAACACCACGCCGATCATGGTGGCTGCCGGGGTCGGCACATCGTCCCCTGGCGAGGATCCGGGAACCGAGCCGGAGGTCCTGGAGGCGGTCAAGGTGGCGCTGGAATTCGGCGGTGACCTCAATGGTGTCGATGACAACTGTGAGACCGTGATGCACGGTGCGGCCTACAAGCATCTGCCGAAGGTCGTGGCGTTTCTGGCCGACGCCGGCGTCGATATCGACGTCTGGAACCAGCCCAATGCCAAACGGCGGACGCCGCTCGACATTGCCATGGGCGTCACGCGGGGAACCAACGGCGCCGTCACGCAGGGTGCAGGTGCCAAATCCCAGCCCGCCGCCGAGGAGATCCGTAAGGCGATGGTTCGTTAGCGGACGCAGTCCGGCGCGGCGCCGTCAAGCGCGGTGACCGCCGTGACCGCCGTAACATTGATGCGATCTGGCTCGCCCCGAATCAGAAATCCTTTCGCCTCCACTCGATGACCTTCGAGGCTGTCTGGCTCGGGAAACACATACAGCAGTTCGTAGGAGGCAGAGCCCAGGGTCATGGCCTCGGCGACCTGGCGTTCGGCTTCGGTAGACGCCGACGGATCTCGGGTGCGGACCGGGTGGGTCGCGTTCGTTACCATCCATGTGTTGGACGGTCCACGCGCCAGACAACCGACGACCTGCACCAGCGTGTGGTCGGGGGCTTCTTGAGGGCCATCCTTACCTTCGACGACAACGGTTGACAGCGTGTCGGCGCTGAGCTCGTCGCTGCCTGGCGGGAAGCCGTTCGTCTCCAGCACGTAGGTGATGATGTCGACATAGGTTTCGGTTCCCAGGCTCATGGCCGCCCCGGGCGGCATCGTTTGCGCTCGCTCAAGTAGTCCATCCAGGGTGAGGCCGGTCCAGTTTCGCAGGAAGTCCTCTCCGACCAGCGCGCGCGCGTTCGCTCCGGTCAGGTCCTCACCGTGGCATTTTCGACAGTAACTCTCGTACCTGTTCTGACCCCGGTCTGCCTGCGCCTCAGTGAAGACACCGTCCTGGACCGTGCGGTCGGGGACCGCCGGTTGCGGGCGGCCCCAGAGTGGGACCACCAGGGCAACGGCGAGGCAAGGCGCGAGCACACGGACAGACACGTCGGCGTATTCCTGGCGAACTCTCGTGATTGTGCAAGGGCTGCGGCTTGATGAGCGTTGCGTGATGCGTGATGATACCTGAGAACGCCGACGAGCTATGCAACTCATCTTCGAACAGATCCGCGTGGGTGGCGACCGAAACTTCGGGTATCTGGTCGCCGACCGGGACGCGGGGCAGGGCGTGCTCGTCGACCCGTCCTATGCGCCCGAGCTCCTGACCGACCGGGCCGAGGCTCAGGGCGTGACGGTGACGCACATCATCAACACTCACGGCCACGCCGACCACACGAACGGCAACGTGAGGGCAGTCGAGTTGACCGGGGCTCCCGTGGCGGCTCATCCCGATGCACCGGATACGCCAGACCTATCACTTGGGGACGGGGTCCGGATATCCGTCGGGGGAGTTCGGCTTACGGTGTTGCACACGCCCGGGCACTGTCCCGACCACCTCGTGCTGTTCGAGCCGACATACCGGTTGGTGGTCACGGGAGATCTTCTCTTCGTCGGGAAGGTGGGCGGGACACAGACCGAGGAGGACGCCAAGGTCGAGTGGGAGAGCCTGAGTCGCCTGCTCGACACGGTCCCCGATGACACCACGGTGTGGCCCGGACATGATTACGGCGTACGACCCAGCTCCACCATCGGCCTCGAGAGGCACACAAACCCGTTCCTGCGTTGTGCCGATGTTGCCGCCTTCCTTCGACTCCGAGTCGATTGGCCCAATTACAAGAAACAGCAGGGTCTCAAATAGGCGGGTCCGACATAGAAGCGAATAAATGGTCGGGGCGCCCGGATTCGAACCGAGGACTTCCTGCTCCCAAAGCTTGTGCAGATGCTGATCAGAACGGATCAGACCGCGTCTTTACGTGCTGATCCTGATCAGACCTGATCAGTTCGCGACGCTACATTCGGAATCTGTCGCACATTCTCGCACACGGCAGTGGTGGCGTTCCCATATTCCAGAAGGTAGGCGGTCGGCTGCGGCGGGCGGCGTAATCGCGTGAACAGGGCGCAAGCTTTGCGTTACTTCTCAGACTGTTACTATGACTTCTGGGCGCGAACTGTGCCTCTGATGAACGTTTCGCGGGTTGGTGAATAACCTGCCCAAAAACCTTCAAGGGTATTGCTGAGGGAATTCAGGTTAAGAACTACGACTCCAAGTGCCAGGTCCGGCAGTAGCACCCGCTCCGACTTTGGCTCTGCGGATCAATAGCGTCTTCACAGCTCAGACTTGCAACACGGCAGTAGTGGTCAGAAATCGGCACACTAGCCCGAATACGGTGGAAGTTTTGTGGCACGATTCCAGCGGGAATGTAGTCGGTGACGGTGTTCGGTCGAGGCGCGTCCCCAGATTCGGATTAGCCGTCTGGGTGTCGTCTCCAGATGGCCTTCATGTGCCTTTCCAAGTGTCCGACCGGGGTCCAGTCCAACCGAAGCTTCCTAACGATTACCAGGGCTACGCTTCTGTACACGCCGCTGCGGGTGACATCTTGGTGAGTGCCTTTTTCTTTGGCCACGATGATCCTGCAGGGAAAAAGCCTTGGATTACACCGCTCACTCAGATCCCGGCATATGATGTGCGAAACTTCCGCTAGAAGGCCCGGTGACGGGTTTCCTCACTTCTACCATGCCGGCACTGACCGCCCCTATATGTCAAGACATTCTTTAGGCGGCGCGAGTGATGGATTGGCGCGTGCGGAAGTCTGTCATGACGCGCTGGTAGATCTCGTGAGCCAGGCGGCAAGAGGGGCGCTTTATGACTGAGGACGCAGAAGGGCTACACCGCGTCGTGAATACAAACCTCGAGAATCCCGCGGCGAACGTGGTCTTTATTCACGGTCTTGGCGGCGGCTCACACAGTACTTGGCGTTTCGGCGAGAAAGGTAAAGAGGATCACTTTTTTTGGCCCGAACGTCTTGGCGAAGACCTCCCGAACTTCGCCGTTTGGTCGGTTGGATATGAGGCCGGCATTTCGCATTGGATCAGTGACGATGGTATGGCCGTTCAGCAACGTGCGAAGAACCTCGTGCTGAAACTAACTAACGCCAATCTGGGCAAACGTCCGCTAGTTTTCATCGCGCATAGCATGGGAGGGCTCGAGGTAAAGGAGATCGTCGTTCGCAGTCAGACGATTGGTTCTAAAGACTGGGTGGATCTTGTTGCGAACGTGAAGGCGATCGTTTTTTGTGGAACGCCGCATCGCGGTTCGTCGTTCGCCACCGCGGCCAAGATCCTCGGCAAGTATTTGCGCACGCAGGACCACGTTGAAGAGATGACGACTGGAAGTTCCAGCCTGGACATCCTTCATGACGAGTTCGTGGCCTGGCAAAGCAAAGCGGACGCTTTGATAGAGAGTTATGTTGAAACGCGCCCCTTAGAAAAGAAGATCTTGTGGTTTTTTAGGGCTCGTCTTGGCGAGGTTGTGGGGCTCCAATCTGGAAATCCGAATATCGCTGGGTCTAGCTGCCATCCGATAGCAGAAAATCACATTGGATTGGTCAAGCCGAGTTCCAAGCGCCATGACGTATATGCAGGGGTACTTCGCTTTTTGAGGCAGGCGATTCCAGATGTTCGAAACGTCGGCATCGAAGAATACTTAACCGATTATGGGGCGAAGCGACGCGCCCAGGGGCAGCAACCGGTTGGGGGCCAAAAATACGCGGTTGTTGGTTTCGACCTGGATGGAACGTTGCTCAGAGGGAACGGCTTCAAATACTCATGGAGACTCGTGTGGGAATTTCTCGGATTTCCAGATGACGTTCGTAGAAAGGGTATGCAGCGATACCTCCGAGGGGACCTCTCCTACGACGAGTGGTGTGCGTGGTCGGCGGGCTTGTTTCGCGAAAAGAAACTCCGACGGGAAGATTTCTCCAAGATCGTCGCGCCGCTCTCCGTTACAGAGAATCTTCATCAGGCCCTCGAGGTTCTGCGTGGCGAAGGACTAACGTTGGCGCTAGTTTCCGGAGGACTAGATGTTTTTCTTTACGCAATGATCCCCGATGCTGACGAGCTTTTCGACTACGTTTCGATTAACAGGATGTTGTTCGACAATGGTGGTGTGATCAAAGGATTTCAGACGACGCCGTTTGATTTTCTGGGGAAGACGCGGGCAATGCGATTGATCTGTGACGAAGTGGGCGTAGCGATGGACCAGGCGGTATTCGTGGGTGAAGGTAACAATGACGCGGACGTCGTCGCTCAGGTCGGTTTGAGCATCGCTTACCCTAGCCGTCCTGACTCGCCAACGGGAGAGCGGGCCACCGAGGCGGTTAACGAAGATAATCTGATGAAGATCGTTGGTCCGATCATGTCGTAATGTGTACTAGCTACGACTTGCTCAGACAGTAACCCTGGTTATGGCCGTCCCTCAGATGCCGTCTTACGCGGCGGCGCTGCCGATCAACTTCTCCTTCCAGATACGCATGCCATCATCAAACGTTTCACGCGGGGTACGTCCACTGGGGGCGGGTCAGTTGCCGGCCTCGTAGGCTTGTTTAGCACCACCGTCCTGACAGAGTGCCTTGATCCGTTCGATCCGACGCTCGTGATTTGTGGCTTGGTCGTTGACGGGGACAATTGCAGGGACAATTCGTCCATCACGCTAGCCTTGCTCAGATCTGCGCGGCTGTAGTACTTGGCGGACAAGCATATTCCAAGGATAGCTCCTTATCTGGGGACTCATCTGTCGATCTCACGATTCGGCCTTACCGTCCTGATCCATCCATGAGATTCTCTAGTTGCCGTGGGAGACCCCCCGGCTTTGCCGGGGCGGCCAGCCCCGTTTGACGTTTCGGGGAGTCACGTGAGGAACTCCTTCCCGTGAGCCGCTCAAGCATCACGAGAAGGAGACCTCATGCCGACCTACCGAAGTCTCAATCATACGAAATGGCACTGTCAGTATCACGTTGTGTTCATCCCGAAGTATCGAAGAAAGGCGATGTACGGGGGATTGCGGCGGGATTTGGGCGAGGTGTTCCGCCGTCTGGCGCTGCATCGCGAGAGCGAGGTGGAGGAGGGGCATCTGTTGCCGGACCATGTGCATATGATGATGTCGATTCCGCCGAAGTACTCTGTCGCCCAGGTCATCGGATATCTCAAGGGGAAGAGTGCCATCCACATCGCTCGGGAGTTCGCGGGACGTTCGCGGAACTTCGTGGGGCAGCACTTCTGGGCCCGGGGCTACTTCGTGTCCACGGTGGGTCGCGATGAGCGGGTCATTCGGGAGTACATCCAGCAGCAGGAACGCGAGGACCGGCGGTCGGATCAGTTGCCGTTGGAGTAGAGTGGCCACCGTGAGGTGGCTCAAGTGACCGCATAGCGGGCACGTCATGCCGCTTTGAGCGGCTCACAAACTAAGGCCCCCGGCTTTGCCGGGGGATACTTACTTTCTAGGAGATTTGACAGTCGTTCCATTTCGATTCGAAATCAGATCGTCTCATTCGACGAGAGGCGCACGGCACGACGGGCGTGCTTGCTTCGGGTTTCTACATATGGGCGGCAGCCGAACACCCCCGGGGCTGCCGACTAGAGTAGTGAGGCCTCTGTCGAACCGTCGCGCGATGCCTGTCGCGTGACGACGAGCGCTGGACCGCCACCCGGACGCAGCGCGAACCGAAAATCCTAGGCGTATGGACAGCTCCTAGAGCTGTCCGAGGAGACGGTTCGCATGGCTGCTTCATCGATTGATTTCATCCTTCGTCCCCGCGCGGTCGCCGAAACCCTCGGCGTGTCGCGTAACACCATTTGGCGGATGGTTCAGCGTGGCGATCTGCCACATCCGCTCAAGATCTCAACAGGCGTCGTCGGCTGGCGCCGCTCGGAGATCGATGCGTTCCTCGACCGTAAGGCGGGAGGTGCGGCGTGAGGAAGACCTGCACAACGCGTGCGCGGATGAAACGGACCCGCTATCAGGCTTCCGCTCACCTAGTTGAACGTGTCGCGGCGCTCGGCCTTACACAGGCCTACTTGGCACAAAAGGTCAGCCTGCACCACACGCGCCTCTGCGGGATTCTTGACGCTGAACCGTTCAGCCTACTCAAGCGGGGAGAGTTGCCGTGAACACCCTGCTGAAACGCTACGTTGAGCGCGGCTTCCGCCTCGTCTTCTACCCTGCCCGTCGAAAGGGCCCCATTGGCCCCGACGCCACCGGGTGGACGACGCGCGTCTACGACCCTGCGGATTATCACGAAGGTGACAACGTCGGTACGATGCTGGGTGTCGAAATCTCACCCGCTAAGTACCTCGTAGATGTTGACTTCGATTGGGACGGCGGACGTCCGCTCATCACAGCGTTGTTTCCAAAAACCGACTTCGGGTTTGGACGCAAGTCGCGTCCCTTGAGCCACGTATTGTTCACCGTCGACCAACCGCTGATTACACGCAAGTTCGAGGATATCGACAACGACACACTCGTCGAGCTGCGTGGCACCAAGACGGACGGCACGCTCGGATTCCAGACGATGATCCCGCCGTCGATCCACCCTTCCGAAGAAATGGTCGAGCTAAAGAGCGATGGTGACATTGGTCACGTTGTCGGGGACGACCTCGCGCAAGCGGTGGCGCTATATGCCGTTGGTTGTCTCTTACTCAAACATCTCGGCCCTCACGGCGTGACACACGAGGCACGGCTCGCCATTTCGAGCTGGATGTTAAAACGCGACATTCCTGAAGCCCAAGTTGCACGTCTCTTGGGTGCCATGTGTCGTGCATCCGGCAACGACGATCGTGACGCGGCAACAGTGGTCGCATCGACGGTCGCACGTCTCAAGCGTGGGGATCCTGTCTCGGCGAAACTCCCGGAGGTGCTGGGTGACGAGGGGCCACGTCTGGTGTCTCGTCTCGGCGATTGGTTGGGCGATGGCGACGACCTCGCGGCCGACATCGATCGACTCAACACGCGCTTCGGCATCGTCTCGGTCGGCGGCACTGTCGTTGTCATGGAAAACAGCGATGACGGTGGCGTCAAGCAGCTGTGGCCATTCCGAGAATTTAGGAAACTGCTCGTCAAGGAGCATGTTTGGGACGGCACTAAGCGAAAGGCGCTCGCCGACGTGTGGCTCAACCATCCGGATGGTCGCCAGCACGATCGCCTGGTGTACGCGATGCCCGGTTCGCATGAGGTTGCGAGCGAGCGTGACTACAACGGCTACCTCAGTTTCACGGTGGAGCCTGCGCCCGGCGACTGGTCGAAAAATAGAGACCACATCAAAAAGATTATCTGCCGGGGTGACGACAAGCTCTTTCGCTGGGTCCTCAACTGGCTCGCGGCGCTGTTCCAGTACCCGGGTCGCCACGCGTGGGCCGCGCTGGTACTTCGAGGTGGCCAGGGAACGGGCAAGGGCCACTTCGCGGATCGGACGATCGGCCGGTGCTTCCATCCTCAACAGTACGTGCACGTCACCGGTGGCGACATGCTCACCGGCCGGTTTAACGCACACCTATCTGGTAAATGCTTCGTCTTCGCGGACGAAGCGACCTGGGGTGGCGATCCCAAGGCGGTAAATCGCCTCAAGGGGCTCGTGACGGAGTCGACCATCGCCATCGAACGGAAGTTCATTGATGCGATTGAGGAGCCCTCAGCGCTGCATATTGTCGTCGCATCCAATGATGAGTGGCCGGTCGCCATCGAGAAGGACGACCGTCGCTTCGTCGTGTTAGACGTCAAGGAATCGCGGCGTCAGGACCAGCCTTACTTTGGGTCGTTGATCGAAGAGCTTGAAAGCGGAGGTCGAGGCGCGATGCTCGATGAGCTATTGGCGATGGAGATCGACGAGGGGCTGCTCCGGACGCCACCGATGACGGAGGCGAAGCAAGAGTTGGCGATCGAGTCCCTCGATCCAATCGACGCGTGGTGGCTCGACAAGCTGGCAAACGGCAGACTGCTCGCGGATCACCAGGACGACTGGCCCGACGAGGTTAGCAAGGGCGAGCTGCACAGCGACTATCTACTCGTCTCGAGACAACAAGGTGCACAACGACGAGCCTCGCAAACGAAGCTGTGGAAGCGGCTGCGCCAGCTGGTCAAGATCCGCGAGAGCCGGAAGCTGTTCGGCGAAACCCAAGTTCGAGTCGTGTCGTTGCCAACGTTGTCAGACTGTCGCGCGAGCTGGCTCAAGCGAGTGGGATGGCCGAAGACCTATGACTGGAATCAGTAACGGATCGAGGTCGGCAAATTCGACCGAACGTTGGCTACGTTGGCAAGCGGTTTCGCTCGACGGAATCGAGTCGTTGCCAACGTTGGCAATGTGTATACGCCGCCGTCATTGGGGGACGTATCTCAAGGAGAGTCACGGCCGTTGGCGAAACCAGCCGCGCGGGCCCAAGGGGTGGAGCGCTATAACGAAGATGATGATCAGCTCCGGTATGCCCAGTGACTGGAGATCCCTAGCAGGGTCGAGGACAAGAAACAGGAGAAAGACTGTCACCACCGAGGCCGCAACGACTATTTCAAGCGTGCGCATGGCTTCCTACCCACCCTCACGTGCGAGACCAGCGTATCAGCTTGGCAAGGGCGCCGTCAGGGATCAGCGTGCTCGTTACGTTGCGCCTTTCGGCTTACCGGTGATGCCGCTGGCGCCGCCGCACACTCAACGCTGTTACTGCCGCGACGAGCACGACCGACAGCGCGGGGACGAACCAGTCAGGGAAAACGCCGAGCATCGGCTACTCCTTGTAATCCAGCATTCCGCGATTTATAGCACACCTCAACGATGCCGGGGTCGCGAGCCGTTCCCACACGCCCAAACACCGCCGTCGAGAGTCGAATCGCGAGATTCGGGCCACGCAGCGCAGCGCGCGAATCGGTCCAATGACAACTACCCACGCTCCGGGGCATCGAAAGTCGCAAAACCGGCCTGCGAGCCGAGGTTCGGGGCGCGTGTCTCTCTCCGAGAGTGTATTTCCCGCCGTCCCCCTCGCGATTGACCCTGTGTTTATCGGGGCTGATCGCGCTCTCCTTTCCGTAGAGTCGCACCGCACTTTGCCCGGGACGCTGCGGCGAACTTTCGCCCCCCGCCAAACCCACTTACGCCGACGCGATCGCTGTAAGTGACGGTACGGCGAGGCGAAGGTGTGAGGATTTGCTAGCGAATCTGCCGATCGCGATCGGCCAGGGTCTGATAATTGATCATTATGTACACCGATGTCGGAGATGCGCTAAGGCGCAGGGACGAGGCGGGTGAGTTCCTGAAACCAGTTCTGGACAATAACGATCTCCGACTGACCGGATGGTTCGCGGATTGCCGGGTCCTTGACCATCAAGAACCGCAGCCCGTCTGGAGAAACATCGAAGGGTGTCGGGCGGGCACCGAAAGCCATCCGATACGGCCCCTCGAACAACGGGCGTGGGATGCCTGGGGTAAACGTCGGCTCGGTGTCATTGGCCACCACCATCAGTCTACTCAGCGTGGCAGGGCCTTCACTATCTTGAAAGAACAGCTCGCGGCTGTCGGGTCCCCAGCGGAGCGCAGTGCCACCGTCCCGCGACACCTGCCATTTTCCGTCGTCCACGTTGGGAAACGGGCGCACGTAGACCTCCGCTTGGCCCGATTCGTTGGATACGTAGGCCACCCAGCGACCATCCGGCGAGATGTCCGTGTAGGTTTCAGCCGCGTCACTCTCCAGGAGCCAGTCCACCGTTTGGTCGCCGTCCAGCGAGAGCGCGCCTACGTCGGCATTCGGTAGAGGGCGTGCCTCTGCGAACAGCAAGGTCGAACCATCGGGTGACACGTCTGCCGGGGCTTGGAAGTTGTCGCTCGTCGTCAGGCGGTCGACTTGCCCGGTGCCATCCGCCGCTTTCCAATACAGGTTGCGTGGGCCGTCGCGGTTCGATTGGAACACCACGCGCTCTCCATCCGGCGTCCAAGCGGGATACTGGTCGTCTCCCGGATCGAAGGTGAACCGGGTCGGCGTGTCCCGTGCCAGGTCATAGATGATCAAGTCGGTGTTGCCTGGGTCATCCACCTGGAGGGCCGCCCGCCCCCCATCGGGTGAGAGCGCGACCGCCGTGTAGGGGCGCGGCTCCGCCGCCACGATTTCCTCATTCCCTTCCCGATCCACCCAGACGAGGGTGCTGGCCCCCTCCGATGACGTTCCTGGCGCGTAGACGAGCGAGGTGCCACCCAGAGCGAAATACGCCAGATTGTTGCCTCCAGCTGCCACGCCGTCAAGGACTGGCGTCGAAGGTCCAGTTAACGCCAGTTCTTCGGTGTCGAACGGCACCGCCCATAGGCCGTTCTCGCGCCAATATATGATGTGCCCCGTCGACGCGTAGCGAGGCGTATTCCCTGCGAGCAGGGGCTTCCGCTCACCTGTCTCCAACGACACCGCGACGATCTGCTGGCTCCCAGCAGCGTCCACCGACGCCAGCACCGCCTTGCCGTCCGGGAGGAGGTCCATCCAGCTCAAGTGACTATCTACTGACTCGTCAGCGTCTGCCCCTGCCTCGATGGGTTCGGGTTCCCCACCGTTGGCCGACACCCGCCACAGGGTGGGCGATCCGCGGCGGGCGAACACGATCGTGTCGTCAGGACCCCAGCCCGCGCTACGACCGGTGACAGGCACCGGGCACAGGGTCACCGGCTGGCTGCCATCCAGGCGGATTTTCTTCAGTGCGGCATCGGCTTGATCTATGTAGCCGATCCACTCGCCATTGCGAGAAAAGAAGGGTAACCAGGCGTTCGAGGTGCCAGGGATCGGCACGGCGTCGAGTTCCCCAACCGAGCGACGGTAGAGCTGACCGCTGGGGAGTTCTACAAACACGACCGTCCGGCCGTCTGGCGAGATGGCAAGTCCAAACGCGGGGACCATGTTCACGTTCGAGGGTGACGTCACAAGCATCCGTGTGGGGAGGCGGAGTGACGAGTCGGGACGACTCAGACTCCAGACAGCAAGGGCAGTAATCACAATGGCTACTGCTGACAGGCCAAGCGCGAGTGGGAGCGCCTGTCGCCAACGCGCCGATTGCGATACTGCAGCAATTGGAACGGACGCGTCACCGACTGGTGACGCGCCTGCTTCCTCAAGGTGAACCACCGCTTCTGTGGTGTCTTGAAGTCGGTGTTTTTGATCTCTGTCGAGGCACCGGCGCAACAGTCTCCGTAGTGCTGCCGGTGTCGTGGTGGGGAGCGCCGTGAAATCGATCTCACGCTCAAGGACCCGCGCCAACACGTGCGACGTCGTCTTCCCAGTAAAGAGGCGTTGCCCCGTCAACATCTCGAACAGCACAACCCCGAAGGACCAGATGTCACTACGCTTGTCGGCGATCTGGCCAGCGGCTTGTTCCGGCGACATGTAGGCCGCCGTTCCCATGATCACGCCCATCTCGGTAGCAGCGGCAGTCAGCGTTGGTGACTGCGAGGGATCGCCCTCCGGCGTGGTGTCGAGGGCTTTGGCAAGGCCGAAGTCCAAGACCTTCACTGTGCCGTCGTTTTTGACTTTGATGTTCGCGGGCTTCAGATCGCGATGTATAACGCCAGCCTCATGCGCGGCTTCCAGCGCCTCGGCGATCTGCTTGGCTATCGGCAGGGCCTCGTCAATCGGAATCGGCCCCTGCTTGATCCGATCCGCCAGTGTCGGCCCCTCGATGTATTCCAGGACCAGCGCCCTGACACCGTCCGACTCTTCGAGACCGTGGATGCCACCGATATTGGGGTGATTCAGCGAGGCGAGGACTTTGGCTTCACGCTCAAACCTCGCCAGCCGATCAGGATCATCGGTGAAGGCTTGCGGCAGGACTTTCAGCGCAACGTCGCGGTCGAGCTTCGTGTCGCGTGCGCGATACACCTCCCCCATGCCACCTTCGCCGATCTTGGCGGTGACGTCATACGGGCCGAGGCGGGTGCCCGGGCTGAGGGCCATGGTCTTTACTTCAACACACCAAGCAGGCTAGCAGCCGACATCCGACGCAACACGCAGAATCCGGTACGCATGAATCCCTCGTGCAGGCGTGGCAGCCGTCAGTGTACGCCGATCCTGAGCAGATCGCCATCATGAGCGGAACGCTCAGGATCGATGACTTGAGCCGAGTCGACGACCGAGACGCCCTCTAGGACTCGGAACGACAGGAACGGACTGTGTTGCCGATTCGACCGGTCAGTGCAACAGTGTCCGCGAGTGTATCCGCCGGTGTTCGATAGCCGAGGCTCTTGCGGGGCCGGGTCGGAGCAGAACCGGCTCCCCGACCGGAACCCTCGGAGCCGTGGGCCTCACTCCTCCAGGCGGAACCGCACGGACACCATCATCTTCACCTCGACGGGGGTCCCGTTCAGGAGTGTGGGGCTGTACACCCATTGACGGACGGCTTCCTTCGCCGCCTTGACAAACTCCGGGTGGACCTGCGCGCTGAGGACCTGCACCGACGCGACCCTCCCGTCCAGACCGATCAGCGCTTCCATCGGCACCACACCCTCCAGACCCGCATCGCGCATCGTCAGCGGGTACCCGGGTGCGGCATCCTCGAGCTTGTCGGGCGGCCTGATGTTCCCGCCGACCCTAATCGGACCACTGCCTCCGGTCGATGACGCCGCAGCGGCCTGCGCCGGGCGCCTGACAGATACGGTGATGGTCTCTACAAGCTCTGCGACCTGCATGGTGATGTTGCGGTTCCACTCCCTGGCCGTCTTGAGCGTGAACCCGTCTTGCAGTAGGCGGAAACCCGGCATCGAGACCTCAAGGACGTAGTTGCCGGCGTCGACTGACGTGAACGTAAACGCCCCCCTCGCATCGGTAGCGGACGACCTCCTCACGTCCTGCTCGTCGATGAGGGTCACGGCGACGGCTGGAAGGACGAGGCCGGTGGTGTCGTAGACAGAGCCCATGAGCGTGCGGGGTCCAGCCTGGGCGGACGGGTCGAGCGATGCCGTGGGGAACACGATGGCGATCAGCGCGACCAGAATCACGGCCGTCGCTCGCCATGTCGGCGCCTGACGATTGAGACGGGTGTTCAGCATGGCGACGATTCTCCTTTCGAGGGTCTCGAGGTTATCGTCGGACGCGACGGTCTCGTCGAAGAGGTGGAGGTCATTCGATCGGTTCCAGCCATCGATGCTGCCGCCGTTGCGGCCTTTGAGCAGTGGGAGTATGAGCCGATTCTTCTTAACGGCGAACCGATTCGGCTATTGCTCATCCAGACGGTCAATCGAAGCCCAGGTCCGGAGAACCGCTAAGGAGGAAGACCAGTCAGGCACAGCCTACCGAGCCGACGGCCTTCCCGGTCGCGTCAGACCAGACCCCAATGGGCGGCGTCTAAAGCTCCCAAAGGAGACTCGCCATGCACGCTTCCATGGAGCAGCGCCTCGCTCGCCTCGAAAGAACCAATCGAATCCTCATCGCCCTACTCGTCGTCGGCCTCGCCTCCCTCGGTTCACTCGCGCTCACGCAGGAACCGATTGCTGAGGAGGTACGCGCTCAGCGGTTCATCTTGGTAGACCTGGCCACTGACCAAGAGTTGGCGGTCTTGGGCTTCGATGCCACCCAGGGCACGTTCCTGCGGCTGATTCACGGAAGCGGAATGCTGCTCTCGAGCATCAGTGACCGGGGTCCGAGCGTAGTCGGAGATGTGCCCGGAGATCAGGAAGACCTGTTCAACCCGGTGCCGAGAGTCCGTCCACTCCGCTAACTTCAGCGGCAATCTGTAGACCTACGGCGGCTCGGCCGAACGGTCCAGACGTCCCGTCGCAACCTCTGCAACTCCTGCGCGTTGGTGTCCTCTTGAGTTCGTCGCGCCGCCGGTCCGACTTGACTGCGCACGCTTGACCGACGCCTCCGTCTGGTATTGTGACGTTCGACGCCATGAAGACCATTGCGACTGGGTCGCAATTGGAGTGCTCATACAAGCGTCACCGCCACGAGGAGGTGAGTGTGTATCGCACCACGTTCCTGTTTGCGCTGCTGACCGTCGTAGGTATCTCCGATCTGCAAGCCGGTCAACTCGGTACGACTCTGCGTCAGTTCACACGCGAGGTGCCGGATCTGACAAATCTCCTCGTCGGCGACTGGACGGCCACACCCACGAAACCGGGACGATTGCCGCGCCGTGACAGCACCCTGCTTCGGTTCGCTTTTGATGACGACACCGTGACGCTGACCCGCCGCGCTTTTCTTGCAGGGCGATTCACTGGGAGCATGGTTACGTACCAAACCGACGGCCAGGAGCACCCGTGGGGGCCAGCAGACTACGCGGTGACAAGGGTGGGCGCACGCGTCCTTAACGTCGTGTATACGCTCGATGGAAGGGTGCTTGGCCAGAGGACGTTCGTGGCCTCGGTTGATCGGTTGACCGTCACAACGCTCGTGAAAGACGCGGACGGGAACGACGATGTGTCACAGTTCGTCCTCGATCGCCAGTGGCCCGTCGAAGGTTGACAACGCAATGACAGGGCCAGGGAAATCGTTCGCCGCTTTCGGCTGCGTGACACTACTGGCCATTGGCAACCCTTCCATCGCCCACGCCCAGTTTGGGGCGCTGACTCCAGAAGAGATAGCAGAGGCTATCGACCTCGGTACGAGCAAAGAGCCCGGTCCGTACATGATGCCAAGCGTCCGCGGCGGAGGGATCGTCGGAACGGTGTTCGCGCTCGCGTACACGCCCTTCCTCCGGGTCCAGTTCGCAGCGAACAAGACCTGGACGAACACTGGACGCCGCTTGACGCCCGGTGAGATCGGACCAGGCGTGCTGGCCCCCGTCGTTCATCTCGCAATGTGGCGGCCCGACGAGTGGGAGGGACCCGAATGCGTCGTGAAGCCGGCACGCGTCGAAGTATTCAGGAAGGGGGCAGGGTCGCCGCATCGGGTCCCGTGGAAAGCCCCCCCTGCCCCGGGCATCCCGCCGCTGTGGGTTAAAGATGGCCTTGACACTCTTGCGGAGTACGGAGCCCTCCGGTTCAACCAGGACGGTCGCTTCGACTTACCACAGCCTTCGCACCTTTGGAAGAACGGTCAGTGGATAATCGTCGCATACCCCCTGGAATTCCTCCGCTCTGATCTGAGCTTCTTCCTGACGCAAGGAGACGGCGGCTCCGGCAGCTGCATCCTGGAAGGCAACATCCCCTCGGACCTACTTGCGACCTGGCGGTAGGGGGGTGATTATCTCGCCTACTGAAGGAGTGTGATGCCCGACATCCACACAATCGCCGGGACGTGGCGGCTGGTCAGCGCCGAGCACGCCTCATTTCCAACCTCACACTCAATGGAGGTCGTGTTCTCCGTCGAGGACGAGCGCGTTCGGGGCGCGTTTGTACCACCACGGGACGCTGAAGGGCAGCCTCCGGTCGGAGTGGTCCTTGACGGACCCCCGCTCAGGCTCGACGTGGTCCTCGACGGGTCCCGGCTCCGGCTGCGGATCATCCCGCCGGTGCCCGTTCCCGAAAACGCTCCGAAGGTATGGCTCGTGCTGACGTCGGTCGACGATGCCTTTAAGGGGTACTGGGAGTGGGCATCCGGAGAGCGCCTAGAGCCCGCGATCGCGCAGAGGTTGGTGCGCGTGGCCTGATCGGGTTAGGCGGATGTAGATGGCCGCGAGGAGGCGAGCGATGAAGAATCGAACTTGGTCCGAGCGATGGCTGGTCTACCAGGCGAATCATGCGAGACCGTCGACACCATTCTTGTACCTGTTTCTTTCGGCGATCTCGGCACCCTGGTTCGTAGGAGTGTTCGGTTCTTGGTCCGCATTCTTGTGCGGGTTCTTCCTTCTGGGCGCGCTCTTGAGTTGGGAGCGTCTCGGCTGCCAGCGCCTGTTGGAGCGGGTTGGGCCAGAGGGCCTGCGCGGGGAGTGAGCCGTCGGCACCTGCCGTGTGTAAGACCGATGCTGGGTCCGCCCGCCCCCGTAGGCCCCAGAACGATAGATCAAGACTTCGCGACAAGGCAGGAGCGATTCCGCCCGCGGCGCGGTGGACTACCGAGGGCGAATAGGCTGCCGGTCTTAGGCGTGTCAACGCTCGAACTGAACGGGCATCGGTCTACACTGCGCCGTCAGTCGCGAGCAATCCCGGCGAAGAGCAATCCACCCAGTTGCGAGCATCACTACAATTCGTTCGGAACGGGGGGGGTGCCATTAATGGACCTTTCTCGTCGGATCGAAACGCTCCGTACGTGCCTAGGCTGCACGAAGCCGTCCGAGCATCAAGCGATCGAGATGCCCCCGAGGATGTAGTCACCGGCGTTCTAGTCGATCCTCGGGACGATCTGCTCCTGGCCGAACTGATGCACCGATAGGCTTTCGACCTCTCCCTCCGCGTTGGCGTTGAAGCGGAACTGCGCGTCGCTGCCCTCAACAAAGAATCGGTTCCTAGACGACGGATGCATCTCTCGCTTCGTGAAGCCCGTGGTGTGAATGCTAAGCTGCCCATCTTCCAAGCTGATCGTCGTGACCCGCTCGGGCGACAGCTGATACTGACCAACGTATGTCGCCAGCACAGCGGACGCGACCTCGACATCGGGAATCAGCGCCTCGACATCCACTCCCAGCTCAACGAGTTTCCCTCTAGCATTCTCAGCGCCGGGGTTCGCCTTCAACGATAGAGTGTAGTATTCGCGCGCTCGATCCTCGTCACCTCTCGCCTCGTAGGCGTCCCCGATCATAAAGAGGGTGATGGAGGGCGGCGGGTGGTTCTCTGGGTCGCGCATCAGGATCGTTGCCGCTTCGTCAAAGCGTTCAGCGGTGAATAGCCCGCCGATGAGGTTGTTGAAGGCCGTGGGCGGCGCGTCCTGCTCGTAGCCAAAGCGAGAACGACCCTGCCGGTAGTACTCGTTGATCGCTCCCACCCCGCCCTGGTCGTAGAGCGTCACCGCGTCGTGCAAGTTCCAACCCTGGAAGATCGACTCCAGACCTTGGCGCGTACTGCGAAGGGGCACGGAGTTGTGGGTCTCCTCCTCCATGACCCGAAGGTCCCAGCGAAAACCGCTCGGTGCGTGCTCATCAAGCACACCTGCCAACTTTCGGACACCGCCCAACATCGCACCCCCTTCGTTGCCGATGGTCATGTAGAGATCGGAAAACAACTCGGGCGTCTCCTCGAAAAACGTCTCAGCCTCATCGATCAGGGCTTGGTTGTTCCACTGAAGACTTGGGCTAATGGCGAGATACGCGTCGAACAGGTCAGGCCGGGTCAACAGTGTATGAACGGCAAAAAGTCCGCCAAAGGAATGCCCCACGAGTATGGAATACGGTCGCGTCCGATATCTGCTCTCCACCCATGGCATCAGCTCGTCGCTCAGGAAACGTACGAAGTTGTCAGCCCCGCCATGGGTTGGCATATTCCTGAGTTCCACCGCCTCCTGGGATGAAGGCGTGAGGTCTCGCGTGCGATCTGCACCGTTCGGGACCGCGACTACCAGCACTTCGGGCATCCGATCATTGGCCGCCAGGAATTCGGCAATGGATATGGTGTGTCCGAAGTGCGCCCCACCATCGAGCACGTAGAGAACGGGGTATCGCTTTTCGCCGCTCAGGTAGCTCCGCGGGGTGCCGATCATCAGGGAGCGCGTCTCGTCCAAGATCTGGGACTCAATCTTGAACCGCTCACCGATGACGACCGGTTCACCGGTCTCCTGCGTGGAGATCTCGGCGGAAAGGGTGAGGACGAAAAGGAGAGTGCAAAAGCCAAGAAGAGAGCGAACGATGGGCGTCGGCATCGTACCGTCCTTTCAAGATCATGTTAACGGTCGGACCGCCGTATCTGCGCCGCCCGATGCACAAGTGCTCGATCGGGGGTGTGCGACGGATTATCGCTCTTTCGACGAGTCAGTCAAGATAGGCTGACCCCGCGGATGAGTGAGGCCGTGGCTGGGCAGGGCGAGGGAGACCCTTTTGGGATGGGTCCTGCCTGGTCGCATAGTGTCGGTCTCTCTCCGCAGCAACCCTCCGGCTCGCGACTGAACTGACGGCACCTTTGTAGCGCGGCCAACAAAACTGCGCCGTCGGCCGTCTACTTAGTTATGAACGGAGTGCCGTTCGACCGCGAGCTTCCGGTCGCCTTGGCAGCCAATCCAGCTGACCGGCTGGACGCCCTATTTGCGGCCCACTACGACCGGCTATATCGCTTGGCTCGGCGTCTGACACCCAGCGCCGACGATGCCCTGGACCTCGTCCAAGACACATTCCTCCGGGCGGCTCGTTCTCGAAAAGCCGTTCCAACCGGGTTGGCGAGTGAAGAAGCTTGGCTGGTTCGCGTTCTCATCAATCTTCGTCGTGACGAGTGGCGCAAGACGGCCGTGCGCCAGAGCCATGAGGACATTGGCGAGCCCACCCAGGTGGACGGGAGGCAGGAAGCTGCCCTCATCGCGCGAGACACCGTATGGCGTGCGCTTGACACTCTCACTCCACGCCGACGGGCCATCGTGGTCATGCACGAGCTTGAAGGACTGACGACCTCGACGATCGCGTCACTTCTGGGGATTCGGGCGGTCACCGTTCGATGGCATCTGTCCAAGGGACGTAACACCCTGGTTCGACTGGTCAAACAGCGGATCGGAGACTCGAATGAAGACGATTAGGCGGTTGTTGCGGGAGGCTGATCCGCTATCACACGAGCCCCATCCGTTGGATGACGAACGTGTGCGGATCCGTCAGGCGGTGGTTGCCGGTATATCCGACAGACGGTCACTCTCCTTCCCATGGAGACCAGCCCCTCTGGCCCTTTGGGTCGTCGCAGCCGTCATCATCGTGGGCGTACTCGGTGTCAGCTTCCAAGTATGGTCACAGAACGGCGCGGCCCTGGAGGCGGCAGTCCGATTCGAGGTCAGGCTGGCGGAGGACGAACCAGCTTCTGGTCTGCGCGAGGCGCGCGTTGGGGAGTCGGACCAAGTCGTCCATCTGTACACCGCGACCGTCGTAACTAACGACGACGTCGAGCGGAGCCGTGTTGTGCCGGGTGATCGGCCCGAGGACTACGGAGTCATCGTGGAACTAAATGCTGCGGGTGCTCAGAAGATGCGCGAGGCGACTGTAGGGCACATCGGCCGACCGATGGCTGTCCTCGTGGATGGAGTTGTGGTTGTGGCACCGGTCGTCAGGTCGGTCATCAGCGACTCGGCGGAAATCAGCGGCCAGTACACCAAGGCCGAGGCAGAGAGGATCGTGAACGGAATCGGTATTCCGTGAGTATTCTGAGCCATTCGGTCGGTACACACCGTGGCGTGAGCAACGAGCTATTGACCTGCCGTATTGGAAAGCCTCAAACGATAAACGCTGTAGGTTACGGTGAGGCCGTCCTTCTCAAGCTCTCTCGCGGCAAGAGTATCACTGTCCATTCCGGCACCTTCGATGAGGTCCGACAGATACCGGATGTCACCTGTGGTCCCAAAAGACAGGAGCAATTGCGCCAAAGGCTCCATGTACTCAGCCACCTGCTCGAAGAACCGCGTGAGCGCCCTGTAGTTTTCATCGGCGATGCTCGCTTCGAGAAGGTCACGCGGCCGGAACCATCGAAACGGCGGGTCGAAGACGATTAGATCAAAGCTCTCTTCGACCGAATCGAACACGTCGCTCACGAAGAACTTAGTCCTATCGGCGACCCCATTTCGTTCGGCGTTGGCCGTGGCCGATGTCACGGCGTGTGGGTTGATGTCGACTCCGACCACGTCGGATGATTTCGAAGCAGCCAGAACGGCGTTGACGCCGCAGCCGGTGCCCATGTCGAGAACCCGATCGTCTTCACGTACTTCGTCGAGAACCGCTCTGCCGAGGATGTCGGACATCGGTGTTGGCGCGAAGACGTCCTCCGGTACTTCAAACTGCCTTCCGAGATAGGACACCTGCACCTTGCCGCGTTGGCGCATCTCGTTGTACACGGCCTCGTGCCAAGCTCGGAGCCTGCTGGCATAGGCACGTGTAACCGTGGGGTGGTAGGGAGCTGACCTGTGGTTCATCTCACCCAGGCCACCCATTATGCGTCAGGAGTTCGGGTGACAAGCTGGGGGAGCGGTGCGCCGGATTCCTCCTGCCTGGTCGCCAAGGATAGAGATTCCCGGAATCCTCGTGCGCTATCCCTACTACATACCTGTCCTCTTCGACGGCTTCAGTGAGAGGAAATCGCGGTAATCTGAAGGATGGCTAGACTTGGACGTCCCGCTGCTCCCTTCCGGCTCCCGGACACCCAGGGACGTGTACATATGCTCGAGGATTATCGCGGGTCATGGCTTCTTCTGGTGCTGCACCGTCACCTTTTCTGACTCCCCTGCAGGCGACACCTGCTGCAGTTGCAGCAGGCCGACCTCACGCTGCGCGAACTGGGAGTTCGCGTCGTGATGGTGACCTTTGAAGGACGCGCGGCCGCAACAGCGTATGGGGACGAAACAGGCGTGAGTTGCCCGATCCTCGTGGATGAGGAGCGTACGCTCTACGAGGCTTACGGCCTGGGTGTGGCGAGAACCCGCCACCTGATCGGGCCGACCACGCTCAAAGCCTACGCACGGGAGGCACTCCGGGCGTGTGGCCCCGGCGACCCGTCGCCGACACGACGCAGCAAGGGGGCGACGTGTTGATTGATCCCGAAGGCATCGTGAGATTTCATCACGTCGGGGCAGGGTCCGGGTATCGCCCACCGATCGACACTATGCTTTCAGCGGTCAAGTGAGGTGCCTGCGTTGTCGGCCAGACGAACCAGCCGGCGCGCGACACCAACGAGAACACCAACGGCCTGCTGCAGCGGTACTTCCCCAAGGGCACGGACCTGTCGGTCTACTCCCGGAGGTGCCTCGATGCGATTGCGCGACACCTGAACACCAGACCTCGCAAGACCCTCGACTATCAGACGCCGGCGGTTACACTCGCGGACACCGTTGCATCGACCGGTTGAATCGGCAGGCGCTGTGTAGACCGATGCCGGTCCGAACCCTCGGGCCGGATTGCTAAACACTGCGCGACCAGGCAGGGTCTATCTCGTCCGATGGCCAGATTCTCAGAAACGGTGTTTTTGCGACGGTCTTGAGCAGGGGCGAAAGCAATTCGTCTGTCGAAGAAACCGACGAGGCGAAAGTTGGGTAGTGTCTCAGTTTCGTTTACAAGCCCCAGACGTGCATCCGAAATAGATTGCAAGCGATCAGTGACAGGCCAAGCTGCCGTGCTTTTTTGGAGATGTAGCCGACAATACCGCCCGTGAGGGTGGGGACTAGTTACTTAATGATGCCGACGCTGCGCGCGCCGCCTGCTCGCAGCTCGTCTAGAACGGACCGGAGGTTCTCAAGGGGAACGTCCACGTCGGCCCGCACGAAAATGTTCTGGTTGGAGCGCTCGCTTAGCTCTTCTCGCGTTCGTTCGGCCAAACCGTCCAAACGGACTTGATCATCGCCGACCCGTACGATCTGGTCATTGGGAAACGACAGTGGGATCGTCACGACCAGTTCCTCAGATGGCAGCTGCTCCGCCGCAGTGCTGGACTGCTGCACCCTGCTCTGCGCATGCACTGCGCCCGCCGAGATGACGAACATCAAGAGTACGACGGCGAACGCAACTGTTCTTCTCATCCGTTCCTCCTAGCTCCAGCTGTTGCCAAATTGCTTCACCTGACCCAATGGGAACACGTGATTAGCGACCACCGCCGCGCCGTGTCGTTACACATGATTCGCCAATTTAACAACTTGACATGGAGGAAGGTGGGCAACCCCGCGATATGGCCGTGCTCGCTGCGGGTGGCCTGGCGGTTCTCGCCGTCGGGAGTCTACTGCTCAAATATAGGCTCACGCTCGTGAATCCGGTTGCTCCTGCGTAACGGCGTAGTCGTTAGGTATCCCCGAATCGGGCGGATTACTAAACGCTGGGCGACTAGAACGAAGCCGCTGGCGCGGCGGCCGCTTCGCGTGCAATACTCGAAGAGTCGTGGTCGTTACCTGCGATGCTATGGATCGGGAGACTGACCTGTAAGTGATTGATTCTAAAGGACAGTCATATCTAGCTCCATAGGGGCACGCGACCGCCTTTCTCCACCAGCGCCTTCCTTCAAGTCTCGTTATCGAAAGTGCCTCGGCGAGAACATCGCGGCTCGTCTCGTCGGGCTTGCGCCGAGGCACTCACGATGAACGCTAGCGACCAGTCGGGAGGTATCCAAGTTTCGCAGCTCCTACGAGACCCTTTTGGCGCGCTGGGGTCAAAGCGTCGTGAGAACCCGGTGTGAGGTGACCAAGCCGGGCGCGGTCGGTGGGCAAGGAGGCGAGAATGCGAGTGGCAATTTGCACGCTGATAGCACTGTGCCTAGTCCCATCAAGTTCGCAGGCGCAGCGCGAAGTTCGCTTCGATTCCGACGAAGGCATTGTTCTGACCTACGTACTCCGGGACCGGACTGATGACTTGGAGCGAGTAGTCAGTCGAGTTCTAGAGCTGTTGTCGGAGAGTGCCGATGTCTCGCACCAGGAAATGGCGGCAGGATGGCGTACGTTCAAGGCACGTGAACCAGGGCCGAGCAACTCGGTCCTCTATGTCTGGCTCTTGGAACCTGTCACCAAAGGAGCGGACCACGGGATTCCTCAACTGCTCCGCGTCCTCCTGCCGCCAGACGAGGCGAACGCCCTCACTCGGACCTACACGGAGAGCCTGGCAGGAAGTGGGTTGTACCAGAGGACGCTGAACCTAGACGAAGCGCCGGCAAACTAGTGTCAGGGGGCGTAGTGCGACAACAGCAGACTTGACCGACAGGTAGGACGCTTTCGTGGAATCGAGATGTCGCACATTCCTCCCTCCCTCCTCCTCTAATGGATGTAGCGCACCGCATGTGAAGGGCGACACCAAACGCCGGCACCGTCCCGTTGCTCCCGCCCACATCCGCCGTCCGCCTCGAGTCCCGGGGTCGCCCACATCGCGAATCGTGAGCACTTGACCAGAAGTCGCCGGCAACTATAAGTAATAGGCCATCACTGACGAGCTTCTTGCCGGTGCCGCGTGTCGTTCGGTCGTCGAAGTGTGGGATGCCGCCGTGGCGAACTTCCTTGCCGGTGGTCGCAGTCTTCCGCCCGCACTCCGGAGTTGGGCATCGTCCTACCGGGGTACGGGAAGAGGGACAGTTGAGTGGAACGCTCTTGCGGAGCCGTTCCTGGGGCCGCTGACCCGCCCTCGCGGCGTGTTCCTGGCCCTCAACCCCGGTCGAGCAGACCTATCATTCCAGGGCCGAAACGGTGTCTTCGTCAAAGAGATCCGCGCGGCAGGGTCGTACTCTGCGTGGGCAGCGACATGGCCGTACCTGCGAGAGCCTTGGGTTGCCATCAAGGGGAAGAATCGGCACCACAACGCCCGGCTTCGGTTCTTGCGCAACTGGGTCGGCGATCCTCAGTTACCGGAGAAGGCGATGGTAGGCTTCGAGCTTTACCCTTGGCACAGCACAGCCGTGACGAGCTTGATGCGCCCTGACCCGGATGTCATCAGAGAATTCGTCTGGCAGCCGGTCGCGGAACTCGGAGCACCAGTCTTCGCCTTCGGCGCCCCGTGGTTTTTCATCCTAGAAAAGTCCCTCGGACTTCAAGTCGTTGACCGGCTTGGCCCCGGTGGACGAAGATATCCGAGTGCCGTCGCTAGTCGGAGCGTTATCGTCTTGAAGAATGAAAGTGGAATCACTGTGATCGCTGAGAAACATTCAGGCAGCGCAGGTCCTCCTAGCCCTTCGGAGACCGTCTATCTGAGGCAAGCACTCGACCGATGGCTGTGAGCCCACCCATAAGCCGATCTCTCGGGTCGCCTTTGGTGTGACTGGGCCTTTTTCGGCGATTACTCCTGAGCAACGGTGCCGATTCAACCGATCGATGCAACGGGTTCCGCGAGTATCTCTGCCGGCGTTCGATAGCCGAGTGTTTTGCGGGGCCGAGCCTCGCCCGCATCTGGAGGAGAAATGACGCAGTTGGAATCCGCACTCCACGGCGAGCAGAGGGACGACATCTTGAGGGCTGTCGCCGCAATCGAACGGCAGCTCAAGGTGATGGGTGGGAAGCCTCAACCCCATACGCAGTCGCTCTGGGTTGTCGGGACGAACCTGACCCTCATTCGAGCCAGCCTGACTGACTTCCCGCGAGCCAGCTCAAACTGACCAACGGCTGGCCTTATCTCCCGCCGTGTCAACGCCGGGCGAATGGTCTACGGATCGGCGTTTTGCAGGAGTGATCCACGGACTCTAGCCTCAGGGGCGACTTCTTACGAGGCGGAAGGCGTCATTGGGTGAGCACGAAGTGAAGGGCCAACATCAACGCTATCCCCACGAGCACTCCACGCACGAACCATCGTGCTCTCGGGTTCTTCAGACGGTCCATCTACCCCAGTTTGGCTCCGCTTTCTGGAGCGGACGATGCGCGACGCCCTCGGGGTTCCGAGAAACACTAGCCGTCAGCCTCGAAAGGGGTTGCAGCAGAGCCGGGCGCGGATATCGCCATAGCGCCGCCTAGGTCCTTGAGCTGACGTGGGCTGGACCTCTACCGGTACCCGGGTGAACGTGCGGATCTAGATTGCTCGCGATAAGCGGCGTAGTCGCTAGGTATCCCCGAATCGGGCGGATTACTAAACGCTGGGCGACTCGAACGAAGCCGCTGGCGCGGCGGCCGCTTCGCGTGCAATACTCGAAGAGTCGTGGTCGTTACCTGCGATGCTATGGATCGGGAGACTGACCTGTAAGTGATTGATTCTAAAGGACAGTCATATCTAGCTCCATAGGGGCACGCGACCGCCTTTCTCCACCAGCGCCTTCCTTCAAGTCTCGTTATCGAAAGTGCCTCGGCGAGAACATCGCGGCTCGTCTCGTCGGGCTTGCGCCGAGGCACTCACGATGAACGCTAGCGACCAGGCAGGACCCATGGGTCGGCCAAGTTTCTTCTCATAAGTCGTGAAGGATCATCGACGTCGTGCGTAATACCCTATCGAGGGTGGACGAAAGTCGAGGAGGTCACATGCTAGAAGGAACCTGGTTCCGCCGGTCGATGGCCGGCGTGGGCCTACTTATATCGCTTGCGGCCTGCGGGGCTCAGAGTCCGGATCCGGTCGAGAGGCTTCAATTCAGGGAGTTGCGTTCGTACGAGGTTCCGAGGGAGTACCGCGACGAACTTCGTTCGATGCTGGAGGCGGCGCTGTCCAGCGGGGCGGAGCACGAGCGGGTCGCCAATGTCACCAATGGACCGGGCAGCACACTTCTCGTAACAGCATCCGCCAGAATCCACAGGGGGGTGGAACAGGTCTTGAGCGCGGACCTTGAGATACCCGCAACCGGTCCGGCTACGCTGACGTATTGGTTCTTGGCCGGTCGGCCGCTCGATGGCGTAGAGGGCTCTGCGCCGTACTCGGTTATAGGACGGCAGGTTCCGGTCCTTGACCCTGTCCTTGAGCAGGTCGCAGATGCCCACGGTGCAACCGAGTTTGCGCTACTGGAGGAGTTTCAGCTGTCGTCGCTGAGTCAGTATGCGGAAGCTACTGGCAGACTCGGTAGTGTGTCGCAGAGCGCAAGGAGAAGCGGCAACCAAGTTGTGGCGGATGTCGAGGCCGAACTGACGCCTCACAGCTTCCAGAGCCGCGTTGCACTTGAGGATGGACAGTTTCTCGTGCTGGGCTATGTGGGGTTCAACGGTGAGATTCTCAAACCCTATGTGGGTCCCGAGCTTGCGAGTTTCTCGACGTTGTACTGCATAATCACGGCCGACTTCGTCCCATGAATGACCTCGATGGGCGAGGAGGACCTTGAGCAACTCTACGTTCGACTGGAACGGCCGCTCTGCAACCTCGTCTTCCGGTGGGTGTGGAGCATGGATGTCGCCCAAGACGTGGTACAGGACGCATTCGTGCGTCTGTGGCGCATCCGGGAGCGCGTTGACATGAGCACCGTCGAGCCGCTCGTCTACAATATCGCGCTCAACCTCGCCGCTTCACGTCGTCGTTCGATGAGAATCTGGCGTTGGGCCACGCTCGATGGGCTCCGCAGCGCAGCATCGACCGTTCGACCTGTAGATGAGGACCTGACAAACGCGGTCTACCGACGAGGCAGCAGTTCCCGGAAATTCTCTGGAGAAACCGCAAGTTGTTGATTACTAGGGAGGTTAAAGTGGTCGGGGCGCCCGGATTCGAACCGAGGACTTCCTGCTCCCAAAGCAGGCGCGCTACCGGGCTGCGCCACGCCCCGACAAGAGGGTGGAGGCCCAGGAAATCGCCACACCTTCCTGGGCTCCCAAGATTATCCCACAAGAACCGGGCACACCCGTCACAGGTCCGTCCTGCCAAAGAAGCGACGGTAGTTTTTGACACAGGAGACCCAAAGGGCGGATATGATCGGCCACTCGCATAGTAGCTGCGGGCCAAGGCTCTAGTATGAAGTTTCCCACGAGCGAGCTGGATTACATCTTCCGCAAGGGTGAGATGCGCCGAGACATCCTGGCACTCCTTCGCTATGCCGCCTTTCTGGTCGGGGTGATCCTTCTCTACGCGGCGCTCTTCCAGCTGATCATGGTTCACGTCGAAGGGCAGTCTCACTCGTGGATCACGGCTGTCTACTGGACGGTGGTCACGATGAGCACGCTCGGCGTCGGCGACGTGACCTTTACCAGCGACCCCGGTCGACTGTTCAGTCTCGCCGTGCTGGTGTCAGGGGTGGTGCTGCTCCTGGTCGTACTGCCGTTTACGTTCATCCGCTTTTTCTACGCGCCCTGGCTCGAAGCCCAGGTACGGCTCCGGGCACCACGTCGAATACCCTCCAGCGTCAGAGGTCACGTCATCATCAGTCGCCATGATGAGATTGCAACCGGTCTCATCGAGAGGCTTCGGGACGACGGGATCCCGTACTACGTCATCGAGCCTGATCCCGCGGCGGCCGCTCACCTGGTGAGCGAAGGGGTGTCCGTGATCACGGGCGAGCTCGACAGCCAGACGACCTACGACGGCTTGCAGGTGCAACAGGCCCGTCTGCTGCTCGCAAACTGCGAGGATACGACGAACGCCAACATTACGTTGACCGTCCGTGAAGCGTCCCGCGACGTGCCGATCGTTGGCATCGTCGAGCACGAGGACTCAACCGACATCCTGGAGCTGAGCGGATGTAATCACGTTCTGCCACTGAAAGTGCGCCTGGGAGAGTACCTCGCGAACCGCGTCAGTGCCGGTCTTGGTAAGGTGGATGTCCTCGGCACCTTCACGGGACTGCAGGTCGCCGAATTCTCAGCGCGCAACACGCCGCTTGCCGGCCTGTCTGTTCGCGACACTCGGCTGCGGGAACAGACGGGGCTGAACGTCGTCGGCCTCTGGCACCGTGGACGTCTGGTGCCCGCCTTTCCCCAAACCCCGATCACCAGTGAGAGCATCGTCGTGGTCGTCGGCACGCCGGCGCAGTTGACCGGGCTTGACAGTTTGCTCGAGACCCAGCCCCGCTCCGAGGCGCCCACGCTGGTCATCGGGGCTGGAGCCGTCGGAACCGCCGCCACCCGAGCGCTTAGACGCAAGGGCATTGCTGTCCACGTGCTCGAGCGCGACCCGCAAGTGGAGGAGCGTCTGAAGAGCGTCGCGGACCAAGTCTTCGTTGGCGATGCCAACGACCGCGAGGTCCTGATGAAGGCGGGGCTCGCGGACGCACCGTCGGTACTCCTCACCACGAACGATGATGCCGTAAACGTGTACCTCGCTGTCTACTGCCGGCGGCTCAAGCCGGACCTCCGCATCGTGAGCCGGATTACGCACAACCGGAACCTCGAAGCCATCCACCGCGCGGGGGCGGACTTCGCGCTCAGCTACTCGTCCCTCGGTGCGGAAGCGTTGATTTCTCTTATTGAAGGGCACGAGCTCGTCATGCTGGAAGAAGACGTCGACCTGTTTTCGGTGCAGCTACCACCGTCGTTGGCGAACAAGACGCTGGCCGAGAGCGGCATCGGGTCACGCACCGGGCTCAGTGTCGTCGCGGTTCAACAGGATGGCCAGCTGGTGACGAATCTCCGGGCAACAATGCGGCTGGAGGCGGGAGCCCGGCTCACGATGCTCGGCACCGGGCAGCAGCGGAGGGCGTTTGCCGACACGTTCGGCTAGTGTCAGGGGCTAGATCTATCAAGCCACCGACACCAAACTGAACCGGCACTGGTTCGGATCGCGAGGGAGGTTCGCATGAAGGTCAGCAGCTCTGTCCGTTTTGCCGCGCCTGTGTTGCTGTGCATGCTCGGGCTCAGCCATGCTCAGGAGCGACCCCCTGTCGGCGTACCGGTGCCACCGTTGGGCGCGGGACCATGGGTGTTCGATACAGCCGAGCAGCACAAGATCCGGGTCAGCGTCGTCACCAAAGGGCTCTCGCATCCATGGGCCATCGCGTTCCTTCCCGACGGAGGCATGCTGGTCACCGAGCGGCCCGGTCGGCTCCGCGTCGTTCGCGACGGAGTGCTTGAGGCGCACGCCATCTCAGGTGTGCCAGTGGTCAGAACCGACGGCAATGGCGGGTTGATGGATGTCGCCCTCCATCCTCGGTTCGCCGACAATCGCCTCGTCTATCTCACCTACACCAAGCCCATGGGCAACGGCAGGGGCGCCCCGGCGCTCGCGCGCGGCCGACTCGAGGCTGGATCGCTCACCGACGTCCGAGACCTTCTTGTCACCGAGGCATACGAAGGGAACTCGGGCCTCAACGGCCGTGTCGCCTTTGGGCGCGACGACAAGGTCTACATGTCCACCGGCGGCAGGGTGGAGAGGGTGTCCCAAGATCCGATGAGCTTGCGCGGCAAAGTCTTGCGGCTCAACGACGATGGCTCCGTGCCGGACGACAACCCGTTCGTGAGCCACGAAGGCCATCGACCGGAGATCTACACCTTTGGACATCGCAATACGCTGGGTCTCATCCTGCACCCTGACAGCGGGGAACTCTGGCAACACGAAAATGGTCCCAACGGCGGCGACGAGATCAACATCATCTTGCCGGGCCGCAACTACGGGTGGCCGGTCGTGAGCTTCGGACGCGACTACTCAGGTGCGCGCCTGTACGAACCGACGCAGGAGGGAATGGAGACCCCGCTGGTGGTTTGGCTGCCCGCCATCGCGGCTGCGGGCATGACGGTCTACACCGGCGACGAGTTCCCTGCGTGGAAGGGCAACGCCTTCGTGGGGTCCCTGCGCCAAGGCGGAATACCGGGCACGGGCCATCTGCAGCGCATCGTGTTCAATGAGAAGACAGAGGAGCTGCGGCGCGAGTCGATCTTGATGGAGCTCAGGCAACGCATCCGGGAAGTACGCGAAGGGCCCGACGGACTCCTTTACGTGCTGACGGACGAGGATGAGGGTGCACTCCTGCGGATCGAGCCGGCCCCGTGAGCCCGCCAGCGGGCTTCGGACGGCCCGCAGGCACGATATTCGTCTGGCCAGCTGCTGACGTTGCCGTCCGCTCCGACGCCCATTCGCAATTCGCCTACATCGCCCTGAGTTCTGCGACCACGTGCTCGTACGCAGCACGTCGGAGGTATATGCTCCTCACGTGCTCCTACAGCATCCGATTTCACGACGTCTCCTGGCGCTCGCCCTCGCCGTCGCGCCCGTCATGCTGGGGTCCTTCACTGTGCGAGCCCAGTCCCCTGCCGAGTTTGTCCCGGTCACCGACGCCATGCTGCAGAATCCCGATCCAGCCGAGTGGCTGAACTGGCGGCGGACGCTCGACAGTTGGGGGTACAGCCCGCTGGACGAGATCAACACGGAGAATGTCCACCAACTGCAACTCGTCTGGTCATGGCAGCTAGGCCAGGGCCTCAGTCAGCCCACGCCGCTGGTACACGATGGCGTGATGTATATCCCGAACCCCGGAAGCGTCGTGCACGCCGTGGACGCGGCAACCGGGGACCGTCTGTGGGAATACCAGCACCAGTTCGAGGCATCGACCGACGACCTCAATGCAGTTGGGATGGGCATGCGGACCCGCTCGATAGCGATCTACGGCGACAAGATCTACGTCAACACCTCCGACGCCCACATCGTGGCCCTCGACGCGCGGACCGGCGAGGTGGCTTGGGATCATACTGTCGCCGACTACGCGCTCGGCTACCGGTATACGAGCGGTCCGATCGTGGCGCAGGGAAGGATCGTGTCCGGTATGACCGGGTGCCAGAACTACAAGAACGACGTCTGTTTCATCTCCGCCCACGACCCCGAAACCGGAGAGCAATTCTGGCGGACGTCGACCATCGCGCGTCCCGGGGAGCCGGGTGGCGATACGTGGGGCGACCTGCCCTTGACGTTTCGTGCTGGCGGCGACTCGTGGATTCCCGGCAGCTACGACCCGGAAACGAACTTGACGTACTGGTCGACGTCGCAGGCGAAGCCGTGGGCGCGGGTGTCGCGGGGAACCGACGGCAACGCGCTCTACACCAACAGCGTGCTGGCGCTTGACCCCTCGAGCGGCAAGCTGGAGTGGTTCTACCAGTTCACCCCGGGCGAAACCCACGACCTGGATGACGTCTTCGAAAGCGTGCTGATTGACCACGATGGGCGGCGGTCGCTGTTCAAGATGGGCAAACTCGGCATTCTGTGGGAGATCGACCGCACAACCGGCCAGTTCGTGGCGGCCCATGACCTCGGGTATCAGAATGTACTGGACGTGGACCCGCGGACAGGCGAGGCGACCTACCGGCCGGAGATGATTCCTCAAGCCGGCGTCGAGATGGAGGTCTGTCCCGATCTCCAGGGCGTCAGGAACTGGCGCGCGACGGCCTATCACCCCGAGACGCAGGCGCTCTACATTCCGATCCACCCGACCTGCGTGGCGGGGATGTACACCGAGCTAGAGAGGACACTGGGCAAGAACTACTATGGGGATACTGGATGGCTCCAGCGAGGCGGTTCGGTGCACCCCGCCAGTGGCGACTACGCTGGTCATCTGATCGCCATGGACATCACGAGTGGGGAGCTCCTTTGGCGCCACTCGATGCGGACGCGACCGAATTCGGCGGCGTTGACGACGGGGGGAGGCTTGGTCGTAGGTGCGGATTCCGACCGCAATCTGTTCATCCACGACGTCGAGACGGGAGACGTCCTATTCCAGACACGCTTTCCTGCCCCTGTCCAAGGATTCCCGATTACGTATGCCGTCGACGATCGACAGTATCTGGCGGTGCCGGTTGGGGGCGACCGGTCTAACGCGATGTACGTGTTCGCGCTGCCCTCTCGCGGAGAGTAGACACACCCGAACGCGGCAGGTTCAGGGTCCGGACGTAGCCGGTGCGACCGTCACGGCGACGTCGATGGGCGTCGTCATGATGGAATCGTCCGCGTAGGCGCGGAGGACGTAGCCTCCAGGCTCGCTGAAGCTGACGGTCGTGACGGCTTCGCCTCCGCGGCCACCGCTGACCGAGACGGCCTGGGGTTCGAACCTCACCGAGCCCTCGCCTCGATAGACGGTCCACGTGACGGCCAGCCCGGTCTTGGCGGCGACTCGGGCATCGACGACTGCTTGGTTATTCGGACTTGGTCGTCGCCGTGCGGCTTGGCGTAAGGCGGCGGCTCTAGGGTCCGTTGAGTCAGAACGCGGAGGGCGAGGACCTGGGATGCCGTCATCCCCAACCATCGCCGTCAGGGTCAGCGTGTCCGGCAAGGTGACCGTCTTCTCGAGGCCGCCCGGTACGGCGACCGACGGCGGCTGGTTGTCGGAAATGTTGCCTTTGAGGCCCATGCCGCGGTTCGCTCGCAGCACGCCGTCATCGATCTCCCAACTTGGCCAGAGCGACCCGTACGCCCTGTCGGTTCTTCCCTGGTGGGTCAACGTCCAGACCAGGTCTGTGTCCCCCCAGTCCGCAGGCACCTGGACGCGAAAGACGAACTGCTGCCGACGCGGGTAGAAGCGGGAGGGCTGTCCCCGGTCCGGCGGTCCTGGCTCGAAGAAGTTGGTCGGTCCGACCGCGATATGAGGGATCTCCTCGTAGTTCCGGTTCATGTACCCGAAGACCATGGTGAAGGTCCCGTCCGCGTTCCGCTCCCAGCCCTCGAACACCGGAGCGACGTTCTGACCGCGGTCGAAGCGCTGGCCGCCAGCGGCTACGGCCGCGAGGGAGAGCAGAATCACGGCTGCGCGAAGGCTCGCACTGAGGTGACCGGCGGTCATAGGTCTTCAGTCTGCAGTCGTCAGTCGTGAGCGGCGGCCGCTCCGCGGCCGCTACTGGTTGTTGTCCGTCGTGGGCTGACGCTCGGCGACGGCGGCCGCGAATTCTTCGTCGTCGAGCTCGTAATAGCTGGTCCAGGTGAAGCTCATGTCGTCGCTCGACCGCTGTCCAAAGCCTGCCCAGTTGCGCGGGTCGGGATTCCAGCGGTTGGACTCGGAATTGTCGTGCCACGTGATGTTGTGCAAGACCGTTCCCTTCGGGAGCAGTGGCTGCACGTCGTCCTCGTAGTTGTAGACGATGTGCCAGCCGAAGTCCCACGTCGCACAGCTGAGCATTTCGACCAGACCAGTCGGGTAGATCGCCTCGAGGCACTGCCGCTTCCCGCGGTTGTGTAAGTGCGGTTGGAAACCGGTCAGCCGGACATTCTGGTCAAACGTGTGATAGCCGTCATGCCGCACGTTGTCTTCGCCCGGCGGGATGTCGAGGTCGTAGTTCTGCCCGAGGGCACGGGAGAACAGTTCATACTCGGGGGTCTCGCCCTCTGGGTAGAACGTCAGTCCTACGCTCGTCCGGTCTGTGACTTCGCGACCGATCGATGCATAGTGCATGTTGAAGCGGATCAGCGAGCCCGCCTTGACGAGACGACCGGTGTTCTCCGGAAAGGCGTCGCCGTTCTTTCCCTGCGCGTACTCGTTGAGGAACTCACCCTGGTCGTCGTCCTCTGTCTCATGCAGCCGTGTCACAACGTGATGGACGACGGGGAAACCTTCCATCGACGGCTTCGTCTCAACAGCCTTGATCCAGCGGTCCTCGGTCAGGCCCGACTCTGAGAAGAAGTCGCCCCACCAGTTTGGGGCCTCGGGCGAAACAACAAACGGTTCGGGGATCGGCACGATCCAATCCGGTTCGCCGATATGCCACTTGTCACGCGATTCGAATTCGCGAGGAGGCGGCATGTCGGCCGGATTGCCCCGTGGGGCGCCGGCGTCGACCCAGGCGACGATGGTGGCTATCTCCGCGTCGCTCAGGGATCGGTCATACCGAAAACCCTGGACGCCGATGTTCTTGTCGATGTACCACGGTGGCATCGTGCGGGTCTGCACCTTCTGGCTGATCGATCGAGCCCAGGGCCGAGCCTCCTCGTAGGTCAGCAGCGACATCGGAGCGATCGAACCCTCGCGATGACAGGTCTGACACGAGCGTTGCAGGATAGGTGCGACGTCCCTCGTGAACGTCACCTGCGCCGATTGGCCGGCGGCCGGCGCCGAATTGACGACGAGCGCCAGGACCGTCAGCGCGGCGACACTGATTGAACCGAGAAACGAGGTGCTGTATTGGGTCTGCATGGTCGCGACCTCCTGCCTAGACGAGGCCCTATCGCGGGCCTTCGACCGGTTGCGTGTTGAGCCTCCGCGCGCCGGCCATAATTCCGGTCAATCCGTAGTTGCCCTCGTGGCACGCGTACTCATAGAGCGGCCCGTCGGTGCGTCGGAACGGAATCAGCGCCGTCCAGGGCCGGATGTAGTTGTTCGGATCCGCGATCGTGAACTCGTACACCACCGTGTCGGCGTCGATGCGGCGGAAGCGCTCGACGAGGTGGGTGTCCTTTGACGAGCCTCTGAAGTTGGTCTCTCGGAGGAAGTTCTCTGTTTCGACGACGAGCGTCTCGCCTTCCCAATGACCGCGTGAGCTTCCGACCCACTGCCGAATGGGGGTGTGGCCGCGTCCGTCATCAACGGGGATGATCCGCACGTTGTGGATGTGTTCGTTGATCAGCGCCACATAGCCGGGCGCTTGGAAGATTTGGACGTTGTTGTTGTACGACCCCGGTCGCATCGGCGGACCGGAGTTGGAACCCATGAGACAGCGGTCGCCAAGACTGCGGTCGGTGTAGTGGTCGGCAAACCCATTCCGCAGGTTCAACCGACGGATCCGCATGGCTTCCCTGAACCCGGGGCGGTAGGGTATCCGCCCATCTGGCGGGTCGACGACCAGCGAGGTTCGCTTGTCGGACGTCAACTCGACACCGCGCTCGTACCAGAACTCGTTGTAGGACAAGACCCCGCCCTCGGCCCGAGACTGGTATCCGGCGCTCGGTGCTCCTGTTTCGGGGTCGAACAGATCACGATTGAGACGGGTGCGCTCCGCCGCCTCATAGGCCGCCGCATTCTCGGCGGACAACGTATCTTGTCCCTCGAACGTTCCCGGACGCTCGAGGGGTGTGAGGGTGCGAAAGGTAAAGATGCCTGAAATATCGGGCTGGCCGTCCACGGTGCGGTACGAGCCGTCACTGCTGCTTGATTGGGCAGCTGCCGGGGCGGAGGACAGACAGACCGCGGTGAGCATCGCCGCGACTATGAAACACGCCGATCGAGATCGAAGGCTCATCGCCGAGTCCTTTCCCGTGGGTGACCGCGGCATCTGGTACTCATATCCTATCGCGCAGCGGTGAGCCCTTCAACCTGGAGCGTTCTCCTGTTCAATCGGGTGTTCTTGGCGGGCGCTTGCGCGGGTGATCCAGAACGACACACGCTCGGCCAGCCTGGACCGTAGCTCCCAATCCACGTCCACATGTGGGCATGTGTCGGCGACGTAGGCGAGCCAGTTCCGTCGATAGTCGCTCAGCCAGGCCTCGTAGTCTTCCAGGTCCCCGGCGCTCATCACCACAGCCTGGCCACGTCGAGCCCACGTGTCGAAACGGGCGACGGCCAGTCCCATCAACCGAACCGGATAGGCCTCGACCTCCTGGTCGTTCGTCTCCAGTTGGGCGTCGGACTGCTTCAGCGTCGTTCGAGCCTGCGATGAGGCCGCCTCCCAGACGGCATGACGGGGGTCGCCCAGGGGGAATGGATTGCCGGGCTCGACCGGGTCACGATGCGACCAGCGCGGGACGGCGGAGAAGGGCATATACTATCCGCCACCCCGCGAACGGCGGAGTGTCACCGCTTCCCGAAGGAGAACGAGCATGGGTAGGAATACTCTATATGTCGCCGGATTAATCCTCATCTTCATCTTCGTCGCCGGCTTCATGCTCCGTAACGTGCTTGATGCCACCTCGACCGTGAACGCTCAGGGAGGCAAAGTCTTCGAGCTCAGAACCTATACATCTGCCGACGGGTTGCTGCCCAACCTGGAGGCTCGATTCCGAGACCACACCATGCGGATCTTCGAGAGACACGGCATGGAGAACGTCGGGTACTGGGTGCCGCAGGATTCGCCCGCGTCGGACAACACCCTCATCTACATCATCTCGCACGACAGCCGTCAGGCTGCGGCGGATAGCTGGGCGTCGTTCCGCGACGACCCGGAGTGGGCGCAGGTGTCGCAGGCGTCTCGAGTCAACGGTCAGAGCATCGTCTCTGGTGTCGAGGCGGTGTTCATGGAGTCGACGGACTACTCACCGATCAAGTAGCACCGGACACACTAGCGGCGAGTGTGTTCGAACACGTGCGTGACCTCCACGGCCTTCATACCGCCGAGGTCAGTGACGTTGGCGCCCACCAACTGTTCCCCGAAGTCGCCAAAACGTTCCATGATCTCAGGGGGCTGTGGCGGGAGGGGGAACTGCACGAGCACCTCGACGTCACCAGCGGGCCAGTTGAGGGTGTTGATACGGGTCCAGTACTGTCCGCCCTCGACCGTCGCCCGGCCCGAGTCGATCAGGTTGGGAGCTGGCCAATCCTCAGCCGGAGCGGTCCGAGTCAGGGAATGAGTCACTCGATAGTTGACGAAGGCGCCATCTGGAAGGTCGGTGCTACCTTCGAGCCAGAGGACGCGCCACTCGGAGCGATGCGATACGGACAGATCGACCGTTTCAGTGCCCTGGTCCTGCGCAGCGTCTGCGTCCGAGCTCCGGTCGGCGCACCCCACGCCGCAGACAGTCATCAGAAGGACGGTCGCGCGCAAGGACTGAGACCACACGCGCGGAGTATAGCGTGACCCAATTATGGATATGAGCCACACCGGTCGACCGCTCCCGGTCACGCGTCTTCCGATCGTCGGCGTCATGGGGTCCCATTCGGTGGCCCACGCAGACCGGGCTGTCCCGCTTGGCGAATGGATCGCCCGAGCGGGGTACCACCTGCTGACCGGTGCAGGGGGTGGTGTCATGGAGGAGGTGTCCCGGGCGTTTGCCGAGGTGAGTGACCGCGCCGGGTCCGTGATCGGAGTGGTCCCGACGTTGGCCCGGTCGTCGATGCGGGTTGCGCCGTCGGGATACCCCAATCGGTGGGTCGAGATCCCGATCATGACCCACCTGGACACCGGCGGACCGCAGGGCGATGCACCGACATCGCGCAATCATCTCAACGTCCTGACGTCGGACGTGGTGGTTTTGTTGCCCGGCCGAGAAGGAACGGCCAGCGAGGCCAGGCTTGTCGTGCGCTACCGAACCCCTTGTGTGGGCTTCCTGTTTGACCGTGCGGAAATCCCCTCGCTCCCACCGAGTATCCGGGTCGAGTCTTCGCTGGAGCGCGTGGTGGACTTCGTCAGGTCGTCGATTGGACTCCGGTTTCGGTAGACGGCGCATGCTCGACCGTTTTCGACAGCGCCAACTGCCGGCGGACTGCGGCGAGCTTGATCGAGGTGACCACCACGGGCATCGCCCGGTTGAGCTCCTCGATACCGGGGTAGGTGGGTGCCAGGCGGATGTTCGAGTCGTTGGGGTCGTGGCCTCCGGGGTAGGTAGCCCCCGCCGGGGTGAGCTTGATACCCGCCTCGCCCGACAGACGCACCGCCTCGCTCGCCACGCCGTCGGGCGCGTTCAACGAAATGAAATAGCCGCCGCGGGGACGTGTCCAGGTGGCGAGTCCGGCCAACCCATCATCGAGGTGGGATAGGACCGCTTCGAATTTCGGCCGCACCAGTTCAGCATGCCGTCGCATGTGTGCCTTGACGCCCTCGAGATCCTTGAGAAAGCGCACGTGGGCGAGCTGGTTGACCTTGTCGGGGCCGATCGTCTGCACGCCCAGGCGTCGTTTGAAGTGCTTGAGATTGTCAGGTGAGGCTGCCAGGAACGAGATGCCGGCCCCGGCCCGCGTGATCTTGGAGGTGGATCCGAAGATCACCACGCTGTCGGCGGTGCCCTGTTTCCGACACGCGTCCATGAGATTCGCCAGCGAATCGGGTTCGGGGTACACGTCATGGACAGCGTAGGCGTTGTCCCACATGATGCGGAAGCCGGGTCCCGCCATCTTGCCGAGGCGGGCAAAGCGCGCGACGACGCTGTCCGAGAAGGTGTATCCCGTTGGGTTCTGATATTTCGGTACGCACCAGATCCCTTTGATCGAGGGGTCGGCCCCGACGAGTCGCTCCACCTCGTCCATGTCTGGCCCGTCCTCCGCCATGCGGACGATGACGGGCTCGAACCCCAAGTCCTCGGTGATGCGGAAGTGCCGGTCAAAGCCTGGCACGATGCAGAGAAACTTAAGAGGGACTGGTTCGCGTTTCCACGCGGTGTCTGGACCAAGGGCACCGTGATGCAGCGCACACGACAGATACTGATACATAAGGGTGAGGCTGGCGTTGCCACCGGCCAGGACCTCGTCCTCGCGGACCCCCAGCAGCGCGGCGCCGAGTTGTCGGGCCTCGCCAATTCCGTCAAGCCCGCCGTAGTTTCTGACATCGACGCCGGCTGATTCGTAGCGGCTGTTGAGGGCCAGGTCCAGGCCGTCGGACAGCGCGACTTGTGCCGGGCTCGGCTTTCCGCGGGTCAGGTCAAGTTGAAGACCGGCGGCGAGGTGGGTGGCGTACTCGGCCGCGAGGTCTCGCTCCTGGGCCGCGAGGTCGTTGTCGTTCACTGCGCTCCGCTCACCGCCTCATTATAGGACCGATAGGACCGATAGAACCGCCCTAAGGCGAGCGTCGACTGGTCCGTGTTGTCGCGATCGTGACGACGACACCAGCCAATAGAGACACGGCGAACGCCGGCGCAAGTTCCTCGGCCCGGGACAACAGTGCTCCCCAGACCGGGATGCGTGGCACGCCAAAGGTGAACACCGGGACGGCCACGATTCCAGAGACCATCGAGGCCAGCGCGCCAGGTGCGTTGTAGCGGGGCCAGGCGAGCGACAAAATCATCATCGGGCAGAACGTCGCCGCGATTCCTGACCACCCAAAGATGACGTACCAGAAGATCGTCCGGTCCGGAGCGACCAACGAGACGGTGGTGGAGACGGCCAGCGCTACCAGCGCGAGGGTGAGTGTCACTCGCCGAGAGAGGGAGGCCAGGGCCGCTTCGGACAGGAGCCGTCCGCGGTTCTGGCGATAGACGTCGTGGGTGACGGCGCTCGAAGCGACGACGAGCAGGGAGTCGATCGTCGACATGGTCGCGGCAAGCACGGCGGCGATGTAGACGGCCACGACGATAGTCGGAAAGACCGCGGCCGTGAGCATGGGCAGCACTTGTTCGCCACTTGCGCCCAGCGTCGTCGCGAAGTCACCGGTGTCGCCGACGAGCAGTGCGCGTCCGAGCAGGCCACCGAGCACCGCGCCCGTATCTGTGAGCAGCGTGAACGCGACCGCCACCCACCGCCCGGCGAGAATCTCCCCTTCATTCCGGATCGAGATGAAGCGGACGTATACCTGAGGGGAGCCGAGATACCCGAGACCGATCGCCGCGTAACTGATAGTCGTCAGCAGGTTCGGGAGCGTTGGCCCGCCGGCCCCCCAGACGCTCAGGAGGGCGGGGTCGAGTGACGCGACCGCCGTGCCGGCTCCGCCAAGTCCGCCCAGCGCGGCCATCGCGCCAAGAGGCAGGAGCACGAGTCCGACCAGCATGAGCGACCCCTGGAACAGGTCGGACCAGGCGACAGCCACATAGCCACCAGACAGGGTGTACACGACGACGATCCCGAACCCCACCAGCGCTCCCAGGTAGTAGTTCCAGCTGAGAAAGCTGTTGAAGGCCTGGCCGGTTGCGTCGATTTGCGCGCTGACGTAGACGGTGACGAACACCGCCAGGGCGCCAGCCGCCGTCCACCGTAGCGTTGTTGCCCACCGAGCGCCATCGGGTCCACCGGCGAATCGACTCACCAAGTAGTCGGGGATGGTGATCGACCCGCTGGCGTCGGTCGCGCGTTTGAACGGCCGGGCCATCAGGAACCAGCTGCAGAGGACGCCGACAACCTCGCCCGCCACGACCCAGAGCGCCGGCAGACCAACCAGGGCCCCAAGACCGGTCAGGCCGAGATACAACCAGGCCGATTCCCCCGTTGCACGAGCCGAGAAGGCGACGACCCAATAGCCAAGCCGCTTGCCACCGACGTAGTAGTCGCTGAGCGAGTGAACGTGACGTGACGCCAGGCTCCCAATGAGCAGCAATACGCCGAAGTAGAGGGCGATGACGACGTAGGTCACGTCTTCCGGGCCTTCTTATCGTCGAGCCTGCCCACTCGTCGCAGCGAGTCGCGGAGGACGAACTCGATCTGTGCGTTGAGGCTTCTCAGATCGTCGTTCGCCCACCGCTGCAGGGCCTGCAAGACGTGTGGGTCGATCCGCAGCAGGAACGGCTTCCGTTGCGGCATGTCTCGTCTTCCACGATCGGTGGTTCGGCGTGATCCTACTGGTGAATCGTGCCGGTGTTGACGATCGGCTGGGCCGAGCGATCACCGCACAGTACCACGAGGAGGTTGCTGACCATGTTGGCCTTTCGCTCCTCGTCAAGGTCGACGATCCCTTCGCTCGACAGCTTGGTGAGCGCCATTTCGACCATACCCACCGCACCCTCCACGATCCGCTGCCGGGCGGCGATGATGGCCCCAGCCTGCTGCCGCTGAAGCATCGCCGAGGCGATTTCGGGAGCGTAGGCCAGGTGGGTGATGCGGGCCTCGATCGTCTCGACGCCAGCTGTATCGAGGCGGGTCTGGATCTCCGTCTTCAGATGCTCCGCGATTGCGGCGGTATCTCCCCGGAGCGAGAGCTGGTGGTCTTCGTGGGTGTCATAGGGATACCGGGTCGCCAGGTCCCTGACCGCCGCTTCGCTCTGCACGTGGACGTAGTTCTCGTAGTCATCGACCTCGAACACCGCCTCGGCGGTGTCGACCACCTTCCAGACGACGACGGCCGCGATCTCGATCGGATTGCCATCTGTATCGTTGACCTTGCTCCGCTCTGTCTCGAAGTTGCGCACACGAAGTGAGATGGCCTTCTTGGTGTAGAACGGGTTGGCCCAGCGGAGACCGGGGTCCCGCACGGTGCCAACATACTTTCCGAACAGCTGGAGCACGCGAGCTTGGTTCGGATTCACGACGAAGAACCCGACGAGGCCAACAATGTCGGCGACTATGCCGAATATCACCAGCAAGACTGTGGGGAATACATTGTTCTGGGTGACGCCCAGGATGAGGATCAGAATGGTCAGAATGAGGACCGCGCCCAGGATGCCGAGCATCAACCAGCCCGATTGCACGGTGCGGGTCTGTTCTTTGGTCATAACGCTTTTCTCCTCTCGTAGTATGATTTCACAGTGATATCATATTGGAATCATGGCCAAGACGCAAGACGTCCGGCCTGGCGGCGCCAGGGGCGCTAGCCCTACAGGGGCGCGGGCTCTAGTCGAGCACCGCTTTGATGGACTCAGAAAGGAGCTCGACGGTCTGGTCCAGCTGCTCGTTGGTGATCACGAACGCTGGCGCGAGAACATAGGTATCGGCCTTGACGCGGCTGAACAGCCCTCGCTCGCTTGTCTGCTGGTTGACCCGTGGGCCAACGCGGTCACTGGGTGAGTAGGCTTCCTTGGTGGCCTTGTCCTTGACGAGCTCGACGGCGCACATCAGACCCTTGCCGCGGATGTTGCCGACGTGAGGATGGTCGCCCAAGGCAGATTTCAACGCGCTGAGTAGATACTGGCCCTTGGCGGCCGCCTGGTCGACAAAGCTCTCGTCCTCGATGATCTTGAGCATGCGGAGAGCGACCGCGCAGCCGACAGGGTGCGCGCTATACGTGTAGGCGTGCATCCACGCCCGGCCGTCGTCGTGCAGCGTGGTGGCGATGCGGTCATTGATGCCGATGCCGCCAAATGGGAAGTAGCCTGAGGTCACGGCTTTGGCGAACTGCACGATGTCGGGCTCGACGTTCCAGTGCTCCAGACCAAACATCGCGCCGGTTCGACCGAATCCGGTGATCACCTCATCAGCCACCAGCAGGACCTCGTATTGGTCGCAGATCTCTCGCACCCGACCGAAGTAGTCGTCCTGGGGAACGATGACGCCGCCCGCTCCCTGTACCGGCTCGGCGATGAACATCGCTACGGTTTCGGGTCCCTCCCTGAGGATCGCCATCTCGAGCTCGTTCGCCGCCGCGAGCCCCTGGCTGACACCGGCCCGCGCCTCGTATCGATAGGGATAGGGCGATGGGATGTGGATAAACCCCGGCACCCGCGGCTCGAAGAGGGGCCAGTAGGGACTCAACCCCGTGGCGCTCATCGCCGCCAGGGTCACGCCGTGATAGCCCTCGATACGAGAAATGACCTTGGTTTTGTCTGGCTTCCCGCGGAGCTTCCAGTAGGCCCGAGACATCTTGATGCTGCTCTCGGTTGCCTCGCTCCCGCCGCTGACGAAGAAGAAGTGGTTGATGGTGGAGTAGCAGAGCGTCGACAGCTGTTCCGCGAGCTCGATCGCCAGCGCGTTGGAGCTTCCGCTATAGCCTGACACGTAGGCGAGACGCGCCGCCTGGTCGCGCATCGCCTCCGCAAGCTCGGTGCGCCCGTGACCGGCCGTGACGTTCCAGAGACCGGCCAGTCCGTCAATACACTCCCGGCCGTCGCCATCGGTCAGCAGGGCGCCGTCGCCTTTCACCCACACCCGGGCGGTCGTGTGGAGCGCCTCGTCGTGCAACGGGTGGATCAGATGGGCGCGGTCCCGGTCGAGCCATTCTCGATTGGTCGTCACCTGTCGGCAGAATACCATGGGGTCTGAGGCACTCAGGTCGCTGTCGAACTCACCACACTAGGCCTCACCTGAGAACGGTGCTATATTCGCCCCTCCGAAGGACCTCAGTGAAGGGGAGAACGACATGGCACGAACCGGACTATTCCTGGCGCTCGCGATTGGCCTGACCGTTCCTAGCGTCGTCACGGCGCAGGAGAAGACCACGTATGTTCGTTACGAACTCGGTACCAACGTTTCGTATGGCGTCCTCGAGGGCGAGACGATTCACGAGCTTCGGGGCGACATCTTCGATTCGATCGAGCGGACCGGAGACACCGTGGCGTTGTCTGCCGTTCGGGTGCTCGCGCCGACCGCACCCAAGAAGGTGATCGCGATCGGATTCAACTACGGGAGCCACCTAGGAGAGGCTGATCCGGCGGCCGAGCCTGGCGTGTTCACCAAGTATCCGACATCTGTGATTCCTCACGAGGATGAGATCACCTACTACGCCGATGCCACCAACCTCCACTACGAGGGCGAAATGGTGCTGATCATCGGCCGCACGGCGAAGAACGTCCCCGCCGAGGAGGCCAACGACTATATCTTCGCCGTCGCGCCGGGCAACGACGTCAGCGAGCGCGAGTGGCAAAGCGGCGACCTCCAGTGGTTCCGTGCGAAGGGAGCCGACACCTTTGGACCTGTGGGACCGGTGATGGTCGCTGGTGTCGACTACAACAACATTCTGCTGGAGACCCGCCTCAACGGCGAAGTCGTTCAGTCCCAGCGAACCCAGGACTTGATCTTTGACACCGCCAGCATCGTCAGCTACGTCTCGAAGTACGTGACGTTGGAGGCAGGGGACATGATCTTTACCGGCACGCCCGGAACCACGAGTGCCATGAAGCCTGGCGACGTGGTAGAGGTCGAGCTCGAGAACGTTGGTATTCTCCGCAACACGGTGGGACCCAAGCAGCAGAACTAGCGTCCGAGCGCCTACGGTGAGGAGGGCGAAGCGGACACCACTGATCGACTACTTGATCGCCAGTAGCTCTATGTCGAAGACCAGCTCGGCGCCTGGGGGAATCACTCCGTCGCCAAACCCCCGATCACCGTAGGCGAGATCCGACGGGATCCAGAACCGCCGTTTCTCACCGATGACCATTAGCTGCACGCCCTCTGTCCATCCCGCGATCACGCCGGTCAGCGGAAAGGTGGCCGGCTGTCCACGGGCAACCGAGCTATCGAACATCTCACCGTTGGTCATCCAGCCGGTGTAGTGCACCGTGACCTGGTCGGAGGCCGTCGGATGGGTGGAGCCGGTGCCGGCATGGACGACCTTCGATGCCAGCCCTGTGCTAGTCGTTTCCGCGTCGTTCGGCGCTTTGGCGACGTCATCGGGAGCGGGAACCTGTGCCGCGGCCGCGGCCGCCAGACCCACGACGAAGAAAAGGAGCGCCAGGAATGAGGCCATCGTGTCGGGAACCATCAGCTTCGACATGCGCGTAATCCTATCACTGGGATGGAGAGCCGGGGGTATCATTGGCGGTATGAGCGTGATCCGACTCACGTGCGTGCTGATGCTGGTAGCGGTTGGGGCCGTCGCACTGCCTGATGTGGTGCTCGCTCAGCCCGGCGGGGAGGGTTACTGGCCGCAGTGGCGTGGCCCCGACGGGACGGGAAGCGCCAGCTCGGGGACCCCACCGCTTAGCTGGGGCGAGGAGACGAACATCCGCTGGAAGGTCGCGATCCCGGGGGCCGGGTCGGCGTCGCCCATCGTGTGGGGCGACCGGGTCTTCGTACTGACGGCGTCGCCGACTGGCGAAAGCGGAGGCTCCGGCGGCGGGTTGTTCACCCGCCTCAGACGGCGGGTCACGGGCGGCATCGGGGCAGACGAGGTTCAACGCTACTCCATCATGGCGTTGGCCAGGGTCGACGGCCGGGTGCTGTGGGAGCAGGTGGCGACGGAAGAACTGCCGCACGAGGGTCGCCACCGCACCGGGACATGGGCTTCATCGTCCGGCGTCGTCGACGACGAGCAGGTCTGCGCCTTCTTTGGCTCGCGAGGTCTGTTCTGCTATGACCTCGACGGACGGCTTCTCTGGCAGCGGGACTTTGGTGACATGGAGATCCGCTTTGGGTTCGGGGAGGGTGCCTCGCCGGTGCTTCACGGTGATTCGATCGTCGTCAACTGGGACCACCAGGGGCAGTCCTTCATCACTGCTCTCGACAAGGACACCGGGGAAGAACGGTGGCGCGTAGAACGAGAGGAGATGACCTCCTGGGCCACCCCGCTCGTCGTCGCGCACGACGGGTCGGCGCAGGTGATCACGAGCGCGACCAATCGGGTGCGGAGCTACGACCTGGAGACGGGGCGCGTCGTCTGGGAGAGCGAAGGGGTCACCTTGAACGCCATTCCATCGCCTGTCGCCGCCGACGGGATGGTGTTTATCACGAGCGGCTTTCGAGGCAACCGGCTGATGGCCGTCCGGCTCGACCGTGCGACGGGAGACATTTCGGATGGGGAGGCGGTGGCCTGGACCCTCGACCGTGACACGCCCTACGTCCCGTCGCCACTCTTGCATGACGGGGTGCTCTACCTCGTGAAGAGCAATGCCGGAATCCTGTCGGCGTTCGATGCCAAGACGGGTCAGCGTTTCTACGGGCCCGAGCGTCTCCCTGACGTGCGCGACGTGTACGCCTCGCCGGTCGGGGTTGGCAACCGAGTCTACATTCCGGGCCGTGCAGGCACGACAGCCGTGGTGAGGGCGGGCAAGACCTTCGAGGTGCTTGCGACAAATGTCCTCGAGGACGGGTTCGATGCCTCGCCGGCGCTCGTCGGGGACGAGATCTACCTCAGGGGTGGCGAGTACCTGTACTGCATTGCACGGCCGCTATAATCAGCCGTCCTTCAATGCGAATCACCTACATCACGGCCGGCGCCGGTGGCATGTACTGCGGCAGCTGCATACGTGACAACGCCCTGGCCACCGCGATGATGGACCAGGGGCACGACGTGCTCCTGTTGCCCATGTACACGCCGACCCTGACCGACGAGGACAACGTCAGCGCCGACCGTGTGTTCTTTGGCGGCGTCAGCGTGTATCTGGAGCAGTACGTGTCGCTCTTCCGGCATACGCCCTGGCTGCTTGACAGATTGTGGGATGCGCCCTGGTTGTTGCGGACCGTCGCCGGTGGCGTGCAGACGCAGCCAGAGCAATTGGGAGGGCTGACCGTGTCAGTGTTGGCTGGGCGCCACGGACACCAGGCGAAGGAGATCGACAAGCTGGTCCACTGGCTGAAGGGGCAGCCTCTGCCTGACGTCGTCGACCTCTCGAACTCGATGCTGATCGCCCTGGCCCGACCGATCAAGGAGACGCTCGGCGTTCCCGTCTGTTGCACGCTGCAGGGGGAGGACATCTTTCTCGGCCATCTCAGCGAGCCCTACCGCGGTCAGGCGCAGCAGTTGATACAGGACAGCCTGGCGTATGTCGACCGTTTTGTCGCGGTCAGCGACTACTACGCGGCGCACATGTGCCGCTATCTGGGCATTCCGGGTGCCAAGATCGACGTCGTACCGCTCGGGATCAACGAGACAGGATACGAGCGTTCCCAGCCCGCAAGGTCCGACGTCGAATCTAACCGGTTCACCATCGGACATTTCGGACGCATTGCGCCCGAGAAGGGGACCCACCTGTTGTGCGAAGCGTTCAAGCGACTCCGCGACGGCGGCGAGTACCAGCAGGCCAGCGTGCGTCTCGCAGGCTATCTGGCGCCGGAGCACCGCGGCTTCCTCGAGTCGCTACAAGATCAGATTCGGACCTGGGGACTGTCCGAGCAGGTCAGCTATGAAGGCGCGATGGACCGCAAGGAGAAGATTGCTTTCTTGCAGGGACTTGACGTCTTTGCGATCCCTGCGATCTACGACGACCCGAAAGGTATGGCTCTACTCGAGGCGATGGCCTGTGGCGTCCCCGTCGTCGCACCACGGAGGGGGACCTACACAGAAATGATCGAGCGGACGGGTGGAGGCATCCTTGTTCCCGCAGACGATCTCGACGCTTTTGTCGACGCGCTTCGCCTGTTGGCCAACGACCCCGTACGTCGGCGCGAGCTTGGGGCACAGGGTGCAGTCGGGGTGCGCGAGCACTACACCTCGGCCCGGATGGCGACTTGCGCGCTCGACGTGTACGGCCGCGTGGCATCGGGTCGCTAGGCGCACATCCACGACCGGCCGACAGCCTCAGACCCTCGACGCCGAGTGGCCGACAGACCACCACGTCGCCGCCAGCGCGGCAACGATCGCGAGACCTACGCAACGCATCGGTCCGTCGACGAACACGACGGCGCCGTTCACGATCATGACGAGAAACACCGAGCGGACTGTCACGGGTATCCAGCGTCTTCGCGCCAGGTAGCGGTCCGGTGCCAGCCACCACCAGGCTGCTTCGCTCACCCACAGGGCGGAAAAGGCGTAGTTCACGTAGAGACCGCCGCCCCAGTCGAGTCCAAAGACCGCCTCCGTCTGCCGGGCTGTGTTCTCGTACGCGGCCGTGTGGCTCCATGCGTGCTCGAAAGTGAAGGCAGCTGCGACATGGGCCAGGTAGAGGAGGCAGCCGACCGTCAACATGACCCGCGACCCGCTCAGTCCCAGCATGGTCACCCGCCCGGCCTGTCCCGCCTCGCTTGCGGCGTAGGCGCCAAGCGCCAACCAGATGGTGAGGGAAAGGAGGAAGTGGCCTGTCTCCATGTCTGATGTGACCTTACCAGTCTCACGGGCGCCTCATGTATAATCCAGCGCAACGCTGAGCCAGCCGAGCTCGCTCGAACAATCCTGAGTGAGGAACCCACCATGCCCATGTATCGAGCTGCGGTGATCGCTGTCTGTTTCTTCGCGCTTGCCTGTGGATCGTCCGAGGTCGAGGCGCCCATGACGGACGCCGCGCCGGTCGGTGAAGAGGGCGGGGCGCCGACGAGTGGCGCCGGGTCGGTGGTGCGTGTCGATGAACGTCTCGATGCGCTGGTGCCACCCGATGCCACGATCGAGAAGTTGGCCGATGGTTTCGTCTTCACCGAGGGTCCGGTCTGGTTGAAAGGCGAGTCACGCCTGTTCTTCTCAGACGTACGGGACAACACCATCTACCAGTGGACGGAATCCGAGGGAGCCAGCGTGTTCATGAAGCCGGTGTATACCGGTGATATGGAGGGGCGAGGTTCGGTCAGTTCGAACGGGCTGACGCTCGATGCCGAGGGTCGCCTCGTGATGGCCGAGCATGGCTATCGGCAGGTGTCCCGGCTCGAAGAGGATGGCAGCCGCACGGTGCTGGTCGACAACCACGAAGGGGCGCGTCTGAACAGTCCCAACGATCTCGTGTACGGGTCGGACGGGTCGATCTACTTCACCGACCCGCCCTACGGGCTGGCGGATGCCGAGGAATCGCCCCTGCGGGAGCTCGACTTCAACGGTATCTATCGTCTCCGGCCGTCGGGCGATCTCGAGGTCCTCTATGCGGAGCAGTCACGGCCGAACGGTATTGCGCTGTCCCCTGACGAGTCGACTCTCTACGTCGCCAACTCCGATGGAAGCCAGGCCGTGTGGATGGCCTATGACCTGGACGATGAGGGCGTCTCCAACCCCCGCGTCTTCTACGACGTGACCGCCGTGGAAGCGACCGGTGCACCTGACGGAATGAAGGTGGACGTTGCGGGCAACATCTTCGCCACCGGTCCGGGTGGCGTCTGGGTGTTTGACCCGGACGGGACCCACCTAGGGACGATCCAGCCGACAGAGGTTCCGGCCAACGTCGCCTGGGGAGACGACGGACATACTCTCTACATGACGGCGCGCACGGGGCTATACAGGGTCCGGCTCACGACGGAAGGCGTGATTCCTGGTCCGTGAGCCCTCGTTCTCCGGACGGCTGATCACGCACCCATATCTCCTCTCGCCGTCCGCTCGCGTTCGACGAGCTGTCTACGCAGGATCTTCCCCGAGGGGACCTTGGGAATGGCATCGATGAACTCGACCCGACGAACCTTCTTCTGGGGGCTGACCCGCTCTGCGACGTAGGCCATCAGTTCGTCCGCCGTCACCGAGACATTGGGTTTGACGACCACGAAGGCTTTGGGCACTTCTCCTGCTTCTTCGTCTGGACTGGGGATGACGGCCACGTCAGCGACCGCCGGGTGCGACTGCACGACGGCCTCCAGCTCTGCGGGTGCAACCTGTAGCCCTTTGTATTTGATCAGTTCCTTTAGGCGGTCGACGACGTACAGATATCCGTCCTCATCGGCCCGGCCGATGTCGCCTGAGTGCAGCCATCCGTCGCGGTCGATCATGGCGCGGGTCGCATCGGGGTTGCCCAGATACCCTTTCATAACCTGAGGCCCGCGGAGCCAGATTTCGCCCGGGTCTCCGGTCGGTGCGTCCTCACCGGTGGCCACGTCGACGATCCTGAACTCGGTGTTGGGGATCGCCGGGCCGGCCGACGTAACCTTGACCTCCAGGTGTGGAGGATTCGTATGGGTGACAGGACTCGTCTCGGTGAGGCCGTATCCCTGGCGTACGAGAACATTGTTGCGCGTGGCGCAGGTTGTCGCGACCGACTCGGCCAGCGGCGCTGCACCGGACATGATGTTGGTGAGCGTCGACAGGTCGTACTGGTCGACCATAGGGTGTTTGGCCAGCGCGAGGACGATCGGCGGAACCAGGTAGCCTGTGGTGACGCCGTGACGCTGGATGAGACTCAAGAACTGTTCGAGGTCAAACCTCGGCATCGTGATGACCGTCGCACCAACCCGCAAGGCGCCACACATGATCACGAGCATCCCATAGATGTGGTAAAAGGGCAGGATGCCGATCAGGACCTCAGCCTGATCAAGTGTCTCGACCGCATTGGTCTGGGCAAGGTTCGAAACAAGGTTGTGGTGCGTGAGCATTACGCCCTTTGGCGATCCGGTCGTGCCGCTCGAGTAGGGCAGTGCGACCACGTCATCCCGCGCGTCTATATCGACGGTCGGGGGGACGCCTGCTCCAATCAGCGACGCGAACGGCGTGGCCCCCTCCGCCTCCCCGAACACGAACACCTCTTCTACCGACGTGCCTGCGACCGATTCGCGGGCCTTCTCGAGAAAGGCCGGGATCGTCACAAGGTATCTCGCACCTGCGTCCGAAAGCTGGTGCCGAAGCTCCGAGCTGGTATAGAGCGGGTTGATCGTTGTATTGATACCGCCTGCCCGCGCCACGCCGAAGAACGCCACCGCGTACTCGGGGATGTTGGGGCTGTAGATGGCGAAGACGTCATCCTTCCTGAATCCGCGCGCGGCCAGCCCGGCCGCGACGGCGTCTACGGACTCAGTCAGTTGCGCGTAAGTGATGGTTCGGTCGGAGGGGCCGTCGATCAGCGCCGCCTTGTCAGGCCATCGCGCTGCATGCTCGAAGACGTATTCCGGAAGCGGGACCTCCGGAATGTGTACGTCGGGTAGCGGACTGGTATAGATCATCGGCACCTCAGTCCCAGTTGCCCGGGGCTATGGAGTGTCCTCGTGATTCGCTTTGGAAATCACGAGGACCCTACATTAGTAGATGCTGGTGCCTCCATCAACGGGAATCACCGCTCCGGTGGTGTACGCGCCGGCTCTCGATGCGAGGTAGATGGCGACGCCGGCCATCTCTTCGGGCTGGCCGATCCGGCCGAGCGGACACGCCTCTTCTATTTCCGCCCGGTGGTCCTGCAATACCTGCCGGGTCATCTTGCTCTCGAAGTACCCGGGCGCCACCGCGTTGACGGTGATCTTCCGCGACGCCAGCTCCACGGCGAGTGTCCGAGTCAGGTGGTGTACGGCCGCCTTGCTGGCCGAATACGCGAAGGTCGGTAGGGGGAGGATCGTGGGCACGTGGATGCCGTCCATCGAGCCGATGTTGATGACCCGGGCCGGGTCGCCTTCTCGATCGCCCCGCTCGAGCATCGGTGTGAGGTCGCGGGTGAGAAAGAAGAGGGCCGACACGTTGAGGTCGAGCACCTTGCGGAATCCCTCCATGGGGTAGTCCTCGTAGGGTGCCCCCCAGGTCGCGCCGGCGTTGTTGACCAGGATATCGAGCTGCTCCGTCTGATCGCCAAGACTCGCCACGAGCGAGGCGCGACCCTCAGCGGTGGCGATATCGGCCTGGAGCGACCGGCAGTCGCCACTCGCGGCCAGCGCCGCTGCCGTGGCGTCGCATTCCTCACGCTTGCGCGCGCAGATGTAGACGGTGGCTCCGGCCCGAACGAAGCCCTCCGCGATCATGCGTCCGATTCCCCGAGAGCCCCCGGTGACGAGGGCGGTCTTGCCACGAAGCGAGAAGAGGGTGTCGACGTTCATGGGGTGGCCGTGCGCGAGGCATCATTGTAGATCATGGCTAATTGGCCCTCGGAAACACCCGCTTGGTCTCGATGATGTCGTACTCCTCGAACACCCCGTGGATGATGTACGGGTCTTCACCAAAGGTCCCCTGCGCCGCCTCCAGGTCGTCGGCTTCGATGATGATGAGGCTGCCCGACATCTCGCCTTTTTCGTTCAGCAGCGGCCCACCGTATCGAATGCGTCCAGACGCATCCAGCCGGGCCATGTGTTCGAGATGTGCAGGACGGTGGGCCAATCGGCGTTCGAGACCGTTCTTGCGATCGTGGGCAATCAGAGTGAACAGCGGCATCAGTCATCCTCTTCCATGAATGGCGGTGGGGAGTCGTTGTCGAGATAGGTGTTGCTGGCCATGACCCTGACCCGCCAGGGAGGGTCCGGGTCAATGACGGTAACTGAGGCGTTGCCAAACGCCAAGGGCGCGTCGCCTGGGACCACGAAGTGGCGGGAGGCCAACGCTCGACACACGAGACCGTGGGTGACGACCGCCAGGGCACCCTCGGCCTCCTTTCGGCGCTCGTGAACCCACGTCCACAGTCTGTCGATTCGTTCGGTGAAGTCGGTCCAAGTCTCTCCGTCGGCGGGGTCGACGCGCTCGGAGAAAACCTGGTCTCTCACCTCTGAATAGGGTCGACCGCGCAGCTCCCCCAGATGGCGTTCCCGCAGAATCGGGTCGACCGTCAGGGTGGCCTTCGACGTGTCGCAGATAGTGGTCGCAGTCGCGCGCGCCCGTGTGTAGTCCGAGGACACAACGTGGGTGATTCCCAGGCGGTGAAGATGCCCGGCCAGTCGCAGCGCCTGCCACTGTCCGTGAGAGCTCAGGGGCGTGTCGGGATACTGCACGACACGGGCGGCATTGAGCGTGGTTTCAGCGTGGCGGACCAAGTAGATGGGGGACGCGACCATAGGCGGTGCCGAGCGACTTAGGGGGCATTGTATGACAGGATCAGCCGGGCATGGCGTTGAACGACCGCAAGGTGATCGCCTCCTGGTGTCTCTACGACTGGGCGAACTCGGGCTTCACAACACTCGTCGTCACCTTCGTCTATTCCACCTTCTTCGCCGAGACGTTTGCGTCCGACCCCGGCCACGGCACAGCCCTGTGGTCGCGGGGTGTCACGGTGAGCGCGATTCTGATCGCGCTCATGGCGCCCTTCGCAGGCGCGCTGGCAGACCAGGGCGACCGACGCCGATACCTGTTCGGGTGCACGCTCACGTGCTGCGTGATGACGGCGGCTCTGGCCTTCGTTCGACCAGATCAGCCCAACGCCGTCTGGCTGGCGCTTGGCGTGTTCGTCATAGCGAACGTCGCCTTCGAGATCGGCCTGGTCTTCTACAACTCCTTCCTGCCGAGCATTGCGTCTGCCGACCGTCTGGGACGGGTGTCGGGCTATGGCTGGGCTGTCGGGTATGCGGGGGGACTGGTGTGCCTGGTGCTGGCTCTCCCGTTCGCCATCGGGGACCCTCCGCCCTTCGGAGTCTCCACCGAAGCTGGTTTCCACGTGCGAGCCACGAACCTCCTCGTCGCCGGTTGGTTTCTCTTGTTCAGCCTGCCGCTGCTCTTCTTCGTCCGCGACGACCATGTGCTGACGACCGGTGTGGATTTGCGTTCGGCCGTGAGCGATCTGAAGCACACCGTCGCCCATCTGCGCCGATATCGAGAGGTCGCGAGGTTCCTGGTGGCCAGACTGGTCTACAACGATGGGCTGGTCACCGTCTTCGCTTTTGGTGGGATCTACGCGAACGGCACGTTCGGCTTCACGATTCCAGAGGTTATTGTCTTCGGGATCGTCCTCAACGTCGTGGCCGGTTTGGGGGCGTGGATTTTCGGCTTCGTCGATGACCGAATCGGCGGAAAGCGGACGATCACGATCAGCCTGGTCTTTCTCTCGGTGGCCGCGGTCCTGGCCGCGATAGCCCCCAACCGCTTCTGGTTCTGGGTTGCCGGCATCCTCGTTGGGTTCTTCCTCGGGCCCAACCAGTCAGCCAGCCGGTCGCTCATGGCGCGGTTCGTCCCGAAAGAACACGAATCGGAGTTCTTCGGGTTCTTTGCGTTTTCAGGCAAGGTCACGGCGTTTATGGGCCCGTGGCTCCTGGGCATCCTGAGCGACGCGTACTCACAACGGGTCGGCATGGCGAGTGTGCTAGTGTTCTTTCTGATTGGCGGACTGCTCTTGTGGAGGGTCGACGAGGAGCAGGGAATCCGGGTTGGGGCAGGTTAGATCGACGGGAGGGGACCATGGCGAGTCTTACAGTGCGTAGCGCCGTCGTAACCGTCGTGACAGCGATCGGGATCGCCGGCTTCTCTCACGGTCTGCGCGCGCAGGATGGCGAAAATCTCCTGTCGGTAGTGATCGTGAGCCTTATTCCCGATCGGATGGACGACTACGTTGAGCTACAGCTCGAGAGCGTCAACCCCGCCCTCCAGCGCGCCGGTGTTCCCTGGCGGGCGGTCTGGCGTACCGCTGAATTCGGCAACACCTACGACCTGCTGCTGGTCAGGCCCTTTGGCGGTCTGGCCGAGTTGGATACGGGCGGCCCGCTCGCGCGGGTCATGGCCCCGGACCGGCTGCGTCGCCTGGTGGATCAGCTACGTCGATGCACGGCGTCCCGGCGAAGCTACATGACGGAGTATCGACCTGACCTCAGCGTCGAGGCTGACGATGTCGGCGATCTGTTCCTCGCCCGCCAGACGATCATTCAGGTCGCGCCCGGCCGGACCGGCGAGTGGGAGGAGTTTCTCCGACAAGGTCTCCCAACGTTTCGAGAGGCGAACGTCGTGTTCGGGGTCTACCATCGGCTGTTCGGTCCGGAACCGACTTCATGGTTGATCGTCGAGAACCACGCGAGCTTCGTCGAGTTGATGCAACCCAGCATCGTGGCCCGAGCGTTTGGTGAGCAAGCTGATACAGTCGGCCAGAAGCTGGCCGGGGTCGTCACCTCGGTCACGCGTGGGGTACTCAGATACGATACGGAACTGAGCTATTCGGGCATTCCGTCCAGATAGCACGAATGGCGGAGGCTCGATGAACCCTCAGCTGTATCAAATCGCGCATATCTTTGCCGTCGTGATGCTCCCGGCGGTCGTGTTTGGTGCGCTGGCGGCACCTCACCGCGAGCATCGCAAGCGCGCCATGATGTGGTCGGGGATCCTGGCGCTTGTCGCTCTCGTCTCGGGCTTTGGTCTTCTGGCGCAGGGCGGGTTCGGCTTCCCCGGATGGATCATCGTCAAGCTGGCCTGCTGGCTTGGCCTCGCCACGCTTCCAGCACTGGCGTTCCGGCAGCCGGGTCAGACCGGTTCGCTACGGTTATTGACGATGACCGCGGTGTTTCTTGCCGTGGCGATGGTCGTGATGAAGCCGTTCTAGTGCAGTGGTTCAGAAATACCTCGTGCACCGAGGGCGCCGAGGCACCCGTCTGGCCAGGCGCGACGAAGGAGCAAATCGGGAATCTGTGACAGAGGAGCAACGCAGGCAGAGGGGATGCCTCGGTGGCCGAATGCCGAGGTATTTCTGAACCACTGCACTAGGGTGGTCACCACACGAGAACGCAGATCCCTTCGGCTGTCCGCCTACCGTCCGTCGGCCACGCTCACGCCTTTCCGCGCGAGCCGCTCGACTCGACGGCCCAGTACCCGAAACCGTTCGTCCTGCGTCTGGCCCCGAAGAAACCGTATATAGATTTGCTGCAGGATCACGAGCAGCTTGAACACGCCGAAGGCGTAGTACCACTGAACGCGCCCCACGTCGAATCCGGTCTTTCGCGCGTAGCGCTCGACCACCTCGTCACGCGTCAGGAATCCCTCCTCGTAGCTCGGCATCGACGTGCTGTCACGCCAGGACGGGTCGTCTTTGGCTTCAATCCACACGTTCAACAGGTACCCCAGGTCCATCAGCGAGTCGCCTCGCGTGCACATGTCCCAATCGAGCACCGCGGTGGCCCGGGTCGGGTCGGCGGTATCCAATAGCAGGTTGTCCAGCTTGTAGTCGTTGTGGAGGAGCGTTGTGGACTGCGACGGTGGGATCTCCGCGTGGAGCCAGCGCATCAACCTGTCGACGTCGGGGAGGTCATGGTCCTTGGCCGCGTGCCAGCGTTTCGACCAGCCGGACAGCTGGCGCTGCACGAAGCCCACTGGGCGGCCCAGCTCGGACAACCCGACCTCGTCTGTATCCACCCGATGCAGCGCGGCCAGCGTGTCCACGATCATCTCGGCCAGCCGTTTCACAGCGCCGGTGTCTTGTGACAGGGTGGGCGGAAGCTCGGTCCGGATGGCGAATCCCTGACGCCGTTCGAGCACGTGAAAGTCCGCACCGATAATGGCCGCGTCCTGACAGAGAACGAGGCTGGTCGGTGCGAGGGGGAAGGCCTTGCCCAGGCGTGAGAGTACGCGATGCTCTCGACTCATGTCGTGAGCACTCGGAGCGACGGGACCGAGTGGGGGCCGGCGGAGCACATACTCGGTGTCACCGAAGGCGAGGAGATAGGTCAGGTTGGCGTGGCCGCCCCCAAACTGCTGAATGTCGAGGGGCCCATCGGTGGCCGGCAGGTTGGCCCTGAGCCAGGGTTCAAGACGGGTGAGGTCGAGCGACTCGTCGGAGCGAACGTCAATGGTCTCAGGGTCTTTGTGCACGGTGCGAAACCTCGTATGCTAGTGGACTGTAGCAACCATTCGCTTAGCGATCTCCGACCGGGACGCCCCGCCTGGCGGCGTTGCTCCTCGGTCACAAATGCCCAATTTGCTCCCTCGTCTCGCCTTGCCACGCGGGCGTCGCGGCCGAACCTCATTAAACGAATGGTTGTTACAGTCCACCAGTGCCCTTTGCCTACAGTGTTTCGGAGAACTGACAGATGCGAATCATCAACGGTCTCGATGAACTCGAGTCGCTGGCCGGCACCGAACTGGGGACGAGTCAATGGGTGGCCGTCACCCAAGATACGGTGAACGCCTTTTCGGAGGTGACGGGCGACCATCAGTGGATCCATCTTGACGTCGAGCGCGCGACCCGCGAGCTGGCCGTCGGTGGGCCAATCATCCAGGGGCTGCTGACGCTCTCGCTGGTCGTGAAGTTTCGGAACGAGATCGCCGAGGTGCGTGGCGTCACACGCTTCATCAACTACGGCTTGAACCGGGTGCGGTTCCCGGCTCCAGTTCTTGTCGGCACCCGGCTGCGCGGAACCCAGACGCTCCTCTCGGCCGAGCGCTCTCAACCGGACGTATTGCGGCTGACGAGCGCAATGGTCGTCGAGGCAGAGGGGATCGTGAAACCTGCGTGTGTCGCCGAGACGGTGTCATTGGCGTACGGGTAGTGTGGGACATGAGAGGCGGGGTCACGACTTCTTGAGCTCGAGCCGCGCCACCGTGCGACGATGCACTTCGTCCGGGCCGTCGAACAGACGCGTCGCGCGAGCCTGAGCCCACGCCGCGGCCAGACCGAAGTCTCCCGACACCCCGGCGCCGCCGTGCACCTGGATCGCCCGGTCGACCACGCGCTGCGCCATATTGGGAGCGACAACCTTGATCATCGCAATCTCGGCCCGAGCGACCTTGTTCCCCACCGTGTCCATCATGTGCGCGGCCTTGAGGGTCATCAGGCGCGCCTGATCGATCTCGATTCGAGAATCGGCGATCGCTTCCATCACCACGCCCTGCTCTGCCAGCGGCTTGCCAAATGCCACCCGCGACTTTGCCCGCTCGCACATGGCCTCGAGCGAGCGTTCGGCCAGACCAATCATCCGCATGCAGTGGTGAATGCGGCCGGGACCGAGACGCCCCTGGGCGATCTCAAAGCCGCGGCCCTCGCCGAGGATAATGTTCTCCTTGGGCACGCGGACGTTGTCGAAGGCCAGCTCCCAGTGACCTGACGGCGCGTGGTCGTAACCGAACACCGACAGCGGGCGCACTAGGCGCACGCCCGGAGTGTCCCTGGGAACGAGCACCATCGAATGCTGGCGATAGCGGTCGGCGGTGGGGTCGGTCTTGCCCATCAGGATGAAGATGCGGCACCTCGTGTCCCCGGCGCCAGAGATCCACCACTTCCGAGCGTTGATTAGGTAGTGATCATCATGCGGCTCGATCCGGGCGCTGATATTCGTGGCGTCGGATGATGCCACCCGCGGCTCGGTCATGGCATAGGCCGAGCGAATCCGCCCGTCGAGAAGCGGGGTCAGCCACTCGGCCTGCTGGGAGTCGGTCCCGTATCGCTCGAGGACCTCCATGTTCCCCGTATCCGGAGCCGCGCAGTTGAATACCTCGGGTGCGATCGCCGACCGGCCCATGAGCTCACAGAGCGGGGCGTATTCAACGTTGGTCAGGCCGGCACCGAACTGGCTCTCCGGCAGAAACAGGTTCCACAGCCCGGCCGCGCGGGCGCGGTCCTTGAGCTCCTCCATGACCGGCGGGGATTCCCACCGGTTGGTGGCGGACTCGACCTGGTCGAAATACGCGGCTTCGGCCGGGTAGACGGCCTCATCCATCAAAGCGGACAGACGAGACTGGAACGCGAGAGCCGAGTCAGAGAGTGAGAAATCCATGGTTGCCGGCCGTATTATACCGGCCGCTATAGATGATGAGCTCACGGCTCCGGTGCGCTCACCCTTCGGCCAGGTCGAGATACGGAATCGTCTGGGGACCCTCGGGCAAAACGCAGAGGCGGGCGGCGTGGCCAAGGCGACCGAGGTGCTCGCGGGTCGCCGCGCCGATGTCGTCGATCGGCGTGAGGTGCGCTGCCCGCACCTCCATGTCACTGAGTCCGTCGGTCTTGAGAAAGACCTTAGCCCGACGTTGAATCTGCGCCTGGACTTGGACCTCCCACTGGTCATGCCGGTTGTGACCCGGCTCATTGATCATCTCCAGCAACGACTCGGGCGTCGGCCGGGATGAGAGGATGTTGCCGTATGCGCCATGCGCCGGGAGTCCATCGGCGCACTCGGCCGCGCAGAGGATGACGCCGCCGTCTTTGACGACCTGCGCAGCGGCCGAGATCCCCTTGACCGTCTGATAGAGGTTCTGGTCGAGGGGGTATCCGCTGTTGGTCGTCACGACGACGTCGAACGGAGTATCAAAGGCCTGCATGGCCGACCGCTTGACGACCCCACACATCGTCTCGTGGACGGCGAACAAGTTACCGGCGCGGACACCCGTAATCTGCCGGTCGCGGTTGATCGCCACATCGACGCTAAAGTGCACACCAGATTGCTCGGCGATTCGACGGATGGCGTCATGGATCGGGTTGCCGACCGTCACCCCCCACCGAGCGTTGGCAGACCCGATCATCTCGGCGTCGTGGAGCCGCATCGTCGTGTCGAACCCGGCGAGCCCGGGCGCGACCATCTTTGGCCCCCCGCTGAACCCGGCAAAGAAGTGGGGCTCGACGAAACCAGTCGTGATCCGGACGTCGGCGTCGACCCAGCGCCGGTTGAGCCACACGGGTACCCGGGGCCCAGCATCGGACAGCTGGCGTAGCGTCGTGCGGTCGAAGGCGTCGTGGTTCACCACCTCATAGTTGTTGACGACATCCTCGCCAACCATCTCCCGCAGCTCGTGGTCGGTGGCGGCGCGGTGCGTACCGGTGGCCACGAGGACCGCGACGTCCAGACCAGGGGTGTGAGAGAGCTCCTCGAGCAGGACGGGGAGCACCGTCCGGCTCGGCATGGGCCGGGTGTTGTCACAGATCGAGATCGCGACCGATTGCCCCGTGTGCACGATATCGCGGAGTGCCGGAGAGGCGAGCGGTTGGTTGATCGCGTTTCGGACCGCCTCCTGTTGATCGGCCAAACCTTGGATGTAGGTTGGTTCGAGCACTGTGGTCGGAGCAGACGGGACCTCGATAGGCAAGCGGCTCCGGCCATACGCGAGACTCACTTGCATCGCGTCAGCACCTGGACGATTGGAGCGTTGCCTCCGCTGCTCATGATCAGGCCGCCCTACAGGTCGGAGAACCCCCGGCCATCTCGAGCGAGCTCGGCGAGGAGTGGTGCCGGTCGCAGCCAGTCACCATGCTCGGCGTGGAGCTGATTCATTGTCTCGTAGATCGTCTTGATCCCGACGAGATCGGCCCAGAACATCGGTCCGCCCCGGTACCGGGGGAAGCCGTAGCCGTGAATCCAGATGGTGTCGATGTCGCTCGCACGAAGCGCCAGACCTTCCTCAAGGATTTTGGCGCCTTCATTGACGAGTGGATAGAGGCACCGGGGGATGACTTCGTCGTCGGTGACGGTGCGCCGCGCGATCCCGAGCTCATCGGAGACGCCGACGATGAGATTCTCGACGACGGGGTCGGGAATCGGTACCCGGCTTCCGTCCTCGTATCGATACCATCCTGCGCCTGTCTTCTGCCCGAAGCGACCCATCTCGCAGATACGGTCGGCAATCGGGGAGTAGCGGAGGTGGGTCGGGCGCGTCGCCACCTGGCTCTTCCGGACCCGCCAACTGACATCGAGACCGGCCAGGTCAGCCATCTGGAACGGCCCCATCGGCATGCCGAAGTCGTAGATGACCTTGTCCAGCTGCCGGGGAAGCGCGCCCTCTTCGAGCAAGAAGTCAGCCTGACGGCGATAGGTATAGAGCATCCGATTGCCGACGAACCCGTCACAGACCCCCACCAGCACCCCGACCTTGCCGAGCCGTTTGGACAGCTTCATGACGGTCGCGATCGTCTCGGGGGAGGTCGCCTGGCCTCGCACGTTCTCCATGAGCCGCATGACGTTGGCGGGGCTAAAGAAGTGCGTCCCGATCACCTTGTCCGGACGAGTGGTGGAGCCGGCGATCTCGTTGACGTCCAGCGTCGAGGTGTTGGTCGCGAGAATCGCCTCTGCCTTGCACGTCTCGTCGAGCGTGCCGAACACACGCTTCTTCAGATCCATCTCCTCAAAGACGGCTTCGACGACGATGTCCGCGTGGGCGACGTCGTCGTAGCTCAGAGTTGGCGTGATGAGGGACAGGCGCCGGTCCATCTCGGCCTGTGCTAGCCGCCCCTTCGAGACCGTTGCGGCGTAGTTCTTTCGGATCGTGGACATTCCCCGGTCCAACGCGTCTTGCGTCACTTCGAAAACCGTCACGGGTAGACCTGCGTTCGCAAAGTTCATGGCGATCCCACCACCCATGGTGCCGCACCCGATGACGGCAGCGGCCTCCACCGGGGACGTTGGGGTGTCCTTCGGCACGTCGGGGATCTTTGCGACTTCACGCTCGGCAAAGAACACGTGGCGCTGCGCCTTCGATTGGTCAGACGCGACAAGCGTTCTGAAGATCTCCCGCTCTTTGGCAAGTCCGGCGTGGAAGGGGAGGGTGACCGCAGCTTCAACACACTCGACACAGGCGTCGGGTGCGTCGAATCCACGGGCTCGACGGGCCATCGCCTTGCGAAAGTCGTCAAAGAGTGCGGGGTTGGATCTGGCCTCCTCGAGACCCTCCTCTCGCTCGCTCACTTTTCTCACCGCGTCTGGTTGGCCGACCAGCCCTCGGGCGAAGGTGATCGCCCGGGTGATGAGGTCGCCCTCGACTATCTCGTCAATGACCCCGAGCGCCCGCGCGCGGTCGGTCGGGAGAAGGCGGCCAGTGACGATGACGTCCAGCGCGTTTTGCACCCCGATGAGACGGGGCAGACGCTGCGTGCCGCCGGCACCGGGGACAAAGCCAAGCGTGACTTCTGGCAGCCCGAGCCGGGTCTGAGGGGAAGCCAAACGGTAGTGACATCCCAGGGCGATCTCCAAGCCGCCACCCGCCGCTACCCCGTGGATGGCCGCCACGACTGGTTTTGACGAGTCTTCGAGCTGGTTGATCACGTCTGGAAGAACAGCCACGTTGGGTGGAGGCGTCTGTCCGAACTGACGGATGTCCGCCCCGCCGCAGAACATCTTGCCCGCGCCGCAGACGACGATCGCCTCGATCGTGTCGTCGGAGACCGCCGTCCCGACCTGGTCGGCGAGACCGCCTCTCACGGCAAAGCTCAGGCCGTTCACCGGTGGGTTGTCGAGCGTTATGATCCCGATGTTGTCGTCTCTGGTCAGCGTGACGGCGTCTGCCATCGTCGTGGGCTCCCTTGCGGGCCGATCCTACATGAGCTCGGCATCGACCCTCTGTTCACCAGAGAGCTTGGCGTAAAAATCATCCCGGCCCTCGTCCTCCGTTACGCTTGCCGTCATCGCCGAGACCACTGGCACCACGACCATCGGCACGAAGAACGTGACGTACGAGGGGTCCAGGCCCTCGCCGTTGACGGTCAGACAGTACGCTAGCGCCTGTCTGACGGCCGACGACCCCTCCGCCGCGGCGAACTCGGTGGCCAGGGCCAGTTTGACCAGGGCGAACCAGACGAGACCTCCGGCGTAGCCGCTGAGCATTCCCCAGTAGGCACCTTGTTCGGTCGTCCGGCGACGGTAGATGAGGTAGCCGAGTGAGACTGCCGGTGGCACCACCATGGCGAACCCGAAGAGAAGGAGGTCGAGGATCGACATGGTGGTGTGGGTCGCGACGACCCAGGCGCCAATCGCGGCCAAGAAAGCGTAGACGGTCGTCGTGATGCGATAGGCTCGAAGCTGTCGTTCGGATGAGTCCGTCCGGGTAGAGGGCAACCAGTCTCGCACCAACATCGTCGCGCTCGACAAGAGAATCGGTCCGCCCGACGAGATCACGGCCGCCAGCACGGCCGCCAATGCGACGCCGCCGACAACCGGGTTGATCTCGAAGGCGAGCGTCGTCAGGTTTCGGTATCCGCTCAGCCCCGCATCCACGCCGTATCGGGCGGTGGTCAAAATACCAATCAGGCCAGCGAGGACGGACATGAGCCCAGCGATGACACCACCCAGGATGAACGCTGGTGCGATCAACGTTTCGCGCTTCGCCGCCGTGGCGTAGTTCGTGTACACGGAGGCGGCAGGGGTGTGTACGGCGGCTGCAAAGAACATGGCGAACACCGGAAGCCACCCGGCGCCTACCAGGCTCCACCACGCGGTCTCGCTTTGCGAGGCGACGCGGAGCTGCTCGTTGACGCTCGCCGTGACCTGGTCCCATCCGCCAAGCTGCTCGATGCCCATGATGCCGACGGCGCCCAGTCCGACGACGACCATGGTGCAATGGATGAGATTGGTGACGGCGGTGCCCCACAGACCTCCGAGCGAGACATAGGTCGAAAAGATGACGGCGGCAATCATGACGCCCGCAAACATCGGCAGGGGCGTGAGCGTGCTGAGAATGACGCCGATGACGTAGGCCTCGATCACGTTGACGATGGCGTACTCGGTCTGTACACACAGGCTGGTGAGCCACTGGCAGCGCCGCCGTCCCCAGCGGATGGTGAACAGCTCGCCGACCGTGTGCAGCCTGAACCGACGGTAGTAGACGGCGAACAGGACACCCACGAGCGTGAGGGCGAGGAAGGTGTTGATGCCATACCACCACAGGTTCCAGACCCCTCCGGTGATGACATCCCCAGCGACGCCATAGGTGCCGCCTGCACCGATTCTCGTCCCCGCCACGCCAACGGCGATCATCCCAGCGGACATGCCGCCGCCGGCGACCGCCCACCCGGCCGCGCTTTGCGACCGTCTGGCCATCGTGCTGCCGATCAACGTCGCGATGACGAGATACCCGCCGATCGTGACCAGCGCGATGACGTCCATGACGGTCCGTCCTCCGCTCAGTGTGAGGTGAGTGCGTGCAGGATGCTGTCGACAGCGGCGCGGGCGCGGCCCCGCATCTCATCGTCGGTGGCGTCTTGGATTGGGTGGGGCACGTAGACCCCCTGGTGGGCGATCTCGGGCATACCGAGAGCGTCGGCCTGATGACGGGCCGCCTCGACGAACTCGCTCGACGCGACCATGACCGTCGGGATGTCTTGCGTTTCGTAGTCGACCAGGTCGTGCACACTGCACGACGTGCAGGAGCCTCAATCGGCGAGGGCTTGGATCACCGCCTTGCATCGTTCGGCGACCTCGGCCCGCAGGTCTGCCGGCGCTGGCTTGGTGAAGGTGGGCTTGCTAAAGCGCACGAGCTCCACGTCCGGATGCCGGGCTGAGATCAGACGCGCGACCTCGTCGAGAAAGACATCGCCTCGCGGCTTCGAGATATCGACGAGACCGATCGTGCCGGTCAACGTATCGGGACGGCGAGCAGGACGCCGGCCAATGGGGTCGCGCTCGGCAGTTGGGTCGAGGATGACGATCGGGTCCGGTGTGTCAGTCATTGGTCGCTAGTCCCTCGCGCAAGCACTCTATACCACCGGAGTACTCACGCGTCCTCTATCTTGCGCGTGACGGCCGACGAGCTCTTTGCGCCGGACGCCCAGCCACCCACGACCGCCGAGAATTTCCCGGTCGTTCCACCCGCCACGACGACGATGATGTCTTCTGGCCGGTTGAACTTGGGAAGCCGACGGTCGAGGGCGTCCGCTGTCGGCTGTCCGTCGGGACCGAGCCAGGCCGGCGGCAGACCGCGGGGCACTGTTCCCTTCTCGCACTCGGCATCTGGCACAAGGTCGCGTAGCGGCCGCGCGGTTACTTCCTGGATCCGAGCTCGTAGGTCGGCCTTCGAGAAGCTGTCGCGCTCCAACGTTCGGACGTGTTCGGGGGAAACGACCAACATGGCCTCCCCCACGCCGTGAAGCTTGACATGGGCCACGCCCTCGAGGGCGAGGCCCAGGCTGGTGGCCAGAGAGCGGGCGCTCCGCGAGAGCTGGTCGCGGATGGCTCGGGGCGCTTCGCCGGCGAACACCGTCACCGTGCTATCGCTTGGGGCAAACCCGCGTTCGACGTGCAGCGGATCCCAGTAACTCGCCTCTTCGTTCTCGCCGATACAGCAACCGATCTTTCCCGGCTGTCCGAGGGTAGACATGTCGATCCCATCGGGTCGTCCGCCGCCGACGTTTCGGACGATGAGCTGCAGTGCTCGGCCGATCGTCAGGTTCGCCCGTGAGCCCTGACCGAACACGTTGCGTCCGCAGTTGAGTCCGATCTCCTGCCGGATCGGCCCGTTGACCACGATCATCGGACCGACGAAGTAGGTGGTCGCCAGCACACCGTGTAGGTTGAACGTGTCGGTGCAGGCTGCGGCCAAGGCCGCGAGGACGACGGGCAGATACTCGGGGCGGCAGCCGGCCATGACGGCATTGATGGCCACTTTCTCGACGGTCGCCGGTTCGAGATTCGGGGGGACCACCGCGACCACGTCGGTTGCCGCCCGCGACGTGCCCTCGAGCATACGGAGCACGCGGTCCTCGGTCGGTGGCACCACGGGAAGACCGTCCGTGAGGCCTCCGCTCGCCATGAACTCGAACGGGTCATCGGCCGCCGGAATGCGAACGCGTCGTCCGGCCAGCCTCGCCGAGCCTCGTTTGACCGCCAGGCGGCGGGCGACATCGGGGTCGTGGGCGCGGGACCCACACCCTGGTCGCGATTCGGGCAGTGGGGCCGAGATGGCGTCGAGCGCCGACGTATCCGCATCCTTCGCGTTGCACGTCAGGATCGCCTCAGTGACGACCGTGCTCCAGTCGGACCTTGCCCAGCCCTCGAAGCTGGTCACGACCTCGCCCTCAGGTTTCGTGAGCACCAGCGCAGGCACGGCGTCGAAACCGTAGCGGTCCGAGACGTCAAGGTCGGCATCGAACACGGTTGGTGTGGTCAGACCGGCGCGCTCGACGAACCCGCCCGTTTCTGCCCCATCACTTTGTGACACGGTGATCGTCCGGAGTCCATGCCGCTCCAAGGTTCGGTGTAGCTGCTCGACGAGGGGCGCGACCAGCGAACAGGTCGCGCAATCATGTTTGACGAAGAACAGGAGCGTCGCCGGTCCGGAGGACTCACCCGGAAAGGGCAACGGACGTTCGTCGGGTCCCGCGAGTTCGAAGGGCGGCGCCGAGGTTCCGGGAGCAGGCAGAGTCGACACGAGCTATTGTGGCAGCGCCAGGGCGATCAGAGAGGGCACCCGCCCCCCCCCGACGGTCACGGCGATGTACTGCCGACCGCCGAGCATATAGGTCATCGGCGCGCCGAGCGCGCCACCGGGCAGATCGACAGAGGCGACTTCCTGACCCGTCATCTTGTCATAGGCCACGATCCGGGGACTGTCGTTGGTTCCGCCAGCCGTCAGTGAATAGATGAGGAGCGTCTTCGTCAGAAGCGGGCCGGCGCGATTCGCATCCCCTCCGACCGGCGGTAGGTCCAGGTCGCGTAGTCTCGGGTGATGGCGGATGCGGTTGCCGTTGCCGGTCGGCGTCATCCAGACGTGCTCGCCGCTGTTCATGTCGATCGCCGTCATCCGGGAATAGGGCGGCTTGAACAGGGGCAGTCCCTGAGGCATCTCAGGGCGAGAGGTTCCGGCCCCGCGGGATTCCACCACGTTGAGTGTCGAGTGCTCACCGGCCTGCGGCGGCCGATAGCGCATCACCGAGAAAGCATTGACCGACGGGACGTAGAGCATCCCGGTCTGAGGGTCGAATGCGGCGCCCGACCAGTTGGCCCCGCCGGAGGCGGCGGGACGGAAGATCGTACCCTGCTGGCTCTGGGGCGTGTAGAGCGGCCCGATGCGGTACGGCTTGACGGCGTCCACTGCCATCTGCCGGATCTCCGGTGTGAAGTCGGCCAGCTGCTCGATCGTGACGCCCTGATACTCGAACGGCTCTGGTCTGGTGGGGAAGGGCTGGGTCGGCCAGGGGACCTCGCCCTCGATGTCGGTGTCGGTCGAGACGGGACGCTCTTCGATCGGCCAGATCGGTTCGCCCGTCGCGCGGTCAAATGCGAAGATGAAGCCTTGCTTGGTGACCTGCGCGACCGCCTTGATCTCGCGTCCGTCCACCGTGACGTCGATGAGGTTGGGCGCGGCCGGCAGGTCGTAGTCCCACAGGCCATGATGCACGAACTGGTAGTGCCACGCGCGCTCTCCGGTCTCGATGTTCAGGGCTACCAAGCTCTCGGCAAACAGGTTGGCACCCAGGCGATGTCCACCGTAGTAGTCGGGCGCGGCTGTGTTGAGCGGCAAATAGAGGAGACCCAGCTCCGGGTCGGCGCTCATGAGTGACCAGACGCCGACCTTGCCGGTGTACCGCCACGAGTCGCCCTGCCAGGTGTCGTTGCCGTACTCGTCCCCCTGGGGAATCGTGTGAAACGTCCACCGCGTCTCGCCAGTGCGCACGTCGAACCCCCGCATCCATCCGGGCGGGGCCTCCTTGGTAATGTTGTAGGACGAGATGGAGTTGGGTGTGATGACCGTATCGCCGACGACGAGCGGCGGTGACTGGACGGAGTAGAGCAGCGCGTTCAACCAGTCGCGGTCACCGCGGTTGGCCCGGGGCAGGTCGCGCATAAGGTCCAGGCGGCCTTCCTCGCCGAAGTCGTCGCACGGGAATCCGCTCTTGGCGTCGACGCAAATGAGATAGCCGTTGCCGGTGCCCCACAGGACGCGCTCCTCGGCGCGGTCGGGTCCGCTCGACCAGTAGGCCACGCCGCGCTGGATCCAGCGCGCGGTCATGGTGGTCGTGCCTTCCTCGTAGCTCTTCGGGTTGTAGACCCACAGAGTCTCGCCGGTCCCCGCGTCGATGGCCGCACCGATCGAGGTTGGAAGGTTGACGAAGAGCCGGCCGCCGACCATCAGCGGCGTCGCCTTGAAGTTGGTAATCGTAGGACTGAGTGCGTCCCGCCAGCGGTCGGGGTCACGGCGATTCAGCTCGTCGAAGATCTCACGAGAGTTGGCCCACCATTCACCGGTGCCTCCCTCGGTGTCGACGCTCAGGAAACCGTCGGCTGACGTCCAGGACCAGGCGACCTCGAGGTCCCCGAAGTTGGAGCGATCTATCTGGTCGAGCGGCGAGTATTTGGTTCCTCCGATATCGCCGCCGTAGGTTGGCCATTCTCCATTTGCCGGCGCACCGCCTTGTCCCAAGACGATGACGGGGGTCGTGCCGAGCACGAGGATGCCGATCGAGCCGCACGCCACACGCACGAGGAGCCCACGCATGAGCGCTATCTTAGCAGCCCGGTGTCGGCCGTTAGCGTAGCCTGTGCCGTGCCACGGGAAGCGGCGGGTATGGTGGCTGACATGAACTAGTGTGGTAGACCTGTTGAACTCCCCACACTAGAATGTCGAGGCCAAGTCCCCTCCTCCCCAAGGACCGTCCCAGGAAGGGGATTGCCGCCCGTGACCGGCTGGCCGGAGGAGAGAGAATCATGAGACGAGTTGTGTTGACCGCCGTCGTGGTGATGACCCTACCCTGGATGATTCCCGGGCTGATGCCGGGGACCGCGCCTCTAGAAGGGGCCGGGGCCGCCGTTCAGACGAGGCCGAATCCCGGTCAGCCGGCCTACCGCTTCGAGGAGCTGGCCGACGGCGTGCATTTCGCAATCGGTACCGGCGCCATGACCGTGATGAGCAACGCGCTGGTGATCGTCAATGACGACCACGTGATGCTGGTCGATACGAGCGTCAGCCCGGCCGCCGCCCGGGCACTGGTCGGACAGATCAACGACGAGTTGACCGACAAGCCAATCCGGTATGTGTTCAACACCCACTTTCACTTCGACCATGCTCACGGGAATCAGATCTTTGGCCCCGAGGTTGAGATCATCGGCCACGAGTACGTCCGGCGCCAGCACCTGAGCAACGTGCTGGAGCAGCGCACAAACCGGTCGTTCAGTGCCCTGATTCCAGGTCAGATCGAACAACTCAAAGCTCAGATAGCCGAGACGCCTGACCCCGCCGAACGCTCACGCCTCGAGGCGGCTCTTCGCGTGCGAGAGGCCCACGGGAGGGCGATCCAAGAGACTGTCCCCACTCCTCCCAACGTGACCTACACCGACGTTATGACGCTTCACAAGGGTGGTCGCGAGGTGCAGTTGCATCACCCAGGGCGGGGTCATACCGGTGGTGACACCCTCGTGTTTCTTCCAGAGGAGCGGGTCGTCTTCACCGGCGACTTCTTTGTCGGCTCTCCCGCTGGCGGTGGCCTGGCTTTCATGGGCGACGGGTTCATCGACGAATGGCCGGCGAGTCTCGAGAGGTTCAAGGGGCTCGCGTTCGACGTCATCGTGCCCGGCCATGGAACGCCATTCCGCGAGCGCGAGCAGATCGTCAACTTCCAGAGCTATCTGCGGGACTTCTGGAACCAGGTGTCAGCATTGAGAGCGGAGGGACTCAGCGTCGAGGAGGCAGTGGGCCGCGTCGACATGAGTGCCCACGAAGGTCACTACGGGCAGCGCGCGCTCAGCGTCGACCCCCGCGCCGTGATGCGCGCCTACGAGCTGCTCCAGATCCAGATGCCGATGTGAGCGACGGAGTCGGACCCTGTTACCGTCACCACACTAACATCCTCCAGGGCGGGAAGAAGAAGGCGGAGTCGATGAGCTATCAGAGAACGTTGGTGACGGTTGGCCTCGTGGGAGCCTCGATGTTTGGTGGCGCGGTGGGTGGCATGCTGGTCGCTGGAACGGCCACGGCCCAGGGTGAGGTGGTGACGGCGAGGCAAGTCAACGTCGTCGATTCCAGCGGGCAGCTCCGGGCCGTTCTTGCCGGAAGTGACGAGCGGGGGCTGGCCTCGATCTCCTTCTTCGATGAGGCAGGACAGGCGCGCGGAATCATGGGGATCGAAGCGAGCGGCGCCCCGGCTATCCGACTGTATAACGCAACGGGTCAAAGTCGGCTGCAGGCATTCTTGCAAGGGGATGACGCCTTCGTGGTCGCCGGTGACGAGGCTGGCCAGAGCGCTCTGCTTGGCGCCCTGAGCGACACGCCGATGCTCAATCTCAGCGACGGACAGAGGGCCCGGGTCAGAGTACAGCTTTCTCCGCAAGGGGTGCCCTCCCTCGGGCTGTTTGACAGTGAGGCGCGACGTGCGGTGACGCTGGAGACCGACGACGTCGGGTCGCCGTTTGTCACGCTCTACGAAGCTGGCCGTCCTCGGACGACGCTCGGCGTCACCGAGGGGGCGGCGATGCTCAATATGACGGACACCGATCGCACGAGGCTCGTGATCGGGGTTGCCGAAAACGGTGTGGCCACCATGAGCGTTCTCGGTGATGACGGCACGATTATCGAGCAGTTTCCGACTGGACGCCAGTAGGTTTCGGGGAAGAACCCTTGTGCTATCCTCCTGTCTCGCGCGGAGGTGAAGTCCATGGTGAGGTACCAGACCAACGGCACAACCGGGAGCGGCTATGTGGCGACGCCGGACGGACGCTCCGGTCCTGGTGTGGTGGTCATTCAAGAGTGGTGGGGTCTGGTCGACCATATCAAGAACGTAGCCGACAGGTTCGCAGCGGCCGGTTTCGTGGCGCTGGCTCCAGACTTGTACGACGGTCAGACGACTGCGAGCCCGGACGAAGCCGGCAAGTTGATGATGGCCCTCGAGATCGACAAGGCGGAAAAGAACCTGCGGGGCGCCATCGACTATCTTCTGTCGCGAGACGACGTCACCGGATCCTCGGTGGGCACGGTCGGTTTCTGTATGGGCGGTCAGCTCTCGCTGTATGCGGCCTGCGCCAATCCTCGGGTCGCCGCCTGCGTCGATTTCTACGGCATTCATCCCAACGTGCAGCCTGACCTGGCGGGCCTGCAGGCGCCCGTGTTGGGCTTCTTTGCTGAGAAGGACGGGTTCGTTCCCCCGGAAGCGGCTCGACAGCTCGAGCACGACCTTCAGGCAGCTGGTAAGCACATCGACATCACGATCTTCGAGGGAGCTGACCACGCCTTCTTCAACGACACGCGGCATGAGGTCTATCACGCGACCTATGCGGCGCAGTGTTGGGAGCGGATGCTGCAGTTCTTCGGCACGCACCTCGGAGAGAGGTCAGGCTGACGCTGTTTCTGGCGAAGTGGGAGTCGGATGGCCGGCAATAGCTTCGGACAGGTGTTTCGAGTCACCACCGCCGGGGAAGCACACGGTGCCGGCAATCTCGTCATCATCGACGGTTGCCCGGCCGGGCTGGCCCTGAGCGAGGACGATCTCACCGGGGACCTCGCGCGACGTCGACCTGGCCAGAGTGCCATCGTGACCCAGCGTGACGAACCTGACGTGCCTGAAATCCTGTCGGGCGTCTTCGAGGGCAAGACGACTGGAACCAGCATCGCCATCCTGATCAGGAACCGCGATCAACGAAGCGGCGACTATGCGGCGATCAAGGACATGTATCGCCCCGGTCACGCTGACTACAGCTTCGACGCGAAGTACGGTGTCCGGGACTACCGCGGCGGCGGCCGGTCGAGTGCACGTGAGACGACGGTTCGAGTGGCCGCAGGGGCAGTGGCCAAGAAGCTGATCGGTGACCAGTTCGGAGGTCGCGTCGTGGGGTATGTGACCCAGGTAGGACACGTGATCGCAAGCGTTCCCGACCCGTCCGCCGTGACGGTCGAGCAGGTGGAAACGCTCCCGAACGGAGACCCCAACATCATCCGTTGTCCAGACCCCGAGAAGGCGGCAGAGATGGTGACCCTGATCGAGGAGGTGCGTGCCGCGCAGAACTCGATAGGTGGGGTGGCCGAGGTCGTTGCCTCCGGGGTACCCGCTGGCCTCGGTGAGCCGGTCTTTGACAAACTCAAAGCCGACATAGGCAAGTCGCTCTTTAGCCTCCCGGCGGTGCTCGGCGTCGAATACGGTGTCGGGTTTGGCTGCGCGACGCTCCGCGGCACGGACAACAACGATGTCTTCTGCATGGACACGGATGCGACTCCGCCCCGGGTCTCCACGCGCACGAACCGTCACGGGGGAATGCTCGGGGGGATCTCGACCGGGATGCCGATCGTCTGTCGCGCGGCCGTCAAACCGACTAGCTCAGTTCCCCTCGAGCAAGAGACCGTCACCAATCAAGGCGAACCGACCACGATCAGCACGAAAGGCCGACACGATCCCTGTTTGTTGCCCCGATTCGTTCCCATGGCCGAGGCGATGGTGGCATTGGTCATCGCCGACCACTGGCTCAGGGCGCGCGCTGCCCGCATCTGAAGGGTGTTCAGAATGAAGAGTCTATTCAAGCTTGGCGGTGTCGTCGTCCTGTTGGCCGTGGTGTTCGCGGCAGGCTGGTTGATGGCCAATCTCGGTGTCGGCCAGGCTGTCGATCCCGCCTCACTGACCGATCTTGAGCGCGAATTTACGGAGCGGATGCAGAACGTCGCCTTGGTCGGACACTTCACCATCGATGGCCGTGAGGATGTGGGTGGGCGGCCAGAGCGCTACGAGCTCGCCAGCGTGACCAAGGTGGGGGAGAACGAGTGGCGCTTCGATGCTCGGATCACCTTCGGCAGCACCGATGTGACGTTGCCGGTGACGGTGCCGATCGTCTGGGCCGGCGACACGCCGATGATCTCGATCACGGATTTCACGATCCCGCAACTGGGGACCTTCGACACGCGTCTCATCTTCCACGACGATCGTTACGCTGGCAGCTGGCAGCATGGTGAGTTCGGCGGCCTGATGTACGGAACGATCGAGCGGTGAACCAGGCCGCTTCCCCCGTCGACCCGCAGGCTGCGTCCTCCGTCTTTCTTCTCCGCGAAGGACCGATGGGTCCCGAGCTTCTCTTTCTCAAACGGAACCCCGACCTCCGGTTCCACGGAGGCTACTGGGTGTTTCCCGGCGGTCGGATCGACCCGAGTGACTATCCAGATGACGCGAGGCACGACGAGGCCGTCGCAGCGAAGAGGGCCGCCGTGCGTGAAGCCGAGGAGGAGGCTGGTGTCGAGGTGGCCGTGGATGACCTCGCGTTCGCCATCCATTGGACGACGCCCGTCAACAACCCGATCCGATTCTCGACCTGGTTCTTTGCGGCCGAAGGGCCGAACGGGGTCGTCACGATCGACGGCGAGGAGATTCACGATCACCGTTGGCTGCGACCGCGTGATGCGCTTGACCACCAGCGCGACCGAGGCATGAAGCTGGCTGCCCCCACGTTCGCGATCACCACTCGGCTGGTGGACTACTCATCGGTCGAAGAGGCGTTGTCGGCAATAGCCACGTGGCCCGAAGAGCGCTTGATCGGCCATGTCCACGACGTGCCCGGAGGACGGGTCGCGCTCTATGGGCAGGATGTGGCCTACGAGAGCGGCCGGCTGGACCAGGCCGGTCCACGCCATCGCCTGTGGATGGTCGACGGGGACTGGCGTTACGAGCGGGAGTTCTGACCGGCCCTCCCGGCTTTGAGCTCACCCGAGAGTTTCTTGTATGTCCTGGCTCGATGTGGCGCTGGTCAGTATCACCGGACTGCTCGGCGCGACCCTGCAGGGTACCGTGGGTTTCGGGATGGGTATCGTGGCCTCGCCGTTTCTCGTGTTGCTCGACGAGCGCTTCGTGCCGGCGCCGATCCTGCTTTCAACTTTGGTCCTGACGACCTTTCTGACGCTTCGGGAGCGGCACGCCGTCGATGTTCGCGGCTTGCGGTGGGCGTTGGTGGGCCGGGTGGTCGGCACGGTCGTGGCAGGCATGGTGCTCACTGTGCTGCCAGCCGACCGAATGACTGTGGTCTTCGGGAGCTTCGTGCTGGTCGGCGTGTTGATGAGCGCGTCCGGCCTGAGGTTTCACCCACATCCTCATGTCCTCGCGGGCGCAGGAATGCTCTCGGGCATCATGGGCACCATCGCGTCGATCGGTGGGCCTCCGATGGCATTGGTCTATCAAGATGCGGACGGGCCGCGCATCCGGGCGACGATGTCTGGCATTTTTTGGGTCGGCACGATTCTCTCCCTGGTGGCGCTTCGTCTCGTCGGGCGCTTCGGGAGTGAGGAGATCCGGCTGACGCTCATTCTGCTCCCGGGCATGCTGGTGGGACTCTACACATCACGGTGGACGGCGTCGTTCGTCGACCGGGGCCACACCAGGACGCTGGTGCTGGTGGTAGCGGCCGTGGCCGGGTCGATCGTCATCCTGCGTCAGTTGTTCTGACCGTTCGCGTGGGCAAACACAGCCCAAACACCGCGAGCGCCACCACGATTCCAGCGAGCGTGTCGACCGCGTAGTGAAACCGTCCGTACACCGTCGCGACCAGGACCCCACCGATTAGAGGCGTCAGGAGGTAGGCGACCGGTCTCTGATGTCGCCACGCGACGAGCCAGATGAGGACAGATCCCGAGACGTGGGCGCTGGGGAACGCCCCGCCGCGTGCCCCCCCTCGCGCCGACACCTCGTGGACCAGGTCGAAGAACAGGTGGCCCGCCACTGGCGGCCCCAGTCGGTCTGACACGTAGTACGGGCTGTCGACCGGAAAGAGGATAAAGAACACGTAGCTACTAAACATGGCCAGGGCCAGCACGAGCACCAGTTCATGAAACGCCACCCGCCGTCCCGTGGCGTACCAATAGCCGGCCAGGCCCGGGATGACGAGGACATACGACAAATAGCAGAAGTGCAGGTACTCCGACAGCGCCACCGACGGCCACTGCTCGCTGAGATACAGACTCGGCTGTCCGTTGAACAAGGTGGCCTCGAGCACTGGGATTGACGTGGTGAGGCCCCAGTCGCCAAACGCAGCCGCGAACACCTCAACCTCCTTGTAGAGGAGGGGAAGCAGAACGATCGGATGCCAGTCGCGAAACGCTCGGAGAAGGGGAGGCGGCGCGCTCAGCCGGCTCAGCCAGATCAGCAGTCCAGACATGGTCAGGTGAGTGCCCAGGAAAATAGGCCATCGGTCGAGCGTGTCGCGGAACACCACGACGAGCGTGGCGGTCACGGTCAAGTGACGACCGTGGCTTGCGTGGTTCTCCGGAGGATGAGGCTGGTCGAGTGGTGTGTCACGAAGCGACTATCATGAGTCTACATGGCGTCGGTGCGGGGTCCTGAGCCGTTTTCAGGGCCGTTGACGCACTCTCTGGGTAGGAGGTTTCACGATGTTGACGACGGTGGATCGAAAATGGCGAGAAGTGCGGATGGTGGCCAAGGGGCTGCAGTCCGGCCGCCATCCCGTCCTCGCTCAGATCGTACCGATCCGCCGCTGCAACCTCGCGTGCACGTATTGCAACGAGTTTGACGACCACTCGGCACCTGTCCCGACCGAGACGATGATCAAACGGATCGACGATCTGGCTCGCCTCGGGACGACGAACATCGAGATCAGCGGTGGCGAACCGTTACTCCATCCCGACCTCGACGAGCTCATCCGGCACATTCGTGACACCGGAGCACTGGCCGGGTTGATCACCAACGGCTACCTGCTCAGTGGGCAACGGATCGCCCGGCTCAACGATGCTGGTCTTGACCACCTGCAGGTCAGCATAGACAACGTGACGCCAGACGACACCTCGAAGAAGAGCCTGAAGGTCCTCGACAGGAAGCTTCAGCTGCTGGCCGAGCACGCGGGGTTCAGCGTCAACATCAACTCCGTACTCGGCGGCGGGCTCGCCAATCCGGAGGATGCGATGGCGGTGGCCACCCGGGCGATCGAACTGGGTCTCACTGCTACGGTGGGTCTGATCCACAACGGGGATGGCACGTTGGTGCCGCTCACACCCGAGCAGTATCGCGTCTATGACGAGATCGCCACGATGACCGCTCCGTTCTACTCGGTACAGAACCAGAACGACTTTCAAAGAAACCTTGCGAACGGTCTTCCCAACACGTGGCAATGCGGGGCGGGAGGTCGCTACCTCTACGTTTGCGAGGACGGGCTGGTCCATTGGTGCTCGCAGCAGCGCGGCCATCCGGCCATCCCGCTCGCTGAGTACACGGTCGCAGACATCGAACGTGAGGCGACCAGCGAGAAGAGCTGTGCTCCGCTCTGCACCGTGTCGTGCGTGCATCGGGTGGCGCTGGTCGACCGACTCCGCGCCCACCCGATGGAGACACTCGACGACATGATGCCGGAGGATGGGAAGGGACCTGTCAGCGTCAAGCTCCTCCGATGGATGTTCGTCACCGGTCGGCACCGGGACCGACTGCGGTCGCTGGCCGCACGCGTCCTGGGCTCCCGGTCCTGAACCGGTTCGCGATGGGTCGGCTATCCCAGGACGTTGCTGACCAAGGTCAGCAGCACTCCGCCCGCGATCACCGACCCAAGCTGACCCGCAGTGTTGGCGCCCATCGCGTGCATAAGGACGTGGTTGGAGAAGTCCTCTTCCTGCGCCACCTGCTGCACGAGTCGTCCGCTCATCGGGAACGCGCTGATCCCGGCGGCACCGACGAGCGGATTGACCTTGCCGCCGGTTGCCAGGGCGAGTCCCTTGCCAAAGAGGAGGCCGGCCACCGTATCCAGGACGAACGCGCCTAGCCCGAGGAGAAGGATACGGAGAGTCTGCCACTGCAAGAAAAGGTCGGCCTGCATGAGGCTGCCAATCGTCAGGGCGAGGAACATCGTCGAGAGATTGGCCAGCTCGTTGGATGCCGACTTCGTGAGCTGGGGCACCACCCCCGATTCTTTGAGCAAGTTGCCGAACATGAGGGTGGCGACGAGCGGAGCCGATGCGGGGACCGCAACGCCGACCACGACCGTGACCAGGATCGGAAAGAGGACCACCGCCGATCGCGGTACCGGGCGCGGTGCGTATTCCATCCGGATCCGTCTCTCCGCCCGGGTCGTCATCAGCCGCATGATCGGCGGCTGAATGATCGGCACCAGACTCATATAGGAATAGGCCGTCACCGCGATCGGGGCGAGCAGCTCGGGCGCGAGCAACGAGGACACGTAGATGCTGGTAGGGCCGTCGATCGCCCCGATAACGGCGATCGACGCCGCCTGGTTGAGGGGGAAGCCGATGAGCGTGGCCAGAATGAGCGTGGCGAAGATGCCCAGCTGGCCGGCGGCGCCAAGCAACGCAAAAATCGGTTGCGACAGCAGCGGACGGAAGTCCATCATCGCCCCGATCCCGATGAAGATGAACAGCGGGAAGAGCTCGGTCTGGATGCCGAACTCGTTGAGGATGTAGAGCATCCCCCCCGGGTGGTTGAGCGGCGAGTTGGGGAGGTTGCCCAGTAAGACGCCGAAGCCGATCGGCAACAGCAGCATTGGCTCGTACTGCTTGGCGATCGCAAAGTAGATGAGCAATCCGCCGACGGAGAACATGAGGAGCGTTTCAGGTGTGAGGGAGGGGATCATGGTGCGCTAGTGCACTAGGTCGGCCTGAATGTGACGAGCGGCTCACCCTGGGTCACCCGCTTGCCTTCGCTGACGTGCACGGTCGCAACCGTTCCCGTCCACGGCGACCGGATCACGTTGAACATCTTCATGGCTTCGATCGTGAGTAACTCGTCTCCGTGCTCGACGCTCTGTCCTGGCCTCACGGCGACCGCCGACACGACACCGGGGATAGGAGCGGGAAACGACAGCTGTCCCGTCACGGTGCCCTTCCCGCCGGGCTCGCTGGTCGCGTCTTCGGATGGCGACGCGTCCGCGGCTGCCTGGTCGCCCTTTTCTTCGTCCCTGGTCGGACGCATGGTCTCGACATCGACCGAGAACGCCACGCCGGAGAGCCGGGCGGTGACGGGGCGGGCCAAGGGGTCGTCGATCTGTATCTCGTAGACCCGACCGTCGAGCGTGATGCGGTACTGCTTCACAGCCGGACCCTCGCCCGTGCCGTTCGCTGACCCAGTCGCCGCGACCGGTGGACGCGACGCCAGTCTGAGGTGGTCTCCGTGAGGAACGTGGAGGGCCGCTCGGCTTCAGCGCAGGCCACCGCCACGGCGAGGACCACCGCCCGCAGCTGACGGTCCCGTTCTTCGCGCGCCTCCTGTTCCCGCAACTCGTCGGCGACCTCAGCCGGCGCGGCCGCCTCTTCGGCTGGTCTGGCAGACTTCGCAAAGGGCCACGGCATGGTGAGGAGATACATCAATCCGACAAGGCCGACGAGCGCCATGAACAAGATGATCGTACCGACACCGGCGATCTCGAGGACCGTCTGTAGCTGGGATGTCATCGTGCGGCCGGCGCCTACAGCGGGATGTTGCCGTGCTTCTTGGGCATCGAGGTGGCTTGCTTGTCTCGCAGAAACTCCAGCGCTGAGCCAACACGTGCCCGCGTTTCGCGTGGGTGAATCACGTCGTCGATGTGGCCGGCCGCAGCCGCCACAAAGGGCGAGTTGAACTGCTCCTGGAATTCTTGTTCGAGTCTGGCGCGTTCGGCGTCGCGTGCCCTGGCACTGACTGCTTTCAACTGGCGAGCGTAGAGGATGTTTACGGCGCCCTTGGGCCCCATCACGGCAATCTCGGCGGTTGGCCACGCGAAGCAGACATCGGTCCGGATCATCTTGCTGCTCATGACGATGTAGGCGCCCCCGTAGGCCTTGCGGACGACGACTGACACTTTGGGGACGGTCGCTTCCGAATAGGCATAGACGATCTTTGCCCCGTGACGGATGATGCCCTGATGCTCCTGACTCGCGCCGGGGAGGAAACCTGGACAATCGACGAGGGTCACGATCGGGATGTTGAAGGCATCGGAGAACCGGATGAACCGGGCGATCTTGTCCGAGGAGTTGACATCCAGGACGCCGGCGAGATGAGAGGGCTGGTTGGCGATGAACGCAGCCACCTTGCCGTTCAATCGAGCGAAACCCACCACGGCATTCGGAGCAAACTCGGCGTGCACTTCGAGAAACGACTCACGGTCGGCGATCAGGCATATGGCCTCTCGGATGTCGTAGGCGACCTCGGCTGCGTCAGGAATGAGGCTGTCGAGCAGCTCGTAGTCCGGTTCGAGGTGCGGGTCAGGTTCGAGGGCTGGGGGATCCTCGGCGTTGTTCGACGGTAAATAGCTTAGGAGACGACGGGTGAGCGCGAAGGCCCCCGCTTCGTCATCCGCGACGAAATGCGCGACGCCCGAGACCCCTGCGTGCACGTCCGCCCCGCCCAGCGTCTCGACATCGACCGTCTCGCCGGTCACGGTCTCGATCACGTCGGGGCCCGTAATGAACATATAGCTCTTGCGGCGCGTCATGACGACGAAGTCAGTGAGACCGGGAGAGTAGACGGCGCCCCCCGCGCAGGGACCAAGCATCATGCTGATCTGCGGTACGACACCACTGGCCTGGGTATTTCGCCAGAAGAGATCGCCGAAACCCGCGAGGCTCCACACGCCTTCTTGGATTCGCGCGCCCACAGAGTCGAGGAGGGCCAGGATCGGCAACCCGCCAGACGTCGCCAGCTCCAGGAGGCGTCCGACCTTGAGTGCCTGCCCTTCGGAAAACGACCCGCCGAGCACGGTGAAGTCCTGGGCGAAGATCGCGACCCTGCGTCCCTCGATGAGGCCGAAGCCAGTCACAACGCCGTCCCCGGCGTATCGTTGCTGGTCAAGACCGAGAGCCGAGTGACGGTGTTCGACGTGCGGGGCAATCTCCTCGAACGACCCACTATCGAGCATGAGGTCGATCCGCTCGCGGGCCGTCAGCTTCCCCCGCGAGTGCTGGGCGTCGATTCGACTCTGGCCGCCACCGAGATGCACGTCGGCACGCCGGTCCGAGAGGCTCTGGTTCAGTTGCGCCGTGGTGCCGTCGCCAGCATCAGTCGGGCCGGGGCTCCAGGTGGTGTGGCCGGAGGCCGCCCCCGGAGGAGCGCCGGGCGGCTCGGACGCTACCGTGTCGGCGGCAGACGAGGCACCACGAGCGGGATCCGCGTTCGGTTTCCGACGACCAAATCGAGTGAGGGCGCGTAGGGACGCCACGACCGCGGCACCAACGACGGTGGTGGCCAGTGCACGCTTTTCAGAGAGCTTGAGCGGACCCCCGAAGAGCTTGAGCGAGCCAGCGCGAGGCCCTGTCTGGACGTCGCCCTGCTGGGGGGACTGTTCCTCGACGTCCGACGTGGTTTCGCTGGCCATCTGTGTCTGGGGTAACCCCTAATGGTAACAAAACGAGATCGAAATCCCGCGACGGGAAGTGAAGCACCGATCCGCAAGTCGCCTGGCTCCGTGTGCCGTGGCGCCATGCGTCATGACGGACCTTATTGATGGGCGGGTCGCGGGTTGAGGATGAGCCCCATGATCAGTGTGCCGACGGTCAAGACCAGGACCGGCGGTGACGCCATGATGAGCATGATCTGCCAGAGGTTGCCGGGGTCCATCGTGTAGGCGGCCACCGCCAGTGCGCACAGCGCGCCAGTCATGACCGCCAGGACGATACTGATGGCGCGCATCGCACCCCTGAGCCGGACCAGGGCAACCAGCTGCAGCATGATGCTGGCCGGTGCCGCGGTGAGCCATGGCTGAAGCGCTACGGCCTCTGTGATGGCCAACACACTCGGGTCACTCATGTGCCAAATGCTCCATGCCCTCTACGCTCTTTATCGGCCTGCACGTGGGGAACCTTCTCCGTGCAAGAGCAAAGGGTATGCCGATGAACCGACCCAAAGCCCCGCAGCGCAGATGATAGCCGAAGTCTGGTCCTGACCCGACTACTAGTCCCGATGTCTTGAGACGTCACCCTCACGATTTCTATGCTCTTTACAATTCGGCACCCGTGCCCCCCGTGCGGATCCGTCCGTCCGATGTGTGAGGCGACACGTGGCTAGTTGCCGTGGGAGACCCCCCGGCTTTGCCGGGGCGGCCAGCCCCGTTTGACGTTTCGGGGAGTCACGTGAGGAACTCCTTCCCGTGAGCCGCTCAAGCATCACGAGAAGGAGACCTCATGCCGACCTACCGAAGTCTCAATCATACGAAATGGCACTGTCAGTATCACGTTGTGTTCATCCCGAAGTATCGAAGAAAGGCGATGTACGGGGGATTGCGGCGGGATTTGGGCGAGGTGTTCCGCCGTCTGGCGCTGCATCGCGAGAGCGAGGTGGAGGAGGGGCATCTGTTGCCGGACCATGTGCATATGATGATGTCGATTCCGCCGAAGTACTCTGTCGCCCAGGTCATCGGATATCTCAAGGGGAAGAGTGCCATCCACATCGCTCGGGAGTTCGCGGGACGTTCGCGGAACTTCGTGGGGCAGCACTTCTGGGCCCGGGGCTACTTCGTGTCCACGGTGGGTCGCGATGAGCGGGTCATTCGGGAGTACATCCAGCAGCAGGAACGCGAGGACCGGCGGTCGGATCAGTTGCCGTTGGAGTAGAGTGGCCACCGTGAGGTGGCTCAAGTGACCGCATAGCGGGCACGTCATGCCGCTTTGAGCGGCTCACAAACTAAGGCCCCCGGCTTTGCCGGGGGATACTTACTCTCCGCGATGAGAGTCAGATACCGGGGTGACCCTGAAAGAACACCGAGGAGCGTGTCCCGACGCCATATTTGTAGACGAGCTGACCGCCGAGATCGGCCGTCCGGATGAGGAGCGCAACCCCCACAAGACCTCCGGTCGCCAGGAGCAGCCGAACCCAATATCGGGTTGCGTGCCCGCGCAGTCCCAGCCTGAGCGTGGTCAGTCCCACGAAGACCCAGAGGCATCCCGTGGCCCACCACCAGTGGTCGTTCACGACGGCGTGGGCCATTCCGCGGAGCAAGACGGTTTCGGCTGCATCGCGGCCGGTGAGAAACGTGCCGACCAGCGCGATCGTGCCTGCCAGATACAGCGCGGTCGCGAACGGCGTGCGCGTTCTCGAGCCCGACACGATGCCGGCCCACTCGATCACCACGGCCGTCACCAGCAGCGCGATAGGAAAGTGGACGAGGAACGGATGCAGGTTGGGCGCCCACTCTGGCAGCAGACTCATTGTCGCGCCGTTGCCGCTACCGGCCCACTCGCCATGGCGAGACCTGAGGCCACGAGGCCAGCGCGTCGAGCGCCCACTCGCGGGTTTCCTCGACATGACAGGTCGAACAGGGATTGGGGACGCCGTATCGCTCGCTCATCGCAGGGGAGATGAACCGGAAGGTGTGACTCCGTACGTTGACGTCGCCCACCGTTCGAGCGATCGGTGGCATGTGACACGCCGTGCACTGGCTGCCGTCGCTGTCGGCCTCATGCTGCGTGTGATACGAGATGGAGCCCGGCGGTCCCGCCTGGAGTTGGGGGCCGTGACACTCGAGGCACACGGCATTGCCCGGTGCGATCAGGTCTGCCTCGTATTCGGTGCCGTGGACGTCATGGCACGCTGAGCACCGAACTCCTTTCACGTACATCTGGCTCTGCACGTAGTCATTCCCCTGCATCCGGTTCTTGTGAGCCGACCCGTCAGGCCAATGGGTGAATGTCTCTTCACCAAGGTGCGCGGGGTCGAGTTCCCACGCGTCGGCCAGTAGGTCGCCTGGCTGATATCCAACCGGCCAATCGTAGTGCAGCCCGTCGATTGGATTGATTCGAGGTTGGCCCTGAGAGTGGCACTGGATGCAGACATCGACGGCGCGGACGTCGTCGAGACGCGCTGGGTTGACGATGGTCGAGGCCGTGGGCTCGATCACGTGCTCGCTGCCGGCGCCGTGACACTTCTCGCACCCGACGTTCCATTCGGTCACCGTTTTCGTCGTGATGTCGTAGTTGACGGAGTGGCAGCCATCGCAGAGTGGCCCGGTTGGTCGCTGCATCGGGTCGTTCGGATAGAAGTCCGTCCACCAGTCCCCCCCAGGCTGAGGGTGATAGCGGCGCCAGTTCTCGTTACGAACATCCCATTGCGCGGGCATGACGAAGTAGTCGTCCCCCACCTGGGTGAAGTACCGCTGCTTCCATTTGCTTCCATAGGTGAAGGCCACGTCCTCTGGGCCAAAGGTGACCAGAGGGTTCGGTGTCGAGAAGTCGCCGAGGATCACCTGAGGATCGTCGGATGGGTCCTGCAGCACCTTCGCCATCAGCGTGCGTCGCCACCGGTCGAAGATGTCGACGTGACACTCCTGGCATGAGGCCGATCCAACGAACGCGCGGGCTTCGGCCGACGTGACCGGAGAAGCCGGGGGCTGAGCGCATCCAACGAGCATCGGCAATCCACCCGCCAGAAGAATCCACATCGTGACCAGGTGTGGGCGATGACGAGCACATGGGCCGCGGGGTGAGGAGGTCATGAGTCAGTGGGAATTCGATGGATGATGGATGATAGCCTTTGGCAGGTGGCGCATGTGAGGGGGAAGTGGCTGCGGGTGAGCGGTGCCGGTCTGCTGCTGGCGACCAGCACCGTGCTCGATGCCGAGCCCTCCGCTCAGGAGGACGACGCGTGTGCCGTCATCTGTGCGCCCGTGTTCAAGATCGAGCCGACGTTCACCGTAGAGAATCTCTTCGGGCCGGCGCGGGTCGAGTCGCTCGAGGACGGCGTTGTCGTCGAGACGAATCGTCAGGGACGCGACCGGGTGTTCGAGCTCGTGCTCGCGACGGTCATTCCCACCGACATTCCACGCCTGGGCTTCACAGTTGAAACCATCTTTGGTCCGTCCCGGGAGGACGCAGCGGTAGAGTTGGAGCTGGAGGCCAACTTCACCTGGCTGGACCCTGACCAGACCGGCGGATGGGTCGAGAGTCACATCGATATCGTCGACAAGTTCAGCCCCGCGACTCGACCCGACGACTCGAGTGCCTACACGCATAAACTGAACTTTGAGCTGGATACCGCCGTCCTGGTATTCAACTGGCTCCCCGACGGCACCTGGCTGAAGGACGTCGAGCTGGAGGGTTCGCTTGACTATGTGGCCACCGGCTTGCCCAGGGCCGGAGACGTTATCGGGAACGAACGCTTCCTCGACGACGCCAGCCCCTGGTCGTTCTCGCTGGTGTTCGTCCTGCCGATCGCCCCGCTGCCCTAGACCCCGTGCCGTCGTTGCACGCGCGCAAGTCGCGCACCAAGGTTGCGCCGTTTTCTGATCGTCTGACGCCGTTGAAGGACGACGAGCAGGACGATCCCGACGGCGATTGCTGCGATGACGGGGACGCTGATGTCAGCCAGCATGGCCACTCCTTCAGTTGATTCCTGTTCGCGCGACAAACGACGGGGCGGCGGTGGGCGGGAGGAGCACCCAGCCGTCGCCCCGGGTAGTCACGTGCTGGCGGACCTCCGCCAGCGAACTGCAATCTGTCTATCGGAGGGAGCGGGACCGAGCATTAGCACCGGAGGCGTGAGGCCAACGCGCAGGGACGCGGCGCCGTCGGCGAGGCCTCAGAGCACCTCCAGGGCTCCCCAATTTCCGGGCAACCCCCGTGCGGACGCGAGGTCCGAGAGGGTGCGGAGTGCGTAGCGCCCCTTTGGCCCGAGGTCCACCGTCCAGTCGTTCACATAGAGTTCGACGTGCTTCCAAAGGACGTCGTCCGACGCCTCCTGGGCGTGAGTCCGCATCGACGGAAGACAGGCATCGCGGTGTTCGAGTCCCCACCGAATCGAGGCGCCCACGGTTTCTTGAACCCGCTTCAACACGTCGCGTCCCAGCGTGCGATCTCCCACGATCCCGCCCAGCGGCAACGGACTCTCGGTCGCCGCCTCCCAGGTTTCGCCTAGGTCTTCAACCCGGTCGAGTCCGTGCTCCTGCCAGACGAACCGTGCCTCGTGGATGCACACACCGAAGTCGGCCCGACCGTGTTCGAGATCGGGAATGATGTTCGAGAAGACGGTCTGCTTCAACCGGACATTTTCCTGGTGGAAAAGTTGCCAGAGGAGCGTGGCGGTCGTCCACTGACCTGGACAGAGAACCAGCGGATGGACGCCGTCCGCGCCGCCCGTCGTGGCCGCCACACGGCGGGAGGGCGAACCAAGCACCAAAGGACCGACGCCGAATCCAAGGGCTGAGCCGCTGGGGAGCACCAGCCATTCGGCGCTGTGCGCCAGCGCGGCGTGGAAACTCACCTTGGCAATGTCGTAGTCGTGCGCCGCCATGCGCTCATTGAGTTCCTGCACGTCGAGGTAGTCGATTTCAAACTCGAGCCCTCTTCGATCAACTTCGCCCTGGGCGAGCGCATGAAATGCGAACGTGTCGTTGGGGCAGGTCGAGATGCCCAGTCGTATCCTCATCGACTGCGAGCTCCCGCGTCGGAGGGTGTTCCGTCGAGGGCGACCTGCAGTAGTCGCAGCGCTTCCTGCATGGCCGGCTCGATCTTCCAGTGGCTTTGCTGTCGATCCCCGGCGACGTTGGAGATTCCCCGGACGACGGCCACCGGCACTCGGTACAGGGCACACGCGAGGGCAACTGAGAACGCTTCCATGTCCTCGGCGAGGGCGTCCTGGTAGGCACTGCGACGCGCAGCGGCCTCAGATGGTGACGCCGACGCAGCGCAGGTCGTGACCAGGAGCCTGTTTCGGGAGGACGCGTCGCTGACAGGGAAGGGGTCGAGCCGCAGACGTTGGCGGACCGGTTCGTGGCAGGTATCTTCCGAACCGGGCCACTGAGCGAATCCCAGTCCCGCGGCATCCTTGAAGCTCGCACCTTGTCCCGCGCCCACACCGTCGAGGACAACCTCGTCAAACGTAGCCGCGGCACCGACCGGAAGGCGGCGTTCATCATAGGTGCCAGCGATTCCGATCAGAATCGCGCGGCGCGGCCGAACCCGGCTGAGGAGTTGCGCGGTCCGTGCGCCCGCCGCCACCGGTCCGAAGCCACAGATCTCGGTCGCCACCACGCCCGACCGGTTTCCTTCGACGTCACCGAGACATGCGCGCTCCAACTCGGTCGGGACGAGGAGGAGGGTAGGGCGGTCGCTAGTCGACACTAGAACGCTCCCGCGACCGATCCGATCAAGACCACCAAGCAGGTGGCGGCGAATGGGCCGACCACGGCGACCATCGCAATGTCGAGATACGACGTCCGGTGGGTCAGTCCGCAAATGGTCAACAACGTGATGACCGCACCGTTGTGGGGGAGCGTGTCGAATCCGCCGGAGGCCATCGAGGCCACCCGGTGCAGAAGTTCTGGCGAGATTCCAGCCTGGTTGGCCAGCTGGAGATAGCTCTCGGCGAGAGAGTCGAGGGCGATACTCAAGCCCCCCGAGGCAGAACCCGTAATGCCGGCCAGGATGTTGATCGATACCGCTTCGGAAACCAGAGGGTAATCGCGTGCGAGGCCCAGCACCGAGTCCTTGATCAGGACAAACGACGAGAGCGAGGCGATCGTCGCACCGTACCCGACCTCGGAGGCCGTGTTGAAGATCGGAAGCAGGCTACCCATCGTGCCGCGGTTGACCGACTGAACCCAGTCCCCCAATTGGCGTCGGTAGATGATGAGATGCAGCAGAGTCGCCGCAAAGATTGCCGCGATCAGAGCCCACAGTCCGAGGACTGAATCTGGGCTCACTCCACCGAATCTGGCATCGGCCAGATAGGACATGTCCATCGCCGGAAACGTCCACTTCGAGAGCACCAGGTTGAGAACGATCACAACCGCCAAAGGCGTCACGGCTTTCAGGAAAGCTCCGGGGGAGGGGGTGGGTGCATCGGGCGACCTCCCGTCATCTGCCTCTCTCCCAGGCTCGCCATATCCCTCGCCACGGTCTTTCGCTTGACGGGACTGCCTCTCCAGCCAGAGCCAACCGAAGAGAAACATGACGGCGGCTCCCACCAGGCCCAACCCCGGTGCCGCGAACGCCGTCGTACCGAAGAACGGCATGGGGATGGCGTTCTGAATGGCAGGGGTGCCCGGGAGTGCCGTCATCGTGAAGGTAAACGACCCCAGAGCGATCGCGCCAGGGATCAGTCGTTTGGGCACACCGCCCTCCCTGAACAACGACACAGCCACGGGAAAGATACAGAAGGCCACGACAAACAAGGACACGCCGCCGTAGGTGAGGAGCGCGCAAGCCAATATCACGGCGAGCACGCTGCGCTCGGCACCCAACCGCTGGGCGACGAACTGTCCGATGACGGCGGCCGCGCCGCTATCGCTCATGAGCTTTCCGAAAATCGAGCCAAGCAAGAAGATGGGGAAGTACTGCAGGAGATAACGCCCAAGCGCGGGCATGAACACCTGGGTGTAGGAGGCAAAAAGGGGTGAGTCTGCATGAAAGAGGCAGGCGAACAGCGCCATGAGCGGGGCCAGGACCAACACGTTGACCCCGCGGTAGGCGAAGTACATGAGCCCGAACAGCGATACGACGACGCCAGCTATCTCCATGGTCGATTCTTGTGGGAGAACGGTATCCCATTTCCACGGGCACGCGGGGTACCATCGTCGTTGCCAGACTTGTCTTCGGGGGCATTCTGTTTCTTCTGTCGTGGGGGAATCGATCCGGTTGACGCGTCTCGGTCTGGCGACGGTCCCCGGGGCCCAGCCTGGTGAGGCGCAGGAAACCGCGTCGTTTCGAATTCAGATGGGCGGCTCGCCGAGCGCTCGGTCGGCAAAGAGCTGACCACTGCACGAGCCGAACCCTCGACACCGCCCGGTCGCAGGTGTATCGTGCGACAGGACGTGGGTGATTCACAGGAGGGTTGGGATGAGCAATCGAGTGTTCGCTTCGAGTTGTCTGGCGATCGTCGTGATCTTCGTCGCACTGGTCGGGGTCGTACCGGCCCACGCGCAGTCGGCAGTGCCGCGGACGGCATGGGGCACACCCGATCTCCAGGGCATCTGGGATTTCCGGACCATCACGCCGCTCCAGCGTCCGGAAGATCTGGGCGACCAGGAGTTCTTGACGGAGGAGGAAGCGTCAGAGCGAGAACAGGCAGCCGTTGAACGCAACGAAACGTTGCTTAACGCGCCACCACGAACTGCGGAGAGCGGTCAGAACGTCGGGGCGTACAACAACTTCTGGATGGATCGCGGCACGACGGTGGTTGGCACCAGGCGAACGTCTCTGATCATCGATCCGCCGAACGGTCGGCTTCCGGAGATGACGGAGGCTGGGCAGCAGCGGGCAGCAGCGGGCCGTGGTTCCTTCAGCGATGACCTCGCCGGGTCATACGTGGACCTGAGCAACGCCGATCGATGCATCATGGGATTCAATGCTGGACCGCCCATCCTTCCCGGCGGCTACAACCAGAACATGCAGCTCTTTCAGACACCAGATCACGTGGTGGTCTTGAACGAGATGGTGCACAACGCCCGGGTCATCCCATTGGACGGCACTTCCAGGCTGGGCGACCGCATTCCGCAGTGGTCAGGAGATTCGCGTGGCTATTGGGAAGGCGACACGCTGGTCATCGAAACGTCGGGTTTCAACGACCCCAGCTATCAGCGGAGGTGGCGGGGTGCCAGTCAGAACATGAAACTGGTCGTGCGCCTCACCCGCGTCGATGCGGATACGTTGGAATACCGGTTGACGGTGACCGATCCCGAGACCTGGACGAGCCCGTGGACGGCGTCGGTGCCGATGCAGCGGACCGACGTGCCGATGTACGAGTACGCCTGTCACGAAGGGAATTACGGTCTCTACAACATCCTCGCTGGCGCACGCATTGAGGAGCTGGCCGCCACTGCCAAGTAGCGACGGCCAGGTGCCCGATGGCTCCTACTGAGCCACCCAGCCACCGTCTACGGGAAGGGCCGCGCCGTTGATCGATGCGGCGGCGTCCGAGCAGAGAAAGACCGTCAGGCTGCCGATCTCCCCCACCTCGACGAAACGGCGGGTCGGCTGCGCCGCAAGGAGGACCTCTCGCACGACCTGCTCCTCGCTCAGACCGCGCGCTTGCGCGGTATCGGAGATCTGTCCCTCGACCAGAGGGGTCCTGACGTATCCCGGGCAAATGGCGTTCACCGTCACGCCGTGTTCAGCCGCCTCTAGCGCGACCGTCTTGGTGAGGCCGAGCAAGCCGTGCTTGGCCGCCACGTAGGCGGCCTTGAAGGGTGAAGCGACCAGGGCATGGGCCGACGCAATGTTGACGATCCGTCCCCAACCCTGTGATTTCATCGATTCGAGCGACGCGCGGATGGTGTGAAAGGACGAAGAGAGGTTGATCGCGAGGATGGCGTCCCACTTCTCGACGGGGAAACGCTCGATGGGCGAGACAAACTGGATGCCGGCATTGTTGACCAGGACGTCGATCGAGCCAAACGCCGTCCGAGTGTTGTCGATCATCGACCGGATGTCGTCAGGGACGGTCATGTCTGCGTCCGAGTAGTCCGCGTCGACTCCGTAGGTCTCGGCGATCCGGAGTCGATGTGACTCGATCTCGCCCGCGTCGCCCATGCCGTTGAGCATCACGTTCATACCCGCCCCGGCGAGCGCCTCGGCTATGCCGAGTCCGATGCCGCTGGTCGAGCCGGTGACCACCGCGTTTCTACGAATTGTCATGGAATGCCGCTACCGGCTGAGCTACCGGTGCACGCTACGTTGTCGTGATGTTACAGGGACTGGTCTCGCGCTTCCAGACGAGAGGAGACGAGGAGACAAAGTGCCGTAGGATACCGACATCGAGGAGACAGAAATGACAGGCCAGACAACAACAGGTCGGGTGACGGTCTGGGCTACCCTGGCCAGCATCGTATTCGTGGGCCTCGCGGTTACGAGTGTGGCTCAGGGCCCGACCCAGCAAGAGTTGAACGCCGCGGCCGACAACACCACCGATTGGCTCGTCACCAACCACGACTACGGCGGTCAGCGCTTCGTCGACCTCGATCTGATCAACAAGAGCAATGTCGGTTCGCTACAGCCGTTGTGCGTGTACGAGACTGACGACCGCGGCCCTTTTCACACCCACCCGCTCATCTATCAAGGGGTGATGTATCTCACGGTGAGCCTCGCAACGGTTGCCCTTGACGCCACAGACTGCACGGAGATCTGGCGTCACGAGTGGGAGCCCAAGGCGCGGCGGAACTACCCGATGCATCGAGGCGTGGCGATCAAAGACGGAGTCGTCGTGCGCGGAACGCTCGACGGGTACCTCCTGGCCTTCGATTCGGTGAGCGGCGAGCTCCTGTGGGACACACCGGCGGCCGACGCCGCTGACGGTGAGAGTTTTACGATGCCGCCGCTCATTTTCGAAGACCTCGTCCTGATCGGACCGGCCGGAGCCGAAGCGGGTGTGCGTGGCTGGGTGGGAGCGTTCAGCCTCGAGGATGGCTCAGAGGTGTGGCGATTCAACACCATTCCCCAGCCCGGCGAGCCGGGGTCGGAGACGTGGGAAGACCCAGCCAGCGACCTTGTCGGAGGCGGAGCGCTCTGGACGCCGTTCTCCCTCGACCCGGAGGCTGGCCTGGTGTTCGCCGCGGTCTCGAATCCGGCCCCCGACTTTTATGGCGAGGGTCGCGAGGGAGACAACCTCTACACCGCATCGCTCATCGCCCTCGACGTCCGCACCGGCGAGCTCGTCTGGTATGACCAGGCCGTGCCGCACGATGTCCATGACTGGGATCTGACGCACGCTGCCCCGCTCTTCACGACGACGATTAACGGCGAGCGGCGTCAGGCCATCACCAGCGTCGGCAAGGATGGGATGCTGCGCGTGATCGACCGCGCCAGCCACGAGCGGCTTTACGAGGTCCCCGTGACGAGGCGGGAGAACACCGGGGCTCCGGTCACGGTCGCGGGCGTACGCGCCTGTCCGGGGGTGCTGGGCGGCGTGGAGTGGAACGGGCCAGCCTACAACCCGCCACTCGACATGCTCTACACCCCGGCCGTCGACTGGTGTGGCGAGTATCGCCGGGCGGAGGAGTTCGATGGACGTCGCTGGTTGGGCGGAGGCTACGGTGCCGACAACTTCGACGACGCTCGGGGTGTCATCACTGCCGTCGATGCAACGACTGGCACCAGGGCATGGAGCTACGAGTCGCCCCACCCGATGCTGGCCGCGATTACAACCACGTCGGCCGAGCTACTTTTCACCGGCGAGCTGACGGGGGACTTCCTTGTGCTCGACGCGAGTGACGGCTCAGTACTGTTTCGCCACGACACCGGCGCCCCGAACAATGGCGGCGTTGCGACTTACGCAATCGAGGGAACGCAGTACATCGCGCTCATGTCGGGCAACACCAGCCCGTTGTGGCCGTCGATCAAGTCCGCCGCGTCGGTGGTCATCTACGGGTTGCCGTAGGTGGCGGGCGTCACGACCGTTGCTCTCCGGACGCGGGCTATTGGGGGCCGTCCGGGACGACCACCGCGACGCTGTTCACATCCTTCTCGTGCGCTGCGGTGTACACACCCTGCTCCTTCATTAGCTGTCGCAGCAGCTCGGCTGTGTGATCCGCTCGCTTGACCGTGCCGGTGTAGTGCACGCCATCGGCGATGCGTAGCGGCGTCCAAGCTTCTCTCGTCTCCGCGAGGAGATCGGCTCCACCTTCGACCAGAAACTGCACGATCGGGTCGGCTCCGCGCAAGGCCGCCCCGTGCAGCGCGGTGTAGCCTCGGTCGTCGGCCCGATTGACGTCCCGGTCGCCGAGCTCCCAGGCGAGCGTGACGGCCTCGAATGCCTCCGCGTTCGTACCGGCGCTTTCGCCAAGGTTCCAGATGCCAACACCGGACGCGACCATCAGGGGTGAGGCATTGCCCTCGGTCGGCTGCGTCGTATCGGCTCCATGCTCGGCCAAGAGACGCATCAGAGGCACGTCGGCATGCTTGGCGGCCAGCAGATACGGCGTTGCGCCAGTTCGGTTCAAGTTGTTCCGCTCCCGATTGTTGAACCGCTCGGTCTGCCGCTGGTTCGGGTCGGCGCCGTTGTCCAGGAGAAAACGGCCGAGGGCCAGCGTGTCCAGACTGTCAATGAAGGGAACGGGTGGCATCCCTTTCCCCGAGTTTGGCCGACGCGTGTAGGCGAGCTGATGGAGCGCCGTCCAGCCCTGGTCGGCGGCGTTGGGATTGGCTCCCCGCTCGACCAAATAGCGCGCCAGCGAAAAATGACCATTGGCCGCGGCAATCACCAGCGCGCTGGTGCCTGCCCGTGGGTCGCGACGTTTGGACCTGCCCGCTGGGTCGTCTGCGTCATCAGGATCCTCGGTTTGTGGCTGGATCGTATCGTTGACGTTGGCGCCCGCTTCCAGGAGCGCGGCGACCGCTTCCTGGCCGCCGGTCCGAACGGCGAACAGCAGTGCCGTCCAGCCCCCGTTCGACCGTTCATCCACGTCGGCACCCATCTCGACCAGCATGTGCGCGGCAGCCGGATGGCTGTCCGCCGCCGCCCACATCAGCGCGGTCTGTCCCCTCCACGCTTCCCGTGCGCTCACCTCTGCGCCGTGGGCGACGAGCAACCTCAAGACGTCAACGTCGCCGGTCCGGGCCGCCGTCATCAAGACGGTCTCGCCTTCGGGCAGACTCATGTTCGGATCGGCGCCGGCGTCGAGAAGTGCCTCGACAATGGGCGCGCTCCCCCGCGCACACGCCAGAGCGAGCGGTGTGACGTCGTAGCGATTGGGGCGGTCGGGCTCCGCGCCGGAGGCGAGGAGAAGCTGCAGGGATGCCAGGTCGCCCTGGTGAGCGGCCCAATGCAGGGCCGTTGTCCCATCCGCCTCGCTCACGTTGACGTCGACCGCCTCTTGTTGGAGCAGCCGACGGACGGCCTCGACATCGGCCGCCTTGACCGCGTCTATCAGGGGAACGCTGGCCGCCTCGGCCACGGCGCGCGGGGCGGTGGCCAGCATGAGGCCCGCGACGGCCACGGAAAGCATGACGAAGAGCGGCCAGCGTCCTGCCCGCGGTGTCACATGCATTTGCTCGTCTCCTAGCAAGGGTCGCCAGCCGATGATGCAGTGATGCTACCGCATTTCGCCTATTCGCTTTGATATCAGGCCTCGAGTGGCTACGATGGACACGTCTATGGTGGGGGGTGGTGTGCGTCAGGGTTCAGCCCGGAATCTTCTCTTCGGCATCGCGATTGGCCTGACGGTTGTGCTGGCTTCCGGCCTCTCGGCGGCTACCCCGAACGAGGACCACCAGGAGCTCCTCGACCGCTACTGTGTCACCTGCCACAGCGATGCACTCCGCGACAGGGGCACCGTGCCCGTTTCGCTCGAGTCGGTCGACTTGTCTCGCGTGCCTGCAGAGGCCGAGTTCTGGGAAAAGGTTGTTCGAAAACTCCGTACTCGATCGATGCCCCCGGTTGGGCGGCCTCGACCGGACCAGGCTGCCTTGGACGGGCTGGCGACTGCGCTCGAAGAGGACATCGACCGGGCTGCGGCGGCCCGTCCCGACCCCGGGCGGACCGAGCCCCTTCACCGGCTCAACCGCACCGAGTATCAGAACGCCGTTCGCGACCTGCTGGCGCTCGACATCGACGCGGCCGCCCTCGTCCCGGCTGACGACCAAAGCTACGGGTTCGACAACATAGCCGGAGTTCTCAAAGTATCGCCGACGCTCCTTGAGCGATACATGAGCGCGGCGAGGGAGGTCAGCCGCCTGGCGGTGGGCGCATCGACGTTGGCGCCAAGCGGCGAGACGTTCCGGATCGTGTCGGACCTGTCGCAGTACCAGCACGCGGACGGATTGCCGTTCGGGACCCGGGGGGGCATGTCGGTGACCTACACCTTTCCCCGTGACGGGGAATACGACATCAAACTCCAGATGCTCGACCTGTTCGCCGGGGCGCCGATCCGGGAGACCCACGAGCTCGAGGTCAGCATCGACGGCGAACGCGTCACCGTCTTCCGTCTCGCGCCGATCGACGAAGAAAAAGACCAGGGCGCCGTATACAACACCCCCGACGAGCTCGAGGTCCGAGTGGCGGTCGATGCCGGCCCGCGGATCGTGGCGGCGACGTTCATCAAGAAGACCGATGCGCTGGCGGAAAGCGTCCGGCAACCGTTCGACCGTCCCCACGGCGAGGGCGACTATCTGTTATATCAGCCCCACTTGGGGACGATGACCATCACGGGCCCCTTCAACCCGACCGGTGCCGGCGACACACCCGCGCGCCGTCGCATCTTCGTATGCCGGCCGGCTCAGCCAAGCGAAGAACCGGCGTGCGCGCGGCGCGTCCTATCGACACTCGCCCGCCGGGCCTACCGGCGACCGGTCACCGAGACCGATCTCGACGAGCTCCTCGCCTTCTACCGGGAGGGTCGGGTGGCCGGCAACTTCGACCTGGGCATAGAGCGCGCCCTGCGCGCGCTGCTCGTGAGTCCGGACTTCTTGTTTCGCACGGTCACTGACCCACCAGACATCGAGCCCGCTACGCCCTATCGCCTGAGCGACCTCGAGCTGGCGTCGCGAATTGCCTTCTTCCTTTGGAGCAGTATTCCCGACGACGAGCTGCTGGGGGTGGCGTCCTCCGGACAGCTGCAGGCCCCAGGGGTGCTCGACGGCCAGGTACAACGAATGCTCGCCGACCCGCGGTCGGAGGCCCTCGCCAAGAACTTCGCTGGCCAGTGGCTTCGGTTGCGAAACATCTCCGGGGCGCTTCCGTCGGACGTGCTGTTTCCCGATTTCGGCGAAAGCCTGCGCGCAGACTTCGTCCAGGAGACGAAGCTCTTTTTCGACAGCATCTTGCGGGAAGACCGCAGCGTCACCGAGCTGTTGACGGCGGACTACACCTTTCTGAACGAGCGTTTGGCCAAGCACTACGGCATCACGAACGTGTACGGCAGCGGTTTTCGCCGCGTCACCCTGAGCGACGAAACTCGCCGTGGGCTTCTGGGGCAGGGCAGCATCCTGACCGTGACCTCCTATCCCGACCGCACCTCGCCGGTCGGACGAGGCAAGTGGGTGCTCGAGAACGTCCTCGGCACGCCGCCACCACCGCCACCGGCCAACGTGCCGGAACTGGAGCCGGAGACCGACTCCGGCAAGGTATTGACCATGCGCGAGCGGATGGAAGAGCATCGCGCGAATCCGGTGTGCGCAAGCTGTCACCGGATAATGGACCCCTTGGGTTTGGCTCTTGAGAACTTCGATGCGGTTGGGCGGTGGCGCGGACAGATGCCCGGGGGTGGGCTGATCGACGCGTCAGGGGCGATGCCGGACGGAACGGCGTTCGACGGCCCAGCAGACCTTCGTCGGGAGCTGGTGCGGAATCCCGAGCAGTTGGCCACGGTCGTGACCGAAAAGCTGCTCACCTACGCGCTGGGTCGAGGCGTGGAGTACTATGACATGCCCGCGGTGCGAAAGATCACACGCGGAGCCGCGTCGAACGACTACAGCTTGAGCTCGCTTGTTGTGGGCGTCGTGACCAGCACCCCGTTCCAGATGCGGATGGCCCGGGCCGAACCGACGGCCGAGTAGGAGAGTTTTCTCATGTTCATCACAAAGAAGGCGCTACCTCGACGGACGTTCCTGCGAGGCATGGGGATCGGCTTGGGGCTCCCTTTGCTCGACGCGATGGTCCCGGCCGCGTCGGCACTGGCCAAGACGGCGGCGGCGCCAGTCCGGCGTCTGGGGTTTGTCTACATTCCGAACGGTGCCGTGATGTCCCACTGGCAGCCGGACGGCGAAGGCGCCCTGACCGAGCTCTCGCCAACGCTCTCACCGCTGGCGCCGTTTCAAGACCAAGTGGTCGTACCGATCGGTCTCAGTCAGAAGCAGGCTGAGGCGCTTGGCGACGGTAACGGGGAGCACTCGCGGGCCGGGACGGTCTGGCTGAGCGGTGTGCATCCGAAGGAAACCGAAGGCGCTGACGTCAGAAACGGCATCACGGCCGACCAGATTGCCGCTCAGCATATCGGTGGCGACACGCCCTTGACATCGCTCGAGCTGGCGATGGAGCAGACCTATCTGATCGGGAACTGCGACAACGGCTACAGTTGCGTCTATACCAACAGCATCTCGTGGCGCTCGCCCACCACCCCGAATCCGCACGAAACCAACCCGCGGGTCGTTTTCCAGCGTATGTTCGGGGATGGAGCCACGCCGGAGGAGCGGCTGGCTCATATGCGAGAGGACCGGAGCATCCTGGACTGGGTGTCGGCGGACATCGCCGATCTCCAGAAAGAGCTGGGCCCCGGCGACCGCAACAGCGTCACCGAGTATCTTGACTCCGTACGTGAGATCGAGCGGAGGCTCCAGGTGGCCGAGCGACAGCATGGAGCGTCGAGCCTCGATCTGCCGGACAGGCCGATCGGCGTTCCAGAGTCGTATGACGAGCACGCCAGGTTGATGTTCGACCTGCTGGCCCTGGCCTTCAAGGCCGACATCACCCGCGTCTTCGTCTTCACGCTCGGGAAGGAACAGACCAACCGCGCCTATCCTGAGCTCGGAGTCAACGCCGCCCACCACGCGGTGTCACACCACCAACACGATGCGGTCAAATTCCAGCAGGGTCACAAGATCAACCAGTATCACGTGGCCCTCACGGCTCATTTCCTCGAACGGCTCAAGGCGACGCCCGAAGGCGACGGCACGCTACTCGCCCACTCCCTGATTCTGCACGGCGGAGGCATCAGCGACGCCAACGAGCACTCGCACATCGATCTACCGTTGGTGATGGTCGGTGGCGCGGGAGGCGTCAAGGGAGGCCGCATCCTCCGGCACCCCAAAGACACGCCGATGAACAACCTGCTGCTGGCGATGCTCGAGCGCGGAGGCGTCAACACCGAACGGTTCGGTGATGCGACCGGCCCGCTACCGCTCGAACCGCTCTCCAGCGTCTAACGCTAGCAGTAGACCGAGCATGGTGGAGGTGCGCCGCCGCCTGAGGTCCCGATCCCGCCGACCATGGTCGGGTGAATCTCGCAGTGGTAGTTGAGACCACTCCCAGGAACCTGCATCATCGCGCTGGTCGCGCCTGGAGCGAGGTCACCTGTATCGAATGACCCGTCATTGGCCACGATACGATGCGTCTCACCGTGGTCGTTACGCCAGACGACCATTTGTCCACCAGATTGTGCGGGATTGGGGGAAAAAGACTGCGCATAAGTCGCTCCTTCTTTCCTGTTGTCGCGCAGGCATCGAAGTTGTACCTCGTCACCCGAGCGTACACCTTTTGATCCGGAGACGGCCCCTGCTCGTCCAGACTCTGCCGATGCCGCATGCCGGCCCCTCATGTCGCCAACGGAAACAGCATGAAGAGAAACAACGGGAAGTCCAACACGAAGTGCGCCGCAATGTTGGCCACGAGGGTGCGTCTCCGCAAGTAGAGCACCGAGAACGCCATCCCCACGATCGCCGACGTGACCATATGCGCGGGGCCACCCCACCAGTGCATCAGTCCAAACGCCAACGACGCCACCAGCACCGCTTGCCACCGCCGCATGTGCTCGCCCAGGCATCGGTTGGCATAGCCACGCCAGACGATCTCTTCGATCGGCGCGAATGCGGTGACCAGAGCGAAGGCATACACCCAAGCGGCCCACGGTGGTCGAGCCTCTCAAGAGAGCGTAGATGGCAAGATCGGCTCCAACAAAACCATGAGGATACCGGAGAAGACGAACAGCGAAACACCAGCGGCTATCCCCACCAATGCCTCCCGCCCCCACCCTTCGCTCCTGAGTCCAAGGTCGGCGAGGCGGACGTGCCTCCGGCGGAGGAAGAGGAGGACGACGGCGAAGACGGCGTACTCCGTCGTGGCGCCCCAGATGAACGTAAAGCGACGGAAGGTAGCGGAAGAGACCCCGCTCGCAACATAGAGAAACGCCTGGAGCGTGGGCGCACCGAGGAGTATCGAGATGATCTGCCAGAGGGGTGTCCTGTTCGAGGTGCCAGTCATTGTTTCACCGCCCGATCAAGAAGCCGTCTGATGCCAGAACGCTGATTGGCCATGTGAATCCCGAAGACGGCGCCCCAAACGCCCACAGCGCTCCCGCCGACACCCACGACCGTGCTCACCGTATTCGAGGTAGCCGCGGCCCAGACCCCGCAGACCGCGGAGAACGACAGCAGTGCGACGAGTCCGAGGAAGATCCAGTACAGGCCCCAGACCTTCGACACGCGATGCACGGCATAGAGGTCGCTCAGTTCTCGTGAGTCGTCGGGGTCTATCGGTTCCGGATCTCGAAGCGCGGTTCGCACGGCTGCGGGAGCGAGAGCAAGGGGGACCAACGTGAGTAACAGGACGACCGTGGCCCCTTCCAAAGAGAGGGACGACTCGCCCGGGAGCCGTAGCAGCGCCCTCATGGCAACGGCGACGACCGCGAACCCGAATACTCCCCAGAGAAAACGCCAGCTGGCCGCGGAGATCGGAGCGACGACAGGACGGGCAGTGAGTCGTGCGCTACGACGCACGCCTTTCTGGGGAAACGCGGAACGAGGTTCGGGGCGGTGCAGGACCAGAAACCGCATGGCGACACCAAACCACAGTGGAAAGGACAGCAACCACACCAGTCGCTCGACGCGACCGCCTGATACGAGCCACCTCACGGCGTCGCTCCACCCTGCGGACCAGGGATCGGGGCGCCCGGCAAACAGACCGGCCCATATTCCGACCGACGCAATGGTCTTGGGTTCAAGGTGTCGTCGCAACACCGCGTTGTGTGATTGAGCATAGGTGATCGCCAAGTGCCTCCGCGGGTGTCTTCCAGCCGAGGGTCTTGCGGGGGCGACTGTTGAGAGCAGCAGCAACGGCGTCAAGATCATCACGAGAGTGTCTGGACAGGTCGGTGCCTTTGGGAAAGTACTGCCGCAGCAGGCCGTTGGTGTTCTCGTTCGTGCCGCGTTGCCAGGGGCTGTGTGGGTCGCAGAAGTAGATTGGCAGACCGGTGTCGATTCGGAGTTGAACGTGTTGAGCCATCTCGGCGCCTTGGTCCCATGTCAGTGAACGGCGAAGCTGCGTGGGCAGCGTGATGATCGACGACGCGATGGCGTCTCGGACGGCCTCGGCACCATGCCCCGCCAGGGCGGGACCGTTCTTGATCCGAGGCTGCCCATAGTCATCCATGCGAGGCAGATGCAGCAGCCTCGTGAATCGGCTGGTGCGTTCCACGAGGGTCCCAATCGCAGAGCTCCCCAGTCCGACAATCAGGTCACCTTCCCAGTGTCCTGGGACCGCCCGATCGTCTGCTTCGGCGGGGCGCTTGCTGATCATGATTTCGGCAGTGACGAACGCCTTGCCGCGTCCTCGTGTCCGTGCTCTTGGCACGCGCAGCGCCCGGCCGGTCCGCAAGCACGCCACCAGGTCGCGTCGCAGTGCCCCTCGTCCCTGCACGTAGAGCGCCTGGTAGATGGCCTCGTGGGAGATCCGCATCGACTCCTCATCGGGGAAGTCGACCTTGAGTCTGTTGGCAATTTGCTCAGGACTCCATGACGCCGCCCAGCGTCGGTCTTGACGGCGCCCGTGGCGGCGACCGTTCCAGTGCACATGGGGACCAGGCACCCTCGTCCCGTCGGCGGCCGTAATCCTGCCGGCGAGTCGGTCTTGCACGTACCGGCGCAGTTCGTCGTGTGCAGCGAGCTTCGCCACCTGCGGTCTTTTCGCCTTCAGGTCGGCGTGCCACTGCGCGGTCGTCGCGCGATACTCGAGTCCGCCACTGCGGGTTGCCGCATTGCGACGGAGCTCCCGAGAGATGGTCGACGGGGACCGGCTGATTCGCCGAGCGATATCACGAACCCCGCAGTGCTGGGCGTGCAAGATGGCGATCTCGTCTCGTTCGGCAAACGACAGGTAGCGCCCCGACAGAGGGGCCAGGCTGATCGGCGGCATGCCTCCACTTTCGCGGAACCATCTCGTTCCGACCGGCTGGGACACGCCGGCCCCCAGCGCCGCCTCTTCGCTGGACAACCCGCAGGCGATCGCCTCCCAGAACCGACGCCGATGCTCACGGCGTCCCGCCGTGGGACGACCCGGCGACCGCATCGGAAGACGTCCCGCACGGGGTGACCGACGACGTTTCGGTGTTCCCATCGCAACTCCTCACCGTTGAGGTGTTGCGACGACCGTTTGAATCTACCGGTGATGCTCCACAACGCAATGTGGAGTCCTCGTGTCTTGGAGTCCTCTACATCAAGGGTCCGGATTGGGTGGTAGAGCTGATAGCTCAGGGCGAACAACGCTGGCGACACCATCATCAGGACCGCGGCCACTAGTTGGCTCGTCTCCATGTCAATCTGCCTCGTCCGACGTTGGAGGCCACAACGCGTCGAATTGCGCCTCGATGACCTGTTTCGCATCGCTCCGGTCAAGTCCCGAAAGTTTCGCGTCCGCCACGACGGTGACGACAGCCTCTCGGAGCCGAGTTTTCGTCACCTCCTTGGATTCCCCTGGAACCTCAATGGCGGCGGTGACGTGGGTCCCCCGGCCGCGGGCGGTATGAACGAGGCCGGCTTGCTGCAGCGATCGGTAGGCCCGAGCAACCGTGTTGAGGTTGATACCGAGGTCGGCGGCGAGCTGCCTGACCGGCGGCAGTTCGGCTCCCGGCTTGAGTTCCCCCCTGGCCAAAGCCGCCCGGAGCCCTCGAACGATCTGGTCGGCGAGGGGCTCGTCAGAGTCGGGGCGAATCGAGAGCATATAACTATAGTATCATACAATGATACTATAGACCAGCTAGAAGACCAAGCAAACACAGATCGGTTGCCGGTTCGCGGGTGGGTCTACTTGGGCTACCTGTACTTCTTTCGCATGTACTTCCAGGACTCAGCCACGAGCTCCCTCAGTACGTCGAGATCTACATCGTCCAGTTTGTTGATGTACATGCAGCCCGCACCAAGCTTGTGCTTCCCGAGCTTCGACATCAGACGCTCATACCGAGGGAAGCTGCGAGCGAGATGAAACACGAGGTTGGCTTTTCTTGGCGAGAACGCGGCCAGGGCACCGTCAAATTCGTGACCGCTTTCGTATCGATGGTGATACTTTCCGAATCCGATGATTGTAGGTCCCCACATCTTCGGCTTGGTTCGCGTGATCGACTTGAACATCTTTAGCAACACTTCGGCATCCTTGCGACGACGCTCTGGCCTTACCCCTCCAACGAACGCTTCCACGCTGGCATTGGTCTCTACGGTTTTGTTTTGATATGTCCCCATGTTGTTGGTTCCACCGTCTCTCGGATCGTTGCTGTGAATGTCACCGGACGTAGCCGAGGGCCCGAAGCTGACGGAGAGATTCCTCGTCGAGCTCCTGTTCTGGCTGCTGAACGTGTTCGGCAAGGCTGACCACGTTGTGCTGACGCTGGAGTTTGAGCTGCTGCAAGAGGTAGGAAGCCTCGAACGGTCGTGAGCCATCGCCCGCAACTGCTTCTCCGCGATCCGAGCCGCGGTCCAGAAGCTCGGTTTCGGCTGTCGTCGCGTCATGAATCAAGGCGGAGCGGTCGCCAATGACCGCCCTCAACGGGCGCGGTTTGGCGTCGGTCCGGGCCACACCGCGGGTTTGGGCGAAAACGAGAGGACGTGCCGCCTCACCGTCGAATATGGTCGGAAGCAGAGTGCGCCCCTGAAAACCGACCCCCTCCCCGAGGTCGAGCCCGAGTCCGTCAGTCAACGTGGGGGCGAGATCTACCAAGCTCACGACCGAATCGATTGAGGGGCGGAAGCCTGACACCCGAGACGGCCACTTGACGATGAAGGGCACCCGGAGAAACTCGTCGTAGAGCAGCCGCGTGTGCAAGAACCGTCCGTGTTCGAAGAACGCCTCGCCGTGGTCGGACGTGACGACGATCAGGGCGTCGTCGTAGCGGCCCGCGTCGCGTACGGTTCGAATGAGTTCTCCGACGAGGTGGTCTGCGAATCGCACGTTCTCGTCGTATTGAGCTCTCACGAAGCGGATGTCGTCCTCGGTGGGCTTTCTACCGAGAGGTGTCGCCGCGCGGTTGAGCGACCGGGCGTCGGCTGGAAAATCACCCGTATACCATGCGCTCCGGCTCCCCGCGTAGGGTGGCGGCGGCTCGTAGGGTGTGTGGGGCGGCAGGAGATGTACCATCGCAAAGGTCGGCTGGTCGGACGTAAAGAGCACGTCTGCATCGGGAAGGAGACTGCGGTCGGCAATGACGTCGCTGCGGACCTCGCGGAACAGATCGAATCCGCGCCGGAGGGAATCGTTGCCGCGATACAGGTTGTGTTGACTCCACAGGACGGTGTAGTACCCGGCCGCTTGGGCCAACTCTGCGAGCAGCGGCACGCCATCCGGGATCTGCGACCCCCACGTCTCGATACCGATCGCCCCAGGATATCGTCCGGTGAACAGCGCGGGAATCGACTGGCCCGTCCACGGCGCGGCAGCCATGGCCTGTCCGAACATCGTCCCATCCGACGCAAGGGCAGAGGTGTGGGGCGTTTCGGATGGACCATGCTCGAAGGCATCGGCACGGGCAGCGTCGAGAACGATAACGACGACATCGGGGGTCCCCAGACGACCGGACGTCGGCGGGACCACCAACTGTGACCGCGGGGTTGTGGCCGCTACCGCACTGTCGGCCGGCGTCGAGACGGTCAGATCGTGCCACTGCACGGTCCCGTTGGTGCGGCCCCAACTCGTGAGCCGAAGACGAACGGTCTGACCCGACCACGACCCGAGGTCGACGGCAAAAGCGGACTCCGGCTCCTCGCGATACTCATAGTCCACCAGTGGATGAATCTCACCCGACTCGTCCTGAAGCTCGACGGCACCCCAGACCTCCAGCTCCCCACCGGGGTCGGCCGCCATGGCATCCACAAAGCCTGTCAGCGTCATCCTTTCGTCGGGTGCAAGGTGGAGGTCGAGGTGACTGTCGGTGGGCATGCCGATCGTGACCGAGTCGCCGTGCGATACGAACGGTGGCGTCACCGTGGCGGAGGCCGGTCGGTCGGCCCAGAGTCCACGGCCGAAGGGCGACCGGACGCGAAGTCGTCGAAACCGCGCCGCGAGTAAGCGCGAATCGGAGCTCTCAGGGTTGATCTCAGCCGGGCGAAGTGCCTGGCCGAACGACAGCGTGACAACGTTCCAGCCTATGTCGACCTGTTCCGCGGGCAGCTCCCATTCGTACCGTGCCCAGCCCTGACTCATCGCCGCGCGTTCGACCGCGTGACCGTTGAGAAGCACCGTGACCGACTGTGTCCGGTCGGCGGTGCCGAATCCGCGCGCCTCGGCATCGAGGACTAGTGGTCCGTCTATTGCTGCATAGAAGCGAAACTCAGCGCGGTCGCCTTCTACCCACAGCCCTCCGGCCTGCGCTTCCTCCTCCGACCTGGTCTCCCATCCTTCACCGAAAAGGTCAAGAGACCCCTGAAGCGGCGGTAGCATCAGGTCGGTGCCTATCCCTTGGGTGGAGACGGTGACGAGTTCTGCCAGACCAAACACCGAAGAGGCGGGCGGCGGTTGACACGCGGCGAGGGACACGCCAAGCGCAAAGATGGAAATGAGCCGTGCTGTCATGTGCGGGGCCTGGGGCCGCGGACGCATCTTACCTCAGGCGTGGGTTGGCCTATAGGATTACGCCATGATGACGGTGACAGTTCGTCTCCTGGTAACTGCAGTCGCGCTTCTACCCCTCCTGCAGACTGACCCACCGCGATTCGTCAGATGGAGCGCATCGGAGCTGGAGCAGCGCGATACGGCCCTGTCCGAGAGAGTTGGTCCTGACCACTCTGCCCGAGAAACTCTCGCCGACTACGGCAACCCAACCGGAGCTCATCGCTTCCGCTTCATTCATCGGGACGGCGACGGAATCCCCGAGCAGCATGAGCACATCGAGGACGTCGTGTTCATCAGGAGCGGTGAAGGCACCCTGCTGGTCGGCGGCGACATGGTGAACCGAACGGGGAGCAACGGCGAGTACCAGGGCACCGGCATTGCGGGTGGCGTTCGGTATCCGGTTGGCCCGGGCGACGTCATCCACGTTCCCGCCGATACCCCTCATCGCTACTTGGTACCCAAAGGCGGGCACATTACCTATCTCCTGGTCCGGGTCCCGGCGTTCGTGGACCCGCCGGTCACGCGCCCCGACGCGCCGGTCTTGGAGTACGACCCGCCAGGATTCGCCATGTGGAGTGCTTCGGAGCTTGCGCAACGCGATGCCGCTCTCTCCCTCAGGGTCGGCCCGGACCGTTCGGCCCGCGAAACGTTGGCTGACTTCGGCAACCCCTCTGGTGCCCATCGCTTCCGGTTCATCCATCGGGACGCAGACGGAGTCCCCGAGATTCACGATGGCGTCATTGATGTGGTGCTCGTGAGGAGTGGCGCGGCGACCCTGCTGGTAGGGGGCGAGATGATCGACCGGACAGGTAGCCGGGGCACCGGTATTGCTGGTGGGATGCGGCACCCTGTTGCCGCTGGGGATGTCCTCCACATTCCAGCGAGGACCCCGCACGGCTACATCGTGCCGGAAGGGGGGCACATCACCTACCTGCTCGTGCGGGTCCCTGCGTTGTAGGGGAGAGCGGAGCTCCGGCCTCTTGACAAAGGATGGGCTTTCTGCGAGCGTCGCTCAACCCCTGCACCGACCGATCAGCATCAGGAGGAGACATGAAGTCGAAGCAGCCAAGCAGGCGCCGATTCCTAAAGAAGAGTGCCGTCGTCGCCGGGTTAGCGGTGCCCGCCGCGAGTCTGGGCGTCATGCCCAGTCCGGTGAGCGGTGAAGAAGCCGCCCCCTCGGCCTCCGACGTGAACTCCCTGGAGAACGTGCTCTATGGCCAGCGGTCCCGCTTCGTCACCACGACACGCGTGATCGAGGGGAGGAGTCATCCGGACAAACCGCCGGTCCGGCCCACACCGCATCGACCGAGTGCGCGCACGCCGCTGGGCGAATCTGTCGGGATCATCACACCGACCTCGCTCCACTTCACGACCCAGCACCACTACGGTATCCCCGACATCAACCCGGCCGAACACAATCTCATGATCCACGGGTTGGTCGAACGGCCGCTCATCTTTTCCCTCGACGAGCTGAAGCGACTCCCCTTCGTGTCCCGGGTGTACTTTCTCGAATGCGTTGGCAACCGGCCGAGCCCGAGGGCTCAGAGCGTTTCCGACTCGCACGGTCGCATGGGTTGCAGCGAGTGGACCGGTGTGCCGCTTTCGGTATTGCTCAGGGAAGTCGGACTCAAGGACAGCGCGAAGTGGATCATCGCCGAGGCCGTCGACGGCGGCAAGCACACAAAGAGCATCTCACTCCCCAAGGCGTTGGATGACGTGCTCGTGGCGTATGGCCAAAACGGCGAGCCCGTCCGTCCCGACCACGGGTTTCCGCTGCGGCTGGTCGTGCCCGGGTTCGAAGGCATCTACAACGTGAAGTGGCTTCGACGCATCAAAGTCGTCGACCAGCCGTACTTGTCGTTCCAGGAACATTCGCGGTTTCTGAGTCCGGACCCCAAGACTCGTCCGGACATCTACGAGTTCGGACCCGAGTCGGTCATCACCTCCCCCTCCGGCAACCAAGAGCTGTCCAACCACGGCTCCTGCGTCATCACGGGACTGGCGTGGTCCGGTGGAGGCGCCGTCCGCAAGGTAGATGTGTCTACGGACGGTGGCCAGACGTACGCGGAGGCTGAGCTCGCCGGGCCGGCGCTCCCGAAGGCGCACACGCGGTTCTATCTGCCCTGGACGTGGAACGGTGAAGAAGCCCTGCTGCAGTCGCGTTGCACTGACGACAAAGGGCAGGTTCAACCGACGGAAGCCCAGTATGCGAAGTACTGGGGTCTCACGCGACAGGAGCTGTACGCGACCGTCCAGAGTCAACTCGGACACTGCAACTGGATTCAGGCTTGGAAGGTGAACCCCGATGGCACGGTTACCAATGGACTTCCGCCGGTCGACGCGGTTGCTGACGTGCACGCGTAGCGCCGTCGCACTCGTCGTCGTCATGTCGCTTGCCTCGACTGCCGCGGCACAGCAGTCGACCTCTCCCTCCGGACTCGGTCGCACCCCGAGCCCGGCAGAGTTGCGTGCGTGGGATATCTCGATCGGCCCCGACGGGGCAGAGTTGCCACCCGGCAGTGGCACCGCCGCACAGGGCGAACTGGTGTTCACGCAGCGCGGGTGCGCAAACTGTCATGGTCCGACCGGAGTTGAGGGTCCGGCTTTGGTCCTGGTGGGCGGGGAAGTAACGAGGGGCACGAATTATTTCCCTATCGCGCACTGGCCTTTCGCCCCGACGATTTGGAGCTACATCCGTCGTGCGATGCCCTACGACCGACCGGGACATTTGACGCCCAACGAGGTGTATGCGTTGACGGCGTTTCTGCTCTACCGGAACGACATCATCGGAGACGACGACCTGATGGATGCCGAGAGTTTGCCGGCGGTCGAGATGCCCCATCGCGCCGACTACAAGGTCCCGGAGCCCTGGGTGCCTGGTACGCCGAGAGGGTTCAAGATTCTGCCGTAACGGGCGCTGCTCGTCTCGGCCACCCTTGCCACTGCATAGGAGAGGTTGTGCCCAAGTTCATGTCGCCGCTGGTTCGTCCAGGACTCGCGATACTCGGGATGGCCGTGCTTTCAATCGGCGCGAGCGGTCCCGGTCAGGAACAGGGCTCCGGCTTCGCGCCGGTCACCGACGCGATGCTGCAGGATCCGGCGCCGGCCGACTGGCTGATGTGGCGTCGGACGCTCGACGGGTGGGGCTACAGCCCGCTCGACGACATCAACCGGAACAACGTCGGCGAGCTGCGCCTGGTCTGGTCGCGAGCGCTCACCGAGGGTCGCCAGCAGGGCACCCCGCTGGCCTACGACGGCGTGATGTACATGCCCAACCCGAGTGATGTCATCCAGGCGATCGACGCGGCTTCTGGCGACCTCCTCTGGGAGCACCGCCGCGAGGTTCCGGAGGACGTCGGCGAGTACGTCTTGGGCGCAGGCATGTGGCAGAACAACCGGAACATCGCGATCTATGGCGACCTCATCATCGATACGAGCGTCGACGACCATGTCTTCGCGCTCGACGCGGCGACCGGCGAGCAGGTATGGGAGACAGAGGTTCTCGACTACACGGTCAACCCGGCAACGCAGACCTCAGGGCCGATTGTCGCCAACGGCAAGGTAATCTCCGGCCGGAGCTGCATGCCGAAAGGCGGACCCGACGCCTGCGTCATCACCGCCCACGATGCGGAGACCGGGGCGGAGCTGTGGCGACGCCGCACGATTCCTGCGCCGGGTGAGCCGGGTGACGAGACGTGGGGAGACGTCCCCTTCGAGGACCGGAAGCACGTGGGCGCCTGGATGGTTCCGAGCTACGACCCGGAGCTGAACCTGATCTACATCGGCACGTCGGTCACGTCGCCGGCACCAAAGTTCCTGATCGGCGGCGCCAACAACCAGCACCTGTATCACAACTCGACGCTCGCGCTCGACGCCGACACCGGCGAGATCGTCTGGTACTATCAGCACTTGAACGACCACTGGGACCTGGACCACCCCTTCGAGCGTCTCCTGGTCGACACGGTGGTCGCGCCCGACCCGTCAGCGGTCAGCTGGATCAACCCGCGGCTGCAACCGGGCGAGATGCGGAAGGTGATCACCGGGATTCCCGGGAAGACCGGCGTGGTCTATACCCTCGACCGCGAGACCGGTGAGTTCCTGTGGGCGACGCCGACCATCACACAGAACGTGATCAGCGATATCGACGGAGCGACCGGGGTCGTGACGGAGAGCTCGGAGCTCGTCTTTAGCGCCGAGGGTCAGGAGGTGCTCGCCTGTCCGCACGCCAGTGGCGGCAAGGACTGGGAGGCCGGCGCCTACAGCCCCCTGACCAACACGATGTACTACCCGCTGCGGAACGTCTGTGCCCGGATGCTGGCGACGACCTCCGACCGCGATTCCAGCGGCGGCCTCTACGCCCTCGCGTGGCGCAGCCAGATTGCGCCCGGGACCGACCAGGTCGGCACTGTGCAGGCGATCTCCGCCGAGACGGGTGAGACCCGTTGGCGGTACGACCAGCGAGCCGCCACCATGTCACTCGTCGCCACCGGGGGTGGACTCGTCTTCGGGGGCGACGTCAACGGACGGTTCCGAGCTTTTGACCACGAGACCGGCGAGATCCTGTGGGAGATCAACCTCGGCTCGTCAGTCTCCGGCTATCCGATCACCTACGTCGTTGACGGACGACAGTATGTCGCGGTGAGCACCGGCACGCAGCGCTTCCTCGACCTGACGCCCGAGCTGCGACCGAGCTCGGGCAACAACCTTTTTGTGTTCGCCCTGCCGAACTAAGTACTATGGCTCGCGGACTCTCACCTTGCTGAGAATCGCACCGTCGCGGCCGTCGAGCGGCCGGCACAACCACCTGGAGGTATTGGAATGAGTGTACGGCTTGTGACTCCGAGATCGCTCGTCGTGATCGGGCTGCTCTCCGCGGCTGTCGTAAGCTGCGCTCCCGCGGCAGACCCGGTTGAAGAAGCGGCCCCGATGGTCGCCGAGTACACGCCGCCCGCGTTCACCCCCGAGTCCCGCGAGCTCACCCAGGCCGATATCGAGCGGATGATGGACGAGCTGTCGAACTGGGGGCGGTGGGGGCCGACTGACCAGCTCGGGGCGGCCAACCTCATCACGCCGGCGAAGCGGCTCGAAGCGGTTGGGCTGGTCACCGAAGGGATCACGGTGTCACTCGAGCATCCCCTGTTGACCGAGGAAGCGGAGGACGTACCCAGCCCGTTCCAGCGTGAACTGCTGCAGGTTCCCGACCTGGAGGCCGAACCCCCGGTCATGGGTTCGGCCAGTGACCGGTACGCGATCAGCTATCACGGTTACTCGCACAGTCACATCGACTCGCTGTGCCACATTCATTACAAAGGACAGATGTACAACGGCGTGGGTCAGGAGACGGTGACCGAGGGGGGCTGTTCAAACGCGTCGATCATCAACCTGCAGGGTGGCATCGTCACCCGCGGAGTGTTGTTTGATATCCCACGTCTCAAGGGCGTGCCGTATCTCGAGCCGGGGACGCCGATCTACACGGAAGACCTCGAGGCCTGGGAAGAGATGGCCGGCGTCACCGTCCGGCCTGGAGATGCCATCTTCATCCGCACTGGCCGCTGGGCCCGACGAGCGGAGGTCGGCCCCTGGGCGGTTTCGGAGGGGGCGGCCGGCCTGCACGCGTCGACGATGCCCTGGGTCAAGGCGCGGGACGTGTCGTTTCTCGGTAGCGACGCCGCGGCTGACGTCGTGCCGACGCTGGTCGAGGGCGCTGGACTGCCTGTTCATCTGCTGACGATCGTGGCCATGGGCGTCGACCTGTTCGACAACCAAGACCTGGAGGCGCTCGCCGAAACGGCGGCGGCCCAGAACCGATGGGAGTTCATGCTGGTTGCCGCGCCGCTGGCGGTGGAGACCGGCACCGGCTCGCCGATCAACGCGCTGGCGATCTTCTAGGTGCTTGGGGTGTTGGGGTAGAGGAGCGCTACAGGCCGAGGAGGCTCTCCTGACCGGCGTAGAAAACGCCGGCAAGCGCGCCTGTCATAAGCGTGGCAAGGGTAGCCCCGATGAGGGCCTTCGGGCCCAAGACGGCTAGGTCGGTCCGCCGGTCGGGTGCCAGCGCCGAGATTCCACCGACGAAGATCCCAACCGAGGCGAGGTGCGCGAAGCCACACAGCGCGTACGACAGAATGACGATCGTTCTGGCCGACACCTGCTGATTCAATGCGACCTCGGCCAGCTGCTGATACCCCACGACCTCTGTGAGCACGGTTCGCGCGCCGAGAATGCTCGCTGCAGCGGGCAGGTCCGCTCCCTCGATACCGAGCAGCCAGGCGAGTGGCATGAATATCCATCCCAGGATGCGACTGAGGTCAAGTGGACCATCGAGCACCCCCGCCAACGGGGAGGTGACGGTCATCAGTACGAGGTCCACGAGCGCCACCATGCCGAGCACAGCGACAAGAAGCGCCGCGATTCCCGCGGCCATCCTGAGACCATCCCACGAACCGGTCATCAGCGCCGCGATCGTATTGGGTTGAGGGTCGCCCACCCGCTCGCGGGGGACATGCCCCAGTGTGACGGGTTGCTCGGTTTCCGGGAGCATCAGCTTCGAAACCACTGCCGCCGCCGGAATCGATATGACCGAAGCCGAGACGAGGTGGCCGGCGATCAGGGGAAAGGTGTCTCGAAGGAAGAGCACGTACAGGGCGAGTGTGGTGGCCGCCACGGTCGACATCCCGCAGGTCATGAGGGTGAGCAGTTCGGAGCGCGTCATACGCGCAAGGTATGGGCGGACGGCCATGGCAGATTCCACGCCGACGAAAATGTTCGAGCCACCGGCCAAAGACTCGGCACCCGAGAGTGCCAGCGTCCGATGGAACAACCAAGCTAGGACGCGCACGACGGGTTGCACGAGTCCCAAGTGGTAGAAGGCCGCCATTAGCGCGGCAAAGAAAATGACGGCGGGTAGCACCTGCGCGGCGAGCACGAACCCCACCGAGGGCTCGCCGGCCGGGGTGCTCGACCCCGGACCAACCGCCAGAGGACCGAAGAGAAACAGTGCTCCCTCACCTCCCGCAGTCAGAAGCGCGATCACCGCGTCGTTGATCGCGACAAGCACCGTTCGGCTACCAGGGACAACGAAGATCAAGAGCCCCATGATGAGCATCAGGCCCGCAGAGCCCCCCACAGTTCGCCAGCGCACGGGACGAACGAACCCCCCGGCGGCCCAGCTGATTGCCGCCAGGACCAGGAATCCCACGAGCGAACCCAGATTGAGGGAGGTCAGGACACGGATGCTACCATGCCGGTCTTCGAGGCCAATTGTTCACCGTTCACGCACGGTGACCTTGCCGATATGGGGCAGATTCCGGCTCCTCTGCGCGTAGTCGATGCCATAGCCAACGACGAACTCGTCGGGGATATCGAACCCAACCCATCGGACAGGCACCTCGACCTCACGCCGTGACGGCTTGTTGAGCAGGCAGCAGGCTTCGAGGCTCTTTGGTTGCCGGGTGGACAGGATATCAAGCACCCGATTCAGGGTGAGACCGGTATCGACGAGGTCTTCGATCACCAGCACGTCGCGCCCTTCAATCGACCCCTTGAGGTCTTTCACGATACGCACGTCACGGGAGGACGTCATGCCGTTGCCGTAACTGGAGACGGTCATGAAATCCACCTCGACTGGGAGATCGAGGCGTCGAACCAGGTCAGCAATGAAGATGAACGACCCATTGAGCAGCCCAACCGCGACCAGTGACGCGGAAGTTGAGTAGTGGCTGGTGATCTCCTGCGCGAGTGTATTGACCCGGGCCGCGATGTCTCTTTCCGAGATCAGGAGATCGACATCATATTCAGGTTCAGGCATGGTCATCGCTTCAAGGCCCGTGCGGAGACTATCCTCCGATACCTAGCCCGTAGAAGACCATCAGCAAGCCGCACAGAAGGAACATTATGGGATTGACGTCTCGCGCCCGCCCCGCGAGCACCCGAATCCACACCCACGACACGATCCCCAAACTGATCCCGTTGGCGATCGAGTAGCTGAACGGCATGGCGGCTATGGTCAGAAAGGCCGGTAACGAATCGTCGATGCGCGCCCACTCGAGCTCGCGCGCCCCCCGCATCATCAGGGCACCCACGACGACCAGCGCCGGTGCCGTCGCGAGGGCCGGGACGGCAATGACCAGGGGCACGAAGAAGAGCGACAGCAGAAAGAGCAGGGCTACCACGACGGCCGTGAGCCCACTCCGCCCTCCCTCCTCGACTCCGGTCGCCGATTCGACGTAGGTGGTGACGGGACTGGTGCCAAGAGCGGCGCCCGCGATCGTGCCGACGGCGTCCGCGGCGAAGGCCTGGTCCGCCCGCTCGAGCTCCCCCGTGTTGTCGACCCGACCGGCGAGCATCCCCACGCCGATCAAGGCACCGGCCGTGTTAAAAAGATCGACGAAGAGAAAGGCGAGCACGACCAGGATGAGCTTGGCGGAAAAGAGCTCGGCGACATCGAACGCCAACGCGGTCTCGCGCGGCAGGGTGGGCCACGCGAACAGCTGCTCCGGTCGGGGCGTTATTTCGAAACCCCAGCAGACGGAGGTGATGGCCAGGATCCCGACGAGGATCGCGCCGCGCCACCCGCGGGCCACAAGCGCGCCGATCACGATCATCCCGGCGAGAGGGAGCAGCACGGTGACGCTCCGCACATCACCGAGCGTGACGATCGTCGTCGGGTGGGGCACCACCAGGCCGGCGCCCTGGAACCCGATGATGCCCAGGAGCAGTCCGACGCCGCTCATGGTCGCGACCTTGATCGAGACGGGCATGGCCCGCATCAGAGCCGTACGGACGCCGGTGACCGTCAGCGCGAGGAAGATGACGCCTTCGACGAAGACGGCTCCGAGCGCGGTCTGCCATTCCACACCAAGGCCAAGCACCACGCCGTAGGTGAAGTACGCGTTGATCCCCATACCCGGGGCGAGGGCGAACGGGTAGTTGGCATAGACGCCCATGACCAGACAGGCGATGGCCGAAGACAACGCTGTCGCCACCGCTACGTCCGCCTGGGGCAGGCCCGCCTCGGACAGGATCTGCGGGTTCACGACGAGGATGTAGGACATGCTGAGGAACGTGACCAGACCGGCGCGGACCTCGGTGGTGATGGTCGTTCCCAGCGCATCAAGCCCGAAGAACTCTCGTATCGTGTCCATGGCGCGAGACGACGTAGAATAGCAGCACCGACCATGCTCAGTGGGCCACACGTCAATTGACGCAGAAGGAGTTGCACCAATGCCGACACGCATCACACCGCTCACCGTGGCCACCATGACCCTCACCTGCGCGCTCGTCGCCCCGGCGACGGCCGCGGCCCAGGTCGAACGGGTCGTCGAACCCAACTGGACGACGCCTCGCACGGCTGACGGCCAGCCCGACCTCCAGGGCCTGTGGGGGAACAAGACGATCACGCCGACGGAACGTCCCGATTCAGCCGAGGGAAGAGCCTTCCTGACTGATGAAGAGATCGCGGCGGCCAACCAGCGGCGGAAGCTGTCTAGCCAAGCGCAGGACGACGCGCCAGCACGACGGACCGAGGCAGGTGCGAACGTTGGCGGCTACGGGAGTTACTGGCTCGACTCGGGCGATACCGTCCTGTCGACCGGGCAGACCTCGTTGATCGTCGACCCGCCGGACGGCCGGGCGCCGATCAAGCCCTGGGCCTTGGAGGCCAAGGCCTACAGTCTCGCGAACGAAGGCGACGACTATCGATACCTCAGCGTCCTGGATAGGTGTCTCTCTCGCGGTGTTCCTGGCTCGATGCTCCCGGCTGGGTACAACAACACGCACCGTATCGTGCAGACGCCCGACCACATCGTGCTACAGCACGAGATGGTCCACGAGCTGCGGGTCATTCCGCTTTCTGGCCATGCCCATATCGACGACCGTATCGGCCTGTGGATGGGTGACGCGCGCGCTCACTGGGACGGCGATGTCCTAGTGGTCGAGACGACGAACTTCCACAACCGCGGCTGGATCGCGTCGAGTTTCGCCGGGGGGCGCTTGAAGGGCATCCCGACGAGCCCGGCGCACCACGTGGTCGAGCGGTATGAGCGCGTGTCCGAGACCACCATCATGTGGACGGTCACCGTCGATGATCCGAATGTTTACACCCAGCCCTGGACGATCTCGCTGCCGCTCACGGCCGAGCCCGACTACGTGATCTACGAATACGCCTGCCACGAGGGAAACTACGCGATCCCGAACATCCTCGCCGGCGCGCGGATGGAAGACGCGGTCGCCGCCCAGGCTGCCCCGTAGGGTTGCGGTAGACGTAGGTGGGGCGGCGGCGCTCAGCGGGCCGCGTTGCTCACGACGATGCCGTTGACGATGACCCCGATGCAGTGCGTCGTGTACTCGAACGGGTCGCCGTCGTAGAGCGCCAGGTCGGCGTCCTTGCCCACCTCGATTGACCCAACACGCTCGTCGACGCCGAGGATGGTTGCGGCATCGATGGTGATCGTGGCGAGCGCCTCCTCGAACTCGAGTCCGTGGGCGGCGGCCACGCCGGCCTCGAACAGCACCACGCGGGTCCGCGGCACGTACGCCTCGAATCCGCTTTGGAGTGCAACTGGGATCCCCGCTCGGATAAGCGTCGCCGCCGTCTCGAAACTTAGGTTCTCCGTCTCGCCGGTTGCCCGATACATCGTCGGATGGACGATCACCGGCACACCCGCGTGTTGGATCTCGTCGACGACGAGATGAGCCTCGGCGACGCCATCGAGGATGATGTCGATCTCGAACTCGCTGGCGAGCCGGAGCGCGGTCATGATGTCGCGCGCTCGATGCGCCGTCACGAGCAATGGCAGTTCTCCTTCGAGCACTCGGCCCAGGGTGTCAAGGCGGAGATTCGGAGCCGGCCGGCGTCCTCCGTCAGCGTCGGCCTTCCGCGTCGCGTGGTCCCGTGCCTTCAGGAGCTCGGCGCGGAGCATGGCCACCATCCGGCCACGTGTTCCGGGTGCGCCCCCGTCACCCCCGCGGGCCGATTCGGCGATCGTCGCGGTGACCATGGCGGCTGGCACCATGACGGCTTCGTCAACCGTGTCTCCGAAGGTCTTGGCAATCATCGTCTGGCCCGAGACCAGCGTGCCTGGTGCGTGTCCGGTGTGGATCGTCGTGATACCGAATCCCCGGAGCCACTCCACCAGACGCTCAGTGGCGTCGTAGGCATCGAGTGCCCGGAGCTCGGGCTGGATGGGCGCGCTGCGGTCGAGCATGTCCTGGTCGTCTTCTTGATTGAGGTAGCCGGCCAGCCCGACGACGGTGTGCGCATCGATGAGACCAGGGGTGACGACCCGCGCCGTGAGCGTCTCATAGCCGGCAGGAATGTCGACCTCCGAGGCCGGACCTACCTCTTCGATCTGCCCGTCTCGAACCACTACGATACCGTCCCGTATCGGCGGCCCGGCCATCGTGTACACGGTGTCACCGCGCACGGCGACCTGGGCCCGAGCGACGTTTGCCGCAAGGAGCATCATGAAGACGGTCAGCGTCAGCGAGTGAGGCAACATGCGGCCAGTCATTCCCGTCCCTCCAGCTCGAGCTCACGCATGGCACCCTGGTCATGGCTCGCTCCGTAGCCACCGACCGCGTACAACCGGTCGGTCGGGTCAGACCGGTCAAAGACCTGCTGGCCGTCCACCCAGGTCTCGAGGACTTGGGTGTAAACACTCAGCGGGTCGCCCGACAGCACGACGAGGTCCGCATCCTTGCCGACCTCGAGCGAACCAACCCGGTCGTCCAGGTCGAGCATCCGGGCTCCGGCGAGCGTGAGCCCCGCGAGGGCCCCCTCACGCGACATGCCGGCCCGGACGGCCAGCCCAGCCTGTCGAAGAAAGAGACGCGAGTCGGTGATGCCGTCGTCGGTGTGAAACCCGACCGTCGCGCCAGCCTGCTCGAGTGCCGCACCGTTCTCGAATGCGATGTTCCTGGCCTCCAGCTTCCCACCGGGGCTGTCGACGAAAATCAGTGACGATGCGACCCCGGCCTCGGCGATCTCCTCGGCCACCATCCACGCATCACTCACGTGATGCAGCACGGCCCGGAAGCCGAACTCCTCCGCGAGACGCAGAACGGTGATCACGTCGTCGTGACGGTGCGTGTGATGGTGCACCACCCGCGTGCCGTCGAGGACCTCGAGCAGGCCCTCCATCTGCAGGTCACGGGCCGGTCGGTCCGCTTCACTGTCGGCCGTCTGGGTGCGGAGTCGATAGTCTTGAGCCTTGAGGAACTGCTCTCGCACCATCGCCGCCGACCTGGCCCTGGTTGTGGGAAACGGCGGCGGGCGCCGCGAGTTCGTGCCGTTAGCCATTTTCATACCGCCAGCCACCTGACCATCCTCGCGATAGATGGCGAGCTCGTCGATCGTCCAGGCGTCCCTCAGCTTCAGATAGACAGTCTGGCCGCTCAGGAGATGGCCTGACCCCGACATCACGTTGACCGTTGTGATTCCCCCGGCCTGCGCTTTCTGAAAGCGTGCGTCCCGAACGTTGATCGAATCGAGAACCCGAACATCCGGGTGGAGCGGGCCGCTGCTGTCGCCGCCCTCGGGGCTGCCGATGTGGCTGTGGGTGTCGACCAGACCCGGCATGATCGTGGTGCTGGGCGTCCACAGGGATCTCGGTGCCCGACGTTGGACCGACGGCCACGATCTGACCCTCGTGAACCACGACGACGCCGTCAGGAATCTCCGGTCCGGCGATGGGGATCAGCCGGGCTCCGACAAACGCCTGCGGCACATCCTGGGCCAGTGCCGGGGGGGCGCCCGCGATGGCGCACACGACCAGCAACGATCGGAGCATTCGCATGGTGGTCTCCTGAGCTCAGACGACAGACGACATCACGATAGCCGGCGGGGCTTGTGCTTTCAATCGAAATCCGGCTCACATATCAAGGGTGGCCAAACCCGTAGACCTCTCCATCGTGATCCCGGCGTGGAATGAAGTGGAGTCTCTGAAGGAGACGCTCGACCGGATCGTCGATGCACTCCGCGCGAACCAGGCCGACGGGCTCGCCTGGGAGATCATCGTCTGCGACAACGCCTCGACCGATGACACTGCCGAGGTCGCGCGTCGTGCCGGTGCGCGCGTGGTGTTCGAGCAGGAGCGAGGGATCGCCCGGGCTCGCAACGCGGGTGCCGCCATTGCCCGGGGCGACTGGTTGCTCTTCATCGACGCTGACTCCTACCCGACGCCGGCGCTCATGACCGACGTGTGGAGGCTGCTGGGCCAGAAAAGCATCGTGGGGTGCGGAGCAATGATGAGGGCGGTCGGCGGGAGCTGGTGGATGCGGGCCAAGGTGCGAAGAGACACCAACGTCCTGTGGCTCTTGGGATTGGCCCCTGGTGTGTTCCTCCTCTGCCGGCATGAGGCCTTCAGGTCAATCGGCGGCTTCAACGCAGACCTGTATGCGTTCGAGGAACTCGGTTTCGTCCTTCGCCTACGGCGCTACGGCCGCGCTCGGGGACTGGATTTCGGGATACTGCACCGCCACCCAGTCGTGACGTCCGCCCGGACAAAGGGTGGGGTCCTTACCATGCTTGCGTCTTATCTCGTGGCGCTCGTGCTTCTGCTGCCAAACACCATGCTCCCGGAGGGTCTGCGTATCCGGGGCGGCAGGAAACTCCTCGGTTTCTGGTATCCATCCCGGCGCTCCTGATGTTGGTCCAGTGGCACTAGGGCCTCCGTTGTCGAATACGGTATCCTGACCGCTTATGGTGTCTCAACACGAACGGCCGTGGGTGCTGGTATCGCTCATCCTCACGCTGGTGCTGGGTTGGAGCGCCAACCCGGTCGACGCCGAGGACTGGCCACAGTGGCGGGGGGCAGACCGGCTCGGGATCTGGCACGAGACCGGGATCATCGACCGGTTTCCGGCAGAGGGGCTACAGGTCGCCTGGCGAACGCCGGTGAGGTCCGGATTTGCAGGACCGGCGGTGGCAGACGGACGAGTCTTTCTCCTCGACTGGATGGAAGACCCACAATCTCGCACCTTGGATGGGACCGAGCGGGTGGTCGCGCTCGACGAACAGACGGGGGCGGTGCTCTGGACCCACGAATGGCATACGTCCTATCGGATGTTGATGGTGACCTACGCCATCGGGCCCCGCGCGACGCCGACGGTGGACGGCGACCGCGTCTACGTGGTCGGAGCCACGGGACGTTTGTGGTGTCTGAATGTCGAGACCGGCGAGGTGTTGTGGCACCGGGACTTCGTCGAGGAGTACAACACGAGCGTGCCAACCTGGGGGGTCACGAGCGCCCCGCTGGTCGACGAGGAACGCCTCATCACGATCGTGGGAGGTGAGCCTGACGCCCTTGTCGTGGCCTTCGACAAGCATACGGGTGAAGAGATCTGGCGCGCGGTGGAGGCCGTTCAAGAAATGGGCTACGCCCAGCCGGTCATCTACGAGGCCGGCGGGGCCCGGCAGCTCATCATTTGGCATCCGGGTGCGCTCGTCTCGCTGGACCCGGTCACCGGCGACGCGTACTGGGAGCAGCCGTGGGACGTCAAGTCTGGGCTCACGGTGGCGACACCGGTCCGGACCGACAACTATCTTCTGGTGAGCCAGTTCTACGGCGGCTCGCTGATGATGCGTCTCGATACCGACCGCCCCGACGCGACGATGCTGTGGAAAGGCTCGGGCCGGAGCGAGCTACCCGACGAGACCGACGGATTGCATGCCCTGATCACGACCTCCATCATCTTGGGTGACTACATCTACGGCGTGGACAGCTACGGGGAACTTCGTGGGCTGGATGCCCGCACCGGAGAACGGCTCTGGATGAGCGGCGCGATGAACACCCAGAACCGCTGGAGCGCGGTCTTTACGGTGCAGCACGGCGACCGGTACTTCGTCAACAACGATAGTGGGGATCTGATCATCGCCCAGTTCAGCCCCGAGGGCTATGTGGAGCTCGACCGGACGAAACTGATCGAGCCAACATCGACGGCAGGCCATAGGGCCACTGGGCCCCGGACCCGGTGGAACCGGATGGTCAACTGGTCCCACCCCGCGTACGCCAACCGCCACATCTTCCAACGCAACGACAAGGAGCTGATCCGTGTCTCGCTGGCCGCAGCCGACTACTGACGAATGACGGACCCGCCTAACTCGCGGTGCGCTGGTGCGGCTCCTGCCAAACACCATGCTCCCGAAGGGGCCCCCATACAGCATCTCCGAGATCGCGGAGCAGAAGTAAGCCGCCGCAAGTGACATGCGGCTCGATGCGGGAGGCTGGGCTAGTCGGTCGCCCGTTGAGCCAGTCCAACGCGAAGTTGGGAGCCTTCCCGCGCGGTGAAGGCGAAGCGTCGGCCCGATCGCAAGTCGGCGACCGACGATCCAGACCGCATGATGCCAGTACGCGCGTGTTGGACGGAGCCCATCACAAGGTGCGCCAGTTCGTGAGCGACAGTGAGCCCGAGTAGACGATCGACCCGAGTGCCCGCCTCCTTGGAGGCACGCGCCACCCGATCGGCATAGACCGTCGCCACGACGCCCGTGCCCGTCTCAGGGTTCAACGCCGCGTCCCCCAACGTGGTCCCTGTTGCCAGTGGTGAGGATGCGACTCGCAGCCACAGCTCGCTGCGTGTCATCGGGGTGTCACACGGGCCACAGACCAGCCAGGTCACCGAGATCCCCGCCTGTTCATAGAGTGCCGATGTTGCCGCGAGCGCGGCGTCGAGATCGCCAGTGTCCAGGTCGGAGAGGTTGACGACGCGGACCGTCAACGCCGGTGCCGCGAAAACCTTGGCGGTGAGGACCATCAGGACGAGCGCAACGCCCAAACGAGCCATGGTGGCAAGTTCTGCAAATGTCGTTCTGAGACATAGCGTGACGTCACGAGACAAAGCATGATCACCAAGGAAAGAGAGATTGCCGGGGGGATACCTTGTATCAGCCCTGGTGGAGACTATCGTTTGGGCCGGTGGAGGCGACGGGCTCGGGGGGTACAATCGGAGCCTTCGGTGGGCGCCGTCTGGGTGGATGTGTGAGGAACATGGCTCGAGCACTCGGCTCACGATTCCGTCGTTCTCCGTTCATGGGCCTTGCCTTCTTTGGCCTGCTGTTGGCCCTTCCGGCCACCGTTGGGGCCCGCAGCTACTCGTTGGACCGGGTCTTCGTCGATGCCCGCGTCGACCCCGACGGTAGCCTCTGGATCGACGAGACACGCACTTATACGTTCGACGGCCGGTACTCGTGGGCCGAGCTCACGTTGCCCCTCGACCGGGTTGGCTCGGTGAGCGAGTTCTCGCTTTCGGAGGAAGACCGCCCGTTCGCCCCAGGGACCGACGAGGAGCCCGGCACCTACCAGCTGGAGTCGAGTGACGACGAGCTGCACGTCCGGTGGCACTACGAGGCGGAGGACGAGACCCGTTCGTTCAGACTCCGCTATCGGATCAGCGATGCCGTCATGGTCCATCCCGACGTGGCCGAGCTCAACTTCCAGTTCGTGGGCGAGCTCAATCCACAGGCCATCGGCGCGGTGGGAGGTCGACCTGGCGTTGCCAGAGGCGGCGGTGTTCGACGAGGTCCGGGCTTGGGCGCATGGACCACTTCATGGCCAGGTCGGATTCCGGGAGTCCGGTCGCCTGTCATTCACCGTGGCTCCGCTGCCGGGCCGGAAGATCTGGGAGGCTCGGGTCACGTTTCCGACAGGCTGGATGGAGTCCGACCCGTCTCGAGAATCCGATGGCGCCGCGCTCCCCAGGATCATGGCCGAGGAGGACGGCTGGGCCCGTGACGCGAATGCCCAACGGGTTCAGGATTTGGAGGCCGCTCAGGAACGGGAGGAGAGCAACCGTGTGGCCGGTCAGGTCGGCGGGGTGGTGGCGTTGGGTGGTTTACTGACGGTCTTCTTCGGATATCTGACCGCCGGGCGCGCGCACCCCGTTCACTACCGCCAGACGATCGACTCAACGCTGCCCGAGGAGTCTCCGGCCCTCGTCAGCCACTTCTACCACGGCAAACAGGTTCACGGCGCCGCGTTGGGCGCGACGCTGTTTGACCTCGCCCGAAGGGGAATCGTCAGTCTCGAGCAGGACCCCACCAAGAAGAAATGGTACGAACCGGGACCCAACTTCACGATTCGGCTGGACAGGCAGGCGTATGAACGCCAGCGAGGACAGCTGCAACCGTACGAGAGCGGCGTGGTCGCGTTTCTCTTCGAGGAGGTTGCGCAGGCGGGTGACGTTCTGCACTCTCGCCAGTTGCGGAAGGCCAAGGGCAAGATGCAGCGCTGGTTCAAGAAATGGAAGACCCTGGTCCGCAGCGCGGCGGGCGACGCTCCCTACTACGACGCCGCCAGCAAGAAGATGACGGCCATCTCGGCCCTCGTCGCCGGGGGAATCATCGTGACGGGCATCGTGCTGTTGGTCGTCGGCGGAGCCCGAGGTCTGGTGGCTGTGGTGGCTGGGGTCGTCTGCCTGGCGCTCTCCTTTGCGATCTTGCGCCTGACCCCAGAGGCCAAGCTGAGGCGGATGAAGCTGAAGGCCCTCCGAGCGTACCTGAAGAACTATCAGCAGGGTACACGGGGTCGGGATTGGGCGAACAGATTGGCGAGTATCTGGTCTACGGAATCGCGCTTGGGCTCGACTCGAAGTCGACCGGGCGACTCTTCGGGTCGTTGTCCGAAGAGGACCGGGCGACCTACGTCCCCTGGTACGTCCATAGCCATGGTTCGGCCTCTCCGGCTGAATTTGTCCAGGCCATGACATCGATCGTGTCGGCCACCACTGCGACGGTCACCTCTGCGGCTGGTGCCGGAGGGGGTGCCTCGGCCGGCGGTGGCGGCGGTGGGGGAGGTGGCGGCGGCGGCGCGGGCTAGTGTCTAGCTGTGCTCAAAAGTGGAGACTCACCCTCGCCGTCAAGAAGCTGTCGTTGCGGAACGATTGCAGCAGGTTCGCCGGATCGACCTGGCCGAAGAGCCGACTCTCGATCTCGAGCGTGAGGCGATCTGTCAGTCGCCGCTCGGTCTCGATGCGGGCTGCCATCGTCCCGTCCTCCAGGTCGACGACGGCACCAGCCAATAGCGCCGTGTCCTGGGTGTCGTTCAGGGCCAGGCGTGTCCCCAGGAACCCGTGGTTGTCGAAGGCGGTGGGCGGGGCGGTGCCGTCGCGTCCGTCGTAGAGGTACTCGCCAAGGAACCCGAGGTCCGCAGCAGCACCAAAAACCTGGTACCGCGTGTACTCAACGCCACCCACCAAGGCGCCGAAGGTATCGCCTTCACCGGCTCTGCCAATCGACTCGAGTTTCCAGAGCCAGGCGTCTCGTGTGTACTGCAGGTCGAGACCAAGCTGGGTAATGGTCCGATACATCGGGATCAAGGAGGTGCCAGCGTCACTCACCATGAACGCCGGTTCCCGGCCGGTGCCGTGGAAGGCATGGATGCCGATATCGAAGTCGCCGACGAAGTGCGAGTACCGGACGGCCACGTCGACGGCGCGCTTGCCGTCAGGGAACAACGCGTCGTTGGCGTCGATCGGGAGCGGAAACCGCAAACGACCCTCAAGGCCGGGAAAGGGCCGCTCCCGAAAGCCCAGCAGCACGAGCCCGCTGACGCGGCCCCACGGGCGCTGCCACTCGATGTTGACCATGGGCTGGCCGAGCTTGTCTTCTTCGTCGACGTCTTCGCGGAAGTCCGTTTGGTTGATGACGTTCACCAAATGCCGTGACTCGGTCACCCCCCAGAACACGACGTTCGACCCCACCAGCACCTCCCAGTCGCCGAAGATCCCGCGCCAGAACGCCTCACGCAGATCGGCGTGGGTCCGGTCGCTGTCAGCGGCGTCAACCCTGGCGAAAGGCGTGAGCGTGAACTGGTGCTGGCGGTCCTCGGTGCGGACCCGCAGCTCCGGCTCGATGGCCAGTGACGGCTGAAAGTGATTGAGCTGGTCGGGGAATGCCGGGGCCTGGAAAAAGGCGCGGAGCTCGCCGGCCACATAGCCGCTCACCGTCACCTCCTGCGCGGCGACAGGAGCCACCATCACGAGAAGTACAAGTGCTAGGACGAAAGCCGAGACCGCGGTTCTGTGCTTCATCGGGCTTCGCGTTGCGCTTCGTCGTTCACGGTTCACGGTGCACGGTTCACGGCTCGGTCATGTTCAGCGAACGCGCTGCAATGCTCCCCGGACAAAGTCCGACTCCTTGACACCAACGCCGAATCGGTACTCTTCGTAGAGGAGATCGGTCTCCTTCTTCGTTTGGTGGTTGACCATGGAAAACCGATGCGCCCGCCAGTAGGCGCCGTCATAGAGCCGATAGTCGTCGAGCACGAGCGTCTTCAGGAGATCACCCCGCCGGTCGTAGAACTCAACCTTCCTGACCTGAAACGCCTCTTGGTCAATCCAGGTGACCTGCTTCGTGTATCCAGAATGCTCATAGCGAGGGGTTTGCTCAACCACATCGCAGGCGAGGTCGCCACAGGCCTCACCTCGAAGGTACCGGTAGTCGTATTTCTCGAGTTCAAGGGCCGTAAAGTCCTCGAAGGCGAACTCGCTGCCTACGAACGGACCTGACTTGTTGACCGATGAGATCCGCTTGACTCGCTTGAGGGCCGGCAGGTAGAGCCATTGGTCGTCGGGCTCGAGGATCTTGGCATGTGACAGCAACGCCGTGCCTTCGATGTCAGCCGGTCTGTCGAACACGATGAGGCTCCTGTCACCGACACCCTCATCTGGCATCTCCAGTGTGCTGAGCGAGAGTCTGCGGCCGCTCTCCTTGCCGGCCGCGTTACGCAGGACCATTCGCATATCCACGAGGCTGTCGGCGAAGCCGCGGTCGCTGCGGTCAGAGCGAGCGGCGATCGCCCAGCCACGCTCCTCGGGAGACAGTTCCTCCCCGATGGTCTGCGCAAGGCCAGCTCCCTCCCGCGGGTTCTCGCTCGGAGTGTTCGAGGCGGCGGCCAACGTTGATCCGAACGTGGTGAACCCCAGTAGGCCGGCGACGAGCAGGACCACGCCGATGCTGCCGACGGAGGCCGAGGGGGCGATTGAGGTAACGGCTGTTTCCTTCATGACGGTTTTCTCCTTGTCAGATCCGCGATGGCCAACCATCAAGAGCGCCGGGAGCAGAATCAGGTCAGTGGCTAGCGCGAGGATGATCGTCAGCATGGTGAGCAGGCCCATTTGGGCGTTGATTCGGAAGGCCGAGAAGGCGAGGACCCCAAAGCCGAAGGAGAGAATCACGGTCGTGCTGATGATCGCGACCCCGACGGTTTCGAAGGCACTACGGATAGCGGCCGGCCGGTCATAGCCCTTCTCTCGGCGTGCCCGGAGGTACTTGGTGAGGAAGTGGACGGAGTCGTCAACGACAATGCCAAGCGACGTTGCTGACACCGTTGCCGCAGCCATCCCCACTTGGCGCACGACCAGCGCCCAGATACCGAAGGCCATGAGGATCGGGACGAGATTGGGGACGAGACTGAGGGTTCCGAGTCCGACGCTCCGCAGGGCGATGATCAGCACCCCCGCAATGAGTAGTACTGCCACGAGGTTGCCTCCGAGCATGCTTCTGATGTTGCGCTCAGAGATGTAGGCAAAGAGCACCGAGGCGCCCGTAGGCTCCGCCCACATGTACTGCGGAGTTTCTGCGCGAAGCCAGTCTCTCGCTCGTCCCAACACCGCCCGGAACTCCACCGTCGACCGGTCGCCCACGGTCGCCGTCACGCGCGTGGCCGACTTGTCGATGCTGATACGGTCGTTGAGATCAAGTCCATACGGTAACGACAGCTCGTAGAGCAGGAGGTACTGGGCCGCGAGCTCCCGCTCCTCGGGCATCCGGTACCACGTAGGATCGTCTGCGTGCATGTTCTTGTTCAACCGCTTGATGACGTCCGTATAGCTATAGACGTGGGTCACCTCTGGTTGCGCACGCAACCAGTCGGTGAACCGATCGAGCTGGTGCAGGTAGTCGGGGTCGCTGATGTCTTCGGGACCCTCGGCTCCGACGGAGAACTCCAGTAGATAGATCCCGTTGAGGTTCTCCATGCCCCACTCCGCATCGCCACGGAATGGGATCCGGTGGTCGAAATACTTCACCCACTCGTCGTTGAGATCGATGGTGGGCACGAAGGCGACAAGGACGATCGTCGCCGTGCCCACCACTCCAAGCACGAGTCGGTAACGGGCCGTGACCCAGTCGGCCATCGAGCCGAGGACGTCCGACGCGTCGGCGCGTCCGCCTGATCTGCCCTTCACCGTGAGCGGCGCGACACTCAGGAAAGCGGGTAGGAAGACGACCGAGTATACGAGCGCGGCGACGACGCCCACCGCGGTGATATTGCCCAAATACCAGAAGGGCGGCGAATCGGAGAAATTGAGGCTCAGGAATCCGATGACGGTCGTGAGGCTGGTGATCACCACCGGCAGGAAGTTGATCCGAAGGCTCTCGCGGATCGCGGCACGCTTGTCCATGCCGGCGCGCATCAGGACCAGGACCGTCACGATGAGATGGATGCCGTCGGCGATCCCGAGCGTCATGATGATGATCGGGGCCGTGAGGGAGATCGGATCGAGTGCTACGCCGACATACCCCGCGAGGCCCAAGGCGCTGATGGCCGATAGGACGACCACCGACAGCGTGCCGGCTGACGCGACGGCACTCCGCAAGACGATGACCATGAAGACGACCAGGACGAGGAACATGCCTGGCATGAGCGTCATGGCGTCGCTCTGGCCGGTTTCGGCGAAGGCGTTGTTGAGCATCGAGACCCCGGACAGCGCCACCGTGAGGCCGGGGTGGCTGTCGCCCAGCTGGCGCACAAGGTCACGGGCATGTCCCGCCGCTGCCGGCACTTCGGCCAAGCTCTCTTCCGGGAACTGGATCGTGACGTTGACGCCGGTGGTGCGAGCATCCGGAGAGATGAGGTTGCCGCGCAGGAGCGGCTCGGCTAGCGCGATGTCACGGCGGCGCTCCAGTTCGGCTGGTTCCAAGGAGATACCGTCGCGCACGAGGTCTTCCACAGTGAGGTCATCTTCGTTGGCCCACGAGTATTGGAAGTTGGTCACCGAGTCCACGCGAATGGCGTAGGGTATTTTCCAGGACTCCGCCGTAAGCCACTCGATCGCATCGATCGTCTCGGGCTCGAAGATCTCCCCCTCGGCGGGCTGGATCACGAAGAGGATGTTGTCGTTCTTCGTGTAGGTATTCTGGAAGTCATCGAACGCTACCAGTTCAGGATTGTCGGGGCTGAAGAAGACGCGGTAGTTGTTTGAAAGGGCTAGGAAGCGGGCCCCGCTGCTGGCGCCAAGCGCCAGGAGGAGCGTGGCAACGATGGCCACCCACGGCCGCTGTGTGACGAAATGGCCGAGACGCACGGCCAACCGATCAGTGAAACTGGGTTTATCAGAACTCATGGCGATGCTCCTTGATACTGCGACGCTGCGGATCCTTGTCTCGAGTGAGAGGAGAAACATTCATACTAGTTGGTATGGTATGACTAGATAGACGACTGGGCCTGATGAGTGGTTCCATGCTATTCGGAGAGCGTTACGACACCGGCGCGAGCACCGGTGCCCGGAGAGATTCGAGGTAGCGGACGATTCCTTCACGGCAAGCCACCAGGATCGCCGGATCCTGGGCGTTCTTGGTCGCGCCGGCGGCGCCTTCCAGTGTGGCCACCAGGAAGACCGCTGCCTGCCGGCAGTCCAGGTCGCGGGAAACGAAACCGGCACCTTGCCCTCTCAAGAGTGCGTCCGCCATGCGCTCCGTCAGATTCCCATAGACGCCAGCCAGCTTCTGACGGAACGTTTCGTCGACCGAGGACATTTCCTGCGCCAGGTTATTTAGGGGGCAGCCACAGTCGCAGACCATCTCCACCTCCTCAGCCGAGAGGTCCTGAAGGGCCTGAAGGAGACCATCTATCGGATTGTCAGAACGCTCCATCGGCTCGACCCACTGGCTCAGCGCCCAGGAGTTGATCACCTCGTCGATCACCGCGTAGCCCAGCTCAGCCTTGGTGGGGAAGTGGTGATAGAGCGCTCCCTTGGTCAAACCGGTCTCAGACAGAATCTGGTCGATGCTGGCGTTCCGGAAGCCGCGTCGGTGGATTTCCGCTCCAGCAGCCTGCAAGATCCTCTGGCGAGTGGCGTGGGGGGCTCGTGTCACCGGTTCGCCCCCTGAATCCACAATAACATACCGACTAGTATGCATCTTAAGGCTGGTGATGTCAACTCTCTTTTTCGACCCATTTGTCCGCGGTGGCTGGTCGCCTCACCTGGTAGGGAGCTTCAAGTAGTTCTCGACCATCTCGGCGGGTGGCATGTCGAGCGGACCGACGGTTCTGGGAAGCCGAATCGTTTCGCCGAGCCGAGGCGGTGTGAAGGGGACGAAGACGCCGTCTCGCCAGGACAGCCACCGCAAAGATGGATCCTCGAGGGTGCGGTCGAAGCGAAAAACGACCACCCGCGGTCGTTGGTCGGCGGTCAGCGCCTCAATCCGTACGGTCATCCCTTCGAGCGCTATCTGGTCCCCGATCTTGAGCGGGCTATTCGGTCCTCTGAATAGTGCGCCGAGCCCGCCCTTCATGAGTCCATCGTCCATGCGTGCGCGCAGCGAGTGCGGGTCGATACGGGTCAGCGCGATGGCGACGGGGGCGCCAATAAGGCCTCGCACACGGCGTGGTATGGGGTGCCCCTCGAGCTGCTTGACCGCCGTGATGTGGCTCACGAACAGGAAGTGGTCTGGGGTGTTGACAATCACGAGGTCCTGCTCTCGCAGCAACCGGTCGGTCGGGATACTGGCGACAGCGGCCTTCACGGGCTCTCCAACGACCGCGACCGCATGGGTGCTGAGCGGTCGAAGCAAGGACGCGACGACGAGGTGGACAGGAACCAAGACAGCGACCAGCGTCCAGGCAAAGGCCCGCCAGATCCTCGATGAAGGAGTCCAAGCGGATCGACTGAGGAGTCCAGTAAGCCACTCGGCCAGGAGCGCCATGCTACCGATGCCCACGAAGAGAAGCAGTCGGTTCGACGGCGCCGTCGCGGCGATGGGTACCAGACTCAGCGCCATGCCGCCCGCCCAGAATCGCGCGGTGTGGGACGCGCGGATCAGAGGCACGAGCGCGACAGACAGCAGCGTCAACAGTCCGACGCTGGCCCCCCACAACGCGACGGCCTCGGCACCATCGAGCGACCCATAGCCATCTGCGGGCAGGGGTCCCCACTGTCCGGCAAGCAGTATGGGCGCTCGCTCAAACAGCACGCCGATAAAGGCCAGGGGCTCCCGCAGTGGATCAACGTAGAACCCGGACCCCTCCGTCCCGTAGCCAAGCTGCTGGTAGAACACGGCGTAGCCAAGCAGTACCGCGGCATGCGGCGCCAGTGCCATCGACCTCTTCCGCCAACCGCCGCTCTCAACAAAGAACGTGTAGCTGATGAGATAGGCGAGGGCACCAGCACCAAACTCGGCTGACGCGAGTGCTAGCCCTAAACAGAGGGGGGACACCCAGACACCTGGTTGCCATCCAGTTCGGCGCCACTTGTCGTGCATGACGAGTGACATCGTCCCGAAGGTCAACGCCACCAGCGCACTTCGATTGGCCAGCCAGGCGGCTGGATGCGCGTGCGCATCGTCCAGCGCGAAGAGCATGATGGCCAAGCCGGCGATCCAGGCGACCCCGATGAGTCTCCGGTACAGCACCCCGACCGCAAACACCGCCAGCCCCAGCCACACGAGGCTGTGGACATGCATTAGCGGTGCGCTCATCGGCCACAGCCGATAGTCGAGCCAGTGAGTGAACACGCTGATCGGGCGCCAGAACTTGAGACGGAGGTCTTCGACCGCCCACCAGGGAAAGATTCCCTGCTCGACAAGTTCGCGGGTGGAAGCGGGATCGCCGGTGACGAAGGAGAACACGCGCGCTGGGGGAACGAGCACTCCGGGAAGCTCAAGGAAGGCAACGCGGTGCAGGATATCGTCGAGTTGCCAACCAATCCGGAGTGCCGGCAACGTCAAGATCAACCCGGCGAGAGTCGCCACGACGATCACCTTCTGTTGAGCGAGAAGGTGCCTCACTCGGTCGGTCGTTGTGCGGTGGCTTGCTTGCGACGCGGCCGGATGGTCCACAACGGCGACAAGTGTAGTCCGGCTCGAGTTTCCCGAGTGACTCCGCCCTTGACTGGTATCTCAAGAGGACACCCCGTTCTGTCGGTGTGCCGGCACGAGCTCTTTTTCGCAGGAATGGCCCGACTAATCGGGGACGATCGCGACTACTGCCCGGTATGCACCTTGCAGTTGCCGCTCTAGCGGGCACTGGGTATGAGTCTCGAACTAGGGCAGCTTCCGTTTCGGCCGGATACGACGCCGTATCGCTCGCCCGAAGAGCGTCGGCAGCGGCGCAAGCGGGAGCGGGTCGCGGCGAAGGCGAAGGCGGCGGCGGGGGTGGCGGCGGCGAGTGCACGGCGTTTGATTCCCCAACCGCGCGGGGAGGGAGACACCCTCTCGAGCCTCGGGGAGTTGTCGATCCTGCCCGACACACTGGCGCCGCAGGATGTGGCGTTTCAGCTGGGCGCGACCCGGGATCGGATGGGCCCGTCGGTGGCAGCGGCGGCGGCCAGCCACGTCGTCGGGGTCGGTCTGATCGTGTTGCTGATCAGCCTGGCGCCGGAGCGGGTCTACGAGGTGGTTCAGCCCAATCGGGAGAACTACGGCATCGTGTGGTTGCCGGAGGAAGGCCCGGGTGGCGGTGGCGGGGGCGGGGGCAATCTGTCGATCGAGGTCCCGCGGCCGGTCGAGCTGGAGGGCCCCGATGAGGCTGAGCTGAGCATCCCCGTCGAGCCCGAGCCGGACTTCGTGCAGCCGGAGGTCGAACCGGAAACGGTGGAGCCGGCGCGGCTGAACATCCCGGCGGTGACGGCGGCGGCGGCGCTCCAGACCTTGCCGGGTGTGATGGACCATATCGAGGCGGCGCGAGACAGCCTGTCTCAGGGGGCTGGCTCCGGTGGTGGGGGCGGGACCGGCACGGGCACGGGGATTGGCCCAGGCGATGGTCCGGGACTGGGCCCAGGGGAAGGTGGTGGTGTGGGCGGTGGCGTCTATCGGCCTGGTTCGGGTATCGAGAACCCTGAGGTTCTGCGGGAAGTCAGACCCGACTACACCGCAGAGGCGATGCGAGCCAAGGTCCAAGGCACTGTCCAGCTCGAGGTCGTGGTGCTACCCAACGGCACAGTTGGAGACGTGACGGTCATCAAGTCCTTGGACCGTGTCTTCGGCCTCGATGACGAGGCGCGCAAGGCGGCTCGCCAGTGGCGTTTCGCGCCGGGCACTCGTTTCGGGACACCGGTCGCCGTGGCCGTGGTCCTCGAATTGTTCTTCAGTCTGAGATAGGCTCGCATGAGAACCCCGCCCCAAGTGGAGGTGACATGCACGCCGCAACGTTCCTGCTCAGCTGGCGCTAGGTGTTTCGATGCCAACTCATCTCCTGGGTTGCGCCTGCCTGTTCTCGGTCGTCATCTACAGCTCGTGCGGCCGGCCTGACATCACGCTCCAGTACCGCGAGGTCGATGACTACCCGGTTGCGGATTGGGTGACCGAGCTGTTGGCGCTGCCACCGGGTGAGCACCATCCGTGGATGGTTCGGCATCCAGACGGACGACGATAGTCGAGATGGCTCACGTGGCGCAGCCCTAGATCAACCCAAGTCGTTACTCCACTGGAACCGTCGTATCGTAACCGCATGAGTTGGGATAGCTATGCCGAGGACTGGGAGCACGACGAGGGAGCGCGCGCGTACTCACAGGCAGCGTTTGAGCGCCTGACTCGGCTCTGTGCCGAGCGGTCAGTCCGCCTTGTCGGTGCCCGAATCTGTGACTTCGGGTGCGGCACCGGATTGCTCACGGAGAAGCTCGCGCCGGTCTGCGCCGCGGTCGTCGCAATCGACACGTCTGAACAGATGATCGACCGATTGCGGCGCAAGGTTGAGCGTCTGGGCCTGACCAACGTTCAGACGACAACGGAGGCGGTCGAGCAGGTCGTCGACAGCGATGCGCCTCTCGTTGCAGACCAGTTCGACCTGGTCGTCTGTTCCTCGGTCTGCGCCTTTCTCGATGACTATCCTGGTACCGTCAACACGCTCGCCAAGCTACTCAAACCGGGAGGCCTCTTCGTTCAATGGGACTGGGAGCTCGATCCGAATACGCAGGAACCATTCGGGCTAACCCGAGATCAAGTGAAAGCGACGCTGTTGAGTTCGGGGTTGGAGGCCATTCAGGTCACAACCGCATTCGACGTCCCAATGGGTGACAAGACCGTGCGCCCGCTCATGGGTGTCGGCGTTGTTCCAACAGGCTAAGAGCGTTCAGGCTCCAGGCCGATACAACACGAGAAGTGCTAGTCTACAGTGCTCAGTTTGGCACGGCATGGCGTAGTTGGCTGGAACTCTGATCATGGGGCGGTATACGGAATCTGAGAGTTTGGATGCCCAGCGCCGAAGGCCGGTCTTCTTCACCCTCTCCGGCGTGGCGGTGCTCCTCGCGGTCAGCTTCTCGATTGTCGAGTACATCGGAGCCAACGTGTTGGCGATGTGGACTGACATTGTCATGGCATCGGTCGTCGCCGGGGCCGTGCTGGCCTGTCTCCTCGGTATCGAAGACCGAAGGGTCTATCGCTTCGTTTTGGGGGGAGTAGGTATTGGCCTATGCTGGCTCGCCGCGATCGGCGCGACTCTCCTCTACTACCACGCTGTGCTACCGCTGCTGCTCTGCTTTTTCCTCGGCCGACGAGAGGGCATGATCGGGGCTGGGCTCTTCCTCTTCGGTATGACCGTGCTGATGATGGCCCCGGGGCTAGTCGGGGGCCATGTCTACGAGACAGGACACAGCCTGAGATTTCTCGTCGCCTATCTCTTTCTCACGCTCGTCGGGTGGATCTACGAGCGATCGCGGGAACGAGTCCATGGACTCTTGGCGACCAAGAACGAGCAGCTCCAGCTCGAGAAGGAACGACTGAAGGATGCCTTGGTCCAGGTCAGAACACTCCGCGGCCTTTTGCCGATGTGCGCTTCCTGCAAGAGAATCCGTGATGACGACGGACGGTGGGAGCGGATTGACACCTATGTGAGCCGGCGGTCTGAGGCAGACTTCACCCATGGAATCTGTCCAGACTGCGCGCGGACACTCTACTCCGACATCGCTTGAGCGATTCTCTCCAACCCTGAAGTGATCGACCGCGTCGCACGACGCCTGCGGTAGGATCAGTCCACTTTCGCTAGATTGCCAGGACCTGTCCGTCTATGAACTCCGCGATTTCCATCAAGGGCGTCACCAAGACCTTCGGCGAGGTCGCGGCGGTTCTTGATCTGGATCTTGCTGTCCCGCAGGGCGGCCTTTACGGATTCATCGGGCCGAACGGCGCCGGCAAGACGACGACGTTGCGCCTGATCATGTCCATCCTCTTCCTCTTTCCAGACTCTGGCCAGCTCAACGTGTTGGGGCATGCGTCAGCGCTCGAGGCCAAGCGCCGCATCGGTTATTTGCCTGAAGAGCGGGGTGTGTACCGGAAGATGACCGTGCGCGCCTTCTTGACCTACGTGGCCCGACTCAAGGACGCCGACCGTCAGACCCTACCGGCTCGTATCCGTCAAGGACTCGAGCGGGTGGGACTCGCCGACGCCGAACACAAGCGCTGCGAGGAGCTGTCGAAGGGCATGTTGCAGAAGATACAGTTCCTCGCGGCAATTCTGCATGCCCCGGATCTCCTTATTCTCGACGAGCCGTTCAGTGGTCTCGACCCTATCAGCACCCGTCTGGTTCGGGAGATGATCGATGCAGAGCATCGGCGTGGGGCAACGATTCTCCTGTCGACGCACGTGATGCCTCATGCGGAGCAACTGTGCGAGCACGTGGTCATGGTTCACCGTGGACGAAAGGTTCTCGACGACAGCCTCGCGAGCATACGCCGCCGCTACGATCCCCGAACTGTGTTGCTGGATCCCCTCGACCCGCATGCGGATCTCTCGGTCCTGGAACGTCTCAATGGCATTCGGCGTTTGATTCAGGTCGATGGCACATGTGAGATCACGCTAGAGGCAGGGACCGACACGGGGCAGGCCATGCGGACGCTCGCCGGGGCCATCACGCCGGCTCGTCTGGAGCTCGCTCGACCGAAACTCGAGGACATCTTCATCCAAATCGTTTCCGATCACGGCAGCGCAGCGAGTTCTGACCCGATGCTGCGGGCCGACTTGCGCGGCGACACGGACGCGGAGGTGAGTGGGTGAGAAAGGTCATCCTGGTGGCAGGTCGGGAATACCTCGGCACCGTGGCAACGAAGGGGTTCCTCCTGGGTGTGCTCCTCATGCCCGCGATGATTCTGGTGATGAGCCTCGTGGCTCCACGGCTCATGACGAACGACCCACCTCGGGTCGAGGGCGAGATCGCGCTGATCGACCCTACCGGCGTTGTGACCGAGGGCGTTCGCGCCTACCTCGATCCCGACGCCATGCTCCAGCGCGTGTGCCGGGAAAGCCCGGTCAAGGAGGACAAGATGCCGTGATGTGATCTTTGAAACCTTGTTCGAAACCCTGTGGGTATCCAATCCCATCCGGCCAAGGTCGGCCGCCAGCCGGAACCGAGTGATGCGTGGGCCTGGGGTGACCCAGGGCGCGAAGCGTTCACAGGGAGCCCGTAGGCCGCGTGATTGAGCCCCGAAATGCATTGTTTGTGAGGGCCGACGTCGTGCGTTGGACGGAAGGCTATCTCGCCGCATCTCAGAGGCCGTGGAGGCGGCGACCTCGCCGGGGTCGGAGCGCGTGGCATGCGTGCGGGTGGGTTTCCCGGGAACCCGGGAGGCCTCATCGTCTCCATCTTAAAGGTTGCCGGGGGGCGGGCACCGGCTCACCAAGCCCGAGGCCGTGGACGTGGCACCTGGCGTCCGACGGAGCGAACCCGCAGGTGCTCGGATGGTACCGCCGCGCGAAGGCAACGAAGCGCGGGGGAGGGGCGGCGAGGAATCGGAGCGTCTCATAGTACCGGCGAAGCGGGGGAATCGGGTCCACGAGACCCCGTGGAGGGAAGGGGGCGCCGACAGATGGAACCGTTGGAGGGAACGATGGCCAACACGCCGAGGTTGGACCCCATCTCACTGAAACGACAACGGATAGCCGAACTGGCCAGACAGGCATCGGATATGGTGGTCACGAGCCTGGCTCACCACATCGACAGGGACATGCTTCACGCGGCTTATGTAGTAACGCGGAAAGACGGGGCGGTCGGACTGGACGGACAAACGGCGGACGACTACGCAGCGAATCTGGAGGCCAACCTCCAGTCGCTGCTCGACCGCTTCAAGTCCGGCCAGTATGTCGCGCCTCCCGTGCGCCGCGTCCACATCCCGAAAGGGGATGGCCGGAAGACTCGACCAATCGGGATACCGACGTTCGAGGACAAGGTGCTGCAGCGAGCCGTGGTGATGGTGCTGGAAAGTGTCTACGAGCAGGACTTCCGGGACTGTAGCTTCGGCTTCCGCCCTGGGCGCTCGGCTCACCAGGCCCTGCAGCACCTCTGGGAGCAGACCATGCTGATGGGCGGAGGCTGGGTGATTGACCTGGACATCCAGGGCTTCTTCGATGCCCTGGACCACGGACATCTCCGCGGCTTTCTGGACCAGCGGGTACGCGACGGCGTGCTGCGCCGCGCGATTGACAAATGGCTGAAAGCCGGTGTGTTGGAGGACGGGCAGGTGCGTCGTTCCGTCCTCGGCACCCCGCAAGGTGGGGTCGTGTCGCCGCTGTTGGCGAACATCTACCTCCACTATGTCCTCGACGTATGGTTCACGACGGAGGTGCAACCATGCCTCCGTGGCCGCAGCGTCCTCGTCCGCTACGCGGACGACGTGGTCATCGTCGTCGAGCAGGAATCTGACGCCCACCGGGTGCTGGAGGTGCTCCCGAAACGCCTCGGGCGGGTCGGGCTCACGATGCATCCGGAGAAGAGCCGTCTGGTTCGGTTCCGCCGACCGCGCTTGGGTTGGCGCCCGGGGCAGAACGGTGACAGATTCCCGCCACCCGGCACGTTCGACTTCCTGGGGTTCACGCACTACTGGTGCATCGCCCGGAACGGCAGCTGGGTGCTCAAGCGCAAGACGGCCAAGGACCGCCTCCGGCGGAGCCTGACGGCCGTCAATCGCTGGTGTTGTACGCACCGCCATGAATCGATCGCGAAGCAGCATCGGATGTTGGTGTGGAAGCTGCGCGGGCATTGTGCCTACTTTGGGATTCGGGGGAACGCCTCGAGCCTGACGACGTTCGGCTTCCACGTCGTGCACATCTGGCAAAAGTGGCTCAACCGCCGGTCGCAGCAGAGGACAATGCCGTGGACGCGGTTCCTCCGCCTTCTCGCGCGATATCCTCTTCCGCGGATGACGGCCGCTCACTTCGCCACCGGCGTGTAGCGACACCATCTGCCGAGGAGCCGGATGCGGAAGAACCCGCATGTCCGGATCTGTGGGGGGCTGGGGTCAGCAACGACCCTGGTCTACCCGACCGCGCGGCCACCACGGAGCGAGTCCTTGACGAGCTCCCGGATGACGTGCGGAATGTGGCTGAGGGGACCGATGTCGCGTCGGCGATGACGGACGCGCTGGGTGAGGTGGCGCACCTGGACGTGGTTGAGCTCACGACCTCGGGCGATGTCGAACAAGAGAAGCAGCGCCTCGCGGACGAGGCTGCCACGACTCGCCGATTGGCTCTGGCCGTCGTGCATGAGAACGCCGTCGAATTGTCGGATGGGAGTGTCGACTTCGGCGCCTACGACTTGTTCGTGGGACCTCAACTCGATGAGCGCATCGAGGATGAGATTCATGACAGTCTGGAGGACGCGATCGTCGCGGCACGGGTTGAGGCGCACGACCTCGACCGGAACGTCCTCACGGCGTTGCTTGACGTGTCTCCATCGCCCACCATCGCGATCACGGTCGACACGGAGCGTGAGACCTCGAGGGTCTTGAATCGGCTCATTCCCATGGCGTTCGGCATGCTGCTCTTTGTGGCCGTGGTCATTAGCGGCCAAGCCCTCCTGACGACGACCATTGAGGAGAAGTCCAGCCGGATTGTTGAAGTATTGCTGTCGGCCGTGTCGCCGCTGGAGCTGATGACCGGCAAGATCCTTGGGCAGCTCGGCGTCGGGCTCACCGTCCTCGGCTTGTACGTGGCACTAGGGATCGTGGCGCTGTTGTCGTTCGCGATGTTTGACCTTCTCGACGTCGGCCTCGTGGCGTACTTGTTCATCTTCTTCGTGCTGACCTACTTCGTGTATGGTGCTCTCGTGGCTGCCGTGGGCGCTGCAGTCAATGACATGAACGAAGCCCAGTCGCTCATGACCCCGATCATGCTTGTGTTGGTGATTCCGTTCCTCTTGATGGGACCGATCAACCAGAGTCCAGATTCCGCCTTCAGTACCGCGATGAGTTTCGTTCCGCCGGTGAACACGTTCGCAATGCTGTTGCGCATGAGCTCCGCCACGCCACCACCGCTGTGGCAGGTATGGCTGACGATCGTCATCTCCAGCGCGGCGGTCTACGCAGCACTCTGGTTCGCCGCGAAGGTGTTTCGCGTTGGACTCCTCATGCACGGAAAGCCGCCGAACGTGGCGACGTTGGTTCGGTGGATCAGGATGGCATGATGAGGTGAGATGAAGTCCCCCTGGAGCGCCGCCGCCAGACTGGCGGAGAAGACACCGGCGAAGCGAAATCGCTGCGTCGATTTCCTGAGGGCGGTTTCGATCCTCGTGGTGGTGACGGGCCATTGGTTGATGGCCGCGCCCTGGGTAGATGCGGACGGCGCCCACATCAACCACCTGCTTGATGTTTCGCCTTGGGCTTAATGGCTGACCTGGGTGATGCAGGTGATGCCCATATTCTTCTTTGTCGGCGGTTATTCCAACGGGATCTCCTGGGATGCGGCCTGTCGGGACGGCACGTCGTACCGGGATTGGCTGAGCAGCCGACTGACCCGCCTTCTCGGGCCGGTGGTGGTGCTGGTCCTGTTCTGGATCGTCACCGCTGGCGTGGCCCATGGCGTCGGCGTGTCGGCCGGGATGATCCGAGTCGGTTCCCAGATCGCCCTCGTGCCGACCTGGTTCCTGGCGGTCTATGCGCTTGTGATCTTGCTGGTCCCATTTACCCGCGCCGCTTGGAAGTCGATGGGGATGGGGTCTATCGTGGTCCCGTTTCTCTTGGCCGGTCTCGTCGACGGTGCTTACTTCGGGCTCGACTGGACGGAGGCGGGGTGGGTCAACTACCTCTTCGTCTGGGTTGGGGTTCACCAGCTGGGCTATGCCTGGCTTGAAGGTCGATTCGCTTCCCGCCTTCGCTCGTCCCTCTGGTGCATCGTCGGTCTCGGCTCGCTGGTGGCGCTCACCGAGGTGGGCCCGTGGCCCCACAGCCTGGTCGGAGTGCCGGGCGAGGTGGTCAGCAACACGGAGCCGCCTCACCTTCCGCTGGTGGCCCTCGCGGCCTTTCAGTTCGGAGGCATCATGCTGATCGAGCGCCGGCTGGCGTCACTGCTGGCCGGCTCGCATCTGTGGACGGCGACGGTGTTGGTCAACGGGATGATCATGACTATCTTCCTCTGGCACAGCACCGTGATGATGTTGTCGTTCGGCGTTTCCATATGGCTGGGCGGGATCGGTTTGGAGGTCATGCCCGGCACCGGTGACTGGTGGTGGACGCGCCTTGCCTGGGTGGCTGTCTTTGCGGTCGCGCTTCTCCCGTTCGTCGGAATCTTCAGCCGCTTCGAGCATCCGTCGAAGCGCACGGCGCCGAGCCCCGCGCCGTGGAGGATGGTCGTCGGTAGCGGCCTGATGGTCGTGGGGCTCGCCCTGCTGGCATCCGGCGGCATTGGAGGCTCCGGGGCGTTGGGATTGCGGCTTGTCCCCATTCTCCTTGCGCTGGGCGGGGCCAAGTTGGGTGGCGTCAGTGTGACCAGTCTCTAGTGCAGTGGTTCAGAAATACCTCGGCATTCGGCCACCGATGCATCCCTTCTGCCTGCGTTGCTCCTCAGTCACAGATTCCCGATTTGCTCCTTCGTCGCGCCTGGCCAGACGGGTGCTTCGGCGCCCTCGGTGCACGAGGTATTTCTGAACCACTGCACTAGTGTGGTGCGTTTAACGCTTCTTTACACCGGTCGACCTTCGCGAGGATGGTGTCGGCAGCCTTGGTCCAGATAAACGGCTTCGCATGCTGATTGTAATGAGTCAAGTAGTCGTGGATCGCTCGCTCGAGCGCCGGCACGCTGGTGAAGGTGCCCCGGCGGAGCCGCGTGCGAGTGATCTCCGCAAACCAGCGTTCCACCAGATTCAGCCAGGAGCTGCTGGTGGGCACGAAGTGAAAGTGCACGCGGGGATGGCGCGTGAGCCAGCGCCGCACCTGGGGACTCTTGTGGGCACTCAGGTTGTCCAAAATCAGGTGCAGCGGCTGATCGGGAGGCGTCGCGCGTTCCAGCCGCCGGAGGAACCGCACGAATTCCTGACTCCGGTGACGGCGGCGGCATTCGCCGATCACGACGCCATCGAGCACGCGCAGTGCGGCATACAGCGTGGTCGTCCCGTAGCGGACGTAGTCATGGGTCTGGCGTTCGGGGACGCCGGGCCGCAGTGGCAACACCGGGCGCGTCCGGTCCAGCGCTTGGATCCCACTCTTCTCATCGACGCAAAACACCACCGCTTTGGCGGGTGGATTCAGATACAGCCCCACCACGTCGCGCAGCTTCTCGACGAAGTGGGGGTCGGTCGACAGCTTGAACTGCCCCACGCGGTGGGGCTGGAGGCCGTGTTGTCGCCAGATCTTACGAATCGTGCCGTCGCTCACGCCCTGCGCTTCCGCCAGGGCGCGACTACTCCAATGGGTGCCGGCCGGCGGGCGCGTCGTCAGGGTCGCGTCAACGATCGCCTGCACCTTCGTCAGGGTCAAGCGTGGGCGTCGGCCCGGACGCGTGGCGTCGCGGAGCACGCCCGGAACCCCCTCGGCCACAAACCGGCGCGCCCACAACCGCACCGTCATCCGACTGACGTGCAGCGTCCGGGCCACGACCATCGGCGAGGCCTGTTGCGCCAGCATCAACACGATCCGCGCCCGCCGCGCCACCTTCTGCGTCGTCGTCCCGCGCTCAGCCACCTGGGCCAACTGGGCTTGCTCGGTCGGCGATGCGTAGACACAGTACCGTTGAATGAACATGCGCTACCGTACCAAACGGGCAGCGCAAAGTACAGCGTTTCGTGTACAGCTATTTCGTACTCAGGACACTAGCTTGACAGAACGCGAAATTTATTCATAATTTATGAATCAATGGTGCGCAGTCTTCTCACCGATTTCGAGCTCATGATTCTGCTCGCCGCACTGAGGGTGGGTGATCAGGCGTACGGGGTACTCATCGGGCGGGAGATTGAGCGCACGGGCGGGCGCCGGGTCCTGTTGGGAGCCGTGTACGCGGCGCTGGACCGCCTGGAGCGAAACGGGCTCGTGGCTTCGTCGACTGGCGACCCGACGCCGGAACGAGGAGGCCGGGCGAAACGGTTCTTCGAGGTCACGCCCGCCGGCCTTCGCGCCGTGAAGGGCACGCAGAGGGCGCTCGTTGCGCTCTGGACCGACATTCCTCAGCTGAAGGGAGTACGCTCATGAGGCGCTCGCGACCGCAACAACTCGCTATCTGGCTTCTGGAACGTCTCACTGCAGACCGTGAACCGCTGATCGGTGACCTCGTGGAGGAGCTTCGAACACGACCATCGCACTTGCGGTTGTGGCGCGAGGTCCTCTTTGCGATGCGGAACCGTTCCCGTGAGAACACGCTCGACGTTCGTCTTCTGAAGATCTCGGAAGCTACATCTCCGGTGGAGACGCAGTGGCGGGTCGGGGCGTCACATGGACCGGCGAAGAGCACTTGGGTTCAAGGTGTCGTCGCAACACCGCGTTGTGTGATTGAGCATAGGTGATCGCCAAGTGCCTCCGCGGGTGTCTTCCAGCCGAGGGTCTTGCGGGGGCGACTGTTGAGAGCAGCAGCAACGGCGTCAAGATCATCACGAGAGTGTCTGGACAGGTCGGTGCCTTTGGGAAAGTACTGCCGCAGCAGGCCGTTGGTGTTCTCGTTCGTGCCGCGTTGCCAGGGGCTGTGTGGGTCGCAGAAGTAGATTGGCAGACCGGTGTCGATTCGGAGTTGAACGTGTTGAGCCATCTCGGCGCCTTGGTCCCATGTCAGTGAACGGCGAAGCTGCGTGGGCAGCGTGATGATCGACGACGCGATGGCGTCTCGGACGGCCTCGGCACCATGCCCCGCCAGGGCGGGACCGTTCTTGATCCGAGGCTGCCCATAGTCATCCATGCGAGGCAGATGCAGCAGCCTCGTGAATCGGCTGGTGCGTTCCACGAGGGTCCCAATCGCAGAGCTCCCCAGTCCGACAATCAGGTCACCTTCCCAGTGTCCTGGGACCGCCCGATCGTCTGCTTCGGCGGGGCGCTTGCTGATCATGATTTCGGCAGTGACGAACGCCTTGCCGCGTCCTCGTGTCCGTGCTCTTGGCACGCGCAGCGCCCGGCCGGTCCGCAAGCACGCCACCAGGTCGCGTCGCAGTGCCCCTCGTCCCTGCACGTAGAGCGCCTGGTAGATGGCCTCGTGGGAGATCCGCATCGACTCCTCATCGGGGAAGTCGACCTTGAGTCTGTTGGCAATTTGCTCAGGACTCCATGACGCCGCCCAGCGTCGGTCTTGACGGCGCCCGGGGCGGCGACCGTTCCAGTGCACATGGGGACCAGGCACCCTCGTCCCGTCGGCGGCCGTAATCCTGCCGGCGAGTCGGTCTTGCACGTACCGGCGCAGTTCGTCGTGTGCAGCGAGCTTCGCCACCTGCGGTCTTTTCGCCTTCAGGTCGGCGTGCCACTGCGCGGTCGTCGCGCGATACTCGAGTCCGCCACTGCGGGTTGCCGCATTGCGACGGAGCTCCCGAGAGATGGTCGACGGGGACCGGCTGATTCGCCGAGCGATATCACGAACCCCGCAGTGCTGGGCGTGCAAGATGGCGATCTCTTCTCGCTCGGCAAACGACAGGTAGCGCCCCGACAGAGGGGCCAGGCTGATCGGCGGCATGCCTCCACTTTCGCGGAACCATCTCGTTCCGACCGGCTGGGACACGCCGGCCCCCAGCGCCGCCTCGTCGCTGGACAACCCGCAGGCGATCGCCTCCCAGAACCGACGCCGATGCTCACGGCGTCCCGCCGTGGGACGACCCGGCGACCGCATCGGAAGACGTCCCGCACGGGGTGACCGACGACGTTTCGGTGTTCCCATCGCAACTCCTCACCGTTGAGGTGTTGCGACGACCGTTTGAATCTACCGCATAAACCTTAGTGGTGGACCGGTTCCGGGAGTCGGTGGACTGAGTGTGGTCGCCCTGGCTGGGCTTCTCACACTGGTGAGTCCCCAGATCTGGTGGCTCGCGGTCTGCTGCGCCCTCGTCGGCCTTGTGCTCGGTGTAGCCCTCGCGATACTCCGGCGACGCGAGGGCCTGAGGGTCACCGGCAACATCTTCTCGTGGCGCGATGCTGACGAAGGGCGAGCGCACGTCTAGAACACTCCTGGGCTCGCTACCAGACGTCCCCGGGGCGCCAGTCGCAGACGATTTCTCCGTCGAGCTCAAGTCGCGGTGATCGTGGCGTGCGGAGAATCATGACGTCACCATCATCGGCTGGTGTGCGTTCACGGCCGTTGGGTCCGTCCACAAACGTCGGTCCAAGCCAGCGCTCCCAACCGAGGGTCTCGTAGAAGGAATGGGTCCCGGTTGACAGCGCACCCAGCGGATACCGCTCTTGAATCAGTCCTCCGATCTGCCGCATGACCGCTGCTCCGTGGCCCTGTCGTTGGTGCGACGCCTCGGTGGCCATTGCCTCCACGAACCCGACCTGGAGCGCTGCGCCCGAACACACGAGCGTGCGCGCGACCAGCGATCCGTGACTGATCACACCGCTCGAACCCGTCTGCCACACGTGCACTCCACCGGTGGCGTGGTCCCAGTCCTCCTCGGAGAAGTCACCTTCAAACGCGGTGTCGAGCAAGGCTCGCACGTTGCGCAAGAGGGACGGCGGCATGTCCTTCGTCGTGCCGGTGTGCAGTTCAATCACAGGCGGTAGTCTCGCACGGTCCCCTCGGGCGAAGCCTTGACAGCACCCTCGTTCCCCCCTAGCTTGGTCGGAATTGATGCTCGAATCCTCGAGGGTGGTCCCACAAGGCACCTAGTCGTTGCCTAAGTCGGTCAGGTCGAGGTCAAGGACACTTCTTTTCGGGATGCTGACGCTGTTCGGCATCTATACGTCACCAGTCCTGGCGCAGGATGCCAGCGACTCTGAGTACGTCCGTGTGTTCCTGGACTGCCAAACGTTCGGATGCGACTTCGACCTGATCCGCCGGGAAATTGACTGGGTTACCTGGGTGCGAGACCGCGAGGATGCAGATGTACATCTGTTCGTTACCTCGGTCGGTACAGCCGCGGGCACGGCGTTCGACATCCAGTTCATCGGCCGCGGAGACTTCGCTGGCTCAGATCACTCGGCGACCCACTCATCATCAGACACCGATACGCAGGATGAACGTCGGCGCGACTTGATCGAGCGATTCAAGATGGGTCTGATTCGCTATGCCGATGAGACGCCGGCAGCTGAGTTCCTCCGCATCGAGTACGACCGGCCTGACGCCCTCACGCCGGACCAGATCACGCCAGAGAACGACCCGTGGAATCTGTGGGTCTTCGCCGCCTCGGCCGGGGGATCGACCCGCGCACAGTCTCGCACCTCGTCGGCCAGTATTAGAGGCTCCTCATCGGCGAGCCGGACGTCAGAAAACTGGAAATTCAATTGGGGGGCGAGCGCGAGCTATTCAGAGGATGACTTCGAGCTCTCCGACAAGTCGACGACCACCAGTCTCCGCAGGTCATCAGGTACAGATGTCCTTCTCGTCAAGAGTGCCGGTCCGCACTGGGGCGTGGGGGGACGCGCCTCGATCACCTCGTCGACGTTTTCGAACCAGGACATTCGGCTCAACATCCAGCCAACGGTGGAATACAACATCTTCCCTTATGCGGAATCCAGTCGTCGGCAGTTCACGTTCCAGTACCGCTTTGGCGTGTCGCATGTGGAATACCAAGAAGAAACGATCTTCGAGGTCACTCAGGAGACACTCTACGAACAGATGTTGACCGCATCCCTCGGCCTCCAACAACCGTGGGGTTCCACCAGCATGGCGTTCACAGCGTCCCACTTCTTACACGATTCTGGAAAGAATCGCATCGCCGTATTCGGGAACGCGAACGTCCGTATTGTCCGGGGACTCTCGGTCAACTTCTTTGGCAGCCTGTCCCGCGTGCGAGACCAGCTCTTCCTGCCGCGCCGCGAGGCATCCGACGAGGAAGTCCTGTTGAGGCAACGCGCGCTGCTGACAGATTTCGACTACGCATTCAGTGTCAACCTGCGCTACACCTTCGGTTCCATCTTCAACAACATCGTGAACCCACGGTTCGACGGCGGCGGACGCACGTTCTTCTTCTTCTAGAGCCCGGCGTGGTCTGTCCTTCGTTGTGCTATGTTCGGGTCCATTCGACCGAGTTTTCATCCGCAACGTCATGAGCGACACGGACGCACACGTAGGAACGACCGCGACGAAACTGGCTCCGAAGGATGCCGCTTCGCCCAGCCAGGAGTTTCTCCACCTCTGACCGGAGACCGGCCTGCTTCCCGGTCGGGAAGCCCGCAACGATGCGGTGGCCAACCTTGGCCAACGTCTCTTGAGCGCCTTCACGGCGGCGGTGTTCATAGGACTCGCCATCGTCACATTGCGTAATGCCAGCTCGATCGGGCGGGGTTGGCTACTGGCGTGCGGATTCGTTCTGGTCGTCCTGGCCGCGGTCACAGCGCTCATCATCACGCGGTCGCGCTGGCGGTTACGCCAGCTGCGCATCGTGGAGGCCGTGGTCTTTGCTACGTTGTCGCTCTATCTCGCGGCGAGAACGTATGCGGGCGGTACCCCCGACCTCGGGGCCGGCGCCGCCGCTTGGACAGGCACGCTGACGAGCTTCGGGTTGCTGATGATCGGCTACGGCGTCTTTGTCCTCAACCCTCTGATACGCGCCGTCGTCGGCGTGGTGCTGATTGGCGCCGTACCGGTGGCGGCGGCGTTGGTCGTGCGTGCCAGCCAACCCGATTCGCGAGACGCCTTCGATGCGCTGGCGGCCGGCCGGCTGTTCGAGACGACGCTCATGCTCGGGGCCAGTGCGGCGGTGGCGATCTTCGCCGCGTTCGTGAAATTTACCTTGTTCACCTTCGCGTACGATCAACGTAAGCGAACCTTCTACGACCTCGAGGAGCGCATCGGTAGCGGCGGGATGGGCGAGGTCTGGCGCGGGCGCCACGAGACGCTGGCCCGGCCGACGGCAATCAAGCTGATTCGCGAAGACAAGATCAAGGGTGTGGGCGCGGATCATGCTCGCCGGGTGCTGCAGCGCTTCAAGCGTGAGGCCAAGGCCACCGCCGCGCTACGCTCCCCTCACACAATCGAGGTCTACGATTTCGGCGTCACCGAGGACGGGCACTTCTTTTACGCCATGGAGTTCCTCGACGGCCTCGACCTGCAATCACTCGTCGAGCAATTCGGAGCGGTCCCGGCGGAGCGTGTCGTCCACCTATTAATCCAAGCCTGCGACTCCTTGGCGGACGCTCATGACAGCGGTATGGTCCATCGAGACATCAAGCCGGCCAACCTGTTTCTTTCCCGCTTGGGGCCGAGCCGCGACCACATCAAGCTCCTCGATTTTGGTCTCGTGCAACACGACCAGCCGGCGACGCAGTCCGGGCGGCTGACCGAGGAAGGCACGACCGCCGGGACTCCCGCCTACATGGCTCCGGAAACGTTCGTGCAGGAGAACCGCGTCGACAACCGCTCGGACATCTATGCGCTCGGTTGTGTCGCCTATTGGCTAACGACCGGAAAACTCGTGTTCGAGACCGACAGCGGCCGGGCGCAGATCATCGAGCATGTCAAGACGACGCCACTTCCGCCTTCTACGCGCACCGAGCTACCCATACCGCCCGCACTCGAAGCGATCATCATGAAGTGTCTCGAGAAGGATCCGGCCGACCGCTTCCAAGACGGAAGAGAGATGGCCAACGCCTTGCGCGAGGTTCCGCTCAGCCAACCGTGGGACACCCGACGGGCTGACGAGTGGTGGGACCTACACGTGCCGGTAGCCTCGATTGCCACCACCTCACGAGACGCCGGTACCGGAGGCGCGCTGACGACGATGTTGAACCCACCTGACTCGCAAACGCAGACGAGAGCGATATGACCTCGTCGATTGCCTCGACGCAGTAGGCAGAGCTCACCCTCACATGCCCACGCGTCGTCGATCTTCCAGCGGCATCGGAACGCTGGGCGAAAAGTCTCTCCACGCAGCGCTCAAGACGCTCCTGAGAAAGAGAGGGGACCGGGTTGAGCAGAACCTCGGTGGGTTCGTCGTCGACATCCTCCGCGGCCGGAACGTGATCGAGATTCAAACGCGGAACTTCTCGGCGATAAGGGAAAAGCTGGTGAAGCTAACGGAGTCTCGCCCCGTGCGGTTGGTTTACCCCGTAGCCCGCGACAGGTGGATCGTACGCGAGTCTCCCGATGGCTCCGAGGTCCTGGGCCGGAGGCGGTCACCCTTGCACCGAGACGTCCTCGCGCTCTTCGAGGAGTTGGTCAGCATCCCCGAGCTCGCGCTGAGGAAGAACTTCTCACTCGAGGTGCTCCTCATCGTTGAAGAGGACGTGCGACGTCAAACGGGCCGGCGCTGGCGTCGCGGCGGGTGGAGCTCCCACGACCGCCGGCTGGTCGAGGTCACGGAACGGGCGCTTTTCAACGGTCCCGAGGACTATGCGGCGCTCCTTCCGGCTGGCCTTGGCGAGACCTTCACCAACCGCGACCTAGCAGGAGCCCTCAAGCGCCCTCGGTGGCTGGCCGAGAAGATGACCTACGCCCTCCGTAGGATGGGTGTGGTCGACTTCGCCGGAAAAGAGGGTCGCGCGAACCTCTACCGCCGGAATCCCTGAGCGTTCAACCTACGACCTGACTCCAGTCAGCTGAACCCTTTCCGGTCTGACACCCCAACCGATCAGTCGGGCCGGGAGGCTTCGGAGGAAGGGGAGGGCCAAGAGCATCCGGGCAGGTAGTGGCAGTCGGAACGGCTTGTCCTCAAGTGCCCGCGCAACCAGCTGGTGTTGCACGAGACCTTGGAAGCCCTGGATGAACCGTGTCGGGAACTCCCTGCGCTGTTGCACAGCTGCCAGGTGGCCATTCGTCACGTTCCCTGCAAGGAGAGGTTCGGTCAGGAGGTTGGCCGCGGCTACGGCATCCTGAATCGCGTAGTTGATGCCGACACCGCCAACGGGCGACATCACGTGAGCGGCGTCGCCGATGGCCAGCAGCCCTTCCCGGTGCCAAGTCGGGATGCGACTCGACTCCACCGACAGGAAGTGAACATCTTGCCAATCTTTGATGGCGTCCACTCGGTCGGCCAACTCGGGGAGCAGCTCGGCGACCTCAGCACGCAAGGCGTCCAACCCCGCCTCCCGAACCGAGTAGCCGTCCCCCTTGAGAATGACGTAACCGAGCTGCCACTGTCCGGCGCGTGCCAACACCACGACCAGACGACCGCGCCCGATCCGAAACCCGGTGATGTCAATCACCGGCTCATCGTCGCGGCGGGGCAGCACCAGCCACAGCACGTCCATGGGGGCGGCGGTTTTCCTCGCCATGAAACCGGCGAGTGCGCGGAGCCGTGAGGCTCGGCCGTCGGCGGCAACGGTGAGCGACGCTCGCAGTTCGCGCTCACCACCCCGGTCCCGGTAGCGGACGCCCCGGACCGCGCCACCCTCGATGATCAACTCGCTCACCCGAGTACCGAGTCGCAGGTCGAAGCAGCCGTGCTTGCTCGCTTCCCCGACGATGAAGTTGAGAAACTCCACCTGGGGGATCATGGCGATGAAGGGGAAACGCGTTCGAGTCCGAGTGAAGTCGGCGACGACAGCGGCGGTCTGACCGCTCTGGAGGGTCATGCGCCTCAGCTTGGCGTGATCACGAGCGAGCAACGGATCGGCGAGTCCGAGGTCGTCGAGCATCTCGAGCGTGGAGGGGTGTACGGTATCGCCGCGGAAGTCCCGGTCGAAGTCCTCTTTGGCCTCGAGGAGAACTGTCGACACGCCCTGGCGGGACAACAGCAGGGCGAGGATCACGCCGGCTGGGCCTCCGCCGACGACGCAACAGCCGGTGCTTTCAGTCACGCCTGACTCGATGCCGGATTCTAGCGCCTTCCAACTCACGAAGATCGGCTAGCTACTCGGGTAGGTCTGAATGTGAAAGGGAGGACCGCCGCCCTGGAGGAATCCTGCAAGCCGGATGCTGGAGGCGACATTGTCCTATTGTGTCCGGCCCGGCGTCACCCTAGACTGCAGCGGTTGTGGAGATCGAACCGTATGATGACTCCAAGCTCGACGCGGTCGTCCGGATATCGCTACGAGCCTGGGAGCCTGTCTTTGACTCGATCGAGCGCGCGATGGATCCCGACGTCTATCTCGAGCAACATCCTGACTGGCGCGTGTCTCAACAGAACGCGGTCGAATCCGTCTGCGCAGAAGAGGACATGCACGTCTGGGTCGCATCGGAGGGTTCCCGGACCATCGGATTCGTGGCGCTCAAGCTTCACGCCGCGGAACGGATGGGTGAGATCTACATGATCGCGGTCGACCCCAGGTTTCAGCGGCGGGGAACCGCGACCGCCCTCACCAACCACTCGCTCGCCTGGCTCAAGCAGGCGGGGATGACGACGGTAATGGTGGAGACGGGTGGAGACCCCGGACATGCTCCTGCTCGTCGTGCGTATGAGTCCGCGGGTTTTCGCCTGTTCCCGGTCGCGAGGTACTTCAAGAAACTGTGAGGTAGGTGGAAAGGACTCCGCATGCTGGATTCGAAGGTCGCGCTGGTCACCGGGGCGAGCCGCGGGGTCGGTCGCGGGATCGCGATAGGGCTCGCGAAGGCAGGGGCGACGGTCTATGCGACAAGCCGCACGATTGCCGACACCCCTTTCGAGATGCCAGTCCAGACTGTGACCTGCGACCACACGCGCGAGAAGTCTGTTGGCCGGTTGTTCGAGCAGATCACAGACGAAACCGGTCGCCTCGATGTTGTCGTGAACAGCGTGTGGGGCGGCTACGAACGCATGGTCGAGAACGGTCAGTTCACCTGGGCGGCACCTTTTTGGGAGCAGCCGGAGTGGCGGTGGGGTGCCATGATGGACGCTGGCGTGCGAGCGGCGTTCCTGACGAGCCAATACGCGGCGCGCATGATGGTCGCGAAACGTCGCGGTCTGATCGTCAATGTCTCTCACTGGGCAGCCCAGAAACATGTGGGCAATGCTCTCTAGGGTATGGCCAAGGCGGCCACGGACAAGTTGACCGCTGACGCGGCTCACGAGCTACGTGACCACGGGGTCGCCGTGGTCTCGCTCTACCCGGGCTTGGTGCGGACCGAAGCGGTGCTGTCGGCAGGTGTGTTCGATCTCAGTAATTCGGAGAGCCCTGAATTCCTCGGCCGGGCTGTCGCCGCCCTCGCCGCCGACCCAGGTGTCATCGAGCGCTCCGGTCAGGTTCTCGTGGCAGCCAGCCTGGCTCGCCACTATCAGTTCACCGACGTCGACGGAAAACAGCCTGTGTCCTTGACGCTCGCCGACGTCTAGTCGGTCGCTGAAGACCCGCCAGGGTATAGTCGACCTCATGCTCGACGATGCGGCGCTCGTTGCCTTTGCCTCGACGGTGAACCCGGAGCGTGCGAAGAGCTTCTACCAAGACACCCTCGGCCTGCGCTTCGTCGCGGATTCCCCCTTCGCACTCGTGTTCGACTCCAACGGGGTTGAGGTTCGTATCCAGAAGGTGGAGAAAGCCAGCCCACCGCCCGGAACGGTACTCGGGTGGCGCGTTCGCAACCTCCAGCAGACCATGACCGACCTCGCCAAGGCTGGCGTGTCCTTTGAGCGGTACTCATTTCTGGAGTCGGATGAGCGTGGAATCTGGACGAGCCCAGACGGAGCTCAGGTGGCGTGGTTCAAGGACCCCGACGGCAACACGCTGTCGCTCACGCAGGCGCCAGACTAGCGTTGACCGACGATGACGCCCATTCTCGATGCCAACGCCAGTGCGGCTTCCATCGAGAAGCGGGTCTTGCGCAGCACATTGTTCTCAGGGTTGATCTCGTAGTGCACCGCGGTTGACAGGTCGGCGCCTGATAGGTTGGTGTCGATGAATTTGGCGCGCGTGAGATCTGTCCGGTTGAAGTCGGCCTCGGTGAGGTCGACGCCCACGAAGTTGGTTTCGTGCGCCTTGCACTCGATGAACCTGGTCTGCTTCATACGCAGATCAGAAAACGTGTCGTGGCTCAGCACGCACCGTTCGAAACCGACGGCGAAGGTCAGCCCGCCGGCTGGTGACCAGTCGATGCCCATGAGTTTGCAGTCGACGAAATGCACCCCGCGTAGACTGGCGCCCTTGAGCACTGCCATCGTCAGGTCGCAGCGCTCGAGGCGGCAGTTTTGCAGCACGCACTCGCTCAGATCTGCCTCGACCGCCAACACATTGCGGAACTCACATTGGTAGAAGCTCTTGCCGCTCAAATTGGCGGAGAAGCGGTCGATTCCCTCGATCGCCTCATCTTCGAATTCGTCACCGCTGAGAAGCTCTGCCTCGTCGATCGCCATGCCGCGGATACTGCGTGATCGTGGCCACCTACGGCAACCCAGGTCTTGGCTCTCGAGCAAGAAAGAGCGGTGAGGGAGGTCTCCCTAGTACGCGTCCTTTAGTCGCAGCCACTCCATTGTGTACGAAAGCTCGCCTTCGTCACGGCCCTTGGGGACGATGTCCAGCAAGTGGTAGGCGCCCATGAAGATCTCGAGGCCCCTTCCGTACACGGAATACGTGTGATAGAGAGCGCCAGCATCATCCTTTGCGAATGCGCTGACGCCCGGAGCCTCTTTGTCGGGAAAGCTCGAATGTTCGCGGAAGTTGTAGTACGCCTCGCTGTTCTTCAGTTCTTTCGCCGTGAACGAAACATGGAAGTCTCGGTTGAAGTCGGAGTTGCCCGAGGATAGCCACTTGAACGTCCAGCCCATACGTTTCTCGAACGCTTCCAGCTTGGCTATGGGCGCGCTCGAGATGACGGCATAGGCTGTGTCGCGATGGGCAATATGAACGACGGAGCGGTCCAGATGGTCGGCCATGAACGAGCACGACTTGCAGCCTTGATCCCAATCCGGGTCGAACATGAAGTGCTGGACGATGAGCTGGTCCTTGTCCTCAAAGAGCTCGCCCAGCGTCACGCTCCCATCGGGTCCCTCGAAGGAGTATGCCTTTTCCAGCCTCACCCACGGCAAAGCCTGGCGAGCACGGGTCAGTTCGTCACGCGCGCGGGAGTGAGCCTTTTCCTTCTTGAGCAGTTCAAGGCGCGCTTTGAGCCAGGTACCTCTTGAGACGACTGGGTGAGTAGGCTGCATCGCATGCTCTCCTTTCCTCAGAATACAAAGGGTGTCTTCATTGCCCGCCCTCGCGGTTGCTTGCGCATGCTGATCTAATCCACAATCGGTGTCAGCGTGACTCAGTCAAGAACATTCGGGGCTCGTCTTCGACGGATGACGCGGTCGCTCACGGCTGGATGGACAGTGCAAGTCTCTCCCAAACGGCTCATCGTGACGGGCACCTTCTTCGTGGCCTTGGTTGCGCTTGTCGCCACCGAGTCGGCGTTCTGGAGGTTTGTCGGGACCATGATGATCGTGGTACCCGTGGCGGCAAGTTCCGTTGTGGTCACCGTGAAAATGATACGGCGCCGGGGGGTTGCCCTCTATAGGCCGAGTGCCGCGCTTCCTGCCTGGCTCAGGCGATGGGTACTCGACGAGCCAGCTCAGGACCGATCGAGCTCTTGATGCTGTGGATGTAGAGCCCGGTGCTAGTGCAGTGGTTCAGAAATACCTCGTGCACCGAGGGCGCCGAAGCACCCTTCTGGCCAGGCGCGACGAAGGAGCAAATCGGGAATCTGTGACAGAGGAGCAACGCAGGCAGAAGGGATGCATCGGTGGCCGAATGCCGAGGTATTTCTGAACCACTGCACTAGGTCCTTGAATCACTTGCGGCGCCGCGTCACGACGGGTGCTGCGAGGACAAACTCATTGGCCGCAGCTTCCTCCAGCATCCACCGACCCATGGCTTGATATGAAACGGCCCACCAGGAGTTGAGAGCGCTGTCATGAGCTGCCGACGCCACCGGCCGCTCGTCCTTGCCGAAATAGTTGACCGATGCCCGGACGAGTGTCCAGCGAAGCGAGGGGAACGCCCCGCTGGCAAGGGCATCAACCACGGCTTGCAGCTCCTTCTCCATGCGGCCAATGTTCCCGGGCACCCGCGAAAGGAAGCGCACCGCCCGGCTCGCAGCCTTGCCTGGCGGTGAGGTGAGAAACGTGTTGATGACCACTATGCGGTCGACGCCGGCAGCCGTCATTGAAGCCTCGACGCTGGCCAAGTTGGCAGAGAGCAGGGCTGATCGGTCGCGGCTCGACCGCGTCACCCCCATGGCCGTGAGCACAGCGTCTGTCCCTGAAAACGCCTCAGTGAGGGCAGCGCGGTCGGCGAGAGAGGTGACAACGACGACGCGAGAGCCATCTGGCACGTCTGTGATGCGCTCCGGCCGCGAGCGGACAATGGCGGTAAACGCTATGTTCTCCGCTCGGCACACGCTGAGAATGCCCTGGCCGAGACCGCCCGCGGCGCCGATGATGGCCACGTGACGAGGAAGTGGCACTAGCCTCTCTGGCCCCCGTGCCGTGCCGCACTCAGGGCCGCCGTGGCCAGCCCGCTCACGACGGCGAGCGCCAGCACGATCAGTAGTCTCACGACGCCGTCGGCGTCGTGCGGCCCCAGGACACCGGCGAGCATCGGTCCCAACGCGAACGCGTTGATATCGCCCGTTCGCATCGCCTTCAGCGCCCCGAGGCACGCGGCCAACAGTACGAACACAGTGCCGCCGACGACACCGCCCACTACACCCCGCACAGCAAGTTGCCGCGTGGGCAACCGTTTGGCGTCACGTGCGGGCTCCTCGTTCAGCAGCTCTGGCTCGCGCACGCCGAGCGGCGAGAATCGCTGCAACAGGATCAAGCCCGGGATGCCGGCGGCCATGGTCATGTAAAAGAATGGCCGCCAGCCGACGGCATCCACTACGACACCGGTGACGGGACCCGCCAGGATGCGCGGCAGGCCGAACAGGCTCGAGAACAACGCGTACTGCGTTGCCGAAAATCGCTTCCGCGTCATGCGCAGCAGGAGGACCCCGAACGCTCCCATCCCGAGGCCCGTCGTCATCACCTCGAACGATATCGCGCCATAGTACAGCGGGCGATTCCCCGGAAGGTGCGTGATCAGCACGTAGCCCACGTTCGACAGGATCTGTAGTGCACCGAAGACCCAGAGAGAGTGCCCGAGCCCGATCCAGCTACATGCCAGACCCCCCAGAAACGTGCCGATGAGCGTGATGAGGACTCCGGCCGTCCCCAACACCAGACCGCGGTCGAACGCGTCGTACCCCATGTCGTTCAAGAACGGCCGCAGCAACGATTGCGACAGGTTGTCGGCCAACTTGTAGAACACGACGAACGCCAGGATCTCGAGCGCGCGATGTCGCGACAGCGCTTCGAGGAACGGAAGCCACACCGCCTCACGCAGGCGCGTGGGCGGGGTCGTGGCAGACTCCGGCTCGGGCGCGTTGCGGCTCACCAGCAGCATCGGCAGGTAACAAAGGGCCAGAGCTACCGTCACCCAACGCCACGAGACAAGGGTCGCGAGATAAATGCTGACACCTCCGCTCAGCGTCATCGCCGCGCGGTAGAGCGCGGTCCGTGCTCCCACCGCCACTCCATGCTCCTCGGGTCGCAGGACGTCCACGGCGTACGCGTCGATGACGATATCCTGCGAGGCCGCGGCCAGTGCGATGGCCAGACTCAGCGCGAACACGACCCAGATCGCCTCGGGGTCGTTCCCGACACCGGACAAGGACAGCGTCAGGACGCACAGCAGCACCTGCGTGAGGGCCGCCCAGCCTCGACGGCGTCCCCACAGCGGCGGCACGTAGCGATCCATGAGCGGCGACCACATGAACTTCAACGTCCAGGGTGCCTGCGCGAGCGTGAACAGCCCAACCCACCGGATGTCGACGCCGATGTCGCGCATCCAGTCCGGAATCGCGATCCACACCAGCCCGAGCGGCAGTCCCGACGAGAACGACAGCAGCACCACCGACCCGGTGCGCCACGATCTCATTGCCCGCCAGATCGATTGCAACGTTCCCGGCGTGGTGTCGCTCATCGGGGCGAGTCTACAGCCCTTGGGGCGTCGTCTCCCCCGTGGTCACCGTGGATCCGGCGACCGAATTGAGGGCAGAATAGGGAGGCTTATGTCTCTGAACGTCGGCTCCCGCCTCGCTCACTACGACGTGACCGCCCTTATCGGCGAGGGCGGCATGGGGCAGGTCTATCAGGCCACCGACACCAAGCTCAACCGGCAGGTGGCGCTGAAGACCCTGCCCGAGGCGTTTGCCACTGATCCTGATCGACTGGCACGGTTCCAACGAGAGGCGCAAGTTCTTGCCAGCCTCAACCACTCTGGCATCGCGGCCATCTACGGCATTGAAGAAGATGAAGCTGAGGGCACCCGCGCCTTGGTTCTTGAACTGGTCGAAGGGCCAACGCTGGCTGATCGAATCAAGCAGGGGCCGATTCCCATCGACGAGGCGCTGCCGGTCGCGAAACAGATCGCCGAGGCCTTGGAAGCCGCACACGAAGCCGGTGTGATCCATCGCGATCTGAAGCCGGCCAATATCAAGGTGCGCGACGACGGTACGGTCAAAGTCCTGGACTTCGGACTTGCCAAAGCTCTTGATACGAGACCGGATAATGATCCGTCTCAATCGCCCACGCTGACAGCAGCCGCCACCCAGATGGGCGCGATCTTGGGGACGGCGGCGTATATGTCGCCGGAGCAAGCACGTGGGAAGACCGTCGACAAGCGAGCGGATATCTGGGCGTTCGGCGTCGTGCTTTTGGAAATGCTCACCGGACGGAAGGTCTTCGAGGGCGAAGACGTGTCGATGACGCTGTCGAGCGTCCTCCAGCGAGAACCAGACTGGAGTCACTTGCCGTCGGCCGTGTCGCCGTCCCTGTCGATATTCCTACACCGTTGCCTTGAAAAGGACCCGAAGCAGCGCCTGGGTGACATCCACGACGTGCGGCTGGCCATGGAGGGCGCGTTCGAGACGACGGTCGGCGCAGCCGAACCGAACGTTGCTCCTCACCTTCACGTCTGGCAGCGACCCGTTCCGGCCGTCATCTCGGCTCTGGTCTTGATCGTGATCGGCGGCCTCGCCGTGTGGGCGGTGACGCGGTCGGCTCCCGCTGCCCCGGGTGCCGTCACGCGCTTCCCCATCGCGCTCCCGTCAGACTTTGTCGGTGGCCCGCATTCCCTCATCACCCTCTCGCCCGACGGCACCCACCTGGTCTATGCCGCGAACGACCAGCTCTATCTCCGGGACATGGACCAGATGGAGGCGATTCCTATTCGGGGGACGGACGGCGCGGTCGAACCCTTCTTCTCGCCAGACGGTCGAACGGTTGGCTTCTGGGCTGCCGGCCAACTTAAGAAGGTCGCCCTGGCAGGCGGTCTACCGGCCACACTCGGCGAGAGTGTCGAACCCTTCGGCGTGAGTTGGGGGCCGGATGACGCGATCCTCTTTGGCAGCACTTCCGGAGTGTGGCGGGTGCCAGCAAGCGGTGGCACGCCGCAGCTCATCATCCCGCAGGAAGGGTCCGAAGGCGGGCTCGGAAGTCCACAGCTCCTTCCCGGCGGCGAATGGGTCCTGTTCACCGTGTTTCCCGGTCGCGTCGTGATCCAATCGTTGGCCACAGATGACCGGCTGGTGCTCATTGAAAGCGGAGGCAGCGAAGCGGAGTATCTGCCGACCGGCCACTTGGTGTACGTGCGGGAGGGCACGTTGCTCGCTCAGCCGTTCGACATCGAGCAACGAACCCTCGCGCCCGGACCCGTGCCGCTCGTCGAAAGGATCCACCAGCTCCAAATGGACGCGGGAGGGCGCGCCCAGTCCACTCACTCCGACAACGGATCGCTGGCGTATGTCGTTGACCGTTCCGTGACCAGCGACCGGACTCTTGCCCTGGTGGGTCGTGACGGCGCGGTCGAAACCCTCGCTGTGCCTCCCGCCCAGTATCTGACGCCGCGTCTTTCACCCGACGGCAGGAAGCTGGTCGTGCAAACAGCGGAAGATGACGGCGGTGTCCTCTGGCTCTACGACCTTGCGGGCGACGCACAGATCCAACAGCTCACGTTCGAAGGTGACAATCAACGTCCTATCTGGACGCCCGACAGCCAACGCATCACGTTCTCCTCTGATCGGGAGGGAACGATGAGCCTCTACTCGATGCCAGCCGATGGCAGTGGCGCGGCGGAGCGTCTGACGACCGCCGATGAAGGCACGGCCCATTGGCCAGGGTCGTGGGCACCGGACGGTCAGACGCTTCTGTTCAACGTAGAAAGAAACCGCGTGAGTGATTGGGATATCTGGACGCTGTCGAGTGCGACGCTCGAGACGCAAAGCCTCTATGACACGCCCGACACGGTCTACTGGGGCGCGGAACTGTCGGCGAATGGTCAGTGGCTGGCCTACGGTAGGGGGACGACCGGCTTAGATATTGACATCTACGTCGAGCCCTTCCCGCCGACCGGATCGAGGCCACACCGGATTTCGCAGAACGGGGCCTATTGGCCCCTCTGGTCACCCGACGGCGACCGATTGTTCTATAGACCTATTTCTATTGCCACCCGCACCCAAGGGACACTGCGGTCAGTCGATGTCGTCGCGGAACCGGACTTTGCGTTCCGCAACGAGCAGACGCTGCCAATCGAAGGCTTCATCACGGTGCCCTTTTACCGGGACTACGACATGACGCCCGACGGCGAGCGGTTTGTCATGGTTTTTCCGGCAGATCAAACTGACAGCAGTGAATCCCTGTCGCCCCAGATCAACGTCGTCCTCAACTGGGATCAAGAGCTGCTGGAACGTGTGCCCATCCCCTGACCCCCGCATGCGTGGACAACGGCTGACCGGGCTTGGCCTGTTCGTGATCGCCGTGACCGCGGTGCTCTCCGCGCAGACGCCGCAGCAGCGGCCGCTATTTCGAGCCGGTGTCGACCTCATCGAGGTCGATGTCACCGTCGTCGATGGCGACAGCAATCCGGTCACAGACCTACAGGCCTCCGACTTTTCGGTCACCGTCGACGGAGAGCCCCGCCGTATCGTCCAGGCGCAGTTCGTTTCGCTGCGTCCGCCGAAGGATGACGAGATGGCGTTCCCGCCTGCCCCGGAGGAGATCTTCTTCTCGTCCAACGCCGACCAGACGCCTGGCCGGCTGATCCTAATCGCGGTCGATGAGGAGAGCCTCCTGTTTGGAGAAGGGCGGCAGGTGATGCTCGCCGCCGGCGAGTTCGTCGATAGTCTGAACCCGGCCGACCGGGTCGGCCTCGCGGTGATCCCGCACGGCGTCCATATCGATTTCACGTCAGACCACGATCGCGTCCGCCGCGCGGTCGAGAGCATGTCGGGGCTGGGCACACATCGGCAGGGCCTCTTCGACATCGGCGTCGGGGAGGCGTACCAGATCATCGTGTACGGCGATCAGCGGACCTTTGCCAGGGTGGTCGCGCGCGAATGCGTCGGCGGCATGGTCGGATGCCCGCAGCAGGTAAGGGGCGAGAGCCGCCAGATTGTAGGGGTGCAGCGGTTCCACACGAGGAACGCGCGCCTCGGTCTCGAGTCGCTCCTGGCCGCCTTGCGCGAACTGGAGCGACCCAACGCCTTGGTCTGGATCGCAGGCGGTTTTGTGATCGAAGACGCCTTGAACTTGAAGGAGATCGAGAGGTTGGCGGCCGCCTCCCGCACGACGCTGTACGCGATGATGGTCGCCGCACCGCTCATCGACATGAGCCGGGCGTCGTGGAGCCCGACGACCCGTGACGACGAGCGCATGAAGGTGCAAGGCCTCATGGCTCTTTCGTCAATGACGCGCGGTCGCCTCATTCGCACCCGTTACAACCCTGGCCCGTTGTTCGAGCAAGTGGGGAGGGAGCTGTCGGGCTACTACCTGCTTGGCGTCGAGTCGCGCCCGTCGGACCGAGACGAGGAGCGCCGCAGGATCAACGTGTCGGTCGACCGCAGAGGCGTTCAGGTGCGGGCCCGGCGTGAGATCGGCGATGTCGCCGAGGTCTCCGCCCAGACCGTCGACGAGCGCCTCGCCCGCATGTTGCGGTCACCCATCTCGATCCAGGAGCTTCCGCTCCGGGTCGCGACTTACGCGTATCAGGGCACGGAGCGTGAGCAGATGCGGATCCAGGTGGCCGCGGAGGTCGACGCCCCGGGCGATGTCCCCTCGCCCCTGACCGTGGGGATCGTGTTGCGCGATGCGGAGGGGAGGGCGGTGTTGACCCGGCAGCAACAGCTCACCGCCACGCCGGTCCACACCGCAGACGGACCGGTCCTCGAAGCGTCGTTTCCGCTGACTATCTCGCCAGGCACGTATTCCCTGCGCGTGGCTGTCGTCGATGCCACCGGTCAGCGAGGCAGTGTCGAGCATCCGGTCCACGCCCAGGTGACATCGAGTGGGCCGCTCGCGGCGGGCGACCTCGTGGTGGCCGATCAGTCCTCGTCGCAGCCAGGTGGGGTGCAGGCACCGGTCGAAGCGCGCGTGACGGGCGATCGTCTCGTGGTGTACACGGAGCTGTATGCGGACTCCCCGGCGGTCTGGGAGCATACGACGGTCCACATCGGCGTCGCCGACACGGCGAAAGGCCCGGCCCGCACCCGGACGACCGTCACGTTTGACGGTGTAGAGGAGGCGCGTCGTAGTGTCGTCTCCGCCAACGTCCCGGTCGGTGACCTTCCGCCAGGCCGGTATGTCGCACGCGCGCGTGTGGTCTATAACTCCGGCGAAGTGGTGGAACTCCATCGCCCGTTCTGGATCACCGATCCCCCCTAGCCCCGCACCCCAGGTATACAATCGGCCAGCGTGTGACCACACAACCTTGGAGGGCAGTCTAATTTGACCAACCGAGGCACTTGCAAAACCCTGCGCGTAGAGAAGTGTTTTGGCGGCTTGCGCACGGTGCGGGCCACATCACACAGGCGTGAGCTGACGAAGCAGGCGCTCAGTCATCCGCAGCGACAACGTCTCCATTTCCACAACGATTCGGTCTAGCTGTCGGCCGTTCTCGATCCAGTCCCGGACACGCTCGGCTTGCTGCTCGGTGAGACGGACGGTGACGGTCTTGCCGCGGACCTTGCGGGTCCACTGATAGTACGGCCCGTGTAGCTGCGGGGGCGTCGCTTGGCAGCGGCAGTTCGGCTTGCCGCACGGCATGAAACGTTGCACGAGGCTGCCACGTCGAAGCAATCCCACCTCAGCGACGGTGCGCTTGAGCGCGTCGTAGCGCTGCGTGTCGGTTGTTGGGTCACGGGTGGGCATGTCGTGCCATTCGGTCTAGCAGTTGTTATACTGCTAGACCTGGCCCCAGGAGTCAAGAAGAAAATGAGCCGTCTCCGAGAGTGCTTCGCACCACACTGGCTGTCCATTCAGACCGCACTCTTTCCATGGCTGGAGGAAGAGCTGGGACCACTCACGGAGAAACAGCAGCAGTTCGTGCAGACCTTGGAGGTCATCCGGGTCGAGGACCACATTCCCCGACGCGTCCGCATGCCCGGCCGACCTCGCAAGGATCGCGCGGCCGTCGCCCGCGCGTTTGTCGCCAAGGCCGTCTACGACCTGCCGACGACACGCAGGCTGCTCGATCGGCTGGCCACCGATCGACCCTTGCGCCGGATCTGCGGCTGGGAGACTAGGCGCCAGGTCCCGAGCGAATCCTTGTTCTCACACGCCTTCGACGAGTTTGCGACCACGCAGTTGCCTCTGCGCGTGCACGAGACGGTCATCCAGAAGACGCATCACGACCGATTGGTCGGTCATCTCTCGCGAGACTCCACCGCGATTGCGGCACGCGAGAAGCCCGCCACGAAGGACAAGCCGCCCGCGCCCTCGCAGCGGAAGCGGGGACGACCGAAGAAGGGAGAGGAGCGCCCTCACGAGCCCACGCGTCTGCAGCGGCAGGGCACCATGACCAAGCCGGAGATGCTCGCTGATCTCCCGACGGCCTGCGATGTCGGGACGAAAAAGAACAGCAAGGGCTACAAGGAAACCTGGGTCGGCTACAAGCTGCATATCGATGTGGCCGATGGCCAGATCCCCATCAGCTGCCTACTGACCGCTGCCTCCCTTCATGACAGCCAGGCCGCTATTCCGCTCGCAACCCTGTCCGCCGAGCGGAGCACCAATCTGTACGACGTGATGGACGCCGCCTACGATGCGCAGGAGATTCGGGCACACAGCCGTTCGCTGAACCACGTTCCGCTGATCGACATCAACACGCGCCGCAACACGGCGCTGAAGGAAGAACGCCAAGCGGAAGCTCGGCGCCGACAGGTGCTTGGCTTCCAGCTTCCGGAGGACGTTCGCTACAACGAACGCACGGCCGTTGAGCGGGTCAATGGCCGCCTCAAGGACGAATTCGGCGGTCGCCATGTCCGGGTCCGCGGCCCGGCGAAGGTGATGTGCCACTGCATGTTCGGCGTGCTCGCACTCACCGCTGACCAACTCATGCGCCTCGTCACGTAGCCATCGGTGACGTGATGACCTCGATCCACCCAGCTGCCTACGCGCAGAAGGCGGCAGCTCTTGCCAGACCCTCGCCCAATGCCCGGGCGGGCCTGCGTCTCCTCATGAATCGGTGCCTCGATCCCGGTGCCCTGGGCCCGAGTGACCAGTTTGCACCCAAACCCTGACGCTTGTTCCACTGTCGGCCAGGAGTTTTGCAAGTGCCTCAACCGTGAGTTCTTTCTGCAACGACGGACGATGGAAACGGGGATGTTCGAGAAAGTGTTCAATGCGGTGCCTGGTGACCAGCTCGACTGGCGACCAGAACCGAAGGCACGAACGGCTCGAGAGCTGATCGGTCATCTCATCGGTCACGAGCAAGACCTGGGAGAGTTGTTGGAGAGTGGTGAGATCCATCACCGCAACCAGGTCCCGTTTGGCGACATCGCCGAGGCGACGAACCTCTATCGACAGGCGTGCCAAGAGGCCGAATCCAAGCTCCAGGCCCTGGATGACTCGACGTGGGACGGCGGTGGCGGCAAATTCTTGGTAGGGGACGACGTCATCATGGAAGCGGCCCCCCGCGATCTAGGGTGGATGCTGCTGTTCGATTCGATTCACCATCGGGGTCAGCTCAGCACGTACCTTCGCCCAACCGGGAGCAAGGTTCCTGCGATCTACGGTCCGTCAGCCGACGACACGGGTGCGCACTAGGCGAGCACGAGGTTAAAGGCACGCTGAACGGCGAATAGCCCTTACCGTGGACGGGAGAGTCCCATGATCACGACCGTGAGTCTGGTGGTACTCGCTGGTGCGTTGCTCCTTGCGTATCTGATACGTCGCGAAGTCCGCCTCCGTTGGTTACGGGGGATAACCATGTCCACCAAGTGGATGCTGAATCTGATTCTCAAGTCGACCGCCCTGGCGATGGCCAGTATCAGCTTTGGCGGGGCCGTGTTCGGAGTGTTTCCGGTGGAGGCCCATCTGGTCCTGCTCAGTCTTGGGCTCCTTGCCCTCGCGGTGGGCGCGCTTCAGAAGACGGAGTAGACCAGCGGTTGCGTTAGGCTCCCAGACCTTCTGAATCGATCTGGATCGGGCTCTGCAGCAGCTCGCACTCGCTGAGACCTGAGCATCTGCAGCTGAGTCCCTCTTCGAGCAACCGTTTCATCCCCCGAGCTCGTTCGATGAGCCGGTCGACCTCAAGCATCTTCGCCCCCGCCAGCTTTGACCAACGTGCCGAAGGACGCACGTCGTTTGGAAAGCCGTAGAACAGGTGCTTGATTTCCTCCACCGTGAAACCGGCGTGTTTCGCTACGGCGATTCCGGTCAGGAGCAATAGGACGTTGGGGCCGTAGCTTCTCCGTCCGTTGACCCGCATCGGTGGGGGTAGGAGCCCAATGCGCTCGTAGTACCTGAGCGCAGACGGCCGAAGGCCGGCCTTGTTTGCCACTTCGCTGATTCTCATTCGTCCAAAAATCTCCTTGACTTAAAGCCAACTTTAACATTTAGCCTCTCAGGTGACGTGGACGGTTCCTGGGCGGAGCCGCCAGAGAACTTCTCTCACGACTGCAACGAGGAGGAACGATGAAAGAGGAAACAACGGGTGGCACGGCGGCCTGTAGCCTGAACCCCGGCGAGCTCTCGCGAAAGCGTACCGAGATTCTCGAGTTCTTTGAAGGTGCGCTGGAGGGCAGGGAACTACCGGACGGGTTTGAACTGTCGTTCCCCGGAGACGAGGACACCACCAGGGACCTGATGGAGTTCATCATGACGGAGCGGCTCTGCTGCCGCTTTCTCCGTTTCGGTCTGACGTTCGATCCTGAAATGGGTCCCATCCGCCTCACTCTTGGTGGGTCGCCGCAAGCCAAGGACTTCTTGCGGCACGTTGCGCGCGCGGACGGAGCGCCGCGATGACTTTCCGAATAGGCAGAACGAGGGCAGTAGGCCGATGCGCATTGTCGGCGGTTCTGGTCCTGCTCGCGCTTCTGGGACCAGCTGACCTCTCGGCCGCCCAGCAAGTACGGGTCGGAAGGGAAGTCGTCGTTCGCGCCGATGAGCTGATTTCAGACGACCTGTATGCATTCGGAGACACAGTGGTTATCGAAGGAACCGTGAAGGGAGACGTCATGGCCGTCGCTCGCGAAGTGTGGTTGCGGGGCACGGTAGAGGGTGACTTGAGCGGGTGCGCTCAGACCTACCTCGTGGATGGGCGAGTTGGCGATGATCTGCGAATTGCTGGAATGACGGTCCTTCTAGGACGAGACGCTCGCGTTGGCGATGATCTCGCAACGGCAGCGGGCGGTCTCGAAACGCAGGCTGGAAGCTCGATTGCGGGGAGCCTCCTTTTCGTCGGCTACCGGGCACAGCTTGCTGGGGACGTGGTCGGAGACCTACGAGCCGAGGCGGTTGAGCTTGAGTTGAACGGCGGTGTCGGTGGAGACGTAGACACCGCGGTCTCGGGTGAGGGGGAGCGCTCCCGGCTGGCGTGGAGTGCTCGGCAGGCGGCCTCTGTCCTCATCGTCGGTGTGCTGGTGGCCTGGGTCGCGCCTGGGACGTTCCGCACGTTCGAATCGAGGCTTCGAGGACGAACGCTGCGACGACTCGGCATGGGGGCGGCTGGAGTCGCCGCGTTGTTCGCACAGGCGCTGGGCGTTTCAATCGTCGTCATCGGTCTCGGATTGGTGACCGCGTTCTTTCAGCTCTGGCTCTTGTTGCCAGCCGTCGGCCTCGCCGTCTTCGCGGAGGGTGTCGTGCTTGCCGGGTTCGGCATGCTCGCGGTCTTCGCGGGCCCTGCGGGCGTGAGCGCAGTGGTCGGACGTTCGATCTTGCGTCGGCTCGCGCCGGATCGCGCGGGGGGAATCCTCCTTCCCCTCGTCCTGGGACTCAGCCTGCTAGCCGTACTCATGAGCATTCCGTACGTGGGTTTCCTCGTCCAACTCGTAGTTGTCTTGCTGGGAGTCAGTGCGCTCTGGCCTTGGCCGTTCGACTCATCTGGGTTGCCCGGCACGCAGACGGTCTCTTCACAAGCAGGAGACGTTAGACTTCATCGCGGGGGTTGAAGACCGATAGCACCCCAGACCGAACCATGATCAAAAAGGAGGGCACCATGGCATCCTCGAGACGACGATTCCTGACGACGCTGAGCGCGGCGGCTGCCGGAGGCGCGGCATCGCTCGACGGACGCACTTCGGCGTGGAGCGGGCCGCCTGCCCGTACGCTTCCACCGGACAGCTTCTCGCCGAGGGAGTTACTGACGAAACACGCATCTGAGGCGATCGCTGCCGGGAATACCACAGGCGAGACCCAGTCCGACCCGCAGATGCCTTCCCCCGCAGAAGTTGAATCGTGGTACACCGACCGCCGCAACTGGGGGCGCTGGGGCGCAGACGACCAGAAGGGTGCCATCAACTTGATCACACCCGAGAAGAGCGTCGCAGCGGCAGGGTTGGTGCGTACCGGACGGAAGGTGTCGATGAGTCGGGTCTTTGAGCCGGAGCAGCATTTCTTGCGCAAGAACCCCCGCCCCGGCGGCGCCGGCTCGGTGGTGGACTACTATGGCTTCATCTATCACGGTCAGACGATCACGCACATTGACGCGCTCTGTCACATGTGGGACAACGACGGCATGTGGCAGGGCCGCGACCCCGACGTCGAGGTCACCACCCGGGGCGCGACCTTCGGCACCATCGATGCCTGGGCCGAGGGCATCATCACGCGCGGCGTCTTGATCGACGTTCCGCGCCACCGAGGCGTGTCGCACGTGACACCCGACAAGCCAGTGCACGGGTGGGAGATCGACGAGATCGCGCGCGCCCAAGAGGTCGAAGTCGAGCCCGGGGATGCGCTGCTCGTGTACAGCGGCAAGGACGCGTTCGTACGGGCGGGCGGCGGCTACGGTGGCGGCGACCGCCCCGGGTTAAGCGTCACCTGCGCCAAGTTTATCCGTGATCACGACGTGTCGCTCCTTGGCTGGGACATGATGGACGCGCGGCCCGATCCGTATGGTCTGACCTTTCCCGTCCACGGTGTGCTCTTCAACTACGGTGTTGCGCTCCTCGACAACGCCTTACTCGAGCCCATCGCGGAGGCGTGTGCTGAAGAAGACCGCTACGAGTTCATGTTCATGGGGCTGCCTCTCAAGGTGGCCCGGGGTACGGGCAGCCCGGCGAATCCGATCGCGATGTTCTAGCGTGTGGCAGTTACCACGATAACCGAGACCGTGGTCGACACTCTTCCTGGTGACGGAGCCGCTCTCGCTGCCGAACCCGCGCATGCGGCCGAGTTGCCCCGTCCGGTCGGAGCCTCCGAGCGGATCGCCTCAATCGACGCACTCCGCGGCGTCGCCCTGCTCGGCATCCTGCTGATGAACATCGGAGCCATGGGGCTCCCCTACGAGGCCTACACGAACCCGACGATCGATGGGGCGACGGCGGGGGCGCCGTTCGTGGCGTGGTGGATCATGATGGTCTTCTTCGAAGGGTCGATGCGGACCATCTTCTCGATGTTGTTCGGGGCCAGTGTCGTGCTGCTCACGTCGCGGGCGGGTGAAAGCGTCCGAACGGCGGACGTCTACTACCGTCGCACGATCTGGCTCGTCATCTTCGGGATGGTCCACGGCTATCTCCTCCTCTGGCCGGGCGACATCCTCTATCACTACGGTCTCGTGGGACTCTTCCTCTTTCCGTTGCGGAACGCGCGACCGCGGAGGCTCGCGATCTCCGGTGCCGTGGTGTTGGCGCTGCTGTCCCTCCAAGGTATCGGGCTGTCGTTCTACATCAACGGGATCTACGCGCCGGCCCAAGCGGCGCAGACGGTTCTCGACGCCGGTGGTGAGCTGACCGAGGAACAGCAAACGGCGCTCGACGAGTGGCGTGCTTCTCCGGTGTATGAACCGACCGAGGCCGAGATCGAGGAGCAGATGGCACTTCGGAGAGGTGGCTACGTCGACAATCTCGTTTATGCCGCCCCGCACACGTTCGAGTTCGAAACGACGTTCGCGTACCTCGTCGGGTTTTGGGATGCGCTCGCGATGATGCTCCTTGGGATGGCGCTCTTCAAATGGGGGGTGTTCGACGCAAGGCGCTCGTACCGGGACTACGCGCTGATGACCGTGGTGGGGTTGTCCATTGGCCTCGCGACCAACTACTACGAGACGATGGTGTATGTCGCGAGCGGCTTCCATCCGGCGGGCGTGCTGCCGCCGACGTATGGCCTCGGGCGGATGGGCCTGGCCTTTGGCTACATCGGGCTCGTCATGTTGTTTTGCAAGACGGGGATCCTCGGCTGGCTGCGGTCATCGCTCGCGGGCGTCGGCCGCATGGCGTTGACAAACTACGTTTCCCACTCGGTGATCACCGGCTTCATCTTCTTCGGCTCGGGGCTCGGGCTGGTCGGGCAGCTCGAGCGTCACGAGCTCTACTACGTCGTCGGGGGCATCTGGATCCTTCAGCTGATCGTGAGCCCGCTCTGGCTCCGGCACTACCGATACGGACCGCTCGAATGGCTCTGGCGATCGCTGACGTACCGCCGCAGGCAGCCGATGGCGGTCTTGTAGTGCCCGACTCGGAAGGTGTTGCCGTAGGCGTTTGACGGAAGCGATCTGAAGCCGGCGCATATCAGGGTGGGGGAAGATGGCAGCGATCCGGAGAGAGATGCCGAAGGCCGTCGTGCTGGCGTTGTTCAGTACGCTGCTCGTCCTCGGTACAGCGGCTGACCCTTCCGGAGTGCAGCCGGCCGGGCAGGACGACCACCCCGACATCCAGTTGTTCCTCCGGGCCACAGCGCCGGATGGCAGGCTGGCAGAGGACGCGCTTCGCCAGATTGGTGCGCAGTGGCGGGTCGGGTATGCAGGGCTCGTCTGGGATTTGGCGCGTTTCGTGCGCCCACCTGGCCCACAGATGTTCCAATTCTTCCGGCTCATCGAATTCCTCCAGGCCCGGACGGGCCAGCAGTTTGGGCCCGACCTTGTGCGCTGGCACGATTGGATCTGGGACCAGCCGTACGATCCGCATCCGGACTATGCACTCTTCAAAGGGTTGTTGTACAGCCAGATTGATCCGCGCTTTGAAGAGTTCTTCCCCCAAGGAGTGGAGTCGGTCATCCGCCTCGACGAGGTGGCGTGGGGCGGCGTGGCCGTCAACGGGATTCCGCCACTCGAGTACCCGAAGCGACTCGATGCAGACGCGGCCGACTACCTCGAAGACGACCACATCGTCTTCGGCATCGCAGTCGAGGGTGAGGCGCGGGCGTATCCGAAACGAATCTTGGCCTGGCACGAGATGGCACTCGACAGCTTGGGAGGTGTCGAACTGACGATCGTCTACTGCACACTGTGTGGAACCGTGATTCCGTTCGAGAGCATGGCGGGCGGCCGCCATCTCACGTTCGGCACGAGCGGTCTGCTATATCGGTCGAACAAACTGATGTTCGATCACGAGACGCGGAGTTTGTGGAACACGTTCGAGGGAGTGCCGGTGGTCGGTTCGCTCGTTGGTAGCGGCGTGCGGCTGACGCCGCATGCCGTCGTGACGACGACGTGGGGTGAATGGAGGAGCACGCATCCCGCGACGACGGTCCTGTCGCTCGACACCGGGCACCGGCGCGACTATTCGGAAGGATCCGCGTACCGGGGTTACTTCAGCACCGACGAGCTGATGTTTCAGGTGTCCGAGACCGACGACCGTTTGAGGAACAAGGAAGAAGTGCTGGTGATGCGGCTTGACGACCTGACGGAAGCCGGTCGGCCTCGGCCTCTCGCCATCGCGGCGCATTTCCTGAAGACCAACCGCGTTTTTCACCACACGTTCGCCGGGCGGAACCTGGTCGTGGTGACGAGCGAGCAAGGTGCCAACCGGGTCTACGATGCGCAGGACATCCGCTTCGCACGCCATGTCGACGCACAGCGGGTGATTGACGAGGCGGGCCGGTCGTGGCGGGTCACGGAAGAGGGCCTCGTGATGGAGAGCGATTCGAAGGTGCTGCGTGTTCGCGTGCCAGCGCAACGCGCCTTCTGGTTCGGCTGGTACGCTCAGTTTCCTGACACGGAGCTGATCACGTAGAGGGGGTGCCGTGGCGCCTATCTCGAGTCTTGCTGCGAGGCGGCGTCGGACTCCTGCCGCTCCAGGTTGCGGTAGATCTCGAGAATGTGGCGGAGGTCGTGATTGCCTTCGTGACAGGCGTACTCGAACATCGGGCCTTCCGTGCTTAGCAGCGGGATCTCCACACTCCACGGCACCGCCCAGGTGCTTGGGTCGCGGACCGTGAACTCATAACGGATCCGGTCGTCGGCGACTCGGGTAAAACGCTCCACCACGTGCAGTTCGGCGCTCGAGCCCTGAAAGCGTCTCTTGTCGTTGAAGTTCTTGGACTCGACGACCAGCGTGTCGCCTTCCCAGCGGCCACGGGAGTCACCGGGAAACTGTCGAACCTGGTCGGAGATATGGGGACGCCCGTCCAGCGGAATGATGCGCGGGCTGTTGTTGCTCATCTCGGTGAAGACGACCACGTAATCGGGCGTCTGAAGGATTTGATGAACATCGTTGTACGACGGTGGCAGCATCGGCGGGCCGTTGTGTCCGTAGACGATGCACCGCTCGCTCAAGGGCCGCGTCTCGTAGCCGTCGAAGGCGCCGCGTTGCTGCCGTGCGTCACGGGCATCGGCCGCGCGCTGCTGGGATTCCGGCGTCCGGGGGGGGACCTGCCCGTCTGGTGGATCCGTGATGAGCGATGTGCGGCGGCTCGAGAGTCCCTTCGGGACATCGGTGGCCAGCCAGATGGCATTGTCGTAGTGGACATATGTGGCGTCACGATTGGTCTGATGAAGCGCCGTCTCTCTCGTACCCGCATCTTCGATAGTGATGGAGCTCCGCGCCAGCGGGTCGACCCCATCGCTGGTGAGCTGTGCCTGCAGTGCGGCCCACTCTTCCTCGGTGTACCACGCCCTGTCGCCGAGATACTCTGGACGTTCGAGGGGTGTAAAGGTCTGGGTCGTCCACACACCCTGCAGGTCGGGGCGGCCGTCGGGAGTGCGAGGCGGTGTCCACGTTGGTGCTGTCTCTGCCGCGCTCTGGGCCTGATTCTGCCCAGAGGCCGGGACTGGTGTTATCCACCCGAGTGCGATCACCGTTACCAACGCCGCAAGACTTTGATGGCTCATCTGACCCTCCTGGCCTCGTCCGCCGCTGTCCGAATGTATCCATGATCGTCGAAGATGGTCGCCATTTCAACTCGGTGCGATTGCACGACTTGACCCCCACAGCCTCTGGGTGCACCATGGGCGTGCTTTTGGACACGAGTACGAGGAGGAGAATCAGATGAGCCGTCAACGTCTCGTGGTGTTGTTCTCAGTGTTGGTGGTGATCGCGGCGTCGGCCATTCCCGCCGCGGCCCAGACCGTTCCCCGGACGTTGTGGGGCGATCCTGACCTGCGTGGCATCTGGGACTATCGCACCATCACACCGATGCAGCGCCCTGAGAAGTACGCCGACCAAGAGTTTCTGACGGCGGAAGAGGCCGCGTCCCTCGAACAGGCGGCCGTGGAGAGGGAGATCGCTGCGAGCAATGCGCCGGCCCACCGGACCGAGGCCGGCGGGAGCATCGGCTGCTGCAACCGGTTCTGGCTGGACTATGGCACGACCGTCGTGGAGGAGCGGCGGACGTCACTGATCGTCGACCCGCCGAACGGCCGGCGACCACCCATGACGCCCGAGGCGCGAGAGGCGTCGAGGAAGCAGCCGCGGTGGGGGCAGGAACCCCCTCCCGATTCGTATACGGACCTCGGCTCGATAGACCGCTGTATGGGCACCACCGGACTCCCGATCGTTCCCGCCCCGTACAACAACAACGTCCAGATATTCCAGACGCCGGACCACGTGGCGATCCTGATCGAGAGCATGCATCTCTCACGCATCATCCCGTTGGACGGGCGACCCCATGCGACCCTCCCTCAGTATGTGGGCGACTCGCGGGGCCGCTGGGAGGGCGACACCCTGGTCGTCGAGACTGTGCACTTCGACGGCGGGTTGCAGATGATCGCGGGCTCCGTTCCAGACCGATTGGTCGAACGTTTCACGCGCGTGGGGGAGACCATCCAGTACGCGTTCACCGTCGAGGACGCCAAGAAGTGGGTAGCACCATGGACCGCCGCAGTCCCGCTGACGAAGACCGAGGCACCGCTATTCGAGTACGCGTGCCACGAGGGCAACTACGCCATGGTGAACATCCTCGCTGGAGCGCGGGCGGGAGAGAAGGATGCAGCCACGAGCCGCTAGGCAAGGGTCGCGGTAGAGTCGAACCGCCTTCGAGTCAGTGGCACTCGTTGGGTGTATCGTTCGGGTGTGCGAGAGAGGATCGTGACAAATGACGAAACTGCACTTGTTGTCGGCGTCGTTGGGGTTAGGTGTGCTGCTCCTGGCTGGACCGGTAGCGGCCGGTCAAGCCTCGATGTTGGATGCGTCCGAGGCGGGCGCGTTCATGGGCACGTGGGTCATCAGCTTCGAATCGCCCCGCGGTGGCACCTTCGAGCAGACCTTGACGGTCCGGGACGAGAGCGGCAAGGTCGCGGCGAGGATCGAGGGTGGTCGCGGCGGCAGCGACATCACGGACATCGCCAAGAACGAGGACGACCTCGTGCTCACCTTCGAACGGACCGGCCGGGATGGCAACCCGGGCGAGGCCGTCCTGACCGTGACGCTGGACGGCGCCATGATCAACGCCGGCATGTCCGTCGGGGGCGGCCGGTTCAGCCTGACCGGGAGCGGCAAGAAGCAGTAGCAAGGCCGCCTACGAGCGAAGGCGTCAGGGTGGTGGTCGCCGACGTCAACGGCTCATCGTCACACTTCACTGTCAGTCAACCATAGGAGGTCTGATCATGCGGTTTTCCGGAAGCGTTTGCCGAAATACCCTCATGACTTTGCCGTTGCTTCTTTGCATGTTCGGCATGCGCGCTGACGGCGTGGCCCAGGCGCCTGAGAGATTCAGCGGGATCTTGATGAGCACTGGTGCGGTCGGCGGTCTGGTTCAGTTCAGACTTCAGATCGAGGAATACACGACGAACGCAGAGAGACAAAAGTACATCGACATATTGAGGAACCAAGGGTGGGAGGAGCTCCGGGATACACTCATCGACGTAGAAAAGGGCCGGTTCATCCCCGCTAGTCAGAGAGGGCACGACATCGCGTTCGCGCGTTCAATACCGCATGAGACCGGTCGCATCATCAGGCTCGTGACTGCGCGACCGCTCAATGTGTTTGACGTCCGAGGATCCGTGCGGAACAGAGAGTATCCATTCGGCGTCGTCGAGCTGAGGCTCGACGAAGAGGGTAACGGTAGCGGATCGGTCTATGGTGCAGCCCACCTCGAGTTCAATGATGAAGGCCAACTAGAAATCGAAAGCTACGGCAATCCCCCGTTCAGCATTACCAGTATCAGCGTACAAGACTGAGATGTGAGCGATTGAGCCCTCGCGGACGTCATTTCTGAATTCTCAACAAACGGTTTCACGGTGACCGGATAGCGTCTCGAGCGCCACGATCACCCTGACGTTCTCGCACTCTAGACTCTGGAAACACGACGAGGTAGCGAGCATCGTTCTGGTACAGCTAGACGGTGTGACGCTAGAGTTTCCCATCAAGTTCAGCTGAAAGCGCGGTCACGGTACCTCCAGAGCACTGAATCAGAAAACGGAGCCCGGTGTGCAGATCATTCAGGACACCATCCTTCACACCGCCAACGTGGCGGTGCACGTGGTGTTTGGTACTCTGGCGCTCGCGCTCGGTGTCATTCAGCTGGCACGACGCAAGGGCGATTGGCGTCATCGCCGATACGGACGTGCGTTCCTGATCGCGCTGTGGGTTACCGTCGGGACGGCGGCTGCCGGAATCATCGTCTTTCGGTTTCGAGCCTTTCTGGGCGTCATCACCCTGCTCGCCGCGTATCAGGGGTTTAGTGGCCTTCGAGCCCTCAGAATCCGATCGACCGGGCCGAGCGCGCTGGACGCCGTCGGCGCCTTTTCGGCACTTGGTGCCGCCGTCCTCTTCGTCCTGTACCTGAGATCGGTGGAACTCCCGTGGGCGCCAGGAGTCATCTATTCGACGCTTGGTGCTCTCGTGACAGTGGCGCTCTATGATTTGTCTCGGTTTGCCTTCCCCAAGCAATGGTTCAGCACGCTATGGTTGTACGAGCATCTCGTCAAGATGATCGGAGCCTTCAATGCAGCGCTGTCGGCGTTCGCTGGAACCGTCCTGAGCGCATGGCAGCCGTACAGCCAGCTTGTCCCGTCAATATTGTGCACGGTGGTCATGATTGGCTTCCTGCTCCATATCCGCCGTCGTCGGGAGGTATGGTTTGGTCCCGTCGCTGCAGAACAGCTGAAGACGTAGATATCAACGGGCCGGGCCGCGAAGCCGGTCCGCTATTGTTCTTGTGCGATCGCCGCCGATCGGGTGTATAAACGGTGCCATCAGGGGCAGGCAAAACTGAAATCTCGGTCAAGATCTTCAAAGTCAGCCCGCGGGTGTTCTGGTGAAGCGATTCTGCGCCATCGTGATGGTCGTGGCTGGGGTGCCGCTCGGCGCGCAGGAGCGTGCGGTCGAGATGGTCGAGTGGCGCTATGTCGGTGCCGACCAGGCGGCGTCGAAGCACTCGCCGCTCGCCGACATCAACGCGTCGAACGTCGGTCGGCTCGAGATTGCCTGGGAGTGGCAGCCGGGGGAGCGGCCGAACGCGGAGTATGGGACGCGGCCCGGACCGTTCCAGGCGATGCCGTTGATGATCGAGAACGTCCTCTTCGTGACGACGATGTACAACCGTGTTGTCGCGCTCGACGCCGAGACCGGCGCCGAGCTGTGGGCGTTCGACCCGCAGGCCTACCGCACCGGTGTAGGCGATCAAAAGTAATGAAACCTCGGATCAAAACTCTGCACCAAGAAACGGCAAGATTCTTGCCTTGTATAAGCGTTCGTTATGATCGATCCTAAGGCCCTCAGGGGCCCGCTCTCACTGGGGCGCGACGACCCACGTGTCGGTCAGCGGGTCGACCCGCAGGGCGCTCCGATACAGCTCCGCCACCGCCACCCCCTGGACCTCGGCGAGCAGGCGCATCGCCCACTGCCGACCGGAGGGCTCGTAGCGGGCCTCGATCGTCGCCAGGTCCACGAGCGTGGTCACGGCGCCGAGCCACCCGCGCTCGGTCGCCACATAGGTATCGAGCCGCGTGAGGAGATCCGTCTGCTGGTCGGCGGTCAGCACGTCAGTGAGCAACGTGATGACCGCCAGGCTGGGCACCCCCATGTTGACGGTCCGATGGGTGGGGTCGTCGGTCGCCAGCGGACTCACCGTGTCGCCGGAGCTGATCGGGTCTTCGCTCTCCCACAGGGCGACGAGGGCACCCATTGTGTCGACGACGACCCACACCGAGGGGTGATCCGAGGCTGAGAGATACGGGCCTTTCACGGCCCACGTGGTCCCGCCTTGACACGCCCCATCAAGCTGGATGTACAGCGCCCCCGTTCGATGATCTTCCGTTGGATTCATGGCGTTTCGGCCTTTGAGGGTCACAAACGAGGCGGTGCACCCGCGAATATTCGGAAAGAACGCGTACTCGTTCAGGGTGGCGACCGTGGAGGTATTACCCGTCACACTGAAGGTGCCGAACGCCAGCCGTGCGCGGGCGAGCGTCCCACTGGTGATCTTGGAGGCGGACAGGTTCGCCATCCGCGCGGCGGCGACGGTGCCGGTGGTGATCCGGCTGCCGTTCAGATTCGTCAGATTCGCGCCACTGAGGTCACTGAGGATCGTGTTGCTGAGCGGCCCGATGAGCCGGCCGTCGGCGCCGATGAGCGCGACATCGCCGCTGCCGAACTCGGCTCCCCCGGCCACGTCAAGCGCCTTGGCCGCCGTACTCTCGATGGCCACGTCGCGGGGAGGGGAGTCCGGCCGTACGCAACCATCCGTTGCTGGCGGGCGTCGCGCTGCCCGACCGGCTCGGCACCGGGGGCACCAATGGTCCGATGGTGACGGCGGGCGGTCTCGTCTTCATCGGCGGCGGCGACCCGTATCTGTATGCGTTCGATGCGGAGACCGGACGCGAGGTGTCGCGTGTGGGTGGTCGGAAAGAAGCACGAAATGATCGTTGTTGACTGCCTGAAGGTGGCCTCTCACTGTCGTGCCCGAGGTCAGATTCACGACCACATGCCTGCCAACGCCCAGGTCTGTAGCGACACGTCTGGCTTCTGCCGCTTCCGGTGACTCCGCTTGGGTTTGGACAAGCTGCCGGGCGTGACGCAAGGCCGATTCCAACAAGGGTCCTGCCGCGAGCGCGACGGACGAGTGGCCCAACGAGAGGACCAGAGCAACTACAAGCACGCGCTTCATTGGCCTCCTTTGGTCAGCGGCCTCACTCCCTAGGGCCCACCTGCGGTCCCAGATGGACTGTACAACCTAAACACCAAACTCAACGCAACCGAACGCTAGGACGGCTGGCCCGCCTCGGGTTTCGTTCCTATCAGGGCTGCAAGATCGGTCCTGTGTAGTCGCTAGCGTTCATCGTGAGTGCCTCGGCGCGAGGCGGTGCAGACCTGGGGTGTTGTTGAAGCCGAGGCACTTTCGATAACGAGACTTGAAGGAAGGCGCTGGGGTGGTGGCCGGCTATGGAGCTACAAGGGGTCTCCCGGTGTGGTCACACGCGGGCACGCTCGGGGATCGAGGACCGGTCGCGGGTGTGCGGGCGAGATCGTGTGGGTGCGGGCGGGTCGCTGGACGCGGAGATGGCGCCGATGGCCGGTGACGAGCGACACGACCCGTGTGGCGTGCGGAGACACGTCGACGGGAGTCCGCTGAGCCTGGCGCGTGCGGTGTCTCACGATCATGAGGTGTCGAAGGCCAGACCGATCGCGCCGAGGGCGCGGGCGGAGAGGATGGGGCCGAGGATCATCGGTGCGCCACACTGCGGACACTCCCACCCAGGAGTCGTCGCGTGGGGCTCAGCGGGTGGCGGAGTGCGCCGGAGGAGCCGCCGGGCCCGAACGAGCCGGGCGGTGCGACAGACGCTGGCCAGGTACCCGTACTGCCGGATGCGGACGAAGCCGCGCGGGAGCACGTGCTGCACGAAGCGCCGCAGGAACTCCATCGCGGGGAGCGTCATCGTGCGCCACTCGCCGTCGTGGGCATAGTCCTTCCACCGGAAGGTGACATGCTCCCCGTCGAACGCGACCAAGCGCTGGTTGCTGATGGCGACGCGATGGGTGTAGCGCCCCAGGTAGCGCAGCACCGCGGCGGGTCCCCCGAAGGCCGGCTTCGCATAGACGACCCAGTCGGTGCGAAACAGCGTGTCCACCAAGGCCTGCCAGCGGGCCGAGTCGTGGAGGGGTGAACCGGTGAGATCCAGCTCGTCGCGGGCATAGGCCCGGCGCAGCCCGGCGACGAACTTGCCACGAAACACCCGACTCAGGACCGTGACGGGTAAGAAGAAGTCCGGGTACTTGGGATGCACCCAGCGTCGGGTGTCCGCGGAGAAGCCCCCGGCCGGCACGACGCAATGCACGTGGGGATGGCGGACGAGGGTCTGCCCCCACGTGTGGAGGATGCTGAGGAAGCCGATCCGGGCACCGAGATGCCGGGGGGTCGCGGCCACCTCGAGGAGCGTGTCGGCGCTGGCGCGAAACAGCAGCTGGTAGATCAGCGCGGCGTTGCGACGGCACAGGACGTGGAGCGTATGGGGCAGGGTGAAGACCACGTGGACGTAGGGCACGGCGAGCAACTCGCGCTCCCGCGCGGCGAGCCACCGCTCCCGCGCGTGGGCTTGGCACTTCGGACAGTGCCGGTTGCGACACGAGTTGTACGAGATCGCCCGATGCCCGCACGCGTCACACTGATCCAGGTGACCACCAAGCGCGGCCGTCCGACAGCGTCGGAGGGCCCGGAGCACGGTCCGGTGCTGGACGCTCAGCCACGGATGCCGTGCCAGGAAGTGATCACCCTGGGCGCGGAGGACATCGGCCACTTCGATCGGTGGCCGACGCATGCCTACGATCGGCGCAAGCGTCGGGACCGAGGTAGCGCCGCAGGTATCGGCACCTGGAGCTGCTCGAGCGGATTCGGGGCCGCCTGCAGATGCCGTCGCGACAGATGCAGATACACGGTCGTATGGGACAGGTCCGCATGGCCGAGGAGCAGCTGGATCGTCCGCAGGTCGGCCCCCGCTTCGAGCAAGTGCGTCGCATAGCTGTGACGCAGGGTGTGCGGCGAGACACGCTTCGTAATCCCGGCGCGCTCAGCGGCCAGCCGGACCGCGGTCCAGACGGGCTTGGTCGTGATCGGGCGGTCCGCGCGCCAGCCATCCTTGGTGCCCGGGAACAGATAGGTCTGCGGACGCATCCAGCGCCAGTACGCGCGCAAGGCGGCCAGCAGCGTTGGACTGAGCGGGACGTCGCGATCACGCCCGCCCTTGCCCTGCACGACGCGCAGGACCCTGCGCTCGCTATCGATGTCGCGGACTTTGAGCCGGCACAGCTCGCTCCGCCGCAGGCCGGTCCCGTACAGCGTGAGCAGCATCGTGCGGTGATACAGATTCTTCGCGCCGGCGATGAGACGCTGGACTTCGTCGGGGCTGAGTACCGTGGGCAGCCGGCGTCGGTGCTTGGAATAGGGCAAGTCCTCTTTCATGTTCCGGCGCTTGAGGACGCGGAGAAAGAAGAACCGGAGCGCCGAGATGTGAGTCACGACGGTACCGACGGCGAGCTGGCGGTCTTCGAGCAGAAAGACCTGATACCGTCGGAGGTCGTCCGGCTTCACGCGGTCAAGCCGCTTGCCGGCGTGTCGGCGAAACGCCTTGACGATCGTCAGGTAACTCGCGGTGGTTGATGCGGCGTAGTGGCGACGCACGAGCTCCTCGTGCAACTGCTGTAGATGTGTGGTCACAGAGACCTCCTTCTCTGACCACACCCTATGCCGCTACGACCGACTCAGATGGCCCTCGGCCGCCGCGCCAGCGGCTTCGTTCTAGTCGCCTAGGGTTTAGAAACCGCCCTATTAGGGGATACCTAACGGCTACGCCGTTACTCAATAGCAATCTGCTACCGCACGGCGCCCATTGGGACTACAGTGATCGATAGCTGTCCCGGACGGGGCTCTCAATGCGCAGACACCGGCTGACCTGGTCTACCCTTTGGGTGATCGCCGCGAGCGCGGTGCTCTCTGCGCAGACGTTGCAGCAGCGGCCGACCTTCCGGGCTGGTGTCGACCTCATCGAGGTCGATGTCACCGTGGTCGATGGCGACAGCTATCCGATAACCGACCTCGAGGCCTCGGACTTTTCGGTCACCGTCGACGGAGACTCCCGCCGCGTCGTCCAGGCTCAGTTCGTCTCGCTGCGGCCGCCTGCGGAGGCCGAGATCGCCTTCCCGCCTGCCGCGGAGGACGTCTTCTCTTCGTCCAATACCGACCAGACGCCCGGTCGGTTGGTGGTGATCGCCGTCGACGAGGCGAGCATGTCGTTAGGGGAAGGGCGCCACGTAATGCGCGCCGCCGGTGAGTTCGTCGACAGCCTGCACCCGGCCGACCGGGTCGGCCTCGTGGCGATTCCGCACGGCGTCTACATCGACTTCACGGCAGACCACGACCGCGTCCGCCGTGCGGTCGAGGGCCTGTCGGGGTTGGGCGTGCATCGACGGCGGGAGCTTCGTAATATCGGCCTCGGGGAGGCGTACCGGATTGCCGTACTCAACGATGGGGGAACGGAGATCCTCGTGGCCAGGCGCCTCTGCGGGGATGCCGCCGAAGACGACCCGATCTGCCTGTCGGGGTTGCGCCAAAAAAGCCGTGAGATCGTGCTGGAGACGCGATACGACAGCGGCAACGCACGCCGTGGACTCGAGTCCCTCCTGGACGAAATGCGCGAACTGGAGGGGCCCAACACCCTGGTGTGGATCTCGGGGGGCTTCATCATCGACGACCAGTTGGCCCTGCTCGAGATCAGGAAGCGAGCCGCGGCCTCCCGTACGACCCTGTATGTGATGATGGTTGATGAACCGCTCATCGATATGAGCCAGCGCGCCTTCTACTCGACGGCCCGTGATGATCGCCGCAAGAAGGAGGAAGGGCTTCTGGCGTTGGCGGCCTTCACGGGCGCTCGCCTCATGCGCGCCCACTTCAACCCCGGCCCGCTGTTCGAGCGAATCGAGCGAGAGCTGTCGGGCTACTACCTGCTGGGGGTGCAATCGCGTCCCACCGACCGAGACAAGGAGCGCCGCGGGATCAAGGTGTCCGTCGCGCGGGACGGCGTGCGCGTGCGGGCGCGGCGGGAGATCAGTTTCACGGCGGAGGATGCCGCCGACGAGCGCCTCGCGCGCCTGCTGCGATCGCCCATGGCGACTCAGGAGCTGCCCGTACGGGTCGCGACCTACACGTATCAGGCCACGGAGCATGAGCAGATGCGTGTCCTGGTGGCTGCGGAAATCGACGTGCCGGCCGGTCTCTCCTCGGAGCTGACCCTGGGGGTCATGCTGCGCGATGCGGAGGGGACGACGGTGTTGACCCGGCAGCAACAGATCACCGCTACGCCGGCCCACACCCAAAATGGACCGGTCCTCAAGACGTCGTTTCCGCTGACCGTCCCGCCGGGCACCTATTCCCTGCGGGTGGCCGTCATCGATGCCACCGGTCAGCGTGGCAGTGTCGACCATCCGGTCCACGCCCAGGTGACATCGAATGGGCCTCTCGCGGTGGGCGACCTCGTGGTGGCCGATCAGGCCTCGTTGCGGCCAGGCTGGGTGCGGCCACCGGTCGACGCGCGGGTGTCCGGCGATCGTCTCGTCGTCTACACGGAGCTCTATGCGGACGCCCCGGCGGTCTGGGAGCGAACCACGGTCCACATCGGCGTCGCCGACACGGCGAAAGGACCGGCCCGCACCCGGACGACCGTCACGTTTGACGGTGTAGAGGAGGCGCGTCGCAGTGTCGTCTCCGCCAACGTCCCGGTCGGTGACCTTCCGCCAGGCCGGTATGTCGCACGCGCGCGTGTGGTCTACAACTCCGGCGAAGTGGTGGAACTCCATCGCCCGTTCTGGATCACCGATCCCCCCTAGCGGTCGTATCACGTTGACGGGGATGCCTGACAGAACCGGTGGCAGTAGATCCTGCCTTGTCGCGTAGTAACTACCGAACCGACTTGATGGTGAGCGGTAGCGAGATCGGCGTTTGTCAGGAGCTAGTCCGGAGGCTTCGCGTCTGCCGCCCGCTCATGTGCGTTTGCCGAACTGTTCCCCGAGCAATCGTGCTGCGCGGTTCATCCCGTCGGCGGTGAAGACCACCGACTTTGCCTTGCTCCGCGGATCAGAAACGAAACCGCTCTCGTGCAAGCGAATCATGGCGTCCCAGTCGAAACCCTTCCACGCGCGGGCTCCGTCATGAAGCCCAAGGTAAAGCAGGGCGAGTACCGCATCATCGATCTTGTTCTGGTCGAGTTCCATTCACCGCCTCCCGTGTCGAACGGTACCACGTCGCTTCGGCAAGAACTGATGTTTCGCGAGAACTCAGAACTCGAACAACGGCCGAATCGGTTCGATCCCAAGAGCGTCGTTAACCGCGAATCGCAGCTTCTGCTTGCAGCCGAGATACCTCTCCGTGGTCTGGACGGACACGTGCCCGAGCAAGAACTGAATCTGATCCAGCTCACCGCCAGCGAGGTGGCACAGTCGGGCGCAGGTGCGCCGTAGGTCGTGCGGGGCCAAGCGTTCGATTCCTGCTCGGTGAGCCGCGTGCTTGACCACCTCCCACAGCACCTTGTCGGTCACGTCGCCCCAGACCTGTCCAACCTTGGTTAATGGCACGAAACACCCGTCCAGAGTTGATGCCTGCGGCCTCGGTCCACGTATCGATCGAGTCCTTCACCCAACGAGGGATGGGCACGGTTCGTATGTGCCCGCCCTTCCCGCAGAGATCCGCGATGACCCAGTGCTCCTCTCGGAGCTGGATGGACGAGAGGTTCAGGCCGAGCAACTCGCTGCGGCGAAGCCCACAACCGATGAGCACGGCGAGCATCGCGTAGTTGCGCCTACCACGCAGGCCGATCGGTGGAGATGCCTGAAGGAGTCGCTGGCCTTGCTCGGCCGTCAACCAGTTGCCAACTCGGACGCCGAGCTGGCGCACACCCTTCACTCGTCGGATAGCCGCGGCGAGTTCTGGGCTGAGCAGACCTGCATCTGCTGCTTCGTAGGCGATTCGGCGCACGGCGGCGAGATGGAGGTTGATGGTCGAGGGGGCGTAACCGGCCTGTTCAAGGTGGATTCGGTACCGAAGTACCACAGTGCGATTGAATGCCAGTCGCGGTTCCAAGCAGTACCAGCGAACAAACTCGGTGATCGCGTATCCGTAGCTTCTCTTTCCGCTTACGGATGTCAGGCTGTTCAGGACGGCAGACTTGGCCTGGTCCAGACCGGGGAGCGCGAGCAGACGCTTCGGCGACTTCTTCTTTCGTGATTTTCGCATCGACGACGGCCTCCTAGTTCCGTCGCCGATAGCTTCATGGATGAGTCGTCCCTACGCCGTTACCCACGAGTGGTCGTGTATCAGGTAGCAGCCACCCAGGCCACCTTGACTTGAGGCGATATTTATTCTATTTTGTAGTTATTATGTCCGGCACCCAGGGTCTGGGGGAGTTCGAGCAGGTCGTCCTCCTGTCGATTCTCCGTTTAGATGACACCGCGTACGGCGTGAGTATCCGGGCGGAAATCACCGAGCACACCGGGCGCAACGTGACGCCGGGAGCCCTCTACACGACACTGCAACGCCTCGAGGAAAAGGGGTTCGTGACGTCCCGGTTGGGTGACCCGACACCCGAGCGCGGTGGACGGGCCAAGCGCTACTACAAGGTCAGCGCGGCGGGTCTCAAAACCGTGAAGAGGGCACAGAACGCGTACCAGAGTCTGCTCAAGGGGCTAGAACTCGTGGGAGGGAGAGGGACCCATGCCGAAGTTGTCGCTGTCCGCAACGTTGCTGACGCTGTTTACGTCTCCTGAACAGGCACAGTCGATAGAGGGTGATCTGTTGGAAGAAGCCCGGTCCCGTGGGCGGTTCTGGTTCTGGTCCCACCTCGTTCGGACAACCTTGGCGCTCTGGTGGACGGGGTTCAGTGAGTCCCCGCTTGCTCTGGTTGGATTGACCGTTGCCTGCGGTGCCGCATGGTTCCTACTGCTCTTCTTGGCAGAAGTCGACGACGCCCCTGGCGTATTTGTCTTCGGGAGCTTGTTGGTAGGATTCGTCTGCGTTCGAGCGGCACCCGTCCGGGGGATTCACGCGTCGGTCGCAGTCGCGTTCTTGGCTGGTCCGATTCAAGCAGTGGTCTCCATCTTGAACCATCTACCCGTGGAAGGAGTCACTGATCATCTGAGCCACGCCTTGACAGACGCGGTGTTTGTGGTCGGTCCACTGCTCCTGGGCAGCCTCGTCGCACGGCGCCTGGTAGTGAGGAAGTTTGCCCCAACCGCGCCATTGACCCAGAACCTGAAGGGGAACTGGCGCCGAACGCCATCCCGCAGGACTTCTCCCGATAAGTCGCTAGCGTTCATCGTGAGTGCCTCGGCGCAAGCCCGACGAGACGAGCCGCGATGTTCTCGCCGAGGCACTTTCGATAACGAGACTTGAAGGAAGGCGCTGGTGGAGAAAGGCGGTCGCGTGCCCCTATGGAGCTAGATATGACTGTCCTTTAGAATCAATCACTTACAGGTCAGTCTCCCGATCCATAGCATCGCAGGTAACGACCACGACTCTTCGAGTATTGCACGCGAAGCGGCCGCCGCGCCAGCGGCTTCGTTCTAGTCGCGTAGCGTTTAGTAATCCGCCCGATTTGGGGATACCTAACGACTACGCCGTTACACAGGAGGTACCGCCGAGAAAGGCCCAGACACACCAAAGGCGACCCCGAGAGGTCGCCCTTGCTACCAATTCACTCGGTCGGTCTACACAACGGCCGGTCAGCTGCAACGATTTGTTAGCTGGCACGTCACTTCTTTCGATGGTCCAGGCCAGCGCCAATCACAAGACCGATCCCTGCCCCGAAGATAAGTCCGATGGCGGTGTTGCCAAACGCTGTTCCGAATACGAGGCCAACTCCTGCACCAAACGAAAGACCCAGTCCCGTGTACATGCTGGTACGGCCCGTTCGCTCCTTTGGATCTTCGCTCGTCAGCAACTCCTGGCTTCGAATCTCTGGCCGGCTAACAGGTAGTAGGCCGAACTAGATAACCCAATACCTGAACAACCGCCGCAGTCTAACGTGACCGATGCGCGGACACAGTAAGGCTACAAAGCCGTGCAGCACAGTCGCTTCCCTCCAGCGCCGTGGAGACGAGCGGGCGGGATATGCAGAACTTCGTAGGACTGGGAGTCGGCGAGCTTCCGCTCCAGATCACCGGCGTCCAGAACAACACATGATCCAGGAATTCTCGCCGCATCGTCCCGATCAGCCGTTCCACAAAGGGGTGTGACAGTGGCACATGGGGGCGGCAGAGGCTGGGTGCATCGACCGGCCCGCGATGCACACCGAATCCGACGAGGCGCCGCGTGAACTGGTCCATCACCACGAGCACCCAGTAGCTCTGGAGCACGATGGACTCACAGCGAAAGAGGTCCACGCTCCACAGGCTGTCGGTCGTGTGTCCGATGAACGACAACCACGAGAGCCCGGTTCCGCCCGGGGCTGGACGATAGTGGTTCGCCAGCACGCGGTGCACGACGTTCTTGTCGATGTCGACCCCGAACGTCTGCGAGATGATGCGCGCAATCCGCGGGCACCCGAATCGAGGATTGCGCGATTCGAGCTCGACGATGGCCCGGATGAGCGCCTCGCTCGGCCCCTTCGGGCCCGGCTTCTTCGGTCGCGCACTTGAGGAAAACAATCGGCGGTACTTGCGGCGCACGAGCGCCTGATGGAAGGTCAGCAACCTGGACGGGCGCAGTCCGATGGCGACCTTGCGAATCCGTCCCGGACTCAGAAAAAGCGACCCGAATCCGCATAGGATCCGATCGCCCACTCTGAGGTTCGGCGCACGCTGGCGCGCACGGCGCAGCACGATCAGCTGTCGTTTGAGCAGCAGATTCTCAGCGATGAGGGCTCGCACGCCGCCGGGTCTACAGAGCTTCGCGGCTGTGACGGCCAAGTGAAGCAGAGTGAGCAGGAGGTCCTTCGTGCGCGAGACGGGGTAGGTCAGAACTCAGCGCCACGCAATGTTGTTCCGGGTCTCGATCTAACGAGAGAATTGGCAAATCGAGACCCACAGGATGAATTGCTGCGATCGGAAGGCGGTGCCAAGGCGAGAACGATATGGCGTCCCGAACCGCTACACTCCGTATAATCGGCCCTGAGAGGGCTTGTGTGATCTATCGCATCGCGTAAGGGGGTTGCTCATGCGAACAGCCGACTCAGGTGTCGTCGCAATTGCCCTGCTGACATCGGCGTGCGCGCCGGACACCGGTGCTGACGCGGTGCTCCAGCCGGCCGACGATCGCCCGAGCTTCGTCTTGATGATGGGCGACGACCATGGCTGGGAAGAGACGGGCTACAACGGGCACTCGATGGTTCACACGCCGGTGCTCGACGCGATGGCCGCTGAAGGCCTGCGTCTGGATCGGTTCTACGCAGCGCACCCGTCCTGTTCACCGACGCGGGGCAGCTTTCTGACCGGGCGCCACCCGAACCGCTACGGGACGTTTGCTCCGAACTGGTCCATACGCCCGGAGGAAATCACGGTCGCCCATGTGTTGGGCGAAGCCGGATACGCGACGGGACATTTCGGCAAATGGCACGTTGGGCCGGTGAGGGCGGAGTCGCCGACCAGTCCGGGCGCGATGGGGTTTGACGAGTGGGTGTCGCACGATAACTTCTTTGAGCTGAACCCGTTCCTCTCGCGGAACGGCCAGCCGCCCACGCCGTTCCTGGGTGAGGGCTCGGCGATCATCATCGACGAGACGCTCCAGTTCATCGAACGGGCCACACAGGCCGGGAGGCCGTTCTTGGCCGTCGTGTGGTTCGGCTCGCCGCACGAGCCCTACAGCGGGCTGGAGGAAGACCTCGCCCTCTACGACGACCTGCCGGAGAGGTACGCGGAGACGACGGTCACGTTGACGTCAATGGAAGACGGCATGCCCACCGAGCGGCCGCTGCGCGACGTGCTACGCGAGCGTTACGCTGAGATCACGGCGATGGATCGCGCGATCGGGACCTTGCGGGACTATCTCGCAGCAGCCGGTCTGAGAGAGAACACGGTGGTCTGGTACAACGGCGACAACGGGACGCCGAGCAGCGGGGTGGCAGAGCAGACGCTGCGGGGTCAGAAAGGGTCGATGTACGAAGGCGGGATCCGTGTGCCCGGTGTCGTCGAGTGGCCGCGGCGTATTCGCGCGCCTCGCGTGAGCCAGATCCCGGTGGTGACGAGTGACTTCTTACCGACGCTTGCCGCCCTTTCGGGCCAGCCGCTCCCGGATCGTCCGATTGACGGCACCAACCTGGCGGGGTTGCTCGATGGCACGATGACAGCGCGTCCCGAGGCACTCTTCTTCTGGGCCTTCGACCACGAGGGTCTGGCTGGCAGGAACCTTGAGCCCTACATTCCACCCGAGCTGCAAGTCGGCACCACGCCTCTGGTGAAATACATGGATGGGGCACTGACCCGCACCTTCCAGAACTACCGCTACCCGGAAATCGACGGGGACGACCGCGTCGGGCGGCGCGTCATCATGGACCACGAGCACAAGCTGGTGGTCGAGTGTCCACCCTGCCCAGGACCGGAGCTGTTCAACCTGCGGGACGACCCCGCGGAGACGAACGACCTCGCCGCGATCGAACCGCAAATTGTGGAGAGACTGGCCAGGCTGCTGCGCGAGTGGCAGCAGTCGGTGCTGACCAGTCTGACCGGCGCCGACTATCAATAGACGTTCTTGCCGCGCCAGATTCGGAGTAGCGGGACACCGCTCAGGTGACGTACCGGATCCCAAGGTCGAGATTCAGAAGTGCATCCTCAAGCCCGGCGATTCTGACCACCTGGCACGAAGACCTGAAGCGCCTCATGTCCACCGAGTAACGCGCACCCGGCCCAGCGCGCCTCAGCCTGACGACCCATGGCCCTCAACATCGGCGCCCGACTCGGCCACTACCACGTCGCCACCCTCAACCATCCTGGCATCGGGTATGTCTACGGGCCGTCAGAAGCGGAAGAGCCGGGTGAACTTGACGACGAACGCGCGATTCTCCAGCATCGGGACGCCGCGGAACTCGGTGTCACGCACGTCGTTATACACGACGAAGAGCTCACTGCCGGGTTGGTATTCCCACCGCAGACGAAGATTCGTACTCAGCGACTCGGTGCTGGAGTTGTACTGCAGCAACCCACTGAAAAACATCCGTGGGGTAAAGGTGTAGGTCACCCGGCTCTGGACCAGCGTCGTCGTGAACCGCCCCGCCGGAAGGGCGATTCGGTTGAGGGAGATACTCGGCTCAAACGAGAACTGGGGCGTCACCTCGACCCGCCCCCGCTGATAGCCCACCGCCGTGATGTCGCCGTCGAAGAACTCACCCCGATGGAACGTGAGTGAGCCTGACAGCCGCCGCTGCTGGCCAAGCGTGTAGGACGTAAAGATGTCCTGGAAGTTGTACTCGCCGACCGGAATGGAGATGTTGTCATCTGGGGCAATGTCGAACGGCTCCTCCAGTAATTCGTAGCTCTCCTGGATGTCGAAGCTGAACCGATCGCTGTTCTCGAACTCGGTCTGAAAGCGCGCCTGCGCGAGCCGCGTTTCGAGCACGCCGGTGCTGTCTTGTTCGATGTAATCGAGACTCGCGCCCAAGGTGAACTGGCGCACCGCGCGCATTGCGGGTCTCGGGCTGTACTGCGCCGTCGTGAACGTTCGACGAAAGTCGTCACGACGGAGAAACCCGATTTCGGGATTGAAGTTGTCGCCGACCAGCAGATGGTCGAGCTGGAAGGCGTAGAGGTCGCCGTTATACGTGAACGCCGCCTGGTAGCTCGCGTCGGCCCCGGAAAGGCCGGGCGTCTGCGACCGAGCGTAGTAGCCGGTGAAGTTGACGTTGTCGTAGAAGGCGAACGCCGCGTCAAGGCCATAGACTTGGCTCGACCCTGGCTCCCCTTCCGCTGCCGAGACCGGACGCGTCGACCGGCTGGTGAAGATGCCGCCCACGCGGCTCCGCCGCAAGATGTCGCGCTTGACCCGCACGACGGAGAAATTGGTCGATACAGCAGCGGCGTCGAAGGCATCATCGGTCTGGAGGCTCAGCGCGCCGACGGTAAAGTCGCCCGCCTTGCCGGTGAGGCGCCCGCCGCCGAGGATCGGTACCGTCTGTCTACCCTCCAGGCCGATCCGTCGACTAAAGAACACGACCGGCGCGGCGCCGCCCCCGAAGAAACTGTTGGCGCCAGGTCGTTGGCCGCCCCCAAAACCGCCCCCTCCGCCGCGGAAGCGGGCCCCTTCACCGAAGTCGAAGATACCGCTTCCCTCGAGAAAGAACTCGCGCTTCTCAGGGAAGAAGAGGCTAAACCGGGTGAGGTTGACTTGTTGCTCATCGACCTCGACCTGAGCAAAGTCGGTGTTGTAGGTGAAATCGGCTGTGAGGCTCGGCGTCACTCCGTATTTCACGTCGAAGCCGAAGTCGCCGTCGCCTTCGTTCGAGATCGCCGGCATCGCATTGACGTCGGTGGCCATGGAGCCGATAGCGTATGGCTTGATCTCGAATGTCTGGTTGCCGCTGGGCACCTCGACTCCGGTCAGGGTGGCGGCGGCGGACATCCGGAACAGTCCCGGTCCCGCGGAGATCGGAATTGGCGTGAGATAGGTCGATTCGTTCTTCCAGCGAATCCGCCGTCCGAGTTGCAGGCCCCAGACTTGCGATTCGCCTGGGGGAAAGCGAAGCGATTTGAACGGGATGGCCATCTCGACGGTCCAGCCGCCAGGGAAGCGCCCCGTGTTCACGTGCCAGATCGTGTTCCAGTCCACGTTGGGCTGCCCTTCGTCGGTGATCTGCTGGTCCATCACCCCGCCGATCGGGTTGACCCGAAACGTTACGGCGTTGCGCCGGTCGTAGAAGGTATCGAGGGCGACGCTAAACCCTTCGTTTTGGATCAACCGGAACGAGTCGCGCTGCATCTCGTTGACGACCCACTGCGATTCCGGGGCTGAGTCCCAGAGACGCGCCGCGGCGTAGAGGTTGCGGTCGTCATAGAATATCCAGGCTTCGGTCCGTTCGGTTGCCGGCGCGCCCTCGTCGGGCTGCTGCTGGACGAAATCGCCGAACGAAGGCACGGATTCATAGACCGTTTCGTCAAGCGTCCCGTCAATGCTCAGTGGCTCCAGGAGTCGGACCGCTCGGACCGTGGCGCGTCCGTCGGGGTCGCGAGTGATCGTCGCGGGAGCGACGGGCGGCGGTGGCCCGTCGATGATAATGTCCGACACCACGGCCTCCTGTTCGGCAGGCGATTGGAGGTCGTCGCCATGTTGCGGGGCGGCGGCCACCGGATCGACTGTGCCCAGCCCGGCCGCCAGGGCCAGCATTGCCGCCGTCCATCGAAAAGCTGTCACAGCCGTCGCTACACGGTTACGCTGTGCTGGCCCGATCCGTTTACGCGAGCACCGAGGCGAGGGCGGCATGGGACAGGTCTATCAAGCACCGACACCAATGCAAGCGGACCTCGATGATACGCTCTAGTCGTCCCATGGGCATACTCCTGGTACTGCTTGTGGTCGCGCAGGTGTCGTACCTCGAGGGCACGGCTGCTGCTCAGCCAACTGAGACCACCGCGGCTGTCCTCCTGCCGGGCCTCGGGTCGCTGCACCACCCAATCACGACAAACAGCGCCGAAGCCCAAGAGTTCTTCGATCAGGGCCTGACACTCTTCTTCGGTTTCCACTATGGCGATGCGGTGCGCTCATTCAGACACGCCGCGGCTCTCGATCCACAAGCAGCTATGCCGCATTGGGGAGTCGCGTTAGCCCTCGGGCCGAACTTGAACAACAGAAACCCAAGCGACGAACAACGCCAACACGCGGACGAGGCTCTAGAGAGCGCATTCGCACTGAGCGACTCTGCAGCCCCTGTCGAACAGATATACATCCGGGCGCTGGCTCAACGCCATCCTCTCAGCGGCGCTGATCTAGGGGAGGCCGGTTCCGTCTACGCCGAAGCGATGCGGACGGCCGTACGTCAGTTGCCGGATGATCCCACCGCTGCCGCGCTCGGTGCCGAGGCTCTTAGGCTCCTGCAAGGCGAGGGTGAGCCAGGCACGGACGAAATAGTCGGGCTTCTGGAATCTGCACTCCAGAGAACGTCAGACCACATTGGTCTGCACCACTACTACATCCACCTGATGGAGTTCTCGGCGACGCCTGAGCGTGCTCTGGACAGTGCGCGGTTCCTGGAGTCGGCGACGCCAGGACTGGGACACCTACTTCACATGCCAGCGCACATCTATTCGCGCATCGGCGATTACCGAGGTGCCGTCACTGCCAATCTCCGAGCGTCCGCGGCGGATGCCTCATATACCCGTGCGGGTGGGTCAGAGAACTACATGATGGCTCATACCTTGGAGTATCTCGCTCACGTGGCGCAGATGGCGGGAAGATACGACACCGCCATCGACACCGCGCACGAGATCGCGCGACGCGAGGGTGGACCGGATTGGCACGTTCCCCAGCATAGCTGGGCAGTGACCGACACTCTGCTGCGATTCCATCGCTGGGAGCCACTCCTGGCCCAAGAACCCCCGCGAAACCCCACCATCTATCACCTCGTGTGGCGGTTCTCCCAGGTGGTCGCACTCGCCGCTAGCGGTAGGCTCGCCGAGGCGGAAGAGGCTTACTCCGTCTACGAGTCAGAGGAAGCGGATATTCCGGAAGACGAGACGTGGATCAGCAACCCGGCTAACAGGTTGTTCCCTTTGATGCGCAACGTGATGCAGGCGTGGTTCGATCGCGCCCGTGGCGACAGGGATGCAGCGATTCCGCGCTGGAGAGCCGCTGTCGGTGCGTTCGACGAGTTCGAGAACTGGGAGTATCTCTCGTGGTACAAGCCAGTACGTGAATCTCTTGGTGCCGAGCTGTTTCTGCTCGAACGCTTCGACGAAGCTGAAGACGTGTTTCGTGAGGACTTGGCACGGCTACCTGGCAATCCGCGGTCGCTCTTTGGGTTGTGGCGCACTCTGGAGGCGCAAGGACGCTTGAGCGAGGCCGAGAAAGTGCGAAGACGATTCCAAACGGCGTGGCAAGACGCTGATGTGCCGCTCGCGATGGAAGACCTCTAGGATTGGGTGTCCGCCCTAGGCTCCGCGCGCAACACTAGGACCACTGAGCCCTTTGGAACCGGGTGCAGGGATGACGAGACCATTTTGGGTCGCGCTGTGGATGCTGCTCCTCGCCACGGGCACCCTCGCCCAGCAGCAGACGGCCACGCGCCCGGGCCTACCGATTTCATCCGCCGAGCAGACCGTTGCCGATGACGAAGGCGTCGTGCGTGGGCGGGTTACCGACGCAGGTTCTGGCCGACCGCTGGCACGTGCCGCGGTGATTCTGACCCCGACGTTCTCCCAGGAAAGCAGTCAGACGACTCTCACTGACGCCAGTGGCCGCTATTCTGTGCGAGGGCTGACGCCAGGCGAGTATCGGGTGTACGCCCAGGCCGAGGGGTTCGTTTCCCAGAACAACCAGTCGTTCTCGGGAACGACGGTGGCCGTGGACGTGATCGGCGGCCAGATCGTGTCCGGTTTGGACATGGAGCTTCCGCGTGCCGCCGCGGTCAGCGGGCAGATCTTCGACGTTTCGGGGGATGGTTTTGCTGGCGTCGAGGTCGAGTTATTGGCCGAACTGCATTCGCCGAATGGTCCTCGGACGGCGGCGTTCGTATTTGCGAAGACGGACGCGTCTGGCCTGTTCCGCTTCGGCGACCTACCGCCAGGGCAGTACTACGTCCGGGCCTACACGGCGACGCCAAGGCTGGACACAGCCTCCGACCGGCCGACCGCGTACGCGCCAACCTTCTTTCCGTCAGTGACCCGGCCCGAGCACGCGCTCCCGCTCGTCGTCCAGGCCGGTCAGCGGCTGGAGGGGATCAACTACGCGCTATCGGTCGTTGAAACGTTTACGGTGAGCGGGATGGTGTTGGATGTCACCGGGAGCCAGGTCGACAACGTCCGGGTCTTCATGAGAGCGGTGGGAGGTCCGGCTTCCCGAGGGAACTTCCTGACGACGACGGTGTCGCGAGACGGGGCGTTCTCGTTCGCCGGAATCGTACCCGGAGAGTACGCCCTGAGGGCAGGAGGAGGGGCCGGACTGGTCACCCGGCGTGTCACGGTCGGCGGTGATATCAGCGACCTATCGTTGGTCATACAACCCGGGGTCCGGGTCACTGGACATATCGTCAGCGATGGATCCGGGCCTCTTCCGCTTCTAGCCAACAGGGTTCCCACGGTTGTTGCCGTAGCCTATATCGGTACAGGTGAGTTGGTCTTCGGGCACCCGCGCGAGATGAATCCAGACGGGTCGTTCACTCTCAATAGCGTCGTTAGCCCGGCCGTGCTTTCGGTGCGTGGATTGCCCGACGGGTGGATCGTCAAGGGGGTATGGCTGGCAGGAAGAGATGTGTCCGACCAGCCTACCGATTTCACGACCGCACTCAGTCTGCCCGTCGAGATCGTCGTGACTGACAGGGTGTCTGAGGTCACAGGGCACGTCACGGACGACCGAGGCGAACGTGTGGACATCTACACCGTGGTGGTGTTTCCGCAGGACCGGTCGCGGTGGGGGCCGCCGTTTGCGCGCATCCGTGCCGCGCAGGCCCAGCATGGCGACCATTACAGGATCGACCGGTTGGTTGGCGGCGACTATTTCGCCGTCGCCGTCCCGTCGCTCCCGCCCGGCGCGTTGGGCGACCCCTTCGTGCTTGGTTTGTTGTTTCCGCAGGCGGAAGCGTTTCGCCTCGACGACGGGGAGCAGCGGACCGTCAACCTCGAGCTGGCGCGCACACCGCCTGGCCTGTTTCCCTGACGTCTGCTCGGGACACGTACGCCACTGCCGCTTCCGAGATCGTCTCGCGTGCGGCGAGCCGAAACGAACCACCCCTGCCTTTTCATGCGAGTTCAACCGGTCGGTGCAACGGCGTTGGTCACGACCCAAATGGGGACTCGTCCGGATCATTGGGTGAGCACGAAGTGAAGGGCCAACATCAACGCTATCCCGACAAGCACTCCTCGGACGAACCATCGTGCTCTCGGGTTCTTCAAACTCTCCATCTACCCCCGTTTGACTCCGCTATCTGGAATTCAGCCCTTCAGGTGGACGCCGTTCTTGCGGCACGAGACGCCGCGATTCTCTACAATCGTCACGATTCCAGCCTGATGCCAGATGTCGCTAGAGGTCGGCTCCCGCCTCGGCCATTACGACGTCACCGCCCTCATCGGCGAGGGGGGCATGGGCCAGGTCTATCAGGCCACTGACACCACACTCAACCGCCAGGTGGCGCTGAAGATCCTGCCCGAGGCGTTTACCTCTGATCCAGATCGACTGGCCCGCTTCCAGCGTGAAGCCCAAGTGCTCGCCAGTCTCAACCATCCAGGCATTGCCGCCATCTACGGCGTCGAAGAAGCCGAGGACACCCGTGCGTTGGTGCTGGAGTTGGTCGAGGGGCCAAGGCCCCATCCCGCTTGACGAAGCCCTGCCGATAGCCAAGCAGATCGCTGAGAGGCGCGTGGTCCGTTCCGGTCGCAGACACGGGTCGCCGTTCTGCGACTAGAATGTGGCCATGATGACACGCTTGTTGTTCGCCGCCACCCTGCTTTGCCTCGTCGCGCCTACATTCGCGCAAGCCGCCGAAAGCGACTATCACCACGTCCATCTGATGGCTGCCGATGCCAAGGCGGCCGCCGCCTGGTACGTCGAACACATGGGATGCGAGGTGTACGAGCGTGAGGGCGCGTGTCGATACGGACACGTGCAGGTGCTGTTCATCGAGCGCGAGCCAGAGGGTGGCAGCGTCGGTACTGCCGTCGATCACGTCGGCTTCTCTTTCGACGATCTGGACGCGAAGATGGCTGGGTGGAAGGCAGCGGGACTCAACGTCCTAGAGGACGTCCGGGAGATTGACGGGCTGTTCAAGCTGGCGTTCATCGAGGATCCGTGGGGCACCAAGATCGAAGTCGTCGAAGACCACGAGGACCTCGGTCTGCACCATCTCCACCTGCGCTCGACCGATCCAGGGGCCACGCTTGCCTGGTACGAGGAGGTCTTCGGAGGTGAGCGCGATCGGATGAAGGGACGTCTCGAAGGCCTCCGATGGGGACGGGTCTGGCTGCTCGTTGCGGAGCACGCGGGAGCTCCGTTGGTGGAGATGCAGACTCGCTCCTTCCATCATCTGGGGTGGAGCGTGTCCGACCTCGCCGCGTTCGGGAACGAAATCGAAGCGAAGGGAATTCCCTTTGCGGCCGAGCCACGGTCGATCACGAACAGCGCCGGTCAGAACCTGATTATTTCGTTCGTGACCGGGCCGGACAACGCCTTCATCGAAGTCCTTGAGGTCGTCGAGTAACGAAACCACATCACCCTCGCGGACAGGTGCTGGAAGGGCATTGTCAAGTTAACGAGCGTAGCGCACGACTGTGGCTGGATGGCGAACTCTTGCCATCCTTATTAATAGGCACACGTCACCTCATCCCACACGCGGACCGAACGGGTTCTCAACGACCGGTGGTGAACCGCTCGGACCAAGGAGCCGGCCGACATTGTCGGTAACTACAACCAGCTATGGTTCGACCCCGGGAACAGGGTCAACGAGACCAATCAAACGTCGCTGGTCGTCGACCCGCCGAGTGGCCTGGTTCCGCCCTTGACGGCGGCCGCCGAGGCAAAACAAGCGGCCCAACAAGAGGCCCGGGTCGGCGTCGACCGTCACTCGCCAACGCCAGGAGGGTTCGTTGACGATCTCGGGTCGGGACTGTATGCCGTCCGGTGCATTCTCGGGTTCAATTCCGGTCCGCCGATGACGCCCGGGGGCTACAACCAGAACGTGCAGGTCGTGCAGACACCGGATCATGTTGTGATCGTGAATGAGATGGTCCACAGCTCCCGGGTGGTGCCACTTGACGGCCGTCCACATCTACCTGGGCAGATGACACAGTGGATGGGTGACTCGCGCGGTCACTGGGAGGGCCACACGCTGGTCGTCGAGACCACCAACTTCCTGCGCGAGACAAGCTTTCGCGCCGGTGTCACCACGGCTGATCTCCTGCTGATCGAACGGTTCACACGGGTCGCGGACGGCACGCTGATGTATGAAGTGACGGTCGAGGATCCGAATGCCTGGGACCAGCCCTGGAGCTATCGGATGGCGATGGTGAAGAACGAATACGCGCTCTACGAGTACGCGTGCCACGAGGGGAACTACGGTCTCTACAACATTCTCGCTGGCGCACGCGAACAAGAGGCAGCGGTCGACCGCGCCGCGAGTGCAGTTCGTCCCTAGGTGGGCCATCGATGTTGACCCGACGTACGGCCTTGTCGGTCGTCATGGCTCTCGCCGTGGCGTCTGGGCGACTGCCACCGCCGTGATGCAGCAGGATCCCGAGCTGGCTGCTCGAGCTCGAGCTGGTCCACCGGGCCGCCCGCGGCCGCATGGATCTGGACCGCGTGCCGTTGATCGCCCCAGTCCAACCCGATGTACGCCGCCAACTCCTGATCGGTTCGCATGATCCCTCCCGTTCGGGAACACGCGCATGGCTTCGACCCGGCGCAAGCCCTATAGTAGAGTCCTGAGTCTCAACACTCGGACGACATCTGAGTATGCGATGTCGGGCCAAAGCGCGCCGTCTCCGCTCGAACGTCCATGCCTAACCGTTGCGGCGGTGGCGAGGTTGATTCGTAGCGGAGGCGGTGCGTGTTCCTCCCATTTTCTTGTTGCACAGTTTTCCACGCGGCACAACTATAGGGCGAGGTGTATCGGGCCAGGGACACGAAGCTGGACCGGGACGTGGCCCTGAAGGTGTTGCCGGCGGAGAGGATGCGTCGGTGTGGGCATTCGCCGAACCTGGAACCGGACGTCAACCGGGGGACGAGGAGATGAGGTCCAAGACGATGATGAGGTATTTCGTAGCAGGAGCCTTTGTGGTCGGATTTGGTCTTGGGTGGGCGGTGAAGGGCGGTGACGGTGCGGTTGAAGCGCAGGCGCCTCACGCTCCCTTCATGATGCAGCGGATCTATACGGGTACCGATGGACTGTCCCACGTGGAGAACATTGAGCTCGATGCGCAGTCAGTGATGAAAGAGGTCACCGGCATGAGCGTGCGGGTGTCTCAGCCTGGAAGCTTCGCCGACTGGCACGTCGGTCCAGGGCGTCGTTACATCATCAATCTGACGGGTGGTGGACAGCTCGAGGTGGCTGAAGGCAAAGTCGATTTGCCCGCAGGGGCGATCGAATACATCGACGATCTCACCGGGAAGGGGCATACGACGGCCAACGTCGGCGACGCACCTCGCGTGTCGATCCATCTCGAGTTCGCAGACCAGAACCAAGTCATCGGACCCATCGGCAACGCGCAGTGATACCCCAAAATGGTGCAGAAACTCGGCCGAGGATAATCCGCGGGCTGAGAGTGAGCTACAGCCGAGGCTCTCAGGCGTCTACGGTTAGGGACGTCGTGGGCTGAATTTCTGTACCTTAGGGCACACGTCACATCGGCTTGGGGCATTGTTTCGAGGGGGGGTGTTTTCGAGCCTGCTTCGAGGAGCCGAAGGCGCGGATGCCGACCGGTGCGCCCAGTATCACGGTGCCGTAAGCGCGAGACCGATCATCGTCCACGGTTCCGCCACCGGAGCCTCATCGCCCCGAGCTATAATTGCGCCGGCCTTACGCCCCCACGTGCTCGGACACGCGGCCATGGGCCACTGGAAGAATTTCGCCGTGTTCGACGTTCCGTAGACCAGCGAAGGAGGCACAGGATGCCCGTCAGATCCCCGGCACTGCCGGCTGCCCTGCTGACGCTCGCGATGATGATGCCGACCGGGGTCGCGGCACAAGAGAACCCCGTTCCGCACCTGCCCTGGGGCGCACCCGATCTTCAGGGCGTCTGGGACTTTCGCAGCCTGACCCCGATGGAGCGCCCCGACGAGATCGCCGAGCAGGAGGAGTTCACCGCGGAAGAGTCGGCGGCGTTCTCGGCCGACTCGATCCGCCGGCGGAGTCGCGACTCCAGCACGTCGGACCGGGCTGCGAGGGTGGCCCAAGGCGACATCATTCCCTACAACGACTTCTGGTTCGACGAGGGCACCACGGTCACGACCACGAGGACGTCGCTCGTCATCGATCCCCCGGATGGACGGATCCCTCCCCTCACGCCAGAAGCCGAGCGTGCGCAGGCTGCGCGCCGGGAGGCGCGGCGCAGCGTGGGTCCGGACGAGCCTCCGATCGGCGGGTGGGTCGAAGACCTTGGTGACAACCCTCGCTGCACGCGAGGGTTCAACGCCGGCCCACCTATGCGACCCAGCGCCTACAACAACAACATGCAGCTCTTGCAGGCGCCGGACTACGTGGTCATTCTCAACGAGATGATTCACGACGCACGCATCGTCCCGCTGGACGGGCGGCCCCGGCTGGCAGAGGACATGCGGCTCTGGGCCGGCAGCTCACGCGGACGGTGGGAGGGCGAGACGTTGGTCGTGGAGACGACCCACGTACGGGCGAGAGCGTTCCGCGGGTCCACGGACAGCCTGCAGGTCATCGAGCGTTTCACTCGCACCGACCACGACACTCTCGCCTACGAGGTGACGGTGGAAGACCCGGCGACCTGGACGCGACCCTGGACCTTTTTGGTGCCAATGGCGAGGAGCGATGCCGGGCTCTACGAGTACGCGTGCCACGAAGGGAACTACGGCCTCTACAACATCCTCGCCGCCGCCGGAATCCGCGATGCAGCGTTGCGAGGGGCGCGGTAGCAGGCGAACCGGTCCGTCAATTGATGATTGCCGGATACGTGAGCGTCGCCAGATCCTGCAAAGTGCAAGGGTCGGCCGGCGGAATTTTGCACCTTGTGGGGTTCCGACAGACGAGCCCAGCATTTCAAACGCTCACCGCTACACTCGACACAACCGTCGTCTACGGGATGGGGGAAGTGTATCGAGCGCGAGACACCAAGCTCGACCGGGACGTGGCGCTAAAGCTGCGACGCTTCGCGTCGGTGCAATCTGTGGTCCAGAATCTCTTCCGCGTGGGCCGACATCTGCTGCGTCCAGTTCACCACCGTTTGCTTCGGGCGCGGGCGTTTGTGAAATGGGATGTGGTGACGTGCGCCTGTTAACTGAGTGAGGACGCTCGACCTCGCAGGGGAGAAGCGCACCGATCGCGCCAAGTTGACAGTGCCGCTCTCAGTCACCCCCACATTTGCCCCGTCTTCGATGTCGGCGAGCAGGACGGCATCAACTACTTGCCCTGGATGATCGTCGGGTCCATGATGGAGCCGACGACAAAGAGAAGGCCTGATGCGGAATCACTATCTCGCTGCGGTGTGTGTTGTGATCGTGATCGTGATGTTGATGCCACGGTTCGTCAGCGCTCAGTCGGCGAACCCTGCGTCACCGCGGACGGCTTGGGGTGACCCTGATCTGCAGGGCGTCTGGGACTATCGGACGATTACCCCGCTCCAACGGCCAGATGAACACGGCGACCGTGAGTTCCTGACCGAAGAGGAGGCCGCAGGCCTCGAGCAAGAGGTCCTCGCTCGAAACGAGACGCTGTTGAATCGGACGCCGGAGCGAACCGCCACGTCCGACCAGGTTGACAGGCGGGAGGACGGGACTCCAGGTTTCTACAACAACTTCTGGCTGGACCGTGGAACCGCACCTGTGGAGACGACGGACGTCCCTCGTTGTCGATCCGCCGTATGGTCGCCTTCCCCCGCTGACCCCGCGCGCTGAGCGGCTCTCGACCTCGCCCGAAGCCGAGCGAGTCCAGGCGGTCCGGCGGGGTGGCTTGCCTGCCGCGACATACGAGGATCTCGATGCGGGTGACCGCTGTATCCAACACGCCAAGGCCGGCCCACCCATCAGTGTCGGTGGCTACAACAACAACATCCAGGTATTTCAGACGCCTGACCATGTGGCCATCCTCAACGAGCAGAACCACGACGTGGGTGTCGTCCCGCTCGACAGGGGGGCGCATGTCGGACCCACGATTCGGCAATGGATGGGTGACTCCCGTGGCCGTTGGGAGGGACAGACGCTGGTGGTCGAGACAGTCCACTTCAACGGAAAGCACGATCAGATCGGACGTCCATTGTTGAACTCGGGCGACAACTTGACATTGGTCGAGCGGTTCACACGCCCGGACCGCGAGACCTTGCTCTATGAATACACGGTCACCGACCCGACGATCTGGACGGAGCCGTGGACCGTCGAACATCCGATGAAGCTGAACCCAGATTTGATCTACGAGTTCGCCTGTCACGAGGGGAACTACGGGCTGTACAACATCCTGGCCGGGGCACGGATGGAAGAAGCGGCGAAGAGTCGCGAGTAAGTATCCCCCGGCAAAGCCGGGGGCCTTAGTTTGTGAGCCGCTCAAAGCGGCATGACGTGCCCGCTATGCGGTCACTTGAGCCACCTCACGGTGGCCACTCTACTCCAACGGCAACTGATCCGACCGCCGGTCCTCGCGTTCCTGCTGCTGGATGTACTCCCGAATGACCCGCTCATCGCGACCCACCGTGGACACGAAGTAGCCCCGGGCCCAGAAGTGCTGCCCCACGAAGTTCCGCGAACGTCCCGCGAACTCCCGAGCGATGTGGATGGCACTCTTCCCCTTGAGATATCCGATGACCTGGGCGACAGAGTACTTCGGCGGAATCGACATCATCATATGCACATGGTCCGGCAACAGATGCCCCTCCTCCACCTCGCTCTCGCGATGCAGCGCCAGACGGCGGAACACCTCGCCCAAATCCCGCCGCAATCCCCCGTACATCGCCTTTCTTCGATACTTCGGGATGAACACAACGTGATACTGACAGTGCCATTTCGTATGATTGAGACTTCGGTAGGTCGGCATGAGGTCTCCTTCTCGTGATGCTTGAGCGGCTCACGGGAAGGAGTTCCTCACGTGACTCCCCGAAACGTCAAACGGGGCTGGCCGCCCCGGCAAAGCCGGGGGGTCTCCCACGGCAACTAGAGGGGCGGTCCTCATGGTGGGCGAGACACTCGGGCGATCTCACAGGCGACCTTGATCGCGCGACTACCTGTGCATACGAAGGTCGTCGCCATCGAGCGCCAATGTCACGGAAACATCGGAAACCGCTCATCGGTCTCCAACGGCTGCACCCCGAAGGCATTCAGTGACATCGACACGAGCCGGTAGTTGCTGACGGTCATCAGTACGCTGATCGTTTCCCGCGTGTCGTACCGCGCGGTGAGCGCTGCCCACCGCTCCTTTCGGTTGCGGAGCTCGGCGCCCAGCTAGATGAAGGGGTCGAGGGCCTGCCAGGCGAGGGCCACTGAGTGATCCTGCCCGAGGCGTTTGCGACAGATCCTGATCGGCTGGCCAGGTTCCAGCGAGAGGCCCAGGTGCTCGCCAGCCTGAACCATCCCAACCAGTGAGGTGCAAAAGAGGCCTATGGAAACGATCATTTCTGATCTCGTGAAACGGTTCGAAAAAGGTAAGGTCTCTCGGCGGGAACTGATTGGGAGTCTGACGATGCTGGCCGCAGCAGGCGGCGCCGCTTCCGTCGCTGATGCTCAAGAAGCGCCGTTCCGGTCCACGAGGATCGACCACATCAGCATTCAGGTCACGGATTTGCCGCGCTCCATCGACTTCTACGAAAAGGTGTTCGGCCTGTCGGTCTTGAATGAGGATGCAGACAACGAAATTGTCCGAATGGGAACGACGAGAATCATCGTATCCCTTCACCGGAAGCCGCCGACGGGTATCGTGGACCACTACGCTATCGCCATCGATGAATTCGATAGAGAGTCCGTGACGCGGACCCTGATGCAGCTTGGGCTGACTCCTGAACAGAACCTCGACTACGGGTTCTATGTTAGGGACCCCGAAGGGATCCCGGTTCAGATCGTGGGGAGTTGAGCTGCGGGACTGACATGACACTTTCGCAGGGCACCACCCTCGGCCCGTATGCCGTCACCGCCAAGATCGGCGAAGGCGGCATGGGTGAGGTGTATCGGGCGCTCGCCTTGCTGTTGTGCCTCTCAGTCGTCGGGGCCGCGGCCGTCGCGCAGGGGCCGAATCAAACTCTGGACATCTATGTCATCGACGTGGAAGGCGGAGAGGCCACGCTGTTTGTGTCGCCCTCAGGCGAGTCGATGCTCGTCGATACTGGGTGGCCGGGTTTCGATGGACGCGACGCCGACCGCATTGCGGCGGTGGCTCAGCAGGCGGGGGTCGATCAGATCGACTACCTGCTCGTGACACACTTCCACACAGACCACATGGGCGGTGCGCTGCAGCTCGCGGACCGACTGCCCATACGACACTTCGTCGACAGTGGATCAGGCACGGGACTTGACGAGCGTTTCCGCAGGGGGTTCGACACCTACGCGACGCTACGGAGCGGCGGTGTGCACCTCACGGTCAGACCGGGCGACGCGGTGCCGATCGGCGGCTTGGACGTGCGGATCATCGCGGCGGGCGGGGCGGTCCTGTCGGCGCCACTGCCGGGAGCGGGTGACCCGAATCCTGCGTGCGACGGGTTCAGGTTTCATGGCGAGGAGATCACCAGCCGCGCTGGCGATGCAGAGGACCAGCGGTCGGTCAGTGCGGCCGTCAGCTATGGCGAGTTTCGCACGATCATCATGGGCGACCTGACGTGGAACAAGGAGTACGACCTGATGTGTCCTGACAGCAAGGTCGGGGCAGTCGATGCCTACCTGGTGTCACACCACGGGTCGGAGACCTCAGGGTCCGGTGCCCTCGTGCACGCGCTCGAGCCGAGAGTCGCCATCATGAACAACGGACCTCGAAAAGGCGGGGCGACCCAGACCTTCCAGATCCTGGGAACGGTGGAGAGCCTCGACCACCTCTGGCAGAACCACTACTCGGTCGCCGGTGGCGAGCAGTACAACATGCCCGAGCGTTTCATCGCGAACCTGGACGACGGCGGTAGGAGCGACCGAGGGACTCCCGACACGACTCCCGTCCACATGGGAACCGCTCACTGGATCAAGCTGTCGGCACACAGCGATGGCAGGTTCACAGTGACAAACAGTCGCAATGGGTTTAGTCGGAGCTACGAGCCAAAGGACTAGTTGCCGTGGGAGACCCCCCGGCTTTGCCGGGGCGGCCAGCCCCGTTTGACGTTTCGGGGAGTCACGTGAGGAACTCCTTCCCGTGAGCCGCTCAAGCATCACGAGAAGGAGACCTCATGCCGACCTACCGAAGTCTCAATCATACGAAATGGCACTGTCAGTATCACGTTGTGTTCATCCCGAAGTATCGAAGAAAGGCGATGTACGGGGGATTGCGGCGGGATTTGGGCGAGGTGTTCCGCCGTCTGGCGCTGCATCGCGAGAGCGAGGTGGAGGAGGGGCATCTGTTGCCGGACCATGTGCATATGATGATGTCGATTCCGCCGAAGTACTCTGTCGCCCAGGTCATCGGATATCTCAAGGGGAAGAGTGCCATCCACATCGCTCGGGAGTTCGCGGGACGTTCGCGGAACTTCGTGGGGCAGCACTTCTGGGCCCGGGGCTACTTCGTGTCCACGGTGGGTCGCGATGAGCGGGTCATTCGGGAGTACATCCAGCAGCAGGAACGCGAGGACCGGCGGTCGGATCAGTTGCCGTTGGAGTAGAGTGGCCACCGTGAGGTGGCTCAAGTGACCGCATAGCGGGCACGTCATGCCGCTTTGAGCGGCTCACAAACTAAGGCCCCCGGCTTTGCCGGGGGATACTTACTAGGCCAGGATGGCAATGACTATCGGCTCCCGCCTCGGCCATTACGACGTCACCGCCCTCATTGGCGAGGGCGGCATGGGTCAGGTTTATCAGGCCACCGATACCAAGCTGAATCGCCAGGTGGCCTTGAAGATCCTGCCCGAGGCGTTTGCGGCTGACCCTGATCGACTCGCTCGGTTCCAGCGTGAGGCGCAAGTCCTCGCCAACCTGAACCACCCGAACATCGGACAGATTCATGGTCTTGAAGAAAGCGACGGCACCCGTGCGTTGGTGCTGGAGTTGGTGGAGGGGCCAACTCTTGCTGACCGAATTGCTAAAGGCCCGATCGCCCTGGATGAAGTCCTTCCGATAGCCAAGCAGATCGCCGAGGCGCTGGAAGCCGCGCATGAAGCCGGTGTCATCCATCGGGATTTGAAGCCCGCCAACATCAAGGTGCGGGAGGACGGAATCGTGAAGGTGCTCGATTTCGGGTTGGCGAAGGCGCTCGATCCCACGCCGGAAGGTGATCCGTAGCAGTTTACCCATGTCTCCGGAGCCCCGTGGCAGACAAGGCTCGCGGGACACGATCGCCGGGTCTTAGGCTCGCCGCCCCGTCCGACCAAGAGAACCCGTTGCGCGCGGGCCGCCTAAGGTCCTACCATGCTCTGCTAGAGGTGCCGCTATTTGACCCGAGGAGTGCCATGAGAAGCACACGTCGCTGCGCGCTGGTGTCCTACGCCGTTTTTGCGTTGCTGCTGCTTGGGCCTCCGCCGGGCGATCTGCGGGCCGCGGCCGGCCAAACGCCCACTCCGTCCCCCGAGTTCCACCGCGATATTCAGCCGATCCTGGCCGAGGCCTGCGTGGCCTGCCACGGGCCCTCGGAGGCGACGCGCCAGGTCGACCTGCGGCTCGACACCCCCGACTTCATCGGCTCGGTCGTCGTCCCGGGCGACGCCGAGGGCAGCCTGCTGTTTCAGCGGCTGACCACAGACGAGACGATCGGCCGCATGCCGCCGGCGGCGTCGGGCCGGTCCCTCAGCGCGGACCAAATCGAGCTCGTTCGGCTGTGGATCAATAGCGGCGCCGCGTTGGGGACCGAGGCGGCGGACGCGGGCGCGACATCGGTCGCGACCCGCACGGTCGATTTCGCTCGCGAGGTGCGGCCGATCCTCTCGGAGAACTGCTTCACCTGCCACGGGCCGGATGGGGAGTCGCGCCAGAAAGGTCTGCGACTGGATGTTGCAGAGGCGCCCTTTGCCGATCGCGGCGAATTCGGTGGTCCGGTCATCATCCCCGGGAACGCGGCGGACAGCCTGCTGTTCCACCGCGTGACCGCCGCCGACCTGTCGGTTCGGATGCCCTACAGGCGGGGGCTCGCCTCTGCGGTGATGCCGGGTGGCGATCCGCTGACTGACGAGGAGATCGAGACGCTTCGCGTGTGGATCGATCAGGGTGCCGAGTGGCAGTCACACTGGGCGTTCATTCCTCCCGAGCGACCGCCGGTGCCGCCGGTTGCCAACCCGGAGTGGGTCCGCAACCCGATCGACAATTTCGTGCTCACCCAGCTCGAGGACGAGGGACGGACCCCCGCCGAGGAAGCCGACCTCCTCACATTGCTCCGCCGCGTCACGTTTGATCTGACCGGGCTCCCCCCGACGGGAACGCAGATTGCCGCCGTTCTCAGCGACGACGCGCCCGACGCTTACGACCGGCACGTCGACCGGCTGCTCGCCTCAACGGGATACGGTGAGCGGATGGCGGTCGTGTGGCTTGACGGCGCTCGGTATGCCGACTCCAGCGGGTATCAGACCGACGCCCCACGAGAGATGTGGCGCTACCGCGACTGGGTGATCGACGCTTACAACGACAACGTGCCGTTCGATCAGTTCACTATCGAGCAGATCGCTGGAGACATGCTCCCCGATGCCACGCTCGACCAGAGAATCGCTACCGCCTTCAACCGGAACCACAGCCAAAACGGCGAGGGGGGCATCGTCCCCGAGGAGTTCCTGGTGGAGAACGTGGTCGACCGCGTGTCGGCGACAGGAACGGTGTGGATGGGGTTAACGCTGGGGTGCGCGCGCTGTCACGACCACAAGTTCGACCCGATCACGCAGAAGGAGTTCTACGAGATCTACGCCTACTTCAACAACATCCCTGAGCGCGGCAATCTCCGAGGCCTCGGGGCCAAGGCGTTCAAGTACTTCAGCTCGCCACCGGTGATCACCGCTCCGACCGAGGAGAACCACGCCGAGCTGGCCGAGCTCGACGCCCAGCTCGACGAGGCACGGGAGGCGTTCTCGAGCCTCTGGACCAACGCGGCCGCCGCGCAGACCGAGTGGGAGAGCTCGTTGCAGTCGGCCTGGCAAGTCGATTGGGTGCTGCGTGACCAGCTCCTGGTCCATTACCCGCTCGACGGTGACATCGCGGGTGTCTATGCTGGAAATCCGCCACCCGTCTCCCAAGGCGTGACCGCCCACCTACGGGCACCCAGGGAGCCGGTGACCCTCACGTTTCCGGTCAATGTGACGCTGGAGGATGGCCAGCCGCTTTTCGCCCCTGGCCGGGTCGGAGAGGCGATGAGCTTTGACGGCCAGCGTTTCATCAACGCCGGTGACATCGCGAACTTCACATACGCCGACCCGTTCACCCTGGCCGCCTGGATCTATCCCACCGCGGCTGACGGCGTGATTGTGTCGCGCGCGCTGGCGGGCGACCAGGGCGAGCAGGGATGGGGCCTGTATCTCCTGGACGGGAAACTGCAGGTCAACCTGTCCCAGCGCTATGCGGACGACGGGCTGCGGATAGAGTCTCGGGATGTGCTGCCGCTCAACGAATGGCAGCACGTACTCGTGACCTACGACGGGAAGAGAGTGCCGGAGGGATTCCGGATCTACGTCAACGGCCAGTCCCGCCAGATCACGCCCTTGCTCGATGGGATCAACAACCCTATGCGGACGAGGGAGCCGTTGCGTATCGGGGCCAGCGGCTCTGCTCCCGAGGCGTCCGGCGCCACCGATTCGAGACCTCGGTTCCAGGGCATGATCGATGACGTGCGCATCTACACGACGGCCTTGACTCCGAAGCAGGCGGCTGTCGTGGCGACCGGGGACTCGCTGAGCGAGATTGCGCGGATCACGCCGTCTCGCCGAACGGCCGGACACACCGAGAAGCTCCGGCTCGCCTTCCTCGACCAGTACGCGGCGCAGCCGCTCCAGGAGGCCTGGCGCAAGGTCAATGACCTGGAGCGCCAGCGCGTCGAGCTCTGGGAGAGCTTCCCGACCGTGATGGTGATGGAGGAGATGGTGCCGCGGCGCGACACGTTCCGGCTGATTCGTGGCGCCTACGACGTTCCGGGGGAGAAGGTGGATCCCGGCGTGCCGACGGTGCTGCCTCCCCGTGCCCAAGGTCAAGAGAACGACCGTTTGGCATTCGCCCGCTGGCTCGTCCAACCCGACCACCCGCTCACCGCCCGGGTGGCCGTGAACCGCTTCTGGCAGATGTACTTCGGGACCGGTCTCGTCAAGACGGCCGAGAACTTCGGGCTGCAAGGAGAGTATCCGAGCCATCCGGAGCTGCTGGATTGGTTGGCCACGACCTTCATCGATTCCGGGTGGGACGTCAAGGCGATGCAGCGGGCGATCGTGACGAGCGCCACCTACCGCCAGTGGTCGAAGCTCACACCGGAGGCGCTCGAGGAAGACCCCGAGAACCGCCTGCTGGCGCGTGGGCCGCGTCTACGGCTCCCGGCGCAGATGATCCGCGACCAGGCGCTCTCGGTCGCCAGGTTGCTCGTCGACAAGGTCGGCGGGCCGTCGGTCAGGCCGTATCAGCCCGAGGGCCTGTGGGAGGAACAGAGCAGTCAGGAATACAAACAGTCTGAGGGAGACGACCTGTACCGTCGCAGCCTGTACACATACTGGAAGCGAACGCTCGCGCCGCCGTCGATGTTGGCGTTCGATTCGTCGACGCGTGAGACCTGTATCGTCCGTCTCAGCCGAACCAATACACCGCTGCAGGCCTTGAATCTGATGAATGACGTCACCTACGTGGAGGCGTCACGCAGGCTGGCGGAGCGGATGCTCTCCGAGGGGGGCACGACACCGGACGAGCGGATCACCTACGCCTACCGTCTGGCGACGGCCCATCTGCCTACGCCCGAAGCGGAGGCGGCTCTGCTCGATGGCTTTCACGACTATCTGGACCACTACCAGGCCGATCGGTCGGCGGCGCTCGGGCTCGTAGACGTGGGGGATTCCCCCCGCGACGAGACCCTGGACATTGCAGAGCTGGCCTCTTATACGATGGTGGCTAACCTCATCTTGAACCTCGACCGGACCATTACAAAGGACTAGCCATGAACCCTGAACTTGAGCGGCTGCTTACCCGGCGGCGTTTTCTGAAGCTCTCGAGCACTGGGATCGGCACCGCCGCCTTGGCGACACTGCTCCACGGGGATCTCCTGGCCCAAGGGGTTGGTGCCGCTTCGACGTCGATCGGCGGGCTGCCGGGGCTGCCCCATTTGGCGCCCAAGGCCAAACGGGTCATCTATCTGTTCCAAGGAGGTGCGCCGTCGCAGCACGAGCTGTGGGACTACAAGCCGAAGCTCGCCGAGCTGCGCGGGACCGATCTGCCGGACTCGGTCCGGCAGGGACAACGCCTGACCCCGATGACGGCCACGCAAGCAGGGTTCCCCATCGTCCCTTCCGCCTTCAAGTTTGCTCAGCATGGCAATTCGGGGGCGTGGATCAGCGAGCTGATGCCGCATACCGCCAAGGTGGCCGATGAGCTCTGCTTCATCAAGACGATGCACACCGAGGCGATCAATCACGACCCGGGCATGACCTTCTTGCAGACCGGCGCCCAGCTTGCGGGCCGGCCGAGCATCGGCGCCTGGCTGTCCTACGGGCTCGGGAGCATGAACAGCGACCTGCCAACCTTTGTCGTCATGGTCTCGAGTCGTGGTGGCAACCAGGTGTACGACCGGCTGTGGGGCAGCGGGTTCCTCCCCTCCGAGTACCAGGGCGTCAAGTTCCTCTCCACCGGAGATCCGGTCCTGTATCTGTCGAATCCTCCCGGGGTCGACCGAAGCGCCCGGCGTCGGTACCTCGACGTTCTAGCCAAGCTCAATCAGCAAGATCACGAGGCGTCCGGCGATCCGGAAACCACCGCGCGCATTGGCCAGTACGAGATGGCCTATCGCATGCAGGCCTCTGTGCCGGAGCTGACCGACCTATCGGACGAGCCGGAAGCGGTCTTCGAGCGCTACGGGCCCGATTCCAAGACGCCAGGGACGTTCGCGGCCAATTGTTTGCTCGCCCGGCGGCTGGCGGAGCGCGATGTGCGCTTCATCGAGCTCTTTCACCGCGGGTGGGACATGCACACCCAGCTCCCGACCCGCATCCAGACAGTGGCCAAGGATGTCGACCAGCCACAAGCGGCGTTGATCCAGGATCTGAGAGAACGAGGAATGCTGGACGACACGCTGGTCGTCTGGGGCGGGGAGTTCGGCCGCACGGTCTTCTGTCAGGGGCGGCTCACCGAGGAGACCTACGGGCGCGACCACCATCCACGGGCCTTCACGATCTGGATGGCCGGGGGTGGCGTCAAGGCGGGCACGACGTACGGCGAGACTGACGACTTCGCCTTCAACATCGTCAAGGATCCGGTGCACGTTCACGACCTGCACGCCACGATGCTGCACCTGCTCGGCATTGACCACACGAGGCTCACCTATCCGTATCAAGGCCGCAATTTCCGGCTAACGGACGTGCACGGCGAGGTGGTCTCCGGCATCCTGGCCTGAGCCGGTCGGCAACGGGCGCGGGTCCGGAGCGCCCGGCGTGTGCGCGCAGCGCTGCCCCGCCGCGTAGTCAAGTGAAAGTTGAACAGCCGGCCTCTTAGCGGGGAAACGGTTGGAGCCGCTGCGTCGCGTTCTCCGGCAGCGGCACCCGGGCCGTGTTCAGCACCATGGACACCAGGTGCTTCCGCAATCAACTGTTGGCGCCCAGTCCCTAACCCCGTAGTGTGCCAAAAATCAGCCGACGCCAAATCTCTGGCTGAGAATGGGTTGCGGCGATACCGTAGTCTCTTGGGTCATGCCGCTACTGGTGTATGAGGCCTACTTACAGCTTCGTGAGATAGAGCGCCGATGTCCCTCAGCCCCGGCAGCACCCTCGGCTCCTATCAGGTCACCGCCAAGATCGGCGAAGGTGGCATGGGGGAAGTCTACCGAGCGCGGGACACCAAGCTCGACCGTGATGTCGCGCTGAAAGTCTTACCCCAAGCCTTCACCGACGACCCTGATCGGCTGGCTCGCTTCGAGCGCGAAGCCAAGGTGCTGGCCTCGCTCAACCATCCCAACATCGGGCACATCTACGGGCTGGAAGAAGCCGAAGGTCAGAAGGTGCTGGTCCTTGAGTTGGTCGAAGCGCGGATAGCCGTATGATCGATCCTCAGAGCGAGCTTAGGGCATTCTTCAGGTCGTCCCCGTTCATCACAGGAACGAACTCCAACTCTGCGTTCGCACCCACAAACAAGACCTCAGCAATACGGGCAATGTCGGCCGATTCTTTCATGTCAAAGAACATCATGCCGGTGCGCTTTCCCTCGTGGCCCATGTAGTAGGCGGCCTCGGGCTGCAACTTTTCCATCAGCGTTTCAATTATGGTGCCCATCGACCCGTCTTTGACCATCGCGTTCCCCTTCTCGACGGGCACCGTCCACCGCAGCATCATACGCATTGAATCCTCCTTATGCTGATTGCAGAGACCGAGCTATTGTCACTCGGATGTTTTTGCGGACCTAGAGCATAGACAAAGCCAGACCCTTTATCCACACGAGAGTGCTTCAGCCGCCTTCTAATCGGCCAAGCCGATCCTGACCACCTACAAGGCTGCTGAAGCCCAGCAAAATGCGTTCGTTCGGTTTCTGGAGGTAATCCTGCGCAGGTGACGCGCCGCTTGGGCATAGAATGCGTGCGTCTAGCCCGCGATCACTATGGCCCTCGAAGTCGGCTCCCGCCTCGGCCATTACGACGTGACCGCCAAGATCGGCGCAGGCGCCATGGGCGAGGTGTAGCGGGTGGGACTGGGCCTGGTCTCGATCGCGGGTGTCACGCCCGTAGTCCCGGTCCGATCCCCGACACCTCTTCAACCTCAACGGGAACAGGTTGCTCCGGACGAACACGTCGACGCGTGAAGGCACGAGCCAGCTCTGCCAGCCGACCCCGGCAGGGAGGCAGCGGGTCGCAGGCCAGCAGGTAGAGCACCAAGGCCGTCAGACCGACCAGGAAGTAGCCGAGAAGGGCGACCGGCGTGCGAAGCGTGACGAATATGACCAACAGCGGGAAGACCAGCACAATCGACAGCGTCAAGAACGCAAGACGCAGGGGCGCGTCCCGAACGCGTCTTGGGTTCCTCAAACCCTTCGCGACGCGGCGGTACGCGTTGCTCTCGGAGGCGTCGATGGATACTTTGAACACTGACTGAGAGAGCGCAAAGAGCACGCCGCCGCAGAAGAGCGCCGCCGGGATGCGCCAGTAGGGGGGCAGGTTCGGGAAGTACAGCGCCACCCAGACGAAGTACACGATCACGCTCAGATTGGTGAGCTGGAACGCGATCCGCACGTTGGTTCTGCCGGTCAACATCTGAATCTTGTGGCAGATCCGTTCGGTCAGATCCAGAAGCGCCGAGTCGATGCCCATCGTCTGCCCCTCGCCTGGATCCTACCCCGTAAGGTGCCAATAGTCGGTCGATGCTAATCCTCTTGCTGAAAACGAGTTGTGGCTGATGTCGTGGCCTCCGAGCCGCTGGGCCAAAGCTTCTTTTCGCACGGTTCGGGGCATGGATGACTATTCCGGTCGCCCCGGATCGTCCGGCAGCGCCCTGGCGAGCATCTCCCTCATCTTGTCGTCCTCCGTTCTGTGTCTGGCTTTGGACCGACACGACGCCGAGCAGAACCGCTGCCACGACCGTGAGGGGGTGAATCCCCGCTGACAGACAGGACGGCACGTTCACCGTCACGAACAGCCGCAACGGGTTGACTCAAAACTACACCGCCCGCTGAACAGGCGCCCGTTCACTTCGCCCGGGCCGGGGACGTCAAGCAGTCGAGGACGCGCCCGACAAGAAAAGGTCGGTAGACCGAGACGAAGGGATACCTTCATGACTGAGCATCCGGTCGGAACGGTGACGCACTACTTTGGCAAGGTACAGGTCGGCATTGTGTCACTCACCGCCAATATCGCGATTGGCGACACGCTGCAGTTTCGCGGCCATGGGAGTGACTTTGAGCAGGCAGTTACGTCGATGCAAATTGAGCATGCTGCCGTTGAGACCGCGTCAGCGGGGACCGAGGTGGGCATCCGTGTCGGTCAGCGGGTCCGAACAGGCACTGAGGTCTATCGAATTACGGCCTGAGTGAAACGTTCGTGAAGGACAACAAGACGATCGAGAGCCGGTTCGGGGAACTCAAGCGCCTCGTCCCCACCGAGTAACGCGCACTCGGCCCACCGTTGAAGCCCGCTTCATGTGAACTTGACTGGCGGAAGCACACCCCGGGGCAGCAGCCCGCGTCAGAACTCGAGTCCAAGTCCGCTCACCAAGTGGTGGGTCGTGAAACTGGCGCCAGCGGTGCCGCCCACGACGTCAACACGCGTGGAGGTGTAGGTCAGCTTGTACTCACCCAGTAGGTACAGAGGACCGACCAGTCCCACCTCCACTCCTACTGCGCCTTGAACCGCCGGGCCGCCATACTCGTACTGCTCGAGCGCCTGCCCGTCGAGCGAGGATTCGGCGTGCGGAAGCGTGAGCCCTGCACCGCCTCGGAACGCCAGCGCGGCGCGCGCCCCGACCGGCACGCGCCACACCAAATTGCCGAGCACGAAGTTGAGGCCATGCGTCTGAGCAAAACGTTGCACATAGTCGCCGAGACGCTGCTCGCCGGAAACCCCGGTACGTTTCAACGTCCCCGCTAACCGAATGACTGCGTTCGTGTCGGCAATCACCTTCGCGTGGAGAAACTCCGCTTCGACACTCCATCTCGAGGATCGTTCCGGCAACACTGTGAACCGGGCTCCATAGTAGATCGGCGAGGCCCAGGACTCCCCGTCGAACGGAACGTCTTCGAATCGAACGTGGCTGCCGAGCTCAGGCTGTCGCAGGTCGATCGTTGTCGCGTGTGTCGACGTGCCTCCGACGAATACAGAAACCCGCCACTGTGCAGTAGCTGTGACGCTACTCCCCCAGACAATCAGCGTCACAGAGACAATCAGAAAGCGAGCCATCCGGAAAAGGGCGTTGTCAGGTTGAGGTTAAGCCTAGCAGAGTGGTGTATCTGGGCTCCCCCCCTCTATCGACCCCTGGAATCCGGCCCAGTGACGTAACGCCCTCGAACCAAACGAGACGATCCTCACCACCAACGGGGTTGCCGAAGCCCCGCAGCAAGCGTTCGTACGCCTTCTGAACGTAATAAAGTGCAAGCCGCTGGACAAAGCAGGGCAGCGGCATACAATGCCCTCTATCTCAGACTGACAACCCATGGCGCTCGAAGTCGGCTCCCGCCTCGGGCACTACGACGTCACCGCCCTCATCGGCGAGGGCGGTTAACACACAGGAGATGCAGACGGCGCTCCTCGTTCTGGCCGCCATCACCGCAATCGGCTGGGGCTTCTTCGGACTCGACGTAGTTCTCGGACAGAAGTACATCTGCTTCCTCGGGCGGCTTCGCGTGCCACCCAAGAGTACGCTCGCGGAGCTTCCGACGGTGAGCGTGGTGTTCGCAGCCCGCAACGAGGCGCGCAACATTCGAGAGGCGCTGCAATCGCTTCTCCACCTGGAGTATCCGAGCCTGGAGATCATCGCCGTCAACGATCGATCCGAGGACACCACCGGGACCATCCTTGATGACCTGGCGCGAGACAATCCACGGCTTGTGGTGGAACATGTCGACACCCTCCCGGAGGGGTGGCTAGGCAAGAACCATGCGCTCCAGCTGGGTGCCGAGCGAGCCAGTGGTGAGGTGTTGCTGTTCACCGATGCCGACGTCGTGTTCGATCCGACGGTGTTGGCGCGAGCTGTGCGCTGCATGGAGGAGGACCAACTCGACCACCTGACCGGGCCAGCCGATATCCGGACGCCGACCCTCGCGCTGGAGTTGTTCGTCGCCACCTTCGCGCTTTTCTTCAACGGGTTCTTCAGGCCGTGGCGGATGGCCGCGCCAGGCCGCCAGGGTGCGATCGGGTTCGGCGCATTTAACCTCGTCAGAAAGGACGCGTACGAGCGCGCCGGAACCCACCGGGTCATCGCTTTCAGTGCTGACGACGACCTGCGCCTGGGGCAACGGTTGGGACGCTCCGGCGCTCGGCAGGCTTTTGCGGTGGTCGACACGCTACTCCAGGTCGAGTGGTACGCAAGTCTGTCCGAGGCGGTGCGGGGTCTTGAGAAGAATACGCTGGCGGCGGTTGACTTCTCGCTCAGCACGTTGGTGGCAGGCAGTCTCGGTCAGCTGATCTTCACGGTCTGGCCGTTCGTCGCCCTCTACGCGACGTCTGGCGGAACGCGTATCCTGAACCTGTTGGCGGTCGTGCTGATGATCGCGGTCCAGATCTACCTCCTCCGCCGCAGCAGCCTGCGAGCCTGGACCGCGCTCGCGCTGCCGCTCGGGACTCTCTTGGTGGTGTACACCTACGCGCGCGCGGCCATCCTGACCTACGCGCGCGGCGGCATCCGCTGGCGTGGCACTTTCTACTCCCTTGAGAAGCTAAGGGGATCTCTTAGAAAGGGCTGACGAGTCCTTCGCGCAGAGGCGCGGTATCGTGGGGCATCGTGTAGGGGAACTCAATCTCCATGTCACACTCCCAGCAGAACTGGACCGGGGAGCTGAAGGCGCGGGTGCCCACCTGCCCAGTCGCCCGAACTACCTGCTCGCAGCCTGAAGGCCCGCAGAATGCGTTCGCACGCATTGTTGAGGCCATTCCGTGCAGGCGGCTGGACAAACCAGGGCCGCGGCATACAATGCCCTCGATCCCGCCGGACCACCGGCAGTTGAAGCCAGCTTCCCATTCCCGATGACACGAAACTGCGCGATCGCTTGCCACCTGCTGCTTGCATGCGGCGTCCTGTTTGGCGCCGCGGAAGACGAACAGTCTTGGCCGCAGTGGCGGGGCCCGCTCGCGACTGGTGTCGCTCCCGGCGCCGAGCCTCCGATCGAATGGAGCGAGACACGGAACGTGCGATGGAAGGTCGCCATCGTGGGACAAGGCTCGGCGTCGCCGGTCGTGTGGGGCGACACCGTATTCGTGCTGACGGCGGTTCCGGCCGGCGCGAGCAAGGCGGCTAGCGAGCCGGGGGTGCAACGTTTCGTTGTCTTGGCGATCGACCGGCATGACGGACACGTCATCTGGGAGCGAACAGCAACAACCGAGCAGCCGCACGAGGGGCAGCTCGAGGGGTGGGCTTCGTCCTCGGCGGTGACCGACGGCGAGGTGATCTGCGCCTTCTTCGGGTCGAGTGGTGTCCATTGCTACGACATGAACGGCACGCTCCAGTGGACACGCGATTTCGGCGACCTGGCGATTATTGCGGCGGTCGGAGAGGGTTCCTCGCCGGCACTCCACGGAGACTCTCTCTTCGTCCTCTGGGATCACGAGGGGCAGTCGTTCATCACCGCGCTCGATAAGGCGACTGGTGAAGAGCGGTGGCGTACCATGCGAGATGAAGCGACGTCGTGGTCGACGCCCCTCGTTGTCGAGCATGGGGGGGGCACGCAGGTGGTAACGAGTGGGACCGGTCGCGTGCGGAGCTACGATGCCGAGACGGGACGCCTGTTGTGGGACGGCGATGGTGTCGCCGCGAACGCCATTCCGTCACCCGTTGCTGCCGGCGGACTCGTCTACTTGATGAGCGGCTACCAAGGGAGTCGCCTGTACGCCGTCGATCTCGCCACGGCGCGTGGCGACATCACCGACACCGACGCGATCGTCTGGTCGCTCGACCGCGACACCCCGCGCGTTCCGTCACCGGTACTCTACGATGGCGTGCTCTATTTCACAAAGAGCAATTCCGGCGTCTTGTCGGCGTACGACGCGGCGTCCGGTCGAAAGCTGTACGGCCCGCAGCGCCTACCCGGCATCCGCGACGTCTTTGCGTCGCCGGTCGCCGCCGCTGGTCGCCTCTACGTTACGAGTCGCGACGGGACAACGCTCGTAATTGAGGCCGGTCCCGAGCCGTCCGTGCTCGCGACCAATAAACTGGACGACGACTTCGTTGCTTCTCCGGCCGTGGTTGGCCGAGAGCTCTACCTCCGGGGACGACAGACCCTGTACTGCATAGCCGCCGAGTAGCGACACTCAGCGGGCGTCCCTGAGTGCGCTTCTAATCTAGGTGCAGCCGCAAACGCGGGCGCTTACGCGTGGCCTCCAGCCGGCTAGCCTGCACATCGGGTAGACCGAGCTGGCCCAGCTGGCTACTATTGGCCCGAGCCGCCAGCAGAAGCCATGGCGCTCGAAGTCACCTCCCGATTCGGCCACTAACCAGGTCACCGCCAAGATCGGCGAAGGCGGCATGGGCCAGGTGTATCGGGCGAGAGACACCTGAAGAAAGAGGACTGCGGCATGAAGAGCATCGTCATCGGGTTTCTCGTTGTGTCGGCCCTCTTTGTTGGGTTTCAGACTTGGGTCGCTGGCCAGGCGCAGAATCCTCTCGTGGGAGCCTGGACGATCTCGCAGACGACGGGGAGTATCACGTATCGTTATCGGTTTGACGGGGAGTCGCTGCTGCTCACGCTGACGGGTGGCTGGGCGCCACGCGCTGGCGAAATCACTTATCGACTTGACCGCCTCGAATAGGCACGCCCAATGCCACTCGAACCTGGTACCACCCTCGGTCCCTACTCCACCACCGCCAAGATCGGCGAAGGCGGCACGGGGCAGGTCTACCAGGCCACCGATACCGAGCTGAACCGCCAGGTGGCGATCAAGATCCTGCCCGAAGCGTTTGCCCGGCGTCCGTGAAGTCACCGCAGGGCCGTCGACCGAGGAGAGGCGCATGTTCGTAGCGACGAATCGCATGGCGTTCGGGATCGTGCTCACCCTGGTGTTCGGAGTCGTCACCACCGGCTCGGCGTTCGCACAGCGTGGGGCCGAGGAGGGCGAGTGGCGATACTACGGAGGCGATGCGGGCACGACGAAGTACTCCCCGCTCGACCAGATCGATCGTGCCAACGTCGCCGATCTCCAGATTGCGTGGCGGTGGCGGACGGACAACTTTGGGCCGAGGGTGGATTTCAACTCCCAGGCGACGCCGCTCATGGTCGGCGGCGTCCTCTATACGACCGCGGGCTGGCGCCGCAACGTGGTGGCTATCGATGGGGCCACCGGCGAGACGTTGTGGATGTATCGGTATGACGAAGGTGAGCGTGGCGACCGGGCCCCGGTGCGCGCCAGTTCCGGTCGGGGCGTGGCCTACTGGACGGACGGGAGGGGGGACGAGCGGATCATCCACGTCACGAAGGGCTACCACCTGATTGCGTTGAGCGGGACGACGGGGCAGCCCGTGCCGACGTTCGGGGAAGACGGCATCGTGGATCTCTACCAGGGGCTCTTCGACGGGCTGGACCGGCCCGTCGTCGAAGATGGACAGATCGGTCTGAACTCGCCCGCTATGGTCGTCGGCGACGTGATCGTGGTCGGGGCGGCACTCCGCGCCACGGCGCCGTCGCCTGAGTTCCCGGCTGGCTTCGTCCGCGGCTTCGACGCCCGTACGGGGGCGCAGCTGTGGACCTTTCACACGATCCCCCAGGCCGGGGAGTTCGGCAACGACACTTGGGAGAACGACTCGTGGCGCTATAGCGGGAACACCGGCGTGTGGGCACCGATGTCGGCCGACATCGAGCTCGGCTACGTCTATCTGCCGGTCGAAACCCCCACGAACGATCTCTACGGGGGGCATCGACCCGGCGACAACCTGTTCGCCGAGAGTTTGGTGTGTCTCGACGCCCGGACCGGGGAGCGTCTCTGGCAATTCCAGTTCGTCCATCACGGCATCTGGGACTACGACATCCCCACGGCGCCGACCCTCGTCGATCTCACCGTCGGAGGGCGAACCGTCAAGGCCGTGGCCCAGGTGACGAAGCAGGCGTTCACTTACGTCTTCGACCGGGTGACGGGGGAGCCGCTCTGGCCGATCGAGGAGCGCCCCGTGGCCCCATCGACCGTACCGGGGGAGCAGGCGTCACCCACACAGCCGTTTCCGACGAGGCCGTTGCCGTTTGACCGGCAGGGGGTCAGCACCGACGACCTGCTCGATTTCACGACGGAGCTGAACGCCGAGGCGCGGAGGATTGCCTCCGAATACGAGCTCGGTCCCCTCTTCACGCCACCGATCCTGGCGGCGGAGAACGGGCGCCGCGGTTTGCTCATGCTGCCCAACATGACCGGCGGGGCGAACTGGCAGGGTGGGGCGGTGGACGCGGAGACCGGCATCCTGTACGTCGCCTCGGTGACCAACCCGACCGTCGCGGCTCTCACGAACAATCCCTCCCGCTCCACGATGGACTACGTGGGCGGTGGCGCCCGGCGGCCGCGTGGTCCCGGGGCTCGACCGGGGTGCGGAGAGATCGGCCCCCTCGGCCTGCCCTTGATTAAGCCCCCGTGGGGTCGCATCACGGCCATCGACCTGAACACGGGCGAGCACGTCTGGATGATTCCGAACGGGGACACGCCCGATTGTGTCAAGGACCATCCGGCCCTGAGCGGTCTCGACATTCCCCGGACCGGGAAGCCGGAGCGGAGTGGCATTCTGGTCACGAAGACCTTGGTGTTCGCGGGCGAGGGTGGCGGGTTGTTCGCCACGCCGACATGGGCCGGGGGACCGATGTTCTACGCGTACGACAAGCAGACGGGGGAGACCGTCTGGGAGTTCGAGCTGCCCAAGAACCAGAGCGGTGTCCCGATGACCTATCTGGTCGATGGCAAGCAGTACATCGTCATGGCGATGAGCGCGCGGGGGGAGCCGGCAGAGCTCGTCGCCCTGACCCTGCCGTGATTGCTCCGTGGCGATCCAGCAGGACCGCTCGGGGCTAGCGCCGGCCCGGAGGGCATCAAGTGCAACTGGACGGCTCGTAGGAGGCTCACTCCGGCCTCCCAGGGTCGTCGGGGAGGGCCCGGAAGGAGGTCGTGGAGTCGCTCAGCGTTCACGGATGATCCTGATCGCTTGACTCTCTTTGAGACAGACGTTCGGATCCCACCCGGCCGAACACGATAGGGAAGAGCTATTGGCGCGTCCCAGCGGCTCTCTGTCGCACTTCGCCTATACGGGCTCGGAGGAGGTCCAGCCGTGAGCGGGCCGCTCGTTTTCCGGATCGTCTTCGGCGGGCTGTTTCTATTGCTGTTCGGCATCGTCACGGCCTACCGGGTGAAGGCCCAGTCGGGCCGCAAGATCGACTACTCCAAGGAGGGCGGCGCGGTCTTCCTGGCGCTCAGACTGGGTGGGCTGTCTATCTGGCTCTACTGCCTGCTGTATGTCGTCTACCCGCAGGTGCTGGCCTGGTCGTTCATCGAGCTGCCGTCCGTGGTGCGCTGGGCCGGAATTGTTCTTGTGTTGCTGCTGATCCCGTTCATCGTGTCGGCCCAGCGGGCTCTGGGGCGAAACGTCTCGCCGACCGTGATGACCCACGAAGACCACGAGCTGGTGACCGATGGGCCGTACCGTTGGATCCGCAACCCACTCTACACGGCGGCGGCCCTGCTGTTCACCGGGCTGGGGTTGATCTCGGCCAGCGCCTTCTTGTTGGTCGGGGCGTTGGTCACCTTGGTGCTGGTCGCGATCCGGCTACCGAGCGAGGAGGCCGAGCTGGAGAACCGGTTCGGCCAAGCCTACCGCGACTACGTTCGTCGTACCGGTCGGTTTCTGCCACGCCTTCGCCGGGGGTAGAACCCGCCTGAAGTCGTGCAGCCCGTTTCACATGTGTAGCTGTTGCACTGAGCCATCTCGGCAAGAAGCGCACGAACGGCTGCTGCGGGCCGATCGCCAGCCAACCCGTCCCTGACCCCACCTCGGCGGTGAAACCCACTAACGATGCGTACGTGCGCGTCGTGGAGGCAATTCCGTGCAGCGGCTGGAGCCATAGACCCTCCATATATAGAATGACGGCGATCTAACCCTGACAGCCTATGGCTCTAGAAGTCGGCGCACGACTCGGCCACTACGCCGTCACCGCCCTCATTGGCGAGGGCGGGATGGGGCAGGTTTATCAGGCCACCGACACCAAGCTCGACCGGCACGTGGCCTTGAAGGTGTTGGCTTGGCCATGGGGAAGCGACATGACGAAACCCAGCCGGACGCTGCATGCACTGCTGTTCATCGCGGCATTGATCTTCCCAGCCTCACTCTCGGCGCAGGAGGCCGAGCACGCTGAGCATCACTACTTTGAGTTAGGTAACTTCATGCTCGAACTGGGTGAGACGTTGCCGCATGCCCGACTCCTCTACGTCACGCACGGCACCTTGAACGCCGATCGGTCCAACGCCGTCTTGATCCCGTCGTCGTACGGCGGCGATCACCACGGATACGATTCTCTGATCGGGCCTGATGCCGCACTCGATCCCGCGGAGTATTTCGTGATCGTGACCGAGATGTTCGCCAGTGGTGGCTCCTCGTCGCCTAGCAACTCGGATCCGCCGCAGACACATGAGGAGTTCCCGTCGATCACGATCCGGGACAACGTTAAAGCGACACACCGGCTCGTGACGGAGATGTTCGGCATCATCCACCTTCGGGCAGTCATCGGCTTCTCGATGGGAGCGCAGCAGGCGTTCCAATGGGCGGTCTCGCACCCGGACTTCATGGATGTCATCGTGCCCCTCGCCGGCACGGCGAAGACGTACCCGCATGGTATCGTTCGGCTGGAGAGCGCCCTCACCCTCATCACTCACGATCCTGAGATCCTCGCGGGACGCGATTCCCTCTCGGCGGCTGGGAGTCGAGCTTGGGCGCTGCACTGGGCGGCCTGGACCCGCTCCACCGAGTGGTGGCGCCAAGAGCTTTTTCGCTCTCCGAACACCCCGTCCTTGGATGCCCTCATCGAGCAGCTGTCACGTGCACGGCCGGGCTTCCGCCCGCACGACCAGGTGGTCCAGGGCCGGGTGTGGCAAGCACACGATGTCGGCGACACGCCCGGCTTCGGGGGCGACGTCGAGCGCGCGTTGGGCTCGATCCGAGCGCAGGTCATCTACATGCCCGGCGCGACTGACATGTATTTTCCGATCACCGACGCTGAGTATGAGATGCAGTTCATCCCAGACGGCAAGTTCCTGCCGATTCCGTCACTGTGGGGGCACATGGCCGGAGTTGGGCCAGATCGGGCGGATCGGGCGTTTATCATCGAGTCGATTCGGGGCGCGCTCAGATAGTGGGGCGGGACGCGATGGTTTTAGACCCCGGCACCACCCTCGGCCCGTATGCCGTCACCGCCAAGATCGGCGAAGGCGGAATGGGGCAGCTGAGCTTGGAGTTGTATCCCATGGACGATGGACGATGGACCTGAGGGATGCGGCTCTTTACTGCCGTTAGGTTTGAGGCCCGTGTGCGAGACGCGGTGGCTGCCGCGTTCGCTCATCTTCGAACCGAGCGAGCGCTCGGCAGAGCAGCGGTCAAATGGGTGGTGCCCAGCAATTTCCATTTGACGCTCCAGTTCCTGGGTGAGGTCAGCCCACACGCCGGTGCTGTCCTCGTGAACGCGTTCGCGTCGACATTGAGCCACTCTCCGTTTCATGTGTCGTTCGGCCCGGGCGGGACATTTCCACCACGTGGGCAGCCACGTGTGATCTGCATAGGTGTTCAGGAGGGCGCGGTCCAGCTTGCGTCTGTCAGGCGAGAAGTGCAGACACGTCTGACGCCGTTGGGCTACCCGGCAGGCGACCAGGTATACCACCCGCACCTGACGGTTGGTCGCGTGAGACGAGGGGTGTCGATGCGTCGCGCCTCGCTGGTGGAGCCACTCGCCACGGGCCGTCCCGTCCGCCCGGTCGCTCGTGGACCGGGTCCTGCTGTTCGAGAGCCGCCTAAAGACAGGCGGGCCCTCTTATCATGTGCTCGGCGAGATGCTCCTAGGCGGCCCAGATTCAGATGGCCCCGCCTGTTCCGACCACACCTGCCTCTAGCTTAAAGCGCCGCACAATGCGCACGTGCGCGTTCTAGCGGTATTCCGTGCAGGCTGGTGGACAAAGTAGGGCAGCGGCATACAATGGCCGCGATCTCAGTCTGACAACCCATGGCGCTCGCAGTCGGCTCCCGACTCGCGCACTACGACGTCACCGCCCTCATCGGCGAGGGGGGCATGGGGCAGGTCTATCGGGCCACCGACACCAAGCTGAACCGGCAGGTGGCGCTGAAGATCCTGCCCGAGGCGTTTGCCGCTGATCCTGATCGTCGCCGCTCGCGGTGGTAGAGTGGGCGAGGCGCACTCGCGACCTCATGCCACGGGTGTCGCGAGCTATTCATCACACGCCGACGTCAGATGGTGTGGCGCTATGTGTCAACCGTAACAGGCTTCGCACGCGCTCCAGGCGAGACATGCTACCGAAGTATGCTCGTTCGCATTGCTCATCTGCGACGAGCATGTATTGGGGATCAACCCGTCGCGGGCTGGGATCGGCTCCACGTGGCGCGCCTACATGCAGGAGCTGTCATGCGTCAGGTCGCGATTCTCGACGTCGTCATCTCGCTCGCAGGTGCCGCTGCCTGCGCCTCGCGCACTCCCGTGCCCGACAGGCTGTCTTCTACATCCCGGAACCGTGGGTCAACGCCCAGTTAATCGCGGCGTCGAAGAGGCGATGACCGTCTTCGGTCATCCGATGATACGTGCCAAGGTCGTTGTTGTTCTCGGTGAAGAGCGAGATGCGCAGGTTTGGCGAAGGCGAGCCGTCGAAGAGCGCATCGCCTGGGGGAATGAAGTAGGTCGACTGCGCTTCAGGGTAGTCCGGAAGAGCGGCCACAGACTGGACCCCGGGTGCCAACACCTCATTCACGGCCCAGTTGATTTCCGCAGGGATGGTGTAGACGGTAACGCGGCCCGACAGCCCTGCCGCCAGCGGGTGTGAAGGATCCACGATGACGATATCGGTCTCGCCATCGATGGCGCCGAAGTGGCCGACTTCGACCTGACCGGTCGGCTCTTCAATGGTGCCCCCGGCACCTCCCTCTGGCGAGCCGGGATCGACACTCTGACCGTCCGGGTCCACGAATTGAAACTCATCCTGCAGGAACGCCTCCATGTTGATGATCGGCGTCGACGTTGCAGTGAGTTTCGTGCCGACGTCGCCGGAGTTCACCGACTCGGGGACGATTATCAAGTCCGCCGCGTCGGCCGCCGCCTGCATTTCGGCCTCGTCTGTGTCATCGGGCATCATGGTCACGTGGTGTCCAAAGTCGAGACGCAGATGGAGCTCGAGCGAGCGGTCGTCAAGGCTGGTGCACTTGGCGTAGTAGCCGTTTTCGTCCCCGCAGACAATCAGGATGTTCATGTTACCTGGGGCCGCCTGCTGGCCGAACGCCGGCGGCGCGGCAAGAGCGATTGAGAGCCCGACAGCGCTGAGCGTTAACGCATGCTTTGTGTTCATTGCATCCTCCCTTTAAGTGTCGCCAGTTCGGCCGAGCAGTCCGGCCACGCTTAGCTCTTCCGGGCGACAGTTTACCCACAGTGTTGTTTGTGTTCGTGTATGTTTGAACTTCACAGGAAGTTCCGTCAAGCGCTTGTCCGGGTTCAGTACGAATGCGACTCGGCGTTTTGCGCGCGGCGACTCCGATGCGGGGAGGCGTTGGAAGGAACACTACCTGCCCGTAAGGGGGGGTGCCGATCTCAGAGATTAAGAGTATCCGAAACCGACGGCGCAACAGGTTGCACAGCCGGAAGCGAACGTACGCTGCACACGGCCCTGTAACCCGCGCCGACGACTCCGAACACCTGCCAGGCGGCTGAAGCCCCGCACAATGCGTTCGTAACCTTCCTAACGGCAATCCGTGCGGCTTGCTGGACAAGCCAGGGCCGCGGCATACAATGCCCTCGATCTCAGCCCATGTCGCTCGCAGTCGGCTCCCGACTCGCGCACTACGACGTCACCGCCCTCATCGGCGAGGGGGGCATGGGGCAGGTCTATCGGGCCACCGACACCAAGCTCGAGCGGGAAGTGGCGCTAAAGGTCTTGCCACAGGCGTTCACGGACTATCCAAACTGGAGCGTGATCGGTGGCCGATGACTGGACGTTCGGTGGTTCCTGGCCTTACGAGTCGAAGTGGTTCGAGTCTGCGGATGGGCGGATGCACTACGTCGACGTCGGGCCGGCCGATGGTAAGCCCGTCGTGCTGGTACACGGCAACCCAACGTGGGGCTATCTGTACCGACACTTCATAGCGGGCTTGGTGAAAGCGGGCCACCGGGCGATCGTGCCCGACCACCTCGGCTTCGGCCGGTCGGCGAAACCCGACGACGCTCAGCTCTACACCGTGCCCAGGCACGCTGAGCGGATGAACAAGTTGCTGGAGTCGCTCGACCTCCGCGATGCGACCGTGGTGTGCCAGGACTGGGGCGGGCCCATCTCGTTGTGGTGGGCCACTCGTCACCCGGAGCGCGTCAGCAGGCTGTTTATTCTCAATACCTTCGCCCATCGTCCTCGCGGGCCGGTGAAGCTGCCGGTACCGCTCAAGCTGTTTCGCACGCCCGGCGTCGGCGAGCTGATGGTGAAGGGTCTCCACATGTTCGTGAAGGTCTTCCTCTTCCGGGCCGGCGTGACCAAGCAGGACCGTTTCACCAGCAACGTCAAGGCGGCGTACCTCGCGCCGCACCCGTCCTGGTCGGCGCGAACGTCCATCCTCGTGTTTCCACGTGAGATCCCGTCCGGCCCGGAGGGACCGGTGTCGGACATGAATGCTGACATCGAAGAGAAGCTCAAGGAGAACTTCCGGACCAAACCCGTGCGGATCATGTGGGCCATGAAGGACATTGCCTTCACGCCGGAGATGCTTGACGAGCTGTGGTTGGACACGTTTCCGGACGCCGAGGTCACGAGAATTCCCGACGCCGGTCACTACCTCCAGGAAGACGCGCACGAGGTAATCGTGCCCGCACTCGTGGACTTCGTGGGACGCTGACTCTCACACGGCCGCAACTTCATCTTGTCCAGGACTGTTACGGCGAACTCACGCGCCTCGTCCCCACCGAGTAACGCGCACCCGGCCCGCATCACATATGCCGAGTGCAACACGTTTCACGGCCTGAAGCGCAAGTGGGGGGATCTTGTAGCGGCCATCTTATCGGTTCCTTTCTCTCCTCCCTCTTCGCTGCACGGCGCTTAGCTCAAACGTGGAATCTGCAACGAGATTCGGATAGCCTGATGCCCAGAACCGATGGTGTTCGGGAGATGTTGGGTCCAAGAATCTCGACAGCACACGCTTTGGAAATTCGATCAGTACGGGGGGACACATGTCTGAAGCCAACAAAGCATTCGTACGCCGACTCTGGGACGTCTGGAATTCGCGCGATCTGGACAAGCTGGGGGATCTCATCGCCGAAGATCACGTCAATCACGATCCGAACAACCCGGCTGATCTGGTCGGCGTCGATGGCTACCGCGATCTGATCACGCTCTACACGACGATGTTTTCAGACCTGCGATTCGAAATTCATAACATCATCGCGGAAGGCGACATTGTGTGCAGCCGCTGGACCGGTGTCGGAACTCACGACGGCGAGGTCCTCGGGATCGCACCGACGGGCAACTCGATAACGCGGACCGGACTTAGCTGGCAACGCATCGAGAATGGCAAGATCGTCAAAACCTGGGTCGAGCGTGACGGGTTGGGGTTGGCCAGAGATATCGGCGTCGTGCCGCCCGAGTAGAGGCCAGGGTCATTCAAGTCGGAGTTCAAAGCCGGCGCTCTGACACCAGATGCGGCTGATTCAACTCTAGTTGCCGTGGGAGACCCCCCGGCTTTGCCGGGGCGGCCAGCCCCGTTTGACGTTTCGGGGAGTCACGTGAGGAACTCCTTCCCGTGAGCCGCTCAAGCATCACGAGAAGGAGACCTCATGCCGACCTACCGAAGTCTCAATTATACGAAATGGCACTGTCAGTATCACGTTGTGTTCATCCCGAAGTATCGAAGAAAGGCGATGTACGGGGGATTGCGGCGGGATTTGGGCGAGGTGTTCCGCCGTCTGGCGCTGCATCGCGAGAGCGAGGTGGAGGAGGGGCATCTGTTGCCGGACCATGTGCATATGATGATGTCGATTCCGCCGAAGTACTCTGTCGCCCAGGTCATCGGATATCTCAAGGGGAAGAGTGCCATCCACATCGCTCGGGAGTTCGCGGGACGTTCGCGGAACTTCGTGGGGCAGCACTTCTGGGCCCGGGGCTACTTCGTGTCCACGGTGGGTCGCGATGAGCGGGTCATTCGGGAGTACATCCAGCAGCAGGAACGCGAGGACCGGCGGTCGGATCAGTTGCCGTTGGAGTAGAGTGGCCACCGTGAGGTGGCTCAAGTGACCGCATAGCGGGCACGTCATGCCGCTTTGAGCGGCTCACAAACTAAGGCCCCCGGCTTTGCCGGGGGATACTTACTGCAGCGGTTCCTGATGGCGCGGGACACGGACACGAGCACAGCACCAGGATTCGTCGTTGTCGAGAACTGGGTGTCACCGCCAAGATCGGCGAAGGCGGCATGGGGGGGGTGAGATTGGAGCGTGCCATGGACGATGGACGATGGACCTGAGGGATGCGGCTCTTTACCGCCGTTAGGCTTGAGGCCCGTGTGCGAGACGCGGTGGCTGCAGCGTTCGCTCATCTTCGAACCGAGCGAGCGCTCGGCAGAGCAGCGGTCAAATGGGTCGTGCCCAGTAATTTCCATCTGACGCTCCAGTTCCTGGGCGAGGTCAGCCCACGAGCCGGTGTTGTCCTCGTGAACGCCTTCGCGTCGACATTGAGCCACTCTCCGTTTCCTGTGTCGTTCGGCCCGGGCGGGACGTTTCCACCACGTGGGCAGCCACGTGTGATCTGCATAGGTGTGCAGGAGGGCGCGGTCCAGCTGGCGTCTGTCAGGCGAGAAGTGCAGACACGTCTGACGCCGTTGGGCTACCCGGCAGGCGACCAGGTATACCACCCGCACCTGACGGTTGGTCGCATGAGACGAGGGGTGTCGATGCGTCGCGCCTCGCTGGTGGAGGCACTCGCCACGGTGGCCGTCCCGTCCGCCCGGTCGCTCGTGGACCGGGTCCTGCTGTTCGAGAGCCGCCTGAAGACAGGCGGGCCCTCTTATCATGTGCTCGGCGAGATGCTCCTAGGCGGCCCAGATTCAGATGGCCCCGCCGTTCCGACCACACCTGCCTCTAGCTTAAAGCGCCGCACAATGCGCACGTGCGCGTTCTAGCGGTATTCCGTGCAGGCTGGTGGACAAAGTAGGGCAGCGGCATACAATGGCCGCGATCTCAGTCTGACAACCCATGACGCTCGCAGTCGACTCCCGCCTCGCCCACTACGACGTCACCGCCCTCATCGGCGAGGGGGGCATGGGGCAGGTGTATCGCGTCCCGACTCGCGCGAAAGGCTGGCAAGATGCCTAGTCATTGGGAATTCAAGAGCCACACCTACGACAACTGCAATTGTTCCGTGAGCTGCGGGTGTCAATTCAACGAGCCCACGACACACGGGAATTGTCACTTCGCCTACGTCGGCAACGTCGTTCAAGGTCATTTCAATGCCACGCCGCTCACGGGGCTGAATTGGGCGTTCCTTTGCATATTTCCCGGCGAGATCGCGGAGGGCAACGGCAAGCGCCAGATCATTATCGACGAGCGGGCGGACGAGGCTCAGCGGTCTGCTCTCGAAACGATTATCTCGGGTGAGGCATGCGTGTCCCTCAGCAATCATTTTTCCGTTTTCGGTTCGCTCTGCGCGGAATTTTTCGAGACACTGTTCCTGCCGATCGCTCTCGAAGTGGACCTCAAGCTCAGAACCGCGAAGGTCGACATCCCGGGTGTCGTCAGGAGTCAGGGCAGACCGATCATCAACAAGTTCAATGGCGAACCATTCCACGTTGCGCTGGCACGGCCCACCGGCAGCTTCGAGTTCACCTACGGGGAAATCGGACGTGGCACGACTGCCGTGACCGGTGACCTGGAAATGGCGTTCGAAGATTCGTGGGCGCTGTTCTGCGTCCACCACTACAACCAGGATGGCCTGATCCGCTGAGAGCTTCGACACCCGAGAGACAGTATGCCGTTGTCACCCGGCACCACCCTCGGCCCGTATGCGTCGCGGCAGGCGCGGCGGCCAGGGGATCACGGGGTGGCACGTTGCGGCGGTGCCTGATCTCGACTATTGTCCAACCGAAGGGCTCGCCAAGATGCCGGACCAGTGGGAGTTAAAGAGCCGTACTTACGACAACTGCAACTGCGACATGAACTGCGGTTGTCAGTTCAACTTGCCCAGTACGCATGGCTTTTGTCAGACGGCGTACATCGGCGCCGTAGAGGAAGGTCGCTTCAACGAGACGCCACTGGCTGGCCTGAAGTGGGCGGGGCTTTGGAAGTGGCCTGGAGAAATCGAGGCAGGCAACGGCACGCGCCAGATCATCATTGATGAGCGGGCAGACGAAGCTCAACGGATGGCGCTCAAGACGATTCTCTCGGGTGAGGCGTGCGTCCCCCTGAGCAATGTCTACTCCGTCTATGGGGCCATGTGCGAGAACTTTCTCGACACCTTGTTCCTGCCCATCGAGCTCGACGCGGATTTCGACCAACGAACGGCAGCGGCGCACATCCCTGGCATCCTGACCAGCCGCGGGAGACCTCTGATCAACGGATTCAGCGGTGAACCGTTCCACGTTGCGTTGGCTCGCCCCCATGGGAGCGTCGAGTTCGAGTACGCGGAACTCGGACTCGCCACGACCACGGTAACCGGTGGAATGGACATGGCGTTCGAAGATTCCTATGGCATGTGGGGTAGATTCAAACGGTCGTCGCAACACCTCAACGGTGAGGAGTTGCGATGGGAACACCGAAACGTCGTCGGTCACCCCGTGCGGGACGTCTTCCGATGCGGTCGCCGGGTCGTCCCACGGCGGGACGCCGTGAGCATCGGCGTCGGTTCTGGGAGGCGATCGCCTGCGGGTTGTCCAGCGACGAGGCGGCGCTGGGGGCCGGCGTGTCCCAGCCGGTCGGAACGAGATGGTTCCGCGAAAGTGGAGGCATGCCGCCGATCAGCCTGGCCCCTCTGTCGGGGCGCTACCTGTCGTTTGCCGAACGAGACGAGATCGCCATCTTGCACGCCCAGCACTGCGGGGTTCGTGATATCGCTCGGCGAATCAGCCGGTCCCCGTCGACCATCTCTCGGGAGCTCCGTCGCAATGCGGCAACCCGCAGTGGCGGACTCGAGTATCGCGCGACGACCGCGCAGTGGCACGCCGACCTGAAGGCGAAAAGACCGCAGGTGGCGAAGCTCGCTGCACACGACGAACTGCGCCGGTACGTGCAAGACCGACTCGCCGGCAGGATTACGGCCGCCGACGGGACGAGGGTGCCTGGTCCCCATGTGCACTGGAACGGTCGCCGCCACGGGCGCCGTCAAGACCGACGCTGGGCGGCGTCATGGAGTCCTGAGCAAATTGCCAACAGACTCAAGGTCGACTTCCCCGATGAGGAGTCGATGCGGATCTCCCACGAGGCCATCTACCAGGCGCTCTACGTGCAGGGACGAGGGGCACTGCGACGCGACCTGGTGGCGTGCTTGCGGACCGGCCGGGCGCTGCGCGTGCCAAGAGCACGGACACGAGGACGCGGCAAGGCGTTCGTCACTGCCGAAATCATGATCAGCAAGCGCCCCGCCGAAGCAGACGATCGGGCGGTCCCAGGACACTGGGAAGGTGACCTGATTGTCGGACTGGGGAGCTCTGCGATTGGGACCCTCGTGGAACGCACCAGCCGATTCACGAGGCTGCTGCATCTGCCTCGCATGGATGACTATGGGCAGCCTCGGATCAAGAACGGTCCCGCCCTGGCGGGGCATGGTGCCGAGGCCGTCCGAGACGCCATCGCGTCGTCGATCATCACGCTGCCCACGCAGCTTCGCCGTTCACTGACATGGGACCAAGGCGCCGAGATGGCTCAACACGTTCAACTCCGAATCGACACCGGTCTGCCAATCTACTTCTGCGACCCACACAGCCCCTGGCAACGCGGCACGAACGAGAACACCAACGGCCTGCTGCGGCAGTACTTTCCCAAAGGCACCGACCTGTCCAGACACTCTCGTGATGATCTTGACGCCGTTGCTGCTGCTCTCAACAGTCGCCCCCGCAAGACCCTCGGCTGGAAGACACCCGCGGAGGCACTTGGCGATCACCTATGCTCAATCACACAACGCGGTGTTGCGACGACACCTTGAACCCAAGTGGTGTGTTCACCACTTCAATCAGGACGGACTGATCCACACTACATGATGCTGGGCCGGCCCGCCCTGGCGGGGGAGATTCGGAGGCCCCGTATCGACGGATGCCGACAAGCCATGCCCTTAGGTCGATGGGCCTGCTGAGCTGAAGACGGATGACCGTGTCCGTCGACGCCACCCTCGAGGCCGTAGTCAGACGCGATCGCCGGGTCGTACTTGCCGCGCTGACTACCGTGATCGCGCTGTCGTGGGGCTATCTACTGTTCGGCGCCGGCATGGGCACGTCGGCGCTCGAGATGACCCTCGTGTCGCAACACGGAACATCAAGGCCCACGGCCGGCATGCCGATGATGACGCCCGCCAGTTGGACGTTCGGCTATGCGGTCCTGGTGTTCTTCATGTGGTGGATCATGATGCTCGCGATGATGCTGCCCAGCGCGGCGCCGATGATCCTCTTGTTCGCGACGATCAACCGCAAGCAGCGCGAAACCGGCCATCCTTATGTCGCGACAAGTGTATTCGCCCTCGGCTATCTCGCCGCCTGGGCTGGCTTCAGTCTGGTCGCATTGATGCTGCAGTGGGGGTTCGAGCGCACCGGTCTCCTCTCACCGACCCTCGTCGCAGCCAACGTGATCTTGGCGGGCGTCCTGCTGCTCGCCGCCGGAGCGTACCAGCTCACTCCGATAAAGCATGCCTGTCTTAGCCACTGCCGGTCGCCACCTGCGTTCCTCGGCACGCACTGGCGGCGAGGCGCCCAGGGCGCACTACGGATGGGCCTGGAGCACGGTGCTTATTGTGTCGGCTGCTGCTGGTTCCTGATGGGACTTCTATTTCTCGGCGGTGTAATGAACCTCTATTGGATCGTCGGCCTCGCCCTGTTTGTCTTCTTCGAAAAAACCGTCCCTGCCGGCCACTGGCTCGGCTATGCCACCGGGGTCGCTTTCTCCGTCGGGGGAGTCGCGACGCTTGCGCGCGCGTTCTGAGGTCGCCAGCTCGCTCCAATCCGCGCCGCCTAACAAGTGATTGCTGCTGCGGGACGACCTCGTTGGAATCTTTTCCGACCGGCAGGTCGATGAACAGGCTCGACGGGGTTCGCTTCTGTACCGGTGGCTCACAACTTTCTTGCGCAGGCTGCTGGACAAACCTGGGCACGGGCTTACAATGCCCTCGATCTCAACCTGACAACCTATGGCGCTAGAAGTTGGCACCCGACTCGGCCATTACGACGTCACCGCCCTCATCGGCGAGGGGGGCATGGGGCAGGTCTATCAAGCCACCGATACCAAGCTGAACCGCGAGGTGGCGCTCAAGATCCTGCCCGAGGCGTTTGCAACTGATCCTGATCGCCTGGCTCGGTTCCAACGTGAGGCCCAAGTCCTCGCCAGCCTGAACCATCCCGGAATCGCGGCTATCTACGGCATTGAGGAACAGGGGCCTGGCCAGCTCGCAGGGTCTGAGGGTGTGCTCATGAGCGGGGTCAGGGATATGATCGGCCCATGCTCACAGGGTCACGAGACGGGCTCCTCCGCAAGATCCAGCCGATCAGCATTCACGGCCAGATCTCGTGCGAGGTCTACTACACCGATGCGGACGATCCCGAGGGGCAGGTGGTGACGGCTCGCGTGGGCCCCGAGTCGATGGACCGCGGTCTCAAGCCCGGCGACCGGATCCGGTTGCACTTCGTGTTCGGTGCAGTGACGGACGTCACCCGGGCCGACGAGCCCGCCGCTTGAAGCCCGCTGAGGCCTTTAGCGTTCCCAACAGGATCGCCCCGGCTGGCTCCTGTGGGATCGCTTCTGTGTGCGCGATGGTCATGTCCACGGACCACCGGCTCAAGCACACGTGAGGTCGTATCCCGTGCGGGTCACGAACGGGAGTATCGAAATCGAGGCGCAGGGTTAGGGGTTGTGGATGATTTCACGCTCTCTGCGACGGACTCAGGAAACCCAAGTCCTGCAAGCTATCATTGCGGTTCACCTGAATCCGTATGCTTTCGATTGGGAACTGGTCGATAGCCTGGAGCTTTCCGAGACACGGGTTCCACGGCTGTTCCACTCTAGTCGCAAGTACTGGTTCCTGTTCGACGTCAAAGATCCCGATGGATACTTCTTGGTGTTCCGGCCGGGTGTTAACCAGGAAGAATCGACTGAGCTGGTGGGAGGATGGCTCGGTGCGATCCCCCACGTTCAGGCGTGGGCGGGTCGCGTGAAGGAGACGCTCGACGCCGAGAATCTAAGGGACTGAGATGCGTCTGAGGACGGAAACTCCGTTTGGCTCCTTCGCCACGGTGTCCGCTTGTGCCCTATCAATGCCCAGAGACTGGCTGCTGTCGCTCGCTGTTCGTCCACCAGCGCCTATAATGCGGGCTGATCCGCGACGATCAACTCAACACAGCCCATGGCCTTAGAGATCGGCTCCCGACTCGGCCACTACGACGTCATCGCCCTCATCGGCGAGGGGGGGATGGGCCAGGTCTACCAGGCCACCGACACCAAGGCCGCGATAGCTGAGGGGCTGGTTCGTCATCGTGCAACTCTGCCAACCAGGATCTCAGCCCGGCGATGGGGATGTCCCGTGCGCTGTTGAAACTCAGCGGCGGCTCGGTTCACGACTACGCGACCATCTCTGACGACTCCCCGAGTCCCAGGCGCGCGTCACGTGCCTGAAGGGCAGCGACGAGCGCCGGCATATCTTTGCACCCTTTCACCCGACGGAACCCTTTCGCGGCTTCGAGCACACCGGCGGCCACCCAGCGAAGCACCATCGTCCCACCGCGCCAGCGCTTCACATTCCGCTTCACATGGCGCGTGCGGCTGAGGAGACTCTCGATGGCGTTGGTGGTGACCAACGATCGTTGGAGGCGCTCCGACAGCCCCAAGCCGAGCACGGTCAGTGTTTCGTCAAGACCTTCCCGGACGCTGGTGGCCGCACTCGGATAGTCGGTGTCCAAGCGACGAGCCAGGTCCTGCAGCAAGCGCTTCGCGGCCTTGACGTTCGTGTGTGTATAGGCGCGCCTGAGGATCGCCGTCACCCATGGACGCTGCGCGTCGGGGAGATGGTCCAGGATGTTCCGGCCCTTGTGGACCTGACAGCGCTGCACCACGGCGGCCCGGCCGAACGTCTGGGTCACGGCCGTGTCCAGGGCCTTCGCCCCATCGACGATCACCAGGAGGCTCCGGTCGGTGCGGAGCCCGCGACTCGCGAGATTCGTCAAAAGTCCCTGACAGACCGTCGCATTCTCCGTGGCCCCTTCCCAGAGGCCGAGCGGGTGTTTGGCGCCGGTGTGATCAATGCCTAGCGCGACCACGATACAGTGCCCGCCGACCTGCACCCCATCGATGAGCAGAACCGCCAGGTCCAGCGGGTTGAGCGGCGTCGCCCGCCACGCGTCCAGCTGCGCCTGGGTCTGCGCGACAAAGCGTCGACTGACCGCACTCTTGCTCGTGCCCCGCGTGGTGATATCCGCGCCGAGCGGGTCCAGACTCCGCCCATACTGACGGGTCGCCACGCCAATGAGCATCTGGTCGACGACACGCCGGTTCAGCGGGTCCGCGTCCGTAAATGCCCGCGCGGTGGGCAACGGCACCTCCGCGCCGCCGCGCCGGGCGCGCGGTCGGCGGATGGCGACCTTCCGCCCGCCCAGCACCACCTGACTGGGGGTATGACCGGCGCGATAGGCCTGCCGCTCGGGTTGATGTGCATACCGGGGCCCGCACACAGCGGACCGATCTTCTTCCAGCATGGCCTCGAGCACCTTCAGGCCCGACGCCACGACCAGCTCCTGGAGCTCGGCCTGCGTATCAACGAGGATATCGACCAACGGAAGGTGCCGTGGCGTCGGGGATACCGATTGGCGACGGCGAGGGACTGTGCGAGACTGCTTCTTCATGGCGGCTCCTTGCTGGGAGGCTTTCACCTCGGTTTCGTCACCGGTCGTATAGCACGACCAGTGAAGAGCCGCCGCCTTCAAATTTCAACAGCTAGAGGGACATCCCCCCGGCGATGTTCAGCCCGGCTTTGTCATGATTGAAGAAATGATCGCCCAGGCTCAGGCCTACATATCCCAACGCTTCCTGCCTTGGAGTCTGGCGACCATAGGCCTTGTGGTTGGGATTATTTTGATCCGCGCGGTGGATCACCATCTGGGCAGGTTCTTCTCCACGGTGGGCTATGACCGCACCCTTGAAATTCTTTGCCAGCGCAGCGTTAAGTGGTTCCTGTGGGTGGTTTTGATCAGCCTAGTTGCCGTGGGAGACCCCCCGGCTTTGCCGGGGCGGCCAGCCCCGTTTGACGTTTCGGGGAGTCACGTGAGGAACTCCTTCCCGTGAGCCGCTCAAGCATCACGAGAAGGAGACCTCATGCCGACCTACCGAAGTCTCAATCATACGAAATGGCACTGTCAGTATCACGTTGTGTTCATCCCGAAGTATCGAAGAAAGGCGATGTACGGGGGATTGCGGCGGGATTTGGGCGAGGTGTTCCGCCGTCTGGCGCTGCATCGCGAGAGCGAGGTGGAGGAGGGGCATCTGTTGCCGGACCATGTGCATATGATGATGTCGATTCCGCCGAAGTACTCTGTCGCCCAGGTCATCGGATATCTCAAGGGGAAGAGTGCCATCCACATCGCTCGGGAGTTCGCGGGACGTTCGCGGAACTTCGTGGGGCAGCACTTCTGGGCCCGGGGCTACTTCGTGTCCACGGTGGGTCGCGATGAGCGGGTCATTCGGGAGTACATCCAGCAGCAGGAACGCGAGGACCGGCGGTCGGATCAGTTGCCGTTGGAGTAGAGTGGCCACCGTGAGGTGGCTCAAGTGACCGCATAGCGGGCACGTCATGCCGCTTTGAGCGGCTCACAAACTAAGGCCCCCGGCTTTGCCGGGGGATACTTACTTGCCGGAAACCTTGGATTCAATGTGTCGGGATTTATTGCCGGGCTGAGTGTCGCTGGCTTTGTGGTGGGCTTTGCGGTTAAGGACGTGCTGGCAAACTTTGCGGCGGGAATGTTTATTCTGATCAAACGGCCCTTTGTGGTCGGCGAAACCGTGCGGGTGGCCGGCGTCACTGGGGAAGTGATGGAAGTTAACCTGGCCGCGTGCGTCCTGTTTTCCAGCGATAACGAAACCGTGACCATCCCCAACGCCAAGGTCTGGGGCAATCCGATCAAGAATGCCAGCCGCAACACTCGTCAGGTTTGAGGCCTACCGGGTATCGTGGTCCAACGATTCTGACGCTCGTCAAGACGCGCTCGACCTGGACCAGTGTTGGTTTGGGGATGATGTCGAGGACGACAGATATGCCTCTAGCACCCGGCACCACCCTCGGCCCGTATGCCGTCACCGCCAAACTCGGTGACGGCGGCATGGGGGAGGTCTATCGGGCCAGAGACACCAAGCTGGTCTCTGTCCTGTGCCCGTCGACGAACACACGGCTGTGATTGGAGGGAGAGTTCCGATGCCGAGATGCAAGCGTTACGAACGCAGCGGCCGAATCGGGCGCGTCGCCCGACTCGTCATATTCATTTCACTTCTCTCGCTGGGTGCCCAGGCCCAAAATCGGATGCCGCCTATTCCAGACGAGGAGATGACGGAGGCGCAGAAGGAAGCCGTGGCGAACCTGGAGGTCCGTGGGCCGTGATCCTTCGCAGCCCGGAGCTACTCAACCGATTGCGGGGCGTGAGCGACTACCTCCGATTCAACAGCTCGTTGCCGCCTCGCTTGTCCGAGTTGGTCATCCTGATTACCGCACGCGAATGGACGCAGAATTACGAATGGGCCGCGCACTACCGCCTTGCGTTAGAGGGCGGTCTGAGTCCCGACATCGCGGCGGCTGTCGCCGACGGGCGGCGACCAGAAGGGATGGCCGACGACGAGGAAGCCTTGTACGACTTCTGCACCGTGCTGCACCGAGACGGGAGGGTGAGCGATGCTACCTACGCCAGAGCGCTCGCTGAGTTCGGCGAGCAAGGGATTGTTGACATGGTGGGGCTCAGCGGCTATTACACGCTAATCGCGATGGTGTTGAACACGGCGCGGACGCCGCTGCGGCCGGACGCAACGCCGACGCTCGAGCCGTTTTCGCACTGACAGCGTTCACGCCGATGGGTCTGCGGGACTGACCAGAGGGTACTCATGGGGGAAGCACCGTCATGAGCGTGACGGATCGCCCAGTCGGCGACATCGTGGCGCTCGACGTCAAAGGCGAGATGATCAATAACAAGGAATATGGCTCGGTCAAGAGACGAGTTAGTGAACTCCTCGACCGAGGACACCTGCGCCTGCTCCTCAACTTGAGTCAAGTGCCCTACATGAACAGCTGGGGCGTTGGGGAACTCGCAACCTCCGTTGTCAGTGTTCGCAACCGCCACGGCAAGCTGAAGGTCGCCGCCTCCCAGAGCCGGGTCACGAAGATGCTGGCGATCTCAAAACTTAATACCGTGGTCGAGGTGTTCGACAGCGAAGCTGAGGCGCTTCACAGCTTTGACGGTGCGCAGCAGACCTGAGCTGCCTAGCTATAATCGGCCCACACCATCTCAACCATGGCTCTAGAAGTCGGCTCCCGACTCGGTCACTACGATGTCACCGCCAAGATCGGCGAGGGCGGCACCAGCGGCAGAGCGAAAAGAAGACAAGCGATGCGCAAGGTGATCGCTACTCGGCGCCCTGTGATCCGTTATGCCGCTGCGATTGCGGCGGTCGCGTGTCTGGGCGCGGCTGGTGCGACCGCTCAGTCGGGCGCCGCCAATGGGGAGTGGGGTGTGTTCGGGGCCGACGCCGGCGCCACTCGCTACTCGCCGCTCGACCAGATTCATTCCGGCAACGTCGGGGATCTGGAGGTGGCATGGCGATGGAGCGCACGGAACCAGGGCACGCCCCCTCCGTCCGGCCGGATGCAAGTCAGTCCCATCGTGATCAACGGGGTCCTGTATACGACCGCCGGTAACCAACGCAGCGTGGTAGCCCTCGATGCCGCTACGGGTGAGCCTCTCTGGAACTGGCACCCGGGCGACAACGAACGAAGGTGGGGCGACATTATCGAGCCCGTCGCACGGAGCGCAGGTCGCGGCGTGAGCTACTGGACGGATGGGGCAGGGGATGAGCAGCAGCAGGAACAGGGCGCTGCCAGACCTTGAGCGGTGGCGCGGGAGTGGTCTGACTCGAGACAGACATCTCGAACGTACCCTCCATCGCCAACCGGACATCGCCAATATCACGCAGCCGTTTCCTCGGGTCCTTGACGAGACATCGGCGCACCACGGATCGGACGTGGGCAGGAACGTGGGTTCCCATGCTGGAGATGTCTGGGTCCTTCACCAGCACCGATGCCAGCATCTCGGACACATCCCCGGCGTCAAACAGTTTCTTGCCCGTCAGCATCTCGAACAGGACGGCACCGAAGGCCCAGATATCCGCACGTTTATCGACCGGCAGTCCCTTGGCTTGCTCCGGTGCCATGTAGGCCGCCGTGCCGATCACCATCCCCATCTGCGTGGCTGCTGCGGTGAGACTGATCGTCGGTGATTGGGACAGGCTCGGGTCGTTCGCATCGGGCTGAAATGCCTTTGCCAACCCGAAGTCCAAGACCTTCACAGTGCCGTCGTCCTTGACTTTGATGTTGGCCGGTTTGAGGTCGCGGTGAATGACACCAGCTTCATGGGCGGCTTCGAGTGCCTCGGCGATCTGCTTGGCGATGGGCAGCGCTTCGTCGAGAGGGATCGGCCCTTGCTTGATGCGATCCTCCAGCGTCGGCCCTTCCACCAACTCCAGCACCAATGCCCGCGCATCGTCCGTTTCCTCGATGCCGTGGATCTGTGCGATGTTCGGATGGTTCAGACTGGCGAGGACCTGAGCTTCACGCTGGAAGCGAGCAAGGCGATCAGGGTCACTCGCAAACGCCTCGGGGAGGATCTTCAGCGCCACCTGGCGGTTGAGCTTCGTGTCGGTGGCCTGATAGACCTGTCCCATGCCCCCCTCGCCGATGAGGGCGGTGACGTAGTAGTGGCCGAGTCGGGAGCCGACGGTGAGGGCCATGGGTTGTGGATGCTGATCTAGCGGTCATTCTATATATGGATGGACTGCGGGCTCCAGGGTTGCACAGGATTGCCTCCAGGTGGCGCACGTGCGCTTCGTCAGAGGGGTTCGGCAACTGGAGGGTGTTGGGAGCGACCGGACAGGAGATCGGCGCTTAGCTGCCGTTCGTGCGCTTCACCGATCAGGTGCTCAGTGCAACGTGTTGCACTCGATATTTGTAGCGGGCTTCAACTCTGCCCCTGTCGGGAAGAGATTCGTTATCAGCGGGTCGGGGGTTGCGGGTCTGTGCGCCGGACCCACGCGATCTCGGATAGGCTATTTCGGTGTCTGATCAACCTCCGAAGAGCGCGGTCGAACTGGCCATGGAACGGCTCCGGCAGAAAGATGCCGAGGCCGGGATCGAGACGACACCGCTGACGGATACCCAGAAGGAGGCGGTCGCCGACGCGCAGCGGACCTACGACGCGCACGTTGCCGAGTGCCGCATCCTCCACGACTCAGCACTCCTGACCACCTGGGACCCGGACAAGCGCCGGGAGCTCGACGCGAACTACCGGCGAGATCTGGCTAGGTTCGCCACCGACCGTGACCGAAGGGTAGCCGCCGCCCGGAAGGGGGGTCCGGAGGTCGCTGAGAGCCAGACGTAGCCCCCAAGCAACTCGCCTTTCCAACGACACACGATGCCTGACGTCGCCTTAGACCGCTGACCCCACGACGAACCTGGCCAGTGGGCGAAACATGTCACTCAGCCTACTTGAGGGCCGAGTAGTCTGATGCACTCATCATGTAGGCCTCGATGTCGATCGGGACTGGGTACTTCGCTAACAGCGCAACCCATTCCGGGTCAGCGAGGAAGTCGGCAAAAACCTGGTCACGGTGAGCGCGGTCGCGATACGCCAACATCCACACCAGCGTGTTTGGATTATCGAGCCTCTGCCAGGCCGCGATGACCTCGGCACCGTGCTTTTCAAAGAGCGCGACCTCGCGCTCACGGAAGCGCTGGTGCAGATTGTCGATGCCACCTTTGCCGTCTTGCGCCAGTTCAGCCGTGTACATGCGAATCTCGAAGCAGCGAGAGTCGGCCGCTACGTTAGTTGACAGCTCATCTGGCAAGTGTCCGGCCGGGCCGCAGGGCGGCGGCGGGTCGTCCTGGGCACTCGCGATGCCGCTAAAGCTAAGGCCGATGATAAGAGCGAAAACTATCCTTCTCATATTTATCTCCTTTTGGTATCGGTGGCCTGGTAGACCTCACCCATGCCGCCTTCGCCGATCTTGGCGGTGACGGAGTAGGGACCGAGGGTGGTGCCGGGTTCGAGCGGCATGGTCAAGGCTCGGTTCGCGGCAACCAATTAACCACAACGGAGATCGGACTTGGATCGGGGTCCTGCACGTTCACCAGGAATCGCTGTCCATCGGACGTCGCAACGTAAGGGTTCCGGTACGCGAATGCCAAACTGGAGACGCTAGCACGGAACAATTCTTGAGGGGCCCCATATTCGAAGGCCGCTCTGTCACCGTTCACAGAAACGGCGACCAACGTATTCTGCGGGTCGAGGTAGAATAGCTCTGTGCCGTCGCCGCGCCAACTCGGATCGGTGCCACCGAAAGGCGAGATGCGTCGACGCCCCCCTTCGACGTCGGGATACGGGGATACATACACTTCGTTGCGACCGCTGAAATTCGAAACGTATGCCAGCCAGCGGCGGTCAGGGGATAAACGGGCGTCGAACTCCGACCCGTCAGTTTCGAGCAGGGAAGTCGTCTGGCGATCACCCTCAACTGTCATCCTCATCAGGTTCCGGGAGGCTGAGCCTCCACGGGTTCCGAGGACCAGGTGGGAGTCGGACCAGTGCATCGGCTCGATCCGCTCGACAAACGCGAGCAGTAGCTCTACGTCGCCACTACCGCTCGCGTCCTTGCGGTAGAGTCCCGGCCGATCATCCCTGGATGACCAAAATGCGACCTGTCGTCCATTGGGCGAGAACACCGGAGCCCGATCAGCTGCTATGTCGAAGGTGAACTGCTCCTCTCTACCCGACTGCAGGTCATGGAGCCAGATATCAGACGTACCGGTCGTCGAGTCGACGCGGTCAAACGCCAGGCGGGAATCATCCGGCGACAAAGACAGGCTTCCGTAGGGACCAGGGGCGCCGACGGTGCCAAGCCGGTCACCGTCTCGATCAAACCAGACAAGTCTACTTGTTGGCGTGCCACCAATCCCGCCAGTCCTAAACGCGATCACGCCGCCATCCGAAGCTGATACGCTCGAACGCTTGGTGCCAACAGGGTTGTACGTAACATCTTGCGCCACGGGGACGGGATCGTCGACGAGACGAAACTCTTGGAGGTCAAGCGGCTGCGCCATTAGCGTCGCGCCGCGCAGAAAGAATAGATGCCCGGCGGCGAAAACGGCGCGCACTGGCGACGACATCACTCGCGTCGGTGGATCGCCTTCGAGTGACGACACGTAGATTCCTTGACGCTGCTCATCGGAACTCTCGATGAAGTAGAGAAAGTGGTTGTTGTCGGGCAAGAACTGAGGCCAGAAGTGAGCCGTTTCCTGCTCCGCAGCCCCAAGCGTTGTAAGCGTTTGAGGAATTCCTCCGTCCGACGAAACTCGCATCAGACCGGTTCGCGCAGCGAAGATGACGACTCCGGCGTCGCTCCACGCGGCCCCATTTGTAAAATCGTTCTCGCACAGGATGCTCACGCCCCCCCCGGCGAGAGGGACCGTTTTGACATGGGTCAGCGTCTGGAAGCCGATTGAGTTGCCGTCGGGTGACCAGAACGGAAACTGCGCGTCCTCCGTACCCTGCAGAGGTCGGGAGGTCGTCGAATCGAGGTCGCGCACCCAGAGCTGAGACGAACCCGAGGCGTCGACCGCTGCAAAGGCAAGGCGGCGCCCATCGGGCGACACCGCCAGCTGTGGTGCTGCCGGTCCCGGTGCGATTGAGGTTTCAGGAGGCGGCGGTACCGTGAACCGGATAGTTCCCTGCTCTGGGATCGTTCGTATATCGCTGCGCAACAGGAATGCAACGGCGACTAGGCCAAGCACCGCAGCAGCCACCCACCCGAGTCTGTCTGCGATCCGACGGGGGGCGGTCGAGACAACCTCTCCGGTCGAAGCAACGGACTCTGCACCCTCCAGCACGACCCGAGCCTCTCCAACGTCCCGAAGTCGGAGCCTCTGGTCTTTCTCGAACGAGCGCCGCAGGATGCCTACGACCAATAGTGGAGTTCGTTGTGGCAGCGCCTCCAGCTCCGGCTGCGAGGTCATCACCTGGGCGAGTGTCAGGGACACATCTTCCCCTTCGAATGCGCGCCGACCTGTCAGCATCTCGTAGAACACACATCCAAACGCCCAGATGTCGGCCCGCTTGTCAACGGGCTTCCCCCGCGCCTGCTCCGGCGACATATACGCCGCTGTCCCCATGATCACGCCCATCTGTGTGGCCGCTGCGGTGAGCGTGGGGGACAGCGAGGGATCGCCCTCAGGCGCTGTGTCGAGTGCCTTCGCGAGCCCGAAGTCCAGTACCTTCACCGTGCCGTCATCTTTGACCTTGATGTTCGCAGGCTTCAGGTCGCGGTGAATGACACCAGCTTCGTGAGCCGCCTCTAGCGCCTCAGCAATCTGCTTGGCTATCGGGAGGGCTTCATCGACGGGGATCGCGCCTTGAGCGATCCGATCAGCGAGGGTTGACCCCTCCACCAACTCCAGTACCAAGGCACGAGTATCGTCAGCTTCTTCGAGACCGTAAATGGCAGCAATGTTGGGGTGGTTGAGACTGGCGAGGACTTGCGCCTCTCGCTGGAATCGGGCAAGCCGATCAGGATCAGTCGCAAACGCCTCTGGCAGGATCTTGAGCGCCACCTGGCGGTTGAGTTTGGTATCGGTGGCTTGGTAGACCTGCCCCATCCCGCCCTCGCCGATGAGGGCGGAAACTTGATAGTGGCCGAGTCGGGAGCCGACGGTGAGCGCCATGGGTTGTCAGGCTGAGATCGGGGGCATTGTATGCCGCGGCCCTCGTTTGTCGAGCAGCTTGCGCGGAATGGCTGCTATTAGGCGTGCGTACGCTTTCCTGCGGGGCTTCACCAGCCTCGTGAGTGGTCAGGATCGTCTGAGTTGGTTAGAGGGCTGGAGAATGCGTGCGTACGCTTCTAGCTGTGCAACGTGTTGCACGCAGCAAATATGAAGCGGGCGTCAAAACTCAGCAGTCACTCGGTGGGCACCCACGCCTTCAGTCAGACCACCCGGGAGACCACCCGGGTCGGTAGTCGTCATCGTCGTTTTCTTCTTCGGTCTCGTCTTCGCCGCCGTCGTCTTCGGCATCGTCGAGGTCGTCCTCTTCGTCATCATCCTGCGCCAAAATGACCCAACCCTGGTTCAGGCTGGAGATGGTCTTCGCCTCGCGCTCGAACCGCTGCTTCAGGTCGGGGTCCGAGGCGACGTGCTCGGGCAGCACCTTGATGGCGACGGTGCGATCCAGGCGGGTATCCCGGGCTTGGTAGACCTCACCCATACCGCCTTCGCCGATGAGGGCGACGACGTCGTAATGGCCGAGGGAGGTGCCGGGTTCGAGTGGCATCAGCCTGTGCTCGATAGCGATGGGTTTAGCACGATCTGCCTTTATCTCCTGAGCGCGGTGTCGGGCGACAGCAGCGCCATCGCCTTCGTGAGCGTCGTCTCCTTCGGATGCAACTCGTCCTGCTCCGGCAATCCCAGCATGCGCTCGAGAATCCGACACGCGGGGTAGGCATGCCCCGCGTTCTTCCAGCGACACATCTCAATCAGCGACGGGAGCGCCCGCTCACGAAGGTCGCCCAGTAGAGTAGGTTCTCGACTCGCCGTCAGCGACCACACCATAGCCAATCCCTTGTTACGGTCGGTAAACACGACCGAGTTCAACATGTCGATGAACGGATCCGCACGAATCGTGATCTCCAGTTCAGGCTGGCGATCCGCATACTGCGCAATAACCCAGAGCGCGCGGGTTGCATTATTGCGAACGTCTGCGTCGGGATCGAGCACGGCCCGCTCGAGATCGGGGACGATGCGCGCCTTATCCTGTGCATAGCCGAGCACCATCGCCGCCGCTGCTCGGTGCTCAGCGTCGGCGGATGTGTAGAGCACCTGACGAAGTGTCTCACCATGCTGCTCTACGTAGATGAGGAACTTCTCCTGGATCGCTCGAGCGGGCGGATAGTCTGCCAACGCGTGTCCGGCTGACCCATCCTCCGTCAGCTCGCCGCGCGTCGCGGCTTCCAATCCAGCGTCCGCCAATGCTCGATAGCTGGTCAAGACCTCCGGGACCAGCACCGTACTCTCGGTTGGCGCGGCGCGATACTCCACGCGGGGACTCGACGTTTCCTCGATGCCGACGTAGACCCAGCCCGTGCCCGCCTCGTCGCAGCACCCCATGTTGAACGCGACGCGAGCCACCCCCAGCGCGTCCGCCATGTCCGACGCGAGCGAATCGGGCACCTCCATCGGAAGGGCGTCACCTTCGGACCACGGAAGCAGGGGTCGCACCTGGCCTTCGGAAATCGTCTGCAGGCCATAGAAGTCAACGGTGCCGATTGGCGGCAGATCCGCTGTTTGTGCGGCCACTGTCCAAGGGGACAGCGCGCAGATCACCAACACGAGCACCTGACATCTGTGACGTCGCAGTCGGTCTGCGACCTCGATGGCGCCCTCGCCGATCTTGGCGGTGACCGAGTAGGGACCGAGGGTGGTGCCAAGTGTCAGGGTCATCTAGCGCTCAGCGTCTTGCCGGAGCAAGCTGAGCTCTCTCCTCGACTCGTGCACCCCGCAGCGTCATGGCCATACTGCGGTTCCCCTCGTGGCAGGAATATTCGTACAACGGACCGTCGTCTCGAGTCATGGAGTACTCCCCGGTCCACGGCGCGGTATACAGCGTGTCATCCTCAATCGTAAAGCGATATTCCAGTTCCGTATCAGACACACGAGTAAAACGCTCGACAATGCGCGTATCACGGCTCAGCACGACGGGGCGGCCGCCGAGCACGATCCGGGATGGGTCCGCGGCACGCAGATGAGTCGTCTCCACGACCAGCGTGTCGCCGTCCCAGTGTCCCGCCGCATGCCCCTCCATGCTGCGCAGGGCCTCAGACAAGGGCACCTCGCCCAGGTGGATAATGCGAACTCCCGGGATGTCTTCGGACACGATGGCGACGTGATCCCGGTTCTGGAGCACCTGATGAAACAGACTCGCAGCGGCCGTTCGCATCGGTGCATAGGACAGGGGTTCCATGCAGCGCGCACGCAGCGGCAGTTGTTCCGGACCGGCGAACCCTTCCGTATTGCGCGCTTGCACCTGCTCAGCCAGCTCGAGGCCGGCGGGCGTCAACGGCATCCGGCCATCCGCGGGATCGACGATCACGGAGGTGCGATATTCTCCTCGCACAACTGCGAGGTCGGTGATTCCCTGCCAGTCGACCTCTGGATCGATGTTATCGGGCCGCCGGGCCTGGATCATTTTCACCAGCGCCTGCGCTTCCTCCGGGCTGGCGACCAGAGCATCCACATCCTCGAACCGCTCGAACGGGGTCACAAAACTTACCACCCAGACCCCTTGCAAGTCGGGATGTCCGTGCGCAGTTCGGGGCACCGTGTACTGATCGCCAGGCTGGGTCAGACTGACCACAGGGGTCGCGGCGAGCAAGAGCACCAGGGTCAGACGCGAGTACATCGTGCATCCTCTAACCAGTAGCTGAGATGATGGCCCATGCCCCCCTCGCCGATGAGGGCAGTCACGGCATAGTGGCCGAGTCGGGAGCCGAGCTCTAGCGACATGAGTTGTCAGACTGAGATCGAGGGCATTGTATGCCCCGGCCCTGGTTTGTCCAGCAGCTTGCACCGAATGCCTACGACAAAGCGTACGAACGCTTTGTGCGGGGCTTCAGCAGCTTCGTGGGTGGTTGGAATCGTTTGGTTCCGTTAGAGGGCGGGAGAAGCCGTGCGCACGCTTCCGCCAGTGCAACGTGTTGCACCCGGCCCCGACGCTCTGTCAGGCGGAGCCGTCCTGCCACCGTTCCACGACGTCATCCACCACCTCCGCCACCTTCGAGCGAGCGTCCATGCGATCAAACCCTTTGGCCAACAGCTCGTCGTAGGACGTATGCCGATGGCGAACGTAGGCCCGCACCGCGAGGGTGATCATCTCGACGTCAAACTCCTTCGCGGCGGCGGACCGCCCGACGCGGCCGGAGTGTTTCTGACAGGCGTGTTCGGCGATCGTCTGGCGCTCTGTGGGCGGACACCCTGGGAATAGCTCGCCCAGATGCTGCGCAAATGCCCCGACATACTGGGCGTCACCCCGCTCCCGGTATTCAGCCGCCCGCTCTCGCGCCAACGCTCGGGCGGCAGCATCCTCCAGACACTCCTGCTCCGCATGGGCCAGCGCCTGCTCGTCCACCAACACCCCTTGACGCTCATATCGCTTGCGGCTCCGGCTGAACCGCACGACCACGGCGCGCAGCGTCGAGTGCTTGCTTGCCCTCCTGGTAAGCGCCGTGTTGCCGCTCGGGAGGAAGACGAGATGGTCAAGGTCCGCGCAGCCGAGGCAGAGCGGCCGCTCGTCCTCCATCCGAAGCAGGTCGCCTCTCAGCAGCTCGGTCCCGCATTCCTGGCAGGCCGAATCGCGGACGATCGAGAAGACGACGATCTCCGCCCGCTTGGCGGGGGTTAGCACGGCTGACATGCCGCGACCCGCTCCACCGCGAGCGATCGCACACGCGACGTGATGATCCACTGAGCGTCGGCGTGGAACTCCATGTGCGACCCGATGCCGACCCAGCCGAGCTTCAGGCAACTGCCGCCGAAACTCGATCCGTTGAGACAGGCTCGTGTTCTCGCGGTGAAAAACATGCCGCCCTGCACCATCACTTCTCTGGCGTGGGGTCGCAAGACCGTGACGCGGTAGACCGAGTTCCTGGTGCGGACCACCAAGGTCGAGAAGGCATCCACGTCAGCGAGGCCAACGCCCTTTGTGTGTGACACGGCCTCGACGAAACCGTCCAGCGTGGATACGCGAGGCACCACGTCCGGCGTCCGCTCGCTGGTGGTCAACGCGGTGTCGTCGCGCATGTTTCACTCGGTGGGCACGAGGCGCTTGAGTTCCTCGGTCCAGTTCACGATTACGTTGAGATGTGGCAACGGCGCACCGTCACCAACGCCGCCCACCTTGATCATCAAGAACCGCTGGCCGTCAGCAGAAATGTCGTAGGTTCGACGGAGGTTCTGGCCCATGTGGTACGGGTGATCGATTATGAGCGCTGGCGAACCTATAACGAGTGTCGCATCGGCACGCACCGGAACAGCCATCACTCCAGCGCCGTCTCTCGGTAACTGACGGTAGAGAAGCTCCCCCCCAAGGGGCGACCAAAGCGGTTGCATGCCTCCCTGCGACGAGACCTGACGCTTATCTCCCAGCCCAGGAAATCGCTGCATGTAAACCTCTGGCTGTCCTGTTTCATCCGATACGTAAGCCAGCCATCTGCCGTCCGGTGAAACTGCCGGCTGAAACTCGTTCGCCTCAGTCTCGAGCAGCATTTGCCGCTCTTGGTCACCTTCCAGTGACAACAAGCCGACGTCCTGGCCGGTTTCCGCTAGCTCTATCTCAACCACAACCCGCTGTTCCTCGTCCGCCCAGTCGTGGGTACGAAGCAGGCCCAAAATGTCGTCGAACGTCGCGAGATGCTCTGCGGGCCCTGTGCCGTCCGAAGCCTTCCAGTGCAAAGTCAACGCATTCTCTCGCCGAGAAGTGAATACAACCCGCTCTCCGTCTAGTGTCCACAGGGGGACGGCGTCAAGCCCACTGAACGTCGTGAGCCGGCTTCGCGTGCCACGCGTGAGGTCACCCTACCCACACGTCAGCGTTCCCTTGATCCCGAATGTCGACCGCCACACGGGTGCCATCCGGGGACACACGCGGTACATCGTATGCGGCTGGATCGAAAGGCAGTGGCTCCTCTTGTCCACTCCGGTCCACCCAGACGAGCGTTCGGGATTGCAACCGCGCTGACATTTCCGCGCTCGCGTACACGAGAGACCCATCCGCAGTAATTGTGTACGCCGCCACACCGGTCTCTTGGTTGACCTGCACATCATCCAAGACTGGCACGGGCGATCCGATTACCTCCAGCCGGTCAGGATCGAACGGCACAGCCCAAAGTGAGCTTTCCCGAGCGAACACGATGTGACCCGTTGTTGAGAAGCGTGGAAACAGCCCCCCTTCGACAAGCGTTGTTGGATCACCACCGTTCAATGAAGTAACTACTATCCGAGAAGTGCTCAGAGCTTCGTCCGGATTCCGGGCCGCAAATATGACAGCGCGCCCACCTGGGAGCACGTGGGGCCACCGCTCTTGTGCTCCTGTCGTGGTGGTGATTGACTGAGGTTCGCCGCCGTCGGCCGACACACGGACGAGTCGAGAAAGCGGTGCTGACACGATGGTGTTGTCCTGCGCCCAGCTCGACCCGAAGGCCTGGCCATCAAGAAGGGCAAACGGGGAGCCTCCGCCCAGTGGTACCTTCCATGTACTCTTTGGGCGCCCAGATACACCAAGCCACAGACCATCTGGTGAGAAGAAGATATCCGCGGCACCCTCCGCGCCTGGTACAGCGGTCGCGACAGCCTCGTCGAGCGGACGACGATAGGCCTGACAGAATCCACCGCCTCCTTCGCATGCAACGAAGACGATAGTTTGACCATCCGGTGATGACGCCAGCGTTGACTGAAGGGAGAGTTGAGTCCCTTGCGGCAACACTATCGCGAAGCGCTTCACTGGCATCGGCTCAGGCCGCAACATTGCCCACGCCGCGACTCCCGCCAGCGCCGCGCCGACGACAAACGTCCCGACGAACGCCCACGACGCTGCTGCGAATTGCTGCGTGACGGCCGTACCTTCACCGGGCCCCACTGTGAGCGTCGGGTCGAGGTCCGTAATCGCATCGCCAATGTCCCGCAGCCGCCGCTTGCGGTCTTTCTGCAGGCAGTGACTCAACAGTCTCCTTAGGGGCAACGGTGCGGCCGCAGGCAATGCTGCCCAGTCCGGGTCCCGTTGAAGGACGCTGGAGAGCGTCATTGAGACGTCCTCGCCCTGAAACGCCCGCTTGCCAGTCACCATCTCGTAGAGCAGGCACCCGAAAGCCCAAATATCTGCGCGCTTGTCTACGGGCCTCCCCCGCGCCTGCTCCGGGGACATATACGCCGCCGTCCCCATGATCACGCCCATCTGCGTGGCTGCGGCGGTGAGCGTTGGGGACAGCGAGGGATCACCCTGCGGCGTCGTGTCGAGTGCCTTCGCCAGCCCAAAGTCGAGCACCTTCACGGTGCCGTCGTCCCGAACCTTGATGTTGGCGGGCTTCAAGTCCCGGTGAATCACACCAGCTTCATGTGCGGCTTCCAGTGCCTCCGCGATCTGCTTGGCTATGGGCAGGGCTTCGTCAATGGGGATCGCGCCCTGTGCAATCCGGTCGGCGAGGGTTGGTCCTTCCACCAACTCCAGCACCAGCGCCCGAGTGTCGCCGCTTTCCTCGACACCGTAGATCGCCGCGATGTTGGGATGATTGAGGCTGGCGAGGACTTGCGCCTCACGTTGAAACCGAGCAAGCCGGTCGGGATCGCTGGCAAACGCCTCCGGCAGAATCTTCAGCGCGACCTGGCGGTTCAGCGTGGTGTCGGTGGCTTGATACACCTGCCCCATGCCGCCTTCACCAATGAGGGCGGTCACGTCGTAATGGCCGAGTCGGGTGCCGACTTCGAGAGCCATGATCTATGGATGGAGACCTGGGGGCCATTCTATGCCCAAGCCACAACTGACGACATGGCCTGCACAGAATTGCCGCTGAGAAGCGTGCGTGCGCATGCTTAGAGACTTTCTCCAGCTGGACGAGGTCAGGGGGCGAACGGGCTGGCGATCGGCGCTTACGTGCCGTTTGTACGCTCTGAGATCAAACGGCTCGGTTCAACGTGTTGCACGCGCCCGAACAAGAGCTAGACACCGGCCGACGCGGCGATGCTAGTTGCGGACGAGCCACGCTGGTGGCGTAGTACCAACGGCGTTGTGCAGGTCCGTGATCAAGCTGCGGACAACCGCAACCGCCCATCCGCCTTCGAGGGAGTCAAGCTCAGCGGGAGTGGGAAGAGGCTGAAGTCCCGGCTTCTGCGAAGCCTCGGCAGGTCGGCTGGGCCTGCCGTGGACCAAGCCGTTACGAAACTCCACAAGCCGACAGAAATCGCTCCAGGTGGCAGAGTTAAACTCCTGACACGCGGGAGTCTTCCCATCATTGTGCAGGTGCTTGACGACCCTCTTCCATCGCTCCCGTATTCCTTCTCGCTCTTTCTCTGGAAAATACGTCGCCAACTCCTGAAAGTGCGGCTTCAAGATGTCGTCCCGTACCCATTCGACCAGATAGCTCTCCACACAGCAGACTGAGAAGACAATCTCTCGCCGTCGGGCGTTCCGATCCACGTAGGCAACCGACTCATTAGCGTCCACAAACCAGGCTTTTGCGAACTTGAAGGAAGCCCAGAGTCGCACCTCAGGGTTGCTTATCGATACGTGGCCGCTGTCGGCGTCCATAGCGTTTTCAGTCGCTGTGCGTCGGGTTAGCTGCTCTCTCGTTCATTCTTCTCGGGATGCGCGGGGAAGTTCATGCGCTGGAGGAGGGCTTGGAAGCGGGGGTCGGAGCGGAGCGGATCCCAAATCGGCTCAGGTTGCAACCACGCCGTTAACAGCTCATCAGCGGGGCGTTCGTCCACGACGACCTCCAGCCACGCTAGCACCCCATCCCAGTCACCCGTCCCGAGGCACACCAGTGCGGGCCAGTACGCGGACCACGGGCCGCTGCCACGACGTGCTTCTAGATCTCTCAGCACGTCGCGAGCGCATTCATGGTCACCTGCTGCGCCGCGCGCTAGGCCAAGGTATGCCGCCGCTACCGCGCCGAGAGCATCATGGGCGCGCTCGAAGGCCGCACTAGCTACGTCGAAACGCCCTCGCTGATAGGCAATCATTCCGGCAATCATATGGCCCCATGCGAAGCTCGGGTCGATCGCGAGACAGCGGGAACAATAGTCGTGGGCGGCGTCGAAGTCCCTGGCGAGATAGAAGTGATACGCGGCGTTTTCGAGAGTTAGCGGGGACAACGGATCAAGCGTGACGCCATACGCGATCTCGCGGGTCGCCTCGGCCGTTCGCCCCGCCGCGGACAAGTAGAGCGCCCATGGCTCGTGATACGCCCCCGCGTTGCCGCCGTACTCCAGTGCCTTCTTGGCGTGGAACGCCGCAGCCGTCCAATCGCGCTCGTGGAAGATCGCGCTCGTCGCGAGGGCACGGTGGGCATCCGCATTCGCTGGATCCAACTCAAGGGATCGAAGTCCCGCCTCCCGCACCTTAGGCACGATCACGCTCGCCGGGTGTGTGCCGAGGCCGCCCCCACCGCATAGCAGGTGGACCATCGCCATCCACGCATGTGCCGGTGCATAGGTCGGATCGAGACGAATGGCTTCGTCGAGACACTGCCGACTACGTTGAACATCGGCCGCCGTGAACTTGCTCCAGTGGTAGCGCGCGAGAAGGAGGAGATCATGGAGATCCACGCGGTCGATCGCGTGCTTCACCACCGTAAGGCGTTCGGAGTCCACGGATCGTCCCGCCAAGCGGTCGACAATTGCCAGGGAAATCTCGTCCTGAATGGCAAAGATGTCATGAAGCTCCCTGTCGAACCGATCGGACCACAAGTGGTAGCCGTCCGTGACGTTCACGAGCTGCGCCGTGATCCGCACGCGTGTACCTGCCTTTCGCACACTACCTTCCAGCACGTGCCGGACGTCGAGCTGCCTCCCGATCTCGCGAACGTCCTGCTGCTTGTTCTTGAACGCGAAGGCCGATGTCCGCGCGACGACGCGCAGACCGCTTACCCGAGTCAACCCGTTGATGATCTCTTCGGCGAGGCCATCGCAGAAATACTCCTGCTCAGGGTCCGCGCTCATGTTCGTGAACGGCAGGACCGCGATGGACGGCACCTCAGAGTGGGAAGGCATCGTGACCGTCTGGGCCTCGGAGCCTCTCTGAACGGCCCGAAGGTCTGTCACAACATCCGACACCGTCTGATACCGCTGCCCCCGGTCCTTGCTGAGCACCTTCCCGACCACGGGCTGCATCGACTCCGACGCGCCAGCGAGGGTGGGCTGGTCTCGTTCAAGAACGCCGTGGACGATCGCCGCCAGGTTCTCCCCCTGAAACGGCGGGCTCCCGGTCAACATCTCGTAGAGCACCACCCCCAGCGACCAGATGTCCGTGCGGTGATCGACCTCCTGACCTCTCGCTTGTTCGGGCGACATGTAGGCCACGGTGCCGACCGTCGTGCCGGTCTGCGTGACCCCCTCCGTCCCCGCCAGCTTCGCCAGACCGAAGTCGAGGATCTTCACCACGCCCGTCTTGGTCACGAGCAGGTTGGCGGGCTTGATGTCCCGATGCACGATGCCCGCACCATGCGCTTCGGCGAGTCCCTGCCCCACCTGCGTGGCGATGTCGATAGCGTCGTCCAACTCAACCGGCCCTCTCTCGATCCTTTCTTTGAGCGTCTCCCCCTCGTAGTGGGCCATGACGAGATACAACTGGCCGTCGTCGGTTTCGTTGATCTCGAAGATCGTGCAGATGTTGGGGTGATCCAAGGCTGAGGCCGCTTGGGCTTCCTGCAGGAACCGCTGTTTGGCGGTCTCGTCTCGCGTCAGATCAGGCGGCAAGAGCTTGATCGCGACCGTGCGTTTGAGGCGGGGGTCACGGGCCTCGTAGACGACGCCCATGCCGCCCTGGCCGAGCTGGCTGACGATCTCGTAGGGGCCGAGTGTGGTGCCGGGAGTCAAGGACATGGCGTGAGAGGCCGATTATAGCTATGGGCACCACGGTTTCCCGCGCTTCGGCCCAACTTCACCAAGGAGGTCTCATGGAGTCACGGTCGGTACTCTCGGTGGTCGCGTTGGGGATCCTCGTCTCGCTCGTTCCCCAGCCCATCTCGGCCCAAGAGTGGCGCTCCCTGGAGAAGGCTCTTGAAGGGCGCGAGCTCGTGATGCGCCCGACTACCGAGGGGCGGCGGAAGATCTATCTCGACGCAGGCGACCAGGAGGCGTTCGCACTCCTCAGAGGCGACAACCTATTTCCGCTGCGCGAGAGTGAACCCGTGCGTATCACCGACGCGGACCCGAATGATGACCACATCGAACTTGAACTCGAGAGCCGCCGCTTGGGCAAGGGCCGCGTCGACTTCTATGGTCCAGCGCCCGCAGTCGATGTCTTCGAACAGTGGCTTGACGAAGTGTTTGAGACGTCGACGCCGGAGGCCAGTTTCCAACGTTATGTCGGAAACCGAGGAAGCCAGACCCTCCACATCAGAGGCGCGAATCATCTCCCGGCGCCGTCAGAACGGGAACACTTCCCGTCGGCGGAGGACGGCCTCGACGCCGGGTATCACCAGTGCGGGGTCTGTTTCTTGCCAACACCTGATGTGTCGGACTATGAGACCGAACGGGGTCTTGCGATGATGTCGCTCCAGCAAGTCCGGGCCACATACTATCCGCACGTCAACGTGGAACGCCGCGACCGTGTCGAACAGCTTGGCGCGCGTGTTCTGGAGGAATGGCCCGTCCCGCTCAAGGGGTATCGGTACCGGTTCGAGGTGGTGGACTCAGAAGAGATCAATGCCTTCGCCGTGCCGACTGGCTTCATCTTCATGACCCGTGGCCTTCTTGAAGCCCTGGAGACGGACGAGGAAGTGATGGCGATTCTCGCCCACGAGATCGCCCACGTCGAAAGCCGCCACAGCTATCGGATCTGGCGGAATCAACAGAAGGCCTCAGCGTGGCTCGGGGTAGCCGCCGCGGTGGCCGGAACGACCGACAATGACGTCGATGACATCGTCACCGCGATGTCCTCATTTACGGCCAACTTGTTCATGGCCGGCCATGGCCGCGACCGCGAGCGGGAGGCGGACCTCTTCGCCAGCTTCTATCTGAACGAGGTCGACGTGGGCGACCGCCCGCTGCTGAACTCGTTCCGGAAGCTGAAGTTTGCCCGTGACGCCTATGACCCCTTCGGCAACGGCGGCGGCGTCTTTGCCTCGCACCCTCACATCGAGGAGCGCCTGTCGAAGGCGAAGGAGACGGTCACCCAGGCGTTTCCCGATGACGCGGTGTTTCACGGTGTGGATGACCGTGGGACGCTCGTTGCGACGCTCCGCTTCGACGTGCAGCGTCTGTTTGAGCGGGAATTAGACGTGATCGCAACTCTGTCGACCACGCCAGAACTGGGAGACGAAGACAACGTCAACACCCTGACCGTACGGGTCGGCGGGAAGAAGGTGGAACTCAAGGAGCGCACGGCGGAGAAGATCTTCCCAAGTGACGAGGTCTCAGCGGTCTTTGGTAACGACCAGGCGTCGTCCCTCATCGAAGGAGCGATAGAGAGTGTCGAGCTCAAGCTGCGAAACGTCAAACGCTGGGAGCGCGCCCCATCCTTGAGGGCGGCACGCTGAGGACCGCTGTGGTTCTCCGCGGCGAGACGACCTGACAGGGCGCGAACGTTGGGAAAGGGGCGAGTCTAGCCGTACTATCCCCGCTCTTGGGCGTCGGAGTTCAGCCCGCCGTCTTCGTCCGAGGTCATCCACATCGGCTCGAATGCCTTCTCGGCTTGCGTCCTGCTCATCCCCCGCTTGATCGCGTCGGCCTGTTTCTCAAGGACTGTCTGTTCGAGGTTCTCGACGACGGCTTCGAGTTCGCCGCTCCGTTCGAGGTCTCGCACGAGCGTCGGGCGAAACTCCCGCCAGTGCGTCAGTATCCGCGTGCTGAGCGTCGTCACGGGGAGAGAGTGTATCGCCCTTCGTCGGTTCTGTGGAACGTCTCACGACACATCGCTGGTTGGTGAGTCGAGACCCTCCTGGTCGCCGTTCACCGCGGCTTGATCAGAAACCGTCTACCCGGCGCGTCGATGCGCACGCCGTTTCTCCACCGCCACACGCGGTAAGAGCGGCGCCACACTTGAATCTCGATGATGCCGTCGAACTCGTCGAGATCGGCATCAGCGACACCGTCGGCTGGGCTTTGCCACGCGCAGCCCTGGGGATTCTGATTCGTGACGTACACCTCGGGGGTAGACTCCACTGACCCATGCCCGATCCCGCATGCTCGCGGCTGGGATAGGCATAGATGCCGATGACGGTGGGGTTGCGATGATGGCGGAATCCCGTGCGCCCGCTGGCCTCACGATACAACCCATCGAGCAGGTTCCTAAGATCAGCTTCTGACGCACTCTCGGGAACGAGCACATTGAGCGTGACTTGGGTCTTGCCGGGTGACTCATCAACAGAGTCGTCGACAACGGTGTACTGGATTGCGGTTTCTTCTACCGTTGCTGCTGTCGTACTGGGGCTGCTCGTTGAAGATGACCCTGGAGGGAGGTTCTCTCTCTCACACGCTGCGATCATCCCGATACCAACCGTGAAACCAAGCGAAAGGACCACACGACGCATCGCATCACCTCCGAAATCGGTAGCTGTGGCACGGGCACTAAACGCTGAGCGGGTGCACGGCTGCGCCACGTCCCAGTCGAGCTTGGTGTCCCTTGCACGGTACACCTGCCCCATCCCACCCTCTAACTTGCTAGCGATCTCCAACTGCCAACATCGCCGCGCTTATCCCTGCGGCGTCTGGGAACGTCATGTTCACCCCCGGCACGTGGCTGCGAATCATGTAGTCGAGAATGTCCATTTCCGAAGGCCCGATCTCCTGCGCAGGGCGACGAGGGCACTGCCCGCACGGCTGTAGTTCTCTTCCGTGAGCGCCAAGCCGTACAGTCGCATAGCCTCGTCGATTCAGGACCTAATGACTCGCTGCGATGGGTTCCCGATGAATGCCAGCTCCATCTGCTGGATCGCCGTCGCACCGCCGACGAGAGACTTGGATGTCGGAGCGGTCCCGTGTTCAGCGCGATACTGATCGCGGAGCTCGGCGATCCTCCCGGCCTCCGCCTGTTGGCGCTGGGCCTCCTCCCGCCGGGCCTCATCGCGCCATTGCTGTGCCACGCTGGGACCCGGAGTCGGGGGCGGGGGCGGATCGCCGCACGCTCCCCCAGCCGCTAGAACCGCCGAGACCACAAGGATTCCAGGCAAACGCTGGGAGCCAACTTTCAGTGTCATGCAGATCTGCGCGGGGCGCTTCCGCCGAGTACATGGCCGAACAGGACCCGGACCGCACAAGACACGCTGAGTCAGGTCAATGAATCCGGCGCTGTTTTGGAGCCGTTTTGCCCTCCAAAGGGGTAACCCCCAGAACACAGTTCTGAGGGATGCGACTGGGTCGGGAAAGAGGACTACCAACATGATGGGCATGCTCACTCGCATAGTCGTTGCTTACAACCCGGCATCTTCCACCGGATCGTCAGCTCGCGATGGTCCCTCCAGCTTGACATTCGGCACTTGAGGCCAATCGGGTGAGGAACCGGTGCTCGCACGCGCAACCGCACGCAAGGGGGGACCATTGTCGGCTGAGAGCGGCTCCGTCGCGATGAAATGCCTCTCGCAACCGCGTGCCCCGCCGATTACGGGAGTGACGACAGATGCGAGAAGGACAAGAGTGGTTCAGACCGGGAGATATTAGATGAAGACATGCCCGTTCTGCGCCGAGGACATTCAGACCGCCGCCATCGTCTGCAAGCATTGTGGGCGCGACCTCCCTTCCGCCGCGCTGGATTCTATGATCTCGTGCACGCGTTTTCACTCGATGAGTACGCACTCTTAAAACTGTAGAGCCAGCGGCCGATTTCAGTCGTGGAGGCACGACTCTGCTAACTGACATCTCGTATCGGTCGCACACCGTTCTTCTACCCGCGCTTCTGCTCTGCACGTCTGTTTCTTCGGCTCAGATAGACAGACCGGCTACCGTCCAACTCCCTACGTTGTCAGAGTTAGAAGCTCTCGACTATGGAGAGACCCCCCTAGCCGCAGATCCTCAGCTAGCAGCGCACGGGGATTTGCTCGGGGTCGTTCAGGCGTTTGATAGTTATGTACGGGGGGCTGAGGCGATCAGGCGACTTGAGGAACCGATACAAACCCGCAGCAACAACGGAATCGCCGTCTTTAAATACGTTTCTCCCGCCGTCGTCTATTTAGTGCCGGTGAACTCTGTAGAACAAGAACTCGTAGGGGGATTCGGATCGGGAACAGGAGTAGTTGTGGCATCCGGGGGCCTGGTCATGACGAACTGGCATGTCATGGGTAGCCGTCCAGGTGCTCTCGTTTACACGAAGCCCGCAGACGGAGCGGAACTCACGAACGCCCGCGCGTTTCTAGCGCGAACGCTTGCTGTGGATGCTGAGGCGGACCTCGCCCTCCTTCAGATTCTGGAGCCTCCAAGTAGCCTGAGAAGCACCACACTGTCGGATCAGGCGCCGGTGGTCGCTCAAGACATTCATGTGATCGGTCATCCTAATAACAACCTGTGGTCCTACACGACAGGAGTCGTCAGTCAAATTCGACCTGGCTATCGATGGACGTATTCCGACGGATCTCAGCATGCTGCAGACGTGCTTCAAGTGCAGACCGCGATCAGCCCGGGAAACTCTGGCGGTCCTGTTCTGGACGACCAAGGTCGCATGCTCGCGTTGATCGCCTTCAGTCTAGAAGGTCAGAATCTGAACTACGCGGTCTCTGCCCAGGCGATGCGACTGTTTCTAGCGCGGGCGAGGGCTTCAAGAACGCGGGGTACTAGCACCGACTCATCCTCGGCTACGCCGGAGTACGCGTCAGCTGAGTTTGAGGGTGAGCGTAGTGTTGTTCGACTCACGTTCAACAACCTTAGCGCTTACGCTGTTCGAAACGCTGCACATGAACTCGAGAACCTGTTGATCAAGGCTCCAGAACAGACGTCATATGTCGCAGCCTGGGAGCCCACTAGTGGCGGCTTCGCCCAGTGGGCCCTGATTGACGCGGATGGAACCATGCTAGCAACAGCTGTCGGTCATAGAGGAAGTGTTTAGTAGCTTCTAGAATGATTCCTCCGCGACCGCAGCTCCTCTCGAGGCGCAACCTCGGTCTACTCACCTGTCTCATCGTTCTGTGTGTCGTATCAGAATCGCGCAGCCAGCCAACGCTTGAGTCCGCGCAGCCGAATCTCGAAGAAATCATCGAGCTCAACGAAGAGGCTCTCCGCCATGCGGACAGCGGCGAATATCGACTGGCTTTTCAGAGGGGGGAGAAGGCGGTGGCCCTGGCGGAAAGCGTTCTTGCTGACGACGACCCTGAGCTTGCTACCTTATTGACCAACGTAGCGGAGTTTGCTTACGACGCCGGTGATGTTCAGTCTTCGACTCGACTTCATCAGCGTGCAGCCTCCATCGTTGAGAAGAGCCTTGGATCATCAGATGTAGCACTCGGCCGTATTCTGACTGGGCTCGGACAAGGGTATCGAGTTAGCGGAGAACTATGGCTCGCAGACGAGGCCTATGGACGCGCCTTCGAGATCCTGACTCAAGCTCACGGGCCCTATCACCCTGATCTGGCCATCCTGCTTGGTCATCAGGCGATTCTCGCCGAGAAGATGGGTGACTACAGTTCCGCGCGACAGCTCTACGAACTGTCTTCAACGATGCACGAGCGCCTTCTCGGTCCCGATAATCCTGTGGTCGCTACTTCTCTGGCGAACTTCGCCGCGCACCTCACCAAACAGGGTGATCTTGATGATGCAGAAACGATGCTGCAGCGCGCGCTTAACATTCAGGAGGCCTCGCTTGATCCCCGCCACCCCGATGTAGGCACGACTCTCCGCTATCTAGCCGAGTTATCTTCCGAACAGGGTGAGTCATTGCGTGCCAAGACGTTTTTTGAACGAGCCCTGCTGATTCAAGAGCCGGCCTTCGGACGCGAGCATCCAAGCGTGAGCCTGACCCTGAACGGCTTGTCGATCACACTCGCCGACTTGGGCGATTTCATGAGCGCTCAGACCGCAAGTCGTCGAGCTCTAGAGATCAGCGAAAAGACCCGAGGAAAAGAGCACTCAGAGACTGCAACGATAATGGGAAATCTTGCCGGTATCCTCCAGGAGACGGGGGATTATGCCGAGGCGGAAGAACTCCTGCGGTCCGCGCTCGCCGCTACGGCCGCCGTTTTCGGGGACAACCATCCCAACGTTGCGATACCTCTGAACAACTTGGGAGTCCTGTTTTCGACCAAAGGTGACTTTGCGAAGGCAGAGGTAGCATACCTCCGGGCCTTGAATCTCCTTGTTGACGCACGGGGCCGCGAACACCCGACCGTCGGAACCACCCTAGCGAATCTTGGGGGGGTCTATTTGAGCACAGGTGACTACGAGCAGGCGGAGGATGCGCTGCTCGAAGCCTTCACTATCCAACGACAACTAGGTGACGACCATCCGGATCTGGCAGCAACAGGAAATGACCTGGGACGCGTGTACGCGAGGACCGGAGAATGGGTCAAGGCTGAGCAGCTGTTCAGCGAGGTCCTCAGGTTCCAGGAAGCGATCTACGGGCCAGACCACCCAGACTTCGCCAGGACACTGAACAATCTCGGGGCGTTGTATAGCGACGCTGTCCTGTCTGGCGAGACCCAACTACTTAGTCAAGCGTTGCCATTGCATCAGCGAGCGTTGGGTGTGCGAGAAAGGGCCCTTGGGCCGGACCATGAAAGCGTCGCTGATTCCCTTAACAATATCGCCGTACTTCACAGCTTGAGCGGGAACTACGACCAGGCGCGCCAGCTTCTTAATCGGGCTCTAGGTATCTATCAGCGCGTCCTTGGGGCTGAACACCGTACCACTGGCCAGGCCATGGAAAGCCTTGCCATCACTGAGTGGACTGACGGAAACACTCAGATTGCTCTGGCTCTCATCGAGAGAGCTGGCAACATCGCAGAACACAACCTTCAGCATATCGCAGCGTTCGGTTCCGAAGGACGGAAGGCAAGATACCTATCACTAATTGAACAGGACATTGATCTGGCGGTTTCCTTCCACACGTTGGGAGCCTCTAGCAGCCCAGAGGCGGCTGCTCTTGCGCTAACTACGATCGCCCGCCGAAAAGGACGAACGGCCGACGTCATGTCGAGCAGTCTGCAGATTGTGCAAGAAGTAGCAACCGAACAAGAACGAACCGTGCTCCTGGACATTATCGACACGCGTTCGCGGCTGGCGACAGTCGCGGATCAGGGAAGCGCGCAAGTCGATCCGAATGAGTTTCAGAGGCTCGCGAGTCGCCTGGAACAGCTTGAGCTTCAACTTAGTACTCACACCTACGACAGAGTGTTGGCAGTGCAAATGCTTCCTATTGATCTGGTCGCCATCCGGCGGGGTATCCCGCAGGACGCCGCCCTGGTGGAAATCATCGCTTACTCGCCGTACCACGCACCCACCCACACATGGCGCCCACGCCGGTATGCCGCCTATGTCCTCGGTCGGGCGGGCGCGATCACGCATGTCGACCTCGGAGAAGTCCACGAGGTCGAGCAACTCGTAAACACGTATCGAGGGTTCTTTGACCCGACTCGTCTCGAAGATCCTACGGCAGCTTCCAGGCAGCTCCACAGACAGCTCGCCAAGCCGATTCTCGAAGCCGCCGGCAAAGTGAGCATGTTGATTGTCTCTCCAGACGAGATCCTGAGTCTCCTACCCTTCGAAGCCTTGATGGACGAGCAGGGACAGTATCTGGTGGAGCGCGTCGCCGTTCACTACTTAGCGTCGTCTCGAGACCTGTTGCCATCGCCCATGCGGAAGCCCGAATCCAGTGCGGCCGTAATCGTGGCGGACCCTGCGTTCGACGCAGGGCGACAAAGTTCGCCCACCGAATCCGCAGTTCGTCCGCAGTCACTTGACTCCCTCGCCATCACCTGGGAACGCCTGCCTGGAACGGCCCATGAAGCGAGCCAGATCAAACGAATCTTGCCGGATGCCAGGATTCTCACAAGGGAGGACGCAACTGAAACCGCTATCAAAGAGCTGAGGTCTCCGCGTGTGCTCCACATCGCCACGCATGCTTTTGTCGATGATTTTGTCGAGACCGAAGCACAGACGGAACTCGGTGCGAGCCCCGAACAGAGCACAGAATGGCAGTTGCCGGAGCAAGTGTCGATGCGCCGGTCGGGACTGGTACTGGCGGGGCCAATCATCGGCAGGAGGGTCTCAACGACGGAATCTTGACCGGACTAGAACTTTCAACGGTGGAGTTGCGTGGGACACAACTTGTCGTTCTATCAGCCTGCGACACTGCGGTCGGTGAGGTGGGATGGACCGAGGGCGTCTACAGCCTTCGGCGAGCCCTCGCGGTGGCGGGCGCGGAGACTCAAGTCATGAGCTTGTGGAAGGTCTCAGACGAAGCCACAAGCGAGTTGATGGTGTCCTTCTATCACCACCTTATGTCCGGAGAAACCCGCTCGGATGCGCTTCGCCAAGCGAAGCTCGAAATGATCCGGCGTGAGGAGTATCAGCACCCATTCTTTTGGGCGCCCTTTATCGCATCCGGGTCCTGGGAGCGTATGGGGTCTAACGACCGGGCTCCACGGGCACAATCACTCAACGGCGCGTGGACCGGTAGTCTTCTAGACAGCGTGGCAGGGCCCGGTACCGTCCACGTGTCTCTGTTCGAGTCAGGTCGCAGCGTGTCTGGCTCATGGTCGGTTACCTTCGGTGACTCGCGGCATAACAATTCTGGCACCGCCGTAGGCTCGATCGACGGGTCAACACTGTCCCTCATCCTGAAACCTGTGGTTTCGGCGGCATGCGGTTTCGACGTAACGGCTACCTACGATACTCCCGCGATCGCCGGGCAGTACACGGGAATCGAGTGCCCCGTCGCGGTGACCGGATCTGTCGAGCTGACAAGACGGTAGGTGTCCCGCCAAGCCTACGCCGCCCTGGCCGAGCTGAGACACGATGGCATACGGGCCGAGCTGGGTACCGGAAGCCAGCGTCATGCGAAGCCGCGATTATATCCCTCGACACTCACACTTCGTGACCGACTCTCGCTCTCTCCGAAACCATCTACGTGAACAGTCTCGCTGCAAGTGTCACTTCTACAAGGTAAGGAATCCGCGGACTCCCCGGCAAACTTGAAGACGGGGACCGACCAGGATCGCAACTCAGAAATCGCGAGAGTCTTGGAGACGACTCAAGAGACGATGAGCCTACTCAGTCCATGTCCCGCCGGGCGCTAGCCAACTGTATCTGATCTGTTTGGGTTTCGAAGGATCCAGGATGCACTCCTGTTCGTAATAGAAACCTGGGTCACCCGAATACTGCGGGTCGTCATGGTAATACGCCAAGACCGTTGAGCGAGACACCGTGGCATGACCGAGACAGCCGACTTTGAACGGTCGAGGGCCAAAGTCAAATCCGAGACCCCTCTCAGCGAAATCCTTGGCGATGGCTCGATCTAGGGTCCAGGAGATTCCTTTGCGAACTTTTTGTTGAGCACTGGATCGTGACGGCCCCCAACTGCCACGGTAGACCCTGAGAGTTCGGCCTTTCGGAAGACCTTGGAGCGAGCGCGGCGCCTGCCTGAACAACGCCAACAACCGTCGGTGCGGAAGCCCACACTTCGCTTCTTGCCATGCCTTCCGCAGATAGAAGGCACGCTCGTCCTTCGACATGGATCGGAAGGCACTCTCCAGGGCATTCACAAGTTCGGTACCGTCCAGTGAACCCTCGTCAAGGTCGGCAATTGTCACCACTTCCCTCCGCACCGCGCACCTTGTAACTCCATCATTGAGGACCCACGCCGGCGTTGGCGGTGTCCTCCCTTTGAGCCGTCATCGTCGCGCAAGGTTCGTCCCTGTCCGGTTTCGTTTGACTGCACCGACGCAGGCGCCACGGCCCTCTGGCTGGCCTCGACATGTGACACACTGAGTGGTATCCCCTTATGCTAGCGCCGCTATCGTAAGGAGCGGTGCGATGAAACGATTTCAGCAGACTTATCAGGTCGACCACGAGCGGCGAGCGCGGGCACTCAGGAACCTGAAACTCGCCCACGACGCGCGCGAGCCCGCCGCGAACGATCTACCCGAAGAATCCGACGCCGAACTCTGTGTCGAAGCGATCTTCTTCGAGACGCCCAACCGAGCAGGCGGGTCTGATCCTGGCTCTAGCGACCCCACATCAGACGGGTAGTCTGCCGTCCGCTCATCAGCTGCCGGCGAACCTGCGGTGCCGACAGCCGCGGCATCGGGGCAGGCTGCCGGACAATGCCATACGGCACGACAGCGGCAGCGGAAGCCAGACCCAGGGCACCAGCGGCGGCATTGATAAGGTCGTCATGGGCTTCCCGGGGGATGATCGATACTATCTCGGCCTGCGCGAGTGGTCCGCCGTTCTAGCGCCCCGAGTTGTGCGAGCAACCGAGGATGATCAAGCAGCTCGGCGCCGCCGCTGTTCAGTACGGGTAAGAGTTCCCCGTAGAGGGCGCTCTTTGTGTGTTCGGCGACTTCATAGAAGATGCCGCGTTTCTGAAACTGTTCGCGGGGCCACTCGCCGCCATACCGATCGCCGCGCACCGTCGTGACCTGATACCGACTCATGAGTTCAACGAACGCACTCACGACGGCCTCTGGCGAAAACGGGGGACGCACTTCTCGCACGAGATCGAGCACGGCCCGATCGTGCTCGCGATGGCTTAGGGCGAGCGTCATCGAGTCCTGACTGCCCCCGGACGGATCCACAAACGCCAGATACGGCATCGTGGACACCGGCGGGAGCTCCAACCGTCCCGGCACCACGGCCGCGTCGATCGCTTCTTGACTGACAAACGTCTCAACATCGCGGCGGAACTCCGCACCATATTCGGCGCTCGCCACAGCGGCATCATCGGCATATGCCTGGTCGATGAGGGTCTGTGGGACACTGGGGTTCATCGTCTGCGTGTCGGCCTGCCACACCAACGTCTGGTCATGCGATTGGCCGTAGTGGCGGCGATAAGCCCGCCACAGCTCGCCGCGCCTCGCGTACGGACTGGAGACGCCGAGAATCAGACTGCCCGGCACGGTGACCGTGGCAGGGCGCAGGGCGTGGAGAATCTCGGTGTCGGGATTGGCTGAGTCATCCGTCCGCCAGAACGCGATCTCGTCGCAGATAGCCCCCACGCAGGTATAGCCTCGAATCCCTCGAAACGAAGCGGCGTGGATTTCGATGGTGATGCGGTTGCTGAGTTCGATCGCTTCACGTGTCTCGTTCACGATCAACGACTCGAGCATCGGCACGGCGTGGAGGAGGCCCGACACATAGCCGTGCACGACGCGAGCTTGTCGACGGTCCGCCGCGATGAGCATGACGACGCCGCGTTCACCGGGAGCCAGAATCGAACGGTAGTTCCGGAAACAGGCCAGGAAGATCGCCACCAGCGCCGCGAAGCGTGACTTGCCGCCACGACGGCCGATGATGAGCCAGGCTTCACTGGCTGGATTCGTGGGTGTCGCCCGTCCGCCGAGACAGCGTTCGACAAATCGACGGTCGTCACGCGAGAGGTGCCCACCCAGGCCGAATAAGGCGGCGGCACACGTGAACCAGGGATGCCAGGTCGGTTCCGGGAAGCTTGGCCCGAACAGCGCAGAGTCGCGCATCGCGTCGAGGATCGACACCGATGGTGTCATGAGGACTTCGTGAAGGTCTTCGCTAGATACTCGTCGAGCGACACCTGCTTCGGCTGACGATTAAGACCCAACGTGGTCGCCATCCGCTGCACGCGGTCGACGACGCCAAGATAGGCACTCAAGGCAGCGCGTGAGCGCCCCTTCGCGGTCAAGGGCCCGTCGGCCAGCAGGTTTCCGCCCAGCCAACTGGCCACCGTGTCGAGTTCGAGGTAGCGATCCACCAGATCGAGTTGAAGCGGACTGAGCCGGGCCCCGCCGCCTAAGGCCTCGATGATCGCGGAGCGCTTGCCGCCCAACATCTGACGCGTCTCCGCCTGATCGGCCAGTTGAGCGTCCCGCACCTGCCGAGAACGCCCACCATGCGTTAGGGCGGCTACGTTCCCTTCAGCAAACGTGCCGTCCGGATTCCGACCAGCCACCACTGTTTCTCCGGACGGCGTAATGGATGTGCTCACGAGACTCGACTTTCGCCCTCCTTGAATTCACTTACGCGATCGAGAATCTCTGTAAGTGCCCTTTCGGCGCGGCGAAGGTCAGTGAATTCGTTAGGAAATCTGGAACGCGGCGTCATGCGGGGTCTGATAATTGGGAGTTATGTGAACCTAGACCGTTTGCACGCTGGCCTATCCATCCTGCGGTGGTCTCGAGTTAGCAAGTCTGACGCGGTAAAGGAGCAGCCCGACTCTTCCATTTTCCTAAGAAGTAGACTCAACCGATTATGAAACTGTCGGAGCGTCGGCGCTCGGCCATGAAGCGGAAAGCGAGGAAACCGGTCGACCCCTCAGTGCTTGCACTCGATGGCCGCCCAGAAACTGGTAATCCGAAGGCCCAACATAAAGTGTTCCAGGCTCTCGTCGCCCTTGACCAAGACGGCAGGTCAACGGACACGGTCCGATTGCTCCGCCGATTGTACGGAGACCCAAATCGCGCCGCCTGCGTCGACCGATCTCGGATCGCCGAGACCGAGCGCCGGTGGCGACGGCTCGCGCCGATCCTCACAAGAAGGCATCGCGCCTTCCTAGAGTGGGTCACCGCGTCTCGCGCCTCGGGAGCACCCGTTCCCGGCACGGTCATTCATGAAGAAGCTCAAGTCCTCGGACGACTCGGCCTTCCAGCTCGAGTCTTGGGGGTCACACCATCCAAAAAGCGCTCCGTCGCTTCGTCTCGCAATCCACATCTGGGGAGCATTCCTCAATATATGCAGTGGGTCAGGCGTCAGGTATACGAACATATCTACACGAGACTCCGCAAAAAGCGACTGGCAGACGAGCTCAAGGGACTGCAAAGTCCTGAGAAAAGAAGGAGTCGCTTCAAAGTCCTTGCTGACGAACTCGAGCCACGATTTAGGAACGACTCCTACCGCTTAACCGTCCAGTTTATTCGCGCGTTCTACCCACACTGGGGCGAGAAGCTCAAAGCCGACGCAGTTCGCAAGTCCGTCCACCAAGTCCGGGCGCGTCGCCCCTCTATCTAACTCGACAGGACCACCTCCTGTCCGGGTTTCGGAACATGGGCGCCCCGCATCGCGACCCAGCCACAAAATTCCCTCCCCACGTGTAAGACGCGACCGGACATTAGAGTTGCGACATGTCCGCAAGAGACGCGAGAAGCAACGACGTATCGCTCACCTCCACCCACAACACCGCAGCATGGCTGGACCCGAAAGCGGCAGGCGCGCGAGCGAGCGTGTCCGTCGCCACCGTGCTCAGAGCCGCCCGCAGTGGTCGGTTGCGCGGCTACCGCATGACCAAACTGTGGCGCTTCAGGCCATCAGACGTTGATCAGTGGATCAAAGCCGACCACTCTCCTGGCCTTAACCGCTGCCTGGAAGGATCACGATGACGGCTCGCGGCACACTGCCCGTCAGCCCCCTCAATCGGCGCGAGTGGGCGGAGGCCTACCTCGAGCTTCGCTTAAAACCAATTCCTCTTGACGGCAAGACGCCCCAGATTCGGTGGCGGCAGTTCAAGACCCGCGTCCCGCGTCCGGACGAGATCGTTGAGTCGTTCGATGACGCGCGCGTCGACAGTCCGTCACGGAATATCGGCCTCGTCATGAGGGGAACGGGTCTCGTTGTGGTCGATTGCGACGGCCCCAATGCGCCCGACCTGCTCATCGAGCATGGCATCGATCTCGACCGCTTTCCACACCACGTGACCGGCAGCGGGAATCCCTGCTACTGGGCACGGACGGATGTCGCGCTTCGTGACCGGGTCGCGCTCCTGACGGACGGCAGAACCCGGGCGAACGGCGGAAGCCAAGTCGACATCAAGGCCGACGGCGTCGTGACGGTGCCCCCGTCTGTTCACCCCGATACGCGACGCGCCTACGTCTGGAAGTCCCCGTTTCAGAACGTGTCCGATGTGCCGCTCCTACCCACCAGACTCCTAGAGCTCATCGAGCGCCACAACCCGCCTGGCGAGGTCGTCTCCGACGGCTCGATCCCTGAGGGTCAGCGACATGACTGCCTCCTTCGGATGCTCGGAGCGGCACGTCGCCATGGTGCGGATGAGGCAAGTCTCATGGCACTGGCCAAAGCCGTCAATCGACGCTGTACTCCGGAGTTACCCCCGTCCGAACTCAGAGTCATGGTCCAGTCGCTCCTGCGCTACCCACCAGAGTCCAGACCGAACATATCGCCTCCCGTGTCATTTCGCTCCGCGTCCGACATCTGTGCCGAAGTTCCCGAGGGTCTCGATTTCATAGTCGCGCCCTATCTTGTCGGTGGAGCGATTGCCGACCTTCACGGAAGCCCGAAATCGGGAAGACCACGATTCGCAATCAGTGGATTTCGTGCGCGGTGAACGGGGCCGCGTTTCTGGACTACCCCGTCTATCCCCCGACTCCGGTCGTCCTCCTGACTGAGGAACCACTCAACGCCCTCAACGAAGGACTCCAGGCGTTCGGTTTGGCAAAATCCGCTGATCTGCTGGTGGCGACGCTGGCGGACGTAGGCGAGCGTCGATGGTCCCAGGTCGTGGCTTCCGCCACCGATCTCGCCGTGAAGATCAACTCCCGGCTCATGGTCGTCGATACCCTCCCTGCCTTCGTGGGTCTCGGAGGCGACAGCGAGAATAGCGCAGGCACCGCCCTCGCCGCGATGCGGCCGCTCCAAGATGCCGCGGCCCGTGGAGTGGCGGTCTTGATCTGCCGTCACGACCGCAAGTCTGGTGGCGATGTCACGGCTCGCGCGCGAGGCAGTTCGGCCTATAGCGGCGCTGTCGACGTCACGATCTCGCTCCGCAAGCCGTCTCGCACCCAGGACCGGTTCCGCACCCTGGAGGCGGTCGGACGGTTTCGATCGGTGCCGTCACTCGTGACGGTCGAGCTCGTTTCCTTTCACGCCACACCCCCGGGATCTGGGGTGGTGACAACCATTCCGAGCGAAACATTCCGTCGGGTTTCTGCCGCGGACGACCCGTCCGAGGACACGACGACGGCGATCCTGCTCGCTTCTCTCCCAACCAACGAGGACGAGGCGATAGCGCTCACAGCCCTCAGCGAGCACTCAGGAGTGCCTGAGTCGTCACTCCGACGAAGCCTCAACGTGCTCGCCGATCAGGGGCGACGAGGACGAATCGGAACGGGCACCAAAGGCGACCCGTTTCGCTTCTATTTATTGTCACCAACCCTAAACCCGGGGGTTGGTGTAGATGACAAGAAACTGGACCGCAGAGTGACAGGACCACGCCGATGACAGGTCAGGCACGAAATCGGGGACCGCCGCCCAACCAACAGAGAGTCAGAAGACGACACGACCATACCGGAACACACGACCTATTCACATAAGGAGACACATCATGGGTAATTGGCGAAAAGCGTTTCCATCCAAATACTTGAAGGCCGAAGACCTCACCGGACCAACGCTCGTCGAGATCGAGAGCGTCGGCGAACAGGACGTCGGCTCTGGCGCTCAGCAGGAGAGCAAACTCGTCGTTCACTTCGTCAACATGACGAAGGGGTTGGTGCTGAACCTGATTAACGCCTCGACCATCGCCGAGATCGCTGTTGACGACGACTACGACCGGTGGCCGAACCACGTGGTCGAACTGTATCCGACCCGGACGGAGTTCCAGGGCAAACGCGTGCCGTGTATTCGCGTGCGGGAACCGTCTGAACCTAGTCAGCGTCCCGCGACCGTCGAGACTAGCCCCTATTAGCTGTAGGCCGGATCACGTGGGTGCGCCCGTGCGCCCACGTGACCTGTCTGAACACCAACGGGAGGATTCTTCACTGACGTGACTCGTTTACCTAAGACCCTTCGTCCGTGCGCGGTGCCTACGTGTTGCGCATATGCCAAACCGAACAGCGCCTATTGTCCGGCGCACGCCCAGGCGGATGCGCGTGGTCTGCTCAATCGCTTCACATACCGGATGGCTCATCCACGGCGACGCCCCCCTCGCCCAACAGAGGAAGGCGCTCCAAACGCCTCCGCGTGGCTGCGTCTCTAAGATCCCAAGAAGAAGCATCGAACGGAGTAGGTGAGGTGGGGTCCAAGAACGAAATGTCTCGACAGGATCTGACGGTCGTGGCAGCTCCACACCCTCACAACCCGCCTCCAAGACGCCGGGTCTGCGAAGTGTGTGCACGACCCCTCTCTGGCGGACGTGCCAAGCGGTATCGCGATGCTCGGTGTCGAGCCAAGGCGTCACGCCGCCGTGAGAAGGAACGGATGCGAGCGGTCCTCAGAAGCCTGAAGTACGCCGTTGCTGAGCTTGAGGAACTGGTAGGTCGACGATGACAGAGAGCGACACCGAGACGACGGAAGGGCGTCGTCACGTCGCACCCTCACCGGGTCCATGGCTGAACGTCTCCGGTGCAGCCGATCGCGCCCTGTGCGGTCCAAAGCTCATCTACCGCGAGGTCGCAGGCAAACGTCTCCGTGCCGCTCGTGTCGGCGGACGCCGTGAACTCCGGTTCCGTCCCGAATGGATCGACGAATGGCTAGAACAGTCCACCACGTTCTAACCCGGTCTGCTACGATGCCGACGGTGCTGTGACGGCGGGAAAGGAGGCACTAGATGAAACGCCATCACAACCACGGACTCCGCAAGATCTGCGGCTGTCCGCGCCGTCTGTGGCCCAAGTGCGACCACGGGTGGCATCTCAACTTCAAGTATGCGGGGACGCACTATCGGTTCAGCCTCGACCGTCATGCCGGTCGTCATCTGACGAGCAAGGCTGAGGCCCTCGCGGAGGCAGATGTCGTACGAACAGCGGTTCGGGCCGGGAAGTTTGGACAGTCAACGCCGGCTCCGCGGACGTTGACCGTGGACCAGCTCGGGCTTCTGTATTTCGACCGTTACATGAAGGTCCACCGCCAGGCATCCGTCAAAGAGGAGCAGTACCGTATGAACCGCCTGTGCCGCACGGTCGTCCCAGGTCCGAACGGAGCGCCACGCCCCTTCGGCTCCTGGTCGGCTGCGTCCGTGACCGCCGGAGACCTCGACGCCTACCGGGACATCGTTCTGTCCACGAGTCGTGGGATCCGGGGTGGCATCGTCTCGGTCAACCGCTGTTTGGGGTTGCTCCGTGCGATGTTCAACTGGGCCATCCTCAAAGGCTACGTCGAACGCACGCCCTTCAAGGTCGGCACGGTCACGGCTGTCCGCATGCTGAAGGAAACCCCCCGCCACCGGCGCCTTGAACTCGGCGAAGAAGAGCGTCTACTAGCCGAAGCCAGTCCCCACCTGAGGGCGCTCATCGTGGCTGCTCTGGAGACCTGCTGCCGTCAAGGAGAGTTGCTGTCGCTGCAATGGCGGCAAGTGCATCGGGAACGGAACGAACTGCACTTCCCCGCCGACAAGACGAAAGCCCGGCGGGAGCGGTTTATTCCAATCTCCCAGCGACTCGGCGCGTTGCTCGAGATGCGTCGTCATGGACCGGACGGGGCGATGTTCGGCCCAGACGACTACGTCTTCGGCAACGAGATCGGTGAGCGGATTGGGTCGGTGAAAACCTCATGGCGAGCGACGTGCCGCCGAGCCGGGATCGACGACCTCAACTTCCACGATCTGCGTCGGGAGGCCGGGTCACGACTCCTGGAAGGCGGTATGCCCGAACACTACGTGCAACGGTTTTTGGACCACGCCAACCTCTCCACCACGTCGCGGTATCTCGCCACGACACGGCGGGGGATCCATCAGGTATTCGGACAATACGAGCAGCGCCGAGCGGAGAAAACTGGAAAAAGTTGCAAGTTCGTTGCAAGTTCTGACCAAACGTATCAATCGGAAGCATTCACGCCACAGGCAAGCGGATCGGAGAAGCCGTTACCGGACAAACACTTGCAGTAAGATGTACGGCTTATACGGGTCGCTAGCTCAGTGGTAGAGCACCTGACTTTTAATCAGGGTGTCCCGCGTTCGATCCGCGGGCGACCCACCATTTAGACTGGTGATTGGCCAGGGCCGCCGTCCGGCGCGATCGAGCCGTTTGGTCCGTCAGTAGTGCAGCTACGCCCAGGTCGGGGGCCTATGCTAGTGACGATGGGACGGTGGTCTGAAGACATACGGGGCGGATACGACCGTTCCACTGAAGTGAACCCATCCGACAGGAGCAGATGGTCGATGGGAAGCCCTAATAGAAGCGGCAAGCGGTATGGGCTCCACGTCGCGCGGTAGCCCATCTGTAACTGGGCACTGCGAAGTCCCGCATGTTGCGTCAGCCTTCGGTACCATGGGGACCATACTGTCGCGTTGAGGTCTCCGATCAACACGACCTCGCCGGTCTGGTTTTCAGCGTACTCCGCAAGGGCGGCGAAGTGTTCGTTGCGCAATCTCCATTCTGCTGCGCCAATTGGTGCTGGTGCGTGGCTGGCCAGAACTGTCATGGGCGGAAACGTCGTCCGGCCAGGGACGGTCACCAGCACTGTCGGTAGCTGGCCAGGAGCAGTGTGGTACACCCGAGCCTGTGCCCCCGGAAGCCGGGTAAACACAGCGATGCCAAACGGGTCTTCACGAAGCTCCAGCACACTCGTGGAGAAGCGACCGGTCACTCGTTTCAACACGTCCTCCCAGTCATGGTCGACTTCAAACAAGACGACAACGTCGAAGTCATCCGACCGAGGTTCGAGCCAGACGGGAAACGTGTCTAGGGTATCGACTCGGGCACCCACATTAAACTGTAGAACCTCAAAGCAGGGAGCGTCGAGATCAGATGAGCGGATCACCTGGAGGTAAGGAGCTATCTGTGCAAACTGCAGCATGCAGGTTCCTGCCGCCAAGATGGCCCAGCCGGGTCGTTTGCACCATACGAGCCCTACGCTCGCAAACATCGCCAACAGCGCATACTGGACGACGAAGTGGGACAGCAAGTCTGCGAACCAGTGCCAGCGTCCAAGCATCGCCCCCAAGCTGCACAAGACCACTGCAAGGGTAGCGAGAACGAAGAGCCTTGCTAGAGCTCCTGCTGGGGCGGTATTCGTTCGACGCATGAAGGGATTTCGACCAATGACGTTGTCACCCGGTGTCCCGCGTTCGATCCGCGGGCGACCCACCACCTAAACCCCTCCGCCAGCCCCTTCCTGCACGAGCAACGCGAAGCTCACGGTCACCGTCAGGACGACGGGGACCGGAACACCGTTGAGCAGCGTCGGTGTGTACACCCACTGACGCACGGCGGTAACCGCGGCGGCGTCGAGAAGTGGAATCGACCGAAGCACCTCGACGTCGGCGATCAGTCCGGTCGCACCGATGGTGGCTTGGAGAATGACGATACCCTGAACCCCGGCCAACGCCGCCTCGCTCGGGTACATGGGAGTAATATCCCGCAACTTGGTTGGAGGCAAGATCCTTCCGCCAACCCGAACCGGGGTGACGGGTGGAGGCGGTGCTGGTGGCGCTCCGACCAGACCACCAACAATGCCACCGGCGACGCCGCCCGGGACCCGCGACTCAATGCCGTCGATCCTGCCAAAGTCAAAGGTCGTCGCCGGGCGCCCACCCTCTGACGAAGCCTGAGGCGGTGGAGGCGGCGTCTGTGCCGGAAGTGGATCCGAAGGCGGAGGCGGGGGCGGGGGTAGAGATTCTGGCGCGGGCGGCAATGGAGACGATACGGACACAACCGCGAACTTCAGCGGTGGTCGCGTCGCATCGACCGCCATCGACGGAACGAACACGATACCAGCGACCGCAACGACATGAACGAGGATCGAAAGCGGCGCCGTATGCCACATCCGTCCTCCAACCTTGGGCGTTGGATTCCCAATATCTCCGAATAGTTCACCGACCACGGGGCTTTCCCTCGCCGATTACGTCACCCGAAGGCTTTGCCTCCGGCCCACTTGCTGAGTGGTTGAGCCACGGCCACGAACGCGGCACCCCCCACTCCCGTGCCAGCCACATTGAGCAGAAGATCGAGGAGACTTGAACTGCGCGACGGAATCCACGCCTGGGCCAGCTCGATCGACGCACTCAGCGCGAAACCAATCGCGAGAGCGGTCGCCAGCGTGGACAACCTGTTTGGTTGGGTGCCATCGGCCAAGAGTGCCACCAGCAAGAATCCAAAGGGGATAAAACCAAAGAGATTGAGTCCGATGTCCCTCCGGTTGCTCCCCGCATCAATGCTGGAATCAAAGAGCTTCGGTTCGATGAAAGTCTGCTCGGGTGGAAAGTGCAGGTCCAGGCCCAGAGGGGACCGATCCACGGCTATCCGCCCGGTGCGCTCAGAAAGCGGGTACACGATGTCCGCCGCTGCGTAGGAGTCGCCGGCAAAGCCGTCACCCAGACGCCACGACTCGACGTGATTCTGAAGGGTCCGTTCATCCAATGCGGCCCGATGGAGAGCGAACCCCGTAATGTTTCCACTCCAAGGGTTTCTGCCGTACACGCTATTGCCCAGAACCAAGCGTCCCGGCCCGCTGTCTGTCGGCAGCCGAAGCGTCAGGTCCGCACGGGACGCAACCGACTCCCCGTCTAGATACACCGCGCCACCACGGACATCTGACTTGACCACGAGAAACCGGGGCCGCGCACCCCCATTCGAGACATCGGCAGTGAGTCGTGGCGTTCCCCGTCGGTGATCGTAGTCGTCTCCGTTCATGACGATAATGGTTTGACGCCATTGCGCGATGAGCAGTTGCAAGGAATCGTCACCACCGTGCACGACCGCGATGAAGCGGAAGCCACGGTCTGCCGCCTCGCTGGGACGGAGCACCATCTCGATCGTAAAGCCTTGCCCAGTCTGGTCGTCTGGGTCCAAGGTGGTGAAGGTGTCGGTGTAGGCCAACCCGTGCTCTCCGAACTCGAGCCCCGTGCCGTCTGTGGCCCACTCGACGTCGTTGCGAGATTCCCACCCTTGGACGTTCAAACCGGCGAAGAGTACTCCGCCAACGTACAAGGCAAAGACGACCCACAAGAGCGCTCGGCGACGCGCCCCCGGTGAGAGCGGTGGATTCATGCGTCTAAACATAGCAAAATCGCGGACCCTTCCCCGGTCCACATTCGGCCCATGGGGAGACCGAAGTGGCCTTGTTCTGGACACTCCAGCGATACCCATCAGGCCATCATCCGTTTTCCCCCGAAAAGGACGCGGTCGCGCCGGCGTCAGGTTTGCAACACACGGACCAGTCATCGGAGATGTTCGATTGAGAAAATGACAAGATGACGAGATGAAAAGAGGGCTCTTCATTCGGACGATCTCTGTCCAGCTCGTGGACCTCAGCCTGTCAGGGTGTCTGCTGAAGAGCAAAGAAGAGCTGCCGGCGGGCGCACAGGGTGAGCTTCACGTCGCAATGGGCGGTGAGGCGTACTCCGACGCTGTGTACGTGACCCGCTGTCTCGAGAGACAGGGCTCCGGGCATTCTCATGACCTGGGTGGCGAGTTCTTGTGGGGCAGCCGACCGAACGGCGGCACTGTCCGCAGCAAAGCCAGGTCGATCATTCCGCACTAGTGCGTTGAGTTCAACACACTAGCGGCACCCGAAACGACGTCTGCTAGACTGGGAGCGAATGCCACGCTCTTCCGTCGCGGTCCTCAAGACCCATCCCTCTTCGGTCATCAACGATTACCACGAGCTGCTGAACCTGGGCGGCTACCAGAACATCGTCGACCGCTCGGTCGATACGGCGCTCAAGGTCAACATTTCGTGGCACTTCTTTTTTCCCGGCAGCTCCACGACGCCCTGGCAGATGGATGGTGTGATCCGCGCCATGGAGCGGGACGGATACGACCCAGCACTCATTCACGCGTGTCACAACCGAACCGTGGTCATCGACGCTCGCCTGGGCGAACGCGAGAACAAGCAACTGAACGTCGTCGAGGCGCATGGGCTCAGGAACATTCATCTGTATGAGGGCGAAGACTGGGTCGATGTGCGTGAGGCTGTCGGAGACCTGACCAAACAGTTTCTGTGTCTGAACGACGTCTATCCCAAGGGTTTCCTTATCCCCAGGCGGTTCATCGGAGAGAACATCATTCATCTCCCGACGATCAAGACTCACGTCTTCACCACGACGACCGGGGCCATGAAGAACGCTTTCGGCGGACTGCTCAACGAACATCGCCACTGGACCCACCCCGTGATTCACGAGACGCTCGTCGACCTTCTGATGATCCAGCAGCGGATTCATCGCGGGGTCTTCGCGGTGATGGACGGGACCTTCGTGGGCGACGGACCGGGGCCGCGGTGCATGACTCCGCATGTCAAGAACGTGGTCCTCGCCAGCGCCGACCAGGTAGCGATCGATGCCGTCGCCGCCAAGCTGATGGGGTTCGACCCGCTGTCGATCAAGTTCATTAGGCTCGCGCACGACGCCGGGCTGGGATGCGGTGACCCGCGCGATATCGAGATCGTCGGCGATGAGGCCGCCGGCTCAGAGAACTGGCACTTCGAAGGCCCATTCAAGAAGATGACGTTCGCGTCGAAGATGCAGCACAAGATCTACTGGGGGCCGCTCCGCAAGCCGCTCGAGTGGTCATTGAAGACTGTGCTCGCGCCGTGGGCCTACATGGCGAGCGTCCTCTATCACGACACCTTCTGGTACCCGACGAAGGGCCGACCGGTCATGCGGGAGGTCCTCGGGAGCGTATGGGGTCGTCTGTTTCAGGCCTGGGAGCGAACCGTCGTAACACCTGACGAGCGCGGATATCCAGTCGCCGAGGGTAAAGCCGCCGGTGTGCGCCGCACCGGCCTGCGCGCGCTGCTCACCTCATTCGGAATCCTGGGGACGTGCCTCAAGGAAGCGCCGGAGTTCTCCGACAAGCGCCGACGCGTTACCGGCCGAGCCGAGTCATAGTGTGATGAGTTCACCAGTCCTGCTACCATCACGTCCAGGCTGCATCGCAGAAACTGCAACCGGGCGCGTCTGACTGCCATCCTCTGATGGGTCCTCAATTACGTAAAGCGATGTACTGGAACGAGTTAATGGAGTCCGGCCAGCAGCTCCCGCTTGAGGACTAGGTCTTGCGATTGACTCCTGTCGACACCCTGAGGAATCACCTTGGGGACCGCTCTTGTCTTCACGGAACTGTTCGGAGAGGCCGGCGTCGGCCTCGACGGATGGACCCTTGTCGGCATCAATGGCGGAACGGGGCTCTCGTATCGAACCATTGACCTAACGGGAGCGATATTCCCGTCAGATGGCCTACTCGTGGTCGCCCAGAGCACGGCTACCGGTACCTTGGCGGCTGAACGAGACGTGATCGGGAACGTCGACTGGCAGAATGGGCCCGATGCGATTCAGCTCCTCAATCCGATGTCCGCAGTGATCGATGCCCTGCAGTATGGAGACGCCGGCACCAACAACGCCGGCTTCGGCTTCCCCGCTCTGGATGTCTCGGCCGGGTCGAGCCTCTCTCGGGATCTCTTGGGGACAAACACGGGCAACAACTTCGTCGACTTCAGCGTGACGGCACCCACGCCTGGAGTGGGACCGATGACCAGCCCGCCAACATCTGTCCCTGAGCCGTCGACCATTGTGCTGCTGGGCATAGGGTTGTGCGCCGCCGTGATGAGGCGGTGGCGTCAAGAATGGTCCGCGTTGAATGCCCTCATCGAGGTCGTGGGACATGAAGGCGCAATCGTGATGACCAAGAGCGCGTGCGCCCCGTCTCCCGAGCGCGACTTGTGACCGCCAGCGGACTCACCGCTTGAGTCGCGCCGCAAAGATCAGGGCACGAACTCAGCCGGTCCCCCAGCCTCGTGCGCTATACTTGGTGCCCTCGATTCCTTCCTTGTCCCCATCGTCCAGAGGCCCAGGATACGGCCCTTTCAAGGCTGAGACACGGGTTCGAATCCCGTTGGGGACGCCCATTTATGTGAAACAATTCCGGCGAGTAGCCCGGTGATTGTTCCCGTCCCTTCAAACTCATAGTAGGCACGGGTTTCGTCGGCGTGTGGGGTCATGAGCAGACGGCCGTCGAGGAGCTTCCGAAGTATCTGCTGGCCCTGTGCGGGATGATGCCGGAGGAGTCCCTGCCAATCACTGATTCGTGTCCGTAGGTCGATCCTCACCTGCTGGTTAGTTTTCCATCCTGTCCACTCTCGGTGCAACAGCCCTTGAAGTGTCGATTGAAGCTCATCACGGCGGCGTTCTCTCGCACGGACGGCGGCCGCCAGCACCCTCGAATCGTCGCCCCGCGCAAGGGCCTCCACCAGCCGTTCCGGCTCATCCTCGACCCGTGTGATTTCCGCTTTGAGTGTGGCTGACCTCCCCTTGATTTCGTCGTCGCCAACGATACGCTCACACGCTCTATCGATGGCGGCCTCCACAACGCTTGGGTCAAGTACTGTCTCGACGACTGACGTGAGGATTGCGTCTTCAAGAACATCGGCCGGCACGGTGAGTGAGTTAGGGCATACAGTTTTCCCCTTCCGATGACACGCTGAGCAACCGTAGAACACGACTCGCCGCCGACGGCCATGTCGTCGGCTTCTCGCCTCCATGCTGGCTCCACAGGTGCATTTCAGAAGACCCGCTAGTAAGTGTCTGGCCCCCTCCCCCGGGGGCCGGCCGAGCAGTTTCCCGCCATCGGTGCGGAGAGAACGTCGGCGCATAGACTCAACACGCCGCTCCACGGCCCTCCACAGATCGTCGGACACGATCCGAAGATGAGGCACCGCCGTCGTGATCCACTCGTTCTCCGACCGACCGGAGGACTGAACGACGCCCCATCGGTTTCGTTTCTTGGTCTTGTTCCACACCTGCTGTCCCCGGTACAGCGGCCTGTGCAGGATTTCCCGAACCGATGATGGGGCCCAACCGCGTGGCCGTCCTTGCTGAGGACGCGGGCACGCGGCCCCCTCGGAGTTGAGCGTCTTGGCGATGCGCGTCAAACCGAGTCCCCGAGCGTAAAGCGTGCAGATTCGTCGAACGACCAAGGCCTCTGCTTTGTTGATCTTGCGCTCGACGTGTGACCTACACAGAGTCCCGTCTGGCCCGACCACCTGGACGGGCACGTTGTCATACCCGAATACTCGGCCTCCAGTGACATGTCCCGCTCGCCGCCTTCCTGAGCATCGCGTCGTATGTCCGTTGGCGGGCCTTTTCGCGCTCCGTTTCGTCGGCCATCGTCTGGAGCGCCAGCATGGCCTTCTCCATCGCGGAATCAAGCGTGCGCTCGGTATCCGTGAGATAGCAGAACACCCGAACGTCGGCCGTCACGAGCTGTTTCAAGGCGTAGCTGACCTCGATGCTCTCTCGGCCTATCCGGTCTTCACCACTGACGACCAGAACCTGAAAGGGCGGCTTGGGTTTCAGAGCGTTCATCAGGCGCAAGAAGCCGGGCCGCTTGGCGAACTCGGCACCGGAGATGCCATCGTCCACGTAAACGTGTTCGTCGGGGACCGTCCAACCCTTCGCGGCGGCATAGTCCCTCGCGTGCTCGATCTGACGGGTGACCGATCTCGCCTCCTCCGCCACGCCCCTCTGTTCCGTACTTTTTCTGGCATAGATGGCAGCAATCATCATGATCTTGGCGAACACTTGTAGGGCGACGTGAGGGAGCAGTCTATCGGCGACACCCCCCCTGCGCCATGGCCTATTCCTCCTGGGGAACCCACCATAACGTCCGTATCCTGCTGACACTCAAGAACTAGCGCCTCGGCCAGCGCATCGACGAGCGCCTCGAAGATGTCGTTGGGAAGCGTCCTGACGACCTGGGTAGGTGACTCCCTCGTCTCGACGTTCGCCGCCTGGGATTGGCGCATGGCCCGCGACACATCCCTCTCGCAGGTCACCGGTCGTCTCCACGGTCGCCGTCACCGAGTAACTCGGATCGGAGCGCAGCGTGCGCTCTCTCGACATCGGCGAAAAGACCTGCGAGCCGTTCCTGTCTCGCAGCCCTGTTCGCCCGCATCCGGCATCGGTCAGAACAGAACCCGTTCCAACGCCGCCCCCTGATCGGCTGGTCACAGACGAAACAGGATGACCTATCAGAACCCGACGTTCGGGTTGTGGAGTCCGATGATGGGTCGGCAGCGCCCTTGCCCCTGCCTTCGGCTCTGCCTCGGCCCTGAGGCCGCTCTCGGGCAGGGCGGTTCTTGGTGTCGGCCACAATCTTCACCGGCTATGGCTTCGCCTCGCGTCCGGCCTTCCTCACGAGGCGTGGCGTTAGGTCGCGGGGCCGGGCGGCGAACTTGTCGAGACGACGAAGTTCCTTCCGCCGTCGCCCTTCCGGGGAGGCCCAATACTGCGCGGGAGTGAGCCATCCTGGGACACCAGCCTGTTTCCGGTTGTCGATGTGCATCGCGTCTTCCAACCCCATCGCGCTGTTCATCATCGTTACGCCCGCCTTTTCTCTTTTCCCCGATGTAGCCTGGATTCGCTGTGATCGAGCCGTGAAGCAACGATCAATGATCCGACTTCAACGAGAAGAAGAAGTACGTCGAGAAGTGCATGGTTCACACTCACGATGACGCTGCACCGGCGTCAGACATCGGGTCGGGGCGGAGAGAAACTCGACGGGCTCAAAATGCTCCATGATCCCCACTGAGTGTGTGCTGCTGTTGGTGCTACTAGCCGCAGCCGCATGAGGCGGCCGACAAACTCCGTCGGTCCCTGCTTGCCGGCCTTGCTTTCTATCGCGCTGGCCGGTCGGCGCTGTGTTCTCGGTGACCCGCAGACCCGCCATGAGTCGAAGTTCTATTGCTGTCTGGTCAGGCCATCCGCTTGAACCTAAGTAGACTCCTCCTCGCCTGGGGAGGATCAAGGGGAGGAAAGGTGAGGACGGGGAGGAAAAGCGGCTGCGCGGCTTTTACAGAAGATTCTTCTTCTTGAGCGTCGAAACAAAAGCCTGGGGACTCATCGATAGTACCCGCTCAAAGTTGCGGTCGTCCGTCTGGGTGGCCTTCTCGTTGGCGCTCTGCCAGTACTGAAACTGTCGCCTAGTCTTGTGCCCAACCGCGAGCCATAGGTGCTTTCGGATGATCTTCACAGGTAGTTCGCCGGCTCGATTGCATTCTTCAAGGAAGGCATCAACGTGTGAGCGCCTGTCCTCCGATTCGTCCGGCTGTTCCTCGATCCGATCCACGTTCTCGGCCCCCCCACTCGCTGAGGCCGCCTCGTCCAGATGCGCGAGCCAGCCATCGGACTTCCTGATCTGGGTTTGGGCAGACTCGTAGAACGACTCCCAGCTTGACCACTGACGCCACACATCGAGGTCGCGGTAGGCGTGTACGGCGACTCGGCGGAGGCCCTCCTCAACCACCCAGCCAATCTCTGCGACGGGCCACGTCCCGGCGCGGACTGCCACACACGTTTGATGAGCGAAAACGAGCGTCACCGTCGTCACGTAGTCCATCGCGGCGGGTCGGAGGGCAGAATCCCCCAGCTCACGCACGGCCTCACGGAACTCTCGTTCGGCTCGTGCTTACGCGGCGACGACTAGCGGGAGAAACTCTTGCGGGAATCCGTCAGGATATTCGAGCGGCATCGCCCCCTCGGCGATCCCTAGTGGGAACTGCCGCCCACCGGTCAGGGACACCGGCGGTTCGCCCCGCCTGATCAGGGCAGAGCTAGGCGGCAGGTCGAAGTGTAGCGCCTTCGGCCGCCGACCGGACGGGTGATGGGGCCACGACCCGAGGGCCGGCCCGGCTCACCGGCGCTACCATTAAGGACGCGTAAGGACGCGCTGTGATTACTCAGACTGCACCAGCCAAAAGGGTCACTGAGGCCGGCCGGTATCGGAAGGGCCATTCGGCGGAGTCCGAGTGTCGTCGCGTCATCGCCTACAAAGCCACTGTGGTCAAGCGCCGTCTGGAGCCACAGCGCCGATTTCTGGCTGCCTACGGCAAGCTCGGAGCGGTCACCTATGCCTGTCAGGCGGCGGGCATCTACCCGTCCACCTTCTATCGTTGGAAGCGAGATGACGAGGAGTTCGCGCAGTCCGTGCGGGCTCTCGACGATGAGGTCACGGACCGACTGGAGGCTGAGGCACATCGTCGGGCAATGGCTCGGTCGGACACCCTCTTGATCTTCTTGTTGAAGGCTCGCCGACCAGAGGTCTACCGGGAGCGTCGGGACGTGACTGTCGAGGGTGGCCTCACGCTTTCGACACTCGCGCCAGATGTCGTCCACCGACTGAGTGACGAGGAGCTGGCGGAGGCGCGGCGGATCATCGCCAAGCTGCGGGCCAAACCGGGCGAGGAGTTGGGCCAACGCCCCGCCGCCCTGGGGTTACGCGAGTAACCTCGAAGTAAGACGAATCAAGGATTCTCCCTGCACCGAGTGACGCTCTCAGTCGCAACGGCCTACGAGGCTCTGCGGAGCCGCTGTACTGCAACCTGACGCCAGGGGCGGACCTGAGGGCTCCCGTAAACAGGCGCAAAACAGCGCATGAGGATGGCTGTCTTCTCGGTGAGCAGCACGGCGCTCGCCGGCCGCGTCCCGCCGACGGCCGCGCCCAACAGAGTCCAACCGGTAGCCGGAACCCTCGACTGAGGCCGTCAACCCCTTGCCCTACACATGGGATCGAAGTTCGGCCGGCCGCATCATGGCCGGAGGGTGATGCATCGGTGCGCCTGACCAACACTTTCGCCGTCCGCCAGATCGGCTTACGGCAACGCTCTCCCTGTAACTCACGATTCGACGGGGCGAAGGTGCGGGGATTCCCTAGCACTTTCGCACTTCGTGATCGGCCAGGGTCCAATAACCGTGGTACTGCTTATCCGGTTGACTCACCAGACCCCTCTATATAGTGTTCGAGCCGGGGGAGGTAGGGTGAGACCAGCGTTTCCTCGAACACTGGCGGCGTTCCACGCGCGGTTCGCGACCGAAGATGCCTGCCGGGGGTACCTGGCAGCGTCGCGGTGGCCGGACGGGTTCCGTTGCCCCAGGTGCAGTCATGCCGAAGCGTACGAACTGGCCACCCGCGCAGTGTTCAAGTGCAAGGCCTGCAGACATCAGACATCGGTGACTGCCGGAACGGTTCTGCATCGCACGCGGGTGCCCCTGACGCTGTGGTTTGGGGCGGCCTACCTCGTCTCTACGCACACACCGGGCATCTCGGCGCGTCAGCTTCAGCGCCAGCTGGGGTTGAGCCGCTACGAGACCGCATGGACGCTGCTCCAGCGGCTGCGAGCCGCGATGGTCCGACCCCAGCGCGACAGCATCCCGGGACCGGTGGAAGTCGACGAGACCTACGTGGGCGGCCTGGAGGTTGGCCGGCGTGGCGGCCGGTGGCGCGACGGCGAGAAAGCCATTGTGGTCGGTGCGGTTGAAGTCAGAGGCCAGGGGTCCGGGCGAGTTCGCCTGGCAGCCGTGGAGGATGTGTCGGCGGTGTCGCTCGTCGCGTTCGTCGAGCACTCCGTGGCGCCCGGCAGCATTGTCCTGACCGATGGCTGGAAGGGCTACCTTCCGCTCAGGCGACGGGGCTACGACCACCGCCCGAAAACCCAGGGCGTGGCCACGAATGCGGCGCGGCTGTTTCCCCGCATTCATCGCGTCTTCTCTAACCTCAAGACATGGCTCAGGGGCACCCATCATGGCGTGAGCCCCGAACATCTCCCGTACTACCTCGACGAATTCGTCTTTCGGTTCAACCGACGGCGGACGCCGATGGCCGCCTTTCAATCCTTGCTTGGGCTGACCTCTCAACACCAGCCCCTCCCCCACAACATGTTGTATGGTGGTGAGCAAACCGGATAAGCACTACCGTGGTTATGAAAACCTTGCTGGTTGCCGCGCCGGGGCCCCTCTGGGGAACGCCGAGGGAATCTAGAACGGGGCCCCCCATCCTTACGATTCGCCCGCGCCCCCCAACCCCTATGTAGGCCCCCCATTCCACAGCTCACGGGAACCTCGGATCGAGAGCCCCGTTTTTCAGCGGTGGGGACGGATCAGAGCGACAGAGGGGCCTGCAGACCGGCCCAGACAGCGAACGAAAGTCTGTGCCCAGGACGACTATCGAGCGCCGATCCACGCAGATCTGTGCATCCCTGACTCCGCGTAGATCTTGCACGTTCTGCCGGACATTCGTGGATCGGTGTTCGGCTCTTGGAAGTTAGGCTGCGACTACAGTCAGTTTGGCCCAGGCAAAGAAAGTGCGAGTGTGAGCGAAACTTAGTTGGAAATTGAAGCGGCTCCAAACCCTGTGGTTTGATGACATTGCGAGACGAACATCACGCCACGAGAGAAAGGAGCCGAGATGAGCAGTGTCCTACGATCGGTCAGGAAGCGCAAGAAAGGTCGCACGTTGGGCGCGGTCGACGTCATCGACCGAGAGGAGTACGCCGAGCTGGAGGTCGATGCCAAGGTGGCGTTGATCCGGTCGTTGGTTCCGCTGGGCTTGATGCACATCGAGGAGTTGCTCGACGAGGAAGTGACAGCGCTGGCTGGCGAGCGCTACGCCCGCAAAGCCCCGTCAGTCGGCGGGCGTCGTCATGGCAGCAACCCCGGGACGGTCGGGTTGGCCGGCCAGCGCGTGCCGATTCGCGTGCCCCGGATTCGCCATGTCACGGAGAGCGAGATTCCCCTGCGGTCGTACGAGGCGCTGCATGGCGATCGCGCAGTCAACGACCTGTTGCTGCGGCGCGTGCTGTATGGGATCTCGTGCCGCAACTACGCGGCGGCCGCCGAGGCGATTCCCAGGGCGATCGGCCTATCGGGGTCGACGGTGTCCCGCGCGTTCATTCAGGCCAGCGCGACGAAACTCCGCGAGCTCCAGGAGCGGGACCTCTCCGGGGAGGACGTCGTGGCCCTCGTGCTGGACGGCAAGACGTTCGCCGAGGCGACGATGGTCGTCGCCCTCGGCATCACGATGACGGGGGACAAACGGTTCCTGGGCGTCGTCGAGACGGACACGGAGACCGAGAAGGTGTTGACCCCGTTCCTCCGGTCATTGGTCGAGCGGGACCTCGATGTCTCCCAGGGGCTTCTGGTGATCGTGGATGGCGGCAAGGGGCTCCGGGCGGCCGTGCGGAAAGCCTTCCGCCACCGCGCCCTGGTGCAACGGTGTCAGTGGCACACGCGCGAGAACGTGGTGAGTTACGTGGCCAAGCGTGAGCAGCCGGTGTGGCGGCAGCGTCTCCAGCGCGCCTACAACCGTCCGGAGTACGACGAGGCCCTCGCCGCCCTCAAGTCGCTCCAGCATGAGCTGGAGGATCGGAACCAATCCGCGGCCGGCAGTCTGGCGGAAGGCCTCGACGAGACCCTGACGTTGCATCGCCTCGGGGTGTACGGTGTGCTGGGCCGGTCGCTGAAGACGACGAACAGCCTCGAGTCCATCAACGCGCTCATTGAGGAGCGCTGTGCGAAGGTCGATCACTGGCAGAACTCGAGTCAACGCCATCGCTGGCTGGCCACTGCGCTCCTGGACATCGAGCCACGCCTGCGCAAGGTGATGGGCTACCGGCACCTGCCCAGGCTTCGTGACGCATTGAAGCGAGAGCTGAAGATCGACACGACGACGTCGACGAAGAAAGCCGCGTAAGCAATCAGGAGCCGCGGAGAGTTTCAACTAGGAATGGGCTTGACTCGAAAGTGCTAGCACAGAAACTCTTCACGTTGTCTTTGGCGTTGGTCGCTGCTCTTGGTCTGGCCGAAGTTGCGACCCGAGTCTTTGTTCCAGACCCCCATTATTACTTTGAGAACCACCGCGAGTTATTTCAAGAAGACGACCGAATGGGCTATCGCAACGCCCCAAATGTTGACTTCTACGCTCAAGGAACAGTGCATGTAAGCACCGATAGCCTGGGTCTCCGCGAGTACGACACGAGAGTCAACAAGCCCGATGGTGCGATCCGCATCCTCGGACTTGGCGATTCGATTACTTGGGGTACGGGCATAGAAAAAGAGGACACTTACTTACACTTGCTGGGACTGTCCCTCAACACGCTCGGCCATGAAGAGTCCTCCACATTCGAAACGATAAACGCAGGCGTGATCGGGTACTCGTTACATCAGGAGCTTCTCTTACTAGAACATTTGGGTGTGAGGCTCAAGCCAGACGTGGTGTTGGTTGGGTTCGCGGCGAATGATGCGTATCCAACTGAGGACCCGTTCTTCAACGTCCAGCGGTTCCATCAGCCCTCCAAGAAAGACGTTCGTCGCCGAGGCTACAGCAGTGTCCCCGAAGTAGACTTCTACTTCTTCCGGTTCATACGAACCAAGTTGCGGCAGGTGAGGGACCGTCTAAGGTATCGAGAACAGGGACCGAGGGAGCCTGCAAATCGGGACACTTGGGCACCAGGCACGTTCGAAGCCTCTGCTTGGCAGCCGTACCTCCAAACACACTTCCGAGATCTCAAGCGACTGTCGGACAGCCAAGGGTTCCGCCTTGGGGTCATCGTCTTCCCTACCGTCGGGCAGCTTAGCCTCATGAACAAGTCTTCCCTGCCGCAGGTATCGCTAGCTGAATTCTTCGAATCGGAAGAGATCCCCTATCTTGACCTGTACGACGTTCTACGAGGAAACGAAGAAACTGCGTTCCTAGACTCGATGCACTTGAGCGAGTCTGGCCATGAAATTGTCGCCGAGCAGCTCGTTGCGTTTGTCAGTTCACATTTGGACTGACGCTGGGCCATTCGAGATTCGGAAGGGAACTCTTGGTCTGAGTAAGAAAGGCGGCACGAATGCCTCTATGGCTCAGGGGACGCGGGTCCAGAACATGCGGCTCGTAGACAAACAAGCCCTTTCACCGACACTAGCTTGGCGGGGCGCGAAGACTAGGAGACCGAGAGCCAGTCCACGAGTTGCGTGAATGACCCAAGGGCGACCTCTCGGGGGTGCCTTTGGTATGTGTGGACGGGTCGGTCAGGCCGCAACCCCCGCTTTTCCCTTGATTTCGGGCGTCCACAAAAGTGAGTGTCCGCTTGGGGACGCCATGAAGGGTGGGTCCATTCCGGGCACATGGGTGAGGCACTTGCAAAACTCCTGGCCGACAGTGGAACAAGCGTCAGGGTTTGGGTGCAAACTGGTCACTCGGGCCCAGGGCACCGGGATCGAGGCACCGATTCATGAGGAGACGCAGGCCCGCCCGGGCATTGGGCGAGGGTCTGGCAAGAGCTGCCGCCTTCTGCGCGTAGGCAGCTGGGTGGATCGAGGTCATCACGTCACCGATGGCTACGTGACGAGGCGCATGAGTTGGTCAGCGGTGAGTGCGAGCACGCCGAACATGCAGTGGCACATCACCTTCGCCGGGCCGCGGACCCGGACATGGCGACCGCCGAATTCGTCCTTGAGGCGGCCATTGACCCGCTCAACGGCCGTGCGTTCGTTGTAGCGAACGTCCTCCGGAAGCTGGAAGCCAAGCACCTGTCGGCGCCGAGCTTCCGCTTGGCGTTCTTCCTTCAGCGCCGTGTTGCGGCGCGTGTTGATGTCGATCAGCGGAACGTGGTTCAGCGAACGGCTGTGTGCCCGAATCTCCTGCGCATCGTAGGCGGCGTCCATCACGTCGTACAGATTGGTGCTCCGCTCGGCGGACAGGGTTGCGAGCGGAATAGCGGCCTGGCTGTCATGAAGGGAGGCAGCGGTCAGTAGGCAGCTGATGGGGATCTGGCCATCGGCCACATCGATATGCAGCTTGTAGCCGACCCAGGTTTCCTTGTAGCCCTTGCTGTTCTTTTTCGTCCCGACATCGCAGGCCGTCGGGAGATCAGCGAGCATCTCCGGCTTGGTCATGGTGCCCTGCCGCTGCAGACGCGTGGGCTCGTGAGGGCGCTCCTCTCCCTTCTTCGGTCGTCCCCGCTTCCGCTGCGAGGGCGCGGGCGGCTTGTCCTTCGTGGCGGGCTTCTCGCGTGCCGCAATCGCGGTGGAGTCTCGCGAGAGATGACCGACCAATCGGTCGTGATGCGTCTTCTGGATGACCGTCTCGTGCACGCGCAGAGGCAACTGCGTGGTCGCAAACTCGTCGAAGGCGTGTGAGAACAAGGATTCGCTCGGGACCTGGCGCCTAGTCTCCCAGCCGCAGATCCGGCGCAAGGGTCGATCGGTGGCCAGCCGATCGAGCAGCCTGCGTGTCGTCGGCAGGTCGTAGACGGCCTTGGCGACAAACGCGCGGGCGACGGCCGCGCGATCCTTGCGAGGTCGGCCGGGCATGCGGACGCGTCGGGGAATGTGGTCCTCGACCCGGATGACCTCCAAGGTCTGCACGAACTGCTGCTGTTTCTCCGTGAGTGGTCCCAGCTCTTCCTCCAGCCATGGAAAGAGTGCGGTCTGAATGGACAGCCAGTGTGGTGCGAAGCACTCTCGGAGACGGCTCATTTTCTTCTTGACTCCTGGGGCCAGGTCTAGCAGTATAACAACTGCTAGACCGAATGGCACGACATGCCCACCCGTGACCCAACAACCGACACGCAGCGCTACGACGCGCTCAAGCGCACCGTCGCTGAGGTGGGATTGCTTCGACGTGGCAGCCTCGTGCAACGTTTCATGCCGTGCGGCAAGCCGAACTGCCGCTGCCAAGCGACGCCCCCGCAGCTACACGGGCCGTACTATCAGTGGACCCGCAAGGTCCGCGGCAAGACCGTCACCGTCCGTCTCACCGAGCAGCAAGCCGAGCGTGTCCGGGACTGGATCGAGAACGGCCGACAGCTAGACCGAATCGTTGTGGCAATGGAGACGTTGTCGCTGCGGATGACTGAGCGCCTGCTTCGTCAGCTCACGCCTGTGTGATGTGGCCCGCACCGTGCGCAAGCCGCCAAAAAACTTCTCTACGCGCAGGGTTTTGCAAGTGCCTCGGGTGACAGTTTATTCCGGAGACATAGGTAACACTTTCGGGGTAAATGGATTCTCAATCGGCTCGAGCCGGCACGTCTCGTCGTCGAAGTATCCGAGATCGTAGTGCATGAAGCTGACGAGCCAGATGTTCTCGCTCACCTGTTTGACGCCGACCCGCTGGCCAGCGAAGACCTTGCTGAGGTTGATCTTGCGGCGGCGATAGCAGATGCGGCCACAGTGCGTCACGGTGGCCGTCCAGTCGTGAAACGGATAGGTCAAGTCGCCGAGGCCCTGATAGGGTCTGGGCGACTTGGCATAGCGCTCGGCGGGGACCTGCATCCCGAGGGCCTGATGGGGCCGTTCCTGGTTGAACCGCTCGAGGAAGTCATCGAAGCGAGCCTGCTGTTGTAGGAAGTTGGCCGAGGCGGGCTGGGTGGCCTCCGTCTTCAACGTCAGATGCATCCGTTCGTGCCGGCCGTTCTGCTCGGGGTGCCCCGGCTTGATGCGCTCGATGCTGAGACCAGAGCGGTTTTACCGGCGATACCGTCGGGACCGCATATGCTGCGAGCGCGGTGGCGGTGAGTCGGACGATGTATCTGCAAGGTGATGCGTCGGGTGTGGTGATCTTGCTGCAAGACCTCTGGAGGGGTGTGCCGTTCGAGACAGCATTTTCGCAGACGGATGGGGCTCCGGTACAACCGGCGTGAACACGCCGGCCGGGATGAGCTACATTCTCACTGTCCAGCCAGGTCGTACACATCACACTCCACCAATCGAAGGCACGACCACCGTCACCGAGCGGTGGCATGCCCGGAACCTTCGGCTGCACTTCGGCACACTGATTCAGACGGGTGGCCTTCTGTATGGCTCGACGGGTGGTCTCGGGCCGTCATTTCTTGCCGTCGTCGATTTGAATACTTGCACGATCATGTGGCGTGACCGGGCTTTCGCGAGGGCCCAACTGCTCCACGCCGACGGCACAGTCATCGTACTGGATGAAGACGGTATCCTGGGGCTCGCAGAGGTCTCGTCTCGGGGGCTGGAGATCCTGGCCCAAGCTCGGATATCGTCAATGGTTATGTGGACGCCGCCAACTCTCGCCGGCACGATTGCGTATATCTTTGACCGCGAGCAAGTTTCTGCCTTCGACCTCGGACTGTGACCAACGAAATATCAGCGGTCAGCATATCCAACCCTTGCACGGGGAACGGTGTGGCCGAATGGTAAAAGAGCCCGCGCGATCCGCCCCTGGAATCCACGAGCCCGTCCTCAGCCGCCCGCGCCTGGAGAATCCCGGTTGACTCGAGTCGCTGTTGCGATGATCTGGACGATCGCCGGACTCACGGCCACGCTGCTCAGTCCCGCGCTCCGTACCGGTGTCGGCTTCCTCGATCCGGTCATCTGTCTGGTGTGGGCGCTCGTTATCGCCGTCGGCGTGGCGATCGCCGCCCTCGGCACGCCGTGGAAATCCGCGGCGCTCTGGGGGACGCTCGCCCTCCTGGGACAGGCCACGTCGCTCCAGATGATCTGGGCGGGAAAGGAGATTCGATATCAGCACTGGCGATTCGCGCTCGAGCCCATGTCCGGATGGCAGTTAGTCTTGGCAGCCATCCTCGTCGCCCAGATGCTGGCCGTGGCCGCGGCGGCCCGCGGCTGGGTGCCCCAGGGTGTCGGGTGGTTAAAGCGGCGAACAGGCGTGGCACGGGCACTGATGCTCATCGGTGTCTTCGTGCTTCTCAGCGCGTCGGGGCAGAAAGACCCGTGGGCCTTTGCGACCGAGGCGGCTGTTTCGAGCGCCTTCATGCTTGCCCAGCTCGCCAACATCGTACTCTTCGTTCGAGCCGTGCCGGTGGCCTTGCTCGATCGTTGGAATGGGTCGCTCCAAGGATGGCTCAAGGAGGACGGAACGGTGGCGGTCGATCGTTTCGTCGTCGGCGCGGCCTCGGCCGTCGCGCTCTTGGCGTTCGGGCTCAACGTCGTCGTGTGGGAGCGGCACCCCCACATTACCGACGAGGCCGCGTACTACATCCAGGCTCATCACCTCGCTGACGGGAGCCTCAGCGAGCCGTCGCCGACGGTTCCCGAGGCGTTCGAGCTGTACCTCGTTCCCTGCGACGACGAGCGATGCTACTCGGTGTTCCCGCCGGGATGGCCCGCCGTGCTGAGCCTAGGAGTTCGGATCGGAGCACCCTCCCTCATCAACCCGCTTCTCGGCGGGCTGAACATCGTCCTGCTGTACTTGCTCATCGGACTTCTGTACGAACTTCGAACAGCGCGGATCGGCGTGGCGCTCGCGATGGCATCGCCCTGGTATTTGTTCATGGCGATGAACTACATGTCGCACACATGGGCACTGACGTGCGCGCTCGTGGCAGCCGTGTCGTGCGCGAAGGTGTGGCGCGAAGCGAGGACAGGATGGCTGATCCTCGGTGGGGCGGCGCTCGGGCTACTGAGCCTGACCCGTCCGCTGGACGCTGCCGCCATCGCGCCCGTGCTCGGCGTTTGGATGCTCTTCTCGAGAGGCTGGCGTCCCACCATCGGCCGGGCCTTCGTTTTGACCGCGTCCTCGATGGCGTTTGCCGCGCTCGTCCTGCCGTACAACGGAGCGCTCACCGGTGAGCCGCTGACCTACCCCGTAGCGAAGTACATGAACGACCTCTTTGGGCCAGGGGCGAACGCATTAGGATTTGGTCCGAATCGGGGTGGCCCGGCCGTCTGGGGTGCGATCGACGCGTGGCCCGGTCATACGCCGTCCGAGGCCGCCATCAACACGACCCTCAACGCCAACGCGATCCACACCGAGCTCTTCGGGTGGTCGATCGGGTCTCTGACGCTCCTCTTGCTCTACATCGTGGTGGGCATGCGGGGCCGACGGGACTGGGCGGTCCTGACACCCGTCGTGACCATCGCCGCGCTCTATGCACTCTACTACTTCGCCGGCGGCCCGGACTTCGGCGCACGCTACTGGTACCTCGCCATCGTCCCGGCCGTGGTGCTAACGGCAAGGGCCCTCTTGTGGGTCGGATCGCCCGTAGACGCATCCGACGCGAACGGGCTCGGGCGGGTTGTGCTTGGCGCCGGCCTGCTCTCGATCGTCGCTGTCCTGACCTTCGTGCCGTGGAGAGCGGTCGACAAGTACCATCGCTATTGGCAGATGGGGCCCGAAGTGCGCGAGCGAGTCCAAGAGGGTGAGTTCGCCGGCGGTCTCGTCCTCATCCAAGGCGCACAACATCCCGACTACTCGTCCGCGCGGGCGCACACCCGCCGGGGATCGGATGGCGACCAACCGGTCGTCGCCTGGGAGCGCTCGCCGGAAATGAGGCAGCGCCTACTCGAGGCGTATTCCGACCGAACAGTGTGGGTTCTGGAGGGACCGACTCTGACTGGCTCCGGGTACCGGCTGGTGGAGACGATTCCCCCCCGAACGGACCCGGTCGGTTCGGCTCCCTAGAGATCCTACCGCGATGAATCTGCGGGCGCCGCTTTCGCTCCTGCTGGCCGTGCGGGCCGCACTCAGTGCAGGAGGTCTTCTGGGCGCGAACCTCGGCGGTCGTTTCGGCGTCCTATGACGCCGGGGCCGACTTTCCATGGTCGTACTTTGCTCCGCCACCCGTTGAGGTCGCTGCTTCACTGCCCTAGTTAGACCCTTCGGCTTTGAGTTCTAGCCGGTGCAGGGTGAGTTCCCCAAAGGTAATCTCCTCCACATACCGACTCCGAACAAGGGCATGGAACTCGGGAAAGTCCGCGAGACCGAACTGACCGCCGAGGAGTTGCCCGGCTTGAGGGCCCTCGACCACGTAGAGGGGCAGCGTTCGCTCGATGTCGTTCATGAACTCCCGCCGATAGTCCTGGCGAGGCGGGCCTTCATCGCCCAGCAAGAGGGGCATACTGAAGCCGAAGCGCGTGGGTGACATCCGTCCTGAGAGAAAGAGGACGCCGGAATTCCAGCCCCAGACGACCACTCCGTCGTCTGGGGAAGAGTTCAGTCGGATGTGGTGCGCCGCTCGTCGCTCCGCTCCGGCGATACCGAACCCGTCGAAGTAGGGTCCGGACTCCGTGGCACCTGCGACCCAACCTACCCACCGCGCAACTTCGTAGGCAGGGTGGAGGAACGCATGGAGGAATACGACGAGGAGCCACACTGCGTCGACGGCCTGCAGTCGAGAGTTAGTCGGAAACGCCGGCTGCCCCAACTTGCCCAGACCCCGGCCAAGAGCGTTCGAGAACCCAATCGCCGCGAGAATAGTCACGGGCGGGTAGGTCGGCAACCAGTGGTATTCGAAGAACCGGTTCTGGAGGACCACGAGCCCCAGTGCGACCGCCGTCCAAGTACCTAGCACGATCGCGGCGGAGCGCTGCGCCTTCCGAAGTGCCGCCAAACCGTAAGCCGCCACGGGGAGAACCGTGACGAGCACCTTGAAGTCGAGCACATACGCGATTAGGTCGCCGGCTGGGGAACCGACTGCGGCATCCCCCGAGTAAACGTTGGCGGCGTAGAGGATTGAGACGTCGACGAGGTCCCCGAGACCGCCGCGAAACGCGAACCAGCCGGCGACGAGTACGAGCGGGGCAGCGCCGGTGAGTGCGCACGCGCCGACAGTGGTCCACAGCCGCTCGGTTGTCTTGCGATGCACGAACAGGTGCACGAGTGGCACGAAGACAAACGCGCCGAAGACGGGCTTCGCGAGTGCGCAAGCCCCCACGCATGCGGTGGCAGTACAAAGTGCCCGGCGATTCGCTTGCGAGGCGCCCAGGAGGAGCGGCATCGTCGCAGCTGCCATCAAAAAGGCCACCCAGCCGTCGGCCTGTGCCGTGTGCCAGTAGGTCCCGGACGCGTACCACATCACGAGTCCGACCGCCGCCCAGCGGGCCGCCGTCTGTCCAGCGAACCGCCCAGACGTCCTGCACACGGCCCACGCGCCGAAGGTCACGAACAAAATGTCGAGGATCCGGATCGACCAGGCGTGGGGCCCAAACACGCGCTGTGCCAGTGCGAAGACGTAGTATGGCATTGGGCCTTTGATGTCCCACGCGTCGCGATAGGGTAGTCCGCCCCGGGTGATAACGTCGCCGACCCACGCGAAGATGCCCTGGTCCCATCCGAACGGCCACGAAAGTGAGGCGAGCGCCACCACAGCCACGGACGCCATTGCAATGCGGTACCCCCACTGTTCCAGACGGATTCGGGGCGTCAAACACTACTCCCTTGTGACACTGTGACAGGAACTTGCAGCGCATTCTAAGGCATTGTCCGGCGTCCGCTTCGGTTGATCATCAGCCGCGAGGCCGGTCAGGGCCCATTCCCTCTTCGCGGTTTCGCCATCAGCTCTCGGACCGAAACCCTCCGCTCCTCGCCAACACCGACACGTGGTCGGGCAGGTCTGCCGGCAGTCGGTTGATGTTGTCCGAGGCGACCACGTGTCGGTTGGTCGTCGCGACCAGTGGGATCTCATTGTTGCGCGAGGGATGACCTAGGGCGGACCCGCTTGGGTCGCAGTCGACGCGGGGCCCTGGCGGTCATCGTCTTCACGGCACCCTGCTCAGCCATCCCAACCAGGATCGGATAGTGTCCTCGCGGTCTGGATGCCTGAATCTCCCATACCGTGATATCGCAGCAGTCGATCGAGGGGCGATGTTGACAAGGGGACGCAGCTCGTCGATCGAACCTCCTCCGACAGGACTGCTCCACCGCGTCGCCGATGGGTCTGAGCCCCCGCTCAAACCCAGTATTGCTCCCAGCTGTCTGCTCCACCTTCTGAGTCATGCGCCTCGGTCCTCCCCCGGGTTTCCCGGATGCGTTCGTTAGAGCTGGCCACGGCACGTTCGTGCTGGGCGTACTCCGTTGACCAAGCAGCGAGGGCCGTCGCTGCCGATTCTAGAAGACCTCGACGTAGTCAGAGAGACCCGCTCGTGCCTCGTCGGGTACGGTACTACCGGCGGTCGACCCGTTCCCGCTCGCGGCAAAGATACTCTCTACGCACGCGTTGTCAAAGCAGGTTGCCCTGACCGCTCGTCGAACAGCGGATAAGGTGGTCGCGCAAGAGGCGTTGAAGTGGGTGCTAACCCGCGGACGAGCCCTCTCTCAAGTGTCGGTAAAGCGGCGAGACCAGTCAATTCGACAACTATCGTCGGCATCGCGCCGCATCGAGCACCGTTCGGCGACGCCGTACTCTACGGACTCACTGACCGGAAGTGACCTCTTCCAAGCCTGGAGGGGGTGGGTCGACTCGCAACCCCCAGTACACGTGCTCATGCATGCGTGCAACCATCGTGACGTTCAGAACGAGCGTCACGGCCAGAATCCCCACGATGGCGAATCGCCATATCGGTCGTCTCTGCTGCCTCCGGAAGCCGAGGTGCGCGGCCAGCCATACTGCCAAGACAACCGGCCCGCTGTGCAGGAACGATTCGCCAGGGTTGTAGTAGACGAAGAACAGAACGTAGGCCAGCACGTAGGCAGCGAGCGGGAGCGCTACCTCAGCTTGGTTACGCAACGCTCGGTACATCCCGGCGACCGTATAAACACCGGGCAGCGCTGCCAGCAACAGAGTCGCGGGAGCGGCCGCGATCACGGTCCCCCAGTCGAGGCTTCCGCGCGGGTCGATCAGAGGAGTAGCCTGACTGAAGCTGACGAAGTTTGATACAACTAACGCCCAAATATCACCAGCCAGGTAGTTGCTGAGATTTGCCCACCGGTCGAGCTCATTAGAGATGAATCTCAACCCCGTCGCATCATCTACTCCGTGGATGGCTTCCACCGCCTGAATGGCCATGAGCATCAGCGCGTAGGGTAGGCCCCAGAGGAGCGCCAGCCCCACGCCGTATCGCGCAGTCGGGACAACCGCCTTCTTCAAACCAAGGCGCCGCAACCAAGCCACCCCCGGAATGACGCAAAGCAGCAACTGTTGCGGCGCGATCAAACATGCCAGGGCGTTAACGACTACGAGCTGGCCCATGCGCGCGCACTTCGGATCGCGTAGAAAGACCAATAAGAAGACGCCAGTCACTAGGCAGGTCAATGAATACGACTCCGGAAAGCTGGCAAATAGCCAGAGCGCGGCCGCCACGGAATACAGTGCCGCCAGAGCACTCGCCGTGAATGTCGTAAATCCAGCCACGAGGAAGATCTCTGCCGAAACCGCGACACTGACACCGCCGAACAGGGCCGCTGGAAACACCAGCGAGAGGTTGTTCGCCCACGGTTGGTCCAGCGCAGAATAAATCGCGCGTCCCACCCGGTGGGTTGGAATGGCCGCGACAGCGAACAGCGGGTGCTTCCTCGTTTGATAGTTCGCCATCGGGTGGCCATCTAGAAGCTCGCTCATGGTCGCACGGTAACTGTCTGAGCCGAACAACCAGAAGTCCATGAAGGGTGTTGACATGAATGCAGCAAACGTCGTCTGGTACAACACAAAGGCGGCGACTCCGAGCAGCGTCGACGGGGCGTGACGTCTCATGCGGCAGCTGGATGTGTATTCACGCTGTTGGCCTGCGCTCATCCCTGTCCCAATTCGCACCCTGCGGAGGGCACAACGTCCATGTTGAGATGCTCGCGAATGCTCGGGTCCGAATCTCTCATGTACCGGACGTAGGGTTGCGGCGTGCTCAGCGCCGATGTCGGAGGACGCGGCGGAGGGGCAGGGGGCAACCGGCCGAATGACGGCGGAAGGAGAGCAGACCTCGTCATCCTCATCGTCATCCATAGAGCGAAACGCCCCAACATGAGACTGGTCAAGAAGATTGCTTGAAGTCGCCGCAACAGGACCTCCGCACTGGTTCGGGAACGCAGATAGACGATACAGGACACCCGCTGCCCAGACTAGGATGGTGCTCCAGGTGCTATGGTGGGCAGTCTCAATCAACGATTTCTGGAGGGGAACATGTTGCGAATGAGTCTGAACACCTGGCGATCTGGTCCGGCCGTCGCCATAGCGTTTGCGCTGGTTGGCGCGGCTTCTCTACCCCGAACCAGCCGCCGCGGAGCGCGAGCGCGTTCGAGACCTCGAGGCCGTCGCACCGGCAGAGGTCGTATCTTCGGACCGCTGGGGATGGTTGACACCGCCTTCTATTGCCACAAGACAAAGTCGACCGCCTGGCGGTTATCAACAGCGTCGGACCCGAACGTCGCTCCCGGCTGGGCCATCGGGCGGAGGCGGCTTGTGGGGCACCGCCGACGACTATCTCTTGTTCACACAGATGATGCTAAATGACGGGGAGCTCGACGGCGTACGTCTCCTGGCGCCGCGGACCGTAGAGATGATGCGAACCAACCATCTGTCCGACGAGGCCACCGCCACGATGAGGCCGGGGACCAGGTTCGGGCTCGACTTCGCCGTCGTTGACGATCACGTGGCGGCCGGTGAGCCCTACGCCAAGGGGACGTACTACTGGGGTGGTGCAGCGGGCACCTGGTTCTGGGTCGATCCCGACACGGACCTGACCTTTGTCGGCATGATCCAGCACCGCGGGTCGGCGGTTCGCGAGGTGCAAGGGCTGTCGCGAAACCTCGTGTATCAAGCGGTCGTCGGGCCTTAAGACAACGACGCGCAGTCGTTACGGCGCCCTCAACCGGGTCCAGGACTTCTCCGCCGCTCGCCTGGAGGCACGCGCGTGCTCTATTCGCTGCTGGCAGACGCGGTCGTCGCCATCCATCTCGCCTTCGTTGGCTTCGTCGTGCTGGGTGGGCTGGCCGTGTGGCGCTGGCCGCGTCTCGCATGGTTGCACCTGCCCGCAGTAGTCTGGGGCGTCGGAATCGAGTTGTCCGGCGCAATCTGTCCGCTGACGCCCTGGGAGAACTGGTTGCGTCACCAAGCGGGCGACGGCGGGTATCAAGGCGATTTCGTCGAACGGTATCTGCTGCCCCTGTTGTACCCAGCTGGCTTGACCCGCACCGACCAGGTCGTGCTGGGGTGTCTCGTAGTCGTTGTAAACGTGGCCGCCTATGGGTGGCTGTGGTCCAGACGACGCGGTGAGAGACCGTCCATCGAGCGACCCTCGACCTGAGGTTTCCGCTGCACCCAGCAGGGGAGTAGAGTAAGCAGTGCGGCGCAGACGTGGTACCGATGAACTGATCAGAAGATGAAGCGATGAAACGACGACGCGATATGACGATGACGCGACCCGACCGGCTGACGTCTCGGATTGGTCTTTTGCTGGCGCTCTTGACCCTAGCGTGCGTGCCCGCGCCGGCCCAGGAGCCGCCACCGTCTGACCCGTCTGGCGTACACATGGTGCCCCCCCCTGGCGAAGGCGGCCTCTATTGGCCGCGCTGGCGGGGCCCGTCCGGGCAAGGCGTCGTCGAGGGGACCGGGTACGCCGATACCTGGTCGGCCACCGCCAACGTACTCTGGAAGACGGCGGTCCCCGGCTCCGGACACTCGTCACCGATCGTCTGGGGCGACCGGATCTTCCTGACCACCTCACGCGACAACGGGCGCCGCGTCTCGGTACTGAGTTTCCGTCGTTCCGACGGGACACTGCTGTGGGAGACCGATGCCCCCGATGGCCGGTCCGAGCGTCATCACGGCAAGAACACCCCGGCCTCGGCAACCGCCACGACCGACGGCGAGCGTGTCTACGCGTCGTTTGGCAGCCGGGGCCTGCTGGCGGTCGACTTCGACGGTAACGTCGTCTGGCATCGTGACCTCGGGCGGATCGACAACTACCACGGTCCCGCCGGGTCGCCACTGCTCTATCAGGACACCATCATCATCTATCAGGACCAGGGGGCCTCACTCGGGAGAGGGGGAAATAGAGCGGCGGCCGGCGCCTTCGTCGTTGCCCTCGACACGCGGACGGGCGAGACCACGTGGCGGACCGACCGGTCGGCCAGCGTCGGCTGGGGCACTCCGATCGCCGTCTCGGTCGGCGACCACGACGAGCTGATCCTCAGCAGCCAGCGGCAGGTACAGTCCTACGACCCGACCACCGGCCAGGAGCTGTGGCGCTGCGAGGGCAACCTGTTCGAGGTGATCCCCACCCCGGTCGTCGGGCATGGTCTCATCTTCTGCACGTCGGGGCGGGCAGGTCCCACGCTCGCCATCCGACCGGGCGGCCGCGGCGACGTGACCGATACTCATGTGGTCTGGAGGACGACACGAGGCTCCCCCTTTGTGCCCTCGCCCGTCTTGTATGGCGACTACCTGTACACCCTCAACGACATGTCGAATATCATCACCTGCCTGAACGCCCGAACCGGCGAGACCGTCTGGCAAGAACGGCTAGGGAGTCCGCGGCGAGAGACGATATCGGCGTCACCGGTCATCGTCGACGACAAGCTCTTTGTCACCAACGACGACGGGCTGACCTCCGTCCTGAAGACGGGGCCGGTGTTCGAGCTACTCCACACCAACGATATCGGTGAGAGGACTCTCGCCTCGCCGGCGCTGGTCGACGGGGTGTGGTATATCCGGACCGTCAACGAGCTCATCGCGATTGGGAGCTGAGGGGCGCTGCCTCAGGAGCCAACCTCTCGTCAACCCGACCGCAGCCGCCAAGGACATCTCATGAGACCAGCGACAATCGTCGTCCCCGTCATCCTCGCCGTCTTGTCGCTTGGTGCAGTCGGCGCCTCCGGACAGGGCTGCGAGCCGGATGGCGACGTCCAGTTTCTGTGCGGACCAGTGAGCCCGGAAGACCTCGCCCCTATCCCCGAGTCGCCCTGGATCATCGTTTCCAGCATGGTTGACGAAGGACACCTCTATCTGGCTGACACCCGCGACCACAGCTCGGCCGTGGTGTTTCCGACCGCCGCGTCGCGGCCACAGCACGACGCCCTAGCCTATGCCGCCTGCCCCGGACCTGTATCGAGACAATTCCGGCCACACGGCCTCTACTTGCGACCCGGTGACGACGCCAACCATACGCTGTATGTCGTGGGTCACGGAGCCAGGGAGGCGATCGAAGTCTTTGACGTCGACGTGAGCGGGGATAGCCCTCGCCTAACCTGGGTGGGGTGCGCGGTGGCGCCTGACCCGCTCGGCCTGAACTCCGTGGTCGCCTTGCCCGAAGGGGGCTTCGCGACGACGAGTCCTCGGACCGGCGACATCTGGGAATGGAGTGCCGACACCGGCTGGAGCCGTGTGGCGGGGAGCGAGGACATCGGGCCCAACGGTCTGGAGATCTCTCGAGACGGCCAGTGGTTCTATGTTGGCGGCTATGGCTCGAAGTCGCTTATTCGCCTCTCACGCGGACAGACCCCGGTCCGAACAGACGCGGTGGAGGTCGGCTTCCACATCGACAACGTGCGTTGGGGCCCAGGTGAGACGCTGTTCGCGGCCGGTCATCTCGGGCCAACTCGGGAGGCGATCGGCGAGTGCTTCCGGGAACAGCAGTGCGACGGGGTCGTGTCGCGGGTTGCCCAGATCGATCTCCTGACCTTTACGGCCGAGGAACTCGTCCGTTACCCGTCCAACGATCTGTTGATCCTCGGGACGGTGGCGATTCAGGTCGGGGACGAGATCTGGGTCGGCGGCGTCGCCGGCAGCAATCGGATCGCCCGCTTCCGGGCTCCGGCACGCTAAGGGCCGAGCTGAGCCGGCTACGGCTCTGTCACCTCGGCAGCCAGCTCGTCCTCGCGGGCTCCCCGAAGAATGTTCAGCAGACCGTAGTTGCCCTCGTGGCACGCATACTCATAGAGCGCGTCCCCGCGGTGCATCGGAATCTCGGCCGTGAAGAACCGGGTGAACGTCGTCGGATCATGGACCGAGTACTCATAACTCAGCGTATCCTCATCGACCCGCGTAAAGCGCTCGACGAGACGGAGATTCGTGCCGTTGCCCATCGCCACCATGACGCTCGGGTGGTAACTCGCCGTCTTGTGGGTGAAGTTGGTCGTCTCGACCACAAGGGTCTCGCCCTCCCAGTAGCCCCGTCCGTCACCCATCCACTGCCGCAGGTCGCCGGCCAAATGCGGGCGTCCGTCCAGCGGGATGATGCGCGAGTCGTGGACCATCTCGTTGAGGATGACGACGTGGTCGGCAGTCTGGAACAACTGCATGTTCTGGTTGTAGCCACCCGGCAGCATCGGCGGACCGGAATTGAAGCCGAGGATGCACCGCTCGGCCAGACCGCGATCCTCCGGGCCATCGATGCCGGCACCGCCGGCCCGGTACCGAATCGGACGGTCGCTCCGCAGATCCTCCGCCAAGGAGCCAACCTGATGCCGCGCGTCACTCCGGAGTCGAGGCACTCTCCCGTCCGACGGTTGTATGATCAGCGACGTACGCCGGTCGCCGACAACTCCAGCTCCCCGGTCGAACCAGAAGGCGTTGTAGCCGCCGACGTTCTGGCCGGCGGGCAACGGCTCCGTCCGGATCTCACTCGGCTTGTCCGCCTCGGCCACCCGCTGCACGGTCGTCGCTTCGATCTCTGCGACCTCTTCTTCGCTTAGCACTGCCTGGTCCGCGCGGTCCGCTGGCCGCTGGAGGGGCGTCAAGGTTCGGAAATCCCACACGCCCTGTAGATCAGGCTGGCCGTCTGCCGTTCGCGGCACGGTCCACGACGCGTTCGACTGGGCCTCAGCGACGCTGACCGGAGCCAGCGCCACGACCGCGAACGCAGTAAGTACAAGAACGAGACACCGGTGACTCATATCCACCTCCTCAGGTTGCGCCCAATTGCGACACCGCGCGGTGCGCGAGTCGCCGCGCAGCCAGCATTACTTTATCCGACTCAGTCGGTGGATACGAGTTGTGTTGGGGCTGGTGAGACTGCTGTTGCCCCTGGGGTTGTGACCTACAGACCGCGCCACGACCGGCCGCCCTGGTGGTAACCCGGTCGGCCCCCCCGGTCTAGCAGGGGGGCCGTGGTTCTCGGTGAGCAGCCGACCTCAGTTGAGCGGGCACCCGGCTTCGTTCGCAGCGGCGAAGCCGTCTTTCGTTGCCTCGGCATTGAGAAACCCGCTTACGACGTCGTTATACATGTTGACGATCTGGGTTGAGGTGAAGGCGTAGCTCACGCCAGAGCTGGCTGCGTTGAGCAGCGCCGCCATCGCATGCCGGATTCAGTGCCGCCAAGTTGCCCTTACTCGCCTTTAGGGCATCGTGCTGAGTGTTGACATCGTGCTCGTTCCGTCCGCGCTTCACACGACATAAACCTCAACGTTGGCTCAGGCAGTCACGCCCAACAGACGGCCGGCATCATGGCTGCGTTTGAGCCAGTACTGCTCGAGCGCAAGGCAGACCTCGTTCTCGTGGTCGGCGACTTTAACTCAACGATTGCCTGCGGCCTTGTGGCCGCGAAACTCGACGTGCCGGTTGCCCATGTCGAAGCCGGGCTCCGAAGCTTTGATCGGACGATGCCCGAGGAGATCAATCGGTCGTTGACCGACCAGATCTCTGATTTGCTCTTTACGACTGAGGCTGCGGCGGCGGAGAACCTGCGCCTTGAGGGGATCGCAGGGGATAAGGTCCACTTCGTCGGCAACGTCATGATCGACACGTTGCTGGCTCACCGGGACAGAGCGCACCTTCTGCAAGTCTGCAAACGTCTCGACCTCCGTCCGAAGGAGTACGGGCTCCTAACGCTTCACCGGCCGAGCAATGTGGATGTCCCGGAGATATTCGAACGCCTCGTCGGCGCGATCGGAACGATCGCCGACGAGTCTCCAGTAGTCTTTCCCGTACACCCCCGGACTCGTCCCATCGTTCTTCGATCAGCGGCGGCGGCAGGCCTGATAAAGGATGGCCGCCTTCGGCTCATAGACCCACTCGGCTACTTGGAGTTCGTGAGTTTGATGGAGAGTGCGCGCTTGGTGCTCACCGATTCGGGAGGCATCCAGGAAGAGACGACGATCCTCGGCGTCCAATGCCTCACCTTGCGCGAAAACACTGAACGGCCTGTCACAGAGACTCATGGCACGAACCTCGTCGTAGGCACGCAGTCGGAATCGATCCTGGCTGGCTGGCGGCAGGTCAGAGACCAGGATGTCGCCCCAGGTCATCCTCCCTTGTGGGACGGTCGCGCCGCCGGTAGGATTGTCGACATCGTGGGGAAGTTCGCTGACGAAAGCGGTCGGTCCGGGCGTGCATGGCGCTGAGTTCGTGGCAGTTCTTTCTCCTGGCGCTGACGGCTGTGTTGGTCATCCCGATCGCACGCGGCCGGCTACGCGCCGGCACGTCCCTCGGGTTGTATTTGCTCTTCGTCTGGAGTTGCTGGGGAGCGTTGGCTCTGCCGGTCGGCCTGGCCTTCTGTCTCGCCGGATAGGTGTCTGCTCGGCTGGCGCAGCGCCGCGGAACGGGTGTTCTCGTCACGAGCGTCATTGTTCTGACCACGGTGTTTATTTACGTTGCGTGGCTATTCGCTCGGCGGTGCGCCCAGTCCTTTCGGCGAGTTGCCTCTAGGGGAGAAAGGGACGTTGTCTGGTCCCGACGACATGGCGCTAGCTTCAACTCCTCGAACCCGTTGACTACCGCGTCGCCAACAATCGGCGACATACATCTTGGGCGCGGTCGCCCACGAGTTAGCGATGCGGTCAGTAATCAGTTCGGGGAAGAGCTGTCTATGGGCGTGGGCAGGTCGCGCGCCGCGGATTCCTCGCGACCCTGGGCGCAGTCACTCTCACGTCCGGGTCGCGCGCACAGACCAGTCCGGCGATTTGGGGTGCGGGCAATCAACCATATGCCGCCTAGGGTGTCGGATCCAGCACGTTCGCTCGACTGGTTTCAGGGCCTGTTCAGATGCCCGGTCGCCGTGTGTCAAGGTAGCGCGCCCGTGTTGGCGGTTAGGGGATGGACCGCAGTCCATCGCGCTCGCTGGCAGTGGGCGTGACTTACCAAGCATCCACCACCTTTGCCTAAAACAGCGCCTGGGCCGAATGCTCCAGCTGTTTTCACGGAGAACTGCACGGTATCTCGTGCAGAGCAAGGAGCGGCAACCAGACTTTCGCCTAGACTTTTCGGCGCAAGGACTAGTAGGTCTTTAGTTCTGAAAGAGGCTAGCGCGCTGCGCCGGCACCACGAGGCCCGAGGAGGGATCCCGTGGGTTCGCAGCAGCAGAACGATTCGCCTCCAAAATATCGAGAGATCTTGAGGCCGTTCATCGCCGGAGAAGCTTTCTCCTAGATAGAGAGATCCAAGCTCCCAACGAAGCTCACCGCGGGGCATTGACGGGACCCATGCCACCTGGGATTCCACGCCCCAACGCCGAGTCGTGCAGCGGCGTGGAAGTGGCGCTGAGCCCCTTTCCGGTAGTGTACGCTGTGGAGCCACCGGCTTTCAGCGGATTCGGTCAGGGCGCAGGTCCCAACGCACAATGTCGTCAACCTCGAACGGTCCAGTTCGAGTCCTCGCGCCTATCGCTATGGCGATCGTGCTTGCCCCACTCGACGCACCTTCCAGGAACCGTCGGTCGCACACGTCATGAACCGCGCGCACGCATTTGTCGTCAGTATGCAGACGACCTCTCGATGGTCGTTGCCGAAGAACAGTATAAACAGCAGGACGTTGCACGCGAGCCGCGCCTCGGTCTGCCGGCCTCCTCGGGTCCGGGCTCGCAGACCACTCCCGATGAATCGTTTTGCACCGGAATAAGGTGTTCTCCTTCGCGCTCGGGATCTACGCCGTGCTGATCGGCGTGACGGGAAGCGTGCTGGAGGTCGGCGGGAGGATTCGGACTCCCAGACCGCTCCTCAGGCGTCAGGAATCGGTCTCACGAGCGCCCCCAACTCGTGATCAGCTCGGTAGAACTCCGCGTACCACGGCGGAGCGTCTCGCGGGCATACCTGTCAACTTAAGGCCGCCTCACAACTCATGAAGATCTTGAGCGCTAGATAGTTCGAGTGTCAGCCGGTCGGCCAGTTTCTCAACAAATGGTCCGACCAACATCGCGTGCGGACCGAGGTCAAGCTCGATGTCCTTCACCCCCTCCAGCGCAAGACCGTCCCAGCCCATATCGCCGCCAGAAAAGACTGAGTAGTTTCTCTTGGGTCTAAAACTGGTCACCACTCCCGGATAAGGTTTTGGCCGGTATCGCATCAGCGCTTCGAAATTCGCGCTATGGATACGCTGCTGCAACGATTCTTCCCGGGCTTTCCTGCTCCCTAAGATCGAATCGGTGATGAGCCTCAGTTCTCCCTCGCGGGCGATCTGAAGTTTCTGATGCATGTACGACTTCCACTGACCGAAAGGAACTTCTACTAGGTTTCGCATGTGAAAGTAGACCCTCTGCGTCAGATGGCTGAGGGCAGTGACCGGTGCCAGGCGCGCGGGATTGTAACTATCAAACAAGGCTAGTAGCGCGACTTCATCGCCTCGTTCTTTGAGCAGCCGAGCCGTTTCGTACGCGATGATGCCTCCGAGACAGTATCCGCCCAGATGATACGGTTCTGTCGCTTGTACCGTCTTGATCTCGTCGATGTACGCTTTGGCCATCGCCTCGATTGAATTTAAGGGTCCTGAACTCCCATCCAGTCCACATGATTGCAGTCCGTAGAACGGAACATCGTCACCAAGCGCCTTGGACAATGCCCGGTAGAAGAGCACGTTACCGCCTGCCCCATGGATAGCAAACAACTTTGGTTTCGTGCCGTCGACTTGGATGGGTACCAGACAATGAGGACCACGTCTGCTTTGGTTGTGGTTCTCGATTTCGAGAGCAAGCTTGGCGATGGATCCGGCACGAAGGGAAGTACCCACAGGCAACCTGATTCCGTAGCTCTTGTCGATTTCGTTGAAAAACCGAACCGCGAGCAGAGAATGGCCTCCGATATCCAGAATGTTTTCGTGCCTACCGACATGCGAGATTCGGAGCATGCCCCGCAGGATCCTCTCGAGACCCCTCTCGATTTCACCTTGTGGCAGTTCGTCGTCGGCGCCCTCTTCGGACCCTTTCTCCGCCGGTTCCGGCAGCGCCTGTCGATCAATCTTGCCATTCGGGGTCAAGGGAAAGGCTTCGAGCGCCACGACCCGGCTGGGAACCATGTAGGCCGGCAGGGTCGCCTTGGCGGCGTGCCTCAGCTCAGCCTCATCGATGTTCCTACCTTCCGTAGGCCTGACGTAGGCGACGAGTCTCTTGTCGCCAGGTCTGTCCTCTCGCGCCACCACCACGGCCTGCTCAATACTCGCCTCGGAGGCAAGCACCGATTCAATTTCGCCCAACTCCACTTGGAACCCGCGAATCTTGACCTGGAAGTCGGTTCGCCCCAGACACTCGATACCCCCGTCCTCCCGGAACTTGGCAAGGTCGCCAGTCCGGTAGATGCGTTGGCCCTCCTGGAACGGACTGGCTATGAATTTGTCGGCGGTGAGCTCAGGTTGTCCCAGGTAGCCTCGGGCCAGCCCATCTCCCCCAATCATGAGCTCTCCAGGCACGCCGACGGGCCGAGGCTGAAGGGCTTCATCCAAAATGTAGACCTGAGTGTTGGCGATGGGCGTGCCGATATGAATGGTGGCAGCGTCCACGATCTGGCAGCAGGTGGACCACACCGTCGTTTCTGTGGGCCCATACATGTTCCAGAGCGCCGCGCATTTGGGCAGGAGTTGCTCGGCCAGGTCCCGGGGCAGGGCTTCCCCGCCGCACAGCATTTTGAGACTGGGCGACCCGGTCCATCCGGCCTCGATGAGCATGCGCCAGGTGGCCGGCGTGGCCTGCATGGCGGTGACACCATGCTCACGCAGAGCCCTCTGAAGGGCATCCGGGTCGAGGGCTGTCTCCCTGGAGGCGAGCACGATCCTGGCACCTACGTACATCGGCAGGAATAGCTCAAGGACGGCGATGTCGAAGGCCGCGGTGGTGACGGCCAGCAGGACATCATCAGGCCCCAGACCCGGTCGCTCGGCCATGCTCTGCACAAAGTTAACGACAGCCCGATGCTCGATTTGCACCCCCTTGGGTCTCCCCGTAGAGCCAGAGGTGTAGATGACATAGGCAAGATCCTCTGGCCCGGCCAACGGTTCGGGACGCGACGCGGCGCTTTCCTCGATGCGCCCGGCGTCGCCGTCGAGGCTTAGGACTCGACAGGGAAGGGTTCCCAGGTCCTTCACCACCTTGTCCTCGCTGACCAGAACCGTCGCTCCAGCGTCCTCAAGCACATACGCCGTACGGTCAGCCGGGTAGGCAGGATCGAGCGGGACATAAGCCGCTCCGGACTTCAGGATGGCCAGCAGCGTCGCGACCAGGTCAGGCGACCGCTCCAGGCAGACGCCGACGAGCTGCCCCGGTTCAGCGCCCATCTCCCTGAGTTGGTGGGCGATGCAGTTCGCGCGTTGCTCGAGCTCACGGAACGTGACGGACCGCCCCCCGCAGACAAGAGCCGTGCGTTCAGGGTCACGGTCCGCGGTGTTTTCAAAAAGACCGTGTAGCACGCCGTCCCTTAGATAGTCTTGCCTGGTGGCATTCCAACCCTCCACCATCAGACCCCGCTCCCCCTCGGTCAACCAATCGAGTTGCGACACCGGCCCGCGGGAGACATTCTTCATGTTGTTCATAGCGTAAGGCCGCGCCGCAGTGGCCTCCCAAGAGGTCGCGGATCAAGGACCAGAGTCCTCGACCAATGGTCAGCACGGAACAGCCGAGCAAATACCGCGGAGCCCTCTGTTGCAAGCTCGAAGCCAGCGCGGCGCCCAATGCACCTATAAATAGAAGCAAGAATCTAAGCAGATCGCATGACAGAAGTCGCCATAGAGTGGGACAATTGCTCTCCATGGGGTTGGTTCCTGGTCTTCGTCAGAGGTGCTCCCAAACGGAGAAGGCCACCACCTATCGACGCAGACGGCGCCGCCCACAACGCCAAAGTCTGCAACCGAAGCTAGCCGAAAAGTGGTGCGGTTCGATGGAATTTACTCGACCTCGCTCACCCTGGCGTTCGGGCCATCATCCCGAACACTCCCTTTGGCCGGAGGTTTGCAGCCGAATCGGCACGCACTATCTCACCCTTCCTGCGCCCCAGGGTTTTCGTGGACACTTGATTGCGAGAGAGTACTCGCAGGAGACGTGTCGAAATGAGGAAACCAGATCAGGGATCGGCGGCGGCGGAGGGAGCCCGGAGGGCAACCGGAGACGCCGCCGGGCGCGGCCGGGTGTCGGCCCGGCGCAAGCGCGAGACGGTGCTGCGTCTGCTGCGCGGCGAGGACCTCGAGTCCGTGTCGCGGGAGCTGGGGATCACGGCGGCGCGAGCCTCGCAGTGGCGTGATCAGTTTCTGGCCGCAGGCCAGGCCAGCTTGAAGAGCCGGGCGCCGGATGCTCGGGACGCAGACAATCGTCGACTGCAGGCCAAGATCGGCGAACTGCTGATGGAGAACGAGCTACTGTACGCGAAGGTCGACCAGTTGGAGGCGGGCGGCCCTTTGGCCCGACGGAGGTCGAGGCGATGAAGGGCGCCCACTCGATCTCCACGCGTCGGGCGTATGGCGTGCAGCGGGTCTGCCGGGTGTGGCACTGCGCCCGCTCAAGCGTCTACGCTCGGCGACAGGCGACGACGTCCCCAACGCCGTGCCGGCGGCGCGGGCCGGTCGGGGCCGCCCCGGACGACGTCCTGGTCGGCCACATCCGCCGGGTCCTCGAAGCCTCGCCCTTTCACGGCGAAGGGTACCGAAAAGCCTGGGCGAAGCTGCGGGTCGCGGGGATCCGCACTGCGCCGGAGCGGGTGCGCCGGTTGATGCGCGAGCATGACCTCCAGGCCCCGCACCGCGTGGGCCAGGCGCACGGCCCGAAGGCACACGACGGCACGATCACGACGGCGGTCCCCGATGTGATGTGGGGCACGGACATGACGGCCACGGTGACCGTGGGCGAGGGGACGGCCTACGTCTTCGTGGCCGTCGATCACTGCACAGCCGAGTGCATCGGTCTCCATGCGGCCAAGCGAGGCACCCGTTTCGAGGCCCTCGAGCCGATTCGCCAGGGCGTCCGCGAACGCTTCGGTGCGATCGGCAACCAGTACGATAGCGTTACGGTTCGAGGCTTGCGGTGTACGCCGCGATGTTGACAATGTCCTCTACCGTGAGGTTTGCCACGCTCGCGTCCATAAGGTCTGACCAGGCGCCGTTCCGCACACCCGTCTGCAGGTCGTAGAGCTGACGGGCAATGTAGCTCGGAGACCGACCTGCGAGCGCCGGCACCGGGCCTAGCCCCTTCAACTCGGGGCCATGACAGACGGTACAGGTCTCTGTCCTTCCGTTTCCGCCGGTCGTCACGAGATTCTCTCCTCGTGCGACGGAACCGGTGGGCACGTAGGCGATGAAGCTCGAGGCGTCATCACGCAACTTGGTTCGGCGCAGATCCTCAGGCGTCTCGACGATGCGTGTGCCGAGCGGCTCCGTGCCGCCTCCGTCGATCACCTGGTGGATCCAGCCGGCGAAGCGCGTCTGGGGCACCATGTCGGTCTCCACCACACGGACCCACGGTTTGAACTCGATCGACGAGAAGTACTCCGCGGCCACCCGAGCCTGCTCATCGGTGGCGGCCAGACCGATCCGCTCCATGAAGGCCGGCGGGCCCATCCTCGGCTCGCCCGTGTTGCGCAGGCCGTTTCGCCAGTCGGTCATCTGCTGAACGATGTACTCGTAGGGCTGTCCGGCGACGCCGGCGTTCTCCGGTTTGCCTTGCCCGTTTGGCAGGTGGCAGTAGCCACAGGCGACCACGCCATCGCCACCGCCCTTGGCTACCAACTCGGGCATCGGCGGGTGGCCATCGGGATGCCAGTCGGGCGGGCCGTTGGTGATGCTGATCGCCGAGCGGGGCATCGACACGCTGGAGCCGGGGACTGTCACTATCTCGTCGGGATCAGGCGTATCCGTGTTCTCTGGAGCTGGGTCGTTCAGCACATAGGCCCACGGCAGCACCGCGTTGGCTCCCTCGATTCCCTGCTGCTGCGCCCGGGTCGGCGCACTGTGCGCAGTGATAGCAATGGCGACCGCGATGAGCCGTGCATGGTGACTTGTCATAGGACCCCTCCGGCGCCAATGATAGACGGTGAAGCGCTTCCCTGCCCGCTTCAGGCATCCCTTCAAAAAAGAAAGGCCGACCCCCCTAACGGAAGTCGGCCTCCTAGATCTTACGCCGCGGGGTGCGGCTAGCCGCCGAGCTGGACCACGTTCTCAGCCGCTGGACCCTTTTGCCCCTGAACTACGTCAAACTCCACGCGCTCACCCTCGGAGAGGCTCTTGAAACCCGAGCCCTGAATGGCCGAGTGGTGCACGAAGACATCCTTCTCCCCGTCATCGCGGGTCAGAAAACCGAACCCCTTGCTGTCGTTAAACCACTTCACCGTGCCTGTTGTTGCCATGTTCGCATTCCTGTTCAGTTACTCGTCGGGATCCGGTTCTGCCGCACGCCGACTACATTTCTGCCGGGCCTGCCCGGCGCGTGTGCATCGCTCGTGCGGTGCTCAGCTAGGATGGCCCGAGCGGATGTCGTCCGTCAAGCCAAAAGATGGCGAGAATGGCCGAATCGCGCTATGATTTAGGATCGCTTAGAAGTTCCTGATTCAGGTTCTTTTCGACAAGGAGTGCATTTGGCAAAGAGCGATCTTATCGATGTGCAGGGCATGGTCACGGCCGTGCACAGTGGCGGCATATACCGCGTGGAGTGCGACCCAGGCCACGAGGTGCTGGCGCAGTTGAGCGGCAAGATGCGACGGTTCCGGATCAAGGTCGTCCCGGGTGACCGCGTCACCGTAGGCGTATCCCCGTACGACATGACACGCGGCTTCATCACCTTCCGCACACGATAGCCGGCGCCGCTGGTACCCGCTGGCGTGGTCCTCGGCATTCCCTCCTTAATGCCTTACGATTCTGTAATCTCCATCGGCTCGACCGAGTGTCAATTACTCTACCGACCACGGTCCCGTAATTGCACGATTTGACCATAGACGAATCCCAAAGAGGCCCAAGAGGTCAATGGGCATAGGACGAACCACGTACCTGACAGATTCAGGTCTCAGGAGAAGGTTCGCCTCAGGCAGCATAAATGTTCACTAACCGCTCACGAGCGAGAGCGCAGGCCCTTCCGACCGTCCTGGCGGCTGCCGCAATCCTGCTGGCTGCGGGAGCGACTGGGTGTGGCAACTCACCCACGGGGCCAAGCAGCGTCATGCCAGTCCCCCCTTCGGTAGTGGATGAGGTCCGTGACTTCAGCGGTCTGGTCGATATCCCAAGCCCCACGACAATGGACCTCTCGCTTGGTATTAGGCGCCAAAGCGTCGATGCGACGCCGCTCCTACCAGAGTTCTTCGCCACGTTGTTCGCCCAGGAGACAGGCACGGTCAGCGGCACGTATACGCTCCAGACGGTTCCTCCGAGAACGGGTGTGGTTGAGGGGAGGTTCGACGGCGAATCTTTTCTCACAGCCGGTGAGTTCAGGGGAGTACTGATTGAGGACACCGGTGGCTGTATCGAGAGACGGCAGTACTCGGGCCCGGTGACGGCAGCCGGAGTCAACTGGGTCGCGGGAACCACGATCCAGAGTCAAGCCCATTCCTAGTTGAAACTCTCCGCGGCTCCTGATTGCTTACGCGGCTTTCTTCGTCGACGTCGTCGTGTCGATCTTCAGCTCTCGCTTCAATGCGTCACGAAGCCTGGGCAGGTGCCGGTAGCCCCTCACCTTGCGCAGGCGTGGCTCGATGTCCAGGAGCGCAGTGGCCAGCCAGCGATGGCGTTGACTCGAGTGCTGCCAGTGATCGACCTTCGCACAGCGCTCCTCAATGAGCGCGTTGATGGACTCGAGGCTGTTCGTCGTCTTCAGCGACCGGCCCAGCACACCGTACACCCCGAGGCGATGCAACGTCAGGGTCTCGTCGAGGCCTTCCGCCAGACTGCCGGCCGCGGATTGGTTCCGATCCTCCAGCTCATGCTGGAGCGACTTGAGGGCGGCGAGGGCCTCGTCGTACTCCGGACGGTTGTAGGCGCGCTGGAGACGCTGCCGCCACACCGGCTGCTCACGCTTGGCCACGTAACTCACCACGTTCTCGCGCGTGTGCCACTGACACCGTTGCACCAGGGCGCGGTGGCGGAAGGCTTTCCGCACGGCCGCCCGGAGCCCCTTGCCGCCATCCACGATCACCAGAAGCCCCTGGGAGACATCGAGGCCCCGCTCGACCAATGACCGGAGGAACGGGGTCAACACCTTCTCGGTCTCCGTGTCCGTCTCGACGACGCCCAGGAACCGTTTGTCCCCCGTCATCGTGATGCCCAGCGCGACGACCATCGTCGCCTCGGCGAACGTCTTGCCGTCCAGCACGAGGGCCACGACGTCCTCCCCGGAGAGGTCCCGCTCCTGGAGCTCGCGGAGTTTCGTCGCGCTGGCCTGAATGAACGCGCGGGACACCGTCGACCCCGATAGGCCGATCGCCCTGGGAATCGCCTCGGCGGCCGCCGCGTAGTTGCGGCACGAGATCCCATACAGCACGCGCCTCAGCAACAGGTCGTTGACTGCGCGATCGCCATGCAGCGCCTCGTACGACCGCAGGGGAATCTCGCGCTCCGTGACATGGCGAATCCGGGGCACGCGAATCGGCACGCGCTGGCCGGCCAACCCGACCGTCCCGGGGTTGCTGCCATGACGGCGCCCGCCGACTGACGGGGCTTTGCGGGCGTAGCGCTCGCCAGCCAGCGCGGTCACTTCCTCGTCGAGCAACTCCTCGATGTGCATCAAGCCCAGCGGAACCAACGACCGGATCAACGCCACCTTGGCATCGACCTCCAGCTCGGCGTACTCCTCTCGGTCGATGACGTCGACCGCGCCCAACGTGTGACCTTTCTTGCGCTTCCTGACCGATCGTAGGACACTGCTCATCTCGGCTCCTTTCTCTCGTGGGCTGATGTCCGTCTTCTCAAACGTCATCAAACCACAGGGTTTGGAGCCGCTTCAATTTCCAACTAAGTTTCGCTCACACTCACGATCCAGCCCTGCCCGTCGGCGCCGTTCGCCGAGCTCCGCTCCATTGTCATCACGGCCACCGGCGGCACGCAGACCACCGATCCAGGTCCTGGGCCCGACCCCGGTCCAGACCCGGGGCCGACCTTCACCCTGACCGTGATGCTCAGCGGCAGCGGCGGAGGGACGGTCACCTCGAGTCCTACTGGCATCAACTGTGGTGTTGATTGCACAGAGGACTACGCAGAAGGGACTGCCGTGACTCTGACACCCACCTCTAACGCTGGCTCGGTCTTTGCCGGCTGGACAGGGGATGGCGATTGCAACGATGGCAGCGTGACGATGGATGCCGACCGCAGCTGCACGGCGACATTCGACGTAAGTGCGGCTCCGACCAACAACCTCACCGTCACACGTCGCGGCACTGGCACCGGGACAGTCACCTCGAATCCTACCGGGATCTCCTGTGGAGTCGCCTGCAGCGCCGACTATGCCGAAGGCACGGTGGTTACGCTGACGCCGACCGCCAATGCCGGGTCGATGTTCGCAGGATGGACTGGAGACGCCGACTGCAGTGATGGCCAGGTCACGATGAATGCGGCACGCACCTGCACAGCCACGTTCGACCTGAACCCGCTCGCGACCTTTACTCTGACGGTGTCGAAGACCGGCACCGGCTCAGGGACCGTCACCACGAGTCCAACGGGAATCAACTGTGGCAGCGACTGCACAGAGATGTACGACGACGGAACCTCCGTCACGCTCATCCCCGCCCCGGCATCAGGCTCAACGTTTGCGGGGTGGAGTGGGGACGCTGACTGCACGGACGGCAACGTCACGATGAACGCCGCGCGCAGCTGCACGGCCACGTTTGATCTCATTCCGCCAAACACACTGGCCGTCACGATCTCCGGCACCGGGTCAGGAACAGTGACCTCGAGCCCGGCCGGGATTAACTGCCCAGGTGATTGCAGTGAGTCGTACTCGGTGGGGACATCGGTCACGCTCACCGCGACTCCGAACGCCACGTCGACCTTCGCTGGTTGGACGGGAGATGCCGACTGCGCCGACGGAGTGGTAACGATGTCGGCGGCAGTTGGCTGCACGGCCTCGTTCGACGCCATCCGAACGCTGAACATCACCATCGCCCCGAGTGGAACCGGCACGGTCACGTCAAGCCCAGGGATTATCAACTGTCCCGGCATCTGCAGCGACACGTTCACCAACGGCGCGAACGTGGCACTGACGCCGACCCCCACGCCGGGCTCGACCTTCCTGAACTGGACCGGAACCGGGTGCAGCGCCAACGTGACCATGACCGCCGACCTGACGTGCACCGCGAACTTCATTCCACCGCGGACTCTCGACATCACCCTCGCCGGGGGCGGGACCGGTACCGTCACGTCGGTCCCCGGCAGCATCAGTTGCCCTGGGACCTGCTCCGATACATTCACGACCGGCACAGCAGTGATCCTCACGCCAACCCCCACAGGCGGTTCGACCTTCGGGGGCTGGACGGGAACCGGCTGCAGCAACAACGTGACGATGAGCATCGACCGCGCTTGCACCGCCACCTTCGATGCGCCAGCCAGCACTCAAACGCTGAACGTCACCGTTGCCGGGGGCGGAACCGGCACGGTCACGTCGGTCCCGGGCAGCATCAACTGTCCCGGCACCTGCACCGACACCTTCACCAACGGCACGGTCGTGGCCCTCACGCCCACCCCAACCGGGGGCTCCACCTTCGCGGGCTGGACGGGGGCCGGGTGCAGCAACAGCGTGACCATGAGCACCGACCGCTCGTGCACCGCCACCTTCGACCCGCCCGCCGGCCAGCAAACGCTCGACATCACCCTCGCCGGGGGCGGAACCGGCACGGTCACGTCGGTCCCGGGCAGCATCAACTGCCCCGGCACCTGCACCGACACCTTCACCAACGGCACGGTCGTGGCCCTCACGCCCGACGGTCACGTCGGTCCCGGGCAGCATCAACTGTCCCAGCACCTGCACCGACACCTTCACCAACGGCACGGTCGTGGCCCTCACCCCCACCGCAACCGGGGGCTCCACCTTCGCGGGCTGGACGGGGGCCGGGTGCAGCAACAGCGTGACCATGAGCACCGACCGCTCGTGCACCGCCACCTTCGACCCGCCGGTGCAGCGCCAATTGGATGTCACCGTCACCCTCAGCGGGATGGGAGCCGCGGGCACGGTCACGTCGGACACCGGGAACATTGACTGTCCGGCGACGAGCTGCACCGACATGTACATCGATGGCACGGTCGTGACGCTGACCGCAGCGCCGACGGCACCTTCTACATTCAATGGATGGACGGGCGATTGCTCGGCAGCAGGTACCAACCTGGCCGCGATGGTGACGATGACGGCGGATCGAAGCTGCACTGCCACCTTCGATCCGTAGTTAGCAGCTGATGGTTTCTGACGTGAAGAACGTGAAGACGACCAAGAGATTTCCTATCCTCGTCATCGCCGTTGCGGTCATCGGACTAGGTCTGGGCGCCGCGCGACCGGCTCACGCCCAGGGCTCCGTCGAACTGCCGCCTGTCCAGTTCGGCTCACTGATTGAGACCCTTCGCGGTGCCACACGAGACTCCGGCAACACGGCGTTCGGTGATCTCTTCTCGGGACTCATCGCCCTCGATGTGGCGACGGCACCTCTGGGGGCACCGGCGGCAGGGATCGTCTATCGATTCGAGGATGTCCCTGATCGCCCGCGTCTGCAGACGCTGAACTTCGTCCCCCTCGTGCTGGGACGGGCGGCGACGATCGGTGGATCAACGGCGACGTTTGGGCTCAACGTCGTCAGCGCCAGATACGACACCGCTTCCGACTTTTCTCTTGAAGCACTGCCAGTCGCGACATTTCAAGGACCAGCACCCATCGTGACCTCGTCCGCACTCGACGTCAGTGTGGACACCCTGATGGTTACGGGCTTCGCGACAATCGGTCTCACTGACAAACTCGACGTCGGCGTCGCCGTTCCGTTCGTGGGTGTCACGTTGCGCGGGTCCATGGTGCAGCAAGAAGCGGCCATCGGGACGGCCCTCTTTCCGATTGACTCGTCCTCGTTCGGCGTGGGCGACATCGGGGTCACGGGACAATATCGCCTTTGGAGTGGCTCCAGCATCGCGGACGGCCTCTCCGCTCGTGTCACGCTCCGGGCTCCAACCGGGAATGCCGACCAGCTGCGGGGCATCGATACCTGGCGAACCATGGTTGGGGGGACCGTGTCGAAGGGCTTTGGCCGATTGGCCGTCCACGGCACGGCGGGATACGAGTCCTGGAGTCGCGACGTCGAGCTATACAACATCCTGCCCACCAACATCCTCGAAACCTGGCTGCTCAGGGACCAAGTGCAGGTCGGCGCTGGGTTGGAACTCGCAGCGAGTCAGGCAGTCACGATTTCTTTCGAGGCCCTGTGGCGACGTGTCGGACAGACGGGTCAGCTCGAGTTGCGGTCAGTGGCGGCGCCGGCGCCCGCGCTCGGAATCGAGACTGGCCAGCTGCTCAGTGTCGGACCCGGCGGTCTCGAGAAGACCATCATGGTCCCTGGGGTCAGCGTCAACCTCGGGAGCACCATGTTGACGTTTCAGACCGTCGTGTCGGTGTCCGACACGGGCTTGCGCAGCAGGTTCATACCGATGATCGGGCTCAACTGGGCCGTGTGCGAGGACTGCTAGTAGTCCCGCGTGCCACGTCCGATTCGGCTCCAAGAAGGGGATGTCCCTCTAGCTGTTGAAATTTGAAGGCGGCGGCTCTTCACTGGTCGTGCTATACGACCGGTGACGAAACCGAGGTGAAAGCCTCCCAGCAAGGAGCCGCCATGAAGAAGCAGTCTCGCACAGTCCCTCGCCGTCGCCAATCGGTATCCCCGACGCCACGGCACCTTCCGTTGGTCGATATCCTCGTTGATACGCAGGCCGAGCTCCAGGAGCTGGTCGTGGCGTCGGGCCTGAAGGTGCTCGAGGCCATGCTGGAAGAAGATCGGTCCGCTGTGTGCGGGCCCCGGTATGCACATCAACCCGAGCGGCAGGCCTATCGCGCCGGTCATACCCCCAGTCAGGTGGTGCTGGGCGGGCGGAAGGTCGCCATCCGCCGACCGCGCGCCCGGCGCGGCGGCGCGGAGGTGCCGTTGCCCACCGCGCGGGCATTTACGGACGCGGACCCGCTGAACCGGCGTGTCGTCGACCAGATGCTCATTGGCGTGGCGACCCGTCAGTATGGGCGGAGTCTGGACCCGCTCGGCGCGGATATCACCACGCGGGGCACGAGCAAGAGTGCGGTCAGTCGACGCTTTGTCGCGCAGACCCAGGCGCAGCTGGACGCGTGGCGGGCGACGCCGCTCAACCCGCTGGACCTGGCGGTTCTGCTCATCGATGGGGTGCAGGTCGGCGGGCACTGTATCGTGGTCGCGCTAGGCATTGATCACACCGGCGCCAAACACCCGCTCGGCCTCTGGGAAGGGGCCACGGAGAATGCGACGGTCTGTCAGGGACTTTTGACGAATCTCGCGAGTCGCGGGCTCCGCACCGACCGGAGCCTCCTGGTGATCGTCGATGGGGCGAAGGCCCTGGACACGGCCGTGACCCAGACGTTCGGCCGGGCCGCCGTGGTGCAGCGCTGTCAGGTCCACAAGGGCCGGAACATCCTGGACCATCTCCCCGACGCGCAGCGTCCATGGGTGACGGCGATCCTCAGGCGCGCCTATACACACACGAACGTCAAGGCCGCGAAGCGCTTGCTGCAGGACCTGGCTCGTCGCTTGGACACCGACTATCCGAGTGCGGCCACCAGCGTCCGGGAAGGTCTTGACGAAACACTGACCGTGCTCGGCTTGGGGCTGTCGGAGCGCCTCCAACGATCGTTGGTCACCACCAACGCCATCGAGAGTCTCCTCAGCCGCACGCGCCATGTGAAGCGGAATGTGAAGCGCTGGCGCGGTGGGACGATGGTGCTTCGCTGGGTGGCCGCCGGTGTGCTCGAAGCCGCGAAAGGGTTCCGTCGGGTGAAAGGGTGCAAAGATATGCCGGCGCTCGTCGCTGCCCTTCAGGCACGTGACGCGCGCCTGGGACTCGGGGAGTCGTCAGAGATGGTCGCGTAGTCGTGAACCGAGCCGCCGCTGAGTTTCAACAGCGCACGGGACATCCCCCTTACCGCAGCGATACGGGAGCGTGATGGGTCGATGAATCAGGCTGAACGAAGACCTCGGATCAGTTGCCTTTTCGGCACGTAAATCACCCCTAAGAGCCTTCGCCGACGGCGACTTTTAAAACGGCTCGACCCCGCGTAAACCCGTTTCACCAACACCCGCCTGTCTCTCTGTCCGGCCCGCCCCTTGCACATATACACGGCATGACAGTTCTGTTAGTGCAGAACAACCTGAAGGATGCTGTGATGACAAGAATCACACTGACACTTTTGTCACTCGTTCTGTTTGCGGCGCAGGCTGGTGCGGCACCTATCACGACGCTGTTCGGTTCGGGCCTCGACTCATCCGGGAACCCGCTTGCGCCTGGCGCAACCGACCTTGACTACATTGTTCTCGAGACGGGTACTTCCGCAGAGGTTGTCTCCAGCGCCCTGGCGACATCGGCCTACCTGCCCAACGACGCCGGCTCTCAGTGGATCTGGGAGAATTCGACCGGCTGGCCCCACAAGGTCACCCGGACGTTCAGAACGACCTTTGATCTGACGGGGTTTGACCCGACGACAGCTGTGATCAACGGTTTGTGGGGAGTGGATAACTTCGGCGAGGATATTCTGATCAATGGGATCAGCACCGCTCACTCTCTCCCGGTTTACGGATATGCGAATTTTCAGAACCTGTACCCCTTCGTGATCGACTCCGGTTTTCAGAGCGGGATCAACACGTTGGACTTCGTGGTTCGTGACCGCGAGAAGATCGCCGCGCTTCGGACGCAGTTGTGGGGTACGGCCAACCCCACCGTCGTGCTCGGTGTGACCACCGTTCCTGAGCCGTCGAGCTTGCTCCTGCTCAGCGTGGGTCTCGCCGCGGTGGTGCTGCGTCGTCTTCGACGGTAGCCAGGTCACGTACACGGTTCACGCTTCGTATCGGTTACGCAGTGTTCCGATGCCGTCGATGGTGACGGCTCGTGCCACCAGCTCCGTCCATCCGACACCGCTCGACACCCCGTTCGAACCAACCCACCTCGCCATCTAGTTGCTCCCGCGGTCTCGGGACCACGTACGCGTCGTCCCGCCTTCGTTTCCATCTCTAGGGGAAATCGTACGGATGGGGATAGAATGGCCCGGCTGGAGGAAGACAAATGAGAACGACACGAAGCGTTGTTACGGGGGCGGCACTATTGACGTTGCTCGCGGCGTTGGCCATTGGACAGCACCTGCTGGAGCGGACCGCGATGGCACGCGAACAGGGAGCAGGTGAGACGCCGGTATTTCAGGTCGATCCCCTGTGGCCCAAGCCACTGCCAAACCAGTGGGTGATGGGGTCGGTCATCGGCGTGTCGGTCGATTCGCAGGACAGGATCTGGATGCTGCACCGCCCGTCGTCTCTTTCGGACAACGAGAAGGCCGCGGTGCTCGACCCACCGCTCGCGCCCTGTTGTTTCCCCGCGCCTCCGATTCTCGTCTTTGACCAGGAGGGGACTCTTGTCGACAGCTGGGGCGGCCCGGGAGCCGGTTACGACTGGCCTGCCTCTGAGCACGGTCTGTATGTCGACTACAAGGACAACGTCTGGGTCGGAGGAAACGCCGGCGACGACCATCACATCGTCAAGTTTGCCCGGGGCGGTCGTTTTCTCTTACAGATCGGCAAGCCAGGACAAAGCCAGGGCAGCAACGACACGGAGAATCTCAACAAGCCGACAACCATGACGGTGGACCCAGTCGAGAACGAGGTCTACGTCGCCGATGGATACGGGAACCGGCGTGTCATCGTCTTCGATGCCGACACCGGCGAGTACAGGCGACACTGGGGTGCGTATGGCAACCGGCCCGATGACGATGCTACCTACAACGGTTCGGGAGCAACCGTAGGTTCTGACTACGACCCCGACCTGCCGCCCGCCACCCAGTTCGGCCGGGCGGTTCATGGGGTGGCCCTATCGGCCGACCGCACCCTCTACGTCGCGGACCGCGTCAACAACCGGGTTCAGGCCTTCCAGACCGACGGCACGTTTATCAAAGAGGGATTCGTGGACAAGGCGACGCGGGGATTCGGGTCGGTGTTCGAGCTTGCCTTCTCGAAGGACGCCAGGCAGCGGTTCTTGTACAACCCGAACGGGATGAATCAGTCGGTTGACATCCTCGACCGCGACTCACTGCAGCTCGTGGGGAGGTTCGGACAAGGCGGTCGCTACCCCGGTCAGTTCTACTCCGTCCACAGCATTGCGGTGGATTCCCAAGGCAACATCTACACGGGCGAGACGCTCGAGGGGAAGCGCTTGCAGCGGTTCGTCCTGCAGGGCCGCTAGCGCAAACGGGGGAGACCCCCCGGCTTTGCCGGGGCGGCACCCCGAGACCTAGAACCTCATGGCCCGGCACAAGATTGCGGTGATCAAGGGTGACGGGATCGGCGTCGACGTGGTCGACGAGGCCGTCAAGGTGCTTGATGCGCTGGGACCCCGTCATGGTATCGAGTGGGATTGGGCGGAGTTTCCGTGGAGCTCCGGCTACTACCTCACGCACGGCGAGATGATGCCCGACACGGCGCTCGACACGCTGAGCGGGTTTGACGCCATCCTCCTGGGCGCCATAGGCCACCCTGACATTCAGGACCACATCACGCTCAACGGGCTCTTGCTTCCCATTCGTCGGCGTTTTGAGCAGTACGTATGCCTGCGTCCATCGGTGCTCTACCCGGGCGTTCAGTCGCCCCTTGCCGACAAGAAGCCATACGACATCGACCTGGTCGTGGTTCGAGAGAACACGGAGGGCGAGTACGCGAATGTTGGCGGCTTCGCGTACGAAGGGCAGCGGGACGAAGTGGCTATCCAGACGTCGGTTTTTACCCGACGCGGATGCGAGCGGGTGATTCGCTACGCCTTTGAGCTGGCTCGAGAGCGGGACGCCAAGAAACACGTCGCGTCCATCACCAAGTCGAACGCTCTCGGTTACATGACGCTCTGGGATCGCACGTTCGATGCCGTGGCGGGCGAGTATCCCGACATCGAAACGCGCTCACTGCTGATCGATGCCGCCTGTATGGAGTTCATCCGCCGTCCCGAGATGTTCGACGTCGTGGTGGCGTCAAACCTGTTCGGGGACATCCTCACCGACATCGGCGCGATGATCAGCGGCAGCCTCGGTCTGGCGGCCAGTGCGAACCTGAATCCTGACCGGTCCGTCCCCTCGATGTTCGAGCCAACGCACGGGTCGGCTCCGGACATCGCGGGGATGGGTATTGCGAACCCGATGGCGCAGATCCTGACCGCCGGGATGATGTTACGTCACCTGGGCGAAGCCGACGCCGCGGACTCGGTCCAGGCCGTCGTGCTTCAGCTGCTCGAGGGTGGAGAGGTCATCACACCCGACCTGGGCGGACGGTCCAGTACACAGGCGGTCGGAGAAGCGGTAGCCGAGATGGTCAGCTAAGACCCGCCCCCCGACGCCGGGCGTAGCCCGGCCCCCGACAGCGGGCGAAGCCCGCCCCCGACTAGTCGAGTGCCACAGCATTTTTTTAATGCACCATCAGCTCAACCGACGCCGCCATCTGACCCCACTCGAAGCCGAGCTGTCCATCCGCGACCGAGATCGTGAGCTGCTCCGCCGGTGGGCTGAGCTCGGTGACATCCATCGCGATGTGCGCGACGTCGTGGTCGGCGTTGTACGCCGTTCCCCACTGGCCGGTCTCCGAGTTGACGATCAGGTGGAACTCGTCGTTCATGTGCTGGGTCCACAATGTGTACTCGCCCGCCGGGACGTGGGTGCCACCGAGCATGATGTCGGTGTCGGTCACGAGCGCGGTGGCCTCATCGGCGCCCAGGCGCCAGTATCGGTCGGCCATCGGTTCGACGCTCTCACCCACGACTCGGTCCTTCAGAAACGGTCGACCGTAGGTAATCGAGATGGCGGCCTCGCCGACCTTCCAGTCGGTCTTGACGTGAGGACTTCCGGCCTGCCCGGGGTGGACCTCCATGGCCATTCCGCCGCCCAGATCGAAGGTGGCCGCTTCAGGCTCTGGGGCGGGCTCGGCTTCTGCCATCGGCTCGGCATCAGGTTCGTCGGACATCTCCTCACCACCACCACACGCGGCGACGACGGCGAAGCTCGCAGAGCCCATCAGCAACAGAAAGGTCTTCAGATTCATTGACACTCCTACTCAAGAGGTTCGTTGACCACCAAATATAGCAAATTGCCGCAATTTGGAGGGCGCTTTTCCCGAGCCAATTACCGCAACTAGAGAATGGTCTTGCCGAGAGCCGACAGCAGGAGCTCCACGCCCAGCTGGGCCGTCGAGTTCCGGGTATCGAGGATCGGGTTGACCTCGACGACGTCCAGCGACCCGAGCTTCCCGCTTGCGGCAACCATCTCCATGAGCATGTGGGCCTCTCGATAGTTGAGGCCCCCTTTGACGGGGGTCCCGACCCCGGGGGCAATCGTCGGGTCGCAGACGTCCATGTCAAGGGAGACGTGGATACCGGCGCCACCGCCGCCGGCCAGAAGAATCGCCCGCTCGGCAACCGACGGAAGACCGTCTCGGTCGATGTCGTTCATCGTGAAGACGTGGATGCCTGAGTCTCGGACGCGGCGCTTTTCCGCTGGGTCGAGGTTCCTGACACCGAGCAACACCGTCCTGACCGGGGACAGGGTTGGTGAGAAGCCGGCGATCCTGGACAGCTCGGCAGGCTCCGGTCCCAAGAGGGCAGCGAGCGGCATGCCGTGCACATTCCCGCTGGTCGTGCTCTCCGGGGTGTTCATGTCGCCGTGCGCATCTACCCAGATCACACCGAGCTTCTTTCGCGTCCGCCGAGCATGAGCCGCGGCCGCCGCCACCGAGCCGGCCGACAGGCTATGGTCTCCACCCAGCACGATCGGCAGAGCGCCATCGTCCAGCGAGGTAGTCGTCGTTTGATAGAGCCGAGTGCAGACGCGGCTGATCTCCCTGATGTATCGCTTTCGCTCGTGGCCCCGCGCCTTGGTTTCGGGCACGGCCGCCGCCACATTGCCCCGGTCGACCACTGGATATCCCAGCGCGGAGATTCGTTCGCCGAGACTGGCGATCCGCAATGCCGATGGTCCCATGTCCACGCCACGGCGGCCGGCGCCCAGGTCGAGCGGGACGCCGATGATGTGGATCGTCTTCATGTTGTCTCCCCCAGTGTGTCCGCGACGGCGGCCGCGGTGGCGCGTCCGTTGGCGATGCAGTCGGGGATGCCCACCCCCCGAAACCCCGCACCGATGATGTGGACCCCGGGGAGTGCGGTCAGCCGCTCATCAATGGCGGCCAGACGCTCGAGATGACCAACCTCGTGCTGAGGATTGAGCCGAGGCCATCGATAGACCTTCCGCAGCGAAGGTTCCCCGGAGATTCCGAGCAGCGTCCGAAAGTCCTGATGGACGTTGGCGACGAGCTCCTCGTCCGAACGACTTAGCGCTTCGTTGTCGCGAGCGCCACCCACGAACCCCCGCACCAGCACGTGTCCGTCTGGAGCGCGCCCGGGCCATTTCGAGGAGACCCACGACCCGGCCATGAGCGTGTACTCGCGTTCGACCCGCGGGACCACGAAGCCGGTTCCGTCCAGTGTGCGCGTGACGCGGTCCTCGGGGTAGCTGAGCACCACGGTCGCGGTCGACGTATGGGGAATCCCACCGCAGAGCACCGCGAGCTCCCCGTCAATGGGTTCCAACAGGCGGGCGGTCACGGGTGCCGGAGTCGTGAGGATGACGTGGTCGGCTGTGACGGTGTCGCCGCCGGCCAGCGTGAGGGTCACGCCGCCTGAGGTCGTGAGGGCGACAACCTCCTGCGCGGTTTTCACTGTGCCTTCGTTCAGCGCTGTGACGAGCGCCTCGGTTAGCTCGCCGAGGCCGCCTGGCAACGACCGGAACATCCCATCTGGATTGGGGGGTGCGCCGGCCTTCAGCGAACGCAGGCCCTTGATCACGCTGCCGTGCTGGCGCTCAACCTCGACAAGCCTCGGGAAGAGGGCACGCATGGAGAGCTTCTCGACATCACCGGCGTGGATTCCCGCCAGCAGCGGATCGGCGATATAGTCAACGGCCTCGGCGCCGAATCGTCGTCTGAAGAACGACCCGATAGATTCGTCCGAGTCAGTGGTGGCGCGCGGCGTTGTGAGCTCCAACGCCATTCGGGCCTTGCCGGTCGCTGACAGGAGTCCGGTGGTGGCGAGCGATCCGAGCGGGATCCCGAGCACTGACCCTTCGGCGAGTGGGAAGAGGGCGCCACCTCTGAGCACGTAGGCAGTTCGCGGTGTGCCGGTCGGCATCAGTCGATCGCCAAGGCCGAGCTCGTGGCACAACTGGATGGCTGCCGGCTTCTGGACGAGGAGCGAATCGGGTCCGCCATCGATCGTGAACCCGGACTCGACCTCGGTGCGGATGACGCCACCGAGGTGGCTCGTTCCCTCGAAAAGGAGATGGGGTACGCTGCGATGCTCAAGCTCGTAAGCCGCCGACAGTCCGCTGATCCCGCCACCGACGATCGCAACGGAGGTGTCCGTCTGTCGGGACTGCGGCACTGGACGACCCGCTACCCCTGTCCGTGGACGAAGTGCGCGAGTGCCTGGACGTTCTCGACCGGCGTTTCGGGAAGGATCCCGTGTCCCAGATTGAAGATGTGTCCAGGACGTCCAGCCGCGCGTCGCAATACGTCGTCGGCCCCATCCATCATGCGCTCCATTGGGCCCAAGAGCAGCGTCGGGTCGAGATTGCCCTGGATCGCTCGCTCAGGACCAATGAGCTCCCACGCGTCGTCGAGGGGAATGCGCCAATCGGCTCCAATGACGTCACCGCCGGCGGTGGCCATCGTCTCGAGCAACGTCGCCGTGCCGGTGCCAAAGTGGATGACGGGTACCCCGGTCGCCTTGGCAGCTTCCAGAATGCGGGCCGTGTGCGGCATGGCGAACTCCCGATAGTCGTCTGGTGTGAGTGCCCCGACCCACGAGTCAAACACCTGCACCGCCTGCACGCCGGCTTCGACCTGCGCTGTGAGATAGTCGCCGACAATGGCGGCGAAGGCCTCACAGAGCTTGTGCCAGACCTGTGGCTCGCCGTACATCAGGGCCTTGGTTTTGGCGTAATTCGATGAAGGCCCCCCTTCGATGGCATAGGAGGCGAGCGTGAACGGCGCGCCGGCAAAGCCGATCAGGGGGACCCTGTCTTCAAGCTCCTTGTGGGCCAGTCCGATCGTCTCGAGCACGTGTGAGAGCTCAATCCTGGGGTCGAAACGTCTGAGACGGTCGACGTCGTCAGATGACCTGACGGGGCGCTCGATGACCGGGCCTTCTCCCTTGACGAAATCGAATGGGATGCCCATTGGCTCCAGCAGCAAGAGGAGGTCCGAGAAGAGGATAGCGGCGTCAACATCAATGCGATCAACAGGTTGCAGCGTTACCTGGGTCGCGAGCTCTGGCTCGCGGCAGATCTCGAGCAGCGTGTGGCGAGCACGGATCGCCCGGTATTCGGGCATGTAGCGTCCGGCTTGTCGCATGAACCAGACGGGCGTGGCATCAACGGGTTCGCGCCGGCAGGCGCGGAGAAATCGGTCATTCACCCCCACATGGTACTACGCAGGTTGGACGGCCCCTCCATCCGTGCTAGGATGGCGCGTTTTAGCGTCTGTTTGGTCTTCAGAGACATCTCCTGGAGGTGGAGTGTCGCCCATCCTCTTACGCCCAATCCGAGAACAGTTCGAGCACGACCGGGTCATCCGGCAGCTCCAGGTACGATGGCGTCGGCGTTTCGAGGCCGCGATCAACCTTGGCCGCGATGAAGAAGCGCCGGTAAAGGTCGGCAAACAGATGTTTTACCCTGATCTGGTGCTCACGAGCACCACCAGTGGCCGGCGTCTACACGGTGTCGTCGAGGTGGAGACGGCCGAATCAGTCAATCACCTCGAGGCCATGGCCGAGTGGAAGCACTTCGCCCAGGCCAGAGGGGCGTTTTATCTCTATGTCCCGGCTGGTTTTACCGATGTTGCCGAGCGTCTGTGTCAGGCCGGCAAGATCAACGTCACGGAGGTCTGGGCGTACTACGCCATCGGCTCACAGGTGAAATTCTCGATGACGTATCGCTCGCCCCGTGCCAGGCAGGCGGCCAAGGCTGCGGCAAGGCTGCCGAAGCCGAAGCCGAAGCCGAAGAGAAAACCGAAACCGAAACCGAAGCCCAAACCTAAGCTGAAGCCAAAGCCGAAACCGAAAGCTAAACCGAAGGCCAAGTCAAAGGCCAGGGCCGTCAAGAAGATGGCGGCGAAACGCAAGAAATAGTGCCCTACCTTGAATTTTCCCGCGACAAGCGTGGATACGAGAACACCTACGTCTTCCACGGAGCGACGGCAGACGGCAGATCTCGGCCCCGGTTGCTGTACTGGTTCCGCACCCCGCCCAGCGTCAAGGTCGGACGCCTCTCATTGGACGCGGCCGCCATCCGGGCGATCGAGGAAAACAACCCCGATGTGAGGTTCGACTGGAACAAGATGCTCAAGGTTCGGGGCACGCCCAACCCCAGGCAGAGAGGACAGGACCAGCCGCGCGCGCGCGATCGCCGTGGGCGACGACCCAGGTCAGAGACACCAGTCCCGGCCGCCGAAGCCGAGGCTCCTCAAGTGGAGCCGGCGCCCGTGGAGAGCCCGTCGCACCTGCCACCTCAGCCCGAGAGCGCAGTCAACGCCGACGAGCTGGCCGACGAGCTGGCTGCCGAAGCACATCTCGAGTTGCTGGCCGATGCCGAGCCGGTCCCGGACGAAGTAGGCGAGCATCCCGTTGTGACGCTCATGGGGCACGAGACCTTGGTCCGACTGCGTGCCCGGTATGCCGAGATCCTGGCTCGAATCGACGAAAAGCCACTTGACCCAGGGCAACTCGACACGATTCGCGGGCTGGCAGAGAAACTGAATCCCGATCGGTGGAGCCAGATTGAGGAAGCCGTGGCAGGAATCGAGCGTTTCGAGACCGAGGCCGAGGTTCTGAGGGCTCAGCTGGGTCGTCGCCTGCCCCGGCATCGCCGCGACGAAGGCTGAAAGCCGCCGCTCGCGCCCTCAGGGCGGAGCCGTCCAGCACCTCAGCGGCCTGCTATAATGAGTGTCATCATGATTGTCCCCGAATCTGCACGCGGTACGGGGCGTTGGTTGAGGGTCGTGACCTTCGCCATTGGTGTCGGCGTGGTTGCGCATGCGCAGACCCAACAACCCCCTGAACAACCTGCGGCATCTGAACCGGCAGCATCCGAGCTGGTCGATGCCGAATCGCAGCCAGTTTTTCGCGCCGGCATCACGCTGGTGACCACCGACGTCATCGTGCGGGACGAGGACGGAGTGTTCATTTCCGATCTGGCCGCCGAAGAGTTCATCGTCAGAGAGGACGGCGTGGCCCAGGAAGTGGTGTCGCTGGTCCTGGTTCACGGGGGCCGGGTGTTCAACCAGCTGGCCCCCCCGCCCGCTGTGCGAGAAGGCATCATCCTTCCGCCGACCCGTCGGTCGAACGACACGGCCGGGCGGATTATCATCCTGTTCGTCGACGACCTGCATCTGCAGTCGAGCATGACGCCAAAGGCCAGGGCGGTGTTCCGGACGATCACCGACACCTTGATTCACCAAGGTGACCTCTTTGGCATCGTCTCGTCAGGGCCGTCATCTCTTTCCATCGACCTGACCTACGACCGCTCGATTCTTCGTGATGCCGAAGAGAAGATCATGGGCGATGGGTACAATAACCGCCAGCTGATCCAGGAGATTTCGCAGGGTGTGGATGGTCCGAGCGAGCTGAGGTTCCGCGGCCATGTAGCCATGAAGACGGTGCTTCAGACCGTCCGGAACCTCGAGCAAGTGCAGGACCGTCGCAAGGTGTTGGTCTACATGAGCAGCGGATACGACTACAACCCATTCCACCTGGAGCGCATGTCCGGCTTCGGGCTCGCCGCTGTGGGCAGAACAGACGAAGGTTATAACCGCGGGGGGTTAGGGGAAGCTGCGGGATTTACCCAGCAGGGTCCGCAGATTAGTCCGTTTGATCAGTTTGACCAGGGGGCCGAGTTTGCGAATTTGGATCTGGTGGCGGAGCTCGCCGAGCTGGCGAGGGCGGCGAATCGGGCCAACACGTCGTTCTATACGGTCGATCCGCGCGGGCTCGTGGCCGGGCCAGGCATCGATTTCGACGTCAGCTCGACGTCATTCAACCAATACTTGTTTCGGACCCAGCAAAGCCTGCGCATGTTGGCCGATCTGACGGGCGGCACGGCGGTGGTCAACCGCAACGACTTCGAGAAAGCCTTTCGGGAGATTGACGCCGAGACGAGTGACTACTACGTCCTCGGGTTCTACACCAACAACCCTGATCCCACGCAGCGAACACGTGCGCTGGATATCAGCGTGGACCGCGAGGCCCTCGAGGTGAAGTCGCGGACGTCGTATACGTTCGCTCGACAGGACGGGAATGCCCGTCAGTAGCGGAGCGCGTTCGTCATGCCCCGGGTGTTTTCCGCGGCCTCTTGCCTGAATCACGCGCTAGCGTGTCCCGAACGCGCTGAACGGCCTCGTCGAGATAGCCCCGATCGATCTCGATCCCGATGAAGTCGAGGCCGAGTGCGGCGCACGCGACGGCGGTGCTGCCCAGGCCCATAAAGGGGTCGATGATGAGTGCGCCGGGCCCTGCTCCGTGTAGCTGTAGACAGCGCTCGGGGAGCTTCGGCGGAAACGTCGCGGGGTGGGGTCGGTCACGTGCGCGGTTTTGAATCGTTACGTAGGGGATGAACCACGCATTCCCGCGGCACCGAATACCACCCGCTCCGTTCCGCCAACGTCCGACGTTCGACTGATCCTGATACGGCACTCCGATCGCGTGACGGTCAAGCGGTGTACGTCCGCTGGGCGACAGGTGAAAGATGAACTCGTGGCAGTCGTTGACGAACCGTTTGCTGTTGACCGGCTTGTAGTGCCCAACGGCCAGGTCTCGTTCCAATCCCGCCCGAGCCCCCGCCATGTCCTGGTCGATGACGATCGATTTTATCCAGTGGATCGTGTTCTGTAGTCGAAGCGTGTGACGCGCCTGCGCGACCACGTCGAAGGCGGTCCAGGGTTGGGTTGGCGTGTTTCCGACGTTCAGGAACAAGCTGCCGTTGTCGGCGAGGACGCGGGCGGCGAGGGCAATCCAGTCCTTGGTCCACGCCAAGTATCGGTCGCCAGGAAGCGCGTCGTGATACGAACGATACTGAACCCCGAGGTTGTACGGAGGCGATGTGACGATGGCGTCGACGGTGCCGGGCTTGAGCCTGGGCAGTAATTCCAGCGAGTCGGAGTGGTAGAAGCGTAGGGTGGCGCCGCCGGTTCGAACGACCGTGGTGGGTTTGGGGAACCGTCGCGCCGAGGTCATGCGCGGTCACGGTGCAGCAAAGCACCGGGACCTGTCAAGCGGAGGCGGCCCTGGCCGGTATCGGGTGGCGCGCGGAAGGCGCTCTCGCCAGGAGTGGCTCATCTCGGCGATGACCGCGATGCGTGCACCGACAACCCTTTTCCTCGATGTACTCCACATGTCGTCGTATCACCGGCTGGAAATAGCGGGCAACGAGGCATCCGCATTGAAGGTTGGCGAATCCGGTTAGGCGAAGCGGCGGCATCGGCTCATCCTCTACCCGAGCGAGGAAGCAACTGATGTGCCACGTCGCGCCACACGTGGGGCAAGGCCGGAGATCGAATCGAACCCCGCTGTTCCGGGGTCGCTCTGCAATCGGACGCTGCGCGCGGAAGGAGGAGAAGGGACAGATCCGACCACGCGATGTCAATAATCGGACGCTGCCGTTATTATATTGACTGCTTCGGCCTCCGGGCCGATTTAGAAGTTGAACGACAGTACGGAGGGATAGTCTCGAGACATGCTGCTCCGGCAGACGCAGTCCGTTAGGCCCGTCGCCCAGCTGGGAGCCATATGCGGATTCCTTGTGTGCTTCGGAACCGTAAGTTGGGCACCCGACGTGGGCCTGGCCGAGCCCGCAGCGGTGACGGTGGAGTCCGTCGCGCCCAATCCGGCTACAGCTCCCCCACGATATCTCGATTTTAGTGAACTTCGAGCGCCGCGCGTGCGCGCGAGGGCGGCGGTGATTTACAACCCCCGGACTCATGAGGTGCTCTGGGAGTCACGAGGACGGGAGTTGCGCTCCATCGCAAGCATTACAAAGGTCATGACGGCCCTGGTCTTTTTGGACGACGACCCGGACCTGACCCGCGATGTCGTGGTGTCGCGTCGGGATGTCCGCCGCTCGTCGACTACCTACTTGCGGCGTGGTGAACGGATACGACTACGCGATGTGTTGCACCTGGCCTTGATCGCGTCGGACAATGCCGCCGCCAGGGTGCTGGCCCGCGTGTCAGCGGGTGGTACGGACGGTTTCGTCGAGAGGATGAATGCGAAGGCGGCGGAGCTCGGACTTCAGAGCACGGCCTTTGTTGACCCGTCCGGCCTGGAGCGCTGGAATCTCTCGACTGCCTACGAAGTGTCCCGTCTGATCACGCACGCCAGCGAGCAGCAGCGGATCGGAGAGATCATGCGGAAGTCGTCGTATCGGATGCGGACGAGCCGACGCGGACTGACGGTCCGGAACACGAATCGACTGCTGCGGGGCCGGCTGTCTGTGCACGGAGGGAAGACAGGTTACATCGACGCGTCCGGGTACTGCCTGGCCGCGCTTGTGGATACACCCGAAGGCGAGCCGCTCGCCGTGGTTGTCCTCGGCGTCGGTTCCAGTTCGGGACGCTTCAGAGACGTCACGCGGCTCGTCGACTGGGTCTCCAACCAGGGACGGTCGCTGCTTACTAGCTCCGCGGCTGACTAGCCCCGGTGGTCTCGTGCCACCGCCTGTCCGATGACCGCTGTTCCACGCTCCCCACTCTCGATTCTGATGGTCGCTTCCGAGGCCGTGCCTTACGCCAAGACCGGAGGTCTCGGTGATGTGACATCAGGATTGGCCAAGGCCCTGGGGCGGCTCGGACACGACGTGACGCTGGTGCTCCCGAAGTATCGCGGTGTGAACGTCGTGCCGGAGTCTCGGATCCGACGGCACCTGTCGGTGGGCGGCCGCTGGTTCGAGGTCGGATATGTGGAGCACCGGCTGTCTCCCGAAGCGCGGGTGGTCCTGATCGAGTGCGACGAGCTGTATGACCGGGCTGGGCTGTATGCGGATGGGGAACATGCCCACCCGGACAACGCCATTCGATTCGCGGTTCTGGCCCGGGCTGCGCTGGAGTACTCAGCCGTGGCGGCGAGACGCCCCGATGTCATACACGCCCACGACTGGCAGGCTGGCCTGGTGCCGGTCTATGCCCGGACTCGCTACGCAACCCATCCCCTCATCCGGTCGGCCGTCACGATCTTCACGATCCACAACATTGCCTACCAAGGGACCTTTCCCGACGGCGTGCTCCAGGCGCTCGACCTGGATCGGTCACTGTTCACCGTGGAAGGGCTCGAGTTCTGGGGGGGCGTCAGCTTTCTCAAGGGCGGGATCAACTTTAGCGATGGGGTCACGACGGTCAGCGAAGGGTACGCGAAAGAGGTGGTGACGCGCGAGTACGGGAACGGGCTCGAGGGTGTCGTCGCCAACAAGGGAGACCGATTTCGGGGCATCTTGAATGGCATCGATGTCGAGACCTGGTCGCCTGAGACTGACGCGTCTCTGGAAGAGCCGTTCTCGACGACCGACCTCAGCGGAAAGCGGTCGGCCAAACGACGACTCCTCGATCAGTTTGGCCTCCCGGTGTCAGATCAGAGCCTCGCCCAGCCGGTGGTCGGTGTCATCTCGCGGCTGGTGTACCAGAAGGGCTTCGATCTGGTTGGCGAGGTGATTGACGAGCTCCCAGAGACCGGCGCGTCGTTCGTCGTCCTGGGAACCGGCGAACGACGGTTCGAGGAGATGTGGCGGAACGCGGCGAAACGTCACCCCTCAGTGTTCGGGGTCAAGATTGGGTATGACGAAACGCTGGCGCACCTCGTCGAGGCGGGCGCCGACATCTTCCTCATGCCGTCCCGCTACGAGCCGTGCGGTCTGAATCAGATGTACAGTATGCGCTACGGCACCGTCCCGGTGGTGCATGCAGTCGGTGGCCTCGACGATGCCGTCACCGTGCACGATGCCCCTGACGGACGCGGTACCGGATTCAAATTCTCCGACTTCACCGGCGCGGCGATGCTGACGGCACTGCGTCAGGCGATTCGGCTGTTCGCGGACGGCCCACGCTGGCGGACGCTCCAGGTCGAGGGCATGTCCCGCGACTTCTCATGGACCGTGCCCGCCAGCGCGTACGTCAGAGAATACAGGGCGCGTATTGCCCAGAGAGACGACGGAGGTCACAGGAAGTCGGATGCGTGACGTGATGATCATCGGGTCGGGTCCAGCGGGCCTGACGGCGGCGTTGTATGCGGCGCGGGCCAACTTGGTACCGTTGCTGATCGAGGGACTCGAGTCGGGCGGCCAGCTGATGCTCACCACCGCCGTCGAGAATTATCCGGGGTTTCAGGAAGGCATCATGGGTCCGGAGTTGATGGGAGCCATGCGAGGACAGGCGGAGCGTTTCGGCACGGAGTTCGTGACCGGCGACGTCACCGCGGTGGATCTGTCTGGTCCGCCGTTCACGGTCACGACGAGTGAGACGACCTATCAGACCCGCGCGTTGATCATCTCGACCGGTGCCTCGGCGCGTTTGCTCGGACTTCCGTCTGAGCGGGCGCTCATGGGACACGGGGTGTCCACCTGCGCAACGTGTGACGGCTACTTCTTCCGCGAGAAGCCCATTGTCGTGGTCGGAGGTGGGGACACGGCGATGGAGGAGGCGATCTTTCTCACCAAGTTCGCCTCGCACGTGACCGTTGTCCATCGTCGGCATGACCTTCGAGCGTCTCGCATCATGCAGGACAAGGCGTTTGCACACCCGAAGATCTCCTTTGAGTGGGACAGCGCGCTCGATCGGGTGATCGATGTCGAGAAGGGGGTGGTGACCGGGGTGGTGCTCCGCAATCTCAAAACCGATGAGACCAAGACCCTGGAGGTCGAGGGTGTCTTCATCGCGATCGGTCACACGCCGAACACCGACCTCTTTGCCGGCCAGCTCGAGCTTGACGACAACGGCTATATCGTTCCCAAGGGGGGCGCCCGAACAAGTGTCCCCGGTGTGTTCGCGGCCGGTGACGTGCAGGACCACATCTATCGTCAGGCAGTCACCGCCGCTGGCTCAGGGTGCATGGCCGCGATCGACGCCGAACGCTATCTGGAGAGTCTGCCGGCCGCTGAAGGTGATGCTGACGCTGACCCGGACACCGACGGGGCTAGTCGATCCAGCCACCCCCAATGACCACATCACCGTCGTAGAAGACGACGGCCTGACCCGGAGAGACGGCCGGCTGGGGGGTGTCGAACTCGACGGCGGCCCCGGTCATCCCGTCCGGTGTGAGCGAGGCGTCGGCCGGCGCGTGCCGGTGACGGATCTGAGCCCCGATTCGCAACGGACTGGCTGGAGCGCGCCCCGCAATCCAGTTGACCTCGGAGGCGGTCAGACCGGTACGCTCGAGTGCCTGGCGCGGGCCCACCGTCACGGTGCTCGACTCGGCGTCCATGGCGACGACGTACAGGGGGATAGCGCTCGACACACCAAGACCCCGTCGCTGTCCCACGGTGAAGTGATGGACACCCTGGTGCTGGCCGAGGACGCGACCGTCCGCGTCAGCGATCGGTCCGGGCCGTCCGGCGTCGGGTGCGCGTCGCTCGACGAAGGCGGCGTAGTCGTTGTCCGGCACAAAGCAGATCTCGTGACTGTCCGGTTTGTCGGCCACGGAGAGATGCCGTTCGGCAGCATAGGCACGTACGTCTGGCTTCGTGAGCTCGCCCAGAGGAAAGCGAGCGCCCGCGAGCTGGTCCTGCGTCAGCGTGAAGAGAAAGTAGGACTGGTCCTTGTCTCGGTCGAGACCGCGCTTGAGCACGTACCCCGCATCGGTCTGATACTCGACCCTCGCGTAGTGTCCGGTGGCCACCGCTGTGGCATCGAATCCCCGGGCCCGGTCGAGCAGATGCGCAAACTTGAGCTCGCCGTTACATCGAACACAGGGAATAGGGGTGCGCGCCGCCGCGTAGTCCTGAACGAACGACGAGACGACGTGGTCATCGAACTCGCGCTCGAGGTTGACGACGTAATGGGGGAAACCCAGCTGCGCCGCCACTCGGCGCGCGTCGTGTAGGTCGTCGATCGAACAGCAGCTCCCGAATGACGCCGAGCCCTCTTGCTGGTCATACAGCTGCATCGAGAGGCCGACCACCTCGTGACCCTGTTCCTGGAGCAACGCGGCTGCGACCGACGAGTCGACGCCGCCCGACATGGCTGCGACGACTCTCATGACCTCGCGTCAGCCATTCGCATCGGGCTCCGGCTTGCGCCGCTGACCTTGCGCAGCTTCTCGACGACCCGCGGGAGCACCTCGATCACCTTGTCGATCTCCTCGTCGGTGTTGCCGTGACCAAGGCTGAACCTGAGGGAGCTCTGCGTGCGGTGGGGCGAGAACCCCATCGCGCGGAGGACATGGGACGGCTCGAGCGTGCCCGATGAGCAGGCCGAGCCGGTCGACACAGCGACGCCCTCGAGGTCGAGGGCGATAAGCATGGATTCGGCCTCGACGCCGTCAAAACTGACGTTCGTGGTGTTGGGGACGCGGCTCGCCGGGTCTCCATTGACGACCGCACCCGGAACCTTCGACAGGATCTCCCGTTCGAGTCGGTCCCGCAGCTCGGATAGCCGTTCATGTTCGGTTGCGGGCCTTGCGATGGCGATGCGAGCCGCCATCCCGAGGCCTACGATACCGGGCACGTTTTCGGTGCCCGCCCGTCGATTGCGCTCCTGTCGCCCTCCGGTTGCGGTGGCGATGAGACGGGCTCCTCGACGGATCCACAACGCGCCAACGCCTTTGGGTCCGTTGAACTTGTGCGCCGACAGCGAGAGTAGATCAACGCCGAGCCCCGCCACGTCCACTGCCAGCTTGCCAACGGTCTGCACGGCGTCGGTATGGAAGATGGCGCCGTGCTCGTGGGCGATGTCGGCAAGCTCGGCGATCGGTTGAATGGTTCCGATCTCGTTGTTGGCGTGCATGACCGAGACCAACGCCGTCTGGTCGGTCACGGCCGCCCTGAAATCTTCGGCTCGGACCACCCCGGCGGCGTCAACCGGCAGCAGCGTCGTGGTCCATCCTCGCTTGGCCAGGGCCTTGAACGTGTGCAAGACGGCTTCGTGTTCGATGGCGCTGGCGACGAGGTGGCGCCGGTTGGTCGACGCGAGCGCTTCTGCCACGCCCCGCACCGCCATGTTGTCCGACTCGGTGCCGCCGCTGGTAAACACGACTTCCTGCGGCCCGCCACCAACAAGCGCCGCGACACTCGCCCGGGCGTCATCGATCAACGACTTGGCCGTTTGGCCGAAGGAATGAACACTCGAGGCGTTTCCGAACTGGTCCCGGAGTGCATGAGCGATCGCATCGGCGACGGCAGCGTCGACCGGAGTCGTCGCGTTGTGATCGAGGTAGATTCTCATCGGGTCTCAATCTTACCATCGCCTCTAACCCGCAGCAATGAAAGGACTAGACAGGATCGAGCCCCTTTCGTATACTTGCGGGGAGACTCGCGACTGGGCGTCGTGTCGAATGCCCAGACTCCTCAGCCAGACGTTGGAGACGGTGTGATGTGGAAGCGGGAGGAACCAGGCAGGACTCAGCCTTCGGCCCCAAGGCCAGGCGACCGTGTAGGAGCGGTGGCCCTTTCGAACCCGGCGGTGTCGTCTGCCGGAGCGACGAGCAATCAGATGGAACGAGAGGTCGTAAACATCGGCAAGTCGGTGATCATCAAGGGTGAGCTCAGCGGCAGCGAGGATCTGACTATCGAAGGCAAGGTGGACGGTCAGATCGAACTGCGCGAGCACGCGCTCACCATCGGCCCGAACGGAAAGATCAAGGCGGAGGTGTTCGCCAAGTCGGTCATCGTGATGGGTAACGTGACCGGCAATATTTCCGCGAGCGACAAGATCAATATTCGGGAAAACGGCTCCGTCGAGGGCGACATCTCTGCGCCCACTGTGGCGATTGCAGAGGGAGCCCGCTTCAGGGGCAGCATTGATATGCAACGGCCTCAGGCGGCTCAGTCAGCTCAGTCCCGGACCAGCGCTACCGATGGGAAGCCGAAACCGGAGGCTGCGAGCAGCGAGAAGCGCGCAATCTCATCTGCGCCGACGCCCGCGGCTCGCGCCGCGCACTAAGTGGCTGTTCAGTCGCTCCGCGTGTCGGGGGCTGGGGCCGACGGCAGTCGTCGAGATCCGCTGGCTGGGAAACGCGCGGGGGGAGGGCGTGGTGGATCAGCCAGGGCCGACCTGTTTTCGACCCGAGCGCTATCGAGTTTCGTGACGGCGCTGGCCGGAACCGCGGCGCCTGTCGTAGTTGACCTCGGACAAGCGGTCGGCGTCAACGTCACCTTCCTGGGTGAGCATCTGGGTTGCAAGCTGCACGTTGAGGACCTGTTATCGGACCTCGAGACCTGGGGACCGGCTGGCGACACCCAGAATCCGGAAGATGGCAGCGGCAGTCAGGATGACCACCGAACGCAGAACCGCGTGCTCAAGCGGGCCACAGGAAGTGTCGACGGTATCCTGTGCTGGGATGTCCTGGACTATCTGGAATCTGACGCCGCCGGCGCGTTGGCCCGGGAGATCACACGGGTACTGAGCCCTGGTGGCGTCGTGTTTCTGTGCCATGCGGCGGAGCAGTGTCAAATTGCCGGGCCCATTCAGCACGAAATCGTGGATGACGTCACGCTGCGGTATCGAGCGAGTCAGCGAGCTATGCCGCCGTCACGGGTCTGGCAGAGTCGCGCCATCACGAAGATGTTCGCGGACTTGACGATCAGCAACTCGTTCTTGCTCACCAATCGGATGCGGGAGGTCGTGTTTCGGAAGCCACCCGGTTCGAGCGCCGTGAATTGACCGTGTCTGCCCTGACGTTTGGGGTCTGAAGTGGGGAGGCCGAGAGATGTCGCGCCCGATCGTCGCTCTACTGAGCGACTTTGGTATCCGGGACCACTATGTGGGCGCAATGAAGGGCGTCCTGCTTGGGATTTGTCCGGACGCTACGCTGGTCGACCTCTCGCATGACGTGCCAGCGCACGATGTCCTGACGGCCGGGTTGGAGTTGTCGGCGGTCTATCGGCTGTTTCCCTCTGGCACGATCTTCCTCGTCGTCGTCGACCCCGGCGTCGGGTCTGCCCGACGCGGTCTGGCGGCCGACACGGGCAACTACCGGTTCGTGGCGCCTGACAACGGTGTCCTGACGGCGGTGTTTCAGGAGAGTCCACCGAAGCGCGTCGTCGAGTTGACGGAGCGACGATACGCGCGGCCGACCGTGAGCCGGACCTTCGAGGGACGTGACCGTTTCGCGCCAGCGGCGGCGTGGCTAGGAAAGAACATTCAGCTCGCGGCGCTTGGACGACCGGTCAGCGATTACATGGTGCTGGATATCCCTGTGCCCACGACTGCCAACGGGAAGGTGGTGGGGCAAGTGTTACGCGTGGATCACTTCGGCAATCTCGTATCGAACATCGACCGGAAGACCTTCGAGAGTTTCACCCAGTCTGGAGGCGGTCTCCAGATCGAGATTGGTGAGCACGTGATCGGTCGGTTGGTCGAGACCTATGCCGACATCGGCGACGATGAGGTGTGCGCGCTGTTCGGAAGTACAGAGCACCTCGAGTTTGCCGCCAACTCCACGAGTGCGGTCCAACGCCTCAGCGTCGACCGCGGAGCGCCGGTCGTGGTCAGCCGGGACTAGTGTTGAGTGCGGACACGATGCCGCAGATGCGTTCAATACGCACGTGGTTCGCGGCGGCGTCTCTCGTGTGTCTGTCGCCGTCGGTGTCGTATACCCAGCCGAGCGGCGAGATCGAAGTCACGCCACCGATTCAGCTGCCCGATGGCACTCCGGTCGAGGGGAACCAGTTCCCGCGGTTTATTCGGCCAACGCACGAGGGTCCGTTCGGGTTGAACAACTTCCTCGTGTTGGGGGACTATCCAACCGTTGAATTCGAGCGAAGAGATGTCGACCAGGAATCGGGTGTGTCCCAGGAGACCTGGACGAGGATCGACGTAGCTGAGGTCGCGGGTCGCGCAGTAAGCGTCTTTCGACCCATGTGGACATCGGAAGAGCTCGACGCGGGATTTCGAACGCAGCGATGGGGTGTCGACCGCCCGACGCTGTTCTGGGGACAGGTTGTCGTGCCGGGGGCCGGGGAGTCGGGTCGGCAAGACATCTATCTGCAACTCGCTCCGACCAATCTTCCGCCTTCCACGGTGACGCAGGTCTCCGACACCGTTCAATACGCGAGTCATGCCGTCAATATCTCGGTGCCGGGTTTTGGAGTGTCCCGAATTCAGCTGGGAGATACGGCGCTCAACCTTGAAGAGGTGACTCGTCGGTTCTACGAGGTATTTGCCGATGAGTACGACACGTTGGCCGTGGTGAGCCAGACCGCGTTACTGTCGAGTCATATCGGATTTCGCGAGAACGTCCAGAACCAGATCGTTGGCATCGGCCTGCCGATATTCGACGTCAGCGCCCGGTATGGCAGCGAGGGCGTCCTGCAAGGAGTCGAGGCGTACCCGCCCGGTGGCTGGGCGACGTTGCGCGCCACCCTGCATCAGCAAGCGCATCAATGGGGCGACTACAGTGCGGTGTGGAACCGGCTTGGTATCACCCGACAAGGGGACGACCCTGCTCGTCACACGCCCCTCGTCACGCCTGGCTCGGTGCTGGCGGGGGCCGTGTTGGAGGCGACGCGTCGGGTCGGATCGCCGATCCCAGGAGCATCCGAGATCGAACGCACGCTGCCAGTTATCGAGTATCACCCGATCACGCTCTATCGCATGGGGCTACTTCCCGCGGACGCTCTCCCGGAGATGGGTGTCTTCGTTGACCAGGGGCAGTTCGAACCGATGGACCGTGCCTCTCCCAAGGTAGGCGCGAGCGTCGAGGGAGATCAGATCCCGCTGTTCTTCAACGACTTTTTGGCGGCGGACGGACAGCGTACGGGTCCCCCCGCGGACCGGGTTCGGCGGGCCGTCATCTACGTGTCGCGAGACGGATTGGCATCGCAAGAGGAGATGGACGTTATCAGCTTCTACGCCGCGCGGATGGAGGCGATGCAGGGTATCACGAGCTGGGACCAGTACCCGAGCTTCTTCGAGGCGACCGGCGGTCGCGCGCTGATGTCAACGGCCATCACCCCGCTGCCTGTCGTTGCGCCAGATGGGACGGTCGACGGTGGGACGGACGGGACCACCGACGGAACGACCGAGGCGAGCCTAGCGGTCGAGTATCTCGACGTGGCGGCTGATGCCTTGACCGGTGTGCTGCTCGACGAGCCGATCCCGGGGCGAGTGGCGCCCGGCAAACCCGTGAATCTTTCTGGCAAGGTGACGGCGACCGACCGTGACGACTTCAACATCGTCTGCTTCCGGTTCATCCGATACGGATCGTCCAACGTCAACGAAGTGTTCGTCTGCGGGAGCATGTTCGGCGATCGGTTCTCCACCGAGGTGACCTTTACCTCCGCTCAGCGGGGTTCGTACACCGTCGAGCCATTCCTCTTCTGGCCGAACGCCGGCGGACAGTTCGCCCGGTCGCGTTACGGCGTGGTTGTCGTCGACTAGCGAAGTGTCGTCGTCCTTTGGTAACTACGACGACACGCCTCCGCGCTTCCGGTGCTTCCGCTGACGGTGCGGCCGCTTGGTCTTGTCTTCATGCACCCCTCCCCTCTGTCGGGGAAGAGGCACACGGGGACGGCGGGGTGTCTTCCGCTGCGTGCCTGTGGACCGCCGGGGCACACAGATGACGGACGTCATGACTCATCGTACTCTTATCCCCTGTGAGATCGACCCGGTCGAACCTGATCCGGAGCGGCTTAGCCGCGCGGCGAGAGTCCTCCGAGAAGGGGGGGTCGTCGCCTATCCGACCGACACGTTGTACGGGTTAGCCGTCGACCCTCGTCTCCCGGAAGCGGTGGCCCGGTTGTTCGACATCAAGGGTCGCCGGGGGGACCTGGCCATTCCATTGATTGCCTCCGACCTTACACAGGTCGAAGGTTTGGGTACGCTGACGCTGTTGGGTCAGCGGCTCGCCAGTGCCTTCTGGCCGGGACCGCTGTCTTTGGTGGTCGATGCGCCATCACACCTGAGCCGGTTGGTGTGCGGCGGCGGAGACAGCATTGCCGTCCGCGTGCCCGACCATCCGGTGGCGTGCGGCCTCGCTGCAGCGTTGGGTCATCCAGTAACGGCGACAAGCGCCAACAGAAGTGGCGAGCCGGCCGCGTCGTCAGCGGCCGACGTCGTCAAGACGATCGGCCACGGCCTGGCGATGTTGCTCGACGGCGGTGACGTGGCGGGCGGTCTCCCGTCTACGATCATCGACGCCCGTGGACCTGATCCGATCCTGCTTCGAGCGGGCCAGGTGTCGTGGGACCGCGTGCTACAATCGCTCACGTGATACGGGGGTCCTCTCGTTCGAGACCTCTCGTCGTTTTGCACGGCGGGGAGCGGCTCTGTCACGAGGAGAACGGCAGTCTGTGAGGCGGTGGTCGTCCGCGTGGGCCATGGTCGCGGTCTTGGTGACGACGGCATGTGCCGCACGCGTCCCAGTCGTCACGAACCCTGCGTATCCCGACTATCTGTTTCCGACCGTGCCCGTGGAGTATCAAGGAGCGCCAGCCGCTCGGAGTCACAACGAGGCTTGGACCTTTCTTCAGGTGGGAGACCTCGTGACCGCCGATGCTCGGTACGAAACGATCCTGGCGCAGACGCCGGAGTTCTTTCCCGCGCAGGTCGGTCGGGGCTGGGTGAGCATGGCGCGAGACGAGCCTGAGCGCGCGGCGCGGTACTTCGAAGCCGCAACCGAGGACGCGCCAAGGTACGTGCCGGCTCTGGTAGGGTTCGGAGAGGCGATGCTGGCCCTCGATCGCCCCGCTGAGGCGGTCGAGTCATACCAAGCCGCGTTGGCCGTCGATGGGAGCTTGACTGAGGTTCGGAGAGTGGTGGACGAGCTCCAATTCGCGCTGGCCAGTGATCGGCTTAGCGTGGCCCGTGCCGCAGCCCAGGCCGGGCGGTACACCGAGGCGACGGCGGCCTATCGGCAGCTCCTCGAGGCGTCCCCCGACAGCGGCTTTTTCCACGTCGAGCTGGGCCGGGTCGAGCAACGGCGTGGTAACCAGGACGCGGCGCTCGTCCACGCGCGCCGGGCGTCGGAGCTCGATTCGTTCGATCCGGACGCCTTTCTCCTGGAGGGTGAACTGAATGAGGCCCGCGGCGACCTGCAGGCTGCGCTGGTGGCCTACGAGCGTGCCGATGCCGTCGACCCGACCGACGAGACAGCGAGACATATCGAGCGGGTGCGAGATTTGATGCGGCTCGCCGACCTACCGTCGGAGATGCTGGATATCGCGTCGAAGCTAGAGGTGACGAGGGGCGAGCTAGCCGCGCTTATCGGTGTGCGGCTGTCGGATCTCTTGCTGGACGCATCCGGTCGGTCCGTGATCATTACCGACACCCGAGACCACTGGGGCGCCCAGTGGATTCAGGCCGTCGCCGACGCCGGGGTCATGGACATCGACGCGGCCTATCGCTTTTCTCCGGCGGTCACGATGCGGCGGAGTGAGTTGGCGGATGTCGTATCGGCGACCCTCGACATCATCGAAGAACAGACCGGCAGCGGTCCTCTGGGATCGTCGGGCACTCAGGGTTTTAGCGATATGCGACCAAGCCACCGGAGCTACTCAACAGCCATACGCGCCGTGGCGGCCGGTGTCTTGGCGACGCAGGAGAACAGCTCGTTTCAACCGTCCCGAACGGCGTCGGGCGCAGAAGCCGTGGAGATGGCGGACCGTTTGAGTGAGCTTGCCCACGCGTCACAATAGCCAATGGCTACTCTCACCATCGCGAATCAACTGACGCTCGGGCGCCTCCTCTTGGTGCCGGCCCTGGTCCTCCTGGTCGTCTACGGGTACAACGGCTGGGCGTTCACGACCTTTGTCGTGGCGGGGGCGACCGATGCGCTCGACGGGCTGATTGCCAGGCGGTCGGGACAACGCACCAGCCTTGGCGCCTTGCTCGACCCGATGGCCGACAAGCTCCTTCTCGTATCGACGTTTGTGGTGCTCACGTTGCCCGGTCTGAACCTGACCAACCAGATCCCGCTGTGGTTAACGGTGTTGGTGATCAGCCGCGACGTGGTCATCGTCGTGACCGTGGCCGTCGTGAATCTCGCGGTCGAGCGCTTTACCTTCTATCCGTCGGTGTTCGGAAAGGTCGCGACCTTCGTCTACATCCTCACCGGGAGCGCAGTGTTGTTCTTCAACTACCTGGAGCAGCGTTCAGCGATCATCGACGTGCTGGTCTATGCCTCGTTGATCGTCACCGTGGGCTCCGGCTTCCACTACATCGTGCACGCCGCTCGAGCGGTCAATCCGTCTTAGCTCGAAAGTAGTCGATCGTCGAGGAGAGGCCGTCTGCCAGGGCGACCCGGGGCTCCCACTCCAATAACTCGCGGGCTCGCGTGATGTCCGGTTGACGAACCTTGGGGTCGTCGACCGGAAGGGGTTCGTGGACCACGGAGGATGACGAGCCCACCGCGGCGATAATCTGACGGGCGATCTCCTCGATTGACATCTCGGTCGGGTTCCCGATGTTGACCGGGTCGTTGACGTCGCTGCGCATGAGGCGGAGGATGCCGTCAACGAGGTCGCTGATGTAACAAAAACTTCTCGTCTGGTCCCCATCGCCGTAGACCGTCACATCCTCGTTCCGCAATGCCTGGGCGATGAAGTTCGGGACGGCACGACCATCCTTGATTCGCATGCGGGGGCCGTAGGTATTGAAGATTCTCACGATCTTGGCGTCCAGACCGTGATAGCGGTGATAGGCGGTGGTCATCGCCTCGGCAAAGCGCTTGGCTTCGTCGTAGACACCCCGTGGGCCGACTGGATTGACGTTGCCCCAGTAACTCTCCGGTTGCGGGTGCTCCAGCGGGTCGCCATAGACCTCTGACGTCGAGGCCAGCACAAAGGTGGCCCGCTTGGCGAGGGCGAGACCGAGCGCGTTGTGCGTACCGAGCGCCCCGACCTTGAGGGTTGGAATGGGGAAGTTGAGGTAGTCGATGGGACTAGCCGGGCTGGCCCAGTGCAGGACGAAGTCGACGGGGCCGTCGAGGTTGATGTAGTTGGTGACATCCTGCTTGACGAAGGTGAAGTCACGTCCGCTCAGATGGGCAATATTCTCGAGGTCGCCCGTAATCAGATTGTCAATGCCGACAACCGAATAATCCTGGTCGAGCAGCGTTTCCGTGAGGTGTGAACCAATGAAGCCGGCGGCTCCGGTGATGACGACGCGCACGCGCCGTTTGCTAGTAGGCATGTCGGTGGAAGAAGACCCGGACGACCGTGAGCCAGAGGATCTTGAAGTCGAGCGAGACGGACCAGTTTTCGATGTAGTAGAGGTCGTACTCGATGCGCTTCTCGATCGACGTGTTCCCACGCCACCCGTTCACCTGTGCCCAGCCGGTGAGGCCCGATTTCACCTTGTGACGCAGCATGTACTGGGGCACCTTCGCCTTGAACTGATCGACGAAGAAGGGTCGCTCGGGTCGGGGGCCGACCAGCGACATCTCCCCCCGGAGCACGTTCCAGAATTGCGGCAGTTCGTCGAGGCTAAACCGCCTCAGGAACCGGCCAACCGGGGTTCGTCTCGGGTCGTCCTCGCGTGTCCAGACCGGGCCGGTCTCACGCTCCGCGTCCTCGTACATCGAGCGGAACTTCAGGACCAAGAACGGTCGGCGGTCGAGCCCCATACGCTCCTGGCGATAGAGGACCGACCCGGGCGAGTTGAGCCGAATCGCGGCGGCGATGGCGGCGAACGGAATGGCCAAGCCCGAAAGGGCCGCCACCGACACCGCGATGTCGATCGCCCGCTTGACCGCCCCGTTGAATCCCTGCAAGGGCACGTCGTTGATGTTGATAATCGGGATACCATCGAGTTCTTCGAGGCGCGCCCGCAGGGCGATGAACTGGAGTAGGTCTGGGATGACCTTGACGTCGATACACTCGCGGTTGGCGACTTCGATGAGCGAGAGCATCTTCACGTGGTCCTCGAGTGGGAGCGCCACGTAGAGCTGGTCGATCCGCTCGTGCTGGATCACCTCTTCGACATCGTCGAAAGATCCCAGCAGGGGGAGCCCCCGGTAGCCGAGGCTGTCCTCCGCCCCGTTGTCGTCAACAAACCCCACGATCTTATAGCCGAACTCGGCGTGCTGGAGGAGGCGGTCGGCGACATGGCGGGCCAGGTCACCAGTGCCCGCGAGGAGCACCCGCTTGAGGCCGATACCCGCACGGAACCGTCGCTGCATGACCGTCCGCACGGCTTCGCGCGAGGCGTAGGCGAGCGTCACGTTGGTGAGCAGGAAGATGGCCCAGACGATTTGTGACACCTCATAGGTCCCCTGCGCACGGGCCGCCTCTGGAGCGTAGTAGACCTCAAAGTAGAGGGTGCCAAGCAGCCCGACGATGACGACCAGTACGCTGCCGACCAGCACTGAAAAGAAGTCGTCGACCCGGGTTCGGTCGCGGCGCAGACGATACGCGCCCGGAAGGTTGAAGGCTAGAGGAACCAGCAGTCCGATGAAGGGTATCAAGACCAGGTATTGCTCGAAGGGGGGCTGGCCCTTCGGGGCGGCAATCAGCCCGGTCTCGAATCGGATCGCGTAGGCAAGGGCGAACGCGACCATTCCCAGCAGGCTGTCGGAGACCACATGACCCACCGCGAGGAAACGTGTGTGGCGGGTCAACATGATGCGTCCGGCTCCTGGAATACCGTCGCCTCGATAGCGGTGCGCATGTCTTCGTAGAATCTGTCTCGGGAAAAACGAAGTGCTTGCTCCCGGATATACGTCGAGTCGAACTCGGTGCTTGCGACCTGCCCGATGCCGGCCGCGAAGGCCTCCGCCGTGAGTTCGTCGACCAGTACGCCGGTCCGACCGTGCTCGACGGTCTCGGTGGCCCCACCCTTGGACAGGCCCACCACCGGCCGTCCACACGCCAAGGCTTCAACCGCTCCGATTCCGAAGTCCTCTTCACCCGGGAGCAAAAAGCCACGGGCCCCCCGGTAGAGCTCTCGGACCTCTTCGTCAGTCCGGACGCCCAGAAACTCGACGCCGGCCCCCGTCAGGCCTCGGAGCCGCTGCCGTTCGGGCCCCTCTCCGACGATCTTCAGACTCACACTGGCCAGACGACACGCCTCAACGGCGAGGTCGATTCGCTTGTATGGCACCAAGGCCGAGACGATCAGGAAATATGAGCCCGGTGTAGACCCGTTCGGGCTGAAATACGTGGTGTCGACAGGTGGATACACTACCGTGGCCGCCCGATTATAGTATCGGCGAATCCGGCCCGCAACATTGCACGAGTTCGCCACATATCGGTCGACCCGGCCGGCCGTGGCGGCGTCCCACCGCGCGAGGCGACCGAACAGCAGCTGGTAGAGCCGGCTGCGCACAGCGCCCACCCGAGCGGGGCCAAAGTAGTCGTCGAACTGGTCCCAGGCGTACCGCATCGGGGTATGGCAGTAGCACAGGTGTTTCGCTCGACCCGACTTGACGATCGACTTGGCCACGCAGTGGCTCGAGCTGATCACTAGGTCGTAGTCGTCGAGATCGAACTGCTCGATCGCAGCGGGGAACAGCGGAATGTATCGTCGGTAGTGAGCGGCAGCCATCGGGAGGTGCCCGATGAACGACTGTCGAGCGTGGGCGGCCTCCAGCGCACGCGAGACGGTTCCGCGGACATGCAGCAGCGTGAACAGCTGTGCGCCTGGCAGCAGCTCACGAAGCGCCTCAAGCACCTTTTCCCCGCCCCGCATCCCGGTCAGCCAGTCGTGGACTATCGCCACACGGCGCCCACCAACGTCGGCCGGGCGTGGCCCGAGGGTCGTCATGTCTCCGTTGCCACTTCGTGGTAGATGTCGCGAATGCGCTTGACGGAGGTGGGCCACGAGAACGACCGAGCCCTAGCAAGACCGCGGGTCGAGAGGTCCTGACTCAACGCCCCGTCGTCGAGCACCCGCCGAATGCCGTCGGCAATCGACTCGGCATCGTACGGGTTGACCAGCACACCGGCGTCACCCACCACCTCGGGGAGCGACGAGACGTTCGACACCACCACGGGGGTGCCGCTCGCCATGGCTTCGAGCGGAGGAAGCCCGAATCCCTCGTACAGGGATGGAAAGACGAAGACGTCGGCCAGCCGATAGAGTGCCCCGAGCGTCTTCTCCGATTGGTACCCAAGAAAACGCACGTGCCGATGGAGGTTGTACCGGTGGACGGCTCGCCGCAGCGTCGCATAGCGCGAGATCTCGCTGCCCGAGATGAGCAAGCGAAGGTCATCGTCCTTCGTGTCCTGTCGGAGCAGGGCAAAGGCCTCGATCAAGCGGTCGAGGTTCTTGTGAGGTTTGACGTTGCCCGCATACATCACGAATCGGCCGCCAAGCTGATACCGCTCGCGGACCCTGGCGATCTGATCGGATGGTGGCGCCTCAAAAAAGTGCTCGGCGATGGCGTTGTAGATGACGGTCACCTTTTCGTCGGGAATCTGGAAGAAGCGCAGGATGTCCTGTTTGGACGCCTCGGACACGGTCAGAATCCGACTGGCGCGATGGACCGCTGTCCAGAACAACGCCCGAGCGGATGCGTGAGCGAACCGGTTGCTGAGATACTGTGGAAAGACGAGATGGATGCAGTCGTGGATCGTCACGATTGACCGGCAGGGCGTCAGCGCCGGAAGGACATAGTGCGGCGTGTGAAACAGGCTTGGCGCCGCGCGCCCAACGTTGATTGGGATCGAGAGCTGCTCACCGATCGAGTAGTGACCGGACGAATTGGCGACGGTTCGGAAGTTGTCGCCCAACTGTGATCCCAAACTGAGGTCGTCACGCCGGCACAAAAGAACGTATTCCGTGTCGTGGTCGAGGCGAGCCAGCTCCCCGACCAGATTGCGGACATACGTCCCCACGCCGAAGTCGTGCAGCTTGCGCACGTCGATCGCGACTCGCACGTCGGGACTATAGCAGTCGGGATGGCAGCTGGCCGCGTACCCGGAGATAGAGTCGCAATGCGGGGACCCACGCGGGATGATGCTTGGCGTAGAACGCCAGCTGGCTGCGACGGTAGTGGGCGCGTGTGTCGTCAGGCGCAGTCGCGCCCGAACGTCCGCCGTGATGCACGACCTCGACCTCGGGCGCGAAGAGCAGTTGGCCGTGCTGTCGGAGGGCGGCACAGAAGTCGACGTCCTCTCCGTACAGGAAGAATCGCTCGTCCAGCAGCCCGACCGCCTCAGCGCTGCGGCGCCGGACGAGCAGGCAGGCTCCGCTGATCCAGTCTGGATACCCGCGTCGGTTGAGCGACTGCTCGACCCACGAGGCGATGATTGGTGTCTGTCTGACCAGAGAAGCTCCCTTGCATTTCTGGATAAGCTCGGTGAACGGGCCGATCATCGGTCCGAACGACAGTTCTGGGCGCTCCAGAGCATCGACCAGTCGCGGTCCAGCTGCCACCACATCATCAGCTCCGTCGAGGAGACCCACCAGCCTGTCGACCGCCCCGGATGGCACGACCGTGTCACTGTTGAGCAGGAGCACCAGCCGACCGTTGGTCTGGCGGATGGCGAGGTTGTTGGCACGGGCGTATCCGATGTTGTCGCCGGCGTCGATCACACGTACCGCCGGCCACCCAGAACGGACGGCGTCGATGCTGCCGTCAACGGAGGCGTTGTCCACGACGGTGATCTGGTGATCGACCTGCGGCGATGGCTCGTGAAGCGACCGAAGACAGGCTTCGAGATACGCCCGGGTGTTGTAGCTCACGATGATGATGTCGAGCGCCCTCACCGGTTGGGGCTCCCGCCCGCCGATTCCAGGACGTCCAACGTCTCACCGGCGGCACGCTCCCAGCTGAAGGCAGAAAGGAGTCTGGAGCCACGGTCGCGTTGGGCGACCCACGCGGCGTCGTCCAAGAGGAGCGACCGCAGGGCTGTCGCGGTGGCCTGCGTGTCGCAGATCGGGACGAACAGGGCCGCGTCCCCGTAGAGCTCTCGGGCCACCGGTGTGTCGGCGACTACCACCGGCACCCCGGCAGACATGGCCTCCAACGGTGTGAAACCGAACCCCTCGTATTCAGAGAGGAATACGAAGACCCGGGCGCGGCCGTAGAGAGCGTCGAGCTCCGACTCCGAGACGTAGGACAGTAGGTCGACGACTCCTTTCGTGCCGGTGGCCTCGAGGAGCGACGGGAGGTCCTCTTTCGGATACGTCCGGTCGTCACCGACGACCGCCAATCGGACCCCGGCGGTGACCTCGCGAACCTTGGCGAATGCCCGAACGAGGGTGGGGAGGTTGCGTCGGTTGAAGATCGACCCCACGTACAGGATGAGTGGGTCTGATATCTCGGACCGCGGGGGAGAGGGGCGCGGGCGGATTCCGCTACGCACGACGTGAATCCGGTTTCCCGGAATGGGAAACGACTGTCGGACCTCGTCGCGGGTGAAGGCCGAGACGGCAATGATCGCATCGGCGCGCGCCATTGAGCGACCGGCCAGCCACCGACGCCGGATCCCCTCTCGCCACGGAAACCATTCCGGGTGCGCCATGAAGGACACGTCGTGCATGGTCACGACGATGGGTGTCCGTAGTCGGAGGGGGGCAGAATAGGCCGGCGCAAAGAAGACGTCCAGCTCGTCGCGAGCTGCCGCCGCCGGAAGAGCGAGCTGCTCCCACACGGTCCCGGAGCGACCGGACACCCTTCGGTGTCGGAACCGTCCGGAGACACCGCTCTGAAACGGTGGCCCGAACTTGGTGGTCTCGGCACCGGGGAGGGCCGTATACAGGATGAACTCGTGCCGGCTCGCGCGGGGTGAGCTCAGCCACTCCGAGCAGAGCTCCGCGAGATAGCGACCGACGCCGGTTCTGTTTCCGAGGAGTTCTCGCCCATCGATACCGATCCGCATGGCTCAGGATGTGACTACCGGCCCTGATTGTACGCGTGTTCATACGCCGTCTTCAGTGCGAGGGCCGAGCGCTTCCAGCTGAACCCGGCCGCCTGCTGGAATCCGCGTTCGACGCAAGCCCGGCTAAAACGCTCGTCTTCGAGAAGGCGCTTGATCGCGTCGGCGAGCTGCGTTGGCTCCAGAGGGTCGACGATCAGCCCGGCGCGTCCGGCGACTTCGGGGAGCGCTCCCCGGTCGGAGACGACCACCGGGACGCCCACAGTCATGGCCTCGACGACCGGTAGACCGAATCCTTCATGCAGGGACGGCAGCACGAGCAACGCCGCTCCCTCGTAGAGCGTCCTCAGGGTTGCTCTGTCGAGGTAGCCGGTGCAGTGCACGCGACCCCTGAACGGGTCCGCCTCGATCGCGGTGAGCCAGTCGGCGGCCTGGCTGGTGGGGGGGCCGGCGAGAACGAGCGGCGGCGGGTCGGTCGCCGGGTCGTCAATCAGCAGGCGGTAGGCGTCCAGGAGGCGACCAATGTTCTTTCTTGGAGCAAGGCCGCCGACGAACAGGATATGCCCCTCATTTGGCCAAGACTGCCGGGGAGTCCAGTCTGGAGCGCCGTTGTGGCAGACGGTGACCCGGTCGGGCGGGATCCCGAGTCGGCGCGTAACCTCCGAGCCGGTGAAGAGTGAGGGGACGATGACGCGGTCGGCGTCGCGGGCATGCCTTATGACGAGGCTCGGGTAGTCTCGCCGTATCTCTGCCTCGGCTCGCTCGGGGTGGTCGAGAAAATCGAGGTCGTGGATGGTGACGATTCGAGCTGCCCCAGTGGTTGGGATCAACAGCGGATGAGGTGAGTGCACCACGTCGAACGCTCCTCCGACGATCCATTCGACCGGTGGCCATCCGAGGCGATGCCAGCCGTAGTTCAACACACGGACGGGAATCCGCCGGTCCACCCGGTGGACACCGGCCGGGACAGGTCCCAGCCGGTCCTTCCATGAACTACTGAAGACGGTCAGGTCGAGGGCTGGCTCAAGAGGGGAACCATCGAGCGCCAGCTCCGCGAGGGCCGACACGAGCGAGTGGATCCATTCGCCAACCCCGGTTCGGTCGCGGAGCGCCGGCCGATAATCAATCAGGACACGCACGTGCTGTTGGCCAGGGGTGGACGGCGACGTGCAGTCGGCCGACGGTGCTGCACGCGGGATGGTAGCACACCGTGGTGGCTTCAGCGGGAGCCTGATAAACCTAGGAAGATCGCGCAAGTCCTTGTACGTCAGTATCTTGACAGCGTCCCCGGTGCGTGTGGTACGGTTAGGGGTTTGGAGAAACGGGATGGAACAGAGGCGGCCTGAATGAAGATCGCGGTAGTGGGCACCGGGTATGTCGGACTCGTCGTTGGAGCCTGTTTCGCCGAAAACGGGAACGATGTCCTGTGCGTCGATAACAACGCCGCAAAAGTCCGGGCCCTCAAGCGAGGTCGGATTCCGATCTACGAGCCCGGTCTCGAAGAACTGGTCGCGCGCAACCAGCGCGAGAAGCGGCTGTCCTTTTCGACCGCGCTTGCCCGGGCCGTCCGGGCATCGGACGTCATCTTCATTGCGGTCGGTACGCCCTCGGATGGAGACGGATCGGCCGACCTCCAGTACGTGTTGGAAGTGGCGCGCGACATCGCGAAGGCGATGAACGGCTACAAGGTGATCGTGGCCAAGAGCACGGTACCGGTCGGAACGGCGGCCAAACTCCGGGAGGTCGTTCGTCCGGAGACCACACATCCGTTCAGCGTCGTCAGCAACCCCGAGTTCCTGAAGCAGGGCGCGGCGATTGACGACTTCATGCGACCCGACCGGGTGGTGATAGGGGCCGAGGACCCGCGTGCGCGGGAGTTCATGCGCGGCCTGTACGCGCCCTTTACGCGCACTGGGGCGCCGATCATGATCATGGACTGCGCTAGCGCCGAGCTGAGCAAGTACGCGGCGAACGCCATGCTGGCATCCCGCGTTTCGTTCATGAACGAGATCTCCAACGTGTGCGAGCGGGTTTCGGCCGATGTCGACCACGTTCGCCGGGCGATCGCCGCGGACCGACGGATCGGTCCGGCTTTCCTCTTCCCCGGGGTTGGGTACGGCGGCAGCTGCTTTCCGAAGGATGTCAAGGCACTGATCACCTCGTCACGTGATGTCGGGTACACCTGCCGGATCCTGGAGGCCGTGGAAGCGGTCAACCAGGGGCAGAAGGAGCGACTGGTCGAGAAGATGCTGGAGCACTTCAGGTCGCTCAAGGGGAAGCGCATCGCGCTCTGGGGCTTGGCCTTCAAGCCGCGAACCGATGACATGCGCGAGGCCCCGTCGGTGACGATCAGTCGGGGGATACTGGCCCGGGGCGGAAAGGTCACGGCCTACGACCCAGAGGCCGAAAAGACAGCTAGGGCCGTGCTGGGGAACAAGATCACATATGTCCAGCGGTCCTACGAGGCTCTCAAGGGCGCCGATGCGTTGGCGATTGTGACCGAGTGGAGCGAGTTCCGGGAACCTGACTTTGGTCGCATGCGGTCATTGATGCGTTCGCCCGTCATCTTCGACGGACGCAATCTTTTCACCCGCGAGCAGATGCGCGCGGAAGGCTTCACCTACTACTCGATAGGCAGGTAATGGGCGCGGTCCTCGTGACCGGCGGCGCGGGATACATCGGTAGCCACGCGGTGAGGGCGTTACGGGACGCCGGTCTGGCTGTCGTCGTCCTGGATAGCCTCGTCGCCGGACACCCCGAGGCGGTCGAGGGCGTGACGCTCGTCCAGGCGGAGGTCGCCGATACCGCGGTGGTTCGCGAGACGATTCAGCGTCACGGGGTCACGGCGGTGATGCATTTCGCCGCCTTTCTGTCGGTGGGCGAGTCGGTCAACGCGCCGGCCCGCTACTACGCCAACAACGTGGCGCAGACGCTTGAGTTGCTGGACGCGGTGGTCCAGGAGTCGGTCGGACATCTCGTCTTCTCGTCGACCGCGGCGGTCTACGGCATGCCACTCGATACGCCGATTACCGAAGAGCATCCGACGGATCCGATCAACGCCTATGGGGAGACCAAGCTGGCGGTCGAGCGAGCACTTCCCCATTACGAGCGCGGCTACGGACTCCGCTCCGTCCGGTTGCGCTACTTCAACGCGGCGGGTGCGCACCCGTCGGGCGTCATTGGCGAGGACCACAGTCCGGAGATTCACCTGATCCCTCGCGCCCTCGATGCCACAACGGGCACCGGCGAACCCTTGAAGATCTTTGGGACCGACTATCCAACCGATGACGGCACCTGTCGGCGCGACTACGTCCATGTATCTGACCTGGCCGACGCACACATCCTCGCGCTCCAGAAGCTGGAGAGCGGGTCGGAATCTGCGACGTACAACCTCGGAAATGGCCGAGCCTACTCGGTGAAGGAGGTCGTCGCGTCTGTGGAACGAGTCACCGGTCGGCGGGTCGAACATACGTTCGCAGACAGACGCCCCGGCGACCCTGCGATTCTTCTGGCCTCGAGTGACCGGGCCCGTGAGGAGTTGGGGTGGGCCCCGCAGTTCGAGCAGCTCGACGATATCGTTCGCTCGGCCTGGGCGTGGCATCAGGCGCATCCCGATGGCTATCGGAGTCGAACGTGACGCCCATTCTCCGCCTGTGTCGCTACGGGTTACCTCATCGGCGTCGGCTGGCGGCGGCGGTCGTGGCGATGGTGGGGTATGCCATCGCGTCGGCCGGTCTGGCCTACCAGTTCAGGCCGATTTTCGACGAGGTGCTGCCGAATCAAGGCGGACTTGCGACGGTCGTGATGGCGATCGTCAGCTTCAGTGTCCTCAAAGGCATCGGCGCGTACTTCTCGATCTACCTCATGACCGATGTCGGAGAGCGGTTGGTGCGCGATCTCCGGAACCAGCTGTTCGGGCACATCCTCGGGCAGTCGGCGGGCTTCTTCGCACGTCGGACGACCGGGGCGTTGATGTCACGGATCACGAACGACATCACCCGCATACAGCAGGTGGCATCACAGACGGTTGGGGACCTGCTGCGCGAGTCGGTCACGCTGATGGCCTATGCTGGTCTGCTGGTCTACTACGATGCCCGACTGGCGCTGGTCTGCATGACCGGAGCCCCGCTGGTTGTCTATCCGCTCGTGCGACTCGGCCAGCGCATCCGGCGCACGACACGTCGCAGCCAGGAGGTCCAGGAGCGGCTCTCGCACATCACCGCGGAAGCCTTCGCCGGACATCGGATCGTCAAGGCCTTTGCCGGAGAGCGCTACGAACAGAAGCGATTCGACCAGGCGGCCGAGCGGCTCTACGCAACCAACATGAAGGTGACCAGCACCCTGTCGGTGTTGCCGCCCCTCATGGAGTGGCTCGGCGCGCTGGGGGTCGTGGGTGTGCTCTGGTATGGCATCAGGGAGATCGCGGCCGGTCAGTTGACGTCGGGCGAGTTCACGTCGTTCGTGGCGGCGCTGATCTTGATGTACGGACCGATCAAGAAGCTCAGCCGGGTGAGCGGCAGCATCCAGCAGGCGCTGGCCGCTTCGGAGCGGGTCTTTGAGGTGCTCGACACGCACACGGAGCCTCAGGATAGGCCAGGGGCTCAGCCGCTCAAGCCGCTGCGCGACTCGATCGTCTTCAAGGATGTCAGCTTCGCATACTCGGACGCTGGGAGCAGCGAGGTGCTCGACCGGGTGTCGTTTACGGCACAGGCTGGGCAGGTCGTCGCTGTCGTCGGGCTAAGTGGCGCCGGGAAGACGACGCTGGTCAATCTCGTCCCTCGTTTCTACAGTCCCACCGGTGGGGCGATCCTGGTGGACGGTGTAGACATTCGAGACGTGACCCTCGCATCGCTTAGACGTCAGATCGGGATCGTCAGCCAGGAGACGGTACTGTTTGACGATACCGTTGCCAACAACATCGCCTACGCTGCGCCCGACACGACACGCGAGATGATTGAGGCAGCGGCGCGCGCCGCCCACGCCCACGAGTTCGTCAAGGACTTGCCCGAGGGGTACGACGCACAGATAGGAGAGGGCGGTCAGCGGTTGTCGGGTGGGCAACGACAGAGACTGGCCATCGCCCGAGCTCTGCTCAAGAACTCGCCGATTCTGATCCTCGATGAGGCGACATCCTCGTTGGACGCGGAGTCAGAGCTTCTGGTGCAAGACGCGTTGGCCAAACTCATGCTTGACCGGACGTCGTTCGTGATCGCGCATCGGCTATCGACCGTCCGCCGCGCCGATCTCATTATTGTGCTGGACGAAGGCCGGGTGATGGAGAAGGGGCGGCACGAAGAGTTGCTGTCGAAGCCAGACAGCCTGTATGGCAAGCTCTACGCGCTCCAACTCTTCGACCAGAGTAGGGCGAATGACGATGCCCCGCCGGTCGCCTCCTGGCAGCCCGCCGTTCCAGAAGGGGAGGCACGATGATCACGTCCATGACCGGCTTTGCTTCGCTGACCGCCGACCGTGACGACGTGGTGCTGACGGTGACGGTCAAGAGCGTCAACCATCGCTATCTCGACATCCAGATTCGCGCCCCGCACGCGTTGGGCGACATGGAGCAGGACGTCCGTGAGATGGTCCAGCGTCTGGCCTCGCGCGGACGAGTCGACCTCTCCATCACGATGCAGCTCAAGGCAGCGGCCGACGTCGACGTGGAGCTCAACACGTCGCTCATCTCCGCGCTCTCAAAGGCAGCGACGCAAGCCCAGGAGCTCGAGGGAGTGACGGGTGGGCTGACGGCCGGCGACCTGTTTCGCTTTCCGCAGGCTGTCACGGTTCGTGAGCAACCCACCAACGAGGCGGTGTGGCTTGGGGTGTGTGACGCCGTCAGGGCGGTCGTGGGTGAAGGCTTGACCCAGTGGGACGAGATGCGTCGCCGCGAGGGCGAGATTCTCGGCCGTGACCTCTCCGAGCGGGCCGAGGTCCTGACCGGACTGGTCGAACAGATCGTCGATGAGGCCGCGACCGGTGAGGAGGCGCATCGCGATCGACTGACAACCCGGTTGGCGGAGCTGAAGTCTCACATCGACGTGGACGCCGGCGCCGTCGCCCAGGAAGTTGTTCGGTGGGCCGCACGTTCAGACATTCACGAAGAAGTTGCGCGATTGCGTGGGCATCTGGAGCACATGGCCCACCTGTTGGCCCAACCGGGGGCCTGTGGACGCAAACTTGATTTTCTGGTGCAAGAGATGAACCGAGAGGTCAACACCATTGGGTCGAAGGCCGAGGGACGGGGGATCGCGAAGCTCGTCGTGGGAGCGAAAGCCGAGATCGAGAAGCTACGCGAGCAGATCCAGAACGTCGAGTAAAGGCATCAGTGGCACCCACCAACCTATGACGATGCGTCGTGGTAGCCTCGTGATTGTGTCAGCGCCGTCCGGCACCGGCAAGACCACCCTGGTCAAGCGACTGGTCGAAGCGGTCCCCGACATCGTCATGTCGCGGTCGTATACGTCTCGACCAGTGCGGTCCGGAGAGACCGATGGTGTCGACTATAATTTTGTTGACGAGCCGCGTTTCGACGGGATGGTCGAGTCAGGGGAGTTTCTTGAGTGGGCGACCGTGTTCGGTCATCGCTACGGTACGAGCGCGGAGGACACGGAGCGGCACCGTCGTGACGGAAAGGACGTGGTGCTCGTGATCGATGTACAAGGCGCGGGTCAGGTGCGCGCTCAGGGCGTCGACGCGATCAGCGTGTTCGTGCTGCCCCCGTCATTCGAGGTGCTGGAGGAGAGGCTTCGTGGCCGTAGCGGGAGCGATGTGAGCGAGGAGGTCCTCGATCGCCGCTTGGCCACCGCCCGCAACGAAGTGCGCGCACGCGACGCCTACGACTACATCGTGGTCAACGACGAGCTCGAATCATGCGTTGACCAGATTCGATGCATCGTGCTGAGCGAGCGCTCGCGGCTGGCGACGATGCGGGACCGGGCAGACCAGGTCGCCCGGACGTTCGGAGCGTAGGGGGTATCCATGGCACTTGTGGCTCTCGGCGTCACCGGAGGAATCGGGGCCTACAAGTCAGTGGAGGTCGCCCGGGCGCTTCAGCAACACGGTCACGATGTCGTGGCCGTGATGACGGAGTCGGCGACCCGGTTCGTCGGCCCCCTTACCTTTGAGGCGATCACCCGACGGCGCGTCATCACCGACCAGTTTGCCGAGGGGGCGAACGCGGACATCGAGCACATCGCCCTGGCGTCCGATATCGGGCTGCTCCTGATCGCCCCGGCGACGGCCAACACGATTGGGAAACTGGCGAGCGGTCTGGGCGACGATTTCCTGTCGGCCCTCTATCTCGCGACGACCGCGCCTGTTCTCGTGGCACCGGCAATGAACACCAACATGCTGGCCAACCCGGCGGTCCAGCAGAACCTGAGTACGCTGGCGTCGCGGGGTGTTCGATTCGTTGAGCCGGGAGAGGGCTATCTGGCCTGTGGCTGGGTAGGGAAGGGCCGATTGGCCGAGCCAGACGAGATCGTAGCGGCCGCGCAGCAATTGCTGCGTCCACAGGGAGGACTGGCTGGTCGGTGTGTGCTCGTGACCGCGGGACCGACGTATGAGGACCTCGACCCCGTCAGGTATCTGGGTAACCGGTCCACTGGGCGGATGGGGTTTGCGGTGGCGGCCGAGGCGATGGCTCGCGGCGCTCGAGTGCTCCTGGTTGCCGGTCCGACCGAGTTGGAGCCGCCTGCCGGTGCCGAGGTGGAGCGGGTCAGAAGCGCCGAGCAGATGCACCAGGCCGTCACGGCGAGGGTCGGCGAGTCCGACGCGGTCGTGATGGCGGCGGCGGTGGCCGACTATACGCCTACGGCCGGCAGCGCCCCTGAGAAGTTGCGCAAAGGTGAGGCCGATCTCTCGCTCGGTCTTCGGCGGACGCCGGATATCTTGGCCGCGCTCGGGCGCAATCGCTCGACGGATGGGCGCCCGGTTCTGGTGGGTTTCGCTGCTGAAACGTCCGATCTCCTGGAGCGGGCGACTGCGAAGTTGAGGGCAAAGAACGTGGATGTCATCGTCGCCAATGATGTGTCCCGTTCGGATGCCGGCTTCGGCGTTGAGACAAATGCGGCGACGATCGTGAGCACATCCCACGGCGGCGAGGTGGTGGCTGACGAGATCCCACTCGGGTCGAAGCGGGCGCTGGCAGGCGAGATCCTCGACCGCGTTGAGCGCAGGCTTTCCGTGTCGGTGGAAACGCCATCTCCGACAGTCACCGATTCCTAGGACACCGGAGCACCGCACGAGTGTCGCCAACGTCACGTCCGCCTCCGGATCCCTTTCGTGACCACCTAACGTTCTTCGAGGAGCTCGGCGTCACCGGCGTCAGCCGGAACCGGGAGTGGCGACTTAGGCCGTCAGACCGCGATACCGAGGCCGCTCCGTCTGATGCGGCCGGTCGTCTCGAGCTGTTGCGCGCCGAGCTTGGCCCCTGCACGCGCTGCCCCCTTCATTCCGCCCGGACGAATCTCGTCTACGGCGTGGGAAATCCGGACGCCGACCTGATGTTCGTCGGGGAAGCTCCCGGGCGCGACGAGGACGCGCAGGGGATTCCCTTTGTCGGTCGAGCGGGACAGCTGCTCACCAAGATCATCGAGGCGATCGATCTGCGTCGCGACGAGGTGTATATCGCGAACGTCATCAAGTGTCGTCCGCCCAACAACCGGAATCCCGAACCGAACGAGGTGAAGACCTGCGAGCCGTTCCTGTTCGGGCAGGTCGACGCGATTCGTCCGAAGGTCATCGTCGCCCTCGGTGCGTTTGCCGTACGTACGCTGCTTCAGAGCGACGAAGCGATTTCGCGACTTCGTGGCCGGGTATTCGACTACCGGGGTGCGAAGCTGGTCCCGACTTTCCATCCCGCCTACCTGCTGAGGAGTCCTGACAAGAAGCGCGACGTCTGGGAGGACATGAAACGGGTTCGTGCGATGTTGAGGGAGGGGTGACCACCCGATTCGTCCGCGTTGCCGTTCCGGTTCCGCTGCTTTCGTCCCTGACCTACCGCGTGCCATCTGGACAGGCGCCCCCCGAGGTGGGTGCCCGCGTCCGGGTGCCGCTGGGACGCCGGGTGGTCATCGGTTGCGTCACAGACGCCCATGAGTCCCCGAATCAGGCCGCCGACGACGCACAGGACACCAAGACCGGCCAGGCGGCCATCCGGGAAGTAATCGATTACCTCGACGATACGCCGTTCCTGCCGGCGTCAGTGCTGGCACTCGCGCTCTGGGTCTCCGAATATTACGCGTGCGGTCCCGGGGATGCCGTCGCCGCCGCTATGCCTCCCTACGCGTGGGTGCGCCAGGGTCGTGCCCAGGGCCGGGTCGACGCCTTCAAGACCAGACGATACGTTCACCTGACGCCTGCCGGTGAGCAGCAGATTGCCACGGCTGAGAGGTCAGCACTTGGTCGTCGCCAGCGCGAGGCACTCGCTCACCTTGCCGATGCTCCCGACGGGGTGGCGATGCGCGTCCTCGCCCAGCGTGGGGTCCCGGCCGACGCGTTGCGGAGACTCGGCGAGCGCGGTCTGGTCACGTTCGAAGCCAGGCGGACGGACCGTGACCCAATCCCCGAGATTGTCAGGGGCACGAGTGACCCGGCCGCCCATCTACCGTTGACGGCCGATCAACAGGACGCGCTGGACACCCTCTCCGGGTTAGCCGACGAGCGCCGTTTTCACGTGGGCCTGCTCCATGGTGTGACCGGCAGTGGAAAGACAGAGGTCTATATACAACTCGCCCGGCGGGTTTGCGCACGAGGCCAGAGGACATTGGTTCTGGTTCCTGAGATCGCTTTAGCACCGGCCGTCGCGCGCGTATTCCATTCGGTATTCGGAGAAAGGGTGGCCATCCAGCACAGTGGTCTCTCGGACGGCGAGCGCCACGACCAGTGGCACCGAATCCGGCGCGGCGAGGTCGATGTCGTCGTGGGCACTCGGTCTGCGGTGTTTGCTCCTGTCGACGAGCTGGGTCTGCTGGTCGTCGATGAGGAGCACGACGCCGCGTACAAGCAGGAGGAGACACCGAGGTATCACGCGCGTGACGCCGCCATCATCCGCGCGCGGGCCGCCGGCGCGCTGGTCGTCCTCGGTTCGGCGACACCCTCCATGGAGACCTACCAGAACGCCACCCTGGGACGCTTCCGCAAGGTCGTCCTCCCGAGGCGCGTGCTGGACCGGCCGTTACCAGAGGTCGCCATCGTCGATATGCGCGAGGAGCTGGCCACCCACGGGCCAGACGCCGTGATCAGCACCCAGTTGCAGGTGGGGCTGGAGGACCGTCTGGCTGCCGGTGAACAGTCGTTGGTGTTGCTGAATCGACGGGGCTATGCCGCGGCGATGCTGTGTCGGCAGTGCGGGCGGTCGGTTGAATGCCCCAACTGCAGCGTGAGTCTCACGTTTCATCGTGCGGCCGGACGCGTCCGATGTCACTACTGCAACTACTCACGAAGCCGGCCGGCGGAGTGTCCCCACTGCGCGGGTCCCTATCTGGAGCGCGTGGGATTCGGTACCGAGCGAATCGAGGTCGAGGTCAGCCGTGTTCTCCCTGGTGCCCGCGTTGCCCGGTTGGACCGCGATTCCGTGCGCCGGCGGGGTGTCGCAGCGCTGCTGCTTGGACGGTTCGGCCGGGGCGAGATCGACGTGCTGGTCGGGACACAGATGATCGCCAAAGGGCATGACTTTCCGGCGGTCACGTTGGTCGGCGTGATTTCAGCCGATGTTGGATTGGGCCTCGCCGACTTTCGAGCGGCCGAGCGAACGTTCCAGCTCTTGACGCAGGTCTCGGGTCGCGCCGGACGGGGTTCGAGGCGCGGCGAGGCCATAATCCAGACCTTCTACCCAGAGCACTACAGCATCGATCTCGCCTGCCGGCAGTCCTACGAGCCCTTCTTCGAACGCGAGATTCACTTTCGACGGAGCATGCGCTACCCGCCAGTCGTCGCCATGGTCAACGCCGTCGTCAGAGGCGCCCGGTTCGGGGAAGCGATGCGGGAGGCCACCGACCTGGCGGCCGAGCTCCGCGGAAGGAGCGAATTCGAGGTGCTGGGACCGGCTCCGGCACCCATTTCGCGCGTGAAGGGGGAGCATCGGGTGCAGATCTTCCTCAAGGGGACCCACCGGCCGGCGATGCGGGAAGCCCTCCAGTCCGCCATCGAGAAACGGCCTGCCCTCCAGCGTCGCACGACAATCGACGTGGACCCTCTGACGGTCCTCTAGCGCGTTTTTCATGACGCTTTGGCGGCCACGTAACCGCAGTGACGGACGTAGTTGCGACACTCGGTCGGGGTGAAGCGCGACAAACACTCGCCGAGGAGCGGCCAGAGCGTGTCGATCGATCGACAGCGGGCCGTGCGAACGATGGTTTTGAGTTTGGCGAAGCAGAGCTCGATGGGGTTGAAGTCGGGGCTGTAGGGCGGCAAGAACCGCAGCGTCGCGCCGACCGCTTCAATGGCGGGCCGCACGCCGTCGACCTTGTGGGCAGCGAGATTGTCGGCGATCACGATGTCGCCGGGCTGCAACGTCGGGACGAGGATCTGTTCGATGTAGGCGAGGAAGCTGGCCCCGTCCATCGGGCCATCCAGGACCCCGGGGGCGGTGAGCCCCGTCACCCGCAGCGCAGCGATGAAGGTGCTGCTTTCCCACCGGCCCTGGGGCGTGTGATCGGCGACTCGCTGGCCACGGGGGCCGCGTCCATAGCGGCGAAGGAGATTGGTGGCGACCCCCGTTTCATCGAGAAAGACGAGGCGGGTCGGGTCGAGGGTCGGGGCGGTCGCTGCCCACTGCGCGCGGGCGGCCGCGATGTCGGGACGGTCGTGTTCGGACGCGCGCACCGTTTTTTTTAAGGGTAAAGCCCAGCTGTTTCACGGCCCGCCAGATCGTCGCCAGACTGGCGGATGTGCCCAAGGCGACTTGCAGTTCCGCGAGGGTGCGGTCCGGTTGCGCGTGGATCAGCGCCGCGAGCGTGTGGAGCTGAGGCGCGAGTACCGGCAGCCGCCCGTAGCGTTGCCGCCGCGGGGCGACTTCACCGGTTTCTCGCCGCCGTTGTTTCAGCCGCCGGACCCAGGAGGCACTGACATGGTATGTGACCGCGACCGCCGCCGCCTGCATGCCGGCATCGCTATCGCGGAGTACCCGTTCGCGAAGATCCATTGAATAGGCGCGCATTGATCTTGGGTTCAAGGTGTCGTCGCAACACCGCGTTGTGTGATTGAGCATAGGTGATCGCCAAGTGCCTCCGCGGGTGTCTTCCAGCCGAGGGTCTTGCGGGGGCGACTGTTGAGAGCAGCAGCAACGGCGTCAAGATCATCACGAGAGTGTCTGGACAGGTCGGTGCCTTTGGGAAAGTACTGCCGCAGCAGGCCGTTGGTGTTCTCGTTCGTGCCGCGTTGCCAGGGGCTGTGTGGGTCGCAGAAGTAGATTGGCAGACCGGTGTCGATTCGGAGTTGAACGTGTTGAGCCATCTCGGCGCCTTGGTCCCATGTCAGTGAACGGCGAAGCTGCGTGGGCAGCGTGATGATCGACGACGCGATGGCGTCTCGGACGGCCTCGGCACCATGCCCCGCCAGGGCGGGACCGTTCTTGATCCGAGGCTGCCCATAGTCATCCATGCGAGGCAGATGCAGCAGCCTCGTGAATCGGCTGGTGCGTTCCACGAGGGTCCCAATCGCAGAGCTCCCCAGTCCGACAATCAGGTCACCTTCCCAGTGTCCTGGGACCGCCCGATCGTCTGCTTCGGCGGGGCGCTTGCTGATCATGATTTCGGCAGTGACGAACGCCTTGCCGCGTCCTCGTGTCCGTGCTCTTGGCACGCGCAGCGCCCGGCCGGTCCGCAAGCACGCCACCAGGTCGCGTCGCAGTGCCCCTCGTCCCTGCACGTAGAGCGCCTGGTAGATGGCCTCGTGGGAGATCCGCATCGACTCCTCATCGGGGAAGTCGACCTTGAGTCTGTTGGCAATTTGCTCAGGACTCCATGACGCCGCCCAGCGTCGGTCTTGACGGCGCCCGGGGCGGCGACCGTTCCAGTGCACATGGGGACCAGGCACCCTCGTCCCGTCGGCGGCCGTAATCCTGCCGGCGAGTCGGTCTTGCACGTACCGGCGCAGTTCGTCGTGTGCAGCGAGCTTCGCCACCTGCGGTCTTTTCGCCTTCAGGTCGGCGTGCCACTGCGCGGTCGTCGCGCGATACTCGAGTCCGCCACTGCGGGTTGCCGCATTGCGACGGAGCTCCCGAGAGATGGTCGACGGGGACCGGCTGATTCGCCGAGCGATATCACGAACCCCGCAGTGCTGGGCGTGCAAGATGGCGATCTCGTCTCGCTCGGCAAACGACAGGTAGCGCCCCGACAGAGGGGCCAGGCTGATCGGCGGCATGCCTCCACTTTCGCGGAACCATCTCGTTCCGACCGGCTGGGACACGCCGGCCCCCAGCGCCGCCTCGTCGCTGGACAACCCGCAGGCGATCGCCTCCCAGAACCGACGCCGATGCTCACGGCGTCCCGCCGTGGGACGACCCGGCGACCGCATCGGAAGACGTCCCGCACGGGGTGACCGACGACGTTTCGGTGTTCCCATCGCAACTCCTCACCGTTGAGGTGTTGCGACGACCGTTTGAATCTACCGATCCTCCTACTGGACGTTGCACGTAGGAGTACCATGAACTGCCTACTGAGTACTAGAGCTTTTCGAAAAACGCTTTAGTGTGGTGGGCGAGTGCTCCGCTACGGGGTAATGATGTCCATCACTTCGACGGGGGCCGGTGTGAAGCAGAGGACGAAGATCACCATCGTTCCGACCGCGATCCAGCGGCGGGTTCTGTCCAGCGGTAGGTGGTCGTCCATCGTCGGGGGATGCCGGGGGCCAAAAATAAAGAGCATGATGATCATCATCACCGCCCAGAAGAGCCAACTCAAGGAGACCACCATGGCGAGCGCGACGATACAGACCGTCGACACGAGCGTGACCATCGTCGATCGACGTCCCAGGGCCGCATACGAGATATGCCCCCCATCGAGTTGAGCAATCGGGAACAGGTTGATTGCCGTAACGAGCAGGCCAAACCAGGCAGCGAGACCGACGGGGTGAAGATTAATCGTGTAGCCGTCGGGTGTGCCTCCCCAGATGAGCCACGCCACGAACTGAAACAGCAGCGGCTCCCCCAGCATAATACCGTCGAAGCCTTCCTCCGGGAGTGGGACGACCCGAGACATCCAGAGGCCCACCACGAGTGCCGGCACCGCGACGACGAATCCGGCAATGGGTCCGGCCGCACCGATGTCGAAGAGCATCCGCTTCGCCGGGATGGGCCCTCGAATACGGATGACGGCTCCGAATGTGCCGGTCAAAACGATCGGTGCTGGCAGGAAGAGGGGGAGTGACGCCTCAACCCTGTAGTACCGGCATGCCAGATAATGCCCCATCTCATGGAATCCGAGAATCGCGATGATCGTGAGGCTGTACCACGCTCCCTGAAATATCGAGACGTCAGGCAGGTCGGGTCCGAAGTCTGACGCGAAGCGGGCGTAGTGAGAACTGCCGACATAGGTGGTGGACAACACGGTCGCCAGGAAGAGGACGAGATGGAGCAGGGGACGATTGCGAGGCCGGCGGTCCAGTCGGGTCGGGTCGGGGTCCTGGAAGGGAAACCGCGTCTCGTAGTCAGACGGCTCTTCGAAGAGCGACTCCGAGAGTGGCGATGATGGCGGTAGGCGTTCTGGCACAGAGTTCATCGAACGGCCGGGTGGGGCACTGGAGGCCTATCCGCCGATGTTCTGGAGGTCTTTGCCTGGTTTGAACCGAATCGTCCGCCCTGGCGGGATGCGGACCTCTTTGCCGGTCCGGGGGTTGCGTCCGATTCCTCGCTTCCGGGGTTTGACTTGGAACACACCAAAGCCCCGGAGCTCTATCCGTTCACCCCGTTGCATCGACATCCGCATGGCGTCAAACACCGCGTCCACAGCCACCTCCGCCTTGACCTTGGTGATGTCTGCGGCCTTCGAGACCTCACTCACGATGTCGACCTTGATCATGACTTATGGGCGTAAGAAGGATCGTAAATATCATAGGTACTATAATTTACAGGTGTCAAGACCTGAGCTAACTTCACCTTCGTGCCGCCGACCGTTATGAGTCCGAGGAAGAAAAGAGGGGTCGGCCGAGTGGTGCTGGCTGGACGACCAAACGTGGGCAAGTCCACCCTGTTCAATCGGGTGGCTGGCAGCCGGAAAGCCATCGTCACCTCAGTGCCCGGAACCACTCGTGATGTTCTGCGAGAACCGGTCGAGTGGCAGGGCACTCACTTCGAGATCATCGATACCGGTGGTCTCTTCGGGGCGAGCCTCGACCCCCTGCAAGAGGTGGTCTCGGCGAAGGGGGTGGCTACCCTGGACGAGGCAGATGTGCTGCTCATGCTCGTTGACGGGCGCGACGGGCTGGTGCCGGCGGATGCGGAGGTGGCGCAGCGCCTACGGCAGGTCGGTGTCCCGGTCGTGCTGGTCGTGAACAAGGTCGACGATCCAGGTGGGCGAGACAACACCATCGAGGAGTTTCACGCGCTGGGGTTCGACCCGGTCTTCCCGATCGCGGCTGAGCACGGTCTTGGGGTCGGGGACCTCCTCGACGCGCTCGTGGCCCGGTTGCCGGAGTCCAACGTAAAAGTCGTGGATTCTGATCTAGATCCAACTGACCCACGCGAGACGGCGGTTGCCATTGTCGGTCGTCCGAACGTGGGGAAGTCGTCCCTCGTCAACCTCCTGGTGCGGGAGGAGCGAGTCCTGGTGAGCGACGTGGCCGGCACAACGCGAGACGCGGTGGACACCGTCATCAAGTGGCGGAAGCGCAAGATTCGTCTGGTCGACACCGCAGGCATCCGTCGTCCGGGTCGGGTCGCCGAGTCCGGCCGGGTCGAGTCGGTCAGCGTCATCGTCGCGCGGCGGGCGCTCCAGCGAGCCGATGTGGCAGTGGTGGTGTTCGACGCATCGGAGGGCGTCGGACGTCGTGATGCCGCGATCGCCGGTGAAGCCGAACGCGCCGGGTGCGGGGTCGTGCTGGCGGCCAACAAGTGGGACCTAGTAAAAGGGGGCGAGGAGGGATTCGCCAAGCGATTCGACCAGTCGATTCGCGACGGACTGAAGTTCGCCGACTATGCTCCCATCGTTCACCTGTCGGCCCTCACCGGCGAGCGGGCACCGAAGCTGCTCGAGATGGTTGAACGCGTTGCTCAAGCCCGTTCCGAGCACGTGTCGACCGGCGAGTTAAACCGTCTACTGGAGCGCGTGACGCGCCGTCATCCTCCGTCAAGTCAGAATCGGAGGGAGGTGAAGATTCGATACGCCACCCAGGTCGGCGTCAAGCCACCTCGATTTCTTATTTTCACGAATACCGCGACCTCTCTGCACTTTTCATACGAGCGGTTCTTGACCAATCGTCTTCGCGAGTCGTTCGGGTTTCTGGGGTCGCCAATTCAGCTCCGATTTCGAGCTCGGCGACGGCTCAGTCGGCGGTCCCGCCGCAAGGCCTGAGCTGGTGGAGTGCGGTGCTATACTTGCGCCGGTAAGTTTGTCGTGGTATGTCTCCTGACGCCCTAATTCCGAAGCGAGCACTCTTCAAGCCGGGGGAGGTCTGTTCGATCGCGGGCGTGAAACCCTACATCCTGCGCTCGTGGGAGGCGGAGTTCCAGACGCTCGGTCATCGTTCGAAGAGGGACGGAGCGCGAGTGTATCGGCGCGCAGACGTCGAGATGGTGCTCCAGATCAAGGATCTAGTCTTTGGTGAAGGCCTGACCCTGGGAGCCGCCCGTCGGAAGATCGAGGCTGAGGCGGCACCCGAGCCGTCGGGCACCGACGAGGAGCTCCTCAGCGAACTATTTGACGCCGATGCCCGAGAGCGTCTCGCACAGGTGAAAAAGGGGCTGCGGTCTATTCTCGATCTGTTGTCGGCCACTGGTGAGGCGTCGGCGAAGACGGCGGTGGCCAAGAAGGCCCGGCGGTCTCGGGCACGGACAGCGAAGCCGAGTACGAAACTCAAGAAGAAATCAGCATAGTGACGGGATGTGGCGCAGCCTGGTAGCGCACCTGACTGTCTAGTTGGCTGAGGTGCCGGGGCGCAAGCCTCTTGGTCAGACGACGAGCTTTGTATAGGGGGCGAGGTCGAATGGTCCGCTTCCTAGTGGAGGACTCGGTCCTCACCCCTCTGTGCGATCAGGTGCTCGAAGTACTTGACCAACAGGTCGCGACGCTTGAGCACACCGCTCACCTCGGCGGGGGTGAGACTCGGCCGAAGCGCCTGCTCAACCTCCGATGTTGTCAGCGTCCGCAGTCGCCGAAACAACTCGCCGTCGATCCTGGAAAGATCTTTGGTTGCTCGGAGCTTGCCCCACAACCGAAATGCGCGGGAAAAATCGACCATGTACAGCTTCCAGTCACTCGTATACAGCATGTTCGTTCGGTTGCGGTCGGTGTCGTGTACGAGCGCCTCGAAGATGCTCACCCGACTCATCTGCGCGACCCACGCGGCGATGTCGTCTGGCCGTTGACCCTTCTCGATGCGTGTGGCCTCGTCGAACATCACATCGTCGATCCACCAGCTGATGGCGCCGGTCTCCCCTTTCCACTTGCGCTCGACCGTCACCGGAACCATATCGCCCAATCCGACCAGCACGGCGATCTGATAGGCCGCGATGTTGTAGCGATATGAGTCGACGAAGTTGAGCTCCTCTTCTGTCTTGCCAAGCCGCTGCCTGTCTCTGTACTGGTCGACCGATTGAAAGGCGGCGTCGTGAGTCAGAGTCCCGTCGCTGAGGGTCAGCCACCAGGGCCGGGTGGCACCCGTGCTGGTCCGTTCGGCCCCGACCACCTCGGCCGACCGTAGAAACGCTCGTTTCTCCTCGACGGTGAGCGTAGGCCCTTGCGCCCAGGCCAGCGAGGCGCTCGTGAGGAGGGTGACGAGAAGGGCGATGCCCACGTGACGGTGCAGTTGCTCCATGTTTCACGCTCCTGACCACACACGTGCAAACAGCTCCAGAATTGGCTCATGGAGGCAGTCAGAAGACGGGGGTCCGGCGCTGCCAGGGAGTTCCTAAAGTTCCGCAAAGAGCAGCATCCGGCTCATCTGCGCATTCCGAGCCATGTCATCTGGCCAATTGCGTTCCTGCTGGCGGGTCTGTGCCCAGAGAGTGTCAGATCGCCACAAAGGAAGCCCAGAGCATCGCCACGTTCCGCGTTCGGTCCTTAGTCGCCTTCTATGGGCTAGTCCGACGAACGGTTCTTGGGCGTTTTGTTTACCAGTGCAGCCGTGGAGTCAAGCCCATTCCTAGTTGAAACTCTCCGCGGCTCCTGATTGCTTACGCGGCTTTCTTCGTCGACGTCGTCGTGTCGATCTTCAGCTCTCGCTTCAATGCGTCACGAAGCCTGGGCAGGTGCCGGTAGCCCCTCACCTTGCGCAGGCGTGGCTCGATGTCCAGGAGCGCAGTGGCCAGCCAGCGATGGCGTTGACTCGAGTTCTGCCAGTGATCGACCTTCGCACAGCGCTCCTCAATGAGCGCGTTGATGGACTCGAGGCCGTTCGTCGTCTTCAGCGACCGGCCCAGCACACCGTACACCCCGAGGCGATGCAACGTCAGGGTCTCGTCGAGGCCTTCCGCCAGACTGCCGGCCGCGGATTGGTTCCGATCCTCCAGCTCATGCTGGAGCGACTTGAGGGCGGCGAGGGCCTCGTCGTACTCCGGACGGTTGTAGGCGCGCTGGAGACGCTGCCGCCACACCGGCTGCTCACGCTTGGCCACGTAACTCACCACGTTCTCGCGCGTGTGCCACTGACACCGTTGCACCAGGGCGCGGTGGCGGAAGGCTTTCCGCACGGCCGCCCGGAGCCCCTTGCCGCCATCCACGATCACCAGAAGCCCCTGGGAGACATCGAGGCCCCGCTCGACCAATGACCGGAGGAACGGGGTCAACACCTTCTCGGTCTCCGTGTCCGTCTCGACGACGCCCAGGAACCGTTTGTCCCCCGTCATCGTGATGCCCAGCGCGACGACCATCGTCGCCTCGGCGAACGTCTTGCCGTCCAGCACGAGGGCCACGACGTCCTCCCCGGAGAGGTCCCGCTCCTGGAGCTCGCGGAGTTTCGTCGCGCTGGCCTGAATGAACGCGCGGGACACCGTCGACCCCGATAGGCCGATCGCCCTGGGAATCGCCTCGGCGGCCGCCGCGTAGTTGCGGCACGAGATCCCATACAGCACGCGCCGCAGCAACAGGTCGTTGACTGCGCGATCGCCATGCAGCGCCTCGTACGACCGCAGGGGAATCTCGCGCTCCGTGACATGGCGAATCCGGGGCACGCGAATCGGCACGCGCTGGCCGGCCAACCCGACCGTCCCGGGGTTGCTGCCATGACGGCGCCCGCCGACTGACGGGGCTTTGCGGGCGTAGCGCTCGCCAGCCAGCGCGGTCACTTCCTCGTCGAGCAACTCCTCGATGTGCATCAAGCCCAGCGGAACCAACGACCGGATCAACGCCACCTTGGCATCGACCTCCAGCTCGGCGTACTCCTCTCGGTCGATGACGTCGACCGCGCCCAACGTGTGACCTTTCTTGCGCTTCCTGACCGATCGTAGGACACTGCTCATCTCGGCTCCTTTCTCTCGTGGGCTGATGTCCGTCTTCTCAAACGTCATCAAACCACAGGGTTTGGAGCCGCTTCAATTTCCAACTAAGTTTCGCTCACACTCCAGCCGTGAGATACACTGGGTCAGCGATTCGGGCACTCAGAGTCTCCCGAGTGTCACACAATTGTCAGACGAAGCCCTCTGGGTCCTCGAACCACCGAACATGCCAGTCGGCTAAGTCACTTGTTTTCAAATGGCAATAGACGCGTCGTGGACAAATCAAGAGGCTGTTCAGCCAAGTGACCCGTTTTCGCAGTCAGGGTGGCGGCCTAAACTAGTGAAGGCCGTACGCCTAAGTCTTTTGTCAACAGTTATCTCGGGATGTGGCGCAGCCTGGTAGCGCACCTGACTGGGGGTCAGGGGGTCGCTGGTTCGAATCCAGTCATCCCGACCAATATTTTCAATAAGTTACAGCGAGTCACCAGAGCCGAAAAACTAACTGGGTAACAGAGGGGTAACAGATTGCCGCCGCGTGGCGGACCAGGGGAACACGCCTCGCGCACGCCAGCGGGAGATCGTCATCCGATCTGCCAAGCCGTCCTCACGAGAAAACTTGTAACAGGTCTGTTACCGGTTTTCTGAGGCCGCCCGCCCTTGTTCTTCTCTGTGCGTAAAGGTATCCCAACCAAGCGATAAACGTGGCCTGGGCCTCCAGCTTGGCCCTGACACGCTCCTTGTTAGCGGGTTGTGGTTAGGCGGGGGTGTTGTCTGCACCCTCGGGGGCCGCTTCAACTGGCGACAGGGTAGCGCCGGCACTGGCGCGGGAAGGTAAACGTACGCTGATGACCGATACAACGAAGAAAAAAGTCATCGCCGTTCTCGGTGTCTATTTCGCGCTCTATTTTCTGGCGGCGTGGTGCCTCTGGGGTTGGCTCGCGGTAGCGCCGGACGGCCGGGAATCCAGGTCTGCGACCGTCCGCAATCTTGTCATCGTCGGTGGCGTCCTACCCGGGCTCTGGTTCACCTGGTGGCGACTCTCCGTGGCTGATCGCCAAGCTGCGACGGCGCAGCACAGCTTGGAGACGGCGCAGCGCAGTTTGGAGACGGCGCAGCGCAGCTTGCAGAACGACCGTTACCAGAAGGGCGCCGAGATGCTCGGGAGTAAGGTCTTGTCGGTCCGACTCGGCGGAATCTACGCGCTCCGGAACCTCGCCGATGAACATCCTGAACAGTACCATGTCGACGCGATGCGCTTATTCTGCGCCTTTGTGCGGGATCCTCCAGAGGATAAGACGCTCCCGCACAGAGCAGACGGCAGCGGTCGTAAGAAAATGGCCGCCAACGACCAACAGCTTGCAAGATCTCTGCGACCTCGCCCGGATGTCGAAACCATCGTGGAGATGATCAGCGACCGTAGCCCGGCTCGTATTGCACTGGAAAAAAAGGAGACAGGGTTTCAGTTGGACCTACAGTACGCCCACCACTTGCAGCTGGTGTCGTTCGAAGGCGCAGACCTGTCCAATGCGGCACTCGATTTCGCGGATCTCACGAATGCCAATCTCAAGGGGGCCAACCTTAGCGCTGCATCACTGGGCGGAACCATACTCAAGGACGCGAGGAACCTGACCCAGACGCAATTGGATCAGGCCGACGGTTATGACGATCACCCCCCCAAGTTAGACGGCGCTTACGATGCAGAGACAGACAAGCTTCTTGTTTGGAACCCCCGGCCGATGGAAGGGGACTAGTCGTCAGCCAGCAGCCCGGCCAGGCCCGCCGCCTGGTTCACGTCCATCCCGCCGCCCACGAGGCTTTGGAAGGCGCGCGCCCGCCCCGAGAGATCTGACGCGAACAACTTGTCGAACCCGAGCGTGAGCGTCGGCGTGTCGAGCTTCTTGGCCAGCTCACCGGCCACGCAGGCCGCGAGCGGCTGCACGGTGCCATGCAGGAATCGCCGCCACGCTTCGCGCTGTCCGGTGCCGTCGCCCGCCGTGACGAGTTCCACCGGCACGCCGCACGCGCTCAGGACGGCTTGGGCCGCGTCACTGCGCAACGTCGCCAGCGACACGGGCGGGTTCGCGCCCAATCGTTTCGGTTCGTAGTCGCCCCGGGGCGCAGCCATCCGCCCGTCGCCCCAGCCGGCCATCGCCGTTTCGACGAGCGCCGTCTTGCCGCCAAGTGATCCAATATCCCGACGCAGATCGGCCACTGAACTATCCTGGCCGTCGCTCGGAATGGGCAACACGTAGCCCCGTGTCCCGCTCGCTTCGTCACCGAGCGCCGCTTCGAGTTCGGCACTGAGCCGGCCCGAGAGCCGCGCGCGCTCGAGCGGCCCGACGCCTACCCACGGCCGCGCCGGATCAGTCGAGTAGCGACAGTGAACCACGCTCTCGGCCGGGCGCGAGACAGTGACGGATCCTGACGGGCCCGCGAGATCGAGCTGGTAGCGCCAGGTGGACGCATCGGCCGCGCCCGTCACGTCCCACGCGGCAGCGGGCAGGAGGTGAACCCGGCCGCCGCGCACGTCGATGAGGGAGATATGCTCACCGTGGACGATCAAGGTCCGGCCGATCTGGGCCAGCACGTCAGGGGTGAGCCCGCGCGTGGCTGGCGTGTTCGGGGTGATCTCGGCTGAGGCGAAGGCGCGACTGAGCGCGCCCGCCGCCGCTTCGACGGCCGCCGTCGCCGTCACGTCCGCGTGCGTGCCCGCAGCTCGAGCGAGGATCGCCTGGACGACGCCATCGGCATAGGACGCCTGCCGGTGTTCGGTGCGTCGCGTGAAGGGCCACATGGCTAGCAGGCTCCCGCGCGATGCACGCGCCATGGTTTAAGCAGACTCGCCGCCCCGCTCTTGATGAGCGCACCCGCGCTACTCACCGCCGGCCGTTCGTCGCTGCCCCATCCGCCTGAATCGAACAACCAACCGAAACACCTGAGCGTCGCTTCGTCCTTCACGTCATCGGGCGCGTCGGGCACGTGCCGATCAACGAGGGCCTGCGCCGCCTTGAGCGGCGACGGCACGAGTTCCGTGTACGCGGATCCGGTGTAGCTCGCTTCGTCCGCCACGAGGCGCAGATGCACCGCCGCTTGCGCCTCGGTTACCGCCATACCCGCCTCCGTCGCAGGTTAGAAGGACTTCTCAGGTGACCCCTAGGGGTCACCTGCTCCGCCGCCGCCGCTACAGGGGCTACAGCCATACCCGCCTCCGTCGCACGTCATAAGTGCTTATAACGTGCCCGCCCGCTGCCGCACGTTCGGCAATCGCCGCCAGACTCGCGCCGTACGCGGGCCGATCCACCAGCGCCAACCCACGCAGCGCGGCCCGCTCGACGATCCGCACCCCCGCCTCGAAGCGTTCTCCCTCGACGCGAAATTCGAGCGAGAATCCCCGCAGCACCCCCCGCCGGAGCAGAGCGGCCGCGTCGTGTCCGTCGCGGGTGTCCGGCAAGTCGAGCGTGGCCCGCAAGGCGTCCGGCCCGTCCGCGAACGTCAACCCGCCGCCGCCGGTACGGGCCAACGGCCGGCCGCGATCGTGGTGCACGTTCGCCAACACGTCGAGCGCCGCCACGTCGCCGAAGGCCCCCGACTGGAACCGCTCCCGAAACCCCGGGAGCTGCGCTTCGTCGGCGTAGCGCAGGGCGACACCCTCGACACGGCCGGGGCCGGTGGCACTCTCGCGCCACTCGACAACGCTGAAGCGATACTCGTCGAGCATTACGCCACCTTGAACGCCGCCCGCACGTAGGCGTCCGATCGGATGAGGCTGAACGCCCACAACGCGACGGCCGTGATGCTGACTTGGCCCTTTGCCGCGTGCGTATACGGATCGCGGATGAGTTCGAGCCCTTGCCACACCGGCGCGACAGCCGAGCCCGCGCCCCGGGCCGCTCGGTAGACGATCGCCGCTTGGATGTCCTGCCACGTGCCGCTCGCCGGCGGGGCCGGAATGAGCGCGGAGGTGATGAATCCGCCGCTCCGTGCGATCAGGTAGTCACTCAAGGCCACGTCACCACTCGGGTTCATGAGCGTACCGGCCAAGGCGTACGTCGTGGCTCCGACGAGCATTTTCACGCCCGGGAGGTTGCGTGCGTAGCGGCCATCCACCGCCTGACTCGCCGCGCCGACGAAGTCACTGAAGGTGGCCACCGTCGTCGGGGCCGTCGGGGCCGTGAGGGCGCTCAGAAACCCGCTGACGTTCGGGGCCGTGCCGTTCCCATTGAGGATCTGATCGTCGATCTTTTCCCCAAGGGCGCCGCTCAGATCCCGGCGAAGCGCCTCTTCCATACCCCGCAGCCGTGCCGTGTCTTCGACGCTGAACAGATACCGCGCCGTCAGTCGACGGGGTTCCAAGACCGTCGTGCTGATCGTCGCGGCCTCGGCATCCTTCACCGCGCCCTTGCTCTTCATCTCAGGCGACACGCCGGCCGAGAGTACCGGGTAATTGACTTCGCCGATCCCCACGTGCGGCATGCTGACGCCGAGATAGCTGGCGGCCGTGCCGGCGAACACCCGGCCGAGAATGCTGGCTTGCGACGCGCCCACATCCGTCGGGGCCGTCGTCGCCGTGTCCGCCCGTGCCTCGTGGGGCAGCAAGGCCTCCCACGGCACGAGTCCCTCGCGGGCGTGTTCGCCGAAGACGGCCGCGCGGAGTTCCTGCTCGGCCCCGGTGACGGTTCGGCCCATCGCCGCCTCGTGCAAGTAGGCCCGCAACTCGACACGTTCGACGAGGGCCCGACGCTCGGTGTCTTCGCCATCGTCGGCGCGCGTCTCCGGCGCGTCGGCCTCGGCGATGGTGGCCGCCCGCCATCGCGTCTCGATCGTGGGGTATTCCGTCGACAGCGCAGCCATCGTCGCCCGCTGTTCGTCCGTTGGGCTGTCAAGCCCCGACAGCTCGTTGAGCGACTGCCTGATCTCACTCAGTCGGAGTTGGAGCTTCTGTCCGTTCGTCATGTCTGCATCCCTTCGTTCAAGAGTTCGTTCACCAATCGATCCCAGGGCGAGTGTCGGGGCGGATGATGCGCCCGTAGGTGACACCGCCGGCAGCGCACCTCGAGGTTCCCGATCGCGAAGGCGGCCCCGCCAGCGGCCAGCGGCCGCCGATGGTGGACTTCGAGCCGGCCCACGCCGCCGCACACCCCGCAGCGCCACGCGGCCCGGCTAAGCACGGCGCGTCGGACGTGCGCCCAGCGCCGATCTCGATACACCGTCCGGCCACGGGTGCCTGCCATTACGCCACTCCGAGATAGACGCGCGCCGGCCGGGGCCGCTCGCGCCTGACACCGGCACTCACCGCCAGAATCGCCGCTGCCGCCGCGTCGTCCTTCGCCCGGAACCGCCGCCCGCCTTCACTCGCCTTCGACAGCTTCTCGTTGCCGGCCGGATCGGCGATCACCGTCGCTTCGCGCATGGCGGCCCTGAGCAACAGCGACACGGCCGGTTTCACCTGCTGCGTCAAGCACGCGGTTCGAAACGCTCGGACATCCTCAGCGCCGTCCTTGTAGCCTTGGCCGCGCAGCACGAACGCGCAGCGGGGCAGCCCGGCCGCGTCGAGCGCGTCCCTGAGCTCACCTTCGCGCCACCGATCGGCGACGATCGCCGCCGGGATGCCAAACCGATCCCGGACAACACAGACGAAGTCGCGCAGCGGCACGACACGGCCGCCGAGCGTCACCAGCTCGCCCCGCCGGGCCATCTGCTGATAGAGATCCGCGACGCCGTCTTTCAATCCGCGTTCAGCCAGCGTCGGCGCACTCGGAAAGGCCGCCACGGTGTCGAGTCGGCCGCTCTCGGGCCAGAACGCGCAGGCCGCCGTCATGGCCGCCGTCGTGCCCGCGTCGATCCCCCAGAGGCACGGGCCAGCGCGGGGCACGTCGTCGACCTCAAGGCCTTCCCACGTGCCGGCCGCCAAGAGCGCCGCCCGTTCGGTGTCCGAGGTGCCCAAGTTCAACCGCAGCGCCTGAAACGCCGGGAGCAGCGAGGCGTCCGTCTTCGCGCGATCCGCCTCTGTCCGAATCGCCGTGGCTAAATCCGGCATCGCCGCGAGTGACGGGTTGGCCTTCCGCCACGTCCGTTTCAGAAACGGAGGATCGTCCGCCGCCGCCGCGTGGCACTGCGCATAGACGCCGGGGCCACCGCCGAGCAACGTCGCGAACCAGTGGCTCGTATCCGCCGGCCGCGTCCCGAGCGCGATCAGCCGGCTGTGTGGGATCTTCCCGAGCGCCGTGAGCAGCGCGGCGTGCATCCGCGCACTCGTGCTCGGCGGCCATTGCGCCGGTTCGTCGGCCAACACCAAGGCCGGGGCCAGGCCATGCGCGCGACGCGGATCGCTACCTAGACACCGCACCCGCGCGCCCGTCTGCCGATCCTCAAGGCTGGCCCGGTTCGCGCTGTCCTGAATCCGCCACCGCGTCGGCTCGCGTTCGAGCCACGGCCGCAGAAAGGCGATCACGTGCTCGAAGATGATCCGGGCTTGCGTGAAGCTCGACGCGACGCATACCACATCCGCCCTCGGCTGGGCCAGCGGCCCCGCGAGCGCCGCCGTCGCAATCGCCGCCGTCAATGCCGACTTCCCGTTGCCCCGTCCCACCGACAACCCCGCGCTCGACACCCCCGCCCGGAACGCGCCGCGCAGAAACCGGTGTTGCCACGGCAGCACGACGAACGGCTGCCCGGCGAGCCGCCCCTGCGTTACCGTCAACGTCCCGATCCAGTCGAACAGCGTCCGTGTGTGTTGCATCGAAACTTGGCCAGGCGGTTCCAGGGCCTCAACGCCCATACCGCTCAGGGGTCCCCTCTCTGTTCTCTCTCTCTCTCTCTTCTCTCTCGCTTCTTCCCGTTCCTTCTTGTACCAACCAGCAACCGGATAGGGCTGCTGAGCGGGGGAAGCGGAGAGACGTCCCGCCCCAGCGGAACGTCGACCGCTCGTCCGTCATACGTTGCCTCGCCAACCGGCGTAGGGAGCGTCGCGGTGCTTCGCGGCCGGGTCGCGGCGCGGCCCGTACCCCGAAGGGACGGCTCGCGGTCAGGGCGTGACCCGATGGCGTGTTGCTTCTTGGCTGCCGACGCAGCCGGGATGCGGCCCCTCACGCCTCAGACGTGGGCCTGGCACCTCTGCATCCGCCCCACAGTGAGTGCCTTCCGATGACGCGGGCGACGCTGCTGCCGTCTTCTCGCTACCGACCAGCGCCCCGCGCCGGGGCCGGCCTGAGACGTTGTACAATGGCGTCGCAGGTCGAACCCGGAAACCGCCAAGTCGAACGGTTGTTCCTGCATGGCGCGAGAGCCGCTGCTAACGGCTCCCGCGCCGACCTTCTCACCTCAGCATGGACGGGCCGTGGATCGTCACCAACGGTGACTGTCCATTCTCTTTGCTTCACCGCCGATTTTTCCGTCCTCGTATTTCGAGGCAGGCATAGAAATACCTGGCCACGTGGCTAGGATGCTGGTCAGCGATTCACGCTCGGCACGTTCGACCGCCTCGGCGCGATCCCAGGCGTCGTGATCGATCACGCCGTCAATGGCGACAGCCACCCGGTCTCGCAGCACGACCGGGCTGAGGGCATCGAGTTCCCAGCAGTCCGCACCGTAGCGATCCCGATACCAGCGGTACCGGGGATCTCGCCGCTTGCTGTCCGTGGCGAAGGATGGCAGCGATCCCCGGGAGCAATCGTCCGAGGTCAGCGCCAGTCGGTGGATCGCCACCTCGCCGCCGTACGCCGCGAGGCGTCGTGGTAAATCCACGTCGCTCATGTGCAGTCCGCTGGGGTCCCAGTCGCCGACGTAGAAGACCGTGAGCGTCTTGTCGGCCCCAGAGGGACTTTCTTCCGCGATTTGGTTGACGGCCGTCGCCGATCCGTAGCCGTGCATCACCCGGAAGGTGAGGCCGTACTCCTGCAGCACGGGCGCGAGCGTGCCACGAATCGTGCCCTTCTCTGACCACACCTCGATCCACGCGGGCTGATCGGTCCACCGGTCCCGCCGGTAGGCATGCGTGACCGTCTCGACGTACGCCGCCGGATCGTCCCACGCGGAGACCCGCTCCGGCGCACGGGTCTCATCGACGACCCACGCCCATGGAATAACGCCCTGCTCGCGTGCCCATGTGAGCTGAGTCCCGACCTTGTTCGTCTCGTTCTTCGCCATCGACGCGATCACGCCTTGCGTGAACAGGCGGTAGCAGACGGCGCGAATGCTGGCCGGCTGGATCTCGGCGAGCATCTCCCGCGCCGTCTCAATGAGCGCGAGCGACTTCGCAGACTTCCTTCGTCCCATCTAGTACGCCTTCGTTCGGTGCGCGAGCCACGCCTCGATGTCGGCGCGCCGCCAGCCAATGGCGGATTGCCCGATCTGGATCGCCGGGGGAAACTGTCCGGCGCGGCGCAAGCGCCAGACGGTGGTCTGCGAGAGGCCCGTCGCCGCGCGCAAATGGCACGGGCGGACGATGGTGGCCGTGGGGTCGAACGGTGGGGGTGTTCGTGTGGTCTCGGCTACAGGCTTCAGCATGCAGCCATGATGGGCGGGTGATTGACAGTCACCAAGGGTGACCGTCAACGCCCAACGAAAACCTGACAGCCACCCGTGGTGACTGTCAGCCTCCACCACAGGGAAAACTATTTGAACCCGAGCACGGCGAGCTTCTGGCGGATGGTGTGGTAGGACCGGCTGTCGGTCTGGGCAAGCGCGAGCGCAATTTGACTGCGTGACGCGTCGGGACGGCGACGGCGATAATCCTCGGCGAGCATCCTCAACCGCGCGTCCCGTTCGCGTGCGTGTTGCCGCCGGCATTCGGTGGCACGAAGGCTTGCCCGTCGATTGTTCGCGAGCAGGTCCCGTCCTAGCCGCGCCGCCCGCTCCGTGTCACAGGGGGTGACTGCCGTCTGCTGATGCTCAGCCTCCGGTGATTCAACGGGCATCTCAGGCGTGAATGACGGAAGCATGCACGGCCCAATCGCTTGGGAAAAACCGTCTGGGAGCTTGAGATTCAACTGGGGCACGGTAAGCCCGTCGAACTTGAGATTCAACGGCTGCAATCGGACGGTCAAACGTTCTCCGACCCGAGAGGAGTCTGCCGCCGCTCGCAGCCATACCGGTGATGCCTCGATGGCCTTCAGCGCTTCACCCAGAGGGCGACAGGTGCGGCTCCAGGCCTCGCCTGCGGCGGCGAGGTCCTTCATGATGTGCGGGTTTAAGCCGAGCCCGAACGAGCCCTTCTGCACAGACATGCTCCCATTGTATAGGGGGTGGACGCGGATGCAACCCTCTAGCTGGGGTGCTGCACGATGCCCATCAGCGCCGTCGCCCAGGTCTCCAGCGCCGTGCGCTTCTCAGCATCGTAGGAGTGGCGGTCGTAGACGGCCGTCACCGACGGCTCGGCGTGGTTCAGAATCTTTCCGATCACGAGCCGGGAGACCCCGGCCGACGCCATGTGCGAGGCGGCGGTGCGCCGCAGGTCATGCCCCCGGAAGTCGTCGAGCCCGAGCCGGGCGATGGCCTGCGACCGTTGGCGCTTCCCCCGCGCCCCCGCGAACACATACCCCTCAGGATCGGGGACGGGGAGCGCGGCGATCAGGTCGAGCGCCAGCGCGGTCAACGGAACCCGATGCGGGAGCCCGTTCTTGCTGCGCTCGGCAGGGATCGTCCACCAGCGCGTGGCGAGGTCCAGGTCACGCCACCGCAGGTCGTGTATCTCGCCGCCCCGCTGCGCGGTGACGAACCGCACCCGAAGCGCGGCGGCCATCACCGGGGCGTCGTCGTCCAGCCCCGCCCAGAACGTGCGGATCTCGTCGGCTGTCAGCACCCGGTCCCGGCGACGCTCGACACCGGGACGTGGCACGTGGGTAATCGGATTCGCCTCGACGATGTCCTGGGCGACCGCGAAGGCAAACACCGTGTGCAGCAGGGCCCGGAGGCGGTTCGCGGCAATGGGCGATCCGCGCGCGGCCACTGTGTGGATGAGCGCGCGCGCGTCGGCTCGCTGAATGTCTCGCGCGGCCTGATGCCGCCACGCGGGCAGCACCTCGTGCGCCAACAACCGACGATCTTCCTTCCAACTCCGTTTCCGGGGTTGGGCGTACTCGACGAGGTAGCGCTCCGCCAGCCCGGCGACCGTTAGCGCGTCTCGGCGCCTGCGCTTCTCGTGTGCGGGATCGTCCCCGGCGGCGACCGCCCGAAGGCCAGCACGTGCCCGGTCGCGCGCCTCCGCCAGGCTCAGCGTCGGATAGCGTCCGAGCGTCCATCGCCTCAGCCGTCGGCTCTGGCGATAGAGCAGGACCCAGCTCTTGCCGCCCGTCGGCGAGACGCGCAACGCCAGCCCGGTCACCGCACGGTCGAAGTACTCCATGCGCGTCGGGCCGGGCTTCACGGTCTCGATAAATCGCGCGGTCAGGGTCTCGGTGTTACCCATGTGTTACCCTGCACGGCGGGGTCACATGTGGAGTCAGGGTATCGCTGGGGTAACACATGGGTAACACGAGTACGCGCGCTTGGCGCAGTTGCATGAAAAACATTGAACACGATAACTGCTGATTGTTCAAGCAGTAATAGCGCTCAACTGGTTTCGTTCGTTTGCAGGAAAATGCGCTGGTCGCTGACTGGGGGTCAGGGGGTCGCTGGTTCAAATCCAGTCATCCCGACCAATAACAACGGGCTCTATTCTGGGTTGTGTACGTCAAGTTGTGCAAAAAGGTTTTCATGGCTGAGGCTGTGATCCGTTAGGCGGCGGTCCGCAGTTCTTTCTTCTGTTCTTTCAGAAACTCCATGTTCAAGTAGCGGTGATCCTCGAGCCAGCCCTCGTGGACTTCCGCACACAGGGCGCGGACCAAGCGTAAGCAGCTCGCGGCGTTGGGAAAGATCCGGACCACCCGCGTGCGCCGCTTAATCTCCTCGTTGAGACGCTCGAGCATATTCGTGCTCTTGAGATGCTTGTGGTGTTGGCGCGGCAAGCTGTAGAAGTTCAGCGTCTCCCCGATATGCGCTTCGACCCAGTCGGTGAGCTTGGGATAGCGGGTGGCCCAGCGGGTAAGCCACGCCTGCAAGTCCTGCTGGGCCTCTTTGAGGTTGCGCCGGTCGTAGAGCCAGCGCAGCTCCTGGCGGCAGTCGTCGTCAGCCTTGCGGGGCAGATAGTCGAGCGCATTGCGGAGGAAGTGCACGTAGCAGCGTTGCCAGACCGCTTCCGGGAGGAGCTCTCGGACGGCCCGTTTGATCCCCGCGTGATCGTCGGAGACGACGAACTCCACGCCGTGCAGCCCGCGCGTCTTGAGGCCTGTGACGAAGGCCGTCCAGCTTGAGCGCGACTCCCTGTTCGAGAGCTCGACGCCCAGGATTTGGCGGCGCCCCTCACCGTTAATCCCGATCGCGATGAAGACCGCCTGCGACTGGATCACCCCGTCAAGCCGGACCTTCTCGTAGCGCGCATCGAGGATCAGATACGGATAGGCCTCGTCGAGCCGGCGTTGGGCAAAGCGGCGCAGGAGCCCATCCAGGCTCTTGTTGATCCGGCTGATGGTGCTCGCCGAGAACGTGTGCCCGCACAGCTCTTCGGTGATCGCTTTGACCTTGCGGGTCGACACCCCCTGGACATACATCTCCGCCAAGGCGCTCACCAACGCTTTCTCGGAGCGTTGATACCGGTCAAAGAGCTCCGTCGAGAACCGGCCCTCCCGGTCGCGCGGCACTCGCAGCTCCAACTTCCCGATCCGGGTCACCAGCCCCCGGCTGTAGTAGCCGGACCGATAGCCCGTCCGATCCGCCGTGCGCTCGCCGGGTCCCGCCCCCACGGTCTCGGTCATGGCGGCGTCCAGGACCGCTTGCAGGGCCTCCTGCATCAGCGTTTTCAACAACTCGCGGTCCTCGCTGACGAGGGCTTCGATTCGGGGGGACTTCGCGCTACGCTTGGCTCGAGTGGTCATGGCTGCGCTCCTTTGCGAGTAGGTCGATCGAGACAATCAACCTTTTGCCATGACCGCTCGTCTTCTTCAAGCGGTTTTGCACACAGTTCGACACACTACCCTATTCTGATATAGGTCGAGCCCGTTTCTCTTTTGGGTGGCACATGGGTGCCACAAGAATGCCCCGCAGGCTTCAGCGGCTCTGTACCGGCTTTTTGCGGGGCTGGGCCAGTCGTTCAGTAAGAACTGCGTCGCCGTGGTCAACCACGTGTGGCGGCTTCTGCACGTCCCGCCAGATTGACAACACGCCTAGCGAAGCTTCGGGCAGGCATGCGCTTTGAAGGAAGGGCGCATGGCCACTTCGCTCGAACTCCTTGACGACGTCTGGAACGCGTGCCTGAACGAGGTCCTGAAAGAAATCGATGCTCGGATCAGGACCCGTACGGCGACGCCTCGCGCGCGGCCGACACCATGCGAGGCGTGTCGTCAAACGGATCGGTCTCCCGGACCGTCACGCTGCCGTCCTCGCTCTGAATTCGCTCGCGGCACTTGCGATACGCATGCCCACGCGTGAGAACGCTCCGGCTGCTCTCGTTCGGGAAACCGCATAGCCCCAACCGGATCGGTTTTTCGGGCCGGGGTTGCGGATCCAATCGGTCGAAGGCGCAGTTCCTCGACGGCGATCGTGCTCATGGCAGGCTGAGCGCCACGAACGATGCCGGCTGGTCTCCGCCGCCAATCGCAACGACGATGTACTGCTTGCCGCCGGCTAGATAGGTCATCGGGGCGCCCGTGGTACCGGCCGGCAGCTCGATTTCCCACACCACCTCACCGGTCATCTTGTCGTAGGCGCGGAATTTCTTGCCGCCGCCCCCTGGCGGGATGCGCGCGCCGTCAGGGGCGCCTTCGGCCATGAACAACAGCGACTTGGTCACCAGCGGTGATGCCCGACCCGGTTGTCCGAGCCAGGGCAGGTTGAGGTGCTCGATGGCTGGGTGATTGCGTGGGCCTTCACCATTCGGTTTTACCCATACGTGTTCGCCGCGGTTCAGATCGATTGCCGTAATCCTGCCGTAGGGGGGCTTGAAGAGGGGCAGACCCAGTGGACCAGCCACGTGCTCGTAGCCGCGCCGGACGAACCGCGCATTCGACCGGTCGGGATTCACGGGCACGATGGTGAGGTTGATCGGGCTGTGCACTGACGGTACATACAACAGGCCCGTCTCCGGATCGACCGCCGCACCGGTCCAGTTGGCCCTACCCACAGAGCCTGGCATCTGAATCGTGCCCTTCTTGCCGTTTTCTTCCAGCGACCCCGGCTGGAAGAGCGGGCCGTACACGTACTGATTGAGGATCTGAAGCGCCTCCCTGCGTAGCTCGGGAGTGAAGTCGATGAGATCGTCCGTCGTGATCCCCTGCTGGTCGAATGCCGGCGGTTTGGTCGGGAAGGGCTGCGTCGCGGCGGCCTTCTCGCCCGGCACGGTGGACGGCGGCACAGGTCGCTCCTCGATCGGCCAGACCGGCCGGCCCGTCACACGGTCGAAGACGTACGTGAACGCCTGTTTGCTGACGATCGCGACGGCCTTGATGAGCCGGCCGTCGACGTTGATGTCGAGCAAGTTCGGCGCGGCGGGGAAGTCGTAGTCCCAGAGGCCATGGTGAACCGCCTGGAAATGCCAGACGCGGCGCCCGGTTTCGAGATCCAGCAGATGAGACTCTCTGCGAACAGGTTGTCGCCGTGCCGACGCCCGCCGTACCAATCATTGGTGGGCGTACTCGTCGGCAAGTAGACATAGCCCAGCTCATCGTCGGCGCTCATCCAGCTCCAGACATACGTCTTGCCGGTAGACTCCCAGGAACCGTCCTCCCAGGTTTCGTTCCCGTAGTCGCCTTCGCCTGGGATGGTTTCGAAGCGCCAGAGTTGCCGTCCGCTCCGCGCATCGTATCCGCGCACCGCGCTGGGTGGCGTTTCTCTGCTCGAGCTCTGCACGTTGCCGCCAACTACGATGACGTTGCGGGCGACGAGTGGAACCGAGCTCCAGCTGTAGCTACTCACCGGCTTGCCCACGCCGAGCTTGAGATCCACCTTGCCGTGGTCGCCGAACGTCGCGACTGGCGCGCCAGTCTTGGCGTCGATCGCGACCAGGTGCTCACCGCTCACATAGATGATTCGCTCGTGGTCTCCGTCGCGCCAGTACGCGACGCCGCGTTTCGCGGCGCCCCCAACCTGCTCGTTCTCGCCAGCCGGGTCGGTCACCCAGATGGTCCGGCCCGTGACCGCATCCATGGCGGCGACGGTCCCGGGACCGATACTGGCGTACAGGATGCCGCCCACCATCAGCGGCGTACTCTGGAAGTTGTTGGTGACGCGCAAGCGCGGATACTTCTGCTTGACCGCGTCATCGAGCGCCTCGCGCTGCCAGGCGATCCGTACCCGCTTGACCGTGTCTTTGTCGATCTGGTCGAGCGGCGAATACTTCGTGCTGGAAAGATCACCGGCGTAGTGGCGCCACTCGCCGTGCGGGACGTCGCGCCCTGGTTGAGCCCGAGCCGGGTCGAGCGAGCACAGTAGAAGCAGCGCAGCGAGACACAACACCGACAGCTTCGAACACCCCATGGGACCCCCCTCAGACCTCGTATCCGTTGTCACGACCCCGTGCGACGATACGCTCCATCACATCTCGGTCCGCGAGCTCGATCACGGGTTCGAGCCTGTCGCACGTTCTTCGGCGCGCGCCCCGCTCAGCATATTGATCATGCCGAGGTTACCTTCATGGCAGGCGAATTCGTAGACCGGCGTGTCGGTCCGATTAAGGGGGAATCGCCCGGTAAACGACCGGGCAAACGACGCCGGATCTTCCACGGTGAACTCGTACATCACCGTCTCCGAATCCACCCGCGTGAAGCGCTCCCTCAAGTGCAGGCGTTCTGCCGATCCCAAGGACTTAAAGTCGGGAAATGATGTGCTGAAGCTGCCCGTCTTGTCGGTGAAGTTCGTCGTGTCAACGACCAGCGTGTCCCCCTCCCAATGACCGCGGGACGTCCCGAGCCACTGGCGGATGCTGGTCGGCAGCGGTGCGCGCCGACCCAGGGGAACGATGCGGGCGTCGTGGATCATCTCGTGGTAGATGACGACGTAGTCGGGCGTCTGGAACAGCTGCACGATGTTGTTGTTACCGCCCGGCAACATGGGTGGCCCAGTGCTGAACCCGACGATGCATCGTTCAGACACCCCTCGAGCCTCTGGACCGTCCGCGTTCACGCCGCCGACACGTACTCTGACCGGATGCCCGCCGGCTGCATCGTGTGCCTCGGCCCTGTGCTTCGCCTGCGGAGTCAGCGGGGGAAGTCTGCCGTCCGGCGGGTCCACGAGCAGCGATGGCTGGGTGAGAGCCGTGGCTCTGGTACGGTCGGTCCAGACCGCCTGGCTGTATGCGCCGACCGACCCTGGCGGCGGCGGTGCATCGCGCGCCAGCGCGGCTGCTTTGCTTCTTTGAGCGGAGACGGCGGCCTCTTCGGCCGTCAGTACATCCCGGTCCGCGAGCTCGGCGGGGCGCTCCAACGGCGTGAAGGTCCAGTAGTCATAGACACCATGGAGATCGGGTCGACCCCATGGTGTTTGTGGCACGGTCTGGGCAGCGACCGGCGTCGAACCAGACAGCAGGAGCGCGACCATGACAGCCGCGGCGCCGGTGACGACGAGAACTCGATGGTTCATCTCAAACTCCTCGTGAGCGAGTAGCCGCCGGCCTGGCCGGTCAGACGGAAGCGAACCTCACCGTCCTTGACGGTCCCCTCGAGCGTGAAGGCCTCCCCCGCCGAACACCGGCCACCGAGCCCGTCTGGAGGGAACCGATCTCCGGCGTTCAGGGCTGCCGGTCGGATGCGCCGATCGTGCGCGGCTCCGGGTCGAGGCCGAGCAGGGCCTCCGGGATCACCGGCTGTTCGGGGTCGAAGAGTGCCTCCATCCTTGCCTCGCGCGCCTCCCAAGCCCGCTGCTGGTCGGCCCGCGTCTGCCGGCAGTCGTAGCAGATCGATCCGTCGGCGGTGTGCCCCTCCGTCGAGATGCCGCGAGCCGCCATCAGCCTCCGCAGCAGATCCGCCGTCTCGACTTGCGCCTTGTAGAACTCCGTGTAGCTCAGCCCGGCCGCGATCGCGAGCGGCGACAGGCCATACTGGGTCGTGCGCGCCTCGAGGTCCGCGCCCTGCTCGACCAGATACGCGACCACGTTGCTCGCGCCCCTGAACGCCGCACCGTGCAGCGCCGTCTCGCCGCGGTAATTGCTCGCGTTGACGTCGTTGCCCAGCTCGACCAGCATCCGCACCGCGTCGAGGACCTCGTCCTCCTGACCCTCGAGCGATCCGCCGTCCTCGCCCGGGTTGTAGATGGCGACACCCGCGGCCGCCATGAGCGGCGTCGTGCCGTCGGCGGTCGGCATCAACGGGTCGGCGCCGGCGTCGAGCAGCACCCGCATCGCCTCGACGTCGGTGACCTTCGACGCGAGGAAGAAGGCCGTCGCCCCGAGGCGGTTGAGCCGGTTGCGCTGTCCGTCCTTCATCCCGTTGCGTGTCATCCGGGCGTCGAGGTCGACGCCCTTGGCGATCAGCTTCCGGACGACCTCGATGCTGTCGAGACGTCCGCTCGGGATCGGCCCCGGGGTGCCGGGGCCGATGCTCATCCGGCGGGTCCGTACGGCCTGGTGCAGCGCGTTCCACCCGGCACCCATCAGGTTGGGGTCCGCGCCCCGGTCGAGCAGGTAGTCGGCTAGCTCCCAGTTGGCGTTGGCCACCGCCACAACCAGCGCGCGCTGCCCGTCCGACAGCGTGTCGTTGACGTCGGCTCCAGCCTCGACAAGGGCCCGGACCGCGTCGAGATGTCCGCCCCGCGCCGCGAACACCAGGGCGGTGAACCCGGTGGGCGGCGGATGCTCCTCCCGGATCGGGTTCCTCTTCGGCCGGGGCGCCCGCTCGGTCCGGAGATGGACGTCCGCTCCCAGCTCGACGAGGGCGTGGACCGTCCGTGCGTGGTTGCGGGCCGCCGCCCACATCAGCGCCGTCTGACCTCGCGTCCTCTCGCGGGCGTTCGGGTCGGCGCCGCGGGCGATGAGCAGTCGGACGAGACCGGCCGCCCCGGCGCGCGCCGCCGTCATCAGCACCGTCTCGCCTCCCGGCGTGGCGGTGCGTGGGTCGGCACCGGCATCCAGCAGCCGCCGGGCGACGGCGAGGCTGCCGTTCTCCGCGGCGAGCGACAGCGGTGCGATTCCGTACCGGTTGCGCACCCCGGGATCCGCGCCGGCCGCGATCAGCAGGTCGACGACCGCATCCGCGTCGCGGTGCGCGGCCCAGTGGAACGCGGTCGTCCCGTCCGGCTCGGCCAGGTTGACGTCCGCGCCCCGGGCCACGATCGTGCGAACGGTCTCGACGTCCCCCTGCCTGGCCGCCGCGATCAGCGGAGCATCGGATGCGGCCGCGGCCAGGGCGGAACCCGAACCCAGGACCACCCCCAGCACCAGGGCGCCGCCCGCGAGCCCCCCGAGCGCTCCGCGCCCGATGAGCGTCGCTCGCGCGTCGCGGGACGGCATCACAGGTCCTCCAGCGGCCCCGTGCTGTCGGCGATCCGGCGCACGTTGACGCCAACCTTGTCGAGCAGCGACAGCCCGAGGTTCATGAACGGCGTGTGCAGCGGGTACGCGAGATGCCGTCCGCCCTCGAGCGTGCCGCAGCCACCACCGACCAGCGTTACCGGCAGGTTGTACGGCGTGTGGTGGTCGCCGTCCCCCATCCCCGTGCCGTAGAGCATGATCGAATGATCGAGGAGCGTCCCGTCGCCGTCGGGCGTCGCCCGCAGCTTCTCGATGAAGTTCGCGAAGAGCGACATGTGATACGTGTTGATCTTCGTGTATTGCCCGATGTTGTGCGGGTCGAGCTGGTGGTGCGACATGCTGTGGTGGCCCTCCGGGACCCCGACCTCGGGATAGGTCCGTCCGCTCACCTCTCGTGCGAGCTGGAAGACGCTGACGCGCGTGACGTCCGCTTGATAGCCGAGATGCAGCAGGTCGTACAGCAGCGTCACATGGTCTTCGTACGACTCCGGCACGGCGGTCGGCCGCTCGACGTCCGGAAGCGGCTGCGTTGCCTGGGTCCGCTCCACTCGCTGGATCCGCTGTTCGACGCCGCGCACGGCGTCGAGGTAATCGTCGACCGCGGCCCAGTCGGCCGATCCCAGGCGGTGCCGCAGGGCACCGATGCTCGCGGTCACCGAGTCGAGGATGCTCCGGTCGGTCCGCATCTGCTCGAGACGACTCTCGGTGCTGCCGCCGTCGCCGAACAGCCGCGTGAAGACCACCCGCGGATCCCGTTCGTGAGGCAGGGGCGTCGTCGGGGTCCGCCAGGAGGTCGAGTTCAGATAGGCACAGCTATAGCCGTTCTCGCAGCTTCCGACACGAAAGCTGCTGTCCGTGGTCAGCTCGAGCGAGCGGAGCGAGGTCTCAGCCCCAAGGACGTCCGCCGCGTACTGATCGACCGTCTTTCCGGCCCGCAGGTCGGCCCCTTCGGTCCGCTTCGGCAGCACGCCGTTGAGCCACCCCCCGTGCGCCCGGGTGTGAACCCCGCCCCCCTCCTTCGGGCTCACGACTCCGGAGTTGCTGAGCCCGCTGAGGACGACCATCTGGGCGCGATGCGGCCGCATCGGCTCCAGGATCGGAGTAAGGGCGTAGTCCTTTCCGCCGGCGCCCGCCGGGTGGAAGTTGGGAAGGAACATCCCGTTCGGGGCGTAGACGAAGCCGAGTCTCGGGACGGCCGTGACCCGGGCCGCGGCCCGGGCCGTCAGCGCCGGCACCATGGCGTCCAGGACCGGCAGCGCCACCGCCGCGCCGAGGCCGCGCAGCACCGTCCGCCGGGGAAGAGCCTTCTTCGTGACGATCATCTCGTCATCTCCTGTTCAAGAACGGATAACTCCGGACCACGCCGAGAACGACCGTCTGAAAACGATACTCGTCCGCGGCCGCCATGTCGATGATCTCGCGGATCGCCGGCATGTCGTAGTGCTCCAGCCCACGGCCGAGCGCGTAGGTCAGGAGCTTCTCGGTGACCGTGGTCGCGAACCGGCGCGGCTTTCGCACCAGCGCAGCCCGCAGGCCGGCCACCCCGTCGAATGTCGTGCCGTCGGGCAACGCGCCGGTGGTATCGAGGGTGTTGAACGACTCGTCGACGGTCCGCCACCGGCCGATCGCGTCGAAGCGCTCGAGCGCGAAGCCGGCCGGGTCGATCAAGTTGTGGCAGGCAGCGCAGCTCGGGTTCGTCCGGTGCGCGGCCATGCGCTCGCGCATCGTGGCCATCTTGGCTTGCGTCCGCCGGTCCACGAGGGCCGGGACGTTGGGTGGCGGATCGGGGGGCGGCGTGCCCAGCACGTTGTCGAGCACCCACTTGCCGCGCAGCACGGGCGACGTCCGGATCGCGTGCGACGTGACCGTCAGGATGCTGCCATGGCCGAGCAGGCCCCGCCGCGGGCTGTCGGGCGACAGCGAGACGCGACGAAAATGGCTGCCCTGAACGTCGGGGAGCCCGTAGTGCTCGGCCACCCGCTCGTTCAGGAAGGTGTAGTCTGCCGTCAGCAGCTCGAGCACGCTGCGGTTCTCGCGCACGATGCTGTCGACGAACAGCTCGGTCTCGCGTAGCAACCCTCGACGCAGGGTCTCGTCGAAGGCGAGCGAGTATGGAAAGCCCGGCCGCGCGTCGGTCGTCAAGTTGCGGAGCTGGAGCCACTGACCGACGAAGTTCCGGGTGAGCGCCGCGGCCCTCGGGTCGGTCACCATCCGGCGCACCTGGCGCTCGAGCTCGACTGGCTCGCCCAGCCGCCCTTGCTCCGCGACATCCAGAAGCTCGTCGTCCGGGATGCTGCTCCAGAGGAAGAACGACAGCCGGGAGGCCAGCGCCAGGTTGCCGATCCGATACCGGGTCCCCGGCGCGAGGCCGGGCGGCGGCGCTTCGATCCGGAACAGGAACTGCGGGCTGACGAGCAGGCGCCGCAGGGCGAGCTCGATACCGTCGTCGAACGATCCACCGTCGTCCCCGTCCGCCAGACGCCCGGCCCGGTAGAAGTCGAGCAGAACGTCCACATCGTCGTCCGTCTGCTGACCCCGATAGGCGCGCCGGGCGAGCGTCGAGAGGATCGACCGCGCGCACGGCTCCTCGTCGGCGGCCGTCAGCGGCCGGCAGACGAACACCCGGTCCCGGCTCGGCGTCCGACCGGTCCCCGCGGAGCCGAACGGCCCAGACACCGTCACGCTGTCGACGAACGGCATCAGGCCGCCGGGTCCCCCTGCGTTCCCCTCGATGGTCGGGTTCGGAAACGGCTCCCTGACCTCCTCGGCGAGGGCGCGCGGGTTGCCGTGGTAGACGACGTCGATCGCGTGCGGACCTGCCGTCACGGGCACTCGAAGTCCGACACGGGTCCGCGATGGCTCGAAGGCAAACAGCGCGACCTGCTCGCCGTCGATCGATACCTCGAGCGGATGGGGCTCGTCGAGGCGCCGCGCGCCCTGGACGACGATGTCGATGGCGTACTCCGCGTTCTGCGGGAAGAAGTGGTCGATCGACATCCCGCCGCGCGTGCCGAACGGCAGTCCATCGATCCGGTCGTGCTGCTGGAGGTCCTGACGGCTCCGGTAGACGTCGAGCTGTGGCGCCGGCAGCGCGGCGCCGACCGCCATCCGGCTGACCGTCCTGCCGGCGTCGAGGTAGCGCTCGAGGAGCGCCTCCGACATGCGGAGAACCCCGCCGATGTTGTCGAACCCGTAGCTCGAGTCGTCCGCCGGCAGGTGGTCGACGATGTCGATCTCGACGGCCAGCAGGTCGCGGATGGCGTTCTGATACTCGGCGCGGTTGAGACGATGAAGGGTCGCCGTGCGGCCCGGGTCGGGGTCTGCGGCAGCCGCGAGGTCGAGCTCGGCTTCGAGCCAGGCCACGAGCGCGTCGAGAGTCGCCTCGTCGGGGCGGGGGCGGCCGGCGGGGGGCATCACGCCGGCGCGGAGCTTGCGAACAACGCGCTCCCAGTCGGCCGCGTCGTGCGCGATGTCGGTGAGCGACATCGTGTCGAGGCTAATCCCGGCGGCGCGCAGCTGCGCCACGAGGGGCGACCGGGCGTCGTCCGCGCCGCCAACCAGCGCGTCGTTATGGCAGGTGACGCAGTACTGGTCGAGAACCGCGCGATGGCGGGCGGCGTCGGACTCCGCCGCTCCGCGGGCCGAGGCCTGCGCCGATACGGCCGGCGCGGTCGATGAAGACGGCCCCGACCCGGCCAGGTTCTTCGCGCCGAGCCCGCTCCCGGCGGTGACGAGCACCCCAGCCGCGACCGCCACGAGTGCTCGCTTGCTCACCACGTCCATCGGGCTCAACAGCAGCTTCGCGAAGAGCATGCCCTCCGCCAGGTACCGGAACGGGAAGCGACCGACAGATTCTGCTGAAGACCTTGATGCTTGATGTCAGAACGTATAATTGAATCCGATACGCACGACGCGAGGCGCCGCAATACGATTGAAATTGCCGAAAGTCGGCCCCGCCCGGTAAGTCGCGGTGTACGCCGTGTTTATGTTGAACAGGTTGTAGACGTCCAGATCGAGCCGCAATCGGGTTCCGCCCAGCGCCACGAATTTCGAGAGACGCAGGTTCATGAGATGCCTGGTCGGCAAACTTTGCGTGCCGAACTCCTCCACCGGCACGGTGATCGACCCCGAGCTGGGAAAACTCGGGCCCCCGTCCGGATCATCCCTCCGGAAAAGGACGGTCCGCTGGTTGCTCAGGCCGCTTATGATCTGGTACAGGGTCGACAACCTGATCGCATACGGAAGCTCGTACCCGCCCGCTAAGCGAAACGTAGTATCCCACGTCTCATCCAACCGGAAGTTCTCTAGATTGGGGTTGGCGACGAACCCTGTAAGCCATCGGTGGTTCTTCGTGAACAGGAGCGCGGTGTCCGCATACCACCCGCCCGTCCCGGGACGTTTGAGCAGCTGGATCTCGACATTCTGGTACGAGTCGGTCCGGTCGTCCGGAACATTGAGTATCTGGGTCTCGACGAAATCCGCGCCCCGATACGCCGGGTCGTAGTCGTACAGTGTAACCGACCCACCATCGTCGCCGGTATCCAGCACACCGTCGGGCCCGGGATCCCGGCGCGTGAACACCTGGTCATACACGTCGTACGGTCGGGCCACGTTCACGAACCCACGGCTGCGTATCTCGTCGACCACCTTCTTGTATACGTACAGCCCGCGCAGCGCGACGTTCGGCACAAGCTCCCGCTCGATCGACGCAGACAGCTCGTGCGTGCGGCCCCAGTTTAAGTCCGGATTGACAGCATTATTCGAGGGCCCTCGGACACGAAGGAAATCCGGGCCGTTCACGTCCAGATCTATTTCGCCCGGCGTGTACTCGTCGTTCCCATCCTGATCACGCCAGATATATGTGTATTCGGACGGGCTGTTCTTGTTCCAGGGGGCCGGGAGGGTAAGCGGATTGCCGAAGTTGTTGAAATCGGCGTGGCGGTAGAGACCATACGCGGCCTTGGCCACCGTCTTGCCATCGCCGCTCACGTCGTAGGCGGCGCCGATGCGGGGCGCAAACCCGTTCCAGTCTCCGATCTCGAGCTGGGGAAAGGTCCCCCCAAACCCGAAAAGTCCTTGCACTTTTACTTGTGGCTCGACGTATGCCTCCACGCGCTCCCATCGGATGCCAGCATTCACGGTGAGACGGTCACTCGCACGCCACGTGTCACTAAGGAAAAAGCTCCAATTATTCTGGCGCGACCCACCGGCCGTCGGAACGTCGGCCGCCAAAAACTCCACCGGTTCATAGGGGCCGCCCGGGACTCTGTCATAGGTGAGCTGGTACAGGCCGTCCTCCCGCGTATCCTCGACGTCGGCGTACCCGCTGTAATCGGGGACCGTGACAAACAGGCGGCCCGGAAGGTACGCCCAGCCGGTCTTCAACTCATGCGACCCGCGGAGGAACGTCAATCCCCCAGAATACTGGCTGCGTATTGGGGAGCGGTCGAGATAGGGAGCGAGGGCGGTACCGCTCCCAAATGTCCGCACGAAACCGAAAAACCAACAGCCATTGCCCGTCACGACACCCGTATCCCGAAAGGTCCGACAGGTCGACAGCGGGAGGTCCAGGTGGGGTCGATACTCGATGTTGTACCCGCCCTTCCCGGCCAACAGGTTCGCGAACACGTTGTTGCCGAACAGCCCCTGCCACTCGACTTTGTAGTGCGTCGTCAAGGTCGTCGATTCCCGTTGCGCTTCATAGGGGATGGAGCGATTCCCGCCAAGCTTGACCTCCTCCCACACCGGGTCGCGCTGCCCAAACACGATGAACTTGTGCTGATTCGTGGCCTGATAGGTCAGTTTCCCAATCATGTTTCTCCCATTCAGCTTGGGAGTTATGGGTGTGTCGTCGGCATTAAAGTAGACGCCATCCGGACCGGGGTCGAGGCTAAGGCCCGGACTACCGGCTCGGGCTTCGGCCCACGCATGCGCAACGTAGAACCAGAGCTTGTCTTGGAGGATCGGCCCCCCGAGATCCTGCCCCGTTTTGTAGACGTATTCCATCTGGGGAGACGTGATGCCCTGGTCGCGCAGAGTATCGTCGATATTGCTCCACTCTAGGCTGTCATTTTGGTAGTCTCCCGAGAGCCGACCGTGAAACTGGTTACCGCCGGACTTGTAGATGATTGAGAGGCTGGAGCCAGGGCCGTCGATCTCGGCGGTATTCCCATAACTCCTGACGTCCATGTTTTCAACGGCCAAAAAATCGGGCGTCTCGGCCTGGGCAGCCTTCATGCCCTCGATCCAGTTGCCCATGCGGACTGGTTGGCCGAAGGTAGTGTTGCTACCTGATGTGAGGTTTTGGCCCCCGATCGCATTCTGGAGCGACCTGTCTTTACTAACGAGGACGCCGCTGACCAGGGCCATCACGTCTTGATAGTTCAGACTCGTCGGCGTCGCGCTCAGCAACTCTTGCGTCAGGGTCGTGCCACCCGACGTGCTGACCACATCGACCACCGGGCTAATTCCACTCACGGTGATCGATTCCTCCAGGGCTCCGACCCCCAGGACCACGTCGACACGCGCGGTGAACGCGAAGGTCAGGGTAATGTCCTCGCGAACCAACGTCGTGAAGCCGTCCAGGTCGTACGTCAGCAGATATGTCCCGATGGGGAGCTCGGCGAACCGATACGTGCCGTCGCTAGCCGAGACCGCGAGCTGTTCTCCCACCTGCAGCGCGGGACTCGTCATGGTAATTGTGACCCCCGGCAAGGAGCCGCCGGTGTCGTCCGTGACCTGCCCTTCGATTGTGCTGTTACCCCGCACCTGCGCCCCAGCCGTCGTACTCAACAAGAGCGCGCTGACCAGAAACGCCACTAGCAACATCCACCGATGCGGTTGCGATTTCATCCCGGTGTCCATGTAGTCTTCTCCTTTATCCGCTTGACCCATGTAATGCGCAAAAATTGCGGTACCGAACATACTGAATTGCATCCATTGACGGAATCAAATGAAGTAGTGAAGTATCGACTTTCACCACCAGGGAGTCAACACCTGCAGTAGAAATAGCTTCCCTCGACCCCCTAGTTGTTGGTCGTTCGCGAGCTGTAGGTCAGACCGAGGCAACGACGACCAAACTTCCTCCGCGTCCAGTCGAAGAGGAGGACCAGACGCAAACCGCCTGGTCCTCGGTGCATCGGAGTGCTAGGATGCCAGGTAATCATGGCCATCGGTGTGAAAAGCTGGCTCCTGGCGGCTGGAACCGTGGCAATGACGACTGCCGCGCCGACGGCGCAGACATCGACTCCGCCGACGGTATCTGCCTCTGAGGTCACGGCGGTCCTCGATCGGTATTGCGTCACCTGTCACAACGAGCGACTGCAGACGGCGGGCCTCACGCTCGACGCGATGGATGTGGCAAACGTCGCCGGGGACGCCGAGGTCTGGGAGAAGGTCGTCCGCAAGCTCCGTGCGGGCGCCATGCCACCGGCACCGCGACCTCGCCCGGACGAGACGACCTACGATGCCTTCGCGGGCTGGCTGGAGGCGGAACTGGACCGCGCTGCCGCAGCACGTCCAAACCCGGGGCGGACCGAAGCATTTCATCGACTTAACCGCGCCGAGTATGACAATGCCATCCGGGACCTGCTGGCGCTCGACGTTGACGTGACCGAGTTGCTCCCGGCCGATGACGCAAGCTACGGCTTCGACAACATCGCCGGTGTCCTCGGCATGTCCCCGACACTGCTCGAACGATATCTTTCGGCGGCAAAGAAGGTGAGCCGCCTGGCGGTTGGCAACCCGACGCTGTCACCTACCGCGAACACGTTCCGACTCGCCGCCGACTACTCACAGGACGACCGCATCGAGGCTCTGCCGTTCGGAAGTCGCGGCGGCATGCTGATCCCATACAACTTCCCGCTCGACGCCGAGTATGTCATTCGCCTGCGTCTGAGTCGGGACACATTGGACCGGCTGGCGTCCTTCGACACGCCGCATCGGCTCGACCTGAGCCTCGACGGTGAGCACCTCAAGACCTTCACCGTGGGTGAGCCGCCACCGGCAGGGGCGCGCGCCAGTGACGAATACCGGGAGTGGCTGGACCGCCAGCGAAAAGCCGACGAGGACTGGGTGCTGCGCGTACCCGTCCGCGCTGGTCCGCGCGAATTGCGCGTGACGTTCCACAAGAAGACCGGCGCGTATGCCGAGACGCTGCGAGAGCCGTATCTCCGCCCGTACACGAACACCAGCGGCGATACGCGCTATCAGCCCTATGTCCAAAGCGTCACCGTCACCGGCCCCTACGAAGCCAGTGGCGCGCCTCCGCTGGATGGGACGCCCAGCCGTTCGCGCATCTTTACTTGTCGACCGGAGAGCGCGGACCGTGGTGACGAGGTGTCGTGCGTGCGCGATATTCTCTCAACGCTTGCCCGGCGTGCATATCGTCGGCCAGTCACCGACCGCGACCTCGATATACTGCTCGGCTTCTACGACCAGGGGCGCGATGAAGGCGGCTTCGAGGCGGGGGTCGAGCTCGCGCTCCGGCGGCTGCTGGCGAGTCCCGAGTTCCTGTTCCGCGTCGTCCGCGACCCGGACGATGTCGCGGCCGGGACCAACTATCGAATCAGCGACCTCGAGCTGGCGTCGCGCCTGTCTTTCTTCCTCTGGAGCAGCATTCCCGACGACGAGCTGCTCGATGTGGCCGTCGCCGGTCGTCTTCACGAGCCCGCGACGCTCGAAGCACAGGTGCGGCGCATGCTCGACGACGATCGCGCCCATGCGCTGGTCGAGAACTTCGCCGGACAGTGGCTCTATCTGCGAAATGTCCCGGCGCTGGTCCCGGACGAGAACCTGTTTGCCGACTTCGGTGAGGCGCTGCGTCTCGCCATGAAGCGTGAGACCGAGCTCTTCTTCGAGAGTGTGATGCGCGAGGAACGGAGTGCCCTCGACCTGTTGACCGCCGACTATACGTTCGTCAACGAACGACTGGCCCGGCACTACGGAATCCCCAATGTGCACGGAAGCCACTTCCGTCGCGTGACGCTCGACGACGGTGCCCGCAGAGGCCTCCTCGGTCACGGCAGCATCCTCTCGGTCACTGCCTATCCCACGCGAACGTCACCCGTACTTCGGGGCAAGTGGATCCTCGAGAATCTCCTGGGGACGCCTCCGCCGCTCCCGCCGCCCAACGTCCCCGCACTCGAGGAAAGCACCGACGGGCGAACGCTCTCGATGCGAGAGGCCATGGAGCAGCACCGCGCGAACCCGGTCTGCGCCAGCTGCCACAAGCTGATGGACCCGCCCGGATTCGCGATGGAGCAGTTCGACGCGGTCGGCAAGTTCCGGACACGGAGCGAGACGAACGAACCAATCGACGCATCGGGTGTGCTCCCCGACGGCACCGAGTTCGAGGGTGTGGCCGGGCTTCGCGACGCACTCATGCGACGTCCTGACCTTTTTATCACCACCCTGACCGAGAAGCTGATGACCTACGCGCTCGGTCGGGGGATCGAACACTACGATGCGCCGGCGATCCGCGCCATCACGCGCGAGGCCGCCCGGGACAACCATCGATTCTCGTCGCTTATTCTGGGCATCGTCCGGAGCACGCCCTTCCAGATGAGGAGATCGCCATCATGATGATCACGAAGCTGTCGCTGCCGCGTCGCACGTTCCTGCGGGGAATGGGTGCTGCGGTGGCCTTGCCGCTCCTGGACGCGATGGTGCCAGTGCTGTCGGCCGCCACCACGCCCGTCAAGCGTCTCGGTTTCATCTATCTGCCGAACGGCGCGGTGATGCAGTCGTGGACGCCCAAGGGCGAAGGGACCCTCGAGCTCTCGACGACGCTGAGCCCGTTGGAGCCATACAAGGACCAGACGGTGGTGTTGTCGCGCCTCGCGCACGGGCAGGCCGAACCACTAGGCGACGGCAACGGTGAGCACTCGCGGGCCAGTTCGGTGTGGCTGAACGGCGTGCATCCAAAGCACACCGAGGGCGCCGATGTGCAGGCCGGAATCACCGCGGACCAAATCGCGGCAGCGGAGTTCGGGAAGCAGACGCCGCTTCCGTCGCTCGAGCTCGCCATCGACCTGGACTTTCTCGTCGGCAATTGCGAAAACGGTTACAGTTGCGCCTACATGAACACGGTCTCGTGGCGAACACCGACGACGCCCCTGCCGATGGAGAACAACCCACGTGTCGTCTTCGAGCGCCTGTTTGGCGACGGAGGCACGCGCGAACAGCGTCTGGCCGAAATGCGCACGGACCACAGCATTCTCGATTCAGTCACGGACGACCTCGCGCATCTCGAGCGAGACCTGGGGGGCGGCGACCGGCAACGTCTGGATCAGTATCTTGACGCAGTGCGTGCCATCGAGCGACGCATCCAGCTGTCCGAAGCGCAAGGAGCCGACGCCGAGCTGCCGGAGAACCTGGCGCGACCGGCCGGCATCCCCGAATCGTACGAGGAGCACGTCAGGCTGATGTACGACCTCCTCTCGCTGGCGTTTCAAGCCGACCTCACACGCGTTTTCACATTCATGGTCGGTCGCGAGCTCGGCGGACGCCCGTATCCACAGATCGGCGTGCCGGATCCGCATCATGGGATCTCGCACCACCGCAACGACCCCGAAAAGCTGGCCAAACTCACCAAGATCAACACGCATCACGTCGGTCTGTTTACCCACTTCCTCGAGCGGCTCCAGTCGACGCCCGATGGTGACGGGTCTTTGCTTGATAGCTCGCTCGTGCTTTATGGGGCCGGGCTGGGCGACAGCAACGACCACCTACACTACGACCTCCCGGTGGCCGTCGTCGGAGGCAAGGGCGCGGGGTGGCGTGGCGGCCGTCACCTGCGGTATCCAAAGGACACGCCGATGACGAATCTGCTCATCAGTATGCTCGACAAGGTCGGGTTGCCCGCCGAGCAGTTCGGCGACAGCACCGGTCGGCTGACGGCGCTGACCGACCTGTAGTCCTGGCGTTGATGTCTAGCGACTTGGTCATGGGCGGAACCAGAGCGGCACTCGCGCTCCTCCTCACCGTACTTGCGGTCGCCCGCCTCGGAGCGGCGCCTCCCGCCGACGAGACTCCTCTCATCGACGCCGTCAAGAGCGGGGACAAGAACCAGATCCGTGCGCTGCTCGCCGACCAGGTCGACGTCAATGCGACCGATGGCGACGGAACCACCGCGCTCCACTTTGCGGTCCACGACGGCGACCTCGGCACGGCGAATCTGCTCCTGGCGAGCGGAGCATATGTCGATACACCGAATCGCTTTGGCGCGATCCCGCTGGCGCTCGCGGCCGAGAGCGGCAGTGCGGAGATCATCGGAGCCTTGCTCGAGGCCGGTGCGGACGCGAACGGGGTCGCCGCGGAGGGTGAGACCGTGTTGATGACCGCGGCGCGGACGGGTCAGGCCCAAGCGGTTCGCATGCTGCTCGACCATGGTGCGGACCCCAATGTGAGCGAGCAGTGGCGGGGCCAGACCGCGCTGATGTGGGCCGCGGTCGAGAACAACATCGAGGCCGCCGACGCGCTGCTCGACGGCGACGCGAACATCCACGCTCGCTCGACGGGAGGTTTCTCGCCCTTGCTCTTCGCCGTCCGGGCCGGTCACATCGACATGGTCCGCACGCTTCTGGCGGCTGGCGCCAGTCCCGAAGAAACGCTGCTGGACGGCACCAGTGCGCTGGTGCTCGCGACAAAGAACGCCCACTACGAGCTTGGTGCGCTCCTCCTCGCGGCCGGGGCAAACCCCAACGCCGACGATCAGGGGTGGACGGCGCTCCACGAGCTCAAGTGGACCCGTCGCCCCAACTTTGGTCGCGACAACCCGCCGCCCCTGACGACCGGGACGATGTCTGACCTCGAGTTTGTCCGCGTGCTTGCGGAGCACGGCGCGAATCTCGACTCACGCCAGACAAAGGAGCCAGGGAACGGCTATCGCAACGTGCTGAACCGGATTGGGTCGACGCCGTTCCTGCTCGCGGCAAAGGCAGCGGACGTTGAGCTGATGCGCCTGCTGGTCGCGCTGGGTGCCGACTCGTTGCTCCCGAACGAGGACGGCACCACCCCGCTGATGGTCGCGGCCGGAGTCGGGATCTGGGCGGTCGGTGAGAGTCCCGGCACCAATGAGGAGGCACTCGAGGCGGTGCAGTACGCGCTGGGCCTTGGCGGTTCCGTGACGACGATCGACAACAACGGTGACACCGCGCTCCACGGTGCGATCATCCGCTCGTCTGAGCCGCTGGTCCGTTTCCTGCTCGATCAGGGCTCGGACATCGACGCGGTGAACAACGAGGGCTGGACCCCTCTGCGTATGGCGAAGGGGATCTTCTACTCGAACACCGGCAAGCGTTTTCCCGAGATGGAGGCACTATTCCTCGAGCTCGGGGCCGATCCCGCGCTTGCAACCGGGCCCGACAACACGATCTCCGACTGGTCTTACGACGAGGCTCAACGCGGCGGTTTGACGCCTTCGCGGGATGACCGATAATCGCCTGCATGACAAAGTGGATCGTGAGAGTGACCGAGAACGAACTAGCGTAAGACACCGGTCAATCGCGGAGCGCGAAGGTCGAGAGGGAGTGTCCAGCAATGATCGCGACATACTGCTTGCCCTCGACCTCATACGTCATCGGACCGCTGGCGATCTGCCCCCCAAGACTGGTCTTCCACAGGAGCTCGCCTGTTTGAGCATCCAACGCCTGGAAGTAGCCCGATCGGGCGCCGGTGAACAGCACGTTCGACGCCGTTGAAAGAATGCCGCTCGTGATGACGTCGGTCATCTCGAACTTCCATTGCGGCTCACCGGTCAGCGCATCCAGCGCCACCACGGCCCCTTTCCCCGCCGCGTCCGTCCAGTTGTTGATAGGGCCGCGTACGCTCTGGATGGTAGGGGCACCCGGCACAGCCTGAAAGCGGGTGGGAAGGCCGCCCAAAAATGACCGCCCCCCCACATAGTCCTGCCACTCGCCGCCGCCAAAGACCGACGCGTTGTCTTCCCAGGCCGGGATGTAGAAGAGCTCCGTGCGCGGACTGTAGGATGGTGAATACCAGTTCGTGCCGCCCGTGGCGCCAGGATAGGTTGGTGCACCCGGGGGCTGCGGCGTTTCAATGGGTCGCCCGCTGTCGTCCAACTGGTCGGCCCAGTTCACTCTCACGAACGGGCGCCCCGAGAGAAACCGGCCAGTCGCTCGATCCAGGGTGTAGTAAAACCCGTTGCGATTGGCCCAAAGCATTACCTTGAACTCGGTGTTGTTCCGTTCGATATCGGCCAGGACCGGGATCTGCACCGAGTCGTAATCGTACGGGTCATCCGGGGTGAACTGAAAGTGCCACCGGAGCTCGCCCGTATCGGCATCGAGCGCGACTACCGAGCAGGTGTAGAGATTGTCGCCCGGACGCTGAGCACGGTTGAAGTCCGGACCCGGATTGCCCACACCCCAATACGTCAAGTTGAGCTCCGGGTCATACGACCCGGTCAGCCAGACCGACCCACCGCCGTGCATCCAAGCCTCCGGATCGCAGTATGCGGTCGAGTTCGGCGGGCAGGGCTCCCAGGTGTCATGTCCGGGCTCTCCGGGCCCGGGAATCGTGTAGAAGCGCCACGCTTCCTCGCCGGTCTCCGCGTCCAAGGCAACGATGAACCCGCGTATGCCGCTGTCGCCGCCCCCGGTGCCGACAATCACCTTGTCCTTGATCGCGAGCGGGGCGAGTGTGAAGGCGTACGCCAGGTCCATGTCTGCCACCTCGACGTCCCAGAGCTCGCCCCCGGTCGTCGCGTCGATCGCCACCACGTGCGCATCGAGCGTGGCCATGAACAGCGTGTTGCCGAGTATCGCGACGCCGCGGTTGTTCGACCGGCAGCATGATTTCTGACCCGGTGAAGTCGGGTAGCGGTAGACCCAGAAGACCCGCCCCGTCCGGGCGTCGAGTGCGACGATGTCGTTGGGGCGCTGCGTGACATACATGACGCCGTCGACGACGAGGGGCGTCGCCTGCCACGGCCCGAAAACATTGGTCTGGTAGACCCACTTCTGCTCCAAGTTCCTGACGTTGTCGGGGGTTATCTGGCTGAGCAGGCTGTATCGTTGGCTGAAATAGCTCCCGGAGTAGGTCAGCCAATTCTGAGGCTCTTGCACGACCTCGCGCAGTCGGTCAAAGCTGACCTGCGCGTGCAGGCCCTCGAAGAGCAGCCCGGAGAGGATCACCGCCAGCAGCGTTCGCCGTGCCATCGTTCGTGGTGCCATGGACGTCATCCCTTCAGCGATACGAGATACGCCAACAGGTCGGCCAGCTCCTGGGTACTGAGTTGATCCGCATACGACGGCATCGGCGACTCCCGGAGCACGGTCAGCTCGCGGAGGTCCGCCTTGTCGAACGACAGCAGGCGCTCTTGCTCGTCGATCAGTTGCACCGTGTATGTGTCTTCGTTCAGCCGCCGACCGACGACCTGCGTGCCGTTAGCGGTGACGAGCTGAACCGGACGATTGATCGGTCGCATCGAGCTTGTCGGATCGAGGATCGAACGGCGCAACGCGCTCGGCGGGCGCATCCTGCCAATCGCCGTGAGCTCGGGTGCCACCCGAGGTCCCGCTCCTTTCACGCGATGGCATCGCGCGCACTCGCCCTTCCCTTCGAACAGCTGACGACCGCGTCCAGCGTCCCCGAGCGTGATGCCACCGGTGTCGAAGTTCATGTTGCGCAAGTAGGCAACGATCCCCGACATCTCCGCCGTGTCGAGATCGGCGGGCGGCATTCCAACTTCGGGAATCCCGGTCGTGAGCAGAGCTTGGAGCTCGGGGTCACTGGCCGCGCGGTGGAGTTGGCCACTCCGGAGGTCAACACCGGGAACCGCATCGCCATTCTCGCCGTGACAGATGGCGCATTGACTGCGGAACACGCTGAGTCCGTACTCGATATCGGCGCGCTCGTAGCGCTCGGGGCCCTGGGCGCCGAGCTGCCCCCCGAGCCCGAGAACACCAAGCGCCACACAAACCGACACGCGCCTCCACAACCCTCGACTCATCGTTCCTCCCGCTCGCGAAGCCCTCAAATTACATCCCCGGCCGCTAGACATCCCGATCCAGCTTCGTGTCTCGTGCTCGACATACCTCCCCCTATAGTTGTGCCGCGTGGAAAACTGTGCAACAAGAAAGTGAGCGCGGGGTTTGACATCGCATCCTCAGATGTCGTCCGAGTGTGGTGCACTCAGGACTCTACTATAGGGCTTGCGCTGGACCTCGCCACGCGTGCTCCGCGAAAGGAGAACCGATGCGACTCGACGAGGAGATGGCCGCGTATGTCGGCTTGGATTGGGGCGATCAACAGCACGCGCCCAGGAGACCGGAGACCGTCGCCGCCCGCAAACTGCAGCTAATGTGCGATGAGGAAATCTGGTGTGCGGAAAGGCGTGTTGGTGTATAAAAGCCCTGATTCGGTGGGCAAAACGGAAATCCCGGATCAGGCATCTGAGGCGGGAACGATGGATATCACCGCACTTCGGCGTCACAGCCAGTCGGCTCTTCTACTTACCGTCGCGGCGTGCCTCACGGGTACGACAGGCCTGAATGCGCAGTCCGAGGAACGTCAGATGATCGTCTCGGTCCTGGACGGCGACCGGGTGCCGGTTGGCGACCTCGCGATCACCGATTTCGAGATTCACGAGGATGGCGCCACCCGTGAGGTGCTCCGGATCGGACCGGCCGGTGCCGACCGGCAAATTGCCCTACTGGTCGATACCAGCACCGCGGCGACCGAGGTCGTCCTCGATTTTCGGAAGGGCCTCACGGCTTTCGTCGATGGCATGTACGACGGGAACCAGATCTCGCTCATCACGTTTGGCGGGCGACCGCGCGTTCGGGTGGAGTCGACATCGAGCGTCGAGCGACTGCGAGACGCCATTGGTGAGGTCTTCGCGCTTCCAGGAGAGGCGGCGTACATGCTCGATGCCATGTCTGAGTCCGCGGAGGGCTTCGCGCGTCAGGATGTCGCCCGACCGATCATCGTGGTCCTGACGACGGAAGGCCTCGACTATAGCCACGCGCGAGCGAGGGAAGTATTCGAGCATCTCGACGAAAGTGGGGCGGCCGCGTATACGCTCCTTTTGCGAGGTCGCCCCGGCGGATTCGGGGCCGGCGCGGGCATCTCCCAGAGCCAGCTTCAGCATCAGGAGATGGAGCGTGATCTCGTGTTCGCGCGGGCAACGGACGATAGCGGCGGACACCATCGTGAGTTGCTGGTGGGCACGGCGATCGAAGGCGCGATGAACGACATGGTCACCGAGCTGCGCAACCAATATCTGGTGGTGTATTCGCGTCCGGACGCCCTCATTCCGCCCGAAGAGATCACGGTGGGCGTCACCAGGGCTGGTCTGACCGTCCGCGGCATCCCCCTTCGCACCGAATAGCAATCCCCGACAGGCAGGAGGATCATGCTCACAGTCAAGTTGACGAGCGCAAACTGAGCCGAGCGATGAACCACTGACAGCATCACTGTACGGCAGGCCGCCGGGTAGCTGCGGAGCTTGTCGGTGATCAGTCGGCGAGGGACACATCCTTGTCGTTTCAGCAGTTTCCGGAAGAAGCGCACTGCGGCGCGCCGATTTCGACGTGACTGCGCGAGGATGTCGAGTACGTCACCGTCCCAACAAGTCCTCGACATTCCGGAAGCTGAGCGCGAATCGGTAGTAGAGCCACACGGCGTCATCCGCCCACTGTGCCACTTGGACTCTCAACCTGACAATGCCACCTGTGGGCTCAAGTTGACAGTGCCACCCATGGTATGATGTCGCCCCTCTATTGGGACTGGAACGGTATGGACTTCCGGGAGAGTGGTACCGATCCACGGCCCACGAATTGGGCTCGCTGAGGGGTGCGCGACGGCGACTGGTAGCTGCTCGTGAACGCCGATGGGACGCGCGTCGAGCTGTATCAGCTTTCCGCGGACCGAGCGGGAACACAGCCAAATGAAGAAAACGATTGTTCTGGTTGGCTCACTCGATACTAAGGGTGCAGAGTTCGCCTTTGTTAAGACGCTGGTCGAGAAAGAAGGACTACAGACCTTGGTCGTCGACTTCGGCGTCATGGGGACACCCGAGTTTGAACCTGATATTGGCCGCGAGTCTGTGGCCACGGCCGGCGGCTCGCGGCTAGATTATCTCGCCTCCGGAAGTCGCAAGGATGAAGCGATGAAGGTCATGGCCGACGGGCTGGCGGAGGTAGTTTCCGAGCTGCATGACGACGGTCGGTTAGACGGTGTCTTTGGAATGGGCGGCACCGGTGGCACTTCCATCGCCACCACCGCGATGCGCGCTTTACCGGTAGGCGTCCCGAAAGTGATGATCTCCACCGTCGCCAGTGGTGATGTCAGCGCCTATGCCGGCACCAAGGACATTGCGTTTATTCCATCAATTGTGGATGTGGCGGGGATCAATCGCATCAGCCGCAGGATTTATGCCAATGGTGCGGGCGCAATCGTGGGAATGGTCAAGCAGCATGTGCCACCGGCCTTGAACGATGAGAAGCCCCTCATTGCGGCATCCATGTTCGGCAACACAACCAAGGCGGTCGCTCACGCCGGCGGCATCGTAGAGAAAAGTGGCTACGAAGTCCTGGTCTTTCACGCCACCGGAACCGGCGGAAGAACTATGGAAAGCCTGATCGCGGAGGGTCACATTCAGGGGCTCATGGACATTACGGTGACGGAATTGGCGGACTACGTCTGCAACGGGGTCTTTGACGCTGGCCCCGAGCGCTGTCAGGCGGCCGGTGAGGCAGGTATTCCGGTGGTACTAGTGCCCGGCTGTGTCGATATGGCCAACTTCGGGAGCATCAACACCGTGCCGCCACAGTATCGGGACCGCCAGCTCTACGAATGGAATCCCAATGTGACCCTGCTCCGTACCAATATGGAGGAGAATGTCGAGATCGGCGCGATGCTCGCTGCCGCCGCGAATTCGGCATCAGGCCCTGTCGCAATAATGCTGCCGTTAAAGGGCGTATCCATGCTAGACAGCGAGGGCGAGCGGTTCTGGGATCCGCAAGCTGACCGTGCCTGTTTCGAGGCGATCAAATCGACGGTCAATCCCGGTATTGCCGTAATTGAGTTGGAACATAACATCAACGATCAGAGTTTCTCTGCAGCGGTCGCGGACAAGATGCTGGCGATGATGAACGGGTAGAGCACAATGCGACCGTGTCGGCGGTGGCGAGTTCAAGTATCGATCGAGGGGCTCAATTTCAAACTGCTTATTCCCCAACCACTACACGCCACGCGGAATTGAAACTGATCGACAACACCGCATCCTCCGTACCGAGATTTGTGGCATTGTGCCACGTCCCTTGCGGGATGCTTACGGTATCTCCCGCCTTCATCTCCACCACCTGCTCGTTCATGGTGTGGCGAATGTGCCCGCTGATCACGTGCAGTACCTCATCGCAGTTCGGGTGGACGTGTCGAGGGTTCGACTTGCCAACATGGACCGTGGCAAGCCCCACTGTCATGGTCTCGGAGTTACCCAATTCGCCGGAAACGTACCAGTCGAGCCGGCCCCACGGAGGATGGTCTACCTTATTGTCCTCCGCACTGGTGAGCACCGCCTCTGTCATCCGCCCACCTTGGAAGGACCCTGGATTTGCAAGCTTCCTCGCCGCCTGTGGATCGGTGTTTGTCCGGACGCCATTATCGGGCACGGCAACACCGGCCGTCCAGAAGATCGCGTTCAGCAGCACCTTGCGAATAGCAGGCTCATCCAATGCCCTCAGGTAATGCAATCCGGTGAAGGAGAACGACCGTCCGCCATCCTCACGCTCGAAGGCCCAGGCGACCGTAGTAGGCTTGCGCTCCACGACCACCGACTTTCCCGATTCGGTGTCGACGTGAAGATCACCCCTTAGAATAGGTGTCACCCGCCCATTCGGCTCAATGAAGCGAATTGTCGGATAGAACTCATCGTGGTGGATGAACTCGCCGACACCGCGGCTAATCGGATGGCCGCTGGCCGGAGCAAACTTTGCAGTGGTGGTCACACGGTCGAACATGCCGTAACGGGCGCCACCCAGCCACCGCGGGAAGTCGATGCTCCTATCCTCCGCCGGCACCGTGGATGCCTGGTGCAGTGTAATGAGCCCAACCCCCCTTTTCATGAGCTCGTCGAACTGCGCGCGGCGCCTCGCATCCAGCAGCGGGTGCCTACCTACACCATCCAAATATAGGACTACCGTCGAAGCGTTCTCGAGATCCTCTTCCTTCGGCCATCCAAGCGGGTAGGCCTCGATCGTAAGCCCCTCCACTGCTTGGGCATCGGTTGAATCCTCGAGCAAACTCTGGATAAGACTTATGCCGTGGTAGAAGTCGTGCTGACCCGGGCTATGGCTATTCGGTCCGCCAATAAGAACGATCTTCTCGCCGTCTTCCGCACCCCAAGCTGGATGGGCCGTAAAACTCATCGCTGCTATCAATACCAGCGACGCCGACAACCACGCCATAGTGGCAACCTTGCGTCTGAATGAAGAATGCATTCCAAAGCTCCCCTCTTTGGGCGCTGTCCGAGGCGTCGTTGTAGAGCCACGGACCCTTGGTTGGTAGCCCATCTCAGAGTCATTCCCGTACGCCCAGACTCCGTTACTCTAAGGAAGGCTACTCGGCAGATAAGAGACTAGGCGCGCCGATTTCCTGGCCTCTCAAGCCGAAAGCCTCATTCTTGCATGGATCCACCAGCATCTCAACGATCTCGTCTGGCACACCTTTCTTCGTGGGAAGCACTTCAAGGACAGGGATCCGAAGACGTGCGCCGTTCGGGGCTCGATCTGCATACGACCTCTAACGGGCGAGGGCCAGACTCTTGAACGCCTCAACCTGTGCCGTGATCGCGCGCTCCGTTGGCAAGCGCTCGATGCTGGATGCGCCGAAAAAGCCGTTGATGCCGGGCATCTTGCCGAGCGCTGTGCCGACATTCTCCGGTTCGTCAAAGGGTCCCCCGTGACAAAGAACGAGAACGTTCTTTCTCACTCTCCGGCCGGCTTCAGCAATGCCTGCGACTCTGTTGATGGCTTCATCCAGGCTCTCTGCGACCGAGGCGCCGATGCTGCCTGCCGTAGTCAGGCCAACATGCGCGACCAATTGATCAGCCCCGGCTTTGGCCATGGCCTGCGCGTCATCCCCGTTGAACACATAGGGTGAGGTGAAGAGATCCATCTCGTGGGCGAGGCGGATCATCTCGATCTCCTTGTCAAACCCCATTTCGGTACCTTCGAGATTGGCTCGGAACCGACCATCGATCAGGCCGACGGTCGGAAAGTTTTGGACACCGGAGAACCCGCAATCCTTCAACTGCCGAAGGAACAGTGGCATCAGGCGAAAAGGGTCGGTGCCGCAGACACCGGCCAGCACAGGGATATCCTTCACCACCGGCAGCACTTCCGGCGCCATCTCGAGAACAATGCCGTTGGCGTCGCCATAAGGCATTAGTCCGGCCAGCGAGCCGCGCCCCGCCATGCGATAGCGGCCCGAGTTGTAGATGATCAGCAGATCTGCCCCGCCGGCTTCGGCAAATTTGGCCGAGATCCCGGCCCCAGCGCCGCACCCTACGATCGGTTTTCCCAACGCGACCTGCCTGTGCAGTCGCTCCAGGATCTCCAGTCGCGATATAGCCATCGTATTGACCGTGATTTCCGTTTTGCCTGCCCCAGGTGGGACAAAACAGCCTTGGCTAAGCTACAGCGAAGGCCCGCGAACATCAAGGTGCGGGACGAAAGCCCTCGACGCGACACCTGAAGGTGAGGATCGAGTGCTTCCGCAGCCAAGTGATTGGTTCTTATGTAGCGGACCGTTGGCGGCGCCAGACCGGTTGAATTGGCCCCGTTTTTCGCGACCTATCCAACACGGCGGTATCCGCGTTGCCGTCGGCGTCACGCGGCCCTGAGCCAGTCGCTGACAGGTTTCCACACGCCGTTCGTTTCTTTTGGGGAACCGAACCCGTGTCCGTGTGCGAGAATGTGCGACAGATTCGTTGGACGGGATTTCAGTCTTGTGTTGGAACTATCTTTAGAAACTCGTGACCGGTTCAAGGTCGGCAAGGAGTGGTAGTGAAGCGGATCGTCTGCGTGCTCGTCTTACCGCTATCGGCCTGCTCGCTGTTCTTGGCGAGTACGGCAGAAATCAACAAACTGACCTATCACAACGACCCCCAGCGCACCGGATGGAACGCGCAGGAATCCATCCTGACACCGGCGACCGTGTCATCGCCATCGTTCGGATTGCTGTGGAGCACGCCGCAGTTCGATGCTTTCGACGGCGTTCCGCCTCGGCTGTTCGCCGCACCGCTGTACGTGGATGAGGTTCAGGTCTCCCTCGGACACGACGAGGTCCAGACGCTTCCGGTCATCTATGCCGTTACCACTACCGGCTATGCGTATGCCGTCAACGCCTTTCAGACTGGTGAGGTGTCACCGGGTGAGATTCTGTGGCGCAACCAGCTCAGTGATAGGCCGTGTGCCGAGGGCACCCGCGGTATTCTCAGCACACCGGTCATCGACTTGGAGAGGCAGCGCCTCTACGTGACAAGTTGCGACGACATAGACCGGTGGCAAGCTCACGCTGTCGACATTCGGAGTGGCGAGACCGTTTCGGGGTGGCCAGTGAACATTGATGCGGCGGCTGTCAACGTCCCGGGCATCAACCGGAACGGGACAACACGATTTCCTGCGAAGCTGCAGACCCTGCAGCGCGGAGCATTGAACCTCAGCCCGGACCGATCGCGGCTGTATGTGACTTTTGGCAACAGTCCCATCAGCGGGTGGATCGTCACGATCGATACGGATGCTGCGAGGGTGGCGACGTCGTTTTCGGCAACCGCGGTGACCGAGGAGCATCAGGGGGGGATGTGGGCGTCCGGCGGGCCGTCTGTCGACCATCAGGGCAACGTGTACGTGGCGACCGGCGCGAACATCGCCTACACCCTGGCCAATGCGGGATTCGCGGCGATGTTCCCGGACAGTCCGCATAGCTGGGGGCAATCTGTCCTCAAGCTTGCCGATTCCAGGCGAGGTGGCTTCGAACTCATCGGCACCTATACGCCGTTCAACTACTGCCAGGCCGGCGCCGCGGACATCGATTTGGGATCGAGTGGCACCGTGGTCATTGACCTTGATCCTCTAGCCACCAGCACGCCCCACCTACTGGCGCTGGGCGGTGCCAAGCAGGGCAATGTCTATCTGCTGGATCGGACCAGCATGCCGGGAAGTCTCGTGAGGAAACCGCCCTGTAGCGACGATTCGCTGCGCGACCAGTCGTTGCTCTCGCCGGAAGCGCAACCACAATTCGGAAAGCCCGGGCCGATCAACGTCTTCGGACCCTATTCCGAAACGCGCGGCATGGGCGACCAAGCCAAGAGCCGTAGCACACTTGCCTTTTATCGTGACGAACAAGGGACGAGCTACGTGTTTGTCACGGGCAGCAGTAAGACAGGAGACGACCTGAAGATTAGCGTTCCTCCCGGCCTTGCGCGCCTCAAGATCGTGACGACACCCGGGGAGGCCGCCCATCTGGAGGTCGATCAACTCGAGCACACGCAGACCCTACACAATCCAGGTTCGCCCATTGTTACGAGCAACGGCGGCAGCGACGCTATCGTTTGGGTGCTTGACACGGACGCGCCGCGATCAACGCCGCTGTACGGACCGAGGTCGCCGAAACCGGTGCTCTACGCGTTTGACGCGCTCACCTTCAGGTTGTTGTGGAAGAACGAGCCCGGTGAATTGGCGACGAGCGGGAAATACGGCGAACCGACGATTGTTCACGGCACAGTCTTCGTGGGCACCGACCGGATACAGGCCCTTGGGCTCGGCCGTAGGGTGCCGTAAATCAGCCAACCGTAATCCGATAGCTGAGGACAGGTTGCAGCCGATGCCGGGTAGCCTGGCGGGATGCCTCATGCACAGCACTTCCTCATCTTTGTGATCGAGCTGAGGACGCGACATGTCTAGATCGCCGGCGTGGACCCTGCTGTGCACAAGTGCGACATCCAACCGTCCTGGTCGGCCTCGACCTCGAACGGTTGATCGCAGCACCGGCAAGACCGGATCGTCATGCCTGCCGCCCCGTTACCGGAGTATCGCGATTGCTTGGGGCGAGGAACCGACCCTTTCTGTGGATGGCCTTGGCCAAGCCGCCATGCGGCCAATTTCGAATGGTGCTGGGAAAGCAACTCTGACTCGATCAATCGGACCCGGCCAGAGCTGGAACTCTACCGACCGTAGAATCCGAATAGCTTGGCCCTTACAACTCGCGTTCTCCGTCGCAGCAGATAGAGAACAAGCAGTACGCCGATGACGGTGACTAGCAGGCCGTTGATTCCAAAAGGCATTAGCCGATCCTCTTCTCCCCTGTGGCCGAATTCGTTCGATGCTTCAGAGAAAACAGACGACGCGGCGGCTTCCCACCACCGCGCCGTCTGCCGACAACCCTAGGTGCCCTGCGTTGTGGGCCGGCTGACCAAGTGGCTTGCCATGTAATTCGGCGGATGCGCCGCGCGCCTTTACCGATTCCGAGTGCGTACCGAGAACTTGTTTCCTGCCGGTTCGAAAGGTCCTAGTGACGTGGTGAGACACGGCAGGGCACCAGCTGACAGGAGCGTACACACACGCGCCAGAAAACGGTCCGATGCGGCTTGTGGTTTCTTACGATCCGCGTCGTCCGAGGTGCTGCACAAACCAGTCGCTCGCTGCGGTGCTCGCCGCGGCAAACCCCTCGCCGACATAGGCTCCGAAGTGCCCGCCGTGGAGTACGACAAGCTTCTTCGGCTCCAGCGCCTGCTCGTACGCCGCGAGCGCCTCTTCGGCCACAGTCAGGTGGTCGCCGTCCGCGACCAGCATGAGCAACGGCGTGGGGCTGACGAACGGGAGATACGCGCCGGGTTCGTACTCCGTGAACAGCTCCACCGATTGGAGGGTGACCTCGTTCCGCCAAGAGGGTGCCCGCGCCTCCGCGGTCTGGGTGAACCACTCGAACGAGTCGGGCGTTGGCAGGGCCGCGGGTCCCGCGGGGTCTTCCGACACGACCGGAATCATCGCCGCCGGCTCGCCGGCGTAACGCGCGCGGCGGTCCGCCTGGAAGGCGTCCTGGAGCCCCGCAATCTGGTCGGACCGAACCAACCGCCGGGCCAACCGGTGACCACTCACCAGCATGACCTGCGAGACCACACACTTCACGCGGCGGTCGATGGCGCCCACCACGAGAACGTGAGCCCCGCTGTAGCTCGATCCCCAGACCCCGATCCGGTCGGCGTCCACCTCAGGTAAGGTGCTCGCAAAGGTAATGGCGTCACGATAGTCGCTGACCTGTTCCGACGGATCCAGGTGCAGCCGTGGCTCACCATCGCTGGCGCCGATGTTGCGGTTGTCGTAGACCAATGCCGCCAAGCCGGCGTCTGCGAATACCTCGCCGAAGCGATCGAGGTACATCTCTTTGACGGCCGAGAATCCGTGTGCCATGACCACCGTCGGTGCAGGACCACCGCCGACGTCGGGCAGGTAGAGCCAGCCCCTTAGCGTTAACCCGCCTTCGGTCTGGAATCGAATGTCCCTGCGCATCGGCGTTTCCTCTCGTAACTCGTGAGCTCGGAGGTCTCAATCACTCAGTCTTGAAGCGGGCCAGAACCCAGTCCGCTATCGTCTGCAACGCACGTGGCGACATTGTCTCTTCGATAGAGCCATATTCGCTGGGTGAGCCGGTGACGGCGGTCTGAAACAGGTGATTGAGTTGCCGCAGCTCGACGATCTCGAAATCCGAATTACCGCCGTCCGTCAGCGCTTGTCGAATCGCCTGCAGGTTCTCCTTGGGCGGCACTTGAGTGTCCTTCTCACCGTTGACTGCCAGCACGGGACAGTCGAGTTCGCGCAGCGCCGGCACCGGGTCATAGGTCAAGAAAAACCGAAACCAGGGCTGGACGAGCTGTGCGAGCTGAGCCTTGATCATGAGCTCGCGATTCTCTTCCGTGCTACCGGCGCTGAGCTGGGTGAGCGATTCGAGAAGAATCGCTCGTAGCTTCTCGCGCGCGACCTCCACGTCATCCTCTTGCTTGAGAACAGCGAACAGGGCAGCCTGGGTCTTGCGGTTGGCCTCAGCAGCCTCGTCGCTGGCGCCGTTGGCTTTCATGATGAGGATGCCCTGGCGGTAGAGGATCTCCTCGCCCGTCAGTCCGGGTCCAGCCATCAACACGACGAAGTCCACCTCCGGCGAACGGTTGGCGACCATTGGCGCCACCAATCCACCCTCGCTGTGCCCGATGAGCCCAATCGGTCCGATATCGGCGCGTTGCTCGAGAAACTCGACAGCGGCGAGGACGTCGTCGGCAAAGTCGCTGGTCGTCGCGGTGGCGAATGTGCCGGTCGACTCTCCAACACCGCGGTCGTCCAGACGCATAGCTGCTACGCCGTGCCGCGTCAGGTGGTCGGCCAAGACGAGGAACGGACGATGCCCGAGGAGCGATTCGTCACGGTCCTGGGGACCGGAGCCACTAATCAGAATAACGGCAGGGGAAGGTGCATCGACGGGCGGAAGCGTGAGGGTTCCGGCGAGGGTGACCCCCGGCGAGGAACTCGCAATCCGGACTGGTTCCGACTCGTAGGGGAAAGGCTCCTTCGGCTCTTGAGGCCGACTCGGCGCCGCCGCAGCTTCCGTGGTCCGCTCAAGTGTCAGATCGAGGGTGATACCACCTTGGCTCCAGCTGCCGACGATCGTGTCGTCGCTCTCGAGATCACCCTCGTATCCACCATCGATCGCGACAATCCGGAGCGACAGATGGCCGTCGTCGAACACGACGCTGTCGACGGGGATTCCCGTCGCACCTTGACTGGGGCTGTCGAGAGTAGCGGTGAGGTTGCCGTCGACCTCGCTAAGATGAAAAATGACGGGCAGGCTGCCGGCGGGGGACTCGAGGGTGCCGCGCCAGTCGCCAACGATCTGCGCCTGGGCGGCGGGGGCACTCGAGACAAGTGCGAGTACTAAGAGGTGTCCGAGTCGCATTGGTCTTCCTGACTGCCGAACGATCCCAGTCACTATGACGGTAGCCATAGTGTATAGGTCCCTCGACTGGAGGGCAGTCTATGCGACCTGTCATTCAGCGGCGGCTCGCCATCCCGCTGCTGCCGATCAGGATCAGACGATTCGAGCGAGCCGACCGCCGAGGTCTAATCCTTAGGCGCTGCCGAGGATGCTGCCGGTCAGAGCGTTGATCGAGTCGAGTGCGGCGCTTCGGGCGCACTCCAGGTCGTCGGCATGCTGGCGTTCGAGCTCCTCGCGCACACGAGTGATTTCGGCGGCGTGGCGCTTGGCCTCTTCCTGTTTCACGCGGTCGAGCGCTGCCCTTAGCTGCGACTCGGCGTTTCGCTGAGCCTCGCCGATAGCGGCCTGAAACGCCGCCACCCCGGCTCGTTGGTCGGCCTGACCCGAATCGTCTGCTACCGCGGACCGAATATCTGTCACGTTCGTCGTTTTTTCCACCAGGGACTCCTCGTTGGACATTTCACGCTCCGCGGCAGTCTGCTCCAACTGCTCGACCTGATCCTCTCGCCGAAAATCGGTGAGACCGTCATCGTTGGCGGAGTCAGACCCCGTGTTGCCGTCTTCAGATGACTGCGCCGAGTCCTCGAATGGAATCCGTTCAAGGGTGCCCCACCGAGTCCTCTCACCGGTAGGCAAGGGTGTGTCCGTGAGCATCGTTTGTAGTCGTTGTAGTGCCTCTTTCCCCATGAAATTACGATTTTGCAAGAAGCAGACCCTCACGCCACCAAGTGAAGCGAGAGGCGAAATTAGGTAGCCTCGAGGGCCCGGAGAGCCAGAAGTCGCCCTCAGTGGTGGGTTTTGTCGACCGGGCGGACGAATTATAGCTGACGAAAGGGTGAGACTAGAAAAACCGCAGCGAGTATCCGACCCGCACCCCCCGGCCGATCTCAGGCGCCAGGTCTTTGATGAACGACGAGTGGTTTCGGTATAGCTCGTTGGTGAGGTTAAAGGCCGACACGCTCACCACGTGCGCCACGTGCTGCATGGGCCATACGTACGAGGCTCGGACATTCACGACGGAATAACCGTCGGACTCGGTCTCATCGCGGAAGGTCTGGTCCTGACGTGCGGCGAGGATGAGCTCGGGCGTGATCGTGAAACCTCGGTAGGGCAGGTCGACGCTCACCGATCCCTTGACCGGAGGAATACGGGGGAGCGGCTCGTTGGTGCGCGTCAGCTGAGCGTCGACGAGGCCCAGGCCGAGGTTGGCCCACACCTTCGAGCCAAGGCGGAGACTCCCCTTGGCGTCGAGTCCGATGAAGCGGCTGTCCCCCTGTACGTACTCGGCCACCTGCAGTCCGTCGATCACCTCGTCTCCGACGTCCAGGAAGACGAACTGGTCGATGTCATAGGTATAGAAGTTGACCTGTCCCCGCAAACGTTGGGATTGATGTCTGAGGCTGAGGTCAAGTCCCACGATCGACTCACGTTCGAGGTCAGGGTTCCCGATCTCGAAGAGCAGGTTTCCGACGTGCGGACCAAAGTTGTAGAGCTCCTCGAGAGCGGGAGCCCGATACGACCGGGTCAGGTTGGCGACGAGGGTGTCACTCTCGCCCAGGTCGGCCTGGATTCCAGCCGACGCCGACAGGCCCGTAAAGGTACGGTCACGTACGTTTGGCGGAGCGAGATCGGGCGGTCCCTCGGCCTCCTGGCGTTTTGACACGGCGTAGGCGTTCCGCTCGATGCGGCCACCGAGCTGGATTCGATACCGCCCGAGGTCAAACTCCTCATACCCGAACACAGCGAAGGCCGCCTGATCGGTCTGAGGGGTCAAAGCCTCTTCGCCCTCGGTGATGTAGTCCCTGAACTTGGTCCAGACCCCGAAGGTTCCGGACAGCGCGCCCCGCCGGCGCTGGTCGACCTCAGCGCGGACGATATAGATCCGATTGTCGAAGGCCGTCCCGACGCTCTCGACCTCCTGCACCGTCTCAATTTCGTCGTGCTCCCAATCGATGCTCGTGAAGATGACTCGAAAAGCATCGGCGACTCCGGTGGTCAGGTTGCGCATCCCGACGTCGAAGCGCCCCACCCGCCGCCGAGAGTCGATGCCGATCTGAAGATCGTCAGCGAGGGGAAGGGCTCCATCGGCTCCCTCCTCGCTTCCGTCCACCTCGTCTGCGAAAGGGACCCCGTTTCGGCCGTTCTCGAGAGTCACGCCGCCGCTGGCATATAGGCGCTCCCCGAAGTACCCCACACCCGCCCGACCGTGCGATAGCTGGGTGGCAGAGTTCTCGACCACACCTTCCGGCGTGTTGTAGTCGTCCGTTCGACGGGCACCGCCACTCGCCCAGATTGTCAGGTTGCCGCGTCCGTGTTGCACGCTTGCGCTGGTCCCAGCCTGGTTGTTGGCGCTGCCGCCATCGGCGTTGAACTGGCCGCGGGTACCGGCCACGCGTGAATCACGAAAGCTTTCATGGGGGGTAATGGCGTTGACCACACCACCGACGGCATTCGACCCATAGAGGAGTGTGGCCGGCCCTCGGACGACCTCGATCCGTTCGAGACCATTGGGGTCGGTTGTGACGCCGTGGTCACCCGACTGGCTGGAGAGGTCACCGGTACTGACACCGTCCTCCAGAATCATGACGCGGTCTCCGTCGAAGCCCCGGATGATCGGCCGACCGGCCCCTGGTCCGAAGCCGCGCTTGGCGATACCGGGCTCGTCCTCGACGGCGGCGGCCAACGTCCCCACCGGATTGGCGACGATGTCGAACGAGTCGAGGGTCGTGATCGCATTGAACGCTTCGAACGTGGTGGTACGACGGCCGGGCGTCGCGGTGACGGTGACTTCCTCGTGGACGGGCGACAGTCGCAGTACGAAGTTGACCAGCGTCTTTCGCGCGGCCTCCACGGTGACGGTCTGTCGCTCGGCAGTGAGATGCTCACGCTGGGCGAGGAGCTCATAGGTGCCGGCGGGAACGTTCTCGATGACAAAGGCGCCCTGCCCGTCGGTGAGTGCCGCCAGACCGGGACCGACGATGAGCACCACGGCCCCGTGGACAGGACCACCGTCGTCCTCGAGCGTCACCTCCCCGCCGACCGCACCGCCATCCTGTCCAAAGGCAGTCTGGGTGACGGCACCGGCGACAATCAGCATCGCAACTGCCGCCTCACGGAATAGACCTGACACCATCTCCCTCAAGGTGAAACCATCCTGCCACGTTCACGCGACCGCCAACCAGAGAGCGGATTACGAAACGGACGGATGAACGGCTGCTGCCGAGCGACCAGGTGGCCGCTGGCCCCAGTCAGACGATCGATAGCATACGGCGAAGCTAGGCGGGAGGTACGTGCGCGTCACCCCGGGAACGGCGACGATCCAGCGGTCCGTGAGCCCGATGGCCGCGGTCAGAACAGTGAATCTACTCCGGAGCCGAGAAGGCTGAGGAAGTCTGCCAGGCGGTAGACGACCGCGACGGCTAGCTCCGGTCGAAACACGAGCACCGATAGCACGCCGGTCACAAAAGCGTAGGCCAGTGGAGCGTGACCGTCTTCTTCGACAACGAAGCGGCGAATCAGTCCAGTCATAGCTATGCATGCGTCGCATGTTGCGTACCAGGAGGCAGGGACCCCCCAAGTGACTGTGTTGTAAAGGGAAGGCTCTGACCCGTGCCTGGGCCGGTTCAATACTGAGCGACAAAAGCGGCGTTTGGGGGCACCTGCGGGTAAGTGTGGGCACCGCCCTCAGGGAAGGCTAGGTGTGAGGTGACTTCTTGCGGTCCACAGTCGCTTGTCCAGTAATGCACCCCACGAATCGTTATAGGGATGCACTTCAGAAACCGCCGCATCCCCGCGATACACCGCACGCCCTTCGTTCGCCCAGGCGAAGATAGAGCCCTCCAGGTTGACGACGTCCGGCACGCCTTCAGCTTGGAGCTGGTCGGCCATCGCCGCAGACCGAAGACCCACCGAGCAGTAGACGACCACCAGCGTGTCGACAGGAGCGGCCAGTGCGATCTCCGCCGCTTCGTCCAGGCCTTCGACGAGTCGGGCATCCTCCAGATGACTGATCGCGTACTCCTCTGGCGTCCTGGCATCAAGCAATAGGACCTGATGGTTCGGCTCGGACAACGCGGAGGCCAGCTCGGTCGTGCTGATATGCGAGACGTTGGGGAAACGCTCCGCGATCATCTGATCGACGAACTCCCAATCGAAGGACCGTTCGGCTGGCCCGCAGGCCGCCACGCCGAGGGCGAGGACGAGCAAGGCGGCTGGACACGCCGAGCCGCCTCGCGGTTTCGATGCGGTCGCCATCAGTCGCCTACTCCTCTCCCAAGCGGCCGATCGCCTCTCGGGCAACGTGTTCGAAGAAGGCCGAGCCGATTCTCAGCACCTCTTCGTCGACGTCGAAACGCGGGCTGTGGAGGGGCACGTAATCGTCTCCGGCCCCACGCGAACCGACCCGCACGTAGCAGCCGGGGAACCCGTCAAGGTAGAAGGAGAAGTCCTCCGCGCCCATGCTGGGGTACTCTTGCTCGAGCACCCCGTCAGGCCCGACGACGAGAGTCGCGGCGCGGCGAGCAACCTCCGTTTCAGAAGCAGTGTTGACGACCGGCGGGCAGCTCTCGTCGAACCGCACGGTGATCTCGGCGTTGTGGAGCTCACCGAGAGCCCCGGCCATTCTCTCCAGGCCGCGCATGATCTGCGCCCGGGTTTCGAGACGAGTCGTTCTAATGGTGCCCTCGAGCACGGCGTCCTCGGCAATCACGTTGTGCGCACTTCCGGCCCGCACCGATCCGATCGTGACCACCGACGGGTGAACGGGATTGGTCTCGCGAGATACCAGGGTCTGCAGCGCTGTGATGAGTAGCCCGGTCACGACGACAGCGTCGACCGCCTCGTGTGGACGCGCGCCGTGTCCGCCTTTGCCCTTGACCTGTATCGTGAACTTGTCTGCCTGAGCGGTGATTGTGCCAGACGAGACCATGATCTCTCCCACACGATAGTGGCGGGTAACATGCGCGGCGAAGATTGCATCGGCGTTGTCGAGCATCTTCGACTCGATCATGGTGCACGCACCGTTACCCGCTTCCTCCGCCGGTTGAAATACAAAGAGGACGGTGCCTGGCGGGGGCGAGGCCGCGAGAAGCGCAGCGCCCCCGAGGACCATGGCCATGTGTGCGTCATGCCCGCACGCGTGCATGCGTCCAGGCTCAACGGACGCGTATGAGAGTCCAGTTCGTTCCTGGCATGAGAGCGCATCCATCTCGGCTCTGAGCGCGATCGTGGGGCCCTGTTCGCTGCCCTGGAGCCGCCCGACGACCCCGCTGCCCCGTCCCCCATAGTCGTGGGCGATACCAAGCCGGTCGAGCTCCTTCATGATCGTCTGGGCGGTGTTGACTTCCTGATAGGAGAGCTCTGGGTACTTGTGGAACTGACGCCGCAGTTCCACGAGTCGGGGAAAGATGGTGTCAGGGGTGACCGTTTGACTCACGTCTACCATTGTCTCCAATCTTCGCCTTACAGAGCTAGACGCCGGGGGAGGTCGGCCAGTAGCGCCTGCTCGGCCTCGGCCTGCGTTTCGCCGATGGCGATCACGTCGAGTTTCCCGCTTTGGGCCAGCGGCCCAAGGTTGTAGAAGATGTAGCGTCCGGTCTGTCGCCGCTGGTCGAAGACGTCCCCGCCGAGACCTTCCAGGACCTCGTCGAACGTGATGCCGGTCAGCCGTTCGTGAGAGAAGTCCTGTGCGCGATACGGAGGACGGGGACCGGTGACGACGCGGTCGACCAGGTGCATGGGAGTACTTGTGCCACCCCAGCGCCCGTTGCACTCAGTGAACCGAAGGGTAAAGTCGCCCTGTGGGTCGCCAATCACCAGGTGGTCGAACGAGCAGCGCCCGACATAGCCCAGCCGCTGGAGCGCGTGCGCCACCTGCCCAGAAGCACGTCGAAGCGTGTCGTTGACGGGCCCGGGCAGCGTGGACGGCCGGCTGCCGACGAACAGTTTACGGTCGCCTTCGAGTATCTGTTCGTAGATCCCGTCGAGGCGCGGGTCGCCGTATCCAGCCGGGGGAATCCACCATTGAGTGGACGGTGAGCTGGCGGCGTCCTCCCACGCGACGACGAGGACCGGTTCGTCGCCGGGCCACTCCGTGCGGGTCAGGAAATCGGTCACGCGGGTGGTCACTTCGGCAGTGGTCGCATTGCGGACCGACGAGGACTGCAGAACGAGATTCCCCATAGCCGACGCACAACGCGTGCGCTTGAGGCCGACCGACGAGTATCGCCGTCCGACATCTTGTAACAGCGCCGCGAGGCCTTCTGCCTCCCGGGCCTCGTGAGTCTCGGTGGTCCACGCCGGCCCAAGGACCAGCGTGACCAGCGCGGTGAAGATCGCCTTGTCGTTGGCGATCCAGGTCACGGGTGGGGGAGAACCAATGACGGAGACCGGGCATCCACTCTCGCGAGCCAGCCGCTCGCCGAGTGTCCAGACATCCTCGATCGACATGTACGGGTGGAGCGCGAAGCGGCCCGCGGTGCGGACGACCTCAACGAGACGAGCGAAGGGTGCGCTCTCGAGGCAGGCCCGGGCTACCGCGAGAGGATTCTGTCTGGTGTGAGCGTCGATCCACTCCGGCTGTCCGAGGTCGAGCGTCTCGCGGCAGTATCTGTCGTAGCGCGAATCGGGAGGGGTCACCGTGGCATAGAGGTCGCCTTGGACTGCGCGAACCCTCGCCCGATGTTGGTATTCGTCGACGCCGGGGATGTCGACCAGGAACGGGATCGCCGACACGTCCTCCAGGTGAAGGGTAGGCGGTGCTTCGGCCTTGGGCGTCCAGGCATGGTTGGCAAACGGACGGAGTCGGTCGGCCAGATCAAGCGAGTCCGCGAAGGCGTCCAAGCTGGTGTCTTCTGCTCCAGGACTCACTAGGGTTCTTGGTCTCGCTGCCTGAGGCGATGACGACTAACCGCTAGGGCCGTATCCGCGAGCGTTGGGTCGATCCGCCCGTTGAAGAGGGCGCCCTCATCGATGATTACGGTCTCCGCAACGATCCGACCTTCGACTCGACCTGACGCCAGAAGCTCCACCCGCTCAGTTGCGGTGAGCCTCCCCTGTACGGTACCGAGGACTGTGATCGTGCGAGCGACTACCTCCTTCGCCACCCGTCCGTATCGCCCAACCGCGACGCCATGCTTCGGGGCCAGGACATGACCATCAATGCGGCCTTCGATGATGAGGTGCTCGTCCGAACGGACGTCACCCCTTACGACGATCGTGCGTCCAATCGTCGTCACGCTCTCCGGAACGTGGGGGTCCGGGTGTGGAATGCGACCGTCAGACGGTAGTGCCAGCGTGTGGTCTCCGGAGGTCCAGGCCAATGATAGCTGAACGGCAGTTCATCTTTGAACGAAGTGATCCTACCCTCACTTTCGTAATCGGGCGACGTTAACTACTCGGCTTGGGGGGCGACTCTTCACGACAGTCGTGGAGACTTCTAGATGGTCCTCGACTGCAGGCGATCGGTGTCCCACGGCACCGAAGTTGAAGGGCGCTCTGTTCTATTGCCGCGATCTCTCCAACTCGGGGGACGTGTGACCTTGGCGTCGAGTGGCGTAAAGGATGCACGTCTTCTCACTGTGCTGAAAGGAGCGCAGCCATTGATGACGATGTTCGTGACGAGATTGCGCGCCAACGAAGACGGGCAGGACGTGATCGAGTACGCGCTCCTGGCAGGCCTGATTTCCCTTGTGGCCGTTGCCATCATCCTCAACGTTGGGACTGGCGTGAACGGCGTCTGGCAGGGCGTTAGCGGCTCGGTAGCGTTGATTCCAGCGCCCTAACCGCCGCCCTAGCCGAAGATCTTGGGGTTGTCCGGGTCGATCGGGTCGACCGGGTCGCCCGGGCCGAACGCATCGACTTGGATCACGGCACGGCGCAGCTCGTCGGCGGCGAGGACCTGCTGATGCTCGTCGGGCGTGATGATACCCTCCTCCGCAGCCTGGTCGAGCAGCACGTCACCTGGAGCTTTGTCGAGGCGTCCTCCGCGGACGGCGTCGCGAATCTTCGTCTCCACGGCCAACGCCGCCACGGCCTGATCCAATGCCGCCTCCAAGCGACCGAGACCGACCTCATGCGGCGGTGGTAAATAGATGTCCCCCGTTAGACCAAGACGCGCCTCCTGATCCTCTAGTAGCCCTCGCGCGACGGCGGCACCAACGGCATCGTCGGGCGAGCGATACCTGACCCCGAGCGGGAAAACGATGGGCCAGAGCGCCCACGCGGCAAACCGATTCGGCAGATTGTGTAGAACCCCGACCAGTGCCGTCTGGATCTGGTGCAGTGCGTGAGCGCAGACGTACTGGATGAATGGGAGGTCGCGGGCGGGCTGTCCGGCGTCGGTGTATCGCTTGAGGGCCGCAGAGCCGAGATACATCCACGCCAGCGCATCGGCGAGTCGACCGCTGATCCGCTCGCGGCGCTTGAGCTGCCCTCCGAGGGTTGCCATCGCCGCATCGGAGACGATGGCAAAGGCGGCGCTCATCCGGGTCAACCGGCCGAAGGACAGCTTCATCGGACCGTTCACCGGTGGTCGGATCAGCCGACCGTTCGTCAGCCCGAGAAGCAACGCACGCACGGTATTCATCGCGACGTGGCTGACGTGCCCGAAGAACGCGCGGTCGAATCGCACGAGGTCGCCCTCCGCGACCGCCTGCATCTCCTCCTGGACGTGTGGGTGCGCGCGGATAGCCCCCTGCCCATAGATGATCATGGAGCGGGTCAAGATATTGGCTCCCTCGACCGTAATCCCGATTGGTACCGCCTGATAAACGAGCGCGAGCATATTGCGTGGGCCACGGCAGATGGCCGCGCCGGCCCGAATGTCCATCGCGTCGTTCACCACCTGGCGCATGCCTTCGGTCAGGTAGGCCTTCACGATGGCCGAAAGCACCGCGGGCTGCTCCCCGGCATCGACGGCACCGGCGGTGAGCGTGCGCGCCGCGTCCATGAGATACGTCATGCTCCCGATTCGGGCCAGCGGTTCTTCGATCCCCTCGAACCGTCCGATCGGCGTGTCGAACTGCTCCCGTACCGTGGCATAGGCGCCGACGACCCGCGTCGCGACCTGTGCCGACGCGACGGCCAACGCCGGCAATGAGATGGATCGTCCGGCTGCCAGACTCTCCATCAGCATCCGCCACCCCTGTCCCGCCATATGGCGTCCCCCGATGATGTAGTCGATCGGGACAAAGACGTCGTGTCCGGAGTTCGGCCCGTTCTGAAACGGCAGGCCCATCGGATCGTGCCGTGCGCCGATCTCGATGCCTGGAAGATCCGCTGGGACCAAGGCACAGGTGATGCCGAGGTCCTCGCTCCCGCCGAGCAGCCGGTCCGGGTCGCGTAGCCGGAAGGCGAGCCCGATGACCGTCGCGACCGGACCGAGCGTGATATAGCGTTTGCGCCAGTTCAGCCGCATGCCCAAGACGTCTTCACCCCGAAAGCGGCCGTGGCAGACGGTGCCCTCGCTTTGCGTCGCGGCAGCGTCGCTCCCTGCCTCAGGGCCGGTCAACGCGAAGCAGGGAACATCGACGCCAGTTGCCAGGCGGGGAAGATAGTGACGCTTTTGCTCCTCGGTTCCGTAGTGAAGGAGAAGCTCGGCCGGGCCGAGCGAGTTGGGGACCATGACGGTCACGGCTGTGGTGATACTGCGGCTGGCCAACTTCACGACGACGGCCGAGTGCCCCGCCGCGGAGAAGCCGAGCCCGTCGTATTCCTCGGGGATGATCATCCCAAAGAACCGATGCTGCTTGATGAAGTCCCAGATTGGCGGAGGGAGATCTCGCTCGTTGACGATCTCCCACTCGTTGAGCATCGCGCAGAGTTCCTCGACTGGACCGTCGAGGAAGGCCCGCTCCTTCTCGGAGAGCGCACGCGGCCGAAAGCTGAGGAGCTTCTGCCAGTCCGGGTTGCCTGAGAAGAGGTCTCGATCCCACCAGACCGTTCCAGCATCCAGAGCGATGCGCTCGGTTTCTCCGATTCGCGGCAGGATCGGTCCCACCAGTCGCATGACCCCACGGCTCACGAGCGTTCGCCGGAACGTCGGAAGGCCGAACACGACGGCCAGACCGATGAAGACCCCCGCGACCAGGCGGAATGACATCGGAGAGGTCACACCATACGACCACCACGCGACCAGTGCCAGACCGGCTGGAGTCAACCAGGCCCAGTAGGCGCGGCCGTGGAAGAGGAGGGTGAGCCCCAGGACGACGAGCCCGCCGATGATAATGATGAGGACTAACATAGACGCTCCTACGGATGCTCTCGGCGAAGACGAAGGTAATGGTGCTCACATTATGGACGAGGAGCGTGACAGACCGCTGTGGCCCTCGGCTGACAGTGCCAGCTTAGCCGTCGGGCGGGCGACCTGGTCGAATGTTGCGCGTCTGACCTTCGCCTTTCTGTTCGTCGTCCCGGGTCTGGGACAGGCACAGATGATCCGAAGCTACGAAAGCCTGGACCTTCGCGCGGGGGACCGCTACTACGCAAGCGCGCAATTCCTGTTCGACGGAGCGGTGGGCAACTCTGACTATTCCGATACCGCGCTCTCAGGGGCGGTCGGTTACCAGGGCGACTTGCATTGGGTACGTGCCGAAAGTGGACGGCACGACGTACATTCGCCTTCGTGCAAGTCCAGTCCGAGGAGTCGATCGAGCTGGAGCGTAGGTTTCTGGGGGGGCGGTACGAAGTGCTGAAGTTTGGCAATGGTGGTATGGCTCTAGTGTCCTGAGTACGAAATAGCTGTACACGAAACGCTGTACTTTGCGCTGCCCGTTTGGTACGGTAGCGCATGTTCATTCAACGGTACTGTGTCTACGCATCGCCGACCGAGCAAGCCCAGTTGGCCCAGGTGGCTGAGCGCGGGACGACGACGCAGAAGGTGGCGCGGCGGGCGCGGATCGTGTTGATGCTGGCGCAACAGGCCTCGCCGATGGTCGTGGCCCGGACGCTGCACGTCAGTCGGATGACGGTGCGGTTGTGGGCGCGCCGGTTTGTGGCCGAGGGGGTTCCGGGCGTGCTCCGCGACGCCACGCGTCCGGGCCGACGCCCACGCTTGACCCTGACGAAGGTGCAGGCGATCGTTGACGCGACCCTGACGACGCGCCCGCCGGCCGGCACCCATTGGAGTAGTCGCGCCCTGGCGGAAGCGCAGGGCGTGAGCGACGGCACGATTCGTAAGATCTGGCGACAACACGGCCTCCAGCCCCACCGCGTGGGGCAGTTCAAGCTGTCGACCGACCCCCACTTCGTCGAGAAGCTGCGCGACGTGGTGGGGCTGTATCTGAATCCACCCGCCAAAGCGGTGGTGTTTTGCGTCGATGAGAAGAGTGGGATCCAAGCGCTGGACCGGACGCGCCCGGTGTTGCCACTGCGGCCCGGCGTCCCCGAACGCCAGACCCATGACTACGTCCGCTACGGGACGACCACGCTGTATGCCGCACTGCGCGTGCTCGATGGCGTCGTGATCGGCGAATGCCGCCGCCGTCACCGGAGTCAGGAATTCGTGCGGTTCCTCCGGCGGCTGGAACGCGCGACGCCTCCCGATCAGCCGCTGCACCTGATTTTGGACAACCTGAGTGCCCACAAGAGTCCCCAGGTGCGGCGCTGGCTCACGCGCCATCCCCGCGTGCACTTTCACTTCGTGCCCACCAGCAGCTCCTGGCTGAATCTGGTGGAACGCTGGTTTGCGGAGATCACTCGCACGCGGCTCCGCCGGGGCACCTTCACCAGCGTGCCGGCGCTCGAGCGAGCGATCCACGACTACTTGACTCATTACAATCAGCATGCGAAGCCGTTTATCTGGACCAAGGCTGCCGACACCATCCTCGCGAAGGTCGACCGGTGTAAAGAAGCGTTAAACGCACCACACTAGGGGCGGGCTTGATGCATGACGAAGAGGTCAGAACCGGAAGAGAGGTCCGTTCCAATATCCGAGGCGCCAACTTCCTTTCTGTCTACGGGGAAGCTGGTGGCGTCGACCTGGTCGGTACAACCTACTTCCAGCCAGCGATGTCGGACTGAGGCGACCACCGGATACGGTTCTGCTCGAAGGGACGGTACCGTTCGGGGATTATTTCGGCATCGAGCTGTCGGTCTACTGGCGAAGGGATGCCTGACCGCCACTTCGTATTGAGAAGCACGACGCCGGAGTGCGAGTCGGATTCCGGGTCGATGTGGGGTAGCCCTCTACCTCGCTCCCCCTATAATCGGGCCGGACCGTCGGCGGTCCAAGATCGGCGAGGGCGGTATAAGGAGATGCACAGACTAAGAAACGGCAGGCTGCAGTCGGCCCGAGTTGTTCTGGTCGCCGCGGTATTGAGCATGAGTCTCGCCGGCTGTGGCTCTAACTCCAGCGAGCCTGCCGTTGCGGGCGAGACCACAGCAACAGACGCCGCTCCGGCGGCGACCTCCGGGCTGGCTGCCACCGAAAGGTTCATGGAGACATGGAACACGCGGGATCCCGAGATGTGGACCAGGTCTCTCAGGTTTCCCCACGCCCGCCCTTCGCCGAATGGGCTTCGGCTCTGGGGTACAGAGGACGAGTACGTTGCCACTGTCGACTATGCCAACGCTATTGCCACTGGCTGGGATCACACGGAGTTCGAAGACCTGCAAATCGTGCATGACGGTGACGCAAAGGCTCACATCGCAGGTCGATGGGCGCGCTTCGACGCAGCCGGCGGTGTCATACGCCGTAACCTGGTCACCTATGTTGCGACGGAGGTCGAGGGCGACTGGGGAATCCGGGCTCGCTTCAGTGCTGGGGGTCCGCTGCCTGAAAGCGAAGCCGAGCAGATCGCGGACATCGCCATTGCCAAGGTCGAAGAGTACCTGAACGCATTCAACTCGCGGGAGCCGGTGGCGTGGGCGGCGACGCTCAACTACCCACATTTGCGAATAGCGAGCGGCGAGCTGCGTGTGTCGGAGACCGAGGAGGAGTTCGCGAACCAAATGGACTTCGACGTCTTCGCGGAGCGATTCGGATGGGATCACAGTGAGTGGGACGAGATCGAGGCGATCCAGGTCGCTGAGAACGGCGTAAACGTGGCACTGACCTTCAGTCGCTACAATGCGGCCGGTGATGTGGTCTCAACCTTCAACACGTTGTACTTGGTGACCAACGACAACGGAAGGTGGGGCGTCCTGGCCCGGTCCAGCTTCGCCCCCTAGCGCCGATGACGGTGGACGACCTGGCGGTGCACGAAGCAAGTACTCGCGGTGGGTTGAATACCGTTCTTCTCCTCTTGGCCGTGATTCTGCTGATTGTTGGATTTCCTCTATTTTTGTTCGGTGTGTTCCTCGCCCTGAGTCAGGGACCAGACGGTATGGGGGATGTCGCGTTTGGGTTCGGCTTCGGTGGGTTTGTCGCGGTGGTGTGTGCATTGGGAATCAGAGCGTACCTGCGACGGAGAGATGGTTGGTTGTGAGAGGTGAAGGAGGGGAGACAGACGCGAACTGACTCCGAGATTCAGCCTCTCGCCTTGATTGGCATGACGCTGAACGCCGTATCCTGACAGCGCCGGTCCTCGGCGTTCCCGCACGCGACGCCGTCCGATTCTCGTCGCCAAATGGAGCTGGTCCGCCTATCCGAAAGTGTTGATGGCCGTGAAACTTAGGGATCTACTGGGGCCTCAATGAGGGCCCGGATCGTGTCCAGTGGCGTCATCCAGGTGAATAGGCCGCCGAGGAGCCGGACCCGACGTATCTCGCCTTTCATCCTCGCCCGAACCATCGCGGTAGACCTATTTGATGCTTTGACCGAGGAGGCGTTGTACGTCGCGATTATGCTCACGGTCCGGTCTATCCCGTTCTTCATGGCGTAGTCGTACAAACCCTTGCGACCATTAAGCGAGACCGCTGCCCACGGTACCTCGGGTGCACGTCATTGTTGTGAATCATCACGTAGTTGGGTGGAAGGTCGAGGTGGACGTGGTCGTCCCAGATAGAGAACACACCGCGCTCGCAAAGGCGCAGGCCGATGACCTGGAACCGACCATCGTCACGTGGCCTTCGCGAGAGGACGAGGAACCGACTCGGCCCTGATCGTAAGAAACTCCGGATGCCTTCCCAGTCGTAATGACCGTCCATCTCGTGACGGAGCGCTTCGAGATCTTCCTCGGTGGTCGCAGCTATCGAATGCGTGCCCTTAGCGTCGTCGCTGCTAAGTTCCCTTTCCGGGTCGACCCCGCTCTTGTAATAGTGCATAGCGATGTGGGCCCGATCAATCTGAATGATCGGAGCGACGAACTTCGCAACAACGCGATTTAACGCTCCCCAGGTGCCGATGCTACGTCTGAGGTAGGTCACGCGATCGATCGCTGCAGAGGTTCTGAGGTGAGCTGCGCTCATGCGGTTGTTCCCGGAGCCAGTATGCCACGAGGGATGGCGTGAACAGAGGTGGCGGATCGGGTTGAGTCACGTAGACGAACCCAACGAGGTCAAGCTCAAGCCCCCCCAACGGAGTGTGGCGTCAGCTTGACGAACCCGTCTACGAGACTGGAGCGAGCCCATTGCCTGCCTCCTTGCCCATGAAGAGATATCGTGGTGTATCGCAATCCAGGTAATGACCGACCAGTTCGCCGTTCGTAGGCCGCAGATATCGCGAGCGGACCTCGTACGCGACCTGAAGACCATCGGCGTGCGACGAGGTGACCATTTGGCGGTAGGTGTTGCCTACAAGCGCGTTGGTTCCGTCGAGGGCGGACCAGGAGCCTTGATAGATGCGTTGGTGGAGGCGGTTGGTCCTGACGGGACCCTGATGATGAATACGTTTACGGAGTTTTTCTACGAGGTAGAGGTTGCGCGAGGGTGGGTGGACTATGTGTTTGACGTGGACTCGACCAGGGGCAACACCGGTATTGTCCCGGAGACTCTCAGAATGCGGCCAGACTCGCTCCGCAGCCGCCATCCGACTAACTCAGTTGCCGCTACAGGAATGCGTGCGGACTTTCTAACCCAGGGTCACGATGAGTGCGCCGATGCGTATTTGCCGTACGCAAGGCTTGCGCAAGTTGGCGGCAAATACCTGGCCGTCGGAATCGGCGATCGACTCGTGGGATTTCGCCACCAAGCCCAGCACGCGGCCGGGCTCTTGCAGATCGTGCCGTGGGTACGGGTAGTCCGATTCAAGGGTAGCGATGGAAAGACGGGGCTCTTTACGTTGAGAGATCGCGGCGGATGCATGAAGAGACTAACTGAGCTGGTCCAGGATCTCAGAGACAGGGATCTTGTCCAACAAGGGAGGATCGGGACGGCGTCGGCGATACTCGTGCCGGCGAGGGAATCCCTCCAGGTCATGACTGCGGCTCTAACGAGCAATCCAGAAAGAAACCTCTGCGACAGCGTGTCATGTTTCTGGTGTCGTGAGCTGGAAAGGCGCATGGAGTTGTTCCCGGTCATTCAGCATCCACGATACTTTCAAAAGAGCCGCTTTGCCGTACGGCTTATCGGGTTGATGAACTACCTACGCGAGGCAGACAGCCCTCTCGTTGGCCGCGCCAAGGGACTCATGAAGAGACAGGCGCAGCGCCGGCGTCGTCGCATGCCTTCGAGCTGACACTATGTCTGCGACGCTGACACGCGTGGACCCCTTGACGTACCCGGGTTGGAATGACTGGGTCAAAGCCGAAGAGAAAAGCAGTGTGTTTCATTCCTTCGAATGGGCGCGCGTCTTGCGCGAGTCCTATGGCTATCATCCGCATTATCTTATCGAACGACACAACGGGAGATTCTCGGCGCTCTTGCCTTTCACGGAGATCGATAGCGTTCTCACGGGTCGACGAGGCGTTTCGCTACCGTTCTCGGATCACGTCGATCCAACATCTGAATTCGTGGGGCATCGATTAGCGCTCGCCGATGGCAGCGCACTCGGCCAACCTCAACCAAGCGCGAGCGCGAGACGCAACATAAAGAAGGCGACTCGAATGGGAGTTGAGGTCGATATCACGCGGACCCACGACGCCCTCAACGAGTTCTATCGACTGCATTGCCTGACTCGAAAACGTCACGGGCTGCCGGCGCAGCCATTTCGGTTCTTTCAGAAGCTCTATGACGTCATGTTGTCCGCGGGCCTCGGAGAGATCGTTCGTGCCGTCCACAAGGGCCGAACACTTGGCGCGGCTGTCTTCCTCCATTATGGCGACGACGTGCTTTTCAAGTTCGGCGCGTCGGACCTCAGACACCAGCATCTGCGCATGAACGACCTCATCTTTGGGGAAGCCATCCGTTGGTTCACGAAGAGCGGTTTCAGGACGCTTGACTTCGGGCGAACGGAAGCGGGCAATAGGGGGCTTCGGCGCTTTAAGTCTGGCTGGGGGCCGAGGAGTATCCGATCCGGTACTACAAGTACGATGTCCGGCACAGGGGAGTCATAAGGAGCTCGGAGAGGCTGGATAGGGTCATTCAGACGACCTTCAGAATGATGCCGATTCCTATTTCGAGAGCGATCGGCCGGACGCTCTACCGGCATCTTGGGTAGCTCTGCCTTCTCGGCCCACCCCCTCACGCTGCCCTGCTCGACATAGGCCGAACGGGACCGTTGGCAGTCCAAGCGAGCGCAGGATGGGGTGCTCGATACGGTCGTGAGGCCGCGCACGGCGTGGCCCGCGAGGTCCGAGCGGGCGTCTTAGGGGCGTAGCCCCTATCTGAAATTGGAGCGGGAGGACGGGGGTCGAACCCGCGACCTTCAGATTCGGAAGAGACAAACCCAAATGGCGCATACTCAGCGAACTCAAGAAAAGTAGGGGTTCTTGAAAAACGCTCGGTCAGGATGACCGGGGACGGGTCCCATCACCGGATGTAGCCAAGCGCGCGAAGCCTCTGCAACACTTCTTCATCCAGCGGGGCATTTTCCGCAAGAGGGGCAGCGCCCTGCCACCAGAGCGCGATTCCGCGCTGAACCAACCTGTCCAGACGTTCTGACTCAGCCCAGACTCCGTCGCTCAACGTGATGGCCACACCCGCACCGAGGTTGCTCACGTCGAGCTCAGCGTTGTAGACCGCATCATCAGATCGCAACTCCACGCTCAAGATTCCCGCGCTGACGTCGTCAAAATGGATGGTGAAGCCATGGTCCCTTGGTAAAGCGACCTTCCTTGTTGGCTAGATGCATTTTGAGACCGTCCCGCCCGTCAAGCAGCCGTTCGACTTGATGGCGCAGTCTGGTGACTCTGGCGCCGCGATCGACCGGAGCCGCCAAGGAATTCGTGCCGATCGACCGAAAGCTTTCGACAAGACCGGATCGCCACAAGGTGTCATCGTAGGTGTACTTGAAACGATTGTCGATGCGGACAGAGACGCCCCGGTTCGATGAAGCAGCGTACGTTATCGCCTCAGGAACGACCGGCTCGACCTCGTCCCGCAACAGTGGGACTAGCGACACGCCGTCCAGATCGCCCGTCTCATCGACGCCCAGTAACTCTAGGAGGGTAGGGACGATGTCGATACTACGAACCTGAACGTCGATTCGGCGGCTACCCACAAGTTCTTCAGGCCACGAGAAAACGAGTGGGACGAGAAGATTGGCATCATGCAGATATACATGCCCCCCTAAGCCTTCCTCGCCAAGTAGTTCGCCGTGATCGGAGGTAAGCACCACGATGGTATTCTCCGATAGTCCTCTAGCATCGAGCTCGTCAAGAAGCCGTCCGATCTGCTCATCGGTATACGCGAGTCCGGAATCGTACATCGCCAGCGCAAGCGGCCGTCGTTCGTCCGGCAGCCGCGACACCTGCCCGTCAGAGCGGCTCCAAATAAGCTCGCGAAACACGCGGTGATCCCCTACCGGGCGTCGATTCACTTCTCGAGTCGAGATAGTGGATCGTGAATGGGCAAAACCGTCATAGAACGCCCTGAAGTATGGTGGCTGGGGGTGATACGGATTATGAACCTCAAAAGTATGGAAGAGGAGAAAGAACGGGCGTTCGCCGATCTCGTCGCCCTTGCCAGATGCCGAAATGAGGGCTCATGAAGCCTCCGCCCGTCACCGCGGCGGTGAAGTACCCTTTGCTGCGGAGTCGTTCAGCCAACAGCTCAAGCTCCACCGGCGCGGCTGTTCGATGATTGACGCCGTGAGTCGTGGGGTTGAGACCGGTCAACATCGAAATGTGTGAGGGAAGAGTCCACGGCGCCTGTACCACCGCTTGTTCGAATGTCACACCACGGTCCTCCGCCCAGCGGTCAATGCGCGCGGTGGTGAGTCGGGGATTGCCGTAGAGCGACATGCGATCAGCGCGGAGGGTGTCAATCGAGATCAGGACGACATTGGGTTGGGAGCTTTCGTCGCGGCTTCGTGCCTCCAGCGATGCGAATGCTCCCACACAACTATCGGATTCTGGACACTCGACGCTGAACGCAAGGGCTACCTCTCCTCCAACCGCCCGCCCTAGCTCGACGGCCGAGTCGATCCACTTGCGTGGGCTGCCGATCGTGTCCGGCCCTGCCATGGCGAAGATATCGGTGTGGCCATCTGGCCCTAGGCGGGTAATAGAGAATCGCGCGATGCCGCGTGTCGGCGGCACGAGTAACCCGAACGCAAAGTGCAATCGCGTGGGTCGCGACGCGGAGATGCTTCGGATCTGACGTTGCCGCGGCGTCACCACGAATCCGGCCCTGAGCTCATTGTCGATTTCAAGTCGCCAAGGGCGGTCAAGTGCGTTGCCGGCGACAGTGGAGTCTCCATGTACGCCAGCAATCGATGCGAGTCCCACACGTCCCCCGGAGCGGGCGGCGACAACGAAACGGAGACGTCGAATCCTTCCAGTCCAGCGCGGATGGTTTTCGACTCGAAACTCGAACACATCGTTGACTGCAGCGTTTGCTCGCAGCGTGACCATCTTGTCCGCTAAGAATGGTTCTCCGGCACCTGCCCAAGACACCTCCGTGCGTCCCTGTTGCAGTCCTTGGAGCTGCATGAGGATTGAATCCACCTCGCCTGCCTCAAAGTCGACTCTGCGGACAAGTGAGGCACGGGCAGCCGTCTGCACCCAAAGCGCACCGTCACGGAGCTCCGCACGATCGGCGCGATCTGACCTCGTGATCGGCTCCGGAGAAAGTCAGCCGAACGGTCCGGATGGCGCAAGAAAGCCTGCGCCCCGAGCGACTTGTGCCGCTCTCTGCCGTAACGCTCACTGCGCGAATCTTCACCACCCAAACGCGAGCTGACAAATATGTGATCGTGCTTCCGTATAGAAGGGGACTCCTCTCCGATCAACGACACGTCCGAGTGTCACGCATCGGCTCCCTCAATCTCTTGGCGATCGTCTTGCACCACTTACTGCCGCGAGGTTGGTCAGGCGCGTGCCGTACGATCAACCCATTGCCTCGCCCAGACAACGAACGAAAGCTCGGGAGTGGGGTTCTTTCCTCAAGCATTCCTCATCGCCATGGCACTGCTCGCCATCTATGAACTGCTGTGTCCTGTGTGCAAGAAGTGCCATGGCCGAAAACGACGCTGGCATGAGTCGTGTCGACTCTGTCAACAAGGGGCCGACTGAGACGTCCGGCACCTCGGGTGACCTCTCGGGGTCGCCTTTGGGCGACCGAGGTCTCGCCCCAAAACACTTAGATCCCTCTGTCGGCAAACAATTGGGGTTTTTGCCCCTCAGATCCGTGTTCTGGGGGTAACTCCCTGGAACGTGAAAACGGCCTCAAAACAGCCGCGCCGGTGAATTTAATCGGTCGACGCAACACGATGAATGGTCACACACCGAGGAGGGATCATCGGTCGTGTTCGTCGCGCACCGATGTCGGCACGGGAGTTGTGGACGCGCTGGCGGCAGGGGGAGTCGCTCGCCAGCATTGCCCGTTCGCTTGAGCGCGGGGTGGGCGCCCTCTACCCGGTCGTGGCGGCGACGGGCGGCATTCCGCCGCCCCCTCGGACCCGGTCCGGCCGGGTGCTGAGCCTGGCCGAGCGGGAAGAGCTCCCGCGGGGGCTGGCCCGAGGCGACTCGCTGCGGCAGGTCGGCCGGTAGCTGCGCCGCGCCCCGTCGACCATCAGCCGGGAGGTGCGCCGGTATGGGGGCCGGCGCTATTATCGGGCGGCGGGGGCGGACCACGGCGCGTGGGCCCGGGCGCGGCGGCCGAAGCGGTGTCGGCTGGCCCAGTCCCACCTGCTCTGCACGCTGGTGGCGAAGAAGCTCACCTTGGACTGGTCCCCGCAGCAAATTTCCCAGTGGCTTCGCCGCACCTTTCCGGACGATCCTGATTTGCAGGTGTCGCACGAGACGATCTACCGGAGTTTGTATGTGCAGAGTCGGGGGGTGTTGAAGCGCGAGCTCATCGCGCACCTGCGCCGGCGGCACCGGTTCCGGCGGGCGCACCAGGCCACCCGGACGCGGCACCGCAATCTGGGGATCGCCGACGCCGTCTCGATCCGCGAGCGGCCGGCCGAGGTCGCTGACCGGGCAGTCCCCGGACACTGGGAAGGGGACCTCCTGACCGGGGCGCACAACTCGCACATCGCGACCCTGGTCGAACGCCAGACGCGCTTCGTCCAGTTGGTGCCGGTGCCGAACAAAGAGACACACACTGTTGTGGCCGCGTTGAAGACAGCAGTCCGGGCGCTGCCCGAGGGGTTGATGGTCTCGCTGACGTGGGATCGGGGGAGCGAGTTTGCGGCGCACCGGCACTTCACCGTGGCGACAAACGTCAAGGTCTACTTCTGCGATCCGCAGAGTCCGTGGCAGCGCGGCTCGAACGAGAACACGAACGGGTTGTTGCGGCAGTACTTTCCGAAAGGGACGGACCTGTCGCCCTACACCCAGGCCGATTTGGACGCGGTCGCCCTACGCTTAAACACACGTCCACGCAAGACGCTGGGATATGAAACGCCAGCTGCTAGACTGGCGGCCGTTGTTGCGTCGACCGGTTGAAGCCGCGCCACGTGTCCGTTCCTGTCCTCTCGCGGCACCGCCTGCCGTCGCATTCGCTTGACCCAGGGTTGCGGGGCCGTATGATGGCCTTTGTTCCATTTCAGTTCAGCCCCAGGAGGGCGCATGGTTTGCGCACTGCGTCGGCGTGCTCGGCTCGGTTACCCGTATTCGCCGGTCAACGGTGAAGGGAGGACACCATGGCAACTCAGGATCTGACTAGTGCAGCCCGTGAGGTCGTTGATGCATTCAACGCGGCGGATTGGGAGCGGTGCAAGGCGATTCTCACGGAAGACTCCGTATACGACGAGGTGGGCACATCTCGCTGTCTTGCGGGTCACGACGAGATCATTCCCGCCCTCCAAGCATGGCGTGAAGCGATGCCAGACGTGAAGGGCACGGTTGATAGCGCCCTCGCAACGGGGAACTCCGTCGTGCTCGAGATCACGTGGCAAGGCACGCACACGGGTCCGCTTCCCGGACCGAGTGGCCCCATCGCAGCGACAGGTAAGCAGCAGACCACCAGGGCGGGGTGGGTCCTGGACTTCGACGGCGGTCGAGTGCATCGCAGTCGTCACTACTTCGACATGCTGTCATTCATGCAACAGCTCGGACTGGCGTGAGAGCCATCCCTCACCGACCTGCGGGTTCTAGCGCCGAGATCGTCCCGGCATGCCTTTGAACGTCGGCTCCCGACTCGGCCACTACGAGGTGACCGCCCTCATCGGCGAGGGGGGCATGGGGCGCACCAGTGAGGAACGTACAGCTCGTCAGGCTTGACCCGGCGATCGAGAAGAAGCTTGAGGACCCAGCCTACATGGATGCACTCGTCCGGGAGGATTGGCCGGAGGCGGCCAACGTCGTACACCGACTGGTCGGGCGTACCCTGACGGTCGCACCCGTCAGCGTGGACGAGCTGCACTGGGACGGCTATTTCGTCGTGGACAAGGACAGTCGCGAGGTCGTTGGTTCGTGCGCCTTCAAGACCCCGCCGACCGAGGATGGGACAGTTGAGATCGCCTACTTCACCTACCCCGAGTTCGAGGGGCAGGGGTATGCGACGGGGATGGCGAGGAAGCTAATCGAACTCGCGAGCGGCTCGGCGGCGATCCAGCGGGTTATCGCGCACACCCTCCCGGAGGAGAGCGCATCGACCCGTGTGCTGGAGAAAGTGGGCATGAGCCGTCTGGGAGAGGTCATGGACCCGGAGGACGGGCGTGTGTGGCGCTGGCAGATGCAGCAGGGGGCCTTACCATCTGAAGTCGTTCAGTAGAATCAGCTCGAATCCACAGACGAGACCCATGCCTCTGGAAGTCGGTTCCCGCATCGCCCACTACGACGTCACCGCCCTCATTGGCGAAGGCGGCATGGGGCAGGTGTATCAGGCCACCGACACCAAGCTGAACCGGCAAGTGGCGCTGAAGAGGTAGAAGTGCCCGTGAACATGAGATGGAGCGCGCAAGTTTTCCTAGCGATCAAGGGATCGTGTGCGTTGATCGTGATGGCGGTCGGTATGATCAATCCGGTACAAGCCCAGCCACAGCAGATCCCGCGGTACGAGGTCGATCCGAACTGGCCCAAGCTGCCCCTGCCTGATCGATGGATCACGGGCGGTCTCGGCGGAATGTGCATCGACGGACGGGATCACGTTTACATCCTCAATCGTCAGAACGTGGTTCCCGCCGACCTGAATGCGGCAAGTCTGGCGCCCCCGGTGATCGAATTCGATCCCGATGGAAATGTCGTCCACTCCTGGGGAGATCCTGACCTGCTGGGGGACCGCTTGCATGATTGCCACGTCGACAACGACCAGAACGTGTGGATCGTTGCCGCCGGTACAGGCTACATCCAGAAGTACCGGAGTGATGGTGGCGAGCTCTTACTTCAGATCGGCGAGTCGGGCGCGTATGACTCCTCGGATGGCACCAGCGAAGGCCGTCCTCTGAATTCCGACCGCGCCCAGTTCTTCCTCCCGGCGAGCGTTGACGTGGATGCCGAAACGGGCGACGTTTATGTGGCCGATGGGGAATCACCAGGGGGAAACCAGCGGATCGCGGTAGTGGACCGGTACGGACGGTTCCTCCGTCAATGGCCGCTCCACCGGTCTGAAGGCGAGTTCGGCCTCCCGCCCGTGCCCCACTGCGTGCGGTTGGCCAACGACGGCCTGGTGTACGTCTGCGACCGCCGGGCGGATCGGATCCAGGTGTTCGACCGCAGGGGCACCTTCATTCGGAACATCGACGTCCCCTGGCCGTCTCAGACACCTCTCGAGGACAGGCACGCTGAGACGCGGGGTACGGCCGTTGTGCTGGCGTTCTCCCCCGATCCGGATCAACGTCTCATGTTCGTACTGAATCAGAACAGTGTCGTTGTCGATATCCTCGACCGCCAGACGGGTCAGGTTCTGTCGAGTTTTGGTGGTGGCCCAGGTCGCTATCTCGGGCAGTTTACGCTGCCTCACGGCATCGCTGTCGACTCGGTGGGCAACGTCTACGTAGCGGAACAGGAAGGCCGGCGCATTCAGAAGTTCAGGGTCGTTGATCCCTAAGAAAGATCGTCACCGCCCAGATCGGCGAGGGTAGAAGGTGAGCGCTCTGACGAAGACCCTGGGGTGGGCCGTACCTGGATCGTCTATGCGTCCGCCGAAACGGGCCGCCCCGAAGTCTACGTGCGGCGCTTCCCGGGAGGGGCGCCGGTCGTGCGGGTGTCACCCGACGGCGGCTATTCGCCGGTATGGTCGCCCGACGGGCAGCAGCTCTTCTACGTCAGATTTATCCCAGAGACTCAAGACAAACAGGTGATGGTCGTTGACGTGGTGACAGACCCTACGTTTCGCTCGAGGGTGCCGCGGCTGCTGTTCGAGTCTCCCTACGAAGGTAGTGCGCCGATCCGTAGCTTCGACGTCTCTCCGGCCGGAGACCGGTTCGTGCTGAAGAGGCCCGTCGAGTCGGAGCCTCAACCGGTCACCGAGATCAACATTGTCCTGAACTGGCACGAAGAGCTGAAGCGCCTCGTGCCTACCGAGTAAGCACTGCCGCACAGGATGTTAGAACCTGCGTGGGCCAGGCAGGACTCCCAGTCGGGCTTCGGCTATGGCGCAGGTTCGATCCGGAGCACTGCCCCGTCCTGCATGTCGGTCGTCAGGTACAGGTACCCGTCCGGCCCCTGCTTGACCTCGCGAATCCGTTGGCGGAGCTCGAGCAACAGTGTTTCACGACGGTCCTCGAGTTCCTGCTCCGTAAACGTGATCCGGGAGAGCTGCGCGCCCCTGAGTCCCCCGACGAACAGGCTGCCACGCCACTGCGGGAACTTGTCGCCCGTATAGAACGCCATGCCCGAGATGGCGATGGACGGCGTGTAGTACAACACCGGCTGCTCCATGCCGGGCGCGGCGGTCGGCGGCTGGATTGTCGGCGGAGGCAACCCCGACCTGGCGCCGTCGGGATCGAACGAGTACGCCCGCCCGTACGTGACGACGGGCCAACCGTAGTTCAAGCCAGCCCGGATGATGTTGACCTCGTCGCCACCCTTGGGTCCGTTCTCCGTTTCCCAGAGCTCACCTGTCTCGGGATGGAGCGCCAGGCCGATCGCGTTCCGAACGCCGAGCGCGAAGATCTCCGGCCGGTACTCCGGCCGATCGACAAAGGGGTTGTCGTCCGGGACGGATCCGTCGTCGTTGAGTCGGAGAATCTTGCCGCCGTGGTGCTGAGGATCCTGAGCCCAACCGGTCTCGCCCAGGATGTCCGCAAACCCCGGCGCCCCGATGGATACATAGAGCTTCCCGTCAGACCCGAAGATGGCCCGCACCGACGACGGTCCGTCGGTCCAGGAAATCGACTCGAAAACCTCCTCGACATCCGTGAGGCGATGCCCGTCCAGGCGCGCCCGGACCACAGTTGCCGTCCGAACGCCTTCCGTCTCCGGCTTCGGCTTCCAGTACGCCGCGTACACGATCTGGTTTTCCAAGAAGCGCGGGTGCAGCGTGACGTCGACGTTGCCGCTGTCGCGGCGTGAGCTGCCGTACACGGGCGGGAGACCGGTGATCGGTGTCGGATCCAGAACGCCCCCGCGAATCAGACGCAGCGTGTTCTTGCTCTGTTCGGTAACGAGCATGTCGCCATTCGGCAAGAACGTGAGACCCCATGGGTACTTGAGTCCCTTGATCGGCACGACGCGAATCGGCCCGGTCGCGGTGTCCAGTATCTGAGGAGTGTCGGGCAGCTGCACCGGGTTCGGCGCCGGCTCCTGGGCGCTGGCCACCGTGGCGGCCAGGACCGTCGCCGCGATCGCCAAGGTTCTCGCGAAAGCCATGCGTTGTCTCCTAATGCGCGAGCGGGTCAGGGCGAATCATCGTCGTCGCTATCGGGTCCGTCCAGGAAATCGTCATAGTCATCATCTGCCATGGCTTCCTCCTTCAGCGCCTGTACGGGACAAGTCTATCCACCTGAGACTCGAAGGAGAAGTTGGGGGTCGTGTTTGAGAGAACCTACTATGATTCGTTCGGCCGGCGATATGACCTGGCCCCCGACGGTCGGTTCTTGATGATCAAGCCACCTGATGCGGCTGAAGATGGCGGCTCATTCGCGGACAAGATCGTCGTCTTCAGAGGAGCTCAAGCGCCTCGTGCCCACCAACCCGTAGCCCCGAAGCACAGGATGTTAGAACCTGTGTGTGAGTGGCGGGGCTGCCTCCGATCAGCGGCGCGTGTGGCTGCTACCCTGCACCAGGGCTCCGACGTTCACTACGCCCGCTGGATCAGGCCCGGGGTTGCGCACTGTTCCTGCTATATCTCGTTTCGGCCGTCGCAGCCATGGTCGCGTGGACTGCGCTGATCGCTGCCGGCGTTTTCTTAGGCTGGTGGCATGAACCCCTGGCACCACCTGGAGACACCCGGGCGTTCATGGACGCCGGGGTCGCCCGAATAGAACAAGAGCCCAGCGGCAGCGCTGCCTTCGCTTTGATCAAAGACGGCAAGCTCTATGACGAGCACTTCGCCTCCGTCGACCAGTCGGTGGATCGTGACATACGTTGGTGAATTGAGAGTTGGAATGGAGCGGGAGACGGGGGTCGAACCCGCGACCTTCAGCTTGGGAAGCTGACACTCTACCACTGAGTTACTCCCGCTCGATGTGGCAGCGACGCCTAGTATAGCAAGCGGTTGGGCCGCCTCTGGGCTCATGGTGTCCGGATGCGTTCGAGCAGCTCATCGCGACGCTTCTCCATGATCGCCTGCGTGGTTCCCTCGAGGTTGAGACGGATCAAGGGCTCCGTGTTCGACGGACGCACGTTGAAGTGCCAGGAGGGAAACTCCACCGACACTCCATCCATTCGATACGAGTGTCCGTCCTTGTAGTGTTCGGCAAGCGCCTCAATCTTGGCATCAACGGCCCTCATGTCAGGCATCTCGGTGTTGATCTCGCCGGAGATAAAGTACTTCTCGCGCAGCGGGGCGAGTAGTTCGCTTAGGGTCATCTCCTTCACCGACATGAGTTCCAGGATCATAAGAGCCGGGATAAACCCGTTGTCGGCAAAGAAGTTGTTTCGGAAGTAGTAGTGGCCTGTCACCTCGCCGCCGAAGGCTGCGCTCTCCTCTCGCATGCGCTTCTTGAAGAACGAGTGCCCCACGCGGTTCATCAACGCCAAGCCGCCGTGCGCCGCGACGATGTCCTTGACGGCAAAGCTGGCACGCACGTCATAGATGATCTTGGCGGCAGGCTCTTTTAATAGGAACGCCTCGGCGAGGAGTGCGGTGATGAAGTCTCCCGCTATGAACTCTCCTTGCCCGTCGACAAAGAAACAGCGGTCGGCATCGCCGTCCCACGCTATACCGGCGTCGGCCCCGTCCGCCACGACCCGTTCGACAAGGTCGCGTCGGTTTTCCTCGAGGAGCGGGTTGGCCTGGTGGTTGGGAAAGGTCCCGTCGATGTCAAAACACAGGCGAGTCGTGCGGCACGGCAGGCGATCAAACAGCGGTGGCGCGACGAGTCCTCCCATTCCGCTCCCAGCGTCGAGCACCAGACGGAAGTCCTTGACAACGGAGGGGTCGATAAAGGAGAGGACATGTTCGAGATAGTCGTCGAGTAACTCGGCGTGGCTCAGCGAGCCCTTCGTTGTCGGCGCCGGGATGCCGTCGCTCAGGATCATCTCGCGGATGTCGGAGATGCCGGCATCGCCGCTGAGCGGGAATGCCTGCTTCCGGACCATCTTCATGCCGTTGTACTGCTTCGGGTTGTGTGAGGCCGTCACCTGCGCGCCGCCATCGAGGCGATCGCGCGCAACGGCGTAGTAGAGCATGTCTGTGCCCAGCATGCCGTAGTCGACGACGTCGGCACCTTGCTGGCGCGCGCCGTCGATGAAGGCGGCGGCCAGACTCGGAGACGAGACCCGCATGTCGCGAGCCACCGCGATCCGCGTGGCGTCGAGGTATACCACGAACGCCCGCCCGATCTGCCGAGCGAGGTCTTCGTTCAGCTGGTCCGGGTAGATGCCGCGGACGTCGTAGGCCTTGAAGATCGTCGGGTCGACTGCTGTCATAGTCTGCTGTAACTCGTGATCTGGGATTCGTCGCCGACGACAGTTCCGGGGCCCAGCGTGGCGTGGTCTCCGACTTGGACGCCCTGACAGATGATCGTCCGCTCCAGGCGGGCACTCGCGCCAATGGTCGACTGTGGCCACAGAATCGCGCCCTCGACGACGGCGTCTGTTCCAACCGTGCATCGGGGTCCGATGACGCTGAAGGGGGCGACGCGTGCGCCGGCGTTCACGCGTGCCCCGGACCCGACGAAGCAGGGACCCTCGAGCTGCGCATCCGCATCCACGCTCGCGTCGGGGGCCACGATCGTGGCGTCGGAGTCATGGCCGGCGAACGGATAGGCCACGCACCCGCCACTCATGATGTCCTGGTGGGCCTGGAGATACTTCTCCGGGGTGCCGATGTCCAGCCAGTAGCCTCGGTCGACATACGCCACAAAGGTCTCGCGACGTTCCACGAGCGAGGGGAAGTACTTGCGCTCGATCGACCATTTCGTGTCGGGCGGAATGCGGTCGAAGGTGTCCGACTCGAGCACGTAAATACCGGCGTTGATCGTGTCGCACGTGATGTCGTGTGGGTCCGGTTTCTCAAGAAACCGGCTGACGTTTCCCTGGTCGTCGGTCTCCACCAACCCGTAGGCGGCCGGATTGTCCACCGGCGTTAGGACGATCGTCGCGAGCGCCTGGCGCTCGCGATGCAACGCGACAACCGCGGACAGGTCGATGTCGGTGAGCACGTCACCGTTGAAGACCAGGACGGTGCCCTCAACCCCCTTCGTCGCGTACTTGACGGCGCCAGCGGTGCCTAGCGGCGTCGGTTCCACTTCATACCGCAATCGGACCCCGAGGTCCGACCCATCGCCAAGGACGCGTTCGATCTGCTCGGGTTGATAGTTGAGGCTCAGGATCACCTCGTCGATGTCAGGCAGTTGCTTCAGGAGGTCGACCTGATAGCGCAGAAAGGGCCGATCAAAGATGGGGACGATCGGTTTTGGGGTGTTCAGTGACATCGGACGAAGCCGGGTGCCGAAGCCACCGGCCAGCAGCACAGCCTTCATGGTGGGCGATCATAGCGTAGGAGACGGTTGGTCCTGACTCGATAGCGCGGGTTACAATGTGGCGCGGCGTTTGGCCAGCGTTTCGGAGTGCGCGATGAACCTGCCCAATGCACTGACCCTGGCACGTATATTTCTGGTTCCCTTCCTGGTCGTGGTCCTGCTGACTCGATTCGAGGCGCAGCTCATCTTCGGTGTCCCGAAGGAGGTCGTTGGCGCCGCGATCTTTGGCTTCGCGGCTTTTACCGACTGGCTCGACGGGTATCTTGCCAGACGCCGCGGTCAGGTCACCGAATTGGGTCAGATGATGGACCCGCTGGCGGACAAGCTTCTGATTACTGCCGCGCTGTTGTCGCTGGTCTGGATGGAGCTCGCGGCGGCGTGGATGGTGTGGATCATTCTCGGTCGCGAGCTGGCCATCACTGTGCTCCGGAGCATCGCTCACACCAGGGGCGTGACGATTCCGGCCTCCGATCTTGGCAAGGTCAAGATGGTGATGCAGGTTGTGGCGATCGTGCTCCTGATGCTGGGGAACCAAGTGCGGCTGTTTTTCGTCCTGGGAACGGTCGCGCTTTGGGGCGTGCTGATTATCGCGCTGGTGTCAGCTGGGGACTACTACCGGCGCTACAACCGGCTGTTGACTCAGCCCAACGTCGCCGACTTCGAGGGGGCGCGGAAGCGCGCGTCGGATTCGTCCAGACGCGTCGGCTAGTGGAGGGGTTCAGAAATACTTCGAATGCCGAGGTGTTTCTGAACCAGGGCACTAGCGCTGAGGGGCGACGAGGTCGCCCACCTCCACCACGTCTCGCTGGCTCGTCATACGAGCCGTGGTCCATCCGTCATCAACGGCCGCGGCCACGGCCTCGCCAAGATCCGTGACCGCTGTGAACCCGCCCAGCGTGTGTCGGAAGACGGTGAATCTCTGGCCCGGCACGACGTCGTTGAGTGAGCCGAGGCCCACGACGAAGTACTGGTGCTCGGCAATCAGCGCCCGCCCATCGAGCCCGAAGAGGATCTTGCCCGGGTTGTCGTAGTCCGGTTCTCCGGCCGCGTGGACTTCGATCGTCTCCGGTAACGCGAACGGTTCGAGGAAGTCTCCCTGGCGTAGTCCGTCGCACACTCGGACGACCTCGGCAATCGACACTTCGCGGTCTGCGCCCACGATCCGCACCCACCCGGCCGTATGGAGGACTGACGCGGCCGACGAGTTGAATCGGGAGGACACGACTCTTCGCACGAAATACTCCTGGCCGATCTCGACACCGGCCGTATGTCCACCGCTGATCAATAGCGTGTCAGACGGTCCGAAATACGACTTGGCCTCGCCGTCCTGAGACCCGATGACCGTCAGTGTGGAACGAGCTGCCCCAGCGGCGAAGCGCGGGGCACAAGCGATTTCGGATGCGCGACCGATATCGGGGGGTTGAGCCGCAGCGAGGGTAGCGGTTCCGATAGCCGTGGCGAGCAGCACGATGAGCCGGGCCAGGACAGGTTGCGAGGTTTGGATGGACAGATTACCGGGCCGGCGCGGAAGCGGTGTCGCTCTCTGCGGCTGCGTCCGGTTGGGTCGCGGCGTCCTCGTTGTCACCATCGGCTTCGGTCTCCGCGGCTGCCTCGGCCCTCAGTTCCGGGAGGGCCCTGTTGACCTGCTCGACGAATTCGCTCTCCGGAAATTCCTCCAGAAGGCGTTCGAACAGCTGGAGCGCTTTGCTACTGCTGCCTGCCCCTCGATGCGACGCTCCCAGGTAGAAGTACACCTCGTCCCGATCTCCGTACCCGGGGTCCTCTTCGATAATCGGCTCCAGACGGCTGATCGCGCCCGGCCACCATTTGTTTCGGTAGTAGTAGCGCCCAACTATAACTTCTGAGGCTCCGAGTCGATCCCGGGCCCCTCGAAGATGCGCCTGGACTTCAGGCATGAGCGCACTGTCTGGATAGCGCAGAATGAACGCCTCGAAGTCGGCAACGGCGTTCTTGGTGAACGACTGATCGCGGTCGGGGGGGCGCATCTGGAGGAAGTTGATCAGGCCCAGCTTGAACTGAGCGTAGTCGGCGCGAGGGTCAGTGGGATACACGCTCAGGAACTCTCGAAACTCCGCGGTGGCCGACACATACGTCACCGCGCTGCCTCCCCCAATCTGCGCATCGCCGAGGCCAAGTCGGGCCTCCTCCCTGTACTCGCTCTGCGGGTAGTTGTCGCGTACCTGAGTGAAATACTCAGCGGCGCGAAACCAGTCCTCCTCTTCGAGTGCAGCAGTACCCCGCTCGAAGAGGAGGCGATCGGCGCCGATCGTCGTGGGCAGGATTTCAGGTTGATTCGAAGAGCACGCACCTGTGAGCGCGGCCAGGACTGCCACCAGGACAAACAGGTCGTACCGCCCCGGTGGGGCCCAACTGCGAAGCAACACTCTATCCATCAGATTACCAGGTGTGACGCCGTCGCGAGCCACTCGTTCTCGGCACGGATGCCGTCTTCGAGCGTGGTGGACGGTACGAAGCCCAGATCGTGCCGAGCGCGACCGGTGTCTGCATATGTGTCCCGCATGTCGCCCTTCTGGGCCATCTCTCTCAGCACGGTGGGGGTTTGGCCCGTGATCGCCGACATCAGGTCCAGAACGTGGTTGATAGACACCCGAGATCCTCCGCCGATGTTATAGACGCCGCCGGGAACGCTACGGTCTGCGGCCAAGACGTTGGCAGTGACGGCGTCGTCCACGAAGGTGAAGTCCCGGGTTTGCTCGCCGTCGCCGTAAAGCGAGATTGGTTGCTCGAGCTGGAGTGCGCGGAGGAACCGATTGAAGGCCATGTCCGGCCGTTGGCGTGGTCCGTAAACGGTGAAGTATCGCAAGGAGACGGTCGGCACCTTGGAGTTGGTCCAGTAGAGATGACACAGGTGCTCCGCGGCGAGCTTCGTCACACCATAGGGGGATACTGGCTCGGGGAGGGCGTCCTCGCGCATGGGGATCTCGACCCGGTCGCCATAGACCGACGAGCTTGACGAATAGACAAAACGCTCGATGTCGAGGCCGACGCAGGCCTTGAGCAGTACCTGGGTTGCGTCGACGTTGCAGGCAGTGTACACCGTGAAATCTCGTCCCCAGCTCCGCCGGACGCCGGCTTGAGCCGCCAGGTGGAACACGTGTGTGACGCCTGCGAGGAGGTCCGTCCAATCGGCGTCTTGAATCGTCGTCTCCACAAACCGGAACCGGGGATGGGCCTTCGCGGAGGTCAGATTGGATTCCTTGATCGACCGGGCGTAGTAGTCGGTGAAGCAATCCACCCCGATGACCTCGGACCCGCCCCCGAGCAGTCGTTCGGCGAGATGCGATCCGATGAAACCGGCGACACCGGTCACAAGAGCCTTCATGAAAGGGCCGCTCGTATGTCCTCTGGAAGACGCCGCGGACGACCTGACGTTCCCACTGCCCCGTGGACTGTTCGTCCCGTTGCGATCGACGTGCCATCGGGTCGGGAGACGTCGTACCGAAACTCCACCCGCACCGGCGACAGGAGGTTACCGGTCGTGGCGATGGCGAGGTCGTCGTCGTAGCGGGCCGAGTCGTGATATTCACAGCCGGCCTCGACCACCGGCAGCATGAGTCCCTGCGTCTCAAGGTCGCGGTATGCGTATCCCAGGGATCGCAATAATTCGCATCGGCCTACTTCGAACCAGACGAAGTAATTGGCATAGTACGCAACCCCCATCTTGTCGGTCTCGGCGTAACGCACCCGAACATGTGAGGTGTAGGCCCTCACGAGATGCTGGGTTCCGCCAGCGCGGTTGCGCGAAGCTGACGCGTCGCCTCCGCTGGGTCATCCGTGTCGTAGATAGCCGATCCCGCGACCAGGATCTCCGCACCTGCGGCAACAACTTGAGCCGCATTGCCGGTCTGAATCCCACCGTCAATCTCCACCGGTGCGTCGTTGCCGGCCCTCATGAGCAGCGTCTTCACGGCGTGGACCTTGGCGACGCTTTCGGGGATGAAGGCCTGGCCGGAGAAACCGGGATTGACCGACATGACCAGGGCGTAGTCGAGCAGTGAGGCTACAGGCTCGAGCATGGCGGCTGGTGTCGACGGGTTCAGGACCACACCGGCTTGGGCCCCAAGCTCCTTGATAGCCCCGAGCGTACGATGCAGATGCGGCGTGACCTCGACATGCACCGAGATCATGGAGGCGCCGGCGGCTGCAAAGGCCTCCAGATGGCGGTCCGGCTCGACAATCATCAAGTGCACGTCGAGTGGCACGGTCGCCACGCGTCTGAGCGCTTTGACCACGGGGACTCCGATCGAGATGTTGGGGACGAAGCAACCGTCCATGACGTCTACGTGGATCAGGTCGGCGCCCCCAGCTTCGACGGCGGCGACCTGCTCGCCGAGCCGGCTGAAGTCTGCGGAGAGAACAGATGGGGCGATGCGCAGTGACATCGATTATCGACTGACCTCGAGCGAGATCGGCTCTCCCGGAGCTATCTGAAATCCGGCTTCGGGCGACTGGCGCAAGACGACCCCGGCCGGCACGCCAGGGTAGGGATGATCAGCGACCACCGTGACCCGAAAACCACGTCCTCTCAGGACCTCCGACGCGGTGGTGGCCCCTACTCCGATGAGATCGGGCATGACGTACGTCGACCCTCGCTCTCCTCGGTTGACGAGCAGCGATACCCCCTCACCGTTGCTATCCGCCGGTTGGTGCTGCGCCACGACGGCATCAGCGGGGTATCGATTTGAGCGAATCTCAGACACGCCTTCGAGCGCGAAGGCGTTCTCCTCGAGCCGCCGAATCGCGGCTTGGTCCGAGGCCCCAATCAGCATCGGTACCGACCCCGGCGTGGAGCCGGAACTCAGCCAAATCTTGACACTTCGTCGGCTTCGAGTCGCGAGCCCTGGACTGGGGTCCTGCGCTGCAATGCGGCCTGACGTCACCCTGTCGTGCACGCGACGAACGGGATCCACTTCCAGCGTGAGACCTTCATCGGCTAGGAGGACTTCGGCCTCTTGCGGGGTGAGACCACTCAGACTGGGAACCGGAACCTCGCGGCTTCTGAGGGCGAGCTGAAGGGAGACGATGGCGAAAATACCAAAGGTTGCGCAGAGCGCACCCAAGAGCACCCCCAACTTGCCAACCCTTAGGGCCCACTTAGTCAGAGGCGCCTTGACGTTCATTCCAGTGGCTGATCTTAACGGAAGTGCTTATTCTACACAAGGTTCAGGCCATCGTGCGCCGCAGAATGGCAGCGAAGAATCCCTCCAATCCATGGCGGTCTGGCCGAGTCTGGAGGAATCCCGCTTCGTCGACGCATTCCTGGACGTGGGGTGCCGTGGGGGCCTCGACTGAGAAACCCGTCCGGCTCTCGAGGAATCGAGTCACCACGTTCTGGTTCTCGTCGGGCTCGCTCGAGCAGGTTGCGTACAGAAGATATCCACCCGGCGCGACGGCCGTCGAGGCTCCGGAGAGCAGCTCGAGTTGCATCGAGGCCATTCCGGACAGGTCGTCGGGACTCCGCCGCCATCGGATGTCGGGGTCGCGACGTAGGGTGCCAAGACCGGAGCAAGGGGAGTCGACCACCACCCACTCGAACCTGGGGCCGAAAGGCGGTCGCCGTCCATCCAGCCTTACGACCGACGCGGACCGCAGCCCTACGCGCGCGAGCGTCGCCGAGAGCAGTCGTGTTCGCGTGGCGCTTCGGTCCGCCGCGACGAGCATCCCCTGGTCGCGCATGGCTCCGGCGATGACCAGCGATTTGCCGCCGGGGGACGCGCACACGTCCAACACTCGGTCACCGGGGTCCGCGTTCACGAGTCCAGCGACAACCTGGGAGGCTTCGTCCTGAACCCAGAAGAATTCCCGGTTGTGAAGGTCTGTTACCAGAGGGTTTCCACCGGTCACGACCAGCGAGTGGGGAGCCCAGGCGCCAGCCTCGACTGAGACGCCGTACTCGAGGAGCTTGTCTGCGAGGGCAGTGGTCGAGGTGGCCAATGTGTTGACTCGGAGGGTGATGGGCGCAGGGCTATTGTTGAAACGAGTCCATTGCTCTGTGGCCTCGAAGCCGTACCGGTCGTACCAGCGTTCGACAAGCCAACGTGGATGAGACATCGAGACACTCAAGTACTCGAGGTCGGTCTCCCGATGCCGCTGCCCTGAGCCTGACGGCTGAGACGGTTGCGGCAGATCGAACGTGTCCAGGTTCTTCGCAACGGAGCGTAGCACGGCATTGACGAAGGCCGCCGCGCTTTGTTTTCCCTTGGCCCCTAGGGTTCGAGTGAGATCGACTCCATCATCGACGACAGCTCGAACGGGTACGCGCTTCAGGTGGAGCAGTTGGTAGGTGGAGAGCCGCAGCACATCGAGGACATCGGCGTCGATCCGACCTAGCGGACGCGACGATGCGAGCTGTACGACGTGGTCAACCTCCGCCCGCCAGCGCAAGGTGCCGAGGACGATCTCGGTGGCCAGCGACCGGTCACGAGGATCCGCCAGGGCCGACCGTGACAGAGCCTGAGATGTCGAGAGGTCGTGACGGCCGCTGTGGACGTCTCGCAAGACCCGAAGGGCAGCCAGGCGAGCCGGCGCCGTCATGCCACGTTCTGCCCGAACACATCACCCTGTTTCAGGCGATGCCCGGCCAGGAAGGCCCGTGTGGGCAACGGTCGCTTACCCTCTGGCTGCAGCTCGTCAAGACTGAGAGCTGTCCCGCCCCCTGCAGCGACGATGAGACGGTCTCTTGCCGCCTCGACGATCTCGCCTGGATGCGTGCATCGGCCTGCCTCTGGGCACTCGACGACCGCCGACCGGAGAATCGTGTATCGAGATCCGTTGAGATAGCTGAAGGCGTGCGGCCACGGGTGCAGTCCTCGCACCTGGTTGTGAGTATCAACCGCGGCCTTGTGCCAGTCAATGACACCATCTTCGCGGCTGAGCCGCGGTGCGAAGGTGGCCTGCGAGTGGTCCTGTAGCCGCGCCGTCGACCGACCGGCGGCAAGGTCATCGACGACGGCAAGCAGCAGGTCGGCACCGAGAAGGGCCAGGGTCTGTCCCACGGTCTCGCTCGTGTCATCTGGCGCGATCGGGCAGGGCGCCGACCTGAGCATCGGCCCCGCGTCCATCTCTTTCACCAGCCGAATAATGGTGATGCCAGTCTCCCGCTCCCCGGCCATGATGGCTCGATGAATCGGAGCGGCACCGCGATATTTCGGAAGGAGAGAGGCGTGCACGTTGACCATCCCCTGATCGGGCAGCTCCAGGAGACGGTCCGGTAGCAGCTTTCCGTAGGCGGCGACCACGCCGACGTCGGGCTCGAGGGCTTCCAGTGCCGTGACAAAGTCCTGGTCGGTCATCCGCTCCGGCTGAAGCACTGGGAGGCGATGACCTAGGGCCACGTGTTTCACTGGCGAGGCCGCCACTCGCTGGCCACGGCCGCGCCTACGGTCGGGCTGGGTGACCACCGCGGCCACATCGTGATCTGACCCGATGAGACGCTCGAGAGTAGGCACCGCGAAGGCCGGTGTGCCAAACAACACCGTCCTCACCATTTCCCCGTTCGTTGCAGTTTTCTGATCCTGCGAAGAATCATCTCTCGCTTGATTCCACGGAGTCTGTGGAGGAACAGCGAGCCGTCGAGGTGGTCGATCTCGTGCTGGAACACTCGGGCCAGCAGTTCTGTGCCCTCGACCTCACGGGACTGACCGTCACGATTCAGGCCCTGGACGACGAGTCGTCCAGGGCGCGCGACGGGTGCCTCGAACCCCGGCACGCTGAGGCAGCCCTCGGATTGAGTCTGCACACCCTCGCGTTCGACGATCGCTGGGTTGATCATGATGACGAGGCCGTCGTCTCGGCGCCCGAACGAGGGGTCGACGACGAACACGCGCCGCGCGACTCCGATCTGGGGCGCAGCCAGACCGACGCCCGGCGCGGCGTACATCGTCTCAACCATGTCGTCGATGAGCGTCTGGACCTCATCAGTGATCTCGTCGACTGGGGTCGCGGGCTGGTGGAGGACCCTGTCGCCGTACTTCACGATTGGCCGAAGCATCGATCAGATCTTAGTGGACTGAACACCGATCAGGAATTGTCACGGCGAGCGGAACGACACACGCCAAAAATCTCCCACAGCCGCTGCGTGGCTGGCGTCGGAGCGCGTACCCCGGCGGTCAGAGGGGTTGGGCGGATTTCTTGCAGCCCCGTGCGGTCGAAGGATTGCAGCGTCGGGGAGGGGCGAGACATCTGTGCCAACTGAGACGTCAACTACCAGCCAGGTAGAGATTCGCGACCAGAGGGTGGTGCGCGCGCGCTCACAGGTGGCGGGGGCGTTGGTCGTCGCCGAGACAGGGCGTCCCGCCGAAGCCGAGCGCAAGTTGAGGGACGCACTGGGTGTGCTGGAGCGGCGACACCGGTACGCGGCGGCGGCGCGGGCCGCCGCGACGCTCGGCTATCTCCTCCGGGAACGTGGCGACGTATCGCGTGCAGAGTCGACCTTTCAGAGGGCACGAGTGCTCTTCGATGTGGCCTCGCCCGTCGCGACTGCGCCGCGCTCCCGCCTGCCAGAACCGGATGAACAGTGGGCGGAGCGGGAGGACTATGTCCAGGCCAAGGCTCTCCTCACGACGACGCGTGCGACGGTAGGCGAGACGGCAACCTCGTCGGTTTCGAGGGGAGGCGGCGGTGGCGCTCGTCATTCGGACGAATCGGACAGCATCGTTTCAGCCGCGTCGCGGCTTGCCAGGGTTCTCGGTGGTGGGAGCAACTGCTTGAACGAGCTGTGTTCGTGTCTGAGGAGCCTCATCAAGGCGGACGCCGTCGCCCTGCGGCAGGTCGGCCCGGACGCCCGTACGCTAGCGACCACGGGCAACATCCCTCGTCGCATGACGGAACGGCTGCTGCTGCTGGTGTCGCCGGCCGGACAGATGGCGACCGCCCACGATGGACGACACTCCGGCATGTCGATGACGGTGTACGCAGAACGCAAGGCCATTGCTCATCTTTTGGTCTACGGCGAACGCGACCTCTCCGGCGATGCACGCACCCGGATCGGTGACGTTGTGCGTCTCGCCGCTGTCCTGTGCGCGTCTGAAGTCGAGTGCGTGATTCAGCGGCAGTTGCCGCCGCGTGATGAGCTCCTGGGAGGGCTGATCGGTGACAGCGTCGAGATGCAAGACCTGAGGGCCGCCATCAAAGACGCCTCAGGGTGCCCGTTTCCGGTGCTCATCGAGGGTGAGACTGGTACCGGAAAGGAGCTTGTCGCTCGCGCGCTGCATCGTTCAGGTGGGCGTCGCGCGGGTCCGTTCTGCGCCGTCAACTGCGCGGCGCTGACCGACGAGCTGTTCGAGGCCGAGCTGTTCGGGTACGCGCGTGGCGCCTTCACCGGCGCCGTTTCTCAACGGCCGGGTCTATTCGAGGAGGCGCACCGGGGCACGCTGTTTCTCGACGAAGTGGGGGAGCTCTCGCTACGGGCGCAGGCAAAGCTGCTTCGAACTGTCCAGGAAGGCGAAGTTCGCCGCCTCGGCGAAAACAATACACGGCGTGTGGACGTGCGGCTGGTCGCCGCGACGAATAGAGAGTTGGCGGCGGAGGTCGCGTCTTCGCGATTTCGGCAGGACCTCTTCTTTCGTCTGGCGGTGATTCGGATTCGTGTGCCACCCCTGCGCGACCGACGGAACGACATCGCGCCGCTGGCGTGTCACTTCTGGCGGTTGGCCCAGGAGCAGACGCACGGACGCTCGGTGCTCGGCCCTGACGTGCTCGAGGCCTTTCTCACCCATGACTGGCCAGGCAACGTCAGAGAGCTGGAGAACGTCGTGGCGGCGCTGTCCGTGCGGGTGCCGCCGCGAGGGCGCGTTCCGGTGCAAGCCCTGTCGAAGGAGCTGGCCGGCGCATCCAACCTGGCACCCCGGACCAAGACGATGACGCTCGCCCACGCCCGAGAAGCGTCGGAGCGAGAGTGTGTTCGAGTGGCGTTGGCCCGGGCCTTGGGACGACCCGGAATGGCGGCCCGAGAACTGGGAATCAGTCGACAGGGCTTGGCGAAGCTGATGAAGCGCCTGGCGCTGACTCGAGACGGCTGAGGGCTGGAGCGCTATAATGGGCCAAGTCAATCCGGCGGGTCGGGGAGAAGGACACATGAACTATCAACGTTTCCGCACACTAACGATTCCGGTCGTGGCTGTGGCCGCGTCGCTCTTTGTGGCCACGTCGGTGCAGGGGCAGTCCAGGTTCGGCGAAACGGCGGGCCGGCCAGCGGATGTACCTCCGACGGAATGGGGCGACCCCGACCTGCAGGGCATATGGACCTCTTCCGGGGCCACACCTATGGAGCGGCCAGATGCGGCCCAAGGTCGAGAGACGCTCACTGACGAAGAGGTCGCACGTATTCGAAGCGAGACCGCGGCCCGTAACGAACAACTCTCGCGAGCGCAGGCCAGGAGAACGGTGTCTGGGACCAACGTGGGCGCCTACAACAATTTCTGGATGGAGAGGGGAGCCCGGTCAAATCGGACGTCGATGGTCGTGGATCCCCCTGACGGCCGGTTTCCGCCGTTGACTCCGGCGGGGCAAAAAGCCAGGAACGAGTGGCTCAAGGCTCCCGGTGGGGTTGAGCTCGATGACACGTGGGAGGACCGTCACATCTGGGAGCGATGCGTCACGCGCGGTGGGATGCCGAATGCGATGTTTCCTCGCTCCTACAACAACAACATACAGGTCTTCCAGGCTCCTGGGTATGTCGCGCTCTTGCTTGAGCAAGTGCACGAGGCTCGCATTATTCCGCTGGATGGCCGCCCGCCGCTTCGATCGGGCATCGGGCAATGGAATGGAGATTCCCGGGGTCACTGGGAAGGCAACTCGCTGGTGGTGGTCACCAGGAATCTCGACCACAGAGTGAGTGCCCTTCAGCCGTGGTCGAGTTTCAACTCGCGCAGCGGCTCGGGTGAGGGTCTGACGCTCGTGGAGCGTTTTACGCGCGGTGCCGCCGACTCACTCGAGTACGAGGTCGAGGTGAGGGATCCCCAGATGTACACCAGGGCTTGGACCGTCGCCTATCCATTCGAGCGGACGTCCAACCTGATGTATGAGTACGCCTGCCACGAAGGCAACCATGGCATGGTGGGCATCCTGAGCGGCGGGCGAGCCGACGACGCTGCCGGAAGGTAGTACTCCACCTCCGTACGGGGGCGACGTGGTCACGGGCGCCGCTCGGACGAGTGCTCTCAGCCCGAAGCCGAAGACGCGGTCATCGAGATCTCGGGACCGGTGACTGCCGGTTTGGCGGGCTGCTGACGAGTGCGCGTGTCCCTGCTGGTGTCCTTCGCGCCGACTTTCTGGGTCTTGGGACTTCGCATGTCGACCTGGCCCCGGAAGAAGGCACCTTCCTCAATGCCGACCTTGGGTGCCACGAGCTCACCCTCCACGGCGGCTGTCTCGCGGATGTTGATCGCCTCGGTGGCCGTAATCGCCCCGTTGACCTTGCCCATCACGATGACCACCTTGGCCAGAATCTGCGCTGCGATTCGCCCGCCAGTACCCACAGTGAGTACGCTGCGAGCAAGCTCGATCTTCCCATCGACCTGGCCCTCGATCGTGAGGTCTTCCTCGGCGCTCAGGTCGCCCTTGATGACTACCGACTGCCCAATCCTACCCACGTCATTCGCCATTGCCTTCTCCGTTCGCTAGTCGTGTTTCGGTTAGCTGTTATCCTGCGGGTTCGCGACGCGAACCGCCTTCGACCTGAAGCCTCATCGTCGCCTCGACGAGTTTTGGCGAGACGCCGAATATGGGGCACGGGTCGGCCTCTGGACGAAACACAGAGATCGAGTTCACTACCAGGCGCTTGAGGAATCGCACGGGCGGACTCTGTGGCTTGAGCCGCCTGATGACCTTCTGGAGCGGGATGCGTACGCTAATGTCGATCTGTCCTCGGAAGAAGGCGCCTTCTTCAATGCCGACACGCGGTGCGCAGAGTGCACCGTCGACCGTGGCCGTCTGGAGGATATTGATGGCCTCAGTTGCGCTGATGTTTCCGTCGACCTTGCCAATCACGTTGACCACCTTCGCCAACACCTCGGCCTCGACCCGCGCGTTCGGGCCAATGGTGAGCACGTGTTGGTCCAGGTCTATCTTGCCCTCGACCCGCCCCTCAATAGTCAGGTCTTCTGTTGTGCTCAGATCGCCTCGAATGAGGACTGATGGGCCGATTGTGCCCACGCTTTGCCTGGACGACCTGCGCATTCTCTGGTCCCGTTGTTCTAGTATCGGTCCCGACGGCAGGGTTGTTTAGGGACACCAAACCGAGACCCTGTAGGAAGGTGCCAACGCGCATGACACCGGGTCACTCAGGAATGAGCAAGCGGATTGGACGTGGGATGTGGCCAGGCGTCAGGACTTCTTTTTGCGGGCTTTACTCTTGGCCTTGACTGGCGCCGGCACCTTGCTGGATTGGAGTTCGACCATCATCGTCACAAAACGACGCTCGCCGTGGTCGTCGAAGTCAATCACGGTGTGATGCTGGTTGCTCTCGACGATGGTTCCGGGACCGTATTGGCCTTGCGAAACACGGGCACCGGCGGTGTATTTCGGCATCTAGGAACTCCTCAGGACGCGACAGGGGCGTGGGCTTGAACACCGGCCAGGTGCTTGGGCAGCAGCCCTAAAGCCAACTCACTGATATCTTATCACTTTATGGGTCCCGCCCTAGAGACCAGCGCGCTAGCCCGACGCGCAGCACCAGCCTCCCGAGCTTTCCTGATGGGCCTCGCGTTGCCTGCGCAACCCAGCTTCGTGGTCGAAGAGAACCTCGATGAACTGGAGGAGCTTGCCCAGAGCACCGGGATGGAGGTGGTCGGAAGAAGTCTGCAACGCCGCCAGGTGCCGGATGCGAGGACCTTTATCGGCCGAGGAAAGGTCTCGGAGATCGGGCGTGCAACGACAGAACTGGGCGCCGACGTCGTGGTCTTCGACGACGACTTGACCCCGAATCAAGTCAAGAATCTAGAGACCGTTATCGAGTGTGCCGTCATCGACCGGAGCGCCCTCATCCTCGACCTCTTTGTCCGACAAGCACGCACACGCGAGGCTCGAACCCAGGTCGAACTGGCGAAGGTCGAATACGAGTTGCCCCGCCTGACCCGTCGCTGGACTCACCTGTCTCGCCAGGTCGGGGGTATCGGGGTACGCGGCGGCGAGGGCGAAACGCAGTTGGAGGCCGACCGTCGCATCTTGCGCACGCGACTCAAGCATCTGAAGAAGGAGCTGTCGAAGATCGAGCAGACGCGAAGACTCCATCGTCGCGGGAGGCGCGGCACGCCGATCGTGGCTCTTGCGGGCTACACCAATGCCGGGAAATCGACCCTCTTCAACCGTTTTACCCGCGGCAACGCTCGCGCGGAGAACAGGCTGTTCGCAACTCTCGACTCGAGACTTCGGAAGGGGCATCTCGGAGGCTCGAGGACGGCGCTTTTCGCCGATACGGTCGGTTTCATTCGCAAGCTTCCCCATCATCTCGTAGCGTCCTTTCGCAGCACGCTCGAAGAACTGACCGAGGCGGATCTCGTCCTGCACGTCATCGATCGAAGCCATCCGCGATGGCGAGAGCAAATGGAGATCGGCGCGGCGGTGTTGGCAGAACTTGGTGTCGACCTGGGAGGTGTGTTGCCCATCTTCAACAAGGCGGATCGATGTGGCGAGGTCCTCCGCGAGGTGGGAAACGGGCTGGTGGTCTCAGCCAAGACCGGCGACGGTGTCGAGGCGCTGAAGGCCCAGGTGCGCCAGCGGATCGCTGGCCACGCGCAGTCGTGAAGCCCTCGTCTCACAACGTCGCGGCGGGGGCCTCTCGGGGGCCGCTATAATCGGGGGGATGCGTATTCCATCAATTCTCATGGCCGTGATGGCCTCGGTCGTCACCATTTTCGTCCTGGCCAGCCTTGCCGTGGTCGCGAGTGACGAGGCCGACGACATCGTCGGTCTGTGGGACACGGGCGATGGCGCTCACGTCGAGATTTACATGCGCGGCGGCAAGTACCACGGCAAGTTCGTCCGGTTCGATGACGACCCGCCGCACGGTGGGCTCGATGCCGAGAATCCGGATCCGCAGCTTCGCGACCGTGCCTTGGTCGGCACCGACTTTATCCTCAACTTCGAGTACGAGGGCGACAAGTGGAAATACGGTCGCATCTACAACCCGGAGAACGGTAAGCAATACAAGGCCGACCTTGAGCTGAAGGACGGCGTGCTGAAGGTGCGAGGGTGGATTGGGGTTCGCCTCCTCGGTCGGACCGTTGAATGGACCCGAACAGACTAACGGCAGCGCTGTGGACCCTCGCCGAGTTCTTCGTCTTGCTGCCCTGTCGCCGGTGCTTGCTTTGGCGTTGTGGGGCCACGGGGCGCAGGCGCAGCCGCTCACCTACACGGTCAGCGGCACTCTGACCTCGATCCCCTCCTGTGTGTTGAACGTCTTCTCAGTCGGTGACCCGTGGAGGATCAGCGTCGTGATCGAGGAAACTGAGGAAGACGAAGTCGACCCCGTTCTCGAAGTCGAGGCCAGCCCGACCGAAACCCATTCGGCCGCCGAATTCGAAGTCGAGGCCAGCTCGACCGAAACCCATTCGGCCGCCGAATTCGAAGTCGAGGCCAGCCCGACCGAAACCCATTCGGCCGCCGAATCCGAAGTCGAGGCCAGCTCGACCGAAACCCATTCGGCCAGTACCTTCTGGTGGACGATTGGCGACGTATCCGGATCGGCCGACGGTGTGACGAGGGTGTTCGTACGTGACGATTCGCAGGACGGTATCGTGTGGCAGGCTCTCAGTTATAGCGCCACCTTCTCCCCATCGGTTCTCGGTGAGACAGGCATTCGAGGCATCCAGGCCGGTCTGGTCGACTCCTCCGGGTCGGTCTTCGGTTCGACGGAGTTGCCCGAGGTCGAGCGGTCCCAGTTCGACCGCGGGTTCTTCCAGGTGCTGTTCCGCACGAAGTGCGAGCCCTTCGGCCACGATTCGCTCGATGGCTCAGTCGTCTCGGTGGGCCCGGTCATTCCCTACCTGCGATAAGTCCCATCGTCTGCATCAAGCCCGGCAACAGTCTGGCCGGGACTGGAAGTCCAGACCACCTGGGCTTTCGCCTCCGACCGATATCTCACCGCACCGCAAGGGGTTGCGCAGCCCGGCCGCTTCTGGCACAGGACGTGGACCCATAAACGGTGGAGGTCAGCAGATGATGACGGTCGTGACCCTCTGTGTCATGGGGCTCGCTCTTCTTCTCATGCCGGAGGTCTTCGTGGCAATCGTACGGCAGTGCGTCGAGCACCCCGGGATGGGGGTTGGGCTCCTCGCGGTGTTGTGCCTGGTCGGCGGGTGGATCTACAAACGCTAAGCGCGCTGTAACGATTCACCCATTGGTTCGACCTGGTTACACCAGGTGCGGTAGACTGCTGCCCAGATGCACCCACGATTACCAGGAGGAGTCATGAAAGTCACTCTGTCTCTTGTCGGCGCGCTCGTCGCACTTACTCTGGTCGCCCCGATGGCTGCGGAGTCGACCGACGTCGACCTCAAGACGCCTGACGGAGTCACCCTCAAAGCGACCTACACCTCGCCAGGTCAACCGGGACCGGGGATGCTACTCATTCATCAGTGCAACATGGATCGCACGTCATGGAACGGCATCACTGCCGAGTTGGTGGATGCCGGCATCCACGTGTTGACTCTTGATCTGCGCGGATTTGGCGATAGCGGGGGAGAGGGGATATCGGGAGGGTTTCCGCCGTTCCTTCAGAAATCAGCGGGTGATGCCGACCTGGCGCTGGAGTTCCTGGTGTCGCAGTCGGGTGTGGACAGAACGCGTTTGGGTGTCGGTGGAGCTAGCTGCGGCGGGATGATTCTGGCTGACCTGGCCGCTCGGCAGACCGAGGTCAAGGCACTTATGCTCCTATCGAGTCCGCCGAGTGAGACGGCCGTCAAGAACATGGCCGCCACGCCCAGCTTGGCCGTCTTCGCTGCGGCAACTGAGGACGACCCGGTGACCGTTGGTGTGGCCGATGCCCTCCGTGGCGCGGTGGGTGGCTCGACGCACCCGCACTCGACCGCCAAGATCTTCTCTGGCACCGAGCACGGCTTGCCGATGTTCGAGAAGAACCCCAGCCTCGAGCCTGCGCTCTTGGCTTGGCTGAAGACCGAGCTGACGAACTAGCAGCTACGAACTACTCGCCCGTCTCCCTTTCGATGGCCCGGGCGCCGCTCAGCGTGCCTTCCATGCCGTAGTTCCCTTCATGGCAGGCATACTCGAAGATCGGCAAGTCACTCCGCCGCATCGGGAGTTCCACGGTCCACGGCCGTGTCCAGGTCGTGGGGTCGGTCACCGTGAAGCTATAGATCAGCGACCCCTCGCTCAGCCGTTGAAAGTATTCGACCAGGTGGAGATCCTTGGTCGAGTTACGGAAGCTGGTCTCTCCGAGGAAGTTCTTGGTTTCGACAACAAGGGTGTCGCCCTCCCAGTGACCCCGCGACACGCCGGTCCGCTGGTGAACCGCACCGTGATCACGGTCGTCGAGGGGAATAATTCGTGCGTTGTGCACCATCTCGTTCAGCAGCACGACGTGGTCGACAGTCTGGAAGATCTGAACGTTCATGTTGTAGGCCGAGGGAAGCATCGGCGGTCCGGAATTGAAACCGGTGATGCACCGTTCAGCAAGTGGACGGTCCTCAGGTCCTAGTGACACCCGTTGGTTCATTCGCAGCCGGTCGGCAGCCCGCTGGCTCCCTCCGTCGGTGAGTTCCGGAATCCGCCCGTTCGGTGGCGCGACGACAAGAGAGGTGCGACGCGTTTCGACGACGACCGACCCGCGGTCCCACCAGAAGTCGTTATAGGCGAGGGCTAGGTCTGTACTCTCACGGGTCCCATTCACTTGGCCGCGGCTTGTGGTCGTCGCCTTCTTATCCTCGCGGTTGAGGTCGGCGTTGCTAGCCAACACGCGTTCGGCCGCGTATGCCGCGACTTCTTCCTCGGAGAGAAACTCCTGGTCAGCGAATTCCTCCGGTCGCTCCAGCGGCGTGACGGTCCGGAAATCCCACACGCCGCCCAGATTCGGGTGCCCGTCGACCGTGCGCAACGAGAATGAGCTGCGGTCGGACTGACCTGCGGCTGGTGATGACAGCATCAAAGCCACGACGAAAGTGGCCGCGAGACAGACGAGTTGTCGGATGGTCATTGTTCGCCCCCGTGGTAGATATCGTCGTGCTGATGATACTGCCGTTCGTTTCTCGCGTGCCGGAGTGCTGGACGCACGGCCCGGTATAATTGCGTCGGAGCTATGACCGTCGACGCTGAGACGAAGAGGCCCTATGTGCTGTGGTCTGACAGGCTGCCCACCGGTGAGACGGCCAAGCTTCTCATCTGGCCCCAGGAACATCAGGCCAGCGCGATTCTTCACTTGGCAGGGAGCGTGCACAGTGCCCACATATGCGCCAGTCGTGAGCTGGCCGTGGAGAAGGGCCTGAAGCTGCGGGACCAGGTGCGCCGCGGTGAGTTGACGCTCCCTGACGCCGAATCAGAGTCGACCAGCGCCGGGTGAACGCCACGTGTCGGGGGTGCTCATCCTGTTCGCAGTCTAGGATGCGTCTATTTCGGCATCCGTCTGGTCTCCTACTCCGGGGCCGGGCTGGCCGATGCTCTGGGCATCGCGGCCAGTCTGTTCGTGCTCAGGCACAACGCGAAGGTCCTCTTGTCAAACCGCAAGCTGGCTTCTACCCCCACACTGCGAGAACTCAAGGATGCGGCCGAGCTTGACGACGCTCTGGCAAGCGAGCGGGCGATTCTCTACAAGCACAGTACCCGGTGCGCGGTGTCGGCTATCGTGATCGACGAAGTGCTCCGGTTCGAAGAGGCCCACCCCGATTGGACGACCTACGTGCTCAAGGTTATCGAGCAGCGAGAGCTATCGAACGCGGTCGCTGAACGACTTGGTGTGTCACACGAATCGCCCCAGGTGTTCGTCATCAGGCAGGGCCAGTGCGTGTGGCACGCCTCACACAACTACATCACGGCGCAGGCACTCAGCCAGCATCTGTCCTAAGCCGACTTGGGTCGGCCGCCGCACCTAAGCCGACTTGGGTCGGCCGTCATCCGACGTCAAGACCGCCAAGGGAGGCAAGCTCACGGATACGTTCAGCCTGACCGGGATTGGCCGCGATGAGCTCACGTACTCGGCGGCTGACCCGTGCCTTGTCGTTCGCAGACATCGAGCTGGCGGCGGATGCCGCACTCCGGACGGCGGAGTAGCAGTCGTCCTCGTAGGTGATCGATCCGCACTCGGCCGTGAGATTGGCCAGAACCGACCCTGCCTGCGATGCCGTTCCCGTTCCACCGCCGCTGCTGTTGAAGCGGTCGTTCGCCTGCTGGAGCTCCGCGGTCGCGCCCCGCCGGATGTTCGCGCCCTCGCTGCCCGCCTGGAAGCAAGTGAACTGGGGACGGTCGGCCCAGCGCAGGGGTGCACATGCGTGGATGCCGGCTTCCTGGGCTGCCTCGGCGACCTCGGTGATGAGCGCTTCGTATTCGGCATCGCCCTCACCAAAGCCTGAGAAGTTCCCCAGATCTCCGCTGGCGGCGAAGAGCCCCGTGACCCCCGGAATCTTGGCGATCTCTCGCGCGTTCTCCACCCCTTCCAGAGTCTCGATCATGAGGAGCAGCACGACGTTGTCGTTCCAGGTTTGCCGGTAGCCGCCCGGAACGTCTCCCCAGATCTCACTCGGACCCTGACCACCACCGGAGCTGCGCCGGCCAACCGGGGGAAAGTAGGTCCAGTTGACCGCTGCCTGCGCCTCTTCGACAGAGTCAACGGTCGGCACCACGATGACGGCGGCGCCCATGTCGGTGGCGTGCTGGATCTCGCGTTCGTCGGCGTATGCGACACGGGCCCCGGGGGCAGCTGGACCTGGACACGTGCGCCAGAACCGGGCCACCTGTTCCCAAGAGATAGCCTCGTGTTGCATCTCGACCCAGATGAAGTCGTAGCCGGCTGCGGCCATCGCGCAATAGGTTCGGGGGTCGGTAGCACGCACGGTGCCGCCGACCATCGGGCCGCCCTCGAGTAGCTTCCGCTTGGCTGGATTCCAGATCGTCGCTTCCTGCCCATCTGGCAACTTGAAACGCGACCCGTAGTCGAATTCCTCGGCCTTAAACTGAGCCGCGGCTTGCCCGGCGGCCACGCCGAGAAGGGCACACAGTGCGACGGCGACGATCGTGAACATCTTCCTAGTCATCAGCATCCTCATGAGGTCCGTTCCCGGTCAGGTGGGTGGTTCGCGGTCGCCCTGATTCTATGCCGATTCTCCGCGTGGGGGGATAGTGTCGTAGAATCGCCTCGGTTCTATTCGGTCGGGTATGAGGAGGGAAAGCGATGCGTCAACGAACTCTTGTTTCGCCGGCTGCGCTCGTCGCATTCACCACCGTCGCGTTCGTGGTCTCGTCGTGCGGCGGCACCGAGCCAGCCGCGGACGACGCGGTCTCGTCACTGCGAACGCCGTGGGGTGATCCGGATCTACAGGGCATCTGGAACAACTTCACGGTCACACCGCTTGAGCGCCCAGCGGAGCTCGGCGACCAGGTGTTTCTCAGCGGCGAGGAGGCGGCCGCGCTCAGGCAGGAGGCGGTCGACCGACATCGTCGCGCCAACGCGCCTACCCAAGTCAGAACCGAGCCCCTTCCCGTTGGGGGTAACGTCGGTGCGTACAACAGCTTCTGGACCGAACAGGGCACGAGGGTCGTTCCTAGTGGGCGGACCTCGCTGATCGTGGACCCACCAACCGGTCGGCTCCCTGACCTCACGCCAGAGGGGCTTGCCAGGATCACGTCGTCGGAGAGTCGGCGGCTCGCCGACGTGAGAAATGGACGCGCCCCCGCCAATGGACCCGAGGAGTTCGGCTTGAGCGAGCGGTGTTTGTGGTATCGCGGGGTTCCGTCGTTTCCGACTGGCTACAACAACAACTACCAGATCCTGCAGACACCCGAGTATGTGGTGATGCTCCAGGAGCATATCCACGACGTCCGATACATTCCGCTGGACGGCCGGCCGCATGTGACGTCGGCAATCCGTCAGTACGCGGGTGATTCCCGCGGTCGGTGGGAGGGCGAGACGCTGGTCGTCGAGACGACCCATTTCAAGCGGCCGTTTATTCGACGATGGAATCGTCCCGAAAACTCGCTGTCACGGGGAGACCTCACGGAGGCCTTGGTCGTGGTCGAGCGCTTTACCCGCGCTGGGCCTGACTCACTCGACTACGAGTTCACCGTGGACGATCCGGGAACCTGGGCGACACCGTGGAGTGGCTCCCTTCCGATGGCACGGACTGAGGGACCAGTCTTCGAGTTTGCCTGCCACGAGGGTAACCACGGCATGACGAACATGCTTGCCGGGTCCCGAGCGGACGATGCCAGGTAGCCTGGCCTGTGATGGCGCGCGCGCCTCGGGGCAATCAGGTCGCCCTCACACCTGTGGTACGAACTGAGGGAGGACGTAGGCAAAGACCAGCGTGACGACGGCCATGAAGAGCATCAGGATGATGCTGTGCTTGAGGGTGACGCGGAACAGCCGCCCTTCCTCGGACGACGCCATCCCGGTCGCCGCGACCGCGACCGCGATGCTCTGAAGCGAGATCATCTTACCCATCACCCCGGTGGCGGCGTTGGTCGAGGCCGTGAGAATCGGGTTCAGGCCAAGTGCATTGGCAGTCACCACCTGTAGGGTCCCGAAGAGTGCATTCGACGAGGTGTCGCTCCCGGTCAGGAAGACGCCAGTCCAGCCAAGCATCGCGCTAAAAAATGGGAAAGCGGCGCCGGTGGCGGCAAAGGCCAGACCCAGGGTCGACGTCATGCCTCCGTAGTTCATCAGGAACGCAAGCGCCAGTACCGAGGCGATGGTCAGCAGGGGCATCGACAGCTGCTTGAGTACCGACCCGACGATACCGAAGAACTTGCCCACTGACAGACCGGCCACCAATGCCGCCGTGAACGCGGCGAGGAAGCATGACGTGCCGGCGGCTGACAGCCACTGGAAGTTGTAGAGCGCCCCATAGGGCGAGGGCTCGGTGGTGATAGGTGGCACTCGCAGGATCAGCTCGTGGAGAAGCGGGACCTGGATGGGTAGGCTCACTGTGTTCAGCGCATCCTGAAGGGGTCGATAGCGCCACGCCAGGACGAACGCCACCAGCAGCATGTAAGGTGTCCACGCGGAGACGACTTCGCCGACCGTGTGGCTGTGCCGTGTCGAAGAGGCCTCTGTGTCACCTTCAAGCCGGAAGATCTCCGACGGCTGCCAGACCTTCATGGTCAGCACCATGGCTATCAGCGCCGCGATCGAGGCCAGTATGACGGCCAGATCCGGTCCCATTGTGTTGGTCACTCCAAACAGCACGACGGCGAAGGTCAGTGAGCAGGCGATTATTGGCGGCGCAACCTCGAGCGCCCGAGCGAAGCCCGACATGACAACGACCATGTAGGCGGGGATGACGAGGGCAATGAGGGCACACAACCGGCCCGTCATTGCACTGAGTGCGGCCTCAGGCAAGCCGGTGACCACCGCGAGCGTGACGACCGGGATGCCGAGAGATCCGAAGGCGACCGGCGCCGTGTTGGCCAGCAGGCAGATGAACGCCGCGTAGAAGGGCGAGAACCCGAGACCGGTCAGCATGGCCGCGGCAATGGCCACCGGGGTGCCGAACCCGGCCGCGCCCTCGATGAAGGCTCCGAAGGCAAAACCGATTAGGACCGCCTGCAGGCGGCGGTCGTCACTCAGCGCACCGATCGAGTCCTTGATGATCTCGAATTTACCTGTGTCGAGGGTGACCCGGTACAAGATTAACGAAGCGATAACGATCCAACCGATCGGAAAGAGCCCGAAGGCGGCACCATAGACCATGGAGGCCCCGGCCTGCGGTATGGGCATTCCGTAGACCGTAAGGGCGAGCACCACGGCGACCCCCAATGCGCTGAGCCCGGCCATCCAGCCGGGCTTGCGCCTGACGCCGAGCATGTAGAACAGCATGACCAGGGGGATGGCCGCGACGAGGGTCGAGAGGCCAAGGCTTCCGGCAACGGGCGTGTAGTTTTGTTCCCACATAGTTGGATGTCCCGCAAGAATCTATCACTCCGCCGCGCTCAGCGCCTTCTTTTCAGTTGACGAGCGCCCCGGGCGTATAATCTGCAGACCTTGACTCAGGATCCATGGGAGACCCTATGAACCGCATTCAACGTTGTTCCGTGAGGGCTGCCGCACTCTTCGCGCTGCTGTGCGCCTTCATCGTCACTACGACCACTTTCGGGCGAGAGAACGACAATTGGCCATCCTTTCGAGGCGGCGATGCGCTGTCGACGGCCGAGGACGACCCGCGCCTTCCAACGACCTGGAGCACCACCGAGAATGTGGTGTGGCAGACGCCGATCGACGGTCTCGGCTGGTCGTCGCCGGTGGTCTGGGGAGATCGGATTTTTCTCACGACCGTCGTCAGCGATGGCGAGACGCAGGAGCCGCGGATGGGTCTCTACTTCCCGTTTGGATCTCCTGAGACGTCGCCGGGCCTGGGTTTTCCCGACCCGAAGCCAGGTGATTTGATGGAGCGGGAGGCGGACGTCCATCATTGGCGGGTCTACGCTCTGGATTTCGAGAGCGGCGACGTGGTGTGGACGGCCGAGGTCAACACCGGTAAGCCGCAGTTCGACCGCCATCTCAAGAACACCTTTGCCTCGTCAACACCGGTCACCGATGGTGAACGGGTGTATGCCTATTTCGGGAACGTCGGTGTGTTTGCCCTTGACATGGCCGGCGACGTGGTATGGGAGCGACGGTTCGAGCCAACGAAGACCCGTTTCGGTTGGGGCCCAGCGGCCTCGCCGGTGCTGCACGACGGCACGCTCTTCATCGTCAACGACAACGAGGAGCGTTCCTTCGTGTTGGCGCTCGATGCTGTGACCGGTGAGGAGCGTTGGCGAGCAGATCGGGACGAGGGCACGAACTGGTCGACCCCCTTCGTGTGGCAGCACGAGGGGAGAACCGAACTAGTGACGACCGGCAGCGACCTCGTGCGGTCGTATGACCTCGACGGTCGGGAGCTCTGGCGCTTCGGAGGCTTGAGCTCGATCACCATCGCGCAGCCTTTCAGTGCGCACGGGCTGCTCTACATCGCGTCGGGGTATATTGGCGACGCCGTCAAACCGGTGCTTGCCCTTCGCCCTGGCGCGGAGGGTGACATCTCCCTTCGTGAGGGCGAGCGCAGCAATGACTTCGTCGTGTGGTCTGACGCCACCGCGGCGGCGTACCATCCCACGCCTCTGGTCTACGGCGACTACTACTTCACCCTCCACGACCAGGGTTTCTTCACGGTGCACGATGCCAGGACCGGCGAAGAGCTGTACTTCACTGAGGAGCAGGTGAGCAATCAGGAAGTGCGACAGCGTGTGGCCCGCGGAACCGGCGGCTTTTCCGCGTCGCCGTGGGCCTACAACGGCAAGATCTTCGTAATCAGTGAGGACGGCGACACCTACGCGATCGACACGGCGAACGACTTCCGCGTCGTCGCGACGAATTCGCTGGACGAGGTCGCGATGTCAAGCCCGGCGATCGCCAGAGGGAGTCTCTTCATTCGAACGCGTTCACATCTGTGGCGACTCACCGATTTGTCCCACGAGTGAGCCAAGGCAGCCGATACGCTCACTAGACGGATCATGAGAGGCTTGGCCGTTCTTCTCGTCGCAGTGGTCGCCGTCGGGCTTGGTGGGGCCGCACAGGCGGAGGACTGGCCGCAGTGGCGCGGGCCGGACGGCCGCCGCATCTCGAGTGAGACTGGTTTGCCGACAGTGTGGACGCCGAGCACTGTCGCGTGGCGGACACCGCTGTCCGGGCTGGGTGTGTCGTCGCCGATCGTCTCAGGCGGTCTGGTGGTGCTGACCTCTCAGATTGGCCGGGGACCTCTGCGCCCGGGTGGGCATCCGACCCTGGTTCGCGGAAGTCCCGACCCTGATGGGGAGCGACCACTCGGCGGCACGCGGGTGTCGGGCGACGGTCAGGGCATCACCTTCCTGGTTACGGCGTTCAGCCGGCGAGACGGCTCGATCGTCTGGGAGTATCAAATCGCCGCCGACGGCGACCTTCCCGACGTACACCAGAAGAGCAACCTGGCGAACGCGAGCCCGACTAGCGACGGGGAGCGCGTCTACGCGTGGTTCGCGACCGGGCAGCTGGTGGCTGTCGACATCACCGGTGCGCTGGTCTGGGAACGGCAGCTGGCCCGCGACTATGGTCCGTTCCAGATCGTGTGGGGTCACTCAAGCTCGCCTATCGTCTATCAAGACCTCCTGATTCTGCAGTGCGACCACGAGTCAGGCGCCTATCTCCTGGCACTCGACCGGCGAACGGGAGCCGAGCGGTGGAGGGTCGAGCGCGGGGAGGGCCTGCGGTCGTTCAGCACACCAATCGTGATCGCAGGTCCCGCGGGCGACGAATTGGTGGTCAACGCGAGTGAGCGACTCGACGCCTACGACCCGTCGACGGGCGAATGGCTCTGGCATGCCGGCGACTCCAATCGGTTTCCGGTGCCGGCGGCCACCCACGATGGGCAGGGCACGCTGTATACGAGTCGGGGGCACCGGGCTGGTCCCTATATGGCGATCCGATTGGGGGGACGAGGTGATGTCGGCGAAACCCACGTTGCTTGGAAGGTGCCGACTGGCGCGCCATACATCTCGTCGATTCTCTACTACGACGGCGTGATCTATATGGCGAACGGCGGTGGGATCGTGACCGCGGTCAATGCTGAAAGTGGTCGGCGGATCTGGCAGGATCGACTCGGTGGGATCTACTCGGCGTCTCCACTGGCAGGTGACGGGAAGGTGTATTTCTTCAGCGAGAGCGGCGAGACGCTGGTCGTCAGAGCCGGAAGCGGACTTGAGGTGCTGGCTCGGAACGACCTGGGCGAACGGGTCGTCTCGTCGCCCGCGGTTTCGGACGGACATATCTTTATTCGGACCGACGAATCCTTGATTGCTGTCGGAACCACACCGTGACCCGGGACGGCGCCGGAATGAGCAAGGACTAGAGCAGGAGGTGACCGAAATGCAACGGATAATCTGTCTCGCACCTTTCGTATCAGTGATGTCCGCGGTGGCGTATGGCCAATCGACCGAAGACGCCGTGGCGGTTGCCCTTCTGGCGGCGCCACCAGCCATGCAGGGTGAGGCGATGGCGATTCGGTTGGATGCCGACGGGGACCACGAGGTCCTGCGAGACGGCACGAATGGGCTGGTCTGTTGGGATCGCTCGGATGAGCCCCAGCGGTCGTTCAGTGTCCAATGCACCAGCATCGAGAACCTGCCTCGAGTCAAACAGAATCGGGCGTGGGCCATGTCGGGGAAGAGCGCCGACGAGATCCGCGTGATCCGGGACGCGGCCGAAGCCGACGGAAGTCGGGAGGTGTCGAAGTTCGGGAGCACGTACTACACCCTGGCCGGCCAGGACCAGGCGTCGGCAACCCTGCACATCACGATCGCCGTGCCCTTTGCGACGAGCGATTCCGTCGGGTTGCCGAGCGAGGGGAGCTATACACGGGCTGGTACGTGGATCATGGAGGCTGGCACCTCGGCCGCTCACATCATGGTCCCCGGTCAGTGACGTTGGCGACGGCAGTAGCGTGGTGAGTTCAATGAACGGATGAGTACCGCACCGGTTGGATTCATCGGAGTTGGTCGCATGGGGTTCGGTATGGCCAGAAATCTGGCCAAGGCTGGCGTCCCGTTGACGGTCTTCGATCTGAGCCCGGAACCTCTGGAAGTGCTTGCCGCAGAGGGTGTGTCGATAGCCGCCGACCCGGCCGAGCTTGCCGCTCGTGTCGGCCTGCTGTTTCTCTGCGTGCCGTCCGACGTCGAATCGGAAGCCGTCTTGTTCGGTGAACGGGGCGTGATCACAGGGCAAGCAGGTCTTCCCGTTGTCGACACGACGACGATGAATCACGGTGCGTCGCTTCGACTCTGGAAGCGGTCACAGCAGGAGGGGCTCGCCTACAGCGACTGTCCGATATCGGGAATGCCTTTTCGGGCCGAGAACGGCACCCTGACCATGATGTTTGGCGGGAGTCGTGAGAGGTTCGCCGAGGCCAGGCCATACCTGGACATCATGGGTGAGTTCGTCGTCCACTGTGGCGACGTCGGTATGGGTCAGCTCATGAAAGCGGTCAACAACATCATCTACGACGTGAACATTGCGGCGTTCTGTGAGGTGATGCCGCTTGCGGTCAAGGCGGGGCTTCGGCCTGAGACGCTGGCAGAGGTGCTGACCACCGCAAGCTCACGCAGCTTTGCCAGTGAGTACTTCGTTCCCCGAATTCTCGACGGACGATTCGAGGGCGATTTCTCGATGCGGGCGGCATACAAGGACATCGTGAACGTCAAAGAGGTCGCGGCCAGGCTTGAGGCGTCGCTGCCTGTGGTAGATGCGATGGTCTCGACCTACCAGGCGGCGATCGACAAGGGCTTCGGAGAACAGCCGAAGAGCGCGATGATCAAGGTGTACGAGGAAAGACTGGGACAGGAGGTTCGTCGGCCGGCGTCCACGGACTAGCCCAATAGGCAGCGGCCGACATCGGGCGGGGCCCGCTTGCGAGAACACCCCTGAGTTGGTCGCGCTGACGTGACCCTTGTGCAATTGCTGAGATACGGACTCATAGTCGCTGGCGGGTTCTTGCTGCTCGGGCTTCTGGCTGCGTTGCTCCTCATCGCGACACCGTTCCCGGCCTTCGACCAGGCGCAGGATGTATTCGGGTTCGGCGACCTCGGACCAACAGACGGACGTTCGCTCCCCGTTCTGGAAAGATATCCGGCGAGGGACGGATCCGAGATGGCCTTTCGGTTCTATGAATCGACCGCGAGCCACGTGCTGGTTTTTATCCACGGCTCCTCGTATCACGGAGCGGCCTATCATGCCCTCGCGTGTAATCTGAGTCGGCGTGGAGCGGCCAAAGTCTACCTGCCGAATCTACGTGGCCATTACGGCTCGGGTGGTAGCGGGGACATCGGCTACATCGGCCAACTCGAGGACGACCTCGCCGACCTCATCGAGTTCGCACGTTCCCGGGGCGACGAGGGACCGGTCGTCTTGGGTGGACACTCGAGCGGGGGAGGCCTGGTGGTGCGGTTTGCCGGGGGGGCGTACGGGGATCTCGTGTCGGCATATCTACCGGTGAGCCCCGTCATCCCACTGGCGCCGACCGTAAGGGGCGACGACGCGGGCGGATGGGCCCTCTTGCATCAACGACGACTCTACGGTCTGCTGGCGCTGAACGCGGTCGGCTTTCATGGCTTGGACGGTTTGCCCATCATCCGTTTCAACAAGCCGGAAGAGTACCGGGACGGCACGGAAACCCTGAGCTACTCCTATCGTCTCAATACGTCCTATCACCCACGTTTCGATTATCGAGCGGACCTCGCCGCCATGAAGGGACCGGTTCTCGTACTCGTGGGCGCCGATGACGAGGCGAACGACGCGGGTGCGTTCGGACCCCTCCTGGCGGGAGCGGCGCCCGATGCCGAGCTCCGCATTCTTCTCGGGATCAGTCATTTCGAGGTGTTCACCGACGACGCTGCGTTCGAGGAGATGGGTAGTTGGTTAGAGGGCTTGCCGGGCGCAGACCCAGGCCAGCTCGGGGTTTCTCTAATCGGGGAGGGAGGTCAGTCATGCCAAGGGTGAGCTTTCGTGTGGTCGCGGCGATAGGACTGGCGGTCAGTGCGTCAGCGTGCGGCGCATCGTCTTTCACGCAATCGGAGACTCGTGAGCCGGTCACCGTCGAGCAGTTCGACGTATGGATGGAGGAGCTGTCCAACTGGGGACGGTGGGGTGACGACGACGAGCTTGGGGCGGCCAACCTGATGACCGAAGCGAAGCGCCAGGAAGCGGCCGGCCTGGTTCGAGAGGGCACGACAGTATCGCTGGCGCACGACATGCTCACCGAAGTGGCTGCGGACGTAACGGAGCCTTACGTTCTGCAGATGACGGTGAACGACGAGGGCCAGAATTCCGGCGACCGCGTTGAGGTCTATTTTCACGGTGTGTCCGTCTCGCATCTGGATGGTCTGTGCCACGTCTTCTACAAGGACAGGGTGTTCAACGGCCTCGACTACCGAGAGGTCGTCACCGATGACGGTTGTTCGCGGATGGATACGACCGCGATGAAGAATGGTCTCGTGACCCGGGCGGTGCTGCTCGACATGCCGAGGCTGAAGGGAGTGCCTTTCCTGGAGCCGGGCACGAAGCTCTATCAGGAGGACATCGAGGCGTGGGAAGAGTATGCCGGTGTGACGCTGGGTTCGGGCGACGCGCTCCTGCTCCGCACCGGTCGCTGGACCCGACGCGCCGCGACCGGTCCCACGCGAGAGATGTCAGGCTGGGACGCCTCGGTCATACCGTTTCTGGCCGAGCGTGACGTCGCGCTCATGGGCGCCGACTCGGTGCACGAGGCCCCGGAGAGCGTACCTGGCCTGGGCTTCAACCCGATTCACCGATTCGCCATCGTGTCGCGCGGGATGAATCTGCTCGATAATCTCGATCTCGACGCGGCGGCCGAGACAGCCGCCCGTCTCAACCGCTGGGAGTTCATGATTGTCGTAGCGCCCTTGCGAGTCCCCGGTGGGACAGGGTCTCCAGTGAATCCGATCGCAATTTTCTGATGGGTATCATGCGTCACCCCGCTCGCGCCCTGATGCTGTAAGACCGGCTTCGACCATGTCTACCAAGAAGAAGGTCCTCTTCGTCATTGCGGGTTTGCTGACAGTGGTCGTCGGTCTAGGCATCTACTATCGTACCGAGTTGCAACTGGTCCTCGTGCTCCGGGCGATCACGCCTGACCACGACTTCGCGGAGAGGCCGCCGCCCGCGCCGCCTGACTACGGAAACCCGTCACACTGGGCCGCGCTGCCTAAGCGAGAGGATCTGGCCGACACGGTCATCGCCGGCGGCATCGACGGCCAGACGGGGTCCGCTGTCGATGTGTTCTTCGTCCACCCGACCACCTTTCTGACGGGTGAAGCCTGGAACCAGTCGATTGATGACGGCGCCACGAATCGGTTGACCGATGACACGGTCATGCTTGGGCAGGCGAGCGTGTTCAACGGCTGTTGCCGCGTGTTTGCCCCACGCTACAGGCAGGCAACGCTCACGGCCTTTTCTGAAGAGAGCGAAAGCGGTACCCACGCGTTGTCGCTGGCTTTCGCCGACGTGGTCGCTGCGTTCCGCTATTTCGTGGTGAACTTTAACGCCGGTCGACCGTTTGTGATCGCGTCGCACAGCCAAGGGTCCCGCCATCTCGATCTCTTGCTGGAGCAAGAGGTGGTGGGCACCGAACTGTTTGACCGAATGGTCGCCGCGTATCTCGTTGGGTTCACGATCGATGGCAGCAACGGCGTAGCCGTGTGCGAGACCCCCACGCAAACAGGGTGTCAGGTGACCTGGAATACTGTCGGACCCCAGGCTGGGGCGCTCTTCGATGCTTCAGATAACATCTGCGTCAACCCGATGACCTGGCGCACCGACGGCCTTCGGGCCGGCCATGAGGCCAACCTGGGCGGGCTCATTTCGGGGATCACCGACGCCACTGCACCGGGTGTCGTCGATGCCCAGTGCCGGGACGGCCGGCTGCTGGTCACCGAGATCCGATCCGACCAACACTCGGCCCGCCCTCTGGGCCGCGACAACTATCACATCTACGATTACGCGTTCTTCTACATGAACATTCGCCAAAACGTTCAGGCCCGAGTGGACGCGTTCATGAGGACCATGGACTGATGACGGGAATCTCAATCACCGTGAACGGCAGGGTCCGCAACGCGGACGTGGAGCCCCGAATGCTGCTCGTGTATTTTCTGCGCGAGCACCTCAACCTCACCGGTACCCACGTCGGGTGCGACACGAGCCAGTGTGGGGCATGCACGGTGATGGTGGACGGGCGCACCGCGAAGTCGTGCACCATCTTTGCCGTCCAGGCCGACGGCTCGGAGGTCACGACCATCGAGGGCTTGAGCGTCGCCGACCAACTGCACCCGTTACAGAAGGGGTTCTGGGAGGAGCACGGCCTACAGTGTGGCTATTGCACCCCCGGCATGATTCTCTCGGCCGTCAACCTGCTGAACGACAATCCGGATCCGACCGAGCAGGAGATCAGGGATGGCATTGACGGAAACTTCTGCCGGTGCACCGGGTACCAGCACATCGTCAATGCAATTCAGCACGCCGCCGGCCAGATAGAGAAGAGGTGAGCATGGCGTCCGCTCCCGTCATACCGAAGCTGGTGGGTCAGCGGGTCAAGCGCCGCGAGGACCCCCGTCTGATTCAGGGCCTGGGCACCTACGTCGACGACGTGAAGCTGGTTGGTTTGCAGCACCTGGCTTTCAAGCGCAGTGACCTGGCGCACGGGCGAATCCAGGCCATCGACACGAGTGCCGCCGACGCTCTTGAAGGCGTCGAAGCGGTATTCACGGGTGCCCAGATAGCCGAGTTCCTGGAGCCGATGCCGATCGGTACGCCATACCCGTCGCCGCCGCACCGTGCGGTGGCGGACCTTGTCGTGCGCCATGTCGGTGAGCCGGTCGCCGTCGTCGTCGCCCGCGACCGGTACGTGGCTCGCGATGCCGCCGACGCGATCATCGTTGACTACGAGCCACTACCGGCGGTCGTCGACCCTGAAGAGGCGATGACGGGCAAGCCGGCGATACTCCATGAGGACTTCGCCAACAATCTGGCGGTGCCCTTCGTGCCGGGCGGGACGGGTGTCGGCTCGAAGGGGCACGTCGACGATACGGCGATCGACAAGGCCTTCGCCGAAGCGGAGGTCGTGATTTCGCAGCGGATGGCGAACCAGCGGCTTGCCCCGACCTCGATCGAGCCTCGGGGCGTTGTCGCGCACTACGAACCTGGAAAGTCGACGATGACGATCTGGTCGTCGACACAGAACCCCCACATGCTCCGGTCGTTCATTGCCTCGATGATTGGCCTCGGCCAAGACCAGGTTCGAGCCATCGCGCCGGAGGTGGGCGGTGCCTTCGGTGCAAAGATCAACATTTACGGTGAAGAATATGTTGCGGCCGCGGTCTCGAAACGTCTCGGGATCCCGGTCAAATGGATCGAGGACCGCTCCGAGGCATTCGTCGCGACGATCCACGGGCGGGACCTCATCGCCTACGTAGACCTGGCGGCCAGACGCGACGGCACCGTGCTGGGGATGAAGATGCGGCTCATCGCCGATATCGGGGCATACAACATGCTACTCACCGCCGCGATTCCGACGTTGACCATGACGATGGCGAGTGGGACCTATGCGTTCCCCGCCATCCGGGTGACGCTGACCGAGGTGTTCACCAACAAGACACCGACAGATGCCTATCGCGGGGCAGGGCGACCGGAAGCCATCTACTTTGTTGAACGTGCGATGGACATCCTCGCCCAGGAGTTGGAGATGGACCCGGTCGAATTGCGCCGGAAGAACTTCATCCAGCCGAATCAGTTTCCCCACAAGACCGAGATGGGGGCCATCTACGACTCGGGTGACTATGAGAGGGTGCTCGACCATGCGCTGCAGAGCGCGAACTGGGAGCAGCTCAAACGCGACCGAGACTCCGCCAGAGCCGAGGGGCGTCTCGTCGGTCTGGGGCTGTCGATGTATGTCGAGATCTGCGGCGTGGGTCCCTCATCTGGGATGTTCACCGGAGGGTGGGAGCACGCTCAGGTGACGGTGGAGCGGGACGGACGGATTAGCGTGATGACGGGCGTCTCCCCGCACGGGCAAGGCAACGAGACGACGTTTGCCCAGATGATGGCCGACCAGTTTGGTGTACCGCTCGAACACGTGACCGTTCACCACGGAGACACCGCCATCGTGAAGCAGGGAATCGGCACGTTCGGCAGTCGATCGCAAGCGGTGGGAGGTGCCGCGCTGCACCTAGCGGGGACGAAGGTCAGAACGAAGATGGCGAGGTTCGCGTCGGCTCTCCTCGAAGCGCATGAGGAGGATCTCGTGTTCGAGGGCGGGCAGATCTTCGTCAAAGGGGCGCCGGCGTCGGCCAAGTCGTTTGCCAAAGTGGCAGCGTATGCCTATCGGCCGACCAGGCTGCCGGAGGGTCTCGAGCCCGGGTTGAGTGACGAGGCCTTCTTTGAGCCGAGTAACAACACCTATCCGTTCGGCTGTCATATCGCCATGCTCGAGGTGGACCGCGAGACCGGGGAGCCCACGCTGGTCAAGATGGTTGCGGTGGACGATGCGGGCAATCTGATCAACCCCCTCATCGTCGAAGGGCAGATTCACGGAGGACTCGCCCAGGGTATCGGTCAGGCGATGATCGAAGAGGTGGTGTATGGCGAGGATGGCCAGCCGCTCACCGGCTCGTTCATGGACTACGCTATCCCCCGCGCCGCTGATTTTCCCCGGTTCGACCTCGAGAACACGGTGACCCCGACTCCCGTCAACCCGCTGGGCGCCAAGGGGGTGGGCGAGGCGGGCACCATCGGCTCGACGCCGTGTATCGTTTCGGCCGCGGTCGATGCGCTGAGCGAGTTTGGCGTCAACCATATCGACATGATGCTGCGTCCGGAAAAGCTCTGGCGCATCATTCAGGGAGGCCAGGCGTGATCCCATCGGCGTTCGAATACGAGCGCGCAACCTCGCTCGATGACGCGTTGGCCCGGCTCGAAGCGGCCAATGGTGCAGGACGGCTCCTCGCCGGCGGACACAGCCTGGTGCCGCTCATGAAGCTGCGGCTGAGTGAGCCGACCGTCTTGATCGACATCGCCCGCATCGCGGAGCTCGCGGGTGTTCGCGAGCAGGACGGCAGCATCGAAGTCGGGGCATTGACGGTGCATCATGATGTCGCCACGTCGGCGCTCTTGCAGTCGCGGTGCCCGGCTGTGGCCGAGACCGCGGCCGTCATCGGTGACCCTCAGGTGCGCAATCGGGGAACGATTGGGGGTAGCCTGGCCCACGCCGACCCGGCGGCCGACTATCCGGCCGTGATGATGGCCCTCGACGCCAGCTTTCACCTAAAGGGCAGGGACGGATGGCGGGTCGTGCCGGTCGCCGACTTCTTCAAGGATGTGTTGACCGTCGATATCGCCCCGGACGAGATTCTCGCCAAAGTGACCTTCGCGCCTCGGCAGGTTTCGGGATATGCAAAGCTGCATCAGCGCGCATCACGCTTCGCGATCGTCGGGGTGGCCGCTGCCCTGGACGTGACCGATGGCATCATCGAGGCGGCCGGTATCGGGTTGACGGGGGCCGGGGCGTCTCCCTCACGTCTCGCAAACGTGGAGGCGGCCCTGGTGGAGCAGGCGGTGACCGATCTAGACGTCGCCGCCGCGGCCGCATGTGCGAGCGATGGTCTTGAGGACCTCAACTCTGATATCCATGCCAGCGCTGAGTATCGCCGGGCGATGGTCCCGGTGTTTACGAAGCGCGCGATTGAGCGGGCTGTCGCGCGGGTCGCCGCGCCAGGCTAGTTGCCGTGGGAGACCCCCCGGCTTTGCCGGGGCGGCCAGCCCCGTTTGACGTTTCGGGGAGTCACGTGAGGAACTCCTTCCCGTGAGCCGCTCAAGCATCACGAGAAGGAGACCTCATGCCGACCTACCGAAGTCTCAATCATACGAAATGGCACTGTCAGTATCACGTTGTGTTCATCCCGAAGTATCGAAGAAAGGCGATGTACGGGGGATTGCGGCGGGATTTGGGCGAGGTGTTCCGCCGTCTGGCGCTGCATCGCGAGAGCGAGGTGGAGGAGGGGCATCTGTTGCCGGACCATGTGCATATGATGATGTCGATTCCGCCGAAGTACTCTGTCGCCCAGGTCATCGGATATCTCAAGGGGAAGAGTGCCATCCACATCGCTCGGGAGTTCGCGGGACGTTCGCGGAACTTCGTGGGGCAGCACTTCTGGGCCCGGGGCTACTTCGTGTCCACGGTGGGTCGCGATGAGCGGGTCATTCGGGAGTACATCCAGCAGCAGGAACGCGAGGACCGGCGGTCGGATCAGTTGCCGTTGGAGTAGAGTGGCCACCGTGAGGTGGCTCAAGTGACCGCATAGCGGTCACGTCATGCCGCTTTGAGCGGCTCACAAACTAAGGCCCCCGGCTTTGCCGGGGGATACTTACTCGAGCCCTACCTGACCGACTCCGCGGATGTGTCGGGTCCGCGGATCCTGGAGAAACGCCACGATACGCAGATTCGACCGACTCCACTCGGGTGCGATCGCAACGGTGGCGTGAGTGGAGTACGGGTCGGGAACGGGACCATCGAGGGTCTCCACCCGATCCAGTGAGCGCACAACCGCCGCATGGCGCAGCCGCCGTCGAGCGTTCTCACCGCGAGGTACGTCGGTCTCGAGGCCCGTTTCCGCTACCGCGATCCAGAGCTCAACGGCCGCGGCGTTGCCCAGGGGCGACGTGTTCGAGATCGCCAACTCGACTTGAAGCGCGCCTTGAGCGAACGCGCTGCGTACGCTCACGTCGACAACGGCCTTCGGAGTGGTTGTCGCGCGGGCAATCGCGTGCTCGGCAAGCATGCGTTGGCTTCCGACGAATTGCGCCTGTCCATCGACAACCATTTCCGGTGTGTAGAGAGCGGTGGACCCGAGTAGCGGGTGATAGGTGCGTTGGCGTTCGGTGAACCCGGGGTCGGAGAAAGGGTCACGCCAGGTCCCGTTCCAATACGCGACGTGTTCGCTGAGCGGGATGACCAGTGCGCCGGGGACGAACTGCTCCTCGTCCAGCCGGATCAGCAGCTCGTCGGCGGGCGGACAGCTTGAGCACCCCTCTGAGGTGAACAGCTCCACCAGGACGGGAACCCGAGGCGGCTCAGGCTGAGCTGGGAGTAATGCCAAGGCCCCGACTCCAAGACTCCCAATACCGATGAGGCAGGAGGCCCCCACGACCACCGCGCGACGCACGCGTACCCTATCCACTAGGCCAAAGATTGCACGATTGTCCCCTCAACTTCAACCGAGGGCTGGCGAACGTGAGACATGGGCGGTGAGGACGGCGAGTAGTTCTGATGGATGGCAGTTGTCGCCAAACGTCCCGCTCACCTGGGCGAATAGGTCGAGATTGCCTGGGCCGAACACAAAACTGCCTCCAAGCTGGAAAGGGTGCTTGCCGGTCCGTCTTTGACGGTGTCCGGCCGCGTTCGCCCGTCCTCGGGCTCGCAGATTGTTTGGACGGAGCAGATGCATCAGGTTAGCCCGCTTCAGTCCGACGGCACGATATGCCTCCCGGCGTTCGTCGACCAGTAGTGGAAAGTTTGTGCCGGTGTCGTCGCGGAACGCTTGCGCATACTGCATATCGCCCAGTCCGACCATCGCGATGGATGAACCCAGCTCTGAGATGGCCGGTTGATGATCGCGCAACTGCGCGACGTGCTCGCGGCAGAACAGTCAACCGTAGTGACGAAGAAAGACGAGGACGGCCGGGTTGTCGCGCCACAGGCTGCCGAGACGCACGAGGTGGCCATCCGTGTCAGGCAGTGTGATACCGCTGATCGCCGAGGCCCGCGATTGCCTCACGCTCGCTCGATTGGCCATCGTGTGGGCGGAAGAGTCCTGCCTCATGTTGCTGTGGGACTATAGTGGGTATGTCGAAGCCCATGGAACACCCGACCCCGATCTACCCCCGAGACCATGCGGTCTACGCTCCCGACAAGATGGGCAAGGCCACGCTCTTTCGTTCGGATCGTGTAATGGTTGGGTTGAACGCCTTCGAGCCAGGGCAGGAGCATGCGCTCCACGCTCACGCCGGCATGGACAAGATCTATCAGGTCATCGAAGGTCAGGGAGTGTTTCTCCTCGACGGCACAGAGGTCCCGATGGAAGCGGGAGTGGTGCTGGTCGCGCCGGAAGGTGCGCCTCATGGTATCCGCAATACCGGTTCAGGCCGGCTGCTGGTGCTCGCGGTTCTTGCACCGGCGCCGTAGCATCGGCCGCCGTACGCCGCAGCGGTGACCGACCCGACGTTCACGGCGCCCCTCACTTGTGCTCGGCGGTCGGGGATCCTACTATGGGGGGTCAGGAGGTTGCAGATGTTCAAAAATGTGCTGGTCGGTTTCTCGGTTGTGGCCATCGTGCTCACGCTCGCGCCGTCGGCTGTCGCGCAATCGTCCACCGCCACGATGCCGATGCGGACGTCAGACGGCCAGCCGCACGTGTCCGGGATCTTTACCTTTCGCACACTGACGCCATTTCAGCGGCCGGAGCAGTTCGAGGGACAGGAGAGCCTGTCTCCCGAGGACGCGGCGCGGTTCGAGGCGGCGGAGAGAATCCGGCAGAACCGTGACCTTTTCGACCCCGAGAAAGGCTCAGGGGGCTACCGGCCGCGGTCAGAGGGTGGGGTCTTGTCGTACAACGAATTCTGGTACGAGCGCGGCATCGAACTGACGGCCGACAAGCGCACATCCTTGGTTATCGACCCTCCGAATGGTCGTCTACCGTCGCGGACCGAAGCAGCCCAGATGGGGGCACGAGAGCGGGCAGCCGATCGGCGTGAGCATATGTACGACTCGTATGAGAACCGCAGCTCGGGCGACCGATGCATAATGGGCTTCAACGCGGGGCCGCCAATGCGGTCCAGCGCGTACAACAACAACGTGATGATCTTCCAGGCGCCCGGGTATGTGGCGATTCTCAACGAGATGGTCCACAACGCTCGGATCATTCCGATCGGTGATACTTCAGAGCCGACCTTTCCGCAACGCAGTGGTATCTCCCGTGGCCGCTGGGAAGGTGAGACGCTCGTCATCGAGACCACACAGTTCGGCGGTGGGAGTAGTGGCCTCACGTCCACGAACATGCATCTGATCGAGCGCCTCACTCGTCTCGATCCCGACACGATCGCCTACGATTACACCGTCACGGATCCGACGGTCTACACGGCGCCCTATAGCGTGATGATGCCGCTTCGTCGTACGGACGGTCCGCTGTTCGAATATGCCTGTCACGAGGGCAACTACGGTCTTTATGGCATCTTGGCGGGTGCCCGAAACCTCGAGCTGGAGGGACGCGAACTGCGGCCCTAGACATTCCGGTTGGACGAGGCGATGCGGCGGGATGTCATCATCGGGTCGACAGAAGGTCGCCCTCCACGCTGAGTTCCCGACCGACGGGCTCATCACATTTTCCGATCACGGCGTGTTTCTGCGGTAGTCAGTCGGTGCTGGTTTTGCAAATGATTTCTCGCCGTGGCGTATGCTTTCTAGCGATACCTGGGAGATGGTGGCAGCTGCCGGGCTACTGCTGAGTGTCGTCGCCGGCATCGTCGAGGGACCGTGGGCAGCCGTTGTCTTCTCGCTGCTCTACGGCTCGGCAGTGTTGTCTATCCTTCGAGCCTGGTAAGTAGCTAGTGCAGTGGTTCAGAAATACCTCGGCATTCGGCCACCGATGCATCCCCTCTGCCTGCGTTGCTCCTCTGTCACAGATTCCCGATTTGCTCCTTCGTCGCGCCCGGCCAGACGGGTGCGTCGGCGCCCTCGGTGCACGAGGTATTTCTGAACCACTGCACTCGGCACCCTATCGTCTCAATCAGCTTCCAGATTTCGGGTTTCAGATTTCGGGCGGGGGTGCATACGAATGGATAAAGAGAGATTTGATCGAGGCTTAGAGATTCGTCGTCGAGTGCTTGGCTCCGAGTATGTTGATCGCGCACTGGAGTCGGCCGACGAGTTCAACGGTCCCATGCAGGCACTGGTCACCGAATACTGCTGGGGTGAGATCTGGGGACGGCCCGGACTGGAACGGAAGACCCGCAGCCTCCTGAATCTCGCGATGCTCTCCGCGCTCAATCGCCCCCACGAGATCAAGACCCACGTACGAGGTGCGTTGAATAACGGCGTCACTCGCGAGGAGATCGCCGAGGTGTTCTTGCAGGTGGCGATCTACTGTGGTGTGCCGGCGGCGATCGACAGTTTTAGAATCGCCCGCGAAGTGTTCGACGAGCAGTCAACGGCGGAGGCGTGAACCTGACTGCGTTCAATGCTCGATGAGATCACTCAACCTGCGGTATCCCGCGCGGCTGATCGGCAAGCGGGAGCCATCGGTGAGTACGGCGATCCGGCTGTTCGTGGCCGTTGTTTCGATTCGCGCGAGCCGGTCAACCTGCAGGAGATACCGCCGGTGGATCCGCACGAAGGAGGTCGCGTCGAGCGTCTGTTCCAGCTCCGCTAACGTTTGCTCCTTGAGGCGGCTCTTGCCGCCGGCCCTCACGGCCACGTAGTCATCCTGCGCCTCGATATAGTCCACCTGCTCGACGGGAATGATATGGACGTCGGCCCGGTCCCGGATCAGAATCCGCTGAACGGGGCCCGACGGGTCGTCACGTCGGCTTGAGAGAATCTCGCGAACGGGAAGCGGCTCCGACCGCCCAATTCGTTCCCGTGCCCGTGCCAGAGCGTCAGAGAGACGCTCCTCGTCGAAGGGCTTGAGCAAGTAGTCGACCGCGTGGACGTCGAAGGCTCGGATCGCATGCTGGTCATAGGCCGTCACGAAGATGACGGGGACAGCTTCGCCCAGCAGTTCCAGCACCTCGAAGCCGTTCAGCTTGGGCATCTGGATGTCGAGCAGGATCAGATCGGGTCGATGTTCGGACACCGCCCTCACCGCTTCGAACCCGTCGGAGCACTCGGTCACCACCTCGATGTCCGGGTGGCCCGCCAGCATCTCGACCAACACCCGGCGGGCCAGCTCTTCGTCGTCGACAATAACCACTCGAAGTGTGTCAGGGGCGTGCTCAGTCATGGCTCCGCGCCTTCCTCGTCGGTCACCGCCGGCATGTCGATAACGACCTCGAATTGTCCGAGCTCTTCCGTCGCCTGAACCTGCGCGTCAGGTCCGAACTCCGTGAAGAGACGTCTCTTCAACAACTCCAGTCCGAGACCCGTGCCCCTGCTCTTGGGCCGCGCGGTGTCGCAGGGATTCGTGACTGAGACCCGCAGCATCTTCTCATGCTGCGCGGCGGAAATCCGTACGGCTCCACCCTCGATGAGGTGAGTGACGCCATGTACGATGGCGTTCTCGACGACAGGCTGGAGCAAGAGTGGAGGCACGCGACAGGCGGTGGCGCCGGCCTCCGCATCGACGCTCACCTCCAAGCGTGGTCCGAGCCGCACGCGTTGGATATCCAGATACCGCTCGACCAGCGAGAGCTCGTCTGCGAGCGAGATAGCCGTGCTGGCTCCGAGTCGCAGGGTGTCACGGAGGAAATCCGCGAGCAGAATGCACATCCGGCGTGCGGTCGGCGGGTCGGACGAGGTGAGCGCGCTGATCGAATGCAGGCTGTTGAAGAGGAAGTGCGGGTCGATCTGCGTTCGGAGAGCCTTCAGCTCGGCGTCGCGCGCGAGGAGCTGTAGCTCGATGGCGCGTCGCTCGGCCGTTTGCACGTCCTGAAATGCCATCAGCAAGTAGTGCAGGGCTGCAGCGACCAGGAAGAGGAGTCCGCCGACGAGGGCCAGCATGGGGCGTTGCTCAAGATACAGTTGGGTCGCCCCGCTTTCGCCGGAGAGCGAATCGAGCCCTGACGCCCAGGCACCGGCGACTGCCACCCACACCGCACTGGTCATGGTTGCCGCTGCGAGGTGGGTGAGCGCGGCCCGCCACGTCGCCAGTCCACCCTTGATGGGAAAGGTCCGGCACACATACCAGGACGAGAGTCCAAAGAACGAGTGGACGAGGGTCAGCGGCAGCACGAACGTGGCCGCGGTCACCCATCCGGCGTCCCGCCCGAACCCGGCTGCTAGGAGGACGCCGACTGGCAACCAACCGAGCACGTACAGGCCCAGCCACCTCGGGTTCGCCAGGATAGGGTGCAATCGAGTGTCCTCGGATGATAACTGGCAGCGGGTGACTAGTGGGACACTCCACTAGTGTGGTGCGTTTAACGCTTCTTTACACCGGTCGACCTTCGCGAGGATGGTGTCGGCATCCTTGGTCCAGATAAACGGCTTCGCATGCTGATTGTAATGAGTCAAGTAGTCGTGGATCGCTCGCTCGAGCGCCGGCACGCTGGTGAAGGTACCCCGGCGGAGCCGCGTGCGAGTGATCTCCGCGAACCAGCGTTCCACCAGATTCAGCCAGGAGCTGCTGGTGGGCACGAAGTGAAAGTGCACGCGGGGATGGCGCGTGAGCCAGCGCCGCACCTGGGGACTCTTGTGGGCACTCAGGTTGTCCAAAATCAGGTGCAGCGGCTGATCGGGAGGCGTCGCGCGTTCCAGCCGCCGGAGGAACTGCACGAATTCTTGACTCCGGTGACGGCGGCGGCATTCGCCGATCACGACGCCATCGAGCACGCGCAGTGCGGCATACAGCGTGGTCGTCCCGTAGCGGACGTAGTCATGGGTCTGGCGTTCGGGGACGCCGGGCCGCAGTGGCAACACCGGGCGCGTCCGGTCCAGCGCTTGGATCCCACTCTTCTCATCGACGCAAAACACCACCGCTTTGGCGGGTGGATTCAGATACAGCCCCACCACGTCGCGCAGCTTCTCGACGAAGTGGGGGTCGGTCGACAGCTTGAACTGCCCCACGCGGTGGGGCTGGAGGCCGTGTTGTCGCCAGATCTTACGAATCGTGCCGTCGCTCACGCCCTGCGCTTCCGCCAGGGCGCGACTACTCCAATGGGTGCCGGCCGGCGGGCGCGTCGTCAGGGTCGCGTCAACGATCGCCTGCACCTTCGTCAGGGTCAAGCGTGGGCGTCGGCCCGGACGCGTGGCGTCGCGGAGCACGCCCGGAACCCCCTCGGCCACAAACCGGCGCGCCCACAACCGCACCGTCATCCGACTGACGTGCAGCGTCCGGGCCACGACCATCGGCGAGGCCTGTTGCGCCAGCATCAACACGATCCGCGCCCGCCGCGCCACCTTCTGCGTCGTCGTCCCGCGCTCAGCCACCTGGGCCAACTGGGCTTGCTCGGTCGGCGATGCGTAGACACAGTACCGTTGAATGAACATGCGCTACCGTACCAAACGGGCAGCGCAAAGTACAGCGTTTCGTGTACAGCTATTTCGTACTCAGGACACTAGTGCTCAATGTGGAGGCCGCCCATAATGACCGTCCCCCGGATGACCAGACGTGGTGCGTCGGCGCCGGAAGCAGGCCCTGTCTTGTCATCAACGCCGCCCATGAACGGGAAGACCCGCGTGTCCACGATCCACCCCTTGGGAACCTGGATCTTGTGTCCGCCCATCAGTGCGAAGACGTCAACCGACGCCTCGGCGCCAGAGGGAATCGTCGCCTCTCTCAGATCGAGCTCGCAGCCGCCCCACATCGCGTTGAGGTCGCTATGCTGGAATCGCGAGGCGTTGCTCGCTCGCTTGACGGCCCCCATGAACGCAAAGGAGCTGACCGACCCATCGTCATCGACAGGCGCTTGGCGGCGGCGCAGCGTCTGCATGATAAGACTGCCGCCAGCCACGATGAGGACGGTGGGCCAGAACAAGGCGAAGGGGTTGACGTCGATGATGTCGAGCCGGTCGAGCGAAAGCCAGCTGCCGAGCAGGATGAGGAGGATCGGCCCTCCCCGGCTACTCCCCTTCCCGGCAGCAAACCAGGCGGCGACGCCGACGGCAATCAGGCCGAGGGGCCAAAAGCGAAGCAGCCATCTGGTGTCGGCGAGATCCAGGTTGTCTATCGTGAGTAGGACGCCGACGGTCAGTACGCACAAACCGAGCACGAGCTTTGGCGTGGACACAGGCGCGTTGGCCGATCCCTGTGGCGAGTCAGACGACGACTTGGGTGTGCGCTCAGCCCACATGACTCTCCTCCTGTTCCGGCGTTGGCTGACGGCGCCTGAACGAGTTCAAGACCATTTCCAGTCCCCAGAACATGATGAGCACTGGCCAGGTTTCTCGATAGGCCCACGCTGACGTCGTATTCAGCAGGAACCATGAGCCAAGCAGGAATAGTCCGAAACCACCATCCCGGCGACCGATGGTCCCGGTCATTTTCCCGATGCCAATCAAGATCAAGACCAGGGGCCACAACTGCTCGACGTCTCGCGCAGAGATGTAGACAACCTCGATGAAGTTGTCGATGAGCAGCATGGTGCCCAGGCCCAACAGGAGCACTCCCCAGAAGAGCCGTGGTAGAGGTCGGTTCTGCGACAGGTGGTCCGGCATGTGGAAACCCTCCGCTGCGTCGTCGGTGTCAGCGATGTTGACCGTGTGAGTCATCGTTGAGGCCAGTCTGGCGGGGCGCCGGGGCGTTTGGGTAGGGTCGATCGGCGATCGAGCGCCAGGACCCGGCGAACGAACGCTATCGTCTGCTGTAAGCTACTTCCAGCCGGCTCACAGGAGGAACGCATGAACGACCGGGTCACGCTCTGTCTCTATGCCGTCTTGTCGGTCGCCGTCTTGCTGGCCCTGCCCGACACCGGATCCGCCCAGATTCCCGATCGGTCTGCTCCGCGACTGGCGGATGGTCGACCAGACCTCAGCGGGGTCTGGGACTTCAGGACGGCCACGCCTCTGGAGCGCCCGGGGGTCTTTGCCGACCGTGAGACCTTGACCGAAGAGGAGGCGGCCGCGTTCGAGGCCCTGGCGGCTCGTTTTCAAAATGCCTCTGATGCGCCGCCGCGCGAGGGCAGCGTCGGAGCGTATAACGCGTTCTGGCTAGACTTCGGCACGACCGTCGGCGCTGACCGGCGGAGCTCGCTGATCGTGAATCCTCCCGACGGCCAGCTGCCTCCGCTCAACGAAGGTGTGACCCGTCAGATCGGATCGCTGGACGAGGACTTGCCCGGCTCGAGGCCGGTGAGAGTGCGGTCGGCCGGGATCGCGGCCGATGGTCCCGAGGACCGGGGTCTCTCAGAGCGCTGTCTCGTCGGCTTCAACTCGGGCCCTCCCATGATGCCCAGCGCCTACAACAACAACATGCAGCTCTTCCAGAATGAGGACCATGTGGTGATCCTCAACGAGATGGTGCATGACGCTCGAATCGTCCCGCTGAGCGGTCTCGCGCACATTCCCGACGGGATTCGCCAGTGGAGCGGCAACTCACGCGGTCATTGGGAGGGCGACACCCTCGTCATCGAGACACGCAACTTCACAGACAAGACCGGTGGCTACGACCCCAACGCACTGGTCGCGATCGGCTCCGGTTCGACGGTCCTCCTCACCGAGCGCCTGACGCGTGTCGACGAGGCCACCCTCCGTTATGAGTACACGGTGGACGACCCGACGACGTTCGCGCGATCGTTCACGGTGGCGCTGCCTATGAAGCGGTCGGGCGACGACATCTTCGAGTACGCCTGCCACGAAGGCAACTACGGAATGGCCAATCTGCTGTCTGGCGCCCGGGCGGCCGATATAGCTGCCCGATAGCCTGCGGGTGCCATAGAGCCCCGCGTCACGCTGGGTTGATTCCCTGCCATCGCAGGTCGCCCATTCATGGCCTGCGTAAACAGCGCAACCCCCACCGCCATGTACACGGTAGCGAACCCGCAGACTATCGCCAGCTGATGTCGCTGGCGTAGCCCGGGCCAGCTGCGGCCAAGAACAAAGGCAAACAGTGGGAGCACTTGCACGCCGTGCAGGCCGATCGCGTGCGCGACACGAAGGTCTCCGCCCTCCGTGCTCCAGTTGACGTAGGGGAGTCCGGCGCCTCCGTCGGCGATCGCGATCGAGTGCGCGCCGTTGACAACCATCACGGCTCCCTCAGCACTGCCCGCCAGGATCAACATGACTCCAAGTCGAACCGCACACAGGTATGGCCGGGGCAGCGTCCGGTCGTACCGGACGAAGAGCAGGACCGCCAGCACCGCCAGGAGGACGGTATTGAGCGCGATGCCGAGACCCATCAGGCCAAAGACTGCCTGATCGAACACGCTGGCGTCGTTGAAGTGGGACCGCACGCCTCGGACCGACTGGAGAACGATACATCCCGACTCGAGGAGCATCATGGCCGAGACACCGACGCTGATCAGGCGGGTCATCCAGCCGGGCGCTCGCAGGTACGGCATGAACCAGGCGAGGGTCCACAGATAGATCCCGATCGAAATCAGGAACTTGCTCGGCTTGACCCAAGGATTGATCCCGAGGATCAGTCGGTCATCGAACGGCGCGATCGCCACAACGGCGACCAGGGCCACGATGTGAGACCAGCCCACTACCGCCAGCAGAGGGTCGCGACGGTACAACTCGCGGGCGAACGGACGCAGCCCCGGCATCGTTTCATCCAGCGTCGTCAACGGCGTAGGTCTGCCGCAACGACGCACGGACACCGAGGTAGAGCAGCAACCCCACCGGTCCGAGCATGAACGTCAGTAGGAGACAGGGGACCATGAGCAGGTGGTTGATCTGCAGTCGGCGCGCGTCCCTCACCTCCCATGCTCCAACGAAGAGATCGAAGGCCAGATAGTGCACCCAGCCGGCGAGCAGCAGATACGGGTTCTCGAACCCACGGGCGACGTCAGCGAGCGAACCGAAGCCGCCAGATGAGCCCAGTATGTTGGTCGCGATCAGCACGGCGTACAGCACGCCGAGGAGAGCTGGGATGATGACCGCTGGAATCAGCCCGGTTGACCAACGCCAGAAGGGGAGCACAACGAGCAAGAGCCAGCCTGGTAGCACCACCAAGCCGGCGATCGAAAAGAGCATCTCGGGGTCCATCATGCCTCCATGCGCTGGTTCGAAGAGTCGGCCCGGAGGGGCGGGGCGAGGCCTGGCTCCTACTTCATCACGTACTTGTGCAGCGCCGGCTTGGCAGTGTCGGCAACCCAGATGTCTCCATTGGGCGCCATCGTCATGTTGTGCGCCTCGCCAAACTCTCCGAGCCCCTTACCAGGCTGGCCGTTGGCCCCGAGGGCCTTGCCGCTGTCGTCGAGCTTGAGGATCTCCCCCGCGAATCCGCTCACCATGTACATCTGACCGTCGGAGTGGATGTAGAGCCCGCAGGGCAGACCCTTGTACGCCCTCTCCTTGAGGTACTTTCCGTTGCCGTCGAAGATCTGGACCCGCCGATTCTGACGGTCAGCCACATAGACGAGCCCCTCGTCATCGACCACGACCGAATGAGGTGTGTCGAACTGGCTCGGCCCTGTCCCTGGAGTGCCCCACGATGTCAGCAGGGTCCCGGAACTGCTGAACTTCAGCACCCTTGGTGCGCCGCGCCCGTGGCCAACGATCAAGAAGACCTCGCCCGCGTCGTTGAGATACAGGTCGGTCGGCTCGTTGAGGAGCTTGGCGTTCGTCGCCTCGTCCCAGTCGCCGGCTTCCCCGTGCACCCCGAGCGTCATGAGCACCTTGCCGTCCGGACTCATCTTTCGGACGGTGTGACCGGTGACGTCGGTCGTCCAGATGTTGCCTTGCGAGTCGATGCGCATACCGTGAGGGCGGATGTAGTCTCCCTGACCCCAGGCGCGCACGAAGCTGCCGTCGGGGTTAAATTCCATCAGGGGGTTCGGACCTCGGTTGAACACGAGGAGGTGATTGGTGGACGTCCAGGCGACACTGGACGGAGCACCCATCTCGAGGTCGGCCGGAATCTGCAGGCAGTGCGGAACCGCTTTGTACCCGAGATCTGGCGCGTCTTCCATCTGCGCCGGGTCGGGAGCGGTGAGAATCTGGAGGAGCAGAAAGACACTCAGCAATCGCATAGGGTCTCCTTGGGATGACCGCCGTCTCGCCGTACCAACCTTGGTCGGGCTCAATTGTGGGAGGGATCCGGCTGAGTTGCAAGCCCTGAGCTCTTTCGCGAGCTGGGTCAAAGGCGCAGCAACCGAGAACTCGAATTGATCTGAACCGCCGGCCAACGTAATCTAGGGTAGCGCACCTCAGCAAAGTACCATTCTCGGTCAGGGCTTTCGGAGGAGACGATGAGACGAACAGTCATCGCAGCATTGGTGGTGGTGTTTGGTGTGATGTGTACCCCGATTGCAGGCGCGGCCGAGGGGACGCCCACCTATAACGCAGAGGTCGGTTCGATCCTGCTCGACAACTGCGCGAGCTGCCACCGACCGAACCAGATCGCTCCGATGTCGCTCCTCTCCTACAAGGACGCTCGTCCCTGGGCCCGGGCAATCAAGGCCAAGGTAGAGGCTCGTGAGATGCCTCCGTGGTTTGCCGATCCCCGCTTTGGCGAGTTCGCCAACGACACGAGCTTGAGCGAAGACCAGATCGCTACGCTCGTGGCATGGGTCGACGGAGGTGCCCCTGAGGGCGATGGACAGGCGCCCGAGCCGCCGCAGTTCTCCTCGGCGGGGTGGAGCCACCCTGACGGATCGGACCCCGACTTCGTGCTCAACTTTCCGGTCGAGTTACAGATTGACGCCGACGGCGAGCTGCCAAACTTCAACCTCTTCACGCCACTGCCATTCGACGACGACATGTGGGTGTCGGCAACCCAGGTGCGGCCGGACAATCTCTCTGCCACCCACCACATCGTGACGCGGCTATTCGACGTGCCCGAAGGTATGAAGGTCGGCTCGGGAACGGCCTGGCCCGGAGGTCTAAAGACCGACTACACGTTGGTTCGCGATCCGGACGCCGACCACGAGGCGATCGTAGCGGCGCGCAAGGAGCGCGCCGAGAGCGCAAAGGACGACGAAGAGGAAGAGGAGTCGGTCGAAGAGGCGGCGGAGCAAACCCAGGCCCGGCTCGGATTCGGGGCCTACATCCCCGGCCTTGGCGCTTCGGTCGTTCCGGATGGTCAGTCAAGGCGGATTCGGGGCGACCTTTTCAAACACATCGTTTGGAACCTCCACTATCAGCCGACGGGTAAGCCGGAGACAGCTCGGCCGCAAATTGGCGCATGGCTCGCCGATTCGCAGTCCACGACGATAGAGCGTACGCTTAATTTGAGGGAGTACACCTCCCAGAACAGGACGTTGGTCGCGCCGTCGCCCATTCCTGAGAACGAGCGACGGGCGTCGGCGCGGTTTCGTCAGGCTGGCCAGGGACTCAATCCGCTTCTGGCGCCGATTCCGGCCAACGACGGAAACTGGACGGTGACGGGTATCGGCGCATTCCAGAATGACGCCGTCATTCAGAACCTGTTCATCCACGCCCACGTGCGAGGCAAGGACTTCACCTACGTGCTGACCTATCCTGATGGTCGCGAGAAGATCCTTCTCCGGGTTCCGAAGTATTCGTTCGACTGGCAGTACACCTACGACCTCTCGGATCCGGTGCAGGTCCCGGCCGGGAGCACGATCAAGGTGATCTCCCGCTACGACAACTCCCGAGCCAATAGGTTGAATCCGGCGCCGCACAAAGAGGCCTACTGGTCGGAGCAGAGCTGGGACGATATGTTCCTCGCGCTCGTGGGGTACACCCTGGCCGAAGAGGTCAAGCCGACCGGCGCGACCGAGGAGTAGCTCTCCAACGTCTCGGTGACGATGTCCAGGTTGATTCTCGCGTTTACTGCCACGGTCCTAGCCTCGTGGCCGACGTCAGTCGGGGCCCAGGCGACGGCCAGAACCGACGAGCCTGAGGTCGAGGTAATCCACACCGTCGGGTGTGTAGAACAGCGACAAGGCCAGGCCGCGTGGTGGATGGCCCGGGCGGCCGAACCCACCGTGACACAAGTTGGTCCCTTCAACGAGGATGAGGTCGAGGAGGCACGCGCTGTCGCCTTGGGCGACCGCGAGTTTCAGCTCATCGGCGTGGCCGAGTTTCTGGATAGCCATGCACAGCTCGACTGGGGGGACCGAGCGAGCTTTACGACGAGCGATCAAACAAACGCCACTCAGGATCTCCGGGATGGTCGGAAGGTCTTTGTCAAGGGCCTGCTCATCGAGGCCGATTCGGCAGCGCGGATCAACTTGTTGTCTGTCGTGGCGCTGGCCGACAGCTGCAGCTAGTGTGGTGTCATGTTACGCGTGCTGTCAGTCATCACCATAATGCTCGCGCCGGTCGCATCACCTTCGGTCGCACAGACCGGGGATGAGATCAAGGCGGAGCCAATCGTCAAGCTCTCGGCAGGCGAGACGGTGGTGACTGGGCAATGCCTCACGCAGGAAGAGCTCGACCTCATTTCCCAACTCAACGCCTTGCGACGTCCGACGGTCGGCGCAGAGGGCGACGACGAGGGCGATGACCCCGCGCCCTTTGACCCCCACTACTTTCTCGGCACCTGGGAAATCGAGGGCGTCCTACCCGAATCGCCGCTCGGTGAGGCGGGTGAGTTTATCGGCAGTGAGACCGTTCGTCACGTCGAGGGGTGTATCTACGAAAGCACGATAGAGGCGACGATTGCCGACGAGCCGATCACCATCACCTCACGGATGATCTACGACCGGAGCGCCAAGTATCTGGTGAGGATCGAAGACGACAGCCGAGGGTTTCAGCTGGTCAAGGTCGGCATGCTTCGCGGCGACTCGGGTGGATACAGCTCTCATCATTGGGAGGCGCCGTCGATCGACCGGCAGGGGAGCGCTCTGCGACTCCGGGGCCGGACGTATATGACGTCGCCGTTTGCCTTCAGGCTGCGTATGCAGCTGGCGGTCGACGACGAAGCGTTCTCGAATTTCGGCACGGTCTGGTGGGAACGTGTCGAGTCGGCCCCGTAGCTCCCGAGTTGCCAGGATCGCCGGGAGCCGTGGCCGACGACCTTTCTTCGGGACGCTCTTGGAGTGTCCTCCAGCAAGTAAGTATCCCCCGGCAAAGCCGGGGGCCTTAGTTTGTGAGCCGCTCAAAGCGGCATGACGTGCCCGCTATGCGGTCACTTGAGCCACCTCACGGTGGCCACTCTACTCCAACGGCAACTGATCCGACCGCCGGTCCTCGCGTTCCTGCTGCTGGATGTACTCCCGAATGACCCGCTCATCGCGACCCACCGTGGACACGAAGTAGCCCCGGGCCCAGAAGTGCTGCCCCACGAAGTTCCGCGAACGTCCCGCGAACTCCCGAGCGATGTGGATGGCACTCTTCCCCTTGAGATATCCGATGACCTGGGCGACAGAGTACTTCGGCGGAATCGACATCATCATATGCACATGGTCCGGCAACAGATGCCCCTCCTCCACCTCGCTCTCGCGATGCAGCGCCAGACGGCGGAACACCTCGCCCAAATCCCGCCGCAATCCCCCGTACATCGCCTTTCTTCGATACTTCGGGATGAACACAACGTGATACTGACAGTGCCATTTCGTATGATTGAGAGTAAGTATCCCCCGGCAAAGCCGGGGGCCTTAGTTTGTGAGCCGCTCAAAGCGGCATGACGTGCCCGCTATGCGGTCACTTGAGCCACCTCACGGTGGCCACTCTACTCCAACGGCAACTGATCCGACCGCCGGTCCTCGCGTTCCTGCTGCTGGATGTACTCCCGAATGACCCGCTCATCGCGACCCACCGTGGACACGAAGTAGCCCCGGGCCCAGAAGTGCTGCCCCACGAAGTTCCGCGAACGTCCCGCGAACTCCCGAGCGATGTGGATGGCACTCTTCCCCTTGAGATATCCGATGACCTGGGCGACAGAGTACTTCGGCGGAATCGACATCATCATATGCACATGGTCCGGCAACAGATGCCCCTCCTCCACCTCGCTCTCGCGATGCAGCGCCAGACGGCGGAACACCTCGCCCAAATCCCGCCGCAATCCCCCGTACATCGCCTTTCTTCGATACTTCGGGATGAACACAACGTGATACTGACAGTGCCATTTCGTATGATTGAGACTTCGGTAGGTCGGCATGAGGTCTCCTTCTCGTGATGCTTGAGCGGCTCACGGGAAGGAGTTCCTCACGTGACTCCCCGAAACGTCAAACGGGGCTGGCCGCCCCGGCAAAGCCGGGGGGTCTCCCACGGCAACTAGAACAGAAACGCGACCACGCCGATCCCCAGCATCGCAAAGATCAACGCCAGCTTGAGTACCATTCCGACCAGCATCCCCAACCACGTTCCAAACCCAGCCCTCGCCGCATCACCGACTAAGTGACCCTGGGTGTACTCACCGACGCAGGCGCCAAGGAACGGGCCAATCACGACACCGGGGATACCGAAGAACAGACCGATGAGGGTCCCGAGGAACGCTCCGACAACGGCTCGGCGGCTGGCCCCCAGCCTCTTGGCCCCAAACGCTGTCGCCAAGGGGTCAATGGAGTGGAAGAGCAGCGTCAAGACGACGAGGACCACGAGGAGCCCCACGCCGAGGCTCTCGAATCCATCTAGCCAGGCCAGCCAGAACAGGCCGGCCAGCACGAGCGCGGCACCGGGGAGGCCAGGGAGGAAGGTGCCCAGAATCCCGGCCGCCACGAGCAATAGGGCGAGCGTGGCGAAGAGTACAGACACGAGATCTCCAGACTACTCGGAGACGACGATGAGCACCGCCACGATGATGAGGGCGGAGCACCCCAGGGTCCAGACAGACAGCGATTCGTCTGCCAAGACGTACCCAAGGAACAGGGCGATGACGGGGTTGACGTACGCGTACGTCGCCACCTTTGCCGGGGTCGAGGCCTTCATCAACCAGAGGTAGCTGCCGTAGGCCACCGAGCCCAGCACGATGACATACGCCCAGCCCATCAAGGCCACGGTTGAGATGGACGCCCACTCGAACCGGGACAACTCACCACTGCCCGCGGACAACACCAGCAAGACCATGCCGCCACCGAACATCTGCATGCCCGATGACAGGGCTTGGGATGAGGGCTGAGGGGCGTGCCGTGAGTACACAGAGCCACCGGCCCACAAGATACTGCCGACCACGATGGCGGCGGCTCCGACCAGCGCGATCTGACGACCACCGGAGACATCGGCTGGGTCGATAAGGAGTGCCACACCGACAAAGCCCAGGACGACGCCCAGGACGATGCGGCCGGCCGGTCGCTGGCCGCCAGGCTTGAGCCAATCGATGAGCACGACCCAGAACGGGACCATCGACACCAGCAGGGCGGCCAATCCTGACTGCACAGTCTGCATCGCCCACGTCACCATCCCGTTTCCGCCAGCCGCCATCAGGGTCCCGATAACGCAGGTCGTCACCCAGTGCATGGCCGTGGGCCGGCGGGCGCCGCGATACGTGGCCCAGACCATGAAGGCGACGCCGGCGATGAGAAAACGCACGGCAGCCATCAGGAATGGCGGAATGGATTCGACCCCAAGCCGAATGGCGAGATAGGTCGACCCCCAGATGACGTAGATCGAGGCAAAGCCGACAAGAATCGATGCGCGTGACGGTTTGGACATGGGCGGCGCCCAGTGAGCCTATCGTCTGTGGCGGGTTCGATCCTAGGCGGGTCCTCACCTCCACGGGAGTAGAATGCCGTAGCTCGTCTTCCCTAGGGAGAGTCATGTCTCACTCGTCAGCTCGGTGTGCCGGATGGCAAGGACCACTGCGGCTCTTCGCAATACTCCTGACGCTGGTACCGACCGTTCTTGCAGCCCAGTCTCCAGGGGGCTCGACACAGGGTCCTCGCACGGAATGGGGCACGCCTGATTTCAGCGGCTACTGGGAGTACCGCACCAGTACTCCACTCCAGCGTCCAGAGGTTCTTTCGGGGAAGGTGGTGCTGACACCCGACGAAGAGGCGGAGTACATGCGCGACCGGTTGGCGGCGATCGGCCATGAACGCGACCTGCAGCTGAACGCCGACTGGTGGCAACCGGGTGGCCTGACGAACGGCAGGACGTCGCTGGTCGTCGACCCTCCTGACGGACGGATTCCCACGCTTTCTCCCGCTGCGCGACAACGCGTCCGGACGCTCGGCATAGCGTTGCGACTACGTCCTGCCGACGGACCTGAGGACCGGGAACGCTACGAGCGCTGCATCATGGGGCGCACCGTCCCGCTCTTGCCGTCTGGGGCCCCAAAACTGGCGCAGATTCTTCAGACTCCAGACCATCTTGTCATCCTTCACGAACAAAACTCCGACCTGCGGGTCATTCCGATCGACGGCCCGCCGCCGATCGCTGACGGGCTCCGGCAGTGGCAGGGTAGTTCGCGAGCACACTGGGAGGAAGACACCCTCGTCGTTGAGGTGGCGAACTTCAACGGCGCGTGGACGTTCCAGGGAACCGGTCCGAACATGCGTGTGGTCGAGCGGTTCAGCATCAGCAATGCCGGCGCTCTCGAGTATGCGTTCACGCTCAGCGATCCGGAGTCATTCGCGGGTCCCTGGACCGTTGAGTTTCCGATTCCCCGCGCCGTGGGACCTGTGTTCGAGAACGCCTGTCATGAGGGTAATCGCAGCATGCCGCTCACGCTGAACGGAGCTCGCGCGTTGGAGCGATCGGCAGGTGGGCCATGAGAGGGCCCGTGTAGGCGAGTGTGGTGAGTTGACATGGGCGCCGACTTTCAGATCACCGCACTCAGTCCCGACACCGACTTCCAGGAACTCCGCTACTGGGACGTGGTCATCGTGGGTGCCGGACCAGCTGGGCTGACGGCAGGATTGACCACTGCACACCGCGGACTGACAACGCTGGTGATCGAAGCGAAGGATAGAGCGGGTGGTCAGCCGCAGTTTCTCTACGCCGACAAACGTATCGTCGACGTGCCGGGCTTTCCCGACGGCGTCACGGGCGAGGAGCTGTCGGCTCGTGTCTACCGCCAGGCCGTTGACGCGTTGGTGCAGTTTTGCTTCAACGAAGAGCTGGTCGATGTTCAGGACACCGATGAGGTGGAGAAGGACGACCCGCTCAAGCGGGTGGTCACGACCGAGGGGAGCTATCTCTGCCGAAAGGTCATCCTGTCTCTGGGGCTGTTGCACTTCCCCCGGAAGCTGGGCGTGCTCGACGCGCTGGACTCAAAGAAGGTGTTCTACTAAGGTCCCCAAGATCGGCGACTACGAAGGGCAGCGCGTCGCGGTCGTGGGCGGGGGGGACTCAGCACTCGACGCGGCGGTGATGGTCTTGGAACGAGGAGGCGAGGTTGACCTCGTGGTTCGTGAGGATGCCCCGGTCGGAAAGGCCGACACGCTGGGGCGGGTGCGTGAGCAAGGCGGAGAGGTGCACCTGGCTACAGAGATCTCCGCCGGGCACTTTGCCGGCGATCGATTGCGATTGGTCCTGACGTCAGGTGTCGAGGTCGACGCCGACGTCGTGATCGTGCAGATCGGCTTTCTCTCGGCGAAAGAGACGTTCCGCCGGCTGGGCGTCCGACTGAACGCCGACGGGAGCATGGCCGTGGATCCGTATTACGAAACGAGCCGTCGCGGGGTCTTCGCCGTGGGCGATGTCCACGGAGACATCAAGCTGATTACGGTGGCCTGGGCCGAAGGCATCCAAGCGGCCATCTACGCCTTCAAGGAAATCACCAGTCCGTACTGGCTCAACGAGAAACGGCTCCGCGATCACAAGGTCGCGCTGATTGGCGAGAAGATCGCCGAGGCTGCCACGAGTAAGCGGCGGTCGCGCTGACCCCTGAGGTCTCTGTTGGCCGGTGGCGACGCGTCGGTCTACAATGGGACTGTGGAGGAGTGTATATGCGGGTGACCCGGCATCTGGTCGCCCTCGGACTGGTCCTTACCCTGCCGGCACACGTGAGTCTCGCGCAGACGACATCGACCACACCCGCGGCCGTCACCCCCCCTCGGGCGCTTCTTGACGAGTACTGCGTCGCCTGTCACAACGACCGGGCCCGTCAGGCTGGTCTCACGCTCCAGACGATCGACGCCGACCGGATTGGCCACGTTGACGGCGAGGTCGAAGCCTGGGAGAAGGTAGTCAAGAAGCTCCGCGCGCGGGCGATGCCTCCTCCGGGCAGACCGCGACCTGAGGAGGCCGTTTACGAATCTGTCGCCTCGTCGCTGGAGGCGGCACTCGACAACGCAGCGGCGGCCGATCCGAACCCAGGCCGTCCACCAATCCACCGGCTCAACCGCGTGGAGTATCGCAACGCGGTGCGTGACTTGCTGGCGCTTGATATCGACGAGCGGGAGTTGCTTCCCCCCGACGAATCGGGATACGGCTTTGACAACATTGCCGATGTCCTCGCGATTTCCCCGGTCCTGCTCGACCATTACATGGTGGCGGCCGAGGAGGTGAGTCGGATGGCGCTCGGCAGCTTGTCCATTCGCCCGAGAATCAGAAAGTACACCATCCCCTACACGAAGTGGCAGGACGGTCGCATGAGCGAGGACCTGCCTTTCGGGTCACGCGGAGGCTTGGCCATCCGGCATCATTTTCCGCTCGATGGGGAGTACGTCATCAAGCTGGCGTTGCAGCGGGCGTACGGGAATCACATTCGCGGTCTCGGCGTTCCCAACGATATCGAGCTCCGCGTGGATCGAGAGCGGGTCGCGGAGTTTAGGGTTGGTGGCGATGGAGAGCGCAACCCGTGGGGCGGCGTCTCGAGCCCGTCGCTCTATGAGCAGACGGCGGATGAGGGGCTCGAAGTTCGCCTCGAGGTGAAAGCGGGAACGAGACTGATCAGCGCAGCCTTTCTTGACAAGGGTGCGGTAGAGGAAGGCGTTCTCGAGCCGCGGCCGGGCGTATCGAGTTTGGCTTACTCCCGAGACCGTAACGCAGCGATGGCTCTGGATAGTGTTCACATTGGCGGTCCCTACAATGCAAGGACGCCGGAGGACACCCCCAGCCGTCGCAGCGTCTTTGTGTGCTATCCGACGGCGGCAGCCCAGGAGGAGGCGTGCGCGGAAGAGATCCTCTCGACGTTCGCGCGTCGCGCCTTCCGCCGTCCCGTGACCCGCGACGATGTTGCGCCGCTGGTTGCCCTCTATCGAACCGGTCGAGACGAGGGAACCTTCGAACAGGGGATCGAGTTTGCGCTCAGAGGGGTCTTGATCGACCCCGAATTCCTCTTCCGGATCGAGCGTGACCCCAGCAACGTCGTACCGCCCGCGGCATATCAACTCAGCGATCTGGAGCTGGCCTCTCGGCTCTCTTTCTTTCTGTGGAGCAGTATCCCCGACGTCGAGTTGCTGGACGTTGCCGCCGCTGGTCGGCTCCGCGAGCCGGCCGTCCTGGAGCAGCAGGTTGCGCGGATGCTGGCCGATGAAAGGTCCGAGGCCCTGGTGGACAACTTCTTTGGCCAGTGGCTCCTGCTGCGCAACATGCGCGAGGTGTCGCCCGACCCTGATGCGTTCCTAGACTTCGACGAGAACCTGCGGGACGCCATGGAGCGCGAGACCGAGCTCTTCGTGGAGAGTCAGGTCCGGGATGATCGCAGCGTCATTGACCTCCTGAGGGCTGACTACACCTATCTGAACGAGCGCCTGGCTCGGCATTACGGCGTACCCAACGTGTATGGCAATCACTTTCGACGGGTGACGGTCGATGACGAGGAGCGACAGGGGTTGCTGGGGCAGGGGAGCATCCTGACGGTCACGTCATATCCGAACCGGACCTCGCCGACGAAACGCGGTCTGTGGGTACTCGAGAATCTTCTGGGCTCGCCACCTCCCCCACCACCGCCCGAGGTGCCGGGACTGCCAGATGCCAACCATGGCGACGTGGGCAGGTCGCTGTCGATGCGAGAGCGGATGGAGGTGCATCGAACCAGCCCGGTGTGTGCAAGCTGTCACATGCGGATGGACCCACTTGGGTTTTCGCTGGAGAACTTCGACGGGATCGGTGCGTGGCGGACTGATGAGGATGGAGCGCCGATAGACGCAGCGAGCACGCTGCCGCACGGCGAGAGCTTCGAGGGTCCGACCGGGCTGCGGGGCGTCGTTCTCCAACAGGAAGAACGTTTCGCGGAGACTGTGATCGAGAAGCTGCTGACCTACGCATTGGGCCGAGGCGTTGAGTACTACGACGCGCCGGCCATTCGTCGCATCACCGGGGATGCCGCGTCGAGCGACTATCGCTGGTCTTCGGTCATCCAGGGTATCGTCGAGAGCACGCCGTTTCAGATGAGGAGTTCGCGAGGGCCATGATAATCACGAAGAAGCATCTCCCGCGTCGTACCTTTATGAGAGGCCTCGGTGCCGCCGTCGCCTTGCCGATGCTCGACAGTATGGTGCCGGCGTTTGGCGCCGCTCGGGCGAGTGCGGCGCAGGTCGTCAAGCGTCTGGGCATCGTCTACGTCCCGAACGGCATGTTCATGCCCAACTGGACGCCTCCGAGTGAGTCGGGCGAGTTTGAGATCATGCCCACGCTGACGCCGCTGGCGCCGTTCAAGGACCAGATGCTCATGGTCAGCGGTCTCTGTAGCGAAGAGGGTATCGCGCGGCCGGGTGAGGGCGCGGGTGACCACGCGCGAGCGGCCGGGGCCTTTCTCACCGGTATGCACGCGAAGAAGACGGAGGGACATGACCTGCGCGCCGGCGTCTCGATGGACCAGTTGGCCGCGAGGGTCCTTGGCCAGGAGACCCAGCTCGCCTCGCTTGAGCTGTCGCTGGAATCGTCCGAGCGAGCCGGCTCGTGCGACCCGGGCTACAGCTGCGCCTACGCGAACACGCTGTGTTGGAGCAGCGCCACGACACCGCTGCCGATGGCGAGCAATCCGCGCGCGGTGTTCCAGAGGCTCTTTGGCACGAGCGGCACCACGGACTCGGCGGCGTGGCTGGCGGCCCGTCAGCATGACAAGAGCTTGCTCGACATGGTCACAACCAAGGTGGCCAGACTCCAGAGTGAGCTCGGCCCACGCGACCAGGCGAAACTGAACGAATACTTGGAAGCCGTGCGGGATGTTGAGCGACGGATCCAAATGGCCGAGCGGCAGACGACCCGAGAGCTACCGGCGATGGACCAGCCTGCTGGGGTCCCCGAGAGCTTCGACGAGCACGCCAAGCTGATGTTCGACCTGCAGGTGCTCGCGTATCAGGCCGACCTGACCCGGGTCATCTCGTTCATGGTGGGACAAGAAACGAGCAACCGGGCCTATCCAGACATCGGCGTACCCGACGCGCACCACGCGCTCTCGCATCACGGCGGCGACAAGGAACTGATCGAGAAGCTCAAGAAGGTCGACGGTCATCTCATGAAGATGTTTGCCTACTACGTGGACCGGCTGGCCGCGACACCGGACGGTGACGGGACGCTTCTGGATTCCGTGATGATTCTCTATGGGAGCGGGATGAGCGACGGCAATCGACACAACCACCACGACCTGCCCACCCTTCTCGTCGGCGGCGGCGGTGGCGAGCTCACGGGCGGACGCCACATCCGGGTGGAGGCCGACACACCGAACACCAACCTCTTCTTGACGCTGCTGGACAAGCTCGGCGTTTCCGAAGAGACACTGGGCGACAGCACGGGCAGGGTGCGCGGGCTCTCGATATGAGCAGTCTCGCCGCGTGGATGTTGGGCTCGGCGATGGCCCTGATCCTTGCAGTTGCGGCACCGGTGGCTGCTCAAGTCAAAGCTCCGAGTCTGGCGGATGCGGTCGAACGGCAGGACCGGCGGACGGTGCGGGAGCTGCTGGCTCGGGGCGTCGACGTGAATGCCGCGCAATCTGATGGTGGCACAGCCCTACACTGGGCCGCACACTGGAACGACACCGAGACGGCCAAGCTCCTGATCGAATCGGGGGCCCACGTCGATGTGTTGAACGAGCTGGGTGTGGCCCCACTGTCCTTGGCCGCTCTCAATGGCAGTCTGGATATGACAACCGTCCTGCTGCGCGCCGGAGCGGACCCCAACCGCTCTCTTCTGGGTGGTGAGACCGTCTTGATGACCGGGGCGCGCACCGGAAACGTAGAAGTCGTTCAAGCGCTGCTGGCCGAAGGGGCAGCGGTGAACGTTTCGGGCCACTGGAAGGGCCAGACACCGCTCATGTGGGCGGCGGCGGAAGGCCAGGCTGACGTTGCGCAAGTGCTTATCGACAGGGGTGCTGACGTTCACGCCCGCAGTCAGCATGGGAGCACGGCCTTGCTGTTGGCGGCTCGAATTGGGGACGTCGAGACTGCACGAGTGCTGCTTCGCGGTGGTGCCGACGTGAATGCCACCGAGCCGCTGCTGCCCGTCGACGCGCGGATCGACGTTGAGGAGTCGCAGACCTCCAGACGCAGCCCGCTGCTGGTGGCGAGCCTGAGCGTGGCAGCGACAAGCGGGTGGGAATACCGTCTGGTCGTCAAACCGAGCCCTCACGAGGAGCTTGCCCTTCTGCTTCTGGAAGAGGGCGCTGACCCGAACAGGCCCGACAGTATCGGCCGGACGCCACTCCATGCCGCGGTCGAAACCGGCCGGGCCGACCTGGTGAAGTCGCTGCTTGCCCACGGCGCCGACCCGAACGCACGGTTCAGTGAGCCTCCGCCCCCACTCAAGGGCGATTTCGTGCCGACTGGACGTTACCTCGGTGCGACGCCATTGTGGCTTGCCGCCGGTGCACGGGTCCCAGACGTCGAGATCCTGCGTCTCCTCACCGCCGGGGGCGCGGACCCAAACCTGGGTGCGTCCGACGGCGCCACGCCTTTGATGGCCGCAGTAGGGATGGTCCAGAACGAGGCCAGGCTGGCTCGGGAAGCGGAAGCGCTGGCCGTTGTCAGGTACCTGGTCGAGCTGGATATCGATGTCAATGCCACCGACCAGCGGGGCCGCACGGCGATGCACGGAGCAGCCAGGTTGGCGCGGAACACGATCATTCCCGTGCTGGTCGACCATGGGGCGAACCTGAGCATTGCCGACGCGAACGGACAGACACCGCTCGATGTCGGAACGCTGTCACGCCCCCTTCATCCAGACACCGAGAGCTTGCTACGCAGTTTGGGTGCCTCGAGTCGCATGGATGATGCCGATGCCGACCAGCACTAGTACTCACCAGACTAGGCTGCCTGCGTCCAACAAGAAACCAAGATGACCAACGACGCCCACGCCCGACCAACGCGTGAGGTGCCCGAGCCACTGTACGATGTGGACGTTCCGACCCCCACCCATGCCGAACGAGCACGCACGCTGGTCGCGCAGATCACGACCGGGACGCTGTGCACCCTCGCCGACGAGCCGGCAGGCTATCCCTATGGTTCGTTCGTGACGGTGGGCTTCGACGACGGGAACCCTGTCTTTCTCCTCAGTACCCTGGCGGAACACACGCGCAACTTGCAGCGAGATCCGCGCGCGTCACTGCTGGTGGCCGAGGGAGGATCCGAGGATCCACTGGCCAACGGGCGCGTGACATTGCTCGGTCCCTGCGCGCAGGTCGAGGACGGCGACCACAGCGCACGTGACACGTTCCTCACCGCTCATCCGAATGCGGCGTATTACGCCGACTTCAAGGACTTCGCGTTTTGGCGGCTTCGCGTCGAGTCGATCCGCTATATCGGAGGGTATGGTCGGATGTCCTGGATCGAGGCAGCAGACTGGCACGCATCCGAACCTGACCCGCTCGCGGAATCGGCGGCCGGTATTGTCGCCCATATGAACGACGATCATCCAGATGCCATGGTGAAGTACTGCAAGGCGTTCTCGAAGGCCACCGACCTGACCGCCGCCAGCATGACGGGTGTCGACCGGTATGGGTTCGAGATGTCGGCGGTGACGGCCGAGGGCCCGAGGCCCGTCCGACTGGCGTTTGCCGCACCGGTCAAAACCTCACTGGAGGTTCGGGCCGCCCTTGTCTCGATGCTGCGGGACGCAGAAGGGTAGGAGGGTGCAAGATCTCGATCTCTTGATGCCGCCCACGTTGGGTGAGGCCATCGCAACGGAGCCGATGTGGCTTCAAACCTGGGTGGGCGTTCTCGGTATCGTCCAGCTGGTGGGCCTCGTGTTCGTGGTTGGTCGAGCAGATGGCCGGTGGCAGGTCCGTCCCGAACCCATCGTGATGCTGGCGAGCCTCATAGCCGCTGCCACCCTCATGGAATGGCTCTACGGCCAGGTCGGGTATGTCCGCCTGCTCGGGCTCGCACACATCGTGTGCTGGACGCCGGTCTATGTGTGGTTCCTTAGGCGCCGCCGTCTCGTCGGCACCCGCTCAATGTTTGGAAGGTGGATCAACGCGTATCTGGTGATCGTGGGAATCTCGCTAGTGATAGATTTCGTAGACGTAACGCGGCATCTTCTGGGTGACGGAGAGCTCTTGCATCGCTGGGGCTAGACGCGCTCGTGTCGCGAGGAGTGTCCAAGATATGAGAACTGCGCGCACGTCAACTATCCGATCGCTGACTGACCGGCCCCTGGGCCTTGTTGCGGTGCTGATGCTTGGCACGCTGGCGCTGGGCACGTGGCCCATCGCGGAAGAGAGTCACGCTCAGGAGGGGGGGCGACTCAATCCGGCTATCGCGGCGCTCGAAGCGGGAGACGTGGCCGTCGCCAATCAACATTGGCGGTTCATTGACATGGAGCATTCGCCCTTTTCAGGTGAGCGGCTACAGACCATTCTGGCCGAAATGGATCTCGATCGGGATGCCAATGGGCGCATGAACCTGGCCCCGCTGGTCCGCATCCCTCAGGACGGCGACGAGGACTTCAGATGGGCCGTCAAACAGGTCCTCGACCTCGGAGCAATGGGCGTCATTCTCCCGCACGTTGACACGAAGGATGAAGCGGTGAGGCTCGTTCGGGCCATGCGCTATCCACCGACTAGAGATTCTCCCTTCCAGGAGCCGCGAGGAGAGCGCGGATGGGGACCCAGTGGTGCCATTCCGATCTGGAGAGCGGCAAACGCCCGGGAGTATCACAGCAAGGCCGACGTGTGGCCGCTCAATCCCGATGGTGAACTCTTTGCCGTAGCGATCATCGAGTCGGGGGAGGCGGTGGGGAACATCTACGAGATTCTGGAGGCGCCCCTCAGCGCCATCATGGTCGTCCCCGGGGACATGAGTATCGACCTGGGACTTGGTCCGCCAGGAGTTGACATCTACCCGGAAGTGGAAGCTGCCTTTCAGACGGTGCTGCGAGCGTGCCAGGCGCAGAACCGGGTCATCTGTGGGTGTGGTGACTCTACGAGTCGGATCCCGAGGCGCCTTGATGAAGGGTGGCGTTTCGTGCTGCCGCTGGGCGGCTAGAAGACCCGCATTAGACGCTGGGATGGCGGGTGTGCCAGTCGGTGGCCTGCTCGTAGGCATGCGCTATTCGACAGAGGACCCCTTCGCTGAGGTCGCGCCCGACGAACTGCAGACTGAATGGTGCGCCGGTCGAGGAGAATCCACACGGAAGCGAAATCGTCGGGGTACCGGCGAAGTCGGCCGGCACCGTGAACTGCGTCAGGCTGCCGAGCGGGGGTGTGAACCCCTCTGCGATCGCGGCCAAGGCGTCACCGAATGCCCCCATGGAGTCATGACCCATTCCGTCGAGGAGGGGAACCGGAGTGTTGACGGTTGGACAGATCATGGCATCCACCGTCTCCAGCATGGCCTCGAACTGAGTGTTGAAGATCTCGCGACGGCGGATGGCCTCTTGGTACGCCTGGTCGGTCACCGCGGTTCCGTTCTCAAGGAACTGGCCGAAGTACGCGCCATACTCGTCGGCCCGGTCCGGATAGGTTGCCGAATGGGCGCGCACCGCCTCATAGGAGCAAATGGTGCTCCAGTCGCCGAGGGGAGCGTCTGGCATCGTGACGTCGACGAGTGAGGCACCCAGACCTCGTAACAACTCGGCCGCCGCGACGATCTCGCCGGTGACGGCCGGGTCAACTCCGACGAACACGTAGCGGGTGTCCAGCCCGAGGCGTACGCCAGCCAGCCCGGCCGACAGCTGGTCGGCAAAGGGCTCGACGGGCTCCGAAAGGGATGTCGGGTCGTTAGGGTCGTGACCGGAAATCACCTCCAACATGATGGCGGCATCGACGACGGTCCTGGTCATTGGTCCGACGTGGTCGAGCGATCCGGCCAACTCCAGGACGCCGTAGCGGCTGACGCGTCCCCACGTTGGCTTCAGACCGACCAGACCGCACTGAGCGGACGGGAAGCGAATCGATCCACCGGTATCCGAACCGAGGGCGCCGAAGCACAGCCCGGCTGCAGTGGCCACGCCCGACCCGCTTGACGACACGCCTGGCCACAGGTCAGCGTTCCACGGATTGACCGGAATACTAAAGTCTGGGTGGTAACCGGCCATCGCGCCCTCGGTGAGGTTGAGCTTCCCGAGGATCACAGCTCCAGCAGCCTGAAGTCTGGTCACGACCGTCGCGTCATAATCCGGGACATGGTCGGCGAGCACACCAAGACCGCCCATGGTCCGGACACCACGCGTGTAACACAGGTCCTTGACGGCTATGGGGACGCCGTGCAGCGGCCCCCGATACCCACCGTTTCCGATCTCGGCGTCGGCGGCGCGCGCTGCATCCATCGCCTGGTCGGCCATGACCGTGGCGTAACTTCGGAGCTGACCATCGACGTTCCCAATGCGGTCAAGCATCAGGCTGGTGAGCTCGACCGACGACAGTTCCCGCGTCTCGATGAGGGTGGCGACCTCGCGGAGGCTGCGGTAGTGAAGGGGCGTCGTGGAGGTCGGGGACGCGGACGGTGGTCGGTCAGCGATATCGCTGGAGTCGAGACCACACGATGACAGGAGTGGGGAGGCTGCAGTAGCCCCCATCAGCGCGAGAGCCTGTCGTCTGGTCAGCGTGCCCATGTCACGTCTCGTAGCGGACCGTCTAGAAGATGGCGAGTGGGTTGAGGGGCGAACCGGTCCCGCCCCGGACGCGCAGTGGTGCGCCGACGAACAGAAACTCCCAGCGCCCCCGCTCTCGTGCGGCGTCCGCCACCGCGTCGAGACCGAGGTTGTCAAGGATCGGCATGCCTAGGGCCACGATGACCAGCTCGTGAAGAGGAGTGGAGAGGCCTTCGACGTGCGACGGCATCACGTCGCTGATACCGTCCGAACCGATCATCGCCACGTCGCGCGCCTTGAGCCACTTCGCGACCGACGCATGGGAGCCTGCGGCACCCTCGGTGAAGCTGGAGAGGCCCAGCTGCCTGACGGCCTCCCAGCGCCCGGTTCGAACGAGCAAGACATCGCCGCTCGAAACGCGCAGCCCGGTCTTCTGTTCCCACGCCTCGAGGTCGCGAACCGTGATCGCGGTTCCAGGCTCGAGATAATCGACGCCCCTGAGCCAGGGCATGTCGACGAGGACACCTCGCGTGACCACGCCGCTCAGCGCGGCGTTGTGGATGCCCAGTTTCTGAGCTCCGCTCGCGTTGAGGCCACTGACGGGGAAGCCGTTGTACAGCAGTCCGTTGTGGGAGTAGTGGGGCAGACCGTCCATGTGTGAGTGGGCGAGGCCGTGATACTGCACGCTGTATCGGTCATCGGCGACCACGTGCCCGCCAAACTCCGAGACGGTCAACGTGTGCTCGAACGGGCTGGTGTTGACCGCATCCTGTTGGGTGTTGAGCTCGAGGGCCATCGAGACCGACACGCCATCGCGAACCAGTTGGGCGGCCGCGCGGCGGGTCGCGTTGGTGATCAGGTTGAGGGTGCCGAGTTCATCGTCCTCACCCCAGCGACCCCAGTTGGAGATCTCCTCCATCCACTGATTGAACTCTGCGGTGCTTACCTCAAGCTCCGACTGGCCGTAGGCTGGGACCGGTGTGGCCACGCCCAACGCGCTCACCACGAGCGTGGCCAAGATTACGGAGGTAGAACACGTGTCCGTCTGATGTGCTGGAGGATTCGACATGCTGAATTCTAATAGTACGGAGAGGCAACCGGGGGTTTAACATGGCAGGCGCAGGCGGGGGACTGGCCCGAGTGGATGTGGCGGCGGCCAAGAGAAAGGCACAGGATGGTTCCAACACGGAGACACTTTCTCAGGAGCGCGGGGTTGGCGAGTGTCGTCGCCGTGACCGGAGGTCGCCCGTCGGCCGGCGCACTAGCCGTCCAGTCATCGGTCGGTCACCACGTCCAAACAGACACCCTCGATATCAGTTACGAGGAGAGCGGCGACGGCGCCGCGTTTCCTATCCTCCTGCTCCACGGCTTCCCCTACGACGTGCGGGCCTGGGACGGCGCCGTACCTCCGCTAGTGGAAGCGGGGTATCGCGTCGTTGTTCCCTATCTCCGGGGCTATGGGCCGACCCGGTTCCTGGACCCCTCAGCACCTCGGATGGCCGAACAAGCGGCCATTGCACAGGACGTGGTCGATTTCGCGGACGCCCTTGGACTGGAGCAGTTTGCCCTGGCCGGGTTCGATTGGGGGAATCGCGCGGCCTGCATCACGTCGATTCTTCGTCCGGAACGCGTACGCGCACAGGTCGCGATTGGCGGGTACTCGGTCCAGGATACGGTCTCTCCGTCGCCTCCTGCGTCGGCGGTCGTCGAAGCGAGGCTCTGGTATCAGTGGTATTTCAACACCGAGCGTGGGCGAGCAGGGCTCGAGGCGAACCGACGGGGGATCTGCCGCTACCTCTGGCAGACGTGGTCGCCCGGTTGGGAGTTCAGCGACGAGACCTATGACCGTTCGGCGTCTAGTTTCGACAACCCCGATTTCGTCGATGTCGTGGTTCATTCCTATCGGCACCGTCACGGCTACGCGGTTGGAGAAGAGCGCTTCCTGGCGGTGGAGCGTCAGTTGGCGAACCGTCCTCAGATTCCGGTGCCCGCGATCGTGCTGCGCGGGGCGGAGAGTGGGTTTGGTCGCCCGTCCGCGGATCCGTCGGGAGACCAGGAGCGATTCCCGTCCTTGGTCGCCCGTCGCATCGTCGATGGCGCCGGACACGATCTGCCAGCTCAGCGGCCAGACGCCGTGGTCGCGGCGCTGCTCGAGCTGTTGGCCTGACGTCTCCGCTCCCACGGTTCTGAGTGCCGCCTGACAGTTACGGCAGTGAAGTCTACGGCACATCTCGCTGTCGTCGCCCTCAACCGCTGGTCTCTTGGTGGGAATGCCCCTTGCACCGGTAGGAGGACATGGCACCGCACGAGAGTCGTGTCATCCGCCGCCCAGATGTCACCTTTCCGATGGCCGTCGTCGATCTCCGACCTGCCACGGCAGGCTTCGACAATGCCCTAGCCTGGCTCGCCCGATTCCGGGGTTTGAAGTCGATCGGCCTCCCGGTGGCTCGGTGGACCCACCGTCTGGTGCTCCATCTTCATCCGGTTCATCGCGAGACGTTCGCAGCCGGAACGAGTGACGAGCACGAGTTGCTCTGCCTACGGGTAAGCAATGGGGGGACGGAGGATGCGCTGGGCGTACGATTCCAGACGCGGTGGAACGCCGAGTCGGAGCTGTTCAATGTCACGACCGCCGAGGGGCTGTGGATGGGAGCCAGAGCCAATGAACTGGGCCAGGACGGTAGCTTCGCCTCCGAGGAGACCAGTCTGGTCGGTGGGGGCTCACCGCACTTCGCCGGGCAGTTTGTCGGACTCGCCGTCAAGTACTTCGACGATGAGCACGCCTACGTGGTCACGCCGGAGAACTATCGCCAGTTCAGATCGCAGCCGCGGACATGGCGATGGCCGTCAGGTGCGATCGCGCCAGGTCTGCATCTTGTGGATGTCGCCTTCCGGTCGCATGGCGGCGGCGCGGCGATCATCCGGCTCAAGGTGATGAATCCGGGCCGGGGCGCGAACCTCGGGGCGCAACTCGCGGTCGGTCAACTTGTCCCGTCTTCCTGACCGCCCGGTCCGATTAGGGAAGGTCCGCTTGCTCCTCGGAGCGGCCGCCAGTCAGCATATTCATCATGCCGTGATTGCCTTCGTGGCACGCGTACTCGTAGAGGGGCCCATCTGTGTGGTTCAAGGGAAACCGACCGGTGAATGGTCTGGTAAAGGTCGAGGGGTCGTTGACGGTGAACTCGTACTCGACGGCGTCGGCACTCATCCAGGTCAGACGCTCGGTCAGGTGTAGGTTCTCCGCCGATCCCCAGCTCTGGAAGGTCGTGTTGAACGCGCCGGTCTTGCCAGTGAAATTGGTCGTCTCGATGACCAGCGTGTCGCCTTCCCAATGACCACGGGAGCTACCGAGCCACTGCCGGATGGTCGAGGGGAGCTGCGGGCGGCCGTCCAGCGGAACAACGCGAACGTCATGAACCATCTCGTGAAGCAGCACGACATACCCAGGCACCTGAAAGATCTGTAGGTTGTTGTTGTATCCACCTGGAAGCATCGGGGGACCGGTGCTGAAGCCGAGGAGGCATCGCTCGGCGGCGCCTCGAAAGTCTGGACCATCGGTGCTGATCCCCCGTGCGCGAAGTCGGACCGGAGGCACTCCGGCACGCGCGTGCGCCTCCGTCGCGGCCATGGCTTCAGGCGTCAATCCTGGTATCTTGCCGTCCGGAGGATCGACGAGGAGGGACGATTGGGTCAGCGCCGTCGCGCGGGCTCGGTCTGTCCACACGGCCTGGCCGTAGGCGCCAACGGCGCCGGCGGGTGGGGGCTGGGCGTCTCGAGCCAACGCAGCGGCGTTCCCCTCCGAGGCCACGGCGGCGGCCTCTTCGTCGGTCAGCCGTTCGCGTCCGTCGAACTCCCCAGGACGCTCCAGAGGGGTAAAGGTCCAGTAGTCCCAGATCCCCCGCAGGTCCGGATCGCCCCAGGCCGTCCGTGGCACCGACTGACTCACAGGTTGTCCCAGGGCCACAATCGGCGCGAGACAGATCAATACGCCAAGTGTTGGCATGAGACTTCCTGAGCTCGTGGTCATCGCGATCTGCCCCAACCTTCTGCCGACGGAGGCGTGAAGGCAACCGAGAGGTGATTGTAGATCGACGAGCTGCGATAATGGCATGTAGTTCGGTTCATTCCAGCGTAGAGGAGTTAGCGTGGCAAAAAATCGCAACCGGGCGGGGGATAGCGCCGAAACCGCGGTCAAGATAGCCGAAGGCATCGGTGACGCACTCGGACGAATCGTCAACCGGCTCGAATCGCTCGACGCGGAGCGCGAGAAGGTCTATGGCCAGTTACTGGCGCTACAGGAGCGTCTGAACGTGCAGGTGGATCGCGCGGGTAAAGCCCTGGGCGGCACCGGGACGACGCCGGCCGCTTCCCGTCGCGGGTTGCGGTCACGACTCGGAAAGAAGACCACCGCGAAGACGAAGGTGCGGAGGAAGGCTCGAGTGCGGTGCGGCGTGTGCGGAACGCTTGGACACAACGCGCGAGGACATGCGCGTTGGCAGGCAGCGAAGAACAAATAGACGTGTGAGGTCCGGGAAGAGGCGCTACTCGGGCCCCTCCTGGACCCGGGCGCCGCGCAGGATGTTGAGGAGGCCGTAGTTGCCTTCGTGGCAGGCATACTCGTACATCGGACCGGACGTCACACCGCGAGACTCGTGGTTGGTCGTCATCGGAACCAGCGCGGTCCACGGCTGGGTGAACATATCCGGGTCGGTCATGGTGAACTCGTAGTCGATGGTCTCCTGGTCCACCCGAGTAAATCGCTCTACCATGGTGAGGCTTGGTCGAGCCCCCCGCCAGGTGGCCCGCCAGAGGTAGTGAGACTTATCGGCGAAGTTGGTCGTTTCGACGACCAACGTGTCATCGTCCCAGTGGCCACGGGCGTCGCCAAGCCACTGCCCGATCTCCAGCCCAATGTGACTCCGACGGTCGGTCGGGATCAACCGGTACTCATGGAACATCTCGTTGAGAATGGCCACCCATCCCGGCGCCTGCAGGATGTGGTAGTTCATGTTGTAGCCCTGCAGCGGCACGAAGGGGAGGCCGTCGGTCAGGCAGCGTTCGCCCGTGTCAGCGTCGGCCCAGGAGTTGAACGGTCCGACGCCGTACTTGGTCAGGTCGGTGTCATAGCGCTGTCGACCTTCGCGCGTCCAGGGAATCCTGCCGTTCGGTGGGTCGACGACCAGTGAGGTGCGACGGTCGCCGGTGACCACTACGCCCCCGTCCATCCAGAACTGGTTGTAGGCGCCGACATTGCCCGGCACGAACCGGTCGGTTGCCGCGCGTCGATCGGCTGAAGCAGATTCGAACGCGGCAGCCTCTTCGGCGGTGAGGACAGCCTTGTCGCCCAGTTCCTCGGACCGCTCAACGGGTGTCAGCGTCGCGTTGGTCCAGATGCCCCGCAGGTCGGGAGAGCCGTCGGGAAGCCGCGGCACCGTCCAGCTCGTCGGCTGGGCGGTGGCCGTCGCCGATCCCAATACAAGCAGGAGCAGTGGGATCAACAACCGCGACGTCTGGCGTCGGTAACCTTCCATGAGCTGAGAGGCAGGCTGCTATCAGTTCTGACTGCTGTCCGCCGCTGGGTCGGGCTCGACCTGGCGTGCTGTGAACCGCCATCCATCCGACGTTTTCACAAGCGTGTCGTGGTAGGTCCCCGTCACGATGACGCTGTGGGGACGCGCTCCAGTATTCATCAGCATCAGATAGCAGGTGCCGGCGGCTCCGTCTGCGGTCTTGGTGAGGTGGATATTGGTATTCCAGTGGCGGGCGTTTCCGGCCTGCTGCTCTGTGAAGCCCTCGGCGAAGGCAACCAAGGCGGCGCGGCCTGTGTTGTTGCCGAAGACGCCGTCCTCGACGAATGTGTCCGCCCAGCCTTGGGCTTGAGCGACTCCGCTTCCGAGCACAACGACTGATATGGCCAGCAGTGCATGTCGGATCATCTGGCGCATGTATTCGTCCTTTCGGTCGAGAGTGTAGCGTAGGCAGTAGCTGCGTGGGCGCTCAAGATTCTCAGTCGTCGATCGCGTCGTATACCAGCGTCTGGAACTCGCGGTCGATTGAGTAGAGCCCGAACGGGTTCACTTGGGTCCACACCATCCCGATGAGCTCCTCTACCGGATCAATCCAGAAGAAGGTGTTCGCGGCACCCGCCCACCGGAAGACACCGTTGTTATCCGGCTCGGGAGTAAGGTCCGCATCCACGAGAACGGCAAAGCCGAGTCCGAACCCGTACCCCGGGCTGAGGTAGGTGCCCAGGCTGATCGGCGTAAGCTGCTCCGGCAGATGATTGCGACGCATGTTGCGCACCGTCTCGGCTTGCAGGAGGCGGACGCCATCGAGCTCACCCTCCTGTAGGAGCATCTGAGCGAGCCGAATGTAGTCGGATGGCGTGGACGTCAGACCACCGCCACCGGACAGCCAGGCGGGCTCACGGGTGTACTGCCCGTCGTCCGGCGAGTCGGTCATCTGAAGCCCATCACCGCCCGGGGCGTAGTTGGCCATGAAGCGGTCGCGTTTGTCTGCCGCGACCTGGAAGGCGGTGTCCTCCATGTGCAGAGGGTCTGTGATCCGTTCCTTGACGAATTCGTCGAAGGGTTGACCCGACACGACTTCGACCAGTCTGCCGAGGACATCGGTGGACACGCCGTAGTTCCACACCTCGCCCGGATGTGCGAGGAGCGGCATCTGACTTGCGCCGTCCACGAACTCGTCTAGACCGCGTGCTTCGCCGAAGAAGTTCGCCTCCCGATAGAGACGGTCCACCGGAGTGTCGCCAAAGAAGCCGTAGGTGAGTCCAGACGTGTGGGTGAGAAGGTGTTCGACAGTGATCGGCCTATCGGCCGCCACCCGTTCGCCTTCATCAGTCAACACTTCGCTTTGTCCGAATGCCGGGATGTGTGCCGAGACCGGGTCGTCGAGTGAGATCAGCCCTTCTTCCACGAGCATCATCACGGCGACCGACGTGAGCGGCTTGGTCATCGAGAAGATACGCAGGATGTCGTCAGGGGCAAGTGGATCGCCGGCCTCGAGGTCGCGGAAGCCGACGGCGGACCAGTGCACGACCTGACCGTGGCGCGCAACCATGGTCGCGATCCCAGGTAAGCGGCCGTCTTGGATATACGCCTCCATCGCAGGTTCGATTTCCGCGAGACGCTCGGTGGACATCCCCACGCTTTCCGGCTCTGTCCTCGGTAGTCCCGCCGGCAAGTCGAGTCTCCCGGTCGCCGCCGTAGGCTCGGCTTCTGTTGGGTCTGGGTCTGTGGTGCCCTGCGGTGAGGTGCAGGCCCCACCGAGGGCCGAAAGACCGAGTACGAGGAGTGGGATCAGCCTAAGCATGGAAGATACTGTAGCCCAGAAGGAGGCCACAGAAGGTGGCCCGGTAGGCCTGTAGCCCGACTACGGGATGGAGCCACGCCCTTTCACGAAGCCACTTGGTCAGGACATGCTGATCTCGTTCGTGGTCGGGCCGGACGACGTACGCATCGAGATCGTGCAACCCGAGGCGTGGGAGTTTAGTCGATGGCGAAGCAATAGAAGAGGCCCGCCCCGCCAGTCGCCACCAGGTTCTCCTGGCCGCAGCCGCGGCTGGCGTGAGACGAGTTCCACGATCCGTTTCCGCTTCCCTGCTTGTCCGAGTGTCCGACCTGAGCCGATCCACTGGCGGCCGTGCTCGTCCAACTGCCGCACGTGTGGTCCATGCCATCGGTGAAGGCCCGGCCGTCCGGTAGGGAGCCGGTCAGGATGTCGTGTTGATTTGGTGAATCACCCAGACCGTTGACCTGGTCGCCATTCTCTGTCATCGCGATCGCTTTGCCGAGGGCATTTCCGAGGCGTGCTTGGTTGAGGGTGTCACCGTGCAGCGACCCGACATCCGCGGCGACCTGTCGTCGACCTCCGTGGGCGAACCACGGACCACTGCCTATCCGGTCCCTTGCGTTGGCGCCGTCCGACCCCTGGGTACTGAGGTAGGCACGCCACGCGGAGTCCCCTCGTCCGGCCGCAGAGGCGAGCCGCTGGCAGTGCCCGTCAGCGCCCTCGAGACCGCCCAGGTTCGCGCCGTCACCCAATCCAACGCTCGTGACGAAGAAGGACATCGGCTCCGGCGCCGGCTGCTGTGCCACGATGCCATATGAGGTCACCGCCATCACGGCAGCGAGTCCAGCGATCCAGGTCTGTTGCGTTCGCATCTGCTCCTCCGGTTTCCAGTGTCTCGTGATTATGGCCGCGGCTGAAGCCCTGTCAAGCTGAGCGGGGTTGGGTCGGCCCGGACGAGCCAAGTTGTCGTATCCTTTCCCGAAGAGACAGGGCCGGAAGGGGAGTCCACATGCACCGTAGGGTATCGCCTGCGCCTCGGCTCGTCGCGGCGCTGGTCCTCCTGTTCCCCGTGACCGCGGGCGCGCAGTCAGCGGCGGTTGACGGGTTTGAGATGTCGCGAACGGCCTGGGGCGTACCCGATCTCCAAGGGGTCTGGACCTCCGCCACCCTGACGCCGCTGGAACGACCGACCCAGCGATCGGACAAGATCCAACTGACCGAGGAAGAACTCGCCGAGCTCGAACGGCAGTCTGCGGAGCGACGGGTGGCGAGGGACGGAAAGTCGGATCCGGGCAGTGTCGGCGGCTACAACCAAGTCTGGCTCGATGCTGGGACGCGGATGATGCGCAACCGACAGACGGCCCTGATCGTCGACCCGCCGGACGGTAGGATTCCCTGGCTACCAGCTGCCGGGACCCAGAGCGAGCAGGAGAGGGCCCGATACGGCGTTGGGCCGTTTGAAACCTACCTCGACCTCGACACCGGCGAGCGCTGCATCACCGACGGCCTGCCCAACATGGTGCCGCTCCAGCCGTACAACATGAACATGCAGATCTTTCAGGTGCCGGGGGTGGTGGTGATGCTGCATGAGATGTATCACGAGCTCAGGGTCATTCCGATGGACGACCGTCCTTTGACGGGAATCCCGCAATGGACCGGTGAGGCACGCGGGCGGTGGGAGGACGACACGCTCGTGGTCGAGACGGCCAACTTCGCCGACAAGACCGACCGTTTCTGGAGTGCGCCGTGGCGCAAGGCCCGACCGAGTCTGCGTCTGGTCGAGCGCTTTACGCGAGTCGGCCCGGAGGCGATCGACTACACCTTCACTCTCGAGGATCCGCGCGCTTTTTCCCGCGTATGGACAGCGGCGGCACCAATGACGACCGACCATGAGTCGCGCGGGGTCACGTCCGGGCCCCTCTGGGAGTACGCCTGCCACGAGGGTAATCACGCGATGATCAATATCCTGGCGGGTGCCCGGCAGGAGGAGGCGGCGGCGAAGCGAGAGGAGATCCGATGAAGATGTTTCGAGCAGGGTGGTTTGGCGTCGTGGCGGTTGCGGCTCTCGTGGGGGCGGCTGGTCTGGCGAGCGCTCCGTCCGATCTGCCGGAGATGGACGGCGTGCCGACGGCGGAGCCGGAAGTCGTCGGGATGTCATCCGAGCGCCTGGAGCGTCTCGACACGGTGATGCAGGGCTATGTCGACCGCAACGAAGTGGCGGGGGTCGTGACTCTGGTCGCTCGTCGGGGGAAGGTGGTACATTTCTCGGCCGCCGGTCAGCGTGACGTGGAAAACGGGGCGGCGATGACCCACGACACGATCTTTCGGATGGCCTCGATGACCAAGCCGATCGCGTCTGTTGCTCTGATGATGCTCTACGAAGAGGGGCGCTTTCAGCTTCGGGAGCCGATCTCGAAATGGCTCCCCGAATTCTCTGACATGCAGGTGGCGGTTCCTTCACCGCCGCAGGAACGTCTCGCTGGAGGTTACAAGCTGGTACCGGCGGCGCGGCCGATCACGGTACAACACCTCCTGACCCACACCGCTGGTCTGTCGAATAGTTATCGCGGGATCACGCGGTCAGATTTTCTCGAGATGTCGGCCCAGCGTCGGCCGAACGACACCGTCGGGGACATGCTGAAGCGGCTGGCGACGCTACCGCTCAACTTTCATCCAGGCGATGCGTGGGAGTACGGGCGGGGCACGGACGTGGTGGGTCGGCTCGTGGAGGTCATGTTGGGGCAAACGCTCGACAGTTTCTTCCGGGAACGTATCTTCGACCCGCTCGACATGCCGGACACGCACTTCTATCTGCCGATGTCCAAGCTGGATCGGTTCGCCGCTCAGTATGGGCCAGGTGATGACGGCACGATTGTGCTGGCCGACCCGGCCACGGCCGAGAGTCGATACGTGAAGGAGCCTCATGTGTACTTCAGCGGTGCCGGTGGTCTGGTGTCGACCGCTCGGGACTACTTCCGTTTCCACCAGATGATGTTGAACGGTGGCGAGCTGGACGGTGTGCGGATCTTGAGCCGGAAGACCGTTGAGCTGATGACGACGAACCATACCGGTGACTATGGAATCTGGCTTGCGGGGCCCGGCTACGGCTTTGGGTTGGGATACGCGATCGTGACCGATCTCGGTCCGTCGGGAACGCCTCGATCGGAGGGCTCCTACTACTGGGGCGGCGCCTTCGGGACGATTTTCTGGGTCGACCCTTCGGAGGAGCTGATTAGCATCATGCTGACGCAGATCCGACCGTACACCCATTTGAACATACGACCGGACCTGGCGACGTTGACCTACCAGGCGGTCGTTGATTGAGGTTCCGACCACAAACAGAGGTCTCGAGCGTGAAGGAATGAAGCAGGAGAGATGATGACGGCACCGAGTCCACCACAGCTGGATAGGGACATGCTTCGCGAGGCCATCCGTGGCGAGTATGAAGTCGTAGCAGCCGAGCCGGACAAGGGTTTTCACTTTCACACCGGGCGTCGGCTGGCTCGTATCCTGGGATATGAGGACGCGTGGCTCGACGGTGTCCCTGAGGCCTCGATAGACTCGTTCGCCGGGACTGGCAATCCGTTCAGCGTCGGCGAGATCGTCGAGGGCGAACGGGTCGTCGATATAGGATGCGGTGCCGGTATCGACAGTGTGATTTCGGCACGGATGGTTGGCGAGGCTGGCCAGGTCGTGGGCGTCGACATGACTCCCGCCATGCTGGAGAAGGCCAAAAAGGGCGCCGATGACGCGAATCTCCGCAACGTGGAGTTTCGTGAAGGATTCGGTGAAAGCGTGCCGGTTTCAGACGAATGGGCCGACGTCGTCATCTCCAACGGGGCGCTCAACCTCATGCCCGACAAGGTGGCTGCTCTGAAAGAGATGGCGCGGGTCCTCAAGCCTGGTGGCCGGCTACAGCTCGGCGACATCCTGGTGGCGAAAGAGGTACCACAGGATGCGAAAGAGGATATCGAACTCTGGACTGGTTGAATCGCCGGTGCTCTGCTGGAAGCAGAGCTCGAGGCGGTTGTCGCCGCCGCCGGGTTCACCGGTTTCGAAATCACCTGGCGGGCCGATGTGTTCGCTGGTGCGCCGCAGCAGTCGAGCGCCGCGCAGTTCGGAACCGTTGGTATCAACTTTCGCGCGCTCAAACCAGCCGACCACTAGCTGCGCGAGGACATTCCTGTCTTTCTTCCGCCTCAGCCTCGTCGTCTTTCTGACCGCGTTACTCGGCCCAGGGTGGGTCGCGTCTGGATATGCGCAGTCGGGCGAGTGGCGTGCCTATGCGGCCGACAACGCAGCCACCAAGTACTCTCCGGTCGACCAGATCGATGCTCTCAACGTGGACCGTCTCAGGATCGTCTGGCGGCAATCGGTCATTCCGGATGCCACGCGATTCGGGAGCACAAGACAGGCGCCTGGATCGTCTCAGAACACCCCGATCATGGCAGGCGGACGGTTGTACATCAGTACCGGCCTTGGCATGGTCTCGGCTCTCGACGCCACGACGGGTGAAGTGCTCTGGGTCGACTCGCCGGACGAGGGGGCGGACGGCGAGGTTACGGACGGTGCCGGAGATGCAGAGCAGGCGCCGCTTTTCGCCTCACGGGGTGTGGCCTACTGGACCGATGGCCAGGACGCTCGGGTCTTGGCCGTCGTCGGTTCGCGGCTGGTTGCGCTGAACGCGGAGACGGGCAAGCGCTATGTAGACTTTGGCGACGTTGGTGAAGTGGATCTCACGCAGGGGTTCGATGAGCGCGCGATAGAGAGCTTCGCGTGGCGGTCGGCGCCACTTGTCGTCAACGACGTCATCATCGTCGGCTCGGCGATACCTGACGTCATCAGTCACACGATGGCGGCCACGAAGAGCATGCCTCCGGGTGACGTCCGAGGCTTCGATGTCAGAACAGGCGAGCAACTCTGGAATTTTCACACCATCCCCAGAGAGGGCGAGGCCGGCAACGAGACTTGGCTAACCAATCCCGACGAGGACCGCGCGTCGTGGGAGTACTCCGGGAACACCAACATGTGGGCATCGCCCAGCGGCGACGAGGAGCTGGGCTACGTATATCTGCCCCTCTCGACGCCAACCAACGACTACTACGGGGGACATCGCCCAGGCGACAACCTGTTCGCCGAGAGTCTCGTGTGCCTGGATGCCCGGACGGGTGAGCGGATCTGGCACTACCAGGCCATCCACCATGGTCTGTGGGACTACGACTTTCCTGCAGCGCCGGTCCTGGTGGACATTACCGTTGCCGGACGCGACATCAAAGCAGTGGCCATTCCCAGCAAGCAGGCCTTCCTCTATGTCTTTGACCGGGTAACGGGGGAGCCGGTCTGGCCGATCGAAGAGCGGCCGGTGCCGCCCGGCAATGTGCCGGGGGAGTGGTATGCGGCGACCCAGCCATTTCCGACCAAGCCTCCCGCCTACGACCAGCAGGGCGTCACCCTCGATGACCTGATCGATTTCACCCCCGAACTGCGTGCCGAGGGTCGGGCGATGCTCGACGAGTATGTCTGGGGACCGTACCTGACCGCCCCAACGCTCGTCGACGACCGGCCGGGGGGAACCCGGGGGACGCTGTCGGTGCCCGGTTTGGTGGGTGGGACCGACTGGAACGGAGCGGGCGTGGACCCGGACACCGGTGTGATGTACGTCCCGTCGAATTACAGCGGCACCGTGATCGGTCTGGCCCGCTCGGAGCATCCACGGTCTGACGTCGACTGGGTCATCAAGGAGCCTCAGGTCGTGACCGGCCCGCAGGGCCTGCCGCTTTTTAAGCCGCCTTACGGTCGACTCGTGGCGATCGACCTGAACCGGGGCGATATTCTCTGGTCGGTTCCGAACGGCGACGGACCCCGCGACCATCCGGCGATTGCGCACCTGGATTTGCCGCCACTTGGACACGGCGGACGGGCCGCGCCGCTGGTGACCAAGTCGCTGGTCTTCATGGGTGAAGGAGCGAACGTCGGCGCGGCTTTTCTCCCGCCCGGCAGTGGCGGAAAGATGTTCAGGGCCTATAACAAATCGACGGGCGACGTGGTGTGGGAGATGGAGCTGCCAGGCGGCACGACCGCGGCGCCACTGACTTACATGGTCGATGGCACCCAGTACATCGTGGTTGCGGTTGGCTGGGACGACATGGAGAGCGAGTATGTGGCGCTGGCCCTTCCCTGAGAGTAGACGAACTCAAGCGGACGTCCCGTAGCCGATGCAGGATCTGACCGAGGGCTCCATCTCATGGCACATCGTAAAGCTCTCGATCCCGGTGGCGGTCGGGATGGTGTTCCAGACGATGTATGTCCTTGTGGACCTCTACTTCGTCGGCCAACTCGGCGATGTGGCGATCGCCGGCGTGAGCTCCGCCGGCAATGTGCAGTTTCTCGTCATGGCCATCACGCAGATCCTGGGCGTCGGTACGATGGCGCTCATTGCCCAAGCGAGCGGGCGGAAGGACCGCGAGGACGCCAACCTCATCTTCAATCAGAGCCTCGGGTTGGCCGGACTCGGCGCGCTGGCCACGCTCGTCGTCGGATACGGCTTGGCCGCGCGCTATATGAACACGCTCGCGGCTGACAGCGCGACGGTGTCGGCGGGCATCACCTATCTGTTCTGGGTCCTACCCGGGCTGGCTCTTCAGTTCGCCCTAATCTCGATGGGGTCAGCGCTCAGGGGAACGGGGATCGTCAACCCGACAATCGTGGTCCAGGTGGCAACCGTCGTGCTGAACGCGATCTTGTCGCCGATCATGATCGCCGGTTGGATCACAGGCCGGCCGCTGGGACTTTTGGGTGCAGGGTTGTCGACGTCTATCTCCATCGCCGTCGCCGTCGTCATGATGTCGGTCTACTTCGTTCGTCTCGAGAGCTACGTCGTGTTCAACGTCCACATGCTTCGTCCGCGGCTCGGTGCATGGCGGCGTGTGCTCGAGGTTGGGTTGCCTCCGGGGGGGGAGTTTGCGCTGATCTTCGTGTACAGCGGCGTCGTGTTCTGGACGATCCGGGGTTTTGGCCCGGAGGCACAGGCGGGATTCGGCGTTGGCTCGCGCGTGATGCAGGCGATCTTCCTTCCGGCGATGGCCATTGCGTTTGCCACCGCGCCGGTCGCCGGTCAGAACATGGGGGCGGGCCGCCACGACCGCGTCCGCGCGACCTTTCGGGCATCGGTCGTCACGCTGAGCGGCATCATGCTGGTGCTGACACTCTTCTGTCAGTGGCGCCCTGATTTCCTGGTGTCCCAGTTCACCGACGATCCGGCTGTCGTCGCCGTCGGCGCCGACTTCCTCAGAATCATTTCCTGGAATTTTGTCGCGATCGGAATCATCTTTACCAACTCGAGCATGTTCCAGGGGATGGGCAACACGATGCCGGCGCTTCTTGCCAGCGCGACTCGGCTCGTGACATTCGCCCTACCGGCGGTGTGGCTCACGACCTACAGCGGGTTCGAGCTGAGTCAACTGTGGTATCTCTCGGTCGTGACGACTGGGCTCCAGGCGGGGGCCAGCTGGTGGTTGCTCAAGCGCGAGTTCGGAAATCGATTGGGCTTCGTGCCGGCCGCGGCGGCGGCGAGTCCGGCGTAGGGTGATACTGAAGTGGGGGGGCTGCGCATAGTCTCAGCGGCCCAGCTGGCAGTTCCGAAAAGCCGGCACTCCGTGACCGAAAGTCTGCTGTCGGGCCGACTCTGGAGTGGCGATCGCCGCGATGCGGCGCGATCGTCGGTGCATGGCTCTTGCATGCGTCCTGGGCATCTGCTTCTGTCTCAAGCGCTCAACGGCAAACCGGGAAGGGGTTGCACAGTGACCGCGTTGTTTCGAGAGTTGACGGCCCAGGGACTGGTCTTGTGGCGCCTGCGCCGATCATCCAACCAGCAGCTCTGGTGCACCGTGTTCGAGCGGGACGGCGAGCTTGCCCTCACGTTTCACGACCCGGCCGCCGACCGCCGTCCGGTCGCAGAGACGCACTCGCACGTGGGACCACTGATGGATCGTGCCGACGAACTCCGGGTCCTACTCGTGGGAGCTGGTTGGTCGGAAGTCGACGTGGACCTCGACGAGCCCAAAATGGACTACTGAACGACGGAGTCCCCATCTCCTCGATAGAGGGGTCATCCCTCCACGACGATCCCGCTCTCCCGTTCGTAGGGCTTCAACACCGCTACCAGGTCCTCTTCCCCCAGTCCCGTTGAGAGCGCCTCCCGCAGTCTGGATGAGGCCGCCTCAACGAGAGGAAGGGTAAGACCGGCTTCTGCGGCCATGTCTCGGATCAAACCCAGGTCCTTCTCAAAGAGTCGTAGAGGAGCGCCCGCATCGAAGTCTCGGTCGGCGTACTTGTCGATGGCCCGCTCAACCATCGCGGATTGTCCCCATGCGGTCTTCAGGATGGGCAGGAGGTCGCCGGGAGAGGCGCCGGCCGACGAGGCCAGGAGCATGGCCTCGGCAGCGGCGTTCGCATTGACAAAGGTGAGCAGTTGGTTGACCAGTTTGGCAACCGACCCGGCTCCGACATCGCCAACGTGCCTCACATTCGTTCCAATTACTTCTAGAAGGGGCTGGACTCGGGCAAACGCTTCGGCGTCGCCTCCGGCCATGATGGTCAAGTGGGCGCCCTCCGCTCCAGCTGGACCACCACTGACAGGAGCGTCCAGAAAGTAGGCGTTGCGGCTGGATGCCTCGGCGGAGATCTCTCGCGCAAGGGCGGGGGCGATGGTTGAGTGGTCGACGAGGACCATCCCGGGTCGCGCATTGGTCGCGACGCCGTCCGGACCCAGGAACACCTGGCGCGTGGCATCGAGGGAGGGGAGGCACGCGAGCACGATGTCGGCACGCCGGGAGACGTCGAATGGGGATGTGGCCGCCTGCGCCCCGAGTTCGACGACCGCGGCCTCTTTGGCCCGGGTTCGGTTGTGGACTATCAGATCGTGACCGGCCCGCACGACATGTTGGCTCATGGGAAGTCCCATTCGCCCGAGTCCGATGAAACCGACACGCATGCTCGGTCCTCCCTCAGCAGGCCACGGCCGTCGGGTTCGATTGGACGTCTTTCGGCCGACTACGATACGGTCACTATAGTGTGATGATCGGAACGGGGGGAACTACGGCCGGTTCAGCATGCTATCTGGTGCCCGAACTGCCAATCCGTATAGCTACTCTGGTCCGTCAGCTCTCAGATTGAGCCGTGTCGTTACGATGCGGCTTCTGCGCCGAAGCAGGTAGAGCGCGATACACACCGACGTCAGCGTGAACATCACGACGTTGATTCCGTAGAGCATAGTGCTACCTCCAGCTATGCGTCTGTGCATCTTCGGTGCCACACTCCCTCGCGGCGGGCCAGACCCCGCAGGCCTGGGAGTAGTCGAGCCGATGAAGCGGCGGTGGCCGTCGTCAGCGTGATTACAAATGCGTGTCCGATCCACGATATTGTCCGCAGGTCGCCGGCAGCCATGACCTGTCCGTTGTGCGCCGAACGTGATCCCACCTTTTATCACCGTGACAATGCCCGAACCTACCACCGATGTCGGAGATGTGCGCTGGTGTTCGTGCCCCCAGAAGCGTGGCTGGAATCGGGAGACGAGAGGGCGCGCTATGAGCAGCACAGGAACGACCCCCATGACAAACGCTACCGCCAGTTTCTGGCGCAGTTGACCGAGCCGCTGCTGGAGCGAGTGAAGAAGGGGACCGTCGGCCTGGATTTTGGTTCGGGTCCCGGCCCCTCGCTTCCCAGCATGCTTGAGGAAGCCGGTCTGCGGGTTCGTCTCTTTGACCCCTTCTACGCCCCGGATGAGACAGTCTGGACGAAGCGCTACGCCTTTATCTCCGCGAGTGAGGTGCTAGAGCACCTTCGGGACCCGGCGGCGGAGCTCGACCGGTTGTTCGGGGTGCTCGACCCCGGCGGCTGGCTTGGCGTGATGACCAAGTGGGTGGGTTCATACGACGACTTTGTGGGCTGGCGCTACATCCGGGACCCGACCCACGTCGCTTTCTATAGTCCTCGCACGCTTCGGTGGATCGGCGAGCGCTGGGCCGCACCGGTCGATTTCGTCGGCGACAACGTTGCTCTATTTCGCAAGGGCTAGGGGCGAGTTGAACAGATCTACTGAACTCGCCGTGCTAGTTGCCGTGGGAGACCCCCCGGCTTTGCCGGGGCGGCCAGCCCCGTTTGACGTTTCGGGGAGTCACGTGAGGAACTCCTTCCCGTGAGCCGCTCAAGCATCACGAGAAGGAGACCTCATGCCGACCTACCGAAGTCTCAATCATACGAAATGGCACTGTCAGTATCACGTTGTGTTCATCCCGAAGTATCGAAGAAAGGCGATGTACGGGGGATTGCGGCGGGATTTGGGCGAGGTGTTCCGCCGTCTGGCGCTGCATCGCGAGAGCGAGGTGGAGGAGGGGCATCTGTTGCCGGACCATGTGCATATGATGATGTCGATTCCGCCGAAGTACTCTGTCGCCCAGGTCATCGGATATCTCAAGGGGAAGAGTGCCATCCACATCGCTCGGGAGTTCGCGGGACGTTCGCGGAACTTCGTGGGGCAGCACTTCTGGGCCCGGGGCTACTTCGTGTCCACGGTGGGTCGCGATGAGCGGGTCATTCGGGAGTACATCCAGCAGCAGGAACGCGAGGACCGGCGGTCGGATCAGTTGCCGTTGGAGTAGAGTGGCCACCGTGAGGTGGCTCAAGTGACCGCATAGCGGGCACGTCATGCCGCTTTGAGCGGCTCACAAACTAAGGCCCCCGGCTTTGCCGGGGGATACTTACTTCAGGCAGCATTTCTTGAACTTACGACCGCTTCCGCATGGACACGGAGAATTGCGGCCAAACGTTGGTCGCGGGCTGGTGAGCTCCCGTTTAAACTGAGCCGCTCGCGTGAACAGGTCTTGGTTGAAGATCCGCTCGAGCGCGGCGTAGAGATGTGGGTGCTTGCGCTGCATCATCGCAGGACGCTCGAAGAAGTACTCCGAGGTGACGGCAAAGAACTCCGCCTCGTTGGTGAGGGCGTAACGGTCGATGTCAGATCGCCCGCCTTCGATCTCGGCCATCTTGCGGCGCACGAGGTCAATCCACGGCCCGACGGACTGACGATCGAGTCCCACAACTGGCACCCCGTCGATGGTACCGTCGGACTTGTCGACAAGATGGGCGAACTCATGAACGCCCACGTTGCGCTTGTCTGCCGCATTCCGGAAACCCTGGATGAGGTCGGGTTGGGACAGAATCATCAGTCGGTTGAGACTACCGGTTCCCACCATCCCCAGGATGGTCTGTCCCTGCTGGTCGCCAAAGCGAAAATCGCCGTCGAAGCGGTTTGGGTAGACGAGTACTTCGCTGATCTGGTCCCACTCCCAGTCGGGGAAGCCGAAGATCGGAATGATGGCGCTGGCCGCGGCAAGCACACGCGTCGTCGTATCGAGCTTTACGCGAATGCCGGTGATGAGTTTCTCTCCGAGGAAGACCTGGAGCTGCCGTCGGAAGCGCGACTGGGCGGCCGCGTCGAGAACTCGAAAGTAGAGAACATCCCGCTGCAGCACAGCCTCCCATTCAGCGGAAAAAGGCGCGCCGAGGATGGCGTGTCGACGACGAATGACGCCGGTTCGCCACAGATAGACGGCGACGGGAGGAAAGAGCGCGAGTCCGAACGTTGCGGCCGCGGGACGCCCCGCTTGGACCACAAGGAGGGCCAGGAGCAGGGATACCAGGAGCGTCACTGCCGCCAGCACGACAGCCCAGAGCCGGGTTCGCCGCTCCCAGGCGCTGAAGAGACCGATGTCGGGGACCGTGGTCTGGTCGGTCAGGCTTTCAGTCCTGCTCGTTGGTCACGCTCCCGCGGGCCAGCTCTACAATGTCATCGGCGTCCCGTCGGAGAAGCAGTCGCTGGCCGACCAGACTATCTGCGGCCGCGGCGATCGCGCGGACGTAGGCTTCCTGACTGGAATAGCGCTCCGTGAGCGAGAGCCGTGGGTCGCCGGTCGACCGACGTTCTGCGACGTCGGCGACGAACGGAACAAAGGACCCGGTTGCCCTACACTGCTCACCCAAACCGAAGCCCTCGCGGCGGAGATTCCAGCCAGTGTGTGTGCCGACGGGTACCGACAGGTTCGGGTGGCGTATGCCATGGGTCATGTTCCCGTCGGTGTCGACCTTTGCTACCAGAACCGTATACGGGGCGCCCTGGCTAGGCGGCAGGGTGTCATGGTCGCGCAAGTGCAGGGGATTATAGGAGCCCGAGTAGGTCACCCCGGGAATATCAGGAAAACCGGCTGCCGCGGCAGATACGAGACCGTGGTTGGCGATGGTCGGGAACCGGCTGGCCGGCGGCTCGATGCCCTCCGCCACCCACTCGTACAAGGCAACGCTCAGCGCAAGGCGAACCTGCCCCATGTTCAGAGGATTGTTCAGGTTCTGGCAGATACCCGCGGTTGGCGTCGTGGCGTGAACGCCAGGGCCGCCGCCGTGTTGCGTGCCTGCGATCAGATATACACGGACGTTGTCAGGCAGGTCGATGTGGTGCCCGATCGGGTCGGTCACGACCAGTGAGGCCCGAGCCTGCCAGAGCTCCGCCTCGCCGTCGCTCTGTATGATGTTCGGGCAGGTGTTGGTGGCGCCACACCTCTCCTGAAGACCGTCTGTCCGACCGCTAACGGGGTCGGTGAGAGTCAAATACGTGAAGGGAAACTGGTCACCCGGATACAGATGGTCTTCATGCTGCTTCTGCCACCGGCCGGGCTGACCGAACTGATAGTTGGTGAATGTCTTGCGTGACCCTGCGATGTTCGGGTGAAGACCGTCGAAGACGATACGGCCGGCGGTGTCTTCGTTGAACCCCTGGTACAGGAAATCCCGAAGAAAGCGGCCGCTCTGCGAGATGCCAATCGAGATGGCGACCACCGGAAGTCCAGCGCCCGCCAACGGATTCTGGCGTCCCGCATCGTCGATTAGGTTGTAGCGAAGGAACGACACGGTGTCCCGCATCGCGGCAAAACCCAATCCCATGACAATGGGGTCCCGGGCAAGGTACACGAATTCGTAGATCGCTCCACCGTCAAAGGCGTCAGTGCGGTCGATCTCGATCTCGCTCGAGTCGACATATCGCCAGGTCAGGTCGGGTGGCGTGTGACGCTGGGCGGTCTGCGTCGGGCGCACGGTCAGGGTGGCATCGCCCCGGTCGCTCGACGCCGCCGGATAGGTCAGCCGCACGCGGGACCTGCGAGCGGCGTCGTTGAAGATGAACTCCTCAACAGCGGGCCCCACGATCGCCGAGCCATCAGCGCGTGTGGCCACTGGGAGGGACGCGACGATGTTGTTCTCGGTCGACGCGATATCACCCTGCCACCCGACTCTGACGAGCGCGAAGCCGCGCGCGAGAATCGCTGTCTCTGCGGGTCCCGCACCTCCGCGGTTGGGAACGGTGTGATAGATGGCTCCGTTCCCGCGGCTCATGTCGATCGGACGGTAGATCTCGACCTCAGTGCTGTACTCGACCCTGCCAGACTCGTTCCTGGGAGCTTGCTCCAGGTTGATAATGCCTGCGTGTCGCGGGTCGGTTGGGTCGACCTCACCGTGGGCGACGCCGACCAGACGCTCGTACTGACCGACGTGGCCAAACCGCTGTCCGTTCAGCGCCGGCGACTCCACGACGACCAGCTCCATCTTCGTGATCTGAGCCAATCCGCTCCCGGGAGTGAGAAGCGCGATTGCGGTCGACACGAGGAGGAGGTGAGACAGTCTCGTCTGCATATGTTCTCCGATCCACGCCATCATACGTCTGGGCCGTCGGCGCGAAAAGGGCCCGTCTATCTGCCGGTCGCCTGGGAATAGCCGGCCCGTACGAGGACCAGACCGAGCCCGACCTGCAGCCCGACGATCAGGAACCCACGCACCTCGGGGCTGGACTAGCGCGACTTCTGCCTAGGGCTGCTAGGATCCGATGATTCGTGCTCGGCGAGTTGCTGGTCATCCTCATCGTGGTCCTGATTCTGTTCGGCCCAAATCTGCTGAGACGTTTCCGGCGGAAGTCATGAATCCTGGGAGCGGGTCGCCTCTCGCGATCTGCATGGCTATGGTTCTGGGTCTGACACCTGTGTGTGCGGAGGCGGGTGAGCAAGAGGGCGACCACCGTCCACCCTACGTGCGGGTTTTTAGCGGCGTCGGCGTGACCGCAACAGCGACCTTCATATCCGCCAACCCACCCTGAATAACGAACTGACCTTCGAGGATGTGTCGTGGGAGCACCGATCTCTCTCGACGAGCTGGACGCGGGACTCGATTCCGTACATGGGCATGCGCGCCGGCTTCTTTTTCAAACGGCTTCAATGGCTGGGATTGTCGTTCGAGGCCGTGCATTTCAAGATACTGGCCGAGACGCAGAAGAGCGTCCATGTGACCGGCATGGTCGGTCAGGAGTTGATCAACGTGGTGGCACCGATGGAGCAGTTTGTGGAGGTGTATCGAGTCACCAACGGGGTGAACCTCTTCTTGGTGAATACTCAGGCACATCAGGGACTGGTCCGAAGCACCGAGTTTCCACGGGGGCGAATCGATCTGTACGCAGGAGGAGGTTCGGGGGTCACGATGCCGTTTACGAAGTCGGTGATCGCGGGTGAGTCTCGGGGGCAGTACGAGCTGGGGCGTGTGGCCACCCAGCTTCTGGCAGGGTTCGCGTGGCGTGTGTCCCCACGCTGGGACGTGTCCCTCGAGTACAAGTTCACGACCACCACCGTCGATGGTGAAGTGGCTCGTGGAGATAGCGAGTCGCGGATATACACGAACCATCTTGTGGTCGGACTAGGTTTCCAGTTCGGGTCGTGAGGACGCCGAAGGGGAGTATCATGACGGGCAACCGGTGAGATGGGCGACCTCCCGAAGGATCAGACCACCCGTGTTTCCGCGACGCAGACGGAACGGCCGTCGGCGTCGAGTAGCCCGGAGCCCAGGCCTCGAGTAGTCGTTCCCGCCGGAGCGACACTCCTTTCCATCCTGATGGCGGCTCTGCTCTGGGGTGGCTGGGTCCTCCTGCACTCGCCCAGCCACGACTCGCGTCCTGCCGAAGGCGTCGAGTCGCCGAGAAACGTAGAGACGAGCATGAGCGCGCGACGAATACAGATAGCGGTTGACGGGGTCAGCATCGTGGCCACGTTGAACGACTCTCCAGTGGCGGATGCCGTCTGGCAGGCCCTGCCACTTGCCGGTCGTGCCGAGCTGTGGGGCGACGAGTTGTATTTCTCGATTCCCGTTCAGGCAGAAGAGACGGGCGATGCCCGGGAAACGGTGGAGAAGGGCGATGTTGCCTTTTGGGCTCCGGGCAGCGCTTTATGTCTGTTCTGGGGGCCGACTCCGATGAGCCGCGGAGACGAAATTAGACCGGCGAGTGCCGTCACCGTGGTAGGGCGGATCGAGGGTGACCCTGAGGTGCTGGGCGAGGTGACGGCCGGTGCTCGAATCACGGTCGAACGGTCGGGGCGCTAACCGACCAGAATGGGTCACGCAAGAGCATCAAAGGAGGAGTGGCGAGTGCGGAAGAGGCAGAGCGGCATCCGTGGGCGGACAGCTCGCGTGTTGGTGGTGTGCACGCTGGCCGGCATCCTGAGTGGGGTGATGCCGGTACTGGCGGAAGACTGGCCGCAATGGCGAGGTGCAGGTCGACTCGGGGTATGGATGGAGACCGGCATCGTCGACGAACTGCCGGACACCCTGCTGGTCAAGTGGCGAACCCCGATCCGCTCCGGCTACGCGGGTCCAGCGGTGTCGGACGGCCGCGTCTTCATCACTGATTGGGTCGAGGACCCGGAGTCGCGCACGCTCGACGGGACGGAGCGAGCCCTGGCGCTCGACGAAGAGTCGGGAGAGGTGCTCTGGAGTCATGAGTGGACTACCACCTATCGCATGTTGATGGTGTCGTACGCCATCGGCCCGCGGGCAACCCCGACAGTCGACGGGGATCGTGTCTATATCGTCGGCGCGACCGGACGGCTGTTCTGCTTCGACGTCGCGACCGGAGCCGTTGTCTGGCGCAAGGACTATGTCGAGGACTACGACACCAGTGTTCCCGTATGGGGGACCGCCAGTGCGCCACTGGTCGACGGGGACCGACTTATTGCCCTCGTTGGCGGAGAGCCGGATGCGCTCATCGTGGCCTTCGAGAAACGAACTGGCGAGGAGGTGTGGAGGGCGCTGCCGACCACGGCCGAGATGGGGTACGCCCATCCAGTCATTTACGAGGCTGGAGGAGTACGACAGCTCATCGTCTGGCACCCCACTGCCCTCGCTTCCTTGAATCCCGTCACCGGGGACGTCTACTGGGAGCAACCGTGGGACGCCGGAATGGGGCTCACTGTGGCCACACCGGTCCGGAGCGGCGACTACCTGTTGGTCTCACAGTTCTTCAACGGGTCGATGATGATGCGGCTCAGTCAAGACCGACCAGCGGCCACCATGCTCTGGCGGGGTTCGAGTCGAAGCGAGCTTCCTGACGAGACCGACGGTTTGCACGCGCTGGTCACCACGCCCGTGCTCCAAGGCGATCACGTCTTCGGGGTGGGGAGTTACGGCGAGCTACGCGCGCTTGACGCGAGGACCGGCGAGCGTCTCTGGATGAGTCCCGATATGAACGCGCAGGTTCGCTGGGGGGCCGCGTTCATCGTCCAGCACGCCGGCCGCTACTTTGTGAACAACGACGACGGCTTCCTGATTACGGCTCGGCTCACGCCGCAAGGATATGTAGAGCTTGACCGGACGAGGTTGATCGAGCCGACGAGTAGCTCCGGAACCCGCACTCCCCACGGGCGTATCGACGAGCGCCGCGTGAACTGGTCTCACCCCGCGTATGCGAACCGCCACGTCGTTCACCGAAACGACAGGGAGATCGTCCGGCTTTCGCTCGCCGTCTCGGACTATCGATGACACTGGTTGCGACGCCAGGCGGGTCGCCGTTCAGCGCGGCGGGGTCGGCCGTCGCTGAACCGCCGTCAGCCCCCGCTTCCTGAGTCGGGTATTTCGAGGTGTGATCTCAACGAGCTCGTCTTCGTTGATGAACTCAATGGCCTGCTCGAGACTCAGCACTCGTGGTGGCACCAGGCGGATGCCCTCTTCAGAGGTGGATTTCCGCATGTTCGTGAGGTGCTTTTCCTTGGTCACGTTGACATCCATGTCCTTCGGACGCGCGTTCTCACCGATGATCATCCCCTCGTAGACAGGTGTGCCCGGTGCGACGAAGATCTCCCCCCTCTCTTGCAGGTTGTAGATCGCGAATCCTGTTGCTTTGCCGGCCCGGTCCGCCACCAGCGCACCGCTCGGTCGCCCGGCAATCGGACCGTGCCACGGTTCCCAGCCGGCGAACAGATGATTCATGATGCCCGTGCCCCGCGTGTCGGTGAGGAACTGCGATCGAAAGCCGATCAGGCCGCGGGTGGGAATCCGAAACTCAAGTCGAATGCGACCGCTGCCGTGGTTGACCATCTTGGACATAGTGGCCCGGCGAGTGCCCAAACCAGCGATGACGATGCCCTGGAACTCCTCGGCAACGTCGATCACCAGCTCTTCTACCGGCTCCTGGACTCCGCTTTCGGCGGTCCGGGTGACGATCTCGGGTCGTGAGGCCTGCAGCTCGTAGCCCTCTCGTCTCATCATCTCGATCAGGATCGAAAGCTGGAGCTCACCTCGCCCAACCACCTTCACCTGGTCGGCCACATCGGTGGCTTCGACCCGGATCGACACGTTGCCCACGAGCTCCCGGTCAAGCCGGTCTCGTAGATTGCGCGAGGTGACGTATTGCCCATCTTGACCGGCCATCGGTGAGGTATTGACACCAAAAATCATCGAGACGGTCGGCTCGTCGATGTGAATCGGAGGAATGGGTGTCTGGTGCTCCGGATCGGTGATGGTCTCGCCGATGGTGATGTCGCTGAGACCGGCAAGGCAGACGATGTCGCCGGCTGCCGCGTGTTCGATCTCGACGCGTTGGAGCCCGTCAAAGGCGAGGAGCTTGGTCACCCGGGTCCGCTGGACGTCTCCATCGAGTTTGGCGATGGCCACGCGGTCGCCAATTCGTACCGTCCCGTTGAAGATCCGTCCGATCGCGATCCGTCCCAGATAGTCACTGGAATCGAGGTTGGCGACGAGCAGTTGCAGCGACGCGTCCGGGTCGCCCGCCGGCGGGCGGACATGGGCCGCGATCATTTCGAACAGGGGGCGGAGGGTCTCGCCCGGCTGTTCTGCCTTCAAGGACGCCGTGCCTGTCTTTGCGTTGGTGTAGAGCACAGGGAAGTCGATCTGCTCGTCGGTCGCGTCCAGGTCGATGAACAGGTCGTAGATCTCACTCAGAACCTCCGCAGGTCTCGCATCCTGTCGGTCGATCTTGTTGATGGCCACGACCGGGGGCAATCCGCGCTCGAGCGCCTTCCGGAGAACGAATCGGGTCTGAGGCAGAGGTCCCTCAGAGGCGTCCACCAGGAGCAGTACGCCATCGACCATGGTCAACGTGCGTTCCACTTCGCCACCAAAGTCAGCGTGACCGGGGGTGTCGACGATGTTGATGGTCAGGTCTTCGTAGCGGACGGCCGTATTCTTGGCCATGATCGTGATGCCCCGTTCACGTTCGAGGTCGATATTGTCGAGCGCGCGCTCCGCGACGCGCTCGTTCGCACGAAACACGCCACTCTGATGCAGCAGGGCATCGACCAGCGTGGTCTTGCCGTGGTCGACGTGTGCGATGATTGCCAGGTTGCGTAGGAGCGGATTCGCGACGGCGGACATCCCACCATTATCCGACGAATCGGCCTTCTGGCGTCTAGAGGTTCAAGAATCACCATGTACGACGCCGGCTTGACTCTCGCCATCGCCCTGGCCGCCGGTGTGCTGGCGCAGTCTGTGTCGCGGCAGGCGCGCCTCCCCGGGATCGTGCTGCTGCTAGCTACTGGTGCCGTGTTGGGTCCTGAGGGAGCGGGCTGGGTCGACCCCGATGCGCTTGGCGACGGCGTCTTCGGGATCGTCGACTTTGGGATCGCCATCATTCTGTTCGAAGGCGGGTTGAACCTCGAGTGGTCCCGACTCAAACGTCAGGAAGCGTCGATTCGGCGACTGATCACGGTGGGCGCGGCAATGACGTTCGCTGGCGCGGCCGCGCTCGCTCGGTTGGCCATGGACTGGTCGTGGGATCTGTCCTTGCTGTTTGGCAGCCTGGTCGTGGTGACGGGCCCGACGGTCGTCGCCCCGTTGCTTCGGGATATGCGCTTACAGCCGCGGCTCCGAACGATTCTCGAGGCCGAGGGGGTCCTGATTGACCCCATCGGTGCGCTGCTCGCCGTCTCCGTCCTTCAGGTCGTGACCCGTCCTGCACTCGACACCATGACCCACGAGGCCGGTCTGGTCGCCGCCAGTCTCAGCTTTGGTCTTGTCGCAGGCCTGGCCGCCGGTACGCTGCTGGTCCTGGCGATTCGCTACCGGGTGCTGGTCGCCAGTGGCTACGAGCACATCTTCACGCTGTCGGCGGTCGTTTTGCTCTTTCAGGCGTGCGGTGCCGTCGTCGAGGAGAGCGGTTTGATGGCCGTCACCGTGGCGGGGATCGTCGTGGGTAATTTCGAGACGGGCGTGGGTGGAGAGCTCCGTGAGTTCAAGGATCGACTGACGGTCATGCTCGTAGGCGTGCTCTTCGTATTGCTTGCCGCGAATGTGGCGCTGGTCGATGTCCTCGCGCTGGGTCGTCCGGGGCTACTGGTGGTGGTCGGGCTGATCCTCGTGGTCCGCCCCGTCAGCGTGTGGGCGGCTACCCGCGGCCTGACGTTATCGGCCCGCGAACGCACCTTCATCGCCGGGGTGGCGCCCCGGGGTATCGTGGCGGCGGCGGTGGCATCGCTGACAGCCGCCACGCTGACGAATCAAGGCATCGATGGTGGAGAGGCCCTCGTCGCGCTGGTCTTTCTCGTCATCGGCACGACGGTCATAGTGTCCGGGCTGACCGCCCGACCACTGGCGGCGGCACTTGGGGTTCGGTTGCCGCGGCGTGACCGGGTGGTCATTCTTGGAGCCCGTGGCCTCGCCATCGGCCTGGCGGACCGGTTGAGGGCCGCCGACATCCAGGTGGTGTTTATGGAAGCGGATCCGAAGCGGTCCCGCCTCGCGGAAGAGGCCGGCTACACCGTTGTCTTCGGCGATCCGCTGGACGAACGAACCATGCTTCGCGCGCGTCCGGAGCTGGTCGGCAAGGCTATCGGGTTGACGTTCAACGAGCACTTCAATAGCCTGTTCGTCCGACAGGCGCTCGAGCGGTTCGACATCCCCCGGGGTCTCGTAGCGCTGGAATCGCTCTTCGGGGAGCAGACCTCAAGCCTGATTCCGGAGGATGACGCAGACGTCCTATTCGACGGCCCCCATGACCACGAGCGTTGGGATGTTCGCTGGCGGCACGGAGAGGTGTCGGTCAGTTCGTTCGTATACGAGAGAGAAGGTGACGGTGGCCCGGACGCCAGGGAGTCAGGCCGCCCCTCCTCCTCCCTGCGGTCACAAGAGCTGTTCGTCATTCTGAGTGTGACCCGCGACGGTGGGGTCTCCCCGATGAGAATGAACTACACCTTTCAGGAGGGGGACGTCGCCGCGGTCGCGATGTACACCCCACAGCAGGAGAACGCCATGCTCGAGCTGTCTGCCCGGGGGTGGATGCCGGTCCCAGAGGAAGTTGAGCAGACGAAGGTGGATCAGCCGGGGAAGTGAAGGCGAGAGTCACGGACCCGTCCAAAGCGTGGACAGCAATACTTCGAAGGAGGCAGCATGTCGAAGAGAATGAGGTTCGTCGTTGTGACCGTGCTCGCGACGATCGTGGCGGGGCCGGGGGGGGGCCACCGCGCAGCTGAGTGACACGACGGCGTTTCTGGCTGACCTATCGAACCAGTACAGGTCGATCCCAAACGTTGTGTATCACGTGGCGAACAACCACGAGAACGCACTCGACCTCTACATTCCGGCCAACGCGACCGGTCCGACGCCGGTCCTATTGATGATTCACGGCGGAGGATGGGTCATCGGCAGCAAGGAAGCACAGCTTCTGCGAGCGCTGCCGTATCTCGAAATGGGCTGGGCGGTTGTGAATACCACCTATCGCCTCGTCCAGGTGTCGCGGGCGCCGGCTGCGGTCGAGGACTGCCTGTGTGCGCTCCAGTGGATCGCGCGAAGCGCCGATCAATACAACTTCGACCTTTCGCGGATCGTGACGACAGGGAACTCGGCCGGAGGACACCTGGCGTTGACCACCGCCATGATTCCGGCCTCCGCGGGTCTGGGGCGCGAGTGCGTATCTGGAAGCTACACCGGACCGCCGACCATCCCGTCGGTTGACGTGGCCGCGGTCATAAACTGGTACGGCATCACCGACGTGGTGGATTTGATCGATGGTCCCAACACGAAGGGCTACGCCGTCCAGTGGCTGGGCTCCCTGCCAGACCGAGAGGACGTCGCCGCGTTGGTGTCACCACTCAACTATGTGCGGCCGGGGTCGCCGCCTGTGTTGACCATTCACGGCAACGCAGACCCAATCGTTCCCTACCAACAGGCCGTCCGTTTGCACGAGCAGCTCGATGACGCGGGGGTCACCAACGTACTCCACACGGTTGCAGGTGGTGGCCACGGAGGCTTTGACCGGGCGGAGACACTAGCGATCTACTCGGCCATCCAGACGTTCCTGAGTCGACACGGACTGTAGTCGGGTCGGCGCGCCTTCGGGGCGTCGCGTTGGCCTAGATGAGGTGTCCGGTCCAACGGCCGGCCAGTACCACACTGGCCCACAGCAGCAGCGATGCCGCTCCCGCGAGCTTGGCTGACGCGGGAGGCACGCGCGCGCTGTCCCAGGTGGCGATGTCCTTGAATGTTCGGAATTGAAAGACGGCCATGTTCGCGCACGCAAGCAGCAACAGACCGAGCTTGATTTGGAATGCGGGATTGTAGACGTAGGCACCCGCCCGGGTCATGAAGAGTCCGGTACCGGTCACCGCCGCGACACAGAAGGCCGCCCAGGTCCACGGAATCAACTCCCGAGTCATTCTGCTCGTCGGGTAGCTGAGCGCGGCCACACCCAGCAGCCGAAGGTCGACCCAGAGGATTGATCCGACGACCAGGCTGATGGCGAGAACGTGAATCGATTCCAGCAACGGAAACCAGTAGGTGAAGCCGATGTACTGCGACAGAGGCAGGCTCTGGATCGAGTCCCAGAACTCGGTGAAGGGCATCAGGTCGATCCTTACTCGTAGAAGAAGAGGTAGTCCGAGTAGGCGATCCACCGTCCGGCTAGCACGACGCCAACCCACATGGCGAGGGACACCACCGCGATGACTCGCGCGGAGATCGAGCGCCCCCGCGACGCTTCCCAGTACCCAGGTTCCCGGGAGCCGAGCCGATGGACGATGAACGCGAGAGCGACGGCTGGAACGAGCAACGCGAACTTGATGCCGAACACCGGGTTGAAGAAGTAACGGCCGGGGCGAGCAACCACGAAGAGCAGGCCGGTAACGAGGTTCGAAGCCAGGGCACACCACATCCAGGGCATCAGGCGCCCGATCATCTCGCTGACATGCTGGCTGGGGACGGCTAGACCGAGAAGCCTCAGGTGCACCGTCACGACCGACCCCATAACGACCGCGATCCCCAGGATGTGGACCGCTTGTGAGATCGGCGGGAGCCCGGGGACGTTTCCGAGGAGATACACCGCCGCGTCGCTGGCCCGACTGCCGGCCAGGAGGTTGAAGGCGCTCTCGTTCATGGACGACATCTCAGCGCGGAATGGTCTGACATCTGTGAGCTGGCCCTACGCAAGGAAGGATGATACAACTGCTCGGCTGCGGTGTCGTCACCGTTGCTTGCGCAGCCACCGCGCCTGGGCAATCATGTCCGGGACGGGGAAGCGTCTTCAACCGAGGGTGGAACAATGAAGAGCTATATGTGGGTCATCGCGTTCGTCGGTGTCGGGGCCTGTGTCGCTGGACCTCAGGGTGAAGGAGGTGAAGCGCCGCTCACACGAGGGATGTCCTGTGAGAGCCTCGTGTCCTTGGCGGTGCCCAACGGCGAGATCACCGCTGCCGAGTCAGTGGCCGCCGGGGCCTTCACGCCCCCAGCCGCGCCCGGCGCACGCCCGCTCTCTGAGTCACAGGCGCGTCAGTATGGGGAACTTCCTGCGTTCTGCCGAGTCACCGGGACGCTGACTCCGTCGAGTGATTCCGACATCGCAATCGAGGTGTGGCTGCCGAGAGACCAGTGGAACGGAAAGCTACAGGCGGTCGGAAACGGCGCCTTCGCGGGATCGATTCGACACAATTCGATGGCGGCTGCCCTCGCCGGTGGTTACGCCACGAGTTCGACCGACACTGGACATCTCGGGAACACAGCCAGCTTCGGTCTCGGCCATCCTGAGAAGGTGATCGATTTCGGGTGGCGGTCAGTGCACGAGATGACCGTGGCGGCCAAGCAGGTGATTGCCGCCCACTACGATGACGAGTTGACCTATGCCTACTGGAACGGGTGCTCGGCGGGGGGGCGTCAGGCCATGAAAGAGGCCCAGCGTTTTCCAGAGGACTTTGACGGCATCATCGCGGGCGCGCCAGGACTCGATTGGACGGGTCGGGCGGGTGGGTCGCTTCGTGTCGCAACGCACCTGGAGGCGAACGCGTCGGCGCGGCTGTCCGAAGAGGACAGGCTTCTCGTGCACACCGCCGCCCTCGAGGCCTGTGATGCCGGGGACGGCGTGATAGACGGCGTGATCGGTGAGCCCGATCGCTGTGACTTCGACCCGGGCGTGCTCGTGTGCGAAGGCGACGAGAGCGAACCGTGCCTGACCTCGTCGCAGGTCGGCACCGTGCGTATGCTCTACGAGTCGCCGGTCAATCCGAAGACGGGACGTGCGATCACGGGGCTGCTTCCGGGGAGCGAGCTCGGATGGACCGACCTCGGCTGGACGCGGTCGGCCCGCGCCACAGGCCTTGAGCAATTTCGGTTTCTGGTGTTCGGAGACCCGGACTGGACGGTCGACCAGTTCAACTTCGAGACCGACATCGTCCGTGCGGAGGAGGTAGACGACGACACCCTCAACGCCCTCGACCCCAACCTGCAGCCGTTTGTCGACCGAGGCGGGAAGCTCGTTCACTACCACGGCTGGAGCGACCCCCAGATATCTCCGGCGAACGCCACACAGTACTACGATCGCGTCGTGAAGACGATGGGCGGCAGGAGCGCGGTTCACGATTCCTATCGCTTGTTCATGGCCCCGGGTATGGGGCACTGCAGCGGCGGCGAGGGCCCGAGCAGCTTCGACATGGTGAGCGTTTTGGAGGAGTGGGTCGAGCAGGGGCGGGCACCGGACCGCATCGTGGCGTCTCGTCGGAGGGATGGTGTGATTGATCGCACTCGCCCGCTGTGCCCCTATCCACAGGTCGCGACCTATACGGGCACTGGAAGTACGGACGACGCGGAGAACTTCGTCTGCGGGCCGTGAGACATACAAACCGTCGCTACGTCGTCACGCTCGCTCTGGTTGCCACCGGGATTCTGGTGCTCGGAAGCCTGCTTCGTCCGAGGCAGCCTGCAACGGCCGCGCCCGTTCCGGGTCTGTCGCAGGCCGCGCAGAGTCGATTGGCGCGGTTAGTCCAGCGTCGCGAGCTCGACAGAATGACCGATTACTTCCGCACGGTGGTCAACAACGCCGACGGGCGAATCGTTCAGTTGCCCAGTCTTGATCGCACCGGTCTGGTCTGGGAACCGGGGGTCGTCTTGACGGTTCGCACCGAGCGCCGATTTCCCGATGCTGCCACCCTGTCGACGTCCACGGGGGATATCGGTGTGGCGCCGAGCGTGGCCGGGCCCCATCTGTCGATCGCAGCCCTCAGGACGCCAGAGGTTGATGGCTTCGTCCGGGTGTTGCGTCGGGGTGCGTCTCTTCTCGAGCCGGGCTCGTGGACGGTTGCGCTCTGGCGTCGGAATCGGGAGCTACATTTCACGCCGGCACATTTTCTCGGCACTGTTTCGGCGCAATGCGATGAGCAACCGGTGGATGAACTGGTCTCGAGTGTGTCGTGGACCGATGACATGGCGGGTGGTGGGCTGTTCGATCTTGACGGCCGCCTGATCGGGATGATCATCCCGTGTGGCGACCGGTTCGTGGCCGCCGACACAGAAAGTGTCGAGCTGCTGCTCCGTCAAGGACGAACGATAGAGAGTCGGCTGCTTGGTCGGTACGGCTTGCGGGTGGGGCAGCTGACCGACGATGAAGTGGCGCACTACGGCAGCGGTCAAGGTGTCGTGGTTCGGGAGGTCTGGACCGGATATCTGGCGGCCCGCGCCGGCTTCACCCCGGGAGATATTGTGGTGGCCGTCAATGCCGAACCGATCGGGTCTCCGGAGCAACTCGAGCCGATGATATCGCCCTCTGGATTCGAGGCGTTCGAGGTGGCGATTCGGAGGAGGGGGGAGCTTCTCGTGATTCGGCTCCCAACAGATCCTGCGCTGACGAGTCGGGACCGAGTGACTGCTGGGGCGTCGGGTCTCGTGTGGGAGCCCCCGCCCGATGGCTATCTTGTCGACGAAGTCATTCCCGGAAGTCTGGCCGATGCCGTCGGGATCAGGGCCGGCGATCGCCTAGTGCGGATCAACGGGACGGCCCCCGCCAACCTAGCGCAGGTGAACGCTGTGTTGGCTCCTGGTCGAGAGACGGCCGCCTTTGTCGAGCTGGAGCGTCGAGATCGCCATTGGGGCGTCCTCCTTCCAGTGGCGGAGGAGAGCGAAGAGTCGGATGGATGAATGGATGAGCTGACGTCGCTCGGGTTGATCCTGCTACTGGCGCTGCTGGCCGGCCACCTCGTCAAGGTGGTTCGTATTCCAGAAGTGACCGGGTACATCCTCGCCGGCATCGCCCTCGGACCGTCTGTCTTGGGTTGGGTCACCGCTGAGAATCTCGTTGCGCTAGAGGTGTTCAGTGAAGTCGCACTCGGTCTCATCCTTTTCTCCGTCGGATCGGTGTTTCAGTTCTCTCGCTTCCGGCGCCTGGGGCGTCAGTTTCTGTATCTCACGCTCGCCGAGTCGGTCTTGGCGTCGGTCATCGTGACGGCCGGCGTCCTCGCCGTGGGACAGCCCTGGCAGGTCGCTGCGCTCCTGGGGACCATAGCGATTGCCACGGCACCGGCCTCCACGCTCATGGTCATCCGTGAGTGTGACTCAGAGGGGCCACTGACCGACAACCTGCTCGGGATCATCGCCGTCAACAACCTCTTCTGCATTTCGGCCTACACGCTGGTCGCCGCCGCTATCGACCTGGCTGCCGGACTCGGAGGCGGGTCGTTCTTCGATGCGGTGTATCGGGCGGTCTTCCCGCTTGTGTGGCAACTCGGAGGCTCCGCGGCCCTTGGGTATCTCGTTGGGCTCATGCTCGCAGGTTGGTCCACCCAGGTGAGAGAAACGGGAGAGATCCTCATCCTGCTGGCCGGTTCGATCCTCTTGTGCGTCGGTGTCGCCCGGCTCCTCGACCTCTCGCCGCTGGTCGCGAGCCTCGCCGTGGGGGCCACGATGGTCAACCTCGCTGAACGGAGTCGCGCGCTGTTCGACACACTATCCGGAACCGACCCGCCCTTCTACGCCATCTTCTTCGTGATTGCCGGTGCTGACCTCGACTTGGCCTTGGTACCGACCATGGGCCTGGTCGGTCTGGTCTACATTTCTGGACGCGCGTTCGGCAAGTTCGTGGGAGCTGTGGCCGGGGCGCGCTGGCTCCGGCTCGACGCGAATGTTCAGCGGTTTCTCGGGTTCGGTTTGATGGCGCAGGCTGGTCTCGCGGTCGGGCTGACGATCGCCGTGGAGCAGCGCTATGAGTCATTTGCGCCAATCGTCACGACTGTGGTCTTGGCGGCCGTGGCCATCTACGAGATGATTGGCCCGATCGGCACCCGGTTTGCGCTGGTTCGGGCCGGTGAGGCTCGACTCGAAGTATCAAGGACGCCAGACAGCGTTGATGCGCTCCCGTAGGGACCCGGCTTGCTCGATGAAATCGGATCTGCCAAGCTGAGTTCCCAGCGTACGTCTGTCGCCTTCCCGGGAGGATGCGCATGAGTTTACTCGTCCGGTCACTCGCCACCGCCAGCGCGATTCTGGTCCTTGGGTCGGGGACACCGCTATTCGCACAGACGGCGCCAGACGCAACGAAGACTGGGTCCCTCCTTGGTGATGTCGGTCGCGACTATCTCCGCTTCTTTACGACAGGCGAAACTTACGTGGTCCTGGGTGTCGGCCTCGCGGCGAGCGCGAGCGTCAGACCGCTCGATGACCCGATTACCAGAAGTGCATTCAACTCCGAGCTGTGGTTCAACGAAGACAGCGCCGTGGACAAGGCATTCGAAGCGGGAGACGCGCTTGGTGGTGCCCTCGTTCAGGTGGGCGGGGCATTCGCGACCTACGGAGTCGGGCATCTTATCCGCAAACCGGGGCTCGCCGCGCTCGGACGCGATCTCGTGAGGGTTCAACTGCTCACTCAGGGCGTCACCCAGGCCTTGAAGTACTCGGTCGCCCGGACGCGGCCCGACGGAAGCAGTCAGCGGTCTTTTCCGTCAGGTCACGCGTCGGGCACCTTCGCCAGCGCGACCGTCCTCGCTCGCCACTACGGATGGAAAGCCGGTCTCCCGGCGTTCGGTATAGCCTCCTACGTGGCCGCGTCGCGTCTCTCCGAGAACAAGCATTATCTGAGCGACGTCGTCTTTGGCGCGGCGATCGGATTGACTGCGGGCCGAACGGTGACGTTCGCACGCGGGCGCACGAGGTTCGACGTTGCCCCGGTGGCGGCCCGAGGTGGCGCCGCGGTGAACGTGTCGGTATCGAGAGTTCGGTGAGGCAGAACACTCGCGTTCCGGCGCCCGGAAGACGACCGACCGTCTCGTGATTCGCCCCACACTTTCGTAATCAGGATCGGCCCTTCGTGCAGGCGGGCACTCTAAACAGCCGGCCCTTGCTGTCCCAAGAGTGGCGCCGGCATTGCTATTCCCCCAGATATGAAGAAGACATGCCTGCCTCTCCTCGTTGCGACACTCCTGACGCTCTCCCTGGCCTGCGGCGGAACCGAGACGCCGACGCCTGCCTCGGAAGAGGAGATCACGGTTGAGATGCCTGATGGGTCGGTGGTGACCGGCCGGGTGACGCAGCCGGCGCCTGAGACGAGGGCGCCCGTCGTATCGGAACCAGTCGCCCCGGAGCCGGAGTACATCGACGTGACGGTGCCTGCCGGTACGACCCTCTTTCTTGCACTGGACAGCGCTCTGGCGTCGGATGTGAGCCGGGTCGAGGACCCGGTTCGAGCTCGAATCGAACGGGCGGTGGTCGTCGGCGGTATGGCAGTCATTCCCGACGGCAGTGTGGTTCACGGGACGGTGACGACGGCCGACCCATCGGGGAAGGTCAAGGGACGGGCCAAGCTGGCCTTCCGCTTCGAACAGCTCGATATCGACCACGACCGGTACGCGGTGCGTTCGGAGCTCGTTTCGTTCGAAGCCGAGGGCAGCAAGTCGGGTGACGCAAAGAAGATTGGGCTTGGTGCCGGCGCGGGCGCCCTGATCGGTGGATTACTGGGCGGAGGGAAGGGTGCTGGTGCAGGCGCGGCCATCGGTGGAGGCGCGGGGACCGCCGTGGTGTTGGCTACAGCAGGTCAGGAAGTCGAGCTGAGGCCGGGCACCGCCGTGGAGGTGGCATTGGCCCGGGACGTCGTCGTCGTCGTGCCCAAAGGCTAGTGTGTCATCGCGTACACGATGAAGTTGATCCCGAGTCTGAAGCCCTGGCTGAGTGATTCGAGCGGAAAGAATCCCAGCCCCGCCGCCTGCCAGTATTCCCCGAGGTTGGTGTTGTAGTTGGCTATGGCCATGAGCCGTTGCGTGGGGTCGTTATCCTCAAAGAGACCAAAGTATTCCGGCTTCCGGCCAAACAGGTGATGATTCATCGGGTTGGGCGCGTCGATCTGCTCGAGATGGAAGAACGAGTTAAAGATCGGATGGGTCTCGTCCATTCTCAACCATTGCGCGCCGGGTAACACCCGTTTGGTCTGGGCGTCGAAGTTATTCCACTGTGCCCCTTCGAAGTCGTTGAAGATGACAAAGCCGCCCTTGAGCAGGTACTCGCGTAGCCTCTGCGCGTCCGTATCTGTGAGCATCCAGAATCCGGGCTCCCACATCGTGACAACCGGATGCTTGAAGAGGTTGGGATCGTCCAGCGTCAGCACAAGACTGCCGTCTGTCTTGGCGTTGACCAACGTGAAGTCGTCGAGCATCGCCATGAAGTTCTGCTCGGCTCTCGGGAATTCGTGCCGCCAGAAGTTGATACCTCTTCCAGACACCGGGGCACCATAGGTGCCGGAGGTCCATCGCAACCGGACAAAGGTCAGCTGCGTGTCGTAGGGAAGGTCAGAACGACCCCACCCGGAGACGCCTGGCTGGGCGGAGACCACCGCCATGCAGCCGAGTGCAGCCAGCGCCACGATCTGTAGCGTTCGCCTCATCTACCCACGTCCGAGGGTGGCGTGCATCATACACGAGGATGGGTATTCCTCTCTGCTCGTGGCTGCACAAAGAGTTCTGACGAGTACCCTTCTCGATTGAGTCAGCGGGTATGATCGCCGATGTTCAGAGTGAGGGATACGGTCGTGACCGCCAACAACGTGCAGTTGTCATGAGACACCGTCGATTCATTCCAGGACTCGTACTCCTCGTTGGCCTTTCGCTCTGTACGCCAGAGCGCCCCCTCAGCGTTCGCACCTCGGTTGTTCACGCCCAGACGGCTCTGGCGGTACCAGCCCTCACGGTGCGTTCGATTCCAGAGCGTTCTGTTCTTGGGCACACGCAGGCGCGTTTTGACGCTGACTTGGAGGCCGTTCAGGCGTATCGACCGGCGTATCCCTTTTGGCAGCACGTCTTCACGATCCCCGACGGTCGCATCATTTTTGGGAGTGCCACAGACGGGCGTCTACTCGCCACCTTTCCCTCGGGTGGCAACTGGGACCGCGACGGCGTGTGGGAGGATGAGTCCCTGGCTGAGGTACTGGACGGCCAGCGTCTCCCGAGGCGCGTCGATGACAAGCGTGACGAGGTCGAACGTCTCCTGGAGACGGCGGCCGGTCGGGTGGTTCACAACCCTACGCGAGGCCATTTCCTCCTGCCCAATGCCGAGCGATACGGACGTTTCTTGCAGGAGTGGTCAGTCATCTATGAGCGTTTTGGGGTGCCGGCTGAGATCGGGCTGGCGCAGGCCATTCTCGAGTCAGGTTTGAATGGCCGGGTGCGGTCTGGGGCGCGAGCCCCGGGGATTCTGCCAGTGGATGCCGCGGAACTGGAACTATCTGAAGCGCCTCTCCCCCCATGTCATCGAGGGGTACAACCAAACGACTCAGGCGCCCTATTGCGCCGCCTATCTCACGATTCTCGCCACCATGTACGGCAGCTTCATCCCGGCACTGTCGGAGCATCATGCCGGCGGGGTCAACGTCGGACGAACGCTGATCAATGGTGAGCGACTCGGTGGCGGAGATGTCCGAGAGCAGTATTTGAAGGGCTCCGAGTTTGTCCGCGAGCTCAGAGGAATCTCGCTCCGTCGCTACAAGCATCTCTTCCGAAGCTACGGCCCCCGCTCCGCGCTCTACGCCGAGATGGTGTTTGGCAATACGATCAACGTGATCCGGTTGACCGACGAGACCCCGCAATCGCAGATATTCGCGATGCGGGTGCCGCGCGACACATCCCTGTCGACGATCGTCCGAACGACAGGGCTGTCTCGGGATGAGGTGAAGCGCTTCAACCCCGCTCTGGTCCGCAAGGTTCCGAGGGGCGCCAACCTGTATCTGCCCTCATACGTGTCCGACTTCGGTCCGGACGTGTCGTTCTGGCATCGGGCCGCCGACCCGGCATTCGCCGTCGCCCTGAGTGAGTTCGTGCGTCTGGAGGCGACCATCGAGCAGTGGCACCAACCGGCATTTGCCAGGACGCTGAGAAGTTTTCAGGAACGCTTCGACCGGATGGACTCCGAGGAAGCGACCGTCATGGCGACGATGTTGAAGTACGTCGTCGGAGACCTGACGACCAGTCGGCGAGGCGCCATTCTGGAGGAGTTTCGAACCAGCCAGAAGATTCAGGAACTCTTCGACCAAGGCGTGCGGGAACTTGCCTCGCGCGGAGAGAGTCCCGGCCAGTCCCGTTCTCGCTAGTGCCTAGAGGCTGGCGAGAAAATCCAGCAGGAGACGACTCGTTTCTTCTGGCTGTTCCTGCTGCACCCAGTGACCGGCGCCCTCCACCATGTGGACCCCCCGCATGTCGGTGCACGCCTGCTCTTGCATGCGCTCCAGCGTCCCTGGATTCTGATACGACCCCCAGTCACTCGCGCCGGCAATGAACATGGACGGCTGGTCGATGGTGCGACCGGCGAACACCTGCATGTCGGCAGCACCTATTCCTCCTGACCGATAGTGCTGGAGTCCGCCCTGAAACCCCGTTCGGCCGTACTCTTCGCTGTACACGATGAGTTGGCCGTCGGGAAGCCAGGTATTGGCCTCAATCTCATCGGCCGACGGCATCACCGACGCCACGGTCTCCGCCATGCCTTTGTCGAGGTCCATGATGTAGTAGGTCGGCATCTGAGCCATCGCTGCGGCTGTGCGCGCCTGGAGTCTGAACGGCTTGTTGCCAGACCAGTCTGCGCTCTTGTAGTGGTAGTAGCCGCGGAGAAAGGCGTGGATGCCCTGGGGCGCATACTGCATGTTGTCGTTGGCTTCCCGGGTCGTGTAGTACCGCTGGTAGTGCTTTCGTGGTCGGGCCAGCGCGGCCAGCTCGTCGTACAGGTTCGGACCGGCCTCGGCCTCGGTCCGAGGTGGGTCGTCGGCGCTGTCAAAGCGAAGCGCGGGCGTGCCGCCGAAGGGCGCGCTCATCAGGACAACGGCCGGAAAGATGTCTGGTCGGGCCACCGCACACCAGGCGGCGATAGGCGAACCGAAATCGTGTCCGATCACCGCCGCCATGGAACGATAGCCGAAGGCGGAGACCAGGCCGAGCGCGTCTCGCACGATGTTGAGGCGGCGATAGGAGGCCAAGTCGCCGTCGTAGTCTGGGTCCCAGCCCGTGGTGCGTCCGTATCCCCGCTGGTCAGGGGCGATCACGTGATACCCGGCCTCGGCCAGTGGCACCATGACGTGACGCCAGCTGTAGGCGAGTTCGGGAAAACCATGCAGCAGCAGGAGTCCGGGCTGGTTCTGCCAGCCAGCCTCTAGCACGTGCATCGTGAGCCCGCTGATATCGTGCACGAAACGCGATCGGACCCCGTCTGGTAGTCGGCTCGCGGTGTACGTGTCCATAGCTGGACTTGCCTGCGAAGCGGAAGCCCGCTGGTGGGCCCCAAGGGCGCCGACGGCGCCCATCGTCGCGCCAAGACCCTGCATAACCTGCCGACGTGTAAGACCAGGACTCATGGACATGTTCCCTTAGCGGCCGATTGGCTTAGGGTCTGATCGGGCTCCCGTCTGGACGCGTCAGTTCTGCACAGCACATCCCGGTGGAGCCCGGCGCCCGCGACGGCTGACCCACCACCTGGAGCGTGTCGCCAGCGGCGATCGTCTCCGGAGTCCATCCACGCCGCGACATCGACACGGAGGCGCCCATCTCGATCTCCCACTCGACGTCGGCGCCGTTGTCGCCCGGAGACACCACGTACAAGAAGGAGTGGGGATTACGGAAGACGAAACGTTCTACGACCCCGACGATGGTGACCCGCTGGGTGTCGTCGTAAAACGGCGCGCTGCTGTGGTGGGCGTCGACCGCAGTATGGGTGAGACCGATCACGGCGAGTGCCACGAGTGCCGAAAGCCAGAACAATGTTTTCACCAGTACGCCTCCCATGCCGCGACCACGATTACCGGTACTTCGGGATCATATACTTGACGGCCCGACGTGCCTCTTCGGCGTCGCAGTCGTAGGCTTGGAGCTTGTAGCCGTCAGGGGCCGGCAGCCACCGGGTCGTATAGGCCACCGGCGCGCGGAGGAACATCGGATCCTCGACGGTCAACGTCATCCTGAGCTCATTCTCCTCGCGCCAGTATCGCTCCGTGACGCGCTTCTGTTGTGACGAGGGGATCCCGTTGTAGTCGTCGAAACCGGTGATGTCGAAGACGAAGTGCGTGGTGTCGACCAATAGCGCACCGTCCTCATATCGGCCGACCGAGAAGCCCTGGATGCTGAAGTCCAGCGGGGTCGGCTGTCGGCCGTCGAGCCAGACGGTACGAAGCTGGTCGTCCTTTTCGTAGCGGATGAGCACACGGTCTGGCCACTGCACGATCTCCATCATGTACGGGTCGTATTGGATGGCCGGAGAGGAGGACGGGAGGCAGTCATACTTGGGCGCGATCGCTTCATCAAACGCCCCTTGGTAGGCGAGTCCCCTTTCGTTGAGCACCGGAAAGTTCTCACCCGGCACCCAGGGCATGGCTGGGCCGTTCACCGGGCGGACACTGAATCCGCCGTCCCAGACCCCGACGAGGTCAGGAATCTTAGACGTGTTCGTCTGGGCCCGGACGTCTAGGCTCGCGACGTATTGGACCGCGACCGCCACGCCCAGTGCCAAGAGCGCTGGCCCCGTCAGTCGTGTGACGCCGAATCGCTTCATGCTCATCCTCATACTTGCTCCTCAAACACTTCACGATGCCGAGTGACTCATCGGTCAGTCGGCCGGTTGTCAGGTTATCGGACGGCGCAGTACCAGGCAGTACCGTCCGGAGCCCCAATCATCAATTCGCTCCTTGAGGACGAAACCAGCGGCGGTGAGCTCGCTCAATACGGTCTCGGCCGCAACCCCGTGTCCGACTCGGTCTTCGGGCACCCCCCGGATCGGCGAGATGATCGACAACCATCTGCTCGGGGGAAAGTCGATCACGGCGAGGCGTCCATCCTCGCGGATGGCCGAAAAAAGGTCGGATGCAATCGCCTCCGGGCGTGTCAAGTGGTGATAGACCGTTCTCAAGAAGACGGCATCGCAACAGGCCGGTGGGAGCCCCGTATCGGTTGTGCCCGATTCGACGATGGTGACGTTGTCGATCCCGGCCTGACGCACGGCGTCGTTCAGCGTCCCCAGTCGGTCGAGGTCTATCTCGGTGGCATAGATGAAGCCGTCGGTGAGGTGCTGCTGAGCGAGCTCGAGGGTGAAACGCCCGCCACCAGCTCCGACATCAGCCACGCGACTGTCGGGGCGTAGGCGGAGCACATCGGACAGGCGCCCCACCTCAACGACAGTCTGGCGTGTCTCATACGCGGATAGGCCCCAGCGGGCAAGGCCCGCGACCACGAGGACGCCGCCGACCAATAGGAGCGCGTGGCCTCGCCACCACGATGTCACCAGAGCATTGTACCGGCCGTTTGGGGGACGCCGCCGTGGAATGTATCGTATCGAGCACGATGACAGGAATATTGGGCGCACGACGTCGCTTTCTCAAAGCGGTTGCCACGGTTGTCGGATGCGGCGTCGCCGGCGGGCGCGGGCGGGCGAACGGGCGCGAGGAGGCGGCGCCCCTGGCCGGTTTGGGCCAACCAGGCATAGACGGACCCGCCGCGAGACTGGGCAACGGTGAGCCGCCCGCCTCGCACTTCCAGGCGTACCCGGGCGGAACCGGAGCCTTGATGGAAAAGATGTGGAAGGAATCTGACGGGCGTTCCTTCGACCGGCAGGTCATCGACGTGCCACCGTGGGAGGGACCGGTTCCGAACAGTGAAGACGCTGTCGCCTTTCTCCCGGTGCATCGTCTGGCGGCGCTGCTTCGGGCGCGACGCATATCCTCATCCGAGCTGACCGAGATCTACCTGACGCGGCTGCGTCGCTACGATCCGTTGCTGCGATGTGCCGTAACCATTCTCGACGAACGTGCTCGCGAAGAGGCAGCGGTCGCCGATACGGAGATTCGGGCGGGGCAGTGGCGGGGTCCGCTGCATGGTATTCCGTACGGACTAAAGGACGTGTTTGCCGTCAAGGGGGTGCCGACGACATGGGGCGCAGCTGAGTTTGCATCGCGAGTGATCGACGACGACGCTGAGGTCGTGACGCGCCTTCGCGCGGCCGGCGCCATCTTGGTCGCAAAGCTGGCGGCCGGACGGTTTGCCCGTGGCGACCGATGGTATCGCGGTCGCACAAAGGATCCGTGGAACCCACGTGAGGGGTCGAGCGGCTCGTCAGCCGGTCCGGCATCGGCCACGGCGGCGGGGTGTGTGGCGTTCAGTATCGGCACCGAGACCCAAGGTTCGATCGTTTCGCCGGCCAGACGCTGTGGGGTGAGTGCGCTGCGGCCGACGTTTGGTCGAGTCAGTCGGCATGGCGCCATGGTGCTCGCGTGGAGCATGGACAAGACGGGACCGATCTGCCGCAGCGCGGTGGACTGTGCGCTGGTGTTCGGTGCCATTCACGGTGCCGACGAGAAGGACCCGGCATCGTTGACGACGCCCTTCTCTTTCACGACCGACCCCGATCTGGTCACGATGCGGATCGGATTCACCGACGACGCGCCGGAGTCGTTTCTGCAGGCTCTCAGAGATCTCGGGGCTACGCCCAGGCCGATGCCCGATCTTCCGGTGGGGGACTCGAACGCCCTCAGCGTCGAGTCAGCCGCGGCTTTCGACTTTCACCTCGCCCCGGACGGCGTCTTGCCGCCGCTGCCCGCCGGCGGGAGTGAGGAGGAAGAACGGCAAGCAAGCCGGTTTCGCGCCGGTCGGGAAGTGCTGGCGCTCGATTATCTACAGGCGCAACGTCGCCGCATGGTGCTCATGCGGGAGATGGCGACGGCCATGACCGATTTCGACATGTTTGTGAGCGGGTCAGGTCTTACCGGGCTAACCAACCAGACCGGCCACCCCGCCGTGGTGGTCCCGTACGATTTCGGGCCCCGGGACCCACAAGCGGAAGGACAGCATCCGCAACCACTGACCACCACCCTGATCGGTAGTGTCTTTTCAGACGACAAGGTGCTCAGCGTGGCCCACGCGTTTCAGGCGTCCAGCGCCTGGCATGTGAAACGGCCTTCCCTCGACCCGTGATGACGAGCGCTTCCTCCCGGTCCCCAATGGCCTTAACGATATAATCTCGGCGTTTGCCTGACCTGGGAAGCGGTCTCATTTACTACGTGGTCTTTCTCTTTTCGACCACGCTCCATGAAGCGGCTCACGCCTGGGCAGCCCTGCGTGGCGGCGACGCGACCGCCTATCACGGCGGACAGGTGTCGCTGGACCCGCGTCCACACATTCAACGCGAGCCCTTCGGAATGGTCGTGTTGCCGCTTATCTCGGTCGTCCTGTCCGGGTGGCCGTTCGGGTTCGCAAGCGCCCCGTACGACCGACGCTGGGCAATGCGTTATCCGCGCCGTGCAGCATGGATGGCACTCGCCGGGCCGGCCGGCAACTTCCTACTCGTGGTCGGCGCGGTGGTGCTGATAAGGGCTGGTGCGCTCATCGGGGTCTTCTCGCCACCCGACGCGGTGAGCTTCGACCAGGTGGTCGTCGCCAGTGAGCCCGGTGTGTGGAGGGGTGTTGCGCTCGTGGTCAGCGTGTTCTTTTCGCTGAACCTCCTGCTGGCCATCTTCAACCTGATTCCCGTGCCCCCTTTGGATGGCAGCGGGGCGGTGCCTCTTTTTCTCAACGACACAGCGACCGCCACGTATCAGCACTTCATCTGGGGCCAGCCGGCGTTCGCCTGGGTTGGCATCCTGGTCGCGTGGAGAGTGTTCCACCTTGTGTTTCAGCCGATTTGGCTGTTTGCCGTCAACTTGGTGCACCCCGCACTGCACTACGGGTAGGCGAGCGGGTTTCACCCGAACATCAAGTTGACGATAAACGTGGCCGCCAGGATGCCCGTCACGTCCGCCAGGAGACAGGCGGGAACCGTGTGGCGGGTGGTCGTGACCCCGATCGCACCGAAGTACACCGCCAGCGTATAGAAGGTGGTTTCAGTGCTGCCCTGATAGGTGCTCACCATGTACCCGATCACAGAATCTGGGCCGTGCTCAGTCATGGTATCAGCCGCCACGCCGAGCGCTCCGGAGCCGCTCAACGGGCGGAGGAGTGCCATGGGAAGCGCCTCCGCCGGCATACCCACGAACGCGGTGAAGGGAGCGATCGCGCTGACGAGCAACTCGAGACCACCGGAAGCGCGAAACATGCCGATCACGACCAGAATGGCCACGAGAAACGGAATAATCCGTAATGCGACTTGAAATCCCTCCTTCGCCCCTTCGACCAGCGACTCATAGACGCGAACATGACGGACCCAACCGTACAGGACGAAGATGGCGACGAGCGCCGGAAGCATCCAATACGAGAGCATCCCTCGTACGACCGCCCCCGGGGACTCTTCCGCAAGCCGGATCACGAAGTCCCGGGCAGCCAGTCCTGCGAAGACCAGCCAGAACATACGGCCCAGCCACTTCCGCAAGGGCACGATACCCGGTGACGATCCTGGCACTCCTTCGGGAGTGGCCAGCTGGTCATCTGGCTCCGCCACCGCGGGTGCGGGAGCAGATGGTGGTTCGGTCGCCTGATAGCGTGGCAAACGGGAAAGGAGGATGGCGGCCGTGATCGCCATCAGGGTGGCGCATCCGCTCGCGAACCAGGTGGGAAACCAGATTCCGGCGGCGTTACTCGAGCCGAGAGCGGCACGTACGCCGACAACGCCAGTGGGCAGAACGGAAAGCCCTGCCGTGTTGATGGCCAGGAACAACGCCATGGCGTTGGTGGCGGTTCCCTTTTCGGTGTTGTACTTGTCGAGCTCCTCGACGGCCTTGATCCCGAATGGTGTGGCCGCGTTCCCAAGACCGACCATATTCGCAGAAATGTTCAGCACCATGGCGCTCATGGCGGGGCTGCCGGCCGGAATGGACGGAAAAAGGAGTCGCATCAGCGGACTGACGAAGCGGGAGACGCTCGCCGTGAGGCCCGCGTCCTGCGCCACGTTCATCAGACCGAGAAAGAAGGCCATGACGCCCACCAGACCGATGGCCAGATCAACGGCAGAACGTGCCGATGTCAGCAAGGCGTCAGACACCTCTTGCATCTGACCGGTATAGGCCCCGATGAGGACCGACGCCAGAGCGACGATAATGAAAAGACGGTTGAGCACGAAGGGTATCTCAGCCGCTGGGCGGGCCGGCGCCAGCGTGCGGAGCAGTGCTGGCTGAAGACGTCAGCGCGCGATGTTGGCGTCTCAGGAGATTGGCTTCCTCCCAGTGCCACGCCATCTCCTCCAGCTCAGCGAGCTGGAGATAGGCGTCAGGGGAGACGGGAAACCGATCGACCGCGAGTCGCAACGCCCGCGTCGCCCCCTCCGTGTCGCCGTCCAGAAGCCTCGCACGCCCTAGCAACGTCAGTGTCGCGCTGGACGCAGCCGGGGTCGGAACCGACGACCACGCTTCGAGCGCTTTTCCCAAAGCGACATGATCGTCCTGGTTCTCTGCAATCTCGAACCACACGCGCCCGAGGGCCTCATATACCTGTGGCTGGTCGGGGTGCTCCTCGGCCGCCCGGCCGAGCGCCAGCACGGCGAGTTCGGTCTGTCCCGCCCGGGCGTATGCCAGACCCCGCGTGACGTGGCGCTGTGGGTTCGCGCGGTCGAGGGCGGCGAGGGCGTCGAGGTGCTGTAGCTCGGCCCTCTGGTCACCCAGCGACCGGTAGATGCCGGCCAGCGCCTCCCGGGCTTCGAGAAAGCCCGGCGACAACCCCACAGCCTCTTCCAGCACGTCGCGGCCCTCCTTCAATCGATCCTGCTCAGTCAGGCACAGTCCAAGCAGGTAGTGCGCCTGGACGAACTGATCGTCGAGCTCGATCGCCTGACGCAAAAGCAGAACTGCCCGGGCAACCCGACCCGAGCGTTGATTGACCAGCGCCAGTTTGTACAGCACTTGTGGATTCTGATCGTCAAGGCCCACGTAGTCCGTGTAGTGTCCGACGGCCTCAGCGTAGGATTCCACCGCGACGGATAGGTCACCGAGTCTCTCGTGCGGCCGTGTTGCGGCGGGGTCGAGACGGGCGGCCATGGTGAGGTCGCGAGCGGCCGCGTCGAGATCGCCCTGTCGTTGATAGAGCTCGCCGCGCTTGAGATAGATGGCCATCGAGTCAGGATGTAGGGCGAGCGCCCCGCTGTAGGCTTCGATTGCCAGAAAGGCCTGGTCGGTGGCGACAGCATGGTCGCCATTCGCGGTCAACCGCTGGAACTCGCGCTCCTCCATGATGCCGTTATAGAGGAAGACGCCTGTCATACCGACGAGTAGCACGACACAGCCCAGGATGAAGCGGCGCATTGCCGCCAATGGTAGCAGGAATCCCGACCAGGCCTACCGGCCTGACGCAGTGGTCGTGTTCGCCATGGCGTCGGTGGCGCGGAGCACGATCTGAGTGGACACGTCGGTACTAACCGTAATCTCAAACCGCTCCAGGAGCGAGTCGGGAATGCCGTCAATGGGATAGACAATCTGCCATCGCTCGGTATCGGCCGAGTACTCGACACGGTGGATGGGTGATTGTGCGTCCTCCACCTTGAACGGAATGACAGTCTGGTCGTCAACCTGTCGCGGGGTCTCCAACGTTATCCGTGGCGGAGAATTGTCGATGTCGAACGGTGTGCTGTCGCGGACCCCCGATAGCGCCGTCCCCGGCGCGTTCGAGAGGGCGTCAGAGGCCACAACGCGGACGACGTAGGTGCCATCTGGAGTCGACGTGGTGTCCCACGTAAAGATCGAGTCTCGCGTCGTCTTCGCAAGCACGGCCCAGTCGTCGCGCGACTCGGACCGATACAAGACGTCGAATTCGAGGTCGTCCTGGTTATCGTCGCGCGCAGACCAGACAAAACTCTGAAGTCCCTTCCGATACACTCGCCGTCCAAGCGAGCCCTGCGCCGACTCTCCGTTCGCGCCGTTGCTGGCAACCCGGGCTTCCGCCTCAACTCCCAGGCCGGCAATCGGAGGGTCGGTTCCAGAGAAGGGCTGTTGAAAGACGACCCCAGCTGGGTGGACGGTGAGCTCGGTGAGCTGTGGTCGCACGTTCGTCGGCAGATAGGCCGTGGTCACAGATCGCAACACCGGGGTCGCATCGCTCCCGGTGAGTTCCGCCTTCCATTGAAGGTAGCGGGCTTTCGGGCTCGAGATCTGCGACCCTGCCGGATCCATGTAGGGCTCCGACCACGGACTCCACGTCGCGTTGGGTTTCTCCGTATTCCCCGACCTGGTGAATAGCCGTACGGTGGTCCCGGTGGGCTCGGTCGCGCTCCAGCGCACTGTTCCCCATGTGGCCACCGTCCGCGCGTCGCGCACGTCTGAGACGTAGCTCCCGCTCCCCGCTTGAGCGGCCGACAATCGATGTACTTTGCCGGGGTTGGCGGTGACGTAGTAGTGCCCACCATCGGCTGTCGTGACGAATCGTGTGATCTGTTTGGCCGGTGCTCGAGTCAGGAGGATGACCTGCGGTGGGTTATCCATCACCCGAAAAATCTTCCCGTTGGCTCCCGTTCCGACGAGCACTGAGTGGCGACCCGCTTCATCGGTACTCAACGCGACATCGTAGGGTGCGTCGGTCGTCGATTCCCAGATCACATCCCACACGCCGTCCTCGCGAATCCTATAGACCGCGCCCCTCGCTGGTGAGCTCCCGCTCGACTGGCTGTCCGTAGCCGACGACGTGCTGCCAGTACTAGCCGTGACCACGGCCGTGACCGTCGAGGAAATCGTCACCGTCGGAGTGCCGCCCCCGCTCGGAGTGGGTGCAGAGACCGGTGTCTCACTCCGGGCCGGCGACTGGCTCACGCCGACCGCGTAGGTTGCCCCCCCGTCGGCCACACGGAGCGAGCGAATCTCATCGAAGGGACTATCGAGCAGGACGAATCCTTGGCCGTCGCCATCGATCCGAAACACTCGCCCCGGAGACCCTGTCCCCGCGAGAAGATTGCCGGTGGTGTCCCACGTCAGGGCGAGCACGTGGGTTGCTTCGGTATCGTAGTGGAGTGTCGCGCTGCCATCTGCCTGGATGCGATATATTTTTCCGGGCTCACCGGTGCCGACATACAGGTCGCCAGATTCGGGATCGATGACGAGGGCCCAGATGTACCGTTCGTCCGGATCGAAAACGGTCCGAGGCGTCGTTCCGTCCACGCCGACTTCGTACACCGCGCCATCCGGCGAGGTGCCGACGTAAGCTGTCCTGTCGCTGCTTGGGGCGATCGCGTGGATGTTCAGTTCTTCCGCGTCGAACACCTCGATTCCGGAGCCGGAGTCGTCCACGGTGTACAGCTTGCCGTCATTTCCACTACCGACCCAAAGCGAACCATCGCGCTGGGCCGCTGTCCACAGGAACGGCGCGGTCGTCTCGTAGACGATCTCTGTCTCAGGGCCGATCAGCAGTTGGCCAATCGCATCGACCGAGACATTCTCGACTTCGCCGAGCAGGAAATCTTCTTGTGTCGACACCAACCAAAAGGTCGGAGAAGCGGCGTGCGCGACGGCGACGGCGAGCAAGGCACTCAGGCCGACAGCGACAAGAGGTAGGCGTGGGCGGCTGACGCCCGCGTTCAGGAATCTCACTCGACGTCAACCGTGAGGGTGCGCGACCCAGAGACCACGTGGTCGGTGACGATCTCCCACTCGCCGAGCGTCGCGCTCCGAAGTCGCCCCAGACCTCCGCTGCTCCGGTTCCCATCCAAAACCGCGAGCACCGAACCAGGCAGCGCCGGCATCCGCTCACCCCGGTCAACGGCTCCGGTATCCGACCGGAGGAGTCTCACATAGATCCGACTGTTGCGTCTGGCCTGATTGAGGGTCCGAATCAACTGAGCCAGCGTATCGGCCGGCTGGCCCACGTAGCCCTCCTGGCGCTCTCGCTGAGTCAGAGATGCCGCGTCCGACACGTGAATCTGGAGTCGGCCAGTCGCGTGCGGCGGAAGATCAATCATGATCGTCTCGAGCAACTCTTCGCCACGGAAGTTTCGGGAAAGGACCCGAAGCGGCACCCGGTCCCCCGCACGTGTGCGGGGCGCATCCAGCCAGACCCGCTCGAGGGTGGCAGTCCGGGGTTCCTCCACCGACGTGACCTGTACGTCCACGCCTTCGATTCGGACAGGCTCAAACCGGTTCTCGAGGAGCGCCGTCAAGGGCGCCGCCAGGGCGGCCGCCGCCGCCGCTGACGCAATCGCTCCCGAATACCTATCTCCGAAGGTGAGGTCGGGGTGCCCCTCGATTCGGGCGGTCGCGCTGACCATGTAGGAGCGAGGTCCGACACTGCGTGTCCACGACTGGAACGTGTTCAGAACAGACGTATAGGTCAATAGCGGGGTGAAGAGTGGGTCATCAACGACTTCGAAGAGAAACGTCTCATCAAGACTCTGGTCCTCCGCGGCGAGCGTGACCCGTATCGGGATCAGCGCCGGTCCAGCGCCGAGCGTGCCGTAGATGCCTGTAGGCCGGTCCTGGTCGATCGTGCCCAGAACCTCACCGATCGCGGCGATCTTCGAGGAAATCGCCAGACTCGGCAAGAGGGTCGTGACGTGCGCGCGCGTCATGGGAAACTTGGCAGGCCCTAGGTTGTAAAAGGGATGACCGAAGGCATACACGCGGTCGTCCTCGACCATCGTGACCGTCCCCGTCCCCGCCATCGTCAGATCTCCGCGGATGAGGCTCGCCCCGACCGCATCGCCCGGTTGCAGCCGCACGCCGGCGTACGCTTCTTGCGCCTCGGCGCTCATGGTTCCACCGACCGTCGTGACGAACCCGCCGAGTCTGGACGCCGAGGACCACAACTGATGGAGCTCTGGGCCGAATCCGCTCAGGACCAACGGCGTCGCGATCGGGCGCAACTGCGTCCCCATCCGGCCGGCTTCAGCCAGGGGCAGCCCGAAGGCTTCGATGTCGCCCGGTTGCCGCGCAAAAGGCTCCGATCCGCCGAACGCCCTCCGCACCGTATTGGCAAGCGCCTCCGCGGTCACCGGAAGCAACAGCCCGGCACCGGGTCCACGACGAACCTGGGTCGTTGCCGAGTCGTCTGTCGCGGCCATTTCCTCGATCGGCGTGATACCGGCGATGGCTTCGGTGGCGAAGGAACCCAAGGAGTAGGAGACCGCTCCGATCAATCTGTCATCGATATAGACGGGGCTACCACTCATTCCCTGGATCACGCCGGTCGTGGCCAGTGGCCCACCCTCGAGACGGCAGACGATGAGGCTGCGTTTTGGGCCGATGCCGTTCTGCAGCACGCCGAGGATCTCGACATCGAACTCCTCGCGGTCGGCCCCCTGAAAGACCGTGATACCAATCCCGCGCATTCCCGCCCGCACTTCGTCCAGGGGCATCCGGGCAGTCTCCGCCGGGAGGTGAACCAGACACAACGTGGCAAGGAGGGCACAAACGAGCAGAGCACCGGCTCTCATGGTGGGCTAAGCCTGTGATCGTTATATCGGACGAAACGGTTGACGGTCAAGGAGATGTCCAAATTGACACGCTGTCGACCGGTCTGGTAACGTAGCCGACAGTTCGATGGCGGACCAGAAGCTCTATCTGACCGTGCGATACGCCTATTGGCCCACTTCGTCGCGCTGGTGGTGGTTCCACCGGTTTAGCGGAGCTCCTGGAGGGGCCGTCAATTAGATACGGGTACACACCCGGACAACGAGAACGATGACGCCTCTTCAGCCGACGCGCTGAAGAGGCTTTTTTTTTATGAACGCCAAGCTGTGCGCAACCGTGACGGGGGCCACGACCGACGCCCTCCGACAGGCTCGGGACGCGGCGACCGATGCCGACATGGTCGAGTTACGCCTGGATTACGCAGACGAAGTGGATATCGACGGCCTTCTCTCCGACAGACGAGTTCCCGTCATCGTGACATGCCGTCCGACCTGGGCCGGCGGGCAGTTCTCAGGGTCGGAGGAGGAGCGCGGCCGGCTGCTGACTCTGGCATTGACGCAGGGCGCTGAGTTCATCGATGTGGAGTGGGGTAGTGACTGCGCCGACCTCATCGACCGACACGGGGGGCGGCGGGTGGTGTTGTCTGACCACAACTTTGAGGGTGTACCGAATGACCTCGAACAGCGGTATCGGTCGATGCGGGCCACTGGTGCGCAGGTCGTCAAGCTCGCGGCCCGGGTCAGGCGTCTATCCGAGCTCATACAGCTTCGGGATCTTGCGTCCGGATCTCAGAGGCACGAGTGCGAGCACGTCGTTATCGGCATGGGACCGGCCGGGCTTCCTTCGAGACTGCTCCCTGACCACTTCGGGTCAGCGTGGACGTATGGCGGAACAGGGACGCCGGTGGCGCCGGGACAACTCGATGTGTGCCAGATGTTAGAGGAGTTTCAGATCCGTCGCGCGGCGATCGGAACCGAGTTATTTGGCGTGCTGGGATCGCCGCTCGGACACTCATTGTCTCCCGTCATGCACAACGCCGGCTTCGCGGAAACGGGACGCAACGCTGTGTATATCCCGCTGGATGCCGCGGATGTGGATGACTTCCAGAGCTTTGCCGACGCATTCGACCTTCAGGGCGCCAGCGTCACCGCACCATTCAAGGAGGCCGTCATGACCGGCCGCGTCCACACCGACGAGGTCGGGCAACGCGTCGGCGCCGTGAACACGCTGCGCAGGGCCGGGCCAGGATGGGAGGGCACCAACACTGACGTTGCAGGTTTTCTGGACCCGCTCCGGAGCAGGCTCGAACTCAATGGCCGTCGGGTCACGATTTTGGGGGCGGGCGGTGCGGCCCGTGGCGTGGCGGTGGCACTCTCCAGCGTGGGTGCCGAGGTCACCGTCTCTGCGCGGCAGGCGGCCAGTGCGGAGGCAGTGGCCTCGCTCGTTGGTGGAGGCACCAGCGCCTTTCCACCTGCCGGGGGCAGTTGGGACCTTCTGGTCAACACGACACCGCTGGGAACCTACCCCAACGTCAACGGCACCCCGGTGAGCGGAGCGGAACTCGATGGGACCCTCGTCTACGATCTGGTCTACAACCCACCGGTCACCAGGCTGCTCTCGGATGCAGCGGCGGCTGGCTGCAAGGTGGTAGGTGGTCTCGGCATGTTGGTCGCACAGGCGGAACGCCAGTTCGCCTGGTGGACGGGGCAACCCCCCGCCCCCGACCTGTTCCGGGCGGCGGCGGAACGCCAACTTCACCGCCACCAGGAGAAAGCCCGAGCCGAGTCGGCCACTGGAGAGACACGCAGGGTGTGACGCGATGACAAGTGATACTCGGTTCGAGGATTTCATCGAGCTCTCCACGCAAGGCAATCTCGTGCCGGTCTGCCGGGAAGTCATGGCCGACCTGCTCACGCCGGTCTCGGCTTTTCTCAAGCTGGCCGACGACTCGGAGCACGCGTTTCTGTTCGAAAGCGTCGAGGGCGGCGAGCGCCTGGCGCGCTATTCCTTTCTCGGAAAAGATCCCTTTCTGGTCCTGCGCGCCCAGGGCGGACGAGTCTTGGTGGACGAAGGGGGGACGACCACCGAGCGACAGGAGCCGTTCATCGACGTACTGCGTGACATCATGGCGCGATATCGGTCACCGCGTGTCGAGGGCTTGCCACGATTCACCGGCGGGGCAGTCGGATTCCTCGGCTATGAGGCTGCCGCCTGGTTCGAGCCGTCGCTCGAGGCGCGGTGGGAGAAGCATGGGAAGGGGACCAGCGCAACAGAGGAGACCGACGACGCGGGGTTCATGCTCTTCGACACGGTGCTGGCGTTCGATCATGTGAAACATCGGATCTTGATCATCGCCAACGCCACAGTGGAGGAGGGTTGCGATCTTCGCGCTCGCTTCGACCTTGCTCAGGCCAAGATCCGGTTTCTCGAACGGGAGCTCGAACAAGCGCTGTCGACACGTACCCAGGACCCGCGACCTGAGCTGACGTGGCGGTCGAACACCGAACGCACCGACTACGAGCGCGCAGTCAAGAAGGCCCAGGCGTATATCCAGTCAGGCGACATCTATCAGGTCGTTCTGTCGCAGCGCTTCGAGACGGAGGTGACAGTCGACCCGTTCACCGTCTACCGGACCTTGCGCTACGTCAACCCGTCGCCCTACATGTACTTCATGACGGTGGGAAAACTGTCAATCGTCGGCTCATCCCCAGAAATGCTTGTACGGGTTGAGGGTCGGCAAGCGGAAACCCATCCCATCGCCGGGACACGGGCGCGAGGTCGCACGGCAACGGAGGACGACCAGCTCGCTGATGAGCTGCGTGAGAATGAGAAGGAGCGGGCCGAGCACGTCATGCTTGTCGACCTCGGGCGGAACGACCTCGGGCGGGTGAGCGAGTACGGCTCCGTCACAGTGGCTCAGTACATGGGCCTCGAACGCTACTCGCATGTGATGCACCTCGTGTCCAGGGTCGAGTCGGCATTGACCGCCGAGCACGACAGACTCGACGCTCTCGCCGCCTGTTTTCCGGCGGGAACGGTGTCGGGGGCGCCAAAGATTCGCGCAATGGAGATCATCGCCGAGCTCGAACCATCGACCCGCGGGGTGTACGCGGGAGCGGTAGGCTACCTCGATTTTGGCGGACACCTCGATTGCTGTATCACCATTCGGACCATCGTCATGACGGAGGGCCACGCCTCTGTTCAGGCTGGCGCCGGGATCGTGGCCGACTCCGACCCGGCCGCCGAGTATCAGGAAACCCGCGACAAAGCGTCCGCGCTGATCCGAGCACTTGAGATGGCGCAGAGCGGACGCGGTCCGGTGGGGGTCGGATGACGAGAGTCCTGGTGATCGACAACTACGACTCGTTCACCTACAACCTCGTTCAGTATTTGGGCGAGCTCGGTGCTGAACTGACGGTACGTCGGAATGACCAGCTGAGTGTCGGCGACGTCGAGACCATGCAGCCAGATCGTGTCGTGATCTCACCGGGACCGGGACGTCCAGAGGATGCGGGGGTGACCGTAGAGGTCATCCAACACCTCGGAGCCTCCATCCCGATGCTTGGCGTGTGTCTGGGCCACCAGGCTATCGGATACGCCTGTGGCGCCGAGATCGTCCAGGCCCCGATGCTGCTCCACGGAAAGTGCTCCGACGTCGAGCACGACGGGAAGGGGGTATTTGCCGGACTCGAGTCGCCGTTCAGTGCAGGCAGGTATCACTCACTGGCCGTGGCCACCAGCGCGTGGCCGGACGCCCTCGAGGTGTCGGCCAGAACGGTCGACGGGACGACGGTCATGGGACTTCGTCATCGGACCTGGCCCCTTCATGGCGTCCAGTTCCACCCGGAGAGTGTTTTGACCAAGGTCGGTCACAGCCTCTTGAGAAACTTTCTGGAGCAGTAGATGTTTGCCGGCCTGCTTACGAAGCTGCATCGTCGGGAGGACTTGACCGAGGCGGAAGCCGCCGGCGCAATGGTTGAGATCATGGAGGGACGCGCGACCGCCGCTGAGACGGCAGGTCTGCTCATCGCCCTGTCGATGAAGGGCGAGCGACCGGTCGAGATCGTTGGGCTTGCCCGCACGATGCGGCAGCAGGCCGTCAAACCCGAGCATGCATTCGACGACGTGTTCGATACGTGTGGTACGGGAGGGGACGGCCTCCACACACTCAATGTCTCGTCGCTGTCCGCCCTCATCGTGGCTGCCTGTGGAGTGCGGGTGGCAAAGCATGGCAACCGGTCGGTCTCGAGCCGCTGTGGCAGCGCCGACCTGTTCGAGGCGCTGGGCGTGAACGTGTCAGCGTCTCCGGCGGTTGTCGACCGGTGTCTCAGCGTCGCGGGCCTTGCCTTCTTTTTCGCACCGACGTTCCACCCGTCCATGCGCCATGCCGCCCAAGCCCGTCGGGACCTCGGGGTTCGAACGGCCTTCAATCTCCTCGGTCCACTCACAAACCCTGCCGGCGCCAGTCGGCAACTCGTCGGCGTTCCCAGGCCTGAGCACACCGACCTGCTGGCGCGTGCCCTGGCGCGGCTGGGTTCGACACGAGCCTGGGTTGTCCATGGTGCCGATGGTCTCGACGAGATTTCGATCACCGGATACACAAAGGTCACCGAGTGCTGTGATGATGCAATTCGGACGTTGTATGTCCACCCGGCGGACTTCGGTCTCTCGCCTGCTAGCCTTGACTCGGTCCGCGTCGATGGCGTGGAGGAAAGCGTCGAGGTGGCTCGGCAGGTGATTGCCGGTAGTCGGGGACCCGCGAGAGATTTGGTAGTGGCCAATGCGGCCACCGGTCTCTTCATCGCGGGAAAGAGCGACTCTCTGCGCGCAGGTGTCGAGCGGGCAGGCGCGGCACTGGACCGCGGTGATGTGGCGACGCTCCTTGACCGCTGGATTCAGTTGTCACACGAGGAGGAGGCGGCGTGAGTGCCTCGCAGCTCTCCGCCGGGAACGCGTCTCCCGACCTCCTCGAGGCGATCGTGGAAGCCACCCGGCACGAGGTCAGCGTCTCGGAGGGCCGTCGGCCGCTGCGGAGCGTAGAGGCTGATGCCACCAAGCGCGAACCGCGGGGTGATGCGTTTCGAGCCGGCCTTATCTCCGACGACCGTATCAACGTGATCGCTGAGTGTAAACGACGCTCGCCTTCGCGGGGGATCCTGCGAAGCGACTACGCCCCCTCGGCCATCGCCGAGAGTTTCGACTCCGCCGGAGCGGCCGCGGTGTCCGTGTTGACAGAGCCCGCCTTCTTCGATGGCGCGCTCGAACACCTGGAACAGGTTCGGGGGGTCGTTGACATCCCTGTGCTACGCAAGGATTTCATCGTGACCGAGTATCAGGTGCTCGAGGCGAGAGCAGCTGGCGCGGATGCCATTCTTCTCATCGTGGCCGCCCTCGACGACGTCGAGCTCAGGTCCCTTTTGAGCACGACGAAGTCGCAGGGCTTGGCGGCTCTGGTCGAGGTCCACGATGAACGCCAGCTCGTACGGGCGCTAGAGGCAGACGCTGCGGTTATTGGTGTCAACAACCGGAATCTGCGTACGCTCGCAGTCGATCTCGACGCCTCCGTTCAGCTCGTCTCGCAGATTCCCGACTCGGTGGTCGCCGTGGCCGAGAGCGGTATTCGGTCGAGCGCCGACCTCGTGGCACTCCGGTCCGTGGGCTACGACGCATTCCTCTTGGGTGAGGCGTTGATGGCCCGGACCGACCCGGGTGCGGCACTCCGAACGATGTTGGAGGAGGCCGGTGGCGTCCCCCGACCGCGCCGGGAGGTCCCGTGACATGGTGAGGGTCAAGGTTTGCGGTATGACACGCGCCGAAGATGCGGTCCTGGCTTGCGAGCTAGGGGCAACGGCGGTTGGCTTCGTGTTCTGGGAGGGCAGCCCCCGGTGGGTGCCACCCGGTACGGCCCGGGCGGTCGTCGACGCGTTGCCACGTGAGGTCACGCCGGTTGGAGTCTTCGTCGACTCGGACAATCGAACGATCGAAGACACGGTGAAGGAGGTTGGGCTGAGGGCTGTGCAAATGCATGGCATCGAGTCGGCCGAATTCTGCGTGGAACTATCTCGTCGACTCGGCGTCGAGGTGCTGAAGGCGGTCCCGCTGCGCGGGGCCGAAAGCGTTCGTCATGCCACGGGGCTGCCGGATTCCCTGACGGTCCTCCTCGATGCCCATGACCCGGTCAAGAAGGGCGGCACCGGACGGCAGGTCGATTGGTCGCTGGCGGCAGCGGTGGCGAGGCAGCGGCGGATCTATCTCGCGGGTGGTCTTTCACCGGCCAACCTGGTCGATGCGGTCGTCGCCGTCCGTCCGTACGGTGTCGACGTCTCGTCCGGTCTGGAGACCACACCAGGTGTCAAGGACCACGGGCTTATGCGGCACTTTTTCGCCGCGGTCGCTGCGGCGGAGCATCCCCACCAGGGCGTGGGGGCCCCAGGAGGCGTAGGGAAGGGGCGAGAAGCACTATGACGCCGCCAGTCTTTGGCCACCGGGATCCTGACTCAAAGGGCTACTTCGGGGCCTACGGTGGGCGCTTTGTCCCGGAGACCCTGGTCGAGCCCGTGGAGGCGCTGGAGCAGGCCTACAGAGAGGCTCGCGAGGACGCCGACTACGTGGCGCAGCTTACCTCGTTGCTCAAGCATTTCGTGGGCCGCCCAACGCCCGTATACGAGGCGACGCGTCTGACTGCCGAGGTCGGCGGTGCCCAGCTGTTTCTCAAGCGCGAGGATCTCGCCCACACCGGTGCCCACAAGATCAACAACGCACTGGGGCAGGGACTGCTGGCCAAGCGGATGGGCAAACGCCGGGTCGTCGCAGAAACGGGCGCCGGACAGCACGGCGTGGCCACGGCGACAGTGTGCGCGCTGCTCGGTCTCGAGTGCGAGGTCTTCATGGGCACCGAGGACATGCGGCGGCAGGAACCGAACGTTTTCAGGATGCGGCTCCTGGGCGCCACGGTGACGGGCGTGGATTCGGGGAGCCGGACGCTCAAGGACGCCATCAACGAGGCCATGCGCGACTGGGTGGCGAGCGTGGGGCACACCTACTACCTGCTCGGCTCGGTACTTGGACCTCACCCGTATCCGTTGATGGTTCGGGAGTTCCAGTCGGTGATCGGCCGCGAGGCTCGTGAGCAGATCATCGCGCAGGCGGGACGCTTGCCGAATGCCGTCGTCGCCTGTGTGGGGGGAGGGAGCAACGCCCTCGGCTGTTTCGATGGGTTCGTCGACGACGACGCCGTGCGGTTGATTGGGGTGGAGGCGGGTGGCACGGCGTTGGTCTCCGGACAGCACGCAGCCAGGTTTGCCACAGGCACGGCCGGCGTCCTCCAGGGCACCAGGAGCTACGTGCTTCAGGATGCGGACGGCAACATCGAGCTCACTCACTCGGTCTCCGCGGGTCTCGACTATGCCGCAGTTGGGCCAGAGCATGCGTGGCTGCGCGACCTGGGGCGCGCGGAATATACCAGCGTCTCGGATGAGCAGGCGCTCAACGCGTTCAAAAGCCTGTGCCGCCTCGAGGGAATACTCCCGGCGCTGGAGTCGTCACACGCGGTCGCGTATGCCCGCGATCTCGCCGCGGAGCTCGGACCAGAAGGCATTGTCCTGGTCAACCTCTCCGGCCGCGGGGACAAAGATGTTCCCACCGTTCAAGGACTCGAGGACTAGAACCGTGTCTCGCATCGACGATACGTTCGCGGCGCTACGCTCGGAGGGCCGGACAGGACTTGTGACCTATGTGACGGCCGGTGACCCCGATGCCACACGGTCGGCCATGATTCTGAAGACCCTCGACCGCGCCGGGGCCGACGTGCTGGAGGTCGGCATTCCCTTCTCGGACCCGCTCGCCGACGGTCCTGCCATCCAACGGGCGTCTGAGCGCTCACTGTCGGCGGGAACCACCCTCAGGTCGAGTCTCGACCTGATCGAGGACCTCCGTCCAGTCGTGTCGGCTCCGATTGTGGTGTTCAGTTACGCCAATCCCGTGCTGGCCATGGGGCTGGAAGGCTTCATGTCGCGGGCCGCCTCGGCGGGCGTCGATGGTGTGCTGGTGCTCGATCTCCCCATAGAAGAGGCTGGAGACCTCCGCGCCGCTGCCAGTAAGGTGAATATCGCGCCGATCTTTCTGCTGAGCCCAACGACGACGGAGAGCCGGATTCGACGAGCCGCCGAACTCGGGAAGGGCTTTCTCTATGGCATCTCGCGGTTGGGTGTGACGGGTGAGCGCGATACGATTGCCGACGGCACCCGTGAGATGGTGCAGCGGATCAGGAGGGTGACGGATCTGCCCGTGGCGATTGGGTTCGGTATTTCGCACCCAGACCACGTCGTGCAGGTTGGCCGATGGGCCGACGCTGCCGTTGTGGGGAGTGGCTTGGTCAATACGATTGCACGCGCATCAGGCGACGAGAGTCTGGCCGATGAGGTGGACCGCTACGTCCGTTGGCTCAAGAGTGGACTCTCGAAAGGCGCGAACTTGGTCGAGGACAGGAGCTCATGAGCGATCGAGCACACGATGAATCCAATGCACGCGGGGGCGCCCCCTCGGGTCTTGACGATCAGATGAAGGGGCTTCGGAGTCAGATTGACGAACTGGACGAGCAGCTTGTGAGGCTCCTCAACGACCGCGCTGCGTGCGCGCTCGCGTTGGGGCGTCTCAAAGAACAAGTGGGGCTGGACACCTATCAGCCCGATCGGGAAATCGAGGTGCTTGACCACGCTCGACGAGTGAACGGTGGTCCACTTGAAGGAGGCGCCATCACTCGTCTCTTCGAGCGGATCATCGACGAGAACCGCCGGCTCGAACGGCTGGCGGAAGACAAACACTGAGAACGAGCGGTACCGACGGAGGCCCATGGGCTCCGATGATGGATGGAGGTAGCAGTATGGTCGTGGTCATGGAAGAACGGGCGGCGGAGGATCGGATACAACACGTCATCGCCACGCTCGTGGAGAAGGGGTTCGATGTCCATCGGTCGACCGGGGCCTTGAAGACCGTTCTCGGAGCCGTGGGGGGGCACCGAGGCTTCGACACGCGTCTGATTGAGGTCATGGAGGGGGTGCATGAGGTGCTGCGCATCACCGAGCCCTACAAGCTGGCGAGTCGCACCTTCAAACCGGAGAAGACCATCGTTTCAGTCGGGGATCTTCGGATTGGAGGTGACGAGGTCATCGTCATGGCGGGACCATGTTCCGCCGAGACCGAGGAGCAGGTGGAAGCGTCAGCGGCGGCGGTGAGCAAGGCCGGCGCAAAGGTGCTTCGGGGCGGGGCCTTCAAGCCACGCAGTTCGCCCTACAGTTTTCAGGGGCTGGGCGAGGATGGTCTCAGGCTTTTGCGTCAGGCTGCCGACGGACACCACCTGAAGCTCGTGTCAGAAGTGATGGATGTGAGCCAGATCACCCTGCTGACGCAGTATGCGGACATGCTGCAGGTCGGTGCCCGGAACATGCAGAACTACACCCTCCTCCGGGAGCTGGGGAAGATCAGGACGCCCGTTCTTCTCAAGCGTGGAATCTCAGCAACCATAGAAGAGTGGTTGCTCTCGGCCGAATACATCCTGTCGGGAGGGAATACGGACGTCGTGCTGTGTGAGCGCGGCATTCGCACCTTCGAGAGTTACACGCGCAACACCCTCGACATCTCGGCGATACCTGTCATACACAAGCTGAGCCACTTACCGATTGTGGCCGACCCAAGTCACGGGATCGGCATTCGGGACAAGGTGGCGCCGATGGCTCGGGCGGCGGTGGCGGCCGGCGCCGATGGCTTGATCATCGAGGTGCACCCAGACCCGGACCACGCGCTCAGCGATGGAGCCCAATCGCTCTTCCCCGACCAGTTCGAGCAACTCATGTCGGAGGTCCGCATCATCGCGCCCGCGATCGGAAGAAGTGTCTGCGTCGAACCGGTCCCCCAGCGTGGGTGGGGTACATGATTGGTGCGATGACTCGCCGAAACCGGCATAGCGATGACAGATCCTAGTCGCCGGCTGCCAGTTATCCAGCCGGGTGCCGGTGGGGGTACGCCTCCGGTCTTCGACAAGATCGCAGTCGTCGGTCTTGGCCTGATCGGCGGGTCGATCGCCCTCGCGGCTCGTGAGTTGTGGCCGGGGTCCCTCGTGATCGGTGTCGACGACAAAGATGTGCTGGAGCGGGCGATGGTGCGCCACGCCATCGACGTGGCGGCCGACGACCTGGTCGTCATGGCCGAGGCCGATCTCGTGGTCCTGGCAGCTCCTGTCGAGCAGAACATCGCACTCCTGAGCGAGATCGAGCACAGCGTCTCGGGCGAGGCCGTCGTGACCGACGTCGGTAGCACAAAGCGCCACATCGTCGAGCGGTCGCGCCTTCTCCCGCCTCGGCTACGGTTTATCGGCGGCCATCCACTTGGCGGTGCACCGCAGGCCGGGATCGACTATGCGAGGGCAGACCTTTTCAAGGGCCGCCCGTGGCTTTTTACGCCGGCCGATGACTCCTCGGCGACGGCGCTCGCGCGACTCCAGGACTTCGTGACCGCACTGGGCGCGGTTCCGCACGTCATGACGGCGGACAAACACGACCGGCTGCTGGCATTTCTTTCTCATCTCCCTCAGCTTGCCTCATCGACGCTCATGCACGTCGTTGGCGAGCATGCTGGTCCTGAGGGGCTCGCGCTGACTGGCCGGGGTTTGGCCGATACGACCCGTCTGGCTGCCAGTCCGGCCACGATCTGGCGTGATATCTGCTCAACCAATGCCGACGAAATCACGGCGGCCCTCGACGCGATGATCACGGAGCTCCAGACTCTACGAGAAGGTGTGAGCGACCCTACCAGTGTCGACCGTGTGTTTGATTCGGCCGTCTCCTGGCGCGCCGTCCTGGCACGCCTGACCCAGCCAAAAAGGCCAGCCTCATAGCGTGCTCGAAAGCGGACTCCAGGTCGAGATTCAGCTCTCGGTTCTCGGCGCACTTGTCGAGCATGCCCACGAGGCGCTACCAGACGAGTGCTGTGGCTTGTTGGTGGGAACCCAGACGCGCATCGAGCGGTCAGAGCGCGCACGCAATCTCAGAGCGAGCCCCACTCGATATCAGATCGACCCGGCCGACCATTTCCGGACCATCCGGTCGGCCCGGGCAGAAGGATTGCTAGTCATGGGCGCGTATCACTCGCACCCACACGCGGCTCCCGAGCCGTCGCCGACCGATCTCGCGGAGGCCAGCGACCAGACGCTGCTGTATGTGGTTGTTTCGCCAGGCGGTCGCGAGGCACTCGTCGAACAGGTAGGTGCGTTCCGTTTGGTCGGTGACCGATTCGAACGCGTCGTGCTTGCGGTGGGCGACAGCCGTCTGCCGTCGACTACCTAATCCCGCGAACCTCGATCGCCACCTTTCTAGAGGCGACCACATCGTCTCGCCGCTTCAAGTTCACCCGGACCTCATGTCGACCACTGAATTCGAACGTGTGCCGGACTGAATAGCGACGACGAATCTTGCTCACGCCCGGCTCATACGGGTCACAGTCGGGGGTTATTTCCGAGCGGGTTCCGTCGTCCCAATCCCACTCCACGGTGACGCAATACAGCTCGCGATAGTCGTCGTCACCGCCACGCAGCTCGGCGATCAAGAGCACCTCGCTTCCCGCGAACGTCACCTGCGGTGAGGCCCGGAGTCGGAGGTCCGGTTCCTCGCCTTCCTGGCCTGAGAGCGTGCTGTGTGTGGCGATGACGATACCGCCAACCGTCACGAGTGAACACAACAAGGAGAATCTGGGGACTCTGCGTATGCTCATCATCAGCCTCGATCGAGAACTGTACCCATTGTAGCCCTACCGGAGTGTGAGCGAAACTTAGTTGGAAATTGAAGCGGCTCCAAACCCTGTGGTTTGATGACGTTTGAGAAGACGGACATCAGCCCACGAGAGAAAGGAGCCGAGATGAGCAGTGTCCTACGATCGGTCAGGAAGCGCAAGAAAGGTCACACGTTGGGCGCGGTCGACGTCATCGACCGAGAGGAGTACGCCGAGCTGGAGGTCGATGCCAAGGTGGCGTTGATCCGGTCGTTGGTTCCGCTGGGCTTGATGCACATCGAGGAGTTGCTCGACGAGGAAGTGACCGCGCTGGCTGGCGAGCGCTACGCCCGCAAAGCCCCGTCAGTCGGCGGGCGCCGTCATGGCAGCAACCCCGGGACGGTCGGGTTGGCCGGCCAGCGCGTGCCGATTCGCGTGCCCCGGATTCGCCATGTCACGGAGCGCGAGATTCCCCTGCGGTCGTACGAGGCGCTGCATGGCGATCGCGCAGTCAACGACCTGTTGCTGAGGCGCGTGCTGTATGGGATCTCGTGCCGCAACTACGCGGCGGCCGCCGAGGCGATTCCCAGGGCGATCGGCCTATCGGGGTCGACGGTGTCCCGCGCGTTCATTCAGGCCAGCGCGACGAAACTCCGCGAGCTCCAGGAGCGGGACCTCTCCGGGGAGGACGTCGTGGCCCTCGTGCTGGACGGCAAGACGTTCGCCGAGGCGACGATGGTCGTCGCGCTCGGCATCACGATGACGGGGGACAAACGGTTCCTGGGCGTCGTCGAGACGGACACGGAGACCGAGAAGGTGTTGACCCCGTTCCTCCGGTCATTGGTCGAGCGGGGCCTCGATGTCTCCCAGGGGCTTCTGGTGATCGTGGATGGCGGCAAGGGGCTCCGGGCGGCCGTGCGGAAAGCCTTCCGCCACCGCGCCCTGGTGCAACGGTGTCAGTGGCACACGCGCGAGAACGTGGTGAGTTACGTGGCCAAGCGTGAGCAGCCGGTGTAGCGGCAGCGTCTCCAGCGCGCCTACAACCGTCCGGAGTACGACGAGGCCCTCGCCGCCCTCAAGTCGCTCCAGCATGAGCTGGAGGATTGGAACCAATCCGCGGCCGGCAGTCTGGCGGAAGGCCTCGACGAGACCCTGACGTTGCATCGCCTCGGGGTGTACGGTGTGCTGGGCCGGTCGCTGAAGACGACGAACAGCCTCGAGTCCATCAACGCGCTCATTGAGGAGCGCTGTGCGAAGGTCGATCACTGGCAGAACTCGAGTCAACGCCATCGCTGGCTGGCCACTGCGCTCCTGGACATCGAGCCACGCCTGCGCAAGGTGATGGGCTACCGGCACCTGCCCAGGCTTCGTGACGCATTGAAGCGAGAGCTGAAGATCGACACGACGACGTCGACGAAGAAAGCCGCGTAAGCAATCAGGAGCCGCGGAGAGTTTCAACTAGGAATGGGCTTGACTCCCCTACCGCCCTGCGAGCGCACATCGGACGCAGGGCCTCCGGGCGTAGGCACATCGAACGCAGGGCCTGCTGCGCGTGGGCACATCGGACGGCGGGCCCCGCGGCCCGGAGGCCGCCGCCACGTATAATGCCGCGGATGACACAGACCCGAACGGAACCCGAGGTGGTCGTGACCGCGACGGCCCTGCGCGATGTCGAAACCGAACTCCTCGTAGTCCCGGTTCGTGAGGGCGACGGTGACGCAGGTCTCGAGGACATCGACACCGCAACCGGTGGGAGGCTCGGGGGGGCTCGGCTGGACGGGGAGTTCCGAGCGAAACCGAATGAGCTGTTCATCACCCCGGTAGTAGATTCCACGTGGAAGCCGCGTCGGGCGGCACTCTTGGGCCTCGGTTCCGGGGGCGACGATCTTCTGAGGCGACTCCGATCCGCGTCGGCCGCCCTGGCCATCGAGGCTCGACGGCGGCGGATCGGCCAAACTGCCGTGGTCCTGTCGGGTATGCCCCCTGCCGACCTGGCAGGACAGGCGGTCACAGAAGGACTCCTGCTGGGCGGTTTCGAGGATCGCCGATACAAGACGGCCACGGCCGATCAAATGTCGACGCCCCCTTTGACCCGGTGTGAGCTGCTCGTCGACACGGCGCACCTGGACGCCGTCGCCGATCAGGTCAACCGGGGCGTCGTCTTGGGGGCGTCGGCGAATCTCGCGCGAGAGCTCGCCAACGAACCGGCCAATGTCTTGACGCCCCGCGTGTTCGCGGAACGGGCCGAAGAAGCGGTGCTCCCGCATGGGATCGACGTCGAGATCCTCGAGGAAGACGCCATTCGGGAGCTGGGCATGGGACTCCTGCTGGGCGTCTCACAGGGCAGCGTCGAGCCTCCGCGTCTACTGGTGATGCGGCACACGCCGAGCGACCCAGCGCCGGACCGCGTACTCGGCCTGGTCGGGAAAGGCGTGACGTTCGATAGCGGCGGGCTTTCGCTCAAGACTCCTGACGGCATGGAGCGCATGAAGCAAGACATGGCAGGCGGGGCCGCGGTGATCGGAGCGATGCGGGCCATCGGAGCGCTACAGATCCCCGTCGGAGTCGTCGCTGTGGTACCAATGACGGAGAACATGCCCGGAAGGCAGGCCACTCGGCCTGGCGATATCCTCACAAGCGCCAGCGGTCTGACGGTGGAAGTCCTGAATACCGATGCGGAAGGACGACTGATCCTGGCCGACGCGCTCTGGTACGCCGGTCAGCTCGGTGCGACCCACCTCGTGGATGTCGCCACCCTGACGGGCGCCTGCGTCATCGCCTTGGGCAAAGTGTGCAGCGGCCTCTTCGGACAGCCCGGCGGTTGGGTCGACGAGCTCAGGGCGGCCGGCGAGCGGTCAGGTGAGCGCGTGTGGCCCCTTCCACTCTATGACGAGTATCGTGACCAGCTACGGTCGGAGATGGCGGATCTGACCAACGTGGGCGGTCGTCCGGCTGGCGCCTGCACGGCCGCCTCGTTTCTCCATGCGTTTGCTGGTGGCCTCCCCTGGGCTCATCTGGACGTGGCCGGAACGGCGTGGGCGGAGGAGTCCAGACCCGACCAGGCCAAAGGCGCTACCGGTGTCATGGTACGCACGCTAGCCGAACTGGCGAGCCACAGCACCGACTGGTAGGCTTGGACCGTCGCGCTCATTCCTGGGCTAGGCCCATGGACAACCGGACCCTTGGACGACCGGATGCTTGGACAACCAGTCACCATCTACGAAGTCGTTCCTGCACCGACCACGCAAACGACGATCACGGATGTCGCCGTCGGCGCCGCGTCGGTCGTCCTGGCGCTGATTGGCGTCGCACTCGTTCTTGGGTTGGTCTGTGCGGGGGTGTTGGTTGGGGTCCGTCGGGCGAGGCGGAAGCAGAACACCGACGATGAGGGTGGGGATAGTGACGCGACGCGTCTCGGCCTGCGCTCGTCCTAGTGGTCCGCTACCCGCCGCTGTTGTCGGCGATGACGGCGTCGGTTCCAAGTGCTCGCAGGTAGCGCATGACCCCGTCAAACAGGGCGTCGGCAACCAGGTCTCGATACGTCTCGGTGGATAAGAGACGCGCATCCTGATCGTTGCTCAAGAAGGAGATCTCAGACAAGATGCTGGGCATCCTCGCGCCGATAAGCACGACGAAGGGCGCCTGTTTGACACCGAGATCTGGCAGGTCGGGGTCGACTCCCCGGAGCTTGCCGAGAATAGCCGCCTGAACTGTCTGCGCGAAATCTCGCGATTCATCAAGCTTGCTGTTGGCCGCGATCGCCTCCAGCAGCCCATCGAGCTGCTTCATGGTGGCCAGGCCAGCCACATTCTCTCTCGCGGCCAGCGACTCCGCCTCCGGGTCCGCGGTGAAGTTCAAGAAGTACGTTTCCACCCCGCGTACCGACGGGTTGGGACTGGAATTTGCGTGAACGGATAGAAACAGGTCGGCCCCCACACGATTGGCGAGCGTCGTCCGCTGCTCGAGCGGCACGTACTGGTCGTCACGTCGCGTCAACACGACGTCGAGACGGGGCTGAACGGACGTGAGCCGCTGCTCCAGACGCAGCGCGATGTCGAGCACGAGGTCTGCCTCTCCCAGCCCCCCCGCGCGGGCGCCGGGGTCGTGGCCGCCGTGGCCGGGGTCGATGACGATTCGGGAGATGCCGAGACCAAGCTGTCTCGCCACGGAGAACACGCCGTCTGAGTTTGCCGCGGGGGGGGCCATCGTCTCGCCGTCAGCGTCAGTGACCGTCTCCACAGACGGACCGTGCCCCGGCACCGAAAGCGTGGATGCGACAATCACGGGTGGACGCAGACTTCGCTGGCAATCAACGACCAGGCGAAAGGGATCGTAGAGCGTGAACGTGTGACAACCCTCGGTACCCTCGGTGTCGATGACGACCCGGGTGACCTGATTCGGGTGGCGGCCCAGCCGCACTTCGCGAACAACATCGTCGTCGTCGGTGAAGGCGAGAGTCGCATTGCGGAGGGACGGTGACGCCTGGGTGCTTCTGAGATCAAAGAACAACCGTTGCGGATCGGTCAGTTGGTCAGCGTGATACTCAACTTCTCGATCGACCGAAATGGTGACGCGCACCGCGTCAGGCAGCAGCTCTCGACGGATCTCCTCGAGGCGAGCGACGCCGCTGAGCATCTCCAACTGATGGAGACGCTCCTCGACTCGGGAGGTCAGCGAGCTCTTCGGATGGTTGGCCTCGAGGAGGCGGAGTAGCCGCTGGCCGGCGCCGAGGTCGAGGTCCTGCCGATACAGGTCATAGGCTTCGATGGCGAGGCCCGCGCCTTGCCACAGCGCGTTGTCGTCGAAATCGCTTCGCGGAAACCGCCGAAGGATCGCTTCGTATCCGGCGATGGCCGCTCGAAGATCGGTGAGGGTCGGATGATCACCTGGCTCTCGAAGTCCACGCTCGCGGGCCAGCGCTTCGGCGAACACAACGTCGACAGACTCATCAGCTCCGAGCGCCAGTGACTGCCAACAGAGAACCGTCATGACCAATGCCGCGGAGAAGAACCGCCACCGACAGCTCGTGTGGTCAAGAGAGAACATTCGTTTCATGTTGATACCCGTCGAGGCTGCGCGCTCATCTGTACCTGTCGATCGTCCTATCGACCGCAACGCCGACCAACATCAGCCCCTCATCTGGGCTGTAAACCCACCTCTTCGAAGTAGTCGGATTTCACGAGCACCTCCCGAGGTTTACCCGTGGTCCCAGACGAGACGAGACCGTCGGCCTCCATCATGTCCACCAGACGGGCGGCCCGGCTGAAACCGATCCTGAGTCGTCGCTGGAGATAGGAGATAGACGCCTGACCGCTCGAGACGACGATCCGCGCCGCCTGGTCATACAGATCGTCTCGCTCGAACTCCACGGTATCGGCGACCCTGTCATCCTCGGTGATGGTCTCATCGTAGCCAGGCTTGCCCTGTTTCCTCAGAAAACTCGCCAACCGTGCGGTCTCCTGTTCGGAAATATAGGGGCCGTGAAGGCGAAGGCACCGTGAAGAGGCGGGTGGGAGATAGAGCATGTCGCCCTTGCCGAGCAGTTGCTCCGCGCCGTTCGAATCGAGAATCGTTCGGGAGTCGACCTTGGACGAAACCCGAAATGCGATCCGCGCGGGCAGGTTGGCTTTGATGACGCCGGTGATGACATCCACCGAGGGCCTCTGCGTCGCAAGAATCAAATGAATACCGACCGCTCTGGCCATCTGAGCTAACCGGGCAATCGACTCCTCGACCTCCTTACTGGCGACCATCATTAGGTCTGCCAACTCGTCGATGGCCAGCACCACGTAGGGGAGAGGGCGCAGGTCGTCGTCCGCATCGCCATCGGGCTGACCCTTCGCGCCGGCGTCGGTCTGCTCTTGGAGTTGGAGAGCAACATTTCGGTTGAACTGCTCGATATTACGAACGCCCTCTGCGGCGAGTCGCTTGTAGCGATCTTCCATCTCACGGACCGCCCACCGCAGGGCGTTAGCAGCCTTCTTCGGCTCCACCACGACGGGGGTCAAGAGATGAGGAATATCCTCGTACATCCCGAGCTCGAGCCGTTTCGGGTCGATCATGATGAGACGGACGTCGTCGGGTGTGGAGCGATACAGGATGCTGGTCAACATCGCGTTCATCGCGACCGATTTCCCGGTACCGGTCGACCCCGCGATGAGGAGGTGCGGCATCTTGGCCAGATCACTCATGAGGGGCTCACCATGGATCGTCTTGCCAAGCGCAAGAGTGAGCTTCGATGCCGAACGACGATATGGGTCTGATTCGAGCAGCTCTCGCAGGGATATCTCGTCTCGGAGACGATTGGGAATCTGAATCCCGACCGTCGACTTGCCGGGGATCCGTTCGATCAAGACAGACTCGGCCTGCAGCGCGAGGCAGAGATCGTCGGCCAAGCCGGTGACCTTGCTGTACTTGACCCCGGCGTCGGGCTTGAACTCGAAGGTTGTCACTACGGGCCCAGGATGGATCTGCGAGACCGAGCCTTCGACAGCAAACTCCTGACACTTCTCCTCGAGAAGCCTCGCGTTGTCCATCAGTAGACGCTCGTCGACCTTTTGCACCGCCTTTGCCGCGTCGAGTAGAGCCGGCGGAGGCAACGTGAACGTGCCGTGTCGTCGTTCCGCGGGGGGTCTCAGGGCAAGATCAGGTAACGGGAGCTGCGGTGCCGGCTTGGGCGTCGGGCGTGGCTCGACCGAGGCAACAGCGCGTGGCTCCGCGGGCAGCGGCCTCTTCGTCTCACGCTCCTTGCTGGCCGGCATCTTGTGCGACGCAGATGCACCACGGCTCTTTGCCAGCAACTCCGCACGGGCGGCCGGCGACCCGCTCCGTCCCATGTGCTTCTTCAGGACGCCCTGGCGTTGCTTCTCTCGCTGTCGGTGCGCCCACCAACGACGCCCCCTCTCGAGACCAAGGGCTCCCCAGCGACGCACATAGACGCTGCACTGACCGAACAGTCGACCGAAAGAAAACTGCGTCGACATGATCACCGACAGAAAGAGCAGCGTCAGAATCGCGATGATGGAGCCGGTGCGATTGAGATACTCGGCCAACGTCCCGGCAAGCCACTGGCCCAGGTAGCCACCGGCCCTAAAGGTCTTGCCCGACGCATCTAGGGTCCCGAAGGCCAGACTCAGAAACGACGCCGTACACCCAAACATCAGGATCAGGCCGACCACCTTGGTGTACGCAGACTCGATCGCGCGGCACCAGAAGTAATGCCACCCGAGCACCATCAGCAGCACGGGCACCAGCAACGACGAGTAGCCAAAAATCTGAAACGACACTTCGGCGAGGAAGGCGCCGACTCGTCCGACAAAGTTGGCGGGTGGGGTCTGACCGCCTGTATTAAAGAACCACACGGCGTCCGCGGCATCGTAGGTGGTGAGGGCGATGAGCCACACGAGGGCAAGCGCGAACAACGCCACCCCGAGAAACTCACTGGCCCGACGAGAAACCGCTGTCTCTGCCACGCTTACGTCTCCATGACGACCGGAATAACCAGGGGGCGATGGCCGGAGCGTTTACGGAAAAACCGTTGCAGCTCGACCCTGATCCGCTCCTGCACCACTCCGTAGTCAGCGAGCTCTTCGCGACTGGCGGACTGCACGACATCGCCAACGATGTCCTGGATCTCCGAGGGGAGCTCCTCCGTTCGAGGCTCGGTGACGACCCCTCGGGTGATCACGGTTGGCTCACCGACGACGACGCCGGCCTGCTGGTCGACGACGAGCACCAGGACCACAACGCCGTCACCGGCCAAACGACGGCGGTCACGGAGTACTTCATCGACCACTTCGCCGGTGCGGGTGCTGTCGATCAAGACCCGCCCGGTGGGAAAGGGATCCGCTTGCCACGCGCCAGTCGCATCGAAACACAAGCGGTCGCCATTCTCCAGCACGAACACCGAGGTGTCGTTGCCCATAATGGTCTTGGCGACACGCGCATGCCGCATCAGATACCTGTACTCACCGTGTATCGGCACAAAGTGGCGCGGTCTGACCAGCGTCAACATCAACTTCAGCTCTTCAACGCTCCCATGGCCAGACACGTGAACGGGTCGGTCACCCTCGTGAACGATCTCAGCGCCGCGGCGCGAGATATGGTCCATCAAGCGTCCAATGGCCCTCTGGTTGCCGGGAATAGCTCGAGCCGAGAACACGACCACATCGTTCGGTTCCAGCTTGACGTGACGATGATGGTCTACGGCCATCCGGGAAAGCGCGGCGAACGGCTCACCTTGTGACCCCGTGACCAAGCACAGCACCTGATCGGGAGGCTCCGAGGCCACGGCAGCCTCCTCGATCTGCACCCCGGGTGGGATGGTCAGGCACCCGAGCCGTGAGGCAATGCCGACATTGCGCACGATTCCTCGCCCGACCAGCGCGACCTTGCGGCCGAACCGAACGGCGAGGTCAACGAGCAGCTGGAGTCTGTGGAGGCTGGACGCGAACGTTGCGACCACCAGTTTCCCCTGGGTGCTCGTGAACAGGTCCTCTAGGGTCGGCACGACATCGGTCTCCGACCCCGTAAACCCCTGTCGCTCGGCGTTCGTCGAATCACCAAGGAGCGCGAGCACCCCGGAACGTCCTAGCTCCGCGAGACGCCGGGTATCGATTGGGTCGCCGGCCGGTGGGGTTTCGTCAAACTTGTAGTCGCCGGTGTGCACGATCGTCCCGGCTGGACTGTGAATGGCCAGCGCGGCGCAACCGGGCATGCTGTGTGTCACGTGGATGAACTCGATGTCCAGTGACCCGACGTTGACGGTCTCACCTGCTGCCACCGGGGTCAGCCGCCCTTCCGACTCGATCTTGTGCTCCTCGAGCTTGGGCTCCAGAAGTGCGAGGGTCAGCGGGCTGCCGTAGACCTGTCCGTCGAGCATGTCCCAGACATACGGCACTCCGCCGATGTGGTCCTCGTGACCGTGGGTGAGCACCAGGGCGGACAGCCGACGTTCGGTCGTTCTGAGATGACTCAGATCGGGGATTATCAGGTCCACGCCAAAGTTGTCGGGGCCGGGAAACATCACTCCCGCATCTACCAGAATCGAGGTCTGCCCGCATCCAACCAGCATGGTGTTCATCCCGAATTCACCAAGTCCGCCGAGCGGGACCACTTCCAGAGTCGGATGACGGTCGACGGACGAGTTCATTGTTTCGCTGGCTCGGTCACGCTGTCGAAAACAACGCCAAAGCGATCACTAGGCGCTCGTTCTCGCTCGGGCGAGCGTTACGCGGCACCTGACCGGAAGGGCTTCCGGTGTCGTGCAGACCGCTGGGTGATCTGCGTGGGTGGAAAAGCCGGGAAAGTATAGCACAGCTCAGAGCGGGGCCAGGCGCAGAACTTCTGACAGGTCAGCGAGTTCCGACAATTCGAGGTCCCCTGGTCTCTTCCGCGGTTCGACGCCGGCTTGCTCGAAGACCTGCTGGACAGGAAGTGAGGACTCTTTGGCGGCAAACGGCCCCAGGGCGTTGAGGGCAGTCTTTCTTCTCTGAGTAAACATCACCCGGACCATTTGGTCGAAGAACATCGGACTGGGGACCGATACCTCTGGCGGCCGAAAGCGCATGACAACGACCGCTGAGGTGACTTGGGGCATCGGACGAAAGGCCCCTGGGGGAAGAGTCAGCGCCCGGGACGCCTCGGCGTAGAGACGCGTGGCAACCCCTAGCGGGCCCCAGTCCCGAGTGCCCGGTCTGGACGTCATACGGTCCGCTACCTCCCGCTGGAGCATGACAACGGCGTCGCGGAGATACTGCCCCCCGCGGCTCGCTCGGAGCAGTCTCACTACGATCGGGGAGCCCACGCTGTAAGGCAAATTCCCGACAATCCGCGCGCCGGTCACGTCGACCGGGAGCGACTCGAGGTCGAGCGTCAGAAAGTCCTGCGGAACGACGGTCAGATTGGGTGCGGCTTCCGACTGCAGCGCCCGGGCAAGGTCTCGGTCGATCTCAACTGCCACCACCGTTGCGCCCGACCGCACCAGCGAGGTTGTCAACGCGCCTCGGCCTGGCCCGATCTCGATAATCGTGTCGGCGGGTTGGGGTTCTATCAGGTCGATAATTCGTGCAACCCACGAGTCTTCAAGAAAGTGCTGCGCAAAGCGGCGCCTTGTCTGAGGCGTCATCTCAGAGCTGCGCTGAGGGGCAGTCGCCGACGACTTCGCAACGGTCACAGAGGGGGCGTGTTCTGCAAATCCGTCGACCGTGCAAGATCAGGGTATCCGAGCTGACCGTCCAGGTGTCACTCGGCAGCAGTTCGCAGAGTTGACGTTCGACCGACACTGGGTCATCGCCGTGGACCATTCCAAGCCGACCTGCGACCCGAAGGACGTGGCGGTCCACCGGGAGTCCAGGAATACCGAACGCGTGCCCCAGGACCACATTCGCCGTTTTTCGTCCAACGCCCGGCAACCTGACAAGGTCATCCATTCGGGCAGGCACGGCTCCGGCGTGGCGGTCTAACACAACCGAGGCCATCCCGATCAACGACCGGGACTTCGATCTGAAGAACCCCGTTGGCTTGACGAGCCGCTCGAGTTCGGCCGGCTTCGCTCGGGCAAGAGTCGTAGCATCAGGGTAGCGGGTGAACAGCGCGGGCGTGACGGCGTTGACGCGCTCGTCCGTACATTGAGCGGAGAGAATCGTCGCCACCAGGAGCTCGTACGGGTTCTTGAACACCAGCTCCGTAAAGGCTGCAGGATGCTGCCGCTGGAGTCGTGAGAGCAGACGACGAACGACAACCCGTGACCGGTTGGGCGCTAGGGGTTGGCGTGTCCGAGTTGAAACCGTTCCGCCCACGCCAGCTCACCCTTGCGCGACTCTCACGCAGCACCGTCAGTGCACAGGATCTTTCTTGAGATCCGGGGGCGGGTTTCCCTTGAGTCCGATCTTCGGTGTGCCCTCTCCGAACGCGCGGAGGTGCTCTTGCAGCGCGGTGATCAGGTTCGGAACAAATTGCATCGGCACGACAATCCGGGCGCGCACGGGGGCGCGTAGTACGTGGTCCGTTTCGACCTTCTTCACTGCTTCCTCTGAAGGCGGAAGCACTTCGCAGAACGTCAGTGTGAAATCGAACGGTGTGTGCGCGATGGCGCAGAAATTCGCGTAGATCCTTGGCGCATCGCCGGTTTCGTCGGGCACGATCGTGAAGTTGATTTGCTTGCGCTCGGTCATAGTTTCCTCGCCGACCCTCGTCGCCTAGTATCTTCGCATGACACCGACCACGACGCCTTGAATCTGAATCTGGGCAGCATCGACGATCAGCGGCTGGATGCTCTCGTTGGCTGGCTGGAGCCGGACGCGCCCGTTGTCTCGGTAGAACTTCTTGAGCGTGACGTCTTCTCCCTGAATGAGGGCGATCACCATCTCACCATCGTTAGCGGTTTTTCGGTCCTCCACAATGACCAGGTCGCCATCCCGTATCTGCTCGTCAATCATAGAGTTACCGCGCACCCGCAAGGCGTATGTGTCGGCCTTGCCAACCAGGTCCTCCGGGACCGCTACGGTCTCGGCACTCACGACCGCCTCGATGGGCGCGCCGGCGGCGACGTTCCCGAGGAGCGGAAGGTCCACCGCGCGGGTGCCAACTCGGCTCGGCACGAGCTCGACCGAGCGACTCCGGTTCCAGGCGCGCTTGATGAAGCCCTTCTCCTGGAGATTCGTGAGGTGCTTGTGCACCGTCGCCAGCGAGGACAGGCCGAATCGGCGGCCGATCTCTTCCAGACTGGGCGCGTATCCGTTTTGATCGATGAACTCGTTGAGAAAATCGAAAATCTCTCGCTGGCGTTTGGTAAGCGGTTGCATACAACCTCTCCTGTGGAGTCCGCGCGGCGCTCACTATATGCAAACAAAAGGCGAAAATCAAGGCTCGTAGTTGCTCCCGCACTCTACGATTAGGGGATGCGGTTTCCCATCGCGCTGCCGGCGCAGACCACCCGACCGTTCGACGCCGTCGGCTTCGGGCTCAATACCACCGATATGCTGGCCGTGGTTGCCTCCCACCCCACGCCAGGCAGCAAGACACCGATTCAACGCCTGGAGGCGCTTCCGGGCGGCCAGGCGGCCACGGCCATGACGGCCTGCAGTCGATTGGGCTGGAGGGCGCGCTATGTCGGCAAATTCGGCGACGACCAGAACGGCGCCCTGGGTATGGAACGGCTTCGGGCAGATGGTGTGGACTTGACGGCGGCCCAGGTCGTGGGCGGTGCGTCAAATGCGGTGTCAGTTATTCTCGTTGACCAATCGTCGGGACAGCGCACGGTCATGTGGTCTCGACATCCTGGCCTGACGCAGCACGGCCAAGAGGTCCAGGCCGAGTCGGTCACCTCCGGTCGCGTGCTGCTGGTGGATTGTCATGACACCGACGCCTCGACGGTCGCCGCCAGATATGCGCGGGCCAGCGCAACGCCCACGGTCGTTGACGTCGAGCACGTCCGCCCTGGAATCGACGACCTGCTGGAGCAGATCGACTTCATCATTACGGCGCAAGATTTTCCGACCGCGCTGACCGGTGTTGACCAGACGGGCGCGGCGCTACAAGCTGTGTTTGACCGCTATCGTCCGGCGCTTGCCTGCGCCACGCTGGGCGAAGAGGGAAGTCTCGCCGTGACATCGGATGGCGAGATACGAACACCTGGGTTTCCAGTAGCCGCCGTCGACACGACCGGAGCCGGCGACTGTTTCCGAGGAGGCTTCATCGCCGGATGGCTGCTTCAGAGCGCAGGAGCCGAGCTAGAAGAGGTCCTCCGCTACGCGAACGCCGTCGCCGCCCTAAAGTGCCGCGCGCTCGGGGCCCGGAACGGCATCCCCAACAGGGCAGAGGTGACGGCGCTGCTCGGCGATTTGTAATGCGGCCTCCACTCGCTGATCTGCCGCCATCAGGTACACTCGATCAGAGTCGTTTCGGGGGAGCACGGGTGCTGGGTGCAGGTCTTCGTCGGGATCTTCTTGTCGCTGTCCTCGCCGTGGTTCTCCTGCCGGCGGCGGTCGCCCCACAAACCGGCTCTCCTCTCACCCCAGACGATGGAGCGACGCTCGCACCCAAGCTCGCACAGATCACGGCACCCACTCCGACAGACGGGTCCCGTCCCGATCCGGTCGTTCTCCACGAGCGGGAGGTCAACGCGTACTTGCGGTTTCAGGCGGCGTCGAGTCTGCCGGTCGGCGTCACCGACCCCTCTCTTTCGCTTGGCGATGACGGACACGTCGCGGCGCACGCCGCCGTCGACCTGAGCGCCCTCAGCTCGAGCCAACCGCGGGGGGCACTCGATCCTCTCCGCTATCTCAGCGGCGTCCTGTCCGTGGCGGCGAGCGGGGTGCTCACGACGAACCATGGTCAGGGTCTGCTCGAGATCGACGCTGTCACGGTCGGCGGAATACCGGTTCCCATCTCCGTCCTCCACGAACTGGTCCGGCACTACTCCCGGAGTGAGACAGATCCCGAGGGCGTCGACCTCTCCAAGCCATTTGTCTTGCCATACCAGGTCGTTGACGTCCTGGTTACCAGCGGCCAGGCTCTCATCGTTCGATGACGGGTTCGGCGGACCCCCTGCAAGCTTCTCTGCAGTTCATCAAAGGCGTGGGTCCCCGTCGTGCCGAAGCCTTCGCCGAAGCAGGGCTCCGCGTGCTCGAAGACCTGCTCTTGCGGCTCCCCATCCGCTACGAGGACCGGTCCCAGTTTCAGCCGATCGGAGGGGTGCAGCCCGGCGAGAGCGTCTCCGTCTCGGGACGGGTCTTGAGTTCCGGTGTGCGGTCAACCCGACGTCGTGGTTTCCGGGTGTTCGAGATGCTCCTGGAGGACGACACCGGGCAGATCCGCGCCGTCTTCTTCAACCAGCCTTTCCTGCGGGGTGTATTTGAGGTCAACCAGCACGCGATCCTTTTCGGAAAGGTGCAACGACGACCATCAGGTGGGCTCCAGTTTTCGAATCCGCAATACGAGATCGTCGATGACGAATCTCCGACGACTGTCGAACTGATACACACCAGTCGGATCGTTCCGGTCTACGAACGGATCGGGCCCGTGACCCCGAAGATGCTCCGACGCATCATCCACGCCGGTCTCGAGTGCCTCCCCGACACGCTCGACGACCCCTTACCCGAACCAGTGAGGGCGGAGCTCGGCCTCCCGACCCGACGCCACGCTCTCATCGATGCCCACTTCCCGAGCGGCCGCGAATCGCTGGACCAGCTCAACCAGTTTCGCTCGGCGGCGCAACGCCGCCTGATCTTCGAGGAGTTCTTTGTCTTTCAAGTCGGGCTCGCGCTGAAACGCCGAGAGAACGATACGAGGCAGAAGCCCTTGACGATAACCGTCGACGACCGGATCCGTCGGGCGGCGCTCGACGTCCTGCCGTTTCGACTCACCGATGGACAGCGTCAGGCTTTGAAGGAGATCGTCGGCGATCTCCAGCTGCCGCGACCGATGAATCGACTACTACAGGGAGATGTCGGTGCCGGAAAGACGATCGTCGCGCTCCTCGCCGCACTCGTGACGATGGAAAACGGTTTTCAGGTCGCGGTGATGTCGCCGACCGAGCTTCTGGCGGAACAGCACTTCCTCACCCTGTCCCGGTTGCTGGCCAAGACCAGATTCACGGTCACACGTCTTGCCGGGACGATGGGGGCCAAGGCCAAGCGAAGTGCCTGGGATCGATTGGCCACAGGGGAGACCCACCTCGTCGTGGGCACCCATGCCCTGGTCCAGGAGGCCGTCAGCTTCAAGTCGTTGGGTCTCGTCGTCATCGATGAGCAGCACCGTTTCGGCGTGGTGCAACGGGCGACCCTCCGAGAGAAGGGACTAGACCCTGACGTGCTCGTTATGACGGCAACACCGATCCCCCGCACGTTGGCGCTGACGGCCTACGGCGACCTCGACACCTCGGTCATTCGCGATCTGCCCCCTGGGCGGCAGCCTGTGACGACGACGGTCCGGGCTGAGGGGGGTCGCGCAGACACCTATCGATTCATCGAATCCGAGCTGGCACTGGGGCGTCAGGCCTACGTCGTGTATCCGCTGGTTGAGGAGTCGTCCAAGGTCGACCTGAAGGCGGCCACCGAGATGTCCGAGCATCTGAGGTCCACGGTGTTCACCGACCGACGGGTCGCACTGCTACACGGTCGCATGAAGACCGACGAACGGCAGGCGGTCATGCGAGCATTCGTCGACCACGACATCGATATCGTGGTGGCGACCACGGTGATTGAGGTCGGTGTCGATGTACCCAACGCGTCCGTCATGGTGGTCGAGCACGCCGAGCGATTCGGTCTGGCGCAACTGCATCAACTCCGTGGGCGGGTCGGGCGCGGCGCACACCACTCGCACTGCGTGTTGATGTATCGGCACCCGCTGTCCGACTTGGCCCGCGCGCGTCTGGACGCGTTGGCCGAAACGACCGACGGTTTCGAGTTGTCCGAGCGCGACCTGCAATTGAGAGGCCCGGGCGATTTCTTCGGCACCCGGCAGTCGGGTGTCCCGACACTTCGCGTCGGCGACCTCCTCCGCGACCAGCGGATCATGGAGGACGCTCGCGGTGCCGCCCATGAGTGGCTGCGGAGCGCCAATGCGACCCACGACCTCCTGAAGGCTGTCGAGAGCGGCTGGACGGAACGCTTCGGACTCGTGGGGGTGGGGTAGTGGCCAACACGAAAGGCACACGGTGCGGGTCATAGGCGGATTGCTCAAGGGGCGGAGACTCGCAGCGCCCGACTGGGCTGGTCTTCGACCAACATCGGATCGTCTACGAGAGACGCTATTCGACATCCTCGCCGGTCGTCCGGAGGGGGCCAGCGTTCTCGACGCCTGCGCCGGCACCGGAGCGCTGGGGATCGAGGCCCTCAGTCGGGGGGCTGGTCATGTCGTCTTCATCGACGACGATCGGCGGGCAACGGCGCTCCTGGCCCGGAACCTCGATCATTGTGGCGTGGCGGCCCAGGCCGTGGTGGTGTGCGGCGCGCTGCCTGGAATCGGCATGGCTGAGATGGTGAAGCGACCCTACGACCTAGTTCTTGTCGACCCACCCTATGACGACCAAGAAATTGGTACGATACTGTCATCCGTCGTGGGCGTGTTGGCGCCGGATGGCGTCCTCGTGCTCGAGCGGGCGCGGCGTGTGGCGGCGCCGGCGGTTGACGGCCTTCGGCTGACCCGAACCGTGACCGCGGGCGATAGCGCGCTGGACTTCTACTGCCCCGACAACACATAGAACGGAGACGTGGAGATGGGGACAGGACGCTTGGCGGTGTATCCGGGGTCGTTCGACCCACTGACGAACGGTCACGTCGACATCATCAAGCGAGGCGGTCACCTTTTCGACCGGATCGTCGTCGCGATCCTGGTCAATCTTGACAAGGCGCCGCTCTTCACCACAGAGGAGCGCGTCGCAATTGCCCGCGAGGTGTTCCAAGATCAGCCAAATGTCGAGGTTGATACCTTTGAGGGGCTGCTCGTGGATTACGCCAAGCAGCGGGAAGCCAGCGTGATCGTTCGCGGACTTCGAGCGATCTCAGACTTCGAGTACGAGCTGCAGATGGCATTGATGAACCGGCGGCTGAACTCTGAGATCGAGACCGTGTTTATGATGCCGGCGGAACCGTACACCTATGTGAGTTCGCGGCTCGTGAAAGAGGTCTTTGCGCTCGGAGGGTCGATCAGTGGCTTGGTCCCGCCCGTGGTCGAGACCCAACTCCGAGCGAAGCAGGACGCACTCTAAGAGCCCTTTCTCCTCTTCCCGCATGAAGAACACGCTCTCCCAGCGGACCCGTCGGGTCACAGCATCTCCGACTCAGAAGGTGACACTCGAAGCCTCGCAGTTGCGCCGGCAGGGTGTCGATGTCGTCGATCTGGGCGCCGGAGAGCCCGACTTCTCAACGCCAGCCCATATCAGCGACGCCGGTATCACGGCCATCAGCGACGGTTTTACAAAGTACACAGCCAACGCCGGAATCCCCGAACTCAAGGAGGCGATCTGCGGGAGATACGCGGAGGCCTACGGAGTATCGCCGACACCGGACGGGACGATCGTTACGGCGGGTGGCAAACAGGCTCTGTTCAATATCGCGATGGCCCTGTTCGAGCCTGGCGATGAGGTCATCACCCATGCCCCGGGATGGCCGACGATCGTCGACCAGGTCAAGGTCGCTGGCGCCATTCCGGTGGTCGTTCGGACGCACGCAGAGGATGGGTTTGCCGTGCACGCCGAGACGGTGCTTGAAGCGGTGACCCCCCGGACCAAAGCGATCGTGATCAATTCGCCGGGGAATCCAACGGGAGGTCTGATCAGCGAATCGGAGCTGGCCACGATAGGGCAGGAGGCGGCCCGGCGTGAGATCTGGGTCGTCCTCGACCTCTGCTATGAGCAGCTGATCTACGCTGACAGCCCCCACAATCTGCCACGCGTGCTGGGCGACGTCGCGCCCACCTCGTCGGTGCTGGTCGGTAGCCTGTCCAAGAGCTACGCGATGACCGGTTGGCGTTGCGGGTGGGCCATCGGTCCGCCTACTCTCATAGCAGCCTGCAACAACATTCAGAGTCACTGTACCTCGAATGTCTCGTCGATTACGCAGCGGGCCGGTGTCGCCGCGCTCACCTCCTCGCAGGCCTGTGTCACCGAGATGCGGGACGCGTACCGGTCACGGCGCGACGCGCTCCTGGAGTGGCTGTCGGTCGAGCCCCGGATCACGTGCGTTCGGCCCGCCGGGGCCTTCTATCTCTTTCCTGACGTCTCGGCGCTGCTCTCACCAGACACGTTTCGGACGTCGAGCGACCTGGCCAGTGCACTTCTCAGACATGCGCATGTCGCCGTGACGCCTGGGGAGGCCTTCGATGCGCCCGGATACGTCAGGGTCTCTTACGCCGCCTCGCGTGACCGTCTGCGGGAAGGGGTCGACAGGATCGAGCGCTTTATTGCCGACCTGGACCAGGGGCGGATTCAGGAAAAATCTTTCCCGGATTCAAGATCCCGTTCGGATCAAACACCTGCTTGAGGCGTCGCATGAGCGCGATCGTCTCGGGCGTCAGCTCCAACTCCAGAAACGGCGCTTTGGCGAAACCGATGCCGTGCTCGCCGCTGATCGACCCACCCAGCCCGACGACGCCCTCAAGGAGCTTCCGCTCGGCCCGCCTCGCCCGGCGCATGGCGTCGCGGTCAGCTGGGTCGACGAGGATGTTGACGTGGATGTTACCGTCGCCGACGTGACCGAAACTTGGCATCGGGAGATCAGCGGATGCTCGAAGCTCGTCGATAAGCTCGAACAGATCGGGGATCCTTCCTCTGGGCACGACCACGTCATGGTTGAGCTTTAGGGGCGCCAGGGCCCGCAACGCGAGCGACAATCCTCGTCGTTCGTCCCACAGTCGGTCTCTATCTGTCTCGGTGGTGGCCTGTTGAACGTCGAGAGCCCCATGTGCTTCACACGCTCGAGACACGCGAACGAGCTCCTCGTCAATCGCCGTCGGCAACCCATCGACCTCAACGAGGAGCAACGCCCCGGCCGGTTCCTGACGGGGCGATGTGGCTCGCTGTCCTTCGAGAGCTGCCAGACACTCCCCGTCGATCAATTCCATCGCCGCGGGCGTCACGCCGCCGGCCAGCATGGCGCCGACCGCTGCGACGGCGTCGGAGACCGTCGGGAAGGGTGCCCGCAGCGTCGCTCGGGCCGGAGGCCGAGGAATGAGCCGCAAGATGACCTCGGTCACAATAGCCAGAGTGCCTTCGGATCCCACAAGTAGTTGAGTGAGGTCATACCCGACAACGTTCTTTACCGAACGTCCCCCGGTCCGGATCACGTCTCCGCTGGGCAGCACCGCCTCCAGGCCAAGGACATAGCGTTTCGTCGTACCGTATTTGAAGGCTCGGGGTCCTCCCGCACACTCGGCGACGTTGCCTCCGATGACCGACTGTTCAAGGCTCGCCGGGTCGGGGGGATAAAAGAGCCCAATGGCTTCTACGGCTCGCTGAAGATCTCCGGTTATGACGTTGGGTTGGACGACGGCGAGCAAACTGTTGCGGTCGATCTCCAGGATTCGGTTGAGGCGCTCAAGTGGCAGGACGATGCCTCCGCCGATGGGGACGGCGCCGCCGCTGTACCCGGTCCCAGCGCCGCGCGGAGTCAGGGCAATTCGCTCGCGGTTACACAGACGGGCCAGCCCCGCGACCTCGCTCGTGGAACCGGGTAACACCACGAGCTCCGCGGCCGAGCCTGGTAGCCCCCCAAGTTCGGAGGCCGAGCCTGGGAAGGCCCCGAGCTCGGCAGGACCGTCGACGGATCGCTTGAGGGCGTCGAGGCTATAGGCCTCCAGAGACGCGGTGTCCCGGAGCACATGGTCGGCCCCGACTACGGCCGTGACCTCGTCTATGAAGCGCTGTGAAAGCACGACAGCGGTTCTTCTCCAGTCAGCGGTCCCACCGTCCGGGGATTTGCGTCCCACACGTCCGACACTGTCCATTAGACGTCAAGCGGTAGGCGCCAACCTCATAACCGCGCCGCTCGACCACCGCGACGTCGCATGTCGGACACCTCGTGTGCTCCAGCGACCCGACGTCTCCTGGCCGATTGCCGGCATAGACGAATCGCAATCCGCTTGCATGACCAATCTCGGCCGCCCGAACCAGGGATGCTGCCGTGGTGTCAGGTCTGTCCTTCATCCGGTAGTCCTGGTGAAACGCCGTCACATGCCAGGGGATATCGGGGCTGACGCCAGCGACGAAGCCAGTTAGACGTCTCAGCTCATCGTCAGAATCATTGAAGCCCGGAATAAGGAGCGTGACGACCTCGAGCCACAGGTCCATCCGGTGCAGGCGCCTTATCGAATCGAGAATCGGCTCAAGTCGACCGCCGAGTCGTCGATAGTGGTGGTCGTCAAAACTCTTGAGGTCTACCTTGTAGGCGTCCAGCCACGGTCGCAGGTACTCGAGTGCACGTGGGGTCGCATTTCCATTCGAGACGAAGCCGGTGGCAAGTCCCGCTTGTCGGGCCACCCTGAACACGGCCACCGCCCACTCGGCTGTAATCAAGGGCTCGTTGTACGTGCTGACCACGAGCCGCGCGCCGCTCCTGACCGCCTCGTCAACCAGAGCCTCTGGGGTGGTGCGCCGGGGAGCGGAGGTCGCGGCGGGGTCGCGGAGCGCCTGAGATGTAACCCAATTCTGGCAATAGCCGCAGTGCAAGTCGCACCCCAGCATGCCAAAGCTGTAGGCCAGTGTCCCCGGATACAGGTGAAAGAAGGGCTTCTTCTCGACCGGGTCGCATTGGACGCCACCGACATAGCCCCACGGAACTCGAAGGCGCCCGTCGCGATTGAACCGGACCCGGCAGACTCCTTGCGCGCCAGCCGGAATGGGACACTCGTGACCACAGGCATAGCACCTGATGCGGTGCTCGTCGATAGGCTCCCACATCTCGCCCTCGACGGTGTGCTCCTCGAGAACGTCGGCCAGAGTTGGCATGTCACTCGACTCCCTGTCGCTTGTTGGTCACAAGTACGACACGACGAAGATAACGTGTTGGGTCTGGAGTAACCAGCGTACGCATCTGGAAGGTTCCTGTATTCAGATAGCGAACGTCACCCAGTCGCCGTAGGGAGACCCCGAGAGACTCCACGCGAGGGATTTCGTCGTCCGGCAGCACGAGGAAAACCGGCGTTGCGGAGACCAGGAAATCTCGCGCCGCCTCCGGAGCACTGAGCTCTTCGAGGGGGAGGCCTGCGTAGAAGATCAGGTTCCGATTGAATATGTTGTAGCGGCCGGACCTCTGACCGTCGCCGGCCGCCTTGACGAGTATCTCGGCCATCCTCTCGACTGGTGCCGGCCCAGGTGACGAAAGCACCACGAAGTGTGCGGACAGCGTGATCACGACCGCCGCGGTGGGCAGCACCCACAGCACCGACTTGGGTCGACCAACGGAGAACAGTACAGACAACCCCGACACCGCGATCGCCCCTGCAGCCGCAATGATCCAGCTGCTTTCCCAGTCGACGAACAACGGCGCCGCGCGATAGACCAGACCGGCGATACCAACGAGCACGACACCGGCAACACCGGTGCACACGGAGAACAGCCGCCCGTCGAGACCACGCGACAGATGTTTGTGAATCGCGAGGGCCAGTAGGATCGCGAGCGGAGGCAGGACCGGCAAGATATATCGCGGTTGCTTGCCCACCGACAGCGTGTAGAAGACGAGCGGTGCCGCCGCCCACCACAGCAGTCGAGACCCGACCACGGCCTCCGCGATCCCCTGTCTCGTTAACCGCTTTACTGCCGGTATCCACAGGAGCATGAAGGGCGACCATGGAAGCATGCCACTGAAGACGATGGGCAGGTAGTACCAGACGGCGCGAGGATCGTTGTAGCGGGCCGTCGCAAACCGGTCGAGGTTTTCACCGATGAAGAATCGGTCGAGATAGGCGGTACCGTGCTCAAGTGTCATCGCCAGATACCAGGGAGCTCCGAGGAGCAAGAACACCGCCAGGCACACTCCCACATGTGACAGGCGAATTCTTGGCTGCGACCGGCCGGACCAGTACTCCCACGCGAGCAGCGGTCCCACCACAATGCCAGGGAGCGCCAAGCCGACCGGTCCCTTCGTGAGCAGCGCCCCAGCCACACCGATCGCCGCGAGCACCGCCCAGCCCAGGCGGGCCCGGTCCGTCAACGGCGGCCGGTCGTCGCCCGGCGGTGGGTCGAGCCAGGCCACCAGGGCGGCCCAGGTCGCTATCGTCAGGAAGAGCGCCAGCGTGAGGTCAGGTAACGCCTGTCTGGCCATGGCGACATAGCCGAAACTCGTGGCCGTGATGACCCCCGCCAGCAATCCAATCTGACGGCCATACAACCGTCGAGCGTAGGCGAACGTGATCAGCACCAGCCCTACACCGGAAAGGGCGGCGGGGAAACGTGCGGCGGCCGCACCGACACCGGCCACCGTATAGGTCACCGCCGCCAGCCAGTAGTAGAGAACCGGCTTCTCGAACCGATAGGAGTAGTTGAAGTGAGGTGTCAGCCAGTCACCGCTCTCGACCATCTCCCTCGCACTTTCGGCGTAGAAGCCTTCGTCGGAATCGGTGATGGCGGGCGAACCTAGGCCGGCAAAGAACGTGAGGAGGCAGATGCCGACGAGCGCGATCGTGTCCTTCACGTGTGAGAGATTCTATCGCTATACTGGGAAGACCACCTCTCAATGAAGACCGTTGCTGTCATCGGCGCGTCGAACGACCGGCGCAAGTTTGGGAACAAGGCCGTTCGAGGCTTTCAGCACCAGGGGTATACCGTCATTCCGATCAATTCCCACGAGGCGGAGGTCGAGGGCATACCGACGTACCGGTCGGTGCTTGATGTGCCGCACCGCATCGACATGGCCACGATCTACCTTCCGCCCTCCGACGGGATCGGTGTACTGTCCGAGATCGTCGAGAAGGGCATTCCCGAGGTGTGGGTCAATCCGGGCGCCGACAGTTCGGCGGTTGTGCAAAAGGCCCGTGAATTGGGCATCGAACCCATCATCGCCTGCAGTCTGATGGCTATCGGGGAGATGCCGGGCGACGGTTGACAGCTGGATCCGCCGGTCCTATACTCGAAATTAGCGTCACGGAAGATCCCCCAATCGAAACTGTTCACATCTCGACACATTGCAGGTCCGGCGGGCTGACGCCCCCGCGTAGTTCTAGCCGCTAGGCTAATCACCCGTTAACCCTTTTTCCCCCAACCTAACCTCTATGGCAAGCAAGCAGAAAGATACCCCGCCGCCGTCAGAAGACCAGCCCGACACTGCCGTATCAGCGGCCACGGTCGAAGCCACGAAGCCCGCACCCTCTCAAGGGGGCGGCAAAGGGTCATCTCGTCGGGAAAACACGCTCAACATCGGCGAGCTCAAGGAAATGAGCATCTCGACGTTGACGCAGGTCGCCAAAGACCTCAACGTCGCCGGCGCGACCGGAATGCGCAAGCAAGAGCTGATCTTTCAGATCCTCAAGGCGCAGACCGAGAAGAGCGGCTTCATTTTCTCCGAAGGCGTCCTCGAGGTGCTCCCCGACGGCTTCGGCTTCCTGAGGGCCCCGGACTACAACTACTTGCCTGGCCCTGATGACATCTACGTGTCACCTTCCCAAATTCGAAAATTTGACCTCCAGACCGGCGACACCGTCTCCGGTCAGATCCGTCCCCCAAAAGAGGGCGAGCGCTACTTCGCGCTGATCAAGGTCGAGGCGGTCAACTTTGAGGCACCGGAGCAGGCCCGCGACAAGATCTTCTTCGAGAACCTCACGCCTCTCTATCCCCAGGACCGGATCACGCTCGAAACCGAGGGCTCCAATCTCTCATCTCGCGTGATGGACCTGATGACACCGATCGGGAAAGGGCAGCGGGGTCTCATCGTTGCCGCGCCCCGAACCGGAAAGACGATGCTGCTGCAAAACATTGCGCAGTCGATCGTCAAGAATCACCTCGAGGTGTATCTCATCGTGCTGCTCATCGACGAGCGACCCGAAGAGGTGACCGACATGCAACGCTCGGTTGATGGAGAGGTCGTCGCCTCGACCTTCGACGAGCCGGCCCAGCGTCACGTCCAGGTCGCGGAGATGGTGGTCGAGAAGGCCAAGCGGTTGGTTGAGCATAAGAAGGACGTCGTCATTCTGCTGGACTCGATCACCCGTCTGGCCCGGGCCTACAACACCGTCATCCCACCGTCGGGCAAAGTGCTGTCTGGCGGACTCGATTCAAATGCCCTGCAAAAGCCGAAACGGTTCTTTGGCGCCGCTCGCAACATCGAAGAAGGCGGGTCGCTCACGATCATGGCGACGGCGCTGGTCGACACCGGGTCACGAATGGACGACGTCATCTTCGAGGAGTTCAAAGGCACCGGCAACATGGAGATTCATCTGGAGCGCAAGCTCGTCGACAAGCGGGTGTTCCCGGCCATCGACATTCAGAAGAGCGGAACGCGAAAGGAAGAACTCCTGCTCAGCGGCGACGATCTGAACCGCGTATGGGTGCTCCGCAAAGTGCTCACCCCCCTATCGCCTGTTGAAGCGATGGAGCTGCTGCTCGACAAAATGGGCAAGACCAAGTCGAACGCCGACTTCCTCGCGTCGATGCAGAAGATGGGCTAGGCGGGCATTCCGAGAACGTCAGGCCGGAGACCTTCGACTCTAAACTTCGACCGGTTCGGCACGTTCGAACCGCAGTTCGTCGCCGGCGATGCTTGCCTCGCCCGCCTCGCCCGCCTCGCCCGTGTCGCCCGCGATGCTTGCATCGCCGGCGACATCCACGCTGACCCGGTCCCCCTCACCGAACTCTCCCTGCAAGATCTTCATCGCGAGCGGGTCGAGAACCCGTCGTTGAATCGTCCGCTTGAGTGGGCGCGCGCCGTACGCTGGGTCAAATCCCTGGTCGACAAGATGAGCCTTGGCGGCGTCTGTCAACACGAGGGTCACCTTCCGCTCCTCCAGCCGTCTCGCGAGCTGCTGCAGCTGGATGTCGATGATCGACATCAGCTGGGTGCGCCCCAGTGCGTGGAAGAAGATGACCTCGTCGATCCGGTTCAGGAATTCCGGTCTGAAATGTGACTGCAGGGCTTCGGTGACCTGACCTTTCACGAGTTCGTCCAGATCTTCCTCGCTGCCCTGGGGACGATGCTCGGCGATGTACTGACTGCCGAGATTCGACGTCATGATCACGACGGTGTTCTTGAAGTCAACAGTGCGGCCTTTGCTGTCGGTGAGTCGCCCATCGTCGAGAAGCTGGAGCATCACGTTGAGCACTTCCGGATGGGACTTCTCGATCTCGTCGAAGAGCACGACGGCATAGGGCCGCCGACGTACCGCCTCGGTGAGCTGCCCGGCCTCCTCATGACCGACGTATCCGGGGGGCGCGCCGATGAGACGTGACACCGTATGCTTCTCCTGATACTCGGACATGTCGATCCGAATCATCGCCTGCTCGTCATCGAAGAGAAACTCCGCTAACGCCCGTCCCAGCTCCGTCTTGCCCACCCCGGTCGGTCCCAGGAACATGAAGCTGCCTAGGGGGCGATTCGGGTCCTGCAGACCGGCACGGGCGCGGCGGATGGCGTTGGCCACCGAGACCACAGCATCGTTCTGTCCAACGACGCGCATCCGGAGGCGGTCCTCCATGTGTAGGAGCTTCTCGACCTCGCCCTCGAGTAGTTTGCTCACCGGGATGTGAGTCCACTTGCTGACGATCGCGGCGATGTCGTCTTCGTCGACCTCCTCCTTGAGCATTCTCGAAGACTGAGGCTCGTCATGCAGACGGGCATCTTCATCAGCGAGGCGTCTCTCGAGCTCGGGTAGCCGGCCATACTGCAGCTCGGACGCGCGCGCGTAGTTGCCATCGCGCTGGGCGTTCTCGATCTCGTGCCGCAGCGCGTCCAGCTCACTTTTGAGGCGACTCGAATCCTGAATAGCGGTCTTCTCCTGCTCCCACTGCAGCTGGAGCCGCTGTTGATCCTCCTGACGATCGGCCAGCTCTTTTTCCAGCCGGACCAACCGCTCGCTGGACGCCTTGTCCTTCTCCTTTCGCAGCGCCTCCCGCTCGATCTCCAGCTGCATGATTCGGCGCTGGGATTCGTCAAGTTCCACCGGGAGCGAATCGATCTCAGTTCGCAGCTTGGACGCGGCCTCGTCAATGAGGTCGATCGCCTTGTCGGGGAGAAACCGGTCGCTGATATACCGGTGGGACAACACAGCGGCAGCGACCAACGCCGCATCCTTGAAGGTCACGCCGTGATGGATCTCATAGCGCTCACGGAGTCCGCGCAAAATGCTGATCGTGTCTTCGACCGTCGGTTCCGAGACAACGACCGGTTGAAAGCGGCGTTCCAGCGCCGCGTCCTTTTCGATGTACTTCCGATGTTCGTCGAGCGTCGTCGCACCGATCAGGTGTAGCTCGCCCCGCGCCAGCATCGGCTTGAGCATGTTGGACGCGTCAATGGATCCCTCGGCGGCACCCGCTCCTACTACCGTATGGAGCTCATCGATGAAGAGCACCACGAGTCCGCTGGAGTCGGCGATCTCCTGAAGCACCGCCTTGAGACGCTCCTCAAACTCCCCGCGATACTTCGCGCCGGCGATCAGCGCTCCCATGTCGAGCGCGACAATCCGCTTCTGTTTCAACCCTTCGGGGACATCGCCGCGTACGATCCGCTGGGCCAGTCCTTCGATGATGGCGGTCTTGCCGACGCCCGGTTCACCGATCAACACTGGGTTGTTCTTGGTGCGGCGGGACAGCACCTGGATAACCCGACGGATCTCTTCGTCTCGACCGATGACCGGGTCGAGTTTGCCCTGCCGACCAAGCTCGGTCAGGTCGCGCCCGTATCGCTCGAGTGCCTCGTACTTTCCTTCCGGGTGCGGGTCCGTCACCCGTTGAGAACCCCGAATCGAGGCCAGCACTTCGTAGATGCGCTCACGGGTGACGTCGTACTCCTTCAGTATCCTGGCGGCCGGCGCCCGATCGCCTTCCGACGCGATCGCAACCAGAACGTGCTCGGTGCTGACAAACTCATCCTGTAACTGGTCCGCTTCGTCCTTCGCGCGGGTCAATACCTGGGTCAATCTCGGCGAGGGCGCAGGCTGCGCTCCACCGGACGTGCTCGGGAGTCGCTCCAGCTCGTCGGCGAGGTGGGCGAGAATTCGGGATGCGTCGACAGACAGTTTGCCCAGCACGCTCGGGACCACGCCGTCTGGTTGCTCCACAAGCTTCGCCAAGAGGTGCTCAGGCTCGATCTGCGGATGACCAGAGGCCGTCGCCAGCTCCTGTGCCTCGAGAAGTGCCGCCTGGGTCTTTTCTGTCAGCTTGTTCATGTTCATGGTTCCACCTTTGTGCGCTTGGACGCCTGTTTGTCGTCTAGAGCCGCCAGGGCCTCGTAGTGACCGCGTCTCTCGGCACTCAGCCGTTTCGGTATCGTCACCTGCACGGTGGCAAACAGGTTTCCTCGAGACGCGCGTCGTCGCGGCCCAGGCATCCCTTTCCCTTTGAGCCGAAATACTGTCCCGGCTGCGTGGCGGCTGGAATCTTCAGTCGAAGCGGCTTCCCCTCAAGGGTCTGCACCTGGGTGTTGCCGCCCAGCACCGCGGTTGTCACCGGTATCTCCGTCTTGACGTAGAGGTTCTGGCCCTTCAATTCGAACACCGGGTGGGGGCGAATCCTGAGACGCAGGTAGAGATCCCCGGCACCCGCCCCGTGCGTACCCGGCTCACCCTTACCGGCGACGCGCACCTTAGAGCCATCCTTGACGCCAGACGGAATCTTGACCTCGACGGTCTGCGCTCTGCCGGCCGGAGTCGTCTGAAGCGACAGCTTCCGCGTGACCCCCTGGAAGGCCTCCTCGAGTGAGAGCTCAAGCGGATGCTCGACGTCGCGCCCCCGTCGCTTTCGTCCACCCGTCGCCCCAGGGTCCCAGGTCTGCCCGCCACCGAAGAAGGTCTCGAAGAAGTCAGAGAACGAACCCCCGCCGAACATTTCGCGGACCTGGTCCTCGGACATCGGGCGGCCGCCTGGGCCACCGCCGACATTCCAGTGGACGTCACCTCCGAATGGGGACCCGCCGCCGAACGGACCGGCCGCGCCCGGTTGGGCGTGCTCGTATTGGCGCCAGTTGGCGCCAAGCGCGTCGTACTTCTGTCGCTTCTCGGGGTCCCCGAGCACTTCATAGGCTTCGTTCAATTCCTTGAACTTGGCTTCCGCCGAATCGTCACCCGGGTTGACGTCAGGATGATGCTGGCGTGCGAGTTTACGAAACGACTTCTTGATCTCGTCCTCACTCGCACCCTTCTTGACGCCGAGCAACTGGTAGTAGTCCTTGAATTCCATAGTCGTTGGTATCTAATCCCAGACTAGAATCCGAGCAACCGGCTCAGACGCTCCATCTCTCGTCGCAAGGCGCGTCTCTGACCGGACCCTTGCGACCCGTCCTCGTCGAGCAGCGGACGCATGCGCTCGACCACTTCCGATACCGACAACAGCTGCTGCACGCCAGCCAGATTGACACCCAATTCGTCGACCAGCCGCTTGATCGCCCGCAACCGCTCGATCTCCTCTGCCGAATACATTCGCATGCTGCCGACCGTGCGGGTCGGCCGAACCAACCCGAGCCGCTCGTATTTCCTGAGCGTTTGGGGATGCATTCCCAGTTCCCGAGCCGCCATGCTGATGAACAACACTTCTGGTGCCATTGCCTGAACCTTGCGTCGATCTAAGTATAGCCATTGATACGATCCATATCAATGTTGGGAATAGCCATCCGGCGAGATTGGACCAGCTGTTCGGCGAGAAACGTGGCCGAATCGAACACTCGTCAGGACCGTGATTGTGCCGATGAGGAGCTGTCCGGTCGATCGTGCTACGCTAGTTGATACGGCGTAGTCAGCCGAAAGGAGAGGTCCGTGTATCCAGAATTTTTTGTTGCTCCCATGCGTGACGAGCTCACGCGACTCGGAGTCGTCGAGCTGCGAACACCGGACGAGGTCGATTCGACGCTGACCAAAGAGGGGACCGTCATGGTCATCGTCAACTCCGTATGTGGCTGTGCGGCCGGGCGGGCTCGACCCGGGGTCGCCCTTGCGCTCCAGCATAACGTGAAGCCAGATGTCATCTCGACAGTCTTTGCCGGAGCCGACGTCGAAGCCACCGAGAAAGCCCGCAGCTACTTCACTGGCTATCCGCCATCTTCACCGGCCGTCGCCCTTCTACGGGACGGCAAGCTCATCTACATGATGGAGCGTCACCAGATCGAGAATCAGGAAGCGGCCGCTATTGCTCAAGAGCTGACCGGCGCCTTCGACAAGCACTGTTCGACCGTCCCGACCAGCTAGCGCCGCGTTCGGCTGCTAGCGCCGTGGAGGCGCCAACTCGCTGCGTGTAGGGGCGACTGCCGGCACGATGGGAAGCGGCAGCCCCGTGGCGTATCGCGTGGTGGTGGCGACCACAACCTCGGCCAAAGCGTCCAGGAACCCGGCGTCGTCGTTGACCGACGCGGCGCGTCTCATTTCTATTCCAACGTCTCGACACACGTCGGCCGCTTCGTGATCGAGGTCGTAGAGCACCTCGATGTGATCGGCCAGGAAGCCGATCGGACTGACGACGACGGCTCGAAGACCGTGGTCGCTCTCGCTCCGAAGGTAGTCGCGGATATCCGGCCCTAGCCAAGGGTCTTGCGGTCGACCGCTACGGCTTTGAAATGCGACCGCCCAGTCGTCCCGGCCAAGACGATTCGCCACGAGCTCCGCCGATTCGTTCAGCTCGACCTCGTATCGCGACTCGCTGGCCATCGCTGATGGAATGCTGTGCGCCGTGAAGACAACCCGGGCACTGTCGCGTAAGTCGGGAGGCAACGTTTCCAACGCCTCACCGATGTGCCGGGCGTTGGCATCGATGAATCCGGCGTGCGTGTGCCACCCCGGCACGTAAGTGACGAGCGGCGGTTCGTGCCCGCTCTCACGGACGGTGAAGAGGGCCTGCGCGACGTTTTGCTTGTACTGTCCGCAGCTGGAGTAGCTGTGGTGGGCCGCCAGGGGCAGGGCCAGAGCCCGCCTGACTCCCGCTCCGGCCATCTCGATAAATGTGTCCTCTAGATAGGGGTTCCAGTTGCGCATGCCGACGAACACGGGCACACCGGTGTCGGCGAGGCGCTGTCTGAGGCCCTCCGCCTGACGCATCGTGATCGCCGTCAGGGGCGAGACACCGTCAAACATTTCATAGTGACGAACGACGCTCTCCAGACGCTCCTCTGGGATTGGTCGCCCCCGCAGAACATTGGCGAGAAACGGTCGGATGTCGTCCCGCGACTGCGGTCCACCGAATCCCACAAGCACGATGGCGTCGAACGGTCGTGTTGATGCCACGACATCCGATCATGCCATAGGCGGGGTGATAGGATGGCGGCCATGCCGAACTTTGCCGCCAGCGTAACGCTGATGTTCAACGAGGTCGACCTCCTCGACCGCTTCGAACAGGCGGCATCGGTAGGCTTTCGGGCCGTCGAAGTTCAGGCCCCCTACGGCGAGTCACCGGAAGACATCGCCGACCGCCTCAGGTGTCACGACCTGACCCCGGCGCTGTTCAACCTGCCGACAGCCGTCGGTGCCATTCCCGGACAGGAGGCTGAATTCGAACAGGGCGTCACGCGGGCGCTCGAGTACGCCGAGGCTACTGGTTGCCGTCAACTGCACTGCCTGGCTGGCAAGACCGACGACACGCGAGCCGAGGGTACCTTTGTATCCAACCTGCAGTGGGCGTCCGAGCAGGCGAGACCGCTTGGCGTGCGCCTCCTCATCGAGCCGCTCAACACTCGGGACAATCCGGGCTATTTTCTGACGCGGAGCGCGCAGGCCCAGAGGATCATTCATCAGGTTGGCACCGACAATGTGTTACTGCAGTACGACTTCTACCATATGCAGATCATGGAAGGGTGCCTGGCGGAGACGGTCAAAGCCAACCTCGACGCAATCGGCCATTTTCAGATCGGCGGGGTACCAGGTCGGAACGAACCCGACCTCGGCCAGGAAATCAACTATCCCTACTTGTTCGATCTGATCGACGACCTGGGCTTCACAGGATGGGTCGGGTGCGAGTATCACCCCCGCGGGAACACGATCGACGGGCTCGCGTGGGCTGAGCCCCACGGTCTTGGACGGGGTGAGCCGGGATTGGGAACTCGCCCCTCAGGCCACTGACCAGCGGCGGACCGGGCGGCGGTCGTCGGAGAGCGTGTGGGCAGCGATTCGTTCGCGCAGCTGCGCGCGGATCGACTCCGCGACCATGTCCGGAGGCCTCTCGGTGGTTCCCTCGAGCCGAAGCGAGAAGTAGCTGTTGCGTGGTCGATCCCACATCACGATCTCGTAGTCTCCACTCTCGCCACCAGAAATGAGCGTGATCTGGTAGTCGAGATCGAGCTCCGCCAGGATCGAATTCGCGATATCCCTCATCGTGGCCATTCCTTACCCCAGAGAGCGCAGCAAACCACACGCCAAGAGACGGCCGGGGATTACACCAGGGTGTCGTCGATGCCGGCGACTTTAGTGCGGTGCCGTGGCCACTTGGGTGGCCTCGTCGGACACTGAGATACAATTATGAATTGTCGGGGCGTGGCTCAGCCTGGTAGAGCACTCGGTTCGGGACCGAGGGGTCGCCAGTTCAAATCTGGCCGCCCCGACCACTTCTTTCCTGCAAAACCTTCGGGAATACTCCTCCATAGGCCCTCATGGGCTCCCATGAATCCCGATAGTGACGGTGGGATTCGTACTCGATTCGTACCCGCCAGCACGAGAGCCGGTCGTCGGCTGACAGTCGCACCGAAGCGCCGGACACCCGTCCGCACCTTGTCCAAAGTTGTCCAACGCGTTGAGGTCCTGCGGGAGACCAGTCGCTATGGATAACCACTACCGCACGCCCGAGACGACCAGAAAGGAGAACCGGTCCTTCATCTCTTGTCCCCGGACACCTGTCCGAGACAAGTCCGGACACCTGTCTAGGGACATACCGGACAGCCACACCGCCCCCCCTTTAGGGGGGCGTGTCTGTCCGGAGTCCGGTCCCGGGTTGTCCGCGGTGGGCTGACTGGGTCGCCCTGCACTGAACGGACACGGAGTAGATGGCAAAGAAGCAGGCTACGCAGACGCACGGCGGAGGGAAGGCGATCGCCCGTCGGTCGCTGAAGAAATCAGGCCACAAACAGCCAGGTCGTGGCAGTGGACGCTCATTCAAAGCCGGCGAGTCTGGCAACCCGAAGGGCCGTCCGCGCGGCGTGCCTAACAAGGCGACGGTTGAGGCGAAGGCGGCCTGTGCGGCCATCGTGGACGATCCCGTGTCAACACCGCTGAAGAGTTGATCCGCTCCAACGCGTAAGAACTGATCCACTCAGTGCCCACGAGATCGCGCTCTCGAACCGAGATTTGGCGTCCAACGCCGGGGTCTTTCGGCTGGATCCGGCGGCGGGACACTACGTCAGGCCCGCTTGGGCGCCTGGGTCAGCTGCTTGCGAGTCCGGTATGAGCGGCCCTTCGTTGTCAGGATGTGGGCGCGCTGGCCAAGCCTGTCGAGCAAGGCGAGCGTCATCTTCTCGTCGCCGAAGACCTTCACCCACTCGCTGAACGCCAAGTTCGTCGTGATCAGCGTCGATCGCCTTTCGTAACGGTCGGCGAAGACGTTGAAGAGGAGTTCACCGCCGACGCGGTCGAACGGGACGAAGCCGAGTTCGTCAATCACCAGCAGCTCGACACGTTGCAGCCGCTGCTGCATCAGACGCAGCGTCCTTTCGTCACGAGCTTCCCGCAGATCGCGCACGAGGTCAGCGGCGCGTGTGAACAGCACTCGATGTCGTCTCTGGATGGCTTCCACGCCGAGGGCGATCGCGAGGTGCGTCTTACCGGTGCCGATCGGTCCGGCGATGACGACATCCTCGCCGGGCTCGAGGTATCCGCACGATGCCAACTCGAGCACCTTGGGCCGTGAGACACCCTGCAGCGCGGCCCAGTCGAGCTGATCGAGAGTCTTGACGTCTGGGAAACGGGCTTCACGAAGGCGCCTTGCCGCCGTGTGCTCCCGTCGCGAGCGGACCTCGATGTCGAGGAGTTCTCTGAGGAACTCTTCGTAGGGCCACCCGGCGTCACGAGCCTGACGAGTGAGCTCAGGATACTCGCGGAAGATCGAGGGAGTCTTCAGCTCTCGACAGAACTCTTGCAGAACTGCTCTCAACGCAGCCTCACTCATGCGTCCTCCAACAACAAGTCGAAATCGGCCGCCGAAGACGTCTCGATCTCGTAGCCGGCCAGTTCCGGCGGTACGGCGACGGACAGGTACTCGGGCTCGGCCTTGGCGCTGACGAGATCGAGGAGATCCGTACGGTTAGCAGCCAACGCGGTGCTCAGGGCCTGGCGCACCGGTTCCTCACCGTGTTCCACGATGGCGGCGATAATGCGCGAGAGCGTTCGGGCGGCTTCGCCGTCACCGTGCGAGGCGACGAGTTGCTCCCACAACTGACGGAAGGGTCCATCGAGCTCGGCGACGAGTTCCGGAGCGACCTGTCGCACGGCTTGCGGCTTGCGACCCAGTTCAGGGAGGTAGTCTCGATAGCGGATATCCTTCCCGCCGAACGATTGACGATCGCGCTCGACGGACTCGCCACGACACCGCAACTCGACCTTGGACACGCCGACACGGGCGATGACGTCCAAGCCGGCCCAGGTTGATGGGACCGAGTACCACGCACCTTCGACTCGCACACGTGGTGTTTGGCCAGCGCTCACCGGGAGGACCTTGCGCGAATCGAACTCCACTTCCGGAATTGCGCGAAGGGCGGATTGCTCTTCGGCGAACCGCTCCATCACGGTTCGCTTGTCATCGCGGCCCCGGCGCGTCGCCGACTGCTCCTCGATGCGCCGGTGGAGCAGCTCACCGCACGCCTCGAGCGAGCGGGCCCGGGGAATCGGCACCAAGTGCTGGAGCCGAATGCCCTTGCCTCGGCTCTCGATGCCGCCCTTGTCATGGCCTTCTCCTGGCCGAGCGAAGCACGGTTCGAACAGGTAGTGGCTCGATAGAGCTGTGAACCGAGCGGTGAGCTGACGACGCGGAAAGACGACCTTCCGCACGGCAGCTGAGAGGTTGTCGTAAACACAGCGCCGAGGCCCGCCCCCGAAGTGAGCGAACGCCCGGACGTGGGCGTCGAGGAACGACAGCTGGTCGCAGCGCTCATAGAGCCAGACGTAGTCGCGCCCCGAGTACATCAGGCGCATCGCGAACATCAACGCCTTCCGGCGTTCACCGTTCACCTCAACCGTGACCTCGAAGAAGTCGACCTGGGCCGAGTCTCCGGGTCGGTGAACCAGCGGGACGAAAGTCTCCTGGCGCTGTCGCCGCCACTCCCGGAAGTACTGCCTTACCAACGTGATCCCGACATCGAAGCCCTCCATGCGCAGCTGACCATGGAGGCGGGAGCCGGTGATCCTCTGCTTGGCGGTCGTCCTCGCAGACCACTCGGCGAGAAGCTCGTCGAGTCGTGCCTTCACCCGCTCGAGCACCGGCTGACGCCGGCCAACCGGTGCGCTGAATCTCGGCTCAGACTCCTCAAGATACTTCCGTACGGTGTTGCGGCTGACGCCGAGCTCCAGCGCGACAGACCGACGGCTACGACCCTGCTTCAGAACGGCGTGGCGGATAACATGAACTTGGTCCATCCTCAGCACCTCGGCCAACCCTCCTCTTGTCTCGCAACCGAAAGGATGCCGGACAAAGAGGCCGGGGGTGGATCACTTCTTCAGCGTTGGATGGATTAGTTTCTCAGCGTTGCGTCTATCCCGTCTACCGGAGGAAACTCATGGCCGCCGCCCGCGCTCGCAAGCTGCCGCCCGCGGTTGAGACCATGCTCTGGCACTATGCCAAGGGCAAGCCGAAGGAGCAGTTCGAGCACTCGGGTCGCTTTGAACTCGTGTGGGCGGAAGACGAATGACGACACCCATCACGGACTCGCCGCCGACGCGCATCAACATCCCCTATGTGCCCCGTAAATGGGCGCGGCCGATGCACGACTCGTTCTGCCGATGGATGTGTCTGGTACTTCATCGGCGGGCGGGGAAGACCGTCGCCACGATCAATCACCTCCAGCGGGCGGCCGTCGATGATACGTGGGAGCGCCGCCGACTCCGAGCCCTGGAGCCGAGTCTCAGCGACCGACACGTAAAGGACCTCCTCCGCAACCGCTTCTATGGGCATGTCCTGCCGACGTACAAGCAGGCCGAGGTGACGGCGTGGACGATGCTCAAGTACTACGGCGATCGGGTGCCCGGGGTGGAGTTCAACGAGCAGAAGCTTCGCGTGACCTATCCGAACGGGTCACGCCTGCAACTCTTCGGGTCGGACCATCCCGATGCGCTTCGGGGCATCGGGTTCTCCGGCATCGCATTCGATGAGTACGGGATGCACCCACCGAACGTCTTCTCAGAGATCATCTCGAAGGCGCTGGCGGACCACCTCGGGTTCGCGATCTTCCTCGGCACCATCAAGGGCCAGAACCAGCTCTACAAGACGTACCAGGCTGGCAAGGACGACGCCGACTGGTTCACGGTCTGGCGGGACGTCGAGGGCTCGCTGGAGACGGAGACGGACGCGACCACGACACTGCTCCGGCAGGCCGTCGAGGACGACCGCGCGCTCATCGCCAAGGGCCTGATGACCCAGGAGGAGTTCGACCAGGAGTGGTATCTGTCCTCCGACGCGGCGATCAAAGGGGCCTACTACACCACGCTGCTGACGGTGGCCCGGAAGGCCGGCCGGATTACGCGGGTACCCTACGACCCGGCGCTGCCCGTCGATACCGATTGGGACCTGGGCATCAGCGACGCGATGACCATCTGGTTCAGCCAGTCCCTCCGCTCCGGCGAAGTGCGCCTCATCGACTACTACGAGAACAGCGGCGAGGGCATTCCCCACTACGCCGGGGTGCTCAAGGAGAAGGGCTACGTGTATGGGGCGCACTGGGCCCCCCATGACATCAAGGTGCGTGAGCTTGGCACCGGCAAGAGTCGGCTGGAGACGGCGCGCGCGCACGGAATCAGATTTCGCATTGTGCGGGACATTGGCGTGGCAGATGGAATTGATGCGGCCCGGTTGCTCCTGCCGCGGTGCTGGTTCGACGAGGAGAAGTGCCGAGCTGGGCTCGAGGCCCTGACCTTCTATCGGAAGAACTTCAACGAACGGCTCCAGGAGTTCACGGACAAGCCCGTGCATGACTGGTCAAGCCACGGGGCAGACGCGTTTCGGATGCTCGCGGTACGTCACAAGGTGCCAGAGACCCCGAGGCCGGCCCGGCCGGACTATCAGCCTCGCGGGGTGTGGCAGTAGCGGTGCCGGCGTCGGGGCAATGGACCGCGGCAAGGAGATAGCGATGCGAGAACCAGGGCAGGACACACAGGACGGCGAGGCGCGCTGCAACGGGCACCACCAGCGCGGACGGGTCGTTCACATGGTCAACGACGAGCCGACACCCTCGTGGCCGCAGGAGGACGTGGGGAAGAGGTGCGCGTGCGGGGCCGAGATGGAGCTCTTCACGATCGTGCATCAGCACGTTCCAGATGATCGCCCGGCCTCTGTGGTGGTCCACTAGGCCGTCCACCAGCCAAGCGCGGGTGCCCCATCCTGGGTTGGAACGGCTACTCCAACCAGACCTGGTGTTGTTCGTCAGCTATAGGCGTGGGATGCGTTGGGTCAGTCTGGTTGCGTGGAGCTGGTGCCGTTGCCGCCCGTGACGGTTGCGCGCTTCCACATTTTCGTGACTTGCTCGTTCATGCTGACTGGGAGCAGCTCCGTACGCTCGTGCTGAGACGCAAACACGCGGAATATCTCATCCGCAAACGCGGGTCCGATCTCCTCGACTCCCGTGAAATCGAGCAAGACCTCTCGGAACTGCTCAAGGCGCGACACGATTCGCTTAGCCTGTGAACGAGAGACGAACGAGGCCTCACCCATCTCTGCCAGCCGGACCACGACCGTCGTTTTATTGAATGCGTAGTCATCTTGTTCGGTGGCGTATCTGTCAAAGACCTCCAGTAACGTGTGGTTCGAGTCGACGCGAAGGACGAGATGTACGGTCGTGCCTAGGGTTTCCGTATCCAGGGCGCTACTACTGGGTCTCGTGAACAACCAGTCATCGCCATCGCGGTGGCGACCGAGATACAAGCCCCTCGACTCAATCGCGAAAAAATCAAAGACTCGAGACGTGAAGAAAATGCCCTCGCCGGTATGTCGCGTCGGGTCTGTTGTGAGCTTTCCTTTCGTGAGTTCGAATATCGCGAGCCGAGCGTCATCAAGATCGCACTCTTGCTGAATCTTGCGAAAGATGCCGACGCCGCTGTCCTCGATCGTCAGATTGACGTCTTGGTCAGTCCGCGACCCAGTAATCTCAACCTCAGTGGACTCCGAATGGTCGATGACGTTGTTGACCATCTCGGTGAATCCGTACTCGCAGATAGAACGCACGTTGTCAGGAAGACCATCGAGTAAGGGCTGGATGTGCTGCTGGAAGGCCTCATGCTCAGTCAATCCAGCGATCTTCATCGTGACATGAATCCCCGGTCGGCTGTACACCTTGCCGCGTGTCCGTCCTTCGCTCACCAGGGAGCCTTCGCTCTCCAGTGACTGTAGATGGAGATGGACCGCCTGCCGCGTCACGCCGAAATGATTGGCCGTAAAGGTGGCGATGTCAGAGCCGTGGCTGCCAATGTGGCTCATGATGAACTCACGGATCTCGTCGGCACGACGGAGAGGGTTTCCTGGTGGCACGGATTTATTGTAAAGCAAGGACTCCATATTGACAAGTTAGTGCCTTATTATTGTCAATCATGGCCAATGTTTGTCAAGGTCAGTCCGCTCGGGGTGCTGGACCAGACCCAGTTAAGGGGAAACGACCGAAGCCGCGTCAGCTTGTTTTGTCTGCTGCTTGCGTTCACGCTGGGGTGGGTTTCGCGTCAGGCTCCCGGCGGGTCTCCCCCCTAGACATGCGGAGCCCTCGCGCGGGTTCTGGAGCTGCGCGACGTGGAAGAATTCGTAACGCTAGATGTTGAGACGGCCAACGCCGATCTGGGGAGCATCTGCCAGCTCGGGGTTGTGAGGTTCACCGAAGGCCAGATCTCCGACAGCTGGCAGTCGCTAGTCGACCCTGACGACTATTTCGATCCCATGAACATCTCGATCCACGGCATTAACGAGGAGAGCGTGAAGGGCGCGCCTCAGTTCCCAGGAGTTATTGAACTACTGCGCGAGCTACTTGATGACAGGGTAGTCGTGACGCACGGGGCGTTTGACAAACTGGCCGTGTCTCGAGCTTGCGACCGCTACCAGCAACCACGGCTCGACTGTCGGTGGCTTGACAGCACTCGGGTCGTAAGACGGGCTTGGACCCAGTTTGCCAGAAAGGGCTACGGCCTCAGCGACATCTCGCAGTGGCTCGGCATCGACTACACCCGGCACAACGCCCAGGAGGATGCTCGGGCAGCAGGTTTAGTAAGAGCTAAACCCACGGCCTCTGGCCGTGTGACCCGAAGAGCTTCGAGCGATCCGGCGTGTTGTGGAGGAAAAGGAGTAGGTTCCCCTTCCGGGGAAGGCCGTTTCGGGCCAGGAAGGAGAACCTATCCATGCATGATTGGCAAAGTCTGGCCCACGTCCGATGGGAATGCAAATATCACGTGGTCATCATTCCGAAGTTTCGGAGGAAGAGTCTGTATGGTCAGTTGCGTAGGCAAGTCGGTCGGATTCTGCGGGAGCTGTGCGACCAGCGCGGCGTGGAGTTGATCGAGGGGAAGGCGATGGCGGACCACGTCCATCTGTGTCTGAGCATTCCTCCGAAGTACAGCGTCGCGCACACGGTCGGGTTCTTGAAAGGCAAGAGTGCGGTACAAATCCACCGCAAACTCCTGCGGGAACGCCGGATGACCGGACTGCATTTCTGGTCGACCGGGAATTGCATCAGCACGGTCGGTCTGGATGAAGGTCGGATCCGCGCCTACATTCGAGAGCAGGAGCAACTTGAGGACGGGCAAGGGGACCTGGACCTGAAGTAACGTCAACGAGCCGGCCCCGGAAGGGCCTTCCCCACGTGAATGGCCCCTTCGAGGGGCCTTCCTAAACCCACGCCCTCTGGGCGTGGTCGATTAGTGCTGCTGTGAGCGATGGCAGAAAGTGGCCTGTCTGTCATTGAGTGGCTCGACCGCGTCAGAAAGGGGACCGCTCCAACAGGCTCCCGAAGACGTACCGGAGCAGACGACGGGCCGTTGGCTGGGGAGGTTGTCGTCTTCACAGGCGCATTGTCGATGCTCCGAAGCGAGGCCGCTGACCTAGCGGCAACATCGGGATGTGACGTGATCCCGTCCGTGAACAAGACCACCACCCTTCTTGTCGTCGGTGACCAAGACATCCGCCTACTCGCTGGGCACAGCAAGAGCTCGAAGCATCGGAAAGCAGAGAAACTCATTTCCGATGGGCAAGCGATCCGAATACTCCGCGAGGCTGATTTTCTAACCTTGGTCGGTGAGCAGGAACCGTTCTAGGGTCGTGACCCAGCACGGCTCGTGCCGTGGACTTTCGCCCCTGGCCAAACCCACTTACGCCGACGCGATCGCTGCAAGTGACGTTGCGGCGAGGCGAAGGTGTGAGGATTCCCTAGCGAATTCGCACGGCCGCCCGCGCCAGGGTCTGATAATAGGCAGTTATGTACACCGCTTGGCGCGCCTCTGATGCGGGAGGTCTTACTCGGTGCAAGCCGGCGCTGATTATTCAGAACCCGCCGGCCGCTCGCAAGACCAGCGACGACGGCTCGGGTGTGTCGAAGAGCACGGCGGCGCGGTAGATTACCCAGGGCACGATTCCACTGCCGTGACGCCTCGGGTACGGCCCTGACCCACGGTCGACTAGAGAGCGAAGGAACGCCTGCGCCCATGACACGGCTCTAGCCGAATCTGGTAGGCACACCCACGCGATACCATAAATGGGGTGGTGAATCCCTTCCTGCTCTTCTTTCTCGTCGGTCTGGTCGCGTTGGGGATCGGGCTAAGACAGGTGATGGCTGATCGGAAACGCCCAGCGACCACGAGTCCGCCCAGCAACAAGTGCGGGAGATGTTCGGACGGCGAGCTGACTGGGACCAGGGTCCCACGCAACTCAGGTGGGTCGCGCCTCGTCGGGTATGTCGCGCTGGTATTTTCCGCCGCGTTCATCGTTTCCGGCGTCATGGGCGCTGTGGAGGCCCTCCGTGGGGGACCTGGGTGGGAGTGGGCAGCGCTCTCCATCTCACTAGCGTCGTTCGGCTCCGAGTATCAGTGAGGGGGTCTTCCGCGTCGGTCGAGCATAGCGTGAACGAGAGGTAGTGGATGGCGCTCACCCAGGGCTCCCGCCTCGGCCACGATGACGTCACCGCCCTCATCGGCGAGGAGGCACTCGGATAGAACTGGAAGTTACCCGCACTGCGGACTACTCAACCTTCATGGCGTGCCGAGGCTCTGACTGCGGTTACAAACTGAGTCGCTGAGAACATGAGTACGGCTATTACGCTCATGCGCTGGATGGCGCGGGGCGTCGGGCTGATCGGGGTGACGCTAGACAGTTTGTTGCTCCTCGTTGCTACGCAAGCTGGAACAGGGAGTGTCTGGCTGACGATGGTCACGTTAGTCGGGCTGGCGGCTCTGGGGTACGTAATCGCCTGCTTTGGCAGTTTCCTGAAAGGTGCCGAGGGTGGGCTGGCGGAAGGCATCGGTGGGGCGATGATGATCGTCGGGTGGTCTGGGAATGGCGATCGCCGTCTTCGTCTCGAATACCCCAGGCGAAGGGGTAGGATTCTCTGATGCGCTCTTCTGGGCAGTTCCGCTGGTCCTACCTGGATTTGTGTTCATGATCTGTCGTTCGATTGACGGTTCAAATGCGACCGCCGAGGCTGGGCACTAGCCTTCAAGCACTCAAGTACCTCGTGCCGGTGCCATAGATTTCACTGCCTCCCGAATTGGGTCCCAGACCTCCCGAAACTGGCCTTTTTCGCCCCTGTAAACATTGGCCTGATTGAGGTCCAAATCGCACTTCTGGGGGTAACCCCTACAAACCTGGTTCGGGGGTCCAAGACTCCCCGCCAATTGGGCATTCCCGGTTTTCGCCTGGTCGCCAGTAGAATGCGGCGACCACACGCTGATCGCATGGGAGACCGAGTGAGCCATGAGTGAACTGCTCTTCGACGCGTTGAAGCCCCCGCCGTGGTTCGGCTTGGTGGACGTGCTGGTCGTCGTAGGTATTCTGGCCCTGATTTACTGTGCCTACCGCTTGGGCCCACGCGGGCCGTGGCCTGGTGGGCCTTACTGGCCATAGCACTCGCCTCCCTGGCGGGTCCTCGACTATTCTGACGGCGAGAGTTCATGTCTCTAAGCCCCGGCACTCGCCTCGGCCCGTATGCGGTCGCCGCCAAGATCGGCGAAGGCGGCATGGGTGAGGTGTATTGGGCGAGAGACACGAAGCTCGACCGGGACGTGGCGCTGAAGGTGCTGCCGCACGCCTTCACTGACGACCCCGACAGGTTGGCTCGGTTCGAGCGCGAAGCCAAGGTGCTGGCCTCACTCAACCACCCGAACATCGGCCACATCTACGGACTGGAAGAAGCGGAGGGTCAGAAGGCACTGGTTCTTGAACTGGTTGAAGGACCGACGCTGGCGGATCGCATCAAGCAGGGACCGATTCCTGTCGATGAGGCGTTGCCGATAGCGAAGCAGATCGCCGAGGCACTGGAAGCCGCCCACGAAGCTGGAGTTGTTCACCGCGATCTGAAGCCCGCCAACATCAAGGTGCGCGACGACGGCACTGTGAAGGTGTTGGACTTTGGCTTGGCGAAGGCATTGGACGCTGCACAGGAAGGAGATCCAAACCTGTCCCCGACACATACGGCGGCGGCGACCCAGATGGGCGTCATCATGGGCACGGCGCCGTACATGTCGCCGGAGCAAGCCCGCGGCCAGGCGGTCGACAAGCGGGCGGACATCTGGGCGTTCGGCTGCGTGCTGTATGAGATGCTGACGGGTCGGCGCGCGTTTGACGGTCAGACCGCGTCGGACACGTTGGCGTCGGTGCTCACCCGCGAGCCTGATCTGGGGGCCCTTCCGACGGGCATTCCGCCGGTCGTTCGCCGATTGCTCCGACGCTGCCTGGAGAAAGGCCCGAAGCGGCGCCTTCGGGATGTTGGCGAGGGAGTCATTCAGCTTGAAGAGACTCTGCGGGGCGATCCCGACGAAACCGCAATAGTTGCTGAGCCGGTGCGACCAGCTGGGTGGCGACAAGCGTTGCCACTGGCGGTCAGCATGTCAGCCGTCGCTGTCGTTCTCACCGGCCTGGCTGCATGGTCTGTGACGCGGCCGGAGCCGACACCTCTCGTCCGCTTTGCGGTATCAGCGGACGAAATGCCGTTGCACCTCGCAGAGGGGTCATCGGATATTGCGGTTTCACCCGACGGCGCACAGATTGCTTACCTCACCGACAGCACCGGCATCGGCCTTGGGGGTGACGAGCTCCACGTGCGTCCCTTGGACCAGCTGACTTCCGACGTTCTCGTGGCAGAGGGGGAGCTGAACCACCCGTTCTTCTCGCCCGATGGGCAGTGGGTGGGCTTCTACGAAAGAACCCCGCCCCTGCTCAAACGGGTGTCTGTGCAGGGTGGCCCCGTATCGACCATCTGCGAGCTACCGGGGGACCTACGGGGCGCGAGCTGGGGAGCTGATGACACGATCGTCTTTGCCTCAGCGGACTTCGCTTCGGGGCTGTAGCGGGTCGCGGCTGCTGGGGGTGAGCCGGAACCGTTGACGACGCGAGACCCTGAACAAGGTGAGGTTGACCATCGATGGCCCGAGATCTTGCCCGGCGGTGAAGCCGTGGTGTTCACCATCATCGCGAACCCCGTCGAAGATTCGCAGATTGCCGTCCTATCGCTGACCACCGGGGCACAAAGAGTCGTCTTACACGGCGGATCGTATCCTCGGTATTCCCCTACAGGACATCTCCTGTACGGCGTGCGGGGGAATCTGTGGGCGGTAGGTTTCGACCTACGCCGTTTGGAGACCGTCGGCGACCCCGTCCCGGTGTTAGCAGGCGTGCTCACGAAGGATGCGGGCTCCGCAGACTACGACCTGTCGGAGAACGGCTCGCTTATCTACGTGCCTGGCGTCTCAGCGGCTGCCGAAGAACGTACCATGGTATGGGTCGACCGGCGGGGACGGGAAGAACTGCTAGGCGCTCCGCCTGCCCCGTACGAATCCCCGAGGATTTCTCCTGATGGGCGGTATGTCGCTGTGGACGTGATTGAGTCCGAGACCTCGTATGTGATGGTCTATGACCTCCAGCGAGACACACCAACACGTCTGACCTTCGGCCCTGGTTTCAGCAGTTACCCTGTCTGGAGTCCTGACGGTCGGCGTGTGCTGTTCACCTCCAACCGAGACGGGCGGCAGAACATCTACTCGATGGCGGCCGATGGCACGGGCCCAGTCGAACGGTTGACGACGAGCGACACCTTGCAAGTGCCTCAGTCCTGGTCGGCCGACGGGCACTCGCTGGTCATCATGGACACCCTGCCTTCGGGAGGAATAGATCTCAAATTGGTCTCGTTCGGTGCGGAGAACCAGACCGAGGGACTCATTGAGACGGAGTTTCTTGACGTCTATGCCGAGGTCTCTCCGGATGGCGGATGGGTTGCGTATGGGTCCGGTGGGGAGGTGTGGGTCCAACCGTTTCCAGACGTGGAAGGCGGCAGGTGGCAGATTTCTCGCGACGGCGGTCGCTCGCCCATGTGGGGACCTAGCGGGCAGGAGCTGTTTTTTCGTCGGAGAGACACCGGTGACATGATGGTCGTTGCCGTGGAAACAGAGTCGACCTTCGACGCTGGGAACCCTGAATTCTTGTTTGCAGCCCCATACATCACTGGCCAAGCTCTTCGGAACCGGCCGTGGGACGTGGCGCACGACGGGCGGTTTCTCATGGTTAGGGAAGGCCCAGTCGGACAGGCAGCCAATCCTCACATCGTCGTGGTCCAGAATTGGTTCCAGGAACTCATCGAGCGGGTGCCGGTACCGTAGATTCCGCTTTGCCCCTCCAGGCGGTCCCGGACCTCTCAAAACACCCCTCGTCGCCCCCTATAAACATTTGCCCGTTTGAGGCCCAAATCGCCCTTCTGGGGGTAACCCCTTAGAACCGGGTGCGGGGGGCCAAGACTCCCTGATCAACGACAATTATTCTTGCCGGTTGCCGAGGACGCGATCGGCCGGTTCGTGGACCCACCGAGAGTCGTGTGAGACTGCCCGTTTTCCTTGTGGAGGACGGGTTGATCACGGATGCCCAGGTGCGGCGATTGCGCGAGAAACGGATGTCGGGGAAGACGTTAGCGGCGGCCGCGGCGGCGGCCGGGATGAGCGAGCGGACGGCGCGACACTGGCAGAGCGGCGCGTTGCCGTCGACGGCGAAGGCGCCTCGGACGTGGCGGACGCGGGAGGACCCGTTCGCCGGCGTGTGGGAGTCGGAGGTCGTGCCGCAGTTGGTGGCGGATACGGAGGGACGACTGCAGGTGCTGACGCTGTTCACGTGGCTGTGCCGGCGGCATCCGGGTCGCTTTCAGGCGGGGCAGCTACGGACGTTGCAGCGGCGGGTCCGCGACTGGCGGGTGCAGTATGGTCCGGACCGCGAGGTGTATTTCGAGCAGGTGGCGGTCCCGGGTCGGGAAGCGGCGTTCGACTTCACCGACGCGAGCGACCTGGGGGTGACGATACGGGGCGTGCCGTTCCCGCATCTGTTGTTCGAGTGGGTGCTGAGCTACAGCAAGTGGACGTATGTGGGGCTGGCGTTCAGCGAGACGTTCGAGGCGCTGGTGGCCGGCCTGCAGGGCGCGCTGTGGACGCTGGGGGCGGCGCCGGCGTGGCTTCGTCACGACAATCTGTCGGCGGCGACGCACGAGCTGAAGCGGAGCGGCGGGCGGCAACTGACGGTGCGGTTCCAGCAGGTGCTGGACCACTACGGGCTGCGCTCGTCGCGGATCCAGCCGGGGAAGCCGCACGAGAACGGGGTGGCCGAGCAGTCGCACTTTCGGACGAAGACGGCCATCGAGCAGGCGTTGCTGTTGCGGGGCGACCGGGACTTCGACGACGAGTCGGCGTATCTGCGGTTCGTGCGGGCGGTCGTCGACGAGGCGCGGAATGCGGCGGCGGCGACGCGGCTTGCCGAGGAGCGTCCGTACCTGCGGCCGTTACCTGCGGCTCGGATCCCGGAGTACACGACGTTCCAATGCGTGGTGCGGAAGTGGAGCACGATTCGCGTCGGCGGCCGGATCTACTCGGTGCCGTCGCGGTTGATCGGTCACACGGTGGAAGCGCGCCAGCATCCGTCGACGGTCGAGGTCCGCTATGGCGGCCAGTTGCTGTGCACGATGCCGCGGCTGCGGGGCGCGGCGGACCACCGGATCGATTACCGGCACATCATCGGCAGCCTGGTCCGCAAGCCGGGGGCGTTTGCGCGCTATCGCTTCCGGGAAGAGCTGTTTCCGTCGCTGACGTTCCGGGCGGCGTATGACGCGCTCGGCCGGACGCATGGCGAGCGGGCCGACGTCGAGTACGTGCGGCTGCTGCATCTGGCGGCCACCACCAGCGAGCGGCAGGTCGAGGTGACGCTTCGCTCTCGGCTCGACGCCGGCGCTGGGTGCGACTATGCCAGCGTCCAGGCCGAGGTGCGTCCGCCGGTTCCGACCATCCCCGTCGTGCACATTCCCCGGCCGGACCTGTCACGGTACGACGCGCTGCTGACCGGAGGCCTGCGCCGATGACGCCGGCGAGCACGGCGTCGACGACGTTGCTGAAACAGTTCGGCCTGACGACGGCGGCCGAGGAGCTGGTGCCGCGCCTAACGCAGGCGGGCCACCACGACGCGCTGCCGGTGCTGGTCGAAGTGCTCGAGGCCGAAGCCGAGGCGCGACGCCAGCGGCGGATTGCCCGGCTGCGACGAGCCTCGCGTCTGCCGCCCGGCAAGACGTTCGCGACGCTCGACACCGGAAGGTTGCCGGCACCGGTGGTGCAGCAGCTGGAGACGCTGGCCATCGGGGCGTTCCTCGAGACGGCGACCAACGTGCTGGCGTTCGGCCTGCCGGGCGTCGGCAAGAGCCATGCGCTGAGCGCCGTCGGGCACGCGCTGGTCGAGGCCGGCCACAGCGTGCTGTGCGCCCCGGCCTACGCCCTGGTCCAGGAACTGCTCGGCGCGAAACGTGATCTCGACCTGCCCCGCGCCCTCCGCAAGCTCGACCTCTTCGAGGTGATCCTGCTCGACGATCTGGGCTACGTGCAGCAGAGCCCCGACGAAGCCGAGGTACTGTTCACGCTGCTCGCCGAGCGCTACGAGCGCCGCTCGGTGATGGTGACCAGCAATCTGGTCTTCAGCCAGTGGGACCGGATCTTCCGCGACCAGATGGCCACGGCCGCGGCGATCGACCGCCTGGTGCACCACGCCGTGGTGCTCGAGTTCGACGTGCCGAGCTTTCGAACGGATCCGTCGCGCCCAACGTCGCCGCCATCGCCACCGCCCGTGCCTCGCGGCCGGCCGCCGGGGCCGCTGTTGCCGCGGCGTCGCCGACCTGCGAGTTCCTGAGCGTCTCCGGTCCGGAAGCGATCACGGCTTCGACCGAGACGTTCACGGCGCACATCTTCTCGCGGGCTCTTGGGCAGATCATCTCATACCCGGTCATGACCGCCATGCCGGCGGCGAGTGTGATGCTGGCAGGCACGGGCGCCGCCGACGACCCCTCCAGCCGTACTCGACGGACCCACAGCTCCTCGCGTAGCAACCACCAGCCCCTCCCTTTCGGAAGCCGCGCGCTCGGCTACCGCACTCCGTGAACGTCCCCAAGCGGACGTTCACGCCGTTTGGTCTTCTACGTCTTCAGAACCCACAGCAACGCCCAGCGAACGGTGCGTCGTCGAACGAGCAGCCGTCCGAACCGGCAAGAATAGTTGACGTTGAGCGGCAGAAGTACTTGACGCCAAACACTCCCCGCCAATTGGGCATTCCCGGTTTTCGCCCGGTCGCCAGCAGAATCCGGCGACGACACTTGCGATGGCCTCAGTCCAGGCACCTCACTCGGCCCGTACCAGGTCACCGCCAAGATCGGCGAAGGGCATGGGGGAGCCGGCCAGCAAACACTTCTTTTCTGACCCCCGCTCGTCACGGCTCACCGGGTCCGAAACCGGAACGGAAACAGGCGAAAGTGGCGGGCGGATCCAAGGGGTTTGTTGGACCCCTCCCCTTGAAGACCAAGGCACCCGCGACCGGGAGTGGACCCAGCGCGATAGGATGCCGATACGCTCAGGCAGGAGAGAAATGATGCGAATCATCGCTATGGCCATCGCGACAGCTTTCGTTCTCGCTCCGTCGACTCTGTTGGCTCAGGAGCAGGACGGACTCTCGCGCCTCCTCGCCCGGACGCTCACTGAAAACCCGATGCCGATGTCGGTCTCGGTCAAAGACGCCGAAGTGGACACGCTGCTGAACCAGTTCGCTACTAGAATTGGTGGACACAAGGTCCTGTTCGCCGAAGATGTTGGAGAGGTGGCCCCAATCACCCTCGAGATCAGGGATTCCGACTATGAAACCGTCCTTCGGTTCGTTCTTGAGTTGGCCAGCCTCCGCCACACCGTTGCGGCCGACGATACGCTGTTCGTGTCCCGTCAATAGGCCCATTCCCCGTCCCGCACGTCTAGTCGCGAGTAGTCGCTAGCGTTCATCGTGAGTGCCTCGGCGCGAGGCGGTGCAGACCTGGGGTGTTGTTGAAGCCGAGGCACTTTCGATAACGAGACTTGAAGGAAGGCGCTGGGGTGGTGGCCGGCTATGGAGCTACAAGGGGTCTCCCGGTGTGGTCACACGCGGGCACGCTCGGGGATCGAGGACCGGTCGCGGGTGTGCGGGCGAGATCGTGTGGGTGCGGGCGGGTCGCTGGACGCGGAGATGGCGCCGATGGCCGGTGACGAGCGACACGACCCGTGTGGCGTGCGGAGACACGTCGACGGGAGTCCGCTGAGCCTGGCGCGTGCGGTGTCTCACGATCATGAGGTGTCGAAGGCCAGACCGATCGCGCCGAGGGCGCGGGCGGAGAGGATGGGGCCGAGGATCATCGGTGCGCCACACTGCGGACACTCCCACCCAGGAGTCGTCGCGTGGGGCTCAGCGGGTGGCGGAGTGCGCCGGAGGAGCCGCCGGGCCCGAACGAGCCGGGCGGTGCGACAGACGCTGGCCAGGTACCCGTACTGCCGGATGCGGACGAAGCCGCGCGGGAGCACGTGCTGCACGAAGCGCCGCAGGAACTCCATCGCGGGGAGCGTCATCGTGCGCCACTCGCCGTCGTGGGCATAGTCCTTCCACCGGAAGGTGACATGCTCCCCGTCGAACGCGACCAAGCGCTGGTTGCTGATGGCGACGCGATGGGTGTAGCGCCCCAGGTAGCGCAGCACCGCGGCGGGTCCCCCGAAGGCCGGCTTCGCATAGACGACCCAGTCGGTGCGAAACAGCGTGTCCACCAAGGCCTGCCAGCGGGCCGAGTCGTGGAGGGGTGAACCGGTGAGATCCAGCTCGTCGCGGGCATAGGCCCGGCGCAGCCCGGCGACGAACTTGCCACGAAACACCCGACTCAGGACCGTGACGGGTAAGAAGAAGTCCGGGTACTTGGGATGCACCCAGCGTCGGGTGTCCGCGGAGAAGCCCCCGGCCGGCACGACGCAATGCACGTGGGGATGGCGGACGAGGGTCTGCCCCCACGTGTGGAGGATGCTGAGGAAGCCGATCCAGGCACCGAGATGCCGGGGGGTCGCGGCCACCTCGAGGAGCGTGTCGGCGCTGGCGCGAAACAGCAGCTGGTAGATCAGCGCGGCGTTGCGACGGCACAGGACGTGGAGCGTATGGGGCAGGGTGAAGACCACGTGGACGTAGGGCACGGCGAGCAACTCGCGCTCCCGCGCGGCGAGCCACCGCTCCCGCGCGTGGGCTTGGCACTTCGGACAGTGCCGGTTGCGACACGAGTTGTACGAGATCGCCCGATGCCCGCACGCGTCACACTGATCCAGGTGACCACCAAGCGCGGCCGTCCGACAGCGTCGGAGGGCCCGGAGCACGGTCCGGTGCTGGACGCTCAGCCACGGATGCCGTGCCAGGAAGTGATCACCCTGGGCGCGGAGGACATCGGCCACTTCGATCGGTGGCCGACGCATGCCTACGATCGGCGCAAGCGTCGGGACCGAGGTAGCGCCGCAGGTATCGGCACCTGGAGCTGCTCGAGCGGATTCGGGGCCGCCTGCAGATGCCGTCGCGACAGATGCAGATACACGGTCGTATGGGACAGGTCCGCATGGCCGAGGAGCAGCTGGATCGTCCGCAGGTCGGCCCCCGCTTCGAGCAAGTGCGTCGCATAGCTGTGACGCAGGGTGTGCGGCGAGACACGCTTCGTAATCCCGGCGCGCTCAGCGGCCAGCCGGACCGCGGTCCAGACGGGCTTGGTCGTGATCGGGCGGTCCGCGCGCCAGCCATCCTTGGTGCCCGGGAACAGATAGGTCTGCGGACGCATCCAGCGCCAGTACGCGCGCAAGGCGGCCAGCAGCGTTGGACTGAGCGGGACGTCGCGATCACGCCCGCCCTTGCCCTGCACGACGCGCAGGACCCTGCGCTCGCTATCGATGTCGCGGACTTTGAGCCGGCACAGCTCGCTCCGCCGCAGGCCGGTCCCGTACAGCGTGAGCAGCATCGTGCGGTGATACAGATTCTTCGCGCCGGCGATGAGACGCTGGACTTCGTCGGGGCTGAGTACCGTGGGCAGCCGGCGTCGGTGCTTGGAATAGGGCAAGTCCTCTTTCATGTTCCGGCGCTTGAGGACGCGGAGAAAGAAGAACCGGAGCGCCGAGATGTGAGTCACGACGGTACCGACGGCGAGCTGGCGGTCTTCGAGCAGAAAGACCTGATACCGTCGGAGGTCGTCCGGCTTCACGCGGTCAAGCCGCTTGCCGGCGTGTCGGCGAAACGCCTTGACGATCGTCAGGTAACTCGCGGTGGTTGATGCGGCGTAGTGGCGACGCACGAGCTCCTCGTGCAACTGCTGTAGATGTGTGGTCACAGAGACCTCCTTCTCTGACCACACCCTATGCCGCTACGACCGACTCAGATGGCCCTCGGCCGCCGCGCCAGCGGCTTCGTTCTGGTCGCGCAGGGTTTACTAATCCGGCCCAGGGGGTTGGACCGGGCATCGGTCTACACTGCGGCGTTGGTCGAGGGCCTATCGCTGTTGGCTGCGTATCTTGGTTGTGAGCAAGCGTCGACAGAGTGCGGGGCTAGATGCCACTTGCCATCCACTTATTTACTCAGTATTGTTTGGTAAATGGCAAAGCGTCAGTTCCTCGGGGGATTCGAGCTGCTGGTCCTGCTTGCCTTGATCCGGCTCGGCGACGATGCCTACGGCGTGCCGATTTCCGAGGCTATCGAGCAGAGTAGCGGTCGAGAGGTGTCAATCGGCAGCGTCTACATCACGCTCGAACGCCTCTCTGAGAAGGGCCTTGTCTCTTCGAGGGTCGGCGAGCCAACGGCCGAGCGCGGCGGCCGTGCGAAGACGTATTTCCGCATCACCGCGAAGGGGCTGCGTGAGGTGCGGCAGGCACAACGGACTCTCACCACACTATGGAAGGGCGTCCCCCAGCTCCACCGAGGAATCGCATGAGCCCCGCCAAGCCGCCCCGCCTTGCCAGCTGGTTATTGCGGCGCTTCGTTGCCGGTCCGCAACGCGAATCTCTGATCGGCGATCTCGACGAGCAGTTTGCGCGCGCACGTTCTTCTTTGTGGTACTGGCGGCAGGTCGCGACTGCGATTCTGGCGAGTCGATCCCGACACCATAGGAGACCGATCATCTCCGCTCTGTCCCTGGTCGTCGGCTTCCTGATCACGGTCGCCTTCAGCGCGCCGGTTTTTGACTTCATCATGCTACCGGTAAAAGAGGTCGCCGCACCGGGCACCGCGGTCGTCTGGGTGCAGCTATTTGACGCATTCGTCCTGACTGCTCAGATCGCAGCCCTCGGCGGCTTCGTGTTGGCGACGCCAGTGCTCTTCTATCAGGCGTGGTTCGTGGTCGCCGGACACGCCGCCCATAAGAGATGGTTCGCCATCCGGTTCGCGCTCCTGGCGTCTACGTGTTTCGCATGCGGCGCACTCTTGTCGCACTTCGTGTTGTTCCCGTGGGTCTGGGGCTTCTTGATCCCGTTTCGAGACAACACGCAGGACTTTCCTCTGATTCAATCGGGGTTTTCGCTCTACGCAAAGCTGCTCCTGACCTGTGGATTGGCTGTTCAGCTGCCGGCCACGGTGCTGTTGTTGGCAAGGGTCGGGGCCGTCACGGCGGGCTTCCTCGTCCGGAATATCGGGTACGCCGCGGTGGTGGTTGTCACCGTCGCGGCCATCCTGACCCCGACGCATGACGTGGTCACCCTCATGCTGACGGCGCTGCCGCTGTTTGTCGTGTATGCCCTATGCGTATTGATCGCCTGGGGCTTCGCGGGGCAGTCTCTCGAAGATCCAGCCGATCCCTCCCATCCCCAGCGGAGGTCGGCGGTGTGAACCGAATCCGAACAGGCACGAGAGGATGGGCGTGATGTCAGGGCAGGCCACCACGAGTCGCGTAGCTCCTGCCTGGTCGCTAGCGTTCATCGTGAGTGCCTCGGCGCGAGGCGGTGCAGATGTGGGGTGTTGTTGAAGCCGAGGCACTTTCGATAACGAGACTTGAAGGAAGGTGCTGGGGTGGCGGTCCGGCTATGGAGCTACAAGGGGTCTTCCCGTTTGCGCGAACGAGGGTGCCTGTGGGGATTGAGGCCTGGCCGCGGGTGTGCGGGCGCGCATCGCGTGGCCGCAGGCGGGTTGCTGGACGCGGAGACGGCGCTGCTGGCTGGTGACGAGCACACGACCGGTGTGGCGTGCGGCGACACGTCGACGGGAGCCCGATGAGCCTGGCGCGTGCGGTGTCTCACGGTCACGAGGTGTCGAAGGCCAGCGCGATCGCGCCGAGGGCGCGTGCGGAGAAGATGGGCCCGAGCGTCATCGTCGTGCCGCACTGCGGACAGTGCCACCCCGAAACGGTCGTCGCCGTGGTCACGGGGGGTGGGGTACGACGCAGGAACCGTCGGGCGCGGGCGAGCCGGACGGTGCGACAGGCGCTGCCGAGATACCCGTACTGCCGGATGCGGACGAAGCCGCGCGGGAGCACGTGCTGCACGAAACGCCGCAGGAACTCCATCGCGGTGAGCGTCATCGTGCGCCACTCGCCGTCGTGGGCATAGTCCTTCCACCGGAAGGTGACGTGCTCACCATCGAACGCGACCAAGCGATGGTTGCTGATGGCCACGCGATGCGTGTAGCGCCCCAGGTAGCGCAGCACCGCGGCGGGTCCGCCGAAGGCCGGCTTCGCATAGACGACCCAGTCAGTGCGAAACAGCGCGTCCACAAACGCGTGCCAACGAACCGGGTCACAGAGCCCGGCGGACGCCCCGGTGAGATCCAGCTCGCCGCGGGTGTGGGCCCGACGCAAGCCTTCCACGAACTTGCCGCGAAAGACCCGACTCAGCACCGTGACCGGGAGGAAGAAGCCGGCGTATTTCGGGTGGACCCAGCGGTGCCCGTTGAGCGAGAAGCCCCCGGCCGGCACGACGCAATGCACGTGGGGATGGCGGACGAGGGTCTGCCCCCACGTGTGGAGGATGCTGAGGAAGCCGATCCGGGCACCGAGATGCCGGGGCGTTGCGGCCACCTCAAGCAATGTGTCCGCGCTCGCGCGAAACAGCAGCTGATAGATCAGCGCGGCGTTGCGCCGGCACAGGACGTGGAGGGTGTGCGGCAGGGTGAAGATCACGTGGACGTAGGGCACGGCGAGCAGCTCGCGCTCCCGCGCGGCCAGCCAGCGCTCACGCGCGTGCGCTTGGCACTTCGGACAGTGCCGATTCCGACACGAGTTATACGAGATCGCCCGATGCCCGCACGCGTCACACTGATCCAGGTGACCCCCGAGGGCGGCCGTCCGACAGCGTCGGAGGGCCCGGAGCACGGTCCGGTGCTGGACGCTCAGCCACGGATGCCGTGCCAGGAAGTGATCACCCTGGGCGCGGAGGACATCGGCCACCTCTATCGGCGGCCGACGCATGTCTACGATCGGCGCAAGCGTCGGGACCGCGGCAGGGCCGCGGGTGTGGGCACTTGGAGCTGCTCGAGCGGATTCGGGGCCGCCTGCAGATGGCGTCGCGACAGATGCAGATACACGGTCGTGTGGGACAGGTCCGCATGGCCCAGAAGCAGCTGGATCGTCCGCAGGTCGGCCCCGGCTTCGAGCAAGTGCGTCGCGTAGCTGTGACGCAGCGTGTGGGGGCTCACCGGCTTCTCGATCCCGGCGCGCGCAGCGGCGAACCGGACGGCCTCCCAGACCGGCTTGGTGGTGATCGGGCGATCGGCCCGCCAGCCGTCCTTCGTGCCCGGAAACAGGTACGTCTCCGGGCGCATCCAGCGCCAGTACTCGCGCAACGCGGCTACGAGCGTCGGCGAGAGCGGGACGTCGCGATCCCGCCCGCCCTTGCCGTGGACGACGCGCAGGACCATGCGCTCGCTATCGATATCCTGGACCTTCAACCGGCACAGCTCACTCCGCCGCAGACCGGTGCCGTAGAGCGTGAGCAGCATCGTGCGGTGATACAGATTCTTCGCGCCCGCGATGAGACGCTGGACTTCGTCGGGGCTGAGTACCGTGGGCAGCCGGCGTCGGTGCTTGGGATAGGGCAAGTCCTCTTTCATGTTCCGGCGCTTGAGGACGCGGAGAAAGAAGAACCGGAGCGCCGAGATGTGAGTCACGACGGTACCGACGGCGAGCTGGCGGTCTTCGAGCAGAAAGACCTGATACCGTCGGAGGTCGTCCGGCTTCACGCGGTCGAGCCGTTTCCCGGTGTGTCGCCGGAAGGCATTGACGATCCTGACGTAGCTTGCGGTGGTCGATGCGGCGTAGTGGCGACGCACGAGCTCCTCGTGCAGCCGCTGCAGATGTGTGGTCACAGACACCTCCTTTTGTGACCAACATGCTGCTACGAATTACTCAGATGCCACTCGGCCGCCGCGCCAGCGGCTTCGTTCTGGTCGCCTTGTGTTTAGTAATCCGGCCCCAGTAGGACCGCGTCTTCCGTGACGCGGGCCACCTCTTCGGCGATGCCCAAACCGTGCAGAGGGCCTCTCCCCAGTGCCAAGAGGATTTGGAGGTCAGCGGGTCCAAGTGGAATCCTCATGTTCAGATACTAATGTCAATGCCGGGTCCATCTAGGGACTGAAGGAATGAGGACTGTGGATCGGTCCTGCCTCGTCGCCAACAAGGGTAGAGCAACTGTGCCGGCGGACGGCTATTCGACGGAATCGACCAGGTAGAAGACGACGTCGTCAGTCTCAAGAGGCACCCGACGCACTGCCGTCTGCCCACTATGAGGATCAGAAATAGTCAACGCTTCGGACGGTGCGGGGAGCTGTCCTAGATGTATACGCACGAGGTCAAACTCTGTTGGTATGTCCTGTTCTTCAGGCAGGATAGAGACGACCCAGCCGACGAGGACCACAACCAACAGGCCCGCCGACACACCCAAGGCAGGGCGGCCCCTCTTTCGCCAGCGGGCATCGCCTTCGATCCGCTCCCGCAGCTTGGGAAGCCCCCCAGGGGGAGGGTCGAGCGTCTCAAACAGGCCATTGCGTTTGGTTGTCATGATGCCGACAGCGCCTCCCTCAAACGACGCAAAGCACGGTTTCGCCGTGACCCGACCGTGCCCACTGGAATGGAGAGTATCTCAGCAATCTGCGGGTAGGTGAGGTCCGAGTACTCGCAGAGCATCACGACCCTCCGCAAGTCTTCTGGAAGAACCTCAACGGCACGGCGAAGTCGCGCTCGTTCTTCGTGTCCTGCGAGGGTCTCGTCCGCAAGTCGATCGGCTGATGTCGCGTCGCGGAGTGCGTCGAGCCCAACCCAACGCCAGAGCCTCTGTGAACGACGACGCGACGCCGCAAGGTTGAGCGCGATCTTGTAGAGCAGCGGCTCGACGGTGTCCATGTCGATGCGTTCACGCATCCGCCACAGACGGACGAAGGCGTCTTGTACAACGTCCTGGGCGTCGTCCATCCTCCACACCCATCGGAAGACAAGATTGCAGAGTGGCCTTTCCAGTCGGACGTAGAGCTGCTCGAGATCGTCCTCGCGCATCGACGCCATTCATCGATCACGATTCGGCAGTCATCACGTAGTACAGCGTCACGTCATTCCCACCGCGAGTGTCCGGAAAGGCGTCCGCTGGCGGGTTGACTAACCCCGTACGTCCCAGCACCAGGAACTGACCGGCCTCCAACGTAACCCGAGTCTCGAACTCGGGCGGCATGAACGTCTCAGGAAAGGAACCATGCCACCCTTGGATATCCACATAGACCACGACCTGCTCCCCGCTCCGCGTCGCCTGTTGATCGACGAAGAAGAATCGACCGGACGTGTTTGCAGATGCTAGATTCATGGAGGTCAACTGGACCATTTCCAACAAGGAGAACTCTGTGGAACCTTCAGCGTTCGCAATCTGCGTTAGGACGGGTTCAAGTTGCGGGATGGAACGTCCCACGACAGAAAACGGCTGGGGCGGTTGCGACGAATCTCGCGGTCGGCCTACCAAGAACCAGTAGCTCAGCGTCACTGGTCGTGAGATGGGTCGTGCATCGAGATCTCGACTAAGTACCTGTTCGATCCCCGCCTGGAGACGGGCGGGGGCTGTGACGAGAAGGGTGCTGCCTGGGCCATTAATGACCCGACCCATCGGATTCGGATTGTCTCCGACTGGTTCGAGCGCGGATTGCAACATCACGCGCAGATCATCCTGATACTCCTCAGGGACCTCGTAGGTCCTCACTTCCATACCTCCGAACTCGTCCGTTGGGTCAGGATTCAGGAGCCCACAGCCAGAGAACGTCGAACATAGGGCCAACAGGCCAACACCGGCTATCGAGTGCAAGAACAGCTTCTTGTCGCGCATCGGACCTCCTCGAGGTGCTCTTTCTGACTTGATTTCGCCCCTCGTTAGGTTATTACGCGCGACATCGATGATCCTTCACGAATTCTTAAAAGAAATCTGCGAGGCCGCGTAGGCAAGAGTTCTGGTCTCGGTCATCCCGACGTCTCATCGGGTTCGAGCCCGAGGGCGCGGAGCACGTCGGACTCGGTGACACCCTCCAGTGCGATTCGCTTCTTGCGGCTGGTCCTGCCGCTCACAATGGTGATGGCTGACCGTGGCACACCAGTGTGCGTGGCGAGGAAACGCACCAGCTCGTCATTCGCTGCGCCGTCAACCGGTGGGGCTCGCAGCCGGACCTTGATGGCAGCGTCGTGCCAGCCCACAACTTCGGTTCTCTTGGCACGCGGTTGGATCTGAAACGCGATGGTGGTCATGCCGCCCGATCGTCTCAGCGTACAGTCCCTTGCGATCGTTCGGCCGCCCTAGATCTTCGGAGTTGACATTCAATGCAAATCGATACAAGATTGTAGTGTTCCATGACGCCACGTAAACGGCTCTTCAACTTCGCTATTGATGATGACCTTGCTCTCGGGCTAAAGGCCATCAAGGAGCGAGATGGAATCTCAGAAGCCGAGCAGGCCAGGCGAGCGATTCGTCAATGGCTGGAGTCGAAGGGTGGCGTCAAGAAAGCGGACCGCAAGCGTGTCTCACCACGCAGGCGGCCCTAACCCGTCAACCGACATAGCCGGTCGACAGGGCTGCATCATTCTAGCTGCCCATCCACCGGCCTCCACCAAGGAGGCCACATGCGAGCTGCCCTCTACGCCAGAGTCAGCACAGCGGATCAGACGAATGAGAATCAACTCGACGAGCTGCGGCGCTACGCCGGAGCACGAGGCTGGGCACCGGTCGAGTACACCGATGTCATCAGCGGAGCCAAAGACCGCAGACCGGCCCTGGACGACGTATTGAAGGATGCGCGCCGTCGAAAGGTGGATGTGGTCGTGTGCTGGCGACTCGACCGCCTCGGCCGGACCCTCAAGCACTTGGTCACCCTCCTCGATGAACTCCAGGCTCTGGGCGTCGGGTTCGTGTCGCTGGGGGAGGGCATCGACTGCACGACCCCCGCCGGGAGGCTACAGCTACACATCCTAGCCGCCCTCGCGGAGTTCGAGCGTGGTCGTATTCAGGAGCGTGTCAGAGCGGGTCTCGCTCGGGCTAGGAGACAGGGGACGCGGCTCGGCCGACCTAGAGTCATCATCCCTGCGGAGCGTGTCGGTGCGCAAGCGCCAAGTCACCGCGGCCCGCGAGCAGCAGGTCGTGGAAGCGACGCTGCACACCGCGCCGCCGCGGGCGACCCACTGGAGTCTGCGTACCATGGCCGCTGCGCAAGGGTTGAGTCCGGCGTCGATTCATCGGATTTGGCAGGCGCACGGGCTGCAGCCGCACCGCGTCCGTACCTTCAAGCTGTCGACGGACCCGCGGTTTCTCGAGAAGCTCACCGACGTCGTCGGGCTCTACGTGGATCCGCCCGAACAGGCCCTGGTCTTCTGTGTCGACGAAAAGAGCCAAATCCAAGCGTTGCAGCGATCGCAGCCCGGCCTGCCGATGAAACCCGGCCGAGCCGGCACCATGACCCACGACTACAAGCGGCACGGGACGACGACGTTGTTTGCCGCGTTGAATGTCCTCGAGGGCACCGTCATCGGCTCGTGTCTGGCGCGCCATCGGCATCAGGAATTTCGCAAGTTCTTGAACCTGCTCGACGCACAAACGCCGCCGGACGTGGCTATCCACGCCATCCTCGACAACTACGCGACGCACAAACATCCGGCGATTCAACGGTGGCTCCGCCGGCATCCTCGGTTCCATCTGCACTTTGTGCCCACGAGCGCCTCCTGGCTGAACCTCGTCGAGGTCTGGTTTTCGCGGCTGACCGCGGACCAGCTGCGACGCGGCGACTTTCTGAGCGTCCGCGACCTCATCGACGCGATCTCCGCGTATATTCACAACCACAATCACGACGCCGTGCCGTTCATCTGGACCGCGCCGGCCGAACGCATCCTGGAGAAAGTCATGAAGTGCCGAGCTATTTCGGAATCACTGCACTAGTGGAATCGGATCGGTTGACTTGGGCGCTGGAGGTCTTAGCGGTTTCGTTGGCGGTGGTATCGCGGCGTTGATCGCGTGGGTCATCTGGGCCTTCCTAACTTACATCATTGACACCAGGCTGCTGCCAGAACCCCAAACGCACGCAGACGTAGGCGAGCTGATGCGGACTCTGGGGTTTGCCCAGTCACCCGGTCTGGTTCGCATCGTCGGAATCGTCCCCGGCGTGGGTCCCTTCGCCTTCAGCATCGTCTCGATTTGGATGCTGGTGGCCATGGTGATCGCCGTTCGTCAAGCTCTGGACTACACGAGCACCTTCCGGGCGGTCGGTGTGGTCTTGCGGGGAGGGGGTTTTCGATCGCGATTACGGTCGTTTTCCTGATCTTCTTCGGCTCTGCTGCCGACTAGCGACAACACTCAGGCTGAACCTTGACGGCGAGGCAGCTGTCCAGGCGGGTGTCGCGGGCTTCGTAGACCTCACCCATGCCGCCAGCCCCGAGCTGGGACTGGATCTCGTAGGGACCGAGGCGGGTGCCGGTAGTCAGTGGCATGGTTCAATCAACGGGCACCCGCGCCTTCAGTCAGACCACCCGGGAGACCACCCGGGTCGGTAGTCGTCATCGTCGTCTTCTTCTTCGGTCTCGTCTTCGCCGCCGTCGTCTTCGGCATCGTCGAGGTCGTCCTCTTCGTCATCATCCTGCGCCAAAATGACCCAACCGTGGTTCAGGCTGGAGATGGTCTTCGCCTCGCGCTCGAACCGCTGCTTCAGGTCGGGGTCCGAGGCGACATGCTCAGGCAACACCTTAACGGCGACGGTGCGGTCCGGGCGCGTGTCGGTGGCCTTGTAGACCTCACCCATGCCGCCGGCGCCAAGGGGGGATTCGATCTGGTAGGGGCCGAGGGTCGTGCCGGCGGTCAGAGGCATAGGCTAAGGTGACGGCACTCGCTCGGTGAGTTCCTGGAACTAGCTCTGGACGAGGCGAGGTGAATCTCGGGACAACGCGAGTTCCGTTCGTCGGATCAGCTCTCTTGGACTTCGACCCCGCGCCAGAAAGCAATGTGGCCCTTGATCTGTGCAGCCGCATCCTTCGGGGCCGGGTAATACCACGCAGCATCCCGATTCTCATCGTCGCCGACCACGACGGTGTGGTAGCTCGCCGTGCCCTTCCAGGGGCAGACGGTCGTTTTGGTGCTGGATTTGAGGTGCTTCATGCTGACGGATTCGGGTGGGAAGTAGTGGTTGCCCTCGACGACGACCGTGTTGCTACTCGCTGCGATGGTTTCGCCCTTCCAGACAGCCTTCATTCTTTCCCTCTCATGTGTTTCCCTTCGCCGCCACGTCCCGGTCGAGCTTGGTGTCCCTGGCGCGATACACCTCCCCCATGCCGCCTTCGCCAATCTTGGCGGTGACGTGGTAAGGACCTAGGGGAGTGCCGGGCTGGAGGCTCATGGCGTGTCACCGTCCGACGGCGGCTTCCCTCTGTCCGACGTGCCAGATGAGCGGGTTGCACCGAATGCGGCGCCAAGAGCGACGCCGATCGCTTTACCTAGGCCGACATTGTCGAACGCGGCACCAAGCGCAACACCTAATGCCACACCGACGCCGACCGAGGATCCGACTGTTTTAGTGTCGCTCACAGCTGGCCACCTGCCCCTTTTACATATCGATCGAGCTTGGTGTCTCTGGCTCGATACACCTCGCCCATGCCCCCCTCGCCGATGAGGGCGGTGACGTCGTAGTGGGCGAGACGGGAGCCGATCTCTAAAGCCATAGGCCCGTGGTTGGGCTTATCGACGCAAACCCGAGGTCATTCTATGCCCAGCTGGGCTTTGAACTTCAAGGGACCGGTACCCGCTCCACGACTTCAGACAGAACCAGGCGCTCGATCTCCATAGCATGAAGGCGTCTGTCCTTCGGGCCGAGATAGCGCTCCTGGTGCTCTGCTGGTCCTACCTCCTCGAGGATCCGCAACGAGAAGGAGGCTAGAAACTCCGCAAGAGTGTCCGGGTCGAGCCCTCCCTTCCAGAGAGGATCGTCCCCCTTGCAAGCCCTGTCCCAAAGAAGGGCCAGCTCTGGATACGCGGCCCGATCGTCGATAAAGCTCTGGAGGACGAAGCTGAACGCCAGACGGTTCCCGACCGCGGTGCCGCCCACGTAACGAAGCGTGCCTTCCAATGCCCCCCGCGAGATGTACTGGCTCACCCCTTCCCAGACAAACAGCGTGCGAGCCGCACCATCGCAGCCAGCCGCAGCGAGCACTGTCTTGAGATCCTGGGTGTCGAAATCGATCGGTACGAGCCGTACGTGTGGTGGCAACGCACCCAGGCAGCGCTGCAAGCGTGCCTTCTTCACGTCGAGCACTGATGTTTGATCGACCTCGAAGAAGCGCACCGCGTCGGCGCCCGCGATTCGGTACGCCCGGGAGTCCAAGCCGGCACCCAGGAGAACGACGGACTCCACGCCCGCCGCGATGGCCTCACGAACGACGTCATCGAGATAGGCCACACGGCAGAGAAGCCCGCCCAGGACCCCCGGCACCTGCCGCTCTCGCCACCGCAACAAGGGTTCCCGGATGAACCGAGGCGACATCATCGAAACCAGGGTGCCGAGAACCGGTCCACACAGGGGCTTGGCCAGGGGATCGTCGAAAAGACGCTGCTCTTTCGGTGTGCAGCGCTCGATGGCTCTCAGCGCTGCGACGCCGAGGGCGGTCTGTGCGGTCCGTCTAGCTTTGATCGCCAAGTGATGTTCAAGTGGTTACGGCCCGCCAGAACCTGTGCTTCTGGTGAACTCCGTGCGGCTATCTGAGCCTGGTATCTCGCGCCCGATACACCTCGCCCATGCCCCCTTCGCCGATCTTGGCGGTGACTTCATACGGGCCGAGTTGTGTGCCGACCGTGCCACCTGCATCGACGGCCACGACCATCATGCTCGTGCCTTGCCGGTAGAAGAGCTCCGACCCGTCCCGCGACCACGTCACGTGGTTGCCACCGCCAATCGAGACCGGCACCATTGGACCCGGACCGCGTACAGCCTCGTGCTCGTTGGGGTAGCTCCAACTCGTGCAGCAGATTCAACGCACCAATGGTGCTGAGCGGGTTGCCGACGTAGATCCGGCCATCCGGCGTCGCCCAGTAGTCCGTGCCGTTGTCGTGACGGCTGTTCAGGATCTCTTCGATGTCTACCTGCTGCTCAGACATCTTGTGTCCGGTCCGCCCTCGCAGGCCCAGCGCCTTGGTTGAACGCCGAGTACCTCATAATGACGCGATCGTGTGGGTTGAGACCTCGCATTTCTTCATCCCGCAGTACCTCTCGCAATTCTGGCCCCGCCACTTCAGGCAGAACTGCTTCGAACCCCAGCGTTTCATAGAATCGCATGTTCCATGGCGCCGACCGAAACGTCGTGAGTGTAATCTCTGTGTAGCCAACTCGAGCAGTCCATTCGAGGACTGCACGTACCAGCCTAGTTCCTATGCCCCGCCGACCGTACTCGGGCACTACATCGACTTCTTCAAGATGCGGACGGCCCTCATCTAACATCTCAACTAAGGCAAATCCTATTGGTTCGTCGTCGCTCAGTGCCACCCACAGGTGGCCTTCCTCCAGGGCTTCATTGAGATCTTCCTGATCGGTTGTTTCTTCAAGTACCGACGGCGGGGCGTAGTTTTTGAGCAGTGTTGCGGCTGCCGTTTCGATTGCGTTTAGTTTCGGAATATCCGCGATACGAGCCTTGCAGATCTCGACAGCTTTATCGATCACCCAAATTCACCGACGCCTAAGTAACTGGACGCGCACCGCTTGCAGGCTCAGCTTGGTATCGGTGGCCTGATAGACCTGCCCCATGCCGCCTTCGCCGATGAGGGCCGTCACTTGGTAATGGCCGAGGCGGTCGCCGACGGTTAAGGCCATAGCTGGTTCAGGTTAGCCCGATTCAGCGCCATCATAGCTAAACGCACCAGAAGACACACTTCTCCTGTCTCCACACGCGCAAGTCGGTACCAGACAGGCTCAGGGTGCGCGGGCTCGTCTTCTTCCACCCTATAATCGAGCGCGTCGATATCCCAACGTTCACACGTTCTTTACATCACCGTCACGTGTGACGCCGAGCGAGTCGGAGGCGCTATGCGCGTTTATACGATTGCCCTGCTGCTGAGCGCGACCGTTATCGTCGGGACGCCGATCGGAGCGGACGCCCAGGATAGCCGGACGGTGCCAGCCCCGGCCGACGACGTCTACTATGCGACGCCGGAACAGGCCGGAACGGCGTCGACAATGCCGGACCGTGCCGCCGCCGAAGTAATGGCGCTCGAGCACGAGATCGAAGCCGCGGTCGTCCGCGGCGATGTGACGTTCGTCGATGCGGCGACAGCGCCAACGTTCACGTTCACCCATGGGGATGGCTGGACCACGGGCGGGACGCCGCTTCGCGTGGACAGTAGGGCGGACTGGATCGCGACGGTGGCCAGAGCGCCCTATGCCTCCCGAGTACTTGACTCGGTAAAGACAGAGGTACACGGTGACGTCGTGATCACGTACGGACGCTATGTCGGCCGTTTCAAGGATGCCGACCCTGGCCGCCGGACGTTCACCGTGTGGTATGAGCGGGTGTACGCGAAGCGCAACGGGAGGTGGCAGTACCTCTCACATCGCACTGTCGACGGCCCACGCTACGAGAGGGACTAACGGCCGATCTTCACCGCGTGGATCTACTGTTGCTGGGGGAAGTTCATACGGCGGAGGAGGGCTTGGAAGCGGGGGTCGGAGCCCAGCGAGTCCACATAGAAAACCACGTGTTGAGCGCGATGAGCTGAATATCTCGTTCCTCCTGAGCTCGGTAGAGCTAGAACATTGCCTCATCTCGCTCCCCCAGCCGCGCCAGCACCTGCGCGACTATTGCTGCGGAGAAGTATTCCGTGTCACACCGCTTCTTCAGCCAGTCGGCGACCTGGATGGCTTCAGTCCGGCGTCCGGCGAGCATAGATAACGCCTAGGACGGCCTCGATCGTCGGACTTCCCTCTGCGTAGGAAGGCGTCACGCAGACCGGTACGACGGTGGGCACTGTGGCCTACATGTCACCCGAGCAGGCTCACAGACGACGAATTACCAGTGAGCACAGGCGGCGCATCCTGCTGGATGGCACCGGAAGCGCCCACGTCCGTCGGTCGGCGGCCGCGGCCCGATACGGTCGGGTAGACCAGGGTCGTTGCTGACCCTGGCCCCCCACAGATCCGGACGTGCGGGTTCTGCCGCATCCGGCTCCTCGACAGATGGCTTCGCTACGCGCCGTCGCGTACCCGCTGGTCCAGGAAGCCAGGCGATGGCCACCGCCATCCCCAAGGCTTGTCTGGCCAGTTCGGCTATCCGTTGTCGTGACGTGGAGACGGGACCCAACCTCGGTGTGTTGGCCGTCTTTCCCTCCACCGGTGCCACCTGCCGGTGCCCCCTTCCCTCCACGGGGTCTCGTGGGCTCAATTCCCCCGCTTCGGCGGTACTATGAGACACTCCGACTCCTCGCCGTCCATCCCCCCGCGCTTCGTTGCCTTCGCCCGGCGGTACCATCCGAGCACCTGCGGGTTCGCTCCGTCGGACGCCAGGTGCTGCGTCCACGGCCTCGGGCTTGGTGAGCCGGTGCCCGCCCCCCGGCGGTCTTTAAGATGGAGACGACGAGGCCTCCCGGGTTCCCGGGAAACCCACCCGCACGCATGCCACGCGCTCCGACCCCGGCGAGGTCGCCGCCTCCACGGCCTCTGAGATGCGGCGAGATAGCCTTCCGTCCAACGCACGACGTCGGCCCTCACAAACAATGCATTTCGGGGCTCAATCACGCGGCCTACGGGCTCCCTGTGAACGCTTCGCGCCCTGGGTCACCCCAGGCCCACGCATCACTCGGTTCCGGCTGGCGGCCGACCTTGGCCGGATGGGATTGGATACCCACAGGGTTTCGAACAAGGTTTCAAAGATCACATCACGGCATCTTGTCCCCCTTGACCGGGCTTTCCCGGCACACGCGTTGGTGCATGAATACGAACTGACTCGAGCCCAACAGCTCCCGTCCTAGCGCTCAGGCCGCAGGTCGGAAAGCATCCGCTCAGCCCACCGAGTCTGGAGTGCTACAATTCGAGCTCTTCAACACCTTATATCTCCCGAGGAGTTTGCGATGACTTCAGCAGCTCGCTTCGCACAGCTAATCGCACCGGTCGCCGCAATCGTCGGCGGGTTCGCCGCTGTGGCCGGCGCCCAAGGCGCGGTCGAGTTCAGATCCGATGACTACACCCACGTCGAGGGCTGGGCAAAGCTGCCGTCGCACATCGAGTGGGGCAACGTGATCTCGGTCGAACCCGATCCAGACGGCGAGCATGTTTGGGCGTTTCATCGGGCAGAGCCGCCAATCCTCAAGTTCGACCCCGACGGCCACCTGGTCAAGACATTTGGCGACGGAATGTTCGTCCGGCCGCATGGGTTCCATATGTCGCACGATGGGTACCTCTGGGCGACCGACCAAAGCGGCCGCGACGGCAAGGGGCATCAGGTCTTCAAGTTCAATCGCGACGGTGAACTGCTCATGACGCTCGGTACGGCGGGTGTCGGCGCAGAGGGTCCGGATACGTTCAACGGGCCGACCGACGTGGCGGTGGCCGACAACGGGGACGTCTTCATCACGGACGGCCACTTCAACAATCGCGTGGTCAAGTACTCGCAAGATGGTACGTTCATCAAGGCGTGGGGCCGGAAAGGCACAGCTCCGGGCGAGTTTGACCTGCCGCACTCGATCGCGATCGACTCACAGGGCCGCGTTTTCGTTGGCGATCGGTCGAACGCGCGGATCCAGATCTTCGACCAGGACGGGAAGTTCCTCCAGTCGTGGGATCAGTTCGGCATGGTGAGCGGGATCTACATCACCGATGACGACATCGTCTACGTCGCCGACTACCAGAAACACGAGGCACTCTTGATCGGTAGTGCCACAGATGGGTCGATCACCTCACGCATCGAACCGGTCATCGCGGAGGGGATCATGGTCGACAAGCACGGCAACATCTTCGCCGGCGAAGTGGCGGGGAACATTCTGACGAAGTTCGCCAAGAACTGACTCAAATAGGTAAGCCACGAGTAGGGCCGGACGGCCGCACTTTCTGGACTCACGATAAACGGTGTCGGCGGGGTCCCATAACCGCTTCGTTCTCAGCCGTTTGATCCGCGGCACCGTAGCGACACCCTCCGGTAGTAAACGGTCCGTTGCGGAATGCGGCTCACCCGTCTTTCGAGCGAAGTATCGGACTCCGGTCCTGGAAGATAGTTGTGCCCTGCGGTGCCAAGCAGTCCCTGCCGGGTGCCGGTTCACAGGACAACCAAGGGAATTGGAGGAACCATGCGGCTGCCTTACGAACTCGGTGGCAGCGGCTCCCACGCGCACGCCGAGGCGGCTTGGGCCTCTTGCAGGAAGCGCTGCTTAGCCGTCTCGTCCCGCGTGAGATCGGGCGGGAGGAGCTTGATGGCGACCGTGCGCTTGAGGCGGGGATCTCGGGCCTCATAGACCACGCCCATCCCGCCCTGGCCCAGTTGGCTGAGGATCTCGTAGGGACCGAGCTGAGTACCGGCTGACAGTGCCATGGGAACCGCAGAGGGGCGATTATACGGCTGGTGGGGTCAAACAGGTCCCGGACCTCGAAAAACACCCCATTTTGGACCAATGAAATCAGGGGGTTTTTGAGGCGATTTTGGCGTTCTGAGGGGTAACCCCCCGACCCTCGATCTGAGGGTCAAAAACCCCAATGTTTCGACCGAGGGCGGACCGCAGCGGCACTGCAGATCAGTGGCGGGTTACACAGACCGTCCGGGAGGAGACCCCGGTCGGCAATAGGGCGACCCCGAGAGAGGTCGCCCCTGGATCACTCACGCCGTGTCGGAGCTACGACTTCCGCCTATACCGTCTCACCCCCACGGCGGCGAGGCCGGTGCCGAGCACAACGACGGCAAGAAGAAGCGAGGCTCGTGGTGTCATGGCTTTACGGACGTCTGGTAGATACTTCATGTTTGTCCTCCCGATGCAACCGCACGTGGAAACGATCCGCTTGAGGGGCAATGGCGGTGGCCGATCTGCTCCCCTTCGGCGACCCTGTGATCACCTAATCGGCTGTCCGGCGCAAGCGCTTGAAAGTGGAACCGTGCCTTGGGTGATCCACCGGGCCGCCGTGGACTTCGACACACCCCAGGTGACGGCCGCTTGTCGGACCGTCAGTCCCTCGGGCAGGGAGCGATGCAGCCTGGTGAGTCGAGGCCGGCCGAGCCGCGTGCCCTGTTTCCGCGCTCTGGCCAAGCCCGCCTTCACTCGCTCGGCAATGCGCGCCCGCTCGAACTCGGCCAAAGCCGCCAGGACATGGAGCTGCAACCGACCTGCTGGTGTAGTGCAGTCAATCCCTTCGCCGAGACTGACGAACGCCACGCCTAACGCCTGAAGCTCATCGAGCAGCGTCACCAGGTGCTTGAGGCTACGGCCCAAGCGATCTAGACGCCACACAACCAACACATCGAACCGCCGCCGTCTGGCATCACGGATGAGGCGATCAAGAGCGGGGCGCCGTTCCTTTGTCCCACTGATGCCGTGATCGGTGTGTTCGACAGCGGTCCAGCCTCTAACCATGACGTACTGACGTAGCTCGGCTAGCTGATTCTCGGGTTCAGCGCGCGTGGACCTCGGCTTGCGCTGAACAGCAGGATGAGCACATAAATCGTTAGCAGGATGAAAACCCAGTAGGGGCCTTCCGTCCCCTTACCAGACAGTTCCAGAATGGACCACTGGTAACCTTCAGGACGAGCGATGATTCTGACGAGTGGCAACCACGCGAACAGTGTCGTGAGAACGGTCCAGAACATCACAGGGCCCAAGAGATATGTTTGATGCTTTTGCGTCATTGTCACTACGAAACGCTCCGCTGTAGACCTCATTCACCGTCCGACGTCGGTGGTGCCGCATAACGACCAAGCTCAGCGGCGCGGACGGATCGCCAAGGACGGCAGCCATAGCCTAACCGCGTCCGCTGCAGCGCCTTGTTAGGTGTTCGACGGTACGGTCCAGGCACATCCTTTACACAACAGTCTGGGGACATCGTTTACATCTCGCGCAGCATAGGCGGCCAGGAGGTGGTCGTCGATGCCGTGGAGCGAGACGTCAACGATGGATCAGAAACGGCTGTTCATCAAGGATTACATCCGCGGAGCTTTTGCTATGGCGGAGCTGTGCCGACGCTATGGGATCAGCCGTCCAACGGGCTACAAATGGGCGAACCGATTCAAGGCGGCCGGCCTGCCGGGCTTGCAGGAACGGTCGAGGCGCCCCAACAGCTGCTCGCACGAGACGGCCATCGAGATCACGGAGGCCATCCTCGAGCTGCGACGGAAGCACCCGTATTGGGGGGCCAAGAAGCTCCTCACCATCCTGACGAAGCGCCACCCTGCGGTCCCGTGGCCAGCCAGGTCGACCGTCTGTGATTTGCTCTCACGCCATGGCCTGATCGACAGGAAGCGCCGACGGACGTACCCGGGCCACCCCGGCAAGCCCACCCAATCGATGGACGCGCCCAACGACACCTGGTGCGTCGACTTCAAAGGCGAATTCAAGACCGGCGATGGCGAGTACTGCTATCCGCTGACCGTCACGGACGGCTGCTCGCGATTTATCCTCGGGTGTCGCGGGCTCCGCTCAACAAGCCACGAGGGAACAAAGGCCGTATTGTACCGAGTGTTCCAGGAATACGGGCTCCCGACCATCATTCGGTCCGACAACGGCGTGCCCTTTGCGACGACGGCCATCGGGCGACTGAGCCGCCTCTCCATTTGGTGGATCCGCCTAGGCATCTACCCGGAGCTGATCGAGCCTGGCCACCCCGAGCAGAACGGCCGACACGAACGCATGCACAAGACGCTCAAGCAGGAGACGACTCGACCCCCGGCCGCCACGATGCGAGGACAGCAACGTCGCTTTGACCGATTCAGGAACGAGTTCAACGTCGAGCGCCCCCACGAAGCGCTCGACCAAGCGACGCCGGCTTCCCGATCCGCACCTTCGCGAAGAGCGCTGCCGTCCAGACTGCCCCCCATCGAGTATCCGCCTCACTTCGAAACGCGGCTCATGAGTCGCAACGGCGGATTCCGATGGGCGAGCAAGCGAGTGCCCCTTTCACATCTGCTCGAGGGACAGTACATTGGCCTCGAAGAGGTCGGGGACGGCATTTGGGATGTCTACTACAGCACCGTCCGACTGGGTCAGATGGACGAACGTCTGCTCCGAGTTCCTGCGCCCCAGGGTTTTCGTGGACACTTGATTGCGAGAGAGTACTCGCAGGAGACGTGTCGAAATGAGGAAACCAGATCAGGGATCGGCGGCGGCGGAGGGAGCCCGGAGGGCAACCGGAGACGCCGCCGGGCGCGGCCGGGTGTCGGCCCGGCGCAAGCGCGAGACGGTGCTGCGTCTGCTGCGCGGCGAGGACCTCGAGTCCGTGTCGCGGGAGCTGGGGATCACGGCGGCGCGAGCCTCGCAGTGGCGTGATCAGTTTCTGGCCGCAGGCCAGGCCAGCTTGAAGAGCCGGGCGCCGGATGCTCGGGACGCAGACAATCGTCGACTGCAGGCCAAGATCGGCGAACTGCTGATGGAGAACGAGCTACTGTACGCGAAGGTCGACCAGTTGGAGGCGGGCGGCCCTTTGGCCCGACGGAGGTCGAGGCGATGAAGGGCGCCCACTCGATCTCCACGCGTCGGGCGTATGGCGTGCAGCGGGTCTGCCGGGTGTGGCACTGCGCCCGCTCAAGCGTCTACGCTCGGCGACAGGCGACGACGTCCCCAACGCCGTGCCGGCGGCGCGGGCCGGTCGGGGCCGCCCCGGACGACGTCCTGGTCGGCCACATCCGCCGGGTCCTCGAAGCCTCGCCCTTTCACGGCGAAGGGTACCGAAAAGCCTGGGCGAAGCTGCGGGTCGCGGGGATCCGCACTGCGCCGGAGCGGGTGCGCCGGTTGATGCGCGAGCATGACCTCCAGGCCCCGCACCGCGTGGGCCAGGCGCACGGCCCGAAGGCACACGACGGCACGATCACGACGGCGGTCCCCGATGTGATGTGGGGCACGGACATGACGGCCACGGTGACCGTGGGCGAGGGGACGGCCTACGTCTTCGTGGCCGTCGATCACTGCACAGCCGAGTGCATCGGTCTCCATGCGGCCAAGCGAGGCACCCGTTTCGAGGCCCTCGAGCCGATTCGCCAGGGCGTCCGCGAACGCTTCGGTGCGATCGGCAAAGGCGTCGCCCGCGGGCTGCGTCTGCGTCACGACCACGGGTCGAACTATCTCGCGGACGACTTTCAACAGGAGGTGGCGTTCTTCGGCATCGAGAGTTCGCCGAGTTTCGTGCGGGAGCCCGAAGGCAACGGGGTCGCGGAGCGCTTCATCCGCACGCTGAAGGAGAATCTGCTGTGCGTGCGGAGTTTCGACACCGTCGAGGAGCTCCGCCTGGCCGTACTCGCGTTCAAGCGGACGTACAACGAGCAGTGGATGCTGGAGAAATACGGCTATCGCAGCCCGGCCCAGGTGCGACGTGACCTCGTCGGGCTGGACGCGGCAGCGTAGGAGCGAATACCGTCAAACCACTGTCCAAGAATCCTAGGGCGCTACAATAGGTGTACCACGGACAGGGACCATGCCCTTGCGTGACGACCATCCCCAATGACGGGCAGCCAAGCAAAACACTAGCTATTACGGGGTGATTACTTGTTCTCGGCCGTTCTTGTTCTTCAGTTTCACGCTGCTGCCTACGCCTTGCGCGAGGATCTGCACACCGGGCTCCGTAGCGTCGTTCAAAAGCACAAGTCCAGAACCGTGTGCTGAAGCTCCAAGCTTGACGCGAATCGTTCCTTTCTCGTCAAGCAGGCGCAGGATAACTTCGCCATCAGACTGCACGTTGAAGCGCGCTCGGATCTGGCCATGATCATCAACCAACTCGAGGGCGCTACCTCGGAGAATCGGAGCAGCACTCTGGGGTGCAGCCGACCCTGCTTGCGAGATAACGAATAGCAGGAGCACCAGATTGACACCAGTGAAGGCGATGGCAAGGCGTTGAATCTTCATAGTCTGTTACCTCGATCTTAGGGATTGACGATCCACTGCAAGAGTGTGAGCGAAACTTAGTTGGAAATTGAAGCGGCTCCAAACCCTGTGGTTTGATGACGTTTGAGAAGACGGACATCAGCCCACGAGAGAAAGGAGCCGAGATGAGCAGTGTCCTACGATCGGTCAGGAAGCGCAAGAAAGGTCACACGTTGGGCGCGGTCGACGTCATCGACCGAGAGGAGTACGCCGAGCTGGAGGTCGATGCCAAGGTGGCGTTGATCCGGTCGTTGGTTCCGCTGGGCTTGATGCACATCGAGGAGTTGCTCGACGAGGAAGTGACCGCGCTGGCTGGCGAGCGCTACGCCCGCAAAGCCCCGTCAGTCGGCGGGCGCCGTCATGGCAGCAACCCCGGGACGGTCGGGTTGGCCGGCCAGCGCGTGCCGATTCGCGTGCCCCGGATTCGCCATGTCACGGAGCGCGAGATTCCCCTGCGGTCGTACGAGGCGCTGCATGGCGATCGCGCCGTCAACGACCTGTTGCTGCGGCGCGTGCTGTATGGGATCTCGTGCCGCAACTACGCGGCGGCCGCCGAGGCGATTCCCAGGGCGATCGGCCTATCGGGGTCGACGGTGTCCCGCGCGTTCATTCAGGCCAGCGCGACGAAACTCCGCGAGCTCCAGGAGCGGGACCTCTCCGGGGAGGACGTCGTGGCCCTCGTGCTGGACGGCAAGACGTTCGCCGAGGCGACGATGGTCGTCGCGCTGGGCATCACGATGACGGGGGACAAACGGTTCCTGGGCGTCGTCGAGACGGACACGGAGACCGAGAAGGTGTTGACCCCGTTCCTCCGGTCATTGGTCGAGCGGGGCCTCGATGTCTCCCAGGGGCTTCTGGTGATCGTGGATGGCGGCAAGGGGCTCCGGGCGGCCGTGCGGAAAGCCTTCCGCCACCGCGCCCTGGTGCAACGGTGTCAGTGGCACACGCGCGAGAACGTGGTGAGTTACGTGGCCAAGCGTGAGCAGCCGGTGTGGCGGCAGCGTCTCCAGCGCGCCTACAACCGTCCGGAGTACGACGAGGCCCTCGCCGCCCTCAAGTCGCTCCAGCATGAGCTGGAGGATCGGAACCAATCCGCGGCCGGCAGTCTGGCGGAAGGCCTCGACGAGACCCTGACGTTGCATCGCCTCGGGGTGTACGGTGTGCTGGGCCGGTCGCTGAAGACGACGAACAGCCTCGAGTCCATCAACGCGCTCATTGAGGAGCGCTGTGCGAAGGTCGATCACTGGCAGAACTCGAGTCAACGCCATCGCTGGCTGGCCACTGCGCTCCTGGACATCGAGCCACGCCTGCGCAAGGTGAGGGGCTACCGGCACCTGCCCAGGCTTCGTGACGCATTGAAGCGAGAGCTGAAGATCGACACGACGACGTCGACGAAGAAAGCCGCGTAAGCAATCAGGAGCCGCGGAGAGTTTCAACTAGGAATGGGCTTGACTCCACTGCAACCTCAGGTACATAGATTAGACGCTCGTGTGATGCCAATCGTTTAACCGTTATAGGTGGCTTAGCTGCCTAACGATTTGGAATCCTGCTGCGCGGCTACGATAGCTCACCGCAAGCGAAGCGCGCGACCCTCTCGATCCTTCCGCGTCAGCAGCAATTCCTTGTTAGAACGCCTTCCTTCAAGCCTTCTGGCTCGCGCCCTCAGCGGTTCCGAGCCGTCTGATTGATAGCCCGGCCCCGTCGGTCCGAACGGCCTCGTCAGACGGGAGATTGACGACATTGCCTCCGCTAGGTGAAGGTCGTGGCCACCCGATCAGACCTAAGAAAGTACATCGTCCATACGGCGGCCCAGGCGGTCGAGGCGAACACGATGATCACCATGGTTGCCGCGACCTCTCGGAGCCTTGCCTCATCCACAGTAAGCGCGGCTAGTAAGTATCCCCCGGCAAAGCCGGGGGCCTTAGTTTGTGAGCCGCTCAAAGCGGCATGACGTGCCCGCTATGCGGTCACTTGAGCCACCTCACGGTGGCCACTCTACTCCAACGGCAACTGATCCGACCGCCGGTCCTCGCGTTCCTGCTGCTGGATGTACTCCCGAATGACCCGCTCATCGCGACCCACCGTGGACACGAAGTAGCCCCGGGCCCAGAAGTGCTGCCCCACGAAGTTCCGCGAACGTCCCGCGAACTCCCGAGCGATGTGGATGGCACTCTTCCCCTTGAGATATCCGATGACCTGGGCGACAGAGTACTTCGGCGGAATCGACATCATCATATGCACATGGTCCGGCAACAGATGCCCCTCCTCCACCTCGCTCTCGCGATGCAGCGCCAGACGGCGGAACACCTCGCCCAAATCCCGCCGCAATCCCCCGTACATCGCCTTTCTTCGATACTTCGGGATGAACACAACGTGATACTGACAGTGCCATTTCGTATGATTGAGACTTCGGTAGGTCGGCATGAGGTCTCCTTCTCGTGATGCTTGAGCGGCTCACGGGAAGGAGTTCCTCACGTGACTCCCCGAAACGTCAAACGGGGCTGGCCGCCCCGGCAAAGCCGGGGGGTCTCCCACGGCAACTAGAAGAATCAGCGAGATCGATCCTAGTGGCTTCGCGGCACCTTTCCGGACGATCCTGAGCTCCACGTGTCGCACGAGACGATCTACCGGAGTCTGTATGTGCAGAGTCGGGGAGTATTGAAGCGCGAGCTCATCGCTCACCTGCGCCGGCGGCACCGGCTCCGGCGGGCTCACCCGGCGACGCGGACCCGGCACCGCAACCACGGAATCGCCAACGCCGTCTCGATCCGCGAGCGGCCCGCCGAGGTCGCCGACCGGGCGGTCCCGGGGCACTGGGAAGGGGACCTCCTGACCGGGGCGCACAACTCGCACATCGCGACCCTGGTCGAACGCCAGACGCGCTTCGTGCAGTTGGTGCCGGTGCCGAACAAAGAGACACACACGGTCGTGGCCGCGTTGAAGACCGCCGTCGGCGCGCTGCCCGAGGGGTTGATGGTCTCGCTGACGTTGGATCGGGGGAGCGAGTTTGCGGCGCACCGGCTCTTCACGGTGGCAACGAACGTCAACGTCTACTTCTGCGATCCGCAGAGTCCGTGGCAGCGAGGCTCGAACGAGAACACGAACGGGTTGCTGCGGCAGTACTTTCCGAAAGGGACGGACCTATTGCCCTACACCCAGGCCGATTTGGACGAGGTCGCCCTACGCTTGAATACACGTCCACGCAAGACGCTGGGATACGAAACGCCAGCTGCTAGACTAGCGGCCGTTGTTGCGTCGACCGGTTGAAGCCGCCCCTGAAGTTCGCCTGTGTGCTGCTGAGTGACTCCCCATCCCTCGCAGGCAACTCCGCCGTGAGGGGTCCCGGCAGCTCTCCCATGATCCGCCTCCACTGACCTTGAGTAGCCTCGTATTTGGCCATCCAGAAGCCCTTGCTCACGGTTACCTCGACCTGATCCTCCCCCGGTCGCCTTTCCCGTTCACCTTCTGGACTTCCCATAATGAAGCGTCCGGGAGGGCACCGATGAGTACTGACCGCCGGGGCATCCCACTCTCAGCGGTCACATCAACCCGAGCGTGGCCGACGCGAGCAGACTGAGGCTAACGGCCACGATCTGCAGTACTCCGAAGACGGCCAACGTCGCCACCTTATGACGTCGCTCGAGCGGTCGTCCAACCCGGAGACCGCGAGAGACGCCCGCCCAGGCACAGACCACCGTGAGCATGCTGAGCATGATTTCGATGGGGGCGTACGGTCCAGGGAGAAGGTCTGAGACTCCAAGCGCCGAGAGCCACACGAATGCCATGACGAGCATCCAGAAAGCAGAGATGGAGACCGCCGCATAGGCACCGAGATAGCCCGGAAAACGCGACGTCAACCGCAGCGCCAACAGAATCGGCACAACCTGAATGCCCTGTCGAACGAGCGTCCCGCGGAGAAGACCAACGGCGAGGAGCGACAGGGCGATGCCGATGAGAGCGGATCTGACCGTCTGCGTCACCTGGGCTACTGCTCGTCCTCGCTCTGCTTGGTGAAGCGGCGGGCTTCCTCGACGACTGGATGGTCAGACGACCCTCGCCAGGACCCGAGTAGGGTGGAGTAGTGCTCATCGGCGGTCAGGCGATCGCCGCCGGCGGCCGCTGCCCGGGCCGCCCCCAGGAGCGACCGAGCTCGCCCCTGCATCCTTAGCAGCGACATCTCGAACTTCTCCGCTGCCTGTTCCGGGCGGTTGAGGGCCAGCAGGATCTCTCCGTACAACTCATACGGCGGCTTCACCGGATTCGCCGCGCCGTTGGGCAGACGCTGGGTATCGACGATGGCGAGCGCCTCATCCATCAACATGATCGCGTCGTCGCCACGCCCCTCGGCTACCCGGATCAGAGCCGAGACTTCCTTGCGCATGATCCTCGCGCTGGCGTTGCCTTCACCGTCACCGTTACTGGCGCGCTTGGCCAACTCAGCTTCCGATTGCTTCGCCACCGCGAGATCACCGAGCCGCACACCGCTGATACCGGTGGCCAGAAGCCCGTGTAATGTCGAGTCCTCGGTAACCGGTTCGATCTTCCAATCTTCGGTCTCGACGACATATCGAGCCCTGAGGAGCGGGATGGCGTTGACGGCACGAGCCTGGTTGTCGCTCTCCCTGGCCACCATCTCAAGACGCTCGATCCACATCCGAGCCCTTGCATAGTCGCCGCGCTGGAGGTCTCCGTACTGGCCCCAATCGAGTGGGTGGACGGTATCACCCACGCTATCGCCAGGCGTCCAGAGATCGCGTGCAGCATCGTAGGCCCGTTGGTTGTGCCCGGAGACGAGGTCCCACATTCCGTGTTGGATGAAGATATGCGTCGGCATGTGACGCGCATGCGCTACGGCCGGTGCGATCTCGGCGTACGCCAACGCCGACTCGAGAGCCAGCGGGGCGTGGATCGGGTCGTCGAATGCGTGAATGGCGTAGTGGGGTGCCCCCGGGTGTGCGGGGTTGTCGTTGAACACATCGAGCGCGACGGTGCCGGCCTTCACCTCCAGCCTCCCGCTCTGGTTCCCCAGAGCTCGAGCGGCGCTCAGTGTCGCCACCGCGTAGAAGGTTGCGACCTCGTGGTCATCGGGATAGCGGTCGTGGAGGTCGGCCATCGCGTCCATGTACGCCACACGACGCTCATCGTAGGTGCCCTCTTCCGCCCAGAGCGTCTCGACAGCTTGGATGAACCCCTTCTCGCGGTCTGTGGGCGCCTTCGCCAGCCGCGCCTGTCGAGTGGCACCAAGCCGAGCCAGCACCGAACGCGGGCTGTCTTCATCGGGGGCGCCGAACAGCGGGTGGTTGTAACAGAGCGTCTCACCCCAATAGGCCAGCGCGAAGTCAGGGTCGATATTCTGCGCCGCCTGAAACTGCTCGATCGCCTGCTTCCAGCCAAAACTGTGCAGGATGGCGACACCCCGAAGGAAGTGCTGCTGCGCCTCCGCTGAACGCGTCGAGGTATCAAAGGTGAGGGATCCGACCGATTCGAACTGCGCGGCGGTTGGGGATTCAACCGACACAGCCAACACACCGATCACGGCAAAGTGCATCATCCGTCGCATGAGGCGTTCTCCTATTGTTCCCAGAATGTTGTTCCCAGAATCTGGATGCCCGGCACGATGGGCGTCCAGCGTAGCACAGGGCCCACGACCACACGTCGCGCTCTGACGGCTATACTCTTGAGTCCCTAGCCCACCCACCGACGGTTCCCATGATTGTGGCCAGACGATATGTCGTGAGCGGCCGGGTCCAAGGTGTCGGGTTCCGGTTCTTCACGCAGGACGTCGCCCAGCGCGAGAACCTTCGGGGATACGTTCGCAACCTGACGGACGGTCGTGTGGAAACCCTGGCGACCGGGGACGCCGAGGCGGTGGCCCGATTCGAACGCGCGATCCGCCTCGGCCCACCACATGCCGACGTCACACAGATGACCATCGAAGACCACCCAGCGGACCTCTCGCTGATGGGGTTCGAAATTCACGGATAGCCCAAGGTATGTCATGACCGATACGGAAGCGTTGAAGAAACTGATCCGCCATGTCCCCGACTTTCCGAAGCCTGGGATCCTGTTCTACGACATCACGACGCTGCTTCAGGATGGCGAAGGGTTTAGACAGGCGGTCGAGTGTGTGTCCACCCCTTATCATGACGCGGGGGTAGATACGGTTGTCGGGATCGAAAGCCGAGGCTTCATCTTCGGCGCGGCGGTGGCCGACCGGCTTGGGGTCGGGTTCGTCCCCGTCCGGAAACCGGGCAGACTTCCGTGGGAGACCGTCACAGAATCATACGAGCTGGAATACGGTGTCGACGCCGTGGAGATGCACCGGGATGCGATCGCGGCGGGGCAGCGAGTGTTAATTGTCGATGATCTCCTTGCCACCGGCGGAACGGCGCGAGCGACCGTCAACCTCGTCAAGAAGAGCGGGGGGACGATCGCGGGCGTGGCGGTTCTGATCGAGCTCGCAGAGCTAAACGGTAGGGCGAAACTCGAGGGCGAGCAGGTCTTCGCGGCGCTTACGTATTAGCGCACGTCCAGCGAGATGGGCACCGCCGTCATACCTCTGGTTGTCGGGCTAGTCGCGCTTGTCGGGGCGGCCGGCGTTGCTGCGGTCATTGCCGACTCCCGACGTCGCCACCACCGAAACGAACTCCTCGGAATACTCACGCTCTTCGGACCGAGCGTGGCGCGGGTTCAGGTGGAGCCGCGTGAGCTGGTGCCGTGGAGTCAGGTCGCGACCTCGGCCCGCACCCTCTTTCCGCAGGCGTTTCAAGAGCTCGACCAGGCGACCGGCGCTCGCTTCCCCTTTTCGGCCGATCTTATCGACTCGGTGCACGCTCGTTGGACCACACAGTGGCTCGCGTGGGAGCGTGACCACGACCTCGAGTACAAACGGCGAGCCACCGAGCTCGAGGTTGAGTTGGAGGGCGCGTCCCCCACGCGCTCCACCGTTCTCCGGGCCCGGCTGGCTGAAGTGGAGCAAGAGAAACTTCTTCGGTATCAAGAACGCTACGAGGAGTATGTTCGGGTCGGAAAAGCAATGGGCGATCTCGAGTAGGACTGCACCGAGAGGAGATTGGCGAGAAGGCTTTGATAGAGTAAGTATCCCCCGGCAAAGCCGGGGGCCTTAGTTTGTGAGCCGCTCAAAGCGGCATGACGTGCCCGCTATGCGGTCACTTGAGCCACCTCACGGTGGCCACTCTACTCCAACGGCAACTGATCCGACCGCCGGTCCTCGCGTTCCTGCTGCTGGATGTACTCCCGAATGACCCGCTCATCGCGACCCACCGTGGACACGAAGTAGCCCCGGGCCCAGAAGTGCTGCCCCACGAAGTTCCGCGAACGTCCCGCGAACTCCCGAGCGATGTGGATGGCACTCTTCCCCTTGAGATATCCGATGACCTGGGCGACAGAGTACTTCGGCGGAATCGACATCATCATATGCACATGGTCCGGCAACAGATGCCCCTCCTCCACCTCGCTCTCGCGATGCAGCGCCAGACGGCGGAACACCTCGCCCAAATCCCGCCGCAATCCCCCGTACATCGCCTTTCTTCGATACTTCGGGATGAACACAACGTGATACTGACAGTGCCATTTCGTATAATTGAGACTTCGGTAGGTCGGCATGAGGTCTCCTTCTCGTGATGCTTGAGCGGCTCACGGGAAGGAGTTCCTCACGTGACTCCCCGAAACGTCAAACGGGGCTGGCCGCCCCGGCAAAGCCGGGGGGTCTCCCACGGCAACTAGGCCCTCTACCTATCATGTGCGCGTGTAGCTCAGCTGGATAGAGCAACGGCCTCCTAAGCCGTAGGCCGCAGGTTCGAATCCTGCCACGCGCGCCAACTCTCCCTTCTCTCGCTGTCTGATAAACTCTCGGGTTTAGACATGCGGCGAGAAGAGCGACACCACCTCAAGGAAAACCCGCTGGCAGTCCTGTTGGGCGATCTCCAGCAATCGTTCGTAAACCGCGGGCGAACTGTCGTCGTCGGGTGTGTTGTCGTGCTCGTCGCGCTTCTGGCGGGGGGTGGTTTTGTCGCATGGCAGCAGTGGCAGACCCAGCAAGCCGGCGACCTGCTGGCAGAAGCCATGGCGGTGATGAACGCCAGCGTGATACCGCCTCCTGACCCGGCAGATGATGGCGCAGAGGCGGATGATGCAGCGGCAGATGGCGCAGAGGAAGATGAGGCTGAGGCGGACGACTCCTCAGCGCCGCCACCAGAGCCCATCCCATTCGAGCAGCCCCCAGGCAGTTATCCATCTTTGCACGCCAAGTTCGAAGCTGGACTCCCAAAACTGCTGGTCGTCGCCGATGCGTACCCCCGGACCGCCCAAGGCATCACGGCCCGCTATGAGGCCGCGGCAGTCCTGGCGATTCTCGGCCGCACCGACGAAGCCACAACCCAGTATCAGCAGGTGCTCGACGCGACGGGCGATGACATCTATGGTGAGATGGCGCTGCTCGGACTCGCCGAAACCCACCTCACAGCAGGTCGGTACGAGGAGGCGATTGGTTTACTCGAGAGCCGGACTGGCGCGCTTGAGTCTTCGATTCCGGTCGATGCCGTCCTCATGCGACTTGGGCGGGCATACGTGCTGGCCGGGCAATCGGACGAGGCGCTTGCTGCATTCACCCGCGTCGTCGAGGAGTTCCCCGTCTCCGTGTATTACACCAACGCCCAGCAGGAGGTCGAGACGCTGCGGTTGGTCGGGAGCGACACGTCGGACGAGTGATGGAACCCGAGACCTCGTTCTCGGTCGGTCTCGTCCAGGCGTCCTGTCAGAACAACCCACAAGCCAATCGAGACGCGGCGTTCTCAGCCGTCCGATCAGCGGCCGCTAAGGGCGCCCAGATCATTTGTCTGCAGGAGCTGTATTGCTCTCAGTACTTTTGCCAAGTCGAGGATGCTCGGTTCTTTGACCTGGCAGAGACCATTCCTGGACCCTCAACCGAGCAGGCGGTGTCACTCGCCAAGGAACTGGGTGTCGTGCTGATCGTCCCGATCTTCGAGAAGCGCGCGGCAGGGCTGTATCACAACACTGCTGTCGTCATCGATGCGTCAGGCGACCTGCTGGGCAGCTATCGGAAGATGCACATTCCCGATGACCCCCAGTACTACGAGAAGTTCTACTTCACGCCCGGGGACATCGGCTACCAGACGTTCGACACCCGCTTTGCTCGGGTGGGCGTCCTGATCTGCTGGGACCAGTGGTATCCGGAGGCGGCGCGACTGACCGCTCTCAAGGGGGCGGAGGTGATCTTCTTTCCAAGCGCCATCGGGTGGCTGCCGTCTGAGCGGGCGACGCTGGGCCCCCGACAGCACGACGCCTGGCGGACGATCCAACGTAGCCACGCCATTGCCAACGGTGTCTACGTCGCGGTGGTCAATCGAGTTGGGCACGAGGGTGCGACCGGACAAGGCATTCAGTTCTGGGGGCAATCCTTCGTGTGCGACCCCGAGGGGATAGTCCTAACCGAGGGCGCCGACTCAGATGACGACGTCCTCGTCGTGGACTGCCGCCGCGACGTGCTGGAAGAGCAACGACGAGGCTGGCCCTTCCTCCGTGACCGACGGATCGATAGCTACGAGGGGATCACCAGCCGCTATCTCGACACCAGACCCGATCCGGACGATTCGATCTCCCGATGACTCGTCGCTCCACGCCGGGTCTCACCTTCGGTCACGGCAGCGCCTCGCCCCGGGCGCGTGGTTACCGCATGCCGGCAGAGTGGGAACCCCACGCCGCAACCTGGCTGGTGTGGCCGCACAATCGTGCCGACTTCGAGGTCAAGACGTCTGCCGTCGACTGGTGCTACGCGGAGATCGTCCGGCATCTGGTCGTCGGCGAGCGCGTCGCGATTCTCTTCCACGACAAGCATGTCGAGCGACGAGCCGTTCGGGTGCTCGAGAGATGCGGAGTCAATCTCAGGGGCATCGACCGGCATCGTCTGCAAACCAATCGCTCCTGGATTCGGGACGCCGGTCCGATTTTCGTTGTTCGGCGCGGGTCCAGCTCCACCGGCTCCGTTGCCGCGACCGATTGGCGTTTCAACGGGTGGGCGCGCTACCGGGCCTGGCAACGTGACAACGCACTCCCGCGACGCCTCAGCCAGCGCTTGGGCATACCCCGCTTCGAGGTCCGGCTCCGCCGGGTGCCGGTGGTCTTGGAGGGGGGAAGCATCGACGTCAACGGAGAAGGGCTGCTCCTTACCACGGAAGAGTGCCTGCTGAGTCCTGTACAGGCGCGCAACCCTGGCATCTCGAGGCAGGAACTCGAGCAAGTGTTGCACGAGGCTCTGGGTGTCCGCCGCGTCCTGTGGCTGGGTGGCGGAATAGCCGGCGATGACACGCACGGGCATGTCGACGACGTGGCTCGCTTCGTCAACGCATCGACGGTCGTCGTGGCCAGCGAATTCGACCGGACGGATGAGAATTATGAGCCCCTTCGTGAGAATCGAAAACGGCTGAACACGATGATGGACCTGCGGGGACGGTCACTCACGATCGTACCGCTTCCCATGCCGCGCCCGATCTTCTTCGATGGCGTTCGCCTGCCAGCCACCTACGCGAACTTCTACATCGCGAACCGTTGTGTACTCGTCCCCACCTTCAACGACCCCGGCGACCGGGTCGCGTTGACGCGGCTAGGTCGTCTCTTCCCTGACCGGGAGGTAGTGGGCATACACGCCGTCGATCTCGTCCTCGGACTCGGCACGGTCCATTGCCTCACGCTGCAGCAACCTCTAGGGTGAGGAGGACGCGGTGCGCCCGCCGCCTCACTCCGACGTCAGGTAGCCGGACTCAGGAAGCGTGACGCCATCAACGGCCATGGCCGCCGCCCCCAGCTCGAACCTGGGCGGTTGGCGTGTTGAGACTATCTCCGAGGCGCTGTTCGCCAGCGCGCTCGCAAGAAAGGGGAGGGCAATCGTCGCGTCGGCGTGGACGGTCACATGGTCGGCATCGGCCGCGAGCTTGCCCCAGCTCAGGGCCTCGTCCAGGGTCGACCCAGACGCTCCGCCGAAGTGCGGCACGTCGGTGACGACCTGCACGGCGAAACGGTGCCCTGTAATCCCTGGGCTGTAGAAGTCAGCCTGCACGCTCGCCTGGTTGATAAAGTTCTTGGGCGTTCCTCCGCCCAGGACCACCGACGCCGTCTCCCTTCGGCGGATCACGATATTTGCCGACTCGGCGATGTCGGAGATCGGGTCCACCTGTCCAGCGCTTGGACTGTGCATTCGGGCCTGGGAGAGTCCCATCCCGATCGACGAGTCGGCGATGGCCGGACAGAACACCGGCACCCTGGCTCGGAAAGCCGCCGTCAAGATCCCGTCACGCTGTGTTTCACTCCACAGGCGCCCACCGAGGTGATAGAGAAACTCTCGACTGGAGTAACGGCGGGGCTCGAGCGAGGCGGCGAACTCCGCAAGCCAGATGTCGTTCTCGATGAACTCGTCTTCGTCGACGAGGGTGTCGTAGACGCGGTCGATGTGGTGTTGTTGCAACGCCCGGTCGTCCGCTCGATGAGACCCCAGGAAGTGCTTCCGTCCCCGCGTCTCATGGAGATCGTGGTAGAGGTTGGCGCCGGTGGACACGATGCAGTCGACGAATCGGTTGGTCACCAGGTGGGCGATGATCAGACGGAGCCCGCCGGCGCTCAACGCGCCCGCGAGGCCAAGAAAGATCATGACGTCTGCGCCGAGCATCTTTCGCCACACGCGATGCGCCGAAGCGAGGTTCCGCCCTTGGAAGGAGATCCGCTCCATCCGCTTCAAGATGTCCGCGGCGGACAGGTCCGACTCGACGACGAACGGCTCAACTGGAACCTTGAGGTACTCTGACTTCTTGGTCATCAACGGGTTCAGGACTCTGACGATTCGATCTCCTGTTTGAGCTCGGTCAGCAAGGTCAGCGCCTCCAAGGGGGTGAGCCGATCGACGTCAGCCGCCTGGACGCGGCCGACCAATCTCGCGTGGCTGGCCGGTGGCGCGCGGAACAGCCCCAGCTGTTCGACCTGGTCGACGCCGTGGTCCTGGCCCTTGGTGCTGAACGACGGTCTACCGCCCCGGGACAGTTCGTCTCGCTCCAACCCGGCCAGGATGTCCTTGGCGCGGCGCACCGTCGTTGGGGGAAGGCCGGCCAGACGGGCTACCTGGATGCCGTAGCTCCGGTCGGACCGACCCGGCTCGACCTTGCGAAGAAAGATGATCTCATCCTCCCACTCCCGCGCCACGACGTGATGGTTGACCACTCCCGGAACGGAGTCGGCGAGGTCGGTCAACTCGTGATAGTGGGTGGCGAAGAGCGTCTTGGGCCGGGCGCGGGCGTCCGTCGCGAGATGCTCGGCCACCGCCCACGCGATGCTGAGACCGTCGAACGTCGCCGTCCCCCTTCCGATCTCGTCGAGGATAACCAAGCTCTTCGACGTCGCCGTGTGGAGGATCTTGGCCGTCTCCTGCATCTCGAGCATGAAGGTCGACTGACCTCGGGCGATGTTGTCGGAGGCGCCCACGCGAGCGAACATCCGGTCGACGATGGGAATCTTCGCGCGCTTTGCCGGCACGAACGACCCGGCGTGCGCCAGCAGGGCTATTAGCGCGACCTGCCGGAGATACGTGGACTTGCCACCCATATTGGGCCCGGTAAGGATGACGACCTGCTGTGCGCCGCCATCCAGCAGCGTATCGTTGGGCACAAACTGGTCGGGACAATGTCGCTCGACGACGGGGTGCCGCCCATCCTCGACGCGCAGCTCAAGTCCGTCATGCACTTGCGGCTTTGTGTAGTTGAGAACGGTGGCTGATTCAGCCAATCCCCCCAGCACGTCGAGACCAGCCAGCGCGCGAGCTGTTTCCTGGATTCGCGAGGCCTCGGTTGCGACCTGATGAGTGAGCGTGTCGAACAGCGTCTGCTCCCTGACCAAGATGCGCTCGTCGGCCCCGAGCGCCTTCTGCTCATACTCCTTGAGGGCTGGGGTGATGAACCGCTCGCCCGTGGCGACAGTTTGCTTGCGGTGGTAGTCGTCGGGCACCGCATGGAGATTCGACTTCGAGACCTCGATGTAGTACCCGAACACCCGGTTGTACCGTACCTTGAGCGACTTGATTCCCGTCCGCTGCCGTTCGGCCTTCTCCATCGCGGCGATGTGCTCTTTGGCATTCCGGCTGATCGACCGAAGCTCGTCGAGCTCCCGGTCACAGCCGTCACGAACAAACCCGCCGTCGCGGACGAGCGCCGGCGGGTCGTCGACCAGCGTCGCCTCGATCGCGTCACGGATATCGGCCATGTCGTCCAGCGAGGCAAGCAGGCTTTTCACTAGCGGGGCGCGCAACTCACCCAGGACCGCTCGAATACGTGGCACGCTCGACACCGACTGTTGGAGGCCGACGAGGTCACGGGGCCCAGCTCGCCCGAGCGCGACCCGGGCGACGACCCGCTCGAGGTCGTGCACGTGCTTGAGGGCATCCCGCAGCTTGCTCCGCTCCGGCGTGCTGAACGCCAGCTCCTCGACCGCATCCAGACGGTCCTGGATCCGCTCCAGCGAGTGGGCCGGTCGCTGGAGCCAACCGCGCAGCAAGCGTCCGCCCATAGGGGTAACCGTCTGATCGATCTCGGCTATCAATGAACCGGCGCGGCCGCCTTCGGCACCCTCGAGCACCTCGAGGTGGGCAAAGGTGGCCGGGTCGATCAGCACATGGTCGGCGCGCGAGCGATGGGTCACGGTTCGAATATGTTCGAGGTCGACTTTCTGCGTGTCCTTGAGGTACTGCACTAGCGCTCCCGCCGCCATCGTGGCCACGGGATGATCACCCAGTCCGAAGCCATCCAACGACGCCGCGCGAAGCTGCGCCCGAAGAAGGCGTCCAGCGTGGTCGAGTCCGAACGTCCACGGGTCGACGCCCGTCACGTGAAGCTCTGAATGGCTCAACTCCCCCCAGTTCCGGATGAGGTCGTCGCCGACCGGCGTGATGACCTCTCGGGGCCGCAGGATGGAGAGCTCGTCGACCATGGCCTGACGCCCGTCGGCTCCTACGAACTCGGCGGTAGTGAATTCGCCCGTGGACAGATCGATCAGGGCCACTCCGTAGGTCACGTCGGCCCCCGTCTCTGCCTCATTCGACGTGAGCGCCATCAGAAGAGTGGGCTCCCGAGCCTCGAGATAGTCGGCATCGGTGAGTGTGCCGGGCGAAACAACCCGTACAACCTCGCGCTTGACCAGCTTCTTGGTCTTTTTTGGGTCCTCCACCTGCTCGCAGAAGGCGACACGATGGCCGCGTTTGACGAGACGAGCGACGTAGGCATCGGCCGCGTGATGCGGGAGGCCGCACATCGGGATCGGACTGCCACCAACGTCCTTTGACCTGGATGTCAGCGTCAACTCGAGAACACGTGCCGCGGTGAGCGCATCCTCGTAGAACATCTCGTAGAAGTCGCCCATCCGAAAGAACACGATGGCGTCCCGATATTGTCGTTTCGCGTCGAGATACTGGCGCATAGCCGGCGTCGCGGCCTCCCGCGCGGCCGCCGACGCCTCAGGTGGGGACGACATCAGCGGTGAGGATACACTGATGAACATGGTAATTCTCGCGCTCGACACGACGACACGAGTGGGGAGCGTAGCCGTCATGCGAGATGAGCAGCTGGTGGCCTCGGAGGTAGGTAACCCTGACCGCACCCACGGCGAACGGCTGCCAGAAGATGCCCGGCGAATCCTGGCCGACCTGGGACTTTCGTTGCGGGACGTTGAGCTGTTCGCCGTGTGCTCGGGACCGGGGTCGTTTACTGGCTTGCGGGTCGGGCTGGCGACGATTCAGGGGCTGGCACTGGCGGGTGGGAGGCTCGTGGTCCCCGTGCCCACGCTGGAAGCCCTCTCTTACGCCGCTCTCGACCGGCACCATCCAACCGAGTCAGGATCGCTGATCGTCCCATGGATGAACGCGCACCGCGGAGAGGTCTTTGGTGCCGTGTACGCGGCTGGGGACGACGGTAGCCTCGATGCCCGCCGTCCACCCGTGGTTGGTGCGGGCCCTGATCTCCTGGCAGACTGGGCGTCCCTATTCGTGGACCGACCGCCCCTCTTCATCGGGGATGCCGTCGGCGACATGCAGCCGGCCATCGCGGAGCGGGTCGGGCCTGCGAGCCTCCAGGTGGGCATACCGGCCCTCGCCCCGATCATTGCCCAAAGAGCCGCGACGATGGGGGAGGCGGCCCAGGTTCGACCACACGCCGTTCGGCCAGTCTACGTACGACGTCCCGACGCCGAGCTAGCACGCGACCGACGCCGCAACGCGGTCGAGCCACCGAATGGCAACTGACCGCACCTGGCAGTGCGCCAACGGTGGCGACGGCTTGGAGCTGGTGCGGCCCTTCTCGAGCACACGATGAACGCCGCCCGCGCCCTTGGGCACGACGTGCGACCCTGGAAGTTCGGGAGTCGCTGGGCCGGCTTGAAACCACTCTGACCGTGTGATACCGTGCGACTGGATGTTGGCGTTGAGCCTACCCCGTACCCCCACGACCCGCATCACGCAACCCACGCATCTTCCAAAGGTTCAGACTCCAGGAGGCGGAATGATTGCATCCGACCAATTGCGAGAGATTCTTGTACAGACTGACGAGGAATTTCGTCAACTATCCGAGCAGCATCGGGAGCTCGAGTCCCGCCTCACGGAGCTTTCGCGCCACCTGTATCGCTCCGCCCCGGAGGAGAGGGAGAGGGTGACCCTCAAGAAGCGCAAACTCCAGCTCAAGGACCAGATGGAACAGATGCTCAAGCGCCGTCGCGAAGTAGGCGAGCCGGTAGCGTCGCCGCTTCAGACTGACGCGCGTGGGTAAGCTGGCCTATCGGCTAGCGCCCCCTTGGTCTGCATGAAGATCGACCGAGCAGGCCTCCCGTTTATCTTGGGCTCGCTGCTGCCTGCAGCGGCACTCGTCGCCTTACGACGGCCCTCGTGGGCGCTGCCTCTCATCTCACTCTCTGGCTTCTTCGCCTTCTTTTTCAGAGACCCCGACCGCGATGTTCCTGACGACCCAACGGTGGTGGTATCACCGGCCGATGGGCGCGTGATGCACGCAGGACCGGCCGACCCCGAGGTCGCGCCGAAGGGCGACTGGACGCAGGTAAGCATCTTCCTGTCTCCACTCGACGTCCACGTGAACCGAACACCGGTCAGTGGGAGGGTCCTATCGGTCGACTACCGTCCGGGCCGTTTTCTTCCAGCGTATCGGGGCGAAGCAGCAGCGGAGAACGAGCGAAGTGAGATCTGGATTGACCACGGCGGCCGAACTGTGGTGTGCCGGCAGGTCGTCGGTGTGATGGCCCGACGGGTCGTGTGCCGACTCGTCCCAGGCCTTGACGTCCGCCAGGGGCAGCGTTTGGGTATCATGAAGTTTGGGTCCCGCATGGACGTGTTCTTGCCACCAGATTCGGTGCTCGAGGTTGAAGTCGGTGACATGGTTCGCGGAGGGGAGACAATCTTGTCCAGGTTGATCGAAAACGGCCATCAAGACTCGAGCGCCCAAGAATCGTGACCAGAGTGCTCTCGGCCTTTCGCAAGCCTCGCACCCGGCCCTCGCGCCGATTTCGGCGTGGCGTGTATCTTCTGCCGGGCCTCTTCACGGTCGCGAACATGTTCTGCGGCTGGGCATCGATTGTCTACGCGATGCGAGGAGAGTACGAAACGGCTGGACCGCTGATTGGTTTCGCGATGGTCCTCGACATGCTCGACGGCCGGATTGCCCGGATGACGGACAGCACGAGCGAATTCGGAGAAGAGTTCGACTCCCTGGCCGACGTAATTTCCTTCGGGGTGGCGCCAGCTACGCTGGTCTTCGCCTGGGGAATGGAACCACTTGGCCGACTTGGCTGGGCTGTGGCATTTCTTTACGTCACCGCCACCGCCATGCGTCTTGCGCGCTTCAACATTCAAGGGAAGAGCGGAGACAAGCGCTACTTCGTGGGGCTGCCGAGTCCGCCAGCTGCCGGAGTACTCGCCGCTACGGTTTTTGCCTATCCAGTCGGTTTGACCGGAAGTGGGGAGTCACTGCTTGCGCTCCCGGTCGTTCTCGTGCCGGCAGCGCTGATGGTGAGCCGGATTCGGTTCAGAAATATCAAGACGGTGATTCCGGAAGGGCGCCGGTCATCACTCTCGCTCCTCGTCATCGCCTTCGTGATCGCGGCGATTGCCGTCCATCCTCAGAGCGTCCTCCTCGCGATGGCCTACGTGTATCTCGCCTCGGGACTCGTCGGTCTCGCGCTGGCCCGGCTCAAACATCATCAGGTTCCCGTCGGGTCAGCGGCCGAGCCTGTCAAGGACGAACGCTCGGCGGAGCCAGTCGAGGACGAGCGCTCAGCCGGATAGTCGTTCTCGAGCCCGAACGTCAGCGTCACGGTGGTGCCTGCGCCCTCCTGACTGACGACGTGGACCGTCCCCCCGCTCAGCTCCACGTTGCGCTTGGCGATCGCCATCCCCAGGCCCGTCCCAGACACCTTCGTGGAGAAGTACGGTTCGAAGATTCGCTGGAGCGTTTCCGGGTCCAGTCCGACCCCGGAATCAGCGACCGTCAGCTCGACCTTGTCACGGTAGACAACTCCCCGGACGTCGAGAGTGCCGGTGGTTGGCATCGCGTGCAAAGCATTTTCGACAACGTTGGTCAGCGCCCTCCCGACGAGCACGCGGTCGAGATGAAGGAGCGGCACCGTGTCCGGCACGTCCACGCGGATGTCGACCCGGTTCTCGAGACCGACCAGATACGGGTCGAGGACCGTCGTCACGAGGTCACCGAGCGAGGTCGGCTTGCGGTCGACGGTCGGAGAGGACGCGTAGCTCGAAAACTCGGATGAAATCTGCCGAAGCAGCCGGACCTGGGTGAGAATCGAATCGACACAACTCCGCAACACAGGACCCAAGGGCTCGCCTCGGTCAGCGTGCACCTGAAGCAAGTGCTCGGCTGAGAGCTGAACGGGCGTCAACGGGTTCTTTATCTCGTGGGCGACCTGGCGCGCCATGTCCGCCCAGGCTTCAAGACGGTGGGTTTTCTCCAGCTGCACCTGCTGCCGCTTGAGATCGACAGCCATTCGATTGAACGACGCGACCAATCTCTGCAGCTCGTCGGCCGACCGACCCGCCACCTGGGCACTGAAGTCCCCTCGGGCGATCTGCCCCGTTGCCCGAGTGAGGCGCTTGACAGGGTCGGCGATGCGCTCGGCCATGTACAGACCGCTCCCGGCGCCAAGCAGGATGAACAGGGTGGCCCCGAGGAGGATCCCACGGTCGAGATCTTCGATCTGACGCTCGATCTCCTGCTGCCGCGAAGCCAAGGGCACGGTCAGAATCGCGTCCGCACCCGCCCCTCGAATAGGTGTCGCCGCGACCAGGTACTCCAGGGGACCGAGCGCGTCCTGCATCACATAACTTGGCAGCCGCTCAAGAGCGACGGCCGAGTAGACGGCTCCCGGTGTCCGGGTGGGTAGCAGTCCCGACGCGAAAAGGTCGCGTTCACTGGTCGCCATGAGTTGCGACCCCCTGAAGATGTTGATCTCCTGATCCAGTATCTGGCTGATCACGACCAACAGGTCGTCGTTGATCAATACGCTGGGACCTGTACTCGCCTGCTGGGGCACGAACGACTCTTCGATCACACGCTGGGCCACCGCCGCGGTACGCGCGGCACCGGCCTCGACGTCAGACCTCAGCTGCGTCGTGAAGTAGTTCCGGATGACGAACGCCAGCGCAAGCACCGGCACCAGCGTCACGGCGATGAACGCCAGAAACAGCCGTCGGTAGAAGCTCGTGCGCACCTCGCGCAAAAGCGCGCGGCCCAACCGGTAGCGGTCGGGGGTCAACCAACCGCCCAGAGTCGTGGCCACGGCCAGGAGAAGAAAGATCAGGCCAACCAGCGTAGAGATCTCGGCGAGTCGAACCAGATGGTCGAAGGTGACAAACACCGGATACCCCAACGCATAGATCCCGACTCGATTGTTGGACACGTAGGTCCTGTAGGCCCGACCGCCCTTCGAGAGCGTCGTCCAGAAGGAATCGCGCGACGCGTAGAGCCGTTGAAAAAGGGCGTCGTCAATCGACCACGCGGCAGCGCCAGACCAAAAGATGGGGTGGAGTCCCCAGCCATAGACCGCGAGCTCGACGTCCCGGCCAGCGCGGCTCTCCCCCCGCGGAGAGGGCGTGGGGCTCACCAGCTCCGTATAGGGACCGGCCGACGAAATAAAGGGCAACGTGCGATAGTCGACGGCCACATGGACGACCAGTGAGCCAGCTGCGGCTCGCGCAGTAGGGTCCGTGTTGGAACCACTCGACGAACAGATCGCACGCTCCGCATGCAGCACCCTCCGTTCATCCGACCCGAACGGCACCGTCTCTCCGAAGACATCCCAATCGCACCGGGTCACCTTGAGGTCCAGAGGGGGACCAACTTCGGAAAAATTGAGCGCGAACCGGCTGATGAGTCGCCCGTCATCCCCGTACAGCTCGACGGCGGAGGCGAGCCTCTGGCGCGCCAGTTCCGTCTGTCGCCAGATCAAGAAGGCCGGGTCGGTCACCAAACCCGTGGCGTCACTTTGGGCGATCTGGTGCAACTCGGCGATCTCGTCGATCTGGACCAGCGACTGCTGTAGTCGATTCTGTAACTCCTCAGAATGTCTTGCCGCCTGCGTCGCGTATTGACTCTCGACGAAGCGCTGTTTCGTCCGCTCTCCCTGGTGGAGGAGTGACGGATAGCTCAACAACGCCGGCACCAGCAGCGCGAGAAACAAGGCCACCGTGCGGGCGGCGTGCGAGGCGTGACGGAATCGGGGCCGCACGTGGGGGACAGCCAACGCCATCAAGACCGACCCACCGAGCAGGACCAGGTAGGGAAACCGAGGGACGCTGCCCGCGAGGACCAGAAGCGAGCCCGGGAGCATCCACACAATCGTGACCACGGCGGTCACACCCGCGTCGTGTCGCCTCGGGCGCCAGGGGAGCCGGGTTGCAACCAGGACCGTAGCACATCCCCAGAGGGAGGCGGCACTCAGAAGTATGAGTCCGCAGAGCACCACCAGGCGACCCGAATGCCACGGCTGCAGCGACGTATGCAGCAGGTCGACGGCTGCTCCGTCAAACGTATCGCGGGTCACGAGGAGGAGACCGAACAGGACGCCCGCCACCGCGCTCGCGGAGGCGATCTGCGCCGCAAGGAATCCAGTGGTGCCACTGGGCGCGCCACCTCGGTATCGGCCCAGCCGGCCTTGGTCGACGAGGAAGGCGCCCACCAACACAAGCCCGACAGCAAGCAGGCCCAGAAGGAGAAGGTCACTGGGAGTCCGGAGGAAGCTGGAGAGACCTGCTGACTGATAGACCGTCGGATCGAGGGCCGTTACATCCGATACGTTGAGTCCGATGGCCCAACGCAACAACGCGAAGGCGACGACACATCCCATCGCGGAGAGACCGCTGACGGTCACCACGCGTGACGGCGGAGCACCCCGTTTGGGTCGCACCGCGAGCGACGCCGAGAAGGCCACGACCGCGAACGCAAGAAAGACGAGCGTCGAGGCGAAGACGCGCCGCCGCCACGTCTTGCGTGCCTGGACCAGGTCGTCCCGCCGTACCTCCGCGTCCAGAAGAAGCGCGCCTGACGGCGCCCGGAGTTGAAAGGTGTATGGCGCGGGTCCCGTCCCGGCTCCCTCATAGAGCGGCCTGAGCACAACGTCCGCCGTCGGGGTCGACCACGTGTATCCCGCTGAGGGTGTCTCGGTGACGCCCAGCGCCGGCGAGAGCACTCGTTCAGCCACGACCGCGCCTCCCTCTCGGGGGCTGTCGGTCGCTGCCGGACCGTGTAGTGGCTCCACATAGACGAGACGCAGTCCAAGCGGACCAGGGGCGACAAAGAACGTTCGCTCCCCGAGGATGCGGTCGGTGAGTATCTCCGACGGACGGCCAGCCCAGGCACGTGCCTCGCCGGCAGCGTCGTAGACGGTCACCGACACCTCGGGGTCGTCCCCGGCGCGCGACGCCCGAGTAACCTCGAAGAGGCGAGCGTCCGACAGTCCGTCGGCGATGTCTGGTCGGGCGGCCAGCTCCGAGGCAGTCGTTTCGAGAGCCGTCGCCATCGCGGCGAAGTCGCGCTCTACTCCTTGAGCCAACCGGTCAAACGACGAGTCGACCGTAGACCCCAGCGACCACAGTTCACCGGTCCAGCCACCGCCAACGATGGCCGCGACCCCCACCACCGTGACGACTGCCGATCGCCGAAGGGAATGGTCGCGGGTGGTCATCTCCTAGGGTCTAAGGACTTCTTCGGGGTTTCCGCTCCGGGGTCGTGAACCGGAGCAAGGGGGAGGACATCGGCTGGCGCTTGGAGCATGGGCTGCGGCCCAACCGGCGAGAACGGCAAGACGTCGGCCGGGGTCAGGTCCTCCGGAACCGGCAAGAGTGGGCGAGGCGGAAAGCTCATCAAGAACTGAGGCGGTCCGGTCGGTCTGCCCATGACGACCAAACGTCCGTCACCCGTCGTGACAATGAGCCCGGGTGCCAGCGCGGATGGGGGTCGGATCACGTGGGGTGCCACGGCGAACTCCCCAGGCGCCTGGAGCACACCGGCGGGGTCGCCTGTTTCGGTGTCGAACGCCCGAAGCTGGGGGGCCACGCCTGACACCAGCACCATTCCACCGACGATTTGCGGTCCGGCCGTGGGGCGTCCGGGCAGCGAACTACGCCATCGTTGATTACCGCTCTTCCGATCCAAAGCCCTCAGAACGTTGTCGAGAGAGACGAAGAACACCCGACGCTCGTCGACGGCCGGACGTCCCACGATGTCGGCTCCCGTTCGCCACATCCACTCCACCTTGCCGTTCTTTCTCGACAGTCGATACATAAAGTTGTCGGTCGACCCGACGAAGAGGGCGTCCACGGCAAGAATCTGTCTGGGGCTACCCCTCAGCCGGTACTCCCAGAGCCGATGCCCGGTCACGAGCTCAAGCGCCACGATGCGACCGTCTGCGACCGGCACAAAGAGCGTGCTACCGCCCACCGACGGCTGCACCTCCAGCGCCCCCGAGAGCTGGTCTCTCCAGAACTCCGCTCCATCAGAGGCACGCAGAACGACGATCTCGCCACTCTCGAGCGCCGCCACGAGCCAGCCCGTCTCCAGGAGTGGAGGAACGGCAATTGAGGCGCCAAGGTCGGTGGTCCAGAGCGTCACCGCATCGGAGGCCCTGAGCCCTACCAGGCGCTGGCCGGTAGCCACGACGACCACGCCATCGTCAACGACAGGGCTGAACTCCGTCGGGTGGTCCGACGTCCATGCGATCGAGCCGTCTTCCGTCTTCACGGCGACGAGCGCTCCGTCGCGGAGCGGGACGAAGACGTGTGTCTCGTCGTGGGCAGGCGCCGCGACTGGTGGCTGCTCTAGATCAGTCAGCCAATTCGACTGCAGAGGGAAGAAAGCGGGTGGTGAGTCATCATTCGCCTCGACGCTGGCGGTGACGACGGTGACGGCGATCACGACAGCGCACACTCCCTCCCTACAAGATGTTGTGGTGCCGTAACCGCTCACACCATATAATAAGCTGCATTTGACAGGGGTAGTTTCGCTATTCCCATCCCCCATCAACAACGGCATCACGGTCTCCGGTGGCGCATCAAACGATCGTCGTATTAGATTTTGGTTCCCAGTACACACAACTGATCGCTAGGCGTCTTCGTGAGCTTTCGGTGTACTCGCTCATCCTCCCGTTTGACACGCCGGTCGACGACCTGCGCGCGCATCAACTGGCAGGCGTGATCCTCTCGGGGGGACCCGCGAGTCTCTCCGACGACGGGGCTCCGCGATGCGAACCAGCCGTATTCGAACTGGGCGTTCCTCTGCTGGGCATTTGCTACGGAATGCAGATGATGACGCACGCGCTTGGGGGGACGGTGGGGAGTGCGCCGGAGCGCGAGTACGGACACGCGACGGTCACGCTGGAGGGCGATAGCCCGCTCTTTCTCAACGTGCCGCGCTCGTTGCGGGTGTGGGCGAGCCACGGCGATCGCATCGAGCAGGTGCCACCCGGTTTCTCGGTCGCCGCCACAAGCGCCAACGCCCCCGTCGTGGCCATGCAAGACCCTGAGCGCAGTTTGTATGGCCTCTTGTTCCATCCGGAGGTCGCGCATACAGAGCACGGAACGGACATCCTACGTGCCTTCGCACTGGATGTCTGTGGCTGCACCGGCGATTGGACGATGGCCTCGTTTGTCGAGGAAGCGACTGCCCGGATCGGGAAAACCGTTGGGGAAACGGCCCAGGTCGTCTGTGGGCTGAGCGGCGGCGTTGATTCGACGGTTGCGGCAGTCCTCGTCCAACGGGCGGTTGGCGACCGGCTCACCTGCATTTTCGTCGACAACGGTGTGCTTCGCCTCAACGAAGCCGACCAGATTCGACAACGCTATGTGGACAAGCTCCAGCTCAACGTCGTATTCGAGGACGCAAGTTCGCTCTTCCTCGACCGACTGGTTGGCGTGACCGACCCCGAGCGCAAACGGAAGGTGATCGGTGCGACCTTCATCGAGGTCTTCGAGCAGTCCGCCAAGAGGCTCGGACAGGTCGATTTCCTGGCCCAGGGCACCCTGTATCCCGACGTCATCGAGAGCGTATCGGTCGTTGGACCGTCGGCGGCGATCAAGAGTCACCACAACGTCGGTGGGCTGCCTGAGCACCTGCGTTTCTCGCTGGTTGAACCCCTTCGGGACCTTTTCAAGGACGAGGTGCGGGAGCTGGGAGTAGAGTTGGGACTTGACGAGGAACTCGTCTGGCGGCAACCGTTCCCGGGGCCTGGACTCGCCGTCCGCATTCTCGGTGAGGTGACACGCGATCGCGTGGCCCTTCTCCAGCGGGCTGACGCGATCGTGGCCGAGGAGGTCCGCCAGGCGGGGTTGTATCGAGAGCTCTGGCAGTCCTTTGCCGTGTTGCTTCCCATCCAGAGTGTCGGGGTCATGGGGGATGAACGCACCTATGAGAACACCGCGGCGATTCGAGCTATCGAGAGTCGAGATGGAATGACTGCCGACTGGGCGCGACTACCGCACGAGCTCCTGGCCGCCATGTCGACGCGAATCGTCAACGAGGTCAAGGGGATCAATCGAGTCGTGTACGACATCAGCTCCAAACCCCCGTCTACGATCGAGTGGGAATGAGCCAGGAATTCGTCCACCTCCACCTCCACACCGAGTTCTCTCTGCTCGATGGCGCCTGTCGCATCGGGGAGCTACTGGACCAGGCCCAGCGATTCGAGATGCCGGCGGTCGCGGTGACCGAGCACGGCAATCTGTTTTCCGCCATCGCCTTTCACGACGAGGCACGCAGTCGTGGAATCAAACCCATCATCGGTTGCGAGGTCTACGTCGCCAACGGGAGCCGACTCACCAAGAGCGGCGTACCTGGCGAGACCGCCAATCATCTGGTGCTCCTCGCGACAAACCGGCAGGGCTTCCACAACCTGATCAAGCTGGTGTCCGCCGGATACACCGAGGGCTTCTACTACAAGCCGCGAATCGACAAGGAGCTTCTGGCGGCACATGCTGGTGGCCTCGTGGGCCTCAGTAGCTGCCTCAAGGGAGAAGTGGCCACCAACATCCGACTGGAGCAGACGAAGAAGGCGACGGCGGCCGCAGCCTCGTTTCGAGACATTCTCGGTGACGGCAACTTCTTTCTCGAGATGCAGTACCAGGGTATTGACGTCCAGCAGATCGTGAACCAAGGACTCACCCCGATTGCCAGAGACCTCGGCCTCCCGCTCGTCTGCACCAACGACGTCCACTATCTGAGGCAGACCGACCACCATCCCCACGACGTCTTGCTCTGCATTGGCACGGGGAAGAACGTTCAGGACGAGCACCGGCTCAAGTACCACGGGGACCAGTTCTTTCTGAAGACCGGGGAGGAGATGGCCACCGTGTTCGGTGACTATCCGAAGGCGATGGCCAACACCCTCCTCATAGCAGAGCGGTGTGACCTCGACCTGAGCGGCTCCGAAAACCATCTGCCCAACTTCGATGTTCCATCGCCGTACACGCTCGATGCGTATTTCGAGCGCGTCGTGCGCGAGGGCTTTGCCGAACGACTTCAGCGGATCAGCGCGACCCGTGAGGGCGTTGGGGCCACCCATTCGCTAGAGGCCTACGAGGCTCGACTGGCGTACGAGATCGACGTCATCAAGCGGATGAGATACCCCGGGTACTTCCTCATTGTCTGGGACTTCATTCGCTACGCTCGGGAACACGGCATCCCCGTCGGCCCTGGTCGAGGATCGGCGGCCGGAAGCCTGGTCGCGTACTGTCTGCAGATCACCGACATCGACCCACTCGAGTTTGGTTTGATCTTCGAGCGGTTCTTGAACCCCGAACGCGTCTCCCTCCCGGACATTGATATCGACTTCTGCGAGCGGCGAAGAAGCGAGGTCATCGAGTACGTCACCAGAAAGTATGGGCGGGAGAACGTCGCGCAAATCATTACGTTTGGCACGATGAAGGCTCGGGCTGTCGTGCGGGACGTCGGGCGGACCCTCGGTCTGTCCTATTCCGACGTGGACCGCGTGGCCAAGCAGATACCGCCTACGCTCGACATGACGCTCGACAAAGCGTTGACCGAGAACCCGGCGCTCAGGAACATGTGTCAGGAGGACGAGCGCGTCAAGGAACTCATCAACGTGGCGAAGCGACTGGAAGGGGTCACCCGCCATGCGTCGGTCCACGCTGCTGGTGTTGTGATCGCTCCACGGCCGATCACGGAGTTCGCGCCGCTCTACAAGAGCCAGAAGGACGAGATCACGACTCAGTGGGCGATGAAGGAGATCGAGCGGGTCGGTCTGCTCAAGATGGATTTTCTGGGGCTCAGCACGCTGACCCTGCTCGAAGATGCCGTCAACCAAATCCACGCAACCACCGGCAAGTCAATTCAACTGGACAAGACACCGCTCGACGACGCGAAGACCTATCAACTGTTCAGCGACGGTCAAACGCTGGGGGTGTTCCAGTTCGAGAGCTCGGGCATGCGCGAAACGCTTCGCAAGGCCAAGCCCCAGCGTTTTGACGACCTCATCGCGTTGAACGCGCTGTATCGGCCGGGCCCGCTCCGTGGTGGCGTTGTGGATGACTTCATCAATCGACGACACGGGAAGGTCAAGATCTCATACGAGCTACCAGAGCTGGAGCCCATCCTCTCCGATTCGTACGGCGTCATCGCGTATCAGGAACAGGTAATGCGGATCGCGAGTGACCTCGCAGGCTTCACCATGGGCGAGGCGGACGTGCTGCGAAAGGCGATGGGGAAGAAGGACGCCAAGGTGATGGAGGCGCAGCGTTCGCGGTTCGTCGCCGGGGCGACGGAACGCGCGATCCCCGAGAAGACGGCGACCAAGATCTTCGACCTCATGGAGTATTTTGCCGGCTACGGTTTCAACAAGAGCCATTCAACGGCCTACGCGCTTTTGGCCTATCACACCGCGTATCTCAAGGCGAACTATCCCTGGCACTTCATGGCCGCCTTGCTGACGATTGAACGGCAGAATACCGACAAGCTGGCCTTGTATCTCGGTGAGTGCCGCGACCTGAACGTTCCCATCCTCGCTCCTGACGTCAACGTCAGCGATCTCCACTTTGCGGTGACCGATGAGGGCGTGCGGTTCGGGTTGGCCGCGATCAAGAACGTGGGAGAAAGCGCGATCGCCTCGATCCTGGCGTCACGGCAGAAGACCGGTCGCGTGTCGTCACTCAACCACCTCTGTGAGGACGTCGACCTGCGTCTGGTCAATAAGCGGGTTCTCGAGAGTCTCATCAAGGCCGGCGCCCTCGATGGGTTGCTGGCCGACGCATCCATAGACTCCGTCGCGCAGGGGAGAGCACAGTTGCTCGCCGCGGTCGATCCGTCGATCGACCACGGCAGCCGCCGCCAGCGAAATCGTGACCAGGGACAGACGGAACTGTTTGGCGAATCCGATGCCGAAGGCACCAACGGGTCCATCCGTCTTCCGCACGCGGAACCCCTGACCGAGGTCGAGCAGCTCGCGTTCGAAAAGGAGGCCCTCGGGCTCTATCTGAGCGGTCATCCCGTAGATCGGTTTGCGGATGGGCTTCGTTCCGCAGGCGTCACGCGGATCGAGGAACTGGTCTCGAGCGAGGCGTCGATAGCCATCGCCGGCATCATCTCGCAATGCCGTTCGCTCACCACCAGAAAGGGTGCGCCGATGGCGGTGATCACGCTGGAGGATCGCGGCGGGAGTCTGGAAGCGGTCATTTTTCCTGAGACCTACGCCAAATACCGTTCACTCGTCGAGGTCGATGAGCTCGTCGTCGCGAGCGGGAAGCTGGAAAAGGACGATGAATCGGCGAGGCTCGTGGTCACGGAGATCAGACTGGTCGAGACGGTCGTGCACAGCGGACCGCGAGTCATGGCCATCCACCTGACGACGCCACCACACGACCAACAAACCGTCGAAGCACTCGCCGAACTTTTCGGACGTCATCGCGGATCCAACCGCGTGTCGCTCGATATTGAGCTTTGGCAGGAGCCTCAGCCGATGAAGGTGACGGCTGAGCTGTCCCAGACCCGCATCCGTCCGTCCGAAACACTGGTCGCCGAGGTAGAGCTGCTCTGCGGCAAAGGCTCGGTGTCGTGGTCGTAGTGTGGTCCTAGGATTAGTCTGGTCCTGATGCGGATATCTCCCGTCTGGCGCCCTCCCACGGTCGACGTTGAGGACGCCCGCGTCGTGGCACTGCGACAGGAACTGGACCTCAACCCTGTCATTGCGCAGATTCTGGTCTCTCGGGGTATGACGTCTCCGGAGTCAGCGTCGAGGTTTCTCCATCCCGCGTTGGACCAGCTCCACGATCCCTTTCTGCTGACCGACCTGACGGTCGGCGTAGACCGCCTCCTCGCGGCCATCGCCCGTGGAGAGCGCATCGCGGTGCATGGCGACTACGACGTCGATGGCGTGACATCCACCGTGATGCTCAGACGCCTCATTGAGCTGCTCGGTGGCGACGTGGTCCACCATATTCCTGAGCGGCTGACCGATGGATACGGCCTCCAGGTTGAGGGCATCGACCGTCTGAAGGCCTTGGGCGTTCAGGTGGTGGTCTCCGTTGACTGCGGTATCCGAAGTCAGGCGGCGGCGGCCCGTGCGAAAGATGTCGGCATCGATTTGGTGATTACCGATCATCATGAACCGGAGGCGACGCTGCCGCCAGCCCTCGCGGTCATCAACCCCCGACGCCACGACTGTCCGTATCCGGACAAGGACCTCGCCGGCGTCGGCGTCGCCTTCAAGCTCGTTCAGGGCATCTGTGCGCGGACCGAGCGTACTGGATGGATTCCCGGCTTCCTCAAGCTGGCGGCCTTCGGGACGCTCGCGGATGTCGTCCCGCTGAGAGGCGAGAATCGCGTGATCGCCCGTCTGGGTCTCGACCGCCTGTCTCGAGGGCCACATACCGTCGGACTCCGATCTCTCATCGAGGCATGCGGCCTCAGTGGCAAGAAGATTGGAAGCTCCGAGGTCGGGTTCCAACTCGCACCGCGGGTAAACGCCGCCGGTCGCATGAGCACACCGGATCTTGCGACCCGACTCCTCCTATCGGTCGACGAATCTGAGGCCGAGAACGCTCGGGAGCTGGCGCGAACGCTGGACGAGGAGAACACGCGTCGGAAACAGGAAGAGGCTGAGATCCTGAGTGACGCCAGACGCCGTATTGCCTCACTGCCAGAGGTCGGAGCGCAGAACATGATCGTGATCTGGGGGGACGGATGGCATCGCGGCGTTATCGGGATCGTCGCCTCGAAGCTTGTTGACGAATTCTGCCGCCCGGTCGTTGTGTTGTCGGTTGACGGCGACATCGCCCACGGTTCAGGCCGAAGTATCCCAGGCTTCCACCTGCTCTCCGCGCTCGAACAGTCCGCAGACCTCTTCGTGCGATACGGAGGGCACCAACAGGCTGCGGGCCTCGCCATCGAGACGAGCCGGCTACCGGAGCTTCGGAAGCGGCTGGCCGACCACGCCAACAACGTCCTGGGGCCCGACGACCTGGCCCCTCGTCTCAGTATTGACGCACACGTGTCGCTGTCAGGCGTCGACCAGTCGCTAATGGACGGGTTGATGTCTCTTGAGCCGTTTGGTGCAGGAAATCGACGGCCCGTTTTTCACGCGAACCCCGTGGAGATCGTTGACGGCCCGCATACCATGAAGGACCTGCATCTGCGGATGACGGTGAAGCAGGGGCGTGACCGCTTTCGGGCCGTCGCCTGGCGCGACGCGGGTCGCGAACGGTTCTACCGAGACCATAGCAACGCGCTGAACATGGCGTTCTCTTTGACCGAAAACACCTTCCGGGGACGGACGTCCATCGAGTTAAACGTCTCTGATGTAAAGTGATTTGATGATGGGAGGGTGGCGGCAGATACTCCGAGTCGGGCTGATACTCGGCGTGATCGGGGTCGCTGCCACCGTGCTCTTCGGCCTCCGCGACCGCGCGCAGCTGGAGCAAGCGGTGCTGGTGGAACGCACCGACCCAAACGCCGTTATTCAGACCCGCGGCAGCCGATTCGTCCAAGCCGACCCCCTGGGAGACAACTTCGAGATCGCTTCCGGGAGCCAGTCAACCTATGAGGATGGCCGGATGCGGTGGTTCGACGAAGTTCACGTCACGGTCAGAGACCGTGACGACCGAGCGGGCTTCATCCTGTCGGGGCAAACCGCAACCGTTGATGCAGACCAGACCCACGTCCAGATTACGGGCAACGTGACGATGGAGTCGTCGGACGGCCTCTCCGCGACGACCGAGGAAGCGCTGTACGCGCACGGGGAGGGTCTCGTCGAGATGCCCGGTCCCGCCACCTTCGTTTTCCCACGGGACGGGATGGAGGCGTCGGGGGAGAGTGCTGACTACGACCGTCACACGGCGATCCTGAGACTATTTTTGTCAGCCCAGGTCGACCTGGTCAGTGAGGAGACCCAAACCCGCATCCGATCTCGGAACGCGACGTTGGCCAACATGCGCGGCTCTATGCGTTTTGAGGACGACGTCGCGATCGACACAGGCTCCCAACACATGAGTGCCGGTGAGGCGCGGGCGCTCTTGCGCGGCGAGACAAACAGCCTCGAGTCGCTGGAACTCAGTGGCAACGCCAGAATCGCCGGCACCGATGTCACGCCCGGGGCGCTGCAGGATATGAGCGCGAACGACATCCGGTTGTCATACGGCTCGGATGGAGCTGGACTCGAACAGGCGACGCTCTCTGGCCAGCCCGTGCTCCAGATGTTTGGGCCCGGAGGCAGCGTCGGGACCACGGTTGGAAGCGGTGTCATGGACATCATGTTCGGAGCAGACCAGGAAGGGCTGACCGAACTGGTCGCGCGCGACGATGTGAGTCTCGTGCTGCCTCAACCGTCCGCCAACGCCGCCCAAAGTGTGAGCGCAGAGGTTCTCACCATCTCGAGCAAGAACGGCAGCGGACTCGACTTCGCCGAGTTCGAGGACGGTGTCGTATTCCGAGAGGTGGAGAGGACCGGCGAAGACGAGACCGTTCGCACGACTCGTGCCCACACGCTCGAGGCGACCCTGTCGGATGGACTCGCGACGCTTGACCAGGCCCGCTTTCTCGGTGACGTGGTCCTCGAGAATGGTGAGGTTGTCGCTCGCGCCGACGAGGCGCTCTACACACTGACCACCAGTCAGGTCGAACTGGTGCGAGGCGAGACTGAAGGGCGGACGCCACGTCTACAGGATGGTCGCCGGGGATCCATCCAGGCGCTCACGGTGACCCTCGACCTCGATTCGGGGCGCATTACGGCTCGAGGCGACGTCGAGAGTGTGCTCTCCACCCAGGCGGAAGTCGGCGACCCCGACCTGCACCGACCAGGCATGCTCGAAGCGAGCGAACCGGTCTATGTGACGGCCGCCGAGCTCGACTACGACGACGAGGCTGAGGCCACGACCTACTCTGGCGGGGCACGCCTGTGGCAGACCACGACCGTCTTTGCTGCGAGCGACATTGCTCTCTACGACGTCACCGGCAATCTCACGGCAAGTGGCGCGGTCCGTACGGAGTTTCTCATCAACCAAATCAACGACGAGACCGGATTGCAGGAAGAATCGCTGACCATGGGGCACGCACAGGAGTTCGACTACGCCAACGACGAACACCTCGCGACCTACATCACAGATGCGCGACTCGCCGGTCCTCGCGGAGACATCACGGGTGACGTCATCCGAGTGTTCTTGCAACCTGACGGTCGCACCCTTGAACGGGTCGAAGCCGACGGTAACGTCGAGCTGATTATGTCGACGCGACTCGTGTCGGGTGATACCCTCGTCTACTATGACGCCGACGGCCGATACGAAATGCGGGGCGAGCCCGTCCGCATCACCGAGCAACAGGACGAAGGGTGCCGCGAGACGACCGGGCGTTCCTTGATCTTCTTCCTGACTGAGGATGCCGTCTCTGTCGACGGTCAGTCGGAAGTTCGCACCGAAGCGGCGAGCGTGACCTGCCCGCCGTTCGCGCGCTAGCCAGCCGGATAGCATCAGCTCCCGAATGCCTACTCTGCGTACCATCGACCTCGTCAAGTCGTACGGCGGCCGTACAGTTGTGCGCGGCGTGAGCCTCGACGTCAGTTCTGGCGAGGTTGTCGGACTGCTGGGTCCCAATGGCGCCGGCAAGACAACGACCTTCTATATGACAGTGGGATTGACACCCGCCGACTCTGGGTCTGTCTTGCTCGACGGCCAGGATGTTACCCACGATCCCATGTATGTGAGGGCGCGAAAGGGCATCGGCTACCTGCCACAGGAGCCGTCGATTTTCCGCGGCCTCACCGTCGAACAGAACGTCATGGCCATTCTCGAGACGCTGAAGATGAGCCGCGCCGACCGCCGGAAGCGAGCCAGTGAGCTCCTCGACGAACTCAAGCTCTCCCCGCTGGCCAAATCGCCGGCGCACACGTTGTCCGGCGGCGAACGTCGGCGCGTTGAGATTACGCGTGCCCTGGTCATCTCGCCATCGTTCATCCTGCTTGACGAGCCCTTCGCGGGTATCGATCCGATCGCTGTGACAGACATTCAGGCGATCATTTTCCACCTCAAGGAGCGCGGCATCGGCGTCTTGATCACCGACCACAATGTTCGTGAAACGCTGCGCATTACGGACCGCGCGTATATCGTGCACGATGGTGCAATCTTTCGGAGCGGCACGCCAGGTGATCTCGCCAATGACGAAGACGTCAAGCGGATCTATTTGGGCGCAGATTTTCGTTTGGACTAAGATTGAAGGTCCCGGGTCGTCAGGTCGATTTACCGGGGGACAACACACATCGACACCGGAATGAATATTACCCAGAAGCTTCAGACTCGGCTGTCGCAGAAGCTCATTCTGACGCCCTCGTTGCAGCAGGCGATCAAACTGCTGCCGATGACGACGCTGGAGCTCGTGGACATGTTGAACCAGGAGGTCATCGAGAACCCCCTCTTGGAGGAAGTGACCACCGAAGAGATTCAACAAGCCGACGCGCAGGTTGAAAAACCCGAGCCAGACCCGCCCGCGGCCAGCGAAAAGCAAGACACGTGGGACGACGCTGACTATGAATATTTCTTTGGTGAGTATCTGGATGAAGGGTACCGACCAAAGGCACCGCGCGAGTTCAAAGAGCTTCCCCCGATCGAGAACACGCTCTCAACCGCTACATCACTCTCCGACCATTTGACGTGGCAGCTGTCGTTGTTGACCAGCGACCAGATGCTCCGAGAGATCGGCACCGCGATCGTCGGCAACGTTGACGACGACGGCTATCTCGTCGCCTCGATCGACGAGATCGCCGCTATGGGTGACTGGCCAGAAGCCGAAGTCGAACGTGTCCTGGCCGTCGTGCAGGCGTTCGACCCCATTGGCGTGGCGGCCCGCGACCTTCAGGAGTGTCTCCTGATCCAGCTCAAACACCTCGGCTTGGAGAACACGCCGAGCGAGATCATCGTTCGCGATCATATTCGTCTGCTCCAGAAGCATCAGGTGCCCGAATTGGCGCGCGCCATGGGCTTGGGGGTCGAGGAGCTGAAGGAACACATCAATATCATCACCCACCTGGACCCGAAACCGGGAGCGCGCCACACATCGTCGCAGTCGCACTATGTCATCCCCGATGTGTATATCTCCAAGGACGAGGATCAGTATGTCGCGATGCTCAACGACGAGGGGATGCCCCAGTTACGCATCAGCCCCGTCTACCGACGGATGCTCGACAAGAGCAGCAACAACTCAACTGAGACCCGATCGTATGTGAAGGAGAAGTTCCGTTCGGCGTTGTGGCTCATCAAGTCGGTCGACCAACGTCAGAAGACGATCCATAAGGTTGCCACGAGCATCATTAACTTCCAACGTGAGTTCCTCGACCACGGGATCGAACACCTGCGTCCGCTCGTTCTTCGCGACGTCGCCAACGACATCGGGATGCACGAGTCAACGGTCAGCCGGGTCGTCAACAACAAGTACATGCACACGCCTCAGGGCGTGTTCGAGATGAAGTACTTCTTCCACAGCGGGATCCACAGCGCCTACGGTGAGAGCGTGTCGTCGGTGACAATCAAGCAGCGAATCAAGAAAATCGTCGACGACGAGGACCCGCAGAAGCCGCTGAGCGACTCTCGGATCGTCGGGCTGCTCCAGTCGGATGGACTCATCCTGGCGAGACGAACGATCGCGAAGTATCGTGAGGAGCTCAGAATCCCGACCTCCAGCCAGCGAAAGGTGCTCTACTGACCGTGGCACCGCGCCTTCGTCCTCTCGCGACACGATGAAAACAAGTGTGAAGGGCCGTCACGTTCAGGTGACGCCAGAGTTGCACGCCCAGATCGAACGAAAGCTCGAGAAACTCGAGCGTCTCCTGACCGACAGTGCGGTATCGGTCCAGGTCACCTTGGATCAAGAGCGTCGTGATTGCACGGCGGAGGTGGTTCTGCACGCGCGCGGGGATCATGTGCTCCATGGTGACGGAGAAGGGCCGACGTGGGCGGACGCTGTCGGTGCCGCGGTGAACAAGGTTGACCAGCAGGCTGACACCCTGAAAGGGAAGTGGGAAGCGCGTCACCGGCGGTCCTAAGACGCAGCCGCCTCGCGAGTGACGCGTTCGACCCAAACACGTTCGACACCTCTACGGACACATGCAGGGCGGTCGCCGCGACGCGGCGCTCATCGGTGAGGAGGCTCGATTCGTCGTCCTGACAGGACTGTCCGGGTCAGGAAAGTCGGCGGCCATCCGAGCCCTCGAAGACCTCGGATACTTCTGCGTCGACAATCTACCGACGGCGCTGATCTCCAGCTTTGCCGACCTCACGGAGCAAAAAGCTGGACGTATCAAACGAGCGGCCGTGGTGGTCGATCTGCGGGATCCTGACTTCCTCACGCGGTTCCCAGTCGCGCTCAAGAACCTGCGGCGACGGAAAGGACTCGGAGCCGTTGTCATCTTCCTCGAGGCAAGTGATGCGGCGCTCGTCCGACGCTTCTCCGAGACCCGGCGACCCCATCCCGTCGGTACGGACCACCCACTCCTCGAGGGGATCGTGCAAGAGCGGCATCGCCTCGACGGCATCAGGGGGTTGGCCGACAAGGTATTCGATACGTCAGACCTCACGGTTCACGAACTGAGGCGAGTCTTCATGGACCTCTCCCGCGGCGGTCCTGATAAGCAACTTGTCGTGACGCTGCTCAGTTTTGGCTACAAGTACGGAGTGCCCCTCGAAGCCGATCTCCTCTTGGATGTACGGTTTCTCCCGAACCCGCACTTCGTTCCGGCTCTGCGGCCGTTGACGGGCCGGGACCGCGGGGTACAAGAGTACGTGAACGCCGCTCCATCCGCTCTCACGTTCCTGGACAAGACAACCGACCTGCTTCGGTTTCTGATTCCCGAGTACGCCGGAGAAGGAAAGAGCTATCTGACCGTGGGCGTCGGATGCACCGGAGGGCGACACCGCTCCGTGATGATGGTCGAACGGCTACGCCGCCGCCTCACGCGGATTGACGGTGTACGGTTGCGGGTGAAACATCGAGACATCTTCGCGGAAGACAACAACCGGGGGGGGACGTGAGCAACAGCGACGTGACGCGGGTCGACAAGCCATGGGGATACGAGCTGCATTGGGCCAAGACCGACCGGTATGTCGGAAAGACCATTCACGTGAACCAGGGCCACGCCTTGAGCTTGCAGTACCACAACATCAAGGACGAGACGATTCTCCTGTGGAGCGGACGCCTGCGGTTCGAGATCCAGCGGGGTGACGAGATCGAGGCGTTCGACATGGAACCCGGCCAGCGAGTACATGTCACCCCCAAGACGGTCCATCGCATGACGGCCATCGAGGATTGCGACATCATCGAGGTCTCCACACCGGAACTCGATGATGTGGTCAGACTCGAAGACCGTTATGGCCGAAAAGGAACCTCAGAACCCTAGTGTGGTGAGCACACTAGAACGGAATATCGTCTTCCGTCAGCTCGCCGGGCTCTCCAGGACCTGGCGGCTGCTGTTCACGATCGCCCCGGGAACCGCCTCCACCTGAGCCGGTACCGGAGCCGCGCCCACCGAGGAGAACCACCCGATCCGAGCGTATTTCAGTGGTGTAGCGCTTGTTCCCGTCACGATCATCCCACTGTCGAGTCTGGAGCCGCCCCTCGACGTAGATCTGTCGCCCCTTTAGCAGATACTCCTGAAGGGTCTCCGCGGTTTTACCCCAGAGCACAACCCGGTGCCACTCCGTCTTCTCCTGGCGTTGACCGGCCTTGTCGTTCCAGACGTCAGTGGTTGCCAAACTCAGCGTCGCCACCGGCGTTCCGCCGGACGTATACCGAATCTCTATATCCCGACCGAGATTACCCACAAGGATGACTTTGTTTACGCTGCCCATTCCGCTCCTTACTCACGGTTGATTCAATCGGTCGAGCGCTTGCTGCGCCAGGGTGGCCATCGCGTTGTCTGGGTAGTTTTCGACAACGAGCTCGAATGCTTGCTGAGCTCGCTCGGTCTCGCCCAAGCGGTCCAGGGCGAGCCCCCGCTTGTACGCCGCTTCAGGCACGACATCCCCATCCGGGTAGTTCAGAAGAACATCCTCAAAGGCGGCGACAGACTCCTGAAACTGCCCATCGGCGTATCGAGTCTGGCCAATGTAGAACTGCGCGTCATCGGCCAGTTCCGAGCGTGGGAAGGTGTTTAAATAAGCTTCGAATCCTTCGACCGCCAGCTCCCACTGACCATTGGTATAGTCTGCCCACGCGGTGTCATACATGCGCTGCGGCGACACTCCGGGATTAAGGCGGACGGCCGGAGCCGGGACGAGGGGCTCACGTGGACCCTCCGCGACCAGCCCGGTCTCCGGGTCGATCACAGGCTCCGCAGCGGGCATCGTCATTCGCATGCCCAGCGGCGGGATGGCGACGCGAAGAGCTTCCACCTCCTGCGACATTGACGAGATCCGGACGTTGGTATCGTCGAGTTTCTCCCTCAAGATCCTCACGTCACCTGCGACGTTGTCCACGAGGAGCCGCTGGTCGGCGAACGCCCTGACCGTCGCGTCGGCCTGGCCATCCAGCTGACGCGAGAGCGCCTGCAGCGACTCATCGAGATCCGAGATCAATCGCTGCAGCCGCATCGTCTGCTCGTGCAGCATGCGAATGTCGGCCATAATTTGCTGACGCTCACGGTTCTGGCCGTACGCGAGGCTGGGCACCGTGAAGGCCCAGGCCACCAGAAGACCCACAACGACTACACCTCGCATTCCGTATTCGTCTCCAGTCGTCCCGCTATTTTTCGGTTATCACAAAGTGAGCGCGGCGGTTCTTCGCGAACGCCTGCTCATTGTTGCCCGGATCGAACGGGAACTCCTTCCCGTAACTCACCGTGCGAATACGGTCGACTTGAATCCCCATTTCCACCAGGTGCTCTCGAGTGACCAACGCTCGACGTTCTCCGAGCCCCAGGTTGTACTCAGGCGTGCCCCGTTCGTCGCAATGTCCCTCGATGGTGATCACCCACGTCGGATACCTCCGGAGCACCTCGGCGTTGGTCTCGAGAACCGAACGTCCAGCGATGTCGAGCTCTGACCTATCGTACTGAAAGAAGATGGGCTCGAGCGGAGATTCCCGATTGAGCTCCTCCAGACTTCGACTGGCGAATTCATCCGCCCCAGCGATCGGTGGTGGCGGTGGCGCGGGCTCGGGTGCCGGTGGGGGAACGCGAGTCGATTCTGCCGCGGGGGGTGGTGCCGGAGCATCGGGCGCAACCGGCGGTGGGGGGTTACGGACACAGGCGATAGCTACCACGCCCGTCAACGCAACTCCGAGAAATCGGACGATCCCTGTCGTTCGGCTGCTGTACATCTACTGGTCTCCTCCTGCAATCGAGAACGTGTCAAACGTTGCACGTGATCCTAGATCATCTACGGCGACCAGCTGGGCATTTCATTGTTGCCGGTGCTCGTGATCCGACGGAGGCCGCGCCCGTCTCGACCAATCACCCAGATCTGCTTCTTCCCGCTCCCTCGGGTCGACGAGAACGCGACGTGTCGACCGTTCGGGGCATAGCTGGGACTCTCGTTCGTGCCAAGACCAAATGTGAGTTGACGAACCTCGTTCGTCGCGAGATCAACGACTTTGATGTCGTGACCGGGACCTGTTTGCGACGAATACGCAATCTCGTTGTATGGAGCTGGGGACCACGTTGGCCGGTCGCAGTGAGACTCAAAGGTGATCCGTCGGAGACCTGTGCCGTCGACACCGACGACATACACCTGTAACGACCCTGACCGGTCAGACACAAACGCCAGTTGGTGCCCTTGGGGTGACCAAGTTGGACTGGTATCAATGCCCGGATGATTGGTCAGCCGCCGAAGGTTCTTCCCATCGGCGTTCATGGTATAAAGCTCGGAGTTCCCGTCTCGACTCGACGTAAACGCGAGCTGCGATCCGTCCGGCGACCACGACGGCAGCCAGTTCTGCACATCGAGCGAGCCCCCGGCCGGAGACTCCAACCGTCCCTGATAGATATGCGACACCAACACATCCATATGAGGTCGCCACGCTGTGTAGGCGATGGCGCGACCGTCAGGAGACCACGCAGGATTATTGTTGAGCGTGCGGCTGATTGTCACCCTGCGGACATTTACCCCGTCGTAGTCGGCAAAGTACACCTCTTTGGTTGCCCTATTCTCGACGAGTCCCAGGATCGACTCACTATCTCGGTCAGAGATGAAGGCGATCTTCGAGCGGGCGACGCCTTTGAGGCCGCGTTGGACCCGGTGTACTTCGTCTGAAAACTCGTGCGCATAGTTGCGAAAACCGGTGAGTGAGCCTGTGTACTCCGTCCCGAACGAAGAATCCTGCGACTGGATGTTGAACAACCTCACGGTGACGCGAATCTGGTCCTCATGGATCCGCTCGATCTCGCAACTCACCACGGCGTCTGCACCAAGCTCGCGCCAGGCCTCAAGTGGAAGGTCAGTCGCCGACCGAGCCTTGGGGATTGAATCGTAGGTATCGCGAGCCACCATCAGATACTCACGCTCAAAGTGCAGGTCATCCCACAAGACCTCGGCGAAGGTCTGAGCGATCTCGTCCGTCTCGGTATCGTCGGACGCGGCCAGACATCGAGGCACCGCGAGGCGCGGCTGAGCACCGATCTGATCGCCGATGACCAGCTCTACGCCAGAGGACGGTTCGGACGGCGGATCTGGCTCGGTCGAGTCGGGCGGCTGCGCCAAGACAAAGGCCGTGCTGGTCGTCAAGACCAGCGGGAGAAGGAGGTGCAGTATGCGTCTCTTCATCGGATTATTGGTTCATTGTTGATACTTGAACGTTATTCGAACGGTCAGACTATCCTCGGTAAATGCAGAAGGAAGTCGTGGAATTTGCTTCGTCAACAAGATGGCACGTCGCGCACTTTGGTCAAGCGCGAGGTATCCGCTCGAGCGCTCGACCTCGATGGGGTCGAGCGTTCCATCCTGTTGGACAGTGAACCGGACCACGGTTTCCCCGGTCACCTGCTGCCTCGGGTCCCAGCTCTGCCGAATCATCGACACCATATTCGACAGGTAATCTGGGCAGCAGAAGTCGTCGACGCTCAACTCGGCACCGTTCCCACCAAGGCCCCCCGTGGACAACCCGAGCCCGATACCGGTGACCCCGGTCTCCGCCATGGCGGTTCCGTCCTGCAATTGCGCGCCCCGCCGAAGTCTTCGCCCTCGAGCCTCTTCGGGTGCACTGCGCACGTCAGAATCGGGCTCGAGTCGGGGCGCGTCCTCCACCGGCACCACGACTTCCGGGGCGGTATCGGCTGGCGGCTGTTCCCATTGGGGCCGACGAGCCTCCTCTAGCGGAATGACCTCCTGCACCGGCTGCCCTCCCATGGGTGTCAAACCTCCCTCACCCGGCCCAGCCGCACCCCCCAGACGGATGTTGATCACGTTCTCCATGTCTGCGTCCGGGCCTCTCAGCCACGAACCTGGTCCGATGAGCAACACGATCACGCCCAGTAGGTGTGCCCCGACGGAGAAGGCGAGCGGGCGCCGGAGGTCGTCTCCCCGTCCGGCTCGTCCCGACAAGACCTGCGAGGCAGCCTCTCTCACGACTCCCGTTCATCGTTCGCGTGGCAGTTCCGTAATGAGCCCGACATTCTCTACGCCGCCTTCCTTGAGCTCATCCATCACGCTCACCAGCTCCTGAAACGTGATCCCGCCGTCGCCCCGCACAAAGACCTGCCTCTCGCTGGCCGTCTCCATGATCTGTTCCAGTCGTTCATGGATGAGTTCGAATCTGACCGGCTCTTCGCCGATCTCAACCAGCCTGTCTGTTCGAAAGGTCAGCGGAATCGTCACGAAGAGCCGCTCAGAGCTGATCTGGTCGGCCCGGCGGGCCTCAGGCAACGTCACCTCTAGTCCTCGCTGCATCATTGGCGCCGTCACCATGAAGATGATCAGCAACACGAGCATCACATCGACCAGTGGAACGACGTTGATCTCGGCAAGAACCGACGACACCCTGGGACCCCGTCGCCGCCGCTGCCCGCCACCCTCGTGTCCGCCCTTCGATTGAACGCTTGGCATACCCCCCCTACGAGAAGTTCCGTTCTGCGATGTTCAGGAACTCCAGCGAAAAATCCTCCATCGCCGAGGCCATCTCCTTCACTTTCTGGGTGAGATGGTTGTAGAAGTAAAGAGCGGGAATCGCGGCGAACAACCCGGCGGCTGTCGCGACCAGCGCGTCGGCGATACCGGGTCCAATGACCGCAAGGCTGGTCGAACCGGTCTCGCCGATTCCCTGAAACGAAAGCATGATGCCCCAGACGGTGCCGAACAGACCTATGAACGGGGTGATGCTGGCCGTCGTCGCGAGGAACGGCACTCGATGCTCCAACTTCGTCACCTCCGTCGTCGCGGCACGAAGCAGCGCTCGGTCCAAGGCGTCGAAACTCCTGAGCGCGGGCCGTCCTCCGGGCCCATTGGGATTATCCCCTCCGGAATCGACAGCATCGTCTGATTGTCGCAGCTGGGCGTTGAGCTCGACGTAGCCAGCTTGAAAGACGCCGGCAAGGGGACTGTGCGAGAGAGACTTGCACACAGACTGCACTTCGGAGAACTTGCTGCTACGGCGAAAGACCTCCATGAAGCTCGACGTCTGAGACTCGACGGAGCGAAACTGTCGAAGCTTGAGGGCGATGACGGCCCAGGAGACGATCGAGAAGACGATAAGAATAAAAAGAACAGCTTGAGTTGGAATCGAGCCCCTGGCGAGCAGGGTCAGAATCCCGCCCCCGACTTCAAGGCTCTCCTCCGACGCAGCACCGACACCTGGCGTCTGGAGGAGGGCATAGGCATAGATACACACCGTACGCAAACCAACCCTCCGAACCCAACTCTGGCGCCGCTGGAAGAAAGCGCAGTTTTGTGAATATACCACGGCCCTACGTTCCTGTCAAATATATGATACGATGGGGGTTCTTTCGTTCCAGGCCCGCCACAGTGTGGTAGAGCTCACACTCCCTCAAAGACGTCCCTCACGCGCCCTAGCGAGTCCCCTATGATCCGGTTTCTCTCCATCCAAGACTTCGCGGTAGTGGAGTCCCTCGAGCTCGAACTCGAGCCTGGATTGACCGTCCTGACTGGCGAGACCGGAGCGGGGAAGTCGGTGGTTCTCGGCGCGCTTGGGCTGCTCGTGGGGGGACGGTCGAGCACCGACCTCGTTCGAACGGGCAAGGCACGCGCCCGGGTGCAGGCTACTGTCGAGGACGAGTTCGGTCACGACATAATTGTGCGACGCGAGATCGGCGCGCGTGGACGCGGCCGCGCGTTCGTCGACGATTCTCTGGCGACGGTGGGTGCGCTTCAGCAGGTTGGCCGAAGACTCGTCGATCTCCATGGACAGCATGAACACCAGGAACTCCTCAACCCAGACAGCCACCTTGATCTGCTGGATGCGTTTGCTGGATTGCACGAAGATCGCGAGAGAGTCAAGGAGTCCTTCCATCGGTGGAGGGCAATCCGTTCTCGGCTAGAGCAGGCGCGCCACCACGGGCGGGACAAGTCCGAACGCGTCGAATTGCTGACCTTTCAAAGAGACGAGATCGATGCGGTCGCGCCGACGCCCGGGGAAGACACAACGCTCTCAACCAGAAGAACGCGCCTGGTCAATGCGGAGCGTCTGGCCAGCCTCAGCGGGCAGGCCTACGGATTGCTGTACGAGCAGGACGACGCCATCCTCACGAAACTAGGGCAGATCTGGCGGCAACTCGAGGACCTGGCTGCTCTCGACGCCAAGTTCCTGCCATATGTGGATGGACGTGCCGCTGTGACATCCCAGCTCGAGGACTTGGCCTTCTTTCTTCGGTCATACGGAACACAGATTGAGGCGTCGCCTGAGGAGCTCTCGTCAATCGAGGAACGCCTCTCGAAGCTGGAGCACCTCAATCGCCGATACGGACCGACGCTCGACAACGTGCTCAACCATCGCGCGGAGATTGAAACCGAGCTTGACACGCTCACGGCAACCGAGGGAGAATTGGAGCGTCTATCGGCTGAAGACCGCGATGCTCAAGAGGCATTCCTCCGCCTCTCGAACGAGCTCAGCACCACCCGCCGCGACACCACCGCACGATTGGGAAACGAATTGAGCCGTGTGCTTGGAGATCTGGCCATTCCGCGTGCCCAGTTCGAGGCGCGGTTCAACGGCAACCAGCTGCCGGAATCCGATTGGACGGAGCGCGGTATCGACCGCGTCGAGTTCTATTTTTCGGCAAACCCCGGCGAGGCCCCGCGTCCACTGGCAAAGGTCGCTTCCGGTGGAGAGCTATCTCGTGTCATGCTCGGCCTCAAGACGCTCGCCACGACAGATCTTCCGGGAAAGACCCTGGTCTTCGACGAGGTTGACGCCGGAATAGGAGGGGCCGCTGCGGATAGGGTAGGGCATCTTCTCAGGCAACTCGCTGACCGGTATCAGGTGGTCTGCGTCACACATCTACCGCAGATCGCCGCCTATGCTACCTCACATCACCAGGTGACAAAGACAGTGGAACAGGGCAGGACCGTCACACGCATCGAGAAGCTTACGGAACAGGGTAGAGTATCGGAATTGGCGAGATTGATGAGTGGCGGGGACACGCCCGGTGCCCGTGCAGGCGCGCAAGAACTACTGTCAAGCAAACAAAACTCGAAAGGCGAAAGCGAAAGGCGAAAGCGAAAGGTCGGCCAGCGTGAGTAGAAGAGCCTGTATCGAGACGTTTGGGTGCCAGATGAACGTGCATGATTCTGAGCGCGTGGCCGGACTCTTGGAACAGGCTGGCTATGAACTGACCGCCGACCCGACCGACGCCGACCTCGTGGTCATCAACACGTGCAGCGTGAGAGAGCGCGCTCAGGACAAACTGTTCTCCAGGCTTGACAACCTCGTGGGCGTCACGAAAGCCCGCCGGCCCCTTGTCGCCGTCATCGGCTGCGTTGCGCAGCAGGAAGGGAGCAAGATATTCGACCGCGCTCCAGATGTCGATGTGGTCGTCGGCACCCAAGCGCTCAAGCGGCTGCCCGTGCTCGTTGAGCAGGCCGAGCACACCGCGCAGCACCAAATTGACATCAATCCCTACGATGACGTCTCCTTCCCTCTTGGAATCGCAGTCAGAAACGACCCCGTAAAGGCGTACATCACAATCATCGAGGGCTGCAACGACTACTGCGCTTTTTGTGTCGTTCCTTACACCCGAGGACACGAGCGCATGCGAGCCGCGGCCGAGATCGTCGAGGAGGCCGAGCGCGCCGCGAGGAAAGGGCACCGCGAAATCCACCTGCTCGGACAAATCGTCAACCATTACCAGGACCCTGACGATGGGACGTGTGATTTCGCAGGACTTCTCGAGAAAATCAACGACGTTGATGGCCTCGAACGTATTCGATTCGCAAGTCCCCATCCGCGGCATGTGACGTCTCGCATGCTCTCGGCGATGGCCAGTCTCCCCAAGGTGTGCCGGCATCTTCACCTCCCGGTGCAGTCGGGGTCGTCAGGCGTCCTCGGTTCGATGCGAAGACGGCACACCAGAGAGGAGTATCTCGATCTAGTCAGGCGGATCCGGGCGACCATCCCGAACATCGCCTTATCGACCGATATGATCGTTGGGTTCCCGGGTGAAACGGAAAAGCAATTCGAAGAGACTCTGTCGCTGACATCAGCGGTGAAGTATCACAGCATGTTCTCATTCAAATACTCGGAACGACCAAACACGCTGGCGGCCAGCCGCCTGCCAGAAACGATCTCCGAAGAGGAGAAGGCCAGGCGCCTGACGAGTCTTCAGGCGCTCCAGAAGAGTATTCAATCTGGTCTACATACTCGGCAACTCGGGAAGGTAGTAGAAGTCCTCGTGGACTCCAGAAGCCGAAGACGACCCCAGGAGTTCTCCGGACGAACCTCTGGAAACACCGTCGTCAATTTTCCCGGGAGACCGGAGTGGATAGGACGGTTGGTCCGCGTTAGAATCGAGCGCACCGGTCCAAACAGCCTCTGGGGGCAAGTCGAGCTTCAACATGCTAGTTGAGATGACCATCAAGGGCTTGATGGTCGACCCCATCACCAACATGCCCATCGTTATCCTCAAAGACGAGGAGGGGCAGAGGGTGTTGCCGATCTGGGTTGGCATCTTCGAGGCCAACGCGATCGCGCTTCAGATCGAGAACATAGAAACGCCGAGACCTATGACGCACGACCTCCTGCGGAACGTCATCGACGACCTGCACGCTGGGGTCGAAAAGATCGTTGTCTCTGACCTCAAGGACAACACCTTCTATGCGCTCATCCATCTTCTCGTCGACGGACAAGTCGTTGCCGTTGACGCTCGGCCAAGTGATGCCATCGCGCTCGCACTTCGGGTCAGAGCCCCCATTCTTGTCGAAGAAGAAGTCATCGACAACGCAAAGAACATCGACTTCGCCCCCGACAAAGCGGACTCAGAACGCCTTGCCAAGTGGCTCGAGAGCCTCGATCCCGACGACCTAGGCAAATACAAGATGTAGCCGTTGGTCGGGGGTCGGAGGCCGACAACTCGTAGATACGATTGTCGGGGGCCGACAATTCATAGATCCTCGATTGTCGGGGGCCGACAATTCATAGATCCTCGATTGTCGGCCGGCCGACAATTCGCGTAACAACCTACCTAGCAACAACTTAACCCAGTATATTACTGGGCACCGCACCCAGGTCTCGGCCCGCCACGCTTGACAGAGTTCACCCAGCTTCCTAATATTGCACTTGACACGTCTCAACCTACCCCCACGAACCTATCCGGCGTTGTTGTGGCCAGTAGATGATCGTCGCGATTGCCAATCAAAAAGGTGGCGTCGGTAAGACCACTACGGCCATTAATCTTGCTTCGGCACTTGCCCTGAGGGGCAGCCCGACACTGCTCATCGACCTCGACCCTCAGGCAAACAGCACACTGTCATTCGTCGATCGAGAGTTGCTTGATCGAAGTGTCTATGATGCTTTTGCTGACCCGAGCTGCGGCCTGGCAGATGTGATCAAGGCGGCAACCAACCAGGAGAACCTGTGGGTTGCGCCCTCAAAAATCTCACTCGCGAAACTCGAGGCTAGATTGGCAGGGGAGTTGGACTCCCATTTCCGCCTCAAGGACAAGATCGAGCCCCTTCTGGAACGGTTTGCGCACGTCGTGATTGATTGCCCACCAACATTGGGCCTCCTGACCGTCAATGCGCTCGTTGCCTCCACGCACTTACTCATTCCAATCCAGTCGTCATACTTCGCACTCGAGGGAACGGATGACCTGCTCGAGACGATTGAGAAAGTACGAGCGCGCGCGAACACACGTCTGCAGATCTTGGGCGTCTTGATCACCATGCATGACAGGCGAACGTCCTTGGCTCGTGACATCCGAAGCCAAATCCAGAAGGTATTCGGAACGAAGGTCTTCAAGACGGTAATCTCGAAGAATGTGCGTCTCGAGGAGAGCCCCGCGTATCGTGAGTCCATCTTTAGCTTCGCGCCGGACTCCACGGGAGCGGCCGACTACTACAGACTGTGTGAGGAGGTGATGGACCGTGCCTAGGCGAGGGTTACCGGCAACTGCTCGGATGCGCCATGATTCGCACTACGTCGATGCGCTGGCCGCATCTTCAGGATCACCCGTAGGCCGAATGGTTCCCATCGAGCAACTGGATCCCAACCCGAATCAGCCACGTCAGGCCATGGGCGACCTCTCTGAGCTCATGGCCTCCATCTCCGAAAAGGGGATCATCGAGCCGCTCATCGTCCGTCAGAAGGGCGACAGGTTTCAGATTATTGCCGGAGAACGCCGATATCAGGCGGCGTCGCAGGTCGGTGTTCACGAAGTTCCGGTTGTTATTCGTGACGTTGACGAGGGTGAGGTCATCGAGATCGCCCTAATAGAGAACATTCAGAGGAAGGACCTGACACCATTCGAAGAGGCCGAAGCCCTGCAATCGCTTGGTGACAGCTTTAGCCACACCCACGAGGAGCTGGCCAGACGTCTGGGCAAGTCCCGCACGTCCATCACCGAGTCTTTGGCCCTCAACAGCATGCCAGTAGAGGTCAAGAGTCTCTGCAGGCTGGCTGAGATCACGTCGAAGTCCATCTTGCTCAAGGTCGCCAGACTACCGGACCAAGATTCCATGGTCGAGCTTGTCGAGAGGATTACGCGGGCCGGTGGAATTACCAGAGCTGAGGCGCGGCAGATTGCCACCAAGCCCAGGACTGGTCGACCGAGGGCGTATGTCTATAGCTACGCAGCACCCTCAAAGTCCTTCCGACTACAGCTGAAGTTCAAGAAGACCAAGGTCGAGAAGAACGAGCTTATAGAAGCACTCGAGGAGATTCTGAGCGACCTACGTTCTCGCTAGAGTTGCCTAGGTTAACATAACACCCATTATTGGACTCAGTACGAATAGCCCTGAATCCGCGGTTGGTGCCTCACTATTCTGCTCGGCTGGGCCGTTATGAGTGACCTGGAAGCGGTTCGGAAACCGGTGTTTGGGCCGATATACACTTGCAGTGAACGGCCTCCGTTGAAGGCCTAGGACCGAGTCCCTCACACGCCTCATGCTTCGCATCACCGACCGCTACATCCTGCGTGAAGTCCTCGCGCCGTTCTTGCTCGCGTTGCTGCTCCTGACGTTCCTCCTGATGATCCCGACCATCATGGGGGTTGCGGAGATGCTGATCGCCAGGGGAGTCGACAGCCTCACGATCCTTCGGCTGATGGGGACCCTGATTCCCTCGGCCCTCGGCATCACCATTCCGATGGCGCTCTTGCTCGGCGTGCTGATGGGGCTGGGCCGTCTGTCAACCGACCGGGAGGCCGTGGCGCTGCAGGCATGCGGCGTCAGCCTGTATCGAATGCTCTACCCGCTGGCTCTGCTCTCCGCCGCGGCGGGTCTCACGACTTTCTACATTCTTGCGGTCGCCCTTCCCGACGCCAATCAAGCCTTTCGGGAGATCGTGTTTCGGGCAGTCGCCAGCCGGGCGGAGGGCGACGTCAAGCCACGGGTGTTCGACGACGAGTACTTTCGGGGTGTCGTGCTCTACGTACGGGAGGTTTCCAGCACCGGCGGCGGATGGTCCGACGTCTTCCTGGCCGACACCCGGGAGTCGTCGCAGCCAGTCGTATTCGTTGCGCAAGAGGGCCGAGTCGTCCTGGACAGCGAGGAGCGCCGTGTTGAGGTGGTCTTGCGGAACGGCACTCGCCACCAGGTGAACCCCGCCGAGCCTGACACTTATCAAGTCCAGGCGTTCGATGAGTCGCTGATCAGGCTCGATCCGGAGTCCGTTTTTCCCACGGGCGGGCCGGCCAGAGGCTATCGTGAGATGACGATCCCGGAGCTGCAGGAGCAGATAACCCAGCTTGAAGCCATGGGTCTTCCCGCTCACTCGCCGATCGTCGAGCTTCACCGCAAGTTCTCGATACCGGTCGCCTGTCTTGTCTTCGCCCTGATCGGCTTGGGGCTGGGTGTGACGAGCCGAAAGGACGGAAAGCTCGCGAGCTTTGTTCTCGGTATCGGCGTCATCTTCGCCTATTACGTCCTGATGTATGGCGCCGAAGCTACGACGAAGGGCTCCGTCATCTCCCCCCACCTGGCGATGTGGGTGCCCAACATCGTGCTGGGGCTCTTCGGCGTGGCCCTTATCGCTTGGCGGTCGATGTCGGTTGAGAGACGCGTCCGTATCCCGTTCCTCTCGAGACGTGAGCCTCCCCCGCCTCCCTCTGAAGACGACGTAGACGAAGGTAAAGCGAATGTGTGGATTACGCGGCTCATGGGTCCTCGGATGGGTCTCCTCAGAACCCTCGACTGGTATGTCACCCGGGTGTATCTCGGCACCATCGTCATGTCATTCGTCGGGTTGCTCGGAATCTTCTACATCTCGACCTTTGTCGACCTGTCGGACAAGCTGTTCAAGGGACAAACCACTGGACTTGTCCTCTTGCGGTACTTCTGGTACGCCACACCTCAGTTCACCTACTACGTCCTCCCGATCGCCGCCCTCGTGGCCAGCCTTGTAACCGTCGGCGTGCTCACCAAAAGCAGCGAGCTCACGGTCATGAAGGCGTGTGGTATCAGTCTGTATCGTGCGGCCTTACCGATCTTCCTGCTCAGTCTGGCCTGGGGCGGCGCCCTCTTCGGCATGAGCGAAACCATCCTGGGAAACGCGAACCGACAGGCTGACCGGCTCAATTTCGAAATCAGAAGCGGCGTGGTTCAAGAGGTTGACGTCCTCGACCGGCAGTGGATCGTCGCGGAGAACGGCGCGATCTACCACTACCTCTCCTTCGAGCCTGACCGTGACGAGTTTGGCAGCCTCTCGGTCTACGACTTGCGGGGCCGTCCGTGGGAGCTCGAGCGTCGCACTTTCGTCGCCAATGCCAAGTTCGAGGAGGAGACTGGGTGGGTGGGCCGCAACGTCTGGGTTCGCGATCTCGCCTCGGACATTCCCGAGGACCGCGCTCTGCTGGCTACCGACGTGCAACCCCTTGCCTTCCTCGAGCCGCCAGACTACTTCGAGACCGATCCCCCCGACGCGGAGCGGATGAACGTTCGCGAACTCGAGGGCTATATCGAGAGAATGGGCGCCAGCGGGTTCCCCGTCGTGAAGCTCGTGGTGGACCTCCACCGAAAGATCTCATTCCCGTTCGTTACGCTGATCCTGACCCTCATTGCCGTTCCGTTCGCCGTGACGATGGGCCCAAGAGGCGCGTTGTACGGCATCGGCGTCGGGCTTGCGCTCGCCTGCACCTACTGGATCACCATGAGCGTCTTTGGAGCCATCGGGAGTGCCGGCATGTTGGCCCCGATGCTCGCGGCCTGGGCGCCAAACCTGTTGTTCGGCGGGCTAGCCGGCTATCTGCTCCTCAGCGTAAGGACCTGAGAGGTGCCAGGCCGTCTGCATGAAGGGCGCGGGCCGTGGACGCTAGTGCAGTGGTTCAGAAATACCTCGTGCACCGAGGGCGCCGAAGCACCCGTCTGGCCAGGCGCGACGAAGGAGCAAATCGGGAATCTGTGACTGAGGAGCAACGCAGGCAGAAGGGATGTATCGGTGGCCGAATGCCGAGGTATTTCTGAACCACTGCACTAGAGTCCGGTCGCAGGCGTCTAGAGTCCGGCCGCGGCGCGGAGTGAGGCCGCCTTGTCCGTTTGCTCCCAGGAAAACTCCGGTTCGGTCCGACCAAAATGTCCGAAGGCCGCAGTCTTCCGATAGATCGGCCGGCGGAGATCCAGCGACTCAATGATGGCATTCGGGGTCAGCTGAAAATGGTCGCGAACGAGCTCTGACATCTTGCCTTCCTCGACCTTCCCCGTGCCGAACGCCTCAACCAAGACCGAGACCGGGTCGGCTACTCCGATCGCGTACGCGAGCTGGACTTGCACGCGGTCCGCCAACCCTGCCGCCACGCAATTCTTGGCTATGTAGCGGGCCATATACGAAGCTGAGCGGTCGACCTTCGTCGGGTCCTTCCCTGAGAAGGCTCCCCCACCGTGCGGCGCCATCCCGCCGTAGGTGTCAACGATGATCTTGCGACCTGTGAGGCCTGCATCGCCGTGCGGCCCACCGGTAACAAACCGGCCCGTGGGGTTCACGTAGATCGACGTCCTCTCATCCAGAAGCTCGCCCGGCACAATGCTCTTGATGACCTTCTCGGTGATGTCGGCCCGGAGTTGCTCGATGGTGACGTCGTCGCTGTGCTGAGATGACACGACTACCGCGTCGATCCGCACAGGCTGATCGCCGTCGTACTCCACCGTCACCTGCGACTTCCCGTCCGGTCTCAAGTAGTCGAGGTCACCCGACCGGCGAACGTCGGACAACTGCCGAACGAGGCGATGGGACATCATGATGGGCAGCGGCATCAGCTCTGTCGTTTCGGAACAGGCATAGCCGAACATCAACCCCTGGTCACCCGCGCCCCCAGGGTCCACTCCCATCGCGATATCGGGTGACTGCCCGTGGAGGGCAGACACCACGGCGCAGGTGTTGGCGTCGAATCCGTAGGCGTCGCGAATATACCCAACCTCGCGCACCGCCTCACGAGCGACTTCGGCAAAATCGTGGTGCCCGGTGGTCGTGATCTCCCCGGCCAGAGCGATCAGCCCGGTCGTCAACAACGTCTCGCAGGCCACGCGGCCCGTCGGGTCTTTGTCGAGGACCGCATCGAGGACCGCGTCCGATACCTGATCGGCAATCTTGTCTGGATGCCCCTCGGTCACAGATTCCGACGTAAACAGATAACGACCTGTACGACGCATGTGGATGAAACTCCTTCTCGAGGTAACGAGCGACGCCGACCGTCCCGATCAGCCACCCGACCTGTTGGGGGTGCCGCACAGTGCCCGGTCCGTACAGGGACCTCGACTACGCTTCACCGATCCGCTAACGGTAGCAAAAGTGCCAAAGACGGGTCAATCGCGTTTGTCATGACCGAGGGTGAAACTCGTCGTAGACCGCCTTCAGCCGCGCCTCGAGGATATGCGTGTAGATCTGCGTGGTCGACAGGTCGGCATGCCCAAGGAAACTTTGGATCGAACGCAGGTCGGCTCCGCGCTCCAGGAGGTGTGTAGCGAAAGAGTGCCGAAGAACGTGCGGACTGAGATCCCGTGGCAGACCGACAGCGAGCGCGTACTTCTTGAGGATTTTCCACATACCCACCCGGCTCAGTCGTCCACCGCGGGCGTTGACGAAAAGCCACACGCACTCTTCTCCGGCCAGCTGCGGACGCGCGGTCTTGGAGTATCGACCGATCCACTCGACCGCCGAGCGCCCCATCGGCACCAAGCGTTCCTTCGAGCCCTTACCCAGGCACGTGAGATAGCCAGCCTTCAGGTTGAGATCAGCCGGACGCACCGACACCAGCTCGGTGACGCGCATTCCAGTCGCGTACAGCAGCTCCAGAAGCGCGCGGTCACGGAGCCCGAGGAGGGTAGAGGGATCGGGCGCGTCGATCAGACGGTCGACCTCGTCGTACGAGAGAAACTTGGGGAGACTCGGCCAGGCACGGGGCGCCCGCAGTTCGGTCGCCGGGTTGACCTCGATCCGCCCCTCCCGCGCCAAGAAGAGATAGAACCCTCGGACGCATGCCACCGCTCGCGCCACTGACCTCGGAGAGAGACCGCTCGTCATCAGCTCTCGAACATAGGCCTCGAGCTCTGGTCTCGAAAGCGTGTCCACGCGGCTGCCCTGGGCGCTGGCGTATCGAAGCAGGGAGCTCAAGTCGCGTTGATAGCCGTCGATTGTGTTGGGCGAGAGCCGGCGGGCCACCCGTAGCTCATCGAGATGCGACTCCACGAGCCCCAGGTTGAGGCGCTCGTCGTCTGTACCCGGCTGCGACACCGCTCTACGATACCAGCCGTTTCCGATCCAGCGCTGCTCGGGGTCGCCCGATCACGCAACCTCCAATACGGTCAACAGTTTGCAGTCAACGCGTGATTGCGTCGCCCTAGACCGGCCTGTATACTTTTTTTGTAGTCTCATGCTGAACAGAGTCCTAGGGCGTCCAGTCGTCGCGGTCGGTCTCGCGGGCGTCGTTACCCTCTCGGCCTGCGCAGCTCGTCACTCGCCGGTTCAGTCCGCTACACCACCGTCTGCGGTCGACACCTCTCGCACGGCGGATACGCTGGCAGCGCAGTTCGTTCCCTATGTGGAAGCCCAGGTTGCGCTCGCGGCCGACGATTTTGATCAAGCCAAGACCGCTCTCGGCGACCTGCTGACGGTGGCCGATGACACGATCGGCCCCCTTGTCCGCTCGGCGGCCAATGCCGACGACATCGCGACGATGCGCGCCCGCTTCAAGCCGCTCTCCGAGTATCTGGCCGCCCAACAGCTCCCGCTGGGGTACGCGAAGGCCTACTGCCCGATGTATGACGGAGGTTCGAGTTGGGTCCAGGCGGACGGTCCTGTTCGGAATCCCTACTTCGGTTCGACGATGCTCACATGCGGGGTCGTCGATGCGGCGCCTGGCGCACACATGGACCACTCTCCTCGACACGGTGGAACCGTGTTCATGGCGCCCGACAGTTTTCATCACATTGAGGGCACCTATCCGGAAGACAGGATCTTCCGACTCTACGCCACGGACAACTACCGAGAGCCCGTCGACGTGAGCGCCTGGTCCGGCCGGGTCGTCCTTGAAGAAGCCTACGACTCCGCGACCGACGAATTTACCGAGGTCGTCGCCGTCGTCCTGCTGCCCTCGCCGGACGGGGCGTTCCTGGAAGGAGTGACCGATCCCGTGGGGTTGCCCGGCGAGTTCATCGCCAAGGTTGCCTTCGAGGATTCTCCCGAAGAACGATTTGATTTCATCTTTCCCGCCTACTCGGTTGCCGGTGATTCGGGCGCTGCCGACAGGTCGCCTCCATCGGGTGTGGTCTCCGGCGCCCCGGAGAACATACCTCTGGCGGAACGAGTTCGTCCGACGATTCCCGAATCGACAGCTGACGTCGTCTCCGAGATCAGGACGAGAGACGAGGCGTTGCAGACCTTGATCGGAGAAGGGCGATTCACCGAGATCTTCATACCGGCGCTCCAGGCCAAAGAGCTTGCCCTGGCGCTTATGGACCGCGGAGACGAGCTTCCCCTCCGTGAGCGAAACGAGATCCGGATCGCCGTGCGGCATTTGGTCAGAGCGGCGTATCTGCTCGACTGGTATGGCGATCTCGGCAACAAACAGCAGGTCAGCGGCGCATACGACATCTTTGCCGAGGCGGCGCACACCATCATCAACATCTACCAAGATACCCCGCAGCGCGGGCAGTAAGGCATGCGTCGTCACCTCGGATTTCTCCTCCTCGCCCTGACCCTCGTTGCCGTCTCCGGCTCGGTGCCTGGTGGGCACACGCCGATTTCGTCTCGCTGGAACTACAACGAACACCTCTTCCCCATCTTCAGAGACCGATGTGGTGCGTGCCATATGGAGGGCGGGATAGCCCCGATGTCGTTGCTGGAGTATCAGTCCGCGTATCCCTGGACGCAATCGATTCGCGAGGAGATTCTCGGGCTCCGGATGCCGCCATGGCAGGCCGAAGATGGTTTTGGCGACTTCAAGAACGGTCATGCGCTGGCGGCCCACGAGATGGACATGATCCTCGAATGGTCAAGCGGCGGATATCCGCAAGGACCGCGAAACCTGACGCCCGCCCCACCTCTCGTGGCCGACACATGGGCTCTCGGCGAGCCGACGCTCACACTTCAGCTCGCCGAGCCCTTTGCGCTCGGCCCGAGCGCCAACGACGTCGTTCGCTATTTCGTTGTTCCCTCAGGAACGAGTGAGGACCATATCCTGACCGGTGTGGACTTCCGACCAGGTGCGCAGGCGGTCGTGCGTGGCGCGCTGGTCTTTGTCGATGCCACCGGCACCGCCCAGGCGCTCGACGCCGACGACGACGGTCCGGGGTTCGCGCCGGCAGATGGTCAGCCCTTCCCCACGTCGCCGCCCGTTGGGGTCTTTACCCCAGGCCAGGAGGCGGTCCTCAACATCGACGTCGGCTATCCGCTTCCCGCCGGCGCCGACATCGTCGTCCGCATCCACTACAAGAAGACCTGGATCACCGAGGGCATGGACTTCGCGGATCAGAGTCAGATCGGGCTGCATTTCTCCAATGGCGACGCACGCAAGATCGAGTCTCTGCTCGTGATGTCCCCGTTGGAGCTCGAGACTCAGGAGGTGACGTTCACCCACACCGTGACCCAAGAGTCGACGATCCTGTCCCTGTTCCCAGAGATCGACATCCAATCGACCGAGCTCCGCGTCGAGGCGATCCGGCCGGACGGATCGCGCGCGCCGATGCTTTGGCTCCGCGAGCCCGATACCGGCTGGCCGACGCGGTTTTGGTTCGAGTCGCCCCTGGCACTACCAGCTGGGAGCCAACTCGAGGTGACGGCGCTGCTCGAGCCATCCGCTCAGCGGGTGCAGCGAACCTCGCCTCTCGGCGGCGGCAGCTCACCGATTCGCATGTCCGTCGACTACCTGGTCGGCGACGTCGCTGCCAACGACTAGAGGCTAGGGCGCGTCCGATCGGGCGCGCCCTAGCCCAGAAGGCCGTCGACCTGCATGAGCTCGGCGTTCAGGACCGCCGCTCCCGCCGCACCGCGGATCGTGTTGTGACCGAGTGCGACGAGCTTGTAGTCGAGCACCGAACAATCGCGTAACCGACCAACGGTCACGGTCATCCCTCCGTCTCTATCCACGTCGAGCTTCGGCTGGGGTCGGTCTCGCTCCTCCAGATACACGACTGGCTGCGGCGGTGCGGTGGGAAGCCCCTCCTCTTGCGGCCGACCCGTGAACGCGCGAAACGCCGACAGGAGGTCGTCCATCGACGGCTTACTCTCGAAACCGACCGAGAGCATTTCCGTATGACCGTTCACGACCGGCACGCGTGTGGTGTGCGCGCTCACGGCCATCGGATGAGGCTCGACCCGGTCGTTCGTAAGGTTACCGAGAATCTTCTTGGTCTCGGTTTCCATCTTCTCTTCTTCTCCGCCGATGAACGGGATGACGTTCCCGAGGATATCCAAAGACGGAACGCCGGGATACCCACCGCCAGACACCGCCTGCAGTGTGGTGACGTTCACGGCACGGAGCCCGAACTGACGCAATGGTCCCAGCGCCATCGTCAACACGATCGTCGAGCAGTTGGGGTTCGTCACGATCCGACCTTTCCAGCTTCGGGTCGCCGCCTGCGTGGTGAGTAGCTGGAGATGGTCGGCGTTGATTTCCGGAACCAGCAGCGGAACGTCTGGCTCCATCCGGTAGTTCCTGGCATTGCTGATGACGACGTGTCCGTGCTCCGCGAATGCCCCCTCGACCTCGCCGGCCACCGCCGCGTCGAGTCCGGAAAACAGCACCCGGGGCGCCTGCCCCGGCTCGACCGATTCAACGACCCGGTTCGCCACCTCCGCCGGACACTCCCTCGGGAGCCTCCACGCCGCGGCGTCCGCGTAGCGCTTCCCCGCGGAGCGATGGCTGGCCGCCAGCCACGTGACCTTGAACCAGGGATGCGTCGCCAACTGCGCGATGAGCTCCTGCCCGACGGCACCGGTGGCGCCAAGTATGCCTACCTCAATCTGCTGGGTCATGACCTCAACTTGCTCACGCTCTCACGTCAGAGGTTTCGGCAACCGCCGACTGGGAGAAGAACTCATCATGGACGAGTTTCACCGCTTCCTCCAGACGCTCGGCGGCAATCACACAGGCGATCTTCATTTCCGATGAGCTGATGCAGTCGATGTTGATGCCGGCCCGACCAAGCACGTCGAACATACGCGCCGCGAGTCCCGGAGTCGAGGCGAGACGCGAACCGACGATGGAGATCTTGGCGACGTTGTGCTCAATGACGATCTCGCTCGCCATCCCCTGGGACTTCCACTCATCTGCCAGTCGACCGGCATCCCGAACAAACAACTCGTCAAGCACGAAGGTGATCCGTCCGCGTCCTTCCGAGCTCGCGCTCTGGATAATAAGTCGTACGCTGATGTCTTCGGCCGCCAGATCTCGGAACACCTGTGCGGCCAACCCTGGCCGGTCCGGAACGTCGAGTAGGGTGACCTTTGCGATCTCCGTATCACTACTCACACCTACGACCGCGGCCTGCTCCATCACCATGTCGCTCTCCCCACGGATCCACGTACCCTCTTGCATCGTGACACTCGACCGGACGTGGATCGGTATGCCGTACGCCATGCACACTTCCGCCGCCCGTGGGTGCAGGACCTTGGCGCCGCTGGACGCCATTTCGATAGCCTCTTCAAAGCTGACCTCGGACCAACGACGAGCATCCGGCACCACGCGAGGGTCGGCCGAAAACACCCCCTCGACATCTGTGTAGATCTCGCACACCGAGGCACCCAAGGCTGCGGCCATGGCGGCCCCGGTGACGTCGCTCCCTCCGCGCCCCAGCGTCGTGACTTCGTGTGTGCTGGTCACACCCTGAAACCCTGTGATGACGACGACCCGGCCGGCATCCAACTCTTGATGAATCCGCTGGGTGTCAATCGACTGAATCCGGGCGATGTTGAACGCATCATCGGTCCGGATGCCGCACTGCGCAGCAGTGAGGGACACGGCCGGGACTCCTCGATCCTGTAGGGCGAGTCCGAACAACGACACCGCGATCTGCTCACCGGTGGCGAGGAGCAGGTCCATTTCCCGACCGGCCGGATGTCGAGACACTGAGTGGGCCAGCTCGACCAGATCGTCGGTCGTCGTACCCATCGCCGACAACACCACCACGAGCCGAGGGTTGTCCGCGATCACCTTCACCGTTCGATCGGCGATCGCCCCAATCTTCTCCGGTGACCCGACAGACGTGCCACCGTATTTCTGAACGACGACCGGTGGTCTCTGATCTGCCGCGCTCATGTTCGCCCTATCCTACGTTCTCTGTCTCCCCTGCCGATGGACCTTCGGACGCAGATGGCACGTCAAATGCCGCCAGCTGGGTGGATAACTGGTGGAGAAAGAGACCGACGTCTGTCACGATGCCCACGGTCTGCGACGACCCGCGGTCGCTCAACTTGGTCACTACCGCTGGGTTGATGTCGACGCACACCACGCGCACATGCGACGCCAGCATGTTCCCGACACCGATGCTGTGGAGCATCGTCGACAGCATGACCACCATGTCGACGCCGTCCAATACCTCCGCGTATCGATCCTGTGCCTCGACCAGGTCCATCACCGTATCCGGCAGAGGACCGTCGTCGCGAATGCTCCCTGCCAGCACGTACGGCACTCCGCCCGTGATGACCTCGTACATGATGCCCCGCGAAAGCAGGCCGTCGGCCACCGCCTGCGGCAAGCCCCCCACCCGCCGGATGGCGTTGATCGCCCGCATGTGGTTCTGGTGCCCTTCCTCAACGGCTACGCCGGCGTCGAGATCAACCCCGAGTGACGTGCCGTAGAGCGCTCGCTCGACGTCGTGCACAGCCAGCGCGTTTCCCGCCAGTAACGCGTCGACATACCCGCGCCTGACGAGGTCGCTCAAGTAGCTCACGCCCCCGCTGTGCACCACGACCGGCCCAGCCACGAACGCGATTCGCCCGCCGTCACGCTTCACGTGCCGCATCATGGCGACGACCTTGGCGGCGCTGACCTCGACTCGACGCTCGGTGGACACATCGTTGGTCATGAACGCGAAGCCCAGACGGTCGCGCTCCCGAAACTCCGGAGACACCCGAACGCCATCGACACCGCACACCACGAGTTCCCCTCGCTCGACATCGCGCAGCTTTCGGCAGGCCGCAGCTCCGGCTTTGATGACGATGACCCCGTCCATTCGCTGATTCGACACCTTGACCCAGCCGCCGCGATGACGGACGTGTGTTTGATGATTGGTCGTCGAGTAGAAGTTATCGGCCACGACACCGTCAGCCTCCGCTGCGGTCAGTTCGGCTTCCCGCTCGGGCACCGGATGACAACCCAGCGGCATCAAGTCCTCGAGCAACCGGCGCAGACCCGGGGCATCCCCGGTCGTCACCTTCAACTTCAGATGGGAGAACTCGTCGTTGGTGCGACCGATGTCGAACTGCAACACCTCGAACTTGGCGCCGCGCTCGATGACCTTGTCGAAGATCGAGTTGAGCAACTGTGAATCGACGAGATGGCCTTCGGCCTCGACTAGCTCGGAGTGCTCGCTGGGCGTGGTCATCTCAACCGCTCACCTGGTAACCCGCGGGCCGACTGGCGAAGAAGGCCTCGAACTCCTTCAACGTCCGACCGAGCCGCGTTGGCTCCCGCACCGCGTCGGCAACCACATCCGACGTCTTGTATCCATTCCCGGTGATGCAGAGCACCACAGCCTCGTCCTGCGGGATGACCCCGCTCTTGATGAGCTTGATCAGAACCGCGAGCGTGGTCCCGCCCGCCGGCTCCGTGAAGATTCCTTCGGTCCGAGCCAGCAGCCCGATCGCGTCCACGATCTCTAGATCTGTCGCCACCGCGCCTGAACCACCCGTGTCTCGGATGGTCCGGAGTACCTGAAATCCGTCGGCGGGATTACCGATGGCGATCGACTTGGCGATCGTATCTGGCCTCACCGGCTCCGGATACTCGACGCCCTGTTCCAGCGCCTGGATCACCGGTGCACATCCCGCCGCTTGAGCGGCGTGAATCTTCGGAGGGTCGCCATCGACTAGCCCGGCGGCACGGAGCTCGCCGAAGCCGCGACCGATCCGCGGCAGCAACGTCCCGCCCGCGACGGGAGAGACGACGTGACGCGGAAAGCGCCAGCCGAGTTGCTCGGCAATCTCGAACGCCATGGTCTTGGCACCCTCCGCGTAGTAGCTCCGCAGATTGATGTTCGCGAAGCCCCAGCCGTAGCGATCGCCAACCTGCGTACACAGCCGGTTGACGTCGTCGTAGGTCCCATCGACCGCGACCACGTGGGGACCTGCAATCGACGAGCCCAAGATTTTTCCCCGCTCAAGGGTTCGGGGAATGAAGACGTAACACTCGAGACCGAGGCGCGCGGCGTGAGCCGCCACGCTGTTTGCGAGATTCCCCGTCGATGCGCACCCAAAGATACCGAGCCCGAGTTCCACTGCGCGAGTCGCCGCCACCGACACGACCCGATCCTTGTATGACAGCGTCGGATGATTGTTCGAATCGTCCTTCACATACAGCTCTTCAAGCCCAAGCTCCGATGCCAGTCGGGTTGCCCGAACAAGCGGTGTGAAGCCGGAGTGGAACCCCGTCTTGGGTTCCCCCGTGATCGGAAGGAACTCTCGATACCGCCACAGGTTCTCCGGTCGAGATGCGATCAGTTCCCGAGTCACGGTGGCTCGGATCGCATCGTCGTCGTAGGAGGCCTCGAGTGGACCCAGGCACTTGTCGCACACGTAAAGTGCCTCGGCAGGAAACGGCGTGTGGCACATCGAGCACTGTAGCCCAGTGAAGTAGCTCATCAGCGACTGTCTCCCGATTGCAGCACGGGCATCCACAGGGGTGGACGCACATTGAAGTCGAAGGCGGCCGATTCCTGAAGCGCGCGCTCGACGACCGTGGACTCGCATCCTTCCAGGGTCACGACGAACGGCAGCTCATCCTTCGACCAGCCCGGCTCCTGGAACACCGCGTCGATATTGACGCCGTGACGCGAGAACACGTCGGCCAGCGCCGCCACGATCCCGGGGCGGTCAGCCACGACGAATCGCACGTAGTGCGGGGCCACGAACGCCGTGAGAAGCTCCGCCGGTTCGCCGGCCAGCCCATCGGTCGAGCCAGTCAGCCCGGTGCGGGCTATGGCCTCCAGGTCGGAGACCACCGCGGCACCTGTCGGGTCTCCTCCGGCGCCGAATCCTGAAAAGGCCGTCTCACCCGCGAACCGACCCTCGACGACGACGACGTTGCGACTCCCTTCGACTTGGGCAAGTGCTGACGACAAGGGCACGAGGGTCGGCTGCACCGAGGCGAAGACGGCATCACGATGCGCAGGGTCCAGTTCTGCCCGAGACACCTGCCGGATGGTACAGGCCAGCCGCCGCGCATAAGCGAAGTCGATCGTCTCCACGTCCGTGATCGTACGCAGGGGGATGCCGGACGTATCGATCTGACGATTCAGTCCAACCGCCGACAAGATGGCCAGTTTGGCCTGCGCGTCGAACCCGTCGACATCGGCGGTAGGGTCGGCCTCGGCGAACCCGAGTTCCTGGGCTTCCTCGAGGGCCGAACCGAACGACACGCCCTCCGCCTCCATCCTCGTGAGGATGTAGTTGCAGGTGCCGTTGAGAATTCCCATGATTCGAAAAAGCGAATCACCGGCCAAGCCCTCCCGCAACCCGTGAAGGATGGGGACGCCCCCCGCGACGGCAGCCTCGAAGCACAGTTGCCGGTCACAACTCCTCGCCACGTCGAGCAGGTCGGCACCGTGATGTGCGATCACCTGCTTGTTGGCGGTGACGACCGCCTTGCCCGCCTGCAGGGCGCGGCTGATCCAGTCTGTGGCGGGGTCCAACCCACCGATGAGTTCGACCACCACATCCACATCTGACGACAGCACGACGTCGAAGTCGTCGGTCCACACGACGTCCGACTGAACCCAGTCAACTCGCTTCCGGGCCACGTGCCGGTTACAGACATGGCTCAGCCGAAGCGCCGGATGACCCCCGTCACAGAGAATGCGGGCTACCGATCGCCCGACGGTGCCGAAACCCACGATGGCGACGCTCAGCGGCGTGTCATTCTTTGCCATTACCCATCGACCCGAACTGGACGATCGTTCCTGGACGCTCCACAATAAAAAAGGCCATCACCCCCGGTTGGATGATGGCCCTGGCACAACCCTGCGGCACGCTCGGCTACATCATCCGCCCCGTCTCGCCGGCATGAGCGTGCCGGTCTTGCAGGACGTTGTGGTGTCACGCGTGGCGCGGCTCGGCGCGCAGTACCGCTCAAACATAGTGGTCTCTTGACCAAACGTTAATCCGTACTTATACAGTGGGCTCGTCGACGAAGTCAAACACTTGCCTTGACCGACCACGCCATGTTCGTGACACAGTACACCCCCGGGACAACATGACGAAGTCATCGAAATGGCAGGACCTCCCTACAGAGGCCATCAACCCGAACAGCCTCGCCATGGACCACACCTCGACAGATGAGATCGTCGAGTTGATGCTTGGTGAGGACCGAAAGGTCGTCACGGCGGTGAATCGTGAAAAGGCTCGCATCGCTATGGGAGCCGACTTGGTGACCGAGGCCGTTCGCAAGGGCGGTCGCCTCATCTTCGTTGGGGCGGGAACCAGCGGGCGACTTGGCGTCTTGGAAGCGGCCGAGATGATTCCGACCTTCAGCACACCCCCACGACTCGTCCAGGCCATCATGGCTGGCGGACGGTCGGCCTTCTTCCACGCCAAGGAGGGCGTTGAAGACAACTACGAAGAAGGCGCCAAGGCCGTGACTCGATTGCGGCCGACTCGAAGAGATGTCCTGATTGGTGTGTCGGCCAGCGGCATGACTCAGTTCGTGAGGGGTGCACTATCCCGAGCTCGTCGCAGCGAGGTCAAGATCATCTTCATCACGTGCTGGCCGGGTACCGAGCTTCAGACCTTCGTTGACGTCGTCATCGCCCCGATGGTCGGTCCCGAGGTCATTGCCGGGTCGACTCGGCTCAAGGCCGGCACGGCGACCAAGCTCGTACTCAACATCTTGACGACGATTGCGATGGCCCATACGGGGAAGACCTACGGCAATCTCATGGTCGATGTGAAGACTGGGTCGGAGAAGGCTCGCGATCGGGCTCGGCGAATCATCACGGTCGTGACCGGCTTGGACTACGACGACGCGGGCGCGCTGCTTCGTCGTGCGCGCTGGAACGTCAAGGCGGCGATCGTCATGGAGAAAACCGACGACACCTATGCTGGAGCCCTGTCTCGGCTCAAGCAGGCGGGTCAGTCCGTTCGTGCGGCGATCGGGGAGGACGTCGAACCAACGCTCCGTCGGTCGCTGCATTCGAGCTAACGACCATGCACACCCTCGACCTCGTGGTCCTTGGTGTCTATCTGTCCGCCGTCGTCGCGCTGGGAGCGCGCTTCTCTCGCCGCCAGGCGACGATCCGCGACTACTTTCTCACTGACCATCAGGTGCCGTGGTGGGCCCTCTGCGCCTCCATCGTCGCGACCGAGACGAGCACGGTGACGTTGATCAGCGTTCCGGGATACGCCTTCGGCGGGGACCTGACGTTCCTGCAGCTGGCGCTCGGATACGTCGTGGGAAAGCTCTTTGTCGCGGTCGTCCTGATCCCGCGGTTCTTTCGTGGACATCTTCTCACCGCCTATCAGCCCCTCAGCGAGCGCTTTGGGCCAGTCGTTGGACGGGTCACGGCGTTGATCTTTCTGGCGACGCGCTCGCTTTCTGACGGCTTTCGTCTCTTCGCGACCGGGCTCGTGCTGGCCGCGGTCCTCGGCACATTGCCGACCGCCGGCGTCGTGGCGCAGAGCCTGCTTCCTTCGATGGACCTTCCCGCAGCACTCCTTGTTGTCTCCGTGTCCCTCATCGGAGGCACGACCCTGGCTTATACGCTCATCGGCGGCATGCGAGCCGTCATCTGGACCGATGTCGTCCAGCTCATCGTGTACATGACGGGAGCACTCATCGCAGCTCTGGTGGTGCTGAGCGAGATTCCGGGTGGATGGACGGAGGTCGTCAACCTCGCCGGCCCGGCTGAGAAGCTCGTGACCATCGACCTGACCTTTGACCTCACAAAGAGCTACACCTTTTGGTCAGGTGTCATCGGGGGAATGTTCCTGACCGCCGGGACCCACGGGACCGACCAGATGTTCGTGCAGCGCTATCTGTGCAGCCGGTCGCCACGAGAGGCCAGCCGGGCACTTGTCTGGAGCGGTGTCCTCGTCCTGATACAGTTTGCTCTGTTCCTGGGTATCGGCCTCCTGCTCTGGGTGTACTACACCGTCTACTCACCAGACGGGTTGGCCGGCATCACCGTCGATGGCATCGTGCAGACCGACCGCATTCTGCCCACGTTCATGATGAGCCATCTCCCGGTCGGGCTTCGGGGCCTCGTAGTGGCGGCGATCGTGGCCGCGGCGATGTCTACCCTGTCTTCATCGCTGAACTCCTCGGCCGCCTCGACGATTGGCGATTTCTACGTCCCTCTCACCGACGGCTCGAGGTCGGCTGGCCACTACCTCGCCGTCTCCCGCTGGGCGACTGCAGGGTGGGCGCTGGTCCAGATTGCCGTGGCGGTGGTGGCGATTGACCTGTCCAGCCGAGTCGTCGACGAGGTACTGGGCATCCAGTCCTTCACGCTCGGACTCCTACTCGGCGTGTTTCTGCTTGCCATGACGACGACCCGCCGGGTGTCAGCTCCGATGATCGGCATCCTGGGGGGGACGAGCGTCCTGCTCCTGTTGAGACTCGCGACCGATGTGTCGTGGCAGTGGTACGTTCTCGTCGGGGCGTTCACAACCTGCGGTCTCGGCTGGTTGACCGGTCGACTCGTGGGCCCTGCCCCGGAGTCACCATGACTCGCTGGGACGCGGCACGGCAGATCGTACGGGCGGGCTTGGTCTCGGCGTACCCCGCAGCCGTCATCGAAGTCGGCAGCCCAGACGGCGTCCTCTGGGAGGAGGCGTTCGGGGTCCTCAGCCGCGAAGAGGGCACTACGGATACCACCCTCGACAGCATCTTCGACCTCGCCTCGCTGACCAAAGTGCTGGCAACGACGACGCTGATAACGACCGCGGTCGAGAGGTCGGAGATGGCGCTTGACGATCCGGTGAGCCGTTGGCTCCCGGCGTGGCAGGGCGACGAGCGTGACCCCGTCACGATTCACGACCTGCTCGCCCACGCCGGTGGGCTGGCCGCCCATCTTCCCTTCTTTCGTGACCATCGGGGTCGACCCGAATTCGAACGGTCGATCTGTACGCTCCCGCTGGAATACTCCCCCCGCACCCAGTCCATCTATAGCGACCTCGGCTTCATCCTGCTCGGGTTCATTCTGGAAGACGCCGTGGGCGACTCGCTGACCAACCAGTTCGACGCAGTCGGGAGTCGACAGGGGTGGGGCGACATCGGATACAGACCAGGGCCCGCGTGGCGGGCGCGAGCTGTCCCCACGGAGGTAGACGAGTGGCGAGGCCGCCTTCTCATCGGCGAGGTGCACGACGAGAACACCTGGGCCCTGGGTGGCACTGCGGGACACGCGGGGCTCTTTGGCACCGCACGATCTGTTGGGCGGTTTGCGCGCACGATACTGAAGGACCTCGGTGGTGAGGGCGCCCTGGTCCGCCCTGAAACCCTTCAGCGCTTTACGGCAAAGACCACCATCCCGGGAAGCTCGCGGGGGTTGGGGTGGGACACGATGCTACCGACGTCCTCCTGCGGTACGAAGATGTCTGCGGATGCGTTTGGTCACACCGGCTTCACCGGAACCTCGCTGTGGATTGACCCACCTGCCGGCGTCTACGTTGTCCTCCTTACCAACCGCGTGTGTCCCAGTCGGGTAAACGACGCCATCCTCCCGATACGCCCGGCGTTCCACAACGCCGTCATGCAGGCGCTGTGTTCCTGACGACCGTCGACTGGCTCGTCCTCGCCACCATTCTGCTGATTCCGGTCGTCATTGGCCTCCGGCTCTATCGGCGAGCGGGGACCAACCTCGGTCAGTTCTTTCTCTCGGGTCGCGACTTGCCGTGGTGGCTCGCGGGCACGTCCATGGTCGCGACCACGTTCGCAGCCGACACCCCGTTGGCCGTGACGGGGCTGGTGGCGTCCAACGGAGTGGCGGGCAACTGGCTGTGGTGGAACGCGGGTCTTGGAAGTATGTTGACGGTGTTCTTCTTCGCCCGCCTCTGGCGACGCGCCGGTATCGTGACCGACGTGGAGTTCGCGGAGCTCCGATACACCGGACGGCCGGCCGCGATGCTGCGTGGGCTGCGCGCCCTCTACCTTGGGCTGCCGATCAACTGTCTCATCATCGGCTGGGTCAACCTGGCGATGTCAAAGGTCCTCTCAGTGACTCTGGGTTGGAATCCCGTCGTCGCGGTCTCTGTCGGTCTGGTCGCCACCGGCATCTACGCGGCGCTCGCCGGTCTCCGAGGAGTCGTCGTCACCGACTTCGTGCAGTTTGGTTTGGCCATGGTTGGATCGGTGGCCCTCGCGTTCTTCGCGCTATCGGCGCCAGCAGTTGGCGGCGTGGAAGGTCTCCTGGCGGGTCTGCCCCCAGACACCTTTCGCCTAGCGCCGAGCATGGGGTCTGCCAGCTCGGCGCCCCAGACACTGGCGCTGCCCCTCACCGCCTTCATCGCCTATCTCGGGGTCCAGTGGTGGGCGAGCTGGTATCCCGGACAGGAGCCCGGCGGTGGCGGCTACGTGGCGCAGCGAATGATGTCGTCGCGAGACGAGCGGCAGTCGTTCCTGGCGACCTTGTGGTTCACGATAGCCCACTACTGTCTCCGACCGTGGCCGTGGGTCCTCGTGGCCCTCGCCTCACTGCTCCTCTATCCCGGTCTCGAAGACCCTGAATCGGGCTATGCCTTGGTTATGCGCGACCATCTCCCGCCAGGGTGGCGAGGGCTGCTGGTGGGCTCTTTCTTCGCCGCCTATATGTCCACGGTCTCGACCCAGCTCAACTGGGGCACCTCGTATCTCATCAATGACTTCTACGTGCGCTTCATCCGGACCTCTGCGACGGAGAAAGAACTCGTTCGCGCCTCGCGCATCACCACCGTGATGTTGATGGCGCTGAGCGGACTGCTAACCTTCTATCTCGACAGCGTCCGTCAGGCCTGGGAGTTCGCCCTGGAATCCGGGGCGGGCGTTGGTCTCGTGCTCATCCTTCGCTGGTACTGGTGGCGGGTGAGTGCGGTCTCTGAAATAACGGCCCTGGTCGCGGCCGCCGTCGGGTTTTTCGGATTGCGTGCCTTCACGACGATTCCCTTTCCCGACTCGCTCCTCTATCTGGTGCCTTGGACGACCCTGTGCTGGCTGACCGTGACGTGGCTCACGCCCCCGGAACCGATGGCCCACCTCGTCGCGTTCTACCGACGCGTCACCCCTGGTGGACCGGGGTGGCGACCAGTGGCGGCCGCCGCAGACGAGCCGGAGCCTGCCACTCTTCGCCGGCCCTTCCTCGACTGGATAGCAGGGTGCCTATTGGTTTACGGAATCCTGTTCGGGGCGGGTGGGGCACTCTTTGGATCGAGTGTCGACACCGTTGTACCGCTCGGTCTCGCGACCACGGGCGGTCTGTGGTTGTGGCGGAGTCAGCGCGAGCAGTTTTCAGGATGAAGTGTCGTCAACGTCCCATCGGTGGAGTCGTCGGGGCTCCCGGGGTTGCTGGACCACCGGTACCCGTCACGCCGCCTAGCTGGGTCGAACTGGGTGTGTACACGAAGGCCCACTCGTTGTATTGCTGCTGACCGTTGTAGATACGGATCGACTCCTCTTCGCTGGCACTCACGACTCCCACGATACCGCCCTCTTCGCGGTCTGCCTGGCTCCGACTGCTAAACGATCGCCGCTCAGGCTCTCGCTCCGGTGACGCCGTCACGGTCGTCGTGGCCTCTCTGGGTCGGTCGGCAGTCGCGGGAGCTCCCTGAAGCTCGCCGACCTCGGACTGATAGACCGGGCGAAACTCCCCTTCGCCACCGTCGGTCATTGGGTCTGTATACAGACGCCGCAGGAATCGCTCATCAACCAGCGTCTCGAGGTCCGGTGGATAGGCCCCCACGTACTGCCGCTGATAGAGCTCGATCGCCCGGGCATACTGCTCGCCCCGAAAAATCAGCTCGGCCTCTCGCTCGCGCTGGGCTGCATGACTCCAGACCGGCAGAACGACGGACGTCAGGACGCTCATGACGGCGATAGCCACCAGAAGTGCCGCCATGGCATAGCCGGCCTGTCCTCGGGCGTGCCCCTGTTGAACCGACGCTCTCATGTCGATAACATGCCTGTGAAGTGGCCCATGCGAAGCCAGACTGCGCTCTTCATCGCCCTCTCGGTCCTCGCACTGCCCGCGCTGTCGGCGTGTGACAGCTTGCCGCTGTTGGCCCCAACGGGGTCGACGGTGATGCTCGTGGCGAGCCAAGCCGAACTCCCCCTCGACGGGCAATCCGTGATCACGGCGAGCGTAACGGAAGAGGCTGGCACGCCGGTCCAGAACGGAACGGAGGTCACCTTCTCGACGACCCTGGGCACGCTCGGCGCCCAGCAGGCCCGCACCAAGGACGGTCGCGCGACGGTCCGACTGCTGGCCGGCTCGGTGAGTGGCACCGCGATGGTGACCGCCTTCTCCGGCAGCGCCACGTCTGAACCGCTCGCCATACGAATCGGCCAGTAGCTTTCGACCCATCATCGGCACGCTACCAATCCGCGTACGCGGTGCCGTCGAACCATCATCAGCACCGCTTACCAATCCACGTAGGCGGTGCCGTCGAGCGCGACGCCGTCATACTTCGTCTTGACGTCGAATACGCCCTGCGTGAACGGGTTCGCAGGATCGAACTCAGGCGGAACGGGCTGCCACGTCTCGGCTAACCCCGTAAACGGTTCGTTCGGAACCGCACGAAGATACCCTTCCGTGACCAGAGCCTGCAGCGTCCCCGGATACTCCTGCTTGTCTGCGTAGTGCTGGTCAATCGCATCACGCATCCGGAACAGGTCCTCCTTGAGGACGGCTTCTTTTGACCGCGTGACGGCACTTCGGTAGCCAACCAGCGCGATAGTCGCAAGGACGGTTATCAGCGAGATGACGATCGTCAACTCGAGGAGTGTCCAGCCACCCTGCCCCCCGCGAAAAACTCTCACGGTCACCACTCTCGGTATCGCGAACCGTCCAGGGCAGTGCCCGGCGCCCTCGAATACACGTCGTAGACGTTGTCGCCACCCCAGCGGCTCGAATCGGGTTCGTCCTGATAGGAGCGGAGTCCCCACTCGCCCTGCCTAGAAATTGGATCGGGTGGAATGCGCCTCAGGAACTTGACGCGTCCCCCGCTGGCGTCGTCGACGGGCTCCACGCCCTCAACCAGGGTCTCGAGAGCGGGGGGATAGCCTTGATTGTCCGAATCGAGGTTGGCCCCTCCGATGACGCCGAGGTCAACGGCGTCCTTGTATTCGTCAATGGCCGTGCGGATCTCACGCAGGGCCCTTCGCAGTTCTACCTCGCGCTGTCGCTGGATGGTGGCCTGGGTCAGCGGGGCGATGGCCGACGCGAGGACCAACAGGATGACGCTGACGACGAGCAGCTCGACAAACGAGTAGCCTCGCTCGCCGCGTCGCCGTCGTTCGTTCGCTTGCATAGACCCGAGCCCCTGATACGCCCAACTAGTGCAGTGATTCCGAAATAGCTCGGCACTTCATGACTTTCTCCAGGATGCGTTCGGCCGGCGCGGTCCAGATGAACGGCACGGCGTCGTGATTGTGGTTGTGAATATACGCGGAGATCGCGTCGATGAGGTCGCGGACGCTCAGAAAGTCGCCGCGTCGCAGCTGGTCCGCGGTCAGCCGCGAAAACCAGACCTCGACGAGGTTCAGCCAGGAGGCGCTCGTGGGCACAAAGTGCAGATGGAACCGAGGATGCCGGCGGAGCCACCGTTGAATCGCCGGATGTTTGTGCGTCGCGTAGTTGTCGAGGATGGCGTGGATAGCCACGTCCGGCGGCGTTTGTGCGTCGAGCAGGTTCAAGAACTTGCGAAATTCCTGATGCCGATGGCGCGCCAGACACGAGCCGATGACGGTGCCCTCGAGGACATTCAACGCGGCAAACAACGTCGTCGTCCCGTGCCGCTTGTAGTCGTGGGTCATGGTGCCGGCTCGGCCGGGTTTCATCGGCAGGCCGGGCTGCGATCGCTGCAACGCTTGGATTTGGCTCTTTTCGTCGACACAGAAGACCAGGGCCTGTTCGGGCGGATCCACGTAGAGCCCGACGACGTCGGTGAGCTTCTCGAGAAACCGCGGGTCCGTCGACAGCTTGAAGGTACGGACGCGGTGCGGCTGCAGCCCGTGCGCCTGCCAAATCCGATGAATCGACGCCGGACTCAACCCTTGCGCAGCGGCCATGGTACGCAGACTCCAGTGGGTCGCCCGCGGCGGCGCGGTGTGCAGCGTCGCTTCCACGACCTGCTGCTCGCGGGCCGCGGTGACTTGGCGCTTGCGCCCGCGGCCCGGGGCATCGCGGGTCAGGGCGCCGGGCCCCCCAACCGCAAACCGGCGGCGCCACAACCGCACCGTATCCTGGCTCGTGGCGAGCTGGTGAGCGATGTGCTTGCTCGGCAGACCGTCAGCCGCGAGCACCACGATCCGGCTCCGCAACACCACGCGCTGCGCTGTCGTGCCCGCTCGAATCCAGCCGTGCAGCGTCGCGCGTTGTTCCGGCGTCATCGGCAAAGCGGGGGTTCGGTTCATGTGGCACACGGTACCAAACCCCAACTGGAAGTACAAGACGTTTTACGATCACTGCACTAGCGTACGCTCACGGTGGTCGGTCGAAAGTTGAACGCCAGCGGTGCGCCGCCTGGGGTGAGACCTACCCCAGTCGGAGCCAGGGTCGCAGCCCCCGTCGCCACCGGCTCAAAGACGACGGTCGCCACGAGTCCAGTTCCACTGGCCCCAGTCGTGTCGCCTGTTCGCGTCAGGGCCAGGTCGACATGTCCGCGCGACGCGTCGACCTCATGGGCGAAGGTGACCTCCGCCCGTCCCTGGCTCATGAAGCTGCCCTCCTGGACTCCGTTGACCCGCAGCACTCTCGGATCGAAGGTGAGGCGGAGACTCAGAGTCGCCAGTTGCGACACACCGCTGATCGAAATCGGTACCGTGTACAGCCCACTCCCAACCGCAACGCCTCCTGCCGGAGGGGTCACCTCAACCACGGCCCCGAACGTCGGCCTGGTGGTCCCCGGGGGCACCACCGGCCGCGGTTGCCTATCCGTGGGAAACTCCGGTGTCGACGAAAGCACCGGTGCGGCGCCAAAGCGTGACGGTTCGGCGGTGTCTCCGGGCCCGGTGCCGTCCAGGCCGGCATCACCCTGAGGACCATCGGCCGGAACCGGCGGCGCGGCCGGGGTGGGTGCGATCAAAGGCGGTGGCCCCGTCACGCCCAAATTGTTCGCTGTCCCGATAAAAATCGGGTCCACGTCTCGCTGCGTGAGCTGATGGGTTCGGACGATCCGCGGGGTGAGCAGCATGATGATGTCGGTCTGCTTGATTGAATCTTCGTTTGCGGAAAGAAGCTGCTTGATGATGGGCAGATGCAGGATGCCGGGGAATCCCCGAAGCGACCGCCGATCCTCCTCACGGAGCAGCCCGGCCAGCAGGTTGGACTCGCCGTCTCGGAGGCGGAGACGCGTGATGACCCGTCTGGTGCCAAAGGTCGGTAGCGACTGTCCGGCTACGTTGATGTTGGGGCCGAGCGTGCTGTTCTCCACCTCCAGGTCAAGAATGATCTCGTTGTCGAAGGTGACCCGCGGGGTCATCCTCAGGTTGACACCGACGTCCTTGTAATCAAACGATGTCAGCGGGTTGACCGCCACACCGCCGGTCGCAATGGGCGTGAACGCCGTCGTCGGCACCGGGATTTCGTCACCGAGATTCAACTCCAGCTCAGCACCCTCTTGGCCCCTCAGCTGCGGGCTGGCGACCAGTCGCGTTTCCGAATCGGTCTCCAGAAAATTTATGACCGCAGCCGGAACGGCCAGATAGAAATCGGCGGCGTTGATGCCTTGAGAGAGCAGATTCGCGTTGAAGCCCGATGAGACGACAGCTTCAGGATTTCCCAGCCCCGAGACGGTCGCCGTCGGAGAGAAGAGCGCCCCGACGGAGTACGACGTAAGGTCCAGGCCAAACTCGCGGGCCCGCTCCCGATTGACCTCGAGAATCTCGACGTCCACCACGATCTCCGCCCGTGGCTTGTCGCTCGCTTCGATTAGCTGCTCTATGACGCCCATGAGCGGAGCGGTCGCCCGCGCCGTGATCGTGTTGGCGGTCGGGTTTGCCACGATCGTTGGTTGCACGGCCAGGGGCCCCCCACGGACAATCTGCGTCAACATCGTCGAGAGCTCGGTCACGTCAGCGTTGGACACGAAGAAGGTCCGGATCACCTGCTCCTCATACTGGGCGCGCTTGTTCGCGTTGTCCGGTATGACGATCAGGCTTCGAGGATTGAGGATCTTGTAGAAGTTCAGCGTCGCCGTCAGGATCTGGTCGAGCGCCTCGTCGACCGTGACCCCGTCCAGTTGAACCGAATAGGTGCGGTCCTGGAAGGCCTGGTCAAACGTGATGTTGATGCCCGTCATGTTGCCGATCGCACCCAGAATATCCCTGAGCTGCGCCTGCGCAAACAGCAGGGAGAGCAACTCGTCGGACGACGGATCGAGCAGAGGTGGCTGGGATGCCTGTCGCGCTCGCGCCTGCAGCAACTCCAGCGCCGACGGCGGCTGCGAGGTTTCGATGAGGTCTCGAATCTGGCGTTCGAGCGAGGCGACAATGGCCATCAGCCGGCCGTTGGTGGGGTCGAATTCGCTGGCCAGCCGATATTCGGCGAGCGCGGCGGGGAGCTCGCCCTCTTCTTGGAACTCTTGAGCACGTTCGGCATGGACCCCCGCGGCGCTCTGCATGGCACGCTCAAGCGCGATCCGCGCTGGAGCGTCGTTGGGATTCTCTTGGAGGGCCGTCCTGTAGTGCTCGACCGCCGTGTCCCAATCACCGCCAATCGCCGCTTCATCGCCCAGACGAAACGCCGCGCTGGACGCACAACCGGCGAGCAGCGCACTGATCAGGACCAGACTCGTGAGCATGCCAACGACCGAACCTCGAATGTCGAAACGCACGTTATCTACCTGTCTTCTACCGGTCACATGGTGACTCACACTGTGACCCGGTCACATGATGCCCCACTCAGTGACCCTCACATGGTCGCCAATCGCAGTACCTGGCGTTGACCATCACGCACCGATTCCAGTTGAACCGAGTCTGGTCCAACCACGACGACCCGGTATCTCCCTTCGACGATGTCACCCGTCCGTCCATGAAAGACATTCTCCCCGTCGGTCAGCACCGCGACCCGCCCCAGCGTCTCCGCCCCCTCGATCAGACCAATCATCCGAATGCGAGCCCGAGGGCGTCCTGATGCTGACGGCAGAGGCCGCGAGTCTGGAGTCTCCCCCACCGGAGCTGGCGCGACGGCCCCTTCGTCCACTCCCGTGGAACGCGACACCTGGCCGAATCGAAACGGATCTCGAGGTCGTACGGAAGCCTCCGGGCGTGCCCGTCCGACGACCTCCAGTCGCACGTCGAGGGCTTCATCCCTTTGTGTATCGGTCGCGGGGCCAGAACTCATGCTGGTCTGTGAATCGGTCTGTGGTTCCGCGACCGCATTCTCGCTGACAGGTTGCACATTCTGGCACCCGCTCGCGACAATCAGCAGGAGAAGGGCGCCTGCGAGACGTGCGACCAGGGATCGTAGGACGACCATCTTCATGACTCGAACCCGGCCTGATAGTACGTGGCGACGCTCATCGTCAGCATCTGCACCGAGTCCTCCTCCTCATTCTGACTCAGGAAGATATCCTCGATCACGATGAACTCCGGTGCCGACTCGAGCGCGTGAATGAAGCGGCGAATATCGGGCCATTCCCCTCCGAGGCGCATTGTCGTACGGAGCCTCGCGAGCTGGCTCTCCTCGTCCTGTTCCGGAGTGTTGCTGCGCTGCTCCAGGACGAGGTTGTGCGATCGCGCCAGCGCCGCGAAACGGGGATAGGTAATGCCACGGGCTCCCGCCAGACTCGCCGGTAGCATCTCGGAATAGAAGCGCTCGAGCTGATCGTCCGTCCGAGTCTTCCCGTTTGCCGTCGCCTCCGCCGCGTCGTGGGCCTCCCCGGCTAGAGAAAGGGTGTCCCTGGCTGCCATTTCTCGCTGCCGCGCCGTTTCGACCCGCGCGGTCCAGGGATAGACGACGAAGACGTACAGGCCAAGGGCCAGCACGGTGCCCGCAGCCACGACGGACATGACCAACCCCTTCTCGGCGAGCACCCGCCTCAACATCGTCATTCCGTCGGCTCCGGCTCCGGCAGCTCAGTGTCGAGCGGCTGGTTGTCCCCCTCTGACCGCTGCACGTACCGGCCGAGCAAGATCGTGCGATACATCCCCTCGTCGGTCATCTCTTCTTCGATAGGCAGCACGTCGGCGAACGCACCCGTCGCCTCGAGCTGCTCGATGAAGGCGAAGATCGCCATCACGTTTCGACCGATGACCGCTATCGATACGGTGACGTCCCCTCCCTCCACGTTGGGTCGGAGAGCCGTCAACCTCACATCGCCGGGCAAGGTGGCTTCGATCAGGTTGAGAAATTCCGTCCACGAAAAAACCCTCCGGTCGATCAACTGATTCGCCTCCGACGCGGCCGTCGCCAGCAACTCGACGTCCCGGGGGCCGGACTCCCGCTGGAGCGCGACCGTCTGCTGTCGGACCTCACTGGCCCGCTGCTCGTCTCGCTCCGCCGAGGCCGTCAACGTGGCATGCTCCGCGGCAAGTGCCCGAAAGCGCACCCCGCCGACCAGCAGTAGTACCACCGACACCGCCGTCAGCACCCCAAGGCCTAGGTGGACGACTCGCTCGTTGTAGAACGGCCGAGTGGCGAGGTTCGTGCGCAGCATCGTGTTCGTCTCAGGCTGCCGGGGAGTGCTCTCTCAACAACAGGCCGACCGGACCTGCCAGCACGTCCAGGCCCCCGGGCTTGACGCCGAGCGCCGAGGCAACGTGGGTCGACCCCAGACGTTCGACGGGCGTGCCGAGACGTGTCTCCAGCATCGACGATAGGGTTGGACCAGCCCCGTCCGCATTCTCGACGAGAACGGTTCGTGCGAGGCCGCGCCCGCTGAGCCTGTCCTGGTAGAACATCCCCGTCTGATGCACCAGGTCGGTGAGATCCTCAATATTCTGGGTCGGGCGGTTCCTGAAGAAGATCACGTCCTGCCCCCGCACAATGGCGAGCGTGCAATATCCCTCCGCCAAATGGACCAACAGCCAGTCGGATTCCGCGACCGGCGACATCGTCATGGCCGCGTTGATCACGTTGAAGCCCGTCAGGTCGATCAGTCCGGCGTGTACACCGGCCTCCCGACACACCGCTTCGTATTCTTCAACGATATCCCGACGGATGAGAACCACGACGAATTCCTGCGCACCATTCGGCCGTCGCGCGCCCGCGGTGTACGCCAGCTGAGCGTCCTCGATCCGGAACGGAGCCGACCGTCGAACCTGCCAGGCGATCAGGCGCTCGAGGTCGCCTGCCCGTGTCGGCACGCTGTCGAACTGGACGAACGAGACCTTGGCGGCGACGTCCGGTACGGTCAAGCCAACTCGGGTCGGCCGCCCCGGAAGCACGTTCAGCACCTTTCGAATTCCCGCCGTTACCGCATCAGGATCGTGAACGTTGCCCGACGCGGGGTTCGGGGTCAGCGCGCCTTCTGGCAGCGACGCCCGCGCGCGCCTCACGATCCGCGGCACATTCTTGTCCCAGGCTAGCGCGACCGCGGAGACACGTGTCGCGCCTATCTCGACCCCTACCGTCGGGCCGGGCGTGGACAGCCAATCCGTCAGCAATCCTCGTGGTCTACTCATTCGACGAACGTCACCTTGTTGATTTCGCGAAGGGTCGTCACGCCTCGGAGCGCACACTCGACAGCGGACTCCCTCAGGAACCTCATCCCCTCAGCCCGCGCCGCCCTCTTGATCTCCGAGGTGGCCTTCTGAGCCAGGATCATCTCGCGAATACTGTCGCTCAGATCAAGTAGCTCGCAGACGGCTGTCCGCCCCCGAAAGCCCGTCCCCCCGCACTCGATACACCCAGCACCCTCATAAAACGTGTGCGCAGCGGCCAGCTGCGGGTCTATCCCCGACTCTTCGAGCTCGCCGCGCCCCACCGTCACCGGCCGTCGACACTCTGCACACACGGTCCGAACGAGTCTCTGGGCCAGCACGCAGTTGAGGGCCGACACGAACTGGTATGCCTCCACCCCCATATTCAGGAAGCGGCCAAGCACGTCGACGACGTTGTTCGCATGAACCGTCGTGAACACGAGATGTCCCGTTAAGGCCGACTGGATCGCGATCTGCGCAGTCTCGGGGTCGCGAATCTCGCCGACCATGATCTTGTCCGGGTCGTGCCTGAGGATAGACCTCAACCCTCTGGCAAAGGTCAGCCCCTTCTTCTCGTTGATGGGAATTTGCGTGATGCCTTGCAGCTGGTACTCCACCGGATCCTCGATGGTGATGATCTTGTCCTCGCTGGAATTGATCTCCGCCAGTGCCGCATAGAGTGTTGTCGTCTTCCCACTCCCGGTCGGCCCGGTGACCAGTACCATTCCATACGGTTCGGCGATGTACTTGCGGAACCGGCGAAGCTCACTCTCGGGAAACCCCAGGATGTCGAGGTTGAGCTCGTGAAACTGCTCGCTGATCGATTGCTTGTCCAGGATCCGGATGACCGCGTCCTCGCCATGCACGCTGGGCATGATCGAGACACGGAAGTCGATGGTCTTTTCTGGCATCTTGACTTTGAACCGACCGTCCTGTGGCACGCGCTTCTCGGCGATGTCCAGCTCGGCCATGACCTTGATCCGGGACAAGATGGGGCTGTGGAACTGCCGGTCGAGTGGTCGCATCGCCGATTGCAACACGCCGTCGATCCGGTACTTCACATGGACTGCCTCTTCCTGGGTCTCGACGTGGATGTCACTCGCTCGCCGCTGGATCGCCGTGTAGATCATCGAGTCAACGAGACGAATGATCGGACTGAGACCGCTGGTCAGACGTTCGACGGTCAGACTCTCGTCGCCTTGCTCGTCTTCATGTAGGACCTGGAGCTCGAAGCTCTCGGTCGCCTCGTCGAGCACCCGCTGGGACCCTTCGCTCTTCTTGAGGATCGACTCGATGGCACTCGCCGTTCCAACCGTGACCTTGATCGGCGACCCGAGAAGAAGGGCCAGCTCGTCCAGCTTCGGAACGTCGGTAGGATCCGAGACGACGATCACGAGCGTGTCGCCCTGGCGTTGGTGGGGTACGAAGCCGTACCGTAGCATCAAGTCGGCCGGAATCGACCGGAAGAGTTCCTGGTTGATGCGGAACTCCCCCATGTCGACAAACTGAAGTCGATAACGTTCGGCGAGTCGCCTCGCGTCTCCGCTCTCGTCGGCGACTGACTGATCCTGTTCCGACACGTACAGATCGGTCGCTGCCGAGGGCACGGCTGTATCGTCGAGCGACGTTTGCTCGTCCATAGGTCGGGGCATCGCTCTGGGCTTCGGTTCCGTCATGACACGAGCGCGCCGAGCTGGAGAAGCGGCATATAGAGTGCAAGAAGCAAGCCTGCGATGACGATTCCCATAATAACGAGGAGGAGCGGTTCGACCATCGTCATGAACCGGCCCAGGGTCGTCTCGATTTCCTCGTCGAAGAAGTCCGCGGCGCTGGACAACATCTCCTGAAGGGCACCTGTCGACTCGCCCACCTGGACCATCTTGATCGCCACCGATGGAAATATCCCCCGCGACGACAACGAGGTTGACAGCGTCTGTCCTTCCCGCACCTCACGGGATACGGTCGCGAGCTGCTCCGAGAAATACCGGTTGCCGAGCGAACGCGCCGATACGTCCAGTGCGCTCACCAGGGGGATACCGCCTCGCAGGAGCGTCGCCAACGTCCGCGCCAGCTGCGATGTGGCAAACTTGCGAACGATGTCGCCGACCCCCGGCATCTTCAACAACAGGTGATCGACCAACGCCAACCGGTCGGACTGCTTGAACCAGACCCATCCGAGAACCGCGCCAAGCGTCGTGACAGCTGTGATCAGCAGCAGGTATCGCCGAAGGATCTCCGACACCGAGACGATCAGCTGGGTCACCCAGGGCAGCTCGGCCCCAAGGCTTCCGTAGAAATCACCGAACTCGGGTACCACATAAAGCACGATGATCGTCAGGACGACCAAGGATATGACGAGCAAGACCGCTGGATAGATCAATGCCGAGATCGTTCTCCGGCGAACCGAGCTGAGCACGCGAGCGTATGTCACATACCGGCGAAGGACCTCCTCCAAACTGCCGCTCTTCTCGCCAGCCACCAAGCAGGCGGTGTACACACCAGGGAACAGGCCACCGTGGGACTCGAACGCCTCCGAGAGCGCCGTCCCGCCCCGCACCTGCTCGTGCACGTCATCGAGAACCGATTTGAGAACAGGGTTGTCCATCCGCTCTCGCAGAATATCGAGTGACTGGACGAGCGGCATGCCCGCCTTCAGCAACGCGGCCAGTTCCTGATTGAAGACGATGAACTCACGTGTGCTGATGCGCCGGCGGCGCGGCAACGACAGGGCCGGCCAACCGCCGGGCCAGCCGCTGGCCCGCCGGCGTAGGGCCAATACGAGCAGGCCTTTTTCTTCGAGGCTTCGCCGAAGCTGCGCCTCGTCGTCGGCAGTGTAGACGCCCTCCAGGGTCTCTCCAGTGGGCGTTCCGAGACGGCACTGAAACTCCATCACTCGGCAGTCGCGTTTGATATCGAACGACGGGGAGCCCCACGTCTCCTATAACGCGAAATTAGATTATCGGCGTTTCGGCCGTCAAAGGGTAGACAAAAGGGAACCAATGCTTTTATTTGCAGCAACTTAACGTTCCCGCAATATCAAGCTTCGGCCACAGGATTCTCATCCTGACACGCTGCCGGGTCTGCGATGGAGCTCAGTCGCTTTGGTTGGCGTCGACCAGGTCCATGACCCGGTTGACGTAACGGTGGGTTTCGGGGAACGGGGGCATGCCCTCGAAGCGGCGCACGGAACCCTCACCGGCGTTGTAGGCCGCCAGGGCCCCGGTGATGCCGAACTTGTCGATGAGGGTGCGAAGGTGACGGGTACCCGCGTCGATATTGCTGGGAGGATCGAACGGATCGTGCACGGCATACTCGGCCGCGAGGACCGGCATCAGCTGCATCAGACCCATCGCGCCCATTGGCGACTGGGCCGACGCTTCGTACTGGGACTCAACCTCTATCAGCGCATGAAGCAGGTATGGATTGACGCCGTGCGCCTCGGCAGCCTGCTGGATGAGAACGCCGTAGGGGCGGGCCAGCATGCGGCCGGATGGCCCCTCTGCGAAGGTCGATTCAGGCTCGGTCGCGGACTCATCCCCCAGGCGCGGCGACCGGTCCAGCTCTATGCGGGCAATCAGCGCCGGGTCACACCGGATCTCTCCACCGCCTCTGAGCTCCAGCACGACCTCGCCATCCTCGAGTCTGTGTTGAGCGATCGGCAACACCCCACCGGAGGCGAAATACACCACCTCCGACGATGTCGGCGCGGCCGCCGGCACCACAAAACACACCGACGCAAGAAGTCCCCCAAGGGCCAGGGTTGTCAAACCGCGCATTCGATCGACGCTAGCACAGTTGACGAGACAGGACAAACCCCGCGGTATCCACTCTCGGCGGAGTCACTGAGGCTCGAGGAAGGAGTAAAAGACGCGAACGCCCAAATCTCGATCGTCACCCGGAGGGGCCCCAGGGATGGACGAGGGCACGAAGGTCTGGTCTACCTCCAGGCTCACCGTTACCATCTCGCTCTCCCCCATCTGTTCCTCACTCAGCATCACCTCAAGGAACTGGAGCTCCGCGGAGTCTATCGTGTTCTCATGCACCACTTCGTCCCCGAGGCGAATCACGACGTGTTGAGGCGGGTCGAACAGGTCCGCGCGGCCGTCGAGCTCGAGATACAGCACAGCGTCAGAGCCGGGATTCCGAAAGGACAGGCCGGCCCGCTCGGTGGTCCAGCGCCAGTGCTCGTTGCCGTCCTGGTCGTATTCATCCTCGTGCCAACCGTCCTGATACATCAGAAAGCTGCTCTCCGACTGCGGTACCAGGGTCACCACCGTGCCACGGTATTCCCGGTGCCCGAGGTCCTCCCCGGCCAGGGGCAATCGCTGACCCGTGGTCGCCGAATACAAGCCGACGGAAACAACCGCCTCTCCAATATACGGATACATAGGAATGCGGACAGGACGCGTGTACGAGATCGTCTGCCCCGGCTGCCACCGGCTTGTCGGGGTAGCGGGATCGTGGTCGTCGGCCCACATCATCTCGCCGTTATCGTCGAGGAAATGCACCAGGACCCGGTAGTCCTCGGCCAACGCTTCGTGCGTGGGAGCGACGACGAACTGCACGGCCAAGTTGACCGGACCTCCCAGAGGCACCTCGGTCCGGTCGAGTTGAACAGTGAAAGCCGCGACCGGATCTTCCGCGCCCGCGTCACCGCACGACGCGGCACACAGCCCCGGTGCGACAATCAGGATTACCAGCGCGGCGTAACGGAGGTCACGAAAGCGATGTTGGGGTACGAACACGGTATGGCTTGAGGCCCGAGTGCGGCGCTATCTTAGCGTTTTGTTGCATCTACTGCAATATGTTACAGTTCCGGCGCGTTCGACGGCGCGTGCCGTGGCGCTACCCCCCTCCGCGGAGGATCCTGCATGACGCTTGAAGCACTTGGAATGGTCGAAACGAAAGGCCTGGTCGGCTCGATCGAAGCAGCCGACACGATGGTCAAGGCTGCCAACGTCGTGCTGGTTGGAAAAGAGTACATCGGCGCAGGCTTTGTCACCGTCATGGTCCGGGGCGATGTTGGTGCCGTCAAGGCAGCGACCGATGCCGGTGCGGCGGCGGCGCGACGTGTGGGAGAGCTCGTGTCGGTCCATGTTATTCCTCGACCCCACGCAGAAGTCGAGAAGATCCTCCCGAAGGTCAAAGACGCGAAATAGCCCGAGTCCGTGGGCGCTACTCCGGAGCCTGGCGAGGACGCCGTGACACCGGACATGACTCAACCCCCATCCCCGTCCGACCGTGACCTCGTCTCGATCCGAGAGGCGCGCGAACTCGCGCAGTCCGCTCGAACCGCTCAGACGGAGCTTGCCGAGCTGGGCCAGACCGACATCGACCGCATCGTCGACGCCATGGCCGCAGCGGCGGCGGCGGAGGCCGAAGCGCTCGCCGCACTAGCTGTCGACGAGACCGGATACGGCGTCGTGGCGGACAAGGTGACGAAGAACCTGTTCGCCGCGAGGCAGGTTCACGAGTTCATCCGCCCCATGAAGACGGTCGGCGTGATCCGACGCATCGAGGACCGACGCGTCGTCGAGATAGCCGAGCCCTTTGGAGTGGTCGCCGCGGTCATTCCCTCGACGAATCCGACATCGACCGCGATCTACAAGCTCCTCATTGCCATCAAGGCGCGTTGCGCCATCGTCTTGAGTCCTCACCCGGCGGCCGTCAACTGCATCACGCGAACGGCCGACCTCATGACCCGAGCCGGTCGATCGGCCGGCCTGCCAGAAAAGGCCATCGCCTGGATGCAAACCGTGACACTCGAGGGCACGCAGGAACTCATGCGTCATCGAGACGTCGCGGTCATCTTGGCCACTGGAGGCATGGGTCTGGTCCGCGCCGCCTACTCGGCTGGCAAACCGGCGTATGGCGTCGGTCCCGGCAACGCTCCGGCGTACATCGAGCGCTCCGCCGACGTCCCCAAGGCCGTCGGCGACATTATCACGGGCAAGACGTTTGACAACGGCCTGCTGTGTTCATCGGAGAACTCCGTCGTGGTCGACCGGGATATCGCGGAGAGGGTAAGAGGCGAATTCGAGCGTCAAGCGGGGTATTTCCTCACGCCACTCGAGGTCGAGCGCGTCACCCAAGTCCTCGTAACCCCCCAGCGTCTTCCCAACCCTGAGCTGGTCGGCCGATCAGCGCGTGAGATCGCCGCGCAGGCGAACGTCGACGTACCGCCGCAGACGCGAGTACTGCTCGCATCACTCGAGGGTGTGGGTCGAGACTACCCTCTGTCGATCGAGAAACTCTGTCCCGTCCTCTCCTTCTATGTCGTGGACGACTGGCGCACCGGATGCGACCGGTGCAAGGAGATTCTGCGGTATGGCGGCATGGGGCACACGATGTCGATCCACTCGAACGATGATTCGGTCATTCTCGAATTTGGCCTCAAGAAACCTGCCTTTCGTATCGTCGTCAATACCCCAACCACGCTTGGCGCGGTCGGGCTGACCACGGGCCTCGACCCGGCAATGACGCTCGGGTGCGGGGGGTACGGCGGCAACATTACATCCGACAACATCTCCCCTCGGCATCTGATCAACATCAAGCGCCTCGCCTACGAGATCACGCCGGCATCCAGCGCCGGCTCCTCGCTTCGGACGGCGACCGTCCCGACCGCCCGTCCCACGGCCATCGACGCCTCGACGTTGGCGAATCGTGTCGACGTGTTTCTCAGGACGCGGGGTCTCTCTAGCGCGTCTCCACCTCCGCCTCCACCCGCACCACCAGCACCGGTGCCGGCGCCGATACGGGCGCCCATCCAGGTCAACCAAGACCCTGTGCAGCCTTCGGCGCCAGTGGAGTTCGTGTGTGAGGACGACGTGAGGCAAGCGATGAGGGACGGCCGTCAGATAGTGATCGACGATCGGACAATCGTGACGCCAGCCGCCCGCGATGTCGGCGAGCAGCATCGCGTGTTTGCAGACGCAGCACTCCCGCGGTGAGAGCGTTAGCCTGGAGACACGCGGAGCCGCACCAGAGTCCACACGGCGGACACGAAGTCAACCCAGGAGATCTTCTTCCCTTCGGACCGTGTTCGTCCGACGTACGAGATCGGAACCTCGAAGATTGGCAGCCCTCGCGTAAGAAGCTTCGCGGTCAGCTCAGGTTCGACGTTGAAGCGGTTTGATTCCAAACTCAGCGTCATGACCACACGGCGCCTGATCAGCTTGTAACAGGTCTCCATGTCGGTGAGCTGGGACCCGTAGAGGACGTTGGTCAAACCGGTCAAGACCCTGTTCCCCAACCAGTTCTGAAAGGCCATTTGAGGACGGGGGCCCGTGAATCGCGAACCGTACACGACGTCAGCCCCGCGCTGTTCGGCCTCCGAGATCAACGTCGCATAGTCCGCGGGTTCGTACTCCAGGTCGGCGTCTTGGACGATGACGTACTCGCCGGTCGCCACCGTAAAGCCTGTCCGAAGTGCGGCACCCTTGCCCTGGTTGCGATCGTGAAGCACGACCAGGCGGTTGGGCTGTCTCATCGTCTCGAGGAGAGCCCGCGTTCCATCGGTCGAGTAGTCATCGACGATGATCACTTCCTTGTCGATGTCGACCGCATCGACCTTTTTCAGGAGTTGCTCAAGCGTGGCCAACTCATTGAAGACCGGAATCACGACCGAGAGACGCATTAGGGCCCAGATCATACCTGGAGTTTGAAACCCCTTGCGCGCAGATCATGCCGCGGCCAGCACGCCGACAGTGTGCAGAACCTGCGATCTCTCGCGGCGCGGCTACCGATAGCGTCGTAATCGCGCAGGTTGCCGCACCGGTCCTTGGTTTGCGGAGTACCGTGCGTGCTCGCTCGCCTGCGGTCGGCCGCTCTCTTCGGGGTCTCGGCCACGCTCGTCTCGGTCGAGGTCGACGTCTCCTTTGGCCTTCCGGCGTTCTCAATGGTCGGTCTCCCCGATTCGAGCGTCCGAGAGAGTCGCGACCGGGTCCGGAGCGCGATCCAGAATTCTGGGTTCGCCTTTCCGGCTCACCGAATCACCGTCAACCTGGCCCCCGCCAGCGTCCGAAAGCGAGGCACCCTATTTGATCTCCCGATTGCCATCGGCGTGTTGGCGGCTAGCGGCCTACTTGAGCGACGCGAGTATGACCGTCTTCTCCTCGCGGGCGAGCTGTCGCTCGACGGAGCCATCCACTCAGCGCGAGGCGTGCTTCCGATCGCTCTGCTGGCCCGCCATCACAACCTGAGACTGCTCACCCCGCCAGGCCGGGCTCTCGAGGCCGCGGCCGTGCCAGGTCTCGACGTCGGGGTGTTGACGTCGTTGGCGCACGCGGTCGATGTGCTCCAGGAACGCGCGACCGCACGCCCCGTTTCAGTGCCGGTACTCAAACCGGATAGTGGCCTGGAGGCGCCAGGGCTGGATATGGCGGATGTCAAAGGACAACGTCTCGCCCGACGTGCGCTCGAGGTCGCAGCCGCGGGCCGTCACAACCTCCTTCTGGTCGGCCCCCCCGGCGCGGGGAAAACGATGATGGTCAAGCGGCTGCCGGGACTCCTCCCTGCCACGACCTTCGACGAAGCGGTCGAGACGACGACGATCCACTCTGTCGCCGGCCTGGTTCAGGACGATACAGGTCTCGTCATGACTCGACCTTTTCGGGCTCCGCATCACACGGCCTCCGACGTGGCCCTCGTCGGGGGCGGGGCAGACCCGCGGCCGGGCGAGGTCAGCCTCGCGCACAACGGGGTGCTCTTCCTTGATGAGATGCCCGAGTTCGGACGGCGCGCGTTGGAGGTCCTACGACAGCCCCTTGAGGAAGGAGTGGTTCGCATCGCCAGAGCATCCGGCCTAGCCGTCTTCCCCGCCCGGTTCATGCTCGTCGGTGCCATGAATCCCTGTCCCTGCGGATTCGCCGGAGACCCCTCAAAGGAGTGCCGATGCACTCCAGGTCAGATCGAGCGATACCACGGTCGCCTTTCCGGTCCCCTTCGAGACCGGTTCGACTTGACTGTGTCCGTTGGCCCCGTGCCCCCAGACGCCCTGGTGTCTTCTGGAGGCGATGAGTCGACTCGGGACATTCGCCGACGGGTAACCCGAGCGCACGCGAGGCAGATGGCTCGCGGTCGTCCAGACACTCATGTAAGCAACGCCGATTTGAACCACTCCCAGCTCGCGACCTGCTGTCGGATCGACCGGGAGGGCCGCCTGGTCCTGAAGCGTGCGATCAGCCGATTTCGGTTGTCTGCCAGGGGTTTTGACCGGTTGCGCCGGGTCTCCAAGACGCTGGCCGACCTGGACGAGGCAGACACGGTCGGAGCCTCGCACGTGACTGAAGCCCTGTCGTATCGAGATCCCGAATCCGACACATAGGCGAGACGGTCTCCTCGGGTTGGCAGATTCCCTACTCACAATTTCACAACCCTGCAGCCCTCGTGGTATTTGGGGATTTTTGTGTTCGGTTTTGGCGCGTCGATGCACGCAAAACGATACGCGGTCATGATCGTGGTTCGAGCCGGTGCCGCCGTACGCCGCGTCCTGGCGGGTCGCGGGGTGGTGGTGGCGCTGGGCGTAGTGAGCGTCCTGGCTATCCACGCCCGGTGGACGGTGAACACAGAGATCGAGCGGCTGCAGTTGCGGAGTGCCCAACTCGAAGTCGAGAACTCCAACTATCGAACGGCAGCCAGCGACCTAAGTGAACGCATGGTCTCCCTCACCGGCGCGATGTCTGAGCTGTCGGGTCGGGCCGAGATCGACCCATCAATGCTGCGTTCGATGGCGCGGCTGCCGGACGCCACCCGCGCAGAGTCACCCCTTGGCGCAGGTTCCACGGTGACCCTTCGCACGTTCGACCGATTGACGGGAATCCTGGATTCTCTCGACGACCGACTCAGTCTCATTCGCCGGGGTGTGGCGTACCGCGAAGCCTTGGCTGCGGCAACACCGATCATATGGCCAGCTGATGGATGGATTTCCGGAGTCTACGGGTATCGAGAGGATCCGTTCACCGGCAAGCGCGATTTTCACCCCGCGGTCGATATCTCGACGCAGCAGGGACGGCCGGTGTACGCGACAGCGACGGGACGCGTGTTCTCCGCCGAGCGCAACGGCAACTACGGCAACCTCGTGGAGATCGACCACGGCTTCGATCTCACCACGCGCTACGGGCATCTCGCGGAGTTTGCCGTGGGCGTGGGCGATACCGTCCAGCGTGGCGACGTCATCGGCTACGTCGGGGCGACCGGCCGTGCCACCGGCTACCACGTGCACTACGAGGTCTGGTCGGCCAACCGAACGCTCAACCCGATGCGCCTGCTCGCTCAATCTCGCGTTGCCACCGCGAACTAGCGCGGCAAGTTCCATTCGTCGGTTGAACTCGCCCCACTAGTTGCCGTGGGAGACCCCCCGGCTTTGCCGGGGCGGCCAGCCCCGTTTGACGTTTCGGGGAGTCACGTGAGGAACTCCTTCCCGTGAGCCGCTCAAGCATCACGAGAAGGAGACCTCATGCCGACCTACCGAAGTCTCAATCATACGAAATGGCACTGTCAGTATCACGTTGTGTTCATCCCGAAGTATCGAAGAAAGGCGATGTACGGGGGATTGCGGCGGGATTTGGGCGAGGTGTTCCGCCGTCTGGCGCTGCATCGCGAGAGCGAGGTGGAGGAGGGGCATCTGTTGCCGGACCATGTGCATATGATGATGTCGATTCCGCCGAAGTACTCTGTCGCCCAGGTCATCGGATATCTCAAGGGGAAGAGTGCCATCCACATCGCTCGGGAGTTCGCGGGACGTTCGCGGAACTTCGTGGGGCAGCACTTCTGGGCCCGGGGCTACTTCGTGTCCACGGTGGGTCGCGATGAGCGGGTCATTCGGGAGTACATCCAGCAGCAGGAACGCGAGGACCGGCGGTCGGATCAGTTGCCGTTGGAGTAGAGTGGCCACCGTGAGGTGGCTCAAGTGACCGCATAGCGGGCACGTCATGCCGCTTTGAGCGGCTCACAAACTAAGGCCCCCGGCTTTGCCGGGGGATACTTACTTTCGGCCCCCGGTCGCGGCTTCCAGCCCTCGCCGCATGTTGCGAATGACCGGCACCGGACACTACAATCGAGGGATACCCAGACTGAGTACGTCCCTTCCGTTAGTGTGTTGGGTCAATAGGCCGTCGGGGCCACACGCTCCCGTCGTGGGGGTTTCGACGCCCACGGTCCGACGCAAAGCTTCGTGATGCTCGACACTGTCCTCGCCAAGGTTTTTGGCACTCAGAACGAACGCGAGCTCAAGCCACTGTGGCCGGCGGTCGCCCAGATCAACGAGCGCGAGGACGAGATCCGGGCTCTCTCGGATGACCAGCTCCGCGAGCGCACGATCGCGTTTCGAGAACGCGCGGCACGTGGCGAGTCACTCGACGACCTCCTCCCCGATGTCTTCGCTGTCGTCCGCGAGGCCGGCTGGCGGACGCTCGAGATGCGTCACTTCGACGTCCAGCTGATCGGCGGCATGGTGCTCCACGCCGGCACGATTGCCGAGATGAAGACCGGCGAGGGCAAGACGCTCGTCGCGACGCTGGCGGCCTCCCTCAATGCGCTCGCAGGAAACGGCGTCCACGTCGTCACCGTCAACGACTACCTGGCTCGCCGCGACTCCGAGTGGATGGGTCGGATTTATCGCTTTCTCGGCATGACGGTCGGCGTCATTCAGCACGACATGCGCGATGCCGAACGCAAGGCGGCCTACCGCTGCGACATCACCTACGGCACGAATAACGAGTTCGGCTTCGACTACTTGCGGGACAACATGAAGTTCGATATCTCGCAGTTCGTCCAGCGACCTCATCATTTCGCCATCGTCGATGAGGTGGACAGCATCTTGATCGACGAAGCGCGGACGCCGCTGATCATTTCCGGTCCGGCCGAGCAGTCGACAGAGCTCTACGGCGAGGTCGACCGCATCATTCCGAAGCTGAAGCCCGGGGCGGTCACCCAGGGCCATGTCCCCGCCGAGGAACGGGAAGCGCTGGAGTCAACCGGCGACTTCCTCAAGGACGAGAAGCACAAGACGGTGAGCCTCACCGAGAGCGGCATCGCCAAGTCGGAGAAGCTGCTCGGCAGCCGACTGCAGCCGGGGGGACTCTACGACCCGGCCAACATGCCCCTGCTCCATCACGTCAACCAGGCGCTCCGCGCGCACGGGCTGTTCCGACGCGACGTCGACTACATGGTCAAGGAAAACCAAGTCGTCATCGTCGACGAGTTCACCGGACGACTGATGCCGGGTCGCCGCTGGAGCGATGGACTCCACCAGGCGGTCGAGGCCAAGGAGAAAGTCAAGATCGAACGCGAGAACCAGACGCTCGCGACCATCACCTTCCAGAACTACTTCCGAAAATACGACAAGCTCTCGGGGATGACCGGTACGGCGGAGACCGAAGCGCCCGAGTTCACGAAGATCTACGATCTGGACGTCATCGTCGCGCCCACCAACCGCAAGCTGGTGCGGCTCGAAGAAGCTGACTCGATCTACCGAACGGCCGACGAAAAGTATCGGGCGATCGCGGCGGATATCAAGGAGAAGCAGGACTCTGGCCGCCCGGTGCTCTGCGGAACGGTCTCGATCGAGAAGTCCGAGCGACTCTCCGCCGTCCTCAAGCGGAGTGGCATCCGACACGTCGTCCTCAACGCGAAGTATCACGAGCGTGAAGCCGAGATCGTGGCGCAGGCCGGGCGCAAAGGGAACGTCACGATCGCCACCAACATGGCTGGTCGAGGAACCGACATCCTGCTCGGGGGAAACCCCGAATACATGGCCCGCCAGCAGGCGCTCAAGGAAGAAGCGGCCGAAGAGGTGGCAAAGGCCGACTTCCGGGTCATTGATGACGAGTCCTTCGTCTACTTCTCGCAGGAGGATCGGTACTATCGAGCGGCGCGTGCCGATTGGGAGCGAATCCTCACCTACTTCAAGCAGCAGACCGACGCTGAGCACCAGGAAGTGGTGGACGCCGGCGGTCTCCACATCATCGGCACCGAGCGCCACGAGGCTCGGCGCATCGACAATCAGCTCCGTGGTCGAGCCGGCCGTCAAGGTGACCCGGGGTCGTCGCGGTTCTATCTCTCTCTCGAGGATGACCTGATGCGGATCTTTGGGTCGGACCGAATCTCCGGGCTGATGGAGCGACTCGGGATGGAGGAAGACGTTCCCATCGAGCACAAGATGGTGACCAAGGCCATCGAGAGAGCCCAGAAGCAGGTTGAAGCGCAGCACTTCGCGATCCGAAAGCATCTGATCGAGTACGACGACGTCATGAACAAGCAGCGAGAGAACGTCTACACGCTGCGACGGGAATTGCTCGAAGGCAAGATCCGCATGGCCGACGGCGACGCGCCAGGCAACGACGGCGAGCCGCAGCTTGTCGACAGCCGGGAGTACTTGATGACCCTGGCCGAAGATCTCGTCGACGAGCAGATCCAGGCCTACTGCGGGAAGGAGATCGACCCTGAAGAGTGGGATACCGGAGGACTTGTCAAAACGCTTGGCGAGGCTTTCGCGATCGCCCCCGAACGTCTGGCCGGTGTCGACCTCGCCGACAAGAGTCCCCCAGAGATGCAAGAGGCCCTTTGGGACACGGCCCTGGCCCAGTACGAGGAGAAGCAAGCGACGATCGACGACGAGCTCCTCCGCCGGGTCGAGCGGGACGTGATGCTCCAGATCGTCGATGTGCAGTGGAAAGATCACCTCTACAGCCTCGACCACCTCAAGGAGGGGATCAGCCTTCGGGGCTATGGTCAGCGTAACCCGCTTGTCGAGTACAAGCGAGAGAGCTTCACGATGTTTCAGTCGATGAAGAGTCGCATCGACGAGGAGACGGTACGGTATCTGTGGCGACTCCGCCCGGTAGCCAAGGATGGCAGTGGCGGACCGACACAGCCGGCGATTCGGCGATCCACCCCAGTCTCATACAACGAACCACGTCTGTCGTCCGGGTTCCTCGGCGGCGGGGCGGCCACTAACGAGACCGGCCGGGGGCCGACACCGGCCCGAACCGGAGGTGACGACGCCGCCGTCAAAACCATACGCCGTGACGTCGCCAAGGTCGGACGGAACGATCCGTGCCCGTGCGGAAGCGGTAAGAAGTACAAGAAATGCCATGGAGCCTGACGATGAAAATGGAAACTGACGTGGTCGGCACAGCAACCACCACAAACGTCGAGACAGCCCTCACCTTCGATGACGTCTTGCTCGTGCCCCGTCACTCGCAGGTGCTACCGAGTACGGTCGATGTATCGACCCAGCTGACTCGCAACATCTCGCTCAACGTGCCCCTCGTGAGTGCCGCGATGGACACCGTGACCGAGTCCAAGATGGCGATCGCCATGGCTCAGCTCGGGGCGCTCGGGATCGTGCACAAGAACCTGGACATCGCCGCTCAGGCGTCGGAAATCGACCGGGTGAAGCGCTCGGAGAGCGGGATGATCGTCAACCCCATCACCCTCTCCCCAAATAGCGGCGTGTTTCAGGCTCTTGAATTGATGGAGAAGTATCGGATCTCCGGTGTTCCGATCACCGAGGATGGCCGTAACGAGGGACGGCTGGTTGGCATCCTGACCAACCGTGACCTGCGTTTTCATAGTGACGACCAGCGACCGATCTCGGAGGTCATGACCGATCAGAACCTGATCACCGTTCCGGTCGGCACGACGCTCGACGAAGCCAAGGAGATCCTCCATCGTCACCGGGTCGAGAAACTCCTCGTCGTGGATAGCGATTTCAACCTGCGAGGCCTCATCACAGTCAAGGACATCCAGAAGGCCATCAGGTACCCCAGAGCGTGCAAGGACTCGCTGGGCCGGCTGCGCGTCGGTGCGGCGGTCGGTATCGCGAGCGACACCGTGGAGCGCGCCGAAGCGTTGGTCGCAGCTCACGTGGACGTGTTGGTCGTCGATAGCGCGCACGGTCACTCGCAGAACGTGATCGACATGGCCCGCCAGCTTCGTCAGAACTTTCCATCGGTCGATCTGATTGCCGGCAACGTGGCCACGGCGGCCGGAGCCGAGGCACTTCTTGAAGCCGGCGTTGACGCCATCAAGGTCGGAATCGGCTCAGGTTCGATCTGCACCACTCGGATCGTCGCCGGTATCGGCGTCCCGATGGTGACTGCCGTCTCTGACTGCGCCCGCGCCGCCGAGCGACACGGCGTGCCGATCATCGCAGACGGGGGCATCCGCTACTCTGGCGATATCACGAAGGCCCTCGCGGTGGGTGCGAGTTCCGCCATGATCGGCAGCCTGTTTGCCGGAACCGACGAGAGCCCGGGCGAGCTGATCCTCTATCAAGGTCGGAGCTTCAAGGAGTACCGGGGCATGGGGTCGATCGGCGCGATGCGGCAAGGGAGTCGCGACCGCTATTTCCAGGAGGAGTTCGATCTCGAGAGGCAGGCCCGCGACGATACGACGCAGAAGCTCATCCCGGAGGGTATCGAGGGACGTGTCGCGCACAAAGGCACGGTGGCGGCGATGATCCACCAACTGATCGGTGGCCTGCGCGCGGGCATGGGGTACTGCGGATCGGAATCCCTCTCGGCTCTCCGGCAGAACGCGCAGCTCATCAGGATCACCCCCGCGGGCGTCCGGGAGGGCCATGTGCACGACGTGGTCATCACGAAGGAAGCGCCCAACTATCGAAGCGAATAACGTTCACGACCCTTACGGATCGCGAGAGCGTTCCGATAGCCCGGTGATGCTAATCTCTCGGTCGTCACCGCCCAGGTCCTCGATGCTGACGCAGATCGCGTCGGTCGGACGCCTTGGCAAACGGTCAGCCCACTCGACGGCCACGATGGAACTCGGCGTCGACAGCTCATCCAACCCGAGGTCGCCGACCTCCCCTGGCGTCAGACGATACAGATCGACGTGCTGGACCGTCAGCCGGCCACTGTAAGGCTGCACGAGCGTGAAGGTCGGGCTGGACACCTGGCTCTCGTCACCGCCCATCCCCTCGACGAGCCCTCGAACGAAAGCGGTCTTCCCCGCCCCAAGGTCGCCAAAGAGCAGAATGACCGCACCGCCGCCCAGTCGTTGGGCAAGCCGCCTCGCGACGTCCGCGGTCTCCGACTCACTTCGACTACGCGAGGTCGACGGACCTGGGGTCACGTGTCGTCTTCGTCTTCTTCATCGTCGGGGTCGCCGTCTCGAACCGTCTCGGTCACGGCCCGGCTCAGGTGCTTCACCACGTCCGTTGCCGTCAAGGCCATCACGTCTCGTTCATCTGCCGCGATGTCACCAGCCAGACCGTGGACATAGACGGCCACCTGGCAGGCTATGTCCACCCGCCCAAGCTGTCCGATCCACGCAGCGGTCACACCGGTGAGGACGTCGCCCACTCCGCCGGCGGCCATCGCGGGGTTTCCCGTCAGGTTGAGCCAGCTGGTGCCATCTGGACCGGCGACCACCGTGTTAGCGCCCTTCAGGATCACGGTCACGTGCTGGTCGACGGCGAAACGGCGCGCCACGCCGATCCGGTCGGACTGCACCTCGGCTGAGGTGAGGCCACAGAGTCGTCCCATCTCGCCCGGGTGCGGCGTGATGATAGTCTCGCGCCCACGCCTCGCAGCCAATCGGCTTGGGTCGCCCAGCACGTTCAACGCGTCTGCGTCGAGTATCACGGGCACCTCGGCCCGCTCGATGAGTCCCACGACGAGCGCAGCCACGCCCGGTGTCGTCCCCAGACCTGGTCCAACCGCGACGACGTCGCACGGAAAGTTGAGAACTGACTCGAGTCCATCGGCCGATAGCGTGCCATCGTCTGTGTCGGGAAGCGGCAGGGTCATGTACTCCGGGGCACCTGCCGCGATACTCTCGACGCATCTTTGTGGCGTCGCCACGGTGACGAGTCCCGCACCTGAGCGCAACGCTCCCAGCCCGGCCAGGACCGCCGCACCGGTTTTTCCGATACTTCCGGCCACCACCAGGACGTGACCGAAATCTCCCTTGTGCGCATCGGGCGGACGGTGCGGGATAAACCGGCGGACCTCCTCTGGGGTGATCACTTCCAGCCGCTCTCCCGGCACACTCTCGATGACGAACGAAGGTATCCCGATGTCAGCAACAACCAGTTCGCCCGCCCACCCTTCAGCCGGCGCCACCAGCAAAGGGACCTTCGGCGCCGCCAGGGTGACGGTAATCTCCGCCTCCATGGCGTCACCTTCAGACAGGAGACTCGGGTCTGCGTCGGCCTGGACGAACGGAAGTCCCGTCGGCAGGTCAATCGCCACGACCAGCACATCCGACGCATTCACGTCGGCGATGACCTTTCGCAGTAATCCGTCTAGGGGTTTGCTGAGACCAGTCCCCAGAACCGCATCGACCACCAGATCGCAGGAGAGTACGTCGTCGCGTACGGCCTCCCAAGAACGAATCCGGGTCTCGCCGTCCCCATCGTCGGGTTCAGCAACCTCGACGAGGGGTAGGCCCAGCTTCTGGATAATTCGAAGGTTGACCGCCGCGTCACCGCTCACCGCCTCTGCACGGCCCAGCAAGAACGTCCTCACGTCGACGCCCTGCTGCCAGAGGGTCCGGGCCACGACGAATCCATCTCCCCCGTTGCTCCCACGACCGCACAGCACCGCCACCGGCCGCTCGTCCAGGTCACCGAAGGTCGCGTGCATGGCCGATACGACCTGGTGCCCAGCATTCTCCATGAGCACGATCGAGGGGATCCCGATTTCCTCGATCGTTCGCCGATCGGCTTCCCGCATCTGCTCGGTGCTCAGCACTCTCATCGGCTCTCGTCTCTTCAGCGTCGCGCTCGGATTATATGCTCGGCCAGGCGATAATGACTGCGTGGAACGGGCGACAGTCAACGTAAACGGGGTGATCACGGCCGCCGCCGATGCCGTCGTGCCGGTCTTTGATCATGGGTTTCTCTACGGCGAGGGTATCTACGAGACGCTGCGGACCTACAATCGCCGACCGTTTCTCCTTGCTCGGCATCTGCATAGACTCCGAGCCTCGGCCGACCGTATCGGTTTGTCGATTCCCCAGAGTGATGCGGAGCTGACGGACTCGATCGCACACACGATGGACCACGCGGCGGTCGACGCCGAACAGTACATCCGGATGCTCGTCACCCGCGGAGTGGGCGAACTCAGCTACGACCCGACGACATGTCCTCGGCCGACCATTGTCATCATCGTCAAGGCCCATCGGGAGAACGACCCAGAGGCGCAGACACGAGGGATCAGGCTCATCATGTCGTCGGTGCTCAGAAACCATCCGGCGGCGATCGACCCTCAAATCAAGTCCAACAACCTGCTGAACAACCTGCTGGCGATGCAGGAGGCGATCCGAGCAGGGGCGCAGGAAGCCCTCATGCGGAACTACCGGGGCGAGGTGTCCGAGTGTGCCCAGTCGAACTTCTTTCTCGTCAGGAAGGGCGAGGCCCACACGCCGCCGCTCGGGTCTGGGCTACTCGAAGGCGTCACGCGAAACTTCCTATTCGAGGTCGGACGACTCGAAGGGATTCCCGTCCACGAAACCGTCCTTGGAGACAAGGATCTCGCCGAAGCCGACGAGATGTTCATCACCAGCACGACCCGTGAGGTGCTGCCCGTCTCGCGCCTGGACGACCGGACCATCGGAACTGGGGCATCCGGACCGGTCACGACGAGACTGGCTCAGGCATTTCGACGTCGTGCCCACGAGCTGTCAGGGCTCTGACGCGACTCGCTCCTCCTCCTCCATATAGCTCGTCACGGGAGGACACGCACACACCAGGTTCCGGTCGCCGTACGTGTCGTCCACGCGACTCACGGGTGGCCAGTACTTGTTAGCTCGAACAAACGGCAGCGGAAACGCCGCCTCCTCACGGGTGTACGGGTGTGTCCAGTCGCTGGCAGTGAGCGCCTCAGCCGTGTGGGGCGCATTCTTGAGAACGTTGTCGCGTGGGTCGGAAGACCCGTTCAGAATCTGCTGGATCTCACGGCGAATCTGGATCATGGCCTCGCAGAACCGATCCAGCTCTTCTCGTGGCTCGCTCTCCGTCGGCTCGACCATCAGCGTTCCCGCCACCGGAAACGAGACGGTGGGCGCATGAAACCCGTAGTCCATCAGGCGCTTGGCCACGTCCTGTTCGGTGAGGTCCACCACCGCCTTGAAGGGCCGAAGATCAAAGACGAGCTCGTGTCCAACCCGTCCATTCGGACGCGTATACAGAACGTCGAAGTGTCGTTCAAGTCTCGCCTTCACATAGTTGGCGCTGAGAATGGCCACCCGGGTCGCTTCCGTCATGCCTTCCCCGCCCAGCATCCGAATGTAGGCATACGAGATCAAGAGGATGCTCGCACTCCCCCACGGCGCGGCAGAGATGGTTGGGATCGCCTGCGCCCCTCCGGTCGGCACGACGGGATGCCTTGGCAAATAGGGAGACAGATGGGAGGCGACCGCGATCGGACCCATGCCGGGACCACCTCCGCCATGTGGAATGGCGAACGTCTTGTGCAGGTTGATGTGACACACGTCGGCACCAATGACGGCGGGGCTCGTCAAGCCCACCTGCGCATTCATATTGGCGCCGTCCATGTACACCTGGCCACCGTGCTGATGGACGACCTCGCAGATCTCCGCGATCGCCTCCTCGAACACCCCGTGGGTCGAGGGGTAGGTGACCATCAGTGCGGCCAGCCGGTCCGTGTGCGTCGCCGCTTTGGCCGTCAGGTCTCCGACATCCACATTGCCGTGCTCATCGCAGGCCACGATGACGATGCGCATACCAGCCATCGCCGCGCTGGCCGGATTCGTCCCGTGTGCCGAAGCGGGGATGAGCACCACGTCCCTAACCTGCTCGCCCTCGGCGCGATGCGCCCGATGATACGCCCGGATGACCAGTAGCCCCGCGAACTCGCCCTGAGCCCCGGAATTCGGCTGCAGCGACACCGCCGCCAGCCCCGTGATGACTCGAAGGGCCTCCTCGAGTTCTCCAAAGACCTCCTGGTAACCACCGGCTTGCTCGGGTGGCACGAACGGGTGCACCGTCGAGAACTCGGACCATGTGACCGGACGCATTTCGGTCGCCGCGTTGAGCTTCATCGTGCACGACCCGAGCGGAATCATCGAGGTGTCCAAACCCAGGTCCTTGCGTTCGAGCTGTTTCAGATACCGCATCATCTCCAGCTCGGAGCGATGGCGGTTGAATACAGGATGAGTCAAGAACTCGCTGGTCCGCCGCAGCGCAACCGGCAGTTCGGCAGGCTCGACGGTCCCTTGTGCGACCGGAGCGTTCGTCACGTCAGCGAAAACTCGCACGATGGCGTCAACGTCTTCGTCGGTCGTCGTTTCGTCGAGCGACAGCCCGATGTCTCCATCATCGAAATACCGGAAATTCATGCGCGCCGCTTCCGCCGCTTCTCGTATCGCCGATGTTCCCACCGAGCCGGTGTCGACTCGGACAGTATCGAAAAACGCCTCGTTCCGTTGGGAGAGACCGAGTGCCTGCAATCGCTCTGTCAGCAGTCGCGTCAGGTTATGAACCCGCCGAGCGATACGCGTCAAACCGTCCGGTCCGTGGTAGACGGCATAGAACCCAGCGATGTTGGCGAGCAGCGCCTGCGCCGTACAGATATTCGAGGTGGCTCGCTCTCGACGGATATGCTGTTCTCTCGTCTGGATGGCCATCCGGTACGCCTGGCGCCCCTGCGCGTCAACGGACACGCCGATCACCCGGCCTGGCATCTGACGCACGTGCTTCTCTCGCGTGGCAAAGAACCCGGCGTGGGGTCCGCCGTAACCCATCGGCACGCCGAACCGTTGTGCGCACCCGACCACGACGTCGGCGCCATCTTCTCCCGGCGGCCTCAGCAGGGTGAGCGCGAGCAGGTCGGTCGCGACCGCCACCATCGCTCCTTCTGCGTGAGCGCGAGTGACGATGCCGCCGATGGAGCGGGCCGCGCCATCGGCGTCCGGATTCTGCACGAGGACACCGAAGGTCTCGTCGTTGATGGCGTCGACGATCTCCGATGTCCCCACGACCACCACCTCGATACCCAGCGGCTCTGCCCGTCCGCCCACGACATCGATCGTCTGAGGAAAACAACCGGCGCTCACGACGAAGCGGTCGGCCGGCCCAGGACGGCGCGCACGAATACGATGCAGCATCGCCATCGCCTCGGCCGCCGCGGTGGCCTCGTCGAGGACCGACGCGTTAGCCACCTCCATGGCGGTCAGGTCCCGCACCATGGTCTGGAAGTTCAACAAGGCCTCGAGCCGTCCCTGTGCCACCTCAGCTTGGTAGGGGGTATACGGTGTGTACCAACCGGGGTTCTCCAGGACGTTGCGGAGGATCACACTCGGAGTGAGCGTTCCGTAGTACCCCAGACCGATGAAAGAGCGGTAACCGACGTTGCGCGTCGCGGTCCGGGCAAGCTCCTCCAGAAACTGCGACTCCGATTCAGCCACCGGGAGGTCAAGGGCGCCACTCAAACGGATCGACGCTGGGATCGCCTGGTCCATCAACTCGTCCAGGGACGCCGCACCGACGACGTCCAGCATGTCGCGCAGGTCGCTGGGGCGCGGACCGATGTGTCGGGGCTGAAAGGTGTCGGTGGGGTCGAACGTCATCCGCGTGAACTTCTAAAGCGTGAGTGTCTCACGAGTGGAGTGTCCCACTAGCCGATCAGCTTGGCGTAGCCCTCGGCGTCATGCAGGTCCGATAGCTCCGTCGGGTCCGTCAGCTTGAGGACGATCATCCACGACTCGTGGGGCTGTTGGTTCACTGACTCCGGCATCGTGTCCAGAGCGGTGTTGACCTCGACAACCTCGCCCGAGACGGGACAGTAGAGATCCGACACCGCCTTGACCGACTCGATCGACCCAAACTGGTCGCCCCGGCCGAACGTCTGCCCCACTTCCGGGAGCTCTACGTAGACAACATCACCGAGCTGATTCTGGGCATAGTCAGTAATGCCTACCTGTCCGGTGTCACCGCTGACCCGAATCCACTCGTGGTCCTTGCTGTACTTGAGATCCCCGGGATACATCTGTTCCTGACTCCTGTTCGGCTATCCCCGCTTGTAGAACGGTAGTGGGGCGACGCGGGCCGCAACCCGCCGTCCCCGTATGTCGATGGCCAGCTTCGTGTCAGGCCGGCTCAGCTCGGCAGGCACATAGGCCATCCCGATCGCCTTCTTGAGATGGGGTGTCATCGTGCCGCTCGTCACCCGACCGACCGGCTCGTCACTCGTGCTGGCGTAGACGTCATAACCGTGCCGGCCGATTCCTCGGTCCGTCATCTCAAAGCCCACCAGCTTCCGTCCGACGCCGTCGGACTTCTGCTGGGTCAACGCTCCCTTGCCCGTAAAGTCCGGTTTGTCCCATCCCACCGTCCACCCCAAGCCGGCCTCGAGGACGGTCGTCGTGTCGTCGATGTCGTTGCCGTAGAGACGCATCGCAGCCTCGAGCCGCAGCGTGTCGCGGGCGCCCAGCCCGGCGGGCACCAACCCCATCGAGGCACCGGCCTGAAGCAGGGCGTTCCAGACCCCGTCGGCCGACTGTGGGCCTACAAAGATCTCGAATCCATCTTCTCCGGTGTAGCCCGTTCGAGAGATGGTCGCCCGGGCATTCCCAACCTCGCCCGTCGCGAACCAATAGTAGCGAATCGAGTCCAGCTCGACCCCCGTCAGCGGTTGTAGGATCTCCAGCGCCCGCGGCCCCTGCAGAGCGAGCAGCGCGTATCGGCTGCTGGAGTTGACGGCAACCGCGTCGCCGACCCCCGCGATCTCCTGCTTGATCCAGGCGTAGTCCTTGGGGATGTTCGATGCGTTGACCACTAGCAGGAAGTGCGAGTCGGCGAGCCGGTAGACCAGCAGATCATCCACAAACGTCCCCTCGGGCGTCATCAGACCCGAGTACTGGGCTTGCCCGACCTCGAGGGCGCTGGCGTCGTTGCAGGAGATCTTCTGCACAGCACCCAGCGCGTCGGCCCCGGCGATCTCGATCTCGCCCATGTGGCTGACATCAAACAGACCGGCGGCCGTCCGCACGGCGGCGTGCTCAGCCGAGATCCCAGAGTCCTGGTACTCGACGGGCATGTCCCAACCGCCGAATTCCACCATACGTGCACCGAGCGCACGATGCCTGGCGTTGAGCGGTGTCCGCTTCAGTTCGACGTCGGTTGGCTGGCTCATTCGTCGCGCGAAGGGAGGCTTCCGGGGGATAACGCGACCGGCAAGCGGACAACCGTACTATGTGCCCGCGAGGCCGTCAAGGTGCGACAAGTGGTGCCAGAGTCAGCTCGATGACTCTGGATCTGTCGTCCTGGCCAATCTGCATCACCGGGGGAATCACGGCTCTGGACTCGGTGCGGCACTCGGCCTCTACCCACCAGAACCCCGGTTCGGGAAGCCGAAGGAGGTACGCCCCGCTGGCGGAATCGAAGCGCCCGCGAACCATGTCAACTCCGAGCGAGCCCAATGGACCTGCCGCCATCAGATCGCAACCAGGCGCAATCAGACGAACGACGACGGAGAGCGGACCCGGTAAGAGAATGTCGCCAAGGTCGGTGTCTGAAGACCGGTCATCCGAACCCTCAAGACGAAAGCGAGACTTCGCGAGGCCATTGCCGCCGACGACCACCTCCCCGCCCCACGTTCCTGGAAGCGCAAGCTCAAACCGGCCGTCAAGGTCGGTGATCCCAGGCGGCGCCAGCAATGCCAGGGGATCGTCCGACACAAGAAGACCGTCTCGGTCGGGTACCACCCGCACCTGCACCCCCGTCGCCGGTAACTGGTCGACCAGAACCCGACCGCTGACCTTCGGGGTCCCCTCGAGCCGCAACACGAGTGGGAGACCTCTGACTCGATGGGTTTGGACAAGACGACCGGATGAGGAATGCGCGACCAGGAATTCGTAGGATCCAGCGCCAAGTCCCGACATCGAGAAAGAACCCTGCGCATCGGAGACCGACTCCGCAATCCAACGCCGTTGGAGCGGCAGGTCGAGCCGCCTCTTATCATCGGCCCGGTGCCCCGCCACAAACTCGAAGGCCGAGACCAGCGCCCCCGCTACGCGACGGTCCTGACTGTCCAGAATGGTACCCTCGACAGGCAGATCCGGACGAAGGTACACCGAGTGCGAGTGGTCCGCACGCCCTTGCTGAAACTCCCCGACGTCGATCCTGACGGTGACGATGTCCGTCCGCCTTACTTCGATGAACCGGCGTGAGACGCTCTCGTGGCCGGTGATCCACATCGCGAGTGGACCGATCGGATAGATACGAACGGTCGAGTCTACAGCCAGCCGAACGCGAGTCCGCCCCGCGGCGGTAGCGGCCGGCACGTGACGCCAGGCCTGAACGAGGAGGTCCTTCGGCGAGCTCGCCGTGACATCGACGAGACGTAGTAGCCGACCCCAGCCAGAGGCCTGTGTCGCGACGCGCTGAACCGACACTCTTGCCTGTGGGACCAAAGCCCAGGCGACCGGCCCGGTTCCCCTCGACACTGCGACGGCCGAGGCGTCGAGCGGAACACCCATGCACTCCAGATCCTGAAGCGTCCGCATTCGACACCGAGGCCATGGCTCGGCGTGCCCTTCCTGATTCAGAATGAGGGAGAGCGAGGAGGATGAGAAGCCGTCAGCGCCGGAAGACACCCTCACGGTGCGGCGGGCGCGATAGTCAAGCCACCAGAGGCCGTTCGCTGCCTGCCACTCGAATGGACCATGGAGCGAATAGCCCTCCCGACCTGCGCAGCGCACAACCAACACCGACTGGCGGCCGAGGATTCCTTTGACCGCGATCGGGGCAGGTCGTGAGCTTACCGACGAGGACACCCGAACCAACCGGTCCTCAATCGATACAAGGAGATCAACCAACCATCGGTCGCAATGGCCCTTGGCGTCACGGACGCCAAGGGCCATTGCGGTCAGGCGGTGCTCAAGTGACTCGTGGGGCGAAGCTTCCTCGACGGTGAACGGGAAACGATCGTCTTGCGCCGCTGCTCCCACCGTCGTCCAGCAAACGACATACGCCACCGCGGTCAAGACTCCGCCCGGTTTCATCCCGTGCCCCCCGCGCAGGTAACAGCCAGATAGGCGGCGCGCAGGTGGTCTGCCCCCGGCGATCCTGAGCCCCGGAAACGGTGCCCATCCATGGTGGTGATGCGACCTCGATGCAGAACGGCGTAGAAATCGCACACGCCAGCCAGGTCGGCGAGCCGGTGCGACGACAGCACCACAATCGCGCCCCGACTTCGGCAGTCATCGAGACATCTGGCCAGCCACTCCGATCCTTGGGGATCGAGACCCTCCCACGGCTCATCGAGAACGATCAACTCAAAGGCTCTGCGCCCGAGCCGGGCTTGCAGGCCCGTCAGTTGACGCTGCCCCCGTGACAGCGTGCCTATCCGCCGACGATCGGCCAAGAGGGGATCTCTGGACCTGCCTCGCACGGTTCCAGCGCGAGGCACGAACAGCCTGGCCCAGCGGCTCACCCGAACGTGAGAAGGCAACGCCGCACCGCCTGCGAAGTACGCCACGGGGAACCGTCCGAACGCCTCGGCGGGACTGCTGCCGTTGAGCGTGACGCGTCCGGAATCGGGCCACACGAGGCCCAGCATGATACGGAGCAGCGTCGTCTTCCCCGACCCATTGGCGCCGATGACACCTACCGTCCGACCGGGGTGCACTTGAAGGTTCGCGCCCCTCAACACGCGCTTGCGACCGAAGCGTTTCGTAATGCCGCCCACGAACAGTCGCCTCTCCGGTACAGCTCCTGGTCGCCAAGCGATCGTTGGACTCGTCTCTCTGAAAGGCACCTAGGAACCTCCTGGAAAGTCGCGGCGGACTATCCACGCGACGCCACCGCTCAATGCCGCTCCTGACAACACGCAGGTCCCAAGCAAGACCGGCACACTGTTGGCGCTGTCGAACGCGGGAGGTACGAGATACATGAATGGCACCGCCACAAACCTCGCCAGCATTAGTCCGCTCTCCACGACGCCGTTGGGTACCGAGGGGTCCACAACCTCTCTGACCCACGCGAAGCCGCGACTCGACGTTGCGATCGCCCCCATGGCCAACACCCAGGCGGCACCGCCGAAAAATCGGGCGGTCGCGAGACTCATTGCCCAGGGGAACGTGGATACGAGAAGGACCGCGGCAAGACTTGGGGCGACCGTGCCAGCGGCTTGGCCAGACGGCAACCACCACCACTCGGCGAGACTCACGATAGCCCACGCCGCAACGCCTGGAGTAACAGAGAGACCCCAGTGCGTCAGGGCGAGATGGCACCGGGATGCGCCGCGGACGAGGATGGCGTCGTAGTGGCCCGCGTCGGCCTGGGGTCGAAATCCAGATGAGGCGGCAAACAGCTGGCAAAACAGAAGCAGGACATAGGGTGCCCCAATGTCACGGGGAAGCGTGACGACGGTCCAAATGCCGAAGAGTGCGACCGCGGTGCAGACCACGACGGCGTGCAGATGGTGTGGGGACACCATCCACAAGACTCGGAGTGTCCACGGGCAGGCGCTCACGACACGGTCACCGAGACAAGCTGCCCCGTTCCCACGAACAGGAGGCACTCGCGCGCTTCCGCGTCCAGGATCAGCCGGGGCTGCCCAGTCAGCTCCGTGGCGTTCGTCAGAGCGCCGGAGTCGGAGAGTCGAGCAAGCACAAACCGCGCGGGGGAAGACGCAGGCCGCCGAAGCAACACCCAGAGTGCCCGACTCCGATCGATATGGACATCGACGATCGGACCAGGCTCCCCGATGCCTCGGATGCCCTGGCGCGAGCGCTCCCCTTCGAAGCCAGCCAGCCTGACACGGACGGTCCTTCCCTCTCCCTCATCTGATACCCGGTCGATCGTGAGGTCGTGATTGAACCAGCACGGCAGCTCGTCGACTTGGGTTGATCCACAGCCGACCAGATTGCGGGCGAGGGACTCCGCCCGGGTCTCGAACCGCGACGATCGGAGCGATCCGACTGGTTGGCTTTGGCCATCCAAGAGGTTCATTCGTCGGAGCACCGCTTGGTTGCTATCTGGCGTAGCTGGCTGCAACAGCACGGACTCTCCAAGACCGAAGAGACCGAGTTGAGGCTGGCGGAGTGCGACGCGCTCAGTGACCCGGCCCTTAGGTCCAAGCCTGGCCACGGTCACCGGTCCCACCAGCGTGACCAGCCCGTCCTCCGTCCCGGCAAGTCCCCAAGGTGACTCATGGGACTCCAGCCCTGTTATTGGCTGACTGACCGCGCTGCCATCCGACAGGCGAAATGACACCAGCCGTGGCCTCGTCGTGAGCAGCCGAACTCGCCCCGTATCACGGGTTCGGCCCACCACCTTCTCACCAGGGCCGAGAAGCACGCTGTGACTCTTAGAACAGCTCGTCGCGAGGAAGATCAGCAGTAGCAGGACTGTCACGCGAGACACCATGGCGAACGACCTCATAGTCCGAAGACAGCGATTCGCACGCAGGTGACAAAGCTCAGCTCACAGTCCAACGCGTCCCAGGTCCGATACCAAAATGAATCGACCCGCGCACTGCCCGCGAAGCAATCCGCCAGGCCCTTGAAGCACCCCGGATCGACGTAAGCAGAGACGGGAGCCCCGAGCACAGCAACAAGCACGAGCGTGAGAACAACCAGGCGACAGACGACGAGCTTCGACATACGCATTTCTCCTCTTCCGACGGACCGGTCTCGACCGTCCGCCAGGTGTGGAGAGCACACGACCTCACGATGACTCGCCCGACCTGCTCTCAGGGATTGCTGGGGGTCTCCAGCGTCAACGACTCGGCGTGCGGAAGCTCCTGGACACCAGCGGCCTGGGACTTCACGTCCACCGAACGACCGGTATATGACAAATAGGCCTGCAATGTGTGATAGCTGATGCCAAGCACGCGGCAGGCGTGACGCTTGTTGTTGGCACACCGTTCGAGCACGATGCGAGCATATCGACTGCCCCACGTACGCATCGTGTCGTCTTCCTGAATCGAGTCTTTGAGGACCGTGGCAAAGTCACCCGTCACCCTGGGCGGGAGGTCGTCCAGCGTGATGGTGCCAGCCGACGCGAGGGCGACCGCGCGCTCAATGACCCGCTCGAGCTCGCGAACGTTCCCGGGCCACGAATACGACAACAAGGCATCCATCGCGGACGATGAGAGGCTGATCTCGCGCAGGGCTCGGTGCTGTTCGAGGAAGTGCTGGGTCAAGAGCGCGATATCTCCTCGGCGCGCCCGCAACGGTGGGACGTGAATCTCGACACCGCTCAAGCGATAGAACAGGTCGGCTCGGAACCGACCAGCCGACACCAGCTCTCGCAGGCTCTGATTCGTCGCCACGACAATCCGCGTGTTGACGGCCCGCGTGGTGTGTCCACCTACCCGCTCCACCGTTCGCTCTTGAATCGCCCGCAACAGCTTGGCCTGCGCAGCCGGAGAGAGGTCGGAGACCTCGTCGAGAAAGAGGGTTCCACCGACGGCCAGCTCGAACTTGCCTCGCCGTCCACGCACACCGGTCGCAGTACGGTCCTCGATCCCGAATAGCTCAGCCTCGAGCAGGGTCTCAACGAGTGCCGCGCAATTGACTCCGATAAAGGGCCCGGCGTGACGGCTGCTTCGTTCATGTACGAGTCTGGCGACCAGTTCCTTCCCGGAGCCACTCTCTCCAGAGAGCGGGCCCTACTTGCCGTGGGAGACCCCCCGGCTTTGCCGGGGCGGCCAGCCCCGTTTGACGTTTCGGGGAGTCACGTGAGGAACTCCTTCCCGTGAGCCGCTCAAGCATCACGAGAAGGAGACCTCATGCCGACCTACCGAAGTCTCAATCATACGAAATGGCACTGTCAGTATCACGTTGTGTTCATCCCGAAGTATCGAAGAAAGGCGATGTACGGGGGATTGCGGCGGGATTTGGGCGAGGTGTTCCGCCGTCTGGCGCTGCATCGCGAGAGCGAGGTGGAGGAGGGGCATCTGTTGCCGGACCATGTGCATATGATGATGTCGATTCCGCCGAAGTACTCTGTCGCCCAGGTCATCGGATATCTCAAGGGGAAGAGTGCCATCCACATCGCTCGGGAGTTCGCGGGACGTTCGCGGAACTTCGTGGGGCAGCACTTCTGGGCCCGGGGCTACTTCGTGTCCACGGTGGGTCGCGATGAGCGGGTCATTCGGGAGTACATCCAGCAGCAGGAACGCGAGGACCGGCGGTCGGATCAGTTGCCGTTGGAGTAGAGTGGCCACCGTGAGGTGGCTCAAGTGACCGCATAGCGGGCACGTCATGCCGCTTTGAGCGGCTCACAAACTAAGGCCCCCGGCTTTGCCGGGGGATACTTACTAGAGTACTGACGCTCTCGGTGGATCTGCCGCCCTGTCGGCCCGGTCCGTGGTCGAAGTCGAGGAAGGCAGGGTGAGCGTCGGTCAGGGGGTGCCGAGGCCGGGAAAATGCGTACGTACGCCGGGAACAGCCATTTCGTGCGAAGGCTGTGGTGGGGTGTTCACCCCCCGGCGGGCTACTCAGCGGTTCTGTCGTCCAGCCTGCCGCCCCCTGGCGCAGCGGCAACGGGAGTCAGAGCGGATCAGGGACTTGCTGGCGCGGGCGCTACCGGATGATCCGGGACGGGCGGAGTGAAGTTGCTACCGGGGAACGAGGTATGTTCCGGCTAGACGGTCTTGCAGGCCGCGCTGCGGATCACGGGCGGCCAACCAAACCAGCCACCCGAGGGCCGCCGGAAGGGCAACGAAAGCCAGTACGCTGATGGGTAGACGCCAGTAAGGTGCGAGGTCGACCGGGTCGACCGGTTGCGGCTGGTCCAGGTCAAACGAAGCGAAGAGACCCAAACCAGCGAGTACGAACGGCAGCCACGCGATGAACGCTCGCATGAATGCTCTGACTCGCGATGCCTCAATACCAGAGCCCAGCACCACGCCAAACCCCAACATGCGGAGAAGGAGACCGCTACGAAACACCGGTGCCGAAAGCAGACCTGCACTAAGAGCTGGAACGAGTAAGACCAAGGGAAACCCGATGGCGGCCATCAGTAGGTCGAAGAGCAAGGGATTGTTCTCATGCCGATTCTCAAGGTAACGCGTCACCACCTTCCTGGACTCATCAAGCTGATCCAGCGACGGAGAAGGATGCGCAGCAATAGCTCGCTCAGCCGTCGGCTCCCAACCGCCTCTCAGAAAAGGTTGCCGCCAGGACTGGGGGGCGAGCCGCATCTCTCGAAATCGTTCAGCCACATAGATTTCCAGGGTCCTGATCACGTCTGCAATGTCGAGGTCAGCCAGGCCGATAGTTTCCAGTTCTTCACGCTGCTGTTCCTCTTCAGACTCGCGCAGTAGGTCCAGTTTTTCGATGCGAACAATGACTGTCGCCAGCTCAAGTCCCGCTGGGTTCTGCGTACCAGAGCGATGCAGGAAGAAGATACCGGGCACGAAGTAGATCCAACAGACTGCAGGGAGACCTGCGCACGCAGCGAGATGCACCATGCGGCGTCTGAACGAGATTGAAGCATTTGACGCAAGCATGGAATCCATGACGGGGCCCAGCTGTTCGAATGTGTCAAAGGTCTGCTGACTCAGTTGCTGCAGGGACGCCCGGGCCGACAACGGCAACGGGACACTGGGCAGCGTTGCTCCTCCAGATGTGTTTGCCTCGGGATTCCCCGACAGCGACGCGTTTGCCACAAGGCTCAGGAACTGTTGAACCTCTCGCATCTCGGAGGCAGGCTGGTTGCTGCCAGGTCTGGTACTCCTCGGCTCCGAGGAGGTCGACCAATCGACAAGTTTCGCTCTGCCGTCGTCGGTGACCCAGACCCGGTCCAACGAAAGCTCCGGAATCAACCCATTCTCGGACGCCCGTTCCAGCTCATCGGCGAGATCGCGGAGCCAGTGCCGAACATGACTCCACGGCTGTGGCTCTGCGAGACGCGTGACCAACGGCGCACCGCTCGGGGCCTCGTACGCATCCCAGCACTCGTCCGGTGTTCGACGTCCGGTCAACCAACGGAGTCGTCCCGGACGACTGAGATCGCGCCGCCGGGGCGACAGAGGAGCGGACCCCAAAGGGAGGGTATGGATCCACACGAGGCGTCGAAGCCGACCATCGTATGCGAGCACGATGCTATCAGTGAGATTCTTGAGACGCTGAAACGGACCAATTCGGTCGGTCCCGGGCCCCAGCGCAGATTCTTCTTGAGCCACCCGATCTAGCGACCGAACGCCAAGACCAGCCTTCATCGCGACCCGGGTACGGCTCAACCGGTCGTGGATGCCGGCGAAGCCGTTCCGCCGACGCACCGTAACGAAGAGAATGAGCATCTGCAGATACCAGTTGGCCTGCATTGCCACTGCGAAGAACCTCGAATCTAGAGTGCCCGTGAAACTGAGCAACACGGGGGGATGAGCTGAACCGGAAAGCTGGAGGTTGAAAAAGTCGACTCGTATCACGGCCGTGAAGATCGCAACGCGAATCAAGGTGTTCAGCACCCCGGGGCGTAGACCCTCTCGATCGACGACCTGGAGACCGCAAATGGCCTTCCCAATCGAGCTCCCCCAGTATCCCTCGAGAAGCGCGAAGTAGCACGCGGTGACCAACAAGTAGATGACCTGGTAGAGCACGACCCCCGTGCCGAAGTTCGAATCGCCGCCCCACTCTGCCGCGGTTGAGTCGTGCTCCAGACCCTGCAAGTCGAGATAGACCGCGATAGGTGCGAGGAGGAACCCGAGGGCGACCCAATCGATGGCTCCCGCCGCCACTCGAATACCGAGTCCCGCAGGTTCGGGAACCCGGGAACTGAAAGGCTCGAGTGCCCGTGCCAGCTCGGCATACGTGGACACGCGATCTTCCGGCCGCTTGGCCAGGCACTGTGCGATGAGCGCGGAGAGCTGGCGCGGCACCTCCGGGCGTCGCTCCGAGACCGTCGGAGGCGGATCCTGCGCGATCCTAGTCGCCATCTTGAGAACGTTCGTCTCCTCGAATGGCGGTTTGCCTGTTAGCAGGTAGTACAGTGTGGCGCCGACCGCATAGATATCCGAGCGAACGTCGAGGTCGTCCGCTCTCAGCTGCTCCGGTGACGCGAAGGCCGGTGTCCCCAGGAACGTCCCCGTCATCGTCAACTCGGTCAGATCGTGCTCGGCCCGCGCCAGCGTCGAGATCGACAACCCGAAATCGCCGACCTTAACCGACCCGTCGCTATCGATGAAACAGTTCGAGGGCTTCATGTCACGGTGGAGGACACCCGCGGCAGCGGCGGCCTGAAGGCCGTCGATCACCTGCAGGATGGTGTCCACTGCCTCGGTCGATGCGAGCGGACCCGATGCCTTCAGCTTGTCCTTGAGGGTTCCCCCCGCCGCCAGTTCCATCGTGATGACGGGAATCCCCTCAATCTCCTCGGTGCCGTATACATAGACGGTGTGGGGATGGCTTATCGACGCGGCCAGACGTCCCTCTCGGAGGAAGCGCGCCCGGTCCTGGGGATCGTCGAGACCGTGGGTCAGCACCTTCAGCGCCAGCCGCCGGCCGCTCTCGTCCTCGGCCTCGTAGACCTCCCCCATACCGCCGCGACCAAGCAGTCGCCCGATGTGGTACGTCCCGAAGGTCTCGCCCGACGCCAGCAGCTGGCCCTGGGTTGGCCGACGTGCGGAGCCCGGACTTACCGAAACCGTCGGTTGGTCATCAATCGGTAGGTTGGTGGTTAAACCCAGGGTCAGCAAGCAGTTCGGGCACACCCCGTCCGCCGAGAGCCCTTCGAAAACCTCGGTCCCGCATCGAACGCACTGGGAAGGATCAGCCATGTCGTCGATTTCGTCTTCTACTCCTTCCTAACAAATTGGCCGGGCCCGCGTTACAGCGGCGGATGACGAAAGACCCTTCACCCACGACCGACGGCCTGGATGAGGTGCTGAAGCTCGTCTTCGACCTCCGCGGGCGTATCGACTGTCGTGGCAATCTCTCGGCGAAGTAACTCGCCAAACCGGCGTCGCAGGCGGAGCGCCGCCACCCGCGTCGCGCCCTCCGAGAGCCCGAGCTCCTTGCCAACGTCCAGATACGAGACCCCGTCGTCTGGAGCAATGAGGTGGGATTTGAGACCCTGGAACACGTCGTGCCGGCCTCGGCGCCGATACTCCACACCCAGCGTGACCATCGCCCGGTCGAGAACGGTGAAGGCCCAGCGGCGGTCAAAGACGCGTTCGGGCGTAGCCGCGTCTTCGGGCTCCGCCAAATACCGTTGCTCGGCCCGGTCGAACTCGAGAGGGAGTGGCGGCTCAACTCCTCCCCGTTTCGCCGCCTGGGCATGCACGCGCTCGTTGGCCGCATAGTGTTGCAACGACGCGAGCAAGAAGGACCGAAACCGTCCACGGTCGGGATCAGCGGCGTCGAAGACCCCCTTTTCCAGCACGCGGGCGAAGAACCCCTGCGTCAGGTCCTCGGTGCTGTGGCCTTGACGGCGGAGGTAGGCGTAGAGCGGTTCCCAGTAGGTGCCGCAGAGCTCGGCGAGGGCATCTCGTGCGCGACCTGTGGAGTCGCTCCCAGCTGCCCGCACAACGCTCCAGTGCGTGGTATCGAAGCCGCTCATGAGCGTACGCAGAGCATACGCGACAGACTGAGCGGCACGTAGATCGGATGTGGTGCGACGGCAGACCTTCAGTTGTAGGCGGGCTTCAGAACTGAGCGGTCACTGGTATCGCCGCAACCCATTCTCAGCCCGAGATTTGGCGTCGGCTGATTATTGGCACACTTCGGGGTCCGTCGCGTACGCGAACTCCTTGCACGCATTCTTCTCTCGTTGCCTTGGCGCCGCCCCAAGACTGTCGAAAGGAATTGAACTGTTCGTCCGTCAGGCCGTCCAGTGTTTGCCCGTACTCCTCAACCGTCATGCCTACGCTCGTACCGCGCTGGGTTTGCAGCGGCCAACTCTAGCTTGATGTTCCGCGCTCGATACACCTCGCCCATACCGCCTTCGCCGATCTTGGCGGTGACGGAGTAAGGGCCGAGCGTAGTGCCGGGGTGCAAGGGCATGGATCAGTTCACGGGCACCTGCGCTTTGAGTTCCTCGAACCAATTAAGGACTACATTGATTTCTGCTCTCCCCGCCCCAGCGTCTCCTGATTCCCCTACCGAGATCGCCAGAAACCGCTGCCCATCCGACGAGATATCGTGATGCCGGCGACCGCCGGGCTCGTCAAGATACCGCCAGTCGAACAGCGGTTCTGGCGTCCCCAAGCTCAACGACCGCGGGTCACCCTCGTCGATGTCAAGTGTCACGCGCATGACCGCATTCGCTCCTAGACCCGCCGTAGCACGAAGATAGACGAGCTCGCGGCCGTCGGCCGACCACCTGGGATGGCGGCCGCCGTTGACGGAGATCGGACGCCGATCGTCAAGCTCCGGGAACCGCTGCACATAGACTTCGTCGCGGCCCGTCTCGTCGGAGGTGTACGCCAGCCACCGCCCGTTCGGGGAGATGGCCGGCGACCCTTCGTTCGCGGCAGTCCTCACAAGCGGTTTCCATGTGTCCGGCGCCTCCATGGACACCATGCCGACATCGCGGCCCGTCTCTGGGAAGGCGGCAACCACAAAGAGCGTGGCGCTATCCGGCGACCAATCGTACGGGATGAGGTCGGTCACCAATTCGTCGATCGCCAGCAGACGTTCGGCCGTCCCGCTACCGTCACCTGCCTGCAAGAAGATCTCCGGTCGACCATTGCGTACGGACTTGAACGCCACCCGGCGCCCGTCCGGATGCCAGAGCGGGTTGGTGCTGGTCTCATCTGTCGTGAGTCGCGTTCGTGACCCGCGGGCCAACTCCAGGATCCAGACACCGGAGGTTCTCAGAATGGCTGCGCGCGTATCGTCTGGTGACAGACTGAGCGTGAAATAGTCATCTGCAGGAACCGCAAGCGGCTCCTCTCCGCCGTTGCGATCGACCCAGACGAGTCTGCTGCTGCCGGCGGACCCGCTGCCGGGAATGTAGACCAGCGAGCCGTCGTTGGCGAGCGCGTACTGAATCGCGCCCCCGGGCTCGACGCGCACCCCCTCGACGACCGGCACGGGGCTTCCCACGATATCGAGGCGATCGTGGTCGAACGGCACGGCCCACAGGGCGCCGCTCCGCACGAAGACGAGGTGCCCGGTGGCGAGGACCCGACCCGCGACCGCGTTTTGGACCAGGGTGCGATGCTCCCCGGTTTCTCGTATGAGGACGTGGAGCTCGCCCGTGTCCCGCGAATCGTTTGACGCGAATCGTTTGACAGGGTGAAGAGCACCGCGTCGCCACCCGGCAGGACCTGCGGAAACCAGGACTGTCGCTGGTCATCGGGTGTGAACAGTGGCGTCGGCTCACCCCCGGCTGCCGGGATCTGCATCAGTGGGCCACCCGGCGAAACGCGCCCATAAACGATCAGGTCGTCCGCTCCCCAGTCGGGGCCTCGAGGACTCCGCGGTAGCGCCGTCAGCGTCTGGACCGGTCCCCCCAGCAACGCGACCTTCAGCAACGCGCCATTGGCAAAAAACCCGACCCGTTGCCCATCATGGGAGAAGAACGGCGCGCGTCCGTCCTCTGTGCCCGGCATCGGCGTGGCCTCGAACTGGTCGATCGGCCGCCGAAAGAGCTGGAAGGCCCGGTCCCGAAGCGCACGGTAAACGAGTGTCTGGCCGTCGGGAGACAGGGCCAGCATGTCTCCTGCGCCTCGTGGCAGTCGATCAGAATCGGGGAGTGTCAGGGTGAACCTCTTCGGCGACGGCTGGGTGTCGGTGCCGAGAAACGCCCAGCCAGCGAGGCCGCCGACCGCGAGGGACGCCAGTGCAACGACGACGATGGTCACGGGGCGCTGCCAGACGGGAAGCGTCTGCGTGACGACCGGCCCAGATAGTGGGTTGAAGTTTGTCTCGAACGCCCCCTCCATCGCCAGCCGCACATCGGCGATGTCATGAAACCGCTGCTTTGGCTCCTTCGCCAAGCAACGGCGCAGATAAGTCGCCAGAACCGGAGAAAGGTTGCTGGGTAGAGCGTCCCAGTCAGGTTCGCGCTCGATCACTCTCGCCAACGTCGTTGAGACATCTTCACCCGCGAAGGGCTTCTGCCCCGTGAGCATCTCGTAGAGCACCGCCCCGAAAGCCCACACATCCGCACGCTTGTCAACTGGCCTCCCTTTGGCCTGCTCTGGAGCCATGTAGGCCGCAGTCCCGATCACCATACCCATCTGTGTAGCAGCAGCGGTCAGCGAGATCGTCGGCGACATCGACGCACTGACACTCCCGACTTCGGGTTCAAATGCCTTCGCCAACCCAAAGTCCAAGACCTTTACGGTCCCGTCCTCCCGCACCTTGATGTTGGCTGGCTTCAGGTCGCGGTGAATGACACCGGCTTCATGAGCCGCCTCTAACGCCTCGGCGATCTGCTTGGCGATCGGGAGAGCTTCGTCGAGAGGGATCGGACCTTTTGCGATGCGGTCGGCGAGCGTTGGCCCCTCGACTAATTCCAGGACCAGAGCTTTGGTCTCCCCTGAGTCTTCAAGTCCGTGAATAGCCGCGATGTTCGGGTGGTTCAGGCTGGCCAGAACCTGCGCCTCGCGTTGGAAGCGGGCCAGCCGATCAGGATCAGCCGCAAAGGCCTCGGGGAGGATCTTGAGCGCCACCTGGCGGTTCAGCTTCGTATCAGTCGCCTGATAGACCTGGCCCATCCCGCCCTCGCCAATGAGGGCGGTGACATCGTAGTGGCCGAGTCGGGAGCCGATCTCTAAGGCCATAGGCTGTGGTGAAACTATCGACGCAGATCAGAGGTCATTCTATGCCCAAGCGGTCAACGGCTCCACCAGCCTGCACGGAATTACCTGTGGGAGGCGCACGTTCGCTTCGTGCGGTGAGTCAGCACTAATAGAGGTGGTCAGGATCGTCTGCGCTGGTTCGAAGGCGGGAGAAACCGTTTGTACGCTTCGGGTGGTGCAACGTGTTGCACTCGCACCAGCAAGGAAATTGAAGCGGCTTCCAATTTTCACGGAACTGGCACTTGATCTGTGAGCTCCGCGAACCAGTTCTCGATGATAAGAATCTCCGAGGGCCAACGCGCAGCGCCTGCCGCGATGTACGCCAGTGTGCCCTCACCGCTCACCGAGTACATGGCATCCCCCATCCGGTCCGCCATCACGTCCTGCATGACGACGACCGGGGTGTCACCGACCTCCAGAAGATCCGGGTCAAACGGCACAGCCCACAACGCGTCGTCGCGCCAGAACACGAGATGCCCGCTGGCGGCAAACCCCGCATCGGTGCCCGACACCAGCGTTCGCCGCTGGGCGGTCTCAAAGTCATACACGCCCACCTGCCCCGTCTCACGATCGCCGGTCTGGATGAAGAACAGCACGGCGCGGCCACTGGGAAGGAAACGGGGAAGCCAGTGCCCCTCCTCTCCTTCGAGAAGGGTCGTTAGTGGCGTACGTTCGCCGCCCGACGCAGGGACGAGCCACAGACCGTCTTCGGATCCCATGACGATGGTGTCATTCGGTCCCCAGGTGGCCCCCACATTGCCCCCTTCGGCGATCGGCATCGCTTGACCGCCGTTCCGGGGGACCCGCTTCAACATCTTGCGCGGCTCGGATTCGCTGACCAAGACGAATTGCCCGTCCGGCGAGAAGCCCCCGCTGGCCCAGCCGTTTTCTCCGCCCCGAAGTGGCACAGCCTCCGGGTCCGAGAGCGAGCGGACATAGACCTGGCCTTGCCCCCGAACGAACGCCGTAAACGCGATCGTCCGTCCATCGGGCGACACCTCGGGAGTGGCCACGCCAGCACCTACGGGACCCGTCACCGCTAGCGGCGTCGATGGCGGCGGCACAGGCAAAACTTGCCTGAAGGGTGCGTCCCCGTCGAGGGACTCCGGCTCTTGGGTCGCACAGCTCCACAAGGCCGTCCCGAGAACGCACAGTCCGAATCCACCGAGCCACGAGTGATGGACGGTCCTCATGAGAAGTCCTTCCGGTTCTACCTCTTCAGGTCCGGGTCTGTAGCCACATGCTCGGGCAGCACCTTCATGGCGACGGTGCGGTCGAGCCGGGTGTCGGTGGCTTTGTAGACCTCACCCATGCCCCCGGCGCCGAGTGGCGCTTGGACCTCGTACGGGCCGAGTGTCGTGCCGGCTTGCAGCGCCATGGGCTAACAGCCTCAGATCGAACGTATTGTACGACCCTGCCCTGGTTTGTCCAGGAGCCTGCCCGGGATTGCTCACACGACGCGTGCGCGCGTGCTCTAAAGTCTCGGCGAGCCTCAGAAGTCGAATTGGACGCCGAACTTCACGAGGCGCCCATTCACTATCGCCGCCGGCGCGAAGTTCTGCTCGAGTCGCGTATCCTCTATGATCGCGGCGTTGCTGTTGAAGAGGTTGTAGAAGTCGATCATCGCGCGCATCCTCGCCTGCCCACCAATGCTCAGGAGCTTCGTCAGTCGCAGGTCGAAGACATTGATCCGGTCTCCGTAGGTGGTACCTGGCTCGAGGATGTTCATTCGCTGAGTGCCGTTGAACAGCGGCCGCCCGAGATCCGTCGACGAGGCGTCATGGAGCCAGGTTGCCCGGCGCTCGGGGCCGGCGCTGCTGCGGAGCGTCCCGGCGGCCTGGATACCGTACGGGAACGTATAGGCGCCGAGCAACTTAACTTGGGTTAGCCATTTCGTCGCCGCCTGGCAAAACTCACCTGGCGAACGAGGGACCGCCGCCACCAAGGCGCATTCATCGGTCGATGTCGACCCCGTGCTCAGCCCCCCGCGCAGCGTCACGTCGGCCAGGCGCGCGTCCAGGGTGACATCGACCCCCTTCCAAGTCCGGCTCTGGCCGCCGAAGTTGTTCGCGCCTGTCGTGACGATGTCCTGGGGGCGCCCCCGTGTGTCCAGGTTTCGGTCGAGGAGCCCGGTGAGCGTGTACCGCCTCCGTTGGGAAACTCAGGACCCTCCGGCACGAAGAGTGTGTACGTGGTGAAGTCCTCAGGGCCGAGGTTCCGGTCAGCCGCCACCGAGAAGTTGACAAACGTGCGATAGAAGAACCCGACATCCAGGGACACATTTGGCCTCAGTTCGTGCTGCACGCTCGCCGAGTATTCCCAGTTGGCACTTCGCTTGCCCCACCCGACTGCCCAGTCGGGGTCCACGAAGGTCGTTTGCACCGGTTGCCCAAAACCCGGGTTGCCATCCGAAAAGATCAGCTCCCCGTTGGCCGCGAGGATGAGGGGGTCCCCCTGCACGACGCCATCGCCGTTGGCATCCAGCCAGCCACGAAACATGGGCAGCGGGTCTGCGGGGTTGATCCCGTCGAGGGACTCGATGCCAAACCGCAGCGAATAGCGATTCGCCGAGGCCTTGAGGGCGGTCCGCCCGTTACCAAACAGGTCGTAGGCGACGCCCAGGCGCGGCTGGAGGTCGCTCCATCTGATCGGCGTGTCTCCTTCGATCGGAAACGGCTCGGCCCGGTACCGGGACACGCCGACGATCTGGTCCGGGTAGTGCGCCCGCTGATAGTCGAACCGCAGTCCGGCATTGACCGTCATTCGGTCTCGCGTCCACTGGTCCTGGACATAAAGACCGAGATTCGGGTCGATCTGGGAGGCGATGGCGGTGCCGTTGGCCGTGAAGCCTGCGAATCCAAGCCGGAACGGCCGAAGTTGGTCCTGCCAGGTGAAAAGAAACTGGCTTGGATCGTCGATCGGACGTCGCGTTTCGTGGATTTGCTCGGCCGTGACGCCCGCCTTGAACGCATGGCTCCCCGTGATGTACGACAGCGAGGCTCGGTAGCCGTTGGTGAACCCGTCTCTCGCTTGGCCGTGCACCCCGTCCAGGAAAGCAGCAGGCGTAACAAGGGCAATGTATCCGATGCCCCGAACTGCGACGCCCTGGTCGATGAGAAACGCTCCCGGCAAGCGCCGATCGACGCGAGGGTCGCTCTCTTCGCGGACGGACAGCGCATGATGGGAGAACCCAGCTTCAAGGAGGAGGCGGGTAGTGACCGGATTCGTCCACGTTACCTGGACGGTCTCGGCGGGGTTGTTTTGCTCAAAAGCGGATTCATCGACGATCGCACTGCTCTCCGCGAACAGGTTGCGCGTCTGCGGGCCACCGTTATGGTCCCAATAGGCCGTGAACTTGTTGCGCGTCGTGGCCTGCCAGGTCAAACGAAGCGACGAGGAGACACCGAGAGATTCGAATATCGTTTGGCGGCTCGGGTCGTTCGTGAGCGGCGTGTAGTTGAGGTCGTTCGCGTCGCTGTCGGCGAACAGCCCGGCCACGAACGCGTCGGCCACGGACCTCACATGACCCAAGTGAAACCACAGGCGGTCACGCACGATTGGCCCGCCGACGGACGCCTCGATGCTCCAGAGCTCGGACAATCGGTTCTGGCTGTCAGCTGGCAGGCCTCGGGCGATCAGGTCGTCGTCGATATTGTTGGCTTGCAAGTCCGAGTGCGACCCGTTAGCGAACACCCGACCGCTGAACGTGTTCCCCCCTCCTTGGGGAATCAGGTTGACGCGCACCCCGCCAGTCTGGACCTCTGCCGCGTTCGCAGCGTAGCTGAACGCGTATTCTCCGTAGCTACTCTGGGCGGCGACAAGGACCCCAGCAACATTCCTAACTTGAGCGCCCGTCGGCAGACCGTCGACCTCGAGTTGGTGATCGCTGGGCACTCCCCCATGAATCGACAGCTGGTCGAAGCTCCCTATCTCCAGCCCACCGACGTCGACCGTCTGAGCCCCTAACGAAACCACCATCCCCGGAATCAGCTCCGCCAGCGCCTGATATGATTTGCCGCTCGGGATGGTGTCGATGACCTCGTGGTTCATCGACCGCTGCTGGGTGACGCCCCGGACATCCACCACCGGTGAGGCCGTCGTGACCGTGACCGTCTCGGTGAGCGCTCCAACGGCGAGCTCCACATCGACCGGCGCCGTGAACCCCGCGCTCAGCCGGATGCCGTCGCGGTCGACGACACGGAAGCCGTCCAGCGTGCAGGTCACCGTATATACGCCTGAGAGCAGCCCAGTAATCAGATACTCGCCGGCCCCGTCCGTCACCGCCGTGCGGACTTGCTCGATCAGAACCGGGCTCCGGACCTCGACCGTCACTCCAGGCAGCACCGCCCCGGTCTGATCGGTGACCGTCCCGCCGATCGCCTGGGCTGCAGCCCAGGCCGGTGTGAGCAGCACGAGGGTCGTGAGGGCACCAGCCCGGATGCCTGGCAGGAATCGCATCGCACCTCCTAAGGCCAGCGTACCTGATCGCAGTGTCTTCCCCCGTTAGGGCACAGCGGGGTTGTCGGTCGTCATCGCGTTTCGTTCTCTATACGTGCAGAACGAGCAGAGAATGGCTCAAGGTGCTGTCGAGTGGAGCAGAATCGGGCTGACGGGCCCCCAACATGGCCAGGACGTGTGTTGCCCTGACAGATCCTGACTGAAGGACAGCGATCGACTTCCGGAGGAGGCGGGGCCGTGTGTGCGACAGTGTGCGACGAATACCGTTCGAGGCGCCCACTTGTGATCACTTCTGATCAAGATCGCGTTCGACGGGACCACATCTGATCACTTCTGACCATCAGATTCCAGGGCCTCAGGAGCTTGTGCCTCACAAGGGCGTGGGGGTTCGAATCCCCCCTTCCGCATTCATTACTTATGACGGGGCCTGCGGCCCCGAACCCCACCGCCGTCGTTCGTGGGGCCCCATAGCCCCACGCCACTCCGGCGGGGTCGCGCCGTGCGCGGCTTGGTGCGGGCCGAACGACGGGCCTTACAGGAGGAGGAGGAGGTGCCAGTTGAGGACGATGTTGATGGCGGTCACGGGTTCTTGCACAGTGGGTCGCACGCTGTCCTGGGCACGAGGACCATCAGGCCAGCCTCTCGGTACGCCAGGCGGATACTGGCCAGGTCCTGGTCCATTACCATGCGGGGTGCGCTAGCGAGGATGTCCTCTCAGCGCTCAATCTGAGATGGGCCGACCTGTGTTCGCCGGAGAGTCGCCAGGTGCGCCGGGCCCGCGAACGCGGGGAGACCGAGAACGCGGATTCGTCCGTCGGCTGCTCCCTGGAGGCGTATGCGAGCGAGAAGCGGTTCCCGGTCGACTTCCTGGAAGGTCAGTTCGGTCTCCGTGAGAAGAAGCGGTCACGTATCCCCACGCTTGAAATCCCCTACTGCGACCAAGACGGTAACGAGCGTGCCCTCCGCTATCGGCATGCGTTGACCGGCGCTCAGAGATTTTCGTGGCGGCGCGGTGACACCCCTTGCCTCTACGGTCTTCAGCATCTTGAGAAGATCCGAGCCCGCGACTACGTCATCTTCGTCGAGGGCGAATCAGATACGCAGACTGGCCGCTACTACGACTTCCCGGTCCTCGGGGTCCCAGGATCCGCAGCGTGGAAGGACGGCTGGGCCCCACTCCTGAACGGCCTCGACCCCGTCTACCTGGTCGTCGAGCCCGATGCAGGCGGCAGCACGCTGCTCCGAAAGCTTACCGACTCCGCGCTCGGTCCCCGGTTGAAGGCGGTACGGCTTGGCAACGCCAAGGACCTCAGTGCTCTTCATCTGAAGGACCCATCGGGATTCGCGGAGATCCTCCAAGGCGCCCTGCGCATACACGTTGCGGTCGCTGCTCTCCGAAGGGCGGCTTCGGTACGAAGTCACCGAACGGCAGGGCGGCTCATTCCAGACGCGCATCATCGAGCGCGAAGGACCGACCGGCCTCATCCTCACAACCACGGAAGTGGTTCTCCATCCCGAGAACGAAACGCGGATGTTGTCGGTGCCGGTGGATGACAGTCCCGAGCAAACGCAGCGCGTTCTCAACGCATTGGCCCAGGATGCTCCCGACGAGGCGCCATCACTCGACGCGTGGCACGCGCTCCAGGAGTGGCTCGCGACCGCGGACCATCGGGTTGCGATTCCCTTCGCGCCAAGCCTCGCCAGCCTGATCGATCCGGTCGCGGTACGGCTGCGTCGAGATTTCTCGGCGCTCTTGAACCTGATTCGGGCGCATGCCCTCCTGCATCAAGTGACTCGGGACCGCGATACCGAAGGCCGAGTAGTCGCCACGCTTGACGACTATGTCGTGGTGCAAGAGTTGACGGCGGACCTCTTCGCCGCCGCCCTCGAGACCTCGGTTCCTGAGCCCGTCCGTGACACCGTCGACGTCATCCAACGCCTCACCGCCGGGGGCGATCCGTGCTCTGTGACTCAGGTAGCGCGGGTGCTCAAACTTGATGCCTCCACCGTCTCGCGCCGTGTCAAGGCCGCGATCGCCTCTGGGTTTGTAGTCGATTACGAGCCGAAACCGGGACGGCCACGGCGCCTCGTGATTGGCGAACCACTTCCCCATGACCGGCCGATTCTCCCCACGGTCGAGGCGCTTGCCGCGGGCATGCAGGAGGTTATGCATGCAGTTGAGTCAACGAGCAAGGGGACAAACGCGACCCCGTGCACGATTGCATCGATTTCGGAGGGAACACTCGCTGACGATCAGGACCTCCCAGCGTGGATCACCGATGAAGATGACGACCTGGTGCGGATATGACCGGTCACGTCCTCGACAACGCCGCCGCCCAGTCGTTACTGCTCGATCTGGAGAATCGAGATCTCGAGATCGAAGTCGAGGGCAGCGACCTCCTCGTCGGCCCGCGCTCGGCGCTCGGCGACACCGACCTCACTCTGATCAAACAGCACAAAGCCACCCTCATCCGGCTCGTCGAGATCTGCGATGACGGGGTCCAAGAGCGCCTCGGATCGTTCAAAGGACAGCTGCCGTCCACGGCCCCGGTCCTGATCACTGGGATTCGGTACGTGGCAGGCGTCTGTTTCTCATGCGGTGTTCGTCATGACGACCGGCGTCATTGGGGACGCTGTTGGCGCTGCTGGCTCGCCCTCCGACTCGTACTGAGCATCCCGATTCCTCAAGCTGCGGTCTCATCTCCTAAGAAACGTGACTCAACCGGCGATCGCATTGTCACCCGTTCTCACAACAATCAGAAAGGACATACCCATGAAAGCCACGACCTTGCTGAGCGAGTACCTCCGTGCCGAGATCATCAAAGAAAGCGGCCCACGTCTCTACACGATTAAGAACTTGGCCATTGTCGAACTCACCGACGAGAAGACGAACCGGGTGGAGCGGAAGCTCGCCGTGATCGTCGACGACGACGTCAAAGTCCTCTTGAACAAGCAGAACACTCGAAATCTCATCGAGTGCTTCGGGACGGACGAAACGGACGAATGGATCGGCCGAAGCTTCGAGGCCTACTTCGACCCCCAGGTTACCTTCGGCGGCAAACGTGTCGGAGGGCTGCGGGTGCGTGGCGTGTAAGAACACGAGATCACTCCTTTTCGGGTGCAATCGTGCACATGCTCCAACAACTCCTTCGATATCACTGCGTTAGACCTTGCAGGCGCCCATGCAACCCTCTGCACGCCTGCAAGGACTCACGTCTGAGGACACGCCCATGCCGACCGACCCACGACAACCCATTCACTCAGCCTCAGGTGCCGTAGACCGGGATCTCCACGAACCCTGCGCGGTGCCCCGATGCTGCGCGCAGCGTGCTCGGACCAGCGACCTCTGCACGGTCCACGCTGCCCTCCGTGCCCGCGACATCGCAGACGCGGACGCGCGCCTCAACGCTCGTCCTCGATCGACGAAGGTCCACGAGCGTGGGAGGCGACCGTCAGTGAGGCTCCCGTGGTAGACGAGGGAACTTGCCAGCGGAATCGACCCAATGGCCTCAGGAGCCGTTCACACGCCTCCGAGATCCACATGTCGCGTCTGCGGACGGTCGTTCCCAAGCCGCAACGGGCGGAAGTACTGCAACGCCACCTGCCGAGCCCGAGCGCACCGCCTCCAAAAAGCCAAGCAGGAGCGGATGCTTCTTCAACGGCTCACCGACACGGTCACAGCGCTTGAGGGCCTGATCCGGTCATGACCGATGGACTCGGCCCAACGGCGCAGACGGTGACACGACTGGCGAAGCGAGCGTAATGACCCACCCACAAGGGAAACACCCACCGCTTGAAGGCTTCGTGCACCAAGTCATCGTACCAGCGCTGGTCGACCACTGGTTGGCGCAGTCTCTTCCACAGGGATGGCAGAGTGAGCGACTACCCACCGAAAAACGAGTAGCGTCATCGCGAACGACCGGCGTACCATGACGACCATGCGCGTCGGCTGTTACGCCCGCTACTCCTCGGACCTCCAACGAGAAACGTCGATCGACGACCAGGTGGCAGGCGCTCGAGAGTACGCCGCGCGGCACGAGTGGACGGTGTTGGACGACCACATCTACTCCGACGCCGGCATCTCCGGCGCCAGTCTGGAAGGGCGACCTGGTATTCAGGAACTTCTGATGGCGGCGGCCATCTCGCCCCCGCCGTTCGACGTCGTGCTTGTCGACGACACGTCACGACTCGCCCGCGACACAGCCGATGCTATCCGAGTCGTCCAACAACTGACGTCTCCGGTGTTCGCATCATCTTCATCTCCCAGGGCCTCGATACGGCGTCCGAGCAGGCCGAGACATTGGTCGCCGTCCATGGTGTGGTTGATCAGCTCTACATCAGAGAGTTGAAACACAAAATCCGGCGCGGACTTAGAGGCCAACAGAACCGTGGCTTCCATACCGGAGCCCTCACCTACGGATACAGGTCGGTACCCGTCCCCGATCCGTCTGGCCGGCGTGATGCTGATGGTCCTGTCGTGATCGGCAAACGCCGAGAAGTCGTCCCGGAACTCGGAGTATCTACTCGTCGGACTCAGTCGATGCGAAACGTGCGGGAAGGGCTTCACGATCATCTCAAGCGGGCATGGCAGTCCCCGCTACGGGTGTCACAACAGCTGGCGCAACGGACGAGATGCTTGCGGCAACCGAATGACCATTATGGCCAAGGTCGCCGACCCCGTTGTGCTGGAGGGGCTGCAGGACGCGCTGCTCCAGCCTTCGATGCTGCGGACCATCACCAAGGCGGTCTCGGCGGAGGTCTCGAAGGCGCTCTCCAGCACACCGTCCCAGCAGCAGGCCCTGCGGACACGACGAAGCGGTGTCGACAAGAAACTCACGAATCTGATCCAGGCCATCGAACACGGCATCGCGCTGCCGGCAGTGCGGGAGCAGGTCGCGATGCGGGAGGCCGAACTTAGGGAGATTGATGATGACCTGGCCGCTCTAGAACGGTCACCCGACGTTGATATCGCCGTCATCCCGACCTGGGTCCGCCAACAACTCCAGGATTTAGCAGGGTTGCTGGCTGAGAACCCCCAGCGGGCCAAGGCCGAATTTCGGCGGTTGAACATGCAGTTCACCGTGACCCCTGTTCGAGACGAGGGAAAACCGTTCCTCCGAGTCGAAGGCACCGGTGACCTCGACGCTCTGTGCGGCCCCAAGAACCTCCCCAGTTCCGCTCGTTCCAAGCCCACCACCTCCCCCTCGCCTCCTTTATCTACTGTGGACCACTCTCTCCCTCCACCAGGACCGTGAAATCAGTCTCAGCCATCCGGGTGATCTCATGGCGCAAACGCGTCATCTTCGGACTCGTGCCGACCAGTTCGCAGCCGCTCCCCTCCTTAACGACCGTCGTTCGACCCGACAGACCTCGTCCCTCAGGCCCTGAGCTCAGCACGAGGGTCGCGACCCGCGCGAGGTCGCCGAGGCTCTGCCTGGACCACGTGTCCAGCTCGCGGGCGTTGGTCCGGATCTCGATCGCCATCGGCGGATCGTGAAAACCCGGAAGGAGCGTGGTGACGACGCCGGGGCGTTCTCGGACGGCACCGACGCGGATTGATTGGGGTACCTCCTTAATCTCCACCGCGCTCACCTTCAGCAAGTGGCTGATGTCGCGCTCTAACCTTGCCCGCCGGACGCTGGGCGTGGAGGAGGTTTCGAGTAACTCGAGAGCCCCCGCCAGCAGTCGGGACAACCCGAGTCTTCGGTCTGATGATCGATCCCATACGCGAGTCGTCGAACTGCTCATTGGCTCCTCCGAAGCTCTTTCTCCGTTTCGTTCTGACCCAGGTCTCTAGCACGACTGTGTAACAAATCTGATACCAATACCGCTGGCTCGATTCTCCGCAGTGTTTTGGCGCCTCCGGAGTCATCGAACTGTCCGCGCTCGTCCTTGCCGGGTAGTGACTACCCGAAACTGATGCGCAGCGCTCGCTCGTCCGTTCCGGTGGGTATTTCGCACCCAATCGCCTTCGGTCAATCGGCCAACTCTTATCTGTCCGTCCAGCGGCGTGACCTCCGGTCGAACCGCATCACTCGCAGACGACCGGTCGTTCCCAGGACGCGCACGGCGTACTGCTGCTGACCAGGACCTGCCAGATACAACGTCCCGCTCGTGGCAGTGCCCACCGGTCCGAACGACAAGATGTCACCGAGGCCGAACCTCACTGGGTCAGACCCAGAGCTCGCCAGGGCGGCATCGATCGGAGGTACCGAGTCGGCGAATCCGATCCGGACTCCGGCGTGGTGATCCGACAGGGCGTGGACGAATCCCAGTGGCTGGTCCACCCCATCCGCGATGTCTCGACTCCGGATCCCATCACCGTCGCCGTCGATGTACTTCGAGAAGTGAATGTCGCCCGCGTCCCGTTCGAACCGAATGCCGACGGCTGCTCCGTGCCGCGCGGCTTGGGACCGAGCCAGCGTCATTTGGCCTACGACATAGGCGGTCGCCTGTCTGGCGACCCAGTCCTCGCGAGTCACCAACAACGCCGGGAGAGCCATCCCCAGGCCGGTCGCAACGACGCCAAGAACCACCATGAGCTCGACCAGACTCACGCCTTGACATGAACCCGCCTGGTCGCCCTCTGGAGATCGCAAGGCGGGCAGACCCATGACATCAACGCCTACCCGCCTCATGACGTTCACCATGAGCTACTTTCGAGCTCCCGCCTTGTCGATGCTCACCAACTCGCGGAGCCTGAGAAAGGTCCTCTCGCCGATCCCTTTGATGTTCATGAGTTCTTCCACCTTCTTGAAGCCGCCTGTCTCCTTTCGATACTCGATGATCAGCTCGGCCGTCTTCGGGCCGATACCCGGCAGCGACTCGAGTGCCGGCTGGTTCGCCGTGTTGAGATCAACCCTTCCGGCGACATCCGAGGACTGAACTGCGGAGGACCGGTCTTGTGGGGCCGCGTCCAAACGGGAGAGTGGGTATGTGCCGGCGACAACCAACATTAGGCCGACCATGATGACGTAGCGCATGTGTTCCTCCTGAACCCGTGCTGTGTCCGTGCCAGGTGTGCCCGACCCATTCGGCGGCCCCGCGTCGATCAGCGGTTGCAGTGGAGGTCGGGCACGGCACCGGAGTTTCTCGGCGGGGCCACCCCCATCAAGAGCAAGCGGTCTGCCAATCGCGCGCTCGTGACGCCTGTCGCCGTAAGGTGTTGGTGTCGCTCACCGCAGCTGACAGGCGGCAGAAAACAGCTCGGCCCGGCAGTGGTGGATGACACCCCTGGTTGTGGGCGCCCGCTAGGCACGCCGCGAGCGGCGGTTCAGGCAGTAGAGGGCTCCAACGGCGAGGGGACCGAGCACCGCGATCTCCCAAGCGACGCTCGCCACGTTGTTCCACCAGCACCCAAGCTCGCGATACTGGCGGCAGACTGTGGGAAACCAGTACAAGTCGGAAAGGAAGAAGTCGGTTGAGAGTGGCCACAGAGCCATCACGCCTAGCGGCGCAACGGTATCCGAGCCCAGCCAGTCGAGCAGGATGTGGGTCCCATACGCGAGCGCTGCGGCCAGCGCGAAACGGCCGCCGCGTTGGCTCCCCACCAAGGCCGCCAACACCCCGACAACCACAGTTGCCCCGATGGAGTGGGTGTAGGCCGAATGGACACCGAAAAGGAAATCGATGTCAGCGAGGATTCCGAGACCGGCGAAGAGCAGGAGCCTCCGGTCTGAGGCTATCGAACGCCACGTCGGCGCTGCATCGAGTGCGCTGCTGGTCGCTCGACTCCGGCGTCCGGCGAGCAGGCAACCGGCGGCGACACCAGCCAGTGCGTGGCCAACGGGAGTGGGCATCTGCGGACTTTAGGGCCCGGCTGCCGCCTCCTTCCGGCGGATTATAGGGCCCGGCTGGCGCCTCTTTCCGTAGGAGTATACTGCCGGGCGGATCGTCTCTCACCGAGCGTTCAGAGCCTGATGCATCCCAGATACGACCGTCTTTCGATCGCCTGTGCTGTCGCGCTGCTCACGTTTGGCGGTGTAGTCACACACAGCCAACCCACTGACAATGCCACCCTCGACATCTACTGGATCGACGTCGAGGGCGGTGCGGCTACGCTCATTGTCACCCCCCAGCGGCAGTCGATCCTGATGGACGCTGGATGGGGTCGACCCGATGATCGGGATGCCCTGAGGATCGAAGCGGCGATGCGCGATGCCGACATCGACCGTATCGACTACTTCATCGCGTCGCACTTTCATACCGACCACACCGGCGGCCTACCGGCACTGGCGCGGCGGGTCGAGGTCGAACACTTCTTTGACCACGGTGACAGTGTCGATCAGGATCAGGCCAACAGCCGCGAGGCCTTTCAGGCCTATCTGAGTGTGGCTGAAGGCCGGCGGCGGACCATAACACCGGGCGACCGGCTTCCCCTCAACGGTGTGGCGTTCGCCTTCGTGACGGCGCACGGCGCCATCCGGCAGCGCCCCCCGCCACAGCAACTGCCGAACGTCTACTGCGAGGATGTCGACCCAGCGACAGTAGCAGACGATACGAGCGAGAACAGTCGGAGCGTCGGCTATCTCCTCTCGCTCGGCGCTTTCCAGTTCGTGAACCTCGGCGACCTTACCGTCAATGTGCAGCATCAACTCGCCTGCCCCGAGAATCTCCTCGGCGATGTCGACATCTTTCAGATAACGCACCACGGTAACGGCGTGGCCCTGCAGCTCACCTGGTCATTGCAGCCCCGTGTGGCCGTCCTCTCGAACGGTCCGCACAAAGGCGGAAGCGCCACGGGCTATCAGGTAGTCGCCCAGACCCCGAACATCGAGGACGTCTGGCAGCTTCATCGCCCTCTGGATGCTGCCCCGAACGACGCCGGCAACAGCTACAGCGAAGACGCCCTCATCGCCAACCTGACCGATTCGGAGGACTGCGAGGGGCATTGGGTGAAGGCAGAGGTTCACCCGGAGGGCCGGAGCTACACAGTCAGCAACGGACGTACGGGCAGCAGCCCCAGCTATTTCTCGAAGTAGAGGGACGGCTGACCACCGAAGGGTCAGACCCGGTCAGGCGTCGCCGAGATCGTCGAGATCGACATGCTCCATCCCGTGGGCCTCGGCCACGGCTGGGTGGACGACCCGTCCCTCGACAACATTGACACCCCGGGCCAGCGCGTAATTCTCCGCGGCGGCCGCCCGCCAGCCCCCATTCGCCAGCTCCAGTGCATATGCCAGGGTGGCGTTGGTGAGCGCATAGGTCGAGGTATGCGGCACGGCGCCAGGCATGTTCGAGACGCAATAGTGCACCACACCCTCTTCGACATACCGGGGCTCGTGATGCGTCGTCGGACGGCTGGTCTCGGCACACCCTCCCTGGTCGACGGCAACGTCGACGAGCGCCGACCCGGGCTCCATTTGCCCGAGGTGCTTTCGGGTGATCAGTCGTGGCGTCTTGGCTCCCGGGATCAGCACCGCACAAATGACAAGGTCGGCTGTGGCCACCGACTCCTCGATGTTGGCTGCATTCGACATGAGCGTGGTCACATGCCCCTGGACGACGTCCCGGACGTAGCCAAGTCGCAGCGGGTTGATATCGATGATGCGGACGTCCGCGCCGAAACCCACGCCCACCACGCAGGCGTTGAATCCCACAATTCCAGCTCCGATGATCGTGACCCGCCCGCGGCGGACACCCGAGACCCCCGGCAGCAAGATCCCCTTACCCCCTGAGATCATCTCCAGCGACTTGGCGCCGGCCTGGATCGAGAGCCGCCCGGCGACCTCCGACATCGGAACCAAGAGTGGCAGGGTCCCGTCCTCGAGCTGCACGGTTTCGTAGCCTATGCCGACGACCCCCCGTTCGAGTAAACCGGTCGTGAGCCGCTTCGAAGCCGCAAGGTGCAAGTATGTGAACAGCACCTGACCGGCCCTCATCTGGCTGATCTCCTCATCGAGCGGCTCCTTGACCTTGAGGATGAGGGCGGCTCGTTCCCAGACGTCGCCGGCCTTCTCTACGATCGTTCCCCCCGCGTTTCGGTAGGCCTGGTCGGCGATTGCGCTGCCCGCGCCGGCCCGGGTCTGGATCACCACGTCGTGCCCATGCGCGACGAATGCCGCCACGCCAGCCGGGGTGATCGCCACCCGATTCTCGTCCTGCTTGATCTCGGTCGGGATCCCCACCAGCATGGGACGAATCGTATCCCACTGGGTTAGAATGGCGCACCATGCAGGTCAGCACGCGACACATCGGTGACGTCACGGTCGTCGATGTGGACGGGAGGATGACCAGGAACGAGGGTTTCGGCTGCGTCCGGAAGCATGTCGTTGAGCTACTGGACGAGGGTCACCTCCGATTCGTTCTCAATCTGAGCCAGGTTCCCTACATGGACACGACCTATGTCGGAGAGCTCGTCAGCACCTACATCTCGATTCGCAACGCCGGCGGCACCTTGAAGCTCGCCGGCGTGCTGAAGCGAATCAGCGATCTGCTGGCGATCGCCAAGCTCGACACGGTCTTCGAGTTGTTCGATACCGAGCGGGCCGCGCTCGAGAGCTTCGCGAGTTCATGAGCTCAACCAGAGGTCGGCCTCTCGGTCATATCCGTCCCTCGCCCCCCAACACGGACTGAGTCAACAACCATGAATACCGCACTCCTGACCGTTCTCGCGCTGCTTCCGATCATCACCGTCGCCGTTTTTCTCGTGGGGCTTCGCTGGCCGGCCTCGCGAGCGATGCCACTCTCATATGCGGTGGCTCTGGCTCTCGCATTGCTCGTCTGGCAGGTGCCGTTCATGCAGGTGCTGGCGGCGTCGCTCAACGGTCTGGTCATCGCATTCACCCTGCTCTACATCATCTTTGGCGCCATCCTCCTCCTCAACACCCTGCAGGAGAGCGGCGCCATCAAGGCGATACGTCAGGGGTTCACCAATATCTCCCCAGACCGACGCGTACAGGTGATCATCGTGGCCTGGCTGTTCGGGGCCTTCATCGAGGGGTCAGCCGGTTTCGGCACACCGGCCGCCGTGGCCGTACCGCTGCTGGTCGGCCTGGGGTTCCCCGGCATGGCGGCCGTCATGGCCGGAATGATTATCCAGAGCACGCCGGTGAGCTTTGGTGCGCTCGGGACGCCGATCCTGGTCGGCGTCAACACCGGACTTTCGGCCGACCCGGCGATCGCGACGTACGCCGCGACGCAACTAGGGCTGACCGAATGGTCTGATTTCCTTGCGCTCATCGGTTTTCGCGTGGCCGTGCTTCACACGATTGCTGGCACCTTCATCCCCCTAATCCTCGTCTGTTTCATGACCAAGTTCTTTGGCAAGAACAAGACCTTTGCCGAAGGACTGCAGGTGTGGCCATTCGCCATCTTCGCGGCGTTCTCGATGACCATTCCCTATCTCCTCGCCGCCTACCTGCTCGGTCCCGAGTTCCCGGCCCTCACCGGCAGCATCGTCGGCCTGGTCATCGTCGTATCCGCGGCGCGGGCCGGCTTCCTGATTCCCAAACCTGAGAACGCGTGGGACTTCGACGACAAATCCACGTGGCCGGCCGACTGGACAGGGTCTGTCAAGGTGAAGGACGTCACCCATCACAGCGGTGGGATGAGCATCGTCAAAGCCTGGCTGCCCTACGTTGTCGTGGCCCTGCTTCTGCTCTTGTCGCGCCTCGTCGTTCCGCTGAAGGCCTTCCTACAGTCGGTCACCTGGACACCGCCGAACCTCGGCACCAGCGTCAGCATGGGCGCGGTGCAGCCTTTGTACCTCCCAGGCTTTCTCTTCATCGTGGCCTCGCTGATCACCGTTCTGTTGCACCAGGTGCGTGGCGCCAACTACAAAACGGCCTGGGGGACATCTCTCAAGACCACCGTGGCGGCCTCGGTCGCGCTGGTCTTCACCGTCCCGATGGTGCAGGTGTTCTTGAACACCGCCGGGGGAGCCCAGGGCTATGACCAAATGCCGATTGTCCTGGCTGAAGGCATCTCCAACTTGGTCGGAGGTGCCTGGCCGATCTTTGCAACGTTCATCGGGGGAATCGGGGCGGCCGTGGCCGGGAGCAACACGGTGAGCAACATGATGTTCTCGCAGTTCCAGTTCGAGATGGGACAGCAGATCATGGTCAGCCCAGTCTGGATCGTCGCGTTGCAGGCAGTGGGCGGGGCCGCGGGCAACATGATCTGCGTCCACAACGTCGTGGCCGCTTCCGCTGTCGTGGGTATGCTTGGCCGTGAGGGTGCGGTCATCCGAATGACGCTGATCCCGTTTGTCTACTACGCCCTGTTGCCCGGCCTGGTCGGGTTCCTGATCGTGTCCTCGATCTCAACGCCATGAAGTGCTTTCACGCCGCCGACCACCTGCCGAACCCGGTCGACCGGAATAATTTCACCGGTGACGCGACGATGGCCCGGATGGATGCGCTCAGCGAAGGTCCACACGTCAATATGTATCGGGTGACCTTCCAGCCTGGCGCCCGAACCGCCTGGCACACGCACACCGGCGGACCACAGCTTCTGCTGGTCATCAAGGGCACCTGCCGCTTGCAGAAAGCGGGAGAGATGGTCCAGGAGGTCGCGTCGGGGGGCGCGATTCGAATCGAGCCCGGCGAGCGTCACTGGCACGGGGCAGCGCGTGAGGGAGAGATGACCCACCTCGCGGTCAACGTCGAAGTAGCCACCGAATGGCATGAGAAGGTCACCGACGCCGAATACGCCGGTGACGGCCCAGTCCACTAGAAACCACACCAATGGACTGGGCTCTCGCGCTCCGCGAGTGGGTCGCGGCCCACGGCGCGCTCGGCGCGGTGGTTTTCGGGGCAGCCTACGTCGTTTCTGCTCTCCTCTTCGTCCCTGGCGCTCTCTTGACGCTCGCCGCCGGCGGCCTGTTCGGGCCGCTGTGGGGTCTCGTCATCGTCGCCATCGCCACGAGCGTGGCCGACGCGGCGGCATTCTTGATTGGCCGCCATCTGGCCCGCGACGCTGTCGCGGGTCTGGCTAGGCGGTATTACCGATTCGGCGTCCTCGACCGCGCCATCACCGAGGGTGGTTGGCGGGTGGTCGCGTTGCTCAGGCTCTCCCCCACCATTCCCTACAGCGCCAGCAACTATCTGTACGGGCTGACCGGCATCGGGTTCTGGCCCTACTGGATCACCAGCGGCGCGTTCACGCTGCCCGGCATCCTCGCCTACGTCTATATGGGGTACGTAGGTGTGGAAACGATGGACGGCACCGAGAAGTCAACGGCTGAGTGGGTACTGCACCTGGTCGGGGTCGTCGCGACGCTCACCGCAACAATCTACCTCGCGGTACTCGCTCGGCGTCAGCTCACCAGCCGCACGAGCGGTCGGCGTTCTGCTCGTCCAGCCAAGCCGCCAGAGGCCCGAAGTAGTCGAGGATAGCGGTCGCATCCATCTCGCGGGTTCCGGCGATCACCTCGAGGGCGTCGGGCCAGGGTCGACTCGCTCCCATCTCGAGCATCGACGCCAGCCTCGCGCCTGCCGCTTCACTTCCGAAGATCGAACAGCGGTGAAGCGGTCCCTCCACGCCGGCCACCTCGCAGAGGGCGCGGTGAAACTGAAACTGGAGGATGTGGGCCAGGAAGTACCGCGTATACGGCGTGTTGGCGGGCACGTGATACTTGGCCCCGGGGTCGAAGTGCTCCTCGGTCCTGGGCAGCGGCGCCCGGATGCCCTGATACTGCTCGCGTAGCTGCCACCATGCCGCGTTGTACTCCTCCGGAGGAATCTCACCGGCGAAGACCCTCCACCGCCACTGATCGACGAGGAGGCCAAAGGGCAAGAACGCGATCTTGTCGAGAGCCTGACGCAGCAGCAAGCCAATGTCGTTGTCGGCCGAGGGTGCCCGGTTGAGCAGTCCCACGCGGACGAGATACTCGGGGGTGATCGACAGCGCGATCGTGTCGCCTATCCCTTCATGAAACCCGTCGTTGGCGCTCGTCCGATAGAGCGGGTCCTGCGCGCTGTAGGCCCGCTGGTAGTAGTTGTGGCCCAACTCGTGATGGATGACGACGAAATCTTCGTCGTTGACGCCGATACACATCTTGATGCGAAGGTCGGACTCGAAATCAAGGTCCCACGCGCTCGCGTGACAGACGGCCTCGTGATCCTCTGGCTTGATAAACAGCGACCTGTCCCAGAACGTCGGCGGGAGCGGCTCGAAACCCAATGAGCTGAAGAACCGCTCGCCGTATCGCACCATTTCGAGCTCGTCGACACGATTCCGCTCGAGCCGATCTGTCAGGTCGTATCCCGGGCCGCTCCGACTGGGACCGACCGAATCGTAGACGTTGCCCCAGCTCTGGCTCCACATGTTCCCCAGAAGGTGAGCGGGTATCGGCTCGTCGTCAGGGACGACGGCGGAGCCGTACTCCTCACCGAGCTCAGCGCGCACGTGACAGTGGAGCGACTCGTAGAGCGGACTCACCTGCCCCCACAGCCGTTCGAGCTCTGCGGTGAACGCGTCGGGCGGCATGTCATACCCAGACCGCCACATGTCGCCGGTGTCGGCGAACCCGAGCTCCTGGGCGCCCGCGTTGGAGAGCTCGACGAAGCGCACGTAGAGCGGCCGCATGTCGGGCGATACGTCCCGCCAGCCTCCCCAGATGTCGAGGAGCTCGTCGGTCTCACGCACGTCGGCGAAGATCCGCTCCATCGTCGGCAAATCAAGACACTCCTCGGCTGGATCCGGGCAATACTCGCCGCGTCCGTACATGCTTTCCATCTCTGTGACGATCTCGGAGAGCTCCTGCTGCAGCAGCGGATCGCTCGGCGCGACGGCTGCGAGCGACGTCTTGAGAAGGGTGAGCTTGCGGGCCAGGTCAGCCGGCAAGTCAAGCTGATTGAACCGCGCGGCGCCGGCGGCCAGCTCGGTCGTCGCCGCCATGACGGCCGTATTCGCCTCCGCCGCTATCGCGTTCGTGTCGTCGGTGATGAAGTTGTTCTGAATCCAGGCGGCCCGCCCCGCGTCGATCCACAGTCGCAAGAGCCTCGCCTCGGCATCCTCGACGAAGCGGCGCGCCTCGTCGATCGTCGGTCCGCTCTCGCTCCGGCACGCGCCGATCCCGGTTGCCAGGACGAGCGCAACGCTCAGCGCGCCGAGATACCGGGTCGGCTGGCTGCACATGGCGCTACCCGAGCCACTCCGAGACCAGCGAGCCGTCTCTCACGATCGTGTCGCCCCGATCCGACCCGGTCGAGACGATCGCGATCGGCACACCGGTCAGTTCTTCGAGTCGCGTCACGTAACGCTGCGCCTCGAGGGGCAGCTCCTCGAAGCGAGTCACCCCAGCGGTCGGCGCGGACCACCCTGGCATCGTCTCGAACTGCGGTGTGCACTCGGCCAAAACCGTCGGGTCGGCCGGGAACTCGGAGAGAGACCTGTCACCCACCTGATAGCCCACGCAGATCTTGACCTCGTCCACCGCGTCGAGCACGTCCAGCTTGGTCAGCGCCAACGCATCGAGACCGTTCACCCGAGCGGCGTATCGTGCCACGACGCCGTCAAACCACCCACACCGTCGCGGTCGTCCTGTCGAGGCGCCATACTCCTGCCCGCTCTCTCGAAGCGCATCGCCGGCCTCACCGACCAGCTCGGTTGGCAGCGGCCCCTCGCCCACCCGGGTTGTATACGCCTTGACAATACCCAACACCCCGCCGATCGCCCGCGGACCAACCCCCAGTCCCGTGCAGACGCCACCCACCGTACCGTTCGAAGAGCTCACGAACGGATAGGTCCCGTGGTCCACGTCGAGCATCGTCCCCTGCGCTCCCTCGAAGAGCACCCGCCGGCCACCCTGGTCTGCCTGGTGGAGATACTGCGACACGTCGGTCACCAGCGGCCCCAGACGTCCCCAGACGGCGACGATATCTGCGTACGCCGATTCCCACGAGACCGGCGCGCCCTCACACAGGCGATTCCGGGTGGCCACGTTGGCCTGGAGCGTGCGAGCAAGCACCCCGTCGGCCCGGTGCTCGCCCAGGTCTCCTACCCGCACGCCCCTGCGGGCCGCCTTGTCCTCATAGCTGGGTCCGATTCCTCGCGAGGTGGTCCCGATCGGACGGTCGCCCCGCGCGTGTTCGGCGACAGCCTCGATATCTCGGTGATACGGGAGGATCACGTGCGCTCGGTCGCTCACCAGAATTCGCCCATCGACCTGGATGCCTTCCGATTCGAGGGTGTCGACCTCGGAGAACAGAGCAATCGGGTCGACCACGACCCCGTTTCCGATGACACAGGTCACGCCGTCGTGCAAAATACCGGAGGGAATCAGGTGTAAAACGAACTTTCGACCGTTCACATAGACCGTGTGTCCCGCGTTGTGCCCACCTTGATAGCGGGCCACGATGGAAAACGAGGGCGTGAGGAGATCGACGATCTTGCCCTTGCCCTCGTCACCCCACTGGGCGCCGACGACCGCGATGTTGACTGACGACATCCGTGCTCGTGATCCCAATCGGGGATGATAACAGAACGATCGCGGCGGATTGAACGGCTCGCGCGAGCTCATCTCGAGCCGTGGAGCAAAGTACAAGATTCGCGCAAGAAGTCAAGCAGTTCGCGATAACAAAACTTTTTTTTAACGACGCCGTTTCGAATTGACAACCTGCGCGGCCTTCCATATCTTCTAGGTTCTTCGCGACGCCTGCGCGTCGTCATCACACAATCGTTAATCGGGTTAGTCGGATCGACACGTCGAAGGACACAGTGATTCCTGAGCGGTCAACTCTCGAACGTCGGATCCTCGCCGCCCTCGACGCGTCACGTATTCCCGTCCTTGTTGGTGGATGTGGTAGTGGTCGCACCTCGTTGCTCCTTCGCGTGCGCGACATCATCGGTGACGCGGCCACTCAATACGTCGACATCGAGCGTGCGGCCTCGACACCTGAAGGGTTCACGGCCGCCGTCACCGGGCAGTCTCCATTCACACTCCCGGGGCACCCCGAGGTCGCCTCCCCCGGCAGACGCGATGCTCGGGCCGCGCTCGAAATGCTGCTCCTCTTTCTTCGCGAGGCACGTGCCCCGGAGGGCGGCACCGCGGTGTTTCTCATCGACGAACTGCTCGAACTTCGCATCTTCGAGAGCTTTCCCGGCCTCCGCGGCGTGCTCCGCGAGTTTCTCGACACGCTCGCCACGAGCCCCAACCGATTTGTCGTCACGACTCGATACGTCAGTCGAGCGCACCGGCTCCTCCGGGACGCACCCGACCGTTTCGAGGTCATCCACGTTCCACCTCTTTCTCCGAGCGAGATCGCAACCACGCTGCTGGTCCATGGCATCGGCGGTGACGACGCCGAGCGTGCCGATCTCAGCCGGATGATTCACGCGCTCACTGACGGCCGTCCTGCCTACGTACGGACGATGGCCCACGCCCTCAACGCCATGGATGGCGCGAGCAGCGGTGACCCTGTGAGCGCTCTGGCGTCGGAGCTCGCCGTCGGTGCGCACCTCTCTCTCGTGTGCCGCTTCTCCTACGAGCTACGACTGCATCGCGCACGGGGCTACGGGGCGCTCAAAGCGATCCTGCAAGTGTTGGCGGAGGACGAACCACTGACGCTGACCGAGATAGCCCATCGGCTCGGCCGCACCCCGGGCTCGACGAAGGACTACCTGACGTGGTTGGAAGATGTCGACCTTGTCAACGTCCGACAGAAGCGATACTCGTATGGCGACCCGCTGCTCCGCTTGTGGGTTCGCCTCCACTGCCGCCCGACGCCACCTGGAGAATCGGACCTGTCGCGCGAGGTCCAGGAGTACGCCGTCTCGCGCCTCCCCTACATCGAGCCGGTCGTTCCCGCCAGGATGCCGGCACGCGACAGCGACACCCAGACCGACGAGAAGGCCTGGAGCATCATCGAGATCGACTGAAGGTCGACCGCGTTAGTCGTCGGGCGTCGAGCTTTCGTCTTGCTCTTGCGACGACCGGCTGCTCAGTGCTTCGAGCGCCAACGCCGCAGCTTTCTGCTCAGCCTCCTTCTTGCTTCGTCCATCGGCCGTGCTCACCGTCACGCTCCCCACACGCACCTCGACGGTGAACACCTTCTGGTGATCCGGACCTTGCGTTCCGGCAAGCTGATAGTCGGGGAGCGGTCGCCCGTTGGCTTGCAGCCACTCCTGGAGCGCCGACTTGTGGTCAGTGATCAGCCCGGTCACCACTCGCCCCGCGCGTACGTCGTCGAGAGCCGAACGGAACAGCCGCTCGATGAACGCGTCCGCCGCCGCGATCCCACCATCAAGATAGATCGCCGCCACCACCGCCTCGAATCCGTCAGCCAGCAACGACGGTTTCTGGCGCCCGCCCGTCTTCTCCTCACCTCGCCCCAGCAGCAGATAGTCTCCCAGCCCCAGCTGTTCACCAAGGCGGGCGAGGGTCGGGGCCGAGACGAGCCGGGCCTTGGCTTTCGACTTCTCTCCCTCGTCGTACTCGGGGCACTCACGAAAAAGACGGTCCGAGATCACGAGTCCCAGGACGGCGTCACCCAAAAACTCGAGTGACTCATTGTCACGCACACCACCGCTTGCATCCTCGTGTGCCCGCGACCGGTGCGTGAGGGCATGCTCGAGCAGACCCTGGTCCCGAAACTGGTATCCCAGCGCGCCCTCAAGCGCCGGTAGGTCATCGTGGATCGTGCCCACCTTGTCGTTCACCTCTCCTCTGTAGTCGCGAATCAACCGCGTTGCCTGTTCCGCCTGGTCCCCCCTCACCGTCACGCGAACCTCACCCAGTCCGTTGACAGTCAGCGGGAGCACCGCGTGGGGCACATCCGACGCCAGGAGCGTCTGAATCCCGTGGCTTTCCAGCAGTCCCTTGACCACGCTGGCTTCGATGTCCGACTGCGTACGAAAAATAATGGTCAGGTCGCCTGAATCGCCCATGCCACCTCCGCGTCGAGGTCCAGGATGACATACATCATGCAACCGCGTAGGCTGCCGGCGTTTACGAATAAGAGACGGGGCTGTATCGTACACTCCGAATGTCTGTCTCCTCAATTCTCGCCCCACCGCGTCGATGGCTGCGCCGTTCGTATGATTGGATGGTCAAGTGGGCGGACAGCCCGCAGGCTCTGATCGCTCTGTTTCTGATCGCCCTGGCCGAATCATCATTCTTCCCTATCCCACCCGACGCGCTCCTCATCGCGATCGTGGCGTCCAGACCGGCCACCTGGCTCCGTGCGGCGGCGATGTGCTCAGTCGGCTCTTTGATCGGGGCTGCGGTGGGCTACGGCATCGGCTCGGCCCTCATGGTGACGGTCGGCGAACCGATCATCAGCTTCTATGGAGCTGAACACGACTGGGATCGGTTCCTCGGATTGACCGATGCCTGGGGAACGTGGTTCCTGGCCGCCGCGGCGTTCACGCCGATCCCATTCAAAGTCGCAACGATCGCGTCAGGCGCCAGTGAGATGCCCTTTGCACCGTTCCTGCTGGTCAGTCTGATTGGCCGCTCAGCGCGGTTCTTCCTGGTCGCCACCATTCTTCGCATCTTTGGTGACCGGGTGAGCCGCATTCTCGAAGATCACTTCGACACCCTGTCTCTTCTGTTCTTCGTGCTGCTCGTGGCCGGGTTCGTGGTGCTTCGTTTCATGTGACCCGCGTCGACTCCCTGATCCAGTTCAGATAGGCCGCGCTCCCACCCAGCACCGGTGACACCAGAAACTCGGGCACCTCGTATGGGTGGAGCTCCGCCACGCGCCGTTCGAGCGCATCGACGCGGTCCGCGGTCGTCTTGATCGTGACTTGGTGCTCGACCGCGCCCTCGATGGCGCCTTGCCAGCGGTAGACCGATGCAAGCCCGGCCTGGGTGGTCACACACGCCGCCAGACCCTCCGTGACAAGCGCTCGGGCAAAGGAATCCGGATTGCTGCTGGCCGGCAGCGTGGTCCACACCACAACGACGGACCCGCCCTCGTCTCTAATCATTGGCACCTCTCAGACCGAAACTACATTCTTGTGGCGCCTTGCGCCACCCGGACGCCCAATCCGACAACCAGACGACCGCCAATGCCACGTCGCAGGGCCACCCTCCGGAGCCAGACCTCGCCGCTCTTCGGTGGGCTGTCACCGCGCGGAAAGAGAATCTTCAACGGCCTCCTCCTACTTGGCGCTTGCCTGCTTGTCGGTAATGCCCTCGTCGGCGAGAACGGTCTGGTCGACTCTCTGGAGGCGGCGCGTCAGCACCAACGTCTGGCGGACGATGTCGAGCGCCTACGGGTCGAGAACCGACAGCTTCGAGATGAAGCGGATCGCTTGCGCACCGACCCTGGGGCGGTCGAAGAGGTGGCACGGCAGGAGCTCGGTCTCATCAAACCGGGAGAGCTAGTGTTCACGGTTGTCGACAAGTGAAGGACCGTGGTACGCTTTAGGGCTGCTATACACAAGCTGACGCGGGGTGGAGCAGTCCGGTAGCTCGTTGGGCTCATAACCCAAAGGTCGGGGGTTCAAATCCCCCCCCCGCAACCAATCTTTTCTTCGGTCTAACGAGGATCTAACGAGCTTCGGCTTTGCGTATCGCGTTAGCCGTTTTCGAACAGTCTGCAGCTATCGCTGCCCCGGCCGCTGGGCCGACGGCCAGAAACCACGCCGAACATGCACACGGCCTCTGTCCCGCTACGGGGCCAACTTCCGGTGACCCGAGTTCTGAATGACGACCGTCACATTCTGGGATGGGGCCTCGAGGATGGTCTCGGACTGGTAGCTGATGCCATCCTCAAGCTTCCCGAACGTCACCGCGAGGCTCACCGTGTCGTCGACATCCTCGATATAGGTATCCACCTCGACGGCTCGGATGCTGTTGGTGGCGAGGTCGAGCTCAACCGTCAACGCATCCCCAGGCCGCATGTAGTCGCCTATGGCGATCCGGGCGCGCCCGCCGTCGATCGGTTGCATGGTGACCTTTTCGGCGTCCTTGGATTGTTGAATGAGGCCCGGGTCCGATGGCAGATATGAGTGGACCGTCTGCACCGCCCGCTGCATGTACTCGGTGATCTCTGCGGTCTTGCGCTCGACAATGCGTTTCTTCAGGCGACCACCACGTCGACGACCACCGCCTGAGTCTTGCTGCTCGGCTGGCTGGGTCAGGGCGATCTTCTGAATCTTTCCATCGGCACCGTAGTAACAGCGCTGCTGGGTACGAGATTTTTCCTCGCCCTTCACGCTGACGATGGTCGTCTCAACCCATTCGTACTGGCGAAGGGCCGCCATGCTCTCTTGGAATGACTGCTTGATGGCGGCCACGCGCTCTTGGGGAGCCGTTTGGGCAGCCGCCGGCTGCACGAACCCAGCCCCAGACGCCAAAGCGACAACACTGACCAGCTGTCTCCATTGCATCTGCATCGACTTCGCCTCCTTCAATAATTCAGTTCGCTTTGCCGACTCGAACTGGGACAGCGACCACGAACATCAACACCGAAGTCACTTGCCACCGGACAAGAGCTCATTCGACATCCGGCATCACGCCTACTAGGCCGTGTCACTTCACAATCAGAGCAAACAGTATCGTTACTCCGATCAATGCGTGTAGCCCCGCCACAGGCCACAGTAGTGGCCCATTCATGCCACCCGTCGTTCCGAACATCACAAGCAACGCAGCGACCCCAACGTTGTAGATGCACAGTCCAGCCCGCGGGGCGAGACGCGTATCCTGTCCCCTCGACTCCCACGCCGCGACACCGACCGACAACAACCCGATCCCCAGTACCCGCGCAACAGCGACCCCGATCGGACTCATTCCTTCGCCCAGCAACAATCCGATCACAAACAGCGGTGACGAGAGCAACGCGAGTCCAATCGAAACCTCAACGATTGCTGACGCCTTGAAGAGGGCCGAGGCCTTCATCCGCTCAGGCCGATCTCAACGCGCCTACTTGCCACCAGCAATGACCGACACCGGATTGAAATCGAGTCCCACGTCGATGACACCCACGCTTTCACTGTATTCCGCGTAAAGCGCCACCAGCGCGGCGAGACGTTCAGGCTCCTGCTCCGCCAGATTGTGCAATTCAGACGGATCAGCTTCCAGGTTGTACAGCTGCCATTGGCCCGCGTTCTGGACGCCGGCGCTTTGTAGCCATGCGCCAAGCCGGTATGCCTTGTAGTCGCCCTGAAAGACCGCGGAGTTTCCGAACAACTCGTAGCCAAGCCACTCGTCCGCCCCACGGTGAGTGGATGTCTCGCCCCGCAGGAACGGCAACATGCTCTTCGCATTCATCGGAAAGATTTCTCTTCCTTCGTAGCTGGTCCCCGGGTGCTCGACACCGGCGATCTCCAGCAGGGTGGCCGACAAGTCGGTGACGTAAACGAATTCGTCCGTCCGACCCGCCTCGAACCACTCCGGGTAACGAATAATGAACGGAACTCTCAAGCCACCTTCGGTTGAGAAGGTCTTGAAACCGCTCAAGTGTGCTGCGGCAACCTGTGCCCAGGGCGGGCCGTAGGAGGAGAAAGATCCTTCCAGTCCGATGTCTTCCACCGCAGTCTTCGGATACTTTTCGTTATACCACTCCTCACCGCCCCCGACGTTCGGCTGGCTCCAATCGGGTCCATTGTCCGTCATGTACATAATGATCGTATTGTCGTACTGACCGGTGTCCTTCAGGTGGTCAATCACGCGACCAATATGCACATCCATGTGATCGATCATCCCGCCGTAGGCAGCCATTCTGTTGGCCTGAGCCGCCTGGACCTCGGGTGGCAGTGCGTCCCAGGCAGGCACGCCAGGGAAACGCGGGGATAGCGGATGGTCTTCTGACAGGATTCCGAGCGCCTTCAGTTTTTCAATTCGCTGCTCGCGAACCACATCCCACCCGGCGCTGTAGACGTCCCGGTACTTGTCGATGAATTCCCGCGGAGCCTGATGCGGCCAGTGCGCGGTTTGCGTTGACAAGTACGCAAAGAACGGCTGATCCGAATTCTGCTCTGAGTCGAGGAAGCCGATGAGCTTGTCGGCATAGAGCTCGTTCGAGTGGATACCGTCGGGGCGCTCCGCGGTTGTCCCGTTGGCGGTGAAGGTCAGCGATTCGGTTGCTTCACCCTCTCCAGCCGTGACCGAGCCGTAGTTGGAGCCTGCGCCCTGCAGCAGGGCATAGGTCTGGTCGAAGCCACGATCGTGCGGTCGGTTTCCTTGGTTAGCGCCGAGGTGCCACTTGCCCGCCATAGACGTCCTATAGCCAGCATCGCGCATGAGCGTGGCGATAGTAACGACACTGTTGTTGAGGTGGCCCTCATAACCCGGTTGCCCTCTCTGAGCATCAACGAGAAACTCGTGCATGTTCCCCAATCCGCTGCGATGGTTGTCAACTCCGGTCAGCAGAAGCGAGTGTGAGCGAAACTTAGTTGGAAATTGAAGCGGCTCCAAACCCTGTGGTTTGATGACGTTTGAGAAGACGGACATCAGCCCACGAGAGAAAGGAGCCGAGATGAGCAGTGTCCTACGATCGGTCAGGAAGCGCAAGAAAGGTCACACGTTGGGCGCGGTCGACGTCATCGACCGAGAGGAGTACGCCGAGCTGGAGGTCGATGCCAAGGTGGCGTTGATCCGGTCGTTGGTTCCGCTGGGCTTGATGCACATCGAGGAGTTGCTCGACGAGGAAGTGACCGCGCTGGCTGGCGAGCGCTACGCCCGCAAAGCCCCGTCAGTCGGCGGGCGCCGTCATGGCAGCAACCCCGGGACGGTCGGGTTGGCCGGCCAGCGCGTGCCGATTCGCGTGCCCCGGATTCGCCATGTCACGGAGCGCGAGATTCCCCTGCGGTCGTACGAGGCGCTGCATGGCGATCGCGCAGTCAACGACCTGTTGCTGAGGCGCGTGCTGTATGGGATCTCGTGCCGCAACTACGCGGCGGCCGCCGAGGCGATTCCCAGGGCGATCGGCCTATCGGGGTCGACGGTGTCCCGCGCGTTCATTCAGGCCAGCGCGACGAAACTCCGCGAGCTCCAGGAGCGGGACCTCTCCGGGGAGGACGTCGTGGCCCTCGTGCTGGACGGCAAGACGTTCGCCGAGGCGACGATGGTCGTCGCGCTGGGCATCACGATGACGGGGGACAAACGGTTCCTGGGCGTCGTCGAGACGGACACGGAGACCGAGAAGGTGTTGACCCCGTTCCTCCGGTCATTGGTCGAGCGGGACCTCGATGTCTCCCAGGGGCTTCTGGTGATCGTGGATGGCGGCAAGGGGCTCCGGGCGGCCGTGCGGAAAGCCTTCCGCCACCGCGCCCTGGTGCAACGGTGTCAGTGGCACAAGCGCGAGAACGTGGTGAGTTACGTGGCCAAGCGTGAGCAGCCGGTGTGGCGGCAGCGTCTCCAGCGCGCCTACAACCGTCCGGAGTACGACGAGGCCCTCGCCGCCCTCAAGTCGCTCCAGCATGAGCTGGAGGATCGGAACCAATCCGCGGCCGGCAGTCTGGCGGAAGGCCTCGACGAGACCCTGACGTTGCATCGCCTCGGGGTGTACGGTGTGCTGGGCCGGTCGCTGAAGACGACGAACAGCCTCGAGTCCATCAACGCGCTCATTGAGGAGCGCTGTGCGAAGGTCGATCACTGGCAGAACTCGAGTCAACGCCATCGCTGGCTGGCCACTGCGCTCCTGGACATCGAGCCACGCCTGCGCAAGGTGATGGGCTACCGGCACCTGCCCAGGCTTCGTGACGCATTGAAGCGAGAGCTGAAGATCGACACGACGACGTCGACGAAGAAAGCCGCGTAAGCAATCAGGAGCCGCGGAGAGTTTCAACTAGGAATGGGCTTGACTCGCAGAAGCGAGCGCGTCGGAGAACAGGTGGCGCCGACATGGAAGTTTGTGAAGCTTAGGCCCTCACGTGCGAGCGCGTCGATGTTGGGTGTCGCCACCTCACTCCCGAAGGCGCCGACGTCAGAAAATCCCATGTCGTCGCCAATAATTAAAAGAATATTCGGGCGGCTATCTGGAGTTGCAGCGGGCGGTGATGCCACCGTCGTATCCGCTTCCTCTCCTACGCAGGCGGAACACAGCATCGCAAGCAGCGATGAAATTGCAATCAGGCGCCTCATCTCTCTCCTCCTGAACTACAGACATGTCGGCGTAGCAAGCCGTCTATGTGTGACACGTGAACAGAATAATCCGACCACTCCCCAGGCTGATTTGGACTCCAGAGTCAAGTGGCACTTTTCTGCGCGGGATCGGGCTGCCTAGATTGTAGCGTCCGCCGCAGCGCAGGCAAGGCTTCACGACGTGACCAGGGGGTCTGGCAAACAGGTTGATGGAACAGTCGGTGCTAAGATGGCTGACGTGATACGCGCAGTTTCGGGTCGATCCTGGGTAGCGTTCGGCGTTGCCGTTTCGACCGCATTACTTCCTATCTGTGGGCTGGCCTGCGCTTTTCCGCTCGACGGATCACTGGCTGAACCGCATCAGGCCGAAGTCCCACAAACCGCAGAGTGTTCCGCACACGCGGACTCTGGCCCAGAGCACGGCTCAAACCACAACGGGCCAGCGCAACCCTGCAAGCAATCTCATAACAACGGCGTGAAGGTCGGCTCGTTGAGCGCCAAGTCCAGTCCCGGGGCATTGCCCATCGTGGTGGTCGGGTACTCGTTCGCACCCCTACCGGCGAGTGAGCCAATCGTCACCGGACCTTCAATCGTTTCCGTCCCCCCGTCCTTTTCCCCACTCGCTATCACGCTCCGAATCTAGACCGCCCACTTTCCGCGGCGGTCGTTCGGTAAACGTGCCTCCGCTCTTTGGGGGCTCGATGCCGCTTTTTGGGAGGGGGATCGCATGTTCATCGGTAACTCCGGTTCGTTTGCCTGTAGGCAATCTGCTCTCGCGGCGTTCGTCGTGGTCGCGCTGGGCCCATACGCGGCGGAGGCGCAGCGCCCGTCAGACTCTCCAGTCGGCGACCAGGAGCAGACGCCGGTCGTTGGCCGTGGAGAACACCGAGAATCGTCGGAGTCTCCATCCTGGCGATTCATGCAGGATGGCGTCGTATTCCTGACGTTCAATCGTCAGGCGAGACCAAGGGGGGACACAGAGTTCGTCTCTCAGAACTGGTGGATGGGCATGGGCCGGCGCGCTGTGGGCCGTGGCACGCTGACGCTGACGAGTATGCTGAGCCTAGAGCCAGCGACGGTCGGAAGTGGTGGCTACAGTGAGATTTTTCAAACGGGCGAAGCGTTTCAAGGTCGGGCGATTACTGACCGCCAGCACCCGCATGATCTCGCTATGCAACTCGCCGGAGTGTGGAGAGTGCCGATTTCTGACCGGACGGGGTTCACCATCGCGGGCGGCCCCGCTGGTGAAGCCACACTGGGCCCCGTGGCATTTATGCATCGGGCTTCGTCGGCGGAGAATCCGTTTGCTCCCCTTGGACATCACACCTTCGACTCGACGCACATCGCAAAGGGCGTGGTCGCCATGGCGGTCGATCGCGGCCCTTGGGTTGCGGAGGGCTCACTGTTCCATGGGCGTGAGCCGGATGAGGACCGATGGAACATCTCCGATGTTGGGCCGCTGGACTCGTGGGCGACGAGGCTCTGGTTTCGTGCCGGAATGGAATGGGAGTTCCAGGCGTCACACGGTTACCTCCACGAGCCGGAGGAACTGGAACCAGGCAGTCTTCGACGCACCACCGTATCCGCGTCTTGGATGACCCAACCCAAGCCTGACTTCTCCGCCATCACGCTTGGGTATGGGCTCAATGACAAAGATCATGGAGACGCCGTGTTCGATGCCTTCTTTGCTGAAGGCACCCATCGGGCGGGGGCGTATGCCCTCTACAGTCGGTTCGAAGCCACGGATGTCGAGACGGAGCTACTACTTGGCGCAGCCGAGCACGACGGTGGAGAGGGACCACCGCTACGTGACACCGTGCTGGCGCTCACCATAGGTGCAGTCAGGGATCTCCCCCGGCTCAGCGGATTCGAGTTCGGCTTGGGCGGTGCCGTGACGTTTCACAACGTACCCGAGCATTTGGTAGCAACCCACGGGGCCAGACCTGTGTCCTTCATCGTGTTTCTGCGCGTTCGTCCACCCGTATCGGCTATGGGCAGAATGTGGAACATGACGATGACGCGACCCATGGCGGGGCTCGGTCGCCAGCGCATGGCTCCGTAGCGCAAGGGGTTCAACTGCCAGGTGTGGCGAATGGGAATCACTCGTCCAACGTAGTACCCTAGCCGCAGGGGCGATCGAGCGAGACGTATATGGGATTGCTGCTGTGGGCCGGCCTTGGAGCCTCGGTGGGTGGTATGGCGGCGCACCGTCGCAGCTTCTCACTCGCCACCGGTGTCATCGCCGGTCTGGTGTTAGGCCCCCTGGCCGTGGTGCTGTTCTTTGTACCTGTCTGGGGCTCGGATTCCGTGCGAGTGCAGAAGTGCCCGTACTGCGGCGGCAGGGTTTCCTCTGACGCACGCGTCTGCCACCACTGCAACGCCATCCTGGTGACTGGATGGGGCTAGAAGCCTCTGAGTGCCCCGGAGACCCGCAATTCGTACCTCATGAAGCCCTTTGATCATGACTACCTGCTCGTGAAAGTGCGGGCGGCGTTGAAGGGCTAAGGGCCCGCCTCGAGCATCCGCCCATGATCGACTTCGGGATTGTCGTCGCGTACTTCGCCACCATTTTCGTGATCGGCCTGCGTGCGCGCGCCGACGCCGCCGCCGGTCCCGAGGAGTATTTCCTCAGCTCGCGCTCGCTGCGGTGGCCGTCTATCGCGATGTCCACGATCGCGACCAACATCTCGGCCGGCCACTTCCTCTCGGTGACGGGCGCGGCCTATGTCGACGGATTGGCGCAAGGGAACTTCGAGCTCAACGCCATCTTCGGCATTGTGATCGCCGCCTTCTTTTTCGTCCCCTTGTACCTCCGACTCCGAGTGGTCACGATCAGCCAGTTCTTCGAGCAGCGGTTCGGGCCGCGGGTGGCGTTGGCATACGCACTCCTGATGATTGTGCTCTACGCGCTGCTCTACCTCGGCACGGCGTTGTTCTGGGCGGCCTACGCGCTCGATGGCATCTTCAACGAGATGGTGGCGTGGATCAGCGACCGGGAAGCGGTGCGGCTCGCCGTCCTGATCGTCGCCCTCGGGCTGTTCTCGGCGGTCTACACGTATCTTGGCGGATTGCGGGCCGTGGTACGGACCGACATCGTCCAGTTCGTCTTGCTCCTCGGGGGAGGACTCATCACGGTCTCGGTCGCCGTGCATCATCTCGGCGGCTGGTCCGAGCTCTTCGGCACAACGGGACACCTCATGCACCTGCATCTGCCCCGGGACCACCCCACTGTGCCGTGGACCGCCATCATCGGGATGAATCTCCTGAACCTGAATTACTGGGGTGCGAACCAGGTGATTCTGCAGCGGGCCCTGGCGGCGAAGAGCTTGCGGCACGCCCAGGTCGGGCTGTTGGTGGGCGGGGTCCTCAAGTACGTCATGTTGCTCATCATCGTCGTCCCCGGGATCGCCATGGCCGGCATCCTGGCCGATGAGCCCCTCGACGACCCAGACCGCGCGTACATGACCCTCGTCACCCGGTTCCTCCCGGCCGGCCTGCGCGGCCTCATCGTCTGCGGTCTGTTCGCCTCCCTGATGAGCACCGTCGACTCCATCTTCAACTCCGTGTCCACCCTGTGGTCCATCGACGTCTACAAGCGCTACCTCCGACCAGATGCGTCCCCCGAGGAGGTCGTCCGCATCGGGAAATCGGCCATCGTGGGCGCCTGGGTGACCGGTGTGCTCTTCGCCTTCCTGGTCGTCTTCCTCAAGACGGGCAGTCTCCAGGAGGATCCCCTGACGCACTGGTTCAACGAGCTGTCCTACTACGTGAAGAACGGATTCGTGGTGCTCGTGACCGCCGCGGTCTTTCTCATTCGGCCCTCGCGGCAGCTCGTGCTGGGCGCGTTGCTCGCCAGTATCGCCCTATACTTCGGGTTCACGCTGGTCTGGCCGGAAACGAGCTATCTGGTGCGGTCCGGGTGGGTCATCGTCCTCAGTTTGACCGCGGTGGCCGCACCGACGATGCGTCGCAACGGATGGCGCATCCCGTTCCGCGACCTGATCGCGGCCCCTGACAAGGGCGTGGCACGGTTCGGCGCGGGACTCCTTGTCTCGTTGGTCTTGACCCACATCCTGCTCCACTGAGCCTCGTGGGTCACTCCGTGTCAGTATGACCGTTCCGGCTTCGGCCATTTGACCTAGTTGACAGACACGAGGGAGAGTGCCAGAGTGTTGAGGCTCAGTGCGTCGAGCGACCCGAATCGACCCACCCGTCGGGTCCGGGGTTCACCAGACAACTTATGCCCACGGTCTACACGTCCGGATTGCCTGTCGAGATCCCCTCTGGGACCGACGACCGCGAGGAACGCGACCGCACGAGGCGGTTGGGCGATCACTTCGCGAAGGTGTCAACGCGGTATCGGACGCTGCGCGAGCTGGATCTCGATGCCGTGGGTGTCATCAGCGACGTGGTGGCTCGCGCCGAGGATCCGGGGAGACCCGTGCGACTCCTGGACGTCGCCACGGGCTCGGGTCGGTACCTGGACGCGATCAGTCATTGCCTCGCCTCAACGCTCGGTGTGGAGGTCGTTCCCGTCGGTCTCGATCTGAGTCCAGCCATGCTCACGCAGGCGCGCCTCCGCAACGGACACGCGGGTCTTCGTGCGCAGCACCTGGTTGGGGCCGTCGAAACACTCCCGATCCGCACCTCCAGCTGCGACGTGATGACCTGCTTCAATGCGGTGCATCACGTCGACCTCCCCCGGTTTATGGGCGAGGCGTCTCGCGTGCTCACCCCATCCGGCCAGCTCGTCGTCTATACGCGCACCCCAGAGCAGAACCGCCGTACGATCTGGGGCCGCCACTTTCCCGAGTTCGCCACGCGGGAAACGAGACTCCATGAGGTCGAGGATCTGCAAGCGGCCCTCCTGGCCACCGGGGCTTTCGCGTCGGTTCGCACGCAGACGGTCCCGTGGACGGTCACCACCTCCTTGTCGCGACTGGTCGAACAAGCCACCCAGTATCACTATTCAACGTTCAGACTGTATTCCGATGACGCCCTTCGCGCGGCGATCAACACCTTCCGCCAGGGCGTGCGTCAGGCATTCCGCGACCTCACGCGCATCACGTATGAGAACGACCACCTGCTGGTGATGGCTCAGCGCACGGCGGTTGCCCGACTCGCCTAACCGGCCCGACACGTCACCATGACGACCGCTGACCAGGTCCGGAGCCTCATTGCGAAGCATCTCGGCATCGATGCAGACAGCCTCACTGACGACGCCCTCTTCCGGGACGACCTGGGAGCCGATTCGCTGGATGCCTTCGAGCTACTACTGGCCTTTGAGGAGACGTTCGGGATCGAGATCCCGGACGACGAGGCGGACCCGATGCAGCGCGTCCGCGACGCCGTGACATACATAGAGACGCGATTGGCGTCGCGCCGAACAGGCCAGCCGCTGGAACGGACGACGGACCCCGCGACGGAGAACGCACGGTCCTGACCATGACCAAGACGCAAAAGTTGAGGACGCTCCTCGCGATGGTCGAATGTGTACACGCGGCCAGCAAGATGACCGTATTTGAGAGCGCGGTGCGCCGCGGAGACCTCTCCGCCTTCTGGGACCACTACCAAGAGGTGTTGGAGAGGTCGACCGACAAGGGGGAGTTGAAGGTCGCAGCAAACCGAACGGTCTCCTTTGAGATGATCGAGCCAGCGATGCAGGCCATGTATGACCTGCCGACCCGTGACTGAACCCTCCCCGTCACCGCCTCCACAACGTTTCGGTGGGGGCGTGACGACCGACACGCACTCGAACCTCACCAGGATCGATCCACATTGTGGTCTCGGTGGGCATCCACGAGGTACCGCGGACGCCCGACTCATCTATCGCTGTCGCGAGCACGTCGTCCGGGCCGAACCTGACACCAAACGCCCGTGTGCCCTGTCCCCAGGTGGGCTCCCTGGGCCGCCACGAGGGCTGAAGATATGCCATCAGTGCCCGCCGAAAGGCGTCTCGAAACGCGCTGATCCCCGCCGTGGTCGCCGAGGCTCCCCGACTCAACGCCTCGCTATGGGGGGTGGCAACAGAGCGTTCGAGGTGCGCTGTCCACCAGGTCACCGCGACATCGACTTCAAGCTCCACGGTACACCTCTAGCGTCGCGGAAGCTCAGGCAGTATCGGTGGTAGAGCCAGACGGCGTGACTGATGATGTCAGGCGTGAGAGCCGCTCAAACGCATGTGGCGAGTCTTGGCGCAGCCTGGCACGGAGGCCCCGTAGCAGCCAGTTGGAATCCTGCTCGAGCACGTGCGCCCAAAAGTAGAACTCCGGTGATCCACTCAAAAAGCGAGCGGCGCTTCTTTGGCGGGGCGCGTCATCGGCCTTGATGTCGCTGACGGCACACTCAATGATCGACAGCGCCAACCGCGCTTGCGGCGGAGGCTGTGGCTGGCGTTTGGCGAACCCCGAATTCTTGATTGACATGGATTCTGTTGAGCCTCACCGCTAGAGTTGAGGTATCCGGGTCATCCGCCCTGGACGCCCTCGTCATCGATGCCGCGGGTCAGCTTCTGCTGGCAGTCCGCGCATACCCAGATCGCTTCCGCCTCGTCGGTGTCCTCGACCTGGAGCAGACTGCCGTGCGCGCGCGGCTGGCGACACAAAGCACAGTCATGCAGCTCGGGACGTGGCACCGCGCGGGTAAATCGCCCATCCCGCGTGCGTTCCAGGAAGCGTGACTCTTCCAGCGTGTGCAGCAGGCCCCTCGCCGTGGGGGGATCGACGTTCAAAATCTGCGCGACTTGGTCCGGCGTGAGAGAGAGCCTGGGCATGTCCAGATACTCCGACCGGAGTCGCTGCAACCTGTCCGCGATGCGACGCGGTACCATCGGGACCTCCTTGTAGGGGGGATCTGTTGCCTACGCTACGCCGATCCGGTCGATCCTGCAACAGGATCTTGAGGACACGGGGAGGGCTGGGTTTGGCTGAACCCAGGTTGAGGACATTCTGGCTGGACAGACCGGGGAGCTTGACCGCTGTCGCTGATGGTGGTACAAGGCAACCCTCGGTCGTTGTGGCGGTGGTTCTTGGTGCTGTCTGAGAAGGAGGCATCATGTCGAGAGTTCCAGTGCGCCGTACGACAGCTGTCGGTTTGCTGACTTCGCTCGTCGTTTCCTGCACGTCTGCTCAGAGCTCTGAATCGCCCAGGCTTCAGCCGGCGTGTCGCGCGGAGGCCGGACAAGGAGTAGAGCTATGACGACGAAAAGGTTCGCCGTTCTCACGTGCCTGACATTCGTGGTGGGGGGGTGCGGGGAGCGCACGCCGGAGATGGAACTGATTTACGAGGCGGCGGAGGCGATGGGCGGCCAGAACGTCATCGTTAGAACTGAGACCCTACTTCTGGAGGGGGAAGGACAACAGTATCGCTTGGGGCAGAACTCAGCGCCCGGCGACGATCTACCCTACTGGGAGTTGGATGAATACCGTCACGAGTTCGACCTCGTGAACGATCGGCGGCGGGTGATCCAGCTTCGCACGTCGACGTTCCTGTCCGCAAACCCAGTGCTCAGGGAAGAGCTGACGCTGGGCCTCGACGGCGACACGGCCTACACCATCATGGAGGATGGCACCGTCCGGCGCGACACGGTGCCAACCACGAGGGATCGTCAGGCCGACCGGTATCACCACCCGGTGGCTCTCGTCCAACTCTCGCTCGCCGAAGGCTCCACGGTGGGCAACCTGCGGCAGGAAGACGGGGAGGATGCCGTCGACATCACGTCGGCGTCCGGGGAGACCTACACGATGTACGTCGACCCAACCACCAAATATCCGACCCGGATTGTCTCCACGGGATACCACTCCAACCTGGGCGACGTGACACGGACGAGCCGGTTCGAGGACTACAGAGAGACCGGAGGACTTGGCTTTCAAGCGCGCCTGACGGTGCCCCGGCGAATCTCGGTCGCAACCGATGAGTTCACCACGCGGGAACTTCGTGTCACGACGACCCCGGACGCGGATCTCGGTGACCTCAGTGCGCCAGATGAGGCGCGGTCTGCGCCGCCTCCAGAGTTTCAAGCCAATGTGCAGCTGGAGGAGATTGGCGACGGACTCTGGCTACTCGCGGGACAGTCCCACCACAGTGTGCTCGTCGAATTCGATGAGTTTCTCGCGCTGGTCGAGGCGCCGCAGCACGATGCCCGCACGCTCGCCGTGATCGAGACGGCCCGCGAGCTCCGGCCCGAGAAGCCTCTTCAATACGTGGTCAACACGCACCATCACTTCGACCATTCGGGTGGCATTCGGGCCGCCGTCTCCGAGGGGGTGACCGTCATCGCGCACACGACGAATGCCGAGTTCTATGAGGACGTCGTGCGACGACCACACACGCTCCGGCCCGACGCGTTAGCGCGCACGCCTCAGGAGCTCAGCTTGGAACTCGTGGGCAACGATGTGTACGAGTTGACCGACGGCCGCCGCACGATGCAGATCGCTCGCATCCGACTGGACCTGCACGCGGATGCGATGCTCGTGGCGTATCTGCCCCGCGAGCGAATTCTGATCGAGGCCGATGCCTATACACCGAACACGAGGGTGGCGCCGTTCGCGGGCGCCTTGCTCGAGGCGATCAACGAGCTCGAGTGGCGCGTCGACCGGATCGTGCCGCTCCATGGTGAGGTCGTCGATATGGCGATGCTGGAGGAGACGGTGGGGCAGGAATCCACCCGACGGTAACGAGTGCCACCCGTGCAGGCCGGGTAGTTCATCCCGTACCTCTCGACAGTCTAGTCGACCCGGCAACTGGCCGAGCGAGAATCTGGGCTCTCCGGTCACGCCGTGCGAGGCGTCCACTTGTGATCACCCCTGCGCGGTGATCGGGCGGCGGTCTGACCGGTCACCGATTTTGATGATCGACGAGGAATCTTGTCGGTTGGTCGCGTGACGACTATTGAGGGGAAAGGGAGGAGGAGATGCGTATGGCAGCATGGCGATGGGTCCTCGCTGGTGGGGTGGCGATGGGCGTCAGTGGGATGTTCTGGTTGATTTACGCGCCGGTCGTGGCAGGCAGCGACGACATCAGCGGTGTGGTGCGGAGCGCCAGCGGTCCCGAGGCAGGAGTGTGGGTCATTGCGGAAACGAACGACCTCGAAACCACGTTCCGGAAGATCGTGGTGACCGATGACGCCGGGCGCTTCGTGGTACCCGACCTGCCCGTCGCAGCCTATGAGGTCTGGGTCCGCGGGTATGGGCTGGTCGACTCCGATAAGACGCCGGCCCGAATGGGCGACGACCTGTCGCTGATGGCCACGGCGGCGGCGACGCCGAAAATGGCCGCGGAGGTCTATCCGGCGAACTACTGGTATTCGTTGCTCGAGATTCCGACCGAGAGTGAATTCCCCGGTACCGGCGCGGACGGGAACGGCATCGGCGAGGGGATGCGCACGCAAGCCCACTGGGTGGACCGGCTCAAGGATGGGTGCGAGCTCTGTCATCAGATGGGGAATAAGGCGACGCGCGAGATGCCGATGCTGGACCTGAAGGACTTCGACTCGACCCGCGCCGCGTGGGAGCATCGCGTCAGAGCGGGGGGGAGCGGGCCGTTCATGATGGCGGCGCTCAACCGGATGGGTCTTGAGCCCGCGCTGTCGATGTATGCCGACTGGACCGACCGGATTCTGGCCGGCGAGGTGCCGCCGGAGCCCCCGCGGCCCCAGGGGGTCGAGCGGAACGTGGTCCTGTCGATGTGGGGCTGGGGCGGCCCACGCGTCTTCATCCACGACGAGGTCGTCACCGACAAGCGGAACCCGACCCTGTATCCTGGCGGACCCGTGTACGGTTTAGGCGGCAGCGCGCTGACGATCACCGACCCCATCACCCACCGGTCGACCCTGCTGCAGCTCCCGGCCCGCGTGCCGGTGCGGGGCCAGCGTGACGAGTATGTGGGCCGGTCCCAGGCGATTCCGTCGCTCTACTGGGGGAACGAGCCGGCGCCTCCGACCGGCGACGGGGGCAGCGGGCACAACCCGATGATGGATGACAAGGGACGCGTCTGGCTGACCCAGTCCGTGCGACCCGGCCGTGAGACACCAGAGTGGTGCCGCGAGGCGGATCATCCGTCTGTGAAGTTCTTTCCAACCGAGCGGGCGACCCGCCAGCTTTCCTACTACGACACCAGTACCCAGAGCTTCGCGCTGATCGACACCTGCTTCGGCACCCACCACCTGCAGTTCGCCGACGACGCCAACGACACGCTCTGGCTGAGCGGCGACGTCAACGTGGTCGGGTGGCTGAACACGAAGATGTACGACGAGACCGGGGACGAGCGGGCGTCGCAAGGCTGGTGTCCGACGGTGCTCGACACCAACGGCGACGGCCAGATCACGAAGCCGTGGAACGAGCCCAGCAGACGGCGCGACGTAACGCGGCCGGGCGCGGTCGAGGTGACCGACCCCAGCCGTGACACGCGGTTCGGGAGCTTCAGCTACGGCATCATCCCGCATCCGACCGACGGGTCGATCTGGGTCGGAAAGCCGTACCCGATGCCGGGCAGCCTGGTGCGGATCGATCCGGGCGACAACCCGCCGGAGACGTGCATCTCGGAGATCTACGAGCCGCCGTTCCGGAACACGGCCGTCGACGAGAGCCGGTGGGGCTTCGGCCCGCGCGGGATCGACGTTGACCGCAACGGGGTCGTCTGGACCGCGCTCGCCGGCAGCGGCCACCTCGCGAGCTTCGACCGGAGCAAGTGCCGCGTGACGAACGGTCCGACCGCCACCGGCCAGCAGTGCGCGGAAGGGTGGACGCTCTATCGGTCGCCGGGCCCGGAGTTTAAGGGCACGACCGTAAACGCGGAGTTCCACTACTACAACTGGGTGGACCAGTTCAACACGCTGGGGCTGGGCGCGAACGTGCCGATGGCAAACGGCACCGGTTCGGACGCGCTGCTGGCGCTGCTGCCGGACACCGGCGAGTGGGTCACGATGCGGGTGCCGTATCCGCTGGGCTTCTACACGCGGGGGCTCGACGGTCGGATCGATGATCCAAGTGCGGGCTGGAAAGGCCGTGGCGTGTGGGCGAGCTACGACTCGTTCAACTGGCACAACGAAGGTGGCAAGGGCATGACCAGCGAGATAGTGCGGTTCCAGATCCGGCCGCACCCGCTGGCCGAGTGAATCGGCACGCCTTGTGTGGCGTAATCCGGCAGCCGGAGGGATCAGGGTCGAGGGTGCGACGATGTGCGACTGGTAGACCTGTCCCATGCCGCCTTCGCCGATCAGGGCGGTGACCTCGTAATGGCCGAGTCGGGAGCCGACTTCGAGAGGCATGGTTATCTGTGTCGGGTCAGCATTTTACGTCCGGACATCATTCGGGCGCCGGAAACGGCCAGTCAATCACGACCAACCATCGGCCGTCCGCCTGTCGCCGCATCAACAGCGTCGGCACGACCTTCATCTCCTGTACCTGGCCCTGGCCCTCGCCCGTAGTAATAGTGAGTCCTGAGCGGACGAGCGCCAAGTCGCCCGCCTCTACGACCTGCGACTCTTGAAGGGCGATGGTCGGGCGCTGAGCGAGGAACCCTTCCATCATCGACCGGACGGCGGCGTGTCCTTCGACCCGTTCGGTCGGTTCGGGCGCGATGACACCAGCTGGTTCATAACACGCCACGACGGCCTCAAGGTCGCCCGAGTTCAGGGCGTCTAGGAGCTGCCGCTGAGTCGCACCAGGGTCAGTCGGATGCGTCGCCTATACTGCCCGCATGATGACCGGGGGGGGCTCTCCAGTTGCGCCGGTCCTCGGATCCGGCGCGACCGACACGGAGGAGGCGCGCGTCTTTCTCCAGGGTCGACTCCGGCTCTACGCCGGATGGGTGTTCGTTTTGTCGTTCGGATTCTACGGGCTCACCCTGATCACGTCGCTTGCCATTGGCCTCCCCTATCTGCTCCACCCCGCCACTGTCTGGCACCTGGCTGCGACCACGATTGTGGGCGCGACCTGGCTCCTTACGAAGCGGGCCGTGGGCTCAACGCAGGCGCTGCGCTGGCTGGACGCTGGCGCCCTGACGCTCACCTGCTTCTGCTTTGCGATGTTAGGTGCGGTCCTGGCGTTGGGCTCGATGGATTTCATCGAGGGTCCGGTGGAAGCGCTCCTCGTGGCCCAACTGGCTTGCTCGAGCATCGTCCTTGTACGGACCGTAGCTGTCCCAAGCACGGCGAATCGGACGCTCTGGCTCGGTGTGACTGCGTTCACACCCCATGTCGGGGCTTCGGCCTACGTCCTGTTGATGGCAGACAACCTCCTTGTCCCGGCAGCCCTCGACCAATTGACGCGCGCGGACATCGCGTACGGCAACTTCCTGAACACCATCGCCTGGAGCGGGATCGCGGTCGCGATCAGCACCGTTGGCTCGGGCGTCATTTTCGGACTCCGCGCAGAGGCAGACAAGGTCCGGCGCCTCGGCCAATATACGCTCGAAGAGAAGATCGGCGAAGGAGGGATGGGCAGCGTCTATCGGGCCAGCCACGCCATGCTACGGCGACCCACGGCCATCAAACTGCTCCCCCCCGAGAAGACCGGAGAAGACAATATCCAGCGGTTCGAGCGTGAAGTGCAGTTGACGGCACGCCTCAGCCATCCAAGCACCATCGCCATCTTCGACTACGGACGCACGCCGGACGGGGTCTTCTATTACGCGATGGAGTATCTCGAGGGACTTAATCTGGAAGAGCTCGTTACGGCATCTGGACCTCAAGAGCCGGGCCGCGTCATTCATATTCTCCGGCAAGTCAGCGGAGCGCTGACCGAGGCGCACGAGGTCGGTCTCATTCACCGGGACATTAAGCCGGCCAACATCATCCTCTGCCAGCGTGGTGGGATACCGGACGTGGCAAAGGTGGTCGATTTCGGCCTGGTGAAGCGGGTGGTCACAACGGAAGACGAGGCCACCATGATGGGCACTAGTCAGCACATGCTGGTCGGCACGCCCATGTACATGGCGCCTGAAGCGATTAAGGGCGAGCAGTTCGTCGATGGACGAAGCGACCTCTATGCGCTAGGGGCCGTCGGTTACTTCCTGCTCACCGGCAGCCCGATGTTCAGCTCCAAGAACATCGTGGAGATCGTCGCCCACCATCTGCATACGGTCCCCACGCCGCCGTCGCGACGCACTGGGCGTGCTGTTCCCCCCGATCTGGAGGCGGTGCTGACGCGCTGCCTGGCGAAGGCTCCAGGGGACCGAATCGGAACCGCGCGCGAGCTCACCGACGCGATGGTGGAATGTGCGAGCTCGACACCGTGGTCGCTCAAGCACGCGGCCGAGCTGTGGAAATCATTCGAGCCCAGGCGATCGTCCGAAGACCGCGACGAGCCGCCGACTGTGGCCATCGACTTTGGCAACCGGATGTGACGCTTCACTGGCCTTGGTCGCTCGTGACCGGACGCCACATCAAGTAGTTCTTCACACCAATGACCTGGATCTCTTCAGTGGTCTCGAAACCGAACTGGCGATAGAAACCAACGTTCTCCGGTCGATCAGTTTCCAGATAGCCGGAGACGGCACTCACAGCTAGCGCCTCGCAGTATCGCGTCATCAGTCGGTAGCCGATGCGCTGCCCCTGCGCCTCGGGCGCGACGCCGATCGGACCAAGATGCAAGTGGGATGCCTTCGGGTCATGCTTGGACCACATGGACAGCCAAGACAGAACGCGCAAGGTCGCTGCGATACCCAGCTTCGCCGTCATGACGGGAAGCAGCCGGAGTTTCTCACCGGGCGAGACCTGGCACTCCGAGGAGTGGACCCAGTGAATCAATCCGAAGATTCGCGACCCATCGGTCGCCACGAACTTCGGTCCTTTGGTAACGGTTAGCACTGTTCTGAAGAACGCTTCGTTCTTCAACGGCGCAGGGCTACCGAACGCCGCGACGTGAGCCGGGTTGGACGCGAACGCACGGGCCAGCACACGGGAAGCTTCGGCCGCCTGCTCCGGGCGGAAGGGTTCTACGGTAATCGAAGACACGAGGCTATGACAGAGGCACCCGCTCGGTGAATTCCCTCGCCCATCCCACCTTCGCCGATCTTGGCGGTGACGGCATACGGGCCGAGGGTGGTGGCGGCTCTGTGCAACAATGGCTTTAGTTGGCCGGATCGGACGGTAGCGGCATCTCCACGCTGTCTTCGTCGCGCGCGCGCTCGAACGATTTGACCGGTTCGGCGGTGCGCACTTGCTCCAGCCAGAAGACTCCGCCGTAGGGCACGGAGTTCCCGCGGGTCCCGATGAAGTCGACGTCGCCGTCCCCATCCATGTCCTTCACGAGGAACTTGTCGAACATCCCGCGCTTGCGCCGTGAGATGTCGTGACGAATCCAGACGGCGGTTGAGTCAGCTGGCTGCTCGAGCCAGACGAGGCGTCCCAGCCTGCCGTCGCGGGTCACGTCCGGGCCGTCATGGTCGCGCGGGTTTTGGCTATACCCGCCGGCGATCAGATCGTCGCGGCCGTCCTCGTTGATGTCGGCGAGGCTGAACCCGGTCATCGAGTCGGGATAGACCGTCCCGATCATGTGCGCCGTCCACATCTCGGACAGATCGGCGGGTTGCTCGAGCCAGATCAGATTGGATGCCGCGCCCCCCGTGAATCCCTGCTCGCCGACGCCCGCCTGAACGATGACGTCCAACCGCCCGTCCTCGTTCAGATCGGCGATCTGAAAGTTGAAGCCTGTGAGCACAGGCGCTTGCGCCGCCGCAATCTCGATCGGATGATTCTTGAACTCGATCGTCTCGCCGCCGAGGTTCTCGAGGAAAAAGATCCTGCGCTCGCCTCGCGAGCCGCCCAGCACGTCGATGTCTCCGTCCTGGTCGAGATCGACCGGCCGCGAGTTGATCGGGATCCGGACCTCAGCAATGACGTGCTCCACCCACGAATCGCCATCGAGAGGGTCGCCGGTGATCTCGAACCACGAAATGGCGTCCAGCTCCTCAGTATCCCTAGGGGGGTTTTGCCCACCCTTGTTCGGCGCCACTGCCTCCGGCTTCCCGTCGCCGTTGAAGTCGGCAAAGAAGACGCGGATGTACGAGCCGCGGTTCGCGGTGACCGGGATGATTAATCGCTCCCAGTTGCCCGCACGTGCGTCGTCACTGTTCCCTGGATTCTGAAAGTAGATAAGGTGCGCCAGCTCACACGCCGCGATGATGTCGGGGTAGCCGTCGCCGTTCACGTCGGCGATGTCGACATCCTCTGGCGCTGCCGCCTCGGCTCCCTCGGCGAGCGTGGCCAGCGTCCACTGGTCGGGGTCGTCCGAGCCGAACGCCAAGCGGATGTGCCCATCCGCGACGTCGTCGTAGGCGGTGTCGGATTCGTGGACCGAGACGATGTCCGTGTGGCCGTCGAGGTCGAGGTCGCCGCCGGTCAGGCCGTCGCTGCCCGAGACGAGGACACCTCCATTGATGTCGAAGCCATCGATGATGTGCTCGCGCCAGGAGATGTACAACCCGTCCGTGGCCTGAGCGATCGTCAGGGTGTCGCCGACAGGCGTCGGCCCGGACGACGTGGGCTCCGGCTCGGGCATCGGAGCGCCCTGGCACCCGACCAGCGACACGGTTCCGGCGATCAGCGCGCACTGCAGCCAAAATGATGGTGTCTTCATGGCGGCCCGATTGTAGTCGAATCCGGGGCCGACACGTTCTAACACCTGGTTTCCCGCCATTCCACTGACACTCCCGGTCTGGCCCGCGTACCGTTCCAAAAGCAGCTGAGGGCACACTACGCCTTGCTCGCGGGTGTGTGCTGGTCCATCATGAGAGCCGAGAGGCTAGGACGGAGGTCAGGATGAGTCATCGATGTCTCGCTGCTGTGCTGATAGTGCTCGTGGTCGTGACGCTGACGTCAATCTTCGCTGCTGGTCAGACGCCCACGTCGACGCCGCCCCGGACGGCCTGGGCCCAACCGGACCTGCAGGGCGTGTGGGACTTCCGCACCATCACGCCCTTGGAGCGCCCTGAGGAGCTTGCGGGGAGAGAGTCTCTGACGGACGAAGAAGCGGCTGGCCTCGAACAAGAAGCGGCTGACCGCATCGTGCGGCTAGCTGCGCCGAGCGAGGTGCGAACGGAGCCCTTGCCGGCCGGCGGGGGCGGGCAGTCGGTCGGCGCCTATAACAACTTCTGGTTCGACTCGGGCACCAAGGTCACCAGGGACAAGCGTACGTCGTTGATCGTAGATCCGCCGGATGGAAGACTCCCTCCCCTGAGGCTGGGAGCGGCGGAGCAGGTCGGCTCAGCCACTGATGACTTACCCGGTGACCGTCCAGTGCGGTACCGAACGGGCGGGATCGGCACGGATGGCCCAGAAGACCGAGGTCTCGCGGTACGGTGCCTCCTGGGGTTCAACAGCGGGCCGCCCATGATGCCCAGCTACTACAACAACAACATGCAGCTGTTCCAGACGCCGGACACCGTCGTCATCCTGAACGAGATGGTGCACGACGCGCGAATCATTCCGCTGGACGGGCGCCCGCATCTGCCCAAGGACGTCCGTCAATGGATGGGTGATGCGCGGGGTCACTGGGACGGCGACACCCTGGTCGTGGAGACGACGAACTTTACGAACAAGACGCCGAGCTTCTACTCCACGATCACCAGCAGCGTGGGGTCGGGCGAGAAGCTCTCGCTCACGGAGCGGTTCCGGCGCGTCGACGCAAACACGCTGCTCTACGAGTTCACGGTCGATGCCCCGATGTCATTTACTCGACCCTTCACGGCCGTCATTCCGATGCGGAAGTCCGATGTGCCGGTATTCGAGTACGCCTGTCACGAAGGCAACTACGGTCTCTACAACATCCTCGCGGGTGCGCGCGCCGAGGAGGCCGCGGCGGAAGACTCGTCGCAAGGATCGAGGTAGCTGTCAGCGAGGCGGGTCTGCGGTATCGACGCCGGGTCGGGCGAGCTCGTAGGGGGCGCCGGTGCCCGACGACCCGAGGAACAGTTTGGTTCCATCGGTGAGCGTGATGTCTCGGCCATTCGCCCGATTGGTGCCATCCTTGGCTTGATAGCCGTCGACGAGCACTTCCGCACCAGGCAGAAGCGACCGCCGCGTAAAGCCGCGTCTGAACAACACGTTCGGCGTGCCGGCTTCGAAGGCCCACGGCTCCACGGTGCCGTCGTCTTTCGTCACGTCGACGTGGATCCAGACGTGAGGATTGATCCACTCGACACGCGTCACCGTGCCCCTGAACTCCACAGGTCGTTCCGCGTCGAATTCGGCCGCAAACGCGTGGTGTGCCGCCACCGGCTCGGTGGTGCCCAACAGGCCGACACCTATCCCGACGATCGCACTCGCGCCAGCTATCACCAGCTTCCCTCTCATGCCTCTACCCTCCCTACGCCTCATCTTCTCGCGTTGCACTGCTCGAGCTCGTTCTGTACGCCGTTCTTCGCTCGGCTACCGTCGATACCATTCGTGAAGTCGATCGCCTGGAGGAATCTTGCGTGTGATCTCCACGATCATGGTCTCGCCTTCCCATCGCTTCACCAGCGGCTCCCGACGGAGATGCCCGTACATAAACTCCTCGGCGAACTCGACGCACGGGTAGTCCAGCACGGTGATATTCGGCTCCAGGCGACGATACAGCGGCATGGCAATCGACCAGGGATCTGTGAACGTCTGCGGGTCTGTAATCGTCACCTCATACCAGATGGCGTCCGCGCTCAGCGGCGTGAAGCGCTCGGTGAGCCGCAAGGCCTCGCCGTGGAAGTTGCCGGCCCGGTCGAACCAGGTCTTGCCGTTAAACTCCGTCACCTCGACGACGAGCGTGTCTCCCTCCCACCGACCGACCGAATGCCCCATGTAGGTGTAGTCCGGCGGCAGCTCGACGTCGTCCAGATAAACGACGCGGGCCGCGTTCGAAAACCCGAAGGTCATGTGGATCTTGTCGGTGCCTTGGACGATCTGGAACGGATAGGGCATATACATTGCGCGCGGGATTCCCGGTAAGTAGCACTTGAGCTCCGGGTCGCGGTCGATCCAGTTCTCCGCATTCCCCTGCTTGAGCCGCAGGGCTTCGGGTGTGTATGGAATCCGACCGTCGCCTTGCACCACCCCCAATGACCCCGGCACCCCGGCCGCGGCGCCGAGCGCCACCACCGGAGCGGCGGGCACTCGCGCGTACTCGTAGTCGTAGATGCCCGGCTGCGTCACCATCCCCGGACGCGCCTCGTGGGCTTCCAGGTCCCAGTGCGCCTCGTTGTTGGCCTGCCAGACGCCGTTGAAATTGGGCCGGCCGTCCGGTGTCTGCACCGGACGCGTCGGCTGATCCTGGTCCTGGCTGGCGGTGCTGCTGACCGCGACGGCGACAACGGCACCCAGCGTGGCGGCCGTGAGAGCCGTGACAACTAACGAACCTCTAACCCGGTTTCGCATCATCACTCCCTATCTGCGTTTGCGCTCAGTCCCGCAAGCCGGTCACGCAGGTGGCCGTATCCAGTGAGAACGGATTCGGGCCACGCCCCTCCGCGAACGCCTGCTCGTCCATCCGCGAGCCGATCAGCAGCGCGGGCAAGCCATAGTTGCCCTCGTGACACCGTGGTTCGTAATAGATTCTGTTCTGCTCGCTGCTCTGACGCTTCAGTTCTTGACGGACGGTCCATGGCGCGGTCCACACCGTCGGATCCTCGAACGTGACCTCGTAGGCCAGCGTATCGGAATCCACCCACGTATACCGCTCGACGAGCCGCAGGTTCTCGTCCGAGCCACGAAAGGAAAACTTCGGCGAGAAGTTCGTCGTTTCGATGACCAGCGTCTCGGCCTCCCAGCGTCCCCGGGAGTCTCCGTGGCGCAGGCGGATCTGCTCCGGTGGATGGCTCCCGCTCAGGTTGATGACGCGTTGGTACCCTTGGCCCTGTCCGGTGTCATAGCCGATCGCGACGCTATCGGCACCCTGCACGATGCGTCTGAAGCCGTTGAGATCAGGCGTGCGCCCCAACATGCATCGATCGCCCAGACTCTGGTCCTCCGGGCCGTCGTGTCGGTTCATGCGGCCGGTATTGTAGAAAGGCGCGACATCAAATCGCTGCGGCGACGGCGGTCCATACTCTCCGCCGGTACAGCCCGATGCGCCGGTCTGACACGTCTCCGTGTTGCGCAAGAGCATCAAGCGCCACTCTCGCTGCACTTCGTTCCGTCGCTGGGCCTCGGCCGTGAAGGCGGGGATTCGCCCGTTGGGCGGATCGACGACCAACGATGTGCGCGGGCCCGCCGGCTTGGCGGACGTATAGACCGCGTTGTAGGCCCCGGCCACGTCCTGTCGACCATCATCTCCGCGTGCGTTCCGTCCGGGGTTGCCCATGCGCGCCTGGTCGCGTGTCGCCCGCTCTTCGTCGGTGAAGAACTCCCGATCACCCAGCTCGGCCGACCGTTCGAAGGGCGTCGCATACACATCGAGCCAGATGCCCTCCAGGTTCGGCTGTCCCCAGGGCGTCGTGGTCGGCGCCTGTCCCCCGACCGGCACGACGGCAAGCTCGGACAAGACCAGGAGGATGGAGATCACCGATGCCACGCCGAACGACTTGAGCAGTCCACGCCTCATATCGTTACCCCCCATCGCGCACCGGCTGGGTGGACCTCGTCCATGCCGGCCGCGCTGCTGCACTTGTAGAATGTGTCGAGTATACGCGCGCGCCCGGGCCCCGGCAACGCCCGTTCGGGTCAGCAGAACTGGGGTGATTCCAATTCATCGAACAGCGTCGTCTCGTGGCCGGCTGCACGCCTCGAGCCAGCCCTGTGCGCAGGCGCGAGAAAAGAGCGCGGACGGCGAGTGGTCCGTGATCGGCCCCTTGGTTCCACGGAGGATGATTGGATAGTCCTCGAGCGTCGGTGGCGCTCGCTCGACACTCGTCGCCGCCGTCGTCTGCCTCGCGAGGTTGCGGCACGCCGGCTCGAACCCGAGCTCACACCCACGCGCGACCAGCCCCTCTTCGTTACAGGCCCACCCGGAGCCGCTTCGGCAAAATCGCAGCCGCATGTTCGCCAGGTAGGAACAGGCCTGCGGTCTGTCGTCCGCGCACGCCGATTGCCAGAACGGGACCCACTGGCCGGGGTGACGGTCGCCCACACCCTGGGCCGCGCTCATGGCCGTAAAGAGGACCGCCCAGAGCGCAACGTAGGCCAGATGACGTCGGCGCGGGACGAACGCGCGAATCCCCGACGAGTGAGCGAAGCGGTCCAACCACCGAATGGAAAGGTTCAGCAGAGGCACCTGCAGCAGTTTGTCATAGAAGGGCGGCACACCCACACGAGAGAGCAGGGCGTAGAGGGCCAGGGTGCTCAGACCGTAGAGCACCCCGAACATGAGGCGTCCGAGCTCGGTTCGGGGCGCGGTCGATGGGTCCGTGAACAACAGGTGCATCCCGAGGAACACTGCAATCGGGATGTACGAGTCGTAGAAGAAATAGATACCGGTTGCGGCGTAGTAGATGAGTCCGAACAGATAGGTTGTGGCCACCGCCGACATCGTCATGGATGCCACGCCAAAGAAGAACTGTCCTGGCAGCGCAACCAGAAACACCACCAGATACACGTGAGGGGGAAAGAACTGCGTGGTGGCGATGTCCAGCCCCCAGGTGAGGTCGCTGGTTCCAGTCAGAATCAAGGCAAGGGACACGATCGCGAGCGGGAACGACGACGGGTTGAAGATGTGGACCTGCCGACCGTCTCTCTCCCATCGGATCAGGTCCTTCGCGCAGAAGCCGAGCGCCACCAGCAGGAACTGCAGATAGAACCAGTCGTCCACGAACCAGAGAAACAGGTTGATGCTGAAGATGACGGGGACTGGACCGAACCCGAACGTATACGTGTCACGCCGTGACCAGCAGAGCAACATATCGAAGGCGTAGGCGAACACCAGCTGTGCGGCAATCAGGAAGGCGGAGTCGTAGACGGGACGCCAGTACCAACCCCAATACACCAGGAAGACGCCCTGCGCGAGGGCCTGCACGTAGTGCTGCCTGCGGAGGGCTATCTCCAGTGTCAGGAGTCGGCCGGTCCGCTGAGCCAGCCCGAACATCGCTCCGCTCCAGGCGAGCAGCAAAGCCCCGGCTCCGACAAAGGACAGCTGAAAGGTGGTGTTCTCTCGAACGGCGTCAAGGAAACCGAACGCGGCGAGCCCCACCGACGAGATCGCCGGCAGACTGAAGGCTGCCACCGGAGTAAGTCGCAAAACCCGTTGGGCGGACGGAGAGGCTACCGTGCCCCACCACCGCCTGTGGTGGTATCCAGCGAGAACGGATCCGGGCCACGCCCTTCCGAGAACTCCTGCTCCCGAATCCGGGCTCCGATGAACATCGCCGCCATGCCGTAGTTCCCTTCGTGGCACCGCGGCTCATAGTAGATGCGATTCTGCTGATCGCTTTGTCGTTTTAGTTCCTGCCGGACGGTCCATGGCGCCACCCACACGGTGGGATCCACCATCGTCACTTCGTACTCGAGCGTGTCAGCGTCCACTCGTGTATACCGTTCGGTGAGCGTGAGGTTGGCACCTGCGCCACGAAAGGGAAACTTCGGGGAGCGATTCGTCGTCTCGATGACGAGAGTGTCGTTCTCCCACTGCCCGCGCGAGTCACCGTGACGGAGCCGGATCCGACTCGGTGGATGCTCCCCGCCCAGGTAGATGATGCGCTGGAACCCCTGGCCCTGCCCGGTGTCGTAGGCGATGGCGACGGAATCCTCACCCTGCACGATCCGACGGAACCCGTTGAAGTCGGGTGTTGCGCCGAGCATGCACCGGTCGCCCAGGCTCTGGTCCTCAGGGCCATCATGGCGGTTCATCCGCAACGTGTTGTAGAAGGGCGGCACATCGAACCGGCGCGGCGAGGGTGGCCCGTAGTCCCCACCCTCACAAGCAGGTGCGTCCTGCTCGCAGGTCGGGGTGTTCTGCATGAGCATGACCCGCCACTCTCGTAGGATCTCATTCCCCCGCTGAGCCGCTGGCGTCAGGACGGGGATTCTTCCGTTTGGCGGATCGACGACGAGCGACGTGCGCGGACCAGCCGGTTTCACTGAGGTGTAGACAGCGTTGTAAGCGCCAGAAACGTCTTGCGCGCTCCCGGGCGGGCCCCGTCTGTCACGACCGACGTCGCCCATGCGGGCCTGGTCGAGGGCGGCTCGTTCCTCTGTAGTGGCAAACTCTCGGTCACCAAGGTCTGGCGATCGTTCGAAGGGTGTGGCGTAGACGTCCAGCCAGATGCCCTCCAGGGTGGGATGACCCCACGCGGTCCGGTCCTCGGGCTGGCCACTCGTCGGGACCGTCGCCCAGAGGAGAACTGCGACGACGGTGGCGAACGCCAGGCCCACACCGAAAGAGTTTTCGCCCATGCCGCATTCTACTGGCGACCGTGGGCCGAAAACCGGGAATACTCAATTGGCGGGGAGTTTCGGACCCTCACGCCCCTTTCTAAGGGGTTGAGCCGACCTCGCGTTGACGCCTCCCGGCCGAGGCCATAACATGCCAGCCATGATTGGCCGGACCCTTCGCTCGGCCGTCACCTGCGGGCTGCTTCTCAGCCTCGGCGCATGCGAAGAAGCGCCCTATCCGTTGACCCGCGTCCTTGCCGAGCAAGGCAGCGCTGAGGCCCAGTTCAGCCTGGGGGTCGCCTATGACACCGGCCAAGGTGTCGCCCAGGACTCTGCGGAGGCCCTGAGGTGGTACCGCCTCGCCGCAGACCAGGGACACTCCTCGGCGCAGTTCAACGTTGGGGCGATGTATTCAGATGGCCTCAGCGTCCCACAGGACTACGCCGAGGCCGTTCGATGGTTCCGCCTTGCGGCCGACCAGGGGGATGCCGAGGGGCAGTTCAACCTTGGGGTGATGTATGACGAGGGCAAAGGCGTCCCACAGGACCGTGCCGAGGCGGCACGGTGGTACCAGCTGGCGGCCGACCAGGGGTTTACCGAGGCGCAGTACAACCTCGGGGTGACGTACGACGAAGGCGAGAGCGTCCTGCAGGACGATGCCGAGGCGGCACGGCAGTACCGGCGCGCGGCCGAACAAGGACACGGCTCCGCGCAGTTCAACCTCGGGTTGATGTACGGGAGCGGCAAGGGCGTCCCGCAGGACGATGTCGAGGCCCACATGTGGCTCAACCTCGCCACCGCCCAAGCCTCCGCAGAGGAGCGGGACGAATACGTCAAGGAGCGAGACGACGTTGCGGCTCGCATGACCCCCGAGCAGATCGCCGAGGCCCAGCGCCGCGCCCGAGAGTGGAAGCGGACAAGCCAGCCTCAGGGTCGGGGTGGAGCACACGGCCCTGCCAGGGTAGGGTGAGGACCGCCCCTCTAGTCGCGACTCTTCGCCGCTTCTTCCATCCGTGCCCCGGCCAGGATGTTGTACAGCCCGTAGTTCCCCTCGTGACAGGCGAACTCGTAGATCAAATCTGGGTTCAACGTCATCGGATGTTCGACGGTCCACGGCTCCGTCCAGATCGTCGCGTCGGTGACCGTGTATTCATAGAGCAAGGTCTCGCGGTCCGGGCGTGTGAACCGCTCGACCAACGTCAAGTTTTCGCCCGAGTTCAGCAACGGACGTCCGATCTGATCGTGCTTTCCGTTGAAGTGGACTGTCTCGACCACCAGCGTCTGTCCCTCCCAACGGCCACGGGAGTCACCCATCCATTGCCGAATCGTGGGTCCGACATGCGCCCGCCCGTCGAGCAGGACGATGCGCACGTCGTGGTTCTGCTCGTTGAGGATGGCCATATGGTCAGGCGTCTGAAATACCTGGATGTTGTTGTTGTAGCCACCGAGGCTTATGGGTGGGCCGGCCTTGGCGTGTTGGATACAGCGGTCACCCTTATCGAGATCCTCGTAGGTCTCGGCAGGCAAGCTACCCCGCCGGACCGCCTGGACTCGCTCGGCTTCGGGCGAGGTCGAGAGCTGCTCAGCGCGCGGGGTCAGCGAGGGAAGGCGACCGTTCGGCGGATTTACGATCAGCGACGTGCGCCGGGTCCCGACGGTTCTGTGGCCCCGGTCCATCCAGAAATTGTTGTAGGCGCCGACGTTCTCGCCGGCTACCGGTGGCCGGGCTTCCCGGTTCCACAGGCGAATGTCGCGGTCGACGGCGCTTTGTTCGAGGTCAGCCGCTTCCTCCTCGGTCAAGAACTCTCGTTCGGCCAGGTCCTCGGGCCGTTGTAGGGGCGTGATGGTGCGGAAGTCCCAAATACCCTGTAGGTCCGGGTGACCCCACGGCGTCCTGGGCACGGTAGTCTGAGCAGTTGCGGGCGCAGCCCCCGACGACACGAGCGCGACCAGCACGGCCATGGCACTCACGAACACCAGAACTCGATGGCTCATCTGAACCCCCTCTGTATCGCGTGCTTCCTACTGACGGAATCCTAGCAGTTGTCGACGCAGATCAGGCCCGACTATATGGGAGTGACGGCGGACCATGGCCGAAATCTGTCAAACTCGCGTACAGCGATATAACGGGAACGACAACGGCTGCTCCCGATGACTCTGCACCACGTCCGGACCGTCCATTCAGTCGGTGTGATCGTGGCCACAGCTGTAGCCCTCACGGCCTGTAACGATGGTGGCCCAACCGGGCCGAGCACCGCACGGGCAACTGTGCGCTTCGACTATCGGGCGTCCACGACCGTGAGTCCTGATCTGCCACCCTCGACGCAGGCGTGCGTCACCGGGGCGGGGCGGACTCACATTCATCCGAGCTGGCGGAACTTCGACCGGATCGACATGCTGGGTGTGGGCACCGACCTGTGGCAGATCACCTTCACCGACGTGCCCGTCGCCGATCGGCTCTCGATCCGTGTGAGCGACCCCAACGTCTGCGCGGAGAACGCGACGGGGGCTGCGACGCAGAACGTCTTTGCCAACGATGTGCGGCTCGTTGACGTCGTGCCCACGCCCGGGACCGGCACCGAGCCTGGGTTGGCGTTCACCGTCGACACAGAAGGAGTGGTCTCTCCCTGAGAGCTGATCCGCGCTCCGGTCATTTGACTTCTTGGTGTGCGCTCGTCAGCGCAAGAACGGCGTAGGCCGTCGCCGCGTCGCGCATGAAGCGTCCAATGTCGGACGAGGGGTCACGGTGCTTGTTGAGCGAGTAGGCCGGCCAACTCCCATCAGCGGTGTCTTGGTTCGCGGAGAGCCAAGCCAACGCGCGGTCGAGTCCGGGTTGCTTTGGCCCAGCGCCCGTCTGCAACAGCACAAAGGCGATCATGCCCGTCGCATATCCGTCGCTCTCGGTTACCCGTGGGCTCCCCTCTCGGAGCTGGTAGGGGCCGAGCGAGGAGAGGCTCCATCCGCCGTCGCCCCGCTGTCGCGCGAGCGTTTCCTCGATCACCGCCGCCTGGTCAGCGGGCTCGAGCAGGTCCGGCAGCCGGGTGGACGCCCACAGCGCGGTCAGCTTGTTGAACAGGTTCTGATCATCGTGGTTGTCGGTAAGATAGCGGCGCAACCGAGCGACGCGGTCGGCGTTCGCCGCCTCGTCCGCATAGCCCTCCGGCGCCGTTCCCACTGCGACCGCGGCCAGGGCGGCACCGTAGTAAGGACCGCCGTCCTCTTCCCATGGTTCGAGGTCGGCGTGCAGCCAGGGCCAGGCACCCGATCGTTCCCCGTGGTCCAGCTGCATCTTCCAGAGGTAATCGAACGCGAGGCGCGTCTCGTCGCTCAGCCGGAAATCACGAGCGTCGTGACTGGCGAGCACAAGACTATTGAGGATCGCTTCCGAGCCCCTCGCCTCCAGACGTTCGGGCGCCACTTCTGCCCACAACCGCACTCGGCGTCGGACGTTGTCCAGCAGCACCTCCTCTGGGGGCGCGGACGCCGTCTCGCCACCAACCACTCGAAGCGCCGACCGCGACAGGGCATAGGGAACGGCGGTATGACAAGAGATGCAGAACGTCTCGTGCTCGCGCTGGGCGGGCTCCCAGCTCATCCACCACGCCTGGCGCTCGTCAAGATAGGTGGCGGCAGCTGTGGGGTCCCACTGAAGGCGCTGCGTGGTCTGGGCCTCCGCAGGCAGCGACGCGAACGTCAGGCCCAGCACTATGGTTATCAACCTGAAGTCTTTCGCCAACACCTCACCCATGCCGCCTTCGCCGATCTTGGCGGTAACTTTGGTATGGGCCGAGGGCGGTCATCTTCGGCCTCCTCCAACCGGTAGATTTCGAATTCATGGTGAACTCTTCCCGAACCGCTTCGCCTTCCCGCACACCGCGCAGCGAGGCGGCATCGTGTGCACCGTCGCCGTCACCACCTGGCACGCGCAGACCGCCCCCTGCGTCACCACCATCGGCATGAGCGCCTTTTTAGGCACCGGCTTCATGGCAGGTTGGGGTCGCTCTTCTGCCGCGGCGTCGGATCCAGGGAGCTCGTTAGCCATCTTCTCTGCTTAGGCTGCCTTCTGCGGGAGCCGACTTCGAGAGCCATAAGGGTTGGGCTGAAAAGGAACACGGCTATCATACGGCCCCGCGAGCCTGGGAGACCAGCAGGTCTAGACCGAGTAGTCTAGTTCCTGACTCGAGGCTCCGTGTCCACAACCTTGCCCGCAGGAACGCGAGTTTTTCACCAAAGTCCTTTCTGGACTACCAGTTCAAGCGTCTCTATGGGTGTGGTTTCGCCGACGAGGCGGAGCTGCTGGAGGCGGCCGGTGAGATTCGGGTCGCATCGGAGGCTCCCGCAGTGTTTCGGGCCCTTTCGGAACGGGCAGAAGGGGAGGGTCGTCTGCGTGCCGCCTATGAGCGGTACCGTGACCTCTTTGATCGAGCTTTCGCCGACGAGGGCTTCGTTCGCCACGAGGTTCCCTACGCGGGCGCAATGTTGCCTGCCTATTTGCTGCCGTCAAAGGCGGAGGCCACACGGGGCACAGTCCTCGTTCACGGTGGCTTCGATTCGTTGATCGAGGAGTTCTTCGCGATCTGGGAGCGGATCGCGGAGGCCGGCTTCGACGTGGTTGCTTTTGAGGGACCGGGTCAGGGCGGTCCGCTCAATTTGGCAGGACTGCCGTTCGACCACGACTGGGAAGGCCCGGTGGGCGCGGTCCTCGATCACTTGGAGCTCGAAGACGTGACCTTGGTCGGGATCTCCATGGGTGGGTACTGGGCCATTCGGGCTGCAGCATACGAACCGCGAATCAGCCGAGTCGTGGCTTGGCCTCCTGTCTACGATTGGATGTTTCAAATCCCCCCACTGGCTAGGCGCTTCGTGTTCTGGATGGTCGGCTTCCGGCTCTGCATGAATTGGAGTATTCGTCTCCGAATGCGACTCTTTCCGGTGCTGGGGCACGCGGTGAATCAAGCGATGTACCTAGCCGGTGGCCACGAGCCCATGCAAGCGGTGGACTGGCTGCTCGGCATGAATCACCAGCACATCAGCAGTGATCGTGTCACCCAGGATGTGCTGATCCTGATCGGCGAGAATGATGCCTTTCAGCCCGCGAAGCTGGCCCGATACCAGATGGACGCCCTGGTGAACGCGCGGTCCATCCAGGCCCGTACCTTCACCGCTTCTGAGCAGGCGGATGGTCACTGCCAGATGTCCAACTTGGGTCTTGCGTGCTCGGTGTTGACACACTGGCTGCGCACGGGAGAAGTTCAGCCCCCGGAGGACTGATCCCTGCCTTTTGAACACGAGTTCGCACACCGTGACGCGTTGCTGGATGCTGCGATCGAGGAGTTTGTACGGGAAGGCTACGACAAGGCATCCCTCAATCGGATCTTGGTGACCGCAGGGATGAGCAAGGGGCAGTTCTACCACCACTTCAACGGCAAGGAGGGGCTGTACTTCGTGATCGTGGAGCGCTTTCTCGACCAGAAGCGTGCACACTTCGAGGCCTCTCCGGTGCTCGATCAAGGGGATTTTTTCTCGACGCTGCGCGCGCAAATTCGCGCGGGCCTAGCGTTCTCGAAGGCCAATCCTCGGATGCATCAGTTCTCGCGCAGCTTCTTACGAGAGCGGGGCAGACCGATATTTGGACGAGCGCTGCGTCGGTTCGCGTTCGATGCGGAGAGCGGCGTCGGCCGGCTCGTGAACGAGCATCACGAGAAGGGCACGTTCTCGGAGGATCTCCCGCTTGAGTTCGTGCGGGGTACCGTGCTGATGGTGTTCAACCATCTGCTCGATCTGGTAGAGCCGTCGGAGCCTGAGGACGTCGATACCTCGATGGATCGCTTGGTCTCTTTCTTGAAGCGGGGTCTTGGGTCGAAGTCCTAGTTGCGGCTTGCGGCCCTCGGTTCGTATGCCATACTGCGTACTCCGTGGCGCAAAGGAGGTCAGTCCCATGCGATGCATTACCGGAGAGCATTCTTCCCGCGGACGGTCGTCTCGTGCGACCAGGCTGATAGGAGCCCTCATCGCGCTGCTGATCGTGTCGGCGCCGAGACTGGCGCAGGAGCCTGTGCGAAGTGCTGCCGCCGACTGGCCGACCTATAACCGCGACCTCGCCGGCACGCGTTACTCGCCCCTCGACCAGATCAACACGCGGAATGTGACTGAGCTGCAAGAGGTCTGGTCGTATCGGTTCCACCCTGAGGATGGTTTCATCGAGGGTCCGAGCCCGACGGAGCTTTTCCAGCAGGTCACGCCGATCGTGGTTGACGGCGTCATGTACCTGGCGGCGGGGAATCGGGTGGTGGCTCTGAGGCCCGAGACCGGCGCGGAGATTTGGCGGCATGAGCTGAGCGAGGGGCTGGCGTCGTTTCGCGGCGTTGCCTACGGACCGGGAAGCGACACGCAAGAGCCCCGTATCTACTTCACCAGTCTGAGGAAGGTCGTCGCCCTAAAGGCCAGGACCGGCGAACGCGATGCCATGTTCGGGAATCAAGGTGAGGTGGAGTTGAGAATCCCGTATGCCGGCGTGCCCGTCGTGTACAAGGACACCTTGATACTCGGATCCAACGCCTTCGGTCCTGGACAGGAACACATTACGCCCCATCTGAATCAGCCCCGGGGCGGCGGAGAGCCGGCATATGCCTATCCGCGTGCGCTCAGCGCCGAGACCGGCCAGCTGATCTGGGAGTTCCCGACCGTCCCCCGGGAAACCGACTTCGGCAATCACACGTGGGGAGACCGAAGCTGGCGCGATCGTATCGGGAACAACGTGTGGGCGGTCACTCTTACCGTCGACGAAAACCGCGGCCTCGTCTACATGCCGGTCAGCAGCCCGGGGTCGAACTTCTACGGCGGCGACCGTCCCGGCGACAACCTCTTCGCGAACACGACCATCGCCATCGACATTCGGACCGGCGACCTGGAGTGGTACTTCCAGAACATCCATCGCGAACTGTGGGACTACAACCTCCCGCCGGCGCCGGGCCTGTTCGAGATCGAGCGCGACGGCGAGCGTATCCCTGTGCTCGCGCAGGTGGGCAAGTCGGCGTTCATGTTCATTCTGAATCGCGAGACGGGCGAGCCGGTGCACGGAGTCGAGGAGCGGCCCGTTCCCGCCGGGGACGTACCGGGCGAGTCGTATTCGCCGACCCAGCGGATTCCACTCAACCCGCCGCCCTTAGCGCGGGTTAGCATCGGACCTGACGACATCGTGACCGCTGATGACACCACGGCCGCGCACGCGGCCGCCTGTCGCGAGCTGTGGGACACCATCGGCTACTACAACGAGGGGCCCTACACGCCGTTGCGGCTCCGCCAGGAGGGTACCCCTCCGTCGCTCGTGTTTCCCGGCACGGGCGGGGGCGTGAACTGGGGAGGGACCGCCTACGATCCAGAGATCGGCTACATCTTCGTGAACTCCAAGGATCAGCCGATCAGCGGGTGGATGGACGAGAACCCCTTGTACGGGCCTGACACGCTGGAGACGCAGGTGCCGTACGTCCGCTCACCGGCCCAACCGTTCGAGGCGCCGATCTTCGACGACGCCGGCACACGGCTCGGGGCGCTGCCCTGCTATCAACCACCCTGGGCGCGTCTGTACGCGGTCAACGCCGGTACCGGCGAAATCGTGTGGGAGGTGCCGCTCGGGATCAACACGCTCCTGCCTGAAGGCAAGCAGCGTGTCGGCACCCCGAGTGTGGGCGGCGCGATCGTCACCGCCGGCGGGCTCGTGTTCATCGGCGCCACCACCGACCGCATGTTCCGGGCGTTCGACTCCCGCACGGGCGAGGAGCTCTGGTCCGCCGCGTTCGACTACAACGTCGAGGCGGTCCCCATCACGTATGGGGGGAGTGACGGAAGGCAGTACCTCGCGGTCAATGTCTCCGCGCCCGCGACCGGTGAGCCGCGGGGCAACGAGCGGCTGGTCGTGTTCAGCCTACCTGGCCAACTCCCTGAGGACGTGCATCGGACGTCGCGTAGTCGCCTGCCTCCAATCGACCGCGAGGCGCTCGATCCGACGCGCCGGGAGGCCTACGATGCGGCGCTGCGAGCCGCTGGCTCAGGAGGCGCCCCCACGGGTGCCGCGGCACTGCGGCTGCATGGCTCGGGCACCGACCTTCGGTTTTCCGGGCCGCTCGGGCGCCGGCTGACCGAGCTGGCTATCCTGACGACGGCGCGCGAGCACGACCAGCCCTACGAGTGGGCGCTGCACGAGCTCGACGCGCTGGCGGTCGGACTGGACGAGCTGCTGATCGACGTCGTGCGGCATCGGAAGCCGATCACCAGCGTGGGCGACCCGGAAGCGATCGTCATGGAGGTCGGCCGCGAGCTTTTCGCGACGCGCAGACTTGGCTCGGACACCTACGCGCGCGCGCTGGCGCGGCTGGGCAGGACCAACCTCGTCGACCTCATCGACCTGATGGGCCGCTATGCGTCGACCGCCGCGACGCTGACGGCGTTCAATCAGCAGATGCCATTGGGCTGGCGGCAGTCCCTCCCGTTGCCGTTCACCTATCCAGATGACATCCATCCCGATTCCCGGAACCGTCTGCCGCTGCGTCCAGGCCCGTACCGAACCTCGGTGAGCGCGCTCTACGGGCGCATGGCGTCCCCCGGCGGGCTCGGTCCGGGGCAGATTCGCGCCTACGGCGAGGGGCTCCCGACGCTCGAGGCGCGGGTCGGTGAGCGGCTGATGATGCTTGCGATCCTCGTGACGGCGCGAGCCCACGACTCGCAGTACGACTGGACCGTGAATGAGCCGCAGGCGCTCGGGGCAGGCTTGGAGCCGGAGGTGATCGACGTGATCCGGAATCGCCGCCCGCTGGATGGTCTCGATGAGAAGGACGCGGCGCTGATCGCCTTCGCTCGTGAGTTGTTCGGCGACTACAACGTCGGGGCCGAGACCTACATGCGCTCCGCAAGCGCGTTCGGCGTGCGCGATCTCATCGACATCGTCGGCTTGATGGGGGCACATGCGGCGGATGCCGCCGTGCTGGCGGGGTTCGACCAGCAACTCCCGAAGGATGTCGAGCCGCGTTTGCCTCTGCCGTAGGACGAGTGTCGACGAGGCCGCGCACCGCCTGGACCTCAACGGCAGGCAGCGGGATCGACCGGCACGAACTCTGTGTCCGGCTGGTGCTGCGCCCAGTTCAGCGCCGACATGGCGAGCACCGCGGTGCCGATCGGCAATGCTTCCTCGTCGGCAAACCCGAAGGTCGGGGTGTGCAGCGAGCCAGGTGCGGCCTCACCGGGAGGTGCGACGCCAAGAAACATGAAGGTGTTGTGCGCACACACCGAGTAGCGCGAGTGGTCATCGGAGGGATAGCCGCGCCCAGCCCGCGCCGGATCGCGACCGGACGTCATGTGCGCGATGTCCCGTCGAGTCGCATCGCGATAGGTGAGTCCAAGTTGTTCGATCGCAGTTCTGGCTTCGGCGTGGGCGATCTCGCCGTTCACCAGTGACGGCAAGCCCACGTCGATCCGGAGTGCACATTCGGCGGCGGGCCCGCAGGCCGCCGCGAGGGCCTCTGCCATCGTGTCCACTGGAGCGAAGAAGCGAAATCCCCCGACCAACGTCCTGTCGTCCCGTTGCGGGAAGACCCGCACGATACCCGGCCCGGTTTCTCTCCCAGACGACAAATAGTCATCGTCGATGGTGGGCGTGTCATCGAAGTGGTCCTTGGTGATCTGTGCGATCGCCCTCTGCACGGACTGGCGCGTCTCTGCCGTCGAGCCGTCGCCCAAGCTCATCTGGAAGCGGCCCGCACCGACCATCATCGCGCCAGCCCGGCTGGCGACCGTACCGATGTCCTTCGTGGGATCCGCATGCAGTCCGAAGACGGCGGCCATGTCTCGCATGGCCCCGGCCGCGATCATCGGCGCGGCGCCGGCGAGGGCCTCTTCGGCCGGTCGCCACAAGAACCGATACTCGCCGTCGGGCAGCCGACCCCGCGTGTAGAGCGCATGGAGCACCCAGGCGGCCCCGAGGACACTCGTCGCATTGAGATCGTGACCACACTGATGGCCGACTCCTTCAACCTGGCTTCGATACGCGCCGTTGAATCGATTGGTTGCCTCTGGGATGCGCAGCGCGTCCATGTCGGCCGAGAGTCCGATCACAGGAACCCGGCCCTGCTCGCCGACACGGAGGGTCGCGATCAGTCCGGCAGGGCCGCGAAGCGGGCGAACCGTCCCGTTGCGCAGTGTGACCTCAGTAATGACCTCATGGATCGTGAAATCGCCATCGCCGAGCACCGACAGCGACGCAACGATTTGCTCGACCGTTCGTTGTGTCTCCCACCCCACCTCCGGGTGCCGGTGCAGGTCGCGTCGAAACGTTTGCAGCCGCTGCACAAACCCAGGCTCGCGCGCCATGGCCATGATCTCCTCGGCCGTGGGAGGCGACGGTGATGCAGACTGTGCACCTGTCCGCAACCGGGAACCGGAGCTGGCCGTGACCGCCGCCGTCAGCAGACACAACGCCGTCGTGGCAATCGTGTACCGGGCACGTGAACGAGCCCTGATTGAGCGTGGGTGCTCGAGAGGCGAATTCATGACACGTGCGTCGTCACGGGATCGTATCTCCCATCGCTCCGAGGCGGAACCTGAAGGTCTGGCATCGGCGTCGCCGCAAATACCCGCCGAAGAGGCTTCGCCAGCCATCGTGCCCACCTGGTCGAGCGGGACACGCGGGCGCTGTCGGTGGCGATCCCGGTGTTTGCATACATTTGTCGGTAGAGCTTCGAGACCAGGACGAACGCCAGGCGTTCCCGAACCGTGCCGACGATGGTCGAGCGCCGCCAGATTGACGTGAGGCTGTAGAAGAGGTCCCACGCCTGTTGGGTGCGCTGCCGCACTTCGTCAGCGGACATGGTCGGGTGAGGAAGATAGACCTTGGGCCGGTCCGACGGCGGGATGAGCCAGTATCGGGTCAGCGGAACCCCGTTTACCGACGCCCCCTCGTTCCCCTGCTCTTGCTCCCACCGGTTGAAGTCGACCGTCCCTGGCAAAGGTGTGAGCATGACGAACTGGGCGAACGCCACCTCGGCACGCTCCGCGATCGAGACGGTCGCCGCAAAGGTCGCCGGCTCATCGCTCGCGAGCCCGAAGATGAACGATCCCAGGACGGCCACGCCATTCTGTCGAAACCGGCGGAGCCGGTCGACCAGGTCGTCTCCGGCCACGTTGAAGTCCTTGTAGACGTCCTTCAAGCCCTCGGGCGTTACCGATTCGACACCGACGAGCGCACCGCGGATTCTCGCCCGCCGCATGGCTTTGAGAAACTCGGGGTCCTCGGCCGCCTCCATCGTAATCTGGGTATAGAAGACCAGGTCGTCCGGTAGCCGCGAGAGCTGGTCCATGAGATCGAAACGCTCGGCTCGGATTCCCTCGAGCTCGCGGAGCCGGTGGGAATCCTTCCGCCGCGCCGCCACGGTCAGGTCCTCGAGCGTCACGGGATAGAAGTTGTCGTCCGCCAGCGCAATGAAGCGAAAGCCCATACGGCGGAGCTCGACGATCTCCTGAATCACCACGTCAGGAGTGCGTTGACGCGGCTCCTGACCGTCGGTACGCCACACGGAGCAGAACGAGCAGTGTTTCGGACAGCCGCGAACTGTCTGCACCGATGCCCACATATAGCGATCTCGCGGCATGAGATTCCAGCGGGCCGGCCGCAACCCAATCCCCTCGACGCGCCCTGCCTCGTAGACTCGCTCTGGCCCCCCGTTGGCGCACGCGTCTAACACAGTGGCCCACGCCGAATCCCCGTCACCACAGACGACGGCGTGCGCTCCGCCCAGCTCGTGGGCCTCGTCTGGGTAGAGTGTCGCGTGAATACCGCCGTAGACAACGTACGCCCCTTGCTCGCGTGCGAGCCTACCAACCTGGTAGCCGCGCAAGGCATTGGCTGTGTGAATCCCGATCCCGACCACGTCGCCTGCCTCGACCTGAGCCGGGTCGAAGACCTCGAGGGTTTCATCAGTGAGGATTGGATCGCCCCACATCGGCGGCGTCGCTGCCGCTAGGACGTACAACCACCGTGGCGTGATAATCGCCATGCCGAAGGAGACATCACTCGGATTGACGAGATGGACTCGCATCGTAGCTCTAGACATAAGGAGACTAGCCGAGATTATACGGCTGCGAACAGCGGTATTGTCTGATCCGGAGTATTCAGTGTGTAGTGACAGACGATGACAGCGCTGGGCCTGAGTGGCCGTGCTACCCGTCCCGCGCGGTCGCTGTGACACAATACTGGACCGTATCCTGGGCCTGCGGGCTAGCGAGGGTGGCGCGTGAACTATCGATGGATGACGCGGATCGTGATCGGCGGGGTCGTTGCCCTCCTGCTCGCGTCCGCCGCACTCGCGCAACGGCCGGGCGGATGGACCGGGTTCGGCCGGTCCCGATACCCTCCCCGTTTTCGGCCAGCCGGCCATCTCGATCAGGGATTCACGTTCTGTCGTCTGATGTATACCAGCGACCACCGCGACCCATCGGGGCGTGGGTGGTCAACCGACTATCCGTTTGCCGACATCAACTTCATGATCCGCCTCTCGGAACTGACGTCCACGCGCGGCAACTTCGATGACGCGGGCAATCCGAATCACTGGGTGATCCGGATCAGCGATGACGACCTCTTCACCTGCCCCTTCGTCGCGGCGTCCGATGTCGGAACGATGAGCCTCGCACCGGAGGAGGCCGCGCGCCTGCGGGACTACCTGCTCAAGGGCGGCTTCCTCTGGGTCGACGACTTCTGGGGCACCCGGGCGTGGGATCAGTGGGTAGGAGAAATCAGCAAGGTCTTGCCGCCGTCCGCGTACCCCATCGTCGACGTCCCGCTCAATCACGAGCTGTTCCGCACCTTCTTCCATGTCCTGGAGATCCCGCAGATTTCCAGCATCCACTTCTGGCGACGGTCCGGCGGGACCACCACGTCAGAACGGGGCCACGACAGTGCGGTGCCACACTTTCGGGCCATCACCGACCCGAGCGGCCGGATTCTTGTCGCCATGACGCACAACACCGATATCCAGGATGCGTGGGAACGTGAGGGCGACGACCCGAACTTCTTCGAGCGTTTTTCACCTGACGGCTATGCCCTCGGGGTCAACGTCGTGCTCCATGCCATGACCCACTGACGCCGAACGAATCAGCCACCCGTACTGCCACGTTCCGTCGGATCGCCTCTCAGTCGCGAATTTGTATCATGAAGCGCGACCCACTGCGTGTTGGGCCGCTTCAGCTAGTCTCGTAGCAGACGGGGCGAGAAGTGACTAGCGCGTTTTTCATAACGCTTTGGCGGCCGCGTAGCCGCAATGCCGGACGTAGTTGCGACACTCGGTGGGGGTGAAGCGCGACAGACACTCGCCGAGGAGTGGCCAGAGCGTGTCGATCGAGCGACAGCGGGCCTTGCGAACGATGGCTTTGAGTTTGGCGAAGCACAACTCGATCGGGTTGAAGTCGGGGCTGTATGGCGGCAGGAACCGCAGCGTCGCGCCGGCCGCTTCAATGGCGGCCCGGACGCCGTCGACCTTGTGGGCGGCGAGATTATCGGCGATGACGATGTCGCCGGGCTGCAACGTCGGGACGAGGATCTGTTCGACGTAGGCGAGGAAGCTGGCCCCGTCCATGGGGCCATCGAGGACTCCGGGGGCGGTGAGCCCCGTCACCCGCAGCGCGGCGATGAAGGTGCTGCTCTCCCACCGCCCCTGGGGCGCGTGATCGGCGACCCGCTGGCCGCGCGGCCCGCGCCCATAGCGGCGGAGCAGATTGGTGGCGACCCCGCTTTCATCGAGAAAGACGAGGTGGGTCGGGTCGAGGGTCGGGGCGGTCGCCGCCCACTGCGCGCGCGCGGTCGCGATGTCGGGGCGATCGTGTTCGGACGCGCGTACCGTTTTTTTTAAGGGTGAAGCCCAACCGTTTCACGGCCCGCCAGATCGTTGCCAGACTGGCGGACGTGCCCAGGGCCACCTGGAGTTCGGCGAGGGTGCGGTCCGGTTGCTCCCGGATCAGCGCCACGAGGGTATGCAGCTGGGGCGCGAGCACGGGATGCCGCCCGTAGCGCTGCTGGCGGGGGGCAACTTCGCCGGTCTCCCGCCGTCGTTGTTTGAGCCGCCGGACCCAGGAGGCACTCACGTGGTATTTGACCGCGACCGCGGCCGCCTTCATCCCAGCGTCGCTATCGCGGAGTACACGTTCGCGAAGATCCATCGAATAGGCGCGCATTGATCCTCCCCGTGGACGTTGCACGTAGGAGTACCATGAACCGCCTACCGAGTGAGGCACTTGCAAAACTCCTGGCCGACAGTGGAACAAGCGTCAGGGTTTGGGTGCAAACTGGTCACTCGGGCCCAGGGCACCGGGATCGAGGCACCGATTCATGAGGAGACGCAGGCCCGCCCGGGCATTGGGCGAGGGTCTGGCAAGAGCTGCCGCCTTCTGCGCGTAGGCAGCTGGGTGGATCGAGGTCATCACGTCACCGATGGCTACGTGACGAGGCGCATGAGTTGGTCAGCGGTGAGTGCGAGCACGCCGAACATGCAGTGGCACATCACCTTCGCCGGGCCGCGGACCCGGACATGGCGACCGCCGAATTCGTCCTTGAGGCGGCCATTGACCCGCTCAACGGCCGTGCGTTCGTTGTAGCGAACGTCCTCCGGAAGCTGGAAGCCAAGCACCTGTCGGCGCCGAGCTTCCGCTTGGCGTTCTTCCTTCAGCGCCGTGTTGCGGCGCGTGTTGATGTCGATCAGCGGAACGTGGTTCAGCGAACGGCTGTGTGCCCGAATCTCCTGCGCATCGTAGGCGGCGTCCATCACGTCGTACAGATTGGTGCTCCGCTCGGCGGACAGGGTTGCGAGCGGAATAGCGGCCTGGCTGTCATGAAGGGAGGCAGCGGTCAGTAGGCAGCTGATGGGGATCTGGCCATCGGCCACATCGATATGCAGCTTGTAGCCGACCCAGGTTTCCTTGTAGCCCTTGCTGTTCTTTTTCGTCCCGACATCGCAGGCCGTCGGGAGATCAGCGAGCATCTCCGGCTTGGTCATGGTGCCCTGCCGCTGCAGACGCGTGGGCTCGTGAGGGCGCTCCTCTCCCTTCTTCGGTCGTCCCCGCTTCCGCTGCGAGGGCGCGGGCGGCTTGTCCTTCGTGGCGGGCTTCTCGCGTGCCGCAATCGCGGTGGAGTCTCGCGAGAGATGACCGACCAATCGGTCGTGATGCGTCTTCTGGATGACCGTCTCGTGCACGCGCAGAGGCAACTGCGTGGTCCAAACTCGTCGAAGGCGTGTGAGAACAAGGATTCGCTCGGGACCTGGCGCCTAGTCTCCCAGCCGCAGATCCGGCGCAAGGGTCGATCGGTGGCCAGCCGATCGAGCAGCCTGCGTGTCGTCGGCAGGTCGTAGACGGCCTTGGCGACAAACGCGCGGGCGACGGCCGCGCGATCCTTGCGAGGTCGGCCGGGCATGCGGACGCGTCGGGGAATGTGGTCCTCGACCCGGATGACCTCCAAGGTCTGCACGAACTGCTGCTGTTTCTCCGTGAGTGGTCCCAGCTCTTCCTCCAGCCATGGAAAGAGTGCGGTCTGAATGGACAGCCAGTGTGGTGCGAAGCACTCTCGGAGACGGCTCATTTTCTTCTTGACTCCTGGGGCCAGGTCTAGCAGTATAACAACTGCTAGACCGAATGGCACGACATGCCCACCCGTGACCCAACAACCGACACGCAGCGCTACGACGCGCTCAAGCGCACCGTCGCTGAGGTGGGATTGCTTCGACGTGGCAGCCTCGTGCAACGTTTCATGCCGTGCGGCAAGCCGAACTGCCGCTGCCAAGCGACGCCCCCGCAGCTACACGGGCCGTACTATCAGTGGACCCGCAAGGTCCGCGGCAAGACCGTCACCGTCCGTCTCACCGAGCAGCAAGCCGAGCGTGTCCGGGACTGGATCGAGAACGGCCGACAGCTAGACCGAATCGTTGTGGCAATGGAGACGTTGTCGCTGCGGATGACTGAGCGCCTGCTTCGTCAGCTCACGCCTGTGTGATGTGGCCCGCACCGTGCGCAAGCCGCCAAAACACTTCTCTACGCGCAGGGTTTTGCAAGTGCCTCGAGTACTAGAGCTTTTCGAAAAACGCGTTAGGCTGTCCGAAGTTCCCATCCGCCAGCTCGTGTGGCTACTGCCCCTGGCGTTCGCACTCCACGAACTCGAGGAATGGAACATCCTCGAGTCGTACCAGCAGTATTGGACGAACATCAACCCCGAGTTGATGACTCGACGCACCGTCTGGACTCACCTTGTTTGGTCAAGCCTCTTCGGGTTCGTCTGGACCTTCTTTGCCACTCGGTTCCGGAGGTCGAAGATCACGCTGCACATCGTGCTCGTCTATTTCACCGTCGTCGCTTTCGGCCACACGTTTGCCCACATTTACTGGCTTTTCGACCTGGGTGCGTACGCTCCAGGCATCGTGACGGCAGCCTTCCTGATCATCCCGATCACGGTCTACGTCTTCCATCGCGCCTTGGAAGAAAAGCTAGTGTCCGGCTGGTACGTTGCGCTACTTGTTGCGATCTCCCTCCGACTACCGATTTCGGGTGTTCGGCTCAACTATCGGCTGCCGGATGAAAGCTTGGGGATGTACCGGTTCGCGTCCCAGTTGGCAGAATTCTTGTTTGGACCAGCGGCTTAGCAAGGGCCATCAGCTGACTTGGCACAGGCTGCCTTTGCGATCTCGGGTCTCAACCAGCGAACGACAGCTACGCCGGCTGACCTGCGTCAGAAACCAGGGTTTGTGACACGCTCCCCGACTGCGAACGTCCCCAAAGTGATCCGCCGCGGCAGCCGTTCACGCCCAGGAGGGTCTGGCCGGGCGATTCAGCCGAAGGCGCCTAGAAACTCACCTGGGCGACCGCGATGCCGCTCTCTCCGGCGACAGAGTACAGCAGAAACACGTCGTCGCCTTCTTCGTAAATGGCTGGGTCGCGTAACTGGCGAGCGCGCACGTCAATGTAGCCGCGTCTCGATGGCGCGATTTCCAGGTTAGATCCTTCCCAGTCGCGCTCCGGGCGCAGGATCTCCGTCGGTTCCGACTCTTTCCACGTCGACCAATCACCCTCCATGTCAATTGTCGATACGAAGACCCGTTCCGGTGCATGACCGGCCTGCGTCCAGAAGACGTACAGCGTATTCCCCCGAACCAAGAGCGCGGAGTGACGCATGTCGTCGTTGAAGAATCTCGGTCCCGCCTCAAAACCAGTAATTCCGTCTCTCGAACGGTACGTATAACCTGGCATGGACAGGGCATAGAAGTAGTCTTCATGCTGGACGACGCGAAAGTAGGGCCGTCCCAGAGCCTCCGGGCGACCTTCAAAACGTATCCCGTCCTTGGATGTCGCTAACCGCGTGACTTGCGGAGTAGCCCCCTTGCCGGCATCCCGGCCGTGGACGTACATGACGATCTCCTGCCGATCGACGCGAACGTGAACATCAGGCGACGCGATGTGAGCATAGGCTCTTGGCGGAGCTCCTACTTCCAGCGTCGTTGGAAAGAATGAGTTCTCAAGCTGCAAGGCACCCGGTTCATGTGTCGTCCATGGACCCGCTAGATCATCGGCATACGCCAGGCGAATATAGGTGCCACGGTGATCTGCGAAGTAGAGGTAGTACTTGCCCAATGGGTTTTCGACCCAGTCAGGCACCCGGATCAGCGAAGGCCCCTGCACGTTCCCACCCATCCGTCCATCCATGTGCTGAACGATGATTGGTCCGTCACCCAGACGTGTAACCGTCGGAATCTCCTGTGCGTGAATCTGGCCAAGAGGTATCAGGAGACCGAGGAAAGCGCCCACCAGACTTGATTGAACCAACCTCAGTTGACTTCTCATAACGAGCCTCCCACCGAAATCTGAATTACCCGGTGTCTCGCACCCGATACACCTCCCCATGCCGCTTCGCCGATCTTGGCGGTGACTGCGCCGACCGTGCTCAGCGCCCAGATCACGCTCTCACCCGCTGATGCAGTAGAGGGTGTCTTGACTCCGGAGAAAGATCTCGCCGCCAACGATCGCTGGTGTCGCAACGAAGACTGCATTCTCCAGCGTGTTCGTACCCAGTAGCTCGAACGTGGGTCCCATCCTAACGACGAATATTCGACCCTCTTCGCTTGAGAGGTAGAGCTTTCCATTGACGCCAACGGGCGACGCCTTAAAACTGCTCGGACCAGGCAGCCGCTGCCGATAGTACACTTCGCCGGTCGTCGCGTTGAAGTTCGTGAGAACGCCTCCGTCGGTCAGGACGTACAGCTGATTGTCAAAAAGGACGGGCGACGCCGAATAGGCGTTCGCCTGTGTGTTGCTCCAAACAATGGCGTCGGTATCTGTGAGATCGCCGTGCCCCCCCAGCCGGATTGCCATCAGGTTCGGGGCCATAAACCCGCTCATCACATAGACGAGGTCGTTCTGGTGAACCGGAGCTGGAATCTGGTTGCGACCAAGCCCCGCGGCCTCCCATATGACCTCGCCCGTTTCAAGGTCGTAGCTGCGTACTTTTCGAGTCGCGGCGACGACAACCTGTGTCCGACCCTCGTGGTCGACAACCAAAGGTGGTGACCAGGACGTGATTTCATCTCGAACCGCGCGCCACAGCTCTTCACCCGTTGCCTTGTCGAGCGCAACGATGAACGACTCGCCCTCGTGGTCGAACTTGATGATCAGCCGGTCCTTGTAGAGGACGAGCGGTGTGCCTTCCCCAAACCCCAAGATCTTCGTCATCCGGCCAAGGTCCTTGCTCCAAACGAGAGCGCCGTCGAGGTCAAAGCAGAACACGCCCCGGGAGCCGAAGTAGGCGAAGACATGCTCACCGTCGGTCACCGGCGAGTGGGAGGCAAAGCTCCCGTAGTTCGGGTGAAACCCCTCATGCGGCGTCGCCTCCGTCGCTGTACGCTCCCACAACAGCGTGCCACTGGTCTTGTCGATGCTCAGGAGCAGGAACCGATGGGCGGCCTGAGGTCCGGAATCACCGTGCCACCCCCTCCAGCCGCCGCGCCGGTCCTGGCCATCGCTGCCTGCGCGTCTACGCGGCCAATCGCCTCGGTGCCGGCCGTCGTCCTGCCGAGCTCGAGGAGCAGTCCGACTTGGTGCCGCCTCTGGGACAATTTCGCCCTCGGCGTCAATCTGAACGGCCGTGGTCACGAAGATCTGGTTGCCCCAGACAGTCGGCGAAGACAACCCGCGGCCTACAATGGGAACCTTCCACTTGACGGCCGTTGATTCGTCCCAGGCCGTCGGGGCGTCGCCGCGAGCCATCCCGTCATTTGCCGGTCCACGCCACGACGCCCAATCTTGCGCAGCGCCCGTCGCCGCTCCCGCGAGCAGAACAACGACGGCAATGACCGCTAGGGACCAACGCACGCGCTCTCGATGCCTTGCTGTCATTACTCACCCCTCGCATGGCGGGCTCTGGAGAGACCAGGCTCGAACCCGCAATTCCAGCACTCCGAGAATTGATTCTCCACTTCTTCACTGCACCTTGGGCAGGTCCAGGTCCATAAGGGCGATGCCTCGGTCGGCTCGCCGTCAGTCTCCTGAGCGATATCGATGCCCGCCTGAGGCTCGCTCTCTACCGCCTGAGCAGCCGCAGAACTTTTGCTGCTCTGAGCTTCATGCAACTCCTCCTGAAGAGCCTGTCTTGCCGGTCCTGCCTGCGTTTCGTCTAGTACCCAGAGTTCTGGCCATGGACGATTGCTCAAGGGACCAGAACGCGAACTTCGGATCTCGCACGCCATGCCACGTGACTTAAGGAACCCCCGGAGAGTGTCAACGTAGAGGAAGTCCGGACTGCTGTAGATTGGCACGCCTCCTTCCCCGGCGAACTCACTACTTTCCTCCTCCTGCGACTCCGGGGCCGCAACCGGTATGGAGCGCCGCTGCAACTCCTCTCGGATGACGCGTTGCGCTGCCACGGTGTAGTCAAGGATCGTACGCGCAGCTTCTTCAAGAGACTCGTCGGACTTTCCGGCCCAAAGCTCCTCGAGTTCCGCAAGTCTGTCGGGTGATTCAGGTGATTCTCCAGAGATTCTGGACTCGCCTGGAGACTTAATCGACTCTGGAAGGCTCCGCATGTCGTGCCGACAAAGCGGACACATGGAGCCCACGGCCTGAGCCGACTGGCCGCAGTGGGGACACTTCCTCATCGCGTTCGATACACCTGTCCCATGCCCCCCTCGCCAATCAGGGCGGTGACGTCGTAATGGCCGAGTCGGGAGCCGACTGCTGTCGGGATTGAAGGCGGACGCTGTGTTCGAGATCCACTACGGGCATGGAAACGCGCGTTGTAGCGCCCGGAGGGTGAGCGTGGTGTCTGGCTCGTCTCGCTCTTCGGGATGATCGTTCAAATAGGTGACAACGACGCGCACAGCTTGAATAACGGTCACGTCTGCGGTCCCGCACACCTGGAGGCTTGGAGTGAGACGGGTCATGTCAAGCACTCCACGGACCAAGGAACGACACTCGGACGCTGCAGAGGTGTCACGAGGTCCCGCGTGTTCCCCGAGAGCTTGCAGGCACCGCGGCAACAGCTCGTTCCCGGAAGACAGCTCTTGCCCGGCTACCCCGCTCGGATCGAGCGCGAGGGTGAACCGCGGAAGCGTTCTTTGGGTCTCATCAAGGAAGGGCGGCTGATCCTGCCCGATGACGCCGGTCGGCCCGAGCGTAGCCAACATGAAGACGACGAGTAGACACACATATCTCATGGCGTCCTCCCGATCTGAAGCCACTATACGCCTTCCGACTGTCCCTGGCTCGGATACGGCTACCGCGACTGGCGGCTCAGCTCTGACCCAGTCTCAAGACGAGAACCATGCTGGGTTGCTCCGCCTCCGTTCGCGTCAGGGCTTTTTGTAGTTTTCCTCCAGGAAAGTCTCGACTGCGCTCGGATCGAAATCGGACGGCCCCATTCCACCTTTGTAGGCAATCCGACCGTCGGTTCCGATCACATATAGCCGTTCCGGCCACGCCGCGTAGCAGATACCAACCGTGTTTGCGATGTCGTCAACCAGGCAGGTTGTCTTCACGTCCATGGCGTCGACGAACGCGCGAGCGATCTCCATCCGTGCCTCGAACGTTTGGGGTTGGCTGAACAAGCGGCTTGTCTCGATAGAAGTCGGAAAGCTTTGCGGCGGCTCCGTTGAGGTTGGCGAGGCTGAAATCGGGCGCGATATCACCAACCCGCAGTTGCCCCTCGGCCCGAATGTCATACTCGTTGTAAGGAATCCACGCTCGTGAGCGCGCTTCGAAGTACCCCCAAGCACCGAGACCGCCCACCGAGGCGACCGCCAGCACGACCATCGCTCCGTGAATCACGGCATACGGGCCGAGGGTGGTGCCAGGGTGGAAGGGCATCAGTCGAGACCTACTGTCAGTTCCCGGTAGATTCGACGTGTGCCCATTTCCATCGCTCGCGAGTAGCCCTGAAATCTTTGGTACTGCGGCAGCTCGACGTTGGCGACGGTCTGATCTTCTGTCGCTCCCCGGTCAATCTGCTGCTGAACGACTCGCTGCACATCAATCAAAAGCTGCCTGTGGCGGCTGAGTCCTTGCCGTGTGTCGCGCGGGTTCTCGGGTAGAAACCCATGCCCCGGTACGAAGATGTCCGCTTCCAGCCGCTCGGCCGCTTCCAGAGTTTGGACCCAGTCGCTGGGGTAGCTGTCCGCCGTATACGGAAACTCGTCAAAGTTGAATACTTCGCTCAGATACGCAATCCGATCTGCGGGAACAAAGACGATGCTGTCCCCTCGCGTGTGGGCGCGACCCAAATAGAGAATCTGGATCTCTTTGCCACCGACATAGACCGTCACACGGTCGCGATAGGTCTGATCTGGAAGCTGAGCGGCTTGGGTATCGGCGGGCGCATCGTTCAGCAACCCGACCAGGTCTGCCCGGTAGTACTCGTGGCCGATCTTGAAGGCGTCCCGATACTCCGCATTTCCGCCGGTGAACCGACCATGGAAGGTCGAAGACACCAGAAACCGAATGGGTTGAGGCGTCACGCGGGAAATCGCCTCGCGAGCCCGTCGAGCAATCGCTTCTGAACCCAGGGCGTCCACGACCACCACCCCGTCGCTGGTAACGATGAAACCGCTGTTAAAGGTCGAGGAGACTCCGGGCGTGTCGTCGGTGTGGAGGTAGACGTAATGGCCCGGAATGATCTGTCTCAAGCCACCGGGTCGATCTTGGTTCTCTGAGGTCTGCTGGACGCTCAACGGAAAACGCGGTTCTGTTGCTGGCGCGGAAAGGCTCGACAACAGCAACATGAAAACTGCGATTCTCAGAACTCGCATGCCGCTGCCGCCTTCGCCGATGAGGGCGGTGACGGCGTAATGGCCGAGGCGGGAGCCGACGGTGAGGGGCATGGGTTGTTATCGGTGGTGAGGCTACTCCGGCCAGTCCCAGTGCCGCAATTCGTAGTACTTCCGTCGAGGCGTCGCGTAGATGGGATGGATGCCGTGCTTACGACACCACACAAAGTGAACGACCGTACCCAGAGCGGCGACAGCCACTGGAAACAGGAGCGCAAGGTGACCGACGGCGTAGTACAGGCCGGTCGTTCCGGCAATGACGATGGCCCATTTCAACACCTTGCGCCAGCGTGGTGTCTCCACTTCAAACACGGCAAAGATAGAAGAACCGAGCGTCATGAGGACGAGCAGTACCCAGAGCTCTAGCTCGATTCCCATCGACTCCCGTTCACTCATTGATCGGGCAACGCGAAGACAAAGAGCCCATTGCCGCCGTTCGGCCGACGCTTCTCGGGCGTGAGCTCGAGTGGGATCGTCGTCCAGCTCCCGCCACCGAGGCCGGCCGGCAGTGCCACGTACTGCCTGCCGTCGACGGCGTAGGTGATTGGGAACCCCTGCACCGAGGTCGGCAGGCGGGTCTCCCAGAGCTGCTCGCCGGTCTCCACGTCGTAGGCGTACGCCTGCCGGTCAAAGGTACCAACGAACACGAGACCGCCAGCGGTCGTCAGCGCCGCCGAAATGTACGGCGTGCGTTTCCGATGCGACCAGAGGATCTCCCCGCTCACATGCATCGCGACGAACTCGCCAAGATTGCCGTCGCCGTCTGGGTGAATGAAGTTCTCCCGTGCCACCATGCCGGCGCCGCCGCCCCCTTCCCGCCACTCCACGTCGCTGTAGATCGATCTCTGACAGTTCAGCGTCAGCGGGATGTAGAACGCCTCGGTCTTCGGGCTATACGACATCGCACGCCAGCTCTTGAGACCGGAGTGGCTTGGGCAGAACTCGAGCTCGACGTTCAGCTGCGGCATCATGCCGGGACGGAACGACATCCGTCCACTCGTCGGATCGATGTCGACGAGGTTCTGATAGCCCAGGTCGGTCGCCTTGATGAACTGACCCGTCTCGCGATCGAGCTGCCACAGGATCCCGAGCTTGCCCATCGTGAAGACCGACGGTCGTCCGTCGACCTCGACGAGGACGCGCTCGAAGACCTCGTCCATGTCATGGGACTCACCGGGGAGATGCTGGTAGTACCAGCGCATCTCGCCGGTGTCGGGGTCGAGCGCGAGCGTCGAGCTCGTATACAGGGCATCGCCATCCGTGCGCCGGCTCACCTGCGCCCATGGCTTCGCCTGGGCGACGCCCCAAAACGTCAGACCGAGCTCGGCGTCGTAGGTTCCGGTGATCCAGGCGTCTCCCCCGCCGCGGAACATCATCGGCAGGTCACCCCAGGTGTCGCCACCCTGCTCGCCAGGACGCGCCACGGTCGACGTGCGCCAGAGCTCGCGCCCGGTGTCGGCATCGTGGGCCGTGATGAAGCAGCCGTCGTCCCAGAACCGTAGGCAGCCGGCCATTCCGGAGATCACTTTCCCACGGGCGATGAGCGAGCCCCCGGTGTAGTGATACCCCTTCTCGGCGTCGCCGACCTCGGCCTCCCAGACGACGTCGCCGGTACGCGTATCGAGCGCGACGATGTTCGCGTCCGCGGTGTTGAGGATGATCTTGTCTTCGTAGATCGAGATGTTGCGGTTGGGGCGGCCGCGCCCGCGCGCGGTCGGAAATTCTCGCCGGTACTCCCACAGGAGGTCACCCGTGGCCGCGTCGAGCGCCTGCAGGATGTTGCCGGGGCTGGCGAGGAACATCACGCCGTCGTGGACAATCGGGGTGGTCTGTTGTGACCCCGCCTCCATCGCCCACGACCACACCATCCGCAGCTGCCCTACATTGTCGCGCGTGATCTGATCGAGCGGGCTGTGGCCCCACCCATCGCGGGTCCGGCGCCAGTTGAGCCAACTCTCCGGTGGAGGCTCGGCCAGCATGGCGTCCGTGACCGGACGCACCGCCGGTGCCTGTGCCGCGGCCGGCGTGGCAATGGCGACGAGTGCGAGCGCAGTGAACACGGCAAGTCGGGGCATCTCGAGACCTCCTACTATGGTTTCGCGCGGCGTATCGAGGCGCTATTTTGGCTCTTCATGGGTATGGAGCTGTCGTTCGCCTGTTGCCACGGCAAGCCTGCCCGCCGCCAGGCGGTGCTCGTTGGTGACGCCCTCGGAGCACGCCTCTTCGAAGAACTCGTACCCCGCTTGCTCGATCCGGGGGATGGTGAACGCCAACGTCCACGGTCTCGTGAAGACCGTCGGGTCCTTGAGCGTGGCCTCGTAACTGATCGTGTTGGCGTCGACCAACCGCCACCGTTCCTCGACATGCAGGTTCTCGCTGTAGAAGCTTCCGTGCGAGTCGATCCAAACCTTGTCGTTGAAATTCGAGACGTCGACGACCAGCGTATCGCCCTCCCAGCGGCCCCGGGAGTCGCCGTTGTACATGCTGATGTCTTTGCCAACGTGCGGACGCCCGTCCGTGGGGATGACGCGATAGGCGTGCGCCCACTCGTACAGAATCACCACGAATCCAGGGGTCTGACGAATTTGCAGGTCACCCCGGTAGTTGCTGCGTGGCGCGCCGAGGAGCAGACAGCGGTCTTCTGTGTCGATGTGCTCCAACTTGGTCGGCGTCTCCATGTCGTACAGGAGCGTGGTTCGCTGCGCGGCTGCCCACGGCTGATACGGGATTCGCCCATCCGGCGGGTCGACGAGCAGCTGATACGGCAGCCCGAGTCGATCGGGCCCTCGGCTCTGCATCTTGGCGTGGACGGCGTCGCAGCAACCGTCCTCGATGCTGTGCGAGGCGTTGACGGGTCCGCCGTCCCAGTATCCCTGCAGGTCGGGCCGGCCATCCGCCGTGCGGGGCAGATTCGGAGACGGCACGCTCGCGGTCTGGCCAGCAACGGGCAGCGGCGCTATCGACACCACCGCGACGACGACCGCCCTCGGTATCACCGCTCTTACAAACCCATTACGCATCGGACTCTCCCTCCGAAGAGCGGCTGTCGAGTCACCGGGCCTGATCGATCTCGCTCTCGGCGTAGGCGTAGCACTCGTACTCCAGCAATTGCACGTCCGACTCCTGGCGACGGTAGAGGGGCATGCTCATCGTCCAGGGCCGCGTGAACACGTTCGGATCCTCGATCGCAACCTCATAGCTCAGATGGTCGGGGCCGGTCGGGGTGTAGCGTTCGACCACGTGCAACGCATTGCTGTGGAAGTTGCCGGCCCGGTCGAACCACGTCTGGTCGTTGAAGTGGAGAACGTCGACGACCAGCGTATCGCCCTCCCAGAGACCTCGTGAATCCCCCATCCAAAAATCGATATGGCCCTCGGGATGGGCACTACCATCCGTGTAGATGGTGCGCGTCACGTGGACGTATTCGTAGAGGATCAGCACACGGTCGGGGAACTGCAGGATCTGAAAGGGATACGGCATGTACGTGATCCGGGGAACGCCGGGCATGGAGCACTTGGTTTCCGGGTCGGCGGTCAGCCGATTTCCGAAATTCTCCTGCTTCTTGGCCAGGGCCCACGGCTGGTACGGGATCTCGTTTCCCTCGACGACGCCTTGCCCCGCGGGTACGCCCAGTTGCGCAGCGTGGTCCTGGATGTCCCACGCCGCGGTATTGACCACCTGCCAGATCCCTTGGAGGTCGGGCTGGCCGTCGGGCGTGCGCGGAGGCGCGTACCCTTGACCTCTTGCCGAGGGGGGCGTACCGAGCACGAGCGCAGCCGCCAGCATGGGCACGGCCATCATCGATCGGCAGGACCAGGGGTTCACCGCGAGGCTCCGCCGGGTGCGGCGCGACCCATCAACGGCCCGGGGTGTACTCGTCAGGGGTCGGAGCCCCCGTGCCCGAGGAGCCGGCGAAGAAGTCGCGCCCGTCGCTGAACCGGATCGTGATGCCGTTAGCGGTCGGCGTCCCGTCCTTGGCCCGGTACCCCTCGACAACGATGTCGAGGCCAGGCGGAAAGTCGGCCTGCCTGAGCCCCCGCCGCAACAACGCGGTCGGGCTGCCCATCTCGACCGCCCAATTCACGACGCTGCCGTCCGTGCCTGTCACGTCCACGTAGATCCATCCGTGAGGGTTGACCCATTGCAGCTCGGTGAGCGTTCCGGTCAACGCGATCGGCTGTTCGATGTCGAACTCTGCCGAGAACGAGTGATGGGCGAGCACGGGCGCTGCCATCAGCCAACCGATCCCGATGACGCCAACGGCCAGCGTTCTCATCAATCTTCCCTCCTGTCTGTTCGAGGCGATGAGCTATGGATTGCAGGCTACACTCCTGGACCGCGGTCGTCAAAGCCGGCACGCTAGCAGCGCACCGTTGGGGGCGGCACCAGGTCCGCGGTGGCCAGCTGCGTTGGCACAGCCCATTGGCCGCAGGTGAGTGCTCGCATGGTCGGGCTCCTATCAAGCGCATCCCCCGCGATCGACTCCGCCCGCAATCTGAGGTGGGCAAACGGCGGGCGCGTGCCTCCCGTGGGACGCAGACCGACACCCCCATCCGACGCCGCCGGAAGCAGCTTTAACCCGACGGTCGCGCGGACGTTTCCGCCGATCGCGAGGATCCGATTCCGTTCCGTGTCGAGCGCCACCACAACATCACAATGAGTGCGCGCCCCCTCGCCCATCTGGCGACGACGTTCGGCCACCGAGCGGTAGGTCGGCCGGAGTCCGCTGCACAACAGATCACCTGGCGAGATCGAGGTTTCGCCAACGTCGTGAGCCGTGAAAGCAGCCGATGACGTGTTGCCGTCCCGGGCGCGGATCGCCTGATCGATGTAGCTATGGTGCGCCACGGCACGTCGGAACTGAGCTGGCTCGCTTAATCCGCTCTCGCACATCACCCAGGAGACGAAGGCCGCCGACCAGGGCGTTCGCCAACGAGTCTCGACACCCGAGCGGTTCCATCGCTGGTTCTGGTTCTCGATGATCCACGCACCCTCCGGTGTCACGGTCCAGTAGCCGGCAATCGTGTGGGCCACCCGCACGATATCGGCCGGCTGCAGCAGCGACCAGCGACGGCGACTGCCACGAGCTCTCCAGTTGAACGACTCGGCCCGCGTGTAGTCCAACACCGTAAACCCGAAGAAGCCCCACTCCTGCGTCGCAACATCAACGATGCGACGGCGCAGACTCTCATCCGTCAAATGCCGGCTCTGGCACGACCGCTCGCCGATGTCGAGGTCCCCGAGCGTACCCGTTACGCGGGCTGAAGGTGGCACCATGTCGAGTTCGTCCATGGGCAGCCGATCGAACGGCGGCTGCTGGGCAAGGGCAACACTAACAATCGAGACTGCGACCGCGAGAATTGTCGTTGGCGTCTTCATCAACTTGTGGCCTCAAGCTTCGGGTCTCTCGCTCGGTACACACTGAGGGCCATCGCAAGTGTCGTTGCCTCATTCTACTGGCGACCGGGCGAAAACCGGGAATGCCCAATTGGCGGGAGTCTTGGACCTCGTTCCCCTCCCGCAGTTGGTGTGAAACAGTCTCCGACTTGTGGCGTCTAGTTGTACGTGGATGGAATCCGACGCTGGCTCCCCTCGCGGCGGGTGGCCGCAAAGGCAGGTTTTGTCGCCATGGCGCTGTGCTGCGCTGGCGTGGTGGCAGCCGGTCAGCGTCCGACCGGAGGGTTCGGCCAGCGGACACCGCCACGCGACACGCCCGCCCGACCCGGGACGGCGGTCCAGGCCGAGGCGGACACCGAGCTGGCAAGCGTGTCGGGGCGAGTTCTGTTTCTCTCTGAAGGACAGTCCCTCGGACGGGCTTGGGTCACGCTCACGGCACGCGACGGGAGTGTCCCAGCCGTCGCGGTGCACACCGACGACCAAGGCCGCTACCAGCTGACTGGCCTCCCGGCCGCTCGCTACACCCTGACGGCCTCCAAACCGGGCTTTGTCACCATGGCGTATGGCCAGAGGCGGCCCGGCCAGCCGCCGACCCCGATCGAGGTCGGTCCCGGACAGCGGCTAGGTGACGTGGACGTCGTGCTCCCCGCCGGAAGCGTCATCACCGGTCGGGTGGTGGACGAAGCGGGGGCGCCGATGCCGTTGGCGACCGTGCGCATCTACCGCAATGCCTATGTTCAGGGTCGGCCGGAGCTCGTGCCGGCCAGCACGGATCGCGCTGACGACCGCGGCCAGTACCGAGTGTTCGGGCTCGAACCCGGTGACTACTATGTGAGTGCCGTGGCCCCGGCGCCGCGCCGCACCTCGGCAGGTCGCTTCACCATCAGTCGTGGGCTCGGTCTGGGTGCCCGGTTCGGAGGGAACGAGAACGGACTGATCGACCAGGACGCCGACTCTACGGGCTATGCGCCCACGTACTACCCAGGAGTCACTCGCCTTGCCGATGCCTCACCGCTGCGACTGGGACTCAGCGTCGAGATGGCCGGAATCGACATGGTGGTCCGACTGGTACCGACCGCCACAGTCAGTGGCGTCGTCGTGGGACCCGAGGGGGCAGGCGCGACGGGTGGCCAGGTATTCCTGCTGCCGGACGACGGAGCCGGGCTGAGAAACACGATGCTCGGAGGTCGTGTCCAGGGGGACGGTCGGTTCGAAATCGCGTCCGTTCCTCCGGGGTACTACACGCTACGCGCCGTCAACCGTGGTGGCCCGCGTGGGGGACGCGGGGGATTTGGCCGCTCCCTGTTGTCCGCCAGCCGGAGCGTGGTCGTGGATTCGTACGACGTGGAAGACGTGAGGCTCGTGCTCGCGCCGGGGGCGACGATAGCCGGTCACATCGTCGTCGACGGAGCGAGCGCGACCGGCGACGACGGGACACTGAGTCTTGGTCAGCTGCGTATAACGGCCGACGCCATTGAGAATCTCCCGATGCTGGGTGGGGCAAATGCCAGGGTCGGCGACGACGGGAGCTTTGAACTCGCCAACGTCGCCGACGGTGGGCGGATCCTGCGCGTGAGGGGGCTACCCGCAGACTGGACGCTCGCGGCGGTGGAGCTTGCCGGCGAGGACGTGACCGACACGCCGCTCGACTTCGGAGGTGTGGGTCGCGTAGACGGGTTGCGGGTCATTCTGAGCGATCGGGTCACGCATCTGACCGGACGCCTCCGGAACCCCCGGGGCGAGCCACTGACCGGTTACACGGTGCTCGTGTTCCCCACAGACGAACGTCTCTGGCAGCCGCTGTCCCGCCACGTCAAGGCGGCGCGACCCGACCAGAATGCGGAGTATCGAATCGATGGCCTTCCACCCGCAGACTACTGGCTGACCGCCGTTGAGTCAGTCCAGCAGGGCGAGTGGTTCGACCCGCGCCTTCTCCGGCAGCTCTCGTCGAGCGCGATGCGGCTGTCGCTCTCCGCGGGCGAGTCACGAGACCTCGACCTCGAACTGAACGCACCGCTGCGATAGCACAGGGCGCTGGACGAGCGTGCGACGAAGAGGTCCTGGCCGTTCAGGAGCCGGCGATGTATAAGGGTGCTGAGTACACGTTACCAAGGAGGGGTCAGATGAGCCATCGAGTTATCCCGTCACGTGTTACCTCCGCCGTGGTGGTTGCTGTCGTCTCACTTGGGGCGGTGTCTGCCGTGGCCCAGACTACCGCGCCGCAGACGGCGTGGGGTCAACCCGACCTCCAGGGCGTCTGGGACTTCCGCACCATCACCCCGATGCAACGGTCGGAGGACCTGGCCGACCAGGAATTCCTGACTGAGGAGGCAGCGGCGAACCTCGATCAGGAAGCTATCGCCCGCGATGCGCGCCTCTGGGAGCGACCCGCCCGCCGAACGGAGGCCGGTGGGAACGTGGGTGCCTACAACAACTTCTGGATGGACCGGGGAACCAGGACTATCGGGACCCGGCGAACGTCGCTGATCATTGATCCACCCAACGGGCGGTATCCGCCGATGACACCGGAGGGACAGCGACGCGCCGATGCGCGACGAGATGACCTCCGCGACAATCCCTCAGCCTGGACAACGTCGTTCAGTTCGGGTGTGCGCTGCGTCCTGGGCTTCAATGCTGGGCCGCCCATGAACCCGAGCGCATACAACAACAACATGCAGGTGGTTCAGACGGAGGACTACGTCGTCCTCATGACCGAGATGGTCAACACTTCTCGGGTCGTCCCGCTCGACGGGCGTCCTCACATCGACTCGGCCATTCGTCAGTGGTCGGGTGACTCTCGCGGCCACTGGGAGGGTGACACACTCGTCATCGAGACAAAGAACTTCGATGCCAAGCGGCAGTGGAGAAACACGACGAACAGTGCGCATCTGGTCGAACGGATCACGCGGATCGATGCCGAGACGCTGTTGTACGCGTTCACGGTGACCGACGCCGAGACGTGGACGAACTCATGGACCGCTGAAGTACCTATGCGGAAGAATCCAGAGCCTATGTACGAGTACGCCTGCCACGAAGGAAACTACGCGATGCCGGTGATGCTGGGTGGGCGCCGCGTAGAGGAGATAGCGGCAGCTGAGCAACCGTGATCACCCCAATACTGAGGTGGTCAGGCCACAACCGCGTCCACGACCTTCCCGTGCACGTCGGTCAGCCGGAAGTTCCGCCCCTGGAACGCGTAGGTCAGCTTCGTGTGGTCGATCCCGAGCAGGTGCAGCATCGTCGCGTGGAGGTCGTGGATGTGCACCGGGTCCTTGGTGATGTTGTACGAGAAGTCGTCAGTCTCGCCGTAGCTGAAACCGGGTCTGACCCCACCCCCGGCCATCCAGATCGTGAAGGCGCGCGGATGGTGGTCGCGTCCGTAGGTCTCGTCAGTGAAGACGCCCTGGCAGTAGACGCTGCGTCCAAACTCGCCGCCCCAGACGACCAGCGTGTCGTCGAGAAGCCCACGCTGTTTCAGGTCTTGCACCAGCGCGGCCTGGGCCTGGTCGACATCCTTGGCCTGGAGCTGAATGCCGCGTGGTAGACGAGTGTGCTGGTCCCATCCACGATGGAACAGCTGAATGAACCGCACATCGCGCTCGGCGAGGCGGCGAGCGAGCAAGCAGTTTCGCGCAAAGGTGCCCGGCGTCCTCGCATCCTCTCCATACAGCTCGAACGTGCTGTCCGGTTCATCCGACAGGTCAGCCAACTCGGGTACCGAGCTCTGCATGCGATACGCCATCTCGTACTGGGCGATTCGCGTGCTGGTCTCCGGGTCGCCGAACTCCTCTTCCTTGAGTCGGTTCAGGGTCTCGAGGTCGTCGAGAAAACGGCGTCGTGTGCCCTGGTCGACCCCGGGGGGATTCGACAGATACAGGACCGGGTCGCCGGTCGAGAGGAACTTGACCCCTTGATACTTCGAGGGGAGGAACCCACTTCCCCAGAGACGGTCGTAGAGCGGTTGTCCGGCCTGCGCCGACCCCTTTGAGACCATCGCGACGAAGGTCGGCAGGTCGGCATTCATGCTGCCGAGTCCATAGGACAGCCACGCGCCGATACTCGGTCGTCCCGCCAGCTGCGCACCGGTCTGAAAGAAGGTGATCCCGGGGTCGTGGTTGATCGCCTCGGTGTGCATCGACTTGACGAAACAGAGGTCGTCGACGATCTTGGCCGTGTGCGGCATGAGCTCGCTGACCCAGGCGCGCGACTGCCCATGCTGCCCGAACGTGAACGTCGACGGCACGATCGGAAAGCTCTGTTGCGCCGCCGTCATCGTGGTCAGCCGCTGATTACCACGCACCGACGGTGGCAGCTCGGTCCCGACCAGCTCTTCGAGCCTGGGCTTGTAGTCCCAAAGCTCGTGCTGCGACGGGGCGCCCGATTGGAAGAGATAGATGATCCGTTTGGCCTTGGGCGCAAAGTGCGGCAACCCGGGCAACCCACCGGGGGCTGGTGTGGCGCTGGCACCCTGGGCGAGCAGGTCGTGGCTGAACAGTGTCGCCAGGGCCGCCGTACCGATCCCGGTGCTGCCGAGCTCGAGAAAACGTCTACGGGACAGCTGCTGTTCGAGGCGAGAGTCCATTGGCTATTCTTTCGTAATGGTCCCGTCGAGATTCAGGATGAGGTTGGCCACCATCGTGTAGGAGGCCAGCTCGGCGACATCGAGGGTCTCGTCGCGCGGCGACTCGCCCGAGCTGATCAGCTCTAGGGCGGCTGCCCGGTCGCCCTGGTATCGATCCAGGTAGTGATAGAAGCCATCCACCAGAATGGTCTGCGCTTCCGGACGCGGTCCATGCGCGGTGGCCAGCCGATGAGCGTACGAGATGCGTTCCTCCGGTGTGGTGCCACCCTCGGTCATCATCCGCTCTGCGACGCGGCGGGCCGCCTCGACATACGTCACGTCGTTCATCAGGTTCAGCGCCTGCAGCGGCGTATTGGTGACGTCGTGGCGGACGATACAGATCTCTCTTGTTGAGGAATCGAAGGTCATCATGGCCGGCGGTCCGAGCGTGCGCTTCCAGAACGTATACAGGCTACGGCGCCAGAGGTCGTCACCCTCGGACACCTCGTAGTCTCCGTATCCGCCTTCGACCATGTCGGCCCACAAGCCCTCCGGCTGATAGGGCTTGACGGACGGTCCACCAACCCGGTCGACGAGCAGCCCGGCCACCGAGAGGGCCTGATCGCGAATCGTTTGCGCCGGTAACCGCAGACGCGGACCCCTGGCGAGCTGGCGATTCTCGGGGTCGGCCCCGAACGACTCGGCGGTGACCTTCGACGACTGTCGATAGGTCGCGCTTGTCACGATCGCCCGCTGGATTGCTTTGACGTCCCATCCCGAATCGATGAAGCTCGTCGCCAGCCAATCCAGCAACGCGGGATGACTCGGGTAGTCGCCCTGTGTCCCGAAATTCTCTGCGGTCTTGACCAGCCCGGTCCCAAAGTACATCTGCCAGAAGCGATTAACCGTGACCCGCGCGGTCAACGGATGGTCAGGCTGGACCAGCCAGCGGGCGAATGCGAGTCGGTTCTTCTCCTGACCTTCAAGGAGCGGTGGCAGCACGGCCGGCACACCGGGGCTGACCGGCTCGCCGGGATTGTCATAGGCGCCGCGGATGAGCTGGAACGTTTCGCGACGTGGTTCCATTTCCTCCATCACCATAACGGTTGGGAAGCTCTCCCAGAGCGCCTCACGCTCGCGTTCGAGCTCGGCTACTTGGCGTGAGGCGTCCAAGATCTCCTCCGGCGCGTACTGGTCGAAGAAACAGAGCCTGATCTTGTCGGTTTGGGCCTGTGTTCTTTGCTGGGGCGGAATCTCGGCGATCGCGCTGATCGATTCCGGGGTCGCCACGACGGCTGCCTGTTCAGGTGTCAGAACGATGCCATAGACCCGCACGTCGTCGATGTCACCCTCGAACCGTGGCTTGTCTGACCCACTCGCGCCGATGCGGAGCGGTTCCCGCTGCGGCAGACGGTTGCCTACGAGGTCGAGCAGGGGCGTCAGCTCCTGGGACACGCCGTCGAGGTAGATGCGCATCCCTTTTGGTGTCTTCGACCCGTCATGGGTGGCCACAACGTGCTGCCACTCGTTGAGGCGGATGTCATCCACGGTCTCCGCGCTTACGCCGTCGTCGAGACTCCGGGTGGACAGGTTGAGTCGGACTTTGCCCTCCTCGAGATACAGTCCCCATCCGACTTCACCCTGGTCACCGCCACCAGCACGCGACACGATCACGCCGTCGACCGCGGTCGGGTACATCCACGCCGTCAGCGTGAACGGGTCGTCGTAGGTGAGATTGGGACTGGGTCCCCCATTGATGAAGCGCTGTCCATCAAACCGGGCAGCTGCACCGACTCGACCGTCGACGAAGTGTGGCGTGCCATCCTCGAGCGCCGCCGTGACCGCCTCTCCGGTGTGAACGCCGGCGATGTCGCCGTCAAGCGAGAAGCGCGCCAGCATCCGATCGCGAAACACCCAGTCGACCCGTGTGGAGTCGCCGAGGGATTCCTCCCACGCCGTCTGCGCCGCAGACGCCTCGGTGCCGAGCGCCGAAAACTGCGTCCGAGCCTCTCGGAGCTTCTCGTCCAATTCGTCCAGGTCGGCCTGCTGGTCGTCGGTCGGCGCCGTGATGAATGGCGGCGAGTTGACGTACTTGAAGGCCTTGCCCCGTTCGGGGATGTTGTTGAAGTGCGCGATGACCTCGTAGAACTCCTTCTGCGTAATCGGGTCGAACTTGTGGTCGTGGCAGCGTGCGCACCCGAGCGTCAGCCCGAGCCAAACCGTTGACGTCGTGGAGACACGGTCGACGGCATACTCGGTCAGGAATTCCTCGGCAACGATCCCGCCCTCGCCGTTCTGACTATGGTTTCGGTTGAACGCCGTGGCGATCTGCTGGTCCAGCGTGGCATTGGGCAGCATGTCTCCCGCGATCTGTTCTATGGTGAACTGGTCGAAGGGCATGTTGTCGTTGTAGGCGTTGATCACGTAGTCGCGCCAGCGCCACATCGACCGCTCGCCGTCAGTTTGGTAGCCGTTGGTGTCGGCATAACGAGCGGCATCGAGCCACTCGACAGCCATTCGTTCTCCGTAGCGGGAAGACCCTAGTAGCCGGTCGACCACGCGCTCGTAGGCGTCCGGCGAGTCGTCGTTGAGGAACGCGGCGATCTCGACCTGGGTCGGTGGCAACCCGGTCAGGTCGAGCGTCACCCGCCGGAGCAGCGTCGTGCGGTCGGTCTCCGGAGAAGGAGTCTGCCCGTGCTCCTCGAGCCGGGCGAGAACGAAGGTGTCGATCGGATTGCGTGACCAATTGGGGTCGGCGACTGGGGGGACCGTCGGGCGCTCGGGTGGGATGAATGCCCAGTGCGACTCCCATTTGGCCCCCTGGTCGATCCACAGCCGGAGCGTTTCGATCTCGTCGTCGCTCAACCGCTCGCCGCCGCGGGGCATCCGTTGAGCAGGATCATCCGCCGCAATCCTCTGATAGAGGAGGCTCTCGGTCGCGCTCCCTGCCAGGATCGCCGGACCGCCGAAGTGCTCTCTGTCTTCAAAGAGACCCTCCGGCACATCCAGGCGAAGACCTCGCTGCCGACGCTGCTCATCGGGGCCATGACAGGCAAAGCAGTTCTCCGAGAGGATCGGCCGGATGTCGCGGTTGTATTCGACCGCTTGGCCGGCGCCAGGCTCCTGCGCCGCTTGGAGCGCAGGCGTCAGATACGCGTCAACGGCCAGGGTGGATACAGCCAGGAAAACGAGAGCGTGTCGAAACGTCAGCGTCAAGGACATGCCGCCCAGGGAGATCGTAGGCCGCAGGTCCGGATCAATCAAGCCTTCGGCGTGGCAAAGAGGCAGTAGGTCCTCGGTCAATTCGTGGGCACCAGCCGCTTCAGCTCTTCGTGCCAGCCCTGGACCAGGACCACCTGGTTGAGAGAGTCGCCCTCGGGTTGCGTGCTATCCGCCTTCAGCATCAGAAAACGCCCATCGGGGCCAACATCGTACTGTGCGAGATTGATCCCGGAGACGGAGACGTAGTCTCCACTAAACAGCTCCGTTGGCGTGCTCACGGTGCCGTCTGGGCGGACCTCGACTGCCATCATGCGGTCGTCAGCGCGGTAGAACAGCTCAGAGCCGTCGTGGGACCAGGTCACGTTATCGCCCCCTCCAATGGACACTGGAACGGTGGGACCGGGACCCGGATACGGTTGCAGGTAGATCTCCACCGGCCCCGACTGGTCGGATGCGTAGGCCAGCCAGCGCCCATTCGGCGAGACCGCCGCGCTGCCACGCCTGAACTCCCCCTGGAGCAGCGGTGTCGGCGCGTGTCCGCCTTCGAGAGCGACCTCCCAGATTTCCCGGCCGTTCGCGGTGGTACGAGCGAACAACGCTGATGCCCCATCGGGGGTGACCGACGTCGGGTCATCGCGAAACTCACTCGTCGAGAGCGGCTCGATCTCCCCGCTCCCATCAGCCCGAACCCAGTACAGGTCTCGCGTACCAGCGACGTCCCAGCCGAAGACGACGCGCTGTCCATTGGGCATCCACACCGAGCCGAAGGCGGCAGCCTCGTGCGTCAGCCGCAATCCGGCGGCACTGACCACGTCATACACCCCCAGGGCGGGGGGGCCGTTCCCCAGGACCGAGACGGCCAGCTGCGTGCCATCAGGTGAAAGGCGCGGACCAACGTAGTACCGGGGCGGCAGGGGTAGAAGCTCCTCGCGACCGTCACGATTGACCCACACCAGGGACCGTCTCGTGCCGCCTCCGGGCGCACCGCTAACGTAGACGAGCGACCCGGTCTTCGAGAGGCTGAAGTTCGCTGCCTCATTCGGCCTGGTCAGGACGCCCTCGACCACCGGGACGGGATCGCTGGTGACGCGCAGTGCGTCCAGATCGAAGGCCACGGCGCGGAGGGTCCCGTCGAGGCCATACACGATATGCCCGGTTGGCGAGTAGCGGGGGTGCGTGCCGTTGGGAATGATCACCTCGTGCTGGCCCGTATCGAGATCCAGGACGGCAATCTGGTTGTCAGCAGTGCCCAAGCTGGTACGGACCGTGAACAGGACGCCCCTGCCCCCGGGCAGCACATCGGGCCATCGATGGTTCCCGCCCTGACCCGGTTCGGTGAGTACCTCTGGCTCCCCCCCCGCCGCCGCCACGCGAAAGAGACCGGCGGAACCACTGACACCGAAGACGATGGAATCCACATCCCCCCAACTGGCGCCGCGTAGGCCCGCTGGAAGCTCACAGATCGTCACGGCGGGGCCGCCCTGAATGGATACCTTCTGCAAAGTCGTGCCGGTCACAAAGCCGACCCATGCACCGTAGGGAGACAAGAACGGATTCTGGGCTCCGGTCGCGCCGCGCAGGGGGGTAGCGGCAAGCTGGTCCACGGCCCGAACCTGAAGCGTCCCGTCGCCCCGATAGACGACCGTCGTCCCATCGGCCGAAATCGCGACCTCGGTAAAGGGGCCGTTGGGAGCGACCGGCGCGCTCGGTGGAACCGATACGGCCATGCGGAGAAGCGGGAACGATGGCTGCGGTCTAAGGGTCCAGACGGAAAGACTCGCGATGGTGGCGAGAGCCAACCCAGCGAGCGCAACCGGGACCGGTCGCTGCCAGATCGGCAGCTGAGGAACAGCCGCAGGTTCAGATGGAGCCGTAATCGTCGTCTCGAACGCGCCCTTCATCGCCAGGCGCACGTCGCCCATGTCACGGATGCGTTGGAGCGGGTCCTTCTCCAGGCATCGACGCAGGACGGTCCGCACGGTCGCTGGCACATCCTGCGGGAGGGTCTTGACGTTGAGGTCCGACTTCATCACCGACGCCAACGTGAGCGACACGTCTTCCCCCTGGAAGGCGCGTTGTCCCGTCAGCATCTCGTAGAGCACGCACCCGAAGGCCCAGATGTCAGCCCGCTTATCAACCGGCTTCCCCCGTGCTTGCTCCGGCGACATATACGCCGCCGTCCCCATGATCACGCCCATTTGGGTAGCCGCAGCAGTCAAAGTTGGAGACTGCGAAGGATCGCCCGTGGGGCTCGGGTCCAGTGCTTTAGCCAACCCAAAGTCCAGAACCTTGACGGTGCCATCCTCTCGCACCTTGATGTTGGCGGGCTTGAGATCCCGATGAATGACCCCGGCTTCGTGGGCGGCTTCTAGTGCTTCGGCGATCTGCTTGGCTATCGGGAAGGCTTCGTCAATAGGAATCGGACCCTGCGCGATGCGATCAGCCAGCGTCGGCCCTTCGACCAGCTCCAGGACCAGCGCCCGCGTGCCGCCAGACTGCTCCAGCGCGTAGATCGCGCCGATGTTGGGATGATTGAGCGACGCCAGCACCTTCGCTTCGCGCTCGAACCGGGCCAGGCGGTCGGGATCGCTGGAAAAGGCATCGGGCAGCACCTTGATCGCCACCTGCCTATCAAGGTTCGTATCCGTCGCCTGGTAGACCTGGCCCATGCCGCCCTCGCCAATGAGGGCAGTGACGTCGTAATGGGCTAGGCGGGAGCCGACGTCGAGGGCCATGAGTTGTCAGGCTGAGATCGAGGGCATTGTATGCCGCTGCCCTGGTTTGTCCAGCAGCGCCGGACGAAGGCGGAAACCCCTACGGTTCCGTCAGCCTCAATTGAAAACTTGCCTCTAGACGCGCCACCATTTCCGTCCATCCCTCGGCGTCGAGGCAGCTCGCACAGTTCGGGTTGACGGGGAGATCCGGGTTCAGCTCGGGGTATGTATCCCGCGGGTGATTGTGCAGGAAGAGATCGGGGGGTTCGAGCTCCGTGAGCAGGCGGAGGGTTCGTTCCGTGTCTTCCACGACGGTTGGGTGCCTCGGATTGTCGACGAGTGGGGCTCCGGCGTTCGGGATCTCGCCGCCACGGAAGGCAACGTCGAATGTCTGCCCGCCCTCCTGCACGGTCGTCATCCACATCGTCGCCCCCTGGGTATGACCACCCGTCCACACCGCCCGCAACATCGTCCCACCGAGCGTGAGCGTGTCCCCGTCCTCCACCACCCGATCGACCTCGACCGGCTCCCAGCCTGCCGCCCCGAGCGCAGAGTTGTCCTGGCCCGATTCGAGCGCCACGGCGTCGCCGCCGAGTGCGACAACCTGCGCACCCGTCGCTCTCTTCATGGCCGCATGACCCTCTATGTGGTCCCAATGGGCATGACTGGACACCATGAACTTGACGTCCTCCAGCTTGAACCCGAGGTTCTCGATGTTCGTGCGAATCACGTCGTGCATCTCGTTGATGCCCGTGTCAAGGAGAATGTGTCCCTCCGGCGTGGTGACGAGATAGGACGACAGCCCCTTGGCGCCCACGTAGTAGATGTTGCCGATGACGCGGAATGGTTCAACGCGCTCGCTCCAACCATCCCTCTGCTCCTGCGTGGGTTGCGCAAACGCTATGGCTGAGCTCAGCACAACCAAAACACACATCAGACGCATAAGGCCTCCTTCTATGGTGTTGGACACGGTCGCATCACAGAAATGATCACGAGCGGCCGCCGATCGCAACGAGGTGTCCGCGCGTGCGAACGTACATCACACCCTCCGATAGCGCAGGTGTCGCCATCAACGTTTCGCCCATGGGGTTCTCCGCGAGGACCTCAAACGCCGGTCCGGCCTTTACCACGTAGATGCTACCGTCTTCACTGCTGAAGTACACCTTGCCGTCGGCCACGACCGGTGAGGCAGTGAATCCGGACCCGCCACTGCCGATCCGCTGCTGGTAATGCCGGCGTCCCGTCCGCCGTTCATAGACGCCCAGCACGCCGTTGTCGCGGCAGTTGTAGAGGAGACCGTCGTAGACGATCGGGGTCTGCATGTAGCCCCCGTCGCGGCGCTGACTCCAAACGAGGTGGTCGGTCGCGAGCGCGCCATCCGTCGGGGTGATGTCGCCCGACGCCCCCTCGCTGATGGCAAAGATCGGTGCCTCCGATCCGTGCGCGTTCGTGAGGAAGATGAGGCCGTCGTCAACGACCGGCGTCGGAGTCGGGATATCGCCGCCGCCAGCCATGCGCCAGATCTCTCGACCGGTCGCAAGGTCGTAGCCACCGATATGGCGATAGCCGTTGACGACGATTTGCGCCCGGTCGTCCACGACATGCACGGTCGGCGTACTCCACGTCGGCACGTCGTTTCGTGCCGCGCGCCAGATCTCGTCACCGGTCGCGACGTTCAACGCGGCCAGAAATGATCCGGTGAGGACGTCCGCCTGGATGACGACTAGACCGTCGTGGATGATGGGAGAAGCGGCGTAGCCCCATAGAGCCGTTGGCGCGTTGAAGAACCCAGAGTCCAGCACGCCGAGGTCGACGTTCCAGAGTTCACGCCCGGTCTCAAGGTCGTAGCCGTAGAGGCCCTCCGAGCCGAACATCGCCACGAGATGGGTTCCGTCGGTCGCGAGCGTCGAGTTCGCGTGGGTTGATTTCGGGTGTCGTGGAATCGCCGGCAGGCCCTACCTTAAGTTCGTCGGCCTGGCCGCTGTCGGCGGTCGTGACGCAGACGAGATCACCCCAGACAACCGGACTCGAATGGCCAAGCCCCCGGACTGGCGTCTTCCACAGAATGTTCTCGCCGGTCTCGGCATTCCAGTGGATCGGCGCTCCGAATCCGTCCGCCACACCACTTGCGCGCACGCCACGGAACTGGGGCCAATCCACCCCCTGTCGCGGTTCTTGCGCTACTGCCTGAGCGCCAAGCAGGGAGAGAGACGCCACGGCTACCGCCCAGATCGGGAATTTCCCGGTCGTCCTCCGGGTCATCTCTCACATCCCTTCGTCTTGGTCATGCGCCAGTCGAGGCGTCCGGCGAGGCGGTGGCCGGAAAGTTCATGCGCTGGAGGAGGGCTTGGAAGCGGGGGTCGGCGCGGAGGGGGTCGAAATAGAAACCGACGTTGATAAAGGGCAACAGCCCATCGCGGTCCTCCCATGCTTGCTCGAGATACGCAAGGGCCTGACTCTGCTCCCCGAGCCCGAGGCACAGGACGCTCATAAAGAAAGGAGTGCCGCCTCGCTGCTCAAGGTGGTGGAGGATCCTCAGCGCTTCCTCACGCCGACCGGCAAGCGCATAGGCCCAACCAAGGACGGCCCCGATCTGCACTTCATCCGGGGCTAGCTGGTACCCCTCCCGACATACTCGCACCGCTTCTTGTGTATCTCCCATCGCGGCGGCTGCCATCCCAAGGTCGACATACGCGCCCAAGTAAGCAGGGTCCAGATCGAGGGTCTTGCGAGCCTGCTCCCCTGCCTCGTCGAAGCGCCGAGCATACATCAGGCTGAGGGCGAGCGCGCGGTTGGTGAAGGCCGACACGGGGTCGAGCTCGACGGCGCGTCGGGCCTCGGTCAGACTGTCGTCCGCACGGCCCAAGCCGCCCAATGCCATGGCAAAACTACTCCGAACGGGAGCATCCCCAGGGTTGAGCGCCAGGGCCCGCCGGTAGGCTTGCTCCGCGCCGGCCCAGTCCCAGTCGTAATACTGCAACACCAGGGCGGAGGCATAGTGTGCGGCAGCCTCTGAATCGTCGAGCGCGAGGGCCTGGCGGGCGGCCTCTTGCGCCCTGGGCATCACGTCGTGGGGCGTGGCCCCGCCAAACATGGCCTGGACGACATGCGCCCCGGCGACGCCCGCGTGCGCCGCCGCGTAGTCGGGGGCAATCGCCAGGGCTTGGGTAAAGCACTGAAGGCTTTGCTCTATTGCCTTCGCCGTCAGCTTCACGCGATAGTAGCGACCCTTCAACACGAGGTTGTAGGCTTCAAGATTGTCGGTCGGTCGCGTCACCAAGGGTGCATCACCGACCCCGAGGAGCTTCACTTTGAGCTTCGTCACCACCGTCTGCGCGATCTCATCCTGCACTGCGAACACGTCGTCCAGGTCCGGTCGTACCGCTCAGACCAGAGGTGGTAGCCGTCCGCCGCATTGATGAGCTGGACGTTCACGCGCAGGCGGTTGCCGGCCTTGCGCACACTGCCTTCGAGGACGGTCTTCACCTTGAGCTGCTCGGCCACCTGTCGGAGATCGTGACCCTTGCCTCTGAACTGAAACGCTGAGGTGCGAGACACCACATGAAGGTGCTCCAGGCGGGCCAGTGCATCGATCAGCTCCTCGGCCAGCCCTTCGCAGAAGTACTCTTGCTCGGGGTCGGCACTCATGTTGGCAAAGGGCAAGACCGCAACGGACGGCACCTCGGGCTGAGCCGTCGCCACGACGGTGGGTGCGTCGGGGTTACTATGAAGCGGCCGTAACTCTCCAAGCAGACCGGACACCGACTGGTAGCGTTCCTCCCTGTTCTTGCTCAGCGAGCGGCTGATGACGACCTGGGCGGGTAGCGACGGACCGGTGAGCGACGGTTGGTCACTTTCCAGGATCGCATTCGAGATCGACAGCAGGTTCTCACCCTGAAACGGCGGCTGACCGGCCAGCATCTCATAGAGCACCACGCCCAGCGACCAGATGTCCGTGCGGTGATCGACCTCCTGCCCTTTGGCCTGCTCTGGTGACATGTAGGCTACGGTGCCCAGTGTGGTACCGGTCTGGGTCATACCCTCCGTCCCCGCCAACTTTGCCAACCCAAAGTCGAGGATCTTGACCGTCTCGTCGGCCGTAACGATCAGGTTCGCAGGCTTGATGTCCCGGTGGACGATCCCGGCGGCGTGAGCCTTCGCCAGCCCCTCACCGACCTGCGTCGCGATGTCGATGGCGTCGTCAAGTTCCAGCGGCCCACGGGCGGTCCGCTCCTTGAGCGTCTCCCCCTCGTAGTGGGCCATGACGAGATACAGCTGCCCGTCGTCGGTCTCGTTGATCTCGAAGATCGTGCAGATGTTTGGGTGGTCGAGTGCCGACGCGGCTTGGGCCTCTTGCAGGAACCGATGTTTGGCGGTCTCATCCCGCGTCAGATCCGGCGGGAGGAGCTTGATCGCCACCGTGCGCCTGAGGCGGGGGTCAGTCGCCTGATAGACGACGCCCATCCCGCCTTGGCCGAGCTGGGAGACGATCTCATACGGGCCGAGCTGGGTGCCGGGAGCCAGGGTCATCGGAGAGTGTCAGTATATCGGCGGCGAGATGTCCCGCCACCCTCACGATGTTGAATCACCGCTCGCGAGCGATCCGGGCAACCGCGTCGACGAACGCTGCAACGTCGGACGACTGAGTGTCCCAGGCCGTGACGAGGCGGCCGACCGTGTGGTCTGAGGTCGGACAGTGGAACGGACCCACCTCCTGCTGGATCCGAGCCGCGAGGTCCTCGGGGAAGCGGGCATAGACCATGTTGGTCTGCACCGGCTGGACGAGCGAGACGCCCTCAACCGCATCCAACTGCTCAGAAAGCTGGCGCGCCATGTCGTTGGCGTGCGTTGCTAGGTCCAGCCAGAGGTCATCCCTCAGCAGGGCGTCGAACTGGGCTGCGATGAAACGCATCTTTGACACGAGCTGCATCGCCTGTTTCTGGAAGTATCCGGCGCGTGCCTTTAGCCCCTCATCGAAGACGGCGACCGCTTCCCCGGCCAGCATGCCGAGTTTTGTGCCCCCGAGCGTCATCACGTCAACCCCGGCCGTGGCACCCAGGACGCCAAGCGGAACACCCAGCGCGGCAGCCGCGTTCGCTAACCGTGCTCCGTCAACGTGCAACAGCATGCCCTTCTCGTGGGCAAGGTCCGCAATGGCCCGCAGCTCATCCGCGGTGTAGACCGTGCCCAACTCGGTCGACTGGCTCACGGAGATGACTCGAGGCTGCGCGTGGTGTACATCGCCAATGCCACGGATGTGCGCGGCGAGGTCCTCGAGACAGAGTTTCCCGTCGTCGGTTGCAATCGGGACGATCTTGCACCCCAGAAACCGCTCGGGTGCTGCGCACTCGTCCTCCCAAAGGTGGGATGACGACGCGCACAGTACGGCCTGATACGAGTCGACGGCTGTTCTCAAACCCACCACATTGGCACCCGTGCCGCCGAACATGAACAACACCCGTGCATCGGCCCCCAACGCGTGTTGGATTCGCGCGGTCGCTGCTTCGGTCCAGCGGTCGTTGCCGTAGGCGAGCGCATGGCCCACGTTGGCTCGGTGGATCGCCTCGAGGACAACCGGATGCACACCTGCCGCGTTATCGCTGGCGAAAAACCGGTTCGGAAGCATGTGACGAGCGTAGCAGAGGGCTCACCCTTGCGCAGGGAAGTTCACGCGCTGGAGGATGGCTTGGAAGTCAGTCGCGATCACTCTCGGCCGCGCCCAGCTCTCTTAGTAGCTCAGCGGTTGCGGGCGCCGCCTCGATGTTGCCGGTTCGAGCCCGCGTGACAATCGCGAGGGGCGTCTGGCCCCGTCCGTTCGTCGCGTTGAGGTCGGCGTCATGCTCCGCAAGGAACGCCACGACGCGGTCAAATCCCTTGTCGGCCACGTAATGGAGGGCCGTGCTGCCATCCTCGTCAACCGCGTTGACATTAGCGAGCAGCTCGACCGCGAGCTCGACCGCGGCAAGCGTGCGCCCTTCGTCAACCAGCTCCGCCTGCGTAGCCAGCATGTGAGGCAACACACGGTCGCGCCGGTCCCAGACCCCGTAACGCCAGCCAGCACCCGCCGCCAGCATCAACGGCGTCCAGCCGTTCTTCAGCGGAAGCCGGGCATCCGCACCGGCGTCCGCCAGCGTACGCATGATTTCGACCTCCGTGGCCTTTGCCGCCAGCCCAAATGGCGTCGCGCCGAGCAACAGCTCGTTGATCATCAAGACCTGACCGTTGCGCGTCACGCGTGTGGCCTGGGTCACCTGCGCATTCGGACGAGCACCTCCATCCAGCAGTGCCTTGACGACCTCGACGTCGCCCGTCAGCACCGCCGCATGTAACGCCGTATAGCCGGCCCCCGCCGCATTCGGGTTGGCTCCCCGGTCGAGGAGAAACTGGGCGAACGCCCGGTGCCCGCCGAACGTCGCCACGACCAGCGCGCTGGCACCGTCTGGCGCCGTGTCATCGACATCGGCGCCGGCGTCCAGCAGCAGACGCGCCGCGTCGACGTCGCCGTGGCGGGCCGCAAACAGAAGTGGCGTGAAGCCGCCAACCTGCGTCTCTTCGGCGTCGGTGCCGTAACTCCGGCCAAGCTCGCCGTATCTGAGCTCGGACTGCAAACGCCGGCTAATGACGTGCCGCGACGCCCGCGACCGTGCATTGACGTCCGCGCCATGCTCGATGAGCACACCAACAACCTGCGGGTGCCCCTGCGCCACGGCCCACATGAGGGCGGTCTGGTTCTGCGACGGCTCCCGGGCGTTGACGTTTGCTCCGCGCGTGACCAGCGCCTTCACGGCGTCCACGCTCCCCGTGCGTGCACAGCTCATCAAGACGGTCTCACCGGTTGAGACCGCGGCGTTCGCATCGGCGCCGGCGGCGAGCAGCATCTCCACAATCGGTGCACTCGCGTTCGTGCAGGCGAGAAAGAGCGGGGCGATGCCGTAATCGTTCGCCGCGCTCGCGTCGGCGTCGGCGTTCAGGAGCTGCGCCACCATCTCCGCATCGTTCCGATACGCCGCCCAGTGCAGCGCGGTGCCACCGTCCGGTTGGGCCGTATTGACGTCCACGTGCCGAGCCAGCAACTCGCGCACGATCTCGGAGTCCTGCGTCTTGACCGCTTCTATCAGCCGCTGATCATCAGCCTGGGCCAACACGCTGCTTCCGGCCGCGAGAAAAAGCCCTGCCACAGCCGCCAAGTAGCCAGCCTGGATTCCCTCGCACACGGCGCTAAACACCCGACAGTCGCGGCGCATTCTCTGCGAAGAGTTGCGGTAAGGGACCGCTGCTGTCACCGATGCGCTCGATCGGCGCGCCCAACTTGTCGAGCAATGAAACGTGCAAGTTCGCCAGCGGCGTGCCTTCGGGATACCACAGATGACGCCCACCCTGAAGCTGGCCGCCTCCTCCTCCCAGCAACAGAACCGGGAGGTTGTACGGCGAATGCACCATGCTGTCGCTCATGCCGGCGCCATAGACGATCATGACGTGATCCAGCAGCGACCCATCGCCATCCGGCGTCGCGCGTAGCTTCTCCAGAAACGACGCAAAGAGCGAGACATGATGCGTGTTGACCTTGGTGAGCTTTTCGATCGCGGCCGGTACGCCGCGATGGTGCGAGAGCGGGTGGTGCGCGTCAGGCACGCCGATTTCCGGATAGGTGCGGCCGCTCAATTCGTGACCGGCCATGAAGGTCACAATGCGGGTCCGGTCGATCTGGTAGGCCAGAAGCTGCAGGTCGTACATGAGCGTGGCATGCTCGACAAAGCTCGAGGGCGCCCCGAGCGGCCGCTCCATGAGGGGTACCTCCTGCGCGCCCTGCGCCTCCGCCATCTGGATGCGCCGCTCGACATCCCGCACGGCGTCGAGATACGAACCGACTTTGACCCGGTCGCTCGGTCCGAGGCGCTGCCGCAGTCGGGCCACCTCGTTGCTCACCGAATCCAGAATACTGCGCTGCTCCCGCATACGGGCCTGCCGCGCCACAGGGTCCGTGTTCTCGCTATCGCCGAACAGCCGTTCAAAGACTGCCCGCGGATTGTGCTCCATCGGCAGCGGCGTCGAAGCATTGCGCCAGGCGATGGTGTACGAGAAGGCGCAGCTGAAGCCGCCGCTGTCGCACGAGCCCGCAAAGTTGGCCCCTTCCAGTCCAAGCTCGAGCGAGGCTAGGGGCGTGTGCTTGCCCAGCTCTTTGGCCGCGATCTGGTCCATCGAGATCGGCTCCCGGTCCGCCCACTGGTCCGGATTTCTTGGCTGCTCGTCGGTCAGGAACCGCGTCGCGGCCCGTGAGTGCGTCCCGCCACGCACGTCACCAGGCGGCGTACTGTTGAGCCCGGAGAGCACGATCATCTGGTCCCGAAACGGTGCCAACGGCTGCAACGTGGTCGTGAGCTCGAACGTTCTCCCGTCGCCCACCGCCGGCGTCCAGTTCTGCATCACCATACCGTTCGGCACGTAGACCGCGCCGAAGCGCACGATGGGCTTCGCTGCCGTCTGACTGAGCGCGGTCAGCGCCGGGACCATGCCGTCCAGGAGCGGCAAGGCGAGGGTCGCGCCGAGGCCCCGCAGCGCGGTCCGGCGAGGAATCGCCTTCTTCGTGATCATCATGATTCGGATCTCCTCATCTGAAAGGGCATGCTCTTGACGACTTCGAGGATGACCGACGACCAGCGATAGTCGTCGCGTGCCGCCGTCGACGTGATTGCGCGGATGACCGGCTGATCGTAATACTCGATCCGACGGCCAAGCGCGTACGTCAGCAGCTTCTCGGTCACGGTTCTGACATAGCTCTCCTGATAGGCGCTCAACACTTCGCGGAGTGCCGCGGGACCGTCCACGTGGGTCCCGTCCCCGAGCACGCCAGCCACATCGACGGGGATGCCGTCCTCATCGGCGATCCGCCACCTGCCGACGGCGTCGAAGTGCTCCAGCGCGAAACCGGGCGGGTCCATAATCCGATGACAGACGGCACACGCCGGATTCCTGCGATGCTGTTCCGTCCGCTCGCGCAGAGACAGCAGGTCACTGCCACCGTCGTTCTCCGCCAGGGCCGGAACGTCGGTTGGCGGCGGCGGGGGGGGCATGCCGAGGATATTGTCGAGCAACCACTTGCCCCGGAGTACGGGCGAGGTCCGCGTCGGATAGGAAGTCACCGTCAGCAGACTCGCGTGTCCGAGCAGACCGCCGCGGCTGGCATCATCGAAGGTCACCCGTCGGTAGCGCTCGCCGTAGACGCCCGAAATGCCATAGTGACGCGCCAGACGCTCGTTCACGTACGTATAGTCGGCGGTCAGAAGATCCAGCAGACTCCGGTCCTCACGCAACTGGCTCTCCAAGAACAGACTCGTCTCACGGGCCATGTCGGCCCGGAGGTTTTCGTCGAATTCGTAGAACACGTCTGCATCTGGCATCACGCCCTGCAGACGATTGAGCTGGAGCCACTGGCTCGCAAAATTGTCCACGAGCGCGCTGGAGCGGTCATCAGCCAGCATGCGGCGCACCTGTGCCTCGAGCACACCAGGGTCGCGCAACTGCCCGGCCTCAGCCAGCGTCAGCAGCTCGTCGTCTGGAATGTCGCTCCAGAGGAACAGTGAAAGCCGCGTCGCCAGCTCCAGGTCGGTGAGCCGATAGGCCGTTCCCGGCGCGATGTCGGTGCGATCCTCTTCGACACGGAAGAGAAACTCCGGCGAGACCAGCAGTCGTTCGATCGCCTTCTGAATCCCACCCTCAAAGCCGCGTTCACTCCGGCTGGTCTCGTAGAAACCCAGTAGCGTCTCGACGTCATCAGCATTCGACGGTCGCCGATACGCGCGACGGGCAAGGGCAGACACGATCTGCCTCGCGCACGGCTCCTCGTCTGCCGGGACCGCCGGCTGGCACGTAAACACCGTCCGTCGGCTCGGTGTGTCACCGGAGCCCCTGACGCTGTGAGGACCGACGATATCCACACGAGCGACCGCGGCGTTGTCGTGATAGAAGCCCCGACCACTGAGCGAAAACCCGGACAGGCGCCGCTCCAGCACACCGGTCGGCTCCGTCCGTGCATTCGCGAAGGTGATCCCCACTACGTGCAGCCCGGCCGGCGCCTGGAACCGCAGGTTCAGATGCGCATCAGCCCCTTTGGAAACGTACTCCTCCCACTCGGGGTCGCCGCGGATCGTCCCGAAGAACGTATAGGCCGACGGATACCCGTATCGCTCGGCGTCCCCGACAGTGAAGCGCTCGAGGAGCACCCCGTCGAGACGCACATCGAGCTGCTGCGCCTCACGCATCCCGACAATGTAGTCGTAGACCATCCGACGCAGCCGGACCGTGAGTTCGTACTCGCCGTCGACCGGGAAGTAGTGACGGATGGCCATCCCCCCGCGCGACCCGAACGGCAGGTCCTCGGTCATCTGATCGTCCTGATACAGAAGCCGGGGTGTCTCGTAGGTGGCTGCGGCGAAGCCAGGTCCGATGTTCGTGTCACCCACGGCCATTCGACTGATCCGATTCGCCGCCGTGAGGTACCGCTCAAACAGCGCAGGTGAGATCGAGAGCACATCGCCATTGGTCGAAAAGCCTTGCTCGTCCACGTCGTCGGCAGGAAACAATAGCGTGCGCCCGTCGACCTCGATCGCGAGCAAGCTCTTGATGGCATTGATGTACTCGGCCTCGGTCAGCCGGCGAACCACCGGCCTACCCGGATTTGGGGACGCCGCCGCCGCGCGGTCGAGCTCAGTTTCAAGCCAGGCGAGGAATGTCCCGTAGGTCTCCCTGTCAGGTCGCGGCCGGCCAACGGGCGGCATCATGCCGAGACGCAGCTTCCGCACGACCGCTTCCCAGACGTCGGCGTGCACTCCCACGTTCTCGGTGTCAAGATCCTCGAACGCCACCGGCACCGTGCCCCGCTCGAGCAAGCGCTCGTTATGGCACGTGGCGCAGTACTGATCGAGAAATGCGCGCTGTGCCGAGACGCCGGCTGCTTGCTCAGCTGGCCCCGATACACCGGAAACGGTTGTTTGTGCGTGGGATACAACGGCGAAAGTGAGGATCGATGTCACCAGGACCACCGGTGACCATGTCAGCGACGAGCGTCGTAACCTCGACCACATCGTCCGTCCACTCCCTAGGCCGAAACCCTCGGGCCTCGGCGGCGGTCTTCCGTCACGGTGTGTCTATTCAATCTACTGATCCCACTTTCTGGTCATTTTATAGAGTCGGACTGGACTGTCAAACATCGATGGAGACACGATGGCAAATCGGCTGGCCGGCCACGGCCGAGCTCACGGATACAGACTGGGCAACCGCTCGGCTCGGTACACGCGCCACCCGACCTCGGGGCCTTCCCTAATGACAAGATCGAACACGATCTCAGCCGGCGTCGTGTGCGTTACTTCAACGATCCGCGCCCAGGCGACATCATCCGAGGTATCGTCCGGGGTCCCAGCCGGGTCCGCTGTAAGACCGGCGTGGGTGACCAGGATGTTCCCCGTCGTCGGGAGCCAGTCGGCGTCGGAACCGAAGTTGGAAAAAAAGCGATCCGCGCCCGGCCCCCCATACACCCACTCTTGCGACACCGTCTGTGCGTCCTCGTCGATCGCGTACTCGACCACGCGGCTGTAGTACTCAGAGGGCGGGGGTTTCTCCTCATACGGCCTCACCCGGTAGTTGCCATTGTCGTATAGGAGCAGGCTGCCCGTGGGAGTCAACATCGGCGAGTGCTGATGGAAGGTCCACGCGAGATCGCCTACAGGCTCCAGTAACCGCGCCCGCTGTGGGTCGCTCCACCCCTCGGGGGTACCAAGAATCCACTTGAGGTCGCCGGTCGATAGGCCGACCTTGATTACCGCGTCGCCGTGTCGCAGGCTCACGATGGCTGAGTCGTCCCGCTCGTCGTAAATGATCCCGTTGTCGTGGAGCCAGTCCCGAGTGTCGCCCTCCACCACCGCACCGTAGAGTTCGCGCCAGAACCCGGTGCCGAGCGAGTCATAGCCGATGCGATAGGGGTCCAGCAGATCGAAGAGCTTCAGCTCCCGGACAATCTGGCCGTCTGGTGTGAACTCGACGACGACGCCGCCGACCACGTGTGCGGTCTCTCGCGGGGCTGCGGGATCGGTCTCGCTGCTCGGGTAGTTGTCGAACTCCCGGAGCTCCGTACTCAGCGCGAGAAAGTTGCCCGAGGGCATTTCATAGACCTCGTGGTGTAAGGAGTCCGTGTCGACCGAGATGCTCTCAGCCGGCGCGTCGCCACCGAGACCGGCTGCATGCCACTGCCGCACCACGTGACCCAGCATGTCGATCTCGTACATGCGGTCGCGTTTCGCCCCCCCGTTGTACAAGATGTTGCCGTTACGCAGCCGCCGAGCGTCGGTGATGCGCTCGTCTGAGCGGTAGTACCACACGACCTCACCTGCGGCATTCACCGCCACGAGCACGCCGTAGTCATTGCCCCGGTCGTCCCCTGCTCGCCGGTACACACTAAACAAGGTCACCCCCGGCTCCATCCGCTCCGGTTCGCTCCGTGTCGCTGTGATCGGCGGGAAATCATCCGGCAAGGTAGGCGTTGTTATCTCGTAGGCCGACGACCTGACCTCGTTGCCGGCTGCGTCCGTTGCCACGATCACAATCTGGTAGGCCCGCTCGGGCTGGAGACCCAGGACCATGACCGAGTGCTCAACGTGATGGGCAGATGCGGGTGCTTGGACCCAGGTGTGCTCGCCAGCCGCCATCTCGACGCTGACCTGGGCAGCCTCGTTTGTCGTCAACGTCGCCTGGGCCACCAGGGGCGCGCGACCGCTTGGATTGGTCGTAAAGGTGAGATCGGAAATCACAGGTGGCGTGCGATCTCCGCATCCCGCGACTGACACGAGGGTGCCGACGATCACCCAGTGGACTAGCGGCTTCACCATCGAGTCACCTCAGTCGTGCCCCAGGCACCTCGCCCATGCCGCCTGTCGCCCATCTTGGCGGTGACGGAATAGGGGCCGAGTCGGGAGCCAACCGCAAGAGCCATGGGTTCTCAGACTGAGATCGAGGGCATTGTATGCCCCTGCCCTAGTTTGTCCAGCCGCTGGGCGGACGTACCGCTAGAAGGCGTGCGTACGCTCTCTATGACGAGTATTGCCATGGCCGAATCGACCGATCGGCTTCTTCCGGGAGCATCTCATTGGGTAAAGTGGTATGTACACGGAGCAACTGAATGGGTGAGGGTCAAGGAGTCGTGCCGGGCCCGCGGCGGGGCCTGTTTCCCGCCCTGATGGCGACCTGCGCCGGTCTGGCGATCTGGTCCGGCCTGGGTGCAGACGACAAGGCGACCTGGGCGTTCGAGGTGCTACCGCTGACCGCCGTCGTCGTCGTGTTCGCGGTGCGCCGGCAGCAGTTCACCTTCAGCGACCTCGCCTACATCCTGCTCGCATGGTTCTTCCTGATCCAGTGCCTCGGCGGCCGGTACACCTTCTCCGAAGTGCCGTTTCCGCGCTTCCTTATCGACGGGCTCGGCCTCGAGCGCAACCCCGTTGATCGGCTGGGGCACTTCTTCCAGGGCTTCGTGCCGGCGATCCTGCTGCGCGAGTGGCTAATCCGACGCCGGTCGATGCACCCCGGCGGCACGGTCTTCTGGCTGGTGACCGGGTGCTGCCTCGGCTTCAGCGCCGCTTACGAGCTGCTCGAGATGGCGGTGGTGCTGCTGTTCTACCCCGGCGCCGGGCCGGAGTGGCTCGGCATGCAGGGCGACCCCTGGGATGCGCAGTGGGACATGACGATGGCCGTCTCGGGCGCCGTTCTGGCTCAGCTCTTCCTTGGCCGGCTCCACGACCGCGGCATGGCTCGCGTCGATCCGACGCGCGTGATCGTCTGAGAGACTCCTCGGCGCATCCTAATTTGCCTCCACCGGCGGAACAGCCTCCGTAAGGAGCTCGAACGTGCGCCGGAGCGCCCGCCCGCCGGGGCCGGCCCCCGTGTACTTGCCGATCCGCACGACGACGAGCTGGTGCCTCGGAATGATTGTTGTGCTCTGCCCCCCCGCGCCTCGCATGGCGAACGCGCCCGCTGGAATCTGGCCCGTCCCATCAACGTAGACCCAGAAGTGCGACCCGCCGTACTGCGGACGACCATCGGCCACCCATGCCGGCGCCGGCTCGGAAGCGTAGTCGACCCAGCCTTCCGGCAAGATCCTTTCTCCGTTCCACACGCCGTCGGTCAAGTACAGGTTCCCCAGCCGGGCCCAATCGCGGGCCGGCATGAGCGCACGTCCCTGGCCGAGGAAGTTCCCGTAGGGATCGGTCTCGATGACGGCGTCGCGGATGCCGATCTTGTCAAAGAGGTTGCTCTGCGGGAACGTGTGGTAGTTCTCGCCCCGGGCCTCGACCGCAAGCCGAATCAGGTAACTCGCAAGTACCGGATCAGTGTTCCGGTAGCGGCCGACGGTGTTGGGGGGCCACTGCTGCGGACGTGTGGCCGCGTACTCGTACGAGTTGACCGTGCCGGTATAGAGATAGACGTGGTCGGGGTATCCGATCGACGGATCGTAATCCGGGTCCTGCGGCGCCCGGATCCTGAGCCCGCTCGACATCCTCATGATGTCACCGATGCGAATCTCCTGACGCGGGTCGCCCGGCATCTGCCACTCGGGGATCGGCGCCGGCTGCCATAGATCGTACTCACCTTGCTGGACGAGCACGCCCACGAGCGTGCCGGTCAGGCTCTTGGTCATCGACCAAGACTCGAGCGGTGTGTGGATGTCCACTTCATCGCTGTACCGCTCGCCGAGGATACGGCCTTTGTACGTGACGACTAGCGCAAGCGTGCGAGCCTCCGGCGGGCCGAATCCCGCGTCGAGCGCTGCCTCGACCTTGGTCATGTCCACTTCAGTGGGCCAAGGCTCGTCCGGCAGCATGTCGCCCATGGGCCAGGGCGTCGTCTCGGCCGGGGGCAGATTTCGCGGCACGTCGGTCGCCGTGAAGTAGGCCGAGTCCTCCCCGATCGGAAGCGCCACGCACCCCTGGTTCTTGTAGCGTTTGGCCACCCGCGTCACGCCGTCCGGCAACGTGAGGCTGACCGATTGACCTTCGAAGTCGACGGCCATGTCGACCACGTGACGCCGCTCCCCGAACGGGCTCGTGAAGCCCCCGATATTCGCGGCCGCATCTTCGGGATCGAGCCCTGTGAGGAAGACCGCCGAGCACAGAGTACGCGCGAATCCGGCCGTGTGATGGTGGAGCGCTTCGCCGGGCGGGGGCACGTACTCTGTGTCGAGCTCGAACTCCGCCGCCCGCGCGAGCAACGCTGACTCGGCGTCCAGCGCGGCCGGCTCCGAGGCCACCGCGGGAGCCTCGCTCTCCGGGCCTCCACACCCCGTCGATGCGAGAACCGCCGTGACGAACAAGAACCCGATGAACGAGTCGCTGTGCATGATCTCCTCCTTCGCCATTGCTGCGGGCCGAGGGTGGTTCCGCGTGAGAGTGGCATGTGGCCTGTCGGGATCAGCTGATGAGAGATCATTCGCTTAGTGCGGTGTTGCGTACCCCATGATTCTCGGTTTCTGGTCCGCCAGACTATCGACCACTGCCTGGGTCACGACGTTGGAGAACATCGGCCGGATATTCAGGTGGTTGTAGGGCCGGATCTGGATCATCAAGATGCCGATGAGATCTTCGACCGGGTCCGCCCAGTACAGGGTGCCATACGCACCACCCCACGTATAGCTTCCAATCGAGAGCGCGTCTTGCGCCTGAGCCGGATTCGTCAACACACCAAAGCCCAGGCCGAAGCCATAACCCCCACCCCGGACGTAGACGTCCTTATCGGTGCCGATGTGGTTGGAGATCATGTTGTCGACCGTCATGCGACCGAGGAGCCGGACGCCGTTCAGCTCTCCGCCGTTGGCGATCATCTGGGCGAATTGGTAGTAGTCAGCCGCAGTACCCGCGAGTCCGGCGACACCGCGGAACATTTGCGTCGGTTCTCGATACGTTGGCGCACGCATGAGCTGGATTGCCCCATTCGCATCAGGCCGGTAAACAGCCGGGACGCGGTCGAGCTTGTCGCGCGGCACGTAGTAGTGGGTATCCGTCATGCCAAGCGGACCGAAGATGCGCTCCTCCAGGAAGGCATCAAGCGACTGTCCGGCGATCTTTTCGACGAGGACTGCGACATAGTCGGTTGAGTCGCCATACTGCCATTCGTCGCCAGGATGGAACGCCCCGGGAATCACGGCGGCATGGGTGACACGTTCGGCGAGCGTCGGCCAACCCTGACCGTTGTTGGTGACGTCTTTCATCTGCACGTCGCTCAACCCTCGGCCGTTCGGATTCAGGGTGAGGCCGGATGTGTGGGTGAGCACGTGACGAATCGTTACCGGGCGCTGCTCCGTCGCCAGCTCTGGCCTCACCCCGTTCGAATTGAGCCGAACCTGATGATCCGCGTATTCCGGTAGCCATTTCGAAATGGGGTCATCGAGTAGAAACCGACCCTCCTCGAACAACATCATGAGGGCACTAGACACGATCGGCTTGGTCATCGACATGAGCGTGAAGATCGTGTCGTGGGTCATGGGTGCATTGTTCTCCTTGTCGCGCCATCCCTGCGCTTCGAAGTGCACGACCTTGCCCTTCCGGGCGACGAGCGTCACCGCCCCGGCGATCTGATCGTTGTCGATGTACTCTTGAACGTACGCGTTGATCCGCTGGAGCCGCTCTGCCGACATCCCGACCAATGTGGGATCCTCGACGGCAACGTCCTCGGCCGCCTGCGGGGACGGCATCACGAGCAGCACCGCGAGAGCCACGCCGCTCACCAGGGCGAACCATCGCATCGGGTTCAGTAACGTGCTTCTCATCGTATTTCTCCTGTTAGGTGAGGCATGTTCTCCACGGTGCGAGCAACGTTTGGATCTTCGACAGCCGCAACGGCTCGAATGGCATCCACACACTCACGCGAGAAACCGTGTTCGGTTGCGCCCGCGAGCACGAAGTTCTTATACCAAGAGTAGGGCTTGATGTCGGACCTGATTGCGTCAGGGCTCGCAACGTACGTTGTCGCCCAGATCAGTCCAAGAGCGGTTTCGACTCTGACGAGTCTCTCCACGTAGCCACGACCGAGGCCCTCTACGTCGTCAAGCCAAGCCTTCTCGCAACTGTCCAGCTCAAAGACTGCACCCCACGTGACATCCGTGGCAATCCCTGTCGCAAACGCATCGCACTTGCCGGACCCGTCGCGAAAGCCGACTTTGTGAAACCGCAGTACGTGCGCCCGCAATACGCCCACGGCCTTGACCGAAGCCGACGGTGTCCGCTGGCGAAGCCGTCGAGAACACAGGTTGGAGCCGTAGGCGAAGTACTTCCTTCTCTCCGACAACAGTCGCGGTGGGGCGGTCACGTCGTAATGGCCGAGTCGGGAGCCAACCGTCAGCGTCATGGTGGCGTACGAACGCTGATGGCGATTACTGACCGCCTTCCCGCATGACGTTGTACCGTCGGGCTTGTTCGACTCTTACGTCGTTTCCGATCAGCTCCAATCGCCGGCTTCCCCCGAGCGACAGCCCGTCGGCATCTCCGAGTTGTCCGTCCCGCGCTATTTCACTCATCGCGCGGTCCATCGCACCGACCGCGATGCCGCCCATCGATCCGATAAAGAGGATCGCCACGCCAGCGTCGCCTGCCGCCTCAACAGAGCCAGCCCCCGTCAAGATGGGCCGGCCGGCCATCTCTACCGCACGCCGGCACTGCTCGAGTGGAATGCCCGGTACGAAGATCACGTCGCCGCCCGCGTCCGCGTACAACGCAACTCGTTCGAGCGCTTCATCAAGTGGACCGCCGTCAGCAACGACGTCGCTCCGCACCAGGAGCGCCATGTCGGCGTCTCGTCGGGCATCAACCGCCGCGTGCACCTTGTCGACCATCGCCTCGCGGCTCAAGATCTTGCCTTCGTCGAACCCGGCAAGGTGCTTCGCACCATACAGATCCTCGATCATGATGCACGCTGCGCCGGCCTTTTCCATACGTTGTACGGTGCGATAGACGTTGAGCGGGTTCCCACCGCCGTCGTCAGAGTCGGCGATGATTGGAACGTCGACTCGGTTAGCCGTCCGATCGCAGAACTCGACCAGGTCATCGACCGTGATCATCCCGAAGTCGCCGATGCCGTACTTGCTGAGCGACAGCGCGCTGCCGCCGGTCATCACGACCTCGAACCCGTGCATTTCAGCCAGCCGTGCTGTGGCAGCGTCGCCGCAGTTGATGCAGCGGCTCGGCGTTCCCCTCTCGAGAAGCCTGCGGAACCGGGCGCTCGGGCTCGCGCTACTCGCCGGTTGGGCCGCAGCCGTCCGGCTGGGCATTGCGGCGTGGGTCAGAATACCGCCGGTCGCGAGTCCTGCGCTCTCGAGGAAACGCCTCCGCGAGGGCTTCGGGGTCGGAGGGAGCGTAGACGAGGTCCGCATGGAAACCTCCTCAGCAAGGTTAGAGGTGAGATCCCGGTCATTCTAAGCTGAAAAGGCTTGGCGGAAACCGTCTACGGACTCTTCTTTACTTCTCCATCGCTGAGGACTAGGCTGCCCGTCAAACACAGGCCAAGGAGGGACACCATGCACGGGCTTCGTTCATATGGCGCGCTCGGACTGGCGGCGGCGGTGGTGATGGGGTTCATCTGGCTCACCGAGAGCTCTCCGGCCGCTGCCGGTGACGACATTCGTGGTGTCGTGCGCGGTGAGAGCGGCCCGGAAGCGGGCGTCTGGGTGATCGCGTCGACCGACGACCTTGAGACCACGTTTCACAAGATCGTCGTCACCAACGACGAGGGGCGGTTTCTGGTTCCGGATCTGCCCGAGGCCACCTACGAGGTGTGGGTGCGCGGCTACGGCCTAGTGGACTCTGACAAGAAGTGGGCGCAACCTGGCGACGATCTGACGTTCACCGCGACGGCGGCCGCCACGCCGCAGGAAGCTGCGCAGATCTACCCGGCCAACTATTGGTACTCGCTGTTGGAAGTCCCGGCCGCGAACGAATTCCCCGGCACCGGGCCGGACGGAAACGGCATAGGTCAGGCGATGCGTCATCAGGCCGAATGGATCGATCGGCTGAAGGATGGGTGTCAGTTATGCCATCAGATGGGCAATCGGGCGACGCGCGAGATGCCGATGCTCGACTTGACCGATTTCGATTCGACGGTCGCCGCCTGGGAGCACCGGGTGCAAGTCGGGCGAAGCGGCCCGAGCATGAGCAGCGGGCTGAACCGCATGGGTCGCGAGCGCGCGCTGAATCTGTTCGCCGGCTGGACTGATCGCATCAGAGCGGGCGAGGTGCCACCGCAGCCCCCACGCCCTCAAGGCCCGGAGCGCAACGTCGTTTTGACGATGTGGGGGTGGGGGGACCCCATGGCGATGGTGCACGACGAGGTGGCCACCGACAAACGGAATCCCCGCCTGTATCCGAACGGCCCGGTGTACGGCGTCGGCGGTGCGGGGCTCGTCACCACCGACCCGGTGACCCACCGCTCGACGCGGATGGATATGACGACCCGTGTCCCCATGGGGCGTCGAGGTGATTCCTATGCGGGAATCTCGGACTTTGTGCCGTCCCCGTATTGGGGGACTGAGCGCTCCACCGCCAGAGGATACAGCGCCCACAACCCAATGATGGATGCCAAGGGGCGCCTCTGGATCACCCAGTTGATCCGACCCTCCGACAACCCTGCCTGGTGCAGGGGTGAATCGGATCACCCGTCGGCAAAGCACTTTCCGATCGAGCGCAGCCAGCGGCAGCTCTCGTACTATGACACGAAGGCCGAGAAGTTCGTGCTCATCGATACGTGCTACATGACGCACCACCTGCAGTTCGCCGACGACGAGAACGACACGCTCTGGCTGAGCGGTTCCACCGATGTCGTTGGGTGGTTGAACACAAGGCTCTACGACGAAACCGGCGATGAACGGGCTGCGCAGGGTTGGTGTCCAACGATCGTCGACACCAACGGGGACGGCAGGATCGCTGAGTACACGGAGCCGGATGAGCCGATGGATCCCACGAAGGATATGCGGCTCGACGGGTTTGCCTACGGCATCATTCCGAACCCGGTCGATGGCTCGATCTGGATCGCCCGACGCCTCCCCGTACCGGGGAACATCGTCCGGCTGGACCTCGGTGACAATCCGCCCGAGACCTGCATTGCCGAGGTGTATGAGCCGCCGTTCGAGAACCCAAACGTTGACCCGAGCCAGTGGGGCCACGGCGGTCGCGGTATCGACGTCGATCGCAACGGGCTGATCTGGACGGCGCTCGGCGGTAGCGGGCACCTCGCGAGCTTTGACCGCAGTAAGTGCAGCGTGCTGAATGGCCCGACCGCTCTCGGACAGCATTGCCCCGAGGGGTGGACCTTGTATCAAACTCCGGGTCCGCAGATGAAGGGCGTCACGGCCGCGGGCAGCGCCGACTTCCACTATTACAACTGGGTGGATCAGTTCAATACGCTGGGTCTCGGCGAGAACGTTCCGATTGCGAACGGGACGAGCTCCGACTCGCTCTTGGCGCTGCTACCCGAGACCGGGGAGTGGGTGACGTTACGAGTGCCCTATCCGCAGGGCTTCTACACCAGGGGCCTCGACGGCCGGATCGACGATCCCCAGGCGGGCTGGAAAGGACGCGGCGTCTGGGCCAGCTACGACTCGGTGACGAACTGGCACAACGAAGGCGGCAAAGGAATGACCAGCGAGATCGTTCGGTTCCAGATCCGGCCGCATCCGCTGGCGGAGTAATTAGCAACCCGAGGGCCCGTGCGGGGCAGGACAGCTCAATCGTCAACAGGTACCAGCCGCTTCAGCTCTTCGTGCCAGTTCTGGACCAGGACGACTTGGGTCGGTAGCCCTGTGTCGCTTGCCGAGGCGTCTGCACTTCGTAACATCAGGAATCGTCCGTCCGGCGCGACGTGGTACTGCCGCACTCCTCCTGGAGGCGAGCCAACGAAGTTCCCGTCAAATAACTCCGTCGGCGTGCCGACCGTGCCACCTGCATCGACGGCCACGACCATCATGCTCGTGCCTTGACCGGCCAAGCCGATCGGGATCAGTCGCAAACGCCTCGGGCAGGGTTTTCAGGGCCACCTGCCGGTTCAGCTTCGTATCGGTGGCCCGGTAGACCTGCCCCATGCCGCCCTCGCCGATGAGGGCGGTGGCGTATCCACTGCTACCACGGCATTCGCCGCTGGGTGTAGCGCCGGCCTTGATCCGCAACCTCGGGACCGGCCCCAGAACCGATTCTGACGCCTTCGTCGATCATCGCTTCGACGGTGCGCTCATTCACTTGATTGAGAAACGGAATGCCCGCCTTCTTCGTGGCGGCCAGCACGCGGGCGCGGGCATCCAAAAGAATCTGGGGCATTCCAGCCCGGCTCACGTTGAGGGACAAGCTCATGTCACCGGGGCCCCACTCGGCAAACCCTACTCCCGGCACCGCCGTACTCGCTTCAGCATGCTCCAGCGCGTGGCGGTCCTCGATCTTCAAGCCCACGAGAAGTTCGCCCTCAGGGTTGAGTGGCCAGGGATCGGCGAGGCGCTGATACTCCGCCGGCGAGACACCCCAGATGCGAGCGGCGTACCCCTGACCGCCGCTGCCACGGAGGCCCTCCTCGATCTCCTTAGCTGGCGGCGCTTGAGGATATCGCGCGGCCTGTACCAGCACGCGGACCGCCTCCGGCGAGCGGGCGTGCACCAAGAGCACCCCGTGGACCCCGGTGCCGAGCACCTGCTCGACCATCCAGTAGTTCGACCACACGACCGTTTCGTTGACACCCCCAAAAGGCAGGACGGCAATAACGGTCGGGGTTCGGTGACCGCTCTTGGTCGGACCGCCATCGACGAGCCCCTGCATGAACGCCCGGAGGTCGGTCATGTTGAACGGGCTGTGCTCCATGTTATAGGTGATGTAGTCCGCCCACGTTTCAGCCAGCCGCTTCCCTTCGTCGTACCCGCCGCCATTGACCTGCGTGTAGTAGATCGGCTGATCGTGTTCGAGCAATTCGATTGCCTTGTTGATCCGCTGTGGCGCGTATGGCGGATCGGCCTCCTGCCGACCGGCGAGGGCCGCAACGCCGGTGAGTACCATCAACGCCAGGAGTGCGAGGTTGTGAGTCATCTCTCCCCTCCGAGGTGAGTGAACGGCACGACTGAGTAGTTTGCAAGATCTGATCGCTGCTACCCCCGCATGACCCTCTCGTGCAGCGTTTCGACCGTCCGCCAGGCGGACTGGACGGCCCCCTCCATCCAGCCCGGCCGCGTGCCCACGGCCGCGGAGCCCATATACATCCGGCCGTCGGCCTTAGAAGAGGCCCGTGAGGTTCCAGAGCAGAATCACCACAACCACCGCGAGTAGCAGACGCCCAGGGGTCAAGAGGTTCTTTCCAGCTTCGATATTCGGCATGTTGGCCCCCATGAACGGTTCGCCGCGACCCTCACGAACATCAGCAACATTTCGCTTCCACTCTACTGCTGTGACCACTCGCCCTAGTCGAGGTCAATCGGAAGCACCGCGCGCGTCTCGTCCGCTCCCTGTACGACCAGAGAGTACGTGCCTTCTACCCAGGTCCCGGTCGGCGACGCGAAGTAGAGGTCACCAAATGCCGTCCGGTGGAAATCGACGTCGAACGTTTCGGTGACGGTGCCTTCGAGGGGGGTCACCACGAACCACTGGAAGCGCTTGGCTCGGCGGACCGGAAAGTAGACCCAGACCCTTGCACCGATGTACCCAAGGGCCCTGGCCTCCTGCTGAACCAGCCGTGCGCGGTTTCGGTCCTGGGCAAAGGCCCGCTGAGACGCGACGTGGATAATATGGTCGTCCGGCGTGACCAGCGTGATATCGTCCCTCTCGATCCGCATGTGGTCCTGTGTCGCGACACCGATCTCGATCAAGAGCCAGCGGGAGTCATGACTCTGCTGGGAGTATCTGTACGCGGCGACGACCTTGATGGCGTCGTCCTCGTACTCGACCACGGCGTCACCAAGCTCCTTCGTGTTCGGAAACAGCTCCCGCGATGTCTGAGCCCGAAGCGGTGCCGCGATTACGGCCAGCAGACTCAACAGTAAACAGAGGTAGGCCATCTGACCCTCTTTGAAACCCTTGCTCCCACTACTGTACCAGTGCCGGTGGCCTAATTGAACTGCCCCATGCCCGCCCCCATGACTGGGAGCCAAAAAGCCCAATGATTTCGACCGGGGGATCTCAGCGCGTTTGGCGGGTCGGGGGAGGGGCTGCGGCGCGGCAGCGCTATAATCTGCACGCTATGACTTCGAAATTACTGATGGGATTGTGCTCCGTGGTCGTCGTGCTCACGTTGATGCCGTCGGTTGCACTCGCGCAGGACTGGACGCAATGGCGCGGCGTGAATCGCGACGGCGAGGCGAGCAGCTTCGATGTGCCGTCGACCTGGCCCGATGCGCTCACGCAGGAGTGGAGCGTCGACGTCGGGCTCGGGTACGCCTCACCTCTCGTTGTGGGCACTCGTGTGTACGTCTTTGCGCGCCAAGGTGGGAACGAAGTGATGATGGCACTCGACGCGCAGACAGGCGACGAGATCTGGCGGACGCCGTATGCCGCCCCGTTCACCATGAACCCGGCCACCGCTCCCCATCGCCAAGGACCCAAGTCGACGCCGACCTTTGCCGACGGCCGGATCTTCACGCTCGGGATAAGCGGAATCGTGACCGCCTTCGATGCCGAGAGCGGCCAGATGCTCTGGCAGTACCCCGCGTGGCCGGTCGAGCCGCTGTTCCACACGTCGATGTCACCAGTGGTCGACGGGGATCTCATGATTCTGCACGTCGGTGGACACGATGACGGTGCGCTGACCGCCTTCGACGTCGCATCGGGTGACATCCGCTGGACGTGGACTGGCGATGGGCCCGCGTACGGCTCCCCGAGGATCGTCGAGTTCGAGGGCGAGCGCCAGGTGGTCGTGTTCACCCAGGAGCATTTCGTCGGAGTGTCGGCCGCAACCGGGGCACTGCTGTGGCAGCGTCCGTTCACGACCCCCGGGCCGCTCACCACGTCGCAAACACCAAACTTCTTCGGCGGCATGGTGATTCAGGCGGGCCGCGGCAACGGGATCACCGCCTTTCGAGTGATTCGCGAGGGCAACGCCTGGACGACCGAGGACATCTGGCGAACGGACGAGGTGTCGATGCACATGGCCAACCCGGTGGTGACCGACGGGGTCATGTTCGGTTTGTCACACTTGAACAGCGGTCAGTACTTCGGGCTGGATCTCACGAGCGGAGAGGTGCTCTGGAGGAGCGCTCCGCGCCAGGCTGCCCATGCGTCCATCGCGAGTGCCGGCCACACGATACTCGCGCTGGAAGACGACGGCGAGTTGCTGGTGCTCGAGCACAACCGGTCCAGTTTCGCGCCGCTCAAGCGCTACGACGTGGCGGTAAGCGACGAGACGGAGATGTGGACCATGCCGACGCTCTCCGGTAGCCGGCTGTTGCTGAAGGACATCAGCACACTCACGCTGTGGACCGTGGCGGGCTGATCGTCTATGCCCGTGGCACACGCTGGCCGGCGAGTACAGTCTCGTGCGGGAACAGTCGCTGGCGGCCGATCCGCAGATTCTCATAGTTGTCCACAAACTCGAACGGCCCCTCCCGAAGCTCGAGCACCGCTACGTCGGCCGTGGCGCCAACATTGAGCGTCCCGCGGTCCCGCCAGAAGGGGTACACGCGCGAGGCATTCACCGTGGCCCGCGCCACGACTTCGTCGATCATCATGCCGAAGTTCAGCAATTTCGACATGACGTTCGGAAAATCGATGACGCTCGCCGCGTTTCGGCTCGTCGTCATGCCGTCGGTGGAGATCGTATCCGGCCAGAATCCCGCCTGCATGATCCGGTCGAACGTATCCCACAGGAGATGCCCCGTTCGCCCATTGGCGACGTCGAACCAGATGCCGCGGCGCCGGGCGGCGAGGACGGCCGGGAAGATACGCCCCTCGTCGTCGATGATGGCATTTGGCGGTGGGGCAAACATGTGCGTCACGATGTCGCCCGGTTTCAGCTGGTTGACCAGGTTCGAGAACGGTGACGCGGTCTGCCCCATGTGGATCATCAGCGGTAGGCCGAAGAACGTGGCCACTTCTTGCGCACGGCGCAGCACCTCCATGTCGTCCGCCGCGACCCCCTCCGTCAGGCGAGCCTTGACCCCAATGACCGAGTCGCGATTGCGCGCGATAGCCGCTTTCGCCGCATCGACGTCGGCGAGCGCCAGATCGTGCGTGTCACCGTCGGGCAGGATGCCCGCGCGGCCAATGTTGATCAAAACACGAGCCGGTTGGGGCGCCGCGCGCGCGATCGCCACCACATCGTCGATTCGGTCCGCACCTGCCGAACCCGCATCTACCCATCCCGTCACGCCGTCGGACAAGCCGATGTGCGGACCGTCGTCGTCACGAGCGTAGTGGCAATGGACATCGAGGAGCCCCGGCACGACGAGCTTGCCTGTCGCATCGATCACCTCGGCGGCGCCGACGTCGATATTCGCGGCGACCGACGCGATCCGGCCCCCAGTAACGGCGACGTCTCGGATCGCGTTGACGTGTAGTGAGGGGTCGATGACCCGCCCACCTTTGATGATGAAGTCGTAGTCTGTGGCAAAGGCCGCCGGACTCCGGGCCAACGTCAAGACGCTGGCCACCGTGCCATACACAAACTCACGCCGATTCAACATCATGTTCGGTTTCCCGCTCGAACCTCGCCAGTCTTTCTGGGCCTTCGGGGTGTACCGCTACTTCGTCCTCGTGATCACGAACTCGGAACGCTGACCGTTTCCAACGCTCGTCAGCGTGATCTGGTCATCGGCAACGATGCCTCGGTACGACAGAGTAAAGGGTCCGCCCCCGTAGTCGACCCGAACGGAAAAGCTGATGTTGTCACCGTCGATCTTGCCATCGCCGATAGCCTTCTCACCATAGCCATCGAACATGGTGCCCGTCAATGTGTCACCGTCAGCGTGGAAGGTGTAGCTGAGAGGAAACTCACCGTCGGGCGTCGATACTGTGCCGCTCCAGCGTCCGTCGATGTCGGCGGCAGCCACCGCAAGCGGTGTTAGCAAGATCGCAAGAAGAAACGCATAGAGCCTCATGGCAGCCTCCTTACAGCTCCGTATTGGTCGCCCGATGGCGTCACATAACTCTGCACGGCTTCGGCCTCCGTGGTGAAAATATCGAGGACATCCGTTAGGCCAGTGAGTTCGAGAAGCTCTGAGACCGTTCGGTGCAGGTGCGACAAAGATAGCCTGCCACCGCGGCCTTCGAGCATAACGTGTGCGCGAACAAGCTCGGCGACGCCGATGCTATCGACGTAGGCGACGGCGCTCAGGTTGACGACAACGTGAGTACGGCCGTCTTCTGCGAGCCTGCGAACCCGATTCTTCAGTTCACCGAACGTCTCGACCGTTAACCGTTCGTGAGGTGTCAGAACGGTGACACGGCCCACCGTCCGCTCATCGATGACCATTCGCGGCTTGCGGTGCGGCTACCGCGCCACCTCCCTAGTTCTATACGTTGCCCGGCGGTTCTAATCCCTTAGAGTCTATGCGGAACGGGCGGGGCCCTCTGAATCTGGGCCACCAAGGAGCATGTCCCCGCCCGAGGCGCCGTGATTCTGAAGAGAGCAACCGTGTGCTGCTACGAGAGGTCGCTCAGTCCGGCCGTTTCACCGTCGCGTAGTCCAGGTATGACCGGCCATCCACGACTGAAGAGGTGGCTGTGAGCACGTAGGAGCCGTCGGTCGTTGCAACGGTGACTTCGGCGGTACCCACCCTGACGCCGGACGGATCCAGGCCATTCTTCAACACCTCGCGGAGGACGCGTCCCTCCATCGATGATGGGATCTCGACCCCGAGCAGATGCAGCATGGTTGGGGCAAAGTCGACGTTGCCAGAGGGCACATCGACCTCGCGGCGTTCCTTCAGGTCGGGTCCGGCCGCCACGAGCGTCGCGTGAATGTCGAACGGGCTCGCGCTGCCGTGTCCTGCCACACCTCTCTGGGCGGTTGTGCCGGCGTATCCGTATTCGTTGAGCTCTCCAGTCCAATCCGCGGAGTACAGGATGTCAGCTGACCGCTCATGATCCCAATGGGCCACGTCGAACGAGAGTGTGCCCGGCACCCACCCTTCGCTCTCGCCCGGCCTCGCGGCACGAGTAAACACCGCCCCGACGCCTTCGGCCGCTTGCAGTGCTTCAACGATCTCGACCACCGTCGCTGGATCACCGTCCCGTACGTAGATGGCCCCATTGCCGGCGACAATTCGCGAGGACCCATCATCAAGCGTGCCGGAGAACGGCGAAAGCAGACCGCCAAGATCCACGCTCTCGGTGTGGTCTGAGAACCCGTGATCCGAGGTCACCCAGATGTTGGTCGTCTCCAGCATCCCGCGCTCGGACAGCCCGTCTTCAATTCGTTTCAGCTCCGCATCCACCAATCGAAGCGCCTCAATGGTTGTCGCATGACCCACACCGTGCCGGTGCGCGGTCGTGTCGGGGTCGCTCAGCCACATCAGAGTGACGGCCGGCTCGACCTCAGGGAGACCCACACGGAGGAACCCGTCAACCACCCAACGGTTTCTCATGTCGTTCGGGGCGCCTTCGTCGGGCACGTCGCCCACGACCCGCACCGCCTGCTCGTGGATCGATGCGGGGAGCCCGTAGTCGTAGTGGAGAATGGCACCGCCAGCCACCGTGTGATTCAGGAGAAACGACGACCCAGTCGACCCGGCACTCGCAACAAGAACATGTTCGCCAATGGCCTGCAGCACCTCGGCCATCGTCGGCGCGGTCAAAAGCTCTCCGCCTACGGCATCCCGCACCCGTAGCAGGTTCGCACGATCCCCAGTCGTGAGGAACCGACTCGGATCAACCTCGGGGAAGAACACCGCATTGCCCATCAGACCGTGGGTCGTCGGATAAGCCCCGGTCGAGATCGATGAGGCGTTCACACGGGTCACACTCGGGTAGACGGCATGGTGACGGGTCATCACGACACCACGCTGACCGAGCGCGTAGAGGTTTGGCATCAGTTCCGGGGTAACGTAGTCGGGCCGGAGGCCGTCCAGCACGATCAGCAGGTGCCGGCTTGGAGCGTCTCGATGCGCCTCGCGTTCCGTGTCACCGGTACCCCGACACGCCACCCCGGCGACCGCCAGGACGGCCAGGACTGCGATGAACCGGGAATCGCGGGTCATGGGATGTGTGGGCGACCAGGTCTGCTCCTGTCTCCCCTCCCTACATCCCCGCATACACAATCCTCCACACCTTCCCCCCCACGTCGGCCGTGACGTAGAGCGACCCGTCGGGTCCCTGGGCGATCCCGACGGGACGCTGGACCGCGTCCCGAGGAGACAGCAAGGGGGAGGTGATCGCGAAGCCGGCCGCGAACGTCTCGTAGCGGCCCGTGAACTCCCCGTCCGCCCGAGGAGCGAACGCAACCTGATACCCGGCCTGCTCGAGCGGGGCGCGGTTCCAGGAGCCGTGAAACACCACGAAGACACCGGCTCGAAAACGTGCCGGATACTGATCGCCGTCGTAGAACAGCAGGTCGTTCGGCGCCCAATGCGCTGGAAACGCAACGAGCGGCTGCCCCACGTCCGCGCACCGGCCCACCTCTCGTCCGTCGCCCCCGTATTCCGGCGCCAGCACCTTCTTGCCTTGGAACCGGTCGTGGTAGCAAAACGGCCAGCCAAAATCGGCGCCGGCGGTCAGCCTGAACAACTCTTCTGACGGCAGCTCGGCATTCGCATCCTCGTTGTAATGGTCGGGCCAAAGCGTGTTCACCGCGTCACGGCCGTGCTGCGCCGCATAGACCGCCCGGGTGGCAGGGTCCCAGGCGATTGCAACGATGTTCCGGGTGCCGGTGACGAACTGGTAGCCATCGGACTCCTGGGTTTGACCGGTGCTGTCCGCGGCGAAACGCCACACGCTGGCCTGACGCACGCGTTGGGGACACGGCTCCTGCCCCGGGGATCCCGGTCTGCGGTTCTCCATGCACACGTTTGACGGCGCTCCGACGTTCACATAGAGGTTGTCGGATTCGTCAAACGCGAAGGCCTTAGCCGCATGACCACGCTGCTCCGGGAACCCGGACACGATCAGCTCCGGCTCACCTCGTGGCACCAATTCGCCCGGTGTCATCCGATACCGATACACCTCGGTTGTCGTCGAGAGATACAAATAATCCCCGCGGAGCTGCAGACCGGTACCGTAGTGGTCGGAGAAGCGTGCGACGACCTCAGCTCGGCCATCGCCGTCGGCATCCCGGAGCGCGACCACTCCGCCACCGGGCGGGTCCGGCGCACGGCCGCGAGCGCCTCTCAGGTGGACGTAGATGTCGCCGTCGGCGGTGACATCCAGGTGCCTGGCGCCCTCGAGACCGTCGGCGACCACAAGGGCGCAAAAACCCTCGGGAAGAACCAAACCGCCGTTGTTTGGGTCACACGCCGGAAGGCCGCCCCCCCGCTGCGCCTCGGCGGGCGCCGGGAGGTGGCACACCACGGCCAGGATGAGCGACCCACACACCAACGCGCCGAGCCTGTGAACCGTCATGGAGATCTCCTTACTCTGTTCTAGTCTCCGTTCTGTGGCAGGGCGAAGACAAACAGTGCATTGCCGGCACGTGGGTTCCGTTTTTCCCGAATCAGATCAAGCGGAATGACGCTGGCCCAGCTTGCGCCGCCCAGCGGCGCACCGGCCCCAAACGCGATGTACTGGGTGCCGTCGACCGCGTACGTGATCGGATAGCCGTTCGCCATCGTGGACAATCGGCTCTGCCACAGCTGCTCGCCGCTGCGAACGTCGTAGGCAAACACGTATCGGTCCCAGTCGCCGACGAACGCCAGCCCGCCGGCGGTCGTCAACGCCGCGGTGTTATACGGTGCCCGCCGGCGCTGCTTCCAGAGCGTCTTGCCGGTGCGCATGTCCATCGCCTGGAATTCGCCCAGCTGGTCTGGCGCATCGGGGTGGAAGTGGTTCTTGCGGCCCCGGACACCGCCAGACCCGCCGCCGCCTTCGCGCTTCTCGACCGGACCGAATTCAGCGGTCTCGCATTGGAGGTTGATCGGCACGTAGAACGCCTCGGTCTCCGGGTGGTACGCCATCGCCCGCAGGCTCTTGAAGCCGCCCGTGCTTGGGCAGAAGAAGAGCTCCTCGCCCACGTCGACAACCATCCCTTCGCGATAGGTCAGCTGGCCGGTCTCGGTGTCGAGGTCCGCGATGTTCTGGTAGCCGAGATCCGAGGCGTTCACGTAGGCGCCCGTCGCCCGGTCGTTCTCCCAGAGAATCCCCAGCTTCCCCATCGAGAACACCGACTGACGATCGTCGTAGTCGATTAGGAGCCGCTCGAACGTCTCGTCCATGTCGTGCGTGTCACCCGGAATGTGCTGGAAGTACCACGTCATCTCGCCGGTCACCGGGTCGAGCGCAAGCGTAGAGTTGCTGTAGAGTGCGTCGCCGTCGGTGCCGCGCGCGTCGCGTGTCCAGGGCTTTGCCTGCGCCGTGCCGTAGTAGATGAGTCGGTTCACCGGGTCGTAGCTGCCTGGGATCCAGGCATCGCTCCCAGCTCGAAACATCACCGGCAGATCGCCCCAGGTGTCGCCACCAGCCTCGCCGGGCCGAGCCACCGTCGAGGTCCGCCACGCCACCTGGCCGGTGCGCGCGTCTAACCCGATGATGTAGCAGGTGTCATCCCGATAGCGCCCGCATCCGCTCAGACCCGCCACGATGATGCCATCGGTCACGATGGGCCCGCTCGTGAACGCGTAGCCATCGTGATCGGGCATGACTGGCGTGTCCCAGCGTAGCTCACCGGTACGCGCATCGATTCCCACGACATGCGCGTCATGGGTGTTCATGATGACGAGGTCGTGGTAGATCGCAAGGCTGCGCATCTGCGCGCCTGGACGCTGGCTCTCCTCCATGTCGTGGCGATACTCCCAGATGAAGTCGCCGGTGCGCGCGTCGAGCGCGTGGATGACGTGACCGGGATTCGAGACGTACAGGATGCCGTCGTGCACCATCGGCGTCGTCTGTGAGACGCCCGGCTCGAGTCCCCAGGACCACGCCAGCTGCAACTCCCCGACGTTGGCCCGGTCGATCTGATCCAGGGGGCTGTATCCCCAGCCGTCGAGGGTCCGCCGCCAGTTCAGCCAGTCAGCCGGCTCTGGGTTCTGCAGCTCCGCATCGGTGATCGGCGTGAAGGTCTCGACCTGCGCCAACCCAGGAAGCCCGGCGACGATGGCGAAGCCGATACACGCACATGCAGCGAGACTGATTCGAAACGACATATCGTCCTCCTACGGAAGTGCGAACGCGATGAGCTCGCCCTAGTCGAGGTCAATCGGAAGCACCGCGCTCGTCTGGTCCGCTCCCTGTACGACCAGAGAGTAGGTGCCTGCTACCCAGGTCCCGGTCGGCGACGCGAAGTAGAGGTCACCCCACGCCGTCCGGTGAAAATCGACGTCGAACGTTTCGGTGACGGTGCCTTCGAGGGGCGTCACCACGAACCACTGGAAGCGCTTGGCTCGGCGGATCGGAAAGAAGCTCCAGACCCTCGCACCGATATGCTGAACGACCCTGGCTTCCTGCCGGACCACCTGTGTGCGCTCTCGGTCCTGGGCAAAGGCCCGCTGAGACGCGACGTGGATAACTGAGTCGTCGGGCGTGACAAGGGTGATGTCGTCCCTCTCGATCCGCATGTCGTCCTGTGCCGCGACACCGATCTCGATCAAGAGCCAACGGGAGTCGTGATTCTGCTGGGAGTATTTGTACGCGGCAACGACCTTGATGGCGTCGTCCTCGTACTCGACGACCGCGTGACCAAGCTCCTTCGTATTCGGAAACAGCTCCCGCGATGTCTGAGCCCGAAGCGGTGCGGCGATTACGGCCAGCAAGCTCAACAGTAAACAGAGGTAGGCCACCTGACCCTCTTTGAAACCCTTCCTTCCCCTACTGTACCAGTGTCGGTGGCCTGATAGACCTGGCCCATCCATATATGTGCGTCCCTCTATTGAGCTGCAGTTGCGCTACTGCGGGAATCCCTCGACGCCCTCATCCAGAGGCACACGAAACGACTTGAGGGCCATTGAGACGAGGGTGTACTGCCCGACCGTGAAGACGACATCCATTAGCTGCTTCGTATCGTACCGAGTGTCGAGCTCAGCCCATGTTCGATCGCTGATATACGCGTCGCGATGCAACTCGTCCGCCGCGCGCAAGAGCACCCGGTCGAAACTCGACCAGCCCGCAGCGTCCGGCCCTCCCGTCACCCGCCTGATCTCCTCATCGCTGAGCCCGACGCCTCGAGCGATGCGTGTGTGCTGCCCCCATTCGTATTCCGATCCGCAGAGGTAACCAATCCGCAGGATCAGCAACTCCCGCTCACGGGGAGGCAGGGTGCTCTCACCCAAGACGTAACGGGCGAACGTCAGCCACCGATCAGCGAGCATCGGATGGTGTGCCAGCGTCTTGGTGATATTGATCCCGTCCGCCGACTCCAGTGGCGGGATGCGCGGTGCGGATGACTCTGCCTCCTGGGCGACAACGCCCCCCCAGGCAAGCGAAGCTACGACCAAGGGTAGCGCCCAGCCCCAGCCGGAAGTCCTGCAAGCCCATTGACCCCCGCCAGCGAGTGGTTGGTCTTCCATGGAATTCCCTTCTCGATTGAACAACGGCCCGATTCAGCGCCATGATAGCCAACTGGACCGGGAGGCGCACTTCTCCCCTAGGAATCGATCGAGTTCTTGGACACTACGACGTATACTCTGACCGTCGGAATTAACGCCAAGCAACCTGATCTGCGAAGGAGAGACCATGGGTTCGAAACGACCGGATCGAAGAGCATTCCTCAAAGGCAGCGCCGCCTTGGCCGGTGGCTTGACCTTGGGAGCGACAGAGCCGGCGCTCGGCCAGCTCCCGGACCCAGAAACCTTCATCAAGGGCACCGACGACTTGGTCGCCTACGGCGAGCGCTCCCGTTTCGTGACCTCGGTCCGCATCGCGCACCCGCCGGGCAGCCGGCCCTCGCCGGACAACTTTGGGCTCGTGTTCCATGTGGCGTCTCCGCTTCAAGATTCGGTGGGGATGATTACGCCATCGTCGCTCCACTTCGTGGGGACCACCCGCGGCTCCTTTGTTCCGGAGATCAATCCCCGCGAGCATCGGCTCATGATCCACGGGTTAGTGGATCGTCCGCTGGTCTTCACCATGGAGGAGTTGAGGCGTCTCCCGTCCGTCACCCGCCCGCATTTCGTCGAGTGCGCGGGAAACCGTTCTAGGGCCGAGCACAAGACGGTCCAGGAGACACACGGGATGACCAGTTGCGCCGAATGGACCGGCGTGCTCCTGTCCACCCTGCTCAAGGAAACGGGCGTGAAGGACGCCGGGAAGTGGATCGTCGCGGAAGGCGTGGAAGAAGTAAAAGGCGCGTCGAGCATTCCGATGGAGAAGGCCATGGACGACTGCCTTCTGGCCTACGGCATGAACGGCGAGGCGGTTCGTCCCCAGAACGGGTTTCCGCTGCGGCTGCTGGTTCCCGGTTTCGAAGGAATCTTCAACACGAAGTATCTCAGGCGAATTAAGGTCGTGGACCGGTACTACATGACCTACAACGACTACGGGCATCTGACTCGGGACCCGGACCGCGCGGCGCTGGGATACCAGATCGGACCGAAATCGGTCATCACCTTTCCGTCCGCGGGACAGCAGCTGCCGGACCGAGGATCCTACGAGGTGAGCGGCTTGGCCTGGTCCGGTGGGGGCGCCATTCGCAGGGTGGAGGTTTCCACCGACGGCGGCCGGCGCTGGATGGACGCCGAGATTCAGGGCACGGCCCACCGCATGGCGCATACGCGGTTTCGCTTCCGATGGAACTGGGACGGCGACGAGACAGAGCTCCTGTCGCGGTGCACGGATGAGCTGGGTCAGGTCCAGCCGACACGTGCCCAGGTCGCCCAGTTCTTCAACGTGCCCGCGGACCCGTCATTCAGGGTGCCGGGCCAGGACAATTCCATTCAGCCGTGGAGGATCGCGAGCGACGGGAGCGTTCACAATGGGTTTGCTTAGACTGCTGTTGTTGCTGATGCTGATCGGGGGCTCCGCCGCGGCGCAGTCGCCTACGTATGGCGTCGGACGGACTCCGACCGAAGAGGAAATCCGTGCCTGGGATATCTCCATCGGTCCTACGGGCGGGGAGCTCCCGCCGGGGCGGGGCACCCCTGAGGAAGGCGAGCTCGTCTATCGCAGACGGTGCGCGACGTGCCACGGAGCCAACGGGGTCGGGGGCAGCGCTCCCAGGTTGATCAAACGCGAAGCGGAGCCGGGCGCTCATCCGTGGGCCTACGGCAGGGTCCTCCCGATTCGCGCACCATACGCGACGGGGGTCTGGGACTACATCAATCGTGGTATGCCCCTCAATCAAGAAGGGACACTCACGGCCGATGAGGTCTACGCGCTGACAGCCTATCTGCTGTATCTCAACGACGTCATCCCCGAGGGCAAGGTGCTCGACGCCGGGAGTCTGCCTGAGGTCGAGATGCCCAATCGTGACGCGTTCGCTCGCGTTCCGGATTGGGAGCCCGGGAAGCCAAGGCTTCCGGGGTACCCCCACTAGGCCAGACACCACCCGAGCGAAACGTTCACGGTCACCGTCGTCGCTCGTACTCCTCCCGAAGCTCCGGCGACAACGGATACACATCTCGAAAGCGGTGCATCTGCGAGCGAAGCAAGTCGCGCTCGTGTTCTTCGAGCGTGCTTCGTGCCTTCGCCGCATCGAGGACTGATGGCACGAGGCCGGCCGGAAAGAACAACACCCCGCTGTCGTCGGCGACGACGACATCACCAGGAAGCACCGTCACCTGTCCGATGCGAACCGGCGTGTTCCACTCCACACCCAGCCAGCTGGTCGTGTGTACATCAAAGAATCGAGCGAAGATTGGAAACCCGTCGAATTCTCCGTCTTGAAGTTCGATCAGATCCCGGCTTCCCCCATCGATAATCACGCCGGCAGCTCCCCGCAGCTTGATACCGAGCGCGCCCATTCCACCAAATAGGATGTGGCCGTCGTTGCCACCCAGCTCGGCCACGACAACGTCTCCGGGCACCGCTTCCTCAGCCGCTCGCGCGTAGTAGCGCCGATCCCAGTCACCCTCCTCCGCCAACGTGTCAACGGCCTGTACGAGGTCCGGTCTCGGCGGCAGGAACCGCATCGTCAAGGCTCGCCCCGCGATCCGGGTTCCGGGCTGCGTGCTCGTGAAGCCGCGAACGTAGTTGACGCGGTAGTCGCCAAGGGTGCCCCAGATCGCCTCGAGGGGCAGCGCCTCAAGCTGAGCGAGCTGTTCGTCGGTCACCGGCTGTCGGGTTGGTTTGAGCACGTCCATCACAGGTGAGAAGGTGACGCGATTGGCCCGCAAGCCGTCGGGCGCCGGGATGTCAGAGTTCGGTTCCTGCGTGCGGACTCCTGGCCCTGCCACGAACGCCATCAACGTCACCACCAGCGCCCAGCCAACGAGTCTTCGCATAGCAAACCTCTCGCTCCTCGATCCAGCACCAACTTCATTCACCTCACCCATGCCGCTGGCGCTAGCGACGGTCGAAAACCGGTGGAGCTTGGGGAATAGCCATTCCGTCGTGCCGCGGTTCGGAGGCCCCGAAGTGGACGCCGGCGGGGGTGCCCTGGACAGCCTGTCCGTGCCCAAACCCCTCGGTCCTCGCCGGCCGCACGTCGAACTCATGGCCAAGCTCGGCCAATTGCTCTCGCACGTCCGACGGGATGAGCGCCTCGATGCGAACGTCGCATCCGGCGAACGAGCGCTTGGTGAACCGGCCTGCTTCCAACGCCTCCTGGATGTTGAAGCCGTAGTCGGCGATGTTGGCCACGAACTGCGCGTGGGCCTGAGCCTGGGTCCAGCCACCCATGATGCCGAACCCGATCTGGACGCCGTCCTTTTCCATGAAGGCCGGAATGATCGTGTGCAGCGGACGCTTCCGAGGTTCGAGCGTGTTGGGCCGCCCTTCTTCCAGCGTGAACAACCCGCCGCGGTTGTGCAGCATGAACCCCGTGCCGGGTGGGACCAGACCGGACCCGAAGCCGCCGTAGTTGCTCTGGATCAAAGACACGATGTTGCCGTCCTGGTCGATCACGGACAGGTAGATGGTGTCGTTGCCCTCGGAGTCCGTGATTCCCTCGAAGTGCGACGGCTCGACCTCGCAGGCGGCCTGTTCGGCATTGATCAACTTGGCGCGCTCGGCCGCCTGCGCCTTGCTCAGCATCCGCTCGACCGGGATCTCGGAAAACGCGGGGTCGCCCACATAGCGCAGCATGTCCGCGTAGGCCAGCTTCTTGGCCTCGATCATCGTGTGCAGCGCCTCCGGGCTGTGGAAGCCGTAGTCGCCCAGCGGGAACTGCTCCATGAGATTCAGCATCATGAGTGCCGCAATGCCCTGGGTGTTCGGTGGAATCTCACTCACGGTCCAGCCGCGATACGTGGTCGAGATCGGGGTCACCCATTCGGGGTGGAATTCGCTGAGGTCTTCGGCCGTGAACGTGCCGCCTTGTTCACGCGAGATCTGCACGATCGCCTGAGCCGTTTGTCCCTCGTAGTACCCGTCGCGGCCATGTTCGGCAATGCGCCTGAGCGAGCCGCCGAGATCCGGGTTGCGGAAGAGCTCACCCGCGGCGGGCGCGAGATCGCCAATCAGGAAGGTGGCCCTCGAATTCGGGTGCTCCGACAGAAACGGAGCCGCTCCACCCCAGGCACCGGCAATGACCGGTGAGAGCGGGAAGCCGTTCTCGGCGTAGTAGATCGCGGGTGCCAGCAGCTCTGAGAACGGCAACGTGCCAAAGCGCTCACGCAAGGCGTCCCATCCCGCGACCACCCCGGGCACTGTCGCGGAGTAGATGCCACGCTGGGGCATTCTGTCGAACCCCTTCGACCGGAGCAGCCCGACCGTGCGGCCGGCTGGTGCCCAGCCACTGGCGTTCAGACCGTGCAGCTCGCCGGTCCTCGCCTCGTAGACCAGCGCGAACAAGTCGCCGCCGATACCGTTGCCGGTCGGCTCCATCAGACCGATCGCCGCGTTGGCCGCGATCGCTGCGTCGGCAGCGTTGCCGCCACGTTCGAGGACCTGCACACCTGCGCGGGCGGCCAACGGCTGACTCGCCGCGACGATGCCATAGGTCGTGGCGACCACCGAGCGACCGACGACGGGTCGTCGCGACTCCGGAGAGTCGATCTGCGCCGACACCCCAAAGGTAAGCGCTGCGACGACGATGGCAGACAGAAAAGCGAGATGGAGTCTCATGGTCATCACCCCGGCGAAAAACACGTTAAGCATTAGTTCACCGGCACACGTTCGAGCAACTCTTGGTGCCAGTTCTGGACGAGCACGACCTGGGTCGGTGATTCATTCGTATCAGCCTGAGCAGCCTGGAGCATCAAGAAACCCCCATCGGGTGTGACGTGGTACTGGCGAACTCCGCCCGGCGTCCCGTAGTACGGCTCCTCAAACAGTTGGACCGGCGGTGATGCTTCGAAGGACTCGCTGGTGTCGACGGCGATCGCCATCATCTGGCTCCCGAGGCGGTAAAAAAGTTGGCTCCCGTCCGGTGACCATGTGACGGCTTCGCCACCCCCGATCGAGAGCGGCACCGTCGGACCAGGTCCAGGATAGGGCTGCGCAAAGACTTGCATAATCCCAGACTGATCGGACCGGTAGACGATCCAACGCCCATCCGGAGAATACTCGGCGTTGCCACGGGCGAACTCGCCCTGGAGCAGCGGAGTCGCCTCTTGCTCTCCGTCAAGGGAGACCTCCCAGATCTCGCGGTGCGGGGTTGCCAGCCCGCCGAAAATGCGGATGAACAGGACCGTCCTTCCGTCAGGGCTGACGGAGGTCGGGTAGTCGGCCTGCTCGCTGTTCATCAGGCGCTCGGGCATACCACTGCCATCCGCCGGTACGACATGGATGTTGAACGTGCCGGAATCATCGACCAACGTAAACACCACCCGGGTTCCGTCAGGCGTCCAGACCGGGGTATTCACGTTACCCTCTCCGAGCGTCAAGCGCTGCCCTGCACCACTCGATGCTTCGTAGACCCACAGGTCGTTCGTCTCGCCCGCCACAGTAGCGGCGATTCGGGTGCCGTCGGGGGAGAGCCGCGGGTTGGCATATGCTCGGGGAGGCAGTGGTAGTGGCTCTCCGCGTCCCTCTCGGTCGACCCACGCGAAGATACGCCGGCCAACCCCGGCCGCACCGCTCACGTAGGCCAAGGCCCCCGTCTCGGACACTGCAAAGCTTGCCGCACCAGAAGGCTTGACCGAAACGCCTTCGACTACGGGCACTGGAGCACCGGTCACCTCGAGACCGTTGGCATCGAACGGCACTGCCTGCAGGGTTCCCCCGACGGCATACGCTACGTGCCCCGTTGGCAGATAACGTGGCGCGCTGCCGCTGTCGATGATCACCCGATGTTGACCTGTTTCGAGGTCGAGAACCGCGACCTGGTCGTCCTCGTTGCCCCCGTTTGTGCTGCTGAGCGTGAACAGGACACCATTGCCCTGAGGCAGCACGTCGGGAAAGACGTGGTATCTCCCATCGGCCTGCGAAATGGCCACCGGTTCGCCGCCGGCAGCTGGTACCTGAAACAGGGTGCTGGTGGTGTTGACACCAAACACGATCGTGTCGTCGGGTCCCCAGGACGCGCCACGAAGGTTAGCCGGCAGATCGCAGATGGTGACCGCCGGCCCACCGAGAACCGACACACGTTGGAGCGGGCCACCCGCGCCCCTTTGGAACCCTACCCACTCCCCATCCGGCGACACGAACGGGCCCGCGGCCCCCTCGGTCCCCCGAAGTGGGATGCTCTCCAGCTCGTCAAGCCTTCGCACGTCGAACTGCCCGGCGCCTTCAGCCGAAGTTTGGTAGATCAGGAACGCTCCATCGGGTGAGAGCGCGACGTCGGGCGAATCGAGCGTCGGCACGACTGGCCGACTCGGGAGAACGGAAACGGCCAGGCGAGACACCGGTTGTGGAACCGGAGACCTGAGAAACCACCCGGCGAAACCCGCCCCGACCGCCAATGCCACGCCACACAACCCGACCAAGCCCAGGTGTCTGGCTGACGACGCAGGACCGCGGGCATCAGGAGTCGCCACCGCTCCGGCGGAGACCTCGAACGCTCCTTCCATCGCGAGCCGCATGTCTCCGATAGCTTGCAATCGCTGGGCGGGGTTCTTGACGAGACAGCGTCTGAGGAAGACGGAGAGGGCCCCTGGAAGATTAGCCGGAAGCGCGTCGATGGTTGGATCCCTCTCGAGCACCTTCGCTAGCGTCGTCGAAACGTCATCGCCGGCAAACGCGCGCTGGGCGGTCAGCATCTCGTAGAACACCACCCCGAACGACCAGATGTCAGTGCGGGGGTCGATCTCCTTGCCACGCGCCTGTTCAGGACTCATGTATGCGGCCGTTCCCATGATCATGCCCATCTGCGTGGCTCTCGCCGTGAGCGTGGGAGACAGTGAGGGATCGCTGTTGGCTACCGGTCCCAGAGCCTTCGCCAGGCCAAAGTCCAGGACCTTCACGGTGCCGTCGTCCTTCACCTTGATGTTGGCGGGCTTGAGGTCGCGGTGAATCACCCCGGCCTCGTGCGCGGCTTCCAACGCCTCGGCGATCTGCTTGGCGATGGGCAGCGCCTCGTCGATAGGGATGGGCCCCTGCGCGATGCGATCCGCGAGGGTCGGTCCTTCGACGAGTTCGAGCACCAGCGCCTTCGTGCCCTCACTATCCTCAAGGCCGTGAATGGCTGCGATGTTCGGATGGTTGAGGCTGGCGAGAACTTGCGCCTCTCGCTGGAACCGAGCGAGCCGATCAGGATCAGTCGCAAACGCCTCGGGCAAGATCTTGAGCGCCACCTGCCGGTGCAGCTTGGTGTCGGTGGCCTGATAGACCTGTCCCATCCCGCCCTCGCCGATGAGGGCGGTCACATTGTAGTGGCCGAGGCGCTCGCCGATGCTCAATGGCATGAGTTGTCAGGCTGAGATCGAGGGCATTGTATGCCGCTGCCCTGGTTCGTCAACTAGCGCCGTATCCCGGCGGCGGTACGAATCCGCCCATCTCCTGGGCCATCAGGCGTGCGAACTCTATCGTGGTCCGGTCGTCGAACGCGGCTCCAATGACTTGAAGCCCAATGGGTAGGCCGCCGCTGGAAAGCCCCGTGGGAAACACCGTGGCCGGCAGGTAGGAGAGCGTCGCCAGACCCGCCCAGAAGATCTGCTCGAAGTAGTCGCGCGGCTCGCCGTCGACACTCAGAGTGCGGCTCTGCAGCGGGCTGTGGTCGTGGGGAAAGGCATCAGTGGCCATGACCGGACAGAGCACAACGTCCCAGTCCCTGAAGAAGGCCTGCCACCCCATGCGATACCCGCCCCGCCGGCCGTGGAGGCGCAACCAAGTCTGATGGTCGACGTTACCAACAGGGCCACCGACCACCGCGTACAAGAGGGCTTGATACGTCTCCTGGTACTCGGTGCTGTCGAGCCCGGCCGGGCGAGCGGAATCCGAGACTGTGGCACCGAGCCGTGTAAGTCGCTCACCGACCGCAGCCACTCGGTCTGAGATCTCTCCATCCACGGGAGCCGCGGAATCGTCCGGCCACAGCGCCACTCGTAGCTCGCCGAGGGCACTCATGCGTGGGGCCGGCAACTCGAGACGCCAGCCGGACTCATCGAGGACGTCCGGCCCGGCGATGATGTCCATCGCCAGCGCCAGATCCTCGGCGCTGCGCGCCAAAGGTCCCACCACCGCGAGGTCTGGATCTTGGGGGACGGCGGGGACCCCCGGCGGAGTATGACCACGGGAGGGCACGACGCCCAAGGTCGGCTTGTGCCCGTAGACGCCACAGAAGTGCGCTGGATTGCGGATCGACCCTCCGATGTCGGAGCCGCTGTCGAGGCCCGTCATCCCTGTGGCCAGGGCTACGGCCGTCCCGCCCGATGATCCGCCTGGGGTACGTTCCAGGTTCCAAGGATTGTTGGTGGTGCCATAGATCTCGTTGTAGCTCTGGAAGTCTGCAAGCAGAAGGGGCACGTTGGTCTTGCCCATGAAATGGGCACCAGCGTACTTGTATCGAGAAACGACGACCGCGTCGGCGCGCGCGATGTTCCCAGCCGCGGCGGGGACCCCCCACGTGGTGGGCAGCCCGGCGATGTCATACGACTCCTTGATGGTCATCGGCAGCCCGTGGAGCGGTCCCAGCACGCTGCCTCGGGAGAGCGCTTCGTCAGCGGCCCTGGCGGCTTCGAGCGCACGGTCGAAGTCACGGACCACGATAGCGTTGAGCTTCTGGTTGTGCTCTTCGATCCGGTCGATGAAATACTGCGTCAGCTCTACCGAGCTTACGTCCCGGTCCCGCAACATGGCCGTGAGTTCGGTGGCCGATTTGAATGCCAGTTCCCCGTCGGCACTCTGGGCCTGCGCTCTGGATCCGGCCAACGCCGGGTACAGCATGGCTGAACCAGCGCCCATGCCCGCGCGATGAATGAAGTCGCGGCGCGTCATGCTACCCATTACTTTCCTCCGCAGTATGAGTTAAACCCGATCAGGCCAATCTTAGCCAAGGAGGCCCTGACCGGTTGAATCGGCGCGCCGGGTTGTCGTGACATCGATTAGCTGGAGACCAGTTCACTGATCTCGAAAAAGTGACCGTCCGGATCGCGGAAGAACGCCCGTATTTCGCCGTGGTCCCACCTGACGGGGGCCGTCAGAAACTCCGCTCCTCTCCCCATCAACACACGATAGGCGTCGTCGCAGTCTGGAACACGCACGACCAGCTGAGCATTGACCACGTTTGGATCTGTGGGTGGCGCGAACGACACTCCTGGCTTATCTCGGGTCGGGTCACCGCCTGTCACGAGCAGCAGCCAGTTACCGAGAAACTGCAACACGACCGACGAGCCTCCGTACTCACGGACGACGGTCGCACCGAGCACGTCTCGGTACCAGGCGGTCGAGCGGGCGATATCCTGAACCACCAGGAGTCGTGTCAGTTCCATTCCGGCGGTAGGGAATTGGCTTTCCATTGGTTCTACCGCGCCTTCACCCGCTCGGTGAGTTCTTCGTGCCAGTTGAGGACGAACGTAAGCGACGGGCCCATGCCGCCCTCGCCGATGAGGGCGGTGACGTCGTAACGGGCGAGTCGGGAGCCGACGTTCAAAGGCATGAACTGTCCGGTCGACGTGAGTCAGGGAGATTCTAGCGCGTTGGGGCACACGTTAGCCGAGCGGCTAAGTACTGCGTTTCACAATTACGGTGACGTACTCGGGCGCTGAGGCGGGATGCCTGGGCGGTCGATACGTTGCCGTAATTGTGAAACGCAGTACTAAGTCCGTCGTGCTTCCCAGTCGTCGAGCGGCTGAATGAAGCCCGGGCAATGGTGCTCTTGGGCCGTGCGTCCCGTCAGTCGTCCGATCAGATCTGGGATGGCCCGCATCTCACAACCCGGTGTCGCCAATAGAGTCGCGAGGACAAAACTCAGACCCAGGTGCGCAAACGTGTAGACCGTGACCGCGTAGACGGCTGCGCCGAGCGGTGGTCCCCATATCTGTCCATAGACGAAGAGATCGACGAGAATCGCTCCCGCGCACGCCAGGAGAACGACGAGGCGTGATCGGTTCTTCCAGCTTCGACCGAAGCCGAGATTCACGACCGGAGGCAGCAACCAAAGGGCGACGACTGGCCAGAGGAATACGAACAGTTGGGGGAAGCCCTGACCGAGGAACACCTGGGGAACGACCGCATACTGAAAGGCGTTGTAGCAACACGCCACGCCAAGCAGTATTCGGACGGTCCGACCGATCAGTTTCGGCCTTCGGAGTGTGCCCGGTTGAACGAATGTCGTGCTGCTATCCATCACGGAATCTCCAGAAGTGGTGCCCGTTACGTTGAAACGGGCGTCACACGCGACTAGCCTGACGCCCGACGTTCCCTCCGTCGCCCTCATAAACGCGACAGCCGCAGCCATACCGTCCGGCGTCGGCGTCGGCACCTTCGAGGTCAGCGTGAGAAGCGCGTGGTGGCTTGACGAGCAAACCACGCCGCTCGTAGTAGCGGAGCGTGTCCCGCGTCATTCCGCTCTGTTCGGCCAGTTCTCCGATGTGAAGGGATTGGAATGCCTGAGCCATACCCGTAGTATGCACCCTGGAGTTAGGTCCAGTGTCAAGCCCAGTGATCTGCACAAGCGGCCGACGATAAGGGGGAGTCGCAACATGCCAAAGAAGCGCAGCCGGAGGGTTCATTCAGTCAAGGCGGAACTTCAGGTCAAAGCCCTCACCCGGGCAAGAAGCAGTCTCAAGCTCGTTGTTCATGCGCAGGAGTCAAAAATCGGACAGCTGGAAATTGGACAAGGTGGTCTGTACTGGTGGGGCAGGAATCGACGCTCCTACAAGCGGCTGTCCTGGACGAAGTTCGCAGCGCTGATGGACGAGATCGCCTACGACGTCTGACCCACCGCGACTAGATCAGAACCGCAAAACGGCCCGGGTGTAGGCTGCGTAGTCTGCTTTTCGACTCTTTCAGCGGACCAAAGGCGCCGACGAGTACGACATCTATGCCGGGCCGAATACACCGACCGTCCCTATCATCCGGCCGTGCAATCAGTTGCGAGGTTGCGCAACGGTGGCTGGAAACGTGCAGGCCTCAGGGGCACCCGCCATGCCCGACGCCAACCTCCTGCTCCTCGCTGCGTTCATCGCGTCGTTCGTCTCCGTCGTCCGCCGCCACCGGCAAATCGCACGGGACAAGCGAGAGTTGTTGGAGCGACTGGACCGGCTGGCTCGGCACCGTGACCTGGTGCAGCGGCGGTGACCTGATGAGGCTCGTCAGAACCCTCGGGGATCGTCGATGAGCACGCCCTGCCCGAGGCCAGCGGCCACGAGCTGGAACCCGCAGTACTGCGCCTGACTGGCCTCGACGGAGATAACCGCCACGTTGCGCGGCGAACCGAACAGGGTCCGACCGGCCGCCTCCACTTCCACGACGTAGTTCACACCTCGCTGCGTGAGCAGCTCTTCGGCCTGCTGCGCCTCGGCGAGGGTGGAGGCCATGAACACCCTTTCCAACTCCCGGTCCCCGGCGTCCCAGATGCGTGGCATGGTGTGGACATGGTAGCGGAACGTACATAGAGCAAGACTTGACGTGCGCCCTTTCTCCGTGCACCCTCGTTGCCAAAGAGCTTCGACGCTAGTGGGTTTCTCAACTCTGAAACGAGCGCGCTTCGTAGCAGTAGCTGGGTGGATGACGGTGCTGCTGGCCATGGCTAGCCTCGTCGGCGATGCCCAGGACCCGGACCTTAGCCGGGAACTGGACACGCAACTGCTTGACGCGGCCCGGATGCCCGATGCCGCACGCGTGGACGCGCTCCTGGAGCGCGGTGCCGATGCGAACAGCCGGCAGACAGACGAGGCGACGGCCCTGCACTGGGCCGCCCACTGGGACGATGCCGGGATGGCCGAGGCGCTCATCCAGGCGGGCGCAGATGTCGATTCCGTGAACGACTTTGGCACGACGCCGCTCTGGTTGGCCTGCCAGAACGGGAACGCGGACATGGTCGCCGCCTTCCTGAACGCCGGTACCAACGCGAACGCCACGCTGCCCTCAGGTGAGACGGTGTTGATGACCGCGTCTCGCACCGGGTCTGTCGAAGCGGTGAGTCTATTGGTGGCTCATGGAGCAGATATCGACGCCCAGAAACTGGCCCGCGGGCAGACGGCGCTGATGTGGGCGGTGGCCCAACAGCACCCGGACGTGGTGAAGATGTTGGTGGATCTCGGAGCCGACGTTCACCTGCGCTCCTCTCCACGGCCAAGGCGCATCCACACGCGGACCGCCGGCTTCAATCCGACCGGGGTCGTCGACGTCGTGCAGGGTGGGAACACCGCTCTGCTGTTCGCCGCGAGACAAGGAGCTCTCGACTCCGCCCGGTATCTGGTGGCGGGAGGCGCCGACGTCAACGACACGGCACCATTGGGCACGAGCGCGTTGGTGGTCGCGGTGCACAGCGGTCACACGGCGCTCGCCACATTCCTGCTCGAGAACGGTGCCGACCCGAACGCGGCGGAAGCCGGCTACAACGCCTTGCACGCCGCCACGCTCCGAGGGGACGAGGTCGTGGCGCGAGCTCTCCTCGCGCAGGGTGCGGACCCGAACGCTCCGGTGGTGAGAGGCAGCCCGGGCCGACGCAACAGCCCAGACTATGTGCTGGAGCATGAGATGGTCGGCGCCACCCCCTTCTGGCTAGCCGCCCACTTCGGGGAACCGGGCATCATGCGGGCCCTGGCCGAACGCGGAGCCGATTCGCAGATGGTCAGGGAGGACGGCACGACACCGCTCATGGCGGCAACCCGTGCACGGCGGCGCCAGGAACCGGGATTGGCCGTAAACCCAGTCGAGGACGAGCGGCGGGTGCGGGACGCCGCCAAGGTGGCCATCGACGCTGGGGTTGACCTCAACGCCGCGGACGCCAAGGGGAACACGGCGCTGCATACCGCCGCCTCGAGACAACTGGACACGGTCGTTCAGCTGCTCGCGGAGAGTGGAGCGAACCTGAACGCCCAGAACGCAGAGGGACAGACAGCCTTGGCGCTCGCAGGCGGCAGCGATACCAATGCCGACGCCACGGACAACAGTACGGTCGAGCTACTTCGCACACTCGGCGGTAGATAGGGTCAGGGCGAGCCGCGCACGGCGCGGGGGTTCGGGCGCCGCCCCGTCTACACGCCAGTCAGACGTTCGACTCTCAGCCTTCCGTCGCTCTCCCCGAGACGCTCGACCGGCACACCCAGCTTCTCCATGAGCGTCACCAGGAGATTCGGCATCAGCGGGTCGTTCGGATACCTGAGGTGCCGTCCTCCTTCGAGCTGTCCCCCGCACCCGCCGAGCAGCAGCACCGGCAGATTGAGCGGACTGTGCGAGTTGCTGTCGGACATCCCGCCACCGTAGAGAAGCAGCATGTTGTCCAGCAACGACCCGTCGCCATCAGGGGTCGACCGGAGCTTCTCCAAGTACTCCGAGAACAGCTCGGCGTGATAGGTATTGATCTTGGCCATCGCCGCGATCTTCTCCGGTTGGTACTCGTGGTGCGAGAGGGGGTGATGGGCGTCGGCCACGCCGATCTCGGTGTAGGTTCTCGAGCTCACCTCGCGCCCCAGCATGAAGGTGCTCACCCGCGTGAGGTCCACCTGATGGGCCAGCACCTGCAAATCAAACATCAGCCGGACGTGCTCGGCGAACGTGCCCGGAATGCCCTCGGGCTGCGCCACCTCCGGCAGGTCGTAGTCTTGCCGCTGCTCAGCTCGCTGGATACGCCGCTCGACGTCACGCACGCCGGCGAGATACTCGTCGATCTTGAGAGTGTCGGCCGGCCCCACCTCGCGCTGGAGGTCGGTGACCTTCTCGGTGACCGAATCCAGAATCGAACGGTCCCGCTGCATCCGGGCCTGGCGAACCGCCGGATCGGTGCTCCCGCTATCGCCGAACATCTGCTCGAAGACCACACGCGGGTTGTTCTCCATCGGCAGCGGCGTCGTCCGACTCCGCCAGGCGATCGTGTTGGTGTAGACACAGCTGTGACTGCCGCTACACTGACCGGCGTTCGCCCGGTTGTCGATCGACAGCTGGAGTGACGCCAGCTCTGTGTGCTGGCCATACTCCTGAGCCAAGATCTGGTCCATCGAGATGCCCGCCACCGGGGCCGTCTCGCCGGCCACCCCGGCGGCACCGGTCAGGAAGGTCGTGGACGCGCCGGCATGGGCCGGCGTCCAGTACCCCCTGAGACCCGAGACCACCGTCAGCTGGTCTTTGAACGGCTCCAGCGACTGCAGAATTGGGGTCATCTGGAATTCGCGCCTCTCGTCCTCATCAGACGGTGTCCAGTACTCCATGGCGATACCGTTGGGCACATAGACCACTCCGAAGCGTCGGGTCGGCTTGGCGGCCGTTCGCGCAAGCGCCGATGCCGCCGGGACCATGGCGTCCAGCAGCGGCAACGCCACCGCAGCACCCAACCCCCGGAGCACCGTCCGGCGTGGCAGCGACATCTTGCTGATGATCATGATCTCGTCCTCTTCAGATCTCGTTCGTTCTAGTTCGTGACGTCGGGTCGTGACCGTCGCCACTGGAAGGGCGGGCTCTTGACGATACCCAGCACGATCGACGACCACCGATAATCCTCGGGCGCCGCATCCCTCAAGACCTGCCGGACGCTCGGACGATCCGAATACTCCAGCCCGCGTCCGACGGCATAGGCCAGGAGCTTCTCCGTGACAGTATCGGCAAAGGCTTCGCCGCGACCAAGGAGCACACGCCGCAGGCCAGCCGGACCGTCGAACTGAGCGCCGCTCGGCATCGTCCCCGACGCGTCGATCGGCAAACCGGCCTCGCTGGTGGCGCGCCAGGTGCCGATCGCATCGAAGTTTTCCAGCGCGAAACCCAGCGGGTCCATCGGCGCGTGACAGCTCGCGCAGACAGGGTTGGCGCGATGCTGCTCAAGTCGATCCCGCACCGACGCCGGCTCCCCCCCTTCGCCGCGGTCGGGCAGACCGGGCACGTCGGCCGGCGGCTCTGGCGGCGGCGCGCCCAGCATGCTCTCGAGCAACCACTTGCCCCGCAACACCGGTGACGTGCGATTGGGATGGGAGGTCACCATCAGGAGACCGCCGTGACCCAGCAAGCCACCGCGGGGATGGTCGGGCCCCAGTGTCACTCGTCGGAAGCGGTCTCCGTACACTCCGCGAATCCCGTAGTGCCGGGCGAGTCGTTCGTTGACAAACGTGTAGTTCGCACTCAGCAGCTCGAGAAGGCTCCGATCCTCCCGGATCGTGCTCTCGACGAACAGTTCGGTTTCGCGCCGGAACGCTTGCCGGAGGTTCTCGTCGAACTCCGGATACTCGGCCGACTCCCGCTCCTGTGATTCGAGATTCCGTAGTCGCAGCCATTGACTCACGAAGTTGTCAACGAGAGCGCGGGAACGAGGGTCGGCAAGGAGCCGTCTCGTTTGCTGCTCGAGAACGGCCGGGTCGCTGAGCTCTCCGCTGGTCGCGACCTCCAGCAGCTCGTCATCGGGAATGCTGCTCCAGAGAAAGAACGATAGCCGGGATGCCAGCGCGAGGTTATCCAGTGGATAGGGAGTGGACGGCAAGATGTCCGCGGGATCACGTTCGATACGGAACAGAAACTCGGGGTCGACAAGCATCCGCTCGAGGGCGAACTGGACCCCGGCGTCGAAATCGCCGTCCTGCCGACCCAACCGGTAGAAGTCCATCAAGGTCGCGACCTCCCCGTCCCTGACAGGTCGACGATAGGCGCGAGGCGCCAGCCGGCCAAGAATGCGTTCGGCACAAGCCGTCTCGTCACTCGTCACGGTTGGTCGACAGACGAAGATCTCCCGACGACTCGGCGTATCGCCCGAGCCCGCGACGCTATAGGGGCCCCCGACCGCGACCTGCTCGACCGCCGCGTTGTCGTCATACCGCTCATCGACAAAGCGGCCATAGCCCCTATTCCGCGGCTGCAGCACACCCTCGGCTTCAGACAGACGTCTCACGAAGGACACCCCCACGACTCGCTCTCCGGCCTTCGCCGAGAAGCGGACCTTCAGCCCGGCATCCCCCGTGTTCATGTAGTACTCCCACTCGGGGTCGCCGGCGATGTTCCCCGCGAAGCTCAGCGGGGCCATCTGTCCCTTGGCGTCGGCATCGCCGACCGTGAACCGCTTGATCAGCTCGCCATCCACCCGCACGTCGAGCTCTTGCGGCGCGGCAAAACCAAGGATGTAGTCGGAGAAGTTTCGGTGGAAGCGCACCTCGATCGTGTAGTCCCCATCCACCGGAAAGTAGTGTCTGACCGCCACACCACCCCGTGAGCCGAAGGACAGCTCGTCGTCCTGACGATCGTTCTGCAGGAGACCGGGATGCACCCGGTAGGTGGCTACCGAGGCCCCGAGTGGCGGAATACCCACGGCCGTCCGGGTGATCTTTCGAGCCGCCGATAGGTATCGCGACACCAGGTCTGGCGAGATCGAGAGTACGTCGCCGTTGTTGTCGAAGCCGTGTTCGTATGTGTCGTCGGCAGGAAGCAGGGCCTCGACATCGATATCGATCGCCAGCAGATCGCGGACGACGGCCCGATACTCAGCTCGATTGAGGCGATGAAACGTCTCGCCGCGACCCGGGTCCGGGCCGACCAAGGCCGCCGTGTCGATCTCGGTCTCCAGCCACGTCGCAACCGCACGATAGGTGGCCGAGTCGGGGCGCGGACTACCCGCAGGTGGCATCGTCTGCGCGTGCAGCTTGACGAGCACCCGCTCCCAGGTCTCAGCGTCGGCACTCACGTCGGACAGGTCCTTGGTGTCGAGCGCAAGGCCTGCGGTGAGCGTCCTCTCGTTGTGGCAACGGACACAGTACTGGTCCAGCACCTCGCGGGTCGACGCTGACGACGCGGATGGAGAGCCGACTGGGGTCGCGTTCTGGGCGGCGACCCTCTGAGGACCAGCAGACGTCGCCAGTATCACCCCGGACAACATCACGAGGGATCGGACCACCACACCGTTAATTGTAGCCAAATTCCCAGGCGGTCAGCGTCTGCCGGCCTTTTTCGCATGACGCCGAAACGGCTTTCGGTCGCCGTCACAGGTTGTATGCTCTGGCGAACATGTCGCGAAAAGTCCTTGGCTGTATCTGTTTCTGCCTCCTCTTCGACGGCGTATTCGTGTCGGCTCAGTCAGTCACTGACCGTTACACCCCGGTAACCGAGGACATGCTGGTCGCCGCGCCACCCGACGACTGGCTCATGTGGCGGAGGACCTACAGCCACTGGGGGCACAGCCCGCTCGATCAGATCGACACCTCCAACGTGGGAAACCTGCGCCTGGCCTGGGCCTGGACCATGGAAACGGGCATACAGGAGACCACCCCGCTCGTGCATGACGGCATCATGTTCCTGGTTCAAGCCTGTGACTTTGTCGAGGCGCTTGACGTCCGCGACGGGTCGCGTCTCTGGGAGTACCGCCGGCCACAGGTCGAGCACGGCGCGTTCATGGCCTGCGCGAACCGGAACGGGGCGCTCCATGGGGACAAGCTCATCATCGGCACTCACGACGCCCACCTGGTGGCCCTGAATGCGCGCACCGGTGAAGTGGAGTGGGAGGAACAGGTCGGCGACTGGACAATCGGACACCACTACTCGGGTGGACCGCAAGTCATCAAGGGACGGGTCGTCGCTGGCATGTCAGGCTGCTACCAGCTCAACACCCGTTGCTGGATCTCGGCGCACGATGTCGAGACGGGCGACGAGGTGTGGCGAACGCACACGATTCCGGCCCGCGGCGAGTTCGGCTACGACACCTGGGGTGACATCCCAGACGAAATGCGGCGTGGGGGCTCGGCCTGGAACGCGCCCAGCTACGACCCTGAGTTGAATCTGATCTACACCGGCGTCGGTGAGCCTATCCCGTGGGGCTCCGTGCAGCGCGGTAGCGGAGACGGCGACGTCCTCTACACCAATTCGACACTCGCCCTCAACGCCGACACCGGCGAGATCGTCTGGTACTTTCAGCACATTCCCAACGACGAGTGGGATCTCGACCATCCGTTCGCACGTCTGCTCGTCGAAACCGAGGTGTCGCCTCGTGCAGGTGCCGTCGAGTGGATCAACAACGCCATCATGCCAGGGACGCGGCGCAAGATCGTGACCGGGATTCCCGGCAAGACCGGCATCGTCTGGGCGCTGGATGCCGCCACCGGAGCCTTCCTCTGGGCCCAGCCGACCAACCACCAGAACGTCGTTGTCGACATCGACGCAGAAAGCCGGCGGGTCATCCTCAACTCGTCGCTCAAATTGAAGGAGGTCGGGGAGCCGGTGTTCGTCTGCCCGAGTCTGATGGGTGGGATCAACTGGCAGGCCACCGCCTACCACCCTGGAACCAACGCGCTCTACGCGCCGACCAACAACACCTGCACAAATCTGGCGCTCAACGCATTCCGTGACCGGCCCGGTGCTCACCATGGCTCGGCGCGATACACGCTGGAAGAGGCGCCGGACGTCGATGGCCAGGTCGGTCAGTTCACGGCCATGGACCTGGCCACGGGTGAAACCCTCTGGGTGCATCGCCAGCGTGCGGGTATCGGGGGCTCGGCACTGACGACCGGCGGCGATCTGGTGTTTGTGGCTGACGATGCCCGGCGCTTCCGCGCCTTTGATGCGCGAACCGGTGAGGTCCGGTGGGAGCAGATCCTCAACTCGAGCGCCGGTGGCTACCCGGTGAGCTACATGCATGATGGCGTGCAGTACGTCGCCATCGCGGCCGGGGGCGGCGTCAACTACCGAGGGATCACCACGGAGATCCAGCAACCGCCCCGCGGCAACACGCTCTTCGTCTTCAGGCTGCCCTGAATCACCAGGGTGTTTTCCCCTCCACCGCTGGTTAAGCGTGGCATCCGCGCCTGAGACGGTCTACAATACCGGCTTCGTACGTTCACCCTCTCAACCAGGAGCTTGCTCACCCGATGCCACAGAAGAACGCAGGGCCAAAGCCGTTGACAAAGACCGAACTCGTGAACTCGATCAGTGCTGACACCAACCTGAGCCGTAAGGAAGTGAATGGGGTCCTCACATCGCTCAGCTCGCAGATTTCCAAGAGCCTCGGTCGACGTGGTGCCGGCTCCTTCACGCTCCCAGGCCTGGTCAAGATCGAGAAGAAAGCGGTTCCTGCGCGCAAAGCCCGCAAGGGTGTCCCCAACCCATTCAAACCTGGCGAGCTGATGGACGTCGCGGCGAAACGTGCTTCGACGAAGGTCAAGGTCCGGGCCCTCAAGAACCTCAAAGATATGATCTAACCCGGTCGGCCCCGGTCAGGACAACGGCGCGAAGTACAGGTTCTCGGTGTCAGCGCGAAGGTAGGCGCCGACGATCACGTAGTCGTGCTTGGCGAAATAGTCGAGGATCCGCTGGCGGACCTCGATGTGGGCCTCGATACCTACCAGGGATGGTCGAAACCGCTCGATATCGAAGCCCGCCAGAGCCTGAGGTTCCGAGAGTTCGATGTCCATCGATAGGAAATCGATCGACGTCACTCCCTCTCGGTCGAGCAGGTCGTCGAGCGTAATCGTCGGCACAGACAACTCGACGACGTCCTCTCCCCATCGCTGGGTGAACGTCTTCTCGGCAGAGCTGACGAGCGGTTCGTGTTCGAGCGTGTACATCGTGGTCGCGCCGTCGGAGGTGTCGGACACGAAGTAGGAGAAGAAGTCGGTACCGGGTCGGTACTCCTGATAGTCGGCCTCGAACTCGGTGAGAGGCTCGACGGCGATTCCTGACCACCCGAGCTCTTTCTCGAGATAGTAGGTGTTGCTGAAGCGACGGAAGTGGTTGGCACCAACATCCACAAAGAACCCACCCTGTCGTTCCTTGAAGAAGCTCCGGATAACCCACTCCTCGGCATGCTCCGAGTGCCGTGCCGGACCGTAGTTCGACCTGAGCCACGCCGCTTCAGGATGGACCCGCAAGTAGCCCGAGGCGAACCACACGCTGACTCCCACGAAGGCGACCAAGAGGAAGATCTCGGTCAGATCGAGACGAAGGGTGTTCCACTTTCGAGACATGGCTGTGCGGCCCTTCATCCATAATCGGCACTCGCCCACCGCGAGGACAGGTCTCAAGGCTCTCCGCAGAACGGCTGCCTGGTTCCTCTCGCGTCTGCCTTGTCCTGCACTCTCCCGCTGCGGACACGCGATGAATTTCCCTGCGGCGGCCGACACACTCTCATAGAGGACCTGGTTCGAAGCGCCCACCGGAGTACCCACGACTGTGCCGTTGAGCCACCGCGTCAATCATGTAGCCGACCGACTCGTGGCGGGGGTGCGGGCCGACGAGTTCTTCAGGATCGCGGTGCTGTTCGCGGTCGTCATCTGGCTGGTCTGGGCAGTCAACATGAGTACCTCGGGACGAGTCGACAGGTCTGGTCAGCTCAAGGGAGCCGACTTCGTGCAGTTCTACGTCATGGGGCATCTGGCGGCGGAACAGGCGGTCGACGTGCTCTACGATCAGGCGGCCTATGCCTCCGCGACTCGCCGGCTGGTGCCGGATGCCGTGGAGGTCTTCCCCCCCGTCTACGCCCCTCAAGTCTCCGTCCTCTTTCAGCCACTCGCGGCTCTGCCCTACGGCTGGGCCGTCGTGGTCTGGTGGGTCGTGTGCATCACGTTGTACGCCGGGTCGTGCTACGTCGTCTGGCGAACCTGTCGCCACCTGCAGCCTCACGGACGACTCGTCTGTGTTCTCGCGGTCGGGTCACCGACGTTCTTCAACCTGGTGGCACACGGCCAGTCATCGACACTGGCGCTGGGTTTTCTGGTGGCTCTCTTCGTTGGTCTCTTACGCGGTTATCGTCTGCTTGCGGGCGTCGCTTTGGGGCTCTTGATCTACAAACCCCAGCTTGGTTTGGCGGCCGGTGCCGTCTTCCTGTTCTCACTCGACTGGCCGGTCGTCATCGGAGCCGCCTTGGCGGCGGCCGCGGAGTTGGCCATCGGATGGTCGCACTACGGCACGTCGGCCTTCGTTGGCTACCTCGACGTGCTCGCTAACCCGACCGACCTCGCGATGATCGTTGAGCAGAAGCTCCACCAGACGCATTCGCTGCGCACGTGGTGGGCGCTGCTCATCCCTTGGAGACCGGTGGCGCTCACCGTCTACGGCGTCAGCGCGGTGTGGGTGCTGTGGCGGCTGGTCGTCTTCTGGCGCTCACCCGTCGAGCTTCGGCTCCGGTACGCGGCGCTTCTCTTTGCGACGGTGCTGGTGAGCCCCACGTCTTCGTCTACGACCTCGTGATTGTCGCGCCCGCGCTGCTCATTCTCGCCGACTGGTCGATGACGCTCCGCGAACGGCCGTCGGCGGCACTCGTTCGTGTCCTTCTGGTGGCCGCGATCGTGGCGCCTGTCCTTGGTCCGCTGGCGGCGGTGACTCGGTTGCAGCTCTCTGTCCCAGTCCTTTTCGCTCTCTTCGTGCTCACGACCGGGGAACGTCCCGGACTGGCCCCTTCACCAAGTAGTCGCTCCAAGGCGCCGCTGCTTACTCCGACCAGCGGATAACCACGTCGCGAATACCCCACTCGCGGGCCGCCTCCACGTCGACACCCATATAGATGTCGATCCGGTTCCGATGACGCGACGCGGTGCGGTCCAGTACCGTCCACATCCCGGACAGCCCTTCGATCTCGACCTTCCTCTGGTAGACCAACCCCGCCTCCAGTAGGTCTGGAGAGACCGCGATGACCTGCATGCCGGGGACGATCGTGTCCCCCCAGGCCCCCTCGTTCGGGTTGCCGTCTGTCTGGGCAACGGTCGAATTGTACGCAGAGGCCTTGACACTCCGGGTGTGCTCCTCACCACACGCACCCATCAGAAGGGTCGATGTCACGAGGACGAAAGCTGCATGCCGACACTTGCGCATGCGTTCCATCCTACCCAGAATCCTCTGTGATAGCCTGTCGCCCCAGAATGGGAGCGCAACCACAGGCAGATGGACTAGCTTTCCTGACGGAACCCACCGCGCCCGCCGACGTCGTCATCCCCGACGACATGGGGGAAGACGAGCGGCTGTTGATGCGGGCCATCCAGGAATTCGCCGCCCAGGAAGTGGTGCCGCTGCTCGACCAGATCGAGCAGCGTGATGAATCGGTTGTCTTGTCCCTATTCCGCAAGGCCGCAGACCTGGGCATCTTCATGGCCGAGGTTCCGGAGGAACATGGAGGCCTGGGGCTCAGTGTGCTCGCGATCGCCGGCATGAGCGAGTCCCGCTCTTCACTCGGTGGACTCGCCTCGACCGTGTTTGCCCACCAGGGCATCGGCACACTGCCGCTCATCAATTTCGGTACCCCGGCTCAGATCGAGAAGTATCTCAGCCGGTGCATGGACGGGACACTCATGGCCGCCTTCGCGCTGACGGAGCCCAGTTCCGGTTCGGACGCGATGAACATCAAGACCACTGCCACCCTCGATCCCGGCGGAGATGTCTATGTCGTCAACGGGTCCAAGCAGTGGATCACCAATGCCGGGTGGGCCGACTTGTTCATCCTGTTCGCCAAGGTGGACGGGACCCACTTCACCGCCTTCCTGCTCGAGCGGGAAACAGCCGGCCTGACGGTTGGCGGGCACGAGCACCTGCTCGGTCTTCACGGCTCGTCGGTCTGCGCCCTGAATCTCGACGACGTGAGAATCCCGGCTGGAAACGTACTGGGCGAGGTCGGCAAGGGCCACAAGGTCGCGCTGTGCACGCTCAATCTCGGTCGGATGAAGATGGCGGCGAACTGCGCCGGCACGGCGAAGAAGGCGCTGGCGATCGCCACGGAGTATGCATCCGAGCGACAACAGTTTGGTCAGCTGCTTACCGAGTTCGGTTTGATTCAGCGCAAGCTCGCCGAGATGGCCGAGTTTGCAGCCGAGTGCGCGATGTCCAAGGTATTCGGGTCGGAGACCTGTCACGCCTTGGCCGACGAGCTACTCCAGGTGTTCGGTGGAAACGGTTTCAGCGAGGACTACCCCGCAGCCCGTATGTATCGCGATACTCGGATCACTCGAATCTACGAGGGCACCAGCGAGATCTGCCGCCTGAGCGTCGCCAAGACGATGCTCAAAAAGGTCGCGGCTGGCGAGCTCGAAGCCAGTGCAACGGCAGGGTGCGAGGCCGCAACCGACGTCGCCCGAGACGACGAGACGCGGGGAACCGACCCTCTCGCTGCGTTTCGTACTCTATTTGGCGACCTTCTCGGGCAGCTGGTCGACCACTTTGGCCTCGAGGGACTTCGCGAGAACGACAAGCAGCAATACCTGAGCAGTCTGGCCGATCTCGCCATCGAGCTCTACGCGGCCGAGAGTGCGGTGCTGAGGGTGCGAAAGCTCCGGAACACCCGTCCCGGCGCCGACCTGACGCTGGCCGACGGCCTGGCTCGTCTTACGGTCGCGCGATCGGCTGGCCGCATCCGCACCGAGGCCACCGAGATTCTGACCGGCATGCACACCGGCAAAGCACTCAGCGACCAGCTGGTGGGGTTGGAGCGACGGATGCCGCTCCCAGACACGCTCGTGGCGCTCAGGTGCGCGGTCGCGCGGGAAATCATTGGGCGGCGAGGCCAGCTGCCACGCTTCGACCTGTGAGGCAGCGGTCGCCCACCGTTGAGGGTTGCTTCGGCCGCCGCGGCCGCTGAGGATTGCTTCGGCCGCCTCACACCACCAGCGCGGGCGCTTCCATCTCCCCCTTCTGGAAGGCGACGAGAAACGCCGCGATCACTTCCGGGTCGAAGTCCCTCCCCGCCTTCTCCTTCATCACGTCACGAGCTTCGAGGAAGGACATGCCTTTCAGGTACGGCCGGTCGCTCGTCATCGCGTCATAGGCATCTGCAGCGCAGATGATCCGAGCCTCGATCGGGATCTCGTTACCGCTCGCGTCGTGATAACCGGAGCCGTCGAACTTGTCGTGGTGTCCAAGCACAATCGGGAGAATTCGACGCAGGGAGCCTCCGACCGGCTCGAGCAGAGTGACGCCTCGCTCGACGTGGGTCTTCATCTCGGCGAACTCCGCCTCGGTCAGGCGCGCCGCCTTGTAGAGAATGTCGCGGCTAATGTCCAGCTTGCCGATGTCGTGAAGCAGCGCCGCGGTCCGCACGTCTTCGACACGGTCGTCGTCGAGCCCCATCCGAATCGCAATCTTGGTGGCGTAGACGGACACGCGCCACGAGTGGTTCTCTGTGTACTGGTCCTTCGATATGAAGTGGCGAAGGATCAACAGGATGCCGTTGTAGGTGTCTCTCAGTTCGCTGACCTGTTGCTTCTTGTGATTGTAGAGCGTCCCCATGAGATAGGCGGTGATCATCAGCGTCCCACCCCAGGCTGACAGCTCGAGCCAGTCCTCGCCCGCGAACAGGTCGCCTTCTCCGCCCAGCAACTCCGGGTTCTGCACCCGCATGTAGACCACCATGAGAACGCTGGCGAAAGCGGTCAAGGTCGCGTGTCGACGACCGTACATATAGGCCGACGCGATGGTCGGGAGCGTATAGAACCCGAGCAACATCTGCTGGGATGTCACCATGGAGTTCAGGAGCCAGGCAATGAGAACCATTGACAGGACGAGCCAGAGCTCCTTGTTGACGCGCTCGAGCTCTCGTCGAGCGGTCGCCAGAAGCTCCTCGCCTCCGAGGCTGGTCAACGGTACATCTCGGGCGATTGTGCTCATGATTTCACAGGTCCTCCGTCGGTCCACCTTCCGGTGCGACTTTCGAATTTGCAAGCTTGGATCCGAAGGTCACCCCGAGCCCACCGACAGTCGCAATCCTCTATCCAGCAACCGTTTACGACATCACTGAGCCGATCTCATGGGCCCTCTGGATGAGGCTCTGAGCAGACGAACCCCGTCCCACGGCACAGGTCGCCTAACAATTCTGTCTTTCCGACGACCCGTTCTGTCCGTTGCGGCCGAACCTTCTTGGTCGTCCAGTAAGGCTGGTGTATAGTGTCGCCTTTCCGCCGCAGCGTCCCCGCCACCGTGCGGGGACGATCCTGAGCACACAGAGGAGACGAGGTATGAAGCTGGTCACCGCGATCATCAAGCCGCACATGCTCGACGAGGTTCGCGACACGCTCTCTCGTCTGGGAGTTACCGGCCTGACCGCCACTGAAGTCAAGGGCTTCGGTCGACAGAAAGGACACACCGAGGTCTACCGGGGTGCCGAGTACTCGGTCGACTTCGTCCCCAAGGTCAAGATCGAAATCGTGGTGGCCGACGACCGGGCTGAGGCTGTCGTCGATGCCATCAAGACCTCGGCTCGCACCGGGGAAATCGGCGACGGCAAGGTGTTTGTCAGCAGCATGGAGCAGGCCATTCGAATTCGCACCAGTGAGGCAGGCGAGGATGCGTTATAGCTTGCCTCATCGCCAACCAAGACTCGGGCCGTCGGGAGGGATGACCCCATGCAACTGTTAAGAAGCAAGCCGTTCGCCATTGGTATCTTCGCCTTCCTGTTGACCAGCGTACCGCAGGCAGCCTGGGCGCAGGATGAACTGAACTCCGGGGACACGGCCTGGATGCTCACGTCGAGTGTCCTCGTGCTCTTCATGACCATTCCAGGACTTTCACTGTTCTACGCCGGCCTGGTCCGGGCAAAGAACGTGCTCTCCGTGATGATGCAGTGCTTCGCCATCACCTGCATGGTGACGATCCTGTGGACCCTGTATGCCTACGGTCTGGCATTTGGGGACGGTGGAAGTCTCAACGCCTTTGTCGGCATGCCCAACATCCTGCTCTCGAACATCTCTGTGGATACGGTGTCGGGCACTATCCCCGAATCGGTCTTTCAGATGTTCCAACTCACCTTCGCCATCATCACCCCGGCGCTGATGGTGGGTGCGTTTGCCGAGCGCATGAAGTTTTCGGCGATGCTCTGGTTCATGGGCATCTGGCTCACGATCGTCTACGCCCCGATCGCTCACTGGGTGTGGGGCGGAGGTTGGCTGGGCGCGATGGGCGTCCTCGACTTCGCCGGTGGCACGGTGGTGCACATCAACGCCGGGGTCGCCGCCCTGGTCGTATGCCTCGTCCTTGGCAAACGGCAGGGCTATCCCTCAACACCAATGCCACCCAACAGCCTCGTGCTGACCGTCGTCGGCGCGTCGATGCTCTGGGTCGGCTGGTTTGGCTTCAACGCGGGCAGTGAGCTGGCTGCCGATGGCGTGGCTGGCATGGCGATGGCGGTGACCCACATCGCGACGGCAACGGCCGCCCTGACCTGGATGGGTATCGAGTGGGGCAAACAAGGCAAACCCAGTGCGCTCGGCATCGCGACCGGTGCGGTGGCCGGCCTGGTCGCCATCACCCCTGCTTCGGGCACCGTCGGTCCGATCGGCGCGATCGTCATCGGGTTCGCGGCGGGCGCCCTGTGCTTCTACGCGGCCAGTAGCCTGAAGCGCGCGCTAGGTTACGACGACTCCCTCGACGTGTTCGGGGTGCACGGTGTGGGCGGTTTCATCGGCGCCATATTGACCGGGGTCTTCACGGCGGAGATGTTTGGCGGCACCGGACTGGACAACGGTATCGGCGCACAAGTGTATCTTCAGTTCGTCGGCGCCGGGGCCACCATCGTCTATAGCGGTGTCCTCACCTTTATCATCATCAAGGTCCTGGACAGCACTATCGGCATTCGCGTCAGCCCGGAGGTTGAATCCGAGGGCCTCGACATCGCGCTGCACAACGAGCGGGGTTTCAATCTCTAGAGAGCGCGCCTCGCTAGCCCACGACTTCACTCTTCCCGTGGGCCCTAGCCCAACGACTTGACCGCTCCCGTTGGGCCGCCCACGACTTCACCCTTCCCGTGGGCCGCCCACGACTCCAGCAGACCGGAGCGTCGCGATCTCCTCGTCGGAGAACCCGGCCTCGCCGAGAATCGCGTCGGTGTCTGCCCCAAGGGCTGGAGCCGGGCGCCCGGGGGTCAGGGGCGTCTCGGACAGCTTTAGAGGCGTGCCGAGTGTTCGGATCGACCCTAACGTCGGATGTTGGGTTTCGACCACCATCTCTCTCGCGAGCACCTGCGGGTCGGAGAAGACCTCGGCATAGGAGTTGATCGGACCGCAAGGGATCCCGGCCGCCTCGCAGCGCTCCAGCCAGTGACCGCATGCGTGCTCACCGGTGACCTGCTCAATCAGCTCCGCTAGCCTCTTACGGTGTGTGACCCGGTCGGCGTTCGTCTTGAAATCCTCGTCGTCAACCCATTCTGGATGACCCAGCACACCACATAAACGGTCGAACAGCCGATCGTTGGCTGCGCCGATTGTGATATGACCGTCTGCGCATCGTATGGCCTGATAGGGGGCGCTCGTCCGATGCGCCGACCCAAACGGCTGAGGCGGCTGGTTCGTCGAAAAGTACTCCGCGGCCTCCCACACCGACAGCGCAACACCAGCATCCACCAGCGACGTATCGACCTGCTGCCCCTCCCCCGTCGTGGCGCGCGCGTGGACGGCCGCCAGAATGCCGGCCAGAGCAAAGAGACCGGCGCCGAGGTCAGTCAGCGGGACGCCCGCTTTGACCGGTGCGCGGTCCGGTTCGCCCGTCACCGACATGATGCCCGACACACCCTGGGCGACAAGGTCAAAGCCACCCTTGTGCATCTCCGGACCCGACTGTCCGTATCCGGATATGGACGCGTAGACGAGCCGGGGATTCGCCGCATGAAGTGACGGATAGTCCAACCCGAGGCGGGCCATGACACCTGGACGGTAGTTCTCGATGAGGATGTCGGCGCGCTGGGCGAGCCGCCGGGCCACTGCGACACCCTCCGAGGTCTTCAGATCGACGACGACGCTTCGTTTGCCTCTATTGACGGCGTTGAATGCCGGCGTGTCGGTGCCCTTCCCATCACCCCAATGACGTGTGGCGTCTCCGGTGGGTGGCTCGAGCTTGATCACGTCGGCACCCATGTCGCACAGTAACATTGCGCAGAACGGCCCAGCCATGACCTGCGTGACATCCAGTACCCGAAGACCGCTGAGTGCCTGTGGCATTCGTCCCTCTACCGTCGGTGAGAGTTAGGAGACCTTGTGACCAGTTCCCACGTTCTGTTCGAGCATGATGGGCCGATGGCCGTGCTCACGTTCAACCGCCCGGAGGCACGAAACGCGATGACCTGGGAGATGTATCAGGACGTCGTCGACCTCTGTGCTGCGGTCGAATCGGATACGTCGGTCCGCGTGCTGATCCTCCGCGGCGCCGGCGGAAAGGCCTTTGTCGCCGGTACCGACATCGCGCAATTCCAGACCTTCTCGACGCCCCAGGACGGCCTCGACTACGAGCAGCGAATAGACTCGGTTATCGACACGCTCGAGTCGGTCTCCAAGCCCACCATCGCCCAGATTGACGGCGTGACGACCGGCGGAGGGCTGGCGCTGGCCGCCGCCTGCGACCTGCGCTTCTGCACGGCCGAATCTCGATTCGGGGTGCCCATCGCCCGAACACTCGGCAACTGTCTGTCGGCGGCCAACCACGCCCGATGCCTGGACCTCATCGGCCCGGCGCGTCTCAAGGACCTCCTCTACACGGGCCGGCTGATTGACGGGCACGAAGCGCTGGCGGCGGGCCTGGTCAATCGGGTCGTTGACCGTGCGGAGCTCGCAGAGACGGTCCGCGCGACGGCCGAGACCATCGCCGCGAACGCGCCGTTGACCATCAAAGCGACCAAGGAGATGACCCAGCGTATTCTCCAGCATCGTCGGATCCCATCCGCTGACGGACACGACCTGATCGTCTCCTGCTATACCAGCGCCGATTTCAAAGAAGGCGTCACCGCGTTCCTGGCCAAACGTCGGCCACAGTGGACCGGCTCGTGAGACGGAGCCGCCCGTTACCGAAGACACCCCTTACCCCGGCGAGTCCAGGGCGCGACCCACCACCTCGGCAACCCGCTCGAGCCCCTCGCCAACGTTCCCCGTGACATGAAGCCTCAGGACCCGTCGCCCCCGCTCGGCAAGCACGGCGAGATCGCCCTGAGCCTGGGCTGCTTTGACCGCGCCGAATGTACACGATCGGCCCGGTACCTCGATGTCACGGTTGTCGTCGCAGGTGATTTGAAGGAACACGCCAGTATTGGGTCCGCCCTTGTGGAGCTGCCCTGTCGAATGAAGAAACCGCGGTCCGAATCCCACACACGTCGCGTTCCCACTATGGGCACGCACACGCGTCCGCAGCCGCTGAAGCGAGGCGACGTGCGCGTCGCTCATCTCGACGTAGGCCAACACCGCGAAGTAGTCCCCGGCTTCCAGTCTCGATACATGGGCGCGGACCGCTGCTTCGAGCCTCGACCTGTCCGATGATCCTGCCCCGCCCAAGCCCGTCAGGTCCTCTGGCCAGGCAAACAGATCGATCCCTGCGTCGCGGTCGCGCAGCACCGGCACATCAACCGGCAGACTCCCGCTCGTCTCATAGGCCGTCGTCAGCCGCCGGGTCGCCAGCTTGCTCGCCTCGACGTCAGGCTGGTCGAACGGATTAACCTCGAGTAAGGCGCCCGCAACCGCGGTGGCCAGCTCCCAGCGGAAGAACTCCGCTCCCAGGTCGTAGAGATCACCAACATCAAGCCGGATGACCGGGTGTCCTCGGTCTTCGAGCAGGGCGAGGTCACCGTCCATAGTCGAGCTCGGATCGTGACGATAGCGCACGTGGACGAAGACACGGTCCGCGCCATACGTATCGGGCTGACCCAGATCCTCTCCGTCTACCGGAATCACACCGCGGCCATCCTTCCCCGTCGATTCGGCCAGCAGCTGTTCAGCCCAGGCACCGAAGCCGTGGAGAGACGGCGATTCGACCAACGTGATCTTGTCGCGGCCCTGACGTGCGCACACAGCCAACTGAAGCCCGAGCATGACCCCGGGATTGTCTCGAGCCGGTCGGTCGGCCGCGCACTGACGGGTCATGCCCTCGGCCCGCATCAGCAGCTCTTTCACGTCGAGGCCCATCGCCGCAGCTGGCACCAATCCAAAGTTTGATAGTGCCGAAAACCGCCCACCGACGCTCGGAAGACCGTGGAAGACCGAACGAAACTGGCGGTCGCTCGCCAACTGCTCGAGGTCTGAGCCAGGGTCGGTCACCGCCACAAACCGACTCCCGGCCTCCCCGCCCGGAACATGATGGCGAACGCCGTCAAAGAAGTAGTCCATCAACATGGTTGATTCGAGAGTCGTTCCCGACTTGCTCGACACGATGAACAGCGTTCGGTCGAGCGCGATCCGGTCCTCGAGTGACCGGATCTGAGCCGGGTCGGTCGAGTCCAGGACGTGAAGCGCCGGCGCTCCGGCGACCCGTCCGAAGCTGGTACGGAGCACATCGGGACAGAGGCTCGACCCACCCATCCCAAGCACAACGACGTCGTCAATTTCAATGGCTCCGCCGAGTATGGCTGGAGTGATCGTGGACAGCGCGTCCAGCCGTCGCAGGCCATGCTCCGCCAGCCCAAGCCAGCCGAGCCAGTGCTCCTCACCGGCCCCTGTCCACAATGAGGCGTCACCGGCCCATAGACGGGCACTGTTCTGCTCTCTCTGCCAGTCGATGAGGGCACGGTCCAGCGCCGCCTCGAAATCGGCCGGGACGGTCCCCCCAACCTCAGGCGGCATCTGTCGCGTCCGTGGCAAGGCTCGAGGGCAAGAGCACATGCTACAACAGCCGACTCCACGACGCGTCCAGCGTAGAATTCGTCGTGCCCACACCGTCCGCGGTCGACCGCCTCGCCGCACGACTCCGACCTGAATCTCGGATCACGGTGATGAGCGGTGCCGGCGTCTCGGCGGCGAGCGGCATCCCGACGTTCCGTGGTCCGGGCGGGCTCTGGCGCACGCACCGACCGGAACAGCTCGCCACCCCCCAGGCCTTTCGACGCGACCCGTCGCTGGTCTGGGAGTGGTATGACTGGCGACGCCAGCAGGTCGCCGGGTGCCAGCCCAACCGGGCTCATGAGGTTCTGGCGGCATGGAGCCGTCAATACGAGGGCTTCACCCTTATCACCCAGAACGTCGACGGTCTTCACGAACGCGCAGGAACGGCCGATGTCGTCCGTTTCCACGGATCAATCTGGAAGCTCGGGTGCTGGGACGGGTGCGCAAAGGCCCCCCGCCGCTGGAGGGACGAGACCACGCCATTTCCGGCGCTCCCGCCACCCTGTCCCTATTGCGGCGGCCTGACCAGACCGGGTGTCGTCTGGTTCGGTGAGGGGATCGACAGCGAGGTCATCTCCAGGAGCCTCGAGGCCACCGACTGCGACCTCTTTCTGACCGTAGGCACGTCGGCGCTCGTCCACCCGGCCGCCGGACTACTTCAAAAGGCCAAGACACGCGGAGCCTTCACCGTGGAGGTGAATCTCGAATCAACCCCTGCGTCGGACCTGGTCGACTTGACCCTGCACGGACCGGCCGAGCGTCTGCTGGCCGAGGTCGAAGATGCTCGGCGCCGCTTCCGCGGCTAGTTCCCTTCGAACGGACTCGGACCGCCTCTGAAGGTATAGAGGTAATCCCGAACGGCCTCGATCTGCCGCATCCCGTCGTTGTCGAGTTGCTCGAAGAACGAGCCTGGTAGCTCGGCCCAGTACGTCGGCATCCGCGTGCCTGGCTGAATCGGAGTCGGCGCCCGCAACCAGTCAATCACCCAGTCTGGCTGGAGACGCTCGTGAGCCATCCGCAGGTCCGGCGCCAGACTGTCCGTCTCTTGATCCGCAGGAATCGTGTCAAGCACGTGACAAGCCTGACACTGCAGGATGTCGAACAACTCCTCACCGGCGTCGAGCACGGCGGCCTGGCGCTCGAGGACGTGAGTCCGGAAAGGACCGACGGACTCCGAAACCGCAGCGAAATAGCCGATCACGTCGTTCAAGTGCGGATCCCCCAACCCGAACGTGGGCATCCTCACATCCAGCCACGGACGAATCGTGATCGGTCCCCGGAGAAACGCATACAGCCACTCCGGTTGGACCTTGGCCCCGGTCGGGGTCAGCAAGGGTGGCGCCAGCGCAGGATCACCGACCACCGAGACATAGTCACCGCCATCCGCCTCGATTTCGTGACAGCCAACGCAGTTCCGCCGTCGAACGAAGTTGCGACCCACCCGGAGCGCATCGTTCCGCGCCGAGCCGGGCACTCTCGACGCGACAGGTTGTAAGTTGACCTGGAAGCTCATGAGGGCGGTCGAGAGCAGCCTGACCTCGTCGTCGCTGAACCCGAAATTGGGCATCCGCAACCGTTCGAGCGGCTGGAGCTCCCGGCTGCGGTCGAACTCCCGGGGGTTCCTAAGCTTCTGCTTGAACCAGTCGACCTTGGTGTGGGGGATGTCGTGAACAAAGGCGAAGTCCAGTCGCTGGACCAGCTTGCTCCCTTCTTCGGATAGCTCGATGCCGATCGGCTGGGTGTCCTCGAATCCTGCGATCTCATGACAGCTGAAACAGCCATACCGTGCGATCGCGCGTTGCCCAAGGTCGAGTTGCTGCTCCTCGGCCGACATCGCGGCCACGGTCGCTCTCGCCTCCTCGGTAGGCACGACCGACGCGAGATAGTCAGTCAAGACCTCGGTCACGAAGGCCTCGTCGTACGTCGCCTTCGCCGTCTCACCAGATGGACCGGTCAGGCCAGCCAGATAGGTCGCCACATCGGCGACCTCCTGGTCGGTGAGCCGCATGTCAGGCATGTAGGTCTCTGGACTGAAGTGCTTGGGATTGCGAACCCAATCGAATAGCCACTCGAAGGTGGTCTTGTTCCCGATATTCTGGAGCGGCTGACCAAAGGTCCGTCTGGGGCCGGCCTCCAGACGGTTCATGTCGTCGTTGATGTGACAGGCGAGACAGCCCACGGACTCGACGACCTGTTGACCGCGCTCGGCATCTCCAGCCGGTGGTGACGCGACGGCGAATTCGTGGTCGCCGGAGTTCGCAAACAGATAGGCGACGACGGCGTCGATCTCTGCCTCGTTCCGGCGGGCGTCCTCAGGAGAGCTGCTATTCGAGTTGTACCAGACCCGCGGCATCCACGTGCTCGATTTCACGACCCTCGGGTCCCGAATCCAGCTGGCTACCCAGTCCTGGTCCAGCTTGGCCGAGATCTTGGTCAGGTTCGGCCCAGGCTTGCGGAGGCCCTGAAAGCCCGTTGTGGTATGGCAGGCGTAACACCCGGCGCGCTCGTAGACGCCATAGGCCAAGCTGATGTCGGGGCCCTCGGGCACGAAGGTCGTCTCCTGATGGCATTTGGCGCACGATGCCTCGGTCATGTCGGTCGGAAGCATCGGGTAGTCCCAAAGATGCGGGACCTCCCAGTCATGTTCTTCCTCCCACTGGAGCATTTGCTCGGCGTCCCGCGGTGTGTGGGAGGCGTACTCGAAGTTGATCGACTGCCCCATGCCCTCGTGACACACCGTGCATCCGAACCGTCCAACCGGGTGCGAAGAGGAACTCCCCACGTAGGCGTCCAGGTTGGGGTGGGTGGTGAACGGCTGAGGATACTCCTCGTACCCAACTCGGTCGATGGCGAGATGGCAGCTCTGGCAGCGGTCCATCTTCGCGACCCGCATGTTGAAGTTGACGTCGTCGACGATACCGGGCGTGATCACCTGCCGCACGGTCAGGGTCGGCGCCATGAAGTCGAGCAGCGGTGCGTTGAGCATGTTCGTGACAACACTGGGAGCGAGATCGACGAGGCGATCCTCGAGACGGGTCGTCTCCGTCGTGAGCTCCCGGATCTGCGTGTCGAGGTCGCCCAGTTGACCGGTGAATTCGCCAATCTGGCCACGGAGGCCGTCACGCTGTGCGTTCAGGGCATCAACCTGCTCTCCCAGGACGATCCACTCCGCGTACATGGCGTCGATCGCCGGGCGCTCCTCGGCGGCATGCTCCGGATCGTGGTCCTGCAGGTCCTCGAAGGCATATCGCGCGACGTCATACTCCGCCTTGGTGAACGTCCAGGCCTGGTCGACCAGGAAGAGCTCGGCCTCGACCTCGTCGAGCTGGCCCTGCAGCTCGTCGATCTGCGCCTGATTGCTCGCCACCGACTGCTCGGCGGCATCCCGTTCACCCTGCAACCGCGCGAGCTCGGCCTGATCGACTGCTCCCCGTGCCGCCGCCAGACCCGCCTGCGTCACCTCGGTCTCGAGCAGGACGAACTGCCTCTGATAGCCCTTCCATTCGCGGTCGTAGTCATCCCACACCATCCACAAACTGCTGAAGAACAAAAACAGACTCGACGCCGCAAAAACGACATTGAGAAAATCGATGTTGTAGGCGTGTCCTACAGACTTCTTGTCAGCCATACGCTCTAGATATTGAGAAAGAACTCAGGGATGGAGACGACATACTTCAAGTTGAAGATCCACCGGCTCAGCATCTTGATCGGCAACGACAACATCATGAGAAGCAGGAACACGGTGACATAGAAGCGCGTCGCGCCGAGCAGCTCGAAATAGCGCTTGAGCACCGTCTTGGCCAGCAGCACGGGCAGCACGCCGATGTAGAAGAGACTCAGCAAGATCCCGAAGATCTCGCGGATCAACCAGTGCTCAGGCAGGGACCGGCCGAGACCCCGCACCCAAATGTACTCGGAGAGCTGCACGTTGGTCAGCGCTTCCAGCTTGTGAATATCCCAGAACTCGAACGGGCCAAAGAAGTTCCAGTTGGGTCCACGAAGGAAGGTCCCGAGCACGATCAGCGACGACCAGAGGATCACAAAGCCGAACAGAAAGAGCGTGATCTCAACCTTTCGCTCGGCAAATGTGTAGTAGCCGTTTCCCTTGGGGTTCTTGTCGATATAGGGGATCGCCATGAGGCCGACGATGATCAGGGTTGGCAAGACCACCCCGGCCAGCCACGGGTCGAAATACACCAACATCTCCTGGAGACCGAGGAAATACCAGGGCGCCTTCGACGGGTTCGGGGTATTCGCTGGATTCGCCGGTTGTTCGATCGGCGCTTCCAACGCGATAGACCACACGACGAGAACGGCGGTACACAGAATCAACGCAATCAGCTCGGTGTACACCAGGTCGGGCCAGACCCAGACCCGGTCTGACTCGTCCTTCTCGATCGGGTCGTCGCCGGCGGCGATCCGGCGGTCGTTGAGAACCCCTTGCCGCATCGAATACCACGTGAAGAACACCACCAGAAAGATCAACGCGACGATCGGCACGTTGTCCGGTTTCCCAATGATCAGCACGAAGTTCTCGTCGAAGAGACCGAAGCCGAAGAACAGCGTCAGAAACCCCATCAGGCCATACCCGACCGCGTTCTTGGCGAACAGGTCGCGCTTCCAGACAATGAAGACGAGGGCCAGCAACGATAGCGAGAAGAACAGACGGGGGTCAGCGAAAATGTTGATGAAATCCTTGAGCGCGTCCATCACGACTCCCTAGAGCGGACCGGAGATCCCGCCGTCCTTGCGGACTCGCCAAAAGTGGACGGCCATCAGAAAGCCAATGACGAGGGGAAGAGCCACGCAGTGAAGGACGTAAAACCGAAGCAGGGCTCCTTCGCCCACGAACGTGCCGCCCAACAGCGCAAACCTCGCGTCGTCCGCCGCATGCACAAGCGGGACGCCCCCGAGCGTGAGCAGTTGATGGCCGGGACCTTCGTAGCCAACGAACGGTGAGGCTCGGGCCATGTTGGATCCCACGGTGATGGCCCAGATCGCCAGCTGGTCCCAAGGCAGCAGGTACCCGGTGAACGACAGCAGGAGGGTCAGCACCAACATGATGACCCCGACATTCCAGTTGAACTCGCGTGGCGGCTTGTACGAGCCGGTCATGAACACGCGGAACATGTGGAGCCACACCGTGATGACCATCGCGTGCGCACCCCATCGGTGCAGCTCGCGCATGATGCCAAGCGGCACGTGCTCACGGAGACCGACGATGTCCGAGTAGGCGTATTCCAGGGTCGGCCGGTAGTAGAACATCAGCAGCAGGCCGGTGAAGGTGAGCGTGAGGAACAAAAAGAAACTCAGCCCTCCCATACACCAGGTGTAGCGCAAGCGAACGCCGTGCTTCTTGAGCCTGACCGGGTGCAGGTGAAGAAACACGTTGGACAGCATGACCAGAACCCGATTCCGATCGTTGATCGGCGCCGTGTGCCGGAAGATAGAGGTCCAGACCTGGGTCTCGGTCAGCCAGTTCCATGCGCGAACAAGCGCGCCTTCGTCAGGTTGAATCGTCTTCGAATCGGCCATAGAGGTTGCTCACACCGGGAGAAAAGCCGCAAGGTCGGTCCACTGCCCCAGCTCTTCCTGAAACTTCTGGCTCTTGTCTATGAGGATCTGGCCGTCCTCGGCAAGCACGATCCGCGCTCGCTCGAGTGGCCGGGGTGCCGGTCCTTCGAAGTTGATACCGCTCTCACGGAAACCACTTCCGTGGCACGGGCACTTGAACTTTGCTTCGGCGGACAGATAGTTCGGCGTACATCCCAGATGTGTACAGGTCACCAGGAGCGCGTAGAATCCCGCGGCCTCGTGATAGTCGTCGAAAGGTGTTCGCACCAACCACACCCCAAACTGGTTCTTCCAGCGCTCGTCGACGCCTTCGCTGTAATCTGAGGGAAAGCCGGCGGGGAACTGCTGCGGTGGCTCGTTGAGCACGTTGGGAAACATGAAGCGCCCCGTCGCGGCCAGGCATCCGGCCGTCGCCGCGGTGAACGACCCCCAGGCCAGACCGAGCCATACGCGCCGTGAGAAGAGCGGCGATGTGTCGTCTGGCACCTTGGCCTTCGGCTTCACCGCCGTCCTCTTGGCGACCGCCGCGGCCGCACTCGTGGTCTTCCCCGCCAGCGCCGGGTTCATCGGTGGTGGCGGCGCCGGCTTCGGTTTGGGCGCGGCCTTGGGTGGAGTTGTCTGATCGTCAGCCATCGGGTTCGCCGTCCTTCTCTACTTCTCTCTGTCTCTGTCGCCCGCTCGTCAGCTACTGATGGTTCAAGGCGGCCGCCGGTCGGCCGGCGCTCTGCCCGAGCACATCGAGCGTCCGCATCGCGACCTCCCTGACCTTGAGACTCTCGTCGTCCTTACTCAGCGCCTCGACTTCGTCACGCAGACTGGTTGAACCGATCGCACCGACCGCCTGGAGGCCGCTGACCATGACTTCGGACACCGGATCGAGTGCGGCATCGACCGCCGGCGTTCGCGTCACGTTGCGCTCCACGTACTCCCGGTTGAGCATTCGCCCGAGTACGACCTCACCGTCGTCTCGACCAAGCCTCGCCAACGAGACGGCCGCGTTCCACTGAACATCTGGAACTTCGTCCTCGAGCGCCTGTTCGAGCACAGACCCTCGACCGACATCGTCGCCTGGGAATGACCCGAGTGCGTACACCGCCATCTTCCGGACGCCGGAATCGCCCGACCGATATGCAGCCTCGATGTCACGCGTGACCGTGGGATCGCCGAGCGCCGCGAGCGCCCAGAGCACGGTAATCGTCGTTTCCGTCTCCGGGGCATTCTCCGGATCATCGAGACTATCGAGACTATCGACCAGAACCGAACTGGCCCTCGACGGCGGATGGCCCAAGCGACCAATCGCCAGCGCCAGATATCGCCGCAAGCGAGGGTCGTCTCCCTTCGAGTCCTCGAACGCCTGGACGAGCGCCTCGCCCAACTCGGGGTGGTCGGCCTCCGTCTCCGAGTTCGCGAGCAGCCGCGACAGCTCATAGGCAGCCGGCCATCTTCGCTCGCGACCACCGGACTGGACGTCATTCAGGTACTCCTCCGGCGTCCGTTCGTCGGACAGCATCATCCTGAAGCCGCCGTAGACGAGCACCACCATACCGACGACGGCCAGGGGAATGAGAAAAAATTGGACAGCAAGGGCGGGAGTGGTGGCGAGCGTACCGGGCGCGGGTTCGCGCTCGACGAGCTTTGACATCGTTCAGGGAATACCGTGTTTCACTGTCATAGACGACCCGAACGGGCTCATCCGAGGGTCCGAGCCCTTGTCGCGCTCTCGCCTCGACAGCAAAACCATCGAAGCGTACTACGAACGCGGAACATGGGTCAACGTCACCCGATCTTCGTTACCCGATCTTCGGAAGGGTCACCAGGCGCTGCGCCTGATACTTGCCCTTCTTGTCGGCGTAGGAGGTCGTGCACGGCTCGTCACTTTGGAAGAACAACACCTGGGCAATCCCTTCATTGGCGTAGATCTTCGCCGGCAGCGGAGTCGTGTTCGAAATCTCCAGCGTCGCGGTACCCTCCCACTCTGGTTCGAACGGCGTTACGTTGACGATGATGCCGCACCGCGCGTAGGTCGACTTTCCCAGGCAGACCGTCAGGACATCCCGCGGAATCCGAAAATACTCGACGGTTCGAGCCAGGGCAAAGGAGTTTGGCGGCACGATACACACTGGCGCCTTTACGTCCTGGAAGGACCGCGGATCAAAGGACTTCGGGTCGATGACGGTCGTATTGATATTCGTGAAGATCTTGAACTCGTCGGCAACTCGGATGTCATATCCGTAAGACGACACCCCGTAGGACACCACATCCTCACGCACCTGCCCGTCGACGAACGGCTCGATCATGCCGTGTTCCACCGCCATTCGTCTGATCCAGGAATCTGGCCTAATCGACATTACTTAGTTCGGCGTCGCTGGCGGGGCCCCCGCGCCGCTCCGCCGGGGCCACGCCGTGCGTGGCCTGTCAAAGCAACTCCAGGCCACTAAAGAAGTACCCAAGCTCGAACGCCGCCGTCTCTGAGGCGTCCGACCCATGCGTGGCGTTCCGTTCGATCGAGGAGCCAAACTCCCGACGCAACGTGTCGCGCTCAGCTTGGGCCGGGTCCGTGGCGCCCATCAACCGACGCCAGCGCGCGATGGCGTCCGGGGCCTCGAGAGCCAGCACCACGACGGGACCGGATGACATGAAGTCGGTCAGGCTGTCGAAGAATGGCTTGTCGCTGTGGACGGCGTAAAACCCTCGAGCGTCTGCCTTCGTCAGACAGACCAAGCGCATCCCTTTGACCCGAAAGTCCGCCGCTTCGATGCGTTGGAGGATGGCCCCGACGAGCTGACGCTCCACCGCATCCGGTTTGATAATGCCGAGCGTGCGTTGCATGGTCGCGCCCGATGGCTTAGCGAAATCCCTCCATGATGGTGTCCAGCGCCGACTTTGGCGGCCGCACCTGGCTCACGGAAAGCTTGGCCAGCGGTTCGTCCACCAGATTCAGCATCGTCAGGAAATCATCACGGTCGGGCTCGACATAGATGAGGCCGGTGGCGAACTCGCCCCGCGATCGGGTGTCGTTGAGCACCTGGAAGGCCTGCATCTTGTCTAGCGGGTTGTAGTCCGACTCGAGCTTCTTCAAGTAGAGCTTGGACCCGTCGTGGAGTTGGATCTCCTGGGTTGTGCCCTCGTCGTATTCCACGGTGATGTCCTCGAAGAACGGTACGAAGCTGATCTCCTCGATCGGGTCGTCGTGGTCTTTGACGTAGGAATAGCTCTTGGTCGACCCCTCGTGGTCATTGAAGGTCACACAGGGGGACAGCACGTCGATCATCGCGGTGCCACGATGGCTCAGAGCCGCCTTGAGGACGGCTGACAGCTGCTTCTTGTCGCCCGAGAACGACCGTGCGACGAAGGTGGCGCCCAACTCGATGGCCAGCGAACACGTGTCGATGGGTGGCAGGTCGTTGACAACCCCCGTCTTGAGCGTAGACCCCAAGTCGGCGGTCGGGGAGAACTGCCCCTTCGTCAGCCCGTAGCAGCCGTTGTCCTCGATGATGTAGAGGATCGGCACATTGCGGCGCATCAGGTGCACGAACTGTCCGATGCCGATCGCCCCGGTATCGCCATCGCCGCTCACCCCAATGGCGATGAGCTTCTGGTTGGCAAGCATCGCGCCCGTGCCGATTGAAGGCATCCGACCGTGCACGGTGTTGAATCCGTGGGCAGACCCCAGAAAATAGGCAGGGCTCTTGCTCGAGCACCCGATCCCCGAGAGCTTGATGACCTGGTCGGGGTTGACGCCCATCTCGTAACAGGCCTCGATGATCCGCTCGGAGATCGAGTTGTGCCCACAGCCAGCACACAGCGTTGTTTTCGTGCCCCGATACTGCTTGGAGTCAAGGCCGATTCGGTTGATTCGCTTTCTTGGTTGCGGTGGTGTCGCGGTGGCCACGGTGTCCTTCCTCTGGGTGGACGGCTATTCGCCGCCAACACCCGCGTTCCGGGGTGCGCGCGCCTTGCCGGCGCCAGTCTTTTGCACGCGGTACCCTTCCTGGATCAGGATGCTGTCGGTCACGGTTCTGGCGTCGATCGGATTGCCGGCATAGTAGAGCACGCTCCGGAGCCGCCCCGTCAGCTCAACGGGCAGGTCGAGCTTCATGAGGCTGAGCATCTGCGCATCTCGATTCTGCTCGACGACATACACGCGCTCGTGTCGTTCGATGAAGGACGCGAGGGCCGTTCGGAACGGGTACGCGCGAAGCCGATAGTACGAGGTCTGAAGGTCAGCCTCCGCTCGTAGCTCGTCGCGACTCTCGAGAATGGCCCAGTGCGTGGTGCCGAAGGCGATGATCCCAATCAACGCCTTCCGGTTGATGTCCACGACAGGTGCCGGCATCCAGTTGCGCGCCGTTTCGAATTTCCGGGCCAGGCGGTCCATGTTCTGCTGGTAGTCGTCTGGTCGCTCGCTGTATTGCGCCCACTCGTTGTGCCCCGAGCCACGGCAGAAGTAGGCTGGCATCTCGTCGCCCGGGATCGTTCGGTAGGGAATCCCATCGCCGTCGACGTCCCGGTATCGGCCAAACTTCCCGATTTGTTCGAGCACCTCCTCGTCGACCACTTTGCCCCGGTCGAGGTCCGTGGTGGGATAGTCGAACGGCTCCGACATCCAGGTATTCATGCCCAGGTCGAGGTCCATCATGACGAAGATCGGCGACTGGAAACGCTCGGCCAGGTCAAAGGCCTCTATCGCCATGGAGTAGCATTCTTCCGCCGTCGAAGGAAACAGCATCGGATGCCGCGTGTCGCCGTGCGACAAAAACGCCGTGGTGAGCAGATCCCCCTGGGCCGTGCGGGTCGGTAGCCCGGTCGACGGTCCGACGCGCTGGACGTCGAAGATGACGGCCGGAACCTCGGCGTAGTAGCCAAGTCCCGCGAATTCACCCATCAGGGAGATCCCAGGGCCGGCCGTGGCGGTCATGGAACGAGCGCCGGCCCATCCCGCCCCAATGGCCATACCCAGCGCCGAAATCTCGTCTTCGGCCTGAACGACCGCGAAGGTGGCCTTCCCCGTTTCCTTGTCGATCCGATGCTCCTGGAGCAGGCCGATCAGTGTCTCGACCAAGGAGGAAGAGGGCGTGATCGGATACCACGTGACGACCGTCACCCCCGCCATCATTGAACCTATGGCGGCCGCGGCGTTCCCTTCGATGAGGATCAAGTCATCGGGTTTGTCCATCGCCTCGACGACCAGAGAATCCTGCTTCTCCAAGTTCTCGGCGGCGTATTGAAATCCAGCGTCGAGAGCGCCCTTATTGAGCAGCACGGCTTTGGGCTTTCGCCCGAGCTGCTTTTGAAGGGCCTTCTCCATCTCGGCCAGATCGATATTCAGCAGACTCCCGACGACGCCGTCGTAGATCATGTTCTTCACCAGACGACGGAGTTTGACGTCGGTGCAGATACCGGCCACGAGTTTGTCGAATGGAACCGAATAGAAGATGACGTCGTCCCGTAGGCTGCTGAGATCGAGGGGTTCGTCGTAGACAACGGCCGTTCCGGGCTCGAGGGACAGGACATCCTCTCGAGCCGTCTCCGCATTCATCGCGACCATGAGGTCGACCCGTTTCTTGGCCGCGATGTACCCGTCCTTGTTGGCGCGGATGGTGAACCACGTGGGCAGGCCGGCGATGTTCGAGGGGAACAGATTCTTACCCGACACCGGCACGCCCATCTGGAAAATCGAGCGCAACAGCACCAGGTTTGCGGTCTGGCTCCCAGAGCCATTGACCGTCGCGACCCGAATACTGAAATCGTTCACGAGCCGATCGGTGGGGGAAGCTACGGGGGTCTCTTGGACTGCTACGTCAGAAGGTGACATTCACGGCCTCGTCGTCGAACACACAAACAACCGCTGATTTTAGCACGACTTACCAGGGGCCGGTCTCGACGACGACTCGCTCAGGTCGCCGCGTCGAGCACCGACGCGACTGCCGACCCGATGTCGGCTGGGCTCCGCACCACCCTGACACCGGCGTCTTCGAGCGCCGACATTTTCTCAGCAGCGGTGCCCTTTCCCCCTGAGACAATGGCCCCGGCGTGTCCCATTCGGCGCCCCGGAGGGGCGGTCTGCCCGGCAATGAACCCCACCACCGGCTTCGCGAAACTGTCTCGTATGAACGCCGCGGCCTCTTCCTCAGCCGTTCCGCCGATCTCCCCGATCAACACCACCGCCTCAGTTTCTGGGTCGTCGGCAAAGAGCCGTAGAGTGTCGACGAAACTCGTCCCGATCAGCGGGTCGCCGCCAATTCCGATGCAGGTCGTTTGCCCCAACTCCAGGAGCGTAAGCTGGTGGATGGCCTCGTAGGTCAACGTTCCGCTCTTGGAGACGATCCCCACCCGCCCCTCGCGGCAAATGTGACCGGGAATGATCCCCACCTTCGCCTTACCCGGAGAAATAATGCCGGGACAATTGGGACCGACCAGCCGAGTCGAGCAGCCATCGAGGAACCGCATTACCTGCAGCATGTCCAGGGTAGGAATGCCCTCGGTAATACAGACGACGAGCGCGACCCCGGCGTCGGCAGCCTCCATGATGGCGTCGGCGGCCATCGCGGGGGGCACGAAGACAACCGAGGCGTTCGCGCCGGTCTTTTCAGCGGCTTCCGCCACCGTGTCGTAGACCGGCCATCCCTCGTGTGACGTTCCACCCTTGCCAGGGGTCACGCCACCGACGACGGTCGTTCCGAACGCCGCCGCCTGCTGAGCGTGAAAGGTCCCCTCTCGACCCGTCAGCCCCTGAACCAAAAGGCGACACTGTGTATCGATGAGGATTGACATAGGGCGTAAGGCCTAGCGGTTCGTCAGGGCGACGACGGCGGCAGCAGCCTCCCCCATCGTATCGGCGGTCGTGAAGTTGAGACCGCTGTCGGTCAACATCCGCTTCCCTTCGTCGACGTTGGTCCCCTCCATGCGGATGACCACTGGCGCGCTGACGTCCAGCTCTCTGACCGAGGCAATGACGCCCTCGGCGAGCACATCGCACCGCAGAATGCCGCCAAAAATATTGATCAACACCGCTTTCACGTTGGGATCCGACATCAAGATCCGAAAGGCGTTGCGGATCTGCTCGGCGTTCGCACCGCCACCAACATCGAGAAAATTGGCCGGCTGGCCACCGGCCAGCTTGATGATGTCCATCGTCGCCATGGCCAGTCCTGCCCCGTTGACCATGCACCCAATACTGCCGTCGAGCCGGATGTAGTTGAGGGAGTACTTCGACGCCTCGACTTCGAGCGGTTCCTCCTCCGAAAGGTCGCGCAACTCGCGCAGCGACGAATGCCGGAACAGACCGCTGTCGTCCAGGCTCACCTTGGCGTCGAGCGCCAGGACCCGTTTGTCGGTCATGACCACGAGCGGGTTGATCTCTACGAGGGACGCATCCGTTTCGCGAAAGAGCCGATAGACGGCGTGCATGACGTCGCCGGCCTCTTTCGCCGACCGCCCTCGCAAACCGGCACCGAAGGCCAGACGTCTGGCCTGGAACGGCACCAATCCGTCGGCACTGTTGATCGGTTCCCGCAGGATCAGCTCTGGGGTGGTCGCGGCGACCTCCTCGATGTCCATACCACCGGCCGAGCTCAGCATCATGACTGGCCGGGCCAGCGCGCGGTCGATCAGCAACCCCAAGTAGAGCTCCCGGTCGATCCCAAGCTGTTCCTCGACCAGGACCCGCAACACCTGGCGGCCCTCCGGGCCCGTCTGGGGTGTCACGAGGTTGCTCCCGATCAGTGCCTCCGCCGCTGCCTCCGCAGCATCGACCGAATCCACGACCCTCACACCACCGCCCTTACCACGCCCGCCAGCGTGAATCTGCGCCTTCACCACGACCTTCCCACCCAGCCGGCGCGCCGCGGCCTGAGCCTCGGCGGGTGTCGTGGCCACCTCGCCGCGAGGCACAGGAACACCGTATCGAGCGAACAGATCTTTCGCCTGGTGTTCGTGAATCTTCACCGAAGTTCTCTGGACATCAGCGTGGTGAGTTCAACCGGTCACACTAGACGTTGATGACGCCGACCAGCTCGCGGACTGCGTCGGCCGACTTCTTGAGTGCCGCCTGTTCGTCATCGGTCAGGGTGATCTCGATTATCTCTTCCAGCCCAGCCGCGCCCAGCTTCACCGGCACGCCAACATACAGGTCGGAAATCCCGTATTCACCTTGGAGAAACGCCGCGCAAGGAAGAATCTTTTTCTTGTCCTTGATGATCGCCTCGACCATCTCGACGACGCTCGAACCGGGCGCGTAGTACGCGCTGCCCGTACCGAGCAGTTTGACGATTTCAGCCCCACCGGCAGCCGTTCGGGCGACGATCGCGTCAACGGTGGCGGCATCCATCAACTCCGTAATCGGGATGCCGGCAACGGTAGAGTACCGCGGCAGGGGGACCATCGTGTCTCCGTGTCCGCCCAGGACGAACGCGTGGGTGTTCTCCACCGACACGTTGAGCTCCTGGGCAATGAATGTCCGCATCCGAGCTGAATCGAGGACGCCGGCCATCCCGATGACCCGCTCGCGTGGGAAGCCGCTGACCCGGTACACCACTTGGCACATCGCGTCCAGCGGGTTGGTGACGGGCACGATGATGCAGTCTGGCGAATACTTCACCACCTGCTCGGTGACGCTCTTGATGATCTGGTGATTCTTGTGCAGCAGATCGTCCCGACTCATCCCTGGCTTCCGCGCCAGCCCGGCTGTGATCACGACGATGTCCGAACCCTCCGTGTCGGCGTAGTCGTTCGTGCCGAGGATTCGCGCGTCGGAACCTTCGACCGGGCATGCCTCGAGCATGTCCAAGGCCTTGCCTTGTGGCACGCCCTCCAGGATGTCGAGGACCACGACATCGGCCAGCTCCTTGTCGGCAAGACTGCGCGCGGCGGTGGCCCCCACGTTCCCCGACCCGATTACGGTAACTTTTCGGTTCATGTCTTCTTTACTCCCTCACATTGCATGCTCGAGGTGATTGCGCTCGGTACTTTGGTTGGAATGATCAGTTGTGATGTGTCGAGGTCTCGGGTGTGTTGAGGTCACGGGTGTGTTGAGGTCACGGGTGTGTTGAGGTCACGGGTGTGTTGAGGTCACGGGTGTGTTGTGGTCACGGGTGTGTTGTGGTCGCGACGGCGATTCGGGTCCGTGGTCACGCGTGCTTTTAGGTCACGTCCCCGTGACGCGTCTTACGATCTTCAACAGAAAGTGTGGAAAACCTTGTGGAAATGTATCCCGCTACTTGAACTCACACCGCGTCAGCCGGGCCATTGTAGCGATTTGCACCATCGTGGTGCGAGCAAGGTTCGCAGTGAGGCACATCGACGAAAACGCGACACATTATACTCTACGGGTAGCGCGTCACCTCACGCCCCAACCAGACGGAACACACCCGCGACACACAGTTCGCCAACACCAATGAAGATCGTCATCGCCGACTCTCTGCCCGACTCTGCGGCCTCGGTATTTCGAGACGAAGGCTGGACCGTTGATGCTCGCGCGGGCCGACCCCACGACGAGTTGCTCCGCGACGTCGCCGACGCCGACGCCCTTATCGTCCGCAGCGCCACCACGGTTGACGCGACACTCATCGCGGCGGCATCGCGGCTCCGCGTCGTGGCCCGCGCCGGTACCGGCGTCGACAATGTCGACCTTGACGCCGCAAGCAAGCGGGGCATCCTGGTCGTCAACGCGCCCGGCGCCAACAGTGTGAGCGTGGCCGAGCATGCATGTGCGCTGATGCTCGCGCTTTCGCGCTCGATCGCCAGGGCCGATGCGCAGATGAAGGACGGGCGCTGGGAGAAAACATCGCTGCGCGGGGGTGAAGTGCGGGGCAAGACGCTTGGCGTCGTGGGGCTTGGCCGGATCGGGCGGGAAGTGGCCCGACGAGCGAGGGCCTTCGAGATGAAGCTCGTCGCCCACGACCCGTTCATCTCGGCCCAGGTCGCGGAGGACCTCGATGTCGGTCTCGTGTCACTGGATGAGCTGTGTGCGCGCGCTGACTTCATCACGCTCCACGTCCCGTCCTCCGCCAACAGCGGCCCCTTGCTTGGACGCGACCAGCTGGCGCGATGCAAGCGTGGCGTCCAGATCATCAACACCGCTCGCGGTGACCTGATCGATGAAGAAGCGCTGGCCGAGGCCATTCGAGAGGGTCAGGTGGCCGGCGCGGGACTGGATGTCTACGAAATCGAGCCCCCGACGACCACCATATTGACAGGACTCCCGGGCGTGGTGGCCACCCCACACATCGCGGCCTCTACGAGAGAGGCCCAGGAGTTGGTCGGAGTCGAGACCGCGACCTGCGTGAGGGACTTTTTGCGCTCTGGCGTGGTGCGGAACGCAGTGAACTTCGTGTCCGTGTCGCCCGAAGAGTTCAAGCGGCTCCAGCCCTACATCTCGCTCGCCGAGCGCCTGGGTGGCGTGCTGGCCCAGATCAACGAAGACCGCATCGAGGGCGTCGGTGTGAGGTATTACGGCGAACTGGCGAATGAAGGCCATGCCATGCTCGTTGGTGCCGTCCTCGTCGGCCTCTTCAGACCCGTCCTGTCGTCGGCTGTCACAGTCGTCAACGCCCGCGCCGTCGCCGAACAGCGCAGCATCGAGGTGGTCGAGTCACAAAGCTCGCGTCCGCGCAACTTCACCAGCCTCATCTCGGTCAAGCTGCACACCGACGCCGGCGAGCGCTGGATCGAGGGCGCTGTGTTCGCGCCCAACGAACCTCGCCTGGTGCTGCTCGACGGTGTCGCCGTCGAAGCCGCGCTCGAGGGCGAGCTGATCGTGATTCAGAATTCCGATCAGCCAGGCGTGATCGGCGAGGTGGGAACGATTCTCGGTCGTCATGATGTGAACATCGCCAGGTTCGCGCTGGGCCGAGGAACGTCAGGGGCGATCGGCGTCGTGACGGTCGGGACAGACAACACGCACCCTGGCCTCCCCGACGGCGTCCTTGAAGAGATCCAACAGGTGCCGGCGGTACGACAGGCGCACCTCGTGCGTCTCTCGTAGGTTTCACACCATCATCGACCACTCACGAGGCGCGTCGGAAAGTCGTGTGGTAATATTCGCCGTGCACCCTGTTACGCCCCAGGGCACGGTCACTACTTCCGCACCGGCGACGGTCATCGTCATTATCCCCGCCCGGTTTCACTCGAGTCGTCTTCCGGGAAAGCCCCTCGTCGACATCGGAGGACGACCGATGATTGAACATGTCTATCGTCGTGCGGCAACGGCCGCGTGTGTCGACGCGGTTGTGGTCGCGACTGACGATCGACGTATCAGCGACGTGGTTTCAGGGTTTGGGGGCGAGGTCAGACTGACCGACCCGCGACATCGCAACGGCACAGAGCGTTTGGCCGAGGTGGCGGCCAACTTGTCATGCGACCTTGTCGTCAACGTGCAAGGCGATGAGCCGTTGATCAGCCCGGAGTCGATCGACCTGGCACTCGCCGCATTCGACTGCGAGCCGAGTCTCATGATGAGCACGCTCCGGACGCCGATCACCGACCCCGACGACCTGGACGACCCGAACACCGTCAAGGTAGTCGTCGATCAGGACGGTGCCGCTTTGTACTTCTCCCGGGCCCCGATTCCACATCAGACGAAGGACTTGGGCTCACACGACGACCTGTCGCAGTCGCTTGGGGACAAGCACATAGGGCTCTATGTCTACCGCCGCGACTTTCTCGTCCGGCTGGCCTCCCTCGACCCCACCCCTCTCGAGCAGGCCGAACGCCTGGAACAGCTGAGAGCCCTCGAACACGGCTACCGGATACAGACGGTCGAAACGACCCATGACCCCATCGGCGTCGATACTCCCGAGGATCTCGAGCGGGTGCGACGCATCGTGGAGAATTCGCCTCGATGACTCAAGCTCGGTCAGACCCGGAACGCCCGGTCAAATACATCTTTGTGACGGGTGGCGTCGTCTCGTCGTTGGGTAAAGGCCTTGCCGCCGCGTCGATCGGCTGCCTCCTGGAAGGGCACGGCTACCGGGTCACCCTCCAGAAGCTCGACCCTTATGTCAACGTCGACCCCGGCACCATGAGCCCGTACCAACACGGCGAGGTCTACGTCACGCAGGATGGGGCGGAAACCGACCTTGACCTAGGGCACTACGAGCGCTTCACGAGCACCGTGACAACCCAGGACCACAACTGGACGACCGGCAAGATCTATCTCTCCGTCATCCAGAAGGAACGGCGCGGGGACTATCTCGGGAGAACCGTCCAGGTCATTCCGCATATCACCAACGAGATCAAGAGCGGGATCATGTCGGTGGCGGGCGATGTCGACATCGTCCTGGTCGAGATAGGTGGAACAGTAGGCGACATCGAGAGTCAGCCTTACCTGGAGGCGATCCGGCAGTTTCGCCGAGATGTCGGTCGGGAGAATACGCTCTACATCCACTTGACGCTGGTCCCGTTTATCGGCACGGCCGGCGAGCTCAAGACCAAGCCGACTCAGCACAGTGTCAGGGACCTTCGGTCGATCGGTATTCAGCCAGATATCCTGCTGTGCCGAACCGACAGGTTTCTGCCCCGCGACATCCGCCGCAAGATCGCCCTGTTCTGCGACGTCGACGAACAGGCCGTGATCACGGCCTTGGACGTCGACACGATCTACGAAGTGCCGTTGGTCCTCCGCGAGGAGGGACTCGACGACATTGTGCTAAGGGGCCTCCACCTGCCAAGCGACACCACGTGCAACGTCAGTGACTGGGAGACCCTCGTGCGGGGCATCAAGAACCCAACGGCCCAAGTGACGGTGCACGTCGTCGGGAAATACGTTGGATATGAGGACTCCTACAAGAGCCTGAACGAAGCGTTGTATCACGGCGGCTTCGCTCAACAGGTCGGCGTCAACATCAAGTGGATCGAGGCTGAGGCGCTCGAACTGGATGGTGGAGAGCAACTGCTCGCCGGCGCCGACGGGATCCTGGTGCCGGGAGGGTTCGGAGACCGCGGAAGCCGAGGCATGATGGAGGCCGCACGAATCGCCAGAGAGCAGCAGATCCCATACTTCGGCATCTGCTACGGCTTCCAGTGGGCGGCGGTCGAGTTCGCGCGGAATGTCTGCGGTCTCGAGGACGCCGACTCGACCGAGTGCCGAGAGAACGCGGCGCACAAGATCATCTACAAGCTCAGAGACCTCCTGGGCGTCGATGACCTCGGGGGCACCATGCGGCTGGGCGGCTATCCGTGCCAGCTCGAGGCCAACTCGCTCGCGGGGCGGGTGTACGGCACCGACTCCGTCAATGAGAGACACCGTCACCGATACGAGTTCAACCGCGAGTACGAGCAGTGTCTGACCGAGGCCGGTCTCCGCGTGTCGGGCAGGTCTCCGGACGGTAAGTTTGTCGAGGTGCTCGAGCTGTCGGACCATCCCTGGTTCGTGGCGGTGCAGTTCCACCCCGAATTCCGCTCGAAACCGCTCCGCCCGCACCCCCTCTTTGCTGATTTCGTGAGCGCTGTCCATCGACACGCCGTCGCAGCCGGAGCCGAGACGCGGTCGTTGGCCGGCTAGTGTTGTGCGCTAGCCCCGCGGCTATACTTGCCCCGTGCGTCAGGTAGCCGTCGGGCACGTGACGCTCGGCGAGGACCAGCCACTCGCTCTGATCGCCGGACCGTGCGTGATCGAGAGTGAGGCTCACACCGTCGAGACCGCCCGCGCCGTCCAGGAAATCGCTGCACAGTGCGGCGTCCCCCTGATCTTCAAGGCCTCCTTCGATAAGGCCAATCGAACATCTATCGAGTCGTTTCGCGGTCCCGGTCTGGACGAGGGACTCTCAGTACTAGCCAAGGTGAAACGCGACCTCGGTCTCCCGATCCTGACCGATATCCATGACGCCGCCCAGGCCCCCGCGGTCGCGGAGGTGGCGGATGTCCTTCAGATTCCAGCCCTTCTCTCGCGGCAAACCGACCTCCTTCTGGCGGCCGCCGCCACCGGTCGCGTGGTCAACGTCAAGAAGGGGCAGTTCCTGGCGCCCCACGACGTCCGCCATATTGCCGAGAAGCTCACCGCTTCCGGCCACACGGATGTGATTCTGACGGAACGGGGAACCAGCTTCGGGTACAACAACCTCGTGGTCGACATGCGTTCGTTTCCCATCTTGCGCTCCTTTGGCTTCCCCGTTGTGTTCGACGTCACTCACAGTGTGCAACTGCCGGGTGGCGGGAATGGCGTCAGCGGCGGCGAGGCCGAGTACATCAAGACCCTGGCCTGCGCTGGCGTCGCCGCTGGTGTCGACGGGGTCTTCCTGGAGGTACATCAGGACCCGCAGCACGCTCGGAGCGATGGGGCGAATGCGCTCAGGCTGGATGGCCTCGAACCGTTACTCCGGCATCTGGTTGCCGTCGACCGAGTCAGCCGGACGTCATGAACAAGACTCCCGCGCCCGACGTGGCCCTCAGGCTCGCCCGGACGGTTCTCGAGACCGAGGCGGAGGCGATCCGCGCTCTGGTCGACCGACTCGACGACAGTTTTCTGGCAGCCCTCGACCTGCTCACCGCGTGTCGGGGTCGGGTCATCGTGACCGGCATGGGCAAATCGGGGATCATCTCCCGGAAGGTCGCCGCGACGCTGTCCAGCACGGGCACACCTTCGTATTTTCTGCATCCCGCCGAGGCCGTCCATGGCGACCTAGGCGTTATCCAGAGCGAGGACCTCCTGATCGCACTATCCCAAAGTGGAGAAACACCCGAGATCCTTAGATTGCTCGAGACCCTGAAGCGACTCGGCTCACGGCTGATCGCCATCACAGGCGCACCGTCGAGCTCCCTGGGTCAGGCGGCCGACGTGACGCTTGATTGCCGGGTCGACAGCGAGGCCTGTCCGCTCAACCTCGTGCCGACAGCCAGCACCACGGCGGCGCTGGCGATGGGCGATGCCCTCGCCATGACGTTACTCGTGGCCAAGGGGTTTCGGGAAGAGGACTTCGCCAGTCTCCACCCGGGCGGACACCTGGGTAAGCGCCTGCTGCGCGTGGGGCGGTTGATGCAGACGGGGGATGATGTGCCCACGGTCAGTGCCGAGAGCCCCCTGACCGAAGTCGTCAAGACGATTTCGGCGAAAGGTCTCGGCATGACATGCGTCACCGACGGTGCCGGCATCTTGACCGGCATCATCACGGACGGGGATCTGAGACGTCATCTCGTCACGCCCGAGGGGCTGACCACCCGGACGGCGCGCGATCTGATGACGCCCACGCCGCATACGATTGGTGAGTCCTCGCTGGCCGCCCAGGCTCTTCACCTAATGGAGAAGCGTCGGGTCACCTCCCTGGTCGTCGTAGACGACCAGGGACAGGTGCTGGGCGTCCTCCACCTGCATGACCTCTGGCGTACGGAACTCTTCTAACGGTGTCGGGTGATCCGGGAATCATGAACACTCTGACGTTCGCCGGTCTACTGGTTGCGCTGCTCATCGGTCTGGCGGTGGGCAAGGCGTGGGAGCGCTACAAGCTGCACGACGGTCGCTGGATTGACCGGCGCAAGGCCCGTGAGTCCCCACATTACATCTTGGGCCTCAACTTTCTCGTCTCAAACCAGCTCGATCTGGCGATCGACGAGCTCACCAAGGCCGCCGGGCTCGACGCAGACGCGCTTGAGATCCACCTCATCCTTGGCAACCTCTATCGGGAAAAGGGACAGGTCAGTCGGGCCATCCAGATCCACCAGAGCCTCCTCCAACGACCGCGATTGACGACGCTGGAGCATGCCTACGTTCTACTCTGCCTCGGGCTGGACTTCAGGCGGGGTGGATTCGTAGACCGGGCCTTCGAGGCCTTCTCGGAGGTTGTCAAGCTCGACCCGGGCAATCAGTATGCCCTTCTCAACTTGGAGAAGCTCCACGAGGAGCAGCACCAGTGGCGTGAAGCGAAGGTCCTCCGTCAGCGGATGTCGGAAGTGGCCTCCGACTCCAGCGGCGACCGGGACCAGGCGATTCTGGCCTTCCTGGAGAACGAATTGGGTCTCCAGGCGATGCGGGGTGGCGAACTCAGCACAGCGGCCAAGCACTTCGAAACGGCGATCGACCTCGACCAGCGCACAGTGCCGGCCTATCTCAATCTCGGCGACGTCCGGTTGAGGATGGGTTCGACGGAAGAGGCCATCGCCACATGGCAGGAAGTACTCCGCGTCGCTCCGGAGCGTGCCTATCTGGCCTTTGGACGGCTCCAGCAAGCGTTCTCCGACGCCAACGCGTCCTCGCGATTCCTCGACCTCTGCCGGCTCATCATCGAGGCGAACCCGCAGGACTGGCGGGCTCGGCTCGCCCTGGGTCAGCATCACGCCGCGCATGGCGAACCGGCGCGGGCGCTCGACCTGCTGTTCGAGTCGCTGGTCCACAACCCACACGCCCTGACCATCCATCAGACGATCTGGCGCACCCTCACCACCCTCGACTTCGAACCTGAACTGGTTCGGCGCTATGTGAGCCTGACCCACGACGCCGTCTTCTACCTTGATCCGCACGTGTGCATGCGGTGTCGGTATCGGAGCACCGAGCTGCTCTGGCAATGCCCGCAATGTCACGAGTGGAACACCTTCGTGGAGGAACGGATCGCGCCGGCCGAGGAAATCGAGGAAGCCCCCGTCTAGGGTGGTGGGTTCACACTAGCGCGTTTTTCATGACGCTTTGGCGGCCACGTAACCGCAGTGACGGACGTAGTTGCGACACTCGGTCGGGGTGAAGCGCGACAAACACTCGCCGAGGAGCGGCCAGAGCGTGTCGATCGATCGACAGCGGGCCGTGCGAACGATGGTTTTGAGTTTGGCGAAGCAGAGCTCGATGGGGTTGAAGTCGGGGCTGTAGGGCGGCAAGAACCGCAGCGTCGCGCCGACCGCTTCAATGGCGGGCCGCACGCCGTCGACCTTGTGGGCAGCGAGATTGTCGGCGATCACGATGTCGCCGGGCTGCAACGTCGGGACGAGGATCTGTTCGATGTAGGCGAGGAAGCTGGCCCCGTCCATCGGGCCATCCAGGACCCCGGGGGCGGTGAGCCCCGTCACCCGCAGCGCAGCGATGAAGGTGCTGCTTTCCCACCGGCCCTGGGGCGTGTGATCGGCGACTCGCTGGCCACGGGGGCCGCGTCCATAGCGGCGAAGGAGATTGGTGGCGACCCCCGTTTCATCGAGAAAGACGAGGCGGGTCGGGTCGAGGGTCGGGGCGGTCGCTGCCCACTGCGCGCGGGCGGCCGCGATGTCGGGACGGTCGTGTTCGGACGCGCGCACCGTTTTTTTTAAGGGTAAAGCCCAGCTGTTTCACGGCCCGCCAGATCGTCGCCAGACTGGCGGATGTGCCCAAGGCGACTTGCAGTTCCGCGAGGGTGCGGTCCGGTTGCGCGTGGATCAGCGCCGCGAGCGTGTGGAGCTGAGGCGCGAGTACCGGCAGCCGCCCGTAGCGTTGCCGCCGCGGGGCGACTTCACCGGTTTCTCGCCGCCGTTGTTTCAGCCGCCGGACCCAGGAGGCACTGACATGGTATGTGACCGCGACCGCCGCCGCCTGCATGCCGGCATCGCTATCGCGGAGTACCCGTTCGCGAAGATCCATTGAATAGGCGCGCATTGATCCTCCTACTGGACGTTGCACGTAGGAGTACCATGAACTGCCTACTGAGTACTAGAGCTTTTCGAAAAACGCTTTAGGAAGCCAGCAGCCGTTCGCAGACGGCGTCGACCTGCTGGTCGGTGCGCTCAAAGGAGCCGTCCGTTTGGATCACGAAGTCGGCCCGCGCCACCTTGTCCCCCGTCACCATCTGCGCGTCAACCCGTGTCCTCGCATCAGCCTCACTCAGGCGGTCGCGGGTCATCAGCCGTTGCAGCTGACTGGCGGCCTCGCAGCTTGTAACGACGACAGTGTCGAAGTCGGCATCTCGACCCGTCTCGTACAACAATGGGATGGCGGCGATACCGACGGCCGCCTGGCCCCTCTCTTCGAGGTCAGCAAACCATCGGTCGAGCGCCGCACGCACATGCGGATGCACGATTGCCTCAAGGGCCGCCCTCTCGCTAGCGTCGCTGAATACACGTTGTGCGATGCGGGCGCGGTCCAGCTGTCCATCTGGTTGAAAGACGTCGGCCCCAAACCGGCGTCGGATCTCCTCCGATGCCGGCTGACCCGCGCGCACGACCTCACGGGACAGCTGGTCTGTATCGACCGTGGGTAGGGATCGCTCCCTGAATCGCCCCAGCACGTAGGATTTGCCGGTTGCGATACCGCCGGTCAGCGCCACTCGTCGGACGGTCACAGCAAGCTAGTGTGGTGAGCTCAACACACTGGCGCCCCACTCATCGACCGCGGCGTGCCGGCGCTCGGCGGCACGAATGGTGTTCGACAGCAGCATCGCGATCGTCAGTGGACCTACACCGCCCGGAACGGGCGTCAACGCACCGGCGACACCGGCGACCCCGGGGTGCACATCGCCCATGACCAGGGCGCCCCGCCGGTCAAAAGCGGCGAGCTTTTTCGAACCCGCTCCGAAGAGGGTCTCCACCTGGCCCCGGTCGGTGAGCTGATTCATCCCCACGTCGATAACAGTCGCCCCGGGCTTGACAAACTCCGCCGTGACGAACCCCGGCCGACCGATGGCGGCGACCAGGATGTCGGCGGTGGCCGCGACACCCGGCAGATCAACGGTCCGAGAATGACAGACCGTCACGGTGGCGTTCCGATGGAGGAGCAACATCGCTATCGGTTTCCCGACGATGTCGCTCCGTCCGATCACCACGGCCCGGGCGCCCTCGATCTGGATCTCACTGCGGTCCAGAAGCTCGATGATTCCAGACGGCGTGCAGGGCGCGAGGGCTGGACGCTGCTGGACCAAACGGCCCACGTTCACCGCGTTGAAGCCGTCGACGTCCTTGGTGGGGTTGATAAGGTCGAATACGCGCCGCTCGGCGTCAGCACCCATTGCAGCGGGCAACGGCGACTGCACGAGGATCCCATCGTGGCGGTCACTTCGGTTGAACTCCTCGACCACGGCGAGGGCCTCGCCCAGAGACGCCGTCGCCGGCAGCCGACGGAGGTCGCTCGTGATACCGAGCTCTTCCCCGTGCTTGACCTTGTTGCGAACGTAGATCTGTGAGCCTGGATCGTCGCCGGCGAGAAGGATCCCCAGACAGGGAGTGCGGCCAGCCGCGGAGGTAAACCCCTCGACACGGCCACGCAACCCCGAACGAATCTCCTGAGCAACCGCTGTTCCATCGAGACGACGCGCCGTCTCGGCGATCGGTTGTGGCAGCTCGGTCATCGGTTCACGGCTCACGATCGGCGCCTCCAGTTCATGGGGCACATTATTTCAGGTTTGGCCGGCGTCCACGTGTTTCGTTAGAATGCCGCGTTTCCTCCACATCAAGAAACGAGCGGACATGACGGCTGGACGCGGTACCTGGGGCACGCGGGCGGGTTTCATTCTGGCAGCCGCCGGCTCTGCCGTGGGGCTCGGCAACATCTGGGGATTCCCGACCCAAGTCGGGCAGGGAGGTGGTGCCGCGTTCGTGGTGATCTACCTGCTCTGTGTCGCAGTCATCTGCCTCCCCATCATGGTCGGCGAACTCGCGATCGGCCGGCGGACACTCCAGTCGCCCGTGGGCTCCTTCTCAACCCTCAAGCCACGAACTCCCTGGTGGCTGGTCGGAGGACTGGGCGTACTGACCGGCGCGGGTATTCTTTCCTTTTACAGCGTCATCGCCGGATGGACGATTGCTTATATCTGGTTCACCCTGACGGGCCAGGTCGGGGGTGACCAGCAGTCCGTGGGCGCATTCTTCACGGAGTTCACGGCCAAACCCCTTCCCAACATCACGCTGACCCTCGCCATGCTGACGGCGACTGCGTTGGTCATCGTGGGGGGAGTACGGTCGGGAATCGAACGGGTCACCAAGGCGTTGATGCCTGCCCTGATTCTCTTGCTTCTCATCCTCGCCGGTCGGGCCGTCACGCTGCCGGGCGCAGCCGAAGGCCTGGCCTACTACCTCCGCCCGGATCCGTCCCGCCTGCTGGATCTCCAGCTCTACCGTGCCGCGCTGGGACAAGCGTTCTTTTCGCTGAGCCTCGGCATGGGAACGATGATCACCTATGGGAGTTATCTGGCAAGACGTGAGGGGATTGCGGCGGCCGCCCTCTGGGTGGTGCTTCTTGACACCTCCGTCGCCCTGCTCGCCGGGTTCATCATCTTCCCGTCAGGCTTCTCGATTCCCGGATTCGATCCGAGCAGTAGCGGTCCTGGTCTGATCTTCACCGTCCTCCCCCGGCTGTTTGCCACGCTCCCAGGGGGACAGCTTTTCGGAGGGGCGTTCTTCGTCCTCCTCACCCTCGCGGCTCTTACCTCGACCATCTCTCTGCTCGAGGTGCCGGTCGCGCACTGCGTCGACGCCCTCGGGTGGTCTCGCCGTCGAGCGGTGGCGATCGTCACGACGGGAGTGTTCGCGCTCGCCATTCCGTCAGCCCTAGGGAACGGCGCCGTACCCTTCCTGTCGGCGCTACCCATCGTGCAGCTCGACTTCTTGACGTTGATGGCCACGATCTGGAACGATTTCGCGCTGCCGATCGGGGGGCTGCTGACCGCGCTCTTCATCGGATGGGCGTGGCGGGTGGACAAGGCCCTGGAGGAGTTGTGCGCGCACAACGCCTGGTTCCCGGCCAGCGGCGCCTGGGGCTTCCTCATTCGGTGGATATGCCCATTGGGTATCCTCTCGATCGTCGTGCCCGTCATCGTCTCCATGCTCTGAAACAGCGGAGCCACTCGAGGACCGACCGTGAACGAACTCACCGAGGGAATTCAGGCAATAGACGCCGTCGTGTGGCAGCCCCTCGCGATGCCTTTGGTGCTGGTCATCGTGGGAGGCCTCGTCACAATCGCCACCGGCGTCGTCCAGATTCGCCGGTTCCCACTGGCGTTGCGAATGGTGCTCGCCGGGGCGTTTTCGAAGACGGCGAAGGGCGACGGGACCATTACTCAGTTTCAAGCACTCTCGACTGCGCTCGCCTCGACGGTGGGAAACGGAAATATCGGTGGGGTGGCGACCGCCATTCTCATCGGTGGTCCGGGCGCCATTGCATGGATGTGGATGACGGCGGCCGTCGGGATGGCCACCAAATACGCAGAAGCGGTCCTGGGCGTCCACTACCGGGTCACCCGCGAGACCGGCCAGCTGGCGAGTGGTCCGATGTACTACATCACCCAGGGTGTCCCGATTCCGGCGCTCGCCAAACCGCTCGCGATGGCCTTCGCCTTCTTCGGGATGTGCGCCACCCTCTTCGGGACCGGCAACATGGCGCAGTCGAACACCGTCGCCCGAACATTTGTCGAGGCAGCCCGTCTGATCGCGGGCGTTGACGTCCCGACCTGGGTGCCGGGACTTCTCATCACCAGCGCCGTCGGCCTCGTACTCCTCGGCGGCATCCGTCGTATCGCCGTGGTGGCGGAACGGCTGGTGCCGATGATGATCCTTCTCTATTTGGCGGCCACCGGGGCCTACCTCTTGCTTCACGTTGCCGAGGTCCCCAGAGTGCTGGGGCTGATCATCAGCAGTGCGGTCAATCCGGCAGCCGCCGTGGGAGGCTTCGTCGGCGCATCGGTCTCTCAGGTCATCGCCGCCGGGGTGAGCCGAGGGGTGCTCTCCAACGAAGCTGGGTTGGGCAGCGCACCGATCGCCCATGGCATCGCGAGTGTCAACCACCCCGCCGAGCAAGGGGTCGTCGGCATCTTCGAAGTCTTTGTAGACACGATCGTCGTCTGTTCGCTGACAGGATTCGTGATCCTGACTTCGGGCCTGTGGACAGATCCTGCCTACCAGAACGCCAGTGGCGACCTGACCGCGGCGGCACTCTCGACTTCGGTCCCGTTCGCCTCGGCCATCGTGGCGCTGTGCTCGTTTCTGTTCGGCTTCTCGACGCTGATCGGTTGGTCGTACTACGGTGAGAAGTGTGTGGAGTTCCTGGTCGGCTCCCAGATGATCGGGCCGTATCGGGTGGTCTTTACCGCGTTGATCATGGTGGGCGCGGTGGTGTCGGTAGAACTGGTCTGGGCGGTGGGAACCCTCCTGAACGGCTTCATGGCCTTTCCAAACCTGGTTGGTATTCTCTTCCTGGTCGGAACCGTCCGCCGGCTCACCCGAGACTACTTCGAAGGCTCGGCCAGCAGGCGCACGTAGTCAGCCACACGCCTCTCGGGGTCTCCGCCCGTCAGCAGGTCGGAGATAACGGCCACACTCGTGGCGCCGGCCGCGATGACGGCCTCAGCCCGTTCGAGTGTGATTCCCCCCACGGCGACCAACGGTCGGGGGGCGACCAACGGTCGGCCAGCGACCAGCGGTCGGCCGGTGGCGAGACGAGCCGCTTCAGCTACCAGCTGGAGGCCGACGGCCGGGTACCCGGTGGCCTTCGTGGCGGTGGCGTAGACCGGACCGACGGCCAGATAGTCGACACCGGCATCGGTCATCGCTCGGTCGATCTGATCGCGCGTGTGGGTTGACACCCCTATGAGTGCCCCTGGACCCAGGATGCCTCGGGCCGACGAGGCGGACAGGTCGGTCTGGCCAAGATGCACGCCAGCGGCACCGGCCAGCACTGCTACGTCGGCCCGGTCGTTGACGATCACTCTCGCTTCCCACTTCGCGCTGTCCTCGAGGATGCGGTCACACCACGCGAGAAGGGTCCCGCTGGCCACGTGGGGAGCGCGAACCTGGAGGAGCCTTGCGCCACCGGCGAAGTAGGCCCGGGCCAGGTCGGGCAACTCCCACCCGTGCCGGTCTGCCGTTTCGTGGTCGGCGATGGCGTAGAGCGGAGGAAGCGTCATCCTACAGAATCGGAGACCGCCCGCAGATCGCGTGGGGCCGCACCGGTCAGAACGTCGCAGCCATCGTGAGTCACCACCACATCGTCCTCGATCCTGACTCCGCCGACGCCCGGCACATAGACGGCTGGCTCGACCGTAAAGACCATGCCCTCCTGAACCACGACGTCTGCCCCAGGCTCCCCCAGACGACCGATACGCGGGGCTTCGTGGATCTCGAGACCAAGGCCGTGTCCCGTGCTATGACCGAATGCCTCGGCAAGTCCGTACCGGGCCAGCGTCGCACGAGCCACCGAATCGATGTCGCTGGCTGGTATTCCTGGGCGGACGGCCTCGATCGCGGCAGTCTGGGCCGCGAGGACTGCGTCATGCAGGCGTCGCGTCCGTTCGGTCGCCACGCCGACACAGACCGTGCGCGACAGGTCCACATGATATCCGTCGTACACGCCTCCGAAATCAACGAGCACCAGGTCGGATCGCTCCAGGCACCGACGTGACGGCTGCGCGTGCGGTAGTGCGCTGTTCGGACCCGACGCGACGATCGTCGGGAACGCCCGGTCGTCGAAACCAGCTGAGGCCAGCTGCAGCTCGATGTCGGCCGCGATCTCTCGTTCGGTTCGGCCCGCCCGAACGGCACGCAGCACCGGCTCGACTGCCCCGGCCAGGAGCTCCCCGGCGGTCCTGAATCGCTCGATCTCGTTGCGATCCTTCAGGAGGCGGCCGGCCTCGACCAACCCCTCGACAGGCACGAGTGTCACACCAGCCCCCTCGAGTCGCCTCACCAGCCAGTCCCACCGCTGAACAGTGAGATGCGCTGATTCGATACCTACTCGGTCAACGCCAATCCTGACCAGCTCCTGATAGATCTCCTCGTCATATGACTGCTCGACGGGCACGACCTCCAAACAACCAAGGCCCCCGTCCGACTCGGTCAGAGCCCGCGCCACGGTCAGATATCGAGAGTCAATCACCAAGCGAACGGCCGAGGTCGAGACCAGGGCGGCACCGGCGCTGGACCGGAGGCCGGTCAGATAGGCGAGGTTGGGAAGCTGCGTAATCAGAAGCGCGTCAATGGCCCGCGCGTCGATCTCCGCACAGAGGGCCTGATGGCGAGCCGAGAACGCATCAGCCCGAGAGGTCACGGCCCTAGGGGATGTCTTGCACCACGATTTGCGCGGTTGCGGTGCCGACCTGCCCCTTGTCATCCTGGACTGTCAAGGTGACAACGTACGTGCCCGCCGCCCCGTACGGGTGTGACGTCGTCACACCCGTAGAGCTACCGCCGTCGCCAAAGTCCCAGGTGTACCCCACGAGTACCCGACCGGTTGCGGCGGTCGAGGCCGACGCATTGAAGAATACCCGGTCGTTGGTGTTGGGGTCGGTGGGCGAAGCTGTGAGCGCGGCAGTGGGCGGCGTTCCGGCGCCGACAGCGACCGCGCGCGTGACGGCGGCCGACCGGCCGTTCGTGTCCGTGAGCGTCAGGGTGACCAGATAGGTGCCGCCCCGAGCGTAGCTGTTGCTGGCCGTCGTCCCACTAGCGGAGCGCCCATCGCCGAACGACCAGAGATACGACGAGACGAGACCCAGCGGGTCACGCACACAGTTCGGAGTCAGATCGTCAGGGCACGCCGTCGTAAAGAGCACGGGGTCGAAGGCCGCGGGAGTATCAGGCGTGAACGTGAACCCTGCGGTCACGTTGAAGGGCGGAATCACGGCACCCGAGGGTACGAGCCGCACACTCAGCGACCGGGTCGTACTGTTGTCGAAGTTGTCCCCGATTGGGGTGACCCAGATGGTCACCACCTGTCCGCTGTCCGAAGATGCACCGGAGGTGGACTTCGGCGGGACCGTATACGTCGCCGCGGCGCGGCCGTCGCTCCCGGTCGTGACCTCCCGGCTCGAGAGCTGGCCGAGGTCGGCGAGCCCCGCATCGGACGCGATCTGCAGGAGCAGGCTCAGACCGGACACCGACTGGCCGTTCGAATCGCGGGCCAGAATCCCGATGAGTGACTGAGCGACGCCATCGAGAGGGAGAACGTCCGGACTCGCGGTGAGGGTCAACGCCAGCCCCAGCTCCGACGGGCTATTGAACGCCCCGGGCTCGGCCGAGTCCTGGACGCAGCCGCCAACCGCACCGAGCAAGAGTAGGCCCAGCACACCTGCCACCCAGCGCTCCGCTGTGCCGCGTGTCGCCGTCATGGCGCACCGCCCGTCTGGTTTTCGTCCGCCCAATCGGCGAAGTCGATACCGATCGTGCCTTCGCCCATCACATCGGCCCCGGTCTGGTCGTATCCGTAGAAGGTCAGATAGGCGATCGTGTTGATGACGATCGCCCCGCCGCCATTGGCCAAAGCCCTGAGGGGGGGCTCTAGCTTGGCGCTCGCACGGACCAGCACGAACTCGGCTGTCTGGATCCCGGAGACCACGGTGACGGTCATGCCGCCATCGATGGCGAACGGAACGTCGACGCCCGGCGTATTTCGTCCGTCGGTCCGCCGGTACTCCACCCGGTATCGGTTGATGGTCACGTAGTTGGCGCTCGACGGTTCGAGCGGACTTTCAGTTGAGCCGGGGTCCTTGAGCGCTATCCGCAGGGTCACCCGCCCGATGTCCTCGAAGATGCCGCCCTCCGTCAACACGTCTGATTGAAGGTACGTGTTGATCGGATCGTCGGCTGTCCCTCCCTGCGCCGCCCCTATCCGCTCGACGATGAGAAGCGAGCTCGAGCGAGAGGACGTGATCCGGTCGTTGACGCACGACACCAGCATCGCGACACACAGCGCGACGCCGGTGATCCGCAGCGAGTTCATCGGTCGCGGTGTCATGGCATTTCTCCGGGTCAACGCACCACCCTCGGCGTGAGGAAGATGAGGAGCTCTTCGGTGCTCTCTCGCTCAGCCTGGCTCTTGAACAGCCACCCAAGCAGCGGAATACGATGAAGCAGCGGCACACGGTTGTCTTGCCGCGAGCTCTCGCTTTCGAAGATGCCACCGATGACGGTGGTGTCCCCGTTGGCCACCCGGACCGTCGTGCTCGCCCGTTGGGTCACGATCGGCGGTATGCCGTTGATCTCCCGACCGAAGTCGGCGAAGTCGTTGTCGATCTCTATCTGCATGATCACCGAGTCATCCTCGGCAATCTGTGGCGTCACACGGAGGATCAGGGCCGCATCCTCGAACTGGACCGTGACGGTGTTGTTCGACACGATCTGAATCGGGATCTGGTCGCCCTGGATGATCTCGGCCTGTACGTTGTTCAGGGTTGTCACTCGGGGATGTGACAGAAGCCTGATCTGTCCGTCGCCCTCGGCCGCCGAGATCACCACATCGAGGTTCAGTGCCCCGTCGACGGCGCCCATCGTCAGACCGAGCGCCGATGAGGCCGCCGCCGCAGGCAGGTTGACGGCTGTTCCCACCGCTTCGATCTCGGAGGCCCTCGGGTCCCCGGGCTGCTCGCCGACACCCGGTCCCTGTTGCCCGACTCTCCCGCTGACGCCACCTCGATTCGGAAAGGTCAGCGACGTGGTGTTCCCCAGCTCGGGCGCCACCCGGCCGGTGAGCCCCCAGTTGACCCCTATCGAGCGAGCGAAGTCCTTGCCGGCCTGCACGATGCGGGCCTCGATCTCCACCTGAGGCTCGGCCCGGTCCAACGTGTCGAGCAGCTCATCGACTGTTCTGAGACGGTCCTCGAGGTCTGTGACGATCACGGTGTTGGTGCGCTGGTCGGTCTGCACCTGCCCGCGATCAGACAGGATTGATTGTTCAATGAGGGCGCCCATGTTCTCAGCCCGGGCGTAGCTGAGCGTGCGCGTCATCACGACCAGCTCGCCGCTCAGCGCCTGGGCTTCGGCCAACAACCGGCGCTGCTCCTCTTCGTTGGCCAGAACACTCAGCGGCGCGATACGCACCACGGTCCCGTCGACGATGTAGCCCAACTGGTTGGCGCGAAGGATGATGTCGAGGGCTTGGTCCCAGGGCACATCCGTCAAGGCCACGTCGACGGATCCGTCGACCTGCGGGTCGATCACGATGTTGAGCCCACTGATCTCGGCCAGCGTTCGTAGCACCGCCCTGAGTGGCGCATTCTGGAAGTCCATCGAGACCGGATCGCCCGTGTACTGACGAGGTTCACCCGGCGCAACCCGCTGGAGCTGGGTGGATTGACTGATGGGCGTCTGTGATGGCCGAATCAGTCTCGATGACAACTGTCCCGACCGCGACCTCTCGGGTTCGGTACCAGCCGCGCCGCGATTCCCAAGCACAAGATAGGCAGGGATCGACAACGACTCCGGGTCAACCAACCGACCGATCTCCAGCCACTGGTGGCCAATCAGGTCGATGTCGTCCACAGGCGCCGGCACGCCCCCCCACGCTTCCCGTGACCAAGACGGGACGACGGTCAGACGCTGGGGCGACAACGTTCTAAGGATCGTCTTGCTCAGGAGCCGTTCGTCGCCCAACCACCGTCCGAAGGGCTGAACCACCGTTCCGGTAGCCAGTGGCACCTCCCGATAGGTCACGGGCTGTCTCGGTGGGAAACTGGCGAAACGGCCAGATGACAGCGAGGACGTGACGACCGCTTTGGCCGGCACCACCTGTACCCCCGATCCTAACGAGCGACCCCACGGCAAACCGCCGGCGAATCGGTCGACGTCTGTATGACTGACCTCGCTGCTCTTCTCGACCTTCTCGGCAGCCAGCGGAAAGATGACCACGAGCCGCTCGGTCGAGCCGGCCCACTGGTCGATCTCGTACGACGTGGGTGACAGCAAATCGAATACCACGCGGGTCACGGGAGGGTTCTGACTGTGAGCAGCGACGCGGATACCCTCTACGGGACCAACATCAACCCTCGTCGATCCGGGGACGCCCGGGGTCACGTCAGGCAGGTCGATGACCAGTCGAGGGGGCCACTGCTCGGCTTCCTGAATAGAGCTGGGCTCGAGACGTCCGTTTGCCGCAAACGTCACCACGACGCCGCGTTCGTCGAGTATCACCTCGATGGCGCTCAGTCGCCCGACGCGTTCCGGCTCCTCGTTGGCCCGCGTTCCGACGTGAGCGGTGACCACGCACAGACCCACCAGAAGCAGGGCGGAGACTCGCGCCATCAGCGTCCTTCCTCCGGCCCCTGCAGCGTCCGGAGGACCTCGCGCTCGGCTGCCAGAGACAGCGGGTCGTTGACCTCCTGCAAGAACACCACACCCTCGGCGGTGATCGTCTTGACGACGGCGTCGAAAAGCTGCTCGTCGCCGTGCAAGATGTAGGTTCGATTATCGGGTGCCTGCATGATGGCCAGATGCTCACCGGCACTGACCACGATGCCCCGCAGCGACAGGTCGTTGATACTGAGTCCCGCAAGACCTGGGGGGCGCTCGGTCGGGGGTCGAATGCCGGTGCCCCGCGTAAAGGGACTGACAAAGGGGTCACGACGCCCATCGGGGTCGTAGGCGTAGACTTCGACCGGCTGCGGCCCGACGACGTCCGCCGTGTCCGGCTGCCCCGCCGGCTGTGCTGGAGCCGGCTGTGCCACTGGGCCCGCCTCAAGAGTCACCACGATGAGGGCACTCAGCGCGACGCATTGGCCCAAATGGCAGACAGTGCCCCGGGCGTGGCCACGCCACGGATGCGGGCGGAATTGCTGATTCTGCCGCCTCATGCTGCCGGCTCGCTCGCGGGTTCGGCGCTCTGCTCATTCAGGACGAAGGTCGTGGCCGTGCACGACGCTCGGATTGTGGCGTTCGGCTGTGGGGGGTCAATGGCACGAATCGCCACGTCGCTGATCGTGATGATCTGCGAGAACTTGCTCACCCGGTCGAAGAACTCCCCGAGACTGTGATAGGTCCCGACCAGTTCCAGATGCGTCGGCCAGGAGGAGTACAGCGCCTGGGGCTCGACGGCCTGTGGAGTGAATCCTCGGATAGACAGGTTGGACTGGGTCGCCAGTGTCTGGAGGCGCCGCAGGAGCTCCGACGCGTCTCGCTCTTCGGGTAACACAGCCCGGAGGCTCTCGAGTCTCCCACCTAGTTCCTCCACCTCCGCCTCAAATTCCCGGAGCTGGCTGGCCGTCTGCAACGCTCGATTGATGTCCAACCGTTTGAGTGCCAGCTCCTCCTGGCGAACGGCCATCGCGTCGCGCTGCGGCTCAACCCAATACCACTGGAATACCCCGAAACCGAACACGGCCACCAAGAGAAAGGTCGCGATTTGGGCGTACCACGGCAGTTTGTCTAGTCCGAGTTCCATACGGCTTTCTTGGGTCGAACGTCGTCAACCCGCGACGCAGCCCACACATGCGTTTCGGTCCGCGTCTTCAGATGCATTAGGGACCCTCCCAATCGAACGTCGCCCGCAGCTCGAACTCGACAAGCTCTCCCTGGTCGGTCTCATTAAGCTGGCCGTCGAGGATCTCGACCGGAGACCCGAAATAGCCCGACGACTCGAGATTGGCGACAAAATCCGACAGAGAATCGAGGGCGAGGGCCTGGCCGCGGACGAGGAGCGCTCCATCCGGCTGCTCGAGCTCGGACAGCCAGAGTCCGTCCGGTAGCGCTCGGCTGAGCTCGTCGAGCATTCTCACCGGTCCCCCCTGCCCCTGCCGCAGCTCCTCGATCAACCCCACCCGCTGCGCCAGCTGCGCGCGCTGCGTGTCCGAGGCTTGAACCTGGGCGAGCACCGGATTCAATCGCGCGATTTCCTGGTCGGCGGCCATGAGCTCTTGCGACAGCTGGGCTGCCTGTTGACGTATCGACCAGAATCGCCACCCGATCACCACCACCGTGACTACCAAGATCACGCTGCAGGCGACCGTGACCTTCTGCCCGAGATCGATGAGCGGACGTCTACCTCCCCTCGCGCCCGAACCGGCCAGCAGGTTGATGCGAATCATCGGTCCCTCTGTCGTCGTAAGGCGAGACCCACCGCGACGGCAGCAAGCGGGCCAATGTCCATCCGCTGGTCGTCATTCAAGACCCCGGCATCAGCGGTCACCCGGCGAAAAGGATCCAAGAGCTCGACTTCCGTATCGAATCGGTCGGACAATGCGGCGGGGAGACCCTCGATACGCGACGTTCCGCCGCTCAGCACGATCTTGTCGAGGCGGTCGGTCGCAGCGGTTGCGCGAAAGAAGTCGAGAGTCTTGCTCACCTCCTGCAGCACGGTCTGCGTCACCGCTTGGATGACCGGTTCCGCGATTTCATACGTGACGCTGCCGACCGGCACGCCTTTCTTGAGGAGGTCTGCGTCCTCGAAGTCGAGGTCGAGCTCCTTCTTCAGCGCCTCGGAGTAGGCGTTGCCGCCGATGGCGACATCACGCGTGAACAGGGATTGTCCACCCTCGACGACGTTCAGGTTGATGACGCTGGCACCGGCATTCGCCAGCACCTCGACCTCGCCGTCGTGGACGCCGTAGTTGAGCTCATAGGCGTTCTGAAGCGCGAAAGCGTCCACGTCCAAGACGACGGGCACGCATCCTGCCTGTTCGACCACTGAGGTGTAGGCCTCCACGCGGTCTTTCTTGGCGGCGACCAGCAACACGTTCATGGACGGTTCGCGGAGGCCGACGGCCGAGGTCCCCACGACCTGGTAGTCCAGGCTGACGTCCCGACTTTCGAAAGGGATGTGCTGTCTGGCCTCCCACTGGATCGAGGCCTCAAGCTCTTCGTCGGTCATTGGAGGAAGCGAGAGCTTCTTCACGATGACGCCGCTACCAGACAGGGCAACCGCGACATCTCGAGTCTTGATGTTCAGCCTGTCAAACGCTCGTCTGACGGCATCACTCACCACCCCGGTATCCATGATCGTGCTGTCGGCGACGCTGTCCGGCGGCAGCGGTTCGACACCCGCGGCGACCAGCCGGTAGTCGTCACCCTTTTGATGCAACTCGACCACCTTGACGGCACTCGACCCGATATCGAGCCCCACGAGCGACTTGGCTTTTCGACCTAGCACGAGATGTCCCACTTTTGCGTCAGGGCCTACATCCTCCGCCTTCGTGTATCGGTCGAAACCGACGTCCTGGTCAGCCCCTGCGGTGGCGCGGATGGACCCGGGACCGGCCAGGAACCACCTCAGGGGTACTCAGCTAGAGCAATTCTGCGAAGTCCGCAGTGCCTCATGATTCACACAATGGGACCGCGAGCCGTTCTTGACAGCCCCCGTAATGCTCTGTAATATTTCCGGTTGCGGCTATCGCCGTGCGCAATCTTCGTGCGCCACGTCTACGCTATGGCAACGTTTGTACCATCACCGCAAGACATCGACCGCCACTGGCACGTCATCGACGCAGAGTCCCAGGTCCTTGGACGGGTGGCAACCGCCGCGGCCAAGTTGCTTCAAGGCAAGCACAAGCCGCGTTACACCCCTTTCCTTGATCTTGGCGACCATGTAGTCATCGTCAACGCCGAGAGTGTTCGCGTGACCGGGCGGAAGGAAGACCAAAAGCTCTATCGAAGCCACAGCGGCTACCCGGGTGGGCTTCGGGAGCGGCGCCTCAAGACGATGCGCGCCGAGAGACCCATCCGAGTCGTCGAACTAGCCGTCCGTGGGATGCTTCCCAAGACGAAGTTGGGCAACGCCATGTATCGCAAGCTGAAGGTCTACGCTGGTCCCAGTCACCCGCACGCGGCGCAGGGTCCCGCAAAGTACGAGGTGCGTTAAGCAGTGACCTCTCCCGAAGTCGACTCCCCTGCTCCACCAGAGGTGCTCACGGAACCGATTTACGGAACGGGCAGGCGCAAGAGCTCGACGGCCCGCGTTTTTCTTCGAACCGGGAGCGGCGCGATCACGATCAACCGCGTCTCGCTCGAACAACACTTTCCGACCCCCTCGGTTCGCAAGCAGATTACGGAACCGCTAGAGCTCACTGAGTCGTCGGACAAGTTCGACATCTTCGCCACTGCCAAGGGTGGAGGTTTCGCCGGCCAGGCCGGGGCGCTCAGACTGGGAATCGCGCGGGCGCTCATCAAAATCGACCCAGCGCTTCGACCTGTCCTGAAGAAGGCCGGTCTCCTGACTCGAGACGCTCGAATCAAGGAGCGTAAGAAGTACGGCCTCGCCGGGGCGCGTAAGAGATTCCAGTTCAGCAAGCGTTAGCGTGGAGGAAGTTTGACGCCGATCACAATGGAGGATCTACTGGAAGCTGGAGTGCATTTCGGCCACCAGAAGAAGCGGTGGAATCCGAAGATGAAAAAATACATCTTTGGGCACCGCAATGGTATCTACATCATTGACCTGGGTAAATCAGCTGCTCTTTTTCAAAAGGCCGAAAGCTTCGTTTCGCGTCTTGCCGCAGCGGGACAGACCATTCTCTTTGTCGGGACCAAACGGCAGGCTCAGGATCTCGTGTCGGAAGAAGCACGACGCTGCGGGATGTACTTCGTCAACCAGCGTTGGCTCGGCGGACTGCTCACCAACTTCATGACCATCCAGCGCAGCATCGGCCGGATGCGCGATCTTGAGGCGATGGCCGAAAACGGCCGCTACGAAACGCTCTCGAAGAAGGAAATCGCCCGCATCGAGAAAGAGAAGCGGAAGCTTCACAAGAACCTCGACGGGATCCGTGGCATGTCGCGGCTCCCGGACGCGGTCTTCGTCGTCGATACACGGCGAGAGAAGATCGCCGTCGACGAGGCCCGAAAGCTCCACATTCCGGTCATCGGTATCGTGGACACCAATTGCGACCCGGATGATGTCGACTACATCATCCCCGGAAACGACGATGCGCTCCGGTCTATCCGACTGTTTTTGACCCGTATCGCCGACGCCGTCAACGCTGGGCGGGGTCTCCGCGAGGCCGCGCAGCCAGCGGGCGACGACGCCTCGACCGGTGACGGCACGCCCTCGCCGGCTGCCGCCGCGACTGAAGCGCCGTCGCCGGCCTCCGTCTGATCGCCCCTACGCCGTCCACACGGTACGGTTGGCTCATTCGTACGCGTTGGGTGTACCACGCGGGTCAATCTCGATCCGCTTGTTTATAGGACTTTCGACACGATGGCAATCAGTGCGACACAGGTCAAAGAGCTCCGCGATATGACCGGGGCAGGCTTTATGGAGTGCAAGGCGGCCTTGACCGAGGCAGCCGCAAATCTGGACGAGGCAGTAAGGATCCTCCGAACGCGCGGGCAGGCCAAGGCCGCCAAACGCGCCGGACGGACCACCGCGCAAGGACTGGTCACCAGCTATATTCATCAGGGCGGCCAGGTCGGGGTCCTCGTCGAGGTGAACTGTGAGTCGGATTTCGTGGCCCGGACCGACGACTTTCAAACGCTCGTGAGAGAGATCGCGATGCATATTGCCGCCGCCAACCCGACGTGTGTGCAGCGGGACGAGGTGCCCGCCGAGGACCTCGACCGCGAACGTGAGATCTATCGCGCGCAGTTCACCGGCACGGACAAGCCCGCTCACGTCGTCGAGAAGATCGTCGAAGGCAAGCTCAACAGCTACTACTCGCAGATCGTGCTCGTCGACCAGCCGTCAATCCGAGATCCCAAGACGATGATTGGCGACCTGGTCAGTGCGGCGATCGCAAAGCTTGGCGAGAACATCACGGTGTCTAGATTCTCACGGTTCAAGGTGGGCGAGGCCGGCGACTGAATCATGTCCTCACTCACCTATCACCGCGTCCTGCTGAAATTGTCGGGCGAGGCCCTTATGGGGTCCCAGTCGTTCGGCATCGACCCAGCGGTCGCCGACCGGATCGCACAGGATGTCGCGGAGGTCCGTTCGCTCGGGGTCGAAGTGGCGATCGTCATCGGAGGCGGCAACATCTTTCGCGGACTTGCTGCCAGCGCGCGTGGCATGGACCGTTCGACGGCCGACTACATGGGGATGCTGGCGACGGTCATCAACGCCCTGGCCCTGTCCGATGCCATCGAGCGGCACGGCTGTGTGACCCGTGTCGTTACGGCCATCGAAATGCGACAGGTCGCGGAGCCGTTCATCCGTCGGCGTGCGCTGCGCCATCTCGAGAAGGGCAGGGTGATTGTGTTCGGTACCGGAACGGGCAATCCGTACTTCACGACCGACACGGCGGCAGCCCTCCGCGCGATGGAGATCAAGGCCGAGGTGATCCTCAAGGCGACCAACGTCGACGGCATCTTCACCGCGGACCCGGCTATCGATCCGACGGCCACTCAACTCGAGAGCATCTCCCACCTTCAGGTTCTCGAGCAGCAGCTCAAGGTCATGGATTCGACGGCGATTTCGCTGTGCATGGACAACAAACTTCCTATCGCGGTGTTCAATCTGAACACCCCGGGAAACATCCGACGGGCGGTTCTGGGTGAGAACGTCGGATCGCTTGTCACGGTATAGTCGCGTGGCGTGACACGAGGTGCACACTCATGGAAATCACCGACCCACAAGCGGCGACGAGAGAAACCTCGAAGCGTATGGACGCCGCCGTCGAGCACGTCCGGACTGAGCTGAGCGCCGTCAGGACCGGTCGCGCGTCGGTCGGCATCCTCGACTCCGTTCAGGTCGAGGCCTACGGATCCCGGCTGCCGCTGAATCAGGTCGCCAGCCTGGCCGTTCCGGAGTCAACAATGATCGTGGCCAATCCGTTCGACCCAAACCAAATGGCGGCAATCGAGAAGGCTATCCGGAACGCCAATCTGGGCCTCAACCCCAGCAACGACGGTCAAGTCATCCGGATTCCGATACCTCCACTGACCGAGGAGCGGCGGAGAGACCTGTCCAAGCTGGTGCACAAGCTGGCCGAAGAAGGGCGAAACAGCGTTCGCCAGATTCGCCGTGAAGCCAACGACGGACTCAAGAAGCTGCTCAAGAATCACGCGCTCGGAGAGGACGACGAGCGGCGCGCGCTGGAAGAGGTTCAGAAGATCACCAACGCTCACACCCAACGCATCGACGAGCTCCAGAAGACGAAAGACGCCGAGCTCCTCCAGCCTTAGTGACTGCAACGGTGAAATCGATCCACCATTGCAGTCCACCAGTGTGCTGACGCATCTTGAGTGCTCCGCCCCGTGTGGAGCCTCCGCCTACGACGCCAGTCGGATCCAGCACCTGTGCACCTGTGGCGCACCTCTGTTCGCCCGGTACGATATCGATACCCTCAAGCGGCAGTGGGATCGTGACACTCTCGCCCACCGCCCTCCGACGCTGTGGCGGTATCGCGAGGTCCTCCCGATCGGTCCAGACCAGCAGCCTGTGACGCTGGGCGAGGGTATGACTCCGCTGCCCCGCGCCCCGAGGCTCGAAGAAGCACTGGGCATGCGAACCATCTACATCAAGGACGAATCGCTCAATCCGACCAACTCGTTCAAAGCGCGGGGCCTCTCTGTCGCCGTAACGAAGGCCAAGTATCTGGGCGCCACCACCCTCTCGGTGCCCTCCGCAGGCAATGCCGCCAACGCCATGGCAGCCTATTGCGCTCAGGCGGGCCTGGCGGCCAAGGTCTTCATGCCCCGCGACGTGAAGAAGCCGTTCGTATGGGAGTCGGAGCTATATGGCGCCGACGTGACGCTTGTGGACGGCCTCATTACCGACGCCGGTCGGGTGGCCGCAGAACAGGGCTCTCCGTTGGGCTGGTACGACGTCTCGACGCTCAAGGAACCGTATCGGGTAGAAGGAAAGAAGACGCTGGCGTACGAGATTGGCGAGCAACTTGGCTGGAGGTGGCCAGACTGGTTCATCTACCCCACGGGTGGCGGGACCGGAATCATCGGGATGTGGAAGGCCTTCAGCGAGCTCGAGCAGCTGGGCTGGGTCTCCGGTTCGAGCCGCCCCAAAATGGTCTCGGTCCAGGCGGAAGGGTGCGCGCCGATCGTGCGAGCGTTCGAGACGGGTACAGAACGCGCCGAGCCGTGGAGCCCCGCGTCCACGGTGGCCGATGGCCTCCGGGTTCCGCGAGCCGTCGGCGACTTCCTGATCCTGCGGGCGATTCGCGAAAGCGGCGGGACGGCGCTCGCCGTTGGCGACGAGCAGATGGTAAGGGCCATGCGGGAACTGGGTCGCCGCGAGGGGATCAGTGCGGCACCCGAGGGAGGCGCCACGCTCTGCGCGCTTCAGGTCCTGCTGCAACGCGGGGTGATTCGTCCGGACGAGAGCGTCGTGCTCTTCAATACGGGCGGCGCGCTCAAGTATCTCGAGCTACTCGACTAGTGTGGTGCGTTTAACGCTTCTTTACACCGGTCGACCTTCGCGAGGATGGTGTCGGCATCCTTGGTCCAGATAAACGGCTTCGCATGCTGATTGTAATGAGTCAAGTAGTCGTGGATCGCTCGCTCGAGCGCCGGCACGCTGGTGAAGGTACCCCGGCGGAGCCGCGTGCGAGTGATCTCCGCGAACCAGCGTTCCACCAGATTCAGCCAGGAGCTGCTGGTGGGCACGAAGTGAAAGTGCACGCGGGGATGGCGCGTGAGCCAGCGCCGCACCTGGGGACTCTTGTGGGCACTCAGGTTGTCCAAAATCAGGTGCAGCGGCTGATCGGGAGGCGTCGCGCGTTCCAGCCGCCGGAGGAACTGCACGAATTCTTGACTCCGGTGACGGCGGCGGCATTCGCCGATCACGACGCCATCGAGCACGCGCAGTGCGGCATACAGCGTGGTCGTCCCGTAGCGGACGTAGTCATGGGTCTGGCGTTCGGGGACGCCGGGCCGCAGTGGCAACACCGGGCGCGTCCGGTCCAGCGCTTGGATCCCACTCTTCTCATCGACGCAAAACACCACCGCTTTGGCGGGTGGATTCAGATACAGCCCCACCACGTCGCGCAGCTTCTCGACGAAGTGGGGGTCGGTCGACAGCTTGAACTGCCCCACGCGGTGGGGCTGGAGGCCGTGTTGTCGCCAGATCTTACGAATCGTGCCGTCGCTCACGCCCTGCGCTTCCGCCAGGGCGCGACTACTCCAATGGGTGCCGGCCGGCGGGCGCGTCGTCAGGGTCGCGTCAACGATCGCCTGCACCTTCGTCAGGGTCAAGCGTGGGCGTCGGCCCGGACGCGTGGCGTCGCGGAGCACGCCCGGAACCCCCTCGGCCACAAACCGGCGCGCCCACAACCGCACCGTCATCCGACTGACGTGCAGCGTCCGGGCCACGACCATCGGCGAGGCCTGTTGCGCCAGCATCAACACGATCCGCGCCCGCCGCGCCACCTTCTGCGTCGTCGTCCCGCGCTCAGCCACCTGGGCCAACTGGGCTTGCTCGGTCGGCGATGCGTAGACACAGTACCGTTGAATGAACATGCGCTACCGTACCAAACGGGCAGCGCAAAGTACAGCGTTTCGTGTACAGCTATTTCGTACTCAGGACACTAGTGTGGTGAGTTCAATCTCCGAAAGATACCCCGAGTGCGCGGGCCGTCGTGACCAGGTCGAGGTCCAGCGGAACATTCTTGGTCTTTCCCACGATGTCCGCCAGCGGGACCGCAACCAGATTGGGTGGACGGTTCCCCACCATGACGCCGAAGACCCGGCGTTGGATCAACTCGAACGCCTTGCCGCCAAACCGCGTGGCGAGCACCCGGTCAAAACTCGTTGGCACGCCGCCGCGCTGCAAGTGGCCCAACACGACCGACCGTGCCTGCTTTCCGGTCAACGCCTCGAGCTCTCCCGCTACCTGCGCCCCAATGCCTCCGAGACGCTCCGGCCGTCCATCCACCCCCGCTTCGACCACCGACACCGCACCGTCTTTGGCTGCCGCGCCTTCTGCAACGACGACGATGCTCGACCTCGCCCCACGGTCTTCTCGGCGGCGTATTGCGGCGGCGACACAGTCGGCGTCAAATGGAACCTCAGGAATCAGGATGACGTCGGCGCCACCGGCCACACCAGCATAGAGCGCAATCCACCCGGCATGTCGGCCCATCACCTCGACGACCATCACCCGCGAGTGCGCATGGGCGGTGTCGTGAAGCCGGTCTACGGCCTCCGTCGCGAAGCTGACGGCGGTATCGAATCCGAAAGTGCTGTTGGTCCCGACGATGTCATTGTCAATCGTCTTCGGCACCCCGACGATCGGCATCCCGAGCTGATGGAACTCGTAGGCGATCGCCAGAGTCCCGTCGCCGCCGATCACGACCATCGCATCCAGACGCAACTGCTCGAACGATTCGACGCACGCGCGCGAACGGTCCTGCCCGTCGGCATCCCCAGTCCCGGGGTAGGCGAATGGGTTTCCACGGTTGGTGGTTCCGAGAATCGTGCCCCCGACTCGCTCGATACCCACGACGTCGGCGAGCGTCAGCTCGCGAGTCCGACCACCCTCCATCAGGCCGTCAAAACTGTTCTCGAGCCCAACACAAACGCAGCCGGACTGGGTTGCCGATTTCACGACGGCGCGAATGACGGCGTTCAGCCCGGGGGCATCTCCTCCACCAGTCAGTAGCCCGATTCGTTTCGGAAACTGATTCACCTAGCGAGTATATCGGTCGCCCTCGCTCCGGGCTCGATCTAGACCACCCGTCGACGTCCGCGTCCGAGACGACAAGGGTGCTGATGTACAATGCGAGGTCCGACGCCATCTCGTGGACGTAACAGAGTCCCGCCCGGTGACACTCAACGGGGCCGCTAGCTCAGCTGGGAGAGCGCCGCGTTCGCAACGCGGAGGTCGTGGGTTCGATCCCCATGCGGTCCACCATAGTTTTTTGCATCCTCGAACTCGTCGTGTGGACAGTTTGTGGACAAACTGAATGAGTCCAACGCGTCTCGCTTGGCCGGGGGTGGAGCCCGTCAGCGCACGAGTGCTCGTGGAGTGACCGTCAGGCCTGAGTCTTGACCACTGCTCCCAAGCTTGCCGCCCGAACTCCTGACGCATAATGGGGACCCTGGGTCACTGAGATGGGCCAAAGATCAGCTCCTTACCGCCCGACGGTTTCACGTGACTATGCAACAGGCTCCACGCAAGACACTCGGCTATCGGACGCCGGCGGATATACTCGCGGACACTGTTGCATTGACCGGTTGAATCGGCAGGCGTAGCGGTTAGCTATCGACGAATCGGGCGGATTACTAAACACTACGCGACAAGAACGAAGCCGCTGGCGCGGCGGCCGCTTCGCGTGCAATACTCGAAGAGTCGTGGTCGTTACCTGCGATGCTATGGATCGGGAGACTGACCTGTAAGTGATTGATTCTAAAGGACAGTCATATCTAGCTCCATAGGGGCACGCGACCGCCTTTCTCCACCAGCGCCTTCCTTCAAGTCTCGTTATCGAAAGTGCCTCGGCGAGAACATCGCGGCTCGTCTCGTCGGGCTTGCGCCGAGGCACTCACGATGAACGCTAGCGACCAGGCAGGAGCTATCGGTGATTGCCGAAGAACGCCATCGTCCCTCGGTCTCTATACTCCCCTGCAGGAGAACGAACCATGATCACCCTGCAGGAAATCACGGTGGCGCGCGACCAGCTTCTGAAACGGGTCACCGACTACTTCACTCAGCGACCCGATGTGGTTGGAGTCGCACTGCTCGGTTCCCTCGCAGCGGAGACGGGTCGGGTAGACCAGGGTCGTTGCTGACCCCAGCCCCCCACAGATCCGGACATGCGGGTTCTTCCGCATCCGGCTCCTCGGCAGATGGTGTCGCTACACGCCGGTGGCGAAGTGAGCGGCCGTCATCCGCGGAAGAGGATATCGCGCGAGAAGGCGGAGGAACCGCGTCCACGGCATTGTCCTCTGCTGCGACCGGCGGTTGAGCCACTTTTGCCAGATGTGCACGACGTGGAAGCCGAACGTCGTCAGGCTCGAGGCGTTCCCCCGAATCCCAAAGTAGGCACAATGCCCGCGCAGCTTCCACACCAACATCCGATGCTGCTTCGCGATCGATTCATGGCGGTGCGTACAACACCAGCGATTGACGGCCGTCAGGCTCCGCCGGAGGCGGTCCTTGGCCGTCTTGCGCTTGAGCACCCAGCTGCCGTTCCGGGCGATGCACCAGTAGTGCGTGAACCCCAGGAAGTCGAACGTGCCGGGTGGCGGGAATCTGTCACCGTTCTGCCCCGGGCGCCAACCCACGCGCGGTCGGCGGAACCGAACCAGACGGCTCTTCTCCGGATGCATCGTGAGCCCGACCCGCCCGAGGCGTTTCGGGAGCACCTCCAGCACCCGGTGGGCGTCAGATTCCTGCTCGACGACGATGACCACGTCGTCCGCGTAGCGGACGAGGACGCTGCGGCCACGGAGGCATGGTTGCACCTCCGTCGTGAACCATACGTCGAGGACATAGTGGAGGTAGATGTTCGCCAACAGCGGCGACACGACCCCACCTTGCGGGGTGCCGAGGACGGAACGACGCACCTGCCCGTCCTCCAACACACCGGCTTTCAGCCATTTGTCAATCGCGCGGCGCAGCACGCCGTCGCGTACCCGCTGGTCCAGAAAGCCGCGGAGATGTCCGTGGTCCAGGGCATCGAAGAAGCCCTGGATGTCCAGGTCAATCACCCAGCCTCCGCCCATCAGCATGGTCTGCTCCCAGAGGTGCTGCAGGGCCTGGTGAGCCGAGCGCCCAGGGCGGAAGCCGAAGCTACAGTCCCGGAAGTCCTGCTCGTAGACACTTTCCAGCACCATCACCACGGCTCGCTGCAGCACCTTGTCCTCGAACGTCGGTATCCCGATTGGTCGAGTCTTCCGGCCATCCCCTTTCGGGATGTGGACGCGGCGCACGGGAGGCGCGACATACTGGCCGGACTTGAAGCGGTCGAGCAGCGACTGGAGGTTGGCCTCCAGATTCGCTGCGTAGTCGTCCGCCGTTTGTCCGTCCAGTCCGACCGCCCCGTCTTTCCGCGTTACTACATAAGCCGCGTGAAGCATGTCCCTGTCGATGTGGTGAGCCAGGCTCGTGACCACCATATCCGATGCCTGTCTGGCCAGTTCGGCTATCCGTTGTCGTTTCAGTGAGATGGGGTCCAACCTCGGCGTGTTGGCCATCGTTCCCTCCAACGGTTCCATCTGTCGGCGCCCCCTTCCCTCCACGGGGTCTCGTGGACCCGATTCCCCCGCTTCGCCGGTACTATGAGACGCTCCGATTCCTCGCCGCCCCTCCCCCGCGCTTCGTTGCCTTCGCGCGGCGGTACCATCCGAGCACCTGCGGGTTCGCTCCGTCGGACGCCAGGTGCCACGTCCACGGCCTCGGGCTTGGTGAGCCGGTGCCCGCCCCCCGGCAACCTTTAAGATGGAGACGATGAGGCCTCCCGGGTTCCCGGGAAACCCACCCGCACGCATGCCACGCGCTCCGACCCCGGCGAGGTCGCCGCCTCCACGGCCTCTGAGATGCGGCGAGATAGCCTTCCGTCCAACGCACGACGTCGGCCCTCACAAACAATGCATTTCGGGGCTCAATCACGCGGCCTACGGGCTCCCTGTGAACGCTTCGCGCCCTGGGTCACCCCAGGCCCACGCATCACTCGGTTCCGGCTGGCGGCCGACCTTGGCCGGATGGGATTGGATACCCACAGGGTTTCGAACAAGGTTTCAAAGATCACATCACGGCATCTTGTCCTCCTTGACCGGGCTTTCCCGGCACACGCGTTGGTGCACGAATCCGGAGTGAGGTTGCGAGGGGGCAGACCAGACTGGATGGATGAAGTCGAGAGTCCATCCCACGTACAAGACAAAGTACCACGTCCAGAACTGGGCCGCCTATGATCGCGCTCTGGTCTGTCGAGGCGACATCACCATCTGGTTGTCCCCGGCGGCCATCGCCGCTTGGGAACCTGACGGAGCGGGCACGCGAGGCGCGCAGCGGAAGTACTCGGACCTCGCGATCGAGTCCGCCTTGACGCTGCGTCTTCTCTTCCATCTCCCGCTCCGTCAGACAGAGGGCTTTCTCACATCGCTCTTCGTGCTGATGAGACTCGACCTTCGGTCGCCTGATCACACGACGCTGTCCCGTCGTGGCCAACACCTCGACCTAAGGCTTCGGGGCGTTCCACGGCGCGCAGGCCTTCATCTCATCATCGACAGCACTGGCCTGTCGATTGCCGGCGAGGGTGAATGGGCCACTGCGAAACATGGAGGCCGTGGCACGCGCGGGTGGAAGAAACTCCATGTGGGTGTTGATCAAACCGGTGTGATCGTCGCTCACGCGCTCACGGACGCGACGGTCGATGACGCGACGACGGGCGTCGAGCTGATCGAGGCCGTCAACGACGACATCGCGAGCGTCACTGCGGACGCAGCCTACGACACGGTTGGCTTCTACGATGCGGCCGGTGCACGGGGCGCGACCGGCGTGGTCCCGCCGACCAAGACGGCCAGGGTGTCCCGACGGAGGCCGCGGTCGAGCGCTCGTGATCACACAATCAACAAGGTGAAGCGCATCGGACGGCGACGGTGGAAGAAGACGTCACGCTACCATCAGCAAGCGCGAGTCGAGAACGCCTTCTTCAGGTATAAGTCGATCATCGGCGATGGTCTTCGAGCCAGGACACCCGGTGGGAGAACGGTCGAAGCGCAGCTCGCGTGCAATATGCTGAATGCGATGACCGATATGGGCCGCCCAGCTTCCTACGCCGTCGGTCGATGAAGCACCGGTGGTTGGGACCGTGGCGTGCCAGTTTCGATTCGTGCACCAACGCCCCGCGAAGGCCTCGACGACACGCTGACTGTGCTGGACCTGGGTCTGTCGGAGCGCCTCCAACGATCGCTGGCCACCACGAACGCCATTGAAAGTCTCCTCAGCCGCACGCGCCATGTGAAGCGGAATGTGAAACGGTGGCGCGGCGGGACAATGGTGCTTCGCTGGGTCGCCGCCGGGGTGCTCGAAGCCGCCCAAGGGTTCCGTCGGGTGAACGGGTGCAACGATATGCCGGCGCTCGTCGCTGCCCTCCGGGTGCGTGACGCGCAGCTGGGATTCGGGGAGTCGTCAGAGATGGTTGCGTAGTCGTGAACCGGGCCGCCGCTGAATTTCAACAGCGCAAGGAACATCCCCTTGGGATTGGCTTTGATCAGGTGACCGAGAATCCGAGCAGTGCCCGCTGCGCCGGCCATTCCAGGGGCAGCCGCGTATCGCCCATGAGCTTGTTCGCTGTCAGCTCGAGCGGTTGATGGCCGTCGATAATCGCCGCGACGATGTCCGGCGCGAGGTAGCTCAGCCGCAGCAGCCGGGTGACATAGGAGGGTGAGACATCTTCGGCCTTGCCGATCTGCTGGAGGGTGAGATCGGGATTCTGCTTCAATCGATCTTGGATCGCGACGGCGCGCAGCAGCAGCCTGATCAGGCCTGGGTCCGGTGCGGCGTCATGGCGGATGCCGGGGACGACTAACTTCATGCTTGTTCCGGCGCGTTTGAGGACGGCCGGGGTCGTCAGGGTGATGGGGTTGGCCGGATAGGCATCATGTCGCGATTTGTTGATTGAGGCGAAGTCCGGTCCCGTCAGAATGGCTGCCATGGCCTGGCCGCCATCAATCTCAATCGCGATACAGCCGGAGGTGACGCGAATTCGCCTGACGATGGCATTGAGGTAGGCCTTGACCTCGGGCGGTTTCAGTGAGGGCCACCGGTCCGCCAGCGATTGCGCCTGGGTGATCAACGCGGCATGGACGGATGCATCTGGTGGGTCGTCATCGATGACGGCGCTTATCGCGGCCGGGTCGCTGAGCCAGTCCCTAAGACGAGCCACGACGAGGTTTTCAAGGTCCGCGGCCGGAATGCGCCATCCTCTACGCTCGGCCGTATGGCCCTCGGTGATGAGGTGGCGGGAGACATAGTAGTGGTAGCGCCGTCCTTTCTTGACGGCGTGGCTCGGCGTCAGGCCTTTGCCAAGCTCGTCAACGACCAGACCCGTGAGCAGGCTGGGCTGGCGGGTCCCTCCGCGGCGCTCGCCGTTCGTGTTGGCGGCGAGGATGGCCTGCACCTTCTCCCACAGGTCTTGATCGACGATCGCCGCATGTGCGCCGGGGTAGGCCTTTTCCTTGTGGACGATCTCCCCCCGGTAGATGCGATTTTGCAGAAGGTGATACAGCGCCCCCCGGTTGAGGGGCCCGCCGCCGGTCACGCGCCCGTCGCGCCTCACCCGCCGCTTGCTGGTGACGCCCTCGGCTTGTAGCCGGCTGCGTAGCTCACGGACCGATCGGATCGCGCGGTACAGACGGAAGATGTCACGCACGGTCTCGGCGTCGCGCGCGTTGACGATCAACTTCCGGTCCTTGACGTCGTAGCCCAAGGGCGGGTTGCCGCCCATCCACATCCCCTTTCTCTTCGAGGCGGCGATCTTGTCGCGGATGCGCTCGCCGGCGACTTCACGCTCGAACTGGGCGAAGGAGAGCAGGACGTTGAGGGTGAGCCGGCCCATCGAGGTGGTGGTGTTGAACTGTTGCGTGACGGAGACGAAAGAGACGTTTTGTCGATCGAAGATCTCGACCATCTTGGCGAAATCGGCGAGCGAGCGGGTCAACCGGTCGACCTTGTAGACGACGATGACGTCGATCCGCCCGGCCTCGATGTCGGGAAGCAGGCGCTGCAACGCCGGGCGCTCCAGGGTGGCGCCAGAGACGCCGCCATCGTCGTAACAGGTGGGCAGCGCGATCCACCCCTCGTGCTGCTGGCTGGCGATATAGGCTGCGCAGGCCTCCCGCTGGGCCTGCAGCGAGTTGAAGGCCTGCTCGAGGCCTTCTTCCGAGGATTTACGGGTATAGATGGCGCAGCGTACCGCGGCGGGTCTCTTCGCTCGTGGTGGTTTCCGGCGTTCACCCACGGCCCGCCGCCGATGCCGCCCCTGCGGTACGGTCGCCTGAAGGCCGCAGACCGAAAAAGCGCGGACCCGACCAGTGGGCACCGGTGATGCGTTGGGCGATCGCGCTCAAGGAAGCATAGGTCTTGCCGTCATAGGTAAAACCGCCTTCGGTTGCAGTGACGACATAGGTCCGGCCTTGCCAGGCGCGCACCAGCCTCGCGCCGGGGCGCAGCGTGGTGCCGGGCCGCGGAGCGACACGGCCGGTCTCGGCGAAGGCCTTGGCCAGGGTCCGAAGGCGCCGCTGCGTGGCCTTGGAGAGCCCACCGTGGGCCTGTTCCTGAAGCCGGTAAGCGATGCCCCGGACGAGCAGATCGCGGCTGAGCCGCCGGGGCGGGGGTGCCCGGTGATGGCGGCGCCAGGCATCGCGCAGCGATGGCAAATCCATCGCCCGAATCTCAGCGATGTGGGCTTCAATGTTCGACATCTTGCGACCTCCTCCGGGTGGGCCGATCAAAGGCGCCCGCTCTGACCCACAGTGACGCTCTGTCTGCCCGCTGAAGTCCAGTCCCAAAGGGAGTGTCAGCGGCCAAAATGGTGAGCCGCGACAGTACCGCGACGTCACCCGAGACGCCGCGTCGATCTGACAAATACCGACAGTCCGAACCGATTCCACCCCCGGTGGATCGAAGCCCGTGGCAAAACGCGGAGCCCCTCGTCTAGACCCCGAGCGGGAGCACGACCGGCAGTCCCGGCACGGACGTGAACCGACGATCGGCGGTCCAGACCTCGGTCGCGCCTCCCTCGAAGGCCATCAGGGCAATCTGCAGATCGAAGATGCGCGGCCCGACAATCTCCTGCGCGACCGCCAGCTGCGCTAGCCGGGGGGCGAAGCCGACGCCTGGCATCCAGACCACCGCGCCGGCCGCCTCCAGCGCCCCGAGGAAGCCGGCGGCTTCGTCAGGGGTCCGAGGGTCGTCCCGCCGCCTCCGGATGGGTCACAACGCTCCAGAACTCGAACGCGACCGCGAGGCTGAACCCCCACCCGGCCGGGTAGCGGCTCACCCGCGTGATCGCGTGTCGGGCGGCTCGATGCTCGGGTACCGCCGACCGATGAGCATAGATCAGAAGATTTGTGTCGAGAGCGATCATTGGTTGCGCTGCAACCACTGGTGCATGGCCGTCCGGTCGGACACGTCCAGGTCTGGCGGTAGCCCCCCGTCAACGGTGACCCACCGTATCGGCGCGTGCGGCGCCGGCTTCACCCGAGGACCGCTGCCCAGTTCGCGCCGGAGACCCCGCTCGATCAGTTCGCGGAGCGTCGACCTGGCCTCAGCGGCCCGCTTCTTGGCCGCCACCATCAGCTCGCCGGGCAGCTCGATCGTTGTCTTCATATGGTTTCACAGGCTACCATATTTATGGGTCCTCACGATCAGCGTTGTCCTCTGCGGAGAACGACTGACGGCATACGAACGTTTTGAGCCGGGATACTTCGAGAGACTGGGGTGCATCCCATTCCGACTCCCGCAGGGGACGGTCCGTGGGAACTCGAACGACGCTCATAACCCGGACCCCTGAAACGGGCTCGCGAGACGATCGCCCGGGACACCGGACGCCACCCCGCCCCGAAACGTCTCTCGCTACCCGGGGCCCATCACGAGAACACCGACGGGCGCCCGGAATCCACCGAAAAACTCTGGGCCGCCCCCGAGGGAATCCCGTAGCGCGAGCACCGGTAGGACTGGGTGGCGGTGGGGGCAGTCTCGAGCGAACCCGTCTCGCACGTCGACAAGCGAAGAAAAGACGAATATTTGACGGGTCCCTACTATGTCCCGCTTCACACTCCTTGACCGGCTCAGGGGGAGTGTCTTGGCGGGCAGCGTCGGTACCTCCGCATCGGAGGATAAGTTGTTGTCCTCGCGCGAGTCGCATCCCGGGGTCATCCCGGATGATCCCGGCTTATCCCGGCCAGATTAAAACTTTTGATCGAGCTCAGCGGATTATGTTCCGCCCCCGGGATCTCGGCCCGGACGATCGGCGCCCACATCAAGGTGCCGCCGCTCAGCCGCTGGACGCCCCAGTCCGGCGAGACCATCGGCCTCATGGTCAGCACGCCCGCCCGGTTCGGCCCCCAAGGCCCGCGCCACGAACGGTCCAACGTCGTCCGGGTGCGCTGGCCGTAATCCCGCACCACACGGCGTCTGACGGGGGGTGCCTCCTATAACGCCTGCTTATCATCCGGCCGCGCGCGGCGCGGCGGCAGAGTGTCCACGACGGGGGACACTCCCGCGAAATCCCCCCCATTTTGAGGGTCTCAAAACCCCCGGAAAACGCTATTTGAAGGCAATTTCATGGATCAAAAGTTTTGCACCACAATTATGTTGGCCGATCCCCGTAAGTCGTTGCGCCCGCGCGAGTCGCATCCCGGGGGCATCCCGGAAGATGATCAACGACAATTATTCTTGCCGGTTGCCGAGGACGCGATCGGCCGGTTCGTGGACCCACCGAGAGTCGTGTGAGACTGCCCGTTTTCCTTGTGGAGGACGGGTTGATCACGGATGCCCAGGTGCGGCGATTGCGCGAGAAACGGATGTCGGGGAAGACGTTAGCGGCGGCCGCGGCGGCGGCCGGGATGAGCGAGCGGACGGCGCGACACTGGCAGAGCGGCGCGTTGCCGTCGACGGCGAAGGCGCCTCGGACGTGGCGGACGCGGGAGGACCCGTTCGCCGGCGTGTGGGAGTCGGAGGTCGTGCCGCAGTTGGTGGCGGATACGGAGGGACGACTGCAGGTGCTGACGCTGTTCACGTGGCTGTGCCGGCGGCATCCGGGTCGCTTTCAGGCGGGGCAGCTACGGACGTTGCAGCGGCGGGTCCGCGACTGGCGGGTGCAGTATGGTCCGGACCGCGAGGTGTATTTCGAGCAGGTGGCGGTCCCGGGTCGGGAAGCGGCGTTCGACTTCACCGACGCGAGCGACCTGGGGGTGACGATACGGGGCGTGCCGTTCCCGCATCTGTTGTTCGAGTGGGTGCTGAGCTACAGCAAGTGGACGTATGTGGGGCTGGCGTTCAGCGAGACGTTCGAGGCGCTGGTGGCCGGCCTGCAGGGCGCGCTGTGGACGCTGGGGGCGGCGCCGGCGTGGCTTCGTCACGACAATCTGTCGGCGGCGACGCACGAGCTGAAGCGGAGCGGCGGGCGGCAACTGACGGTGCGGTTCCAGCAGGTGCTGGACCACTACGGGCTGCGCTCGTCGCGGATCCAGCCGGGGAAGCCGCACGAGAACGGGGTGGCCGAGCAGTCGCACTTTCGGACGAAGACGGCCATCGAGCAGGCGTTGCTGTTGCGGGGCGACCGGGACTTCGACGACGAGTCGGCGTATCTGCGGTTCGTGCGGGCGGTCGTCGACGAGGCGCGGAATGCGGCGGCGGCGACGCGGCTTGCCGAGGAGCGTCCGTACCTGCGGCCGTTACCTGCGGCTCGGATCCCGGAGTACACGACGTTCCAATGCGTGGTGCGGAAGTGGAGCACGATTCGCGTCGGCGGCCGGATCTACTCGGTGCCGTCGCGGTTGATCGGTCACACGGTGGAAGCGCGCCAGCATCCGTCGACGGTCGAGGTCCGCTATGGCGGCCAGTTGCTGTGCACGATGCCGCGGCTGCGGGGCGCGGCGGACCACCGGATCGATTACCGGCACATCATCGGCAGCCTGGTCCGCAAGCCGGGGGCGTTTGCGCGCTATCGCTTCCGGGAAGAGCTGTTTCCGTCGCTGACGTTCCGGGCGGCGTATGACGCGCTCGGCCGGACGCATGGCGAGCGGGCCGACGTCGAGTACGTGCGGCTGCTGCATCTGGCGGCCACCACCAGCGAGCGGCAGGTCGAGGTGACGCTTCGCTCTCGGCTCGACGCCGGCGCTGGGTGCGACTATGCCAGCGTCCAGGCCGAGGTGCGTCCGCCGGTTCCGACCATCCCCGTCGTGCACATTCCCCGGCCGGACCTGTCACGGTACGACGCGCTGCTGACCGGAGGCCTGCGCCGATGACGCCGGCGAGCACGGCGTCGACGACGTTGCTGAAACAGTTCGGCCTGACGACGGCGGCCGAGGAGCTGGTGCCGCGCCTAACGCAGGCGGGCCACCACGACGCGCTGCCGGTGCTGGTCGAAGTGCTCGAGGCCGAAGCCGAGGCGCGACGCCAGCGGCGGATTGCCCGGCTGCGACGAGCCTCGCGTCTGCCGCCCGGCAAGACGTTCGCGACGCTCGACACCGGAAGGTTGCCGGCACCGGTGGTGCAGCAGCTGGAGACGCTGGCCATCGGGGCGTTCCTCGAGACGGCGACCAACGTGCTGGCGTTCGGCCTGCCGGGCGTCGGCAAGAGCCATGCGCTGAGCGCCGTCGGGCACGCGCTGGTCGAGGCCGGCCACAGCGTGCTGTGCGCCCCGGCCTACGCCCTGGTCCAGGAACTGCTCGGCGCGAAACGTGATCTCGACCTGCCCCGCGCCCTCCGCAAGCTCGACCTCTTCGAGGTGATCCTGCTCGACGATCTGGGCTACGTGCAGCAGAGCCCCGACGAAGCCGAGGTACTGTTCACGCTGCTCGCCGAGCGCTACGAGCGCCGCTCGGTGATGGTGACCAGCAATCTGGTCTTCAGCCAGTGGGACCGGATCTTCCGCGACCAGATGGCCACGGCCGCGGCGATCGACCGCCTGGTGCACCACGCCGTGGTGCTCGAGTTCGACGTGCCGAGCTTTCGAACGGATCCGTCGCGCCCAACGTCGCCGCCATCGCCACCGCCCGTGCCTCGCGGCCGGCCGCCGGGGCCGCTGTTGCCGCGGCGTCGCCGACCTGCGAGTTCCTGAGCGTCTCCGGTCCGGAAGCGATCACGGCTTCGACCGAGACGTTCACGGCGCACATCTTCTCGCGGGCTCTTGGGCAGATCATCTCATACCCGGTCATGACCGCCATGCCGGCGGCGAGTGTGATGCTGGCAGGCACGGGCGCCGCCGACGACCCCTCCAGCCGTACTCGACGGACCCACAGCTCCTCGCGTAGCAACCACCAGCCCCTCCCTTTCGGAAGCCGCGCGCTCGGCTACCGCACTCCGTGAACGTCCCCAAGCGGACGTTCACGCCGTTTGGTCTTCTACGTCTTCAGAACCCACAGCAACGCCCAGCGAACGGTGCGTCGTCGAACGAGCAGCCGTCCGAACCGGCAAGAATAGTTGACGTTGAGCGGCAGAAGTACTTGACGCCAAACAGAAGATCCCGGATTAACCCGGGAGGCACTTGCAAAACTCCTGGCCGACAGTGGAACAAGCGTCAGGGTTTGGGTGCAAACTGGTCACTCGGGCCCAGGGCACCGGGATCGAGGCACCGATTCATGAGGAGACGCAGGCCCGCCCGGGCATTGGGCGAGGGTCTGGCAAGAGCTGCCGCCTTCTGCGCGTAGGCAGCTGGGTGGATCGAGGTCATCACGTCACCGATGGCTACGTGACGAGGCGCATGAGTTGGTCAGCGGTGAGTGCGAGCACGCCGAACATGCAGTGGCACATCACCTTCGCCGGGCCGCGGACCCGGACATGGCGACCGCCGAATTCGTCCTTGAGGCGGCCATTGACCCGCTCAACGGCCGTGCGTTCGTTGTAGCGAACGTCCTCCGGAAGCTGGAAGCCAAGCACCTGTCGGCGCCGAGCTTCCGCTTGGCGTTCTTCCTTCAGCGCCGTGTTGCGGCGCGTGTTGATGTCGATCAGCGGAACGTGGTTCAGCGAACGGCTGTGTGCCCGAATCTCCTGCGCATCGTAGGCGGCGTCCATCACGTCGTACAGATTGGTGCTCCGCTCGGCGGACAGGGTTGCGAGCGGAATAGCGGCCTGGCTGTCATGAAGGGAGGCAGCGGTCAGTAGGCAGCTGATGGGGATCTGGCCATCGGCCACATCGATATGCAGCTTGTAGCCGACCCAGGTTTCCTTGTAGCCCTTGCTGTTCTTTTTCGTCCCGACATCGCAGGCCGTCGGGAGATCAGCGAGCATCTCCGGCTTGGTCATGGTGCCCTGCCGCTGCAGACGCGTGGGCTCGTGAGGGCGCTCCTCTCCCTTCTTCGGTCGTCCCCGCTTCCGCTGCGAGGGCGCGGGCGGCTTGTCCTTCGTGGCGGGCTTCTCGCGTGCCGCAATCGCGGTGGAGTCTCGCGAGAGATGACCGACCAATCGGTCGTGATGCGTCTTCTGGATGACCGTCTCGTGCACGCGCAGAGGCAACTGCGTGGTCGCAAACTCGTCGAAGGCGTGTGAGAACAAGGATTCGCTCGGGACCTGGCGCCTAGTCTCCCAGCCGCAGATCCGGCGCAAGGGTCGATCGGTGGCCAGCCGATCGAGCAGCCTGCGTGTCGTCGGCAGGTCGTAGACGGCCTTGGCGACAAACGCGCGGGCTACGGCCGCGCGATCCTTGCGAGGTCGGCCGGGCATGCGGACGCGTCGGGGAATGTGGTCCTCGACCCGGATGACCTCCAAGGTCTGCACGAACTGCTGCTGTTTCTCCGTGAGTGGTCCCAGCTCTTCCTCCAGCCATGGAAAGAGTGCGGTCTGAATGGACAGCCAGTGTGGTGCGAAGCACTCTCGGAGACGGCTCATTTTCTTCTTGACTCCTGGGGCCAGGTCTAGCAGTATAACAACTGCTAGACCGAATGGCACGACATGCCCACCCGTGACCCAACAACCGACACGCAGCGCTACGACGCGCTCAAGCGCACCGTCGCTGAGGTGGGATTGCTTCGACGTGGCAGCCTCGTGCAACGTTTCATGCCGTGCGGCAAGCCGAACTGCCGCTGCCAAGCGACGCCCCCGCAGCTACACGGGCCGTACTATCAGTGGACCCGCAAGGTCCGCGGCAAGACCGTCACCGTCCGTCTCACCGAGCAGCAAGCCGAGCGTGTCCGGGACTGGATCGAGAACGGCCGACAGCTAGACCGAATCGTTGTGGAAATGGAGACGTTGTCGCTGCGGATGACTGAGCGCCTGCTTCGTCAGCTCACGCCTGTGTGATGTGGCCCGCACCGTGCGCAAGCCGCCAAAAAACTTCTCTACGCGCAGGGTTTTGCAAGTGCCTCCCGGATTAAAACTTTTGATCGACCTCACCCGATTCGACCCGTCCTTGGGCCCTCGGTCTGACGCAACGGTAAGTGGAAGATGAGACTGAGCGTCAGGGCGGTTTCGATGGCGAGATCGGAATACTGGAGTTGCCCGCTCCGCCTGCCGACGCCAGCCGCTGCCCACGTGGCGATCGCGTCGGGCGTGAGCCAGAGGGTGACGTCGCCTCGCCGCACGAGGGCTCGGTCGTACTCGGCCCAGTTCCCGACGCGATACTTTGTCGTGTACTTCGGATGCACTCTCGACTTCACATCGAGATCATGACCCGCCTGCGGTCGCGATGGTCAACATGCCGGCCACTGCTCGCCCACCGCGCTGAATCAGCGCACCAACGCCAGGTCCTGACGCCAACGCTCGCGCCTGGCGACATCGTCATCATGGACAACCTCTCGTGTCACAAGAGCCCCGCGGTGCGACGAGCGATCGAAGCCGTCGGCGCGCAACTCTGGTTTCTGCCGAAATACAGTCCTGACTTCAATCCGATTGCGCTGGCGTTTGCGAAGCTGAAGGCGATCTTGCGCAAGGCCCGCTGTCGCACACGGGAGGTCCTGTGGAACACAATTGGCGCCGCCGTGCCCGGCTATGATCCAGCCGAATGCCGCAACTACTTTCGACATTGCGGCTATTCGGTCGCTACGACCTCATGAAATCCGCTCTAGCACGGTGGGAGCAGGCGGGCCGCCAGCCGGAAGGGCGGTTCTGTAGCGCCCTAGGATTCTTGGACAGTGGTTTGACGGTATTCGCTCCTACGCTGCCGCGTCCAGCCCGACGAGGTCACGTCGCACCTGGGCCGGGCTGCGATAGCCGTATTTCTCCAGCATCCACTGCTCGTTGTACGTCCGCTTGAACGCGAGTACGGCCAGGCGGAGCTCCTCGACGGTGTCGAAACTCCGCACGCACAGCAGATTCTCCTTCAGCGTGCGGATGAAGCGCTCCGCGACCCCGTTGCCTTCGGGCTCCCGCACGAAACTCGGCGAACTCTCGATGCCGAAGAACGCCACCTCCTGTTGAAAGTCGTCCGCGAGATAGTTCGACCCGTGGTCGTGACGCAGACGCAGCCCGCGGGCGACGCCTTTGCCGATCGCACCGAAGCGTTCGCGGACGCCCTGGCGAATCGGCTCGAGGGCCTCGAAACGGGTGCCTCGCTTGGCCGCATGGAGACCGATGCACTCGGCTGTGCAGTGATCGACGGCCACGAAGACGTAGGCCGTCCCCTCGCCCACGGTCACCGTGGCCGTCATGTCCGTGCCCCACATCACATCGGGGATCGCCGTCGTGATCGTGCCGTCGTGTGCCTTCGGGCCGTGCGCCTGGCCCACGCGGTGCGGGGCCTGGAGGTCATGCTCGCGCATCAACCGGCGCACCCGCTCCGGCGCAGTGCGGATCCCCGCGACCCGCAGCTTCGCCCAGGCTTTTCGGTACCCTTCGCCGTGAAAGGGCGAGGCTTCGAGGACCCGGCGGATGTGGCCGACCAGGACGTCGTCCGGGGCGGCCCCGACCGGCCCGCGCCGCCGGCACGGCGTCGGGGACGTCGTCGCCTGTCGCCGAGCGTAGACGCTTGAGCGGGCGCAGTGCCACACCCGGCAGACCCGCTGCACGCCATACGCCCGACGCGTGGAGATCGAGTGGGCGCCCTTCATCGCCTCGACCTCCGTCGGGCCAAAGGGCCGCCCGCCTCCAACTGGTCGACCTTCGCGTACAGTAGCTCGTTCTCCATCAGCAGTTCGCCGATCTTGGCCTGCAGCCGACGATTGTCTGCGTCCCGGGCATCCGGCGCCCGGCTCTTCAAGCTGGCCTGGCCTGCGGCCAGAAACTGATCACGCCACTGCGAGGCTCGCGCCGCCGTGATCCCCAGCTCCCGCGACACGGACTCGAGGTCCTCGCCGCGCAGCAGACGCAGCACCGTCTCGCGCTTGCGCCGGGCCGACACCCGGCCGCGCCCGGCGGCGTCTCCGGTCGCCCTCCGGGCTCCCTCCGCCGCCGCCGATCCCTGATCTGGTTTCCCCATTTCGACACGTCTCCTGCGAGTACTCTCTCGCAATCAAGTGTCCACGAAAACCCTGGGGCGCAGGAGTTCCTCGCTGTCGTGATGGCCTGGCTCGACGGGACCGGCCGAAACGGATAGGGTCCGTGAAAGTGTCGCTGTGCTCAGAGTGGTGTAGAACATTCAGGAAGTTGCTGGTCCATCATCCCATGACGGTCTTCCGTTGCACGCAACGCGTCATTCGGCGATTCAAGATCACGCCGAAGGAACCCGCGTTGGCATCAACAGGGGTGCTCGGTGATTGGTATGCGAATCTGCTCAACATCGGGTCTACTCGACTGGTACTCTGCCAAAGTGAACGCTCACTGCTTCCCGTTATTCTGCCGGCACGGAACAAGGCCTTCCCGCATGAGTTCGGCAACGCGTTAAGGAAGGTCCTGCTGGCGCTGGGCGTTCCTGAGGAACGCGCCAATGCTGAGGTTCAGGCAACTCAGGACATCCAGTTCGCCAAGACGCGCAGTCGCCAAGTGCTGGGCGTTATGAACGACTTCGCCTTTAGCGCCCAGTTCTACCTGGCACATGCATGGACCAATGACCCTATCCTGGAAGCCTGCTTGAAACTGGCCGAAACGCCGTCTACGCCGATCGAAAACGAATCGCCTGATCGGCTTACGGTGGCGCTATTTCGGATGTCTACTATGGAACTAGCGGAGGGGACGAGCCTCGCGCTGTGAGACCCCGTTTGGTTTGTTCCTCCGCACAGGGAAGGGAGACCACGATGCCGAACTTGCAGTCTGTTCTCCGAGACGAGATTCTGAGGCTGGCCCGTAAGGAGATCCGTTCGGAGCTTGAGACTACGAAGAAGACGGTATCCAAGCACCGTCGAGAGATAGCGGAGCTCAGGCGAAGGAACGACGCTCTGGAGCGGACGGTGAGTTATCTCCAGGCGCGTGAGGCGAAACGTCTGAAGACCCAGCCTTCGAAGGCGGAGCCACCGCCGGGCACGAAATTCTCGGTCCGTTCACTGAAGGCGCAACGGAAGAAGTCGGGGATGTCGCAGGTGGACTATGCAAGTATCGTCGGCGTCAGCACCGTCACGATCTACAACTGGGAGAGCGGCAAGAGCAAGCCTGGCAAGAAGCACCTGGCGACCTTGGTCTCCCTTCGAGGGCTAGGCAAACGGGAGGCTCGGAAGCATCTGGAGCTGCTGGAAGGATAGCGGTCATCGCACCATCCAGAATTCCTTTACGATGCCGACCGCGCCTCGTGCTTCAATGGCGGACAGCGCTCGAACACAGAGCATTGAGACTATGCCTGTAGCGCCCTAGGATTCTTGACAGTGGTTTGACGGTCTTGGGCCAAGAGAAAGAAAGAAGCAAAGAAGAAAGGAACGACTTCCGCTAACTAGGAGCTAAGCAAGTCGATAACGGTACGCTTCGCAACGCGACTACGTCTCGAAGGAGGCGGAGATTCCTGGGCGAGCGGCCTCGCTCTCTGATGCCGTCGTCGAATCGTGTTCCGTGGAGCATGTCGGTGAAGAAGTTATCGCCTTCCGCCAGTGGGCGATTCCGCACTGCTGGTACGACCGGGCGAAACGCAAAGCTCGCTGCCGGGTTGTTGAAGTGGCTCGACGAAGTGTGACTACGGCTGCAACTCGCGTCGGACAACATTAGAGGTCGACGCTTGCCGGGCGGCGGGGGTCATATGTTTTCTGCCGTTTCACGCCGCGGACCACAGATTCCTACGAGATTCCTCCCCGTCAGGTGATCAATGGGCCGACCCCTATTCAGATCGGCCTCAAGCCCTTTTTCGCAACATGCGCGATCGCCAAGTCGATAGAAAGACGCCCGAGTGAGGATTCACTCGGACGTGTTGAGGTTGGCTCGGCGTTCCGTTATATCGGCGAGGTCGTCTCGGATGACCGATGCAGCATCAGTTGCTGCACCACCAGCGGGTCGTGTGTGCGGCGATACATCTCGGTGCCGAAGGTGTGTCTGAGATCGTACGCACGCTTTCCCACAATCCCGACCTTCGCGCACGCCCGCTGAAAGCTCGTGTTGCGCGATGCGTTCGAGAACGCCCCCCAACAGTCGAGTTCCGCGAATCGCGCCAGTGCCTCCAAGCCACGCCGAGTCACCGGAAGCACCTGGGCCGACGCGCCCTGCCCCTTACTCCGGGCGGGTGCCTTGACCGCCGACGCCCGCCAGAATACATCCTGCGGGCGTAGCTTCTTCAGTTGCCCCTGCGTGAGTCCTGTGAAGGCCATGACCGCGAGTCGAGCCTTCGTCTTGGACGCATCATCGAGCGTCCGGCCTGCGACTGGCTGCCCCCGATCCAGCATGGCGGAGAGAATCCGATCCACGTCGGCCCACGACAAGGGCCCGTCCCGTGCGGCGCGCCGCGCCGGCACCCGCCCCACGCCCCCTGTCGGAGCACCCGACGGCTCGCCAACGGCAGGTGCCGATGGCATCAAGGGCCGCAGGAGACTCCCTCCATGTAGGGCAAGTGGGACACGTCGACGATCCGAGGGTTCGGACCGACAGGACCCGTGCCCTAAACGGGGATTCGCAGATCATGACGCTGTAGATCTTGAACGCGGTGTGAGACGATGTGAACCCTTGCCCGGGGGATGGCTGGCCGGGATTCTGACTGTGCGACCTTGTGCGACGTTTTCCGTCGCCGAGAGGGGGGCCGGAAAGCAGCCACTGAGGGGCTCACAACCAGAGTCGGAGAAGCCGAGTTGAGATGGTGATAGCGGTCCAAATCCAGAAAAAGGGAAGTAAATGAACAAAGCACGAGAGAGAAAGAAACGTGCCCGTCGCGTGAAGAGTCATCGACCTTCGCAGGGCATCTCCGCGAAGCTGGACGGCGAAGAGCCGGGGCCACGGGTGAGCGCGGGCGGCGAGCAGGTCGTTCCAAGACCTCAAGTCGGCCGGCCGGCTGGCTATGAACCAGGAAGGGAGAGCTGAAGACCTCGACTACTCGTGCAGAAAGTTCGCGGCAGGCGTTGGCGCCCTCGGTTCCAGCCCCGCATACCGCCCGGACGGGACAGCGCGCGCACACCGAGCGGCGTCATCTCCTCGTTTCCGCGGGGGCACGGGTGCTGATCAGCGTACGGGACACGGAGGAGGAGGCAAAACGCGATCCTCGGCCTTCTAAGCCGAGGGTCGCAGGTTCGAATCCTGCCGGGCGCGCCATTTCTTTCCGGTCCATTCCGGGTCCATTCCGGAGACATAGGTAACGCGGTTTCAACCCGTCGTCGCAACGATCTCGGCTAGTTTAGCCGCTGGCGTTTGGTATCCCAGCGTCATTCGGGGTCGAGTGTTGAGGCGCAACGCGATCGCATCAAGCCGTGCTTGGCTGTAGCCGGACAGGTCGGCAGCTCGTAGAAACTGTCTGGCCGTATATTGCGGTCCCCAGTCCATGGGATCGTTTTGGCGAGACCGCGATTTCACCGACGTTGAGCCATTGCGCGGCATCAGCGTAGGGGACACGGCCGGGGAAGGTCATGACCTCATCAAGACCGCGCGCCTTCGCCTCTGCACGGTACCGCTCCTCGTTGGGATACCCGGGCACCAGCAGATGCACATCCGGATTCGTGCGAGCCATGATCGCCGCGATGTCGAGGAGGAGATCGACACCCTGATAATCGGTCAACACTCCCAGGAAAACGACAATCCTCTTTCCCACCAGGCCTAGTCTCCAGACAAGTGCAGGATCGGCCGGCTCAGGATGAAACGCCTCGATGTCGACGCCATCGGGAAGTGCCATGACGGAACGTCGGTCCACACCCAGCGCCGTCAAGAGACGAATGCCGTAACTCGAGCTCGTGAGCGTCCGGTCTGGCCGCCGCGCCAACCACCCCTCGACACGACGGATCAGCGTGGCGTTGGTGCGCGGATGCGGGCAGGCCTACGCGCTTCAAACCGTCGAGCCCGTTACCTACCGATGCGGTACGAGACGGGTCTGCCAAGCTCGGTCATCCGGTTCAGAACGTTACACGCGAGCACGGCCTCACGCCGTTGCCCCGATGAACTGCGTGCCCGAAGACAGTCGCCGACGATCGACTTGTACCGGAAGAACGCATTCTCCACGCGCGCTTGCTGATGGTAACCAGACGCCTTCTTCCACCGTCGCCGTCCGAGCGCCTTCACCCTCCTGATCGTCCGATCGCGGGCACCTGATCGGGCGCCCCGTCGAGACAACGACGCGGTCTTGGTCGGCGGCACCACGACCCTCGCCCCTCGCGCACCGGCCGCCCCATAGAACGCGAGCGTGTCGTAGGCCGGATCCGCCGTCACTCTGGTGAGGTGTCCATCCACCTCGTCGACCAGACTGATCCCCGTAATCGCGTCATCGGCCGTCGGCTCAGTCAGCGCGCAGGCCACGATCACACGGGACCCGTCCACGCCGAGATGGAGCTTCCTCCAGCCGCGTCGCCCTCGGCCCCCATGTTTCGCCGCGGCCCACTCACCTTCGCCGACGATGGACAGTCCGGTGCTGTCAACGATGAGGTGCAGGCTGGTGCCCGGGCGGGCGCGCCGAAGCGCGAGGGCGAGATGCTGACCGCGTCGCGAGAGCGTGGTGTGATCGGGTGCCGTGAGATCGACGCCCAGCATCCCGAAGCTCGATGTCAAGAAGCCCTCGGTCTGACGCAACGGTAAGTGGAAGATGAGACTGAGCGTCAGGGCGGTTTCGATGGCGAGATCGGAATACTGGAGTTGCCCGCTCCGCCTGCCGACGCCAGCCGCTGCCCACGTGGCGATCGCGTCGGGCGTGAGCCAGAGGGTGACGTCGCCTCGCCGCACGAGGGCTCGGTCGTACTCGGCCCAGTTCCCGACGCGATACTTTGTCGTGTACTTCGGATGCACTCTCGACTTCACATCGAGATCATGACCCGCCTGCGGTCGCGATGGTCAACATGCCGGCCACTGCTCGCCCACCGCGCTGAATCAGCGCACCAACGCCGCGCGTAGCGAAGCTGTCTGTCGAGGAGCCGGATGCGGCAGAACCCGCACGTCCGGATCTGTGGGGGGCCAGGGTCAGCAACGACCCTGGTCTACCCGACCATGGCTCGGCGCCGTGCGCGCTACCGGCCCCAGCCGTAGTTAAGGCGTGCGTAGTAGTAGGCGCCGTTGAAGCCCCACGGCGTGTACTCGCTGTATTTCTCGCCGACGGACATCGCGCGCGCACTCTCGTCCGGGAAGGTGTTGAACGCGTTCTGGCTGCCGACCGCCAGCGTCGTGCCGCCGCCCAGCCCAATGCTCGCCTCGAGGTCGACAATCGGCTGGCCGGCGAAGAAGCCCTGCTCGATGCCGCCGGATGGCAGGTAGATCTGTGCAAACCCGCTGTCGTAGTCGTACCAGCCACCGAAGTAGTTCACCCGGGCGAGCAGGCTCACCCGCCCGACCTGCTGGGTCAGACCGATGTTCCAGCGGGTTCGCGGTAGCGCGTAGGCGAACTCGGCCAGGCGCCGGTCGTTGAGCAGCCCCTTGTCGTTGTCGGTCACCGCGGTGTCGGTGTAGTTGAAGACGGCGCTGATGGTGGTGTTGCCGCGCAACGCGACCGGCGTGAAGGTCGACACCAGATCGATCCCCTGGGACGCGGTGGCGAATGCGTTGGTGAAGAACCGGAACCGTCGTAGATCGCGGGCGGCCGTCACGCCCTCCGCTAGCAGGGTGTCGATCTCCTCTGTCGTGAGGGTGAAGTTGCTCGTGATGCCGATCCGGTCGGACACGTTGATCCGGAAGTAATCGGCCGTGAAAGTGAACGGTCCGGTGTCGAAGACGACACCGGCGGTGTAGTTGATTGACGTTTCCGGCGCGAGCGGCACGCCGCCGCGGAGCGCCGCCACCGGCGAGATAGACGGGATGGTGCCGTTGTTCACGAGATCGCCGAGCGCCGGGTCGAAGATGGTCGAGATGTTGAATCCGTTCTGCTGGCCCGGCGTTGGGGCGCGGAACCCACTGCTCACGCTGGCGCGCACGAAGCCGACGCGGCCGGAGAGCTTGCTGTTCATCGCCGGGCCGAAATCGTCGAAGTGCTCGATCCGGACGGCCGATCCGAGCGTCCAGTCGTCCTCGGCGCCGGTCAGCTCGATGTCGCCGTAGACCGCGACGTTGCGCCGGCTCCAGGTGCCCGCAGCCATCGGCCCGTAGCCGAAGAATCCGTTGGAGCCGGCGAAGAATCCCTGTCCCCGGCCATAGGGGCCGACCGTCCACGACGCGGGATCCCCCGCGCGGGTCTCGTACTGCTCGTTCCGCCATTCCGCGCCGGCCGCGATGTTGATCATGTCGGTGGCGGCGTAGGACACGTCGGCGTGGAGCGCGACCTCCCGCTGCCGGTTGCTGCCGAGCTTGAACGAGGTGGGCGTGTCGGGGCCGAGCGAGGCGTTGACGGTGTTGGTGATGAAGAGGTCGGTCTCGTGGGCGCCGAGCGATCCGCTCACGTCCCAGGTGAAGCCGTCGGTGGCGAAGCCGCGGATGCCGCCGACGAACGACATGTCCTGCGCCTCGCCGCCAAAGTTCGGCGTGAAGCCGCCCGGAAACCGCTCCCGGAACGAGAAGCAGTTCGGGTCGTCGAACACCTGCTGCAGGGCCACCGGGTCGGCGACGTTGTCGGTGATGGCCACCGTCGGACAATTCGCCGACCCCGTCTCGTTAGCTCGCAGCACGTCGCCGATGAGCAGCGTCTCGCCGCCGTCGCCGCTGAAGACACCGCCCCGCGTATTCGGGTTCCTGAAAAAGAAGCCACCGGTCACCCGCTTGCTGGCGTAGTTGGTGTGGCCATAGACCTGCACCCCGGCGGCAGCGGTGTAGCCGAAGTTTCCGAAGAGCTTGAGGTCGTCGTCGATGTCCGGCGAGCCCCAGATCTGCGGCGTATCGGACGCCACGTCGGTGTTCCCGGCCGCGATGAGGGCGATCGCGTCACTGCGAGGCGCGCTCCGGTTGGTCGGGTTCGAGCCGCCGTACTCCAGGCTGAGGTTGGCAAAGCCAGTGGCGCCCAGCGGCAGACCGATGTTGGCGGCAACGGTCATGGCCTCGCCGTCGCCGTCGCCGAAGATGCCGGTGTGGTACTCGATGGCCCCGCCGGAGGCGGCGTCCTTGAGTTGGAAGTTCAGCACGCCGGCAATCGCGTCCGAGCCGTATTGCGCAGCCGCACCATCCCGCAACACCTCGACCTGCCGCAGGGCGATCGCCGGGATGGCCGAGATATCGGGTCCCTGCGATCCGAACGCCACGCCGTTGCCGCCGTGCCAATCGATGATCGACGAGCGGTGGCGGCGCTTGCCATTGACCAGGACCAGCGTGTGGTCCGGGGCCAGGTTGCGCAACATCGCCGGCCGAACGACCGTGGAGGCGTCGCTGATCGGCTGGGTGTTGACATTGAACGACGGCACCACCGTCCGGAGTTGGTCCTGTAGGTTGATGGTGCCCTGGCTGGTGAGGTCGGCGGGCGAGAGCACGTCCACCGGCACCGGCGATGCGGTCACCGTCCGCGGCTGCCCCCGGGAGCCGACAACCACTGTTTCCGTGGTGAACCCGGCGAGCAAGCGCTGCATCTCCTCGGGCGACAGGCCCAGCGCTTCAATCTCCACCGGTGTCACCCCGAGCACCCGGCTGAGTTCCTCGATCTGCTCCTGTGGTTCGCCTTGCGCCGCGCCGCGCGCGTCGGCCCCGGCGGGCGCCCATGCCAGCGCCAGGACGGCCAGCGACGCGACGACACGCGGCGACAGGCCAATGGCCTTCAGAAAGGTCGGCTTCAATGGATTCTCCTTTGCTGTGAGTCAGGCTCGTGTTTGGCACGGGCCTGTTGCACATTGAATCACACGCACTGCCGGGACCGCTGGCTCGTACCAGCGAAAATGAGAATCTATATCGTATGAGGCACTTGCAAAACTCCTGGCCGACAGTGGAACAAGCGTCAGGGTTTGGGTGCAAACTGGTCACTCGGGCCCAGGGCACCGGGATCGAGGCACCGATTCATGAGGAGACGCAGGCCCGCCCGGGCATTGGGCGAGGGTCTGGCAAGAGCTGCCGCCTTCTGCGCGTAGGCAGCTGGGTGGATCGAGGTCATCACGTCACCGATGGCTACGTGACGAGGCGCATGAGTTGGTCAGCGGTGAGTGCGAGCACGCCGAACATGCAGTGGCACATCACCTTCGCCGGGCCGCGGACCCGGACATGGCGACCGCCGAATTCGTCCTTGAGGCGGCCATTGACCCGCTCAACGGCCGTGCGTTCGTTGTAGCGAACGTCCTCCGGAAGCTGGAAGCCAAGCACCTGTCGGCGCCGAGCTTCCGCTTGGCGTTCTTCCTTCAGCGCCGTGTTGCGGCGCGTGTTGATGTCGATCAGCGGAACGTGGTTCAGCGAACGGCTGTGTGCCCGAATCTCCTGCGCATCGTAGGCGGCGTCCATCACGTCGTACAGATTGGTGCTCCGCTCGGCGGACAGGGTTGCGAGCGGAATAGCGGCCTGGCTGTCATGAAGGGAGGCAGCGGTCAGTAGGCAGCTGATGGGGATCTGGCCATCGGCCACATCGATATGCAGCTTGTAGCCGACCCAGGTTTCCTTGTAGCCCTTGCTGTTCTTTTTCGTCCCGACATCGCAGGCCGTCGGGAGATCAGCGAGCATCTCCGGCTTGGTCATGGTGCCCTGCCGCTGCAGACGCGTGGGCTCGTGAGGGCGCTCCTCTCCCTTCTTCGGTCGTCCCCGCTTCCGCTGCGAGGGCGCGGGCGGCTTGTCCTTCGTGGCGGGCTTCTCGCGTGCCGCAATCGCGGTGGAGTCTCGCGAGAGATGACCGACCAATCGGTCGTGATGCGTCTTCTGGATGACCGTCTCGTGCACGCGCAGAGGCAACTGCGTGGTCGCAAACTCGTCGAAGGCGTGTGAGAACAAGGATTCGCTCGGGACCTGGCGCCTAGTCTCCCAGCCGCAGATCCGGCGCAAGGGTCGATCGGTGGCCAGCCGATCGAGCAGCCTGCGTGTCGTCGGCAGGTCGTAGACGGCCTTGGCGACAAACGCGCGGGCGACGGCCGCGCGATCCTTGCGAGGTCGGCCGGGCATGCGGACGCGTCGGGGAATGTGGTCCTCGACCCGGATGACCTCCAAGGTCTGCACGAACTGCTGCTGTTTCTCCGTGAGTGGTCCCAGCTCTTCCTCCAGCCATGGAAAGAGTGCGGTCTGAATGGACAGCCAGTGTGGTGCGAAGCACTCTCGGAGACGGCTCATTTTCTTCTTGACTCCTGGGGCCAGGTCTAGCAGTATAACAACTGCTAGACCGAATGGCACGACATGCCCACCCGTGACCCAACAACCGACACGCAGCGCTACGACGCGCTCAAGCGCACCGTCGCTGAGGTGGGATTGCTTCGACGTGGCAGCCTCGTGCAACGTTTCATGCCGTGCGGCAAGCCGAACTGCCGCTGCCAAGCGACGCCCCCGCAGCTACACGGGCCGTACTATCAGTGGACCCGCAAGGTCCGCGGCAAGACCGTCACCGTCCGTCTCACCGAGCAGCAAGCCGAGCGTGTCCGGGACTGGATCGAGAACGGCCGACAGCTAGACCGAATCGTTGTGGAAATGGAGACGTTGTCGCTGCGGATGACTGAGCGCCTGCTTCGTCAGCTCACGCCTGTGTGATGTGGCCCGCACCGTGCGCAAGCCGCCAAAAAACTTCTCTACGCGCAGGGTTTTGCAAGTGCCTCCCGGATTAAAACTTTTGTGACGATACGTGTGCCACCTCTGAGCACCGGAGGACTTCATGGTGATTCAAGCATTGGCGCAGCGCGGTGTCTATCAGCGGGACATCGCCGAAACCGTGGGCGTGCATCCGAAGACGGTGCAGCGGGCACTGACCCGGGGTGGCGCGGCGCCGGCGCGACCGAAGCGTCGGCCGAGCCTGCTGGACGCCTATCGCGCGGAGGTCGACCGGCTGCTGGCTGAGGGCGTGTGGAACGGGGTGGTGATCTTCCGCGAGCTCCAGACACAAGGATACTGCGGCGGGATCTCGATCCTGCGCGACTACATCCGCCCGAAACGAGCGTTGCGACCCGGCCGGGCGACCGTCCGGTTTGAGACGCCGCCCGGTCAGCAGCTGCAGTGCGACTGGGGCGAGATCGAGACGGTCGTCGGCGGCCAGGCGACCGTCGTCCACTTCCTCGTCAACACGCTGGGCTATTCGCGCCGGTTCCACTTCTGGGGCACCCGATGTGAAGACGCAGAGCATACCTACGAAGGGCTGATCCGCTCGGCCGATCGGCGTCCGACGCGAGGTCCCGGGTCGGCTGCGGGCGCGGCTGCGCTCGGCGACGAGCTTGCGGCGGTAGCGGGTCACCTGGCGCAACTGGCGGAACAGACGCGGCGGGACATGGCTCGGCAGGGCGAGGCCGAACTGGCAGATGCGGGCCAGCCACAGGCTGTCGTTGGTATCCGTCTTTTTACCGCTGATCTGCTTGACGTGCTGGGCGTGGAGCAGGTCAGCGTGGATGCCGGCCTCTTCCAGCGCCTCGAACGGGGCCTGCCAGTAGACCCCGGTGCCTTCCAGGGCCGCGGCGGTGACGCCGTGCCCGCGGAGCCAGTCGGTCATCGTCCGCTGACCGTCCGGGAGTGCGCTGAACTGCCGCACGGCGGTGCGTGCCGGTCCGCTGCCGGCCTCGCACCGCCGCATCGCCGCGGTGATGCACATCTTGTGGACATCAAGGCCGGCTGCCCGGGGCCAGACCACATGCATGTCGTCGGTGCCCAGGGTGTCGGTGTCGACCGTGTCGGACGTCATGAGGTACCCTCCTTAAGTACACCGTTTCATAAGTTCGTACACGTATTTCTCATGCGGCAATCGAAGCTGGCTTCTGGAGCTCCAGTTTGGCGAGCAGACGGGTCAAGTCGCACCGGGTGAAGGTCCACTCGAATGGTCGAGCCAGCGATTGATAGTGCCGCTGAAAGGCCAGGAGCCGGGACTCCACGTCGGCCAAGCACTCGAAGTCGTTCGGCGTGAGGACCTTGCGTTGCACGATCGAGAAATAGATCTCGATTTGATTGAGTCAACTGGCATGGACGGGCCCGTGCACAAGCACCAGATTCGGATACCGCTGTTGCAGACGTTCCACGGCGCGCGCCCCACGGTACGACGAGCCGTTGTCGACGATCCAGAACACGCGGCGCGCGTCACGATAGGGCGAACTCGTCATGACTTGCTCGACCAGGCGGTCGAAGGGGGCGATCCCAGTGGTGGATTCGCCGCGGCCAAAGAGTCGGGCGTGATGCACATCCAAGGCGGCCAGGTAGGCCCAGGCGCCGGCGCGCTTGTACTCATGTTCAACCTTCAGCACCATCCCGGCCCGTGGCGGCTGTGTCGCATGGCAGCGGTGGCGCGCCTGAACGCTCGTCTTCTCATCGGCAGAGATCACGAAGTCGTCCGCCGTCAGGGGGTGCCCTCCCAGACGCGCTCGTAAAGATCCAGGATCCGCCCGGCCTTGGTCGCAAACGCTGGATCGCGCGGAAAGATCCAGCTGCGGTGAAACCACGGCCGAATCGCGTCGTCGTGCAGCCAGCGCCAGATCGTGCTGCCGCTGATCGACGCCACCAACCCGCTGCGCTGGGTTTCGGCCGCCAACTCACTCATGCTCCAGCGGGCCAACGGGCGCTGGGTGCGGGCGGGCAGCTCACACGCGAGGGCTTTCACGGTGACGACGACCTCTGGGGGAAAAAGCTCGGGGCCGCCCCGAGCGTGAGTGGTCCTCCAACCCGGCGAGGCGGTCTTCAAAAAAGCGTTCCCGCCAGAGCGAAACCACTTCCCGCCGGGTCCGCAAACTGCGCGCGATCGCCTCATTGGACCAGCCCTCGGCCGCCAGCAGAATCATCTTGGCGCGGAGCACCTCGAAAGACGGGCGCGTGTATTTCGCCGCCCGAGCGGTCAACGTGCGTTTCTCGGTCGCCGCCAGCACAATTCGATAGGGGCTTTGACGCGGCATCGCTTACGGAGCCAGTCCGTGTGGCGTAGGGGTACGGTGCCATCTTCTGGCGACTAGTACAAGAGGAAAACGTTAGCGAACTTATGAAACGGACAACTTAGGAGGCGGAAGCGGGATGGCACACCCGGTGCAGGAACACCCGCCTCGGGGCGGGGTTCGATTTGCTGCTCGTCCATGGCCCGCCGGCCGGGTACGATTTGGGGCTCGATGCCGGGCGCGCCGCGTCAGTTTGAAGACGGGGACGGTTTTCCCCCACCCCGATACACGGGACCCTCCTTGCTGGTCTAACCTCCGCCTGGCGGCTCGCGTCCGACAGCTCGCGCTGCAGGGTCTCTGAAAGGGCGGCGGAGTGAGAAGCATCGTTCTGGGTCTGCCCGAAACGTTTCAAGGTCGTCAGCCAATGCCCGACGAAGATCATCGTGACCGGCCAGATTCGCAGGTCCCGCACCCGCCCGTGCCACAGTCGCCGCCGCAACCCCCACCCCCGTCACCAGGCGCACGTGTCACCGCGTACAACCCGTTCCAGCGGAGGCGATGGTCGAAGCCGCCGGTGAACACGTCCGCGAGGTGCTCGCGGTGCACCGCTGTGACGAGCGCCCCACATTCGAGGAACTGCCGAGGTCCCGCTGAATGCGACCGACACTGTTCCGTCAGGGGTTCCACGAGGGGATGGTTGACAAGCTCGTGGCGAGAATCTAGCCTTGAGGTCCGGCTTGTGGGGCCCACAACCTAGTGCAGTGATTCCGAAATAGCTCGGCACTTCATGACTTTCTCCAGGATGCGTTCGGCCGGAGCGGTCCAGATGAACGGCACGGCGTCGTGATTGTGGTTGTGAATATACGCGGAGATCGCGTCGATGAGGTCGCGGACGCTCAGAAAGTCGCCGCGTCGCAGCTGGTCCGCGGTCAGCCGCGAAAACCAGACCTCGACGAGGTTCAGCCAGGAGGCGCTCGTGGGCACAAAGTGCAGATGGAACCGAGGATGCCGGCGGAGCCACCGTTGAATCGCCGGATGTTTGTGCGTCGCGTAGTTGTCGAGGATGGCGTGGATAGCCACGTCCGGCGGCGTTTGTGCGTCGAGCAGGTTCAAGAACTTGCGAAATTCCTGATGCCGATGGCGCGCCAGACACGAGCCGATGACGGTGCCCTCGAGGACATTCAACGCGGCAAACAACGTCGTCGTCCCGTGCCGCTTGTAGTCGTGGGTCATGGTGCCGGCTCGGCCGGGTTTCATCGGCAGGCCGGGCTGCGATCGCTGCAACGCTTGGATTTGGCTCTTTTCGTCGACACAGAAGACCAGGGCCTGTTCGGGCGGATCCACGTAGAGCCCGACGACGTCGGTGAGCTTCTCGAGAAACCGCGGGTCCGTCGACAGCTTGAAGGTACGGACGCGGTGCGGCTGCAGCCCGTGCGCCTGCCAAATCCGATGAATCGACGCCGGACTCAACCCTTGCGCAGCGGCCATGGTACGCAGACTCCAGTGGGTCGCCCGCGGCGGCGCGGTGTGCAGCGTCGCTTCCACGACCTGCTGCTCGCGGGCCGCGGTGACTTGGCGCTTGCGCCCGCGGCCCGGGGCATCGCGGGTCAGGGCGCCGGGCCCCCCAACCGCAAACCGGCGGCGCCACAACCGCACCGTATTCTGGCTCGTGGCGAGCTGGTGAGCGATGTGCTTGCTCGGCAGACCGTCAGCCGCGAGCACCACGATCCGGCTCCGCAACACCACGCGCTGCGCTGTCGTGCCCGCTCGAATCCAGCCGTGCAGCGTCGCGCGTTGTTCCGGCGTCATCGGCAAAGCGGGGGTTCGGTTCATGTGCCACACGGTACCAAACCCCAACTGGAAGTGCAAGACGTTTTACGATCACTGCACTAGCGGCTTCTCCCAGCTAGTCTCCGGACCTCGGTTTGCCTCACGTGGCTAGCTGAATCACGTCGGGGCACATGGAGGACCTTCTGCTAATAGGCACAGCGTTTCTGTTCGCCTTCCTCGCTGTCATCGTGTGGCAATCGGTGAGGAGTGGCCCGTTGACCGGTAGGGAGTTGAGGCGGCGGATCAACGCTCTGCACCACGACAACATTGGACACCAGCCGGCTGGACCTTCCGCATGGGCGCCGCGGATGGTCGAACGCTGCCGGTTCCTGATGATTCGCCGAGGGCGTTCCGTCCGCACTGGTGGGTTCACTGGCCTCGGCATCACGCTGTTGGCGTTACTCGTGTGGGTGGGTGGACGCTATGTTCCACCGAGCCACGATCTCGAGCCAGTTCAGGTCCCGGCGACCGTCGTCAGCGGTTCCCTGACGACCGTTGATCCGACAGCGGCAGAGCCGGATCCAGCGCGGCTCGCACGAGGCGCCGCTGTTCTCGACCGAGGCACCGCTGTTCTTGAGCAGGGGGTCGGCACTCGGCTCGTCCCCGAAGTGCTCGTCACCGACGATGCCCAGACACCGCGCTTATCGGTCGCTCGTTCCGGTGTGGGGACTGACGTCGTGGATCGAGAACTCGTCGGACGGTCGGACAGCTTCGCGGTCAGCACGCGAGCCACGTTTTGGACGCACGTGACCAATGGGCGTCCCGGCGATATGGTCCGTCATGTCTGGTTTCACGAGAACAGAACGGTGGGGGCTGTTGACCTCGCGGTCGGGAGTCCCAGCTGGCGGACGTACAGTCGCAGGCCTGTCACTGAAGGTGACTGGGTCGTCGAGGTGTGGGACGTGGCAGGGCGCGTGCTCGCGCGCCACGAGTTCCGCGGCAAGAGGTAGGGCGTCCATGCTCGTGATCGGCTCGGCCACTCCACCCGCAGCAGTCCGGTCGCGCCAGGGAACACGATCGTGTTGTCCGGTCCCCACGTGCTGCCATCTCCGAAGACCGGGGCGTCACTCACCAGCAGCGGCACTCCTCCGGTCACGGACACGCGGTAACTGACGGTCCGCGAAGAACGCGATTGACTCCCCATCGGGGGAGAAGACCGGGTACTGCGCACCACTCGTACCTTCGATCAGACGCGCCCCGAAGGCATCCAGCTCACGCACGTAACAGTTGCGCCGGTCTCCCGGCGGTGCTGGCAGCGAAGAGCCGCCGCTTCAAATTTCAACAGCGGTTGTGGGGGAGCCGCCAGGCGGGCTCCCCGAGTCGGCTATGGCGCGAGCCCGACGGCCAATTGGATTTCGCCGACTGGTTGTGCTGTCGTCTGAGCGCCGCCCTGCAGCGATGTCGCTTTCGACACGTCCTCGATTCTTCTCGGAGGATCACCTGCGTTCGGGCGTTGTGGGGCTTTGTGCCGCTTCAAAGCTCCTGATCGATGGCAGCACGCTGCTCTACGCGAAGGTGGACCACCTGGAGGCCGGCGTCCCTTTGGCCCGGCGGAGGTCGACGCGATGAAGAGCGCCCAGTCGATCTCCACCCGGCGGGCGTATGGTGTGCAGCGGATCTGCCGCGTGTGGGGACGGGCGCGGTCCAGCGTCTACGCGCGACGGCACGCGACGAGGGCGCGCGCATCACGGCGCCGCGGGCCGGTCGGTGCCGCCCCGGACGCGGTGCTGGTCGGCCACATCCGCCGGGTGCTCGAAGCCTCACCGTTTCATGGCGAGGGGTACCGGTCCTGAAGGCGTCGGCGTGCCCTCGTGACGTCAGCACTGGTATAGGCCCGGGTGAGGGTCGCCCGGACCCAGGCCCGCCGATTGGACGCTGATCATCCGAGTGCGGCCGCCAGTGTGCGCGAAGGCCTCGACGAAACGCTGACGGTGATCGGACTCGGGCTGTCCGAACGTCTCCAGAGGTCGCTCGTTACGACGAATGCCATCGAGAGCCTCTTGAGCCGGACCCGCCACGTCAAGCGCAACGTGAAACGGTGGCGGGGCGGCACGATGGTACTCCGCTGGGTCGGCGCCGCCGTGCTCGAAGCCGCGAAGGGATTCCGGCGTGTGACCGGGTGCAAGGACATGCCCGCACTGGTCGCCGCACTCCGTGCGCGCGATACTCAACTCGGGCTAGGAGAGTCGTCGGAGATGGTCGCGTAGTCGTCAACCTCCTGTGGTTCACGTCGGAGGGGGACGATCCTGGCCTGGACGGCTACTCACACACCGGCGGTGCCGTGTATTCTAGATCTAGTAGTCGGAAATAGTTCCGCCCCAACGCGATATTCCGAAAGGCGGTATCGTGCAGGTCGCGAAGGATCTGACTCGTGACGTGTAGCTCCGTTCGATAGACGTCGATGTCCTTGTCCCTCGACGCCAAGAAGTCCGTGCCGGGCAGGATCCGTTCCGAGTAGTCATTCAAGAACGGTACATAGAGCGCCCGTTTGTCCGGCTGTGAGAAATAGGCGTCGTCGATCACCCGCCAAGAGATATCCACCATCAGCTTCGGGTAGCGATCCAGCAGCGACGTTATCGTCTGGATGTGCTGGGCGGCGGTCATATCGACCAGTTCACGGGACAGCCCCATATGCACCCAAACGATTGCGTTATCAGGATACAAGCGCAGCACTTCCTGCAGGAGAGGCAGGTATCGAGTTGGATCCTCGTCCGTGCCCAGATCCGCGTGTACCGCCAGCGGGATGTTTCGTTCCCGCAGCGCTTCCATGAAGGGCGCCCACCCCGTGAGGGCGGCCATGGAGACCGGCGTATGCCCGTTAGGGAACAACGCTTGTTTGACCAGGTTTACCTCGCCCATCCAGGTGAACGCGCCGGGGTATTCTTTCTCCAAGAGGTGCATCCCTCGGAGGATCGCCTCCGGGCGCGACAAGTCCGGGAACGTCATCGAGAGCGTCAGATGGACGCCAGGGTGCGTGTTCATGATGTAGTTAGCAGCATTAACGAAGTCGTTCTTCAGTGTTGGCGTCACTGGCGTGCCTGGGCACTCAAGGTAGTAGGTGCAGGACGACGACAGGGGTAGCATCTGACCGATGCCAGAGATGTTCGCGAACAGGACGCCGGTCTCTTGGAGGTACAAGACCGTCTCCTCGAACGGGATCGCGGGGCCTCCAAACGGACGGAAGTGCAAGTGGGTATCGACAACCGCGGTCTGAGATTGGCTGGAGCGGTCGTAACAGGGCGGATCATCGATCTGGAACATTTCCAACGTTGGCTTCGAGACACAGCCAGCGGTTCCTGAGACGCCGATCAGAAGCACTAGGACGCACGTGGGTAGTTTCATCCCTGGACCCAGACACCGCGCATTCGGTCGACGCTGAGCACCTCGTGACGTTGCCCTTCTTGGATGACGTGTGGCCCGTGTGGTTGCCAGCTATTTTAAGCTTTTCTTTCCGACAATATACCAGTCGAGTCACGTCGGGGCACATGGAGGACAGGCCCCGATCGTAGGAGGCCCAGTTCCCAACTCGATACTTCGTCTTGTACATGGGATGAACTCTCGACTTCATCCCCTCAGCGTAGTCTTCGGCTCCGTCCCCCCGAGCCGGACGCGCGAAGGCCCGTCTCTCTGGACTCCTCAGGCCGAGGATTCATGCACCAACGCCTCGTTCTGAATCTTTTCCGGTTGGCCAGGCACAGACTACAAGCAGTTCATCACCGGTTATTGAGGGCACGTTCTTTTGAAACTTGGGAAGCGATCACGGTAGCCTGATCGAACCGCACTCATTCGGCATAAGTTTGACCTTTCCACCGTAAGTTGACAAAACCGTCGCTACTCAAGGCGTTACAGACCCAGACGCTCGAAGAGATGTCGAGCCATTGGGTCGACTCGAGGTCCCGAACGGAAACACGAGACAATCTGATTGTCTCGCCAGTCCCACAGCTTGGCGACATAGGCCGATGCTCCGTCGAGCGTCCAGGGAGATGGCCAGCAAAACGCGCCGAGGGCCTGGATTCCGGTCGAATAGACACACAGTGCGATCAGCACGACCGACCGGAACGTGGACAATGGACCCCCCCTTGGTACCGGGCGGCTCTGCCCACCAAGGTCTACCAATCCGAACACGAAGAGCAACGCTGCGAAAGGCAATATGTCGGTCAGGTAGCGAGGCCCGAAGCCGTGCCCCCCCACCACACGAGATACTGCGAGTACGCCAGGAGCGTCGTGACCGCCCCGAGCGTGGCATATCGCCCAAGGAGCACGGCGTCCTGACCTGCCCTCGAGGGCATCCACTCGAGACGTGTCCGCCACACCCGATACCCGCCGGCCACCGCCAGGAGAACGATTGGTGAGAACACCAGGATGCCACGGCTGGGACTGATCGTGAGTCCTGCCAACCCGGTCGACAGCGAACCGTCGAACATGCTGGACGCGCCGTACTCCTCCAGCCAATTCGTCGTTCGACCCACGGATTGGCTCTGCCACTCTCGCATGACGGTCTCCTTTCTGAACTGAGGAGTTCATGATTGGAGACCGTCGCATATTTCTTGGCGAATCCCTACAACGGTCGAACCTTTGCGCGTCTCACCGCCGTAGGCGGTGGCTTGGGCCCGGGCCGGCATCCGGCATGTCGAGCTCAACGCCGGACTGGTCGACGATTTCCTGACAACCGACTCGCTGGCGGCCGCGCGACGGGTGCTGACCGACAACGGCCTGACGCCGGTCTCGGGCTCGGTCGGCGTGGGCCGACTCTGGGAGCCTAATCCCGATCACGACACGGCCGTCGACACTCTGAGAGCACGCTGCGAGATGTTCGCGGAGCTCGGACTCGAACGGGTCTACGCTTCCACGGGGACGAACGGCGAGTTCACCGAGGACGACTACGACCGCGGAGTCGAGAACATGCGGATGGCGGGCGACGTGGCCCGGGAGTTCGATCTGATAATGATGATCGAGTTCATCCGCAACTCAACGTTCATCTCGACCCTGACCACGACGCTTCGCATGACACGCGCCGCCGGCAACGTGTCGCCGATGCTCGACTTCTACCACTTCCTGTCCGGGCTGAGCGGGCTCGAGGACCTGGACTTGATCCGGCCGGGCGAGATCGCCCACGTCCACTTCCAGGACGTGCCCGACATCCCGCGGGAACTGTTGACCAGCCGGACCCGCGCCATCCCGGGCGATGGCATCGCGCCGGTGTCGCGGGTGCTGCGAACTCTCGCCGACAAGGGATACGCGGGCGCTCTGTCGGTCGAGCTCTTTCTGTATCAGCAGGTCGATCCGTATGAGCTCGCCGTCGAGATCCGCGAGAAGGCCGAGCCGGTCATGCGCGACGCCGGGGTGCTGTAGGCTGGCCGAGTCACCCTGGACGAATCCGAACACGGGATCCGTAGAGGCCGTACCCCGCCACACCGAGATTCCGAACACGCTCGTCCGCAGACTCCGCCGGCGGCTGTCCATCGGCGACATACTGGGCGAGCATCGCCTATGGCGGTCATGGAAACCGAAATCTGGCGGTTTCCGCGGTAGAATCAGCCGGCAGAACCGCGCCGATCGAATAGTTGGCGCTTCTTGAACGTCGGCGAAGCCGTGACAATCAAATTCGATACCCTGATTCCGGCGGCAGAGTAGGAGAGTCCAGATGCCTGAGAGACCAGGGAGCACGGGCGCACAGGGTCAAGCGTGTCATTCAGGAGTTTCTCGACGGGCACAATGAAGACCCGAAGCCGATCGTCTGGACCAAATCTGCCGACGACATCCTGGCGAGCATGGCTCGCTTCGCCACCGGACGACCACAGCACATGCCGCTGATTTAGGATGTGAATCACGTTTACAGGACACTAGACTTCGATGACAAGCGGACGCCAGCCTGTTTGACCAGGCCGACGCCCCTACGCACGTCAACCACTGCGAGTGGGCTGACGGCCTGACGGATTATCCCCTAATCAGAGCAGACCTCTGGCCTTCGGCACCGCCGGGTGCCGGGAAGGTTCGATACGGCGGCAGCGCGAACGAAGCGAGCGACGATCGATGCACGGATCTCGGCGCTCGATCAAACCACTGAGAACCAACGAGTGTCCCGGATCAGAAATTCGCTAACAAAATCTCGCTGCACTGGCGAGGATCTCGTCAGCCGTTTTCGTCCAGATGATTGGCGGCGGTGCGTCGTTCGTGATCGCCAGATGGTGCGGATCCTCGACGGCCATTGCGCGAGGCCCCGGTGTTGCTCGACCTCGAGACCATCGCCGGCGCCAACGCAGTGTCTCCCGGTGCGCCGCTCGGGTGCAAGTTGTTCGTCGAGGACCTGTTCGCCGACCTGGAGCGGTTTGCGGCCGAGCCTGCCCGCGAGGAAGGCGATCTCGGATCAAAGTTTTGCACGCCCTCATCGGGCTCTCCACGTTGCCAGAGGGCTCCGAACCGCTCGGCCCGGTCGTGGAAGACGGCGCACCGATGCCCGCGCTGGTCGCGGTCTTCTCACTGGTCGCCGAGCACAACCTCGTGCTGGCAATGGGGCACTCGTCTCCCGACGAGGTGCTCCTCCTGATGCCGGTCGCGAAGCGTCAGGGTGTCGAGAACGTTTTGGTGACTCATGTGTTGGGAGGGCTGCTGCTTAGTCCTTCGATATCTTTCGGAGCAAGCCGAAGTCAGACAGCATCTGACCGGCACCCAGCACGACACACGAGAGGGGGTCCTCCGCCATGGCCGCGAGCAGCCCCGTGTCCGCGCGAAATCGCTTGTCCATGTTCTTCAACATGGCACCACCGCCGGTCATCACGATGCCTCGGTCGACGATGTCGGCCGACAGCTCTGGAGGCGTTCGCTCCAATGCGACGCGCACCGCCTCGACAATGACGTTCACCGGTTCCGCGAGCGCTTCGCGGACCTTCTCATCGCTGATGATGATCGTCTTGGGCACTCCCTCGATGAGATGACGGCCCTTGATCTCCATCGTTTGCGGCTCGTCGAGCGTATACGCTGAGCCGATCTGAATCTTGATCTGCTCGGCCGTTCGCTCGCCGATCAACAACTTGTACGTCTTTCTGATGTATTGGATGATCGCCTCATCCATGGCATTACCCGCGACCCGAACGGCCTTGCTGTAGACGATCCCGGCCAGCGAGATGACCGCGATATCGGTCGTCCCCCCACCGATATCGACGATCATGTTCCCGGACGGCTCGGTGATCGGCATGCCGGCCCCGATCGCGGCGGCCATCACCTCATCGATGAGATGGACTTCGCTCGCCTTGGCACGATAGGCACTCTCCTTCACCGCGCGTTTCTCAACCTGCGTAATCTCCGACGGCACCCCGATCACGATGCGCGGCCGCACCCAGACGATGCGGTTGTGCGCCCGCTTGATGAAGTAGGTCAGCATCTTCTCCGTGACCTCGAAGTCGGCGATGACTCCATCCTTCATAGGCTTGATCGCGATGATGTCGCCCGGGGTGCGCCCGAGCATCTCCTTGGCTTCGCTCCCGACGGCCTCAACCTGGCCGCTGACCGTGTTGATGGCCACGATCGAAGGCTCGTTGAGCACGATGCCTTTGCCCCGCGCGTAGACGCAGGTGTTCGCCGTCCCCAGATCAATCGCCAGGTCGCTCGAGACTAGGGAAAAAACTGAACGGATGCTCACGCCGACACATCCTCTCTGAACCCCGCTCGCGCAAGCCGGATGCCGTCCCTGCCATCGACCTTGACCTGATACATCGCGATGTCGGCCGCCTGGATCAGTTCATCGGCCGTGGACGCGGCGTCGGGAAACATCGCCACTCCCGTCGAAGCCGTCCAGCGATACTCGATCACCTGCGCCACCGAGTACTTCGGCGAGATCGACAACATGATGTGAACGTGGTCGACCATCAGATGCCCTGCTTCCACCTTGCTCTCGCGCTGCTGGGCCAGACGGGCGCAACACGTCCCCGAGGTCCCGGCGTCACTCCCCGTCGATCACCTTCTTCCGGTACTTGAGGATGAACACCACGTGATACCGGCATGTCCACTTCGTGTGATTTAGACTGCGCTAGTTCTGTCATGGGGACTCCCTTTCGTGATGCTTTGGCGGCTCACGATAGGGAGTTCCTCATTCCACTCCCGGAACTGTCAAACTCTGGGTGCCGCCCCGGCAACGCCGGGGGGTCTCCCCCGCTTACGCTAGTTCACTTCGCTAACGGTCGCCCTCCTCGCGTTCGTCGTCGAACCCCAACCGCTCCAAGAGGTCGCCCAATGGACCGAGGTCCGTCATCGGCTGGTCGAGTGGAGGCGACCCATCGGTCTCCTGTTCCCTGGTGTCCGGCGTCTGCGGTTCCGCAGTCACCGGGGATGGGGCGGGGGCAGGCTCAGGTTCCGTCTCCGTCATGGCTTCCGGAAGGATCCGGCGTGGACGGTTGAGCGCTATCGGCTTCCTGCGGACGGCGTTCTTGCGGACCCTCGGCTTGGGGACGTTCTTCTTGGCGACCTTTCTCCTCGGGGTAGCCTTTATCTTCTTCTTTGTGGCCTTCTTCCTCGTAACACTCTTTTTGGTGGCCTTCCTGGTGACGACCTTCTTCGTAGGCGGTTTCTTCTTCCTAACTGTCTTCTTCTGGGCGACCTTTGCCGATTTTCTCGAGAGCTTGCGCCGGGTCGTCGTTGCCTTCGTCGCCGCCGAATGAGGGCGCTTCTTCTTCACCATTCCGGGTCCTCCTTTTGCGGGTGGATCACCGAACTCGTGAGCGACAAGGGGCGTATGTGGACTCTTCTGTCAAGCATAGAACGAAAACCGAGCTTACCCCCGACGAAGGTTGCCTTCGTCGCATGGCGGCTGCCATCTTGTGGACATCAAGGCCGGCTGCCCGGGGCCAGACCACGGGTTTCCCCCACCCCGATAAACGCTACGACGACTGTCCCGCTTCCGCCCCTTGAGGATGCCACGGCACGCGCGTCCGCAGCGACACGCCGGCGCCTCCGCTGGGCAAACGCCGTTCGCGTTTCATGACGGCGGGGCGAGGGGCGCGCCCATCATGCGGGTTTGAAGCGGGATATTCCAGGACTTGCCGGGATCCATCCCGAAATGCGACTCTCGCGGACGCAACGATTTACGGGATCGCTCCACAGAATTGTAGTGCAAGACTTTTGATCCATGAAATCGCCTTCAAACGGCGTTTCCGAGAGGTTTTGGGCGTTCGAAGGGGGTGGATTTTGCGGTCGTGCCCCCCGTTCCGTGACGCCAACATGCTCCCAACCCGGACCACGGAAACGGGCGCGCGAGACGATCACCCGGACACGGTGCGCCGCACCGCCCCGGACGCGTCTCTCCTCCGGGAGCCCCTCCCGAGACCGCTGACCAGCGTCCGGAATCCAACGAAAAAGTCGGGACCAAACCCAAGCAATCCCGTAGCGAGATCACCGACAGAACTGGGTGGCGGTGGGGGCAGTCTCGCGCGAACCCGTCTCGCACGTCGACAAGCGAATAAAAGACGAATATTTGATGGGTCCCTACTATGTCCCGCTTCACACTCCTTGACCGGCTCAGGGGGAGTGTCTTGGCGGGCAGCGTCGGTACCTCCGCATCGGAGGATAAGTTGTTGTCCTCGCGCGAGTCGCATCCCGGGGTCATCCCGGATTATCCCGGCTTATCCCGGATTAAAACTTTTGATCGAGCTCAGCGGATTATGTTCCGCGCGTCCCCTCCGGGGCCTGCTCAATGTGACGGGGATTCAGGACATTGACTGGACGACGACGGGGACGGGGACCGCCTTGGTGCGCTCGAAGCCGCTCAACGTCCTGCGGAAGGCCAAGACGCTGATCCGGTTTACCGGTCGGTCCATGGCGACGCACTACGTCCTCAACCCGAGCGTGTGGGATGACATCGTGCTCGCCGAGTCGAGCGCGGGTGGCTACTACTATGTCCCGCTTCAAACTCCTTGACCGGCTCAGGGGGAGTGTCTTGGCGGGCAGCGTCGGTACCTCCGCATCGGAGGATAAGTTGTTGTCCTCGCGCGAGTCGCATCCCGGGGTCATCCCGGATTATCCCGGCTTATCCCGGATTAAAACTTTTGATCGAGCTCAGCGGATTATGTTCCGCGGCAGCGCTTATTCATCTCGACCAGGTCAGCAAGGTCTTCTACACCGATGAGGTGGAGACGCACGCCCTCGACACGGTCACCCTGGACATCTTCAACGGCGAGTACATCGCCATAGAAGGGCCCTCGGGCTGTGGCAAGTCGACGTTGCTCTCGATCCTCGGCTTGCTTGATACCCCGACCGACGGGAGCTATACGCTGAACGATCGGCCGGTCGCGCAGCTCAGCCAAGCCGAGCGCGCCCGCACGCGGAATCGCGAGATCGGGTTCATCTTTCAGAGTTTCAACTTGATTGGCGACTTGAGCGTCTACGAGAACGTCGAGCTGCCGCTGACCTACCGCGGGATGCGGCCCTCGGAGCGCAAGGCCCGCGTGACCGCGGCCCTCGAGAAGGTAGAGATGGCGCATCGAGTCAAGCATCTCCCCAGCCAACTGTCGGGTGGCCAGCAGCAGCGCGTCGCGGTGGCCCGCGCGGTCGCGGGAGAACCCTCGATCCTCCTCGCCGACGAGCCGACCGGGAATCTCGACTCGAAGAACGGGGAGGCCGTGATGGGGCTCCTCAAGGCCCTGCACGACGAAGGATCGACGATCTGTATGGTGACCCACGACCCGCGCTACTCGGACTACGCGGAACGGAAGGTCCACTTGTTTGATGGGCGCCTGGTGCTTCCGTCATCAAGTGTTGTTACGCCGCGACCGGCATGTACACGACGGCGGAAGCGGCCGTCCTACGCAAGTCAGCGAACACCCGCACGTCGCTCAGCCACCAGACAACGCGCCGCAGGGACTCGAAGATGTCTCGAAAGGTCAGCCGCCGCGAGGCGAGTCCCGCCTGCATCGCGGGCGTCCGGGTCTCGCGCCCAAACTTCAGCGCCCCATGCGGGCGAACGAAGTTGTAGTAACAGCGTAACAATTCGAGGTGCGCCTCAAGCGTGTCCGTCGAGCGCGCATGCGACAGCGTCTGTCTTGACAGGTAGGCCGAACTTTGCCGAATCGTCAGATTCAGACGCTCGATGAACGACGTATTCACCGTCGAGGAGTCCTCCGAGCGATGGAGCGCATCGTCAAATCGCCAGGCGGCTCCCATGACCAGCCGTCGGTCGACCCGCACGACGCGATCATGGCGTCGGGTCTTGATCACCTGCGCGTAGAGCGCCGCGGGACCGAAGACCCGGCGGATGGCCGTGTTATAGAACTTGAAGCCGTCGGTGACAATCAAGGGACCCGTGACGAACGTCATGCGCGTCGCGACGTCACGAACGAGCGCCAGGGTGTTCCGGTAGCTGCGTCGCCCGACGACGGTCGACGTCCAGAGACGCGACCAGACCTCAATCGCCGCGAACACCCACGTCGGCCGGGTCTTCCCCCCGGTGAACGAACGGATCTCGTCGGCTTGCAGCTCTTCGGCGACGAAGCCGGTCGGCCGCCCGTCGCTAAATTGGCGACACACCGACGCGACCCGCTCGAGCCAGCGGGCCACGGTGTTCCAGGCCAGCCGTTCGACCCGGGCGATCGCCGACAGACTGACGCCCTCAACGCGCAGCGTGACGACCGTGTCGAACGTTGTTCTGCGATGCTGGAGACGGTAGTAGGGGGTCCCCTTGGTCGTCGAGAACGTCTGTCCGCACTTGATGCATCGGTATCGACGCCGTTTCCCGGCCGTGGTTCTGTAGAATCCGTAGCGGATGATGTGGCTGGACCTGGCGTTTCCGTGCACGGAACACGTGGGATTGAGACAGCGTGGTTTCTTCACTGTGCGTGGGCCTTGTCGACGAGAGTACTGTGGTGCTCACATTACGGCCCAAACTCTAGCATGTAGGTGGGTTAGGGACTGGACGCCAACAGTTGATTGCGGAAGCACCAAAAGACGAATATTTGAAGGGTCCCTACTATGTCCCGCTTCAAACTCCTTGACCGGCTCAGGGGGAGTGTCTTGGCGGGCAACGTCGGTACCTCCGCATCGGAGGATAAGTTGTTGTCCTCGCGCGAGTCGCATCCCGGGGTCATCCCGGATTATCCCGGAATATCCCGGATTAAAACTTGGGTCATGCCTAGCTGAGCCTCTCTGAATGGGTGGCGGTCGTTTCATCCGGAAGTTCCGACCAGATGCACCTGCACAGTTGGTCGATTTCTTCGTACGGAGACGCGAAGATGGAGTTGTTCGACTACATCGAAGTGTTCTATAACCAACGACGCCGGCACTCGACGCTTGGCCAGATCAGTCCAGCGGCGTTTGAACGACGCGCGAACGAAGAGGGCGTGGATCCTATGGAAAACCGCCAAGGACGCGGTTTCCCACAGGCTCCACACCCGTTGTCTTTTTCAATGAGAAAAGAACAGACAACGAGGAACGATCAACTCAACGAAACCGGGGGATGTCCCTTGCGCTGTTGAAATTCAGCGGCGGCCCGGTTCACGACTACGCAACCATACTCTGACGACTCCCCGAATCCCAGCTGCGCGTCACGCACCCGGAGGGCAGCGACGAGCGCCGGCATATCGTTGCACCCGTTCACCCGACGGAACCCTTGCCCGGTACGATTCACTCAGCTAGGCATGACCCAAGTTTTAATCCGGGATATTCCGGGATAAAACTTTTGTGACGATACGTGTGCCACCTCTGAGCACGGATCTGCCGAAGGCAGATCGTGGGCCTCCATATACAGTCACGACAATCTGACAGCCATCATCAGACAGATAGCCGACGTCCAGCGCGTCGCTCTGTACCTGGTCGACCGTGATCAGGCAGACCTGGGCGGTACTTTCATGGGCAGGGAATGAAAAAGGGCGACCCTGGGAAGCCGCCCTTGGATCAACTCACGTCCTACCGTGGCTACGGCTGCCGGCGATACCGTCGCTCCGTTTGAGTAGTGTCCGCTAGCAGTAGCAGCTTGGTACCAACACAAACGCCGATCCCAGTTGCCGCTGCAATAGTGCCACCGAACAACTGGCCACACGCGAGGCGTCACCGCGTTGTTCTTGACGGGGCCAACACGTTCGCCAAGACATCGTCGTGCCCCTCCGGGGCGCGCGGCTTGTTTGACGCCAGCGTGGCGACGTTCCGGTTGACAGTCCGGCTCGCATGGCCGCTTTGAGGGCACTGTTTATCGCAAATAGCCAAGCGACCTCAGCTCTTGGAGATCCTGCTCGGGTAGCTCGACGTCTTCCGACCCGAAGCGTCCCCGCGCATGGCTGAGGTGTTGCCTCAACAGCGCCGCAAGTCCGTGGTGCAGAAGCGGTCGGTCCTCGACGAGGTCTACGGTCTCTCCGGGGTCGGTCTCGATGTCGAACAGCTGAGTGACCCGACCGTCGGGGCTGAAGAACCCTTTCCATCGACCGGTCCGCGCCACGAAGAAGCGCTCCAGACGGTGGCGTAGGAACGTCACCCGCGCCCAATCCTCGCCGCCCGGCCGCAAGATGTCGATTCCATCGACCTCCTTGCCTGGCTCCAGGCCGACCTGTCCAAGGACCGTCGGCAGGACGTCCGAGAGCATAACGAGACGATTTCGGTCAAGCGATGGGACGGACACGCCAGCAGGGACCCGAAGGATGAACGGAATGTGAACCATCTCTTCGTACAACGTCGAGTTGTGACCCTGCACGCCGTGTTCGAAGAAAGCCTCACCGTGGTCAGACGTCACCAGGACGAGGCTATTCTCCCACCGTCCGACCTCTCGTAGCGCCGCAAAGAGCTGCTCCACTGCGTCGTCAGCCATCCGGAGGTTCCCGTCATACAGCGACACCATTCGCTCGACATCCGCAGGCGAAAGCGTCTGGCGACCGCCTACGTCCAGCGTCGGGGTCTCAGCAAACGCGGGATGCTCAAGCGTCGTCTCCTGCGCCCTAGGGTTTTCTTGGACACTTGATTGCGAGAGAGTTCTCGCAGGAGGAGTGTCGAGATGAGGAAGCACGTTGAGGAATCGGTGGCGACCGGCGCGGCCGCCGGGCGCGGCCGTGGGGGTCGGTTCTCGGCCGGGCGCAAGCGTGAGGTGGTGATGCGTCTGTTGCGCGGGGAGGATCTCGAGTCCGTGTCGCGGGCGGTGGGGATCACGGCGGCGCGGGCGTCGCACTGGCGGGCTCAGTTTCTGGCTGCGGGGCAGGCGGGCCTAAAGAGCCGCGCGACGGATGCCCGGGACGAAGACCATCGTCGGCTGCAGGCCAAGATCGGCGAGCTGCTGATGGAGACCGAGTTGCTGTATGCGAAGGTGGACCAGCTGGAGGCCAGCGGCCCTTTGGCCCGGCGGAGGTCGACGCGATGAGTGGCGCCCAGTCGATCTCCACCCGTCGGGCGTATGGCGTGCAGCGGGTCTGCCGCGTGTGGCACTGCGCCCGCTCCAGCGTGTATGCGAGGCGTCAGGCGACCCCGTCCCCGGCGCCGTGTCGTCGCCGCGGTCCGGTCGGCGCCGCCCCGGATGACGTCTTGGTGGCCCACGTTCGTCGGGTGCTCGAAGCCTCGCCGTTTCATGGCGAGGGCTACCGAAAAGTGTGGGTGAAGTTGCGGGTTGAGGGGCGGCGCACCTCGAAGGAGCGGGTGCGGCGGTTGATGCGGGAGCACGACCTCCAGGCCCCGCAGCGCGCGGGGCACGCGCACGGGCCGAAGGCGCACGACGGGACCATCACCACGGAGGCGCCCGACGTAATGTGGGGGACGGACATGACGACCACGGTGACCGTCGCCGAGGGGCCAGCCTTTGTCTTCGTGGCCGTTGACCACTGCACGGCCGAGTGCATCGGTCTTCATGCCGCCAAGCGCGGGACCCGCTTCGAGGCCCTGGAGCCGATCCGCCAGGGCATCCGCGAACGCTTCGGGGGCATCGGCGAAGGCGTGGCCCGTGGGCTGCGGCTGCGTCACGACCACGGGTCGAACTACTTGGCCGACGATTTTCAACAGGAGGTCGCGTTCTTCGGCATCGAAAGTTCCCCGAGCTTCGTGCGGGAGCCCGAAGGCAACGGCGTCGCGGAGCGCTTCATCCGCACGCTGAAGGAGAATCTGTTGTGGGTGCGGAGCTTCGCGACCATCGAGGAACTCCGCCTGGCCTTGCTCGCGTTCAAGCGGACATACAACGAACAGTGGATGCTGGAGAAATACGACTATCGAAGCCCCGCCCAGGTGCGACGCGACCTCGTCGGGCTGGACGCGGCAGCGTAGAAGCGAATACCGTCAAACCACTGTCCAAGAACCCTGGGGCAGTACACGTCGCCCTGGACCTCCTTCGCCAGCGACGGACATCGGGGCTCGACGTGCAGGGCGTCACAGCGTCCGCCCCGTCCACATCACCTGCCCGAGCACCACAGCCTTTTCGGGCCAGCACCGGCGTGTAGTCCGTAGTGTCGCTACGGTTCCCGCGGGTGCGCCGCGTCCCACTCGCGCGCGCGGCGCTGGGCCTCGGCGAGTTGCTCGGGAATCATCTGCTCCGCGAGGGCGTCGCGAGCCGCGACGTATTCATCGCGCAGCTCGCCAGTGGACCGGGATGCGGCTAGGTTAAGCCACACATGGGCTGTTTCATAGTCCTGCGGCACGCCTTCCCCGTTCATATACATGAGCCCCAGGTTGTACTGCGCCGTGGCGTCCCCCTGCTCGGCAGCCAGTCGAAACCACCGCACGGCTTCGGCATCATCCTCGGTGTCCGTCAACACCCCGTTCGCTTCCATGAGCCCATGCCCGATCGCATACATGAGCCCCAGCGTGTGCTGAGCGTCACGGTCCCCCTGCTCGGCGGCCAGCCGGAACCACCGCTTGGCCTCCACTTGGTCCTCGGGCACGCCCCAGCCGTTCGCGTACACGTTCCCCAGGTTGTACTGCGCCGTGGCGTTTCCTTGCTCGGCAGCAAGCCGAAACCACCGTACGGCTTCGGTATCATCCTCGGGCACGCCCTCGCCGTTCGCATAGCCAATTGCAAGGTTATTTTGCGCATCGGCGTCCCCTTGCTCAGCGGCTACGCCGTATACAGCGGGGGCTTTGGCACCATCCTCGGGCACGCCAGCCATGCGAAAGATCTCCCAGCCTTCGGTAACCCGCCAGTCGGCGATCTCTTCTTTCGACAGCGTCTGCGCCCGAGCCGGCAGGCTCCCCGCAAGGCCCAACGTCCTGGCACCCGCTACTTCTTGCGATGGTGTCGAGTCTGGCACGGTCGCAGCGTCGTCACGGACGGGAGTTGAACACCCGACACACAGAACGGTCATCAGCGCGCTTGTAAGCAGAGCCTTCGCCATGTCCTCCCTCCTCACGCGAACGTCCGCGCGGCCCACTTCACCTCGCCGATGACGTCGGCGTCGTCCGGCCAACGCCGCGTCGGCCAGTCCTTTGTCCGGGTTGTCGCTCACCAGTTGCCATGCATCGCGCCGACTACGGCTCCCTCGGATGCGCCGCGTCCCACTCGCGCGCGCGGCGCTGCGCTTCAGCGAGTTGCTCGGGGGTCATCTGCGCGGCCAGGGCATCGCGGGCCTTTGACGCCGGGGGTTACCGGCTCTCGTCTGTCTCCCCGATGGTGATCAATTCGGCCCCGGACTCGATCTCCCGGTGGATGGCCTGGCAGCCATCCTTGACCGCGTTGCCCAGACTGCGCGTGGACGTGCTGAAGATTAGATCGCCCCAGCCGTCGAACACGGCGATCTTACTGTCTCGAGCGAATGCCCCGAAGGCCCCCTTCGAGAAGCGACCCTCGGATCGGTCCATGGAGGTCACGAAGTGCGCGCGGCTGGCGCGGTTCGTGACGCGGAGGCCGGAACACTCACGGCGCTCATGGACGTTCTTTTGGATCTCCACCGTCTGATCGTTGGACCAGCCGATTGCGGTCCAGCCAGCCGCATTGAACGCCTGCGCCTTGCTCTCCGCCACAAACACGCGCACGACCGGAGGTTCCGGGTCTTGCGCTTGGACTGCCACGCCAAGGAAGGCAACGACGGCGGCAAGTGTGATGCTTCGCATTGGGTCCACCCCTCAGAATCCGAACGTCTTTCCGACCGCGACCCGCCCAGGTGATATACCGCCGCGTCCATAGACCGGCTGGCCGGGACGTCGGTCCAAGCGAACGTCCGCGCCGCCCACTTCACCTCGCCGATGACGTCGGCATCGGCTGGCCAGCGGAGCGTGGGCCAAGCCTACTCTTGAATCGGAAGTCCGGCCTTCCGTGCCTTGTTGACTAGATAGGCCGCGAAGGACGAACACGCACCGAACATAAAAGTAGCGTCTTCCACATCTACCTTTGCTTCTTTCTCAAGAAGAGCGTGGCGTATACCATCTTCGTCGCTTGTATAGCCATAGAGTTTTTCGATTGCCCGCTTGAACGCAGGATGAAGATTTACACCGTTTCTCGCCAGAGCATCGAGTGCTGGTTTCAATGACTTAGCGGCGGCGGCATCGAGACGGCGAGCTGCTGATTCGACGGCGTGAATGCTATTCCGAACGCTGTCGGCGTAGTCTCCTGCATTGAGGTTCTTGGCGGACTTACGAAGATGCTCGCGTGCGCCTTTGAACGAACCCGACTTTAAGGTATCGAAGGCGCGTTTCATAGATTCTCGTTGCTCGGGGAGAGCTACAGGAACAATCGTGTCCCCGTCGACGACGGTGTAGGCGCACTGATATTCCTTCAGCACGGCTTCCAGGTTCGGGCCGAACGCGAGACGGCGGTACGACTTCTTCCTTCCGCGATGCCTCATTACGAACTCAAGGAAGTCGAGCACTCTATTGAACGGGCCTTCTAGGACCAATTTCTTTAATGTTTCCGTTCTCGTGTGGAATTGATCGTCAAACTCGTCGACAGCTCCGTTCTGGACATCCACATAGTAGTCGCACAAAATGCTACGCCACGGTTCCCCTACAAAGGACGGTCCGCCTATCATGTTGGGGGGGCTGCTCTGCTTCATGGACTCATAGATGAGTTTCCAGAGACGAGCACGGGCCTTCTCAGGTAACTCGCCCAACTCGGCGGGTTGGGGTAGCGGATCGATTCCCTCCGCTTGAGAGAACGTCAGCTTACGTCGGTCGAGGGGCTGTTCAGTCATTCGCGATCTACGATTCGGCGTGTCTCACAGCGTCCGCCCCGTCCACATCACCTGCCCAAGCACCTGACCGTCACGCGGCCACGGCACTGGCTTATAGGCCGGGTTGTCGCTGACGAGCTGCCACCCGTCCTCGTCCCGCTGAAGCCGCTTGACGACCGGGCCGGCCTCGGTGCGCACCGCGAAAATCTTGTTGTGCCGCCGTACGGTGCGCTGGAAGTCCACGAGCACGATCGCCCGGTGCTCAAGCGTCGATTCCATCGATCGGCCACTCACGTAGGTCACCTGGCAGCGCGCGGGCTTCAGGCCGTGACTGCTGAGCCAGTCGTCGCGGAACGGCACGTAGTCCACGACGTATTCGTCGGCGGCGATGCCTGATCCCGCTGCCAGGGCTGCGGTGTCCTCGGTGAGCGCGATGCGGTGGATGCCGGCATGCGGCGCGTCGGATCGGGGCCGCGCGCTCGCGTCGTCCAGCTCGCTCGCCTTGGCCGCAAGTGTGGCGAGCTTCGCGGCGGGCTCGGGATTGTTCGTGAGACCCGTGAGGTAGTCGAGCGACACGTCAAGCGCCCGGGCGGCCTTGACCGCGCCGTCGAGCAGGAGGCTCGTTCGGCCAGCTTCTACATGAGAAATCATCGATTGTTCGTACCGGTCACCGAGCTCAAGGGCTAGCTGGAATTGGGACAACCCAGCCTCTTTCCTGGCCGCAGCTAACCGCCTTCCAAACATGAACTCAGTGTATGTGAAAGATATTCCGGTGCTTCCGCAATCAACTGTTTGTGTCCTGTCGCTAACCCACCTACATGCTAGAGTTTGGGCCGTCATTCGAGCGTCATAGTTCTCTCGCCGACAAGGCCCACGCACAGTGAAGAAACCAAGCTGTCTCAATCCCGAGTGTCCGTTGCACGGAAACGCCAGGTCCAGCCACATCATCCGCTACGGATTCTACAGAACCACGGCCGGGAAACGGCGCCGCTACCGCTGCGTGGGATGCGGCCAGACGTTCTCGACGACGAAAGGTACCCCCTATTACCGCCTCCAGCATCGCCGGACGACGTTCGACACGGTCGTCACGCTGAGCGTTGAGGGTGTCAGTCGGTCGGCGATCGCCCGGGTCGAACGGCTGGCCTGGAACACCGTGGCCCGCTGGCTCGAGCGGGCTGCCTCGGTGTGTCGCCGATTTAGCGACGGGTGGACGACCGGCTTCGTCGCCGAAGAGCTGCAAGCCGACGAGATCCGCTCGTTCACCGGGGGGAAGACCCGGCCGACGTGGGTGTTCGCGGCGATTGAGGTCTGGTCGCGTCTTTGGACGTCGACCGTCGTCGGGCGACGCAGCTACCGGAACACCCTGGCGCTCGTTCGTGACGTCGCGTCGCGCATGACGTTCGCCACAGGTCCCTTGATCGTGACCGACGGCTTCGAGTTCTATGGCACGGCCATCCGCCGGGTCTTCGGTCCCGCGGCGCTCTATGCGCAGGTGATCAAGACCCGCCGCCATGACCGCGTCGTGCGGGTCGACCGCCGGGCGGTGATCGGCGCCGCCCGGCGATTCGACGAGGCGCTGACGCACTCGGAGAACTCGTCGACGGTGAACACGTCGTTCATCGAACGGTTGAATCTAACCATCCGGCAGAGTTCGGCCTACTTGTCAAGAAGGACGCTGTCCCATGCACGCGCGACCGACACGCTCGGCGCGCATCTCGAGCTACTGCGTTGCTACTACAACTTCGTGCGACCGCATCGGGCGCTGAGGTTCGGACGCGAGACGCGGACTCCTGCGATGCAGGCGGGGCTCGCCACGCGGCGGCTGACCCTTCGGGACATCTTCGTGTCCGTGCGGCGCGTTGCCTTGTGGCTGAGCGACGTGCTGGCGTTCGCTGATTTGCGTAGGACGGCAGCTGCCACCATCATGTACATGCCGGTTGCGGCGTAACAACACTTGATGACGGAAGCACCGGAACTTTGGGCTGAACTGGAAGCGCAGCAGTTCCGGGACCTCGACCACGGATGATTCCGGCCGAGGAAGCTGCCCGGGCGGCGGTGCCGGTGGGCTGGCGGACGCCGTCTGCGCAGCGGCAGTTGATGTGCCTGCGAGCCACAATCCACACGCGACGGCGATGGCTCCGCGACTGACAGCTCGTCTCTGCATCGTTGCCTGCCTCCGTAGTTCGAATGGACGCATTATCTGATCATGAGAAGCAGCAGTCTCCCACGATATAGAGGAGCAAACCTCGTGCCGGTCTCGTGAGAGCATCCAAGTCGTTTGTGGAGAGTGGGTTGTGCTCCGGAGGCACGCATTGACGGCACCGTGGCGTCGACCTGATCCGTGGACAATCCACCACAGCTAGTGAACTTTTTTGGAGACGCGCTACCCATGCTGCCGGGCGTTTCCGTAGCACTTGACCGACGTGGACGCGAAGCTGACCGCGCTGCAGGCGATGGACCTCGCGGCCCTGCGCCGCGAATGGTGCCGCTGTCATCGGGCTCCGCCGCCGCGGCTCAGCCGCGACCTGCTGCTCCGGGACCTCGCCTATACGCTCCAAGAAGACGCGTATGGCGGCGTGAGCAAGGCGATCCGCACGGCTCCGGACCCTGGCCAAGGCCGTCGCCGAGACCGGCCGCGTCGCCCCCGAGAATCGACTCGGCCAGCGCATCAATCAGTTGGGTGGTTGCGCGTGTGGCCAGGAGCCGTTGCGGTACAGCGTGATGGCGACGTCGACGTTTCGGCGTAGCGCGGCCTGAACCGCAGGCCAGTTCTTCTCGGAGCGAACCAGTGTCTTCCACGAGTACAAGTGCTTCCGCTTGTGAAAGTCGGAGTGGGTGCTCGGAACCACTGGTCGATCAAGAGTTTGATCCGAGATATTCCGGAACTATCCGAAACACGTGAGACGTGCGATGCTCGTGGGCACAACACCTGACGGGGAGGGCGACAGGATTGGGCCGCGCCGATCCCGATCCGACGTCCGCCTTCTGCGGGAGGGGTGTCCGAGAAAGCTCTCACGCAGCGCCCAACCCGGACCACGGAACCCGGCTCGCGAGACGATCACACGGACACCAGCCGCCACCTCGCCCCAGGCGCGACTCACCTCCCCGGCGCCGTGCCCGTGCCCGCTGAAATCGCCTGAATCCAACGAGGAAATCGAGGGCAACCCTCGAGCGATCCCGAAGTGCGAGCATCGGCAGGACTGGGTGGCGGTGGGGGCAGTCTCGAGCGAACCCGTCTCGTACGTCGACAAGCGAACAAAAGACGAACGCGAGAGCCCCGGATCAGTCCCGGAATATCCCGCTTCAGAATCTTCGATCGACTCGGCGTCGTCGTCGAGACGGCTGGAAAATGCCATTGAAAAGGATTTCAAGCCTCCCCATTTTGAGGGCCTCAAAACCCCCGGAAAACGCCATTTGACGACGATTTCATAGATCAAAAATTTTGATCCATAATTGTGTCGGCCGATCACAGTAAGTTCGTGCCAGCGCGAGGGTTTAAGTGGGATGCATCCCAGCTATATCCCGGAATATCCCAGATCAAAATTCTTGATCGAGCTCGCACACAGCTGAACACGTATGTGGCGTAAAACACGACACATCGGGCTTCGACGAACTCGTCGAAACTGAGCATGTCCAGGACGTGATTCAGTCGCTGATAGAACGGATGCCCGCCCGTCGCGGGCAACTCGTGCGCGGCAATCCACAATTCCGGCGTGCGTGCCCGCGCGCTGCGTCGACCCATGGCCATGCCGGAGGAGTGTGAGCGAAACTTAGTTGGAAATTGAAGCGGCTCCAAACCCTGTGGTTTGATGACGTTTGAGAAGACGGACATCAGCCCACGAGAGAAAGGAGCCGAGATGAGCAGTGTCCTACGATCGGTCAGGAAGCGCAAGAAAGGTCACACGTTGGGCGCGGTCGACGTCATCGACCGAGAGGAGTACGCCGAGCTGGAGGTCGATGCCAAGGTGGCGTTGATCCGGTCGTTGGTTCCGCTGGGCTTGATGCACATCGAGGAGTTGCTCGACGAGGAAGTGACCGCGCTGGCTGGCGAGCGCTACGCCCGCAAAGCCCCGTCAGTCGGCGGGCGCCGTCATGGCAGCAACCCCGGGACGGTCGGGTTGGCCGGCCAGCGCGTGCCGATTCGCGTGCCCCGGATTCGCCATGTCACGGAGCGCGAGATTCCCCTGCGGTCGTACGAGGCGCTGCATGGCGATCGCGCAGTCAACGACCTGTTGCTGAGGCGCGTGCTGTATGGGATCTCGTGCCGCAACTACGCGGCGGCCGCCGAGGCGATTCCCAGGGCGATCGGCCTATCGGGGTCGACGGTGTCCCGCGCGTTCATTCAGGCCAGCGCGACGAAACTCCGCGAGCTCCAGGAGCGGGACCTCTCCGGGGAGGACGTCGTGGCCCTCGTGCTGGACGGCAAGACGTTCGCCGAGGCGACGATGGTCGTCGCGCTCGGCATCACGATGACGGGGGACAAACGGTTCCTGGGCGTCGTCGAGACGGACACGGAGACCGAGAAGGTGTTGACCCCGTTCCTCCGGTCATTGGTCGAGCGGGGCCTCGATGTCTCCCAGGGGCTTCTGGTGATCGTGGATGGCGGCAAGGGGCTCCGGGCGGCCGTGCGGAAAGCCTTCCGCCACCGCGCCCTGGTGCAACGGTGTCAGTGGCACACGCGCGAGAACGTGGTGAGTTACGTGGCCAAGCGTGAGCAGCCGGTGTGGCGGCAGCGTCTCCAGCGCGCCTACAACCGTCCGGAGTACGACGAGGCCCTCGCCGCCCTCAAGTCGCTCCAGCATGAGCTGGAGGATCGGAACCAATCCGCGGCCGGCAGTCTGGCGGAAGGCCTCGACGAGACCCTGACGTTGCATCGCCTCGGGGTGTACGGTGTGCTGGGCCGGTCGCTGAAGACGACGAACAGCCTCGAGTCCATCAACGCGCTCATTGAGGAGCGCTGTGCGAAGGTCGATCACTGGCAGAACTCGAGTCAACGCCATCGCTGGCTGGCCACTGCGCTCCTGGACATCGAGCCACGCCTGCGCAAGGTGATGGGCTACCGGCACCTGCCCAGGCTTCGTGACGCATTGAAGCGAGAGCTGAAGATCGACACGACGACGTCGACGAAGAAAGCCGCGTAAGCAATCAGGAGCCGCGGAGAGTTTCAACTAGGAATGGGCTTGACTCTGCCGGAGTCTAGTACGGAGGATCGATCATGTCGATCCGTTTTCTCCCTTTAACCACGGACCGCTAGGAATATGGTCAACCCACTGTCCAAGAATCCTGGGGCGGTACAAGAGTGTTCAGCCGTGGTCCGTCCTGGCATTGGTGCGAGGTCTGTCAGGGACCCATCACGAGTTCCTGGAACCACGCCTTGAGGCTACCTATCGCGTCACCGGACGCGTATCCGTCAGCCGGGCCTTTCAGTTTGGTGCCTTTGACGACTTCGGCGAGCGACGGTGTGTGCTTCCTCCATTCGATATCGTATTGCTGATCGACGCCCTCGTCGACCGCAACGGCTTCCAACACTTTCAGTGATAGGTAGGCGTTGATGCGTTTACTCAGCAACCGCATGTCGTCGTCGGAGAGCCGTTCTCCCTCATCAACGCCTTCTGCGACGCTCACGAACGCAATTGGAGCCGGTCTATACCAAGAGTACTTGAGCTCGAGGGCCCACTGCGCGGTCCGAACCCTCTTGAACAAGGGAGCGACGTAATCGTAGGAGGGACCGTTTCTTGTCATGTCGGCCCCCCACCAAAGGCGGGATACGGCGTTTCGCAGGAGAGGACCCGTATAGCGCCATGCGCTCACCGCGTCGGCCTCGCTTCCGGCCCACCGCGCCTGGACGTACGGGCGACACAACTCAATTGCCACCCAGGACCAAAACCGTTGGTCCGCTGCCAGGAACCTGGGTATGCGAAGCACACTGTGGAGCCTTGGTGCTAACCAAGCATCAAGCTCGGTTCCGCTGATTTTCAGCTCGACGGCATGCGAGATGAGACTGGAGACTAGGTCCGTGTCGATCTCGCAGATGCCCTCGTCGGTCAGTGTTCCGAGGTCCGCCTTCTGTCGAAACGTCGATAGATCAGGTGGGTCCCCTCCTCGCAGGAAGTCGTGGGAAAGGGCCGCAGCGACCGATGGGTGATACAAGAGCGGTTCTGCCATTGTCGATTCCTCCCCTATTCTCGGCGCTCGCCTGCTCGTATAGCAGTCTCGGTCAAGCGATACGTGCGAACCGCTTCCTGAGCGATCGTGCCGGCCCTAGTCAACAGTGCTCCTATCTGATCCGGGTTGCGGAGGCCCTCGGCAAGCTCTCGGAGACGATCTTCCTCAGACAATTCCGGAAAGAGCCCCTTTGCAAGAGTGTCCACTGCGGCATAACGCCAGTCAGACGGAGCCTCGACGTTTTGCAGTTCTTCATCCAGTTCGATCGAACCGGCCGAGTATAGGAATAGCTGCAACCACACGGTCTGCGCGACGAGCGCGTTGCCAAGGTGGCGAATCACGGCGTCTACCCCGTTGGGAGCCGCCGTGTGGAGCGCAGCCCTCCAACTGGCGTATCGTGAGTTGAGATAGAGCGTAGGGTCATCGCCACTGAGGTCGACGAAGTGGATGTCTGACGAATGGTCTTTGCGCCAGGGGTGATCCGAGGCTCGAAAGTCCTCCCAAAGCACACGAAGTGCCCCCCTGACCGGACGTCTGGATTCATCAGCGACGATTCTCAGTGCTCGTCCCTCGCCGATCGTCTCACCATGCGAGACAGCCAACGGTAGGCCGTCTCGACCAGTCGTCGGCAGATCCGTGCGGCGAGCCAGTATCGGATAGAGCTCAATGACGTTTCGCACTTCGAATCGGTCGACCGATATTTCTCCAGTCCAGCGGCCAGATTCCGTCAACTCAAGCACCGTCCCCTTCCGAAGTTTGGTCGATGGGCACCGAACCGACACGGTAAGGATCGTGTCGCTCTTGAGGTCGGAACCGCTCGGGAGTACCTCGTCGAGAGCCTTCTCAGGCAGACTTGCCTCAAGCTGTAGCCGCAACTGTCTCCAGGGACGAGGGCTCTCCTTGAGGTTGAACGTGTGAAGGAAGTCGTCGCTATCCTCCGTTGTCAGGAGCCACCGGAGATCCAAGTCCTCTTGTGTCGGATCGTAGGGATCTGCTAGGTGAAGCTCCAGCTCGTGCGAGACCGAGTAGGGTGTCAGTTTGATCGACGTCGGCATCGTTAGCTCCCTGCCTCAACGACCTGTATTCGGAGTTCGAGTCGTGCGCGGCACCGGGCAGCCTCGATTCCTAGCGCGTCTGCTATAGATAGTCCTTCAAACTCGAGCGACCGAGTCTTTCCGGGCTGCGTGACAAAGGCTCCATCGCTCACATCTGCCTTGCCGCGAGTCAGGACCAAGTTCTGCCAGTCAAGAAGGATTCCGCTGCCGCTTTCAACGGCGAGAGTCACTTGAGGCCGTAATCGGAGTGTCTTCTCGCGACTATTGACATGGATCTGCCCCTTCACGCTCCACGCTCCGTCGACAAGCGAGGCTCTCACCCTTCGTAGCGTGGCAAGAGGTGCTGAATCCGGTGGAGCGAGGCCGAGTTGCAGTAGCCTGCGAAGTTCGTCCGGACCTTCCTCCTCGGAGGTCGCTCGCGGTTTGATCGCGTTCCGCAACGCGTCGGTCGTGCGGTCGAGAAGTTCCCTCAGCCGAGTGCCAGCGCCCAACTTGAACTTCTCGCGAATCTCGTCATTGAACTCCCATTTGTCGTGAGCAGGCGGCTCCGAAAGGCGAAGGAACTGTTCGGCTGCTTGCTGCGCGTGATCGCTGCCGGCGGCTTCGCCGGCTAGAAGGATGGCGTGGAATGGACGAGCTCCAACGACGATGTTCGCACGAGGCCAGTATTGCACCACCATCCCGCGACCTCGGACGAGCGCAATGCTATTGAGATGAGCTGCATCTGCGGGATCGTTCTCGGAGATTCGGACGATCAGTAGAGACTTGGCTTCAAGATCATCGGAGTAATCAACGATCCCCTTTGCTCCCGGCCGTGAAGAGGGAACATTGTGTGGGATGGATATCCTGGCCACGTCTCCGACATCGAGAGGCTGATCGAGCACCTCGTCCTCATCATGGGCGTTCAATGCGTCGCAGAGTTCAAGGACGTGGTCGGTCTGGTCAACAGAAAAGGACTCCTCCTGCTTCCCGTCGACCACGCTCTCGACGGTGACGTGCAGCCGTCCTCTCGCCATGAGCAGCCAGAAGTTCTCGCTTGCCGCTGCGGCAATACTCTTCAGCAGTTCCGTAGTGCTGCTACGCTGCTCAGCCTGGGGATCTCGAAACCCGACGATCAGAATGCTGGTCCCGGTGGCCCCCCGATCTCGCAGCAGGTCCGGTAGCTTGAAACGGTCGAGCTGGAGCGTCGTCAGGGCATCCTTCGGGACCCATAGTGACCTGCCTTCTGGTCCGCCGAGCCAGCCCGGCCCCGCGTATGTGGACGAATCGGTCTCATGCCAGGTCAGCTCCGTCTTCCCTGCGACTCGAACGCCCTCTCGTTGTCCCTTTCGATACTTGCCGGCGATGTCGGACGCGAACAGAACGGTCGACAATTCCGAGCATCGCCAGATGACGGCCTTGCCGAGACCGAAGGAGCCTCCGGCCTTGGTAGACAACTTGGTGCTGTCAAGGTTGTTGCGAACGAGGGCAGCGAAAGGACTCCTGTCCGCCGATCCCTCCGTCGCGTCTGTGCCGAACAACCCTGTGGTCCCATAGTCGTCGAGTCGCAAAAGCGTCAGCTTGCCTTGGCTGTCGAGTCTCTCAAGACCAGCGCGAAGCCGAGTGCCGAGTCGCGTGTCAGTGTCGGCTGCCCTGGCGATGTGTTCTCTCAGCTGGGTCCATCGAATTGCTTCTAGGAATGCCTGGTAGTCGTTCGAGCCTTCGTTGAGCTCGATGACGGTGTAACGAAGGTGAATTGGGCCTACACCCAGGCTCGCATCGAGCGAGTTCTGGCCCTGTTCTCTGACGAGTGTTCTCACCTCGGGTGGTGTTGCGAATACGTTCGCGTTGCCGTAGTCCCGGCCTCCGTCCTGCGGGGCCTCGCGGAAGTGCCATCCAGCGTCCATGTCGCTGCCGACGCGTTCCTCGAGCCCACAAAGCCAGCCACTGTCGACCTTCAGCAGGGCCGCCAGGCGTGGCAGATACTCCTGTGGGCAGTCGCGACGCCCGGTCGTCCAGTGCGAAACATTCCCCCGCGTGACCTTAAGCTTGTCGGCTAGTTCAGTTGCGCTGAGCGGCGACTTTTCTAGCGCCCGCTTCAGTCTGGACCCGAGAATCTTTTGGCCATTGCTCATTCGCCACCTCGTTGTATACGTGCATGTATACAACGATGGGCGACTACCGATCAAGATGTTTACGCGAAACGTGCGGGTGAGCTTCGGGGGTCCACGAGGCGGCCCGAGGTTCGGGCTCCTTCTTAGCCAGTATGGAAGCCGATGAGGTTCCTCTCAAGCGCGTAGAGAAACTCTTTCGGGTAGCTCAGATTGCTGCGCTTTAACCTGCTCGCAAAACCGGCGAGCGCCTTCTCGGACAGGGCACGGGGAGGGTAGCGAAGGAACTCAGCGAGCGGAGTGCTGGCCCTGGAAACGGGCCACGAGGAAACCCGGTATCCGAACCTACCTTTCGTGGAGCCGAAGGCCGCACTAGGCCAGCGACCCCTGCTGGCCAACGGCACCGGCAAACCTCGTAGTTCAGCGGGTTCCTTGTTGATGACTTCACCCAACCATCGGGCGACCGGCACGGACACCGAGTTGCCCACTAAGCGCCACCGATAGCCGGGTTTGGCAGCACGGAGAGCTGGCTTCGTCCAATTCGTTCTGAAGCCCTGGAGACGCTCCGCATCGCGGATATCAGGTGTGACGACTCGGCCGTTTGGCAACCAGATTCCTGGTGCGGAAGGTATGCCCGCATCCGAGCCGCCCTTGAGTGGCGGGATCGCATCGACTGCCCAGCCAAGGCCCTTGTTTCCCTCGGTCCAATAGAATCCGCAGGCGCGATTCCGGTAGTCGTCGTTCGTGACGTGGTTCTCCGCATCCTGGTTCAGTAACGCGGGCGCTGGATCGGTTGCTCGCGAGGCGAGCAGATACAGACGAAGGCGTCGCTGCGGCAGACCGAACGCCCGACTGTCCACCACGCGGTAAGCCCACCGATAACCGAGCCCCTCGAGCCTCTCTATGAGGAACGTGATGCCGGACCCTCGATTCAGGTGCAGTGTGAAGGGCACGTTCTCGATAAGCACCCACGGCACGCGCTTCCTTTCCAGCAGGCGGAAGACATTCGTTACGACGCCGGACTTCTGGCCGTTGATGCCGTTCGTCGTTCCGACCTGCGAAAGATCCTGACAGGGAAAACCCAAGGCGAGCACTTCAGTCTCAGGCGGAAGCCGTTTCAGCTCCCGAACATCCCCATCGAGCTCTGCCTCCTTGAATCGCTCTTGCAGAACTTCTTGGGCAGCCGCGTCTGACTCGCACAGGCGAACTATGCGGTGACCCGCTCTTTGCAGCCCGACCTCAAGGCCGCCAACGCCGGCAAAGAGCCCAACCACATTCTTGCCTGAATCGCTCACTAGTACTATCTAGCCTCGCTGTCTTAGACGGATGGACAGTCTCGAACCAAGCTTCTCCGGGTCCGTGAGCTGACACTCCCACACCAACGCCACCGTGAAGCCGCGCGCTCTGAGTTCCCGGCACTTGCGCGCGTCGCGCCTCCTGTTCTCGAGAATCTTCCGCTGCCAGTAGCCACGATTACTGGCAGGCACTCTTGGAGACCGCCCACTCTTGGTCTTCATGCAGTGTTTGTGCCCGTGCCAAAAACAACCGTTCACAAACAACGCCCAAAACCTGGCGCGATTCGCCAGATCGGGAGAGCCTGGCAGATTGCGGTTGCGGACCCTGTAGCGAAATTCGAGAGAGGTGAGTAGTCGCCGAACTGCAAGTTCTGCCGACGTGTCTCGTTGTCCGACCGCGCGCATGATCTTACTACGCACTTCTTTGGAGACCACGTCCGCCATACGTCGCACATCTTAGCTCAGCGGGAGACGCGCTCTCGATGAGCCAACGTTGGGGGTGTGCCGGGATGTCAACCGCCAGGGTCGGCGTGTGCGAGCTCGATCAAAAATTTTGATCCGGGATATTCCGGTTTTCTGCCTATCCACTTGACTCAAGTGACCGCAACATCTTGTGGTTCGTCACCCACGAGGTTGGCGGCGCTGAACGAGACGGCGGTACGGCACCGGGTCGACTGTCAGAGCCTGCTGGACCAACCGGAAAAACAACGTGCCTCGGTGCCGAGAGCGGCGCCGATTGAAGCGGAACGTGTACTCGTCCAGATAGGAGTCGAGATGCACCCGACTGACGGCGCCTTGATGCGTCCCGAGCAACCACCGTTTGAGCAACGAGACCACCCGGTGGACCCGCGGGAGCCGCTCGGAGGCCAAGGCGTGGTCGCCCCGCAAGGGCGTCACCCGGGGGTGATACCTGTTGGCCCCCAAGTGGGTGTAGCCGGGCCAGCCATCGGTGTGCACGCCGCTGCCAGGCTCGATGGCCTCGGCGCCGAACGCCTCGAGCGTCTCGGCGGATCCATCGGGGATATGGGCCATCCGAATGCGCCCGATGCCGCGGCCCACCTCTTCGGCCGCGACCACGACCAACGCTTTCGTCGCGGTCGACCGCCCGCGCGCCCCCCCGAATCCGCCCACCACGGTCTCGTCGATCTCGACCGGCCCGGCGAGCCGATCCCGCCCTGGGCGCCCCATGGCCCGGCGTAGCTTGTGCAGCCACGCCCACGCGGTCTGATAACTCCCCAGGCCCAGGACCTGTTGCAAGGCCAGGGCGCTGGTCCCGGTCTTGGCACTCGTCACGCACCACATCGCGCGGAACCACGTCCGCAGGGGGGTGTGCGTGTCCTGACACAGGGTGCCCGCCGTGACCGAGGTCTGGCGACCGCAGCTCACACAATGCCAGCGCCGCGTGCGCGTCGCCCAGGCCGTCGTGCCACCACACCGCGGACAGACAAAGCCGTGCGGCCAGCGGAGCTGGGTGAGATACGCGTGACAGGCCGCCTCGGTCGCAAACCGGGCCTCGAACTCTCCCAACGTACGCGGATACTCGTCCACGACCGGGAACGCGATATCTTGGGGTCACTTGAGTCAAGTGGATAGGCAGATCCCGGGATATAGCTGGGATGCATCCCACCTACCCCCTCGCGCTGGGCTCAACGACTGACGGGGATCGGGCGAGCAGGATGGTAGATCACGACTCTTGATCCATATCACTCCCTTCCAACTGGGTTTTCCGGACTCTTGGCTGCTTTCAACGGCGATGATCCAGTTGCGAAATTCGTCCGGGGGGGGCGCCCGGGAGATGTCCCTGACGACTCTCACGAAGCTCACCACCCGGACCACGGAAACCGGCTCGCGAGACGATCGCCCGCACACCGGACGCCACCTCGCCCCGGACGCGTCTGGCTTCTCGGCGCCCCTTCCGCCAGGGCCGAAATCGCCTGAAATCCAAGGAAAAACTCGGGGCCGTCCCCGAGTGCTCCCGGAGCGCGATCACCAGCAGGACTGGGTGGCGGTGGGGGCAGTCTCGAGCGAACCCGTCTCGCCTCGATTCTCGCCCCGCACGTCGTGGGCGAACAACAGTCGTATGCGGGATGGATCCCGGCAAGTCCCGGAATATCCCGCTTCAACCCTCTTGATCGACGTCAGTAATCTCGGGCATACATGACTTCCGCACGCGCCAAGCCGTCACGCGAGCCGCCTGAGGGAGGTTCTTGACATATAGGGGCGGCAATACCTCAAGTAATCCAAAACCATCGGCGCCCGAGCTGTTCGCGGAGCGTGTTGATCCGCCGGTGGTGACATCGGCCCAGGCGCCGCCCGCTGCCGCACGGACATGCCTGCTTGTTGGCGTGTCGCTTGCTCATCGCGGTCAGTCGGACGAACTCGCCGACGCTCTCTGCCAAAAAGGGACGCGAGATCCTCACGGAGTCCCTCCGCCCCGTGCTTCAACTCACCGAACGGCATGACGCCGTATCTTTCGAAGTGCGAGTAGCCGTATAAATAGAGGATCACGCAGATAAGTCGTTGCGACCGCGAGAGTCGCATCCCGGGGTCATCCCGGATTATCCCGGAATATCCCGGATTAAAACTTGGGTCATGCCTAGCTGAGCGGGTTCTTGCGTACCTGCCGTGGCGATACGGCAGGTCGCCGTAGGAGCGATCGGTCGGGTGCAGACGGCCGGGAAAACGACTCGCGTCGACTACCAGATCGCCGCTGATCCGAGTCAGGCCACGCTCGCGAACCTGGTGGGCCAGAGCTGCCAGAGGTTGGCCGGCGCCGCCGTCAAAGAGGGCCCCACCCCATGTCGGATCGGCGCCCGGCTCGATGACGAGGTCGCCCTCAAGGACACTGCCGGTTCTCGCTCCGTTTGAAGTCAGGCGGGTGAGCCACTGGTACTCCGCTCCGAGGTATTCGAGCGCCGCCGCGACGGTGACCACCTTGAGAACCGACGCCGGCACGAAGAGATGGTCCGCGTTCAGCTCATCGATCACCTCGTGCTGACCGCCGCCCAACAGCCGCACAGCCAAGTAGCCACGGTGAGCGCCGTCGACGACGGATGCGGGCCGCTGAGATTGGGTCTCGCCGATCGAGGGAAGTCCCATCAGCGCCGCTGCGAGAGCGATCGGAAGTAGCAGACCCAGCGGCTTCATCAGGCAGGTTCGACGCATACTGTTCCCATCCGTGTGGCTCCCGTAACGTCTCGAACCAGAGGCTGTTGGGCGCCAACGTTGGAGGCCATCACCCTGAGTATCGGCTAAGAGCACTCTCGGATGGAGGCGGGAATCCAGTTAGACCCTGGGAACAGCAATTCTGTGCAGCCTGGTGGAGCCACTGTCCGCCTGGGCGTAGAATGACCCGCATAGCGGGCGCAGGTCACGGTCTCCTCAACCCGCGCTCCTTGATTTTCATCACGCAGACCCGGTGGGCCTCGCGCTCGCGATGTTGTTGCTTCAGACGAGCCGCGACGTCCTGCGTCGAGGCGCGCCGTAGGACGCGGTTTGTCGATGCGGCCGACGGGGCTCTCCGCGCAGCCAGCTGTGGCATTGACCGAGTGACGGTCCCAGACGCACGGTGTTCGCCGCGCGTTACCACGACCGGCTCTCCCGCTCGGAGTGGTGGCTCGAAGTCGATCTCGGGAAGCAGAAAACGATGAGTACGCCCAACCGCATCGAATTTGACGCTCACAAACGGGCGGTGCGGCTCGGGCATACCTTCATCCTACAGCTGGCATGCCAGCCGGTCGAATCACCGTTGGGCTGGGGTGTCGCTGGGCGGCGTCTCCTGCCTGACCGACTGCGCGCTCGTCCTGAATCGCGGCGCTCCAGGCCAGGACCGGGGGCACTCGGAGACATGACGCCTTAGGTGTCGTCGCGAGGGTAGCGTTCCCTCACGCCATTGGGCCGGAGGATGGCATAGGCCGTTTTCGGGAGGGTATACGTGGTCCAAAAGTGGCGGCCGCATTCCAGGCAGATCCAGAACTGATCGGGCTTCCAGGCTTGCCCGGGACCTGGATCGGTGAGATCCATCTGCGCACCGCACCGTTGGCAGCGCATCTGCAGGTCGACATCAGCCACTCGCCAGATTCTAGCGCGGAGCCCTCAGGGTGCCTAGCCGAGCACGTGCCGCGGGGGCATAAGATAGACGTGGAGGGTACGTTGCGCGACACTTGTACAGCTGCGTGGTGCGTGGCACCCGACCGAGGAAGCAGACCAAGAGAGCGAAATGCCTGGCGGTGACATCCGGCCAGACCCGTGTCCCAAATGCGGGAACCCATCGAGGCTTTTCACTCCCAACGCTCAGCGAGTGCCATACGCGATCCCGCGGAAATACGAAGCGGCGTGGCAGTGCACCACATGCGGGCACCTGGCGTTTCTGGCACCCCCACCGGATGCGGGACTGGGACGTGACGACGCGGGTTAGCCAGGCCAGAGGCATCGAACCCACAAATTGTCCAAGGAGGACCCCATGGCGGCGTATGTCAAAGTCGCGAACGTCGATGACCTACAGCCCGGCCAGGCCAAGCTGGTCGAGGCCGGAGATCAGCGGGTTGCGCTCTTCAACGTTGACGGGACCTGCTATGCCATCAGCGACACCTGCACCCATCGCGGCGGGCCTCTCTCGGAAGGCACCCTCGAACACGATGTCGTGACCTGCCCGTTGCACCGGGCCCGTTTCTGTGTGCGCAATGGTGAAGTCCAAGGGCCACCGGCTCAACAGAGCGTCACGTCGTACCCGGTGCGGGTCACGGACGGCAGGATCGAAATCGAGTACTGAGCAGAGGAGTGCCGTCTTGAGCTGAGTCGAGGAGCTGAAGGCAACGCGTCCCGACCCGGTGACGGCTCGATTCTAAAGGTGCCCCGCTAGACTAGCGCAGGTCGGTCCTTGTCCCAAGGGCCAGCAAGGATCAGAGGTTCCGCATGGCAAAGCAACAGGACACGCTGCCCAGTCTGGATTTCGAGCTTGATCCGAGCAGTCCCTCGAAGCGGCCCGAGCAGTTTGTCATTCTGCTGGAAAGGGCCCTGGGACAGGAGTTTCCCGAGGCCCTGGAGATCATTGACATCTGGCACGCACCGGGGAAACCGCTTGTCAGCGTCAGAAACCTGGAGAAGCTCGACGAGCCGATCGCCAAAGACCTCGCCCACAGGGCCCGGGGAGTCTTCAACGATTTCATGACGAGTCCCTGGTACTAGGAGACGGTTCGCGAAGCCCAGGACTATTGCGTGAGTGCGACCACTGCCATCTCACTGCCACCACACTGCCACGGCAGCGACTCTGCTTCAGAAGCGAGCCATCACCGGGTCGGGACGTGTTGCCTTGAGTTTCTCAAGTCTGACTCAGCTATGCTGGTCCCATGGAGCACACGGCCAAGTTCTTCGTGGGCCAGGTCGTCCATCACAAGAAATTCGACTACCGAGGCGTCGTCTTCGATGTCGATGCGACCTTTCAGGGAACCGACGAGTGGTACGAGCTGGTGGCGCGATCTCGTCCGCCGAAACACATGCCGTGGTATCACATGCTCGTCGACGGGGCCGAGCAGCCGACCTACGTGGCCGAGCGCCATCTCGAGTCCGACGAACGCGGTCAGCCGATCACACACCCCTTGGTCGCCGAGCTCTGCGGCGACCAGGAGGGGCGGTACTTCTTGAGAAGTCGGCTCCAATAGAGTCCAAGCCACACCATCATGCGAGAGGCAACGAGCGCAAACCGGAGGGTGAACCCATGCCGCGAGTCGACTTCGATCAGCTTCCCGATGATGCCCGGCTGTGGATCTTCACAGCAGAGCGGTCTCTGAGCGACGCAGAGCAGGCGCAGTTATTGAGGGAGGTCGACCGGTTTATCGGTCAGTGGGGCGCGCACGACGTGCCGCTGACAGCGGCGCGGGAGTTGCGATACGACCGGTTCTTGTTCGTGGCCGTCGACCAGCGGAAGGCTGGGCCGTCTGGCTGTTCGATCGACGCGCTGGTCCGTCAGACGAAAGCCTTGGAGCAGGAGATTGGCATTGAATTGGTCAACCACGCTCCGGTCGTGTTTCGGCAGGGATCGGCCATCGAGCGGGTGCCACGCGACCAGTTCGCCGAGCTCGCCGCCGCGGGGACGGTGAGTCTCGAGACGACGGTCTTTGACAACACGCTGACGTGCGTCGGCGATGTCCGGGCGGGGCGGTGGGAGACCCGACTGGCCAACTCGTGGCACGCGCGCGCCTTCTTCTAGTTGGCTGACCCACCGCCACCAACTCCCTTGGCTCCGCCAGCTTTCTGATGCGATGTGCCGTCCTGGAGGAAGGGGTCCCAAGCACGAAGAAGATGGCGGCCCTCGGTCGAGGGTCCACTCCGCCGTCGCGTCTATCCTTCCCACGGGCCCTCGTCTTTCCCCCAGGCACTTCCGCCTTCGTTCTCCCAGGACTCAACTTCACCCTCGGGGGCGGTCTCGGTCACAGTCCTTTCCGTGTCGCATTCTGGGCACCTGAACCGCCGCCGTCGATCGGCTGGCTGGACGTGTTCGGTTTTGCGCGCCCGCCGGTCCTCTAGGCCAACGTCTTCCATGAGGTGCCCGCATCTATCGCACGGTCTTTCGATCGCCATTCGTGGTCTCTCTGGCTTCCTCGGCAGCTGATCCGCATGTGGACCTCCCGAGCGACAGCGGCCTTGATCATCGCGACGATCTTTCGACTTGTTGTACCCCGAACGATCGAATCGTCGACGAACACCACGCTGCGCGGCGCCGCGGACCGACCGAGAATCAGCCGCTGAGCCAGAACGAGACCGCTGTGGTGATCGTGGGAGAGGGGAATCAGACTGTGGTGTCGCTTCATCTCTTTCACTCACCAACATACTTCTGCTGTTCCCGGTTCTCTAGACAAGTTTGGTCTCCGTCAGGCGGCCCGTCGAGGCCAAATGCCTTCCCCCAGGCGGTCTGGACCTCCGCCGGGCACACCGTGATACCGCAGGTCCGCTGGCGCCCGATCTCCGCGCCGTACCCGAACGCGGCGTTATGGCAAGTGTCTGCCCGTCGGGAAGTTGTCTGGCAGTCCTCATAGACCGCTGACCGCGGACACCGGTTCCGGAAGCCGATAATCGCCCGGCTCGCTGAGACGCGTCGAGGAACTGTGGTTGTGAGAAGGGGACGCGGGGATCGTCTCAACGTGAGTCGAGCAGATCGAAGCTGTGACCCCTGAGCCTAGGTCAGGCGGTCAGCCATCGCCGCCCCTGCGAAGTCCTTTTCGGTGAGGCCGCCCTCGCTGTGCGTGGAATAGGTGAGCGTCACACGTTTGTAGTTGATGAAGATGTCGGGATGATGATCCGCCGCTTCTGCCTTCGGCGCAAGGCGATTGACGAAGGCCACCGCGTCCGGGAAGGTGGCAAAACTGTACTGCTTGCGAACAACATCGCCTTCCAGCGTCCACCCGTTGAGGGTCTTCGCCCGCTGCTCGGCTTCGGCCCGTGAGAGTTTCGCCATGGGTATGCTCCTCGTGTGCACGAGTCCGTCTATCGGCACCAGGGAATGAGCAGGCCGTGATCGGTGAGATCGTGGAGGGCTTCTCGCAGGACGGGCGGGGCCTGCACTGGCCGTCATCACCCTGGCGTTCATCGGCTCGACGGCCGCCTACGTCGTCACCGGCCAGCTCGCGCTGACGCCGGCGGGCATCCAAGTGGGCGCGCAACCCCGGCAGCACCTGGCGATGCTGGTCTCGGGCATCTTCGTACTGCTCGCGGCCGGGGCGTATCTCGACAGGCCGCGAACGCTCATGACACCGGCGGGCATCGTCCACGGGGTGTCGTATGCCGACGCCGTCATTCGACTTCCGGCCCTGCAAATCTTGACCATCGTCGCCGGCGGCGGGGCACTGGCTGCCGCTTATGCGGCGTTGTCTTCCACGATCTGGCCGGTCGGGGCAGCGGTGGCCGCGTACCTGCTCGTCCTGGTCGGTGGCGGCGGAGTCGCGACGCTGCTGCAGCAGCTGATGGTAACGCCGGACGAGTTGGTAAGGGAAACGCCCTACATCGTTCACAACATCGCGGCCACGCGGTCGGCGTTTGACCTCGACCAGGTCGAGGAGCGACAGCTGTCGGGTGACGCCACGCTGACCATGGCGGACATCGAGAACAACGCGGAGACGATCAACAACGTCAGGTTGTGGGACCACGAGCCGTTGCTGGACACGTTCGGGCAGATTCAGGAGATCCGTACGTACTACGAGTTCGCATCGGTCGACAACGACCGGTATGTCGTGGACGGCGAGTATCGCCAGACGATGCTCTCGGCCCGCGAGCTCAACTCCAGCAGCCTGCCCAACCGGTCGTGGATCAACGAACGGCTGCAGTACACGCACGGGTTCGGCGTCGCGATGGGTCCGGTCAACGAGGTGACCCAGGAAGGGCTCCCGGTGCTCTTCCTGAGGGACCTTCCGCCACGCTCCGAGACCAACCTCTCCGTCGATCAGCCAAGCCTCTACTTTGGGGAGCTCTCGAACGACTACGTGGTCGTCAACACCAACACCGACGAGTTCCACTACCCGGAGGGGGACGACAACGTCTCCACCCGATACGACGGCACCGGCGGGCTAGAGCTGGGTAGCCTCTTCACGCGGCTGCTGTTCAGCCTGAAGTCCCGCTCCTACGAGATGCTGGTGAGCGGCCAGCTGAACCGCGACAGCCGCGTGATCTATCACCGCAACATCTCGGATCGGCTGGATACGATCGCGCCGTTCCTGCAGTACGACGCTGACCCCTATCTGGTCATCGTCGACGGGCGCCTCTTCTGGATTTGCGACGCCTACACGCTGACCGGGAACTACCCGTACTCGACTCCGGTGGCGGGCGGCCTCAGCTACATCCGCAACTCCGTGAAGGCGGTCATTGATGCCTACAACGGCACGACCACCTTTTATCTCGCCGACCCGGACGACCCGATCGCGCTCACGCTCGGCAAGGTGTTCCCCAACCTGCTCCAGCCGCTGGACACGATGCCGGCGGAGCTGCAGGGTCACCTCCGTTATCCGGAAGACATCTTCACACTGCAGACGAGGGTGAATTCGACCTTTCACATGACGAACCCGACGGTCTTCTACAACCGGGAGGACCAGTGGGACGTTCCGATCGTCGACGGCGAGCAGATGGAGCCCTACTACACGATCATGCGGCTTCCGGGTGAGGAGACGGCCGAGTTTATCCAGATGCTGCCGTTCACGCCACGTGGCCGCAATAACTTGGCGGCGTGGATGGTCGCGAGGAGCGACGGCGAACAGTATGGCAAGATGCTGACCTTCCAGTTTCCCAAGCAGCAGCTGATTTTTGGTCCGTCCCAGATCGTCAATCGGATCAATCAAGATCAGGTCATCTCGCCGCAGCTCACCTTGTGGAACCAGCAGGGTTCCGAGGTGATCCAGGGCACGCTGCTGGTGATCCCGATCGAAGAGGCCCTGCTCTACGTCCGACCGATGTATCTACGCGCCTCGGGCGGCCGGATCCCCGAATTAAAGCAAGTGGTCGTCGCCTATCAGAACCAGATCGTCATGGGGTGGCGCAAACGGATCTCCGGGAGTACCCCGACCGAACAGACGCTCGCGGCTTCCGAACGAATCCGGTCGGGATTATCGCCGAAGACGCTCCGCTGGCCAGCCGACGCCGAAGTCATCGGCGAGGTGAAGTGGGCGGCGCGGACGTTTTAATCCAGCAGAAGGCGAGGCGAGGTAAGAATCGGATGCCCGCAGTCGCCGACCACCTTCTGCGGTGGAGAGATGCACCGTTGATGTTCGTGACCTTCGTCATGTCCAGGATTTGGCCCGGCCAACGGGTTGCCTATTGCGCCTCCCCGCCAGGTGATTCCAGCGGAAAGCCAATCGGATTTTCGTCGATCATCTTGACGACGTGTTCGATGGAGATCGCCCGCACGAACCCGGCTTGAGCCTTGGTGATAGGGTCTTGTGGAGAGTCAGAGATGACGCCGGCCACCTTGTATGCTGCCGTTTGCCCCGGTACGGTAAAGACCAGTGGTCCACCGCTAAACCCACGATTGCCATGCGCGTCGATATAGATCCTACTGACCGTACCGAAAACGATTCCACTGACAATCCCGGCCTTGACAAAGGGGATAGGGTATCCGTTGTTGATACTCTCTGCGCCGGAGTCCAAACCGAACGGGAATCCAAGAAAGACCACTGGTTGCCCGTGAGTCAACTCACCGGCGCTCGGCTCCAGCGGGTGGGTGGGCGTCAACAGAGCGCCGAACGTTAAGATCGTGACGTCAACTTGGTCATCGCCGACGGCGACACGTTCGACCCGAGCCTGCTTCCACTGTCGCTCGTGTCGAATCTCAATCACATCGTTGCGCGCTATGCCCTCAACGACATGCCGTGCGGTGACGATGTACTGCCTGCGATCGCGGTCAACGGTGAACGCCGTGCCACATGAGTCGTCCTTCTTGATAAACAATGTGCGCTGCAGTGCGTTACTTGCGACTATCACGAAGTCTCCCTCGTCTCACGACCGTCGTATCGGTATCCTTCCCGTCCCCGGACTGTGGACACTTTGACTACCAGTGTAGAGCGGAACTGATCGACGGAGTCAAGCCCATTCCTAGTTGAAACTCTCCGCGGCTCCTGATTGCTTACGCGGCTTTCTTCGTCGACGTCGTCGTGTCGATCTTCAGCTCTCGCTTCAATGCGTCACGAAGCCTGGGCAGGTGCCGGTAGCCCATCACCTTGCGCAGGCGTGGCTCGATGTCCAGGAGCGCAGTGGCCAGCCAGCGATGGCGTTGACTCGAGTTCTGCCAGTGATCGACCTTCGCACAGCGCTCCTCAATGAGCGCGTTGATGGACTCGAGGCTGTTCGTCGTCTTCAGCGACCGGCCCAGCACACCGTACACCCCGAGGCGATGCAACGTCAGGGTCTCGTCGAGGCCTTCCGCCAGACTGCCGGCCGCGGATTGGTTCCGATCCTCCAGCTCATGCTGGAGCGACTTGAGGGCGGCGAGGGCCTCGTCGTACTCCGGACGGTTGTAGGCGCGCTGGAGACGCTGCCGCCACACCGGCTGCTCACGCTTGGCCACGTAACTCACCACGTTCTCGCGCGTGTGCCACTGACACCGTTGCACCAGGGCGCGGTGGCGGAAGGCTTTCCGCACGGCCGCCCGGAGCCCCTTGCCGCCATCCACGATCACCAGAAGCCCCTGGGAGACATCGAGGCCCCGCTCGACCAATGACCGGAGGAACGGGGTCAACACCTTCTCGGTCTCCGTGTCCGTCTCGACGACGCCCAGGAACCGTTTGTCCCCCGTCATCGTGATGCCCAGCGCGACGACCATCGTCGCCTCGGCGAACGTCTTGCCGTCCAGCACGAGGGCCACGACGTCCTCCCCGGAGAGGTCCCGCTCCTGGAGCTCGCGGAGTTTCGTCGCGCTGGCCTGAATGAACGCGCGGGACACCGTCGACCCCGATAGGCCGATCGCCCTGGGAATCGCCTCGGCGGCCGCCGCGTAGTTGCGGCACGAGATCCCATACAGCACGCGCCTCAGCAACAGGTCGTTGACTGCGCGATCGCCATGCAGCGCCTCGTACGACCGCAGGGGAATCTCGCGCTCCGTGACATGGCGAATCCGGGGCACGCGAATCGGCACGCGCTGGCCGGCCAACCCGACCGTCCCGGGGTTGCTGCCATGACGGCGCCCGCCGACTGACGGGGCTTTGCGGGCGTAGCGCTCGCCAGCCAGCGCGGTCACTTCCTCGTCGAGCAACTCCTCGATGTGCATCAAGCCCAGCGGAACCAACGACCGGATCAACGCCACCTTGGCATCGACCTCCAGCTCGGCGTACTCCTCGCGGTCGATGACGTCGACCGCGCCCAACGTGTGACCTTTCTTGCGCTTCCTGACCGACCGTAGGACACTGCTCATCTCGGCTCCTTTCTCTCGTGGCGTGATGTCCGTCTTCTCAAACGTCATCAAACCACAGGGTTTGGAGCCGCTTCAATTTCCAACTAAGTTTCGCTCACACTCGATCGACACCGGTCAAAGAGCGAGGCAAAGTAGATGAATGAACCAAATAACCCTGTGGAAAAAAGGGATTTAGACGATGCGGTAACGACGATTATGGTTCATACCGCCGATCAGGTGCGTCAGTTTCTGAATGGCATGTTGACAGCTGCCTTAATACTGATCGTCGCTTTTCTCTTGGCTGGCGTTTGGGCAGTGTTGATCGCCTTGGCTGTTATGCGCATCCTTCAACATTTTCACCCCAGCAAGAAGGCCGCAGAGGCTGTCAAGAAGCAGTATTTGAGTCGTTGAAACAGATAGAAGGGCCACGGGATCAGATCGGTAGCCTGGCCACCACGCGGCCCTGGCCAGCCGACGCTGACGTCATCGGCGAGGTGACGTGGGCGGCGCGGACGTTCTGAGGAGGCTATATGGGCAGTGACGACATCACCGCACACTTCGATCTGAACTCGGACGGTAACGTCATCGTCTTTCCGCTCATCGGCTTCAAGTCTGCTCTGGTCGGGGGGATACTCTGTCTGGTGCGGCTGGAATGCGAGCAGCAGAACGCTCCACCCTGCGCGCTACAGGTGCAAATGACAGCGACTCAAGCAGACGAAGTTGCTCAGGCGCTACTGCGCTTGGCGAAGCTCGCTCGTCAGGGGAGTACGTCCGCGACGCAATGAGCAAGAGCCGCGCAGCCGGCGGGTTCAGATGCATGATTCCATTCAATATAGCAAACCCGGTTCGCGGTGCGCGCCGTCCGGTTGTCAAGCGGCTCCAGCGCGAGGAGGACGGCTGGCAATTGGTGAGCGATAACAAGGCGTACACGCCGGTCCCGTGGCCGGACGAGGCCGTCGTGCTGGGGCAGGTGATGTGGACGGGGCGGACGCTGTGAAGCGGAGGGCGAGAATAGTGATGCATCGCACCGTGCTCCTCGCGACGATACTCGTCATCGCGCTTGGCGCGTCGATCCGGGCGCAGGACGAGCAAGCACTCGCGGAGCTTCGTGCTCGAGCTGAGGCCGGCGACGCCGAGGCGCAATCCGAACTGGGCTACAAGTACCGCTGGGGCGAGGGTGTTCCCTTGGACGATGTCGAGGCCGTCCGGTGGTACCGCCTGGCCGCCGAGCAGGGTCACGCCGAGGCGCAGTTCAACCTCGGGGCCATGTACATGAACGGCCGAGGCGTTCCCCAGGATGATACCGAAGCGGTGCGGTGGTACCGGCATTCCGCCGAGCAGGGCAACGCCATGGCGCAGGACCTCCTCGGGGCCATGTACCTCTTAGGCCGGGGCGCACCCCAGGACGATGTCGAAGCTGTGCGGTTGTACCGATTGGCGGCCGAGCAAGGCCACGCCTCGGCGCAGGTCAACCTCGGGGCCATGTACGCCACCGGCCAAGGCGTGCCCCAGGACGATGCCGAAGCCGTGCGGTGGTTCCGCCTCGCCGCCGACCAAGGGTACGCCGACGCGCAGGGCGCCCTCGGGCTCATGTACGCCGACGGGACGGGCGTGCCCCAGGACGATGCCGAAGCCGTGCGCTGGTACCGGTTGGCCGCCGATCAGGGCCTCGCCGACGCGCAATACAACCTCGGGGTCATGTACGCCGACGGGACGGGCGTGCCCCAGGACGATGCCGAAGCCGTGCGCTGGTACCGGTTGGCCGCCGATCAGGGCCTCGCCGACGCGCAATACAACCTCGGGGTCATGTACGCCGACGGGACGGGCGTGCCCCAGGACGATGCCGAAGCCGTGCGCTGGTACCGGTTGGCCGCCGATCAGGGCCTCGCCGACGCGCAATACAACCTCGGGGTCATGTACGCCGACGGGACGGGCGTGCCCCAGGACGATGCCGAAGCCGTGCGCTGGTACCGGTTGGCCGCCGACCAGGGCCTCGCCTTGGCGCAGCACAACCTCGGGGTCATGTACGGCAACGGGACCGGCGTGCCGCAGGATGACGAGACGGCGCACATGTGGTTCAACCTTGCCGCCTCCCGGTCACAGGGTGAGCAGCGCGAGCAGGCGGCAAAGGCCCGCGATGCCGTCGCCGCCCGGATGACCTCCGAGCAACGCGCCGTGCCATCAGCGCTGCTTCTGGTTGCGATCTTCTGCTTAGGGATGTGGCTCCGCCATAGATGGTGGACTGGGCCGCGTGGTTGGTGAAAGGCTCAGATGATCCTCGTGGACTTTCAGCGCACCGTGCGGCGACACCACAAGATCTTCGGAGTCGGGCCCTCGACATCGGCGATCAAAAGTTTTAATGAACAAGTTAGGCACGCATGACGAGGCGTTCCTGGCGGAGCTTCAGGCGGCTGGGTTTACGCCAGACAATCTCGCCCTGCTCCATCTCGTCCCGCTGGTCGATGTCGCGTGGGCCGAGGGCGAGGTGACCCGGCGGGAGCGGGAGCTCATTTCTGCCCTCGCGGCACGCCGTGGCGTCGTTGCTGACACTCCGGCATTTCGACAACTCGAGGGGTGGCTCGACCGGCGGCCAGATGATCAGTTCTTCGAAACGACCTACGAAGCGATCCGGAAAGCGTTGGCCCTGGAGAACGAAGCGTCTCGCCACGCAGATCAACAGGACCTGGTGGCCCGGTGCACCAGGATCGCCGAGGCAACCGGCGGCATTCTCGGAATGGTTTCGATCTCCAAGGATGAGCGCGAGTGCCTCAAACGGATAGCAGAGCGAATCTCGGCTCCACCGAGACCGGACCCCGCATAGCGCGTGAGCCGTCTATGGTGACCTTTATCGGACGAATCGTCGGTGTTGAGCCGGCGCCCACACCGATCCCCCAGGGCGGCTGACCTCGATCAGAAGTTTTGAAACCCGGGATAAGTGGGATGCCGACGCTTCCCTTCTGGCGTCGCTGACATCGATCAGGAGCCCCCCCTGGTGCCGCCGCCCACACCGGCTGTCAGCGCTCAAAAGTTTTGAGGCGGGATATTCCGGGACTTGCCGGGATCCATCCCGTAATGCGACTCTCACGGACCCAACGACTGACAGGTCGTAACGCGTCGACTGCGACACGGCCATCACCCCTGATCGACACGGACGTGGCCATAGCCGAGATCGACCAGGCCGTGGTAGCCGCGCCAGCCATCGGAGTTGATGACGGTGCGCGGGTCGACCCGGCCGCGGATAATACCCTGGAGGGTGGGCTTGGAGCAGTCCGGGACGATCTCGGTGTAGACGCGGCCCTGGCGCTTAAAGAGGTTCTGTTGCAACTTCGGGCCGGCGACTTCAGGATGGACGGTCTTTGACAACGACTGGACCGGATCCCCCATCATGCCCAGCGACAATCCGTTCAAATGGCGTCAGTTCGAACCAGGACTCATCCTCCTGTGTGTGCGGTGGTACTTGCGGTATGCCGTGAGTTACCGCGACCTCGAGGAAATGATGCGCGAGCGGGGCCTGTGTGTCGACCATACGACGATCTATCGATGGGTGCAGCGCTATGCGCCGGAGATCGACAAGCGGTGCCGGCCATTTCTGAGATGCACCACGGATTCGTATCGAATCGACGAGACGTACGTGCGTGTCGGCGGGGCCTGGCACTATCGTGACCGGGGCGTTGATTCCAACGGTGACACGCTGGATGTCTTGCTCCGGGCCACGCGCGACAGGAATGCGGCCATCGCGTTCTTCCGCAAAACGGTCGGTGCGGGTTCTGTTGCAACGTTTGGGATCGCGCGCGAGCGTCGCACGTCTCACTTGTTTCGGATAGTTCCGGAATACCTCGGATCAAACTTTTGATCGAACAGCATGCACGTGACCAACTCCTCGACGACGTTGTGGTACGCGCCGAGAAGCGCACGCCTGTTGTCGTGGACCCTCGGAAGAAGGTCTCTGCCCCGAGTTGGCTTCTCCGTGACGCGAACGACCGCGGCCAGGCTTGCGGCGTGTTGCTCCAGGCGCTCGGCACCAAAGACCTCGGCACGGATCGGGGCTCCCACATCGGAAGAAGCCGCTATCGTGCTGTCTGTCTGGAGCATGTGAGCCAGATTGGTCTTCGGAAACCCCGGTCGTAACGGGTATCAGGAAGGACCGAAGGAGCAAGGAACGCCGGGGGCCTCCAGCAATTGAGAACGGCGGAGTAAAACTAGACCACAGAGCGGCGGTGTGAAGCTGCCTGAGGGCGGTGGAACACCAGACCGCTCACGTGGTCCACCGAGCATTCCCAGGGTGTTTTGTGGAACACAGGAGGGATGTATCGAGTGGAACTCTATGCGACGGTGCGGCGCAGCGTGTATGTGGAGGGATTGAGCGAGCGCGCGGCGGCGCGCCGCGTCGGGTTGGCCCGCGAGACGGTGCGCAAGATGCTGCGCTACCGCCGGCCGCCCGGGTATCGCCGGGCGCAACCGGTCCGGCGTCCGAAGCTGGACGCCTTCACGGGGATCATTGATCAGATCCTCCGCGAGGATCAGTCCCGGCCGAAGAAGCAACGGCACACGGCCACGCGCATCGGCGAGCGCTTACGCGCGGAGTATGGGTTCACGGGCGGCGACACGATCGTGAAAGCCTACGTGCGCGCGCAGCGGCTGGGCGGGCAGGAGATGTTCGTGCCGCTGGCCCATCCGCCAGGCGACGCCCAAGCCGACTTCGGCGAAGCGCTGGTCGTGATCGCTGGCGTCGAATGCAAGGCGCACTCCCTGGTCGTCGATCTCCCGCACAGCGACGACGGGTTTGTGCAGGCGTTTCCGGCCGAGACGACGGAGGCGTTCTGCGACGGGCACAACGCCGCGTTCGGCTACTTCGGTGGCGTGCCGCGGCGCATCGTCTACGACCACACGAAGCTGGCGGTGGCGCGGATGCTCGGGGACGGCACGCGCCAGCGGACGCAGGTCTTCTGCGAACTCCAATCGCACTATGTATTCGCCGATCGCTTCGGGCGGCCGGGGAAGGGCAACGACAAAGGCAAGGTGGAAGGGCTGGTCGGGTACGTCCGCCGCAACTTCTTCGTGCCGATCCCCCGGTTCGCCAGTTGGGACGCGTTGAACGCCGCCTTCGCGCACAAGTGCGGCGAACGTCGCGGGCGCCGGGTACGGCGGCACACGGAGACGATCGGGGAGCGCTTCGCCCGCGACCGCGAGGCGCTGTTGCCGTTCCCGCCGGTCCCGTATGACGCCTGCGACACGCGGACGACGCGGGTCACGTCGTTGTCGCTGGTGCGCGACCGCCGCAACGACTACTCGGTGCCGACCGCCTCCGGCCACCGGGAGGTGCTGGTGAAAGGCTCCGTGGACGAGGTCGTGATCGTGTGCGGCAGTGACGAGATCGCCCGCCATCGTCGCAGCTACGAGCGGGAAGTGTTGATCTTCGAGCCGCGGCACGACTTGGCCTTGTTGGAGCGCAAGACGGGGGCGCTCGATCACGCGGCGCCGCTGGCCGGGTGGCAGCTGCCGGACGAGTTTCTCCGGCTGCGGCGCCTGTTGGAGGCGCGGCTGGGCAAGCCGGGCACGCGCGAGTACGTGCAGGTGTTGCGGCTGCTCGAAGACTTTCAGCTCGACCACGTCCGCGGCGCCATCCGGGACGCCGTGCGTCTGGGGGCGATCGGGTTCGATGCCGTCAAGGTGCGGTGTCGCCTCGACCACCGGCCGCCCCACCTCGATCTGGCGCAGTATCCGCACCTGCCGGTCCCCCGCGTGACGACGACCGCCGCCGCCGATTACCTGACGCTGCTGGGGGCGGGAGCTGAGTGATGGCCAAACCGACCCTGTTGCTGGACGCCCATCTCAAGGCCCTGCGCCTGCCCACCTTCTTGCGCGAATACGACAAAGTGGCGCGGCAATGCGCCCAGGAAGGTCCTGGACTGTCCGCGCTACCTGGTCCGACTCTGCGAGCTGGAGCTGCTCGATCGCGAGCAGCGCGCCACCGAGCGTCGCATCAAGGCCGCCAAGTTCCCGGTCTTAAAGAGTCTCGAGACCTTCGAGTTCCGCGCGATCCCGTCGGTGAACAAGAGCCTGGTGCTGGAGCTGGCGCGCTCAGAGTATCTCGACCGGAGAGAGAACGTGTTGGCGTTGGGGAACTCCGGCACCGGCAAGACGCATCTGGCGCTGGCGTTGGGGCTGGCGGCCTGTCAGCAAGGCTATCGGGTGCGCTTCACCACCGCCGCCGCGCTGGTGAACGAACTCCTCGAGGCCCGGGATGACAAGCGCCTGCTGCGCGTGCAGAAGCAACTCGCCAAGCAGGATCTGTTGATCGTGGACGAGCTTGGCTATGTGCCGTTGTCGAAGACCAGCTCCGAGCTGCTGTTCGAGATCTTCTCCCAGCGCTACGAACAAGCCTCAACGCTGCGCGCAAGAACCCGCTCAGCTAGGCATGACCCAAGTTTTAATCCGGGATAAGCCGGGATCATCCGGGATGACCCCGGGATGCGACTCGCGCGGTCGCAACGACGTACGGGGACGCGGCGGGAGTCAAGCCCGTTCTTAGTTGAAACTCTCTGCGGCTCCTGATCGATTACGCGGCGTTCTTCTTCGATGTCGTCGTGTCGATCTTCAGTTCTCGCTTCAAACCGCAACCAGTCACAGTGAGGTCGATCAAAAGTTTTAATCCGGGAGGCACTTGCAAAACTCCTGGCCGACAGTGGAACAAGCGTCAGGGTTTGGGTGCAAACTGGTCACTCGGGCCCAGGGCACCGGGATCGAGGCACCGATTCATGAGGAGACGCAGGCCCGCCCGGGCATTGGGCGAGGGTCTGGCAAGAGCTGCCGCCTTCTGCGCGTAGGCAGCTGGGTGGATCGAGGTCATCACGTCACCGATGGCTACGTGACGAGGCGCATGAGTTGGTCAGCGGTGAGTGCGAGCACGCCGAACATGCAGTGGCACATCACCTTCGCCGGGCCGCGGACCCGGACATGGCGACCGCCGAATTCGTCCTTGAGGCGGCCATTGACCCGCTCAACGGCCGTGCGTTCGTTGTAGCGAACGTCCTCCGGAAGCTGGAAGCCAAGCACCTGTCGGCGCCGAGCTTCCGCTTGGCGTTCTTCCTTCAGCGCCGTGTTGCGGCGCGTGTTGATGTCGATCAGCGGAACGTGGTTCAGCGAACGGCTGTGTGCCCGAATCTCCTGCGCATCGTAGGCGGCGTCCATCACGTCGTACAGATTGGTGCTCCGCTCGGCGGACAGGGTTGCGAGCGGAATAGCGGCCTGGCTGTCATGAAGGGAGGCAGCGGTCAGTAGGCAGCTGATGGGGATCTGGCCATCGGCCACATCGATATGCAGCTTGTAGCCGACCCAGGTTTCCTTGTAGCCCTTGCTGTTCTTTTTCGTCCCGACATCGCAGGCCGTCGGGAGATCAGCGAGCATCTCCGGCTTGGTCATGGTGCCCTGCCGCTGCAGACGCGTGGGCTCGTGAGGGCGCTCCTCTCCCTTCTTCGGTCGTCCCCGCTTCCGCTGCGAGGGCGCGGGCGGCTTGTCCTTCGTGGCGGGCTTCTCGCGTGCCGCAATCGCGGTGGAGTCTCGCGAGAGATGACCGACCAATCGGTCGTGATGCGTCTTCTGGATGACCGTCTCGTGCACGCGCAGAGGCAACTGCGTGGTCGCAAACTCGTCGAAGGCGTGTGAGAACAAGGATTCGCTCGGGACCTGGCGCCTAGTCTCCCAGCCGCAGATCCGGCGCAAGGGTCGATCGGTGGCCAGCCGATCGAGCAGCCTGCGTGTCGTCGGCAGGTCGTAGACGGCCTTGGCGACAAACGCGCGGGCTACGGCCGCGCGATCCTTGCGAGGTCGGCCGGGCATGCGGACGCGTCGGGGAATGTGGTCCTCGACCCGGATGACCTCCAAGGTCTGCACGAACTGCTGCTGTTTCTCCGTGAGTGGTCCCAGCTCTTCCTCCAGCCATGGAAAGAGTGCGGTCTGAATGGACAGCCAGTGTGGTGCGAAGCACTCTCGGAGACGGCTCATTTTCTTCTTGACTCCTGGGGCCAGGTCTAGCAGTATAACAACTGCTAGACCGAATGGCACGACATGCCCACCCGTGACCCAACAACCGACACGCAGCGCTACGACGCGCTCAAGCGCACCGTCGCTGAGGTGGGATTGCTTCGACGTGGCAGCCTCGTGCAACGTTTCATGCCGTGCGGCAAGCCGAACTGCCGCTGCCAAGCGACGCCCCCGCAGCTACACGGGCCGTACTATCAGTGGACCCGCAAGGTCCGCGGCAAGACCGTCACCGTCCGTCTCACCGAGCAGCAAGCCGAGCGTGTCCGGGACTGGATCGAGAACGGCCGACAGCTAGACCGAATCGTTGTGGAAATGGAGACGTTGTCGCTGCGGATGACTGAGCGCCTGCTTCGTCAGCTCACGCCTGTGTGATGTGGCCCGCACCGTGCGCAAGCCGCCAAAAAACTTCTCTACGCGCAGGGTTTTGCAAGTGCCTCCCGGGATAAGCCGGGATAATCCGGGATGACCCCGGGATGCGACTCTCGCGGTCGCAACGACGTACGGGGACGCAGCGGCCCCAGCGGGGGTCGGTGGGCCGGGTGCGGCTCTACAACGTCACCGACGATGCAGTCGTCGATGGCTCCCCAGTCAGGTTGTGCTGGGTGGGCGGAAGGTCGCGATCCGGCGGCCGCGCGTCCGCCGCGACGGCGCGGAGCTGCGGATCCAGCGTGGCGCGTTGCGCTCGACGACGAGGCGTTCGTCGTCGATGCCCGGGGTCGGTGTACGGTCGGTCGTGCAGCACGGCGTGGATCACGCGCACCAGCTTGGGTCGGGTAGACCAGGGTCGTTGCTGACCCTGGCCCCCCACAGATCCGGACGTGCGGGTTCTGCCGCATCCGGCTCCTCGACAGATGGCTTCGCTACGCGCCGTCGCGTACCCGTTGGTCCAGGAAGCCAGGCGATGGCCACCGCCATCCCCAAGGCTTGTCTGGCCAGTTCGGCTATCCGTTGTCGTGACGTGGAGACGGGACCCAACCTCGGTGTGTTGGCCGTCTTTCCCTCCACCGGTGCCACCTGCCGGTGCCCCCTTCCCTCCACGGGGTCTCGTGGGCTCAATTCCCCCGCTTCGGCGGGCGATCTCACATGGTCAACGCAACAACTCAGCCAGTTTCTCAGATGGTTTCATCCAGCCCAGCGTTTGTCGAGGCCGGTCGTTGAGCATGTGCGCGACCCGGTTTAGGTGCCGCTGGCTATGGACGGACAAGTCGCTTCCTCTTGGGAAGTACTGACGCAGCAGACCGTTCGTATTTTCGTTACTGCCGCGTTGCCACGGGCTTGACGGATCACAGAAGTAGACGTGGACGCCAGTTGCAATGCTGAATTGGCGGTGCCCAGCCATTTCCTTGCCGCGGTCCCACGTGAGGGACACTGCGAGATGCTGCGGCAGCGTTCTGATCTTCTTCGCGATGAGCGCGCACACATGGGGACTGGTCTTGTTGCGGCCGACGGCCAGTAACATGACGTAGCGAGTCTGACGCTCGACCAACGTGGCGATCGCCGACTGGCCCCGGGCACCCAGCATCAAATCGCCTTCCCAATGACCAGGCACGGCACGGTCTTCAATCTCAGCCGGTCGATCCGCGATGAGGACCATATCTCTGATATAGCCTCCTGGATCTTTGCGCCCATGCGGGCGACGACGGGTACGCCCCGAACGCAGACACGCGGTGAGCTCTTTGCGCAACGCCCCCCTGGACTGGACGAACAGCGAACGATAGATGGTTTCGTGCGACACGCGCATCTCGGGATCGTCCGGGTAGTCAATGGTCAGTCTCGCACTGATTTGTTGCGGAGACCACTGCGCGTTCAACATCGATTCCACCTGGGCGCGGAGCCGAGGACAGCGTCGGAATTTCGTGGCTTTCGGTCGTCGCGCTCTCTTATAGGCCGCCTCGTCCGCGCGACACGCCCGATACCGGCGGCGGCCGCTATGGCCGTTGACCTCGCGAGCGATGGTGGACGGTGCCCGTCCAAGGCGCCGTGCGATCGCACGATACGATGCGCCGCCTTCTAATCCTCTCGAGACTTCCTCTCGCTCAGCCAATGACAGGTGCCGCTTCGAACGCGTCGGCTTCTGCGGTGGCATGCCGCCCACCGTGTTCAGTAGTCTCTGCACGGTCTTCGTCGAACACCTGACGGCCGCCGCCGCTTCTTCGAAACTCCGACCGGCACTGATCAGCCGACGTACAGCCAGTCGTTCTTCTCGCGTCAGCCGCACACCGCGAATACGTGTTTCTGCCATCCCAACACCTCCACTGTTTCCTTACCACGCAGCGGTTCAAATGTTGCGATGACCACATGAGAGCGCCGCGGTACTATGAGACACTCCGACTCCTCGCCGTCCATCCCCCCGCGCTTCGTTGCCTTCGCCCGGCGGTACCATCCGAGCACCTGCGGCTTCGCTCCGTCGGACGCCAGGTGCTGCGTCCACGGCCTCGGGCTTGGTGAGCCGGTGCCCGCCCCCCGGCGGTCTTTAAGATGGAGACGACGAGGCCTCCCGGGTTCCCGGGAAACCCACCCGCACGCATGCCACGCGCTCCGACCCCGGCGAGGTCGCCGCCTCCACGGCCTCTGAGATGCGGCGAGATAGCCTTCCGTCCAACGCACGACGTCGGCCCTCACAAACAATGCATTTCTGGGCTCAATCACGCGGCCTACGGGCTCCCTGTGAACGCTTCGCGCCCTGGGTCACCCCAGGCCCACGCATCACTCGGTTCCGGCTGGCGGCCGACCTTGGCCGGATGGGATTGGATACCCACAGGGTTTCGAACAAGGTTTCAAAGATCACATCACGGCATCTTGTCCCCCTTGACCGGGCTTTCCCGGCACACGTCGGGTAGACCAGGGTCGTTGCTGACCCTGGCCCCCCACAGATCCGGACGTGCGGGTTCTGCCGCATCCGGCTCCTCGACAGATGGCTTCGCTACGCGCCGTCGCGTACCCGCTGGTCCAGGAAGCCAGGCGATGGCCACCGCCATCCCCAAGGCTTGTCTGGCCAGTTCGGCTATCCGTTGTCGTGACGTGGAGACGGGACCCAACCTCGGTGTGTTGGCCGTCTTTCCCTCCACCGGTGCCACCTGCCGGTGCCCCCTTCCCTCCACGGGGTCTCGTGGGCTCAATTCCCCCGCTTCGGCGGTACTATGAGACACTCCGACTCCTCGCCGTCCATCCCCCCGCGCTTCGTTGCCTTCGCCCGGCGGTACCATCCGAGCACCTGCGGGTTCGCTCCGTCGGACGCCAGGTGCTGCGTCCACGGCCTCGGGCTTGGTGAGCCGGTGCCCGCCCCCCGGCGGTCTTTACGATGGAGACGACGAGGCCTCCCGGGTTCCCGGGAAACCCACCCGCACGCATGCCACGCGCTCCGACCCCGGCGAGGTCGCCGCCTCCACGGCCTCTGAGATGCGGCGAGATAGCCTTCCGTCCAACGCACGACGTCGGCCCTCACAAACAATGCATTTCGGGGCTCAATCACGCGGCCTACGGGCTCCCTGTGAACGCTTCGCGCCCTGGGTCACCCCAGGCCCACGCATCACTCGGTTCCGGCTGGCGGCCGACCTTGGCCGGATGGGATTGGATACCCACAGGGTTTCGAACAAGGTTTCAAAGATCACATCACGGCATCTTGTCCCCCTTGACCGGGCTTTCCCGGCACACGCGTTGGTGCATGGTGCGACCAGGCAAGGCTGGTCAAAGGGGAGTGACGATGCGGTGACGTCGGGACTCATGTCACCAGAAATTCGAAAGGTAGTGGATCGAGCGCGAAGGGAACCCGAGGGACGGTTCCATTCACTGGCGCATCTCCTGGATGTGCCGGCGCTGGCAGCCGCCTACTGGAGTATCCGAAAGGATGCGGCAGTCGGGGTGGATGGGGTCACCAAGGACCAGTATGGGCAGGACTTGGAGCAAAATCTTCAGGACCTGTACGCCCGGCTGAGGTCCAAGCGGTATCGGCATCAGCCGATCCGTCGGGTGCACATCCCCAAAGACGGAGGTCGGACACGACCGATTGGGATTTCGGCGCTTGAGGACAAGATCGTCCAGAGCGCCGTGCGTCACGTGCTGGAGGCCATCTACGAGCAGGACTTTCTGGACTGCTCCTTTGGCTTCCGGCCGGGCCGGAATGCCCATGAGGCCATCCGAGCTCTGGATAAGGTGGTGTTCCGGGGCGAAGTGAACTGGATTCTGGAGGCCGACATCGTGTCCTTCTTCGACAGTCTGGACCGCACCAGGCTGAAGGAGATGCTCCAGGTCCGGGTGGCCGATGGCTCGCTGTTGCGACTCATCGGCAAGCTGTTGCATGTGGGAGTGCTCGACGGCGAGGCGTATATCACGCCGGACCGGGGCACCGCACAGGGGTCCGGGCTCTCGCCGTTGTTGGGTAACGTCTATCTCCACTACGCGCTGGACGTGTGGTTCGACCAGGTCGTGCGACCGCGTCTTCGTGGTCGGGCGACGCTCGTGAGATATGCCGATGACTTTGTGATCGGCTTCGACCGACGCGACGACGCGGAGCGCGTGATGGATGTCTTGCCCAAGCGGCTGGGACGCTACGGACTCACACTGCATGCGGACAAGACCCGTGTGCTGCCGTTTGGGCGACCGCCTCGACGGCAACAGGGGGGCAAAGGTCCGGCCTCATTTGACTTCTTGGGGTTCACGCTGCATTGGCGACGAGCCCGCAGCGGTCGCTGGGGCATGTGGTGTAAGACACGGTCCTCGCGTTTGCAGCGAGCGATTACTGTCGCCGCCGCCTGGTGTCGTCGCCATCGACACCTGCCGGTGGCCGTGCAACACGCCGCGCTCACGAGACGCATCCAGGGGCACTTCAATTACTTTGGCGTGAGTGGCAACGCTCGCAGTTTGGGGCTGCTGGTCGACGCCACGGAGCGGCACTGGTACAAGTGGCTTCGCCGTCGAAGCAACCGCACGCGTCTCACCTGGCTGAGGTTCGTTGCGTTGTTGGAACGATATCCTCTGCCCGTGCCTCGGATTCGCGTGCGAATCTGGGGCGCATCGCCATGAGCCACATCAGCGGAAGAGCCGGATGGTGGAAACCTCCTAGTCCGGTTCTGGTGAGGGCCTCGGGGGAGCAATCCCCCGGGGCTACTCGACACTCCCTCTCGGCCTGAGAGGTTCGAAGACCGGGATCCGCTCGATCTGCTCGAGGGCATGGAGCCGACGACTACACTGAGAGGATGCAGTCGCGAGTCCATCCAACGTTACAAGACGAAGTACCGCGTTGCGAACTGGGCCGCCTACGATCGCGCCCTCGTCGGCCGGGGCGACGTCACCCTGTGGTTGGCACCGGAGGCCATCGACGCCTGGGCGCCGGGCCGCGTCGGCACGCGTGGAGGGCAGTTCAAGTACTCCGACCTCGCGATCGAAACCGCGCTTACGCTCCGTCTCATCTTCCACCTGCCGCTGCGCCAGGCCGAGGGCTTCTTGAACTCGCTCTTTGGAATGATGGGCATCGACCGCTCCGCGCCCGATCACACGACCCTCTCCCGGCGCAGCCAGCACCTCGACCTCACGCGTCGTGGAGTTCCGCCCGACGAACGCCTGCATCTCATCGTCGACAGCACGGGCCTCTCGATCGTGGGCGAAGGGGAATGGGCCGCCGTGAAACACGGCCGACGCGGCAAGCGAGGCTGGAAGCAGCTCCCTGTGGGTGTCGACCGATCGGGAGTCATCGTCGCCCAAGCCCTAACCGAAGGGAATGCCGACGACGCGACGACGGCTCTCACGCTGATCGAGGCAGTCGAAGGCGACCTCGCGAGCGTCACGGGGGACGCGGCCTACGACACGATCGCCTTCTACGATGCTGCGGGTGCACGTAGCGCGACCGTGGTCGTTCCACCGACCAAGGCTTCGAGCGTGTCTCGACGAGGACGGCGGTCGATCGCCCGCGATCGCACGATCAGGATGGTGAAGGCACTCGGGCGGCGACGGTGGAAGCAGGAGGCGGGTTACCAGCGGCAAGCTCGGGCAGAGAACGCCTTCTTCCGGTACAAATCGATCATCGGGGATGGCCTTCGAGCCCGCACTCCAGGAGGGCGAGTGGCCGAGGCACTCCTCGCGTGCAACCTCCTGAATCAGATGACCGCCCTGGGCAGGCCAGAGTCGTACGGCATCGGTCGGTAAAACGCCTCTGGTCAGGATCGGGGCGGGCGAATTCTGATTTTCGAGTAGCCCCGGGGGATCACGAGTGTGAGCGAAACTTAGTTGGAAATTGAAGCGGCTCCAAACCCTGTGGTTTGATGACGTTTGAGAAGACGGACATCAGCCCACGAGAGAAAGGAGCCGAGATGAGCAGTGTCCTACGATCGGTCAGGAAGCGCAAGAAAGGTCACACGTTGGGCGCGGTCGACGTCATCGACCGAGAGGAGTACGCCGAGCTGGAGGTCGATGCCAAGGTGGCGTTGATCCGGTCGTTGGTTCCGCTGGGCTTGATGCACATCGAGGAGTTGCTCGACGAGGAAGTGACCGCGCTGGCTGGCGAGCGCTACGCCCGCAAAGCCCCGTCAGTCGGCGGGCGCCGTCATGGCAGCAACCCCGGGACGGTCGGGTTGGCCGGCCAGCGCGTGCCGATTCGCGTGCCCCGGATTCGCCATGTCACGGAGCGCGAGATTCCCCTGCGGTCGTACGAGGCGCTGCATGGCGATCGCGCAGTCAACGACCTGTTGCTGAGGCGCGTGCTGTATGGGATCTCGTGCCGCAACTACGCGGCGGCCGCCGAGGCGATTCCCAGGGCGATCGGCCTATCGGGGTCGACGGTGTCCCGCGCGTTCATTCAGGCCAGCGCGACGAAACTCCGCGAGCTCCAGGAGCGGGACCTCTCCGGGGAGGACGTCGTGGCCCTCGTGCTGGACGGCAAGACGTTCGCCGAGGCGACGATGGTCGTCGCGCTCGGCATCACGATGACGGGGGACAAACGGTTCCTGGGCGTCGTCGAGACGGACACGGAGACCGAGAAGGTGTTGACCCCGTTCCTCCGGTCATTGGTCGAGCGGGGCCTCGATGTCTCCCAGGGGCTTCTGGTGATCGTGGATGGCGGCAAGGGGCTCCGGGCGGCCGTGCGGAAAGCCTTCCGCCACCGCGCCCTGGTGCAACGGTGTCAGTGGCACACGCGCGAGAACGTGGTGAGTTACGTGGCCAAGCGTGAGCAGCCGGTGTGGCGGCAGCGTCTCCAGCGCGCCTACAACCGTCCGGAGTACGACGAGGCCCTCGCCGCCCTCAAGTCGCTCCAGCATGAGCTGGAGGATCGGAACCAATCCGCGGCCGGCAGTCTGGCGGAAGGCCTCGACGAGACCCTGACGTTGCATCGCCTCGGGGTGTACGGTGTGCTGGGCCGGTCGCTGAAGACGACGAACAGCCTCGAGTCCATCAACGCGCTCATTGAGGAGCGCTGTGCGAAGGTCGATCACTGGCAGAACTCGAGTCAACGCCATCGCTGGCTGGCCACTGCGCTCCTGGACATCGAGCCACGCCTGCGCAAGGTGATGGGCTACCGGCACCTGCCCAGGCTTCGTGACGCATTGAAGCGAGAGCTGAAGATCGACACGACGACGTCGACGAAGAAAGCCGCGTAAGCAATCAGGAGCCGCGGAGAGTTTCAACTAGGAATGGGCTTGACTCGGGATCACTCCCCCGAGGCCCTCACCAGATCCGGACTTGGAGATTTCCACCATCCGGCTCTTCCGCTGATGTGGCTCGTGGCTCGCGGGCCACTACCGTTCGAAGTTGCGGTGACATGATTCGCCGACGTCGAAGCGCCGGTCATGGGTCCCTCCGAACGATCACACCAACACGGGCCGCCTTTGCTCGGCCGGGTCCAGGTGGGTACCCGTTCCCCGGCGTCATCGCTCGTATGCAGCCCTCAGACTCCCTCATCCCCATCGGCCTCGGCTCCGGTCGTCCCTTGCCTTCGGCCTACCCTGGCGCGCGTGCCACAAGGAGCAATGAGGGTCTCCCAGGTGTCCGGGCCGTCCTCTTCCAGCGTGCCGTAGTCGTAGACCCCGCTGGGTGCGGAGCCCTGCTCGCCCATGGCGCAGGGCCCGCCGTGGCCTTCAGGCTGCATGAGGCCCTGGGCACCCAGGAAGACGTTGTTTCGAGGCTGCAAGGCCTACGGCCCACTCGCTCGCGTACCTACGCATCGGCGACTGCGTTACCGCGGTCGCCGCAAGGCTCACTACCGGCGTGGGTGGGCTGGCCCCTCACCGGGCGGGGCTCGCACCCGCTGGACGACACACAAGGTTTCATGACCTACTCCTCAATCCCCCTTGACCGGCCTGCCTGGCCGCACCATGCACCAACGCCGAGAAGTACGCCTATCGCAGCCCGGCTCAAGTGCGACGCGACTTCGTCGGCCTGGACGCGGCTGCGTAGAAATGATTACCTTCAAATCACTGTCCAAGAACCCTGGGGCGATACACGACGGCGTAAGAGATGCTCGACTTCCTACCTCTCGACAGGCTGCGCGAACGAGTAAGTAGAGACCGCTCAGACTCGGACGTCGCGTTCTTCTTCTCTCTTCTGCTCTACGGCGAGTGCCTTACTAAGCTCGTGACTTTGGCCCTGGTGGCCGCAGTCCAGGATGACCGAGACAGGAGCCGCTACGGTGCGCTCTACCAGTTGGTAAGGGCCGATGGAATCGGTGTTTGGGTTGACGTTCTCGACCAGGTCCTGCTGGGCCCCTCTTCGCAGAGCCTGCATGCCGCCGCCAGAGATGCCCAGAGGCAGTTGACTCAAAAGCACAATGATGGCTGGAGCCACGACTCTTGCAAACTGTTGGCGACGAGTATGGAGAAACTCGGAATCGGCACCGATCAACATGGCAAGGTTGCGGTCCGAGATTGGTTTCGCGGTTTCGCCAAGCTACGAAACAAGACTCGGGGCCACGGGGCCACAATGGCTAGTCAATGTGCTTCCGCGTGCTCCCAACTCGAGGAATCAGTCGACCTGCTTGCGGAGAATCTTCTCGTCTTCAAGATGCCGTGGGCGTTCTTGCATCAGAATTTTTCAGGGAAGTACCGCGTAACCCATTTGGGTGGCGACACAAGTGTTTTGTCCGCTCTTGCCGGTAAGCCGGGTGTTGTCAACGTGCCAGACGGCGTCTACATCGCTCTCGACGGAATTGATCACCTGGTGCACGTCGATCTCGTTCAGTCGGATGCCGATGCGGGAGATTTCCTGGTTGCGAACGGACAATTTACGACGAAGGGGCATTACGAGCTTCTCTCCTACATCACGAACGAAAGGCGCTCCGGTCCAAGCGACCTCTTCCTGACGCCAGTTGACAAGCTTCCGCCCAGTCACACGGAGGGGTCCCATCAGCTTGATGTTGTGGGTAACTGCCTGACCAACCTCCCGCCGATGGCTGGCGGTTACATTACGCGAGAGGAGTTGCAGCACGAGCTGCGGGAGCAGCTCCTGTTGAACGAGAGGCACTCCATTGTTTCGCTGACAGGCCCCGGCGGTATAGGCAAGACGACCATGGCACTTAGCGTCGTGCACGAGCTGCTGCGTGGGTCCAGCTCGATATACACCGAGGTGATCTGGTTCAGCGCGAGGGACATCGACCTACTGAAATCTGGTCCGAAACCTGTCAGGCCCCACTCAGTAACCTTGGCCGATTTTTCCAACGAACTGGTCTCACTCGTTCATCCACCAGGCACTCGGTTGAAGCTTGCCGAGGCAATTGAGCAGTTTGGGTCTGCACTGACTGACGGGATTACAGGGCCGAGTCTATTCGTTTTCGATAATTTTGAAACCGTTGACGACGCCGCGGAGGTGTTCAAATGGCTGGACACCTATGTTCGCCTCCCCAATAAGGTGTTAATCACCACCCGAATGAGGGACTTCCGCGGCGACTATCCAGTTCAGGTCGGTGGACTCACCGACTCCGAGGGGGACAAACTGATCAGTTCCGTTGCCAGTGAGTTGGGGATCTCCGAGATGCTTGGTACGCGCTATCGCTCCGAGCTGATAAGGGAATCCGACGGGCACCCCTACGTCATCAAAATTCTGCTCGGCGAGGTTGCAAAAGCGGGGCAGGCTCTCAAGCCTGAACGAATCATTGCTGGTGAGGACGACATCCTTACAGCACTCTTTGAGCGGACCTTTGTCTCACTTTCCTCCGCAGCACAGCGCGTGTTCTTGCTTCTCGCTAGCTGGCGGTCCGTGGTTCCAGAAATCGCAGTGGAAGCGGTCGTTCTACGATCCAGAGGTGAGCGAATCAACGTGAAACGGGCTCTCGACGAGTTGCTCAGATACTCCTTTGTCGAACTAATAGCGTCCGAGTCTGACGCGCAGGTGTTCATAGCGGTTCCGCTCGCAGCGATGCTCTTTGGTCGGAGAAAGCTAAGTGCAAGCCCTATGAAAGCCGTGATAGACACGGACATGGAGCTGTTGCTCGCGTTTGGCCCAGGACGCAAGGAAGACGTCCGACATGGCGTGCTACCTCGAATCAAGAGACTGCTGCGCTACGTTGTCGACCAAGTAACGACTGGGCGTGAGTCTCTTGAGGAAGCCGAACCTATGCTTGAGTTTCTGGCCGGCCGCATGCCCTCGGTGTGGCTGAAGTTGGCTGATCTATATGAGGAACTCCAGCCATCTGATGCTGCCGACAAGACCAAGACATGCCTGCGGAGGTTCTTGGAACGGCCCGACGATGCTGTGGAAGTATCACTGGTCTGGCGAAGACTTGCTGAACTCTGCGGCAAGGATGGCGACTACGCTGGTCAGTTGCACGCGCTGGTCGAGATGTGCGAGACGGCGAATGCGCCGGCATACGTGGTTAGCGACGCGGCGAATCGTATCAATAGCATTTACTTTGAGCTTCGGCAGCAAAGGCGTGAGGTTTTGGACACTGACGAACGTTGGAGTTTGATCCAGCGGGTGACGACCCGACTCGAGTCTATGGTTGATGATCTGGATGCGACGGATTGCTCGCGACTAGCCTGGCTTTACGTCCAACTGAAGGATCAGGCTCGCGCAATCGACACAGCGAGGAGAGGACTCCGGTTGGAGCAAGACAACCAACACTGTTTAGGACTCGTCGACCGACTCGAACATGGATAGGTGCGTCAAGTGTTTCCGCCTACTGAATAGTCTCCTGCTCGTCCGACCTCTTGCTCAAGGGCAGAGTCGGTGGGTCGAGCGTTTCCATCGCGCGTCGTCGCACTGAATCTCCGAAGTGCGCGTATCGCTTCGCCATCCGGGTGGTCGTCGCCGGGCTCCACCCCATCAGCGATGCTACCACTGACAGTGACACGCCCGCCTCAAGGAGTCGCGTAATGCAGGTATGCCGGAGGTCATGGAACCGGCACTGGACGGGAAACAGAACCCGCTCAGCTAGGCATAACCCAAGTTTTAATCCGGGATAAGCCGGGATAATCCGGGATGACCCCGGGATACGATTCTCGCGGTCGCAACGACTTGCGGGGACGCGGCGGCCCCAGCGGGGGTCGGTGGGCCGGGGGTGCGGCTCTACAACGTCACCGAGCGCGTTGCGCTCGACGACGAGGCATTCGTCGTCGATGCCCGGGTCGGTGTACGGTCGGTCGTGCAGCCCGGCGTGGATCACGCGCACCAGCTTGTGGGCGGTGGCCAGGATCCATCCCGGTAGCCGACGCTCTGTGGGCGCAACGACTGACGCCGAGTCCAGCGCCGGGACGCCACGTTGCACCTGCCGGTGCAGGTCCACGCGCGCCGCGCGTCATGGTCAGTTTCTGTGACGTGGGCTCGGCCGCCGCGCCGCGAGAAGTTCTTGAAGCGCATATTCCGGGACTTGCCGGGGATCCATCCCGGAATCCGACGCTCCGCGGACCCGACGACTGACAGGGGTCAGTCGTACATGGCTCTCTCAAAACCCCGGACCACCGAACCTGGCTCGGGAGACGATCACGCGGACACCGACCGCCACCTCGCCCCAGGCGTGACTCACCTCCCCGGCGCCGCGCCCGTGCCCGCTGAAATCGCCTGAATCCAACGAGAAAATCGGGGGCAACCCTCAAGCGATCCCGAAGTGCGAGCACCGACGGGACTGGGTGGCGGTGGGGGCAGTCTCGAGCGAACCCGTCTCGCACGTCGACAAGCGAATAAAAGACGAATATTGGATGGGTCCCTACTATGTCCCGCTTCACACTCCTTGACCGGCTCAGGGGGAGTGTCTTGGCGGGCGGCGTCGGTACCTCCGCATCGGAGGATAAGTTGTTGTCCTCGCGCGAGTCGCATCCCGGGGTCATCCCGGATGATCCCGGAATATCCCGGATTAAAACTTGGGTCATGCCTAGCCGGCCGTCACCGCGTTCGATAGCGGCTGCCTGACGGACGCGCGAAGGTGCGGATCTTGCGCGCCGTGGATCGTGCCAGGGAGTGCATGCCGTTGCGGGCGCTCCTGCGGGTCCTCCGGCTGTCGCCGAGTCGGTTCCATGCCTGGCGGCGGCAGGACACGTGTGCGCTTGACGATCAGGCGTCCTGTCCGCGCACGTCACCCCATCGACTGACGCCATCCGAAGTCCAGGTGATCAAGGACATGGTCACCTCGCCCGAGTACCGACACGTGCCGACCGGCACGCTTGCCGTCCTCGCGCAGCGGCTCGGCACGGTCTGGGCGTCCCCCTCGACGTGGTACCGCCTGGTGCGGACGTCTGGGTGGCGTCGCCCGCGGCTGCGCCTGCACCCGGCCAAGCCGAAGATTGGGGTGCGCACGACGCGCGCTGACGAGATGTGGCACATCGACACCACCGTCATCCGGCTACTCGACGGGACCCGCGCCTATCTGCACGCGGTGATCGACAACTTCTCACGACGGATTCTGGCGTGGCGGGTCGCCGACACGTTCGGCCCGGTCAACAGCGTGGCTGTGCTGCTCGACGCCAGTCGGGACGCGACACCCTCCGACACCGCCCCGGTCGTGCTGGCGGATGCGGGCGTCGAGAACGTGAACGCCCAGGTCGATGAGTTCATTGACGCCGGGGTCCTGCGCCGTCTGCTGGCCTTGACGGAGCTGCAGTTCTCGAACTCCATGATCGAAGCGTGGTGGCGCTCCCTGAAACATCAATGGCTCTTCCTCCACTCGCTCGACAGTGTCACGACCGTCCGTCGGCTGGTGGCGTTCTACGTCGACGAACACAATCGCGTGCTGCCGCATTCGGCGTTTCGCGGACAGACGCCTGACGAGATGTACTTCGGCACAGGGGACACGGTGCCGGCAGACCTGACGGCACGCGCGGCCACCGCGCGCCGGACACGCGCTGAAGCAAACCGGTCGGCGTCGTGCGAGACGTGCCCGTCCCTTGACGCGGCCGCATGACCACGGAATGCTGACCGCTCTTCCGACCACGGCGACCGGCGCGCACGTACGTCTGGAGGCGACCGCCGGGAGCAGCGGACCGCGCGATCACACGAGTAGACGGGCCGAACCGTGTCCGGGATCAGAGTCGCTGTCCATTAGCCAAAGCTTGCTGCCTTCAATGGCGAGAACTCGCGCGCGAAAGTCCAGAATGTCCGTGGAGATAGCTCGGATGGTCGTCTCGGCCCGCCAGGCTACACGAGTTCCTTGATCTCACAGGTCAGCGCAACGCCGTTCATCATGATGACAACGTCGGTCTTGCCCTGGGCGTCGGACGACGCCGGTCCGTGCGAGCGGCCAGAGGGCCCTGCGCACGCCGAGACATGCTTCTGTGGAATCGGTCGCCCTCGTAATGAGCTTCCGACCGGGCTGCTAGCCCTTGGGTGGTCTTCGGCGACGATGACATGGGACCTAGGTCCCATGTCATCGTCGCCGGGGTCGGTGCGACAATTGGGCTGCGGGAGAGACTGCTGTCGACCGGCACCCTCGACGTCTCGGTTCGAGCGGTCGGCTGCGTCTCGAAGAGCAACGCGAGAGCGGTGGCCGACTATTCGTACTGGTGCCGGCAACACGGCACCGACGGCTGCAGGTGGGAGCCAGTCTGATCATGGAGCTCGGTCAGAGTTTCAGGTCGCCGAACAGGAACGCGGCGCAAAGAGAGCATGAAGTCCAATAGAGATCCTGAGATTGACGAGACGGCCGCCGGCCCCACCCCGGAGGCGGCCACCACCGAGCGACGGGAAGGCTCGTCGACTTCGACCAACAACGCCCCGAAGATGGTGGCGAAGCCGCCCGCTCCCAAGAACGGCGACGAGGCGGGCAAGGCCGTTCCGAAGAAGGAGAAGCTCTCCAAGAAGGAGAAGGCCGCTAGGGCTGAAGAAAGGAAAGCCGCCAAAAAGACGGCGAAGGCTGCCAAGGCCGAAGCAAAGAAGGCCGCCAAGAAGGCGGCGAAAGCCGCCAAGGCCGAGGACAAGCAGGCTGGCAAACCGCTCTCCAAGAAGGCCTACGAGCAGGAGCTCGCGCGCCTCCAGGTGGAGCTCGTGAAGTTCCAGAACTACGTCCGGCACGAAGGCCTCAAGGTCGTCATCATCTTCGAAGGACGCGATGCGGCCGGCAAGGGCGGCGCCATCAAGCGGATCATCCAGCGCCTCAATCCACGGATCTGCCGCGTCGTCGCCCTCGGGACTCCTACCGAACGCGAAAAGTCACAGTGGTACTTCCAGCGCTACGTGCAGCACCTCCCCACGGCGGGCGAGATGGTCCTGTTCGATCGAAGCTGGTACAACCGTGCGGGGGTCGAGCGAGTGATGGGCTTCTGCACGGAGGAGGAGTACCAGGAGTTCTTCCACTCCACTCCGGAGTTCGAGCGCACCCTGGTCCGCTCCGGCATCAAGCTGATCAAATACTGGTTCAGCGTCAGCGACGAAGAGCAGGAGCGACGGTTCCAGGACCGGATCAACGACGCGGCGAAGCGGTGGAAATTGTCCCCAATGGACGTCGAGTCCAGGGCCCGCTGGGTGGACTATTCCAAGGCGAAGGATGCCATGTTCCAGCACACGGACATCAAGCAGGCGCCCTGGTACATCGTCCCCGCCGACGTGAAGAGGCACGCGCGGCTCAACGTGATCTCGCACCTGCTGAGCCAGTTCGCCTACAAGACGATGAAGCCGGAGAAGATCAGGCTCCCGGAGCGGCAGAAACGCGGCGGATACGTGCGGGCCCCGATGGAGGACCAGACGATTATCCCTGAGGTCTACTCCTAGGCGCGGGCGTCGGCGGCCCTACAGGCCAAGTCGGTCGATCAGCTTCGGCGTCACGTACCAGGTCAGAACGCCGTCGCCCGACCCGACCTCCTGCCAGCTGTTGGCGGAGAAGTCGATGCGCGCGATCGCGGCGGTCGGGAACCGGAACTTGCCCCCGCCGGTGAGGGCCGCGGCCAGCTCCCACAACGCGGGCCCGTGCCCAACCAGCAGGAGCGACTCCACGGAGTCGTCTTGCTCCCGGATCGCGCGCAGGACGTCCTTCGACGACTGGGTGTAGAGCTCGCCCGAGACCTTCGTCGCGCAGTCCCACTCCCCGGCCTTCATCGCCCGCTCGGCCGTGAGCTTAGCTCGGACAGCCGACGAGGTGATCACGAGGTCCGGAACCTCGCCCACGCGCGCGAGGTATTTCCCCATCATCGAAGCCGCCGTCTTGCCCCGGGGCGCCAGTGGCCGGTCGTGGTCGTCGGCGTAGTCGGCGTTCCAGTCCGACTTCGCGTGCCGGAACAAGAGCACAGTCTTCATCGACTTTGGCCGTCGCGGTTCGCGGCATCCATGGCCCGGCGGAGCCGCTTCCATGGCCGGCCGCCCAGCTGCTTGCTCTTGTTGGGGAACTTCGCGCGCAGTTGCTCGGCGCGGGCCTCGAGGCGCTCGGCTAGCCTCCCCAGCGCGAAGGCGTGGGACGTCGAGAACCGGCGGCGCTCCCGCTCGACGAGCTCGGCCAGCCACTCCATAGCCACGCAGGCGTCCTGGTGCTCGCCCAGCAGGTCTTGGAGGTTCGTCACCACGTCCACCAGCCCGTCGGCTTTCTTCCCGTAGACGTCGCGGTGGAACTCGCACGCATACCGCAGGCGCTTCACCAGGATCCGCAACCGGTGGTACGGCTCCGGAGGGCTGGCCGGCTTAATGCGACGGCTCGCCTTCTGCACGCTCCGGTAGCGGCCGCTGATGAGCTCGGGGGCAACCGTGGTGATCGCGAGTCGCGTGACGGGGCTGCGCCGCACCGGCCCGTGCCGAAGGAACGAGCCGCTCCGCTCGATGAACCGCTCGTAGCGCCGCGAGTCCAGCACCTTGAGGAGGCGCCGTCTCGCGTCCCTCCTCCTCCCGAGGAGGATCTCCTCGATTACGCCTAGCGCCACGGCCTCGTCCGGCGCCACCTCCTCCCGCCATCCGCGTAGCCAGGCCAGCTGGACGTCGAGGTCCCGCACCTCGCCGAGCGCGCGGCCCAGCCAGCTGAGGTCCGCCAGCAGCGTCCTCCCTCTCGCCGGCAGTACCTTGCGGTAGAGGCTGAAGGCGGCGCGCAGTCGGCGCACGGACACGCGCATGGCGTGAAGGTCCTCGATGTCGTCTCCGAGACGCGTCCCCGGCTCGTGGGCCAGCATGCGCCTGAAGTGCGTCCTCAGGACCGCGAACGCCACGTCGCCGACCGGCCGGCCGGGCTCGATGTTCTCGGACCCGAGGTCGGGCGACTTCGTCGGAGTGATCCCGGACGCGAGCAGGGCCGAGTCGAACACGGAGACCTGGACCGGACGGAGCCCGCAGGCGCGCTGCGCCGCCTCCAGGAGCTCGGTGAGCACCGGGTCAAAGGGGTCGTCCGCGCTGCGTACCTCGAAGCGGGATAGGCGGACGGGGTCGTCGGAGCCTTCGAGCGGGATAACGACGTTGACGAGAGACAGTGTGGCCAGAACCCGCTCCCCGGACCTGAGGTTGTAGCTCTCTCCCTGGCGCCGGAACTCGACATGGCGCACGACCGGCCGGGCGCCCAAGAGCGCTGCGAGCGCCTCGGCCACGGGACCGCTCCCGCTCCGGAAGCTCCCCGGATCGAGCGAGCCGAAGGACTCGGTTACCGGAAGGTTCGGCTCCTCCCCGGAACCGGGAATCCGCCCGAGGATTCCCAGAACATGATCGGGGCCTGAGCACATGCGCAGGGTGTAGCCGGCGCGGTGCAACCGCCAGTCGGGCGTATCACAGTAGAACTCGCGCGAATCGGTGAGGGCGTGGCTCTCGAAGGTGAGCCCCATGTCGCCGGCGCGCTCGAGCAGCCAGCGGTGCAGAGGACGGACGTCGACCGCCTCGTAGACCGAGCGGACGGGATCAGCCGGAGGCGGTTCCGTCCGCTTGAGCGATGTCGTTGCGGCCCGGGGTCGGGTGGTCGGGTCCAAAGGCCCTCCTGTGCAGTCGAGGCGGCGCGCGTCGGCGGCGGGATCAGAGAGAGAGTAACCGGTGGCGCCTCGTCAGTCACCCGTCCCAAAGTTGTGACGGATCAGTTCGGCCTTCGTTACGTCAATTTCGACATCGGGTCCTGCGGCCAGGCGGCGCGCCGACCATGGGGCCGAAGTCGCTAAGTGGGGTTTTTGGAAGGAGATAGCTCGCTTTGGCGAATGTGATCCAGCGATCCTCGGCTTAGAAGGCCGATGATCACGATCTGCCTCTGACCCGCCCCCCACGGTTGTACCACCATCTTATGAGAGAGCTGGACTCGCCCGCTGGAATCCGGTCCCTCGCTCGATCATTCCGGCCATCATGGAAATAGCCCCGTCCTGGGACAACCCGTTCTCCTGCGTGAGGGACGACCACGTCGAACGCGGAACATAATCCGCTGAGCTCGATCAAAAGTTTTAATCCGGGAGGCACTTGCAAAACCCTGCGCGTAGAGAAGTTTTTTGGCGGCTTGCGCACGGTGCGGGCCACATCACACAGGCGTGAGCTGACGAAGCAGGCGCTCAGTCATCCGCAGCGACAACGTCTCCATTTCCACAACGATTCGGTCTAGCTGTCGGCCGTTCTCGATCCAGTCCCGGACACGCTCGGCTTGCTGCTCGGTGAGACGGACGGTGACGGTCTTGCCGCGGACCTTGCGGGTCCACTGATAGTACGGCCCGTGTAGCTGCGGGGGCGTCGCTTGGCAGCGGCAGTTCGGCTTGCCGCACGGCATGAAACGTTGCACGAGGCTGCCACGTCGAAGCAATCCCACCTCAGCGACGGTGCGCTTGAGCGCGTCGTAGCGCTGCGTGTCGGTTGTTGGGTCACGGGTGGGCATGTCGTGCCATTCGGTCTAGCAGTTATTATACTGCTAGACCTGGCCCCAGGAGTCAAGAAGAAAATGAGCCGTCTCCGAGAGTGCTTCGCACCACACTGGCTGTCCATTCAGACCGCACTCTTTCCATGGCTGGAGGAAGAGCTGGGACCACTCACGGAGAAACAGCAGCAGTTCGTGCAGACCTTGGAGGTCATCCGGGTCGAGGACCACATTCCCCGACGCGTCCGCATGCCCGGCCGACCTCGCAAGGATCGCGCGGCCGTCGCCCGCGCGTTTGTCGCCAAGGCCGTCTACGACCTGCCGACGACACGCAGGCTGCTCGATCGGCTGGCCACCGATCGACCCTTGCGCCGGATCTGCGGCTGGGAGACTAGGCGCCAGGTCCCGAGCGAATCCTTGTTCTCACACGCCTTCGACGAGTTTGCGACCACGCAGTTGCCTCTGCGCGTGCACGAGACGGTCATCCAGAAGACGCATCACGACCGATTGGTCGGTCATCTCTCGCGAGACTCCACCGCGATTGCGGCACGCGAGAAGCCCGCCACGAAGGACAAGCCGCCCGCGCCCTCGCAGCGGAAGCGGGGACGACCGAAGAAGGGAGAGGAGCGCCCTCACGAGCCCACGCGTCTGCAGCGGCAGGGCACCATGACCAAGCCGGAGATGCTCGCTGATCTCCCGACGGCCTGCGATGTCGGGACGAAAAAGAACAGCAAGGGCTACAAGGAAACCTGGGTCGGCTACAAGCTGCATATCGATGTGGCCGATGGCCAGATCCCCATCAGCTGCCTACTGACCGCTGCCTCCCTTCATGACAGCCAGGCCGCTATTCCGCTCGCAACCCTGTCCGCCGAGCGGAGCACCAATCTGTACGACGTGATGGACGCCGCCTACGATGCGCAGGAGATTCGGGCACACAGCCGTTCGCTGAACCACGTTCCGCTGATCGACATCAACACGCGCCGCAACACGGCGCTGAAGGAAGAACGCCAAGCGGAAGCTCGGCGCCGACAGGTGCTTGGCTTCCAGCTTCCGGAGGACGTTCGCTACAACGAACGCACGGCCGTTGAGCGGGTCAATGGCCGCCTCAAGGACGAATTCGGCGGTCGCCATGTCCGGGTCCGCGGCCCGGCGAAGGTGATGTGCCACTGCATGTTCGGCGTGCTCGCACTCACCGCTGACCAACTCATGCGCCTCGTCACGTAGCCATCGGTGACGTGATGACCTCGATCCACCCAGCTGCCTACGCGCAGAAGGCGGCAGCTCTTGCCAGACCCTCGCCCAATGCCCGGGCGGGCCTGCGTCTCCTCATGAATCGGTGCCTCGATCCCGGTGCCCTGGGCCCGAGTGACCAGTTTGCACCCAAACCCTGACGCTTGTTCCACTGTCGGCCAGGAGTTTTGCAAGTGCCTCCCGGGATAAGCCGGGATCATCCGGGATGACCCCGGGATGCGACTCGCGCGAGGACAACAACTTCTCCTCCGATGCGGAGGTACCGACGCTGCCCGCCAAGACACTCCCCCTGAGCCGGTCAAGGAGTGTGAAGCGGGACATAGTAGGGACCCATCAAATATTCGTCTTTTATTCGCTTGGCGACGTGCGAGACGGGTTCGCGCGAGACTGCCCCCACCGCCACCCCGTCCTCCCGATGCTCGCACTTCGGGATCGCTCGAAGCTTGCCCCCGATTTCCTCGTTGGATTCAGGCGATTTCAGCGGTCACGGGCGCGGCGCCGGGGAGGTGAGTCGCGCCTGGGGCGAGGTGGCGGCCGGGGTCCGCGTGATCGTCTCGCGCGCCAGGTTCGGTGGTCCGGGTTTGAGAGAGCCATGTACGACTGACCCTGTCAGTCGTCGGGTCCGCGGAAGCGTCGGATTCCGGGATGGATCCCGGCAAGTCCCGGAATATGCCGCTTCAAGAACTTCTCGCATCGCGGCGGCCGAGCCCACGGCACTTTTCACCGGTATCCGGGTACCCTTCTTTTGTTCAAGCACCCTCGCTCCTCGACCCCCTCCGGCGTGAGTCGGTTGGCAGCCGCAGGCTGCGTCTCGAAGCCGACGTTGGAGATGTTCCAGGCCGCGTCCCCGTAAGTTGTTGCGACCGCGAGAGTCGCATCCCGGGGGTCATCCCGGATTATCCCGGCTTATCCCGGATTAAAACTTTTGATCGACCTCACTGTGCGCGCTCCAGGGTTACGCTTGTGATCCTGGGCGTGGTCGCTAGGATGTTCCGATGCGCGACCCGATCATCTTGCTGGTTCACCTGATCGCCACCCTGGCGCGGCTCATGGGCCCCGGCGGTCTACGGTCTGTCGTCGCCGAATCAATTCTGGTCAAGCATCAACTGCTCATTCTCAATCGCTCGCGACAGCGGGCGCCAAATCTCCGGGCGTCGGATCGGATCCTCGCCGGTGTCTGTGCGCTGTTCATGCGCCCTGCCCGTGTGTTCCGCTCGGCGATCGTGCTCAGACCGTCGACGATCCTGAACTTCCATCGAACGTTGCGCACACGTAAGTACCGGTTGCTGTTTTCACCGAAGCGCCGCCGCACCGGACCGAAAGGTCCGCCCAAAGAACTGGTGGACGCCATCGTCGAGATGAAGCGGCGCAACCCCACGTGGGGCTGTCCACGGATCGCACAGCAGATCGCCCTCGCCTTTGCCGTCGATATCGATAAGGACGTGGTGCGTCGGGTCCTTGCCACGCACTATCGACCGGACCCGGGCGGGAGCGGACCCTCATGGCTGACGTTCCTGGGGCACGCGAAAAGACAGCCTGTGGAGTATCGATCTGTTCCGGTGCGAGTCCGCGATCCTGCAAAGCCATTGGGTGCTGGTGGTTATGGACCAATACACGCGGCGGATCGTCGGCTTCGGCATCCATGCTGGCATCGTGGATGGCCGCACCTTGTGCCGCATGTTCAACCATGCAATCCGAGGGTTGTCGCGTCCGAAGCGCCTCAGCTCCGACCATGACCCGCTGTACCGGTTCCACCAATGGCACGCCAACCTGCGGGTGCTGCGGGTGACCGAGGTGAAGAGTGTCCCGTAGGTGCCCCTGTCGCATCCGTTTGTCGAACGGTTGATCGGCACACTGCGACGAGAATGCGTGGATCGGATGCTGTTCTGGTCCGCGTCGGACTTGGAACAGAAACTGTGTGACTTCCAGGACTTCTATAATGCGCACCGCGCCCATGCGTCGTTGGCAGGGCGGACGCCCGTCCCGACACGGAAGGATGTCGCAACGCTTGACCACTACCGCTGGCAAGAACATTGCCGCGGTCTCTATCAGACGCCGATCGCGGCGTGACATCGGAACAGCGCAGACGTTGGCGAGCGTGTCGATGCGCCCGCGTGCGGAGTTATGCAGCGTGATCGCCATTGCGCAGCCGCAGGACCGTGCTTCAGCAGCACATCTTACGCACGCCATCGCGAGAACGTCGCTGATGGCTCCGGCTCCCGCGACATGAAGATCGAGCGATAGCTCCAATTCTTACGAATGCCCCACCCACAGGTTCGTTCCTACCGGGCGTACCATTTTTCGCCAGCACTCGCGACGTTCGCCGTCGCATCGCCTGTGGCTCTGCTGCAGCCCTCCCATGAGCAGCACGAGACAGACGGTCCGCATAGCCCGCCAGGCTCGCAAGCCAACGCGAGATCCTCAATAATCCCCACTGTACATAAGGACGACGAGGTGTTCGGTAGGCACAGCGCCTCGCAGGGCATCTTCGTGACCGAGATGGACAACGACAAACCGCTTCGGATCCCCGCGCCGCTCCGGCATCACGTCGAGCAGCTCTTCAAGTTCACCGACCCGTTCTGTGGCGAGCACCTCGACGCCGAGTACGCCGAACTCATCCGAAAGTTGATCGCCAAGCTGGCACGCAAGCGCCCCTCGCCGCTCGTGCGTGGCGACCTTCGCATTTGGGCAGCGGCGGCGATCTACGCCGTTGGTAGCGTGAACTTCCTTTTCGACCGCGCACAGCGACCCCACCTGACTGGAGCCGACCTGAGCGCGCTGACTGGAGTACCGAAGAGCACCATCGCCAACAAGGCGAGGCTGATCCGCGACGTTCTGCGCATCGGCCAGCTGGACCCGGAGTTCTGCCGGCGGGAGCTACTCGCGTCAAACCCGATGTCTTGGATGATTTCGGTCGGCGGCATCATCGTGGACGTGCGCACGATGCCGCCCGAGGTCCAAGCGGAGGCATGGCGGCGTGGTCTGATCCCTGATCACCCCGCCCGCCCGGGGGACGAGTAGTAATTCGCCACCCACACGTCTCCAGATTCACCGGTACAATGTTTCGCGGTCGACACCATGCGGTTAGCCGTCGGTCACCTGACACCCGGCACGCCCGGAGGCGTGCACACATGAGCCCGTACCTCATCTTCGCGCTGATCGTCGGCGCCTACATCGTGTACTCGATCAAGATCCTGAATGAATACGAGCGGGGTGTCATCTTCCGGCTTGGGAAGCTCTTTCCGCGCCCAAAGGGACCGGGTGTCATCCTCGTCTTCAGACCCATCGACCGAATCGTGCGGGTCAGCCTCCGGACGATCGTCATGGACGTGCCCCCCCAGGACGTCATCACCAAGGACAACGTGTCCGTGAAGGTGAACGCCGTCGTCTACTTTCGTGTCATGGATCCCCTGCGGGCGATCGTTGAGGTCGAGGACTTTCACTATGCCACGTCGCAGCTGGCGCAAACGACGTTGCGAAGCGTGCTGGGGCAAGTCGAGCTCGACGGCCTGCTCTCGGAACGGGAGCAGCTCAATCAAGAGTTGCAGCAGATCCTCGACACGCAGACCGACCCCTGGGGCGTCAAGGTCTCGGCTGTCGAAGTGAAGCACGTCGACCTGCCGGCCGACATGCAGCGCGCGATGGCGCGACAAGCCGAAGCGGAGCGAGAGAAGCGTGCGAAGATCATCCACGCTGACGGCGAGTTCCAGGCATCCGAAAAGCTCGCACAAGCTGCGGAGGTCATCTCCAGACAACCGCTTGCCATGACGCTGCGGTATCTACAGACCGCAACCGAGATCGCTGGCGAGAAGAACTCGACGCTGGTCTTTCCGTTGCCGATCGACCTGCTCAGCATGCTGATGGCCAAGTACAACACCGGGGCAAGGTGAGACCAGGGTAAGGTGCGATTACTGGGCCGACCACTCACTCGATAGTAGAAACTGAGAAATCCGCCGAGGCGTTCCCGCCGCTAACGTCACTACTGTCGGTCCTTGTGGCCGCTTCTCCGTGCCTCGCTCGTGAGACTCACCAGCCACAGGCTTCTGGGCGCGGCGAGTCAGTTCCTATTCATGCACGAGCGCCACGTTTTCCGCGCGCGGACCTTTCGGTCCCTGGCCCTCTTCAAAGGTCACGGCCTGACCTTCCCGGAGGTCGTCAAACTGCACACCGTTGCAGGCGGACTGGTGGAAGAAGTACTCGGTGCCTTCTCCCGACGCCACGAACCCGAAGCCTTTATCACTCACCAGCCGGCTGATGGTCCCGTTCACTGTTGCCATATGGTCTCCTGTTGAATTGACCGTTTCCTGTTGAGCCCCTTTTGTAGCACGCATGGTGCTTCCGCCATCAACTGTTACTCAGGCGGCCAGAAGCTCGTCCCCGACCGGGGCGGTCGGCAACCGGCTCGGCACGGCGTACGTGGTCGCGCCGATGCTGACTAATACTAATTAAGGATGGCGGCTGACGGCAAGTTGACGCTGCAGCTGGCACAATCGACCGATGACGAGCCCGTAGGGTGCCGTAAATCAGCCAACCGTAATCCGATAGCTGAGAACAGGTTGAAGCCGATGCCGGGTAGCCAGGCTCTGAACGACTTCATTGCCGGCTCCTCGAAGCGCGTGTATGAAGGCGGCCGCGTTGACGCGTCTCAATTCAAGGCGGCGCGCTGGGATCTGCTGCCGCAAGCCGGGTACCTGTGGGCGTCCGTGCAAACCGTCCGCGGGTGTTCGAGGACCTCGCCGGCGAGTTTGAACCGACGGCGCAGTCGATCAGCAACTGGGTGGCCCAGGCCGATCGCGACGCCGGACGGCGGACCGATGGTCTCACCACCGCCGAACGTACGGAACTGACGCGACTCCGGCGAGAAAACCGGCAACTAAAGGTCGAGCGGGACATCTTGTCAAAAGCCGCGGCCTGGTTCGCGCAGGAGACCGCGCCGAACACGAAGCGATCTTCGGGTTCATGAAAGCGAATCAGGCCACCTTTCCGGTTCGGGTGATGAGCCGGCTGCTGGGCGTCTCCGCCAGCGGATTCTATGCCTGGCTGCAGCGGCCCCTGTCGGCGCGGGCCGTGGCGGATATCGGGCTGACGGCCCTCATCCATGCGATCCATCGGCGCTCGAACGGCGCCTACGGTGCGCCGAGCATTCATGCGGAGCTGGCCGATGACCACGACCGCCGCGTCGGCAAGAAACGTGTGGCGCGGCTGATGCGGGCAGCGAACCTCCGGGGGCTGCACCCGCGCCGCTTCGTGACGGATCCCGCCTGAGCAATTGTTGCGGGCCCTGTTGCTGCAGGTGCTGCCTTTTCAGAGAGGCTCAGCTAGGCATGACCCAAGTTTTAATCCGGGATAAGCCGGGATAATCCGGGATGACCCCGGGATGCGACTCGCGCGAGGAGAACAACTTATCCTCCGATGCGGAGGTACCGACGCTGCCCGCCAAGACACTCCCCCTGAGCCGGTCAAGGAGTGTGAAGCGGGACATAGTAGGGACCCATCCAATATTCGTCTTTTATTCGCTTGGCGACGTGCGAAACGGGTTCGCGCGAGACTGCCCCCTCCGCCACCCAGTCCTGCCGATGCTCGCACTTCGGGATCGCTCGAGGGTTGCCCCCGATTTCCTCGTTGGATTCAGGCGATTTCAGCGGTTACGGGCGCGGCGCCGGGGAGGTGAGTCGCGCCGGGGGCGAGGTGGCGGCCGGTGTCCGCGTGATCGTCTCGCGAGCCAGGTTCGGTGGTCCGGGGTTTTGAGAGAGCCATGTACGACTGACCCCTGTCAGTCGTCGGGTCCGCGGCGCGCTCTCGAACCTCGGCCACACTATCGCCCGGACCACGGTGAAGCGGATCCTGCACGACCACGGAGTCGACCCGGCGCCCGAGCGGAGCCGGCACATGCCCTGGAAGACGTTCCTGCAGGCGCACTGGGAGGGCCTGGCGGCCTGCGATCTGTTCACCGTCGAGGTGTTGACGCTGGCGGGGCTCAGGCGGTACCTCGTCTTCTTCGTGATCGAGCTGAGATCCCGCCGCGTGACCATCGCCGGGATCCACCCGCAGCCGGGCGGCGCGTGGATGGAGCAGCAGGCCCGCAATTTGACCGACCCGGTCGATGGCTGTTTGCGCAGGGCGCGCCATCTGATTCACGACCGCGATCCCCTCTATACGCGGGTCTTTGGCGAGATCCTGGAGAGCGCCGGTGTTCAGCCGATTCGGCTGCCGCCGAAGAGTCCCAATCTCAACGCCTATGCCGAGCGGTTCGTCAGGTCGATCAAAGAGGAGTGTCTCACACGCGTGGTCCCGCTCGGCGAGGGGCATCTGCGTCGTCTCGTCTACGAGTACATAGAACACTACCATCGCGAGAGAAACCACCAGGGACTCGACAACCAGCTCCTGCAACGACCACCACCTCCGCGAAGGCCGGACGCCGACGTTCGGCGGCGGGTACGCCTCGGAGGATTACTCAGTTTCTACAATCGAGAGGCCGCATGAGGGGTCGACCGATTAAACGCACCTTACGCCCACGGGCGGCGACACGCCACATGACACAGCGGCATCCTCACTCGACAGCCCCCTGGCGATCGCCTTCCAGAACCGTTGCTGCTCCTCACGCCCCGCTACCGGCGGCCGACCAGGCGAACGCATCGCAGGCCGACCCGCCCGGTCTGACCGTCTCCGTTTCCGTTTCTGCATCGCAGCACCTCATCATCGAGGTGTTGCGACGACCAGTTGAATTCACCCGACAAGGCAGGAGTAATATCCAGAATCACAAACAGACGCGCCTAGGGGATGTTCCCGTTTTCCGTAACGACCGCGATGAGGCCGGCGCGCTTGGTTTGCAGCTGGATACGCGCCTGGTCGGACGCATCCTTCGGCGGCGTGTAGGTCACCCGAAACTGGTGGCTGACCAGCTTGTTTTTCCGGGCGAGGTCCTTGGCGAGCCCCGGCAACAGCGTGCGGAACGCATTGGACGAGACAAAAGGTTGGAACCTGCCGTGGGTCGACGCGGCGATGTCGGCTCCCCAGGCTGACTGGTTTCTCCCAGTTTGTCTCCCAACACCGCTTGGGGACGTAAACAACAAGGTGTGGACTGTCGCTCCGTTCGCGAACAGGCGCTCCATCCCTCTCTCGAATGGTTGGGACCGGGCGTAGCTGCTCGCCTCAGGCCCGCCGACGGCAACCATCACGATGACTGGGGTGTACTGACGGTCCTCGTCCTTATCGATTCTCTCAGCTTCTTCGTACAGCGCATCCCAAAAGGTCGCTGAGCCCCCTTCAGGAGCGATCTTGCCGATCGCGTCGAGGAGTTCTTCTCGGTCAGTGGTGTAGGGGGAGCGGAGCTGCGGGCGTCCTGCGATTGACCCGACGGCCACCTCGATGTCTGGTGGGAGCGCATCCAGGAAGAGCCTTACTCCCTCGCGCATGTCAGGTAAAGCCGCCACACTCTCAGTCGCGTTGTCGAAGTAGACGGTCACGCGCACCGGCCGATTGAGCGGCTCGATCTCGAGGATGTCACATGCCACGCCGTCCCATAGAATGGCGAAATCCTTAGCCGCAAGGTCGGTGACCGGCTCACCCTCGCTGTCGGTGAGGGCTACAAAGATGGTCAGATCGTCGGCCGCGGCCGTCTGGTTCGCACCGCACACCACGAGGCTCACCGCGAATACGACACCGACAAGAAACCGATGGGGCGTGTGCGTGGTCATGTCACGATTCTCCAGCCATGTCGTAGTAGTCGAGAGCGGCATGGTAGACCGCTCAGAGTCTCAAGCTTCATCATCTCACAATGTCAGCGGGCCGCCGCATCATTCGTGTCGTATACCGCATATGCCCTTGAACCTGACTGTGAGCATGATCCCCCTGCCTGTCGGGGTCGCTCCATGACACCGGTGGGTGCCGGTGGGTGGTGGCCTGACCCGTAACCTGACTGACCTTCGGTCCTCGCTATTGATCTGTCGGTCATCGCCTGCCGGCAACTCGCGGCAGCCAGCTGACCGGATGGGCCGTGACCCAATCGGGGCCTGCTGCACCTACGGCCTGTCCGCCCACCCGGGCCAGCTCGGGCCGCAACCCGAGGAGGCGATCCCGTGACCAACCGCATGCCCACGCCGCCCGATGCGCGGACGGTGATTGTCGGCGTTGATACGCATAAGCATGTCCACGTCGCGGTGGCGATCGACAGCTGGGGGACCCGACGACTGACAGGGGTCAGTCGTACATGGCTCTCTCAAAACCCCGGACCACCGAACCTGGCTCGCGAGACGATCACGCGGACACCGGCCGCCACCTTGCCCCCGGCGCGACTCACCTCCCCGGCGCCGCGCCCGTAACCGCTGAAATCGCCTGAATCCAACGAGGAAATCGGGGGCAACCCTCGAGCGATCCCGAAGTGCGAGCATCGGCAGGACTGGGTGGCGGTGGGGGCAGTCTCGAGCGAACCCGTCTCGCCGCGATTTCGGGCAATTGCCCGCAGGTTGTCTGACCCGGCGGCCTGGTCTGTTGTAGGCGATCGAGTTGATCCACAATCTTGTTGGGCGATCCCGGGTGTCCTTGGGCGAAAAGAAGTTGCATGTGGGATGGATCCCGACTATGTCCCGCAACTTGGTGTCCCCCCTTGACTCAGGTAGCCTCAATCTATAGCGTGCGTCGCCGTGGACGATTATCCACACCGACGGCTGGCGCGGGTACCGGGGCCTCGAGCATTCGCAGAGGTGACCGGTGACTAGCTTCCGTTCGAAGCTCGTCGGCAGGGCGAAGGATGTGGTGTCGCCAGAGTCCCCTGGGTTGGAGCGGCTGGCTCCCGAGGCGCGCAAGAAGTCTGGGCGGCGGGAGCCGCCAGTGGAACTCGACTGGTCGCGCGCCGAGTACATCCCCTTGCCGCCTTCCCCACCGAGCTGGGAGGTCGATGGTCGCCACGAGTGCCACCGCGAGTACACCGACCCGACGATGGGGCCGGTGTTTCAGGCAGGATTCAAGCACCAGCACACCAAGGTCGTGAGGCTGGCCGCTGGTCTGTCCGCGGAACAACGACAGGGCAGGGTCGGCGACGTGATTGTGAGGGCGTACCGCAAGCGAATTATTCAGCGGATGAAGGCTGGTCAGCTCGCGGCAGCGGCGAAGCAGTGCGTCGCATTGTTCGAGTTGGTGCCCAGCAACGTCCAGGACGTCGATCGGCGACGGTTCAACCGCATCCTCAAGCAGATGGGCCAGGCGGGGAAGACGCACCGCTACACGCCGGTCGCTGCGGCCAGCCTGTCCTCGCAGCCCGTGTTCGCGGTCTCGGACGGCGCCAACTGGGCCGTCGCCGGAGAGCAGAAGCTGCAGGGCGATGAGCGACCCAATCCTGCCTTCGATATCGCGGCTGTGGGCGGATCGGGAACGTGGCTGCTCGACCGCTCTGGGTCGAGCGCGGGCCAGCCGGAGGCGAGGAGCGTGCTTCGGCGGCTGGACCGACTCGGCCGCCTCGTCGGCGAACGGCCTCTCGACCATGACACCTACCTGATTGGCACGGGCGCCGCCGGGTCCAGCATTGCGGTCATGGACTCCAGCGGAAGATTGCACATCTACGATGCGGCGTTGAACGTCGTCACGGCGACGAATCTCCACGAGGACCCGCGCGTCGTGGATCACTTCCGCACCATCGACACGAACTACTGGGGTGAGTTCAGGTCTCAGGTCCGCGCGGTGGACGTCGCGTCCGAGGGCGACCGGTACCTCTTCACGCTCGCGGATGAGGTATGGTGCTGCACGATGTCCGGCCACGCCGTATGGGGCGTGGTGATGCCCCTCAAGGAAGGCTGGACGCGCGTCGTAGGCAGGACCGAACGCTGTGGTGTGGGTCGCGACGTCGAGGAAGCACTGCGCCTTTATGACCTTTCCCCTTCCGGTGAGTCCCGTCGACATCAAGCGGAAGTACCGGGCGTTGGCGCTGGCCCACCATCCCGACCGCCACGCCGGTAATCCCGGCGCGGCAGAGCAGATGAAGGCGTTGAACAGCGCCTTTGAGGTGCTCACCGGCGTCGACCCGAACACGCTCGGGTTCGAGGAGTCCGACATCACGTATTTCGCGCGGCTGGCCCCCGACCAGGTGGTAGAGCTGAAGGGATTCCGATTCGAGATCACCCTGACAGGCGGTACGCCTCAGGACTGGGTCTACGCCGCCAGCTTCGCTGCGGCCGGCGGTGGCGCCTACGTGGCGACGTACTCCGGCAAAGTCATCCTGCTCTCTCGGGAGGGGCAGCCGCGTGTCGTCTACGACATCGGAACCTACCCGACCGAGATCATCGACATCGGTCGATACACGTACTTCCTGACGCCCACGAGGCTCTATGTCGTCGAGGACCGGACCAAGCTCGCGGCCTTTCTCGACGTCTTCCAGCAAGGACGGCTCCTCGTGTCGCCATCAGGGTTCGGACTGCTCACGCGCAAGCAGCTCCAGTGGTTCACGGTCGCGGGGACGAAAGTGGGCGAGCTGCTGACCCGCGATCCCATCCGAGCCGTGCACCCCACCGACGGCGGCGCGATTGTGCAGACACGACAGCATCAGGTGGAGGTACGGGGCCTCGCGTTGTGACAGCCGACGCGGGGGGGGCGCCAGGGTCAAGGACGAGGAGGGTTGGTGTCGTCGATTGCTCAGGACGAGGGGGCAGCCTGGGGGCGGGGGATCGTCTCGCGAGCCAGGTTCGGTGGTCCGGGTTTGAGACGGCCACGCTTGGACCCCTGTCAGTCGTCGGGTCCGCGGTGGATCGAATTCCGGAATGGCTCCCTGCAATCCCTGCTGGGGATGTGGCCAGATTGTTCACCGACGGGGACACTCTCTCCGTCGGCGCCGGGCAGATCCCTGTCGCTACCTTCACCCAGCGCGTCGTCGACCACCTCCACGCCGAGGACCCCCGCTCGTGGCGCCGGATCAATGCGCCCGGCCCGTTCAGCGATGACACCGTCGCCTTGCAGGTCGGGACCTCCCCCTTCAACCCGAGGACGGCGGATCGGTATCCCGGCAGTCCCGGAATATGCCGCTTCAAGAACTTCTCGCGGCGCGGCGGCCGAGCCCACGTCACAGAAACTGACCATGACGCGCGGCGCGCGTGGACCTGCACCGGCAGGTGCAACGTGGCGTCCCGGCGCTGGACTCGGCGTCAGTCGTTGCGCCCACAGAGCGTCGGATACCGGGATGGATCCTTGCCACCGCCCACAAGCTGGTGCGCGTGATCCACGCCGGGCTGCACGACCGACCGTACACCGACCCGGGCATCGACGACGAACGCCTCGTCGTCGAGCGCAACGCGCCAGGCTGGATCCGCAGTTCCGCGCCGTCGCGGCGGACGCGCGGCCGCCGGATCGCGACCTTCCGCCCACCCAGCACCACCTGACTGGGGGCCATCGACGACTGCATCGTCGGTGACGTTGTAGAGCCGCACCCGGCCCACCGACCCCCGCTGGGGGCGCCGCGTCCCCGTACGTCGTTGCGACCGCGAGAGTCGCATCCCGGGATCATCCCGGATTATCCCGACTAGTGCTTATCCGGTTTGCTCACCACCATACAACATGTTGTGGGGGAGGGGCTGGTGTTGAGAGGTCAGCCCAAGCAAGGATTGAAAGGCGGCCATCGGCGTCCGCCGTCGGTTGAACCGAAAGACGAATTCGTCGAGGTAGTACGGGAGATGTTCGGGGCTCACGCCATGATGGGTGCCCCTGAGCCATGTCTTGAGGTTAGAGAAGACGCGATGAATGCGGGGAAACAGCCGCGCCGCATTCGTGGCCACGCCCTGGGTTTTCGGGCGGTGGTCGTAGCCCCGTCGCCTGAGCGGAAGGTAGCCCTTCCAGCCATCGGTCAGGACAATGCTGCCGGGCGCCACGGAGTGCTCGACGAACGCGACGAGCGACACCGCCGACACATCCTCCACGGCTGCCAGGCGAACTCGCCCGGACCCCTGGCCTCTGACTTCAACCGCACCGACCACAATGGCTTTCTCGCCGTCGCGCCACCGGCCGCCACGCCGGCCAACCTCCAGGCCGCCCACGTAGGTCTCGTCGACTTCCACCGGTCCCGGGATGCTGTCGCGCTGGGGTCGGACCATCGCGGCTCGCAGCCGCTGGAGCAGCGTCCATGCGGTCTCGTAGCGGCTCAACCCCAGCTGGCGCTGAAGCTGACGCGCCGAGATGCCCGGTGTGTGCGTAGAGACGAGGTAGGCCGCCCCAAACCACAGCGTCAGGGGCACCCGCGTGCGATGCAGAACCGTTCCGGCAGTCACCGATGTCTGATGTCTGCAGGCCTTGCACTTGAACACTGCGCGGGTGGCCAGCTCGTACGCTTCGGCATGACTGCACCTGGGGCAACGGAACCCGTCCGGCCACCGCGACGCTGCCAGGTACCCCCGGCAGGCATCTTCGGTCGCGAACCGCGCGTGGAACGCCGCCAGTGTTCGAGGAAACGCTGGCCTCACCCTACCTCCCCCGGCTCGAACACTATATAGAGGGGTCTGGTGAGTCAACCGGATAAGCAGTTCCCGACTTATTCCGGATTAAAACTTTGGGTCATGCCTAGCTGTGCGAGTTCTTGGACACGAGCGTCAGGCCAAAGAGCCCGACCGACCCGTTGAACGTGCCGGTCTCCAACAGGTTCCCCTCGGGCGCGACCTCGACACCCTGAAGTCCGGCTACCGCCAGACAGACAGCGCCGAGCACCACCCCGAGCACGCCCATGGCGGTCAGCGGACGCGACCAGGCGAGGGCCGCGCGAAGGGTGGCGATGAGGAACTCGAGGCGTCGTAGCATGGCGGGGAGCCTCAACTCTGTCGGCCGGTCCTCCAGCGTAGACCGCTGCCCACGATCGCGCAAGGAGGACTCCATCGATTGGCCGGCCACGCGTGTCCGGTCGGATAGGATGTCCACATGAACCAAGGACAGGAGAGGGATGTGTTGCAACTTTCAAAAAGCGGCCAGAGAATGATTGGTCGAGTCGACCGGGCTCCGTCTCATGCAGCCACCTCGAACAGCTTGTTGATGAACTGAATCTGTGGCCGAACATCCGAACCGTTCACCCGCCGCGCCTGCCCCTTCCGGATCATGTGCATGGCCTCGTATCCCTGGATCGTTCGCCGCGCCGCGTGGAATTCACGAAAGCCCTGCTTGGCCTTCACTCGTCGTTTGATCGCTCGATGGTCCTGCTCCAGGATGTTGTTCAAGTATTGGATCGGCCGGTGGCGGCAACGGCACCGCAGGATTCCTTCCTTTTGCACTCCTGCAATCGCCGCCCCGTAGAGGCGGGCCTGGTCGGTGTTGATGACGCGGGGCTGCGGATGCGACGGAACAGTCAGCGCCTTACGGAACAGGCGTTTGGCCGCCGCGGCATCGCGCAAGCCCGAGAGCACGAAGTCGATCGTGGCGCCGGTGGAATCGATGGCTCGGTAGAGGTAGCACCAACGGCCCTTGACACGAACGTAGGTCTCATCGACACGCCAGGACTTATTGGTTGGCTTGAGATGACGGCGTAGCCGCGCCTCGAGTTCGGGCCCGTAGCGCTGGACCCAGCGCCAGATGGTCGTGTGGTCCGCTTCCAGGCCGCGCTCGCTGAGCAGCTCTTCGACATCGCGGAACGAGAGCGAGTACCGAAGGTACCAGCGCACAGCGCAAAGAATCAGCTCGGGCGCGGTTTGTCGCCACTTGAAGATCGCCGGTCGGATTGCCTTCTTCATGTTCTCTTCAGGCTACCAGCCGCCGCTGGCCAAAGTTGCAACACAACCGTTCCACCCGCTTGTGATTCACGGGCCATCCTTCCCCACGCAACAGCCCGGTGATCCGCCGATACCCATACCGCCCATACGCTGTCGCCAACTCGATCATGCGGTCCACCAACCGCAGCTCGTCCGCTGGCACCACGACCTGACGCCGGTGCGTCGACCGCGCGTGCCCGATCACGCGACAGGCCCGCCGCTCTGACACCCCCAGGTGGCCGCGCACCTGCGCCACCGCCTGCCGGCGTCGGGACGGGCTCAGAAGTTTCCCGCGGCCACCTCTTTGAGAATCATGTTATCGAGCGCCTGGTCCGCCACCAGCTTCTTGAGCTGCGTGTTCTCTCGCTCGAGCTCCTTCAATCGTTTGGCCTGGTCCAGACGCAGCCCCCCGTATTCTTTCCGCCAGCGATAGTACGTCTGCTCGCTGATCCCCAGCTGCTTACAGACCTGGGGCGTGCGCAGTCCGCGGCTCAACTCCACCTCGGCCTGGCGTAACTTGGCGATAATTTGTTCGGTGCTGTACCGCTTCCTCGGCATCCTGCCTCCTCTGCCCAACGCCCGAATTCTAACGCTCGGGCTGGTTCGGTTTGAGGGGGCAAGGTCACTCCCGCAAAGGGAGAAAGTGTTACCCATGTCTCCAGAATAATGAAGTGTCACCCTTCTCTCGGGAAGGGCAATCGAATCGTTCGGGAAAGCGCGGGTTAGGGCTTACGCCTATTCCGTCAGCACCCACCAGAACCCTTCATTGTTCGCGTGGCAGACCGCGTGGCAGACGTGGCTGATAAGCCAACTGTTGTCAGTTGCTTACGTCGCTTGACAACACCCTTTACATCCGGAGAAAAACTGCTCCCGGAAAAAGTCCGACCCACACTAGACGGCGGAATCGCGAGGGCCTGCCAGTTCCACGGGGGCTGAACAGTCAGCGAGGATTCGGCGCAGCGGTAGAACCTCGGCGAAAGTCGAGGCCAACGCCTCAGCACCTTGCGGTGGGACCGGCCGCCGCCGAGCAGGCCCCCACCCAAGAGCGGGGCCCGCGCAGGCGGCCACCGACTGAGCGACAGACGACTTCACCGCTGGCTAGTTGGCACCAGCACATCCGCAGCCTCTTCCCACGGCGTAGCCGACCTGCTCAGGATTGAATTGTGCGCACATTTGTGTGAGGAACCACTTTTGATCGCGGGCAGCCGGGAGATCACTGACCGCTCCTGTGGCCCGGTGAGGGCTCCGGAGAGTGTGAGCGAAACTTAGTTGGAAATTGAAGCGGCTCCAAACCCTGTGGTTTGATGACGTTTGAGAAGACGGACATCAGCCCACGAGAGAAAGGAGCCGAGATGAGCAGTGTCCTACGATCGGTCAGGAAGCGCAAGAAAGGTCACACGTTGGGCGCGGTCGACGTCATCGACCGAGAGGAGTACGCCGAGCTGGAGGTCGATGCCAAGGTGGCGTTGATCCGGTCGTTGGTTCCGCTGGGCTTGATGCACATCGAGGAGTTGCTCGACGAGGAAGTGACAGCGCTGGCTGGCGAGCGCTACGCCCGCAAAGCCCCGTCAGTCGGCGGGCGCCGTCATGGCAGCAACCCCGGGACGGTCGGGTTGGCCGGCCAGCGCGTGCCGATTCGCGTGCCCCGGATTCGCCATGTCACGGAGCGCGAGATTCCCCTGCGGTCGTACGAGGCGCTGCATGGCGATCGCGCAGTCAACGACCTGTTGCTGAGGCGCGTGCTGTATGGGATCTCGTGCCGCAACTACGCGGCGGCCGCCGAGGCGATTCCCAGGGCGATCGGCCTATCGGGGTCGACGGTGTCCCGCGCGTTCATTCAGGCCAGCGCGACGAAACTCCGCGAGCTCCAGGAGCGGGACCTCTCCGGGGAGGACGTCGTGGCCCTCGTGCTGGACGGCAAGACGTTCGCCGAGGCGACGATGGTCGTCGCGCTGGGCATCACGATGACGGGGGACAAACGGTTCCTGGGCGTCGTCGAGACGGACACGGAGACCGAGAAGGTGTTGACCCCGTTCCTCCGGTCATTGGTCGAGCGGGGCCTCGATGTCTCCCAGGGGCTTCTGGTGATCGTGGATGGCGGCAAGGGGCTCCGGGCGGCCGTGCGGAAAGCCTTCCGCCACCGCGCCCTGGTGCAACGGTGTCAGTGGCACACGCGCGAGAACGTGGTGAGTTACGTGGCCAAGCGTGAGCAGCCGGTGTGGCGGCAGCGTCTCCAGCGCGCCTACAACCGTCCGGAGTACGACGAGGCCCTCGCCGCCCTCAAGTCGCTCCAGCATGAGCTGGAGGATCGGAACCAATCCGCGGCCGGCAGTCTGGCGGAAGGCCTCGACGAGACCCTGACGTTGCATCGCCTCGGGGTGTACGGTGTGCTGGGCCGGTCGCTGAAGACGACGAACAGCCTCGAGTCCATCAACGCGCTCATTGAGGAGCGCTGTGCGAAGGTCGATCACTGGCAGAACTCGAGTCAACGCCATCGCTGGCTGGCCACTGCGCTCCTGGACATCGAGCCACGCCTGCGCAAGGTGATGGGCTACCGGCACCTGCCCAGGCTTCGTGACGCATTGAAGCGAGAGCTGAAGATCGACACGACGACGTCGACGAAGAAAGCCGCGTAAGCAATCAGGAGCCGCGGAGAGTTTCAACTAGGAATGGGCTTGACTCGCTCCGGACCCTCCATCTCTGAAGCGCTGTCGAGACACGGTTCAGGGGACGGCCGCTCCGGGACTAACTCATCTCGACGATCGGCACAATCTCGATGGTACCGTTCATCATGGTCAGGTGAGGGCAGGTCTTCGAAAGCCTTTGGATGCCCTTCATGCTCTTTCCTTCCAGAATGGAATACCCCCCGACAAAGCTTGAAGAATTGCCGGCCCGGCGCTCTCGAACCTCCTTGGCCTTTCCAACCAGTTGTGTCGCGGCTGAGCTTTGCACCGCTGCGCCATCCTTCAGTGCGCCAGCTTTGCCGAGCCTCTCCATGTACTGGCGCCATTTCTTGTAGAGAGTTTCGTTCTCTTTGGGCGAGAGTTTCGACGCGTCGCCGCCGCGGTACAAGACAAGAAATCTCGACATGCTGTTTCTCCTTTGTGCGTTATGCGTCTGTGGTGGAGTAGCGAGCTACTCAGTATAGCGGTTACCGTTTCCATTCGGCGATGCGGCGGCGCACTTCCGAACTCGCGCCGCCCCGTTCGAGGTGCTGGAAAACGTCGGCTCGAAGCCTCCGTCCGTCGGAGGACTACACGTCAAAGTAGGTCAGCGTCTGATTGAACGTCTCGCGGACGAGGGCGGCCGGCAGCGTGTAGTACTGGAACGGCTCGATCACCGAGAAGACGAGGTACTTCCAGGCCAGAGACAGCGGCCGGATCAAGTTGTTCCCGACCGCCATCGCGACGTTCGCCAGTGAGTCTCGCAGGTTGTAGATGCGACGCTTACGCAGGGCCGACCACGTGGATTCCGCCGCCACTAAGAGCAGCAGGAACACGAGCAGCCGGAGTCCGATCCCGTCCATGGTTCAGCGGCCGAGGCGCTTCCGTATCGCCTGCCGGTTCTCCTCCTGGATCTCCTTGTAGGTCTCGAGCTGCTCGTCGGTCAGCACGTCGTCGAGGTCCTCGATTGTCTGCTCCCGCACGGCGTTAAGATCTCGCTGGAGACGGCGAAGCTGACGGAACCTGAGTCGACCAGCGGCTCCCGAGCGGTCCTGGAGGTCGATCCCGTGTTCCTCGAGCACCTCAAGCAGTGCTTCGAACCCAGCCCGGAGAATCGGTCTGACCTGCTGCGCCGAGCGGGCGGCCAGGTCCCGGCGCCCGAAGACCGGATCGAATAGGCGGTAAAGCCGAGGGGAAGGGCGTTCCGTCGTCGTTGTTTCACCTTGCGAATGCGGGCGGAACAGCACCGTATATGGCTGACGGCGACGCAGCCATGCCCTAACCGCGTGGTATGTTGACGAGCATGGCTAGCGACAAGAAGTGGGTCATAAAGAAAACCGGCGTGGCAATCATTCTCACGGCCGTCGCCTGGCCTGCCTCACCTGCGGTCGGTACAGCGGCAGCGTTCGCGCAGGAGGCGGATCGTGCCGAGCAGGCAGAGCAGTTTCAGCAGCGCCTCGAAGAAACCCGCAGCCGGCTGAACCTGACCGATGAACAGGTCGAGCAGCCACCGCGCCGCCTTGATGTCCGCCCGGGCCGCGCCCGCCCGGCGAAGAACTCGGCGGTCCGCATCGCCGAGACCTTCTCGGCCACCGCCGTCGCCACGAACTGGTTGATGCTCGTACCGTCGGCCTTTGCGCGAGATAGCGTAGACGATGCGTCATGCGTGTCACTGCCGTGACATTCTAGCTCGGGCGGTCTTCGTCGAAGCCACGGCTGAGCCGCGATCTGCTGCGCCGGGACCTCGCCTACACGCTCCAGGAAGACGCGTTGGGCGGCGTGAGCAACGCGACGCGGCGGCGTCTTCAGACTCTCGCCAAGGCCGGTCGCGGCGCCTCGGAGCAGGGACCACCCGTACGCGCCGGCACCCGTCTGGTACGGGCCTGGCGCGGCCGGACCTACCTCGTCACCGTGACGGACGATGGCTTCGTCTATGACGGCGTGACCTATCGGTCCTTGAGCGCGGTCGCCCACCAGATCACCGGGGCGCATTGGTCCGGGCCGCGCTTCTTCGGCCTGCGGCCTGCCGCGCCGCGTCCCGTGCCGGCGGCCCATGGCTGAACGGCGGCCCGGCGCCCACGCGGCGCGGGTGGCCCCGGTGCGCTGCGCGATCTACACCCGCAAGTCCTCCGACGAAGGCCTTGAGCAGCCTGTCGGTCTCGAATTCGTCATCAGGCCGCCGCTGGAAGCTGGACCATGCCCCGGCAGTGGGAGATCCAACGCACATGGTTGAATTCGGCACGGGCCGCCGTGCGTTCGCCCGCGAAGCCTAACGGCGTGTAGCCTTCCAACGACGCATGGCTCCGTGCCGCGTTGTAGTAGGCCTGGAAGTCGGCGAGCTTCCGCTCCAGATCACCGGCATTCCAGAACAACACATGATCCAGGCATTCTCGCCGCATCGTCCCGATCAGCCGTTCCACAAAGGGGTGTGACAGGGGCACATGGGGCACCGTCTTGATTTCGTCGATCTCCAGAAGCCGAAGGTTCGCGGTCCACCGATGCGCCTCGAACAACGGATCATGATCCGTACTGAGATGTCGCGGCGCGCCCCGCCCATGAATGGCGGCGTTGCACATGCGGCAGAGGCTGGGTGCATCGACCGGTCCGCGATGCACACCGAATCCCACGAGGCGCCGCGTGAACTGGTCCATGACCACGAGCACCCAGTAGCTCTGGAGCACGATGGACGCACAGCGCAAGAGGTCCACGCTCCACAGACTGTCTGTCGTGTGTCCGACGAACGACAACCACGAGGGCCCGGTTCCGCCCGGGGCGGGACGATAGCGTTTCGCCAGCACGCGGTGCACGACGTTCTTGTCGATGTCGACCCCGAACGTCTGCGAGATGATGCGCGCAATCCGCGGGCACCCGAATCGAGGATTGCGCGATTTGAGCTCGACGATGGCGCGGATGAGCGACTCGCTCGGCCCCTTTGGGCCCGGCTTCTTCGGTCGCGCGCTTGAGGAAAACAATCGGCGGTACTTGCCGCGCACCAGCGCCTGATGGAAGGTCAGCAACGTGGACGGGCGCAGTCCGATGGCGACCTTGCGAATCCGTCCCGGACTCAGAAAAAGCGCCCCGAATCCGCATAGGAGCCGATCGCCCACTCTGAGGTTCGGCGCACGCTGGCGCGAACGGCGTAGCACGATCAGCTGCTGCTTGAGCAGGAGATTCTCAGCGATGACGGCTCGCACGCCGCCGGGTCTGCAGAGCTTCGCGGCTGTGACGGCCAGGTGAAGCAGGGGGAGCAGGAGATCCTTCATGCGCGAGACAGCGTAGGTCAGAACTCAGGCGCCACGCAATGGTGTCCCAGGCCTCGATTTAGCGACCGAATTCGGAATTCGAGACCCACAGGTCTTGTCGCGGTAATGTGCCTGAAGACAGGTCAGCAACGGAGAGGGTTTGCTTACTTTATTGTATTAGGCAAGGGATTCTTATATATTGCAAGGCACTGGAGGTGTCGCCATGATCGAATCGTCGATTACCAAGAAGGGCCAGACAACGCTCCCCAAGCCCGTGCGGGAGACGCTGGGCGTGCAGGCTGGGGACCGGGTTCGCTACGTCATTGCAGACGGCGAGGTGCGCATTCTGCCCGTGCGCCCCATCGGTCGGCTGTTCGGCGCGCTACGGCATGACGGCCCTGCCGTCACTGTGGAGGAGATGGAAGAGGCGGTGGCCGACGGCGCGGCTGAGAGATGATCGCACTCGATACCAATGTCCTCGTCCGCTATCTGGTCCGCGACGACGAGCAGCAGGCCGAGGCTGCGCGGGCGCTGCTGGAGTCGCTCACGGCCGAAAGTCCCGCCTACATTTGCCGCGAGGTTGCGGTCGAACTCGTATGGGTACTGGAACGGGCCTACGGCTTTTCCCGTGACCGGATTGCGACGATATTGGAAGAACTCGTGGCGACCGAGGGTCTGGTGATTGAAGAGGCCAACGATGTAGCCCGTGCGGCGTTGCGATACCGGTCGGCTGGCGTGGGATTTTCCGATCTGATGATCCTGGCTGCAGCCGAACGAGCCGGAGCCCGCCCCCTGTACACCTTCGATCAGAAGGCAGCACGGCTTGAGCGTGTGGCGCTGCTGTAAAGCCCAACACGAACAGAGGAGCAGACTTGTCACACGACTACTGTTATGGCTTCTTGTGTTTTGCACCGCTTGACGCGAACGCTCCCAGATTCTTTGGATTTTCAGAATATCTTGCCGGATTAGCATTAATGGTTCTGGCATGGACGATAGCGGATGTCCGTTATCGCTTCCGGGTTCGTACCTCCCTCGGTGGACACCTCAAAAGCGGCCATTAATCGACACCTCAAAACCGGCCATTTCGGGCATGGCGGCTGAGACTGGTGGAGTTCTACCTCGTGGCCTCCGTGGTGCGCAAGTCGGACTGGATCTTCGTGCGCCAGCTGCGTGGCCCGCACTTGAGGACATGGCCATGATGCAGCAGGCGATCCAGCAGGGCGGTGACGGCCGCGGTGTCGCCGAGTAGTTTGCCCCAGTCGTCAACGGGCCGGTTTGACGTCAGCAGTGTCGAGGCGCGCTCGTAGCGCCGCATGCTGATCTCGAGGAGGTCTTCGGCGGCCGTATGCGGCAGTTTCCGCATGCCCAGGTCGTCGATGATGAGCAGCGGCACGGTGCTCAGGGTCGTGAGCAGGGTCTTGCGGGTCCCGTCGAGAGCGGCGTCAGCGATCGCCTCGATGAGGGCGTAGGCCTCGTAGTAGTAGGCCGCCTCGACCTCGACACAGCCGTCGAGGTGCACGGTCCGGACGCCGTGGCGGTAGTAGCGAAACGGCTCGAGCGGGAGCGGCCCCAGCGCCGGGCGTTCCTCGGCAAACATCGCCGCGACCTGCCGTTTGGTCGTGCCGTGGATCCGGGTGTCGGCCCAGCGGGTTTCCCAGCGATCGAGATATGCCTGGGCGCCGATGAGCGTCTCGAAGCGGAGGCCCTTGAGCGGGGTCTTCTGGGCGTGGCCGATACTGGCTTCGACCTTGCCCTTCCGATCCGGGTCGCGGACACGGCACGGCAGCGCGATGACCCCGTAGTGCGCCAGCACGTCCCGGTAGAGAGGATTCAGGGTCGGGTCGTAGATGTCCGGGGTGAGCACCCCCTCGCGTAGGTTGGTCGACAAGTTCGGGCACGTCCGGGCGGACCGGGTGACCTACTCGGTGCCGACCCGCTACGCCTACCGGCCTGTGTGGGTGAAGCTGTACCACGACCGCGTGGCGGTTGCCGCCGGCACCGAGGTCGTCGCCAGACACGTCCGGGCGTTTCGCGCCGGGGCGATGGTGCTCGATCCGCTCCACGTGCTGCCGGTGCTGGAACGCAAGCACCGCGCCGTCCCCGAGGCGACGGCCCTGCAGGACTGGGCGCTGGCGCCGGTGTGGCAGCAGGTCCGGACCGCCCTCCGGCAGCAGACGCGCAAGCCCGATCAGGAGTGGGTCCGGATGTTGCGGCTGCTGGAAACCTATCCCGCCCCGGCCGTCGAGGCGGCGGTCGCGGCCGCCCTCGCCCGCGACTCACCCCGGCTCGAGACCGTGCGCCTGCTGTTGCGCCAGCGGGCGGCTGGCCCCCGGCCCGCGATCCGCCCGGTCCCCACCGTCCGGGCGGATCTGGCCCGGATCGCGGTCTCCGCCCCGACGTTGGCCGCCTATGACGTCTTGACGGGAGGCCGCCTATGACGGTCGCGGTCCCCGAGCCCCCGCACCTGGTGACCGACCTCAAGACCTTGTGCCTGGCGACGATGACCGCCGAGTGGCGGCCTCTGGCCGCCCAGGCCACCCGCGAGCGCCAGCCGCCCGCGGAGTACCTCGCGCAGTTGGTGCACCTGGAAGTGACCGGGCGCCGCGAGCGCCGCATCCAACGCCGCCTCCAGGAGGCCCGCTTCCCGATGCTCAAGACCCTGGATGCCTTCCAGTTCGACGCGCAACCGGAGCTGGACCGCGACGCGATCCTGCAGTTGTGCGGCGGCGACTTCGTCGCCGAGGCTGCCAACGTCGTGCTGGTCGGCGGCGTCGGTACCGGCAAGACCCATCTTGCCATCGCCCTGGGCATGGCCTGCTGCCAGCACGACTATCGGGTCCGGTTCCTGACGGCCGCCGAGTTGACCACGCTGCTCGTCGAAGCGCAGCAGCAGGGGCGGCTGGCCCGGAAACTCGACCACCTCGCCCGCTTCGATGTCGTCATCCTCGACGAGCTCGGCTACGTGCCGTTCGACAAGGCCGGCGCCGACCTGCTGTTCGGCTTCATCAGCCGCCGCTACGAGCGCGGGAGCCTGGTCGTGACGACCAATCTGCCGTTCGCCCGCTGGTCCGAGGTGTTCCTGGATGCGACCGCCGCCGCGGCCGTCATCGACCGCATCGTGCACCATGCCACCGTGCTGACGACCAACGGGGACAGCTACCGCCTCAAGGCCGCCCAACGGAACCAGACGGCCCACGCTCGACAGAAGAAAACGCGTTGATGGGCACCCGTCGCGACAGAGGGGTCCTTTTCACGTTGCCAAAAGGTCCCTTTTCTCCTTGCCATTTCCAAGGAAGGGAAACAGGCCAACTGTCACCTGGGATCCCACGACCGTTTCTGGGCCGTCGGGACCATCCAGTGTGAGGGGATTGCTCCAGGAAGCTTCTACCTGCTCGAACAGCTGTGTCTGCTCGCGCCAGCGGGGCAACATGTCAGCTGGTTGCGCCGGTCCTCCGCCGCGATCAGACCACACCCAAATCTCAGCCAGGCGCTCCGGATCGGTGAAGGGAACGGGTCTGAGGAGATAGGCGTCGACAACCGAGAACACGACAGTCGTGGACGCTACCCCCAGCGCCAGAATCACGACCGCCGTGATCGTGAAGGCCGGTGTCCTGAGCAGCGTCCGAGACGCGACCCGGAAATCCCGCCAGATCGACTCTAACCACGCGATGCGCCGCGATTCGTAGAATCGCTCCTTGACCCTCGTGACATTGCCGAACCGCCGGTGGGCCGCGGCTCGTGCCCGGTCGGGTGGCATTCCTTCAGTGATCAGCCGTTCGGCTTCGAGATCGAGGTGCGCGTGAATCTCGCGGTCGAAGTCCTCGTCGCGGCCACTCCGGTGCCACCACATCGGCTCACCCCTCGTCGGGGCTCAGTACACGACCGACGGCGGCCACCAACCGGTTCCACTGCTCGGTCTCTGCCGTGAGCTGGCGACGCCCCTTCTGCGTGAGGGTGTAGAAGCGGGCTTTACGATTGTTGTCGGACGTGCCCCACCGCGCGCGGATCCAGCCGCGCGACTCGAGGCGCTGGAGGGCCGGATAGAGCGAGCCGTGATCGACCAAGAGGGCGTCGTCGGATTGGTGCTGGATGCGGCGCGCGATCCCTTGGCCGTGCTCGGGGCCGAAGACCAGGGTGCGAAGGATCAGGAGATCCAGCGTGCCTTGCAGGAGCACCGCACGGTCTGCGCTCGGCCTTTGGGTTGGCACTCGACCCGAGTATTTACGTCCTTGGGTCGGATGTCAACCTGAGCGTCATCCCCTGACGCCGGTCCCCTTGCTTACCGAGTGGAGTCGAGGTAGGCTGGTCCCGGTCACCGAGCAAGCAGCGCCGCGTCATGACGAAACCCTCCGACCTGGTGCAGGGCACCCTGAACCTGCTGATCTTGAAGATCCTCGCGCTCGAGCCGCTGAATGGCTGGGCCATCGGTCAGCGGCTCACGCAGGTCTCGGGCGACGTGCTGCAGGTGAGCGATGGCTCGCTGTATCCCGCGCTCCACAAGCTCGAGCAGGAAGGCTGGATCCGAGCGGAGTGGAAGCTCAGCGAGAACAACCGCCGGGCCAAGTTCTACGCGCTCACCCCACCGGGTCGCCGGCACCTCATGAAGGAAGCGGCTCATTGGAAGCGCCTGTCTGCTGCGCTCTCACGCGTCATCAAGCTCAGCGAAATCTGAGTCATGAGTTTCGCGCGTTGGCGCTACATCGTGCCGCTCCGACTGCGCTCCCTGTTTCGGCGGAAGCCCGTCGAACAGGAGCTCGATGAAGAACTGCGGTTCCACCTTGATCAGCGGATCGCTGCGAACGTCGCGTCGGGTATGGCGCCCGATGAGGCCGCGCGGGCCTCTCGCGTCGCGTTAGGCAACCAGCCGCTGATTCGGGAGCGGACCCAAGACGCGTGGAGCTGGCGCTGGTTGGACGAGGCACGTCAGGACGTGCGGCACGCGCTTCGGGGCTTGCGGAAGAGCCCAGCGTTCGCCACAACGGCCGTCGTGACGCTTGCCCTCAGCGCGGGCTCGGCGACCGCGATCTTTTCCGTGGTTGATGCCGTCGTGCTGCGTGCACTGCCGTTCGACCAGCCCGACCGGTTGGTGGCGCTCGGGAATCGCTCCGTCGCCCGCCCGGCTCCGCGCCTCAATCGCATCGCTCCGCAGGACTTTCTGGACTGGCAGCAGCGGCAGCAGGTCCTCGACGGCCTGGCCGCCTTTGTGCCCGCCTCGCCGACGCTCCTGGAACCGGGCGTGGCCCCCGAAGAGCTTCATGCCGTCCGCGTCTCAGCGTCGTTCTTCGACGTACTCCGTGTGCCGGCCCTGTTGGGACGGACCTTCGCGCCAGAGGAAGACGTCGATGGCCGGCATCGAGTCGCCGTCCTGAGTTACGGTTGGTGCTTGGGTTCAAGGTGTCGTCGCAACACCGCGTTGTGTGATTGAGCATAGGTGATCGCCAAGTGCCTCCGCGGGTGTCTTCCAGCCGAGGGTCTTGCGGGGGCGACTGTTGAGAGCAGCAGCAACGGCGTCAAGATCATCACGAGAGTGTCTGGACAGGTCGGTGCCTTTGGGAAAGTACTGCCGCAGCAGGCCGTTGGTGTTCTCGTTCGTGCCGCGTTGCCAGGGGCTGTGTGGGTCGCAGAAGTAGATTGGCAGACCGGTGTCGATTCGGAGTTGAACGTGTTGAGCCATCTCGGCGCCTTGGTCCCATGTCAGTGAACGGCGAAGCTGCGTGGGCAGCGTGATGATCGACGACGCGATGGCGTCTCGGACGGCCTCGGCACCATGCCCCGCCAGGGCGGGACCGTTCTTGATCCGAGGCTGCCCATAGTCATCCATGCGAGGCAGATGCAGCAGCCTCGTGAATCGGCTGGTGCGTTCCACGAGGGTCCCAATCGCAGAGCTCCCCAGTCCGACAATCAGGTCACCTTCCCAGTGTCCTGGGACCGCCCGATCGTCTGCTTCGGCGGGGCGCTTGCTGATCATGATTTCGGCAGTGACGAACGCCTTGCCGCGTCCTCGTGTCCGTGCTCTTGGCACGCGCAGCGCCCGGCCGGTCCGCAAGCACGCCACCAGGTCGCGTCGCAGTGCCCCTCGTCCCTGCACGTAGAGCGCCTGGTAGATGGCCTCGTGGGAGATCCGCATCGACTCCTCATCGGGGAAGTCGACCTTGAGTCTGTTGGCAATTTGCTCAGGACTCCATGACGCCGCCCAGCGTCGGTCTTGACGGCGCCCGGGGCGGCGACCGTTCCAGTGCACATGGGGACCAGGCACCCTCGTCCCGTCGGCGGCCGTAATCCTGCCGGCGAGTCGGTCTTGCACGTACCGGCGCAGTTCGTCGTGTGCAGCGAGCTTCGCCACCTGCGGTCTTTTCGCCTTCAGGTCGGCGTGCCACTGCGCGGTCGTCGCGCGATACTCGAGTCCGCCACTGCGGGTTGCCGCATTGCGACGGAGCTCCCGAGAGATGGTCGACGGGGACCGGCTGATTCGCCGAGCGATATCACGAACCCCGCAGTGCTGGGCGTGCAAGATGGCGATCTCGTCTCGCTCGGCAAACGACAGGTAGCGCCCCGACAGAGGGGCCAGGCTGATCGGCGGCATGCCTCCACTTTCGCGGAACCATCTCGTTCCGACCGGCTGGGACACGCCGGCCCCCAGCGCCGCCTCTTCGCTGGACAACCCGCAGGCGATCGCCTCCCAGAACCGACGCCGATGCTCACGGCGTCCCGCCGTGGGACGACCCGGCGACCGCATCGGAAGACGTCCCGCACGGGGTGACCGACGACGTTTCGGTGTTCCCATCGCAACTCCTCACCGTTGAGGTGTTGCGACGACCGTTTGAATCTACCTACTATGTCCCGCTTCAAACCCGCATGATCGGCGCGCCCCTCACCCCGACGTCATGAAACGCGAAGGGCGCCTGTCCACCAGAGGAGTGTGAGCGAAACTTAGTTGGGAATTGAAGCGGCTCCGAACCCTGTGGTGTGATGACGTTGCCAAGACGAACATCACACCACGAGAGAAAGGAGCCGAGATGAACAGTGTCCTACGTTCGGTCAGGAAGCGCAAGAAGGGTCGCACGCTGGGTCCGGTTGAGATCATTCGTCGCGAGGACTACGTGGATCTGGAGCTGGATACCAAGGTGGAGCTGATTCGCTCGTTGGTCCCCCTGGGGTTGATGCACGTGGAGGAATTGCTCGACGCGGAGGTGATGGCGCTGGCTGGTGAGCACTATGCCCGCAAGGACGCGTCGGTTGGGGGGCGCCGTCATGGCAGCAACCCCGGAACGGTCGGGCTAGCCGGTCAGCGCGTGCCGATTCGGGTGCCCCGAATTCGTCATGTGGCGGGGAGCGAGATACCGCGGCGGTCCTACGAGGCGTTGCATGGCGATCGGGCGGTCGACGACCGGCTGCTCAAGCGCGTGCTGTCTGGCATTTCGTGTCGCAACTACGAAGCCGCCGCCGAGGCGATTCCCGGAGCCATTGGGCTGTCGGGGTCGACGGTGTCGCGGGGCTTTATTCAGGCCAGCGCGGCGAAGCTGCGCGAGCTCCAGGAGCGGGACCTCTCCGGCGAGGACGTGGTGGTGGTGGTCCTGGACGGCAAGACCTTCGCCGAGGCGACGATGGTCATCGCATTGGGTATCACGATTGCTGGGGGAAAACGCTTCCTGGGTTTTGTCGAAACGGACACGGAGACCGAGCGGGTCCTGACGCCGTTCTTGCGGTCGTTGGTCGAGCGGGGCCTCGACATCTCCCAGGGCGTGCTGGTGATCCTCGACGGCAGCAAAGGGCTGCGCGCGGCGGTCCGGAAGGCCTTCCGCCAGCGCGCCCTGGTCCACCGGTGCCAGTGGCACAAGCGTGAGAACGTGGTGAGTTACCTGTTCGCGGAGTCGCATCCCGGGATCAGACGTGACCTGCGATCCGGCCTGCGGCACAGCGGGCGCTCCCCCCGGTCATCATGGAGAGCCGCGTGGACACCCAGGCGAGGCGTCCCAGCCTGGCGTCGGTGGTGGGGACGCGCGAGCGTGAGAGACGGGAGATCCCCCATGATGTCTCGTCAGACCCCGCGCGCCAGCGGCTGCACTTCGACCCTGCGAAGCCCTGCCTCGGTCGTGCTGGTCGTGAGTGCCCTGGCAGCCGCAGGCGGCGTCTCGAAGCCGACGTTGGAGATGTGCCAGGCCGCGGGAGTCGGCATCCCACTTATCCCGGGTTATCCCGGGTTTCAAAACTTTTGATCGACCGCACCCCGGACGTCTCAGCCTGCTCGCGAAGAGGACGCTCACCGAACCCCCGCTGGGGCCGCCGCGTCCCCGGACGTCGTTGCGACCGCGAGAGTCGCATCCCAGGGTCATCCCGGATTATCCCGGCTTATCCCGGATTAAAACTTTTGATCGACCTCACTGTGCGCGCTCCAGGTGATCATGACGAGCACCTTGCACTGACTGTTGTTTGCCGTCAGGGGTCTTTCTGGGGGACGAGCAGCTTTTTTAAATTATCGATGGGCTCCGTCGCCTTCACGGGTACTGCCTGTTTCCCCTGAGCCAGATCTATGAAGTATTCCCGAATGGCTCGCTGTTGAGTTTCGATGGTCTCCCAATACTGTGGGGTGTAGCCGCCCTCGAAAATCTCCCATCCCTCAATTTTGTACCCGAGAGTTCGAGACATGGCCTGAAGAAGTTTGGTGAGAAACTTCTCCATCGCTAGCGGTTCTACGTGTTGCCCTTGACCGAGTTGACAGAGAATTTTGAAATACTCCTTCCATGCAGCTTGCACCCCACTGTCGTTCCGAAATTCGACCTGAACGAGATTTAGAGCGGCGACGTGATCAGCGGACAACCTCGCACTTCCCGTTCGTGTTCGCATCAGAGTACGAAAGATGTCCATCCGTCGTTCGCGCAGACCACGTTGCTTCTCCAGATACCACGCGATGAAGACGGCGGCCATGGGGCCGAGGAACATTGCGCCCACCGTGGCATAATCTGCGACTGTCATCTCGCGCCGTCTCTTCTCTCCAGGCGGCCGAGCGAGTAGTTCAGGTCCGGCCACGCGAGCTTGATCTCGCCGATCTTCACAGCGTCCGCCCTGTCCACATCACCTGCCCGAGCACCACGGCCTCTCGTGGCCACGGCACTGGTTTGTACGCCGTGTTGTCGCTCGCCAATTGCCAGCCGTCCTCGTCGCGCTGAAGCCGCTTGACAACCGGCCCATCCTCGGTGCGCACCGCGAAGATGTGAACCAACGACGTTAGGCACTCGTGTCCGGGGTGGATACGGGCTGCGACGCCTCTTGAGGCGCTCCACCCGAGGCCGCCTTTTCGGGCTTGTATACAAGTGAAACGACTACACCGCACAGGATGACCTGCAGCATTCCATACACGAACCAGGTGAGTGCCAAAGAGTGGGCAATCGGAAGGGTCGCATACGAATTGTAGGCCGTCGGGACCATGACGAAGAGACCGATGCAGGAGCCATACCGCACGCCCTCCATGACGCCCAGTCCTTGGCGAACCGAGTGGAAGAGGTAGACAAAGATAAAGGACCACAGCAGCCCGGTCAGCCACATGATCCACATCTTGGACATCATGTCCGCGTCAGGCCGCAAGACGCCTGAGGCTGTCCAGGCATCCGCGAGCAAGACCTCATAGACCAGAAAGTTCAGAATCTGATAGACGACAAATACTGCGACCGCAGCGATTAGAAAAGCCTTCCTGTCCATGTGTTCCTCCTGTCAGATACCGAGAGCATCACGACCGACATTGAAATCTCTCCGCAACCCTCAGAACATCCGTGCCGCCCACTTCACCTCGCCGATCACTTCAGCGTCGATTGGCCAGCGAAGCGTCGGCCACTCCTTCTTGTCCGGGTGATCGCTCACCAATTGCCAGTGGCCCGCTCGACTCTTCCCCGCCCGTTTCACGATCAGCCCGTCGTCGGTGCGGATGACGTAGAGGTGTCCCGCCGTGCGGCGGCGGCGGTTCAAATCGATCAGGATCGAACAGCCGTCGGTAAGTGTCGGTTCCATGGACTTACCCTTGACGCCGATCACCTTGCACTGCCGGGCGACGAGGCCGTGCTTGCGAAGCCAGGACTGGCGAAACCTGATCCGGTCCTTGACGCGCTCGAAGTCGACGACGGCTCCGGCGCCGGCCGCCGTGTCGAGTTCCATCACGTCAACGCTATGGCCGTCCGCCTCGTCCGTCGTCACCGCGCTCGCGTCGTCCAGCTCGCTCACCTTGGCGGCGAGCGTGGCGGCGGGCTCGGGGGTGTCCGTGAGGCCTGCCAAGTAGTCAAGCGAGACGCCCAGTTCCCGAGCGGCCTTCGTTGCGCCGTCGAAGAGCAAGGCTGAGCGGCCAGCCTCGACGTGAGAGATCATGGTGTGGTCGTAGCGATCCCCCAAAGCTACGGCAAGCTGTACTTGAGTCAATCGGACGCGCTTTCGCGACTGAGCTAGTCGTCGGCCAAAACTCACAGTCTCAATCCTCATCAAGGAAATTATCAGCATTTCGCTGTTGACACTTGAACCCAATTCAATACATGTTCCGGCTCGTGGGTATTGAAGTGGTTTCAAGTATCAGGGGCCGAATGGCCGAAGTCGGCGTTTCACAGCAGGAATTGGCGAAGACGCTCGGCATGTCGCGGAGCCTGCTGAACGCCTATCTGAATGGCTACCAGACGCCCCCGGTGGGCCTGGACGCCTTCGTCAAACGGGCGCTGGCCGCCCCTGGACAGGCTGGAACAGGCCGAGCAGGCGGCGGACAGGGCGCGGCAGAAGGTGCTCAGGCGGCCGGTGAAGGAACTGGGAGGGGCAGCGTGACTCAGAACAGTATCGACCTCGCAAAACAGATCGTGACGCTCCTGAAGGACGCACCTCGCCCGACCCAGATCGCTGCGCTCCACGTGGCGCGGACGCTGCTCTCCGAAGCCGAGTCGGAACAAATCGAGCGGGGGCGCAAGTGCTAGCGGTTCAGTGCTTTCACGACATCGCTCTCAATGAGGGTGCCGATCGCATCAATGGACTCGTACACCAGCTTGACCGTGTCACGAACATCCTGCGTTTCGGTGACGAGTTCCTTCAGCGTGGTGTTGAGTTCTTGAAGCGCACAAACAACGTCAGTGGTATCCATCGGGTTCCTCCTGCGGCTCTGCAGCCACACCCACATTGGCCCAAGAGCCCGCAGAGGGCGCTCAACGAGTCGGTACCGTGTTCGGGTCTCTGGGCGGAATAAGCGATGGAACCTCCGCCCTGTTCCATATCGGAGGGGGCGAGGAGGTTGTCTGGCCCAACGGTTTCGGCGTCGGCGCGGACGTCGGCTATATCAGCTCGACCAACGCGTTTGGGGAAGGACTGTTTCTGCTCACGGCTGGTCCCCTCTATGAGTTCAGGAACAGCAGCCGCTACCGGCCGTTTGTCCGGGGTGGCGTCTCACTCGCGATTGGTCAAGGGGGGGCGTTACCCCTGATGCACATTGGCGGTGGTCTCAATCAATGGTTCGACGAACGCTGGGGTCTGAAGCTCGAGGTGCGTGACCATTTTCACCCCCGCTATCCCGGGTTTCAAGTTGTCGAATTCACCGTCGGGTTGCTCGTCAGGGGATGGTAAACCTGGAGGGACTGCTTGAAGTTTGCGTGGTTGGTCTTGGTTGCACGAGCTTCGCTCTTTCCGGCCAACGTGAACGCCGCACTGCAAGATATTCCTTTTCGTGATGCGCCGCCGCCGAGTCTGTGGTTCAGGGGTCCGATCCAGCTGTTCTTCATGATGGCAGTGTGGTGGACCTCAGTGCGATCGAAGATAGACGGGCAGAGCGGTCACGCCTGAGCACCGTAACGCGACTCATCATCGCCGCGCACGCGCCGTCGACGGTGGCACCAACCCCTTGAGCCGCATGTAGGTGACGAGGTTTCCGTCGTGCTCGTATGTATGCGACGCGTTGATGATGAGTGCCTGCGCTCGCACAGCAACGCCGCGTTCAGGCACCGGGTCGGCGAGTTCAGCGTCGGTCACCGCGTATGCCCCGTCACAGTAGTTCTTCGCGGCGGTCAGCCCGGCGAGGAGGCGCGGCTTCGTTGGGTTGGATTGGAGATCGTCATCCATTGATGGGACTGGATGGCCGAGCGAGGCCGAGCAGTACAGAAACGCCGCCGACACGATGTGGCCAACGACTTCGCCGAACGAACGCACCTCAGGTGTTGGGCGAAAGCTGAACTCCTCGTCCGGCATCTGCTGAGTCGCTTCGAACACAAGCTGCAGCGGGCCCTCGAACTGGCGCTTGATGACGAGCGCGACCGGATCGGTGGGGGGCTGGGCCGCGGCCTTGGACAGAGGAACACCGCAAGTGAGTACGATCACCGCCATCAGGAATCGAGAAAGGGTCATGACAAATGCTACCCTGCTGAAGGTGCTAACACTTGGCCGGGTTCTTCAGACAGGAACGCCGCCGTGGGTGCTGCTTGTCATCCTTCTAGGACCGGTGGCCTCTTGGGCCCAGGACGGTGATGCGACCCTTTCAGGCCGCGTGTTAGACGCCGTGGACGTGACGCCGATCAGCTTCGCGTCGGTCGTGGTGGAGTACGCGGATTCTGGAGAGCGGCTGACCGGGACGTTGACCGGCGAAGATGGTCGCTTCGTCGTGCGGGGTCTGGCGCCGGCCGAGTACAAGATCTCGACCTCGTTTCCCGGGTTCCAAACCGCGGAGACCGAGGTTCTCGTGGGCGAACTCAACGAGTCCTACGACCTCGGTGAGATCCGCCTGGTTCGTCTCGAGAACTTCAAGGAGGAGATCACGGTTACCGCAGAGGTTATTCGGACAGCCGGACTCGACACTCGGGTGTTTCGGCTCGACGAGGGACCTACCCAGTCAACCGGATCGCTGCTCGATGCGATGAAGAACCTTCCGGGAGTGACGGTCGACCAAGAAGGTAAGGTGTCACTTCGCGGCAGTGACCAGGTCGCAATCCTCGTCGACGGCAGGCAATCGAGCCTCACCGGTTTCGGTAGTCAGCGCGGTCTCGATAGCGTGTCCGCCGCCAATGTCGAGGCGATCGAGATCATCCACAATCCTTCGGCACGGTTCGACGCCGCGGGCATGGCTGGCATCATCAACATCATCTACAAGCAGGAGCAAGAGCTGGGCCTCTCGGGAGACGTCGGCTTGGCCCTCGGGAGCGGCCAGTTCACGAAACAGCGCGACGACCTACCTACCGAGCTCGGCAGCTTTTCCAACAACGCGAAGATCATCCCGAGCGTGAGCCTCAACTACAACACCGAGACGGTGCGTAGTTTCGTCCAGGGAGAAGTGCTCTTTCAGGACGATCTTCCAAACAACGAGTTCACGACCCGTTTCTACGACGACGGTCGAGTCATCAAGTCGCAGGTCCCCGAGAACCGTGAGCAGACGCACTACATCACCAGGCTTGGATCGGACTGGACCGTTGACGACACCAACATCGTATCGATCTCCGGGATCTACGACTTCGAAACGCATATGGACCGCGCGCAGGTTCCGTTTATCCTGGAGGCTACCGGTGAACGCGAGCGTTTTTGGTTCTGGCGGGAGAACGAGGATACCGGCTTTGCCAACGTCAACGTCGGGCTGAAGCACCTGTTCGCCACACCAGGGCACGAGCTCGACGTCAACCTCCAGTACACGCGCGGCTGGGAAGACGAGTCCTACTTCCTGAACGAGGTCTCACCGGTCCGCGTCGGTACCGATATGACCCGTCTCGATGCCCGGGAGAATACGCTGCCACTGAGCCTCGACTACACGCGTCCGCTCCGGGCGGGGCGGCTGGAGCTCGGCGGTAGGATTCAGCGACGGTGGATCCCAATCACCTACACGGTGAATCGCGGCGTGCAAAGCGTGATCTACGAAGGTCTAGGCGATGCTTCGGACTGGGACGAAGACATCTATGCCGTATACGGCAACCTGGTCCAGGAAAAGGGCAGTTACTCACTAGCAGGCTGCTGAAAAAGTCGACAAAGCGGGATCGACAGATCGATCCCAGCGTACTACCATGCTTCCAACACATCTGAAGGGAGCGATGGGTTTGCGCGGAGACGACGAACAGACCGGCCACATGTTCAGCTACCTTTCGCCGGAGCAACGCGTGCCGGCGGATCATCCGTTGCGTGCGATTCGGTCGTTGACGGACGCGGCGCTGCGGACGATGTCGCGACGCTTCGCCCGGTTGTACGCCAAGACGGGGCCGCCCGTCGATTCCGCCCGAGCAGTTGCTGCGCGCACGGCCGGGCTGCTCTCGGACGAGCACTTCACGGTCGACGGCACGCAACTGGAGGCGTGGGCGAGCCTCAAGAGCTTCCAGCGGCGCAACGCCACGCCGGGGGCGCCGGCGCCGCTGCTCGCCGTGGAAGTCGACGGTGGGATTCCCCGGGTCGTCGGGCGAGGAACTGCGCTACAATCTCCTGTTTCGGTGGTTCGTCGGGTTGAACATGGACGACCCCGGTCTGGCATCCGACGACGTTTACCAAGAATCGCGACCGCCTGCTGGCGCCATCAGCAATCGTTCGCTGCGGACCGAGTACAGCACCTGCAGCAACAATGCCGTGGGATTCGGTGTGCATCGCGGACCGGTCGATGCACCCAGCCTCTGCCGCATGTGCAACGCCGCCATTCATGGGCGGGGCGCGCCGCGACATGTCAGTACGGATCATGATCCGTTGTTCGAGGCGCATCGGTGGACCGCGAACCTTCGGCTTCTGGAGATCGACGAAATCAAGACGGTGCCCCATGTGCCCCTGTCACACCCCTTTGTGGAACGGCTGATCGGGACGATGCGCGAGAATTCCTGGATCATGTATTGTTCTGGAATGCCGGTGATCTGGAGCGGAAGCTCGCCGACTTCCAGGCCTACTACAACGCGGCACGGAGCCATGCGTCGTTGGAAGGCTACACGCCGTTAGACTTCGCGGGCGAACGCACGGCGGCCCGTGCCGAATTCAACCATGTGCGTTGGATACTCCCACTGCCGGGGCATGGTCCAGCTTCCAGCGGCGGCCTGATGACGAATTCGAGACCGACAGGGTCGGGACGCTCGACTCGCGGCAAGCCTGCGACTTTCTCACCACGTGGCCGACGCTGGCCGCCGTCCAGCGGGCCCGCCCCGCCACGGTGCGCCGGTTCTATCAGCAGCACAACTGCCGCCGCGCCGCGGTGATCGACGCCCGGCTCGACGAGATGGCCACGGCCCAGCCGCTCACGACCGACCCGGCGATCGTCGACACGCTCGGTCTCGCGGTCCAGAGCTACGCCACCCAACTGCGGCCCCTGCTCGCGGCCATTTCCACCTTCGACACGCAGATCGCGGCGGTCTTCGCCGACCATCCCGACCACGCGCTCTTCGCAAGTTTCCCCGGGGCCGGGGCGGTCTGCGCCCCGCGCCTCGCGGCCGCCTTCGGCACCGACCGCACACGCTGGGCGGCCGCGACCGAGCTCCAGGCCCACGCGGGCATCGCGCCCGTGACCGAACGCAGCGGTAAGGCGCTCTGGGTGCATCACCGCCTGGCGTGTCCGAAGTTTCTCAAGCAGACGTTCCACGAATACGCGGACCAGTCGATTCGCTTCTCCGTGTGGGCGCGCCGCTACTACGATCAGCAACGGGGCCGGGGCAATAACCACCACGCCGCCCTGCGATCACTGGCCTTTAAATGGATGCGGATTCTCTTTCGCTGTTGGCAGGACCGGACCCCATACGACGAAGCCAGGTATCTCGACGCGCTACGCCGACACGGGTCGCCGCTCGTCAAGGATCTTGCTTGACGGCACAACTCAGATGTCCATGCCGCCTTCGCCGATCTTGGCGGTGACCGAATAGGGGCCGAGGGTGGTGCCAGGGTCAAGGGACATCGTGTCGACGTCATTCTAAGCCCAGGAGTGGAACCCTCGCCTCGGGGGGACCTAGAAACCTCCACTAATGATGAGGGCGTCGATTGGAACCCGACCGAGCCCGGACGGCCAGCTGGCCGAATGTATAGACCTGTTGAACTCACCACACTAAAGTAAGTATCCCCCGGCAAAGCCGGGGGCCTTAGTTTGTGAGCCGCTCAAAGCGGCATGACGTGACCGCTATGCGGTCACTTGAGCCACCTCACGGTGGCCACTCTACTCCAACGGCAACTGATCCGACCGCCGGTCCTCGCGTTCCTGCTGCTGGATGTACTCCCGAATGACCCGCTCATCGCGACCCACCGTGGACACGAAGTAGCCCCGGGCCCAGAAGTGCTGCCCCACGAAGTTCCGCGAACGTCCCGCGAACTCCCGAGCGATGTGGATGGCACTCTTCCCCTTGAGATATCCGATGACCTGGGCGACAGAGTACTTCGGCGGAATCGACATCATCATATGCACATGGTCCGGCAACAGATGCCCCTCCTCCACCTCGCTCTCGCGATGCAGCGCCAGACGGCGGAACACCTCGCCCAAATCCCGCCGCAATCCCCCGTACATCGCCTTTCTTCGATACTTCGGGATGAACACAACGTGATACTGACAGTGCCATTTCGTATGATTGAGACTTCGGTAGGTCGGCATGAGGTCTCCTTCTCGTGATGCTTGAGCGGCTCACGGGAAGGAGTTCCTCACGTGACTCCCCGAAACGTCAAACGGGGCTGGCCGCCCCGGCAAAGCCGGGGGGTCTCCCACGGCAACTAGACGACGCGGTGAAGGAGGTCTTCGCGAGCGGCAAGTCGCCGGCAGTTCTCGGCGGCCACCCCAATGCTGCGCTCCAACGTCTCCCGCGTGAGCCACGCCAGGTGTGGGCTGAGGACCACGTTGTCGAGCTCGAACAGGGGGTTGTCCGTCGGGGTGGGCTCGGCCTCGAAGACATCGAGTCCGGCCGCACCCAGCTGCCCACTCTGTAGCGCAGCAACGAGTGCGGACTCGTCGACCAAGCCGCCACGAGCAGTGTTGATGAAGATCGCACCCGGCTTCATGAGGGATAGCGACTCGCGATCGATGAGGTGCTCTGTCTCTGGCGTCAGCGGCACATGCAGGGAGACGATGTCACTCTCGGCCAGCAGCGCCTTAAGGCGGCGCGCCTCGCCGATGGCATCTGGTCGATCGATGACGTCCGAGTACAGCACCCGAGCCCCCATCGCTTTCAAGACCGGCGCCAGGAGTGTCGGCACGGCCCCGTACCCGACCAGCCCCACCGTTCGCCCGCCGACCTCGCCGTACCTATCCTGCCAAGCAACCGGTAGCGCCCACCCACGGCCCCGTCGGATTTCGGTGTTGGTCTCGTGCAGCTTGCGGAGGGTTGTGAGCATCAGTAGCAGCGCCATCTCTGCGACCGCGTTGCTGTTCGTGCCGGGCATGTTGCAGACGGCAACATCGTGGGCCTTCGCGGCCTCGAGATCGATCGTGTTCAGACCGATGCCGATCTTCTGCACGAGCCGCAGCTTCGGTGCCGCGTCGAGCACCGCCGCTGTCACCGGCTCGAGCGCGTGCCACAGGACCTCTGTGTCGGGAATGAGCGTGGCGAACGTGTCGCGGTCGGACTCGGCGCACACCGACACCGAAAGCCCATCTGAGTCCAATTGGCTTAGTCGAGCAGCAAGACCGGGGCTCGCCGCGTAGTGAAAGATCACCCTCACGAACCGCGATTGTTATACGCGGGCGGGTCCGCCCGCAAGCATCGCTAGGCCGCGTGCGGCACCACCGATAAACTCTCCGTAGCCACGTGACCGAAACGGAGCTCGAACGCTACCTCAGAGATGCGGGCCTCCTGAGAGCGGGTCCGACACAGATCACGCCACTCACCGGGGGAGTCTCCAGCGACATCGTCGTGGTCAGCCAGGGCCAGCGATCGTTCGTGGTCAAACAAGCGCTGGCAAAGTTGAAAGTCGCCGACGAGTGGTTCAGTAACGTGGACCGCAACCGCGTCGAGTGTCAGGCGCTGGAGTACTGCGGCCGCGTGATGCCGGCGGCGGTTCCCAAGCTCCTGCATGCCGACCCCGAGGTGCCCCTGTTCGTGATGGAGCACCTCGGCCCGGACTGGGTGAACTGGAAGACACCACTGGTTCGGGGTGACATCCAGCTGTCCATCGCCGAGCGGGCGGCCCGATTCCTCGCCGACCTGCATCGCCACTCCTGGGAAGACGAAGAGCTGCGTCGCCGGTTCGACACCGGTGACAACTTCTACGCACTGCGCATCGAGCCGTACCTGCTGACCACGGGACGACGAAACGCTGATCTACGTGCCATGTTTCAACGGGAGGCGGAGCGCCTCTCGGAGTGCCGTCTGGCGCTGGTGCACGGCGACTTCAGCCCGAAGAACATCCTGATTTCGGACACGAAAGTCGTCATCATCGATTGGGAAGTCGCGTGGTTCGGGGACCCGGCTTTCGACGCCGCGTTTCTGCTGAGCCATCTCTACCTGAAAGCGTTCTATCACCGACGCCGATTCGGTGGCGACATTCGGTTGGCCCAGACCGCTCGCGGCGCCTACCTGGAAGGACTCCGTGACAAAGGGGCTGCGCCTCTGGCGGGGCGGGTGGCCAGACTGCTGCTGATGCTGCTACTGGCGCGAATCGATGGCAAGTCGCCGGTCGAGTACATCACCGAGGACGAGGACAAAGCCCGCCTCAGAGGGTTTGCGACGGCGATGCTTGCAGACGGGCGTCCGGGTTTCGACGACATCGATCTCGCCTACGTACACATGCTGGAGACCGGATGAAGATACGAAAGATCACGGCCATGCAGGTCTTCGACTCGCGGGGAGACCCGACGGTCGAGGCCGCGGTCCATTTGGAGGACGGAACCTGGGCGACCGGTGTTGCACCGTCGGGAGCCTCGACCGGCCGCTCGGAGGCCCTCGAGCTGCGTGATGGCGATCCCGATCTGTTCGCCGGGAAGTCGGTGCTGCGGGCCGTCGAGAACGTCACGACGAAGATCGCCCCCTGCCTGGAAGGGCAACCCGTGTCCGATCAACACGCCCTCGACCAGCGCATGATCGAGCTCGACGGGACCGACAACCTGAGTCGTCTCGGGGCGAACGCGGTGGTGGCAGTGTCGATGGCGCTGGCCCGGGGCGCCGCCGCGAGTCAGGGCCGACCGCTGTACGCCGCACTCGGCGAGGGCACTCTCCTTCCGTTACCCGAGATTCAGATCATCGGCGGTGGTCGTCACGCGGGGAGACGGATCGACATTCAGGATTTCATGGTCATCGCCATCGGCGCCGAAACCTACCCGAAGAGTCTGGAGATGACCTTCAACGTCTACCGCCACACCGGCCGGGTCTTGGAGGAACGGGGTCGACTTGCGGGCGTAGCAGACGAAGGGGGATTCTGGCCGGTGTTCGATACCAACGAGGCCGTGCTCGAGGTGCTTGTCGAGGCCATCGAGGCAGCCGGCTACGAACCCGGGGGAGACGTGGGGATCTCGCTCGATATCGCCGCGACCGATCTATACCGCGACGGCGGCTACCACCTCGCTCTGGAAGACCGATTACTGCCGAGTGCGGCCTTCGTGGAGATGATCGCGGGCTGGGTCGACCGCTATCCGATCATCTCGCTCGAAGACCCGCTTGCGGAAGAAGACTGGTCAGGCTGGGAGCTGGCCGCGACCCGCCTCAAGGACCGCGTGCAGCTCGTTGGCGACGACCTGTTCACGACCCATGTCGACCGGATCGATAAAGGCGTCGACCTCGGCGTGGCGAACGCGGTACTGATCAAGCTGAACCAGATCGGGACGGTGAGCGGGGCCATCGACGCCATTCGCCGCACGCAAGAGGCGGAGTGGGCGCCGGTGGTCTCAGCCCGCTCGGGAGAGACGGAGGACACTTTCATCGCCCACCTGGCCGTGGCGTTCGACTGCGGCCAGCTGAAGGTAGGGTCGTTCACGCGCAGCGAGCGCATGGCCAAGTGGAACGAAGTGCTGCGCATCGAGGCGCAGCTGAGCGACCGCGCGCGCTTCTTGGGTCGGCAGGTATTTCGGTTTCTGTCATAGCAGACCCTTCACCACGGACTGCAGGCCTCGGGCCGTCCAGCGGCGGTGGCGGTCGGGAACGGTGGCTGCCGCTATTCGTAGTAAGCGGGCGCCTTGTCGAGCCCCTCGAACAGCGCGAGATCTTCTACACGCTCACGGAAGCGATGATCTTGATCGAGCGGTGGCGTCGGGAGTACAAGACGGTGCGACCGCACAGTGCGCTGGGCTATCGTCCGCCCGCGCCCGAGGCAGTCAGGCCGGTATCCATTAGCGGGTTCAACATGAGTCCAGCTCTCTCATAGGAACTGGCACCACCATGGGGGGCGGGTCACCTCGTTGATCTCGTGCTTGTGGATGGTGCAGATGTTGGGGTGGTCCAACGCCGAGGCCGCTTGGGCCTCTTGCAGGAACCGCTGCTTGGCCGTCTCGTCTCGCGTTAGATCCGGCGGCAGAAGCTTGATGGCGACGGTCCTCTTCAGCCGCGGATCGCTGGCCTGGTAGACCACGCCCATCCCGCCGCTGCCAAGTTGGCCGACAATGCGATACGGCCCGAGCTGAGAACCGGGTGCAAGAGACATGAGAGGGGGCGATTATAGCGGCGACGCCCACCGCTGACCGAGCTACCTTGTGGGAAGCGTGCGAACGCTTCCTGACGGCATTTCTCGGGGTGGGGCGACTCAGGCTAGGTGTGGACGGAGATCGTGCGGGAGCAGGCGTGCGTGCGCTTTGAGATCAGACAGCCGTGCAACATGTTGCACGCAGGCAGATATGAAGCGGACTTCAAAACTGGGCGGTCAGTTGCCGGGCACCCGCTCGGTGAGTTCCTCGAACCAGTTCGCGACAACCGCGATACCGGATGAGGGGTTCTCAGCGGTCTTGATCATCAGAAATTGCTGGCCGTCTGGAGAAACATCGAAGGGGCGGGGGACGGCGGCGTAGCTCCAAATGTGATACGGCCCGTCGAACAAGGGTCGAGACGCACAGGTGGCACACGTATCGTCACAAAAGTTTTAACCCGGGAGGCACTTGCAAAACTCCTGGCCGACAGTGGAACAAGCGTCAGGGTTTGGGTGCAAACTGGTCACTCGGGCCCAGGGCACCGGGATCGAGGCACCGATTCATGAGGAGACGCAGGCCCGCCCGGGCATTGGGCGAGGGTCTGGCAAGAGCTGCCGCCTTCTGCGCGTAGGCAGCTGGGTGGATCGAGGTCATCACGTCACCGATGGCTACGTGACGAGGCGCATGAGTTGGTCAGCGGTGAGTGCGAGCACGCCGAACATGCAGTGGCACATCACCTTCGCCGGGCCGCGGACCCGGACATGGCGACCGCCGAATTCGTCCTTGAGGCGGCCATTGACCCGCTCAACGGCCGTGCGTTCGTTGTAGCGAACGTCCTCCGGAAGCTGGAAGCCAAGCACCTGTCGGCGCCGAGCTTCCGCTTGGCGTTCTTCCTTCAGCGCCGTGTTGCGGCGCGTGTTGATGTCGATCAGCGGAACGTGGTTCAGCGAACGGCTGTGTGCCCGAATCTCCTGCGCATCGTAGGCGGCGTCCATCACGTCGTACAGATTGGTGCTCCGCTCGGCGGACAGGGTTGCGAGCGGAATAGCGGCCTGGCTGTCATGAAGGGAGGCAGCGGTCAGTAGGCAGCTGATGGGGATCTGGCCATCGGCCACATCGATATGCAGCTTGTAGCCGACCCAGGTTTCCTTGTAGCCCTTGCTGTTCTTTTTCGTCCCGACATCGCAGGCCGTCGGGAGATCAGCGAGCATCTCCGGCTTGGTCATGGTGCCCTGCCGCTGCAGACGCGTGGGCTCGTGAGGGCGCTCCTCTCCCTTCTTCGGTCGTCCCCGCTTCCGCTGCGAGGGCGCGGGCGGCTTGTCCTTCGTGGCGGGCTTCTCGCGTGCCGCAATCGCGGTGGAGTCTCGCGAGAGATGACCGACCAATCGGTCGTGATGCGTCTTCTGGATGACCGTCTCGTGCACGCGCAGAGGCAACTGCGTGGTCGCAAACTCGTCGAAGGCGTGTGAGAACAAGGATTCGCTCGGGACCTGGCGCCTAGTCTCCCAGCCGCAGATCCGGCGCAAGGGTCGATCGGTGGCCAGCCGATCGAGCAGCCTGCGTGTCGTCGGCAGGTCGTAGACGGCCTTGGCGACAAACGCGCGGGCTACGGCCGCGCGATCCTTGCGAGGTCGGCCGGGCATGCGGACGCGTCGGGGAATGTGGTCCTCGACCCGGATGACCTCCAAGGTCTGCACGAACTGCTGCTGTTTCTCCGTGAGTGGTCCCAGCTCTTCCTCCAGCCATGGAAAGAGTGCGGTCTGAATGGACAGCCAGTGTGGTGCGAAGCACTCTCGGAGACGGCTCATTTTCTTCTTGACTCCTGGGGCCAGGTCTAGCAGTATAACAACTGCTAGACCGAATGGCACGACATGCCCACCCGTGACCCAACAACCGACACGCAGCGCTACGACGCGCTCAAGCGCACCGTCGCTGAGGTGGGATTGCTTCGACGTGGCAGCCTCGTGCAACGTTTCATGCCGTGCGGCAAGCCGAACTGCCGCTGCCAAGCGACGCCCCCGCAGCTACACGGGCCGTACTATCAGTGGACCCGCAAGGTCCGCGGCAAGACCGTCACCGTCCGTCTCACCGAGCAGCAAGCCGAGCGTGTCCGGGACTGGATCGAGAACGGCCGACAGCTAGACCGAATCGTTGTGGCAATGGAGACGTTGTCGCTGCGGATGACTGAGCGCCTGCTTCGTCAGCTCACGCCTGTGTGATGTGGCCCGCACCGTGCGCAAGCCGCCAAAAAACTTCTCTACGCGCAGGGTTTTGCAAGTGCCTCCCGGGATAATCCGGGATAACCCGGGATGACCCCGGGATGCGACTCGCGCGGGCGCAACGACTGACGGGGAGGGCGACAGAATTGGGCCGTGCCGAGGCCCGATCCGCCGTCCGTGGGAGGGGGTGTCCCGGGAGGCTCTCACGTGCGCCCCACCCGGACCACGGAAACCGGCTCGCGAGACGATCGCCCGCATACCGGCGCCACCTCGCTCCAGACGTGTCTCGTCTTCTCGGCGCCGCGCCCGCGACCGTCGAAATCGCCCGGCATCCACAGAAAAAACTCGGGGCCGCCCCCGAGCGATCCCGGAGTGCGAGCATCAGCGGGACTGGGTGGCGGTGGGGGCAGTCTCGCGCGAACCCGTCTCGCACGTCGCCAAGCGAATAAAAGACGAATATTTGATGGGTCCCTACTATGTCCCGCTTCACACTCCTTGACCGGCTCAGGGGGAGTGTCTTGGCGGGCAGCGTCGGTACCTCCGCATCGGAGGATAAGTTGTTGTCCTCGCGCGAGTCGCATCCCGGGGTCATCCCGGATGATCCCGGCTTATCCCGGATTAAAACTTTTGATCGAGCTCAGCGGATTATGTTCCGGGCAGCGTTGGACACGGCTGGGATCGCGGATTTCACGTGGCATGACCTGCGCCACACCTTCGCGTCGTGGTTGATCATGCGAGGAGCCAGCCTGCGGGCAGTGGCGGATCTATTGGGTCACCGGTCCCTGAAGATGGCCATGCGCTACGCCCACCTCTCCCCCGCCTACCTTGCCAAGGAGGTAGGCCTGCTCGACCAGGCTGGGACCGCGCCGAAACGTCGGCGCTCGCGAAGGGCAAGAAAAGGGCAAGGTGGTCCAACCGGTGGAGGGTGGCGTGGAGGGAAAAACGAAAACGCTAGAGAAAATGGCTCCTCAGGTAAGACTCGAACTTACAACCCTCCGGTTAACAGGTTAATGCAGGTCTAGCATCTTGTTGTTCTTCGGGGCTGTAGTTGTCTCTTAGGGCACGGTGGTACCTGGTGTTCGGCAGAAGATTGTTCGCAGATTGTTCGCATTCGCGAACGCCGGCGGCGAGCCGGCCAACGACATTCTGTTTGGGTTAGACCGGTTCGACCGGACCGGCTCTGATGGCTGAAGGTGATTCACCGATGGAATACAAGATTGCACTGGAGCAAAGCGAAGAGGGATACAGCGTTTCGGTTCCAGGTCTCCCCGGCTGCTGGTCTCAGGGGGCTTCGGAGGAGGAAGCGCTCAAGAACATACAGGCCGCTATTCAAGGGTACCTCGCCGCGCGCGATGACCTCCTCAAGAACGCCACGGTTCGAGATATCGGCCGAGAAGACTCTAGCCCCCCTCCCAGCCGACAAAGCAGCCGTATCAATCCGCTCGGCTCTTGTGCCTAGCGTGGGTGAAAAGGCTGGCTGACGGGAGCCGAGCTACCACGGACTTTCTCTCGTAAGATCCCTCGCCGGAACATCCAGCCAGCGAGCGATCCGCACGATTCCGGGAAACGACGTTCTACCACCTTTCTCGAAGCGCTTTAGTGCAGTGATTCCGAAATAGCTCGGCACTTCATGACTTTCTCCAGGATGCGTTCGGCCGGCGCGGTCCAGATGAACGGCACGGCGTCGTGATTGTGGTTGTGAATATACGCGGAGATCGCGTCGATGAGGTCGCGGACGCTCAGAAAGTCGCCGCGTTGAAGCTGGTCCGCGGTCAGCCGCGAAAACCAGACCTCGACGAGGTTCAGCCAGGAGGCGCTCGTGGGCACAAAGTGCAGATGGAACCGAGGATGCCGGCGGAGCCACCGTTGAATCGCCGGATGTTTGTGCGTCGCGTCGTTGTCGAGGATGGCGTGGATAGCCACGTCCGGCGGCGTTTGTGCGTCGAGCAGGTTCAAGAACTTGCGAAATTCCTGATGCCGATGGCGCGCCAGACACGAGCCGATGACGGTGCCCTCAAGGACATTCAACGCGGCAAACAACGTCGTCGTCCCGTGCCGCTTGTAGTCGTGGGTCATGGTGCCGGCTCGGCCGGGTTTCATCGGCAGGCCGGGCTGCGATCGCTGCAACGCTTGGATTTGGCTCTTTTCGTCGACACAGAAGACCAGGGCCTGTTCGGGCGGATCCACGTAGAGCCCGACGACGTCGGTGAGCTTCTCGAGAAACCGCGGGTCCGTCGACAGCTTGAAGGTACGGACGCGGTGCGGCTGCAGCCCGTGCGCCTGCCAAATCCGATGAATCGACGCCGGACTCAACCCTTGCGCAGCGGCCATGGTACGCAGACTCCAGTGGGTCGCCCGCGGCGGCGCGGTGTGCAGCGTCGCTTCCACGACCTGCTGCTCGCGGGCCGCGGTGACTTGGCGCTTGCGCCCGCGGCCCGGGGCATCGCGGGTCAGGGCGCCGGGCCCCCCAACCGCAAACCGGCGGCGCCACAACCGCACCGTATCCTGGCTCGTGGCGAGCTGGTGAGCGATGTGCTTGCTCGGCAGACCGTCAGCCGCGAGCACCACGATCCGGCTCCGCAACACCACGCGCTGCGCTGTCGTGCCCGCTCGAATCCAGCCGTGCAGCGTCGCGCGTTGTTCCGGCGTCATCGGCAAAGCGGGGGTTCGGTTCATGTGGCACACGGTACCAAACCCCAACTGGAAGTACAAGACGTTTTACGATCACTGCATTAGCATTTGCACTGAGAATCCACCAATCTGCTTTGCCAATTCATCCCATGTGAGCCCTTCTTCAAGCCGCTTCGACTCAAGTAATCGAAAGACTTTCGGTACGTCAAACCGGAGCACTCCCTTTCGAGGTTCTTTGAGATCGTGGCGATCGCCAAACTCCAATCCGGACACGAAGCTTTCCGGCGATCTGCCCAGCCACAGGAACATCTGTAGGCAGCCATCGCCCTCGACGGTGCTTTTCTCTCGAATTCCCTTGATGGTAGATGGCGCAACCTTTGCGTAGTTGTTTGCAATCTCCTTCGCGACGCCTGACCATGTGAGCCCGAGCAATTCGCGCTTCTCATCAAGCGCGGCGTAGAGAAGGTTGACGTCGAAGTCGCGGGTCATGTTCTAGCCACACAACGTTGTATGTCCGACCAGCGCCAATCGCTCGGTACGGCGCGTCGCGTTGGGCAACGAGAAAACGGTGGCCCCACAAAATCCCCCACAGCCAAGTGTCGCTGAAGAGGGAATGCCCCGCAACGCATTGAAAAGATTGGCTCCTCAGGTAAGACTCGAACTTACAACCCTCCGGTTAACAGGTTAATGCAGGTCTAGCATCTTGTTGCTCTTCGGGGTTGTAGCTATCTCTTAGAGCACGGTAGTACCTGGTGTTCGGCAGGGAATTGTTCACAGATTGTTCACACGTTGCGCCGGCAGAGCGGATGCCGTGTTGCTACGGACCGAAGACGAGACCCCGGAGTTGGGCTCCTGTACCGCACCCGGTTCCCTGGACACACATTTGTGCTATGCCGCCTGGCGTAGCTCATACTCCTCGCGCGCCTCGATCGGCGTGTGATACCCAAGCTTCTCGAGACGCCAGGTCTGGTTGTACCGCTCCACGAAGTCGGCCACGGCGGCGCGGACGGCCTCGAGGTTCTGAAAGATTCGGCCGTGGATCGCTTGCTCCTTGAGCGTACGATTCCACCGCTCCGCCACACCGTTCGTTTCCGGTTCCTCGACAAAGCCGAAGCTGGGGTGGATCCCCCAATACCGGATCTGCTTGAGGAAGTGGTCTGACAGGTACTGACTACCGTGATCCATCCGAAGCGCCAGCCCACGGGCGACGTCGGCGTCCAGCGAGCCATAGAGACGTTCGAGCCCTTGCGCAATCGGATCGAGTGCCGCGAAGCGGCTCCCGACTTTGCACACGTGCCACCCCACGCACTCCGCGTTCCAGTGTTCGACTGCCGCGAAGATCCAGCCCCACCCGTCGTCGAGCGTGAATACCCGCACGCCGTCCGTCCCCCACATCACGTTGGGCGCCTGGGTGATGACCCTCCCGTCGTGGGTCTTCGCGGCGCCCTGACGCCCGCGGTGCGGGGAGAGCAGTCCGTGCGCCCGCATGACGCGCAGCACCCGCGTGCGGGCGACTCGGATCCCGTCCAGGATCCGAAGCCGTGCGTGGACCTTGCGATGGCCTTCGCCGTGGAACGGGGACCGAGCGAGATCGGTCCGAATCGCCGCCAGCAGCTGCGCGTCCGATTGCCTCCGACGGCGCGGAGCGGTCGGGTAGACCAGGGTCGTTGCTGACCCTGGCCCCCCACAGATCCGGACGTGCGGGTTCTGCCGCATCCGGCTCCTCGACAGATGGCTTCGCTACGCGCCGTCGCGTACCCGCTGGTCCAGGAAGCCAGGCGATGGCCACCGCCATCCCCAAGGCTTGTCTGGCCAGTTCGGCTATCCGTTGTCGTGACGTGGAGACGGGACCCAACCTCGGTGTGTTGGCCGTCTTTCCCTCCACCGGTGCCACCTGCCGGTGCCCCCTTCCCTCCACGGGGTCTCGTGGGCTCAATTCCCCCGCTTCGGCGGTACTATGAGACACTCCGACTCCTCGCCGTCCATCCCCCCGCGCTTCGTTGCCTTCGCCCGGCGGTACCATCCGAGCACCTGCGGGTTCGCTCCGTCGGACGCCAGGTGCTGCGTCCACGGCCTCGGGCTTGGTGAGCCGGTGCCCGCCCCCCGGCGGTCTTTAAGATGGAGACGACGAGGCCTCCCGGGTTCCCGGGAAACCCACCCGCACGCATGCCACGCGCTCCGACCCCGGCGAGGTCGCCGCCTCCACGGCCTCTGAGATGCGGCGAGATAGCCTTCCGTCCAACGCACGACGTCGGCCCTCACAAACAATGCATTTCTGGGCTCAATCACGCGGCCTACGGGCTCCCTGTGAACGCTTCGCGCCCTGGGTCACCCCAGGCCCACGCATCACTCGGTTCCGGCTGGCGGCCGACCTTGGCCGGATGGGATTGGATACCCACAGGGTTTCGAACAAGGTTTCAAAGATCACATCACGGCATCTTGTCCCCCTTGACCGGGCTTTCCCGGCACACGCGTTGGTGCAGGTCCCGCGCGGCATTCGATTCCCGACCCGCTGGTGTCGTCGGCCGCAACTGTTGCACAATGCCCCGGTGAATTCGAGGGTGCACCCGAAGTACAAGACCAGATACCGCGTTGGGAATTGGCCTGCGTATGAGCGGGCCCTCGTGCAGCGGGGCGACGTGACGCTGTGGCTCTCGCCGGACGCGGTGGCCGCCTGGACGCCGGGGTTGTCCGGTCGGCCGGGCGGGCCGCGCAAGTTTTCGGACCATGCGATCGAGACCGCGTTGACACTCCGGCTCGTCTTCCGCCTGCCGTTGCGCCAGACGGAGGGCTTCTTGCGGTCGGTCCTGACACTGATGGCCACCGGACTCGACGCGCCGGACCACACGACGCTGTCCCGGCGGGGCCAGCCACTGGACGTCGCCCTTGATCGCGTGCCGACCCACGGACCTGTTGATCTCGTCGTCGACAGTACCGGGCTGTCGGTGTTCGGCGAGGGGGAGTGGGCGGCGGCGAAACACGGCGGTCGCGGGAAGCGGGGCTGGAAGAAGCGACACCTCGGGGTCGATCGCTCGGGGGTCATCGTGGCGCAGGCGCTCACCGCGCCGACGAGCGACGACGCGACGACCGGCGTCCGTTTCGTCGAGACCGTACCCGGCGACGTCGCGAGCGTGACCGCCGACACGGCGTACGACACCGTCGCGTTCTATGCTGCGGCCAGCGCCCGAGACGCGCGGGTCGTGGTGCCGCCGGCGAGAACCGCGTCGCTGTCTCGGCACGGCCCGCGGTCCCGTGCTCGCGATCGGACGATCCGACGCGTGCAGATACTCGGCTGTCGGCGGTGGAAGAAAGCCTCCAGAGACCCTCGGCAGGCACGCGTGGAGAACGTGGTCTTTCGGTACAAGTCGATCATCGGACCTGGTCTGCGAGCCCGCACGGAAGCCGGGCGACAGACCGAGGCGCTCCTCGCGTGCGACGTGCTGAATCGGATGACCGAACTCTGTCGGCCCGCGTCCTACCGCATCGGTCGGTGAGGGCTCGCCGCTCCGGAAGGCTCCGCCTGAACGATCAATCCTGCAACAACGCCTCACCTTCCCGTCAATCATCCCGCGCGCCGTACCCGGGTAGGCAATCGTGCCGAGATAGACGTGGACGATCAAGAGGAGCCCGCCTCCCATCGTCGAGGCGAAGTGGAGGAGCCGAGCGACCGACAAGAGACCGGAACCAAACCGCTCCGGCATCCAGAGCACAAGACCGGTCGCCACGAACACGATCGCCAGCAATCCCTGCAGCCAGAAGAAGAGCTTCTGACCGGCGTTGTACTTGCCTGCCGGCGGCACCTTCTCGTGATTCTGTGTCGCATAGTCCTTCACGGCCCCGAGCCACCGCCAGTCATCACGGTCGAGAAACATGTCGCGGATCCAGAGGCTCAACATGAACACCATGGAGAGTCCGAACACGGCGCCGATCCAGGGATACAAGACCCGCGCGGCCGGTCCGCCACCCACCAGCGACGTCAGCCAGAAGAGCGACGGATAGGAAAAAGCCAACCCCGTGAGCAACAGAGCCACAAATGAACCACCCACGACCCAGTGGACCACCCGCTCGAGATAGGTAAAACGGCTCAGGAGTGACTCGCTAGTCGTGTTCATCGACGTGCGTCTGTCCGTAACGCAGAAAGTGGAGCGCCGTTCCGACAATGCTGAAGTTGAACAAGAACACCGCGGCACGCTTCAAGAAGCTCAGACCGGTCATCGGCGCCGGACTGGCCGTCGGATCGGACGGGAGGCTGTAGCCGTCGAGCCGGTCGCCATGCGGCACCACGTACATCATGTGGGTGCCGCCCACCCCCGCCGGGTTATAGACCGACGCGCTCGAATAGCCACGACGCTGGAGCGTCTCCACCTTCTGGTCGGCCAGGGCCAGCATGTCGTGCTTGGTACCCCACGAGATAGCATTGGTCGGACAGGTCTTGACGCAGGCGGGCTCGAGTCCCGCATCGACCCGATCGATGCACATGTTGCACTTGAAGACGGTCTTGGTCGATTTGTCAAAGCGCGGAATGTCGAAGGGACACCCGGTCACGCAATACTGACATCCGATGCAATTGTCCTGGTTGAAGTCGACGATCCCATTCGTGTATTGCACGATCGCCCCGGGTGCCGGACACGCGAACAAGCAGCCGGGATCTTCGCAGTGAAGACAGGCGTCCTTCTTGATCATCCACTGGAGGTCGCCGTTGACTTCGACCTCGTTGAACCGCATCAACAGCCAGGTGTTCGAGCTGAGATCTTTATGACTCTGAAAGCTGCCGAAGTTCTCGGTGGGCTCCACCTTGAGGTCGTTCCACTCCTTGCAGGCCACCTCGCAGCCCTTGCACCCGATGCACTTCGAGATGTCGACCAGCTTGGCGTACTCGGGTGCGTTCGACCGCAGCGAGTCCATCGGAATGAAGGCACTCGGACTGGCAGACATGCGGCGGATCGCCAGGGTGTCGCTCACGCTTGCTCCAGGTTGACCAGAAAACTCTTGAACTCCGGACACTTCGTATTCGCGTCACCGATAAACGGGGTGAGCTGGTTGGCCATCGACCCCTCGGTCAATCCCACAAAGCCCCAGTGAACGGGAATGCCGACCGTCCATACGACCCGACCATTGACTCGTAACGGCTTGATCCTCTTGGTGACGATCGCCGTGCCGGTCACCGACCCGCGCTTCGACCAGACCCTCACCCGGCTGGCGTTGGCGATCCCCTTCTCCTCGGCCAGTCCCTCGGGCACCTCGACGAAGAAGTCCGGCATCGCCTCGACGAGATACGGCACGTTGCTCGTCACGAAGTGCTCGCGCTCGACCACGCGATATACCGTGCACGCGTAGGGGAAGTCGCGCCCACCAGACTCCGCCAGCGTCTCCCGCACGCCGTCGTACCACCGTATGACCGGATTGACCGGCACCTGCTCGTGCAACACGTTCGTGGTCGGGCTCTCGACTGGCTCGTAGTGCTCGGAGAAGGGACCGTCAGCCAGATGACTACTGAACAGACGAGCGACGCCTTCTTCGTTCATGATGAAGGCGCCGGCCGCATCGGGCGGAGTCGTGGGCCCGTAGTCGGGTACGTCGCCGATCCACTCGCGGCCATTCCAGGCAATCCCCGCCCGCTGCTGGTCCCACGGCTTCCCGTCGGCGTCCGCCGAGGCGCGGTTGTACAGCACCCGCCGGTTGAGCGGCCAGCTGTAGGCCCAATCGTGGTGCATCCCCAGACCGGTCGGGTCGGCGGTCCCCCGCCGGGCCATCTGGTTGCCGGCTTCCGTGTAGCTGCCGCAGTAGAGCCAGTTGCCGGACGCGGTCGTGCCGTCGTCCTTGAGCTGACCGAACGACGAGAGCAGCTCTCCGCTCGACCGGTCGTATCCGTTGATCTCCTTGGCCAACTCGACCAGCGTCGGCTCGCGCGGGTTCAGGTAGTCCCAGGTGAGGTGCTGGATGGGGTCGTTGTAGGCTCCGCCCTCCTCCTGATACAACTCTTTGACCCGCCAGAACAGCTCCGAGAGGATCCAGGTGTCGGAGCGAACGCCGATGGGCGGGTCGACCGCCTTTTCCTTCCACTGCGCCCACCGACCGCTATTGGTAAAGGACCCGTCCCGCTCGATCCAGTGGCTGCTCGGGAGATACAAGACCTCGGTCTCTATCTCGGCCGGATTCTGACCAGGCGCCTTCCAAAACTCTGCACTGTCGAGCATGAAGGGGTCGATCACCACCTTCCACTTGAGATTGGCCATCGCCTCGAACAACCGGGGAACGTCAGGACCGGCAAGCAGTGGGTTGAACCCCAGGGCCACAAAGCCCTCGAGACGCCCCTGATAGGCCTCGTCCCAGATCGTCAGCCAGGTGGCGTCGCCGCCCGGTTTAGCTAAATAGTCGTAGGCGAAGTCATTCTCCGGCGTAGCCTGATCGCCGAACCAGGCCTTCATCAGCGACACGTAGAACTTCGGGTAATTCCCCCAGTAGTTGACCGTGTCTGACACCAGCGGTCGCGGCGTGGAGTCGCTCAGATGGGCCTGTAAGGACTGTTGTCCCGGCGTCGGCACCTTGAGATAACCAGGCAGGATGCCGGCGACGATCGCATGGTCGGTCGCGCCCTGCACGTTGGCATGTCCACGCAACGCGTTGATTCCACCACCAGGCCGCCCGATATTGCCCAACAGCAGCTGCATGATCGCCGCGGTACGGATGATCTGGGTGCCGACAGTGTGCATCGTCCAGCCGACGGCGTACATGATCGTGCCGACCCGGTCCGCGCGACCGGTCGAACAGATGATGTCGGCCATCGCCAGAAAGCCCTCTTCGGAACAGCCGGAAATCTGCGCGGCAACGGCTGGCGTGTAACGTGCGTAGTGGCGCTTGAGCAACTGAAAGACACAGCGCGGATGCTCCAGGGTCGGGTCGCGACGGACGAATCCGTCTGGCCCCCGCTCGTACTCCCAGGCGGTCTTGTCGTAGTTCTGGGCCGCCTCGTCGAAGCCGGCGAATAACCCGTCGGCGAACCCGAAGTCCTTGGTGACGATAAAGGAGGCGTTGGTGTGCGCGCGCACGTAGTCGTCGTGCTGGAGGTCGTTCTCGAGAATGTGCCGGATGAAACCGCCCAGCATGGCGATGTCGCTGCCGGGGCGGATTTGCAGATGCTTGTCGGCGACCGCCGACGTCCGGGTAAACCGGGGGTCGATCGTCACCAGCTTGGCGCCGCGATTATCCCTCGCCTCGAGCGCCCACTTGAAGCCGCACGGGTGGTTCTCCGCCGGGTTCGCGCCCATCACCAAGATCACATCGGCGTTCTTGATGTCTTTCCAATGGTTGGTCATCGCCCCGCGGCCGAACGTGGCGGCCAGACTGGCCACCGTGGGGCTGTGTCATATGCGGGCCTGGTGGTCGATATACCCGAGCCCCATGGCGCGCATCGTCTTCGTGATGAGGTAGGCGTCCTCGTTGGCCACGGTGGCGCTGCCCACCCACGCGATCCCGTCGCAACGGTTGACGACGCGCCCCTCGTCGTCACGTTGGGTGAACGTGGCGTCGCGGGTTTCCTTGAACTTGCGGGCAAACCAATCCATCGCAAAATCCCAGGTCACATCGCGCCACTCCGCGGAACGAGCGTCCCGGAACTTTGGCTGGTGCTGCAACCGCGGACTGATGGCCAGCTGCATCTGCGACGCACCCTTGGGACATAGCGTGCCGCCGTTGATCGGGTTGTCTGGGTCGCCCTCGACATGGATGACCGTATTGGTCGTGTTCAAGCCACCGCTGCCGTGGACATAGGCGATGGTGCCGCACCCGACCGCGCAATACGGACAGACCGTCCGGTACTCCTTGGCGTTGCGGATCTTGAGTTGCCGGACCGCGGCATAGGCGGGGGCGAGGTCGAAACCGAGAGCGCTCAGGCCGGCTCCGCCTGCCACGGAGGCTTTGATGAACGTGCGTCGAGAGATGTCCATCCGGATTCGCCAGAAGAATACATGAGACGCATCGTCGAGCCCAAGGGGGGGCCGGATGGGGGTGTGGTTCGCCACCAGCTTCGCTCGCACTCACGATTTCGTGATCGGCTGCCAGTGCGGAGGGCAGAGAGTCCGTTCGAAACCGCCGAATGGACCGCCACGACCTGACACAAGCTGACAAAACAAGACACAAACAGGCCTGGCATACACGTTGCGGAGACCCGCCTCGCGAGGCTCGGCATCCAGGCCCGCCAGCCCACGGAGGCGATGACCGCCCTTCGGGAACGCATCGCCGAGGTCGCCAACGCCCCGGAGATTAAGCTGGACCCCTCGGAGCTGCTCGCGGCGGTGGAGGCGATCGTTGAAAAAACCGGCGACCTGAAATTTGCCGAAGACAATCTCCAGACGCTCGCCGAAGCGATCCAGGGGGCGGGCAGCACCGGCGACGCCATGGGGCGGCTCGCCGCCGAGCTCCGCAAGGTGGGCGTGGTGGAGACCGACGAGGTCGCCGCCTCACTCAATCTGGTTACCGCCCAGGGCAAAACCGGGGCGTTCACGATCGGTCACCTGGCACGCCAGGGCGAGCGGCTCTTCTCCGCGTTCGCGCGGCTCCCCACGACCTACCCCTCGCGCGAGGAAGCTGCGGGCGCCGCCGCCCAGGCCCTCGCCGACGCCGAGACCGCCGACGCCGAGCTCGAACTCCGCCTCCCCTTCACCCCCGACGCCCACGTCCTCCATCCCGTGGTGCTTGAGGCCGTCCCCGCGGCCCTCCGCGCGGTGCTGGCCGCCCTCCCGCCGCGCTGGACGCTCCACCAGGTCCGCCATCAGCTCGGATCCCGCGCCGCCGCCACCACCACGCTCACCTGCCGCCCCGCCCCGGCCCAGACACCCGCCGTCATCGATCACCCGCCGCTCGCCGCCACCCCGCTCCCGCTGGGGCCCGGCCCCCTCACCCTGCCCGGCCCCGCCGTCCCTCAGGCGAGGCGTCCCAGCCTGGCGTCGGTGGTGGGGACGCGCGAGCGTGAGAGACGGGAGATCCCCCATGATGTCTCGTCAGACCCCGCGCGCCAGCGGCTGCACTTCGACCCTGCGAAGCCCTGCCTCGGTCGTGCTGGTCGTGAGTGCCCTGGCAGCCGCAGGCGGCGTCTCGAAGCCGACGTTGGAGATGTGCCAGGCCGCGTCCCCGTACGTCGTTGCGACCGCGAGAGTCGCATCCCAGGGTCATCCCGGATGATCCCGGCTTATCCCGGGAGGCACTTGCAAAACTCCTGGCCGACAGTGGAACAAGCGTCAGGGTTTGGGTGCAAACTGGTCACTCGGGCCCAGGGCACCGGGATCGAGGCACCGATTCATGAGGAGACGCAGGCCCGCCCGGGCATTGGGCGAGGGTCTGGCAAGAGCTGCCGCCTTCTGCGCGTAGGCAGCTGGGTGGATCGAGGTCATCACGTCACCGATGGCTACGTGACGAGGCGCATGAGTTGGTCAGCGGTGAGTGCGAGCACGCCGAACATGCAGTGGCACATCACCTTCGCCGGGCCGCGGACCCGGACATGGCGACCGCCGAATTCGTCCTTGAGGCGGCCATTGACCCGCTCAACGGCCGTGCGTTCGTTGTAGCGAACGTCCTCCGGAAGCTGGAAGCCAAGCACCTGTCGGCGCCGAGCTTCCGCTTGGCGTTCTTCCTTCAGCGCCGTGTTGCGGCGCGTGTTGATGTCGATCAGCGGAACGTGGTTCAGCGAACGGCTGTGTGCCCGAATCTCCTGCGCATCGTAGGCGGCGTCCATCACGTCGTACAGATTGGTGCTCCGCTCGGCGGACAGGGTTGCGAGCGGAATAGCGGCCTGGCTGTCATGAAGGGAGGCAGCGGTCAGTAGGCAGCTGATGGGGATCTGGCCATCGGCCACATCGATATGCAGCTTGTAGCCGACCCAGGTTTCCTTGTAGCCCTTGCTGTTCTTTTTCGTCCCGACATCGCAGGCCGTCGGGAGATCAGCGAGCATCTCCGGCTTGGTCATGGTGCCCTGCCGCTGCAGACGCGTGGGCTCGTGAGGGCGCTCCTCTCCCTTCTTCGGTCGTCCCCGCTTCCGCTGCGAGGGCGCGGGCGGCTTGTCCTTCGTGGCGGGCTTCTCGCGTGCCGCAATCGCGGTGGAGTCTCGCGAGAGATGACCGACCAATCGGTCGTGATGCGTCTTCTGGATGACCGTCTCGTGCACGCGCAGAGGCAACTGCGTGGTCGCAAACTCGTCGAAGGCGTGTGAGAACAAGGATTCGCTCGGGACCTGGCGCCTAGTCTCCCAGCCGCAGATCCGGCGCAAGGGTCGATCGGTGGCCAGCCGATCGAGCAGCCTGCGTGTCGTCGGCAGGTCGTAGACGGCCTTGGCGACAAACGCGCGGGCTACGGCCGCGCGATCCTTGCGAGGTCGGCCGGGCATGCGGACGCGTCGGGGAATGTGGTCCTCGACCCGGATGACCTCCAAGGTCTGCACGAACTGCTGCTGTTTCTCCGTGAGTGGTCCCAGCTCTTCCTCCAGCCATGGAAAGAGTGCGGTCTGAATGGACAGCCAGTGTGGTGCGAAGCACTCTCGGAGACGGCTCATTTTCTTCTTGACTCCTGGGGCCAGGTCTAGCAGTATAACAACTGCTAGACCGAATGGCACGACATGCCCACCCGTGACCCAACAACCGACACGCAGCGCTACGACGCGCTCAAGCGCACCGTCGCTGAGGTGGGATTGCTTCGACGTGGCAGCCTCGTGCAACGTTTCATGCCGTGCGGCAAGCCGAACTGCCGCTGCCAAGCGACGCCCCCGCAGCTACACGGGCCGTACTATCAGTGGACCCGCAAGGTCCGCGGCAAGACCGTCACCGTCCGTCTCACCGAGCAGCAAGCCGAGCGTGTCCGGGACTGGATCGAGAACGGCCGACAGCTAGACCGAATCGTTGTGGAAATGGAGACGTTGTCGCTGCGGATGACTGAGCGCCTGCTTCGTCAGCTCACGCCTGTGTGATGTGGCCCGCACCGTGCGCAAGCCGCCAAAAAACTTCTCTACGCGCAGGGTTTTGCAAGTGCCTCCCGGATTAAAACTTTTGATCGACCTCACTGTGCGCGCTCCTGAAGCAGAGTCCAAAACCCGAGGTGGGCAATCCACGCTGCGATCCCAGTCGATCCCATCTGAACCGCGAGCTTATCCCCAGGGCTACGCCATAGTGAAATCGGGGTCGATCTCGGCCGAGCTAAAACTCGCAGCCATCCGCTGGGTCGCGAAAGTTGGAGTTATCCGCCAACCGCCTCCCTCCCAACGATTGCACGCCAGCTCAGCACGCGGCTCCGCAAGACACTCGGCTATCGGACGCCCGCGGATAGACTCGCGGACACTGTTGCATCGACCGGTTGAAGCGGCACGCCAAGTGTTTAGACAATATGGAATGACCGGCTCGCTATCGTAACGTCGGAGTGCGCGAGCACTCGACAAGGTGGTGGAAGCCACCGTGATCGCGGGTTAACCCCTTGCGGTGTCAGAGCCGCACACGAAAGGAGCCGGTCATGAGCGAGCCTATCACCTACGTTGGAATCGATGCACACAAACGGGAGCTACATCTGGCGATGCTGGTCGGCGACGCGTCGACGCCCGTGACCTGGACGGTGCGGAATGAGCCACGCGCGATCGATCGGCTACGGCGGAAGCTTGAACGAGCGGCGCGCGGCCGAGTCGAGTGCTGCTATGAGGCCGGGCCCGGTGGCTATGCGTTGCAACGGCGGCTACAGCGAGACCGAATCGGGTGCCAAGTGATCGCCCCCGCGCTGGTGCCGCGGAAGCCGGGCGAGCGGATCAAGACCGACCGCCGCGATGCGCGCAAGCTGGCGGCGCTGCACCGCGCGGGGCTACTGACGGAAGTGTGTCCGCCCACGCCGGCCGAGGAGGCCGTGCGCGACTTGTGTCGGGCGCGGGATGACACGCGGGCAGATCGCCAGCGCGCGCGGCATCGACTGGACAAGCTCCTGCTGCGCCGGGGGCTGCACTACGCCGGGTGCAACTGGACCCGCGCGCACCGGCAGTGGGTCAATAGTCTGTGCTGGGAGCACGAGGCCGAGCGCCACGTCGTCGCAGACTACCTGCTCGCGATTGATCACCTCGACGCCCGGCTGGGCGAACTCGATGCGCGACTGGCCGACGTCGCCGAGACCGAGCCGTATCGCGAGCAGGTGGGATGGCTGCGGTGCTTCCGCGGGATTGACACGTTGACGGCCATCCTGATCCTGGCGGAGCTGCACGACTTCCGGCGGTTCCAGAGCGCTCCGGCGTTGATGGCCTATGTCGGGCTCGTGCCGAGCGAAGACTCCAGCGCCGACAAGCACCGGCGAGGCCGGATCACCAAGACGGGGAATACGCTCGTGCGGCGCCTGCTCGTCGAAACCGCCTGGCACTATCAGCATCGGCCGGGCATTGGGGTGACATTGGCGCGTCGCCGCCAGGGGCAGCCGGGGCGCGTGATTGCAATTGCCGACACGGCTCAACAGCGGCTGTGTCGACGCTTCCGTACGCTGGCGGCGACCCACAAGCCCGCGGGCAAGGTCGTGGTCGCGATCGCCCGCGAGCTGGCCGGTTTCCTGTGGGCCGCGCTACAACCGGCGCCGACCGCACTACGCTGAGGATGGCCCGGACGGAACGAGCGGCCGTGACGGCCTGCGAAGACGGCGGATGATCCGAGGCACGATTCTGAGGACCGGCGAGATTACTATGCGATCCGGACGGCAACGATCCCAACTCGCGAGTTTAGACTGCACGTCCTCTCGACGAAGCACTGTCATGTGTGCTCTGCCGCGCTCCGGCACGGTAACCACCGTATATCAGCGTGACTCGTCGTCGAAGCGCCCTCGACGTCCGCCGTCTTCGCGGCCCGCTCACGGCGTTGCCAATACTCCGTGGCGGCTCACACTGCCTGGCCACGGCCACGACTCCAGCGAGAGATCGGGGCCTTGACGAGAGGTCATTCCATATCAGTAATCCGCCCGATTCGGGAGTGTGAGCGAAACTTAGTTGGAAATTGAAGCGGCTCCAAACCCTGTGGTTTGATGACGTTTGAGAAGACGGACATCAGCCCACGAGAGAAAGGAGCCGAGATGAGCAGTGTCCTACGATCGGTCAGGAAGCGCAAGAAAGGTCACACGTTGGGCGCGGTCGACGTCATCGACCGCGAGGAGTACGCCGAGCTGGAGGTCGATGCCAAGGTGGCGTTGATCCGGTCGTTGGTTCCGCTGGGCTTGATGCACATCGAGGAGTTGCTCGACGAGGAAGTGACCGCGCTGGCTGGCGAGCGCTACGCCCGCAAAGCCCCGTCAGTCGGCGGGCGCCGTCATGGCAGCAACCCCGGGACGGTCGGGTTGGCCGGCCAGCGCGTGCCGATTCGCGTGCCCCGGATTCGCCATGTCACGGAGCGCGAGATTCCCCTGCGGTCGTACGAGGCGCTGCATGGCGATCGCGCCGTCAACGACCTGTTGCTGAGGCGCGTGCTGTATGGGATCTCGTGCCGCAACTACGCGGCGGCCGCCGAGGCGATTCCCAGGGCGATCGGCCTATCGGGGTCGACGGTGTCCCGCGCGTTCATTCAGGCCAGCGCGACGAAACTCCGCGAGCTCCAGGAGCGGGACCTCTCCGGGGAGGACGTCGTGGCCCTCGTGCTGGACGGCAAGACGTTCGCCGAGGCGACGATGGTCGTCGCGCTCGGCATCACGATGACGGGGGACAAACGGTTCCTGGGCGTCGTCGAGACGGACACGGAGACCGAGAAGGTGTTGACCCCGTTCCTCCGGTCATTGGTCGAGCGGGGCCTCGATGTCTCCCAGGGGCTTCTGGTGATCGTGGATGGCGGCAAGGGGCTCCGGGCGGCCGTGCGGAAAGCCTTCCGCCACCGCGCCCTGGTGCAACGGTGTCAGTGGCACACGCGCGAGAACGTGGTGAGTTACGTGGCCAAGCGTGAGCAGCCGGTGTGGCGGCAGCGTCTCCAGCGCGCCTACAACCGTCCGGAGTACGACGAGGCCCTCGCCGCCCTCAAGTCGCTCCAGCATGAGCTGGAGGATCGGAACCAATCCGCGGCCGGCAGTCTGGCGGAAGGCCTCGACGAGACCCTGACGTTGCATCGCCTCGGGGTGTACGGTGTGCTGGGCCGGTCGCTGAAGACGACGAACAGCCTCGAGTCCATCAACGCGCTCATTGAGGAGCGCTGTGCGAAGGTCGATCACTGGCAGAACTCGAGTCAACGCCATCGCTGGCTGGCCACTGCGCTCCTGGACATCGAGCCACGCCTGCGCAAGGTGATGGGCTACCGGCACCTGCCCAGGCTTCGTGACGCATTGAAGCGAGAGCTGAAGATCGACACGACGACGTCGACGAAGAAAGCCGCGTAAGCAATCAGGAGCCGCGGAGAGTTTCAACTAGGAATGGGCTTGACTCCGATTCGGGGATACCTAACCACTACGGCGTTGGGCGAGACCTATTTCGGTCGCGTCCGGAAGCCGTTGGGACTCTGATTCACTGCTCACGAAGGGCACCGATGGGGTCCGTCCTGGCCGCTTGCCACGCAGGGTACAGGCTCGCGACGAGGGCACTGAGAGCCAGCACACCACCGGAGACGACCAATGTCACCGGGTCGAACGGCGACACGTTGAACAGCATGGCGCTCAGCCATCGTGTCAGGAGTAGTGCTCCCAGCCACCCGCCGAGAATGCCGAGTGCGGCCAGACCCAGGCCCCGCCGCAGCACCATGGAGACGACCTTGCGACGGTCGGCACCCAAGGCGAGGCGGACACCGAATTCGCGCGTCCGCTGGGCGGTCACGAAGCTGACCAGTCCAAACACTCCAGCCGCGGCCAGGGCCAGCGCCAGGCCGGCGAATCCGCCCACCAGTACGAGCACGAACTGACGGTCGCGGACCGAGGCCCTTACCAGCTCATCCATGGTGGTCTCCAGGTAGATGGGAAGCGCTGGATTGACCTCCCAGACCACGCGTCGCATCTGCTCGAGTAGGGCCGCCGGCGCGGCGTCGCCCCAGGCGATCAGCGCATTGGCGCCCGTTGGATGTTGTGCGTGTGGCACATACACGCCGGGTTGTGGCGCCTCATGCAAGGCGGACTGTCGGACGTCCCCGACGACGCCGATGATGTCGCACGTCACCAGTGTTTGGCTGCGGCCGAACGACCCGCCGACGACGATCCGACGCGCCAGCGGGTTCCCGTCTGGCAGGAACCGCCGGACGAACGCCTCGTTCACCAGCGCCACGGGAACCCTGGTGGCATCGTCCCGTGTCTCTGGCAGTCGTCCCGCGCGCAGGGGGATCGCCAGGGCGGCAAAGAGGTTACCGCCGGTGACCGTCACACGGACCAAGGGCGGATCCTCGCCCGCAGGCAAGGGCGGCGCATCGGCGATGGTGACCGGGGCAAACTCAGCGCCGATCCCCTCCATGAGGGGCACCGACGAGGCCATCCCGGCCGCCCGGATGCCCGGGACCCTGGCCAGGCGCTCCGAGACGTCGTTCACGAACCTCGCGCGCCCCGCGCCATCGGCATAGGCGTCCCAGCTTTGGACGCTCACGACCGAGACCTGTTCGGTGCGAAAGCCGGCCGGTTGCTCCAGGATCGCGACGAAGCTACGAAGGAGCAGCCCCGCCCCGACCAGCAGCATGAGTGAGGCGCTGCCCTGCAAGATGACCAAGAGGCCCTGCACGGGGGTCAGCGAGCTGGTCCCGGCGACCGCTCGTCCACCGCTGCTCAGCGCCAACTGCAGTCGCGATCGCGCGGCAACCAGGGCGGGCAGCACACCGGTCGCCACCACCACGAGCGCACTCAGGCAGGTGGCCACCAGCAGTACCACCGCGTCCGCGCGCAGCTCGGTCAGGCGTGGCACCGTCGGGGGCGCGAGCACCCGAATTGCCTCCAATGCCAGATAGGCGACGCCGAAGCTGGCCCCTGCGCCGACCACCGCGACGATCGCGTTCTCCGCCACGAGCTGGCGAGTGACGCGGCCTACCCCGGCGCCGAGCGCCGAGCGGACCGCGAACTCACGCCGGCGGGTGACCGCGCGAGCCAACTGTAGGCTCGCGATGGCCGCGGTCACGACCGCGAGGACGAGTCCGACGGCCCCGAAGAGCAACCAGAGTGCGCCGCGGATCCGGCCGACCATCTGATTCACCAGGGGCACCAGGGCGATGCGCGTACTCGCGTTCGTGCGCGGATACTCGCGCGCGAGCTGCGTCGCGACCGTGTCGAGCTCGGCGGCCGCTTCCGAGATGGAGGCATCGGGCCGGAGCCGCCCAAAGACCAGGTAGAAGTTACTGGTCCGTGCCTCCTCCTCCCAGCCTTGGAGCACCTTGGGCGCCCAGACCACGTCGTCACTGGGCACGGCAAAGCCCTCGGACATGATGCCCACGACGGTATGCGGTCGATCGTCCAACGTCAGCACCCGTCCCACGACGTCGGGCGCACCACCGAAACGGGTCCGCCACAGCATGTATCCCAGGACCACGACATCGCCTCTGCCCCGGTCGTGTTCATCGAGGATGAACGTTCGCCCGAGCAGGGGCTGTGCGCCAAAAGCGTCGAAGAACCCCTCGGAGACGAGCTGGGTCGACAGGTAGATGGGCCCCTCTGGACTCTGCCAGTTGAGGCCGTAGGGCTCCATCGCGACGAGGTGCTCGAACGTCGTGACTCGCTCGCGCCAGTCCAGGAAGTTGGCGGGGGAGACCTCCTGACGATCTTCTCCAGCGTCGAGGTCGTGTTGCCAGACGGCCACAAGGCGGTCTGGCTGTGGATTAAGGTAGCGGTTTGAGGAGGATGCCGTGGATCGCTCCGGCGATCGCCGACGCACCACCGACCCCCACCGCGAGCGTCAGGAGCACAACCATCAGAAAGCCGGGACGCCGCAGCAAGCCGCGTAGGCCGATCCGAAGGTCTCGCCAGAGCTCCTCCAGCCAGCGCCACAGGTTCATATCGATGGTTTCCTCGACCTTGAGTGGAAGATTGCCGAACTGGCGGTGGGCTTGGCGCTCGGCGTCGGCTGTATTGTGACCGGCGTCTCGCAACTCGTCGACGCCCTCCTGGATATGGAAGGCGAGCTCCTCCTCGACCTCATGCCGGAGGCGGTTGTGTCGAAAAACGTTCGCGAGCCGGTGATACCAGGCCATGACGATGCTCTGACGCCTAGGTGTAGCGCAGGACTCTGGCGACACCAGCAGTCAGACGGTCCCAGCATTCCTGTTCCTCCGCGAGCTGCCTGCGGCCTTTGGCGGTGATCGAATAGAGGCGCGCGCGGCGGTTCTTTTCAGTCAGGCCCCACTCGGCCTTCAGCCAGCCCGCTTGTTCCATGCGGTGCAGCGCCGGGTAGAGCGAGCCCTCTTCGACGCGCAGCCGGTCACCCGAGATGCCCTGGATGTGGGCCGTAATGGCGTAGCCGTGTAAGCGCCGACGAGACACCAGTGTCTTGAGGACCAGCAGCGCCAATGTGCCTTGCAGGATGTCCTTCGTCTTGGAGGTCATGTTTTGGTTAGGGCTCTATGCATAGTCATCTATGCTTTAGACTACCGCTACGCCCTGCCGCCGTCAATGGAGAAGTCGCATGCGCACCCTATCATCCAGACCGGAGTGTTCTTGGGGATAACCGGGATGAGCAAGTACTTCGGCTGCCGATTCAACCGACCGATGCAACGGTTTCCGCCTTCTGCGTGCCTTGGTGCATGGCTCCGGGTTCCGGGTCACACTCACGTGGAGCCCCAGATTCCGGAGCCTCGATGAGCAGTTTCAAGCGGAGCCAGGCCAAGTACGTCAAGCAGACTCACAAGATCGCGAACTGGCCTGCCTATGATCAAGCTCTGGTCGCCCGCGGCCTCGTTGACCTTCTGGTTCACCGACGAAGCCATCAGTAAGTGGACCGCCCCACCAAGCGGGAAAGCTGGTGGACAGCGCAAGTACTCGAACCTGGCAATCGAGACCGCGCTGGCGTTTCGCATGGTGTTTCATCTCCCGTGGAGACAGACCAAGGGCTGCCTGCAGTCGCTGGTAGAGATACACGGATTGCCACTGGAGATTCCGCACCAGACAACCTTCTCGCGACGTGCCAAGGGACTCGGCAAGGTCGCGTTCCACAGGCCCCGCCATGACCGACCGAGTCACATCCTCGTGGACAGTACCGGCGTCAAGGTTCATAGCGGGAACATGCGCAAGCCGCCCAAGAACCGCGCTTGGCGCAAGCTCCACCGTGTCGTCGATGCGAATACTGGTGATGTCGCCGCCTGTGATCTGGGAAGCAGCCAAGCTCGCGATGCGGCTCGTGTACCCGCGTTGCTCAAGCCGGTCGAGCGCCCGCTGGCATGGGTCGCGGCAGACTCGGCCTACGACACCGAGGGAGTCTACGCTGCGATAGAGCGCCACCGTGAGGGCCGCTCGCCACGGGTGCTCATACCACCGACGAAGAACGCGCAGCTCCGTCCGGAGTCCTCAAGCTCCAGAGAGCGCAATCGCAACATCAGATCGCGAACGAGCCTCGGAAAGCGCACGTGGCACACCTGGTCCGGCTACAGCAAGCGAAGTCTGGCCGACACCACGATGTGTCGGTACAAGACCATCATCGGTCCGATGGTCCGGGCCCGAACGCTGCAAGGTCAGAGGGTGGAAGCCAGAGTGGGCTGCCAGATCTTGAACCGCATGACGTCCCTGGGAATGCCCGAGAGTTATCGAGTGGACTGAGCGCGGGACGAGCGGCGGGGGATGCTGGTTCCCAGTGGAGCCGTGCATCAAGGCCGCCCGACACCGTTCTCCGGTGGCATCGACGAGGGTTTCGGTGCTATTGGCGCTGGAAGAGTCGGCCGCGCGGACCCGGTCGGCCACGCATTCCGCGCGCCGTTCAAGTGCTCATCCGCCAGATGTGCCACGCCAACCCGACCTGGGGCGCCCCGCGCATCCACGGCGAGCTGCTGAGACTCGGTATCGCGATCGCCGAAGCCACGGTCGGGCACTACATGGTGCGTCGGCGGCCCCCGCCGTCCCAGACCTGGCGTACGTTTCTGACGAATCACATCGGCCAACTCGTCTCGGTCGACTTCTTCGTGGTCCCGACGCTCACGTTTCGGGTGCGCTTTGTTTTCGTGGTGCTGGCCCCTGATCGACGCCAGATCCGGCATGTCAACGTGACGGGGCACCCCACGGCCGCGTGGACGGCCCAACAGATCCGCAACGCGTTCCCGTGGGACACGGCGCCACGGTTTCTGTTGCGGGATCGCGACGGGACCTACGGCCACAATTTTCGGGCCTGTCTCGAGGCGATGGAGATCGACGAGGTCCTGACGGCTCCCCAGAGTCCGTGGCAGAACCCGTATGTCGACCGACTGATCGGATCGATGCGCCGAGAGTGCGTCGACCACGTGATCGTGCTCAATGAGCGATCACTCCACCGCATACTGCGATCGTACCTCGACTACTACCATCTCTGGCGCACGCATCTCTCGTTGGGCAAGGATGCGCCCGTGAGCCGACGCGTCGAGCCTGCTGCACCGGGCGAGGTCATGGCGATGCCGCACGTGGGCGGCCTGCACCACAGCTACCATCGTCACGCGGCCTGACGACCGCCATGGACGGTCGCCGCCGGAAGACCGTGCACGCCGACGCGGCGGCCGGAGGAACGTCCGAAGGACGCCAGCCACTCGTCGACGTTCACGGAGTGCACGTCCGCGATGCCCACGTTGCCATCGTTCGCCGGCCCCACGTCCGCGCGATCGGTCACGCGAACCGTGCGTATGAGGTTTTCCGTAGGTACAGGATCAAGTCTTGCGCACAATTCTGTGGAACGATCCCCGTAGGTCGTTGAGCGAAGGGACGTCGCAAGTGAGATAGATCCCAGCCAGTCCCGGATGATCCCGGGTCAAAACTGTTGATCGACGCCATGGCAAACGGCGCCTGGGGATTCAAGTCTCACTGGTCGAACCAGTGGCTTCCCCTCGACTCCGAGTTACAGTGGGATGCCCGAGAGCCGCTCCTTGATGGGTGGGACCCCGCTGCGTGCAGTCGTCAGTCGCCCTGGTTGGCTTCAACGAGGTCCATGACCCGGGCCACATAGCGACGCGTCTCGGGATACGGCGGGATTCCATCGAACTTCCGCACTGAGCCCTCTCCGGCGTTGTAGGCAGCCAACGCACCAACGATGCCATACCGGTCGATGAGGCGACGCAGATGTCGTGTGCCGGCATCGATGTTCTGGGTCGGATCGTAGGGATCGGTGACGGCATACTCCTCGGCCAGAGCCGGCATCAGCTGCATCAATCCCATCGCGCCACGGTGCGACTGAGCCGAGGACTGGTAGCCCGACTCCGCCTCAATCAACGCGTGAACGAGGTACTCGTCGACACCGTACCGTATCGAAGCCTCGCGGATGAGTGCACCGTACGGGCGCTCCAACATCCGATGACCAGAGCCCGCTGTCGGCAACACGGCAGCCAGAACCTCCGGTTCGACCCGCAGGGCGCCATCCAGCTCAATCCGGTCGATCAACTGCGGGTCGCATCGCACTTCCCCGCCTCCGCGCAGTTCCAGGACGATCGAGGTCCCATCGATCCGGAGCCCCGCGACGGACATCACACGACCCGAGGCGAAGTACACCACCTCGAAGCCGGTCGGTGCCGCAGCAGAAGCACCAAAGCAGAGCACAGCCACAAGGGTCGCAAGAGCGCCAATTTGGGATCGGGGCATTACCACGAACCTAGCACAAGTTCGCTAGGCCAAACAATCAAGCCTGGTCCGAGGGCTATGCCGATTGCTGCTCAAGAAACGCGTAAAACACTCGTACACTGAGAGTTTGCGAAGAGGGCGACACCGCTTATAGGGGATTAGCCCGCTGGGCAACGACTACTCCCTCCGTCAAGCTGTGGGCTGATGGAATCCAGCACGGCTCACTGCCGCTACCAGGCGGACGATCCAGAGCCTGCCCCTGGGTGGCCACGCCACTCATTTCGATATCTTGCCGAGCAGGCCGAAGTCAGACAGCATCTTGCCGGCACCCAGCACGACGCACGATGCGGGGTCCTCCGCCATGGCCACGGGCAACCCCGTTTCCTCGCGCAGTCGTTTGGCCATGTGCTTCAACATGGCGCCGCCGCCGGTCAGGACGATGCCTCGGTCGACGATGTCGGCCGACAATTCTGGAGGCGTCCGCTGCAGCGCGACGCGCACGGCGTCAACGATGACGTTGACCGGCGCCGCAAGGGCCTCGCGCACCTCCTCATCGCTGATGGTAATCGTCTTCGGCACGCCTTCAAGGAGGTGCCGCCCCTTGACCGGCATCGTTTCCGGGTCGTCAAGCCTGTAGGCCGACCCGATTCGGATTTTGATCTGCTCGGCCGTTGGCTCGCCGATGAGCAGATTATGCTTCTTTCTCATGTATTGAATGATGGCCTCATCCATTTCGTTGCCCGCCACCCGTACGGACTGGCTGTAGACGATGCCGCCCAGCGACATGACCGCAATATCAGTCGTGCCGCCCCCAATGTCGACGATCATGTTGCCCGATGGCTCGGTAATTGGCATGCCGGCCCCGATCGCGGCGGCCATGGCTTCCTCGATGAGATGCACCTGACGGGCCTTGGCCCGGTAGGCACTGTCCTTCACCGCCCGCTTCTCGACCTGGGTGATCTTCGAGGGCACGCCGATGACGATGCGCGGCCGGACCCAGACCCTCCGGCCGTGTGCCCGTTTGATGAAGTGGGCCAGCATCTTCTCAGTGACCTCGAAGTCGGCAATGACGCCATCCCTCATCGGCCGGATCGCGATGATGTCACCCGGCGTGCGCCCGAGCATGTCCTTGGCGCCGCTGCCCACGGCCTCGACCCGGCCGCTGACCCTGTTGATGGCGACGATCGAGGGTTGATTCAGCACAATGCCCTTGCCGCGCGCGTAGACGCAGGTGGTGGCGGTCCCGAGGTCGATCGCCAGGTCGCTGGAGAAGCGTGACAAGAAGAGGGCAAGGATCGAACGGACGCTCACGCTCCCAGATCCTCTCTCAGGCCGCTGCAAGCCCGATGTCATCCCTGTACTCTGGGACTTGACGTGATCCCCCTCCCCTCGGCGGCCTGGAGCAGCTCCCCCGCCGTGGACGCGACGGCAGGCAGTGTGGCGCCGCTAGTCGCAGCGGTCAAATCGGTACGCGAGGCCGTCTCTTCCAAGGAAACACATGCGCGCGCTTGTGATCGCGGACGGGAAGCCCGCACAACTAACCATGACAATGCCGCCGGACTTCCGGACTGTGTCGTAGCCAGTATACTGAGCCAATGCTAGCGACGCTCGCTGATCATGGGGGGTTCATCGTCACAGCGCACTGTCCCGCCTGCGGGCGGGCCACGGTGCTCGACCTTGAGATCCTGATCTTCCGGTACGGCGCGGACATGCCGCTGGAGGCTCTCCGTGCGAGGGACATCGTGGCGAGACGGGTTCGCGCGGGACTGCCCCTACCGCCACCGATTTTGTCGCCCGATCCGTGTCAGCTCGTTGCGCCTGTGGGAAGTCGGATACCGGGATAGATCCCGGATAGTCGCGGAATATCCCGGCTCAAAACTCTTGGAGCGCACTCAATGGAATACGCCGCTCCCAACGAGTATGCCCAGTGCGCCGAGCATGATCATCAGCGGATCGTGCGCGGCGTCGTGACAGCGGCTTACAGGGGTCGAGTGAACCCCATCGACAAATCTATCGCCGGACAGCCTGCGCAAGCGCCCTCGCCGGTTTGCCCCCGGTTTTGGCCGGCGGGCCAAGCTTCGCTGCCGTCGAGGGCTGCATGTCGATACTGCCCCGGAAGTGTGCCCCTTCCCCAATGGCCACTCGTGGTGCCGTGATGTCGCCGTCCACCGTGCCGTGCTCCTGGATGTTGACCGTGTCGGTCGCGGTGATATCCCCGGTGACCTTACCCGCCACGATGACCGACCTGGCAAACACCTGGGCCTTGATTCCCCCCTTCGGGCCGATCGTCAGCACGTGCTCGCGCAGTGCGATCGTCCCTTCGACCTGGCCCTCAATGATGAGGTCCTCATTCCCGCTCACTTCCCCCTTGATGACGACCGATTCGCCGATTCTCGCGCCATCCCCCGCGATCAAACGCTCCGATTCACCTGCGGCTCGTCGCGCCGGCATCGGCGGACTACCCGAACCGTCCTCATGGCCCGCAGCCCCTTCCGAACCGGGCGGGCGAACCGTCTCGTTCCGTTTCCACATGACGCACACTCCATACTCTTCTCAGCCAGGAACCGCCCGGCGGGTCCTTTCAGCTTAACCCGACTCCGCCAGTTTACCCCGCCTGAGTGGAGGTACCATCCCGACAGGATTCGAATCTCGCTACCTCGATGTCGAAGGCATAGCGGCTGAACGACTTACATTGCTGCTGTCGCGGCCACACTCAACCGCCGACCGCGGAAGACTCTCGGTTGGAGAACCCCAAGCCCCGAGACTGGCGGCATGGTGCCCTCAGCCACCCCCGGGCACGTCCTTCGGCGAAAGTAAGGGCGTAAGCGGGATGGACTCTCAGAATATCCTGGATCAACATGTTTGCGTGTAGCGCCCCCAGTTCTTTGGACACACGTTTGCGTTATGCCGCCTGGCATAGCGCGTGCTCCTCGCGCGCTTCGATCGGCGTGTGATACCCAAGCTTCTCGAGACGCCAGGTCGTGTTGTACTGCTCCACGAACGCGGCCACGGCGACGCGCACCTCCGCGAGGTCCTGAAAGATGCGCCCGTGGATCGCTTGCTCTTTGAGGGTGCGATTCCACCGCTCCGCCACGCCGTTCGTTTCCGGTTCCTCGACGAAGCCGTAGCTGGGCCGGATGCCCCAGTACCGGATCTGGTTGAGGAAGTGGTCCGACAAGTACTGGCTGCCGTGGTCCATCCGCAGTGCGAGCCCTCGGGCGACATCGGCGGCGAGGGAACCATAGCGGTGCCCGAGCCCCTGCGCGATCGGCTCGAGCGCCGCGAAGCGGCTGCCGACCTTACAGACGTGCCACCCCACGCATTCGGCGTTCCAGTGTTCGACCGCCGCGAAGACCCAGACCCACCCGTCGGCCACCGTGCACACCCGCACGCCGTCGGTCCCCCACATCACGTTGGGCCCCGACGTGACGATCGTCCCGTCGTGGACCTTCCGATGGCCTTCGCCCTGGAACGGCGCGCGTGCGAGATCGGCGTGGATCGCCGCCAGCAGCCGCGCGTCGGATACCGTGGGCGTCGGCCCCCGGCGCATGGGCTGCGCGCCCGCCGGGCGGCGCTGCGTGGTCCGCCGGGCGTAGAACGCCGAGCGCGTCCGCTCCCACGCCTGACACACGCGCTGGATCCCGTAGCGTCGTCCCGTGGCCGCAACAGCTCGACCTCCATCGACAGCTCGCCGATGTGCCGCTTCGCCGCCTCGAGCACCTCCGCCACCGGCTCCCCCTGGCGATCCTTCACGCCGCGCTCAAGGCCGGTCACGTCGCGGTCTCCGCAGTTACCCTTCTTGAACGCCAATACCATATCTGGTATTATCGCTCGTGCCGTGGGTTGTCGAGACGCTCAACGATACGGTGGACAATGAGCTTGCCGCGCTGCCTGTAGACCTTCGGGCGCGGTTCATTCGCATCGCCGAACTCATTGAAGCGGTCGGATTGCCCAATGTCGGCGAGCCCCACGTGAAACATCTCAGCGGGTCGCTGTGGGAGATCCGTCTGAAAGGGAAGAGCGGCATCGCCAGGGCTTTGTATGTGACAGTGCGGCCTCAACGGGTGGTGGTCCTACGCGTATTCGTCAAGAAGTCGCAGAAGACGCCCACTAGAGAGCTGCTCCTCGCTCGGGAGAGAGCCAAGGAGTTGAAGAAATGACCAAGACCAAAGACCTGCATCGGACGTGGATGAAGGATCGGCGATACAAGGCCGAGTACGAGTCTTTGGACGAAGAGTTCCGCCTCGCCAAAGTGCTCATCGAAGCTCGGAGCCGCGCTGGATTGTCGCAGGCACAGCTCGCCCGACGCATGAAAACGTCGCAGTCTTACATCGCTCGAATCGAAAGCGGTCAGGTAACCCCGTCGACAAGTGCCCTGGAACGCTATGCTGAGGCGACTCGCTCACGACTAAGGATCGTCTTCGAGCCTGTTGAGACAGGTGCCTGAATCTTCGGCACGCTCTGGAGGCCACTTCTATTCCTCGAACGGGCTGGCCCGGGTGCCGATGTACGCGATCAAGAGTTGTTGCGGCGGGATGTTGCGGGACATAGTCGGGACCCATCAAATATTCGTCTTTTATTCGCTTGGCGACGTGCGAGACGGGTTCGCGCGAGACTGCTCCCTCCGCCACCCAGTCCCGCTGATGCTCGCACTCCGGGATCGCTCGGGGGCGGCCCCCGAGTTTTTCTGTGGATGCCGGGCGATTTCGACGGTCGCGGGCGCGGCGCCGAGAAGACGAGACACGTCTGGAGCGAGGTGGCGCCGGTATGCGGGCGATCGTCTCGCGAGCCGGTTTCCGTGGTCCGGGTGGGGCGCACGTGAGAGCCTCCCGGGACACCCCTCCCACGGACGGCGGATCGGGCCTCGGCACGGCCCAATTCTGTCGCCCTCCCCGTCAGTCGTTGCGCCCGCGCGAGTCGCATCCCGGGGTCATCCCGGGTTATCCCGGATTATCCCGGCCGGGTTAAAACTTTTGTGACGATACGTGTGCCACTTCTGAGATTCATTGCCGGTATAGCGTCGATCCGGCGCGTCCGTGGGTGGGCGTCGGGCCGCTCGACCGGGCGCGGCTTTCAGGACGCCTGAGCGCCGAACTCGAAGCGGCACTCGGCGACGAAGCGAGCGGGACACGCGGGCACCTGCTGCCCATTCCAACCGACGGACAAGACGACACCGTCTCGAATCTGCGGAAGGACATTGGATCGCTTCGCGGGAAAACCGCGTTGGTCGAGACCACTGCGGCAGCGTGGGGTGACGGGAGACAAGCCGCGCCAAGGGGTGACTACGAGCCGAAACGCATTGGGGCGAACCCCCCGGCGTCCTTGACGACGCTGCGCTCCGACGCGGCCTTGGCCGTGCTCAGCGCCTGCGGCGTCCCCGTCGAACTCGTCACGCCGGGCGACGGGACCGGGCAGCGCGAAGCGTGGCGGCGCTTCCTGTATGGCACGGTCCAGCCGCTCGCTGCCTGCGTCGCCAGTGAGTTAGCCGTGAAGCTCGACACGCCAACCGTGACGCTTGGGTTCGACAAGCTTTTTGCGTCGGATCTGTCGGGACGGGCGCGGGCGTTTCAGTCGATGGTCGGCGGGGGGATGGCCGTGGACCGGGCGGCGGCGCTGGCCGGGCTGCTGACCGAAGACTGATGGTGTACGACATATCGTGCCTAGAACCTTCTTGGACCAACAGGAACGAAACTCATGACGACGAAACTGATCAAGCTCCACGAAGTCACGCGGATCACCTCGCTGTCCCGCTCGACGATCTACCAGGCGATCATTGACGGTCGGTTCCCAAAGCCGTTCAGGACCGGGGCGCGTGGCCGTAGGGTCAAGAAATCCGAACCTGCCGTCCGCGAGCAGTTTCGGAGTCCGCTGACCGGGGTTGGGTCGGCCAGTCGGTACTGTGGATACGGCTCGCCCACAGATTTTTCTGACGAACCAAAGTTTTAATCCGGGATAAGCCGGGATCATCCGGGATGACCCCGGGATGCGACTCGCGCGAGGACAACAACTTATCCTCCGATGCGGAGGTACCGACGCGGCCCGCCAAGACACTCCCCCTGAGCCGGTCAAGGAGTGTGAAGCGGGACATAGTAGGGACCCATCAAATATTCGTCTTTTATTCGCTTGGCGACGTGCGAGACGGGTTCGCGCGAGACTGCCCCCTCCGCCACCCCGTCCTCCCGATGCTCGCACTTCGGGATCGCTTGAGGGTTGCCCCCGATTTCCTCGTTGGATTCAGGCGATTTCAGCGGTCACGGGCGCGGCGCCGGGGAGCTGAGTCGCGCCTGGGGCAAGGTGGCGGCCGGGGTCCGCGTGATCGTCTCGCGCGCCAGGTTCGGTGGTCCGGGTTTGAGAGAGCCATGTACGACTGACCCTGTCAGTCGTCGGGTCCGCGGAGCGTCGGATTCCGGGATGGATCCCGGCAAGTCCCGGAATATGCCGCTTCAAGAACTTCTCGCATCGCGGCGGCCGAGCCCACGGCACTTTTCACCGGTATCCGGGTACCCTTGCTTTTGTTCAAGCACCCTCGCTCCTCGACCCCCTCCGGCGTGAGTCGGTTGGCAGCCGCAGGCTGCGTCTCGAAGCCGACGTTGGAGATGTTCCAGGCCGCGTCCCCGTAAGTCGTTGCGACCGCGAGAGTCGCATCCCGGGGTCATCCCGGATTATCCCGGCTTATCCCGGATTAAAACTTTTGATCGACCTCACTTGCGCGCTCCAGCGTGGGCGAGGACGCTGCGGCCACGGAGGCATGGTTGCACCTCCGTCGTGAACCATACGTCGAGGACATAGTGGAGGTAGATGTTCGCCAACAGCGGCGACACGACCCCACCTTGCGGGGTGCCGAGGACGGAACGACGCACCTGCCCGTCCTCCAACACACCGGCTTTCAGCCATTTGTCAATCGCGCGGCGCAGCACGCCGTCGCGTACCCGCTGGTCCAGAAAGCCGCGGAGATGTCCGTGGTCCAGGGCATCGAAGAAGCCCTGGATGTCCAGGTCAATCACCCAGCCTCCGCCCATCAGCATGGTCTGCTCCCAGAGGTGCTGCAGGGCCTGGTGAGCTGAGCGCCCAGGGCGGAAGCCGAAGCTACAGTCCCGGAAGTCCTGCTCGTAGACACTTTCCAGCACCATCACCACGGCTCGCTGCAGCACCTTGTCCTCGAACGTCGGTATCCCGATTGGTCGAGTCTTCCGGCCATCCCCTTTCGGGATGTGGACGCGGCGCACGGGAGGCGCGACATACTGGCCGGACTTGAAGCGGTCGAGCAGCGACTGGAGGTTGGCCTCCAGATTCGCTGCGTAGTCGTCCGCCGTTTGTCCGTCCAGTCCGACCGCCCCGTCTTTCCGCGTTACTACATAAGCCGCGTGAAGCATGTCCCTGTCGATGTGGTGAGCCAGGCTCGTGACCACCATATCCGATGCCTGTCTGGCCAGTTCGGCTAGGCGATCGTCGATCCGCTGGTCTTGTTGCCGGCTCGCGGCGCACGATCTCGCCATGAAGTCGAGGGTTCATCCGAAGTACAAGACGAAATATCGCGTTGGGAATTGGCGGGCGTACGAGCGAGCGCTCGTGCAGCGAGGCGACGTGACGCTCTGGCTCTCTGCCGACGCTAGGAACTCGTGGCGACCTTCGCCGTCCGGTCAACCCGGTGGGCAGAGGAGGTTCTCGGATCTCGCGATCACGACCGCGTTGACGCTCCGGCTCGTCTTCCGGTTGATCGAGGCGCTCGACGCCGACATCGCACGCGTCACGGCCGACGCGGCCTACGACACGATCGCGTTCTACGCTACGGCCACGGCACGGGGTGCGACCGTCGTGGTCCCACCGAGCAAGACGGCACGTGTGTCTCGACGGAGACCACGGTCGAGCGCTCGGGATCGCACGATCAAGAAGATGAAGAAGATCGGCCGCCGTCGGTGGAAGAAGGAGGCCGGCTATCATCGGCAAGCCCAGGTAGAGAACGCCTTCTTCCGGTACAAATTGATCATCGGGGATGGTCTTCGCGCTCGCTCCCCAGGCGGGCGAGTGACCGAGGCGGTCATCGCGTGCAACATCCTGAATCAGATGACCGAGATTGGTCGGGCGGAGTCATACCGTGTTGGTCGGTGAGTTGCCTCTGGGTTGGGACCGCCGCAGGTCAGTTTCGATTCATGCACCAACGCGTGTGCCGGGAAAGCCCGGTCAAGGAGGACAAGATGCCGTGATGTGATCTTTGAAACCTTGTTCGAAACCCTGTGGGTATCCAATCCCATCCGGCCAAGGTCGGCCGCCAGCCGGAACCGAGTGATGCGTGGGCCTGGGGTGACCCAGGGCGCGAAGCGTTCACAGGGAGCCCGTAGGCCGCGTGATTGAGCCCCGAAATGCATTGTTTGTGAGGGCCGACGTCGTGCGTTGGACGGAAGGCTATCTCGCCGCATCTCAGAGGCCGTGGAGGCGGCGACCTCGCCGGGGTCGGAGCGCGTGGCATGCGTGTCAACACCGCTGAAGAGTTGATCCGCTCCAACGCGTAAGAACTGATCCACTCAGTGCCCACGAGATCGCGCTCTCGAACCGAGATTTGGCGTCCAACGCCGGGGTCTTTCGGCTGGATCCGGCGGCGGGACACTACGTCAGGCCCGCTTGGGCGCCTGGGTCAGCTGCTTGCGAGTCCGGTATGAGCGGCCCTTCGTTGTCAGGATGTGGGCGCGCTGGCCAAGCCTGTCGAGCAAGGCGAGCGTCATCTTCTCGTCGCCGAAGACCTTCACCCACTCGCTGAACGCCAAGTTCGTCGTGATCAGCGTCGATCGCCTTTCGTAACGGTCGGCGAAGACGTTGAAGAGGAGTTCACCGCCGACGCGGTCGAACGGGACGAAGCCGAGTTCGTCAATCACCAGCAGCTCGACACGTTGCAGCCGCTGCTGCATCAGACGCAGCGTCCTTTCGTCACGAGCTTCCCGCAGATCGCGCACGAGGTCAGCGGCGCGTGTGAACAGCACTCGATGTCGTCTCTGGATGGCTTCCACGCCGAGGGCGATCGCGAGGTGCGTCTTACCGGTGCCGATCGGTCCGGCGATGACGACATCCTCGCCGGGCTCGAGGTATCCGCACGATGCCAACTCGAGCACCTTGGGCCGTGAGACACCCTGCAGCGCGGCCCAGTCGAGCTGATCGAGAGTCTTGACGTCTGGGAAACGGGCTTCACGAAGGCGCCTTGCCGCCGTGTGCTCCCGTCGCGAGCGGACCTCGATGTCGAGGAGTTCTCTGAGGAACTCTTCGTAGGGCCACCCGGCGTCACGAGCCTGACGAGTGAGCTCAGGATACTCGCGGAAGATCGAGGGAGTCTTCAGCTCTCGACAGAACTCTTGCAGAACTGCTCTCAACGCAGCCTCACTCATGCGTCCTCCAACAACAAGTCGAAATCGGCCGCCGAAGACGTCTCGATCTCGTAGCCGGCCAGTTCCGGCGGTACGGCGACGGACAGGTACTCGGGCTCGGCCTTGGCGCTGACGAGATCGAGGAGATCCGTACGGTTAGCAGCCAACGCGGTGCTCAGGGCCTGGCGCACCGGTTCCTCACCGTGTTCCACGATGGCGGCGATAATGCGCGAGAGCGTTCGGGCGGCTTCGCCGTCACCGTGCGAGGCGACGAGTTGCTCCCACAACTGACGGAAGGGTCCATCGAGCTCGGCGACGAGTTCCGGAGCGACCTGTCGCACGGCTTGCGGCTTGCGACCCAGTTCAGGGAGGTAGTCTCGATAGCGGATATCCTTCCCGCCGAACGATTGACGATCGCGCTCGACGGACTCGCCACGACACCGCAACTCGACCTTGGACACGCCGACACGGGCGATGACGTCCAAGCCGGCCCAGGTTGATGGGACCGAGTACCACGCACCTTCGACTCGCACACGTGGTGTTTGGCCAGCGCTCACCGGGAGGACCTTGCGCGAATCGAACTCCACTTCCGGAATTGCGCGAAGGGCGGATTGCTCTTCGGCGAACCGCTCCATCACGGTTCGCTTGTCATCGCGGCCCCGGCGCGTCGCCGACTGCTCCTCGATGCGCCGGTGGAGCAGCTCACCGCACGCCTCGAGCGAGCGGGCCCGGGGAATCGGCACCAAGTGCTGGAGCCGAATGCCCTTGCCTCGGCTCTCGATGCCGCCCTTGTCATGGCCTTCTCCTGGCCGAGCGAAGCACGGTTCGAACAGGTAGTGGCTCGATAGAGCTGTGAACCGAGCGGTGAGCTGACGACGCGGAAAGACGACCTTCCGCACGGCAGCTGAGAGGTTGTCGTAAACACAGCGCCGAGGCCCGCCCCCGAAGTGAGCGAACGCCCGGACGTGGGCGTCGAGGAACGACAGCTGGTCGCAGCGCTCATAGAGCCAGACGTAGTCGCGCCCCGAGTACATCAGGCGCATCGCGAACATCAACGCCTTCCGGCGTTCACCGTTCACCTCAACCGTGACCTCGAAGAAGTCGACCTGGGCCGAGTCTCCGGGTCGGTGAACCAGCGGGACGAAAGTCTCCTGGCGCTGTCGCCGCCACTCCCGGAAGTACTGCCTTACCAACGTGATCCCGACATCGAAGCCCTCCATGCGCAGCTGACCATGGAGGCGGGAGCCGGTGATCCTCTGCTTGGCGGTCGTCCTCGCAGACCACTCGGCGAGAAGCTCGTCGAGTCGTGCCTTCACCCGCTCGAGCACCGGCTGACGCCGGCCAACCGGTGCGCTGAATCTCGGCTCAGACTCCTCAAGATACTTCCGTACGGTGTTGCGGCTGACGCCGAGCTCCAGCGCGACAGACCGACGGCTACGACCCTGCTTCAGAACGGCGTGGCGGATAACATGAACTTGGTCCATCCTCAGCACCTCGGCCAACCCTCCTCTTGTCTCGCAACCGAAAGGATGCCGGACAAAGAGGCCGGGGGTGGATCACTTCTTCAGCGTTGGATGGATTAGTTTCTCAGCGTTGCGTCTAATGCGTGCGGGTGGGTTTCCCGGGAACCCGGGAGGCCTCATCGTCTCCATCTTAAAGGTTGCCGGGGGGCGGGCACCGGCTCACCAAGCCCGAGGCCGTGGACGTGGCACCTGGCGTCCGACGGAGCGAACCCGCAGGTGCTCGGATGGTACCGCCGCGCGAAGGCAACGAAGCGCGGGGGAGGGGCGGCGAGGAATCGGAGCGTCTCATAGTACCGGCGAAGCGGGGGAATCGGGTCCACGAGACCCCGTGGAGGGAAGGGGGCGCCGACAGATGGAACCGTTGGAGGGAACGATGGCCAACACGCCGAGGTTGGACCCCATCTCACTGAAACGACAACGGATAGCCGAACTGGCCAGACAGGCATCGGATATGGTGGTCACGAGCCTGGCTCACCACATCGACAGGGACATGCTTCACGCGGCTTATGTAGTAACGCGGAAAGACGGGGCGGTCGGACTGGACGGACAAACGGCGGACGACTACGCAGCGAATCTGGAGGCCAACCTCCAGTCGCTGCTCGACCGCTTCAAGTCCGGCCAGTATGTCGCGCCTCCCGTGCGCCGCGTCCACATCCCGAAAGGGGATGGCCGGAAGACTCGACCAATCGGGATACCGACGTTCGAGGACAAGGTGCTGCAGCGAGCCGTGGTGATGGTGCTGGAAAGTGTCTACGAGCAGGACTTCCGGGACTGTAGCTTCGGCTTCCGCCCTGGGCGCTCGGCTCACCAGGCCCTGCAGCACCTCTGGGAGCAGACCATGCTGATGGGCGGAGGCTGGGTGATTGACCTGGACATCCAGGGCTTCTTCGATGCCCTGGACCACGGACATCTCCGCGGCTTTCTGGACCAGCGGGTACGCGACGGCGTGCTGCGCCGCGCGATTGACAAATGGCTGAAAGCCGGTGTGTTGGAGGACGGGCAGGTGCGTCGTTCCGTCCTCGGCACCCCGCAAGGTGGGGTCGTGTCGCCGCTGTTGGCGAACATCTACCTCCACTATGTCCTCGACGTATGGTTCACGACGGAGGTGCAACCATGCCTCCGTGGCCGCAGCGTCCTCGTCCGCTACGCGGACGACGTGGTCATCGTCGTCGAGCAGGAATCTGACGCCCACCGGGTGCTGGAGGTGCTCCCGAAACGCCTCGGGCGGGTCGGGCTCACGATGCATCCGGAGAAGAGCCGTCTGGTTCGGTTCCGCCGACCGCGCGTGGGTTGGCGCCCGGGGCAGAACGGTGACAGATTCCCGCCACCCGGCACGTTCGACTTCCTGGGGTTCACGCACTACTGGTGCATCGCCCGGAACGGCAGCTGGGTGCTCAAGCGCAAGACGGCCAAGGACCGCCTCCGGCGGAGCCTGACGGCCGTCAATCGCTGGTGTTGTACGCACCGCCATGAATCGATCGCGAAGCAGCATCGGATGTTGGTGTGGAAGCTGCGCGGGCATTGTGCCTACTTTGGGATTCGGGGGAACGCCTCGAGCCTGACGACGTTCGGCTTCCACGTCGTGCACATCTGGCAAAAGTGGCTCAACCGCCGGTCGCAGCAGAGGACAATGCCGTGGACGCGGTTCCTCCGCCTTCTCGCGCGATATCCTCTTCCGCGGATGACGGCCGCTCACTTCGCCACCGGCGTGTAGCGACACCATCTGCCGAGGAGCCGGATGCGGAAGAACCCGCATGTCCGGATCTGTGGGGGGCTGGGGTCAGCAACGACCCTGGTCTACCCGACCCAGCACCGTCGACAGGTAGACTAGCGCAGGCGATGTGCGACTGAAGCGAGCGACCTTGGGCGGGGGCTGATCGGAGCTGCACAATCGGAGCATCCGCGACTCATGGCTTGGCAGGACCGCCCTCTCATCTCTACGCTCGCGGGGCTCGCAGTAGCCTGGGGTGGCGTGCTCCTGCTGCTCGGCCCGGTCGGTCCACTGCTGGGACCGCCGGAGCGGCTCCTGACAGAGATCCTCGCACAGCTCTTCCTGTGGCTGCTGGCCGGGCTCATCGTCACGATCGTCATCTGCTGGGAACGGCAGCCGCTCTCGTCACTCAACCTGCGCCCGCTTCACTGGTCATCGATCACGTGGGGTCTCCTGCTGGCGGTGGTGGTGAGGTATGTCGTCATGCCGCCGCTGATATGGGCGGTACAGGCGGCGGGCTTGCCGGGGTTCGAAGCGGGAATGACGCGGGTTCTGGATGCTCCCATCGGCCTCCGCATGTTCCAGGTCGTTACCGCCGGCGTCGTGGAGGACACCCTGTTCATCGGGTACGCCTACACGCGGCTCGCGCGCCTCACCCGTAGCGGCTGGCTTGCGGGAGTGGTCTCCGTTACCGTGATCGCGTTGTTTCACCTCCCGAACTGGAGCACGGGGCCGGTGTTGATCTACTTCTTCACCGGGGGCGTTTCCGTCGCCTTCTTCGCCTGGCGCCGGGATCTGCTGGCCAACATCACTGCGCATGTGACCGTTGATGCCATGGCGCTCGTCATCGTGCCGCTGCTTGCGGGCTAGTTGCCGTGGGAGACCCCCCGGCTTTGCCGGGGCGGCCAGCCCCGTTTGACGTTTCGGGGAGTCACGTGAGGAACTCCTTCCCGTGAGCCGCTCAAGCATCACGAGAAGGAGACCTCATGCCGACCTACCGAAGTCTCAATCATACGAAATGGCACTGTCAGTATCACGTTGTGTTCATCCCGAAGTATCGAAGAAAGGCGATGTACGGGGGATTGCGGCGGGATTTGGGCGAGGTGTTCCGCCGTCTGGCGCTGCATCGCGAGAGCGAGGTGGAGGAGGGGCATCTGTTGCCGGACCATGTGCATATGATGATGTCGATTCCGCCGAAGTACTCTGTCGCCCAGGTCATCGGATATCTCAAGGGGAAGAGTGCCATCCACATCGCTCGGGAGTTCGCGGGACGTTCGCGGAACTTCGTGGGGCAGCACTTCTGGGCCCGGGGCTACTTCGTGTCCACGGTGGGTCGCGATGAGCGGGTCATTCGGGAGTACATCCAGCAGCAGGAACGCGAGGACCGGCGGTCGGATCAGTTGCCGTTGGAGTAGAGTGGCCACCGTGAGGTGGCTCAAGTGACCGCATAGCGGGCACGTCATGCCGCTTTGAGCGGCTCACAAACTAAGGCCCCCGGCTTTGCCGGGGGATACTTACTCGCACGCAATCTCGGGACTGGCGTCGTAGGCGCACAGGGCGACCATGCTCGAAGTGCGAGCTGCGTGCTTCGATGAAGCGGTGCGGATCGCACTCGCCTTGGCGGACCTCGACGAGGCCAGCAAGCTCTCGGACCTTGATCTACCGCGGTTTTCGAAAAGCTCTAGTACTCGATAGGCGATTCATGGTACTCCTACGTGGAACGTCCACGCAGGAGGGTCAATGCGCGCCTATTCGATGGATCTTCGCGAACGCGTCCTCCGCGATAGCGATGCCGGCATGAAGGCGGCTGTCGTCGCGCGGGTTACCACGGTCGTGGACGCGGAGTTGATCGTCGGTGGTAATGAAAACACCCTTGGTTCTACGCTGGCGACGTAACCAGCTGCGGTACGGCGGCCTGAAACACGATGAGGATTCCACTTAAGTCGCTGTCCAGGTTTCGGGGTCCTCCTGCGCCCCAGAGTTTTCTTGGACACTTGATTGCGAGAGAGTTCTCGCAGGAGGAGTGTCGAGATGGGGAAACACGATCAGAGTTCGGCGGCGGTGGAGGGAGCCCGGAGGGCGACCGGAGGGGTCGCCGGGCGCGGCCGTGGGGGCCGGTTTTCGGTCGGTCGCAAGAGCGAGGCGGTGAGACGTCTGCTGCGCGGTGAGGATCTCGAGTCCGTGTCGCGGGAGTTGGGGGTCACGGCGGCGCGGGTGTCGCAGTGGCGAGATCGGTTTCTGGCCGCGGGCCAGGCGGGGCTGAAGAGCCGCGAGACGGATGCCCGGGACGAGGACAACCGTCGGCTGCAGGCCAAGATCGGCGAGCTGCTGATGGAGAACGAGCTCCTGTACGCGAAGGTGGATCAACTGGAGGCGGGCTCCCCTTTGGCCCGGCGGAGGTCGACGCGATGAGGGGCGCCCATTCGATCTCCACCCGTCGGGCGTACGGCGTGCAGCGGATCTGCCGCGTGTGGGAGCGGGCGCGGTCCAGCGTGTACGCGACGCGTTACGCGACGCGGTCACGCGCGCTGCGGCGTCGCCGCGGACCAGTCGGCGCCGCCCCGGACGCGGTAATGGTCGGCCACATCCGCCGGGTGCTCGACGCCTCGCCGTTTCATGGCGAGGGGTACCGGAAAGCCTGGGCGAAGCTGCGGGTCGAGGGGGCGGCGTGCGTCTTTGTGGCCGTCGATCACTGTACGGCCGAGTGCATCGGCCTCCATGCGGCGAAGAGCGGGAGCCGGTTCGAGGCTCTCGAGCCGATCCGCCAGGGCATCCGCGAACGCTTCGGCGACATCGGCAAAGGCGTCGCCCGCGGGCTTCGTCTTCGTCACGACCACGGGTCAAACTACCTGGCCGACGATTTTCAACAGGAGGTCGCGTTTTTCGGTATCGAGAGCTCACCGAGCTTCGTGCGAGAACCCGAAGGCAATGGGGTCGCCGAGCGCTTCATCCGCACGTTGAAGGAAAACGTCTTGTGGGTGCGGAGCTTCGAGACGATCGAGGAGCTCCGCCTGGCCTTGCTCGAGTTCAAGCGGACGTACAACGAGCAATGGATGCTTGAGAAGTACGACTATCGAAGTCCAGCCCGCGTGCGACGCGATCTCGTCGGGCTGGACGCGGCAGCGTAGAACCGAATACCTTCAAACCACTGTCCAAGAATCCTGGGGCGCTACACGTCCACTTCTCTCGTTGTTTGCCATGGTCCACGTGATCATCGAACCGCATGCAGTATCGTTGACGCCGTGGTCCGACGCGGATACTACGGCTGGAGGATCGTGCGCGGCGTGTCAATGGCAACCGAAAACCGCACATTTATGGCAACCGAAAACTGCACACTTCTGGGGAGGACGTCTCGGGCGGAGCGGACATTCTCCCGGTGATGCCCGACGGGAAGCTGCGGAGCCGGCGGTCACGTGGCGACTCCCTCACGCTGTTCGTCCGACGCTGTCCTCAGCCAGTGCTGATGCTCCCGCATCCGGTAGCTGTTGCCCCGGATGTTGACGATGTGGCAATGGTGCAGCAGCCGGTCGATGAGCGCCGCCGCCATAACCTCGTCGCCGAGCACGTGTCCCCATTCCTCGAAGCCCTTGTTCGAGGTCAGCACCGTCGACGCCCGCTCGTGGCGGGCGTTGATCAGTTGGAAGAAGAGCACGGCGCCGTCCTGGCTGACCGGCAGGTAGCCGATCTCGTCGACCACGAGCAGCGCGGGATGCGTCAGCACGCGCAGCCGCCGGGACAGCGCTCCCGCGGCCCTGGCGTCGGTGAGCGAGTCGATCAGTCCCGCCAACGTCCCGTAGTAGACGCGTCGGCCGGCCTCGGCGGCCGCGATCGCCAGGCTGATCGCCAGATGCGTCTTGCCCACCCCAGGCGGGCCGAGCAGGATAACGTTCTCGCGGCGGTCGAGGAATCCCAGCTCGTGCAGGCTCTCGATCTGCTCGCGCTTGATGCTCGGCTGGAAGGTGAAATCAAACTGCGCCAGCGTCTTGACGGCCGGCAGGCGCGAGGAGCGCATCGCGGCCTGCAGGCGACGGTTGTTGCGCAGCGCGATCTGGGCGCCCAGCACCTGCTCGATCGCTTCGCTCGCCGTCACCGCCCCGCTGTCGACCTTGGCCAGCACGCCGTCGACCGCTTCCAGCGCGCCGGGCATCTTCAGGTCCGCCAGCATCGCCCGCAGCCGGTCGCGCCGGTCACGCGCCGTTGCCGTCATCCCGCCGCTTCCGCATAGACCCGCAACGACCGGCGCTCCACCTTGACGGTGTCGGGCACGCGCCGGCGGGTCGGCTCGGTGGCGGGCTGGACGCCAAAACGCTGGTAGGGACGGCGTGCCAAGGGACCGAGGGCCTCACGCTCGTCCCGCTCGAAGCGGTCCACCGGGCGCTCGCCCGTCGTGGAGTGCCGGCGCACATTGGCCGTGCCCTCCAGCCAGCGCGACGCCTGCTCATTGAGGGTCCTCGTCGTTCGCGAACGCGCGCCCGTAGAAGAAGCTGTCACGGATGTAGCGGATCGGCCGCTCCACCTTGCCCTTCGTCTGCGCCCGATACGGCCGGCACGCGCGCGGGTGGAACCCCCAGTGCGCGGCAACGCGCAGAAACTCCGCGTTCAACACCAGCTCGCCGCCGCCCACGCGGCCGTCCGACAGCACGACCGCGCGCATCTGGTCGAACAAGAGCTCCTTCGGGACACCGCCGAACCGCGCGAACGCGCGCTCCAGCCCCTCGGTCAGCACCGCCATCGTCTGCCGGCGGTAGAAGCGCAGCCACAGCAGCCGGGAGTGGCTCAGCACCACCACCAGGGCGTGCCGGCGGCCCCAGGGCAGCGTGAACGTCGCGAAGTCCACCTGGCCCTGACGCCCCGCCGGCGTCTCGAACCGCACCACCGCCTTGACCGGCTCGCGCGGGCGTACCGCGCGGACGTAGTCCCGCACACGGCTGTAGCCACCGGGGTAGCCCGCCGCGCGGACCTCGTCGAACAGCCGCTGCGCCGACAGACCGGGGAACTCCTCGAGACGTGCCTCGATGATCCCGGTGTAGGGAGCCAGCTTGTGGGGCACGGCTGGACGTGGCGAGTAGCGCGCACCCCCTGACGACAGGTCCCGGTCCAACTGACCCGTCTCGACCCATTCGTGGATCGTCCGGCGGCTCACCCCGAAGCGTCTCGCCAACGCGGCCTTCGAGACGCCCCGTTGCAGATAGTGCCTCAGCAGCATCCTCGTCTCCCATCCGTGCATTTGCCCCCCGCTCCCTCGCTGTTGGATTCGCCAACATCGTGGAACGCAGGGCAGAGCCCGCCAACCACTAAAGTGTGCGGTTTTCGGTTGCCACGAATGGGAAATTTACAGTTGCCACCAACACGGCGCCGAGAAGACGAGACACGTCTGGAGCGAGGTGGCGCCGGTATGCGGGCGATCGTCTCGCGAGCCGGTTTCCGTGGTCCGGGTGGGGCGCACGTGAGAGCCTCCCGGGACACCCCTCCCACGGACGGCGGATCGGGCCTCGGCACGGCCCAATTCTGTCGCCCTCCCCGTCAGTCGTTGCGCCCGCGCGAGTCGCATCCCGGGGTCATCCCGGGTTATCCCGGATTATCCCGGCCGGGTTAAAACTTTTGTGACGATACGTGTGCCACTTCTGAGATTCATTGCCGGTATAGCGTCGATCCGGCGCGTCCGTGGGTGGGCGTCGGGCCGCTCGACCGGGCGCGGCTTTCAGGACGCCTGAGCGCCGAACTCGAAGCGGCACTCGGCGACGAAGCGAGCGGGACACGCGGGCACCTGCTGCCCATTCCAACCGACGGACAAGACGACACCGTCTCGAATCTGCGGAAGGACATTGGATCGCTTCGCGGGAAAACCGCGTTGGTCGAGACCACTGCGGCAGCGTGGGGTGACGGGAGACAAGCCGCGCCAAGGGGTGACTACGAGCCGAAACGCATTGGGGCGAACCCCCCGGCGTCCTTGACGACGCTGCGCTCCGACGCGGCCTTGGCCGTGCTCAGCGCCTGCGGCGTCCCCGTCGAACTCGTCACGCCGGGCGACGGGACCGGGCAGCGCGAAGCGTGGCGGCGCTTCCTGTATGGCACGGTCCAGCCGCTCGCTGCCTGCGTCGCCAGTGAGTTAGCCGTGAAGCTCGACACGCCAACCGTGACGCTTGGGTTCGACAAGCTTTTTGCGTCGGATCTGTCGGGACGGGCGCGGGCGTTTCAGTCGATGGTCGGCGGGGGGATGGCCGTGGACCGGGCGGCGGCGCTGGCCGGGCTGCTGACCGAAGACTGATGGTGTACGACATATCGTGCCTAGAACCTTCTTGGACCAACAGGAACGAAACTCATGACGACGAAACTGATCAAGCTCCACGAAGTCACGAGGATCACCTCGCTGTCCCGCTCGACGATCTACCAGGCGATCATTGACGGTCGGTTCCCAAAGCCGTTCAGGACCGGGGCGCGTGGCGTCGCGTGGCTGGAACAAGAAGTGCTCGATTGGATCGCTACTCGTCCGCGCACGGGGTCCGACCAGCCCCGCCTAACCCCTGCGCGCTGAGGTGTCGATAAATTATGTGCTTCCTCGTTTAACGCGCCGATTGGCGGATTAGCTGGAGAATTCCTAAAAATGAAAAAATACGTACGCACTGATGAGCGTCAGGATGTATTGGCATCTCTGGAACATTGCGCACTGAGCTTGAGTCAAGCTGGACAATCAGATCGTGCCTGGAAGTGGGTTGTCCTGTCGCTCCATAGCGCTTTGCAAGGCGCAATGGTCTGTCACTTGTCCGGGACGGCCCAACTGGGTGCACTAACTAAGAAGCGCGCTGCGAAGTGGCTCAAATGGCATGAGAGAGACCGCCGCGGTGAAATCAAACGGATACAGGACGTTGACGAATTCGGTCGCCCGATCACGCGTATCGAGAAAAGGGAAGATGAGCCCCCCGTAGATTTTGTTGCTAATGCTGATGAGCTGTTCGAGAGGCTAAGCTGTCCGTCGTTGCGGATCGAAAATGGATGCGGCGGGATTATTTCAATCATCGAAAAGCAGGGAAAATCATTCAAACGGTTGCACAAACTCCGCAACCAGTTTTCTCACTTCAGCCCGAAGGGTTGGAGTATCGAACTAGAATTTATTGAGGAAGTAATCGACGATGTCCTTGATGTTCTGTGTTCGATTCTGGACGATCATTGGCCGTTCAGGAATATGCCGGAGGAAGACAAGATCGCCCTACGCTCAAGAATACAAGAAATCCGTTCTATCCTCCCTCAGGGCTGAACTTGTCGTGTTGTGAGTGTTTCGGGCCCATCCAGTGTCGGGGAGGGTTCGCTAACCCCAATTGCTCAGCTCATGGTTGACTTAGCGAACATGAACCCAAGGCCATTCGGGAGCGGCCGAGATGGTAGCCTCGAATCGAGGCGGCGCGCCGGGCGGGCGAGCCGCATGGCCGCCCGGCTGGCTGTACGACCTTGCGGATCGCTACGAGAGCGGTGGGCTGGTATGTTCAATTGGCTCTTTGCGGGAGAGCTACTCGAATCGCGGCTGGCACGGTCCACGGCTGACGCGCGGGTTCTATTGGGACGCGGCCCTGTTCGTGTGCGGAATTGGTCGCTCACCAGTCTCCAGCAGCGGTTGGTGGCAACTGGAGGCCGGCTGGTGAAGCATGCGCAGTACTACTGGCTCCTGCTGGCGGAAGGTCCTCTGACCCGGTTGACTCGGCGACCAAAATGGAAATCTCGGATCAGAGCAATCACATGAGGGTCATTCACTGTCGTTCCCCTTATCGATGACCCGCGTTTTCAGATCACCCCAATTCTCTGGAACCCAATCCCGAACTCTACGCTTAGCTTCTGCGATTTCGTCCGTGGCCATTCGTGAGCGAAGGGCAGATATTTCAAAGTCGCGATGGGTTTGATTCGCAAGACTGTACAAAGTGAGAGCAAGAACACGATCCTCAAGGGAGTCAAGCCCATTCCTAGTTGAAACTCTCCGCGGCTCCTGATTGCTTACGCGGCTTTCTTCGTCGACGTCGTCGTGTCGATCTTCAGCTCTCGCTTCAATGCGTCACGAAGCCTGGGCAGGTGCCGGTAGCCCATCACCTTGCGCAGGCGTGGCTCGATGTCCAGGAGCGCAGTGGCCAGCCAGCGATGGCGTTGACTCGAGTGCTGCCAGTGATCGACCTTCGCACAGCGCTCCTCAATGAGCGCGTTGATGGACTCGAGGCTGTTCGTCGTCTTCAGCGACCGGCCCAGCACACCGTACACCCCGAGGCGATGCAACGTCAGGGTCTCGTCGAGGCCTTCCGCCAGACTGCCGGCCGCGGATTGGTTCCGATCCTCCAGCTCATGCTGGAGCGACTTGAGGGCGGCGAGGGCCTCGTCGTACTCCGGACGGTTGTAGGCGCGCTGGAGACGCTGCCGCCACACCGGCTGCTCACGCTTGGCCACGTAACTCACCACGTTCTCGCGCGTGTGCCACTGACACCGTTGCACCAGGGCGCGGTGGCGGAAGGCTTTCCGCACGGCCGCCCGGAGCCCCTTGCCGCCATCCACGATCACCAGAAGCCCCTGGGAGACATCGAGGCCCCGCTCGACCAATGACCGGAGGAACGGGGTCAACACCTTCTCGGTCTCCGTGTCCGTCTCGACGACGCCCAGGAACCGTTTGTCCCCCGTCATCGTGATGCCGAGCGCGACGACCATCGTCGCCTCGGCGAACGTCTTGCCGTCCAGCACGAGGGCCACGACGTCCTCCCCGGAGAGGTCCCGCTCCTGGAGCTCGCGGAGTTTCGTCGCGCTGGCCTGAATGAACGCGCGGGACACCGTCGACCCCGATAGGCCGATCGCCCTGGGAATCGCCTCGGCGGCCGCCGCGTAGTTGCGGCACGAGATCCCATACAGCACGCGCCTCAGCAACAGGTCGTTGACTGCGCGATCGCCATGCAGCGCCTCGTACGACCGCAGGGGAATCTCGCGCTCCGTGACATGGCGAATCCGGGGCACGCGAATCGGCACGCGCTGGCCGGCCAACCCGACCGTCCCGGGGTTGCTGCCATGACGGCGCCCGCCGACTGACGGGGCTTTGCGGGCGTAGCGCTCGCCAGCCAGCGCGGTCACTTCCTCGTCGAGCAACTCCTCGATGTGCATCAAGCCCAGCGGAACCAACGACCGGATCAACGCCACCTTGGCATCGACCTCCAGCTCGGCGTACTCCTCTCGGTCGATGACGTCGACCGCGCCCAACGTGTGACCTTTCTTGCGCTTCCTGACCGATCGTAGGACACTGCTCATCTCGGCTCCTTTCTCTCGTGGGCTGATGTCCGTCTTCTCAAACGTCATCAAACCACAGGGTTTGGAGCCGCTTCAATTTCCAACTAAGTTTCGCTCACACTCCCTCAAGGACTCCATCGCCCATATAGAATTTCACGCCGAGGCCAGCCATAGCATCCCTATTATCTCGTTCTGCCGCCCGGCAAAGATATTTGACAGCTTTAATGTGATCCTTCGGGACGTGTTCCCATTCGTTGTTGTACATTCCGCCCAATCTACATAACAGTTGTGGATCATCATTTATCATATGGTGACTCTCGAGAATCCTGTACCAACGATGAAGCACTCGGGATGTGAAGTCGTAGAGTGCAACTTCATAATCATCGCCCAACGCTACAGACACCTCACGCCGTCTTACAAACTCCTTTTCAAGGGCCTCATTACAAATATACAAATCAACGAATGTATTCGTCCTCGTAGACACACCATGAGTCTTAACTTCTTTCTGAGTTCCATTCCATTCTCTTAAAACCAAATGCTTTGATGAGTTTGCAATTTCACCTACTGCACGGAGGATCTCATCGTTTTTCCATTCGTCGTGATAAGGCTTCCTATCTTCTACTGTTACGATACTTTTGTCCTCAAAGAAGAAGTCCCTCATTGAATGTGCTGATACACAGAAATTATAGAAGTGATCGAACTTGTCTATATCGTCATGTGAATGATACGCACGATATGCCTCACGTTCTAACTTCTTCAATAGATCCCTAACTGACTTTAGACTTGGCGTTAGCCCCATTTACTGGTTCCTCGTGTGTTCAGGCTACAGCCGCTCGCCGCCACCCCGCTCCCGCTGGGGCCCGGCCCCCTCACCCTGCCCGGCCCCGCCGTCCCTCATCCGCCCCACCGCCTCGCCATCGTGCAGCAGGTCGCCGCCGAGACCGGCTATCCTCGCTCCGGGCTCTCGGCCACCGCCTTCACGCAGCGCGTCGCCGAGCGCCTCCACGCCGAAGACGCCCGCTGGGGCCGCCGCGTTAATAGCACCGGCCCGATCAGCGACGACACCGTCGCCTACCAGATCGGCGACTCCCCCCACAACCCCTTCAGTGTCGATATCATCCTCGGCGCCGGCGGCCCCACCCCGCGCCTCCACTGGGTCCCCCACGGCCGCATCGGCGGCACCTGGATCGCCCCCTGATGACGGGGGTTGGGGAAGTCGAGATCCTGGAGAGGCGGTTTTCTATAACGCCCGCTAGTGCTTATCCGGTTTGCTCACCACCATACAACATGTTGTGGGGGAGGGGCTGGTGTTGAGAGGTCAGCCCAAGCAAGGATTGAAAGGCGGCCATCGGCGTCCGCCGTCGGTTGAACCGAAAGACGAATTCGTCGAGGTAGTACGGGAGATGTTCGGGGCTCACGCCATGATGGGTGCCCCTGAGCCATGTCTTGAGGTTAGAGAAGACGCGATGAATGCGGGGAAACAGCCGCGCCGCATTCGTGGCCACGCCCTGGGTTTTCGGGCGGTGGTCGTAGCCCCGTCGCCTGAGCGGAAGGTAGCCCTTCCAGCCATCGGTCAGGACAATGCTGCCGGGCGCCACGGAGTGCTCGACGAACGCGACGAGCGACACCGCCGACACATCCTCCACGGCTGCCAGGCGAACTCGCCCGGACCCCTGGCCTCTGACTTCAACCGCACCGACCACAATGGCTTTCTCGCCGTCGCGCCACCGGCCGCCACGCCGGCCAACCTCCAGGCCGCCCACGTAGGTCTCGTCGACTTCCACCGGTCCCGGGATGCTGTCGCGCTGGGGTCGGACCATCGCGGCTCGCAGCCGCTGGAGCAGCGTCCATGCGGTCTCGTAGCGGCTCAACCCCAGCTGGCGCTGAAGCTGACGCGCCGAGATGCCCGGTGTGTGCGTAGAGACGAGGTAGGCCGCCCCAAACCACAGCGTCAGGGGCACCCGCGTGCGATGCAGAACCGTTCCGGCAGTCACCGATGTCTGATGTCTGCAGGCCTTGCACTTGAACACTGCGCGGGTGGCCAGCTCGTACGCTTCGGCATGACTGCACCTGGGGCAACGGAACCCGTCCGGCCACCGCGACGCTGCCAGGTACCCCCGGCAGGCATCTTCGGTCGCGAACCGCGCGTGGAACGCCGCCAGTGTTCGAGGAAACGCTGGTCTCACCCTACCTCCCCCCGGCTCGAACACTATATAGAGGGGTCTGGTGAGTCAACCGGATAAGCAGTACGCCCGCTTATGATCCGGCTGCGCGCGGCGCGGCGGTAGAGTTGTCCACGACGGGGGACACTCCCGCGAAATCCCCCACATTTTGAGGGTCTCAAAACCCCCAGAAAACGCCATTTGAAGGCAATTTCATGGATCAAAAGTTTTGCACCACAATTGTGTCGGCCGATCCCCGTAAGTCGTTGCGACTCGCGCGGGCGCAACGACGTATGTTTGGCGTCAAGTACTTCTGCCGCTCAACGTCAACTATTCTTGCCGGTTCGGACGGCTGCTCGTTCGACGACGCACCGTTCGCTGGGCGTTGCTGTGGGTTCTGAAGACGTAGAAGACCAAACGGCGTGAACGTCCGCTTGGGGACGTTCACGGAGTGCGGTAGCCGAGCGCGCGGCTTCCGAAAGGGAGGGGCTGGTGGTTGCTACGCGAGGAGCTGTGGGTCCGTCGAGTACGGCTGGAGGGGTCGTCGGCGGCGCCCGTGCCTGCCAGCATCACACTCGCCGCCGGCATGGCGGTCATGACCGGGTATGAGATGATCTGCCCAAGAGCCCGCGAGAAGATGTGCGCCGTGAACGTCTCGGTCGAAGCCGTGATCGCTTCCGGACCGGAGACGCTCAGGAACTCGCAGGTCGGCGACGCCGCGGCAACAGCGGCCCCGGCGGCCGGCCGCGAGGCACGGGCGGTGGCGATGGCGGCGACGTTGGGCGCGACGGATCCGTTCGAAAGCTCGGCACGTCGAACTCGAGCACCACGGCGTGGTGCACCAGGCGGTCGATCGCCGCGGCCGTGGCCATCTGGTCGCGGAAGATCCGGTCCCACTGGCTGAAGACCAGATTGCTGGTCACCATCACCGAGCGGCGCTCGTAGCGCTCGGCGAGCAGCGTGAACAGTACCTCGGCTTCGTCGGGGCTCTGCTGCACGTAGCCCAGATCGTCGAGCAGGATCACCTCGAAGAGGTCGAGCTTGCGGAGGGCGCGGGGCAGGTCGAGATCACGTTTCGCGCCGAGCAGTTCCTGGACCAGGGCGTAGGCCGGGGCGCACAGCACGCTGTGGCCGGCCTCGACCAGCGCGTGCCCGACGGCGCTCAGCGCATGGCTCTTGCCGACGCCCGGCAGGCCGAACGCCAGCACGTTGGTCGCCGTCTCGAGGAACGCCCCGATGGCCAGCGTCTCCAGCTGCTGCACCACCGGTGCCGGCAACCTTCCGGTGTCGAGCGTCGCGAACGTCTTGCCGGGCGGCAGACGCGAGGCTCGTCGCAGCCGGGCAATCCGCCGCTGGCGTCGCGCCTCGGCTTCGGCCTCGAGCACTTCGACCAGCACCGGCAGCGCGTCGTGGTGGCCCGCCTGCGTTAGGCGCGGCACCAGCTCCTCGGCCGCCGTCGTCAGGCCGAACTGTTTCAGCAACGTCGTCGACGCCGTGCTCGCCGGCGTCATCGGCGCAGGCCTCCGGTCAGCAGCGCGTCGTACCGTGACAGGTCCGGCCGGGGAATGTGCACGACGGGGATGGTCGGAACCGGCGGACGCACCTCGGCCTGGACGCTGGCATAGTCGCACCCAGCGCCGGCGTCGAGCCGAGAGCGAAGCGTCACCTCGACCTGCCGCTCGCTGGTGGTGGCCGCCAGATGCAGCAGCCGCACGTACTCGACGTCGGCCCGCTCGCCATGCGTCCGGCCGAGCGCGTCATACGCCGCCCGGAACGTCAGCGACGGAAACAGCTCTTCCCGGAAGCGATAGCGCGCAAACGCCCCCGGCTTGCGGACCAGGCTGCCGATGATGTGCCGGTAATCGATCCGGTGGTCCGCCGCGCCCCGCAGCCGCGGCATCGTGCACAGCAACTGGCCGCCATAGCGGACCTCGACCGTCGACGGATGCTGGCGCGCTTCCACCGTGTGACCGATCAACCGCGACGGCACCGAGTAGATCCGGCCGCCGACGCGAATCGTGCTCCACTTCCGCACCACGCATTGGAACGTCGTGTACTCCGGGATCCGAGCCGCAGGTAACGGCCGCAGGTACGGACGCTCCTCGGCAAGCCGCGTCGCCGCCGCCGCATTCCGCGCCTCGTCGACGACCGCCCGCACGAACCGCAGATACGCCGACTCGTCGTCGAAGTCCCGGTCGCCCCGCAACAGCAACGCCTGCTCGATGGCCGTCTTCGTCCGAAAGTGCGACTGCTCGGCCACCCCGTTCTCGTGCGGCTTCCCCGGCTGGATCCGCGACGAGCGCAGCCCGTAGTGGTCCAGCACCTGCTGGAACCGCACCGTCAGTTGCCGCCCGCCGCTCCGCTTCAGCTCGTGCGTCGCCGCCGACAGATTGTCGTGACGAAGCCACGCCGGCGCCGCCCCCAGCGTCCACAGCGCGCCCTGCAGGCCGGCCACCAGCGCCTCGAACGTCTCGCTGAACGCCAGCCCCACATACGTCCACTTGCTGTAGCTCAGCACCCACTCGAACAACAGATGCGGGAACGGCACGCCCCGTATCGTCACCCCCAGGTCGCTCGCGTCGGTGAAGTCGAACGCCGCTTCCCGACCCGGGACCGCCACCTGCTCGAAATACACCTCGCGGTCCGGACCATACTGCACCCGCCAGTCGCGGACCCGCCGCTGCAACGTCCGTAGCTGCCCCGCCTGAAAGCGACCCGGATGCCGCCGGCACAGCCACGTGAACAGCGTCAGCACCTGCAGTCGTCCCTCCGTATCCGCCACCAACTGCGGCACGACCTCCGACTCCCACACGCCGGCGAACGGGTCCTCCCGCGTCCGCCACGTCCGAGGCGCCTTCGCCGTCGACGGCAACGCGCCGCTCTGCCAGTGTCGCGCCGTCCGCTCGCTCATCCCGGCCGCCGCCGCGGCCGCCGCTAACGTCTTCCCCGACATCCGTTTCTCGCGCAATCGCCGCACCTGGGCATCCGTGATCAACCCGTCCTCCACAAGGAAAACGGGCAGTCTCACACGACTCTCGGTGGGTCCACGAACCGGCCGATCGCGTCCTCGGCAACCGGCAAGAATAATTGTCGTTGATCAACGTACGGGGACGCGGCGGCCCCAGCGGGGTCGGTGGGCCGGGTGCGGCTCTACAACGTCACCGACGATGCAGTCGTCGATGGCCCCCAGTCAGGTGGTGCTGGGTGGGCGGAAGGTCGCGATCCGGCGGCCGCGCGTCCGCCGCGACGGCGCGGAGCTGCGGATCCAGCGTGGCGCGTTGCGCTCGACGACGAGGCGTTCGTCGTCGATGCCCGGGTCGGTGTACGGTCGGTCGTGTAGCACGGCGTGGATCACGCGCACCAGCTTGTGGGCGGTGGCAAGGATCCATCCCGGTATCCGACGCTCTGTGGGCGCAACGACTGACGCCGAGTCCAGCGCCGGGACGCCACGTTGCACCTGCCGGTGCAGGTCCAGCGCGCCGATTATCAGAGGTGGCACACGTATCGTCACAAAAGTTTTAACCCGCGGGATAATCCGGGATAACCCGGGATGACCCCGGGATGCGACTCGCGCGGGCGCAACGACTGACGGGGAGGGCGACAGAATTGGGCCGTGCCGAGGCCCGATCCGCCGTCCGTGGGAGGGGTGTCCCGGGAGGCTCTCACGTGCGCCCCACCCGGACCACGGAAACCGGCTCGCGAGACGATCGCCCGCATACCGGCGCCACCTCGCTCCAGACGTGTCTCGTCTTCTCGGCGCCGCGCCCGCGACCGTCGAAATCGCCCGGCATCCACAGAAAAACTCGGGGGCCGCCCCCGAGCGATCCCGGAGTGCGAGCATCAGCCGGACTGGGTGGCGGAGGGGGCAGTCTCGCGCGAACCCGTCTCGCACGTCGCCAAGCGAATAAAAGACGAATATTTGATGGGTCCCTACTATGTCCCGCTTCACACTCCTTGACCGGCTCAGGGGGAGTGTCTTGGCGGGCAGCGTCGGTACCTCCGCATCGGAGGATAAGTTGTTGTCCTCGCGCGAGTCGCATCCCGTGCGAGCTGATCGAGCCGGGTAAACCGAATCAGAACGCCTACATCGAATCGTTCAACGGCCGGTTCCGCGATGAGTGCCTCAACGAGCACTGGTTCACGAGTTTGGCCGGCGATCTCACATGGTCAACGCAACAACTCAGCCAGTTTCTCAGATGGTTTCATCCAGCCCAGCGTTTGTCGAGGCCGGTCGTTGAGCATGTGCGCGACCCGGTTTAGGTGCCGCTGGCTATGGACGGACAAGTCGCTTCCTCTTGGGAAGTACTGACGCAGCAGACCGTTCGTATTTTCGTTACTGCCGCGTTGCCACGGGCTTGACGGATCACAGAAGTAGACGTGGACGCCAGTTGCAATGCTGAATTGGCGGTGCCCAGCCATTTCCTTGCCGCGGTCCCACGTGAGGGACACTGCGAGATGCTGCGGCAGCGTTCTGATCTTCTTCGCGATGAGCGCGCACACATGGGGACTGGTCTTGTTGCGGCCGACGGCCAGTAACATGACGTAGCGAGTCTGACGCTCGACCAACGTGGCGATCGCCGACTGGCCCCGGGCACCCAGCATCAAATCGCCTTCCCAATGACCAGGCACGGCACGGTCTTCAATCTCAGCCGGTCGATCCGCGATGAGGACCATATCTCTGATATAGCCTCCTGGATCTTTGCGCCCATGCGGGCGACGACGGGTACGCCCCGAACGCAGACACGCGGTGAGCTCTTTGCGCAACGCCCCCCTGGACTGGACGAACAGCGAACGATAGATGGTTTCGTGCGACACGCGCATCTCGGGATCGTCCGGGTAGTCAATGGTCAGTCTCGCACTGATTTGTTGCGGAGACCACTGCGCGTTCAACATCGATTCCACCTGGGCGCGGAGCCGAGGACAGCGTCGGAATTTCGTGGCTTTCGGTCGTCGCGCTCTCTGATAGGCCGCCTCGTCCGCGCGACACGCCCGATACCGGCGGCGGCCGCTATGGCCGTTGACCTCGCGAGCGATGGTGGACGGTGCCCGTCCAAGGCGCCGTGCGATCGCACGATACGATGCGCCGCCTTCTAATCCTCTCGAGACTTCCTCTCGCTCAGCCAATGACAGGTGCCGCTTCGAACGCGTCGGCTTCTGCGGTGGCATGCCGCCCACCGTGTTCAGTAGTCTCTGCACGGTCTTCGTCGAACACCTGACGGCCGCCGCCGCTTCTTCGAAACTCCGACCGGCACTGATCAGCCGACGTACAGCCAGTCGTTCTTCTCGCGTCAGCCGCACACCGCGAATACGTGTTTCTGCCATCCCAACACCTCCACTGTTTCCTTACCACGCAGCGGTTCAAATGTTGCGATGACCACATGAGAGCGCCGCCCATGCGCAGGCCATCATCGAAACCTGGCGACGCGAGTACAACGAGGAACGACCGAAGAAGGGGCGAGGCGGCCTGACGCCTGTCCTCTATGCCAAACAACTCGTCGTGAAAGGAAGTACCGTTACCGTCGGACTCTAAACGGGACCGCTACTCAAGGTGGGGGGACGTCGCCGTTATCACAAACCAAATCGAAGTCTAAGCGTTACCAGCCGTCGCCCATTGGATGCGCAAGAGACAGAGGGAGAACAGTTTGATGGCCTTCAAAATTGCACTCGCCTCGTTGATCGTGTTGGTGTTGACCGCCTGTTCTGCTGATGTCTGGACGGGGTTCGTATACCCTGACCGGAGTGATCTTTCAGTTGACATCTCGGTTGGCGAACACCCTTCACGGGGATGTCCCGTGCGCTGTTGAAACTCAGCGGCGGCTCGGTTCACGACTACGCGACCATCTCTGACGACTCCCCGAGTCCCAGGCGCGCGTCACGTGCCTGAAGGGCAGCGACGAGCGCCGGCATATCTTTGCACCCTTTCACCCGACGGAACCCTTTCGCGGCTTCGAGCACACCGGCGGTAGACCACCCACTCGGTCTGCCGCGCGGGTTGGAGATGGTCGGCAAAGGTCTGCCGATCGTTGAAGACGGAGTTGCTGTGTGCGAGCTCGATCAAGAATTTTGATCCGGGATATTCCGGGATATAGCTGGGATGCATCCCACCTACCCCCTCGCGCTGGGCTTGATCTACCATCCTGCTCGCCCGATCCCGTCAGTCGTTGAGTGGATTTCGCAGGCGTGTCCCGTCGTGGACAGATCGGCCGCGGCGCCCCCCCCCCGGACTGGATCATAAGCGGGACGTATAGAAACCGGACTCGCGACGCGGCGACTCACCTGCCGTGAGGTATTCGCGTGTCAGCCGGCATCCTCATGTACGTCTCAGTACGCGTCGGCACAATCACGTGCGCCGTGCCGAGCCAGTTGCCCACCGCTCCGGTCGGGGACGAGCTTCTGGCCCGCCGGAGTAACAGTTGCTGGCGGAAGCACCACCAGTGATGGCATTCCCACCTGGTGCCGGGGGTCCGGCGGAACGGCACGCCGTGGGTACCAACATCGACTGCACGGCGTTCTCGCAGGGCGACGGTCGTTTCGAGCTGAGGGTCAGGATCGAGGAGACGACGATTTACGCGGAGTACGGAGATCAGAATCACACACCTGAAAACGTGCCGGGTGCCCAGCACCCAGTGTTTCGGTCCTTCCGCTCCGTCAACACCGTGATCCTGAAGGACGGTGGGTCCGCACGGTTCACGACTGCGACGGACCGAATCAGCGGGGAAACGGTACAGGCTGAAGTTACCCTAACGGTACTGCCGTGAGCCAGGTGGGTCGGTGTGACAGGGCGACGAAATTGTGGATCAAGACTTTTGAGGTGCTTCCGCCATCAACTGTTGCTCAGGCGGCCAAGAAGCTCGTCCCCGATCGGGGCGATCGGCAACCGGCTCGGCACGGCCCACGTGATCGCGCCGATGCTTACTGATATGGAATGACCTCTTGTCAAGGCCCCGATCTCTCGCTGGGGCCTTGACCGTGGCGAGGCAGCGTGAGCCGCCCCGGAGTACTGGTAACACCCGGGCAGTGAGCGGGCCGCGAAGACGACGGATGTCGAGGGCGCTTCGACGACGAGTCACGCTGATATACGGTGGTTACCGTGCCGGAGCGCGGCAGAGCACACATGACAGTGCTTCGTCGAGAGGACGTGCAGTCTAAACTCGCGAGTTGGGATCGTTGCCGTCCGGATCGCATAGTAATCTCGCCGGTCCTCAGAATCGTGCCTCGGATCATCCGCCGTCTTCGCGGCCCGTCACCGTAGTTCGTTCCGTCCGGGCCATCCTCAGCGTATGGCGGTCGGCGCCGGTTGTAGTGCGGCCCACAGGAAGCCGGCCAGCTCGCGGGCGATGGCGACCACGACCTTGCCCGGGGGCTTGTGCGTCGCCGCCAGCCTGCGGAAGCGTCGGCACAGCCGCTGTTGGGCCGTGTCGGCAATCGCAATCACGCGCCCCGGTTGCCCCTGGCGGCGGCGCGCCAATGTCACCCCGATGCCCGGCCGATGCTGATAGTGCCAGGCGGTTTCGACGAGCAGGCGCCGCACGAGCGTATTCCCCGTCTTGGTGATCCGGCCTCGCCGGTGCTTGTCGCCGCTGGAGTCTTCGCTCGGCACGAGTCCGACATAGGCCATCAACGCCGGAGCGGTCTGGAACCGCCGGAAGTCGTGCAGCTCCGCCAGGATCAGGATGGCCGTCAACGTGTCAATCCCGCGGAAGCACCGCAGCCATCCCACCTGCTCGCGATACGGCTCGGTCTCGGCGACGTCGGCCAGTCGCGCATCGAGCTCGCCCAACCGGGCCTCGAGGTGGGCAATCGCGAGCAGGTAGTCCTCGACGACGTGTCGCTCCGCCTCGTGGTCCCAGCCCAGGCTGTCGATCCACTGTCGGTGTCCACGCGTCCAGTTGCGGCCGGCGTAATGCAGGCCCCGGCGCAGGAGCAGCTTGCCCAGGCGATGCCGGCTGCGCTGCAGGTCCTCGCGTGCGTCATCCCGGGCCCGGCACAAGTCGCGCACCGCCTCCTCGGCCGGCGTTGGGGGACAGACCTCCGTCAACAGCCCGGCGCGGTGCAGCTCGGCCAGCTTGCGCGCATCGCGGCGGTCGGTCTTGATCCGCTCGCCCGGCTTCCGCGGCACCAACGCCGGCGCGATCACCTGACAGCGCAGCCGGGCTCGCTGCAGCCGTCGTTGCAACGCATAGCCACACGGCCCGGCCTCATAGCAGCACTCGATCTGCTCGGGCGCCGCTCGTTCGAGCTTCCGCCGTAACCGATCAATCGCGCGTGGCTCGTTCCGCGCCGTCCAGGTCACGGGCGTCGAGGCGTCGCCGACCAGCATCGCCACATGCAGCTCCCGTTTGTGTGCGTCGATTCCAACGTAGGTGATAGGCTCGGTCATGACCGGCTCCTTTCGTATGCGGCTCTGACACCGCAAGGGGTCAACCCGCGATCACGGTGGCTTCCACCACCTTGTCGCGTGCTCGCGCACGACGACACTACGATAGCGAGCCGGTCATTCCATACTGTCTAATAAAGGATGGCGGCTGACACACGAATACCTCACGGAACGTGAGTCGCCGCGTTGCGAGTCCGGCCTGCATCGCCGGAGTCCGGGCCTCACGCCCAAACTTCAGTGCGCCGTACGGGCGGACGAAGTTGTAGTGGCAACGCAGGAACTCATCGCTGCGTCGATGATCGGCGCGGCAGCGGCGTGTTACGCTCGCTGACGGTGTTTTCACCGGATCTTCCGGGCGACCCGGATCAGGCCGCTGCTGTCGTGCAGACCAAGATGTCCATCAGATTGAATCACAAAGACTTCCTCTTGATTGACAACTTTGAATCTGCGACCGGCTGTTGTCCGTGCCAGTTCAGTCAGCGCTTGTTCAAACGGTTCTCCCCGTGCCGGACGAACGATCATCGTGTATCGTTCGGCCGTCTGAACGGGTCGAAGGTGTGATCCCAGAAGCCGCCCGGGTCTCCCGCGGGCCAAGTTGCACTCGATCAAGAATTTTGATCCGGGATACCAGACTCTTGTGCTTGAGGGAACAGGCGTGGGTGCAACAAATCTGTGGGCATTTGCCCAAAAGGGCCGCGAGACGGGTTCGCTCGAGACTGCGCCCACCGCCACCCAGTCCTGCTAGTGATCACGCTTCGGGATCGCTCGAGGCTTGCCCCCGATTTCCTCGTTGGATTCAGGCGATGTCAGCGGTCACGGGCACGGCGCCGGGGAGGTGAGTCGCGCCTGGGGCGAGGTGGCGGCCGGGATCCGCGTGATCGTCTCGCGCGCCAGGTTCGGTGGTCCGGGTTTGAGAGAGCCATGTACGACTGACCCTGTCAGTGTCGGGTCCGCGGCGCGTCGGATTCCGGGATGGATCCCGGCCAGTCCCGGAATATGCCGCTTCAAGCACTTCTCGCATCGCGGCGGCCGAGCCCACGGCACTTTTCACCGGCATCCGGGTACCCTTCTTTTGTTCAAGCACCCTCGCTCCTCGACCCCCTCCGGCGTGAGTCGGTTGCCTGCCGGCGGGCCAGCACGGTAGGCTGGCCTCGGCGGCGGCGTCGCCAGGACTGACGGTGCTCGCCGGTTCGCAGAAGACCGCTCATGACCGACGTCGGACCTGAGTTGGCATTGAGGCGATGGATCTGGCGGCGCTGCGCCGTGCCTGGCGCCGCCGGCAGGGGATCCTCCCGCCACGGCTCAGCCGCGATCTGCTGCGCCGGCACCTCGCCTACACGCTCCAGGAAGACGCGTGGGGCGGCGTGAGCCACGCGACGCGGCGGCGTCTTCAGACGCTCGCCAAGGCCGGTCGCGGCGCCGCGGAGCAGGGACCACCCGTACGCGCCGGCACCCGCCTGGTACGGGCCTGGCGCGGCCGGACCTCCCTCGTCACCGTGACGGACGATGGCGTCGTCTATGACGGCGTGACCTATCGGTCCTTGAGCGCGGTCGCCCACCAGATCACCGGGGCGCATTGGTCCGGGCCGCGCTTCTTCGGCCTGCGGCCTGCCGCGCCGCGTCCCGGGGCGGCGGCCCATGGCTGAACGGCGGCCCGGCGCCCGCGCGGCGCGGGTGGCCCCGGTGCGCTGCGCGGTCTACACCCGTAAATCCTCCGACGAGGGCCTCGAGCAGGCGTTCAATTCGCTCGATGCCCAGCGCGAGGCCTGCATGGCCTATATCGCGAGCCAGAAGCCGGAAGGCTGGCTGGCGCTACCCACCGGCTACGACGATGGCGGCGTCTCCGGCGCGACGCTGGCGCGCCCGGCGCTGCAACGCCTGCTCGCCGACATCGAGGCCAGGCGGGTCGACGTCATCATCGTCTACAAGGTCGACCGGTTGACCCGGGCGCTGTCGGATTTTGCGCGGCTCGTCGAGATCTTCGACCGGCATGCTGTGTCGTTCATCTCGGTGACCCAGCCGTTCAACACCACCACCTCGATGGGACGGCTCACCCTCCATGTCCTGCTCTCCTTCGCCCAATTCGAGCGCGAGCTCACGGGCGAGCGCATCCGGGACAAGATCGCCGCGTCGAAGCAGAAAGGCCTGTGGATGGGCGGCCAGCCGCCCTTGGGCTACGACGTCCAGGCCCGGCGGTTGATCGTCAACGCGCGCGAAGCCGAGACCGTGCGGTCAATCTTCCGGCGGTACGGCGAGCTGGGTTCGGTGCGGGCCCTGCGCCGCCGGCTCCTCGCCGACGGCGTGACCAGCAAGCGGCGCGTGCGGCACGATGGCCACGTCACGGGCGGTCATCCTCTCCACCGTGGGGCGCTGTATTATCTGCTCCGCAACCGCCTCTACCGGGGCGAGATCGTCCATCAGGACACGAGCTATCCCGGTCAGCATGAGGCGATCGTCGATGCCGCCTTGTGGGACCAGGTCCAGGCCCGCCTCGCCGCCCACACGAACGGCCCGCGTCGAGCCGGGCCCCGGCAGCCCAGTCTGTTGACGGGGCTGGTCGTGGACGCCGAGGGCGAGGGCCTCACGCCGAGCCATGCGGTCAAGTCGGGCCGGCGCTACCGCTACTACGTCTCCCGCCACCTCATCACCGAGGGCCAGCGGCCCGACCGCAGAGGCTGGCGCCTACCGGCCGCGGATCTCGAGCGCCTCGTCGTGGCCCGGCTCCGGGCGTGGCTCGGCACGGCGGCGGCGGTGACTGCCCTCCTCGAGGGCGACCCGCGAGACGCGGCCGCCTCTGCCACCCTGATCACCCACGCCACGCGGCTCGCCACGCACTGGCCGCGCCTGGCGCCCGCGGCCGCGACGACCTATCTCCACGCCTGCATCCGGCGGGTGGTGATTCGGCCCGACCGCCTCACCCTCGAGATCGACGGCGCGCAGGCCCTGGAGACGCTCCTGGCCAGTCCGGAACGCGTCCCGTTGAAGACACCGCGGCGGGACCATGCGCCATCTGGCCGTCCGATCACCCTTGATATCCCAGCCGTCCTCACCCGCGCCGGCCTGAGCATACGCTTAGTCGTGCCCGGCGCCCGCCCCGACACCCACGCGGACCCGTGCTGCCTTGGTGCATGGCTCCGGGTTCCGGGTCACACTCACGTGGAGCCCCAGATTCCGGAGCCTCGATGAGCAGTTTCAAGCGGAGCCAGGCCAAGTACGTCAAGCAGACTCACAAGATCGCGAACTGGCCTGCCTATGATCAAGCTCTGGTCGCCCGCGGCTCGTTGACCTTCTGGTTCACCGACGAAGCCATCAGTAAGTGGACCGCCCCACCAAGCGGGAAAGCTGGTGGACAGCGCAAGTACTCGAACCTGGCAATCGAGCCCGCGCTGGCGTTTCGCATGGTGTTTCATCTCCCGTGGAGACAGACCAAGGGCTGCCTGCAGTCGCTGGTAGAGATACACGGATTGCCACTGGAGATTCCGCACCAGACAACCTTCTCGCGACGTGCCAAGGGACTCGGCAAGGTCGCGTTCCACAGGCCCCGCCATGACCGACCGAGTCACATCCTCGTGGACAGTACCGGCGTCAAGGTTCATAGCGGGAACATGCGCAAGCCGCCCAAGAACCGCGCTTGGCGCAAGCTCCACCGTGTCGTCGATGCGAATACTGGTGATGTCGCCGCCTGTGATCTGGGAAGCAGCCAAGCTCGCGATGCGGCTCGTGTACCCGCGTTGCTCAAGCCGGTCGAGCGCCCGCTGGCATGGGTCGCGGCAGACTCGGCCTACGACACCGAGGGAGTCTACGCTGCGATAGAGCGACACCGTGAGGGCCGCTCGCCACGGGTGCTCATACCACCGACGAAGAACGCGCAGCTCCGTCCGGAGTCCTCGCGCTCCAGAGAGCACAATCGCAACATCAGATCGCGAACGAGCCTCGGAAAGCGCACGTGGCACACCTGGTCCGGCTACAGCAAGCGAAGTCTGGCCGACACCACGATGTGTCGGTACAAGACCATCATCGGTCCGATGGTCCGGGCCCGAACGCTGCAAGGTCAGAGGGTGGAAGCCAGAGTGGGCTGCCAGATCTTGAACCGCATGACGTCCCTGGGAATGCCCGAGAGTTCTCGAGTGGACTGAGCGCGGGACGAGCGGCGGGGGATGCTGGTTCCCAGTGGAGCCGTGCATCAAGGCCCCCCGACGGCACTCGGCGGTACGGCGGCCATGAGCCGGGAAGAATCGAGCGAGTTGAACTCGATTACTGACAAGGCAGAGGTGATCGGTCATCTGACCAAGGGCTTTGCGCACGCGAAGATGGAACTCAACGCGATTGACCCCGCCACCCTGGTCGGTGCGCGTGAGGCTTTCGGACAGGAGCGTACGACCCCGGAACTGATCCTGTTCGTGGCGGGCGACATGCACGAGCATCTCGGTCAGCTCATCGCCTACGCGCGGACGAATCAGATCGTGCCGCCGTGGAGCCAGTGAGGAGGGGTGCCTCAAAAGTAATGAAACGGGATCAAAAGTCTTGCACCGGGAGTGGCACGGGGTTTGCTAGGTATAAGCGGTCGTTATGATTCGGGGCTCTCCGACCGGCTCATCCGTTCCCACAGGGTCGTGACTCCCCCCGCGGTGGCGTCGAGAGTTCCGTCCGGCGCCAGCGCCGCCACCGCCGCGCGCCACTCGGCGCGGGACACCCCCACCCACCAGGACGTCGACGGCGGAATCGGACGGTCGCTCGTGAACTGGCCCCGCGGCCGGACGGCGCGCGTGCGCCGGCGGCGCGTCGTCGTCATCGTGTGTGGACCTGTCGCACGGACCATGCCCCCCTCCTCGTGATACCGCTCCCCCCTTTCCCCTCTACCCCCTCCTCTCCCCCCGGCAATAACTTACTAGGCTGACCTGATCCCGAGCCCGGCCTTCATCGTGCTGTCGGCGGCGACTTCGTTCCGGCATCCGACCCATCGGCCGAACGAGCTCTGGCAGACGGACTTCACCTATCTGCAGGTGGTTGAAGGGAAGCCGCAGTGCCACATCGTGGCGATGGCCAAGGAGCAGCAGACGGTCGCGGCCAGCGTGGGCTGCGCGCTGAGCCGCTCGCGCACCGGCATGCGGGCCGAGGAAATGACCTGCGTCATCCCGGGTGCCAGGCTCGCGGAAGTGGTCGAGACGCTCGAGGTGACGGTCGGACTTGACCGCGCCATGGCGAGCTACGCCTCGGCCGACGCGAAGCGATTCGGATAGCGGAACGCTTCGTCGTGCGCACCGACGACGGGCTGACCGTCAAGCGGGTGGGCAAGACGGGCAACTGACAGCTCGTGAGCGACAACCCGGATAAGCAGGAGTCGAGGATTGATTCAGCACAAGGCCCTTGCCGCGCGCGTAGACGCAGGTGGTGGCGGTCCCGAGGTCGATCGCCAGGTCGCTGGAAAAGCGTGACAAGAAGAGGGCAAGGATCGAACGGACGCTCACGCTCCCAGATCCTCTCTCAAAGCCGCTGCAAGCCCGATGTCATCCCTGTACCCTGGGACTTGACGTGCTCCCTCCCTCGGCAGCCTGGAGCAGCTCCCCGCCGTGGACGCGACGGCAGGCAGTGTGGCGCCGCCAGCCGCGGCGGTCACCCGAGCACGCTTTGTAGACTGCGGACATCCCCTGATCGCTGGGGAAACCGATAGCCACGATAGCCGGATAGGTCACTGGGCATCCGTCTACGCTGCCATCCGGGAGCTAAAGTGGACAAGGCCCACAGACGCTATTTCGCGGTTATCCGGAAATGCCCGCGGCGGTTCTGCGCCCAACAGCTCTCGGTCGATTCCTGACAGAACGGTCGCTCCTCACCATAGCTGACGGTGGCGATTCGACTGTCGTCGATTCCGAGACCGACCAGATAGTCTCGAACCGCCGAGGCACGCTCCTCGCCCAGGGCGAGGTTGTATTCGGTGGTGCCGCGCTCGTCGGCGTGGCCGGCGACCTGAACCCGCGTGGAGGTCCAGCGACGCATCCAGTCTGCGTTCCGTTGGAGCACCGAGCGCGCATCCGGACGAATCTCGGCCATGTCGTAATCGAAGAAGACGGGGTCGAGCGGCATCTGGTCATTGAGCTCGGCCAGAGACATCCGCTCGAACCGCTCCTCTTCCGTGAGAGTTGGAGCGGGCGGTGGCGGCGGCGGCGGCGGTGGCGGTGGCGGTGGCGGCGGGGGTGGCTCGGGCGCCGCCGGTGGCGGTGGCGGCTCAGGGGGAGGGTTGCTCGAACAGCCCGCAGCCCCGAGGCCAACAGCGGCACAGACGCTCACAGCTAGCAGCAATCGCCATACAGATCCCATAGTCCTCTCCTGACTCAGAGTTGGAAGATCGCGCCAACCGCGCTAGAGCCGCAGCATATCGATAATGCCCTACAGGATACACAGTCAGACACCCGCAGCAAAGCGTCCCGCCGCAACCATTGACCGCGGTCAAAAAGCCCTGATCCGGGATCCTGCGGGACCAGCCTAGGCGGGATAACCGGGATGCCTGACTCTCGCGGGCGCAACGACTGACGGGGAACCGCGCCTCGTAAGCTCCTGTCGAGCTCCGCCGATCCACCTGCCTATGTTGTTGAAATCCAATCACCACGTGTGACCTGATGACGCAGCTCTGGCAGGCCATGTTTGCTGCCGCAACTGCACTCTGTCGGGGCGGGCGCCGGGCACGACTAAGCTCATACCCAGGCCGGCGCGTGTGAGGACGGCTGGAATCTGGAGGGTGATCGGACCGCCAGGTGGCGCATGGCCCCGCCGCCCGCGGCGTCTTCGACGGGCCGCTGTCCGGACTGGCCAGGAGCGTCTCCAGAGCCTGATGTTTGCGGAACGTTCTGGAACTCTGTTGCGCCTCCCGCGGAAGGCGGACGGTCGGCGGGCTTCGGCGCGGCCCGATTCTGTCGCCCTCCCCGCAAGTCGTTGCGCCCGCGAGCGTCGCACGTCTCACTTGTTCCGGATAGTTCCGGAATATCTCGGATCAGAACTTGATCGCGCGCAGGAGGAGCTGGAGACTGACTTGTCTCGATTACGGATCGCGTTCAACCGAGTCGCCGCCGGCCGATGTATAGATAGCTCCGACGACCGGGTCCCTCCACCGCAACATCTTTGCTGTGCGGGCGAGCCCGAATGCCCGTATCAACGCTTGCGGAAATGCCTCTCGGAGCCGTGCGGCGGCCCCGCTGAACGTCGAGCCCCGGGTCACGAGATCGTCGACCATCACGATTCGCGACACGTCACGCAGTAACCCCTGGCTCTGGACCGCCATGGTGTCGTAGTGCTCTCGTGGGGACGGACGCATCCCCAGTGGACAGTGCGCAGACTTGCGGATTGGCGTCACGCGCTCAAGGCAGGGCACGACGGAGGCAGCGAGGCCCTCAGCAACCATCACGTCAGCCAAGCTCGCGGCGGCCCACACGCCGTTCTTCGTCCTGAGGCCGTGATTCGGCATCGGTACGAGAATAGCGCTCCCGCCAAACAAGTTTGCACCAAGCGGTGTCCGAGGCAGGTTACGTTCCAGCTCCGTAACGGCAATCTCGATCAATCGACCGCGGGCGGTGACCCTGTCCCGTTTCACACCGAGGGTGAAAGACCTCGCGTCATAATCCTCCTTGCCCGTCGCGGAACTCGGATAGACCAGGTACGACCCGAAGACGATGCTAGAGAGAAAGGGCGGCGAGGGGTGCGCCATAGGGCAGCGAGTCTAGGAGTGCCTCGGGAGGATCATCAAGCACCAGAGCCCCGTATTGTCGCATGTCCTTCGGCCACCTCAGCTCCGCCTGGTCGAGAATCGACCGCATGATGAAGAGCTCCCGGTTTAGGCGCAGCGCTTCCCAGCCTTGCGAGAGACTGCCGCTCGTATCGCTCGCCTCGACGATGACCGACGCGTCGACGATCAGGGCCATCGTGCGGTTGCGTCGCGGAAAATTGGCCCTCAGTGTTGGATGCCCCGGGGGGTACTGCGACACGACGAGGTGCTCGCGGGCGATGCGGTCTTGGAGTTGCCAATTCTGACGCGGGTACGAGATGTCGAGTGGCGTGCCAATAACGGCGATCGTCCGGCCACCCGCATCCATTGCGGCCTGATGCGCCGCCGTGTCCACGCCGGCCGCGAGGCCGCTTACGACAATCACGTTATGCCGGACGAGAATCCGTGCAAGCTTCACGGCTCGGCGGATCCCATCGTCGGTCGCCCTACGTGCTCCAACAATTGAGACGCGCGGGCGGCTCTGGAGCAACGACTGATCGCCAGCGAGGAACAACTGCTCAGGGAGGTAGCGTCGCTCGAAGTCGTTTAGGGGACCGAGGACGGATTCTGGCGGTACTCCAGCTGGATGCGTCATAGACGCCAGCAACAGACGTTGCGACTCTACGCAGTTTGGCGTGGTCCGTCAAGGCGTCTGTACACGCGTGCTCAGAGGTGGCACACGTATCGTCACAAAAGTTTTAACCCGGGAGGCACTTGCAAAACTCCTGGCCGACAGTGGAACAAGCGTCAGGGTTTGGGTGCAAACTGGTCACTCGGGCCCAGGGCACCGGGATCGAGGCACCGATTCATGAGGAGACGCAGGCCCGCCCGGGCATTGGGCGAGGGTCTGGCAAGAGCTGCCGCCTTCTGCGCGTAGGCAGCTGGGTGGATCGAGGTCATCACGTCACCGATGGCTACGTGACGAGGCGCATGAGTTGGTCAGCGGTGAGTGCGAGCACGCCGAACATGCAGTGGCACATCACCTTCGCCGGGCCGCGGACCCGGACATGGCGACCGCCGAATTCGTCCTTGAGGCGGCCATTGACCCGCTCAACGGCCGTGCGTTCGTTGTAGCGAACGTCCTCCGGAAGCTGGAAGCCAAGCACCTGTCGGCGCCGAGCTTCCGCTTGGCGTTCTTCCTTCAGCGCCGTGTTGCGGCGCGTGTTGATGTCGATCAGCGGAACGTGGTTCAGCGAACGGCTGTGTGCCCGAATCTCCTGCGCATCGTAGGCGGCGTCCATCACGTCGTACAGATTGGTGCTCCGCTCGGCGGACAGGGTTGCGAGCGGAATAGCGGCCTGGCTGTCATGAAGGGAGGCAGCGGTCAGTAGGCAGCTGATGGGGATCTGGCCATCGGCCACATCGATATGCAGCTTGTAGCCGACCCAGGTTTCCTTGTAGCCCTTGCTGTTCTTTTTCGTCCCGACATCGCAGGCCGTCGGGAGATCAGCGAGCATCTCCGGCTTGGTCATGGTGCCCTGCCGCTGCAGACGCGTGGGCTCGTGAGGGCGCTCCTCTCCCTTCTTCGGTCGTCCCCGCTTCCGCTGCGAGGGCGCGGGCGGCTTGTCCTTCGTGGCGGGCTTCTCGCGTGCCGCAATCGCGGTGGAGTCTCGCGAGAGATGACCGACCAATCGGTCGTGATGCGTCTTCTGGATGACCGTCTCGTGCACGCGCAGAGGCAACTGCGTGGTCGCAAACTCGTCGAAGGCGTGTGAGAACAAGGATTCGCTCGGGACCTGGCGCCTAGTCTCCCAGCCGCAGATCCGGCGCAAGGGTCGATCGGTGGCCAGCCGATCGAGCAGCCTGCGTGTCGTCGGCAGGTCGTAGACGGCCTTGGCGACAAACGCGCGGGCGACGGCCGCGCGATCCTTGCGAGGTCGGCCGGGCATGCGGACGCGTCGGGGAATGTGGTCCTCGACCCGGATGACCTCCAAGGTCTGCACGAACTGCTGCTGTTTCTCCGTGAGTGGTCCCAGCTCTTCCTCCAGCCATGGAAAGAGTGCGGTCTGAATGGACAGCCAGTGTGGTGCGAAGCACTCTCGGAGACGGCTCATTTTCTTCTTGACTCCTGGGGCCAGGTCTAGCAGTATAATAACTGCTAGACCGAATGGCACGACATGCCCACCCGTGACCCAACAACCGACACGCAGCGCTACGACGCGCTCAAGCGCACCGTCGCTGAGGTGGGATTGCTTCGACGTGGCAGCCTCGTGCAACGTTTCATGCCGTGCGGCAAGCCGAACTGCCGCTGCCAAGCGACGCCCCCGCAGCTACACGGGCCGTACTATCAGTGGACCCGCAAGGTCCGCGGCAAGACCGTCACCGTCCGTCTCACCGAGCAGCAAGCCGAGCGTGTCCGGGACTGGATCGAGAACGGCCGACAGCTAGACCGAATCGTTGTGGAAATGGAGACGTTGTCGCTGCGGATGACTGAGCGCCTGCTTCGTCAGCTCACGCCTGTGTGATGTGGCCCGCACCGTGCGCAAGCCGCCAAAAAACTTCTCTACGCGCAGGGTTTTGCAAGTGCCTCCCGGGATATTCCGGGGTCATCCCGGATGATCCCGGCTTATCCCGGGAGGCACTTGCAAAACTCCTGGCCGACAGTGGAACAAGCGTCAGGGTTTGGGTGCAAACTGGTCACTCGGGCCCAGGGCACCGGGATCGAGGCACCGATTCATGAGGAGACGCAGGCCCGCCCGGGCATTGGGCGAGGGTCTGGCAAGAGCTGCCGCCTTCTGCGCGTAGGCAGCTGGGTGGATCGAGGTCATCACGTCACCGATGGCTACGTGACGAGGCGCATGAGTTGGTCAGCGGTGAGTGCGAGCACGCCGAACATGCAGTGGCACATCACCTTCGCCGGGCCGCGGACCCGGACATGGCGACCGCCGAATTCGTCCTTGAGGCGGCCATTGACCCGCTCAACGGCCGTGCGTTCGTTGTAGCGAACGTCCTCCGGAAGCTGGAAGCCAAGCACCTGTCGGCGCCGAGCTTCCGCTTGGCGTTCTTCCTTCAGCGCCGTGTTGCGGCGCGTGTTGATGTCGATCAGCGGAACGTGGTTCAGCGAACGGCTGTGTGCCCGAATCTCCTGCGCATCGTAGGCGGCGTCCATCACGTCGTACAGATTGGTGCTCCGCTCGGCGGACAGGGTTGCGAGCGGAATAGCGGCCTGGCTGTCATGAAGGGAGGCAGCGGTCAGTAGGCAGCTGATGGGGATCTGGCCATCGGCCACATCGATATGCAGCTTGTAGCCGACCCAGGTTTCCTTGTAGCCCTTGCTGTTCTTTTTCGTCCCGACATCGCAGGCCGTCGGGAGATCAGCGAGCATCTCCGGCTTGGTCATGGTGCCCTGCCGCTGCAGACGCGTGGGCTCGTGAGGGCGCTCCTCTCCCTTCTTCGGTCGTCCCCGCTTCCGCTGCGAGGGCGCGGGCGGCTTGTCCTTCGTGGCGGGCTTCTCGCGTGCCGCAATCGCGGTGGAGTCTCGCGAGAGATGACCGACCAATCGGTCGTGATGCGTCTTCTGGATGACCGTCTCGTGCACGCGCAGAGGCAACTGCGTGGTCGCAAACTCGTCGAAGGCGTGTGAGAACAAGGATTCGCTCGGGACCTGGCGCCTAGTCTCCCAGCCGCAGATCCGGCGCAAGGGTCGATCGGTGGCCAGCCGATCGAGCAGCCTGCGTGTCGTCGGCAGGTCGTAGACGGCCTTGGCGACAAACGCGCGGGCGACGGCCGCGCGATCCTTGCGAGGTCGGCCGGGCATGCGGACGCGTCGGGGAATGTGGTCCTCGACCCGGATGACCTCCAAGGTCTGCACGAACTGCTGCTGTTTCTCCGTGAGTGGTCCCAGCTCTTCCTCCAGCCATGGAAAGAGTGCGGTCTGAATGGACAGCCAGTGTGGTGCGAAGCACTCTCGGAGACGGCTCATTTTCTTCTTGACTCCTGGGGCCAGGTCTAGCAGTATAACAACTGCTAGACCGAATGGCACGACATGCCCACCCGTGACCCAACAACCGACACGCAGCGCTACGACGCGCTCAAGCGCACCGTCGCTGAGGTGGGATTGCTTCGACGTGGCAGCCTCGTGCAACGTTTCATGCCGTGCGGCAAGCCGAACTGCCGCTGCCAAGCGACGCCCCCGCAGCTACACGGGCCGTACTATCAGTGGACCCGCAAGGTCCGCGGCAAGACCGTCACCGTCCGTCTCACCGAGCAGCAAGCCGAGCGTGTCCGGGACTGGATCGAGAACGGCCGACAGCTAGACCGAATCGTTGTGGAAATGGAGACGTTGTCGCTGCGGATGACTGAGCGCCTGCTTCGTCAGCTCACGCCTGTGTGATGTGGCCCGCACCGTGCGCAAGCCGCCAAAAAACTTCTCTACGCGCAGGGTTTTGCAAGTGCCTCCCGGATTAAAACTTTTGATCGAGCTCAGCGGATTATGTTCCGCGAACTCTTGCGGTCGTTGGTCGAGCGGGGCCTCGACATCTCCCAGGGCGTGCTGGTGAACGACGACGTATTCAACCTTTCATCCCGGAGCGTCGAGCGATGACGATCTTCGTTTAGGCGTATTGGTGCCTGATCCGTTAGAGGTAGTAGGGGCGGTAGAGGCGGCTCCCATTCAACCGCTCACGCGGCCGTCTCCTGAAATTGGTACCGCCACTGAACGCATGTGAGCGTGTTCTTGGAGTTACCAGATGTCACACTGGCGCCGAATCTTCTTGTCGTCGATGTTGCACCTGCGCTGACCGCCTGACGTAGGGAGAGGCGGTTTCTATAACGTCCCGCTTATGATCCGCCCCGCGAGGCGCCGCAGCCGATCTGTCCACGACGGGGGACACTCCCGCGAAATCCCCCCCATTTGAGGACCCCCAAAACGCCCGGAAAACGCCGTTTGAAGAGCATTTCATGGATCAAAAGTCTTGATCCACAATTCTGTCGCCCGATCCACGTAAGTCGTTGAGAGAAAAGACGTCGGAAATGGGACAAGTCCCCGCTATGTCCCACTATTGTCTCGGATCAAAATGGTAGTGTGCTGATCAGTGTGCAAAATCGCTTGGTGGTCAGCGCGGAGATGTGGCGGACGGAATATCTGCTCGGCGAGCCCACGGGCGTCGCTTTAAGGCGAATGGCACCATACGCATCCCCATCGACGAGGCTCGGCGTTATGTCGGAGGAAGCGCAGGCACAGACCGCCTAACGACGACCCATCGCGCCTACCGAAAGAAATCCTTTGACCTGGGGCGCGCCCTATCACCCGATGACCCAAGGCAAGATTGAACGCTACCACCGGTCAATGAAGAACGTGGTCAAGCTCGAGAAGTACTACAGCCCATGGGAACTCGACCGCGCAATCGCGCGCTTCGTGGACGACTACAACCACCGGCGCTTGCACGAGGCCCTCGACAACGTGACCCCCGCTGACGTCTACGAGGGGCTATCTCTTTACCCATCAATCACTTCCAAGACAGGACACCATGTTCAAGAATCAAGGTGTCGTCCCCGCAACTCGTTGAACCCCAACGCCTTGCTGGATTTCGCACGGCGGTGGGCTGATACGGGATGAGCTGCCGCGCCGATTGCCAAACTCGACGCATCGACGTGGACGTGAGCGTGGACACAGGCCGCCGGCGGGGAAACGAACGCCGGCCATCAGGAACGGCGGTATCTCGGTCACGCCCCGATCGATCGCCAGATAGGTCGATCCCCAGATGACGTAGACTGCGGCGAAGGCGGCAACGAGGGCAAGGCGCGGGGCGGGCGTCATGGCACGACAATCGCCGGGACGGGCTGGCGATGGGTTGTGCGGCCGGTCCGCACCGACCGCGTTCAGGAGGCCGGCGTGACGGTGGCTCGAGCGGCTCGTTCCCGGGGCCGCCGCGTCCGGGAAGCCGGTGCGACAAGCACGCGCCCGGCCACGACGCGGCGTAAACGAAGACCCGGGGATCCTATCCGATTCGTCGCCCGTCAGGACCGCTTCGGTCCCCGGACTGCTGCTTCGTCGCCTGGCTCTTCCGCTCGCCACGCCCTCCGACTAGAGTGTCGGTACCGTGGCACGGTTTCACGGAGAACGAAGGCGAACCAAGCCGGTCCCTATTGGGACAAGGAGGAGACATGCAGAAGCCAACATCCGCCGGCCGGGCCGCGGGCGCCACCGCGCTGGTGCTCGTAGCCGGAATCGTGGGCCTCGCGCAGCATTCGAGAGTCGATGATCTGGTGCGCGCCGACTTCTTCGCGGGATTCGCCGGGAACTCCGACGCGTTGGAACGCGGATTGCTTCTGACGGAGGAGATGCTGGAGGCGGATCCCGAGAACGCGCCGGCCCTCGTCTGGCACGGGGCGGGCACCTTGTTCCGCTCGGGTGTGGCGTTCGAGGGCGGCGACTTCCAGACCGGCATCGGGCTCTGGGAGAGGGGCCTCGCCGAGATGGCCCAGGCGGTCGAGATGACGCCGGAGGACGTCCAGGTGCTGATCCCGCGTGGGGCGATCCTCATCGCGGTCTCTCGCTACGTCCCGCCCGATCAGGTGGGCGACATCCTGCGGATCGGGGTCGACGACTTCGAGCGCGTGCTGGCGCTGCAGGCCCCGTACTTCTCCACGCTGGGAGTCCATTCCCGCGGGGAGCTCCTGACCGGTCTCGCGGACGGGTGGAGCCGGCTGGACGATCGGGAGAACGCGCGCCGCTACTTCGAGCGCATCATCGACGAGCTATCCGGTTCCGTGTACGAGCGGAAGGCGCGGGCGTGGCTCGAGGAGCGACCCGAGGCACGGGAACCTGGTTTCTTCGAGTGCTCGGGCTGCCATCGCTGACGGCCTTCGGTAGCTGCCAGCGCGCCGATGGAAGGAGCACGAAAGCCATGAGCCGCATCGTCGCCAGCGTGGCCGTCGGGTTCGGGCTCTGGCTCGGCTGGGCGGAGTCGGCAGAAGCACAGGCGACGCCATCCCGGGCCGATCCGGAGCCCGCGACGATCGTGGATCGTCTCCACCGATCCGTCGTCGCAGGAGACGTGGAGGCAATCACCGGCTCCCGGCCCGCCGCCCGCCGGCTGCTGGAGCGGGCGCCGACGGAGGAACACCGCCATCCGTTGCGGTACCTCCTCGCCTACGCCAACTGGCGTCTGCTCGGGGTGAACCCGCCGCCGGACGGCAACGAACGCGATGCCCTCGCCGATGAGGCAGAATCGATGCTAGCGGCCAACCTGGCCGGGAGCGAGACGGATGTCGAGGCGCAGGCGCTCCTTGGCGCTGTCTACGGGATGAAGATCGGGGGGATGAAGATCGGGTCGTCGATGTGGCGCGTGATGACTCTTGGCCTGCGGGCGACCTGGGCGTTCGACACGGCGCGGGCTATCGACGAGCGCAACCCCCGGTTTCTGTTGTTGAAGGGCCTCGACGTCTACCACCGCCCGGCAATGTTCGGCGGTGGGCTCGACCGGGCGGAACGGTGGTTCCGCGCGGCGATCGGGTTCTTCCAAGCGCAGCCGGCCGACGCGCCGTGGCCGGACTGGGGCCTCCTCGACGCCCGTGCCTGGCTGGGGCGGACTCTCGCGCGGCTGGGCGATGCGGACGGTGCGCGGGAGCAGTACGAGACGGTGCTGCGGCTCGAGCCGGACCACGCGTTCGTGCGCGACTTCCTGCTTCCGCGGCTCGAGCCCCGGTCTCCGTAGGCGATGCGAAGCGGAATGTTGTGATCGACTGGCTGCCAGCCTCCGTTCGCGCCCACCCCGGGTGGTGGAGCCTGGCGTTCAACGTCGTCTTCTGCACGTTGATCGCCGTCCTGCTGAGCCTGGTGCGGGGCTCGGTCCTGGCACCCGACATCCTGGTGGTCAGCTTCAGCATCGGGGTGTCCATCTCCGCCTGCATGTACGTCGGGCACATGTGGTGGACCCCGCGGCTGCCGCAGCTAGTCGTCACGGTCACGATGCTCGGCTGCGGCCTGGTCTTCGGCCTCGCCGTCGGCGGCCTGCTGGTCGAGGGCCGTCCCTTGCTCCTTCTGCGCGACAGCTACGCGCTCCCGTTCGGCGCGCTGCTCGGCGCGCTCACGACCGCCGGCTTCTATGTAGTGGACAACTGGTGGGAAACGCGCGCCCGGCTCGTTCGGGCGGAGCGGGACGCCCTGGCCCGCGACAAGGCGCTGGCGGAAGCCGAGCTCCGCGTGCTGCAGGCGCAGGTGGAGCCGCATTTCCTCTTCAACACGCTGGCGAACGTCGTCTCCCTGATTCGCACCCATCCGGACCGCGCCGCGCGGCTCCTGGAGCAGCTGACGTCGCTGCTCCGCGCCTCGCTGTCGAGGATCCGCCGCGCGGACGGAACGCTGGGCGACGAGCTCGCGGTCGTGCGCGCCTACCTCGACGTCCAGGCGCTGCGCATGGCGGGACGCATGACGTTCGACGTGGACGTCGATCCGGGCCTCGAATCGGTGGCCGTGCCGCCGTTGCTCGTGCAGCCGCTGGTCGAGAACGCGGTGCTGCACGGGATCGAGCCCTCGCCGACCGGCGGACACGTGGCGGTGCGCGCGGAGCGGCGCGGCGGAGGCGTGCGCATACGGGTCGCGGACGACGGAGTCGGCCTCGACCCGGACACCGCGGGGCACGGAGTCGGCATCGCGAGCGTCCGGGAGCGTTTGCGGGCCGCGTTCGGGGACCGGGGCCGCCTGACGCTGACCGAGGCTGCCGGCAGCGGCGTCAGCTCGGACCTGCAGATTCCGGGTGCCGCCCCGGAAGACGGGAGGCCCGATTGAGCAGCCGCGGGGCCCCCACGGCGCTGATCGCCGACGACGAGCCGGCGTTGCGCGCAGACCTCGTACGGTTGCTCGCCGCGGCGTGGCCGGAGCTGGCCGTCGTGGCGTCCGTGGGTGACGGTACGGCGGCGCTCGAAGGGCTCGATCGCCTGCAGCCGGACATCGTCTTCCTGGACATCCGCATGCCGTCGCCGTCAGGCCTCGAGGTCGCCCGCCGCGTCGGCACGAAGACCGCCGTTGTCTTCGCCACGGCCTACGACGAGCACGCGGTGGAGGCGTTCGAGCGGGCCGCGGTCGACTACCTCGTCAAGCCCGTGACCGAGCCGCGCCTCCGCGACACCATCGATCGCCTGAAGCGGTGGCTGGCCGGCGGAGGGCGCGCCGGGCTCGATGCGCAGGCGCTGGAGTCGCTGGTCCGCCGTCTGGCGGACCAGCCGGCCTACCTGCACTGGCTGCGGGTCGGGCAGGGCGAGCGCGTGGAGCTGGTCGCGGTCGACGACGTCTGTTTCTTCCGGGCCGACCATAAGTACACCGCTGCCGTGACCCGCGACGCGGAGCACCTCGTACGCACGCCGATCACGGAGCTCGCGGCGCGGCTCGACCCCGAGCGTTTCTGGCGCATCCACCGTGGCGTCATCGTGAACGTCGCCGCGATCAAGGCGGCGCGCCGCGACCTGCGGCGCCGGTATCGATTGACGCTGAAGGACCGTCCGGAGATCCTGCGCGTGAGCGCCGCCTACGGCCACCTCTTCCGTCGCATGTAGGCGGTGCGCCGGGAAGCCTTACCAGCCGGAGTCGGTTGATCGTCACGCGACAGGGAACGTACGGTGTCAATGGCAACCGAAAACTGCACACTTCGGGGGAGGACGTCTCGGGCGGATCGGACGTGCACAGAGAGGAACTGTGGGACCCCCGAGATCAACCTCGCGAGTAGCGGCCATCCTGGCGGGCGTGGTAGGCGGTCTCCGTGCAGTCTGCGGCAGGCGACCGGGCCGAGTTGGGCGAGGAGTGCGAAACCCCACTGCCTAGTGCGCCGAGCGTGCGAGGTGGCGGCGGAGTCGCCCATGGGCAGCCGACGTTCTCCATCTTCGAGCGGGAACGGCGTCGTGACATCCGTCACAATCCACGCTTGACAATCCGCACTAGCGGGGCGCCCGCACGGTTGGTATCATCGCCTTCGGGTTGCGGCGCGAGGCACATGGAACAGGCCGGCCGGCAGTCTCGCGGCGTCGTAATCGGTGAGTCCCCGAATCGTATCGATTGCGTGCTGTGTTCGCAACGAATGTCTGCGAAAGGACGGAATATGTCTGACAAGTGCGTGGCGACACTGTCGAACGTGACCCATTGCTACGGCGACGTCGTCGCGCTCGACGGGCTGGACCTGGAGGTCCGGCCCGGCGAGATTCTGGCGGTTCTTGGCCTGAACGGCGCCGGGAAGACCACGGCGGTCGGCCTCCTGCTCGGCAGCCTGCAGGTGCAGGGGGGCAAGGTGCGCGTTTTCGGGTGCAACCCGGGCGCCAAGGGAGTTCGTATACGGCGCGGTGCCATGCTGCAGGTCTCGGGTGTTGCCGACACCCTCACTGTCGCCGAGCACCTGGAGCTGTTCGGCAGTTACTATCCGGCGCCGTTCACGGTCTCCCGGCTGCTCGCAATGGCCGGTCTCGAGGAGTTGAGCGAGCGGCGGTACGGCCGGCTCTCCGGGGGCCAGAAAAAACGGCTGATGTTCGCGCTCGCGCTGGCCGGCGACCCGGAGCTGGTCTTTCTGGACGAGCCGACGACCGGACTCGACGTCGAGGCGCGCCGCAGCTTGTGGAACGAGATCCGGGGACTGAGGGCCGCGGGCCGCACCGCGGTGCTCACCACCCACCACCTGGACGAGGCCGACGCACTTGCAGACCGGATCGCGGTCATCTACAAGGGACGGGTCGTCGCCGAAGGGACGCCGGCGGAGATCAAGTCCCGTACCGCGGATAGCCGCGTCCGCTGCATCACGTCCGTCCACCGCGACGAGGTGGCGGTGCTGCGTGGCGTGGTGCGGGTGGAGGTCAACGGCCAGCACCTGGAGATTCTGACCGCGCGGCCCGAGGACCTGCTGCGGACGCTGCTGGCGCTGGATCCCGACCTGCGCGACCTGCACGTGACGGGGGCCGGACTCGAGGACGCATTCCTCTCGCTGGTCCATGCCGGTGAGCGGAAGGAGGTGGCGTGATGTCGGCAACGAGCGACGGCGCGCGCCGCCTCGGGTTCGCCCGCCGCGCATGCATCTACGTGCTGGAGGCGCGAGCCCAGTTCCTGACACTGGCGCGGACGCCGGGGTTCACCATCCCGACCCTGGTCTTCCCGCTCATGTTCTACGTCTTATTCGGTGTGGTGATGGGCTTCTCCCCGGTGGCCCCGACCTTCCTGCTCGCCACCTACGGCGTCTTCGGGCTCATGGGGTCTTCCCTGTTCGGGTTCGGTGTCGGCTTCGCGACCGAACGCGACAGCGGCGCGCTGCTGCTGAAGCAGACCACGCCGATGCCGGTGAGCGCCTATCTGCTGGCCCGGGTGGGAACGGCGCTCCTCTTCGGCATGGCCATTGTCCTCGGCCTGTTCCTGCTCGGGGCCTACGCTGCGGAGGTCACGCTGTATCGCTGGCAGTGGTTCGCGTTGGCCGGGGTCGTGCTCTCGAGCGTGATTCCCTTCTGCGCGCTCGGCCTGGCGATCGGCGCCTGGGTGAAGGCGCAGTCCGCGGTTGCCATTGTCAATCTCGTATTCCTGCCGATGGCGTTTCTGTCCGGCCTGTGGATACCGATCGCCCTGCTGCCGTCGTTCGTGCAGGATGTGGCCGTCGTCTTTCCCGCGTACCACCAGTCACAGCTTGCGCTGATGGTGGTCGCTCTGGACGAGGGCGGTTCGGCCGCGGTTCACGCGCTGATGGTCGGCGTCTTCACAGTGGTCTTCCTGATCGTCGCGGCAGTCGGGTTCCGCCGTGGCGGTCAGCGATAGGGGGGTGGGATGACTGGACCGGCAGCGACGGCGGTGCGTAGCGTGACGTATCTGGCGGTGGCGTTCGCCGCGTTCACGGGCGTGCTCATAGCCCTGCCCGAGCCTGTGTCACCCCCGAGGGCCGCGGACGCTGCGCTGCCCGAGGTCAACTTCGCGATCGTCCGCGTGAATATCTTCGACGGAGAGGCGTTCCGGCCGGAACAGGACGTGTGGATCGAGGACGGTCGCATTCGGCGCGTCGGGGAAGGTCTCGACGTGCCGGCGGATCTCCCGCGGGTGGACGGCGGCGGGCGCACGCTGGTGCCCGGGCTGATCGATGGCCACGTGCACACGTGGGGCAGCACGCTGAACGACGCGTTGCGCTTCGGGGTCACCACGGTGCTCGATCAGTTCAGCGATCCTGTTCTCGTCGCCGTGAAACGCCCGGCCCGCGCCGAGTTGGCCCGCGGCGGCGAGGCGGATATCTTCTCCGCCGGCATGCTCGCGACCGTGGCCGGCGGGCATGGCACGCAGTACGGGGTGCCGGTGGAGCCCGTGGGCAGTCCGGACGATGCGCCCGCTTGGGTGCGGGCACGGAAGGCCGAGGGCTCCGATTGGATCAAGATCGTGTGGGAGGACGGGAGCACATTCGGCATGGACCTCGCGGCGCTCGGCCGCGATACGGTCGGCGCCCTGATCACGGCGGCCCATGCCGAGGGTATGCCCGCCGTCGTGCACGTGAGCACGCTGGGGCACGCCCTCGACGCCGTCGCTCTCGGTGCGGACGGGCTGGTGCACGTTTGGGGCGACGTGCCCGTCGACGAGACCCAGGCGGCGCGTATCGCCGAGGCCGGCGTGTTCGTCGTCCCGACGCTCTCGGTCAGGGCCACCATGGGCGGCGACGCGATGGATGGCGAGTTGCTAGCGGCGGCTGGCGGCGTCCCGGTGTCGTCCATGCAGCGCGAGTCCCTGGCCGCCCGTTTCTCCGGCGGCGACGCCGAGAGAGTCTCGGACGGGGGCGACGTAGCGATCGAGAACGTGCGGCGGCTGCACGCGGCCGGCGTCCGTCTGATCGCGGGCACGGACGCTCCCAACCCGGGCACCGCCTCCGGCCTCTCGATGCACGGCGAACTGCGACTCCTGCAGCGCGCCGGGTTGAGCAGCGCAGAGGCGCTCGCAGCGGCCACGTCGACCCCGGCCGCGATCTTCGGGATCGGCGACCGTGGCCGCATCGACGAGGGCCGGATCGCCGACCTGGTCCTGGTCGACGGCGATCTGGAGCAGGACCTGTCGCTCAGCACCCGCATCGTCGCCATCTGGAAGGACGGCTACCGCGTGGAGCGAAGCGTCGAGGAGGAGGAAGCGCTCGCGGCGTTACCGGCGCCGGAGACGACGCTCATCGCCGACTTCGAGGCTGGCGTCGGCGCCGCGTTCGGCGCGGGCTGGCAGGCGACCTCGGACCGGTTGCAGGGCGGATCGTCCACCGCCCGGCTTTCCGCCGGGCATGGAGCGCTGCGGGTCGAAGGGGAGGTCGTCGCCAGCGGTTTCGCGTTCCCGTGGTCGGGCGCCATCTTCTTTCCCGGGGAGCAGCCGATGCAGCCGGTCGATTTCTCGGCGCGGGAGGTGCTCCGCTTTCGGACGCGCGGCGACGGCCGGACCTATAGCGTCATGCTGTTCGGCGGCAGCGCAGCCGCGACGATTCCGGCCACCGTGCCGTTCACGGCGGCCCCGGCGTGGACCGAGGTCGAGATCCCGTTGGCACGGTTCCCGACGGCGACACCGGGTCTCATCGGCGGCCTGGCGTTCGTGGCGCAGGTGCCTCCGGCGGGCGCCTACGCGTTCGAACTCGACGACGTGGAGATTCGCTAGATGGGTGGAGACCTCGGTCGCGCTGCCGGCGAGGCGGTTCTCGCGCTTCACCGGCGCCTGCTCCCGGCGTCGCCGCGCATCGGCTGGATACCTTACCTTTGGCTGTTCTGGCTGATTTGTTTCTTCGCCAAGTGGTTCTTCGTTCCGATCGAGCCGGCCGAGCTGACGCTGGCCCTGCTCACGCTGCCGGTGTTCCTGGCGCTGTACTTCGACGGCTACTGGCACTCCGGCCGGCGCGTCCTCGTCAACATCGCTGGCATTCTGCTCATTGGCCTGGTGTGGACGCCGTTCAACCAGAACGCGATGACCTTTTTCATCTACGGCAGCGCGTTCGTCGGTCGCGCGGCCCGGCCCCCGCGTGCCTACGGCTGGCTCGCGGGCATCGTGTTACTAGTCGCGATCGAGTGGCTGTTGTTCGACCTGTCCAACTTCGTCCTCCTGATCGGTGGCGCGATCTCGCTTCTGGTCGGCGCCGTGAACATCCACTACAACGAGCTTGAGCGTCATGACGCTGCACTGCAGCTCTCGCAGGCCGAGGTGCGTCGGCTCGCGGCCGTCGCGGAGCGCGAGCGGATCGCACGCGATCTGCATGATCTGCTCGGCCACACCCTCTCGCTCGTCACCATCAAGGCGGCGCTCGCGGCAAGGCTCGCGGCACGGGGCGACAGCCGCGCCGAGCAGGAGATCCGTGAGGTGGAGCGCATCTCGCGCGGCGCGCTACGCGAGGTACGCGAGGCGGTGACCGGGTTCCGGCGGGTGGATCTGGATGCGGAGCTGGAAAACGCCCGGCTCGCCTGCGAGGCCGGCGGTATCGTTCTCACGGTCGACCGAGCGGCGTTCGACCTGCCGCCGGACTGCGCGGCGGCCCCGTCCGTGAGGGTTTCGGTCTGGCAGGTATGCGTGAACGGACCGAGCGGGTCGGGGGCGAGATGGTGATCGAGACGGCGCGTGGCGTCACCCTGACGGTTCGCATCCCGGCCGTTCCAGAGCGTCCGACATCGGGACAACCGGCGTCCCGGGAGGCTTCCGCTTGATCCGCGTGCTGGTCGCCGAGGACCAGGCGATGGTGCTGGGTGCGCTGTCGGCGTTGTTGGATCTGGAGGACGATATCGAGGTGGTCGCCCGCGCGCGGGACGGCGCCGAGGCGCTGCGACTCGCCGAACGCCTGGAGCCGGATGTCGTGCTCACCGACATCGAAATGCCGCGGGTGACCGGGTTGGAGCTGGCGGCGAAGCTGGTCGAGCGCCGCATGCGCGTCATCATTTTCACCACCTTCGCCCGTCCCGGCTATCTGCGCCGGGCGCTTGACGCGGGTGTCCGCGGTTACCTGCTGAAGGATGCGCCCGCCGAGGAGCTCGCGCGGGCGGTCCGCGAGGTGCGGAATGGGGGGCGAGCGATTTCGTCGGAGCTGGCCGCCGAGGCCTGGTGCGAGGCCGATCCGCTTACCGACCGCGAGCGACAGGTGCTGCGGCTGGCCGGGGACGGCGTGTCAGGCGCCGGTATCGCGGCGGCGCTGCACCTGTCGGAAGGAACGGTCCGGAACTACCTGTCCGAGGCGATCAGCAAGCTCGGTGCATCTAACCGGGTCGAAGCGGCGCGCATCGCCCGGCAGCGAGGGTGGCTCTGATGCGACGTCACATCCTGGACCGGTGTAGCGCTATCCCGCCGGTGCCGGGCCATTGCAGTACGGAGGGCCACGGCAAGGAGCATTGAGCCATGAAACTGATGCGAATCTTTGCACGGGCCCCGGTGGTGCTGACGGTCACCGTCTCAATCGGATGCGCCACGGTGATGAACAGGCGCACCAAGCCAGCTACGTCGATTCCGATCCCTCGGGGGCGGCGGTCACCGCCAGCGGTGCGTCGGTAGCTGAGACGCCGGTTGTCGTCCGGACGCGACGCCCTGGGAAATCCCGGCGCCTGCCCGACCTCTACGCGATTATCCGCGCGAGGTCATCCGGAACGGTACAGGTCGCTCCAGGCTTCTACTTTGACCCTTTACCTGACCCCATTGATGGATCATAGGGGTACAGTAGTTCAATAGAATAAACGACTTGCGGAGAAAAAGGTGTGACTGGAGGTGTGACGGGGCCTGTGATCCGTCACGCCGAGCCCTGTCACACCCGGACGCGGCCCCATCTTCTTCCAGGCCGGTGTGATCGGAGTGGTCCTGCCTCTGTGATCGGATACCGGGTCCGATCACGCTTTCTCGGGCGGCTTCACCTTCTCGATCTCCTCCTCAATGTGCCCTGCCGTCTCCATCCGGCCGTCCCCACCTCGACTCCGAGGTTCGCGGCGTTCTCCCGGCGACTGCGGCCTTGCATTCCCGCCGCCGACGTTCCCGTGCGCTGTGGCCGCTGCGTGGCCCGGCGGCGGCTTGTTCGGCATGGGGCCGGTGGTGGCCGATGCGGTCCATATCGGGCCGCAAGTCCGCTTGCGGCCGACAAGTGGTGCTTCCGCAATCAACTGTTGGCGTCCAGTCCCTAACCCACCTACATGCTAGAGTTTGGGCCGTAATGTGAGCACCACAGTACTCTCGTCGACAAGGCCCACGCACAGTGAAGAAACCACGCTGTCTCAATCCCACGTGTTCCGTGCACGGAAACGCCAGGTCCAGCCACATCATCCGCTACGGATTCTACAGAACCACGGCCGGGAAACGGCGTCGATACCGATGCATCAAGTGCGGACAGACGTTCTCGACGACCAAGGGGACCCCCTACTACCGTCTCCAGCATCGCAGAACAACGTTCGACACGGTCGTCACGCTGCGCGTTGAGGGCGTCAGTCTGTCGGCGATCGCCCGGGTCGAACGGCTGGCCTGGAACACCGTGGCCCGCTGGCTCGAGCGGGCCGCGTCGGTGTGTCGCCAATTTAGCGACGGGCGGCCGACCGGCTTCGTCGCCGAAGAGCTGCAAGCCGACGAGATCCGTTCGTTCACCGGGGGGAAGACCCGGCCGACGTGGGTGTTCGCGGCGATTGAGGTCTGGTCGCGTCTCTGGACGTCGACCGTCGTCGGGCGACGCAGCTACCCGCGTTGCTCAAGCCGGTCGAGCGCCCGCTGGCATGGGTCGCGGCAGACTCGGCCTACGACACCGAGGGAGTCTACGCTGCGATAGAGCGACACCGTGAGGGCCGCTCGCCACGGGTGCTCATACCACCGACGAAGAACGCGCAGCTCCGTCCGGAGTCCTCGCGCTCCAGAGAGCGCAATCGCAACATCAGATCGCGAACGAGCCTCGGAAAGCGCACGTGGCACACCTGGTCCGGCTACAGCAAGCGAAGTCTGGCCGAAACCACGATGTGTCGGTACAAGACCATCATCGGTCCGATGGTCCGGGCCCGAACGCTGCAAGGTCAGAGGGTGGAAGCCAGAGTGGGCTGCCAGATCTTGAACCGCATGACGTCCCTGGGAATGCCCGAGAGTTCTCGAGTGGACTGAGCGCGGGACGAGCGGCGGGGGATGCTGGTTCCCAGTGGAGCCGTGCATCAAGGCCTGATGCTGGCCGGCAACTGGAAGACCAGCCGCATGGTGGCGCATTATTCTGCCGGGGCGACCGCGGAACGCGGTGCCGTGGCGCGCTACCTGTAAGCGCGACCGTCGACTGGTTCCGGCGGCGCGCGGGCGTCATCGGTCCGCCCCTCCGGATCTGCAGGCCGTTGAACGGCCTGCGCCGGCGCGCGTGCTCGAAGTCGTCGCGGATGACGACAGTCGCCGCCGCAGTCCGGAAAAGCAGGTGTCGGCTAGCTGAAGTCCACCCCGAAGAAGAGCACCGCGATGATGATCGCCGCCACGGCCAGCGGCGACACGAACTGGATGAAGAACCGCCACGCCCCATAGTTGAACCACCCGGGCTCTGTCCCATCCACGAGCTCCCGCTCGGTGTCCTCGCGCGTCAGGAACCAGCCCGCCGCGATCGTGATCGCGAATCCCCCGGTCGGGAGCATCCAGTTCGACACGAAGTGGTCGACCATGCCGAACCAGCTCGCCTTGCCGCCGAAGAGTATCTGGCCGAGCGCGCCGCTGAATTGGAGCTCGGTGATCGCGCCGACCCCACCGAACGACAACGCAGCGAGGATCGTGAAGGCGAACACCGCTCCGCCACACAGCAGCGTCGCCTTGGCCCGCAGCATGTGGTGTTCGTCGATCACGTAGGCGGCGACCACTTCCAGCAGCGACATCGTCGAGGTGAGCGCCGCGAGGGCCACGAGCACGTAGAAGAGTGGCCCCAGGAATGCCCCGAACGGGACCTCGGTGAAGAACAACTGCGGCAGCGAGATGAAGAGCATCCCCACGGTGCCGGTGCCGCTGACCTGCTCGTCCATACCCGGCACGCTAAAGATCACCGAGAACATGATCACCGTGGCCACGAGTGCGATTAGCGTATCGAGTACGACGATGATCGCCGAGGCCTTCACGATCGACTGATGCTTCGAGATGTACGAACCGTACGTCACCATCGCGCCCATGCCGAGCGAGAGCGTGAAGAACGCGTGACCGAGCGCCTCGAGGACGCTCCCCCCATCCAACTCGCCGAAGCGCGGCCGGAAGATGAATCCGAGCGCCTCGCCGGCCCCGTCCATCTCCAAGGCGGAGACGAGCAGCAAAACGAGGATCCCGAAGAGAATCGGCAGAAAGACGCGCGCGATGCGCTCGATGCCCTTTTGGACGCCGAAGTAGACGATCGAGACCGTGGCGATACTGAACCCGAGAGACAAGCCAAGCTGCAGGCGGCCATTGGCCGCCTGCGCACCGAACAGCTCGCCCATCGAGGCGCCCGCCGGGAATCCACCGACCAGCCAGCCCGCGGACTTGGCGAAGTAGAAGAGCGACCAGCCCGCGATCACCGTGTAGTAGCTGAGCAGCAGAAAGCCGCAGAGCACGCCCCAGAGGCCAACGATGCCCCACGCCGGCCCGATGGCCTCCTTGAGCGCCCCGACCACGCTCTTCTGCGTCGACCGCCCGATCAGTAGTTCGGCCATCATGATGGGCAGGCCCACGGCGGCGATGCACACGAGGTACACGAGGACGAAGGCCCCGCCGTTGTTCTCCCACGTGATGAACGGGAACTTCCACAGGTTGCCGAGGCCGATCGCGCTCCCGGTCGCGGCGAGGATGAAGCCGGTGTTCGAACGCCAATGGCCGCGCGGCTCTGACATGTGTCGTCCTCCGATCGATGGCAGGGTCTGCGGGGGACGATGCGGCCCCAACAGATCCCGGCCCGTGAAGTCTCGCCCAGTAGACGTTACCAGGGATTTCCGTTTTACCTGTCCCTACCTCGGTTTTTCGAGCCGAGGATCGGGAGGCCGCACGCCCGGTGCGATGTCGGACGTGCACGGCGGTCGGCCTCCCCGACCGGCCCAGAGCCCGACCTGACGGCCGTCTCCCCTCGACAAATGTCAGAGATTCCTTGCGATCACCCGGGGCCGAGCCGACCGCGAAAGAGCAGCGCCCACACCAGCAGCCAGAGCGCCACCGCCCCGGCGCTGATGCCGAGCACCACAACCGGATTGTACGCCAGCGCCAGCGGAATGGCGGCGCTCGTCCACAGCCCGCCGCCCATGAACGGCTCGTGCATGAGCTGCTTGTATCCGAAGGCCGACGTGGCGTCGGTGTCGCCTTCGGGATCGACGACGCGCAACAGCAGGAGGCCGGTGGCGGTGACGCCCATCGACTGCCCCATCTCGGCAATCGCACGCTCGAACCACGAGTCCGCTGGCAGGAGGCGGCGCGCCAGCCACATTACGCAGAACACGTTCCACAGCACTCCGGCGACGACCAGGATCGCCAGCGGCACGAGCCCCCCCAGCACCACTTCCACGTTGATGGTCGAGATCGCGGCCACCACGAGGAAGTCCATGGCGGTGCCCGAGAGGCGCTGCATGAGGCGATGGTCGAGCGGATTGCGCTTGGTGAAGTTGGCGAAGAAGAGCTGCACCACCAGGCCACCGATCATGCACAGCGGAAAGAGCGGGAAACTGTCGAAGAAGGCGCGGCCGTCGGCGCTCGGAGGCCGCACCAGGAACTCGACGCGTACCAGGCTGCTGTGGATCAGAGAACCGATGAAGACGCCGAGACCGATAATGGCGAGATGGAAGCCGAGGCTGTCCACCGACGCAGCCGACACGGTTTGGCTCCCCGCGCTCGGCCGCTCGGCCGGTTCGTAGATGCCAACGATACTGCTTTCGGGCATATCCTCAATGCGCTTCAGCTGCCGGGTGTAGCCGCGGCGCGCTGCCCAGTTGACAAGCGCCATGCCGACGATGATGGCAAACAGGATGCCGCACGTCGCCGATGTGAGGGCCAGGTCCGTGCCCTCGGGCCAGTCATAGGCGTCGAAGACCGGCGCCAGACCGGCGGCGGTGCCGTGACCACCCTCGAAGCCGACCGGAATGATGGTGCCGATGGCCTCTGGGATGCCAAACATCGGTGTCAAAAGCACGATCGCCACTCCGAGACCGACGACGTACTGGCCCCAGGCGACGATCTGGCCGTACGCCAATTGCGGCCCGGCGATCCCCCAGATGCGTCTGATCGGCGGGATGAAGACTCCCAGGAAGAGGGCCGAGAAAACGATGTTGATGAGGAATCCTGGTAGCCGATTCCACCCCGCCGTCGTCGCGTCTGGAAGGTAGTCGCCGATCGTCTGTACGAGGACCAACCCGAGCAGACCACCGATCACCGATGCCGGCAGGTAGAGTTTCTGGAACAGGCGAATCTCAACTCGCAGGATTTTGCCGATCACCAGCAGGATACACAGCGCGCTGAAGGAAAGGACGATGTTCATAGGATTCCCTTGCGAGTCATCGAGTCAGTCGTGGGACACCGTGCGCTCAAGACTAGCAGGATGCTGAAATTCGAGGCGTTCATAACGGGTTCTATGGTCGATTCAAGAACCGGTCTTCAAGGTATGACGGGCGCCGATCGCTCCGTGGGGCGACGCGCGTCATGCCGTCGCTTCCAATCTGCGCATCCGCACCAGGTTGTAGGCCGCCGCGGCGATCAGGAACTGCCAGTTCACCCCGGTGCCACTTACCCCCGTGCCGCCCGCCGGCCAGTCTACCGTGCCGGAACGTCGCCAGACGAACGTATCGTCCCCCAGGAGTTGATCCAGGAACATATCCTCGCATACGACGATCGAGCCCCCCGATCGGCTTTCGTTCGTCGATGACTGGTGGGACGACCGGGCGCCGTAGGCACGATCCAGCACCCGAGCGGTGTCGCCGGCGATCAGGATCAACGGGGACGATCGGCGCACCCGGAGGGACTCTCACGCAACGCTCCCCACCCGCACCACGGAAACGGGCTCGCGAGACGCTCGCCCGCTCACCAGTCGCCACCTCGTCCCGGGCACGTCTCGCCCACCAGGCGCGGTGCTCGCGACCGCTGAAATCGTCCCAATACAACGAGAAAACAGGGGTGAACCCCCCGAGCGCCCACGGAGTGCGAGCACGGTTGCGACTGGGTGGCGGTGGGGGCAGTCCCGGGCGAACCCGTCTCGCACGTCGATAAGCGAACAAAAGACGAATACGAGAATCCCGGATCAGTCCCAGAATATCCCGCTTCAGAATCTTCGATCGACTCGGCGTCGTCGTCGAAAAGGATTTCATAGATCAAACGTCTTGCACCACAATTCTGTCGGCCGATCCCCGTACGTTGTTGACCCCGCGAGAGTCGGCATCCCACTTGTCCCGGGTTTCAAGAAGACCCGCTGCACAAACGTGAGCCACAGGGCGAGAGTCGGCTAGAATTCGGCATGCCTCATGCGGCCCGCGGGACGCTTCCCTTGTTTGACCCTGCTCCCGTAGTTTCGGAACGCGTCAGCGATCGAACTGCGGCATTCGTCGATCTGGTGCAAAGTTTCAGCGAGTTCGGCCAGCCGTCTGCGGAGATTCGGGAAGGTCCTATCCGCTACCTGATCAACGAGTTTTGGACGTCGGGCCAGCGCCAGGCCCATTCGATCCACGAGGTCAGTTACCGCGCTTGCTTCAAGGCGCAGCTTCCCGAGTTCTTCATCAAGCGCCTCACGAGGCCCGGCGACGCCATTTATGACCCGTTCGTGGAGTCGACGATGGTTGTAGGCATTGACGAAGCGCGCGACGGCTCGCTCCAACTCCCAGGGGTTGTAGTACTTCTCCAGCTTGACCACGTTTTTCATCGACCGGTGATAGCGTTCGATCTTGCCCTGGGTCATCGGGTGATAGGGAGCGCCGCGGGTGTGCCCGAGCCCGTGCGTGTCGAGATAGGTCGCGAGCTCTTGCGAGACGTAGCACGGGCCGTTGTCACTGAGCAGTCGGGGCCGATGTCTGACCTGGATGCGATCGACACCCGTCTTCGCCCGCGCCAGGTCGAGCGTCTCGGTCACGTCAGACGCCTGCATCGATGTCCGCAACGTCCAGGCCACGATGTAGCGCGAGTAGTCGTCCAAGACGGTCGCGAGGTAGTACCAGCCCCACCCGACGACCTGGAGATAGGTGAAATCGGTCTGCCAGAGTTCGTTCGGCCGATGCGTCGGGTGTTGAAACGTCTTCGCCGCCGAGAGCACGATGAAGGCGGGACTCGGGATGAGGTCATACGCCTTGAGAATGCGATAGACGCTCGACTCGGAGAGAAAATGGCCCTCCCGGTCTGTCAGCTGCCATGCCAGCTCTCGTGGCGACCGCTCGGGGTCCGCCAGCGCCGCCTCGACCACGTGCTCGCGGACCCGGGACGGTATCCGATTCCAGTATCGGCGGGCCGCCGAGGACTTCGCCTCGAGTCCGGCCCGACCCCGTTCGGTGTAGCGGCGATACCACGCGTAGAACGTGGACCGATGCACCTGGAGCTCGCGTAACGTGTGGCGCACTGACAGATCCGACCCTTCGACGAGCCGGATAATCTCGTACTTCTCGGCGGCGGTGTGTCTCACGTATCGCCCTCCGAGTCGGAGGCCGTCACGCTTTTTTGAGTAGCCGATTCTCGAGCACCAACTCAGCCACGACGTGCTTGAGTCGGCCATTCTCCTGGCGGAGGTCGGTGACTTCCGTCGACGTCGCCTCACGGGTCGTGTCGCCAACCAGCCGTTTCTTGCCGGCTTCGAGAAACTCCTTACTCCAGCGGTAGTAGAGATTCGAGTTCAGCCCTTCGCGGCGACACAGCGCCGCGATGCTTTCCTCGCCCCGCATCCCCTCAAGGACGATCCGGATCTTCTCTTCGGCTGAGAACCGGCGTCTCGTCTTCCGTCGGATATCCTGAACAACCTTCTCTGCTGACTTTGCGTGGCTCATGGGGACCTCCTCCCCGGGCAGCAAAGTCTCTCTTATCTCACACCTTCAAACGGTCCACAATCGTCTGACCCCACACAGTCAGCGAGTTGTGATGAACGAGGTTACTCAGCCCGCAGGACGGTCATCGGGTCGACGCCCGCGGCCCGGCGGGCCGGACCCCGGCAGCTGACGTAGGCCACCAGGCCGAGGAGCCCCACGACAGCACCCTGCGTGATCCCGTCGCGAGGTGTGACGCCATACAAGAGGGATTCCAAGTACCCCATCACAGCCGTTGTCGCGCCCACTCCGATTACGATCCCGACAGCGGCTGGGAGCAGTCCCTGGACGATGACCAGACGGCGAACCTGGCCGTCCTGCGCCCCGAGCACTCGGCGAATCGCCATCTCCTTGGTGCGCTGGCTCACCGAGGTGGCGAGCGTGGCGTACAACCCGACCGTCGTCAGGAGCAGGGTGACCAGCGCCAGGAGTCCCGCCAGAGAGGCCGGACCTCGCCACTCTGCGAGCGACATCTGGATATCGTCCGCCAGCGTGCGCGGGTCACCGATGCCGATCTGTGGATCGAGCTCGGCCACCACGGACCGTAGTGTGGTCAATGCCCGCATCGGATCGACGGTGGTCGCGCGAATCTGAACAAACGCCCACGGCTGGTAGCGCTGTGTGAGGGGGAGGTACACGAGCGGTTGTACCGGTTCTGTGAGCGTACGAAACCGGATGTCGTCGACGACACCGACCACGCGGCGAGCCCCGCCACTTCTCGGCAGGTTCAGCTCGCGGCCGACGGTCTGGCGGGTGGGCCACCAGCGCTCGGCAAACGACCGATTGACGATCACGACGGGCGGCGCCTCCGGGTCGTCGCTGGGAAGAAACCCGCGACCGTCGAGCACGGGCACGCCAAGCGCCTCAAAATAGCCGGGCGAGACGAGGTTACCGGTGATCTCCGTGCGCTTGGGGATGGCCGACGCGGGCGCGATGACCGAGACACTCAGTGCTGTCTCACTGAGCGGGGCGTGCCACGCCAACCCGACCGACGACACCAGGGGCTGGGCCAACAGGCCGGTCCGCAGCCGCTCGTAGAGTGCCATCCCCTCTGTCGGCGTGTACTGGTCCGGCGGCATGATTACGCGCGCGACGAGGACGTTCGGTACAAACCCTGGAGGCCTGCCGGCGACTCCGCGGGCGCTCTGGACGAGGAGCCCCGCCGCCATCAGCAGGACGCACGACAGCGTGACCTGTACCACCACCAGCCCCTGACGCAGACGGGTACCACGGGTGACCCGTGCGCCGTGCGCGAGCCCCAGGCCGTGCCATCGCGAACGGGCCTCGAGACCCACAGCCGTGAAAACCAGAATCACAATCGCGACACCGACGGCCGTGACACTCACCGTGGCGACCGTGTACCGATCCAGGCCGGTAGACACGAGCCCGGCCAGCTGTGGCATGGCCACCAGCCGCTCGATCCAGGGAAGCGCCAGCACGGCCATCGCACCGCCTAGCGCGACGAGGAGGACAACCTCCCACGCAAACAGTCGGACGAGCGTGGCCGTCGTGGCGCCGAGGGCCGATCGAACAGCCAGTTCGTGTGCCCGGTCGGTACCTCGGGTCACCATCAACAGCGTGATGTTGCTGCACGCCGCCAGCAGGAATCCTCCCGTCAGCAGGGTCAGGACAATGAGTAGTCGAGCCCGCGCCTCATGGGGCGTTGGACCCAGCGCCACGCGGTTCACGGGGTGCGCGTCGAGTCGCCACGGTTGGGGATGGGCGTTCCCGTCGTCCTCACGTTGCAGCTGCTCGGTCGCGACGGCGAGCACGGCGTCGAGCTGCTGCGGATCCCGGTCGGCTCGCACCCGACCAAGTGTGCTGAGCCACCGCGCCGTGGGGCCCTTGAGGATGTCTTCGCCATCCCCAGGCACCAGCTGCGCCGTCTGCGAGAGGGGGACCCAGAGGTCAGGGTCATAGGCCGGTCCCGCCAGGGGGTTCGAGGCAACCCCGACCACGGTGTACGGGAACGACCCGACCCGAATGGCCTGCCCCAGGATGTCCGGATCGCGTCCAAAGAACGCCAGCCAGGCGTCATCGGTGAGCACCACGACGGGGTCCGCACCGGCGACGTCATCACTGGCCACCAACAGCCGCCCGAGCGTCGGCTGCGAGCCCAGGACGGCGAAGTAGTTGCCCGAGACGGGAGAGACGCCAGCTTGCACGGCCGTATCAAGCTGCGCCGTGAGTTGCATGCCGACCCCGAACGCGGCCACGGTGATGGCGTCGGTTGTGACGTCTCGGAACTGCTCGTATTCGGGATAACTCAAGAGCCCGAACCGACCGGTCTCCATCGTGAGTGGGTAGAACGCGCGTAGCCGTGTGGCGTCTGGCACCGACGGAGATTGTTCAGCGCGAATCGCAGCCGAAACGACCGCAGAGGACACGCTGATCGCCAGCGCGAGTGTCAGGACCACCGCGCCCGTGAAGATCCCGTTCCGGGCAAGCGTTTTGGCCGCGTACCGATAGCCGTCCATCGTTTAGTGATCTCGTGCAGCGTGCTCAGGCACTCAGCCTCTAGAGTATCCGCAGTATCCGCGATCGGCCCTGCTGAGTGGCACGATAACAGCGTGCAAGAGGGGCGGACTCTACTCGGCGCGCAAGATGGCCGCCGGATCGACGCGAATCGCTCGGCGCACAGGCTCGAACACCCCGATGGTCGCACCCGCCGCCACCGCACCAACGACCGCGGCCAACGTCAGGAGGCCGTTCGGTTCGCCCGCTGTCGGTCCTGATGTGGTCGATCAAGACTTTTGAAACCCGGGATAACTCGGGATAAGTGGGATGCCGACTCCCGCGGGCGCCACGTCTGACGCGGAGGGCGACGACATTGGGCCGCGCGGAGGACCGATCCGACGTCCGCTGTCCGCAGGGGGGTAGCGGCTCTCACGCCAGCGCCCAACCCGGACCATGGAAACCGGCTCGCGAGACGCTCGGCTGGCGACGGCTGCCACCTCGCCCTGGACGCGTCTCAGCTCCCTGGCAGTCCTGCCGAGAGCAGTGTAATCGCCCCAAAAACACCGAGAGAAACCGAAGTGAGCTGCAAGCGATCCCGGAGTGCGAGCAACCTAGCAACGGGGTGGCGGAGGGGGCAGTCTCGCGCGAACCCGTCTCGCACGTCGCCAAGCGAATAAAAGACGAATATTTGATGGGTCCCTACTATGTCCCGCTTCAAACTCCTTGACCGGCTCAGGGGGAGTGTCTTGGCGGGCAGCGTCGGTACCTCCGCATCGGAGGATAAGTTGTTGTCCTCGCGCGAGTCGCATCCCGGGGTCATCCCGGATTATCCTGGCTTATCCCGGCGGATTAAAACTTTTGATCGAGCTCAGCGGATTATGTTCCGCGGTTCCTTCAGCGGTCACGGGCGCGGCGCCAGGGAGGTGAGTCGCGCCTGGGGCGAGGTGGCGGCTGGTGCCCGCGTGATCGTCTCGCGAGCCGGGTTCCGTGGTCCGGGTTGGGCGCTGCGTGAGAGCTTTCTGGGACACCCCTCCCGCAGAAGGCGGACGTCGGATCGGGGTCGGCGCGGCCCAATCCTGTCGCCCTCCCCGTCAGTTGTTGTGCCCGCGAGCGTCGCACGTCTCACTTGTTTCGGATAGTTCCGGAATATCTCGGATCAAACTTTTGATCGAACAGCAACCAGCGGGGGCGACCCGCTGCGACTGGCGGGGAGTAGTCTTAGCTGTCAACTGTCCACATGGTGCCGGAGCTGATAGCGCTCGATGTTCGGAATCGCCAACGGTGGCGGACCTGGCTGGCAAAGCACCATACGTCGAGCGCTTCGCGAAGCGGGATTCTCCGTTGACACGGCCTGCCGAGGCTTCCACGCCATCACGACCCACATCCTCGGCTTCACCCTGCAGAAGCTCGACTTCCCCATCGCCCAGCAGGACCTAGTGCAGTGATCGTAAAACGTCTTGTACTTCCAGTTGGGGTTTGGTACCGTGTGCCACATGAACCGAACCCCCGCTTTGCCGATGACGCCGGAACAACGCGCGACGCTGCACGGCTGGATTCGAGCGGGCACGACAGCGCAGCGCGTGGTGTTGCGGAGCCGGATCGTGGTGCTCGCGGCTGACGGTCTGCCGAGCAAGCACATCGCTCACCAGCTCGCCACGAGCCAGAATACGGTGCGGTTGTGGCGCCGCCGGTTTGCGGTTGGGGGGCCCGGCGCCCTGACCCGCGATGCCCCGGGCCGCGGGCGCAAGCGCCAAGTCACCGCGGCCCGCGAGCAGCAGGTCGTGGAAGCGACGCTGCACACCGCGCCGCCGCGGGCGACCCACTGGAGTCTGCGTACCATGGCCGCTGCGCAAGGGTTGAGTCCGGCGTCGATTCATCGGATTTGGCAGGCGCACGGGCTGCAGCCGCACCGCGTCCGTACCTTCAAGCTGTCGACGGACCCGCGGTTTCTCGAGAAGCTCACCGACGTCGTCGGGCTCTACGTGGATCCGCCCGAACAGGCCCTGGTCTTCTGTGTCGACGAAAAGAGCCAAATCCAAGCGTTGCAGCGATCGCAGCCCGGCCTGCCGATGAAACCCGGCCGAGCCGGCACCATGACCCACGACTACAAGCGGCACGGGACGACGACGTTGTTTGCCGCGTTGAATGTCCTCGAGGGCACCGTCATCGGCTCGTGTCTGGCGCGCCATCGGCATCAGGAATTTCGCAAGTTCTTGAACCTGCTCGACGCACAAACGCCGCCGGACGTGGCTATCCACGCCATCCTCGACAACGACGCGACGCACAAACATCCGGCGATTCAACGGTGGCTCCGCCGGCATCCTCGGTTCCATCTGCACTTTGTGCCCACGAGCGCCTCCTGGCTGAACCTCGTCGAGGTCTGGTTTTCGCGGCTGACCGCGGACCAGCTGCGACGCGGCGACTTTCTGAGCGTCCGCGACCTCATCGACGCGATCTCCGCGTATATTCACAACCACAATCACGACGCCGTGCCGTTCATCTGGACCGCGCCGGCCGAACGCATCCTGGAGAAAGTCATGAAGTGCCGAGCTATTTCGGAATCACTGCACTAGCTGACGTGGCGAAGAACTTCCTCGCGGAGATGTCCACCGCGGACTATCCCTACTTCGCCGAGCACGTGCAGCACCACATCGACGCGCCGAACCAGGGGGACAGCTTCGAGTTCGTTCTAGACCTGATACTCGAGGGTCTGGAGCGGGGCGACCGCTAGGCACGCAGTCGAAGCGGTGGAGCCGTCCGGGGGTTGTGCCGAACCGCTTCGGCAAACGTCTTGTGGCGCAATAGGCCCTGGCGTGATCGAACCCACCCTCCACTTTTGGAGGTGGGGGGTGCGATATACAACCTCTAGAGTTCCTTATTCAGCTCCTCGCCGTGAACGGCCCGTTTGCTACCGGAGGGGGTGGCGGACGGTGACGCGGTCAAGTTGTTGACAGGACGGGCCTTGGGGGCGAGCCGGTTACCGTTTTACGGAAATCGAAAAATCGGCGTCGCACGCGCCCCCCGTTTCAGTAGGAAGACAGGGCACCCGTTTCGCCGTAACGGACCGTTTACTACCGGAGGGGGTGGCGGAACGGTGCCGCGGATCAAACTACTGAACCCAGGGTAGTTATCCGGTCACCGTACCGTTCTCAGCGTAAACGGTCCGTTTGCTACCGGAGGGGGTGGTGGAACGGTGTGGCGATCAAGTTGTTGAAGGGAGCAGGGTTGCCGTCGACTCCGTCACCGTTTTCCCAGAATCCGAAAATCGTCGCCGTGTGCCCCGCCAGAGGACGCCTCTCCGATCCCGAGAGTAGGCCACGGCGATAACAGGCGCTGGTTGATCAAGAGGTTACCGAAGGTAAGGTGTTTCGATTACTTTAGAAAAGGTTTCGATCGTGAACCACGCGACGTGGCAGATGTGGTTAGTGCTATCGGTGCCGCATCCACTGATACGATGGGGGCCAAGCCGCGAGTTCACGATCTGGCGCCGAAAGGAAGCTACGATGGGAACAGCGGGCAACGCGGCCGTCCGCGATAGTGTTTTACGTGGGGTAGCGCGAGATCTGCAGAGCCTGATGCGAACCGGGCTGCAGTGTGATGAGTCTCTGCACGCCCTAGTCTCGGCGCTCCCAGTAGCTTCCTCACCGCTGGAGGCCTTGGCCGTTCGCGGTCTTTTGTACGACTGCATGACCGCGACTGGAGCATGCAGCCGGTGGCGTGTGACCTGGAATCGGAATGAAGGCTACCGGCTTGAGCCGGTGTCGTCCCCTGAAGAGCGTTCGGCCCAATCTCCCACGACGGTGGCTCGTTCGGCTCGGAAGCAGATCATGTCGTCGCTTTCCGGTGTCTCGAGTATTCGCGCGCTGGCAGAGGATCTCGGGTGCGGTCGCGCGAAGCTGGACAAGGTCTTCCGTCAGGTCTATGGATGTTCGGTCGCATCCTACGTGCGCGAGGCGAGAGTGAAGGAGGCTTTGAGACTACTGCGTACCACTGATCACAAGGTCGAAGCGGTCGCGTACATGGTAGGATTCCGCGGCAAGGCCAACCTCTACCACGCAGTTCGACAAGCGACCGGTAAGACGCCTGGACAGGTTCGGCGCTAGGCGGGAATGGCGTCCCTGAACATTCGCGCTTGTTACCCGCTCTCTGCGTGACGTCGGTTCGACCCGGAAACCGTTCGGCACCGTGGGAGGCAGCCTCCCAGGCGGCGGAGCAGCTTCTGTGCGAGTCTTACTGATTGATGATGACCGGGTCGTGCTAGAGACGTTCGAGCCTGCCCTTCGTCTTGAGGGCTACGAAGTCTCTTGCGCTGAGGACGCAGCGATGGGTCTTCAGCTGGCCACTCGCATGGAACCCGACGCCGTGATCCTCGATCTCCGCATGCCGATTCAGGACGGCCTCGAGTTCTTGCGAAGGCTCCGTACCGTGAGGACGTTGGAGGCGGTGCCTGTCGCCATTGTTACAGGTGACTACCTGATCGACGCCGAGACAATCGCAGAGCTCGAGTCGCTTGGCTCGCAGGTCCACTTCAAACCCCTTTGGCTGGATGACCTTCTGGCTCTCGCACAAAGGCTCTGTGCTCGTTAGAGTTCGCCCTTGCCGACTTAGCCAGGACAGTTCGCAGGGTCCTTCAGGCTGTGCCGCGGTCTCGAATCCAACGACCAGCTCAGGTCGTACGTCATATTGGGCAGTTACGCTGAACAGGAACAACGGATGCGTTCAGAGGGCTGGCGTGCAGGCTGCCGTTCCGTGGGCAAGAATCGGAACTCGATAGAGCCCAATCGAATCAAGTCTATCGTCGATCGCTGGAGGATCGTTAGTATAGTTGAATCTCTGGCGGGTGGGAGTTCGAACCTGCCGAAATAGAGCGCAGAAGGTCTTATTCTGGGGGGTGCTATGTACCGACGTCTGGGATCATTCAATAGAGCTTCGATCGTTCGTTTAATAGTCGCCGTGCTGCTGCTTGTTACGGCAGTGGTCTATACGCAGCGCCCTGCTCAGGCACAATGGAACTGCTACGTTGAACGCAATTACTGCGTGGGGGAAAACTGCCCCGAATGGCCAACGTCTACCAAGTGGCACCACAAGTTGGTTTATTGCTTTGAATTCCCGGGCATATGGGTTCCGCACTGGGAGATCGATGGCTGCTGTCTATCGGCCTGATTCCCGCTAATACTGCGGTTCGATTTGTGAGGAAGTCGTCTTTAAAGATCAGGAGAACATGAAGACGTACTCCGAACGGGCAGAGCCTCGACTGTGGCTCATCGGCCGTATTCGGGGCCTCTCAACCGTAACGCTGTGGGCCGTGGCGGCGATAGGGCTCGCGTCCATTGCGGCACTAAACACCGGAGAGTCTCGTCTGTCGGTCATTGAAGCCAACTACACCAAGACCTCGTTGACTATCGTCGACGGTCAGGAAACAACCACCGACGAAGTAGGACGGTTTCGTATAGCCGCCGATGGCAGGTACCGAGTCGATTACACGGTCGGTGGAAGAGACAAGACACTGATTAGAAATGCGGACGGGGGTACGAGTACTTTGGATCACGGGTTACGTGAGGTAACCCACGGTCCGTCTCCGTTTCCGGTCTCCTCGTTGCCTCTAGACCTTCCAGACGTCCAGGCGACCACACTGTCCCTCGGAACGAAAACAATCGGAGAGGTCGTGCTCAACGGCACCCAGATGACCAAGGTTGTCAACACTGCCGGGGGGCGGGTGTCGCAGACGCTCGAGATCTGGGACTATCGTTTCGATGACTCCCGACTTTTGCCAATAGTGCTGGAAGAGAGCTACGAGTCGGGTGGCACCAGCGAAGATCAGCACATCGTCGACGCTTTCTCGGTAGTTGTATCGGACGACCTGTTTGACGTTCCGTCGGGGTACACGGTCAAGTAGGCAGTCGCCGAGTGTCTAGCGATGAGGCTTACGCCAAAAAACGCGGTGGACCTATTGACCGTTGTGGTCTTGGCGGCGGCGTTAGGCGTGTACTGGGCAAAGGCAACATCCTCCACTCCGGTGTGGGTGGAACCGATCGATCTCGGTGCTTTTGGGGTCGATTTCTCAAAGGCCGAGCTCACACTCATCTTCGCGCTCCAGCGGGATTGTCGTTACTGCCAGCAGAGTCTGCCTTTCTATAGAAGATTGGTTGCGTCCAGCCGGCAACACAGTGCGTCCGTTCAGTTCGCCGTGGCCTCTCCGCCAGAAGATTCCGAGATTCGAGCGTACCTGGCGTCTCACGGGATTGTGCCAGACGTCTTCGTCACACTCATCGCATCTGAAGTGCCGGTCCGCTCCACCCCAACTCTCTTCCTGAGCAACCAAGAGGGCACGCTTGTAGGCGTCTGGCTGGGGGTGCTGTCAGAGGTTCAAGAGCGCGAGTTGATGGCACAGTTGGTCGGCTCGTTGTCCTGACCGTCAGGTGCCGCCGTACTTCGCTGCCAGACGTCCTGAACCTTGTGCGAAACAAAGCACCTCCGCTAAAATCGAGGATTGGAATGCACGCGATGGCGCCCCTGACGAAGTGGGCCCTGAGGGTTGGCAAGTTGGTCGTACTCTTGGGTGCGCTGGGCGCGACCTTTGGTCTGTTCACCATCGTCTCCCTCCAGCTCGCCCTCAGAAGCCGAGAGGTCGCGGTTCCCAGTCTGAGTGGTCTGACGCCCCAAGAAGCCGAAGTCAAATTGGCCGAGTCGGGTCTGTCGCTGGATGTCGATCCCGTACATCGGGTGAATCAAACCGTGGCCTCGGGCCGAGTCGCGTCGCAGGATCCGAGTCCCGGGCTGACAACCCGAAGTCGACGGAGCGTCAGGATTTGGCTGAGCTCAGGCTCGACACCGGGGTCGGCGCCGATGCTGATCGGCGCGTCGGATAGCGCGGCTATCCGACGCCTTGAAGAAAACGCTTTCGCTCTCGACGAGGTATCGGAGATTCGCTCGAATCGATACCCAGTGGACGCTGTCGTCGCGCAGCATCAACCGGCGGATGGCAACGGTGAGCGGGTGTCGTTGCTCGTCAATCGAGGAGAGCGTGGATCGACCTACGTCATGCCCGATCTGATAGGCGTGACCGCTACCACAGCATCAGAAGTGCTCAGAGGACGCGGTTTCCGGGTCACAGTGGTCGCCGATCACCCGTATCCCGGTGTACCACCCGGGGTCGTCTTGCGCCAATCGCCCGAAGCCGGGTTTCAGATCGCCCCGGGAGAGCCGATCTCGCTCGAGGTAAGTCGCTAGCTTATGTTGTGATGTTTCAAGACATTAGTCGCAGCTGGGCAAAGTAGGCCTCCCGTCGTTGGACCGGGGTGAGGCCTGCCAAGCTAAGATGCGGCCGCTCGTTGTTGTAATACGTCATGAACACTTCGAGGACACGAATCCGACGGCGAGAGTTACGCGGGCACCGGATCTACCGAGGGCGCGTGCGACGCCGATTATTCGATTTCCGTAAAACGGTAACCGGCTCGCCCCCAAGGCCCGTCCTGTCAACAACTTGACCGCGTCACCGTCCGCCACCCCCTCCGGTAGCAAACGGGCCGTTCACGGCGAGGAGCTCGTGGCGACTCTGCCACCGTTTGGCCTGAATCCGAAAATCGCATCCGCGTGCCCAACGGCCTCATTCCTGGTGCCCGAGTTCGGTGACGTATAAGGAATCTAGAGGTTGTATTGGTGAAGTCTGCGTTTACGTCTGAGTGCCCTTCGTCTGTGTACCTTCACCGTGTACCGTCCAAACGAAGATCGCGCCGCTCGGGTAATCTATAGAGAAGAGCCCGGGCCTCGGATGCGACCCAGGCTGGAGGAAAGGGATGTCGACACGAAGGAGTACGTTCTATTCTGCGGCGCTCATAGCCGTCGCATCGATGGCCATCGGCATGGTGATCGCGTCACGGTTCGACATGGCGCCCAGTTCGTCCGCCCAGACGTTTGCCGTCCCGGCGATGAACAGCGTCCCTCTCGACGGCGCCATCGATGCCGGCACATTTCGCGCGATTGCCGAGCAGCAGACGGCGATGGTCGTCAACATCCAAACCGAGTCTCTCCAGAGCACCCAGCTCAATGATTTCTTTGGGGGCGGAGGCGACGACCTCTTCCGTCGTTTCTTTGGACAGCCACCCGGTGGGGATGCTCAGCCCAGAGAACGCACAGTGCAGTCGGCGGGGACCGGCTTCGTCATCGACCCAAGTGGGCTGATCTTGACGAACAATCACGTCGTGGAGGACGCGACGGCTATTCAGATCGACTTTTTCGGCGACGAGGACAACGTGCTCTATGACGCCGAGGTTCTCGGGCGCGACCAGCTGACCGATAGCGCGCTCCTGAAACTCTCGGAGATGCCTGACACGGAGTTGGCGGTCGCCGCATTCGGGGACTCCAGTGAGATGGCGCCGGGGGACTGGGTCATGGCCATCGGTAACCCATTTGGATTTGGCCACACGGTCACGGTCGGCGTGATCTCCGCGATCGGACGGCCCTTCAGGGCGGTCCGAGGCCGCGACCAGGATGTGCTCCAGACAGACGCCGCTATCAATCCGGGAAATTCAGGCGGACCGCTGCTCAACGTTCGCGGCGAGGTGGTCGGTATCAACACGGCCATCGTCAGCGACCGCCAGGCCAACGTCGGGATCGGTTTTGCCTTTCCGATCAACACGATCAGAGAGCTGCTCCCCGAATTGCGGGAGGGCAAGATCACCCGCGGGCGTATCGGGGTCGAGATCACCGCTGTTCCACGTGAGGACTATGAAGGGTTGGGGCTGACCGAACGGATGGGCGCGGTCGTGCGAAGTGTCATACCCGGTGGGCCTGCCGACCAGGGCGGGGTCCAACCCAGCGACGTGATCATTCGATACAACGGCGAACGTATCGAGAACACCGAGGACCTGCAGAGTCGCGTGGTTGCCACTCGACCCGGAACCACCGTGCCGGTGGTCGTCATGCGGGCGGAGGGAGAAGTCACGCTCCAGGTCACGATCGAAGAGCTCGACCTCGACGCCGAGGACGCCCAGGCAAGCGGTTCCCCACAGGCGGCCCCGGAGAATCCGAGCGAGGGCTTCGGTATGACGCTGCAGGACCTGACCGCCCAGATCACGAACCGGCTTGGGCTGCCACGTGGCACGAGCGGGGCGGTGGTCGTCGATGTAGAAAGCGGCGGCGCAGCCGAGCAGAGTGGCGTGCAACCGGGAGACGTCGTCCTGAGTATCAACCGGGTCGAGGTCTCGAGTGCGGACGAAGCCATCGAGCAGCTTGACGCCGTCGAGTCGGGTCGAACGGCATTCCTGCTCATACAGCGGGGTCCCAGTCAGGTATTCCTGCAGGTGCTGAAGGAATAGCTCGACGTCTTCCGCCATGTCGCTCCGCGACATCATCGACCAGCGGATTGCTTCTGGTCCGCATCACGTTCGTCTGGCTGCGTGTCCGTGAACAGATCGAGAGTGTGGTGCCGTGCCAGCCACGGCACCAGCGCGGCCGTATACGTGGCGATGCCAGAATCGCGTGGGCGAATCGGTGCGAACATGGCGATCCGCATGGTGCGCTCCAGTGTCTCGTTCCGGTCGGCGCGCCGTCGCCGTGAAACGGCGCGGGGGCGTCATCCGTCGACGAGCTTCTCGATCACGCCGTCCCAGGTGACGCCGCACGCCCGCTCATACCCCGCCTCTCCCAGCGCGCGGGCGCGCGCCGTGTCGCTGAGCGCATTGAAGGCCTCGGTGAAGGCGCCGACGTCCGGATCACAGACGAGCCCGGAGACCTCATGCTCGACGAACTCGAGTGTGCCTCCTGAATTCGTGGCCGTGACCACCGGCTTGCGGGCCAGGAACGCTTCAAGCGTCACGTAGCCGTAGTCCTCGTCGTAGGGCGGATAGACGACCATCAGCGCATTCGCGTACAACTCGATGAGCGCCTCGTCGCTGACACGGCCGAGAAACTCGACGCGATGCGCGACGCCAGCGTCGACAGCGGTACGCTCGAGCCCCGCCCGGTGCGGGCCTTCACCGGCGATCAGGTCGCCCCGCTCCACGAGCTCGACGAGCGGCAGCAGAAGCTGACCGTCCTTCGAGAGAAACTCCGCAAGCGCACGGCTGCTGAGCGTGGACGGCTTCGTGACAACCTGGTACGTTCTCTTCATCGGTGATGCTCCTTTCCGAAGAGCGCCCGATCGACCTTACGATCGGGCAGGAGTTACCACCCACCTTCCACTACGCTCGGGTCATCCTCGATCCACGAGTGGGTCGAGACGGGTCAGCTGGACCGGGACCTGTCGTCAGGTGGCCCGCGATATGCGTCGCGGCCACCGGTGCCCCACAAGCTTGATCCCTACACAGGGATCATCGATTCGCGTCTCGAGGAGTTTCCAAAGCTGTCGGCGAAGCGGCTGTTCGACGAGGTCCGTGCGGCGGGCTACCCCGGCGGCTACAGCCGCGTGCGGGACTACGTCCGCGCGGTGCGTCCGCGCGGGTCGTGTGGCACGCCGCCGCGCCGACCTGGGATCCGACACGCCTGGTTTTTCTCGACGAAACCGGCATTACGAACAATCTCCTGCGGCGGTATGGTCGGGCCCTCCGCGGGGCCCGCGTCCACGACCACGCGCCGTGCGCCCGGTGGCAGACCAGTACGTTTCTCGCGGCACTGCGGGGCACCGGCCTGACCGCGCCCGGGGTCTTCGACGGCGCCATCGACGGGGCGAGCTTCCTCGCCTATATCGAACAGATCCTCGTGCCCACCCTGCATCCCGGGGACATCGTCATCGCCGATAACCTCAGCGCACACAAAGTGGCCGGCGTCCGCCAGGCGATCGAGCGCGTCGGCGCCACGCTCTGCTACCCAGATCGCTGAGATACTCTCCATCCCTGTCGGCACGGTTGGGTCGCGGCGAAACCGTGCCTTGCGTCGATTGAAGGAGGCGCTGTCGGGGTCATGACTACCGAAGGTGATGGCTTGTTTGAGACCCTGGACCCCCCCTGGGGGACTTCACAAGCTGCGGGAACGGCTCGAAGCCGATTCCCGCTGGCGAAAGAGGGGCAGGCCAGCCCTGGGTTTGTCGGCGGGCCTGTTGGTTGTGGTCCTCGTCGGCTGGGTCGTCTCCATCCCGTCTGAGGAACAGGACATGCCGCCAGAGTTCGACCTCGCGCGTATACACCTAGGACAGCTCCCCGCGCCTTCCGAGGCGTTGACCATTCCTAGTGATCGGCGTGACCAGTTCTCGGTCCGTCGAGTTCCCTTGCCGACAGAACAGGTGGTTTTCTACCTAATCGACTCAAGTCAATAGCAGAGGGCCTGGCACACGCGTTTGACACTATGCCGGAGAATGCTGACGACCTCTCGGAGTGCGGACCCAGGCCGGAGCCTTAAGCACCCTCTTCTGGCGTACGAAGGCTGTCGAGGATATCCTGTTCCACAGATAGTTCTTGTCTTCCGACCCAGATGTGTCTTGCCTTTCCGTCTGCTCCGACCACGAGCATCGTGGGTGTCCCGCTCACCCGAGAAAAGTCAGCATCTGCACCGGCGACCACACGGTGTGTCTCAAGACCGTGGAGGGCGAGATAGTCCTCTACAATGGTTGGCCTCTCCTAACCAATGACTACGAGCCGCACCCGATTAGACTTCACCGCATCGAGCGAAGCCACACGAGTCAAGCCCATTCCTAGTTGAAACTCTCCGCGGCTCCTGATTGCTTACGCGGCTTTCTTCGTCGACGTCGTCGTGTCGATCTTCAGCTCTCGCTTCAATGCGTCACGAAGCCTGGGCAGGTGCCGGTAGCCCCTCACCTTGCGCAGGCGTGGCTCGATGTCCAGGAGCGCAGTGGCCAGCCAGCGATGGCGTTGACTCGAGTTCTGCCAGTGATCGACCTTCGCACAGCGCTCCTCAATGAGCGCGTTGATGGACTCGAGGCTGTTCGTCGTCTTCAGCGACCGGCCCAGCACACCGTACACCCCGAGGCGATGCAACGTCAGGGTCTCGTCGAGGCCTTCCGCCAGACTGCCGGCCGCGGATTGGTTCCGATCCTCCAGCTCATGCTGGAGCGACTTGAGGGCGGCGAGGGCCTCGTCGTACTCCGGACGGTTGTAGGCGCGCTGGAGACGCTGCCGCCACACCGGCTGCTCACGCTTGGCCACGTAACTCACCACGTTCTCGCGCTTGTGCCACTGACACCGTTGCACCAGGGCGCGGTGGCGGAAGGCTTTCCGCACGGCCGCCCGGAGCCCCTTGCCGCCATCCACGATCACCAGAAGCCCCTGGGAGACATCGAGGTCCCGCTCGACCAATGACCGGAGGAACGGGGTCAACACCTTCTCGGTCTCCGTGTCCGTCTCGACGACGCCCAGGAACCGTTTGTCCCCCGTCATCGTGATGCCGAGGGCGACGACCATCGTCGCCTCGGCGAACGTCTTGCCGTCCAGCACGAGGGCCACGACGTCCTCCCCGGAGAGGTCCCGCTCCTGGAGCTCGCGGAGTTTCGTCGCGCTGGCCTGAATGAACGCGCGGGACACCGTCGACCCCGATAGGCCGATCGCCCTGGGAATCGCCTCGGCGGCCGCCGCGTAGTTGCGGCACGAGATCCCATACAGCACGCGCCTCAGCAACAGGTCGTTGACGGCGCGATCGCCATGCAGCGCCTCGTACGACCGCAGGGGAATCTCGCTCTCCGTGACATGGCGAATCCGGGGCACGCGAATCGGCACGCGCTGGCCGGCCAACCCGACCGTCCCGGGGTTGCTGCCATGACGACGCCCGCCGACTGACGGGGCTTTGCGGGCGTAGCGCTCGCCAGCCAGCGCTGTCACTTCCTCGTCGAGCAACTCCTCGATGTGCATCAAGCCCAGCGGAACCAACGACCGGATCAACGCCACCTTGGCATCGACCTCCAGCTCGGCGTACTCCTCTCGGTCGATGACGTCGACCGCGCCCAACGTGCGACCTTTCTTGCGCTTCCTGACCGATCGTAGGACACTGCTCATCTCGGCTCCTTTCTCTCGTGGCGTGATGTTCGTCTCGCAATGTCATCAAACCACAGGGTTTGGAGCCGCTTCAATTTCCAACTAAGTTTCGCTCACACTCAGCCACACGCCTGTAGAAGTTCATGCTAGCCGTGCAGTAATTACAGTCGCTCCGCAGGTAGAGAAGAACGGTCCGCTTGCCCGCGGAAAAATCGACCCCATGAACGGGGAGGACCGTCTCTCCCACCACAAAGGGAACCACGCTAGAGGGTACCAAGAAGCCGAGCCGCACGGCGACTGCCAGTAAGAACGCCACAGCGGCGGCGACAATCAGTAGACGATATGCAGTGACCACGAGGCCCCCCTAGGGAATACCTTGTCCCATTCCCGGCCGCGGCAGTGAGTCTTACAACGTCAACTACCCACTGCCTCACTCAAAGCCAAAGCGCGAAATATCTCGCTGGCGTCAATCGAGACAACTGCAGGGATCGGGCGATGCTGCAGTGCGTATAGCGCCTCGACCTCTTCGTCTATTGCGAACTGGGACACCTGGGCCTGCCCCGGTTCCGTGGACGGGTACGGACTTGGGTTTCAAGCGCTCTGCTGCAACTGTCTCCTCTCGTAGTTGATGGGTGACAGGTAGCCGAGGGCGGAGTGGCGCCGGTGCGGATTGTACCAGCCCTCGAGCCACTGGAAGATGGCCAGGCGCGCCTCCGCCTGACTCTGGAACCGACGACGGTCTAACACTTCCCGCTCCAGCGTGGCAAAGAAGCTCTCGGCCATGGCGTTATCGTAGGCGTCACCGGTGGACCCCATCGACGGCATCACGCCAGCTTCCTGACAGCGTTTGCCGAACGCGTAACTCAAATGGGTAAGCCACCGCCTACGGCGGTGAGACGCGCAGAGGTTCGACCGTTGTAGGGATTCGCCGAAGAATATGCGACGGTCTCCAATCATGAACTCCCCAGTTCAGAAAGGAGACCGTCATGCGAGAGTGGCAAAGCCAATCCCACGTCCGATGGGATTGCAGATATCACGTGGTGTGGGTGCCGAAGTATCGAAAACGCGCGATCTTCGGGCAGATGCGACGTGGGATTGGGAAAATCGTTCGGGAGCTGTGTCAGCGGCACGGCGTGGAGTTGGTCGAAGGTCATGCCTTGTCGGATCATGTGCACGTGTTGTTGGGGATTCCGCCGAAGTTGAGCGTGGCCAACACGGTGGGGTTTCTGAAAGGGAAGTCAGCGATTCGGATCCATCGGGAGTATCTCGGGCGGCAACGCAACTTCACGGGCTACCACTTCTGGGCGCGCGGGTACTGCGTGAGCACGATCGGTTTGGCGGAAGAGGTCATCCGCGAGTACATCCGGCAGCAGGAAGTAGACGAGAAGAAGCAAGAGAAGCTGGAACTTCGCTAACCGGAGGCCCCTTCGAGGGGCCTTCATCATACCGCCCCCTCAGGGGGCGGTAACTGATGCGTGCCGGGCATGCCCGCCCGCTTGGAGGTGCGAGTCCTCTACCCAACCTGACGGAGGTGAAGGGTTAGCGAAGCGCAAGGGCGGCCATCGCGAGGTGGCGTCTGAAGGAAGCGTGGAGCAAAGGCGCGAGCCGATGCACAAGAATCGGATAGAAGGCGACCGTGACCGGATGAGCGAGCGTAAGATCGCAAAGTCCATATCCGTCAAGGGTCACGGGCGTAGATCCGGCGGTTGTGCGCCGAAGGCGGTCGGACTTACCCCGGGAGGCCTGCGTCGTTGTCCCGGTGACGGGACTGGGGGGACCGAGAGGAACCCCGAGCGCGGCGCAGGAGTCAGCAGAGGGCATAGTAGGTGGCGGCAACGAGCCGGAGCACCGGAAGGCTTACCCCCACTGAAGGCCCGAACGGCTCCCCGCGAGGGGATAACGGAGCGGCCAGTAGAGACGGGCATCTCATGAGCGACACGCGGCAGAAGACCCAGCGTGAGCTGGCCTCGGCGAGGGAGGCGAGGGGTGAAGCCCCGAGTGCCGTCGCCCGAGGGTCCGAATCGTCCACGGCGGCGCCCGCCATCGAACGCCAAGCGAACACCGAGCGACTGATGGAGGAGGTGTGTGAGCGAGAGAACCTGAAACGGGCACTACGACGAGTCCGGTCTAATAAGGGCAGCCCAGGCATCGATGGAATGACCGTCGATGAGCTTCCTGGCTACCTGCGCGAACACTGGCCGACCATTCGGCAACAGCTCCTGAGCGGGACGTATCAGCCCCAGCCGGTGAAGCGGGTGGAAATTCCAAAGCGCGACAGCGGGGGTGTCCGGAAGCTCGGCATTCCCTGCGCGTTGGATCGTTTCATCCAGCAGGCGGTGCAACAGGTTCTGCAACGGCGCTGGGACCCGACGTTCTCCGAGCACAGCTACGGGTTTCGCCCCGGCCGCTCGGCCCATCACGCCATCGCCCAAGCGCAACGATACATCGCGGACGGCGACGGCTACGTCGTGGACCTTGACCTGGAAAAATTCTTCGATCGAGTCAACCACGACCGATTAATGGGTCACGTGGCTCGGCGCGTCGCCGACACGCGACTGCTCACACTCATCCGCGCGTTCTTGAACGCGGGGGTGATGGAGAACGGGCTGGTGGGACCGCGGATGGACGAAGGCGTGCCTCAGGGCGGTCCTCTCTCCCCAGTGCTGTCGAACCTCGTGCTCGACGAGCTCGACCGCGAGCTTGAGCGCCGGGGCCACCGCGTTGTCCGCTACGCCGACGACTGTAACGTCTACGTCGGTAGCGCACGGGCGGGGCAGCGAGTGATGGAGTCGATTACCCACTTCATTACGACCCGTCTCAAGCTCACGGTCAACCGAGCCAAGAGTGCGGTGGGGCGGCCGCAGGCGCGGACGTTTCTGGGCTTCAGCTTCACGGGCGGCCGGCGGCTGAAACGGCGCATAGCGCCCGCAGCCGTGCAGCGGCTCAGACGGCGGGTCCGGACACTGACGCGACGGAGTCGTGGGGTCAGTCTCGAGCAGATGGTCGAGCAGCTGGCGTCCTACCTGCGAGGGTGGCGCGGCTACTTCGGCTTCTGTGAGACCTCATCGGAACTCCGGGACCTGGACTCGTGGATACGTCGGCGGCTCCGCTGCGTCATCTGGAAGCAGTGGAAAGTTTTTCGCCGCCGTCGGCGGGGACTGATGAACCGGGGGCTCGATCAGGAGCTGGCGTCGATTACGGCCGTTCGCTCCCATGGTCCCTGGCGCCTCAGTCAGTCCAAGGCGATGCACGTTGCCTTTCCCAATGCCTATTTCAACTCGCTCGGACTTCCGCGATTGGACACCCGGTGAACGCTCATCCAGCCGAACCGCCGTGGTACGGACCCGTATGCCCGGTGGTGTGGGAGGGGCGGCATCGCGAGGTGCCCCCCTATCCCGATTGGTGTACTGACAACCGCGATCCGAATGATGGATGACGCCCTGAGGGCGTCGTTGCATCAGGGCCATGTTCAGGGCGCTCAGGACGAGCTCGGTCTTGAGGTGCGGTTCGATGGCCCAGCCGACGATCCGTCGGGACCACACATCGAGCACGACGGCGAGATAGAGAAACCCGGCCCACGTCGGGATATAGGTGATGTCGGCCACCCAGAGGCGGGCAGGACCCTCGGCTGCAAAGTGACGGTCGACGTGATCGAGAGCTCGGTCCGCGACGGGATCCCCGATGGTCGTCGTCACGAAGCGGCGCGGGTGCAGCCCCCGGAGGTTCGCTGCCCGCATCAGCCGCGCCACACGTTTCTTGCCGACGCGGCGGTCGTGGTCATCGGCCAGCTCCGCATGAATGCTCGGCGCATCGTAGGTGCCGTTCGAGCGCCGATGGATCGCATGGATGAGGGCCGTCAGCCCGATATCCGCCACGGCCCGCGCCGACAGGGGCCGCTGCAGCCAGGCATAGAATCCGCTGGCGGAGACGCCCAGCAGCCGGCTCATCACCCGAACCGGAAAGGTGGCCTGATTCGCTTTCATGAACCCGAAGATCGCTTCGTGTTCGGCGCGGTCTCCTGCGCGAACCAGGCCGCGGCTTTTGACAAGATGTCCCGCTCGACCTTTAGTTGCCGGTTTTCTCGCCGGAGTCGCGTCAGTTCCGTACGTTCGGCCGTGGTGAGACCATCGGTCCGCCGTCCGGCGTCGCGATCGGCCTGGGCCACCCAGTTGCTGATCGACTGCGCCGTCGGTTCAAACTCGCCGGCGCGGTCCTCGGGGGTACGTCCGGCTCGGACCAACGCGACCAGCTGTTCGCGAAACTCCGGCGGATACGGTCTTCTGGTTCTTGGCATCGTGGACTCCTTCTACCACAAAGATTAGGTGTCCACGAAAGCGGGTCAGGCCTAGGGGGTCTTGGGCGGCTTGGGCTTGCCCCGGCGGGGCAGGATGGCTCACGACCCGGTCGGCGGCCACACGGCGCGTCAGGGTGCCCACGTTACCGTTTTCCGAAGGCCTGCTTGGGCCCCAGGGCGATCTCCACGGTGTGTGGGTCCTCCCTCACGGAGCCTGCACCCTGCCATCCGGGAGGCTTAGTTAGAGGGAGCTGACTCAGAGACACGATTCCGGTTGGGTCTGTGATTGCGTTTGAACTGCTCGCTACTAGCATGCGGGAACTTGAAATCAGCACTGAGCACTTGGGGAAGGTAGCTGTTTGAGACTGGCTTCGACGATTTGCCAACCTGCGGAATAAGACCCGAGGCCATGGGGCAACGAAGGGTAGCCGATCTGCTTGCACAGAACCTTCTCACCTCCAGGATGCCATGGGCATTCCTGCATCAGAACCTGTCCGGTAAGTGTCACCGGGGACGGGGACCTTCTGGAGATGTCTCCGTTTCACGGCATGCCGATCGTGATCCCGGCGGATGTCCGGATCGCCGGATGCGCGGCCCGGCGAGAGACCGCGGGGAACCCTGACTGATTCCAGGGGGGGCTCCTGACAGGGGGGGCTCCTGATCCGATGTCAGGTGTCAGGTAGCTCGAGCTCTTGGCGGTGGCCGGATCCGTAAACCGCAGCGTCGCCGCATAGCCAATCGCACTGGAGCTGCTGGAGGACTCCAACCTCCAAATGCACAGGAACCCCTGGGCCAACTACCGACGCCGTTGACACGCCCTTCACACCGCTGTTTCCAGGGGGTCTAGGCTCGTCACAATGGGGGGATTTCGCGGGAGCGTCCCCCGCTGTGGGCTGCCGCGCCGCGCGCGCGCGGATCATAAGCGAGGCGCTGAATCAAGGGAAGTTGCCAGGTGCCGCCGAGGAAGTGGAGTGTGCCCTTTTCTGTGCCCACCCGTGGTGACTCTCAGTATGACTCGATGCTGCTCGCACGGTTGCTCGAGATCAGAAAGAGCCTGAGACATAGCGCCGCATGTCACTTCGTAGTGTTCGGTAATAATCTGCTCGATATAGCCACGAACCAACTCGTGACAGAATCATGACGATGCTTCCAATGGTACACATCCTGTCCTTCAGCTACCGCGAGGGTGGGATTCCGGCTGATGAGCAGGGCCATGGTGGCGGCTTTGTCTTTGACTGTCGCTGTCTCCCTAACCCAGGGCGCCTTGACAAGTATCGTGCGCTTACGGGATCACACAGCGAGGTTGCGGCATGGTTGGAACGAGAGCCCCTCGTCGAGGCGTTTATGCGGTCGGCGTCGGCGGTGATGGGTCTAGCCTTGTCGAGTTATGCGGACAGGGGCTTCGACGATCTCACCGTGGCCTTTGGCTGCACGGGAGGGCGGCACCGTTCGGTGTATTGTGCCGAGCGTCTACGTGAACAACTGTCCCAAGCCGGTTACGACACTACGCTCGATCACATGGCGACCGAGACAGCGACCGTCTGATCGGCAACTCAGCCCGGCCTCGCCCGGCCTCGTTAGAAGAAGTGGAGCCCCGGGTGACTCTTACTGCGTGCTATCCTCGAGGTCAAGAACGCCGCGGCGCTCGCACGCAGCAGGTTCTATGTCGTCCCAGGTGATCGCCTGCTTCTCCAATGCGGCGAGGCGCGTCTGAAACCGCACTTCGGCGAAGCGCAGGAAGATGAGGCCGAGAACGGGCTGCGAATACTGTGCGGAAGTCAGTCCGGAATTGGCGTGGAGCTGATCAGCAGCCGCCCAGAGGCGGTTCCACCGCCTGGGCATCGGTGTCTCGTCGCTCGGCGCCGCTATCCACTGCATACAATTTCCTTTTCAGCCGGCCAAGTGCAAGACTGACACTCTTGCCGGCGGCGATCCTAATTTAGTAGGGAGGATGCTTCAACTGAGCCGCGGGGCGGGAATCGTTTCGGCACTGCGAAGCTCCGGTCGCAAGGTTTGCACTGTCAGAGGCAGCCCGGCTCCGCAAATTATAGTGGGATCAATAGAGGGATAACAAGAAACAACTAAGACATAACATGCTTTTTATCAGCTAGTTACATATATTTATTGGCGGAGGGACTGGGATTCGAACCCAAACCAGGCGTTTCTTTAACTGGTTGATGGCGTGTGGCTTCTAGGTCTAACGGGTTCGAGCACCAAAACTTAGCTCTCGACTGGAGTCAACAGCAGTCGTCCCGAGTCAGCTGGAATCGACCCCGGTCGTGGAGACATTGTGGAGACGGGGTTAGTGTCCCCGGACGTGGTGGAAATTCAGTAGGCCGGCGCGGCTAGTAGCCTGTCCTGCATGAGAGCCGATCATGAGTCAAGCCCATTCCTAGTTGAAACTCTCCGCGGCTCCTGATTGCTTACGCGGCTTTCTTCGTCGACGTCGTCGTGTCGATCTTCAGCTCTCGCTTCAATGCGTCACGAAGCCTGGGCAGGTGCCGGTAGCCCCTCACCTTGCGCAGGCGTGGCTCGATGTCCAGGAGCGCAGTGGCCAGCCAGCGATGGCGTTGACTCGAGTGCTGCCAGTGATCGACCTTCGCACAGCGCTCCTCAATGAGCGCGTTGATGGACTCGAGGCTGTTCGTCGTCTTCAGCGACCGGCCCAGCACACCGTACACCCCGAGGCGATGCAACGTCAGGGTCTCGTCGAGGCCTTCCGCCAGACTGCCGGCCGCGGATTGGTTCCGATCCTCCAGCTCATGCTGGAGCGACTTGAGGGCGGCGAGGGCCTCGTCGTACTCCGGACGGTTGTAGGCGCGCTGGAGACGCTGCCGCCACACCGGCTGCTCACGCTTGGCCACGTAACTCACCACGTTCTCGCGCGTGTGCCACTGACACCGTTGCACCAGGGCGCGGTGGCGGAAGGCTTTCCGCACGGCCGCCCGGAGCCCCTTGCCGCCATCCACGATCACCAGAAGCCCCTGGGAGACATCGAGGCCCCGCTCGACCAATGACCGGAGGAACGGGGTCAACACCTTCTCGGTCTCCGTGTCCGTCTCGACGACGCCCAGGAACCGTTTGTCCCCCGTCATCGTGATGCCCAGCGCGACGACCATCGTCGCCTCGGCGAACGTCTTGCCGTCCAGCACGAGGGCCACGACGTCCTCCCCGGAGAGGTCCCGCTCCTGGAGCTCGCGGAGTTTCGTCGCGCTGGCCTGAATGAACGCGCGGGACACCGTCGACCCCGATAGGCCGATCGCCCTGGGAATCGCCTCGGCGGCCGCCGCGTAGTTGCGGCACGAGATCCCATACAGCACGCGCCTCAGCAACAGGTCGTTGACTGCGCGATCGCCATGCAGCGCCTCGTACGACCGCAGGGGAATCTCGCGCTCCGTGACATGGCGAATCCGGGGCACGCGAATCGGCACGCGCTGGCCGGCCAACCCGACCGTCCCGGGGTTGCTGCCATGACGGCGCCCGCCGACTGACGGGGCTTTGCGGGCGTAGCGCTCGCCAGCCAGCGCGGTCACTTCCTCGTCGAGCAACTCCTCGATGTGCATCAAGCCCAGCGGAACCAACGACCGGATCAACGCCACCTTGGCATCGACCTCCAGCTCGGCGTACTCCTCTCGGTCGATGACGTCGACCGCGCCCAACGTGTGACCTTTCTTGCGCTTCCTGACCGATCGTAGGACACTGCTCATCTCGGCTCCTTTCTCTCGTGGGCTGATGTCCGTCTTCTCAAACGTCATCAAACCACAGGGTTTGGAGCCGCTTCAATTTCCAACTAAGTTTCGCTCACACTCCCGATCATCGGTCTTCTAAGCCGAGGGTCGCAGGTTCGAGTCCTGCCGGGCGTGCCATCTCCTTCCCAGCACACCACTTAGCGGCATCGGCACCATGTTGGGCCAAAACCGTGGAGCATCGCCTTTCTGTCGCCAAAGATATTGCCCCACCGACATGCCACTCTCTATATATAAGGAGGGGTGGCAGGGGCCACCGCCCTGTCGCTTGCTAGACTGAGGAGCCTCGATCTCGGGACGCGCCACGATCGTCGAGCGCCGCTCAACTGGTCGACGATTCCGCTCGACTACGACATCCGAATCCGCGCCGTAGGTCAGAGTCTTGGCATTAGTCAGGCGCGAATTCCGCGCCGCTGATGCCGTCGTCTTGGTAAATGTGGGCGGCCGCGACCGTCCAGCCCTTCGTTGCGGCGAACGCCCGCGCGCACGCCACCTGGCGCGTGACCGACTTGCTCGCCTCGGCCACACCCGGCTGGTCGGTGCTCCGTCTCGCGTAGATCGCAGCCTTCATCCCAGGCCCTCAGTTCCTCCACGACCGCCGCCGGCGGCCACGCTCATGGCGCGCGCGCCCCTTGCCTCCCTCGGGCCCTCACGTCGAGTCACGACGCCGCCATCAGTAGCGGGGCGGGAGACGAGCGCGTGTGATCGTGACCGCTGTGGCCGAAGCGGGCGAGCCTCGTACATGCCATTCTACGCCCGTGGTCATACGGGTGCGCTTACGTCGAGCGGTCGTCGTGCTCCGGCGCGCGTCCGAGCCGCGCGCACTCGCGGACCACGTCTCGGATCGAGAGGGTGAGCGTGGCCGTGACCCCCTGGTCGAAGGTCATCTCGAGGCCAACCGACGGGGGGCCAAACGGGGACGTCAACAGGCCGTCCTCGTCCTCGTCGATGATGAAGCCGTCTTCGTCGACGCGGTCAGGACCCCGGCGGCGGCGCGGGGGGCGGAACGGCAGAATCCTCGACGGCCGCGCACTGGCGTTCCTTCGGGCTTGTCAAAGGAGGTCAACGGGCACGATCCGATCGACCTCGTGGTCGACACAGGCGCGGAGCAGATGGTGCTGTCACAGGAAACGGCGGCAGCAATGGCGGTGCCGGCCATCACGACGACCATCAGCGCCGGAGTCGGTGAGGTCGGGGTGCGCGGGCTCGATCTCGGGCGGGTCGACACACTCGAGATCGGCTCGCTCGTGGTGAGCAACGTCCCCGCCATCATCAAGAACCCACCGCTCGATGGGCTTCCCCGACAGCGGGTCCGTGACAGCATCTCGCCCGTTGCCTTCGGTCTCTCGGCGGTGATTGACTACGAGAACCATCACATGGTTCTTGCCCGCCGTCTTCCCGACGGACCGGCGGACATCGAGCTACCGATGCGGGTCAATCGGCTCGCGGTCGTGCGGGGGATCGTCAACGAGGAGCATCCACGAAGCTTCGTGGTCGACACCGGCGGTGAGGTGGTCTCGCTAAGCATCGGCACGGTGGGTAGCCTAGGGTTGGTGCCTCCCCGCCATATCCCGCTCCAGGTCTATGGGACGTCGGGGTGGGACCAGGACGCGTTTCTGCTCCCTGGCGTGCAGCTGGCGTTCAACGAGATCATGTACGACAACTTCTCGGTGGTCGTGCTGAATCTCCACCGTCCAAGCGCGCTGCTCGGCTTCCACATTGGCGGGATCGTCGGACACACCTTCCTGAGGAACTATCGGGTCGAGATCGACATCGACCGATCGATGCTCCGCCTCACACGGCTGTGAGTCCACGAATTCCGTGGCGCGTTCGCTAGCAGGGCTGGTTTGTAACGGCTCGCGTCGACTCGCGCTCATCGCAGGCGTATCCAGACCTAGCGGACATCGCAGCTATCGAGGTCGTCGACCGTCGCACCATTGACATTCTCTATAACCACTAATGATTCGAATCCGCCCAACGGGATTCGAACGGCACTGTCAAGTTAACGAGTCCGGGCCAGAATGAGGCGAGTTGGTCAGAGAATCAGGCTGCGGTCACCGCGGCCCACACGGTGAACGATCGTGCGCGCAGCATCCGATGATGAACCGACCTGAGCAGGTGCCGACCCACACGAAATAGATTCTGAATGACACCGTGGACGTGCAGGAAGCGCTGCGCGTGGGCGGGTGACGTGAAGCCGCGCATCTGACGTTCTCGTTGTCGCGTGGGCTGATGGGAGACTTCGGCGCGATTGTTCGCGTATGGGGTCGTGTCGTGGGGGACCAAGGGCATGACGTCCCGATGGGCGACGCGGTAGCTGCCCAGCTTGTCGGTCACGAGACGAGACGGCTCCTCACCAATATCTCTGGCCGTCCCGCTGACGATTGGCTCGGCTCGAGCATTGCCGAAACGGTCATCAGGGACCACGGCGCCGGGCCGTGGTCCCTGACGTCGGCCCCTACTGCGGCTGCTCCAGAAACCGGAGCAGCTCGCTATCGGTTCCAAGGATGAACAGCGTTGTCTGATCCATCGTCTGTTCGTACGTCTCGAGCGACTTCGTAAACGCATAAAAGTCGGCGTCGCTGTTGTATGCCTCCTCATACACTCGTGTCGCCTCTGCGTCTGCCTGCCCCCTGAGCTCCTCGGCCTGACGATACGCCTCCGACTGGATCTGGGCGAGCTCGCGTTCGCGCTCGCCGTTGATTCGCGCCGACTCGCCCTGGCCTTCCGACCGAAATTGCTCGGCGACCCGTTGCCGCTCGGCAATCATCCGTGCGAAGACGTCCTGCTGGACCTCCTCGACGTAATTGATCCGCTTGAGACGCAGATCCAAGAGCTCGATGCCGAGGTCGGCCGTGCTTGATCCAGATGGCGTCCCCCTGGGCGACGTCGATGAAATGAATCTCGAGGAACTCATCGATGGGAATCGTGGTGTCCCGAGGGTCGGCGACCCCTCCGACCGTCGGTTCAAGGAACTTCTTCGCCATCTAACCTCGACCGTTCGGGGCAAACGTGACCTCCCGCCAGAAGGGCACCGAGTCGACAACCTCGACCGCGATCCCAGTGGCGAGGCAGGCGCGTCCCGGCTCGCTTCTTCGAAGGGCTTCGCTTGAGGTGGACTGCCTAGATCCCACTCGCACAGATCCTCCGGGAACCCCACCTTCGCAATCGGTCGACCCGGCAGGTGTCCTTCCCAGACCGACCTTTTTGTCGCATCCCTGAAGGGCGGCAGCATACTGCCTCCACCAAGAGTAGAATTGGGCGGCCGGAGGTTTCACGTGACGTCGAATCTAGAACGAGCTGACAGGTGGTCGAAACGAGCCGACCGGATGATCGGTCTCTGCATCGCTTTCGCGATTGTCTCGACAGCGTGCGATGAACGGGAGACCCCACGTGCTGAGTCACAGCACCTCACCCCAGGGTCGCAGATCACGGAGATCCAGATTGACCGGCGCGAGTCACCTGCATTCGGCGGACACGAATTCGGCTCCGCGGGCCCTTACGAGATCCTTGCAGGCCGTGTCTTTGGCGAGCTCGACCCGACCCATCCGCTAAACACCGGTATCGTGAACCTCGACCGCACGCCCCGGAATGCCGAGGGGATGGTCGAGTACTCGACGGACGTCTTCATCCTGAAACCGGTCGACCTGTCGCGCGGAAACGGCACGCTCTTCTATGACGTTCCGAACCGTGGCAACAAGCTCGGCGTCCGGCTGTTCCAGGGGGGCGCCACCAACAACCCACAGACGGTGGCCGATATGGGCAACGCGTTCGTGCTGAACGCGGGATACACGATCGTCTGGAGCGGATGGCAAGGCAATGTCGCCCCGGGCAACGATCGGCTCACCGCACAGCTCCCCGTCGCAACCCGCCCGGACGGGAGTCCTATCAGGCGCTGGATTACGACCGAGTTCACGTTCAACGCGCCGACCTACTCGGTCGACCTCGAGGGCGCGGGGCACGTGCCCTATCCCGCGGTCGAGGAGAGCATGCCCGACGCCCGGCTGTACCGACGGTCCGCGACCCATGCACCGCGGCAGCTGATCGCCCGCGAGTCGTGGTCGTTCGCAGCGTGTGACGAACCCGATTCCGCGGTCGCCAGCAACGGCGCTGTCTGTCTCCACGAAGGCTTCTCACCCGATTTCGTCTACGACCTCGTCTACGAAGCTCAGGACCCGCCTGTGATGGGGATCGGGTTCGCTGCGGTCCGCGACCTCGTCTCGTTTCTCCGGCACGACTCGACCGGATCGAACCCACTCGGGACACCCGATGGTGCTCTCGACGTGCACCCGATCCAATGGACCATCATCTTTGGAACGTCACAGAGCGGTCGCTTTGTCCGGGATTTCATCTATCAGGGGTTCAACGAAGACACAGAGAATCGGAAGGTCTTCGATGGGGCGATCCCGCAGGTCGCAGGGTCGCGGCGGACCTTCACCAACGCCGAGTTCGCGATGCCCGGTCGATTCTCGATGTACGTCCAGAACCACTTCGCACCCGGCGATGGGTTCCCCTTCTCGTACACGACCACGACAGATCCGATCACCGGCCGCACAGATGGACTGCTCGAACGCTGTCACGCCTCGCAAACCTGCCCCAACGTCATGCACTGGGATTCGGCGAGCGAAGGGTGGGCAGGCCGCTCGTCATTGGTCGTGACCGACCCGCTGGGCGCGATCGATCTCGAGCTGCCGGATAACGTCAGGGTGTATCAGTTCGCGGGCGCGCAGCACCTGGACGCCGAGATCTACGGAGATACCGGTGCCGCCTGTCAGCAAATGGCGAACAACCCGAACTCGTTTCTCGAGCTGCAGCGTGCGCTCCTCGTCGCGATGCAGGCCTGGGTCTCGGAGGGCGCCAGCCCACCGGCGAGCCAGTATCCAAAGGTGTCGGACGGAACGCTCGTCCCTCCGCTCCCACAATCCGCAGTGGGATTTCCTGATATCCCGGGGGTGCTGTACACCGGGGTGATCAATGACCTGGCGATCAACGACCACGCGACCCTGCCCTGGCAACACACGACGGATACCTATCCCGCGCTCGTGCCCACTGTCGACCCCGACGGCAACGACGTCGCCGGGCTCCGCTCGGTGATGACGCAGGTTCCGATTGGGACACACACGGGATGGAACCTACGGCGAACCGGATTCATCGAGGGCGAGGGCTGTTTCCTCGCGGGGATGTTCCTGCCGTTCGCCACGACCCGGGCGGAGCGGGGCGCCGACCCACGGCGGGCGCTTGCGGAGCGGTACGGTACGCACGCCCGCTACGTGGAGGCTGTCCGCTCGTACGCCGAAGAGCTCCAGCGTGCCGGCTACTTGCTTGAAATGGATGCTGCCCGGCTGGTCCGCGATGCGCAGGATCGAGAGCTGGGCCTCCCGCCAGAGTAGTCAAGCTACGGCGCTGGTCACGGCACGCTCGGCGCAGAACGACTCGATGACCTTGGGATTCGGGTCGACAAAGCGCAGGCCGGCTCGATAGCGGTCGCTTTGTCCGGGATTTCATCTATCAGGGGTTCAACGAAGACACAGAGAATCGGAAGGTCTTCGATGGGGCGATCCCGCAGGTCGCGGGGTCGCGGCGGACCTTCACCAAAGCCGAGTTCGCGATGCCCGGTCGATTCTCGATGTACGTCCAGAACCACTTCGCACCCGGCGATGGGTTCCCCTTCTCGTACACGACCACGACAGATCCGATCACCGGCCGCTTGACCTCAACCTGACAATGCCTCCGACGCCGCAGCTGAAACGCGACGTTAGACCGCAGAACGAGTGACAAAGAACCCATTTCATCCAGTACTCGAGGACTTGGACTGGCTCTGGAATGAGTGGTGGCTTGGTCAGCCAGACGAGCTCACTCCCGGACACCTCGGCACACAGCTGACGCCCGCGACCTTGGCTCCGCGACTTCGGAGCAAGTGGAAAATCTGGCCGATACGGCGGCGAGGATGATCACCCAGAGGCGACTCGAGGATGCGCAGGATCTGCTGCAGCAAGCTGTGGATCTCGACCCGCACAATCGGTCCCTGCGCGTCGAACAGTTCACCGTCGAGGTGTGGCAGGAATTTCGCGAGGCCTTCGACTTCGGCGAATCCTACAATCCCGGCAAGCGAACGCTGCTTCTGCCGCTCATCGTCGAAGGCTACAGGCTGGGGTATCTCACCGACGATGCAGTGCAACGCAGCCGGATACTCGCGCATGTCGGCCTAATGAATTACTTCGTGTCGACGACGCGGAGGTCCGGGTCGAGCGCGGTCAGGTGCGTCGGGCCGCGCCCGACGGCCGCGGTCCGTGTGACCCCCAGACCCCATCCAGACCGTGCGCCCCAAATCTGGGTGAACCGCGGGAGGTCCTCGACACGACGAACGATCTGGCCCGTCGCCAGGTCGAAATCGACGAGCGCGGAGGCGGTCGTCGTCGTGAGCAGACCGCGCACGCGCGATCCGATGACCGCGAGACCGCGCACGGCCGTCGGCAGCCGACACGTCCACGGCCGCCCGACCGCCACCCGCTTGCCCACAGCGGCATGGGTCGGCGGTGTGCGGTCGGCGCGACGGGTGACACGGCCCCACCGCGCACCACAGGTGCGCGTCGCTAACGCCTGTCGCCCGAGCCCTGTGTCGCCTGTGTCTATCACGCACCACACAGTGTCGCTCTGGTGCCGCCTCATGGGAAGTTGGGGTGACCGACCCGACCCATCGCGTGCCGCCTACGTCAAGCCCACACAACCGGACGGCCGGACACCTTCGGCCCGGGGGCCCACCGGTGGGAGCCGACCGGTTAGAAGCGGGGGCGCGGCGGGACGCCCCGTCCCGCCCGCAGGATGCGTCGCATCATCCCGGGCGGCATCGGCGGCCGCCTCCAGCGCCACAAGAGCAGCGTCACCGCATCCACGTCATCGTCGTGCCCCCCCCGCGGGAAGACCGCGCACTGCTCGACCAGATCCTCCACCCACGCACGTTCGGGGATCGGCTGCCCGTTCGGCGTGGCCGGCCGGGGCAGAAACACGTGTCCCGATTCAATCATCGGGGCGCACGCCGCCGCCCGCTCGATCTTGCCGCCTGTCGGCATGACCGGGATGATGCCCGAGATCTCCCGACGCAAGGTCGCGACGGCCGGCGGACCGTTCGCGGCGTCCTCGATCAGAATCGTGCGGGCCTCAGGGTAGCGCTGACTCATCCGACGGATCGACGCCAGCGTCTGGGGAAAATCCTCCTGCGCCTTGTGCCGATCCACAATGTAGATGTTCGGCCCGCGGCGTCCGGCCACGAGCCCCACCACAAAGTCGTTCCCGGCACCCCCCTTGCCCGTCACCGCGCCCCCGACCGAGGTCGCGAGCATCCGACCCCGTCGAGTATTGCGAAACTCCGTCTTCTCGATCTGGTCCGTGAGGTGCACGCGGTCCCCCCACCGGGCGTGATACCACGGGGATTGCAGCACCGTGCGACGATCCAAGGAGTGTTGGATGGCCAGCGACTCGGCGTAGCTGGCAAAAACCCAACGGGTCTCGGGATGTCGAATCCATTCCCAGACCGGCCACAGCACCGAGCCGAGCAAACTTTTCGTGTATCTCGGCGGCACGTTGAACACCACACGCCGACAGTCACTGGCCGTGATCGCCTCCAAGTACTCGCAGATCAAATCGATATGCCAACTCGCCTGATACACCGTCACGGGCTCGAGGATCGGCCACGCCTGCCGCACGAAGGCCCGGAGCGATTGCGCGGCGGCTCGTGTGAGCCGTTCCTCCTGGAGGGCGACGAGGTAGCGGGTGTCGTTAGTCATGATCGGCCTCCCCCGTCGCCGTGCTGCACGCGTCTGTGTGCGCGTCGAGATCGGCCAGGAGCTGCCGCTGGCGGTCCAGCGCGGCGGCGAGCGCCTCGTCGGTCATCGCCTCAAACGGCCCCTGCGTCGCGCGGACATCGAGCCTCTGCGGCGCATCGAGCCCCCAGACGCGCCGCTGGTCCGCCAGCGCCTTCCGCACGACCTCGAGATAACGCGGGTCATCGTTTCGTATCGCGTCGGACTGAGTCGCGTGTAGTCCACGACGTAGTCTGCGTCGATCACGACCGTGATGACTTTCTTGGTCCAGTTCCGCATCGCGACGGTCCAGCGATCGCCCTCACGCGAGAGCACCTCGGCACGCTGGATCATCGGGTCGAAGCGTTCCGGATACCGCGCGTAGTCCTGCACGAACGCGACGACCTCGTCGACGGTTGCGCCAGGTATGAGTACCGTGCGACCACGCTGGAGCGCGCAAGTGAGGTCGATCAAAAGTTTTAATCCGGGATAAGCCGGGATAATCCGGGATGACCCCCGGGATGCGACTCTCGCGGTCGCAACGACTTACGGGGACGCGGCCTGGAACATCTCCAACGTCGGCTTCGAGACACAGCCTGCGGCTGCCAACCGACTCACGCCGGAGGGGGTCGAGGAGCGAGGGTGCTTGAACAAAAGAAGGGTACCCGGATACCGGTGAAAAGTGCCGTGGGCTCGGCCGCCGCGATGCGAGAAGTTCTTGAAGCGGCATATTCCGGGACTTGCCGGGATCCATCCCGGAATCCGACGCTCCGCGGACCCGACGACTGACAGGGTCAGTCGTACATGGCTCTCTCAACCCCGGACCACCGAACCTGGCGCGCGAGACGATCACGCGGATCCCGGCCGCCACCTCGCCCCAGGCGCGACTCACCTCCCCGGCGCCGCGCCCGTGACCGCTGAAATCGCCTGAATCCAACGAGGAAATCGGGGGCAAGCTTCGAGCGATCCCGAAGTGCGAGCATCGGGAGGACGGGGTGGCGGTGGGGGCAGTCTCCAGCGAACCCGTCTCGCACGTCGACAAGCGAACAAAAAGACGAATGCGAGAATCCCGGAGAGTCCCGGAATATCCCGCTTCAGAAGCTTCGATCGACTCGGCGTCGTCGTCGAGACGGCTGGAAGATGCCATTAAAAGGATAGGTAATGCCTAGCTGAGCCTCTCTGAATGAGGCATAAAGCTAAGCATGGCAACGAGAAACAAGTCCGCAAAGCGTTCAAGGATTTCTGAGGCCAAGATCCGCGAGGTCGTGCGCTACGTCGCCGCCGATCTGACGGCACTGCAGGCGGCGGCGCTGAGTAGGCTGAACCGCAACACCGTGAACCGGCTCTACCGGGGCGTGCGGGAACGCCTGCTGCTGGCCTGTGAAGCCCAGCGCCCCCTGTTCGGCATCGTCGAGGTTGACGAGAGCTTCTTCGGGGCGCGGCGCGTCAAGGGCCGGCGGGGGCGCGGCGCCTACGGCAAGACGATCGTTTTCGGCATCTTTGAGCGCCAGGGCCGCGTCTACACCGAGATCGTCCCGGACTGCTCCAAGCCTACCCTCCAGGGGATTATCCGCGGCCGGGTCGACCCGCGCACCGTCATCAACTCTGATGGCTGGCGCGGCTACCACGGCCTGGTCGATCTCGGCTATGGCCACGTCCGTGTCGATCATGCCCGCGACGAGTTCACCAGGGGACCCGTCCAGATCAACGGCATCGAAGGCTTCTGGGGCCTGGCCAAGGTTCGGCTGACCACGTTCAAGGGCCTGCCGAGACACACCTTCCACCTCCATCTCAAGGAGCCCGAATGGCGCTACAACCATCGCCACGCCAACAAGTACACATACCTGCTACAGTACCTACGCAAGAACCCGCTCAGCTAGGCATGACCCAAAAGGATTTCATAAATCAAACGTCTTGCACCACGATTCTGTCGGCCGATCCCCGTACGTCGTTGACCCCACGAGAGTCGGCATCCCACTTGTCCCAGGTTATCCCGGGTTTCAAAACTTTCGATCGACCGCAGTGGCGGTCGCAGCGGCGCTCCGCCCTGTCGGACACGCTGGAGGCGATCGTGAAGCATCTCGGCAAGGGCGTCCCGGCGGACGTGCAATGATCGGTGCTCCGGCGCCGCCGGGTTCGCCTTAGCGTTCAAGGCGCGCGCGTTTCTCGAGCTCCGCGCGGTGCGCGTCGTCGAAAGGCAGGTTGCCGGCAGCTGGTGGTGAAGCCCAACAGCGCCGTCCCGTGTCCGGCGCGAACGCCCGGCCCGTGGCGAATCAAACCGGGAGCATGCCACAAAGGCTGCGCCGGCAGGGCCACGGACTCTCCCTGCACACTCGAATCGAGAATCGGGTAGAATGCCGCCGCCAAAGGACGGCAATATGGGGGCAGGAGTCTAAGTGGAGGTGAAACGTCACGACATCGTACTGGTCGGAGGGGGAGCGGCCGGTCTGCGCGCGGCGATCGCGGTGGCAGAGAGAGCTCCGGAACTCTCCGTCGCTATGGTCTCCAAGCTTTACCCCATGCGCAGCCACACGGTGTCCGCCGAGGGCGGTGCCGCGGGCGCGGTGGGGCCGGACGACAGCCTCGAACTCCACGCCTACGACACGCTGAAGGGCAGCGACTTCCTCGCGGATCAGGACACGGTCGAGACCTTCGTCGAGGCGGCTCCGCGGGAGCTCGTCCAGCTCGAGCACTGGGGCTGCCCATGGAGCCGCTCGCCGGACGGTCGGATCGCCGTGCGCGCCTTCGGCGGCATGAGTGTGAGCCGCACCTGGTTCGCGTCCGACAAGACCGGCTTCCACATGCTGCATGCGCTCTTTCAGCACTCCATGCGCTACGATCCGATCGTCCGCTACGACGAGTACTTCGCGACGCGACTCCTCGTGGACGGCGGGCGCATCGGCGGCGTTGCCGCGTTCGACATCCGTAGCGGAGAGATGCACGCGGTGCTCGGCCGGGCCATCATCCTCTGTACCGGCGGCGCGGGCAAGATCTTCCCCTTCACGACGAACGCCGCGGTGAAGACGGGCGATGGCATGGCGCTCGCCTATCGTGCGGGCGTCGGGCTGAAGGACATGGAGTTCGTGCAGTACCACCCGACCGGTCTGCCCGGCACGGGCATCCTGATGACCGAGGCGTCGCGCGGAGAGGGAGGCTACCTGCGGAACGCCGCCGGCGAGCGCTTCCTGGTCGACTACGACTACGGCGTGGGCAAGAGGGCCGAGCTCGGTCCCCGCGACATGCTGTCGCGCGCCATCCTGAAGGAGTTCGAGGCGGGGCGCGGCTTCAAGGGCCGCTACGGCGAGTATGTGCACCTCGACCTGCGCCACCTCGGCGAGGCCAAGATCGACAAGAAGCTTCCCTTCGTGCGCGAGCTGGCGCGGAGCTACGTCGGACTCGATCCCGTCCGGGAGCCGATTCCCGTGCGGCCGGTCGTTCACTATATGATGGGCGGCGTCGACACCGACGTGAACGGCGCCACCAAGATCTCCGGCCTGTACGCGGCTGGGGAGTGCGCTGCCGTCTCGATCAACGGTGCGAACCGGCTCGGCTCCAACTCGCTGACCGAGTGCCTGGTGTTCGGCCAGCGTTCCGGGCAGGCGGCGGTAGAGTTTGCCGGCGGGGTTGAGACGCTCGCCGAGCCGACGTTGCTGGAGCAGGCGCGCGCAGAGGAAGGACGTATGGACGCGCTGCGTACGAAGGCGGGCGGGGAGAAGATCGCGCAGCTCCGGCGCGAGCTGAACCTGACAATGGAGTCGGGTTGCGGGGTGTTCCGCGAGGAGGACTCGATGCGCGCGACCCTCGACACTGTGACCCAGCTCAAGGGCCGGTACGCGGACCTCGGCCTGCAGGACGGGAGCAAGGTGTTCAACACGGAGCTCGTGCAGGCGCTCGAGCTCGGCAACATGATCGACGTGGCCGAGACCGTCGCGATCTCCGCGACCCAGCGCAAGGAGTCCCGCGGCGCACACACGCGAACGGACTACCCGACCCGAAACGACGCGGAGCTGCTGAAGCACAGCGTCGTTAGGTTCTCTCCGAGCGGACCGACGCTCGATTACAAACCCGTAACGCTGACGCGCTGGGAGCCCGAGGACCGCAAGTACTGATGGCCGATGTGACCTCGCTCGTATTCCGGGTCCGGAGATACCATCCCGAGAGGGACGACGGACCCTTCTGGCAGGAGTACGACGTTCCGTGTCAGCCCGACTGGGTCGTACTCGACGCGCTCAACCACATCAAGGACGAGATCGATCCGTCGCTCTCGCACCGCTGGTCCTGTCGGATGGGCGTGTGCGGAAGCTGCAGCATGCTCGTGAACGGGCGGCCCATACTGACGTGCGCGGCATTCGTGCGGGACTACAGCGGCTCAGTTAGCGTCGAGCCGCTCTCGAACTTCCCCGTGGTGCGTGACCTGGTCGTCGAGCTCGACAGCTTCATGGACAAGCTCAAGAGCGTCAAGCCGTGGATCATCCGCAGGGCGGAGAAGGATCTCGACCTTGGCGAGCACCTGCAGACGCCGGAGCAGCTCGAGGAGTTCAAGAAGTTCAGCATGTGCATTAACTGCGCGCTCTGTTACGCCGCCTGCCCCGTGCTCGCACACGAGCCCGACTTCGTGGGGCCGGCCGCAGTCGCGCTGGGCTACCGCTACAACCGCGACTCGCGCGACGAGGGCGAGGCCGAGCGCTGGGAGGGCATGCACGGCGGTGAGCGCGGGGTCTGGTCGTGCTCCTACGCGAACGAGTGCTCGGAGGTCTGTCCCAAGAACGTGGACCCGGCCATGGCCATCCAGCAGACGAAGCTCACGGCCGCGTTGCAGTGGACGAAGCTTCTCCCCAAGCGAGGCGCCCGATGAGCGCCGCTGCTCCGACTCCGACGCTCCCGGCGCGTGCGCCGGACGGCTACCCGTTCCGCTTCTCGAACTACCGGAACTACGTGCTGTTCGCCGCAACGAGCCTGTTCATGGCCGTGGCGTGCATCATCCTGCTGGTTGGCGTGAACGCGCTGGCGAACGGCGAGGAGGCCTGGAACGCGTATCTCGCCGGTCTCGGATCACCGGTCATGCTCTTCGTGAGCAGCGTGGTGCTGATCTTCACGCTCTACTTCGCTCTTCGATTCAGCTGGATCGGTCGCAAGATCCCCGCCGGTGGAAAGATCGGCCGCATCCCGCTGGCACCGGCGACCATCCCGATGCCGCTTCTCGGCCTCGCGCCGATCGGCGCCTTCGTGGCGCTGTGGCTCGTGGTGTTGCTTGTTCTGGGAGGGGCCATCGGATGAAGTTCATTCACAAGCTCGAACCCCTGTGGTGGATGCTGTTCGGCGGGGGTGGCTTCGTCGCGTCCTTCTTCCTGCCGGGCCTGCTGATCGGCGTCTGCCTGTTCGCGCCGCTCGGCCTGTTCGAGTCGGGACTCAGCTACGAACGCGCCTATGCTCTGGGCTCCAGTGGCGTCGGCCGGATCTTTCTCGGCGGCGTGATCTCGCTCACCCTGTGGCACTGTGCCCACCACCTCCGCCACCTGGGCCTCGACATGGGCCTGGGTGCCGTAGTCCCGGCGATCACCTCCTACAGCCTCGCCCTCGTCGGCACCATCATCACGATCGCCCTCGTCACGGCTCTCTAGTGCAGTGATTCCGAAATAGCTCGGCACTTCATGACTTTCTCCAGGATGCGTTCGGCCGGCGCGGTCCAGATGAACGGCACGGCGTCGTGATTGTGGTTGTGAATATACGCGGAGATCGCGTCGATGAGGTCGCGGACGCTCAGAAAGTCGCCGCGTTGAAGCTGGTCCGCGGTCAGCCGCGAAAACCAGACCTCGACGAGGTTCAGCCAGGAGGCGCTCGTGGGCACAAAGTGCAGATGGAACCGAGGATGCCGGCGGAGCCACCGTTGAATCGCCGGATGTTTGTGCGTCGCGTAGTTGTCGAGGATGGCGTGGATAGCCACGTCCGGCGGCGTTTGTGCGTCGAGCAGGTTCAAGAACTTGCGAAATTCCTGATGCCGATGGCGCGCCAGACACGAGCCGATGACGGTGCCCTCAAGGACATTCAACGCGGCAAACAACGTCGTCGTCCCGTGCCGCTTGTAGTCGTGGGTCATGGTGCCGGCTCGGCCGGGTTTCATCGGCAGGCCGGGCTGCGATCGCTGCAACGCTTGGATTTGGCTCTTTTCGTCGACACAGAAGACCAGGGCCTGTTCGGGCGGATCCACGTAGAGCCCGACGACGTCGGTGAGCTTCTCGAGAAACCGCGGGTCCGTCGACAGCTTGAAGGTACGGACGCGGTGCGGCTGCAGCCCGTGCGCCTGCCAAATCCGATGAATCGACGCCGGACTCAACCCTTGCGCAGCGGCCATGGTACGCAGACTCCAGTGGGTCGCCCGCGGCGGCGCGGTGTGCAGCGTCGCTTCCACGACCTGCTGCTCGCGGGCCGCGGTGACTTGGCGCTTGCGCCCGCGGCCCGGGGCATCGCGGGTCAGGGCGCCGGGCCCCCCAACCGCAAACCGGCGGCGCCACAACCGCACCGTATCCTGGCTCGTGGCGAGCTGGTGAGCGATGTGCTTGCTCGGCAGACCGTCAGCCGCGAGCACCACGATCCGGCTCCGCAACACCACGCGCTGCGCTGTCGTGCCCGCTCGAATCCAGCCGTGCAGCGTCGCGCGTTGTTCCGGCGTCATCGGCAAAGCGGGGGTTCGGTTCATGTGGCACACGGTACCAAACCCCAACTGGAAGTACAAGACGTTTTACGATCACTGCACTAGCTAGGTGTGGTACCTCAACAGGTTATCCCTTGAGAGCCAGATGGCGTCGCCGACGATCACCTGCGCCACGTCCCACAGCTCGGCCAGGTCTGCTTTCGAGGCGATCTGCTTGCCGCCCGTCTTGTAACGGATCTGCTGGAGGATGGACGGGTGCGTCCGGATCGCGCTGTAGACCTTGCCGCCCATGACGACCCTCTGAGTTGGGGGCGTTGCGGCTCGGTTTCGATTCATGCAACAACGCGTGTGCCGGGAAAGCCCGGTCAAGGGGGACAAGATGCCGTGATGTGATCTTTGAAACCTTGTTCGAAACCCTGTGGGTATCCAATCCCATCCGGCCAAGGTCGGCCGCCAGCCGGAACCGAGTGATGCGTGGGCCTGGGGTGACCCAGGGCGCGAAGCGTTCACAGGGAGCCCGTAGGCCGCGTGATTGAGCCCCGAAATGCATTGTTTGTGAGGGCCGACGTCGTGCGTTGGACGGAAGGCTATCTCGCCGCATCTCAGAGGCCGTGGAGGCGGCGACCTCGCCGGGGTCGGAGCGCGTGGCATGCGTGCGGGTGGGTTTCCCGGGAACCCGGGAGGCCTCGTCGTCTCCATCTTAAAGACCGCCGGGGGGCGGGCACCGGCTCACCAAGCCCGAGGCCGTGGACGCAGCACCTGGCGTCCGACGGAGCGAACCCGCAGGTGCTCGGATGGTACCGCCGGGCGAAGGCAACGAAGCGCGGGGGGATGGACGGCGAGGAGTCGGAGTGTCTCATAGTACCGCCGAAGCGGGGGAATTGAGCCCACGAGACCCCGTGGAGGGAAGGGGGCACCGGCAGGTGGCACCGGTGGAGGGAAAGACGGCCAACACACCGAGGTTGGGTCCCGTCTCCACGTCACGACAACGGATAGCCGAACTGGCCAGACAAGCCTTGGGGATGGCGGTGGCCATCGCCTGGCTTCCTGGACCAGCGGGTACGCGACGGCGCGTAGCGAAGCCATCTGTCGAGGAGCCGGATGCGGCAGAACCCGCACGTCCGGATCTGTGGGGGGCCAGGGTCAGCAACGACCCTGGTCTACCCGACCCATGTGGACATAGTGGCCCGGGGGACGTCGCGGAGGGGCGCTCAGGACGCTCCCAACCCCGGACCATGGAAACTGGCTCGCGAGACGATCGCCCGCACACCGAACGCCACCTCGCCCCGGACGGGTTTCGCCTCGTCGGCGGGATGCGACTCGCGCGGGCGCAACGACTGACGGGAGGGCGACAGCATTGGGCCGTGCCGAGGCCCGATCCGCCGTCCGTGGGAGGGGTGTCCCGGGAGGCTCTCACGTGCGCCCCACCCGGACCACGGAAACCGGCCCGCGAGACGATCGCCCGCATACCGGCGCCCCCTCGCTCCAGACGTGTCTCGTCTTCTCGGCGCCGCGCCCGCGACCGTCGAAATCGCCCGGCATCCACAGAAAAAACTCGGGGCCGCCCCCGAGCGATCCCGGAGTGCGAGCATCAGCCGGACTGGGTGGCGGTGGGGGCAGTCTCGCGCGAACCCGTCTTGCACGTCGACAAGCGAATAAAAGACGAATATTTGATGGGTCCCTACTATGTCCCGCTTCACACTCCTTGACCGGCTCAGGGGGAGTGTCTTGGCGGGCAGCGTCGGTACCTCCGCATCGGAGGATAAGTTGTTGTCCTCGCGCGAGTCGCATCCCGGGGTCATCCCGGATTATCCCGGCTTATCCCGGATTAAAACTTGGGTCATGCCTAGCCGGCCGTCACCGGCGTCCGCAGATCGATGACCGAGCCGTTGCGCACATAGGTGCGGCCCCGAGGCAGGCGATTGGCGTAGTCGCTATACGCCTCCAGGTTCCTGCACCACGACTCTCCCCAGAACGTCCTGGTGATCTTGCGGCCTTCGATTACGACAGGGTTGATCACACGCCCAGACCTCTGGAGTTTCGCGATCGTCTGTGCAGCGCGCCGGCGACGCGTTGCCACCGGCACATAAGGTCGCCATCCGTGGTCGTAGTCGCGCATGCCTTCACACCGCTACGCCTCGACCGCGCTCTGCATGTCGAGCGACACCATCGAGATCAGCTCCTCGTTGCTCATTTCCGTCAAGCCCGACTCGGCACCGCCGGACAGGATCTCGTCGGAGAGCTTCTGCTTGCCCGCGATGAGCTCGTCGATACGCTCCTCCACCGTGCCCCGGCAGACGAACTTGTGGACAAGTACGTTCTTCGTCTGGCCGATGCGAAACGCGCGGTCCGTGGCCTGGTTCTCGACCGCCGGGTTCCACCACCGGTCGAAGTGGACAACATGGGACGCGGCGGTCAGGTTGAGTCCAGTGCCCCCCGCCTTGAGCGACAGCACCATGAACGGCACTCGATCGTCCTCCTGAAAGCTCTTGACCAGCCCCTGCCTCTTCTTGACCGGTGTGCCGCCGTGGAGCACGAGGCCGCTCCGACCGAAGACCTCGGCCAGAAAGCGAGACAGCGGCGCCGTCATCTCGCGGAACTGTGTGAACACCAGCACTTTGTCCTGGCGTGAGGCGATAGACTCGCCGAGCTCGCGCAGCCGCGTGAGCTTGCCGCTGTCGGCGGCCGTGTAGCGCCCGTCGCCGAGCCACTGGGACGGATGGTTGCAGATCTGTTTAAAGCGCATCAGAAAGGCCAGGACCACGCCGCGCCGCTCGATGCCGTCAAGCTCATCGACGGCCGTCTTCATCTCTTCGACCGACTGTGTGTACAGGGCGGCCTGGCGCTTGCTCAGCAGGCAGTAGGCGTTGACCTCGGTCTTGTCGGGCAGATCGGCGATGACACTCTTGTCGGTCTTGAGTCTTCGCAAGACATACGGTTGCACCAGCCTGCGCAGTGGCGCGTAGCCTCCGTGCTTGCCCGACGCCATGGATTTGCAGAAACCGTTGAAGGCCGTGGCCGAGCCGAGCAGCCCCGGGTTCAGGAAGTCGAAGATCGACCACAGGTCGCCGAGGCGATTCTCCACCGGCGTGCCGGTCAGGGCCAGGCGCCACCTCGAGTCCAGTGCCTTGACCGCCTGGGTCTGCTTGGCGCCCGGATTCTTGATGGCCTGTGCCTCGTCCAAGATCACGTTTCGCCACGCATGCGCCCTCATCCATGCGGTCCGCATGGCGGTGCCGTATGTGGTGATCACCGCGTCGTGGGCATCCACCCTTTTCTTCGAGAGCTTCTTGAGCTCGGGCGATGGGATGCGCGACGGGTGGGCGATGAGCACCTCGAGCTGGGGAGCGAAGCGCTCGATCTCCAAGCGCCAGTTGTCGACGAGCGAGGCCGGCACCACCAAGAGGTCGGTGCCCTGCTCCTTGTTGCGCCGGATCAAGGACAGCACGCCGAGCACCTGGATGGTCTTGCCGAGACCCATGTCGTCGGCCAGGCACCCGCCGAACTCCAGACCGCGCAACGTCCAGAGCCACTGCACGCCGAGCTTCTGGTAGGGACGCAGCTCGGCCCGCAACCCGGCGTCCGCATCGATCTCGGCGAGCAGCTCGGGCGAGCGCAGCGTGGCGAGCCTCGACGAGAGCCATGTGCCCGCGATAACCTCAGACCATTCCGGCCGGACGTCCTCGGTGCCGTCCGAGTCGCCGCCGTGGAGCTGCGCGCCTGCCAGCATGCGCATGGCCTCGCCAAAGCTCACGCCGCCCGCCTGGGCTTGCTTCTGCACGTCGCGCCACTGATCGAGGACCTCGGCGAGCTTCTCCCTGTCCACCTCGACCCACGTGCCCTTGATCAGCACCAGGCCCTCGGTGGCTGCGAGCAAGGTCTCGATCTCCTTCTTCGACAGGTTCTCACCGTCGAGGGTCAGCTTCACGTCGAAGTCCAAGAGCGCGTCCATACCCAGCGTCGATGGCGCCTTGCCGCCCACCGATACAGAGACCTTGGGACGGGGGCGGCTCGTGGCGCTCCACCAGTCGGGCACGCGCACGACCAGACCGGCTTGCTCGTACAGTGCGATCTCGCAGAGGAAGCGGTGGGCCTCCTTGGGGGTCCAGGACAGCGGGTGATAGATGTCACCGGAGTCGACCAGCTCACGGATGAAATCGCTCTGCTCGGCCGCGCGCGACAGGGGCGAGAGCAGCGCGAGCAGCTGCTGACGGTTCTTCGCGCCGGCGTAATCCTTGAGCGCCTGCCCGAGCGGCAGGTGCTGGGGCTTGGCCTGCCTCGAGACCTTGTGAACATAGGTCGCGATGAAGGCGAAGGGATAGGCCGGGTCGCGCTTGTTCTCGGCCAGGTGAAAGCAGACGTGGCCGACCACGTGCCAGACCGAGCTCTGCTTCTTCAGATAGCCCTGGACCCCGCCGTCCTTGAACCGCGCCGCCTCAACGGCCAGGGCCTTCCCGAGGTCGGCCCACAGGTCGCCGAGTAGCGCGGGCGTAAGCAGCTCGGCGCCCGGCATGGGAGGGGCCGCCTCGGCGAACGCCGCGATCTCGTCTGGGGCGGCGGCGGGGATGACCAGGGACGTCGGATCGGTCGGATCCAACGCACCGCAGACCCTGGCCACGAAGGACCGCCCGATGTCGCGCCAGTACGACAGCGACGGGTGAAGCTCCGTGTTCAGCTCTCCCGCGCCCAGGTGTAGCACCCCATGCCCGCGCCCGGCGTTGAACGCCTCGATGATGCGCCGTTCCACGGTGGTGGACAGGCCAGGGCCCGCATCGGGCGAGCCGGGGTGGACGTCAATGCGGCCGCTCGGGGTCAATCCGCAAAGCAGGGTGCCGCTGGCGGCGGGGGCGCTATCGAGGGAAAGCTGGGTCATTGGCTGTAGACCCTCGGGATCAGTTCGGCCGCCCGCAGGCTCCTGCGCACCGATCGGAAGACGTCGTCGAAGGGCGGCAGCTCCGCCATCTGTGAGCCGAGCCGGGTGTTCCAGAGCGTCGTGTACCGCGCTTCCGTCTTCTCGAACTCCTCGCCCATCGTGTCTCGACTGCAACCGCGGGACTCGAGCTTGCCGTCGATCTCGGACGTGAGCATAGCGAGGTCGACGTGCTCCTCCGAGGTCAGGTACTAGACGTCGTAGAGATCCCGCGGCTCGTTGCGAGCACAGTCGGTGACGCCATGACCTTCTCGACGCCGAGCTCATCGAGGGCGTAGACGCGGGCGTTGCTCTCCTCGGTCAGATCAGTGTACTCGTCATAGCCTCGCAGGACCGCGCGGTCGACTCCGCCGAGGTCCTTCAGCTCTCCAAGCAACAGCGACACGCTCGCCTTCAGCAAGCAGGAGCAGCTCGACAAGAAGGGCGCCGTACGGGATACCGACCTGCCGTTCAGCAAACAGCAACAGCTGGGCAAGCCGTCAGGCGGGACACGCCCCACGCCTTCGACGATCACGCGCCCCCGCCCGAGCCTCCCCGACGCGGATCGGCCGTTCAGCCAGACGAAGCAGATGGGCAAGGCGCCCGGCTCGAAGACGCACCCGGCGCGGTAGGTGTTGAGGTGCAAGTCGGTGCAATCCCGCAGCACTCGAGAGTCGGACCACGGCGCTGGGGACGATGCTCGTCACCGTGTGGGCAGATATTCCGGTCTTGCGGAACGTGGCCGTGGCTCCCACCGTTGGAGGGTTCCAGGTCGGATCGTCGGTCGAGTTCTAGCCGTTCCCGCTCACGCTGCTGTCGTTGCCACATCTGTTTCAGCGACCGTCCCGGACACCCGACGCCACCTTTGCCCCAGGCGAGCACTATCCCGTTTCAAACTTTGCGACGTCAATGATCTCGGGCGTCCGGTCACTAATCTTGCCGTCTGGCAGAGCGATCAGGGTCCCCAAACCGGACCACCAGAACCGCGATGGGCGGCATCCTCGTTTCGAAAGTTGAGTCTTAGGGTCTCGTTCTGGGATGGTTGAACCCCCTCGCCTTCAGGCGACGCCTTCAGGAGGCCCGCAGGGCCGGAACGTGCCACGGCTCAAGACAATAGTCACCAGACATGCAGCTATGACCCGATTGCGCATCGGCTTCTCCCTCCTGAAGGTGGTGCGGGCGGTTGAAGTTCCTCCTCTTACCAGCCAACCCGATATTGGGCGACCAGTCCACCGGTGACAGGGCTGACGCTGACCACGGCTGTGGTTTGCTGTGCTTGGATCTCTGTAATCTCTCTGTCCGCCTTGGCCCTGGCAAAGCGTCCCCATATCCCCATGCCCATAACCGACATGCTGGCCAGCGCCCCGATTCCAAGCGCCCGATCATGTTCGGTTTCCAGCCAGCCCCCCAGCCCGAAGCCGAGCGCCGCCAATCCGGCCCACTTGCCGGCGGTCACCCACCGGTTCGCAATGCGGCGTTGCCGTTGGGCCCGCTCAAGTCGAACGGCTAACTCGTCATTCGTCTGGAGCGTGTGGAGCGCCGACAGTTCAGGCATCGTGACGCCAGACCTCGTCGTTACCCGGTCATCGGCGAGGCCGGGGACGGGCAGGCATGCTACCGCGAGTACCGCCACTAGGATTCGTCTTACCATGATGTTTCCTCACACGACAGGCTTGGGGATTGTGGCACGCTTGGCGGAAGAAAGTGGACCCCGGAATTCGCAAAGATCGGTACAAAAGGGCGGCTGACCTCGATCAGAAGTTTTGAAACCCGGGATAACCCGGGATAAGTGGGATGCCGACTCTCGCGTCAGGGCTTCGTATCTCAAGTCAGCGGCTGGGCTCGGACGAGACGATACCACAGACTCACCGAGGTCCTCACGGACCATCAATGATCAGGAGTGTGAAGCGGGCTATCGTGGGACATAGCTGGGATCCATCTCACATTCGCCTTTTATTCGTCAACGACGTGCCGTGGGGAACATCGCGGCGAAACGGGTTCGCTCGAGACTGCCCCCACCGCCACCCCGTCCTGCCGGTGCTCGCGCTACGGGGGCGCTCTGGGGCAGCCCCGAGTTTTTCCGTGGATTTCGGGTGATTTAAGCGGTTGCGAGCACCGCGCCGGGTGGGCGAAACGCGCCCAGGACGAGGGGGCGGCCTGAAGGCGAGTGATCGTCTCGCTGAGAACGGCGGAGTAAAAATAGACCACAGAGCGGCGGTGTGAAGCCGCCTGAGGGCGGTGGAAAACCAGACCGCTCGCGTGGTCCACCGAGCATTCCAAGGGTGTTTTGTGGAACACAGGAGGGATGTATCGAGTGGAGCTCTATGCGGCGGTGCGGCGCAGCGTGTATGTGGAGGGATTGAGCGAGCGCGCGGCGGCGCGCCGCTTCGGGTTGGCCCGCGAGACGGTGCGCAAGATGCTGCGCTACCGCCGGCCGCCCGGGTATCGCCGGGCGCAGCCGGTCCGGCGTCCGAAGCTGGACGCCTTCACGGGGATCATCGATCAGATCCTCCGCGAGGATCAGTACCGTCCGAAGAAGCAACGTCACACGGCCACGCGCATCGGCGAGCGCTTACGCGCGGAGTACGGCTTCACGGGCGGCGACACGATCGTCAAAGCCTACGTGCGCGAGAAGCGGCTGGGCGGGCAGGAGATGTTCGTGCCGCTGGCCCATCCGCCGGGCGACGCCCAAGCCGACTTCGGCGAAGCACTGGTCGTGATCGCTGGCGTCGAATGCAAAGCGCACTACCTGGTCGTCGATCTCCCGCACAGCGACGACGCGTTCGTGAAGGCGTTTCCGGCCGAGACGACGGAGGCGTTCTGTGACGGGCACAACGCGGCGTTCAGGTACTTCGGTGGGGTGCCGCGGCGCATCGTCTATGACAACACCAAGTGATCGGGATGGGGTTGAATTGAGGGACAAGAAGTTGCCTGTCTCCTGGCGGCGGTAGTGCCGGGGCAGAGACCCGGGATGTGCCCGCGACAACCGCGGAGATTGAAAGGGCTAGGGTGATGGAATACTCCCCATCGAGGAGTCCAAGCCGGTCCACACATCGTTCACGCTCGTTCCGACGTTGAGTATCATCGCGACGCCTACCAGCGAGATCAGGCCCGCCAGCAGCGCGTATTCGATGAGGTCTTGACCCTCGTCGTCGGAGAAGAAGTTCAAAATCGTTCTATTCGCTACAGTTATCGTCAACGGATTCTTCTCCGGCCTCATCGATCTGAGCTGCTCCTTATATGGCGAGCAAGATTCGAGCCACTACCTTGCACAACCGTACGGGTGTCTTTGACAAACTCGGTGGAAATCCCATAGCCGGTGTGGTTCTGAAGGTGCCGGCGTCCGATAGCCGAGGGTCTTGCGAGGTCTGGTGTTCAGGCGTCGCGCAATCGCATCGAGATACCTCTGGCTGTAGCCAGACAGGTCCGTACGCCTAGCGCGTTTTTCATGACGCTTTGGCGGCCACGTAACCGCAGTGACGGACGTAGTTGCGACACTCGGTCGGGGTGAAGCGCGACAAACACTCGCCGAGGAGCGGCCAGAGCGTGTCGATCGATCGACAGCGGGCCGTGCGAACGATGGTTTTGAGTTTGGCGAAGCAGAGCTCGATGGGGTTGAAGTCGGGGCTGTAGGGCGGCAAGAACCGCAGCGTCGCGCCGACCGCTTCAATGGCGGGCCGCACGCCGTCGACCTTGTGGGCAGCGAGATTGTCGGCGATCACGATGTCGCCGGGCTGCAACGTCGGGACGAGGATCTGTTCGATGTAGGCGAGGAAGCTGGCCCCGTCCATCGGGCCATCCAGGACCCCGGGGGCGGTGAGCCCCGTCACCCGCAGCGCAGCGATGAAGGTGCTGCTTTCCCACCGGCCCTGGGGCGTGTGATCGGCGACTCGCTGGCCACGGGGGCCGCGTCCATAGCGGCGAAGGAGATTGGTGGCGACCCCCGTTTCATCGAGAAAGACGAGGCGGGTCGGGTCGAGGGTCGGGGCGGTCGCTGCCCACTGCGCGCGGGCGGCCGCGATGTCGGGACGGTCGTGTTCGGACGCGCGCACCGTTTTTTTTAAGGGTAAAGCCCAGCTGTTTCACGGCCCGCCAGATCGTCGCCAGACTGGCGGATGTGCCCAAGGCGACTTGCAGTTCCGCGAGGGTGCGGTCCGGTTGCGCGTGGATCAGCGCCGCGAGCGTGTGGAGCTGAGGCGCGAGTACCGGCAGCCGCCCGTAGCGTTGCCGCCGCGGGGCGACTTCACCGGTTTCTCGCCGCCGTTGTTTCAGCCGCCGGACCCAGGAGGCACTGACATGGTATGTGACCGCGACCGCCGCCGCCTGCATGCCGGCATCGCTATCGCGGAGTACCCGTTCGCGAAGATCCATTGAATAGGCGCGCATTGATCCTCCTACTGGACGTTGCACGTAGGAGTACCATGAACTGCCTACTGAGTACTAGAGCTTTTCGAAAAACGCTTTAGGGGAGTACTGTCGCAGCAAGCCGTTGGTGTTCTCGTTGGTGCCGCGCTGCAGCTCCACTCCGACGGAGGAGTTTGAGCGCCCATCGGCGGCCTTCGTCGCAGCGTGACACGGTCTCCCTTACCAACCGGCTTGCGTCGTCTGACGCCCACTCCGCCCGCTCGATCCCCGCTCGGTCCTGAGACACACGCCAGGGCTCAGTCCCTCGGGAACAATGAGATCGACTGCGTGCCTGTCAGCTTTCCCTCGTTGCCGAGGGGTATACCGTCGTCGTGAACGGTCAGGCTGATCTCGTAGAAGGTCTGTTCCTCGCCGTGAGAGTTGACCACGAAGAGGCCGCTGCAGCTTCCTTGGATTGGACCGAGAAACGGATGAGTATGGCCCTTATGATGGAAGATGACTGTCCACACGAATTGTTGGCACGGAAGGAGTCCCTCTTCTGGATCGACTGCGTTACCCGTGAACTGGATCAAGTCGCCCTCGGAGTAGCGCTGGCCGTCGGGCGGAGAGGTGAGGAGTGCGTGGGGGCGGGAGTTTCCCGAGACGATGCGGATACCGCGCACGATACTCTCTCCCGCCTCTGAATCGGTGACCGTTAGGGTCGCTTCGTACGAACCGGACGCGTACCGGTTGGTGACGACCGGACCGCTGCCCGTCGTGCCGTCTCCGAAATCCCACGCGAAGGTCAATGGGTCGCCATCTGGATCAAAGGAAGAAGATGCGTCGAAGGTCACCGTGAGCGGCGATTCGCCGTTGTCGGGTGTCGCTGAAGCCGTCGCCACCGGTTGACGGTTCGACCCACCTACGAAAGCGATCCTGAAGAGCTTTCCTCCATTGAAGGTTATGTAGTACAGCGCGCCATCGGGTCCGAACCGGATGTCCACCGGGCCTTGTGGCGTGTCGGAGGCGAAGACACCGACAGAAATCGGTCGGTTCGACTCGTCGAGAACCATCCGAAAGATCTCCTTGGTGGCGAAGTCGCCGAAGAAGAGGTTTCCTTCGTACTCGGGCGGGAAATTCAGAGCGTTCGCGTGCTCTCCGGCAATGATGGCGTGCCCGAGCTCGGAGGTATGGGGATAGGAATAGATGGGATAGCTCATACCGGGAACCCCGGGAGGCTCCGGGCCCTCAACCTCACTCCAGCCAAAGTTGCCACCCGGAACGCCGATGTTCAGCTCCTCGTACTTGCCTCCCCCTACGTCGCCGATGAAGAGGTTGTCGCTCTCCGGCTGCAGGCTGAATCGCCAGGGATTGCGAAAACCGATGGCCCACACGCGGGGATCGCCCCCGCCATCCAGGTAGGGATTGCCCTGGGCGGGAGAGCCGTCGCGATTGATGTGCAGGATCTTGCCCCGGATATCGTGCGGATTCTGAGACGTGTCGGAATGCTGATCGTCGTCTCCAGTCGACAAGAAGATCGTTTCGTCCGAGGCAAAGCGGATACACCCACCATTGTGAATGTCCGCGACGAGCTCCGGTGTTTCGAGGATCAGAGTTTCGTCGACCAGCTGGTCCCCGACGTGCAGAAAGCGCACTAGGCGATTGCGGAACGGTGGTCCATCGGTGGAGTAGTAGATCCACACATGTTGGTTGGAATCGTAGTCGGGATCTACCGCAATGCCGTGGACGCCGCGCTCACGGAAGGCGCTGGTTGCCAGCCGGGCCACCTGGACCAGCTCGTTTTCCCGCAGCACCCAGATGTGCCCCAGTCTGCCGCCCAACCACAGCTCACCATTGGGCCCCCAAGCCATGGACATCGGTCCCGGAAGGTCGTCGACAAGTAGTTCCTCCACGAAACCCGGTGGAAGATTCGTGGCTGATGAGGGCGCCGATATCCCCAGACCCACCGCCACGACGACGCAAGCACACGCTCGTTGTCGAATCACCCGTGAGATCCTACGCATCTAGAAACCCAAGATCACGCCAGCCGTCACGCTTCTCTGGCGGTGATCGAAAAAGGAGAGAGTCAGCGGGAGCGACTCGAACTCCATGTTGGTATAGGCGTACTCGCCTCGCGCGCTCCACCGATTCGTGAAACGGTACGTCAGGGAGACCCGAACCGAACGGCCGGACGTCAGTTCTGGCTCGGCGGCTACGCCATCGACCCGCAGGTGCCCGCTTTGAAAACTGGCGTAGGAGATTCGTGCCGTGGTGCGTTTCCCACCCTGGAGCTCTACCAGCAGCCCCACTCCCGAAGCCGGAAATCCGATGGTCCCGGCTCGATCCCGGCCGATATGGCGCTGTTCGAAATAGACACCGGCAAGTACGCGCTGAAAGCGGAGGGCCACAAACTCGTCAATCCACAGATCGGTTTGATTGAAGACACCGACGTTCAGTTCCAAGCGGTCGGGAATCTCCATCCCGAATCCTCTGACCACGAGATCGGCGCCGACGACGATACCGAGGTCCCTCTCCGGCATGAATTCGTACGACGCACCGGCACCAAAGCCATACACCAACTTCGACGTTCCCTCCTCGGAGCCCAGGTCTGTGGTGGCAGCTCCCACTTCGTACAGAGCAAACCCTGCGAACTGGCCCAAGGCGGGCGTGGGAGCCACGAATAGATTCCCGATGACCAGGGCAACAGCGCAGTACGATTTCATCTTGTCTCCAAAGATCCCTACCGCATCTGTCGCGGCAGCCACAAGGCGATCTCCGGAAAGGCGATCACCAGTGCGATGACGACGAGCTCGCCGACCACGAATGGGAGCACACCCATGAAGATGTCGCCCATCGGTACCTCGGGCGCCGTCCGTCGCATCACGAAGACGTTGGCGCCGATCGGCGGCGTGACGAGGGCGAGCTCGGCCATCATCACCGCGAAGACACCGAACCAGACGGGGTCGATCCCGAGTTCGCCGACCACGGGCATGACGAACGGGATCGTGAGCACGAGCATCCCAAAAACATCCACCATCGCCCCAAGCACCAGGTAGACCAGCACCAGCAGCAAGAGGAACGCGACCCGTCCCAGATCCAGCCCGACCAACATCGCCACCAGGTTCTCCGTAATTCCCGTGACGGCCAGAAAGCGGGTGCTTCCGCAATCAACTGTTTGTGTCCTGTCGCTAACCCACCTACATGCTAGAGTTTGGGCCGTCATTCGAGCGTCATAGTTCTCTCGCCGACAAGGCCCACGCACAGTGAAGAAACCAAGCTGTCTCAATCCCGAGTGTCCGTTGCACGGAAACGCCAGGTCCAGCCACATCATCCGCTACGGATTCTACAGAACCACGGCCGGGAAACGGCGCCGCTACCGCTGCGTGGGATGCGGCCAGACGTTCTCGACGACGAAAGGTACCCCCTATTACCGCCTCCAGCATCGCCGGACGACGTTCGACACGGTCGTCACGCTGAGCGTTGAGGGTGTCAGTCGGTCGGCGATCGCCCGGGTCGAACGGCTGGCCTGGAACACCGTGGCCCGCTGGCTCGAGCGGGCTGCCTCGGTGTGTCGCCGATTTAGCGACGGGTGGACGACCGGCTTCGTCGCCGAAGAGCTGCAAGCCGACGAGATCCGCTCGTTCACCGGGGGGAAGACCCGGCCGACGTGGGTGTTCGCGGCGATTGAGGTCTGGTCGCGTCTTTGGACGTCGACCGTCGTCGGGCGACGCAGCTACCGGAACACCCTGGCGCTCGTTCGTGACGTCGCGTCGCGCATGACGTTCGCCACAGGTCCCTTGATCGTGACCGACGGCTTCGAGTTCTATGGCACGGCCATCCGCCGGGTCTTCGGTCCCGCGGCGCTCTATGCGCAGGTGATCAAGACCCGCCGCCATGACCGCGTGGTGCGGGTCGACCGACGGGCGGTGATCGGCGCCGCCCGGCGATTCGACGAGGCGCTGACGCACTCGGAGGACTCGTCGACGGTGAACACGTCGTTCATCGAACGGTTGAATCTAACCATCCGGCAGAGTTCGGCCTACTTGTCAAGAAGGACGCTGTCCCATGCACGCGCGACCGACACGCTCGGCGCGCATCTCGAGCTACTGCGTTGCTACTACAACTTCGTGCGACCGCATCGGGCGCTGAGGTTCGGACGCGAGACGCGGACTCCTGCGATGCAGGCGGGGCTCGCCACGCGGCGGCTGACCCTTCGGGACATCTTCGTGTCCGTGCGGCGCGTTGCCTTGTGGCTGAGCGACGTGCTGGCGTTCGCTGATTTGCGTAGGACGGCAGCTGCCACCATCATGTACATGCCGGTCGCGGCGTAACAACACTTGATGACGGAAGCACCGAACGTTTCCTCATTCATACGTCCGACAGAAGCAGCACCCGCTGCAGCTACCTCCAGGACATCGAGTCGCCTATCTTGTATCTCTCCGGGGTTTCGCACATGACCCGCACCATTCTCGATTTCGAAATAGAAGATCAGCTTGGATCGCAGTGCCAGCCCGTCGGGGAATTCGTCGAGGATGGTCCGCTTGAACTCCCACTTTAGTAGCACGTCACGCACTTCTTTGCGGATTCTGGCATCGGGAGCCTGAAGCACGCTAACCCGCTCCATATGCCCGTCTTTCCCGACGAGGATCTCGGCGACGGCAACACCGCTCGCGTCGTTCTCGACAGAACCTGCTGGGTAACGCGGCATCGGTTTGACGACGGCCATACTGCGAACGCTGTGCCCCGCTATCTTGCCCGCACTCGACGACGGTGGCGAGCCAGTCTCAGGTCCGCCGCAGGCTACAGCCACTATCGCGAGAAGACACCCGCAGCGTGCTAGCATGGGAATAGTCAGACGCCCACGCACGAACAGGAGGCAGTGCGCCATCGCTTTTTGACCTTCCATTGACTCCGCAGTGTGAGCATCAAGCCTGACGCCCCAGTGGAGCGCCTGCGAGAGTAACCACCGGCTCTTTGGTTGACTGCCCGGTGTCAGAGGTGGGCTGCCACGAACGTAACGTACCTCACTGTGCGCGCTCCAGACCGCTCGCCGCAATCACGTCGAGGCACATGGACCTTCTGCGACTGTTACTGCTCGTAGGCACAGCGTTTCTGCTCGCCTTCCTCGCTATCACTAAAGTGGCAATCGGTGAGTCGCCCGATGACTCTGACGGAATTGAGGCGGCGAATCAATGCTCTGCTCCCGGACAACGTTGGAGACCAGCCGGCTGAACCGTCCGAATGGGCGCAGCGGATGGTCAAACGCTGCCGATCCCTGATGATTCGCCGAGGGCGCTCCGTCCGCACAGGTGGGTTCGCTGGCCTTGGCATCACGCTGTTGGCGTTGCTCGTGTGGGTGGGCGGACGCTCTGTTCCACCGAGCAACGATCTCGCACCAGTGCAGGTCCCGGCGACCGTCGTCAGCGGCTCCCTGCCGACCGTTGATCTGAAAGTGGCAGAGCCGGATCCGGCTCGTCTCGAACGAGGCCCCGCTGTGAGTGAGCAGGGGGTCGGCACGCGGCTCGTCCCCGAAGTGCTCGTCACCGACGAGGCTCAGACCCCGCGCTTATCGGTCGCTCGTTCCGGTGTGGGGACCGACGTCGTGGATCGAGAACTCGTCGGACGGTCGGACAGCTTCGCTGTCAGCATGCGACCCACGTTTTGGACGCACGTGATAGGTGGGCGTCCCGGCGATAGGGTCCGTCATGTCTGGTGTCATGAGAACAGCACGGTGGGGGTTGTTGACCTCGCGATCGGGAGTTCAAGCTGGCGGACGCACAGTCGCATGGCTGTCACTGAGGGTGACTGGGTCGTCGAGGTGTGGGACGTGGAAGGGCGCGTTCTCGCGCGCCACGAGTTCCGCTCCGAGCGTTCGCGCCCTCCAACACCCAAGGGATTGAACACATGCCCGCCGTCGCCACGTGTGTCGGATAGCTGGTGGCGGACGCTCGCCGCAGAAGTCATGGTTCAACTGACTGACTTCATCGGAACTTGGAGAGGATGCGCCCCGAGTTTTGTGGAAAAGTCGGAGCGTAACCTCCGGCTGGGTTTGGTAGTGTCCGATCAAGCGGCCTCTCCAGTCAATGCGTGATCAGCCAGGAGCGCGGCTACGTGCTGGTGTCCCGTGATCTTCCGTAGCTCGATCTGGCGGAACGCCACGAGCCCGAACAGCAGGGTGAGCGCGGCGTCCTCGCTGGCGAAGGACCCTTGGGTCTTGGTGCGGCGACGAAACTCGCGGTTGAGGTTCTCGATCGAGTTCGTCGTCCGCAAGCCTTTCCACATCGGCTTGGGGAAGGCGTAGAAGGTCAACAGCTCCAGGCCCGCTTCTTCGAAGCTGCGGGCGACCGGCGGGCAGAGCGTGCGCCACTTCGTGAGCATGGCATCGTCGGCGCGGTGAGCCGCCGCGCCGTCCTGCGCCCGCACGATCGCCGACCAGTCTCGCCGTAACTCGCCGTGCGCGTGCGTCGGGCAATGCTGTTTGAGGTTCTCCCACTTATGATTCGTGCAAGCGTGATGGCCACCTGGCCTCGTTCCTGGTAGGTGGCTCCATCCATAAGCTCTGAAGCGAGTCCGTTGAGGTCAAACGACTCGAGCGGAGTCGTTGCGGGATCTACGGGACGAAAGGATCGTTCGAGACTCATCTGCTCTTTTCCTCTAGGACCGACAACCGTTCGCCCGAAGGGAAACGGTCCCCGGCAGTCGTTGATGAGGAGGGCGACCCTGACAGTCGGGCGGCTCGCCGAGCATTCTGGCGACCAGCTCTAGCCGACCAACCGGGTTGAGAGCCCTGAGACGAGCCAGCCCAAGGAAAGAATCCCCGCCGCAACGATCCGAAGACCGGCACCCACAGAGATGTTACGGGATGAGCTTCACCAGGGCGACCGTGACGCCCACGATCCCGGCGGCCATGACCCAGAGGTGGCGGTAGAGGCCCTTGAACTCGTTCGCTACGTCCGCCTTCGTCGCAAGCGGTGCAAGTGCCGCGTCCAGGTCCGCACGTGTGACGGGTTCGCCCACGGCGACGTTGACTGTCGCAACAACGGCTTCCGCGAGCCGTTCATCCGCGCCCGCCTCCTGCAAACGCTTGACGGCGGCGTGCGTGTCGAAGACGGTCGCCATGCGCTCCATTCTGCGTCGCGCGGCGTGCGCGCGTCAACCGGACACACCGATCTCGGGCGAGTCGCCTCGGCGTGCGACTGGCTCTCATCGCTGGTTGCGGTCACACAGCGCGGCCTCACTGATGTCCTGAGCCCTCCTGACGACCCCACGCGACATCCTCCAGTCGCACAACCACAACATGGTGTGGGAGTTGCAGCCGGAATGCGCCTTCTGTTCGATGCCGGCGATGACTACCAGCGCTTCGCCTAAGTCGGCCTGGGCGTCGCCCGGCGGATGCGCCAGGGGCACAAACATCTCCTGCCCACCCAGCTTCCGGCGGCGCACGTAGTCTTTCGAGGCCATCAAACACGAGGGATTGTTCCGACCGCGTTCGTCTCTCCGCCAATGCAAGTATCTGAACAACGTCATCGAGCAGGACCATCGATTCATCAAACGCCGCACCCGGCCGATGCTGGGGTTCAAGCGGTTCACCACGGCGTGGCGGACCGTCCGTGGTATCGAGATGATGCAGGCGCTCCGCACGGGACAGGCGCGGTGGATGGCGAAGGGCGACGTGGTCGGTCAGACGCGGCTGATCCACAAGGTGTTCGGATGGGCCGTGTAGCGAGGTCCACCCAACGGACTCTCGCGCGTGATCCCAAACGTTGCAACAGAACCGTCCCCGGCGGTAGGCTCTCGCCCGATGGCACGCAGTGGGTGTCGTGCCGCCCCGGCTTTTTCCTCCCGGTTCGGGTATTGTCCCGACTCTTTCGCCGGCTGCTCTTAGACGCCCTGCGTCAGGCGTTCGAGACGGGCCGGCTGCGCTTCGCCGGCACGCTCGATGCCCTCAACGATCACCGGGGGTTTGCCGACCATCTTCAGCCAGCCCGGCAGACGGACCCGCGTCCGAAGGAGGTCGTCGCTCACCGTGGTGTGACTCACGTGCGCAGCCGTTGGCGGGCTCACCAACGCACTCCCGCTTGACGTCGGTCGGGTTCAGTCATCGCGGTGGTCTGAGGCTTTCGTCGTCGCAACATGAATACCGACGACCCGAGCGACCAGTGTAACCAAGTACAGTTGGCCGAGTATCGTCTCAGAAAGCGCCAGCGCCCGTGCTTGTGCGGTGAGCGGCACGATGTCGCCGTAGCCCAGCGTGGTCAAGGTCACGAAGCTAAAGTAGACTGCGGAACCCAGTCGCGCGTCCGGTGCCGTGAGGGGCGCATCCAAGGCGATCGCGCCCGGCTGCAGGCCGTCGAGCAGCGCGTACAGATGCCCCCACACGATGCCGATCAGGAGATACACCGCCAGCGCGCCAGCTACCTGCTCCACAGTGACTCGTCTGCTCCTGAGGGTGTCCGCGAGGGTAGATGCCGCGACGACCCCGAGCACGATCGCGTTGCCCGCGTACCGCGCGACGGGGATGCCGCTGGCTGTGTCGAGGTCAATCGTGAGGCCATTCACGACGCCGGCCACCACGGCCGGGCAGGTGACCCAGAACACGCGCCGGCTCGCCGCGCCGTACAGAGCCCACAGCACGACCAGGGCGAACGTCGCATCGACGAGACGCTGCATGAGCGCGAAGGGCTCCAAGAAGGGGTAGGCAGACAGAATCGCGAACATGCTGATCAGCAGCGCGGTCGAACGGCCCACCTCGGGTCACTCCTCTCTCATTGCACTGGTGACGCTGAAGAGTTGCGCACAGCGGTCGCACTAGGTTACGGGCGCACCCCCAATGCCGGAGTCGGCAGCGGCACGGCGACGTCCCATCCACCGCCAAGGGCGCGATAGAGGCGGACGAGGCTCTGGACGACGCCACCTTCAACGTCGGCCAGTTGGTCCTCAAGCGCGAAGAGCGTCCGCTGACTATCGAGGACGTTCTGGAAGTCCGTCAAGCCGGCCAAGTACTGCGTGCGCACGAGCGCCGCGGCGCGCTGCGATGCCTCAACCGCCTCTCGCAGCCGCGCGCGACGGTCCTGGAGTGTGCCATAGCTGACCATCGTGCCTTCGACGTCTTCGAGCGCGAGCAGCATCGACTGCTCATACGAGACGAGGGCCTGCTGGGCGTATCTGCTCAACGGCGGCACGCTCGAGCGCGCTCAGGCGATCGCCGCGCATGAGAGCCCGCGCACGACCAAGCTCTACGACCGGACGGCCGACGAGGTGACCGTTGAGGATATCGAAAAGATCGGGATTTAAATGTCTTTGCCAAGATAGGAGTCTGAATGTGATCCGAGGCGCACCAGGCGCAGCGTGTCGGCGCCGGCCTTCTGGTAGATCAGTACCAGGTCCAGCTTCACGTGGCAGTCGCGGTGATCGGACCACTCGGCGCTTAGCGCATGGTCGTGGTGCCGAGACTCGAGCGGCTGATCGTTGGCCAGGGTCTCGACGATGCGCGCTAGGCCGGCATTGAGGTACGCCCGATGCCGGCCCCGGGACTCCCGCTTGTAGTCGCGTTTGAACTGGCTGGTGCGCTCAATCGTCCGCATGCAGATCGTCGAGTAGGTCCTCGACGCTGGCGAACTGCGGGAGGTTGCCCTGGCGGGCTTCCTTCATTGCCTCGCTGGTGACGGCGTTGGGGACCAAGGGCGCGAAGGGCAGGGCCTTCTCCTTGGCCACCCGGTTAGCAGCAACCGCACCGCGTCGGATGAGCGGCCTCTGGAGGGAAGGCCGGTCACTCTCTAGCATAACCCTATGAATTTAACGAGTTATCCACGCATAAACGGTCTACTATCTAACACGGTCGCCGCACGGCGCCAGATTCCATTGCCTCGTGCCGCGACGGGCCGAGTACGCCTTTACTCTGGGGGGTTGATCGATGACTGTGAACAAGTCGAAGGAGAGGGACGTCGGGACGTCCTTCTCGAAGCTCAGCCGCCGCGGCCGCGCCGCGGCGACACTCGCTCTGACCGCGGCGCTACTCGTTGCGCTGCACGCCACCGCACTGGCGCAAGGCCGCCAGACCGGCACCGTCCGAGGTTCCGTGGTCGACGCCCAGGGGCTCGTCATGCCCGGCGTTACGGTCACGGTCCGCTCTCCCGCGCTGCAGGGCACGCGCACGGTGGTGACCGACGTCAACGGGAACTACCAGATCCTGGCGCTGCCGCCGGGCGAGTACGACGTCGTCTTCGAGCTGTCTGGGTTCGCTGCCGTCAACGAGATGGCGACCGTGTCGCTGGGCGGCGACGTCGGGGTCAACGCAGCCATGGCGCCCGCCGGCGTCACGGAGGTGGTGCAGGTGGTCGGCGTCGTCCCGACGCCGATCGAAAGCACCATAACCAGCTCCAACATCACGGCGGACGAAGTCAACGCCCTGCCGACGAGCCGGCAGCCGTGGCGAATTGCCGAGCTGCAGCCCGGCCTGACGGACAACACGCCAAACGTCGGTCAGGTGACGATCAACGGCGCGTTCGCCTACGACAACATCTTCCTGGTGGACGGCGTCGACATCAACGACAACCTGTTCGGCACGGCGAACGCGCTCTTCGTCACGGAGGCCATCCAGGAGACGCAGGTGCTCACCTCCGGGATCTCCGCCGAGTACGGCCGGTTCTCCGGCGGCGTCATCAACGTGATCACCAAGAGCGGCGGCAACGCCTTCTCGGGCAGCTACCGCCTCAACATGTACAAGCCATCGTGGACTGCTACAAGCCATCGTGGACTGCGCTGACGCCGTTCGAGGACGAGCCGCGCGAGGGGGACCTCGGCGACAACCTGGACCACGAGATCACGCTCGGCGGCCCGATCGTCAGGGACCGCCTGTGGTTCTTCTACTCGGGCCTCATCACGCGGCAGGCGGGGACAGACACGTTCAGCGAGACGGGCATCCGCTACGACACCGCTGGGACGGAGGACCGCAACCAGATCAAGCTGACCGCCACCCTCGCGCCCGGCCACACGCTGTCGGGCAACTACCTGCGCAGAGCCCAGAGCAGCACCGACTCGACCTTCGGCTTCAGTGTCGTGCCGAGCACGATCTCCACGGGCCGGCGGCCGCAGGACCTCTTCGTCACCACCTACCGCGGCGCGCTCACGAACGCCGTTTTCGCCGAGGTGCAGTACTCGCAGAAGCGGCACGGGTTCCGAGATTCGGGCGGCACGTCCACCAATATCTTTGACTCGCCGATCATCACGCGCACCCAGGCGCTGGCGCACTACAACGCGCCGTACTTCGACGCGACGGACCCGGAGGACCGCAACAACCGGCAGATCGCGGGCAACGTCATCTGGTTCCTCTCCGGCCGCTCGGTCGGCTCGCACAGCCTCAAGGCCGGGTTCGAGCGCTTCACCACCACGCGCACCGGCGGCAACTCGCAGACCGCGACCGACTGGGTGTTCCACGCGAATTACGCGGTCGGCCCGGACGGCAGCCCGCTGATCGACGCCAACGAGCAGTTGATTCCGCGCTTCATCCCAGGTCCGCAGACGCTAGGCCTGAACTGGCTGGCGACGCGCGGCGCCAAGATCGACATCAACACCACGTCGTACTTCGTGAACGACGAGTGGGCGCTGAACGAGCACTTCTCGTTCAATCTCGGCGTGCGCGGCGAGACGGTCGACAGCGAGGCGACCGGGGGGATCACGACGGTCGACACCAGCTCGGTGGTGCCGCGGCTCGGCGTGGCGTACGACCCGCGCGGCGACGGCCGCTTCACCATCCAGAGCACCTACAGCCACTACGCCGGCAAGTACAGCGAGGCACAGTTCGCCGAGATCACGAACGTCGGCAACCCGGACGTGCTGGTCGGTATCTATCTCGGCCCGCCAGGGCAAGGCCGCGACTTCGCGCCCGGCTTCGACGTAAACAACTACCTAATCGTCGACGCCGGCTTCGCGACGCAGAACATCTTCTTCGATCCCGGCCTGAAGGGTGCTTCCGCAATCAACTGTTTGTGTCCTGTCGCTAACCCACCTACATGCTAGAGTTTGGGCCGTCATTCGAGCGTCATAGTTCTCTCGCCGACAAGGCCCACGCACAGTGAAGAAACCAAGCTGTCTCAATCCCGAGTGTCCGTTGCACGGAAACGCCAGGTCCAGCCACATCATCCGCTACGGATTCTACAGAACCACGGCCGGGAAACGGCGCCGCTACCGCTGCGTGGGATGCGGCCAGACGTTCTCGACGACGAAAGGTACCCCCTATTACCGCCTCCAGCATCGCCGGACGACGTTCGACACGGTCGTCACGCTGAGCGTTGAGGGTGTCAGTCGGTCGGCGATCGCCCGGGTCGAACGGCTGGCCTGGAACACCGTGGCCCGCTGGCTCGAGCGGGCTGCCTCGGTGTGTCGCCGATTTAGCGACGGGTGGACGACCGGCTTCGTCGCCGAAGAGCTGCAAGCCGACGAGATCCGCTCGTTCACCGGGGGGAAGACCCGGCCGACGTGGGTGTTCGCGGCGATTGAGGTCTGGTCGCGTCTTTGGACGTCGACCGTCGTCGGGCGACGCAGCTACCGGAACACCCTGGCGCTCGTTCGTGACGTCGCGTCGCGCATGACGTTCGCCACAGGTCCCTTGATCGTGACCGACGGCTTCGAGTTCTATGGCACGGCCATCCGCCGGGTCTTCGGTCCCGCGGCGCTCTATGCGCAGGTGATCAAGACCCGCCGCCATGACCGCGTGGTGCGGGTCGACCGACGGGCGGTGATCGGCGCCGCCCGGCGATTCGACGAGGCGCTGACGCACTCGGAGGACTCGTCGACGGTGAACACGTCGTTCATCGAACGGTTGAATCTAACCATCCGGCAGAGTTCGGCCTACTTGTCAAGAAGGACGCTGTCCCATGCACGCGCGACCGACACGCTCGGCGCGCATCTCGAGCTACTGCGTTGCTACTACAACTTCGTGCGACCGCATCGGGCGCTGAGGTTCGGACGCGAGACGCGGACTCCTGCGATGCAGGCGGGGCTCGCCACGCGGCGGCTGACCCTTCGGGACATCTTCGTGTCCGTGCGGCGCGTTGCCTTGTGGCTGAGCGACGTGCTGGCGTTCGCTGATTTGCGTAGGACGGCAGCTGCCACCATCATGTACATGCCGGTCGCGGCGTAACAACACTTGATGACGGAAGCACCACCCGTCGGAGCGCGCGCGCAACATCCCTTCGATCTCTTTGTACCACCGGACTCTGGCCGTCAAAGATGAGTCCCCTCTTGACGACCGAATGGGGAACGACCTGGACCTCGACGAGGTGTTCGCGGCGCTAGACCGAACGGAGAGCGCCATCGGTCGGCAGTTGCTCTACCACCGTCTCCGTACGACTCCTACGTTAGACAACCTGGCTGTATTTGAGTCGCTGATGACGCTGGTCTCGGAAGACTCCACCCAGCGGGAACAAGCTCAGCTGTCGTTGGCTCGCTTGCAAGAGGACTCCGGCGACGTGTGGTGGCTCGCACAGCCGGGTGCTCTCACCAAGAGGCGAGAGGACGTCGTGTTCCCTCTCCTCGCGCCCGTCGTACCGGTCGCTCTCCTGCTCGCGACCGTCTGGCCTCAGGGCCTGGGCGTGGCGATCGTGGGAATCTTCGTCAATCTGATCGTCCGGTATGTCATGGCGCCTCGGTTTCGTCCACTCCTGCACCCGTTTCGGCAACTCGCACCCACGATCGCGACGGCGGAAGCGCTTCGTCCGCTGGTCGACGCGGCCGCGGCCGATGCCGGACAGTCGTTGTCCGCCGACCTGACGCGTCTGCGCCGCCTTCGTCGGATCGCACGCTGGGTCAGTCACGACCCGGTGACGTCTGACGACCTCTCCAATGCCGTCTTCGAGACTGTCAACCTAATGCTGTTGCTCGATGTGAACGCCTTGTACTTCGCGGTGGGGGAGATCCAGTCCAATGGCTCAGCGCTACGGCGAACGGTTGACGCTGTCGGGACGGTTGACGCGGCCATCAGCATTGCGTCGTATCGGGCTGGCACCTCGACGTGGACCCGCCCGGTCTTTCAGTCAGAAGCAGGCAGTGCAACGATGAATGGGCTTCGGCATCCGCTGCTGGCGCAGACCGTTCCGAACTCCGTCGTCCTGGCGCCGCCCCATGGCATCATCGTGACTGGCTCGAACATGTCGGGGAAATCCACCCTGCTGCGCACCGTCGGGGTCAACGTGACCCTCGCCCAGACCGTCAACACCTGCCTCGCCATGTCCTACAGCGCACCGGTCTTTGCCGTGCGCAGCGTTATCGGAAGAGGTGACGACCTGATGGCCGGGAAGAGCTACTACAGAGACGAAGTGGAGGCCGTTCTCGCACTCGTCGACGCCAGTCGGCGGGCCCAGCCGCACCTGTTTCTCTTTGACGAGCTCTTCCGAGGCACGAGCACCGTCGAGCGCATTGCGGCCGCGGAAGCCGTCCTTGCCGAGTTGGTCAGCGGCCAACACGCCGGCGATCCACAGCCGTCCCATGCCGTGATCGTGGCGACCCACGATCGCGAGCTCGTTGACCTCCTGCATGGCGTGTATCGCCCCTATCACTTCGGCGACGCCGTTGGCTCTGATGGACTGTCCTTCGATTATCAGCTGCGAGAGGGCCCAGCTCGCTCTCACAACGCCATCGCCCTCCTTGAAATGTACGGGGCGCCGCCGCGAGTCGTGGAGCGCGCCACGACGCGGTCGGCGGAGCTCGACGACCAACGCCGGACTGGTCGGTAGGATACTGGTCGCGAGACAGCGAAGTGGGTAGATTCAAACGGTCGTCGCAACACCTCAACGGTGAGGAGTTGCGATGGGAACACCGAAACGTCGTCGGTCACCCCGTGCGGGACGTCTTCCGATGCGGTCGCCGGGTCGTCCCACGGCGGGACGCCGTGAGCATCGGCGTCGGTTCTGGGAGGCGATCGCCTGCGGGTTGTCCAGCGAAGAGGCGGCGCTGGGGGCCGGCGTGTCCCAGCCGGTCGGAACGAGATGGTTCCGCGAAAGTGGAGGCATGCCGCCGATCAGCCTGGCCCCTCTGTCGGGGCGCTACCTGTCGTTTGCCGAACGAGACGAGATCGCCATCTTGCACGCCCAGCACTGCGGGGTTCGTGATATCGCTCGGCGAATCAGCCGGTCCCCGTCGACCATCTCTCGGGAGCTCCGTCGCAATGCGGCAACCCGCAGTGGCGGACTCGAGTATCGCGCGACGACCGCGCAGTGGCACGCCGACCTGAAGGCGAAAAGACCGCAGGTGGCGAAGCTCGCTGCACACGACGAACTGCGCCGGTACGTGCAAGACCGACTCGCCGGCAGGATTACGGCCGCCGACGGGACGAGGGTGCCTGGTCCCCATGTGCACTGGAACGGTCGCCGCCACGGGCGCCGTCAAGACCGACGCTGGGCGGCGTCATGGAGTCCTGAGCAAATTGCCAACAGACTCAAGGTCGACTTCCCCGATGAGGAGTCGATGCGGATCTCCCACGAGGCCATCTACCAGGCGCTCTACGTGCAGGGACGAGGGGCACTGCGACGCGACCTGGTGGCGTGCTTGCGGACCGGCCGGGCGCTGCGCGTGCCAAGAGCACGGACACGAGGACGCGGCAAGGCGTTCGTCACTGCCGAACTCATGATCAGCAAGCGCCCCGCCGAAGCAGACGATCGGGCGGTCCCAGGACACTGGGAAGGTGACCTGATTGTCGGACTGGGGAGCTCTGCGATTGGGACCCTCGTGGAACGCACCAGCCGATTCACGAGGCTGCTGCATCTGCCTCGCATGGATGACTATGGGCAGCCTCGGATCAAGAACGGTCCCGCCCTGGCGGGGCATGGTGCCGAGGCCGTCCGAGACGCCATCGCGTCGTCGATCATCACGCTGCCCACGCAGCTTCGCCGTTCACTGACATGGGACCAAGGCGCCGAGATGGCTCAACACGTTCAACTCCGAATCGACACCGGTCTGCCAATCTACTTCTGCGACCCACACAGCCCCTGGCAACGCGGCACGAACGAGAACACCAACGGCCTGCTGCGGCAGTACTTTCCCAAAGGCACCGACCTGTCCAGACACTCTCGTGATGATCTTGACGCCGTTGCTGCTGCTCTCAACAGTCGCCCCCGCAAGACCCTCGGCTGGAAGACACCCGCGGAGGCACTTGGCGATCACCTATGCTCAATCACACAACGCGGTGTTGCGACGACACCTTGAACCCAAGGTGCCGACGATGGTCGATGTGGTGACAGAGACGGTGATACGGCGCCCCATCGGCGAGGTCGCGGCGTACGCGTCGAATCCTGACCACGTCCGCGAGTGGTACGTGAACATCAAGGAAGTGGAGTGGAAGACGCCGCCACCCGTCGTGGTCGGCTCCCAAGTAGCGTTCGTCGCGACGTTTCTGGGCCGCCGGCTGTCATACACCTACGAAATCGTGGAGCTGGTGCCTGGTGAACGATTGGTGATGCGAACTGCAGAAGGGCCGTTCCCGATGGAAACGAGCTACACGTGGGAGACGACGCCGGAGGGATTCACCCACATGACTCTGCGGAATCGCGGGATGCCAACTGGATTCTCCCGATGGGTGGCCCCGTTGATGGTCCAGGCGATGCGCCGCGCCAACAAGAAAGACCTTGCCTGTCTGAAGGCCCTGCTGGAGGCTCGGCCGGCCACCAGCTGAGGCCTCGCCAGCGATTCACTCCTGAATCGAACCAACCAGGTAGAAGACGACCTCGTCAGTGGGAAGCGGGACTCGACGAACTGCTACTTGGCCACGACGGTCATCGGGAATGGTCACCGCTTCCGAAGGCGCGGGGAGCTGCCCCAGCTGAATACGCACGAGGTCGAGTTCTGTTGGTATGTCAGGTGCCTGGGGCGGGGCGACGACGACCCAGCTCACGAGGACAATGAGCAATACGCCCGCCGCCACAGTCGGAACGAGCCGTCCCCGTGTGCGCCGACGGCCATCGCGCTCGATTCGCTCCCGAAGGCCGGCAAGTCCCTCCGGGGGTGGGTCGAGCGTCTCGAACATTCCCTCACCCTTAGTCGTCATGACGCCGATAGCTCCTTCTTCAAGCGACGAAACCACGGTTTCGCCGTGACCCGGCCGTTCCCGCCGGTATGGAAAGAATGTCGGCGATCTGGTCATAGGTAAAGTCCGAGTACTCGCAGAGCATTACCACCTGCCGTAGGTCCTCGGGGAGCGCCTCCACCGCAGCGCGGACTCGCTGGCGCTCTTCGACGGCTGCGAGGGTCTCGTCCGCAGGTCGATCTCCTGATGTCGCACCGCGCAGAGCGTCGCGGCTCGACTGTGTTCATGTCGACACGTTCGCGCATACGCCACAGACGGACAAAGGCATCTTGTGCGACGTCTTGGGCCTCGTCCATGCTCCACAGCCAGCGGAAGAGGAGGTTGCACAGAGGCCTTTCCAGTCGAACGTAGAGCTGCTCGAGGTCTTCCTCGCGCATCGAGGCCATTCATGGGACGAAGTCAGCCATCATCACGCAGTACAACGTCAATGAATCCTCAGCACCAGGCCCCGGAAACACGTCGAGGCCGCCGGCGCTGAAGCCCATGTGGCCCAGCACAAGAAACTGTTCGGCCACCAGCGTGACCCGGCTCCGAAAACTGTGCCCCTGGAGACTGGCGTTGACATCCGCCACGACTTGGTCTCCTCGCCTAAGTGTCATTTGTTGCACTTCGCCGAATTCGCCCTCGAGGATCGCCCACTCGTTCATCGAAGACAACTTGACGTGCTCCAGCAGAACGAACTCGGTTGGGCCCTGGGCGCCGGCGATCTGGGCGAGGACAGGCTCAAGGACCGGAACTTGCCGTCCGGCCACTGAAAATGGCGGGTTGCCATCCGCGGGATTGAAAGGCCGCCCAGCCAGGAACCAGTATGTCAACGTCACTGGGCTCGCCACCGGGGTCGTGTCGAAGTCCGCGTTCAAGATCTGTTCGATCCCTGATTGGATTCGGGCGGGGGCGGCCACGAGCAGGGTGCCGCCTGGCCCATTGAACACCTGGCCGATTCTTGTTTCTGTGTTCCCCTGCGTTCCGAGTACCGTGTGCAGCATGTCGCGCAGGTTCTCCTGGTGTTCCTGCGGCACCTCGTAGCTTCGCAGCTCGATGGGTTCGGCTTCCTCCACCGCCGCCGAATCTTGCCAGCCGCAACCTGACAGCATTGCGCACGCGACAAGCACACCGACACCGACACCGGCGACCGCGTGTATGCACTGATTCCTATCGCGCATCGGACCTCCTGGGAGTGGTTCTCGCTTCAGTCATTTCCGCTCCTCGTTAGGCTATTACGCACAGAGTCACTGATCCTTCACGGATATTCTGAGGAAATCCACCGACGGCGAAGGGTAGGGCCCGACTGTTCACGTTAGCGCGGCTCTCGAATCACGTGCATTGCGCCGGTTGCCAGCCGACCCACCTGCTGGGTCCGGCCCGAGGGCCACGCGATCTCGACGCCGGTGACGGCAGTGGCTCGACCGAGGCCAAAGTGCAGCTCTGGAGGATTCTGGGACAGAAAGCCGCCACCGGAGACGACGGCCGCGGTCTGCTGCCGCCCCAGGTCGTCGGTGCTCGTCACCGTTGCCCCCACGCCGTTGCGGTTCGAGCGAGTGCCGTGAAGTCTGACGCGGATCCAGTCGTGGTCGAAACTCTGCGCGTTGCGGAACAGGCGCGCAGGACCCTCATAGTCGCTGATCGCGATGTCCAGGTCGCCGTCGCCGTCGAAGTCAAAGAAGGCCGACCCGCGTGAGTTGTCTGCGTAGCACGGCTCGCAGCGTCCAGAGACGTTGTAGAGGAATCCGTCCTCGGCGATGAACATGACATTCGACTCGTCCGCGAATTCGGCTACGAACATCGCTTGCCCGATGTAGTTGCGCCGCGTCTCGCTCGGCAGCCGAGGCGGACGGGTCTCGGTGCCGTTGAGCACGAGCAGATCGGCATCGCCGTCGTTGTCGTAGTCCAGGGCGCTCGCGTCCCAGGCCCAGCCCATCTCTACCGGCTCGAGCAATGCCGCGTGCCGGTTGTCGAGCGTCCCCGCCGCCGAACGCTCGTAGAGCCGGTTGTTGACTGATCGGGCGATCTGGGAGAGCAGGTGATCGTCCAAGACGTCGGGCGCATCTTCGGTAGGTTGGACCCGGCCGCGCTGCCCCTGGACGGTCACGGTGTTGGCGATCTCCGAGACGTAGGCCTCGAGCGTGCCGGCCCCGCGGAACATAATCCGCTGAGCTCGATCAAAAGTTTTAATCCGGGATAAGCCGGGATAATCCGGGATGACCCCGGGATGCGACTCGCGCGAGGACAACAACTTATCCTCCGATGCGGAGGTACCGACGCTGCCCGCCAAGACACTCCCCCTGAGCCGGTAAGGAGTGTGAAGCGGGACATAGTAGGGACCCATCAAATATTCGTCTTTTCTTCGCTTGTCAACGTGCGAGACGGGTTCGCTCGAGACTGCCCCCACCGCCACCCAGTCCGGCTGATGCTCGCACTCCGGGATCGCTCGGGGGCGGCCCCGAGTTTTTTCTGTGGATGCCGGGCGATTTCGACGGTCGCGGGCGCGGCGCCGAGAAGACGAGACACGTCTGGAACGAGGTGGCGCCGGTATGCGGGCGATCGTCTCGCGAGCCGGTTTCCGTGGTCCGGGTGGGACGCACGTGAGAGCCTTCCGGGACACCCCTCCCACGGACGGCGGATCGGGCCTCGGCACGGCCCAATTCTGTCGCCCTCCCCGTCAGTCGTTGCGCCCGCGCGAGTCGCATCCCGGGGTCATCCCGGATGATCCCGGAATATCCCGGGTTAAAACTTTTGTGACGATACGTGTGCCACCTCTGAGCACGCGTGTACAGACGCCTTGACGGACCACGCCAAACTGCGTAGAGTCGCAACGTCTGTTGCTGGCGTCTATGACGCATCCAGCTGGAGTACCGCCAGAATCCATCCTCGGTCCCCTAAACGACTTCGAGCGACGCTACCTCCCTGAGCAGTTGTTCCTCGCTGGCGATCAGTCGTTGCTCCAGAGCCGCCCGCGCGTCTCAATTGTTGGAGCACGTAGGGCGACCGACGATGGGATCCGCCGAGCCGTGAAGCTTGCACGGATTCTCGTCCGGCATAACGTGATTGTCGTAAGCGGCCTCGCGGCCGGCGTGGACACGGCGGCGCATCAGGCCGCAATGGATGCGGGTGGCCGGACGATCGCCGTTATTGGCACGCCACTCGATGCCGCGTACCCGCGTCAGAATTGGCAACTCCAAGACCGCATCGCCCGCGAGCACCTCGTCGTGTCGCAGTACCCCCCGGGGCATCCAACACTGAGGGCCAATTTTCCGCGACGCAACCGCACGATGGCCCTGATCGTCGACGCGTCGGTCATCGTCGAGGCGAGCGATACGAGCGGCAGTCTCTCGCAAGGCTGGGAAGCGCTGCGCCTAAACCGGGAGCTCTTCATCATGCGGTCGATTCTCGACCAGGCGGAGCTGAGGTGGCCGAAGGACATGCGACAATACGGGGCTCTGGTGCTTGATGATCCTCCCCAGGCACTCCTAGACTCGCTGCCCTATGGCGCACCCCTCGCCGCCCTTTCTCTCTAGCATCGTCTTCGGGTCGTACCTGGTCTATCCGAGTTCCGCGACGGGTAAGGAGGATTATGACGCGAGGTCTTTCACCCTCGGTGTGAAACGGGACAGGGTCACCGCCCGCGGTCGATTGACCGAGATTGCCGTCACGGAGCTGGAACGTAACCTGCCTCGGACACCGCTTGGTGCAAACTTGTTTGACGGGAGCGCTATTCTCGTACCGATGCCGAATCACGGCCTCAGGACGAAGAACAGCGTGTGGGCCGCCGCGAGCTTGGCTGACGTGATGGTTGCTGAGGGCCTCGCTGCCTCCGTCGTGCCCTGCCTTGAGCGCGTGACGCCAATCCGCAAGTCTGCGCACTGTCCACTGGGGATGCGTCCGTCCCCACGAGAGCACTACGACACCATGGCGGTCCAGAGCCAGGGGTTACTGCGTGACGTGTCGCGAATCGTGATGGTCGACGATCTCGTGACCCGGGGCTCGACGTTCAGCGGGGCCGGCGCACGGCTCCGAGAGGCATTTCCGCAAGCGTCGATACGGGCATTCGGGCTCGCCCGCACAGCAAAGATGTTGCGGTGGAGGGACCCGGTCGTCGGAGCTATCTATACATCGGCCGGCGGCGACTCGGTTGAACGCGATCCGTAATCGAGACAAGTCAGTCTCCAGCTCCTCCTGCGCGCGATCAAAAGTCTTGATCCGAGATATTCCGGAACTATCCGAAACAAGTGAGACGTGCGACGCTCGCGGGCGCAACGACTTGCGGGGAGGGCGACAGAATCGGGCCGCGCCGAAGCCCGCCGACCGTCCGCCTTCCGCGGGAGGCGCAACAGAGTTCCAGAACGTTCCGCAAACATGTTGATCCAGGATATTCTGGGAGTCCATCCCGCTTACGCCCTTACTTTCGCCGAAGGACGTGCCCGGGGGGGTGGCTGAGGGCACCATGCCGCCAGTCTCGGGGCTTGGGGTTCTCCAACCGAGAGTCTTCCGCGGTCGGCGGTTGAGTGTGGCCGCGACAGCAGCAATGTAAGTCGTTCAGCCGCTATGCCTTCGACATCGAGGTAGCGAGATTCGAATCCTGTCGGGATGGTACCTCCACTCAGGCGGGGTAAACTGGCGGAGTCGGGTTAAGCTGAAAGGACCCGCCGGGCGGTTCCTGGCTGAGAAGAGTATGGAGTGTGCGTCATGTGGAAACGGAACGAGACGGTTCGCCCGCCCGGTTCGGAAGGGGCTGCGGGCCATGAGGACGGTTCGGGTAGTCCGCCGATGCCGGCGCGACGAGCCGCAGGTGAATCGGAGCGTTTGATCGCGGGGGATGGCGCGAGAATCGGCGAATCGGTCGTCATCAAGGGGGAAGTGAGCGGGAATGAGGACCTCATCATTGAGGGCCAGGTCGAAGGGACGATCGCACTGCGCGAGCACGTGCTGACGATCGGCCCGAAGGGGGGAATCAAGGCCCAGGTGTTTGCCAGGTCGGTCATCGTGGCGGGTAAGGTCACCGGGGATATCACCGCGACCGACACGGTCAACATCCAGGAGCACGGCACGGTGGACGGCGACATCACGGCACCACGAGTGGCCATTGGGGAAGGGGCGCACTTCCGGGGCAGTATCGACATGCAGCCCTCGACGGCAGCGAAGCTTGGCCCGCCGGCCAAAACCGGGGGCAAACCGGCGAGGGCGCTTGCGCAGGCTGTCCGGCGATAGATTTGTCGATGGGGTTCACTCGACCCCTGTAAGCCGCTGTCACGACGCCGCGCACGATCCGCTGATGATCATGCTCGGCGCACTGGGCATACTCGTTGGGAGCGGCGTATTCCATTGAGTGCGCTCCAAGAGTTTTGAGCCGGGATATTCCGCGACTATCCGGGATCTATCCCGGTATCCGACTTCCCACAGGCGCAACGAGCTGACACGGATCGGGCGACAAAATCGGTGGCGGTAGGGGGCAGTCCCGCGCGAACCCGTCTCGCCACGATGTCCCTCGCACGGCGGTTGGCGAACAACAGTGAAATGTGGGATGGATCCCGGATCAGAAGTTTTGATCGCGGTCAGCCAACGCCGGGTCGAGGTCTTGCGGCTGATGGCCACCGCCGTGGCGAAGCCCGCGGCGACGGCCTCCTCCGGTGCGGACCACGTGTCATCCTTGAGCCACGCCGATGCCTGCTGGCGCGATGCGCCCGTGCGCTCGACCAGCACATCACGGTAGGTCTTTTCTGCGGAGCGCAAGCCAGCCACAACCTTCGCGGCGGCGCGCTCCACCGTGTCCGCCGTGCCGGCGAGCAGCAGGAGCGACCACGGGGTGTGCACCATGAGTTCCGTGCCTGTGGTCATCGTGCGCGTGTCGGCGGCGACCGCATGGAACTGCGCGACGGTCCAGCCCCGTGGCGGCGCGAGGTCAAGCGCCCTCTTCGATTCCTTACTTGACGGCTCGAACTCTCTCGCGCAACGCCCGTTCCTGCATGACCACATGTGTTCCTCCGACGACAGCGAAAACGCGGTGCCCTCTAGCAACCTGGCGCGCTAACAGATCCACCATGTGAAGATCCCGGTAGTCGCTTAGAACACGTTGCGAAATTAGATCGCATCACGTAGAAAGTTCCAACAGATGAGGACGCATCCCAGGGTGAGGAAGGCCTCGTGAACGAAGTCCAACCGTTCGTACCGTACGGCGAGGCGACGAAAGCGATGCAACCACGCCAGGGAGCGTTCAACGACCCACCGGGTGCGGCCGAGGCGACTGCCGTGCGCGGTACGCCGCTTGGCGAGTTGCGTGGCGATCCCGCGGCGTTCGAGGTGATCCCGATGCGGTTGCGAGTCATACCCCCGGTCCCCCTGAACCAGCTGGGGCTTGCGGGTCGGGCGCCCCGGCCGGCCGCGCAACGGCGGAATCCCGTCGACCAACGGCAGCAACTGGGTGATGTCGTTCCGATTAGCGGCCGTCAGGCGCGCGACGAGCGGGATCCCTTGCGCTTCCGTGAGGAGGTGGTGTTTGCTGCCCGCCTTGCGGCGATCGGTTGGGTTCGGTCCAGTTTTTTTCCCCCGCGCGGCGCGCGGACCGACGAACTGTCGACCACCGTGCGGGCCAGGTTTCGCGTGCGAATCTGGGGCGCATCGCCATGAGCCACATCAGCGGAAGAGCCGGATGGTGGAAACCTCCTAGTCCGGTTCTGGTGAGGGCCTCGGGGGAGCAATCCTCCGGGGCTACTCGACGTTCCTGCGCTCCCGGCGAGAACCGTCGATGCCCTGGCCATCGTGACGCCAAGAGGGCAGGATCTCGACAGGAAGTCGAGAATGCATCTGCAGGACAAGACGACATACCGCGTCGGAAACTGGCCAGCGTACGACCGAGCGCTTGTCGAACGCGGTGACGTTACGATGTGGTTGGCACCTGCCGTGACCGCCCCGTGGGAGGTCACGGGGTATCGGCAAGCGTGGAGGGCAGCTGCAGCACTCCGACCTGGCCATCGAGACCGCCCTGACACTTCGCCTCGTCTTCCACCTGCCATTCGCTGAATCTACCGCGTCGGACGAAACGCCGCGTCGCTGCATACGCCTGGTCCGAGCGCTGTGTGCCGAGGTCCACGAGGGCTGGCTCGAAGACCATCGCTACTTGAACATGGACTTCCTGAAAGAACAGAAGAAAGAACTGCGGACCGCCACCTAACCGATCACAGCATCCACCTCAGCCATGAACAGCTTTTTGCACAACTTGACGTACACAACCGACGACTATGACTTAGACTCTCATATGACATCGTTGGTACCTCCTCTGGTGGACCGCCAAGCCCCAGAGGAGGGTTTTTCGTAATGCCGCCGAGGGTCAAACCTCGAAAGTCTCACTGGTCAAACCAGTGGTTACCTGTCTTGAGTTAGGAAGAAGAAACCGCCCACGAAGGTCGCCACCAGGAAGGCCACCAAGAAAAGTGTTATGAGGAAGAAGGCCACCAAGAAGAAGACAAAGGCGACCCCGAGGAGAAAGGTCGCCAAGAAGAATGTCCCCAAGCCGAGGGTCCGCAAGAACGCCGTCCGCAGGAAGCCGAAGAAGAAGACTCATGCCGCCTCGACACCCGCCCCGGCTGTCCGAGAGCCGGCGGTAACTCTTCCGCCTCAATCGACGGCCCCGCCGGGCGAAGTGGCGGTCGTGAGCACCGACCCGGTGTCGGGGAGCGCGCCACAGGCGGCCTCCACCGACGGCTTGGTGATCAAAGCCGTACGGCCTGAGCCGAGCCCGGACGACCCACAACTCGAACTGCCTGAGGGCGTCACGTTTCGCAGACGCGGGAAGCCGATAACGCTCGACCGTCCACGCCGGATCCTTCCGGAAGCCATAACGGAGACAGAACCTGAGCCTGACACCGCTTCATCTCTCTTCGGCTCTGAGCCTGCTCTGCCCCACCTCCCAGTGACCGCGGAACCGCAGACGCCGGACACCAGGGAACAGGAGACTGATGGGTCGCCTCCACCCGACCAGGCCGATGACGGACCTCGGTCCATTGGGCGACCTGAGCGGTTGAGGTTCGACGACGAACGGACCGTTAGCGAAGTGAACGAGTGTAAGCGGGAGACCCCCGCATCTCGGGGGCCGCTTCGCGCTCCGCGGCCTCGCCGGTGACACCGCCTCCGGCACGGTGACTCTGGAGGCCGCGGCCGTCGACCCCGCCTCGACCCTGCGCGAGTCGCGCGACGTGAGCTGGCGAGGGCAGGCCCTGGCCTCGATCGCCCAGGCCATCGCCGCCCGCGCGGATCTGGACGCCGCCGTCGCCCCCTCGATGGGCCGCCGGATCCTCGCCGCGCGCGTCCAGACCGCCGAATCCGACCACCAGTTCCTCCGCCGCCTCGTCACCCGGCTCGGGGGCCGCCTCGTCATCCAGGATGGGCACCTGATCATCACCGCGGCCGGCGAAGCCGTGACCGCCTCGGGCGCCGCCCTCCCCCCGCTTGTCGTCGACCTCACCGTCACGGGGGCGTGGGTCCGCTGGCGCCAGCAGAGCAGCACGCGCCTTGGCCAGGCCGCCGCCGCCTACGTCGGGGACGACGGGGTCTCCCGCGGCGCCGTCAGCGCCGGCGACGCGGACACGGCCCCCATGCGCCGGCTCCCCACGACCTACCCCTCGCGCGAGGAAGCTGCGGGCGCCGCCGCCCAGGCCCTCGCCGACGCCGAGACCGCCGACGCCGAGCTCGAACTCCGCCTCCCCTTCACCCCCGACGCCCACGTCCTCCATCCCGTGGTGCTTGAGGCCGTCCCCGCGGCCCTCCGCGCGGTGCTGGCCGCCCTCCCGCCGCGCTGGACGCTCCACCAGGTCCGCCATCAGCTCGGATCCCGCGCCGCCGCCACCACCACGCTCACCTGCCGCCCCGCCCCGGCCCAGACACCCGCCGTCATCGATCACCCGCCGCTCGCCGCCACCCCGCTCCCGCTGGGGCCCGGCCCCCTCACCCTGCCCGGCCCCGCCGTCCCTCATCCGCCCCACCGCCTCGCCATCGTGCAGCAGGTCGCCGCCGAGACCGGCTATCCTCGCTCCGGGCTCTCGGCCACCGCCTTCACGCAGCGCGTCGCCGAGCGCCTCCACGCCGAAGACGCCCGCTGGGGCCGCCGCGTCAATAGCACCGGCCCGATCAGCGACGACACCGTCGCCTACCAGATCGGCGACTCCCCCCACAACCCCTTCAGTGTCGATATCATCCTCGGCGCCGGCGGCCCCACCCCGCGCCTCCACTGGGTCCCCCACGGCCGCATCGGCGGCACCTGGATCGCCCCCTGATGACGGGGGTTGGGGAAGTCGAGATCCTGGAGAGGCGGTTTTCTATAACGCCCGCTTATGATCCGGCTGCGCGCGGCGCGGCGGCAGAGCTGTCCACGACGGGGGACACTCCCGCGAAATCCCCCACATTTTGAGGGTCTCAAAACCCCCAGAAAACGCCATTTGAAGGCAATTTCATGGATCAAAAGTTTTGCACCTGGAAATGGCAAGGAGAAAAGGGACCTTTTGGCAACGTGAAAAGGACCCCTCTGTCGCGACGGGTGCCCATCAACGCGTTTTCTTCTGTCGAGCGTGGGCCGTCTGGTTCCGTTGGGCGGCCTTGAGGCGGTAGCTGTCCCCGTTGGTCGTCAGCACGGTGGCAGGGTGCACGATGCGGTCGATGACGGCCGCGGCGGCGGTCGCATCCAGGAACACCTCGGACCAGCGGGCGAACGGCAGATTGGTCGTCACGACCAGGCTCCCGCGCTCGTAGCGGCGGCTGATGAAGCCGAACAGCAGGTCGGCGCCGGCCTTGTCGAACGGCACGTAGCCGAGCTCGTCGAGGATGACGACATCGAAGCGGGCGAGGTGGTCGAGTTTCCGGGCCAGCCGCCCCTGCTGCTGCGCTTCGACGAGCAGCGTGGTCAACTCGGCGGCCGTCAGGAACCGGACCCGATAGTCGTGCTGGCAGCAGGCCATGCCCAGGGCGATGGCAAGATGGGTCTTGCCGGTACCGACGCCGCCGACCAGCACGACGTTGGCAGCCTCGGCGACGAAGTCGCCGCCGCACAACTGCAGGATCGCGTCGCGGTCCAGCTCCGGTTGCGCGTCGAACTGGAAGGCATCCAGGGTCTTGAGCATCGGGAAGCGGGCCTCCTGGAGGCGGCGTTGGATGCGGCGCTCGCGGCGCCCGGTCACTTCCAGGTGCACCAACTGCGCGAGGTACTCCGCGGGCGGCTGGCGCTCGCGGGTGGCCTGGGCGGCCAGAGGCCGCCACTCGGCGGTCATCGTCGCCAGGCACAAGGTCTTGAGGTCGGTCACCAGGTGCGGGGGCTCGGGGACCGCGACCGTCATAGGCGGCCTCCCGTCAAGACGTCATAGGCGGCCAACGTCGGGGCGGAGACCGCGATCCGGGCCAGATCCGCCCGGACGGTGGGGACCGGGCGGATCGCGGGCCGGGGGCCAGCCGCCCGCTGGCGCAACAGCAGGCGCACGGTCTCGAGCCGGGGTGAGTCGCGGGCGAGGGCGGCCGCGACCGCCGCCTCGACGGCCGGGGCGGGATAGGTTTCCAGCAGCCGCAACATCCGGACCCACTCCTGATCGGGCTTGCGCGTCTGCTGCCGGAGGGCGGTCCGGACCTGCTGCCACACCGGCGCCAGCGCCCAGTCCTGCAGGGCCGTCGCCTCGGGGACGGCGCGGTGCTTGCGTTCCAGCACCGGCAGCACGTGGAGCGGATCGAGCACCATCGCCCCGGCGCGAAACGCCCGGACGTGTCTGGCGACGACCTCGGTGCCGGCGGCAACCGCCACGCGGTCGTGGTACAGCTTCACCCACACAGGCCGGTAGGCGTAGCGGGTCGGCACCGAGTAGGTCACCCGGTCCGCCCGGACGTGCCCGAACTTGTCGACCACCCGCGCCTCGACGCGGCAGGTCTCGGGGAGGTGAACGGGCACGGCCCGCAGGTGCCGCCGCTCCAGCGTCCACGCTTCCCGCACCGGGCGCCCGTCGGCGAGCCGGCGGGTCGCCACGTCCGCCTCCAACTCAGTGATGATCAACGCGTTGAGCGCGGCCCAGCTCGCGACTGTAGGCCGCGGCCGGAACACGAGATTGCGCACATACGTGACGCCCGTCTCGACCGAGCCCTTCTCCCAGCCCTTCGCCGGCGCACAGAACGCCGCCGCAAACGGATACGCGCCCCGGAACGCCTGAAACGCATCGGTCTGCACCCGGTCCCGGCCGGTCAGCACCTGCTGGACCGCGATCGTCGTGTTGTCGAGCACCACCCGGTCCGTCACGCCGCCCATATAGGCAAACGCCGCCTGAATGCCATCCAACAACGACTCGAGTCGCTCGATGGGATACGCCTTCGCGAAATACACGGTGCTGTAGGGCAGGGTCGCCACCACATACTTGACCTTCCGCAGCACACCGGCGACCTCGGCCCACGATTCCCCGAAGTCGACCTCCAGCGTCACCCCAGGCCGCGGGCTGCGGTGCACATACACCTCCTTCGGCGCCGCGGCGGCCTTCAGCCGCGCCACAGACCAGCGCACCGTACGCTCGGCAACCGGTCCCGCCAACGGCAGCAGCAACCGGCGGATGCGCTTGGCCGTCAGTCGACGATCCTGCCGCAGCCACTGCTCGATCTGCGCACGCCACCGATCCAGATGACGGGGTCGCGACACCGCTCGTCGCGCCGGCGCCGTCGCCTGCGCCACCGCCCGGCGCACCGTCTTGATATCCAAGCCCAACCGCTCGGCAATCTGCTTCTTCGGCACGCCGTCCACCACATGCATCTGCCGGATCTCCGCCCATTGAGACATCCTGATCACCTCCGGGCCCTCCTGGCTCGAGTCGTGCAACACGACAGTGTCGCACCGCTTCCTGCTCGTGCCAGGAAACCTGTCTCCCGTGTGACTCAGGGGTCCCTTTTCACGTTGCCGCGGGGTCCCTTTTCATCTTGCCGGTACCACACCCGCACGCATGCCACGCGCTCCGACCCCGGCGAGGTCGCCGCCTCCACGGCCTCTGAGATGCGGCGAGATAGCCTTCCGTCCAACGCACGACGTCGGCCCTCACAAACAATGCATTTCGGGGCTCAATCACGCGGCCTACGGGCTCCCTGTGAACGCTTCGCGCCCTGGGTCACCCCAGGCCCACGCATCACTCGGTTCCGGCTGGCGGCCGACCTTGGCCGGATGGGATTGGATACCCACAGGGTTTCGAACAAGGTTTCAAAGATCACATCACGGCATCTTGTCCCCCTTGACCGGGCTTTCCCGGCACACGCGTTGGTGCACGGTTCCTGCGCTCCCGGCGAGAACCGTCGATGCCCTGGCCATCGTGACGCCAAGAGGGCAGGATCTCGACAGGAAGTCGAGAATGCATCCGCAGGACAGGACGACATACCGCGTCGGCAACTGGCCAGCGTACGACCGAGCGCTTGTCGAACGCGGTGACGTTACGATGTGGTTGGCACCTGCCGTGACCGCCACGTGGGAGGTCACGGGGTATCGGCAAGCGTGGAGGGCAGCTGCAGCACTCCGACCTGGCCATCGAGACCGCCCTGACACTTCGCCTCGTCTTCCACCTGCCATTCCGCCAGACCGAGGGCTTTGTGACTGTCACCCGCGGACCACTCGCGGATACAATCGCGCCAGGCGCGACGCCGCGTGCGATTACTCGAATGTAGGAGCCCCCACATGGTGGACGACAACCTGACATCAGAACTCGAGCGGCTCAAAGCAGAAAATGAGCGCCTGAAGCGCGACCGTGGTCGCACCGTCAGCCTCAAGGTCAGCGAGAAGGGTGGCGTGTCGGTCTATGGCCTCGGTCGCTTTCCCATTACGCTCTATAAGGAGCAGTGGACAACGTTACTTGCCATGACCGATGAGATTAGAGCGTTTCTCAAGGAACATGACGCGGCGTTAAAGACGAAGTCCAAGGCATAGCAACCGAGGGTGTCCCACCGCTAGTGGCATTGTCAGGTTGAGGGCGCAAGTGGCAAAGTGGGCGAATGCCCAGTCAGGCCCCGAGCTACCACGGTTATCGTTTCCCGTCTGAGATCGTCAGCCACGCCGTTTGGCTCTATCACCGATTCGCTCTGAGCTTCCGGGATGTCGAAGACCTGCTGGCCCAGCGGAGCATCACGGTCACCTACGAGACGATCCGTCAGGGGTGCCTAACGTTCGGTCCGAGCTACGCTCGCACGCTCCGGCGCCGACGCGGCCGGCTGGGCGACACGTGGCATCTCGACGAACTCTTCGTGACGCTCAACGGCCAACGGCAGTATCTCTGGCGCGCGGGTCTTTCTTTGATCAAGTTGACAGAACCCGACCCGGGCATCGACGACGAACGCCTCGTCGTCGAGCGCAACGCGCCACGCTGGATCCGCAGCTCCGCGCCGTCGCGGCGGACGCGCGGCCGCCGGATCGCGACCTTCCGCCCACCCAGCACCACCTGACTGGGGGCCATCGACGACTGCATCGTCGGTGACGTTGTAGAGCCGCACCCGGCCCACCGACCCCCGCCGGTTAACCCGGCTCATCGAGATCTTCGACCGGCATGCGGTCTCGTTTCAGCGGATCTCGAGGCTCTCGTCGTGACCCGGCTCCGGGCCTGGCTCGGCGACGCGGCGGCGGTGAGCGAGATCCTGGAAGACGGCGCTCACGACGCCTCGGTTCATGCCGCCGTGATCTCCCGTGCGCGCGCCCTCGCGGACCGGTGGCCCACGCTGTCCCCGCACGACGCCACGCGCTCCCTTCGCGCCCTCTTCACCCGGGTCACCATCCAGTCGGACACGGTCACGCTGGCGATTGACGGCGGCCGGGCAATGGACGCCCTCCTACAGGGACCGGAGGCCGTATCGCCGCCCCGAGACCCCACCCCCGCCGGGCGCTCCATGTTCCTCACGGTCTCAGCCGTTCACCGTCACCCGCACACCCTCGACGCGCAGCGCGGTTCCCACCGCGTCGCGATCCCCGCCCAGCACCGCGCGCCAGAAGCGGTAGCTCACGACGGCAACGGGCGCCGCACCGACCTCGGCATCCTCCGCACCGGCGAAGAAGCGGCCCGCGGCCGGACGGAGGCCGAGGAGGGAAAAGTAGGGCGCGTTCACCAGCGCGACCCTCACTGGTCGCGCATCGACGCCGGTGCCGACCGAGACGTCGGCGCGGCTGATGGCCGCGGCGGCGCTGAAGGCGGGTACCTGATCGCGAAGGGCGGCGACGATCGGGTAGGCGTCGTTGGTCACCGCCGGCCGTCCTACCCCCTGCGGCCCGTGGGTGCCGAAGTACACACGCCGCACCGCCTCGACGTTCCCCACGCCGGAGGGCGGCTGGAGCAGCAGTTGATCCACGACGCCAAACATGATCGCGTTGGCACTGACGCCGACCGTCAGGATCGCGACGATCACCACGGTCACCGCCCGGTCGCGGCGCCAGCCGCGTGTGGATCCCGGTGTTCTGATGAGAGCACGCATCGCGTACCGCACGTCCCGCCAGAGATCCTCCAGCCACAGCAGCGAACGCTCCTCCCGCGACCGCTCCTTCGCCTGCTCCACGCCGCCGAACGATCGCCGGGCTGCCAACCGCGCCGCGTCGGCTGTCATGCCCCGCTGCCGAAACTCGTCCTCGAGCACGCCGAGGTGGGCGGCGACCTCCCTGGTGAGCTCCTGCTCTGCTCGCGCGGGCCGGAGGAAGTGGTAGAGCTTGAGCGCAACCTGCCTCAGACGCCACATGGCTAGGACTCATCCAATAGGAGCTTGTCGACCAACCGCGCGAGGCGCCGCCACCGTTCGGTCTGTTTGGTCAACGCGCGACTGCCTGCCCTGGTGATGGCGAAGAACTTGGCGTCACGGTTATGTTCAGTCTTCTGCCACCGGCCCCTGATCCAGCCCTTCTGCTCCAGTCGCGTCAGGGCCGGGTAGAGAGTGCCCTGATTGAGTCAAGGGGGTGGTCGGCGACCTGCTCAAGTCGAGCGGCGAGGCTGTAGGCGTGCTGCGGGCCCATCGTCGCGAGGGCGCGCGAGACAATCAGGTCGAGCGTGCCCTGGAGGAGTTCGACGCGATCCCGCTGTGCACTTGGCATGCTAGTGAACCAGGGCTCAGGCTCCTACATGTTCACTAGAAAGTCAAGTGCAGGTCACTGTAGCAACGCTTCACCCCGCGGGCCTCCATCGACCGTCTACTGATATGCGACACGGCCACCGGGTCGAGACGCGGCACGCCCGATGGGCGTGACCGTTCGCCCACGACAAGAGCGCCGCCGCGGTCCGTGCCGCCGGCATTTACCTTGACACTCTAGTCCCCTGTGTCTGAAAAAGCTTTAAGAAGTGTGCCGGGTGTGATGTATTGGGCGGCATGGCAAGAACAGGTCGGCCCAAAGCGAGATTGGAAGTCACCGCCGTGGAGCGAGGAGAACTTGAGCGGCTCGCCAGGCGCGCCAGAACGAATCGGCATGTGGCCTTGCGGGCGAAGATCGTCCTGAGGTGCGCGCGTGGCGAATCGAACGTGGCGGTCGCGGCGAAACTGCGCTGTTCGAATGTGACGGTCGGCAAGTGGCGGCAGCGGTTTACGACAGGTCGCGTGGATGCGCTGTATGACGAGCCCAAGCCCGGAGCCCCCCGGACACTGTCCGATGCGGATGTCGAGTCGATCCTCGTCGCCACGTTGGAAAGTAAGCCGAAGGGGCGGACCCACTGGAGCACCCGCAAGATGGCGGAGCGCGCTGGCGTCAGCGCCTCCACCGTGGGCCGCATCTGGCGCAACCTTCGGGTTGCAGCCGCATGTCGTGGAATCCTTCAAGATCTCCGACGACCCGCTGTTCATCGAGAAGGTGCGGGACATTGTCGGCCTCTACCTGAATCCACCCGACCACGCCGTTGTCTTGTCATTCGACGAAAAGCCTCAGATTCAAGCCCTCGAGCGAGCGCAGCCGATCCTGCCGATGGACATGGGGTCGGCCCGAACGCCAGACGCACAACTACATCCGCCATGGCACGGTGGACCTCTTCGCGGCGCTCAACGTCGCGACCGGCCAGGTCGTGGCGCAAACCAAGAAGCAGCATCGGTCGAGGGATTTCGTGAGCTTTCTGCGCGAGATCGACGAGCGGGTGGACCCCACCCTCACCGTCCACGTGATCCTCGACAATCTCTCGGCGCATCTGGAGCGCGCACAGTGAGGTCGATCAAAAGTTTTAATCCGGGATAAGCCGGGATAATCCGGGATGACCCCGGGATGCGACTCTCGCGGTCGCAACGACTTCCGGGGACGCGGCGGCCCCAGCGGGGGTTCGGTGAGCGTTCCTCTTCGCGAGCAGGCTGAGACGTCCGGGGGTGCGGTCGATCAAAAGTTTTGAAACCCGGGATAACCCGGGATCGCGGCGGGTCGGTCTCCCGAGTGAGCTCGATCAAAAATTTTAATCCGGGATATTCCGGGATAATCCGGGATGACCCCGGGATGCGACTCTCGCGGTCGCAACGACTTACCTGCGTGATCTTCTATTTATACGGCTACTCGCACTTCGAAAGATACGGCGTCATGCCGTTCGGTGAGTTGAAGCACGGGGCGGAGGGACTCCGTGAGGATCTCGCGTCCCTTTTTGGGAGAGAGCGTCGGCGAGTTCGTCCGACTGACCGCGATGAGCAAGCGACACGCCAACAAGCAGGCATGTCCGTGCGGCAGCGGGCGGCGCCTGGGCCGATGTCACCACCGGCGGATCAACACGGCCTTGTTGCATGAATCGGACGTGGCCCGCAACGATCCCAACCCAACTGTTGGTCACCGCTTGATCGCGTACGACGCAGGCCTGCCCAAGTCCGTCATCCGATTCAGCACGTTGCACGCGAGGACCGCCTCAGTCCCCTGCCCTGCGGAACTCCGCGCGCGAAGGCTATCGCCGATGATCGACTTGTACCGGAAGAAGACATTCTCCACGCGCGCCTGCCGATGGTAGCCCGCCTCCTTCTTCCACCGTCGCCGCCCGATCTCCTGCATCCGCTTGACGGTACGATCGCGAGCGACGGACCGCGGCCGGCGGCGAGACACGGCGGCGGTCCGCTTCGGTGGCACGACAACCCTCGCACCGCGCGCGCCCGCCGCCTCGTAGACCGTGATCGTGTCGTAGGCGGCGTCGGCTGTGACGCTTGAGATGTCGCCATCGACGGCGGGGATCAGATTGACGGCAGTCGTGGCGTCGTCGACATGCGCATCGGTTAGGGCCTGCGCCACGATCACACCCGACCGGTCGACGCCGAGATGGAGCTTCTTCCATCCACGCTTGCCGTGTCCCCCGTGTTTCGCGGCGGCCCACGCGCCTTGGCCCACGATCGACAAGCCGGTGCTATCGACGATGAGATGGATGGGTCCCATAGCCGGGATACGACGAAGCATCACAGCGAGCGGCTGACTCCGCCGCGAGAGCGTGGTGTGGTCCGGCGCGTCCAGATCGGCGCCCATCAAGGCCAGGACCGACCGCACGAAACCCTCCGTCTGGCGCAAGGGCAAGCCGAAGACGAGCCGGAGGATCAACGCGGTCTCGATCGCCACATCCGAGAACCGCTTCTGCCCGCCGGGTCGACCGGAGGGCGATGGGCGCCACGCGTCCGTGGCAGCGGCAGAGAGCCACAGGGTCACGTCACCTCGCTGTACGAGCGCTCGCTCGTACTCCCGCCAGTTCCCGACGCGATACGTTGTCTTGTATTTCGGATGCACCCTCGACTTCATACGTAGATCGTGCGCCGGCCGCGGCCACAGGACCAGCCGATCGACGATGCCCACCGAAGTGAGGGTCCGGAGCCATGCACCAAAGCCGCGCGGCGCGGCGGCAAAGCTGTCCACGACGGGGGACACTCCCGCGAAATCCCCCCCATTTTGAGGGGTCTCAAAACCCCCGGCAAACGCCATGTGAAGGCGATTTCATGGATCAAAAGTTTTGTACCACAATTATGTCGGCCGATCCCCGTAAGTCGTTGCGCCCGCGAGAGTCGCATCCCGGGGTCATCCCGGATGATCCCGGCGGCTTATCCCGGATTAAAACTCTTGGGTCATGCCTAGCTGAGCGGGTTCTTGAGTTTCACTTTCAAGTTTGAAGGGATTAGCGAAGAGCATTTGCTTTCCACGGCCTTGTTGTCCTGGAGATCCAATGGAGAACATAGGCGAGAATCATGTCGCTAACCCTGCCGGGGTGGTAAGTCGAACACCGCGCGGTCGTCGGACCACAGAAATCACCTGCCTTTTCACAGCGTCCGCCCCGTCCACATCACCTGCCCTAACACCACGGCCCTAGAACGTCCGTGCCGCCCACTTCGCCTCGCCGCTCGTTTGTCTACTCGGATAGCTTCTCCACCCGCAGCGGATTTGGCGGATTTGACTGTATACGGATGCGGTCGCCCGGTTCCACCCCGGGATGGCTGTTGAGGGGCTGCGTGGCTGTTAGCTGCCCTTTTTCCACGCCATCCGCCTGATAGATGAGCCTCCATTTGCCGTCCGGCAATGAGTTCACTTTGCTGACTGTTCCGGTTACCTCGTCGTCGTTTGTGGTCGTCATTTGGGAGCCCTCTTTGATCAGAACGTCCGCGCCGCCCACTTCACCTCGCCGATGACTTCGGCGTCGGCTGGCCACCGCAGCGTGGGCCATTCCTTCTTGTCCGAGTTGTCGCTCACGAGCTGCCAGTTGCCCGCGCGATCCTTCCCCGCGCGTTTCACGATCAGCCCGTCGTCGGTGCGCGCGACGAAGATGTGTCCCTCGATGCGCCGCCGGCGGTTGAGATCGACCAGGATCGAACAGCCGTCGGCGAGCGTCGGTTCCATGGACGTGCCCTTGACGCCGATCACCTTGCACTGCCGGGCCACGAGGCCGTGCTTGCGGAGCCATGACCGGCGAAACCTGATCCGATCCTTCACCTGCTCGAAGTCGACGACGGCTCCGGCACCGGCCGCTGTGTCGAGTTCCATGACGTCCACGCTGTGGCCGTCCTCCTCGTCCGTCGTCACCGCGCTCGCGTCGTCCAGCTCGCTCACCTTGGCCGTGAGCCGGGCCGAGGGCGTGGGATCGTCCGTGAGGCCCGCCAGGTAGTCGAGCGAAATGTTGAGTTCCCGAGCGGCCTTCGTCGCGCCGTCGAACAGCAAAGACGAACGGCCGTTCTCAACGTGCGAGATCATCTGCTGGTTGTAGCGATCACCAAGCGCTACAGCTAGCTCAACCTGCTTCAGTCCCACGCGCCTTCTGGCCTCGGCCAAGCGCTCTCCGAGCATCGGCTGACTCTACCAACGGAGTTGGTGTTGACATACTAACTCAAACAGGTAAGCCACCGCCTCTGGCGGTGAGACGCGCAGAGGTTCGACCGTGGTAGGGGTGGGGCGAAGAATATGCGACGGTCTCCAATCATGAACTCCCCAGTTCAGAAAGGAGACCGTCATGCGAGAGTGGCAGAGCCAATCCCACGTCCGACGGTATTGCAGATATCACGTGGTGTGGGTGCCGAAGTATCGAAAACGAGCGATCTTCGGCGAGATGCGACGTGGGGTTGGGAGAATCGTCCGGGAGCTGTGTCAGCGTCACGGCGTGGAGTTGGTGGAGGGGCACGCGCTGCCGGATCACGTGCATGTCTTGTTGGGCATTCCACCGAAGTTGAGTGTTGCGCACACGGTGGGGTTTTTGAAAGGGAAGTCGGCGATCCGCATTCACCGGGAGTATCTGGGGCGACAGCGCAACTTCACCCGGCTCGGGGGCCGCCTCGTCATCCAGGATGGGCACCTGATCATCACCGCGGCGACCGCCTCGGGCGCCGCCCTCCCCCCGCTTGTCGTCGACCTCACCGTCACGGGGGCGTGGGTCCGCTGGCGCCAGCAGAGCAGCACGCGCCTTGGCCAGGCCGCCGCCGCCTACGTCGGGGACGACGGGGTCTCCCGCGGCGCCGTCAGCGCCGGCGACGCGGACACGGTCCCCATGCGCCGGCTCCCCACGACCTACCCCTCGCGCGAGGAAGCTGCGGGCGCCGCCACCCAGGCCCTCGCCGACGCCGAGACCGCCGACGCCGAGCTCGAACTCCGCCTCCCCTTCACCCCCGACGCCCACGTCCTCCATCCCGTGGTGCTTGAGGCCGTCCCCGCGGCCCTCCGCGCGGTGCTGGCCGCCCTCCCGCCGCGCTGGACGCTCCACCAGGTCCGCCATCAGCTCGGATCCCGCGCCGCCGCCACCACCACGCTCACCTGCCGCCCCGCCCCGGCCCAGACACCCGCCGTCATCGATCACCCGCCGCTCGCCGCCACCCCGCTCCCGCTGGGGCCCGGCCCCCTCACCCTGCCCGGCCCCGCCGTCCCTCATCCGCCCCACCGCCTCGCCATCGTGCAGCAGGTCGCCGCCGAGACCGGCTATCCTCGCTCCGGGCTCTCGGCCACCGCCTTCACGCAGCGCGTCGCCGAGCGCCTCCACGCCGAAGACGCCCGCTGGGGCCGCCGCGTTAATAGCACCGGCCCGATCAGCGACGACACCGTCGCCTACCAGATCGGCGACTCCCCCCACAACCCCTTCAGTGTCGATATCATCCTCGGCGCCGGCGGCCCCACCCCGCGCCTCCACTGGGTCCCCCACGGCCGCATCGGCGGCACCTGGATCGCCCCCTGATGACGGGGGTTGGGGAAGTCGAGATCCTGGAGAGGCGGTTTTCTATAACGCCCGCTTATGATCCGGCTGCGCGCGGCGCGGCGGTAGAGTTGTCCACGACGGGGGACACTCCCGCGAAATTCCCCACATTTTGAGGGTCTCAAAACCCCCAGAAAACGCCATTTGAAGGCAATTTCATGGATCAAAAGTTTTACACCACAATTGTGTCGGCCGATCCCCGTAAGTCGTTGCGACCGCGAGAGTCGCATCCCGGGGTCATCCCGGATTATCCCGGATTATCCCGGATTAAAACTTTTGATCGAGCTCATCCAGGGCCGGGTTGTGTCCTGAAGCGGCCCGGCAACGCGCGCTGCGTGGTTTGTCATTCGCGCGGCGGGGGGAACTCCTTTCTCGAGCCGCTGTCACCCGGCCGCGACGGCTACGACGAAGAGCAGTCGCTCCGGAACTTCGAGCGCATCCAGCGGCTGGTCGTGCCGGGCGCGCCGCTTGAGAGCATCCTGCTGGTGAACCCGCTGGTCGAGGAGGCGGGCGGTAGCCACTGGCATGCAGGCGGCAAACACTGGACGACGCAGGACGCACCGGAGTGGCAAACGCTGACGCACTGGGTTCAGGGAGCGACCGGGGGCGACGGCAAACAGTGACGGGGTTGGGGCGGCGCGCGTTTCTGGCGATGCTCGCGATGGTGGGCGCCGGACGCTCGCTGCTCGCGCAGGGGCAGCGTCGCCTTCGCTATCTACCGCTGACGCGGCCGGTAAGCGTACCGCTGGCGACTTTGCCGGCACCTGGGCGCGTTCGGCGCTTCGTCGCCCAGGGGGTGGCGCCCGACAGCGCCGCCAACCCGGGCGAGGTCGTGCGCGTCAACGGCATGGTGACCCGCGTCTCTGAGGGCGACGGCGACGATGCCGTCGACCGGTTCAGAGCGGTTTGTCGGGTCTGTCCCCACGAGCAGTGCGAGGTCGACTATGTCGCCGATCCGGCGGATCTCGATCCGCTGGTGATCGAGGAAATCGGCACGGTCGAGGACCCGGTCTACATTTGCCCCTGCCACAACAGCACTTTCACCACCGCCGACGGCGCCCGCCTCGGTGGACCGGCACCGCGCGGGCTCTACCAGTTTCGCGTCACCGGCGTGTCCGACACTCACATCGAGATCGGCGAGGTCGAAGAAGACGTGCTCTTGTTTTTCTAGTGCTATAGAGGGGGCTCTGTGGCAGGATTAGGCTCCCATCGGTCGGGCGGGGTATCTAATCAGGGTTGGCGGGAGGAATGAGCATGACGAAGAGAGGCACTCGAAACGTTCTCGTAGGAGCATTGTTCGTGGCGGCGATCGCCGCGCTTGGCATCGGCCAGACCTTGCTCCAAGACCCGGCGGTGCAGGCCCAGACCGGCGTCGAAGCGCCGTTGTTCGAGGTTGACCCGCTCTGGCCAAAGCCACTGCCCAATCACTGGGTCATGGGCATGACGATCGGTATCGCGGTGGATTCGCAGGACCATGTGTTTGTTGTCCATCGCCCAGAGTCGGTGACCGCTGGTGAAGCCCCCGCGGCCAACGGCTTGGCGACGGAGTGCTGTGAGCCTGCGCCGCCGGTCCTGGAGTTTGACCGAGAGGGCAACCTCGTCAACTCCTGGGGTGGTCCCGGCGACGCCTACGAATGGCCCCAGTCGAACCACGGACTGGCGTTTGACCAATACGACAACCTCTGGATCGGGGGCAACGGCGAGAACGATGCCCATATCCTCAAGTTCACCCACGACGGCGAGTTCATCGCGCAGTTTGGCAAAGCTGGGATGAACAATGGGAGCCACGACAAGGAGAACTTCTGGCGAGTCGCCAAGGTGAATATCGACCCTCAAGAGAACGAGGTGTATGTCTCCGATGGCTACGGCAACAAACGGGTCGCCGTCATCGACGCGGAGAGCGGCGAGTTCAAGCGCTACTGGGGTGCCTATGGCAACCCGCCGGATGACGCTGATATCGGTCGCTATGATCCGAACGCGCCGCCGGCCCAGCAGTTCCGCAACCCCGTGCATTGCGCCGAGCTCTCGGTCGATCGTCTCCTGTATGTGTGCGACCGGGTCAACGACCGGGTGCAGGTCTTCCAAGCGGACGGCACCTTTGTCAAAGAGGTGTTCATCGAGAAGGAGACGCTGGGCTCCGGCTCGGTCTGGGAAATCGCCTTCTCACGTGACGCTGGCCAGAAGTACATGTACGTCGCCGACGGGGTCAATGAGCGGATTCACGTCCTCGAACGAGACTCGCTGGAGATTCTCACGAGCTTTGGCGACGGCGGTCGACAGCCCGGTCAGTTCTATGGGGCGCACAGTATCGCCACGGACTCACAGGGCAACCTGTTTACGACCGAGACGTTTGAGGGCAGACGCGTCCAGCGGTTTGTCTTCAAAGGAGTTGCCAACCAGCCCCGAGGACACCAGGGCGTCGTGTGGCCGGCCAACTAGACGCTCGCGGCGTCATGAGGAGATTCCCTTGAGATTCCGATTTCAGTCATCGAGCTGGATGGTCGCTTTTGCGTTGACCGCCGCCTGCGCGGCACCGGAGCCCGAAGCGCCGTCACCCATGGCCGTGCTCTCGCCCGACACGCCGGTGGCGGTGACCGGCGGTCAGATTCAAGGCGCGGTTTCGGACGACAATCCTGATGTCATGGCGTTCATGGGGATTCCGTTTGCCGCGCCGCCGGTCGGGGACCTGCGTTGGCGCCCGCCGGAGCCGGTCGTAGCCTGGGACGGGATGCGGGACGCCACAGAACCGGGAGCGATCTGCATGCAGGGTGGAAACGAGGGGCAGAGCGAGGATTGCCTGTTCCTCAACGTCTGGGCGGAGCGCGAGTCGATGGAGCCGCGCCCGGTCATGGTCTGGATCCATGGCGGCGGCTTCGTTAGCGGGTCGGGATCCAGTGCGCTCACTGACGGTACCCGGCTCGCTTCGCGGGGCGTGGTGGTCGTCACGCTCAACTATCGCCTTGGTCCCTTCGGCTTCATGGCGCATCCGGCGCTGTCGGCCGAGTCGGCCCACGACGCATCGGGGAACTACGGTCTGCTCGACATGGCCGCGGCTCTCGAGTGGGTCCGCGACAACGCGGCGGCGTTTGGTGGTGACCCGGACCGGGTGACGATCTTCGGGGAGTCGGCCGGAGCCGGCGCCGTCATGTCGGTCATGCTCATGCCGCAGTCCCGTGGGCTGTTTCATCGTGCGATCGCCGAGAGCATCTTCATCAACGGATGGGACCGGCGTCTGGGCGAGTCGTTCGGTAGTTTACCGTCGGGCGAGGCGCAGGGCGTTGCCGTGGGCGAGGCGATGGAGGCAACCGGGGACGACGCGCTCTCGACCATCCGAGCCGCGACACCGGCCGAGGTGTTCGCAGCTGTCAATACCGCTGGTTTCGCCGGCCTGGGCTGGGCGCCGAACGTCGACGGCTGGGTCTTCCCCGACGATCCGATTCTGATGTACGCCAACGGCCAACAGCACCAGGTGCCGCTTATCGGCGGGATCAACGGGAACGAAGGCTCTCTCATGACGGGGCAGATGCCGATGGATGACGTCGCGGCGTTCGAAACGTACGTGCAGACCGCCTACCCGAGTGTGGCCGAGCAAGCGCTTGCGCACTACGCGGTGTCGTCTCCCGAGGAGGCGAAGCCTGGGGTGGACCACGTCTTCCACGACATGTGGTTCGCCGGACCGCTCCGCACCCTGGCGACCAGTCACGCAAAGACGTCGCCTGTGTGGCTGTATCACTTCACGCTCGTTCCGCCGACGGGCATGGGCGCGAACCTGGGCTCGCACCACGCAGCAGAGATTACCTATGTGTTCGGTAACCTGATCGACCGGAGCAGCGTGCCGGAGGGGAGCCCGGCGAATCCGATGAACGTGGGTGACTGGACCGAGGCAGACCGCCGGGTGTCGGCCGCGATGATGGACCACTGGACCCATTTTGCCGCGACCGGAAATCCGAATCGTGACGGCCTCACCGAGTGGCCCGAGTTCGACGACTCGGACCAGCACCTGACATTCGGCGACCCCATCGAGGTCGGGACCGAACTGCATATCGCCGGCTCCGAGCTGTATGACGCGTACCAAACCGAGCGGCGGGCGGCGGCTCCTTCTCAGTAGCCGAGGGTTCCCTTCACTCGTTGGCCTGGCTGCCCGCCGTCGGTGTATGCCTACTCTGGCAGGGCGAACACGAAGAGGTTGTTCCCAGAGCTTGGGCGAAGCTCTGGCGTCAGACCGAGGAAGTGCGACGAGGTCCCTCCGGAGCCAGTGCTGACCGCCACATACTGCCGGTCATCGACGGTGTAGGTAATCGGGAATCCCGTCACCGATGACCCAAGGTTTATCTCCCATAGGATCTCTCCGGTCTCGTGGTCGAATGCCCGAAAACGCCCGTTGACGTCACCACCAAAGACCAGCGCACCGCCGGTGGCCACCAGCGACATGGTCGCCGCCCGTTGTTCATGGAGCCAGGTCGTGTTGCCGGTCTCCGCCGAGATCGCTCGGATGGTTCCCGCATTCTGGGTGCCAGGCGCCAGCTGGTGGCGGTAGGCAATCGCATAGAGTTCAGAGCGGCTCTCCGCAGGTCCGACCGGCGTGTCGTCGGGGAAGGTCGTGGTCGCCATCATCCGGGCGCAGGTGTTTCGCAGCGGCATGTACATCGTGTTCGTCAGGGGGCTGTAGGCGCCCGCCTCCCAGTCCTTGCCGCCGTTCCAGGTCGGACAGGCAAACACCTCCTGCCCCAACGCGGAGAAAACAACTTCCGCATTCTCCGACACCTCACCGGTCGCACCATCGATGTTCGAAATGACGTTCTGGGTGACGGTCGGCGTCGCCCACAGGAACTCGCCCGTCGCCCGGTCGAGGGTGTAGACGACCCCGGTCTTTCCCGGAATCCCCGTGACCACCTGACGCACCTCACCCGACCGCAGTCGCGGGTTGATCCAGCTCACCGCCGAAGGATCTGGTGCCACCGCGGTATCCACCAGCAAACGCTCGAACGGGTGGTCGAGGTCCCAGTGATCGTTCAGATGCTGGTAGTACCACACGATTTCTCCCGTGTCGGCATCGAGCGCCAGGGTCGAGTTGTGATACAGGTGCGTGTTTTCCGTCCCACCGAGCATGAACTTCGGCGCCGGCGACGTGACGGACGTCCCGACGTAAAGCAGATTCAATGCCGGGTCGAAGCTCGGCACCATCCATGCGCCGACATGCACTCGCTCCTCGAACGGTACGTCGCCCCAGGTATCGTCACCTGGCTCACCGGGGGCTGGAATCAGACGTCGCCGCCAGAGCTCAACTCCCGTCTTCGCATCATGCGCGGTCACCACGCAGGCCTCCGGCCCACCCTTGGCTGAACAGCTGCGTCCCGAGATCACCTTGCCATTGGCGATGATCGGACCCGAGCCTTGTATGGCGGGATTGACCTGGTAGTCCAGGACTTCTGTCTCCCACACCATCCGGCCAGTCTGCGCATCGAGGGCGAAGACATGGTCGTCCACACTCGTATCGACGATGAGGTCGTCGTAGATCGCGATGTTCCGATTATTGGTGGAGAGTGCAGCAAGCACGTAGTCGCCGATGTCGTCAGGCACGTGACGTCGATGCTCCCAGATGAGGTCGCCGGTCGCCGCATCGAGCGCCTGGATGACGTCGTTCGGATTGGGCATGTACATCACCCCGCCGTAGGCAAGGGGTGTGCCTGACTGAAACCCATCTGTGAGCCCGCGCGACCAGACCATGCGGAGCTCGCCCACGTTCTCGCGGTTGATTTCGTCGAGTGGACTGTAGCCCCAGCTATCCAGCGTGCGGCGCCACATCAACCAGTCTCCCGGAGCCGGGCTCTGTAACATCTGGTCGGTGACGGGGACAAACTCGCGAGGGTTCTGGGCGAAACCAGTCCCGAACCCTGACAGGAGGGTGAGGACCGAGAGGGTCAAGGCGAGGCGGCGATATCTCATCCGGTTTCCTTCCAGACGCAATTGACGCGAGTAGCTTAGTGCGGGGTGGCAGCTCAGCGCGCCAGAAACGGATCGACCTCGGAACGGCTGGGCATGCTGGCTTGGGCGCCGGCGCGGGTAACCGACAGCGCGGCCGCGGCATTGGCGAAGCGACCGGCGTTTTCCGGGGGCTGCCCTTCGGACAGGGCCACCGCGAACGCGCCATTCCATACGTCGCCAGCCGCCACCGTGTCGACCGCCCTTACCTCGAAGCCCGACCAGGTGTGGTGGGTGTTGCCGTCAATCCACAGGGCGCCGGCCTTGCCGCGCTTGACGATCACCTGCTTGACCCCGCGGCGTTGCAGCGCGCGCGCGTGTCGCGCGGTTTCCTCCACCCCCATCGAATCCGATGGGGGTAACCGCACCAGCGTCGCCAACTCGGTTTGGTTGGGGGTCAGCCAATCCACCAGCTGCAGCAACTCGTCGGGCAGCTCTGCCGCCGGGGCCGGATCCAGAATCACCTCGGCGCCGCTCGTCTTGGCCATTCCCGCGGCGGCCACCACGGCGGGCATGGGGGTTTCTAGCTGCAGGAGCACGTAGCCGGCGTTCGCAAACAGGTCGGCGCAGGCTGCCAGGTCGTCTGGAGATACCGCCGCGTTGGCCCCGCCGACGATGACGATTTGGTTCTGGCCCGACCCGTCGAGAGTGATGAACGCCATGCCGGTGGCGGCGTTGTCGTCGCGGCCGACGTGGCTGGTGTCGACGCTTCCACCCTGCAGCTGTTCCACCAGCCACTCGCCGTAACCATCGGTGCCGACGCGGCCCACCATGTGCACGGTGCCGCCCAACCGGCCTGCGGCGTACGCCTGGTTGGCGCCCTTGCCGCCCGAGAACTTCTGGAAATCCAGGGCCGTCAACGTTTCACCCGGGGCGGGAAAACGCTGCAGCCGCGTGACCAGGTCGGCATTGAGGCTGCCAACGACGACAATGGGTTTGCTCATGAACCTGCTTCTGCCGTGGCGACACTGCGCTTGTTAGCCCAGCGCTCGCGGTAGAGGTCGGCGATCACAGCCAGCACGATCACGCAGCCAGTGACCAGTCGTTTCGTCGGGTCCTGGGCGCCGATTTGCGACAACCCCGTCGCCAGCACGCCCATGATAACGACGCCAAAGAACGTATTGACGACCGATCCCTTGCCGCCCATCAACCGGGTGCCGCCGATGACGGCCGCGGCGATGGCGTTCAACTCGAAACCGGTGCCGGCGTTGGGGTCGGCCGACGCCAAACGTGACACCTGCATCACCGCCGCCAGCCCCGCCAACAGGCCTGACATCGCAAAGATCGCCAGCTTGACGCGGCTGGTGTTGATCCCGGCCAGCCGCACCGCTTCCTGGTTGGTCCCGATCGCGGTGGCGTAGCGGCCGAACACCGACCTGGTAAGAACGGTCTGCGCGGCCAGCACCAGCACGACGGCGCAGAGGAAGGGCGCCGACAGCCCGAATAGCGACGCCTCGGAAATCCACTCGATATCGGTCCCGATGTACTGGGTGCGCGAGTCGGTGATCAGATAGGCCCCGCCGCGCGCCGCTTCCATCATGCCCAGGGTGACGATGAACGACGGCAGCCTCCAGCGCACGACAACGAAGCCGTTGACCAGGCCGGCCAGGAGGCCAGTAGTCAGTGCGGCGCCAATTGCCCACGGCCACGACCAACCCAGTTGCGCCATGGCTATCCCGAGCACGGCTCCGCTGACCGCCAACACCGAACCGATCGACAGATCGATCTCGCCGACCACCAGCACGAAGGTCATCGCCACGGCGAGGGTCAGGGCGGTCGGCAGCTGGTTGGCGAGGGTGCTGAACGATGCCGACGTCAGGAACGAGTCGCTCATCATGCCGAAGCCGAGGATCAGCACCGTCAGTACGACGAGTAAGCTCAATCCCTCCTTCATCGCCCTCCGCCGGGTTGGCCGGTTCGCACATGTTTGCTAAACGCCGCGGCCATGATGCGCTCGGCGTCGAATGTCTGGCGATCAAAGGTGTCGACGAGCTTGCCCTTGGACAGCACCGCGATGCGATCTGACAACGTCGTCAGCTCGCGCAGGTCGGATGACACCAACAGAATGGCGTTGCCCGCGTCCGCCAGTTGCGCCAGCAACCGGTGCACGTCGGCGCGCGTGCCCGGATCGATACCGCGGGTAGGTTCGTCGACGATGAGGATGCGCGGTTCGCGCAGCAGCCAACGCGCGATCAGCACCTTTTGTTGATTGCCGCCGCTCAGTCGTTCGACCGGCTGGTCGGGCGACGCGCACTTGACGCCCAGTTGTTTGATGAACGTGTCGGTGGCGGCGTGCTCGGCGGCTTGATTGACCCACCCCATCTTGCCGGCCAGCCGCTGCAGGCTGGCCAGCGACATGTTGACGCGCACCGAGAGGTGGCCCAGCAAACCCTGTTGGCGGCGATCTTCACTCAGGAACGCGATACCATGCTCGACCGCCTGCCGCGGCGACCTGATTCTGGTCGGCGTGTCGTCGTCGCCCAGGAACACATCACCGGCCTGTGGCGTGTCGGCGCCATAGATGGCGCGCATGGTCTCGGTGCGGCCCGCACCTACCAAGCCGGCGAAACCCAAAATCTCACCCCAGTGCAGGTCGAAACTGACATCGCGTACCGCCGGGTCCGAACGCACGTTCCTCACCCGAAGCGCCACCTTGCTGGTCGGTGGTGTTTCGCGCGTGACCTCTTGGGACACAGTGCGACCAACCATCAGCGTGATCATGTCGTCCGTTGACAGCTCGCTGGTTGGCTGGCTGACCACGCTGGTGCCGTCCCGCAGGACCGTTACCCGATCTGCGAGCCGGCGGATCTCTTCGAGCCGGTGCGAGATGTACAGGATCGCCGTCCCGTCGCTTTGCAACCGGGCCAACGCAGAGAAGAGCTTCTCGGCGTCGGCGTCGGTCAACGCCGCGGTCGGTTCGTCGAGGATGAGCAGGGTGCAGGGCTGGCTGAGTGCCGCCGCGATCTCGACCAGTTGCCTTTGTCCGATACCCAGGCTGGAAATCGGCTGGTCGGGTTCCACCTCGGTCAGCCCCAGCTTGTCCAACAACGGGCGCGTGTTGCGAGCCAGGTCATCGCGCTTCAACCAGCCCCAACGGTGGGGCAGGGCATCAACGAAGACGCTTTCACCCACCGTCAGGGTGTCGACCGCCGTGGGTTCCTGGAGAACCGTCCGAATACCGCAGTTGCTGGCTTCACTACGGGTGGCCGGCTGCAACGGTCGCCCGGCGAGGGTCATGGTGCCACCGGTCGCGGCGGTCAATCCCGAGATGATGTTGACCAGGGTCGTTTTGCCGGCACCGTTCTCGCCGATCAACGCGTGGAATTCCCCCGCCCGGACGTCCATATCGACACCGAGCAACACCGGAACTTCGTAGCTCTTGCGGATCCCGCGCGCTTCGAACAGCGGCGGGCGGTCACTCATGGGACTGTGTCCGAGGTGATCAACGTGACTGTGGTCTGCACATCGACAGGTTCTTGCTTCTTGTCCAGGATGGCCAACGCATGCTCGATGCCGTTGACGGCGATCTGGTCGGCGTGTTGGTCCACGGTGGCCAGCACCGACCGGTCCTTGACCAGCGTCTGGACCGCCGAGATATTGTCGAAGCCAATGATCGTGACGCTGTCCATCTTGCCGGCCGCCCGCACCGCGGCCACCGCACCTAGTGCCATGTTGTCGTTGGCGCACAGCAACGCTTTCAGGTCGGGGTGGGCCAACAACAGCGACGCGGCGACCTGGTTGGCGCGGTCCATTTCCCAGTAACCGGACTGGGACGCCACGATCGTCATGCCGGCTTCGCGCATGACGTCCTCGAAGCCCAAACGGCGTTGGATGGCGTTGAACGCACCGGGAGCGCCTTCGATGATCGCCACTTCGTCGCCCGGGTTCAGCGTGTTGGCCAGAACCTCGGCTGCTTGCCTGGCGCCACCGCGGTTGTCCGGGCCAACGAAGGGAATGCTGAGGCCCCGTTCCTTCAACGCGTCCTCGTCCAGACGGTTGTCGATGTTGACCACCGTGAGCCCAGCTTTGACGGCTTTGTCCGCTGCCGCCACCAACGCCTGGGAGTCCGCCGGCGCCAGCACCAGCGCCTGAGCGCCACGCGCCACCATTTGCTCGACCAGATCGATCTGCCGCGAGACGTCCAGTTCGTTCTTGATGCCCTCGGCGATCAACTCGTAGCGCGTCGGATTCTGTTGTTGGTGCGCCCGCGCTCCGTCTTCCATGGTCTGGAAGAACTCGTTGGCCAGCGATTTCATCACGAGCGCCACTGTCGGGGCGCTGACGCCCGGAGCCGAAGCGTTGTCGCCGGCCGGTGTGGCGGGGCTGGTCGTGCCATCCTGGCAGGCGATCCCGCCTACCAGGATGAGCATCACCAAACCGATTGTCGTGTGGCGGATGCCGGTCAACGTCTGAGCGCCACGGTGTGGAGAACAGGGCGGGGGGCTATTCCGCTGCCTCCGGCACAGGCACCTGCTCCAACGGGGGAGCGGCCGGCATTTGGCGCGGGATGTAGATGACGCCGTCCTCGATTCTCCCGCCGTTTGCCAGGATGTTCTGGTGACCGACCTCCACCGTCGCGGCGATGATGTCGTCCCACTGGATCGGGTCGGGATAGATCTCTCTCAGCGTCTGTCCGCCGGATATGGAGTTGTTGCTGATTGGCAGGTCTCTCAGGATCGCCCACTGCTCCGGGATGCCGGACATCCCCAGGGTCGTTGCGATGATGCCGGCCGAGCTGGACGGGTTGCAGTCGCTGTCCACGCCACACCGCATCGAGATGTTCATCGTCTTCCAGAAGTCGCCCTCGCCGTACAGCAGCCCCAGATAGACGCAAGCCCCATTCGTGCGTACGTCCAGCCCGAGGTACTCGCCCCACTTGGCGAAGATCGTTTCCCACCCAGCCTGCCAGTCGTCGGGGTTGGCGTCATAGGCGGCGATCACGTCGCGAATCATCTCGTGGTATCGACTCTCGGCCGGGATGACCTTCATGCTGTACTCGACCAGCGCTCGTGGGTCGCTCTCGAAGAACGCCTCACCGTACATCGCCCCCATCGCCATGCCGCCGTAGACGCCGTCGCCGAAGTTCATCAGATGGCCGACCCGGTCACCCAAGGCGTTACTGGCCTGGGGCAATCCAGGTGAGAGCAGACCGAACAAGTCAGATTCGATCTGGAAGTCGATGGCATTACCGAGCCCTGGGTTGTCGGGATGCTGCCCCGACATGGGTGGCAGAATCCCTTGCTTGAAGCTCTGGTATGCGGATTGGTTGGCACCCCAAATCATGGTGGGTTCCAGATAACTTAACCAGTCTTCGGCCATCTGTTCAGCCGACACATCGAGACCATGGGTACGAAGCGAGTGCAGGAACAGGAACTCGATATACAGATCGTCCTGCGAGGGCATCTGGGTGGGGGCGTAGGTCTCCCAGGTCTCAAAGTCGTTCTTGTTCCTGCCCCTTACCTCCTGCATCTTCACGAAGTCCCCTGCCAGCAGGTACTGCCGTGCGAGAGCTTCGTCGACCGCTCCCGGCTTCCTTCGATACCAGTCGTCGAAGTCGAAGGGGATCATCTGTCCCGCCCACATGAACTCGGTCGGCGCCCCGAAGAGGACGCCGATCGCCTGTCCCAGCCAGCCGCCGGCGACCTTTTCTTCGTATTCGGCCAGCGTCAGCGTGCGGTACTCGGTCTCGGGAGCCTCGACGACCTCCGTCACTTCGGACGGAGAGCATCCGGCTCCCGCTACGACTGCGATGACCGAGACCAGGGCGAGGACGCCCGTGAACGGAATCAACGTGAGCTGTTTCATTTCAGATACCTTTGACTTTGTGTGAACGCGTACCTATATCACACCGTCTTCGATATTGCCCTATTCTGTGTGAATGGTTCTAAAACAGGTTGGAGCGTTGTCTTGCGGGAAGGTCCTGGGCATCCTGTACGCCTTGATCGGCCTTCTTGTCGGCGCGGTTCTGTCGCTCGTCTCGATAGTGGGAGTCGCGATCGGAAGTGCCGGCGGCGAATCTCCCGAAGCCTATCTGGGCATGCTCTTTGGCGTTGTGGCTATCGTGGCGATGCCGTTGCTCTACGGTGGGATGGGATTCATCAGTGGTCTGATTAGCGCGGCGCTCTACAACCTCGTTGCCGGTTTCGTCGGGGGACTGGAGGTCGAGTTGCAGTGACTCGTCAGTCCGCGGCTCGGTTTATCCTCGCCTCCCTGCTTCTTGTGGTCCCCTCCGGGCCCAAGACGACGATCGGCTGGCCGCGATGGCCTCATGGGTCGCGCTCGATGTTGCGACCGGATACGAGACGAGGGTCGCGCCGGCACTGGCCGCACAGACGCCCGGTTGGAAGGCCGATCGGTGGGGCAATCTTGTCTTGCGGGTCGGCTCAGGGACGCCCCGGCGAGTGGTTGCGTGTGCGCTCGACCGGCCCAGCCTTGCGGTGAGTCAGATCAGGGACAACGGATACTTGCGTGTCCACCGCATCGGGCGCGGCTCTCGGCATCCCCTGTGGGATCAAGCCTTCGAGGCCCAGCAGATTCGGGTGCTGACACCCGACGGTCCGGTCGCAGGTGTTGTGGCCAGAAGCAACGGCCACTTCGCCCAGCAACATCGGAATGAGACGGGCGTCGTGGGCGCCGATGATCTCTGGGTCGACGTTGGCGCGACATCGGCTGAGGACGTGTCACAACTTGGAATCAGGCTCCTGGACCCGGGCAGCACGGCCCGTCGCATCCACTCTGTCGACACGTTCGTATCATCGGATACGCCCTTGGAGAGCCCGCACTTCGCCTACGCGCCACCGGGGGACGGTCCCGTGCTCCGGGCGATCGAGAGCTCGAGCGTATCTCCAAACCAGGGGCTTTCCTGGCCAGGTCGGTACAGTCATTCCCCGGGAGAGGTGCTGGACCTACGCGATCTTGCCAACCTCAGCGAGCTCATCCTCGTCCTCGCGTTCGCCGCGGAGTGACGCGGAGATCAGTTCCGTGGGGATCGCGGATGGTGGTATGCTGTCCGCTCAAACTGGGGGGACATCATGAAGGCAGCGACGTTTGTAGGGCTTGGATTGGTCGCCGTGTTGACGCTGGCATGCGGTGCGTCAGAGTCAGAGCCGGAACCGGCCGGGGACGCCGCTCCGCCCCCGCCCCAGTTTGCCGTGACGGGTGAGGTCCCCTGCGACCCGGTCGGAGATATCCAGTTCATCTGCGACATGGTCAGTCCGGAGGATATCGTCGTCATTCCCGGTGAGGAGTGGGCGATCACGTCCGGCGCTCGAGAGGGCGGGCGGCTTCATCTCCTCAGCGTACAAGACAAGACCTCGACGCTCCTGTTTCCGACAGACGATCGCGAAGAGCGATTAGATGCCGAGGCCTATCCCGAGTGTCCCGGTCCGCTCGAACTCAGCGACCCGAATGCTTCTCGGCCCCACGGCCTCTACCTCGACCCGGGGGCCGACGATGTCCACACCCTGTATGTCGTCCACCACGGTTCTAGAGAGTCCATCGAGGTGTTCGAGGTCAGTTCCGAGACCACGCCGCCGAGCTTGGCCTGGATCGGGTGCGCGGTGGCACCGGAAGGGGCTGGCCTCAACTCGGTCGCGGCCCTGCCGGAGGGTGGCTTTGTCACAACGAATAATGGGGTCGGTGTGAGGGAGTGGCATGCCGATACGGGCTGGGAGGTGATACTGCAGAGTGAGGACACCGCACCGAACGGGGTCGAGGTGTCAGCGGACGGACAGTTCGTCTACATCGCCGGATGGGGCGAGGAGAAGGTCACGCGTCTGTCGCGTGGGCAGACCCCGGTGCAGAAGGATGTCATCCAACTCGGGTTCAGGCCCGACAACCTGAGGATGTCGCTCGACGGTTCAAAGATCTTCGCTTCGGGGCACACCGACAAGGACGGGAACTCGATCGCCGACCCGAGAGAGCCGACGCTGGAAACCACGAACGTGGCGGCGATCGACCCGGAGACGCTGGAATTCGATCGGATCTTCGTGCACCCGGCCATGGAAGGGTTCATCGCCGCGACCACGGCGATTCAGATCGGCGACGAGCTGTGGCTCGGATCGTATCGCGGCGACCGGCTCGCCTACCTTCCGGCACCGGAGTAGGCCCTACCGTACATCACCACGGTAGGCCCCTACCTTCCAGCACCAAGGTAGGCCCCTACCTTCCAGCACCAAGGTAGGCCCCTACCTTCCAGCACCAAGGTAGGCCCCTACCTTCCAGCACCAAGGTAGGCCCCTATCTTCCGGCACCGGAGTGAGGTGGGGTCTCACGTGCCGCAGAGCTGTTCGATGAGGTCGCTACTGGTGACGATCTCAGCCGCTGCCCGGTCGAGCGCGTGATTGACCGTCTCCTGGTAGTTTACGGGGTTCCCGGGTCGGCCGTAGTTCTGAGCCGCACCCTCCGCCCGGCTCGTCCACCCATCGGTAGCGGCGCCAGGCTCGCGGAGTGCCAGGTCGAGTACGACCCGGCCTTCGTACTCGGAGTTGACGTACGCCACCTCTTCGATCACCAGGGACGTGAGGGTGACCGAGAGGACCAGACCGGATGACGGGTTGTCCCGAATCACCGCGAGGTCAAGGGCTCGCCTTACCCCCGATCGTAGCCACGATTCGATGTTTCCTTCCATGAAGATAGCGTGTCGCTCGGGTTTGTCCTGGACGGAGCGCTGTCCGGCCACCAGCGTGTCTGGCCTCTCGTCCGACACCTCAAGGCTGCGAATATGGGCGCAGGCTGGAGCGGCATTGATCCCGGCGGTACCCTTCTCGGGAGAGTAGTCTGCCGGGAATGAGATCGGAGCGAGGCTCGACACCGCGCAACTGCCGGTCACGACAGCGATGAGCGGCACGAGGCAAGCGATGAGGTGACGACGAGGAGCAGTCATGTGTGGTCACTCCGCCTGCGCCGGGGCGTTGTTGCAGGATTGATCGTTCAGGCGGAGCCTTCCGGAGCGGCGAGCCCTCACCGACCGATGCGGTAGGACGCGGGCCGACAGAGTTCGGTCATCCGATTCAGCACGTCGCACGCGAGGAGCGCCTCGGTCTGTCGCCCGGCTTCCGTGCGGGCTCGCAGACCAGGTCCGATGATCGACTTGTACCGAAAGACCACGTTCTCCACGCGTGCCTGCCGAGGGTATCTGGAGGCTTTCTTCCACCGCCGACAGCCGAGTATCTGCACGCGTCGGATCGTCCGATCGCGAGCACGGGACCGCGGGCCGTGCCGAGACAGCGACGCGGTTCTCGCCGGCGGCACCACGACCCGCGCGTCTCGGGCGCTGGCCGCAGCATAGAACGCGACGGTGTCGTACGCCGTGTCGGCGGTCACGCTCGCGACGTCTCCGGGTACGGTCTCGACGAAACGGACGCCGGTCGTCGCGTCGTCGCTCGTCGGCGCGGTGAGCGCCTGCGCCACGATGACCCCCGAGCGATCGACCCCGAGGTGTCGCTTCTTCCAGCCCCGCTTCCCGCGACCGCCGTGTTTCGCCGCCGCCCACTCCCCCTCGCCGAACACCGACAGCCCGGTACTGTCGACGACGAGATCAACAGGTCCGTGGGTCGGCACGCGATCAAGGGCGACGTCCAGTGGCTGGCCCCGCCGGGACAGCGTCGTGTGGTCCGGCGCGTCGAGTCCGGTGGCCATCAGTGTCAGGACCGACCGCAAGAAGCCCTCCGTCTGGCGCAACGGCAGGCGGAAGACGAGCCGGAGTGTCAACGCGGTCTCGATCGCATGGTCCGAAAACTTGCGCGGCCCGCCCGGCCGACCGGACAACCCCGGCGTCCAGGCGGCCACCGCGTCCGGCGAGAGCCACAGCGTCACGTCGCCCCGCTGCACGAGGGCCCGCTCATACGCAGGCCAATTCCCAACGCGGTATCTGGTCTTGTACTTCGGGTGCACCCTCGAATTCACCGGGGCATTGTGCAACAGTTGCGGCCGACGACACCAGCGGGTCGGGAATCGAATGCCGCGCGGGACCTGCACCAACGCGTGTGCCGGGAAAGCCCGGTCAAGGGGGACAAGATGCCGTGATGTGATCTTTGAAACCTTGTTCGAAACCCTGTGGGTATCCAATCCCATCCGGCCAAGGTCGGCCGCCAGCCGGAACCGAGTGATGCGTGGGCCTGGGGTGACCCAGGGCGCGAAGCGTTCACAGGGAGCCCGTAGGCCGCGTGATTGAGCCCCGAAATGCATTGTTTGTGAGGGCCGACGTCGTGCGTTGGACGGAAGGCTATCTCGCCGCATCTCAGAGGCCGTGGAGGCGGCGACCTCGCCGGGGTCGGAGCGCGTGGCATGCGTGCGGGTGGGTTTCCCGGGAACCCGGGAGGCCTCGTCGTCTCCATCTTAAAGACCGCCGGGGGGCGGGCACCGGCTCACCAAGCCCGAGGCCGTGGACGCAGCACCTGGCGTCCGACGGAGCGAACCCGCAGGTGCTCGGATGGTACCGCCGGGCGAAGGCAACGAAGCGCGGGGGGATGGACGGCGAGGAGTCGGAGTGTCTCATAGTACCGCCGAAGCGGGGGAATTGAGCCCACGAGACCCCGTGGAGGGAAGGGGGCACCGGCAGGTGGCACCGGTGGAGGGAAAGACGGCCAACACACCGAGGTTGGGTCCTGTGGGTCTCGAATTCCTTATCAGGCCGCCGCTGGCAACTGAACCAGGTCCCGGCAGTGAGATACCCACCGTATGTTGTTGAGGTCCGCCCGGGCTACCGGGTGTCCGCTCACGACGGTGAGCGGCGTGTGGCCCTCCAAGGACGCGTGGCTCCGTGCCGCGTTGTAGTAGGCCTGGAAGTCGGCGAGCTTCCGCTGCAGATCCCGCGCATTCCAGAACAACACATGATCCAGGAATTCTCGCCGCATCGTCCCGATCAGCCGTTCCACAAAGGGGTGTGACAGGGGCACATGGGGCACCGTCTTGATTTCGTCGATCTCCAGAAGCCGAAGGTTCGCGGTCCACCGGTGCGCCTCGAACAGCGGATCATGATCCGTACTGACATGTCGCGGCGCGCCCCGCCCGTGAATGGCGGCGTTGAACATGCGGCAGAGGGTGGGTGCATCGACCGGTCCGCGATGCACACCGAATCCGACGAGGCGCCGCGTGAACTGGTCCATCACCACGAGCACCCAGTAGCTCTGGAGCACGATGGACTCACAGCGAAAGAGGTCCACGCTCCACAGACTGTCTGTCGTGTGTCCGATGAACGACAACCACGAGGGCCCGGTTCCGCCCGGGGCTGGACGATAGCGTTTCGCCAGCACGCGGTGCACGACGTTCTTGTCGATGTCGACCCCGAACGTCTGCGAGATGATGCGCGCAATCCGCGGGCACCCGAATCGAGGATTGCGCGATTTGAGCTCGACGATGGCGCGGATAAGCGACTCGCTCGGCCCCTTCGGGCCCGGCTTCTTCGGTCGCGCGCTTGAGGAAAACAATCGGCGGTATTTGCCGCGCACCAGCGCCTGATGGAAGGTCAACAACGTGGATGGGCGCAGTCCGATGGCGACCTTGCGAATCCGTCCCGGACTCAGAAAAAGCGCCCCGAATCCGCAGAGGAGCCGATCGCCCACTCTGAGGTTCGGCGCACGCTGGCGCGAACGGCGCAGCACGATCAGCTGCTGCTTGAGCAGGAGATTCTCAGCGATGACGGCTCGCACGCCGCCGGGTCTGCAGAGCTTCGCGGCTGTGACGGCCAGGTAAAGCAGGGTGAGCAGGAGGTCCTTCATGCGCGAGACAGGGTAGGTCAGAACTCAGCGCCACGCAATGTTGTCCCGGGTCTCGATTCAGCGAGAGTATTGGCAAATCGAGACCCACAGGATGTGCTCACACTGAGCACTTTCAGCCGCTCTGAGGGCTGACTAGAAAAGGCTAGATATACCGTGGTTTCTTCGAGAAGAGATAAAGACAATCTAAAATTAGGTTCAACAAGAAATAAAATATGCTCCCACAAACGACAAAAGGCTGCCGCTGCATGAAGCAACGACAACCTTGACGCGATTCCCCGCTTCTAGAACAGCGGGGTATATACTAATACTATAGTGACGCTAACGATAACACGATAGTATACTTACGTCAAGGGTAACTAGTAACCGATAGGTAAGGGAGCTAAGCAAGCAGATGGCAACAGATGCGATACAAAGGGAGCTTCAAGAGGAACGGGCACGAGTGGCTTCAGACCTGGATAGGCTTGATGCCGCTATTGCTGCCTTAACTGGCGGTAAGGGGTCCAAGACACCTCGGAGAGCCAAGAAGAAGACCGCCAAGAAGAGAAAGCCGATGAGTGCGGCTAATAAGAAGAAGGCACGGGCCAGGATGAAGAAATACTGGGCTGCCCGGAAGAAAAAGGAAAGGGCTAAGGGTAGGAAATAGGGGCAGCCTGTTCTTCCCCCTCGGGTGGCCCGTAGAAGTCATCGAAGTCATATATGTCCAGAAACATGGCTCTCTACCTCAATATATGACGAGGACTTTGTGGGACTTGTGGAACTTCGCACCCAGAGAGCACCGGCGAGGAGATCCTCGACATCTCGGAAACTCAAGCAGAAGCGATAGTAGAGCCAGACGGCGTGACTGATGATCTCGGGCGGAAAGCGGTATCCGTGGTAGCTACGAGCAGGGCGCGTCATCGCCCTACTCTGTCAGCCGCCGGTCAACTTGACTGTGAGCATCATTCCGCTGCCTGCCGAGGTCGCTCGGTGACACTGGTGGGTGCCGGCGGGTGGTGGCCTGACCCGCAACTTGACTGACCTACGGTCCTCGCTACTGATCTGTCGGTCATCGTCCGTCGGCGATTGACACGGCAACCCGTCTGACCGGATGGGCCGTGACCCAATAGGGGCCTGCGGCAACGTCGACCCATCACAGTCCTGTCCGCCCATCCGGCCGACGCATCAGCACCCGAGGAGGCCACCCGGTGACGAACCACAGGACTATCCAGCCCCACGCGCGGAAGGTGATCGTCGGCGTGGACACCCACAAGCACGTCCACGTGGCCGTGGCGATCGACACGTGGGGGATCCGCCTCGGCGATCGATCGTGTGCCGCCGACTCAGACGGCTACCAACAGCTGATCACCTGGGCCGAGCGTCACGGACGTGTCGCCGCGTTCGGCATCGAAGGCACCGGCAGCTACGGGGCGGGACTCGCTCGCGCGGTCCGGCGAGCCGGGCACCAGGTGCTCGAAGTGAACCGGGGCGACCGGCGCACACGTCGAATCGCCGGGAAGTCCGACCCCGTGGATGCCGAGACCGCCGCGCGGTCGGTCCTGGCTGGCCAATCGACCGCCATCCCGAAGACCGCGGACGGGGCGGTCGAGATGATGCGCCACCTCAAGGTCGCGCGTCGGACGGCGGTCAAAGCCCGCACCTCGGCGATGATCACGCTGAAGCAGATCGTCGTCACCGCGCCGCCCGAGCTGCGAGAGACCCTCCACCCGCTCGCCGACCACGCGCTCCTCAAACGATGCCGCGGATGGCGGTGCGGCACGATCGATACGCCGACCGCCTCGGCGAAACATACCCTCCGGGCGCTCGCCCGTCGCTGGTTCGCTCTCTCCGTCGAGATCGTGGACCACGACCGTCACCTGGGTCGACTCACCACCCAGACCTCGCCGACGTTGCGTGAGGGCTTTGGCATCGGTGCCGACACCGCCGCCGAGATGCTGATCATCTTTGGCGACAACCCCGATCGGATTCATTCTGAAGCCGCCTTCGCCAAGCTCTGCGGGGCCTGCCCCATCCCGGCTTCGTCCGGGATGACGACGGGCCGCCACCGCCTCTACCGCGGCGCTCCACCGGGCCGTCATCGTGCGGATGCGGTACCACTCACCAACCCTCAACGACGTCGAACGACGCACCGCTGAAGGGCGGCCCAAACGGGAGATCATCCGCTGTCTCAAACGCTTTCTCGCCCGCGAGATTTTTCAGCGCGTGATGGCAGACTACCGAGCGCGCCAAGCCGCAGACTTGGCTGCGTGAACGACTGTCTTGACATATAGGGGCGTCAGTGCCTCCCGGAATATCGCGGATTAAAACTTGGGTCATGCCTAGCCGGCCGTCACCGGCTTCGTCGACGACTACAATCATCGCCGCCTGCACGAGGCGTTGGACAACGTGACGCCGGCCGATGTCTATGAGGGGCGTCGGCTCGCCATCGTGACTCGGCGAGCACAGATCAAACGGAGGACGTTGCAGCAACGCAAACGAGAGAATCTACACACACCGCCTCGAGCGGTTAACCGGCAGAAAGTCTCTCTTAAGACTCAGCCACATTGGTCCGGATCAGTTTGACGACGTACAGCTTGGTCACGTCTGCTGACGTGGTATGGGCTCCCGCGTCATACTCGGGTCCGCAAGGCGAACGCCCACAAGGAGGAGCAGGATACCCAGGAAGATGAGCCGGAGCGGACGGGGGTGGTTCCCAAGCTCCCGCGCGAGATGTGTCAGCACTCGAGGTAGCCTCGTGAACATCGAGAAAGCATTAACCTCTGTCTCAGCCTCAAAGGGACGCAGGCGTAGCCCCTCTCTAGCGACTAAGATGAGCCAAACGGCCCCAGTGGCAATTGAGAACGCACCGACCGCTAGAGATATTACCGAGAGCTCCTCCATTCGCTTTTTTCGACCCCTTCGAAGCCCCCCGCTACTCGCTCACACGACCGGTGCCCATTGACCCCGGCGGAGGGCAGACGGCCACTCACACGAACTACCTGACTGTACATGATGGCAAGAATCTACTATCGTTGGCTGACTAAAGGTCCGCCAATGACAGGTCTTCTAGCATCGTCCTCGGCGTCGCTGCCGCGCACGCTGCCGTTGCAGTTTTTACAAGCGACCAGTCAAACGGAGTAGAATGACAGTAAGTAGGGCTGGAGCGGTGTTTGCTTCGCCTTTGGGCACGGTAGCCGAGTATCGATGCTGACGAACATAGTCGCTTTCACATTCGTAATCGGAGTTCTTGTGTTCGTGCACGAGCTGGGTCACTTCCTGGCGGCCCGCCGAATTGGTGTGCGTGTCCTGACCTTCTCGCTCGGCTTTGGTCCCAAGATCGCCAAGTACCGTCGCGGTGACACGGAGTATTGCATTAGCGCGATCCCGCTCGGTGGCTACGTCAAGATGGCCGGTGAGAACGTGGACGACACGCGCACCGGGGCCGACGACGAATTCATGTCGAAATCAAAGTGGGAGCGGTTCCAGATTCTGGTCATGGGGCCGGTCATGAACGTCGTGCTCGCGATCGTCGTGATGACGTTCGTGCTCTACAACGGCACGCTCATTCCCGTCTATGAGGACATGCCTCCGGTGGTGGGCACCGTCGTGGAGGACTCGGTGGCCGAGCGCTTCGGCATCCAGGTTGGCGATCAGATCCTGAGCGTCGAAGGGACACCGACCGAGACATGGTCCGACCTGATGGTGGCTGTCATGCCTCGCGCCGCACGCGAGCTCTCAGTGGTCGTTCGCGGCACCAATGGGCAACCGCGCACGCTTCGCATGACGCCTGATTCCCAGACCGAATTCCAGGTCGGGGATTTGGGCGTCGGCCCCGCTACGGAACCCCAGATCCTGAGCGTCAGCCCTGGTCAGCCGGCCGATCAAGTCGGGCTGCAGGTTGACGATGTGATCGCAGCGATCGACGGTGAGAGCTTGTCCAGGAAGGATCTCATCGCACGCATCCAGGGCAGCGCTGGTAAGCCAGTGATGTTAACCATCAGACGAGGGCAGACGCGACGCGAGGTCGAGGTGACGCCCGCACTGGTTGGCGACATCGGAATAATCGGTCTAGGGTTGGCTCCCTACCCGGTCCGTGTCGTCGAACCCGGCTTCGGCGAAGCATTCGTTCTGAGCCTCGAGCAGAACTATGAGTGGTCCGGGTTGATCTTTCAGACCTTGGTCGGGCTGTTTACGGCGGACACGTCGCCCAAGCAGCTTATAGGCCCAGTGGGGATCGCGCAGATGTCTGGCGACATGGCCGAAATCGGGTTCGTGGCCTTGTTGACCCTGTTGTCGCTGATCTCCATAAATCTCGGGATTCTCAATCTGCTCCCCGTCCCGATTCTCGACGGTGGACACATCATGATCATGGCGCTCGAAGGGGTCTCGCGCCGTGATTTCAGCATACAGGCGAAGGAGCGGATGTCGCTCGTCGGCTTCGTCATGCTGATGACCCTGATGGTCACCGTGATCTACAACGACCTGACGCGCGTGGCCTGGATCGAGCGCTTCATGTTGTGGCGGTAGAGCCCGGTCATGCGAACAGCACCCGTCGGTTGACTCGGGACGGGTGCTGGAGCGCGCACAGTGAGGTCGATCAAAAGTTTTAATCCGGGATATTCCGGGATCATCCGGGATGACCCCGGGATGCGACTCGCGCGAGGACAACAACTTATCCTCCGATGCGGAGGTACCGACGCGGCCCGCCAAGACACTCCCCCTGAGCCGGTCAAGGAGTGTGAAGCGGGACATATAGTAGGGACCCATCCAATATTCGTCTTTTATTCGCTTGGCGACGTGCGAGACGGGTTCGCGCGAGACTGCCCCCACCGCCACCCAGTCCCGCTGATGCTCGCACTCCGGGATCGCTCGGGGGCGGCCCCGAGTTTTTTCTGTGAATGCCGGGCGATTTCGACGGTCGCGGGCGCGGCGCCGAGAAGACGAGACACGTCTGGAGCGAGGTGGCGCCGGTATGCGGGCGATCGTCTCGCGAGCCGGTTTCCGTGGTCCGGGTGGGGCGCACGTGAGAGCCTCCCGGGACACCCCTCCCACGGACGGCGGATCGGGCCTCGGCACGGCCCAATTCTGTCGCCCTCCCCGTCAGTCGTTGCGCCCGCGCGAGTCGCATCCCGGGGTCATCCCGGGTTATCCCGGATTATCCCGGGTTAAAACTTTTGTGACGATACGTGTGCCACCTCTGAATTGCCGCGAACCCCTGTCCGGGCTGGTCGAACGTGTCACATTCCACAGCCCGGACACCGGGTTCTGCGTCCTGCGGGTCAAGGTTCGGGGCCACCGTGACCTCGTCACCGTCCTTGGGTCAGCCGCATCCATCCAGCCGGGAGAGTTCATCCAGGCGAGCGGTCGGTGGGATACCCACCGAGAGCACGGCCTGCAGTTCAAGACAACCTTCCTGAAGGTGATGCCGCCCAGTTCCCTCGATGGCATCGAGAAGTACCTGGGCAGCGGCATGATTAAAGGCATCGGCCCTCATTTCGCCAAGAAGCTGGTCAGGGCGTTCGGCGAGGAGGTCTTCGATGTCATCGAGACCGCCCCCGAGCGGGTGCGCACACTCGACGGCATCGGCCCCAAGCGGGTCGAGTGCATCACCTCTGGCTGGGCTGAGCAGAAAGCCATCCGGGAGATCATGGTGTTTCTGCAATCCCACGGTGTCGGCACCTCACGAGCGGTGCGCATCTACAAGACGTACGGCGCCGATGCGATCCCCCTCGTGAGTGAGAATCCCTACCGCCTGGCGCGGGATATCAAGGGTATCGGGTTCCGGACGGCTGACCAGATCGCCGAAACACTTGGCATCGAGAAGACCGCCATGATCCGGGCGCGAGCCGGGATTTCCTACACCCTGACCGAAGCCGTGTCGGAGGGGCATTGTGGGCTGCCCGAGGATGGTCTCCTCCCGATGGCCGAGCAACTGCTGGAGATCCCCCCCGACATCCTTCGCGAGGCCCTTCGCCACGAACTGCAAGATCAGACGGTGGTCGCCGACACCATCGGTGAGCGACGGTGTGTGTTCCTCGGTCACCTCTGGACCGCTGAGAAAGTCGTCGCCGAACGACTGAGAGCGTTGGCTCTGGGCCAGCCATCGTGGCCAGGAATCGACACCGAGAAGGCCATCGCGTGGGTCGAGCAACGGCTGGGCATCACGTTGGCTGCGAGCCAGCGAGACGCGGTGAAGAGGGCCGTCGCGTCAAAGGTCATGGTGATCACCGGTGGACCCGGTGTCGGCAAGACGACCCTCGTGAACGCCATCCTTCGCATTTTGGGTGTGAAGGGCATCACGGTCGCACTGGCCGCGCCGACAGGCCGCGCCGCCAAACGTCTCTCGGAAAGCACTGGGATGGAAGCGAAGACCATTCACCGTCTGTTGGAGGTAGACCCCCGGCACGGAGGATTCAAGCGCGACAGCACCAACCTGCTCGAATGCGACCTGCTCGTCGTCGATGAGACCTCCATGGTGGACGTGTCGCTGATGGCGTCCGTGGTGAGAGCGTTACCAGACAGGGCCGCACTCATGGTGGTCGGGGACGTTGATCAACTACCCTCCGTGGGGCCAGGGCAGGTACTCGCCGACATCATCGCTTCCGGTGCGGTCCCGGTCGCGCGCTTGACTGAAATCTTTCGGCAGGCGGCCGCGAGCCAGATCGTCACCAACGCCCACCGGGTGAACGCCGGCTCCATGCCCAACCTCGATGTCACGAGACGAGACACGTCGGACTTTTATTTCGTCGAGGCCCGGGACCCAGAGGACGGCGTTGCCAAGATTCTTGAGATCGTGAAGAACCGCCTGCCCACACGCTTCGGTTTCGCCCCCCTCACGGACGTGCAGGTGCTGTGCCCGATGAACCGCGGTGGCCTGGGTGCACGGGCGCTGAATGTCGAACTCCAGAAAGCGCTAAACCCGCCCATCGATGAGGTGTGCATCGAACGTTTTGGCTTCACCTATCGCGTCGGTGACAAGGTGATGCAGACCGAGAACGATTACGACAAAGACGTGTTCAACGGTGATGTCGGGTACGTCCGTCGGATTGACCCCGACGCTCAGGACCTCGTCATCGAGTTTGACGGGAGACCCGTCGAGTACCAATTTGGGGAACTCGATGAGGTGGTGCTGGCCTACGCCGTCAGCATCCATAAATCGCAGGGGTCAGAATACCCCGCCGTCGTGATTCCCATGATGATGCAGCACTACATGATGCTGCGGCGGAACCTGCTGTATACCGGCATCACCCGGGGCAGGAAGTTGGTCGTGTTAGTGGGGCAGAAGCAGGCGGTTGGGATAGCGGTCAAAGGGAGGGTCGAGACACGAAGATGGTCGAAATTGGCGGAGTGGATGGCGTGACCGCCGTGCCGGAGAAAGCAAGCGCGATCCTTCCTGGTGCTCGTCTCGCCCCCGATCGGCTCTGTCTTCAATGCGACACCCTCGTGGCCCACAAGGCAGAACTCGACCAATTGTCCAAGGCCGCGGTCAGTGCGGGACGGCGTGCCGTCCGAATGGTCGAGGAGCACCGGGAGCGATTCCCGTCCCCGTGCGCCGTGGGCGAACAAGAGTCGTATACGGGGTCCCGGAATGTCCCGCTTCAAACACTCTTGATGCCCCATGCGTCGACGCCGCGCGGGCTTCCGTCCTCGGTGCGTACGGCGAAGATGGGCACCCACGTTAGGCTGTCCGGGGTGGATGCGGGCTGCGAATCCTCTTAAGGCGCTCCACTTAAGGCGCTCCACCCCCGGCCACCTTCCCGGGCTTGTACACCAGTGAAACGACGACACCGCACAGGATGACCTGCAGCATGCCATACACGAACCAGGCGAGTGCCATCGAGTGGGGAATGGGAAAGGTCGCATACGAATTGTACGCCGCCGGGACCACGACGAAGAGACCAACGCAGAAGCCGTACCGAACGCCCTCCATGACTCCCGGTCCTTGGCGAACCCAGTGGAAGAGGTAGACAAAGATGAAGGACCACAGCAGCCCGGTAAGCCAGATGATCCACACCTTGGACATCATGTCAGCTTCGGGCCGCACTACGCTTGAGGTCGCCCAGGCATCCGCGAGCAAGACGCCATGAATCAGAAAGTTCACGACCCCGTAGACGACAAATACCGCGACCGCAGAGATAAGAAAAGTCTTCCTGTCCATGCGTGCCTCCAGTGAGATACCGATGGCGTCACCCGGAAGTTGAAATCTCTCCAGTAACCCTCAGAACGTCCGTGCCGCCCACTTCACCCTCGCCGATGACTTCGGCGGCGTCCGGCCAGCGAAGCGTGGGCCATTCCTGCTTGTCCGGGTTGTCACTCCCAACTACCATACATCTCGCCGCCTACGGAGATATTGTCAAATGTTGTGTATGAGCCCTGATCAGGCGGCTTTCTTCCTAATGCCGTCGACGAAGGGCACGCCGTCGATAACATCAGTGATCAACTGAGACGCATTCAGCGCCCGCCATGTCTTCTGAGCAGCGAGCGCCAGCTTGAACACCATCGTCAAGCAGGCCAGGCGACTTCCCGACCCTTTGGTCTTGGTCGTGCGGAGGCGGACGGTTGCGAATGTCGACTCCACTGGACTCGTCGTGCGGATGTGAATCCAGTGCTCGGCCGGGAAGTCGTAGAAGGTCAGGAGCACGTCCCGGTCCTTGGTTAGGTACGTAGTCGCCGCGGGGAACTTGGCGGCGAACGTCGCCAGGAACAGGTCGAACGCTTGCTCGGCCGCGGCCTTGGTCTCCGCCATCCAGATGTCGTGCAGCATGGCTTTGGCTTTGGGCTGCACGCCCTCTGGGAGCTTGTTCAGCACGGTCGCCGTCTTGTGGACCCATCAGCGCTGTTCCCGGGTCTTCGGGAAGACCTTGCGCACCGCGGCCCAGAAGCCGAGCCCGCCGTCGCCCGTGGCGAGCTGGGGATCGATCGTGAGCCCCCGGTCCTGGACATCCAGCAGGAGCTCACGCCACGGCTGCTCGCTCTCGCGGTAGCCCTCGGTGATGGCGATGAGCTCTTTCTTCCCGTCTCGGGTGGCGCCCATCAGCACCAGAATGCACTGGCGTTTGTTGTCCGTGTCCTCGAGCCGCACGTTGAAGTACACGCCGTCCGCCCAGACGTAGATATAGCGGCGATCGGCCAACGACCGCTTCGCCCTATAGTTGTGCCGCGTGGAAAACTGTGCAACAAGAAAATAGAGGAACACGCACCGCCTCCGCTACGAATCAACTTCGCCCACCGTCGCAACGGTTAGGCATGGACGTTCGAGCGGAGACGGCGCGCTTTGGCCCGACATCGCATACTCAGATGTCGTCCGAGTGTTGAGACTCAGGACTCTACTATAGGGCCTGCGCTGGGTCGAAGCCATGCGCGTGTTCCCGAACGGGAGGGACCATGCGAACCGATCAGGAGTTGGCGGCGTACATCGGGTTGGACTGGGGCGATCAACGGCACGCGGTGCAGAGGCAGCCCGCCACGGGCGGCCCGGTGGAACCGCTCACCCTCGAGCAACGGCCGCACGTGCTGCACGGCTGGGTGGCCCAGCTCCGCGAACGGTTTGGGGGCCGCCCGGTGGGGATTGCCATTGAACAGCGCCGGGGCGCGGTGATGCACGCGCTGATGCAGTACGAGTTCTTGGTGCTCTACCCGGTCAATCCCAAGGCGCTGGCGCGCTATCGCGAAGCCTTCCACCCCAGCGGGGCCAAGGACGACCCCACCGATGCCGCCCTCCTCCTGGACCTGCTGCGCAAACATCGCGACCAGCTCCGGCCCTGGCACCCGGATACGGTGACGGCGCGCCAGCTCCAGCTGCTCGGCGAGCACCGCCGGAAGCTCGTGAATCTGCGGGGCGGCCTGACGAACCGGATCACGAGCCTCCTCAAGCAGTATTTCCCCCAGGCCCTCGACTGGGTCGGGACGCTCGACTCGCGGCAAGCCTGCGACTTTCTCACCACGTGGCCGACGCTGGCCGCCGTCCAGCGGGCCCGCCCCGCCACGGTGCGCCGGTTCTATCAGCAGCACAACTGCCGCCGCGCCGCGGTGATCGACGCCCGGCTCGACGAGATGGCCACGGCCCAGCCGCTCACGACCGACCCGGCGATCGTCGACACGCTCGGTCTCGCGGTCCAGAGCTACGCCACCCAACTGCGGCCCCTGCTCGCGGCCATTTCCACCTTCGACACGCAGATCGCGGCGGTCTTCGCCGACCATCCCGACCACGCGCTCTTCGCAAGTTTCCCCGGGGCCGGGGCGGTCTGCGCCCCGCGCCTCGCGGCCGCCTTCGGCACCGACCGCACACGCTGGGCGGCCGCGACCGAGCTCCAGGCCCACGCGGGCATCGCGCCCGTGACCGAACGCAGCGGTAAGGCGCTCTGGGTGCATCACCGCCTGGCGTGTCCGAAGTTTCTCAAGCAGACGTTCCACGAATACGCGGACCAGTCGATTCGCTTCTCCGTGTGGGCGCGCCGCTACTACGATCAGCAACGGGGCCGGGGCAATAACCACCACGCCGCCCTGCGATCACTGGCCTTTAAATGGATGCGGATTCTCTTTCGCTGTTGGCAGGACCGGACCCCATACGACGAAGCCAGGTATCTCGACGCGCTACGCCGACACGGGTCGCCGCTCGTCAAGGATCTTGCTTGACGGCACAACTCAGATGTCCATGTCGCATACTCCTGTTCCCAGACGGTCTTCAGGCGCGTGATCGTGGTCGGGGATAGCCCTCGGGCCCCAACAACGCCTGGAGCGCCTCCCCGAAGTCGCCCGTGCTGACGCCCTTGAGATACAGCCACGGATACAGCGCTTCGAGGCTGGCCGTCCTGCGCAGATACGGCGGCAGGATCGCCGACCGGAATGTTTCACGTTCCTCGACGGGGCGTCGGTCGCGAACCCGTGGCTGCTGGACACGGATATCACCGAGTGGAGTTTGGATCGGCCGTTCCGGCAAGTAGCCATTGCGGACCACGCGGCGATGCCCTGGGGCGTCGACGACGGCCTCGCGGGCCGCGACTTCGGCCTCGATCACCGTTGCCAACAACCGCCGCGCCCCCTCCCGGAGCACGTCGGTCAACACGTCGCGGGATGATGGCGATGGGAACTCGACCAGCTTTTCGTTAGGCTTCGTCATGGTGGCGTACCTACTTGCCCCGTCGGGGTGAATGGGTGCCTTAGCAACACCCAGGGTACGCCGCCTGTTCACAGCCTCAAACACAACTTTCGTTATATCTCCCGCCTACGGCACCCGCGCCCAACGAACGTGTGGACCTTTGGTGCTAGTGAGAGGCAATGCGCCGTCACAGGTGAAACACTTGTCTCAGGAGACCAATGTACTGCGGTCCGGTGGCTATGATGATGAGTACAAAGTAGCCAATCGCCACTAGGCCTCCCCCAACGAATTGGGACCACACCTGGCGCTGTCGTGGCATGCGAAGGAACGCCACGAGGCAGCCGAAGAAGAGCAGGCAGTGCCCGGCGAAGGCGACCACCGCAATCAACTGGTCGGGTCTGGCCAGCTGTCCGGTCTGTAGCAGCAGCACAAGCTGCTGCAGGCCGCTCGCAACAAACGTGGTGACGAACAGGTTGATGTAGTTCCAAAACCCGCTCACGAAGCACCCAGCACCATGACCCCAAGGGCTATTCCAACGGGCGAGCACGACCACAGCGACGTAGATTAACGATTGGAGCGCGTGTAATAGTCGGATGGTCGGGTCAAACACGGCTGACACGAACAGTGCCACGACAAAGATCCCCGCACCGGCCCAAATGGCGCGGTTCGTCCAGCGAGGAATCTGATGGGATCTTGACATGCTAAAGACTATTCCTGCACTCGATCTCTGACGAGACCGAATCGGCAGGCCCCGCCGCGACCGACTCCAGTTCTACTTCGACGCCTCCGAAGCGGCGGGCATACACGTTGTAGAGCCATGCGGCGAACGCGCCAAAGACAAAATGAAAGACTCCGCTGACGATGGGCATAACCATAAGCTGGATCACGCCGAACAGTGCCGTGATCTTCAGACTCCCTACTCCGTGCACAACGGCTGAATTAGCCCCGAGAATTATAGTCAACCCAATAATGATGCTTCCCACGACGAGTCCGTATACGACCCCGGATATGCCGCAAACCTTTGCGAAAGAACCGCCCGCGATCCTTGTTACTCGTTGCACTTGGTCTTCCTCTTTCGTTGACTCGAAGAACTCGTCTTGAACCTCACGCGAACGTCCTGGTCGCCCACTTCATTTCGTCGATCACCTCGGCGTCAGCTGGTCAGCGAAGCGTTGACCATTCCCTGGTCGTCGCTCATCAAAGAGCAGCCGAGTCCGGGACGTTGATCTCGCCGCGGAGGTAGTAAGTATCCCCCGGCAAAGCCGGGGGCCTTAGTTTGTGAGCCGCTCAAAGCGGCATGACGTGCCCGCTATGCGGTCACTTGAGCCACCTCACGGTGGCCACTCTACTCCAACGGCAACTGATCCGACCGCCGGTCCTCGCGTTCCTGCTGCTGGATGTACTCCCGAATGACCCGCTCATCGCGACCCACCGTGGACACGAAGTAGCCCCGGGCCCAGAAGTGCTGCCCCACGAAGTTCCGCGAACGTCCCGCGAACTCCCGAGCGATGTGGATGGCACTCTTCCCCTTGAGATATCCGATGACCTGGGCGACAGAGTACTTCGGCGGAATCGACATCATCATATGCACATGGTCCGGCAACAGATGCCCCTCCTCCACCTCGCTCTCGCGATGCAGCGCCAGACGGCGGAACACCTCGCCCAAATCCCGCCGCAATCCCCCGTACATCGCCTTTCTTCGATACTTCGGGATGAACACAACGTGATACTGACAGTGCCATTTCGTATGATTGAGACTTCGGTAGGTCGGCATGAGGTCTCCTTCTCGTGATGCTTGAGCGGCTCACGGGAAGGAGTTCCTCACGTGACTCCCCGAAACGTCAAACGGGGCTGGCCGCCCCGGCAAAGCCGGGGGGTCTCCCACGGCAACTCGACGGTATGGCCCGCGATGAGTACCCGCTCAAGCACGTCCAGCGACCGGAGTCGCCGCGCCACCGCGATGGTCAGACACTCGCGCGAATACTCATCGACGACCGTGAGGACCTTCACGGGCCGCCCGTCGTGCGTCCGCGCCGTGACAAAGTCATAGGCCCACACGTGATGGCGATAGGCCGGGCGGCGGCGAATGCACGACCCATCGGTCAACCACAACCGCCCGCGCTTCGGCTGTTTCTGGGGCACTTTCAGTCCTTCCCGTCGCCACAGTCGTTCGACCCGCTTGTGATTCACTCGCCAGCCTTCTCCCCGTAATAACCCGGTGACACGTCGATACCCATACCGCCCATACTGCGTCGCTAACGCGATGATCCGGTCGACTAATCGACCACGCCCAGAGGGCGTGGGTTTAGGAAGGCCCCTCGAAGGGGCCATTCACGTGGGGAAGGCCCCCCCGGGGCCGGCTCGTTGACGTTACTTCAGGTCCAGGTCCCCTTGCCCGTCCTCAAGTTGCTCCTGCTCTCGAATGTAGGCGCGGATCCAACCTTCATCCAGCCCGACCGTGCTGACACAATACCCAGTCGACCAGAAATGCAGTCCGGTCATCCGGCGTTCCTGCAAGAGCTTGCGGTGGATCTGCACCGCACTCTTCCCTTGCAAGAACCCGACCGTGTGCGCGACGCTGTACTTCGGAGGAATGCTCAGACACAGATGGACGTGGTCCGCCATCGCCTTCCCCTCGATCAACTCCACGCCGCGCTGGTCGCACAGCTCCCGTAGAATCCGGCCGACTTGCTTACGTAACTGACCATACAGACTCTTCCTCACAGACTCTTCCTCCGAAACTTCGGAATGATAACGACGTGATATTTGCATTCCCATCGGACGTGGGCCAGACTTTGCCAATCATGCATGGATAGGTTCTCCTTCCTGGCCCGAAACGGCCTTCCCCGGACGGGGAACCTACTCCCTTTCCTCCACAACACGCCGGATCGCTCGAAGCTCTTCGGGTCACACGGCCAGAGGCCGTGGGTTTAGCTCGTACTAACATCGGTTCATCATCCGGGACCCGCGCTCGACGCCGCTGCGTCGCCCGCGCCTGCCCCAGGACCCGACACGCCCGCCGTTCCGAGACGCCCAGCTGCGTGTTCTCCCGCTCGAGCTCCTTGAGGCGCTTGGCTTGGTCGAGCCGCAGCCCCCCGTACTCCAGGCGCCACCGGTAGTACGTTTGCTCGCTGATCCCGAGCTTCTTGCACATCTGCGGGACCCGGCAACCACGGCCGAGCTCGACCTCGGCCTGCCGCAGCTGGCTGACGATCTGTGCAGTGCTGTACCGTTTCGTGGGCATCCTGCCGCCTCCTTCCGCCCGAGATCCTACTCCTCAGGCTGGTGTCGTTTCAGGGGGCAGGGTCAGAGGCCGTGATGGCCCCAGAGCAGCTTGCCGAGGCCCAGCGCCGCGCGCGGGAGTGGGACGCGGCCACCCGCGGGAGCCGTAGCGACACTACCGGACTACACGCCGGTACCGTGGCCCGAAAAGGCTGCGGGTTGGGACAGGTGATGTGGACGGGAAGGACGCTGTGAGGGATACACCAAGCCACGCCGTCCTTGGATGAGCTCAAGGCTCTCAGTATTTCTTGTTCGAGGTAAGACGCCGCGGTTCATGGCTCGAACCGGAGGCATGATGCCTCGAGCGCGAGCGCGGTCCCCCCTGCGGTTATCTCTGGCTGACCGCGAGGAACTCTCCCGCGGGTTGATGGCCGGTGATTCGCTGCGGCAGATCGCCGCCCGGCTAGGGAGAGCCGCCTCGACGATCTCACGGGAAGTGGCCTGGAACGGGCATCGCGATACGTATCGCGCGTGGCGGGCCAAGAAGACGGCGGCGCGGCGGGCGCGGCGGCCCAAACGAGAGAAGTTGGCGACCCATCCTCGGTTGTGCCGTGAAGTGGAGCGTCGCCTCCTTGAGCGCTGGTCGCCGCAACAGATCGCGGCGCGGCTTGTCTGTGACTATCCTGATGATCGGGAGATGCGCGTGTCGCACGAGACGATCTATCGGTCGCTGTTCGTGCAGGCCCGCGGGGCGCTGCGCAAAGAGCTGGCCGCGTGTCTGCGTACGGGGCACACGCAGCGCCGTTCGCACAAGCGGGCGGAGTATTCAGGCACCGGCCGGCTCCGCCACATGGTCCTAATCAGCGACCGCCCCGCAGGCGCCGCGGACCGTGCCGTGCCCGGGCACTGGGAGGGTGACCTGATTGTGGGCAAGGGCGGCCGTTCCGCGATCGGAACGCTCGTCGAGCGCTCGAGCCGCTACGTGGTGCTCCTGCATTTGCCCCGCGGCCGGACCGCCGAACACGTGCGCCGGGCGCTCACCCACCAGCTGTCCAGGCTCCCGACGGAACTTCGCCGGACGCTCACCTGGGACCAGGGGAAAGAAATGGCCGAACATGCGCAGTTCACCATCGACACGCAGATCGCCGTCTACTTCTGCGACCCCCACAGCCCCTGGCAGCGTGGCACCAACGAGAACAGCAACGGCTTGCTCCGTCAGTACTTCCCAAAGAACGCCGACCTCAGCCTCTACACCTGAGCCGAATTGAACGCCGTAGCCCGCGAGCTCAACAATCGACCTCGACAAACGTTGGGCTGGATGAAATCATGAGAAGTGTTTCGCTGATTTGTTGCGTCGACCAGTTGAGGCTGCCGTCTCATGGGCGGGCGCTCACGGCCAGGGTAATCGAGGCGCTGGAGATGGCCGTGGCGCAGGCCTTCTCAACCATCGTCTCGAGCTACCTGAGCTCCTCGGTCGTCGGCGTGCGCAAGTCCCACGCCGAGGACGTCGTCGACGCCTCCGGCTCGGCGGTGGTCAAATCGGCCAGGCCGGTGACCGTCCGCAGATTCGCCAGCGCGCTGGCGGCGTGTCTGTTATCCGACGTCCTCGGCCGCCCGTGGCAGCGGCCTCGCCAGGTACGCAACAGAGCCGCTCGCCGGCGTGCCTTGCTGTGATACCTTGTCGCCCACGAGTTCGATCACCCGCACAAGGAGGACCCGGAATGGTGAAGAAGAAGCGCCCTCGTTCGGCGGCGACGAAGGCGACGACTCGGCGCAAGCTCTTGAGAGAATCGGCAAAGGTCGCCCAGAAGAAGACAGTTAGGAAGAAGAAGCCGCCCACGAAGAAGGTCGCCACCAGGAAGGCCACCAAGAAGAGTGTTATGAGGAAGAAGGCCACAAAGAAGAAGATAAAGGCTACCCGGAGGAGAAAGGTCACCAAGAAGAATGTCCCCAAGCCAAGGGTCCGCAGGAAGCCGAAGAAGAAGACTCGTGCCGCCTCGACACCCGCCCCGGCTGTCCGAGAGCCGGCGGTAACTTTTTCGCCTCAATCGACGGCCCCACCGGGCGATGTGGCGGTCGTGAGCACCGACGCGGCGTCGGGGAGCGCGCAACAGGCGGTCTCCACCGACGGCTTGGTGAGCAAAGTCGTACGGCCTGACCCGAGCCCGGACGACCCACAGCTCGAACTGCCCGAGGGCGTCACGTCTCGCAGACGCGGGAAACCGATAACGCTCGACCGTCCACGCCGGATCCTTCCGGAAGCCATAACGGAGACAGAACCTGAGGCTGACACGTAAGCTTCATCTCTCTTCGGCTCTGAGCCTGCCCCGCCCCACCCCCGGTGACCGCGGAACCGCAGACGCCGGACACTAAGAAACAGGAGACCGATGGGTCGCCTCCACTCGACCAGCCGATGATGGACCTCGGTCCATTGGGCGACCTGCGGTTGAGGTTCGACGATGAACGCGAGGAGGATGTCAGGACCGATGGTAGAAGTCCGCAAGACACCGATCTGAGAAGTCCCCCAAACGCCAGGCGGTCTCATGTGAACGACGCAACATCTTGGCGATTATCCGAGTCATGGATTCGGGGGAGGCCAGATGTAGCGTCGACGAGCAGGCCATGGAAGGCGACTGAGCCACGAGACCACGTCGAGATCCAGCGGCGGGCCTCCGGGGGTGAAACCTTCGCGAGCGCGGCAGTGGCAGTCGGATGTTCGACCAAGTCAATCCAGCGGTTCATGGCTCGAACCGGAGGCATGATGCCTCGAGCGCGAGCGCGGTCCCCCCTGCGGTTATCTCTGGCTGACCGCGAGGAACTCTCCCGCGGGTTGATGGCCGGTGATTCGCTGCGGCAGATCGCCGCCCGGCTAGGGAGAGCCGCCTCGACGATCTCACGGGAAGTGGCCTGGAACGCCCCGATCGGCGCCCGCTGTCCCGGCGGTGCCGGTCCCGGCGAGCGCGAGCGCGACGCCGCCGGCGTGGTCGGCCAGGCCGCCTCCTACGACCCGAGCCATGTCAATACGCTGACCGGCTCGGACCAGTGGGACGCCGCCGACTCCACGCCCACGACGCACATCATGGACGCCGTCGAGACCATCCGCGCAACGGGCCGCTGTCGAGCACGATCCTCAGTGACCTCAGCGGCGCCAACCTGACGAATCTCAACGGCAGCCAGGTGACGACCGGCACGGTCGCCGCCGGGCGGATCGCGAACCTGTCCGCCTCCAAGATCACCAGTGGGACGCTCGCGCGCGCCCGGCTCGGGTTTGGCCAGACCTCGGTGACGGGGAGCGCCGACACCCTGATCACCATGAACGACTACTCGTTCTATCCGAACTGGCGCGGCTGCTCTGGCTCCGCCGCGACCATGAAGGGGGGATACGTGCTAAACCCTTCAGGGGCTGCGCGGACCGGACACTTCTATTTGGATCTGGACGGGGCGTGCGTCGGGTCGACCACGTGGGTGGCCAAGTGGGCCTATCTCTCCGCCTCAGACCGCCCCTCGGTGTGGGCCGTAGTGGATGCGACGGGCGAGATCGTGGCGCTGTGGGAAGGCGAAGACCCGATCAGCTCCGGCGACACGGTGAGTCCGCTGGCGACCGACGACCCCACCCATCGGGCCGTCAACATGGGGGTGCCCAGCCTGGCGGTCATCACGTTGCTCACTGACGTGCTGACCGCCGACCAGCAGACGGATCTCCTCACGCGGCTCGATACCTATGTGGCGACCGAGCGCGGGTGGCTCGGCGCCGTGACCACGCTCGTGGACCTGGCGACGATCGAGGCCCGCTACGAGCCCTCCGGTCGGCAGTGGGCGATGCGCCTGCTCGCCGAGGTCCAGGGGGTGGCGGTGGCGGAGCTGTATCGGAGCGCCCTGCGGGTCGACCCGCTGACCGACACGTGGGTCGTCGCGCCCCAGTGAGAGCGGGCCCCTGAGGGCCTTAGGATCATAACGAACGCTTATACAAGGCAAGAATCTTGCCGTTTCTTGGTGCAGAGTTTTGATCCGAGGTTTCATTACTTTTGATCGCCTACACTCGACGGACACGCTTGAGGCGCACCTCGAATTGTTACGCTGTTACTACAACTTCGTTCGCCCGCATGGGGCGCTGAAGTTTGGGCGCGAGACCCGGACGCCCGCGATGCAGGCGGGACTCGCCTCGCGGCGGCTGACCTTTCGAGACATCTTCGAGTCCCCGCGGCGCGTTGTCTGGTGGCTGAGCGACGTGCGGGTGTTCGCTGACTTGCGTAGGACGGCCGCTTCCGCCGTCGTGTACATGCCGGTCGCGGCGTAACAACACTTGATGACGGAAGCACCGATCATCGACGGCATGGAGACGTTCAACAATGTCCATCCCCATTTCCATATCAACACCCTTTTCTTTGTTCCTGATATTGCGGTCAAACACTTTCACGTCGAACCCGTCATCACGGATACGATCCCAGACCGAGTCCTCAGCTGGAGGTCGAGAACCGTAAAGGATGGGCACTTCGGCCAATCCCCTCGAGTCCTGCTCTTTTAAGACATACAGAAACTTTCCCCAATCAATCTCGTAGTTGTCATCCGTGAAGGGCGACAATTTGCTGCGACCTTTTCGCTTTATTTCTGAGAATCGTCGGCCTTCAATCAGGACATTCGAATTGTCAACAAACGTGTGTAGGATAGGATTCGCCATCCTGGTTTACTCCGAGTTCTCCGTTGACAATTCCGCCTGCCGCAAGACGAGCTGCGTCGCGCCTTCGGCGAGATCCGGAGGGTAGCCGTACTTTGCCAGCAGCCGGCGAACATTGCGCCGCAGGCTCGCTCGTACCGACTCGCGCTGGGTCCAGTCGAGCTTGGGCATCTTCTTGACCATTTCGGTCAGTTCCCGGGCCATGAGACGTAGCGTATCGCTCTGCATCGCTTCTCTGGCCGACCCGTTCTCCGCCAGGGCGTCGTAGAAGGCAGTTTCCTCGCCGCTTAGGCCGAGTTCTTCGCCGTGCCGCTGCGCGTCTCGCAGGTTCTTCGCCAAGTCGATCAGCTGCGAGATCATCTCGGCGGTGGTGATCGCCTTGTTCGTATAACGCAGCATCGCGTCTTCGAGCGCCTCGCGAAACTTGCGGCTCTGGACAATGTTCGTGCGCTCGGTGATACGAATCTGGTCATTCAGCAGCTTGCGAAGCGTCTCCAAGGCTAGGTTCTTCTGCTCCAGTACCGCCACCCGACCGAGGAACTCATCGCTGAGGATGTCGAGGCGGGCGTCCGACAGCCCCGCGACGGCGAACAGGTCGATCACTTCGTCGGCATCGAGCGCGCCGCCGATCACCTGGCGCACGGCGGCGTCGATGTCGCGTTGCCGAGCGTGACCGGCACCACCGCCGGTATCGTCGGCCAGTCGTTTGCGAATCATCGCCACCACGCGCTGGAAGAAGACGAGGTGTGGCGTGATGGCCTCGGTCTCCGGGCGCGGAACCGCCAGCGCGAAGGCCGCCGCCAGTTCCTTGACCAACGTGCGCAGGCGCTTCCAGCCGTCGTTTTGGCCAAAGACGTGATCGATCGCGCGTAGATACACCAACAGCACGGCTTGCGGTTTGGCGTCGAGCGCCTGCTCGTAGTCGCAACCGTGGAAGAAGCCACGCAGTTTCTCGAAGGCCGCCTGCATGGCAGGCACAGCCTCGTTTTGCACCTTCCTGACGGCCTCGCCCGTGCCGCCGGCCTGGGTGTAGGTCGCGAGCGCATCTGCCAACTGGTCGGCCAGACCCAGCAGATCCACGATCAATCCGCCGGGCTTGTCGCCGTAGACGCGATTCACGCGCGCGATGGCCTGCATCAGATTGTGCCCGGCCAGCGGCTTATCCAGATACATGGTGTGCGCCGGCGGGCAGTCGAAGCCGGTCAGCCACATGTCACAGACGATCACCAGGCGCAGGTCGTCGTGGGGGGCCTTGAAGCGCTCCGCCAGACGCTTGAGGGCAGCCTTGGTGCGCACATGGTTCCTGAGCGGCTCGGGATCTTCGTTGGTGCCGGTCACGACCACCTTCATCGCCCCCCGTTCGTCGTCGATGTCGTGCCAGTCCGGGCGCAGCGTGCGGATCGCCTCGTAGAGCCGCGCGGCGATGTCGCGGCTCATGGTCAGCACCATCGCCTTGCCTTCCATCGCGGCGCGGCGCTTCTCCCAGTGCTCGACGATGAACGCCGCTAGGCGTCCGATGCGCTCCTGAGCGCCGACCAGGGACTCCAGCGGTACGCGAATACGGTCCTCCGCCCCTTCCCCGCCGCGGTCGGCGTTGGCGACGTAATCAACCTCTTTTTCGGCGACGCGCGCGCCCTCCTCGTCCACCTTCAGTTTGATGATGCGTGATTCGTAGTAGAGCGGCCGTGTGGCGCCGTCCTCGACGGCCTGGCGAATGTCGTAGACGTCCGCGTATTCGCCGAAGACGTGGATCGTGTTTCTGTCGTCGCGCTCCAGCGGCGTGCCGGTGAAGCCGACGAAGGTGGCATTCGGCAGCGCCTCGCGCATCCAGCGCGCGCCGCCCTCGAGGAAGCCGTACTGGCTCCGGTGGGCCTCGTCGGCCATAACGACCACGTTCGAGCGCTCCGAGACCACGCCGTGCGCCTCGGCGAACTTCTGGATCGTCGCGAACACCACACCACCAGCCGCGCGGTCGAGCAGCGTCTTGAGATGCTCCCGGCTCGCGGCCTGAACCGGGTCCTGCCGAAGCAGCGCGCGCCCGGCGGCGAAGGTGTCGAAGAGCTGATCGTCCAGATCGTTGCGGTCGGTGATCATGACGATCGTCGGGTTGGTCATGCGTGACTCGCGGATCAGCCCCCCGGCCAACATCAACATAGTCAGCGACTTGCCCGAGCCCTGGGTGTGCCAGATCACGCCCCCGCGACCGTCGCCCGTGCCGGACGGAGGCTTGAGACGCGCAAGCACGCTGGCGCGTGCCTTGCGCACCGCGCGGAACTGGTGGTAGCCCGCAATCTTTTTGGCGATCTCGCCACGCTCGTCCTCCTCGAAGATGACGCAGGTCCGCAGGTAGTCGACCAACGCCCGCGGTTCGAACAGCCCCCGGACCAGCGCCTCCAGCGTTGGCGCTCCACCGCCGTCGTCATGCAGAGGTCGCCAGGGCATGAAGCGGCTGCGGTCGCCGTTGATCGAGCCGACGCGGGTCAGTATGCCGTCCGAGACGACCAGCGCCAGGTTCGGTATGAACAGGTCGGGCGCGGTCTGCATGTAGCGGTCGAGCTGGTCGATGGCGACGCCCAGGTGGGTCTGGGTGTCGGTCGGGTCCTTCAGCTCGATCAGCGCGACCGGCAGCCCGTTGAGGAACACCGTCAGGTCCGGGCGGATCACCTTGCCCGACGCTCCGGCGACGCTGAGCTGGCGCAGTACCAGTAGATCGTTCGCGGCCGGGTTGTCGAAATCGACCAGCCGCGCGCGGTCGCCGCGTGTCTCGCCGCTGGTCGATTCTCGGTACTCGATCTCGACGCCGTCGGTGACCAGCGCGTGGAACCAACGGTTGTTCTGGATCAGCGTCGGGTGCGGCGGGCGCGACAGGATGCGCACGACCTCCTCGATGGTGTCGTGCGGCAGATCGGGGTTGAGACGACGAATAACACTGCTCAGTACCGTGGTCAGAATCACGCTTCCCGGTCCGAACTGACGCTCTTCGGCCAGTTCGGATGCCGACATGACGGGAATCCTTACAGACTCAAACCACGCGGCAGCAGCGAGTTCTGCCGTCAGTTCATCCACCGGAGTCCTCCGACAAGCTCTCGCCTTCCGCTATCTCCTCGTTCTCCGCTTCGGATCGGTTTATGAACTCCACAAGGCTCTTGCGATAGGCCAAGCGATCTTGGTGATGAAGCGCCTGACTCGCACTGATCGGAATCTCTTCGATCTCGATGTCTGAGTACTTGGCGTCAAGAAAGCTATCGAAATTTTCGTGAACTCCGAATCTCAAATGGTTGATCGGATCGCGGCCGATTTGCTCTCGATGTAGCCGGAACATAAGCCCGACAGCCGCATCGACCGCTGTTGCGGTCAGCATTGCATAATCAACAGAAAGCACATGTTCCAGCGCGTCCCGACCATGTGGCCCGACACCTTGGCTATTGCGCAAGGCCACGACACCGTCAACCAGTGAGTTCAGTCCCCGCAGGATACTGGCAACGCCATTTTCAGCTTCCTTGTCGTCGGGGTTCAGATCTGTCAGTTGCAATGTCTTGATTGCCTGCGTCATGAGCCAGTTCGGCTTGGAATACGGCGGGATCTTGATGCCGCGGTCCGCGAGTATCGTGACGCATACGGTTTCCAGTAAGCCTCGGCAGTGTGTGAATGCAATACCGGGTTCATTCTGGATTGTGCGTTCGATGACCTCGACTGCAGGCCTCAACGATGTTGAAGCTGGATACAGTTCGAAGAGTTGGCGACAGCTATGGAGTTCGAAGGGTCGGTCAGGACTCACTATCGGCCCCTCCAGTCACCCGTACCCGCACTTCTCCGGACAGCAACTTCGGAAGGAGCACGTTGCTCATCGCCGCCAGCTTCCGCGATTCGATCATTAGCTGGCCGAAGAGATCGTAAATCGGGCCAATCACTTCGTTCGCTTCATGAAGAACCTCATTCGGAGGTACGACGACCGGCGTTTCTTGAAGGTGTCCACGCTTGATGTGCCCCATCGTTGTTGCCTTACTTGACGCGATGGCGCGGAACCACGGTAGATGCTGCCGAATCCAAAGGAAGCAAAACCAACTCGGGAAGTGCGACGATGTGACCTTGAACAGGTGCTGATTCAGCGCGCCCTTGCCGCCGAACCAGAACTCGGCTTCGAGGGTGCCGGACCACGAGAACAACAAATCACCATCGCCGATCACATACTGCTCGGCCACATCGCCGTTCGACCAGGCGGCACCTTCTACTGAACCCTTGCGCAGTTCGGCGATCTTGATCACGCGCAAGTCTTCGCCATCACCGCGAGGCGGGTACTTCTGAAGTGCCAGTCCGTTCAGGAAGGTCGCAATCGTTGCGATCGGCTTCAGATCCCACCCCTCCGAAACGGGGCCGATCTCGGAATCGACGAAGCGGGTGGGCAGGGCATCAAAGACCGCCTGGGGCATGGAGGTGAAGGAGGTCGCGCCGGCGGCCTTGACCTTCACCGGCTCGAAGTCTACGAACCACGCCCGGAAGATCGCACGCGCCAGCCGGTCCAGCGCCCGCGCCGTCCGCCGGTTCTGCTCGATCTTGTCGTCCAGCGCACCGAGGACACCGGCGATGGCGCGTTGAATTGAAATTGGAGGAAGCGTGATCGCCATTCGGCGCTGGTCCGTGAGGCTGACATAGTCGGCCATGTCAGTCTGCCCTTTGACACCGGAGATCTGTTGCGTGAACTCGCCTCCACACATCCAGTAGTAGAGCCAACGCGCGTCGATCACGTCAGGGGCTAGTGACCGCCAGAAGCAAAGCTGCGGCGCGTATACAAAGCGCGGCGTTGTTTCGCGGACGAACGCGAGCCGGCCGACCGTTCCTTTCGACGTGAACACCACATCTGATGGCTGACTGACTTTGTCTCCTACCTTGGCCAAGTCGTGTTCGGGGAATCGATCTGCGTCATCAAACTGAAATCCATCGTCAATGTTGCCGGCCCTGGCAAATGGGAGCCCAGAGGTAGACAGCTCGGAATTCTTCGCGCGATAACCGTCACCAATCGACAGACTCCCTTCGGCGATCAGGTCACCGGTAGAGTGTGGGGTCCAAGTTTCGCGCGACCACGTCGACCTCATTCGCCACCCTCATCAGCTTCAACGCCAGTCAGGCGGTTCCGCACCACCCCCATCAAACGCTCCCCCTCGGCAAAGTGCTGCTCCAACTCCGCCAGCAGGCGCGGGTACTTCTCCGCGAATGGCTCGCCATCGTCCTCGATTTCCTCCGGGCCGACGTAGCGGCCGGGGGTAAGCACGAAGCCGTGCTTGCCGATTCCCGCGATCGCCTCGGCTTTGCAGAAGCCGGGGATGTCGCGGTAGGCCCATTCGGAGTGCTGCGCTTCATCCCACCAGTCGGGCGCAGGCTCACCGCGCCACTGTCGGAAGGCGTAGACGATACGGCCGAGGTCGGAATCGAAGTTAGGGTCGCCCATGCCGTCGGCCAGCATGCTTTCGCCGTCGTCACCGCCGGTGAGCACGCGCAGCGTGCGGGTCTGCATCGTGCCGAGCTTGCGGGCGTCGATTAAGAGCGTCTCGCCTGTGCGGTCGCGCCCGCGGTGCTTGAGGTTCCGGCCGCTCTTGTCACGGGTGAGGAACCAGAGGCAGGCGGGGATGCCGGTGGTGAGGAAGAGTTGGGCCGGTAGCGCGACGATGCAGTCCACCAGGTCGGACTCGACGATGCGCTGGCGAATTTTGGCCTCGCCGCCGGAGCCGGTGGAGAGCGAGCCGTTGGCCATGACGAAGCCAGCGACTCCGCCGCCGTGCCCGTTAGGCGGGGCCAAGTGGTGGATGAAGTGCTGGATCCAGGCGTAGTTGGCATTGCCGACGGGCGGTGTACCGTGGCGCCAGCGCACGTCGTCGGCCAGCAGCTTGCCCGACCAGTCCGAGATGTTGAACGGCGGATTGGCGAGGATGTAGTCGGCCTTGAGGTCGGGGTGCAGGTTGCGCAGGAAGCTGTCGGCGGGCTGAGAGCCAAGGTTGGCCTCGATGCCGCGGATAGCCAGGTTCATATGCGCCAGCCGCCAAGTGGTGGGATTGGACTCCTGGCCGAAGATCGAGATGTCGGTCTTCTGCCCGCCGTGGGCTTCCACGAAGCGCTCGGACTGCACGAACATGCCGGCCGAGCCGCAGCAGGGGTCGAAGACGCGGCCCTCGTACGGCTCGAGCATCTCGACCAGCAGTCGCACGATGCAGCGCGGCGTGAAGAACTCGCCACCGAGCTTGCCCTCGGCCTGGGCAAACTTGCCGAGGAAGTACTCGTAAACGCGACCGAGCGTGTCGCGGGCTTTGGCGCGATCGCCCTTGAAGCCGATGTCGGCGATCAGGTCGATTAGCCCCTTCATCTTCTCCGGCGCGATGCCGCGACGGGCGTAATCGCGCGGCAGCTTGCCCTTGAGGTTCGGGTTGTCGCGCTCAACGGCGAGGATGGCGTCGTCGATGAGCGTGGCGATGTCGGACCGTGCGGCCTGGTTCTGGAGGTTCTGCCAGCGTGCATCGGGCGGCACCCAGAAGACCCGCTCGGCGGTGTACTCGTCGCGGTTCTCCAGCAGGCTCTCGATCTGAGGCCCGCTGATGCCGTCGGCTTCCAGTTCCCCCTGGAGCTCGCCGCGCCGCGCCTCAAAGGAGTCGGAAATGTACTTCAGGAAGAGCAGGCCGAGGACGACGTGCTTGTATTCGGCAGCGTCAATCTGACCGCGAAGGGCGTCGGCCAACTTCCAGAGGATTTCGGCGGTGGCCAAATCGGTGGTGGTTACATCATTGTTCGTCATGCCGGTTTCAGCCCTCTTTTCTTCGAAGGCCAAGCGTCGGGCCACAGCAGACGACGCGCCCGCCCGCCGCCTCGATCCGCGCGTGCGCCTCACCCGCGGCGCGATACACCGCGACATCGTGTCGCATATCCGCCGTCTTGACCGCCCCGCGCGGCGTTGTTGCGTAAATCGAAACTGGCACCGAGCGATCCCACGCGTAGGTTCGTCACCGACCGATCGCGAACGACTCTGGTCGACCAAGCTCGGTCATTCGATTGAGCACGTTGCACGCAAGCACCGATTCGACAGCTTGCGCTGCGCGAGTCCGACTTCGAAGTCGATCGCCGAGAATCGACTTGTACCGGAAGAACGCGTTCTCGACGCGGGCCTGTCGATGATAGCCGACCTCCTTCTTCCATCGACGGCGCCCAATCTTGCTGATCCTTCTGATCGTCCCATCGCGAGCGCTCGACCGCGGGTTGCGTCGGGACAGCTTGGCTGTCTTCGCCGGCGGCACGACGACGGTCGTGCCTCGGGTGTTGGCTGTCTCGTAGAAGGCGAGCGTGTCGTAGGCAGCGTCCGCCGTGACCGTCCGCGCGCTGCTGGCAATGGTCTCGATCAGATCGATGCCCGTACTCGCGTCATCCACCGCGGAATCGGTCAACGCCTGAGCGACGATCACTCCCGCTTGGTCGACTCCCAGATGAAGCTTCTTCCACCCACGCCGCCCGCGTCGTCCGTGTTTCGCCGCCGCCCACTCACCCTCGCCGACCATCGACAGGCCAGTGCTGTCGATGAAGAGGTGCAGGGCGGCGCGCCTGGGAACGCGTCGGAGTGTGAGGTTGAGATGCTGCCCGCGCCGGGACAGCGTCGTGTGGTCGGCCGACCGCAGGTCAAGGCCCATCAGATGGAAGAGTGAGGTGAGAAAGCCTTCCGCCTGACGGAGCGGCAGATGGAAGAGGAGACGCAGCGTCAGGGCGGTTTCGATCGCGAGGTCCGAGTACTTCGGTGGCGCGCCCCGCGTGCGCGGTCCCTCAGGTTTCCAGGCTGCGATGGCCGCCGGGGACAACCAGATGGTGATGTTGCCCCGACCGATCAGGGCTCGCTCGTAGGACGCCCAGTTTCGGACGCGGTATTTCGTCTTGTATTTCGGATGGACTCTCGACTTCATCCCTCCAGTCTCGTCTGGGTCCCTCTCAACCTCACACCTGATTTGTGCAACAACGCGCCGCTTAACAACCGGCCCGTCCTCGGTGCGCACCGCGACGCCGCGATAGGTTCGGAACGCGACCATCGGGAGTTCGCCCTAAGGTCAAATCCCAAGGCAGTTCTCTTGTTTGTAGAAGACCGACGCCCTCTCCATAATGATCCCACCTGGCTTGGGGCCGTCGAAGTCAATTCTCTTAAACCCAGCCTGTTGAAGGTGTCGGGCAGCTTCTATATTGGATTGCCTGTACATGTCGTCGATGATAATGACGCCGCCCGTCGCAAGGGCCGAACACGAATTGACTGCACACTTCACGCGATCGTGGCTATCTATGACGATAACGTCGTATCTCGTGTCACTTCTGCTGACTAGCTTGCAGTAGTCAGCATCAGGTACGGCTTGATAGACGACCGCGACGTTCTCAGGACAGTTGGCTTGAAATTGCCTGTACCATTCTCGGTTGGATTCAACGCTCACGACTCTGCCGACGAGACGCCCAAAAAACAAAGTTGAGTAGCCGCTTCCATACTCGAACAGCGTGAATGATGGCTTCAGTCTCTCTTCTAAGAAGTGGATCAAGGCATAGTTCATCCATGGCAAGGGAGAACCGTCCCGTCTGCAAGGATGTCCAGCGACACAGCTCCGCATGAAACCGGTGCTCAGCAAGAAAGAATCTTTTCTAAAGAACAGGCTTTGAGCCTTGAGGAAGCCCGCTAGTAATGGGGAAATTCTTCGGATAGCCCTAGCTGTTGCGTGCAGCATAGCGTCCCATGTTGGTGGTGGCTCCTAAAGGAGTGGTCAAAGTTTCAGGCGGCTGCGGCTGATCCAGAATTTCAACCTTGACCACTCCCTACTAGGGCACCGGGTCCTTTCAGAACGTCCTAGCCGCCCACTTCACCTCGCCGATCACGTCGGCGTCGGCCGGCCACCGCCGCGTGGGCCAGTCCTGCTGGTTCGGGTGATCGCTCACGAGCTGCTCTCATCAAAGCGGCGTAGAAGCGCTGCCTGGCGTGCCTTGACTTCTGTGTGGTCTGCCTCGACTTGGTTCACTATCGCTAGTATCTCGTCGTGCTGTTTGACGGATGCTTTCACCTTGTGGAGCATGCGTTCCACGTCGTGTCGTGTCGCGTTCACTCGCTTGGTAATCCACAGCCGATCGAAGATCACGAAGATCACGAACACCGCGGTGACCCCCATGCCGACCGTGAGTGCGAGCGCGGCCCAGTCTTGCAGGTTCATGAGCCCAACGGACTCGCCGCTCGTCCTGATGGCGCGAAACACCCATATCAGGCCTTCGATGAACAGACGGAGGCCCTGGGTGATCGCCGCCAACCCGACGATGACGGTCACCGCCAACGTAAAACGTTTACCGGCATACTCCTCCAACTTGTTGATGAGACCCTCGAAGCCTATATCCACGAGCAGCTTCCTTGGGAGATACAGAAGCGACACCGATGGCGGATGGTCGCCAGGGGACGTGAACATGGTGTGTGCCATGTGCCTATTGTAGGCTCCCTCACAAGGTCCTCCCCGTCCACATCACCTGCCCGAGCACGACGGCGTCTCGTGGCCAGGGCACCGGCTTGTAGGTTGTGTTGTCGCTTATCAACCACCAGCCGTTGTCGTCGCGCTGAAGCCGCTTGACGACGGGGCCGTCCTCGGTGCGCACCGCGAAGATCTTGTCCCTTTGGCCACGGCGACTCCGTCAGAGGTGGCACACGTATCGTCACAAAAGTTTTAACCCGGGAGGCACTTGCAAAACTCCTGGCCGACAGTGGAACAAGCGTCAGGGTTTGGGTGCAAACTGGTCACTCGGGCCCAGGGCACCGGGATCGAGGCACCGATTCATGAGGAGACGCAGGCCCGCCCGGGCATTGGGCGAGGGTCTGGCAAGAGCTGCCGCCTTCTGCGCGTAGGCAGCTGGGTGGATCGAGGTCATCACGTCACCGATGGCTACGTGACGAGGCGCATGAGTTGGTCAGCGGTGAGTGCGAGCACGCCGAACATGCAGTGGCACATCACCTTCGCCGGGCCGCGGACCCGGACATGGCGACCGCCGAATTCGTCCTTGAGGCGGCCATTGACCCGCTCAACGGCCGTGCGTTCGTTGTAGCGAACGTCCTCCGGAAGCTGGAAGCCAAGCACCTGTCGGCGCCGAGCTTCCGCTTGGCGTTCTTCCTTCAGCGCCGTGTTGCGGCGCGTGTTGATGTCGATCAGCGGAACGTGGTTCAGCGAACGGCTGTGTGCCCGAATCTCCTGCGCATCGTAGGCGGCGTCCATCACGTCGTACAGATTGGTGCTCCGCTCGGCGGACAGGGTTGCGAGCGGAATAGCGGCCTGGCTGTCATGAAGGGAGGCAGCGGTCAGTAGGCAGCTGATGGGGATCTGGCCATCGGCCACATCGATATGCAGCTTGTAGCCGACCCAGGTTTCCTTGTAGCCCTTGCTGTTCTTTTTCGTCCCGACATCGCAGGCCGTCGGGAGATCAGCGAGCATCTCCGGCTTGGTCATGGTGCCCTGCCGCTGCAGACGCGTGGGCTCGTGAGGGCGCTCCTCTCCCTTCTTCGGTCGTCCCCGCTTCCGCTGCGAGGGCGCGGGCGGCTTGTCCTTCGTGGCGGGCTTCTCGCGTGCCGCAATCGCGGTGGAGTCTCGCGAGAGATGACCGACCAATCGGTCGTGATGCGTCTTCTGGATGACCGTCTCGTGCACGCGCAGAGGCAACTGCGTGGTCGCAAACTCGTCGAAGGCGTGTGAGAACAAGGATTCGCTCGGGACCTGGCGCCTAGTCTCCCAGCCGCAGATCCGGCGCAAGGGTCGATCGGTGGCCAGCCGATCGAGCAGCCTGCGTGTCGTCGGCAGGTCGTAGACGGCCTTGGCGACAAACGCGCGGGCTACGGCCGCGCGATCCTTGCGAGGTCGGCCGGGCATGCGGACGCGTCGGGGAATGTGGTCCTCGACCCGGATGACCTCCAAGGTCTGCACGAACTGCTGCTGTTTCTCCGTGAGTGGTCCCAGCTCTTCCTCCAGCCATGGAAAGAGTGCGGTCTGAATGGACAGCCAGTGTGGTGCGAAGCACTCTCGGAGACGGCTCATTTTCTTCTTGACTCCTGGGGCCAGGTCTAGCAGTATAATAACTGCTAGACCGAATGGCACGACATGCCCACCCGTGACCCAACAACCGACACGCAGCGCTACGACGCGCTCAAGCGCACCGTCGCTGAGGTGGGATTGCTTCGACGTGGCAGCCTCGTGCAACGTTTCATGCCGTGCGGCAAGCCGAACTGCCGCTGCCAAGCGACGCCCCCGCAGCTACACGGGCCGTACTATCAGTGGACCCGCAAGGTCCGCGGCAAGACCGTCACCGTCCGTCTCACCGAGCAGCAAGCCGAGCGTGTCCGGGACTGGATCGAGAACGGCCGACAGCTAGACCGAATCGTTGTGGAAATGGAGACGTTGTCGCTGCGGATGACTGAGCGCCTGCTTCGTCAGCTCACGCCTGTGTGATGTGGCCCGCACCGTGCGCAAGCCGCCAAAAAACTTCTCTACGCGCAGGGTTTTGCAAGTGCCTCCCGGGTTAACCCGGGATGACCCCGGGATGCGACTCGCGCGGGCGCAACGACTGACGGGCAGGGCGACAGAATTGGGCCGTGCCAAGGCCCGATCCGCCGTCTGTGGGAGGGGTGTCCCGGGAGGCTCTCACGTGCGCCCCACCCGGACCACGGAAACCGGCTCGCGAGACGATCATGCGGACCCCGGCCGCCACCTCGCTCCAGACGTGTCTCGTCTTCTCGGCGCCGCGCCCGCGACCGTCGAAATCGCCCGGCATCCACAGAAAAAACTCTGGGTTGCGCCCGAGCGATCCCGGAGTGCGATCATCAGCCGGACTGGGTGGCGGAGGGGGCAGTCTCGCGCGAACCCGTCTCGCACGTCGCCAAGCGAATAAACGACGAATATTTGATGGGTCCCTACTATGTCCCGCTTCAAACTCCTTGACCGGCTCAGGGGGAGTGTCTTGGCGGGCAGCGTCGGTACCTCCGCATCGGAGGATAAGTTGTTGTCCTCGCGCGAGTCGCATCCCGGGGTCATCCCGGATTATCCTGGCTTATCCCGGATTAAAACTTTTGATCGAGCTCAGCGGATTATGTTCCGCGGTTCTCCGTGTCCGTCTCGACGACGCCCAGGAACCGTTTGTCCCCCGTCATCGTGATGCCCAGCGCGACGACCATCGTCGCCTCGGCGAACGTCTTGCCGTCCAGCACGAGGGCCACGACGTCCTCCCTGGAGAGGTCCCGCTCCTGGAGCTCGCGGAGTTTCGTCGCGCTGGCCTGAATGAACGCGCGGGACACCGTCGACCCCGATAGGCCGATCGCCCTGGGAATCGCCTCGGCGGCCGCCGCGTAGTTGCGGCACGAGATCCCATACAGCACGCGCCTCAGCAACAGGTCGTTGACTGCGCGATCGCCATGCAGCGCCTCGTACGACCGCAGGGGAATCTCGCTCTCCGTGACATGGCGAATCCGGGGCACGCGAATCGGCACGCGCTGGCCGGCCAACCCGACCGTCCCGGGGTTGCTGCCATGACGGCGCCCGCCGACTGACGGGGCTTTGCGGGCATAGCGCTCGCCAGCCAGCGCTGTCACTTCCTCGTCGAGCAACTCCTCGATGTGCATCAAGCCCAGCGGAACCAACGACCGGATCAACGCCACCTTGGCATCGACCTCCAGCTCGGCGTACTCCTCTCGGTCGATGACGTCGACCGCGCCCAACGTGCGACCTTTCTTGCGCTTCCTGACCGACCGTAGGACACTGCTCATCTCGGCTCCTTTCTCTCGTGGCGTGATGTTCGTCTCGCAATGTCATCACACCACAGGGTTTGGAGCCGCTTCAATTTCCAACTAAGTTTCGCTCACACTCAAAACTTGGGTCATGCCTATCTGAGCGGGTTCTTGCTTACCGGGTCCACTCCTCACTCCGGCGAAAGCGACCCTCATGCCAGTGTAGGTACTCAAGCCACTTCTAGGCGCCCGGGTGGGCAGCCGTCGGGGAAACTGTCTCGGCAACCCGAGGCCCCGAGGAACCGTCCAGACTCTGGTGAGAAGAGAGTCCGAACGTTGCGGGCGCCAGTCTCTAGTGAATGAGTGTCTCGAAGACTTTTCCTCGTCCGTCGGGATTGCTATTAACTGCTCTGGAAGCCCGAAGCATCTCGATCTTGAAGCCCTTCTCATAGAGCGATAGGACGTCAGGCGCCGCGGAGTTGGAAAGAAGGACGTGCACTCCTCGGCGCTTTAACTCAAGAGCGGTGTCGCGCAATCGGCGATGGTCGGCGAGGCGAAACTGTTCCGGTGTGTATCGAGTGAACGATGAGTTCGCCGAAACCGGAATGTAGGGCGGATCAAAATAGACAAAGTCTCCAGCTTCGGCTCGCTCAAGCACGGACTCAAAGTCCTCTGCTGGACATAAAGACGCCATCGAGAGCACCGCAGCACACGCCCTCAGGTTGTCTTCGTCACAAATCGTGGGATTCTCATACCTGCCAAACGGCACATTGAAATGTCCCCGCCTGTTGACACGATACAGGCCGTTGTACGCGGTCCGGTTGAGGTAGATGAACCACGCTGCCACTTCGGCATCCGAGGCCTCATCGATCGGCCTCTGGCGCTGAGCAAGAAAGAATTCTTTTGAAGCCGGCATCCCCCGGAGCTCTGCAGTTACTGCGTCAACCTGTTGCTGCACGGCTTTGTAGGTCCGCATCAGGCGTAGATTGGCGTCTCCAAGAATCGCGGCAGCAGGACAAAGAGAGAAAAAGAGGGCTCCACCTCCAACGAAAGGTTCGTGATAGGTGTTGAACGTTCCGGGCACACGCTTGAGCAGCTCCTTCAGTAGTTGCCTCTTTCCCCCCGCCCACTTCACGAATGGCCGAGGCTTAACGATGCCCTGAAGACTTGGCTGGACTGGCGGGAGCGCCGGCGCCGCGGTAGGCCCTTGAGACGGCCGCATTCGTGCACAGAATAGCACGGCGATTGGAGCCCTACACAGGGTCGCAGTCCGGTTGAGCGTTGCCGGCGTCGTTTTCGAGTACCTTGAGTAAGTATCCCCCGGCAAAGCCGGGGGCCTTAGTTTGTGAGCCGCTCAAAGCGGCATGACGTGCCCGCTATGCGGTCACTTGAGCCACCTCACGGTGGCCACTCTACTCCAACGGCAACTGATCCGACCGCCGGTCCTCGCGTTCCTGCTGCTGGATGTACTCCCGAATGACCCGCTCATCGCGACCCACCGTGGACACGAAGTAGCCCCGGGCCCAGAAGTGCTGCCCCACGAAGTTCCGCGAACGTCCCGCGAACTCCCGAGCGATGTGGATGGCACTCTTCCCCTTGAGATATCCGATGACCTGGGCGACAGAGTACTTCGGCGGAATCGACATCATCATATGCACATGGTCCGGCAACAGATGCCCCTCCTCCACCTCGCTCTCGCGATGCAGCGCCAGACGGCGGAACACCTCGCCCAAATCCCGCCGCAATCCCCCGTACATCGCCTTTCTTCGATACTTCGGGATGAACACAACGTGATACTGACAGTGCCATTTCGTATGATTGAGACTTCGGTAGGTCGGCATGAGGTCTCCTTCTCGTGATGCTTGAGCGGCTCACGGGAAGGAGTTCCTCACGTGACTCCCCGAAACGTCAAACGGGGCTGGCCGCCCCGGCAAAGCCGGGGGGTCTCCCACGGCAACTAGTGCCTGATCCTGTGGCCGACGATAGGTGTGACTTTCAGCGCAGGGTCCCCAGGAGCGAGGAGACGCCACATACCGAGGGTCGCTTACAGATCGGTCTATGATCGTCGGGCTTGGAAGGCCCCGCATCGGAATCGGTTATACCACTATGGGCGTACTCGAACTGTCGTCGCCCAATCCAACGTGCCCGATGCTGAGGCACACCGAGCCCATCGTGGCCTACTATTCCTCCTCTGTGATAGCCGATTCAGGTTGCAGGGTCAGGAACGCGCCCAGCCCAAGTCCGCACCGTGGATCGGCATCACGGCCAGTCGTCAGTCCGGCAGTTCCAAGGTGGGCCGCACTCGGCAAACGTAAGGCATGTGCCGGTGACCACCTGATTCTCCACCGCGAGCCGTGCGACACCGAGGAGCTCGAGCGCGGAAGCCGCTCCGCGCTGGTGTTTCAGCCACCTCCGCCAACGCTCTTCCTGGCCCCATCGACATGTCCCGGATAGAACTGTCGGAGGTATTGGGCGCGCTGTCGGTCGTCGCCGACCTGGGGGTTGGCGCACCGGCGGAGACCGGCATCGGGGCGGCACTGCTGGCAGGCCGCCTGGGGCGCCGGCTGGGCCTGCGCGAAGCCGATTGCGCGAACTTGTTCTACGCGAGCCTGCTGCGGTTCATCGGATGCTCGGTGGCGGTCCCCGAGACCATCGAGGTGTCTTTGGGAGACGTCCACGGCTACCAGCGGGCGCTCGCGCTGGCAGACTTGGGCGATCGCGACGACATCATGGCGCGCCTTGACGCGGAGATGGCCACCGACGAGCCGGACGCAGCGCGACGCGCGTCGCTCAAGACCATCGACGGGGTCCTCGGCGATGCGGAGGTGATGGGCAGCGTCAGCAAGAGTCACTGCGACCTGGCGGCGCAGCTGGCTCGCGACGTGGGGCTCCCACCGGCGGTGGTCGAGGCGCTCGGCCAGGTCTACGAGCGGTGGGATGGTCGTGGGCTACCCGCGGGCACCGAACGCGACGGGCTGTCTCTGGCGGCCCGGGTTCTGCATGTGACCACCGCGTTCGAGCTGCATCGCAGGACGCTCGGGCTCGACTCGGCCCTGCAGCAGGTCCGGGCGCGAAGCGGCGGCCAGTTCGACCCCGTCCTGTGCGATGCCGTCACCGCGGCTCCGGCGGAGCTCGTCGGCGGTCTTGAGGCCGGCACTCTGCTGAATCTGTTCCTCGACGAAGCGCCAGGTTCGCTGTACATGGACAGTGACCGGATCATCGATGTGGCCCGGGCCTGCGGCCACAACGTGGACCACCGCTCGGTGTACACCTTGGGGCACAGTGAGGGGGTGGCGGACGTGGTGGCCCGGGCCGGGGCCGCCGCGGACCTGCCCGAGGACGTCTGTGAGCGGCTACGCATCGCTGGGTATTTCCACGACATCGGCCGGGTCGGGATCTCCAGCCGAATCTGGGACAAGCCTGGACCCCTGACCCGCGCGGAACGGGCACGGGTCGAGCAACACACGTTCCTCACTGACGACATTCTGAGAGCATCCCCGGCGCTCGAGGCATTCGCCACCCTGGCCTCCTCCGCCCACGAGCGTCCGAAGGGTGCCGGCTACCACCGGCGTCTCGAAACACCGGACCAGCTCGGCCAGCTGCTGGCCGCCGCCGACATCTATCACGCAATGCGGGAGCAACGCCCCTGGCGCGCCGGCAAGTGTGCCGAGACGGCGGCCAACGAGCTGCTTGCCGAAGCGAACGAGGAACGCGTCGATCGGCGGGCAGTGCACGCCGTCCTCGATGCGGTGGGCGGACGCCGACCGAGCCGGAGCGCGCTACCCGGGAACCTGTCCAAACGCGAGGCGGAGGTCCTGTCTCTGCTGGCGCAGGGCATGACCAATCGGCAGATCGGCGGCGAGCTGTTCATCTCCGAGAAGACCGTCGAGCATCATGTCGGTCACGTCTACGACAAGATCGGCAGCCGCGGGCGGGCGGGCGCCGCCATGTTCGCGGTAAAGCACGGACTGTGCGCCAAGTAGGGGGAATTCCCCATTCTCGAAAAAATGGGGGGTTCCCCCGATGCGTCCTGAGGCGAGCTTCGATACTTTAGTGTCAACAGGAACGCCAATTTCATAAAGGAGCACGCCATGTACAACATCACCGTTACCAGCCACGTCAACGCCACCCCCGACAGCGTCTGGAAGACCATTGGTGACCCCTCGGCCATCAGCGACTGGCACCCTGCCATCGCATCCAGCTCTCTGGACGGCGACGCACGCCTCTGCACGCTTGGGAACGGAGCCGAGGTTCACGAGAAGATTCTCAAAGTGGACGCCAGCGAGCGCAGTTACACCTACACCATCACCGAAAGCCCCCTGCCCCTGACCGACTACACGTCCACCATTAAGGTCATCGAGGAGGGCACCGGCTCGGTGGTGGAATGGAGCGCCGACTTCGAGCCCGCCGGCGCCCCGGCTGAGGAGGTCGTCGGTCTGCTTAAGGGCGTCTATCAGGCGGGCCTGGCGGCGCTACGCCAGACGTACCCTGGGTAGGCAGGTCCCGGCCGGTCGCTCACTCGGCTCCTCCGTCGCGCAGAATGTTGGTCGGAGGTAGCGGTAGATCTAGCCGTTGGCGACTTATCGCTACCTATTGATGTGAGCCAGACTATCCTTGCGTCACAACGTTGGGTGAAGAGGAGCTACCTGCAGGGTCAATCGTAAGAGGCCAGACGGGTTGCTGCGGTCACCGGTAAGAAAGACAAAGGAGCGTACGTGAGGGCACTGTCAAGTTGACGAGCGGAGCGCATAGCTGCGGCCGTAGGGCGGACTCCCGTCATCCTTATTAGTAGGCGCACGTCACCGCCTCCCATTCGACGAAGGCCCGTGTTCGCAGCAAGCGGTGATGCTTCGCCCGCAGCAGATGGCGGCCCACCCGGAAGAGATTCTGCATCACGCCGTGGACAGACGCGAAGCGTTGCAGATGGACCGCCGACTTGAAGCGCCGCATCTGGCGCTCACGCTGTCGCGTCGCTTGGTGCGACACCTCGGCTCGGTTGTTTGCAAACTGAGCCGAGTGATGCACCACTGACGGCATCACGGAACGGCAGGCCGCCGGGTAGCTGCGGAGCTTGTCGGTGATCAGTCGGCGAGGGACACATCCTTGCCGCTTCAGCAATTTCCGGAAGAAGCGCACGGCGGCGCGCCGATTTCGACGTGACTGCCCGAGGATGTCGAGCACGTCACCGTCCTCGTCCACGGCTCGCCACAAATACTGACGGCGGCCATTGAGTCTCACGAAGAGTTCGTCGACATGCCACGTGTCGCCCTGTTGACCGCGCCGCCGCCGGAGCGCGCGGGCGTAGTCCCGGCCGAATGTCAGGCACCACTGACGGATGGTTTCGTAGGTGACCGTAAGGCCCCGCTGGGCCAGCAGGTCCTCAACATCCCGGAAGCTGAGAGCGAATCGGTAGTAGAGCCACACTGCGTGGCTGATGATCTCGGATGGGAATCGGTAGCCGTGATAGCTCGGCGCGTGACTGCTCATTCGCCCACTGTGCCACCCGCGCCCTCAACCTGACAATGCCCTCGACCGGCTTCCGAGCTGCTTGACACGCGGACGTCGTGGTGCTATTTATATAGCATGTCTGCGATAAAACTAGCATGACCCCACCACCCCTCCACTCCGTCCTCACGAAGCGAGAGCGACAGATCATGGACGCGCTCTATCGCCTTGGCCGCGCCACCGCTGGCGAGATCCTGGAGCAGATCCCCGGCGCGCCCAGTTACTCGACTGTGCGAACCCAGCTCCGGGTGCTCGAGCAGAAGGGCTACGTCCGGCACACGGAGCAGGGCCTTCGCTATCTGCACGAGCCGACTGTTCCCAGGCACGCTGCGCGAAAGACCGCGCTCAAGCACCTGGTTGACACGTTCTTCGACGGGTCGCCCGCCAACGCGGTGACCGCACTGCTCGGTCGCGATGCGGCGAAGCTCTCGGACGAGGAACTGGAACAGATCGCTCAAATCGTCGAAGCCGCGAGGAGGGACTCGTGATGACGCTCTTGCTGGACGTGGCCCTTCGCTCGTCGGCTCCCGTCCTCGTGGCCCTCCTGGTCTGTCTACTGCTGCGGCACCACTCGGCGGCGTTGCGGCACCGGGTGCTAGCCGCTGCGGTGATTGCCTCGGTGGCTATTGTCCCGCTCTCAGTCGTCTTGCCATCCTGGGGCGTTCCTCTCCCAGGCGTAGCCGTTGTATCAGTGGACTCTGGAATACCTGTGGTGGCGAACGCCGACCATGTGGTCACCGTGGCGCCGGCGGGCGCGCGCCCCATCGCCGTTGCAAGTGCGCTGCAAGTCGTGTTTCTTGTCTGGATCGCCGGAGTCGCGACCGGAGGCGGGTTGCTGCTTCTCAGGGTCGCGCGGCTCCGACGATTGACGAGGAAGGCCGAGGCCGTCGCGGACGGCGACTGGCGTCGATTGACGGCCGAGATCGCGGCCAGATACGGCATCAGACGACCGGTCGTCCTGCTGACGACCGGCGCGTCAGACATCCTTGCGACGTGGGGGCTTCTCACACCCCGCGTACTCCTGCCGGCGGACGCACCGACCTGGAGCGGGGAGCGCGCGCGCATCGTGCTGCTTCATGAATTGGCGCATATCAAACGGTGGGATTGGGCCGTGCAGATGAGCGCGGACGCGATCCGGACGGTGTTCTGGTTCAATCCGCTGTTCTGGATTCTCTGCGCCCGCCTTCGCCGCGAAGGCGAGCGCGCAAGTGATGACATCGTGCTCGGTGCAGGAGTGCGCGCAGCGACCTATGCGTCACATCTCGTTGACATTGCGAGACTCTGTCGGCGGCCATCCGGCTGGGTGCCTGCCGTCTCGATCGCCCACCCGTCAACCCTCGAAAGGAGAATCGTCGCCATGCTGAACACCGGTCTCAATCGTCAGGCGCCGACATGGCGAGCGACGGCCGCGATTCTGGTCGCGCTGGTCGCCATCGTGTTCCCCACGGCATCGTTCGACGTGTCGGCCCAGGCAGGCCCCCACGCCCTGATGGGCTCTATCTACGACACCACCGGCCTCGTCCTACCAGGCGTCGACGTCACTCTTGTCGACGAGCAGGACGTGAGTAGGTCGTTGGTCACCGATACGAGGGGGGCGTTTAGGTTCACGTCCGTCGGCACCGGCACGTACGTGCTTGAGGTCTCAGAGCCGGGTTTCCGCTCGCTGCGCAACGAATTCACCCTCGAGACGGCCAGAGACTGGTACCGCAACATCACGATGCAAGCGCAGAGCGCGAAACCTGCTCCGCCTGAGGATTCCCCTGAACTGTTTCGCGCGATGGAGTTCCGTTTTCACCCACAGGGCGAACAGGCTCAGCGGCATTACACGACCTACTTTGGCATGATGGAGGGCACTGAGTACGTCAGCAAGCCGTCCCTGGGGGAGTGGATACCATACGCGTCTGCTGCAGAAGTCGTCGTCGCAGATGCAGAACGACTCTGGCGATCCGGCCTGTTGGACAGCATCTGGGTGGATGTCACGGATCAGCCGTATGAGAACGGCGTAGCCGGCAAACACGTCATATTCAACTTCGTTGAGAGTTCGCAGATTCAGCCGGAACCCGCGGAATCTCCGGTTCCTGCTCCAGGCTTCGAGAATCCTCCGCCGGGACACGAGCGGCTGTATCCCCTTTAACGGATCCGACGGAGTCTCGGGATCGCAGCGTGGTCGTTCGTATTACTCCCTACTAACGCTGCCGTAGTCGTTACCGACCCCGTGCGCACGCAGGACAAGTCAGGTAGCTCACCTGGATAGCGCACAGTCCTTGTAAGCCGAGGGTCGCAGGTTCGAATCCTGCCGGGCGTACCAACTCTTCTAGGGAATCTGCGAACCATCGCCTTCCTGTCGCCATGGCGATCTTCTTCATGTAGAACGTCTAGCGGTCACAGACGCACCAGGTGAAATACTCTGGACAGAATCTTTAGAGTTTCTGCGAGAAGGCCCAAGGCCAGTTCAGCTCGGGTGACACGCGTGACGGGAGCGAGGATCAAGAAGTAGCGCGGTCACTCATGGAACGCCTGTCTGACGCTATTCGCGACAAACACGCCCGCGGCAACCGCTGTGAAGAGATCGATGCTGCAGTTGCCGCATTGGTAGCGCGGAAGGTATCCGAGATCGACGGATATCTCCTCTCCCCAGTGTCGAGCACGCCCTCGAGAATCGCGGACCTCCTGCAACTGGGCACTCGGCGGTGCGTCGATCTTGCCGAATCGACGATTCGCGAAATGAATCTGGAGCGGTTGAATAGCTCGTGTATTCTCGCGAGGGCAGTGCTCGAGACGGGGTGCTTGATGCTCTACCTCTCTCACCTCGTTCGGCACGCAGTGGGCGATCCCGCGAACGCCGATTTCGACAAGCTTCACGGCTTCGCGTTCGACACGCTGGTCGGTTCTGGGAAAAAGGCGAAGACGTTCTTCTTCATGGAGGGCCACACCGTCACGAATATCCTGACGGTCATGGAGAAGCTCGATAAGGATCTCGAGACCCCATTCCTCGGTTTCTACGAGGGCCTCTCAGAACACTCGCATCCGAACGCACACGGCATGGCGCTGACTTACGTCCAAACGCACAAGGCGTGCGTGACGACCTACACCGATCAGAAACCTGGCAGGGTGGACACGTCCATGAGCCTAGCGATCAGCGCCCTGACGACCGCGCTTCAGATCGCCGACATGGCCAATCGGCACTGGGACGAGGATGGAAATGCATTCGTTCTCCTGGCGGAGAAGCGGATTCATGAAGCCGGGACCTGGCCGGCGGATATTCCCTATCCGATTCCTCGACTAAGCGACGGATCGTTTCCAACAACGATTCGAAATGCTTCGGCTGACGTTCCAATACCGTAAGGAGTCGCCACCGCTGCGCCAGGTCGGGTAGACCAGGGTCGTTGCTGACCCTGGCCCCCCACAGATCCGGACGTGCGGGTTCTGCCGCATCCGGCTCCTCGACAGATGGCTTCGCTACGCGCCGTCGCGTACCCGCTGGTCCAGGAAGCCAGGCGATGGCCACCGCCATCCCCAAGGCTTGTCTGGCCAGTTCGGCTATCCGTTGTCGTGACGTGGAGACGGGACCCAACCTCGGTGTGTTGGCCGTCTTTCCCTCCACCGGTGCCACCTGCCGGTGCCCCCTTCCCTCCACGGGGTCTCGTGGGCTCAATTCCCCCGCTTCGGCGGTACTATGAGACACTCCGACTCCTCGCCGTCCATCCCCCCGCGCTTCGTTGCCTTCGCCCGGCGGTACCATCCGAGCACCTGCGGGTTCGCTCCGTCGGACGCCAGGTGCTGCGTCCACGGCCTCGGGCTTGGTGAGCCGGTGCCCGCCCCCCGGCGGTCTTTAAGATGGAGACGACGAGGCCTCCCGGGTTCCCGGGAAACCCACCCGCACGCATGCCACGCGCTCCGACCCCGGCGAGGTCGCCGCCTCCACGGCCTCTGAGATGCGGCGAGATAGCCTTCCGTCCAACGCACGACGTCGGCCCTCACAAACAATGCATTTCGGGGCTCAATCACGCGGCCTACGGGCTCCCTGTGAACGCTTCGCGCCCTGGGTCACCCCAGGCCCACGCATCACTCGGTTCCGGCTGGCGGCCGACCTTGGCCGGATGGGATTGGATACCCACAGGGTTTCGAACAAGGTTTCAAAGATCACATCACGGCATCTTGTCCCCCTTGACCGGGCTTTCCCGGCACACGCGTTGATGCACGGTTGTTTGGCCCTGCCCCGGACGGACCCGTTGGTCGTCGACCGGCCTCCTTGCCGACCAGCGGAAGAGGATTCGCCCAAAGGAATAGAACTGCGCTTGTTGCCTTGACAAATCGCTGCTAGATATAGCTTTGTGAGCACGACAGAATCTGACATGCAGGTAGACGCGACGGGCCTCCGTTCGCAGGAGGCGCGGCATTGAGCGGCAGCGACTCCACAACGCTTACTGCGGCGCGGGTCTACGCGTTCGTCGATACGAACCTGTTGATTCAGTTTCGATTCTTCCGCCACATTGACTGGCCGGCCCTGCTCTGCGCCAAGCATGTCGTGCTGGTAATGGCGCCGGCCGTCCTCGGTGAGATTGACCACTTCAAGCACTACGGCACCAAACGCCAGAAGGATCGCGCCAGGGCCGTCAGCAAGGCTTTCGACGAGCTGGAGCTTTCGGACGAGCCGGTACGGCTGCGCGACGGCGTCGAGATCGTCGCGATTTCCAACGAGCCCGATAAGGCGACGTTTGAGAGCGAGCACCTGCAGCCTGACGTTCCGGATGACCGCCTGCTTGCCGCGCTCATCGAGTTTCGAGCGGGGCTGACATCAGGCGATGTCGTGCTGGTCACGGACGACACAAACCTGCGGGTCAAGGCGCGGCCAAGAACGATTACCGTCAGGAAGCCCGATCAGCGCCTCAGGCTGCCAGACGAACCGGACGAGACCGAGCGGAAGCTGGCAGCCGCGAACCGGGAGCTGGCGATCCTGAAGAACGCACAACCGGATCTGCGCTCGACATTCGACGGCAAGACGCACACGGCATTCACAGTGCAGCTCGTCAACCCCCTGCCCGACGAGCAGCTGGCAGCGCTGTTGGCTGCCTGGCGCAAACGCTATCCACACATCGAAGCGACACCCGAGACCCTCCACGGACCGGGCGGTTTCGGCGTGTCGCTGAAGGCGTTCGAGGGACTGCCAGGGTTCGGCTACGTCTCGAAGGAACAGGCCAAGAAGCACAACGCGGCGCGCGACGACATCTTCGCCACGTACAAGCAATATCTGGAGGTCTGGCCCGGCATCGTCAATCAGCAGCGCGGGACCCTCAAGCTGCCGTTCACGCTGGAGAATGACGGCACGGCACCGGCCGATGACGTGCATGTCGACTTCTGGACGGAGGCGTCAGGCGTGTGGCTGGAGCGGCCGCACAAGCGCCCGAGGCCCCCTGCCCCGCTGAAGGCGCGCGATCCGCTCGATTTCGCCCATCGCGTGCTCATGCCGGACCTCGACCTTGTCGACATGCGGGCGGACCCGGACCTCGACGGTCCGGAGATCGTCGGCGGCACACCACCGACCGTCCGCTACTGGGTCCGACGCGTCAAGCACGGCGTCCCATGCGACCTGCCGGAGGTGTACTTCGCGTTCGAGACGACCGAGGACGTCGAATCCTTCACAATCCACTACCGCATCAACGCCGCCAATGTCCGCGAAGCGGTCGACGGCGAGATCGGCGTGAAGGTCGACACGCCCGATCCGACGGAACCGCCGCAGCCGCCCCCACCCGAGCCGATCGACGATGACGCTGACTACGAGGAGGACGGGGAAGAGGAGCTCTGACGCGGCCCGAGGACCACGAGCCAAAGACAGCCGGACTATCAGTTGCGAAGCACGGCCGCGTCTTACGGGAGTTGTCCCTGGCTGAGTACCAGTGGGCTGCCGCTTGTTTCGACAAAGCGAAGCTGAGTAGTCCAGGATTCTCGGACCCGAAGACACTCTATCGTTACGCTTTCTAGTTTCTGATTGGTGATCTGCTCACGACAGCATGGCAGGCGGATCTCGTTGTAGACGAAAATTCGTCGGCGACGTTTCAGAAGGAGTTGGACGCCTACCTTCGGCGCCAGACTTCGGGATTACCGATTGGCCGCCTGCACTCAGTCACCTTTTCTGAGAGCAGCAAGGACAGGCTCGTCCAATTGGCTGACTTGGTCGCCGGCGCCGTCAGGCGATCTGTCGACGGGCACGCTGTTCCACTTCGTGAGATTGAGCACCAGATGATAAGCCTGCAGTACTGGCCGCCACGCTTGACACTCGGGGTTGGTTCGACCTCGGAGGAGAAGCGGAAGCCAAACTACCCACGGCGACCGGTGTCGCAACGGCATCTCCGCGGAACAGACTATCAACTCGGTCGATCCGGCGTGCACGTCCCCAAGACCAGCGACCTGCATCTGTTGACAAGGACCAGTCGAGAGCGCATAGTTAAATCACGGTGCAGCGTTGATGCTGACCGTTCCGATGACCCCGGCAACAGGTGCTCCGGGAGGCTATGTGTTGGTGATATTCGTTTCTCGCCGAACATCGACTCAGTCGAGTCAGATCCTCCCGCCTCCGGGGAGTCAAGCCCATTCCTAGTTGAAACTCTCCGCGGCTCCTGATTGCTTACGCGGCTTTCTTCGTCGACGTCGTCGTGTCGATCTTCAGCTCTCGCTTCAATGCGTCACGAAGCCTGGGCAGGTGCCGGTAGCCCATCACCTTGCGCAGGCGTGGCTCGATGTCCAGGAGCGCAGTGGCCAGCCAGCGATGGCGTTGACTCGAGTTCTGCCAGTGATCGACCTTCGCACAGCGCTCCTCAATGAGCGCGTTGATGGACTCGAGGCTGTTCGTCGTCTTCAGCGACCGGCCCAGCACACCGTACACCCCGAGGCGATGCAACGTCAGGGTCTCGTCGAGGCCTTCCGCCAGACTGCCGGCCGCGGATTGGTTCCGATCCTCCAGCTCATGCTGGAGCGACTTGAGGGCGGCGAGGGCCTCGTCGTACTCCGGACGGTTGTAGGCGCGCTGGAGACGCTGCCGCCACACCGGCTGCTCACGCTTGGCCACGTAACTCACCACGTTCTCGCGCGTGTGCCACTGACACCGTTGCACCAGGGCGCGGTGGCGGAAGGCTTTCCGCACGGCCGCCCGGAGCCCCTTGCCGCCATCCACGATCACCAGAAGCCCCTGGGAGACATCGAGGCCCCGCTCGACCAATGACCGGAGGAACGGGGTCAACACCTTCTCGGTCTCCGTGTCCGTCTCGACGACGCCCAGGAACCGTTTGTCCCCCGTCATCGTGATGCCCAGCGCGACGACCATCGTCGCCTCGGCGAACGTCTTGCCGTCCAGCACGAGGGCCACGACGTCCTCCCCGGAGAGGTCCCGCTCCTGGAGCTCGCGGAGTTTCGTCGCGCTGGCCTGAATGAACGCGCGGGACACCGTCGACCCCGATAGGCCGATCGCCCTGGGAATCGCCTCGGCGGCCGCCGCGTAGTTGCGGCACGAGATCCCATACAGCACGCGCCTCAGCAACAGGTCGTTGACTGCGCGATCGCCATGCAGCGCCTCGTACGACCGCAGGGGAATCTCGCGCTCCGTGACATGGCGAATCCGGGGCACGCGAATCGGCACGCGCTGGCCGGCCAACCCGACCGTCCCGGGGTTGCTGCCATGACGGCGCCCGCCGACTGACGGGGCTTTGCGGGCGTAGCGCTCGCCAGCCAGCGCGGTCACTTCCTCGTCGAGCAACTCCTCGATGTGCATCAAGCCCAGCGGAACCAACGACCGGATCAACGCCACCTTGGCATCGACCTCCAGCTCGGCGTACTCCTCTCGGTCGATGACGTCGACCGCGCCCAACGTGTGACCTTTCTTGCGCTTCCTGACCGATCGTAGGACACTGCTCATCTCGGCTCCTTTCTCTCGTGGGCTGATGTCCGTCTTCTCAAACGTCATCAAACCACAGGGTTTGGAGCCGCTTCAATTTCCAACTAAGTTTCGCTCACACTCCCTCCGGGCATCAATTGCACATCGGAGTGCCCTTGAACCGAACTCTGTCAGGAGTCGCAGAGTTCCAGTTACGGTGGCGCCGAGACACTGCTGAGTATCTTGTCTCTTAAAGCCGTGAGTGGTCGGTGGATGGGGAGGACGAGGATCAGGCCGTCGGCCTATGCAAGATCGAGCGCCATCAGCACCGGTGGGAGGAAGAGCTGTGCCGAAGAAAACCGTGAGGTTCAACGGAGCTGGAGCATCCAAGCTGCCCAACGACAAACCTGTTGTGTACAGAGTCAAGACAGCAGCGGGTAGGACGAACTACGTGGGAGTAGCGAAAAGGGGCAGAGTCCAGGAACGCATTCAGGAACATCTTCACGCCGACGAGATTCCGGGGGCAAAGATCCAGATCGAGCAAAAAGCGAATATTCAGGAAGCGAGAAGAACGGAAGCTCGGGTCATCGCACGCACGAAGCCGAAATACAACAAACAGGGTAAATAGGAGGCCTCGACGAGCTGGTTTCTCGGGGACCGTGTGTGGGTGCAGACCGGCCGCGAGGACGTCGGCACTTCGGTTCCGACTGGACAGCGACCAGAAGGCACCACCTAAGCTCCCGACGTCGCGATCTGTGGGTGAGGCTCCTTCGAGCCGGTGCATCAACCGGGTCACGTAGTCTAGCTAGCTTGAGGCACGTACTCGGTTCGAGGTGCCTTCCCATCCCTGACAGACGGAGTTTGTGAGGGCGGAACGTGATCAGAACAGTTCACTTGTTGTTCACGCAAGGGAAGTGTGAAACGTGTGGCACTGAGCACTCTTTCGCGAGCGTATGTCCGGGGTGCGGCGCGGCGGCTGAGAGTGACCCCCGAGTCGATCAACGTCGCTCAATCGTCGCGAAGGCGATTGGTGTACTGAGAGATTCCGACCAGGCCCAGGGCGTTCCGGGAGGCTTCGAGCCAGAGGTCTTCGGACGCTTGAAGAATTGGGTCGACGTGTTCATGAAGGCCTGCGATCACGCCGGTCACAATGAAGACGTGGGCCAAGAATTGGCAAACGTCGTTCGGGAGCTGGTCCAATCGAAGGCCAACGTTGACGCGTCACGTCAGTTCCGTCCGTTCGTTTGGTACTGGGTGATGCTAGCGAGGCTTCATGATCAACTCTTCGACCTGGCAAAGCACGGAATTGAAGCCTTGTCCGCAAACGATCTCGCTGCGGCCGAGATCGAAAACGTCCGGATGCAGTCTGTGTTCGATACTCTAGCGGGGTCCGCCGAGGACTGTGGTGCCCGACTTGAGCGTTGGGAACAGATCGAGTCCGCCAGCGTGGGGCAACCTGACCCCATGGCGACTCTGATGGCCCTTGCCGAAGCTTCCGCACGGAATCGAAGTGGGCGCACCATCTTCGAACGTGACCAGGTTGGAGAGGAAATCTTCGCTAGGGTAACAGGGCAGCAAGGATGCCCGGTTGAGCTCGCTGTCGGACTGCAAGCCACCGCACTTCAGGTGGAAATGCTGGTAGACGAGCAGCGGTTCTGGCGATGCGCGGCGCTTTCCTACCGAAGATTGACAGGGAGACAGTCAGGCGGAAAGGGGGCATTCGCCAAGCTGGCGCCTCTGGAACCCTGGAAGGACGACCTCAAGGCTGTCCAGATCGAGTTGTTCGAGAGCGGGTTCGAGCTACGTCAATTGCTGCAAGTCGACCGGACCAGGACGCAGGCTCGGAGCCTGATCCGCTTCGGACATATCGTTGCGGAGCGTTGTGCGCCTGCCTTGGTGTCCACGCTAGTTGCGGCGTATCGCGACCGCTCTTATGAAGAACTGAGGTCGCGGGACATCGGAGACCTCTTGGAGCAGGCTCGGCAGGTTGGGTTGGATGGTCTGCTCGACGGAATAGACCGCGCCCTACGACATGCCGATGCCCATGGTTCGCGCCTCTTTGAGATCGTTGAAGACGGAGTTAGGTTCACTGCTGAAAGGCGCGAATACGACTTCCTGACATTTGAGGGCCTCTTCGACAGAGTATTGATGGGATGGGAATCCGTTCTCGCTATCTACGTCGGTACCCTGTGTGCTGCAACCGGTGAGGGCGCTACGTCCGAGCTCGACCCGATCGGTCGACTCGATGTGAGCAAGGAAGAGCGGATTCGGTTTTCTCTCCTGCTTGCCGGGTGGGAGAGCGTTCAAGTCAGCGTCAGCCCAGATTCCACAGCCATCGTCGCCCGCGTTCCGGACACACGGCCTCGGTTCAGTAGCGTCGCGCTATTGGCGCCGTCTCTCAGTGGGCACGAATCAGTAACCGTCCAGGTCAAAGGCGCTTGGGGCACGAGCACTTTGCAGGGACCAGCGCGGCCACTGGTTGACTATGCTCATCGTGACATCGGTCTTGTGGATGATTTGGCAACGCTCCCCGTGCTGGCGCAATGGACCCGGGACGGCGAGCCGATGGCGACAGCCGACCAGCTACGCAAGGTGCTCGCCGTAGTCACCCTGCGAGAGGTGAACAGAGATATTTCGTTCCAAGAACGTAGGAGGGTCCTGAGCACTATCGGCGCCAACGCGGAAGCCGTCGGCGATGTCGAGCTGTCTGCTCTGCTAAGAGAGATCAAGGAGCAGCTGCTCAAGATCTCAGGCGGACGCGGACGCGGGCGCTGGGAGCGTCTCGTAGACACTCTGGCCAGCATGGCTGCGCTAGATGTGCCGTCGATCGAGCTATGAAGGCTACTGCCACGTCGCCAGAGCCTTTGCGGCGGCCGAGGAGCACTGGTCATCAGGCGACCCTCGGCCTGTCATGCCAGTGACCATCGGCCACCAACGTCAATGGTCACGACCATCGATCAGTCATGCCGAGGATGCCATGAAGTGGTGCCAACATCCGAATGGGGTCCGCCGGTCTATCTCTTCGCAGCGGGTGAGTTTCGGAATCGGTACCCTTCGCGCGGCTGACTGCTCAAGGCGCCACAGCCGGTAGACAAGAGTCCATCAGCGGAAAACACGCCCTTCACTCTGTCAACGACGTCACTGCGGGTCCAATCGGACGGGTTCTAGTCGAGATCGATCACGAAGTCCTCACCCATTTCTTCGTAGGCTTCTTCGAGCATCTGGACAAGCGGTCCGGCGGTCGGGTGATCAAGCCAGAGCTCGTTGTCTTCTCTCAAGGCATCCAAGCTGTCAAACGGCTTAAAACTTGCTCCATCGATGCTCTCGGACCACAAAACGATTTGGCCGTCCTTCTTTAGATAGATGCGCTGCTCACACCCGCTGTCGCGAAGCTCGGCCAACAGTCGCCCGGTGAAACGCACCCTCTTCGGACCAGAGACTTCCAGTTCGACTCGGTCCATTGCGCCGGCGGCGCTTGCCGCGTCGTGCCTCTCCTGTTGCGCGACAGCATCCCTAACGGCATTCGTGACGAATCCTGATAAACTGCCGTCAGACAGTGCCTTAGCACGATCCCACGTCGGTTTTTCGTCGTCACTGACATACAAAGTTATTCTAGGCATCGTCATCGCTCGGTTGGTTTCACTGGAGTGTGTGTCGTTAGCTTCAATATAGTAAGTATATGCATACTTATTACTACTGTCAAATACCCCTGATAGGCCTAGCCGTACGTCCTCGGGCAAATCGAGACCAGGGCGCCTGTGTGCGATCCTTGCCCTAGCGAACCGATGATCGCTCCGAATTGAGCCATCGCCCTTCCTTCGCCTGGGCATCATCCCTCGACTTCACTTCACGCGCCAGCGATGGCAATGTGGATGAACCATGGCGCGCGCCACCAAGACACTCCAGCCCACCGTCGAAGAACACCTGCGATCAGCCCACGGCGTACTGCACCTGGTCGCAGACCTCTTCTACCTCCAGACGGTGTAGGCGATCAAAAGTAATGAAACCTCGGATCAAAACTCTGCACCAATAAACGGCAAGATTCTTGCCTGGTATAAGCGTTCGTTATGATCTCTGAGGCCCTCCGGGGCCCCGCTCTCACTGGGGCGCGACGACCCACGTGTCAGTCAGCGGGTCGACCCGCAGGGCGGTCCGATACAGCTCCGCCACCGCCAACCCCTGGACCTCGGCGAGCAGCCGCATGGCCCACTGCCGGCCGGAGGGCTCGTAGCGGGGCGCGATGGTGGCCAGGTCCGCGAGCGTGGTCACGGCGTCGAGCCACCCGCGCTCGACCGCCACATAGGCATCGAGCCGCGTGAGGAGATCCGTCTGCTGGTCGGCGGTCAGCACGTCAGAGAGCGACGTGATGACCGCCAGGCTGGGCACCCCCATGTTGACGGCCCGATGGGTCGGGTCGTCGGTCGCCAAGGGACTCACCGTGTCGTCCGCGCTGATCGGGTCTTCGCCTTCCCACAGCGCCACGATCTCGCCCGTCGCATCCACGACGACCCACACCGAGGGGCGGTCTGAGGCGGAAAGATAGGCCCACTTAGCGATCCACGTGGTCGCGCCGACGCACGAGCCGTCCAGATCCAAAAAGAAGTAGCCGGTCGGCGTCAACCCTGAAGGGTTTGTCACGTCTCGGCGACTCCCCCCACAACCCCTTCAGCGTCGATATCATCCTCGGCGCCGGCGGGCCCGCCCCCCGCATCCACTGGAGCGCCCACGGCCGCATCGGGGGCACCTGGATCGCCCCTCCGGAAGCGCCGCGCGGGGACGGGCAGCGGGCCGTGATCAACGACAATTATTCTTGCCGGTTGCCGAGGACGCGATCGGCCGGTTCGTGGACCCACCGAGAGTCGTGTGAGACTGCCCGTTTTCCTTGTGGAGGACGGGTTGATCACGGATGCCCAGGTGCGGCGATTGCGCGAGAAACGGATGTCGGGGAAGACGTTAGCGGCGGCCGCGGCGGCGGCCGGGATGAGCGAGCGGACGGCGCGACACTGGCAGAGCGGCGCGTTGCCGTCGACGGCGAAGGCGCCTCGGACGTGGCGGACGCGGGAGGACCCGTTCGCCGGCGTGTGGGAGTCGGAGGTCGTGCCGCAGTTGGTGGCGGATACGGAGGGACGACTGCAGGTGCTGACGCTGTTCACGTGGCTGTGCCGGCGGCATCCGGGTCGCTTTCAGGCGGGGCAGCTACGGACGTTGCAGCGGCGGGTCCGCGACTGGCGGGTGCAGTATGGTCCGGACCGCGAGGTGTATTTCGAGCAGGTGGCGGTCCCGGGTCGGGAAGCGGCGTTCGACTTCACCGACGCGAGCGACCTGGGGGTGACGATACGGGGCGTGCCGTTCCCGCATCTGTTGTTCGAGTGGGTGCTGAGCTACAGCAAGTGGACGTATGTGGGGCTGGCGTTCAGCGAGACGTTCGAGGCGCTGGTGGCCGGCCTGCAGGGCGCGCTGTGGACGCTGGGGGCGGCGCCGGCGTGGCTTCGTCACGACAATCTGTCGGCGGCGACGCACGAGCTGAAGCGGAGCGGCGGGCGGCAACTGACGGTGCGGTTCCAGCAGGTGCTGGACCACTACGGGCTGCGCTCGTCGCGGATCCAGCCGGGGAAGCCGCACGAGAACGGGGTGGCCGAGCAGTCGCACTTTCGGACGAAGACGGCCATCGAGCAGGCGTTGCTGTTGCGGGGCGACCGGGACTTCGACGACGAGTCGGCGTATCTGCGGTTCGTGCGGGCGGTCGTCGACGAGGCGCGGAATGCGGCGGCGGCGACGCGGCTTGCCGAGGAGCGTCCGTACCTGCGGCCGTTACCTGCGGCTCGGATCCCGGAGTACACGACGTTCCAATGCGTGGTGCGGAAGTGGAGCACGATTCGCGTCGGCGGCCGGATCTACTCGGTGCCGTCGCGGTTGATCGGTCACACGGTGGAAGCGCGCCAGCATCCGTCGACGGTCGAGGTCCGCTATGGCGGCCAGTTGCTGTGCACGATGCCGCGGCTGCGGGGCGCGGCGGACCACCGGATCGATTACCGGCACATCATCGGCAGCCTGGTCCGCAAGCCGGGGGCGTTTGCGCGCTATCGCTTCCGGGAAGAGCTGTTTCCGTCGCTGACGTTCCGGGCGGCGTATGACGCGCTCGGCCGGACGCATGGCGAGCGGGCCGACGTCGAGTACGTGCGGCTGCTGCATCTGGCGGCCACCACCAGCGAGCGGCAGGTCGAGGTGACGCTTCGCTCTCGGCTCGACGCCGGCGCTGGGTGCGACTATGCCAGCGTCCAGGCCGAGGTGCGTCCGCCGGTTCCGACCATCCCCGTCGTGCACATTCCCCGGCCGGACCTGTCACGGTACGACGCGCTGCTGACCGGAGGCCTGCGCCGATGACGCCGGCGAGCACGGCGTCGACGACGTTGCTGAAACAGTTCGGCCTGACGACGGCGGCCGAGGAGCTGGTGCCGCGCCTAACGCAGGCGGGCCACCACGACGCGCTGCCGGTGCTGGTCGAAGTGCTCGAGGCCGAAGCCGAGGCGCGACGCCAGCGGCGGATTGCCCGGCTGCGACGAGCCTCGCGTCTGCCGCCCGGCAAGACGTTCGCGACGCTCGACACCGGAAGGTTGCCGGCACCGGTGGTGCAGCAGCTGGAGACGCTGGCCATCGGGGCGTTCCTCGAGACGGCGACCAACGTGCTGGCGTTCGGCCTGCCGGGCGTCGGCAAGAGCCATGCGCTGAGCGCCGTCGGGCACGCGCTGGTCGAGGCCGGCCACAGCGTGCTGTGCGCCCCGGCCTACGCCCTGGTCCAGGAACTGCTCGGCGCGAAACGTGATCTCGACCTGCCCCGCGCCCTCCGCAAGCTCGACCTCTTCGAGGTGATCCTGCTCGACGATCTGGGCTACGTGCAGCAGAGCCCCGACGAAGCCGAGGTACTGTTCACGCTGCTCGCCGAGCGCTACGAGCGCCGCTCGGTGATGGTGACCAGCAATCTGGTCTTCAGCCAGTGGGACCGGATCTTCCGCGACCAGATGGCCACGGCCGCGGCGATCGACCGCCTGGTGCACCACGCCGTGGTGCTCGAGTTCGACGTGCCGAGCTTTCGAACGGATCCGTCGCGCCCAACGTCGCCGCCATCGCCACCGCCCGTGCCTCGCGGCCGGCCGCCGGGGCCGCTGTTGCCGCGGCGTCGCCGACCTGCGAGTTCCTGAGCGTCTCCGGTCCGGAAGCGATCACGGCTTCGACCGAGACGTTCACGGCGCACATCTTCTCGCGGGCTCTTGGGCAGATCATCTCATACCCGGTCATGACCGCCATGCCGGCGGCGAGTGTGATGCTGGCAGGCACGGGCGCCGCCGACGACCCCTCCAGCCGTACTCGACGGACCCACAGCTCCTCGCGTAGCAACCACCAGCCCCTCCCTTTCGGAAGCCGCGCGCTCGGCTACCGCACTCCGTGAACGTCCCCAAGCGGACGTTCACGCCGTTTGGTCTTCTACGTCTTCAGAACCCACAGCAACGCCCAGCGAACGGTGCGTCGTCGAACGAGCAGCCGTCCGAACCGGCAAGAATAGTTGACGTTGAGCGGCAGAAGTACTTGACGCCAAACAGGCCGGGAGTGGCGGCGCGGCCGACCAACTCACCCTCCACCCCCCAGGTCACCTGGCTCCATCACAACGTCAGGGGCCTAGCCCACGACCTCGACCATCATCCGCACCTCGATCGGGCCCCCCGATCTGCATCGACCACACCCAGCGCGGGCGGTGGCCGGCCACCCGCGCGGGCGGGACGACAGTCGAAGGGAACCCGTGGGTCTTCGCCCAGATCGACGGGCGGTGGTACGCGGCGACCTACGAGTGGCTGCGGCCGGGGCAGGAGTGCAAGGGGATCTCGGCCCGGACGATCGGCGCCCACATCAAGGTGCCGCCGCTCAGCCGCTGGACGCCCCAGGCCGGGGAGACCATCGGCCTCATGGTCAGCACGCCCGCCCGGTTCGGCCCCCAAGGCCCGCGCCACGAACGGTCCAACGTCGTGCTGGTGCGCTGGCCGTAACTCCGCACCACGGCGCCTGACGGGGGGGGTGCCTCCTATAACGCCTGCTTATCATCCGGCCGCGCGCGGCGCGGCGGCGGGAGTGTCCACGACGGGGGACACTCCCGCGAAATCCCCCCCTTTTTGAGGGTCTCAAAACCCCCGGAAAACGCCATGTGAAGGCAATTTCATGGATCAAAAGTTTTGCACCACAATTATGTCGGCCGATCCCCGTAAGTCGTTGCGCCCGCGCGAGTCGCATCCCGGGGTCATCCCGGAAGATCCCGGATTATCCCGGGAGGCACTTGCAAAACCCTGCGCGTAGAGAAGTTTTTTGGCGGCTTGCGCACGGTGCGGGCCACATCACACAGGCGTGAGCTGACGAAGCAGGCGCTCAGTCATCCGCAGCGACAACGTCTCCATTTCCACAACGATTCGGTCTAGCTGTCGGCCGTTCTCGATCCAGTCCCGGACACGCTCGGCTTGCTGCTCGGTGAGACGGACGGTGACGGTCTTGCCGCGGACCTTGCGGGTCCACTGATAGTACGGCCCGTGTAGCTGCGGGGGCGTCGCTTGGCAGCGGCAGTTCGGCTTGCCGCACGGCATGAAACGTTGCACGAGGCTGCCACGTCGAAGCAATCCCACCTCAGCGACGGTGCGCTTGAGCGCGTCGTAGCGCTGCGTGTCGGTTGTTGGGTCACGGGTGGGCATGTCGTGCCATTCGGTCTAGCAGTTGTTATACTGCTAGACCTGGCCCCAGGAGTCAAGAAGAAAATGAGCCGTCTCCGAGAGTGCTTCGCACCACACTGGCTGTCCATTCAGACCGCACTCTTTCCATGGCTGGAGGAAGAGCTGGGACCACTCACGGAGAAACAGCAGCAGTTCGTGCAGACCTTGGAGGTCATCCGGGTCGAGGACCACATTCCCCGACGCGTCCGCATGCCCGGCCGACCTCGCAAGGATCGCGCGGCCGTAGCCCGCGCGTTTGTCGCCAAGGCCGTCTACGACCTGCCGACGACACGCAGGCTGCTCGATCGGCTGGCCACCGATCGACCCTTGCGCCGGATCTGCGGCTGGGAGACTAGGCGCCAGGTCCCGAGCGAATCCTTGTTCTCACACGCCTTCGACGAGTTTGCGACCACGCAGTTGCCTCTGCGCGTGCACGAGACGGTCATCCAGAAGACGCATCACGACCGATTGGTCGGTCATCTCTCGCGAGACTCCACCGCGATTGCGGCACGCGAGAAGCCCGCCACGAAGGACAAGCCGCCCGCGCCCTCGCAGCGGAAGCGGGGACGACCGAAGAAGGGAGAGGAGCGCCCTCACGAGCCCACGCGTCTGCAGCGGCAGGGCACCATGACCAAGCCGGAGATGCTCGCTGATCTCCCGACGGCCTGCGATGTCGGGACGAAAAAGAACAGCAAGGGCTACAAGGAAACCTGGGTCGGCTACAAGCTGCATATCGATGTGGCCGATGGCCAGATCCCCATCAGCTGCCTACTGACCACTGCCTCCCTTCATGACAGCCAGGCCGCTATTCCGCTCGCAACCCTGTCCGCCGAGCGGAGCACCAATCTGTACGACGTGATGGACGCCGCCTACGATGCGCAGGAGATTCGGGCACACAGCCGTTCGCTGACCTCGATCCACCCAGCTGCCTACGCGCAGAAGGCGGCAGCTCTTGCCAGACCCTCGCCCAATGCCCGGGCGGGCCTGCGTCTCCTCATGAATCGGTGCCTCGATCCCGGTGCCCTGGGCCCGAGTGACCAGTTTGCACCCAAACCCTGACGCTTGTTCCACTGTCGGCCAGGAGTTTTGCAAGTGCCTCCCGGATTAAAACTTTTGATCGACAACAGACGGTCGCCCCAGACTACGCGCGCCAGGGCCTGACCCCGGCGGCGTCCGCCACGCTCGGGCGACTCTGCCGCCAACACGGGGATGCCTTAGAGGCGGTGCTCGACGGCTTGCCCGCGGCGGTCGGCAACGCGGGCGTGCCGGGGACACGACGGCGTCACATGCAGGCGGAGGGCGACAACTCGTAGCAACAGCGAGGAGGACCGATGGTCTTTCGACAAACCTACATCGTGGACGAACCCAGGAGGCGCGCCGCCTTGGAGCGACTCCGGCAGTTGGTGGCGTCCCGGGGTCACGACGCCAGCCATGACAGGCGCGATGACCTGCCGGAATGGACGGCGGACGATGACCGGACCACCGAGGCCTGGTTCTTCGGCACGCCAGCACCCCCCGTCGACGACGGCGACTGAGCGGCGACACGCCGGCGCTCACCGCACGGAGCTCGCGCGCCCCGCCGTCGACCGTTGCCTAGGACCTCCGCGCTCGCGCCTTCGGAGTCGCGGCGGCCTTGGAGGCGGACAAATGGGAGACCAGCTTCGGGAGAGAGAGCCGCAGGGCCTTCGCCAGCCGGGAGGCTCTCGGCGGCGGTGACACGGATCATGGAGGTGACCTAACCGTGGATATCGCGCGACCGGATCTGGCGCGGAAGAAACGGCTCCGGCACGGGCTGTATGGCGGGGTGGCTGTGGTGGCCATCCTCCTCATTAGCGTGGCGGTGTCGCGGCTCGAACCGGCGGCCCCGAGTGTCGACCGCGACACGGTGTATCTCGATACCGTGCAGCGGGGTCCGATGGTGCGTCAGGTCCGGGGCACGGGCACGCTCGTCCCCGAAGAGCTTCGGTGGATTCCCTCGACCACGGACGGCACCGTCGAGCGGATCGTGATCCGGCCCGGCGCCGAGGTCACGCCGACGACGATTGTGGTGGAGCTCCGGAACCCCGAGCTGGAACAGACCGCCCTCGAGGCCCAACTCAATCTGCGCGCCGCCGAAGCGCGCGCCCGGAGCCGGCAGGTGGAGCTGGACAGCCAGATCCTCGCCCAGCAGTCGCAGCTCGCCACTGTCGAATCCGATCTTGCGCAGGCCACGCTCCAGGCCGAGGCCGACCAGCAGTTGGCGACGAAGGGGCTGGTCGGGTCGATTCAGCTCCAGCAATCACAGTCGCGGGCGCGCGAGTTGGCCATCCGACACGAGCTCGAACAAGAGCGCTTACAAATCGCGCGCGAATCGATAGACGTCCAGCTCGCCGCCGAACACGCGGAGGTCGACCGATTGAAGACACTGTGGCAACTGCGGCTCGACCAGGTGGACGACCTCCACGTCCGCGCGGGCATTGCGGGCGTGCTCCAGCAAGTGCCCCTGGAAGAGGGCCAGCGAGTGACCGCGGGCACCAACCTGGCGCGGGTGGGCGACCCGTCGTCGTTAAAAGCCGAGCTCCGCATTGCCGAGACCCAGGCCAAGGACATTCAGATTGGGCAGTCCGCGTCGATCGATACCCGCAACGGGGTCATTCCGGGTCACGTCGTCCGGATCGACCCGGCCGTCGAGAATGGCACCGTCACCGTGGATGTCACGTTGGACGGCGAGCTGCCCCGCGGAGCTAGACCCGATCTGACGGTCGACGGCACGATCGAACTCGAACGGCTCGAGGACATCATCTTCGTGGGCCGACCGGTCTTTGGACAGGAAGAGAGCATGGTGGGTCTCTTCGTCGTCGACCCCGCGTCGGGAACGGCGACACGGACACGCGTGGGCCTGGGACGCGCGTCGGTCAATACGATCGAGATCCGAGAGGGGCTCGAACCAGGCGACCAGGTCATCTTGTCCGATATGTCGGCCTGGGATGCCTTTGATCGCGTGCGTCTGAACTAGGAGACAACCGGTGCACGATCTCGCCTCGCTCATTCATCTCGACCAGGTCAGCAAGGTCTTCTACACCGATGAGGTGGAGACGCACGCGCTTGACACAGTCACCCTGGACATCTTCAACGGCGAATACATCGCCATTGAAGGGCCCTCGGGCTGTGGCAAATCGACGTTGCTCTCGATCCTGGGCCTGCTCGACACCCCCACCGACGGGAGCTATACGCTGCACGACCGGCCGGTCGCGCAGCTCAGCCAAGCCGAGCGCGCCCGCACGCGGAATCGCGAGATCGGGTTCATCTTTCAGAGTTTCAACTTGATTGGCGACCTGAGCGTCTACGAAAACGTCGAGCTGCCGCTGACCTACCGCGGGATGCGCCCATCGGAGCGCAAGGACCGCGCGACTGCGGCCCTCGAGAAGGTGGAGATGGCGCATCGGGCCAAGCATCTCCCCAGCCAACTCTCAGGCGGCCAGCAGCAGCGTGTCGCGGTGGCCCGCGCGGTCGCCGGCGAGCCCTCGATCCTGCTCGCCGACGAGCCGACCGGGAATCTCGACTCGAAAAATGGGGAGGCCGTGATGGGGCTCCTCAAGGACCTGCACGACGAGGGGTCCACCATCTGCATGGTCACCCACGATCCGCGCTACTCCGACTACGCGGAGCGGAAGATCCATCTGTTTGATGGGCGTCTGACGAATGGGTCCGCTCCAGAGTCCGAAACACCAGCATCGCTCGGCACCAGCGCTCCGAGTCTTGACAGACCCGACGCTCCGTGAGCGAGGTTTTGTCGGCTAGGGATCCAGCGTCCACAACGTCAGCGACGAGACGTCCTTCACAAAGATCCGATCGCCTGAAATCGCGGGCTGCGCCCACGTCGGCGTGTGCGCGACGGTGTAGCGCCTGAACGGCTCGAGTCCCGCCTGACTGCCTCGTGCCACGACCAACTCGCCACTGTCATTCAAGAGAAACAACAGATCACCGGCTTTGACAATCGCCGTGTTCTTTGCCTGGCGGGGTGGCCCCAGCCAGAGCACCTCCCCGGTCTCGGCATCAAGCGCGAAGTACTGGCCGCTCGCCCGCTCTGACAGCCCGAAGAGCGTGCCGTCGATCACCACCGGATTACTCAAGAACAGCGACACGTCCTGCGTCTCCCAGGCGACGTCGCTCCGCCACACGCCAGTGCCGACCCGTGTCGGCCGTAGCGCTCGAACGCCCATCTGCGTACTCCCCACGATCACCGTGTCGCCGTACAGGATCGGCGTAATGGCGCTCGGCGTGGCTTGTGACTCCCACGGGTACGCCCACAGGACGGCCCCGTCAGACAGCGCGAGACCCACCACGTGCGTCTGCGTGACCGTCACGACCTGACGCATGCCACCCAACTCCGCCACAATCGGGGAGGCAAAGACGCCGGTGCCCGTGGCGGTCCATGCGGTCTCACCCGTGGCCGCCTCAAAGGCTGTGAGCGAGCCGTAGTCGCCAGGATGTGCGATGACGAGCTCCCCGACGCCGAGGGGTGAGACAGGATTCCCATAGATGGGAAGCGAATCGGGCGCGTCTGTCTGCCAGACGAGTGCACCACTCGCCGCCTCGAACGCTGAGACGACACCGCTGATCCCAAGCGTGAACACCATGCCGTTGTGGAAGAGCGGTGTCGCTTTCGGTCCGGTCGTGTGCGCGGCCGCCGCCTGATGCACCCCGTGGGGCGCTCGGTAGCGCGAGTCCCACGCGATCTCGCCCGTCGCGGCGTCAAGGGCCGTCACCACCTCGTCGTCACCCTGCCGGGTAAACGTGTAGACCGTCGATCCAACAATGATCGGTGTCGCGTAGCCGTCACCCACCTCGACGGTCCAGTGGCGGGTCAGCGCATCAGGCCAGGTGTCCGGTTCACTGAAGGCACTGGCCGCACCCTCGCAGTCTACCCTGCTATCGGTGCGCCCGTCGGAGCACTGCGAGCTGCCGCTGTCGATGATCATCCCACGCCGTACGAGCATCCCATTTGACATACTAATGGAGCCGATGGATACTCCGTTGGCATGCCCAATACAAAGCCGGCCAAAGCGGACGTCCTGCAAGGCACGCTCGATCTCATGGTCTTGCGGACGCTGGCCACGCTCGGTCCGCTGCACGGCTATGCGATCGCCGCACGCCTGGAACGGGTCTCTGCCGGCACGCTCCAGCTCAACATGGGCACCCTCTACCCTGGGCTCATGCGCCTCGAGCAGCGCGGGTTCGTGCGCGGCACGTGGGGGACGACAGAGAACAACCGGAGGGCGCGCTTCTACCGGCTCACGCCGGCTGGGAGGCGTCGGCTCACGACCGCGACGGCAGAGTGGGAACAGATGGCCTCCATCATGGACACGCTGCTCCACGGCAAAGGCTGAGGACCGGTGCCGAAGCTCCGGGAGTGGCTCATCCGTCTGTGGCAGACGCTGTATCCGCGCCGCGACGACCGCGACCTGGAACAGGAACTGCGGACGCATCGGGAGCTGGCCGCTGACGACGCCCGGCGACGGGCCGACTCTCCGGACCGCGCGGCCAGAGCCGCCAAGGTCCAGGCGGGGCCCTTACCGGCAACGATGGACGCGCTGCGCGATCAGCACAGTGTGCCCTGGCTGAGAGATCTGGGCCACGACCTGCGGTACGCGAGTCGCACGCTTCGCACCTCGCCGGGCTTCTCCGTCGTTGCAGTGCTCACGCTCGGTCTGGGCATCGGCGTCAACACCGCGATCTTCAGTCTGACGGATGCCGTCCTCTTCAAGCCGCTGCCCGGCATCCACAACGCCGACCGCCTCGTGGCCCTCTACAGCGACAATCGCGAGACCGACAACATTGAGTACTTCGGCTTCCCATACCCCGACTATCTGGCACTGCGCGAATCGGACGACGTGCTCGTCGACCTCACGGCCTTCGTCCGTCTGCGCTTCGTCCTCACCGGTTCGTCTGGCAATGTTCCGGTCGTTGGCGACCTCGTGTCGGGCAGCTATTTCTCAGTCTTCGGTGCGGTACCAGAGGAGGGCCGCCTCCTCAACGAGGGCGACAACACCCCTGGTGCCTCCCCCGTCGCCGTCATCAGTTACCGGCTCTGGCAGGAACGCTTTGGGGGTCGCCTCCCCATCGTCGGCGAGACCCTGACGCTCGATCAGGTGCCCCTGACCGTGGTCGGTGTGGCACCGCGGGGGTTTCGAGGATCACTCCTCGACTGGTACGGCGACACCCCCATCGACGTGTTCGCCCCCTACTGGGTGCTCGATCGGGTTTTTCCCGGTCGGTTTGCGTGGGTCACCGATCGTTCCTGGGTGGGCCCGCACCTCATCGGCCGATTGCAGCCGGGTGTGCCGGTCGACGTGGCGCGGACGGCCTTGGTCACACGGGTCAGACAACTCGCGACGGCCTTCCCAGACACGAACGCCGACCGCACACTGATCGTGCTCCCTTCCGCTCAAGCGCGATTCTGGCCCGGGCGCTACGGCCAGACCGTCCGCCTGGTTGCGCTCCTCAACATCAGCACGCTGCTGCTCCTTGGGATTGCGTGCTTCAACCTGGCCAACCTCCTCCTGACCCGGACACTCGCGCGACGACGAGAAATCGGTCTCCGACTCGCGATCGGAGCGACGCGGAGCCGACTGACTCGCCAGCTACTGGTCGAGGTCGCGTTGTTGACGCTGGCGGGTGGTCTGGCGGGGCTCGGTGTGGCGTGGATCTGCGTGCAGTTGCTGGCCGCCTATCCCACGCCGTTCGAGGTGCCCGTGTACCAAGGACTCCACCTCGACGCTCGTGCCCTGCTCTTCACCCTCGGGCTGGCGGTGGCCGCAGGGCTCGCCTTCGGCTTTCTGCCGGCCCTCCTGGCCTCGCGCCGCTCACTGACCTCCGCGCTCGGTGCGGGACCGCCGACGTTCGGGCCGTCTCGGATCTGGGGTCGCCAGCTGCTCATTGCGGGGCAGATCGCGGGTGCGTTCGTCCTGTTGCTGGGAGCGGTCCTCTTTGGCCGGAGCCTGTTGCAGCTCGTGAACACGGATCCCGGCTACACGACGGAGAACCTCCTGCTCGTGTCGTTCGAGGTGCGGGGCGAGGCCGGAGACGGTGTCGACCGTCAGTTCTACCACGCGTTGCTCGACCGCGTGGGAGCGATGCCCGAGATGGTCTCGGTGAGCGTCGCCGGCACACCACCGTTGTCGCTACTCAAGGCGTCGGTAGAGGTCGCCGCTGGAGCCTCCGGGGCCTCGACCCAGCCGCCGGCAGTCGTCTCCCGGGAGGTCGGACCGGACTATTTCGGCACGATCGAGTTGCCCCTCATACGCGGGCGGGGATTCAGCCGCGACCCGTCGGATGACCAGACGGCGCTCATCGTGAATGAGGCCCTGGCTCGGCGGCTATGGCCAGATCAGGACCCGATGGGTCGGTCTGTGCGAGTTGAGGGCGAGACGTCGGAGCGCCGAGTGATCGGCGTGGCGAGCAACGCGGCGCATCGAGACGTCTGGGACGTGGCCGAGCCGTATGTCTACCTCCCGGTCCTTCGGCGGACGGTCAGGTACCTGACGCTCCTGGCCCGCGTGCGCACGACGCCGGCAGCGGCGGCGCGGCTCCGAGACGAGATAACGGCGCATTCCAGTCAGCTCGTCGTGCTGGATGTCCGAACTGCGGACGACGACCTCCGCGCGCATCTCTCCCGGCAACGGCTCGCGGCAACTGTGGCCGTGGTGCTGGGTGTGATGGCCGCCACCCTCGTGGCCGTCGGCATCTTCGGACTCTTCTCCTACGTGGTCACACAGAGTCGTCGGGATTTCGGGATTCGGCTGGCTCTCGGAGCGGAGTACCGCCAGGTCCAACGTCAGGTCGTGCGTCAAGCGCTTCGTCTGGCGGCGGGAGGACTCGTGGTGGGGCTCGTCGTCTGGCAGGGCGTGCACGTGGTCATCGCGAGTGAGATCTACGGCATCGCGAGCAACGACCCCATCACCATGGGCGTCGTGTGCGGGGCACTGGCGCTTGTGACCCTAGTGGCGGCCTCCCGTCCGGCGCACCGTGCGGCGAGTACGGACCCGGCCGCGGTCCTGCGTCCAGAGTAGGTACCCAAATCGGCAGTTTCAGAGCGTGAGAGGTAACGCCTGATCACTCAGCCCGCAGGGTAACCGCCGGCTGAATGCGGGCCGCCCGTCGTGCCGGTAGGTAGCCAGCCACCACGGCTGTGAACAACAGAAAGGCCGGGGCGGCCACCCACGTCAGCGGATCAGTCGGCCGGATCTCGTAGAGCATGGAGGCCATCACACGCACCAGCCCGATCGAGACGCCCACGCCGATGACGATGCCCGCGCCCGCGAAGAGAATCGCTCGAGCCATGACCCCTCGCATCACGGCCACCCAGCTGGCGCCCAGCGCCAACCGGATCCCCAGCTCCCTCGTCTGCCGATTGACATCGTAGGACACGACGGCATGGATTCCCGCGCTCGCGAGAAGGAGCGCGAGCCCGGCCAAGCCAGCCAGCAACGTCGCATGGAACATCGGGTCGGAGAGCGACTCGCCGTACAGGGCTGCTATAGGACGTACCCGAAGCGCCAGCGCGGGGTCGACCGTTTGCACACGTTCACGAAGCACGCGTACTGAATCTGGTCGTCCGTCCGTCTTGACCGCGAGATAGCGAATATTGGCCTCCGCGGCGTCGGGACGAATCGGTCGATACACCTCCAACGGGTCAAGAGGGCTCTCGGACGGGAGGGTTCGCACATCCCCCGCGACGCCGACGACCGTCATCCAGTCGTCGAGCATGGTCCCTGGCAGACGGAAGCGCCGTCCGAGGGGCTCGGTCCCTGGCCAGAGCCAGTCCGCGAGAGTACGACTGACGACGGCCTGGGCTGCTCCGCGTTCCCATATGTCGTCGAGACCACGCCCGTGCAGCGGGATGTTGAGCGCGTCGAAGTAGCTCAAGGACACGCGGCTGAGAGCGACCTCCGCGTCGGGCATGGGTTCGGCATCGCTCTCCAGCGTGCCATACGAGATGCTCCACTCTCGGGAGGGGAGTCCATCGGCCAAGACCACTTCTCGGAGGCCGGGTAGTGTGCTCAACAGCCGCGCCGATTCCGTCATGAAGGCCCGTCGGCCTGTCGGTGTGCGGTACCGGTCGCCCTGGAACTGTGGCTCGATCACGACGACGTCGTCGGTAGACCAGCCGCGATCGACCTGCACTAACGCCCAGACGCTGCGTGTCGCGAGGGCGGCACCAAGAACGAGCACGACCGCGACACACGCCTCCAGTGCCACCAAGAGGCCCCGCGATACCGCTCGCCTCCCGCCGACCCCGTCTCCACGCTCGATCAGCGGTGCGACGATGTTGCCGGACGTGGCCCGCACGGCAGGGAGACATGCCGCGACGATCCCCGCGAGCAAGGACGCCAGCGACAGCCATACTGCTGATCGTGTATCGAGGTTTAGGGGATTCAGGCTGGCCTCCAGGAAATGGCCAGGAATGATCGACACCAGACCTCGTAGCCCCAGATACGCCAAGCAGAGCCCTCCGACGGCCGCTAGGATGGTCACAAGGGCCGCCTCAGCGAAGAGGGACCGCAACAGTCGCCACCGACCCACGCCGAGCGCCGCCCGGACGGCGATTTCCCGGCGGCGAGTCAGCGTGCGTGAGAGAAACAAATTGGCGGCGTTCGCACACGAGGTCACCAACACCAGGCCCGCCGCACCGAGGATGAGCCAGAGGGCCGCGCGCGGGCGTGTGACAAACCAGGCGTCCGCGTTCAGGCTGGCGGGTGAGTACCGATTCATGGACTGCAGTCGAGCCGTGAGTCCGGGAACCGGCGGGGTGGCAAGACGTGGATTCAGTTGGGGCGCGAGGACCGACACTTGTTCATCCCCCTGCTGAAGCGTGACGCCTTCGCGCAGACGTACAATCGGCGTGATGCCACCGCGCGGTGACAGGGGATTGGAACGGACGGGATCGAAGGGCACCCACACGTCAATCTGTCCCACTGGGAATCGAAACTCGGCCGGCATGACGCCAACGACGGTGCGGATCGTGTCGTTCAGATGGATGGCCTGACCAAGGGTCTTCGCGTCTTCGCCATACAGACGCCGCCACAGCCCATGGCTAATGATCACCACGGGTGCGTCCGACTCGTCTATGGCAAACGGCCGACCCCGCAGCACGTGCGCGCCAAGGAGCGGGAACAAGCCAACAGTCACCTGGGATCCCAAGACGATCTCCGGGCCATCGGGACCTTGCAGCGTGACGGGGTTCGACCAATGCGCCTCCACCTGCTCGAAGAGTTCGCTCTGCTCGCGCCAGCGGGCCAGCATGTCGGCAGGTTGCACCGGTCCTCCGCCTCGTTCGGACCACATCCAAATCTCAGCGAGGCGTTCGGGTTCGGCGAAGGGCACAGGTCGGAGGAGATAGGCATCAACAACCGAGAACGCGATGGTCGTGGACGCCACCCCCAACGCCAGGACCACGACCGCCGTGGTGGTAAACGCCGGTGTTCTGCGCAGCGTCCGACCCGCGACACAGAGGTCCTGCCACATCGACGCCAACCACACGAGGCGACGCGATTCGTAGAAACGTTCTTTGTGGGCCGTGACGTTCCCGAACCGTCGGTGGGCCGCGACTCGAGCGCGCTCGGGAGACAGCCCCTCGCCGATCAGTCGGTCGGCTTCGAGATCAAGGTGCGCACGTATCTCACGGTCAAACTCTTCGTCACGTCGACGCGTGTGCCACCACATCGGCTCACCCCTCGTCGGGGCTCAGCACACGACCGACGGCAGCCACCAACCGGTGCCACTGTTCGGTCTCTGCCATGAGCTGGCGACGCCCCTTCGGCGTGAGGGTGTAGAAGCGGGCCTTGCGGTTGTTGTCCGACGTGCCCCATCGTGCGCGAATCCAGCCGCGCGACTCGAGCCGTTGAAGCGCTGGATAGAGCGACCCGTGATCGACGAGCAACGCGTCGTCAGATTGGTTCTGGATACGGCGAGCAATCCCTTGCCCATGCTCGGAGCCGAAGACCAGAGTGCGGAGGATGAGGAGATCCAGTGTGCCCTGCAGGAGCACGGCCCGGTCGCTGGACTCTCGTTGGGTCGACATCCGACCTGAGTATCGACGCACATGGGTCGAATGTCAACCCATGTGTGATCCCCTCGCATGGCAGTCCTCTTGCTTACCGAGAGGAGCAGAGGTAGGCTGACCTCGGTAACCGAGTAGAGGAGCCGCGTCATGACGAAACCCTCCGACCTGGTGCAGGGCACGCTGGATTTACTAATCCTGAAGATCCTCGCGTTAGAACCGCTGAACGGCTGGGCCATCGGTCAACGGCTCAAGCAGGTGTCAGGCGACGTGCTCCAGGTGAGCGATGGGTCGCTCTATCCCGCGCTCCACAAGCTCGAACAGGAAGGCTGGCTCCGGGCGGAGTGGAAGCTCAGCGACAACAAGCGCCGCGCCAAGTTCTATTCGCTGACTCGGCCTGGGCGAAAACACCTGCAGCAGGAATCGGCCAGCTGGGAGCGACTCTCTGGCGCCATCTCGCGTGTCGTCAAGCTCAACGAAGTCTGAGTTATGAGCCTTGCACGCTGGCGCTACGTCGTGCCGCTCCGACTGCGCTCCATATTCCGGCGGGAGCCTGTCGAACAGGAGTTAGACGAGGAGCTGCGCTTTCACCTCGATCAGCGGATTGCGGAGAACGTCGCGGCCGGTATGGCTCCGGATGAGGCGGCGCGTGCTGCCCGCGTCGGGTTTGGCAACCAGCCGCTCATTCGGGAGCGAAGCCAGGACGCGTGGGGGTGGCGGTGGTTAGACGAGTTGCGGCAGGATGGCCGTGCAGCTCTGCGCGCACTGGCTCGCGCTCCCGTCGTATCCGGCGCGATCATTATCTCGCTGGCTCTCGGGGTCGGTGCGAATACCGCGATCTTCTCGGTCTTCCACGAAGTGCTCCTTCGTCAGCTGTCCGTGCCGACACCTCACGAATTGCTCAATCTCTCCGCGCCCGGACCGAAAGGCGGTCACACGTCGACCGGAGCAGGGGGCAATGCGGAGAGCGTGTTTAGCTACCCGTTGTTCCGCGACCTGGAGCGACTGCAGACGCCGTTCGCCGGCATCGCTGCGCACCGACAGTTTGCGGCGCACCTGTCGTCTGGCGGCCGGGCGCTCAGCGCTGACGGACTGCTGGTCTCCGGACAGTACTTTCCCACACTGGACGTCCAGCCCACAGTGGGTCGTCTCCTGCAGCCTGCCGACGATCGGGCACCCGGTGCCAATCCGGTCGTCGTGTTGAGCTACGCGTATTGGCAAGACGCATTTGATACACGTCGAGAGATCGTCGGCGATGTCCTTCGCGTGAATGGGCAGCCGCTCACGATTGTCGGCGTGGCGCCTCGCGGATTCGAGGGCACGACGCTCGGTCACGAGCCCCATGTCTTTGTTCCTCTGAGCATGAAGGCCGTCATGGAGCCGGCGTGGGAGGGGTTTGAGAATCGATTGGACCATTTCCTCTACGTCTTTGCTCGCCTCACGCCCGGCATGTCGATGGAAGCCGCGAGCGCCGCTATCAATGTCCCCTTTGCCTCCATCATCGGCGACGTAGAACTGCCGCTCCAGGACGCACTCGACGAGGCTGATCGCCGGCGCTTCAAGGCGAGAAGGATTCAGGTTGAGCCCGGAGGGCACGGCCAAACGACACTGGGCGAATGGCTCAGCCGGCCCGTCTGGTTGTTGTTGGGTGTGACCGGCACCGTGCTCCTGATTGCCTGTGCCAACATCGCCAACCTGCTGCTCGCAAGGGCGTCGCATCGCGCCCACGAAATGGCGGTCAGACTGTCGATCGGCGCTGGTCGGCGCCGACTCGTTCGGCAGTTGCTGGTGGAGTCCTGTCTTCTTGCGCTGCTCGGAGGACTGGCAGGGATTGCCGTCGCCGGCTGGGCGCTGGGAGTCATCGGAGCGCTCCTTCCCGCGGAGGTCGCCACCTTGCGCCTGGAACTCAACAGCGCCGTCTGGGTGTTCGCGGCGGTCCTTTCGGCAGGCACTGGTCTTCTCGTCGGCGTGTTCCCGGCCCTTCACAGTACTCGCCCGGACACGGCTGCGGTCCTCAAAGGGCAGGTCAAGACAGATTCGCGCCCGCAGTCGGGGGCACGAGGGCAAACGTCGTTGGTCACGGCTCAGATCGCGCTGTCTGTGGCGCTGGTCGCGTTGGCAGGCCTGTTCGCGAAGAGCTTGGCGAACATCGACCGAGTGGACCTCGGGATGCAGGTGAACGGCCTCGTCACCTTCCGCCTCTCGCCGCTTCTCAACGGTTACACGGCAGACACGGCCCAGCGTCTGTTCGAACAGGTCGAAGAACGTCTGTCGGTGGTCCCAGGAGTAGAAGGAGTGACGGTGTCGACGGTCAGATTGTTGAGCTCCAACATCTCCGGTGCCAATGTGTCAGTCGAGGGCTTTGATCATCCGAGTCCCAGGACTGAACCGAGCCCGGCTTATAGCCGCATTGGGCCGAACTTCTTTCAGACCCTCGGCATTCCACTCCTCGCGGGGCGCGAGTTCGTGAGACGTGATGACAGGGACCGGCCTCGTGTCGCGATCGTCAACCAGGCATTCGCACGCACGTTCGCCCTCGGCCGCGATGTGGTGGGCAAGCGAATGGAGGTTGGGCGGAGTGACACCCTGGGCATTGAGATCGTCGGCTTGGTACAGGACGCCAAGTACAGTGAAGTGAAGGCCGCGACACCGCCCCAGTTCTTTCTCCCCGCAGGTCAGGGCGACGAAGACCAGTCGCTCTCCTTTTATGTACGCTCTGTAGGACCCACGGCGGAGCTCTTGAGCGTCATCCGGGAGGTCGTCAGCCGTCTCGATGCCACCTTGCCGATCGAAGACCTTGGGCCGATGCAGGCACAAGTCAGCAGCAACGTTGCCTTGGACCGCTTAATCATGACCTTGGCGGCGGCGTTCGCGGTCTTGGCCACGGTGCTGGCCGCGGTGGGTCTGTACGGTGTCCTGGCCTACACCGTGTCCCAGCGCACCCAGGAGATCGGGCTCCGAATGGCCCTCGGTGCCGACGCAGAGCGGGTCCGCCGATCGGTGTTGCGTCACGTGGCCGCAATGGCGTTCGTCGGCTGCCTGGTAGGCGTTGCGCTCGCGTTCGGATTGGGTCGACTCTCGGCGTCGCTCCTGTTCGAGCTCGAGAGCCACGATCCAACGGTCCTTGCAGGCGCCGTCGCGTCTCTCCTCCTGGTCGCGCTCGGAGCGGGAGCCATTCCCGCGCGTCGTGCGGCTCGGATTGCGCCTATGCGCGCCTTGCGATCGGAGTGAAATGGGTGTCAGTCATGCGGAGGAAAGGCACGGGAGAGAATTGACGCCCATCACTGATACCTCAACGCTTCCGCGGGGTCTAGACGGGCGGCTTGCCTCGACGGATACAGTGTGGCGACAAAACAGATCAGCAACGCACACACGATAACCACCGCGAAATCAAACGGCTCTACGGTGAAGGGCAGATATGGAGTCGTAGAGATCCCCAGGTCAAGATGGATCAGTCGATACCGATCCAACACGGTCGCCAGCAGGTAGCCGCCTGTCGCTCCGACCGTCGTGCCGATCGCACCGATAATGATCCCTTGCAGCATGAAGATCTTCATGATGCTCTTCCGCCCCGCGCCCATGGTCTTGAGGATGGCAATGTCCCGGCTCTTCTCCATGACCAGGAGCATGAGGGATGCCACGATGTTGAGCGCCGCTACCATCACGATGAATGAGATCGAGATCGAGATGGCCAACTTCTCGAGCCGCAACGCCGAGAACAGCGACTGGTTCATCTGTGACCAGTCGAGCGCGTCGTAGTCGATGCCGAGCTCGTCCTCGATCTGCGCCGCGACTTCGCGTGAGGCATACAGGTCGTCGACCCGCAGATCCATCCTCTGCACGTGGTCCTCGCCCATCAGCCTCATGGCCGAATCGAGGGTGACAAACCCGTACGTATTGTCGTATTCGTACAGTCCCAGAGTGAAGATGCCGACGACTGTCAGCCGGCGAGGCCGTAGCGTGAGCCCCATCGGTCCCAGCGAAACGTTCGGGGTGATCAGCGTGATCTCGTCGCCCACGACGGCCCCGAGACTCTTGGCGACACCCTCCCCGATCACGATTCCGCCGAGTGGTGTGTCTGTCGGGTGGTTGAGATCGAAGAAACTGCCCTTCTCGACAGAATCCGCCACCTCTGAGACATGCTGCTCGAGCTCCGGATCGATCCCTTTGATCGTGATGAATGCCTCACCGTGTCGCGAACTGGCGACCGCCCGCCCGATGATGGCCGGCGCGGCCGCGACGACCCGCGGGAGCGCCTCCATCCGGCGCGCCTCCGCCACGTAGTCCTGATAGCCGCCGTCGCCAACCTTCCAAACATGCACATGGGCGGACGAGCCGACGAGACGGTCCTGGAGATCCTGCTGAAGTCCGGTCATGAGTGCCATGGCCACCACCAACGCCATGACACCGACCGTGACGCCAAGCGTCGAGATCACTGAGATCAGCGACAGAAACGCCTGCTTGCGTCTCGCAACCAAGTACCGCATGGCCACATATCGCTCAAACGATGCGGCCATTACGTCTCACTCGTGACTGGGTTGCCCAGGCTCCACCGGTGGCTCAAGGTATCAGTTCACCGCGTATGACGGTAACGGCCTGACCCGAGAGACGGACACGATCATCGTGCAGTCGGACTCTCACCAGCCCGCCGCGAGGCGAAAGCTGCTCCGCCACGAAGGCATCCTGATGGAGTTGACGGTGCCAGTACGGGGCCAGGCAACAGTGGGCGGACCCGGTGACCGGGTCTTCATCGATTCCAGCACTCGGAGCGAAGAACCGCGAGACGAAGTCGGTGCCTCGCCGCCTCGAACGACTCGTCACGATGACACCTCGACTGCCGAGCGCGGCCAACCGACCGAGGTCCGGCCGCAGGTTCTGGACGTCCTCTTCGGTCGCGAGTTCAACCAGATAGTCGAACTGGTTCTTGCCGACGTACTCTGGCGTCACGCCCAAGGCGTCAATCAGGTCGGACGGTGGGTCCACGCCGTCGGCTGGCGTGGCCGGGAAGTCCATCTCAATCCAGTCACCGTCGCGTACTGCCGTCAAGAGTCCGCTTCGTGTGAAGAAACGCGCTGGGGCGTCCGTCTCCAGTTCACCGATCTCCCACAAGACATGGGCACTTGCCAGCGTCGCGTGCCCGCACAGATCCACTTCGACCTTCGGGGTGAACCAGCGCAATCCGAACCCATCTTCGCGAGGACTCAGGAACGCGGTCTCGGAGACGTTCATCTCGCTGGCCACTTGTTGCATCCATCCCGGCTCTTTGGTGTCCCGCAGGAGGCACACGGCGGCAGGGTTACCCGCGAAGGGTGCTGACGCAAAGGCGTCAACCTGGAATATCGGAAGAGGCATGCCGGCTACCGGTGAACTCCTAGATACGTTGACCCACCGCTGCGGACTGAGGCGTCGGTCAAGACTATCCCAAGCTGATGCACCGCCTTGTCCCTTTCTCCGCCTCCGAGCGGTCCAGAGTCGACGCCCGGGGCACGCCCGCCTCTCGACCGGCCCCCGACTGCTTGACACGCAGACGTCGTAGTGCTATTTATATCGCATACGTGCTATAAAAATAGCATGACGCCACAGCCTCTCCACGCCGTCCTCACGAAGCGAGAGCGACAGATCATGGACGCGCTCTATCGCCTAGGTCGCGCCACCGCCGGCGAGATCCTGGAGCAGATCCCCGGCGCGCCCAGTTACTCGACCGTGCGTACACAGCTCCGGGTGCTCGAGCAGAAGGGCTACGTCCGGCACACGGAGCAGGGCCTTCGCTATGTGCACGAGCCGACCGTCCCCCGGCACGCCGCGCGAAAGACCGCGCTCAAGCACCTGGTTGATACGTTCTTCGACGGGTCGCCCGCCAACGTGGTGACGGCGTTGCTCGGTCGCGATGCGGCGAAGCTCTCGGACGAGGAATTGCAGCAGATCGCTCAAATCGTCTGGGCTGCGAGGAGGGACTCGTGATGACATCTCTGCTGGACGTTGTCCTTCGCTCTTCGGCTCCCGTCCTCGTGGCCCTCCTGGCCTGTCTGCTGCTGCGGCACCGCTCGGCGGCGCTGCGGCACCGGGTGCTGGCTGCTGCGGTGATGGCCGCGGCAGCTGTCGTCCCGCTCTCAGTCGTCCTGCCGTCCTGGGGCGTGCCTCTCCCAGGGGCGTCCTTAGTGTCCGTGGACTCGGGGACACCCGTGGTGGTGAGTGCTGACCATGTGGTCACCGTGGCGCCGGCGGGCGCGCCCTCAGTCGCCTTTGCGAGTGCGCTGCAGGTGGTGTTTCTTGTGTGGATCGCGGGAGTCGCGATCGGAAGCGGGTTGCTGCTCCTCAGGCTCGCGCGGCTCCGACGATTGACGATGAAGGCCGAGGCCGCCGTGGATGGCGACTGGCGTCGATTGACCGCCGAAATTGCCGCCAAATAAGGCGTCAGCCGGCCGGTTGTCCTCCTCACGACAGGCGCGTCAGACATCCTCGCGACGTGGGGGCTTCTGACACCACGCGTACTCCTGCCGGCGCACGCCAAGACCTGGACCGAGAAACGAGCGCGCATCGTGCTGCTTCATGAACTGGCGCATATCAGGCGGTGCGACTGGGCCGTACAGATGAGCGCGGAAGTGCTCCGAACCATGTTCTGGTTCAATCCGCTGCTCTGGATTCTCTGTGCCCAGCTTCGCCGCGAGGGCGAGCGCGCCTGTGATGACATCGTGCTGGGTACGGGAGTCCCCGGCGCGACCTATGCGTCACATCTCGTGGATATCGCGAAACTCTGCCGGCGGCCCGCATCCGGCTGGGTGCCTGCCGTCTCAATCGCCCGCCCGTCAACCCTCGAAAGGAGAATCGTCGCCATGCTGAACACCCGTCTCGATCGTCAGGCGCCGACGTGGCGAGCGACGGCCGCGATCCTGATCGCGCTGGTCGCCATCGTGTTTCCCACGGCATCACTCGACGTGTCGGCCCAGGCAGGACCCCGCGCCCTGATGGGCTCTGTCTACGACACCACCGGCCTCGTCCTTCCGGCCGTCGACGTCACACTCATCGACGAGCAGGAAGTGAGCCGGTCGACCGTCACCGATGCGACGGGGGCGTTTGCGTTCACGTCCATCGGCACCGGCACGTATGTGCTCGAGGTCACGCTACCGGGTTTCCGCCCATTACAAAACGAGTTCACGCTCGAGACGGCCAGAGAGTGGAACCGCAACATCACCATGCAGGTCGCAGAGCTTATGGAGACAGTTGTGGTATCTGCCAGGCGCCCGGCTCAGGCCGCTCGGGCGTCGTCGACCGCAGGCAGCGGGCCGGTCAGGGTCGGCGGGAACATCAGGCCGCCGCGGAAGCTCGAGAGTGCCGCGCCCGTGTACCCGCCGACGATGCGCGATGCCGGCCTGGAGGGTCTGGTGCCGATGGAAGCCCTAATCGATCTGGACGGGAGGGTCACCTCGGTGCGGGTCCTCAGCGCGCAGGTCCATCCGGAACTTGTCAGAGCGGCGGAGGAAGCCGTCCGTCAATGGGTGTACAGTCCCACGCTGCTGAACGGGACCCCCGTCGAGGTGCAGATGACAGTGTGGGTGACGTTCAAACTGCAAGACTGAGGCCCACGAGTCTGAGCGGTTCCGGTTGGGAAGCCGGCGACGATCAGGCGGAACTTGACTTCCTCGCTATCGCTGGCTGCTGTATCAATGCCCGAACCGGATCGGTTATCGCGATATCGTCCGGTCCGGGGGTAAATGGGCCAATTCTGGCCAGATTCTGGTCATTCAGAGCGATGAAATGGCGTCTGAATATAACCGTCTTGGTATAACCGATCCGACATCGGGCCTTCTAAGCCGAGGGTCGCAGGTTCGAATCCTGCCGGGCGTACCAATCTTTTCAAGATCGTTAGGGAAACGGCGGGTTAGGGCTTCCGTCCTAGCCCGTCAGCACCCACCAGAACCCCTCATTTTCCGCGTGGCAGGCCGCGTGGCAGGGCGTTCGCGTGGCAAACCGCGTGGCACAATCTGGGGATTCCTCCCGGTCATGCTGCGGTCATCCAAATCGACCTCGGTCACGGAGATATAGCGGAGTGGTCTCGACAGAGATCGGTCTGTGGCTTAGATGGGTTGAGGTTGTGTACGTCAAGTTGTGCAAAAAGGTTTTCATGGCTGAGGCTGTGATCCGTTAGGCGGCGGTCCGCAGTTCTTTCTTCTGTTCTTTCAGAAACTCCATGTTCAAGTAGCGGTGATCCTCGAGCCAGCCCTCGTGGACTTCCGCACACAGGGCGCGGACCAAGCGTAAGCAGCTCGCGGCGTTGGGAAAGATCCGGACCACCCGCGTGCGCCGCCTAATCTCCTCGTTGAGACGCTCGAGCATATTCGTGCTCTTGAGATGCTTGTGGTGTTGGCGCGGCAAGCTGTAGAAGTTCAGCGTCTCCCCGATATGCGCTTCGACCCAGTCGGTGAGCTTGGGATAGCGGGTGGCCCAGCGGGTAAGCCACGCCTGCAAGTCCTGCTGGGCCTCTTTGAGGTTGCGCCGGTCGTAGAGCCAGCGCAGCTCCTGGCGGCAGTCGTCGTCAGCCTTGCGGGGCAGATAGTCAAGCGCATTGCGGAGGAAGAACGTAGCAGCGTTGCCAGACCGCTTCCGGGAGGAGCTCTCGGACGGCCCGTTTGATCCCCGCGTGATCGTCGGAGACGACGAACTCCACGCCGTGCAGCCCGCGCGTCTTGAGGCCTGTGACGAAGGCCGTCCAGCTTGAGCGCGACTCCCTGTTCGAGAGCTCGACGCCCAGGATTTGGCGGCGCCCCTCACCGTTAATCCCGTAAGGTGCGTTTAATCAGCCGACCACTCATGCGGCCTCTCGATAGTAGAAGCTGAGCAGTCCACCGAGGCGCGCCCGCCGCCGAACGTCGGCGTCCGGCCTTCGCGGAGGGGGCGGTCGTTGCAGGAGCTGGTTGTCGAGTCCCTGATGGTTTCTCTCGCGATGGTAATGCTCGACGTACTCGTGGACGATGAGGCGCAAGTGACCCTCGCCGAGTGGGACGACTCGATTGAGACACTCCTCCTTGATCGACCGGACGAACCGCTCGGCATAGGCATCGAGATTGGGACTCTTCGGCGGAAGTCGGATCGGCTGGACACCGCCGCTCGTCAGGATCTCGCCAAAGACACGAGTGTAAAGGGGATCTCGGTCGTGAATCAGATGCCGCGCAGTCCGCAGGAAGCCATCGACCGGGTCGGTCAGATTGCGGGCCTGCTGCTCCATCCACGCGCCGCCCGGTTGCGGGTGGATCCCGGCGATGGTCACGCGGCGGGTCTGCAGCTCGATCACGAAGAAGACAAGATACCGCCTGAGCCCTGCCAGCGTCAGCACCTCGACCGTGAACAGATCGCAGGCCGCCAAGCCGTCCCAGTGCGCCTGCAGGAATGTCTTCCAAGGCGTGCGTCGGCTCCGTTCGGGAGCCGGGTCGATCCCGTGGTCGCGCAAGATCCGCTTCACCGTGGTCCGGGCGATCTTGTGCCCGAGGTTCGAGAGCGCGTCGCGGATCACCCAGCCAGCGAACGTGAGGACGAGGAACTGCAGCGCAGGCGGCATGGCCTGAGACTACTTGGGAGACCCGACCAGCACCGACCTGACCTCGGCCGATTAAACGCACCTTACGCGGTGACGTTCGCCTGCTGAACGAGCGTCGGGGTTCGGCCTCGAGGGGGAAGAAACGCGTCGTCCTCGCTAAGTTGACAGTGTCGATGCAACTGTAGTATTTGAGGTCAAAAGAGGACATAAATGAGGCGTGTTCAATGTTTGTCCGGACTGTCGCTTGCGGCCGCGCTACTCGTTGCCAGCCTTGGAGTTGCGGGCGTCAGTTTTGGAGCCGCCGGGAAAGCTGCACCGCTCGCCGACGCGGTGCAGCGCGGCGACAAAGCGACCATGCTGTCGCTGCTTAGGAAGCAGGTGGATGTCAACGCGGCACAGGGCGATGGTGCGACCGCCTTGCACTGGGCGGTGTATGTAAACGATGCGGAAACGACTGCGTTGTTGATCCGTGCCGATGCGAAAGTGAACGTGCCGAACAACTATGGTGTGACGCCGCTTGGGCTCGCGTCCAAGAACGGCAATGCGGCGATCATCGAGCAGTTGGTGAAGGCTGGCGCCGATCCGAACGATCCGCTGCATGCGGTGAATGCCGGCGAGACGCCGCTGATGCGCGCGGCGCGCCTCAGAGATGCTCGAGGGTCGCGCGGAGAGCGGGGGTGCGCAGGTGAGGATCATGCATCGGGAAGCTGCCGCCCTCGCTCGGCTCGCGACTGGGGACGGCACGGCAGCGACGCAGCTGATGGACGAGGCGATTGAGATCGCCGAGGAGCTACGGCCACCCAACGGCGCGGCGAATCCGATCAAGCCACCGTACGAGCTGTACGGGGAGATCCTGTTGGAGTTGTCGGCGCGTTCTCGATCGCGGTCAGCGGCGTCCAAGCACCCTCACCAGCCGCCGTGGACGCGGCCGAAATCGAGCACGTCAAAGACAACCTCTACGTGATCACCGGGTCCGGCGTGACCGATAGCGAGACGTTCAGCGGTGGTAACACCGGGGTGTTCATCACCGATGACGGCGTCACGATCGTCGACACCAAGCTGGCAGGCTGGGGACAGGTCATTCTCGACCGCGTCCGGTCCGTCACGGACAAACCGGTCACCCGGATCATCAACACGCACACACACTACGACCACACCGGCAGCAACGCCGAGCTTGGAGCGGTCGACCAGATCGTGGCGCACGCGAACGCCAAGGCCAGCATGATGCAAGACAGTTGCGAGCCGGTGACGAATTGCGAGGCGTTCAAAGGTGAGAACGCCCAATACCTCCCGTCGCACACCTACTCGGACCGCCTCACCCTCGGCACCGGAACGAACCAGATCGATCTCTACCATTTCGGCGCCGGTCACACGAACGGGGACACGTTCATCGTCTACCCAGCGCTTCGCGTTCTGCAGACCGGGGACATGTTTCCGTGGAAGGGCGCGCCGTTTCTCGACCGGAGCAACGGCGGGAGCGGTGTCGCGATGCCGGAAACGTTGGCCGGGCTCCTGGCGGGCATCGAGAACGTCGAGACGGTGATTCCCGGTCACATCCCGGTCACGACCTGGTCCGCCCTCGAGGAGTTTCAGCGGTTTACGGCCGATCTGCTGCAGGACGTCCGAGCCGCGATCGACGCGGGCCAGAACGTTGAAGAAGCGACGGCGTCGATCGACCTCAGCGATCGCTACCCGACGTACGCGTCCGATCGCGTACCGGCCGCCATCGAAGCGATCTACGACGAATTGCAGCCTCAGTAAGCGTTACCGCCTTGCGACCGGCCCGCTGGCAGCGCTCTTGAGCGCGCTGAGCTCTTCCGCTGTCCTGAACTGAATGCGCGCGGCGCGGCTCGCCTCACGGTAGACCACCCAGACGGCCGGCTCGCCACTGGCGTCGGCGTCGTCCACGGCGACGTGGCGCCCAACTCTAACGCGACACCCACGCTCGATTCTTGGACCATTCCAGGATGCGGCAGCACCTGGTTAGTTACATCGTCCGATGGCATACATGGTGACTGGAGTCTGGAACAGTAGCCGCTACCGTCCGACCCGCCTTCAGGCGGACTGGGTGATCGTACTGATTGCCGTCCTGTGTTCCCCCCTCTTCTATGGGCTTGGTGCAACTTATCTGTGGCAGGACGAAGCGCAGACAGCACTCCTTGGCCGGTCGGTCCTGAAGCACGGAGTCCCGATGGTCGGCTCAGGTGCCGACAGTCTTTCGTGCTGCGGCGGCCGCGACGCCGGTGTCGGTGGCCTCTATCTTCAGATAGCCTGGCTCCAGGCGTACGTCGCAGCACTGAGCCTTGCGGTCTTCGGAGAATCGAGTTGGTCGGCCAGGCTACCGTTTGCCCTGGCGGGTTGGCTCTGTGTCCCGCTGGTCGGATGGACGCTCCATCGCGCTGGATCGACGTTGGGAACCGCGCGCCTGGGCTCGGCACTCACCGCCGTCAGCGTCTTCTTCATTATCGCTGCTCGACAAGCTCGCTACTACCCCGTAGTGTGCCATTAATGGGCCGACGCTGATTCGGCAGACTTTGGCCGATGTTCGGCACACTTTAGAGGGTTTTCACGGCCTCGGAGCACCGGCCGGACCTCGGCCGATTAAACGCACCTTACGGGGTTGCAGGGTCGCGAGTCAGTTCGTATTCATGCACCAACGTCCCGCCGCGCATCGGCGGTCGCACCCGCGTCCTGCCCTGCCGCGGGCGACACGAACGTCACGACGAGGGCCGTCGTGATGGATGCGGTCACGAGGCACACGACGATCGGTCCCCGTCTGGCCAGCATCAGCGAATCTTCCCTTCGTCGTAAATCTCGATGAGATCAGACGACGTCGCGGTGCCTCCCAGGGCACGGAGAAGATCGGCGGTGCTCCCTCCTCCCAGCCCCGGTAGCAGGACGTGGCCACCACCCTCGGCGATCATCAACGGCGTGATCCCTTTTTCGTCTGCGACGCTGACGCTTGCCTCGTGATCGACGAGCAGTTGTACGATCGCGTCGGACCGGATATGAGCGGCCCCATGCAGCGCCGTCCGGCCTCGTTCGTTGATGGCGTCGACGTAGGCGCCGCCCTCCAGCAGATACTCGACCGCGTCGAACGCCTGGGACGCCGTCACGCGCGTTTCCGCCGGCACCTGACCGAGCCCGGCGGCCACCATCAGCGGCGTCGTGTTCGCATCCGTCCCCTCGTAGACGTCGGCCCCAGCCGCGGCGAGCGCCCGCATCACCTCGACGTTGGCGTCCATTGCCGCCAATAGAAACGGCGTGGCACCGACGAGGCTCACCTGGAATCGCCCGCTGGTAAATCCGTAACGGGGAGGAGGCTTCGCGAGTCGGGCGTGCGGGTCGGCCCCGTGCTCGAGAAGCGACCGGACCAGCTCCAGCTTGCCGATCCGGATGCCGTTCAGTGACCGCCACTCGTCGTCGCGGTCCACGTCGATCCCGTGCAGACCGCCGGTCAGCTCCGTGTGCCACGACCCGGCGGCCCAGTGGAGCGGAGTGAATCCGGGCTCCGCGGTATTTGGGTCGGCCCCGTGCCCGAGCAGGAAGATGGCGAGTGGGGCGTGGCCGCGGACAGTGGCGACGATCAAGGGGGTGGTGCCGTCGGGCGCCGCGTCGTTCACGCCAGCGCCGGCGTCGATCAACAACTCGGCGAGCCCGAGGTCATCCACGCGCGCAGCAATCAGCATTGCTGTGAAACCACCCGTCGATCGCGCCTGGACGTCGGCCCCGTGATCGACGAGGACCCGAACGACCTTCGTATGCCCCTCCCCCGCCGCCCACATCAGGGCCGTCTGGTCGTGCCACGACTCCGCGGCATCAAGGTCCGCACCGTGGGCAAGCAACGCGCGCACTGCATCGACATCGCCGGTCCGCGCACAGGTCATGAGCGGCGTTTCCCCCGTCGTGCGCGAGACATCCGGGTCGGCGCCGGCGCCGAGCAGGAGAGTCACCATGGCGGCAGCGCCGTTGTCGCAGGCCAGCGAGAGCGGTGTCACGCCGTAGTCATTCGTGGCGTTGACGTCGGCACCGGCGTCGATCAACAGGTCGGCAATTGCAAGCCCGTCGACATAGGCGGCCCAGTGAAGCGCGGTAGCGCTGTCCGGCTGTACGGCATTGACGTCGACCTGCTGCTGAAGCAGCGTCTCGACCCTCTCGTGATCTTGCGCCTGGACCGCTTCGATCAGCCTGCGGTCGGCCGGGTTGGCGGACACCCCAGCCGCCGTCAGCACTATCAATAAGACCAGGCAGAGCAGAGCGCTGACTCGCAACATGTCCATTAGATAGTACCAGTAGATAGTACCAGCCTCTATCCGTACCCTCATACAGTACTGACCAGGCTCACTGCAAATCCTGCTGGGCTGCCCCTAGTTCGCCAGGGGGTCCGGGCGGATCTGGAAGCGGATGATCTCGCTGAGCTTCCCCTTGCCGCCCTCCATGTGCCACGTCGCCATGGTGTTGTAGCTGGACCAGACTCCGCGGCCCTTCCACCCGGCGCCAGGGTCGTCGATCCGGCCGTCGAGGCCCTTGCTGTAGAAGCCCAAGGGATAGGGCACCCGCATGATGACCCACTCGCCGGTCTCGGGTAGCAGCGCGAGGAGCGAGTCGGACGTCGACCCAGTGGCGATCGGGACGTTCTCGCCTAAGCCGAGCGTGTTGAACTGGTCGACCCAGTTGTAATAGTGGTAGTCGGCGTTGGCCGCTCCGTTGACCCCCTTCATGCGGGGACCCGGCGACCGATACAGCGTCCAACCCTCCGCGCAATGCCGGCCGGTCGCCGTGGGTCCATTCAAGACCGCGCACTTGCTCCGGTCGAAGCTGGCCATGTGGCCGCTTCCGCTCAGCGCGGTCCAGATCAGGCCGTCCCGATCAACGTCAATTCCTCGCGGCCCAAATCCCCAGCGACTGGGATCGCCATTAGGATCGTAGGGCGGCTCGTAGACTTCGGCGATGCACGTTTCGGGCGGGTTGTCGCCGAGGTCGACTCGAATGATGCGTCCCGGTACACGCAACCGCTGCGAAATCCATACTGATCCGTCCGGGTGCGGAATGATGCCGTAGGCCCGCTGTCTTCCGTCGAGGGTCCCGATCCGGGTGTCCTTCGTCGCATCGATCTCGACCTCGCCCGATCGGTTCGGCTCGTTCCACGGCTTCGTGATCGTCCCGTCCCCATTCGTATCGATCACGGTCGGACACCAGCCTTGCGCCGCCTGCTCATCGCCCGTCTCGTCGTAGAGCCGCGTGTTGAGCCAGCTCACGGCCTCCGTCGAGCCGCTCAGCCAGAGTGTGTCGTCTGCATCGTCGGCGAACTGCAAGTGGTGCGTGAAGAAGCAGGTATCGATGAGGACGAACTTCTCGCTATCGGGCTCGTAGTACGACAGGTTCCGGGATGGGTTAGGGCGGTATTGGACCGGGTAGTACTTCGCCGAAGGATGATCGGACCCTTCCCCGCACCAATCAGGGACCTCGGGCGATCTGATTGACTGCGTGACCCAGAGTCGCCCCTTGTGGTCCATCATCGGGTTGTGGGCCTCACGATGTGCGGCAAACGGCAGCCGGGACGCTTCATATCCCCAGTAGGGAGACGGGACCACCGGTCGTGTCTTCTCGTTCGGTTCGACCCTGGAGTCCGAATACGTGTCGAACGGCCCTCGGTGCTCGTCGCGAGCCGGCAGATCAAAGCGAACTGAACGATTGAGACTGAGGTCCGTGATCACGAGCCCAGCTCCAGGGCCGACGCCGTAGACCGGTCCGCCACCGTTCACCGTCGGGTTGCGTTTGTCGGTGGTGACTGAGTCGTGCACCGTCCCACGCTGGTGGCTCCACTCCCACATACTCAAGACGACGTTCCGTTCCACGCCTTGAGGGCGGGGGGGCACCGGCGGGACCTCGCCACTCCGAATTCGATCGGTCCAGTCGGCGTAGAGGCCGAGCGCGCGCGGTCCGCCCATCCCGTTGATCGTGCCGGTCATGAACCCAGGCTCACCGACCCGAATACGATGCGCCCACGCGTCGAAGGTCGAGTCGAAGGTCGTCAGATCCAGCATTGGCATCTCGCGAGTCGCCTTGTTGCCGAGCTGATGGCAGAGCTGGCAGCCATCCTTGAGCTGAGTAATCCAGTCGGCTTGGGTCCGCATGGCGGCGTTGATGCCGTTGCCCTCACGTCCCGTGCCGGGAAAGTCGCTTGCCGGCGGCACCTCGAGCAGCGAGTACCAGTAGTTGGCCGGATAGACCTGCGCGGCTTCCACCGGGTTCGATGCCACGTCGGCCGTCAGGTCGACGTCGTCGCCGGGCCGCGCCCCTCGCTTCACCGAATCAACCAGACCATACCCGCGAACCCACACTTCGTAGGAACCCGCGGGGAGATCGGGCACGAGGAAACGGCCCTCGTCGTTCGTCACGACGATCTTGCGGAAGGTGGTGTCGAAGTCGTCCGTTTCCGCGATAACCCACACTCCCGCCTCGGGGCCGTTCGAGCTTGTCACAGCTCCGGTGATGTCGCCGTCGTCGGTTGCTGCTGCCGTCGCCGAGGTCCCGCCGACTGCGGTCCAGGCAGCCGCCGATAGCGTCGCTATCCCACACATCCACCTCATCAGCCCACGACGTCTCGTCATGACATTCTCTCCTGCCTGTTCTTGAGATTTAGATTCGACGGGATTATGCGTGTAACGAAAGATACGCGTCAATGCTCACGACACCGAAACGCCGAATATCGCCGGTCCTGCTCGTGGTAGCCGCCCTGGCCCGATCCGTCACTCAGGCAGGCCGAAGACGAAGAGGACGTTTCCGGCCGCCGCCGCGACAAACTGCTGGTCGTCGACCTGGTAGCTGATCGGACCGTTGTGGATCATGGCACCCAGGCGTGTCCTCCAGAGCTGGTCTCCGTTCCGCGCGTCCATCGCGTAGAAGTAGCCTTCGCGCCCTCCCGTAAACAGCAGGTCCGACCCCGTGGTCAGAATCCCGCTGCTCGTGACGTCGGTCATGTCGAACTTCCAGCGCTGCTCGCCGGTGCGCGGATCGAGCGCGATGACCGCGCCGGTCCCCGTGGCTTCGGTCCACGTGTTGATAGGCCCGCGCGTGAGGTTCGGCGGCGTGGCGGCGCCAGGGATGGGCGGCAGTCGGCGGCCGCCGAGAAAGATCTGCCCCTCCCGGTACTCCTCCGGCTCCGGGCTCGGCGTGAACACCTCCCCGTAGTTCTCCCAGACGGAGACGTAGAACAGACCGGTGCGGGGGCTATACGACGGTGAATACCAGTTGGTACCGCCCTGGACGCCCGGATAGGTGACGGCACCCGAGGGCTGCGGCGTCTCGACCGGCCGCCCACTGTCGTCCAGCGCCTCGGCCCAGTTCACGTCGACGAACGGCTGGCCGTCAATGAACCGCCCGGTCGTCCGGTCCAGGGCGTAGAAGAAGCCGTTGCGGTTGGCCCAGAACATCACCTTGACAGTGCCGCCGCCCGCCGCCGGCACATCAACCAGCACCGGGATCTGGACCGAATCGTAGTCGTACGGGTCGTTCGGGGTGAATTGGAAGTACCACTCCAGCTCGCCGGTATCGGCATCGAGCGCCACCACGCAATCCGAATACAGGTTGTCGCCCTTGCGCTGCTCCGGGTTGAAATCCGGTCCGGGGTTGCCGATGCCCCAGTAGGTCTGGTTCAGCTCAGGGTCGTACGAGCCCGTGAGCCAGACCGAGGCGCCGCCGTGCATCCACGAGTCGCCCTCCCAGGTGTCGTGGCCGGGCTCCCCCGGTCCCGGAATCGTGTAGAAGCGCCACACCTCGTCACCGGTTGCCGCGTCGTAGGCGGCGATATAGCCACGAATGCCGTACTCACCGCCGGCCACCCCGACGATGACCTTGTCCTTGACCACGAGTGGCGCCACCGTCATCGCGTAGCCATGGCTCGGCTCGCCGACCGCCGTCGTCCAGTTCGCGTCCCCGGTCACCGCGTCGATGGCGACGAGCTGCGCATCGATGGTGGCCATGAACAACGTGTCCCCGAGGATGGCGAGCCCGCGATTGATCCGGCCGCAGCAGGGTCTCGCGTCGCGTGCCGGGACGTGTTCGTACACCCAGAACACACTCCCCGTCCTGGCGTCGAGGGCCACCACGTCGTTGGGCGGCTGCGTGACATACATGATGCCGTCGACGACCAGCGGGGTCGCGGTGAAGTTCTCGAGCGACCGCGCCTGGAACACCCATTTCAGCTCAAGATCGTCGACGTTCGCGGGGGTGATCTGATCGAGACCGCTGTGCCGAGTGCTGGAATAGCCGCCCGAATAGGTCAGCCAGTTCTGCGGCTCCTGGTCCGCGTTGAGCAGCCGCTCGAACGTGACCTGCGCCCCGACCACGCCAGGGACGAGCAGGACCAGGCCGAGGGCGACGAGCATCCGTTGTGCCATGGTCAGTCCACGCCTTTCAGGGTGAGGAGATACGCCAGGAGGTCGGACAGCTCCCGCTCGCTGAACCGGTCGCCGTACTCGGGCATCTCCGACGTCGTGAGCACCGTGTACTCGCGGAGGTCGGTCTTGTCGAGGGAGACCAGTCGGTCGTCGGTGTCGATGAGCTGGACCGTATGCGTGTCCTCGTTCAGCCGTCGACCGGTGACCTCCCGCCCGTCCCGCGTGACCGCTCGGATCGACCGGTTGATCGGCAGCATGGAACCCGCCGGGTCGAGTAGCGACCGCTCGAGGGCGCCCGCCGAACGGGTCGCACCGATGGCCGTGAGGGGCGGCGCCTGCCTCGAACCGCGCCCGGCGACGCGATGACACCTCAGGCAGTCGCCCTTCCCCATGAATACGTCTCGACCACGGGCGGCGTCGCCCAGCGACAGCGTGCTGGGATCCACGTCGGCCATCGTGCGGACAAAGGCGACCAGGCCCACCAGCTCCGCCGCGTTGTACTCGCCGGGCGGCATCGGGGTATCGGGCAGGCCATTGCGGATGATCCGCTGCAGGTCCACGTCCGAGCTGGCGTGGCGGAACCGACCGCTGCGGAGGTCGACGCCCGGCACCGCGTCACCGTTGGGGCCGTGGCAGGTCACGCACGCGCCGTTGTACAGGCTGGCGCCGAACTCGATATCGGCTCGCGCATACTGCCCGACGTGCTCCTGCGCGTGCCCCTCGCCGACCGCGGCCGCGATCAGTAGCGCCGCGCCAATGGATGAACGGTTCACCAGCGAGTGTCGAGCTGGGCCGGTCGTCAAGCTACTCCCCCTGAGTCACGACTACGTCCTACCGCGACTCTTGCGTGGCGGCCTGTGCGACAACCGCCTCTTCCATCCGCGCGCCGGCGAGGATGGTCGGGATGGCGTAGTTTCCCTCGTGGCAGGCGTATTCGTAGATCACGTAATCGGGCTCGGCCGTGAGCGGAATCGAGATCGTCCAGGGCCGTGTGTAGACATTCGGATCATCGACGGTGACCGTCCACATGATCGTGGTTTCTGACACCCGCTCGTACCGCTCGACCACGTGGAGCCTGGTGCTCGTCGGGATGCCCTTCAAACGCCCACCGGCACCACTCGTCGCGATCCAGCCGCGGTTGTGGAAATTCTGGGTCTCCACCACCAGGACCTCGCCGTCCCAGTGGGCACGCGCGTCGCCCATCCACAGGCCGATGCGGTCGTCGATGTGGGCATGGTCGGACAACGGAATGATCCGCAGGTCGTGGATCATCTCGTGCTGAAGTACGACGTGGTCCGGCGTCTGCACGATGAGGTGCGTATTGTTGTAGCCCGCCGGGAGCATCGAGCCCGGGACACCCCGCGACAGACACCGATCCAAGGTGCTCAGGTATTGATAGTGTTCGCCCTCGTGCGCGCGACTGTACGCTCTGGCCGCCAACGCCCATGCCCTGATCGGCGCCCGGCCATTCGGCGGGTCGACGATCAGCGAGGTCTGCCCTGTCGACAGGACGGTGTCGCCCGAGTCGAGCCAGTAGCTCCCGTAGAAGCCCAGTTGGCCACCGGCCGAAGTTCGTTGCGCGGGCGCGGCGTCCTGCGCGGTCCGGGACACGACCCGCTGCCGATGGGCCGTCGCCATTTCCTCTTCAGTCAAGTAGGCTCGTCCCTCTGCGGAATCGGGACGTTCCGTCGGCGTGATGGTCTTGTTCCCCCACAGGCCCTGAAGGTCCGGCTGGCCGTCAGCCGTGCGCGGCGTCGTCCAGGTGGGGTCGGCGACCCTTTCGACCTGGGCCGTGGCCGATGGGGGACCGACCAGGGCGACGGTGAGGGCGGCGACGGCGAGCGGTGTGATGCGTGTCGACATGGAATAACTCCTTCTTCCCTTCCTTGTTTCGGTCCGGGCTCTACTTCGAGTCCTGCCCCGAGGCGTCGGCGGCGGCCTGCCTCTCAAGATTCCGGTAGATCTCGAGAATGTGTCGGATGTCGTAATTGCCCTCGTGACACGCGTACTCGAACATCGGCCCCTCCGTCTTCACCATCGGAATCTCCGCACTCCACGGGCTCGTCCAGTACGTCGGATCGTCGACCGTGAACTCGTAGAGGACCGTGTCGGCGTCGGCGCGCGTGAAGCGTTCCACCACGTGCAGGGCCGCGCCCGATCCTCGAAAGCGCGTCTTGTCGGTGAAGTTCGTGGTCTCGACCACCAGCGTGTCTCCCTCCCAGTGACCACGCGAGTCTCCAGGGTACTGACGAATCTTTTCGGAGATGGGTGGGCGCGAGTCCAGCGGGATGATGCGCGGGCTGTTGTTGGTCAGCTCGGTGAACACCACGACATGATCTGGCGTCTGGAAGATCTGATGAATGTCGTTGTACGCCGTTGGCATCATGGGCGGGCCGTTGTGCGGCCAGACGAGGCACCGCTCTAACAAGGATCGAGTCTCGTACCCGTCGAAAGCCCCACCTTGCCGCCTTGCTTCCCGGGCTGCCGCCGCGCGCTGTTCGGCTTCCGGCGTTCGGGGCGGGACTTTCCCATCCGGCGGATCCGTGATCAGCGACGTGCGTCGGCTCGAAAGCCCCTTCGGTACGGACGTGCGCAGCCAGATCTCATTGTCGTAATGGACGTACGAGGGGTCGCGGTTGGTCTGATACAGACTCTTCTCTCTGTCCTCTGCATCCTCGAGGTTGATGGGGCCGCGCGCCGACGGGTCGACCCCCTCGGCCGTCAGCTGCTGGTGCAGCGCGGCCGCTTCCTCTTCCGTGAAGAACTCCTGGCCGGCCAGGTGCTCAGGGCGTTCGAGGGGAGTAAAGGTTTGGGTCGTCCAGAAACCCTGCAGGTCCGGACGGCCGTCGGGCGTACGAGGAACGGTCCACGCTGGTGGCGCGTCGGCCCCGTCCTGGGCCTGACCCTGCCCGGAGGCGAGGCCCGGCGCCAGCCACCCGATCGCGATCACGGTTACCAACACTTCGAAACGACGACCGCTCATCTGCCCCTCCTTGGTCGGACGTGTGTCGGTGCCGACAATCCACTCATGATCCCCCACGAGGGGCCGCTTTGCAACCGGCATTCCCTCAGCAGTCACGCTGTCTGGCTCGATCACCGCTCTAGGTTGCGGAAGCACCTAGCGAATTCGCCCGGCCGCCCGCGCGAGGGTCTGTTATTCGCAGTTAGGTAACCCCAGATCGTGCCGATTCAACCGGTCGATGCAACAGTCTCCGCTAGTGTAACCGCCGGCGTCCGATAGCCGAGTATCTTACGGGGTCGGGTGTTGAGCTCGCGCGCAATCGCGTACAGCTGGGCCTGGGTGTAGCGGGAGCGTCGCTCGACCAACGTGGCCACGTAGGACTGCCGGGCGCCGACGAGCAGGTCGCCCCTCGTGGACTTTTCTGGGGTTTCTGCCTTGACTTCATGCAGACCCAGTTGTACCCTTAGTTCGACTGATACATATGCGATGAGTCATGGGAGTAGTCATTAACATCGACGATTCAGCCCCCGTGTTTGCCCAATTGGTGGGGCAGATCAAGAAGGCCGTGCTCACCGACGAGATAGGCCCGGGGGATGCCTTGCCTTCGATTCGACAGCTTGCGAACGACCTGGCCCTCAACAACAAGACGGTAGCGAGAGCCTACCGCGCGCTAGAGCGTGAGTCGGTCATTCAAACCAGGGGTTCTCGCGGTGCTTTTGTCAATGGCCAAGCCAAGACGACGGTGCGCCTGATGGCCGAGATGGCGCGCGCGCGCAACATCCACGACGCGCTGGTCTCGCCCCTCAGCTTCACCAATGATCGGATCGAGGCGCTGGGCTTCGCGTGCCCATGGACCGAGATGGGGGGGGACCTGATCGACCTGGTCGACCGGGGCGAGAGCACGGACTTGTTCCTGGCGGACGTAGCGGGACATGGTGTCGGGGCGGGTATCGTCATGGCGATGGTCAAGTCGTCGATCCGCATGGGGCTGCGCACGCACGAGGGTCTGTCGGAGCTCTTGGGGGATCTGAACGAGGTCCTGTTGGACACGACCAGCGCGGCGCTCTACTCAACGCTTGCGTGCCTGCGAATCGATCCGGCCGGCTGCGTCGAGTACGTGCTCGCGGGCCATCACCACATCGTCCACTACCGAGCTTCGGCTTCCGAGCTGCGGCGGCTGGACCATCGCAACCTTCCACTGGGCCTGTTCGACGGTCGCATGTACACCACCGACACCGTTGCCCCCGAGCCCGGTGATCTGCTCTTCGTGTACACGGACGGCCTCAACGAGACAAACGACGCATCCGGCGCGGAGCTGGGTCACGAGGCGATCGAGCGGACGGTGGCCGATCTTGCCGCTCGGCCGCTCGCTGAGATCTGCCAGGCTGTGTTCAATCTCGTCGAAAGATACGGAAAGCAGAGCGACGACCGAACATTGCTGGTCGTGCGTTTCCGGTGACCGCTCAAGGGATCCACATGGGACGACGTATCTCATGGACATAGTCATCGACATTGACGATCCAGTTCCCGTGTTTGCTCAACTAATTGCGCAAATAAAGCAGGCCGTTCTCTGTGACACGATGCGCCCAGGGGATGCCCTGCCTTCGATTCGACAGCTTGCGAACGACCTGGACCTCAACAACAAGACGGTGGCAAAGGCGTACCGCTTACTGGAGCGCGATTCAGTCATTCAAACCAAGGGGTATCGCGGCACCTTCATTCACCCGGAGGCCAAGGCCAACAGCACGGTCGATTTGAATGCCTGGGTCGTGACTACATTGCGCGACACGATAGAGGCATTCAGAGACTCGGGAGTCACAGATTCCGAAATTCGGATTGCGTTCGGCGATGTGATGAGTCATCGCAGCAGCTGAGGAGATGGATATGCCAGAACACATGCTCTTTCACGTCGCATTCCTGTGCCAGGTTCTCCTTGTCTCTTTCTATTTTCCTAGAGTCGTACTCCGCCGCATGAAGTATGTGTTCGAGACCTATCCACCATCGACGCATCCCAAGCTCTATCCGAGGCCGATCGAGTACTACGGGGGAGCACGGCGTAAATACCGGATCATGAATCTACGCATACTCCTGGCTGGTCTGTTGTTACTCGCCGTGCTGTTGGTGTATCCACGTAGCGGTGAATGGGACCACGTGATCGCGTGGTGGTATTTCATGGTCCAGTTTCTCCCCGTGATGCTCCTGGAGTTGTCGTCGATCAGAGAATTCAGACTCATGAGAAGCGTGAGTTCACGGACAACCAGAAGAGCAGAACTGCGTCCTCGCCGCTTGTTCGATTTTGTCTCGCCCACAATGATCGGCGCGGCGGTCATCACGTATATCGCCTTTGTCGTGCTCGTCGTCTATATCAGACAGTTCGACTTCCCCTGGTTCGGCGGATACGTGAACATCGTTGCTGTGACGATAGCGAACCTCGGCTTCGCAGGAGTGATCTTCTGGAGCATCTATGGCAGAAAGCTGAACCCACACCAGGCCCACGAAGATCGAATGAGGTACATGGAGACCATCGTGCCAATACTCGTATTCGTGAGTATTGTCGGGACCATGTTCATCGCACTCCTCATCGTCCTTGCCGCCTTGGAGTTGCGGAGTTTTCAGCCGGTCGCCCAGAGCGTGTACTTACAGCTAGTGTCCTGAGTACGAAATAGCTGTACACGAAACGCTGTACTTTGCGCTGCCCGTTTGGTACGGTAGCGCATGTTCATTCAACGGTACTGTGTCTACGCATCGCCGACCGAGCAAGCCCAGTTGGCCCAGGTGGCTGAGCGCGGGACGACGACGCAGAAGGTGGCGCGGCGGGCGCGGATCGTGTTGATGCTGGCGCAACAGGCCTCGCCGATGGTCGTGGCCCGGACGCTGCACGTCAGTCGGATGACGGTGCGGTTGTGGGCGCGCCGGTTTGTGGCCGAGGGGGTTCCGGGCGTGCTCCGCGACGCCACGCGTCCGGGCCGACGCCCACGCTTGACCCTGACGAAGGTGCAGGCGATCGTTGACGCGACCCTGACGACGCGCCCGCCGGCCGGCACCCATTGGAGTAGTCGCGCCCTGGCGGAAGCGCAGGGCGTGAGCGACGGCACGATTCGTAAGATCTGGCGACAACACGGCCTCCAGCCCCACCGCGTGGGGCAGTTCAAGCTGTCGACCGACCCCCACTTCGTCGAGAAGCTGCGCGACGTGGTGGGGCTGTATCTGAATCCACCCGCCAAAGCGGTGGTGTTTTGCGTCGATGAGAAGAGTGGGATCCAAGCGCTGGACCGGACGCGCCCGGTGTTGCCACTGCGGCCCGGCGTCCCCGAACGCCAGACCCATGACTACGTCCGCTACGGGACGACCACGCTGTATGCCGCACTGCGCGTGCTCGATGGCGTCGTGATCGGCGAATGCCGCCGCCGTCACCGGAGTCAAGAATTCGTGCAGTTCCTCCGGCGGCTGGAACGCGCGACGCCTCCCGATCAGCCGCTGCACCTGATTTTGGACAACCTGAGTGCCCACAAGAGTCCCCAGGTGCGGCGCTGGCTCACGCGCCATCCCCGCGTGCACTTTCACTTCGTGCCCACCAGCAGCTCCTGGCTGAATCTGGTGGAACGCTGGTTCGCGGAGATCACTCGCACGCGGCTCCGCCGGGGTACCTTCACCAGCGTGCCGGCGCTCGAGCGAGCGATCCACGACTACTTGACTCATTACAATCAGCATGCGAAGCCGTTTATCTGGACCAAGGATGCCGACACCATCCTCGCGAAGGTCGACCGGTGTAAAGAAGCGTTAAACGCACCACACTAGTGGCCGTGATCTCCGAGTCAAGCCCATTCCTAGTTGAAACTCTCCGCGGCTCCTGATTGCTTACGCGGCTTTCTTCGTCGACGTCGTCGTGTCGATCTTCAGCTCTCGCTTCAATGCGTCACGAAGCCTGGGCAGGTGCCGGTAGCCCCTCACCTTGCGCAGGCGTGGCTCGATGTCCAGGAGCGCAGTGGCCAGCCAGCGATGGCGTTGACTCGAGTTCTGCCAGTGATCGACCTTCGCACAGCGCTCCTCAATGAGCGCGTTGATGGACTCGAGGCTGTTCGTCGTCTTCAGCGACCGGCCCAGCACACCGTACACCCCGAGGCGATGCAACGTCAGGGTCTCGTCGAGGCCTTCCGCCAGACTGCCGGCCGCGGATTGGTTCCGATCCTCCAGCTCATGCTGGAGCGACTTGAGGGCGGCGAGGGCCTCGTCGTACTCCGGACGGTTGTAGGCGCGCTGGAGACGCTGCCGCCACACCGGCTGCTCACGCTTGGCCACGTAACTCACCACGTTCTCGCGCGTGTGCCACTGACACCGTTGCACCAGGGCGCGGTGGCGGAAGGCTTTCCGCACGGCCGCCCGGAGCCCCTTGCCGCCATCCACGATCACCAGAAGCCCCTGGGAGACATCGAGGTCCCGCTCGACCAATGACCGGAGGAACGGGGTCAACACCTTCTCGGTCTCCGTGTCCGTCTCGACGACGCCCAGGAACCGTTTGTCCCCCGTCATCGTGATGCCGAGGGCGACGACCATCGTCGCCTCGGCGAACGTCTTGCCGTCCAGCACGAGGGCCACGACGTCCTCCCCGGAGAGGTCCCGCTCCTGGAGCTCGCGGAGTTTCGTCGCGCTGGCCTGAATGAACGCGCGGGACACCGTCGACCCCGATAGGCCGATCGCCCTGGGAATCGCCTCGGCGGCCGCCGCGTAGTTGCGGCACGAGATCCCATACAGCACGCGCCTCAGCAACAGGTCGTTGACTGCGCGATCGCCATGCAGCGCCTCGTACGACCGCAGGGGAATCTCGCTCTCCGTGACATGGCGAATCCGGGGCACGCGAATCGGCACGCGCTGGCCGGCCAACCCGACCGTCCCGGGGTTGCTGCCATGACGACGCCCGCCGACTGACGGGGCTTTGCGGGCGTAGCGCTCGCCAGCCAGCGCTGTCACTTCCTCGTCGAGCAACTCCTCGATGTGCATCAAGCCCAGCGGAACCAACGACCGGATCAACGCCACCTTGGCATCGACCTCCAGCTCGGCGTACTCCTCTCGGTCGATGACGTCGACCGCGCCCAACGTGCGACCTTTCTTGCGCTTCCTGACCGATCGTAGGACACTGCTCATCTCGGCTCCTTTCTCTCGTGGCGTGATGTTCGTCTCGCAATGTCATCAAACCACAGGGTTTGGAGCCGCTTCAATTTCCAACTAAGTTTCGCTCACACTCTGATCTCCTTGCGGGCTAACCGAATAGATTTCAACGATTATGAAGTGTACAGAGAGGATCCGGCGGTCACATAGGTTCTTACTGGTCGCGGGAGGGACGCCAAGGATAGAGCTATGTGCGGGTCATAGGTAAACCCCGCGACAACCGAGCGGCTATCCACGCCAGACTGCTGCCGTTCCAGGAGGACCGAATCGCCGAACTCGTGAGTTCGGTAGCCGTGATCATCGAGAGCGGTGCTCATCCGCCGCAGCATCGCGTCGTCAGCAAACGCGCGCAGCAACTCGTAATGGCTGTCGCCTGGCTCGTGAACGCCGCTGACGATGGCGTCGACGACGCGGAGCTCACTGCCCGGCCCGAGCCGTTGGTTGGCGACGCCCGCACCGGCGGTCAGGCCGCCACGCGAAGCGGCGTGCTCCAGAGCGCGCGTCACCGTCGTGCCGAGGGCGATCACGCGACAGCCAGCCGCGGCGGTTTGCCGTATCGCGCGCACAGCATTCTCCGGAATCCGGTACGGCTCATCGAGCGGCAGCCGACGGTCAAGTACTGGGTCGCCGGTCGACGACAGCCCGGCGGCGTGGGTCAACGTGGCGAATCGGACTCCCCGTTTCTGCAGACCCGCGAGCAGCTTCCAGTCGAGGAGAAACCCGGCCGAGGGCGGCTCGAATGATACCGGCAGCGACGCCAACCGAGTCCAAACGTCCCACAGGCTCAAGCGCTCGACAATGTGCGCGTATTGAATCGGTCGCCCATGACGGGCGATCCCCGTCCAGATCTCGTCTGGTCTTCCACTGAAGGCAAGCGCCAGCAAGCGTGGGTGTCCGAGCGATCGCAGCACAGTGGCGCGGAGGGGGCCCAGCAACAAACGGTCGCCGGGGCGAAACTCGGGTGGCAGAGGGCGCTCCTCGGTCGGGATCCGGTGGTTGCCGCGACCGAAGGCCACGGCAGTGACCTCGCCGACGTCGTCGAGGTCGAGAGACTGCCGGCCGGCGAGCCGGATCTCGATCTTCTCGTCACTCGCCTCGTGGATGCCAAACAGGCTGGCCGGGATCGTTGCGGCGTCGTTGGCCACCACGAGGTCTCCGGGCCGGAGGTAGTCGACGATGTCTACTCGATCCGCGTGCCGTAGCCCACCCGTGGCGTCCACGACCAGCAGTTTCGCGCCGGGGGGACGCTGGACGGGCGAGGTTGCCGGTATCACGCCGCAGCCTCGTCGCAGGTCGCGGCGATGAGCTCAAGGAGCTCGCGCGCCGAGTCGCTCGGCTTCTTGAGCGTCGCTGGGTCGGCATCTGGGACAGCGAGCGCGTGAAGCGGTGTGTCCATGTCGCCGGGGTCGAAATCCACGACCCGAACCCTGTGCTCCCGCAGCTCCTCGTTCCAAATCCGGCTCATCTGCGACAGCGCTGCCTTGCTTGCCCCGTAGGCGCCCCAGCCAACGTACGGCGTCACGGCGGCGTCGCTGGTGATGTTGATCACCAAGGCCGGTCTCCCTTCCCGGGCAGCCGCGGTGAGGGCACCGAGCAACGCCTTCGTCAATCGGAACGGGCCGACGAGGTTGGTTGCGAGAGCAAGCTGTAGCGCTTCGCATTCAGTGTCGGCTAACAACGACAGAGGCACCGGCCCGAGACTGGATGCGTTGTTGATCAGCACGTCGAGCCCTCCGAGAGCTCCGGTAATACGCATCGCCAAGGCGTGGGTTTCGTCCTTTCGGGAGATGTCGCCATCGATGCCGTGTGCGCCGGGGATTTGGCGTACGACATCTCTCACACCGTGCTGGCTTCGCGCGACGAACGCCACGTCGGCGCCGCCGCGGCGCAACTCTTCGACGAGTGCCAGCCCGAGGCCCGAGGTGCCACCGGTGACGGCGACCCGCAAACCATTGAGGGTCTGGAGGTTGGTCGCGTCTATTGTCATGGGAGGCACTTGCAAAACCCTGCGCGTAGAGAAGTTTTTTGGCGGCTTGCGCACGGTGCGGGCCACATCACACAGGCGTGAGCTGACGAAGCAGGCGCTCAGTCATCCGCAGCGACAACGTCTCCATTTCCACAACGATTCGGTCTAGCTGTCGGCCGTTCTCGATCCAGTCCCGGACACGCTCGGCTTGCTGCTCGGTGAGACGGACGGTGACGGTCTTGCCGCGGACCTTGCGGGTCCACTGATAGTACGGCCCGTGTAGCTGCGGGGGCGTCGCTTGGCAGCGGCAGTTCGGCTTGCCGCACGGCATGAAACGTTGCACGAGGCTGCCACGTCGAAGCAATCCCACCTCAGCGACGGTGCGCTTGAGCGCGTCGTAGCGCTGCGTGTCGGTTGTTGGGTCACGGGTGGGCATGTCGTGCCATTCGGTCTAGCAGTTGTTATACTGCTAGACCTGGCCCCAGGAGTCAAGAAGAAAATGAGCCGTCTCCGAGAGTGCTTCGCACCACACTGGCTGTCCATTCAGACCGCACTCTTTCCATGGCTGGAGGAAGAGCTGGGACCACTCACGGAGAAACAGCAGCAGTTCGTGCAGACCTTGGAGGTCATCCGGGTCGAGGACCACATTCCCCGACGCGTCCGCATGCCCGGCCGACCTCGCAAGGATCGCGCGGCCGTCGCCCGCGCGTTTGTCGCCAAGGCCGTCTACGACCTGCCGACGACACGCAGGCTGCTCGATCGGCTGGCCACCGATCGACCCTTGCGCCGGATCTGCGGCTGGGAGACTAGGCGCCAGGTCCCGAGCGAATCCTTGTTCTCACACGCCTTCGACGAGTTTGCGACCACGCAGTTGCCTCTGCGCGTGCACGAGACGGTCATCCAGAAGACGCATCACGACCGATTGGTCGGTCATCTCTCGCGAGACTCCACCGCGATTGCGGCACGCGAGAAGCCCGCCACGAAGGACAAGCCGCCCGCGCCCTCGCAGCGGAAGCGGGGACGACCGAAGAAGGGAGAGGAGCGCCCTCACGAGCCCACGCGTCTGCAGCGGCAGGGCACCATGACCAAGCCGGAGATGCTCGCTGATCTCCCGACGGCCTGCGATGTCGGGACGAAAAAGAACAGCAAGGGCTACAAGGAAACCTGGGTCGGCTACAAGCTGCATATCGATGTGGCCGATGGCCAGATCCCCATCAGCTGCCTACTGACCGCTGCCTCCCTTCATGACAGCCAGGCCGCTATTCCGCTCGCAACCCTGTCCGCCGAGCGGAGCACCAATCTGTACGACGTGATGGACGCCGCCTACGATGCGCAGGAGATTCGGGCACACAGCCGTTCGCTGAACCACGTTCCGCTGATCGACATCAACACGCGCCGCAACACGGCGCTGAAGGAAGAACGCCAAGCGGAAGCTCGGCGCCGACAGGTGCTTGGCTTCCAGCTTCCGGAGGACGTTCGCTACAACGAACGCACGGCCGTTGAGCGGGTCAATGGCCGCCTCAAGGACGAATTCGGCGGTCGCCATGTCCGGGTCCGCGGCCCGGCGAAGGTGATGTGCCACTGCATGTTCGGCGTGCTCGCACTCACCGCTGACCAACTCATGCGCCTCGTCACGTAGCCATCGGTGACGTGATGACCTCGATCCACCCAGCTGCCTACGCGCAGAAGGCGGCAGCTCTTGCCAGACCCTCGCCCAATGCCCGGGCGGGCCTGCGTCTCCTCATGAATCGGTGCCTCGATCCCGGTGCCCTGGGCCCGAGTGACCAGTTTGCACCCAAACCCTGACGCTTGTTCCACTGTCGGCCAGGAGTTTTGCAAGTGCCTCCCGGGATAAGCCGGGATCATCCGGGATGACCCCGGGATGCGACTCGCGCGGGCGCAACGACTTACGGGGATCGGCCGACATAATTGTGGTGCAACACTTTTGATCCATGAAATCGCCTTCACGGCGTTTGCCGGGGGTTTTGGCCCCTCAAAATTGGGGGGGGGTCGCGGGAGTGTCCCCCGTCGTGGACAGCTCTGCCGCCGCGCCGCGCGCGGCCGGATGATAAGCAGGCGTCTGGGGTATCCATTTAACCGGAGTAACCTGGGCACGCCTCTACGAGGCGGCGATTGCAGGAGTGCAAAAGGAAGGCATCCTGCGGTGCCGTTGCCGTCGGTTCCGCGTCATGGCCAACGTCGAGGAACTCGAACGGGCTCTCGATTTCCCCTGGGAGAAATGGACGGTCTTCCTTCATCCGGCCCAGCGGGAACTGGTCGAGCGTGACTACGAGGGTCCCGCACGGGTCGCGGGGTCCGCTGGCACGGGCAAGACGGTGGTAGCCCTCCATCGTGCTGCCTATCTGACCCGCAGCAATCCCGCAGCCAGGGTTCTCCTCGCCACGTTCTCGGAAACGCTGGCGAACGCCCTCAAGAACCAATTGAAGTGCCTCGTCGGGAACGAACCCCGGCTGGCCGAACGCCTGGAAGTCTGGTCGATGACCGGCATCGGCAAACGGCTCTATGAGGCTCGGTTCGGGAAGCTAGACCTTGCGTCTGACGGCCGCGTGCGCCAACTGCTCGAAGAGAAGGCTGCGACGGTCGAAGGACACAAGTTCAGCACGCGGTTCCTCTGGTCTGAATGGGCCAACACCGTGGACGCCTGGCAGCTGGCCACCTGGGAGGACTACCGGGACGTGAAGCGTCTGGGCCGCAAGACACGGCTGGCACAAAGCCAGCGGACCATTCTGTGGGACATCTTCGAGAAGGTCCGCTCCGCCTTGAGCAGGGAGGGCGCAGTCACCAAGGCTGCGATGTTCACGGACCTCGCGGCGAAGCTTGGTGAATCTGATCACCCGCCGTTTGACTTTGCGGTGATTGACGAGGCCCAGGACGTGGGCGTGGCTCAGCTACGCTTCCTCGCGGCCCTCGGGAGCAAGCGGCCGAATGGCTTGTTCTTCACTGGTGATCTGGGACAGCGGATCTTCCAAGAGCCGTTCTCGTGGGAGGCTCTTGGCGTGGATGTCCGGGGACGCTCGACGACGCTGAAGGTCAACTATCGAACCTCCCACCAAATCCGCACACAGGCGGATCGGCTGCTGGATCCAATGCTTGCAGACGTGGACGGTAACGAGGAGATCCGCACCGGGACGATCTCCGTCTTTAATGGGCCGACCCCAGAGATCCGCGTCTGCGATTCAGTAGAGGCCGAGACCCAGGCTGTCGCCGATTGGATCAAGCAGCGCCTCACAGAGGGCGTAGAGCCACACGAGATCGCGGTCTTCGTGCGATCTGGGGCTGAGCTACGACGGGCACAGGATGCTCTCGCCCGAGCGGACATCCCGCGTGAGACGCTGGACCAGAGGTTGAAGGTGACAAAGGGCTCGGTTTCCGTCACCACGATGCATCTGGCTAAGGGGCTGGAGTTCCGGGCCGTGGCGGTGATGGCCTGCGACGACGAGATCATTCCCTTGCAGGAGCGTATTGAAAACGTGGCGGACGAGTCCGACCTGAAGGAGGTCTACAGCACTGAGCAGCACTTGCTCTATGTTGCATGCACTCGGGCGCGGGACCATCTTCTCGTGACGGGCATCAGCCCGGCGTCAGAGTTCCTTGACGACCTGGAAGCCAAGGCTGCGGTGGCGTGAGTCCCTGGTTGGAAAAGCCGTTTCCGACATCGGGTTCGGAGAGCCGTCTGGCATCGTTCCCGGTGGACCGTTGCCCCCTGGCCGCAAGGCGCAACCCCGTGCATTCCCGCGCAACTCCAAACTGCAGTGGGGTCTTGTAGTCCCTGGAGTTACGGCGATTCTCGAGGTGTGTAGTTAGTGCAAGTTATTGATATAATTGACGTTACGTAACTCAGAGGCGGACCCCATCCTTTGGACAGGTTTTCGTCACAGCTAAGGTGGAATCCGGGGGCACTTCAATCGACACTCGCATTGCCGATTCGATCAAGCAGCTAGGGAGCAAGAACGTAAGCAATCCTCTCGCGTCGGTCAATTGGGATTGAACAGCAATCCCCGTGAACGAGCTCGCCCGATCCTCTTGCGGATCGAGCGCCCGCCACGAGTGTGTACCTAGCGCCGGGGCCTTGAACGATAGTGGCCCCTCACGTATGTACCATCGCGCCGATAGTAGCCCCCGACGTAGACGGTCTTGGGACGGCCGGTCGCCGCGCTGATGTCGCCGTAGCAGCTCCCGTTTTCTGCACATTGAGGTTTCAGGACGCGGGCCGCCGGTTCGCTTCCCGCCGTGGCGAGCGCTCGCTGGGCCTCAGTGAGCTGGCCCTGGTTGCACGCGAACGAGTTGCCCGAGCGGCAGTTCACGAAGTTGCGCCGGAGTTCAGCCTGGCGAACCTCATCGCGTTGCGCGTCGCTGAGCTGGTCCTGGTTGCACGCGAACGAGTTGCCCGAGCGGCAGTTCACGAAGTTGCGCCGGAGTTCAGCCTGGCGAACCTCATCGCGTTGCGCGTCGCTGAGTTGGTCCCGGTTGCACGCGAACGAGTTGCCCGAGCGGCAGTTCACGAAGTTACGCCGGAGTTCAGCCTGGCGAACCTCATCGCGTTGCGCGTCGCTGAGTTGGTCCCGGTTGCACGCGAACGAGTTGCCTGAGCGGCAGTTCACGAAGTTGCGCCGGAGTTCAGCCTGGCGAACCTCATCGCGTTGCGCGTCGCTGAGCTGGTCCTGGTTGCACGCGAACGAGTTGCCCGAGCGGCAGTTCACGAAGTTGCGCCGGAGTTCAGCCTGGCGAACCTCATCGCGTTGCGCGTCGCTGAGTTGGTCCCGGTTGCACGCGAACGAGTTGCCCGAGCGGCAGTTCACGAAGTTACGCCGGAGTTCAGCCTGGCGAACCTCATCGCGTTGCGCGTCGCTGAGTTGGTCCCGGTTGCACGCGAACGAGTTGCCTGAGCGGCAGTTCACGAAGTTGGACGTGCCGGTTCGCTCTTCCTGAGCGGTCACCGATCCCGTCGCTAGGATGAGCAGTAGGAAGGCAGTGGCGACGCTTCGCGAGTGCATTGAACGTACCTCACTTCGTATTCTAGCGCATGTACACAAGCACTTGAGGCAGTTCAGCTACTGGATCGAACGGAGCTGCGGGAGCCGTTGCATCCGTGCCGTAGCGGGGATGGCCGCAGGCGCGCGGTAGTCTCGTGAAGCGGCAACGCGCGGAGGTTGCGTTGGGGCACGGAATCAGATCCCGCGGAACGGGCCCACCGACGGGCGGGGCCGAGAGCTAGCCGTGCGGCGTGGAGGGTCCGCGCCGGCAGCGCAATGGCGGGGGATGACCGATCGTCGAGGTGCTCAGTACTGCCAGCCGTACTGCCAGCCGTTTCGGATGCTGGCAGCCGTGTTGGGACCCGTTGGGGCCCTTTCAGATCCGCGGTCTCCCCCGTAAATCCGGCACTACTTGGGATTCTCGTTGCGTTGCGAACGGCTTCGTAGCCATATCGAGCAGATTATTACCGAACACTATGAAGTGACATACGGCGCTATGTCTCAGGCTCTTTCTGATCTCGGGCAACCGTGCGAGCGGCATCGAGTCATACTGAGAGTCACCACGGGTGGGCACAGAAAATGGCACACTCCACTTCCTCGGCGGCAACTGGCAACTTCCGTTGATTCAGCGCCTCGCTTATGATCCGCGCGAGCGCGGCGCGGCAGCCCACAGCGGGGGACGCTCCCGCGGAATCCCCCATTGTGACGAGCCTAGACCCCCTGGAAACAGCGGTGTGAAGGGCGTGTCAACGGCGCGAGCTTAGCGAGTCGAACCTCAGCCTGACAACCCGTGGCCCTCCAAGTCGGCATCACGCTCGGCCATTACGACGTGACCGCCGAGATCGGCGAGGGCGGGATGCGCCAGGTCCGACACCAAACTGAACCGGCAGGTGGCTTTCACGGTCGGGGGCTCTGGATGCGTGATCAGGGCCCCGATGCCCAGCGGCTCTCCAGTGGGATCATGATGTGCGCATACGGCGTATCCGGCCGATCAGCTCCACCTTGGCGTCGAGTTCCAATGCGCCGTAGTCCGCCCGGTTCATGACGTCGACCGAACCCAACGTACGACCCTTCTTGCGCTTCCTGACCGATCGTAGGACACTGCTCATCTCGGCTCCTTTCTCTCGTGGCGTGATGGTCGTCTTGTCAACGTCATCAAACCACAGGGGTTGGAGCCGCTTCAATTTCCAACTAAGTTTCGCTCACACTCATGAATTAGATTATGGTGGTAGTGACGTGCGGACGGCGAGTATGAGTTACCCACGCATTCTGTCCCTATCACGTGTCAGAGTGCGTGGAACTGCACCGGAGCATCGGTCGAAGGCTGGACAGCGCCAAATTCCAGCACGGAGGCAACTGCGAATATACGTCTCACGCTTGAGACGAGTCCTGCGCCCTAGAGTTTTCTTGGACAGTGGTTTGAAGGTAATCACTTCTACGCTGCTGCGTCCAGCCCGACGAGATCGCGTCGCACCTGGGCTGGACTTCGATAGTCGTACTTCTCCAGCATCCACTGCTCGTTGTACGTTTGCTTAAACGCGAGCAAGGCGAGGCGGAGCTCCTCGAGCGTCTCGAAGCTTCGCACCCACAAGACGTTTTCCTTCAGCGTGCGGATGAAGCGCTCCGCGACGCCGTTGCCTTCAGGCTCCCGCACAAAACTCGGGGAACTCTCGATGCCGAAGAACGCGATCTCGTGTTGAAAATCGTCGGCCAGGTCGTTCGACCCGTGGTCGTGACGCAGACCAAGCCCCCTGGCGACGCCTTCGCCGATGCCCCCGAAGCGTTCCCGGATGCCTTGGCGGATCGGCTCGAGAGCCTCGAACCGGCTCCCGCTCTTCGCCGCATGGAGGCCGATGCACTCGGTCGTACAGTGATCGACGGCCACAAAGACGCACGCCGCCCCCTCGCCCACGGTCACCGTGGCCGTCATATCCGTCCCCCACATGACGTCGGGGGCCTCCGTGGTGATCGTGCCGTCGTGCGCCTTCGGGCCATGCGCGTGGCCCGCGCGGTACGGGGCCTGGAGGCCGTGCTCCCGCATCAACCGCCGCACCCGTTCCTTCGAGGTGCGGATCCCTGCGACCCGCAGTTTCGCCCAGACTTTTCGGTACCCCTCGCCATGAAATGGCGAGGCTTCGAGCACCCGGCGGATGTGGCCGACCAGCACCACGTCCGTGGCGGCACCGACCGGCCCGCGGCGTCGGGGGGGGGCGCGACCGCGTCGCGTGCCGTCGCGCGTAGACGCTGGACCGCGCCCGTCCCCACACGCGGCAGACCCGGTGTACGCCGTACGCCCGACGGGCGGAGATCGACTGGGCGCCACTCATCGCGTCGACCTCCGCCGAGCCAAAGGGCCGCCGGCCTCCAGGTGGTCCACCTTCGCGTAGAGCAGCTCGTTCTCCATGAGCAGCTCGCCGACCTTGGCGTGCAGTCGCTGGTGCTCCTCATCCCGGGCATCCGGCGCGCGGCTCTTCAGCCCCGCCTGGCCCGCGGCCAGGAACTGGTCACGCCATTGGGAGGCCCGCGCCGCCGTGATCCCCAATTTAACCCTGGAGCGCGCACAGTGAGGTCGATCAAAAGTTTTAATCCGGGATAAGCCGGGATAATCCGGGATGACCCCCGGGATGCGACTCTCGCGGTCGCACGCGTTCCGCCACGCCACCCAACTGCCTAATGGTCTAGTTTTCCTCCGCCACGGTGGTCTAACTTTGCTCCGCCCTTGACAACCGATACCGCCACATTGAGCGGATGCGTCTGGGCGCTTCGTCACCGTCGTTGAGACGCCAGAGTTCATTGCGTGCACCGACAAACTCATAGCGGACGAGGACCGACAGGTCCTGATCGACTACCTAGCATGGAATCCGACGGCCGGCGATCTCATCCCGGGCACCGGTGGTGTGCGAGAGCTGCGCTGGAGACTTGAAGGCCGTGGAAAGCGCGGCGGCAGGAGGATCATCTACTACTTTCACAGCGCCGAGATGCCGCTCTTCGCGCTCACGGCGTTCGCGATGAACGAACGCGCGGACCTATCGCAGCAGAACCACAACGCGCTGCGGAGACTGACGAAGTTGCTGGTCGACACGTATCGGAGGAAGCAACGATGAGCAAGGCCCGCGCCACGAACGGTCCAACGTCGTCCGGGTGCGCTGGCCGTAAGCGCGAACCATTCTATAACGTGTCGCTTATGATCCTGCCGTGCGCGGCGGACCGCCTTCCGTGTCCCCGTATGTGGACACTTCCACGAAATCCCCCCCATTTTGGCACGCCAAAAACGCCCAGAAAACGCCGTTTGAAGAGAATTTCATGGATCAAAAGTCTTGCACCACAATTGTGTCGCCCGATCCCCGTAAGTCGTTGTCCTCGCGCGAGTCGCATCCCGGGGTCATCCCGGATGATCCCGGATTATCCCGGATTAAAACTTTTGATCGGAGGCACCGGCTCCGATGCCGAGTTTGCGCATTGTTTGCCGACCCCAAAGATTCGGGAGTTGATTCTAGCCCAGGAGATCCTCTTCTTTTGGGGAAAGCGCAACGGACTCTTTTGGTCTGAATCAGGCAAGATCGGCGATCTTCGCCGACCTCGGAGCATTCTTGACTTGTTCAACGAGACACTACGGCAACTCCGTCAGATGACCTGACGGAACTACTACCGGACGGGTCAGACTTCAGACGCCTCGATCTCGAATGAGAGTAACGCACAAGTAAGTATCCCCCGGCAAAGCCGGGGGCCTTAGTTTGTGAGCCGCTCAAAGCGGCATGACGTGCCCGCTATGCGGTCACTTGAGCCACCTCACGGTGGCCACTCTACTCCAACGGCAACTGATCCGACCGCCGGTCCTCGCGTTCCTGCTGCTGGATGTACTCCCGAATGACCCGCTCATCGCGACCCACCGTGGACACGAAGTAGCCCCGGGCCCAGAAGTGCTGCCCCACGAAGTTCCGCGAACGTCTGTTTGGCGTCAAGTACTTCTGCCGCTCAACGTCAACTATTCTTGCCGGTTCGGACGGCTGCTCGTTCGACGACGCACCGTTCGCTGGGCGTTGCTGTGGGTTCTGAAGACGTAGAAGACCAAACGGCGTGAACGTCCGCTTGGGGACGTTCACGGAGTGCGGTAGCCGAGCGCGCGGCTTCCGAAAGGGAGGGGCTGGTGGTTGCTACGCGAGGAGCTGTGGGTCCGTCGAGTACGGCTGGAGGGGTCGTCGGCGGCGCCCGTGCCTGCCAGCATCACACTCGCCGCCGGCATGGCGGTCATGACCGGGTATGAGATGATCTGCCCAAGAGCCCGCGAGAAGATGTGCGCCGTGAACGTCTCGGTCGAAGCCGTGATCGCTTCCGGACCGGAGACGCTCAGGAACTCGCAGGTCGGCGACGCCGCGGCAACAGCGGCCCCGGCGGCCGGCCGCGAGGCACGGGCGGTGGCGATGGCGGCGACGTTGGGCGCGACGGATCCGTTCGAAAGCTCGGCACGTCGAACTCGAGCACCACGGCGTGGTGCACCAGGCGGTCGATCGCCGCGGCCGTGGCCATCTGGTCGCGGAAGATCCGGTCCCACTGGCTGAAGACCAGATTGCTGGTCACCATCACCGAGCGGCGCTCGTAGCGCTCGGCGAGCAGCGTGAACAGTACCTCGGCTTCGTCGGGGCTCTGCTGCACGTAGCCCAGATCGTCGAGCAGGATCACCTCGAAGAGGTCGAGCTTGCGGAGGGCGCGGGGCAGGTCGAGATCACGTTTCGCGCCGAGCAGTTCCTGGACCAGGGCGTAGGCCGGGGCGCACAGCACGCTGTGGCCGGCCTCGACCAGCGCGTGCCCGACGGCGCTCAGCGCATGGCTCTTGCCGACGCCCGGCAGGCCGAACGCCAGCACGTTGGTCGCCGTCTCGAGGAACGCCCCGATGGCCAGCGTCTCCAGCTGCTGCACCACCGGTGCCGGCAACCTTCCGGTGTCGAGCGTCGCGAACGTCTTGCCGGGCGGCAGACGCGAGGCTCGTCGCAGCCGGGCAATCCGCCGCTGGCGTCGCGCCTCGGCTTCGGCCTCGAGCACTTCGACCAGCACCGGCAGCGCGTCGTGGTGGCCCGCCTGCGTTAGGCGCGGCACCAGCTCCTCGGCCGCCGTCGTCAGGCCGAACTGTTTCAGCAACGTCGTCGACGCCGTGCTCGCCGGCGTCATCGGCGCAGGCCTCCGGTCAGCAGCGCGTCGTACCGTGACAGGTCCGGCCGGGGAATGTGCACGACGGGGATGGTCGGAACCGGCGGACGCACCTCGGCCTGGACGCTGGCATAGTCGCACCCAGCGCCGGCGTCGAGCCGAGAGCGAAGCGTCACCTCGACCTGCCGCTCGCTGGTGGTGGCCGCCAGATGCAGCAGCCGCACGTACTCGACGTCGGCCCGCTCGCCATGCGTCCGGCCGAGCGCGTCATACGCCGCCCGGAACGTCAGCGACGGAAACAGCTCTTCCCGGAAGCGATAGCGCGCAAACGCCCCCGGCTTGCGGACCAGGCTGCCGATGATGTGCCGGTAATCGATCCGGTGGTCCGCCGCGCCCCGCAGCCGCGGCATCGTGCACAGCAACTGGCCGCCATAGCGGACCTCGACCGTCGACGGATGCTGGCGCGCTTCCACCGTGTGACCGATCAACCGCGACGGCACCGAGTAGATCCGGCCGCCGACGCGAATCGTGCTCCACTTCCGCACCACGCATTGGAACGTCGTGTACTCCGGGATCCGAGCCGCAGGTAACGGCCGCAGGTACGGACGCTCCTCGGCAAGCCGCGTCGCCGCCGCCGCATTCCGCGCCTCGTCGACGACCGCCCGCACGAACCGCAGATACGCCGACTCGTCGTCGAAGTCCCGGTCGCCCCGCAACAGCAACGCCTGCTCGATGGCCGTCTTCGTCCGAAAGTGCGACTGCTCGGCCACCCCGTTCTCGTGCGGCTTCCCCGGCTGGATCCGCGACGAGCGCAGCCCGTAGTGGTCCAGCACCTGCTGGAACCGCACCGTCAGTTGCCGCCCGCCGCTCCGCTTCAGCTCGTGCGTCGCCGCCGACAGATTGTCGTGACGAAGCCACGCCGGCGCCGCCCCCAGCGTCCACAGCGCGCCCTGCAGGCCGGCCACCAGCGCCTCGAACGTCTCGCTGAACGCCAGCCCCACATACGTCCACTTGCTGTAGCTCAGCACCCACTCGAACAACAGATGCGGGAACGGCACGCCCCGTATCGTCACCCCCAGGTCGCTCGCGTCGGTGAAGTCGAACGCCGCTTCCCGACCCGGGACCGCCACCTGCTCGAAATACACCTCGCGGTCCGGACCATACTGCACCCGCCAGTCGCGGACCCGCCGCTGCAACGTCCGTAGCTGCCCCGCCTGAAAGCGACCCGGATGCCGCCGGCACAGCCACGTGAACAGCGTCAGCACCTGCAGTCGTCCCTCCGTATCCGCCACCAACTGCGGCACGACCTCCGACTCCCACACGCCGGCGAACGGGTCCTCCCGCGTCCGCCACGTCCGAGGCGCCTTCGCCGTCGACGGCAACGCGCCGCTCTGCCAGTGTCGCGCCGTCCGCTCGCTCATCCCGGCCGCCGCCGCGGCCGCCGCTAACGTCTTCCCCGACATCCGTTTCTCGCGCAATCGCCGCACCTGGGCATCCGTGATCAACCCGTCCTCCACAAGGAAAACGGGCAGTCTCACACGACTCTCGGTGGGTCCACGAACCGGCCGATCGCGTCCTCGGCAACCGGCAAGAATAATTGTCGTTGATCACCGGTTGGTCATCTTGGTCGTCTAGCCCACGGCCGCCCGTCGCGGTAGCACCGCGACCGTTATCGTGGTCGGAGCAGATCGGAATTGCGCGCGAGGTGATCGGGCATAACTCGCGGGAGTGGGGGTTACTGGTGATCGGGAGCTTCTGCTCCGCGGGGCTGTATGGGGCGGTGATACATGGCGCGAACGGCTATGCATTCGGGCTGTTGATCCAGGAGGTGCCGCCGGAGGTGGCGATTTGGACGCTCGTTTATACGCCCGTCGAAGTGCTAGCGTTTGCGTCTGGCGGGAGCGTCGGACTGCTGGCGGCCGTCAATGCGTGGGCGTTGCTGCGAGGAGAGGGGGGTGTCATCCGATGGCGAACATTGGCTTCGGTCGCAGGGTGGTCGTACGTTGGGATCGCGCTGGCTGGCGTGCTGGAGTCAATCGCGATGAAGTTTATGTACATCTGATATGTGGGGTTGGAGTGGGGATCGGCATGGCGGCGGGGATGTTGTGGGTCGAGCGTGGATGGAGAGACGCAATCTGCACCGGGCTGATGGCCATCGTCGTTGTGACGGTGTTCGGGCCGCTCCTGCTTCGCGTCGCGCCGGCCTGGGCTGACTGGGCGGACAGGTGGCCGAAGTGGCTGAGTGGGCGCTGATTATTCACTCTCCAGTACGATTTTTCCGGCAGCGGGCCGCGGTGGGGCCGCCGGTATGGGGGCTGCCGGTGCTCATCGTCGGGATATACCTGGCGCTGTATCTCATGTCGTCGTTGGTCATGATGCAACGCATGGTCCCGCACATGGACGCCGTTCTCGCGGCTGCGGGCTTCCCGTCCGGGTCGGGGTGGTTGGGTACGTTTGCGGCGGGAATGGGAGCGATGGCCAGCGGGATAGCATTGATCCTCCTGTTTTGGGCGCAGGCGGGCAGCGTGATCGCGCTGTCTCTGTTCGCCTCTGGCTCTGGCCATGTGCGGCGGCTAATCGAATGCACGGCGCTAGCGCACCTTCCGCTCGCCCTGTTGGGTGGGGTGTCACTGGTGTATGCGGTGTCGTGGTTCGAGGGAGTGTCGTTTCGTGTTCCCAATAATCTGTCTTCGGATGATCTACCGGCCATCATGACACAGTTCCAGCGTGATATGGCGAGCACGCCGATATCTATGGCCATGAGCCTCGTCCGGGCCTGTTTCGGGCTGTGGGTTATTGCGCTGCAGTGCTCGTAGGGTCAAGAAATCCGAACCTGCCGTCCGCGAGCAGTTTCGGAGTCCGCTGACCGGGGTTGGGTCGGCCAGTCGGTACTGTGGATACGGCTCGCCCACAGATTTTTCTGACGAACCAAAGTTTTAATCCGGGATATTCCGGGATCATCCGGGATGACCCCGGGATGCGACTCGCGCGAGGACAACAACTTATCCTCCGATGCGGAGGTACCGACGCGGCCCGCCAAGACACTCCCCCTGAGCCGGTCAAGGAGTGTGAAGCGGGACATAGTAGGGACCCATCAAATATTCGTCTTTTATTCGCTTGGCGACGTGCGAGACGGGTTCGCGCGAGACTGCCCCCTCCGCCACCCCGTCCTCCCGATGCTCGCACTTCGGGATCGCTCGAGGCTTGCCCCCGATTTCCTCGTTGGATTCAGGCGATTTCAGCGGTCACGGGCGCGGCGCCGGGGAGGTGAGTCGCGCCTGGGGCGAGGTGGCGGCCGGGGTCCGCGTGATCGTCTCGCGCGCCAGGTTCGGTGGTCCGGGTTTGAGAGAGCCATGTACGACTGACCCTGTCAGTCGTCGGGTCCGCGGAGCGTCGGATTCCGGGATGGATCCCGGCAAGTCCCGGAATATGCCGCTTCAAGAACTTCTCGCATCGCGGCGGCCGAGCCCACGGCACTTTTCACCGGTATCCGGGTACCCTTCTTTTGTTCAAGCACCCTCGCTCCTCGACCCCCTCCGGCGTGAGTCGGTTGGCAGCCGCAGGCTGTGTCTCGAAGCCGACGTTGGAGATGTTCCAGGCCGCGTCCCCGTAAGTCGTTGCGACCGCGAGAGTCGCATCCCGGGGGTCATCCCGGATTATCCCGGCTTATCCCGGATTAAAACTTTTGATCGACCTCACTTGCGCGCTCCAGCGTGGGCGTCGGATATGTCTCTTCCTCCCAGCCACACCCGCCCTCGCTCGAGGCGAAAGCCGACCCGGGTGTGGTACTAGTGAACGTCAGGTGGTGGATGCGACTCGCCTGGACCGTGGCTCACGATTCCCGACAGGACAGGACTGGCCTCGATGATCGCCCCCGGCGGCGGCAGGAATACCGTCGCCTCGGGTTCGCCGAGCACGATGTTAACGAACTCCTGGCGCACCGCCTCTCCCGTTGTGTGTTGCGAAAGTAGCGCGAGAAAGTTGAGGCTCGGGGCCTCGTAGTTGACCATCCCAAACCTGTGAACCCGGCGATACGTGTCGAACCCCTGAATCTGCTGAGGGTGCCGTACATAGTCCGACTGAAGGCGGTTCTTTGGAGTGTATCCCCCCGGTGGAAGTTTCATAGGATGGCTGTACCACTCGCCGTCTTTCCAGGTATGGTAAAACGTGTTCAGTGACACGTTCCTGATGTTGATGGCCCGAAGGCCACCCTCGCGACCTTCGACCCAGGTCGCCATCAGCTCTGAGCCATCTGATCCTCGGTAGAAGCGGCCAACCTGGCGCTGTGCTGTTCCCGGGAATGTGCGAACGATGTCTGCTGACAGCGCGATCCAGGATGCTGGTGCAGAGATCGTATCCAGTTCCTGCGCCGGTGCCTCGACCGCCTGGGGTCGGTCGAGGAATGTGCCCATGACCATCACGCCTCCTACAAAGCCAACCGTTGCGCCGATGAATAGTGCCTTCATAGCGACTCCCTCAATGAGATTGAACAACCCCCGGCTTCAAGCCTGGGGATTGCGCGGGCGCGCCGACTCGCATACGCCCGCCTCACTCTCAACCCGCCGACTTCAGTCGGCGGTCTCCCGTCCCCTACAGGACATCGACGGCCTTCCCTTCGCCTGAAGGCGAGGGTTTCGAACATCCCCGGAGGGGACACTAACCTTCGACCACTTTAGGCTCCCTCGTCAAACCTCTATGAACAAGCAACAACATTTATATAGCTGCACGCGACAAGGTCACAGTAAGGTGGGTAGAATATGACGTCTATAGCCAGCGCGCTGCACCGGTGCTTCCGCAATCAACTGTTGGCGTCCAGTCCCTAACCCACCTACATGCTAGAGTTTGGGCCGTAATGTGAGCACCACAGTACTCTCGTCGACAAGGCCCACGCACAGTGAAGAAACCACGCTGTCTCAATCCCACGTGTTCCGTGCACGGAAACGCCAGGTCCAGCCACATCATCCGCTACGGATTCTACAGAACCACGGCCGGGAAACGGCGTCGATACCGATGCATCAAGTGCGGACAGACGTTCTCGACGACCAAGGGGACCCCCTACTACCGTCTCCAGCATCGCAGAACAACGTTCGACACGGTCGTCACGCTGCGCGTTGAGGGCGTCAGTCTGTCGGCGATCGCCCGGGTCGAACGGCTGGCCTGGAACACCGTGGCCCGCTGGCTCGAGCGGGCCGCGTCGGTGTGTCGCCAATTTAGCGACGGGCGGCCGACCGGCTTCGTCGCCGAAGAGCTGCAAGCCGACGAGATCCGTTCGTTCACCGGGGGGAAGACCCGGCCGACGTGGGTGTTCGCGGCGATTGAGGTCTGGTCGCGTCTCTGGACGTCGACCGTCGTCGGGCGACGCAGCTACCGGAACACCCTGGCGCTCGTTCGTGACGTCGCGACGCGCATGACGTTCGTCACGGGTCCCTTGATTGTCACCGACGGCTTCAAGTTCTATAACACGGCCATCCGCCGGGTCTTCGGTCCCGCGGCGCTCTACGCGCAGGTGATCAAGACCCGACGCCACGATCGCGTCGTGCGGGTCGACCGACGGCTGGTCATGGGAGCCGCCTGGCGATTTGACGCTGCGCTCCATCGCTCGGAGGACTCCTCGACGGTGAATACGTCGTTCATCGAGCGTCTGAATCTGACGATCCGGCAAAGTTCGGCCTACCTGTCAAGACGGACGCTGTCGCATGCGCGCTCGACGGACACGCTTGAGGCGCACCTCGAATTGTTACGCTGTTACTACAACTTCGTTCGCCCGCATGGGGCGCTGAAGTTTGGGCGCGAGACCCGGACGCCCGCGATGCAGGCGGGACTCGCCTCGCGGCGGCTGACCTTTCGAGACATCTTTGAGTCCCTGCGGCGCGTTGTCTGGTGGCTGAGCGACGTGCGGGTGTTCGCTGACTTGCGTAGGACGGCCGCTTCCGCCGTCGTGTACATGCCGGTCGCGGCGTAACAACACTTGATGACGGAAGCACCATGCGACGAACTGATTCGGTCAGACCCAACACGGACGTTACGGCTAGCAGGACGATCAGGAAAGCCCTAGCGGCTCTAGTAATGCTTGTGGCGGTCTTAGTGATTGGAACCGCGCCTGTCGAAGCACAATCGTGCTTTCAAATGTGCGAGCAAGTTTGCGCGAACTACAACCTCAGTTGCGCGTGGGCCATTCAGGTCTGCGAAACAGGCCATGGTTGTCACTGTATCGCCCACTGTGACTCGTTTATATGGGCATAGAGACTGCGACTGCGAACCGCATGCGCGGATTGTAGCGGGTTGGCCTAAAGCTTGAGCCGGGAGCAGCTATCGGTCCATCTCCCTTTCACGATACGGCCGTCCTGTGGACACCGGGACTCAGCGCCTCGACAGAACGTTTTGCACGTCGGCGGGTTTCCGTTCTAGGGTGGCGTTCATCAGGCGAGTGTGCCCGGTGAGATACGCCAGTCGGTGATCCTGGGCGGGAGTATGTCGATCCTTCAGGTAGTTGTTTGCCTTGATCCGCATGGTGAGCCTGAGGGGTCCTGGTCAACGGCGATGGCCTGTCAATCGTGGTAGATTCTGGGGGAAACCAGCCAACCGCCGTTTTCGCTAGGGTGCGCGGCGGGGCAGAGTTTGGTGGCCGTGTATTTTTGGGAGATGCGATATGCGATGGGTTGATTCCGCGAGGCGTTGCAGCGTTAGTGTGAGACCTTTCATGGAGCCATCGGCGCGGTTTTTGATCGTTGCCGTGTTCGCCGTGTGGGCCCTGGAACCCGAGGCGGCTTCGACCGGCCCACAACCGACCGAGGGGTCCACGTTCACGGTGGCGTCTGTCAAACCGAACGCGTCTGGTAAGGTCGCTGTTTCACGGCATCTTTCTCCGGGACGATTTGATGCACGCAATTTCTCCTTGAGGCAACTGATAGCCATCGCGTACGACGTCGGGACCCTGCGGGTTGTGGATGGTCCCGATTGGGTCGACTCTGACAAATTCGACATCGTTGCCACTTTCGACAGCGCTGCCGCCGACGACGAGACCTCTCGGCTTGAGGGTTTGTCTGAAGGGCCGAGAATCGACGGGGACGACTGGAAGAGAGTCAGGTCGATGCTTCGGAACCTTCTAGCCCAAAGGTTCCACCTGCGAATACGTGGTGAGCAGGTGGAGCTTGCCCACTATGCACTGGTCGTGGCCAACCCGAACGAACCCCTTCGCGAAACGGTTCGTCCTTCGACAACCGACTGTGAAGCTTATCGTGAAGAGATGAGACGACTTGGCGTTCCCAAAGCGGTGCCGACCGGGCCTCACTGTGGTTTTCGACATCTTTTTCGCGCGCGTAGTTATCAAGCGAGTGCCGGCGCGGCAACTATGTCGGAACTTGCCAAGTTTCTGCAGCCTATAGTGGGCGGTATCGTTTCGGACCAGACCGGCCTGGTCGGCAGGTTTGATTTCGATTTCACGTTCGCTCTGGATCGGTCGCTGCGGCCGTTCACCGACCAAGAGATTGGCAGTTCCGCTGGTGAGCCGTCTGGGGATGAGTTGTCCGTGTTCGTCGCGTTGGAGGACGAGCTCGGCCTCAAGCTGATGTCGCGACGTGGGCCGGTCGCAGTTCACAAGATCGACCACGTAGAACGCCTGTCTCCGAATTAAGGGTCCGTGACCCTCGCGGTGACTCGATGACGCCCCGCGCTTCGCTGCCAATCTTGGCCGTCTGTTTCTTGTGGCTCTCCGGCGACTTGGATGCCGCGCAGGACTATTTTGTTCATACCGGCCAGGTGCTGCATGGAGATGTGCTCGTTCCTGGAGCGACCGTAACAATCTCACGAGACCGTTTGCTGTTCACAACGGTCACGAATGAAAGGGGACTCTATCGTTTTTCTGGACTCGCAGGAGGTGTCTGGACTCTTCACGTGCGGATGACAGGGTTTATCACGGTCGACCGGGACATTGTGGTCGAGGCGGGCGCGCCGCCCTCGACGTGGCGCATCGTGCTCCTGTCGACGGCCGAACTCGGCGCTGGCTTGGTTGGGCATGAGGATCTCGCCTCCGAGCCCTACTCTAGTGGGGCGGACGGATCAGCGTCTGGCGTGAGCGACGCGCTAGTTGTCACAGGAAGTCTCCATCAAGGCCTGGTATCCCAGGTCGCGCAGCCACGAGCGTTCGGGAACAACCGTCCTGGCGCGAGGGATGTGTACACGGGTGCCGTCACCATTCTGGGCGGACATTCGGCCTGGGACGCGCGGCCGTTCTCGTTTCTTGGTCATCCAACTCAACAACCCACGTACGCTGACCGAGACTTGACGGCCACCCTTGGCGGCCCGTTCCTAGGGGGAGGCGTCTTCTTCGCGCGCGGCTGGCAATCGGTCACCACCCGGGCTAGCACTCGGCTTGCGCGGGTTCCGACCCTCCTGGAACGCCAGGGTAATTTTTCGCGCAACTTTGACGGGTCGGCGTCTCTCGTCGACATCACCGACCCGTCGACCGGCCGACCGTTCGATGGAATGACGATTCCGCAAGATCGAGTCAGTTCGCAAGCCCAGGCCTTACTCAGCTACTATCCCACGCCCAACCTCGATAGCGGTGGTCTATACAACTACCAGGCTCCAGTCACTACGACCGTGCGGCGGAGCGGTGTTCGATTGCGGCTATCGCAGGCGCTTGATTCTCGCAACGCGATAGCCGGCGAGTTTTCCTACAGCCGGACGACGACGGCTGACACGACGTTGTTTGGCTTTGAGCCGCTGACGCAGGGGTCGGATCTCGACGCGAGCTTTCGATGGTCATTCCAAGCGCCGCGTCAGCTGTGGCTGCGAATCCTCTACCGGGTCAACCGTCGTTCGACCCGCGTCAACCCGCATTTTGCGAATGTCACCAACGTGTCCGCAGATGCCGGAATCGCCGGGACTAGTCAAGATCCGGCGAACTGGGGTCCACCGACGCTCAGGTTCTCAAGCGGGGTGGCCACCCTTACCGACGTCCAATACAGGTCGCCCAGGGATCTTGAGCAATTCTGGTCCGTCGAGGCGGGGCTCTTTAGCCGCAGACGTCACACGATTACATTTGGAGCGGGGTTCAGCCGGTATCGTGCCGATAGGTTCTCGCAACAGGACGCCCGAGGACAGTTCCTCTTCACCGGGGACGCGACTGGTTCGGACCTGGCAGATTTTCTGCTCGGTATCCCGCAGGCGGCCTCGCTTTCGTTGGGCAATGCCGACCGGTATTTCAGCGCGCCCTCTTACCATGCGTACGTTAGCGACGATTGGAGAATCACGCGCAGTTTGACGGTGACCGGCGGGGTGCGGTGGGAGTATGAGGTGCCATGGGTAGAGCGGTTCAATCGCCTTGCGAATTTGGATGTCGCCTCGGGCTTCTCGTCGGCGGATTCCGTGGTCGCGGACAACCCGCTCGGATTGGTTACCGGCCGTCGATATCCGTCGTCGCTTCTTCGCCCTGATCGACTCGGGTTTCAGCCTCGCGTCGGCTTGGCTTGGCGGCCCAACCCCAAATTGCCGCTCATCGTTCGTGCTAGCTACGGCGTCTACCGGAGCGCGGCGATCTACGAGTCGCTGGCGACGCTACTAGCCTATCAGCCGCCGCTGTCGTCCACCCTTAACATCGAACGGAACGAGGTGTTTCCGTTGACGCTAGCTACCGGGTTCACGTTGGCATCAGAGGATGCCCCACCAACGTTCGCGGTCGATCCGGACCTTCGTGTCGCGCGGGCGCAGAACTGGACGGCGTCGGTCCAGATCGATGTCCCGTGGGCGCTAACGCTCACTACCTCCTATATGGGTACTAACGGTAGCCGGCTGATGCGCCAGTTTCTGCCCAACACCCATCCGCCGGGCGCTACGAACGCGTGTCCGAGCTGTCCCGTAGGCTTCCTCTATGTGACGTCCGACGGCGGGTCTTCGCGCCACGCGGGTCAGATTGCACTCAGGCGTAGACTGCGCCAGGGGCTGGCCGCTAGCGTCGAGTATACCTTCGCAAAGGCGGTGGACGACGGTGTGACCTTTACTGGTCCGCGCTTGGACGGAGCGGCCACGGCACAAGACTGGTTGGATCTCGACGCCGAACATGGGCCGTCAAGTTTTGATCAGCGCCACCTCGTAACGATGGAGTTTCAGTACAGTTTGGGAGGACGGACCGGGCGGTGGGACGGCATCATTAGCCACATGCTGAATGGGTGGACCATCACCGGTTCCCTGACGCCGCGGAACATAATCCGCTGAGCTCGATCAAAAGTTTTAATCCGGGATAAGCCGGGATCATCCGGGATGACCCCGGGATGCGACTCGCGCGAGGACAACAACTTCTCCTCCGATGCGGAGGTACCGACGTTGCCCGCCAAGACACTCCCCCTGAGCCGGTCAAGGAGTGTGAAGCGGGACATAGTAGGGACCCATCCAATATTCGTCTTTTATTCGCTTGTCGACGTGCGAGACGGGTTCGCGCGAGACTGCCCCCACCGCCACCCAGTCCTGCCGATGCTCGCACTTCGGGATCGCTCGAGGCTTGCCCTCGATTTCCTCGTTGGATTCAGGCGATTTCAGCGGTTACGGGCGCGGTGCCGGGGAGCTGAGTCGCGCCTGGGGCAAGGTGGCGGCCGGTGGCCGCGTGATCGTCTCGCGAGCCAGGTTCGGTGGTCCGGGGTTTTGAGAGAACCATGTACGACTGACCCCTGTCAGTCGTCGGGTCCACGGCGCGTCGGATTCCGGGATGGATCCTTGCCACCGCCCACAAGCTGGTGCGCGTGATCCACGCCGGGCTGCACGACCGACCGTACACCGACCCGGGCATCGACGACGAACGCCTCGTCGTCGAGCGCCACGCGCCCCGCTGGGGCCGCCGCGTCCCCGTACGTCGTTGCGACCGCGCGAGTCGCATCCCAGGGTCATCCCGGATGATCCCGGCTTATCCCGGATTAAAACTTGGGTCATGCCTAGCTGAGCGTGACCGGAAGAGCGATCTACGCTCGACGGCCGAGAACCAGCGATGCCTAGGCGGTAGTAGGTGTTGCTCGCCTGCTTAGAGAGAGTGCTCTCGTCGATGTCGAGGTCGGCACCGACGGCGTGCGGGTGTTCACCGTGGACGACGGCTGGGTCTGGACCTTCGCGGCGGTTGACCACTGGAACGCCGAGTGCGTGGGGTGGCACGTGTGTAAAGTCGGGAGCCGCTTCGCGGCCTTGGAACCCATTGCGCAAGGCCTTTGCCAGATGTACGGCTCGGTGGAGGCTGACGTCGCTCGCGGGCTGGCACTGCGGCTCGACCACGGCAGCCAGTACCTCTCGGACCACTTCCTGAAGCAGATCCGGTACCTGGGCATCCACCCCAGCTTCACCTTCATCGAGGAGCCCGAGACCAACGGCGTCGCGGAACGATGGAACCGCACGCTCAAGGAGCAGGCGATCTACGGTCGCGTCTTTCAGAACCTCGAGGAGGTGCGGGCGGCGGTCGCCGACTTCGTCGCACGGTACAACGAGAGCTGGCGTCTCGAGAAGCTAGGCTATCAGACGCCGATCGAGGCGCGCGAGGCGTACGAGCTACGCCCGGCCGCATAACTCAAATGTGTGTCCAAGGAACCGGGTGCGGTACACTATGACCGCATCGTGAACTGGTCACATCCTGCCTACGCCAACCGGCACATCGTCCACCGCAACGATCAAGAGATTATCCGCGCGTCGCTGGCGGCCGCGGACTACGAATGATTGCCGGCATCGCGGAAGGAGCCTGGACAAATGGAACCGTTCAGCACGATTCGAAGGGCGCCCGTCCGATTCCTCTTTGGCGTCGCCATCATCGCCCTGGGCGTGATCCTGCTCACGGTGCTGCTCTACGACCGTAGCTTTGGCCTGTGGATCGGCACGCAGGCGGGATTCCAGGGTGCAGGGTACATGGTCCTCTACCGATTCCTCCGAAGAACGGTGCGGGCCGAGGGAAGCTGACGATCCGGACGGCGCTCTGGTACGGATTCCGGACCTGAACCCTGTACGCGTGCATAGCGCCGGCACTGTTGTGGTGGCGTTCTCGGGCGTCAACACGACCGGCGTTCGTTTGGTGGTCGGCTACCCCGCAGCAGATTCTGGCGACGAATGCGGGCATAGACCGGTCGCGGTGCCCGACAGAGAGCCCCGCGCACGTCAACGATCGCACATGAATCGCGGACGACCGGCCTGATGTTTCCGAGTCAGGGACCCAGCTCTTCCTGGACAATCGACGGCCGTTTGTCAATCAGCGCCGACAGGAACGGTCAGGTTCGAGAGGGGCGGCGCATCCTACTTCCTTCCTCAGTCCGTCGGGACGGCCTGCGAGTAGTGACTCAGCTTCAGCTGCCCAGTGGAGACTTTCAATTGCGGGTGGGCGCCAGCGACAGTGACACGCGTAGTCGCGGAAGCGTTCACCATGACCTCACTGTTCCGGACTTCTCCACTGGAGGAAGGAACTCAGAGGTGGCACACGTATCGTCACAAAAGTTTTAACCCGGGATAATCCGGGATAACCCGGGATAACCCGGGATGACCCCGGGATGCGACTCGCGCGGGCGCAACGATTGACGGGGAGGGCGACAGAATTGGGCCGTGCCGAGGCCCGATCCGCCGTCCGTGTGAGGGGTGTCCCGGGAGGCTCTCACGTGCGCCCCACCCGGACCACGGAAACCGGCCCGCGAGACGATCGCCCGCATACCGGCGCCACCTCGCTCCAGACGTGTCTCGTCTTCTCGGCGCCGCGCCCGCGACCGCTGAAATCGCCTGAATCCAACGAGGAAATCGGGGGCAACCCTCGAGCGATCCCGAAGTGCGAGCATCGGCAAGACTGGGTGGCGGTGGGGGCAGTCTCGCGCGAACCCGTCTCGCACGTCTGCAAGCGAATAAAAGACGAATGTTTGATGGGTCCCTACTATGTCCCGCTTCACACTCCTTGACCGGCTCAGGGGGAGTGTCTTGGCGGGCCGCGTCGGTACCTCCGCATCGGAGGATAAGTTGTTGTCCTCGCGCGAGTCGCATCCCGGGGTCATCCCGGATGATCCCGGAATATCCCGGATTAAAACTTGGGTCATGCCTAGCCGGCCGTCACCGGACACGGACTCGACTGCACGAATGTGGATACATTTCTGATCCGCGAGGCAAGGCCAAGTCCGCCACCGGTAGTACGTCTGCTCGCTGACGCCGAGCTTCTTGCAGACCTGTGGCGTCCGGAGACCTCGGCTCAACTCCACCTCAGCCTGCCGGAGCTTCGTGACAATCTGTTCTGTGCTGTAGCGCTTTCTCGGCATCCTGCCTCCCAGTCGTTGCGCCCGAATTCTACCGCTCGGGCTGGAACGGTCTCAGGGGGTCGGGTCAGTCCTGGTTCTCTCCGCCTGCCAGACACCACGACAGCTTCTCCGGCTACTCGTTTTTCAGAATCCGAACCGGATCTACTTCGGAGGCGCGGCGGGCAGGCCCGTAGCTGGCAACCGCTGCAACACTAAGCACAATGACAGCTGCCAAAGACAGCGTAGCTGCGTCACTTGAGCTAGTACCGTACAAAAACCCGGTAAGGAAGCCAGACAGGCTCACCGATCCGGCCAGGCCAAGGGCAATCCCAACGCTGGCTGGCACTAACCCCCTTCCCATTGCCAATATCAGCAACTGAAAGCGTTGGCAGCCGAGCGCACGTCGGACACCAAATTCCCGCAGCTGCCTGGCAACAGTGTAACTAACCAGGCTCAGCACACCGATACCCGCCAAGACTACTGCGACTAGTGCAAAGAGACTGGTCAAGCTTGCTCGAAGTCGGTCTGGGGCGACCAGCGACGACAAACGCTGATCCAGTGTTCGAACATCATACATGACTCCCCATCCACCAATCTGAGCGATCTCTGATCGGACTGACCGAACCATGGCAAGTGGTTCAGCCTTCGTGCGAACGATGGCAACGAGAGTGTGCCAGCCCAATTGTGGGGCAGCCTGGGAAAACGGACGGTATACGTGGGGCAGAACGTTGTCTCGCGGACCCTCGTTCTGCACGTCACGGACCACCCCTACGACCAGAATGTCAGCGTCTTCCGGGTCTCCACCCAAACTAAGTCGACTACCAAGCGGATCCCTGCCAGCGAGCCGAAGCTCAGCGAATGCTTCGTTGACAACCGCGACGGGGGCAGCACCATCGATGTCCCAATGATCAAATCCCCGCCCTGTCTCAAGCGTCGCACCTAACGCGCGAAAGTAATCTGGAGATGCAACATCGACCGCGGTCAGGGGCGCTCCAGGAGGTGGCTTCGCGTTTCCGTTTACGCTGATCGCGAATTCGAAACTGCGGCCTTCGAGCGGAAGCGCCGTCGTGGCTCCAGCCGCCAGCACACCTGGCAGTCCCCTAGTCCGCCGGAGGACCTCACGGACTCCAGCCCCGCGCTCGGCCTGTGTCCCTCTAGCCGCTGGCATCCGAAAACTCAAGACGCTGTTAGGATCGAAGCCCAGATTGACTCCAGTCAAGTTCGCAAGGCTCTTCGTTAGCAGAAGACTCCCCACAAGAAGGGTCACCGAAACCCCAACCTGGGCAGCCACCAGAAAATCACGATAGCGACTACCCATTGACCTTCGACCAGACCAGGCGGCAACTCGAGTGTGCCACCGAGACAAGGCAAGAAGTGGGTACGACGCGCATAGCATACCTGCCACAGCAGAAGCGGTGCCCAGGACTACGAGCGATCTCAAATCGAGGGAAACGGTGTCCGAGTGAGGGATGTTACCCGTCAGTAGTTCACGAATGCCTTCCATCGACACCCAGACCGTAGCTAGCGCTGCAATGGCACCGAGTGTCGACAGAACTGTTGCCTCAACAAGTGCCTGCCGAGCTAGCTGGAAAGGAGTGGCACCAACTGCGAACCTTGATGTGAAGTCATTGGCCCTAGCGTTAAGCCGCGCGAGTAACAGACTCGCCACGTTGACGCAGGCCAAAAACAGCACAGACGCGGCGACACCAAGGATGAGCAACAAGGTGTCTCGAAGATCGCCGGCTATGTGTTCTTGTAGCGGTAGAACTCGAGGCGCTACCCCATCCTCAACGAGGGGCTGCAGGGAAGACGGGTAACTCACGGACAGCCGTCGATCGACGAGGGTCGCCTCTTGTTGCACCTGATCAATGTCTCCCCCTTCCACTACGCGACCGACCGCGTTGAGGAATCGGACGGACGACTCGTTCACCGGAAGTTGAATAGGCAGGAACACGTCCGGAGTATCACGACCGGGGAAACGGAACCCTTCGGCCACGACGCCGACAATTTGGTAGGAGCGACCGTCGAGTGTGAGGCTGTGCTCCAGAATGGATCGGTCACCACCAAACCTAGCGCGCCAGAACGAGTGGCTCAATAGAGCAACCCGCGGCGCCTCGACCACACCGTCCTGGGCATTCAACTGGCGCCCGAACGCAGGCCGCGCAGCTCCAAGGAGGAAGAACAGGTTGGGCGAGAGACGGGCTCCCAAAACACGTATCTGCTCGCGGTTGTTGGTTAACCACGTTACTGAGCCGATATTGTACGCCGCGATCCCTTGCAGAGTCCGACTTTCTTCAGAAAGCGCCAAAAACAGCGGACTTGGTATCTGACTTCCCGAACTCACAGGCCCCTTCCCACTGTAGGCGATGGCGACAAGATCCTGTGGTTCTGGATAAGGTAGGGGTCGAATGAGAACGGCATCCACCACACTAAATACGGCCGCGTTGCCACCCAGGCCAAGTGCGAGAGTCAGAACGACCGCAGAGGTAAAACCCGGCGTTCGCGCTAGGGAGCGAACGCTGAAGCGGAGGTCACCGTACACTGTGATGGTTTCCTAGAGAGCAATGTCCGACGGGGCGTAGTCGATTCAGCGCGGGCACCCGAGAGCAGTTCAGCGTCACATCCTCGATAGTGGATGCCAACATCAAGTGTTTTTCGAACGATAACACCCGCGCCTCCGGGAAACTAGTTTCCCGGAGGCGAATCTAATCGTTCGAATAGAGACGAAGAGCCTGAATGAGGCTCACCGCCGACTATTCAGTATCTACGGGCCGCTTGGCACGTCTGGCGCGACGACCAGTGGCAATGAACTCTCTAGTAGGTTGAGACAGCCGAAGTCGGCGCATACACCAACCCCAGCGCACAGGCACACAAGCGCTCCAAAAAGCCTCGCATAAACGCGCTGTTGAATCGAACGGTCGAGTACATCGCAGTGAGCTCCAACGTCGTTCCCTTGCTCACGGATACAGTCAGGTGTCCTTGACCACTCCATCGGTGAGGCAGGACCTCAGTGGCTGCGATCCCTGACCCAAGATCCAACTCCTTCTTCGTCACTTGTTCGAAGATTACCCTCACGTCACTCTTCTCGAGAGACCTTCCTATGACACGCCACAAGTGGCTGAGCGGCACGTGCATGTAACGGTGCGCCATCGTTAGGTCCTTTTGAAGTTTCTGTACAAGCTCCACGCCGGAAGGATTGTCCCGCAGATCGACACCCAGCATATGTGAGCTAACGAACCACCCAACGACCTCCGCTGCATGCGTCCTCGACCTGTTGTGCAAATTGGTCCACACAGTCAGACGTGTACGTCCCGTGTATGAGTGCAGGAGGACGCAAAACGCCGCGTACATAAACGCGTACACTGTGACGCCCATCGCCCTGGCGGCCGTACGGATCTCTCGCGAGGTTTCAGCGTCCAAGGGAGCACGCTCGAGCGCGTAGTCGAAGCTCTGAGTCGCTGGGCCATGTTCGCAAGGAAAATGGCAGTAGCGCAACTGCTGATCCTTGTATTCTTGCCAGTTGCGAAGCCAATAGAAGGCCCCTGGAGCGCGCACAGTGAGGTCGATCAAAAGTTTTAATCCGTGGTCTTACCCTTTCTGTTTCTAGGGTTCTCGATGTCGGTCACTCCCGTGACGAGCTTCGAAACCATGCTACAAGTTAAAGTTAACTTGAAGTTAAGCGAGAAATGTGGTGAACTCTCCCCATGGGAGTGTGAGCGAAACTTAGTTGGAAATTGAAGCGGCTCCAAACCCTGTGGTTTGATGACGTTTGAGAAGACGGACATCACGCCACGAGAGAAAGGAGCCGAGATGAGCAGTGTCCTACGGTCGGTCAGGAAGCGCAAGAAAGGTCACACGTTGGGCGCGGTCGACGTCATCGACCGCGAGGAGTACGCCGAGCTGGAGGTCGATGCCAAGGTGGCGTTGATCCGGTCGTTGGTTCCGCTGGGCTTGATGCACATCGAGGAGTTGCTCGACGAGGAAGTGACCGCGCTGGCTGGCGAGCGCTACGCCCGCAAAGCCCCGTCAGTCGGCGGGCGCCGTCATGGCAGCAACCCCGGGACGGTCGGGTTGGCCGGCCAGCGCGTGCCGATTCGCGTGCCCCGGATTCGCCATGTCACGGAGCGCGAGATTCCCCTGCGGTCGTACGAGGCGCTGCATGGCGATCGCGCAGTCAACGACCTGTTGCTGAGGCGCGTGCTGTATGGGATCTCGTGCCGCAACTACGCGGCGGCCGCCGAGGCGATTCCCAGGGCGATCGGCCTATCGGGGTCGACGGTGTCCCGCGCGTTCATTCAGGCCAGCGCGACGAAACTCCGCGAGCTCCAGGAGCGGGACCTCTCCGGGGAGGACGTCGTGGCCCTCGTGCTGGACGGCAAGACGTTCGCCGAGGCGACGATGGTCGTCGCCCTCGGCATCACGATGACGGGGGACAAACGGTTCCTGGGCGTCGTCGAGACGGACACGGAGACCGAGAAGGTGTTGACCCCGTTCCTCCGGTCATTGGTCGAGCGGGGCCTCGATGTCTCCCAGGGGCTTCTGGTGATCGTGGATGGCGGCAAGGGGCTCCGGGCGGCCGTGCGGAAAGCCTTCCGCCACCGCGCCCTGGTGCAACGGTGTCAGTGGCACAAGCGCGAGAACGTGGTGAGTTACGTGGCCAAGCGTGAGCAGCCGGTGTGGCGGCAGCGTCTCCAGCGCGCCTACAACCGTCCGGAGTACGACGAGGCCCTCGCCGCCCTCAAGTCGCTCCAGCATGAGCTGGAGGATCGGAACCAATCCGCGGCCGGCAGTCTGGCGGAAGGCCTCGACGAGACCCTGACGTTGCATCGCCTCGGGGTGTACGGTGTGCTGGGCCGGTCGCTGAAGACGACGAACAGCCTCGAGTCCATCAACGCGCTCATTGAGGAGCGCTGTGCGAAGGTCGATCACTGGCAGAACTCGAGTCAACGCCATCGCTGGCTGGCCACTGCGCTCCTGGACATCGAGCCACGCCTGCGCAAGGTGATGGGCTACCGGCACCTGCCCAGGCTTCGTGACGCATTGAAGCGAGAGCTGAAGATCGACACGACGACGTCGACGAAGAAAGCCGCGTAAGCAATCAGGAGCCGCGGAGAGTTTCAACTAGGAATGGGCTTGACTCCCCCATGGCAGTCATCACTATCGGCGAGGTCGCACAGCGGAGCGGTGTGGCCGCTTCGGCCTTGCGCTTTTACGAGGAGCGCGGCCTCATCGCCTCGTTCCGCTCTGGCGCCGGCCACCGACGCTTTTCCCGCGAGGTCCTGCGCCGTGTCGCCTTCATCGTCTACGCCCAGCGGGTCGGTCTGACCCTCGATGAGATCGGCGTCGAGCTCGCCAAGCTGCCGGAGAATCGAGTGCCATCCAGCCCTGACTGGTCGCGCCTCATGGGCAAGTGGAAGGCGAGGATTCGGGCCCGAATCGCCGAGCTCGAGCGCCTCGGGGCCGGCCTCACGCAGTGCATCGGCTGTGGCTGCCTGTCATTCGACAGCTGTCACCTAGCGAACCCTGGAGACCGTGCGGCTCGCCTCGGCCCGGGGCCTCGTTATTGGATTGACAACGGCCCTGGGAATTAGCCCGGGTCTGAGGATTCGAACGCGTGGCCGGAGATTGCTCATGATCCTGCCTTCGGGGAACCCGCCGGCCATCACTCCACATAAGGCAGGACTAATCGGGCAGGAGCCGAAGCAACTCTGCAGTGGAGGAACGGTGACAAGGGTCACGGAACCGTTACCGGATCGCTCACGTTCACCCTGGACTGGTTCCGACGCGCCTCACCGGGCGAGATACCGATAAGGCGCTTGAAGGCTCGGCTGAACGCGGCCTCGGACTGGTAGCCGAGACGGCTCGCGAGATCACCGAGTGGCGTATCGTCTTCCTTGAGCCACGTCAGCGCGGTGTGCATTCTCCACTTTGCCACGTAGTGCATCGCCGGTTCGCCGACGAGCGCCGCAAAACGGGCGGCGAACGCCGAGCGAGACATGGCGACCTCGCTCGCCAGGGACGCCACCGTCCACATGCGGCCAGGGTAGCGGTGCACGGCCGCCATGGCCCGGCCGATCTGCTCGTCTTCGAGGGCACGCAGCCACCCCTTCTCCTCGCTTGGCGCGGAATCGATCCACGAGCGGATGGCTTGGATGACCAGAATGTCGGCGAGGCGCGTGATCACGGTCTCGCCGCCGGGGCGTACCTGGCGGGCCTCGGTAGCCATCAGCCGCACGGTGCTCTGGATCCATTCCCCTTCCGTACCGCTCCATGTGTCGACGTGGATGAGCTTCGGCAGCAAGCCCACGAGGTGACGGGCTGCAGGGTGGTCGAAACGCACGGCTCCACAGATCATCGTCGTCGGTGCGCCCCCGCCACCGTGTCGCAGGAGCTCGTAGTGGGCCCCGACCTCCTCGCGAGGCAGGTCGAACAACGGCGCCGCAAACGTGCCCGGTTCGTCGCGCAGCAGGTGCCCTTCGCCGTGTGGCACCAAGACCAGGTCGCCTGGCTGCAGGCGACAGCGCTCGGCTCCATTTACTTCGAGCCATGCGGGACCTGTGAGCAACACGTGGAACATGACGCAGTCCCGCATGGGCGGGAGACCCACGCCCCAGGGAGCGGTGAATTCCGAGCGGCAGTAGAATGTGCCGCTCATGCGCAGGAAGTGCAGCGCCTGCCCGAGGGGATCCACAGAGGCCCATGGGTCGTTGGTCATGCCATCCACCCTACCGGTCCAATTGCCGTTCGTCCATATTGATTGGACGAATGGCAATCTAATCAGGACTCTGAATCATTGTTCATCCAGAATAATCGTCCCACAATGGATGCCATTGGAAATCACAACCACGAAGGAGGACAGAGCGATGCAGGAACAGACGATGAACGTCCTAGTCGTAGGGGCAACGGGCGGATCGGGACGCGCCGCGGTGGAAGAGTTGCTCAACGCTGGACACCGGGTGACAGCATTCTCCCGCCACGCTGACACGCTCGAAGGATTGTCGGATCGGCTCTACACCGTCAACGGAGACGCCACCGACCCCGACGATGTCGACTGCGTGGTGCCCGGCCACGACGCCGTCGTGGTCACGTTGGGTATCACCGAGAACCCGCTGCGCGTGCGCCTCTTCGGAGCGGCTAAGACGCCGACGGACGTACGATCAGCGGGCACCCGCAATGTGATTGCGGCCATGCGACGTCACGGCGTGCGACGCCTTGCGGTGCAGAGCTCGTTTGGCGTGGGCAACACCCGTGGTCGCCTGCGCTGGGTGGATCGGCTCTTCTTCACGCTACTGCTCAGGCCGCAGATCGAGGACACCGAAATGCAGGAGCAGGCCGTGCGCGAGAGCCAGCTCGAGTGGGTCATCGCTCAGCCGGTTCACCTGACGAACGACGCGTCGGCAACGCCGGCCTTCGCTTCGCCACAGGGGCACACGCAGACGTGGAGCGTCTCGCGCCGACAGGTCGCCCGCTTCCTGCGGCAGGTGGGCGAGGAGCGCGCCTACCTCGAGCACGCCGTCGCTCTCTCAGCAGCGTGACGTGCCGGCGCGCGGCCGGATCACCGCATCGGACGGGGTATTGTCAGGTTGACTCTCCGCCCGGCACAATGCCGGGATGAACACTCGCCGGCCCCGCTACCTTCGGCATCGCTTTCCGTCTGACATCATCAGCCACGCCGCAGTTCGGTTTAACCTTCGTTAGGCGTCAGGAGCAGAATCTGGATGTTTTCGGACGTAGCAGCCGGCATCTTTGGCCTTCTCGTACTGTCGTTGATTGTCTTCCAGCTAGCCCTTGCCGCCGGAGTGCCGTGGGGCGAGCTGGCCATGGGTGGACGGTTTCCGGGCCAGCTGCCAACCGGGATGCGAATCGCAGCGATGGTACAAGCCGTCGTGCTCTTTCTGCTTGCGCTAACGGTCTTTGTCAAAGCGGGTTTTCTGCTACCCCGGCTATACGTGTTCTCCCAGAAGGCAGTGTGGGGTGCTGTTCTATTCAGCTTGGTCGCACTGACCATGAATCTGATAACGCCCAGTAGGCGGGAGCGCATGCTCTGGGCGCCGGTGGCGTTTCTAATGACCCTCTGCAGTGTTGTCGTGGCCCTGAAATAGTGGCCCCGAGGGTTTTACGAGGACGATTCTTGATAGGCCGCCAGTATCCTCGCCTGCTTGGGTGCCGCTGCCGTCATACCCCTCCATCGCTTCTGCTTGAGCTTCCGTGATGTGGAAGAGCTGTAGGGCGGGGGAAGGGACAGACCGATGAGGGCGGGTTACTCAGGCAGCGCGAATACATAGAGCGCGTTCCCGCTCGACGGGTAGCGCACCTCGGGCGCCAGCGCCCGTGGCGCCATCCGGGGGCTGCCGCCGCCGAGCCCGGCCGTGACCGCCACGTACTGCCTGCCGCCGGCGCGGAACGTGATGGGGAAGCCCTGAACCGACGTGCCAAGGCGGGTGCTCCAGAGCTCGGTGCCAGTCTCGACGTCGAACGCTCGGAAACGGCGGTCGAGATCGCCGACGAAGGCGAGCCCGCCGCCGGTCGACAGCACGCCGGTGAGGAAGGGCGCGCGCTGCTCGACGCTCCAGACCTCCTCCATCGTCTCGGCGTCGTACGCGGCCAACTTGCCAAGCCGGCCGTTGGTGCCCGGCATCTCGTAGAACGGGCGCGCGCTCATCCCGATGCCGCCCGAACCCTCCTCGAGCACCACCGCGCGTGCGACCATGTCCATGCAGGTCTGCGCCAGCGGCAGGACGAGCAACCCCGCGACCGGATGGTAGCTCATGGGGTGCCAGTTTTTGCCGCCGGCGGTGCTGGGGCAGGCCGGGATCGGCTCCTCCAACGTGGCGTCGATGATGTCTTGTCGGTAGGTGACCGCTCCGGTCTCGGGATCGATCCGGGTAAAGACGTTCTGGAAGACGGTCTCCTTGTGGCCGAGGAACGCGCCGGTTTCCCGGTCGAGCTTCCACAGGATACCGTGCTTGCCGGCGCTGAAGACCACCTTGCGGCTCCCGAGATCGACGAGCACCCGCTCGTACACCTCGTCGAGGTCGAGCGTCTCACCCGGCACGTGCTGAAAGTGCCAGACCAGGTCGCCTGTCTCCGGCCGGAGCGCCACCGTCGAGTTTGTGTAGAGCGCCGGGTCGCTCGTCGTCATTCCACGGCTCGCCGCGACCCACGGCTTTGCCTGCGCGACGCCGTAGTAGACGAGGTTCAGCTCGGGATCGTAGCTGCCGGTGATCCAGGTGTCGCCGCCGCCGCGCAGCACGTTTGACAGGTTGGCCCAGGTGTTGCCGCCCGGCTCGTCGTCCCGCGCCACCGTGTTGAACTTCCAGAGTTGTCGTCCGGTGCCGGCGTCGTACGCGCTGATGAAGCAGCCGGCGCGGGTGAAGCGATCGCAGCCAGCGAGCCCCTGGATCACCGTGCCACCGACGACGACCGGCCCGCTCGACTGCTGGTAGCCCAGTGACGGGTCGGCGATGCGGGTCCTCCAGACCTCGGCGCCGGTTCGGGCATCGAGCGCGACCAGGCGGGCGTCGGACGTCGCCAAGAACAGCTTGTCCTCGTGGATGGCGAGGTTCCGGCTCATGCCGGTGTAGCCGCGCACCTCCGCGCCGACCTGGTTCTCCCAGATCAAGTCGCCGGTGGCGGCATCGAGCGCCTGCACCACCATGCCGTAGTTGACGAGATAGAGGACGCCGCCACGGACGAGCGGGGAGGGGGCACTCCAGCCACCGTCGCTCATCGACCAGGTCCAGGCCAGCTGCAGCCCACCGACGTTCTCGCGCGTGATGTCCGCGAGCGAGCTATAGCTCCAGGCCCCGTAGTTGCCTCGGATCATCAGCCAGTCGTCCGGGTTCGGGTTCCGCAGCTCCGCGTCGGTGACCGGCCGGAACCCGTCCACCTCCCCGGTGACGGTGAGGCCCTCGGTCGGGAAGCCGAGGGGGGCTGGCGACGCGGGCGCGGGCGGCGCCTCACCGGTCGTAACCGAGTTGATCGCGACCGTCGTCTCCATCGTCAGCGGCACGCTCCCGTCGGGCGCGCCGTTGTGGCGGAGGATGTAGGCGACGATGTCGACGTACTCCTGATCCTCGAGACCGCCCGGCCGGTCCTGCGGCATCGAGAGCTTGATCTGCTGGAAGAGATCGCGCGGGCTCCGATCGCCCCAGAAATTCAGGAAGTTGGCACCGGCGAGCGGTGGCGCCTCGAACGCACCGCTCAAATCGGCCAGATGGCAGGCGGCGCACTCACGCTCGTAGACCGCGCGGCCGCTGTCCGCCTGCGTCGCCGTCTGGATGCCGGCCGTCTGCGCGGCGCCGAGCGCGACGACGCCGGCGGCGAGGCCGCCGGCAAGCATGGCCGCCGGGGACACGCGTCGCCGCCGGTCGATTGTCGTGGATCGCAGCATGTGTCACCCCCCCCGCACCATTATTCTGACGCGCCGGGTGCCATGGATGAAAGCCAATTCTCCGGCCTCGGGAGACCAGAGTGGTACCGCATCGGTCAGTGACAAGTCAGGCGGGGCGCCCGTTTGGGCGTGCGACGCTAATCGTCAGTCAGCCGGAGCTTCCGGCCACCAAGCTGCCCTTTGAGGACCCGGTTCTCCTCGACCAGGTCGATGCGACCGACATCATCACCGTGAGGCCAGCTCCCGGAGGAGCGCTTCGGCCTCGGTGCCCGCCGCCCTCATCACCGGGGTCTGGCCCCGCTCGTTCTCGACGTTCACGATGGCACCGTTGTCGACCAGAAACCGAACCAGCGCAGCCGAGCCGACGCTCGCTGCGCCGTGTATCGCCGTATCCCCAGCGTCGTTGACGGCGTTGATGTCGGCCCCGCCCAGTTCCCAGACGAGCTGCGTCGCCGCGAGCGCCTGCTCCGCCGTGATGCTGCCCTCGGCGATCGTGAGGCGCCGGCCGACACCGGCGGCCACCATCAACGGCGTCATGTCTCGCGCGCTGGGCAGTGTCGGATCGGCCCCCCCGCTGACGAGCAGACGCATGACGTCGAGGTCGGCCGCCATCGCCGCGATATAGAACGGCGTCGCCCCGTCGGCGTTCGGGCCGCCGCCATAGCCGATGCTCAACGGCGTCTTGTCGACCCGGGCGTTCGGATCGGCGCCATGGGCGAGCAGCGCGCGCACCAGGTCCAGCTTGCCGGTCGGTACGCCTGCCAGCGCGCGCCATTCGTCATCGCGGTCGGTCACGATGCCGGCCGGGCCGGTCAGCTCCGTTTCCCACAGCCCGGACGCCCAGTGCAAGGCGGTGTACCCCGCGCCGGCAGCGTTCGGATCGGCCCCCCGCTCAAGCAGCCACATCCCAAGCGCGGCGTGGCCGCGCACCGTCGCCACCACCAGCGCGCTCGTGCCGTCGCCGGCCACCTCGTCTGGGCGCGCTCCCGCCTGCACGAGCAGCCGCGCGCTGTCGAGGTCGCCCTCGCGGGCGGCAAACAGCAGCGGCGTGAACCCGCGCCTGGACCGTGATGTCACATCGGCGCCGTGCGCGACGAGGGCGTGCGCGACGGCCGCGTGTCGCTCCGACACGGCCCACATCAACGCCGTCTGGTTTTCTTCCGGCTCGGCGGCGTTGACGTCCGCACCGGCGGCCAGGAGGGCCTCGACCGCCTCGACACTGCCGGTGCGTGCACAGGTCATGAGTACCGTCTCGCCGCTCCACGTCGCGGCGTTCGGATGGGCCCCGGCCCCGAGCAAGGTTGTCACGAGCGCGGCGCTCCCGTTCGTGCAGGCAAGCGTCAGCGGCGAGACGTCGTGCGCGTCGGCGGCGTTCGCGTCCGCTCCGGCGCGCAGCAGCAGGCGCACCGTCGCGTGGCCGTCGGCGTAGGTCGCCCAGTGCAGAGCCGTGGAGCCATCCGCGTCGGCGGCGTTGACGTCGACGCGCTCGGCCAGCAACGCCGCAACCGCTGCCCGATCGTCCCGCTTAACCGCCTCGATCAGCCGCCGGTCCGCTTCGGCTCCGAGCACGGTCGTGACGAGCACCACGGCGATCCACACGCCGGGTCCGCTCCTCGAGCGGGTCGGGCCCTCGCACATCATGATTGACGATTCTGCCATGGGTGCGTTCCCAGCACCAGCCCATTCCACGCGCTTCGGCCTTTCGGTCGTCGTCGCATTGCGCTAGTATTCATTCTGGCCGTGAACATGCGCCACCCGATGGGATGGGGTGTCCTCTGTGCGCTGGCCAGCGCCCTGCTCTGGCCAGGAGCGGGTGCGCTCGCCCGCCCGGCCCGCCGCGCTGCCGCGCCGTCGCAGCAATCGGCCTCGCCGGTCCTCGCTGTCCCGTCGGCCTCGACGTATCGTGCGGTCCTCGATCGCTACTGCGTGACGTGCCACAACTCCCGTCTCCGCACGGCGAACCTGGCGCTCGACGCCGTGGCGCTCGAGCCGGTCGGCCCCGACGCGGCGGTCTGGGAGAAGGTGCTGCGCAAGCTGCGGACGCGCACGATGCCGCCGCCCGGCGGCCAGGCACGGCCGGAGCCGGCCACCTACGAGCGGTTCGCGGGGTGGCTGGAGACCGCGCTCGACGAGGCCGGCGCCGCGGCGCCGAACCCGGGGCGGCCGTCGGTCCATCGGCTCAACCGCACCGAGTACACGAACGCGATCCGCGATCTCCTGGCGCTCGAGATCGACGGGCCGTCGCTCTTGCCCGCGGACGACCTCGGCTTCGGCTTCGACAACAACGCGGACGTCTTGAACGTCTCGCCGGCGCTGATGGAGCGCTACGTCTCGGCGGCCCACAAGGTCAGCCGCCTGGCGATCGGTAACTCCGACGTCGCGCCCACCGTGCAGACCTACGACCTCGCGCGGGCCCGCGTGCAGGATACCCGCGCCAGCGAAGCGCTTCCCCTGGGGTCGCGTGGCGGGATCGCGGTGCGGCACTACTTCCCGCTCGACGCCGACTACATCCTGCGCCTCCGCCTCCAGCGGGACGTGATCGGCAACATCTACGGTCTGGCCCGCGCCGAGCAGCTCGAGGGCCGCATCGACGGCGAGCGGGTCGCGCTGTTCGCCGCCGGCGGCGACCCGAAGTGCAGCCAGACGTTGAAGGTGGGGGGGACAAACTACAGCGAGTGCATGGACGCCGACGCCGGGCTGACGGTGCGCGTCCGGGTCGAGGCCGGTGCGCGGTCGGTCGGCGTCGCGTTCCTGCGGCGGACGCTGGCGCCCGAGGGCGTGACCCCTCGCCGCCTGCCGGTTAGCAACTTTATCCTGAGCTCCGTGCGCGATCGGCTCGAGTCCGAACGGATGGGCATCGGCAGCCTCGCGATCGACGGCCCGCACGACCCCACCGGACCCGGCGACACTGCGAGCCGGCGTCGTATCTTCGTCTGCCAGCCGGAAACACCGGACGCCGAAGAACCGTGCGCGCGGCAGATCCTCGCGACGCTGGCGCGCCGGGCCTACCGCCGTCCCGTGGTGGAGGCCGACGTCGCCACGCTCGTCGGCTTCTACGAGGCTGGTCGGCAGGCCGGCGCGTTCGACGTCGGCATCCAGCGGGCGTTGACGCGGATCCTGGTCGACCCTGAGTTCCTGTTTCGGCTCGAGGCCGACCCGCCGGGCGCCGCGCCCGGGACGCCGTATCGGCTGAGCGACCTCGAGCTCGCCTCGCGGCTGTCGTTCTTTCTGTGGAGCAGCCTCCCGGATGACGAGCTGCTCGACCTCGCCGCCAACGGGCGGCTGAGCGACCCGGCGGTCTTCGAGCGGCAGGTCCGGCGGATGCTGGCCGACCGGCGATCGTCGACCCTCGTGACCAATTTCGCGGCGCAGTGGTTGCACTTGCGCAACATGCGACGCGTTGCGCCCAACGTGAACTTGTTTCCGGAGTTCGACGAGAACCTCCGGCACGGGTTCCAGCGGGAGACGGAGCTGTTCGTCGAGAGCCAACTGCGCGGAGACCGCAGCGTGACCGACCTGCTGACCGCAGACTACACGTTTGTCAACGAGCGCCTCGCGCGGCACTACGGGATCCCCGGCGTCTACGGGAGCCGGTTTCGCCGTGTCACGGTGAACGAGGGGCGCCGGGGCCTGCTCGGGCACGGCAGCATCCTGACGACGACGTCGCACGCGACGCGAACGTCGCCCGTGCTGCGCGGCAAGTGGGTGCTCGAGAACATCCTGGGTGCGCCACCGCCACCGCCACCGGCGGACGTGCCGGCCCTCGACGAGAACGTCGACGGCGCGGCGCCCCGCTCGCAGCGCGCACGGCTGGAGCAACACCGGGCAAATCCGGTGTGCGCGAGCTGCCACGCGCGTATGGACCCGCTCGGGTTCGCGCTCGAGAACTTCGACGGGATCGGCAGATGGCGAACCCACGACGGCGGCGAGCCGGTCGACGCGTCCGCCACGCTACCCGATGGCGCGGCGTTCGATGGACCCGCGGGACTGCGCGCGCTGCTAGACTCGCGCCGGGAGGCGTTCGTCGAGACGGTGACCGCTAGGCTGCTGACCTACGCCCTCGGCCGCGGGGTCGAGCACTACGATCAGCCGGCCATTCGGCAGATCGTGCGAGGCGCCGGCCCCGACCACCGGTGGTCGTCGATCATCCTGGGCGTTGCCCGGAGCGTGCCGTTCACAATGAGGAGGTCCGAATCATGATCGTCATGAAGAAAGCGCTGGCGCGGCGCACCGTGCTTCGAGGCCTCGGCGCCAGCATCGCCCTTCCGTTGCTCGACGGCATGGTGCCGGCGTTCGCCGCGATCCGCAACAGCGCGGCCAAACCGACGCCCCGTTTGAGCATCCTCTATCTCGGCAACGGCGCCGTGATGGAGAACTGGACGCCCGCGCTCGAGGGACCCGGGTTCGAGCTCAGCGCGATCCTGTCGCCGCTAGCGCCGGTCCGCGATCGGGTGCTCGTTCTGACCGGTCTCGACAACGCACCGGCCGTCCGGCGCCCGGGCGAGCCCGCCGGCGGCCACGGGCGCATCAGCGGCGCGTATCTGACCGGCGTGCACGCCAAGCCAACGGAAGGTGCCGATTTCGAAGCGGGCGTTTCGATCGACCAGATCGCGGCGACCCACCTCGGCCGGCACACGCAGCTCGCGTCGCTGGAGCTCAGCCTGGAGTCGACCGAGTTCGCCGGCGCCTGCGACGCCGGGTTCAGCTGCGCCTACACGACGACGATCTCGTGGCGCACGCCGACGACGCCCCTGCCGATGGAGAACAACCCGCGCGCGGTCTTCGAGCGGCTCTTCGGCGACATGCAGAGCACCGATCCGGCGGCTCGAGCCGCGCGCACAAGGACCGATCGCAGCATTCTCGATTCGGTCGCCGACAAGGCATCGCATCTCAAGAAGCGGCTCGGCACCCGTGATGGCGCCAAGCTCACGGAGTATCTCGACGCGGTGCGTGACGTCGAACGGCGCATCCGGATGGCCGAGGTGCAAAGCGACCGCGAGCTTCCGGTGGTCGACCAGCCACCAGGTGTGCCCGCCGACTTCGACGCGTATGCGAAGCTGATGTTCGACCTGCAGGTCGTGGCGTTTCAGGCCGACCTGACGCGCGTCATTACCTGCATCATGGCGCCCGAGCTCAGCGGGCGCACCTATCCAGAGCTCGGGGTCCCCGATCCGCACCATGCCCTCTCGCACCATCAGAGCAAGGCCGAGAACCTCGCGCAGCTGACGAAGATCAACACCTACCACACGGGGCTGCTCACGTACTACCTCGAGAAGCTGCGGTCGACGCCCGACGGCGACGGCAGCCTGCTCGACGACGTCGCCGTGCTCTACGGCCGAGGCATGTCCGACAGCAACGCCCACACGTCACTCGGGTTGCCGCTGGTGGTCGCGGGCGGTGGCGCGGGACAGCTCAGCGGAGGGCGTCACCTCCGGTATCCGGAGGGCACCCCGCTGACCAACCTGTACGTCAGCCTCCTGAACAAGGTGGGCGTGCCGGTCGAGAGCATCGGCGACAGCAGGGGGGAGCTGCAGCACCTCTCGGATATCTAGTCCCGGCGCTCAGTTGTGTCGACGCCAGCCGGTCACCGCCCTGCCTGCTCGGCTTCCTTGATGCGATCGCCAGCGAGGATGTTGTAGAGACCGTAGTTGCCTTCGTGACAGGCGAACTCGTATATCGGCAGGTCACTGCGCTGCATCGGAACGTCGGCCGTCCACGAACTTTCCCAGGTCTCCGGATCCGTCACCGTGAATCGGTACTCCAGGGTATCCGCATCGACGCGGGTAAAGCGTTCCACCAGTTGCATGTTCTGACTGGTACTCCGCCACGTGTTGTAGACGTTATGGTCGTTGAAGTTCGCCGTCTCGATGACCAGCGTATCGCCCTCCCAGTGGCCGCGCGAATCCCCCGACCACTGGCGAACATCGGGGGTACGACCGGAACGCCCGCCGAGCGGCACGATGCGAAAGCTGTGCACCATCTCGTTGACAAGCGCGACGTACTCCGGAGTCTGAAACAGCTGCACGTTGTTGTTGTACGCACCCGGCGTCATGGGTGGCCCGGCGTTTGAGCCCGTCAGGCAGCGATCGGAATTGCTGAGGTCCGTGTGTGACTCGGCGATCGTACCGCTAAAGGACGAGTGAGCGCTCATGGCCGCGGCCCTCGCCCGTCCGGCCTCCGTCTTGGCCGGAAGCCGCCCATGCGGCGGATCCACGATCAGCGACGTGCGCCTCGTACCAACGACGGTCGTGCCCCAATCGAACCAGAAGTTGTTGTACGCGGCCGGTGCCCCGTCGAGGCTTGGGTGACTCGGCGAGTCCAGCAGCGCTCGGCCGGCGGGGGAATCTGGATCGGGGATAACCGTTGCTCGCTGCGCAGGCAGGTTACTCAGACGTGTGTTCCGCTCAATCTCTCTCCGCTCGAGTTCGGCGGCCTCTTCTTCGCTTAAGAACTCTCTATCGGCGTGCCGTTCGGGACGTTGCAGCGGCGTACGCGTCCTGAACTCCCACACACCCCTGAGATCCGGCTGGCCCCATGCGGTGCGAGGCGGCGGTGTGTTGGTTGCCTGCGCCGCTGCAAGCATTGGCGTCAGCCCCACGACCAGGGTCCCGATACATACAACCATTAAAGATGGATACCTCATCTGGACCTCACTGTATGGGCAGGTCTCCGGAACCGACAGGTCACCGCAATGGACAGATCAACGCGACTACCCTAGCGTGGAACGTGGGACAGTTCAACAGGCACTCCTGAGAAACTGGCTTCCTACACGAGGATCTCGCCACGGCGAGGACGGTCGAAGGTGCGCGATCGGGTCATCGAGCGAATCCGGGAGGTCGGGGGGCGCACCTGGAAGAAAGAGGCTGGGTATCATCAGCAGTGGTAAAGTCAAGACGGAACGAAAGACACCACGAAGGAAGACCAATGACGACACATCGATCCACAGTTCACTTCGCGTGCCTGGCGCTCGTGGCCGCGCTCACCATGCTCAGTCCGTCGGTGGCCAGTGGGCAGCCGTCAACGACCCCGTGGGGCGACCCGGATCTCCAAGGAATCTGGACGAACTTCGATCTGGGCGAGGGGTTCAGTCTGGAGGCGCCGGCTCCTCCCGGGACGAGGGCCACTCGCCAGTTGATCGGCACGGGGACCTGTGTCCCATCGGATGAGCCCCAGCCCGAGAGCAACCCCGACGCGGTGATTGGCGGTATCCCCGCACACTGGTTCGAAACGGCCACGGACGTGGGGAAGGTGAGACCGAGCCTCATTTCGGAACCGGCGCACGGCAGGCTGCCGCCGCTGACGGAGACTGGAAGCAAGCGGATCGACAACGTCTGCCGCAAGGCGTTCGACTCGTACGTCTACCTCGATCCGTGGGTACGCTGCATCACCCGAGGCGTTCCGGCCTCGACGTTTCCCTCTCTCTACAACAACGCCTATCAGATCCTGCAGGTTCCGGGATACGTCGTCATCCGCTACGAGATGATCCACGACGCGCGCATCATCCCGCTATCGGACGGGCCTCTGCCCGAATCGGACATCCGGCTCTGGATGGGCCGGTCCCGGGGATACTTCGACGGCAACACGCTGGTCGTGGAGACAACGAACTTCACCGACAGAAGTGCAATCCGAGGAAACGCGCACACCGACCAGCTGACCGTGACCGAGCGATTCACCCCGACCGGCGAAGACTCGCTCGACTACGAAGCGATCGTCGGCGATCCGGAAACCTGGGTGACACCGTGGAAGGCAGCCATCGGTCTGTCGCGCTTCGACGAGTACTCCATGTATGAGTACGCCTGTCACGAGGGGAACAAGCACGCGATGACCAGCATGTTGAGCGGCGCGCGCGCCGACGAGGCGCGCGAAGAGGGAGGCCAGGACTAGGTCGGTCATCGCGTTCAGTATGTTGCACGCGAGCAGCGCTTCGGCCGTTTGCCCACCAGGGGGGTCAACCTGACAGAGCCGGTTCTGGACCTGCTGGAGCCGCCGGCGGCGACTACATCTTCTTCGCGTACTTGTGAAGCCCGGGCTTGACGGTGTCGGCGACGTAGATGTCTCCGTTCGACGCGATCGTCATGTAGTGGGCCTCGCCGAACTCGCCGAGCCCCGGACCTGGCTGTCCGGTGGCACCGATGGCCTTGCCGTCTTCATCGAGCTTCAGAATCTCCCCCGAGAACCCGCTCACCATGTACATCTGCTGGTCGTCGTGGATGTAGAGGCCGCACGGAAGCCCCTTGTACTGACGCTCCGAGAGGTAGTTTCCGTCGGCGTCGAAGATCTGAACGCGACGATTCTGCCGGTCGGCGATATAGACGAGCCCTTCCGCGTCGACCACGACCGAGTGGGGCGTGTCGAACTCACCCGGCCCAGTGCCCCGACTACCCCACTTCGCAAGCAGGGTGCCGGCGCTGTCGAACTTCAGTATTACGGGCGGGCCGCTGCCGTGCCCGACGATCAAGTAGATCTCCCCGCTGAGTCCGAAAGCTAGGTCGGTGGGCTCATTGAGCAGGCCCTCGCTCGCTCCTACTTCCCACTCGCCGACCTCTTCATGGACGCCGAGTGTCATCAGCACGTCGCCCTCCGGGCTCATCTTCCGAACGGTGTGACCGGCGACGTCCGTCGCCCAGATGTTGCCATCAGTATCGAGTCGCATCCCATGCGGTCTCAGATACTGGCCCTGCCCCCATGACCGCACGAAGGTCCCGTCAGCCTCGAACAAGGCCAACGGATTGGGGCCCCGGTTGAACAGCAGGAGGCGATCCTCGCCAGTCCAGGCGACGCTGGACGGCGCGCCGAGCTCCAGGTCAACGGGAATCTGCAGACCGTGAGGCACTGGCCCATAGCCGAGCGGGGGCGCATCCTCCATCTGCGCGGGGTCCGGCCCCATCAGTAGATCGGAAGGGGTCGCGCCCGGCCGAATGAGCGACTCCCCGAACTCCGTCATCTGGCCGGCTTGGACTTCCTCCGCCGGTATGTCCGTCGCCGACATCTCTTCAACAGGCGCCGGACCGCAGGCGATCACCAGCGAAAGCGGAAACAGCAGGACGATCAGAAACAGCCGCATGAGGTCTCCTTCGACACGAAAGCCGCCGGGTTCAAGAACCTAACAATACACCGGGTGCTGTCAACTTGACGAAGTGGAGAAACTACTCAGCGGTAGCAACCGAGCACCGACCAGCTGTTCAAGAGGCGCACCTCATCGCCTCCCACTCGACGAACGCTCGGCTTCGGAGCAGGCGGTGGTGAGCCAACCGAAGACGCCGTGCACGGCTCACAGTCCAAACCGGGGGTAAGTGTGCTAGATCTGGCCAGATTCTGGCCTTTTGGAGCTGCGAAACAGCGCCTGAATACAACCGGATTACGGGCCGATTAGTAATTCGCCACCCACACCCACGCGGACCCGTGCCTGATCCGGCTGCTGGGGCGTGCCGTCACGATCCATGATCGGCTGACGCAGCCTCCCGCGCGCACGCTGCCCCAAATCGCGGCGGCCGAGCAGGTGTCCGCCTCGTATGTCACCCGCCTGCTGCGGCTGCGCTACCTGGCCCCGGACATCGTCGCCGCCATCGTCGAAGGCCGGCAGCCGGCCGCGCTGACGGCCACCACGCTCATGCACGACACCCGCCTGCCGGTGGCCTGGGTTGCGCAGCGGGCGCGGCTGGGGTTCGCGTCTCCCTCCGGTCATGATGGAGAGCCGCGTGGACACCCAGGCGAGGCGTCCCAGCCTGGCGTCGGTGGTGTGGACGCGCGAGCGTGAGAGACGGGAGATCCCCCCATGATGTCTCGTCAGACCCCGCGCGCCAGCGGCTGCACTTCGACCCTGCGAAGCCCTGCCTCGGTCGTGCTGGTCGTGAGTGCCCTGGCAGCCGCAGGCGGCGTCTCGAAGCCGACGTTGGAGATGTTCCAGGCCGCGTCCCCGTACGTCGTTGCGACCGCGAGAGTCGCATCCCAGGGTCATCCCGGATGATCCCGGCTTATCCCGGATCAAAACTTTTGATCGACCTCACTGTGCGCGCTCCAGCAGTTTCAGGATGACCTCAACCAGAGCTACGAGGCGGCTCGGCGCAAGGGCCAAATTCCGGTCTTCCCGCCCGGCTTTGGGCTCGACACGGTTGGGGGACTGAGCGCTGCCGACATCCAGTTGATCGAGCTCCTGAAGTATAGCGTCGAGGACGTCGGGCGGGCGTTCGGGGTGCCGCCGCGGATGCTCGGGCACTTCCACGAGGGCGCGAAGGTGGCGACGACCTTCGAGGGGCATGCGGTGGACTTCGAGCGGTGGTCGATTCAAGAGCACGTCCAGCGCGTGCAAGCGCAGCTGACGACGAAGTTGGTGTCAGCGGACGACGCCGCCGATGGGCTCGTGGTGCGGATGCCGGCGGATCGTATTCGCGCGGGCTCGTGGACCGAGCAGGTCCGCGCGGTGGATCAGGCCGTCGCCAAGGCGGGGGTGATGACGATCAACGAGGGGCGGCGCCTCCTGCGCTTGCCGCCCGTGCCCGACGGCGATCGACTGCTGCAACCGAAGGGCGCCCCGACACAGACGGCGACGAAGGAGACGACATGACGACGCACGAAACGCGTCGCATTGACCTCGAAGACGTGGCGGTGGTCGAACTGGCGTGCAAGAACTGCCGCACGGCGATCACGATTCACCTGAGCACCTGGTCCTCGGTTTTCCCGGCGCGGTGTCCGAACTGCGACGTCGACTGGTATCTGCAGACCGGGCGCGTCACCGCCCTCCGGCGGTTGTGCGATGAACTGAGGAGCGTGCAACGCGACGCCGAGCGGGCGTATCACGTGCGGCTGGTGTTCGAACGGCCGATGGCGGAGGGCGACCGCGATGACGGCTGAGACCCTGTACACGTTCACGGCAGCTGACATCACGTCGCTGATGATCGAATGCACGGCGTGCGGGCACGGGATCGTGATCGCCAACCTGGAGTCCGCCGGCCGCCAGCCGGGGGCACTCCGGTGTCCAGGCTGTGAACGGGAATGGTGGCTGGGGCGTGACGGCGGGCCGCCCGTGCCAGAGCGCCGGTTGATTGAGGCGTTGCTGGAGATCCGCCAGCGGGTCGGGTCCCCGCCGGCCACCGTCAAGCTGCTCGTCTCGACGGAGCGCACGAGCGCATGACGCCGCGTGAGTTTAGGGACAACCGTCTCGCGCTTGGGCTCTCGGTCGAGCAGCTGGCCGAGCGCTTGGGTGTGGACCCCCGGTCGGTGCGTCGGTGGCAGAACGGCCACGGGCCGATTCCGGGGCCGGTCATCATCGCCCTGCGGCTCTTGATCCAGCAGTCGCCTGTCTCGCCCTGACCGCTTTACGAGCAGCGGGCTAGTACTTAAGCTCTCTTCTTCTTGAAGTCGGAAAGCACTTCCTTCTTCTCGGAGTCGGAAAGCGCCTCCAATGAGACAAGGTCTTTGAGACCAGAAATCAGGTTATTGGCAGTCTTGGCAACTTGATCGATGTCCAACATTTCCAAAGGACCGTCCATCCAGATGTACTCGAATTTCTTGGATGAGTAGTGCTTGCTTAAAAGTCGAATTGCCTGAAGATCGGTGTCTGTCAATTCAGTGCAAGCGGACTGCAGACCGTGACGAAGCGCCTTATTGAGTAAACGGTTAAGCTTGTGACCGAACCTTTTCTCACGAAGCTCCTTCTCAAGCATCCCCGCTTCATGGACCAGGTAAGACTTGAGGCCGAGTTCAATCCCGTGCAAGAAATTGAAGTAGATCGCGAATGGGGCGTAGCTGGGACCGATGGGATTGGTGGGATTATTCTTCTTGTAGAGGTCCAACGCGGCGGCGGCGGTCTCTATGAACTCCCGCCCATAATGCCACAGCCCAGCAGACAACATATTCACCTTTTTTGTTCCCATAGCTTTCTGATTTTTAGTTAAAAGGTGCTGTCAGATGCCCCCTACACGACGTGCAGGTCGAGCCGTTTTCCGACGGCTCCAAGCGCCTGTTCGAGTTGGTCGACACGCGAGGCATGCGTCATGTCCAGCACGCGGTCGACCTGCGGGAGATGCCAGTTGAGTCGTCGGCCGAGCTCGGCCTTTCCGACCTTCTGCCTGAGCATGGCGTTGTACAGTTCGACTTTGGCCACCATGAGCGCGGGAAGCGCGACGAAGGGGCCGCGTTTCCGACGTGAGGGAGCCGGGAGTGGTCGCCGATCCTTCATGAGGGCATCGAACACGGTGGCCAGCGCGTCGACCGCGCGCGTCAGCGCTTCGTCTCGATCGTCCCCGTAGGTCAGCGCGCCGGGCACGTCGGGAAACGACACCAGGACGTGGTTGTCCTCCGTGGTCAGTTTTACTGGATAGCACAACATCTTGTCACCCATTCTTCAAGCCAAGGGCCTTCTTGATCCCTTCCATCGTCCCTGTCGGCATGTCGCGCTTGCCGTGCATCGGGAGCGAGGCCACGCGGTCGCCGCGCCGCACCGTGAGGTGTCCGCCCTTCCCTGGCTCGAACGTGCACCCCTGCCGACCTAACCACCGCTTGAACTGCTTGGGCGTCATCGGCACGACCCCAGTATGCAACAGATGTGTTCTGTTGTCAATAGAACTGTTGCGTCGCCCCACCCGCGCGGGTGGGGCGGACATCCTGTCCCCCTGACAGGATGTCCTTGTCGACGCGATCGCGATTGTCCATGCTGGCGGTATGGATCTTCGCGCCCTCCTCGAAGCGCGCGCGGGCGCGGAGCGGCGTCACGGTCACAGCAGAGGCGCGCGGCGTGGTGGCCTCGGCGGCCGTCTTGCCCTTCCTCGCGGCCGAGACTCGCACGATGACCACGGGCACGGAACTGATGGTGCACAACCCGTGGTCACTGCTCCTGATGGCGGGCGCCGCGGACGACATTGAGGACACCGTGACGAAAGTCGTGGGTGGGCTGCGCTCGGCGGAAAAGACGAATCGGGATGTACTGGTGGAGCGCACGGGCGCGTCGCGCCAGAAAGTGACGACGTGGCTCAAGGATGACACGTGGTTCGCGCCGGAGGAGGCCGTCACCGCGGGCTTCGCGACGGCGGTGATTGCGGACACGGCAGCGGCGACGACTGCCCAGGATGTACAGGCGCGGGCCGTGGCTCGGCGCGTGCTGGCCAGGTGGCGGCTCAAGGCCCAACAGGAGGCAGCAGCATGACTCAGCCCATGAAACCCTTCGCCTCGGTGGACGAGACGAAGCGGAAGGACACCTTTACCGCGTGGCGTGGCAAGCCCGCCGCGGCGATCACGACGAAGCGGGACGAGGTCGAGCGCGCCATGCAAAACGCGTTTGACCAAGCGGGCGACGATCTCGATCTCGCCAAGGTCACCGCGATTGGCGACGGGAAGAGCCTGGCCGAGAAGTGCGAGGCGCTGATTGGCGTCCACTCGGAGCTCTCGGGGCTCGAAGACGCGCTCACGGAGCGGACCGAGCTGGATCGCGTGGCGCAGGACATTCGGGCCGGCAATCGCGGCGGCGGCGTCAGCGCTGCCGACCCAGCGCCGGTCCAGCTCGTCCGCCCTGCGCCGCGGGCGCAGCTCGCGGATCTGATCCGCGCGGACTTCACGCAGCAGGGGGACATTCCCGCGCTCGGCTCGGCGGCGTTTGCGAGTCAGATGGCGAGCCTCCCGCTCAAGAGCACCCTCTTGGTGCGGGACGACGCGATCCTGGCGACGCTGTTCAAGACCGACGCGGGCTGGGCGCCGGAGTCGACGCTCGCGCTGACGCAGCAGGAAACCGCGGTCCGCAAGATCGCCACCCACATTCCCGTCACCCGCGAGGAGATGGAGGACGAGCCGCAAGTCGAAAGCTACCTGGACGACACGCTGCCCTTCATGGTGCGCCAGGCGGTCGACCTCGCGACGTTGAAGGGCGACGGGACGGCACCGAACCTCCGGGACCTGCTCACCGTGACGGGGATTCAGGACATCGGCTGGACGACGACGGGCACGGGAACCAACGTGGTGCGCTCGAAACCGCTCAACGTCCTGCGGAAGGCCAAGACGCTGATCCGGTTTACCGGTCGGTCGATGGCGACGCACTACGTCCTCAACCCGAGCGTGTGGGATGACATCGTGCTCGCCGAGTCGAGCGCGGGGGGCTACTACTATGTCCCGCTTCAAACTCCTTGACCGGCTCAGGGGGAGTGTCTTGGCGGGCAGCGTCGGTACCTCCGCATCGGAGGATAAGTTGTTGTCCTCGCGCGAGTCGCATCCCGGGGTCATCCCGGATTATCCCGGCTTATCCCGGATTAAAACTTTTGATCGAGCTCAGCGGATTATGTTCCGATACCGCACCGGAAGACATCGCCGACCGCCTCAGGTGTCACGACTTGACCCCGGTGCTGTTCAACCTGCCGACAGCCGTCGGTGCCATTCCCGGACAGGAGGCTGAATTCGAACAGGACGTCACGCGGGCGCTCGAGTACGCCGAGGCTACTGGTTGCCGTCAACTGCACTGCCTGGCTGGCAAGACCGACGACACGCGAGCCGAGGGTACCTTTGTATCCAACGTGCAGTGGGCGTCCGAGCAGGCGAGACCGCTTGGCGTGCGCCTCCTCATCGAGCCACTCAACACTCGGGACAATCCGGGCTATTTTCTGACGCGGAGCGCGCAGGCCCAGAGGATCATTCATCAGGTTGGCACCGACAATGTGTTACTGCAGTACGACTTCTACCATATGCAGATCATGGAAGGGTGCCTGGCAGAGACGGTCAAAGCCAACCTCGACGCAATCGGCCATTTTCAGATCGGCGGGGTACCAGGTCGGAACGTTCAGAGAGGCTCAGCTAGGCATGACCCAAGTTTTAATCCGGGATAAGCCGGGATAATCCGGGATGACCCCGGGATGCGACTCTTGGGATGACCCCGGGGATGCGACTCGCGCGAGGACAACAACTTATCCTCCGATGCGGAGGTACCGACGTTGCCCGCCAAGACACTCCCCCTGAGCCGGTCAAGGAGTTTGAAGCGGGACATAGTAGGGACCCTTCAAATATTCGTCTTTTATTCGCTTGTCGACGTGCGAGACGGATTCGCTCGAGACTGCCCCCACCGCCACCCAGTCCTGCCGATGCTCGCACTTCGGGATCGCTCGAGGGGTGCCCCCGATTTCCTCGTTGGATTCAGGCGATTTCAGCGGTTACGGGCGCGGCGCCGGGGAGGTGAGTCGCGCCGGGGGCGAGGTGGCGGCCGGGGTCCGCGTGATCGTCTCGCGAGCCAGGTTCGGTGGTCCGGGGTTTTGAGAGAGCCATGTACGACTGACCCCTGTCAGTCGTCGGGTCCGCGGAGCGTCGGATTCCGGGATGGAGCCCGGCAAGTCCCGGAATATGCCGCTGCAAGAACTTCTCGCGGCGCGGCGGCCGAGCCCACGGCACAGAAACTGACCATGACGCGCGGCGCGCGTGGACCTGCACCGGCAGGTGCAACGTGGCGTCCCGGCGCTGGACTCGGCGTCAGTCGTTGCGCCCACAGAGCGTCGGCTACCGGGATGGATCCTGGCCACCGCCCACAAGCTGGTGCGCGTGATCCACGCCGGGCTGCACGACCGACCGTACACCGACCCGGGCATCGACGACGAACGCCTCGTCGTCGAGCGCAACGCGCCACGCTGGATCCGCAGCTCCTGCGCCGTCGCGGCGGCCGCGCGGCCGCCGGATCGCGACCTTCCGCCCACCCAGCACCACCTGACTGGGGGCCATCGACGACTGCATCGTCGGTGACGTTGTAGAGCCGCACCCGGCCCACCGCCCCCCGCTGGGGCCGCCGCGTCCCCGTACGTCGTTGCGACCGCGAGAGTCGCATCCCGGGGTCATCCCGGATGATCCCGGCTTATCCCGGATTAAAACGAACTCCCGGCGCTTCGCAACGGCCTGAAGGAGTGACGGCGAACTAACTAACGACCGCTCAGTTGGCGAGGGGATCCGGACGGACCTGGAACTTCAGGAGGCCCGGCTTGACGCCCACCCCCCCTTCGATGTGCCAGGTCACCGCGTCACCGTACGTCGCCCACAAGCCGCGACCCTTCCACCCTCCGTTCGGGTTGTCTATGCGTCCATCCAGCCCGCGGCTGAAGAAGCCCTGCGGTCCGGCGGGCTGTCGCCGAGGTGCAGCCGGGCGACCTGTCCCGGGAAGCGCGTCGCCGAAATCCACACCGCCTTCTCGTCGGTGGGATCCGGAATCACCCCGTAGCTGCCGATAGTCGTACAGACCTGGATGAGCAGTCGCTTCAGGATGTTGGGATGACCGCGCAGGAACACCGACGCTTGCCACTCGATGACGTTCTCCAATTTGCGCCGCCCGCGATCCGGCTCCGAGACGTAACTGCGGAGGCCCAACTCGTGGAACGCGACCATCGTCGCGTTGCTAGGCATCGCTTCGATGAGGCCCGTAGAATGCTTGCCGATGAAGCTAACGGTGACATCAACGTTGTCGAAGTCGTCAAGGGGCACCTCGATTGCCCTCACGACGGGTGTGACTGAGCAGCGACGAAATGAATGGCAGCAGTCGTCGCAGGACAAGATCGCGAAATTGAACGCCGCCCGTCATGAAGGATTGCGGGAGTTTCCGAACGCCCTGATCATCGCCGCTGTGAGGTCGGCAGAAGAAAGGGATGGAGACATCTAGCTAGGGAGTGCCATGACCTCCATCGACGAACGCATGGCCGATTCCATAGATCGCCTTCAGCGCAAGAACGCCACCAACCGTTTCGCGTCGTTCAATTCGGAGCCGGGGCTGAGTTGAGTGCCCGCTCGGGTCGGGTCAACTTCCAGTGTTCCCCCAGGGCGGCTGACCTCGATCAGAAGTTTTGAAACCCGGGATAACCTCGGGATAAGTAGAGCAAGAAGACGCGGATGTGCGCGATCAAAAGTCTTGATCCGGGATCTTGCGGGACTAGGCGGGATAAACGGGATGCGCGGCCACGACCGGGCGCAGTCTCACGCTCCGAGTGGACCTAAACCGGCGGAGCCCTCACTCGAACATTCGCCGACCGAGAGGGACCGTCCGGGAATCGGGTCAATAGAGCTCAGTCCGGGCGCTTTCCTCCTCGCCGGCGTCGATCTCGGCAGCGTCGGCCCCGGCGATCTGGTCCGCCACTACCTGTGTGGCGGTTGACCTGTGTCATGGATGGGCCCGCGGATGGAGCGGAACCGCGTTAGGCGGTTCCGTAGATGACTTTCTTCCGATACTTGGGGATGAACACCACGTGATACTGACAGGCCCACTTCGTGTGGTTTAGACTGCGATAGCTTGGCATGGGCTCCCCCGCTTACGCTAGAAGAATGACGGCGACCAGTACCAAGTCCGGCAAGGCAGGGACTCCAAATGCGAGTGCCATCTGGAACCGCGCCAATGGCGTCTCGGCGGTGCCCAGGAACAACGCGCCCAGGGGGTCGCCAGGAAGAACAGGCCCCAGGTCAGCGCGCTGGCAGCCATAATCCCACGCGAGCTTGAGGATGGGGCTTGACATGACCATTGTTGCCGGTATCGTCGTCGTCGCCGCCGCTGCAACCCTCGGCGACTTCATCTGGTACACCGTGGGAGTGCGGCACACCATGGTTGCCGGTCTGGTGCACGGGGCGCTGCTGCTGACTGCCGTAGGCGGCGCGATCGGCGCGGCCGGCGGCGGCCTCGTCAAGGGGCTTCCGCTCGGTACGCTGGCCGGCCTTGGCGGGGCCCTCAGCTACTACTTCCTCATCGTCGTGATGGATTCACGTACCTACGGCACGGCGATCCCAGGCGCCTGGGTGATCATGTGGTTCCTGTTAGCCGCCCTTGACGGACGATGGCTGCGGGCACCGAATCGACGGGACTGGAAGGAGGTCGCGACGCGAGGTGTCGTGGCCGCTGTCGCCGCTAGCATCGCGTTCGCGCTGGTCCGCAACGTCCTCTGGGGACGGCCGCCTGCGGAGGGTCGAAACTACCTGCTGCAGTTTGCGATGTGGGCGCTGGCCTGGGCTCCGGGCTTGCTCGCGCTCACGTGGCCAGCGTCAACATCGGCACGGCGCACGTGATCGCGCCGACGCGTACTGATCCTATGAATTAAGGATGCCGACGGATACCGGGATGGATCCCGGATAGTCCCGGAATGTCCCGGATCGAAACTCTTGATCGACGGCACTGGCGGGTCGCCACGTGGCGCGACGATGATTATCGTGTCGGTCTGGGCCAACGGTCGCCTGCTCGACCTCTTCGGCGGAAGCCAGATGCAGGCCGCCGGCGCCATTATGGCGGTGATGGCACCCCTTGCGGTGCTCACCTTCCGCACCCGAGGACACTTGCGTCACGTGACCAAGGTGCTCGACGCGTTTGCCGGCGTGCTCGTCGCAACGGCGGGCGTCACGGTCCTTCACTTTGCCGTCGCGCAGGCCGACTCGAGCTGGCTCGAGCTCAGAGCACCCGCGGCGGAAAGCAGCGTGCTTCGGGCCGCGGACAATGACCACCCTGCGATCTTCCACATCGTACTCGATGCGTATGGTCGGTCCGACACCCTGGCGGCGCTATATGACTTCGACAACACACCGTTCGTGGGATGGCTCGAGGCACAGGGGTTCTTCGTGGCGCACGAAGGTCGCGCCAACTACAGCCACACGATCCACTCGCTGGCGTCCACGTTGAACATGGACTACCTGGACAACCTGGTGGCGAACGTGGCGCCCGACAGCAACAACCTCGAGCCGCTCCGGCGTGGTCTTGCGGACAGTCGGGTCCGTCGCCTTCTCGCGGAGCAGGGCTACACCTTCGTCGCGCTCGATTCAGGCTTTTGGGCGACCACGATCTCCTCGACTCCGATCTACGTAGCGTCAGGGCAACAGAACGAGTTCAACCGGGCCCTGCTCGCTATGGCCACGGCCACTTCCTCAAGTGGCCAGCGACAGTCTGAGCGGGAGAGATTAGGATACGCCTTCAGGAGCCTTCCGGAGCTCGCCGCCCGCAACGAGCGACTGTTCGTCTTTGCCCTCTTCCTGGCGCCACACCCGCCCTTCGTGGTCGCCCGAGATGGAAGCGACACAGGCGAGCAGCGCTTTTTCGGACAGCGGAGCGCGAGTCACCTTATTCGGGACGGCGGACTGACGCGTGGCGATTACAAGCGCCAGTTCCGGGACCAGCTGCACTGGGTGAACAACCAGTTGCGGGAAGCGATCGTGGGCGTCTTGGCTGCCGCGGAAACGACACCGATCATCATCGTGCACGGAGATCACGGACCGGGTGCCTTTTTCAGCCATGACAGCTGGGAGGTGTCCTACTTGCACGACCGGATGTCCGTGCTGAGCGCCTTCTTGCTTCCCCCTGTCAAGGAAGACGCGACCGGTCAGGCGCAGCACTCTCGTTCAGACATGGGGGACCCGGTCTTGGTCGCCCCGTATTCCGCGATGTCCCACGTGAACAGCTACCGCTTGGTGTTGAACCGGTACTTCGGGACCCGGTTCACCCCGCTCCCAGACCGCAGTTTCTATGCCACCGTGAGGCGACCGTATCGTTTCGTCGACGTACAGGATGAACTCGACTCCGAGACGGACCGCGCACGGCTGGAACGACTCGAGGGCCAACCGTACTTCCCGTCGGTCCCTTGACCGGAATGTCCGTGCCGAAGCCGAGATATTGTCAAAAGTTGACGGGCCGGCAAAAAGTCTGCATCGCTTAAGGGAGTGAGTACGTGAGCCAAGCATTATCCTTGTGCCGTGCTGACTCGGTAGATTCAAACGGTCGTCGCAACACCTCAACGGTGAGGAGTTGCGATGGGAACACCGAAACGTCGTCGGTCACCCCGTGCGGGACGTCTTCCGATGCGGTCGCCGGGTCGTCCCACGGCGGGACGCCGTGAGCATCGGCGTCGGTTCTGGGAGGCGATCGCCTGCGGGTTGTCCAGCGAAGAGGCGGCGCTGGGGGCCGGCGTGTCCCAGCCGGTCGGAACGAGATGGTTCCGCGAAAGTGGAGGCATGCCGCCGATCAGCCTGGCCCCTCTGTCGGGGCGCTACCTGTCGTTTGCCGAACGAGACGAGATCGCCATCTTGCACGCCCAGCACTGCGGGGTTCGTGATATCGCTCGGCGAATCAGCCGGTCCCCGTCGACCATCTCTCGGGAGCTCCGTCGCAATGCGGCAACCCGCAGTGGCGGACTCGAGTATCGCGCGACGACCGCGCAGTGGCACGCCGACCTGAAGGCGAAAAGACCGCAGGTGGCGAAGCTCGCTGCACACGACGAACTGCGCCGGTACGTGCAAGACCGACTCGCCGGCAGGATTACGGCCGCCGACGGGACGAGGGTGCCTGGTCCCCATGTGCACTGGAACGGTCGCCGCCCCGGGCGCCGTCAAGACCGACGCTGGGCGGCGTCATGGAGTCCTGAGCAAATTGCCAACAGACTCAAGGTCGACTTCCCCGATGAGGAGTCGATGCGGATCTCCCACGAGGCCATCTACCAGGCGCTCTACGTGCAGGGACGAGGGGCACTGCGACGCGACCTGGTGGCGTGCTTGCGGACCGGCCGGGCGCTGCGCGTGCCAAGAGCACGGACACGAGGACGCGGCAAGGCGTTCGTCACTGCCGAACTCATGATCAGCAAGCGCCCCGCCGAAGCAGACGATCGGGCGGTCCCAGGACACTGGGAAGGTGACCTGATTGTCGGACTGGGGAGCTCTGCGATTGGGACCCTCGTGGAACGCACCAGCCGATTCACGAGGCTGCTGCATCTGCCTCGCATGGATGACTATGGGCAGCCTCGGATCAAGAACGGTCCCGCCCTGGCGGGGCATGGTGCCGAGGCCGTCCGAGACGCCATCGCGTCGTCGATCATCACGCTGCCCACGCAGCTTCGCCGTTCACTGACATGGGACCAAGGCGCCGAGATGGCTCAACACGTTCAACTCCGAATCGACACCGGTCTGCCAATCTACTTCTGCGACCCACACAGCCCCTGGCAACGCGGCACGAACGAGAACACCAACGGCCTGCTGCGGCAGTACTTTCCCAAAGGCACCGACCTGTCCAGACACTCTCGTGATGATCTTGACGCCGTTGCTGCTGCTCTCAACAGTCGCCCCCGCAAGACCCTCGGCTGGAAGACACCCGCGGAGGCACTTGGCGATCACCTATGCTCAATCACACAACGCGGTGTTGCGACGACACCTTGAACCCAAGCTCTTCGCGACCGTCAGAGTGGTGCGTTGTTCGATCCCTGGGAACATCTGGGACCGAAACGGCGCCGATTGCTGGAACTCAGCTGGGCCAGCGTGTTTCGTGAGTTACCCCGCGATCTGCTGCGCTCCCAGCGCGGTAGTCGCCGCGTCGGTGTTGGCCACGCGACGGAACACCGTCGCCCCGAAGACCGAGAGCAGCTGTTCGTTCAGGTGCTGTCCGGACGCCGCCAACGCCTGCCGCACGGGCGGCGGCAGCTCCACCGGCGCGCGCGAGACGTCGGCGTCGAGCTTCAGTACGCCGCCTTGGTCGACGACGCCGTACACGGTCACATCAGGTTCAGCCCGTTCGGCGAGGAAGGCGGGGATCGAGACCAGCCCGCCATACAGCAGCAAGAAGACCGGCAACGCCTCGAGACGGAGACGCGCGGGCTGGTGGCTGATGCCGAAGCCGCGCTCGACGACGCGCGCCCGGCGATCGACGAGCTCGATGACGAAGATGCCGCCGGACTGCGTGCGGACGTCGAGGCTGTGGAGTCTTCACTCGCCGCGGTCGAATCGGACCCCGAAAGCTTACGACCGAATGTCCGCGATCGAAAGTTTTGATCCGAAATATTCCGGAACTATCCGAAACAAGTGAGACGTGCGCCGCTCGCGGGCATCCCGGCTATCCCGGTAGATCCCGGTAAAGTCCCGAGATCACAACTTCTGATCGACGTGACCCGAGACGCCCGCTGAAGGTTCGTCCCCGATTTCCTCGTTGGATTCAGGCGATTTCAGCGGTCACGGGCGCGGCGCCGGGGAGGTGAGTCGCGCCTGTGGCGAGGTGGCGGCCGGTGTCCGCGTGATCGTCTCGCGAGCCCGGTTCTGTGGTCCGGGTTGGGGGGAGCGCCGTGAGCGCGACGAGGGTGGTCGTGGCGGCGGCGGTGGCCTCCTCGCGCGAGGAAGAGGTCGGGGGGGGAGCTGCCGGGATGTCAGCTGTTGTAATCGCTCGTGCGTGAACGTGGCCTTGCGCGTGAGTGTCGCAAATCATTACCGTTGATCCGTACGCCGTGTCGGCTATGCTCACGATCGCCTGCAACGGCGCCGCGTGTTCACCGCGTCGAAGGAGAGCCTTGTGTCCAAGGCGTTGCAGACGGCCTTCCAATAGCTCCGCACCGAGCGAGCACTGCTCGACCGTCAGATTGCGGCTCTTGAGCGGGCGTAGGGCGATGGCGGGGGCGAAGTCTTTCTTATTTCACCGCCTCAGTTGGCCTTTTCAGTCTGAACGAACACGATCAGCGGGGCCGTTGATGAGAGGACAGTAGGAGATGGGAGAGCAGGAAGAGCTTGCGCACTCCGGGGACGTGCCAGTATGAGCCAAGTTGTCATCGAGAACCCCATCATCAACGGGATCGGTTCTCTACCTACCACGCGGATGGTGGCATGTTGCATATCCCGTGAACGAACCGTCACTGCATATCACTGTCACGTTATTCAACAAGACAGGGCTGGACCTAGTGGAATGGCTGTCGGAGCGGCTCAGCTGCTATCCTATTTTTCGCAAGGATCTGCCCGTCCTGTCATCAAGTGAGGTCCGAGAGGTCCACCTTGCGGAGCTGAGACATGCGTTGTCGCAGGCGTGGACCCAGAACCTGATTTCCGAGTTTCTTGACGCCGCCGACGCCAACAAGGAGACGCGTCCGACGTTTCGCTTGCCCAGCCTTCGGCGGAAGGTAAACTCGCATGACGACGCCTGACTGAGCCCCGCCTGTTCGAATATCGGAGATGAACTCGCAAGCACTCAGTCGAGCACGCATGCCAAAGTCTGTGCCAGGGCACACATCCGCGAATGGTCTGTTCGCCAAGAGAATGATCAAGTGGAGTGTCGTTCGTCCGTCGGTGATCCCGCGACCAGAATTGATTAAGAACGCCATGGTGAGCTGGAATGGGTCATGACCTTCGTCACTCCTGGCGATCGCTCTGGAGAACCAGAACACAGACAGTAGTAGCGGTGGTCACGCTGGCGCTGGCTATAGGTGCTAACGCTAGCATCTTCAGCTTGATCAATAGCTTGGTGCTTCGAGAACTCCCTTCTCCAGAGCCGGATCGGCTTGTATCTGTCTCGATGACGAATCAACTTGGGGACAGGGTCAACGTGTCAGTGCCCATGATTCATGAGATTGAAGCTCGACAACAGGTCCTGAATGGAGTTGTCGGGTGGATCGGTGACCTTGTCTTGAATACGGAGACGGACGGTCAACTTGGGCTCGCGAATCTCTGGGCCGTCACTGCCTTGGTGCACAACTCCATTGAGGGCTGAGAGTCTCCCGTGACTCCGCCTGCCGGTCATCCGATCATCTCGCCATCGGGTATCCCGAGCGCCGTCATGGTGTTCAGGATCTTGCACCCCAACCTCACCTCGACTCTCTGGGACGCCAGTCCCCTCGCTCGCATCGCTGAGCCCAGGATGGCCTTGTAGCGGTGGAACGTCGTCTCCACCTTGCTTCGCCTGCTGTAGCCCGATGCGACGTACCACTTCCGTTTCCCAACACGTGATCGTGCTCGGATGTTACGATTCCGCTGTCGCGTGCCCGCGGAGTCGAGCGCGAGCTGAGCGCCCTTTCGTGGCGGTATCAGCACCTTCGGCGATCGATGAGCACGGTGATTCTCCAGCGTCTTATAGACGTCGCCGGTGTCGTACGCGGCGTCGGCCTTGGCCGAGGCGATGGGACGCTCGATCTGGCCGACGAGTGACGCCACCCGGGAAGCGTCTCGAGCCCGCTTGCTCGTGAGCTCGCAGGCGACCACGTCACTGGTTTGCTCATCCACAGCGAGGTGCAGCTTGCGGTAGTCCCTGGCTTTCGGCGGAGTGCGCAACTGGCCGACGTGCACTGAAAGACCGCTGCTGTCGATGAGGAGGTGGACGGGCTTCACGGTTCGCCTCTCGTAGGAAGCAACCTTCCCCAGCCTCGCCTTGCGCCTCGAGATCGTGCTGTGGTCGGGCACGTCGTTGTCCAGATTCAGGAGCGTCAGCAGCGAGCGCAGGAAGCCCTCAGTCTGCCTGGACGCCAGGCCAAACACCAAGCCCAAGGTGACCGTCGTCTCGATGGCGTGGTTCGAGTACTTGCGTTGTCGGCCTGGCTTCCTGCGCGTCGGCCTCGGCGAGTTCCAGTTGGCGAGCTTGCCATCGGTGAGTCCGAGCCAGACGGTCAGACTCCCGCGAGCGCGGAGACCCGTCTCGTACTCCCGCCAATTCCGGACACGGTAGGCCTTCTGGACGTACTTCCGCTGGGTGCGCTTGAAACTCGTCATGCGGGACCTCGGATCTCGGGGTGGAGGGCAATTATTGACCGAGATCGCGAGTTGTGCACCAAGGCATCGTGTCGCCGCTGTTGGCGAACATCTACCTCCACTATGTCCTCGACGTATGGTTCACGACGGAGGTGCAACCATGCCTCCGTGGCCGCAGCGTCCTCGTCCGCTACGCGGACGACGTGGTCATCGTCGTCGAGCAGGAATCTGACGCCCACCGGGTGCTGGAGGTGCTCCCGAAACGCCTCGGGCGGGTCGGGCTCACGATGCATCCGGAGAAGAGCCGTCTGGTTCGGTTCCGCCGACCGCGCTTGGGTTGGCGCCCGGGGCAGAACGGTGACAGATTCCCGCCACCCGGCACGTTCGACTTCCTGGGGTTCACGCACTACTGGTGCATCGCCCGGAACGGCAGCTGGGTGCTCAAGCGCAAGACGGCCAAGGACCGCCTCCGGCGGAGCCTGACGGCCGTCAATCGCTGGTGTTGTACGCACCGCCATGAATCGATCGCGAAGCAGCATCGGATGTTGGTGTGGAAGCTGCGCGGGCATTGTGCCTACTTTGGGATTCGGGGGAACGCCTCGAGCCTGACGACGTTCGGCTTCCACGTCGTGCACATCTGGCAAAAGTGGCTCAACCGCCGGTCGCAGCAGAGGACAATGCCGTGGACGCGGTTCCTCCGCCTTCTCGCGCGATATCCTCTTCCGCGGATGACGGCCGCTCACTTCGCCACCGGCGTGTAGCGAAACCATCTGCCGAGGAGCCGGATGCGGAAGAACCCGCATGTCCGGATCTGTGGGGGGCTGGGGTCAGCAACGACCCTGGTCTACCCGACCGGAGGTTGGCCGCTCCGCACAGCTGCGGCCGACTCGAGCAGCAGGCTGCGATCCACGATACTCGTCTCCGCCATCCGATCCAGGAACTCGGCAACAGCGGCGCCCTCACCCGCACTCACGAGATCGAGAACGACCTGCCACGACGCGATCCGCCGGCCGTACTTCAACCCATCAGACGGTGGCGCCATCGACGCCAGCCCTAGGTGTTCGACGGCGGTGTCCGCGTGTCCGTCGCGCAGCGCATGAGCAGCCAACACCATGTGGGCCTTGTAGATCGCCGTTCCGACGTCCGGATGGGTCCGGAAATCCGATGCCAGCGCCAGGAGGGCTTCCGCAAAGCGTCTTGAGTTCTCGAATTTCACGTGAACGTACCGAGCCATATTAGGATTGTTGTTACGCGCCACCTGGCGAGCGGCCTTGTACGCGGCAATCGCCGCGTACGGCAATAGCTCGAACCGGTCCGGCCCCGGCAACGACATCACCGCGTCGTACTGCGACACCGGCGGCGCCTCAAGGGTAAACAGCCACTGAGCACGCCTTCTGGTGTGAGAGACCACCGACACGAGCTCCGCGCGAGCGTCTGCCAACTCCGGCGCCAGACGGACGGCCCGTTCAAGGTACGATCTCGCCAGCAGGATGGTAGCCTCGTCAGAACGTCCGTTTGGACGGGGAGAACGCACGAGAAACTTCGCGGCGGCGGTAAGCATGACCGGGTCGGTTGATTTGTCCAACTTCTCGCGGGCCGCCACAGCAAATTGGCTCTCTGGGTCGACCTCGGTGACTTCGTGGTGCAGTCCGCGTTCCGAAAACTGCACCCAGTGACCGACCAGGCTGGCGGCATAGAAGCTGCCGAGACGTGCCGACCATGGCCCCGTCGGATCGTCTCTGAGTTTGCTGAGGAGCACGTCTTCGGCGAGTGGTCGGTTGGCCTGCGAGACCTCCACCTCGGTGCCTGAACCCCGCTCGATCAGCCACTCGACCGATCGGCGCATCTCTTCGTACGACCGTTCACCGCTTGGCAGTCGACACGCTGTCACCGCGAGAATCGCCACGCCGCAACTTGCGGCCACCGCGGTCTTCCGGAACCGCGAGACGTCCGGCCCGACAGGTCCACCCAGCACGTGGTCGATGCGATCCGACAGGCGCCTGCTCCCGTCCATGCCGACGCCATGCCATCGCAACCGCCCGCCCCCTCGTCGGACTGTCGCCGCCATCTCCATGAGGACGGTGATGTAACCGCCTGAGTCGCCGGTCGCGCGCACGGCGACTTCGTCGCACGCGTGTTCGGCCGTGACCGCCAGCCGGCGCTCCAGCCACCAGGAGAGCGGATGAAACCAGAACACACACGCGTTGAGACGTGCGAGAAACGCGATGAGGGGATCGCGGCGCGCGACGTGCGCCACCTCGTGCTCGACCACCGCGCGGAGCTGCGCGTCTGGCCAGCGCCTCCACCCGAGCGGAAGAACGACGGCCGGCGCGAGCGCGCCCAGAGCCACAGGTACCGTCACGTATCGGGATTCGCAGATGCGGGCGGTCGACGGCCACCACGAGAGATGACGTGCGGCTTCGGGAACCGCGGGTTCGCTATCGTGTGAGACGCGCCGGGCGCCCCGCCAGCCGACCGCCAGGCGCAGCAGCAGGAACAAGACGCCGGTCCCATAGATGACGAGTACGACGAACGGCCACGACGCTCCGCGACGGGGCGCCTCACTCGGGGCCGGCGTGGCGGCCGTCGGTCGCCTCGGCGGTGAACTCGGGAGCACCCGTGGGGCTCGTGCGACGGGCTGTCTGGGTGCCAGTCCGCCCGCCACTGCGACAAGGTGCCGCGCCGGCGCTGGTAGAGGGACCGTGACCGCCGGCACGAAGGAGGGCAGTGTGGGCATCAGCAGCATCGCCACGAGTACTCCAGTCCACGCGGCATGGAGCACGCCGTTCGCGCGGACCCTCAGCAGCGCGAGCGCCCCGGCCACGAGGCCCGCGAGCACCACCACGCGAACAGAGACCTCGAGAAGCACACCGACCAGGACCGCGCTCATGTGCGCCTCCGTACCGTCTTCCGCGTCGCCGTGCCCTCTGACTTCCGCGTGAGGCGGGCGATCTGCTTCGCTGACAGAACCTTTTCGTCCACCATCCCCACGAGAAACTGCTCAACCGATCCGGAGCAGAACCGGTCAATGATCTGCCGTACGGCATACGCAGCCACTCGCTGCCGCGGCAGTTCGGCCCGATACAGGAAGGCTCGTCCCTCGAGACGATGACTCACGTATCCACGCCCTTCCAGACGACGAAGCACCGTACGAATAGTGGAATCCTTGAGCGAATGCTGCGGTTCAAGCGCCTGGCGAACGTCTTCAGCTGTGGCCTCCCCGTTTCGCCAGATACACTCAAGTATCGCTTGCTGTAGGTCGGTGAGTGCGTGGTGGGAGCTGCTACGCGTTGTCACGTTACACTATGTAACACAACGAGGGGGTTGACGCAACTAGATCCGTCGCGGCGGTTTGATTCCTCTACGCTGGGCGACAGGGCACGAGCTATCGCCTCGTATTCCTTACGAGAGACGATCCGACGACCAAAACATCGCCCGAAGCGTCTAAAGCTCTGGACGGCACCACCTAGAACGAGAAAGGCACCCCTATGAGGATCACCACACTCGTTGCTCTGGCCGTGACGCTGCTCCCGACGTCGGCGCTAGCACAGATTACTCCTCCCGGGTTCCCAACGGCCCGACTGGCGGTCTTCAGCCCCGAGCGGGTGACGACGGACTCGGTGCTCGGCAAGGCAGGCATCGCCGAGCTGGAGGCGTTCAGCGCGGACACGAACCGGGAAATTGAGAAGCGCAACCAGCAGCTCGAACAGGAGCGAGGGCAGCTGGGGCAAGCCCAATCAGTGCTGACTCCAGATGCCCTGCGGTTGCGCGAGTACGCGATTCAAAACTTTGAGCTCGACCTCCAGCGCTTTATGGAGGACGCGCAGGCCGAGTTCTTCGGCATCCAACAGGATCTCCAAACAGACTTTCTCGTCAAGCTCAGCCCGGTCGTCGAGCGGGTGGCCGGAGAGCATGACGTCCAGTTTGTGTTCAGTTGGCCTTCGCCATCAGTGTTCTTTGCGGACCCCCGCTATGATCTGACGGATCAGATCATCGAGCGGCTGGACGAGGAAACGGCAACGGCTAACTAGATTTCCTCGCCGTCTCGGCTCTGCGCGGCGGACGAACTACTCCGCACTTGGCGGGTGTATTCAGGGGGTCGATGCAACATGAACCTGACGAGGAGGTTTCATGGTGCGAAGACGCGACCCGCGCGTCCGCTCTGTGTCCCGGTGTCGTCTTGAAGTCCGGATTGCAGGCAGCGCGACCTACCTTACAAGTGAGAACGGCGCTGCGATCGGCGGCCACCCCTCAGCGCAGGGTCGGGCCGGAGCCCGTGATGTCCTTTCGGCGGCGTTCGCAGCAGAGCGCCGGCACACCCGGGACTCGAGATGAAATAGATATAAGTGTTCCAGCGACCTTGCGGGCCTATAGGCGCTCGATCCAATCGCCGGTAACGAGAACCTCACAAACAGACGCGCCTAGGGGATGTTCCCGTTTTCCGTAACGACCGCGATGAGGCCGGCGCGCTTGGTTTGCAGCTGGATACGCGCCTGGTCGGACGCATCCTTCGGCGGCGTGTAGGTCACCCGAAACTGGTGGCTGACCAGCTTGTTTTTCCGGGCGAGGTCCTTGGCGAGCTCCGGCAACAGCGTGCGGAACGCATTGGACGAGACAAAAGGTTGGAACCTGCCGTGGGTCGACGCGGCGATGTCGGCTCCCCAGGCTGACTGGTTTCTCCCAGTTTGTCTCCCAACACCGCTTGGGGACGTAAACAACAAGGTGTGGACTGTCGCTCCGTTCGCGTACAGGCGCTCCATCCCTCTCTCGAATGGTTGGGACCGGGCGTAGCTGCTCGCCTCAGGCCCGCCGACGGCAACCATCACGATGACTGGGGTGTACTGACGGTCCTCGTCCTTATCGATTCTCTCAGCTTCTTCGTACAGCGCATCCCAAAAGGTCGCTGAGCCCCCTTCAGGAGCGATCTTGCCGATCGCGTCGAGGAGTTCTTCTCGGTCAGTGGTGTAGGGGGAGCGGAGCTGCGGGCGTCCTGCGATTGACCCGACGGCCACCTCGATGTCTGGTGGGAGCGCATCCAGGAAGAGCCTTACTCCCTCGCGCATGTCAGGTAAAGCCGCCACACTCTCAGTCGCGTTGTCGAAGTAGACGGTCACGCGCACCGGCCGATTGAGCGGCTCGATCTCGAGGATGTCACATGCCACGCCGTCCCATAGAATGGCGAAATCCTTAGCCGCAAGGTCGGTGACCGGCTCACCCTCGCTGTCGGTGAGGGCTACGAAGATGGTCAGATCGTCGGCCGCGGCCGTCTGGTTAGCACCGCACACCACGAGGCTCACCGCGAATACGACACCGACAAGAAACCGATGGGGCGTGTGCGTGGTCATGTCACGATTCTCCAGCCACGTCGTAGTAGTCGAGAGCGGCATGGTAGACCGCTCAGAGTCTCAAACTTCATCATCTCACAATGTCAGCGGGCCGCCGCATCATTCGCGTCGTGTGCCGCGTATGCCCTGAATCTGACGGTGCCGCTCAGCCCGTCCTTCTCACAGGACAGCGAGTCGGCCGAGACCGCCAGGGCTGGCGCCCTCCACCTGCTCAGGAGTCAGCTCAAATACCCCGGAGTCTGCACGAGCATCGCCTAGGGCCCAAGCCCTAACGCGCACGATGGTGAAAGAGGCTGCCTCATTCATGTGATGAGGCGGAGGGCTCGCAAGGTTGCCGACGATGTGGCTGGATCAGTCGACTCCAGCCCGGTCTGGAGTCGCCGATTGGACTACTCCTGAGTAACGGTGCCGATTCAACCGGTCAGTGCAACGGTGTCCGCGAGTGTATCCGCCGGCGTCCGGTAGCCAAGTGGCCGCGTGTTGAGCTGGCGCGCAAACGTTGGGGAGGCGGTTGGCTACGACCTCTGCAGGATAGAAGTGCTGGCTGCGGTGCAAGCTACCAGTCGGAACTACCGACAGATGAGGGCTCTGTCAGGTTAACTGCCCGCGCGGCACAATGTCGGGATGAACACTCGTCGATCCTGCTACCGGAGGCATCGTTTTCCGCCCGACATCATCAGCCACGCCGTGTGGCTCTACTACCGATACTGCCCGAGCTTCCGGGATGTCGAAGATCTGGTGGCAGCACAAGGCATCACCGTTATCTTGGGTCTACCGTAATCTCTCCAATCGACCAAGGATGATCCGTGCAGTGATAAAGGAACGTTCCTGGTTCCTCAAGGGTCACGTACTCAAACATGCCAGGTGCCAACGTGTTTGTGGTCCAACTGCCGTCACGTGAGGCGACGGTGTGTGCGATTTCACCGTTGTTAACGAATCGCACACGGTCCCCGACACTCAGGCGAGCACGAAGTGGGTTGAACGCGTATTCATCGATCGCGTTCCGCTCACCGCCGACCGGGCAGCAGGAATCTCGGAGCATGGCGGTCTCTATCGTATCGACCGGTCTTGGGGCAGGGCCGACCCAGCGGGTTAAATCGTCTAGTTCTATCGAGTCGGGTGCACTTCGCGCCGACACCGTGCCGTCCAACGCGAACGCCCAGATTTCCGGTCCCATCGAAATCACGACGAATTGCCGGCCGCCCACAGCATAGGTCGACGCCGGTCCCGGTCGAAGCCGTGTCTCGGAGGCCAGTGTCTGGAACGCCCAGACGCGCTCGCCAGTTCGCGCGTCGTAAGCTTCTACCTGTCCGTCGGCAGAACCCCAGAACATCAGATTGCCGGCCGTCGTGAGCGGACCGCTGAGTCCGAGTCGCCCACCTGAAAACTCCTGCTTCCACGCGATCCGACCAGTCCGGCCATCCACGGCCGCCAGAATGCCAGTCGACGCCGGTAGCGTCAGACGGTCATAGCCGCCTGGTCGGTTATCGGCAATCCATGGGTCCGATACTCGCCGGGCACGTCCCACGTGCGCGCGACCCTGCGCATAGATGTAGCCCGTCTGGGGACTGAACGACATCGGTGTCACCCGCACCATCGGAATCGGCACGCTCGGTGCGACGACGGCGTGTTGATCGAGCGACGGTGGCGTGTAGCTACTACAGCTGAGTTGGAACGGTGGCGGTACCTGGTCTCGCCAAAACGAACAGTCTGGCAAGATGCTGTCCGACAGAGGGAATGGTTGCGTCGGCGCTGTCTTCAGAAATGGGTCCTGGGGGACTTCCCGTTCTTCGATTGGTACGATTGGCTCCCCCGTTTCCCGATCTAGCTGGAAAAGATAACCATCGGCTCGCATCGCGGCCACAGCTTTTCGTGTCTGTCCATCGAGTTGAGTCTCATACAAGAGCATCGGCGTTGCTATATCAGCGTCCCAGATGTCGTGACGGACCACTTGGTAGTGCCACTGCCGCTCACCCGTCTCGATGTCGAGCGCGAGAATCGACGCCGTAAACAAGTTGTCCCCCTCGCGAAGCTCCCCTCCGAACATCGGGGCCGGATTACCCGTAGCGAAGTAGACCAGACCGAGTTCAGGGTCCACCGTTCCGTTCAACCAGACACCACCACCACCAAGCTTCCATATGTCTGAGTCTTGAGGCCATGTGTCATGTCCGAATTCACCTGGGCGTGGCACTACAAAAAATGTCCACGCTTTTTCGCCTGTCTTGGCATCAAGGGCAACGATGCGCCCCTGCCCTCCAGCATCTCCATTGGCCAATCCGACAAACACCTTGCCCCCCGCATACATCGGGGCAGTCGTGACAGTCTCACCGTGCTGTGCAGGAATACTGCCGACTGGTTCGGCCCACACTAGCTCTCCTGTGTCTTGTCGAAGCGCTGCTACTTCAGCGCTTCGCAGTCCGACAAAGATAAGGTCCTCTCCTAGACCGACACCTTGCCACGACGGAACCCTCCGCAATTCGGATTCAGAACTACCTGGCTGCCACCTCCACACGGTCTCACCGGTCGCACCATCAACTGCAAAGATGTTTGCTCCGGCTGTGAGATAGATGATGCCATCGTTCACGACAGGTGTTGCTCGTGGAGAGGCGCCGCCCTCGAGCCTCGTCACCCACGCACCACTCAGCCGGTCCACGGTTTCGGTCGAAATATCTGAGAGTGTCGAGTACCGTGAACTCGACCAGTCACCCCCGACGAACGGCCAGTCCTGTTCAGAATACTTACGGTCGCTGGCAGACTCTTGCCCTACAAGGCCGACAGGAAACATTAAGATCCCCATCGCAACAGACATATACTTAAACTTCTTCATCTGGACCCCGTACTCCTCATTCAAAGTCATCTTCACATGCCATATTCGTTTCAAGAGGAAACGAAGAGCATTCTAATCAAGTGACTACAAGCAATCTACCCCTTATCTTACCGGGGGAAATTGAGGGTTCCTTGACACGCCCGTCGCCGGGTTAGTATTGCTGGGAGCCCGCGTTGAACGTGGATGTGCCCGCGCTGAGTCTGGAGGGGCGGTGCATGGCATCGTGGCGTAGGCGTCATTCCCCATAATCCCCACCCATGTCGAATCGGATACCGAGTCAAGCCCATTCCTAGTTGAAACTCTCCGCGGCTCCTGATTGCTTACGCGGCTTTCTTCGTCGACGTCGTCGTGTCGATCTTCAGCTCTCGCTTCAATGCGTCACGAAGCCTGGGCAGGTGCCGGTAGCCCCTCACCTTGCGCAGGCGTGGCTCGATGTCCAGGAGCGCAGTGGCCAGCCAGCGATGGCGTTGACTCGAGTGCTGCCAGTGATCGACCTTCGCACAGCGCTCCTCAATGAGCGCGTTGATGGACTCGAGGCTGTTCGTCGTCTTCAGCGACCGGCCCAGCACACCGTACACCCCGAGGCGATGCAACGTCAGGGTCTCGTCGAGGCCTTCCGCCAGACTGCCGGCCGCGGATTGGTTCCGATCCTCCAGCTCATGCTGGAGCGACTTGAGGGCGGCGAGGGCCTCGTCGTACTCCGGACGGTTGTAGGCGCGCTGGAGACGCTGCCGCCACACCGGCTGCTCACGCTTGGCCACGTAACTCACCACGTTCTCGCGCGTGTGCCACTGACACCGTTGCACCAGGGCGCGGTGGCGGAAGGCTTTCCGCACGGCCGCCCGGAGCCCCTTGCCGCCATCCACGATCACCAGAAGCCCCTGGGAGACATCGAGGCCCCGCTCGACCAATGACCGGAGGAACGGGGTCAACACCTTCTCGGTCTCCGTGTCCGTCTCGACGACGCCCAGGAACCGTTTGTCCCCCGTCATCGTGATGCCCAGCGCGACGACCATCGTCGCCTCGGCGAACGTCTTGCCGTCCAGCACGAGGGCCACGACGTCCTCCCCGGAGAGGTCCCGCTCCTGGAGCTCGCGGAGTTTCGTCGCGCTGGCCTGAATGAACGCGCGGGACACCGTCGACCCCGATAGGCCGATCGCCCTGGGAATCGCCTCGGCGGCCGCCGCGTAGTTGCGGCACGAGATCCCATACAGCACGCGCCGCAGCAACAGGTCGTTGACGGCGCGATCGCCATGCAGCGCCTCGTACGACCGCAGGGGAATCTCGCGCTCCGTGACATGGCGAATCCGGGGCACGCGAATCGGCACGCGCTGGCCGGCCAACCCGACCGTCCCGGGGTTGCTGCCATGACGGCGCCCGCCGACTGACGGGGCTTTGCGGGCGTAGCGCTCGCCAGCCAGCGCGGTCACTTCCTCGTCGAGCAACTCCTCGATGTGCATCAAGCCCAGCGGAACCAACGACCGGATCAACGCCACCTTGGCATCGACCTCCAGCTCGGCGTACTCCTCTCGGTCGATGACGTCGACCGCGCCCAACGTGTGACCTTTCTTGCGCTTCCTGACCGATCGTAGGACACTGCTCATCTCGGCTCCTTTCTCTCGTGGGCTGATGTCCGTCTTCTCAAACGTCATCAAACCACAGGGTTTGGAGCCGCTTCAATTTCCAACTAAGTTTCGCTCACACTCGCGACTGCGATCCAAGCTCCTCCAGACGTGGTCGGAGCTGCTGGAGAACCGCGTACCGTGCCATTAATCGGCCGACCGTTCACGCGGCCTCTCGATGGTACTGAATCTGACCGATCCAGACGAGGGCTTTCTGCGAGCCTCACACCATCTGATTCACGACCGCGATCCGTTGTACACGAGGGTCGTCGAGGAGATTCTCAGAAGCGGCGGTGTCCACCCGGTCCGTCTCCCAGCCCGGAGTCCGAATCTCAACGCGTATGCGGAGCGGTTCGTCCGGTCGATCAAGGATGAGTGTCTCCATCGCGTGGTGCCGCTCGGTGAGAGCCATCTCCGATGCCTCGTCCACGAGTACGTCGAGCATTACCACCGCGAACGGAATCATCAGGGATGCGAGAATCAGCTACTTGAGCGAGCACCGCCGCCCGTCTGTCTGACAGCAGATATCAGACGTCGGGAGTGTCTCGGCGGACTGCTCAATTTCTACTATCGAGCCGCGTGAGTGGTCGGCCGAGTTTTGGCACACTACGGGGCTTCACGTCATCCGACCACGCGCAGCGGTTCTTGCGCGTTCACGGCGTCATTCAAAATCTGTTTCGAGTAGGTCGGCACCGGCTGAGATCGGTTCATCATCGAATGTTGCGGGCACGAACTCTCACGGTGTGGACCGCGGTGACAGCAGCCTGATCTCAGATTAGCTTGCCCTCATATGGCCCGGACTCGTTAACTTGACAGTGCCTTCGCCACGCCGTTTCACGCTACTTTGAGACCACTTTCGCCCTCCCGGAGAGGTGTCTCAGAAATACCTCTTCTGACATGAGCCGGAACGTGATCGGCTTCCGGGGATACCGCGAGGAGGAGTTTCAGCTGCGTGGTGACCCACCGCCGGGGCGGCCGCCGATCCCTCACAGGTTTTCGGTGCATCTAGCTCATGGCGAACTTTTCAACTGGGCGGCCGGCCGATACGTGATATCGACGACCAGCCTGAACAACTCTCCTGCGGCCTCCTCATCTAGCGAAGGAGAGCCGGACCCCGCTGCTAAGAGCCTACGACCCAATCCAGTCACCCTGCGATATTGATCGCCCGGCAGCAGGTCCCGAAGTCGGGCGTCGAAGAAGGCAGCACGGTCACCGAAGGCGGTCCCAAATTCGTCCGTGGTGGCGATGAGAACCCCCAGCTTATTGCGGAGCCAATACCAGAGGGCGGCGGGCCACTCTAGACCAGGCTCTGCGGCCTCGTAGTCACGGTTCTGCGAGGCCCGCCCCTGGACGTCGTTGTAATGGCCGACTCGGTCAGCAGCGAATGTTGGGTAGTCTTGCTGTAAGTGTCTCTCGGCCATGACCTCGTCGGGGAACAAATACAAACCTCGCGCAAGCTGGATGCGTTGGGTCTCAAACGCCCGCTCGGACCTCGTCTTACCTTGGAAATGACCCTGGGACAAATCGTCGGCCCGTTGGACGCGTTTCCCCGTGAGCTCCAGGTTCATGCGGATCGTTTCGTGAAGGAGTGTCACCATCTGGCTGGATGGATCAAGCCGAAAGAACTGTGCTGAAAGCCGCAGAATCAGGCGTGGGTCATCTAGTAGGTCTTGGACCACCTCAGCCTTAGCCATCGCGTCGGCCGGCGGTTGAGGAGCCGACCCCCAGTAGATGTCAGTGACCTCGACCGGCGGTGGTTGGACCTGTTCCACAAAGCGCTGCCATGCTTCCTCGGCCCGTTCGAGAAAGGACTCGTCTGGATAGAAGACGACAAGCTTCACAGCCTGGACATTCTAGCGGTTGGAGCATCTAGACGGCGGTCGGTCTGGCAGTGAACGGTCGCCCAGCCCAACGCTGATCGCAGACTGGCGAGCGTACCAACTGTAGGATGAGAGGAAGTGAGAGCCGCGGGCAGTGTCCGTGAGCGTCGAATCCTAGAGCCGCCAGATGAACAGCGATTCCGAGACCAACCTAGACGCGCTTCAGCGGGTGTTCCACTATCACGACATCACCAAACATCACGTTGAGGGTTATGCCAGCGGACCCGGCTATTTGGATTGGGCGACTCAGCCAAACCCTTTTCGTCGGTATTCTGGCGCGCGCCTCGTGCCCCTCGAGAAAGTCCCGACGACGGATGAGCCGCGATACGATGACGCCTTTGCTCTCGGCAGGATACTGCCTGCGCCGGTGACGCTGCGGACCATCTCGCAGCTTTTCTACGACAGCTTGGCGATATCGGCGTGGAAGAGCACGGGTGAGGCGAGTTGGGCGCTGCGCGTCAATCCATCCAGTGGCAATCTACATCCCACCGAGGGCTATCTGATCTGCGGTCCGATCAGGGGACTTTGCGATACGCCCTTGGTGTGCCACTACGCACCGAAGGAACACGGGTTGGAGGTGCGGGCGGAGTTTGAGTTGGGACTGTGGGCCGCACTGTGCGCCGGCGCGTCGGCGCACACGTTTCTGATAGGACTGACGTCCATTCATTGGCGAGAAGCCTGGAAGTATGGTCAGCGGGCGTATCGCTACTGTCAGCACGATGCTGGTCATGCCATTGGCGCTATCAGTATCGCTGCCTCTGGCCTGGGGTGGCAGACGCGGATCCTGGACGACATGGGCACAGATGCGTTGGCGCTGCTTCTGGGCACAGATCGGGATGACGATGCCGAGTCGGAAGAGCCAGATGTGCTCATGGCGGTAAGTCCGTATAACAAAGACCTGCAGCCCATAAAGCTGCGGGACGATCAGATCCAAGCGTTCCGGTCGCTTGACTGGCGAGGCAGCGCCAATCAGTTGAGCCCGTCTCACCTCGACTGGGGTATCGAGAACACGGCAGCCGCCGTCCGGAAGCCGCGAGGTCGGCAGCAGTATGAGCGCCTGGAAAGTCCCTCGACGTCGTGGTCCGTGGACTGTCGGCCTGTCTCACTGCGGAAGGTTATTCGTCAGCGCCGCAGCGCGGTGGCGATGGATAGAAAGACTCGTATGACGCGAGACACGTTCTATCGAATTCTCCGAAAGATCATCGCGGTTCCGGGAAGCGTTCCCTTCAACACGCTTCCGTGGACTCCGCACATTCACTTGGCCCTTCTTGTTCACCGCGTGGATGATCTTCCCTCTGGCCTGTACGTCCTAGTGCGCGACGCGTCACAGAGGAGCGCGCTCGAAGAAGCGTTGACTAACGCTGATCACTGGAAGCAACCCATCGGATGTCCGCCGCAGCTGGAGCTGTATTGCCTCACCGAAACTGATGCCCAGCAAACTGCCCAGCAAGTATCGTGTTTCCAAGACATTGCAAGCGATGGGTGCTTCAGTCTTGGGATGATTGCGAAGTACGAGGAACCCCTTAAACGCCACGGTCCCTGGTTCTATCCTCGCCTGTTCTGGGAAGCGGGGATGATAGGCCAGGTGCTCTACCTAGAAGCTGAAGCTGCCGGCATTCGGAGTACCGGCATCGGGTGCTACTTCGACGACTCCATGCACCAGATCCTTGGCATCCGAGACCGAACGTACCAAGACCTCTACCATTTCACGATCGGCGGTCCCATCGAGGACACCCGGATAACCACCCTCCCCTCCTATCTGAATGATTAGCAGTTTCACGTCGCTCAACAGCCGTCAAGCGAAGTCGGAGCGGGTGGTGACCTGCCCCCCATGGTTGTACCACTTGTTATGAGAGAGCTGGACTCATCTACGCTCCTGAGCGCAGCCGGCATGATCGCATCCGGCGCCGGTGGGCGGTAGCCCAGTGCACTGTGGGGCCGCACGGTGTTGTACTCCCGCCGCCACCGTTCGATCAAGATCTGGGCTTCCGTCAGCGTGTAAAAGATCTCCCGGTCGAGGAGTTCATCCCGCAACTTGCCGTTGAACGATTCGACGTACCCGTTCTGCTTCGCACAGAGGTGGCACACGTATCGTCACAAAAGTTTTAACCCGGGAGGCACTTGCAAAACCCTGCGCGTAGAGAAGTTTTTTGGCGGCTTGCGCACGGTGCGGGCCACATCACACAGGCGTGAGCTGACGAAGCAGGCGCTCAGTCATCCGCAGCGACAACGTCTCCATTTCCACAACGATTCGGTCTAGCTGTCGGCCGTTCTCGATCCAGTCCCGGACACGCTCGGCTTGCTGCTCGGTGAGACGGACGGTGACGGTCTTGCCGCGGACCTTGCGGGTCCACTGATAGTACGGCCCGTGTAGCTGCGGGGGCGTCGCTTGGCAGCGGCAGTTCGGCTTGCCGCACGGCATGAAACGTTGCACGAGGCTGCCACGTCGAAGCAATCCCACCTCAGCGACGGTGCGCTTGAGCGCGTCGTAGCGCTGCGTGTCGGTTGTTGGGTCACGGGTGGGCATGTCGTGCCATTCGGTCTAGCAGTTGTTATACTGCTAGACCTGGCCCCAGGAGTCAAGAAGAAAATGAGCCGTCTCCGAGAGTGCTTCGCACCACACTGGCTGTCCATTCAGACCGCACTCTTTCCATGGCTGGAGGAAGAGCTGGGACCACTCACGGAGAAACAGCAGCAGTTCGTGCAGACCTTGGAGGTCATCCGGGTCGAGGACCACATTCCCCGACGCGTCCGCATGCCCGGCCGACCTCGCAAGGATCGCGCGGCCGTCGCCCGCGCGTTTGTCGCCAAGGCCGTCTACGACCTGCCGACGACACGCAGGCTGCTCGATCGGCTGGCCACCGATCGACCCTTGCGCCGGATCTGCGGCTGGGAGACTAGGCGCCAGGTCCCGAGCGAATCCTTGTTCTCACACGCCTTCGACGAGTTTGCGACCACGCAGTTGCCTCTGCGCGTGCACGAGACGGTCATCCAGAAGACGCATCACGACCGATTGGTCGGTCATCTCTCGCGAGACTCCACCGCGATTGCGGCACGCGAGAAGCCCGCCACGAAGGACAAGCCGCCCGCGCCCTCGCAGCGGAAGCGGGGACGACCGAAGAAGGGAGAGGAGCGCCCTCACGAGCCCACGCGTCTGCAGCGGCAGGGCACCATGACCAAGCCGGAGATGCTCGCTGATCTCCCGACGGCCTGCGATGTCGGGACGAAAAAGAACAGCAAGGGCTACAAGGAAACCTGGGTCGGCTACAAGCTGCATATCGATGTGGCCGATGGCCAGATCCCCATCAGCTGCCTACTGACCACTGCCTCCCTTCATGACAGCCAGGCCGCTATTCCGCTCGCAACCCTGTCCGCCGAGCGGAGCACCAATCTGTACGACGTGATGGACGCCGCCTACGATGCGCAGGAGATTCGGGCACACAGCCGTTCGCTGAACCACGTTCCGCTGATCGACATCAACACGCGCCGCAACACGGCGCTGAAGGAAGAACGCCAAGCGGAAGCTCGGCGCCGACAGGTGCTTGGCTTCCAGCTTCCGGAGGACGTTCGCTACAACGAACGCACGGCCGTTGAGCGGGTCAATGGCCGCCTCAAGGACGAATTCGGCGGTCGCCATGTCCGGGTCCGCGGCCCGGCGAAGGTGATGTGCCACTGCATGTTCGGCGTGCTCGCACTCACCGCTGACCAACTCATGCGCCTCGTCACGTAGCCATCGGTGACGTGATGACCTCGATCCACCCAGCTGCCTACGCGCAGAAGGCGGCAGCTCTTGCCAGACCCTCGCCCAATGCCCGGGCGGGCCTGCGTCTCCTCATGAATCGGTGCCTCGATCCCGGTGCCCTGGGCCCGAGTGACCAGTTTGCACCCAAACCCTGACGCTTGTTCCACTGTCGGCCAGGAGTTTTGCAAGTGCCTCCCGGGATAACCCGGGATGACCCCGGGATGCGACTCGCGCGGGCGCAACGACTGACGGGGAGGGCGACAGAATTGGGCCGTGCCGAGGCCGGATCCGCCGTCCGTGGGAGAGGTGTCCCGGGAGGCTCTCACGTGCGCCCCACCCGGACCACGGAAACCGGCTCGCGAGACGATCGCCCGCATACCGGCGCCACCTCGCTCCAGACGTGTCTCGTCTTCTCGGCGCCGCGCCCGCGACCGTCGAAATCGCCCGGCATCCACAGAAAAACTCGGGGGCCGCCCCCGAGCGATCCCGGAGTGCGAGCATCAGCCAGACTGGGTGGCGGTGGGGGCAGTCTCGAGCGAACCCGTCTCGCACGTCGTCAAGCGAATAAACGACGAATATTTGATGGGTCCCTACTATGTCCCGCTTCACACTCCTTGACCGGCTCAGGGGGAGTGTCTTGGCGGGCAGCGTCGGTACCTCCGCATCGGAGGATAAGTTGTTGTTCTCGCGCGAGTCGCATCCCGGGGCCATCCCGGATGATCCCGGCTTATCCCGGATTAAAACTTTTGATCGAGCTCAGCGGATTATGTTCCGCTGCTCGCGATTCGGCAGACGGCCGAGCTGGACGGTCCGCGTGTGCGGATTCGGGAAGAGCAAGAAGGCGGGCACAGCGGCAAGAACGTGATTGCCAGCCACACTCGAATGCTGGCCGGCTACGACTATCAAGGCCAGCCAGCCACCGGGGCCAAGACGACGCGGTGGCGGCCGTTCGCCGTGCAGGCCGAAGCGGGGAACGTGCGGCTGCTCACGGGCGCGTGGAATCAGGCGTGGCTTGAGGAACTGCCAGCGTGCCGGTGGCGAAGCACGACGACCAGGCGGACTCGGCGGCCCTGGCGTTCGAGGCGGTCGCGCTGGGGTACCGCGCGGCCTCGGTCGCGCGCACGCGGGAGGGCGGATGACCGTCCGCGACTTGCGGACGCATGACGCGCCGTTCGTCACGGTGGCGGATCTGGCCGCGTATCTCCGGCTCACGACACGCATGATCTACAAGGAGATCGACGCCGGCGCACTGCGGGTCCGGCGGTTCGGGCTCCGTGGCACCATCCGCATTCCGATTGCCGAAGCGAGGCGGTATGCCGGAGAAGCGCCGTACCCGCCCGCGACCCCCGCCCGCGGGAAGGTTTCGCCTGCGCGTCACCCGCCGTCGAATCGGTGACGCCGGTCTCGACGATCACGACCGCGCCAGCACCCAACGTCATCCAAGCGCTTGCCCGCGCCACAGCCGCATCATGGCCAAACCTCTGGCCTTCCTGGTGAGAGCGAAACCCGCAATAATTTCTATATATGAACGAATAATATCGTTGTTCGTTCATATATAGACGATAATATCGGTATGGACGATCGTGAATTTCTAAGACGCGCTCGGCGGTACGCCAAGCAACACCGTCTGGAGTTCACGTTCACCAGCCGACGAGGGAAGGGAAGCCATGGCCGGGTGTGGGTCGGGCAGTACTTCACGACGCTGAGTCGCGGGGAGATTGGGCCTGGCAAACTGCGGGCGATGTTGGCGCAGCTCCATCTTCCGAAGGAGGACTTTTGATGGTGTACAGCTACCCGTGTTGCATTGAACGTGAGGGAGATGAATGGTTGGTACGTGTTCCAGATGTGCCGGAAGTCGTCACCGGAGGGAGCACCTACGAAGAGGCGCGGGCCCTCGCAGGTGACGCGCTGGTATGTGCGCTGGGGGGGTATGTGGACGCTCGCTGGGACATCCCCGCGCCTGGGGCGCTGGTGGCGGGGCAGATCTTGATTAGTGTCCCGGCGTTGGTGTCGGCAAAGTTGTCGCTGTATACGGCGATGCGCCGGCATCGGATTACCAAGGTGGAGCTGGCGCGGCGCTTGGGTGTGGGTGAGGCTGCCGTACGACGGATGGTGGACCTCGACCATCGGTCACGCATCGATCAGGTGGAGCGGGCGTTGCACGCCGTGGGACGGGCCCTCGTCGTGGATGATCGCTCGATTGCCTAAGCCTGAGTTTGCGGGATGACTTCCTCAGATAGGCGAACTTCAAAGACCGGATGGCGTTCCTCGGTGAGGTTGTGGCCTACTTCGAGGTACGTATAACTGCAGGTTTCAGGATCGTATTCCCTCCGGATTCCAGGGTCTCCCCCGGACTGCGGAACCCCACGCCCCATCAAGAAGATACGGTCAAAGTTATCGGGTCGACGTAATTCGGTTTTCTCCACGTACTCGGCCAACAAGTTGTCCTGCAAATAGAGTTCAGAAGTGAAAATCAACAGGATTTTCACGTTCATACGCAGCTCCAACGCTTGCTCGCCCCGTTCTCGTACCCTTCTTACTTTCTTCTTGGAACTGGCCCGCTCGTCCTTTTTCACCACTATCTCTCTTAGGCGCTGTTGGAAACGCTCCAGAGTCCACTGTGCCCATCCTCCTTGCTACTGAGTGTGAGCGAAACTTAGTTGGAAATTGAAGCGGCTCCAAACCCTGTGGTTTGATGACGTTTGAGAAGACGGACATCAGCCCACGAGAGAAAGGAGCCGAGATGAGCAGTGTCCTACGATCGGTCAGGAAGCGCAAGAAAGGTCACACGTTGGGCGCGGTCGACGTCATCGACCGAGAGGAGTACGCCGAGCTGGAGGTCGATGCCAAGGTGGCGTTGATCCGGTCGTTGGTTCCGCTGGGCTTGATGCACATCGAGGAGTTGCTCGACGAGGAAGTGACCGCGCTGGCTGGCGAGCGCTACGCCCGCAAAGCCCCGTCAGTCGGCGGGCGCCGTCATGGCAGCAACCCCGGGACGGTCGGGTTGGCCGGCCAGCGCGTGCCGATTCGCGTGCCCCGGATTCGCCATGTCACGGAGCGCGAGATTCCCCTGCGGTCGTACGAGGCGCTGCATGGCGATCGCGCAGTCAACGACCTGTTGCTGCGGCGCGTGCTGTATGGGATCTCGTGCCGCAACTACGCGGCGGCCGCCGAGGCGATTCCCAGGGCGATCGGCCTATCGGGGTCGACGGTGTCCCGCGCGTTCATTCAGGCCAGCGCGACGAAACTCCGCGAGCTCCAGGAGCGGGACCTCTCCGGGGAGGACGTCGTGGCCCTCGTGCTGGACGGCAAGACGTTCGCCGAGGCGACGATGGTCGTCGCGCTGGGCATCACGATGACGGGGGACAAACGGTTCCTGGGCGTCGTCGAGACGGACACGGAGACCGAGAAGGTGTTGACCCCGTTCCTCCGGTCATTGGTCGAGCGGGGCCTCGATGTCTCCCAGGGGCTTCTGGTGATCGTGGATGGCGGCAAGGGGCTCCGGGCGGCCGTGCGGAAAGCCTTCCGCCACCGCGCCCTGGTGCAACGGTGTCAGTGGCACACGCGCGAGAACGTGGTGAGTTACGTGGCCAAGCGTGAGCAGCCGGTGTGGCGGCAGCGTCTCCAGCGCGCCTACAACCGTCCGGAGTACGACGAGGCCCTCGCCGCCCTCAAGTCGCTCCAGCATGAGCTGGAGGATCGGAACCAATCCGCGGCCGGCAGTCTGGCGGAAGGCCTCGACGAGACCCTGACGTTGCATCGCCTCGGGGTGTACGGTGTGCTGGGCCGGTCGCTGAAGACGACGAACAGCCTCGAGTCCATCAACGCGCTCATTGAGGAGCGCTGTGCGAAGGTCGATCACTGGCAGCACTCGAGTCAACGCCATCGCTGGCTGGCCACTGCGCTCCTGGACATCGAGCCACGCCTGCGCAAGGTGAGGGGCTACCGGCACCTGCCCAGGCTTCGTGACGCATTGAAGCGAGAGCTGAAGATCGACACGACGACGTCGACGAAGAAAGCCGCGTAAGCAATCAGGAGCCGCGGAGAGTTTCAACTAGGAATGGGCTTGACTCGCAGTCGAGGCTGGAAGGACAAAGCTGTGCTCTTATCAATTAAGGAACCCCAATGATCGATCAAGTCAAACAGCTCATTGCGGTTGCGTCGGGCAAGGGTGGCGTGGGTAAGTCGACCGTGGCGTCGAATCTGGCGTTGGTCTTGGCGGAATCGGCAGCGAAAGTCGGACTGCTGGATGGAGACGTTTATGGTCCCAGCGTGCCGACCATGTTTGCTGTTAAAGACGCTAAACCTGGAATGGGAACCACCCAACAGTCATTCTTGCCGATCGAGGCATTAGGGTTACAGCTGATGTCCATCGGTTTCTTGATGCCGCAGGAAGAAGCCGCCATTGTGCGTGGGCCGATGGTGCACAAGTACTTGAAGGCCATGTTGGACCAATGTGAGTGGGGTGAGTTGGACTACTTGGTTATCGACCTACCACCCGGTACCGGCGACGCCCAGTTGACATTGTGTCAGGAGACAGCACTGACCGGTGGTGTGGTGGTCACCACGCCGCAGGATGTCAGCCTGATTGACGCCCGCAAAGGTTTGCAGATGTTTCGCAACCTGAAGGTCCCGGTTCTTGGCTTGGTAGAGAACATGAGCTTTTTCGAGTGCCCCAACTGCCAGCATCGTACGGAGGTGTTCCGTCACGGTGGCGGCAAGAACACTGCTGAGCAGCTGGAAGTACCGTTTTTGGGCCACGTCCCGCTGGATCCGGCCGTGGTGTTGGGCGGCGACGAGGGTCTGCCGGTGGTTAAACGCGACCCCGAATCAGCGGCGGCCAAAGCCTTGGTGGAAGTGGCTCGTAGCGCCCGCGAGCAGGCTGCCGGTCATGAATCCTCAAGGATCCCCGGGATGACATTTTGATGGATTCGCTGAAGCCTCTCAAACTGGAAAAATGGGAAACCCAGGGCATCAAGATCCACTGGAGCGACGGCCACATCAGCCAATATCGATCCGGTTGGCTCCGCGCTCGCTGTCCCTGCGCTTCTTGTCAAGAGGAGGCGAACAAGCCCGTCGTGCAACCGACCGGCCTCAACCTCTTGCCGGTCTTCGACCCTTCCGGCGAACAACTCGCCAGCCTGCAACCAACGGGTCAATATGCCTACAGCATAGCCTTCAAGGACGGCCACGCTACCGGAATCTTCGCATTCGAGTATTTGCGATCGATCTGCGAATGCGATGAATGCCGGCAGAAGGCTACATGACATTTCGCATCCGATGTTTGACTAACGTGGCGTTCGGACTCTTAGGCTTATCGTCACATGGACATGGATTCTTCCCTTGTTGCCCTGCCTCAAGGAGGACGATGGCACACACGCATCACTTCACGCGAATGGGCTTGAGTCAAGCCCATTCCTAGTTGAAACTCTCCGCGGCTCCTGATTGCTTACGCGGCTTTCTTCGTCGACGTCGTCGTGTCGATCTTCAGCTCTCGCTTCAATGCGTCACGAAGCCTGGGCAGGTGCCGGTAGCCCCTCACCTTGCGCAGGCGTGGCTCGATGTCCAGGAGCGCAGTGGCCAGCCAGCGATGGCGTTGACTCGAGTTCTGCCAGTGATCGACCTTCGCACAGCGCTCCTCAATGAGCGCGTTGATGGACTCGAGGCCGTTCGTCGTCTTCAGCGACCGGCCCAGCACACCGTACACCCCGAGGCGATGCAACGTCAGGGTCTCGTCGAGGCCTTCCGCCAGACTGCCGGCCGCGGATTGGTTCCGATCCTCCAGCTCATGCTGGAGCGACTTGAGGGCGGCGAGGGCCTCGTCGTACTCCGGACGGTTGTAGGCGCGCTGGAGACGCTGCCGCCACACCGGCTGCTCACGCTTGGCCACGTAACTCACCACGTTCTCGCGCTTGTGCCACTGACACCGTTGCACCAGGGCGCGGTGGCGGAAGGCTTTCCGCACGGCCGCCCGGAGCCCCTTGCCGCCATCCACGATCACCAGAAGCCCCTGGGAGACATCGAGGCCCCGCTCGACCAATGACCGGAGGAACGGGGTCAACACCTTCTCGGTCTCCGTGTCCGTCTCGACGACGCCCAGGAACCGTTTGTCCCCCGTCATCGTGATGCCGAGGGCGACGACCATCGTCGCCTCGGCGAACGTCTTGCCGTCCAGCACGAGGGCCACGACGTCCTCCCTGGAGAGGTCCCGCTCCTGGAGCTCGCGGAGTTTCGACGCGCTGGCCTGAATGAACGCGCGGGACACCGTCGACCCCGATAGGCCGATCGCCCTGGGAATCGCCTCGGCGGCCGCCGCGTAGTTGCGGCACGAGATCCCATACAGCACGCGCCTCAGCAACAGGTCGTTGACTGCGCGATCGCCATGCAGCGCCTCGTACGACCGCAGGGGAATCTCGCGCTCCGTGACATGGCGAATCCGGGGCACGCGAATCGGCACGCGCTGGCCGGCCAACCCGACCGTCCCGGGGTTGCTGCCATGACGGCGCCCGCCGACTGACGGGGCTTTGCGGGCATAGCGCTCGCCAGCCAGCGCTGTCACTTCCTCGTCGAGCAACTCCTCGATGTGCATCAAGCCCAGCGGAACCAACGACCGGATCAACTCCACCTTGGCATCGACCTCCAGCTCGGCGTACTCCTCTCGGTCGATGACGTCGACCGCGCCCAACGTGCGACCTTTCTTGCGCTTCCTGACCGACCGTAGGACACTGCTCATCTCGGCTCCTTTCTCTCGTGGCGTGATGTTCGTCTCGCAATGTCATCACACCACAGGGTTTGGAGCCGCTTCAATTTCCAACTAAGTTTCGCTCACACTCATGGGCTTGATCCAGTTTCGTAGACGGTTTAGTTAAGCTGCCGACGTTACCATCCTTCGTTCAAACTCAGCCGGACTAATCTGGCCGAGCGTCGAGTGTCGTCGTCGCTGGTTGTAGAACACCTCAATGTAGTCGAAGAGCGCCATCTGCGCTTCTCCGCAGCTCTCGAAGTGTTCCCCGAGTTCGTGCTTCACCGTGGAGAACCAACTCTCCATCACCGCGTTGTCGTAGCAGTTGCCACGCCGGCTCATGCTGCTGGTCATCCGGTGCGTCATGATGATGCACTGGTAATCGTCGCTCGCATACGGCTTGGGTTCAAGGTGTCGTCGCAACACCGCGTTGTGTGATTGAGCATAGGTGATCGCCAAGTGCCTCCGCGGGTGTCTTCCAGCCGAGGGTCTTGCGGGGGCGACTGTTGAGAGCAGCAGCAACGGCGTCAAGATCATCACGAGAGTGTCTGGACAGGTCGGTGCCTTTGGGAAAGTACTGCCGCAGCAGGCCGTTGGTGTTCTCGTTCGTGCCGCGTTGCCAGGGGCTGTGTGGGTCGCAGAAGTAGATTGGCAGACCGGTGTCGATTCGGAGTTGAACGTGTTGAGCCATCTCGGCGCCTTGGTCCCATGTCAGTGAACGGCGAAGCTGCGTGGGCAGCGTGATGATCGACGACGCGATGGCGTCTCGGACGGCCTCGGCACCATGCCCCGCCAGGGCGGGACCGTTCTTGATCCGAGGCTGCCCATAGTCATCCATGCGAGGCAGATGCAGCAGCATCGTGAATCGGCTGGTGCGTTCCACGAGGGTCCCAATCGCAGAGCTCCCCAGTCCGACAATCAGGTCACCTTCCCAGTGTCCTGGGACCGCCCGATCGTCTGCTTCGGCGGGGCGCTTGCTGATCATGAGTTCGGCAGTGACGAACGCCTTGCCGCGTCCTCGTGTCCGTGCTCTTGGCACGCGCAGCGCCCGGCCGGTCCGCAAGCACGCCACCAGGTCGCGTCGCAGTGCCCCTCGTCCCTGCACGTAGAGCGCCTGGTAGATGGCCTCGTGGGAGATCCGCATCGACTCATCATCGGGGAAGTCGACCTTGAGTCTGTTGGCAATTTGCTCAGGACTCCATGACGCCGCCCAGCGTCGGTCTTGACGGCGCCCGTGGCGGCGACCGTTCCAGTGCACATGGGGACCAGGCACCCTCGTCCCGTCGGCGGCCGTAATCCTGCCGGCGAGTCGGTCTTGCACGTACCGGCGCAGTTCGTCGTGTGCAGCGAGCTTCGCCACCTGCGGTCTTTTCGCCTTCAGGTCGGCGTGCCACTGCGCGGTCGTCGCGCGATACTCGAGTCCGCCACTGCGGGTTGCCGCATTGCGACGGAGCTCCCGAGAGATGGTCGACGGGGACCGGCTGATTCGCCGAGCGATATCACGAACCCCGCAGTGCTGGGCGTGCAAGATGGCGATCTCTTCTCGTTCGGCAAACGACAGGTAGCGCCCCGACAGAGGGGCCAGGCTGATCGGCGGCATGCCTCCACTTTCGCGGAACCATCTCGTTCCGACCGGCTGGGACACGCCGGCCCCCAGCGCCGCCTCGTCGCTGGACAACCCGCAGGCGATCGCCTCCCAGAACCGACGCCGATGCTCACGGCGTCCCGCCGTGGGACGACCCGGCGACCGCATCGGAAGACGTCCCGCACGGGGTGACCGACGACGTTTCGGTGTTCCCATCGCAACTCCTCACCGTTGAGGTGTTGCGACGACCGTTTGAATCTACCCGGACTCCCTTGGTCGGAGTGATGTAAGAGCCCCGCCGCAGGGGCCCGGCGTTTCACGGCCAGCTGGAGGGCCTTGATGACGAGATGCCGATCGTTGATGGCACTCACCGCCCAGCCGACCAAGAAGCGGGAGTACAGGTCGAGAATCGCCGCGAGATACAGCTTCCCGCCGCGGCCGATCACAAACTCCGTCGTGTCCCCGACCCAGCGTTGGTTCGGCGCGTCGGCCACAAAGTCTTGTCCCAGCACATTCGGCGCGATGGGCTGGTCGTGATCACTCATCGTCGTGCACTTGAAGCGTTTCCGCACCCGCGCCGTGAGGCCTTCCGCCTGTTTCAACCGAATCACGCGCTTCCGACTGACCCGGTGGCCTTGGTCCCGGAGATCCCGGTGAATGCGGGGACTGCCGTAGGTGCGGCGACTCGCCTCATGCGAGGCCCGAATCAACACGCGCAGCTGCCGATCGCGCTGGGCGTGCGCCGACTCGGATCGCCGGCACCAGGCGTAGAAACCACTCGGCGAGACCTCTAGCGCCCGACACAACACCTGCACCGTGAAGCGAGCCTTCTCCGTCAGGATGAACGCGAACCTTACGCGTTCTCCTTCACGAAGAAGGCGGCCGCGTTTTTTAGGATCTCTCGCTCCGTGCGGAGCACGCGAATCTCCTTCCGTAAGCGGCGCAACTCCTCGCGTTCCTCCGTCGTCAGCCCTGTCCGCCCGTGCGTCCGGTCAGCACGGGCGTGATCGACCCAATTCCGTACGGCCGACTCGGTCAAGTCCAGCTCCCGCGAGACGCGGCCTACCGTCTGGTCTTCCTCGAGCACCAGTCGCACCGCGCCCGCTTTGAACTCGTCCGTAAACCGACGCCGTGGCCGTCTCGGCTTCCCTGTGTTTGCCATCGTGGACATCGTATCCGCCTTTCGAAAAGTGTCCACGACATCGGATCATGCCCAGAACGACTCGGGTGTTGCGTAGGCCATCTACAATCACGGCTTGCACTCGGAACCGTGACGCCTTAGGTGTCGTCGCGAGGGTAGCGTTCCCTTACGCCATTGGGCCGGAGGATGGCATAGGCCGTTTTCGGGAGGGTATACGTGGTCCAAAAGCGGCGGCCGCATGCCAGGCAGATCCAGAACTGGTCGAGCTTCCAGCAGGGTGCCCAGCCGAGCACGTGCCATGCGGGCTGCCATAGACCTGGAGTGCACGTTGCGCGACACTTGTACAGCTGCGTGGTGCGTGGCACCCGACCGAGGAAGCAGACCAAGAGAGCGAAATGCCTGGCGGTGACATCCGGCCAGAACCGTGTCCCAAATGCGGGAACCCATCGAGGCTTTTCACTCCCAACGCTCAGCGAGTGCCATACGCGATCCCGCGGAAATACGAAGCGGCGTGGCAGTGCACCACATGCGGGCACCTGGCGTTTCTGGCTCCCCGACCGGATGCGGGACTGGGACGTGACGACGCGGGTTGGCCAGGCCAGAGGCATCGAACCCACAGATTGTCCAAGGAGGACCCCATGGCGGCGTATGTCAAAGTCGCGAACGCCGATGACCTTCAGCCCGGCCAGGCCAAGCTGGTCGAGGCCAGAGACCAGCGGGTTGCGCTCTTCAACGTTGACGGGACCTGCTATGCCATCAGCGACACCTGCACCCATCGCGGCGGGCCTCTCTCGGAAGGCACCCTCGAACACGATGTCGTGACCTGCCCGTTGCACCGGGCCCGTTTCTGTGTGCGCAATGGTGAAGTCCAAGGGCCACCGGCTCAACAGAGCGTCACGTCGTACCCGGTGCGGGTCACGGACGGCAGGATCGAAATCGAGTGCTGAGGAGAGGAGTGCCGTCTTGAGCTGAGTCGAGGAGCTGAAGGCACCGGGAGGTCGGGTAGACCAGGGTCGTTGCTGACCCTGGCCCCCCACAGATCCGGACGTGCGGGTTCTGCCGCATCCGGCTCCTCGACAGATGGCTTCGCTACGCGCCGTCGCGTACCCGCTGGTCCAGGAAGCCAGGCGATGGCCACCGCCATCCCCAAGGCTTGTCTGGCCAGTTCGGCTATCCGTTGTCGTGACGTGGAGACGGGACCCAACCTCGGTGTGTTGGCCGTCTTTCCCTCCACCGGTGCCACCTGCCGGTGCCCCCTTCCCTCCACGGGGTCTCGTGGGCTCAATTCCCCCGCTTCGGCGGTACTATGAGACACTCCGACTCCTCGCCGTCCATCCCCCCGCGCTTCGTTGCCTTCGCCCGGCGGTACCATCCGAGCACCTGCGGGTTCGCTCCGTCGGACGCCAGGTGCTGCGTCCACGGCCTCGGGCTTGGTGAGCCGGTGCCCGCCCCCCGGCGGTCTTTAAGATGGAGACGACGAGGCCTCCCGGGTTCCCGGGAAACCCACCCGCACGCATGCCACGCGCTCCGACCCCGGCGAGGTCGCCGCCTCCACGGCCTCTGAGATGCGGCGAGATAGCCTTCCGTCCAACGCACGACGTCGGCCCTCACAAACAATGCATTTCGGGGCTCAATCACGCGGCCTACGGGCTCCCTGTGAACGCTTCGCGCCCTGGGTCACCCCAGGCCCACGCATCACTCGGTTCCGGCTGGCGGCCGACCTTGGCCGGATGGGATTGGATACCCACAGGGTTTCGAACAAGGTTTCAAAGATCACATCACGGCATCTTGTCCCCCTTGACCGGGCTTTCCCGGCACACGCGTTGGTGCACAGTTGTCCCGCCCTGCCCCAGAACGACCTATTGGCGACTCGCCCCGGATACGGCCGGCGGCACACAATCAGGAGATGAAGTCGCGGGTCCATCCGAAATACAAAACGAAGTATCACGTCCGCAACTGGGCGTCCTACGAGCGGGCCCTTGTCGAGCGAGGCGACGTCACCGTGTGGTTGTCCCCAGACGCCATTGCCGCGTGGAAGCCTGAGGCTGGCGGTCGACGGGGTGGGCAGCGGAAGTACTCGGATCTCGCCATCGAAACCGGCTTGACGCTGCGCCTCATCTTTCACCTCCCGCTCCGCCAGGCCGAAGGCTTTCTCACGTCCTTGTTCCGGCTGATGGGACTTAATCTGAGGGTGCCCGATCACACGACGCTCTCCCGACGCGGGCAGCACCTCGACGTGAACCTTCACCACCCGCCACGAGCTGAGCGGCTGCATCTCCTGATCGACAGCACGGGGCTGTCGACGTTCGGCGAGGGGGAGTGGGCGGCGGCGAAACACGGCGGGCACGGCACGCGCGGTTGGAGAAAGCTTCATCTCGGGGTGAATCGGTCGGGTGTGATCGTCGCGCAGGCGTTGACCGACGCGACGACCGCCGACGCGCTGACCGGCATCACGCTGGTGGGGGCGGTCGACGGCAATGTGGCCAGCGTGACGGCGGACCCCGCCTACGACACGATCGCCTTTTACGACGCCGCGACTGAGCATGGCGCGCAGGTCGTGGTGCCACCGGCCAAGACGGCCAGGCTCTCCCAACGTCGACCGCGCTCGAGGGCGCGCGATCGCACGATCCGAAGGATTACCAAGATGGGGCGGCGCCGGTGGAAGAAGGAGGCGGGATACCATCGCCAGGCGCGCGTGGAGAACGCCTTCTTTCGGTACAAGTCGATTCTCGGCGATCGACTTCGAGGCCGGACTCGCGCAGCGCAAGAGGTCGAATCGGTGCTTGCGTGCAACGTGCTCAATCGGATGACCGAGCTTGGTCGACCAGAGTCGTTCGTGATCAGTCGGTGACGAACCTACGCGTTGGGAGCGTTCCGTGCCAGTTTCGATTTACGCAACAACGCCTGGCCGAGCCGAGAGCCGACGTTGAGGGCCATAGTTGGAGCGGGCGAGATGCACGCATTCGGCGTCAAAGCGACAGTGCCGGGAACCGACTTCTAGCGCCCGGTTCCGGTTGAGGCGCGCGCCCGCCTACCGCGCACCACCGCCGCCCGTCGTCGCATCCAATGAGAACGGATCGGGCCCCGTCCCTTCGGCGAACTCCTGCTCGAGAACCCGCGCACCGACGAACATCGCCGATATGCCATAGTTTCCGTCGTAGCACCGCGGCTCATAGTAGATGCGATTCTCCTGATCGCTCTGACGCTTCAGCGTTTGTCGGACGGTCCACTGCGCGACCCACACTGTCGGGTCCTCGATCGTGACCTCGTACTCGAGCGTCTCCGCGTCAACACGCGTATACCGCTCGACAAGCGTGCGGTTTGCACTTGCGCCACGAAACGGGAACTTGGGTGAAAAATTTGTCGTTTCGATGACCAGGGTGTCGCCCTCCCATTGCCCTCGTGAGTCGCCGTGGCGCAGACGGACCTGGCGCGGCGGATGGTTCCCGCTCAGGTTGATGATCCGCTGGTACCCTTGGCCCTGTCCGGTGTCATAGCCCATCGCGATCGCATCCTCGCCCTGCACGATGCGACGGAACCCGTTGAAATCGGGAGTGCGCCCTGACATGCACCGATCGCCCAAACTCTGATCCTCAGGGCCGTCGTGGCGGTTCATCCGTTGCGTGTTGTAGAAGGGCGCGACATCGAACCGGCGCGGCGATGGGGGCCCGTATTCTCCGCCCTGGCACCCCCGGGCGCCTTGCTGGCAGGTCGGGGTGTTCCGCATGAGCATTTGACGCCACTCCAGCTGGACCTCCTCGTTCCGCTTGGCCTCCGCCGTCAGGGCCGGAATCCTCCCGTTGGGCGGATCGACGACGAGCGACGTGCGCGGCCCCGCCGGCTTCACCGAGGTATAGACGGGGTCGGGTAGACCAGGGTCGTTGCTGACCCTGGCCCCCCACAGATCCGGACGTGCGGGTTCTGCCGCATCCGGCTCCTCGACAGATGGCTTCGCTACGCGCCGTCGCGTACCCGCTGGTCCAGGAAGCCAGGCGATGGCCACCGCCATCCCCAAGGCTTGTCTGGCCAGTTCGGCTATCCGTTGTCGTGACGTGGAGACGGGACCCAACCTCGGTGTGTTGGCCGTCTTTCCCTCCACCGGTGCCACCTGCCGGTGCCCCCTTCCCTCCACGGGGTCTCGTGGGCTCAATTCCCCCGCTTCGGCGGTACTATGAGACACTCCGACTCCTCGCCGTCCATCCCCCCGCGCTTCGTTGCCTTCGCCCGGCGGTACCATCCGAGCACCTGCGGCTTCGCTCCGTCGGACGCCAGGTGCTGCGTCCACGGCCTCGGGCTTGGTGAGCCGGTGCCCGCCCCCCGGCGGTCTTTACGACGCGTTGGTGCACGAATCCGGAGTGAGGTTGCGAGGGGGCAGACCAGACTGGATGGATGAAGTCGAGAGTCCATCCCACGTACAAGACAAAGTACCACATCCAGAACTGGGCCGCCTATGATCGCGCTCTGGTCTGTCGAGGCGACATCACCATCTGGTTGTCCCCGGCGGCCATCGCCGCCTGGGAACCTGACGGAGCGGGCACGCGAGGCGCGCAGCGGAAGTACTCGGACCTCGCGATCGAGTCCGCCTTGACGCTGCGTCTTCTCTTCCATCTCCCGCTCCGTCAGACAGAGGGCTTTCTCACATCGCTCTTCGTGCTGATGGGACTCGACCTTCGGTCGCCTGATCACACGACGCTGTCCCGTCGTGGCCAACACCTCGACCTAAGGCTTCGGGGCGTTCCACGGCGCGCAGGCCTTCATCTCATCATCGACAGCACTGGCCTGTCGATTGCCGGCGAGGGTGAATGGGCCACTGCGAAACATGGAGGCCGTGGCACGCGCGGGTGGAAGAAACTCCATGTGGGTGTTGATCAAACCGGTGTGATCGTCGCTCACGCGCTCACGGACGCGACGGTCGATGACGCGACGACGGGCGTCGAGCTGATCGAGGCCGTCAACGACGACATCGCGAGCGTCACTGCGGACGCAGCCTACGACACGGTTGGCTTCTACGATGCGGCCGGTGCACGGGGCGCGACCGGCGTGGTCCCGCCGACCAAGACGGCCAGGGTGTCCCGACGGAGGCCGCGGTCGAGCGCTCGTGATCACACAATCAACAAGGTGAAGCGCATCGGACGGCGACGGTGGAAGAAGACGTCACGCTACCATCAGCAAGCGCGAGTCGAGAACGCCTTCTTCAGGTATAAGTCGATCATCGGCGATGGTCTTCGAGCCAGGACACCCGGTGGGAGAACGGTCGAAGCGCAGCTCGCGTGCAATATGCTGAATGCGATGACCGATATGGGCCGCCCAGCTTCCTACGCCGTCGGTCGATGAAGCACCGGTGGTTGGGACCGTGGCGTGCCAGTTTCGATTCGTGCACCAACGCCACCCTTGGCTAGGGCCGGATATCCGCGACTACCTTCGGAGCGAGAGCGACCACGGTCTTCGAGCTGTCGTCGTCAGTCCGATCGGCTTCCTGGCCGATCACATCGAGGTGCTCTACGACCTCGATCACGAAGCGGCCGAAGTGTGTCGAGACGTTGGAATAGAAATGAGACGCGCCGCGTCGGTCAACGACGATGCCGGGTTCCTGGACGCTCTGGCTGAGGTCGTGGTCGCCACCACCACGCGATACGCCACGGGGCTGCCGCTTCCCATCGTGCCGGCAGTCGCCGCTACACGCAGCGAGTTGGCGCCTCCACGGCGCTAGCAGCCGAACGCGGCGCTAGCTGGTCGGGACGGTCGAACAGTGCTTGTCGAAGGCGCCGGTCAGCTCCTGAGCAATAGCCGCCGCTTCCTGATTCTCGATCTGGTGACGCTCCATCATGTAGATGAGCTTGCCGTCCCGTAGAAGGGCGACGGCCGGTGAAGATGGCGGATAGCCAGTGAAGTAGCTGCGGGCCTTCTCCGTGGCTTCGATGTCGGCTCCGGCAAAGACCGTCGAGATGACATCTGGCTTCACATCGTGCTGGAGCGCAAGGGCGACCCCGGGTCGAGCCCGCCCGGCCGCACAGCCACATACGGAGTTGACGATGACCATGACGGTCCCCTCTTTGGTCAGCGTCGAATCGACCTCGTCCGGTGTTCGCAGCTCGACGACTCCGAGTCGCGTGAGCTCGTCACGCATGGGAGCAACAAAAAATTCTGGATACACGGACCTCTCCTTTCGGCTGACTACGCCGTATGAACTAGCGTAGCACGATCGACTCGACAGCTCCTCATCGGCACAATCACGGTCCTGACGAGTGTTCGATTCGGCCACGTTTCTCGCCGAACAGCTGGTCCAATCTCGCCGGGGGGCTATTCCCAACATTGATATGGATCGTATCAATGGCTATACTTAGATCGACGCAAGGTTCAGGCAATGGCACCAGAAGTGTTGTTCATCAGCATGGCGGCTCGGGAACTGGGAATGCATCCCCAAACGCTCAGGAAATACGAGCGGCTCGGGTTGGTTCGGCCAACCCGCACGGTCGGCAGCATGCGAATGTATTCGGCAGAGGAGATCGAGCGGTTGCGGGCGATCAAGCGGCTGGTCGACGAGTTGGGTATCAATCTGGCTGGCGTGCAGCAGCTGTTGTCGGTATCGGAAGTGGTCGAGCGCATGCGTCCGCTGCTCGACGAGGACGGGTCGCAAGGGTCCGGTCAGAGACGCGCCTTGCGACGAGAGATGGAGCGTCTGAGCCGGTTGCTCGGATTCTAGTCTGGGATTAGATACCAACGACTATGGAATTCAAGGACTACTACCAGTTGCTCGGCGTCAAGAAGGGTGCGAGTGAGGACGAGATCAAGAAGTCGTTTCGTAAACTCGCACGCCAGCATCATCCTGACGTCAACCCGGGTGACGATTCGGCGGAAGCCAAGTTCAAGGAATTGAACGAAGCTTATGAAGTGCTCGGGGACCCCGAGAAGCGTCAGAAGTACGACGCGCTTGGCGCCAACTGGCGCCAATACGAGCACGCCCAACCTGGCGCGGCCGGTCCGTTCGGCGGCGGGTCCCCATTCGGAGGTGACGTCCACTGGAATGTCGGCGGTGGCCCAGGCGGCCGGCCGATGTCCGAGGACCAGGTCCGTGAAATGTTCGGCGGGGGTTCGTTCTCTGACTTCTTCGAGACCTTCTTCGGTGGCGGGCAGACCTGGGACCCTGGGGCGACGGGTGGACGAAAGCGACGGGGGCGCGACGTCGAGCATCCGCTTGAGCTCTCACTCGAGGAGGCCTTCCAGGGGGTCACGCGGAAGCTGTCGCTTCAGACGACTCCGGCCGGCAGAGCGCAGACCGTCGAGGTCAAGATTCCGTCTGGCGTCAAGGATGGCTCTAAGGTGCGCGTCGCCGGTAAGGGTGAGCCGGGTACGCACGGGGCGGGTGCCGGGGATCTCTACCTGCGTCTCAGGATTCGCCCCCACCCGGTGTTCGAATTGAAGGGCCAGAACCTCTACGTCAAGACGGAGATACCGGTGACAACCGCGGTGCTGGGCGGCAACACCCAGGTGCAGACCCTTGAGGGGAAGCCGCTTCGACTGAAGATTCCGGCCGCCACGCAGCCGGGACAGGTATTTCGGCTCAAAGGGAAAGGGATGCCCGGGCCGCGACGACGCGCGTCTCGAGGAAACCTGTTTGCCACCGTGCAGGTGACGATACCAAAACGGCTGAGTGCCGAGAGACGCGGTCACTACGAGGCCCTGGCGGCTCTAGACGACAAACAGGCGTCCAAGCGCACAAAGGTGGAACCATGAATATGAACAAGCTGACAGAAAAGACCCAGGCGGCACTTCTCGAGGCACAGGAGCTGGCGACGGCCTCTGGTCATCCGCAGATCGAGCCTGAGCACCTCTTGGCGAAGCTTGTGGAGCAACCAGACGGCGTGGTCGTATGGTCAAGAAACTCATGCGGCCGCCCGGTAGTAGAACTTGAGCAGCCCCCCGAGGCGCTCGCGGCATCGCACCGGGCCGGTCGTGGGGACCTCGTCCCGCGGAAAGAGCAAGAGATTGTCCTTGCCCTGGTGATTCCGCTCGCCGTGGAAGTGCCCGGTGTAGGCCCGCAGAGCCGTCCGCAACGCTGGCTCGCCGAACAGGATCAGCTTCGAGAGGCACTCGTCTTTCACCGACCGCACCCAGCGCTCCGCGTGCGGATTCAGGTTGGGGCTGCGCGGCGGCAAGCGCACTGGCGTGACGCCACCCTCCGTGATCGTGTCGTCGAACGCGGGGCAGTACTTGCCGTCGCGATCGTGAATCAGATACCGATGGTCCCCTAGGAAGCCCACGTCGGCCATCGTGAGGTTCCGTGCGACTTGGGTCATCCAGGACTCATCCGGGAAAGGTGTCAGGCCCGCGATGTGGACCCGGCGCGTCGCCACGTGCATGACAAACAAGACGTAGTAGGTCACGAGACCGCTTACCGTCCACACCTCGGTCGTAAAGAAATCCGTCGCGGCCAGCACCTCCCGGTGGGCACGAACGAAATCCTTCCAGGTCGTGGTCTTCTTGCGCTCGGGGGCAGGCAGGATACCGTGACGTTTCAGAACATTGCCGACTGTCTGGTCGCTCACTGCGTGGCCGAGGTTGGCCAGGGCCCCGGCGATGCGGTCATAACCCCAGTCGCGGTTGTCAGTGGCGAAGCGGACAATCAGCTGCTCAATTTCCTGACCGACTCTGGGCCGCCCCGGATAGGTTCGCCGCTCCGAGCCGTCAAACTTCTTGGCGACCAGCCGCCGGTGCCAGGCAAGGATCGTCTCGGGCCGCACGATGCTCGCCACCTGCGCGAGGGCCTGGCGGCCGAGCCGCTTACCGATCTCGGCCAACGTCCGGCGTTCGCCGTCGCTCAGTGTCACGCGGCCGGGGAGCTGCGCCCGGAGGATGCGATTCTCCGCCACGAGATACTCGTTGCGCCGGAGGAGCTCCTCATCGACGGAGCCCGTCACGTAGGCCAGCATGGTCTTCCAGTCCATCGCCGCTCCTGATTCTGCGTTCGTCTGGAACACCCATCAGTATCCACAGTACCGACTGGCCGACCCAACCCCGGTCAGCGGACTCCGAAACTGCTCGCGGACGGCAGGTTCGGATTTCTTGACCCTACGGGAACTCCGCGCGCGAAGGCCATCGCCGATGATCGACTTGTACCGGAAGAAGACATTCTCCACGCGCGCCTGCCGATGGTAGCCCGCCTCCTTCTTCCACCGTCGCCGCCCGATCTCCTGCATCCGCTTGACGGTACGATCGCGAGCGACGGACCGCGGCCGGCGGCGAGACACGGCGGCGGTCCGCTTCGGTGGCACGACAACCCTCGCACCGCGCGCGCCCGCCGCCTCGTAGACCGCGATCGTGTCGTAGGCGGCGTCGGCTGTGACGCTTGAGATGTCGCCATCGACGGCGGGGATCAGATTGACGGCAGTCGTGGCGTCGTCGACATGCGCATCGGTTAGGGCCTGCGCCACGATCACACCCGACCGGTCGACGCCGAGATGGAGCTTCTTCCATCCACGCTTGCCGTGTCCCCCGTGTTTCGCGGCGGCCCACGCGCCTTGGCCCACGATCGACAAGCCGGTGCTATCGACGATGAGATGGATGGGTCCCATAGCCGGGATACGACGAAGCATCACAGCGAGCGGCTGACTCCGCCGCGAGAGCGTGGTGTGGTCCGGCGCGTCCAGATCGGCGCCCATCAAGGCCAGGACCGACCGCACGAAACCCTCCGTCTGGCGCAAGGGCAAGCCGAAGACGAGCCGGAGGATCAACGCGGTCTCGATCGCCACATCCGAGAACCGCTTCTGCCCGCCGGGTCGACCGGAGGGCGACGGGCGCCACGCGTCCGTGGCAGCGGCAGAGAGCCACAGGGTCACGTCACCTCGCTGTACGAGCGCTCGCTCGTACTCCCGCCAGTTCCCGACGCGATACGTTGTCTTGTATTTCGGATGCACCCTCGACTTCATACGTAGATCGTGCGCCGGCCGCGGCCACAGGACCAGCCGATCGACGATGCCCACCGAAGTGAGGGTCCGGAGCCATGCACCAAAGCCGCGCCCTGGTGCAACGGTGTCAGTGGCACAAGCGCGAGAACGTGGTGAGTTACGTGGCCAAGCGTGAGCAGCCGGTGTGGCGGCAGCGTCTCCAGCGCGCCTACAACCGTCCGGAGTACGACGAGGCCCTCGCCGCCCTCAAGTCGCTCCAGCATGAGCTGGAGGATCGGAACCAATCCGCGGCCGGCAGTCTGGCGGAAGGCCTCGACGAGACCCTGACGTTGCATCGCCTCGGGGTGTACGGTGTGCTGGGCCGGTCGCTGAAGACGACGAACAGCCTCGAGTCCATCAACGCGCTCATTGAGGAGCGCTGTGCGAAGGTCGATCACTGGCAGAACTCGAGTCAACGCCATCGCTGGCTGGCCACTGCGCTCCTGGACATCGAGCCACGCCTGCGCAAGGTGATGGGCTACCGGCACCTGCCCAGGCTTCGTGACGCATTGAAGCGAGAGCTGAAGATCGACACGACGACGTCGACGAAGAAAGCCGCGTAAGCAATCAGGAGCCGCGGAGAGTTTCAACTAGGAATGGGCTTGACTCATCGGATATCTCAAGGGGAAGAGTGCCATCCACATCGCTCGGGAGTTCGCGGGACGTTCGCGGAACTTCGTGGGGCAGCACTTCTGGGCCCGGGGCTACTTCGTGTCCACGGTGGGTCGCGATGAGCGGGTCATTCGGGAGTACATCCAGCAGCAGGAACGCGAGGACCGGCGGTCGGATCAGTTGCCGTTGGAGTAGAGTGGCCACCGTGAGGTGGCTCAAGTGACCGCATAGCGGTCACGTCATGCCGCTTTGAGCGGCTCACAAACTAAGGCCCCCGGCTTTGCCGGGGGATACTTACTGTGGTGAGTTCAACAGGTCTATACATTCGACCGACAGTGGTTTTGACGAGGTATTTCAATGGGGCGGGTTGCGTGTTGGAAAGGCTTCTGGTATACAACGCGGCACTATGGCAGCAACGCAGAAGCGAATCACCGTCCTTCTCGTCCTTCTCGGCATGGCAGGTCTCGCCGCCTGTGGCGGGAGTCCAGCCCCTCCCGTTGAGCCTGGGGGGCTAGCGATTGTCGGGGCCCAACTGATCGATGGCACGGGCACCGATCCTGTCGCTGACTCGGTCATCGTGATTCGCGATGACCGCATCGAGGCGGTCGGTCCACGGGAAACGACGGCCGTGCCTGTCGGCGCCGAGGTCATCGATGCCGCCGGCAAGACGATCATCCCAGGTCTGATAGACCTGCACAGCCATTACAGCGGCGAACCGGCAGATGCAGAACGTCAGCTCAAGGCGCAGCTGTATTTCGGGGTTACTACCGGGCGGAGCATCGGTGGCGATTCACCCGAGGCGGTGCCCTTCTTGCTTGAGGCCAACGCCGGTCGGCCCGACCTTCCGCGCACTTACACGGCTGGCTTCGGCTTCTCTACGCCCGGTGGCTTCGGGAACAGCGCGAACCAACCTGAGACACCTGAGGAGGCCCGCGAGTTGGTCCGTGGGTTGGCCGCGCAGGGTGTCCACTTCACCAAGATGTGGATCACCGAGATGGCCGAGCCGGGGCACATCATCCCGCCGGAGATACGGACGGCCATTGTCGAGGAGTCGATCGCGAACGGCCTCGTTCCCGTGGCCCACATCGATGACGAGTCCCACGGCCGACAGCTGATTGAGGCTGGTGCGCGAGACTTCCTGCACACAACCGTGCTGACTTTCGGTCCGGGCGCCGGTGCGCCGGTCGACAATCCCAGACCGTCGGATGAGTTCATCCAGATGTGTCTCGACAACGGCGTGTCCTTCACGCCGACGCTGTCGATCATGCACAACAACTGGCACTTCGCGGAGCATCCGGAGCTGCTGGACGACCCCGATCTGCGTGCGGTCCTCAACCCAGCCGCGCTGGCACGGTGGGAGGACCCCGAGACTCGAGCGCAGGTGGTCGAGGCCGAGAACTTCGCGGACCGCAAGGCGGCATTCCGCCAGATGCTGGATTTCGTGAAGACGATGCACGACGCGGGCGTCCAGATTGCGCTGGGGACCGACGCCGGCACCGCCAACGTGCCAATGGGGTGGGGGGTGCACCACGAGATGGAGCTCTACGTCGAGGCGGGGTTGACCCCGATGGAGGCGATCGTCGCCGCGACCGCTACGGGTGCCGGGCGGATGCCCCCGGTCGGTGGAGCCGACTTCGGGACGCTCGAGGCGGGCCAGGTCGCCGACCTGGTCGTGCTCGATGCCGACCCGTTGGTCGACATCCGGAACACGCTCGCGATCGACCAAGTCATGCGGCTCGGCGAATGGGTCGACCGCGACCAGCCGCTAGACTAAACCGTTGACACAGTTGGTCCCCGTCGAGCCACAATACGACCGGTGATCGCCGTCCTCCGTCGGGTGTCGGGATTCCTCCCGATCGCTCTTGTCTTGGCCGCTGGCTCCCCGCCGCTCCATGCTCAGTCACGTGCTGCGCAGATCAGTGGAACGGTCGTCGACCCGGTTGGTCATGTCCTGCCCGGCGTCACGGTGACACTTGAAATGGTCGAAGGCGGAACTCCCGCGATCAGTCTTCCCCCCGGCGGTGTCGTCGCCTCGACAGTCACCAGTGGGACTGGACAGTTCACCTTCGAGACCGTGCCCGCGGGTCACCTACGCCGTTATCGCGGAACTGGACGGATACACCCGCGGCTTGCACTCGCCTGTCCTTGTGCTCGAAGGTCAGTCTATTGACCTCCGGTTGTCCCTTGCCCTGGCCCCCCTGGCTGAGGTTGTCGACGTCGTCGCTTCGACCGGCGCTGGTCGACCGATCGAGGCGGACGAAATCCAGGCCGAGCTTCTTCGAGTGTTCCAGCTCCCCACCGATCGGTTTCAGGAGTCGTTACCGCTTCTGCCGGGCGTCATCCGCGATCCAAAGGGACGCCTCAGTTTCAACGGCACTCGCCCGAGCCAGAGCACGCTGCTGGTAAACGGCGCCAATGCCACCGACCCGGTGACCGGACAGTTCGCCGTCGAGCTCCCCCTGAGTGTGATCGACACGATCGAGGTCCACGCGATCCCCTACTCCGCGGAGTTCGGGCGAGTGTCGGGCGCGGTCGCCAGCGTGCGGACGATAGCCGGAGACGACCATCTGGACGTCGACATCGGCGGCCTGATTCCAAAACTTCGCTTCCGCAATGGCACGCTGATGGGGATCAACACCGCCACGCCACGAATCAAGGTGAGCGGTCCGCTTCGCCGCGGCAAGGCGTGGTTCTCCCAGGCCTTTTCCTATCGGTTCGCACGGTCTCAGGTGAAAGAAGAGCTGCCCGGCGAGGACGAAGAGATCGTTGAGGCCTTCGATGCGTTCACCCAGATCGACCTGAAGCTCAGCGACCGCCACTCCATCACCGGCACGCTGACGGTTTTTCCCACACGTATCGAAAACGCGGGGATCGATTCGCTTCACCCCGAGTTCGCGACACCCGATACCGAGAGCGGCGGGTGGAATGTCGCCATCGCCGATGAGCTGGCGACCGGTTCCAACACCCTCTGGCAGACCCAGTTCGCGGTGCGTGGGTTCGACGTGGCGGTTCGGCCCAAGGGAAGGGGCCCTTCGCTACTCACACCGGACGGGCTCCGCCAGAACTACTTCAACGAGATCGATCGGCAGAGCCTGCAGGTGGAACTGAATGCCGTCCGCCTGCAGAGTTTCCGGTGGGGCACGCAGGAGCACCTCCTCAAGATCGGCGGTCAACTCTTGTCCACCTCGTTCGACGGCATCGACCGTAGCGGCCCCATCGAGATGCGGGGCGCCGATGGCCGGCTCCTCAAGCGAATTACCTTTCTCGGACTGGGCGAGCTGGAGGCCTCGGATGTGATCACGTCGGGGTTTGTGCAGGACCACTGGCAGGTCAGTCCCCGCCTCGCTCTCGACCTCGGCGTCCGATACGACCACGACGCCATGCTCCAGGAAAGCCACCTGTCGCCACGCACGGCGTTCTCGCTCAGTCTGGATGCGGACGGCCGGACGCTGATCAAGGGTGGGTGGGGGCTCTTCTTCGACCAGGTGTTCCTCCAAGTCGGCGCCTTCGGTGGGTTTCAACGGCGGGTTGAACAGGACTTCAATGGGAGCGCCGACGCTCCGGTTGGCCCCGCCGTCGTCTTCGAGAACCTGGTGGACCCTGAAGGCTTCGAAGAGCCCACGAGTCGCGTGTGGAACGTCGAGTTTGACCACCAGCTCAGCGAGTCTCTCCTGCTTCGCGTGAACTACCGCGAGAACCGCGCAAGCGGTCGCCCGATCGTAGACCGGGTGACGGATAATGACGGGTCGGCGCTGCTGCTCTCGTCGACCGGGACACTGCTGGGACGAGAGTTCGATACGACGCTTCGGTGGACGCTGGCGACCGGAGGCGACTTGTTTTTTTCCTTTTCGAAAATCCGCACCTCGGGCGACATCAACGACTTTGGCGTGGTGTATGACAACCTTCGTGATCCCCTCGTGCTGGCCAACGAGTCGACGTTCCAGCCGTTTGAGGTGCCACACCGCCTACTGGTGTGGGGCGTCGTCGACCTCCCCAAGGGGTTCACGCTCACCCCGGGTATCGAGTTGCGTAGCGGGTTCCCGTACACCATCTTTTCCGAGGACTACACCGTCGTGGGTGAGCGGAACCGGCAGGACTTCCCTCTATTCCTGTCGGCCGATGTGGCGTTGACGAAGCGACTGAACCTCTTCGGCCGGCAGATGGATCTCGGCGTCCAGATCTACAACCTCACCGGTCACCACAATCCTCGCGATGTGGTCTCGAACGTGGCGAGCCAAAGTTTCGGTCAGTTCCGAAACAGCGTCGGGAACACGGTCGCCCTCAAGCTGGGGATCGGTCTCTGACCCGAGGTTAGGTCACGACTGCGTCTAGCGGAAGTTGCCTGGCACGTCAGGCGGAGCCGCCTCCTCATCCGACAAATTGACGACGACCCTATCGAGGGCACCATTGAACTCGAACACGCCGGTATACATGTCGGAGACCTGCGTGCCCGTGTCGCGCCCCACGTCAAAGGTCTCGGCGAGAGAATAGGTGCTGATATGCATGTCTGGCATGTCGACCTCGTCCACACGCTCGCCGTTGACGAACAGCTCCCCGGTGCCAGCGAAGGGTCCGGTCCTCGTGAAGCTGAATCGGAGGTCGGTTGAACCGCGAGGCAGTGGCGCTGAGCTCAAGACGTAGTGCACGCCGTCCAGGTAGTTGTAGTCGTAAACGAGACGGCCGTCCTGGATGAACATCGTGAATCCACCCGTCATGCCGCCGACAGCGACGATCACGCCCTCTTCACCACCGGTTAGATCAATTGTGGTGTCGATCGTGTGGGCGCGATTCTTGACGGGGGCCGACGCCTTCTCGCCGATGCGAACGGCCCCAGGTGCATAGTAAACGTACTCGGTCTTGTCGCCGAACAGCCGGTCCTGTTGTGCGGAGATCCGACTGAGCATGTCGTCATAGAGCGGGTAGACGTTGTACTTCCATGCCTCCTCGTCGAAGATGGCGACGAGCTCGGCAAGCTTTTCCGGTTGCTCCTCGGCGAGGTTGGTGCTCTCCGAGAAGTCCTCGGCGACGTGGTAGAGCTCCCATTCGTCTTCATCGAATGGCAGGATGGCGTTGACGTCCCAAGGCATGCGATTCGCATGCATTGTGACGGCTTTCCACCCGTCCACCCAGATCGCCCGGTTGCCGAACATCTCGTAGTACTGTCGCTCTTTTCTGTTCGGCGCGTCGGCGTCGTCGAACGCGTACATCAGCGAGACACCGTCCATCGGTTGTTGCTCGACACCGTGATATTCCGCCGGCACTTCAATGCCGGCAGCTTCCATGATGGTTGGCGCGATGTCGCTGATGTGATGGTACTGGCTGCGCACCTCGCCTTTCGCATCGATCCCGTCGGGCCAGTGCACCACCAGAGGGTCCTGCTGGCCTCCTCGATGTTCGCTCTGCTTGAAGTACCGGAACGGCGTGTTGCCGGCCATCGCCCAGCCAGCGTGATAGTGCGGATAGGTGGTTTCCGTTCCCCACTCGTCGATCTGGGCGAGGCTCGACTCGAACGGCGTCTGAAGGCCATTCAGCACGTAGGTTTCGTTGAACGTTCCGGCCAGGCCACCCTCTCCGCTGGCGCCGTTGTCGGAGGTGACGAAGATGAGGGTGTTGTCGAGCTCGCCGATTCGATCGAGCTCATCGACCACCCGGCCTATCTGTAGATCCACCCACTCCATCTGCGCGGCAAAGACCTCCATCTGCCGTGCGTACAGACGCTTCTCGTCATCACGCAGAGAATCCCAGGCCGGGATCTCGTCGATGCGGTCCGTCAGCGCGGTATTCTCTGGGACGACGCCGAGTGCTATTTGCTGCTCGAGAATCTGCACGCGAGCTTCGTCCCAGCCCATGTCGAACTTGCCCCTGTACTTGTCGATATGGCTGTCGGGCGCATGATGCGGCGAGTGCATGGAGCCCGACGCCCACAACATCATGAACGGCAGGTCGGCCTTGATGGACTTGTGTCCGGTGATCCAGTCGATGGCGCGGTCCGCCAGATCCTGGTCGAGATGCACCGACTTGCGATACGGCTCGGGGGTGTGGTCATTCCACATGACCGGCACGAACTGGTGAACGTCGGCGGCCATGTACGAGTAGGCATGCTGGAAACCTTCACCGCTGGGCCAGCGATCGAACGGACCGACCTGGGACACCTCGTAGAGCGGCGTGTGGTCCCATTTGCCCAGCGCATAGTTCACATACCCTTCTTCCTGAAGGTAGTTGGCCACCGACTTGGCTGACTCCGGCATGATGGCGTTGTAGCCGGGGAATCCCATGGCGGTCAGCGCGTGACTGCCCAAACCGAGCGAGTGCGGATTGCGTCCGGCCATCAGGCTGGCGCGGGACGGTGAGCACAGGGCCGTGGTGTGGAAATTGTTAAAGCGCAGGCCGTTTTCTCCCAGCTTGTCGATGTTCGGGGTCTCGATCAGCCCGCCAAAGCTGCCGACCTGGGCAAACCCTACGTCGTCGAGAAGAAAGATGATGACGTTTGGCGATCCGTCCTTTGGGCGCTCCTCTTCAGCCCACCACTCCTGCGAATCGTCGTAGCTTTCGGCAATCACCCCGCCAAAACCTTCGACGTTCTTGGTCCTGACACCCGATTCAGAGGTTGAGAATTCAGTGGCGGGTTGACCACCACACGCTGACAAGGCGAAAACGAGGGCAATCGGTATCGTGTGTTTCATGATTGTCTTCCTGTCGAAGGCGACTGGAGCTGCCTCACGAATCCGCGAGGCATGGCCGCAGAGGGATTCCAAGATAGTCGAAGCAGAGGCACGTTCGCAACCTAGGGATCTCCGCAGTGCAATACGGGAAGCGGCCTTGTTTCGGGCTCAACTTGACAACTCAAGCCATCTCACGGAAAGCTCGGACCGACATGCGAATACCTCAGCGTGGACTCATCGCCGTGATCGCGGCCGGAATCGTCGCTTTTGCAGGAGGCCTACAGGGGCAAGTCGACGACAGCGGCCGTGGCTATCCGGTCCAGGACTGGCCCTTTGTCGGGGGCGATTGGGCCAGCTCCCGCTACTCGACCCTCACTGACATCACGACGGACACCGTCGATCGGCTCGGTGCGGCCTGGGTCACCCGCCTGCCGGGCGGGGGCGCGTCGCGGGCCACCCCGGTAATCAAGGACGGGGTCATGTACCTGACCGCCGGCGCGAGTGTTCTCGCGATTGACGCCAGGACCGGCGAGACCGTCTGGCGCTGGCAGGCCAGCGATCCCGAGGCGGGGATGGTTCCAACCTGGCAAGGCGTCGGTCTGGGTGCCGGATTCGTTTTCGTGGGGTTGGGAAGCGCCCAGGTGGCGGCGCTCCGCCAGGACACGGGCGAGCTCGTGTGGGTGGAGTCGGTGGGGAGCGTGCCGGAACACTATGGCGAATCGGTTACCACGGCACCGCTCTATGCTGGCGGCAAGGTTTTCGTTGGGTTGGCGAGCGGCGACAGCGGCGGGCAGGGGCGCATCATCGCCCTCGAGGCGGCGACCGGCGAGACGCAATGGACCTTTTATATCGTGCCGCGGCCCGGTGAGTTTGGCCACGACACGTGGCCCCAAGATTCGGATCACTGGAAGCTGGGCGGCGGCGGCGTGTGGCTGAACGGCGCCGCCGACCCCGATCTCGGGATGGTCTACTTCGTGACCGGCAATCCGGTTCCGATGTACGGCGGCGAGCTGCGCAAGGGCGACAACCTCTTCACCGCGGCGGTGCTCGCCCTCGACATGGACACCGGCGAGCGCCGGTGGCACTACCAGGTGGTGCGCCACGATCTGTGGGACGCGGACATCGCCATTCCGCCCCTGCTCTACGACACCGAGATCGACGGCCAGGCGCGCAAGGCGCTAGCTGCCATCCGGGCGGACGGCTACATGTTTCTCTTCGACCGTGAGACCGGTGAGCCGCTCACCCCGATCGAAGAACGGCCGGTGTCGCAGGACGCGTCGCTGTTCACGGCGCCCACCCAGCCGTACCCGGCGGGCGTCGAGAAGATCGTGCCCGATTGCTCGTACTGGCGGGACCGGGTGCCCCCGCCGTTCGAGCTCAGCTGCGACGAGTACACCCCGCCCTCGCTCAACCAGCACACCCTGGTCGCGCCCGGCAGCCCGATCCCGATGGTGCGGGTGACGCCGATGTCGTTCAGCCCGCAAACCGGCTACATCTACGCGCAGGGCCGCGGGCACGTCGGGCGGATCCGACGCTTCGAGGATCCATGGATTTCCGACAACCGGGGCAGCGGCTACGTTCGGATCGGGCTGCCCGAGTCGACCGGGGTCCTGGCCGCGGTCGACGGACGCACCAATACGATCGCCTGGAAGCAGCAGTTCCGGGGCGCGCGCCTCGCGACGAGCGGCCCCATGACGACCGCGGGCGGCTTGATGTTCTGGGCGTCCGCCGACGGCCAGTTCGAGGCCTACGACGCCCGGACCGGCGACCGCGTCTGGCGGTTTCAGATCGCCCCGCCGGGGGCGCGACAACGGCCCGGCAGCCCGTCCTCCTACGCCGTCGACGGACAGCAGTTCATCGCCATTCCGAACGGCAACCAGCTCTGGGCCTTCGCGTTGGACGGCACCGTCCCGCCCGTCGCGGGCGAATACACGGAGATCGACGACCTCGTGCGGTGGATCGGTCCGCCGGCGCGCGAAACGGACATGATCGAAGTCGCGACGCTGGTCGAGAACCCGTCCTGGTCGACCGGTGGGCGGCGGAACGCCCTCGACGAACATGCGTTCAATCCGCTCCGTGCCCAGGTGACTGCTGGTACGCGCGTGCGGTTTCTGAACAACGGCGAGATGGCCCACACGGTCGAGGCACGGGACGGCAGTTGGACCGCTGGCGTCATCGAGCCCGGGTTGTCGAGTTATGTCACCTTAGATCAGCCCGGCACATTCCTCTACCACTGTCCGGACCATCCCTGGGCCATCGGCGAGATCACGGTCGTGCCGTGAGGCCGAACGCAACGACGATGACGAGACGAGCGCCGTACATCCTGGCGGCTCTGACCACATTGATGGTCTTGGCGGTCGGTGCGACCGCTGCAGGTCAGACCATTACGGCAGAACTCAAGGGCACGGTGACCGATGTCACCGGTGGGGTGCTGCCCAATGCCACCGTCGTTGCCGTCGGTCCGACCGGTCAGCGTGAGACGGTGTCTGACGTTGAGGGCTTCTATCGATTGTCCTATCTGGCGCCTGGCCTCTACCAAATGACGGTGAGCCAGGTCGGGTTCCAGCCAGCGGTGCGAGAGGTGACACTGCCGCTGCACCGCACGCTCACACTCGACGTCCAGCTAGAGGTCGGCCAAGCAGAGCAGGTGACCGTTAGCGCGAATGCGCCAGCCACCGACCGGTCACGGTCATCACTGTCGAGCGTGATCAGCCCCGAGACGATCGAGCTGATTCCCGTCAACAATCGCAACTACCTCGACCTGATCCGTCTCACTCCAGGCGTCGTTGAGAACCCGCGGGCCGGCGCGACGGCTTCAACCGCGCTGGACACGACCGGCGCCATCCTCGGAGAGCGAGCCGGGAACATCTCGTTCTTGACCGACGGACTGTGGAACAACGACTCGTTCAATGGGGGGGTGCTGCAGAACCTGACCCAGGACACGGTCGAGCAGTTCGAGGTGATCGCCGCAGGATACGCCGCAGAGTTCGGGCAGGGCTCGGGCGGCGTCGTCAATGTGATTACGAAGAGCGGAACCAACCAGGTGAGCGGCAGCGGGTTCACGTTCATCCGAAACGATGCCCTCGACGCGTCGAATGTCGAAGGCGCCGATCCCCCCGAGTTGGCACGCTTCAACGTCGGGTTTACGGTCGGGGGACCTGTCGTCGAGAACCGCGACTGGTATTTCGCATCGTTTGAGCACGTGAGCGAGGACCGGCAGTCGCTCTTCCCACAAGATGTCCCGGCGGTGTTGGCCGCTCAGGAGGATTTCACCCGTCAGCCGGAGTCACGAGACCAGCGTTACTTCGGCAAATACACCCGGCGACTGGGTTCAGACGATCAACTCAGCGTGCTTGGGAGCTGGGAGCAGCTGGATCAGCGCAATCAGCTCGGGAGTGGGGGCGCGCTGCCCAGCGCCGGGCAGGACACCGATGACGGGACCTTCCTCACCAGCGTCAAGTTCGTCCGCCCGCTGTCTTCACGGACTCTGTTCGAAGTGCAGGCTGGCGTCCGAGGCCAATCGTTCGATGGGCGAGGCTCGGCTGGCGAGTCGCGAAGCTACTCGGTGTTCTTCCTGGACACCGGCGATTCGTTTCTCTTCGGCCCGCCGATCGGAAGCGTGCGGAGTCTCGACCAGCGCTACTACACCGGTCGCGGCGTGTTGACGTGGTTCGCCGGTGCGGCGCACGCGCTCAAGGCGGGTGGCGAATATACGCGGACCTCCATCGACGGCCAGAATGCGCCAGGCTTGACCCACGTCCGGCTCACCACGACCGGGAGCTACGAGCAGTATGGGAACGATGGGTTTCAGATCCCTCAGGGCGTCGGATTCGCGACTGCAGAAGACGCGATGACGGGGTTCCGGAACAACGGTGGGGCGATCTTCCTTCAGGACGACTGGCAGCTCCGGCCAGACCTCACCGTCAATGTCGGTGTTCGCTATGAGGTCGACTCGGTCTTCAACGACGCAAACAACATCGCCCCTCGTTTGGGCCTGGCCTGGGTGCCCGACGACAAGACGGTCGTCCGTGCGAGTTGGGGCCTTTTCTACGACCGCTACCGGCTGGGCATCGCCGATGCGGTGCCGGCGTTTGGTGGGTAGATTCAAACGGTCGTCGCAACACCTCAACGGTGAGGAGTTGCGATGGGAACACCGAAACGTCGTCGGTCACCCCGTGCGGGACGTCTTCCGATGCGGTCGCCGGGTCGTCCCACGGCGGGACGCCGTGAGCATCGGCGTCGGTTCTGGGAGGCGATCGCCTGCGGGTTGTCCAGCGACGAGGCGGCGCTGGGGGCCGGCGTGTCCCAGCCGGTCGGAACGAGATGGTTCCGCGAAAGTGGAGGCATGCCGCCGATCAGCCTGGCCCCTCTGTCGGGGCGCTACCTGTCGTTTGCCGAACGAGACGAGATCGCCATCTTGCACGCCCAGCACTGCGGGGTTCGTGATATCGCTCGGCGAATCAGCCGGTCCCCGTCGACCATCTCTCGGGAGCTCCGTCGCAATGCGGCAACCCGCAGTGGCGGACTCGAGTATCGCGCGACGACCGCGCAGTGGCACGCCGACCTGAAGGCGAAAAGACCGCAGGTGGCGAAGCTCGCTGCACACGACGAACTGCGCCGGTACGTGCAAGACCGACTCGCCGGCAGGATTACGGCCGCCGACGGGACGAGGGTGCCTGGTCCCCATGTGCACTGGAACGGTCGCCGCCACGGGCGCCGTCAAGACCGACGCTGGGCGGCGTCATGGAGTCCTGAGCAAATTGCCAACAGACTCAAGGTCGACTTCCCCGATGAGGAGTCGATGCGGATCTCCCACGAGGCCATCTACCAGGCGCTCTACGTGCAGGGACGAGGGGCACTGCGACGCGACCTGGTGGCGTGCTTGCGGACCGGCCGGGCGCTGCGCGTGCCAAGAGCACGGACACGAGGACGCGGCAAGGCGTTCGTCACTGCCGAAATCATGATCAGCAAGCGCCCCGCCGAAGCAGACGATCGGGCGGTCCCAGGACACTGGGAAGGTGACCTGATTGTCGGACTGGGGAGCTCTGCGATTGGGACCCTCGTGGAACGCACCAGCCGATTCACGAGGCTGCTGCATCTGCCTCGCATGGATGACGATGGGCAGCCTCGGATCAAGAACGGTCCCGCCCTGGCGGGGCATGGTGCCGAGGCCGGCCGAGACGCCATCGCGTCGTCGATCATCACGCTGCCCACGCAGCTTCGCCGTTCACTGACATGGGACCAAGGCGCCGAGATGGCTCAACACGTTCAACTCCGAATCGACACCGGTCTGCCAATCTACTTCTGCGACCCACACAGCCCCTGGCAACGCGGCACGAACGAGAACACCAACGGCCTGCTGCGGCAGTACTTTCCCAAAGGCACCGACCTGTCCAGACACTCTCGTGATGATCTTGACGCCGTTGCTGCTGCTCTCAACAGTCGCCCCCGCAAGACCCTCGGCTGGAAGACACCCGCGGAGGCACTTGGCGATCACCTATGCTCAATCACACAACGCGGTGTTGCGACGACACCTTGAACCCAAGGTGGGTTCAACGGACAGACGGTCGTCGAGCTCGACTACCCGAGGCTGACGGCCGACGCCGTGCCGTTCCCAGGACCGGGTGGACAACTCGCGCTGCTCACGTTGGCGACCGGCGACCCGTTTTTTCTGCACTCGATGTTCGGGATTCCGACCGACGCAGTGGTCACCCAGGACAACGTGGAGGAGCTGACTGGTCTGAGCCCAGCCGCGTTCCTTGACACGCTCAATGGTGCGCTGGTCGACACGGGTATTCGATTTCAGCCGGTCGATTTCTCTCCGTTCACTGGTTTCTTGCGACAGGATTACAGCGCCCCCTTTCAGAACGAGATTCGCGTGGCGGATACGTTGCGGACGCCCTTCAATCGGACCTGGACTGTCGGCCTCGAGCGCGAGGTGGGGCGGAACTGGATCGCTGGCGTCACGTATGTGCATCGCGCCCTGGACAACGTTATGGGATTGCGGGTGACAAATCTGTCTCCCATCGCTCGAGAGATCGGGTTTCCGCTGACGACTGACGGCGGTCCGCCCCAGCTGACCTACGGACCATGGTATGAGGGCGAGTACGACGCGATGATCCTCTCGCTCGATACGGGTGCGGCGAATCGGTATCGAGTGCTCATGCACTACACCTGGGCCGACGCGACCGACAACCTGCTCAACCCGAACCTTGCCCTGGGAATCGCCTCACAAGGAGCCGGGTCCGTGCCGACGGACAGCCTCGATCTGGACTTCGACCGTGGACTGTCCGACCTCTCGGTTCGGCACTCGTTCGTGGCGTCTGGGCACGTCGGGTTGCCAGGGGAGGTAATGGTGAGTGCCGTGGCGCAGGCGACCAGCGGGGTCTATTTTTCGGCGGCGGGGCTACCGATCGATTACGACGGCGACGGTGTCGCGTCGTTTCGGCCCCCGGGCACTGGGCGCAACGAGTTCCGCGGGCCAAAGACGTTCAACCTAGACCTTCGGGTGGAGAAGACCGTGCCCATCGGGCCAACCGATCGACTGGGCCTGCTGGCCGAGTTCTTCAATCTGACAAACGCCGCCAATCCCAGTCTTATCAACAACGGGTTCGTGGGGGGCTCCCCTGCTCCCGACTTTGGCACGACCCGTGTACCACTGCCGGGCCGCGAGATGCAAATCGGCATCAGGTACCGGTTCTAGTATCTGTCTAGTATCCGGGCGCTCACCCGTAGCGGTGCAGGCCCCATCGCGCAGATCCGATATCAGTGGTAATGGCAGCTGCCGCTGGGATTCGAACCCATACCCCGACAATCTCGATCCTGGCGACCGCGATGGTCCTCTGGACGGCGAGCGCCGGGCCAGTGCGTGGAGCCGAGGAACAGAGCGGCACACTGCAGGAGCTGAAGGTCTCCGGGACAGGTCAGCGAGTCATCGTGGTCCTGGTCGGTGATCGCCCGCTGGACGGGCGACTCCAGGTCATTGGCGTTCCTCCAACTCGGATTTTTGTCGACTTGCTGGGGACCGTGCCCGACGTGAAGCCTGTCACAGACGTTCATCGCGGTGCCGTTCAGCGAGTTCGCGTGGCCCTGAACCAAGCCCGCCCGCCCGTCACCAGGGTCGTACTGGACCTGGAGGGCGGGGCCACCTTCTCGCTCGACCGCAACCCGGCGGACAACTCGCTCCGCATCGTCGTGGACACGTCGGAGGCGCCGGACGCGGTGGCCAGGAAGGGAAGACTCGAGTACACGCGCTGGTTCACCAACGCCAGCGTGGTCATCGAGCGGTTGGTCCAGACGGACGGTCTGACACGGCTTCAAGAGCTCGATGTCGAGTGGCAGGCCGTCCAACAGGATGTGCAGAGCGTGATCCCCCCGCCGACCTTCGTCGAAGCGCACCGTGCGCTGACGACTGCTGTCGCTCTCGGTCGAGAGACGATGACCGAACGCCGGGACGGCGGCATGCCGTCCAAGAAGCCGTCTGCCCTTGCCGCCGGCGCCAGTCTGTCGTTGAGCCTCGCTCGTGAGCTCGCGCGACCGCACCTCGACAGCGTCAACGCGGGCCAGTAACTCTCGCCCCACTATTCCTCTCCTACGCCGATCCCAAACCCGCGGTCGCGGCCGCCCAGAAGGACTGACGTTCGACCGGTTACAATCAGGTCGCCTGGAGAGAGACAGATGCGAATCAAATCGGCACCGATATCCCGAATGATCCTGGTGTTGGCACTTGGTGTCGCGTGGCCGGCACAGGCCCAGACCGCCGAGGAGATCATCGAGCGGGTTGACCGTGTGCTCCGCGGCGATTCAAGCCACGGAGTGACCCGCATGCAGGTGGTCACCGAACACTGGGAACGACAGATGACCTTGGAGCTCTGGTCGCTGGGCACCGACCACTCGCTCGTCCGGCTCCTTGCACCGGCCAAGGAAGCGGGTACGGCGACGTTGATGGCTGACGACGACATCTGGAACTACCTCCCGAAAGTCGACCGAACGATCAAGGTACCGGTTTCCATGATGGGCGGATCTTGGATGGGGTCGCACTTCACGAACGACGATCTCGTCAAGGAGAGCCAGCTCATCGAGGACTACGACATCGAGATGACCTTCGACGGAGAGCGCGATGGCGTCGGGGTGTGGGAGTTTCGATTGGTTCCCAAGCCCGAGGCGGCGGTGGTCTGGGGGTTTGTGGACTATCAGGTCCGCCAGGATGACTACATGCCGCTCTGGGCCCGTTACTTCGATGAAGACGAGCAGCTGGCGCGAACGATGGAGTTTAGCGACTTCAGAGACCTTGGCGGACGTGTCGTGCCCGCGGTCATGGACATGCGTCCGGCCGACAAGCCGAACGAGCGAACCACCATGTTCTACGACGAGCTCGAGTTCGACATCGACATCGACGCATCGTTCTTTTCTCTCCAATCGTTGAAACGCCGAAGATAGTGACGTTCATACCTGCGGCTCCGTGGTGGCAGATCGGGTGGCGCAATCTGGGCCGCCACCCCAAGCGGACCGCGATTACGGCAGTCGGTCTGGGTGTTGGCTATTTCGCCGTGGTCTTCCTGGTCGGGTGGTCGATCGGGCTTATGGCCCAGATGGTCGAGAACGGCACCGGTTTGGTCAGCGGCCAGATCGAGATACACGACGCCGAGTATCGACCGGACCGCAGTCTGTACGACACGATCGGTGGGCGTGAAGGTGCGGATGTCGGTGGCATCATTCGTACTGTTGTCAGCGACCCCGCTGTGGTGGCCGCCGCCCCCCGGCTCTATGCGGGCGGCCTGATCAGCTCCGGGGCATCGACGTCGGCCGGGATGTTGATGGGGATCGACCCCTCCCTCGAACCGGACCTGACGCGCTTTCTCGACGATCTGGTTGAGGGTCGGCTGGTCCAGCCCGGGCGCAACGAGCTGTTGGTCGGTGACGAGTTGGCTCGGCAGCTCGCGGCGGGGGTGGGAGACGAGGTCGTGTTGGTCGCGCCAGGGGCCGACGGCTCGATGGGCAACGACCTGTTCGAGATCGCGGGTATTTTTCACAGCGGGCTGTCGTCCTTCGACAACCGATACGGCGTGGTTCCTCTGGACGCGCTTCAGTCCCTCATCGTGATGGACCCCGGGCGGATTCACGAGGTCGCCGTGTCCACCGCCGATCCCTGGATTGCCGCGGCGGTGGCCGAGCGACTGGCGACCGCGCTGAGTCCGATGGACCTGGCCATCGACGTGGCGCCGTGGACCGAGCTACGCCCGGAGATGGTCGAGTACGTGGCTCTGGGCGAGTCGTTCTACTTCCTCATCATCGCCATTGTGTTCGCCATCGCGATGTTTGGCGTGGCCAACACCATGTTGATGGGCACCTACGAGCGGCGCCGGGAATTCGCCGTCATGCTGGCGCTGGGAACGGGGCCTCGACACATCGTGCTGACCGTGCTCTATGAGGCGATGGCCCTGGGGGCGATCAGTCTCGTGGTGGGGTTCGCGGTGACCCTACCGTTGATGGTCTGGTGGCACAATGCCCCACCCGACCTCGGATGGCTCTACGGTGAGGTCACGCTCATGGGAGCACTGGTGCGCCCCTCGCTCCGGGTCGAGTACGACGTGGCGGTGTGGATCTGGTCTGCGGCGGCCCTTCTTCTCACCGCCCTCTTGGCTGCACTGTATCCGGCGGCCAGGGCGGCCCGCGTGCCGCCCGCGGACGCGCTCTCCGGTCTCTGATCCCGGACACGGCCCATGACGAGACAGCTTGGTGTCATCATCCGCCTCGCACTCCGAAACCTGCGGCGGCATCTGCGACGCACCCTTTTGACGACCACCGCCATGATCGTCGGGTCCGTACTCTTGATATTTTCGCTGAGCCTCGGTGATGGCTCGCACGAATCGTGGATCGACTCGGGCGTCCGGATGGGCACTGGACACGTGTCGGTCGAGTCGCCGACCTTTCGCACGACGCAGAACATCGACACCCGCCTGTCGACGACGGCGCGGCGGGTCGCCGAGCGAGCACTCCAGAATCCACCGTTGTCCGACGACGTGTCCGCTGTCTCATCGAGGATGATCGTCACCGGTTTGGCCAGCTCCGCGTCAGGCGCGCGCCCGGTCCAGATCATGGGGGTCGATCCACTCTCAGAGGCGGCGTTCACCACGCTGAAGGCGCAGGTGGTCGAAGGTCGCTATCTGGAGCCGGACGATCGCCTGGCTGCGTTCGTCGGTCAGCAACTGGTCGACAGCCTCGACCTGCGTCTGGGGTCACGCCTCGTCCTGAACGCCCAGGACGTAGACAACGACATCGGGGGGCAGCTCGTGCGGGTCGTGGGCGTCTTCCAAAGCGGGGTGCCCGAGATCGATCAGAGCCTCGTGCACATCACGCTGCCGACCGCCGGCGAGTTCCTGGGTTCCGGAGACGACGTGACCACCGTCAGTGTCCTCGTGAGCGACAGTGCCGCCGTGCCGCGGGTAGCCCGGGCGCTCCGACAGGCGCTGGCTGAACCAGTAGCCGAGGGACAGGTCGTGGTGCTTGACTGGCAAGAGGCGATGCCCGAGCTCGCGGCCGCCGTGGCAATCGATGACTTCGGAAACTATCTCGTCTTTGGCATCTTGTTCGTCATTATTGGCTTCGGCATCGTGAATACGGTGCTGATGTCCGTGCTCCATCGTCATCGAGAGTTTGGCGTGCTGCAGGCGCTCGGTCTGACCCCGAGACAGACGGGCACCGTGGTGCTCGTCGAAGGGCTCGTCATGACCGCGGTCAGTGGTCTGGTGGGGGTGGGTCTCGGTTTGCTCGGCACCTGGTACTTCTTCGGTAATGGGCTGGACTTCACGAATCTGATGGGCGAGGAGATGACATTTTCGGGGGTGGTGATCGACCCGGTCATCGTCCCGCTCTTTCGCCTCGCGCGCGTTGTGCAGGTGTTGCTGTTCATCCTGTCGATCGGCGTCATCTCCTCCATCTACCCGGCCATCCGGGCCGCGAGCATCGACATCCCCACCGCCATGAAATTCGAGCGTTAGTGTGAACTCACCGCAGTAAGTATCCCCCGGCAAAGCCGGGGGCCTTAGTTTGTGAGCCGCTCAAAGCGGCATGACGTGCCCGCTATGCGGTCACTTGAGCCACCTCACGGTGGCCACTCTACTCCAACGGCAACTGATCCGACCGCCGGTCCTCGCGTTCCTGCTGCTGGATGTACTCCCGAATGACCCGCTCATCGCGACCCACCGTGGACACGAAGTAGCCCCGGGCCCAGAAGTGCTGCCCCACGAAGTTCCGCGAACGTCCCGCGAACTCCCGAGCGATGTGGATGGCACTCTTCCCCTTGAGATATCCGATGACCTGGGCGACAGAGTACTTCGGCGGAATCGACATCATCATATGCACATGGTCCGGCAACAGATGCCCCTCCTCCACCTCGCTCTCGCGATGCAGCGCCAGACGGCGGAACACCTCGCCCAAATCCCGCCGCAATCCCCCGTACATCGCCTTTCTTCGATACTTCGGGATGAACACAACGTGATACTGACAGTGCCATTTCGTATGATTGAGACTTCGGTAGGTCGGCATGAGGTCTCCTTCTCGTGATGCTTGAGCGGCTCACGGGAAGGAGTTCCTCACGTGACTCCCCGAAACGTCAAACGGGGCTGGCCGCCCCGGCAAAGCCGGGGGGTCTCCCACGGCAACTAGGACATACAGAGGACCGCCAACCGATGACCGACGTGACCGAGCCCGCCGTGCGCACCGAAAGTGCGTGGAAGATCTTTTCCCAAGAAGCCGAGGAGGTGCAGGCGGTCCGCGATGTAACGATAACCATCAATCGCGGCGAGTTCACGGCATTGGCTGGCCCCTCGGGCTCTGGAAAGACCACGCTCTTGAACCTGATCGGTGGCCTGACGAGACCCACGCGCGGCCGCATTTGGGTCGCGGGTCAGGAGGTGAGCACGATGTCGAACCAAGAGCTCGCACGCCTGAGGCTTGACCAGATCGGCTTCGTCTTTCAAGCCTACAACCTCTTACCGGTGCTCTCAGCGATGGAGAACGCCGAGTTTCCGATGCTGCTCCAGGGGGTCGAGCCCGAGGCCCGCAGGTCCCGCATCGGAGAACTGTTTGCGCGAACTGGGATGACGGGGCTCGAGGACCGTCGTCCAGGAAAACTCTCGGGAGGACAGCAGCAGCGAGTGGCGGTGGTGCGGGCCGTGGCCAGCCGCCCAGCTCTGGTGTTGGCCGACGAGCCGTCGGCCAATCTCGACACGGCGTCAAGCGAAGCGCTGCTGGATGTGATGGTCGAACTCAATCGGGAGCTTGGCGTCACCTTTGTGTTCGCAACCCACGATGTACGCGTGATGGAGCGGTCTCGTCGGCTGGTGCGGCTGGTCGACGGGGCGATCGCCTCGGACGAGACCCCGTGACCGCCTCGAGGACGCCGCGTTTCACGGCGATCCTAAGTGTCTGTCTCTGGGTGGGGGGTGTCAGCCCAGCGCTGGCGCAATCCCGACTACTCAGCGGCTATCTCCAAACCGTCCCCGTGTATACCGGCTCGACCGAGCTTCAGCCGAGCAACGTCAGCAGCTTCAATCGGTTCCGTCTGAGCACCGAACCAGTATTCGGAATGTTCTCGGCCAATGTGGCCTACGAACACGCCGCGACATTCAGGTGGCGGGACCTGGTCGGCGGTTCGGTCGGCGTCGTGCCCGGCGGCGGCGAGTGGCTGAAACTCCAATGGACACCGTCGGACAGCGAGCACCTGCTCTGGCAGCATCGGTTTGACCGGCTCGAGTTCGGATGGAGCCCGATTCGCGCCGTCGACCTGTCCGTTGGCCGGCAGGCCGTATCGTGGGGCACCACGCTCTTTCTGACCCCGGCCGACCCCTTCTCCCCGTTTAGCCCCGCCGACCCGTTTCGTGAGTTTCGCGCCGGGGTCGATGCCGCGCGGGTCAGAATCAGCCCGAGCGCGCTCAGCGAGATCGATGTCGTGGTGCGGGCGACCGAGACCGCTGTTGGCGAGGAGACGACGGCGCTGGCGCGAGGGCTCGTGACCGTCAGCAATTGGGAGATCTCAGGATGGGGCGGCTCGTTGTACGGCGACGCCGCGGGTGCGGTGGCCGCGGCCGGTGCGCTGGGTGCCTGGGCCATTCGGGGTGAGACGGTTGTCCGGCAGCTGGACGGAGCGGCCAAACTTCGCGGCACGATCGGAGTCGACCGGCTGTTCCAGGTCAAGCGCAGGGATACGCTGGTGCTGGTCGAGTACCAGCACGACCAGATGGGTGCCGCCGGGCCTGACGAGTATCTGGGGATCCTGCTGTCAGACCCCTTCGCTCGTGGTGAGTACCAGGTCATCGGTCGCGACGAGACGGTGCTCCAGGCAACGGTGCAGCTGCACCCTCTGTGGAGCATAGCCGGGCTGTGGCTCTGGAACCTCAATGACCGCAGTGCTCTGCTCTCGCCGACGGTGGCGTACTCGCTCAGCGACGAGGCGTCCATTGCCGCTGGGGTCCTGGTAGGAGTCGGGGATGATGAGTCGACGGCTGACCGGCCGTTGCCGTCGGAGTATGGCCTGTCAGGAGTGACGGCGTATCTGTCGGCGAGCTGGTTCTTTTGAGAGGCCGAGGACTGATGAGATGACGGTGCCCGCGCGGACGTGGCGCGTGCGCAACCTCGAGATGCGGCTGGAAGAGCCTGAGAGCGTGCTGCTCGAGCGTGCCACCTCGGCCGCGGGGATCGACCGGGAACGGGTGCGCGCGGTGCGCATTGCTCGCAAGTCGGTGGATGCCCGCCGTCGCGGGAAAGGGCGTCGGTTGCGTTTCATCGTGCACGCCGACCTCGTGGTCGACTCGACCTACCGTAGTGCTCGGTTCGATGCCGCCCTGCGCACGGGGACGGTCGTTGAGGCTCCGGCAATCGGGAGTTTCCAGGTAGCCGAACTGGCGTCTGGCCGTCGGCGGGGTCGCGTCGTGGTCGTGGGAGCGGGGCCGGCCGGTCTCTACGCCGCGCTCGTCCTGGGCACCAACGGCGTCACCGTCGACCTGATTGACCGTGGCGCCGAGTTGAAGCAGCGGAGCAAGGACGTTGCTCGCTTCCACCGCACCCGCGTGCCGAACGCCGAGTCCAACCTCTTGTTCGGCGAAGGCGGAGCAGGAACATACTCCGACGGCAAACTGTACACGCGAGTAGACGATCCGCTGGAGGTCCCGTGTCTGGAGGAGCTGGTCGCCTGTGGCGCGACCCGGGAGATCCTGTATGACTCGCGGGCTCACATCGGCACCGACCGCCTTCACAGAATTCTTCCAGTCCTCCGCGGCCGAATGGAATCGCTTGGCGTACGGTTTCACTGGAATACCCGTCTCGACGGGCTGGTCCAGGAATCGGGACCTCCTCGGCGAGTGCGGGCGGTCCGCACGTCGGCCGGCGAGATGCCCTGCGATGCGCTGCTGTTGGCGCTCGGTCACAGCGCACGGGACAGCATGCGCGTGCTTCACGACCAAGGCGTTCGGGTCGCGGCCAAACCTTTTCAACTGGGTGTACGGATTGAGCATCCCCAGGAGCTGATTGACCGCGGCCGCTATGGCGAGGGACCTGAGGCCAAACTGCTCGGTCCCGCCTACTACAACCTGGTGAGCAAGGCGGGCGAGGGCGTGCCGACCAGCTACTCCTTCTGCATGTGCCCCGGCGGGCAGATCGTCGCCAGCACCAACGTCCCCGGACTCTTGTGCACCAATGGGATGAGTAACTCGAGGCACTCGTCGCCGTGGGCCAACGCCGCGCTGGTCACCACCTTCGGCCCAGAAGAGTACGGTCCTGGTCCGTTCGCCGGTGTGGAGTTTCAGGAGACCCTGGAGCGCCGCTTCTTCGAGGCCGGCGGCGGCGACTATACGGCGCCGGCGCAATACACGGAGGATTTTCTTGCCAGCCGGTCCACGATGAGACCCAGGCACTCCAGCTACGTATTCGGCACCTGCCCGGGGCGAATCGATGCGTTGCTGCCGCCCGTCGCCCGCGATGCCATCGGGCGCGCGCTGCTGAAATACGAGCGTCAGATCCCCGGCTACAGCTCAGCCGCCGGTCTGCTCGTCGGATTGGAGTCTCGCAGCTCGGGCCCACTCCGACTCCCGCGCGACGCCGACACATTGGTGGCGGAGGGGTTCGACAATCTGTATCCCATCGGCGAGGGCGCCGGGTACGCCGGCGGCATCATGAGCGCCGCAATCGACGGGGCCCGATCGGCCCTTCGGTATCTGAGGGGATAGCGTCCGGGACGCGGCCTTCACCGGTCAGCGTCATCCATCACTCTGCATACCACTGCGCCTTGCTGCATCGACACACGCCTGTCAGCCAGCCTCTGACTTCAGCGCGCTGACGCCTTTGCAGGTCAATTAGCCGAATTCCGATTACGTGATCGAAGGACCCGCCGGCGTCCGGTCGTGGGTACCGGTGCGGCAGGTCGCAGTAGATCTGAGGGCAGCTGTGCGTGCGATAACGACCACTCTTACAAAACCGCTTCCTGGGGCGGCGGCCGCCCACAGGGCGGCTGAACCAACCGGCGGGTGTGAAGTGGCGGTGGTCATGCCGTGCTTGAACGAGGCTGACACGCTCGCCACCTGCATTGCCAAGGCGCAGCAGGGCATGGCCCAGCACGGGATCGTGGGCGAGGTGATCGTCGCCGACAACGGCAGCACCGACGAGTCGGTGGCCATCGCCGAGCTACTTGGCGCTCGGGTCGTCGCCGTCACCGAGAAGGGCTACGGGAGTGCGTTGCGTGGAGGAATCGCCGCGACCGACGCCCGATTCGTCATCATGGGCGATGCCGACGACAGCTATGACTTTCTCGAGATTCCGCGGTTCGTCGATCTGCTCCGCCAGGGTCATGAACTCGTGCAAGGGTGTCGTCTGCCCCGTGGCGGCGGACACATCGCACCCCACGCGATGCCGTGGCTCCATCGTTGGATTGGCAATCCCTTGTTTTCGTGGCTCGTCCGCCTGATGTTCCGCTCGCCGATCAACGACGTGTACTGCGGCTTGCGGGGGTTTACCAAGTCGCTCTACGACGACCTGGACCTGCGCGCCGAAGGGATGGAGTTCGCGACGGAGATGATCATTCGGAGCAGTCTCTATGGCCGGGACATCGCCGAGCTGCCCATCACGCTCCATCCTGACGGTCGCGTGCGCCATACGCCCCACCTGCGGACCTTCCGTGATGGTTGGCGCACCCTGAGATTCTTCATGCTCTATAGCCCACGATGGCTGTTCCTCGTCCCGGGGTTCGCGATGATCGTGCTGGGTCTGCTGGGGTATGGGTTGGCGATGCCTCGATTCGAGGTCTTCGGGCTGACGCCGGACGCGCACACGTTGTTGTTTGCGAGCCTGGCGATCGTGATGGGGTACCAGTCGGTGCTCTTTGCCTTTCTGGCGAAGGTGTTCGCGATCGGCGAAGGGATGCTGCCCGACGACCGTCGCTTGGCGCGATTGTTCGATGTCTTTCGATTGGAGCACGGGCTGTTGCTCGGCGCGGCGATGATGGCCGCCGGTTCGGTGTTGCTTGGGTGGTCGGTCGTCGACTGGTGGCAGATCGCCTGGGGTGATCTCAACTACGCCGACACGATGCGCAAGGTGATCCCAGGCGTGACCCTGGCGGCTCTCGGCTTTCAGACCATTCTGTCCAGCGGCTTCGTCAGCATCCTCGGCATGAGGCGCGCGTGATCGGGGTCTTCCACGAGAAGCTCGTTCATCGCAGTCGTGTGCGCCGTCTCGCCGACGCCGTGGCGGAGCTCCTTCCCGACCGGGCAAGTGTTCTTGATGTCGGTTCCGGCGATGGGGCGTTGGCCAGCCGTCTTCTCGAGCTGCGGCCCGACATCCAGATCGAGGGTCTGGATGTGTTGATTCGTGACGGTCTCCGATTCCCAGTTCGCAACTTTGACGGTCGGCGCATTCCGGACGCTGACGACAGCGTCGACGTCGTGCTGCTGGTCGAGGTGTTGCACCACACCGAGGACCCCCTCGTGCTGTTGCAGGAGGCGAGGCGGGTCGCCCGCCGAGCCGTCATCGTCAAGGACCATTGTCGGGACGGACTGCTCGCCGGACCGACGCTCAGGCTGATGGACTGGGTCGGGAACGCCCACCATGGTGTCGCGTTGCCGTACAACTACTGGCCACGCGCGCGTTGGCTGGCGGCGTTTCAGGAGCTGAAGCTCGATGTCGAAGAGTGGCGCTCCCGGCTCGGTCTGTACTCGGCTCCGGCAGGCTGGGTGTTCGACCGCTCCCTACACTTTCTGGCTCGTCTGTCAGCGCGGCCCGGCGGATAGCCATCCCCGCCCAGGAGGACCGAATCCGATCATGGGTGAACTGACCCCGGTTGCATGGGCCGATTTCTGGACGGCTCTGGACCTCGTACCGGTCGTGCTGCTCGTGGTCGGGTGCTACGCGGTCGCCCGGTCGCGGTCTCGCGCCGTCGCCGTCCTCTGGGCGACCCTGCGCCAGCTCGGCCGGCATCGACGCGCGACGGTGGTCGGGGTCGGTCTTGCCGCCGGCCTGATGGCTGTTGTCGTCTCATCCGCGCGTCCACCAATTCCCGTGATCCAGGACGAGTTCAGCTATCTGCTCGCCGCCGATACCTTCGCGCACGGCCGAGTGACCAACCCGACTCATCCCCACTGGCAACATTTCGAGACGTTTCAGGTGATCCATGAGCCGACCTACATGTCGAAGTATCCGCCGGCGCAGGGACTCGTGCTGGGCCTCGGACAGTGGTTGACCGGTCAGGCCCTGACCGGCGTTTGGATTAGCACCGCGCTCGCGGCGGCTGCGGTGTGCTGGATGCTGCAGGGCTGGGTTCCGGGTCGTTGGGCACTTCTGGGGAGTTTGTTTCTGCTCGCGAACGTCACGATTCACATCACCTGGGGCCAGACGTTCTGGGGAGGTCAGGCAGCGCTGCTCGGGGGAGCGCTGGTCTATGGCGCCCTCCCAAGAATCTTGGGAGGGAAGGGGCTAGCCGCCACTCTGGCCCTGGTGACGGGCGTGGCGATCCTGGCCAACAGCCGACCGTTCGAGGGGCTCGTGGTCAGCCTTCCCGCTGCGCTGGCACTGCTCGTGTGGTTTTCGCGCCGCGACGGTCCCTCGATGGGATTTCGCCTGACCCGAATCGTCCTCCCTGGATGCATCGTCCTGGCGTGCGTCGCCCTGGCGATGGGCTACTACAACCACCGCGTGACCGGCGACGCGCTCGAGATGCCCTATGTCGTGCACGAGGAGACCTACGACATGGCTCCGCTGTTTCTCTGGGGTACGCCGCGACCGGCTCCTGACTATCGCCATCCCTCGATACGGGATGCCTACGTTTGGATGGAGAACTTCTACGAGCACCAGCGGAGTCGAAGCGTGTCCGAGCTCGCCACGGTGCAGGTCGCGAACGCCGCGCGCGTTGCCTGGAGACTGTATTCGCCGGCACTGCTGTTACCATTGCTTGCCCTTCCGTGGGCAGTGCGACGACCGCACATGCGGTGGGTGGCGCTGGCGGTGGCCGGCAACTACCTCGCCCTGGCGGCCGCGACCTGGAACGGACTGAGCCACTATTACGCTCCAGCTCTGGCCCCTGCATGGTTGGTGATCGTTCAAGGCTTGAGACAGATCCATCTGGTCAGGATCGACGGGCGGCCTCTGGGGCGATACCTGGTCCCTGGACTCCTGGTGACCCAGGTCGTCATCTTTACCGTCGTGGCGTCGGCCTATGTGTCCCGCGAGCTCAACTACCGGCCGGAGCCGGTCCTTCGTCCATCACAGGCGAGAGCCCGTATTCAGGGCGACCTGCTGTCGCGGCCGGGACGGCATCTGGTGATGGTTCGCTACGACCCCGAGCGCGAGATGTTCTTCCCCTGGTCGGCCAATCGTGCCGACATCGACTCGGCACCTGTCGTCTGGGCCCAGAGCATGGAGGCTGAGGAGGACGCGCGGCTGTTCACGTACTTCGAGGACCGCCAGGTGTGGTGGCTATACCACGATGGGCACGACTGGCAGATCTCCGCACACAAGGCTGCGAAGTCGCCGGCGTCGGCTCAGCGCGAGTCGAAGCGAACGAGCTCGCGGTCGATCATCTCGATCGCGGGGCGGCCGGATGCGGCCATGTTGCGGGCAAGTTCGTTGATGAGTAGTCGGAGCGCGGTCTCGACCCCCGGGGCACCGTAGGCAGCCAATCCCCACATCATCGGGCGCGCGAGCATGACGGCGGTCGCCCCAAGGGCAAGCCCCTTGAGGATGTCGCTCCCGCGCGTGAAGCCGCCGTCGACCAGTATCGGTGCGTCGTCACCGATGGCGTCGGCGATGGTCGGAAGCACCTCCACCGGCAACACGTCGCCGATGCCGACCGCTCCACCATGGTTCGAGACGACGACGCCCTGCGCGCCTCGGTCCAAAGCCGTACGCGCGTCAGAGGCATTCATGATCCCTTTAACCACGACCGGAACGCCGGCGTTCTGAGCTAGCTGCTCGACCGCCTCCCAGTCGACCGCAACCGGTGTGCCCACCGAGGAGATTCCAACGGTCACGCAGAGCACCGGACAACCCGCAGCCACGGCCACCGAGACATCGTCAGCGACCGAGCCTGCATCGTCGTCTGCGTACACCTGATACCAGAGCGGTTGGTCGGTGTGGGCGGCGACCTGATCGGGCGAATGACTGGCGTGTCGGGTCGTCACCATGATGGTCTGGGCGGCCGATGATCCTCGCGCGGTCGCGAGCTCGCCCTCCGGATGAATGTCACCCTGGTTGGCGACCGGCCCAACGATGATCGGCGAGAACATCTGGTGTCCGAAGAGCTCAGTGGTCAGGTCGAGTTCCATCGCATAGACCATGAGCCGCTGACGAAACGTCATCCTGTTGAACGCTCTGCGGGCGGCGCCGCGGATCTTCTCGAACTGTGCCGGTGAGAGGACGAGCTCTGCCATCTGCTCGAACTCCGGTGCGGCGATGATTTCCTCGACCGGGGCGAGGCGAATGGCCGGCCGACCGTCCGGATCCTGTTGAGCGGCCAGCAGTGGCGACCCGGCCACGAACGCGCCAAATCGACGCAGCGATTCCCTCCTGCCGACGGGGTGCCTCTTCTCTCTCACGGGAAGTTCGTCCTTACGATGCTCCGGTCGATCGAGGAGATATCGGCACAGCCAGCCGCCGCCATCGCCTGTACGAGCTCATCGTTGATGATCTCGATTACCTTCTGGGCCCCCTCTTCACCAAAGGCCCCGAGGCCCCATCGCGACGCCCGGCCAAGACAGACGGCATCCGCGCCGAAAGCGAGCGCCTTGAGCACGTCGCTGCCCCGACGGAATCCACTGTCGATGAGTACAGGTACACGGCCACCTACGGCATCAACTACCTCTTCGAGCACTTCCAGCGTCGACGGTCCGTAGTCGATGGCGCGTCCGCCGTGGTTCGACACGATGATCCCTTCAACACCATGCTCGAGACACATCTTGGCCCCTTCACCGGTCAGAATTCCCTTGGCGAGCATCGGGACGTCGATCATCGGACGGAGCTCGTCGAAGAGCTTCCATTCGTACCAGAGCCGGCCCTCCCCAACGCCATATGGGTTTCCCGTCTGCTGCCGCCTGGTTGGCGCGCTTCGCACGACGCCACCCAGGTTGCGGTCGTGGAGGGTGCGGTCGTAATACGACGCCTGCTGGTCGATGGTCACGACCACCGTCTGAGCGCCCACCTCCTGACCTTCGGCCAGCGGCTGGCGGTTGGTTTCGATGTCACGCCGCGCGTAGAGCTGGTACCAGAGCGGTCCCTCCGCCGCCTCGGCGATACGGGCGAAGGGGAAGCTCGACGCGTTGCTCACGATCATCGTCGTGTCCGTCGTCGTCGCCGCGCGGTACATGCCGAGCTCGCCGTCAGGATGGAGGTCGCGCTGACGAGAGGTCGGCGCCAGCATGATCGGGCTCTTCATAGGGAAACCGAAGAGCTCGGTCGAGGTGTCGACATCGTGTGGCGCGACGCCGCCCTGACCGACCAGCTCGACCCAGTCGAAGGCGTCGCGGTTACGACGCAGCGTGAACTCCGAGTCGGTGCCGTGGGCGGTGTAGTCGTAGGTGGAAAGTGGGACGTTGGCACGGAAGACCGGTTCGAAGTCGAAGGCCGTCTGCATCTCGTTGAAACCGAGGAAGCGACGATGCCGGTCCAGCGGCCAGGGGTCACGCTGGGCGTGAAGCAGCGGTGACGCAGCCAGAAACGTTGCCAGACCCGACAGGGCCTCCCGTCTCGAGAATCCCCTACGCCATCTCTCTTCGATAGTCCCCACGGTGCCCCCTCGGTCCGCCGACTCGGCGGATCATCTCACATCCGCGGGGCGGGAGCCCGCAGCTCCGGCTTCACCGTCCGGCCATTTCGGACATACTGTGCTCTGCTTGCAGCCAAGCCGAGGAGGTGTCTATGGCAGACGCGAGAGCTACTATCATTCCCGGCCTTCGGTATAAAGACGCACCGGCCGCCATCGAGTGGCTGTGCCGCGCCTTCGGCTTCGAGAAGCACCTGGTCGTTCCCGGCGAGGGCGACACCATCGCCCACGCCCAGCTCACGTTGGGCAACGGCATGATCATGCTGGGCTCCGCAGGGCAGCACGCCGGCGGTTTCGACGAGCTCATAGCGACGCCTGCCGAGCGCGGCGGCACGAACAGCCAGGCAGCCTACGTCATCGTGAAGGACGTCGACGCCCACTGCGAGCGGGCGCAGGCCGCCGGGGCTACCATCGTGCTTCCCCTGACGGACCAGGACTACGGTGGTCGCGACTACACGTGTCGCGACCTCGAGGGCCACGTCTGGACTTTTGGCACCTATGACCCCTGGGAAGGGTGAACGGGAGTACGACAAATGACACTCAGATCCAACATGTCACTCGTGGGAGTAGGGACGCTCCTGGCGCTGGCCGCCTGCACCGCCGGCGTCGATTCGCAGGAGCCACGGACGCCGCGGAACCTGGCGGAATTCGATGCCCTCTTCCAGGAGATCAACAACTGGGGCCGCTGGGGAGCCGACGATGAGCTCGGCACCATGAATCTGATCACCGAGGAGAAAACGCGTGAGGCGGCCGCGTTGGTCCAGCGCGGCATCACGGTGTCCCTTGCCCACAATCCGATGCCCGATGAGGCGGTGGACAATCCCGACTACGCGTTCAATCACACCATGGGTGAGAGCTTGCGGAGTGATACCTACGAGTTCAGGTATCACGGCTACGGCGTCAGCCATATCGATTCACTCTGCCACTTCCTGTGGAACGACCGGCTCTACAACGACACGTCGCCGTCGGAGAGCACACCCGAAGGGTGTGGCAAGCTCGGTATCCAGAACCTGAAGAACGGGATCGTCACGCGTGGCGTCCTGCTCGATTTCCCGCGTCTCAAGGAGGTGCCGTACCTCGAACCGGAAACGCCGATCTATATCGAAGACATCGAGGCGTGGGAGCAGGAAGCTGGTGTCACGGTGTCGCCGGGCGATGTCATCTTTGTGCGGACCGGACGGTGGGCGCGCCGGGCCGAGCTCGGACCGTGGCAGATATCGAACAGCAGCGCCGGGCTGCACGCCTCCGTCCTTCCCTGGATCAAAGAACGGGGCGTCGCGCTTGTGGGCAGTGACGCCGCCACCGACGTGATGCCGTCACTCGTCGAAGGGATCCGGCAGCCGGTCCATACCATGCTGATCGCCGGCTTTGGCTCGAACATCTTCGACAACATGGACCTCGAGGCCCTGGCGGAGAGGGCCGCCGAGGAAAACCGCTGGGAGTTCATGCTCACCGCCGGGCCGATTCCGGTCGATGGCGGGACCGGTTCGCCCCTCAACCCCATCGCCATTTTCTAGACTGGGTCAACATCGCCCCTCGCCGAACCCTGTCTGGCTCTAGAATCTTCTGGCAGTGAAGAACAGCACCCGAACCACGACCGGCCACACGCGAAATGCTCGTTCGATCATCCAGGCGATAGCCGAGGGGGGGCGGCCCCCGTCTCCGGAGACGGGCGGGGCTCTTCCCGGCTACCTCTCGGCTCCAGCGACCAGGGACTACCAACGTCACGTCTACGACCGCTTCGGGGATGTCATCAGGACTCCCTCGTTCGACTACATCAGCAAGATTCCCTCCGGTTGGTTGATCGTGGGCGACCATCGCGCGGAGCTCGCCGCCAGGATCGCCTTGATCGTCGAGCGCCACGGGGTTGGCGTCGGGATGATGGTGCTCCACGCCCAGCAGATGTGCGCCCGGCACATCCCGATCGAGATACCGGTCAACGGAGAATCGCAAGACCTGGCCCAGCCCACGCGGCGTCTGCACGGCACGCGTGGCGAGAGCGTGTTGTATGTGCCGGTCCGGAAGTACCGAAACGACTTCAAAATGTTGGCGGAGCTCAACATCGTGAAGCCGCAGCGGATGTGGGACGAGTCGAGGGTCGTTTCCCACGAGCGAGATCACCGACCGTGCTTCTACTGCTCCTGTGCCGAGATCAACCCATCTGAAGTAGTCGTCACGCTCGACGGCGCGAGGCGTGGGCTGTCCCGGAACTACAACCTCGGTTTCACCTTCGCCCCGTTCGGTGACCCTGTCTCGGTGATGCATTTTCTCGCGTGGGACTCATCTGAGAATCCCCTCAACATGAACCGGACGCCGATGACGGTTTCCGATCTCGTGCAGCTGACGCAGCAAGTCAACGTGTCGATACTGACCTTCTTTGCCGGAACGGGTGTCGAGGATTTCCCGGTCATTGATGGTGTGTCCAACGGGTGGGCGGGCAACAGCATCTACCACCAGCACTTCCAGTTCTTTCAGCCGGAGTTCACGCCTCCCATCAACGCGAGCAATCTTCTGAATCGAAAACCACTGTTGACCCGCGACGACGTCGAGGTCCATCGTCTGTCATGGGAGACCCCGGTCTACGAGGTGGTGGCGGACGAACCGATCAACGTTGGTCTTGTCGGAAACGACATCGCCGGTGCCTGGCGTCTGCTCGGCGGGGCCAAGAAGATAGGCTACAAGGAGTTTCCCGACGGTCACGTCGTGCGCGAGGACGAGAAGGTTCCGGTCCACACGCAGAATCTCTACATCCCAGGAGCCGAGTTCGGCAGAACAGCCTATATCCTCCTCCGTGACCGTCGGCGTATAGACTTCGAGCCTGCACGTGGAGAGTACGTGAACAAGCCTGCTGGACGAAAGGCCCAGCCGAAGAGCAACATCGGCGTTCTCGAGGCAACTGGGACACCCATCGTCGACGAAGCCGAGTCCTTCGAAGAGATGGCGACGTGGGAGGCTGCCGACATCACCGCTCAGATCGATAAGATGGCACGCGCCGTCCAACCCGAGCGGAGCGCGGTGAACCGATTTGAGAAGAGCATCAGGGACCTGTTCCCCCACTAGCCAGCGAAACTCCGACTCCATCACTCGATCACTCACGGTTGCTATGTGTCGCAACCTTTCAGTGGAGGTCCGAAAGCGATGAGCGAAGCCAATGATGTAGCAGCCGTCATGAAGACGACGAAAGGGGATATCCGTATTGCACTGTTTTCCGCAGAGGCGCCCCTCACCGTCGCCAACTTCGTCAACTTGGCTCAGCGCGGGTACTACGATGGTGTCGAGTTTCATCGCGTCATTGCGAACTTCATGATTCAGGGTGGCGACCCGACCGGCACCGGAAGAGGGGGACCTGGCTACAACTTCGCCGACGAGTTCAGTCCTTCGCGTCGGCACGACGCGGCGGGTACGCTGTCGATGGCGAATGCCGGTCCGGGGACGAACGGGAGCCAATTCTTCATCACCCACGGGCCGACCCCTCACCTGGACGACGTCCATTCCGTGTTCGGCAAGGTCTCGTCGGGTCAGGACGTGGTCGGCGCCATCGCGCAGGGTGACGCTATCACCACCGTCGTCATCGAAGGCGACCCGACGTCACTTCTGGCGGGGCAGCAGAGCCACGTGGACGAATGGAATCGAATCCTAGACCGGGGGTAGCAGGTCGGTGCGTGACCAGTGGTATGGAGATGACGGCGACCTGCTGAAGTGGGGCACGCTGGTCCACATCGCGCATCGCGACAAGCTTTCGGCGATTCTCCACGTCGCCCTGTATCGTCCCGATGACGAGTGGGCGAACCTGAACTCATCGCGAGGCGAGGTCGAGATCCCTGGCGAGGTCCTCCGTCACTTCCGCAACCTCGACCACGTCCATCGGCTCTCCAAGCCGTCAGGGATTCGCATCGAGGTCTTCAAGGCCCCGTTCAGGGATCGATCGGCATACTTCGAGAAAGTCAGTCGTCGAATCGAGTCATTCAGCGACGACGCACTCGCAGTGTTCCTGGACCCAGACACCGGTCTGGCGCCAGACATCGCTGGTCCGGAGCACGTGACGGAGGATGAGGTTCGCCTGGTGTATGCCGCGATGAAGCCCGGCGACGTGCTGGTCTGTTACCAGCGGTCCCGCCGACAGAAGGGTTGGCGGGGCGACCGGCGGAGAGCCTTCACCCTGGCGCTGGGCGTGGCGTCCCAGGATGTAGAAGTCTTTGACTCGGAGCTCGCGAGGGATGGAGTGCTGTTCTCCGTGACCAGGTCTGACGTCTAAACTCGATGCTACTGATAGTCCGCTGCGTCGAACGACAGGCTGATGATCTCTTCGTCGTTCCGCGTGTAGATGTGTTTGTTGGCGTAGGCCGGGTGGACCCAGTTGACGTCCTTCAGCTCACGGCGGTTGCCCGGGGCGGACGTGGGCGTGATCAGGTGGGTGCGGTCGATCTCCTCGTAGCCCTCCGGACTCAAGCGGGCGATGATCAACTCTCCGCGGTCGTTGTTGAGCAGGACACGGTTGCCGTTTCGGACCATGAACCCCGAGACCCAGCGACGGCGTTCAACGGTCGCGTCCTGGGTCTCCCACACTCGCTCGCCCGTCGTGGCATTCAGACATCGCAGCTGGCCGTAGCTGCAGATTCCATAAATATATCCGCCATCGATGATCGGCGTCGCGAGCACACCGTGTAGTCCCTCGGTCTGGATCTCGCTGTTGCTGCTTCCCTTCCATGCCAGGGTGGCGCCGGGCCGGTCTTGGTTCAGAGTCAACATCATGGGGCCATCGTAAAACGTGGTGAAGAAGAGCTGCGTCCCTACCTGGACGGGAGTCGCGATCGTCATCGCACCCCCGACTGTGTAGGGCTGCTGCCAGTAGATGTCGCCGGTGACCGGGTTGAGCGACGCGACCTCCTCGGGATTCCAGACGATGAGCTGCCGAGCCCCGCCCGCTTCGATAATGATCGGCTGGGCGACGCCAAGGTCCGCCTCGCTCGGAAGGGCTCGCCAGATCTCCTCTCCGGTGATCTTGTCGAAGGCCACCACGCGGGCGTCCTGCGAGCCGCCGACAAAGCAGATGAGACGTTCACCGTCGACCAAGGGGGCGCTGGCAAAGCCCCAATCGAATCCCCACGTCATTCGGTCGACCGCGTAGTCCGCTGCGTAATCCTTCCGCCACAGGAGCATGCCCGTGTCGACGGAGATGGCGGAGAGCACGCCGGTTCGCCCCAATGTGTAGACTCGGTCACCGTCGACGGTCGGGGTTGCACCAGGGCCTATCTCCCAAGAGATGCCGCTGTAGTCCGCGTCCCATTCCTGAGTCCAGAGAACGCGGCCGGTGGTCTCATCGAGCGCCAGCGCGCGCTCGGTGCCCCGCATGCCCTGTGTGGTCTTGAAATCGGTCGCGAACACCCGGCCGTCGGCGACGGCTGGACCGGAATAGCCGGCATTGATCGGTACGCGCCAGCGCGCCTTCAACCCGTCGGCGGGAAACTTCTCGAGCAGTCCTGTCTCGTGCCAGACGCCCAGGCGTCCTTTCCCCCGAAACTCAGGCCAGTCGTTGGCATTGAGGCCGGCGGCGCCGGCCACGAGACACGCAACAGACGCACACATGATCGCGATTCTGGATGTCATGATGTGTCCTCGATCACCCGGCGTCATCGGACGCCAAGCTCGGCGTAGATCGCCTCGACGTTCGCTCTCGCCTGTTCCATCCCATAGTCGGCGTATCGGTCGGGTAGATTCAGGGTGAGGTCGGCCACTGCCTGATCCACGCTGCGCCCACCGTCATGCGCCGCCGTCACCATCTCGAGGAACTCTCGATTGAAGTCGGCGTACTCGGCCAGGTCGTCCCAGGTCATAAAATTTCCCCACGGGCGGTTCGAACCCTGTTCCAGCCGCCCCCGGCCGGCGTAGGTGGACGGGAACGCGCCATGGCCAGTGATGAATATACCGGCGTCTCGGTTGAACGTGCGCTGAACGCGTTCAGAAGCCTGTGCCGCCTCGAGGGTATTCACACGTTGCACACCCTGGATACCGGCCACCACCTTGGCGAGGGTCTCGGGGAACGCCACTCCGCTGCCCCCATTGTCGGTGTCGATGATCGGGGTCGCCTTCGACGGAAACAACCCGCCAAGGTAGGCCACGCCCTTCTCCGGAAACACGACGACGATGTCTCCATCGGTATGCGCCGGTCCAAAGTAATACAACTCGATGCGGTCGAAGCCCTCGAGGAGCGAGAAACGATCTGTGAAGGTGGTGGTCGGTAGGCCAGCCGCGTTCTCCCCCGAGTAGATCTCCATCCGCGCCATGTTCGCTCGGGTGTTCTCGTGCGCGATGATCTGCGTCGCGGTCGGGAACTCCCCGTTGCTGCCCGCATGGTCGGGGTGGGCGTGGGTGTTGATAATGGTGGTCACCGGGAGGTCGGTGATTTGCCCGATCGTATCGAGCACGGTCTCGCCCCAACCAGGGAGCTTCGTGTCGATCAGCAAGATGCCCGGTTCGGCACTGTCTTCGTCAAGGAAGACCAAGGTGTTACCGCCGCCGTCGGACAGGTGGTAGACGGTGTCCTGCACGCCGAGTGTGTCCAGGCGGACCGTTTTGTCGCCGGTTTCCTGCCCGTTCGCCACGGCGAGCAGGGACACGATCATGATCGCTGGTCCCGCGAAAAGCCTCATTCTTTACCCCTCGGGCAGGCCGAAACGCCTGGGTTGCCGCCTCCAACGCTACATCATAGCCCTTCCGAGCTCAGGTGAATTGTGTCGCGAATCACCGTCGCTGGACGCTAAGATTGTGCGGGCTTTGGCAGCCCGTTGCCGAGGAGGCTACCGAATGAAACGACTGGCAGTGATCTTTTGTGCGGTTGCGGCCGTGACCTGCGGTACGCCGATGAGCGCACCAGAGATGGACGACCCGGAGACACAGATGGACACCGAGGACCCGGTAGACCCCATGGCGGTTCGTCCGTTCACGATTGATGTCCCCGACGCTGTCCTGGAGGACCTCCAGGCCCGCCTGGAGCGCACCCGGCTACCAGACCAGCTGGACGGTGTGGACTGGGAGTACGGGACCGAGTTGGGGTACCTGACCGACCTGGTCGCCTACTGGCGCGACGAGTTCGATTGGCGCGCGCAGGAAAGCAAACTGAACTCCTTCGACCATTTCAAGACGGTCATCAACGGTCTCGATACCCACTTCATCCATCAGCGGTCGGCCGAGCCCGACGCCTTGCCGATCATCATTACCCACGGGTGGCCGGGGTCGATTGCCGAGTTCACGAAGATCATCGGCCCGCTGACCGACCCCGTGGCGCATGGCGGTCGGGCCGAGGATGCGTTTCATGTCGTGGCGCCCTCGATGCCTGGGTACGGGTTCTCCGACAAACCGCGTGAGGCGGGATTCGGGCCTGAGCACATCGCCGAGGTCGGCGCGCAGCTGATGGCCCGGCTCGGCTATGATCGGTATGGTGTCCAGGGCGGAGACTGGGGCTCGATCGTGAGTCGCTGGCACGCCTACAACCATCCCGATCAGGTCGTCGGGTTGCATCTCAATATGCTGGTGGGCGGACCACCCGCTGGCGTGGATGACCCGACCGAAGGGGTGCCGGCCGAGGAGCTCAAGCGCTCGCGAGCCCGGCAGGCCTTTTACACCGGCAACGAGAACGGCTACGCGCGCATCCAAGCCACCAAGCCTCAGACGGTTGGGTATGGCCTCAACGATTCTCCCGCTGGGCAAGCGGCGTGGATCGTCGAGAAGTTCCGAGCCTGGTGCGATTGCGATGGCGATGCGGAGACAATCTTCACCCGCGATGAGCTGCTCACCAACATCATGATCTACTGGGTCACGCAGACGGCGACCTCCTCCGCGCGCCTGTACTACGAGAGTGGCAGGGAGCAGACCTCGCGGCCGCTCGGTCGAGTCGAGGTGCCAACCGGCGCCGCCATCTTCCCCTACGAGCTTTTCATCGCGCCCCGCAAGTGGGCCGAAGCCAGCTACAACCTCACCCACTGGACCGAGATGCCTCGCGGGGGGCACTTTGCGGCTATGGAGCAGCCGGAGCTGTTCGTCGACGATCTCCGGCTCTTTTTCGGCGGTTTGCAGTAGTCACCACATCAGCAAGAAGGGCGGCAACCGAATGAGAGACACAACGATGACGTCGGGTGTGCATGCAGCCTGCAGGCGGCTTTGGATGGCTGGTGGCGCCATGGCCGTGGCCATGGTCATGACCATGGCGGTCGGTTGCGCGGTGCCGGACGACACGGCGACCGTTCCCGAGGGTATCCAGCTGGACGCCGACGACATCGGCGGGGTGGTGACCAGTGCCGCGGGCCCAGAGGCGGGCGTCTGGGTCATTGCCGAGACGACCGACCTGCCCACGCGGTTCATCCGCATCGTGGCCACCGACGACGCGGGACAGTACGTGATACCGGATCTTCCCGACGCGGCGTACGAGGTGTTCGTGCGCGGCTACGGGTTGGTCGATTCTCCGCGGGTGTCGGCGACGCCAGGTCAGATGCTCAATCTGGAAGCGCTGGTGGCGCCCGACCCGGTGGCGGCCGCCGACGTCTATCCGGCCGCATGGTGGTTGTCGATGATCGAGTTGCCGGACGGAGAGCACTCCCAGCAGGAGCTCGGGAGCGCCGTGACCGGATGCCTCAACTGTCATCAGATCGGCAACCAGGCTACGCGCCAGATACCCGGCGGAATCCTGAGCGAGTCCGACTCGCATCTCGACGCGTGGGACCGTCGCGTGCAGATGGGCCCGATGGGTGCCGCTATGAGCGGTAGTTTTCGACGGCTTGGTCCGCAGCGTGAGATGTTCGCCGACTGGACCGACCGGATCGCGAGTGGCGAGGCGCCGAGCCAGGTGCCGCCGCGTCCGACGGGTGCGGAGCGGAACGTCGTTGTCACCTTGTGGGACTGGGGCACCGAGCACGACGGTCGCACCGACAGCGCGCCGTCCGACGTCAGAGACGCCACGGTCAACGCCGACGGTCTCGTCTACGGTGTCGTGCAGCCGAGCGACATCCTGGCGGTTCTCGACCCGGTGGAGCACCGAGCCCATACGATCCACATCCCCTCCGACGCCCCGCCGATCCTTACCGACACCCCAGCGTCGCCCTACTACGGGGACGAGCCGATCTGGGCGCGCGCGGCCGACCCACGGAGCGTGGCGATGGACGCCGACGGAAAAGTCTGGCTCACGGGCCGAGTTCGTGGCGCCGACGAGCAGCCTGAGTTCTGTACCTCGTCGTCTTCAATGAATCCGTTCGCGGACTATTTTCCAATGCCGCGGGGGACGCGCCAGGTCTTTATGTATGACCCCGAGACTGAGGGCTTTAGCGAGATCGACACGTGCTTCTCGGCCGACCACAATCAACTCGGGCACGACGATGCCTTCTACTACGGGTTCAGCGCTGGGGTCGGGTGGATCGACACCACGGTGTGGGAGGAGACCGAGGATGCCGAGGCGGCGCAGGGGTGGTGCCCCACCGTTCTCGACACGAATGGCGATGGTCTGATCTCACCCGGTTGGACCGAGCCCGATGAGGCGGTCGACCCGACGCGCGACCATCGGGTCGCGTATGGCTGCTACTCGCCTGCGGTGAACGATGCGGACGGCAGCATCTGGTGTTCGGACAACGGGCGGGACGACAACACGCTCATGCGGCTCGAGCTGGGCGACAACCCGCCCGAATCGTGTATCGCCGAGGTCTACCAGCCACCGCCGAGCATAGTGAATCCCTCTCCCTATGGCAGCGGCGGACTTCACATCACCCGGGACGGGCTCGTATGGCAAGACTGGCGGGGCAGCGGGCACTTCGCCTCCTTCGACCGCAGCGCCTGCACGGTGACGAACGGACCGACGGCAACGGGGCAGAGCTGTCCCGAAGGCTGGACCTTCCATCGTATGGAGAAGCCGACCTACTCGAACGCGGGAATGCCGATCAACTCGGACGAAAGCTACCTGACGCAGATCGACCACCACGATGTGCTGGGCTTCGGTCCGGAGACGCCGGTCTACGGCGTGGTCAATACCGATTCGCTGGAGGTGTTCATACCGGCGACCGAGGAGTTCGTCACCCTCCGCGTTCCCTACCCGATGGGGTTCTTCTCACGTTCGTCGGTCGGTCGGATTGACGACCCGGCGACCGGATGGAAGGGCAAGGGCCTCTGGTCGAGTTATTCCAACTACGCGGCGTGGCATCTGGAGGGCGGTCCTGGCACTCTGCAGAAGTCCGTCAAGTTCCAGGTCCGCCCACATCCGCTGGCGCACTAGAGAACGCTCCAGGGAACCGCCTTCATGGCATCACGCAGAGTTGGCAGCCGTGGGAGACAGCCGAGCACGGGTTCCTCGAGTTCTATGTTGTCCTGGAGGTGGCGGATGGTGTGCCGGGCCGACTGAGTACTGTGCTGCTGGGGAATCCGGTCGGAAGTGGAGCCGTGGTAGGCTGCTTGCCTGAAAAACGTAGACGACTAATGTAGACGACTAATATAGACAGTGGACCGTGGTGCCCGCGCGGCCTACCCTGGGAGACATACGATGAACGATCGCCTGAAGGGCGTGATACTGGCCGGTGCTGCCGTGTGTGTGGTCCACGCGCTGGCCATGCGACCGACCGTGGCCCAGACGACGGGCGCGGATGTGCCGCGCGCCTGGGACGGTCATCCAGACCTGAACGGGGTGTGGCAGGCGATCGGCACGGCGCACTGGGACATTCAAGACCATCCAGCCAGCGGCGGCCATCCGGACCTTGGCGCGATTGGGGCGGTTCCGCCTGGGCAAGGGGTTGTAGTGGGTAACGAGATCCCCTACCAGGACTGGGCCCTCGAGCAGAAGCAGACGAATCTCGAGAACCGGCTCAGCGATGATCCCGAAGCAAAGTGTTTCATGCCGGGCGTGCCCCGAGCGACCTATCTGCCCTACCCCTTTCAGATCGTTCATGGCGACCGGAAGATCATGATGATCTACGGGTTTGCGGAAGCGAGTCGCACGGTCCATATGGACAAGGACAACCCGGAACCGGCCCCGATCGACAGCTGGATGGGCCGTTCCCACGGTCGGTGGGACGGAGATACGCTGGTCGTTGACGTCGCCGAATTCAACGGCGAGGCCTGGTTCGACCGCGCGGGTAACTTTGCTAGCAACACACTGCGCGTCGTCGAGCGCTACACGCCAATGGGGCCGAATGCGATCATGTATGAGGCCACGCTCGAAGACCCGAATGTGTTTACCCGGCCGTGGACGATCAAGTTACCCCTTTATCGGCGACTGGAGGAGAACGCGCGGGTGCTGGAATTCAAGTGCGTCGAGTTCTCTGAAGATCTGTTGTATGGCCACCTGTTGAAGGAGCCAACCCGGTAACCTGGTTCGGCCTCGCGACGCTGGATGAAGCTGCGGAGGAAACAAGTCATGAACCTGAAATATGTTGTTCCGGTGCTCTTCGCTTCGGTGACGGGGGCTGTGGCGCTCCCGGCCGTCGCCCACGCGGCCGATTACCACCACGTCCACATCACAGCCTCGAGTCCGACCGAAGCCGTCAAGTGGTACTCCCGGCACCTGGAGTGCCAGCCCGTTGCCGACCGCCGAGACGCGGCGAGCTGCGGGGGGGTCGAGTTGGTGTTCGTCGTGCAGCCGACCATGGGAAGCACCCAGGGCACCGGCGTGAACCACATCGGTTTCTCATACGCTGACGTCACGGCAAAGATGGCCGAGTTCGAGGCGGTCGGCGTTCGTGGCTCTGGGGTCAGGCTCCAACGGTTCGAGGACGGGTCCACGCTCCGTGACGTGCCGGGTTTGTTCAAGCACGGCTTCGTCTTCGACCCCTGGGGCACACGAATCGAGCTGGTCGAAGATGAAGAATATCTGGGGTTCCACCACGTCCATCTGAGCGCCACCGACCCGGAGGCCACCCTTGCCTGGTACCGGGACGTGATGGGCGGCGAGCCCACGAGCCTACGGGGCCGTCTGGACGGACTCTTGTTCGGCGATGTCTGGGTTCTGGCGTCCGCGCACCCCGATGGTGTCCCGGCGACCACCGCGGGGCGCGCGATCGATCACATCGCCTTTGTTGTGCCAGACCTGGACGACGCAGCCGACGATATGCGTCAACACGACGTGACGTTTCAACAGCCGCCCGCCGTCCCCGGGAACGCGCGCACATCGGCAAAGCAGGCTTTCCTCGTCGGCCCTGACAACGTCCGGGTCGCCGTGGTCGAAACCGGGTTTGCCGGTATTGTCATCGAACGGGCGGCGCTCGCGACAGACACCCGGGAACCCTACGACGCTCCGAAGACTCCGTGGGGAACCGCCGACCTCCAGGGTGTCTGGACCGGAAACTCGGCGCACGGTATCCCGCTGGAGCGCGCGCTCGATGCCGCCGAGGTCGAGGCTCTGACCCCCGAAGAGGCGGAAGCGCGGCGTGAACGGGGGACACTTGGCAGCATTTGGGGCTATGAGCGCGAGTGGCGTGACACCACCCTCGGGTACGTCAAGACCGCGCCCTCGACCCAGGTGGCCATGATCATCGACCCCCCGGATGGGCGAGTACCGCCGATGACGGAGCGAGGCAGAGAGCTCGCTGCCCTGGCCCGCGAAGGGCGCGCCACCTACACCGAGCGTCCCGCCGCTGGACCAGAGGATCTCACGCCGTATGTGCGATGTATCACCCGAGGCCTGCCGGGCATGATGATGCCGTCTATCTACAACAACGGATTGCAGATCGTGCAAGGGCCAGGCTTCGTCACCATCCAGAAGGAGATGGTGCATGAGACGCGCGTGATTCCGACGACCCCGCGTCCAGCGCTCGGTGCGGACGTGGACACCTGGCTGGGTGACCCTCAGGGCCGCTGGGAAGGCGACACCCTCGTCATCGAGACGACCAACTTCAACGGGCGGACGTCGTATCGAGGCTCGAGCGCGACCATGACGCTGATCGAGCGTTACACACGCATCGGTCCGAGCACGCTCGAGTATCAGTTCACGGTCGACGACCCGGAGGTCTGGGCGAGTTCCTGGACTGGTCGGTTCAACTTCGATCTGGACGATGAGCAATACGAGCTTGTCGAGTACGCGTGTCACGAGGGGAACTACGGCATGACCAACATTCTGAGTGGGGCGCGGGCGCAAGAGGCGGCCACGAGATAGCGAGGGAGATGCAATGCGCAGAATGGTAACGAGCATGGTGGTTGGGGCGGGGGTGACAGTCGGTCTTCTTCTGACGACTGCACCGGTGGCGTCGCATCATGCGTTTTCGGCTGAGTTCGACGCGACCAAGCCGGTTGCGCTGCGCGGGAAGATCACGAAGATGGAGTGGATCAACCCGCATGCCTGGATGCATCTTGACGTCACCAAGGAGGACGGCACCGTCGAGAGCTGGATGATCGAAGCCGGCCCTCCAGGAGCACTCGTCCGCCGTGGATGGTCCAGGGATTCGGTGGTCGCCGGCACCGAGGTGCTCGTCGAGGGCTATCAGGCGTTGGATGGCGCGCTGCGCGCCAACGGACGGGACGTGACCTTTCCCGATGGTCGACGGCTCTTTGCCGGCTCGTCGGGGACCGGCGCCCCGATTGACGGCAGTGATCCTACCGAGCGGAAGTAGCTCGCAGCCCCGATTCCCCGGATGGCCATCTCATGAACTCTCCGACGCGAGGGGCGTGGCTTTCGCCTGTCTGTGTGCCGGCGCTTGTCCTTGCCCACGTCCTGACGGCAGCGACGGCGTCCGCCCAGCGTCGTGATGGGGTTCCGGCGGTGCCGCCGCCGGAGAAGCAGGTCGTGCTCCGCACGGCCGAGGTGCCTCGCATACGCCTCGTGCCGGTCGCCTCCGGGCTCTCGCATCCGTGGGGGATCGCCTTCAGACGCAACGGCGACATCCTGGTGACGGAGCGCGACACGGGCGCGCTCCGGGTGGTTCGGGACAGGCAGCTCCTGGAGCGGAATATCCCTGGCGTGCCAGAGGTGTTTGCCGACTCCGATCGCGCCGGTCTCATGGACATCGCCCTTCACCCTGACGATGACCGTATCGTGTACCTGACCTACTCCAAGTCGATAGAGCGCGACGGCACCGAAGGCGTGACGGTCGCTCTGGCTCGCGGGCGCCTCGACGGGGGGGCCCTGACCGAGGTGCGCGACATCTTCGTCGCCGAGGGGCTTGACCGAGGCATCGCTGCTTCGAGGGTGCTCTTCGCCGAGGATGGGACGCTCTTCATGACGGTCGGGGGTTCCTATGTGTTCGCCGACACCGGTGGCTACGCGCAGGATCCCGGCACCCACTTCGGCAAGCTGATGCGGCTGAACGACGATGGGACGGCAGCCGACGGGAACCCTTTCTCCGACAACGCCGACTACCTCCCGGAAATCTACTCGATGGGGCACCGAAATCAGCTGGGGCTGGCGTTCCATCCAGAGACTGGTGAACTCTGGGCGACCGAGAACGGACCGCAGGGTGGTGACGAGGCCAACATCATCCGTGCGGGTGCGAACTATGGATGGCCGATCGCGTCTTACAGTCGGGAGTACTCAGGTGTTCCGGTGTCTGACATCCCCTGGCGTTCTGAGTTCGAGAGCCCGGAAGTATTGTGGTGGCCGTCGATCGCGCCGTCGGGGCTGACGTTCTACACCGGCGAGCACTTTCCGGCGTGGCAGGGCAATTTGTTCGTCGGGTCGATGACGGTCGGCCGGATGATCCGGACCGGACATCTCGAGCGGATTGTCTTCAACCGGCTGGGGCAGGAAGTGCGCAGGGAGTGGCTGCTCACCGAGCTCAAACAGAGGATTCGAGACGTCCGCCAGGGGCCGGACGGGTATCTGTACGTCCTGACCGACGAGGATGACGCCGTGCTCCTCCGGATCGAGCCGGCGCAGGCCATTACCGACCTGCCGGGGAACATCCTCACCATCAATCGACCGACCAAGCCACGGGTGGAGCCGCTGCCCGAGGCCGAGTGGACCGCCGAGCAGCGAGCGCTTGTGGCGAAATACGAGCCTGACGGTGCGGCCGACAACGCGCTCAGAACGCTCATCCGCGTTCCGGCATTGGCGGATCGGGTTTATCCGTTGCTCACCTATATCGCCAACGATTCAACGCTGTCGCCACGTCACCGGACCCTGCTGATCGTGCGAACCGCGTGGCTGACCCAGAGCGCCAACCTGTGGGCGACCTATGCCAGTCAAGCCGCTGCGGCCGGGCTGACTGACGAAGAGGTGCTGTGGGTCGCCGAGGGACCGGGGCAGGGCTTGAGCGAGTTCGAGGATGTGCTTCTCGGGCTGGCCGACCAGCTGTTTCGCGATTCGGCTGTGACCGATCACACGTGGGAGCTCCTCTTGGCGGAGTACACGCTCGAGAACCTGCTGGATGCGGTGGTGACGGTCAACGAGATCAACACCCAGGCGATCGTGTTCAACTCCCTCGGGATTCAACCGGACCCACAGGCGGAGGCCGTCGCGTTGATGCCGGCAACCGACGTCGCCTACGCGGTGGTTGCGCCCGAACGCGAGGCTCCGCTGACCGAGGCGCGCGTCGACCCTGCGGACGGTGACGGTCTTCGGGTGACGAGGACCCTCCGTCGTCATCCCGACCTGGCCGACCGCTGGTATGAAAACGCGCGATATATCGCTGACCCGGAGCGCTCCCGAATCACACCCCACGACCGTGAGCTCCTGATCCTGAGGACCGGCTGGAACTCGCAGTCAGTGTACGAGTGGGCGAAGCATGTCGGGAGTGTCGGTCGGGCCCGCGATCATGGTCTTGACCCGGTGCGGATCGCGGAGGGGGCCGACGCTCAAGGCTGGAGCGAGACCGAGCTTGCCCTCATCGCGGCGGCCGACGAGATGTATCGCGACGCCATCATCTCCGATGAGACATGGGACGTCCTCTCGCAGCGTTACGACACGCACCAGATGATGAGTATCGTCTGGACCGTGGCGCGATATCGGCGGGTCTCGATGACGCTCAACGCGCTCGGCGTCCAGCCGCTTCCCGACGACGAGCGGCTGCCGATACTCGAGGGATACTAAAAAGTAGCACTCTTGGTCGGGGCGGGGGTCCTGAAAGTCGGGGGCGGGCTGCGCCCGGCGTCGGAAGTCGGGAGTCGGGGGCCGGGCTGCGCCCGCTCCGATCCCGACGTTATTGCTGCTCGAGCAGACGCGCCGTCCGCAGCATGCCGACAAGCGAGCGATTCCCCTCGTGGCAGGCAAACTCGTAGACCGCTCCATCCCTGCGCTTCAGAAGCGTCTCCGCGGTCCACGAGGTGACCCAGGTAGTCGGGTCGGTGAACGTCAACTGATAGGTGAGGGTGTCGTCGGCCGTGCGGGTGAACCGCTCGACCAGCCTCAAGTTGGCGGCCGCGCCGCGAAAATAGCTCTCGGCTGAAAATTTTTCCGTCTCGACCACCAGCGTGTCGCCTTCCCAGTGCCCGCGTGAATCTCCGTTCCACTGGCGGATCCGGTCCGGGATCGGAGGGCGCCCGTCCAGCGGAATGATTCGAGCGTCGTGAAAGGCTTCCATGACGATCACGACGTAGTCTGGAGTTTGTATCAGCTGGTAGAAGGTGTACGGTCCCGTGCCAAAGTTCCCGCCCAGTCTCGGAACACCGGTCGTGACGCATCGGTGAAAGTTGTTGAGGTCCTCTGGCCCGGTCTTGTGTTCCCACCCGACATCGACTGCCGCCTCCCGGGCTTGCGCTTCGGCCGTCAGAGGGGGAATCCGCCCATCCGGAGGGTCGACGACAAGTGACGTACGACTGCCGAATTCGAGGTCGACCATGCCAATCGAACTGCTGGTCGATTGGGCCTCGTAGGTCTCGATGTCGTTGAGGGCCGCCAAGAAGGCACTCTCGGGTATGGCGAACGCACTTCTCCCGTTCTCGAAGATCCGGCGTGCGCGGTCCCGGAGCCTCGCCACTTCCTCGTCAGTCAGGAAAGCACGGTCGGCGAGGGCCGGTGGGCGCTGCAGCGGAGTGGCGTTGTTGCTCAGCCACACCCCTTGCAGGTCGGGTTGCCCGTCACTGGTCCGAGGCGCAGTCCACGAACGTTCCCGTTCATCCTGAGCGGCGGTCTGTCCCGAGGTCGGCGTCGAGGCGGTCCAGACGAGCGCGACTGCGGCGACCGCGGCGAAAAGCTGTTGATAGCGCATGGGGTTCCTCCTGCTCACCCAACTCTATGCCGCCGAGCGCACGGTGCAGCCGCACTCCGCGCTGCTCGGGTCGAGGGCACAGCTGACAACGTCGGGCTCGACCTCGACACCGGCTGCGATCTGCCTGATGACCTCGAGCTCGGCCTCGGCCATGTGACCGTCGGCGCGGGCGATGAGGCAGAGGTCCCGGATCACCTGGACGCGACGGAGCGGTGGCACGCTTCCGCGAACGCCCTCGATCCGGCTCGGGAGGTCGGCCAGGACCGCCTCGGGATTCATCCCCGGTGGGACCGACCCCAGACCCAGAAGACGCTCCAGCTCTGTCATGGCCTCCGGGGTCACCGTACCCATCGCGGTGGCCACCGCGATTCCCCCGGCGAACAGGAGTCTGCGCATCGCCTCGGCACTGTCGGAGCGTTCCTTCAGGTAGCTCGGATTCATGAGCGTCATCAGCTCCTGCACTCGCGCTTCGAGCAGATTGCGCGTCATACCGCCGGTCAGCATGATCTCCGACTCGGCGCACAGCTCGGCGGCCTTCAGCCTCAGGGGACTGAACGGGTGTGTGGCAAACCACTCTCCGCGTGCCGGCTCGTCGGCGGTCGCCTGCGCCTCCGCTTCGAGGCGGAAGTCGGTGACCTGGGCGAGAAACTGGTCGATCCGTACGCGAACACGATCGCCTTTGAGACCGGAGGCCAGCTTGAAAAGCCCGAGAGCAGCCGGCTCCAGTCCGCCGGCGCATACCAGCCCTGCCCGGTCGGCGGAGATCTCGGCGTAACGTTGCCACGCAAAGAGCTGGAGTGTCAGTTGCGGGCCGAGTGGGGAGCCGCCACCGAGAAGCGCACTCGTCGGGATCGCGTGATGGTCGAACAGGTAATGACCCACCTCGTGGCCGGCGACGAACCGCAATTCGTCCGCCTCGAATCCCTCGAGCAAGGCCGATGAGACCATCAACATCAGCCGCCCCTTCTCGGGCCGCACCGCGGCCGCATTGAAGTTGGCGTGGGGATACACGAACAGCTCGAGTTGACCCTCGACGCCGAGCGTCGTCCGACAGCTTTCGATAATGGCGTGAAGGTCTGGGGCCATCTCTGCGGTGAGGCGCGTGGCCGTGGCGAGCAACTGGCGACGGACGCCCTCTCCGGCCCCCTTTTCTTTGAGACGCTCGATTGCCTTCGTGACCTCGCGCTCCTCGAGGAGCTGAGCGCGCAGATCTCGGTCACCCTCGGCCTGGAGGTCGTGACGTGGTGGCATGCGTTCCTTGAGATGACTATTTGATGAAGGTGCCGTTTCGTAGCTCGGCATAGGCCTGCCGAAGCTCCGCTCGAGTGTTCATCACGATCGGACCCTGCCACGCGACCGGTTCTTGGATTGGTTCACCAGAGACCAAGAGGAAACGGATACCCTCCTCGCCGGCCCGGACCGTTACCTCGTCCCCGCTGTCGAAGAGCACCAGTGACCGATTTCCGATGTCCGACACCAACGTCGGCTCGGCGCCGTCGACGTGGTCTGTCAGCACGGCGCGGGGCGAGGACGCGTCCCTGAACCCACCCGCCCCGTCGAAGACATAGGCGAAGGCATGCCGTGACGTCTCGACCGGTAGGCGCTTTGTCTGCCCCGCTGGGACAAAGACATCGAGATACCTCGGGTCGGCGGCCACGCCATCGACCGGCCCTGTCTTCCCCCAGAAGCTTCCACAGATCACCCGAACGCGCGTGCCGTCGTCGTCAGTTATCTCGGGGATGTCGGCGGCACTCACATCCTGATACCGAGGCGCGCTCATCTTGAGAGCGGCCGGCAGGTTGGCCCACAGCTGAAACCCATGCATGCGACCTTGCGGGTCACCTTTTGGCATCTCCTGATGGAGGATGCCCCGGCCCGACGTCATCCACTGAACGTCACCAGCCCCGAGCGTCCCCTCGTTGCCCAGGCTGTCGCCGTGATCCACGCTGCCAGACAACACGTAGGTGATCGTCTCGATGCCTCGGTGGGGATGCCACGGAAACCCGGCGAGGTAGTTCTGGGGATCGTCGTTGCGAAAGTCGTCGAGCAGGAGAAATGGGTCGAATTCGCTCGTGTCTCCGAAACCGAACGCTCGCCTGAGGTGGACTCCGGCACCCTCCATCGTTGGCTGAGACTGCACCACGCGCTTGACCGGTCGAATGGACATTCAGGACCTTACCTCGTGGAGACATTTGGCACACCGGCGACTCCACACGTAATAGACTCTCAGCCTACCAGTATCGAGTGAGGTGTGTATATGTCGAGAGTGAGCGGAATCATCGTGGCCTTGGTCGTTGCCTCTGTCGCCTTTGGGGGCGAGACGTTCGGGCAGGCCTTACCCAACAAGTATCGGCTCGTTGACGACTGGGCCAAGCTCCCAGACGGGCGGACGATGGGTGCCGTCGGTAAGGTGACGATCGACCGCGACGGACGGCATATCTGGGCGGTGATTCGGTGCGACGCGACCGCCCGGGAACGCTTCGGGAACGAGTGTCTCGATTCCAACCTCGACCCGGTGATCAAGTTTGACCCGGACGGCAACGTCGTCGAGAGCTTCGGTGGCGGTATGTTCATCTGGCCGCACGGGATTGACGTGGACAGTGATGGAAACGTGTGGGTGACCGACGCCGTTTCCGAGGATCGCACTCCCGAGGGCACGCGCGGTCACCGGGTGATCAAGTTCACTCCGACCGGCGAGGTGTTGATGACCCTGGGTACCCCCGGCAAAGCCGGTGCGGGGAGGAGTAGCTTCAACGCACCGGCCGACGTCGTGGTTGCGGACAACGGCGACATCTTCGTCGCTGATGGTCACAACGCCACGGGCAACAACCGTGTCGTCAAGTTCTCGAAAGATGGAACCTATCTCAAGGAATGGGGCAGGACCGGATACGGGCCAGGCGAGTTCAGGGCGCTCCATGCGATCGGGATCGACGCCGAGGGACGCATCTTTATCGGTGACCGGTCAAACAATCGTATCCAGATCTTCGACCAGGAGGGGACGTTCATCGCGCAGTGGACTCAGTTCGGACGGCCAAGCGGCATATCCTTCGACCAGAACAACCGGATCTATGTGGCCGACTCCGAGTCTGACGACGTCCAGAATCCTGGCTGGGAGATGGGCATCCGGATTGGCGACGCCAAAACGGGGTGGGTGGATGAGTTCATCCTCTACGCTTGGGGCGACCCTCGTTTCACGATCGGCAACGGTGCTGAGTTCGTGGCCGTGGATCGAGAGGGCAACATCTACGGTGGCGAGCCGGCCCCGCGCAACCTTCAGAAGTACGTCCGCGTGCGACCGTAGCGGGCAGTCGGGAGCACCATGGTTGCCGCCCTCACGCTGCTCTTTGTCCTGATCGTCAACATGACGTTGACGCGGATCGCGACGGTTGCCCTCGTCCATACCGGTCTGGGACGGGAGACGGCCAGGTTCCAGGCTCGCTCGGCCTATACGGGTGTCGGCTTCACCACGAATGAAGCCGAGGGTATCGTCACTCACCCGGTCCGGCGACGAATCGTCATGTGGTTGATGCTGGTCGGCAACGTCGGGATCGTGGCGGTGCTGTCCTCGCTGATACTGTCGCTCGTCAACCTCGAAATGCGTGGCGGCGGGTGGGTCACGGTCGGGATCCTCGGTGGCGGGCTGCTGTTGCTCGCGACCCTCGGCACCAACAAATACATCGAGCAGGCCATGAGTCGCGTGATCAGCGCGGGTCTGAATCGGTGGACCGAGCTCGACACCCGTGACTATGCCCGGCTACTTCATCTCCGCGAGGACTACGGCGTCACCGAGCTGCGGGTCGAGGCCGACGACTGGGTCGCGGGTAAGACGCTCAACGACACGGGGCTCGCGAAGGAAGGGATCATCGTGCTCGGCGTCGAGTGTTCCAACGGTCACTTCATCGGCGCACCGTCCGTCGACACGCAGCTGCGGTCCGGTGACCGCCTTCTTCTCTATGGACGCACGCCACGAATCGCCGAACTCGACCGCCGTGAGTTCGATACCGGAGACGAAAGACACTCTGATGCTGTCTCCGAGCATGCTCGTATCTCCGGTGAGGAGCATGTTCGCGCCGGTCGGCGCGGGTGAGTCCTCATCCCCGGACGTGATCGCCGACGAGTCGGTCGAGTTGGCTCAGTTCGTCTGACACCACGCGGCTCGGGGCGCGCGGGGGAAGTCGTGCCGGCAGCAGAACTGAGGTTGTCGCGAGGGTGACGAATCACCGATCTGATGCCGCTTTCCCGTGCCGGATAGGGCCAATACGAGAAAGCACAGATATTGCAGCGCCGTGGTGGGCAGATGGAAACACACAGAGCCCCTGTGATCAAGGCGTCGGGAAGTCGTTTCGTCGGGCGGTTGTTGGCCGACGAAACCGGGCAGGACCTGGTCGAGTACGCGCTCCTCGCAGGGTCGATTGGCCTGGTCGGGATCGCCGCGTGGCAGGGCATCGTGGCTGGCATCGGTAGCGGCTATCAGGGGTGGGACGCCAACATGCAGGCTGCCTGGGAGCCGGCGGACCCGGTCACGCCATGAGCAAGACTAGGGCCGGCAGGTCAGGTCGTCGCAAGGGAGAGCGGGGCGCCGAGCTGATCGAGTTCGCGCTCGCGTTTCCGTTGCTGCTGATGGTCATCCTGGGCTGTGTCGACTTCGCCTTCGTATTCCATCGGAACGAGGTCATCACGAACGCTGCTCGTGAAGGTGCGCGAGTCGCCACGTTGCCCGGATACGGTCAGACCGACGTCCAAAACAGGGTGAACGAGTATCTGACGGTCGGCGGCCTTCCCATCGCCCCCGCTACGGTGACCGTCACGCCGACCACGATTCCCTACGGGACTGGAACGTGGCCGGCCACGTCGGTCAACGTGTCGTTCGTCCACAACTACATGTTCATTGGTGCCGTTGCCGCCTGGTTCGGCGGTTCGTTCACCAACGTGACGTTGCAGGCAGACTCGACCATGCGTCACGAGATATTGCCCTAAGCCGCGAGGACAGGTTCTTTAACTGCGTGAGTCGAAAGACTGAGGTCACCGATGACGAGAACACACACACCAACCGAGGCACGCAGCTCGAACCGCCGTTGGTGGTGGAGCGAGGGCGGGTCGATCTTGATTCCTGTCGCCGTGTGCATGTTGGGTCTGCTGACCTTCAGCGCGTTCACCATCGACCACGGCGTCCTGCTGTCAAGCCGTCGGCAGGCCCAGACCGCCGCTGACGCCGGGGCGCTGGCCGCGGCGTTGTATCTGGCCTTTGACGATGGAACCGACCAGCCCGGCGCCCAGGCGGCCGCTGTCGAGGCCGCGCAACTGAACATGGTGTGGGGCAGCCCGCCCGACGTGACATTGGCCGACGTCACCTTTCCGACCTGTCCTGCGGGAGCGCCCGGTCCGGTCGATGACTGTGTGCGTGTCGACGTCTTTCGCAACCAGCGATCCAACGGAAGCCCGCTGCCGGCCTTCTTTGCGACTCTGGCCGGTGTCACCCAGCAGGGGGTCCGAGCCACCGCCACCGCGCAGGTGCTCTACTCAGACACAGTGAACACAGCAAACTGTCTGCTGCCGTTCGCGATCCCCGACCGGTTCGAGGAGCATCGAGAGTCCTGGCAGGTCGACCCGCCGGCCGGTGATCCCTGGGGTGACGCGGTGGACGACAGCAACGGGTCTGTTCAGTATCCCGACGACTCATATGACGTGAACTTCGATCAGGATCGATGGGACCCCGACGACGAATACGATGTCGTCACACAGCAGGGCAACCACGGTGGGGTTCCCCTTAACGGCATCGTCGATAGGTACATGGAGGGGCCGTACAGCTCGTTGAATGCGCCTGGCACAGGCCCCACAGGTTTCTCCATCGAGCGGGATCGGGGGATGCGGGTGTTGCTCAAGGCCAACAACGGGAGTCGGATCGCACCAAGCTTCTACTATCCCGTTACTCTCCCCGACACTCTCGGAGGCCGCGGGGCGAACCGCTATCGCCAACGCATCAGAGGCTGCCACGATCTCACCACGGATATCGGGCCCGGGTATCCCATCACTGTCGAGCCAGGAAACATGGTGGGTCCAACCACAACGATTCAAGAGCTCATCGACGCGGACCCTTCTCCGACTCACTGGCAGGAAGGGAGCACTCCTGCTGACGGCGGAATTGTCACCTTTCACCCCTCGGGGGTGAGTCCGCGCCACCGTGCGGTGCTCACCTTTGACCCCCACAATTTCATGACCGGGCACAGAACCGGTCGAGGCGAGATCGTGATGACGGGCGTTGTGGGTGTCTTCATCGAGAGCTTCAGCAGTGGTGAAATCTGGGCCCGCATCACCGAGGCTCCTCCGATGGATGCGTCGGCCTCCACCCTCACGACCAACACCTCGAGCTTTCTACGTACCGTCGTGCTCGTCAGGTAAGGCACATACGCATGCGACGACGACAAGAGCGAAGGTGGCGCGGAGAGGCCGGCGCCGAGCTGGTCGAGATGACCCTGACCCTGCCGCTCATTCTCATGGTCCTCCTGGCCATGGTCGATTTCGGGTTGTTGTTTCAGAGGTATGAGGTCGTCAACAATGGCGCGCGGGAAGGCGCGCGATTGGCGGCGAAGCCGTCCGTGACCGATACAGAGGTTCAGGCGAGGGTTCTGAGCTACGTGCAGGCCTCCGGGATTCCGACGTCGGCCGGAAACCCCCAGGTCGTCGTGACGCCGACCACGCTGACGGCCAACGGAGGGATGTGGACCGCGCGACAGGTCGACGTGTTCTACTCTCACCCCTACACCGTCATGATCCCCTTCACCAACTGGTTCGGGGGCAACTTCTCCTCGGCGACGCTCAACGCACGGGCCACCATGCGGCTCGAGACATCAGTAACGGGTTTACCGTAGCCTGTGCGCGGGCTCACCGTGAACGATGAGGGCTCAACGTAGCCGGTGACCCAAGACCATCGCCTCGGTCAGCGCTGTCCCGAACCCCGGTTTATCCGAGGTCAGATAGTCGCCGTCCTCGAACTGAGGCGTCATCGCGTCCAGCAGCTCCGACCCTTCCGGAAAGCTCTCGGCCATCGTGCAGCTGGACGAGGTCAACGCCAGCGGTAAGCCCCAGAGGCTGCCACCGCGATGCGGGATGATCTCCAGACCGGCATTCTCGACCATCCGGGCGATTCGACGACCGGCGGTGAACCCGCCGCACCAGGCGCGATTCTCGAGCCATATGTCGAACGGCTCTGGGGCGCCGTCAAGTCAAGTTGACGAGAAGCTCGTATCCCACGGCGACGAACTCCGCCGATGGGCGCTCAAACTCCGCCGTCGGAGCGGAGCTGCGTGTCGGCGTTGTTCAACGCACCGTTCATGGAGTTGCCGAGGTTGATGATCACCGCGATACACACTAGGGCGATCAACGCAGCCAAGAGCGCGTACTCGACGAGGTCCTGTGCGTCCTCGGCCCGGTACAGGCCTGCGATGAGTTCTTTCATTCGGTCGGGCTCCAGCTAGAAGGCGATCACCATCCGAGACGTGCTGGAGAGAGTGATCGGACCCAGGTTGACCAAGGGCAGCGCGGGGTTGAATTGGCGGTCGACCCGCACCTGGACAACCGTGCCCCGGTCCTTGGTTGGATCGTCCCAGGTGGTCGTGACGATCAGTCCTGTCATCCCGGCCGCGCGCGTGTTGACGTACGACGCGACGTCGCTGGCGGTCGCTGTCCGCGGGCTCTCCGAACCTCGGACGATGGCGAAGCGTGCCCCCTCCTTGGCCACGTGCGCCACGGTGCCATAGATCCAGATGGCCCGGCCGAACTCCATGATGCCGAAGGACAGCATGAAGAAGAGGATCGAGATCAGCGCAAATTCGATGAGCTCGACTCCGCGCTCGTCGCGTCGCAGCGTCCGGAACCGTCGACCCAGCGTGTATCGAAGTATCCGTCTCATCGCCGCTACTCGACCATTCTCAGTGTCTTCAAGATTGAATAGCCGGCCGGGAAGTTGGTGCGCATGTTGATCACCGAGTTGCTCTCGGCGATGAACCGACGCACGATGATGAGCAGGTAGTCGGACCCATCCCAACACCCACCATCACAACCAGACTCGACCACGCTGCTGCTCTCGACATTGAAGACATGCTCCGGCATGTAGACAGTGCCGTTCAGGTAGTGGGCGCCGGTGTTGCTCTCGAGCGTGAACTCTTCGGTCCCATCCCCCGCCAATGGATCCACGTAGAAGAGGATCTGGTAATACGGATTCCCGGGGTCGGTAGAGGCGGTCAGGTCAAGCTGGGCGTTGCTCGAAACACTGAACGGCTCGAAGTTGCCGCCCCACTCGGTGAAGTAGAACACGACACCGTCAGTGGCGAAAGCTTGATTGACGGGTCCCAGTTTCGAGTCGCCCTCGATCTTCATCGGCCCCCCGGCCATGATGTAGACGCCAGGATCCACACTTGCCTGCGTGGCGTTCTTCAGCGTGAACTTCCCGCAGTAGACCCCTGGCGTGAGCGTGATGGTAGGCTGGTCGATCTCCCAGTCGGTGTGATCACAGCCGCCGACGACTGGCGGTGTCATACAGCCGCCGGGACCGGCACACAACGGGTCACCGTAGTAGGGAGCCCCTCCAGGAGGATCAGAGATCCCGGGGTCCAGAACCAGATCCGAGCTGCTCTCCTCGACAAAACCTGGGACCCCGCCAAAGCTGGCATTCTCGACCCGCACATAGGAGTTGCTCGTGAGGTGTCCGCCCCAAGGATCACGCGACTCGACCATCAGTCCGCAGTCGGGCGCATTGAGCACCGCGCTGCTCTGGTAGTCGAAGGCGTCCTGGTCATAGGGTTCAAGGACGTGAATACAATTCTCGCTGTTGAGCCCAGTCAGCACGACCGCCCGCGCTGCATTCGGTGCCGCTCCCCAGCCAAAGAGAGACATGAAAGTGACAGGAGTCGGCTGACGGACCACGACCTCAACGGCCGCGAGGTCGCCAACGTAGTAGCCGGCGACCGGTGGGTGGTGGACCTGCACCACCGCACCATATGATCCGTTTGGGGCGCCGTTTTCCTGTGTGCCAGTCAACGCCGCAGGCGTTATCAAGGCGGTGTTCCCTCGATGCAACTCGTGCCCGCCCTGCCACGCGCCGGCGTCGGCCGCGGTCTGGAGTATTCGCTTGTGGTTGAAGAGACCACCGCTGTCGAGGGCGAGCCCGACAAAGCCCATCAGCATCACCATCATCACCGCTGCGAGGATGATGACCGCACCCCTCTCGTCGCTGATGTCCGGACGACGTCGTGTTCGTGACGGCATGTTTCTCTCCTGTTCTGTCATGGCTATTGTGCTCTCAACTTCGCGACACGCGTGATCACGCTCGCGTTCGGAATGCCCGGAAACGAGGCCGTGAGTGGCGTAAACGTCGTGCTCACGGTTACCTCGACAAAGGCGATCGCTGGACCATATCCAGGACAGCTAATCGTCGTAACGCAGGAGACAACCGCCCCGCCCGTGCACTCGCAGATCCGCTGCGAGGCCACGGTGATCGGCGGGAGGTTCTGCGCCTCCTCGTCGGCCGCCTGCCGGATGCCTGGGGTGTCGTTGAGGCGTCCGGTGTTGTGAGTCGCGTAGGCGGCCCCCGCTCGAGCCGCATTGGTGAGCGTGATGCCGTAGTACATGATCCGCCCAAAGTCGCCGACGCCGAACACCAGCACCAGCAACAGCGGAGAAAGTGCCGCCATCTCGATCAAGGCGGCGCCGCGGTCGGTGCGCCTGAGTCTGCCGAGCCAGTTCCATGGCGCCATCATGTGAAACCGCGAGAATGTCTTCCTTTTGAGCACCATAATTTCAATCACGACTACTGCAAAGCGATAGCCATTCGCGGAGCCATTTCGTTCCGTGCCTCCGGGCCCTTCGCTACCACCGAGTCTGCCTGGAGGCAGAAATGTGTCGGTACCTATCTACACTTGTCAGTGTTCAGGATGCGACCGGCGTCTGGGCCCGCCGACGCAGTGGCTCGAACCTTGCTCGTCAGGTAAGACAGCCTGAATCGATGAGGCCGGAGGAGAATCGGATGACAATAGCGGTAGCGGTAGAACGATACTGAACCTCTTCTCCGACGACGAGGGTCAAGACCTCATCGAATACTCGCTGCTGGCGGGCTTGATCTCGCTGGTAGCCGTCACGATCATACTCAACCTCGGAACGAGCGTGAACGGTGTGTGGACCGGCGTGGACTCCTCTATGGGGAGTATTCCATCACCCTAGCCGTCCCCTCTCGTCCTCCTACTTCACCGTCCCGAAGAACGCCGCACGACCTCTACGAGCATCTCCGGCTGTTCCGTGTGTTTGATCTAAGGCGACACTATCACGCTAGTATTCTGTGACGTCCTACCAGGGTTGAGAATGCCTGCTTCGCCTTTTGATTCTGTGATCTACCGTGACCTGCTTCACGACGCTGAGGTCGGTGAGCCTTTCAGCGACGTTGCCGAGATCCGCGCGATGATGCGCGTCGAGGGCGCGCTGGCCAAGGTACAGGGAAAACTGGGGCTGATACCCGCGGACAGCGCCACCGTGATACACCGCGCCGCAACGGAATTGCACCTCGATCCGGCCAGTTTGTCTATGGGCACAGGGCAAGCGGGCGTTCCGGTTCCGGCGCTGGTCACCGCGTTTCGTACCGCGATGGACTCGCAGGAGCACGCGCAATACCTGCACTGGGGCGCAACCTCGCAGGACATCATGGATACCAGTCTGGTCCTGCGCCTGGCCGAGGTTTGTCAACTCGTCGAGCGTCGTCTCACCCGGCTGTTGCAGGCACTGGCGCAACAGGCTGACACTCACGCCGAGCTGCCAATGGCAGCACGTACGCGAGCGCAAATCGCCACCCCGACGAGTCTTGGTGCCGTGATTGCGGCCTGGGGCGCGCCACTACTGGAGCACCTTGAAGTCCTGGCGCAACTCAAACCGCGCCTGCTGCGGGTCAGCCTGGCCGGCGCCTCCGGAAACTCGACTGCGCTCGGCAACCGGGCGGCCGAGCTGCGCACGGCGTTGGCGAGCGAGCTCGGGCTCGGCGATAGCGCCCTGGCGTGGCACAGCAACCGTTCGGCGCTGGCCGAGTTCTCGTCAGTGCTCACCCGTATCGGTGGCAGCCTCGCGAAGATGGGCGAGGATCACATCCACGCCAGCCGGTCCGAGGTTGGCGAGCTTGGGATCAAGAAGGGCGGCGGTTCCTCAACCATGCCGCAGAAGAACAACCCGGTGGCGGCTGAGATCCTGGTGAGCCTGTTCCGCGTCGGTGCCGCAATGGAAGGCTTGATGACTGAAGCCATGCTGCATCGGCAGCAGCGCGACGGGGTCGCGTGGTCGCTGGAAGGGCACGCGCTGCCGCAGATCTGCATGGCGACGGCAAGGGCGCTGACGCTGGCGCTCGAAGTGACCGACGGTTTACGGCCCAATGCCGGAAGGATGGAGGCGCACCTCGCCGGCGGACTCGGGCTGATCTACGCCGAGGCGATCAGTTTCGAACTCGCCACCATCATGCCGCGTCCCGAGGCGCAGAACACGGTCAAAAGACTGTGCGCGGAGGCTTTGGAGCAGAATCGTTCGTTACCTGAGCTGGTCGCACAGAACTACCCCAACATCGGTTGGGCGGCGATCACCACCCCCGCGGCACAACTCGGCGACGCACCAGACCAGGCGCGTGCCTTTGCCGCACGCGTCCGCGAGCTATGAGTTTTCCCCTCAGTTCGAGAGATAGCTCCTTGATGGCGCGAACGGCGAATGGCGCCATCGATGCGAGTTCGACCGCTCGTTCCATGGCCACATCCATCACGCTTTCGTGCTGCACGACCACACTTCCAACCCCCGGTTCAGGAGCTGGTCGCTCTGGGTCTGCCAGAACTCATACAGGAGCCTTCAGCAGGCCTCGAAAAGGCCAGCCGCTCCCATCCCCTTCCCGATACACATCGACACGAGCCCCAGCTTCTTGTCGCGTCGTTTCAGCTCGCGCAGGAGAAGACCCGTCAGCCGCGCACCCGTCATGCCAAAGGGATGGCCAATGGCGATTGAGCCGCCGTTGACGTTGTAGATCTCGTTGTTGATGCCGAGCTGATCGCGGCAATAGAGACACTGAGAGGCAAACGCCTCGTTCAACTCCACGAGGTCGATATCGTCGAGCGACAGGCTCTTGTACTTGAGCAACTTGGGCACGGCGAACACTGGACCAATACCCATTTCATCGGGCTCGCAGCCGGCCACGGTGAACCCGCGGAAGTAGGCCAGCGGCTCTACACCGAGCTGCTGGGCCCGCTGCTCGGACATGAGCAATGCCATCGAAGCACCGTCCGACAGCTGCGACGAATTCCCTGCCGTCACGCTGCCGCCTTCCTCGAATGCGGGGGGCAGTCTCGCTAACCCTTCCAGCGTCGTCGTCGGGCGGTTGCATTCGTCGCGCTCTACTGTGCCTTCCACGGTCTCGGTTTCTTTCGTTTCCTTGTTGACGACCCTGCGCCATTTGACCGTCATCGGCGTGATCTCTTCGCTGATTTTTCCGGACTCCTGCGCGGCGGCGTAGCGTTGCTGGCTCTGCAGGGCATATTCGTCCTGCGCCTCGCGGCTGACGTTGTAGCGACGCGCGACGACCTCGGCCGTGTTACCCATTTCCATGTAGATGTCGGGCTTGTCCTCGAGCAATCGGGGATTCTCGTCGAACTCAGCGGGGGTGCCGCGCCCGAGTCCCGTAATCGATTCGACGCCGCCGGCGATAGCGATCTCAGCGCAGCCACTCGCGATCTGCGTAGCCGCCATGGCGATCGAATTCAGGCCCGATGAACAGGCGCGACTGATGGTGCAGGCCGGAACCGTGATCGGCAGTTTCGACAGCGCTACCGCATAGCGCCCGAGGTTGGCAGACTGCTCGCCTGTCTGGCGGCCTGCGCCAACAACGACGTCTTCGACCTCGCCCGGATCGACTTCCGGATTGCGATCGAGCAGGGAATCGATACAGTGCGCGACGAGGTCGTCCCCGCGTGTGAGGTTGAACGTTCCCCGGTGTGCTTTGGCAAGACCGGTACGGATACTGTCCACGACAACGACCTGACTCATGTAATCCCTTTCAACTCGGGGCTGAGCCCGTTGCCCTGTATTATGTCCCGGCGTAGGAGGAAGCATCGATGACGTCGCGTGAAAACCGTTGTGTGGTGCTCAATGGCAGACCGATCGGCGTGCCTGGCCCGGAGTTCTTCGATGTCGTGACCCGGCCCGTCACCGATCTGCAGGACGGCGAATTCCTGATCCACAACGCCTACCTCTCCGTCGATCCCGCGCAGCGGGGCTGGACCAACGATGCGCCGAATTATTCTCCACCGGTACCGATCGGCGATGTGATGCGGGCGAGCGCGGTCGGCAAAGTCGTCGAATCACGTCATGCGAATTATGCCGTCGGCGACACCGTGACCGGCAGGTTCGGCTGGCAGCGCTTTGCCGTCAGCCACGGCGGCGATGTCCTACGCAAGCTGGCCCCTACCGAGGAGAACCCGTCGCGGGCGCTCGGCGTCGTGGGCATCAACGGGCTCTCGGCCTATTTCGGCCTGCTTGATCTGTGTGCGCCGCAGGCCGGAGAAACCGTGGTCGTCTCGACCGCGGCTGGCGCTGTGGGCTCCTGCGTCGGGCAGATCGCGAAACTCAAGGGCTGCCGGACATCGGTATTACGGGCGGCCCCGAGAAGGTTCGCCAATGCCTGGAAGAATTCAAATACGACCATGCAATCGACTACAAGAATTCGGCGGATATCGGCGCCGAACTTGCGGCGGCCTGCCCGAATGGAATCGATGTCTATTTCGACAATACCTGCGGGCCGATCAGCGACGCCGTGTTTCGGCATCTGGCGCTCGGCGCACGGATCACGATCTGTGGCACAGCAAGCATTCAGGCATGGGACCCGCTGCCGACCGGCCCGCGCATCCACCGCCAGCTCCTGGTCGCCCGCGCGCGAATGACCGGATTCCTGGTGCACGATTTCAAAGACCGATTTCCCGAGGCCGTTGTGCAGCTTGTCGACTGGATTGGTGAGGGAAAGATCGTCAGTCGTGAACACGTCCTCGATGGAATCGAGCAGGCCCCCGGCGCACTACAGATGTTGTACCGCGGGGAGAACCGGGGCAAGCTCGTGATCAAGGTTGATTGAAATGAAACCGACCAAGAAGCTTCGCTCCGACATCGCCTGGAGTACTCACGACAGAATCGGCGTGCTGGGTTATGACCTGTGCCGCGACTTGATCGGCAAGGTCAGTCTTGGCGATATGGGTTTTCTCGAGATTGCCGGACGGCTCCCGAAGAAGAATGAGTCGGAGATGTTCAATGCGTTGCTGGTCACGCTGGTGGAACACGGCATCGTCCCGTCGACTCTGGCCACCCGCATGACGTACACGGGTGCACCCGAGTCCATGCAGGCTTCAGTCGCTGCCGGACTGCTTGGCCTTGGGAGTGTGTTTGTGGGTTCGACCGAGAACGCGGCACGCATGCTCAAGGACGCACTGCCTGACCCAGACAAAGATGTCGATCTGCGCGCACTCGCCAACGGCCTGGTCGATGACTACCGATCGGCAAAGCGCATTCTTCCCGGCCTCGGGCATCCAATACACAAGCCACTCGACCCACGCACGCGAAGATTGTTCTCGATCGCGCGTCGGACGGGCTTCAACGGTCCCTACATCGCGTTGATGAAGCTAATATCGAAAGGCGCGCAAAAGGTCTTCGACCGTGAACTGCCGATCAATGCGACCGGTGCAATCGGTGCCATCGCCTGCGAAATGGAAATTCCTTGGCAGGCATGTCGGGGAATCGGCGTGATGGCGCGCGCCGTCGGCCTGGTCGGTCACGTTCTCGAGGAAAGCCGGCAGCCGATCGGGGTCGAGGTGTGGCAGCGCACCGAACACGAGGCGAGCGCGCGCAGCCGAGGCAAACTGCGCCGCAAATGAACGTGGACCGAACGCTCAACACTGCTGCTCGGCCCAGGGGAGCGCGCTCAACACTGCCGCTTGCCCAGGGGAGCGCGGCCTGGGCCTGAAAAACGATGAACGTGACGGATCTGTTTCGGATCGATGGGCAAGTTGCCCTGGTGACTGGTGGCTCGCGGGGACTCGGACTGCAGATGGCGCGCGCATTGGGCCAGGCTGGCGCGCGCGTGGTCATCACGGCGCGCAAGGCCGGCGAACTGGCCGAGGCGCAGGCGCAGCTTGCGGATCAAGGGGTGAAGGTGCTGACCCTGGTGAACGACCTGCAGCAGTTCGACCGAATTCCGGCGCTGGTGGACGAGGTGGTGGGGCAACTGGGTGACGTCGATATCCTCGTGAACAACGCCGGAGCAACGTGGGGGGCGCCGGCGGAGGACTATCCGGACGAAGCGTGGCACAAGGTGATGAACCTGAACGTGACCGCACCCTTCTTTCTCGCGCGCGAAGTGGGCCGCCGCTGCATGATCCCGCGCCAGCGCGGCAAGATCATCAACATCGCTTCCGTGGCCGGTCTCAAGGGCATGTCGCCTGGGGTGCATACCATCGCCTACAACACCTCCAAGGCTGCGGCCATCAACTTCACGCGCGCGCTGGCCGCCGAGTGGGGTTGTCACAATATCAACGTCAATGCGATCTGCCCGGGCTTCTTCCCCACGAAGATGTCGGCCGGATTGCTGGACAAGGTCGGCGAGGAGGTGCTTGCGCGCACTCCGTTGCGGCGGCTTGGCAACGACGAGGACCTGATGGGATCGGTGGTCTTCCTGGCCAGCGAGGCTTCGCGTCATGTCACCGGCCAGTACCTGGCAGTGGATGGCGGAACCTCGGCGCTGTAAGGCGCACACGGGCGACCACGACTCTCGCCTGATGTGTGCGCAGCGCCGAGATCATCAACCTCTCCTCGATCGCCGCGGTGCGCGCGTACCCGCCCACTGCGACGGGTTACACGACCAGCAAAGCGGCGGCCTTCGGGCTGACGGTCGCGCTGGCGGCACAGCTGGGCGACCGGCTGATCCGGGTCAACGCCGTTGCGCCAGGGCAGGTGTACACGCCGCTGGTCGCCGACCGGCTGACTCCCGAGGGTCGGAAAGCGCGCGCCTCTCTAGGACTCATCAAGGAGGAGGGAACCGCCTGGGACATCGGCTGGGCTTCGGTCTTCTTGGCCAGCGATGAGGCCCGCTGGATAACGGGCCAGACCTTACACGTCGATGCCGGAATCTCGATCAAGATACCCGGCGGGCAGCCGCAACCGCCCTCGCAATAGAGCGAGGTTAATCGGCCTCGGCCAATCGGCCACGGCCGTTCGGCTACGGCCAACGACCGCGTTCAGGGTAAACGCATCTCTGGGGGGTCGCCCTTGACTCGCAACGCACCGCCGGTCAACGACGCCACGGTCGCCAGATCCACACCCGGCGCACGCTCCCGCACGACAAAAGCATCGTCAGCAACGTCAACCACGGCCAGGTTCGTATAGATGCGGGTCACCACACCAACGCCGGTGAGCGGATAGGTGCAACGATCGACCAACTTGGGTTTGCCGTCGCGGGTGGTGTGCTCCGCAATGACCAGCACGTTTGGAACACCGGCCACGAGATCCATCGCGCCACCCACGGCCGGTATCGCGTCCGTCTCTCCGGTTAACCAGTTGGCCAGATCACCGTTCGCCCCGATCTGCATCGCTCCCAGAACGGTGAAATCTACGTGTCCGCCGCGGATCATCGCGAAGCTGTCTCCGTGGTGGAAGAACGCCGCACCGGGCAGCAACGTCACTGGCTTCTTGCCGGCGTTGATAAGATCCGGGTCGCGATCCTCTGGGTCTGGCGGCGGCCCGAACCCCAGAATGCCGTTCTCGCTGTGGTACACGACCTCCCGACCGGCCGGAACATGCTCGGCCACCTTCTCGGGAATGCCGATCCCTAGATTCACATAGGCACCATCGGGGATGTCCTGCGCACAGCGCCAGGCCATCTGGTCCCTCGACAAGCCGAGCCGCGGTGCATTCCCCGTCGCGGTCATGCGTACCGTGCCCCACTTGCGATCAGCTCGGACTCATGCACGGCGTCCGCGATTTCGACAACCCGATCGACAAATATTCCGGGCGTCACGACATGTTCCGGGTCGATATCACCGGCGGTCACGAATTCGCGCACCTGCGTAATGGTGGTTCGCGCGGCCATGCACATAAGGGGTCCGAAGTTGCGCGCCGCCCGGTTGTACGTCAGATTTCCGAAACGGTCCGACCGATCTGCCTTGACGAGTGCGACGTCGCCGGGAAGGGCGTACTCCATGACGTAGGGGCGTCCATTGAACTCGTGTATCTTCTTGTCCTTCGCGAGCGGTGTGCCAACGCTCGTTGGCGTAAAGAATGCCGGAATACCCGCGCCAGCCGCACGAATGCGCTCAGCCAGCGTTCCCTGAGGGACCACCTCGAGCTGGATCGTCCCCTTTCGGTAGGCGGCAATGAAGACGCCTGCATCCGACGAACGTGGAAAGGAGCACACCATACGCCGCACCCTGCCAGCCTCGATGAGTGCGGCAATTCCGACGTGACCGTTGCCGGCGTTGTTGCTGACGACGGTCAAGTCTCGCACGCCGAGCTCGATCACCGCATGTACGAGATCGGTGGGGCTGCCCGCTTCGCCAAAACCGGAGATCAAGACGGTGGCGCCGTCCGCGATTCCGCGAACCGCCTCCGCCGCGCTGCGTGCCTGCTTATCAATCATGACGGTCGAAAGTCTACTGCGTGTTGGTCGCGAATGGTACGCGTGCCAACGGCCCTTGCTTGTCGTTCCGGATAGGGCAAGCACTGGACAACCGCGGTGCGCTAATCTATTGGGCGACTTTGAGAGCTGAAGAGAGTGATGGTGTGATGGCCTTGCCCGATTCGTCCAGCACGTGGAGCCGGCGGCGCGTCCTGGCCTCCCTGGCGGGAGTCGCGGCGGTCGCCCCCTTCGTCCGGGGTGAGCGGCGAGGTACGGGCGACTCGAGGATCTTGCGGCACACGGCGCACCTGCCCAGTTCCCACGGGCTCTTTACCAACGCCTTCTTGCCCTGGGCCGAGATCGTCGCCACGCAGACGGAGGGCCGGCTCCGGTGGGAGAACTACGTCGACGCTCAGCTTCACGGCGCGGTCGACGGGTTCAAGGCCATCGCGGCCGACGTGACCGACTACACGCACGGGTACGCCACCTACCAACCAGGGAGCTTTCATCTGACCCACGGGCTTCAGCTGCCCTTCCTCTTTCCGAACTCCGGAGTGGCGTCACTCGTTGCCGAGGAGCTGTATCCCAAGTACCTCAAGGGCGAGTACGAGCGGATGCAGGTCTACCTGGCTCACTGCAGCTCGACGACGGCCTACGACATCATCTCGAAGACGCCGGTCCGCACGCCGGCCGATCTTCGTGGACTCAAGGTCCGATCGACGGGCGGTCTGATGGCGGACATTCTCCGACAGATCGGTGCGATTCCAGTCGTTTTGGCCACGGTCGAGACGTACACGGCGTTTCAGCGAGGCATCATCGATGCGGTGGCCTTGGGCGCCGCCGACATGGCGGCGTATCGGCACTACGAGATCGGCCGCTACTACCTGCCGATCAGACTCACCCACACGGTGATCCAGTGGTGTCTGAACCCGCGCACCTTCGACAGCCTCCCGGCCGATCTTCGCCTGTCGCTCTACAACCTCTTCCGGCTGTTGGGGCAAATGGCCAACAGTAATTTCTACGGTGGGAAAGCGCTGGACACGGCCATCCAGACCATCGCTGCCGGCGGCGTCGAAGTCCTGGACCCCACGCTCGAGGAGCGCCAGGCTTGGGTCGACGCCGTCCAACCGATCGAGCAACGGTTCATTGCAGAGAACGAGAAGCTCGGGCTGCCGGCGGCCGCGTTCGTCCGTGAGGCAAAGGCTCGCTCGGCCCGCTATGCGGGTTGGAGTGACCGAGAGCTCTGGGACCACGTGTCGGCTCACCCAGTCCAAGGTGTCATCGACCTATGACCAGCCGCGAGCAGCAAGTGTGGACGGCGCGCAGATGAGAGTACTGGCCTGGTTGGACCCGGCAGCTGAGGTCATCGATCGATGGTCCGAGTGGGTGGCGCGTCGGTTGTTCACCGTGAGCGTCTACGTGATGCTGCCGTCGCTTGTCGCACTGGTGACGCTGGACGTGGCCCTCCGCTACCTGTTCAACGCGCCCCTGCAGTGGGGACGCGACGTCAACGGGCTCCTCCTGCTCATGACGATCTTTGGCGCGCTTCCCCACGCCTGGGACCGCGCCTCTCATATCCGCATGGAGGTCCTCTACGTTCGGCTGTCGGGTGCGCGGCGACGCTCTGTGGATGTCCTGGCCTCGGTGTCGGGGATCATCGTTTTCGGGTTGATGGCCGTACAGGGAGCGCGTTTCGTGCCCTTCATGATCGGCACTGGCGAGACTGGTGAGGACCTCGAGCTGCCGCTGTGGCCTTACATGGGAATCCTCTCGGCTTGTGCGTTTGTGATGGCCGCTCGGGTGTTCGCCAACCCCGCGGGCGTCGCGCCTGACGGAGACTCCGCCGGCTCGTGAGCGTCACGCTGATCGGTCTCATCGGCGTCGCCGCGATGGTGTTGCTCCTGCTCGTGGGAGTACCGATTGCCTTCGCGATGGCGGTGACGGGAGCGGTTGGCCTGTGGATCCTCGAAGGGCCTGGTCCAGCCCTGGCCCACACCCTCCTCATTCCGTGGGCCGAGGGCCGAAGCTTCGTCCTCGTCACCATCCCGCTCTTCGTGTTGATGGGACAACTCGTCTTTCACACCGGTCTGGCCACCGACCTCTATGACGGCGTTCGCACGTGGATCAGCAAGATACCGGGTGGCATGGCGATCACGTCGGTGGTGGCGTGCGGCGCCTTTGGTGCCGTCACCGGCTCCAGCATAGCTACCGTAGCGACGATGGGCGCGATCGTGATGCCGGAGATGCGGCGCTACAGGTACCATCCTCGTCTGGCGACCGGTGCGCTCGCGGCGTCAGGCACGCTCGGCATCCTCATCCCACCCAGCCTCATCTTCATCTTTTACGGGGTGATGACCGAGACGTCGATCGGTGCGCTCTTCATTGCCGGTATCGTGCCGGGGATTCTGACCGTCGCGATGTTCTCGTTGATCATTCTGGTCCGGTGTGTCGTGACCCCCTCGCTGGGGCCACCTGGACCGGGGGCGACCTGGGCCGAACGGTGGGCCTCGACGGTCGGTCTCCTACCCATCATGTCGCTGTTCCTTCTGGTGATCGGCGGCATTTACGGTGGAGTCTTCACGCCAACCGAGGCGGCCGGGGTGGGATGCACCGGGGTGCTGGTGGCGGCAGCGATCAAGCGCCGGCTGACCAGAGGGGCCATGAGCAAGGCCCTCGAGGAAACTGTCCTGGTGAGCGCGATGATCTTCGCCATCATCGTCGGCGGTTACCTCGTGGCTCGCTTCCTGGCCATCACGGGGATTACGGAGAACCTGGTGGCGATGTTGGTTGGGCTGGATCTGGGACGGGTCTCGTTCCTCTTGCTGCTGGTGCTGATCTACCTGGTCTTGGGGGCGATGGTGGATGTGTTCGGGATGCTCGTGCTCACGATCCCGTTCGTCATGCCCGTGGTCGGCGAACTTGGAATCGACCCCGTCTGGTTCGGCGTCTTCGCGGTGATGATGGCCGAGCTCGCCCTCGTCACGCCGCCGATCGGCGCCAACGTCTTCGTGATGCGACGGACGGCGCCCGAGGTGCCGATGGGCGACATCTTCATGGGTGTGCTCCCATTCGTGGTCGGCGAGCTCGTCGTCATCGCGCTGGTGATCGCCTTTCCGGAGATCGCCCTGTGGCTGCCGCAACAGATGCGGTAGGGTTCTTTGGAGACAAGATGAAATCGTACTGCGCTGTTGCCCTGGTCATGGGGAGTGTGTTGCTGGCTCCCACGCCCGCCTTGGCCCAGTTCGCTGGGTTTGCTCTGTACGAAGTGGGAGCTGCCACCACAGACCTAGGCTCCGAGGAGGGAACGTCGAAGTTGGTGTACGGCTTTGGTGCAGGTGCGTCGTACGGGTTCATGCCGGAGAAGGACCTCGGTATCGTCGTCGGCGCCGATCTCGTGGTCAGAGGATTCGGGATGGAGATTCCCGACCGCTTGGAACTGGACGTCGGTGTCTTCAATCAAACCGATGTGTGGATTGACGAGTTTGTGGCCCTCCGCTTTCGGCGCGTACTCGCCGGTGTCTACTTCGAGCAGCGCCGTATCGGCCGGGATCGAGCCGGGACGATCGGAGTCCCGGCTTCGGGAGTGGGGCTGCTGGTCGAGCTCTCGGCTGGCCAACGCACCACGGCACGAATCTCCTACGCCAGTTTTCCCAGCGGGCAGTTGCGGGTCGATGGCGTAGACGCCGAGCCAGAACTGACGTCCGGCCGTTCGGTTCGGGTCTCCCTGACCTACCGTTTCACGAATCGGTGGAGCGCGCGAGGCGAGTACGCCTATACGAACATGGAGTTCGAGTCGCTCCCTCTCACTCTCTCCTTTTTCGATCACCGCCAGAGAAGCGTGACGGCTGGCATCGTCTTGGGTTTCTAGATGCGGAGGGGCTCGCGCGTGGTTCGACAACGAGCGTTTATTTTCGTCGTCGTGGCGGCGGGTCTGGGGATGACGGCGCCCTCATCAGCCACGAATCTCCCACCGGGTTTCGTGGAGGAGCTCCTTGTCGACGACCTTCCGGGACTAATGTCCATGGCCTGGGGGCCCGACGGTGAGCTGTGGTTGGGCGGCAAACTGGGGCACATCTGGGTGCTGCGTGGAAACGAGCTTGTCGAGGTGGCCCGGCTGGCAACCAGCGTCTTCGGTGAGCGCGGCGTCAACGGCATTGCCGTGGATCCCGACTACGATTCCAACCGACATGTGTGGATCTATTGCTCCACCGACGGACCTCCGTTTCGCAATCGCCTGGTGCGCTTTCTGCACGTCGGGGACCAGCTAGTCGACGAAACGCTGATCCTCGAAACACCGGAGCTCGTCGCGGATATTCGAGTGTGAGCGAAACTTAGTTGAAAATTGAAGCGGCTCCAAACCCTGTGGTTTGATGACGTTGCGAGACGAACATCACGCCACGAGAGAAAGGAGCCAAGATGAGCAGTGTCCTACGAACGGTCAAGAAGCGCAAGAAAGGTCGCACGTTGGGCGGGGTCGACGTTATCGACCGAGAGGAGTACGCCGAGCTGGAGGTCGATGCCAAGGTGGCGTTGATCCGGTCCTTGGTTCCGCTGGGGTTGATGCACATCGAGGAATTGCTCGACGAGGAAGTGACCGCGCTGGCTGGCGAACGCTACGCCCGCAAAGACCCGTCAGTCGGCGGGCGCCGTCATGGTAGCAACCCTGGGACGGTCGGGTTGGCCGGCCAGCGCGTGCCGATTCGCGTGCCCCGGATTCGCCATGTCACGGAGCGCGAGATTCCACTGCGGTCGTACGAAGCGCTGCATGGCGATCGCGCCGTCAACGACCTGTTGCTGCGGCGCGTGCTGTATGGGATCTCGTGCCGCAACTACGCGGCGGCCGCCGAGGCGATTCCCGGGGCGATCGGGCTGTCGGGGTCGACCGTGTCCCGGGCGTTCATCGAGGCCAGCGCGGCCAAGCTCCGCGAGCTCCAAGAGCGGGACCTGTCCCGGGAGGACGTCGTCGCCCTGGTGCTGGACGGCAAGACCTTCGCCGAGTCCACGATGGTCGTGGCGCTGGGCATCACGATGACGGGGGAGAAACGCTTCCTGGGCTTTGTCGAGACGGACACCGAGAACGAGAAGGTGTTGACTCCGTTCCTCCGGTCCCTGGTCGAGCGGGGCCTCGATGTCTCCCAGGGGCTGCTGGTGATCGTGGATGGCGGCAAGGGGCTCCGGGCGGCCGTGCGGAAGGCCTTCCGCCACCGCGCCCTGGTGCAACGGTGTCAATGGCACAAGCGCGAGAACGTGGTGAGTTACGTGGCCAAGCGTGAGCAGCCGGTGTGGCGGCAGCGTCTCCAGCGCGCCTACAACCGTCCGGAGTACGACGAGGCCCTCGCCGCCCTCCAGTCGCTCCAGCATGAGTTGGAGGATCGGAACCAATCGGCGGCCGGCAGTCTGGCGGAAGGCCTCGACGAGACCCTGACGTTGCATCGCCTCGGGGTGTACGGCGTGCTGGGCCGGTCGCTGAAGACGACGAACGGCCTCGAGTCTATCAACGCGCTCATTGAGGAGCGCTGTGCGAAGGTCGATCACTGGCAGAACTCAAGTCAACGCCATCGCTGGCTGGCCACGGCGCTCCTGGACATCGAGCCGCGCCTACGCAAGGTGATGGGCTACCGGCACCTGCCCAAGCTTCGTGACGCATTGAAGCGAGCGCTGAAGATCGACACGACGACGTCGAAGAAGAAAGCCGCGTAAGCCATCAGGAGCCGCGGAGAGTTCCAACTAGGAATGGCCTTGACTCGGATATTCACAATGGTGGGTGTATCCGCTTTGCCTCGGACGAAACGATCTTCTTGTCGACAGGAGACGACGACCAGCATTCCGACACGTCTCAGAATCCGCATGACATCCGGGGCAAGATTCTGCACATCAATCGCGACGGCTCGCCCGCCCAGGACAATCCCTACCTGGATGGCGGGGGCGATCCCCGCGTGTGGGCTATTGGCTTTCGCAATCCCTGGCGATTCAGCCTGCAGCCGGAGAGCGACAACCTTTTCATCGGCGACGTCGGGGGAGGCAAGTACGAGGAGCTGGACATCGGGGTTCCGGGTGGTAACTTTGGCTGGAGTGAGGTTGAGGGACCCGAGCCTCCCGGGGTTCCCGGTATGAGCTATCCCATCTATTCCTACCCCCACACATCCGAGTTCGGACACGCCATCATTGCCGGAGAGCACGCGAACGCTTTGAACTTTCCGCCCGAGTACGAAGGGAACCTCTTCTTCGGCGACTTCGCCACCAAGGAAATCTTTCGGATGGTTCTCGACAAGTCGAACCGACCGATTTCCGTCGGTGTCTTCGCCTCCGACACGCGACAAGGCCCGGTGGACATCCGGTTCGGACCCGATGGCGCGCTGTACTACATAACCTTCAATGGAGGAAAGCTCTTCAGGATCGCTTTCGTAGGTGGGTCGAACCGTCAACCGGTGGCGACGGCTTCAGCGACACCCGACAACGGCGAATCGCCGCTCACGGTGACCTTCGACGCATCTTCTTCCTTTGATCCAGATGGCGACCCATTGACCTTCGCGTGGGATTTCGGAGACGGCACGACGGGCAGCGGTCCGGTCGTCACCAACCGGTACGCGTCCGGTTCGTACGAAGCGACCCTAACGGTCACCGATTCAGAGGCGGGAGAGAGTATCGTGCGCGGTATCCGCATCGTCTCGGGAAACTCCCGCCCCCACGCACTCCTCACCTCTCCGCCCGACGGCCAGCGCTACTCCGAGGGCGACTTGATCCAGTTCACGGGTAACGCAGTCGATCCAGAAGAGGGACTCCTTCCGTGCCAACAATTCGTGTGGACAGTCATCTTCCATCATAAGGGCCATACTCATCCGTTTCTCGGTCCAATCCAAGGAAGCTGCAGCGGCCTCTTCGTGGTCAACTCTCACGGCGAGGAACAGACCTTCTACGAGATCAGCCTGACCGTTCACGACGACGGTATACCCCTCGGCAACGAGGGAAAGCTGACAGGCACGCAGTCGATCTCATTGTTCCCGAGGGACTGAGCCCTGGCGTGTGTCTCAGGACCGAGCGGGGATCGAGCGGGCGGAGTGGGCGTCAGACGACGCAAGCCGGTTGGTAAGGGAGACCGTGTCACGCTGCGACGAAGGCCGCCGATGGGCGCTCAAACTCCTCCGTCGGAGTGGAGCTGCAGCGCGGCACCAACGAGAACACCAACGGCTTGCTGCGACAGTACTCCCCTAGGCGTACGGACCTGTCTGGCTACAGCCAGAGGTATCTCGATGCGATTGCGCGACGCCTGAACACCAGACCTCGCAAGACCCTCGGCTATCGGACGCCGGCACCTTCAGAACCACACCGGCTATGGGATTTCCACCGAGTTTGTCAAAGACACCCGTACGGTTGTGCAAGGTAGTGGCTCGAATCTTGCTCGCCATATAAGGAGCAGCTCAGATCGATGAGGCCGGAGAAGAATCCGTTGACGATAACTGTAGCGAATAGAACGATTTTGAACTTCTTCTCCGACGACGAGGGTCAAGACCTCATCGAATACGCGCTGCTGGCGGGCCTGATCTCGCTGGTAGCCGTCGCGATGATACTCAACGTCGGAACGAGCGTGAACGGTGTGTGGACCGGCTTGGACTCCTCGATGGGGAGTATTCCATCACCCTAGCCGTCTCAAACTCCGCGGTTGTCGCGGGCACATCCCGGGTCTCTGCCCCGGCACTACCCGCCGCCGCCAGGAGACAGGCAACTTCTTGTCCCTCAATTCAACCCCATCCCGATCACGAGACCGAGAGCGATCCCGACGCCGATGAAGATCGATCCCACCACGATGCCAACGGCTACGTTCCCTTTGGCGAGCTCTTCGTGTGTGTTGAACGGTGTCAAGCCATCAAAGACTTTGTACGCGATCGCCATGAACACAATCGTGACCACGGCACCAGCCAGGGCGTACAAGAAGTTCAACAGCGCGATCGTGACTTGCATCAGCGCAGTACTCCCTTGATATCAAACACCCGTGAGACGTAGGTGAGCGTTTCAGTCGAGTGCCGACCGGTCACCTCGGGCAGACACACCTCGATCGACGACCAAAGTGTCCCGTTCAGCCCCTCCTGAAGCGCCACCCGTTGCGCTCTGAGGATATTGCCTCGACCGGCGTTGTAGGACCCGAACATGAACTTGAGCCGCTCGTCAAAAGGCCGTTCAGCACGCCACATCGTGAAGTTCTGCCGGTTGTACCAAATCCCTGCAGCTACGTTCCAGCGGGGTTGATCGACCGTTCCGGCGATCGCGGCGTGGCGGCGCCGGATCTCTTCGAACGTGTCGGGCATGATCTGCATCAAACCAGAGGCACCAGCAGGTGACGGTGCGTCGGGGCGAAGATTCGACTCGGCGATCGCCTGGGCCTTGAAGTACCGCCAGTCGAACCCGACACGAAAGTAGCGCTTGCTGTACTTCGAGAAGTAGGAGTCGTACTTGGTGAACCGGTTGTAACGAGAGTAGTCGATCGTGTCGCCGGCGGGCAGCTGGACCAGTATGAGCGCGATAAGAAGCATGTGCATAGCGTCGTTGTCTCAGTCACTGGACGGCGTGATGTCGGGCCGCTGTTTCCACCGCGCCAGAAGCAGCGTCACCACGCCGAGGATAACCTCGTTGAGAAACGGCACCGGGTCGGGGATCACGAGGTCCACGAGAAACAAAGCAGCGGCGAGCAGAAACAGCTGCGACGACCGGAGCCCACGGAGGAACGCCCACATGGGCCGACCGGCTACCCGGCCCCCTCTGACGACCACGCCGGGGCCGGCGCCAGACTCGGCTGAGGCTGCTGCGAGACCGCATGTTTCTCAGGGTTCCACCGTGATCTCGCCAATCGCCCAGGGATGGTCGGTGCAGTGGTAGAGGAACGTGCCGAGCTCATCGAAGGTCACGAACTCTGACATGTCGGGCTCGAGCATGGCGGTGCTCCAGCTTCCGTCCCGCGCCGCAATGGTGTGCGCGAGCTCACCATTGTTGACGAAGCGCACAGGTACGCCGGCCGTGACCAGGGCGCGAACCGGGTTGAACCCATGCTCGTCCGTCTCGTAAGACGGCACGCCTAACGCAAGATCCGGAGTCGGACTTCTGATGTCCGACGCAGTCTCGATCTCGCTCGTGGCGCGCGGGGCCGGGCGCGCCGGTTCGTAGTCTTCCCAGGGGTCGAGGACCGGCTCGCCCCGAGGTGGCACATCGCCGTCCAGCGAGAACGCCCAGAGTTCGCCACCCATGGGAATGGCGATGAACTGCCGGCCATCGAGCTCGTAGGCCGCAGCCGGACCGGGCCGTATGCGTGCCCCCGCTTCGCTGGTTCGGAACGTCCACGCCCGCGCACCGGTTCGCGCGTCATAGGCCTCGACCTGGCCACCCGCCGATCCTCTGAACATCAAGCCGCCAGCGGTTGTCAGCGGTCCGCTGGTGCCGAGTGTGGCTATTGGTACCTCGTGTCTCCAGACGATTCGGCTTGTGCGGGTGTCAACAGCGGCGATGATGCCCACCGCTTCGGGCAGCGTGAGCTCATTGTCATCGATGTGCCAATGCCACGGGTCTTCCCAACGCCTCGCACGGCCGACCATCGCGCGGCCCGTCGCGTAGATGTAGCCGGTCTGCGGGCTGAAGGACATCGGCGTGACTCGCACCCTCGGAATCGGCACGCCGGGCGCGACGACGGTGTGTTGGTTCAGAGCGGGCGGCGTGAACCCGCTGCAGTTGAGCTCGAAGGGCGGCGGCACCCGGTCTCGCCAGAATGAGCAGTCAGGCAAGATGCTCTCGGCGCCCACCGGAAATGGTTGGGTCGGGGCGGTCCGTTGATAGGCGTCCTGCGGCACCGGCCGCTCTTCGATGGGGGTCAGTGGCTCGCCGGTCTCGCGGTCGAATAGGAAGAGAAGGCCGTCCGCTCGCATGGCGGCCAGCGCCTTGAGGGGCTCACCGTCCTTCTCCGTCTCATACAGCAACAGCGGTGTCGCGATATCCGCGTCCCAGACATCGTGCCGCACCACCTGATAGTGCCATCGCCGTTCGCCTGTCTCGATGTCGAGCGCCAGCACGGAGGCGGTGAAGAGGTTGTCGCCCGCGCGAATCTCGCCACCGAACATCGGTACCGGGTTGCCGGTGGAAAAATAGACCATACCCAGGTCGGGGTCGACCGTCCCGACCAGCCAGACCCCACCCCCTCCGAGTTCCCAGGAATTCGAGTCCTGCGGCCACGTCTCGTGGCCAAACTCGCCCGGGCGTGGCACCACGAAGAACGTCCACCGCTTCTCGCCCGTCGCCGCATCGACCGCGACGATGCGCCCCTGCCCGCCGGCGTCACCGTTCGCCACACCCACGAAGACGGTCCCCTCCGCATACATAGGCGCACTCGTGACCGTCTCGCCTCTCTGGTACGGTTGGGCGCCGACCGTCTCCGCCCACACCAGTTCCCCGGTGTCCTGGCGGAGCGCCACCACCTGTGCACTTCGCAACCCGACGAACACGAGATCGTCGCTCAGAGCGACACCCTGCCACGACGGAACCATGCGTGCGGCACCCTCGGAGGCGCTCGGTTGCCAGCGCCAGAGCTGGTCGCCAGTCCCGGCGTCGAAGGCGAACACGTTGGCCCCCCCGGTTAGGTACAGCACACCGTCCTTTACGACCGGGGTTGCCCGAGACGATGCCCCGCCCTCGAGTCGGGTCACCCAGGCCCCACCGAGCCGGTCGACTGTGTCCTGGCTGATGTCGGTGAGGGCCGAGTAGCGCGAACTCGACCAGTTCCCGCTGACCAGCGGCCAGTTCTCTGCCGGATAGCCGCGGCCAGCCTCCGGGACTTGGCCTTGGACGTCCCCCGTCAAGGCAAGGACCGTAGCTACGACCGCGCCGACGAGTCCACCTTGAAGTCTGGGCATCCCGATCCCCCCGTTTTCAAGACCGATGTGTGGTGAGCGCTTAGCCTAGCGCGGGCCGGCGGGCAGTTCAACCTGGAAAGGGGAACGGATCACGTGAGACGACGGGCGCCGCCTCGCTGGGCTCGAATACCGTCGGTTGTCCTACGTCCTGAACCTACGCCGAGAGGTCAACGCACCCAATCCGATCAGGAGCATCACAGCGGTCCCCGGCTCCGGGACGGACATCGGCATAAAGGGGTCATACGCGATGTCGGACTCGGTAAAGTTGAGGGTGCCCCCAGCGACGACCTGGCCCCAGAGACCGCCCCATGAAGAGCTGTTCATTTCTTTTTCGGCAATAGCCTGGGCGGCGGTGATCTCGGTCGTACTCGGCGCGTTGGTTCCGCCACCGGAATCGGCAAGGCCTCCCGACATGAAGGTGTAGAAGTGGTTCTGCGTGATCTCCACTTTTCGCCCCGGGGCCAGAAGAGTGCCCTGGAAGATACTGCCGCCCCCAATCAACGCACCGTCGTCAATGGCCGTGCCGGTGTTCCCCAGCACGTTGAACAGGACCTCAGAAGCCAGGATGTCGCCTGCCAGCTCGATGATCGAATTCGACTGGATAGAGAAATAGTGGTCCTCAGAAATATTGAAGACGAAGTAGTCACCCGCTCCGCCGTCCAGCGTGAGCTTGGCACCGCTATTGAGGATGAATCCGTCGGTGACGTTGAACACGTTGGCCCCACCCCCCGATGCCGTCACCGTAGCCGTCGAACTGTTCAAGTTGATGCTGATACCCGTTCCGGGTTGTCCAGCCTAAAAAGACGAAAGGTCCTTGGCATCCTGTGCAATTCCGTTGAAGGCAACGGTTCCGACTTCGTTCTGCGAACCGGTGAATGAAGATGAGATGTCGTTGATGCTGTTGCTTTCGGTGTCCCACGCACCCGTGACCTTGGACGTGGTTATCTTGTTCTTCTCGCCGCCGTCGATCCCCTTTAACGTGCTTCCGAACACCGAACTATTGGACGTGATCTCGAGTTTGTCGTCGTTTGCGGGCGGGGTCACTCCGGCAGACGTCGTATCGCCTCCGTTATCCCCAAGCTGAAGAAGCGTGTACGGCTTGGCGGAACCGAGGCTAAGAAGAAACGGATCCGCTAGCGCGGAGCCAGGTAGGAGCAGAAGTAGCGCTCCTGCACAGACGAGCGCCCGTCGGCGGTTCGGAATTCCGGGCATCCGTGCGACATGGCGAGTCGCCATTCCTTGATGTCTCATCTCAGCTCTATCCCCAAACACCCACGTCACCCTTCCACCCAGCTCGCGTGACGCTGTCGATCTGTGCAAGTTCTGAACCACCTTGGTGGCTGTCCAAGAGGGGTTGAAATCGGCCGTGAAATTGAATCTCCCGTTTCCAGGAAGTCTCCAAGTTGGACTTCTCGAGGACTTTTCTGCATCAATTGGCGTCCCAAAGGGACACGACGATGTTCGGAGAGGTGTTCTACTCAAGACCGGAATACACGATGCCGTTTATGTGATCAGGCTTAGGCCACAAGGGAGGCACCGTGCTGAGATTCTGGAAAGCGCTGAGGAAAGAAACACGCGGTCAAAACCTGATCGAGTACGCCGCAGTCACCAGCCTGATTTCGTTGGTAGCTGTCGTCGCAATCAACAACTTCGGCGGGTCGCTGAACGATGTCTGGCGGGGTCTGGGGACAGCCGTAGGGACCAGCGCGCAGGCCTCCGCGAGTGCTGGCACCCCCGGCGGCAGTCCGGGCGGCGGTGCTCCTAGCGGCAGCGGTCCAGCCAGTGGAGCTTCAGGCGGTCGGGGTCCGGGCGCCGGCGCGCCCGGCGGCGACTCTGGCAACGGTGTCAGCGCAGGCGACGGCGGCCAAGGCGACGAGGAGTCACGAGGGCGACGGGGCCGAAGAGGAAGACGGGGCCGACGATGATGAGGGCCTCTGTGTCGTGCGAGGTCGGGGACAGGCCGAATCGGACGTATCGGTTAAGATGTCTCCCACTGCACGGCTATGACACAAGTCACAACCCTTGGTCAGTTCATCATCGAACGCCAGGCTGATTTTCCTTATGCCAAAGGAGAACTCTCCCGCCTGCTGCGCGACATAGGCATCGCTTCCAAGATCGTCAACCGTGAAGTGAACAAAGCTGGGCTTGTGGACATCCTCGGTGAACACGGCACCACGAACATCCAGGGCGAGAACGTCAAGAAGTTAGACATCTATGCCAACGAACAGTTTATTTCCGCTCTCGGCGCCGGCGGTGAAACCTGCGCCGTCGCCAGCGAAGAAAACGATGACCTCGTTCCCATCACCACCAAAGTGTCGAAGAATGCCAAATACGTTGTCTGTATTGACCCGCTTGATGGCTCGTCAAACATTGACGCCAATGTTTCCATCGGAACGATCTTTTCCATCTATCGCAGAACCGACTTGGACACGCCGCTTTCAGAAACAGATTTTCTCCAGCCGGGCACAGCGCAGGTCGCTGGCGGCTATGTTATCTACGGGTCATCCACGATGCTCGTGTACACGACCGGGCGCGGGGTCAACGGCTTCACGCTCGACCCCGGCATCGGTGAGTTCTGCCTCTCCCACCCCGACATGAAATGCCCTGAAGAGGGAATGATCTATTCGGTCAACGAGGGCAACTACGCCCAGTTTCCCGATGGCGTCAAGCAGTACATCAAGTATTGCCAGATCGAAGATGACGCAACCGATCGTCCCTATTCTTCACGCTACATCGGCTCGCTCGTCGCCGACTTCCACCGTAATCTGCTCAAAGGCGGCATCTTCATTTACCCTTCTACCGCCAAATCGCCGAACGGAAAACTGCGTCTCCTCTACGAATGCAATCCCCTTGCACTCATCATCGAGCAGGCAGGAGGTCACGCATCCGATGGTCAGCGCAGAATTCTCGAACTCACGCCAACGTCTCTGCACCAGCGCACGCCCCTTTTCATCGGCTCTGCCCAGATGGTCACAAAAGCCGAAGAGTTCATGCGCAGCTAGTGCCTGCGCGGCTTCAGGTCCTGCTCAATCGACGATCGCCTGCATGACGGCGTTCCGGAAATCGGCGACCAGGGGACCGCCTGCGGTCTGTACCATCAGAACCCCCGTCAACTCCTCGCGCGGGTCGATCCAGACGTTCGTTCCGAACGCCCCCGCCCAGCCGAAGCTTCCGGTCGAACGATGCTCCCCTGCCAGCGTCGAGTCGAGGACCACGTCGACCGTCAGTCCGAAGCCCATCCCGGGGCGCCCGAAGGTCCGGGGGCTGGTCGCCCTGGTGGCGAACAGGTCTCCAACGTGGTTGGAGGCCATGAGGTCGACCGTCCGCGGCCCGAGTAGCCGCACTCCGTTCAGTTCACCGCCATTGACGAGCATCTGGGCGAACTGGAGGTAGTCTTCTGCGGTCGACCAGAGGCCGCCACCACCCGAGAAGAGCGTCGTTGTGCTGACCCATGCGGGGTGCTCTCTCCGCTCGAGCCCGTCCTGTCCGCGAGCGTAGAGGGTCACGACCCGATGCTGCCGATCGGCCGAGACGTTGAACGCCGTGTCGTGCATCCCCAACGGCTCGAAGATGCGCTGCCGCAGGAACTCGTCGAAGGTCAACCCGGACGCGACCTCCACGACGCGGCCAAGCGTATCGATGCCGGCCAATCCGCTGTAGGCCCACTGTGTGCCCGGCTGGAAATCGAGAGGTGCGGCTCCCAGCCCAGCGGCATACTCCGCGACGGTGCCGGTCAGACTTCTCGGCGCCACGCGCGAAGCTTCGGCTGCTCCCGCGCCTCCGCTCACGAGTCCCGATGTGTGGGTGAGTAGATCGCGAATCGTTATCTCTCGTGAGGCGGGAATCGTGTAAACCGCGGGCGGACCCTCGTCGTTGCCTCGGTTGGTGCCCGCTGACGGGTCGGGGATGGCGACCTTCGTGTCACGGAACTCCGGAATGAAACGCGAGACCGGGTCCCTCAGCCTGACCTTCCCTTCCTCGACGAGCATCAGGATGGCCACTCCGGTCACCGGCTTGGTCATCGACGCGATCGCGAAGATCGTGTCCTTCTGCATCGGATGGTCCGCTTCGATATCCATCCGGCCCTGGGCCTCGAAGTGGGCGACGCGTCCGCGCCGCGCCACGACGGTGACGGCTCCAGAGATCTGCTTCGCCGCAATCGCGCGCTCGACCACCTGGGTGATCCGCTCCAGCCGTTCAGATGACATCCCGGTCTGATCCGGTGTCCCCGGCTTGACCTGCGCGACAGATGTCGCGGTGAGGCTCGCCAAGAGCAGGAACAGGAGCGGCGCGACGTGAGAGACGTTGATGTTGACGCCGGGACGCGAGCGTGTCAGTCGGGCGACGGTGGTCACGTATGCCTCCTTGGGTAGGGTGTGACGGGTAGCGTAGACCATCACGGCACCATCAGATGGGCCTCGGTCGTGCCCGCCGCCATGATGTAGGCGCCACCCTGCTCGCGGTTCTCAGGGAAGCCCGCGGACGCTGCGGTCGCTCCCGGCATCGCGATCGTGGTATGAACCCCGGCACTCGCCTGGTCTGCGCCATTCATCGACCTGAACCACGAGCCATACTCTGCCGCTACGCGCGTGCCGTTCTGGGCGGCAGCGGACACCAGCGCCCGCTCACCCGCAGCGTCGGTACTCTCCGCACGGAACCGCCGGTTCTGCGCCACTCTGTCGAGGTTGGCCAGACTCGTGCACTGCACAGCGAACGGCGGCCGGTCCCGCTGGTCCGCACGGCTGTAGCAGACGATCTTGTTCGTGCCTTCCTTGATCGTCGTGTAGGTGTGGTCGGCGGCCCACTTGACCACGCTGGCGTCGTCACGGCCTCGACGCGGCGCGGCGGCCAGAGACTGTTCGATGAGCTGCGCGTTGGTCTGCGCATACGCGCTGGACGAGAACGCCAGCGCGCCAAGTCCAAGGACGATGAGAACCATACGCTTCATTGGGTGACCTCCGTTACGAATCGATGTCGCATTGTATGCCCCTACCCTGGTTTGTCCAGCAGCCAGGGCCTAATAATCTGACCTTGACCTCGAGCTGCGGGGCGGGCATTCTCGACCCGGCGTGTTCATCGACATTGATCAGGTGATGAGAACGGCCTTCGTCATCGAGTTGTTGGTTGTTCTCGGGGTTCGTCCTCTTTTCGCCGGCGGTCTACAACTCGGCGAAGCGAAGGGGCGTAAATGGCGGGAGTCTCCCGCCTATCTGGTCGGGGCCATCCCGCTCATTGGCGGCTGGGGCTGGGCGTTTCTCGTTTATGTTTCCTCTACCGACCTGCCGTGGATGTATCTGGGTTTGCCCGACCTCGTCCGGTGGATGGGCTTGATCGCCTCAATTGCACCCAGTGCGTTTCTCATCTGGGTGTTCAAGACCATCGGGACCGCTGGAGCGAAAACAATCGTCACGTTCGACGGCATGAGGCTGGCCACGAAAGGCCCCTACTCCAGGGTTCGCCATCCCATGTACTCGGGCCTCTTCTGCTGGAGCATCACGTGGCTCCTGTTCACGGACAATTGGGGTGTCGGCGCGGGTTTCGCCGGCTTAATAGTCTTCATCGCCATCGTCCGGGTACCGCACGAAGAAAGAGTGCTCGTGGCGCACTTCGGCGACAAATACCGTCGATACATGGCACGCACGAGTAGATTCTTGCCTTTGGGATCCCGGCAAGGGCGCGGAAAGGGAGGAGACCTGTGATCTACCGAGTGACCGCACGATTCAGAACCGACACGGCCGCCAACCTGCGTCGAGAACTGGACGACGGCTCCATCGCGGCTCAGCAACCGGACGGCCAGGAGATCGTGGGCTCGCTCCACCGGGCCGTGGTTACCCCCTCCGGTGAGGTGCGGTGGAGTGAGATGTGCTTCTGCGACCCGCCGCTGGCGCATGAACGATCAACGGTTCTCGACCGCTACTTTGACAGCATCATGACCGAGCCGGTCGAAGCCTACGAGCAATACGACGGTAAAGCGTTCATGGAACATCTGCAGACCGTCACGAAAAGGGCGACCCCGAGAGGTCGGCCTTGAGACCTACAAACAGGAATCGCTTCTATTGTGTTAGCCATCGAGACCACCCCTTTCGCAGTTATCTCCTTGTGTTCTGTCCTGCCATTTCCCGACGCAGCGGCCGTATCACGAGGTCCCGGTTGTTCGCCCAGTGCGTGGTTGCATTGCGCCAGCAGTGTGTTCCCAGTAGACAGCGCTCACCTGATGTAGCCGATGTTTCGGAGCGCCTCGAGTCGCTCGCGATCGCCCTCGTCTTCCGGACTCTCGACGGCTCGCTCCTGCCAGACCTGACCCAAATGGCGTAGCTCGGACGCGATCCGGGGATGCGACTTGGAGAGGTCCTGCGTCTCACCCGGGTCATCCCGTAGGTTGGCGAGCCTCGGCTGGCGGTTGGAGAAGATGTGGAGCTTCCACTCGTCCCACCGAACAGAAATCTGCCGGCGCCGGTCAGATTCGAGGATCGAATAGACGGGGTCTTCGTGCTCAGACGGCCCTCCGAAGTAGCGTGAGAGACTCGTGCCGGAGAAAAAACTGTCGTCCGTTCCGGCGACGCCCGTCAGATCCAGCACGGTGGGCGCGATGTCGACGCGCGAGACCGGATCTGGCACGGTGACCCCGGCGGGGACACCCGAACCGCGAATGATGAGAGGTATGTGCAACAACTCCTCGTACAACGAGTGTCCATGCAGGAAGCCCCCGTGCTCGAAGAACTCCTCGCCGTGGTCGGCCGTAAGGACCACTGCAGTTCCTTCTGGCACATGATCGAGCAGGCGTCCGACCTCGTGGTCGGCGAAGGCGACCTCCGCACGGTAGCTCGCCTTGACAGCCTCCAGCTGGGCCGGCGTGGGCTTTTCCCGCAGGAACTCTGCTCCGAGCAAGTAGCTATCGCTGAGCGGTTCCCGTCCTTTCAGGAACTCCGTCCTCCAGGCCTCGGGCGCCAGGTAGGGCTCGTGCGGATCGGTGTAGTGCACGTGCAGAAAGAAGGGAGGTGATGAGTCGTCCGCTGTGCTCAGGTAGCCGTCCAGCCACTCCAGGGCCTTGTCCGTGACGCGGTCGGCCGTGAACGACGGCGGACAAAAGCCCTCCACCGTGGGGGGTTTCTGCTTGTATGGCTCAAAATAGAAATCTTCGTAGCCTTGATCGTGACCGAACGCCGGTCCAGCGATGGCGTTGGAGATCACGGCACTCGTGACGTAGCCCGCCGCCGCCAGGCGCTGAGCGAGGTTGGGCACTGTCTCGGGAAGCGGATCTCGCAGACCACGGATCCCCAGCTCGTTGGGGTACTTGCCCGTCACGATGCTGGAGACCGAAGGACCGGTCCAGGGTGAGGCGGCCACCGGCCGAAGTGAAGCGTGCGCCCTCATCGGCCAGACGCGCCATGCGTGGCATCGTTGTGCCCTGCAGGCCCTCGGGATCGAGCCCGTCGGCGCGAAGCGTATCGACGACGATGAGAACAAGAGACGGGCGCGCGGAATCCTCGGACGACTCTCGTCCGCAGCAGATCAGAAGGACAGACAGCGCAACCGTGACAAGGAGCTGGAAGGGGTTCTTGGTGGATTCATGAATCTGGGATTCCTGATCCCGACGACATGGGGGTCCGAGGTGGCAGAGCGCTCGGCGTCACCGGATGTATCCCAGCGATCGGAGGTTCTCGATCTCCTCTTCCGAGTATCTCGGAGTCTGTCCCGAACCCGTAGTGGACTGCCCGGCATCAGCCAGTCGCTCGGCCAGCACCTGCTTCATCAGCTCCGTCAAGTCGGGGTGCTCGTCGATGACGTTGTTCGTTTCCATGGAATCGATGCGCGTCTCGTAGAGCTCGAACTCCATCCTCTGCATGCCGCGTCGAGACCGCTCGGCCGGTATGCGGATGAGCTTCCACCGCGCGTCCTCGATCGACCGAAGGAACTCGTCAGGTCGGAGGCCCGCTCCACCTGACTCGACCACGACATAGTCGTCGACGCGATCCTGCTCGCCAAGAAGTACGGGCACGAACGATGTCCCACGGAGAGGCTCTCCGTCGAGACCCCAGTTCATCAGGTCGATGACGCTGGGCAGGAGATTGACGAGGGCCACCGGATACGAGACCCGCAGTCCGGGATCGGGTACGCCGGGCCAATACACGACCAACGGGACCCAGGACGTCGCGTTGTAGGGATGCAGCCCGTGCTCGAAGAAGTAGTTGTGCTCTCCCAGGCTTTCCCCATGGTCGGCCGTGAAGGCGATGAGGGAGTCGGACATGAAGCCCAGCTCTTCGACGGTGTCCAGCAGCCGGCCGATCTGGGCATCCGTGTAGGCGATTTCACCGTCGTAGTTGGCTACATACCACCCGAGCTCGCGCTGCCCGCCATTTCTACGCCAGAAACTCCCCGCAACGCCTCCATGCAGATTGCCGTCCTTGTCATTGAGACGCAGGGGCGTCGGGTCGTAGTACTCGTCTCCGAGGTACGGCTCGGCGTACTCCGCCGGAGGTTGGTAGGTGGCGTGTGGGTCGACATAATGCACCCACAGCAGGAACGGCCGGTCCGACGTCTGCATTCTCAGCCACCGCTCCGCCTGGGCCGTCACCGTGTCAGCCCGATGTCCCAGACTGCCACGCAGGAGCTTGTACGTCTCGGTATACGTGTCGAAACCCTGGCCGAAGTTCGTGGCCGCGCCCAGGACCGCGTTGGAAACGACCGCACCGGTGTTGAGACCCCGCTGCTGCGCGACCTCGGCCAGGAGCAGCTCGTCGTCGCTGACGTATTGGCCGCGAGAACTGAACATGACGCCGGTCACGTGCGGGAGCCGACCCGTGAACATCGACACCATGCTTGGCACGGTCTTGGGCCATTGTGCGCGCGCCCGCTCGAACGTCACTCCGGTCTTGGCGAACCTGTCGAGGTTTGGGGTCGTCGTACGCGGATAATCGTAGAGGCTCATGTGGTCGGCACGAAGGGTGTCGACCGAGATCACGATCACGTTCTTCGGAGGGATTGGGGCACTGGACCCACACCCCACTACCCCCAGTAGAACCAGGAGCAGCCCCAGGAGTCCGTGGTGACACTCGCGCGTGTCACCGACCATTCGGTCTCTCATCCAGGCAGCTCGGTAATCAACACCCACATGGGCCGGTTGCCGGCCTCATAGGTTTCCAGAGGAGTGAGCTGACCGCTGTCTGGGTCGACTCCGTAGGAGGCGAGGCGGCCCGACTCCAGACCAGCCACGAAGAGAAATCTGCCGTCCGGGTCAAGACTGAAGGCCCTGGGTACCGGCTCCGTCGGCACCCGGCCGGTCGCCGTCAGCCGACCTGTGGACGCATCAACGCCAAAACTGGCGATGCTGTTATGGCCACGATTAGGGGCGTACAGAAACCTCCCCGACGGCGCGATCTGAATCTGCGAGCAGGTGTTCGCTTCGCCGTAGTCCTCGGGCAAGGTGGAGATGGTCTGGAAAGGTTCGAGTATGCCTGCCGACGGATCTAGCCGGTAGGCCGACACGCTACTTCCCTGCTCGTCCGAGAAGTAGACAATGTCCAGTGTAGGGTGAAAGGCCAAGGCCCTGGGCCCCAGGTATTCCTGTGGGGAATACCGCGGAGGATCGTTGGGCGTGAGCTGCCCGGTCTTCTCGTCGAACCGGAACTGGAAAATCGCGTTTGGACCCCGGTTGGCAATGTGCGGCACGAACGCGAACCGGTTCGATCGATCCGTCTGGATCGCATGGGCCCCACCGGCGGTGTAGTGCCATTCGACGGGCGGGAAGGTGGCGACACCGTGGCGGTCCACAGCGTGCACCGCCGCGGTGCTCTGATAGTAGTAGGCGGAGAGCACAAACTTCCCTGTTCGGTCGGTCGCCACGTAGACCGGCTCGCCTTGCAACGGTGTGGTCCCAATTAGAGACAGTCCGCCGGTACGTTGATCGATCCGGTAGCTGGATATTTCTTGGCTGCCTCTTCGTCCGACGTAGAGAAAGTTCCGGCTCGGGTCGATGGCCAGCGGTGCCGGTCCACCGTTGACGGCGACCTCCTCCTGCCACGTGAGCTTGCCGGTCGCCGGCTCCACGGTGAAGATCGAGATTCTGTCGTCGTCTTGGAGGGACACGTACCCGTGATACGTGCGCCGTTGGCGACCGACACCCGCGGCCCCTAAGCCGCGGTGCATGGACATCAACCCCACACCGGCTGCGGCTGCACTCTTGATGAAACCGCGCCGGTCGGTTGGACGAGTACCCCCGCGAGCGAACGACCTTCTCTGGCTCTGTCTCATTTAGAATCCATCCTGCTCCCTACACGTGGCCGGAGCTCAGACGCATCGGGGGCGAGCTACTCAGCCAAGGCGAACGCGTGGATGGTGCTGCTCGCGATCACGGTGACGTACTGCGTGCCGTTGACCTCGTACGTCATGGGGCTCGACTGGAGTGTGCGGCGCGCGTCGTAGTGGAACAGCTGCTCGCCAGTTGCTGCATGGAATGCGTAGAGCCCACCGTTCTCCGTTCCCTGGAAGACGAGATCGCCCGCAGTCGTCACGCTGCCGCTCGAAGCGCCAAAGGTGAGGGCCGGCAGGACGTTATTCCATACGTCTTCACCTGACGCCGGTTCATACGCCGTCAACGTCATCACTGGCGGGTATTCCGGAACCCGGTTGAGCTCGTCTATGTCGCCGCCCAGTACATGGCCACCACCTTTGCCCAGTTCCAGACTGTCGCCGACCGGCCTGACGAGCAGCGAGACGCCGGCGTTCTTCCCGGTTACGTAGAGCAGACCGGTTCTTGGGTTGAAGGATGGTGGGCCGAAGCTCGAGCCGCCGTGGGCCACGAGAAAGTGCTCATCGGTGGAGTACGGCCAGTACATCGGCCGTGTTTTCTTCTGCAGTTCGGGGTCCTCGAGGTCGAGGTAGGTCGCGCAGAACGGCGTCATTTGGACGCCGCGCGCGTTGTAGGGAATCGGCTGCGTCGGATAGACCGCCTCGCCCGGCACGTTCGTCTTGGTTTCCACCGGAGTCTCGACGATCGGGTTGATCGGCTCGCCCGTCTCGCGATGCCAGAGATACAGCAAGCAATTCTTGCCGGCCGCGGCGACGCCCTTGATCGGCTCGCCGTTCTTGTCGGTGACGTCGAACAGCGTGGGACCGGTGATGTTGTCCCAGTCCCAGAGGTCGTGATGGATCGTCTGGAAGTACCAGCGGAGCGCGCCGGTCTCGAGATCCAGCGCGACGGTCGAGTTGGTGAACAGGTTCTTCCCGACACGCGCCGAGCCATCGTACGGGGGCATGGGATTGGCGGTGTTGAAGTAGACCAATCCGAGCGCGGTGTCGATCGCCGGCTGCGTCCAGATGCCGCCTCCGACCCGCTTGCCGTAACCCCACGTGGGGTCGGCGATCTCCCAGCCCTCGTCCTGCGGCCGCTGCGGGATCGTGTTGAACACCCATCTGATGACGCCGGTGACCGCATCCGCGGCCACGACGAGCCCCCCGGGAATATTGCCCTCGGAGATTGCTGAGCCGACATACAGGGTTCCGTCGTTGTAGGCGGGCGAGCTGTTGATCCGGTATCTGATCGACGACGCATCGAACCCGGGCGGATAGCTGTCGGGGTACTTGTGTTGGAGGGCCAAGCTGAGAACAGGAAGGATTCCTCCGTCGCCGAAGGCCTCGACGAGCTCGCCGGTCTGGGCGTTGGTCGCCACAAGCTTGTCACCGTGATAGGAGTAGATCGTGCCGTCGACGTAGAGCGGGCCGCGACCCATTCCACCCTCGACCCCGTCGATCTCCGACGTCCAGATCGACTCTCCTGTGACGGCGTTGACGGCGAACACCGTGGTGCCCCCGTGGAGGTACATCACGCCCTCGACGACCAGGGGCGTGGCCTGTCGGACGCCGATCCCGGCGGGGACGTCGAACGACCAGAGGCGCTGGAGCTGGCCGACGTTGGAGGTGTTGATCTGGTCGAGCTCCGAAAACCGCTGGTTGTACCGGTCTAGGTTGTTGCTCTGCCAGTCGGTCTGGCTGCGTCCGGCGATGATCGTGGGCGGTTCACCCGCCTGCGTCGTACGCTCCTGGGCGGCCAGGTCCACGCCGTAGACGCCGCCCAGTGCCGCGATGGTGAGTGTCGCCGCCGCCACTCGGACAGTTCGGCTATCGACTAATCGCATCGTCTGCTCTCCTACTACGTTGTCTTGCGCCCCGGGCATTATGCACTAGTTAGCGCTGTGGTCTCCATGGCAAAGGCGAGTGACGTCGCTCGCGGGTCGCGAGCCATGCGCCCGCTATTTGAGCGCCGAGTAATCGGTTGCACTCATCATGAAGACATCGGCACTGACCGGCACGGGGTACTTCGCTCTCAGAGCAGTCCACTCCGGGTCGGCGCGGAACGCGTCCCAGACCTCTTGCCGATGGGCGCGGTCGCGATACGCCAGCATCCAGATCAAGGTATTGGGATCATCGAGGTTCTGCCACACGGCGACGATCTCGGCGCCGTGGTTCTCAAAGATCTCGACCTCCTTCTCGCGGAAGCGCTGATGCAGCTCGTCGATAGCACGATCGTAATCGCCGCCACCGTCGCGCGCCGTATCGGCCGTGTACATGCGAATCTCGAAGCAGCGAGAATCGGCCGCTACGTTAGTTGACAGCTCATCTGGCAAGTGTCCGGCCGGGCCGCAGGGCGGCGGTGGGTCGTCCTGGGCACTCGCGACGCCACTAAAGCCAAGGCCGACGATAAGAGCGAAAACTATCCTTGTCATATTCATCTCCTTGTCGATGAGATTGCTGGTCTTGCTTGATAGATCTGCGCGAGCCTCGGGGAGTACGGGCCAAGGGTGGTGCCGGGTTCGAGGCTCATCGGAGGGGGCGATTATATCGCCGGTCTGTCGCCTGATCGTGCGATCGGCCGCCGGTTCTGTAGAAACGTGGGCGTCAACCCGATACTCAGGGCGATGACGTCTGACGCCCACCGGCCGTCTACGCTCTGGTTTGAGACGTTGCCCAGCGGCGACACCGCCAGACTGCTCATCTGGCCACGCCCAGAACAGACCCGCGTTGTGCTCTTCTGGAATCAGGAGTTCCACAGCGTACGGGGCTTCACGAGTCGAAAAAGCGCCGAAGCGTGGGGTTACGCCCTCCACGATATCCTCCGGCAGGACGCCCTGGCCGGCGCGCTCCTCGGATACGACAACGACGTCCTGGATCGCCTGCAGGCGCAGTGTTCGGCGTAGCCCGATCAAGCCCTAAGGCCCGCGCTCATCGGTGTCGCCTCGCCAGTATCGGGATTCGATCTCCTCGATCTCTTCCTCGCTGAGACCGAAGTAGTGACCGAACTCGTGGATGACCGTCTCGCCAATCGCACGGATGATTTCGTCCTCGTCGTCGTTGCATTCGACGATCGGCCCTTGATAGATCGTGATTTGGTCTGGCAACACGTTGCTATGAGTCCACCCCCGATCCGGCAGCGGAGTACCTTGGTAGAGGCCGTACAGCGTATCCGGCGCGACGATTTCCATCTCCTTCAAGAGCTCGGGTGACGGCCAGTCGTCGACCACGACCGCGACGTTGGACATCTCGTCTCGGAATCGTTTGGGGATGCCGCGGACAGCCTCAGCCACGAGACGCTCGAAATGTTTCCGAGTCACGCCCGAGGCTACCAGATTGCTTGTGGACCTACTGCAGGCGCTGGAGGACCTCGACGCTGACGCCGTTCGGATCCTCGAAGAACGCCAACGTGAGCGCGTCGTTGACCGTGACAGGCTCGACCAGCGTCTTGGCGCCCACCGCGTTGAAGGCCGCGACCGCTTCGTCCATGTCGACGATCGTCCAGCCGACGTTCTGGATCGACCGGTCGGCGCTCGGGGCCAGCTTCTCGCCCTCGCTGTCCTGTGCCACCAGCCAGACGCCGCCATAACGGAGGCCCTCGATCCGCCCCTTGAGCTTGTCGCTCGTACCACCGACCATATTCTCGTACCAGGCCAGCGTCGCCGACGGGTCCGGCACTCGCAGGTGGATGTGGTGGAAGCCAGGCCACTCGGCGTCCTGAACCAGCTCGACCTTCGCGCCAAACGGGTCTTCGATGAAGGCCAGCTTGAAGAGCCCGGGCAGGTCGCGGATCGGTTCGAGGATCGTCGCGCCAGAGCCTTCCAGCCTCTTCATCGCCGCTTCGATGTCGGGGACCGAGATCCCGTAGTGGTCGATCACGCTGCCGACACTCCGCTTCGCGACGTCGGTCTTCCGGAACACGACGAACGTCCCTCCGAACTTCACGGCCGTCGCGCCAGTGTTGGCGTCGACCGCACCGAGATATTTCATGTACCACTCGACCACCGCCTCGGGGTCGGTCGCGGCAATGTGGATGTTGTGGTACCCCGTGATGCCGATGGCGGCGTGGCCAACGGACATGCCTACGACAATGCCGATGCCGATGGCGATGGCCGCCACGAGATTGATCTGTCGCTTCATGGTTTCTGGTTTCTCCAGTGGGTGTGGCAGAGCCTGTTGGTGTTAGCGCCCGATGACGGCGACTCCCTCGACTTCGATCGCGGCCTCCGAGGAATAGAGCGACTGAATACCGAGCAATGTCGATGCCGGCGCCCTACCCTCTGTGAAGTGGTCTTCACGGACGGGGCCAAAAACCTGTCGATCCTCGTCGCGATACCCTCGGATATACACCGTGGCCTTCAGGAGATCCGCCAGCGAACCTCCGGCCGCTTCCAGCCGGCCGCTGAGGTTCGCGTAGGCTTGGGCGGCTTGGGCGGAGAGCGAGTCACCTGGACGCCCCACCTGTCCGGAGAGATAGACAATCTTCGGACCCGACCCTCGCGTCGTGACGACTTGGGTGAATGATCCCGCCGGGTCGATGAACTCGCGTTCGACCTCACCTTGCGCGCCAACCACCGCCACTGCATCGACCTCGACGAGAAACTGGTCACTTGCCAGCGACGGAATCCCGAGGAGCGTACTGGCCGGCTTCTGATCAAGGGTCGACACCTCGGCCGGGACGCCAGCTCCGTATGCCATCAGGTCGCTCGCCGGGTCGAGGTCGACGATGTAGATGTTCGTCTTCACCAGATCGGCATAGGACGCGCCGGCTTCCTCGAGCCGTTGACCGATGCGTGCCCATACCGAGCCGGTCTGCGCCGTCAGGCCCTCGCCCTGCCCGACTTGGCCGGCAATGTACACCGTGGTCACGCCGTGGGCGGTCACCGCGACGGCGCCGCTAAACCCATTCGATGGGGCGAAGCGCTCGATCGACAGGTCGGCACCGCCTTCGGCCACGACCGCTACCACCTCCACCTCGACCAGAAGCGAGTCGCGCGCCAAGGCCTGAACCCCAACGACGGAGCTCGCCGGCCACGATCCCTCTGGGAACGTCTGGCGACGAACGTCTGCCACCGGACCGTAGAGATTGGGCGTCAGGTTCTTGACGAACGCTCGCATCTTGACAACATCGTTCACCGTCGCTCCCGCCTGCTGCAGCCGCCGCACGACGCTGGAGAACGCCGATTCAACATGCATCGGGTAGTCATCGCCCCGCCCCACCTGACCCGACACGTATATGGTCTTCACGCCCCGGTCCGAGACGGTGACGACCTGGGTGAAACCCCCTGCCGGGTCGATGTGCTCGATTGTCTGGGCCGCCGGCACGGAGACCAGCCCGACCGCAACTCCGAGAACGCCCAACAGCTTGGCCATCCAGCCCTCCTTTCCCTATCCGAGGAACTCAACCGAGTCATGCATTACGCTTCGCCGACCCTTCGTAGGTGAGTGCCATCATCTGAAGACTATTAGACCACCGGCGCCAGGTCGGTGATCGCCTGGACTACCCGGTGGGCTGGGAAGCCCAGCTCCTCGGGCGGCTCACCCGCTGTGCGCTGTATCCAGAAGGTGGTGAGACCGGCAGAGGCCGCGCCGTTAATGTCCCACGAGTTAGACGAGACGAAGCCCATTGTCGTCCGGCTGGCCTGGAGCCGCTCCACTCCGAGGTGGTACACGCGTGGGCTGACTTTGAAGATCTTGATGTCCTCCACGCTTATGATCTCGTCGAGGAGTGTGTCGATGCCTGCGCTCTTTGCCGCTGCCTCGAGCATGCGTGGCTCGCCGTTCGACAGGATGGCGAGCCGTCGGCCCTGACGCCTGAGCGCCTCCAGACCGGGCCTCACGTCCGGAAACGCGGCGAGGCTGAGGTACGCCTGCATCAATCGCTCGCGCTTCGCTTGGGTGAGGTCCAGTCCGAGGCTCTTGGTGGCGTAGACAAGGCCGTCTTCTGTGACCAACCAGAAGTCTCGGTGCCTGCCCATCAGGCTGCGGAGCAGGCTGTACTGCAGCTGCTTCGCCCGCCAGAGTTGGGCCAGGTCGTTGCCCGCTCCGGGGAATAGCTCTTCGCAGAGCGCAGTGACTGAAAAGACGTCGAACAACGTGCCGTAGGCGTCGAACGCAAAGGCCTCGATGTCCGCGAGGCGATCTGCAGTCTGACCGGTCGGTGCCGAACTTACGGCTCCCTCTACCGGCACACTACGCTCGACGGCCACGGCGGCCGCGAGAGCGGCCCTGATAAAGTCTCGGCGCTCGGCCTCCATGTCTTCTCCTTGCCAGCTCGTTGACGGAGCCTATCGTGTCTAGCCCCTCCAACGCCACGTCGAACTCGCGGGCCATACGGATCTGACGATCCAGCGCTACATGCACCTCAGTCCTGCGGCGCTGACGTCGGCGATTCAGCTGCTCGTGCTACGCTCCGACATTCTCCGGCACCCCCCAGGAGAAAAGTCTGGAGGTGACGTCTTGTCACGACTGATCGTGTCCCTCGCTCTGTTACTGGGCCTTCTCAGCATGGGGACTCTGAGCGCCCAGAGCTGTGACCCAGACGGTGAGGTGAAGTTCGTGTGCGGTACCACCAACCCGGAGGACCTCTATCAAGTTCCGGGCACCCCATGGGTGATCGCATCCGGTCGCTACACCGATTCGGAAGGCCCGCTCTACGCGGTGAACACTCGCGACCACAGCGCCCAGGAGATCTTTCCCGCGGGCGCCTTGCCACCACAGCACGACAGGGCCACGTACCGCGCCTGCCCCGGCCCGAACAACGTCTTTCAACCGCACGGACTCACCCTGCGGGAAGGCAGCGGCGGCGTACATACGCTCTACGTGGTCGGCCATGGCGCGCGCGAAGCCATCGAGGTGTTTGAACTGGACGCCAGCGGCGCCGTTCCCACCATGCTATGGATCGGGTGTATCCCCGCACCGGAAGGCACCCGCCGAATCAACTCCATTACGACGTTGCCCGGGGGCTACCTTGGAGCCACCAACTTCGGCCGGGCAGGTGGAGAACTCTGGGAGTGGCATCCCACAACCGGCTGGATCGAGGTGCCGGGCAGCCAGATGTCCGGTCCCAACGGGCTGGTGTCCTCTGATGATGGGCAGTGGTTCTACATCGGGGGCTGGAGTGACCGGGCGCTCGTGAGGCTCTCGCGTGGCCAGAGTTCGGTGCGAGTCGACCCGATCCCGGTTGGCTTCAACGTCGACAATGTGCGCTGGGGACCCGATGGCAAGGTGATCGTCGCCGGTCACATAACGCGTTGTGAGGACTCAGACCCCTGTGAACTCTCCGCCGCCCGCGTCGCCGAGGTCGATCCGAACACGTTCGCCGTCCGGCAACTGGTGGACTACAAGGGCAATGATTTCTTCAAGCTAGGAACCGTGGCGATCCAAGTCGACGACGAGATCTGGATGGGTGGCATCAGGGGCAGCTATGGTATCGCCCGGTTTCCACGGTAGACACGCTAGCAGAACCGAGCTACGCTCGGTGCGTTCGTGGGGTCGCGCCGAGAGCGCAGACGCGCGTCGGAATAGCCTGGGAGGTAAGAGATGAGTGGTCGTTTTCTCGCCGGGTTGTCGACGGTCATCGCCATCGCGTCGGTAGCACCGATCACGGCCGGACAAGGCCTGTTTCAGACACCGTGGGGCGACCCCGATCTCCAGGGCGTCTGGACCGGCTCGACCATGACGCCCTTGGAACGCCCGCAGGATCTCGCTGGAAGGGAGTTCCTGACCGAGGAAGAAGCAGCAGAACTGGAACTGCGTGCCGATCAGAATCGCTTCGTCGAGCGCACCCCCCAGGACGGCGATCCGGGTACCTATAACCAGATCTGGTTCGACCCCGGCACGCGAATCGTTCCCGACCGGCGCACCGCGTTAGTTGTCGACCCACCCGACGGACGTATTCCGTATACACCCGAGATGCGAGAGCGTCATCTTCTCCAAGTGGCATATCGCGTGAGCGGCGCACGCAACTCGTGGGTGGACGTCGACACCGGGGAACGATGTCTCACCGACGGCGTGCCGATGTTCTGGGTTGGCTATAACCCGAATCATCAGATCGTGCAGACGCCCGATCATGTGGTGATTCTCCACGAGATGTTCCGCGACCGGCGTATCGTCCCGCTCGATGGACGACCGCACGGCACCATCCCCCAGTGGAACGGTGACATCCGGGGTCGATGGGAAGGCGATACGCTCGTCGTCGAGTCGACGCACTTCGTCGACAAGACCGACGATCGGTGGGTGGCCGCGTGGCGCATGCCCACCGAGACCATGCACCTGGTCGAACGCTTCACACGGGTCGACGCCGACACGCTCGAGTACGAGTTCACCTTGGCCGATCGGGCAAAGTTCACGCGTCCGTGGAGCGCCCGCATTCCGCTGACCACCAATCAGGCCGCCCGTGGCGTGACGCAAGGCCCGCTCTACGAGTACGCCTGCCACGAGGGGAACTACAGCATTGCCAACGTGCTCAGCGGTGCGCGCGCCGGTGACCGCGTCGCCGACGCGAGCGAGGGGACACGGTAGTTCTGTAGGCGACGTCACCGGGCGCTACTGCGGCAGCGCGAAGACGAAGAGCGCGTTGCCCCCGTTGCGAGGATTCCTCAGGTCGCTCAGCAGGTCGTCAGGAATGATATTGGTCCAGCTCGTCCTCCCGCCGTTGTTGCCAGCGCCGAACGCCACGTACTGGGTGCCATCGACAGCGTAGGTGATCGGGTAGCCGCCGGACCCGCCACCCCCGACGCGGTAATTGACACGCCCGGCGTCGGCGGTCAGACTATCAGTCGCGCGACGCACGGTCTGGGAGCGGCCGCTCCATCCCGTGGGCGGGCTCCACGGCAAGCGCTATCACATCAAGGTCGATGGGCGGCGGGTCATGCCCGAAGATCTCGAGTCGTGGCACGATCTGATCGACACCGACAATCTCCCGACAGAGTGAGAGTTCCACAGCGAAAGCGAGTGAGGCGATGCGTGACATAGGATTGAGAAGGGCGGCGCGTGGCGCCGGGTTGTGGTGCGTGGCTTTTGTGCTGGTCGTAGGCGTGGTCCCGGTGGCGGCACAGGGTTTGACAGCGGGCCGGGGTATGACGGTCCGGCGGGACATGACGCCACGCTTGCCGCCCGGGATGGGTGCGCTGGCCGGGGCCCTGCAAGGCCTCGGGGGCAATGTGCCAACGGAGATCTCGGAGACCTTCTTCGTGAACGCCGATGGCACCAAACTCCGCGTGGAGCGGGTCGATGAGGTGATCATCTACGACCTGAACGGCGAGGGCACCGTCATCACGATCGATGAACGTGAGATGACGTGGGAACGGAAGTCGTTCGCCGAGTATCAAGAGCCGTTTCGACAGCTTACCCAGGGCGAGGCGGGTGGCCGCGGCGGGGCGACGACAGGGGCACCGCCGCCCCCGGATTTCGAGGACATCCGGGACTCGATCGACGTCTGGATGGAGTCCCAGGGCCAGACGGAGATCAATGGCCAACGGGCGCTGCTCGCGCACCAGGTCGTATCGTTCGACATGTCGAGTTCTGGACAGGCCCAGCCGGGTATGGACGGCACGATGTACACGGCGCTGAAGATCTGGTTCGTCGACAAGAGCGTGCTCGACCTCACATCGCTCAACGAGATCCAACGTCAGTTGGCGGTCAGACTTCTCGGTGTGCCCCTGGGCGGTGGCGGCCAGGACATGAACAGCTGGATAAACGACCCGGAGGCGCGGAAGCTCGTCGAGGACTTCCACGCCGACATGGCCGAGTTCGAGGGCATGGAAGCCCTGGTCACCGACGCGAAGGTAATCATGGTGCCGCGCGGCCAGGAATTCGACCGGGCGGCCGCGTTTGCCGACGATGACGCCACGGACGAGTCCTCAGAGCAGGATGCCGGCGGTGGCGGCGGGTTGTTCGGCGCTCTGGGGCGTCTCGCGGAAGCAGCCAATCAGTCCGGGGGCGGGGCTGGTGCCGGCTCGGGGGGGCAGACCGAGTTTGGCGGCGCCCGCACCGTGCACAGCGGGTACGGATCCGGAGCGCAGGACCCGGTGCTCTTCGACGCGCCGTCGTCTTCTTCTTACAGCCAAGTGACCCGCTGAGGGATGTGATATGCGCGTTCTTGTCTCCGTTTTGACGGCCGGGATACTGGGCATGGTGGCGGTTGCCGCCCAGCCCCATCCGGGCCGGATACTCATGTTCTCGGCCGGCGACAACATCGAGATCGACAGCGTGACGCTGGGCGATGGCTCGACCCCGTTTCCGCTGAACTCGAACGCACCGGGTCTTACTGTGTTGTTGCCCGACGACGGGTACACCCTGGGCGCGCTCGAAGGCTCCGCTCAGGTAGTGGGGCAGACGTCAGGCTCCTCGACCGGCGTGGCTAGTGCGGCCGGGGCGGGATTTGGCGGGGCGGTAGCTGGCGCGGCAATTGGCGCGGCCGCGGCGGACACCGTGTCCGAGGCGGCTGTGGTCGAAGGCGGTGCTGCCAATGGTCTCCCGGCTGAGGGCCCGACAGACTGGATCCAGCTCGAGACCTCGGTCGCGACCTTGTACTACTTTTCGCCGGACGGCTCAGCGGAAGAAGGACCCCCGTTTCGGGTCGAATCACCGAGTCTGTGGATCAGGCGTCTGTCCAACGGCCGGATCCTGTTGTGGTTTGGCCAGCCCGGGACGACTCCGCCTGCGGTGCCCTAATTTCAAGAGACCGTAATCTCGGGGACGTCCCCCTGGGTGAGCAGCTCGGGCTCCGTTGCCGCTTGGATCTCGTCAACGGTGACACCGGGCGCTCTCTCGGTCAGGTGTAGACCGTCCGCCTCGACCCGGGTCGATGTGCCCGCCACGAATCATGGCAAAGCTCTGGGCACTGCACAGTCAAGTTGAGGCCGCAGCTGGCAGAGTAAGCCGATGCCGAGCCAGTCACCTAGCTACCACGGATACCGCTTTCCACCTGAGATCATCAGTCTCGCGGTGTGGCTCTATCACCGCTTCTGCTTGAGCTTCTGAGATGTGGAAGATCTGCTCGCGCAGCGAGGCATCACAAGTGTCGTACGAAACGATCCGCCACTGGTGTCAGACGTTCGGGGTTGACTACGCACGAAAGTTGCGGCGCCGACGAGGCGTGCTGGGCGACACCATGCGTCGATTCACATCCGCCGCGCACGCGCAGCGGTTTCTTTCGGTACACGGACTCGTGCAGAACCTCTTCCGTGTCGGCCGTCACTTGCTCCGAGCGGTTCACCACCGGTCGTTGAGAACCCGTTCGGTCCGCGTGTGGGATGAGGTGACGTGTGCCTATTAATAAGGATGGAAAGAGTTCGCCATCCAGCCACAGTTGTGCGCTACGCTCGTTAACTTGACAATGCCCGATGGGCGTCCTTCCACTCAGTGACCTGCGGCGGCCGCGCGATCCTCGGCGCGCCCACCACTCAGGCTATTCTCGAGACCGTAGTTCCCCTCGTGACAGGCGTACTCGTACAGCTCGTAAGTCGCGTCACGGTTGAGCGGCATGGCGACCTTCCAGGGCGCGGTGTAGACGTCCGGGTCTTCGATGGTGACCTCGTAGTCGAGCGTGTCCGCATCGGTGAACGTAAACCGCTCCACGACCTTGAGCTGTTCGGTGCGCGGAATTCCACGCGCGCCCCGAGTCCCGACGTTCGTCGCGATGGCCCCTTTGTCGTTGTAGTTCGCGACCTCGACGACCAGGGTGTTGCCCTCCCAGTGCCCGCGCGAATCCCCGTTCCACAGACGAATGCCGGACGGAAGAGGCAGCCCCTCGTCCAGACGAATGATCCGCGCCTCGTGGATCATCTCGTACTGGATGACGACGTAGCCCGGCGACTGGATGATCCGATAGCCAGCGCCGTACCCAGGGGGAAAGATCCCGCCGGGCACGCCGCGCGTGATGCACCGCTCCCATTCGGTATGGTTCATCCAGGTATCGGTCAAGTTGACGAGACGTTCGTTCCGCACGGCAACGGCGGACTCGCGAACCGGAATCCGACCGGTCGGTGGATCAACCACCATCGAGCGCCGTCGAGCGTTGCGATCTGCGCTACCCGGGCCATCAGGAAACAGGCTGCCCAGGCTGACGGGTCTCCGTTCGCCCGGCTTCAGAGGCTCGCGTTTGGCGGGTGGCCGGTTCGTGCCCGGGAACCATTTCGCCAGCGGCGCCAGCCGTTCAATATCCACGTCGCTCGGCGCTTCGAACGGCGTCGGATCGAAGTTGGTCCAAACCCCCTGGATATCGGGCTGACCGTCGGTCGTCAGGGGCGGCGCCCACTCGGACGGCTGCGCACGACCCGATTCGGGTAACCCCAGTAGTAGCGCGAGCACGATGATCTGCGACGCCGTGCCCAGAATCCTCGAATGCATAAAACCTCCTTGACCGAGATTTCCATTTTGCCTGCCCCGGATGGCACCTTTATACACCCGAGAGCCGCCGAACCCACGAAACTTTCCCCGTCGCACCACCCAGCGAACCCGCTCCCAGGTCAACCAGGGCCTCCCGGTCGCCATGAACCGGGGTCGGGTTGAGCAGCGGGAGGCGGGCGGGTTCAATCCTCGCCAGCGGCAGGTCATTGGGTGAGCACGAAGTGAAGGGCCAACATCAGCCCCCCACAATCGAGATACCGGCACCACCCAATGACGTCCGCTGCACGCGCTCGAAGTCGATGAGGGCCAGCTGATAGTCCAGAATCGCCCGCAGTTCAGTTTCCTGGGCCGCCGCGAGGTCTTCCTGGGCCTGGACCACGAAGAAGGCGGTGACCAGCCCCACGTCGAATCGACTCTCCTCGACCGCGAGTTGCTGCTCCCTGAGCTCGCGTGCGGCGGTGGCGGCATCAATCCGCTCCTGGATACTCGTGATTTGGAGAGCCGCGGTGGTCACTTCGGTGGCCACGTTGAGTTCCAGCTGGCGAAGCTGGACCTCCGTCTGCCTCACCTGCAGGCGTGCCTGCTCCAACGCCGCCTGGTCGGAGCTCGTTCCCAGGGGATAGCTCAGCTGAAGTCCCACGCTCCACAACGGGAAATCCGCTCTGCCGATCTGGTCGAGCGCATCGCTGTATCCACCGGGAATGATAACTTCGACCGGACCACCCAGTTGTCCGCCTCGGATGAGGAGGTCGCCGCCCTGGCCTTGCAGCTGGTATCGACCGACGAGGTCGAGAGCCGGCAGCGTGTTGTTCTTGAGGCTGCTGACGTTGAGCTCGTTGATGTCCTGCTGACGTTCTGCGCGGGTCACGTCTGTCCGCTGAGCGAGCGCATTGCGGATGGCCGCCTCGATGTCAACCGGTGGTTGACTCAGTTGCGGCTGGTCGACGGGGTTGAGCTCGGCAGTCCAGAGCTCGTCTTGGGTGCCGCTGACGATCAGACGCTTGAGACTCAGCTCGGCTCTACGAAGAGCCTGCTGGGCTGCCGCAAGTTGTTGTCGTACGGTCGCCGCTTGGGCCTGGGCCTCGACGATGTCGATCGGGGCCAGCATGCCGAGCTCGACCCGGGCCCGATTGTCGCTGACCAATTGCTCGGCCAGCTCGAGGGCTTGCTCCTGCACGGCGACACTGGCCACGCTGTACACCAACTCCCAGTAGGCGTTGCGAACATCGGCCACGGTGTTCGTGATTCTCTCTCTGAGGGTGACATCCGAGATATCGCGATTGATCTTTGTGACCTCAATCTGCTGCCGCTGGTTGTCGGTCGTAAACCCCTGCAGCAGCGGCTGGGTGTATTGCACGGCGAAGACGGTGCGGAAGCTGGGATTGAAACTCTGGAAGAAGCTGGACGACTCCCGCCGGTTGTTGTCGAAGCCAACGTTCAGGTTGCCGCCACCCCACTTGACGGGCTGATTGATGGCGGTGTTGACATTGAACTGGTCCGTCACTGTGAAGATCCCGCCGTCGAGTTGGGTCGACGACGGGGTCGTGACCGAACTCGTGTCGTAGTTGAATGTGAGCGTCGGCCGGTAGAAGGCCTCTTGCTGGGCCAGCGTGAGGTCGATCACCTGCGGGTTGATTCGTTCGACCTCGATGTCGAGGTTGCGCTCGAGTGCCCGCTGGATGGCGTCATCCAGGGTCAGGTCGAAGCGCCGGGGTTGGGACACCTGTCCCAAGCGGAGCGCGCTCTCGCGGACCAGCTCTGCCACCCGGTCGTCGCTGGGGCCTTGGGCGTAGGCGTTGGAGATGCCTCCAACGTAGGCGTTGGAGATGCACCCGAGAATAATCATGAGCCCGATCACGTCGTTTCGTCTTCCGATCACCGTCGCTCCCTCGTGAAATGTCTGTAGTGACTGCCTATGAAGAGTGAGCCCATTGCCGGTGCTCGTCTCTCCCCCAAGTGGACCCTAATAGAGTACTGACGCTCTCGGTGGATCTGCCGCTGTCGCCCCGGTCCGTGGTCGAAGACGAGGAAGGCAGGGTGAGCGTCGATCCGAAGGCGTCGAGGCCGGGAGAATGCGTATCTGGACTCCTTCCGCAAGAACTTTCTGTTGATCCTCGCGACGGCACAGACATCAGACTGCAGTCGTATCTTCGGCCCCTCAATGGAACGCCCGGCCCCCACTCGAGTGCTCCCGAGGCGTCAGGCCCAAATAGCTGGCAAAGTGGCGCCCGGTTGGAAACCGCCGGACGTCGCCAACGCAGGCCATTAACGCCGTGGCGTTGAGTAACCCGATGCCCGGGATGGTACGGAGTAAGGCGACCTGCGGGAGTTGCTCGGCGACCGCGGCGAGGTGACGTTCGAGATCCCTTGAGCCGACAGGTAAGAACGGTGACCTCGTCGCAGAGCTCGGCGAGGGGCGTCCGCAGACTCATCGGCACCGCATGGATCTCTTCGTTCCGCGCTGCCTCCAGCAACGCACGGGCATCAGTCCGGTCGGTCTTGGTGCGGCGCACATATCGCCGGGTCTCATGCGGCGGGAAAACCGCGCACGACTCAATCGATGTTCTTCATCGACCCGACCGGGTTTACGCGAAATGGCGACTTGAAAGACGGACTTTGCGACGTCGACGGCGACGGTCGTATGCTGCATCTGGACTCCTCCTTCGCTCTGGCCTCTCGGGCCGGTTCATCGTTGCCACGATGATGGTAGCGGGAGGAGTCCATCCCATCATGCGCACGCTTCTGCCAGTGCAACCGCGCGGGACCCAGATACGAGGTGCGCTTCAAGACTCGGCGCTAAATACTTCGAGCATGCCTGTATGTTGACCAACTTCGATGATGCGGCCATCGGGATCACGAACGTAGCAACGCATCTCGTATCCTCCGTTGTCGATAGGAGGCGTAATGAACGGGACACCGCGCGCCGACCACTCTTCGTACACCGCCTGGATGTCCGCCACGCGAATGTTCATGAAAGCATCGAATCGGTTCTCATAGGCCGGCGTGCCGAGCGTCACGTCGGGCTTGTCCGGCGTGCCACCGCCGCCTTCCACGACGATCACCCAGGTGTTCGCGAGCCTGACGAAGGTCGGAGCGCCAGCCGCCTCAAAGACGATCTCGCCGCCCAGGAGCTCGGAGTAGAAATGGCTGGTGGTCGCGACGTCGGCCGCCACGACCACGTTCGTCACGAGAATGCCTTGGTCGGGCACTGGTGCGTCGGATTTCATGGCTCTGCGTCTGCCTCGGACAGGATCTTCAGCACCACCTGCCGGTTGAGTGTGGTATCGGTGGCCTGGTAGACCTCGCCAATGCCACCCTCGCCAATCTTTGCGGTGACGTTATAGTGGCCGAGTCGGGAGCCGACGGCGAGCGCCTACCGCGGCGCATCCGCGCCTTCAGCTCCCAGGTCGACCCGTGGGCGCGAGGCGCTTGAGGTCCTCGAACGCCCGAGGGATCAGACGTGTCTCGCTTTCGCTTGCTTGTCCCGTTTCTTCTTCTGCCTTGCTGCGTCCTTCGCGGCTTTTTGCTTCTGGCCCTTGTTCTTGTCCTTCTGACCACCCTTGTCTCCCATTGCATGTCTCCCTTATTGCAGTTGCGTATGAGCTGGGTTGGCGCGGTTTCGCGGTGCGGCGGCTCGAAAAGCTAATCGTCGTCAGTCTTCTTCCGTGCCTTCAGGATCATGGGACCAAAGACGATCAGCGCGATCACGAGGATGATGAGGACTTCCCAGATCATGGCTACTCAGTGGGCACGAGGCGCGTGAGTGCCTCGAACCAATTCTGGACGACTGTCAGACTTGGCGGTTCAGACTGCGTGGTGAGTGGCACAGAAGCCGGTTTGAGCATCAGAAAGCGTTCACCATTCGACGACACGTCAAAGGAACCGAAATCCAACACGTAGGGTCCGGCAAACATCTGACGCCGAACACTAGGCGTGAACGTCGGGGTAGTGACCGAGTCGTGCGCCGACGCCAAGCGACACTGACCCTCCCGAGGTTACCGTGGACGAACTGGCCGAATTATAGGGTGAGCCGAGGTAGCGGGTTCCAGACCTCACCACGGAGTGCTGAAGGATAGACCGTATGATGTGCATGTGAGGGCACTATGAGGAACATCGACCGACGGCGTTTCATGCAGGGCGGAATGGGGATGGGGCTTGGTCTCACGTTTCCGAGCGCGGGACTCGCGCAGACGTCGTCGTCACCCCAGGCGGTGGCCGGGCTCGACACCTCGACGGTCAGGATGGTGGGTGACGGCGTCAGCTTGAGTCCCGCCGAGTCGGCGGCCCTCTGGACGCACCTGGCCCGAGAGGATCGCATCGTTCGCGACTCGTACTCCAACGGCGGGACAGTGGAGGAGCTCGAAGGCCAGTTCGCGAGGCTCCTCGGCAAGGAGCGGGCGGTGTTCATGCCGACCGGCACCCTGGCCAATCATCTGGCCGTGCGCAGCCTGACCCGAGGGTCGGGCCGCGCGATTGTGCAGGCCGAGTCTCATCTGTTCAACGATTCAGGAGACTGTGTCCAGACACTGAGTGGGATCACCTTGATTCCGCTGGCGCCGGGGCGGGCCACGTTTACCGCCGACGACGTCACGGCCGTCCTCGACCGGACGGGCAGCGGGCGAGTGGCCACCCCGGTGTCGGTCATTTCCCTCGAAACGCCGGTGCGGCGACGCTTCGGCGAAACCTTCGATGAAGCCGAGATGGAACGGATTGCGAGCCTGGCTCGTCGCGAGGGCATCCGTCTGCACCTCGACGGAGCACGTATTTTCTTGCAGAGTGCCTATTCGGGACGGAGCGTGGCCGAGTACGCCGATCCCTTCGACACGGTCTACGTGTCGCTCTACAAGTACTTCAACGCCGCTTCCGGTGCCATCCTGGCCGGACCCCGGGCGCTGCTCGACGAGATGTATCATCCGCGGCGGATGTTTGGTGCTGGTTTGCCCGGTGCGTGGCCGTTCGCCTCTGTCGCTCGGCACTACGTGCCTGGTTTCGTCGATCGCTTTGGACGGGCGGTCGCGGTCTCCGAGGAGGTGGTCGAGCGTCTTTCTGGACACGAGGCGTTCGCGGTCGAGCGGATTTCGTCAGGGACGAACCTCTTCTGGCTCCGACCATCCCATCCCGACCTCACCGCCTTTCGGAGACAGGTGCGGGAGCGAGGCGTCGAGCTCGGAGCGCCGAGGTCGGACGGTCGCGGTTTCCTGGTCGGCGTCAACGAAACGTGGAACCGCAAGACGTCATCAGAGCTGGTCGACATCTTTCTGTGGGCGGTTGCCCGCAGCTAGCGTCGTGTCGGTACCATTCGCCACCTGACTCCCGGGCGGGTCATCCTGCCCGTCTCTAGCGCGATACACCTCCCCCACTACTCGCCGACCCGGTCGAACTTCTGGAGCCGCTGTCCCACGTTGACCTCAGTTGTATAGAGATTGCCGCGGGAGTCGATGGCCAGGTTGTGCAGCCGATAGAACTGGCCGGCGTTCTTGCCGAGCCGTCCGAAATGATCCACCACCGTGAGCGACATGCGGTCCAGGATCCACACGACATTGTTGGTCCCGTCGGGGACGAACAGCCACCGCTGGGTCGCGTCTGTGGAGAGCGTCACACCAGAGACCGAGCCGCTCCCCAGCGTCTCGCGTCGCACGAATGCCTCCGTCACGAACGCTCCGTCCTTCTGGAAGACTTGTAGGCGGTTGTTCGTCCGGTCAGCCACATAGACCAGGCCGTCGTGGGAGATCCTGACGTCATGCACCGGACTCCGAAAGTGGCGGATCGGCGCCGCGTCGGGGGTGTATGGGGGCAGCTCCGCGTCGTCCGGGCGCTCACCATACGCACCCCAATGCCGCTTGTACTCGCCCGTCTCGGCGTCGTACACGATCACGCGGCGGTTGCCGTAGCCATCGGCGATGTAGACCTCGTTCGCAGCAGCGTCGACTTCGATCCCTGCCGCGCGGCCGAGGTCGTCCATGTCGTTACTCCCGCCACTCTGACCGGCCCTGCCAATCTGCAGGAGAAACTCGCCGTCGCTCGTGAACTTGAGGACGTGGGCATCCGATGTCCCGTTGCCCCCGATCCAGACGTGGCCATGCTGATCCACATGGATGCCGTGTTCGCTCTCCGGCCACTCGAACCCCTCGCCGGGGCCACCCCACGACCGCCGCACCGTGCCGTCCGGGGAGAACTCGATGACCGGCGGGGCCGGGACACAGCACATCCCCTCCTCACCCCGTTGGCGGGCGTCCAGGATCCGGGGCCGGTGGACGATCCAGACGTGATCCCGTTCGTCGACCGCCACGCTCGAGACCTGTCCCAAGATCCAGTTATTGGGCAGCTGTCGAGCCCAGAAGGGGTCGACTCTGAAGCGCGGAGTGTCAGCGAAGGCGCCGCCCGCGGGGTTAGCAGGTACCGGTGTACGCGACGGCTCGGTCACGTCGGCACAGGCGAGCGTGACGAGCGACACGGTCACGGCCACTGCCCCACAGAGGACCGGCGAGCGGGTTCTGCCGATCGTTGCCATGTCGGTACTTCCAGGACCAAAGACGCGGGTCCACCGACAGGCACGATACACCAGCATGGGCATAGAATGACGCCAATCTCACCATCGGGCGCGTGCCGGGAGGACGGCGTACACGCTTTTCAGAACGCCGGAGCCGCCTTCGCTTCATGACGGCCGGAGTCAACTAGTGAGCTCTCTCACGAACCCGGGGCCGTTCAGTACACTATCCCGATGCGCTTTTGGATCTCCCGCAAGAGCGAGGTACCTGTCCGCGAACAACTCACTGCCCAGGTCGTCCTCGCGATTACGAGCGGCGAGCTTGAGCCGGGAGCCAAACTCGCCAGCACGCGCGCCCTCGCTCGTCAGCTGGGAATCCATGCGAATACGGCAAGTGCCGCCTATCGAGAGCTTGCTTCTCGCGGCTGGCTCGAGCAGCGCAAAGGAAGCGGCGTCTATGTCCGACCCATCCGGGAAAAGCGGGCGCTCGAGGGCCCCCTCGAGCTCGACCAACTCATAACCGACTTCATACGAGTGGCCCGAAACAAGGGATTCTCGCTGGCTGAGATTCGGGGGCGCGCCAAACATTGGCTGGAGCTCCAACCGCCAGACCATCTCCTCGTGGTCGAAGACGACGTTGAGCTCAGGCGGATTCTTCTGAAGGAGATCAAAGCGGTGACTCCCTTCCCTATCCGCGGAGCGTCACTTGATCAGTGTCGCGACACCAGCGTCTTCGTTGGTGCACAGCCCGTCGCCCTCTATGGGAGAAGTGACGAGCTGCCCGCCCTGCTTCCGACCGACAAGAGTTGTCTTTGGCTTCAAACGCACTCCGTTCGGGAAGAGCTTGAACGCACCCTCCGTCCCCTTCCCCCGGGGGATAGCGTTAGCGTGGTTTCCCACTGGCCGGGATTTCTCGATTGGGCCCGGACGATCCTTCCTGCCGCAGGCCTGAACGCGGACACACTCAGCTTTCACGATGCGCGGCGACCCGACTGGAAGCGGGCCCTCAGGGTCGTAGACTTCGTTGTTACCGACGCCCTCACCGCAGACAAACTTCCGAAGCGCAGCCGCGTTCGCGCCTTCACTTTCACCTTGCTACCGGAAGCATCTCTGGATCAGCTCCGAGAGTTTCTCGACGACCTCCGATAATGTCCGGCGGACCGGATCGACCCCGTCGAAAAGCGACGTTGGTGTCCGACTCTTCAGAGTCGCTGTTTGACGATCTCCATGTACCGGCGCTTGCGCTTCAGGAACTCGCGCTCGTTGTAGATATCCCCGAACAGCCTGCGCACGCCCTCCTCGAGCTGCTCCACGGTCATCTTCCGCGGCCGGAAGTTCACGTCGAACAGGGTGCAGCGGTCCCAGAAGCGCTCCTCGAGGAGCCTGCCCTCGCGCCGCATGCGGTCGTAGAGCGGGGTTCCCGGAAAGGGGGTCTGGACCGTGACCTGCACTTCCAGCAGGCCCGATCGATCCACGAACTCCTTCACGCGCTCGAAGATCTCCGGTCCGTGGTTGTCGAGGCCAACGATGAAGCAACCGTTGACAGTGACGCCCGGCGATTGGATCTTGTCGATCGCCTCGAGATAGCACTTGGCGCGCTTGCTCTTCCAGTTTGTGGGATCGATACCGTCGAGATCTTCCTCCTCTGGACTCTCGAGCCCGATCAGGACCTGTCGGCAACCGCTCTCGGCCAGCAGATCGAGCAGCTCGTCGTCGTCCGCGACCGAGATGTCGGTCTCGGTGAACCACTCGATCCCGAGTGGAGCGATTGCTCTGAGGAACTGCTTACCCCATTTCTTATTGACGAAGGTATTGTCGTCGGCCAGTTCGAAGAACGGGCGATCAGCCACCTCGAGACCGGCGCGAATCTCGGCGGCGGCCTCTTCGACGGGCTTCTGTTGGAACGATGACGTGATGCGCAAGCTGGCCGCGCAGAACTCGCAGTTCAGCGGGCAGCCCCTTGAGGTCTGGACGGTAAGGCGGTTGTAGGGACGGCCGACCAGCAAGTCGAAGCGCGGACGAACGTAATGCGGCGGCTCGAACACGCCCGCGCGGAGCCCCTCGTAGCGCGGCTGCATGCGTCCCCGCTTGAAGTCCTCGACGAGTTGCGGCCATGCGCCCTCGGCGCCCTGAAGCACGAGACTGTCCGCGTGCTCCGCCGCCTCGTCCGGCAACAGGCTGACGTGAAGCCCCCCGAGCACCACGGGGATGCCCGCAGCGCGATACCGATCGGCGAGGGCGTAGGCTTCGTCAATCTGCGCCGTGAACGAGGAGATGCCGACGAGATCGAACAATTCCAGCTCTGCTTCGGGATCGAAGTCCTGAACCTCTCGGTAGGCAACGTCGACGTCGTCGGGGGTGAGCGCAGCCACCGTGAGCAGGCCGAGGCTGGGCAACGACGCCACGACCTTGCCGCGGCTGACGAACTGCGGAAGGGTGACGCCCAGCTCGGCCAGCTCGGGAGTCTTGACCCGCACGCCGCTCATCGCGATGAGTCCAACCTTCATCGTCCCTTCTCACCTTCCCTCAAAAAGTCGAGCACGTGGCGTAGCGTGCGGAACTCGCCGAGACGTTCGTCGGGAAGGCGCACGTCGAAGCGCTTCTCGACGGCCGCGAGCACACGGAGCGCGGCGAGACTGTCGAGGCCTAGCTCTCGAACGAGGTCGTCGTCGAGCCCCACGCCGTCCACGTCCAGACCGGATTGGCGAGCGAGCATCTGCCGTAGTTCAGTTTCCTGCGACATGGGCGCGCTCCTGTGCGACGAGCCGGCGGCGGATCTTGCCCGACAGCGTCCGCGGCAGCGGGTTCTGGAGACGCACCATGCGCGATACCCTCAGCCGCGCCGGCGCCGAGGCGCGCAGATCGGCGAACGCGTCCTGGAGCCGATCGTCCAGGAGGTCCGGTGATTCGGAGACGACGAACAGAACGGGGATGTCGTTGCCATCTGACGCGCTCACGGGAGCCACGCACATCTCGGCGAACAGCGGATGAGCGTAGTGTGATTCCACCTCGTCCGGGTAGATCGTCTCGCCCGAGGCGGTGACCATCGCTTCCTTGATCCTGCCGGTCACGAAAAGGAAGCCGTCGTCGTCCAGACGTCCTCGGTCTCCGGTTCGGAGCCAGCCGTCTCGGAGCGCGGCGGCGCTCGCCGCAGGGTCCTTGAAGTACCCGCGCGTAACGTTTGGTCCGCGCACTAGGATCTCGCCGTTTTGATCAACGCGGACCTGAACGCCGGGCAGCGCCCGCCCCACAGAGCCGAGGGGGCACTCGCCCGCGAACCCCACCGTCACGATAGGACTGGTCTCGGTCAGGCCGTAGCCCACCTCCAGACGGATCCCGAGCTGGCTCAGGACCCCGCCCCACGCCGGATTGAGCGCGGCGCCGCCGACGATGAGCGTGCGCAGATGCTCACCTATCCTCTCGCGAACGCCCCGACGAACGCTTTCATCCAACTGCAAGGCCTCTGCGATTCGTCCCGGGTCGCGCTCGTGAAGGTCCTTCTCGACCGCGCCCGCCTCGCGAAGCTCCTCTAGGACCTGGGCACCGAGCTCGTCGACCAGAGCGGGCACCGCCAGCGCGAGCGTGATGCCGTCCTCGCGCAGGCAAGCCAGAAGGCGGTTGGGCAGGGGCGGGCCGGAAAAGACTACCCGTGCTCCACAGAGCAGGGGCCCGAGCAGTCCCACCGTCAGACCGAACAGATGAGCCGGTGGCACAGTGACGAGCACAGCGTCCTCCGGTCCTGCGTCGCGAATCCCGGAGAGGGCTCGCAGATTGCTGAGGATGTTCTCGTGGCTGATCTCGACGATGCGCGGCCTCCCAGTGCTGCCGGAAGTGAACGCCAACAGGGCGGCATCGTCCGGCGCTCTCTCGGCCTCGACGCGAGTCTCGCCCTTGTACAGGAGATCCGGAGTGAGCGTCTCGAGGCGGCGGAACCCCCGTGTCAGCCTCCCATAGCCGCGATCGACGATCGCGAGCTTGACGCCCGTGTACATCGCGACCACCGACGCCAACGATCTCTCCACCTCGACCGGGAGCGGCACGGCGACCGCTCCGGCTGCCTGAATGGCGAACAACGCCGCGGCCCAATCGGGCCCCGCCTTAACCATCAGGAGCACGCGGTGGCCCGGTCGAATGCCTTTGGCTCGAAGGACCCCGGCGCCTCGGCAGGCGCCGTCACACAATCCGGCGTGCGACAGACCGCCACTCCCGGTTGATCGCGGGTGCACGATGGCCGGGGTGTTCCCGAACCGCGTAGCGTTGCGTCGCAGCAGCTCGGCAAGAGATCTCAACCGGCCGACGTCATCCATCGTGCGACTCCGGGTTGGCCCCGCGCAGGGCGCCCCAGGCACCGAGGACCATCGCCAACGTGACGGCGAGAGCGGGTAGGGGCATCAGGTACTTGAAGGGACGGTAAGCCGCCGCCGCGAACAGGGTCAGCGGCAGGAAGATGTTCCCGAAGCTCATGGCCAGCGATGCCGCCCGCCGTTGTCCGGCCCGGAGCCGGAGACCCGGAAGCTCGCGGGCGAGGAGCAGGTTCAGGATCCCGAGTCCAAAGAACGCGATGTGCCCCAATCGCGCCAGACGGCGGGATGTGTCCCCGTAGTCGCCGAGCCACTCCGGCACCGCCATGGGGCCGTCGAACGACCACAACCCGAGGATCAAGCCGGTCGCGGCTCCGAGGGCGAGGCTGCTCCATCCGACCGCACGGTTCGACAGCATCTGGCTCGATCCTCCTTCAACCCCAGAGTCTCATTTCCGTTTTCCGAAAAGATGAAGGCGAGAAACGAGTCCCCTCTTTGCACTCTTAGAGATCGGACTTCGACCGAGGTAGACATCGAAGAGCGCCCAGCACAGCGCTTCAGAAGGATGGAAACGAGGCGACAGGGCGTCCTCGAACGCGTCTAGGAGTACTTGTGGCCTGGAGCCGGGTACCACCGGAGCCTTAATCTCGCTCGGAAAAGCGATCTTGCTCTTGGGCTCCAGAACCGTTTCGGACGGTTGCCCGAAAGCTGTGCTCCAAAGCGCGAGCAGCCATAGTGCTAGCAACCTCATGCCTCTCTCCCCCAGAACCAGGATAGGAGGAAGGACGACCTCTCACGAGGGTTGCTGTGGCACTTTCGGAAGTGTCACTCTTCGCCGGCTAGGCCGACTGGGCATTGTCAGGTTGAGACTGCAAGTGGCACAGTGGGCGGATGAGCAGCCAGGGCAGAGTCAAGTTAACGAAAACTCGGCTGGCCGACCCCCAAGATGATGGGCTCGAGTCCTGTTATGAACAGACCATTTTGGGGGTCGGTCAGCCCGATTCTGCTTAACTTGACAATACCTCTAGCCTTCCCACGGACCTTCGTCGTGGCCCCACGCACTCCCGCCTTCGTTCTCCCAAGACTCAGTCTCACCCTCCGGAGCGGTCTCGGGGAGCGTCGTCTCGTGGCCGCATTCTGGGCACGTCAGTCGCCGCCCGCGATCGGCCATCTGGGATCGTGTCCCCTCTTCCCCGGCGGTGCAGTTCTGCGAGGCAACGTTTTCTATGAGGTGTCCGCATCTGCCGCACGGTGTCTCGTTCGCCATGGGGTCCCTCTGATGCTCTCGTGGGAAGGTAGCATACGCCGACCAGCGAGGTGCTTGCCCCTAGACTTGGAGTGCCCTCATGGGCACCGCGCGCATCCACGACGCCGAACCGGAAGAACCAGATGTGCTCATGGCTGTCGTCCCTTCCCAAGCTGGCACCGACGAGGCTGGTCTTCCCCAGGAAGTGGTGATGGCCTTTGAGTCACTCGACTGGCGGGGCACTCCCAATCAGCTCAGTCCGTCTCACATGGATTGGGGCGTGGATGAGCCCGCCAAAGCGACTCGGAAGCCGGGTGGTCTGGGACGGTATGAGACTTTTCAGGATCCTCCGACGCTGTGGACTCCGAACCTCCGTCCGGTCTCACTCCGGAAGATGATCCGTCAGCGCCGTAGTGCGGTGGCCATGGACGGAGCGACGCGAATCAATCGTGAAACGTTCTATCGGATGCTTCAACGGACGTTGGCCGTCCCGGGCGCCATGCCCTTCGGCACACTCCCCTGGAAGCCACATCTGCACCTGGCCCTCTTTGTTCACCGCGTGGATGATCTTCCCGCCGGTCTCTACATCCTTGTTCGCGACCCGTCGCGGAAGACGGTGCTCAAAGAGGCCGTCACACGGGCCGGCGAGTGGCGTCGACCGGTCGGCTGTCCCATAGGACTCGAGCTGTATTGCCTGATCGAAACAGACGCACAGCAGGCCTCCAAGCAGGTGTCTTGTTTCCAAGACATCGCAAGTGATGGGTGCTTTAGTCTCGGGATGATCGCTGAATACGAGAAGCCCCTGAAACACTACGGGCCATGGTTCTATCCTCGTCTCTTTTGGGAAGCTGGTGTCATCGGCCAAGTGCTCTACTTGGAAGCTGAAGCCGCGGGGATCCGAAGTACCGGCATCGGCTGTTACTTCGACGAACCGATGCACGAGGTCCTGGGCCTCAGAGATCGCACGTTTCAAGACCTCTATCACTTCACGATCGGTGGTCCTGTCGAAGACACTCGACTGACCACGTTGCCGTCATATCCCGAATGAATAATGCACAGGGCGCACACTACGGGATTGCCTCCGCGCTGCGGGGCTTCAAGCAGCAATCAGGTCGTCGGGCCTGTCTCGGGTGCTCATGGGACGGGAAAACGCGTACGTACGCTGGTCGGTGAAACGTTTCGTCTCTATCGAATCGACGTCGTGATGTCGTAGGTGAACCGCAGCGCATCCTGCTCGACAGCTATCTCCCGGACTTCGAGTTCGGCGAGTTGCACGCTGCCGCGGCCACTCGTCGACATCCACGCCATGGCCCGTTGCAGGTCCTGCCGTAAAGGGACGCGAAAGTCCTCACGCAAACGACCCTCAACGAGCCCCGAGACGACCCTGAAGTATGCTGCCGTCGCCTGGACGCTCATCTGATCGAGATACAATTCGCCGTTCGCGTACTTCGGCACACCGGTGATCGCCAGATCAAAGTTGTCCCCCGCGCCAATGCATCGGCCGCGGATGCTTGTCGCGGCGCTGCCACTGAACAGCAGGCGTATTCGCAACCGTCCTTCGTACGCGTCGACACGCGGATCCTGAACGAAAGCGTACGCGCACGGTGTGGACGGGTCGCCCTGCATGTAGTAGCGCCCATCCTGCGTCATGAGCTGCACCACAATGTTGCGCTCGAGCGCCTCGTAGCTGACCAACAGCTCGGAGGCGCGAGCGCCCGTCAGGTCGAGGATGACAAGCGCGAGGATCAGTAAGGCGCGACCCATCGTCGTGATCATCGACTAGATCCGCCTTCGCCGATGAGGGCGGTGACCTCGTAATAGCCGAGTCGGGAGCCGACTGCTAATGCCATTGGTTCTCAAGCTGAGATCGAGGGCATTGTATGCCCCTACCCTGGTTTGTCCAGCCGCCCGCACGCTATTACCCCGCAGGAGGCGTATCGCGTCTTTGAATCCAGCCCTATAATGACCGTCTTCCATGTCGTCACGACCTGGGCACGCGCTCCGATGGGCACTCGCCGCATGCTGGGTGGCTACCCTCGGCGCGACAGTAACCCCGAATTCTTGGAAGACACCCCCCGGTCAGTCACGCGGCCCGGATGTAGCGTACGCCTCCACGCCTCAGGTCGTCGTCGACGCGATGCTCGAACTCGCACAGGTCACCAGTGATGACGTCGTGTATGACCTGGGATGCGGCGACGGGCGGATCGTGGTGGCCGCGGCCAAGGGCCCTGGCGCGCGCGGGATCGGGATCGACATCGATCCCGAACGGATCACGGAGGCCGACGCGCTCGCGCGGCGAGAGGGCGTCTCCCATCGGGTCACGTTCATCCTGGGTGATCTCTTCCAGGCGGACTTCCACGACGCCACGGTTGTGATGCTCTACCTGCAACCCGAGCCGAACCTGCGGTTGCGCCCTCGGCTGCTAGCTGAACTCCGGCCCGGCACGCGCGTCGTATCGCACTCCTACGACATGGGCGACTGGACACCGGACGAAGTCAGGCACGTCGCCGGCCGCCGCATTTACCTCTGGACGATTCCGGCGAGACAGTGACCGAGTGCTAGCCGATAGGCGTCTTTCGCCTGCAGCGCCACGGGTGAGTTCATGCGCTGGAGGAGGGCTACTCAGCCGCCGGCGTTCGTGAAAAAGCCCATGCTCCCCTTCGCCCAGTGGTGCAAATCTGGCAGTCCGTCTACTGCGCGAAGTCTCCGGGCCACCTCCTCGACGGAACGCGGTGCGGCAATCTGGCCCCCTCGATGCATCCCGCGCAGATAGGCGTTCGCAAATGCCCGACCGGGAACGTTGACGAGACTCGTGATGTACATCGTCCCATCTGCGGCGAGCACTCGTCGGAGTTGGCTCACCGGCACGACTGGATCATCGAACGCATGGAGAACTGCGGGTAACGAGACCGTCGTGAACGTGCCGCTCTTGAACGGAAGATCGACGATGTCAGCCTGTAGGAGCACAAGGGAGTCCGGCACTCGCCCGCACACCACCTCCAGCCGACGACGGGCCCGCCGGAGCATACGGATCGAATGGTCGAGCAGCACAACCCGGCGACTTTGGTGACGCGCGAACAGGTCGTCTGTGAAGACGAGCGACCCACACGCGGCATCGAGCATCCAGCCATCCGTGTCCGATTCGAGCGCCCGCTGTTCGAACGCCACGTAGTCGGCTGGGGTCGTGCCCCAGACGATCCGGTTGTAGAGCCGCGTGGCGACCCGCTGGGTGAAGGCGGCTGGCGGGATCGTCCCGGCGGCGGGGTCGTAGCCGATCTCGGCGGCGACCTGCTGGACGACCGAGAAGCGCTGGGGCGGATGGGGTACGGTGGGGCCGGGCAGGGTGAGGGGGTCGGGCCCAAGCGGGAGTGGGGTGGCGGCGAGCGGCGGGTGGTCGGTGACGGGGTCGGGTAGACCAGGGTCGTTGCTGACCCCAGCCCCCCACAGATCCGGACATGCGGGTTCTTCCGCATCCGGCTCCTCGGCAGATGGTTTCGCTACACGCCGGTGGCGAAGTGAGCGGCCGTCATCCGCGGAAGAGGATATCGCGCGAGAAGGCGGAGGAACCGCGTCCACGGCATTGTCCTCTGCTGCGACCGGCGGTTGAGCCACTTTTGCCAGATGTGCACGACGTGGAAGCCGAACGTCGTCAGGCTCGAGGCGTTCCCCCGAATCCCAAAGTAGGCACAATGCCCGCGCAGCTTCCACACCAACATCCGATGCTGCTTCGCGATCGATTCATGGCGGTGCGTACAACACCAGCGATTGACGGCCGTCAGGCTCCGCCGGAGGCGGTCCTTGGCCGTCTTGCGCTTGAGCACCCAGCTGCCGTTCCGGGCGATGCACCAGTAGTGCGTGAACCCCAGGAAGTCGAACGTGCCGGGTGGCGGGAATCTGTCACCGTTCTGCCCCGGGCGCCAACCCAAGCGCGGTCGGCGGAACCGAACCAGACGGCTCTTCTCCGGATGCATCGTGAGCCCGACCCGCCCGAGGCGTTTCGGGAGCACCTCCAGCACCCGGTGGGCGTCAGATTCCTGCTCGACGACGATGACCACGTCGTCCGCGTAGCGGACGAGGACGCTGCGGCCACGGAGGCATGGTTGCACCTCCGTCGTGAACCATACGTCGAGGACATAGTGGAGGTAGATGTTCGCCAACAGCGGCGACACGACCCCACCTTGCGGGGTGCCGAGGACGGAACGACGCACCTGCCCGTCCTCCAACACACCGGCTTTCAGCCATTTGTCAATCGCGCGGCGCAGCACGCCGTCGCGTACCCGCTGGTCCAGAAAGCCGCGGAGATGTCCGTGGTCCAGGGCATCGAAGAAGCCCTGGATGTCCAGGTCAATCACCCAGCCTCCGCCCATCAGCATGGTCTGCTCCCAGAGGTGCTGCAGGGCCTGGTGAGCCGAGCGCCCAGGGCGGAAGCCGAAGCTACAGTCCCGGAAGTCCTGCTCGTAGACACTTTCCAGCACCATCACCACGGCTCGCTGCAGCACCTTGTCCTCGAACGTCGGTATCCCGATTGGTCGAGTCTTCCGGCCATCCCCTTTCGGGATGTGGACGCGGCGCACGGGAGGCGCGACATACTGGCCGGACTTGAAGCGGTCGAGCAGCGACTGGAGGTTGGCCTCCAGATTCGCTGCGTAGTCGTCCGCCGTTTGTCCGTCCAGTCCGACCGCCCCGTCTTTCCGCGTTACTACATAAGCCGCGTGAAGCATGTCCCTGTCGATGTGGTGAGCCAGGCTCGTGACCACCATATCCGATGCCTGTCTGGCCAGTTCGGCTATCCGTTGTCGTTTCAGTGAGATGGGGTCCAACCTCGGCGTGTTGGCCATCGTTCCCTCCAACGGTTCCATCTGTCGGCGCCCCCTTCCCTCCACGGGGTCTCGTGGACCCGATTCCCCCGCTTCGCCGGTACTATGAGACGCTCCGATTCCTCGCCGCCCCTCCCCCGCGCTTCGTTGCCTTCGCGCGGCGGTACCATCCGAGCACCTGCGGGTTCGCTCCGTCGGACGCCAGGTGCCACGTCCACGGCCTCGGGCTTGGTGAGCCGGTGCCCGCCCCCCGGCAACCTTTAAGATGGAGACGATGAGGCCTCCCGGGTTCCCGGGAAACCCACCCGCACGCATGCCACGCGCTCCGACCCCGGCGAGGTCGCCGCCTCCACGGCCTCTGAGATGCGGCGAGATAGCCTTCCGTCCAACGCACGACGTCGGCCCTCACAAACAATGCATTTCGGGGCTCAATCACGCGGCCTACGGGCTCCCTGTGAACGCTTCGCGCCCTGGGTCACCCCAGGCCCACGCATCACTCGGTTCCGGCTGGCGGCCGACCTTGGCCGGATGGGATTGGATACCCACAGGGTTTCGAACAAGGTTTCAAAGATCACATCACGGCATCTTGTCCTCCTTGACCGGGCTTTCCCGGCACACGCGTTGGTGCACGAATCCGGAGTGAGGTTGCGAGGGGGCAGACCAGACTGGATGGATGAAGTCGAGAGTCCATCCCACGTACAAGACAAAGTACCACATCCAGAACTGGGCCGCCTATGATCGCGCTCTGGTCTGTCGAGGCGACATCACCATCTGGTTGTCCCCGGCGGCCATCGCCGCCTGGGAACCTGACGGAGCGGGCACGCGAGGCGCGCAGCGGAAGTACTCGGACCTCGCGATCGAGTCCGCCTTGTCGCTGCGTCTTCTCTTCCATCTCCCGCTCCGTCAGACAGAGGGCTTTCTCACATCGCTCTTCGTGCTGATGGGACTCGACCTTCGGTCGCCTGATCACACGACGCTGTCCCGTCGTGGCCAACACCTCGACCTAAGGCTTCGGGGCGTTCCACGGCGCGCAGGCCTTCATCTCATCATCGACAGCACTGGCCTGTCGATTGCCGGCGAGGGTGAATGGGCCACTGCGAAACATGGAGGCCGTGGCACGCGCGGGTGGAAGAAACTCCATGTGGGTGTTGATCAAACCGGTGTGATCGTCGCTCACGCGCTCACGGACGCGACGGTCGATGACGCGACGACGGGCGTCGAGCTGATCGAGGCCGTCAACGACGACATCGCGAGCGTCACTGCGGACGCAGCCTACGACACGGTTGGCTTCTACGATGCGGCCGGTGCACGGGGCGCGACCGGCGTGGTCCCGCCGACCAAGACGGCCAGGGTGTCCCGACGGAGGCCGCGGTCGAGCGCTCGTGATCACACAATCAACAAGGTGAAGCGCATCGGACGGCGACGGTGGAAGAAGACGTCACGCTACCATCAGCAAGCGCGAGTCGAGAACGCCTTCTTCAGGTATAAGTCGATCATCGGCGATGGTCTTCGAGCCAGGACACCCGGTGGGAGAACGGTCGAAGCGCAGCTCGCGTGCAATATGCTGAATGCGATGACCGATATGGGCCGCCCAGCTTCCTACGCCGTCGGTCGATGAAACACCGGTGGTTGGGACCGTGGCGTGCCAGTTTCGATTCGTGCACCAACGCCGAAAGCTGGTGGACAGCGCAAGTACTCGAACCTGGCAATCGAGACCGCGCTGGCGTTTCGCATGGTGTTTCATCTCCCGTGGAGACAGACCAAGGGCTGCCTGCAGTCGCTGGTAGAGATACACGGATTGACACTGGAGATTCCGCACCAGACAACCTTCTCGCGACGTGCCAAGGGACTCGGCAAGGTCGCGTTCCACAGGCCCCGCCATGACCGACCGAGTCACATCCTCGTGGACAGTACCGGCGTCAAGGTTCATAGCGGGAACATGCGCAAGCCGCCCAAGAACCGCGCTTGGCGCAAGCTCCACCGTGTCGTCGATGCGAATACTGGTGATGTCGCCGCCTGTGATCTGGGAAGCAGCCAAGCTCACGATGCGGCTCGTGTACCCGCGTTGCTCAAGCCGGTCGAGCGCCCGCTGGCATGGGTCGCGGCAGACTCGGCCTACGACACCGAGGGAGTCTACGCTGCGATAGAGCGCCACCGTGAGGGCCGCTCGCCACGGGTGCTCATACCACCGACGAAGAACGCGCAGCTCCGTCCGGAGTCCTCGCGCTCCAGAGAGCGCAATCGCAACATCAGATCGCGAACGAGCCTCGGAAAACGCACGTGGCACACCTGGTCCGGCTACAGCAAGCGAAGTCTGGCCGACACCACGATGTGTCGGTACAAGACCATCATCGGTCCGATGGTCCGGGCCCGAACGCTGCAAGGTCAGAGGGTGGAAGCCAGAGTGGGCTGCCAGATCTTGAACCGCATGACGTCCCTGGGAATGCCCGAGAGTTATCGAGTGGACTGAGCGCGGGACGAGCGGCGGGGGATGCTGGTTCCCAGTGGAGCCGTGCATCAAGGCCGGTCGAAACAGGGCCCGACTGGGTCGGCCAGGGGCTGACTCCGCGCAATGTGGCCAGAAGTGGCGCGCCCGGCAGGATTCGAACCTGCGACCCTCGGCTTAGAAGGCCGAGGATCGCGTTTTGCCTCCTCCTCCGTGTCCCGTACGCTGATCAGCACCCGTGCCCCCGCGGAAACGAGGAGATGACGCCGCTCGGTGTGCGCGCGCTGTCCCGTCCGGGCGGTATGCGGGGCTGGAACCGAGGGCGCCAACGCCTGCCGCGAACTTTCTGCACGAGTAGTCGAGGTCTTCAGCTCTCCCTTCCTGGTTCATAGCCAGCCGGCCGGCCGACTTGAGGTCTTGGAACGACCTGCTCGCCGCCCGCGCTCACCCGTGGCCCCGGCTCTTCGCCGTCCAGCTTCGCGGAGATGCCCTGCGAAGGTCGATGACTCTTCACGCGACGGGCACGTTTCTTTCTCTCTCGTGCTTTGTTCATTTACTTCCCTTTTTCTGGATTTGGACCGCTATCACCATCTCAACTCGGCTTCTCCGACTCTGGTTGTGAGCCCCCTCAGTGGCTGCTTTCCGGCCCCCCTCTCGGCGACGGAAAACGTCGCACAAGGTCGCACAGTCAGAATCCCGGCCAGCCATCCCCCGGGCAAGGGTTCACATCGTCTCACACCGCGTTCAAGATCTACAGCGTCATGATCTGCGAATCCCCGTTTAGGGCACGGGTCCTGTCGGTCCGAACCCTCGGATCGTCGACGTGTCCCACTTGCCCTACATGGAGGGAGTCTCCTGCGGCCCTTGATGCCATCGGCACCTGCCGTTGGCGAGCCGTCGGGTGCTCCGACAGGGGGCGTGGGGCGGGTGCCGGCGCGGCGCGCCGCACGGGACGGGCCCTTGTCGTGGGCCGACGTGGATCGGATTCTCTCCGCCATGCTGGATCGGGGGCAGCCAGTCGCAGGCCGGACGCTCGATGATGCGTCCAAGACGAAGGCTCGACTCGCGGTCATGGCCTTCACAGGACTCACGCAGGGGCAACTGAAGAAGCTACGCCCGCAGGATGTGTTCTGGCGGGCGTCGGCGGTCAAGGCACCCGCCCGGAGTAAGGGGCAGGGCGCGTCGGCCCAGGTGCTTCCGGTGACTCGGCGTGGCTTGGAGGCACTGGCGCGATTCGCGGAACTCGACTGTTGGGGGGCGTTCTCGAACGCATCGCGCAACACGAGCTTTCAGCGGGCGTGCGCGAAGGTCGGGATTGTGGGAAAGCGTGCGTACGATCTCAGACACACCTTCGGCACCGAGATGTATCGCCGCACACACGACCCGCTGGTGGTGCAGCAACTGATGCTGCATCGGTCATCCGAGACGACCTCGCCGATATAACGGAACGCCGAGCCAACCTCAACACGTCCGAGTGAATCCTCACTCGGGCGTCTTTCTATCGACTTGGCGATCGCGCATGTTGCGAAAAAGGGCTTGAGGCCGATCTGAATAGCGGTCGGCCCATTGATCTGTCAACGCCGGGCGAAAACTGCTCATTTGTGGCGCCTGAAAATTGCACACAATTCAGATTCAGACGAGGTGACGGGCCTCAGGTCGTCGAGCCCTCCCTCCGCGGGCGACGTTTCGGTTTGGACGCCCTCGCGTCGTGTGCGCGGGGACTGATCGCCCGCAGCAGATCCGTATGTTCCCGCATCCGATAGCTGTTGCCCCGAATATTGACGACGTGGCAGTGGTGCAGCAGCCGGTCGATGAGGGCCGCCGCCATCACCTCGTCCCCGAGGATGGCGCCCCACTCCTCGAAGCCTTTGTTGGAGGTCAGCACGGTCGCGGCGCGTTCATAGCGGGCATTGATGAGTTGGAAGAACAACACCGCCCCGTCGCGACTGACGGGCAGGTAGCCGATCTCATCGACGATGAGGAGCGCGGGATAGCTCAACACCCGGAGTCGTCGCGCGAGGTGTCCAGCGGCTTTCGCCTGTTCCAGCGACTCGATGAGGGCGACCAAGGTGCCGTAGTAGACCCGCCGCCCGTACTCCGCCGCGGCGATGGCGAGGCTGATGGCCAAGTGGGTCTTGCCCACCCCGGGCGGCCCGAGGAAGATGACGTTCTCCTTGCGCCGGACGAAGCCGAGCTCGTGCAAGCTCTCAATCTGCTCGCGCCGGATCGACGGCTGGAAGGCACAGTCGAACTGCGCCAGCGTCTTGATCGCCGGGAGCCGCGAGGACCGCATCGCGGTCTGCAACCGCCGGTTATTGCGCAGGCTGATCTGGGCGTCGAGCAGGCGGGCGATGGCCTCGGTGACGGTCACCCCGCCCCGATCCACCTCGGCGAGGATCGTGTCCACCGCCTCGAGCGCGCCCGGCCGCTTCAGATCGGCCAGCATGGCCCGGATGTGGTCCCGCCGGTCCGGGGCGCCCGTCATCGCACGGCCTCGCTATAGACACGCAATGAGCGGTGTTCGACCGTCACAGCCGGCTGGATCGGCGCCGGTCGGTGGGGCGGGGCCACCAGCGCGCCGAGGCGGGGATACGGCTGCCTCGCCAACGGCTGGAGCTGCGCACGCTCGTCGCGGGCGAAGCGCCGCTGGGGCGGCTCGCCCGTCGTCCGATGCTGCCGGACGTTGGCGACGGTATCGCACCAGTGCGCCGCCTGGGCGTTGAGGTCGTCGTCGCCGACAAACGTGCGCCCGTAGAAGAAGCTCTGCCGACAATAGCGAATCGGCCGCTCGACTTTGCCCTTCGTTTGCGCCCGATACGGCCGACAGGCGCGCGCGCGAAAGCCCCAGTGCTCAGCAAAGCGCAAGAACTCGGCATTCATCACGAGCCCGCCCGCGTCCGGGCGCCCATCCGCGGTGACGACGGACCGCATCTGATCAAACAACAGCTCCTGGGGCACCCCGCCAAAGGAGGTAAACGCCGCCTCGAGGCCGCGGATGAGTACCGCCATCGTTTGGCGCGGGAAGAACTGCAGCCACAGCAGGCGCGAGTACCCCAGCACGATCAGCAACGCGTGCCGCCGCCCCCACGGGAGGGTGAACGTCCCGAAGTCCACCTGGCCCTGATAGCCCGGGGGCGTCTCGAAGCGCACCACCGGTGCGACGGGCGGCCGCGGCCGGACCTGCCGGACATAGGCTTTGACCTGGGTGTAGCCGCCCGGATAGCCCGCCGCGCGCACCTCGTCGAACAGGCGTTGGGCCGTCAAGGCGGGGAACGTCTCCAGTCGGGCCGTGATGATGCCCCGGTAGGGATCGAGTTTGGTCGGGACCGGTGGGCGCGGACGATACCGGACCGGCTCCTCGTCGAGATCCCGATCCACCTGACCGGTGGCGATCCAGTGGTAGATGGTGCGGCGGCTCACACGAAGCCGTCTCGCCAGCTCCGCTTTCGCCACCCCGTGCTCCAGATAATGACGTAACAGCACACGTTTCTCCCGCATATACATAGGCGACTCCACTCTCGCGTGGTCGCCATGGGAAACGGCGGCAGTCGCCGCCGTCAACACGTGTGCAATTTTGGGCCGCCGGATCTGTGCAATTTACGCCCGCCGCTTACATTGATCACCTGACGGGGAGGAATCTCGTAGGAATCTGTGGTCCGCGGCGTGAAACGGCAGAAAACATATGACCCCCGCCGCCCGGCAAGCGTCGACCTCTAATGTTGTCCGACGCGAGTTGCAGCCGTAGTCACACTTCGTCGAGCCACTTCAACAACCCGGCAGCGAGCTTTGCGTTTCGCCCGGTCGTACCAGCAGTGCGGAATCGCCCACTGGCGGAAGGCGATAACTTCTTCACCGACATGCTCCACGGAACACGATTCGACGACGGCATCAGAGAGCGAGGCCGCTCGCCCAGGAATCTCCGCCTCCTTCGAGACGTAGTCGCGTTGCGAAGCGTACCGTTATCGACTTGCTTAGCTCCTAGTTGCCGTGGGAGACCCCCCGGCTTTGCCGGGGCGGCCAGCCCCGTTTGACGTTTCGGGGAGTCACGTGAGGAACTCCTTCCCGTGAGCCGCTCAAGCATCACGAGAAGGAGACCTCATGCCGACCTACCGAAGTCTCAATCATACGAAATGGCACTGTCAGTATCACGTTGTGTTCATCCCGAAGTATCGAAGAAAGGCGATGTACGGGGGGATTGCGGCGGGATTTGGGCGAGGTGTTCCGCCGTCTGGCGCTGCATCGCGAGAGCGAGGTGGAGGAGGGGCATCTGTTGCCGGACCATGTGCATATGATGATGTCGATTCCGCCGAAGTACTCTGTCGCCCAGGTCATCGGATATCTCAAGGGGAAGAGTGCCATCCACATCGCTCGGGAGTTCGCGGGACGTTCGCGGAACTTCGTGGGGCAGCACTTCTGGGCCCGGGGCTACTTCGTGTCCACGGTGGGTCGCGATGAGCGGGTCATTCGGGAGTACATCCAGCAGCAGGAACGCGAGGACCGGCGGTCGGATCAGTTGCCGTTGGAGTAGAGTGGCCACCGTGAGGTGGCTCAAGTGACCGCATAGCGGGCACGTCATGCCGCTTTGAGCGGCTCACAAACTAAGGCCCCCGGCTTTGCCGGGGGATACTTACTTAGCGGAAGTCGTTCCTTTCTTCTTTGCTTCTTTCTTTCTCTTGGCCCAAGACCGTCAAACCACTGTCAAGAATCCTAGGGCGCTACAGGCATAGTCTCAATGCTCTGTGTTCGAGCGCTGTCCGCCATTGAAGCACGAGGCGCGGTCGGCATCGTAAAGGAATTCTGGATGGTGCGATGACCGCTATCCTTCCAGCAGCTCCAGATGCTTCCGAGCCTCCCGTTTGCCTAGCCCTCGAAGGGAGACCAAGGTCGCCAGGTGCTTCTTGCCAGGCTTGCTCTTGCCGCTCTCCCAGTTGTAGATCGTGACGGTGCTGACGCCGACGATACTTGCATAGTCCACCTGCGACATCCCCGACTTCTTCCGTTGCGCCTTCAGTGAACGGACCGAGAATTTCGTGCCCGGCGGTGGCTCCGCCTTCGAAGGCTGGGTCTTCAGACGTTTCGCCTCACGCGCCTGGAGATAACTCACCGTCCGCTCCAGAGCGTCGTTCCTTCGCCTGAGCTCCGCTATCTCTCGACGGTGCTTGGATACCGTCTTCTTCGTAGTCTCAAGCTCCGAACGGATCTCCTTACGGGCCAGCCTCAGAATCTCGTCTCGGAGAACAGACTGCAAGTTCGGCATCGTGGTCTCCCTTCCCTGTGCGGAGGAACAAACCAAACGGGGTCTCACAGCGCGAGGCTCGTCCCCTCCGCTAGTTCCATAGTAGACATCCGAAATAGCGCCACCGTAAGCCGATCAGGCGATTCGTTTTCGATCGGCGTAGACGGCGTTTCGGCCAGTTTCAAGCAGGCTTCCAGGATAGGGTCATTGGTCCATGCATGTGCCAGGTAGAACTGGGCGCTAAAGGCGAAGTCGTTCATAACGCCCAGCACTTGGCGACTGCGCGTCTTGGCGAACTGGATGTCCTGAGTTGCCTGAACCTCAGCATTGGCGCGTTCCTCAGGAACGCCCAGCGCCAGCAGGACCTTCCTTAACGCGTTGCCGAACTCATGCGGGAAGGCCTTGTTCCGTGCCGGCAGAATAACGGGAAGCAGTGAGCGTTCACTTTGGCAGAGTACCAGTCGAGTAGACCCGATGTTGAGCAGATTCGCATACCAATCACCGAGCACCCCTGTTGATGCCAACGCGGGTTCCTTCGGCGTGATCTTGAATCGCCGAATGACGCGTTGCGTGCAACGGAAGACCGTCATGGGATGATGGACCAGCAACTTCCTGAATGTTCTACACCACTCTGAGCACAGCGACACTTTCACGGACCCTATCCGTTTCGGCCGGTCCCGTCGAGCCAGGCCATCACGACAGCGAGGAACTCCTGCGCCCCAGGGTTTTCGAGTGTGAGCGAAACTTAGTTGGAAATTGAAGCGGCTCCAAACCCTGTGGTTTGATGACGTTTGAGAAGACGGACATCAGCCCACGAGAGAAAGGAGCCGAGATGAGCAGTGTCCTACGATCGGTCAGGAAGCGCAAGAAAGGTCACACGTTGGGCGCGGTCGACGTCATCGACCGAGAGGAGTACGCCGAGCTGGAGGTCGATGCCAAGGTGGCGTTGATCCGGTCGTTGGTTCCGCTGGGCTTGATGCACATCGAGGAGTTGCTCGACGAGGAAGTGACCGCGCTGGCTGGCGAGCGCTACGCCCGCAAAGCCCCGTCAGTCGGCGGGCGCCGTCATGGCAGCAACCCCGGGACGGTCGGGTTGGCCGGCCAGCGCGTGCCGATTCGCGTGCCCCGGATTCGCCATGTCACGGAGCGCGAGATTCCCCTGCGGTCGTACGAGGCGCTGCATGGCGATCGCGCAGTCAACGACCTGTTGCTGAGGCGCGTGCTGTATGGGATCTCGTGCCGCAACTACGCGGCGGCCGCCGAGGCGATTCCCAGGGCGATCGGCCTATCGGGGTCGACGGTGTCCCGCGCGTTCATTCAGGCCAGCGCGACGAAACTCCGCGAGCTCCAGGAGCGGGACCTCTCCGGGGAGGACGTCGTGGCCCTCGTGCTGGACGGCAAGACGTTCGCCGAGGCGACGATGGTCGTCGCCCTCGGCATCACGATGACGGGGGACAAACGGTTCCTGGGCGTCGTCGAGACGGACACGGAGACCGAGAAGGTGTTGACCCCGTTCCTCCGGTCATTGGTCGAGCGGGGCCTCGATGTCTCCCAGGGGCTTCTGGTGATCGTGGATGGCGGCAAGGGGCTCCGGGCGGCCGTGCGGAAAGCCTTCCGCCACCGCGCCCTGGTGCAACGGTGTCAGTGGCACACGCGCGAGAACGTGGTGAGTTACGTGGCCAAGCGTGAGCAGCCGGTGTGGCGGCAGCGTCTCCAGCGCGCCTACAACCGTCCGGAGTACGACGAGGCCCTCGCCGCCCTCAAGTCGCTCCAGCATGAGCTGGAGGATCGGAACCAATCCGCGGCCGGCAGTCTGGCGGAAGGCCTCGACGAGACCCTGACGTTGCATCGCCTCGGGGTGTACGGTGTGCTGGGCCGGTCGCTGAAGACGACGAACAGCCTCGAGTCCATCAACGCGCTCATTGAGGAGCGCTGTGCGAAGGTCGATCACTGGCAGAACTCGAGTCAACGCCATCGCTGGCTGGCCACTGCGCTCCTGGACATCGAGCCACGCCTGCGCAAGGTGATGGGCTACCGGCACCTGCCCAGGCTTCGTGACGCATTGAAGCGAGAGCTGAAGATCGACACGACGACGTCGACGAAGAAAGCCGCGTAAGCAATCAGGAGCCGCGGAGAGTTTCAACTAGGAATGGGCTTGACTCCCCGCAGCAGGCGCAGGTTCAACGGGCTCTCGCCCGTGCCCGCGTAGTAGAACGACGAGCGGGCGACCGAGACCAAGCGGCACTGCCGTGCGATGCTGAGCCGTGCGTGGTGGGGATCCACCATCTCGACTCTCCGGCCGTGGCTCACCGACCGAAGGCCTTGGATAAAAAATCCCGGTCGATGACGAGCTCGCCGATCTTCGCCCGCAGCTCCTTGATCTCGGCCTCCCGAGAAGCCTCTTGCCGCGCGTGATTCTCCGAGAAGCCGACCAGCACCGTCTGCCGAGCCGTCTTCTTCCAGGTGGCAATCAGGGTTCGGATGCACATCGTAACGGGCCGCCAGTTCGGCCATCGTCGCTTCCTCGCGAAGCGCCTCCAACGCGACCTTTGCCTTCAGCTCAGCGGGATAACTCCGTCTCTTCCGGGGCATGCCAGACTCCTTCTCCTTGTCTGGATCCCACCTTAGCAAGCTGTCCGAATTTCGGGGTCCACCTCTTTGAGACAGCTTGGTTTCTTCACTGTGCGTGGGCCTTGTCGGCGAGAGAACTATGACGCTCGAATGACGGCCCAAACTCTAGCATGTAGGTGGGTTAGCGACAGGACACAAACAGTTGATTGCGGAAGCACCGTCGGTAGATTCAAACGGTCGTCGCAACACCTCAACGGTGAGGAGTTGCGATGGGAACACCGAAACGTCGTCGGTCACCCCGTGCGGGACGTCTTCCGATGCGGTCGCCGGGTCGTCCCACGGCGGGACGCCGTGAGCATCGGCGTCGGTTCTGGGAGGCGATCGCCTGCGGGTTGTCCAGCGAAGAGGCGGCGCTGGGGGCCGGCGTGTCCCAGCCGGTCGGAACGAGATGGTTCCGCGAAAGTGGAGGCATGCCGCCGATCAGCCTGGCCCCTCTGTCGGGGCGCTACCTGTCGTTTGCCGAACGAGACGAGATCGCCATCTTGCACGCCCAGCACTGCGGGGTTCGTGATATCGCTCGGCGAATCAGCCGGTCCCCGTCGACCATCTCTCGGGAGCTCCGTCGCAATGCGGCAACCCGCAGTGGCGGACTCGAGTATCGCGCGACGACCGCGCAGTGGCACGCCGACCTGAAGGCGAAAAGACCGCAGGTGGCGAAGCTCGCTGCACACGACGAACTGCGCCGGTACGTGCAAGACCGACTCGCCGGCAGGATTACGGCCGCCGACGGGACGAGGGTGCCTGGTCCCCATGTGCACTGGAACGGTCGCCGCCACGGGCGCCGTCAAGACCGACGCTGGGCGGCGTCATGGAGTCCTGAGCAAATTGCCAACAGACTCAAGGTCGACTTCCCCGATGAGGAGTCGATGCGGATCTCCCACGAGGCCATCTACCAGGCGCTCTACGTGCAGGGACGAGGGGCACTGCGACGCGACCTGGTGGCGTGCTTGCGGACCGGCCGGGCGCTGCGCGTGCCAAGAGCACGGACACGAGGACGCGGCAAGGCGTTCGTCACTGCCGAAATCATGATCAGCAAGCGCCCCGCCGAAGCAGACGATCGGGCGGTCCCAGGACACTGGGAAGGTGACCTGATTGTCGGACTGGGGAGCTCTGCGATTGGGACCCTCGTGGAACGCACCAGCCGATTCACGAGGCTGCTGCATCTGCCTCGCATGGATGACTATGGGCAGCCTCGGATCAAGAACGGTCCCGCCCTGGCGGGGCATGGTGCCGAGGCCGTCCGAGACGCCATCGCGTCGTCGATCATCACGCTGCCCACGCAGCTTCGCCGTTCACTGACATGGGACCAAGGCGCCGAGATGGCTCAACACGTTCAACTCCGAATCGACACCGGTCTGCCAATCTACTTCTGCGACCCACACAGCCCCTGGCAACGCGGCACGAACGAGAACACCAACGGCCTGCTGCGGCAGTACTTTCCCAAAGGCACCGACCTGTCCAGACACTCTCGTGATGATCTTGACGCCGTTGCTGCTGCTCTCAACAGTCGCCCCCGCAAGACCCTCGGCTGGAAGACACCCGCGGAGGCACTTGGCGATCACCTATGCTCAATCACACAACGCGGTGTTGCGACGACACCTTGAACCCAAGGTCTGAGCAACGGTCCCTTCTCCGGGCCGTTCGCCGACGCCTTCGGCGGTCGGATTGAACGGTCCCCCCCCGACATGGGGGGCAACAGCACCCGGCGGAAAGCCCAAACGCTGCTAGCAACTAGCGGCGTCGCAACCATGAGGAGGATAGTGGCGACCAGTTCCCCTCCTGTGATGGTGAAATACTCGCCTGCCTGGATTCGGCTCGTCGCTAGTTCGGCTCGATTGGCCAGCAATAGGGCACAAATATTCATTGCCATAAGCGCGTCGCCTATGGAGACAACCAGCATCGACCGACCCCGACCTCCCGCGACGGAGAGCCAGCCCGAGGCAACTGCCCAAGCGAGAAGCACCAGCGCAGGAACGAACGCCCCAAGTCCAGTCCCCCCCACGTAGCCCACCTGATACTGGAAGTGCCCGTCGTCGAATAGCGCCCGCCACGGCCCGACAACGAGCGGTGTGCCAATCAGCATATGGAGGACGCCAACAAGAAGGCCGCTCCACGACCAGCGGAGTTGCGTCGCAAGATAGACGAACACTCCCCAGAAGAGGAGGTTAGAAGCAAGTAGCATAATCGTCCAACTGTCCATCTGAACCGTCCATTCCACCGTCAGTTCCCAGTCCGGCCAGGATTACCCGCCTTGCCGCAAAGAGTGGAGTGCGCTTCAGCGGTCACAACGCCGTCCATCACGACCCATCGTAAGCGAGTGCCGGTAGTAGTCTTCTGCCTTGCAGTGCAGCGGCTGTCACCCACTCGCGGTGAACCCGGTCCCTTCACGGCAAGGCGTGAATCACGGACCCTTCCTCGTCCAGGAATTCCAGCCGAGCATCGCTGTTGTTGTCTACTGACAGTCGAATCCTCTCTCGACCTTCCGGGTCCATCAGCCGCAGCCCAACCGTCTTGTCCCGGCTTCCGAGGAAGAGGCGCTGGGCACCAGCGGAAGTCTCGCCACGCTCCCTCATCAATTCGGTGAACCGTCGCTCGACTGACTGGCGGTCAGGGTTGCTTCGGAACAGGTCAAACACCTCTTCAATGGTCACGACATCTGAACGATCCCACACGTTGAAACCCGCCGCTCGCGTCGAACCGTTGTCGAAGTAAGAGATGCCGACAACTTGGTCCTGCCGGTGCTGGTCGAACGTCAGAGTCCGCGATGCCGTGTAGCGGTCGTCGGGTGCTATGACAGTGCGGAAAGTGAGACCACCGACTTCGTTTCCCAAAGGGTCGACGAAGAGCATTCCAGCTGAGTCAGCGCGTCCCTGCGAAAAACTCTTGTCGAGTTCTTCACCCCCGAGGATGGGACCAGGTAGCCTCTGCGAGTTCGCGATGACGAGGGCGAGCCGCCCGTCCGCCTCGACGACGTTAATCCGCTCCACGTCGATCTCTATGAATCGGTCGTTCTCGTCCTGAGCTTGCAGCGCCGTGCCCAAGAGGGAAGCCACAGCGAGGATCGTGCAACCGATAGCGTACATCTTGAGCAAGCGGATTTCTCTTTCGAGCCTGGCGAGTTCCATGGTGAGTCTCCATTCGACCTTACGGATCCCCGTAGCGCATTTTCGACTTGTGACTCAGCTAGGCATGACCCAAGTTTTAATCCGGGATATTCTAGGATAATCCGGGATGACCCCGGGATGCGACTCGCGCGAGGACAACAACTTATCCTCCGATGCGGAGGTACCGACGTTGCCCGCCAAGACACTCCCCCTGAGCCGGTCAAGGAGTTTGAAGCGGGACATAGTAGGGACCCTTCAAATATTCGTCTTTTATTCGCTTGTCGACGTGCGAGACGGGTTCGCTCGAGACTGCCCCCACCGCCACCCAGTCCGGCTGATGCTCGCACTCCGGGATCGCTCGGGGGCGGCCCCGAGTTTTTCTGTGGATGCCGGGCGATTTCGACGGTCGCGGGCGCGGCGCCGAGAATCCGCCGCGCGCGCCCCAGTTCGCGTGTCGCTTCCTGTCGCCAACTTTCGCCCCTCGCAACTCGCACCGCCAACTTTCGTCCATGCAACTAGGCGATTAGCCCAATGAACGACGGGGTGCGTGTCTCTTCCTGCCGCCAACTTTCGCCCCTCGCGCCCCGCAAAATGATGAGCCGGTGAGCGCTGGGAGACGGCTTGACGGCGCAACACGCACCGTGATGCAGGCGTGTCTGACTCGATAGACACGAATCGCGGAGAGAGGAGGCAAGAATCTTCACGTTCAGAGGCATTTACAAGCGGTTCACGAGCGCCGCCGCCATCCTTATTAATATTGGTCGCCATCGGCGCGATCACGTGCGCCGTGCCGGCCCCGTGGCCGACCGCCCCGGTCGGGGACGAGCTTCTAGCCGCCTGAGCAACAGTTGATGGCGGAAGCACCGGTTCGTGCGCGGCGTGCTCGTTGGGATAGTGTTGATGCTGGCGCTTGACTTCGTGCTCACTGGGTGAACCTGAGCAGATGCGGCGACAGCCCAAGACCTGGATGACCGCAGGAGGACCGGGACGAATCCCAATCCGCTGACCTGTCACATCGTTTCGATGAGCATCAAGTAGCTCGACGTATCCTCGCCACCACTGGAGTCGATTCCAGTGGACTCGTGAGGACTGCAGTAGACAAGTAGACGGCTGGTAAGCGGCTGACAATGAATCCGTTAAGCCAGAAGTCGCACGCAGTCACTGTGTTAGAGAAACTGCATTGTTAGGGTTCGACTCCCGCCGCCGGTGGATCGTATGTGGGGGGCCTATTTAGAACACGCTCTGCGTCAAAGCGGGCCGGGGATGTCCCTTGCGCTGTTGAAACTGAGCGGCGACTCGGTTCACGACTACGCAACCATTTCCGACGACTCGCCGAGCCCGAGCTGCGCGTCGCGCGCTCGGAGCGCCGCCACCAGCTGAGGCATGTCCGTGCAGCCTTTCACGCGCCGAAAGCCCTTGGTGGCTTCCAGCACCCCGGCCGCGACCCAGCGTAGCACCATCGCGCCTCCCCGCCAGCGCTTCACGTTGCGCTTGACGTGCCGCGTTCGGCTGAGAAGGCTCTCGGCGGCGTTCGTGGTGGCCAGCGAACGCTGCAGGCGCTCGGAGAGGCCGAACCCGATGACCGTGAGCGTCTCGTCGAGCCCTTCCCGGACACTCGCGGCGGCACTCGGATGGTCCGCGTCCAGGCGGCGGGCGAGGTCTTGCAACAGCCGGCGGGCGGCCGTGACGTCGCGGTGCGTGTAGGCGCGGGTGAGGATCGCCTTCACCCATGGCCGTAGGGTGCGAAGAGCACTGGCGTCATGCCGGTCGAGACGATTCCAGGCGAGGCCTAGCGGTCCGGCGCAATTCATCGTGTGTGGGCCAAGAACCCGCTCAGCTAGGCATGACCCAAAAGTTTTAATCCGGGAGGCACTTGCAAAACCCTGCGCGTAGAGAAGTTTTTTGGCGGCTTGCGCACGGTGCGGGCCACATCACACAGGCGTGAGCTGACGAAGCAGGCGCTCAGTCATCCGCAGCGACAACGTCTCCATTTCCACAACGATTCGGTCTAGCTGTCGGCCGTTCTCGATCCAGTCCCGGACACGCTCGGCTTGCTGCTCGGTGAGACGGACGGTGACGGTCTTGCCGCGGACCTTGCGGGTCCACTGATAGTACGGCCCGTGTAGCTGCGGGGGCGTCGCTTGGCAGCGGCAGTTCGGCTTGCCGCACGGCATGAAACGTTGCACGAGGCTGCCACGTCGAAGCAATCCCACCTCAGCGACGGTGCGCTTGAGCGCGTCGTAGCGCTGCGTGTCGGTTGTTGGGTCACGGGTGGGCATGTCGTGCCATTCGGTCTAGCAGTTGTTATACTGCTAGACCTGGCCCCAGGAGTCAAGAAGAAAATGAGCCGTCTCCGAGAGTGCTTCGCACCACACTGGCTGTCCATTCAGACCGCACTCTTTCCATGGCTGGAGGAAGAGCTGGGACCACTCACGGAGAAACAGCAGCAGTTCGTGCAGACCTTGGAGGTCATCCGGGTCGAGGACCACATTCCCCGACGCGTCCGCATGCCCGGCCGACCTCGCAAGGATCGCGCGGCCGTAGCCCGCGCGTTTGTCGCCAAGGCCGTCTACGACCTGCCGACGACACGCAGGCTGCTCGATCGGCTGGCCACCGATCGACCCTTGCGCCGGATCTGCGGCTGGGAGACTAGGCGCCAGGTCCCGAGCGAATCCTTGTTCTCACACGCCTTCGACGAGTTTGCGACCACGCAGTTGCCTCTGCGCGTGCACGAGACGGTCATCCAGAAGACGCATCACGACCGATTGGTCGGTCATCTCTCGCGAGACTCCACCGCGATTGCGGCACGCGAGAAGCCCGCCACGAAGGACAAGCCGCCCGCGCCCTCGCAGCGGAAGCGGGGACGACCGAAGAAGGGAGAGGAGCGCCCTCACGAGCCCACGCGTCTGCAGCGGCAGGGCACCATGACCAAGCCGGAGATGCTCGCTGATCTCCCGACGGCCTGCGATGTCGGGACGAAAAAGAACAGCAAGGGCTACAAGGAAACCTGGGTCGGCTACAAGCTGCATATCGATGTGGCCGATGGCCAGATCCCCATCAGCTGCCTACTGACCGCTGCCTCCCTTCATGACAGCCAGGCCGCTATTCCGCTCGCAACCCTGTCCGCCGAGCGGAGCACCAATCTGTACGACGTGATGGACGCCGCCTACGATGCGCAGGAGATTCGGGCACACAGCCGTTCGCTGACGCACGCTATATCGCTATATATTGAGGCTACCTGAGTCAAGGGGGATACCAAGATTGCGGGACATAGTCGGGATCCATCCCACATGCAACTTCTTTTCGCCCAAGGACACCCGGGATCGCCCAAACAAGATTGTGGATCAACTCGATCGCCTACAACGGACCAGGCCGCCGGGTCAGACAACCTGCGGGCACTTGCCCAAAATCGCGGCGAGACGGGTTCGCTCGAGACTGCCCCCACCGCCACCCAGTCCGGCTGATGCTCGCACTCCGGGATCGCTCGGGGGCGGCCCCAAGTTTTTTCTGTGGATGCCGGGCGATTTCGACGGTCGTGGGCGCGGCGCCGAGAAGACGAGACACGTCTGGAGCGAGGTGGCGCCGGTATGCGGGCGATCGTCTCGCGGGCCGGTTTCCGTGGTCCGGGTGGGGCGCACGTGAGAGCCTCCCGGGACACCCCTCCCACGGACGGCGGATCGGGCCTCGGCACGGCCCAATTCTGTCGCCCTCCCCGTCAGTCGTTGCGCCCGCGCGAGTCGCATCCCGGGGTCATCCCGGGTTATCCCGGATTATCCCGGGTTAAAACTTTTGTGACGATACGTGTGCCACCTCTGAGTCGCCGTGATGATCAAGCAACCGTTTCTCCGGAACGCCGACGGCGTCCCGGTGCCGGCCCTGTCCGACCTGTCAGGGGACGGGCGAGATGCCCCCGCCGCGCCCCGGAGAGGCCCTGCCTGAGGGGGTGGAGTATGTCGACCTGAGCCAGGGCGAGTTCCAGTTGGTGCCGACGGTGGGCCGGTCACAGGCGACGGAGCAAGACGCCGCCCTGCAGCATATGGCGCAGCTCGCCAACGCCGCCCCCGGGCTGGTGCCGATGTATGCCGACCTGTGGGCGCGGGCGATGGGGAACGATCAGATTGCCGACCGGCTGAAGGCCAACAATCCGGCGGCCACGGGCGACGACGACGACGCCCCGCGGTTGTCGGAGGTGAGGCAGGCGTTTGAGGCGCTGAAGACGCAGCATGCCGAGGTCCTGGCGCAACTCGAGCAGGCGCAGACGCTCATCCGCACCGAACAGGAGGCATGCGCTGAGTGGCGGCCGGCAGCTCGACCCCGATGGCTGGCCGCTGCGGCGCGACGCTGCGCCGGAAGCCTGGCCGGTTCTGTACGGCGGGTGCTTCCGCCATCAACTGTTACTCAGGCGGCCAGAAGCTCGTTCCCGCCCGGGGCGGTCGAGAACCGGCCCGGCACGACGCACGTACAGGCGTTCGACGCGTTTATGGTTGCCGTGGTGGCCTTCCTGCCGCAGCTTCAGATAGATCATCCCGGCGCCATAGCGACGGTGACGGTGGGCGAGGGCAACAATCCGCCGGCGAAGCGCCACGTTCTTATCCGCGCCCTAGCGCCACAGCGTGTGCTGACGCCATCCGGTGTCCATGCCCATGGACGCCAACGGAACGTTGGGGAACCTGTCGAACTGCGCGAACAGTCGGTCGCGCCATGCGCTCTGCGGCGCCACGCGATGGAGCAGGAAACGCAAGATGGTCAACACGACGAACATCCGGTTGGTGTCGATGGATTGCGGGCGATGCCACTCCGGGCCGTTCTTCACGTCCGGCACCGTCGGCTTGATCGCGAGCTCTCTGTTCCACAGCCGCGCATGATGCGCGCAGATGTTTCGAACGTAGTTCAACGTTTTCAGCCAGGAATACAGCACCGGGCCCGCGATGGCGTACTTTCGCGCGACGTTCTTCTGCACCTTCTTCTCGGACATCGCGAACAACGTGAACATCGAACCGAATGTCATCGTCTCCACTGCGGCCCAAATCGGCAGATCGGGGAACTCGTCGTACGTCGCTTTGAAATGCTCGACAAACCGCTCTCGGCTACGTTGCGCCTCGCTTCGAAGTTCGTCGAGAAAGCGAGCATGACGCGCTGGATGGGCGCTCGGGAAGTTCTTCGGATCGACGTGCGCGAAGGCGCCGTGTCGCATCGCAAGCTCGATGACGAGCGCGGTTCTAATGGCGATCTCCACACGCTCGATGGCGTCCATCACAGTCAGTCGAAGCTGCCGGTCGAAGACGTACCGGTTCCAGACTACGTCGAACGAGGTGCCCGGTACGAAGGAGCTGTCTGCCTGCTTGAACGGGTGCCAGTAGGCACAGAGCCGGTAGTAGCCCACCGCCTCGAGTTGCCGCATGAGGACGTTGGGATCGGAGACGACCAAGCCACGCTCGATCAGCAGCGCCGCCTGGTCCGCGTAGGAAAGGGGGGGCTTGACGAACTCCATTGTGGCGGAAAAAGAAAAACCCGCCAATTTGAGCATGGCCTTGCGGCCAGAGGCTTGGCGGGTGTGCTGCGAGTATTATCGCAGCCCGAGCAGCCAGGAAGCAAGCCCACCCGCCCGCGTAGGTTTCAGAACGCCGTCGCTGTTACCGCGTCGGGGTATTGACGCCCCTATATGTCAAGACAGTCGTTCACGCAGCCAAGTCTGCGGCTTGGCGCGCTCGGTAGTCTGCCATCACGCGCTGAAAAATCTCGCGGGCGAGAAAGCGTTTGAGACAGCGGATGATCTCCCGTTTGGGCCGCCCTTCAGCAGTGCGTCGTTCGACGTCGTTGAGGGTTGGTGAGTGGTACCGCATCCGCACGATGACGGCCCGGTGGAGCGCCGCGTTCGCCTGTCGATGACCGCCGCGGTAGAGGCGGTGGCGGCCCGTCGTCATCCCGGACGAAGCCGGGATGGGGCAGGCCCCGCAGAGCTTGGCGAAGGCGGCTTCAGAATGAATCCGATCGGGGTTGTCGCCAAAGATGATCAGCATCTCGGCGGCGGTGTCGGCACCGATGCCAAAGCCCTCACGCAACGTCGGCGAGGTCTGGGTGGTGAGTCGACCCAGGTGACGGTCGTGGTCCACGATCTCGACGGAGAGAGCGAACCAGCGACGGGCGAGCGCCCGGAGGGTATGTTTCGCCGAGGCGGTCGGCGTATCGATCGTGCCGCACCGCCATCCGCGGCATCGTTTGAGGAGCGCCTGGTCGGCGAGCGGGTGGAGGGTCTCTCGCAGCTCGGGCGGCGCGGTGACGACGATCTGCTTCAGCGTGATCATAGCCGAGGTGCGGGCTTTGACCGCCGTCCGGCGCGCGACCTTGAGGTGGCGCATCATCTCGACCGCCCCGTCCGCGGTCTTCGGGATGGCGGTCGATTGGCCAGCCAGGACCGACCGCGCGGCGGTCTCGGCATCCACGGTGTCGGACTTCCCGGCGATTCGACGTGTGCGCCGGTCGCCCCGGTTCACTTCGAGCACCTGGTGCCCGGCTCGCCGGACCACGCGAGCGAGTCCCGCCCCGTAGCTGCCGGTGCCTTCGATGCCGAACGCGGCGACACGTCCGTGACGCTCGGCCCAGGTGATCAGCTGTTGGTAGCCGTCTGAGTCGGCGGCACACGATCGATCGCCGAGGCGGATCCCCCACGTGTCGATCGCCACGGCCACGTGGACGTGCTTGTGGGTGTCCACGCCGACGATCACCTTCCGCGCGTGGGGCTGGATAGTCCTTGGGTTCGTCACCGGGTGGCCTCCTCGGGTGCTGATGCGTCGGCCGGATGGGCGGACAGGACTGTGATGGGTCGACGTTGCCGCAGGCCCCTATTGGGTCACGGCCCATCCGGTCAGACGGGTTGCCGTGTCCATCGCCGACGGACGATGACCGACAGATCAGTAGCGAGGACCGTAGGTCAGTCAAGTTGCGGGTCAGGCCACCACCCGCCGGCACCCACCAGTGTCACCGAGCGACCTCGGCAGGCAGCGGAATGATGCTCACAGTCAAGTTGAAGCTGACGGTCGTTTTTGATGCCCAGCATGGCGGGTTCACGACGGGCTGGAGCCCGGTATCTTGGGGGTCGATCGACGAGCTTTTCGTCAACTTGACAATGTCGCCGCATGTGCTCAAGCCGTGGATCTACAACGACCAGGCGTGGCGATGGCAGACCTCGGTCGGCGCGGGGCAGTCGAACGATACCACCGCCGGGCGCCTGTTCCCGGTCAACGGCCAGGTGTTCTTCGAGGAGTTCACCCGACGGATGACCGTGGCGCGCGACCGGCCGGTCTACAAATTTCTGCACCTGGGGATTCCGCACCGACCGATCGCCCTGAACGAGCACTGTGCGGTGGTCGACCTTCGTGCGTACACCCGAGAGAACTACACCGAACAAGCGCGGGGCGTTGTTGCAGGATTGATCGTTCAGGCGGAGCCTTCCGGAGCGGCGAGCCCTCACCGACCGATGCGGTAGGACGCGGGCCGACCGAGTTCGGTCATCCGATTCAGCACGTCGCACGCGAGGAGCGCCTCGGTCTGTCGCCCGGCTTCCGTGCGGGCTCGCAGACCAGGTCCGATGATCGACTTGTACCGAAAGACCACGTTCTCCACGCGTGCCTGCCGAGGGTATCTGGAGGCTTTCTTCCACCGCCGACAGCCGAGTATCTGCACGCGTCGGATCGTCCGATCGCGAGCACGGGACCGCGGGCCGTGCCGAGACAGCGACGCGGTTCTCGCCGGCGGCACCACGACCCGCGCGTCTCGGGCGCTGGCCGCAGCATAGAACGCGACGGTGTCGTACGCCGTGTCGGCGGTCACGCTCGCGACGTCGCCGGGTACGGTCTCGACGAAACGGACGCCGGTCGTCGCGTCGTCGCTCGTCGGCGCGGTGAGCGCCTGCGCCACGATGACCCCCGAGCGATCGACCCCGAGGTGTCGCTTCTTCCAGCCCCGCTTCCCGCGACCGCCGTGTTTCGCCGCCGCCCACTCCCCCTCGCCGAACACCGACAGCCCGGTACTGTCGACGACGAGATCAACAGGTCCGTGGGTCGGCACGCGATCAAGGGCGACGTCCAGTGGCTGGCCCCGCCGGGACAGCGTCGTGTGGTCCGGCGCGTCGAGTCCGGTGGCCATCAGTGTCAGGACCGACCGCAAGAAGCCCTCCGTCTGGCGCAACGGCAGGCGGAAGACGAGCCGGAGTGTCAACGCGGTCTCGATCGCATGGTCCGAAAACTTGCGCGGCCCGCCCGGCCGACCGGACAACCCCGGCGTCCAGGCGGCCACCGCGTCCGGCGAGAGCCACAGCGTCACGTCGCCCCGCTGCACGAGGGCCCGCTCATACGCAGGCCAATTCCCAACGCGGTATCTGGTCTTGTACTTCGGGTGCACCCTCGAATTCACCGGGGCATTGTGCAACAGTTGCGGCCGACGACACCAGCGGGTCGGGAATCGAATGCCGCGCGGGACCTGCACCAACGCCGTGTTGGGCGAGGACCTGGGGGTCTTGCTCGCCAGCGACGACGGCGCGGAGGATCGTCAGGCCGGTCTTGCCAACGATGTCGCTGACGACGCGCGGGAGCAGCAAGTTCATCTCGACGAGCGCCTTCTGCATGCGCTGGACATAGGTGCCGGCGGTCTGGACGAGGACCTCGCGGTGGCGCAGGTACGCGCGTAAGGGGAGGATCGGTCCGGCGGGGCGGAAGCTGCCGCGCAGCAGGCCGACCGAGTGCAACTCGCGGAGCCACTCGCAGTCCTCGACGTCGCTCTTGCGGCCGGGGACGTGTTTGACGTGCCGCGCGTTGACCAGGAGGACCTCAATCCCCCGGGCTTCGAGGATGTCGTAGACCGGAATCCAGTAGACGCCGGTGGCTTCCATGGCGACGCTGGTCACGCGACAGGCGACGAGCCAGTCGGCGAGGCGGTGGAGGTCGGCGGTGAAGGTTCTGAAAGATTGGACAGGCGTGAGGTCCCGGTCGGGCGGTACGGAGACGAAGTGCTCGGTGGCGCCGCAGTCGATGTCGGCGACATCCACCTGGATGCGTTCGAGCACGGAGGGGGAACGGCGCGACGAGCGGGGAGACCGACGGCGATTGTGCTTCATGGCATGCTCCTGCATACTGCGAGAGGCATCCGGGACCAGGGAGGCGGTGTGGAGAGCATTCTCCTAAACGGGATCACGCAAGGCGGCGTGTCACCAGTGACCAAACCGCGACTCCCCGGGCCACGCTACGACGCGGGCTTCCGCGTTGCACCAGTGGGCAGGTCGGCCTCGGGTCCCGGATGCTCCGCTGATTCTAGACACGCGCCACCGACGGTGCGAGCGGCTCGTCAGTTTCTGGCCTGATCAAATGCGATTCGAGCGCATAGGGAGCTACGACGTCACCGCCCTCATCGGCGAGGGTGGGATGGGGCAGGTCTACCAGGCTACTGACACCAAACTGAACCGGCAGGTGGCGTGGACCTGGGGCCGTCCAGATACAATGCGATCACTATGACCCGCTCGAGCGACGGCGGTCTGCGGCTCCTGTCGGTCGCGATGGGGGTCTTCTTTCTGTGCATGGGGTCGAGCAAGCTGGGTTGGTTCGCCGACACCGGGCCTCTCGAGGCGGAGCTGCGCGGGTGGTGGGGTAACGCACCTGCCGTCAGCCGCTGGTATATCGACACGCTGGCGATGCCGGGTCTGCCGCTCTTCGCGCGGATCGTCCCGGTCGCTGAGCTCGCCACCGGCGTGTCACTGCTCGCCGGATTCCGGGTCCGGCTCGTCGCCGTGATTGCGGTGGCGATGGTGCTGAATTTCCACTTCGCGATGGGGATCCTGTTCCAGTGGGGGTATCTGTACAACGCTTACGGTCCCCCGGTCCTCGGTAGCCTTGCCGCGTTGGCGATCGGGCCGCAGCGACTCCCGCTGAGCCTGCGGACCTAAGCTCCGCTCGTCACCGCCGACGTCTTGACCGCCAGCCGGGCTGTTGACGGCCCTTCTCGTTGACGGTGTAGACCATCCTGGCTCGCGTGGCTACCATTAGGCCGATCGCTAGTCATGTCCCTCCAAGTCGGCTCCACGATCGCCCACTACCAGGTCACTGCCCTCATCGGCGAGGGCGGGATGGGGCAGGTCTATCAGGCCACCGACACGAAGCTGAACCGGCAGGTGGCGCTCAAGATCCTGCCCGAGGCATTTGCATCAGATCCTGATCGCTTGGCTCGGTTCCAGCGGGAAGCCCAAGTTCTCGCCAGCCTGAACCACCCCGGCATTGCGGCCATCTATGGGCTGGAGGAGTCCGACGACACTCGGAGCCGACCCGCACGCTTCCAGCAGCACGGTCGCCGCCGGCTGCGTCGCAAAGAACCGTAGGAACCGCGCGCGACTCAGGCGATGTTCTTCGTCGACGCGTCCCGGGCGACGCGAAATGGCGACCTGAAAGACGGACTTTGCGAGGTCAACGGCGATAGTCGTATGCTGCATCTGGACTCCTCCTTAGCTTTGGCCCTCGAGGCCGTTTCACGATTGGCACGATGATGCCGCAATAGCGGGAGGAGTCCATCCCATCATACGTACGCCTCCTCCGGGGCTTCAGCTGTGCCGTTAGGGTGGGGATCGTCGAGGCCGGGTTGGGGCCGGGAGAATGCGTACATACGCTCTAGCCAGTGAGATCGGGCAACCTGAGGCGCACGTGCGCTTCCGATCAGTTGGCGGGGACGAGGCGCTGGAGTTCGTCGATTCAATTTCGGACGAGGACTACCTCGGTTGGGAGCTCCGGACGCAGCATCAGGAATCGACCGTCGGGAGCCAGTCATAGTGTCTGTTCCCCCGCGGAGCAGTAACATGCACGAACAGAAAGCGTGGCCGGACTGCTCGGCCGAACTGGCGACACTGAAAGGGAGGATGCAATGAACAGAAAGCATGCGTCAACGCTCGGCGCTGTCGGGCTCTCAATCGCTCTTACCGCGCCGCTGGCGTTCGGCCAGCAGGCGGCCCCAGGCAACATGAACATCCTGATTGTCTGCGGGGACGAAAACGACACCTACCGCAAATGCACGAGCCTTGACGACCGCTCGCTCGAGCTCCATCTGCGTCTCGACTTGGGACACCACGTGACCATGATGCGTGACGACACCGAGGAGGCCGAAATGCAGGCGGCGGCCGACGCGGCGGACTTGATAATCCTCCCCGAGTCGCTGGCCTCTGCCGGGGTCGGCACAAAACTCACTGCAACGTCGACGCCGATCATCAACATGGAGGCGTTCCTGCAGGATGAGTTTCAATTCGTGGACCCGGACGCTCAGAGTGTCGATCCCGGCTCGCCAGAGGGAGGTGCCGGGGGCACCATTGAAGAGCCGACCGGTGAGGTCGAAGTCGGCCACTTCGGCGCCATCAATGGCGAGACCGATATCGTGATCGTGGATCCTTCACACCCGCTGGCGGCAGGGCTGTCGGGCCGCGTTACCGTGTACACCATCCCTGCGGAGATCAACTGGGCCGTGAATGAGGTGTTGGCACCCGGGGTCCAGTCTGTGGCCGCTCTTCCGGACTACCCTGAAGCGCAGTCGATCTACTTCATTCTCCCAGGCGATGCGCTCTTCGACGGCTCGCCCTCGCCAAACCTGCGCATCTCGCTCTTCACCGAGAACAACAACGACCTTGGCACGTATCATCGGATGACCGAAGACGGCCATCGCCTCTTCGACGCCGCGATTAACTGGGCGTTGACCTACGATTCCGGGATGTAGAAGACAGCCTGTCGGGCATCCACGTGCTTCGACATACTTTCTGCTCGCACGTCTGTGTTGGCTTCTCAAGGCATATGTCATGATGTGAGCCGCAAGCGTTCAACCTGCCCGCGAGATCGGGGCAACCTCAGTGAGTTGAATTGGCCGCGTGTCGGCCCGGGCAACTGGAGTCCTGATGCCTGACCGTTGTACGGCCTGTCGGATGATCGCGGCGCTCGCCTGCGCCGTCGTCTGCTGCTTGACCGCCGTGCTCGACGCCGAAGACTGGCCGCAGTGGCGCGGCATCGACCGGGCCGCCGTGTGGCACGAGACTGGAATCGTCGAGCGCTTTGCCGAAGGCGGGCTCATCGTCAAGTGGCGCACCCCGGTGCGCGCTGGCTTCGCCGGACCGGCCGTCGCCGACGGACGCGTCTTCGTCCTAGACTACCAAGAGACGCCGGGCAGCCGCACGATGGACGGCCATGAGCGGCTCGTGGCGCTCGACGAGGAGACCGGAGCGGTCCTCTGGACGCGGCAATGGCCGGCCACCTATCGCAACATAGTCCCGGTGTTCGCCACCGGCCCCCGGGCCACGCCAACCGTTGACGGCGACCGCGTCTACATCCTCGGGGCGGCCGGCATGTTGTCGTGCTTCGACACCACCAGCGGCGATCTGATCTGGAAGATCGACGCCGTAGCCGACTACGGCGTCGCGCACTCGCCGCTGGTGGAGGGTGAGTACCTGGTCACCCTGCTGGGCGGCGAGCCCGACGCCATGGTGGTGGCGTTCGACAAGGCGACGGGCGCCGAGGCGTGGCGTGCGATCGATACGAACTCGGAAGCGGGCTACTCGTCGCCGATCGTAATCACCGCCGGAGGCGTGCGGCAGTTGATCGTCTGGCACCCGGCCGGGGTGACGTCGCTCGACCCGGCCACCGGCCGCATCTGGTGGGAGCACGACTTTCCGCTCGCGAGCGGGCTGACGATCGGCACGCCGGTCCGCAGCGGGCGCTACCTGCTCATCACGCAGGTGGAGAACGGCGGCCTGATGCTGGCACTCAACCCCGACCGTCCGGCGGCGCGGCTGGTCTGGACCGGCACCAACCCCAACCGCACCGACCGCCCGGTGCAGCGATCCATGACGTCGACGCCCATCGTGGTGGACGACGTAATCTACGGGCTCAACAGCTACGGCGAACTGCGCGGCGTGGACGCGACGACCGGCGAGCGGCTGTGGTCGAGCGACCGCCTCGTGCCCGAGGACCGCGCTCGGATTCGAGGACCAGCTCGTCGGCCGGTCGCACGAGTGCGACTACCCCTCGTCCATCGAGCGGTTGCCGGGCTGCTCGACGTCGAAGGTCGATGTCGGCGCGGCGAGCAGGGAGATTGATGACCAGGTGCGGACCATCGTCACCGAGGAACTCTCTGTCTACCGCGTCGACCCGGACCTGTTGGACGACCTCGCGCCGACGGTGATCATCACGCAAACCCAGTGTGAGGTCTGCGCGGTCAGTCTCACGGACGTCGAACGGGCCGTCTGCGAGCTGGTGAGTTCGCAACCAACGGTCGTCTCACTCGAGCCAATGGCGCTCGGTGACATATGGCAAGACATCCGCAAGGTCGCGTCGACTCTTGGGGCACCTGATCACGGTGAGGCGGTCGTGACAGAGCTGACGACTCGCCTCGCTACGGTGCGTGCACGCACGGCCCAGCTCGATCGCCCGTCGATTGCGTGCATCGAGTGGATCGACCCTCTCATGACGGCGGGAAACTGGGTGCCCGAGCTCGTCGACTGCGCCGCCGGCCGAAACCTCTTTGGGGTGGCAGGGCAACACTCCGGCTATCTCGACATCGAGCAGTTGCTCGCTGCCGACCCTGACGTCATTGCCGTCATGCCGTGTGGGTTCGACATCGATCGCTCCAATCGTGAGATGTCGCCGTTGGCGTCGCATCGTCAGTGGTCCGCGCTCTCGGTCGTCAAGAATGGACACGTCCTGATCACGGACGGCAATCAGTATTTCAACCGTCCTGGTCCGCACGTGGTGGAATCCGCTGAGATTCTGGCGGAGCTACTGCACCCGGAGACGTGCCACTTCGGGCACGGCGAACGTGGATGGAGATGCTGGGATGGGACGGTCGTCGACTGACCCAGCCGCCGAGCAGGCACCGGTCGGCCGCTGCCTGAATTGTCTGTACGCTCGAGTCGTCGGCACAAGAGCGAACGACCGTTACTATTTGTGCGAGCGTTCGATCGACGATCCCCGGTACGCTCGGTATCCGCGCCTGCCGATGTTGACCTGTGACGGACATGAGCACCGGGCAGAGATTGTGACGCCGCGCGAGCCTTTAGTCACTGTCTGACCCCTGCCCTATGCGGCGTTGGTCGTCGAGGTCAGCCGTGCGCCCATACGCGCGTTTCACGACTCGTGCTGGCGCTCCGCATATCTCGAGAAGGGCGATGGCGTTCCAAGAGTGAGCGGGGCCTTCTTGTAACTGATAGTCGAACGAAAGGCCGTCTGAACCGACGGTGTCCCTGAAGTGATGCGAGACATACACGCCCTGCATGAGATCGACGAGCTCGCGATCGTGCGTCGCCACGATCACGATATGAGCCGCGTCCGTCTGGTCCGCTCTGGTCCTGAGCAGCTCAGCAAGTACCGCCTCCACCTCGTCCCGGTAGTAGCTCTTGCCGGTCATCAGATCGTCGCTTCTGCCGATCACGCTACGCACCGTGAAGACCGGCGCGCGGTACGCTGTCGCCAGGCAGGTATTGACCGTCTGCGCCAGGACCGCGTTCACGCCGATCGTGCGCAGAAAGGTAGGCGATCTCACATGGTCAACGCAACAACTCAGCCAGTTTCTCAGATGGTTTCATCCAGCCCAGCGTTTGTCGAGGCCGGTCGTTGAGCATGTGCGCGACCCGGTTTAGGTGCCGCTGGCTATGGACGGACAAGTCGCTTCCTCTTGGGAAGTACTGACGCAGCAGACCGTTCGTATTTTCGTTACTGCCGCGTTGCCACGGGCTTGACGGATCACAGAAGTAGACGTGGACGCCAGTTGCAATGCTGAATTGGCGGTGCCCAGCCATTTCCTTGCCGCGGTCCCACGTGAGGGACACTGCGAGATGCTGCGGCAGCGTTCTGATCTTCTTCGCGATGAGCGCGCACACATGGGGACTGGTCTTGTTGCGGCCGACGGCCAGTAACATGACGTAGCGAGTCTGACGCTCGACCAACGTGGCGATCGCCGACTGGCCCCGGGCACCCAGCATCAAATCGCCTTCCCAATGACCAGGCACGGCACGGTCTTCAATCTCAGCCGGTCGATCCGCGATGAGGACCATATCTCTGATATAGCCTCCTGGATCTTTGCGCCCATGCGGGCGACGACGGGTACGCCCCGAACGCAGACACGCGGTGAGCTCTTTGCGCAACGCCCCCCTGGACTGGACGAACAGCGAACGATAGATGGTTTCGTGCGACACGCGCATCTCGGGATCGTCCGGGTAGTCAATGGTCAGTCTCGCACTGATTTGTTGCGGAGACCACTGCGCGTTCAACATCGATTCCACCTGGGCGCGGAGCCGAGGACAGCGTCGGAATTTCGTGGCTTTCGGTCGTCGCGCTCTCTTATAGGCCGCCTCGTCCGCGCGACACGCCCGATACCGGCGGCGGCCGCTATGGCCGTTGACCTCGCGAGCGATGGTGGACGGTGCCCGTCCAAGGCGCCGTGCGATCGCACGATACGATGCGCCGCCTTCTAATCCTCTCGAGACTTCCTCTCGCTCAGCCAATGACAGGTGCCGCTTCGAACGCGTCGGCTTCTGCGGTGGCATGCCGCCCACCGTGTTCAGTAGTCTCTGCACGGTCTTCGTCGAACACCTGACGGCCGCCGCCGCTTCTTCGAAACTCCGACCGGCACTGATCAGCCGACGTACAGCCAGTCGTTCTTCTCGCGTCAGCCGCACACCGCGAATACGTGTTTCTGCCATCCCAACACCTCCACTGTTTCCTTACCACGCAGCGGTTCAAATGTTGCGATGACCACATGAGAGCGCCGTAGATTTCCCGGACATGTTCGACCCGGTCACGAGGATGCCGTGTGGAGGCGCGAGTGCGAGAGAGTTTGGGACCGCCGCGACCAACAGTGGGTGACGCAGATCGGTCATCGTCGAACCGGCGACTCGAGACTGAAAGATCGGCCGCGTCCAGCCAGTTGTTCCCGCGCGGTACGACGCGACGCTGATGGCGGCGTCGACCGTTCCAACCGTGGCAATCGTTCGGAGAAGCGCTGGACCGTTCGCCTGAATCTCCTTTGACGCAAAGTAGAGCGCGTTCACGTCCAGCAGCAACATCATGTTTGCGGCCTCAAAGACAAAAGCGGTGAGGTCATCGGACGTCGTCGGATCGCGGCTCACCCAGCCGGAGATTCTCCGAAGGCGGCGCAGTCTGGCGAGGTCGGAGGACAGCGATGGTCCAACAGCTGCACCGTCGGTTGCGATCAACGGACGGAAGGTCTCAGCGACAGCCATGAGCGGTCCGAGTTGTCGAAAGGGGTCCAACAGAGGGCTGAGGCGCGGAGCCGTCACGAACCGGAGCGTGAGGTTGGTCAGGATGCCGAGGATTATCAACAGTGGCGCCGCAGGCCAGACCGTGGCGAGCAGGAGCGCGACTGGCACGACGGGCGCCAAGAGAGGAAAGAACACGTCTCCCCGCTTGATGTCGAGGACGCCGGGCTGTGTGAGCCACCACGCATCGCCGGAGTGCCCGCGCAATCGAACCAATGACACCTGGACGCGTTCCCGCTCTGCGGAGTCTTCGGCCAGTCGGGTCATCAACGCCTCGAACCCTTTCAGGCTATCTGAGGCAGGTGTCGTCCGGAGGCGGTGGTAAAGAAGCTGTTGACCGACGGGACTTACGGTGCGGTCCACTGCCGCCAAGACTGCGTCGAGGTCCAGGTCCTGCCCCGTTCGCTCATCAAGCGGAGCGAGTCAAGCCCATTCCTAGTTGAAACTCTCCGCGGCTCCTGATTGCTTACGCGGCTTTCTTCGTCGACGTCGTCGTGTCGATCTTCAGCTCTCGCTTCAATGCGTCACGAAGCCTGGGCAGGTGCCGGTAGCCCATCACCTTGCGCAGGCGTGGCTCGATGTCCAGGAGCGCAGTGGCCAGCCAGCGATGGCGTTGACTCGAGTTCTGCCAGTGATCGACCTTCGCACAGCGCTCCTCAATGAGCGCGTTGATGGACTCGAGGCTGTTCGTCGTCTTCAGCGACCGGCCCAGCACACCGTACACCCCGAGGCGATGCAACGTCAGGGTCTCGTCGAGGCCTTCCGCCAGACTGCCGGCCGCGGATTGGTTCCGATCCTCCAGCTCATGCTGGAGCGACTTGAGGGCGGCGAGGGCCTCGTCGTACTCCGGACGGTTGTAGGCGCGCTGGAGACGCTGCCGCCACACCGGCTGCTCACGCTTGGCCACGTAACTCACCACGTTCTCGCGCGTGTGCCACTGACACCGTTGCACCAGGGCGCGGTGGCGGAAGGCTTTCCGCACGGCCGCCCGGAGCCCCTTGCCGCCATCCACGATCACCAGAAGCCCCTGGGAGACATCGAGGCCCCGCTCGACCAATGACCGGAGGAACGGGGTCAACACCTTCTCGGTCTCCGTGTCCGTCTCGACGACGCCCAGGAACCGTTTGTCCCCCGTCATCGTGATGCCCAGCGCGACGACCATCGTCGCCTCGGCGAACGTCTTGCCGTCCAGCACGAGGGCCACGACGTCCTCCCCGGAGAGGTCCCGCTCCTGGAGCTCGCGGAGTTTCGTCGCGCTGGCCTGAATGAACGCGCGGGACACCGTCGACCCCGATAGGCCGATCGCCCTGGGAATCGCCTCGGCGGCCGCCGCGTAGTTGCGGCACGAGATCCCATACAGCACGCGCCTCAGCAACAGGTCGTTGACTGCGCGATCGCCATGCAGCGCCTCGTACGACCGCAGGGGAATCTCGCTCTCCGTGACATGGCGAATCCGGGGCACGCGAATCGGCACGCGCTGGCCGGCCAACCCGACCGTCCCGGGGTTGCTGCCATGACGACGCCCGCCGACTGACGGGGCTTTGCGGGCGTAGCGCTCGCCAGCCAGCGCGGTCACTTCCTCGTCGAGCAACTCCTCGATGTGCATCAAGCCCAGCGGAACCAACGACCGGATCAACGCCACCTTGGCATCGACCTCCAGCTCGGCGTACTCCTCTCGGTCGATGACGTCGACCGCGCCCAACGTGCGACCTTTCTTGCGCTTCCTGACCGATCGTAGGACACTGCTCATCTCGGCTCCTTTCTCTCGTGGCGTGATGTTCGTCTCGCAATGTCATCAAACCACAGGGTTTGGAGCCGCTTCAATTTCCAACTAAGTTTCGCTCACACTCGGGTGGTCGTCGCAGAGCCCGCGGCGGCCGGCGTTATATCGGGCGCCAGACGCACCAACGGCGTCAACCAAAACCCACTCCCAGATTCTCGCCACTCCTCTCCGCGGCGGCCGGTGGCCGCGTGCAGCAGCGGGAGCCACACATCGGCAGCATTCGGGTCGGGGCCGGAGAAGCCCGGCGGCGTAACGCCGATGATCGTGTAGGTCACTCCGTCGAACGTGACTGTGGCACCAAGTGCATCGTGGCCCCCGCCGAACCGTCGGTGCCAGTAGCCGTCGCTGATGACCGCTGCCGGCGTCGCGGCCAGGCGATCGTCTGCCGGACCGATCCTCCGACCCACTGCAGGATGAACGCCGAGAGACCTGAAGAACTCACCGGTGACCCACGAGACGTACAGCTCCTCGGACGCCTGACCCCGCCCGTGTTGGGTAGCCGTTGGGTAGGTGTAGCCAGCCACCACCGAAAACCGAATCGTGTCGGTGCGAAGGGCGCTGAACTCGTCCCACTCCATCCGGGGATTGGTGGTGGTCCCGCCAAGACCTGTCTGCCGCACATACACGCGGTGCACGCTGTCGGGGTTCTCAATGTGCGGCGGGGCTTGCAGGAACAACTGAGCCAGCAGCCCGTACATCGCGGCGTTGGCGCCGATCCCGACCGCGAGCATCAGGAGGATCGCCGCGGCGACGCCAGGAGTGCGGCGAAGTGATCGGAGCCCGTAACGCGCGTCCTGTACAGCCTGACCGAGCCACGCGCCACGCCTGACGTCTCGCACCTGGTCCTTGATCTTGTCGAGACCGCCGAACTCGAGACGTGCGCGCCGCCGCGCCTCAGCCGGGGCAACGCCCTCGGCTACCCACCTTTCCGTCCGCGACTGAATGTGGAACTCGAGTTCACCCGCGAGGTCGGCTTCAAAGCGATTCGGCCGAACCCAGGCTTGGATCCACAGCCACAGGCGTGTCCACATGGTCACGCCTTCCCCGCGCGTGTCCCAAGGGCTGCCGCCATCGCGGTTGCCAGCCGATACCAACTCTTGGTGTTGTCACGAAGCCGGCGACGCCCAGCGCGTGTGAGCCGATAGAACTTGGCCCGTCGGTTGTTCTCGGACACCCCCCATGCGGTCGCCAACAAGCCCTGCTGTTCCAAGCGAAACAGCGCCGGGTAGAGCGCGCCCTGCTCCACGAGGAGGGCGCCCTGCGTGATCTGCTCGATACGGAGGAGGACACCGTACCCATGGAGTGGTCCAAGTGAGACGGCCTTGAGGACGAGGACGTCCAGGGTACCCGGCAGTAAGTCAGCCTTGTCGGTCACTGGGCCACCTAAATAGATTAGGAGGACAGTGCCATACTCTTTCCTAAGCTGTCAAGGAGAACGGAGGGGGCCGAGACGGCTGTTGGCTGTCCTACTCGGCGCGCAGGACGGTCATCGGATCGACGCGGGTCGCCTGCCGAGCCGGCACGTAGCACGCGAGGCCGGCCACGGTGAAGAGCACGAGTGGGATGGCGACGAATGTCACGGGATCCGTGGCCGGCACACCAAACAGCAGGCTCTCGAGGAGCCCGGTGCTCGCGAAGGCTCCGGCCAACCCGATCGCGAGCCCGACTCCGGTGAGCGCAAGACCCTGCGTCGCCACCAAGCTCACGACGGCCGAACGTGGTGCGCCGAGCGCGATGCGGATACCCATCTCGTGGCTCCGCTGCGCAACAGCGTGCGCCATGGCACTGTAGAGGCCCACCGCCGCGATGATGAGCGCCGCGCCACCGAAGATCACCAACATCGTCGTACCGAGGCGCCACGGCTGGAGCTGCGGCGCGACGAGCGTCTCGAGCGTGTTGACCGGCACGAACGGCATGTCGGGCGACAGGGACTGCATCAACTGGCGAATGACCGGAAGGAGCCCTCGGGCATCGTCCGTGGTGCGAATCAGCATCGCTCTCGGCTCCCGTTGTCCCACGTCCGGATGCGAGAGTCCGACGTACACCTGCGCGCGGGCGGTGTCGAGGCGGTCGTACATCAGGATGTCTTCGACGATGCCGACGATGCGCGTACAGTCGTTCCCCGCGTCTCCCAGGCGGACGCACTGCCCCAGCGGATCCGTCCCGGGCCAGAAGTCGGCCACCAGCGAGCGGTTGATGACGGCCACCCGCGACCCTGCCCGCACGTCCTCCGCGGTCAGGCCACGGCCGCGCTCCAGGCTCGCCCCGAGGGTCGCAAAATAGTGCGGCTCGACGACGAACGCGCCGGGCATCGGACGTCCGCGCGTGTCATCGTGCGTCCATCCCTCCGGCCGGATGGTGATGGCGCCCGACTCCGCCATCGGCGCCGACCCGCGCGCGAGCGTGACCTGTTCGACGCCGGGGATACCGGCCAGTCGGGTCATGGCCTGCACGTAGTCCGCCTCCACGACGGCCGGCGCATTGTCAGGTCGATGGGGGAGCCGCACCTGGATCACGCGATCGAGGTCGATGCCGACATCGTGAGCCTGAGCGGCCAGCAGACTCCGCATGAATAGACCGGTGCCAATGAGCAGCACGGCGCACAGGGCCACCTGGGCCACGAGCAGGCCGGTGCGCAGCAGGCCGGTGCGCCCACGGGTCACAGATAACGTCCCTCGCACCGATCCGACCAGATCTGTGGCCCACGCCTGCCAGGCCGGCGCCATCCCCGCACCGACGGCCGTGAGGACGCCGATCACGAGCGTCACGACCAGGACCCGGGCATCGATGACGCGTGCGTCCCAGGGGAAGCCTGGCAGCAGGAGCTGCTGCACGACCCGCCCGCCCAGGTACGCGACGCCCAACGCGACCGCCGCGGCCAACGCGGCCAGCAGCGTCGACTCGATCAGCAGCTGTCGCAACAGCCGCGCCCGGCTGACGCCGAGGGCGATCCGCACGGCGATCTCGCGGCGGCGCGACCACGTACGGGTGAGCAGCAGGCTCGCCACGTTCGCGACGGCGATGAGCAAGACGACGCCCGCCACGGCCAGCAGCCAGAGGCCGACCTGGCCTTCGGCCAGAATCCCGTTCGGTGACCGCAGCCGCTCGAGAGGTGCGGTGAAGGCCGTGCCCTGGTCATCGGCAAACGGCCGATCGGCCACGACGCTGCGGTAGATGGCCGTGGCCTGCGCGTCGGCCTGCACCGGGGTCACCTCAGGCGCCAGGCGTGCCACGAGCTCGAAGGCGTACCACCCGGGATTCGACGCCCATCGGTCGCCCAGCAGCGTGGGCGCCAGTGCGCCGATCGGTACCCAGAGGTCAGTCGGTTCGTCGCTGATGCCGGCAAACTGCCGCGGCGCGACGCCAATCACCGTCACCCGCACACCCTCGACGCGCAGCGCGGTTCCCACCGCGTCGCGATCCCCGCCCAGCACCGCGCGCCAGAAGCGGTAGCTCACGACGGCAACGGGCGCCGCACCGACCTCGGCATCCTCTGCACCGGCGAAGAAGCGGCCCGCGGCCGGACGGAGGCCGAGGAGGGAAAAGTAGGGCGCGTTCACCAGCGCGACCCTCACTGGTCGCGCATCGACGCCGGTGCCGACCGAGACGTCGGCGCGGCTGATGGCCGCGGCGGCACTGAAGGCGGGTACCTGATCGCGAAGGGCGGCGACGATCGGGTAGGCGTCGTTGGTCACCGCCGGCCGTCCTACCCCCTGCGGCCCGTGGGTGCCGAAGTACACACGCCGCACCGCCTCGACGTTCCCCACGCCGGAGGGCGGCTGGAGCAGCAGTTGATCCACGACGCCAAACATGATCGCGTTGGCACTGACGCCGACCGTCAGGATCGCGACGATAACCGCGGTCACCGCGCGCTCGCGGCGCCAGCCGCGTGTGGATCCCGGTGTTCGGATGAGAGCACGCATCGCGTACCGCACGTCCCGCCAGAGATCCTCCAGCCACCGCAGCGATCGCTGCTCCCGGGACCGTTCCTTGGCCTGCTCAACCCCGCCGAACGATCGCCGGGCTGCCAGGCGTGCGGCATCGGCCGTCATGCCCCGCTGCCGGAACTCGTCCTCGAGCAGACCGAGATGGGCAGCGACCTCCCTGGTCAGCTCCTGCTCTGCTCGCGCGGGCCGGAGGAAGTGGTAGAGCTTGACGGCAAGCTGCCTCAGACGCCACATGGCTACGACTCGTCCAACAGGAGCTTGTCGACCAACCCTGCCAGGCGCCGCCACCGCTCGGTCTGCTTCACCAGCGCGCGACTCCCGGCGCGCGTGATGGCGAAGTACTTGGCATCCCGGTGGTGCTCGGTCTTCTGCCACCGGCCCTTGATCCAGCCCTTCTGCTCGAGTCGCGTCAGGCCTGGGTAGAGGGTGCCCTGATTCAGTTCAAGCGGGTGGTCAGCGACCTGCTCAAGTCGGGCCGCCAGGCTGTAGGCGTGTTGCGGCCCCATCGTCGCCAGGGAGCGCAGGACGATCAGATCGAGCGTGCCCTGCAAGAGCTCGACGCGATCCCGGTGTGCACTTGTCATTCTAGTGAACCAGGGCTCAGGGTCTTACACGTTCACTAGAATGTCAAGTGAACCTGTAGTGCTCGAACGAGCAGAAGGTCGCTGAACAAACGCCCTTAGAGGGAGCGAACTCTACGGTCGGATGTTTAGTCGGCTCGGTCATTCGACGCGAAGGGCGACCATCGGGTCGCCGCGGGCCGCTCTGCTCGCTGGCAGGGCCGCGGCAACGAGTGAGCACAGCGCCACGACCGTAAGTGCGCCGCCAAAGATCCGGGCGTCGGTCGGACCCAGCTGAAAGAGAAAGGCTTTCGTCGTGGTACTGACGCCCCAGGCCGCGAAGCCCCCGGCCGCGAGTCCAAGACCCACCAGCGTGACCGTGCGGCGGAGCAGGAGTGATGTGACAGCCATCCGCGTGGCCCCGAGTGCTCGCCGCACACCCACCTCGTGGGTGCGCTGCGTGACCACATAGGCGAGGAGGCCGTAGACGCCGACCAGGGCGATCCCGAGACCGAGCACGCCAAACACGCCCAGCAGCAGCATGCTCAGCCGACGCTGCGCGGCTCGGCGCGCCATGATCGTCTCCAGCGCGTCCGCATCCCGAACGGGCACATCCGGTAACACCCCTGCGACCGCCGCTCGCACAAGGGGAAGCGGCGCCAGCGGGTCACCCGTCGTGCGGATGAGCAAGTGGCCGCCGCCTATCGGGTGTTGGGTCACGGGAAGGTAGACGAGCGCGGACACCAGCTGCCAATCACGGTACGGTCGAATGTCACCGACCACACCGACAATCTGGCGTCTCGTCCCGTTGACGTCGATGACGTCACCCACCGGGTCCGCCCCTGGAAAGTACTGCTGGGCCGTCGCCGCGCCCAGCAGTACGACCGGCTCGGAGCCGCGACGATCGCCCTCGTCGAAGTACCGTCCGGCGTGCAGGGGAATCCGCAGCACCCGATGGTAGTCAGCGGTGACAATCGACGCCAGCACTTGCTCTCCGCCCTCACGCGTCCGGCCGGGGATCGCGATCTTAATTGCGGCGACCCCTGCGCCCGCCGGCGACGTCCCAAACACTGCGGCCACCGCTTCGACGCCACGAATCTCGCGGACCCGATCGACGGTGTCCGTCAGGGCCGTACTGGCGCGGTCGGTCATGTCTCCGTCAGGCTGGGGAGCGACCCAGGCTGTCAACTTGGGTTCAAGGTGTCGTCGCAACACCGCGTTGTGTGATTGAGCATAGGTGATCGCCAAGTGCCTCCGCGGGTGTCTTCCAGCCGAGGGTCTTGCGGGGGCGACTGTTGAGAGCAGCAGCAACGGCGTCAAGATCATCACGAGAGTGTCTGGACAGGTCGGTGCCTTTGGGAAAGTACTGCCGCAGCAGGCCGTTGGTGTTCTCGTTCGTGCCGCGTTGCCAGGGGCTGTGTGGGTCGCAGAAGTAGATTGGCAGACCGGTGTCGATTCGGAGTTGAACGTGTTGAGCCATCTCGGCGCCTTGGTCCCATGTCAGTGAACGGCGAAGCTGCGTGGGCAGCGTGATGATCGACGACGCGATGGCGTCTCGGACGGCCTCGGCACCATGCCCCGCCAGGGCGGGACCGTTCTTGATCCGAGGCTGCCCATAGTCATCCATGCGAGGCAGATGCAGCAGCCTCGTGAATCGGCTGGTGCGTTCCACGAGGGTCCCAATCGCAGAGCTCCCCAGTCCGACAATCAGGTCACCTTCCCAGTGTCCTGGGACCGCCCGATCGTCTGCTTCGGCGGGGCGCTTGCTGATCATGATTTCGGCAGTGACGAACGCCTTGCCGCGTCCTCGTGTCCGTGCTCTTGGCACGCGCAGCGCCCGGCCGGTCCGCAAGCACGCCACCAGGTCGCGTCGCAGTGCCCCTCGTCCCTGCACGTAGAGCGCCTGGTAGATGGCCTCGTGGGAGATCCGCATCGACTCCTCATCGGGGAAGTCGACCTTGAGTCTGTTGGCAATTTGCTCAGGACTCCATGACGCCGCCCAGCGTCGGTCTTGACGGCGCCCGTGGCGGCGACCGTTCCAGTGCACATGGGGACCAGGCACCCTCGTCCCGTCGGCGGCCGTAATCCTGCCGGCGAGTCGGTCTTGCACGTACCGGCGCAGTTCGTCGTGTGCAGCGAGCTTCGCCACCTGCGGTCTTTTCGCCTTCAGGTCGGCGTGCCACTGCGCGGTCGTCGCGCGATACTCGAGTCCGCCACTGCGGGTTGCCGCATTGCGACGGAGCTCCCGAGAGATGGTCGACGGGGACCGGCTGATTCGCCGAGCGATATCACGAACCCCGCAGTGCTGGGCGTGCAAGATGGCGATCTCGTCTCGTTCGGCAAACGACAGGTAGCGCCCCGACAGAGGGGCCAGGCTGATCGGCGGCATGCCTCCACTTTCGCGGAACCATCTCGTTCCGACCGGCTGGGACACGCCGGCCCCCAGCGCCGCCTCTTCGCTGGACAACCCGCAGGCGATCGCCTCCCAGAACCGACGCCGATGCTCACGGCGTCCCGCCGTGGGACGACCCGGCGACCGCATCGGAAGACGTCCCGCACGGGGTGACCGACGACGTTTCGGTGTTCCCATCGCAACTCCTCACCGTTGAGGTGTTGCGACGACCGTTTGAATCTACCCAACACGCCGGCCGGATCAAACCCCACGTCGACGCGCATCAGGTTGACAAAGCTGACGAGAAACAGCCCGGCACCGATGAGCAAGACGACGGCGAGGGCAATCTCTGACACGACGAGGGTACTTCTCAGGCGCTGGCGGGCGCGGCCGGCGGTCGCACCCCGGGCGCCGTCCTGCAGCACGTGCGTGAGCACCGGTCGAGAGCACCCACCTGCGGGGACGAGACCGAAGACCACGCCAGAGACAACCGCACCGCCGACGGCGGCCGCGAAGACCCGCAGGTCGAGGGCAATCGTCACGACTCTGGGCACGCCATCGGGCATTGCCGCGCGTAGGCCCTCCACCGCCCACCACGCGAGCACCAGCCCGACGCCGGCGCCGATCAGGGACACGACCAGGCTCTCGACCACGAGCTGTCGCACGAGCCGAAGCCGGCTCGCGCCAAGGGCGGCGCGGATCCCAATCTCGCGCTGACGCTCACTGGCGCGGGCCACCATCAGGTTGGCGATATTTGCGTAGGCGATAACGAGCACGACGCCGACCGCTCCCAAGAGGAGCAACAGCCACGAGCGGATGCCCGCCGGTACCACGTGCTCGTCGAGGGGACGTACCCCGATCCGCCGGTCCTTATTCCAGTCTGGGTACTCGGCCTCGAGCACCTGCGCCATTTGATTGAGCCCGACCGACGCCTGCGCACGCGAGAGCCCGTCTCTGAGACGGCCGAGGGCCTGAAGATAGAAGTTGTACCGGTTGGGCGAGCGCATGCGCTCCGCGTCCGGGATCACCAAGGGCATCCACAGATCGGTCGGCGTCTCCGCGTCGAGGGCCTGCGAAACCGCCGGCGGGGCGATACCCACGATCTCGACGTCACCGCCGTCGAGGTGGATCGTCGTCCCGACGATGTTGGGGTCACGCCCAAACCGACGCTGCCACCAGCCATAGCTCAGGACGGCGACTCGATGCCGGCCATCGACGTCTTCCTCTGGCGCGAAGGTCCGTCCGAACAGGGCCGGCACGCGGAGCACGTCGAAGAACGATGCCGAGACGCGCAGGGCATGAAGCGCGAGTCCGGAACATAACCCGCTGAGCTCGATCAAAAGTTTTAATCCGGGATAAGCCGGGATAATCCGGGATGACCCCGGGATGCGACTCTCGCGGTCGCAACGACTTAACCGCTACAAGGAAGTGGAATACGAAGCGGCGGAGTACGACCCGCCGAAGGTGATCCTGAAGCGCCACCGCCGCCATTGCAAATCGGTTGGCCCGGATGGTGTGGCGGGTGTTCCGCAAGAACCCGCTCAGCTAGGTGTTAAGTGCAAGTACGTTGTTCATCACGCAGCACTCGAAATGCGGGACGAGGGCGCGAGATAGTCGAGACTCGCGTGCGGTCGCCGCTGATGGTAGTAACGCAGGTATGAGCGGAGTCGCCGGCGCCGGACCTGCGAGGACGGATAGGCAGTCACGTAGGCCCACTCGCGCAGGAGCGTTTGGATGAACCGCTCCGCTTTACCATTGGTCCGCGGGGTGTAGGGCCGCGTCCGGAGATGGCGGAGCTCGAGGGCGTGACACGCCGCGCGGAACCGGCGGGAGACGTAGCCACTGCCGTTGTCACTCATGACCCGGCGGATGGGGACCTGGCGCGCCGCGAACCAGGCGACACTGCGGTGCAAGAAGGCCGCACAGGTCTCGCCGCGCTGGTCCGGCAAGACCTCGACGAAGCTGAGGCGACTGTGGTCATCGATGGCGACATGCACATCCTCCCAGCCGGCGCCGCGGTGCCCCCGCCGCCGGTCGCCGTGGATCCGATGGCCGATCCCCTGAATCCGGGCCAGGGGCTTGATCTCGACGTGCAGCAAGTCGCCGGGGTGCGGCCACTCGTAGCGCTGGACCGGGGGCGCGGGGACCTTCGGCGGCCGGCTGATCCCCAACCGGCGCAACCAGACGCTTGTCGTGGACCGGGGGCACCCCACGGCCCGGGCAATCGCCCAGGCGGGCCACCCCTGCTCCACGCGCAGCTGCCGCATCCGCGCGACCACGTGCGCGGGCGTTTGATGGGGCGCCGGCCCCGGCCGCGACGAGCCATCTTCCAGGGCCCGCCGGCCGCCGGTCCGAAAGCGCCGGACCCACTTGGCCACGGTCCGCTCGCTCACGGCGAAGGCCGCCGGCTCCTACGTAACGGCGGTCGTCAGCAGATCCAATGTTGACGGTTGGAGCGAGCCCGCGAGAATCCAACATGAAATGGCCATCAACAACGCCGTAGGCATTGCGGCTACTCGAACGCCACACGGTCATGAGAACCGCTTTAGCTGCCGGTCAGAACTGATACTTCATGTTGAGGCTGATTCCCCAGAACTGAATGTCATCCGTCTTTACATAGTAGGTAACGGGAACCGGCGGGTTACCGGCCACCGACGCATGACCGCGGAGAGAATCATATGCCGACTCGTCATTGAATTCACCGAAACTCGCCCATCGGAACTTGAGCCCGATGGTGACCGGCTTGCTGACCCGATAATCCAGGCCCGCCACCGCCTGGTAGCCGAGCAGCAGAGCCGATAATTTAGCGCTGTCAGTGGTGATCGTGCCGGCAATTTCCCGGTTTAACGCCTGGGCTTTCGCCAGCTCATCACCAGTCAACGCCTCAGTATCGAATACCGTGATGTTCTCGGGGTCATTCGTCCGGTGCCAGAGGGTCCGGTACGCAAGCGAGGCTTTCGCAAAGCCGACTCCAATCCCCAGAGCCGGCGTAAACTTCGAATCAGAGCGCAAGTCGTAGTACAAGTTGGCAAAAACGTTGTGCGACAACACGGCATCGACTCCGTCCATGACGGTCTGGAATCCCGGATCCGTGCCGGGGTCATAATTTGTTGCGGCATCATAGGGAACATCCGTGCTCTCATGGGCTGCGCTGCGATAGAAGTATTCGCCCTCGGCCCTGAAGGCCCCCCTGCGATACCCCAAGGCCAACCCAGCCAGGAGCCCCTTGCCGCCATCAAACGACTCGTCCATGGGCCCCCAAGTCGAAGGGGCATTGCCACACGCTCCTTCTTCGACCTGAAAACCGTCCGGGTTTATGGTCTTGTCGCATCGGATCGCTGAATGCGCCGCCGCCGCACTTGACACCCAATCATCCGCCCCCCCGGTCTTCACGTCCATTGTCGGGGCTACCGAACCCCCCAGGTCCATCCCCACATACCAGCCGTTTTGGGCTAACACCGGGCCGGAGGAAACCACCAAAGCGATCACCAGGAGCACGAGCGAGAGTTTTTTTATGATGTCACCCCTCTTTCTTTTCCATCACAACGCTCTTTTTTAACAAGCAAACCCTCATCCCCGTCGTCCGTAAGTCCGAATGGAGATCACCGGGAATGGACTTGCCCCGGTTCCGTGGACGGGTACGGACTTGGGTCTCACGCACTCTGCGGCTGTTGTCTCCTCTCGTAGTTGAGGGGTGACACGTAGCCGAGGGTCGAGTGGCGACGATGCGGATTGTACCAGCCCTCCCCACTGGAAGATGGCGATCCGTGCATCCGTGCCTCGGCTGGCGGCGGCGGCGACCGATTCCCGGCCCCGGCCCCGTCTCGCAGCTGGACATACGGCGCCTAGGTGAATGACATTGTCATTCACCTAAGGAGACTGCACCATGGCTTCAAATCGACTCGTCCAGGCCCGCATCGACGGATCCGTGAAGGAAGAAGCGGCCACCGTGCTGGGCGCGATGGGCCTCAGACCATCGCGGCCGCTGATGTCGATCAAAAGTTTTAATCCGGGATAAGCCGGGATCATCCGGGATGCCCCCGGGATGCGACTCGCGCGGGCGCAACGACTTACGGGGATCGGCCGACATAATTGTGGTGCAAAACTTTTGATCCATGAAATTGCCTTCAAATGGCGTTTTCCGGGGGTTTTGAGACCTGTGCCTACCGAAAACCTCGTCCCCCCATTATGTACATTGGGCATTATTGAGGATCTCGCGTCGGCCTGCTAGCATCACGGGCCAGGCGGACCGTCTGTCTCGTACTGTTCACCGCGTTGGGCTCAGGCCTGCAGAGCCAGGCGACGCTCCAGATTGAGAACGCGGCGCTTCGTCATCAATGAGCGGTCCTGCAGCGACAGGCCCGCGGGCGCCCGCGGTTGCGGCCCGTTGACCGGCTGTTCTGGACGGGGCTCTGTCACCTGTGGCCCGGATGGCGGCGAGCGCTCGTCATCGTCAAGCCCGACACCGTTCTACGAGGGTTTCGGTGCTATTGGCGCTGGAAGAGTCGGCCGCGCGGACCCGGTCGGCCACGCATTCCGCGCGCCGTTCAAGTGCTCATCCGCCAGATGTGCCACGCCAACCCGACCTGGGGCGCCCCGCGCATCCACGGCGAGCTGCTGAGACTCGGTATCGCGATCGCCGAAGCCACGGTCGGGCACTACATGGTGCGTCGGCGGCCCCCGCCGTCCCAGACCTGGCGTACGTTTCTGACGAATCACATCGGCCAACTCGTCTCGGTCGACTTCTTCGTGGTCCCGACGCTCACGTTTCGGGTGCTCTTTGTTTTCGTGGTGCTGGCCCCTGATCGACGCCAGATCCGGCATGTCAACGTGACGGGGCACCCCACGGCCGCGTGGACGGCCCAACAGATCGCTCAATTTCCTGACCGACTCTGGGCCGCCCCGGATAGGTTCGCCGCTCCGAGCCGTCAAACTTCTTGGCGACCAGCCGCCGGTGCCAGGCAAGGATCGTCTCGGGCCGCACGATGCTCGCCACCTGCGCGAGGGCCTGGCGGCCGAGCCGCTTACCGATCTCGGCCAACGTCCGGCGTTCGCCGTCGCTCAGTGTCACGCGGCCGGGGAGCTGCGCCCGGAGGATGCGATTCTCCGCCACGAGATACTCGTTGCGCCGGAGGAGCTCCTCATCGACGGAGCCCGTCACGTAGGCCAGCATGGTCTTCCAGTCCATCGCCGCTCCTGATTCTGCGTTCGTCTGGAACACCCATCAGTATCCACAGTACCGACTGGCCGACCCAACCCCGGTCAGCGGACTCCGAAACTGCTCGCGGACGGCAGGTTCGGATTTCTTGACCCTACGGGAATAGGATCGACATGATCATGCGAATCGATGTCGTCTTGCCCGCGCCGTTCGGGCCGATGAAACCGTATACCGCGCCGCGCGGGACCGCGAGGTCGAGATGCTCGACGGCCGTCGTTCGGCCGAACGTCTTCCGCACGCCTTTCAGCAGAATGGCTGTTTCCATGCCGTATCAGTCGCAGAGTCCGTCACAGGGATTCGAGGGCAGTCTATTCTGCTTCGTCTTGAGGTCATAGCTGACTTCCAATTCCGCACGCCGCCCAGGAGGCATCTGCGCGAGGAGATCATCCGGTCGGCGCCGTGCCGGAGAGCACCGTCAGTCCTGGCGACGCCGCCCCCCCAGGCCAGCCTACCGTGCTGGGCCGCCGGCCGGCAATCGACTCACGCCGGAGGGGGTCGACGATTTTTCGCCGACGACCGAACCCGGACCACCGAACCTGGCTCGCGAGACGCTCGCCCGCTCACCGGTCGCCACCTCGCCCCGGACGCGTCTCGCTTCTCGGCGCCCCTTCCGCCAGCGCCAAAATCGGCTGAGATCCACGGAAAAACTCCGGTTTGTCTCAAAGCGGTCCCGTAGCGCGAGTACCGATGGGACTGGGTGGCGGTGGGGGCAGTCTGGAGCGAACCCGTCTCGCACGTCGACAAGCGAACAAAAGACGAACACTAGAGCGCCGGATCAGTCCCGGAATATCCCGCTTCAGAATCTTCGATCGACTCGGCGTCGTCGTCGAGACGGCTGGAAATGCCATTGGAGGCACTTGCAAAACTCCTGGCCGACAGTGGAACAAGCGTCAGGGTTTGGGTGCAAACTGGTCACTCGGGCCCAGGGCACCGGGATCGAGGCACCGATTCATGAGGAGACGCAGGCCCGCCCGGGCATTGGGCGAGGGTCTGGCAAGAGCTGCCGCCTTCTGCGCGTAGGCAGCTGGGTGGATCGAGGTCATCACGTCACCGATGGCTACGTGACGAGGCGCATGAGTTGGTCAGCGGTGAGTGCGAGCACGCCGAACATGCAGTGGCACATCACCTTCGCCGGGCCGCGGACCCGGACATGGCGACCGCCGAATTCGTCCTTGAGGCGGCCATTGACCCGCTCAACGGCCGTGCGTTCGTTGTAGCGAACGTCCTCCGGAAGCTGGAAGCCAAGCACCTGTCGGCGCCGAGCTTCCGCTTGGCGTTCTTCCTTCAGCGCCGTGTTGCGGCGCGTGTTGATGTCGATCAGCGGAACGTGGTTCAGCGAACGGCTGTGTGCCCGAATCTCCTGCGCATCGTAGGCGGCGTCCATCACGTCGTACAGATTGGTGCTCCGCTCGGCGGACAGGGTTGCGAGCGGAATAGCGGCCTGGCTGTCATGAAGGGAGGCAGCGGTCAGTAGGCAGCTGATGGGGATCGAGTCAAGCCCATTCCTAGTTGAAACTCTCCGCGGCTCCTGATTGCTTACGCGGCTTTCTTCGTCGACGTCGTCGTGTCGATCTTCAGCTCTCGCTTCAATGCGTCACGAAGCCTGGGCAGGTGCCGGTAGCCCATCACCTTGCGCAGGCGTGGCTCGATGTCCAGGAGCGCAGTGGCCAGCCAGCGATGGCGTTGACTCGAGTGCTGCCAGTGATCGACCTTCGCACAGCGCTCCTCAATGAGCGCGTTGATGGACTCGAGGCTGTTCGTCGTCTTCAGCGACCGGCCCAGCACACCGTACACCCCGAGGCGATGCAACGTCAGGGTCTCGTCGAGGCCTTCCGCCAGACTGCCGGCCGCGGATTGGTTCCGATCCTCCAGCTCATGCTGGAGCGACTTGAGGGCGGCGAGGGCCTCGTCGTACTCCGGACGGTTGTAGGCGCGCTGGAGACGCTGCCGCCACACCGGCTGCTCACGCTTGGCCACGTAACTCACCACGTTCTCGCGCGTGTGCCACTGACACCGTTGCACCAGGGCGCGGTGGCGGAAGGCTTTCCGCACGGCCGCCCGGAGCCCCTTGCCGCCATCCACGATCACCAGAAGCCCCTGGGAGACATCGAGGCCCCGCTCGACCAATGACCGGAGGAACGGGGTCAACACCTTCTCGGTCTCCGTGTCCGTCTCGACGACGCCCAGGAACCGTTTGTCCCCCGTCATCGTGATGCCCAGCGCGACGACCATCGTCGCCTCGGCGAACGTCTTGCCGTCCAGCACGAGGGCCACGACGTCCTCCCCGGAGAGGTCCCGCTCCTGGAGCTCGCGGAGTTTCGTCGCGCTGGCCTGAATGAACGCGCGGGACACCGTCGACCCCGATAGGCCGATCGCCCTGGGAATCGCCTCGGCGGCCGCCGCGTAGTTGCGGCACGAGATCCCATACAGCACGCGCCTCAGCAACAGGTCGTTGACTGCGCGATCGCCATGCAGCGCCTCGTACGACCGCAGGGGAATCTCGCGCTCCGTGACATGGCGAATCCGGGGCACGCGAATCGGCACGCGCTGGCCGGCCAACCCGACCGTCCCGGGGTTGCTGCCATGACGGCGCCCGCCGACTGACGGGGCTTTGCGGGCGTAGCGCTCGCCAGCCAGCGCGGTCACTTCCTCGTCGAGCAACTCCTCGATGTGCATCAAGCCCAGCGGAACCAACGACCGGATCAACGCCACCTTGGCATCGACCTCCAGCTCGGCGTACTCCTCTCGGTCGATGACGTCGACCGCGCCCAACGTGTGACCTTTCTTGCGCTTCCTGACCGATCGTAGGACACTGCTCATCTCGGCTCCTTTCTCTCGTGGGCTGATGTCCGTCTTCTCAAACGTCATCAAACCACAGGGTTTGGAGCCGCTTCAATTTCCAACTAAGTTTCGCTCACACTCTGGGGATCTGGCCATCGGCCACATCGATATGCAGCTTGTAGCCGACCCAGGTTTCCTTGTAGCCCTTGCTGTTCTTTTTCGTCCCGACATCGCAGGCCGTCGGGAGATCAGCGAGCATCTCCGGCTTGGTCATGGTGCCCTGCCGCTGCAGACGCGTGGGCTCGTGAGGGCGCTCCTCTCCCTTCTTCGGTCGTCCCCGCTTCCGCTGCGAGGGCGCGGGCGGCTTGTCCTTCGTGGCGGGCTTCTCGCGTGCCGCAATCGCGGTGGAGTCTCGCGAGAGATGACCGACCAATCGGTCGTGATGCGTCTTCTGGATGACCGTCTCGTGCACGCGCAGAGGCAACTGCGTGGTCGCAAACTCGTCGAAGGCGTGTGAGAACAAGGATTCGCTCGGGACCTGGCGCCTAGTCTCCCAGCCGCAGATCCGGCGCAAGGGTCGATCGGTGGCCAGCCGATCGAGCAGCCTGCGTGTCGTCGGCAGGTCGTAGACGGCCTTGGCGACAAACGCGCGGGCTACGGCCGCGCGATCCTTGCGAGGTCGGCCGGGCATGCGGACGCGTCGGGGAATGTGGTCCTCGACCCGGATGACCTCCAAGGTCTGCACGAACTGCTGCTGTTTCGGTGCTTCCGCAATCAACTGTTGGCGTCCAGTCCCTAACCCACCTACATGCTAGAGTTTGGGCCGTAATGTGAGCACCACAGTACTCTCGTCGACAAGGCCCACGCACAGTGAAGAAACCACGCTGTCTCAATCCCACGTGTTCCGTGCACGGAAACGCCAGGTCCAGCCACATCATCCGCTACGGATTCTACAGAACCACGGCCGGGAAACGGCGTCGATACCGATGCATCAAGTGCGGACAGACGTTCTCGACGACCAAGGGGACCCCCTACTACCGTCTCCAGCATCGCAGAACAACGTTCGACACGGTCGTCACGCTGCGCGTTGAGGGCGTCAGTCTGTCGGCGATCGCCCGGGTCGAACGGCTGGCCTGGAACACCGTGGCCCGCTGGCTCGAGCGGGCCGCGTCGGTGTGTCGCCAATTTAGCGACGGGCGGCCGACCGGCTTCGTCGCCGAAGAGCTGCAAGCCGACGAGATCCGTTCGTTCACCGGGGGGAAGACCCGGCCGACGTGGGTGTTCGCGGCGATTGAGGTCTGGTCGCGTCTCTGGACGTCGACCGTCGTCGGGCGACGCAGCTACCGGAACACCCTGGCGCTCGTTCGTGACGTCGCGACGCGCATGACGTTCGTCACGGGTCCCTTGATTGTCACCGACGGCTTCAAGTTCTATAACACGGCCATCCGCCGGGTCTTCGGTCCCGCGGCGCTCTACGCGCAGGTGATCAAGACCCGACGCCACGATCGCGTCGTGCGGGTCGACCGACGGCTGGTCATGGGAGCCGCCTGGCGATTTGACGATGCGCTCCATCGCGCGGAGGACTCCTCGACGGTGAATACGTCGTTCATCGAGCGTCTGAATCTGACGATTCGGCAAAGTTCGGCCTACCTGTCAAGACGGACGCTGTCGCATGCGCGCTCGACGGACACGCTTGAGGCGCACCTCGAATTGTTACGCTGTTACTACAACTTCGTTCGCCCGCATGGGGCGCTGAAGTTTGGGCGCGAGACCCGGACGCCCGCGATGCAGGCGGGACTCGCCTCGCGGCGGCTGACCTTTCGAGACATCTTCGAGTCCCTGCGGCGCGTTGTCTGGTGGCTGAGCGACGTGCGGGTGTTCGCTGACTTGCGTAGGACGGCCGCTTCCGCCGTCGTGTACATGCCGGTCGCGGCGTAACAACACTTGATGACGGAAGCACCCTCAATCGCGTCTTCAAGGCGGACGAGCTCAGTCTGCTTCGCCAAAGCGAAGTGCCGGGGCACACGTGGCTCGTGAATTGGCTTGCCGCCGACCGCGAGGATCGCTCGACCACGGGTGAGGAGCAGGATTGAGGGTCCGCGCGAGCCCGCCGAGCGTGCCCACCCGGCCGATTCTGCTGTCCATTGTGATTCCAACGTGGAACGCCGCTGAATTGACAGCGACAACTTTGGAGGAGCTCGTCCGCGACGGAGTGCCTGTCTGGGCGGAGATTATCGTTGTCGACGATGGATCTGACGACGGCACTGCCGGAGAGATCAGCGAGCGGTTTCCTCAGATACTGGTCCTTCGGCACGAACACAACCGCGGATTCGGAGCCGCAGTCAATACCGGGTTCTCGAGCGCGACAGGCCGGTATCTGGGAACTGTGAACAACGATGTCTCGGTCACGTGGAGCTGTCTCGAGAGACTCGTGCGATTCGTCGAAGACCAGGCTGACGGCGGAGCCGTCGCCCCTCTCATTGTCGATTCTTCCGGTATCAGCAGGCGGGTCGGGTTTGATTTTCCTCGAACCCCGTGGCAGCTGATGACCCGACGATTGTCTCGTCGTATCGCCGACGGACAGCCGTCGAGCGCAGCATCGGTCGCGCCGTACACCGCTGAGTACCTTCGGGGCGCGTGTGTCGTGTTCAAGCGGGCCGCACTCGAGGCGGTTGGCCTGTTCGATGAGCAGTATCACATGTTTGCTGAGGAAATCGACCTCTTTCGCCGTCTGTCACGGGGTGGTTGGACCGCCTGGGTCCTGCCCAGTGAGCGGGCGACGCACTCTGAGGGACGAACCTCTCGCAACCACCCTGATCCTGCCACGGCATTGAAGTTCCGCCAGCAGTCGTACCGAAGCATCTGTATCTACTACTCCAAGCACCACTCCTGGTTCACGGCGTCACTCCTCCGCGGGATGTTGGCGGTAAGGATCATCGTGAGACTCGTGAGGTCGCTCCTGCCAGCCTCTCTCATGGGTGGCGACCAACGGTCGCCGGCGGAACACTTCGGTGCGCTCGCCAATGTCGTCGGCCGCTGCTCGAGTCGACCGAAGGAGCCGTCACTCCCCGTCGTGGGTGGGTGATGCAGCTGGAAGAGCCATGGTCCTCACCGATCTGACAGGAGGCCGGCCAAGGAGGTGGCTCCGGTCTGTCGTTCCTGGGCCGGTCGTCGAGGCCTGGCATGGTTGGCTACGGTGGAGAATTCGGCGACGCGATGCCAAGGTGTTCCGCCGGACAGGTGGGCGGATCGTGGCGGGGCCTTTTGCCGGACTCGCCCTGATTCATGTTTCGGATCGGATCTCGATCAGCGCGAAGCTTCTCGGGACATACGAGCTCGAGGTGTCGGCGTTCGTTCGAGATATCGCAGCGAGAGAGTACGATCTCGTGGTCAACGCCGGTGCCGGAGAGGGCTACTATTCCGTCGGTCTCCTGTCGCGGATGCCACACGCTCGGGCGGTCGCATTCGAGGCGGTGCCGTGTCGTCGATAGTGGATTGGAGACCTTGCCGGTCTGAACGATGTGCACGATCGACTGACGATCGGCGGGGTCTGCACGGCAAGCGAGCTGCAGTCGGTTCTCGCTGGCAGCCAACGACCGGTTGTCATCTGTGACATCGAGGGTGGGGAGATGGAGGTGCTCGATCCCGTGCGTGCACCGTCGCTGGTCGGTGCCGACCTCTTGGTCGAGTTGCACGACTTCGTCCAGCCGGGCGTCTCGAGTCTCATCCTGGAAAGATTTCGTGCAAGCCATGACATCGCAGCGGTGTGGTCGCGAGACCGAACCCTGGACGATCTGCCTCCCACGAAATCATGGAGAACGCCGGCGATGGTCGCTGCGTTGTCCGAACGCCGTCCGACACGTATGCAGTGGCTGTGGATGACGAGCCGTGGGTAGGACGGGGAACCGTGATGAGCGGCGTCGCTTCGAGGTCAGAGACGCCCAATGAACAGATGGAGTCATGACGTGTATACCATCATTGTCCAGGGAGACCACGGGCCTCGTCTTGGCTTGACCGACGAAGTCGAAACCTCGGACGTCGAGGATCGATTTGGAATCTTGAACGCCTTCTATTTGCCTGGCGATGCAGAGTTGAAGCTTTATCCGAGCATCTCATCTGTCAACACGTTTCGACTCATTCTCAGCGAGTACTTCGACGCGAATTATCCCCTGTTGGAACACCGTTCGTATCTGTCGCTATTGGATCTCAACCTCGTCGATGTCACCGATCGCGTTTGGCCGGACGGGTAGTGGCTCGAAGGCCCGGACAGATCCTATTCGAGTTAATCGAGCTGTCGCTCCAACTCCGAATGGGCCAAGAGACTGGCCCGCTCGTTCGTGCCGGCACTGGAGCCTTACACATGACCGTTTGGTGTGCGACGTCGCGGCTTGGGTTGTCTGTAGACGCTACCTGTTCAACGAGGGTCTAGCTGACTGTTGCCGCGTCATGAAGAGTCCGCTCTGCCCATCCGTCTCGATGGCATAGTCCACGCGGTCTATTCGAAACCCCCGCCTGGTCGCCAGCCCTTCCAAATAGCGTCTCTCGTATCGAACACAGTGGAGGGGCCCACGCCACGCCATCCGATAGTCCTCGGGATTGACCGACACCTCAGGAACGTCGTCTTCGACGAAACCGGTGAAGAAGACTCTTCCGTCCGGGGCAAGTAGGCGGTCAAATTCGGCAAGGTATGCGCGGACATCGTCTGACAACATATGCGAGAACACGGAATAGAGATAAATGACGTCGAATGACGCCGATTCCACCGGAAGCCGAAAGTCTTTGCCTATTGCGCGTCCATCAGGGTCATATCGGGCGTTCTGGGCATCGACGTGAACGAAGTGAAAGGATGGATTCCTTGCCGTGATATAGCGCTGGCACCAACGGACAACGTCTTCTCTGACGTCCACTCCCCAGTACTCGTGGACCGCTACGTCCGAGCCGAGGAGGCCAATGGGTAAACGGCCCGCGCCGCATCCGATCTCAAGCACGCGGCTCTCTGCAGTCAGACCGAGGTCATCCACCAGGCGAGTCGCTTCAGCACGAGCCGAATTCAGGAAGTATGCGTCGTCCTTGAACTCCGGTCCGGCACTACGGAGATGAGGCGCCGGCAGGACTTGGCCTTGGTGGCGGACGCTCTCGATTCCGAGCATACGAATGGCCGCGCGGAGCAGCCGGGTCATTGTTCTTTCGCGTCCTCTTACTTCCAGTTACTTCCAGGCGTCCGTTTGAGGTTGGATAGTACCGCAGGTGGGCGATCGGAGAAGCCGAATTGACTCGAATCGCACCGCGCCGCCGACCATCGGTTGAGATACCGACCGATAGCGGTGACACGGCAAAGAGACAGCGAAAGCGATCTCGTTCAGATCCCTGCGCATCGACCGTCGCGGAATGTCGACCCGCAGTCTTGCCACTCACGATGCAGCAGGAGGGTCTTGACGGTGTCGCCGTTGACGATGATCTCCATCACCCTGAGGACAATAGGCGAAACTATGCGCCCCCCGCAACGCGCCACCGCGTAGTACCGCTGTCGCCGCGACCTGCCACACCGCGGGCGACCGCCGATCAGCGCCTGAGAGGCAGACGTCTCCAGAGGAAGCGCAGGAAGCGCTCGATCGGGTAAGCGACTTCGAAGATCCTTTGGTCCCAAGACGAAACCTCGACGCGCCGACGTTTGGCCACGATCGAGTACAGGGCGTAGTCGGCGAGGTCCGTCTCTTCGAATTCGATCGGCTTGCGAACAAACGCGAAGACACCGGCGGCAAGTCTGTCCTTTTCGACGCAGTGGACCTCGAAGTCCGAGAAGATGTGACCCACATCGCCAACTTCGTAACGCCAGAAATCAAACGGGTAACCGTGATACGGGAACCCTTTGGACCGCGTGGTCATCAGAAGCCAACCCCCGGGTTTCAACACCCGCTTGAAATTGCTGATAACCTTTCGCCAGTCCTTGACGTGCTCCATCAACTCGGTCGACACCAGCAGATCGATCGAGCCCTCGTTAAACTTCTCCAGTAGACGCGAGGCGTCGCAAACAACATCGACTCCAGGGCCGGACGAGATGTCCACACCGGTGTAACTAGCCGGATCCATCGACTCGATGAAGCCGCGAAGTGAGCCGTTAACATCGAGCGCCCCCACCTCGAGCACTGCTTGGCCAGCGACGTGTTCGCGAGCAAGTGCCTTGGTTCCGAAACGAAGACAATCCGCATTACACATTGTTTCAGCCGATTCTACGTGTGCGTGTGCTGAGTTGGATAGAGCGACGGCCCGACAATAGGCGAAACTGGGCGCCCCTCGCAACGCGCCACCCCGTGGTACCGTTGGCTGAGCCGGTCAGCTACTCGTTCGCGAGACCATGGCGCCCGCCCGTTGCTCGGAGAGCTTCAGACCCACGCAGTCAATGAGTGAGGTGGCAACGATCAACGACAAGAACCGCCAGGCCTCCGTCCCGAAGTCTGCGAGAAAGCCTTCCTACGTCGAAGCGACGTCCCCCCACCTTGAGTAGCGGTCCCGTTTAGAGTCCGACGGTAACGGTACTTCCTTTCACGACGAGTTGTTTGGCATAGCGGGCAGGCGTCAGGCCGCCTCGCCCCTTCTTCGGTCGTTCCTCGTTGTACTCGCGTCGCCAGGTTTCGATGAGGGCTTGCGCATGGGCCAAACTCGTGAACCGGTGCTCGTTGAGGCACTCATCGCGGAACCGGCCGTTGAACGATTCGATGTAGGCGTTCTGATTCGGTTTACCCGGCTCGATCAGGCGCAGCGTGACACCGCGTTCATGCGCCCAGGTCAACATCGCATGGCCACAGAACTCCTGGGCGTTGTCGGTGCGGAGAACCCGCGGGAGGCGACGTCCGAGTGCCAACCGATCGAGGGCACGAGCGGGCACGATAGCCACGGCTTCCGTCGTGGCATCATCCACGATTGTCAGACACTTGACGACGCGTCCGTCAGCGGTCCGGTCGAAGACGAAGTCGGCAGACCACACGTCGTTCGGCACCTGCGGGCGCACCAAGGGCTGCCGATCGGCCACCGGAATCTTCTTCCGCCGTCGGCGTCGGACTTGCAGCCGAGCTTCCGTATACAGCCGCTCGACGCGCGTTTGTGGTTGACCCGCTGACCCCGCCTGCCGCAGCTTCAGATAGATCATCTCGGCCCCGTAGCGGCGGTGGCGGTGAGCGAGGGCGACAATGCGTCGCCGAAGCGCCACGTTTCGGTCCAGCGCCGGCTGGTAGCGCAGCGACGACGCACTCATGGCGACCACCGCGAGGGCGCGCCGTTCACTGAGCCCACGGCTCGTCATGTGCCGCACCAGCGCTCGACGAGCAGGTGCGGCTACCATTTTTTTCGCAGGGCCTCACGTGTGACCTCGGTCTCGAGCAGCGACTCGGCCAGGAGCTTCTTCAGCCGGCTGTTCTCTGCACCGAGCTCCTTCAGCCGCTTGGCGTCCGACACGTTCATCCCACCGAACTTGCTCCGCCACAGGTAGACCGGTGCGTTGGGTGCGGACAGACGTTCTCATCGACGAAAGGCACCCCCTATTACCGTCTCCAGCATCGGCGAGCGACGTTCGACACGGTCGTCGCGCTCAGAGTCGAGGGCGTCAGCCTGTCCGCGATCGCCCGGGTCGAAGGGCTGGCCTGGAACACCGTCGCCCGCGGGCTCGAACGGGCCGCCGCCGGGTGTCGTCGATTTAGCCACGGCAGGGTTGCCGGCTTCGTCGTCGAAGAGCTGCAAGCCGACGAGATCCGCTCGTTCACCGGTGGGAAGAGGCGGCCCCCGTGGATTTTTGCGGCGATGGAAGGTGTGGTCTCGCCCGCGGCAGAGGTGGCACACGTATCGTCACAAAAGTTTTAACCCGGGATGACCCCGGGATGCGACTCGCGCGGGCGCAACGACTGACGGGGAGGGCGACAGAATTGGGCCGTGCCGAGGCCCGATCCGCCGTCCGTGGGAGGGGTGTCCCGGGAGGCTCTCACGTGCGCCCCACCCGGACCACGGAACCCGGCCCGCGAGACGATCGCCCGCATACTGTCAATGGCAACCGAAAACCGCACATTTGTGGCAACCGAAAACTGCACACTTCTGGGGAGGACGTCTCGGGCGGAGCGGACATTCTCCCGGTGATGCCCGACGGGAAGCTGCGGAGCCGGCGGTCACGTGGCGACTCCCTCACGCTGTTCGTCCGACGCTGTCCTCAGCCAGTGCTGATGCTCCCGCATCCGGTAGCTGTTGCCCCGGATGTTGACGATGTGGCAATGGTGCAGCAGCCGGTCGATGAGCGCCGCCGCCATAACCTCGTCGCCGAGCACGTGTCCCCATTCCTCGAAGCCCTTGTTCGAGGTCAGCACCGTCGACGCCCGCTCGTGGCGGGCGTTGATCAGTTGGAAGAAGAGCACGGCGCCGTCCTGGCTGACCGGCAGGTAGCCGATCTCGTCGACCACGAGCAGCGCGGGATGCGTCAGCACGCGCAGCCGCCGGGACAGCGCTACCGCGGCCCTGGCGTCGGTGAGCGAGTCGATCAGTCCCGCCAACGTCCCGTAGTAGACGCGTCGGCCGGCCTCGGCGGCCGCGATCGCCAGGCTGATCGCCAGATGCGTCTTGCCCACCCCAGGCGGGCCGAGCAGGATAACGTTCTCGCGGCGGTCGAGGAATCCCAGCTCGTGCAGGCTCTCGATCTGCTCGCGCTTGATGCTCGGCTGGAAGGTGAAATCAAACTGCGCCAGCGTCTTGACGGCCGGCAGGCGCGAGGAGCGCATCGCGGCCTGCAGGCGACGGTTGTTGCGCAGCGCGATCTGGGCGCCCAGCACCTGCTCGATCGCTTCGCTCGCCGTCACCGCCCCGCTGTCGACCTTGGCCAGCACGCCGTCGACCGCTTCCAGCGCGCCGGGCATCTTCAGGTCCGCCAGCATCGCCCGCAGCCGGTCGCGCCGGTCACGCGCCGTTGCCGTCATCCCGCCGCTTCCGCATAGACCCGCAACGACCGGCGCTCCACCTTGACGGTGTCGGGCACGCGCCGGCGGGTCGGCTCGGTGGCGGGCTGGACGCCAAAACGCTGGTAGGGACGGCGTGCCAAGGGACCGAGGGCCTCACGCTCGTCCCGCTCGAAGCGGTCCACCGGGCGCTCGCCCGTCGTGGAGTAGGGAGCCAGCTTGTGGGGCACGGCTGGACGTGGCGAGTAGCGCGCACCCCCTGACGACAGGTCCCGGTCCAACTGACCCGTCTCGACCCATTCGTGGATCGTCCGGCGGCTCACCCCGAAGCGTCTCGCCAACGCGGCCTTCGAGACGCCCCGTTGCAGATAGTGCCTCAGCAGCATCCTCGTCTCCCATCCGTGCATTTGCCCCCCGCTCCCTCGCTGTTGGATTCGCCAACATCGTGGAACGCAGGGCAGAGCCCGCCAACCACTAAAGTGTGCGGTTTTCGGTTGCCACGAATGGGAAATTTACAGTTGCCACCAACACATACCGGCGCCACCTCGCTCCAGACGTGTCTCGTCTTCTCGGCACCGCGCCCGCGACCGTCGAAATCGCCCGGCATCCACAGAAAAAACTCGGGGGCCGCCCCCGAGCGATCCCGGAGTGCGAGCATCAGCCGGACTGGGTGGCGGAGGAGACAGTCTCGCGCGAACCCGTCTCGCACGTCGCCAAGCGAATAAAAGACGAATATTGGATGGGTCCCTACTATGTCCCGCTTCACACTCCTTGACCGGCTCAGGGGGAGTGTCTTGGCGGGCAGCGTCGGTACCTCCGCATCGGAGGATAAGTTGTTGTCCTCGCGCGAGTCGCATCCCGGGGTCATCCCGGATTATCCCGGAATATCCCGGATTAAAACTTTTGATCGAGCTCAGCGGATTATGTTCCGCGCCAGCCCATGCGCCCGCTGGGGATCGCTCCCGAGCGCACAAACCAGTGGCGATCGTCCTCGGGCCGGGTCCCAATCGAGAGAAACTTCGCGCCAGCCGGCATCTACGGGCAGACGCACGCGGCGCCGCCTGGCGTGGATGACTTCTCGCTGCGCGCGATCCGCGCGGCAAATCCGGCATTCGAGGCCATGCCGGTGCTGCAGGCCGAGCTCCTCCGGGAACGGGACAAGGCGCGGCAGGCCGGCGGGTCGGACCTGGCCATGTGGCGCGCGCTGCGCCTGAATCGGGGCACGCCGGATGCCAGTGAGGAACCGATCCTGGAACTCGACACGTGGCTGTACCGGAGTTGTTCGGGCGTATTCTCCCGGAGCAGCTGCAGCAGTATCAGGACACGCTCAACCAGAGCTATGCCACGGCGCGGCGCAAGGGCCAAATTCCGCTCTTGTCGCCCGGCTTTGGACTCGCCACGGTTGGGGGACTAAGCGCTGCCGATATTCAGTTGATCGAGCTGCTGAAGTATAGCGTCGAGGACGTCGGGCGGGCGTTCGGCGTGCCGCCGCGCATGCTGGGTCACTTCCACGAGGGCGCGAAGGTCGCCACGACGTTCGAGGGCCACGCGGTGGACTTCGAGCGGTGGTCGGTGCAGGAGCACGTCCAGCGCGTCCAGGCGCAGTTGACGACGAAGGTGGTGTCAGCGGACGACGCTGCCGATGGGTTGGTGGTGCGGATGCCGGCGGATCGCATTCGCGCGGGCTCGTGGACCGAGCAGGTCCGGGCCGTGGATCAGGCCGTCGCCAAGGCGGGGGTCATGACGATCAACGAGGGGCGGCGCCTGCTGCGCTTGCCGCCCGTGCCCGACGGCGATCGGCTGCTGCAACCGAAGGGCGCGCCGACGCAGGAGACCGAGACGGAGGAGGCGACCTGACGACGCACGAAACGCGGCGCATTGACCTCGACGACGTGGCGGTAATCGAACTGGCGTGCAAGAACTGCAGCACGGCGATCACGATTCACCTGAGCACCTGGTCCTCGGGCTTCCCGGCGCGGTGTCCGAACTGCGACGTCGACTGGTATCTGCAGACCGGGCGCGTCACCGCCCTCCGGCGGTTGTGCGATGAACTCCGAACGGTCCAACGCGACACGGACCGGGCGTATCACGTGCGGCTGGTGTTCGAACGGCCGATGGCAGAGGGCGGCCGCGATGACGGCTGAGACCCTGTACACGTTCACGGCAGCTGACATCACGTCGCTGCTGATCGAATGCACGGCGTGCGGGCACGGGATCGTGATCGCCAACTTGGAGACCGCCGGCCGCCAGCCGGGGGCGCTGCGCTGTCCTGGATGCGAGCGGGAATGGTGGCTGGTGCGCGACGGCGGGCCGCCGGTGCCGGAGCGCCGGTTGATGGAGGCGTTACTTGAGATCCGCCAGCGGGTCGGGTCCCCGCCGGCTACCGTGAAACTGCTCGTCTCGACGGAGCGCACGACCCATGACGCCGCGTGAGTTCCGGGACAATCGTCTCGCCCTCGGACTCTCGACGGAGCAACTGGCCGAGCGCCTGGGCGTCGACCCGCGGACGATTCGCCGCTGGCAGGATGGCAGCCAGCCGGTTCCAGGGCCGGTGACGATGGCGATGGCCTTCCTCCTCCGGCAGGTCCATCCGGTCACGTGCCGGTCCACAAGCGACACCGCCTAAGGGCACCGCGACGCCGAACCGCTCGTCGCGGGCTTGAGGCACCCGCGAGCCTGCGGTACTATGCGAACCCCGCTGACGGTTTTCGGGAGCCTGAAGAATGGCGACGAACAACTCTGGTCAACACGGAGGCCGGCTCAAACCGGCTCAGCGTCAAATCGTGCACGAGCGAATCAACTGGGAGCGCCTTAGGGAGCGCCTTGCACGCTACCCGGCGATTGAGCAGACATTCCCGCTGAGGACACTGCAGGAGGCCTGCGAGAAGCCACCGTACTATTGTCACTACATGTCTTGGCGTCTTGGCGCCTGGGAAGATGAGTGCAATTTTAAGCGTTTAGAAGAATTGCTTGGTTGTGCGAAGGAACTTTCTAATTGGGAGGACGAACGACGATCATTGATCGGTTCAGCAGATTTTGCCGAGTTCTGGTCGCTAGTCTGGCAATTGCAAGTCGCCGAACATCTTCATAAGATTGGAACGGAGGTGAGCTGGGATGAATCTGGTCCAGACCTGTCCGTCAAAGTAGGTGACGAGCGCTGGTACGTCGAATGTACCACCCCTCGTAAATCGTTTGGACTACTGAAATTTCTTAGAGACGTATTATCGAAGCTCGACCCGGATTTGCGCATTTCCTATGATCTGTGTTTACCGTTTAAACTGCCGCAGGATTCAAATCGGGACCCATTTCTCGACAAAATACTCCGCCCATTCCTTGATCCCTTATACCTAGCAAAATTCAAGGAAGCCGCAAAGCAAGGGTCATCCGTGACCGTCTATGAAGACGAAGACCAAAGTTCGCTGCGCGTATACCTCGCTGACGGGCCCGACGTTGTCAGCAAGACCGTTGATCCGAAATCCTCTGTCGAGTGTGCCCTAAGGGAGGCGGTGGACAATAAGGAGTACTTGAACAACTTGATGAATTGTCGTCCAAATCTTCTTGCGGTGAATTACTTGCTCTTCGACGAGTTCGCGTTGGCAGATCTGTTACCGAAACGGATGGAATCTCTGACTCCTCCCCGGCTTGGTCCCAATATTGATGCGCTGGCCATTTCCGCAGTCGGCATCGACGAGCGATTGAGCAGGGAAAGGCTCAGAATATTGAATAGGTCTGAAAGCGTTGAGCATAGCTCATTGGATCAAATTGCAAGCTAGGTTCGGTTCACCCAACGGGTTAGCCCTACAAGAGTTCCCCCACCCAGTCGGCCTTCCTCACCCACGCCACGGTGAGCTGACCGGAGCCTGTTCAGGAATTAGTCACATGCTGGAAGCCGCGTCCGTCCCTACGACTATCTAACCTACGGTCACCCCTGTTGCTTGAACCGGCGGACAAATTGCCCTAGGGCAATCTGCCCTTGTCGGCGCGATCGCCAGTGTCCATGCTGGGAGGCATGGATCTTCGCGCCCTCGTGGAGGCGCGCGCCGCCGCGTATCGCGCCATCCAAGCCCGCGCGGGCGTATCGCTGCGCTGCCTTGATCCCGACGCGGCCGAAGCCCCGCCGATCACGTCGCTCACCGTCGGCGGTGACGACGACGCGCGTGCCCTGACGGTGCGCGTGCAAGGCCCACTCGATGCCTGGTTTGGCTTCGACGTCCGGGCGCTCATCGCGGATCTGGACGAGGCGGCTCCCCAGTCCATTCATCTCCTCATCGAATCGCCGGGCGGCTTTCTCTCCGACGGCTTAGCGCTCTACAACGACTTGCGCGCGCGGGCGCGGAGCGGCGTCACGGTCACAGCCGAGGCGCGCGGGGTCGTGGCGTCGGCGGCCGTCTTACCCTTCCTCGCGGCCGACACGCGCACGATGACCACGGGCACCGAACTGATGGTGCATAACCCGTGGTCACTGCTCCTGCTGGCGGGCACCGCGGACGACATTGAGGACACCGTGACGAAGGTCGTCGGCGGACTCCGCTCGGCGGAGAAGACGTATCGCGAGGTGGTGGTCGACCGCACGGGGGCGTCGCGCCAGCAGGTCACGGCGTGGCTCAAGGATGAGACGTGGTTCGCGCCGGAGGAAGCCGTCGCTGCGGGCTTCGCCACGGCGGTGATGGTGGACACGGTCGCGGCGACGACGGCCCAGGATGGACAGGCGCGGGCGCTGGCCCAGCGCGTGTTGGCCAGGTGGCGGCTCACGCATGTTCAACGACAGGAGACAGCAGCATGACACAACCCATGAAACCCTTCGCCTCGGTGGACGAGACCAAGCGGAAAGACACCTTTACCGCGTGGCGTGGCAAGCCCGCCGCGGCGATCACGACGAAGCGGGACGAGGTCGAGCGCACGATGACGATCGCGTTTAATCAAGCGGGCGCGGATCTGGATCTCGCCAAGGTCACCGCCATCGGCGACGGGAAGAGCCTTGCCGAGAAGGTCGAGGCGCTGATCGGCGTGCACTCGGAGCTCTCGGGGCTCGAAGACGCGCTCACGGAGCGGACCGAGCTGGATCGCGTGGCCCAGGACATTCGGGCCGGCAATCGCGGCGGCGGCGTGGGCGCCCCCGACCCGGCGCCGGTGCAGCTGGTGCGACCCGCACCGCGCGCGCGGCTCTCGGATCTGATCCGCGCGGACTTCACGCAGCAGCGGGACATTCCCGCGCTCGGCTCGGCGGCGTTCGCCTCGGAGATCGCGCGCCTGCCGCTCAAGAGCACCTTGTCGGTGCGGGACGACGCGATCCTGGCGACGCTGTTCAAGACCGACGCGGGCTGGGCGCCGGAGTCGGTACGCGATCCGGGCTACGCGCCCTCGCGCCGGCACCCGATTCAGTTCGTCGACATCCTGCCGCGGAGTTCCACCATCCAGGAACTCGTGCGCTACATGGAGGAGACGACCTACACAAATGCGGCCGCGGGGGTGGCCGAGGGGGCGGCGATCTCCGAATCGACGCTCGCGCTGACGCAGAAAGAAACCGCGGTCCGCAAGATCGCCACCCACATCCCGGTCACCCGCGAGGAGATGGAGGACGAGCCGCAAGTCGAAAGCTACCTGAACGAGACGCTGCCCTTCATGGTGCGCCAGGCGGTCGACCTCGCGACGCTGAAGGGCGACGGGACGGCGCCGAACCTCCGGGGCCTGCTCAATGTGACGGGGATTCAGGACATTGACTGGACGACGACGGGGACGGGGACCGCCTTGGTGCGCTCGAAGCCGCTCAACGTCCTGCGGAAGGCCAAGACGCTGATCCGGTTTACCGGTCGGTCCATGGCGACGCACTACGTCCTCAACCCGAGCGTGTGGGATGACATCGTGCTCGCCGAGTCGAGCGCGGGTGGCTACTACTATGTCCCGCTTCAAACTCCTTGACCGGCTCAGGGGGAGTGTCTTGGCGGGCAGCGTCGGTACCTCCGCATCGGAGGATAAGTTGTTGTCCTCGCGCGAGTCGCATCCCGGGGTCATCCCGGATGATCCCGGCTTATCCCGGGAGGCACTTGCAAAACTCCTGGCCGACAGTGGAACAAGCGTCAGGGTTTGGGTGCAAACTGGTCACTCGGGCCCAGGGCACCGGGATCGAGGCACCGATTCATGAGGAGACGCAGGCCCGCCCGGGCATTGGGCGAGGGTCTGGCAAGAGCTGCCGCCTTCTGCGCGTAGGCAGCTGGGTGGATCGAGGTCATCACGTCACCGATGGCTACGTGACGAGGCGCATGAGTTGGTCAGCGGTGAGTGCGAGCACGCCGAACATGCAGTGGCACATCACCTTCGCCGGGCCGCGGACCCGGACATGGCGACCGCCGAATTCGTCCTTGAGGCGGCCATTGACCCGCTCAACGGCCGTGCGTTCGTTGTAGCGAACGTCCTCCGGAAGCTGGAAGCCAAGCACCTGTCGGCGCCGAGCTTCCGCTTGGCGTTCTTCCTTCAGCGCCGTGTTGCGGCGCGTGTTGATGTCGATCAGCGGAACGTGGTTCAGCGAACGGCTGTGTGCCCGAATCTCCTGCGCATCGTAGGCGGCGTCCATCACGTCGTACAGATTGGTGCTCCGCTCGGCGGACAGGGTTGCGAGCGGAATAGCGGCCTGGCTGTCATGAAGGGAGGCAGCGGTCAGTAGGCAGCTGATGGGGATCTGGCCATCGGCCACATCGATATGCAGCTTGTAGCCGACCCAGGTTTCCTTGTAGCCCTTGCTGTTCTTTTTCGTCCCGACATCGCAGGCCGTCGGGAGATCAGCGAGCATCTCCGGCTTGGTCATGGTGCCCTGCCGCTGCAGACGCGTGGGCTCGTGAGGGCGCTCCTCTCCCTTCTTCGGTCGTCCCCGCTTCCGCTGCGAGGGCGCGGGCGGCTTGTCCTTCGTGGCGGGCTTCTCGCGTGCCGCAATCGCGGTGGAGTCTCGCGAGAGATGACCGACCAATCGGTCGTGATGCGTCTTCTGGATGACCGTCTCGTGCACGCGCAGAGGCAACTGCGTGGTCGCAAACTCGTCGAAGGCGTGTGAGAACAAGGATTCGCTCGGGACCTGGCGCCTAGTCTCCCAGCCGCAGATCCGGCGCAAGGGTCGATCGGTGGCCAGCCGATCGAGCAGCCTGCGTGTCGTCGGCAGGTCGTAGACGGCCTTGGCGACAAACGCGCGGGCTACGGCCGCGCGATCCTTGCGAGGTCGGCCGGGCATGCGGACGCGTCGGGGAATGTGGTCCTCGACCCGGATGACCTCCAAGGTCTGCACGAACTGCTGCTGTTTCTCCGTGAGTGGTCCCAGCTCTTCCTCCAGCCATGGAAAGAGTGCGGTCTGAATGGACAGCCAGTGTGGTGCGAAGCACTCTCGGAGACGGCTCATTTTCTTCTTGACTCCTGGGGCCAGGTCTAGCAGTATAACAACTGCTAGACCGAATGGCACGACATGCCCACCCGTGACCCAACAACCGACACGCAGCGCTACGACGCGCTCAAGCGCACCGTCGCTGAGGTGGGATTGCTTCGACGTGGCAGCCTCGTGCAACGTTTCATGCCGTGCGGCAAGCCGAACTGCCGCTGCCAAGCGACGCCCCCGCAGCTACACGGGCCGTACTATCAGTGGACCCGCAAGGTCCGCGGCAAGACCGTCACCGTCCGTCTCACCGAGCAGCAAGCCGAGCGTGTCCGGGACTGGATCGAGAACGGCCGACAGCTAGACCGAATCGTTGTGGAAATGGAGACGTTGTCGCTGCGGATGACTGAGCGCCTGCTTCGTCAGCTCACGCCTGTGTGATGTGGCCCGCACCGTGCGCAAGCCGCCAAAAAACTTCTCTACGCGCAGGGTTTTGCAAGTGCCTCCCGGATTAAAACTTTTGGTCCTTCCGGGATCTCCGTGGGTCGCTTTTGTGCGGAATGGGGGCATTTTATTAGTCATTTGTCGGACACTACACTAGATGGGCGGCGGGCGTTGGCCTTGTGGGCCGGAGGGCACGTGTTGGTGTTCGCGTTGGCGTTCGGGGCCGGTTGTTTGGCGTCAAGTACTTCTGCCGCTCAACGTCAACTATTCTTGCCGGTTCGGACGGCTGCTCGTTCGACGACGCACCGTTCGCTGGGCGTTGCTGTGGGTTCTGAAGACGTAGAAGACCAAACGGCGTGAACGTCCGCTTGGGGACGTTCACGGAGTGCGGTAGCCGAGCGCGCGGCTTCCGAAAGGGAGGGGCTGGTGGTTGCTACGCGAGGAGCTGTGGGTCCGTCGAGTACGGCTGGAGGGGTCGTCGGCGGCGCCCGTGCCTGCCAGCATCACACTCGCCGCCGGCATGGCGGTCATGACCGGGTATGAGATGATCTGCCCAAGAGCCCGCGAGAAGATGTGCGCCGTGAACGTCTCGGTCGAAGCCGTGATCGCTTCCGGACCGGAGACGCTCAGGAACTCGCAGGTCGGCGACGCCGCGGCAACAGCGGCCCCGGCGGCCGGCCGCGAGGCACGGGCGGTGGCGATGGCGGCGACGTTGGGCGCGACGGATCCGTTCGAAAGCTCGGCACGTCGAACTCGAGCACCACGGCGTGGTGCACCAGGCGGTCGATCGCCGCGGCCGTGGCCATCTGGTCGCGGAAGATCCGGTCCCACTGGCTGAAGACCAGATTGCTGGTCACCATCACCGAGCGGCGCTCGTAGCGCTCGGCGAGCAGCGTGAACAGTACCTCGGCTTCGTCGGGGCTCTGCTGCACGTAGCCCAGATCGTCGAGCAGGATCACCTCGAAGAGGTCGAGCTTGCGGAGGGCGCGGGGCAGGTCGAGATCACGTTTCGCGCCGAGCAGTTCCTGGACCAGGGCGTAGGCCGGGGCGCACAGCACGCTGTGGCCGGCCTCGACCAGCGCGTGCCCGACGGCGCTCAGCGCATGGCTCTTGCCGACGCCCGGCAGGCCGAACGCCAGCACGTTGGTCGCCGTCTCGAGGAACGCCCCGATGGCCAGCGTCTCCAGCTGCTGCACCACCGGTGCCGGCAACCTTCCGGTGTCGAGCGTCGCGAACGTCTTGCCGGGCGGCAGACGCGAGGCTCGTCGCAGCCGGGCAATCCGCCGCTGGCGTCGCGCCTCGGCTTCGGCCTCGAGCACTTCGACCAGCACCGGCAGCGCGTCGTGGTGGCCCGCCTGCGTTAGGCGCGGCACCAGCTCCTCGGCCGCCGTCGTCAGGCCGAACTGTTTCAGCAACGTCGTCGACGCCGTGCTCGCCGGCGTCATCGGCGCAGGCCTCCGGTCAGCAGCGCGTCGTACCGTGACAGGTCCGGCCGGGGAATGTGCACGACGGGGATGGTCGGAACCGGCGGACGCACCTCGGCCTGGACGCTGGCATAGTCGCACCCAGCGCCGGCGTCGAGCCGAGAGCGAAGCGTCACCTCGACCTGCCGCTCGCTGGTGGTGGCCGCCAGATGCAGCAGCCGCACGTACTCGACGTCGGCCCGCTCGCCATGCGTCCGGCCGAGCGCGTCATACGCCGCCCGGAACGTCAGCGACGGAAACAGCTCTTCCCGGAAGCGATAGCGCGCAAACGCCCCCGGCTTGCGGACCAGGCTGCCGATGATGTGCCGGTAATCGATCCGGTGGTCCGCCGCGCCCCGCAGCCGCGGCATCGTGCACAGCAACTGGCCGCCATAGCGGACCTCGACCGTCGACGGATGCTGGCGCGCTTCCACCGTGTGACCGATCAACCGCGACGGCACCGAGTAGATCCGGCCGCCGACGCGAATCGTGCTCCACTTCCGCACCACGCATTGGAACGTCGTGTACTCCGGGATCCGAGCCGCAGGTAACGGCCGCAGGTACGGACGCTCCTCGGCAAGCCGCGTCGCCGCCGCCGCATTCCGCGCCTCGTCGACGACCGCCCGCACGAACCGCAGATACGCCGACTCGTCGTCGAAGTCCCGGTCGCCCCGCAACAGCAACGCCTGCTCGATGGCCGTCTTCGTCCGAAAGTGCGACTGCTCGGCCACCCCGTTCTCGTGCGGCTTCCCCGGCTGGATCCGCGACGAGCGCAGCCCGTAGTGGTCCAGCACCTGCTGGAACCGCACCGTCAGTTGCCGCCCGCCGCTCCGCTTCAGCTCGTGCGTCGCCGCCGACAGATTGTCGTGACGAAGCCACGCCGGCGCCGCCCCCAGCGTCCACAGCGCGCCCTGCAGGCCGGCCACCAGCGCCTCGAACGTCTCGCTGAACGCCAGCCCCACATACGTCCACTTGCTGTAGCTCAGCACCCACTCGAACAACAGATGCGGGAACGGCACGCCCCGTATCGTCACCCCCAGGTCGCTCGCGTCGGTGAAGTCGAACGCCGCTTCCCGACCCGGGACCGCCACCTGCTCGAAATACACCTCGCGGTCCGGACCATACTGCACCCGCCAGTCGCGGACCCGCCGCTGCAACGTCCGTAGCTGCCCCGCCTGAAAGCGACCCGGATGCCGCCGGCACAGCCACGTGAACAGCGTCAGCACCTGCAGTCGTCCCTCCGTATCCGCCACCAACTGCGGCACGACCTCCGACTCCCACACGCCGGCGAACGGGTCCTCCCGCGTCCGCCACGTCCGAGGCGCCTTCGCCGTCGACGGCAACGCGCCGCTCTGCCAGTGTCGCGCCGTCCGCTCGCTCATCCCGGCCGCCGCCGCGGCCGCCGCTAACGTCTTCCCCGACATCCGTTTCTCGCGCAATCGCCGCACCTGGGCATCCGTGATCAACCCGTCCTCCACAAGGAAAACGGGCAGTCTCACACGACTCTCGGTGGGTCCACGAACCGGCCGATCGCGTCCTCGGCAACCGGCAAGAATAATTGTCGTTGATCAAACGTCCCGCGAACTCCCGAGCGATGTGGATGGCACTCTTCCCCTTGAGATATCCGATGACCTGGGCGACAGAGTACTTCGGCGGAATCGACATCATCATATGCACATGGTCCGGCAACAGATGCCCCTCCTCCACCTCGCTCTCGCGATGCAGCGCCAGACGGCGGAACACCTCGCCCAAATCCCGCCGCAATCCCCCGTACATCGCCTTTCTTCGATACTTCGGGATGAACACAACGTGATACTGACAGTGCCATTTCGTATGATTGAGACTTCGGTAGGTCGGCATGAGGTCTCCTTCTCGTGATGCTTGAGCGGCTCACGGGAAGGAGTTCCTCACGTGACTCCCCGAAACGTCAAACGGGGCTGGCCGCCCCGGCAAAGCCGGGGGGTCTCCCACGGCAACTAGAAGGACACTAACGGCGACCTCTCGGGGTCGCCTGTGGGGCGACCGGGGTCTCGCCCGAGACTGAACAGTGTCGCATTCGTGTTGACAGTCTCGGCTGTCTGGGGAGAGTGACACCATGAAGGCGAACAACGATGTCGGGTTCACGTTGATCGAGTTACTGATCGTGGTGGCTATCATCGGCATCATCGCGGCAATCGCCGTGCCCGGGTTGCTGCGCGCGCGCATGGCAGGCAGTGAAGCCTCGGCGATGGGGTCGGTGCGCGCCGTGAACGGTGCCCAATCCATCTACGCGGCGAGTTGCGGCGGCGGGTTTTACTCGCCGTCCCTCGCCAACCTCGCGACGCCCCCGACGATTGCCGGCGGTGACGGATTTATCGGGCCAGACCTGGGTACCGATCCGTCCCTCAAGAGCGGTTACTCGGTCGCGTTGACAGCCGGGCAGGCGGCGGCGGGTGCTCCGGCCTCGTGCAACGGGTCGGCAGCGGGCACGGTGGTGTCCTCCTACTTCGTGGGGGCGAGTCCCACAGCCGGGGCCGGCGGGCGGTTCTTCGGGTCGAACCAGGGTGGCACGATTTTCCAGTCGCCGACCACAGTGGCCGTGACCCAGACAGGAGCCCCGGCCGGGGCGACACCCATACAGTAGGCTCGGCCGACGTGTGGAGGCCACGGCACCCGGGCTCCACGCACAGCGCGGGTGTTCATCCTGTGGCTGCTCGCGGGGCTGTTCAACTAAGGCTGCGCTAGGGCTGATAGTCGGCGGGGGTGGCGTCGACACGGGCGTTGCGGGCCGCTGGCGCAGCCGCGGAAGGTGTCGACGCGCTGCCCAGTGTGTCCGCTTCCGACGGCACCGCGCTACCCGCCTTTTTCTCGCTTGGCCACGCCGGAAAACTCGAAACGACCTTCGAGCTGTCTAAAGGTCAAAATCAGCTACCGCCCCCTGAGGGGGCGGTATGAGGAAGGCCCCTCGAAGGGGCCTTCGATTAGCCAAGTTCCAGTTTCTCCTGTTTCTTCTCGTCTGCTTCTTGCTTCCGGATGTAATCGCGGATGACCTCTTCCGCCAAACCGACGGTGCTGACGCAGTACCCGCGCGCCCAAAAGTGGTAGCCCGTGAAGTTGCGCGGCCGCCTGTCAAGGGCGGAGCAAAATTAGACCACCGTGGCGGAGGAAAACTAGACCATTAGGCAGTTGGGTGGAGTGGCGGAACGCGGCAGTGCGGAGGGGACGTCAGGACGCCGGGGTGGCCGCGGGCTGGCGGGCTTTCTTGCTGTGTTCGAGGCGATAGCTCTCGCCGTTCAGCTCCAGGATGTGGACGTGGTGGGTCAGTCGATCGAGCAGCGCGCCGGTCAGCCGTTCGGACCCGAAGATCTCGGTCCATTCGTTGAAGGGCAGATTCGAGGTCACGAGCGTCGACGCTTGCTCGTAGCGCTGGGAGAAGATCTCGAAGAGCAGCTCGGCGCCGGTCTTCGACAACGGCACATAGCCGAGCTCGTCGACGATCAACAGATCCTGCTTGGCGAGCTGCTTCTGAAAACGCCGCAGGCGCTTGTCATCCCGCGCCTCGAGCAGCTCGTTCACCAGTGCGGCGGCGGTGGTGAAGCGCACCCGATAGCCTTTCTGACAGGCGGCCAGCCCCAACGCGAGCGCGAGATGCGTCTTGCCCGTGCCGGAGTTGCCCAACGCCAACACGTTCTCTCGCCGGTCGAGATACTCCGAGCGGGCCAGCTCCAGCACCAGGCGTTTGTTCACCGACGGGATCGCGCGGAACTCGAAGGTCTCGAGACTCTTCAAGACCGGGAACCTGGCGGCCTGGATGCGCCGCTCGACGGCGCGTTGTTCGCGATCGAGCAACTCCAGCTCGCAGAGGCGGAACAGGTAGCGCGAACAGTCCAGCCCTTCCTGGGCGCATTGCCGCGCCACTTTGTCGTATTCGCGCAAGAAGGTGGGCAGGCGCAGGGCCTTGAGATGGGCGTCCAGCAACAGGGTCGGTTTGGCCATCACTCAGCTCCCGCCCCCAGCAGCGTCAGGTAATCGGCGGCGGCGGTCGTCGTCACGCGGGGGACCGGCAGGTGCGGATACTGCGCCAGATCGAGGTGGGGCGGCCGGTGGTCGAGGCGACACCGCACGAGGTGCTTGACGGCATCGAACCCGATCGCCCCCAGACGCACGGCGTCCCGGATGGCGCCGCGGACGTGGTCGAGCTGAAAGTCTTCGAGCAGCCGCAACACCTGCACGTACTCGCGCGTGCCTGGCTTGCCCAGCCGCGCCTCCAACAGGCGCCGCAGCCGGAGAAACTCGTCCGGCAGCGGCCACCCGGCCAGCGGCGCCGCGTGATCGAGCGCCCCCGTCTTGCGCTCCAACAAGGCCAAGTAGTGCCGCAGCTCGAAGATCAACACTTCCCGCTCGTAGCTGCGACGATGGCGGGCGATCTCGTCACTGCCGCACACGATCACGACCTCGTCCACGGAGCCTTTCACCAGCACCTCCCGGTGGCCGTAGGCGGTCGGCACCGAGTAGTCGTTGCGGCGGTCGCGCACCAGCGACAACGACGTGACCCGCGTCGTCCGCGTGTCGCAGGCGTCATACGGGACCGGCGGGAACGGCAACAGCGCCTCGCGGTCGCGGGCGAAGCGCTCCCCGATCGTCTCCGTGTGCCGCCGTAACCGGCGCCCGCGACGTTCGCCGCACTTGTGCGCGAGGGCGGCGTTCACCGCGTCCCAACTGGCGAACCGGGGGATCGGCACGAAGAAGTTGCGGCGGACGTACCCGACCAGCCCTTCCACCTTGCCTTTGTCGTTGCCCTTCCCCGGCCGCCCGAAGCGATCGGCGAATACATAGTGCGATTGGAGTTCGCAGAAGACCTGCGTCCGCTGGCGCGTGCCGTCCCCGAGCATCCGCGCCACCGCCAGCTTCGTGTTGTCGTAGACGATGCGCCGCGGCACGCCACCGAAGTAGCCGAACGCGGCGTTGTGCCCGTCGGCGCGGAACATAATCCGCTGAGCTCGATCAAAAGTTTTAATCCGGGATAAGCCGGGATAATCCGGGATGACCCCGGGATGCGACTCGCGCGAGGACAACAACTTATCCTCCGATGCGGAGGTACCGACGCTGCCCGCCAAGACACTCCCCCTGAGCCGGTCAAGGAGTTTGAAGCGGGACATAGTAGGGACCCATCAAATATTCGTCTTTTATTCGCTTGGCGACGTGCGAGACGGGTTCGCGCGAGACTGCCCCCTCCGCCACCCAGTCCCGCTGATGCTCGCACTCCGGGATCGCTCGGGGGCGGCCCCCGAGTTTTTCTGTGGATGCCGGGCGATTTCGACGGTCGCGGGCGCGGCGCCGGGGAGGTGAGTCGCGCCTGGGGCGAGGTGGCGCCGGTATGCGGGCGATCGTCTCGCGAGCCGGTTTCCGTGGTCCGGGTGGGGCGCACGTGAGAGCCTCCCGGGACACCCCTCCCACGGACGGCGGATCGGGCCTCGGCACGGCCCAATTCTGTCGCCCTCCCCGTCAGGCGTTGCGCCCGCGCGAGTCGCATCCCGGGGTCATCCCGGGTTATCCCGGATTATCCCGGGTTAAAACTTTTGTGACGATACGTGTGCCACTTCTGAGCACGGACTGCGCCAGCGTCTTGATCGCCGGGAGCCGCGAGGACCGCATCGCGGTCTGCAACCGCCGGTTATTGCGCAGGCTGATCTGGGCGTCGAGCAGGCGGGCGATGGCCTCGGTGACGGTCACCCCGCCCCGATCCACCTCGGCGAGGATCGTGTCCACCGCCTCGAGCGCGCCCGGCCGCTTCAGATCGGCCAGCAGGGCCCGGATGTGGTCCCGCCGGTCCGGGGCGCCCGTCATCGCACGGCCTCGCTATAGACACGCAATGAGCGGTGTTCGACCGTCACAGCCGGCTGGATCGGCGCCGGTCGGTGGGGCGGGGCCACCAGCGCGCCGAGGCGGGGATACGGCTGCCTCGCCAACGGCTGGAGCTGCGCACGCTCGTCGCGGGCGAAGCGCCGCTGGGGCGGCTCGCCCGTCGTCCGATGCTGCCGGACGTTGGCGACGGTATCGCACCAGTGCGCCGCCTGGGCGTTGAGGTCGTCGTCGCCGACAAACGTGCGCCCGTAGAAGAAGCTCTGCCGACCATAGCGAATCGGCCGCTCGACTTTGCCCTTCGTTTGCGCCCGATACGGCCGACAGGCGCGCGCGCGAAAGCCCCAGTGCTCAGCAAAGCGCAAGAACTCGGCATTCATCACGAGCCCGCCCGCGTCCGGGCGCCCATCCGCGGTGACGACGGACCGCATCTGATCAAACAACAGCTCCTGGGGCACCCCGCCAAAGGAGGTAAACGCCGCCTCGAGGCCGCGGATCAGCACCGCCATCGTTTGGCGCGGGAAGAACTGCAGCCACAGCAGGCGCGAGTACCCCAACACGATCAACAGCGCGTGCCGACGCCCCCACGGGAGGGCGAACGTCCCGAAGTCCACCTGGCCCTGATAGCCCGGTGGCGTCTCGAAGCGCACCACCGGTGCGGCTCCTCGTCGAGATCCCGATCCACTTGACCGGTGGCGATCCAGTGGTAGATGGTGCGGCGGCTCACACAAAGCCGTCTCGCCAGCTCCGCTTTCGCCACCCCGTGCTCCAGATAATGACGTAACAGCACACGTTTCTCCCGCATATACATAGGCGACTCCACTCTCGCGTGGTCGCCATGGGAAACGGCGGCAGTCGCCGCCGTCAACACGTGTGCAATTTTGGGCCGCCGGATCTGTGCAATTTACGCCCGCCGCTTACACTCAATCGGGCTGACCTGCACCAGCTATGGCCTTAACCGTCGGTTCCCACCTTGCCACTCGTATGACCGCTCTCATCGGCGAAGGCGGCATGGGACAGGTCTATCAGGCTACTGAAAGCGTGCGTGACAAATGACCGTCACAGTGGTTCGGGTTTTCATCTTTTCGATCCTGCCGCTCTTGGTGGCAGGAGCACACGTTGCATTGGACAAGAGCGTGAGGTCCCGCGAACGTAGGCTGGAAGTCTTGCTTCTATACCTCTTTGCTCTTGGTGTCGCTGGAGGTGGCATTTCTGGCTTCTTCGGCCATCTTTTCCTCTCCGACTTTGTTGCCGAATCGATCGGTTGGCCGTCAGGCAATCCGCCCTGGAGCGCGCACAGTGAGGTCGATCAAAAGTTTTAATCCGGGATAAGCCGGGATAATCCGGGATGACCCCCGGGATGCGACTCTCGCGGTCGCAACAACTTACGGGGACGCGGCCTGGAACATCTCCAACGTCGGCTTCGAGACGCAGCCTGCGGCTGCCAACCGACTCACGCCGGAGGGGGTCGAGGAGCGAGGGTGCTTGAACAAAAGAAGGGTACCCGGATACCGGTGAAAAGTGCCGTGGGCTCGGCCGCCGCGATGCGAGAAGTTCTTGAAGCGGCATATTCCGGGACTTGCCGGGATCCATCCCGGAATCCGACGCTCCGCGGACCCGACGACTGACAGGGTCAGTCGTACATGGCTCTCTCAAACCCGGACCACCGAACCTGGCGCGCGAGACGATCACGCGGACCCCGGCCACCACCTCGCCCCAGGCGCGACTCACCTCCCCGGCGCCGCGCCCGTGACCGCTGAAATCGCCTGAATCCAACGAGGAAATCGGGGGCAACCCTCGAGCGATCCCGAAGTGCGAGCATCGGGAGGACGGGGTGGCGGTGGGGGCAGTCTCGCGCGAACCCGTCTCGCACGTCGACAAGCGAATAAACGACGAATATTTGATGGGTCCCTACTATGTCCCGCTTCACACTCCTTGACCGGCTCAGGGGGAGTGTCTTGGCGGGCAGCGTCGGTACCTCCGCATCGGAGGATAAGTTGTTGTCCTCGCGCGAGTCGCATCCCGGGGTCATCCCGGATGATCCCGGCTTATCCCGGATTAAAACTTTTGATCGAGCTCAGCGGATTATGTTCCGCCGGCTGGCATCCGTTCGTGGCTGTTGCTCCTCCTGGGAGCGGTCGGCGTCGTGCTCGGCATCGCCTACGCAAATATCGCCAACCTGATGGTGGCCCGCGCCAGTGAGCGTCAGCGCGAGATTGGGATCCGTGCCGCCCTGGGCGCGAGCCGGCTCCGGATCGTGCGGCAGCTCGTGGTCGAGAGCCTGGTCGTGTCGCTGATCGGCGCCGGCGTCGGTCTGGTGCTCGCGTGGTGGGCGGTGGAGGGCCTGCGCGCGGCAATGCCCGATGGCGTGCCCAGAGTCGTGACGGTCGCTCTTGACCTGCGGGTCTTCGCGGCCGCCGTCGGCGGTGCGGTTGTCTCTGGCGTGGTCTTCGGTCTCGTCCCCGCAGGTGGGTGCTCTCGACCGGTGCTCACGCACGTGCTGCAGGACGGCGCCCGGGGTGCGACCGCCGGCCGCGCCCGCCAGCGCCTGAGAAGTACCCTCGTCGTGTCAGAGATTGCCCTCGCCGTCGTCTTGCTCATCGGTGCCGGGCTGTTTCTCGTCAGCTTTGTCAACCTGATGCGCGTCGACGTGGGGTTTGATCCGGCCGGCGTGTTGACAGCCTGGGTCGCTCCCCAGCCTGACGGAGAGATGACCGACCGCGCGAGTGTGGCCCTGACGGACACGGTCGATCGGGTCCGCCAGATTCGTGACGTCGAAGCGGTAGCCGCGGTGTCTGGGACGTCACCGGCAGGCACAGGGGTCGCCGCAATTAAGATCGTGATCCCCGGCCGGACGCGTGATGGCGGAGAGCAAGTGCTGGCGGCGATTGTCACCCCTGACTACCATCGGGTGCTGCGGATTCCCCTGCACGCCGGACGGTACTTCGACGAGGGCGATCGTCGCGGCTCCGAGCCGGTCGTACTGCTGGGCGCGGCGACGGTCCGGCAGTACTTTCCAGGGGCGGACCCGGTGGGTGACGTCATCGACGTCAACGGGACGAGACGCCAGATTGTCGGTGTGGTCGGTGACATTCGACCGTACCGTGATTGGCAGCTGGTGTCCGCGCTCGTCTACCTTCCCGTGACCCAACACCCGATAGGCGGCAGCCACTTGCTCATCCGCACGACGGGTGACCCGCTGGCGCCGCTTCCCCTTGTGCGAGCGGCGGTCGCAGGGGTGTTACCGGATGTGCCCGTTCGGGATGCGGACGCGCTGGAGACGATCATGGCGCGCCGAGCCGCGCAGCGTCGGTTGAGCATGCTGCTGCTGGGCGTGTTTGGCGTGCTCGGTCTCGGGATCGCCCTGGTCGGCGTCTACGGCCTCCTCGCCTATGTGGTCACGCAGCGCACCCACGAGGTGGGTGTGCGGCGAGCACTCGGGGCCACGCGGATGGCTGTCACATCACTCCTGCTCCGCCGCACGGTCACGCTGGTGGGTCTTGGACTCGCGGCCGGGGGCTTCGCGGCCTGGGGCGTCAGTACCACGACGAAAGCCTTTCTCTTTCAGCTGGGCCCGACCGACGCCCGGATCTTTGGCGGCGCACTTACGGTCGTGGCGCTGTGCTCACTCGTTGCCGCGGCCCTGCCAGCGAGCAGAGCGGCCCGCGGCGACCCGATGGTCGCCCTTCGCGTCGAATGAACGAGCCGGCTAAACATCCGACCGTAGAGTTCGCTCCCTCTAAGGGCGTTTGTTCAGCGACCTTCTGCTCGTTCGAGCACTACAGGTTCACTTGACATTCTAGTGAACGTGTAAGACCCTGAGCCCTGGTTCACTAGAATGACAAGTGCACACCGGGATCGCGTCGAGCTCTTGCAGGGCACGCTCGATCTGATCGTCCTGCGCTCCCTGGCGACGATGGGCCCGCAACACGCCTACAGCCTGGCGGCTCGCCTTGAGCAGGTCGCTGACCACCCGCTTGAACTGAATCAGGGCACCCTCTACCCAGGCCTGACGCGACTCGAGCAGAAGGGCTGGATCAAGGGCCGGTGGCAGAAGACCGATCACAACCGGGACGCGAAGTACTTTGCGATCACGCGATCAGGTGCTCGGGCATTGACCAAACAAACCGAACGGTGGCGGCGCTTGGCGGGGTTGGTCGACAAGCTCCTGTTGGATGAGTCGTAGCCATGTGGCGTCTGCGGCAGGTTGCGCTCAAGCTCTACCACTTCCTCCGGCCCGCGCGAGCAGAGCAGGAGCTCACCAGGGAGGTCGGTGCCCATCTCGGCGTGCTCGAAGACGAGTTTCGGCAGCGGGGCATGAGCGCCGAAGCCGCGCGGTTGGCAGCTCGGCGATCGTTCGGCGGCGTTGAGCAGGCGAAGGAGCGGTCACGGGAGGAACGATCGTTCGTCTGGCTGGAGGACCTCAGGCGCGATCTGCGGATCGGCGCGCGCATGCTCCGCAAAGTTCCCGGGTTCGCGGCCGTGGCCAGCCGTTCGGACCCGAAGATCTCGGTCCATTCGTTGAAGGGCAGATTCGAGGTCACGAGCGTCGACGCTTGCTCGTAGCGCTGGGAGAAGATCTCGAAGAGCAGCTCGGCGCCGGTCTTCGACAACGGCACATAGCCGAGCTCGTCGACGATCAACAGATCCTGCTTGGCGAGCTGCTTCTGAAAACGCCGCAGGCGCTTGTCATCCCGCGCCTCGAGCAGCTCGTTCACCAGTGCGGCGGCGGTGGTGAAGCGCACCCGATAGCCTTTCTGACAGGCGGCCAGCCCCAACGCGAGCGCGAGATGCGTCTTGCCCGTGCCGGAGTTGCCCAACGCCAACACGTTCTCTCGCCGGTCGAGATACTCCGAGCGGGCCAGCTCCAGCACCAGGCGTTTGTTCACCGACGGGATCGCGCGGAACTCGAAGGTCTCGAGACTCTTCAAGACCGGGAACCTGGCGGCCTTGATGCGCCGCTCGACGGCGCGTTGTTCGCGATCGAGCAACTCCAGCTCGCAGAGGCGGAACAGGTAGCGCGAACAGTCCAGCCCTTCCTGGGCGCATTGCCGCGCCACTTTGTCGTATTCGCGCAAGAAGGTGGGCAGGCGCAGGGCCTTGAGATGGGCGTCCAGCAACAGGGTCGGTTTGGCCATCACTCAGCTCCCGCCCCCAGCAGCGTCAGGTAATCGGCGGCGGCGGTCGTCGTCACGCGGGGGCCCGGCAGGTGCGGATACTGCGCCAGATCGAGGTGGGGCGGCCGGTGGTCGAGGCGACACCGCACCTTGACGTGGAAATGGCAAGGAGAAAAGGGACCTTTTGGCAACGTGAAAAGGACCCCTCTGTCGCGACGGGTGCCCATCAACGCGTTTTCTTCTGTCGAGCGTGGGCCGTCTGGTTCCGTTGGGCGGCCTTGAGGCGGTAGCTGTCCCCGTTGGTCGTCAGCACGGTGGCAGGGTGCACGATGCGGTCGATGACGGCCGCGGCGGCGGTCGCATCCAGGAACACCTCGGACCAGCGGGCGAACGGCAGATTGGTCGTCACGACCAGGCTCCCGCGCTCGTAGCGGCGGCTGATGAAGCCGAACAGCAGGTCGGCGCCGGCCTTGTCGAACGGCACGTAGCCGAGCTCGTCGAGGATGACGACATCGAAGCGGGCGAGGTGGTCGAGTTTCCGGGCCAGCCGCCCCTGCTGCTGCGCTTCGACGAGCAGCGTGGTCAACTCGGCGACCGTCAGGAACCGGACCCGATAGTCGTGCTGGCAGCAGGCCATGCCCAGGGCGATGGCAAGATGGGTTTTGCCGGTACCGACGCCGCCGACCAGCACGACGTTGGCAGCCTCGGCGACGAAGTCGCCGCCGCACAACTGCAGGATCGCGTCGCGGTCCAGCTCCGGTTGCGCGTCGAACTGGAAGGCATCCAGGGTCTTGAGCATCGGGAAGCGGGCCTCCTGGAGGCGGCGTTGGATGCGGCGCTCGCGGCGCCCGGTCACTTCCAGGTGCACCAACTGCGCGAGGTACTCCGCGGGCGGCTGGCGCTCGCGGGTGGCCTGGGCGGCCAGAGGCCGCCACTCGGCGGTCATCGTCGCCAGGCACAAGGTCTTGAGGTCGGTCACCAGGTGCGGGGGCTCGGGGACCGCGACCGTCATAGGCGGCCTCCCGTCAAGACGTCATAGGCGGCCAACGTCGGGGCGGAGACCGCGATCCGGGCCAGATCCGCCCGGACGGTGGGGACCGGGCGGATCGCGGGCCGGGGGCCAGCCGCCCGCTGGCGCAACAGCAGGCGCACGGTCTCGAGCCGGGGTGAGTCGCGGGCGAGGGCGGCCGCGACCGCCGCCTCGACGGCCGGGGCGGGATAGGTTTCCAGCAGCCGCAACATCCGGACCCACTCCTGATCGGGCTTGCGCGTCTGCTGCCGGAGGGCGGTCCGGACCTGCTGCCACACCGGCGCCAGCGCCCAGTCCTGCAGGGCCGTCGCCTCGGGGACGGCGCGGTGCTTGCGTTCCAGCACCGGCAGCACGTGGAGCGGATCGAGCACCATCGCCCCGGCGCGAAACGCCCGGACGTGTCTGGCGACGACCTCGGTGCCGGCGGCAACCGCCACGCGGTCGTGGTACAGCTTCACCCACACAGGCCGGTAGGCGTAGCGGGTCGGAACCGAGTAGGTCACCCGGTCCGCCCGGACGTGCCCGAACTTGTCGACCACCCGCGCCTCGACGCGGCAGGTCTCGGGGAGGTGAACGGGCACGGCCCGCAGGTGCCGCCGCTCCAGCGTCCACGCTTCCCGCACCGGGCGCCCGTCGGCGAGCCGGCGGGTCGCCACGTCCGCCTCCAACTCAGTGATGATCAACGCGTTGAGCGCGGCCCAGCTCGCGACTGTAGGCCGCGGCCGGAACACGAGATTGCGCACATACGTGACGCCCGTCTCGACCGAGCCCTTCTCCCAGCCCTTCGCCGGCGCACAGAACGCCGCCGCAAACGGATACGCGCCCCGGAACGCCTGAAACGCATCGGTCTGCACCCGGTCCCGGCCGGTCAGCACCTGCTGGACCGCGATCGTCGTGTTGTCGAGCACCACCCGGTCCGTCACGCCGCCCATATAGGCAAACGCCGCCTGAATGCCATCCAACAACGACTCGAGTCGCTCGATGGGATACGCCTTCGCGAAATACACGTTGCTGTAGGGCAGGGTCGCCACCACATACTTGACCTTCCGCAGCACACCGGCGACCTCGGCCCACGATTCCCCGAAGTCGACCTCCAGCGTCACCCCAGGCCGCGGGCTGCGGTGCACATACACCTCCTTCGGCGCCGCGGCGGCCTTCAGCCGCGCCACAGACCAGCGCACCGTACGCTCGGCAACCGGTCCCGCCAACGGCAGCAGCAACCGGCGGATGCGCTTGGCCGTCAGTCGACGATCCTGCCGCAGCCACTGCTCGATCTGCGCACGCCACCGATCCAGATGACGGGGTCGCGACACCGCTCGTCGCGCCGGCGCCGTCGCCTGCGCCACCGCCCGGCGCACCGTCTTGATATCCAAGCCCAACCGCTCGGCAATCTGCTTCTTCGGCACGCCGTCCACCACATGCATCTGCCGGATCTCCGCCCATTGAGACATCCTGATCACCTCCGGGCCCTCCTGGCTCGAGTCGTGCAACACGACAGTGTCGCACCGCTTCCTGCTCGTGCCAGGAAACCTGTCTCCCGTGTGACTCAGGGGTCCCTTTTCACGTTGCCGCGGGGTCCCTTTTCATCTTGCCGGTACCACCTTGACGGCATCGAACCCGATCGCCCCCAGACGCACGGCGTCCCGGATGGCGCCGCGGACCACGTGAGCGGTCTGGTTTTCCACCGCCCTCAGGCAGCTTCACACCGCCGCTCTGTGGTCTAGTTTTACTCCGCCGTTCTCACCATGGCTCATCCGAACCGTCTCGGCTCACAGGACACGTTCCACGTCCGCGGGATACTGAAGGGCGTGCGCCGCATCTATCAACAGAGCTTCGGGGGCCCGTTATGCGAAGGTCTACACTGCGAAGATGGCGATCACCCGGCGGCGGATCTGCTCAAGGACTGGGTCTTGCCGTTCTTTGAACAACAGGCCCAATTTGACCGACGAATTATCGGCTGAGCAGCTTGGACCAACCTGTCTACAGAAATCAGATTAGGCTCGGCGACCCGTTGGCGAAGCGAAAGGTTCCAGGAATTCTGAGCCTCTGCGCCTATCTATTCAAGCTTAAGAGTCTTGCAGACGTCCAACCGAGCGGCAGCGACCGCTGGTAGGAATGAGGCGACAAGAGCTGTAGCTACTATAGGCAGAAACGCCGCCGCCAAGACCCCTGCTCCAACCGGTCCTAGATCGGGGGTAAGAGGCACTAAGACGCGCTTCTCAGCCAGGGCAACGAGACCGCCACCAGCCGCGAGCCCGTACAATGCTGGTAGTAAGCCCTTGAACACCACGATCCTGTATACGTCATGGCGGCGCGCGCCGAGGGCTAGCCGGATACTAAGCTCTTTGCTCAGGCCCGCGGCCGCTCGACCAGCCAACCCGTAGCTGCCGGCCGCGCACAACCCAACTCCAAGAACGGCAAAGAAGGCGAGAAGACTACTGGCGTACCTAGTAGGGGCTGTGGTCTCTAGGACAAGGTCAGACATCGTCCTGACCTCAAGAACTGGCACGAAGGGGTCGACCCGGCGCATCACGTCCTGGACAGCGCCTGCGACGCTGCCCGGGTCCGTGTGCACGCCTATGAGGAGGGACAGCTCCCGCAGCACATAATCGCTCTGACCGAGTGGGACATAGATCTCAGGTCGTGGCGGCTCGTCAAGGTCATGATGACGCGCATCGGATACTACGCCGACAACCGTTATCCATGGTGCCCTGAGCGGTCGACCTGGTCGAACGTTCTCAAAGTTGATTCGGTTGCCGACCGCATCGGCGTTCGGCCAATGGAGTCTCGCCATCGTCTCGTTGACGACTGCGACTGGATGTGCCTCGACTGTATCGCTCTGCGCAAACAGCCGACCGCTCAAAAGGCGCAGTCCGATGGTATGGAAGTACTCGTGGCTGACAACCCTTCGCCCCGGCGTGAATTGCTCGTGCTCCTCGTTGCCATTGAAGAAACGTCCACGACCCTCCACGGTTATCGATACGCCAGGTGGGCCTTGTCCGCCACTGAGGTAGTCGACTGGCCTCGATCCCAGCGCAACGCCTCGTACGTCCGGCAGGATGCTCAGCCTGTCTATCACCATTCGGTGGAGGCGGGACGCATCATCAGTGGTCTCGTACGACCCCCTCGGAAGAGCGATTCTTGCCGTCAACAGTTGATCCACCTCAAACCCTGGATTGATCGACAATAACTTCGCGAACGTGATCGCAGCGAGAACAGCAGCAACCATAATCGGCGCCGCGATAGCTGTCTGACCTCCTATCAAGAGCGACTGCACCCGACTAGCGGTCCTCGAGACACCGTGGCCTTCTGAGCCAAGGATGCGCGACGTCGAGTTCGTTTGAGGGACTAACAGAGCGGGCAACAGGGCGCACCCTGCCATCACAAGACCGAGTGCTAGTAGCTCAAAGGCAACCATCTGATAGTCAGGCGTCACGATCGCGGCCTGCCTTGCCGCAGATGGAGCGAGAAACAGAATCAGCGGCAGTGCCCAGACCGTCACCAGAACCCCAAGCAGGCTCCCGACTGCCGCCAGGAGACTCGTTTCAATGACGAGCTGTCGAACGATTCGGAATCGTGATGCTCCGAGTGCGGTCCGTATTCCGAGCTCTCGCTGCCGCGCCTCCGTCCTTGCAGCAATAAGACTGCCGACGCTCGCCGCCAACCCTGCGAGCACGAGTGCCGCCATTGCTGCCAACACTCGCACGGAACGATAGAGTTCCTCGTCCGCGAGTGCGTCGCGCGCAGCTACCACCTGAACGCCGGTGCTATCGTCCGGCTGCCCTTGCAGATCTTCATCCAGCCGCCGATCCAGGATCTCAAGGGCGCTCGTTGCCTGCTCCACGGTAGCGCCTTGACGCAGTCTCGCGAAAACGCGAAATAGTCGATAGCCGTCGCTCGCGAACACCTCCGGAGACAAAAGAGCAGGTGTGACGCGATACGGGACCCATAGCTCAGCGGGAGTTCTCCACCGAGTGAACTCATCTGGAAGCACGCCTACAATTGTCATGAGAACGCCATCGGCGATAACTGTCGATCCGATCACCGCCGGATCTGAGGCAAGCCGCCCTCGCCACAAGCGCTCCCCTATAACACACGGAATGAGGTCGCCTTCGACATCCGCATCACCGAAGACCCGTCCAAGTGTGGGGCGAACCTTGAGCGTATCGAAGAATCCATCCGACACGAGTTCAGCAGAGACGCGCTGAGCGACCCCGCTGATGAGAATGTCCAGCTGAACACTAGTCGCCGCCGCCAGCTCATCGAACAACGTGGACTGGACTTGCCACTGTTCGAACCGTACCCCTGAGACGGGCTCTCGCCACAATTGACTTTCGGGAACGGTTTGGAAGAGGGCGACAAGGCGATCAGACTCCGCAACTGGGAGAGGCCGCAGCAGCAGTGCGTATACAACGGCGACAATGGCGCGAGTCAAGCCCATTCCTAGTTGAAACTCTCCGCGGCTCCTGATTGCTTACGCGGCTTTCTTCGTCGACGTCGTCGTGTCGATCTTCAGCTCTCGCTTCAATGCGTCACGAAGCCTGGGCAGGTGCCGGTAGCCCCTCACCTTGCGCAGGCGTGGCTCGATGTCCAGGAGCGCAGTGGCCAGCCAGCGATGGCGTTGACTCGAGTTCTGCCAGTGATCGACCTTCGCACAGCGCTCCTCAATGAGCGCGTTGATGGACTCGAGGCTGTTCGTCGTCTTCAGCGACCGGCCCAGCACACCGTACACCCCGAGGCGATGCAACGTCAGGGTCTCGTCGAGGCCTTCCGCCAGACTGCCGGCCGCGGATTGGTTCCGATCCTCCAGCTCATGCTGGAGCGACTTGAGGGCGGCGAGGGCCTCGTCGTACTCCGGACGGTTGTAGGCGCGCTGGAGACGCTGCCGCCACACCGGCTGCTCACGCTTGGCCACGTAACTCACCACGTTCTCGCGCTTGTGCCACTGACACCGTTGCACCAGGGCGCGGTGGCGGAAGGCTTTCCGCACGGCCGCCCGGAGCCCCTTGCCGCCATCCACGATCACCAGAAGCCCCTGGGAGACATCGAGGCCCCGCTCGACCAATGACCGGAGGAACGGGGTCAACACCTTCTCGGTCTCCGTGTCCGTCTCGACGACGCCCAGGAACCGTTTGTCCCCCGTCATCGTGATGCCGAGGGCGACGACCATCGTCGCCTCGGCGAACGTCTTGCCGTCCAGCACGAGGGCCACGACGTCCTCCCCGGAGAGGTCCCGCTCCTGGAGCTCGCGGAGTTTCGTCGCGCTGGCCTGAATGAACGCGCGGGACACCGTCGACCCCGATAGGCCGATCGCCCTGGGAATCGCCTCGGCGGCCGCCGCGTAGTTGCGGCACGAGATCCCATACAGCACGCGCCTCAGCAACAGGTCGTTGACTGCGCGATCGCCATGCAGCGCCTCGTACGACCGCAGGGGAATCTCGCGCTCCGTGACATGGCGAATCCGGGGCACGCGAATCGGCACGCGCTGGCCGGCCAACCCGACCGTCCCGGGGTTGCTGCCATGACGGCGCCCGCCGACTGACGGGGCTTTGCGGGCGTAGCGCTCGCCAGCCAGCGCGGTCACTTCCTCGTCGAGCAACTCCTCGATGTGCATCAAGCCCAGCGGAACCAACGACCGGATCAACGCCACCTTGGCATCGACCTCCAGCTCGGCGTACTCCTCTCGGTCGATGACGTCGACCGCGCCCAACGTGCGACCTTTCTTGCGCTTCCTGACCGATCGTAGGACACTGCTCATCTCGGCTCCTTTCTCTCGTGGCGTGATGTTCGTCTCGCAATGTCATCAAACCACAGGGTTTGGAGCCGCTTCAATTTCCAACTAAGTTTCGCTCACACTCAATGGCGCTGGCGCTTCCGACACCAAGCGCCAGCAGCACGATCACTGAAGCCGCGAAACCGGGCTGCCTTGCCAGCGTTCTGAATGCATGTCGAAGATCGATCAGCATGGCATTGTCAAGTTAACGAGCGTAGCGCACAACTGTGGCTGGATGGCGAACTCTTGCCATCCCTATTAGTAGGCACACGTCACCTCATCCCACACGCGGAACGAACGGGTTCTCAACGGGTGCTTCCGCCATCAACTCTTGCTGCCAAGCCCTTATCTCGTTATAACCAAACCGCTTAGATAATATATTCAGTGCCAGAGAGGTGCCAGCGTCAAAATCGTCTGTAAGTATCTGGATAATTAGGGCTTAAGCTCTCTTTGCCAACACTTGATAACGGAAGCACCGGATGAAGACGGTGGGCGGCGTGCGCAAGCTGCGGCATCGGGGCGTCGACCTCGTCGATTGGCAGCTCACCTTTGCGGCGGCGGCCTCCCTCCGCCGCCGCCGACTCCTCCATCTGCTTCCTCATCTCGACACTCCTCTTGCGAGAACTCTCTCGCAATCAAGTGTCCAAGAAAACCCTAGGGCGCTCCACGAGTTGACCCTACGGGCAGGGTGCCTCCGGACGCTTGCCCAAACGCTTGCCGGGCTGGATGCCGCACTGGCTGACCAGGCCGTCGAGTCCGTGTTCAAGACACAGGAGCAGGCGCGAATGAAAAGGAGCAGGCAACGGCCCTTCGTGACAAGGCATTCTCAACCGATCTCCTGACGGGCACGGGCTCAGAGACCTGGACTGAGATGTGGGAGTACTTCCCCAAGCGCACGGACCTCTCCGTGTACAGCCAGAAGTACCTCGATGCGATCGCACGGCGCCTCAACACACGGCCCCGGAAGACACTCGGCTATCGGACGCCGGCGGAACCGCAAGAACCCGCTCAGCGTAGCACGGTGGGAGCAGGCGGGCCGCCAGCCGGAAGGGCGGTTCTGTAGCGCCCTAGGATTCTTGGACAGTGGTTTGACGGTATTCGCTCCTACGCTGCCGCGTCCAGCCCGACGAGGTCACGTCGCACCTGAGCCGGGCTGCGATAGCCGTATTTCTCCAGCATCCACTGCTCGTTGTACGTCCGCTTGAACGCGAGTACGGCCAGGCGGAGCTCCTCGACGGTGTCGAAACTCCGCACCCACAGCAGATTCTCCTTCAGCGTGCGGATGAAGCGCTCCGCGACCCCGTTACCTTCGGGCTCCCGCACGAAACTCGGCGAACTCTCGATGCCGAAGAACGCCACCTCCTGTTGAAAGTCGTCCGCGAGATAGTTCGACCCGTGGTCGTGACGCAGACGCAGCCCGCGGGCGACGCCTTTGCCGATCGCACCGAAGCGTTCGGACGCCCTGGCGAATCGGCTCGAGGGCCTCGAAACGGGTGCCTCGCTTGGCCGCATGGAGACCGATGCACTCGGCTGTGCAGTGATCGACGGCCACGAAGACGTAGGCCGTCCCCTCGCCCACGGTCACCGTGGCCGTCATGTCCGTGCCCCACATCACATCGGGGATCGCCGTCGTGATCGTGCCGTCGTGTGCCTTCGGGCCGTGCGCCTGGCCCACGCGGTGCGGGGCCTGGAGGTCATGCTCGCGCATCAACCGGCGCACCCGCTCCGGCGCAGTGCGGATCCCCGCGACCCGCAGCTTCGCCCAGGCTTTTCGGTACCCTTCGCCGTGAAAGGGCGAGGCTTCGAGGACCCGGCGGATGTGGCCGACCAGGACGTCGTCCGGGGCGGCCCCGACCGGCCCGCGCCGCCGGCACGGAGTCGGGGACGTCGTCGCCTGTCGCCGAGCGTAGACGCTTGAGCGGGCGCAGTGCCACACCCGGCAGACCCGCTGCACGCCATACGCCCGACGCGTGGAGATCGAGTGGGCGCCCTTCATCGCCTCGACCTCCGTCGGGCCAAAGGGCCGCCCGCCTCCAACTGGTCGACCTTCGCGTACAGTAGCTCGTTCTCCATCAGCAGTTCGCCGATCTTGGCCTGCAGCCGACGATTGTCTGCGTCCCGGGCATCCGGCGCCCGGCTCTTCAAGCTGGCCTGGCCTGCGGCCAGAAACTGATCACGCCACTGCGAGGCTCGCGCCGCCGTGATCCCCAGCTCCCGCGACACGGACTCGAGGTCCTCGCCGCGCAGCAGACGCAGCACCGTCTCGCGCTTGCGCCGGGCCGACACCCGGCCGCGCCCGGCGGCGTCTCCGGTCGCCCTCCGGGCTCCCTCCGCCGCCGCCGATCCCTGATCTGGTTTCCCCATTTCGACACGTCTCCTGCGAGTACTCTCTCGCAATCAAGTGTCCACGAAAACCCTGGGGCGCAGGAGTTCCTCGCTGTCGTGATGGCCTGGCTCGACGGGACCGGCCGAAACGGATAGGGTCCGTGAAAGTGTCGCTGTGCTCAGAGTGGTGTAGAACATTCAGGAAGTTGCTGGTCCATCATCCCATGACGGTCTTCCGTTGCACGCAACGCGTCATTCGGCGATTCAAGATCACGCCGAAGGAACCCGCGTTGGCATCAACAGGGGTGCTCGGTGATTGGTATGCGAATCTGCTCAACATCGGGTCTACTCGACTGGTACTCTGCCAAAGTGAACGCTCACTGCTTCCCGTTATTCTGCCGGCACGGAACAAGGCCTTCCCGCATGAGTTCGGCAACGCGTTAAGGAAGGTCCTGCTGGCGCTGGGCGTTCCTGAGGAACGCGCCAATGCTGAGGTTCAGGCAACTCAGGACATCCAGTTCGCCAAGACGCGCAGTCGCCAAGTGCTGGGCGTTATGAACGACTTCGCCTTTAGCGCCCAGTTCTACCTGGCACATGCATGGACCAATGACCCTATCCTGGAAGCCTGCTTGAAACTGGCCGAAACGCCGTCTACGCCGATCGAAAACGAATCGCCTGATCGGCTTACGGTGGCGCTATTTCGGATGTCTACTATGGAACTAGCGGAGGGGACGAGCCTCGCGCTGTGAGACCCCGTTTGGTTTGTTCCTCCGCACAGGGAAGGGAGACCACGATGCCGAACTTGCAGTCTGTTCTCCGAGACGAGATTCTGAGGCTGGCCCGTAAGGAGATCCGTTCGGAGCTTGAGACTACGAAGAAGACGGTATCCAAGCACCGTCGAGAGATAGCGGAGCTCAGGCGAAGGAACGACGCTCTGGAGCGGACGGTGAGTTATCTCCAGGCGCGTGAGGCGAAACGTCTGAAGACCCAGCCTTCGAAGGCGGAGCCACCGCCGGGCACGAAATTCTCGGTCCGTTCACTGAAGGCGCAACGGAAGAAGTCGGGGATGTCGCAGGTGGACTATGCAAGTATCGTCGGCGTCAGCACCGTCACGATCTACAACTGGGAGAGCGGCAAGAGCAAGCCTGGCAAGAAGCACCTGGCGACCTTGGTCTCCCTTCGAGGGCTAGGCAAACGGGAGGCTCGGAAGCATCTGGAGCTGCTGGAAGGATAGCGGTCATCGCACCATCCAGAATTCCTTTACGATGCCGACCGCGCCTCGTGCTTCAATGGCGGACAGCGCTCGAACACAGAGCATTGAGACTATGCCTGTAGCGCCCTAGGATTCTTGACAGTGGTTTGACGGTCTTGGGCCAAGAGAAAGAAAGAAGCAAAGAAGAAAGGAACGACTTCCGCTAAGTAGGAGCTAAGCAAGTCGATAACGGTACGCTTCGCAACGCGACTACGTCTCGAAGGAGGCGGAGATTCCTGGGCGAGCGGCCTCGCTCTCTGATGCCGTCGTCGAATCGTGTTCCGTGGAGCATGTCGGTGAAGAAGTTATCGCCTTCCGCCAGTGGGCGATTCCGCACTGCTGGTACGACCGGGCGAAACGCAAAGCTCGCTGCCGGGTTGTTGAAGTGGCTCGACGAAGTGTGACTACGGCTGCAACTCGCGTCGGACAACATTAGAGGTCGACGCTTGCCGGGCGGCGGGGGTCATATGTTTTCTGCCGTTTCACGCCGCGGACCACAGATTCCTACGAGATTCCTCCCCGTCAGGTGATCAATGGGCCGACCGCTATTCAGATCGGCCTCAAGCCCTTTTTCGCAACATGCGCGATCGCCAAGTCGATAGAAAGACGCCCGAGTGAGGATTCACTCGGACGTGTTGAGGTTGGCTCGGCGTTCCGTTATATCGGCGAGGTCGTCTCGGATGACCGATGCAGCATCAGTTGCTGCACCACCAGCGGGTCGTGTGTGCGGCGATACATCTCGGTGCCGAAGGTGTGTCTGAGATCGTACGCACGCTTTCCCACAATCCCGACCTTCGCGCACGCCCGCTGAAAGCTCGTGTTGCGCGATGCGTTCGAGAACGCCCCCCAACAGTCGAGTTCCGCGAATCGCGCCAGTGCCTCCAAGCCACGCCGAGTCACCGGAAGCACCTGGGCCGACGCGCCCTGCCCCTTACTCCGGGCGGGTGCCTTGACCGCCGACGCCCGCCAGAACACATCCTGCGGGCGTAGCTTCTTCAGTTGCCCCTGCGTGAGTCCTGTGAAGGCCATGACCGCGAGTCGAGCCTTCGTCTTGGACGCATCATCGAGCGTCCGGCCTGCGACTGGCTGCCCCCGATCCAGCATGGCGGAGAGAATCCGATCCACGTCGGCCCACGACAAGGGCCCGTCCCGTGCGGCGCGCCGCGCCGGCACCCGCCCCACGCCCCCTGTCGGAGCACCCGACGGCTCGCCAACGGCAGGTGCCGATGGCATCAAGGGCCGCAGGAGACTCCCTCCATGTAGGGCAAGTGGGACACGTCGACGATCCGAGGGTTCGGACCGACAGGACCCGTGCCCTAAACGGGGATTCGCAGATCATGACGCTGTAGATCTTGAACGCGGTGTGAGACGATGTGAACCCTTGCCCGGGGGATGGCTGGCCGGGATTCTGACTGTGCGACCTTGTGCGACGTTTTCCGTCGCCGAGAGGGGGGCCGGAAAGCAGCCACTGAGGGGCTCACAACCAGAGTCGGAGAAGCCGAGTTGAGATGGTGATAGCGGTCCAAATCCAGAAAAAGGGAAGTAAATGAACAAAGCACGAGAGAGAAAGAAACGTGCCCGTCGCGTGAAGAGTCATCGACCTTCGCAGGGCATCTCCGCGAAGCTGGACGGCGAAGAGCCGGGGCCACGGGTGAGCGCGGGCGGCGAGCAGGTCGTTCCAAGACCTCAAGTCGGCCGGCCGGCTGGCTATGAACCAGGAAGGGAGAGCTGAAGACCTCGACTACTCGTGCAGAAAGTTCGCGGCAGGCGTTGGCGCCCTCGGTTCCAGCCCCGCATACCGCCCGGACGGGACAGCGCGCGCACACCGAGCGGCGTCATCTCCTCGTTTCCGCGGGGGCACGGGTGCTGATCAGCGTACGGGACACGGAGAAGGAGGCAAAACGCGATCCTCGGCCTTCTAAGCCGAGGGTCGCAGGTTCGAATCCTGCCGGGCGCGCCACTTCTGGCCACATTGCGCGGAGTCAGCCCCTGGCCGACCCAGTCGGGCCCTGTTTCGACCCGACTGAGACCGGTCACCCTTGGGCTTAGTGAAATACTTCCTGGCGTCTGGGGCGAGACAAACAGCGAGCGCCCCTCAAGGACCGAAGGAGACCGCCTGGGTTCAAGGTGTCGTCGCAACACCGCGTTGTGTGATTGAGGATAGATGATCGGCAAGAGCCTCCGCAGGTGTCTTCCAGCGGAGGGTCTTGCGAGGGCGACTGTTGAGAGCAGCAGCAACAGCGTCAAGGTCATCACGAGAGTGTCTGGACAGGTCGGTGCCTTGAGGGAAGTACTGGCGCAGCAGGCCGTTGGTGTTCTCGTTCGTGCCGCGTTGCCAGGGGCTGCGCGGGTCGCAGAAGTAGATGGGCAGACCGGTGTCGATTCGGAAGTTGAACGTGTTGAGTCATCTCGGCGCCTTGGTCCCATGTCAGTGAACGGCGAAGCTGCTGGGGCAACGTGACTATCGACGATGCGCTGGCGTCTCGGACGGCCTCGGCACCATGCCCGGCCAGTGCGGGACCGTTCTTGATCCGAGGCTGCTGATAGTCATCCCGGCGCGGCAGATGCAGCAGCATCGTGAAGCGGGTGGTCCGTTCCACAAGTGTCCCAATCGCAGAGCTCCTCAGTCCGACAAGCAGGTCACCTTCCCAGTGTCCTGGCACTGCCCGATCGTCTGCTTCGGCGGGGCGCTGGCTGATCATGATGTCGGATCGGACGAACGTCTTGCCGCGTCCTCGTGTTCGTGCCCGTGGCACCCGCAGCGCCCGCCCAGTCCGCAAGCAGGCCACCAGTTCGCATCGCAGAGCACCTCGCCCCTGCACATAGAGCGCCTGGTAAATAGCCTCGTGGGAGATCCGCATCGACTCATCATCGGGGAAGTCAACCTTGAGTCGGTTGGCTATTTGTTCAGGACTCCATGACGCCGCCCAGCGTCGGTCTTGACGGCGACCGTGGCGGCGACCGCTCCAATGCACAGTGGGACCAGGCACCCTCGTCCCGTCGGCGGCCGTAATCATGCCGGCGAGTCGGTCTTGCACTTACCGGTGCAGCTCGGCGTGTGCCGCCAGCTTCGCCACCTTCGGTCTTCTCGCCTTTCGATCGGCATGCCACTGGGCGGGCGTCGCGCGATACTCACGCTGATCCTCAACGCGCCTGCCGAACTCCGAGAAGCACTCGAGCCGCTCACCGACCGCAAGCTGATCGAGTGCTGCGCCGAGCTCGAGTCGGGCGACCTCGTCGACCCCACCGCTTCGGTCAAGCATTCGCTACGGTCACTCGCGACACGCTGGCTCACGCTCGCGGCCGAAATCTCCGCCCATGACAAGGCGCTTGATAGTATCACTAGGACCGCCGCGCCGACGCTGCGTGAGGCTTTCGGGATCGGTCCAGACGCAAGCGCCGAGATGATGATCGTCGCGGGCGACAACCCTTCACGGATCCGGTCCGACGCCGCGTTTGCGAAACTCTGCGGCGCCTGTCCGATACCAGCCTCGAGCGGAGTCACCAACCGGCACCGTCTGTTCCGCGGAGGCCACCGGCAAGCCAACGCGACGCTCTATCGAATCGTGATCGTCCGCATGCGCTGGCACCAGCCGACCATTGATTACGTCGCCCGCCGCACCGCCCAGGGGCTGTCGAAGAAAGACATTATCCGTTGCCTTAGGCGATTCGTCGCTCGAGAGATCTACAACGCCCTCATCGATGATCACCGGTTGCGCGCAGCACACCTCGATGCCGCCTGACGTGCCGCCGCGGCAGTCTTGACATATAGGGGCGTCAACGCGCTGGCCGAATCGGTCATTGGGCTCTACAAGACGGAAGTCATCCGGCGTCGGGGACCGTGGCGGGATCTCGACAGCGTCGAGTTTGCCACGCTCGAATGGGTCGACTGGTTCAATCATCGCCGACTGCTCGGCCCGATCGGCCACGTGCCACCGGTCGAGTTCGAACAGCAGTACTATCAGGCGCAGGAGGCACCCGTCATGGCGGCGGGACTCAAGTAACCGGGCCTCTCATGAACCCGGGGCGGTTCAGTATCCGCCGAGCGCAAGAACTGGTTCAAAGAGGTGAGAAGGTGGAGGCGGTAATGTTGATGGTGGGCTACAGAAACAAGACTCACTTCGTTGAGGCGTTCCGGAGGTATGCAGGCTGCACGCCTGGTGAACTCTCAAATAGGGTTAGAGTTCTCTCGGGCGAGGGCAGGAATCTCTCGTCTTGAGACCGAGATCAGTTCGGGGTGCTCCCCGAGGGGGACTCAGCCCTGATAGGGCAGCGGTAAGGCGGCCTTCTTCGCTCAGAAGCTCGGGGTTGAGATGACACGTGCGAAGGTGTTAGCCCGGGTCGCTCTGGCTCGTGCACGTCTTCGCCTGCGAGGCGATCACACCGAAGGGTTCTGTCACATCAAGATTGCTGATGTGTACGATGCAGCCCAGGAACAATACGAAATCGAACCCTATCCCGGCGAACTGACGATCTTCATGACTGATCGACGTCTGGCCGGATTCGGCGATCGTCTGGGGGGCTGGGAAGGCGTTGCCCAAGGAGGCGTGAGGTTCTATTCTCTGCCAATCGGCCCGAAGTCTTCCCTGGTGGAGCCGTACGTGCAAAGGCTCGCGGTTCTACTGCGAGGGTGTCTTGATCAGGCCGCGGAGAGCCGCGGAACGAGAACAGACTACAGCCCGGCGGTTTGAAGCCGCCTGAGGCTCTTGGGGCTCTTCCTCGATTCTCGATCGACCTCTTTCGCTTCACCAATCGAATCGAGTGTCTGAACCCATTGGATGGCACTGTCAACTTAACGAGTCCGGGCCAGAATGAGGCGAGTTGATCCCAGCAGGATCAGGCTGCCGTCACCTGGGCCCACACGGTGAACGACCGTGCTCGCAACATCCGATAATGAGCCGCCCTGAGTAGGTGTCGACCCACGCGAAATAGATTCTGAATGACACCGTGGACGTGCAAGAACCGCTGCGCGTGGTCGGATGACGTGAAGCCTCGCATCTGACGTTCGCGTTGTCGCGTGGGTTGATGCGAGACTTCGGCGCGATTGTTCGCGTAGCGCCTCGTGTCATGGGTGACCAGCGGCATGAGGTCCCGATGTGCGAGACGGTAGCTGCCCAGCTTGTCGGTCACGAGCCGCACGGGTTCCTGTCGCTGACTCTTCAACAGTCGGCGAAAGAATCTCCGCGCTGCACGCCCGCCCCGACGGGGTTGTACGAGGATGTCGATCAGGTCACCGTCTTGATCCACCGTGCGCCAGAGATACTGGCGCTGACCGTTGATCGTCACGAAGACTTCGTCCAGGAACCACGTATCTCCGAGTCGACCCTGTCGTCGCTTCAACTGCCGAGCGTCGTCGGGGCCGAACTTCCCGCACCACTGGCGAACGGTTTCGTAGGACACGATGATTCCTCGTTCGGCCAGCAAATCCTCAACATCCCGCAAGCTCATGCAGTATCTGTGGTAGAGCCAGACGGCATGGCTGATGATTTCGGGCGGAAAGCGATGCCGATGGTAGCGGGGCCGGCGAGTGTTCATCCCGGCATTGTGCCGGGCGGAGAGTTAACCTGACGATGCCCCACACTCCGTATAATCGGCCCTGAGAGGGCTTGTGCGATCTATCGCATCGCGTAAGGGGTTGTTCATGCGAACAGCCGACTCAGGTGTCGTCGCAATTGCCCTGCTGACATCGGCGTGCGCGCCGGACACCGGTTCTGACGCGGTGCTCCAGCCGGCCGACGATCGCCCGAGCTTCGTCTTGATGATGGGCGACGACCATGGCTGGGAAGAGACGGGCTACAACGAGCACTCGATGGTTCAAACGCCTGTGCTCGACGCGATGGCCGCTGAAGGCCTGCGTCTGGATCGGTTCTACGCAGCGCACCCGTCCTGTTCACCGACCCGGGGCAGCTTTCTGACCGGGCGCCACCCGAACCGCTACGGGACGTTTGCTCCGAACTGGTCCATACGCCCGGAGGAAATCACGGTCGCCCATGTGCTGGGCGAGGCCGGATACGCGACGGGACATTTCGGCAAATGGCACCTCGGGCCGGTGAGGGCGGAGTCGCCGACCAGTCCGGGCGCGATGGGGTTTGACGAGTGGGTGTCGCACGACAACTTCTTTGAGCTGAACCCGTTCCTCTCGCGGAACGGCCAGCCGCCCACGCCGTTCCTGGGTGAGGGCTCGGCGATCATCATCGACGAGACGCTCCAGTTCATCGAACGGGCCACACAGGCCGGCAGGCCGTTCTTGGCCGTCGTGTGGTTCGGCTCGCCGCACGAGCCATACAGCGGGCTGGAGGAAGACCTCGCCCTCTACGACGACCTGCCGGACAGGTACGCGGAGACGACGGTCACGTTGACGTCAATGGAAGACGGCATGCCCACCGAGCGGCCGCTGCGCGACGTGCTACGCGAGCGTTACGCTGAGATCACGGCGATGGACCGTGCGATCGGGACCTTGCGGGACTATCTCGCGGCAGCCGGTTTGAGAGAGAACACCGTGGTCTGGTACAACGGCGACAACGGGACGCCGAGCAGCGGGGTGGCAGAGCAGACGCTGCGGGGTCAGAAAGGGTCGATGTACGAAGGCGGGATCCGTGTGCCGGGCGTCGTCGAGTGGCCGCGCCGTATTCGCGCGCCTCGCGTGAGCCAGATCCCGGTGGTGACGAGTGACTTCTTACCGACGCTTGCCGCCCTTTCGGGCCAGCCGCTCCCGGATCGTCCGATTGACGGCATCAACCTGGCGGGGTTGCTCGATGGCACGATGACAGCGCGTCCCGAGGTACTCTTCTTCTGGGCCTTCGACTACGAGGGTCTGGCTGGCAGGAACCTTGAGCCCTACATTCCACCCGAGCTGCAAGTCGGCACCACGCCTCTGGTGAAGTACATGGATGGGGCACTGACCCGCACCTTCCAGAACTACCGCTACCCGGAAATCGACGGGGACGACCGCGTCGGGCGGCGCGTCATCATGGACCACGAGCACAAGCTGGTGGTCGAGTGTCCACCCTGCCCAGGACCGGAGCTGTTCAACCTGCGGGACGACCCCGCAGAGACGAACGACCTCGCCGCGGTCGAACCGCAAATTGTGGAGAGAATGGCCAGGCTGCTGCGCGAGTGGCAGCAGTCGGTGCTGACCAGTCTGACCGGCGCCGACTATCAATAGAGGATCTTGCCGGGCCAGATTCCGAGTAGCGGGACAACGCCCAGGTGACGGCTCATCTTAGAACTCGGACACGACCCCCGCTTCCCGGCCCTCCTCCAGCGCATGAACTTCCCGAGCGCCGGCATACGGCCGTGAATCCATCGACTCACATGCCCTATGCTCTCCGACCGGATAATATGCAGTGTGATCCGGAAAGGATGAGAGACAAATGGCGAAACAGAAGCGCACGGTGTCGTGGGCGGCCTTGCTGATGGTCGTGTCTCTCGGTCATCTCCAGCCTCTCGAAGCACAACCACGCGCCCCGGAGGAGTTCGTCCCCGTGACCGACGCGATGCTGAGGGATCCTGACCCGGGGGATTGGCTCATGGTCCATCGGACCTACGACCATCACGCCTACAGCCCGCTCGAGGAGATCAACCGGAGCAACGTGGGCGAGCTGAAGCTGGCCTGGATGCGCGCGATGGACGAGGGGCCGCAGCAGCTCAGACCGCTCGTCTATGACGGTGTGATGTACATCGCGCACCCGGGCAGCGATCACCTGCAGGCGTTGGACGCCACGACCGGAGACCGTATCTGGGATTATCAGAGGGAGCTGCCTGCCGATCTGCGCGAGTACGCGCGGCTAGGTGACCGAACCCGCAGCCTGGCGATCTACGGCGAGAACATCATCCATCTGACCGCCGATGCCCACGTCGCCGCCGTGGATGCCCGAACGGGCGTGCTGAACTGGGAGAGCCGGCTGGCTGACTACCGCGACGGCGTGACGCACTCCTCAGGCGCCATGATCATCAATGGGCGGGTCGTGACCGGACGCGCGTGCGCCTCCGGCGGTCAGGCACGATGCTTCATCGCGGCGCATAGCGCCGACACGGGTCGTGAGATGTGGCGCTTCTACACCGCGGCCGGGGCCGACGACCCCGGCGGGGCGACGTGGGGCAACGTGCCGACCTCGCAGCGAGTGCACGTCTCCCCGTGGGGAGTCCCGGGCAGCTACGATCCCGAGCTGGGTCTCACCTACTGGGGCATTGCGGTTCCGTCGCCCTTTACGAGGATCGTGCGTCGCGGCACGTGGGACGTCGGCGACCGCACGCCCTGCGAGCTGTACTCCAATTCGACAGTGGCGTTAGCCGTGGACACCGGGGCGATGGACTGGTACTACCAGCACCTGCCGTGCGACGACTGGGACATGGACTTCGTGCAGGAGCGGACCCTCATCGACACCGTCGTCAATCCGGACCCCGAGGCGGTCATGTGGATCAATCCGGCGGTGGCTGGTACCCCACAGGAGCGGAAGCTCGTCGTGACGATGGGAGAGCCCGGTGGGCTGTTCGTCAACGATCGCGAGACCGGGGAGTTCCTCTGGGCGTCGCCGCTTCCCTTCACATCGACAGATCGATTCGTCATCCGGGACATCGATGTCGCGACCGGCCAGGTGTATATCAACATGGACCTCGTGGCGAAGGAGGTCGGCGAGCAGTACATCATCTGCGGGCACAACGTGAAGGGATGGTGGTCCTGGTCGTACAGCCCGCTGACCGGGCTGCTCTATATTCCGTTCAATCGATCCTGCCTGAACCAGACGGCCAACGACCGCTCCGTCACGGGTACGGGCCCACGGTTTACGATCCCTGAGCCCGGATTGGAGGAGGGCGGCGACCTCACCGAGCTACGTGCGATCGATATCTCGACGGGACGAGAGGTCTGGCGCTTCAGTCAGCGGGCGCCGAACGCCGGTTCGGTACTGGCGACCGGCGGCAATGTGGTCTTTCATGGCGATCTCAACCGTCGCTTTCGCGCGTTTGATGCCGAGACGGGCGAGGTCCTATGGGAAACGATCCTTGGCAGCCAGATCACGGGGTTTCCCGTCACCTACTCTGCCGGCGGGCGCCAGTATCTCACGGTGCCGGTCGGGGGTGGGGGATACTTTCGACTGAGCAACTACGCGACCGAGCTTGAAGCGCCATTAGGGAGCAACATGCTTGTGACGTTCACGCTCCCAAACTGACGCGGGAAACTGGGGCGATACGACGCTGTGAGCGGAGGTATGATCCCACCCTCTCATAGCGCTCTCGGTGGGATCCCAGCTCGGGCCGTACCGCATCGTCAGCCAGCTCGGCAGCGGCGGGATTGGCATCGTCTATAAAGCCACCGATCCCCGCCTCAAGCGCAACCTGGAGCTGTGATGAGATTCGGGGTAAGTCGCCACGCGCTGATACTCGCGCTCGTCTTGCTCTATACGGCGGGGTTCCGACTCGTCGTCCTCGACCGTCCCTTCGGCTACGACGCGGAAGGAGCCTCGGCCAGCCAGTACGGGATCCTGGCGAGGAACTACCTTCGGTTCGACTGGACCCAAACCCACGGCATGCCCGCCCTCACCGTCGGGCATCATCCGACAGCACCGGTGGTTCTGTATCCCGATCACCCGCCCCTCATCCCACTGCTCGTCGCCCCGTTCTATGCGGGATTCGGCGTGGGTGAGTGGCAGACCCGGCTTCCGATTTCGATCATGACGATCGCGGCCGTGTATGTGCTGTATCGTCTGCTCGCCCTGACGGCCACGCGCCGCGCCGGCGTGGCGGCGGGCGCCGTGTTTGCGGCCAGCCCTTTGATCCTCTATCTCGGTGGCATGCCCGATGTCATAGGCACGCCCCTCATCCTCTTCATCCTGCTATCAGTACTCGGATACCTGCGGTTTCACCGCGAGCCTCGACTTTCCACCTTCACGCCATTCGTCGCGGCGTTCGTACTCGCTAGTTTGTGTGACTGGCCAGCCTACGTGATGGCCCCGATCTTCGTCGCGCACTTCATTGCGACGCGGCCTCGCCTCGAATGGCCATGGATTCTTACGTTTGGGGTCGCTGCCTCTGCGCTGTTCGCTGCCGTGTATGTCTACATCGCACTCGCGACGCACTCTCCCTGGACGTGGATGCTGCCCCTCTTCGCACGCCACAGTACCGTGGGAGGGGTGCCGCCATTCACGCTCATGCAATGGCTGGGGACGACGTTCGCTCTCAATCGGATGCTCCATACACTGGCCCTGATCATCGCCTGTGGTCTGTGGCTGGTGATCTTCGGCTTTCGGTTCCGTCGCCCACAAGCCGGAGCCACGGTCGCGCGACTGCTGATCGCCTGGGGCGTGACGTGCATCCTGATCGGGAATAAGGCTGCGTACACGCATGAGTTCATCTGGATCTTCCTCACGCCGGGCATCGCTGTCAGCACGGCGCTGCTGATCGAGTGGCTGTTCCACTTCACCGAACGGTATCGGGTGGCACCGGTCACGGGTGTCGGCGTTGCTCTTGTTGTGGCGATGTTCGCAACATGGACTGGGTACACGACGTTCGAACGTCTCTATCCGAAGATCCCCACCACCCCCTTTACGCCGATGGAGATGGGGCAGGCTATCAAGGCCGCTGCACCCGATCGCGGCGATTTGGCCCTCGTGGTCGGTGGGGATGGCGGGTCAGGAGCCCAGTTGTGGTTCTACGGGGACCGCGCGCTCCGAACCAACGTGTGGTCCATTCCGGAGGTCGAGGAGCGCCTACGACAGGATTGGGCCGACTTGGTCTTCAACTTCGACGTGCAGCCATGGGCCGCGACGGCGGCGGGCATCGTGTTCCCTCGACGGTGGGACGATGGTTTTGCAGACGTGCGCGTCTACCTCGAAGAACGCTATCCGACGGTGAGACTCCCGGCCGCCTTGTCGGACAAGTTCGAGGTCTTCAGGGTGCCGGACCCTGCGCGAGTACCAGTGCCTTGACGACCCTCGACCTCTCGGGGTCGCCCTTTGGCCGACCCGAGTCTCGCCCTCGACGGTCTCCTGACCAACCACTGATCCGGCCGCTCTGCCCCCGGTCGAAAACGTTGGGATTCCGGGCCCTCAGATCCGTGTTCTGGGGGTTACCCCTGAGAAAGGCAAACTGGCCTCAGATACGCCCCGGATTCATTGACCTGAAGCCGCGTGTTTTGGGTAATCCGGGACATTGTTCGGCCGTCGTGGGGCCACGTGTCCGTCCCTGTCCTTCCTGGCTTTGTCGAGGAAGTGTCTCTGGCTACACCCAAGCCCAGCTTGATGCGATTGCGCGCGAACTGAACACCCGGCCCCGCAAGACACTCGGCTACCGAACACCAGCGGCTACACTAGCGGACACCGTTGCATCGACCGGTTGAATCGGCAGCCGTTGTATGGACCCACCAAGGCGATGGGTCCAACAAACCCCTTGGATCCGCCCGCCACTTTCGCCTGATTCCGTTCCGGTTTCCGAACGGGTGAGCCGTCACGAGCTGGGGTCAGGAAAGAGATGTTTGTTAGACGCGCCGAGCCGCCCAGACAGAGAACGAAAGCCGCGCCCAGCCGCTCGCTTTGACGCTGTCCAAAGCCGGGGCGTAACATGCATCAATGCTCAGCCGGACCCTCCGCTCGGCTGTCGGTTGTGTGTTCGTCGCCAGCCTCACGGTATGCGCGTCGCTGGAAGCCACCCCACTCTCTCCCGCCCCTGAGCTTGGTCAGAGTCAAGCAGACACGAAGGATATAGAAACCCTTCGGCGTGCGGCTGAGCAGGGCGACGCGGAGGCGCAGCGCACCCTCGGGGTCAAGCATGTCGAGGGCGACGGCGTCCCCCAGGACGATACCGAGGCCATTCGGTGGTTCCGACTCGCGGCCGACCAAGGGAACGCCGGGGCGCAGAACCAACTCGGACTTATGCATGTTCAGGGCCGGGGTGTCCCGCAGAACGCCGTGGAAGCCGTTCGGTTGTGGCGGCTCGCAGCCGCGCGCGGGGACGCCGGGGCGCAGCGCAACCTCGGGGTGGCGCATGCCCAGGGGGACGGCGTCCCGCAGGACGATACCGAGGCGGCTCGATGGTATCGTCTCGCGGCCGACCAGGGCGAGGCCCCGGCACAGACCAACCTCGGGCAGATGTATTACGAGGGCCGCGGCGTCCCGCAGGATGATGCCGAAGCTGCGCGCTGGTTGCGGCTCGCGGCGGATCAGGGGCACGCCGGGGCGCAGCGCCTCCTCGGGTTGATAGATGCCGGGGGCGGCGGAGAACCCACCCTCCAAGACGCGCTTGAAGTGCCGGCAGTTGGCCTGTCTCAAGGGTATCGTCAGATGGAGAGCTACCTAGACTCCCTGTCCCTTGCCGAAGGGGGCAGCACCATCCAGACGCCCGAGGGGACGATTGACCAGGGTAACGTTCAGCAGTATCGGGAGAGGTTCGAAGCGAGGTTGGCGATGTACAGGGCCGCGATTGAGCAAAGGGGGTACGAGTCGTTCGCAGGTAATTACGACGCCAGTGCGACTGAATCATGCTCACGCGCAGGATCAGCGTGGGCTGGACTCGTCTCTGAGGGCGCTGCCCGTGGAGTGGAGATTGTGCAGGAGGGATTTGCGATTCAGCTCACGACGAGGTTCGAACTTAATGGCGAAATACAAAGCATGTGCATCAGACGGACCGGCTAGGCATGACCCAAGTTTTAATCCGGGATAAGCCGGGATCATCCGGGATGACCCCGGGATGCGACTCGCGCGAGGACAACAACTTATCCTCCGATGCGGAGGTACCGACGCTGCCCGCCAAGACACTCCCCCTGAGCCGGTCAAGGAGTTTGAAGCGGGACATAGTAGGGACCCATCCAATATTCGTCTTTTATTCGCTTGTCGACGTGCGAGACGGGTTCGCTCGGGACTGCCCCCACCGCCACCCAGTCCCGCCGGTGCTCGCACTCCGGGATCGCTCGGGGGCGGCCCGGAGTTTTTCTGTGGATGCCGGGCGATTTCGACGGGCGCGGGCGCGGCGCCGAGAAGACGAGACACGTCTGGAGCGAAGTGGCGCCGGTATGCGGGCGATCGTCTCGCGAGCCGGTTTCCGTGGTCCGGGTGGGGCGCACGTGAGAGCCTCCCGGGACACCCCTCCCACGGACGGCGGATCGGGCCTCGTCACGGCCCAATTCTGTCGCCCTCCCCGTCAGTTGTTGCGCCCGTGCGAGTCGCATCCCGGGGTCATCCCGGGTTATCCCGGATTATCCCGCCGGGTTAAAACTTTTGTGACGATACGTGTGCCACCTCTGACGAGGCCTTGAGCCTCCGACAAGGGAGACTCGGAGATACGTGGTTCGTGGATGGAGTCTTCGTGACGCTCAAGGTCAGCACCAGTATCTCTGGCGCGCAGTGGATCAGGATGGCGACTTGATCGACATCATCCTCGTACAACCACGTCAGGATAGGAGGAAGAGTAGAACGACCGGGACATTGCGATACCCCAGGAGTTAGGACTCAGTTGCCGGACTTGCTGCTACCTGACCGTCGAACAAATGAATCTTCCGATCAGCGTGCTCCGCGTAGCGCGGGTCGTGGGTGACCATGCAGATGGTGGACCCCTCATCGTGCAGGTCCTTGAGGAGCCCCATCACCGCCTCCCCATTTTTCGAGTCGAGATTCCCGGTCGGCTCGTCGGCAAGGAGGATCGAGGGCTCGCCGGCGACCGCGCGGGCCACCGCCACACGCTGCTGCTGGCCGCCCGACAGCTGGCTGGGAAGATGCTTGGCCCGATGCGCCATCTCCACCTTCTCGAGGGCCGCGGTCACGCGGTCCTTGCGCTCCGATGGCCGCATTCCCCGGTAGGTCAGCGGCAACTCGACGTTCTCGTAGACGCTGAGGTCGCCAATCAAGTTGAAACTCTGAAAGATGAACCCGATCTCGCGATTCCGCGTGCGGGCGCGCTCGGCCTGGCTGAGCTGCGCAACGGGCCGATCGTGCAGCGTATAGCTCCCGTCGGTGGGGGTGTCGAGCAGGCCCAGGATCGAGAGCAACGTCGACTTGCCACAGCCCGAGGGCCCTTCAACGGCGATGTACTCGCCGTTGAAGATGTCCAGGGTGATCGTGTCGAGGGCGTGGGTCTCCACTTCATCGGTGTAGAAGACCTTGCTGACCTGGTCGAGATGAATGAGCGAGGCGAGATCGTTCACCGGTTGACTCCTAGGCTAGTTCAGACGCACGCGATCAAAAGCATCCCAGGCCGACATATCGGACAAGATGACCTGGTCGCCTGGTTCGAGCCCCTCTCGGATCTCGATCGTATTGACCGACGCGCGTCCCAGGCCCACGCGTGTCCGTGTCGCCGTCCCCGACGCGGGGTCGACGACGAAGAGACTCACCATGCTTTCTTCTTGTCCAAAGACCGGTCGGCCCACGAAGATGATGTCCTCGAGCCGCTCGAGCTCGATCGTCCCGTCCACCGTCAGATCGGGTCGGGCTCCGCGGGGCAGCTCGCCGTCCAACGTGACATCGACCGTCACGGTGCCATTCTCGACGGCGGGGTCGATCCGCACGACGTGACCGGGAATGACCCCGTTGCGTGTATCGATCGACGCGGACTGCCCAATCTGAATGTCTTTGGCCTGGGTCTCGGCAATGCGGAGCTCGGCTTTCAGCGACGACGGGTCGCCCACCCGTGCCAGGTTGGTGCCTGCGGTCACGCGCTGGCCCTCTTCCAGGGGCACTTGCTGAAGCACGCCCGCAATGCCCGCACGGACGTGGAGGTCCTCCACTTGGTCGAGCCGCAGTTGCCAGAGTGTCTTCAGGCGGTCGACATCCGCCTGTTCGGCGGCGAGCTGTACGTCCACCGATTCGCGCGCGATCTGGAGCCGTTCCTGTTCGAGCTCGTACCGTGTGGCTAGCTCGCGCGCCCGCGACTGTGATTGCTGGAGCTGAATCGACCCGACCAGCCCCTTCGTCGCCAACTGCTGGTCGGCCTCGGCCTGGAGCGTGGCCTGCGCGAGCTCGGATTCGACGGTGGCGAGCTGCGATTGTTGGGCGAGGATCTGGCTGTCTAGCTCCACCTGCCGGCTGCGGGCGCGGGCTTCAGCGGCGCGCAGATTGAGCTTGGCCTCGAGGGCGGTCTGTTCCAGCTCGGGGTTCCGGAGCTCCACCACTATCGTCGTCGGCGTGACCTCGGCGCCCGGCCGGATCACGATTCGCTCGACGGTGCCGTCCGTGGTCGAGGGAATCCACCGGAGCTCTTCGGGGACGAGCGTGCCCGTGCCCCGGACCTGTCGCACCATCGGACCCCGTTGCACGGTATCGAGATACACCGTATCGCGGTCGACGGTCGGGGCGGCCGGTTCGAGCCGAGACACCGCCACGCTGATCAGCAGGAGGACTACGGCGGTGATCGCCCCATAGAGCCCGTGCCGAAGCCGCTTCTTCCGCGCCAGATCCGGTCGGGCAATATCCACGGCTAGGTCGCCTCCATGATCCGCGTCACGGCCGCCGAGAGCCGTCCCCAATGGTCCGTCTCACGCTTGAGCTGTCGGCGTCCGGCGCGGGTCAAGGCGTAAAATTTCGCCTGCGCCCCTTCTCTCCCGCCTAGTTACCCAATATGCCCAGCATGTCGCGTCTCCTAATCGGTTGTCAACCGGGCGGATGGCTAGACAACCGGCGGCTCCGACGCTAGGGTAGAGGTTCAAGGCTTCGCCGGCAGTTTCGACCGTTCTTGGCACCCCGCGGGCGGGCTCTGGCCGTTCAGGATCGTAGCGGTAGGGCAAAGCAGATGCGGATGGCGAGGTCCAGCGGGGTCGCCCGGTGAACTGCTTCAGCGGGATCGCCACGGCTGCCCTCTGGTTTTGACGTACGGAAGCACACGAGAAGAAACAGGAGAAGCTGAACTTGGCTAACCGAAGGCCCCTTTGAGGGGCCGTCCTCATACCGCGCCTCAAGGGACGGTAGCTGATTTTTCGGTAATATTATGGTCGTGTGATGTTTGACGCGTGTCTGCGGGCGACTTAGCGTCCTGACGGGTCCTGAACCGCCTTCGTCGTTTCGGTTTTATGCGATTCGGTCGGAAGGGCGGTTCCTAGCGCTGGAGATTTATGAACCAGCTGAGTGAGACACACGGGGAACGGCGGAAACAAATTCTTGCCGAGCGCCGTGACGAGATCCTCGGTGTCGTGCGGGGATGTCTGTCGGATCTTCTCCACGTGAGGCCATCGGAGATACGTCTAGACACCACGCTTCTCGAGATTGGCGCTGAGTCCCTCGACTTTGTGGATTTGGTGCACAAGCTGGAGCGCTCCTTCGAAATAGCCATTCCTTGGTCCCTTAGCATTCCGGGTTCGCAGACGGTTCGCTCCTTCGTGGACGCCGTCGCGACTGGCTTAGCTGATCGAAAGGCCTCTGGACAGCAGCCTGGGATTCTCGACCATTGTGACGGGTGAACCGAGAAGCCGCATCCATGGAGAGCTTTGGTCATCCCGCAAAGTGGCTCCGTACGTCTCACCGCTGGAGCGGGAGCTGGCTGAAAAGCCGCATCGTTTCTATAAGTTCGTTCTTGTATGGATTGTCGCTAACACTCGATAGGACGAGGACAGCTTCAATTGTCGTAGGACATTCGGGGCGGTGCGAGCCAGCCCGTCGGTGCCTACCGTGGGTCTCACGAGTCACCTCGCTTGAACTGGGGAGTTCGATGTCCTCCAAGCTCGTTGCCCTTATTGAACGCGCGGCAGCGGAACATGCAAGTCGCATAGCCCTCACAGACGGCGCGACAGACTACACGTACGCCGACCTGAGACGCATCAGTCTCCTTGTGGCGCGAGCTCTGCGAGACCGTGGCCTCCAGAGCGGCGACCGGGTGGCCGTGTACTCGCCGAACGACGCGCGGATTGTGCTGTGCGGTCAAGCCATTTCGCTAGCGGGCGGCGTGAGAGTTACCTTGAACCCCCTGAACGCACCTCAGGCCCATCGCCGCTACTTGGAGATGGTGCGCCCCACACTGGTCCTTTACCACCGCGACCTGAAGAGGAATCTCGAGGCACTTGGAGAAGGCACACCCGGCCTCGGGGAGACGCAGTTCATCTGCGTCGACGAGTGGATAGACGATTCAGGTTCCGCGGGCAGCTTGGCTCGACGCGAGTTGCCGCCGTACGACCCCGGCTGGTTTGATCCGTCCGACAACGCCGAATCAGGGATCACCGAAACCGGGGGGACCGGCGGTGCGCCAAAGGCCGTAGTCTTCTCAAGGGTGGCAACAGAGATCGACTATGAACTGTTTTGCCGGGAATTCCCTCCGCACAGGCATCCACAGGCTCTCATCGTCTCCTCCATGGCGCATGCAGCGTCCGGCATCCTGTTACCGATGTTCGCGATGGGGGGGACGACCACTATCAGACAACGCTTTGTGCCGGGAGAGGTGCTCGATGACATCGAGACCCTCGGCATTACGCACATGATCCTCCCACCGCCGAGCCTGCACGTCCTTCTGAGTCATCCAGATCTTCGCCGGCATGACTACTCGAGCCTCCTCATGTTGCTCCTTATTGGTGCGGCGACGCCGGCGGACACGCTGCGGAAAGCGATCGAGGCGTTCGGTCCATGCATACAGCAATGCTATGGCCAGATGGAGATCGGGATCTTGACGTGGCTTGATGCCAAGACACTTGCCAATGCTGTCATCGGTATACACCCGCACAGACTCGAGAGTTGTGGCAGGCCATGCGGGAGCGCAGAGCTGGCCGTGGTTGACGATCGAGGCAATCTCCTTCCACTCGATCAGACCGGAGAGGTCGTTGCGCGAAACAACTCGTTGCGCTGGCCCTACGGAGCCGCTGATCGTACTGCGACAACCAGAGTCGACGGCTGGCATCCCATGGGTGACATCGGCTACATCGACGGTGATGGGTACTGCTATATCGTGGGCCGCAGCTCTGACCGAATCAAGACTAGTGGGCTGTCACTCTTCCTGTTCTAAGGTGGGACGCCGTTGTGCGGACTATAGGCGGTCTCGCGCGTGACGATCGCGATTCCTCGACGCTTTATATCTAACCTTAGTGAATGAAGAAGCGCGGGCGATAGGGTGACCTCAAGCACAGTTGCCGGCGAAAGGGACTTGCTTATGGCAGACCGTCAACTTGGTTGCGGAGGGCACGGGGGGCGATCGGCCTCAACTACAGGGCGGACCGGTCGTAGGCAGGAAGTAACGCCACCACCTTTGAAGTGGTCGGCTGAGAGGTTGTCAATTGGAGTTAGCCAGCCAGGGCCTTCCCCGCCTGCCGGCAGCCATTTCGTCAGTGAAACCCTCGACGTGGCGACCAAAATAGCCGCGGACCCAGAAGTATCTCCCGCAGAAGGCGTAGCGCAAGTGCGGCGGCTCCTGAAAGAGCACTCGCGCGCAGACACTACAACGGTTGGACGGTCGTGCTGATGTCATGATTCGGGCGAAACTACACAGACACCGGAGCATGATGGGCGCGGGTCCCCTTACCGGACACGGCCGTCAACTCGCGCGCCATTTTTCCGATCGGCTCGCGGACACGAACTGTCACCTCCGCGACCAGGCGATTCCGATACTTCGGGATCGAGACCAGGTGGACTTTGAGGTCGGTCTTCGTGAGCGACCACTCCCTTCTTTTCGCCGGAAGGTGCGGCGAGTCGACCATCCACAGAGGGGACACTGATGACTATAGGAGCCTTTCGATTGTGGTGGCGTCGACTACCTCGAGTGTTGGCCGCTGGTTTCGGCTCGGCGTTGATGCTCGCGCTTGCTGTCGGGCTCACGACCGCCATGTTTACGGTAGCCGATGCCCTGCTGTTCCGTCCCGTCCCGTTTGAAGATCCTGATCGACTGGTTCTAGTCTCCATGGCTTCCGATCGCGGCGGGCGACTTGCGGTGTCGCCAGCGGTCTTTCGGGCGTGGCGCGAGACCTCTGCATTCGAGAGCGTGGAGTCTGCCACGGCTGAGACGGTGCTCATCGAGTTCGACCGTGGTCCCATGGTAATGGCCGCTGCGAGAGTAACTCCGGGCTTGTTTGAGATGCTCGATGTAAGACCGGTGCTCGGGCGGACGTTCTGGGCGGACGATGGCGGCCTTGGGTCGGATGATCGCATCCTCCTGTCAGAGGAGATATGGCGTTCTGAGTTCGGTGCGGATCGTTCGGTCGTCGGCCGCTATCTGTCTGTCGACGGTGAATACCTGCGCGTCGTCGGCATAGTGCCCTCTGATTTCCGTTTCCCCAATTGGGACACTGCCGTTTGGCGGACGGTTGGATTTGGGGTCGACCTGAGAAACGATGGCGCACTGCCAACCACGTACGTCCGGCTAAAGCATGGCGTGCCGGAAGCGGACGCCGTGCGGCTCGCGACGGCCGCTGCCCACGATGCCGATCCATCGACCGGTCCGCTGACCGCCCGTCTGAGGTCATTGTCCGGCATGGCGCTAGACGAATACCATCAACGCGCTGCACCTTTTCTTCTAGGTGGGGTAGTCCTCGTCTTTCTCGCGTTGTGTGCAAACGCCAGCGGCCTTTCGCTGGTGAGAATGGGGAGACGCCGTGAGGACCTGGCGATCTGCTCGGCGCTCGGCGCGTCCCGTTGGACGCTAGTTGGACGGGCCTTTCGGGGGGGCGTATTGCTAGGAGGGATCGGGTCTGCAGCTGGTCTTGGGGTAGCCTGGGGCTTGGTATCAGCCGCACCCGCCTTCTTACCCGACGCACCACTGTTCAGAACGCTGAATCCATTGAACCTGGACGCGCGGGCCGCCATCGTGGCGTCGTTCCTGGCTGTGGGCGCAACGCTGGTCTCGAGCCTGATTCCGGCATTGGTTGGGACGGCACACAACCCGGGTGAAGCTTTGAGGAACGGCGGCCAGCGTAGCAGTGAGACTAAGTCTGCCCGCCTTGTGTCGCGAGCTTTGCTCATAGGCGAGATGGCGTTGGCTACTACGTTACTAGTGGGGGCCGCGGTTCTGATCCGATCGTTTCTCATCCTCAACAGCGAAGAACGTGGGCTAGCCTCGGATGGAGTCGTCACGGCCTGGATGACTCTCCCCGAAGTAGCTGGAGATGACCGGGTATCCCGCCTAGCCACTACCTCGGTCGTCAAGGCCGCGATGACAAGACTTCCAGGGGTGCGGCGGGTCGCGTTATCCTATGGCGCGCCGCCGGTTGCCGGGGGGTTCCTCGAGGGCAACTGGCGAGGTGACGGGCAAGGGGCGGAGCTGCTGGAAATGGAGGTTGACAGCTACGAAGTAGGTAGCGACTTCTTCGAGCTGTACGAAATTCCCCTTCTGCGCGGACGGACCTTTCGAGCCAGTGACGATGAACGGAGTGTCATCGTTGGCCAACGTCTCTCGAACAGCTTGTGGAAGGGTGAGGACCCCGTGGGCAGGTCTTTTCACTTCGGTGAGACCACGTTTCGCGTAATCGGCGTCGTACGCGAGATTCACTATCCGTCGACCGATTCCTCCATCGATCGACCCGAAATGTACCTACCGCTGCATGCGAGGTCCAACCTTCGGACCGTTTTTGTCAGTTTAAAGTGCGAACCGGTTTGCCCGAATGTCGGGCGAATCCACCAGGGCCTAGAGGCGGCCGTTCCAGGCGTGAGAGTCTTCAAAGTGGCACCGCTCAACGACATGTACTTCGAGCAAGTAGCCGGCCTCCGAGGAGCCGCGGCGCTTAGCCTGGTCTTCACGATCGTTGCGATCCTTGCAGCCGCAGGCGGCTTGTATGCTCTGCTGAGTCTGACGGTCAGGCTTCGCCACCACGAGCTGGCAGTTCGCATAGCCCTAGGTGCCACTCGGGTCCAAGTCCGAGGACTCATTCTTCGAGATGCGCTGATTCTGAGTAGTCTCGGTTTCCCGGTGGGCTGCGCGGGCGGCTGGATTTTGGCGCAAGGGCTCACGTCGTTTCATTACGGCGTCACGATCCATGATTCGGCTGTCTGGGTGGTAGTGATCGGCGTCTTTGCAGCGACCACCTTCATGGCCGCAATGATCCCGGCGAACACCGCCGCTCGTATGGATTCGGTTGTCCTTTTGAAGGGATGAGACCAAGTGCTTGAAGCTTTAGAGAGTGTCCTGTCTTCTCGTAGTCTCGGTACAGGCTTTTAATCTGCGTCAGACCGGGCCGTGTGCCCAAGAGCCGCTCGGGCTCGCGCTGCGGGGCTTGACCCCGATATATGAGGAAGATGCCGCGAGACATTGAGCCTCGGGAGCGACCTCTTTCCAGCGTCCTCCCGTTCGCGGAGTGGATCCGGTTGTGTTTCGGTTGGATCCTTCTCATGGCGTTCGTGCAGACCTTCATAGCCAAGCCGTTTTGGATTCCGACAGGTTCGATGGAGCCAGTCTTGCTCGTCGGCGACTACATCCTGATTAATCGGATTGGTTTTAGCTCCGCCACAAGTAGCCTAGAACGTCTCTTGTCGCCGAACGCTCAGATCCAGCGTGGCGACGTGGTTGTCTTGAAATCCCCGGTAGAGCCTGACCGCCACCTCATCAAGCGCGTCGTCGCTCTCCCTGGCGAAACTGTGGTCGTCAAGAACAACAAGATTCACGTTAACGGCAAACTACTTACCGAACCCTATGCGCACTATTCTGTTTCGGCGATCGATGACCCGCCAGCGGGTTTTGAAGCGCGCGTTCAACTTGGGTTCAAGGTGTCGTCGCAACACCGCGTTGTGTGATTGAGCATAGGTGATCGCCAAGTGCCTCCGCGGGTGTCTTCCAGCCGAGGGTCTTGCGGAGCCCTGGAGCGCGCACAGTGAGGTCGATCAAGAGTTTTAATCCGGGATAAGCCGGGATAAGCCGGGATGACCCCGGGATGCGACTCTCGCGGTCGCAACGACGTACGGGGACGCGGCGGCCCCCAGCGGGGGGCGGTGGCCGGGTGCGGCTCTCCAACGTCACCGACGATGCAGTCGTCGATGGCCCCCAGTCAGGTTGTGCTGGGTGGGCGGAAGGTCGCGATCCGGCGGCCGCGCGTCCGCCGCGACGGCGCGGAGCTACGGATCCAGCGTGGCGCGTTGCGCTCGACGACGAGGCGTTCGTCGTCGATGCCCGGGTCGGTGTACGGTCGGTCGTGCAGCCCGGCGTGGATCACGCGCACCAGCTTGTGGGCGGTGGCAAGGATCCATCCCGGTATCCGACGCTCTGTGGGCTCAACGACTTACGCCGAGTCCAGCGGCGGGATGCCACGTTGCACCGGCCGGTGCAGGTCCACGCGCGCCGTGCGTCATGGTCAGTTTCTGTGAGGTGGGCTCGGCCGCCGCGCCGCGAGAAGTTCTTGAAGCGGCATATTCTGGGACTTGCCGGGATCCATCCCGGAATCCGACGCGCCGCGGACCCGACGACTGACAGGGGTCAGTCGTACATGGCTCTCTCAAAACCCCGGACCACCGAACCTGGCTCGCGAGACGATCACGCAGACCCCGCCGCCACCTCGCCCCCGGCGCGACTCACCTCCCCGGTGCCGCGCCCGTAACCGCTGAAATCGCCTGAATCCAACGAGGAAATCGGGGGCAACCCTCGAGCGATCCCGAAGTGCGAGCATCGGCGGGACTGGGTGGCGGAGAGAGTGGGATTCGAACCCACGGTAGAGTTGCCCCTACACACGCTTTCCAAGCGTGCTCCTTCAACCACTCGGACATCTCTCCGGGTGAGTGGATGCAACAGGTGAGCGCCACGGGGGCGTCATATTTACCGATGTTCGCTTACGGGCCGCCCTCGGCCGCGGCTCGGTCGTCGGCCCGCGCACCGGCGAGCATCGCCTCCATCGAGTAGTTCCCCTCGTGACAGGCGTACTCGAACATAGCCAGCTCGTTGCGTTGCATTGGCAGATTCACGGTCCACGGAGCAGTCCACGTGCTCGGATCGCGCTTAAATACACGCTGGGTGAGCTCGATCAAAAGTTTTAATCCGGGATAATACGGGATAATCCCGGATTAAAACTTTTGATCGAGCTCACTGAAGGGCGACGGGACAGTGCAGCGCCGCTCACCGGTCTCCGCGTCGTAGGCATCGACCCAGCCGCGAATGCCGAACTCTCCGCCGCCGGTACCGGTCACCACGAGGTCGTTCACCACGAGTGGGGCCGCCGTCATGCTGTAGCCGGCGAGATGGTCGGCGATCGTTCGGTCCCACAGCTCGGTTCCTGTCGCCGCGTCGAGGGCGATCAGGTGGGCATCCATCGTCGTCAGATACAGCCGATCGCCCCGCATGGCGACGCCTCGACTCTGCTTGCCGCAGCACAGCGCCAGGGTCTCGGCGACATCATGCTGATAGGTCCAGAACACGTTGCCGGTCGCCGCGTCCAGGGCGTACACCGCGTTGTCTGGCGTGGTGAGATACATGACGCCGTCGACGGCGAGCGGCGTCGTCTGCACCTGACCCAGGGTTGGCAGCTGGCGGACCCAGCGCAGCGTCAACTCACCGACGTTGTCGCGGGTGATCTGATCGAGGCGGCTGAAGCGCTGGCTGTGATACTGCCCGGAGTACATCAGCCAGTTGCCCGGGTCTTCGTCGGCGCGGACGAGACGGTCGGAGCTGACATCGGTGGTCTGGGCGCCGAGTCCGGCGGTGACCACAACGACGAGGATGAGCCGCAGAAAGACGCTACGCATGTTCACAACCTATTCCCGTCGTAACGAGGAAAGATACGCCACCAGATCGTCGAGCTCTTGGTCCGGAATCCGACCGGCGAAGCTCGGCATCAGCGATGCCTCGGGTCGGTCGACCGTCTGGAGGTCGGACTTCGAAAAGGCACGGAGACGGCCCGAGCTATCGAGCATGAGGATCGAGTACGCATCCTCGTTGCGCAGCACGCCACGGGTCTGCTCGCCCGAGTGATCGGTCACGACGATCTGGCGCTGGCTGTCTTCGACATCGTCGATCGGGTCGACGACCGACGCGCGGAGGTGCGCCGCCGACCGGCTCCATCCGATCGCGCTCAGATCCGGTCCCAGTCGTCCGCCAACGCCGTCCACGAAGTGGCACCGTCCACAGTCGTGGCGCGCGAACAGCTCGCGTCCCGCCAAGGCGTCGCCGGGCGCTGCCTCCCCGGCCGGACGTCTCAAGGTTCCGACGTAGGCGACGATCTGCCACATCTCCCGGTCCGAGAGACGGATCGACGGCATACCGGTGCCGGCGATGCCGCTCAGGATGTTCATGAAGATCGCCCGGTCACTGTTGCCGTGGCGATAGACGTTGCGGGTCAGATCCGGACCCCGGTTGCCCCGACCATCGGGGCCATGACAGACGGCACAGCGCGAGTCGAAGTGCCGCTTGCCGGCGGTGACATCTTCGGGGGTGCTGTAGGGGTTGGTCTCGACACCCCGCTGCGCGTCGATCGACGCCAGCCTCCGCTGCGCCAGATTCTGCGCCTGAACCGATACGGTGCTCGTCAGGAGAACAGCAGACGCGAAGGCGACCCAGAAGCGAGTATTCGGCATTCGGCGAAAGACCTCGATAATCCTACACGACCTCCGCGGCGTCACCCCGGAGAACCACTTCTCGAATCCCGCTCGCCGTCGCGGCAAAACGCACCTTTCGGCGAACAACCAAGACCAGCGCGCTTCATTGCCGATCGACTCCCGACCCCCGACCAGGTGTGCCACTGACCCCGACCAAGGGTGCCGCGGTCCTCGACGCCGGGCGCAACCCGGCTGGAGTGCGCCTTCGGCACGTTTTCGGGTGGGGGGAAGATCGCGCCGCGTCATGTCAAGGGATTCGGAAACGGTCCTCCGCGGTGCCGCCCGACTCCCGACTCCCGACAGCGGGCGCAGCCCGCCCCCCGACCTCCGACCAACAGAACTCCACCCCCGACTTCCGACGCCGGGCGCAGCCCGGCCCCCGACAAAGTGTGCCACTCCGTTTTAGTCCGCGCCGTCGGTAATTCGATACAGCTTCGACGCAGTTCGGATGAAGAGGCTGCCGTGGGCGATGGCCGGCGTGGCCAGGGTGAACTCGTCCAGTGAATTCCGTCCGACGACCTCGAAGGTCGGTCCGACCGTGAGCACGTAGGTGTCACCGTCTTCGCTGATCGCGAAGATCTTGTCATCGTAGGCCCACGGCGATGCCGTGAACGCGGCGCCGGTCTGAATCCGCTGCCGTCCGTATATCTCCTCCCCGGTTCTCGCATCGTGGCAGGTGAAGAACCCTCGGTCGAGCAAGGTGTAGTAGTAGTCGCCGTAGATGATCGGCGACGGCTGGTACGGCGCGGCCTGGGGCCGGGACCAGACGATGAACTCGTTGCTCGCCTCGGACTCGGCGAGCGAGATATCTCCGCTCGCACCTGGTGTGATCGCGTAGACCGGCCGGGCTTGGTCGACTACGAAGCCGGAGCTGATATACAGCAGCCCGAACTCGGCAAACGGAGTTGGGACGGTCAGGGTCGACATCCCGGTCAGCTCCCAGAGGAGCGTCCCATCGAGACCGTAGGAACGCACCCTGTCGGTCCCCGTCGTCACGAGCTCGGTGCGCAGGTCGTTTTCCCAGACGAAAGGTGTCGACCAGTTGGTGCCTTCGTCTCGGTCCTGCCTCCACAGCTCGGCGCCTGATTCCGTGCTGAGTGCGGCGACATACGACTGGTCATCGTTGTCGTTGACCACATACAGCCGTCCGTCGTGCAGCACCGGCGATGCCCCAGTGCCCCACCCATTGCGGTTGGACAACACCTCGTTGAGGTGAGACCACAGCACGGTTCCGTCCATGTCGAGGGCGAACATCCCCAGGTCGCCGAAGGAGACATACAGCGCGTTGCCATCCGTGACCGGCGTCTCAGACGCGTAGCTGTTCTTCAAGTGACGCGGGTTCTGCGGAACTCCTCGGTGCACCTCCGTCTCCCACCTGACGCGACCGCTCTCGACGTCGAGCCCGTACACGACCCATCGGTACTCGGCATCCCGCGCCAGACGCTGACCATCGTCATACAGACCGCCTTTCGGCGCTTCGATCTCCTCGGCGCTCGTGACGGTCGTCACAAAAACGGTATCGCCCCACACAATCGGAGAGCTCCAGCCCCGACCAGGAATGTCCGCCACCCAAGTAACGTTGTCGGTCGTGCTCCAGGTCGTGGGCAGACCGGTTTCGTCGCTCACACCGCGAGCACCCGGCCCTCGAAACTGCGGCCACCGGTCGTTTTCGTTGCCTATGACTGCCGGGCTCAAGAGGATGAGGATGACGAGGCCGGCCAGTACTGAGGCGATGTTGCGTCGGTTCATAGGGAGTCTCCTCGACTATTCTACTGGGGCCTGCGCTTCCGGTTGGGCGTCTCCGACTGAATGTGCCAGTCGCCTGGGAACAACTGTTGTCCGTCGGCCGTCTAACCGCGGGACGAAACTGAGGGCCCAGGCTGATCGGTACTAGGTGGGTCGTCGCTCCTAGGAAGGGGATCGAATGAGGAGACTAACGGAAGTGTCGTCAAGAAGGCGTACGGCGGGATTTGTCGTCGTATTGTCGGCAGTGCTGGCCGCCGGTGTGGTCTGGGCCGCTCAGGGGAGAGGCCTGAAGGTGACGGTGAACTACACCGGGAGCGGAGACGTGAGCGCAGACAACGCTATCTACGTGAGCGTCTGGGACACGCCGAACCTACAAGGGGGGGCCTTTCCCATCGCCCAACAGACCGTCGTCAAGAACGGTGACTCGGTCTCGTTCGAGAACCTGACCGCGTCGACTGTCTACCTGGCGGCCCTCTATGACACGACGGGCGGCTGGGACGCGATGTCGGTGCCGCCGTCCGGGACGGTGGCTAGCGTGTACGACGCGGATGCGGTCGGAAGTCCGGGCGCCATCGAGGTCGGCGATGGCCAGGCCGTAGAGTTGGACTTCACTTTCGACGACGCGTTTCGCATGCCGTGATCCATTCACCCGTCATCACCGTGCGTCATCTGACCAAGCGGTACGGTGACGACGTCGCCGTCAACGACATCTCGTTCGAGGTTCGGAAAGGCGAGATCTTCGGCATCGTTGGCCCCAATGGGGCGGGCAAGACGAGTGCCGTCGAGTCGATCATTGGGCTGCGCGTTCCTTTCGAGGGCGAGGTACGTGTGCTGGGCATGGACCCTCAACGTCAGCGCACGCAAGTTGCGGAACGCATCGGCATTCAGCTTCAGGAAGCCCAACTACCGCTTCGCCTGAAAGTGTGGGAGATCCTCGATCTCTTCTCGAGCTTCTTTCACAAGACGGTCTCCTACGAACCGCTACTCAAAACGTGGGGGATCTGGGACAAGCGGGACGACCCGTTTGTCGTTCTGTCCGGGGGCCAGAAGCAGCGCGTCTTTATCGCGCTTGCGCTGCTCAACGATCCTGAAGCGGTCTTTCTCGACGAGTTGACTACCGGGCTCGACCCGCAGGCGCGGCGGCAGACGTGGGAACTCGTACAGCAGATCCGGGATCAAGGGAAGACGGTCGTCCTCGTGACCCATTTCATGGAGGAGGCACAGACCTTGTGCGACCGCGTGGCGATTATCGATGACGGCAGAATCGTCGCGCTCGACACCCCAAACAAGCTCCTGACCCAGATCGATGGTCAGAACGGCGTGCTGTTCGACGATCAGCCACAGTTGGATGTGGCGCAACTGCGAGCGCTGCCCGCGGTTGATCGGGTTGAACAGGCGAACGGCGTCGTGCAGGCGTTCGGTTCGGCCGACAACCTCGTGTCATCCGTGGTCATCGCGCTCGAACAACAGCAGATCCCGATTCGCAATCTGCGCACCGTCCAGCCCACGCTCGACGATGTGTTTATCGCCCTCACCGGCAAAGAGTTGCGCGAATAGACGGATTGCTGATGAAGAGCTACAGCAAACTCCTTCAGGCCCGGGTGAAGCTTCTGCTACGTGAACCACTGACGCTCTTCTTCACGATCGTCTTTCCGTCGTTGTTTCTCTTACTCATGGGCAGTGTGTTCGGCAGGATGGGCGAGACGTTTGGCGCTGCGAACGAGGGGTTCTCCGGCGCAGAGGATGCCGCAAACATTGCCTCACAGTTCACGTATGGAGTGGACCGCTATGTGCCGGCCCTGATGGGGTTGCTGTTGGGGACGTTGGCACTCAACACGATTCCGGTCTCGGCGGCGACCAACCGTGAACAGGGAATTCTCCGTCGCTTCAAAGCAACGCCGATGCCGGCTTGGCAATGGATCGCGGCCGAAATCAGTGCCTACTTCGCCATCGGCCTGCTGAGTGCGGTTCTGTTGATCGCCGTTGGCGCCTTCGCGTTCGACGTAGAGTTCTCCGGCGACTGGAGTCAGGTGTGTGCCGGCTTTACGCTCAGCGCCTTGTCGTTTATGGCGTTCGGCTACCTCGTGGCCAGCCTGGCACCGACCGCCCGAGCCGCCAGCGTCGGCGGACAACTTCTCTATATGCCGATGATCTTCGTCTCTGGCGCGACGATGCCGATGAGCATCATGCCCGACGGCATTCAAGCGGTCTCGCAATGGCTGCCCATGACCCACATCGTCATCCTGATGCAAGACATCTGGTTCGGGCGCGGTGTGCCCATGCTGTCGGTGTGGGTCTTGGTCGGCATCTTGGTGGTCGGAGGCGCGCTGTCGGCTCGGCTCTTCCGCTGGGAGTAGGCGCTCCACCCCCGACGCCGGGCGCAGCCCGGCCCCCGACCCCCGACAGCGGGGCTCCACCCCCGACGCCGGGCGCAGCCCGGCCCCCAACGCCCGACTAACTTCGCCCCACCCCCGACCCCCGACCTCCGACTCCCGACGTCTGGCGCAGCCAGACCCCCGACTAAGAGAACCACACAACGTATAGTGTGAGGACGATGGGAAGTACATCCTCCTTCGGCCGGCTCTCATCGGTGACCATGGTCATGATCGTCTTCGTCATTGGGGTCTTGACCGTCGCGTGCGGCGCCGGCAACGGCTCCACGGAAGATGCGAACGGCGCAACCGACTTGCGGCTAAGCACGGAACATAATCCGCTGAGCTCGATCAAAAGTTTTAATCCGGGATAAGCCGGGATAATCCGGGATGACCCCGGGATGCGACTCGCGCGAGGACAACAACTTCTCCTCCGATGCGGAGGTACCGACGCTGCCCGCCAAGACACTCCCCCTGAGCCGGTCAAGGAGTTTGAAGCGGGACATAGTAGGGACCCATCAAATATTCGTCTTTTATTCGCTTGTCGACGTGCGAGACGGGTTCGCGCGAGACTGCCCCCACCGCCACCCCGTCCTCCGAGTGTGAGCGAAACTTAGTTGGAAATTGAAGCGGCTCCAAACCCTGTGGTGTGATGACATTGCGAGACGAACATCACGCCACGAGAGAAAGGAGCCGAGATGAGCAGTGTCCTACGATCGGTCAGGAAGCGCAAGAAAGGTCGCACGTTGGGCGCGGTCGACGTCATCGACCGAGAGGAGTACGCCGAGCTGGAGGTCGATGCCAAGGTGGCGTTGATCCGGTCGTTGGTTCCGCTGGGCTTGATGCACATCGAGGAGTTGCTCGACGAGGAAGTGACAGCGCTGGCTGGCGAGCGCTACGCCCGCAAAGCCCCGTCAGTCGGCGGGCGTCGTCATGGCAGCAACCCCGGGACGGTCGGGTTGGCCGGCCAGCGCGTGCCGATTCGCGTGCCCCGGATTCGCCATGTCACGGAGCGCGAGATTCCCCTGCGGTCGTACGAGGCGCTGCATGGCGATCGCGCAGTCAACGACCTGTTGCTGAGGCGCGTGCTGTATGGGATCTCGTGCCGCAACTACGCGGCGGCCGCCGAGGCGATTCCCAGGGCGATCGGCCTATCGGGGTCGACGGTGTCCCGCGCGTTCATTCAGGCCAGCGCGACGAAACTCTGCGAGCTCCAGGAGCGGGACCTCTCCGGGGAGGACGTCGTGGCCCTCGTGCTGGACGGCAAGACGTTCGCCGAGGCGACGATGGTCGTCGCCCTCGGCATCACGATGACGGGGGACAAACGGTTCCTGGGCGTCGTCGAGACGGACACGGAGACCGAGAAGGTGTTGACCCCGTTCCTCCGGTCATTGGTCGAGCGGGGCCTCGATGTCTCCCAGGGGCTTCTGGTGATCGTGGATGGCGGCAAGGGGCTCCGGGCGGCCGTGCGGAAAGCCTTCCGCCACCGCGCCCTGGTGCAACGGTGTCAGTGGCACACGCGCGAGAACGTGGTGAGTTACGTGGCCAAGCGTGAGCAGCCGGTGTGGCGGCAGCGTCTCCAGCGCGCCTACAACCGTCCGGAGTACGACGAGGCCCTCGCCGCCCTCAAGTCGCTCCAGCATGAGCTGGAGGATCGGAACCAATCCGCGGCCGGCAGTCTGGCGGAAGGCCTCGACGAGACCCTGACGTTGCATCGCCTCGGGGTGTACGGTGTGCTGGGCCGGTCGCTGAAGACGACGAACAGCCTCGAGTCCATCAACGCGCTCATTGAGGAGCGCTGTGCGAAGGTCGATCACTGGCAGCACTCGAGTCAACGCCATCGCTGGCTGGCCACTGCGCTCCTGGACATCGAGCCACGCCTGCGCAAGGTGATGGGCTACCGGCACCTGCCCAGGCTTCGTGACGCATTGAAGCGAGAGCTGAAGATCGACACGACGACGTCGACGAAGAAAGCCGCGTAAGCAATCAGGAGCCGCGGAGAGTTTCAACTAGGAATGGGCTTGACTCCGGCCTCCCGATGCTCGCACTTCGGGATCGCTCGAAGCTTGCCCCCGATTTCCTCGTTGGATTCAGGCGATTTCAGCGGTCACGGGCGCGGCGCCGGGGAGGTGAGTCGCGCCTGGGGCGAGGTGGTGGCCGGGGTCCGCGTGATCGTCTCGCGCGCCAGGTTCGGTGGTCCGGGGTTGAGAGAGCCATGTACGACTGACCCTGTCAGTCGTCGGGTCCGCGGAGCGTCGGATTCCGGGATGGATCCCGGCAAGTCCCGGAATATGCCGCTTCAAGAACTTCTCGCATCGCGGCGGCCGAGCCCACGGCACTTTTCACCGGTATCCGGGTACCCTTCTTTTGTTCAAGCACCCTCGCTCCTCGACCCCCTCCGGCGTGAGTCGGTTGGCAGCCGCAGGCTGCGTCTCGAAGCCGACGTTGGAGATGTTCCAGGCCGCGTCCCCGTAAGTTGTTGCGACCGCGAGAGTCGCATCCCGGGGGTCATCCCGGATTATCCCGGCTTATCCCGGATTAAAACTTTTGATCGACCTCACTGTGCGCGCTCCAGGGAAACACCTCTTCCTCGGCATCGCGTGAAAGAAGTCCGATCCATGTGTGAGTGACCAGACGATCCTGATCGACCAATATCAACGTTGGCGTCGCCACGATGGGAAGCTGGTAGGGGTCAGTCAGGAATACGACGCTGTCGGGCTTGATCTCCCTTGAAGCGAGATACGAGGCTATCTCCGTCTCATGCGCCTGCACCGCGACGACGACTTGGACGTCGGGGACATCGCTCCCGGTCAGGCGCTGATAGAATGGTATGCTGGCTTCGCAGGCCGGACAGCCCTCCCTAAGCGCTAAAACCAGGGTAGTTTTCGCTTGCTGGAAGTCGATTCCCAGGGACTCATCTACATACACCCCAGTAATCGTGTCGGGAGGAGACAACTCGGGAGGTGACGGCGAAAAAAACCGTAAGCCCAGGATGACTAACAACGCCACGCCTACGGCAGCGGTCACCACGTCGGCAACAGCGCCCAGCCACTTCCGCATTGTGGGCTCGCGTCGGAGCAGAGTCAGGGCTTTCTGTACTGCCCCAGGGTTCTTGGACAGTGGTTTGACGGTATTCGCTTCTACGCTGCCGCGTCCAGCCCGACGAGGTCGCGTCGCACCTGGGCGGGGCTTCGATAGTCGTATTTCTCCAGCATCCACTGTTCGTTGTATGTCCGCTTGAACGCGAGCAAGGCCAGGCGGAGTTCCTCGATGGTCGCGAAGCTCCGCACCCACAACAGATTCTCCTTCAGCGTGCGGATGAAGCGCTCCGCGACGCCGTTGCCTTCGGGCTCCCGCACGAAGCTCGGGGAACTTTCGATGCCGAAGAACGCGACCTCCTGTTGAAAATCGTCGGCCAAGTAGTTCGACCCGTGGTCGTGACGCAGCCGCAGCCCACGGGCCACGCCTTCGCCGATGCCCCCGAAGCGTTCGCGGATGCCCTGGCGGATCGGCTCCAGGGCCTCGAAGCGGGTCCCGCGCTTGGCGGCATGAAGACCGATGCACTCGGCCGTGCAGTGGTCAACGGCCACGAAGACAAAGGCTGGCCCCTCGGCGACGGTCACCGTGGTCGTCATGTCCGTCCCCCACATTACGTCGGGCGCCTCCGTGGTGATGGTCCCGTCGTGCGCCTTCGGCCCGTGCGCGTGCCCCGCGCGCTGCGGGGCCTGGAGGTCGTGCTCCCGCATCAACCGCCGCACCCGCTCCTTCGAGGTGCGCCGCCCCTCAACCCGCAACTTCACCCACACTTTTCGGTAGCCCTCGCCATGAAACGGCGAGGCTTCGAGCACCCGACGAACGTGGGCCACCAAGACGTCATCCGGGGCGGCGCCGACCGGACCGCGGCGACGACACGGCGCCGGGGACGGGGTCGCCTGACGCCTCGCATACACGCTGGAGCGGGCGCAGTGCCACACGCGGCAGACCCGCTGCACGCCATACGCCCGACGGGTGGAGATCGACTGGGCGCCACTCATCGCGTCGACCTCCGCCGGGCCAAAGGGCCGCTGGCCTCCAGCTGGTCCACCTTCGCATACAGCAACTCGGTCTCCATCAGCAGCTCGCCGATCTTGGCCTGCAGCCGACGATGGTCTTCGTCCCGGGCATCCGTCGCGCGGCTCTTTAGGCCCGCCTGCCCCGCAGCCAGAAACTGAGCCCGCCAGTGCGACGCCCGCGCCGCCGTGATCCCCACCGCCCGCGACACGGACTCGAGATCCTCCCCGCGCAACAGACGCATCACCACCTCACGCTTGCGCCCGGCCGAGAACCGACCCCCACGGCCGCGCCCGGCGGCCGCGCCGGTCGCCACCGATTCCTCAACGTGCTTCCTCATCTCGACACTCCTCCTGCGAGAACTCTCTCGCAATCAAGTGTCCAAGAAAACCCTAGGGCGCAGGATTTCTCAAGTCCTGCACACCGTAACTGGGCGGCACCTTGAACTCATCTGTCGTCATGGTCGCCAGTCTCGCGGTTGAAATCCTCTGGCTATCAACCAAACCATCCGGCCCGGTGTATGTCATTTCAACCAGAATAGGAGGAGTACCGTGGTTCATCCATACCCACCATTCGTTGACGATGTTCCCAACATCCGGAATTGGTACCGCTTGACGAAAGCCCGTCAAAGCCAGCGGCCCAAGCATCCTCAAGCCGAGGGATTCTGTGCGCGCATCGCTCTCCCTTAACGGCGGCGGTTGAATAGAAGGCCCAACCCACGGCAATCGGTCGGAACCACGCACGGCTAGACCCAACTCGTGATTTAGGGTTATTCGCTCGCCCTCACCAGGAAGCGAGATGAGCGAGGTGCGCTCGCCATCGATCAACTTGTCCACACGATAACGTCCGTCGGGCACGAGGTAATAAGTCCCGACCTCAAGCACTCGAACTTCACCAGTGGCCGGCAGCACTAAGGTGCGTTCGTAGTCCGCTCGAATAGTCGACAGCTGCGGCGCCTCCTGTGCCAGAACGCCAAATACAAGCGATTGCACGATCGCGACCACCAGCGCCGTACGCAGCATGGTGCCTCCCGTAACAGGTACGTGTACCAAGTTCAGATGCAATGCACTACCACGGGCAACAGCCCAAATGTACTATGTAAGACCAACAGACGCCGGTTATCCATTCGCAGCAAGTGAACCACTCCCAGTTATGCAGGTACGCCCCGTCGCATCCATTTCCCCAGCATGAGAAGGTCGAACTGTACTGCCCCAGGGTTCTTGGACAGTGGTTTGACGGTATTCGCTTCTACGCTGCCGCGTCCAGCCCGACGAGGTCGCGTCGCACCTGGGCGGGGCTTCGATAGTCGTATTTCTCCAGCATGCACGCTGCGCCGCACCGCCGCATAGAGCTCCACTCGATACATCCCTCCTGTGTTCCACAAAACACCCTGGGAATGCTCGGTGGACCACGCGAGCGGTCTAGTTTTCCGCCGCCCTTAGGCGGCTTCACACCGCCGCTCTGTGGTCTAGTTTTACTCCGCCGTTCTCAGGCAGTCTCGCGCGAACCCGTCTCGCACGTCGCCAAGCGAATAAAAGACGAATATTTGAAGGGTCCCTACTATGTCCCGCTTCAAACTCCTTGACCGGCTCAGGGGGAGTGTCTTGGCGGGCAGCGTCGGTACCTCCGCATCGGAGGATAAGTTGTTGTCCTCGCGCGAGTCGCATCCCGGGGTCATCCCGGATTATCCCGGCTTATCCCGGATTAAAATTTTTGATCGAGCTCAGCGGATTATGTTCCGTTGCAGATCCACCAAACACCACCAACCGCCGTTCAGAAACCAAACCAGCACAACACAAAACCACGGCGGGGATGTCCCGTGCGCTGTTGAAACTCAGCGGCGGCTCGGTTCACGACTACGCGACCATCTCTGCCGACTCTCCGAGTCCTAACCGCGCGTCGCGTGCCCGGAGGGCAGCCACCAGCGCGGGCATATCTTGACATCCTTTCACCCGACGGAACCCCTTCGCCGCTTCGAGCACCCCGGCGGCCACCCAGCGCAGCACCATCGTTCCGCCGCGCCAGCGTGTCACATGCCGCTGCACATGGCGCGTACGGCTGAGCAGACTCTCGATGGCGTTCGTGGTGGCGAGCGATCGTTGGAGACGCTCCGACAGACCCAAGCCGAGCACGGTCAGCGTCTCGTCGAGCCCTTCCCGCACGCTCGCGGCCGCACTCGGGTAGTCAGTGTCCAAGCGATGCGCCAGGTGCTCCAGCAGACGCTTGGCCGTCTTGACGTGGCTGTTCGTGTAGGCGCGCGTGAGGACCGCCTTCACCCACGGCCGCTGTGCCTCGGGGAGATACTCCAAGATGTTCCGGCCCTTATGGACCTGACACCGCTGCACCAGAGCGGCGCGCCCGAACGTCTGGGTCACGGCCGTGTCGAGGGCCTTCGCGCCATCGACGATCACCAGCAGGCTCCGGTCGGTGCGCAGCCCGCGGCTGGCGAGATTCGTCAACAGCCCCTGACAGACCGTCGCATTCTCCGTGGCGCCTTCCCACAACCCGAGCGGGTGTTTGGCCCCCGTTTTGTCGATGCCTAACGCGACGACGATACAGTGGCCACCGACGTGGACCCCGTCGATCAGCAACACCGCCAGGTCTAGGGCGTCGAGCGGCGTCGCCCGCCACGCATCCAGCTGCGCCTGCGTCTGGGCGACAAAGCGCCGACTGACCGCACTCTTGCTCGTACCTCGCGTGGTCACGTCGGCGCCCAGCGGCTCGAGACTCCGCGCATACTGGCGGGTCGCCACACCAATGAGCATCTGGTCGACGACACGTCGATTCAGCGGGTCCGCATCCGTGAACGCCCGCACGGTGGGCAACGGCACCTCCGTGCCATCGCGCCGGGCGCGCGGTCGGCGCATCGCGACCTTCCGCCCGCCCAGGACAACCTGACTCGGCGTATGCCCCGCGCGAGAGGCCTGGCGCTCGGGTTGATGCGCATACCGTGGCCCACATACCGCGGTCCGGTCTTCTTCCAGCATGGCCTCGAGCACCTTCAGGCCGGACGCCACGACCAGCTCCTGGAGCTCGGCCTGCGTATCGATCAGGATCTCGACCAACGGGAGATGGCGCGGCGACGGGGATGTCGATTGGCGACGACGCCGGACTGTGCGAGACTGCTTCTTCATGGCGGCTCCTTGCTGGGAGGCTTGCACCTCGGTTTTGTCACCGGTCGTATAGCATGACCAGTGAAGAGCCGCCGCTTCAAATTTCAACAGCTACGGGGACATCCCCACCACGGCCCCACGGCCGTGTTGTCCACACTCCTCCTCTTCCAATCCTCGGCTGGCTTGCTATGGTCCTTCCAAACAACGGCTGGTCGATTGAATCCAATCGTCGGCTGATATCCAACATGACCTCAAAGCGCACCAGGCTTCTTCAGCCAGCCACCCCTCCCATCAACAAGAAGCTACCGTGGCAGGGCGAGCTCACGTCCATACAGCCTCGCATCCGGCTCTCACGGAGTTTCGATGAACGCTCCCACAGCTACCTCGGCTACGTGCTCCGGCTACGCGGAACCCTCAATGGCGAGGCCAAAGAGTTCGTCGTTGCCGTGGGCAAGGGAGCCCACGAGAAGCATCAGTTCCATGTCGGAGACCAAATCTCAGGGAAGAGCGTATCCGTCTCAGATACCAACCTGGAGATAGCGGACGTGTATAGGACGAGCGCGCTCAAGGTGCTCGCGCAAGGCGATGAACCAGCGGGCGACTCACCGCCCTATATAGATGTTCCGCCCCCGCTGGAGGTCTACCGAGAACGCGGCCACCGGCGGTTGTCTGCCGTCACCTACGCGAGGAAGTGTATGACGTGCATGTGGGGCTGCGAGATGCCGGTGGAGATGATCGTGGATAAGTGGAATCCTTCAGTCCGTCGCTACCGGAAGGAAACCTTCTGTTACGGACCCAAGAGCTGCATTATTTACAAGGCCGGCCCGACACGAAAAGTCCCGGGGCGGAAGGGCATGACCTGGGAGGAAGAAGACTGGGCGGACGAGGACGCTACGGCACATCGTGGACCAGACGACTGAACGAGCCGTGCGGACGTGCTAGCGCCTTGCTGCTGACCTTCTCTTTATCGATCTTGACTTAACTGCAGGGCTCGCTTCAGGTGAGTTGGTGCTCGTGACGTGATCGTTGCGCCCGCAGGAGGCCTAAAGAGAGCCGGATCGGGTTCGACGAGATCCACGTTGTAGAACTTCTCGTAGGAGCCGTCTGGCCGCGTGAGAATCACCGTGAAGAAGTTCAAGGCCGGTACCATGAAACCCGTAGCGCCGTCCCCAAGGTCAGCTTCGTACGCCTCGAAACCACCGCTTGTCGCACCGGTCTCATCCGATTCACCCTTTCTGAGAGGAAGGGGCTGCGGATGTAGCTTCCGCGACGATAGGTCGGCGCGCATACGGGTCGGCTCCGCATAGAGCGGCTCGGCAAGATGCGGCGCCTCCTCCATGGCCCATCCGTCCCCCCTCGCGCTATTCCAATCGTAGTACAACCCCATAACAAAGTTGGCGATGAAGATCACCCGAATGTCGTCAAGAGCTGGACCGGACTCCGCTCGATACGAGCCGTCCGACGAACGATAGTAGCGTCCCCGTACAACTGGACCGTCGGCGTGTGTTCTGAGGACCTCTGCCTCGAACGGCACCCACCGATCCGGCGCGTCGATAAACGAGGGGCTCTCCTGTGCGACCTTCGCAAAGGCTGACGGCCAGACTAAACCTAGGGCGATCACCGGGGGCACGAGAACGAGCAACCAGAATCTGTATTTCATTGGAGTATCTCCCCTGTCTGTCGACACAGCCTCAGCAATGCACAATTACCGCACTCTATACGCAATGCGCATAATTCCAGTTACCGCATTCCACACAGGTTATGGGGTTCGTCACCCAGTCGTAGTACCAACAAATACCCGTAGCACATGAACTACTAGGACACCCAGGGTCCCACCATGTCGAATGAGCTATTGGGACCTGGAGCGCGCACAGTGAGGTCGATCAAAAGTTTTAATCCGGGATAAGCCGGGATAATCCGGGATGACCCTGGGATGCGACTCTCGCGGTCGCAAACGACTTCCTGGGGACGCGGCGGCCCCAGCGGGGGTTCGGTGAGCGTCCTCGGTTCGATACCGGGATGGATCCCTAGGCATGACCCAAGTTTTAATCCGGGATAATCCGGGATCATCCGGGATGACCCCGGGATGCGACTCGCGCGAGGACAACAACTTAGGGGGATCATGCTCACAGTCAGGTTGAGAGTGCGAATGGCACAGTGGGCGGATGAGCAGCCAGGCACCGAGCTATCACGGCTACCGATTCCCGTCTGAGCCTCCGGTCATGATGGAGAGCCGCGTGGACACCCAGGCGAGGCGTCCCAGCCTGGCGTCGGTGGTGGGGACGCGCGAGCGTGAGAGACGGGAGATCCCCCATGATGTCTCGTCAGACCCCGCGCGCCAGCGGCTGCACTTCGACCCTGCGAAGCCCTGCCTCGGTCGTGCTGGTCGTGAGTGCCCTGGCAGCCACAGGCTGCGTCTCGAAGCCGACGTTGGAGATGTTCCAGGCCGCGTCCCCGTACGTCGTTGCGACCGCGAGAGTCGCATCCCAGGGTCATCCCGGATTATCCCGGCTTATCCCGGATTAAAACTTTTGATCGACCTCACTGTGCGCGCTCCAGTCGCCGCGACCGCTGAAATCGCTCGAATCCGCGGAAAAACTCGGCACCGCGCCCGAGCGCTCCCGAAGTGCGAGCATCGGCAGGACTGGATGGCGGAGGGGGCAGTCTCGCGCGAACCCGTCTCGCACGTCGCCAAGCGAATAAAAGACAAATATTTGATGGGTCCCTACTATGTCCCGCTTCAAACTCCTTGACCGGCTCAGGGGGAGTGTCTTGGCGGGCAGCGTCGGTACCTCCGCATCGGAGGATAAGTTGTTGTCCTCGCGCGAGTCGCATCCCGGGGTCATCCCGGATTAAAACTTTTGATCGAACTCAGCGGATTATGTTCCGCGGGGACCGTCACGATCGGCCAGATCCAGAAAGTAATTCGCGACAGCTTTGGCGGAATAGAGGTTGGTCACGGGGCCGGGGAACCTCCCACGTTGGTGATGCTTCTCGATACTAGCAGGCTTGGTGATGCTTCTCGATACTAGCAGGCTCCAACGTTGGACCAGATTTCAAACTAGACCACTACCCACCCGTGCTCGCGTCATCCGAGCGGGTAGCCCATTCCCCCACATACCGCCGCGCCTCGTCAATTGGAATCCGGATAGTGCCGCGAGGCCCGAATCGCCGAACCCGCAGTTCGCCGGCCTCGATCTCGTTGTAGATCGTGCGCCGCGTGAGCCGCACATACGCAGCCAGCTCCGCCACCGTCACGAACGGCGCGTCATGCGTCCGCAAGTTGCGGATCGTCATCCGCCCTCCCGCGTGCGGGCAACCGAGGCGGCGCGGTACCCCAGCGCGACGGCTTCAAACGCCAGGGCCGCCGAGTCCGCCTGGTCGTCGTGCTTCGCCACCGGCACGCTGGTCAGCTCCTCGAGCCACGCCTGATTCCACGCGCCCGTGAGCAGCCGCACGTTCCCCGCTTCGGCCTGCACCGCGAACGGACGCCACCGCGTCGTCTTGGCCCCGGTCGCTGGCTGGCCTTGATAGTCGTAGCCGGCCAGCATTCGGGTGTGGCTGGCAATGACGTTCTTGCCGCTGTGCCCGCCTTCTTGCTCTTCCCGAATCCGCACCCGCGGACCGTCGAGCGCGGCCGTCTGCCGAATCGTCTGGTCGACGACGCCCGGCGACCAGCGCCCGCGGATCACGTCCTCGACGTAATACAGGCCATCGCTGAAGTGCGCGATCTTCGTCCCGACCGTGTAGTCTGGGTCAGTCCCCGGCTTCGGTTCCGTCGCCGCGCAATCCCACCCGCGACACGTCTTCAGCCGGCCCTGCGCCGGCAGCGCGTCGACGATCCGAAACCAGTCCCGCTTGAACTGCGCCCCGCCGGGCGGGACCGGCCGCTGCTGCAACTGCCCCGCCGCCCCATACTCGCGCAGCTCCAAGGCCAGCTCGCGCACCGTCGCCTCGTCAAAGAGGGCCGGCCACAGCAGCTCGCCCGGCTCCGTGCGCGGGTCTTGCCAGCCGAGCGGCGTCACCGGCATCCGGGGCACCGGCGGCGTTCCGGGCGTGGGCGGCTGGGGCGGCTCGTACTCCATCGGGAGGCAGATGTGCGTGTAGGTCGCTCCGTGTCGCTCGAGCACATGCGCGGAGAGGTCGTGCTGGTGGAGCCGCTGCATGATGATGACCGTCGCAGCATGGAGGGCCTTGCCCCGGGAACTCAGCGTCTCGTCGAAGTGATCGATCACGCGCTGCCGTTCGACCTCCGAGCGCGCATCATCCACGCGAATGGGGTCGTCGATGATCTTACGGTGCGGGTGCTCGCCCGTGACCCGGCCCGCGCCCACCGAGGTACCGATGCGCCACCCGCCCTCTTGCGTGTCGTACCGCGTCTTCTGGTTCTGGTCGTCGGCGAGCACCACCTGCGGGAACAGCTCGCGGTAGCGATCCGACTCCACAATGCGGCGGCAGCGCACGTTGTCGCGCGTGCTCAGGTTCTGGTCGTAGCTTACGCACAGGTAGCGAGTGTGCGGGGACTGCGTCCACTCCCACGCCGGCCACATGACCGAGACCAGCAAACTTTTCATGCAATTATGGGTGGCGAGATCGTCCCATGTGAGCGAATGGTCGTCCTCCACCGAGACGCACCGGCACTCTGCAGGCTCGACAGGTTCAAGCGAGACTACGGCGTCCTCAATCAACACCCGGTCGAACCCGCGACGACACTGCTTCACCACGTCACGCTTGCGCTCACACAGCGGCAGGTCTGCAAGGCGGGCGGTGTCCTGCTCGCTAGCGATATCCACCGCGTAGAACTGATAGATGCCACCCGGTTGCGCCGCCGTCTTCGTGTTACGTGTCCGTGACCGCAACCGTGCGCGTATCCCAAGGCGCGTGAGGGCGTGTAGCGTGTCCCGCGCTAACCGCTCAGAGACAGTCGTGCATGAGGCGCGATAGATTGATCCCCGCGTCTTCGTCGGTCGCACGTCGATGTTGCCGTCGCATGTCCAGTAGGCGCCGATGAACGCGCTCAGGACACGCCGAGATGAGGTCAACACCTGATCGGGGATGAACTTGGTGTAACTGCTGCACCCACGCAGTCCGAACTGCTCAAGCCACTCCCACACCCTCGCACCGCCAAGCAGGTTCACGCGGGGCGCTTTTCCGTCATACCGCTGCGTTGACGTCTTGAACCCGCACGCCTCAGCGCATGCCTTGAAGTCGTCGATGGCGTCATCGTCTCGGTTGGTGAAGTTTGGTGTGCCCTGGGTACCCCCCACGCCTTCCCCTGCTCCGCACCCTGCCGGGCCACCGTGCCGAGGGTCGTCACCGCCTCGGTCAGCGCGCGGAGCGCCTGCGACATGGCTGGGCCATTCGCCGAGCGCCGCGCCGTGGCGAACGCCTCCAACGCGGCCTGCTGTGTCCTGGCGACGTGGAGTGCGAATCTGGGCAAGGAGACGACGGGCGCTAACGTCGACTTCCGCGAGCGGAACACCGGGGCCGGCTACAACTTCGGGGCGTTCCAGGCCTACCTCGACCAGTTGCTCGGGCTCTACAACATCGGGACGCGGTCGCTGCCGACGTTCACGCCAATGGGGTTCCAGTAGGGAGGGCCGATGCCAGCCTTTTCGCCGACGCGCGGGTATCCCGGGGCGCCACGGTTCGACGTGCCGGACCCGATGCGGAGCTTGGCGGGCGCGCTCCAGGTCGCTGGCGGGTTCCAGCGGCTCAGCGCGAACAGTCGTGCGCAGCGTGCCGCGGACGATCAGCAGCGTGCGGCAGAGCAACAGCAGGCGCTGCTTCAGCAAGCCTACGACGCGGGGGACGGCACGACGCCGGGCGCGATCGACTGGCTCGACGCGAACCGGCACTGGGAGCTCCGGGACGGCCTCAAGGCGAAGCAGCGTGACGTTGGGATCCAGATCGCCAAGGAAGAGGAAGCCCGCATCGGCCAGGCGGTCAAGGGGCTCGAGCTCGCCCGCTCGATGGTGTCACCGATGATCGACATGAAGGACGACGCGGCGTTGCTCACGACGTGGGGGCAGACCCGACCGTTCCTCGAGGGCGCGGGCCCGGAGGTTGCCGCGTTCTTGCCGCCCGCAAATGCGTCCCCCGAGGCCATCCGACAGTTTGCTGGAGTCGCTGACGACTGGGGGAAGACCAAGACCGACCGCCTCCGTGAGCGCGGCGCACTACTGACCAACATCGGCACGAACATCGGGAACGCCAACAAGGGGATCGACCGGGACACCAAGATGGGGACGCTCTTGGGACGATGGGCGCTTGGCGTCGACGACGCCGAGGACTACGCGCGCTTCCTCCAGGGCGCTGCGGAGCTCGTGGGGGACTTCGACGTGTCGTCGTCCGTGCTGAAGCGTCTCCCGCAAGAGTGGACGCCCGAGACGCCCGCGCAGATCGCGACCAGCTTCGGCGTCACCGTGCCCAAGACAGACGCCGAACGCCCCGGCTCGGACTACCGGCAGGGCCTGCAACGCTACGCGAGTTCTCAGGGGAAGACGCTCTCCGAGCTCACCTTTGAGGAAGAGATGGCGTTCAATCGGAAGCGGTCAGCCGCCAGCCGAGCGCCCAAGTCTGACGGACCCACCGCTGGACAGTACGCCACCGCGATCCGGGACCGCGTGGATAGGCTCGACGCGCTGAGGGCGCTGTGGGACGAACAGCAGAGCCAGTACTACCGCGGGCCCAAGATGACGCTCGCGGACCGCAAACAGAAAGAGATCGGGATCTGGAACACGTTCTATGAGATGGTCGGCGACCAGGCGCAGCCGCGCCGTGGGTCGATTCGTGAGCTGTCGTCAGCGGCCGCGGCCGCGCGCAGCCCAGGATCCTCGCCGGGCGGTGACGGGGACGCCGCTTTCCACCTCAAGCTCCCGGACGGCTCCACCGCCCGGTTCGACACTGCGGCCGAGCGCGACCGCTTCGCGCGCGACCACAGCTTGACTCCGTGATGACATGGCACAGGACTGGGCCGCGCTCGTTCGTCAGTACGGCGGGACCGTAGAACCCGCCCCGCCACCCCAACCTCCCGACGACGACGATCGCGACTGGGCGTCTCTCGTGTCGGCCGCCGGGGGCGTGATCGAGCCCCCTGTCTCACAGCCGCTCGTGCCGGCCCTGGGTGCTACTCAATTCGGGGGGGACGTCGCCCCACTTACATTTGTCACCGCCTGCCTGCCCGCATGCTCACCAGTAACAATTTCCACTGTTGCCTCCTCGATAGGATAGAGTGGTACCGTACGGCCAGGATACATCGGCGCGCCTTGATTTCCAGGGTTCCGACGTAAGGAACCCCGCCACGGAGGGTGACACCCTGTGGGTGAATTACAGCACGAGGCGTTTCAGTTCACGTTCAATGGCTTTCTGAAGGTCGCGTTCCAGGGGTCGCGCATCACCTCCGATGCCGGTCTCATCCTGATACGCGAGTTGGATGAACGCTTGGGGCTGGAGACGCTCATCGCGGAACACCTGAGCGACTCTCGACAGGGCGTGAACACGCAGTTCACCCTGGCCGATCTCCTGCGCCAGTCGGTCTACAGCCGGCTCGCGGGCTACGACGACCTCAACGACGCGGTGCGCGTGTCGGCGGACCCGACATTTCGGCTCATCGGGTCACCGAAGATCTGGGACCGCGGTGCGGCGCTGACATCGACGTTGCATTGGTTCGAGACCGAGCTGCTGACCCAAGAGGAGAATCTCGTCGGCCTGATGGCCGTGAACCGGGAGGTGCTCGCACAGGCCGAGATGCCGACGCGCGCCGACCGGATCGTGCTCGACATGGATTCGAGCGAGAGCCCGGTGCATGGGGCGCAGGAAGGGAGCGCGTATAACGGGCACTTCGCATCCGTCTGCTCCCACCCGCTGTTTCTGTTCACTGAGCACGGCGACTGCGTGGCCGCAACGCTGCGGCCCGGCAACGTGCATAGCGCCGAGGGCTGGGACGACCTGCTCCTGCCGGAAATTGAACGCCAGCAAGCGGAGGGTCCGCGCGTGGCATTCCGCGCGGACGCCGCGTTTGCGAAGCCGGAGATCTACGACGCGCTCGAGCAGCGCGACGTGGACTATGCCATCCGCATGCCAGCAAACAAGACCTTGGAGCTGGACATCGAGGACATTCTGTTTCGTCCGCCGGGACGCCCGAGCCGCAAGCCCTTGGGGCGCTACAAGAGTTTTTGCTATCAGGCGAAGAGCTGGACTACGCCCAGACGGATTGTCGCCAAGGTCGAGCACCACCAGGGTGAGCTATTCCCCCGCGTCGGGTTCATCGTGACCAACATGGCCCGCCCGAGTCGCGCGGTCGTGCGGTTCTACAACAAACGTGGCACGGCGGAGCAATGGATCAAAGAAGGCAAGCAGGCCACCCACTGGACGCGGTTGTCGTGCCATCATTTCCGTGCGAACGAGGTGCGCCTGCAACTGAGCGTCCTGGCCTACAACCTCGGCAACCTCTGGCGCAGACTGGTCCTGCCGCCGCGGATCAAGCGCTGGTCGCGGACGAGTCTCCAGCAGCGGCTGGTGAAAACCGGAGGCCGGCTGGTGAAGCACGCACGGTATTACTGGCTCCTGCTGGCGGAAGGGCATCTGACCCGGCGGCTGTTCGGCGACATGCTGCGGAGGATCTGGGCGCTGCCGGTGCCGGACGGATAGCGGACGACCGCTGACCGAGAACATCTGGCGAAGAAACGGCGTAAGGGCGCAGAGGTGTCGGAAAAATGCCCTAGAATCTTGGCTCCAATCGGTTCCACGTCGAGCGCGGCCTGAGCTGACGGGGATTGGGAGCTGGATACAGGTTGCGACGAAGAAATCCGGCGTACGGACGAGGATGTCGTGTAGAAGGGTGCTGATCCGAGCAGCCAAAATGGAAATCCCGGCTAACCACGGGTTGCAGCGGACACCGGCCCCGATGCCCAGTCCGGTGGCGCTGAACCCTGACGTTATGCCGCTTGATTCTTCATCTGGGGCCATTTGTGATGACCATCGAAACTACACAGAGCCTCTCGAATGCATGGCAAGAGGCCGTCGAGTCTGGGAAGATCGTTAACAAGTTCGAGGCGTCAGACGACGATCTGGAAGGTAGGTGGTCGAAGGGCGACCGGGTAGCGTTCGGTCTTACGTCGACTTCCGGCGGGATTGACTACTTCGCCCGTAACCTGCGGACCGCCATGCAGATTGGAGCATCAGTCGACAAGCGGAAAGTGGATGGGACTGGCTTCGTGTGTCAATTCAACGGCTACCGAGCGCTGCGGCCAGGTGGAGCTGGACAAGGACTCGGTCGTCAGCCGGACGTCCACGCTGGTTCGGCCGAGTGTCGGTTTGGCTGCCAGGACCCAAAGAAGGCCCTCAGCCTCTTGAGGCGCGACCCGCTGCTTCAAGTCAGACTGCACCGTTTCCGTTGGAACGCTTACTACAACGCTGCGCCTTTCGAAAAGGAGGGACACTTTCTCTGGGTACCTGTGGTTGTCGACGGCACGACTACGATCCTCCCTCACTTTCCGCAGGAGCTCACTCAAGAGATCTTGGAGGACATTCTCCTACTATTCCATCGCACTACGCAGACCATCGTGTTCTTCAACTCGTTGCATGCGGGTGCGTCGGTCGATCACGTTCACGTCCAAGCCGTTTTCCACAAGGATCGTCTTGCGATCGAAGATGCCCGAACCGCGTCGTATAGGGGCTTCACGATTTTGGACGGCTATCCGGCTGAGGGTCTAGTCTTTTCCGCTGATTCGAAGGTCGCTGACATCTGCGGCTGTGTGAATCGCCTGCAGAGCGGTGGCATCCCGTTCAATCTGATGCTCCTCGGCTCACGAGTTGTCCTGGTCCCTCGAAACAGCACCAAAGAGATCGTTGCGGAGTTCCCTGGCGGCGTGTTGGGGACGATGGAGTTGGCGGGCAAAATCATCACCGTTGATCGGAACGCGTACGAGCGCGCCAATCAATCAGAAATCGAAACTGCCTTTGCAAAGGTGACTTTGCCGGCGCGTCAGCTCATTGATAGTTGGAGCGCGGCATAACCAGCGCTTGCAGCCGTCGCCGCTCGCTGCGATCGTGAAGCGGCGCGTCGCGCAACTGGCCCCCACTGCGCTCGATCAAAAATTTTGATCCGAGACATAGTGGGACATAGCGGGGACTTGTCCCATTTCCGACGTCTTTTCTCTCAACGACTTACGTGGATCGGGCGACAGAATTGTGGATCAAGACTTTTGATCCATGAAATGCCCTTCAAACGGCGTTTTCCTGGCGTTTTGGGGGTCCTCAAATGGGGGGGATTTCGCGGGAGTGTCCCCCGTCGTGGACAGATCGGCTGCGGCGCCTCGCGGGGCGGATCATAAGCGGGCGGAGGCCGGTCTCCCGAGTGAGCTCGATCAAAAATTTTAATCCGGGATATTCCGGGATAATCCGGGATGACCCCGGGATGCGACTCTCGCGGTCGCAACGACTTACCTGCGTGATCTTCTATTTATACGGCTACTCGCACTTCGAAAGATACGGCGTCATGCCGTTCGATGGCGGAGGCCGGTCTCCCGAGTGAGCTCGATCAAAAATTTTAATCCGGGATATTCCGGGATAATCCGGGATGACCCCGGGATGCGACTCTCGCGGTCGCAACGACTTACCTGCGTGATCTTCTATTTATACGGCTACTCGCACTTCGAAAGATACGGCGTCATGCCGTTCGATGAGTTGAAGCACGGGGCGGAGGGACTCCGTGAGGATCTCGCGTCCCTTTTTGGCAGAGAGCGTCGGCGAGTTCGTCCGACTGACCGCGATGAGCAAGCGACACGCCAACAAGCAGGCATGTCCGTGCGGCAGCGGGCGGCGCCTGGGCCGATTGTAAGCGGCGGGCGTAAATTGCACAGATCCGGCGGCCCAAAATTGCACACGTGTTGACGGCGGCGACTGCCGCCGTTTCCCATGGCGACCACGCGAGAGTGGAGTCGCCTATGTATATGCGGGAGAAACGTGTGCTGTTACGTCATTATCTGGAGCACGGGGTGGCGAAAGCGGAGCTGGCGAGACGGCTTCGTGTGAGCCGCCGCACCATCTACCACTGGATCGCCACCGGTCAGGTGGATCGGGATCTCGACGAGGAGCCGGTCCGGTATCGTCCGCGCCCACCGGTCCCGACCAAACTCGATCCCTACCGGGGCATCATCACGGCCCGACTGGAGACGTTCCCCGCCTTGACGGCCCAACGCCTGTTCGACGAGGTGCGCGCGGCGGGCTATCCGGGCGGCTACACCCAGGTCAAAGCCTATGTCCGGCAGGTCCGGCCGCGGCCGCCCGTCGCACCGGTGGTGCGCTTCGAGACGCCCCCGGGCTATCAGGGCCAGGTGGACTTCGGGACGTTCACCCTCCCGTGGGGGCGGCGGCACGCGTTGCTGATCGTGCTGGGGTACTCGCGCCTGCTGTGGCTGCAGTTCTTCCCGCGCCAAACGATGGCGGTACTCATCCGCGGCCTCGAGGCGGCGTTTACCTCCTTTGGCGGGGTGCCCCAGGAGCTGTTGTTTGATCAGATGCGGTCCGTCGTCACCGCGGATGGGCGCCCGGACGCGGGCGGGCTCGTGATGAATGCCGAGTTCTTGCGCTTTGCTGAGCACTGGGGCTTTCGCGCGCGCGCCTGTCGGCCGTATCGGGCGCAAACGAAGGGCAAAGTCGAGCGGCCGATTCGCTATTGTCGGCAGAGCTTCTTCTACGGGCGCACGTTTGTCGGCGACGACGACCTCAACGCCCAGGCGGCGCACTGGTGCGATACCGTCGCCAACGTCCGGCAGCATCGGACGACGGGCGAGCCGCCCCAGCGGCGCTTCGCCCGCGACGAGCGTGCGCAGCTCCAGCCGTTGGCGAGGCAGCCGTATCCCCGCCTCGGCGCGCTGGTGGCCCCGCCCCACCGACCGGCGCCGATCCAGCCGGCTGTGACGGTCGAACACCGCTCATTGCGTGTCTATAGCGAGGCCGTGCGATGACGGGCGCCCCGGACCGGCGGGACCACATCCGGGCCATGCTGGCCGATCTGAAGCGGCCGGGCGCGCTCGAGGCGGTGGACACGATCCTCGCCGAGGTGGATCGGGGCGGGGTGACCGTCACCGAGGCCATCGCCCGCCTGCTCGACGCCCAGATCAGCCTGCGCAATAACCGGCGGTTGCAGACCGCGATGCGGTCCTCGCGGCTCCCGGCGATCAAGACGCTGGCGCAGTTCGACTGTGCCTTCCAGCCGTCGATCCGGCGCGAGCAGATTGAGAGCTTGCACGAGCTCGGCTTCGTCCGGCGCAAGGAGAACGTCATCTTCCTCGGGCCGCCCGGGGTGGGCAAGACCCACTTGGCCATCAGCCTCGCCATCGCCGCGGCGGAGTACGGGCGGCGGGTCTACTACGGCACCTTGGTCGCCCTCATCGAGTCGCTGGAACAGGCGAAAGCCGCTGGACACCTCGCGCGACGACTCCGGGTGTTGAGCTATCCCGCGCTCCTCATCGTCGATGAGATCGGCTACCTGCCCGTCAGTCGCGACGGGGCGGTGTTGTTCTTCCAACTCATCAATGCCCGCTATGAACGCGCCGCGACCGTGCTGACCTCCAACAAAGGCTTCGAGGAGTGGGGCGCCATCCTCGGGGACGAGGTGATGGCGGCGGCCCTCATCGACCGGCTGCTGCACCACTGCCACGTCGTCAATATTCGGGGCAACAGCTATCGGATGCGGGAACATACGGATCTGCTGCGGGCGATCAGTCCCCGCGCACACGACGCGAGGGCGTCCAAACCGAAACGTCGCCCGCGGAGGGAGGGCTCGACGACCTGAGGCCCGTCACCTCGTCTGAATCTGAATTGTGTGCAATTTTCAGGCGCCACAAATGAGCAGTTTTCGCCCGGCGTTGACACCGATGTCACCACCGGCGGATCAACACGCTCCGCGAACAGCTCGGGCGCCGGTGGTTTTGGATTACCTGAGGTATTGACGCCCCTCTATGTCAAGAACCTCCCTCAGGCGGCTCGCGTGACGGCTTGGCGCGTGCGGAAGTCATGTATGCCCGAGATTACTGACGTCGATCAAGAGGGTTGAAGCGGGATATTGCGGGACTTGCCGGGATCCATTCCGCATACGACTGTTGTTCGCCCACGACGTGCGGGGCGGGAATCACGGCGAGACGGGTTCGCTCGGGACTGCGCCCACCGCCACCCAGTCCCATCGGTACTCGCGCTACGGGACCGCTTTGAGACAAACCGGAGTTTTTCCGTGGATCTCAGCCGATTTCGGCGCTGGCGGAAGGGGCGCCGAGAAGCGAGACGCGTCCGGGGCGAGGTGGCGACCGGTGAGCGGGCGAGCGTCTCGCGAGCCAGGTTCGGTCGTCGGCGAAAAATCGTCGACCCCCTCCGGCGTGAGTCGATTGCCGGCCGGCGGCCCAGCACGGTAGGCTGGCCTGGGGGGGGCGGCGTCGCCAGGACTGACGGTGCTCTCCGGCACGGCGCCGACCGGATGATCTCCTCGCGCAGATGCCTCCTGGGCGGCGTGCGGAATTGGAAGTCAGCTATGACCTCCAAGACGAAGCAGAATAGACTGCCCTCGAATCCCTGTGACGGACTCTGCGACTGATACGGCATGGAAACAGCCATTCTGCTGAAAGGCGTGCGGAAGACGTTCGGCCGAACGACGGCCGTCGAGCATCTCGACCTCGCGGTCCCGCGCGGCGCGGTATACGGTTTCATCGGCCCGAACGGCGCGGGCAAGACGACATCGATTCGCATGATCATGTCGATCCTATTCCCCGACTCCGGCGAGCTGTCGGTGCTCGGCCGACCGTCGGCACTCGACGCCAAGGATCGCATCGGGTACTTGCCCGAAGAGCGAGGTATGTATCGCATGATGCGGGTCGGTGCATTCCTAGCGTACATGGCACGGCTCAAAGGCGTGAAGGAGGCCGGCCTGTCGGCGCATATCGCGCGGCGTCTCGAACGCGTCGGCCTGCCGGGCGTTGAACGAAAGCGGTGCGACGAGCTGTCCAAGGGGATGTCGCAGAAGGTCCAGTTCGTGGCGACCATAATCAACCAGCCCGATCTGCTGATTCTCGACGAACCGTTCAGCGGCCTCGACCCCGTCAGCATGCGGCTCTTGCGCGACCTGATTGTCGCCGAGCATCAGCGCGGCGCCACGATTCTCTTCTCGACACACGTCATGCCGACGCTTGGGCCACGATCACACTCGATCGGTCGACGCCGAAATGGAGCTTCCTCCAGCCTCGCTTGCCCCGTCGTCCGTACTTCGCGGCGGCCCATTCGCCTTCGCCCACAATCGAGAGGCCCGTGCTATCGACGATGAGATCGATCGGGCCCTTGGCTGGGAGACGGGACAACTCGATCGCGAGGTGCTGGCTCCGCCGAGAGAGCGTGGTGTGGTCGGGCGCTTCGAGGTGAACGTCCATCAAGAACAGGACCAACCGCAAGAAGCCTTCCGTCTGGCGCAAGGGCAATCTGAAGACGAGTCGGAGCGTCAACGCCGTCTCGATCGCAAGATCTGAGAACCTCTTCTGCCCGCCGGGGCGACCGGACGGCGAAGGTCGCCACGTGTCTGTGGCGTCGGCAGACAGCCACAAGGTCACGTCGCCTCGCTCGACGAGTGCTCGCTCGTACTCCCGCCAATTCCCGACGCGATATTTCGTCTTGTATACTTCGGGTGCACCCTCGACTTCATGGCGAGATCGTGCACCGGCGGCCGTCAACAAGACCAGCGGATCGACGACTGCCTACCAGAGCAAGGCGGAAGAGCCGTGCACCAACCCGCCTCCAACTCCGCACGCCCCTTGGCGATTTCCTCTTCCAGCTCAGCCAGCCGCTTCAGGATCACCTTCGGCGGGTCGTACTCCGCCGCTTCGTATTCCACTTCCTTGTAGCGGTTAAGTCGTTGCGACCGCGAGAGTCGCATCCCGGGGTCATCCCGGATTATCCCGGCTTATCCCGGATTAAAACTTTGGGTCATGCCTAGCTGAGCGGGTTCTTGCGACTATTTCGTCTTGTATTTCGGATGGACTCTCGACTTCATCCCTCCAGTCTCGTCTGGGTCCTCTCAACCTCACACCTGATTTGTGCAACAACGCGCCGCTTAACAACCGGCCCGTCCTCGGTGCGCACCGCGACGCCGCGATAGGTTCGGAACGCGACCATCGGGAGTTCGCCCTAAGGTCAAATCCCAAGGCAGTTCTCTTGTTTGTAGAAGACCGACGCCCTCTCCATAATGATCCCACCTGGCTTGGGGCCGTCGAAGTCAATTCTCTTAAACCCAGCCTGTTGAAGGTGTCGGGCAGCTTCTATATTGGATTGCCTGTACATGTCGTCGATGATAATGACGCCGCCCGTCGCAAGGGCCGAACACGAATTGACTGCACACTTCACGCGATCGTGGCTATCTATGACGATAACGTCGTATCTCGTGTCACTTCTGCTGACTAGCTTGCAGTAGTCAGCATCAGGTACGGCTTGATAGACGACCGCGACGTTCTCAGGACAGTTGGCTTGAAATTGCCTGTACCATTCTCGGTTGGATTCAACGCTCACGACTCTGCCGACGAGACGCCCAAAAAACAAAGTTGAGTAGCCGCTTCCATACTCGAACAGCGTGAATGATGGCTTCAGTCTCTCTTCTAAGAAGTGGAGTCAAGCCCATTCCTAGTTGAAACTCTCCGCGGCTCCTGATTGCTTACGCGGCTTTCTTCGTCGACGTCGTCGTGTCGATCTTCAGCTCTCGCTTCAATGCGTCACGAAGCCTGGGCAGGTGCCGGTAGCCCCTCACCTTGCGCAGGCGTGGCTCGATGTCCAGGAGCGCAGTGGCCAGCCAGCGATGGCGTTGACTCGAGTTCTGCCAGTGATCGACCTTCGCACAGCGCTCCTCAATGAGCGCGTTGATGGACTCGAGGCTGTTCGTCGTCTTCAGCGACCGGCCCAGCACACCGTACACCCCGAGGCGATGCAACGTCAGGGTCTCGTCGAGGCCTTCCGCCAGACTGCCGGCCGCGGATTGGTTCCGATCCTCCAGCTCATGCTGGAGCGACTTGAGGGCGGCGAGGGCCTCGTCGTACTCCGGACGGTTGTAGGCGCGCTGGAGACGCTGCCGCCACACCGGCTGCTCACGCTTGGCCACGTAACTCACCACGTTCTCGCGCGTGTGCCACTGACACCGTTGCACCAGGGCGCGGTGGCGGAAGGCTTTCCGCACGGCCGCCCGGAGCCCCTTGCCGCCATCCACGATCACCAGAAGCCCCTGGGAGACATCGAGGCCCCGCTCGACCAATGACCGGAGGAACGGGGTCAACACCTTCTCGGTCTCCGTGTCCGTCTCGACGACGCCCAGGAACCGTTTGTCCCCCGTCATCGTGATGCCGAGGGCGACGACCATCGTCGCCTCGGCGAACGTCTTGCCGTCCAGCACGAGGGCCACGACGTCCTCCCCGGAGAGGTCCCGCTCCTGGAGCTCGCGGAGTTTCGTCGCGCTGGCCTGAATGAACGCGCGGGACACCGTCGACCCCGATAGGCCGATCGCCCTGGGAATCGCCTCGGCGGCCGCCGCGTAGTTGCGGCACGAGATCCCATACAGCACGCGCCTCAGCAACAGGTCGTTGACTGCGCGATCGCCATGCAGCGCCTCGTACGACCGCAGGGGAATCTCGCGCTCCGTGACATGGCGAATCCGGGGCACGCGAATCGGCACGCGCTGGCCGGCCAACCCGACCGTCCCGGGGTTGCTGCCATGACGACGCCCGCCGACTGACGGGGCTTTGCGGGCGTAGCGCTCGCCAGCCAGCGCGGTCACTTCCTCGTCGAGCAACTCCTCGATGTGCATCAAGCCCAGCGGAACCAACGACCGGATCAACTCCACCTTGGCATCGACCTCCAGCTCGGCGTACTCCTCTCGGTCGATGACGTCGACCGCGCCCAACGTGCGACCTTTCTTGCGCTTCCTGACCGACCGTAGGACACTGCTCATCTCGGCTCCTTTCTCTCGTGGCGTGATGTTCGTCTCGCAATGTCATCACACCACAGGGTTTGGAGCCGCTTCAATTTTCAACTAAGTTTCGCTCACACTCAAGAAGTGGATCAAGGCATAGTTCATCCATGGCAAGGGAGAACCGTCCCGTCTGCAAGGCGCGGAACATAATCCGCTGAGCTCGATCAAAAGTTTTAATCCGGGATAAGCCGGGATGACCCCGGGATGCGACTCGCGCGAGGACAACAACTTATCCTCCGATGCGGAGGTACCGAGGGGATGTCCCCGTAGCTGTTGAAATTTGAAGCGGCGGCTCTTCACTGGTCATGCTATACGACCGGTGACAAAACCGAGGTGCAAGCCTCCCAGCAAGGAGCCGCCATGAAGAAGCAGTCTCGCACAGTCCGGCGTCGTCGCCAATCGACATCCCCGTCGCCGCGCCATCTCCCGTTGGTCGAGATCCTGATCGATACGCAGGCCGAGCTCCAGGAGCTGGTCGTGGCGTCCGGCCTGAAGGTGCTCGAGGCCATGCTGGAAGAAGACCGGACCGCGGTATGTGGGCCACGGTATGCGCATCAACCCGAGCGCCAGGCCTCTCGCGCGGGGCATACGCCGAGTCAGGTTGTCCTGGGCGGGCGGAAGGTCGCGATGCGCCGACCGCGCGCCCGGCGCGATGGCACGGAGGTGCCGTTGCCCACCGTGCGGGCGTTCACGGATGCGGACCCGCTGAATCGACGTGTCGTCGACCAGATGCTCATTGGTGTGGCGACCCGCCAGTATGCGCGGAGTCTCGAGCCGCTGGGCGCCGACGTGACCACGCGAGGTACGAGCAAGAGTGCGGTCAGTCGGCGCTTTGTCGCCCAGACGCAGGCGCAGCTGGATGCGTGGCGGGCGACGCCGCTCGACGCCCTAGACCTGGCGGTGTTGCTGATCGACGGGGTCCACGTCGGTGGCCACTGTATCGTCGTCGCGTTAGGCATCGACAAAACGGGGGCCAAACACCCGCTCGGGTTGTGGGAAGGCGCCACGGAGAATGCGACGGTCTGTCAGGGGCTGTTGACGAATCTCGCCAGCCGCGGGCTGCGCACCGACCGGAGCCTGCTGGTGATCGTCGATGGCGCGAAGGCCCTCGACACGGCCGTGACCCAGACGTTCGGGCGCGCCGCTCTGGTGCAGCGGTGTCAGGTCCATAAGGGCCGGAACATCTTGGAGTATCTCCCCGAGGCACAGCGGCCGTGGGTGAAGGCGGTCCTCACGCGCGCCTACACGAACAGCCACGTCAAGACGGCCAAGCGTCTGCTGGAGCACCTGGCGCATCGCTTGGACACTGACTACCCGAGTGCGGCCGCGAGCGTGCGGGAAGGGCTCGACGAGACGCTGACCGTGCTCGGCTTGGGTCTGTCGGAGCGTCTCCAACGATCGCTCGCCACCACGAACGCCATCGAGAGTCTGCTCAGCCGTACGCGCCATGTGCAGCGGCATGTGACACGCTGGCGCGGCGGAACGATGGTGCTGCGCTGGGTGGCCGCCGGGGTGCTCGAAGCGGCGAAGGGGTTCCGTCGGGTGAAAGGATGTCAAGATATGCCCGCGCTGGTGGCTGCCCTCCGGGCACGCGACGCGCGGTTAGGACTCGGAGAGTCGGCAGAGATGGTCGCGTAGTCGTGAACCGAGCCGCCGCTGAGTTTCAACAGCGCACGGGACATCCCCGGTACCGACGCTGCCCGCCAAGACACTCCCCCTGAGCCGGTCAAGGAGTTTGAAGCGGGACATAGTAGCAGAGCGACGCGCTGGACGTCGGCTATCTGTCTGATGATGGCTGTCAGATTGTCGTGACTGTATATGGAGGCCCACGATCTGCCTTCGGCAGATCAGGGACCCATCAAATATTCGTCTTTTATTCGCTTGGCGACGTGCGAGACGGGTTCGCGCGAGACTGCCCCCACCGCCACCCAGTCCCGCCGATGCTCGCACTTCGGGATCGCTCGAGGGTTGCCCCCGATTTCCACGGTGGATTCAGGCGATTTCAGCGGTTACGGGCGCGGCACCGGGGAGGTGAGTCGCGCCGGGGGCGAGGTGGCGGCGGTGTCTGCGTGATCGTCTCGCGAGCCAGGCACCGGCAGGTGCAACGTGGCATCCCGCCGCTGGACTCGGCGTAAGTCGTTGAGCCCACAGAGCGTCGGATACCGGGATGGATCCTTGCCACCGCCCACAAGCTGGTGCGCGTGATCCACGCCGTGCTGCACGACCGACCGTACACCGACCCGGGCATCGACGACGAACGCCTCGTCGTCGAGCGCAACGCGCCACGCTGGATCCGCAGCTCCGCGCCGTCGCGGCGGAGCACATCTGGGCACACCAGTACGACCAGTTCAAGGAGTGGCAACCTTGTCGGCGTCACTCACTACGCGATCTCCGCGTCCGGGTGGCCTGCCGCCAGCGCGTTGATCCAGGCGAGGCAAAGGTCGCAGGAGCGGTACCGGCCATACGCTTCCGTTTCCTGACGCTCGGCGATGGGAAAGGTTGAATAGATGTAGCGGACCTCGCCACGGTCGGTGACGCCGTAGAGATGAAAGAACACGGCGTCGAGCATGGCACGCAGCCCCAGACGGCGGTCCTCGTCCCAGCGGAAGGGAGGTTTAACTCCGCCGGCTTCATCCAGGTAGCCCATGTCGCGGGCGAACGGGGCTATGTCGTGGGCGGTGTAGGTCAGTTCCAACACCGCCTCGCGAACAATCTCGCCGGCCGTCTTCGGGCCGAAGCGAATGGTTTCGTAGCGATCCGGCGGGACGACGGGGAGTTGCTCGACTATGAACCAGTTCAGGTGTTGGCCCTGTATCTTCTGACGAGCAATATAATCAAACGGTAGAGCGTTGAAATTGGCGAGCAGGACCGCGACATCAGTGGCGATCAGCCCGTCTATCGAAACGATTGGAAGTGTATTTCCTACGCCAAAACCAGGAATCAACGCTGCAATCATAGACCGCACGTTGGTCGTGGCGGTCACATCCTTGAAGGTCAGCAGATATGGCGCCCCTGGAAATGATGTCTCGTTCTCCTTCACCCAGAACTGCGGGTTCGGTAGCCAGTTCTGGTCCTGGTGCTGCTCTGGGGTGGCCGGTACGGGCTGAGCTGGCCGATATTGGTTCTCGATATTGACGACGATGTTGGCAGCCCGGTGGTCGAAGGCTTGGACCATCTTGCCCTCATAGAGCGGCACCCAGTCTCCGGACGAACTGGCGAACCGATTCCCGCCGACGAGATACGCGCCTTCCTGCTCCTCCAGCTCCGCCCGCGTGCGGAAGAGGCCGGAGTCGTTGGTCATGTCGAACATCCGGGTGTATTTCGCCGGCCACGCCTTCACCGCCTCGCCCGACGAGCGATCGACCAAGACCGGGAGGCGGGCATAGATCGCGGTGGTCAATGCAGCGTCGCGGCGGGCCCGGAAGATCGGCGCGGTGCCGGTGTTCGGATTGACGCGGGCGAAGTCCTCAGCCGTCAGCGGGAAACAGCGTTCTGGATCGTCGAGATCGGCGACACTGTGACAATAAAATGCGCATCTAGCTGAATCTTCACTTGGCGATGGACTTGCAACCAAGACACAGAATTTGAATGACGCATGCACGTCAGGAAAGAACACCTTCTTATTTTCGAAGTCGTAGAGTGCCCGCAACCGACCTTCCGTCGCCACACCCTTGAAGAACGCCGACGCCGTCTTGTCGGAGGCAATGCCAGAGGGGGTGAGCAGGCCGACCATGCCGTCTGGTTTCACGAGCGTCATGGCACGCTCGACGAAGAGCGAATAGAGGTTCACGTCGCCGCCGGACAGCAGAGGATATTCGCCGCTTGCACGGGCCATGTGGACCGCCGTCTGGGCCCGCGCGCTGGCGTCGGCGAACTCGCGAGCAAGCGGGTCGCCTGCCGTCTCAAGATCGTTGATCATGCGCTTGCGGTCGGCGGCGCGCGTAGCCATGGCGATCGCGCGGCGCCGCGCGGCGAACCACTCCACCTGCTGCAGCTTCATCCGGTCCCAGGGCGGATTCCCGATCACGGCGTCGAACCCGCCGTGCAGCCCAGCACTTTCCCACGCCGACCACACGCCGGGAAACACCACTTGCCAGTTCAGAAACTGTTCCTCCGTAGTAAGCCGGCGGGCCTGACCCAGCATGTCGGCGAAGCGTTCGCCGTCCCTGGTCTCTTGCACGACCTCGATTTTGCCGGACGCAATTTCAATGGGATCACCGAAAGTGCCGGAGAAGTAGTTGAAGAGCGCTTCCTGGTCGTCGCGGTCGCTGATGTTCAGCCATTCGAAGGCTTGGACCAAGGAGAGGAAGGTATTGAGAGGCGTTGTCATTGCCTCGATCTCGGCAAACACCTCCGCGGACCGATGGGCCTCGGCGATCTCGGCATCGGTCAGCCCTTCAAGAATCTGCATGGGTGCTGCCGCCCGGGTGGCTCGGGCGATCGGCTCGGCCAAGAAGAGCGATCCGCCCTGTTCCGTCGCCGTCTCGATACCGGTGCGCACCCAGGACCCGAACAGACTGTCGCCGCAGCGCAGGTGGTGATCCAGGAAACTCAACGGGGCACCCACCGTAAAGGTGTGCAGCCAGAGCGCCACCTTGGCGAGTTCCACCGCCATCGGGTTCTTGTCGATCCCATAGACGCAGCGCTTGAGCACCATGCGCCGGACAATGTGGCGGTCGTCGAGTTGGTCCTCGTCGATGGTCCAGCCGCTGGCCTCGGCCTTGGCCATGATCGTAGTGCGGATGTTGTCGATCCGCCCGATCAGCGGCGAGAGGTAGCCGTTCACCGCGGCTTCTGCCTCCGCTATCGCCGTAATCACGCGGTCGGCGAGATAATCGACGAGGTTGACCAGAAAGTGTCCCGAACCCATGGCAGGATCACAGACCTTCAGGTCGAGCAGTTGCTCGGCCGGATCAAGCGGCTTCAATCGGCCGATCCGGCGGTTCTCTGACAGTGGACTTGTCGCGAGTTCTGCATGCCTCGCGAGGAAGGCGTCTATGCGTGACCGGGCCAGGGGCTCGATCGTTTCTTTGATGATCAGGGCAACCAAGTCATCGGACGTGTAGTAGCTGCCCGACCCTTTCCGCGCGAGACGGTTGAGGCGAACTGTGATCTCGTCACGCTCGCGGACGATGTCGTGTTCGAGCAACCGCTCGTAGATCGAACCGAGCTGCTGCACGCCAAGGTCGCGGTAGTTGATGTAGCGTCGCCCGTCCGGGGTCTGCTCAAACGACAGCGCATCGATGACGCTGGCCATGACCGCATCGTCCAATCGGATCTGCCCGAGGAGCGGCGTACGGGCTTGGTCGAACAGTCCGCCGTTGTAGGGCGGTAAGCCGATAGACGCATCGCCGTGAGCAATGGCCTGACACAGATCGTCGAGAGCGGACCAGTAGCGGGTGGCGCGGGCGGAAAAGACGTCCTCCTGGTCTTTGCGCTGCCCGATGTCGCCGCGCACATTCTTGCGGAGCGCGTAGTCGTCATAGCGCATGTCGCGCACGGGCAGCAGGTCGCGGTCTTCGGCATAGAGGATAAAGAGAAGGCGGTAGAGGAGAACCAGAACGGCCTCGCGCACGTCCGCCAACGGGGCCTCTGGCGCGGCGGCGGCGATGGCGCGGGCCAGTCCGGGAAAGACCTGGCCGAAGACCAGCTCGGAAAGATTCGCGGCGACGCGTTCTTCGTAGAACCGCGCGTCCTCGATGGCCCGCTGGTGAAACGTGCGCGGATCGGTTGGTCCCGCGACGAACGCCTCCCGCCGGAACACGAGCGCGAACACTGTGAGCCAGTAACGACGTTGGTGGGCCGTGAGGGCAAACAAACCTTCGTTGTGGCCGGGGAGGTCGAGAAGCGCCGCGAGGTCGAGCTCGAAGAATTGCTCCGAGACGGAGCGGGCTCCGTGATAATAGAGCCGCCACCGGGCACCGTTGGTGAGGATGCCCCAGCGCAGCGCGCCCGTCGTCAGGTCGTCGACCCGCCGCAGGTAGCGGAGCATCTGGGTCGAGGGTGCGGTCTCCTCCCCCCGGCGGTCTGACTGGCGGTCGAGCGGACGTCGCCAGCGCTTGGACTCGACGACCGCGAGTCCGAACGCGTAGCGCCTCCATTCCTCGGTGAACCCGTTGGCACGGTCCTTTGCCGCGGCGTCTTGGAACAGCAGGCCATCGGGCACGTCCTGCCGGGTCTGGAGCGCGCACAGTGAGGTCGATCAAAAGTTTTAATCCGGGATAAGTCGGGATCATCCGGGATGACCCCGGGATGCGACTCTCGCGGTCGCAACGACGTACGGGGACGCGGCGGCCCCAGCGGGGGGCGGTGGGCCGGGTGCGGCTCTCCAACGTCACCGACGATGCAGTCGTCGATGGCCCCCAGTCAGGTGGTGCTGGGTGGGCGGAAGGTCGCGATCCGGCGGCCGCGCGGCCGCCGCGACGGCGCGGCGCTGCGGATCCAGCGTGGCGCGTGGCACTCGACGACGAGGCGTTCGTCGTCGATGCCCGGGTCGGTGTACGGTCGGTCGTGCAGCCCGGCGTGGATCACGCGCACCAGCTTGTGGGCGGTGGCAAGGATCCATCCCGGTAGCCGACGCTCCGTGGACCCGACGACTGACAGGGGTCAGTCGTACATGGCTCTCTCAAAACCCCGGACCACCGAACCTGGGAGTGGTGCCGGGGAGGTAAGTCGCGCCTGGGGCGAGGTGGCGGCTGGTGTCCGCGTGATCGTCTCGCGAGCCGGGTTCCGTGGTCCGGGTTGAACGCTGCGTGAGAGCTTTCTCGGACCCCCCTCCCGCAGAAGGCGGACGTAGGATCGGGATCGGCGCGGCCCAATCCTATCGCCCTCCCCGTCAGGTGTTGTGCCCACGAGCGTCGCACGTCTCACTTGTTTCGGATAGTTCCGGAATATCTCGGATCAAAATTTTGATCGAACAGCTGTCTCACTGCTCAAGCCTGGTGACGCCGAAGTTCTCGTCCCACACCCGGCTGAATCTTGGTCTTGAGCCAGTCGTCGCGCTGGGCGCGCGCCGACCACTGCGTGGGATCGACTTGCCAGGCCTTCTGGGCGTAGTACGTCGACGGAGCGATCGGCAGCTGCGCGCAGATCGGCTCGACCCCGTACGTTCCGCGATGCTCGTCGATGAAGGACACCATCACTTCGGTCGGCGGTCGAGCTCCGCCTGTGCGAAAAACGCTGAGGCCTTCCGCAGAATCTCATCGGCGCGACGCAGCTCCCGAACTTCCCGTTCCAATTCCTTCACCCGCGCCCGTTCCTCCGTCGTCACCCCCCGGCCGCCGGCCGGTGTCCCGTTCCACCTGCCGCACCCAATGACGCAGCGTCTCGGCCGTGCAGCCGATCTTGTCGGCCACTGACCGAATCGTAGCCCACTGCGACTCGTGTTCCGCCTCGTGGTCAAACACCAGTCGGACCGCCCGCTCTTTCACTTCCGGTGCATACTTCTTTGCGGTTCCCATAGACTCCATCCTCCCAAGAAAAGGAGTCTCCGGAAAACCCGGGGCGGTTCAAGGCTTCGATCACGGTATCTCCGGTCGCTTCTCTGACTGGCGCTTCGCGATCGCGTAGTAGGTCAGGTTCCCGACGCCAAGCAGACCCACGATCGCGCCGGCGGTACCGACAATCCAGGAAGGTGGCCCGTCCCCCGCTAGGGCAATGAGATAGGCAATGCCTAGGCCGATGCCCAAGAAGAGCATGATGGTGCCTCGTCGGAGGCAGTCCTCCGGCGTCACCTTCTTCTCCTCCTCGTCGAGAAGGGCAGGTGGCGGTTCCATGCCCTTCTCAATCATCAACTGCCGTTCTTGGTACTGCAGTCGCTTCTTCTGGTGGTCCCAGTAAATCGCCCAGAACGCCACGCCGATCCCAAGCACGATCGCGATAATCGGTATCATCAACGCGAGTTCCTGTTCCATGATTGCTCCTTGTGTGTGGGCTGAGCCTGTGCCCGATGTCTTCATGAGACGGCAGCCGAGATAAACGGTTTCACACTCGCATGTGACACCATTTGTTTTCCGCTCCGTCTCATTATGAGAATGGCGCCAGGACGTCGGAGCCAGCGTGGACCGTGACGAACAGGAGTTGGTGCAGCGGTGCCGCTTGGGGGATCAGGCGGCCTGTACCGCGCTTGTGGAGACATACGCGCGTATGGTCGGGACCGTCGTCTGGCGCGCCACCGGGGACGGCGCCGCCGTCGAAGACCTCGTGCAAGATGTGTTTCTGCGTGTCTTTCGGGCGCTGCCTAACTTCGGCGGGCGCGCCAAACTGTCGACATGGATCTACACGATCGCCCATCGCGTCGCGATCGACCACCGGCGCCAGGCCGGTCGACGGCGGGAGGAGCCAGGGGCCCGTCATGACGACAACCCCGACTCGGACGACCTCGACCGATGGCCGATCAATCAGGTCGCCGATCCCGAGGCGCTCGCCATTCAGGAGCAGGCAGGCGACCTTGTGCGGAACGGACTGGCGAAACTTCCCGACAAGTACCGACTCCCGCTCGTGTACACCACGATCGAGGGCCTCGACCACGCCACCGTCGCTGAGATGCTCCGTGTGCCACGAGCGACTGTCAAGACGCTCGTGTTCCGTGCCAAGCAGATGCTAAGGAAACGGATCGTCGACGAAGTCGAAGCACGCCCGAGCGGCCGAGGGGTGTCCGATGCGGTGTGACGTCGTCCAAACGGAGCTGCTGCGCGACGAGGTGACACCGGAAGTGCGAGATGCAATCGCGACCCATATCGCGGCCTGTGCTCGCTGCACACGTGTTCGCGACCTCCTTGAGCACATGGACGTCACGCTGCGCCGCGGCCCGGTGTGGAGTCCGCCCAAGGGCTTTGCTCAGCGGACCGCCTTGCGTGGATCTCAACTCGTGGTCGAGGAATCCGCGCGTCCCCCGCAACGTCCCGTACGTCGCGTCCGACGAGCCTCGGTTCTGGGCGTCCTTGTGGCCGCCGCCGGGTACCTTGGAGCGTCTGCTCTCGGCGCGCTCGCACCGGAGGCCGGTGGGTTCCTAACGGACGGCATCGAGACCGCACTCGACACCTACACGCGGGTGTCCGGCATTGCTGCTGCGACACTCGTTGCCAATGCCGCGCTACTGGCCTGGGCGTCCGCCACCCTGTCGTTGTGGGTCGCGATGCGCGTCACGCGCGGCTCACTCATCTGAACTTTGGTCACAATCCCCTGTCTCGTCTTCGTCACACTCAACGGGCGCCAACAGTACTTGTGGCGAGCGGTGGACGAGGACGGCGACCTCCTCGACATCCTGGTCCAGTCGCGGCGAAATCGGCGCGCCGCCGTCCGGTTCTTCCGGAAGTTGCTGAAGAGGCAGGGCTGTCCTCCCGCACCGCCTGGGTCAAGGTCGTAGGTCGCGACCGCGCCCCGTTTGAGGAAGATGCCTTCGGGGCCCATCCCGTACGTCTGATAGAACCGCTCGTGGTCGTGCGCTTCCCTCGCGAGGTCTCCATCATGGGCGAGGCTCAGCGCCATCGCGACGTACGTCGCCTCATCGCCCTTGATACCGAAACCCGTTCGCGGAACATCGACGGAGAGCGCGGCGAAGGAACCTACAATAAGCACCAGGAGAGCCGCCTTTGCACCAAGGTCGGGCGAGCGTCGGGCGCTTCCCATCGGCCTTCATGCTAGTCGAGAAACGACGACGACGATCCCCCAAGCCGCCCTTGCGGCCCACTCACCCGATCGCATAGCCTCAATCGCACGTACCCGATCGAACCCATCGCTTCTCCCTCGGCCAGCGGAAGGGCGTGATCATCGGGCGACAGTGGAAGGGGGCATCATGACGACAATGCGGGCAGCTATCAGGTTCCTAATCGCAGTTGCCGCATCCATCCTCAGCGGCATTCGACGCGCCATCAGACGACTGGGTGAGCCAGGCACCGGACCGTTCTTATCAGGCGTCTGACGCTTCGGCGTAGGTCGCACAGACTTACTACCGCCTCGTCAGTTCACTGGCCTCCGGTGGTTTTCCTTTGAGCTCTGTCATAGGGTTTACGTATGCCGTATGTGGCCGTGACCTTCGTCGTCGGACTCTTGATCGCGATTCACGAACTTGGCCACCTATTGGTGGCGAAGCTCTGCAAGATCCCGATCGCCGAGTTCTCGATCGGGTTCGGTCCCAAGCTGGTCGGGCGACGCTACGGCGACACCACCTACTGGCTTTCGGCGATCCCGCTGGGTGGGTACGTGTTGCCGGGAGTCGACGAGGAGGAGTTCCGAGCGTACCCGGCCGTGCACCGCGTCCTCTTCGCACTCGGCGGGCCGGTGGCGAACGTCGCCGCCGCGTTCGCAGGCCTGCTCATCCTGGGCATCGTCAGTCAACAGTTGACCGCCACCGGTGCCATCGCCTTCGCCGCGACCCCGTAAGGTGCGTTTAATCGGCCGAGGTCAGGTCGGTGTTGGTCGAGTCTCCCAAGTAGTCTCAGGCCATGCCGCCTGCGCTACAGTTCCTCGTTCTCACGTTCGCTGGCTGGGTGAACCGCCACCAAGACGATCTGATCGCGTATCTCCAGGAGGAGAATCGGGTCCTCCGGGAGCACCTGGGCCCTCGCCCGCTTCGCCTGACCGACGCCCAACGCCGTCGACTCGCCGTGCGCGGCCAGAAACTCGGCCGGAAAGTCTTGACGCGGGTCGCGGGTATCGTCACCCCAGACACGATCCTTCGCTGGTACCGGAGACTGATCGCCAAGACATACGACGGCAGCGCCCGCCGCGGTCGAGGCCGGCCGATGACGCGAAGCGAAGTTGCCGCGCTCGTGGTCCGGATGGCGGTCGAGAATCCACAGCTCCACGTCACGACAACGGATAGCCGAACTGGCCAGATAAGCCTTGGGGATGGCGGTGGCCATCGCCTGGCTTCCTGGACCAACGGGTACGCGACGGCGCGTAGCGAAGCCATCTGTCGAGGAGCCGGATGCGGCAGAACCCGCACGTCCGGATCTGTGGGGGGCCAGGGTCAGCAACGACCCTGGTCTACCCGACCGCTGACTGTCTTCAGGTGGAAGGGGGAGAAGGTTTACAATCTTTAGTTGTTTACGCGTTCACCATCATGGTGTAATGTGGTGCACCACGCTGCTGGCGAAATCCGATGGTGAAGCCCCAGACCAAGGTGAAGAAGAAGGGCGGCGCGGCGGTGCGCGTGTCTGTGTCTCTCGACGCGCACGACTACGCTGACCTCAAGGGGATCGCCGAGAAGGGGCGGGTTTCTGTTGCCTGGGTAGTCCGCGACGCGGTCGCCAGTTACCTCAATTCCCGGACCCCGTTGTTCGCCCCTAAGGGCGTGGATGAGCGGCCATGAACAGTGCTCTCCCTGAGGTCACGCCCCGGGGGCGTCCCTCAGTTCCGGCCCCAGGTTTGTCTCTTGTTGCTGCCACAAACACGCTCGCTGTTTACGTTCGTGGGGCAGCGGAGTGTCTGAGGCGCTCCTTCGGCGAAGGTGAATCTGTAACCGCCGGCTGGGCTCAGATCCTTGCCAGTCGGTGGCGCGACGAGCCGGTCGCGGCTTCCGAGGAACCTGCACTTCAGGCCGCCTGGGCTCTCGTGAGCATGCGCATCGTCGGTCGCAGCATAGGGGCGCTTTCTGCGGACGCGTCGTTGCGTGATGCCGAAACGTGGTTCGTTGAGTCCATCCGTGTGCCGAGCCTGCTTTCAGACTCCGTCCCCGCGTTCGCCAGTCGCGAGGCCACCCGTGTGCTCGAGTCGATAGCGTACGACGACGTCCTGCGAGATCTCCTGCCGTATGTCCTTGACGCGCACGGGCCGGGGAGCAGGGCGAGCGTGATGAAGGACCCGGACACACAGGAGTCCCGCCGCGCGAAGAAAGAAGCAGGCGTGTTCTACACCCCCTCCGACGTGGCCGAGTACATCGCGCGCGAGGCGATTGGTAAAGTTGGCTGGGACGGCGAACCGCTACTCATCCTCGACCCGGCTTGCGGCTCTGGCGTGTTTCTAAAGGCCGCACTCGACCTGGCCATAAGTCAGCAGCCAGACCTGAACCGTTTGGAGTTCGTCGAACGCTGCCTTTACGGCATTGACATCAATCCCTTGGCTGTTGAAGCCGCTTGCTTCGTTCTACTCCACGAGTGCCTGAGGTCTGGCCATCGGCGAGGGTCACCTTGGTCACTCTGGCATCGCATCCGCTGCAACCTGTGCGTCGGAGATGCGCTCACGTTTCAGCTATCAGCGCCGGATGAGAACCACGGGGAGGCACTTGCCAGTCTTCGGACGGCGCTTAACGACACTTACGTCCCTCCGTCCAGCGCCCGAATCCACAGAGAGACAGCGAATACGCTGTTTTCCCGCGGTTTGGCTCTTGGTGATATGTTCCCCTCGCTGGCCCAGGGGGCAGATGTTGTCATCGGCAACCCGCCTTACGCGACGATGGGGCCCCGCGATGATGCGGTAGCGCTCGAGCAGCGCTTTGCCTCACTTCCCGCCGTTAACGGTGCCCGCTGGGATTACTTCCCTGTGTTCATAGAGATGATGTGGCGGCTCGCACGGCCAAGCTGTAGTGCATCTGGCATGGTCGTCCCGCTTTCGCTTGCCTACAGCGGTAGAGCGCAGATGACAGCGACCCGCCGTGCGATTATGGGCAGCGGTGGCTGCTGGCGCTTAGCGTTTTTCGACCGTGAACCGCACGCGCTTTTTGGGGAAGACGTCAAGACTCGTAACACGATCATCTTCCGTCACCAGGGACTGGATACGCCCAAGGCAACCACCATCGAAACCGGACCGCTCCGCAAATGGACCAGTCGGCAGCGAGCCCAACTCTTTGATGCTATCGAGTTCACACCGTTGCCTGGAGTCTCAATCGCGGAGGGGATTCCAAAACTGGCGGGAGATGAGTCCGTACGCGTGTTCAGGCAGTTGACCCGTCAGACAGCGCGCCTGAGAGAGATGTGCGCGACTATCGGCTCCTGCTTGCCTGAGGATGCTACGTCCCAACGTTACGGCAATCACGTTTTCGTTGCCGGAACAGCTTACAACTTTCTGAACGTCTTCAGGCCGCATCGCAGCTTGCCTGAGCAGCGCGCCCCCTGGAGCTTGAGTAAGCTCCTCGCCTTGGGGTTCGCAAGCGACGGCCAAGCAGCGCGATCGTTCGCCCTTCTCAGCAGCCGGGTCGCGTATTGGTTGTGGTACGTGAAGGAGGATGGATTCCACGTTACGCACTCCTTTGTAATAGACCTACCGTTCAGCGATAGGCTGTTCACCGAATCCCAACAGCGTGCGCTGGCAAGTCTAGGATTGCAGTTGTGGGAGGACTTCCAGGCCCAACAGGTCGTTAGTGTGAACGGAGGTCGTCAGACGGTTGCGTACCGACCTCACGCAAGCGAAGGCCTCCGAGATGAAATCGACGCGCTGCTCCTTGAGGCGCTCGATGTAGAACCGGCTTTCTTGGAGTGCTTGCGCGCTTTCACGCGGGCCGTAGTGTTCGTCGACGAAGGCGACGGAACGCGTCGGCGCTTCACCAGTCATTTCACTGACGGAGGAGGCCGATGGCGCAGGTAGCGGCTTCTATAAAGAAAAAGAGTAAGCTAACCAAGGAAGAGTGGCGCGAATTCACCAAGACAGTGTGGCATATCGCGAACACGACTCACGAGGAACACCCTGCCGTTTTCCCCGTCGATATCCCACATCGACTGATCAAACTCTTCAGTTGGCACGGCGAAACTGTGCTCGATCCGTTCGCTGGCGTAGGAACAACTGCGCGAGCGGCCGTGCGTCTTGGGCGTAAGGTCTTGTGCGTCGATCAGAGCAAGAAGTATACGGACATCATCCGGCGAGAGTGCAGTCACCTAAGGAATGGCCGCTTGACTGCGGCTGAGCTGATGGATGTAGTCCATGGTGACAGCCGAGACCTGTCGTTTATCGAAGACGAGTCTGTTTCCCTTGTTGTCTCCAGCCCCCCATACTGGAACAAGGCGCACTACGGTACGGCCCGCGCCAACATCGGTAAAGTTTCTGGCTACCGCCGCTTTCTTGAGGAGATACGACCAGTTTTCGAGGAGTGCTTCCGTGTTCTCCAGCCCGGTCGTAAGTGCTGCCTGGTCACGGCTAACGTGAATCAACACACCGACCATGGTCTCCTAACCTTCCCACTCGCGGCCGACTTCGGGGCGATCTTGCGCGACATTGGTTTTGTAATGGTCACTGAGATTGTCTGGTCAAAGGATGGCACTGGCGGTCGATGGGGATCTGCGAACGCACAGCGACCGATATTCGGGAGTTATCCGTATCCGCCAAACTTCCTCTTCAAGAACGTCCACGAGTACGTTCTCGTTTTTTCCAAGCCGCCGTCCAAGAAGTCGAAAGGCCCCAAGGTCGTCCCGTACGATGCACTTATGGCCGAGCTGCAGCCTTAGAACCCGCCGGCTCGGTTGACTAAAAGGGGAGACTGTCTATTGGATTGCGAGTTTCACCTGCAAGATCCAACATCGCCAGATACGGTCTACTTGTTCGAGGCGATTCTTCAAGCGTCGCAAGGAGCCCAGTCGTGCACCGGTATTTTTGCCTTTGCGTCGCGCGCGGGCGTCGATTCATTGATCAGCGACCCCGAAACACAGAAGTTCCTCGGCGAGTCGACGATGTCGTTACTTGTTGGCATCGACGCCGTCACGAACCGTCGCACGCTTGAGCGTCTTCAGGAGCTCGAGCTCGAACACGAGCGTTTGAGCGTTCTGTCAACACCGCTGAAGAGTTGATCCGCTCCAACGCGTAAGAACTGATCCACTCAGTGCCCACGAGATCGCGCTCTCGAACCGAGATTTGGCGTCCAACGCCGGGGTCTTTCGGCTGGATCCGGCGGCGGGACACTACGTCAGGCCCGCTTGGGCGCCTGGGTCAGCTGCTTGCGAGTCCGGTATGAGCGGCCCTTCGTTGTCAGGATGTGGGCGCGCTGGCCAAGCCTGTCGAGCAAGGCGAGCGTCATCTTCTCGTCGCCGAAGACCTTCACCCACTCGCTGAACGCCAAGTTCGTCGTGATCAGCGTCGATCGCCTTTCGTAACGGTCGGCGAAGACGTTGAAGAGGAGTTCACCGCCGACGCGGTCGAACGGGACGAAGCCGAGTTCGTCAATCACCAGCAGCTCGACACGTTGCAGCCGCTGCTGCATCAGACGCAGCGTCCTTTCGTCACGAGCTTCCCGCAGATCGCGCACGAGGTCAGCGGCGCGTGTGAACAGCACTCGATGTCGTCTCTGGATGGCTTCCACGCCGAGGGCGATCGCGAGGTGCGTCTTACCGGTGCCGATCGGTCCGGCGATGACGACATCCTCGCCGGGCTCGAGGTATCCGCACGATGCCAACTCGAGCACCTTGGGCCGTGAGACACCCTGCAGCGCGGCCCAGTCGAGCTGATCGAGAGTCTTGACGTCTGGGAAACGGGCTTCACGAAGGCGCCTTGCCGCCGTGTGCTCCCGTCGCGAGCGGACCTCGATGTCGAGGAGTTCTCTGAGGAACTCTTCGTAGGGCCACCCGGCGTCACGAGCCTGACGAGTGAGCTCAGGATACTCGCGGAAGATCGAGGGAGTCTTCAGCTCTCGACAGAACTCTTGCAGAACTGCTCTCAACGCAGCCTCACTCATGCGTCCTCCAACAACAAGTCGAAATCGGCCGCCGAAGACGTCTCGATCTCGTAGCCGGCCAGTTCCGGCGGTACGGCGACGGACAGGTACTCGGGCTCGGCCTTGGCGCTGACGAGATCGAGGAGATCCGTACGGTTAGCAGCCAACGCGGTGCTCAGGGCCTGGCGCACCGGTTCCTCACCGTGTTCCACGATGGCGGCGATAATGCGCGAGAGCGTTCGGGCGGCTTCGCCGTCACCGTGCGAGGCGACGAGTTGCTCCCACAACTGACGGAAGGGTCCATCGAGCTCGGCGACGAGTTCCGGAGCGACCTGTCGCACGGCTTGCGGCTTGCGACCCAGTTCAGGGAGGTAGTCTCGATAGCGGATATCCTTCCCGCCGAACGATTGACGATCGCGCTCGACGGACTCGCCACGACACCGCAACTCGACCTTGGACACGCCGACACGGGCGATGACGTCCAAGCCGGCCCAGGTTGATGGGACCGAGTACCACGCACCTTCGACTCGCACACGTGGTGTTTGGCCAGCGCTCACCGGGAGGACCTTGCGCGAATCGAACTCCACTTCCGGAATTGCGCGAAGGGCGGATTGCTCTTCGGCGAACCGCTCCATCACGGTTCGCTTGTCATCGCGGCCCCGGCGCGTCGCCGACTGCTCCTCGATGCGCCGGTGGAGCAGCTCACCGCACGCCTCGAGCGAGCGGGCCCGGGGAATCGGCACCAAGTGCTGGAGCCGAATGCCCTTGCCTCGGCTCTCGATGCCCGTATGGTCAAGAAACTCATGCGGCCGCCCGGTAGTAGAACTTGAGCAGCCCCCCGAGGCGCTCGCGGCATCGCACCGGGCCGGTCGTGGGGACCTCGTCCCGCGGAAAGAGCAAGAGATTGTCTTTGCCCTGGTGATTCCGCTCGCCGTGGAAGTGCCCGGTGTAGGCCCGCAGAGCCGTCCGCAACGCTGGCTCGCCGAACAGGATCAGCTTCGAGAGGCACTCGTCTTTCACCGACCGCACCCAGCGCTCCGCGTGCGGATTCAGGTTGGGGCTGCGCGGCGGCAAGCGCACTGGCGTGACGCCACCCTCCGTGATCGTGTCGTCGAACGCGGGGCAGTACTTGCCGTCGCGATCGTGAATCAGATACCGATGGTCCCCTAGGAAGCCCACGTCGGCCATCGTGAGGTTCCGTGCGACTTGGGTCATCCAGGACTCATCCGGGAAAGGTGTCAGGCCCGCGATGTGGACCCGGCGCGTCGCCACGTGCATGACAAACAAGACGTAGTAGGTCACGAGACCGCTTACCGTCCACACCTCGGTCGTAAAGAAATCCGTCGCGGCCAGCACCTCCCGGTGGGCACGAACGAAATCCTTCCAGGTCGTGGTCTTCTTGCGCTCGGGGGCAGGCAGGATACCGTGACGTTTCAGAACATTGCCGACTGTCTGGTCGCTCACTGCGTGGCCGAGGTTGGCCAGGGCCCCGGCGATGCGGTCATAACCCCAGTCGCGGTTGTCAGTGGCGAAGCGGACAATCAGCCGCTCAATTTCCTGACCGACTCTGGGCCGCCCCGGATAGGTTCGCCGCTCCGAGCCGTCAAACTTCTTGGCGACCAGCCGCCGGTGCCAGGCAAGGATCGTCTCGGGCCGCACGATGCTCGCCACCTGCGCGAGGGCCTGGCGGCCGAGCCGCTTACCGATCTCGGCCAACGTCCGGCGTTCGCCGTCGCTCAGTGTCACGCGGCCGGGGAGCTGCGCCCGGAGGATGCGATTCTCCGCCACGAGATACTCGTTGCGCCGGAGGAGCTCCTCATCGACGGAGCCCGTCACGTAGGCCAGCATGGTCTTCCAGTCCATCGCCGCTCCTGATTCTGCGTTCGTCTGGAACACCCATCAGTATCCACAGTACCGACTGGCCGACCCAACCCCGGTCAGCGGACTCCGAAACTGCTCGCGGACGGCAGGTTCGGATTTCTTGACCCTACGGGGCCGCGTGCGCCTCGTTCTCGTTGACGAGCCACCAGCCGTCGACGTCGTGGCGGAGCCGCTTGTCGACGGCCGCCCTCGGTTCGAACCGCGCGGAGTCACAAGGCGCCATCGGCCGGCATCGGCGCCTTCGTGAGCCGCCCGAAGCGGCGCTCCAGCTCCACGGCAGCGAGCGCTATGCCTCGTCGGGGTCGTGGCATTGCGATGGGAATTCAGGTGGTGCGGTTGTATGGGCCTGCCCCGGTTTCGTGGACAGGCTAACGCTTGGGATTACGTCATGACCTCCGATGATTGAGATGATCCTGTGGGAGGTGTGGGAAACGCGCGCGGCGCGTTTTCCAAGAAGCTTGTGGGCGCCCGCAGGGCGTCCACACCTTCGGCACCTTCCACAGGGGCCTGAGCCGCGAGCCGTTCGAAGCTCATCGGCGACTCGTACGCGAGACTCGAATGCCGCCGCTGGGTGTTAGACCACCCTTCGATGAAGTCGAAGATCGCGAGGCGGGCTTCGGCCGGTGTCCGGAACGACGACCGATCCAGGAGCTCGCACTCGAGCGTGGCGAAGAAACTCTCGCACATCGCATTATCAAAGCAGTCCCCGACCGATCCCATCGAGGGCCGAACGCCGACGGCGCGACAGCGCTGCCCGAACGCCAGCGCCGTATATTGGCAGCCCTGATCCGAGTGATGGATCACGTGGCGCGGTTGCCGCTGCCGCACGGCCATCTCCAGCGCCGCGAGCACCAGGTCGGTCCGCAGATGCGTCTCCATCGCCCAGCCCACGATGCGCCGACTCCAGGCGTCGAGCACCACGGCCAGGTAGAGGAACCCGCTCCACGTGCCGACGTAGGTGATGTCGGCCACCCAGAGCGCATTTGGGCCGGTCGCGGTGAACGCCCGCTGGACCAAATCCGGCGCCGGCCGCCGGGCCTGATCGCGGACCGTCGTCGTGACCCACTTCCGTCGACTGACGCCCCGCACGCCAGCGCGCCGCATCAGGCGCGCGACCCGCTTGCGGCTCACCCGCCGGCCCCGGGCGGCCAGCTCCGCCTGGATCCGGGGCGCGCCGTAGGTGCCGCGTGAGTGCGTATGAATCGCGCGGATCTCGACGAGTAGGACATCGTCGTCGCAGGCACGGGCACTCCGCGCGCGGGGCCGCCAGGCGTAGTACCCACTGGGTGAGACCGCCAGCACGCGGCACAGCGTGCCAATCGAATGCGCGGCTTGGTGCGCCGTCATGAATGCGAAGACCTCGAGGGTATCGAACCGGTCTCCCGAGCGAACCACGCCGCGGCTTTTTCCAAGATCGTGCGCTCCTCACGCAGCCGCGCATTCTCACGCCGCAGCCGGCGCAGCTCGGACCGTTCGGCCGTCGTCAACCCGTCTGCGCGGCGCCCCTCGTCGAGATCCGCTTGCCGTACCCAGTTCCGAATCGTCTGGCCCGACGGCTCGAACTCATTCCCGAGTGACTCCGGCGTCCGCCCGGCCCGCACCAGGTCCACCATCCGTTGCCGGAACTCCTCCGGATACGGTGGTCGTGTCTCTGGCATCGTGGACTCCTTCCCCCAAAGGGTGATGTATCCACGAAACCGGGGCAACTCCAGTAGTCCTCCAAATTTCGCAACCCTTTGCGAAGGCGTCTCTCAAACCAAGCCTTCAACCAATCGTAGGGCATTGTCAAGTTGACCGGCGGCTGACAGAGTAGGGCGATCGCAGGTGCCGAACGACGTGTGGTCTGCCGACTTCGTCTTCGACCGGACCGCTGACGGACGCGTCGTCAAGTGTCTGACAATCGTGGATGATGCCACGACGGAAGCCGTGGCCATCGTGCCCGCTCGTGCCCTCGGTGGCGGGCCGGTGACTCGCGCGCTCGATCGGTTGGCACTCGGACGTCGCCTCCCGCGGGTTCTCCGCACCGACAACGCCCAGGAGTTCTGTGGCCATGCGATGTTGACCTGGGCGCATGACCGCGGTGTCACGCTGCGCCTGATCGAGCCGGGTAAACCGAATCAGAACGCCTACATCGAATCGTTCAACGGCCGGTTCCGCGATGAGTGCCTCAACGAGCACTGGTTCACGAGTTTGGCCCATGCGCAAGCCCTCATCGAAACCTGGGCGACGCGAGTACAACGAGGAACGACCGAAGAAGGGGCGAGGCGGCCTGACGCCTGCCCGCTATGCCAAACAACTCGTCGTGAAAGGAGCACGCCTACGGCCTGTAGGATGCGCCGGAACTCCGCCGTGAACTTCGCGTCGCGGTCGCAGATTATGAAACGGTGCGCCCGGAGGACGGTCAGGTTCCTGGCCACCTGCGTCATGAAGGCCCCGTCGGGCGTCGTCGTAACCTGAAGAAGAACAGTGAGGTCGATCAAAAGTTTTAAGCCGGGATAAGCCGGGATAATCCGGGATGACCCCCGGGATGCGACTCTCGCGGTCGCAACGACTTACGGGGACGCGGCCTGGAACATCTCCAACGTCGGCTTCGAGACGCAGCCTGCGGCTGCCAACCGACTCACGCCGGAGGGGGTCGAGGAGCGAGGGTGCTTGAACAAAAGAAGGGTACCCGGATACCGGTGAAAAGTGCCGTGGGCTCGGCCGCCGCGATGCGAGAAGTTCTTGAAGCGGCATATTCCGGGACTTGCCGGGATCCATCCCGGAATCCGACGCTCCGCGGACCCGACGACTGACAGGGTCAGTCGTACATGGCTCTCTCAAACCCGGACCACCGAACCTGGCGCGCGAGACGATCACGCGGACCCCGGCCGCCACCTCGCCCCAGGCGCGACTCACCTCCCCGGCGCCGCGCCCGTGACCGCTGAAATCGCCTGAATCCAACGAGGAAATCGGGGGCAACCCTCGAGCGATCCCGAAGTGCGAGCATCGGGAGGACGGGGTGGCGGTGGGGGCAGTCTCGCGCGAACCCGTCTCGCACGTCGACAAGCGAATAAAAGACGAATATTTGATGGGTCCCTACTATGTCCCGCTTCACACTCCTTGACCGGCTCAGGGGGAGTGTCTTGGCGGGCCGCGTCGGTACCTCCGCATCGGAGGAGAAGTTGTTGTCCTCGCGCGAGTCGCATCCCGGGGTCATCCCGGATTATCCCGGCTTATCCCGGATTAAAACTTTTGATCGAGCTCAGCGGATTATGTTCCGCGCGGAATGCGCAGCTGCCCCGGACCGTCATGGTCGGGTAAGAGTGGTCGGATAAGGAATGCCTGGAGTATCCCGATTCTGTGCGCTCGGGTGGGTCGTGACATGCGCAACGCTTTCCGCGGGCGCGTGTGCCCAGGAACCCGCGGCGCCGATGACATCGGAATCGGCGGGGGCTGCGCAGAGCGACTCAGCTCCGGAGCTGTCCACCCGCGACCTCGAGGTCGCCACGACCGTTGCCTTCACCGAGGGGCCGACGGTCGATGCCGAGGGCAACGTCTACTTCACCGATCTCGGGAACAGCCGCATCATGCGGCTGTCCACTGCCGGTGAGCTCACGACCTTTCGGGAGGAGAGCCACGGAGCCAACGGGCTGATCTTTGACAGCCAGTGGCGGTTGCTGGCGTGTGAAGCCGGCGACGGTGACACCGTCTTGCCTCGGGTGACCCGGACCGACATGCAGACGGGCGCCGTCGAGGTCGTCGCAGACCACTACGAGGGCAAGGAGCTACACCGGCCGAACGACGTGACGATCGACGGATCGGAACGCATCTACTTCACCGACCGTCCCGGTCCCAACCCGACGCCCGACCAGACCGGTGTGCACGGTGTGTATCGGGTCGACCCCGACGGTTCCATCGAGCGCATCCTGGCCGAACCGGACATCGAGCGGCCGAACGGGCTCGTTGTGTCACCCGACGACCGCACGCTCTATCTGATCGAGACCAACCAGGGGGAGGGCGGGGCGCGCATGATCCGCGCCTACGACCTGTCTGAGGAGGGCACGGTCAGCAACATGCGGGTCTTCCATGATTTTTCTCCCGGTCGAAGCGGCGACGGGATGACGATCGACAGCGAGGGCAACGTGTGGGTCGCGGCCGGGCTCAATCGACGCCGCGGGACCAGCGAGACCCTCGATACTCGCGCAGGCGTCTACGTATTTGCTCCTACCGGTGAGCTGCTCGAGCTCATTCCCATTCCCGAGGACACGATCACCAACGTGGCGTTTGGCGGTGACGATCTCAGGACGCTCTACATCACGGCTGGGAAGACCCTGTTCCAGCTCCGCAGCGACGTTCCCGGGACGCGAAGGTAGGGGCCGACCCCAATTCGGAGTTGCCGCGATGGTCGCGCGACGTTTAATCTAGTGTGCATGCCGAGATCCCTGTTCGTTCTCATGGTCCTGGTTACCTGGCTGTTGGCCGAGGCACCAGCCCAGGCGTATCTGGACCCCGGTAGCGGGAGCATGCTGCTGCAGGTCCTCCTCGGCGGTTTCGCCGCCGTGGGCGTGATCGGCAAGCTCTACTGGCATCGGGTGGCGTCCTTCTTTCGGAAGAAGAACTCATCAGATCGCTCGATGAACCCTCGGGCCGGGGCCTAGCAGTCGCGACGCTCGCGAATGCTCGATTCGACGTCTCCTCCTCACTTTGACCCCGGGTCATTCCGGGATCCCGATACCAGAGTCTTTCGTCACGACGGCGCCATCTTCAGGTGCCTCACGAGTCGCGCGCTCGAGGACTGGAACCGCCTGGCGGCGTCTGAGGCATACGGCCGGTTGACCCGAGAAGGCTCGCTGGTCGCGACCGAGCGGGTCGAGGATGCGAGCGCGCTGCCGCGCCTGGACGCGAAGTGGGCGGGAGTCCTCAAACACGAAACGGTCCCGTTCATCTCGTATCCCTACGAGTGGCCGTTTGGAATGCTCAAGGATGCGGCGCTCCTCCAGCTCGATGTCACGCTGACGGCTCTCGACGACGGGATGACGCTCAAGGATGCCACGCCGTACAACATCCAGTGGTTCGGAACGACGCCGCGCTTCATCGACCTGGGGTCCTTCACCCCGTATGAGCCCGGTGAGCCGTGGGCGGGATACCGACAATTCTGCCAACAGTTTCTCTATCCGTTGTTCCTGCAGGCCTACAAGGACGTCCCGTTTCATCCCTGGCTGCGCGGCAGCCTCGAGGGTATAGAGCCCGAGCACTGTCGGGCGATGCTCTCGGCTCGCGACTACGTGCGCGCCGGTGTCCTGACGCATGTCTACTTGCAGGCCAAGGCCCAATCACGCTACGAGGATTCGAACCGGGACGTGAGGCAGGACATGCGGTCGGCGGGATTCGGCGCGGCCATGATCAAGAACAACATCCAGAGGTTGCGGCGGCTGGTCGACCGCCTCCAGTGGAAACCCCAGCGATCCACCTGGTCCGAGTACACAAAGGAGCACAGTTACGACGAGGATGACCTCCGGCGAAAATCAAACTTTGTGCGTCGGGTTCTGGCGCCGCGACGATGGTCTTTGGTCTGGGATATCGGCTGCAACACCGGCACCTACTCGCGGCTGGCCGCCGAACATGCCGAGTACGTGCTCGCGCTCGACGCCGACCACCTGGCGGTCGATCGCATGTATGACGCGCTCAAGCGCGAGGGGAACGACACGATCCTTCCGCTGCTGGCTGATGTTGCGGATCCATCCCCGGGGCTCGGCTGGCGCGGTCTGGAACGCAATCCGCTGAGTGAGCGGGGGGCGCCCGACCTGATCTTGTGTCTCGCGCTCATCCATCATCTGGTCATCGGACGGAACATCCCCATCGCTGACTTCGTCGAGTGGTTGGCCGGATTTGGTGCCGACGTCATCGTCGAGTTCGTGGGACCTGGTGACCCGATGGTCGACAAGCTCCTGCGGAACCGAACCGGGCAGGTTATCGAGTACTCAGCAGAAGCGCTCGAACTCGCGCTCGCACGGCACTTCACGTCGGTGACGCACGAATCGCTAGAGTCGGGCACTCGCACGCTGTACTGCGCTCAGATACCTCACCGGCGCCACTGAACATCGCGTGCGACGACCCCTAGGCTTCGCATCGCTACGGGTCCGGGTCGGAGGCGTGCAGGTGGGTTGACCTGCAAGTCAACCCTGGCCGCGGCCGCCTCGGCCAAAGAGGGCAGCGGATACTCGACCGTCCGCCACGCATGATCGTCGAGAGTGAGGTGGTCGATGACCTCCCCATTGACCAACACAGTCACCGTCATCGTCTGCGGTAAGGGGGCAGCGGACCGCAGCTCCAGCGTCATCCGCTGCGCCTGCGGGGGTGCATAGAATTCGACGCGCTCGCTGATAGATCGGAGGCGTCGGCCCTCACTGTCTGTTTTGGGGTCGCCCCATCCTTCGGATACCTCGTCGAGATCAGCTCCCGGCTCGAAGATAGCCCCTGCATAGCTCCAGGACGTACGGTTGCTGATCGGTCCGTCAATGGAGAACGTGTCCATCTTTTGGAGGTACGGCCGTTTCCAGTCGGCATCCTCCCACCGATACCAGGCATACGTCCGTTCTCGCGCGTCGTCCTCATCAAGCCGAAGTGCGGACTTGCCAGAGTAGCCGCTCTCCGCAACGCCGATCATGTTCATCACGGTGGCTGGAATGTCGGTGATCGTGGTCGGCGCGTTGGAGATGCGCAGTGGTCCCGCCGCGTGCGCCGCCTTGACCGCCAGCAACGCCCGTGCACCGCCCACAATCCTCCCGATATCCTCGAAGGGCAGAGGTTGGTCATGAACCAGGAGTTGGTCATTGACGAAGTCCTTCGGGGGCATGCCGGTGCCGTGGTCTGACGAAAGCACGATCACGCTGTCGTCGTACACACCTAATGTGCGAAGACGGTCGAGGAGGCGGGTCACGAGGTTGGCGGCGCACGTGGCCTGGCCCAGAAAACCGTCCCGCGTGACCAGATTCACGCCGATGAACTCGCAGTCCGCATCGAGAACCAAGGGGAGGTGTGGAATGCCCACGTGCAGGAACTTGTAGACTGGTTGCTCTCGGTTGACACGGACCCGTCTCGCAAAATCATCGAGAAACGCCCGCCCGTTATCCGCGTGATAGCGCCGCTGCGTCGTGGCACCATCGTCCGACTGGCCGAACAGGGTCTGGAGTCGCCAACTCTGATCGTTGTAGACCCACCGTTTCAAGGCGTGCGGGGCGTGCCGAAAGAGCGAGAGGTCGACCAGTTGCCAGCCCGCGAACCTCGCGTACTCGCCATAGCTGACGTATGGCTTGGGAATCACGTAGACGTTGGTCGCCGGCTCGAGACCTTGTGGGTGTATGGACACGGCGTCAGTATCAAACCCGTGCTCTCGCAAGACACCTAAGAGCGACCGCTGTGCCGCAATCCGTCGCACGAATGGCTGAATGGGCTCCTGGTTTCGGTAGACCTCCCCCGTGAGCATCGCGGGAATACTCGCCACCGTCGTGCGAAACGCGCCGGCGTGGTCGGCAAAGAAGACAAAGCCGGACAACGAGTCGACCACCGCTGGTTCGTTCTCGAGGACCTCGTGAAAGACGTCCGACTGAAACGCGTCCAACACGATGTGAATCACGTTCTGAGTCCGCGAGAGCTCGAAGATGAAATCGGATCGGCCAGAGAATGTCGTGGTCACGTCGGAACCGGACCGAGCGGCCGACCCAACAAGAACGAGGACCTGGAGCGCAATGAGACACTGACTGGCAAACGGGGCAACCCCAAAGACCCATCGCGCCGCGGCGACCATCCCGATCGACCCGACCACCCACAGCCCGATCTCGTAGGGGCCCCGCCACGCGTGCACTTCCCAGTCCAGAGCCTCTCCAGTGAAGGCTCCGTAGTTGGCTAGCAAGACGCCGCCTTGCAGCCAGGTGAGCAGGCCGACGCTAAAAAGTACGACCACGTAGCGCCGAAACCAGTTCTCGGAAATTAGGAGCCCAAACCCGATCAATACAGCGACGATGCTGGCAAGGGCTGGCAGCCAATGGACGGCAAGCCGCCAGAACGGAGCGCTGAACTCATCCGCGTTTCCCGTGTAGATCGTGTAGGTGCCAAAGAGCAGGATCTGTAGGGGACCGAGCAACGCCGGGAAGGCGAGCACTCGCGTCCGCCGTCTCAACTCCCGCGCCTCCAGGCGCGCGAGGCGTCGCCCAGCGGCAGGGGTATTCAGCAGCAGCGGCACTGTGAGCCAGGCTCCAAATGCGACCCAGCCGAGCCAGCCCACGGCCTTGGTCTCGTAGACATCCCGCCGATCCAGCCTTCTGACGAATAGCTGGTCGGCCGGCAGGGCCCGCGGCGGCGCGTCCGAAGGCGTCCACAGCACGCTCAGGGCAGGGTCTCCACCCTCGTGCTCGTAGTCGACGACCAACTGATGCGCACCCGACGTCAGTGTCACGATGGTCGACGCCCGCGTCTGGCCACCCGCAGCTTCGAGCCCCAACACCTGGTCGCCGTCGACATACACGTTCACGCGTCCGTTTGTACGTGCCTCGAGTGTGACTCGTCGTTCTACCAGGGCAAACCAGTACCCATCCCACCGAATGCTAAAGGCCGTCGGCGGATCGACCTCGCGCCCTAGAAAATCCAAATCGATGGTGGGGGTCGTCTCTTCTCTGAGCGGCTGCGTCGCGAACCCGAGAGCGGAGTGGAGGGACCGCGTCAGCCCACGCGGGGTCGCGACCTGCTGCTGGAGGACCATCCAGGTCCCGGTGAGGAGAAGGTTGGCTGCGACGGCGTATCCGAGGGGCGACAACAGGCGAGCGCGGAGATTCGGTTGGCGCATCAAGGTCCATCAATACTTATTATGTAATGGTAATAATTATAAATTTGACTACTAGCCGTCCACCCGTTGTAATATTCCCACGACTCAATAGTGCCATGACGCACGCTCAGGTTCTCCACGTCACCGTCATCGTTCGCACCGTCGGCGTCATTACGCCGACGGCGAACGGACGATGAGCCTGACCGGCAGAACCGAAGAAACCCGGCTGGCCATCATCCGATGAGATGATGGCCTTTTTTTGTTGGGATAGACAGCACGAGTAGCAATGATGACACCGCGACGCAGCGCCGCCATAACAGAAGGACCCAGCCGGGCGCCCGCGCGCGCGATGCTCAAGGCCGTAGGCTTTACCGACGACGACCTCCGCCGTCCGATCATCGGCGTGGCCAACACCTGGACCGAGATCGGACCGTGCAACTACCACCTGCGTCGTCTGGCCGAGTACGTCAAGGAGGGCGTTCGAGCGGCCGGCGGCACGCCGATGGAGTTCAATACGGTGTCGATCTCCGACGGCATCACCATGGGCAGCGAGGGGATGCGGGCGTCACTGGTCAGTCGAGAGGTCATCGCGGATTCCATCGAGCTCGTGGCGCGCGGCAACTTGTTCGATGGCCTCGTCGTCATCGTCGGGTGTGACAAGACCATACCGGGCGGGGTGATGGCCCTCGTCCGCTTGAACATTCCCGGTCTGATCCTGTACGGGGGCTCGATTGCACCGGGGCACTGGGATGGCCACGACGTGACGATTCAAGATGTGTTCGAGGCGGTCGGAAGCCACGCGGCCGGTACGCTGTCCGACGAGCAACTGTGTGCGCTTGAGGACGTGGCGTGTCCAGGGCCCGGAGCGTGTGGCGGTCAGTTCACCGCCAACACGATGTCCACGGTCTGTGAGTTGCTCGGGGTGTCCCCGATGAGCGCCAACAGTGTGCCGGCCATGGAGTCGGCGAAGGACGACGTCGCGCGTCAGGCAGGGGAAATCGTGATGCGTCTGGTGGCCGATGAAGTCACGCCGAGCCAGATCGTGACCCGAGCGGCTCTCGAGAACGCGATCGCGTCGGTGGCGGCCACGGGAGGCTCGACCAATGCCGTGCTGCACTTGCTGGCGATCGCCCGTGAAGCCGGCGTGTCGCTCGAGCTCGATGACTTCGATCGGATCAATCGGGAGGTGCCGCTCCTGGCCGACCTGAAGCCAGGTGGCCAGTTCGTCGCGACCGATCTCTACAAGGCCGGAGGCATCCGGCTCGTCGCGCGGCGCCTGCAGGAACTGGGGGCCTTGCACGGGGATGCATTGACCGTCACAGGTCGGTCAGTGGGCGAGGAGGCCGCCATCGCTGAAGAAACTCCTGGTCAAGAGGTGGTCCGCTCGGTATCCGACCCGATAAAGCCTACTGGAGGCCTCGTGGTACTCAGGGGGAACCTCGCGCCGGAAGGGTGCGTGGTGAAGGTGGCCGGCGCCGTGATGATGCGTCATCGAGGACCTGCGCGGGTATTCGATACCGAGGAAGAGGCGTTCGCGGCCGTGGAGCACAGAGGTCGTGGTCGGCATGGTGGAGTGAGCTGGCTCCCATGCGCCATGCCATGGCGAGGTGGTTGCGAACCTGGCGGGTCTGCGTCGAGAGCGGCTTGCCACCGGCGCTCCGTCGCTCGGGACCCAGCCCGAGCCAGGATGCAAAGGCGGAGGCGTTCGGGCAATGAGAGATATCGGCCCCCAGTTCACAGAGGATGGTCTGTGCCGTGACGGCACCGATGCCGGGGATGTCGGTCAGATCGACGCCGAAGACCCGGGAGAGTTCAGCCCTGAGATCGAACGTTTCCAAAAGCAATCTCCTTTCGAGTGTCTACTGAGAGGGGAAGCTTACGGAATGTCGCCGTAATTGAGAGTCGTCACGTGATCGTCGCGGCCCCAAAAAATTCCTCCTGCGTCCAACTCATAGAGCTTCATGTAGACACCCCTGTGTGTAAACACGCCGCCAGGAAGTGCCGCCTCGCACGTGCCTGTACCGCACCCGGTTTCCTGGACACACATTTGTGCTATGCCGCCTGGCGTAGCTCATACTCCTCGCGCGCCTCGATCGGCGTTTGATACCCAAGCTTCTCGAGACGCCAGGTCTGGTTGTACCGCTCCACGAAGTCGGCCACGGCGGCGCGGACGGCCTCGAGGGTCTGAAAGATTCGGCCATGGATCGCTTGCTCCTTGAGCGTACGATTCCACCGCTCCGCCACACCGTTCGTTTCCGGTTCCTCGACAAAGCCAAAGCTGGGGTGGACCCTCCAATACCGGATCTGCTTGAGGAAGTGGTCTGACAGGTACTGACTGCCATGATCCATCCGAAGCGCCAGCCCGCGGGCGACGTCGGCGTCCAGCGAGCCATAGAGCCGTTCGAGCCCTTGCGCAATCGGATCGAGTGCCGCGAAGCGGCTCCCGACTTTGCACACGTGCCACCCCACGCACTCCGCGTTCCAGTGTTCGACTGCCGCGAAGATCCAGCCCCACCCGCGTCGTCGCGCGTGAATACCCGCACGCCGTCCGTCCCCCACATCACGTTAGGCGCCTGAGTGATGACCCTCCCGTCGTGGGTCTTCGCGGCGCCCTGACGCCCGCGGTGCGGGGAGAGCAGGCGGAGCGCTCAGTTGGCCTTCGCCTCCCAACGAGATGGACGCGGTGATGTGACGGGTCTCGAGCGACTGAAAGCTCACCTCGCCGCGATACCCCGCATCGGCTAGCACTTCGACTGGGTCGCCCCCCCACTGCTCGTGGCCCCACCGGTCTTGAACGGGACCTTGTGCGCTGGACTTCAGGGCCGATGCGCTCTACTCCCGGGGGCTTGACCCGGTGCCGGTGGTTTCGAAGCGGTGGCGACGACCGTGGACTCGACGGGCCCCTGTCCCACGGACGCAGACGACCGCCGCTGCTGAGCCGGCCTCGACACCCCTCACCGATCAACGTCTTGAAGCGAAGACCCGCTCTGACTTCGGTTTATTGTCGCCTACCGTGTTGTCCCTGCAGAGATCTCGGGACGATCGGCCAACGCCTGCCACGCTGTCGATCAAGAGTTTTGAAACCCGGGATAACCCGGGATAACTCGGGATAAGTGGGATGCCTGCCTCTTGTATCCCGCATCCTTGACGGGGCGGATTGTGATCGCCAATTTCAGTCATCGTGACCGATTCTAAGCCGAGATGTTCCGGAATTTTAAACACCTGAGCCGTCCGCCCTGCGCGGGCGGGTATTTCGGGCGCGTCGAACCCGGACCACGAAAATGGGCTCGCGAGACGATCTCCGAGACACCGGCCGCCACCTTGCCTCGGATGCCTCTCATTCCCCCGGCTCACCTTCCGTGACCGTTGCGAATCGCCGGAAATCCCTGGAAAATCTCGGGGCTCCCTCAGAGTGATCCCGGAGTGCGAGCATCGCGGGGACTGAGTGGCGGAGGGGGCAGTCTCGCGCGAACCCGTCTCGCACGTCGATAAGCGAATAAAAGACGAATGCTTGATGGGTCCCTACTATGTCCCGCTTCACACTCCTTGACCGGCTCAGGGGGAGTGTCTTGGCGGGCCGCGTCGGTACCTCCGCATCGGAGGATAAGTTGTTGTCCTCGCGCGAGTCGCATCCCGGGGTCATCCCGAGAGTCGCATCCCGGGGTCATCCCGAGAGTCGCATCCCGGGGTCATCCCGGATTATCCCGGCTTATCCCGGATTAAAACTTGGGTCATGCCTAGCCGGTCCGTCTGATGCTTGACCGCCTCGAAACCCTTCCAGAGGCGGTGTGGATCAATTCTCTGGCGAAATCGACCCGCCAGGATGCCCCAGGAGCGGCGCTCGTCACCCCGGACGACCCGCAGCATCGGGTGATTTTCGGGTCACACGTGATCGTGGGAAATCGACCGACCGTGCTCGTCAACAGCGTGGAGTCGCTTCACTAAATGCGCAATCAGGTTGTCTCAAAGTCATTGACGCGGCCCGGTTCCGTTCGATCCGCCGGTACAGTTACAAAACCAGGCCAAGGAACGGCCGGGCTTTCTTTTGTCCTATTGCCGCTTGTCCGGTTCCAGCCTACGTTGATAGGCAGACTTCAAAGACCGGGTGGTAGTGCGGTCCTTCTCCTTCGTTCGTGAGCACCTGAGCCCCCATCACGTAGACGGCGTCAAAGTTCTTGGGCCGGGGCAATTTGATTTTCTTCAAGTACTCTTTCAGAACACTCTCGCCCAAGTGGATCTCGGTGCCGACCGGAATGAGCAGGAATTGCTTATGCAAGGAACCATCTCGGCCCGTTATCACATCCTTTTTCTTCACTATCTGTTTTAGACTCTTCTTGAACTCCTCCAGGGGCCAGTCCTCCTCCCTATGCTCCCCTACTAGCTTGCTCACTTCGACGGCAACACATTTCCCGTTCATCTTGGCGAAGCAGTCTGGGGGATCATTGGGGTGGTTTGACCTAATCTCACAGATCTGTATCGATGGGTCACGCCTGTGCATTTCATTTGCCCAATCCTGAGTGTAATCTTCATCCGACCACTGCTGGTCGAGGTTGTCGAAATTGGGCGCGCGCCAGTCGTATTTCTTAACGATGTGGCTAAGCTGCTCGCGCAAGCTGAGTTTGTTCCAGGCCGCGATGTTTGCGGCCTCCTTCTTGCCTGGTTGCTTCTTCACTTGTGATAACTCCTTCCTCTCACTTGACGGCCCGGAGGCAGTAGTTCAAGCCGATACTGTATCGGGATCACCGATTAGTTTGTCGCCACGTTTAGCGACGTTCTCGTTGAGCGCATCACCGAGAGTTGATCTCGAACGGCTCGCCGTGAAAGCCGACCTCTATCGCGCCCTTGGATGCAGGCCGTCGGGGATCGTCGGCTTGGCCTTCGCGAGTACGCTTCCTCGGGTAAGGCCATCAGTCCTCGGTCAGCAGCCCAGCGAGCGCCGCCGCCTGGTCGAGCGGCATCCCGCCGCCGACCAGCGATTGGAATGCCCGCGCACGGCCGCTCAGGTCAGACGCGAAGAGCCTGTCGAACGACAGCGTCAAGGTCGGGGCGTCAAGTTTGACGGCGAGTTCGGCCGCCACGCACGCCGCGAGAGGTTGCACCGTACCGTAGAGCAGTCTGCGCCACGCCTCTCGTTGCCCGGTCCCGTCGCCCGGCGTGACGAGTTCGACGGGGACGCCGCAGGCACTGAGCACGGCCAAGGCCGCGTCGGAGCGCAGCGTCGTCAAGGACGCCGGGGGGTTCGCCCCAATGCGTTTCGGCTCGTAGTCACCCCTTGGCGCGGCTTGTCTCCCGTCACCCCACGCGGCCGCCGTGGTCTCGACCAACGCGGTTTTCCCGTGAAGTGATCCAATGTCCTTCCGCAGAGTCGAGACGGTGTCGTCTTGTCCGTCGGTTGGAATGGGCAGCACGTGCCCGCGTGTCCCGCTCGCTTCGTCGCCGAGCGCCGCTTCGAGTTCGGCGCTCAGGCGTCCTGACAGCCGCGCCCGGTCGAGCGGCCCGACGCCCACCCACGGCCGCGCCGGATTAGTCGAGTAGCGACAGTGAACCACGCTCTCGGCCGGGCGCGAGATGGTGACGGATCCCGACGGGCCGGCGAGATCGCAATGACGTCCCTGGAAATGCCCGAGAGTTATCGAGTGGACTGAGCGCGGGACGAGCGGCGGGGGATGCTGGTTCCCAGTGGAGCCGTGCATCAAGGCCTGGTCCCGTCGTGCGCCTTCGGCCCGTGCGCGTGACCCGTACGGGACGGGGCTTGGAGGTCGTGTTCGCGCATCAACCGCCGCACCCGCTCCTTCGCGGTGCGCCGCCCCTCGACCCGCAGCTTCGCCCCCACTTTTCGGTAGCCCTCGCCATGAAACGGCGAAGCTTCGAGCACCCGACGAATGTGGGCCACCAGGACGTCATCCGGGGCGGCACCGATCGGACCGCGGCGACGACACGGGCACGCCGTCAGACCCGAGTGGGCTGGGATGGATGGGCTAACGTGGTGCGCGAGTAGGCCCAACCAGGACCCGTCTGGTCTGGTGGGGACGGACGGGTATGCACAGGCACTCGCATTTTCCCGCTCAGAAGGCGTAGCCGAGCGCGACCGTCGGCCGGACGAGCGGGACCAAGCCGATCCGCGCTTCCGGGGCCACGAAGACGTACGGGGTTAGAAACCACCGGACACCCAGGCCGCCGAGGACGTGGAGTCTATGCTGTGTGTCCCAGCCGGAGTCGAAGGGGCCGTGGAAGTCGGGGTACCAGCTGCGGTACTCCGTGACGCCGATCCCGATAACCGCGTACGGGTTGACGCGCTGACCCGGGGAGAACTCGTACTCCCACAAGCCCGTCACGAGGTTGGCCCGGGCCTTGCCCCGATTGTACGGGCCGAACAGGCTCGCATGCCACACTTCCATCCCGAACCGCAAATGCACGCCCCGGGGGACCGTCACAGTTCCGCCTACTACCCAGGCATAGGGAGGTGAGTCGTCCAATCCGTATGCGTAGCCGACCGAGGCCCGCACGTTGACCGTGCGGTCCTGACCCAAGACCGGTGACGGGAGCAGCGCAAGCATCGCGACGAGGGCACTCAGGAGCATTCGTGTGTGTGGCATGGGGTACTCCTTTCCTGGCGAGACACTACCGGCGACGGGCGAACCCTAGACTGAGCGAGAACCGGAGATTCGGCTCCGCACCGATGCGAAACTCGCGCGCGATTGCACAGATGAAAACCATCATGAGTCCTCTCCGTGTTCCCGGCTACCTTGTAATGCGTCAACGGGGAGGAAAGCAGCTCAGCGAGTTGTGGGCTGGGATGGATGGGCGTATGGTCAAGAAACTCATGCGGCCGCCCGGTAGTAGAACTTGAGCAGCCCCCCGAGGCGCTCGCGGCATCGCACCGGGCCGGTCGTGGGGACCTCGTCCCGCGGAAAGAGCAAGAGATTGTCCTTGCCCTGGTGATTCCGCTCGCCGTGGAAGTGCCCGGTGTAGGCCCGCAGAGCCGTCCGCAACGCTGGCTCGCCGAACAGGATCAGCTTCGAGAGGCACTCGTCTTTCACCGACCGCACCCAGCGCTCCGCGTGCGGATTCAGGTTGGGGCTGCGCGGCGGCAAGCGCACTGGCGTGACGCCACCCTCCGTGATCGTGTCGTCGAACGCGGGGCAGTACTTGCCGTCGCGATCGTGAATCAGATACCGATGGTCCCCTAGGAAGCCCACGTCGGCCATCGTGAGGTTCCGTGCGACTTGGGTCATCCAGGACTCATCCGGGAAAGGTGTCAGGCCCGCGATGTGGACCCGGCGCGTCGCCACGTGCATGACAAACAAGACGTAGTAGGTCACGAGACCGCTTACCGTCCACACCTCGGTCGTAAAGAAATCCGTCGCGGCCAGCACCTCCCGGTGGGCACGAACGAAATCCTTCCAGGTCGTGGTCTTCTTGCGCTCGGGGGCAGGCAGGATACCGTGACGTTTCAGAACATTGCCGACTGTCTGGTCGCTCACTGCGTGGCCGAGGTTGGCCAGGGCCCCGGCGATGCGGTCATAACCCCAGTCGCGGTTGTCAGTGGCGAAGCGGACAATCAGCTGCTCAATTTCCTGACCGACTCTGGGCCGCCCCGGATAGGTTCGCCGCTCCGAGCCGTCAAACTTCTTGGCGACCAGCCGCCGGTGCCAGGCAAGGATCGTCTCGGGCCGCACGATGCTCGCCACCTGCGCGAGGGCCTGGCGGCCGAGCCGCTTACCGATCTCGGCCAACGTCCGGCGTTCGCCGTCGCTCAGTGTCACGCGGCCGGGGAGCTGCGCCCGGAGGATGCGATTCTCCGCCACGAGATACTCGTTGCGCCGGAGGAGCTCCTCATCGACGGAGCCCGTCACGTAGGCCAGCATGGTCTTCCAGTCCATCGCCGCTCCTGATTCTGCGTTCGTCTGGAACACCCATCAGTATCCACAGTACCGACTGGCCGACCCAACCCCGGTCAGCGGACTCCGAAACTGCTCGCGGACGGCAGGTTCGGATTTCTTGACCCTACGGGCACACGGAGACGATCGGGGAGCGCTTCGCCCGCGACCGCGAGGCGCTGGTGCCGTTCCCGCCGGTCCCGTATGACGCCTGCGACACGCGGACGACGCGGGTCACGTCGTTGTCGCTGGTGCGCGACCGCCGCAACGACTACTCGGTGCCGACCGCCTCCGGCCACCGGGAGGTGCTGGTGAAAGGCTACGTGGACGAGGTCGTGATCGTGTGCGGCAGTGACGAGATCGCCCGCCATCGTCGCAGCTACGAGCGGGAAGTGTCGATCTTCGAGCCGCGGCACGACTTGGCCTTGTTGGAGCGCAAGACGGGGGCGCTCGATCACGCGGCGCCGCTGGCCGGGTGGCAGCTGCCGGACGAGTTTCTCCGGCTGCGGCGCCTGTTGGAGGCGCGGTTGGGCAAGCCAGGCACGCGCGAGTACGTGCAGGTGTTGCGGCTGCTCGAAGGCTTTCAGCTCGACCACGTCCGCGGCGCCATCCGGGACGCCGTGCGTCTGGGGGCGATCGGGTTCGATGCCGTCAAGGTGCGGTGTCGCCTCGACCACCGGCCGCCCCACCTCGATCTGGCGCAGTATCCGCACCTGCCGGTCCCCCGCGTGACGACGACCGCCGCCGCCGATTACCTGACGCTGCTGGGGGCGGGAGCTGAGTGATGGCCAAACCGACCCTGTTGCTGGACGCCCATCTCAAGGCCCTGCGCCTGCCCACCTTCTTGCGCGAATACGACAAAGTGGCGCGGCACTGCGCCCAGGAAGGGCTGGACTGTTCGCGCTACCTGTTCCGCCTCTGCGAGCTGGAGTTGCTCGATCGCGAACAACGCGCCGTCGAGCGGCGCATCAAGGCCGCCAGGTTCCCGGTCGTGAAGAGTCTCGAGACCTTCGAGTTCCGCGCGATCCCGTCGGTGAACAAACGCCTGGTGCTGGAGCTGGCCCGCTCGGAGTATCTCGACCGGCGAGAGAACGTGTTGGCGTTGGGCAACTCCGGCACGGGCAAGACGCATCTCGCGCTCGCGTTGGGGCTGGCCGCCTGTCAGAAAGGCTATCGGGTGCGCTTCACCACCGCCGCCGCACTGGTGAACGAGCTGCTCGAGGCGCGGGATGACAAGCGCCTGCGGCGTTTTCAGAAGCAGCTCGCCAAGCAGGATCTGTTGATCGTCGACGCGCTCGGCTATGTGCCGTTGTCGAAGACCGGCGCCGAGCTGCTCTTCGAGATCTTCTCCCAGCGCTACGAGCAAGCGTCGACGCTGGTCACCTCGAATCTGCCCTTCAACGAATGGACCGAGATCTTCGGCTCCGAACGGCTGACTGGCGCGCTGCTCGATCGACTGACCCACCACGTCCACATCCTGGAGCTGAACGGCGAGAGCTATCGCCTCGAACACAGCAAGAACGCCCGCCAGCCCGCGGCCACCCCGGCGTCCTGACGTCCCCTCCGCACTGCCGCGTTCCGCCACGCCACCCAACTGCCTAATGGTCTAGTTTTCCTCCGCCACGGTGGTCTAATTTTGCTCCGCCCTTGACACCCGATTTCCTCGTTGGATTCAGGCGATTTCAGCGGTCACGGGCGCGGCGCCGGGGAGGTGAGTCGCGCCTGGGGCGAGGTGGCGGCCGGGGTCCGCGTGATCGTCTCGCGCGCCAGGTTCGGTGGTCCGGGTTTGAGAGAGCCATGTACGACTGACCCTGTCAGTCGTCGGGTCCGCGGAGCGTCGGATTCCGGGATGGATCCCGGCAAGTCCCGGAATATGCCGCTTCAAGAACTTCTCGCATCGCGGCGGCCGAGCCCACGGCACTTTTCACCGGTATCCGGGTACCCTTCTTTTGTTCAAGCACCCTCGCTCCTCGACCCCCTCCGGCGTGAGGACGTTGGAGATGTTCCAGGCCGCGTCCCCGTAAGTCGTTGCGACCGCGAGAGTCGCATCCCGGGGGTCATCCCGGATTATCCCGGCTTATCCCGGATTAAAACTTTTGATCGACCTCACTGTGCGCGCTCCAGGGTCAAGCGCCGGATTGCCGCGGCGCACGACGGTCCTGGTCCTGTTCCGGACAGCCTATGGTAGCGGAGACCGACGTCCGGAGTCTTGCCCGCGCTCATGACAAGCTGTAGGCCAGCAGCGTGGTCCCCTAGTTGGCCGAGCGGCTCTCTCCCAGTCGAGAGAACACGGCCATCATACGGCCCCGCGCACGCGGACCGTTGAAAAACGGGAGCGCGTGCGTGAGATTTACGGCTCGGTCCCTGGAGAAGGATGGAAGTCTGAGCCAGCATCGACAGGCGAACACTCGTCATCCGGTGGCTCATTACTTGTCCTCACTTGTCCTCGGACACCGATTGCCATCGAACCGCGTCGGCGATCACGAGACGACCCGATGTCTCGTCGGAGACCTCGAGCCGCGCCTCGCCCTCTAACAGATAGAACTCGCCGAGCGTGTTCCACCCGGTCTCCACCGCGGCACCGTCGAACTCGAGGGAACGCTCCTCGCCGCCGGCCCTCACGGTCACATCATACGTGCCGAGCGAGCCGCCAAGCCCGACCGGCGCGTTGATCTCGTCGTCCAGCAGCAGCACCTCCGCGGACGATGCGTTCGTGGTCGTGGTCCGGCTGGTTAGCGCCGGGATGTGGTAGGCCAGGCGCCAGCGCCCGGCATGCGGCAGTGTCGTCGTGAAGACGGCGCGCCGGGTGCCGGCGCCGCGCCCGATCAGGGCAATCGTGTGCCGGTACCTGCCCCAACTCGACGACTCCGCTCTGCGGCTCCACTCCGTGGGCGCCCCGGTGAACCCGCTGGACTCGGGCAACCCCTGGTCCATGTCGGCAACGCCCACACGGACGCTCGCCCGGCCACCGCCGAGCCGCCGGCCGTTCTCCGCCTCGACGACTTCGACGGAGAAGCCCGGGTCGAGATCGTCGATCACGATGTCCGCGGTCCTCACCGGCCGCCACCCGCTGGGGCGGACGCCGAGGAACGGTTCGGCGCCCACCTGCGCCTCCTGGTCGACACGCGGCAGGGTCAACTGGACATCGTGACGGTTGAGCGACAGATAGGGCTGCAGCCAGAGGGCACGGGGCGGCGTCGAGCTCAGCACCCCGATCTCGACCGCCTCGTGTCCGGCCAGCCGGACGGGCTCGGTCTCGTCCCAGCGGGTGGCGGTCGTCTCCTCGCCGGAGCGATAGCGCAGGCGCAGCAGACCCGGTGTGGCCTCGTCGTTGCGCACGTGGACGCGGGTCTGGTAGCGCGCCGTGCCCTGCGCGTCGTCGGCCAACCGCTCGACGACGACCGGCGAGGTCACGAAGCCTGGCAGCGTCGCCTCGTGCAGCCAGTCGCCGATCAGCGGGTCCAGGTCGGCGGCGAGCTCCGAGGCGACCTGCGCGAGATCGGCGGCCGTGAAATGCCGCCCGCGGTACCGGGCACGGAGCGCGGCGAGGAGCGCCGCGGTCTTTTCGCGTCCGAGGCCGTCGAGGATCGACCGCGCGATCGCGTGACTCTTGAGCGCCAGCACGTTGAGCGCTTGCGAGGGGTCCTCGGTCGGCTCGAGGTCCGCCATCGATGAGCCGAGCGCTCGGTCCCACACCGAGGGCCGGTCCGACACCGCGGCCAGCACCGCCTCGACGACCGAGTCCATGTGGCCGGTCACCATGTTGGTAATGATTTCGCCGCTCATGGCGTCGGACGGCTGCGCTAACGTGAATACTGAGAAGTAGCCGCGCTTGCCGGTCAGCAGCAGGTTGACGAGCTCATCGATCACGAAGTCGATCGCCAGGGCGCCCTCACCCCGCGCGCCGGTCTGAAACAGCAGGAAGTTCCGGGACCCGCCCAGAAACAGATTGCCGCCGCTGACATCGTTCTCGAAGAACCGCTCGATGGCCTCGACCTTGGCGCGCGCCAGTCCACCGTCGCGCTCGGCGAAGCTGTCCGGATCGCGGAACTCGAACTCGAAGCGCGCGGTCGTGAAACTGTTCTCGCGCAGCAGCAGCACGCCCGGCATCGCCTGCGTGGTGTCCATGCGCCAGCCGCCGCCATAGCCACGCAGAGTGCTCGGGGACTCGACCAGCGTCAGACCGCCGTATGGATACGGCAGACCCAGTGCTTCGGCGTCGGTGAAGATCTCCTCGGCCCGGGTCCGGATCGCGTCAGCCGCATCGTCGAAGAACCGCAGGTTGCGGTCGTGCGTCGGATGCACGAGAATCTCGAGTTCGACGCCGGCCACCTCGATAGCGCGACGTGCGAAGCGCGCCGCCAGCAGCCCCACCTGCGGGACCGGCGCGCCAGGGTGGAAACGGAAGCGTGCGGTGTTGGCATCGCCGTCGAGCGTCTCCCGGCGCCCCGGTCCCGCCACCAGCCAGCCGGCCGGAACCTCGACCTCGAGATCGACCTCGAAGTAGTCGGCGGGATGCGTTCGCGGGTCGCCGGCGGGCACGTCGCTCCCGAGGTGCGGCAGCCAGCCGAGCCCCGGCATCAACGCGACATAGCGCGAGCTGAAGACGCCGACCTCGCGCCCGAGCTGCCTGTTCATGTTGGGGCCGGAGCCCAGATCGAACGCGGAGTCGAGGTAGCCGAAACCGATGTCAGGTCTTCCCGAGGCGACGAGATCGACGGTGGTCTCTGCTGCTGCCGCCACCGGGCTCGCGGGCGTGACCTCCAGCAGACCGGAGGCATGCGTCCAGGTCGCGTCCGCCCCGCCGACCGCGACCCGCTCCACCACGAGCCCCGGGTTGAGGGTGAACAGCAGCGTGTCGAGCGGCCCGCCTGGTGGCGCCTGCACCCGGAGCGCGAGGGCGAGAGCGACGTGGCGGCCCGGCTCGATGCGCACGGTACCGGTCACGGCTCGCATGTCGGCGCGAGCATCGTCGCGACGCGCCTGGTGTGCCGCGAGCCAGCCGGCGCGGCGGTCCAGCTCGGCCCCGGCCTGCCGGGCCATGGTGCCCATGATGAGACCGGCGACGGCCACCAGTCCGGCGCCGAGCGCGATTCGCCGGACCGTCGACCCGCTGTCCGGTCGTGGATGGAACGCCGCCGCCAGGGCCAGGCCTCCGGCGGCCAGGAGCCAGAGGGCACCGCGTCGCGCGAAGTCGGCACCCGTGCCCAGGCTCGGCACCAGGTCAGAGGCCGTGCCGGAGCCGATCAACGAGCCCAGGATCGGCTGGAAGTAGATCGAGACCGGCCACCGGACGACGAGCCAGAACTGGAGGCCGAAGAGGACGAGGGCTCCCAGTACAACCACCAGCCGGTTGCGCACCAGGACGGCGAGCAGCATGACGACCACGCACCACAGCGTAGAGACCGACAGCGCGTCGAACGTGAACGCGACCAGTGAGTACGGCTCGACCGGCTCGCCCAGATACCAGTCGAACAGCAGCGCCGCGGACCCGAAGACCTGGACCGTGACCGCCACGAACAGCCCCGGTGCCAGGGCCATCAGCACCAGACCCAGACCGCGCCCGACGAGGAGTTCGGGGTTGGATAGCGGGCGCACGTCGAGCACCTCGGCGATGCGTTCCCGTTCGTCTCGGGCTCTGACGTCGAACGCCAGAAAGATCAGGCCCAGCAGGAAGATGGCCATAAGGAAAATGCCCATGAACGCCATCAGATACCGCGGCGCGCCAGCGCCGACGGTGGCCGAGAACCGCGAGACCAAGCCGTGGATGCCCGCATGGTAGAGGTAGATCAGGAAGGTGATGGCCACCGACAGGATCGAGAACATCCAGTACCGGACGAGGCGGCGGATGGATCGGATCTCGGCTCGCGCGATGGCCAGGATCATCGGCAGTCGCATCGCGTTATCTCCTTGGGTCCTGCTTAACTTGACTGTCAATACCGTATGCGGACACCACGAAGTGCCCGCACTGGCTTCTGCTCGGTAGGAAACGCAAGGCCCAAATGCGCGCTCATCTCCCTATAATAATGAGGTGATCGCTAAGTCGCCAGACGACCCTAGAGTGGAGACACAATGACGACCGCACTCGAATAGAGGTCAGATGCAGAGGCAAGCGACGGCTGCCACGCGATCCCTGATCGCGACCATCTCGCTCTTGTCCGTCATCGCCGCTCCTGCCGCGGGACAGACCGGCACGAGCGACGGCGAGTGGCGCTCCTATGCGGGCGACACGTGGGGCACCCGATACTCGCCGCTGGACCAGATCACCCGCGGGAACTTTGCCACCCTCGAGCTCGCCTGGCGATGGCGCACCGCCGACTCCCATCTCCCGCTCCAGGACGAGCACGGCATCACGCTGGTCGAGGCCTCGACGGTGTTCGACGCCCTGGAAGCGGCCGACCCCGATCGGTGGCAAACGCGTCCCGCGATCGGCCGTCTGTCGGCAACGCCTTTGATGGTCGACGGCGTGCTCTACCTGGCGACACCTCTTTACCAGGCCGCCGCCATCGATGCCCGGAGCGGTGAAACGCTGTGGGTGCACAACCCGCGGATCTACGAGTCGGGCAGCCCTCCCCTGCCAGCCCCCTGGAATCACCGCGGCGTGGCCTATTGGGAGGGTGGAGAACGAGCCCTCATCATCTGGGGCACCGGTGACGGCTACCTCACGGCCGTCGATGCTCGAACGGGGCTCCCGGCCGCGGAGTTTGGCGACCAGGGTCGGGTGTCGCTCGAGGACGGGCTCCCCCGGGCCCGCGAGAACCCGAGTCGCCTCCCGCCGCCCTCTCGATCTCCGCCGATAGTGGTGGGCGACACCATCATCGTAGGCTCGTCCGTACACGACTACCTCGACAACAAGGAAAACGCCCCGGGGTTCGTCAGGGCCTACGACGCTCGCACTGGGCGTCACAAGTGGGACTTCCACAACGTTCCCCAGAGCGGTGACGAGTATGGAGCCGACACCTGGCTCAACGGTGCGTGGCGCTACTCCGGCAACACCAACACCTGGGGCAATATCGCCGCCGACCTCGAGCTGGGCTACGTCTATCTCCCCACCAGCACGCCGACCTCCGACTTCTACGGCGGCCATCGCCTGGGCGACAACCTGTTCGCCGAAAGCCTGGTGTGCGTCGACATCGAGACCGGTGAACGGGTGTGGCACTTCCAGATGGTGCACCACGGCGTGTGGGACTACGACAATCCGACCGGGCCCAATTTGATCGACCTCACTGTCGACGGCCGCGAGGTCAAGGCCGTGGCCCAGGTGACCAAGCAGGGATTCGTCTACACCTTCGATCGGGTGACGGGTGAGCCGATCTGGCCGATCGAGGAGCGCGACGTCGCCACCGACACCGACCTGGTTGGCGAGGTGCTCTCACCCACCCAGCCGTTCCCCACCGCGCCCCCCGCGTTCGAGTACCAGGGCACGTCGGTCGACGACCTCGTCGACTTCACGCCAGAAATCCGACAGATGGCGGTCGCGGCGGTGAATGGGTTCCGCCTCGGTCCGCTGTATACCCCGTTGTCGCTCCGGGGCACGGTCTTCCGACCCAGCGCGGGGGGCGGGGCTAGTTGGGGCGGAGCGGCGGTCGATCCCGAGACCGGTGTCCTCTACGTGCCGTCGAGAAACCGCCACACCGTGATGCGCTTTCGGCAGTCGGAGCCCGGGGAGGACGCCAACGTGGACTACCTCATGAGTCGCGGCAACGCCGCGTTTCTCGAAGCGGGCAACCCGCGGCGGCGTCCCCAAATGCCACAGGGGCTGCCGTTGTGGAAGCCGCCGTACTCGCGGATGACGGCGATCGACATGAACACCGGCGAGCATCTCTGGATGACCCCGATGGGCAATGGCGACCGCTTTCGCAAGCACCCGCTTCTGCGGGGTCTGGACCTACCGCCCCTGGGCGGCGACAGTGGCCGGAACGGCCCGCTGCTCACGAGGACGCTGCTCGTGTACACGCTGACCGCCGGCGGCACCAACGACAGCCCGCAACTGGTGGCCTACGACAAGACAACGGGCGAGCCCGTCGCCGCTGTGGATCTTCCGGGCGGGGCCATCGGCACCCCGATGACCTACGAGTTGGATGGCCGACAGTACATCGCCGTCACGGTCGGCGGTGAGGTCCCCTCGCTCGTCGCTTTCGGACTACCCCAGGGTCGCTAACGGGTGCTTCCGTCATCAAGTGTTGTTACGCCGCGACCGGCATGTACATGACGGCGGCAGCGGCCGTCCTGTACGAGTCAGCGAACACCCACACGTCCCTCCGCCACCAGACAACGCGCCGCAGGGACACGAAGATGTCCCGCAGGGTCAGCCGCCGCGTGGCGAGCCCTGCCTGCATCGCAGGAGTCCGCTGCCTGGCCCCGGTCGACTAGATAGCGACCGAAAGCCTGCGCCCATGACACGGCTCTAACCGAATCTGGTAGGCACACCCACGCGATACGATAGTGGGGTGGTGAATCCCCGTAGGGTCAAGAAATCCGAACCTGCCGTCCGCGAGCAGTTTCGGAGTCCGCTGACCGGGGTTGGGTCGGCCAGTCGGTACTGTGGATACTGATGGGTGTTCCAGACGAACGCAGAATCAGGAGCGGCGATGGACTGGAAGACCATGCTGGCCTACGTGACGGGCTCCGTCGATGAGGAGCTCCTCCGGCGCAACGAGTATCTCGTGGCGGAGAATCGCATCCTCCGGGCGCAGCTCCCCGGCCGCGTGACACTGAGCGACGGCGAACGCCGGACGTTGGCCGAGATCGGTAAGCGGCTCGGCCGCCAGGCCCTCGCGCAGGTGGCGAGCATCGTGCGGCCCGAGACGATCCTTGCCTGGCACCGGCGGCTGGTCGCCAAGAAGTTTGACGGCTCGGAGCGGCGAACCTATCCGGGGCGGCCCAGAGTCGGTCAGGAAATTGAGCAGCTGATTGTCCGCTTCGCCACTGACAACCGCGACTGGGGTTATGACCGCATCGCCGGGGCCCTGGCCAACCTCGGCCACGCAGTGAGCGACCAGACAGTCGGCAATGTTCTGAAACGTCACGGTATCCTGCCTGCCCCCGAGCGCAAGAAGACCACGACCTGGAAGGATTTCGTTCGTGCCCACCGGGAGGCGCTGGCCGCGACGGATTTCTTTACGACCGAGGTGTGGACGGTAAGCGGTCTCGTGACCTACTACGTCTTGTTTGTCATGCACGTGGCGACGCGCCGGGTCCACATCGCGGGCCTGACACCTTTCCCGGATGAGTCCTGGATGACCCAAGTCGCACGGAACCTCACGATGGCCGACGTGGGCTTCCTAGGGGACCATCGGTATCTGATTCACGATCGCGACGGCAAGTACTGCCCCGCGTTCGACGACACGATCACGGAGGGTGGCGTCACGCCAGTGCGCTTGCCGCCGCGCAGCCCCAACCTGAATCCGCACGCGGAGCGCTGGGTGCGGTCGGTGAAAGACGAGTGCCTCTCGAAGCTGATCCTGTTCGGCGAGCCAGCGTTGCGGACGGCTCTGCGGGCCTACACCGGGCACTTCCACGGCGAGCGGAATCACCAGGGCAAGGACAATCTCTTGCTCTTTCCGCGGGACGAGGTCCCCACGACCGGCCCGGTGCGATGCCGCGAGCGCCTCGGGGGGCTGCTCAAGTTCTACTACCGGGCGGCCGCATGAGTTTCTTGACCATACGGCCATCGACGACTGCATCGTCGGTGACGTTGTAGAGCCGCACCCGGCCCACCGACCCCCGCTGGGGTCGCCGCGTCCCCGTACGTCGTTGCGACCGCGAGAGTCGCATCCCGGGGTCATCCCGGATGATCCCGGCTTATCCCGGATTAAAACTTGGGTCATGCCTACCCGAGACACACGACACCGAGCTGCCCGCGGGGTTCATGGCCTCGCTGACGTGGGATCGGGGGATGGAGCTCGCGGCGCACCATCGGTTCACCGTGACCACCAACGTCCAGGTCTACTTCTGCGACCCGCAGAGTCCGTGGCAGCGCGGCACGAACGAGAACACCAATGGCTTGCTGCGGCAGTACTTCCCGAAGGGGACGGACCTGTCGTCGTACACTCAAGCGGATCTGGACGCCGTCGCGCTCCAGCTCAACACACGTCCCCGCAAGACGCTGGGATACGCCACGCCAGCTGATAGACTGGCGGCCACTGTTGCATCGACCGGTTGAATCTACCAGCGACCCCGAGAGGTCGCCCTTGGGTCGATAAGGCCCCCTGCTACTTGAACTGGGCCCCAATGAAGCCGTGGACACCGGCGATGTCTTGGAATTGTCCAACCACCAGCTTCTTGTTGTTGATGCCGGTGGCGATAGTGGAGCCACCCGGATGAGCCACAGAGACAAGGTTCCCGCGACGGAAGAGCACGAACGCACCGCCGGGACCACCGGTGTCGAGGACGAGGTCGCCCCGGTCGTTGGTGCCCCTCACGTCCGTGAAGGTGGCCGGAAAAGGCGCGATGGTGACGAAAGTTCCGTTGGTTCGGCGCAGGAAACCGCGTTGAGCACCCCCCGGCTCGCGCCACCACCCTACGACTTCACCCCGGTTGGTCACACCGTTTGCCACCGTGGACACCGCGCCTGGAACGTCAACCGCCCAGTTCGGCGAATTTTCGAGCACTCCCTCCAGACGGTCTGAGATCGAAGAGCTCGCTTTCTGGCGAGTCTTCGCGTTTTCGGCTCGGAGGGTCAGTTCTCGCCGCTCGAGGTCACGTCAGACCATCTGACGCCAGATAGCTCGCCGTGTCGCGAACCGCGGTTTCGACGAGCGCGCCTCGCCTAATACGCTGAGGACGCGCGCAAGTCGCGCTGCGGTTCGATCCGCAACGATCTTCATTCTCTCCACCTTACGTCGAAGCGACCCACGCGCCTCGCATGAGGAAACCGTGCGGTAAGCGCCGCGGCGAGATCGGGTGGCACGTCGCCCGAGAAACTCGGCTCGCGGTTGAGCACAACGGCCTTCACACGATGCTGCTCGATGGTGTTCAGAATGCGGACTGTTCGTCCCACTGGGTCGTCATAGTAGTCGAAGAACGTGGGTGTCGGATTGCGCAGCCCGGATAGGAAGTACACCTCCGGACAGTCTGGCGTCGCATAGATAAAATCACCACTGGCCCGCGCGCGCAAGACCTCAACAAGCTGTTCGTATTCTTCCTTCTCAGCGCGGCTCACCCGGAGGCCACCGCGGTCGAGATCAAGTGTGTCTACTTGACCAGCACGAACATGGTAAAAGCCGATCGAGTACACGACCGCACCGTTGACCCAAAGAACCGCGAAGAGGAGATAGAAACACAACACAGCGGCGGGAACCGAGGGCGAGACGCGGAGCGAGGACACGACGGCGGTTGCCGCGAGGGCTATGACTGGTGCGACATACAGAAAGTAGATCGGGGTGGAGAACGGGAACTGAACGATGCCGATCATCACCATCATGCAGAGCAGAACGAGCAACTGCTGGCGACGGAGCCCGGACAGTCGGCCGGCTGCGTCCGACCGCATCACCGTCAGGACTCCCGCGATCGAGATCACCGGCACGAGCGCACGCACCGAGTACCACACAAGCCGGTACACGAGGGCCTGGGTCGGGGCAGCCACTAAGACGGCTCCCAACCCCAGTCCAACCGTCGCCACGGTGACCCAACCGAGCCTGCCGCGCAAGAGAGCACTGGCCAGCACGGCAATCAGTGGAATTGTTGCGGCCGTCGTCGCCAGCAGAGACGGCGGTCGAACCTGTCCGAAGGTCAGTTGCGTCAGGGACTGCACGAATACCCCATGGCCCAACGCCGGGAGTGAACCGGAGATGACGTAGGGCAGCAAGAAGACAATGACTGGTATCGACAGTCCCAGCAGGAATGGAACAACGAACCGGGCAAGCGTCGCGAACCGCTCGGCGCTTGGGCTCGAGGCGCCGGACCTTTCGTTCCACACGAACAGGAAAGCGAGAACCATCGAGGGTAGAACAAAATGTACGAACTCCCGAACACCCAGCTGGTCGAAGACAAGAAGCACCAACAGGGTCAGGAAGAGTAAGAGAAAGAGCAGGGCAAATTGGGTGTACACGCCCGTCCGGGGCTGTGGCGGCGTACCGTCCACACGTTCCCGGGCTGCGCCTGACAGAAACTGTTCCCGGAACGCCAGGAAGAACAAGACCGCCGCGACCAGATAGAGTCCAACAATCTTGACCAGGCACGAGAGGCCAGCGCACAGACCGGCAACCACGAGCCACCGGCGGCGGTTGGTTTCGAGGTGGCGGAGCATCGCTGCCGTTCCGAAAATCGCGAAAAACAGGTTGTACCACGACGGCATTGGCGCCGAGTAATTCGGCACGCTCCACGCGACAGCCAGGAGCACCGTCGCTCCCGAAGCGAGCGGTGTGACGAAGCGAGACGCGACGTAGTACATCGATGGAACCCAGGCAAGGAAGAAGAGGAGAAGTGGGAGCCGTAACGACAACAGGTTGGTTCCAAAGACGCGAAAGGCAGCGGCGTTGAGAAAGCTAAGACCGCCGGTATATCCCTCGTCGAAATCACGGTGTGGAAGCTCGCCGGCGAGGACACGCTCGGCGCTCTGGGCCAGTGTCCCTTCGTCATGCGGGATCCAACCGTGGTCGATCCACGCGACAGCCAGAAGCGCGCTGATCACCCACACGCCAGGCAGAACGAATCTCGTGGCTTTCGGAATCGCGGACATGGGGGTCGGCACAAATCCTAGCAGGTTGCGCCAGCACTCCTGTAGGATCTCCCCGAAGCGGTCCAAGCATTGCCCAGTCTCTCAGTCGTCATCCCTGTCTACAATGGCAGTACGTCTCTGCCGGAGTTGGTGAAGCGCCTCGAGGCGGTCCTGTCTCCCCTGTTGTCAGAGCACGAGCTCATCCTGGTCAATGATGGCAGCCGAGATGACAGCTGGACGGTGATTGAGCGTCTCAGCCGGCAGCACGTGTCGGTCCGCGGCATCGACCTCGCTCGCAATTACGGACAGCACAACGCCCTCTTGTGCGGAGTGCGGGCGGCACGCGGAGACACCATTGTCACCATGGACGACGACCTACAGCATCCGCCAGAGGAGATACCGCGTTTGTTGGAGCGCCTCCAGGATGGAGTGGATGTGGTGTACGGCACGCCGCGACAGGAGCAGCACCACCTGTGGCGGATCGTCTCGTCCCAGGTGTCGAAAGTCGTCCTCCAGCAGGCCATGGGGGCCGAGGCGGCGCGTTCGATCAGCGCGTTCAGGGCGTTTCGCAAGCAAGGCGCCCTCGCCTTTGAGACGTACCAGAACCCCTTCGTCAATGTCGATGTTCTACTCTCTTGGGGCGCGAGGAGTTTCGCGGCAGTTTCTGTGCGCCACGACCCGCGCAAGACCGGGCGTTCAAACTACACGTTTAGGATGTTGCTCCGTCACGCGGTCACGATGCTAACCGGGTTCAGTCCCTTGCCGCTCCGGGTGGCGAGTGTGAGTGGGTTCGGCTTCATGGTGTTCGGCCTCGGAGTGCTGGTGTTTGTGACAGGACGGTATTTGGTGGACGGTAGCGCCGTTCCAGGGTTTTCCTTCCTCGCCTCTCTCATCGCCATCTTCGCTGGCGCGCAGTTGTTCTCATTAGGCGTCATCGGCGAGTATCTGGCGCGCATTCATTTTCGTTCGATCGATCGGCCGGCGTATCTGGTGAGGTCGCGGGTTGGTCAGATACTAGTTGCCGTGGGAGACCCCCCGGCTTTGCCGGGGCGGCCAGCCCCGTTTGACGTTTCGGGGAGTCACGTGAGGAACTTCTTCCCGTGAGCCGCTCAAGCATCACGAGAAGGAGACCTCATGACGACCTACCGAAGTCTCAATCATACGAAATGGCACTGTCAGTCTCACGTGGTGTTCATCCCGAAGTATCGCAGGAAGGCGATGTACGGAGGGCTGCGGCGGGACTTGGGCGAGGTATTCCGGCGCCTGGCGCTGCACCGGGAGAGCGAGGTGGAGGAGGGGCATCTGCTGGCGGACCACGTGCATATGATGATGTCGATCCCGCCGAAGTACTCGGTCGCGCAGGTCATCGGGTATCTCAAGGGGAAGAGTGCGATCCACATCGCTCGGGAGTTCGCGGGACGTTCGCGGAACTTCGTGGGGCAGCACTTCTGGGCCCGGGGCTACTTCGTGTCCACGGTGGGTCGCGATGAGCGGGTCATCCGGGAGTACATCCAGCAGCAGGAACGCGAGGACCGGCGGTCGGATCAGTTGCCGTTGGAGTAGAGTGGCCACCGTGAGGTGGCTCAAGTGACCGCATAGCGGTCACGTCACGCCGCTTTGAGCGGCTCACAAACTAAAGCCCCCGGCTTTGCCGGGGGATACTTACTGCCTCCGACAGATGGAAATCCCGTTTAATCGAGTTACCACCGTAGGCAGGGAGTGGGAGTACACACGCTCGGTCGTCGAGTCGGGTCAGCTCGGCGGTGGCGGAGCGTTCACGCGACGTTGCGAGGAGTTGCTCGAGCAGGTACTGGGCGCGCCGAGGGTCTTGCTCACCACGTCGGGCACTCACGCGCTCGAGTTGGCCGCGATGCTCCTCGACATCCAGGACGGAGACGAAGTCATCCTACCGAGTTTCACGTTTGTATCGACAGCGAACGCTTTCAAGCTCGCGGGCGCTCGTCTGGTGTTCGCCGACATACGTCCGGACACGCTCAACATCGACCCAGCCGATGTGGCCAGGAAAGCGACGGCGCGAACGCGTTGCATCGTGCCCGTCCATTACGCTGGAGTCGGTTGCGACCTCGACGAGCTGCGCACCGTGGGCGGGCAGAGCGGAGCACGGGTAGTCGAGGACAATGCACACGGTTTGATGGGTGCCTTCTGTGGGCGTCCGTTGGGCGTTCACGGCTGGCTGGCTGTCCAGAGCTTCCACGCCACAAAGAACTTCACGTGTGGCGAAGGGGGCGCGTTGGTCATCAACGACTCTACTCAGATCGAACGCGCCGAAATCCTTCGGGAGAAAGGCACCAACCGCAGCCAATTCTTTCGTGGTGACGTCGAGAAGTATACGTGGCTCGAGGTCGGTTCGAGCTATCCGCCGTCAGAGATACTCGCCGCGTTCTTGCTGGCCCAGCTCGAGCAACGCGAGCGGATACAGGCCCGCAGGCGGGCATTGTGGCATCGCTACCTCACGGGGCTCTCGGATTGGGCGGACACAGTCGGTGCAAGGCTTCCTCACGTGCCTGACACCTGTGACCAGTCGTTTCACATGTTCTACCTGCTCCTTGAGACCGCGGAGCAGCGTACGAACTTCATCGCGCATCTCCGCGAGCATCAGATTCAGGCGGTATTTCACTATCTTCCGCTGCACACATCTCCAATGGGGCGCCGCCTTGGGGGCTGTGCGGGCCAGTGCCCGGTGACGGAGAACATCAGCGACCGTCTCGTCAGGCTTCCCTTCTTCTTCGCTCTGACGGACGAGGAACAGGATCGCATTGTCGGGGCGATTCTTGCTTGGAGGAGCTAGCTGGGCGTGGAACTCGTTCCTCTTCCTTGGGATAGCGAGCTGTTCGGCTTCTCGATCGCCAGAATCGATGGTCGACCTGACGCCAGCCTCTTGACGGAAATGGCCGGGAAGTCCGGCATTCGATGTGCCTACCATTTCTGTCCGGCTGGGGACGTCGACCGCATTCGTTCTGCCGAGCAGTCAGGTTTTCACCTCGTCGATATCCGCGTCGTTCTGGAGGCTGGGTTGGGGGAGATATCGCCTGGTCGGTCAGACACGCCAGTCACGGAGGTCGCCGTAGACTTGGTTCGCCCAGACGACCTTGACGACCTTCGAGAGATGGCCGCTGAGTTGTCGACCCACAGCCGCTTCGCGTTCGACCCGGGGTTCGGGGCCGTACAAGCGCGTCGCTTGTACAACCGGTGGGTGGAGGTGTCTCTCGAGGGCAGAGCGAACCTATTCGTGGTCGCCAGGGCCAACGGGCGTGCGATCGGGTTTGTCACATCCCGCACTGACGATGCAGTCGCGAGCCTCGAGCTCGTGGCCGTGAGGAACAGCGCGAGAGGCGCCGGGGTGGGCAACGCCATGATGAAACGGCTGCGGCGCAACCTGCAAGAGGGTGGGCATCGGCAGGTCAAGGTTGTCACGCAAGGCCGAAACACCGCTGCAATGAGGTTCTACGAGCAGTGTGGTTTCGGGGTTGCGAAGGTATCGCTTGTCTACCACCGATGGTTCGACCTGGAAGACCCGCGTTGATGGACACCGCCGCTGCGAATTCGCCTTCGAGCCGATCGAGCGTGCGGAACGGCCATCTCCTCTTCAGGTCGTTCGGGGTCTCGGCTGCAGTGGTCACCCTTCTGTGCGCGGTTTTCGTGCCGGCCTTCATGACCAATGACGACCCGGTGATGCTGATGATCGCCTCGGGACGCCTGATCAACCCAGTGCCAGACGGGCACCTCATGTACACGAACGCACTTGTGGGCGGGGGGCTGGGATGGCTGTATGCGCGCGTTCCCACGTGGCCTTGGTATTCGCTGTACCTGTATGTGTGTCTCTGTCTGGCCGCGGCACTATCGCTGGCATCGTGTCTGCGCTGGCGGCCCCAGGGACCAGTTCGAGCGCTGACCTGGATTCTCGTCCTCTTGATACTCGTACACTTCGCGATGGCCTTGCAGTTCACTGTCGTCGCCACGTGGCTGTCTTGGGCCTCACTCGCCTGGTGTGTATCGGTCTGTTGCGGATCGTCTTCCGGAAGAGACTCCCGGAATGTGGCGATCGTGGGGGCCGCCGGACTCGGTCTGGGCGGGTTGATAAGACCAGAGGGCGCTGCGTTGGGCGCGTTGATGGCGCTGCCGTTGCTGCTGTGGGTTCTGATGTGTACGGGGCGCCGCCGCGCGCTTCCAGCGCTGACGGCGCTCGCGGTCGGAGCTGTTATCGTGCTGGGTTGCACCGTCGCCAACCGGGCGTATTACGCTGCTTCTCCTGACTGGGAACAGTTCTACCGCCTCAATACCTTGAAGGCAGACTTCCTAGACAACAACCTGGTCCTGGACGGCGCGGCAACAACGCGAGCCCTCCGCACAGTGAGCTGGACCGCGGCTGACCTCGGGATGATGAGAAATTGGTTCTTCCTTGACGAAGACATCTTCAGCCCAGCGAATATGGTCCGAGTGTCCGAATCCTCGACGCGACGAAGTCTCGCGGAGCAGCTCTGGAACGGAATAGATAGTTTCGGGCGCAACCGGCGTGATCCGCTGGCACGTATTGCGCTTGTTCTGATCGTGTTGCTGATTCTGACCGCCCAACCCCGAATCGCCGCGTGGGCGGCTGCTGTTGGTGGTTGGTACGTGTTCGTGATGCTCGGGCTCTCGGTCGCAGCTCGACCGATGCCGGCGCGCGTCTATCTGCCGTGTTTGGCTGCTGTCGTTGTTTCTGCTCTGCTGTTTGCCGGTGCCTCGAAGCTTCGAACTGTTTCACGACGTCATGTCATCGTGGGCGTCCTGCTTCTTCTGGCCCCCCTGGACGCCGGTGTCCGGTCGGTCGTCGGTGACAGCGCTCGACATGCCAGCAGGTTGACGGAATTTCGGAACGACTGGGTTGCGCTCCACGCGCAGCAGGAGTTTCGGCTGGTTGTCGCGTGGGCGGATGCGTTTCCTTACGAGCTTGTGGTAAGCCCTTTGCGCGAAACTCTCGTGGATACGATAAGGGCGCTGGTTGGTATCGGTACCCTGACCCGAACACCCTTCACTCAGGCTCGTCTAATTGAGGCGGGAGTCGATGATCTACACCTTGCACTCGTGGACGACCCGGGAGTCACGATCATTGCGACAGGGCAACTCCTCCCAATTCTCCAGACCTTTTTGCGGGAGCGCTACCAACGCGACGTGGTGCCGCAGCTGGTGTTTTCCGGAGACACATTCAGTGCGTGGCAGTTCGCCGAACGTGGGGGGCAATAGGACAGACGCACTCCATCAGCAGGTGGCTATACGGAACCCTGAGCAGGTCGTGGCGCAGTTCTGTCCGAACGTCTGTGAAGTACTCGCTGGCCAACTCGCGGTAGGCCGACTCCCATCTCACGAACTCTCCACGGTCCGATTCAATAAGGCGCCGGGCCAGCCGATGTTGGCCGGGGACCAGGCACGGGTCGATCGTGACGAGATGCCCGCCCGGGCTAAGGACCTCCGCAGCAAGACTGAGGAGGGCATGCGCGCCCTGCGCATCCAGATGATGAATGACCCCATCGGACAGGGCGCGGTCGAAACATCCGAGCTCGGGTTGCGGTCGACGTCCGACTTCAAGCACGTGAAACGTACCGCGAGACCGAAATCGCCTTTGGGCCGCCTCGATGTAGTCGGCATTGACGTCCACTCCGACGTAGTCAACGTTGTCTGGAACATAGTCGAGTGCGTCTCCCGTACCGCAACCGATATCGAGCAACCGCTGACCCGGTTCCAACCGCAGTTTGTCGCACACAAGCCGATCCCGTCGTTCTCTGGTGATGAGACGCCGGAATCCACGATAGACGGGAGCGGCCGCGAGCAGCGTTTTTGGATCCATGGGAATGCCCGACCTGCTGGCTCAGGTTACAACGGAGCGCCGATTCTAAACCTGAGAGCGACGATGTAGATGGTTTCGCTATGCTGATCGGTCTCATGACCGCCATCCTTCGCTCTTCGAGCCTCGGGATTCCAGCCAGCCTGATTATGAGTATGATTCCTCCCCCTGTCGGTGGCGTTCATGTACGCCGAAACGGCTTTCAATCTCCCGGTGATCATCTTGCTAGTCGATGAACAGTATCGCGCCGTGTTCGCGCCGCAATCGGTCATAATTCTCTCGGCTGCCGCGCTTCTGCTTGCGGCGTCAACCGTCGGGCTGGTTGGGGAGAGCCCAAATGTCTATGGTCGCGTCGGTGCTCGAAGCGCCCAGCTCGTTGAGTAAGGTCGCGACGTGATTGGCGGTAGAGGATGACCGAGGCGGCATCACTGCTACCTACGAGGATGTGGACGCGAGTGGTGCTCGTCGTGTGCCTGTTCCTCGTGTACAACGTCAATCTTCGACAGGTGTCATCGCTTGACACGTACGCGTCGCGTCTTGTGCCAATCGCCCTCCTCCGGCACGGAGAGCTCACGCTCGACCGGTTCTTTCCCGATCTCGCCGGCGACCAGAGTGACGCGTATCTCAGCACCTATCTGTTTCGTTCGGAGGGTCGCCTGTACGACAGCCATCCGCCTGTCGGTTCCCTGCTGGCGTTGCCTGTCTACGCGGTGCCGGTCTGGATTGGTGTCCCGCAGGACGTGGACGCCGCCGCAAACATGTTGTCCAAGCTTGCGGCCTCATTGGGCATGACGCTGGCGTCGCTTGCGCTGCTTGCGGCGCTGAGCCGGGTGACGCGTCGGGTGGCCCCTGCCGGCGCTGCCGGCTTCGGACCGGAAACTCTGGCGCTGGTTGCTGCCGTGACGTTTGCACTTGGTACGTCGGTCTGGTCGGCGGCGAGCCAGGCGTTGTGGAGCCACACCTCGGCAGTATTCGGATATGCGCTGGCCTTGTGGGGCATCGTGGCCGGCTTTGGAGGGATTGCGGGTGTGGCTGCCGGCCTGGCTGCCGTCGCGCGACCCGCGACGGCTCCTGCGGCGCTGCTCCTCGTTGGCTATCTGGTTCACCGAGCCGCGCGGAGCCACGCCGCTGGAAACGTGCCGGCTACTGAAACCCGTCAGGCGCTGAGGAGCGTGCTCGGTCTGGCGCTGACTGCCGGCTCAGGGGTTCTTTTCAACCTGATGATCTTTGGCAGCGTGGGTGGTGGTGCGGCGGGACGTACGTCGAACTGGGTAGAGGAGTTCGGTGCGCCCAACATGTTCGCTGGCTCGCTGTTGACCGGGCTGGCCGGACTCACCGTCAGTCCCAGTCGTGGCATCCTGGTGTTTTCACCGATCCTGGTCCTTGCCCTCGTTGGTGGATATCGAGTGTGGCGCACAAGGCTCGCCACGCTCTCCACGAGAGAGGCCCAGGATGCCGTGCTGCTCGGCCGCTACGCGACCCTTGGGTCGGTTGCCATACTGATGGCGTACTCGCAGTATCTCGTCTGGTGGGGGGGACACGGCTTTGGTCCTCGATACTTGACCGACCTGATGCCGCTGGCGGCCCTGCTCTTTGTGTTCGGACTTGCCGACCCGGTGCGACCGGCTCAGGAGGCAGCCACGACCCGGCCCACGCTGAGGCTACGGTCGGTCGCGGTCGTCGTGCTGTGCGCCTACTCCATCGGGATTCAGGCGCTCGGTGCATTTTGCTGGCCGTCTCCCTGGACGCTCGACGGTGCTTCCGTCTACGTCGCTCGTCTTTGGGATTGGCGGGACAACCAGATCGTCTCCTGTATCCGTGCGGGGCCTCGGGTCGACCCGATGACCAGACGTCTCTTTGAGCGCTTGGGGCTGTGACCGCCTTTCCTATCGACCTGGTCTTTCCACGGTTCAAGCCTACCGTCAGGTGGTCTTCCCGTAGTTTCCGGACACTTCCGAGAGGGATGACAATGGCCCCACGAGGTGTCTCTGGATCAAGAGCCCGGCCGGCGCTTCAGCAACCGTGCGCGGTCCTCACCGGGTGATGACGGACACCCTGAAGGACGACACCGAGCTGTGTCCTTGCCGCGTTCGCGCCTCCGTTCCTGCGGGCACGGGTCGTAGTCCGAGGGACTAGCCGAGGCGAACACTGTTGTCGATCAAAAGTTTTAATCTATAGGAAGTACAAAAACTCATTTCCCGGTGGGCTCAGTCCCGAGTCGGGCATAGTCGTCCAGGCGCGGTGAAGGATGCGAGTGTCGCCCGCTCCGATGCCTCCGGCGACGATCTTCAACGGCTTCGAAGCTTACGCGGAGTGTGCGGGACGAGCCGCCCGGCCAGGGGGCGTCAAGTCTCAGGAGGCTAAGGGATCGGAGACCGCGGGGGAGGCGTTCTCGCGCGTGGACAGCAAAACAGTTTGAAGAAGGGCGAAGACGGTCGGTCAGTTCGCGACGAGGGCTGGTTGTGCAGGTGGCACGCGGCGAGTCCAGCGCATCCGCCGGCCGTTCCGGTCCACCAGCGGGTCGACGCCAAAGCATTTCTGCATCGACGTCGCCCATCGCAGCCGCCTGGGCTTTCCCAGCCGTTCCTGCCCCAGAAGCGCGAACACGGCATCGTGTGTCTGACACTTCACGCGAGGCGCGAGCACGTATGGTCAAGAAACTCATGCGGCCGCCCGGTAGTAGAACTTGAGCGGTGCTTCCGTCATCAAGTGTTGTTACGCCGCGACCGGCATGTACACGACGGCGGAAGCGGCCGTCCTACGCAAGTCAGCGAACACCCGCACGTCGCTCAGCCACCAGACAACGCGCCGCAGGGACTCGAAGATGTCTCGAAAGGTCAGCCGCCGCGAGGCGAGTCCCGCCTGCATCGCGGGCGTCCGGGTCTCGCGCCCAAACTTCAGCGCCCCATGCGGGCGAACGAAGTTGTAGTAACAGCGTAACAATTCGAGGTGCGCCTCAAGCGTGTCCGTCGAGCGCGCATGCGACAGCGTCCGTCTTGACAGGTAGGCCGAACTTTGCCGAATCGTCAGATTCAGACGCTCGATGAACGACGTATTCACCGTCGAGGAGTCCTCCGAGCGATGGAGCGCATCGTCAAATCGCCAGGCGGCTCCCATGACCAGCCGTCGGTCGACCCGCACGACGCGATCGTGGCGTCGGGTCTTGATCACCTGCGCGTAGAGCGCCGCGGGACCGAAGACCCGGCGGATGGCCGTGTTATAGAACTTGAAGCCGTCGGTGACAATCAAGGGACCCGTGACGAACGTCATGCGCGTCGCGACGTCACGAACGAGCGCCAGGGTGTTCCGGTAGCTGCGTCGCCCGACGACGGTCGACGTCCAGAGACGCGACCAGACCTCAATCGCCGCGAACACCCACGTCGGCCGGGTCTTCCCCCCGGTGAACGAACGGATCTCGTCGGCTTGCAGCTCTTCGGCGACGAAGCCGGTCGGCCGCCCGTCGCTAAATTGGCGACACACCGACGCGGCCCGCTCGAGCCAGCGGGCCACGGTGTTCCAGGCCAGCCGTTCGACCCGGGCGATCGCCGACAGACTGACGCCCTCAACGCGCAGCGTGACGACCGTGTCGAACGTTGTTCTGCGATGCTGGAGACGGTAGTAGGGGGTCCCCTTGGTCGTCGAGAACGTCTGTCCGCACTTGATGCATCGGTATCGACGCCGTTTCCCGGCCGTGGTTCTGTAGAATCCGTAGCGGATGATGTGGCTGGACCTGGCGTTTCCGTGCACGGAACACGTGGGATTGAGACAGCGTGGTTTCTTCACTGTGCGTGGGCCTTGTCGACGAGAGTACTGTGGTGCTCACATTACGGCCCAAACTCTAGCATGTAGGTGGGTTAGGGACTGGACGCCAACAGTTGATTGCGGAAGCACCGGCGATTTCCTCGGAGCGGTCCCCGCCCGTCAGTATTTATTGGTCTTCACTATCAGATTGCCGCAATACCCGCACAGGTCTTCCGTGTCGTCGTACAGGTCGTCCGGTGTCAAATTGGTATGGCAACGAAAGCAATTCCCCAGCTTGAACTCGCAGTTTACGCATCCCGTCACCTCGCAGTTCTCGTCGAACTCGTTCACGTACGTTTCCCGCGAACACGAGGGACACGCGTAGAGAACACCCTCTCCGCCGTCCATGATCGACTGGTGGTCAAGCGCCGAATACTGCAGCCGCACCAAGCGCTCGACCACTGTCTCAGCCTCCATCTCCTTACCGCAAGACTGGCACTTGCCCCGGACGTAATCCTGGGCTTCGTTGTCCGGCTTTATCTGCTCCACCAAATCGGACCCGCACACCGGGCACTCGGGGCCGACGCCGTCAGGCACCGCGAACTTCCACTTCACGTTTCGGAACGTCGTCCGGCACGCCTTTAGTTCCTCCGCATAAACCTCGTTCACTCTCAGCATCACGTGCCACGCGTTTCCCAGTACGTCTACTGGATCCAGGTCACCGAGCCGAAACAACTCGGCCGCCACCACGAAGGCCGCCGAGACCGTCTTCGGCAAGGACACGGCGGCCTTGTCGGCGTAGCGATGTTCCACTGCGTTGCGTACCTGTGCGAGCGACCTGAGCCGCGTCTTCGCCTCGGGCGAGAGGTGGAGCTTAAATTTCTTGAACCTTCGCTCGATCTCCTCCAGGCCAATCGTGCGCTTTCCCCTAGGCACGTACTTCACGCCGTCAGCACCATCCAGCTCCGGTTCGTACGCTATCGCGATCACATCGTCCTCGGTCGCGTTCTGCACGGTACCGACTAGAACCCACTTCGCCAGCAAAAGCAGTCCTGCGTGCAGGTTGCGAGTGGCCGACACCGTCCTCGCCGGTTGCCCCATCTCGTAATCCTCCACCCCAACCTGAATGGAGGCGATCGCATTCGCCAAAAGCGCGTCCATCTGTTCCTTATCCTTGGATCCTTGACCTCACGCCCTCGCCGTGAGCAACTAGAACGTCCGCGCCGCCCACTTCAGCTCGCCGATGACTTCGGCGTCGGCTGGCCAGCGGAGCGTCGGCCACTCCTTCTTGTCCGGGTTGTCGCTCACCAATTGCCAGGCACCCGCCCTGTTCTTCCCTGCCCGCTTCACGATCAGCCCGTTGTCGGTGCGGATGACGAATAAGGCGACTGGCGCGGTTCACTCTAAGGGGAACTCAAAGTTCGCTTCTGCCTCCACGAGCACGCCGTTTCCTAGGCGTGACGTGGCATCGCCGGTGAGACTCGGGTTGTTTACCCCGCCGAATCGCGGATCGTCTTGATTCAGAGTTAGCACCGCGCGAATCGTCACGTCGTCGTCGATGCTGGCAACCTCGAAGGCCACAGTATCTTCAGCCGGGACGCCTGACTCCCGTTCCGCCGCCGCTAGCTCCGCCATTTCATTCTGGAACGCCGCGAGATTTGCCCGCCACGCCTCGGAATCAAGCGGAATACGCCGCGGCTCGCGCCACATGGACACTGGCTCGAACCCGCTCAAGTAGTTCCGCGAGTACGCGTTGTCATCGCCGACTTGGTAGTACGACCGCTGCACGGAGACCGACAGCTCCCCCTCATCCGGCAAGTCGGTATCGATCGCCAGCAACAGATCCTCACCGTCCAGCTCCCATTGCAGCTCGAATCGATCGCTCACAACTCCGGTGGGCACAGTCTCGGCTGCGCCAATTCGCTCTGGTTCATTGCCAGGCGTACCACACGCCGCCGAGGTTAGGATGCTCACTGCGAGCGTCCCAACCCATGCGTGATTCCTGTTCATAACGTTCTCCCCGTCCACATAACCTGCCCCAGCATCACGGCTGCGGTGGGTAGATGTCGTTGCTGCTGAGTGCAGCGCGGTCCTCCCCGTTGCGAGTGCCGTTCGTCCCCTTAGCCTTCTGATTGTGCGTCAGCCTCGCCAACCGTGATCAACTCCGCGTCAAACGCCACCTCGCGCGTGATGGCGTCACAGACATCCTGCACGGCATTGCCAAGGTTGCGCGTCGAATTACTGAACAGCAGATCACCCCACCCATCGAACAGGGCGATTTTGTTGTCCTTTGACGCGAACCCCCACAGCTTGTTTCCTTCATTTCGGTCAAGCGTCACGACGAAGTGTGCTCGTTTGGATCGTTGCGTAACACGGAACCCTCCGCATCGCTCTTGGAGGTTTCTCTGGATCTCCACGGTCTGATCGTTTGATCCTCCACCCTCACCGCTGCCAGCCCACGCTTCACTAGTCGTGACAAATATCCGAATCGGCGGTTTTGGTTCGTCGTTGGCTTCTTAGGCTTCAACGCCACCTGCAAAACCGACAAATGACGACAGCACAAATCCTGCAATGAGTCTTCGCATCACAACACCTCCCCCAGGAAAGCTGATGGTGCTACGTGAACACACGGTTCTTGATTTTCTCTCTGTCATTCCCCCCTAATTCTCCCCTAGAGCGTCCGCCCAGTCCACATGACTTGCCCGATCACCACGGCCCCATCTGGCCACGGCACCGGCGTGTAGGCCGTGTTGTCGCTCACCAATTGCCAGCCGTCCTCGGTGCGGTGGAGCCGCTTCACCACGGGGTTAACACGAAGAGCCTTAGATCGCAGGCTCGCGTGTCAATACGATGTCCCCATGGATCGAAATCGACCGCCGTTCCCCAAGGACTTCAACGCGATACACCTTGTGTCCTGTCGATCTCGGAATGCGAAGGTGTTGGAGTTCGGCCTGCGCGAAGGGCAGACGTGCGCCTTCGGCCACGATAGTGTTGTCCGTCACGTTTTTTATTCGAACCTGGCCCCACCCTTCACGGCCTGTTTTGTCAAGATCGAGCACCCACACACGAACTTCTGCCGTGACGCGTATGCCGTCGAGCTCAGACCAGTTGAGAGGAACCTCACGATGGGATCTTGCCGGCACCCACTGGTCCGCTTCTTCGAACTGGAGGACGTACCGGCCGACGGGTGAACCACCGAGCGAATAGCGAGGAAGCGGCTCTTGCCGTGACGTGGCCGATGCTGGACGGCTTAACTCGGTGGCTAAGGCCACACGCTGTTCCATCACCTGAAGACGTTCAGAATAAAGATTTGTGTAATACCAGCGCGTGCCGCCGACACAGACCGCCATAAGGAGCAGAGTCGCCGCTGGAGCATCGCGGAGGAGGTGCATTTGCTTCCAAACCCGGTGAGGCAACGAAGCGAGAAGATCAAGCATAGAATAGCCCTTGTCGGTTCTGCGTCACAGCGTCCTCCCAGTCCACATCACCTGCCCGACCCGGCGTCTCGCGGCCACGGGATCGGCGTGTAGTCCGTCGTGTCGCTACGGCTCCCGCGGGTGCGCCGCGGCCCACTCGCGCACGCGGCGCTGCGCCTCGGCGAGTTGCTCGCGGGTCATCTGCTCGGCCAGAGCGTCGCGCAACGCGATGGCGCGCTCGCGAATGTCGCCCGCGGACCTGGAGGCGGCGCGGCTGAACGACACATACGCCGACATGGCGTCCTTCGGCAAGCCGCGCCCATCGGTGTCCACCACCCCATGGATGGCGCGGATCCCGGCCAGGTCCACGTGGTAGACCTCGGTGAGGAGCACCGCGAAGCCGCCGACGACAACCCCCAGGGCTAAGAGCCCTGCTGTCATGCGAGCCATGGTGTACCTCCTATCCGAACGTCCGCGCGGCCCACTTCACCTCGCCGATGACGTCGGCGTCGGCTGGCCAGGGCCGCGTGGTGGCCAGGCTACCGATCTGATCCGGTGCGTTCAGAGAGTCGATGCAACATGAACCTGACGAGGAGGTCTCATGGTGCGAAGACGTGGCCCGCGTTTGACGGCGGCGCAGAGAGCGGAGCTGTGGCGCCGCTGGCGACAAGGGGAATCGCTGAATGCCATCGGCCGCGCGCTGGGGCGGATTCCCAAGATGGTGCGTTACGTCGTGGCCGGCGCCGGTGGCATTCCCCCGGTGCTCCGGCAGCGCGCGCGTCAGGCCCTCACCCTGTCCGAGCGGGAGGTGATCTCCCGCGGCGTGGTCCGGGGACTGTCCCTGCGGCAGATCAGCCGGGACCTGGGGCGCGCGCCGTCGACGGTGAGTCGGGAAGTGCGGCGCCACGGTGGCCCCCGTCGGTATCGGGCCGCGAACGCTGACCGGTGGGCGTGGGCGCGTGGCCGGCGCCCGAAGCGCTGTCGCTTAGCGACGTACCCTGCGCTGCGGGCCGCGGTCGCCGCCAAGCTCGCGCTCGAGTGGTCGCCGCAGCAGATCGCCGGCTGGCTGCGCCAGGCGTATCCTGATGATCCAACCATGCACGTGTCGCACGAGACGATCTATCTCAGCCTGTTTGTGCAGAGCCGCGGCGTGCTCAAGAAGGCACTGATGGCCCACCTCCGACAACGGCGGACCTATCGACGCCCGAAGAGCGCAGCGGCCCATCCGGGCGGGCATATCGTTGACGCTGTCTCGATTCGCGAACGCCCGGCCACCGTCGAGGACCGCGCGGTGCCGGGGCACTGGGAAGGTGACCTGCTCGTGGGCTCGCGGAATTCCTATATCGCGACACTGGTGGAACGACGCTCGCGCTACGTCTGCCTGGTCCGGGTTACAGGGAAAGACACGCAGACGGTCGTGCGGGCACTCACGCGGCACGTCCAGCGACTCCCCGCGAAGCTGATGACCACACTGACGTGGGATCGCGGGCTGGAACTGGCGGCCCATCGCACCTTCTCGATCGCGACGGGCGTGCAGGTCTTCTTCTGCGACCCGCAAAGTCCGTGGCAGCGCGGTACCAACGAGAACACCAACGGCTTACTGCGCCAGTATCTGCCGAGGAGGACCGACCTCTCCGGCTACACGCAGGCTCAGCTCGATACGATTGCCCTGCGGCTGAACACCCGACCACGTACGACACTCGGTTATCGGACGCCGGCGGTTACACTCTCGGAAACTGTTGCATCGACCGGTTGAAGCGGCATATTCCGGGACTTGCCGGGATCCATCCCGGAATCCGACGCTCCGCGGACCCGACGACTGACAGGGTCAGTCGTACATGGCTCTCTCAAACCCGGACCACCGAACCTGGCGCGCGAGACGATCACGCGGACCCCGGCCGCCACCTCGCCCCAGGCGCGACTCACCTCCCCGGCGCCGCGCCCGTGACCGCTGAAATCGCCTGAATCCAACGAGGAAATCGGGGGCAAGCTTCGAGCGATCCCGAAGTGCGAGCATCGGGAGGACGGGGTGGCGGTGGGGGCAGTCCCGAGCGAACCCGTCGTCGAGGCCCGGGACCCAGAGGACGGCGTTGCCAAGATTCTCGAGATCGTGAAGAACCGCCGACGTTGTGCCTCGGGGAGATGCTCCAGGATGTTCCGGCCCTTGTGCACTTGACACCGCTGCACCACGGCGGCCCGGCCGAACGTCTGGGTCACCGCCGTCTCGAGTGCCTTCGCCCCATCGACGATCACCAGGAAGCTCCGGTCGGTGCGGAGCCCGCGACTCGCAAGATTGGTCAACAGGCCCTGACAGACCGTCGCATTCTCCGTGGCTCCTTCCCCGAGGCCGAGCGGGTGTTTGGTCCCCGTTGTGTCGATGCCCAGCGCCACCACGATACAGTGCCCGCCGACCTGGACCCCATCGATCAGCAGCACCGCCAGGTCCAGCGCGTCGAGCGGTGTCGCGCGCCATGCGTCCAGCTGCGCCTGGGTCTGCGCCACAAAGCGTCGACTGACCGCACTCTTGCTGGTGCCCCGCGTCGTGATGTTCGCGCCCAGCGGTTCGAGACTCCGCGCATATTGGCGGGTCGCCACGCCGATGAGCATCTGGTCGACGACGCGCCGGTTCAGCGGGTCCGCGTCCGTGAACGCCTGGGCCGTGGGCAGCGGTACCTCCATGCCGTCGCGCCGCACTCGGGGCCGACGGATCGCGACTTTATGCCCGCCCAGGACGACTTGGCTCGGAGCATGGCCGGCGCGATACGCGTGCCGGGAAGACCCGCCGGCCGAGTCTCTGGCCGCGCACGGAAAGGCGACGACGCTGGGCGTCGGTCAAGCGCAGCGGCCGAGGGCCCACGTGCTCCGCTACTTGGTAGACTAGCACCGACCTGCCCTCGGCCGGTTTTTCGCGCCATATGAGGTGCAGCAGCACAACATCATCAAGGACATCAAGAAGCATTCCTTCTACTTGCTACTTGAAACCGGGTGACAAGCGCCGGGCGAAGCAAGCGCTGGCACGGAAGCGTTTGCGCAAGACACTGATGGAAGAAACGGACTAAGATGTAACAGGAGACCCTGAAGATGACCGCCGTGGCCGACCCAATCACTGTGACCGAAGGGGCAGCGAACAAGATCACCCAGCTGCTCGACGAGGAAAAGAAGAAGGAAGCGGGCCTCCGCGTGTACGTGCAGGGTGGGGGTTGCTCCGGATTCCAGTACGGCCTGATGATCGAGGAAGGTGTTGGGGACGTCGAGGTCGACAAGATCTTCCGGTCGAACGGTGTCACGATCTTCGTCGACCCCATCAGCATTCGCTACCTCACAGGTACCGAGGTTGATTTCGTCGACAACCTGACGGGTGGCGGGTTCATGATCAAGAACCCGACCGCTAAGACGACCTGCGGTTGCGGTCAGTCGTTCGGCGTCTAGGTCACGAGACGAAGACACCAGCCTGAGCAGGCCGTTGGACCAGCCGTTGGTCGAGGTGCCGCGTCGTCTCCGATCCACCGAGATGGAACCGCAATCCGCCTACCTCGAGCGGACACTGTCAACTTAACGGGGACACCGCGCTTCTCTCCATCGAGGCCGAACCTCATCCTTGGGTACAGACACCACCGCAAACGAGCCTCCTCCGATTCGCCAGCTGTCAGCTCCTGAGCTGAAGGCATTGATTGAGGGCGGTACGGCGTTCGAGCTGGTCGATGTCCGCACGGACGAGGAGCGCGCGCTCGCGAAGATCGACGGGTCACGCCTGCTTGATCAATCGCATCACGATGCGTTGCTCCGCCTGGATCCGAATACGCCCATCGTATTCCAGTGCCACCACGGCATACGCAGTCAACACGCCGCGGAGTACTTCCGGCGTGAGGGATTCCGCAATCTCTACAATCTGCGGGGTGGCATCGACGCTTGGTCACAGTTCGTCGATCCCGCCGTACCGCGCTACTAGTGTCTGCGGGCGGGCCGAAGTGGGTCTTGGAAGCGGAGGGGGAAGAGAGCCGTGGTTCGACGACGAATGCCGGCATCGCACACGCCATCTACGGATCGGCAGATGGCCTGTTCATCTAGAGTGTCAAGGTGAACGATGCAACGCGCAGTCACCCATCATTGCCGCGAACAGAAAGGATCGCTGCGAACATCGTATTTGGGACGTTGAGCGCGAGAGCGACGATCGACAGGGATCTTCCATCGCCGGCGCGGATCGCCCGGATCGACCACACCCATCTCGCGACGCACGCAGCACACCACCCTTTGTCCTGGCTGAAGGGCTGCCATCGCGCCTACACGGAACTTGTACCACACACAGAATACGTCTGATCGAGGTGTCGGGAAGGAGGGTTCCTGACGATTCGGATTACTCCCGAGAAACGCTGCCGATTCAACCGGTCGATGCAACAGTCTCCGCAAGTGTAACCGCCGGCGTCCGATACCCGAGTGTCTTGCGTGGTCGGGTATTGAGCCGCAGGGCAATCGCATCGAGCTGAGCCTGCGTGTAGCCGGAGAGATCGGTTCTCCTCGGCAGATACTGGCGCAGCAAGCCGTTGGTGTTCTCGTTGGTCCCGCGCTGCCACGGACTCTTCGGGTCGCAGAAGAATACCTGCACACCCGTCGCGATCGAGAAGGTGCGATGGGCCGCGAGCTCCAGCCCACGATCCCAGGTCAGTGTGGTCATCAGCCCCGTGGGGAGTCGGTGGACGCGTCATGAAAAACGCGGTAGGCATGACCCAAGTTTTAATCCGGGATATTCCGGGATAATCCGGGATGACCCCGGGATGCGACTCGCGCGAGGACAACAACTTATCCTCCGATGCGGAGGTACCGACGTTGCCCGCCAAGACACTCCCCCTGAGCCGGTCAAGGAGTTTGAAGCGGGACATAGTAGGGACCCTTCAAATATTCGTCTTTTATTCGCTTGTCGACGTGCGAGACGGGTTCGCTCGAGACTGCCCCCACCGCCATTTTCTCCGCCACCCTTCGCCTATCGACTCGTGCATCCGAAGCCTCATCAGCGATTTGGCTAGACCACCATTCAGGCTAAGGGTACGGCGGGCTATCACCCGGTGTCAGCTTCCAAGGTTGAGGCTGGTTCGGGTCGGCGGTGGCTATGAAAGCGATCGTACTCACGAAATACGGGACGCCCGACGATCTCGAGCTGAGAGATGTCGAGAAACCTGTCCCCAAGGACGGTGAGGTCTTGATCAAGGTCCACACGTCCGCAGTGAACGATTGGGATTGGGGGCTTGTACGGGGCAAGCCACTCTTCATGCGAGCGTTTGGCGGTCTTCTAGAAAAGATTCCGATCATGGGTTGCGAGGTGGCTGGACAGATTGAAGCCGTTGGCAGAGGCGTCAGCAACCTTGGAGTGGGTGATGACGTGTACGGAGACCTGAGCGAGAGCGGGTTTGGAGGTTTCGCCGAGTACGTGTGCACGCGCGAAGAATCAGGAACATCTCCAACGTCGGCTTCGAGACGCAGCCTGCGGCTGCCAGGGCACTCACGACCAGCACGACCGAGGCAGGGCTTCGCAGGGTCGAAGTGCAGCCGCTGGCGCGCGGGGTCTGACGAGACATCATGGGGGGATCTCCCGTCTCTCACGCTCGCGCGTCCCCACCACCGACGCCAGGCTGGGACGCCTCGCCTGGGTGTCCACGCGGCTCTCCATCATGACCGGAGGGAGACGCGAACCCCAGCCGCGCCCGCTGCGCAGCCCAGGCCACCGGCAGGCGGGTGTCGTGCATGAGCGTGGTGGCCGTCAGCGCGGCCGGCTGCCGGCCTTCGACGAGGCGTTGGTGCAGGTCCCGCGCGGCATTCGATTCCCGACCCGCTGGTGTCGTCGGCCGCAACTGTTGCACAATGCCCGGTGCTTCCGTCATCAAGTGTTGTTACGCCGCGACCGGCATGTACACGACGGCGGAAGCGGCCGTCCTACGCAAGTCAGCGAACACCCGCACGTCGCTCAGCCACCAGACAACGCGCCGCAGGGACTCGAAGATGTCTCGAAAGGTCAGCCGCCGCGAGGCGAGTCCCGCCTGCATCGCGGGCGTCCGGGTCTCGCGCCCAAACTTCAGCGCCCCATGCGGGCGAACGAAGTTGTAGTAACAGCGTAACAATTCGAGGTGCGCCTCAAGCGTGTCCGTCGAGCGCGCATGCGACAGCGTCCGTCTTGACAGGTAGGCCGAACTTTGCCGAATCGTCAGATTCAGACGCTCGATGAACGACGTATTCACCGTCGAGGAGTCCTCCGAGCGATGGAGCGCATCGTCAAATCGCCAGGCGGCTCCCATGACCAGCCGTCGGTCGACCCGCACGACGCGATCGTGGCGTCGGGTCTTGATCACCTGCGCGTAGAGCGCCGCGGGACCGAAGACCCGGCGGATGGCCGTGTTATAGAACTTGAAGCCGTCGGTGACAATCAAGGGACCCGTGACGAACGTCATGCGCGTCGCGACGTCACGAACGAGCGCCAGGGTGTTCCGGTAGCTGCGTCGCCCGACGACGGTCGACGTCCAGAGACGCGACCAGACCTCAATCGCCGCGAACACCCACGTCGGCCGGGTCTTCCCCCCGGTGAACGAACGGATCTCGTCGGCTTGCAGCTCTTCGGCGACGAAGCCGGTCGGCCGCCCGTCGCTAAATTGGCGACACACCGACGCGGCCCGCTCGAGCCAGCGGGCCACGGTGTTCCAGGCCAGCCGTTCGACCCGGGCGATCGCCGACAGACTGACGCCCTCAACGCGCAGCGTGACGACCGTGTCGAACGTTGTTCTGCGATGCTGGAGACGGTAGTAGGGGGTCCCCTTGGTCGTCGAGAACGTCTGTCCGCACTTGATGCATCGGTATCGACGCCGTTTCCCGGCCGTGGTTCTGTAGAATCCGTAGCGGATGATGTGGCTGGACCTGGCGTTTCCGTGCACGGAACACGTGGGATTGAGACAGCGTGGTTTCTTCACTGTGCGTGGGCCTTGTCGACGAGAGTACTGTGGTGCTCACATTACGGCCCAAACTCTAGCATGTAGGTGGGTTAGGGACTGGACGCCAACAGTTGATTGCGGAAGCACCCACCGCTGCTGAGATCTGGAGCTCGTAGACTTCGGCGCATTCGGCCGGCGCTCACGTCCAGCTCCTACGTCGGATCGACAAATCGAGGGAAGTTTCGTGGGTGGGTATTTCGAAAATCCTACAGCGACCGATTATCTCTAATCCTACGTCTTGATTTCGTCGCCGCGTTTAGCCGATTGAGCGGCGGCTCTGAAAACTCTCGCGGCCGGCCCTCCCGGACTCGACCGCCTTCACCACGTCCGTATACGCCTCTTCGCCGGTCTCGAAGGGACTCGGCTCTTCGCGTCGGTGCGGAGATGGCCGTGCCAGTTCTTACGAGCCGTTCAGAATGGGCTGAGGGCCGTCTCGCTCTCAGACGGGCTCAACACGTCCTGAAAGTGAAAGCGGTGGTCAACGTGATCGAAAGGCTGTCCGTCGACTTCCACATACGGATAGATGAAGTAGTTCAACGGCGGACCTTGCTGCGGTGGCTGCATCGTGATGTCACGGCCGAGCGTGAACAGCACCCGATGCGGGTCGTGGGCGCCGAAGAAGTACTCGCGTTGGTCGGGATGCTTGTTCGCCTCCGACGTGTCGACCGGCACCCAGCCCACCCCGTCCAGGTAGAACTGGGCCCAGCAGTGGTACCCCTCAATCTCACCGGCGGAGCGGTCGGGCGGAAGCGGAAACCCGATCTCGAAGGTCGCCGGGATGCCCACGGCCCGGTTTAACCCGACGAACAGCGCGTGGAAGTCGGTGCAGTTACCGGTCTTGACGTCGCACGCCCAGTAGATGTCACCATTTCCCCATCCAGTGCCGCTCGTGTCGTACACCATGGTGTCGACCACGTAGTCATAGATCGCCCGCGCCTTCTCCAGCGGGGTCTCTGCCTCGGCCGTCACCTCGACCGCGATGCCCCTGATCCGCTCGTCGAGCGGTACGAGTCGATCCGGCTGGAGCCATCGCTGGTTGGGATGGACGGGAACACCGGCGTCGGCCAACAGCGGCTGCACATGTTCTCGTCGCCTCACGCGGAAGCCCAAAGAGATCGGAATTGTGCGCACGTCGGCGTCAGCGAGACTGAGGTGAAGCATCGTGTTGCCATACTCCGGGTCGGTCTGGACGGTCCAGCCATACGGCGCATCGACCTGCTGGGTGATGATTTCCTGGTAGGGATCGTCCTGCGGAAGGGGTATCCAGACGTCCACGCGGTCAGCGCCCAACGGGATGTTCTGAACCTCAGTCTCGTAGACGAGGTCGAACGTCCGCACATCCGGCCCCGACGTGGAGGGGGCCTGCGTGCCAGCGACGACCGGCCACGCGAGCCAGCCGATGATCCCGATCGCCACGCATCGTCGCATGGTGTCCCTTCTCCGTCGGTGCCCAACCGCTCGACGGCACAGCGGCCGGCCTGGTGGAGCAGACGCCCGAGCCGTGTGTGGCATTTTACTCAGGTTGTCTCCACGATTGGGATCAATTCTGGTCGGCTCGTGTTGACTGTTGACGGGCATCACTGCGACTGCACATCCGCGAAGACGTCGCTCTAGGCTAATTCGGTCGACGCGACTTACAGCGCGCACGTCCGGAAACCAGCGACAATGTTCCTGCGGTGCCGTACGAAAAAATTCCGCCACGTGTTGCGAATCATGCCTGACCGAGTGGTCCACCCGCCCCCCCGCAGGACCGGTTTCTGACCGAAATACGGCTGCGAGTACTCTTTGTAGGGGCATCGCGTGAGCGCGCACAGTGAGGTCGATCAAAAGTTTTAATCCGGGATAAGTCGGGATAATCCGGGATGCGACTCGCGCGGTCGCAACGACGTACGGGGACGCGGCGGCCCCAGCGGGGGGCGGTGGGCCGGGTGCGGCTCTCCAACGTCACCGACGATGCAGTCGTCGGATGGCCCCCAGTCAGGTGGTGCTGGGTGGGCGGAAGGTCGCGATCCGGCGGCCGCGCGTCCGCCGCGACGGCGCGGAGCTGCGGATCCAGCGTGGCGCGTGGCGCTCGACGACGAGGCGTTCGTCGTCGATGCCCGGGTCGGTGTACGGTCGGTCGTGCAGCCCGGCGTGGATCACGCGCACCAGCTTGTGGGCGGTGGCAAGGATCCATCCCGGTAGCCGACGCTCTGTGGGTGCAACGACTGACGCCGAGTCCAGCGCCGGGACGCCACGTTGCACCTGCCGGTGCCGGTCCACGCGCGCCGGGCGTCATGGTCAGTTTCTGTGACGTGGGCTCGGCCGCCGCGCCGCGAGAAGTTCTTGAAGCGGCATATTCCGGGACTTGCCGGGCTCCATCCCGGAATCCGACGCGCCGCGGACCCGACGACTGACAGGGGTCAGTCGTACATGGCTCTCTCAAAACCCCGGACCACCGAACCTGGCTCGCGAGACGACACGCGGACACCGACCGCCACCTCGCCCCCGGCGCGACTCACCTCCCCGGCGCCGCGCCCGTAACCGCTGAAATCGCCTGAATCCGTCAGTCCACGGGTACTCGCGCCTTCAGCTCTTCGTGCCAGTTGAGTGTAGGTACACGTAGCCCCGAATGCTCGCGGTGGCTGGGTTGTCCCACTCGAGTGTCACCTCATCGTCACCCGGCGTTGCGGTCAGGCCCGTTGGAGCAGTCGGCACGGCATCCCGTGTCAATGGCAACCGAAAACCGCACATTTGTGGCAACCGAAAACTGCACACTTCTGGGGAGGACGTCTCGGGCGGAGCGGACATTCTCCCGGTGATGCCCGACGGGAAGCTGCGGAGCCGGCGGTCACGTGGCGACTCCCTCACGCTGTTCGTCCGACGCTGTCCTCAGCCAGTGCTGATGCTCCCGCATCCGGTAGCTGTTGCCCCGGATGTTGACGATGTGGCAATGGTGCAGCAGCCGGTCGATGAGCGCCGCCGCCATAACCTCGTCGCCGAGCACGTGTCCCCATTCCTCGAAGCCCTTGTTCGAGGTCAGCACCGTCGACGCCCGCTCGTGGCGGGCGTTGATCAGTTGGAAGAAGAGCACGGCGCCGTCCTGGCTGACCGGCAGGTAGCCGATCTCGTCGACCACGAGCAGCGCGGGATGCGTCAGCACGCGCAGCCGCCGGGACAGCGCTACCGCGGCCCTGGCGTCGGTGAGCGAGTCGATCAGTCCCGCCAACGTCCCGTAGTAGACGCGTCGGCCGGCCTCGGCGGCCGCGATCGCCAGGCTGATCGCCAGATGCGTCTTGCCCACCCCAGGCGGGCCGAGCAGGATAACGTTCTCGCGGCGGTCGAGGAATCCCAGCTCGTGCAGGCTCTCGATCTGCTCGCGCTTGATGCTCGGCTGGAAGGTGAAATCAAACTGCGCCAGCGTCTTGACGGCCGGCAGGCGCGAGGAGCGCATCGCGGCCTGCAGGCGACGGTTGTTGCGCAGCGCGATCTGGGCGCCCAGCACCTGCTCGATCGCTTCGCTCGCCGTCACCGCCCCGCTGTCGACCTTGGCCAGCACGCCGTCGACCGCTTCCAGCGCGCCGGGCATCTTCAGGTCCGCCAGCATCGCCCGCAGCCGGTCGCGCCGGTCACGCGCCGTTGCCGTCATCCCGCCGCTTCCGCATAGACCCGCAACGACCGGCGCTCCACCTTGACGGTGTCGGGCACGCGCCGGCGGGTCGGCTCGGTGGCGGGCTGGACGCCAAAACGCTGGTAGGGACGGCGTGCCAAGGGACCGAGGGCCTCACGCTCGTCCCGCTCGAAGCGGTCCACCGGGCGCTCGCCCGTCGTGGAGTGCCGGCGCACATTGGCCGTGCCCTCCAGCCAGCGCGACGCCTGCTCATTGAGGGTCCTCGTCGTTCGCGAACGCGCGCCCGTAGAAGAAGCTGTCACGGATGTAGCGGATCGGCCGCTCCACCTTGCCCTTCGTCTGCGCCCGATACGGCCGGCACGCGCGCGGGTGGAACCCCCAGTGCGCGGCAACGCGCAGAAACTCCGCGTTCAACACCAGCTCGCCGCCGCCCACGCGGCCGTCCGACAGCACGACCGCGCGCATCTGGTCGAACAAGAGCTCCTTCGGGACACCGCCGAACCGCGCGAACGCGCGCTCCAGCCCCTCGGTCAGCACCGCCATCGTCTGCCGGCGGTAGAAGCGCAGCCACAGCAGCCGGGAGTGGCTCAGCACCACCACCAGGGCGTGCCGGCGGCCCCAGGGCAGCGTGAACGTCGCGAAGTCCACCTGGCCCTGACGCCCCGCCGGCGTCTCGAACCGCACCACCGCCTCGACCGGCTCGCGCGGGCGTACCGCGCGGACGTAGTCCCGCACACGGCTGTAGCCACCGGGGTAGCCCGCCGCGCGGACCTCGTCGAACAGCCGCTGCGCCGACAGACCGGGGAACTCCTCGAGACGTGCCTCGATGATCCCGGTGTAGGGAGCCAGCTTGTGGGGCACGGCTGGACGTGGCGAGTAGCGCGCACCCCCTGACGACAGGTCCCGGTCCAACTGACCCGTCTCGACCCATTCGTGGATCGTCCGGCGGCTCACCCCGAAGCGTCTCGCCAACGCGGCCTTCGAGACGCCCCGTTGCAGATAGTGCCTCAGCAGCATCCTCGTCTCCCATCCGTGCATTTGCCCCCCGCTCCCTCGCTGTTGGATTCGCCAACATCGTGGAACGCAGGGCAGAGCCCGCCAACCACTAAAGTGTGCGGTTTTCGGTTGCCACGAATGGGAAATTTACAGTTGCCACCAACATCCCGGGCAGCGGTCGTCAGCGCCTGTACGCTCTCTGCGGTGCTTCCGCCATCAACTGTTACTCAGGCGGCCAGAAGCTCGTCCCCGACCGGGGCGGTGGGCAACCGGCGCGGCACGGCGCACGTGATCGCGCCGATGCGTACTTGATACTACTAATGAGGATGCCGGTTGACACGCGAATACCTCACGGAAGGTGAGTCGCCGCGTCGCGAGTCCGGCCTGCATCGCCGGAGTCCGGACCTCCCGCCCGAACTTCAGAGCACCGTGTGGGCGGACGAAGTTGTAGTGGCAGCGCAGGAGCTCGAGATGTGCTTCGAGCTTGCCCTCCGAGCGAGCATGGGAGGGCGTTCGCCGAAACAGATAGGCCGAGCCCTGGCGGATCGTCAGATTCAGCCGTTCGATGAACGACGTGTTCAATGTCGACGAGTCCTCGGCGCTGTTGAGACTCTGCTTCGAACCGCCACGACGCGCCCCTCAGCTCTCGTCGTTCGACCTGAACGATGCGATCGTTTCTTCGCGTCTTGAGCACCTGACCGTAGAGAACCGCTGGACCAAAGACCCGACGGATGACCTTTCCGTAGAACTTGAATCCGTCCGTGACGATCAAGGGACACGTCGCGAACGAGCGCCCACGTGTTCCTCTAACGTTGTTGTGCACTCAGGCCGATACGCAAATTGATGCCACCGCGCTACCTAGACCGTCCCGCGGCCAACGAGCAAGACGCCAATACCGCGCTCGCGCTTCCTTACGGCGTGACTGCCACGGCCATCGTCGAGGCCCTCAACGATGTCTATACCTACTTGCACACACTCAACGACGCCAGCGTCGGTCATGGGTATGGCCGTCTCGAAGAGCTGATCCCGCCGTTAGCAAGTTTCTCAGGCTTCTTATCTAACATCTTCGCCCAGGCCATGGCGCGTTGCACTGCCAACGCACAGCCAGGGCTTGCCGTCAATCAGTGGCCCAATGGCCGACCTACTCTCGTGCCCCGTGGCCTTTACGCCGGGGACGCCGTCCAGCACGGCGGTCAAGGTATCGAGGTGAAGGCGAGCCGTTCCGTGAGCAGCTACCAGGGCCACAACATCGCAGCCGGCAGGCTGATGGTGCTTCACTATGCGCTCGACGACACGACCGAGCCGGTCTACGAGCGCAATCCGATGCGCGTCGTGTCCGTGATGTTCGCAAAGTTTCACGTGACCGACTGGGGCTTAGGACAAGAAGCCCCCAGCCAGCGCGTGTCGGTCAGAGGATCTGGGTTGGAAAAGCTGAACGCCGGCGTGGTCTATGCGCCGTCCGAGTCGGCTAACGCGGACGGTCCAGGTCGGCTCTCTGCTCCGGCCATTCCGGGCGCCAAGTCGATCGGCTCTTCAGGAAGCCCCGTCGGGTCGCCGGATTCGCCGCAATTGAATTCCGGCGAATCACCAACACCTGCTGAACGGATGCCGCCGCGAGCGAAGTCAGCGAAGGCGACACTGGCTCCTCAGCGGCGCCGCGCGACGAAGAAGATCGGCTCGCGTTGAAGCGGGATATTGCGGGACTTGCCGGGATCCATCCCGCATGCGACTGTTGTTCGCCCACGACGTGCGGGGCGAGAATCGCGGCGAGACGGGTTCGCTCGAGACTGCCCCCACCGCCACCCAGTCCTGCCGATGCTCGCACTTCGGGATCGCTCGAGGCTTGCCCTCGATTTCCTCGTTGGATTCAGGCGATTTCAGCGGTTACGGGCGCGGTGCCGGGGAGCTGAGTCGCGCCTGGGGCAAGGTGGCGGCCGGGGTCCGCGTGATCGTCTCGCGAGCCAGGTTCGGTGGTCCGGGGTTTTGAGAGAACCATGTACGACTGACCCCTGTCAGTCGTCGGGTCCACGGCGCGTCGGCTTCCGGGATGGATCCTTGCCACCGCCCACAAGCTGGTGCGCGTGATCCACGCCGGGCTGCACGACCGACCGTCCACCGACCCGGGCATCGACGACGAACGCCTCGTCGTCGAGCGCAACGCGCCCCGCTGGGGCCGCCGCGTCCCCGTACGTCGTTGCGACCGCGCCAGTCGCATCCCGGGGTCATCCCGGATGATCCCGACTAGTGCTTATCCGGTTTGCTCACCACCATACAACATGTTGTGGGGGAGGGGCTGGTGTTGAGAGGTCAGCCCAAGCAAGGATTGAAAGGCGGCCATCGGCGTCCGCCGTCGGTTGAACCGAAAGACGAATTCGTCGAGGTAGTACGGGAGATGTTCGGGGCTCACGCCATGATGGGTGCCCCTGAGCCATGTCTTGAGGTTAGAGAAGACGCGATGAATGCGGGGAAACAGCCGCGCCGCATTCGTGGCCACGCCCTGGGTTTTCGGGCGGTGGTCGTAGCCCCGTCGCCTGAGCGGAAGGTAGCCCTTCCAGCCATCGGTCAGGACAATGCTGCCGGGCGCCACGGAGTGCTCGACGAACGCGACGAGCGACACCGCCGACACATCCTCCACGGCTGCCAGGCGAACTCGCCCGGACCCCTGGCCTCTGACTTCAACCGCACCGACCACAATGGCTTTCTCGCCGTCGCGCCACCGGCCGCCACGCCGGCCAACCTCCAGGCCGCCCACGTAGGTCTCGTCGACTTCCACCGGTCCCGGGATGCTGTCGCGCTGGGGTCGGACCATCGCGGCTCGCAGCCGCTGGAGCAGCGTCCATGCGGTCTCGTAGCGGCTCAACCCCAGCTGGCGCTGAAGCTGACGCGCCGAGATGCCCGGTGTGTGCGTAGAGACGAGGTAGGCCGCCCCAAACCACAGCGTCAGGGGCACCCGCGTGCGCTGCAGAACCGTTCCGGCAGTCACCGATGTCTGATGTCTGCAGGCCTTGCACTTGAACACTGCGCGGGTGGCCAGCTCGTACGCTTCGGCATGACTGCACCTGGGGCAACGGAACCCGTCCGGCCACCGCGACGCTGCCAGGTACCCCCGGCAGGCATCTTCGGTCGCGAACCGCGCGTGGACCGCCGCCAGTGTTCGAGGAAACGCTGGTCTCACCCTACCTCCCCCGGCTCGAACACTATATAGAGGGGTCTGGTGAGTCAACCGGATAAGCAGTTCCCGGCTTATCCCGGATTAAAACTTGGGTCATGCCTAGCTGAGCGTGACCGGAAGAAGGATCGTGGTCGCTGCGCCGCCACACGAGAGCGGTATGGCGGCCTATCTCGCATCCGAAGGAGTCACTCTTGACGCCTTGATCGTGAACACTGGAGCGCTCCCCGTTCGTGGCACGCCCGCCCTGCTGGTGGTCGATACCGAAGGCCTGGTGACGCACGCATGGATGGATGGGGATGCTGGACTCAGATCGCGAAGCCGAGGTGCTGCGCGTGCTGTTCGGTTGATCGCGCAAGGTCCTGATGTGAGCGACGACGCGACTGGGCGCGGCCCGGGGGCTCCGATGCGGCCGCGAACTGCGCTCGGCCAAGCCGTCGGGGACTTCAGCCCGATACCGGGCGATCCACTTGCGCACGGTGCGCGGAAAGACGCCCGCGGCGGCGGCGACGAGGCTTACCGGCAAGTGGTCGTCGAGCACGCGGGCGACCAGCCACGCGGGGCGACCAGTTCGGCGCGACTCGCGGGGGTGGTTCTGGAATACTGTATGGATGTCCACTCGGTCCTCCGGGATGAGACCTTGGCTTCTCTCACCATCAGTTTCTCCCGTCTGGATCGAGTGAACAACGCGTTGAAAGGTGACACCTGGCTCGTAACGCACGCATGGATCGGGGATGCTGGAAACCGATCGCGAAGCCGAGGTGCTGCGCGTGCTGTTTGGTTGATCACCCATCGTCGGTCGGTCGGACCGAAAGATCTTTGACATGGAGTGGCTGCTCCGCGATCTGCGTGAGGCTGTGCGAAACCTCGGCGCACGCCTAGGTTTCACCTCGGCGACGCTCGTCATCCTTGCCATCGGCATCGGCACGAACACGGCGACCTTCAGCCTTATCCAGGGCCTGCTGCGCCGGCCGCTGCCTTACCCGGATGCAGACCGGATCGTCAGTGTGGGACGGTGGTCTGCGGAGCGTTCACTGCCTCCCAGTCTATCGAATGCCGCGATACAGCGGCTATGGGAAGAGGCCCGGTCGTTCGAGTACCTAGCCGCGTTCGCGTCGCTCAACCTCATCTGGAACGGTCCGGACGGTCCCGTTTCCCTGTACGGCGCGGCGGTTACACCATCGCTGTTCCCGCTCTTGCGGACGACGCCGGCGCTCGGCCAGTTGTTCACCGCTACGCAGGCGGTCGAGGGCACGGACCGCGTCGTGCTGTTGAGCCACCAAACCTGGGCGACGCGATTCGGGTCGGACCCTGCCATCATCGGAGCACCGGTCTTGTTAAATGACGAGGCGCACATGGTCATTGGGGTGCTCCCTAGTGGCTTCGACTTCCCGCGACCCGGAGTCGACTTCTGGAAGCCGCTGGTCATCCCGCCGGATGAGCCGCCCTTGCGCGGTGCCATGACTATTCGGGGCACGTACTCCGGCATCGGACTTCTGCAGATCGGCGTGTCGCCCGCGCAGGCGGCGACTGAGGTGCGTACGATCCTCGACAGACCGGGAACCGGCCTCCCCCGGATACCCGGCGTCGAGTTCGAGACGCGCGTTACTCCGCTGGGCGAAGAGCGAGAGCGTCCGTATCGGCCGGTGCTCCTGATGCTCACCGCAGCGACCGGGCTGGTGCTGCTGCTGGCGTGCGCCAACGTCGCCGGTCTGCTACTGGCCCGCGGCGTCGTCCAGCAGCGGGAACTCGCCATCCGCGCGGCACTCGGCGCTGGCAGAGTGCAAATCGTTCGCCAATTGCTGACCGAGAGTGTCGTCCTGAGCCTCGTTGGTGGTGCGTTCGGCCTCGCTGTGGCTGCGGGCATCGTGCGCGCTGCCCCGGCCCTGACGCCGAGTCACGTCCCGGGACTCGCCGAGGTCGGACTCGACGGGGTCGTTCTGGTGTTCGTCGCGGGACTGTCGGTGGCAGCGGGTCTCCTGTTTGGGGCAGCCCCGGCGTTCGCGTGGTCGCGAGTCGAACTGGCGCGAACCCTCAACGACGGGAACCTGCTGGCGGTTGGCGGGTTCGGTGGTGTCCGGGCAACTAGGGCGCAGGGCGGATTGGCCGTTGTGCAGGTGGCGCTTGCGCTGGTGCTCCTGACCACGGCAGGGGTGCTGCTGCGCAGCTTCGTGGCGCGCGTCACGATTGATCTCGGTCTGGATCCGACCAATGTCGTGATGGCTCGGATGGACACGGAGGCTGTGCAACGGGTGTTCGGTGGTAGTGTCGGCGTTCGGATTCGGCCGGACGCGTTTGTTGAGATGGACGCCGCGCGGAGATGACACTTGGGAGGTTGTCGGCGTCGTGGCTGACGTGACAGGCCCTCCTGGCTCGGTCCTCGCCGAAGCGTCCCCGAGTGTGGTTTACCTGTCCACGGGGATCGGGCGAGCAGGATTGTAGATCACGACTCTTGACCCCGTATGGTCAAGAAACTCATGCGGCCGCCCGGTAGTAGAACTTGAGCAGCCCCCCGAGGCGCTCGCGGCATCGCACCGGGCCGGTCGTGGGGACCTCGTCCCGCGGAAAGAGCAAGAGATTGTCCTTGCCCTGGTGATTCCGCTCGCCGTGGAAGTGCCCGGTGTAGGCCCGCAGAGCCGTCCGCAACGCTGGCTCGCCGAACAGGATCAGCTTCGAGAGGCACTCGTCTTTCACCGACCGCACCCAGCGCTCCGCGTGCGGATTCAGGTTGGGGCTGCGCGGCGGCAAGCGCACTGGCGTGACGCCACCCTCCGTGATCGTGTCGTCGAACGCGGGGCAGTACTTGCCGTCGCGATCGTGAATCAGATACCGATGGTCCCCTAGGAAGCCCACGTCGGCCATCGTGAGGTTCCGTGCGACTTGGGTCATCCAGGACTCATCCGGGAAAGGTGTCAGGCCCGCGATGTGGACCCGGCGCGTCGCCACGTGCATGACAAACAAGACGTAGTAGGTCACGAGACCGCTTACCGTCCACACCTCGGTCGTAAAGAAATCCGTCGCGGCCAGCACCTCCCGGTGGGCACGAACGAAATCCTTCCAGGTCGTGGTCTTCTTGCGCTCGGGGGCAGGCAGGATACCGTGACGTTTCAGAACATTGCCGACTGTCTGGTCGCTCACTGCGTGGCCGAGGTTGGCCAGGGCCCCGGCGATGCGGTCATAACCCCAGTCGCGGTTGTCAGTGGCGAAGCGGACAATCAGCTGCTCAATTTCCTGACCGACTCTGGGCCGCCCCGGATAGGTTCGCCGCTCCGAGCCGTCAAACTTCTTGGCGACCAGCCGCCGGTGCCAGGCAAGGATCGTCTCGGGCCGCACGATGCTCGCCACCTGCGCGAGGGCCTGGCGGCCGAGCCGCTTACCGATCTCGGCCAACGTCCGGCGTTCGCCGTCGCTCAGTGTCACGCGGCCGGGGAGCTGCGCCCGGAGGATGCGATTCTCCGCCACGAGATACTCGTTGCGCCGGAGGGACATCCCCAAGTGGCACACGTATCGTCACAAAAGTTTTAACCCGGGATAATCCGGGATGACCCCGGGATGCGACTCGCGCGGGGATGTCCCGTGCGCTGTTGAAACTCAGCGGCGGCTCGGTTCACGACTACGCGACCATCTCTGCCGACTCTCCGAGTCCTAGCCGCGCGTCGCGTGCCCGGAGGGCAGCCACCAGCGCGGGCATATCTTGACATCCTTTCACCCGACGGAACCCCTTCGCCGCTTCGAGCATCCCGGCGGCCACCCAGCGCAGCACCATCGTTCCGCCGCGCCAGCGTTTCACATGCCGCTGCACATGGCGCGTACGGCTGAGCAGACTCTCGATGGCGTTCGTGGTGGCGAGCGATCGTTGGAGACGCTCCGACAGACCCAAACCGAGCACGGTCAGCGTCTCGTCGAGCCCTTCCCGCACGCTCGCGGCCGCACTCGGGTAGTCAGTGTCCAAGCGATGCGCCAGGTGCTCCAGCAGACGCTTGGCCGTCTTGACGTGGCTGTTCGTGTAGGCGCGCGTGAGGACCGTCTTCACCCACGGCCGCTGTGCCTCGGGGAGATACTCCAAGATGTTCCGGCCCTTATGGACCTGACACCGCTGCACCAGAGCGGCGCGCCCGAACGTCTGGGTCACGGCCGTGTCGAGGGCCTTCGCGCCATCGACGATCACCAGCAGGCTCCGGTCGGTGCGCAGCCCGTGGCTGGCGAGATTCGTCAACAGCCCCTGACAGACCGTCGCATTCTCCGTGGCGCCTTCCCACAGCCCGAGCGGGTGTTTGGCCCCCGTTTTGTCGATGCCTAACGCGACGACGATACAGTGGCCACCGACGTGGACCCCGTCGATCAGCACCACCGCCAGGTCGAGGGCGTCGAGCGGCGTCGCCCGCCACGCATCCAGCTGCGCCTGCGTCTGGGCGACAAAGCGCCGACTGACCGCACTCTTGCTCGTACCTCGCGTGGTCACGTCGGCGCCCAGCGGCTCGAGACTCCGCGCATACTGGCGGGTCGCCACACCAATGAGCATCTGGTCGACGACACGTCGATTCAGCGGGTCCGCATCCGTGAACGCCCGCGCGGTGGGCAACGGCACCTCCGTGCCATCGCGCCGGGCGCGCGGGCGGCGCATCGCGACCTTCCGCCCGCCCAGGACAACCTGACTCGGCGTATGCCCCGCGCGAGAGGCCTGGCGCTCGGGTTGATGCGCATACCGTGGCCCACATACCGCGGTCCGGTCTTCTTCCAGCATGGCCTCGAGCACCTTCAGGCCGGCCGCCACGACCAGCTCCTGGAGCTCGGCCTGCGTATCGATCAGGATCTCGACCAACGGGAGATGGCGCGGCGACGGGGATGTCGATTGGCGACGACGACGGACTGTGCGAGACTGCTTCTTCATGGCGGCTCCTTGCTGGGAGGCTTGCACCTCGGTTTTGTCACCGGTCGTATAGCACGACCAGTGAAGAGCCGCCGCTTCAAATTTCAACAGCTACGGGGACATCCCCCTCGCCGGAGTCGCGTCAGTTCCGTACGTTCGGCGGTGGTGAGACCATCGGTCCGCCGTCCGGCGTCGCGATCGGCCTGGGCCACCCAGTTGCTGATCGACTGCGCCGTCGGTTCAAACTCGCCGGCGAGGTCCTCGGGGGTACGTCCGGCTCGGACCAACGCGACCAGCTGTTCGCGAAACTCCGGCGGATACGGTCTTCTGGTTCTTGGCATCGTGGACTCCTTCTACCACAAGGGTTAGGTGTCCACGAAAGCGGGGGCGATCTCACATGGTCAACGCAACAACTCAGCCAGTTTCTCAGATGGTTTCATCCAGCCCAGCGTTTGTCGAGGCCGGTCGTTGAGCATGTGCGCGACCCGGTTTAGGTGCCGCTGGCTATGGACGGACAAGTCGCTTCCTCTTGGGAAGTACTGACGCAGCAGACCGTTCGTATTTTCGTTACTGCCGCGTTGCCACGGGCTTGACGGATCACAGAAGTAGACGTGGACGCCAGTTGCAATGCTGAATTGGCGGTGCCCAGCCATTTCCTTGCCGCGGTCCCACGTGAGGGACACTGCGAGATGCTGCGGCAGCGTTCTGATCTTCTTCGCGATGAGCGCGCACACATGGGGACTGGTCTTGTTGCGGCCGACGGCCAGTAACATGACGTAGCGAGTCTGACGCTCGACCAACGTGGCGATCGCCGACTGGCCCCGGGCACCCAGCATCAAATCGCCTTCCCAATGACCAGGCACGGCACGGTCTTCAATCTCAGCCGGTCGATCCGCGATGAGGACCATATCTCTGATATAGCCTCCTGGATCTTTGCGCCCATGCGGGCGACGACGGGTACGCCCCGAACGCAGACACGCGGTGAGCTCTTTGCGCAACGCCCCCCTGGACTGGACGAACAGCGAACGATAGATGGTTTCGTGCGACACGCGCATCTCGGGATCGTCCGGGTAGTCAATGGTCAGTCTCGCACTGATTTGTTGCGGAGACCACTGCGCGTTCAACATCGATTCCACCTGGGCGCGGAGCCGAGGACAGCGTCGGAATTTCGTGGCTTTCGGTCGTCGCGCTCTCTGATAGGCCGCCTCGTCCGCGCGACACGCCCGATACCGGCGGCGGCCGCTATGGCCGTTGACCTCGCGAGCGATGGTGGACGGTGCCCGTCCAAGGCGCCGTGCGATCGCACGATACGATGCGCCGCCTTCTAATCCTCTCGAGACTTCCTCTCGCTCAGCCAATGACAGGTGCCGCTTCGAACGCGTCGGCTTCTGCGGTGGCATGCCGCCCACCGTGTTCAGTAGTCTCTGCACGGTCTTCGTCGAACACCTGACGGCCGCCGCCGCTTCTTCGAAACTCCGACCGGCACTGATCAGCCGACGTACAGCCAGTCGTTCTTCTCGCGTCAGCCGCACACCGCGAATACGTGTTTCTGCCATCCCAACACCTCCACTGTTTCCTTACCACGCAGCGGTTCAAATGTTGCGATGACCACATGAGAGCGCCGGGTCAGGCCCACCACAGCAGCTTGGCTGAGTCCAGTCCTCTTCACCTCTACTACTGGATATCGACACGCGGAGTGGCGACTTAGCTATCAGGCCCCGTGGGAACACTTGCCGCCGAGGTACCAGCTCGACGTATCCTCGCCACCACTGGGGTCGATTCCCGAGGGGCGAATCCCCCATCCGTTGCAATCTCGTTGCAGTCTGAAAACAAAGAGGCCAACCGACAATGTCGATTGGCCCTGTAGAACTATGTTTTTACGGGGTTAAAATGGTGGTGGGGGCAGTCTCGAGCGAACCCGTCTCGCACGTCGACAAGCGAACAAAAGACGAACACGAGAGCCCCGGATCAGTCCCGGAATATCCCGCTTCAGAATCTTCGATCGACTCGGCGTCGTCGTCGAGACGGCTGGAAATGCCATTGAAAAGGATTTCAATCCTCCCCATTTTGAGGGCCCCAAAACCCCCGGAAAACGCCATTTGACGACGATTTCATAGATCAAAAGTTTTGATCCATAATTGTGTCGGCCGATCGCCGTAAGTTCGTGCCAGCGCGAGGGTTTAAGTGGGATGCATCCCAGCTATATCCCGGAATATCCCGGATCAAACTTCTGATCGCGTTCAGCGGGCGTCTCGGGCCACGAAACACGGGGGACACGGCAAGCGTGGATGGAAGAAGCTCCATCTCGGCGTCGACCGGTCGGGTGTGATCGTGGCGCAGGCCCTAACCGATGCGCATGTCGACGACGCCACGACTGCCGTCAATCTGATCCCCGCCGTCGATGGCGACATCTCAAGCGTCACAGCCGACGCCGCCTACGACACGATCACGGTCTACGAGGCGGCGGGCGCGCGCGGTGCGAGGGTTGTCGTGCCACCGAAGCGGACCGCCGCCGTGTCTCGCCGCCGGCCGCGGTCCGTCGCTCGCGATCGTACCGTCAAGCGGATGCAGGAGATCGGGCGGCGACGGTGGAAGAAGGAGGCGGGCTACCATCGGCAGGCGCGCGTGGAGAATGTCTTCTTCCGGTACAAGTCGATCATCGGCGATAGCCTTCGCGCGCGGAGTTCCGCAGGGCAGGGGACTGAGGCGGTCCTCGCGTGCAACGTGCTGAATCGGATGACGGACTTGGGCAGGCCTGCGTCGTACGCGATCAAGCGGTGACCAACAGTTGGGTTGGGATCGTTGCGGGCCACGTCCGATTCATGCAACAAGGCCGTGTTGATCCGCCGGTGGTGACATCGGCCCAGGCGCCGCCCGCTGCCGCACGGACATGCCTGCTTGTTGGCGTGTCGCTTGCTCATCGCGGTCAGTCGGACGAACTCGCCGACGCTCTCTCCCAAAAAGGGACGCGAGATCCTCACGGAGTCCCTCCGCCCCGTGCTTCAACTCACCGAACGGCATGACGCCGTATCTTTCGAAGTGCGAGTAGCCGTATAAATAGAAGATCACGCAGGTAAGTCGTTGCGACCGCGAGAGTCGCATCCCGGGGTCATCCCGGATTATCCCGGAATATCCCGGATTAAAATTTTTGATCGAGCTCACTCGGGAGACCGACCCGCCGCGATCCCGGGTTATCCCGGGTTTCAAAACTTTTGATCGACCGCACCCCCGGACGTCTCAGCCTGCTCGCGAAGAGGAACGCTCACCGAACCCCCGCTGGGGCCGCCGCGTCCCCGGAAGTCGTTGCGACCGCGAGAGTCGCATCCCGGGGTCATCCCGGATTATCCCGGCTTATCCCGGATTAAAACTTTTGATCGACCTCACTGTGCGCGCTCCAGATGCGTCCATCACCCCCGCGTTCAAGAACGCGCGGATGAGTGTGAGCAGTCGCGTGTCGGCGACGCGCCGAGCCACGTGACCCATTAATCGGTCGTGGTTGACTCGATCGAAGAATTTTTCCAGGTCAAGGTCCACGACGTAGCCGGCGCCGTCCGCGATGTATCGTTGCGCTTGGGCGATGGCGTGATGGGCCGAGCGGCCGGGGCGAAACCCGTAGCTGTGCTCGGAGAACGTCGGGTCCCAGCGCCGTTGCAGAACCTGTTGCACCGCCTGCTGGATGAAACGATCCAACGCGCAGGGAATGCCGAGCTTCCGGACACCCCCGCTGTCGCGCTTTGGAATTTCCACCCGCTTCACCGGCTGGGGCTGATACGTCCCGCTCAGGAGCTGTTGCCGAATGGTCGGCCAGTGTTCGCGCAGGTAGCCAGGAAGCTCATCGACGGTCATTCCATCGATGCCTGGGCTGCCCTTGTTAGACCGGACTCGTCGTAGTGCCCGTTTCAGGTTCTCTCGCTCACACACCTCCTCCATCAGTCGCTCGGTGTTCGCTTGGCGTTCGATGGCGGGCGCCGCCGTGGACGATTCGGACCCTCGGGCGACGGCACTCGGGGCTTCACCCCTCGCCTCCCTCGCCGAGGCCAGCTCACGCTGGGTCTTCTGCCGCGTGTCGCTCATGAGATGCCCGTCTCTACTGGCCGCTCCGTTATCCCCTCGCGGGGAGCCGTTCGGGCCTTCAGTGGGGGTAAGCCTTCCGGTGCTCCGGCTCGTTGCCGCCACCTACTATGCCCTCTGCTGACTCCTGCGCCGCGCTCGGGGTTCCTCTCGGTCCCCCCAGTCCCGTCACCGGGACAACGACGCAGGCCTCCCGGGGTAAGTCCGACCGCCTTCGGCGCACAACCGCCGGATCTACGCCCGTGACCCTTGACGGATATGGACTTTGCGATCTTACGCTCGCTCATCCGGTCACGGTCGCCTTCTATCCGATTCTTGTGCATCGGCTCGCGCCTTTGCTCCACGCTTCCTTCAGACGCCACCTCGCGATGGCCGCCCTTGCGCTTCGCTAACCCTTCACCTCCGTCAGGTTGGGTAGAGGACTCGCACCTCCAAGCGGGCGGGCATGCCCGGCACGCATCAGTTACCGCCCCCTGAGGGGGCGGTATGATGAAGGCCCCTCGAAGGGGCCTCCGGTTAGCGAAGTTCCAGCTTCTCTTGCTTCTTCTCGTCTACTTCCTGCCGCCGGTCGATACTTCGGCACCCACACCACGTGATATCTGCAATCCCATCGGACGTGGGATTGGCTTTGCCACTCTCGCATGACGGTCTCCTTTCTGAACTGGGGAGTTCATGATTGGAGACCGTCGCATATTCTTCGGCGAATCCCTACAACGGTCGAACCTCTGCGCGTCTCACCGCCGTAGGCGGTGGCTTACGCGTGCCGGGCATGCCCGCCCGCTTGGAGGTGCGAGTCCTCTACCCAACCTGACGGAGGTGAAGGGTTCCCTCGGACTCGCTCAAGGTCTCACGCGGGGACCGCGTGTTTCTCTCTGCCGCCAACGTTCGCCCCTCGCAACTCGCGATGAGGCCAATGAATTCGGGGCTGATCGCGCTTCGACGACCGGAGGCTCGTCACCTCAGCAGGTTTCGCCCGGCGTGGACAGCGACACGCGAGCGTCGGATTCGCGCCGCGAAGGACCCGTGTTCGACCCTACAAATAAAGGGTCAATCGCGAGCGGGGAAGCGGGAAAGTCGGTGTCGGAGAGAAACACGCGGTACGCGCTGGAGCAAGTTGATGTCCCGCCACCGCAGCGCGCAAAGAGCTCGCCGCGCGCAGACCCCTCAGCAGCGCCAGTCGGCAACTACTGATCAGCGAGACTCACGGCTGGCGCGGTCCAGGAGTTCCTGAGCCAGCGAAAACTCAGGGTTCAGCGCAAGCGCGCTACGAAAGGCGTCAGTCACCTCTTCCGGATCGGTGTCGTCCCGGGTTTGCAAAGTCTGTCCGTACCAAACCCAGGCCGTGGCCCGTACCCAGTCCGGATAGGGTGTGCTCTCGAGCTGTGGTTGCTCTTCGAAACGATCGAGCGCTCGCCGAAGGAGCTCGAGGCCCCGCTCTGGATCGCCCCCATACTCAGGTGGGCTGTAGAAGGTGTCGATCCCCTGGAACGCGAGGACTCGCGCGCTGTCTGGGTCAAACCGCACGGCGCTATCCAAATGAACATCTCCCCGGGGGCCAACGATCCGGGCGCGCCTGAGATCAAACCTGAAATACATAGGGTAGATCCGCGATAACAACGCATGGGCGTCGGCAAGGGTCTGATCACGCGTGAGCGCCGCCAGCAACAGCTCCTCCGCCTCCCGGAGCAATTCCAGCTTCCCTTCGTCAGGAACCAGGAGTGCTCTCTGGTACGCCGCGAAGCCGAGATAGTAGTGGGCCAAATGTCCCAGCTCAGGATCGTCTTGCCAGTCGCGAAAGGTCGCGCCTGCATCAGCCAGGGCGCCCACGTCGGACCGATAGTACGCCGTCATGAGAAGGTCCTTCGCGTCGAGAAACCCGGCCGGCGCCGCGACGGGTGGCCGCCCCGGCGTCGCAGTTCGCGCTTCGCTCCCTGGACCGGACGTCGTCAGGTCGACGGCGACGATACGCTCCAAATTGCGCGCGTACAAGCGACCCTCCACAAGCGCCGGTGCGGTCCAAGAGCGTCCCTCCAGGATCTGCGCTTGCGAGTGAATGGTCGGGCTCTGTCGATCAAGTGAGACCACGGAGAGCTGCCCGTCCTTGTCGAGCAGGAGAAACTGCGCGCCGACCTTGACCATGCTGCCTGGAGCCAATTCGCGTGTGCGCCACAAGATTTCCCCTGTCGGTACGTCGAGGGCGATCAAGATGGAGTTGTGGAAACCGTACACCGTGTCGTCGACGCGAACGCCGTTAAACTGCGCGAGCTGCAGTCTCGGGTTTTCCCAGAGCTGGGTGACCCCGGAGCCTCCCGGAGCCAACTGAAGGCCAATGCTGCCAAGAAAGTAGGCTGAGGCAACGACGATGTCATCGTCTGCTACGAGTGGACCACTCAAGAACGTGCGCATTGAGTTCTCGTAGGGGTGTCGCCAGAGCAGCCGACCATCCTTCGGGTGCAGAGCGACGACTTCGCCGGCGACCGGTGCGATGAGCTGGGCTCCACCGGCAGTCCCGACCAGAACAGGCGAAGCGTAACTGCCCTCGAACTCCCGGTTGTCCCACACGAGAGAGCCATCCTCGAGTCGAAGGGCGAGGGCGCCTCCGGCGACGACGATAAGCGTGTCTTCGAACTGCATGGGACTCGCGGCGTGTCCAAAGAAGGGCACGCTCACGTTGAAGGCGTCTGACAGGTTGTGGTCCCAGATGACTGTCCCTGTCGCCGTGTCAAGGCACGTCAGCACCCCCGTGAAACCAAGGGTGTACAGTCGGCCGCTGCTGAGCAACGGCGTCGCATTCGGACCCGAGCCCCAGGTTGTATCCAACTCATGGCCGGCCTCTGCCGTTGCGGGATAGGCGTGCTCCCAGATGGTGGCGCCGCTGTTGGCCGACATCGCAATCACGACTTCGTGATTCCCGCGACGCGTCATAGTGAACAGACTCTTGCCGTCGCTCACGATGCCGGCGTGCCCAGCGCCAAGCTCCCTTGACCACAGCAAGGCGGGGCCACCGTCTGACCAGCCCGGCAATGTCGCGCCGTCGTCGACAACGAAATCACGACTCGGCCCACCCCACTGCGTCCACTGGCCGATCGCTGGGCCACCTGATGCGAGGAGCAGGAACGCTGCCAGGGTCACCCTCGGCCACCAGACGAATCCTGCCCCAGACTTCAAGACCGGCGAAGATCGGCGCTGTCCCACTACGCTCTGACGGTGCCGCGACGCACCGTCGTCAGCGAAGTTCATCCGGGCTGCGATAGCTGCGCTGTTCATCTGGACCTCCCCTCGGTTGCCGAGTAGTGAACTACCATGTCTCAAGTTCAAGACCTCTCGAGCCATCGCCACGAGCGAAGCGAGCTTCGCTGTCGGGAGCCAGCATCCGAAGTCGAGGATTCGCGCGTCAGCACGGAGCTATCTGGAGCAGCTACCGCCGACGCAGCCGATCCGACCGTTCGGGATCGACCTCGGCGAGCACGTCCAGCGCGTCGTCCGTGGCCTCGCGAGTCCAGTCTCCCCATCGCTCGCGAGCCAGGCGGCCCACGACGTCCTCCATCGCCGCAGCGATACGAACCCCCTCGGCCCTCGCTGCCCCCGGCAGGAGCCGCTCGGCTGCCTGGATTCTCGCGCGGTACGACATCTCGCCCGCCTCCATCAGGGCGAGGAAGGCAGTCCGAACCTCGCCATCCGATGCAACGAAGCCCTCCAGCGCGTCCAAGCTGGAGAGCACGAGCGCCGTCCCGAAGCCAGGAGCGAGCGTCCCGACGAGCGCCGTTCTGACATCCGCGGCCTCCGTGTGACCCGCCAGAATCTCCACCGTCTTCAGGTTCACACTCATCGACTGAGAGGGGCCGAAGGCCGACGCGACGACGGCTCCGATTTCCGGGTCTCCGCTGAGGTCGGACAGTGCGTCGAGCGCAGCCAGCTGCGCCGCTGTCGATCTCCCACCGGACAGAAGCCCGACGATCGCCTCCCGGACACCCGGCCGCGCGGTGTATAGGGCCGCAAGGCGGACGCCCTTGATCAGGACGCTCGTGGAGTGGGATGGCGCCAACGCCGCCGAGAGCGCGTCCGCTGCGGCCGGGGTCTCCATGTGACGCGCCAGGGCATCGAGGGCCATTAGCTGCCCGCTCGTTGAGACCTCGCCCCGGCGGAAGTACTCCCGCAGGGCCTCAGAGGCCGCCGGGTCATCGCGGCTCTCGAGGTAGACGCGTAGGGCCTCCATCTGGACACTCGTCGACGTTCCCGAGAAGAGGCCCGCGCGGCCCACTGCCCGGACCTCTTCCGTGCGGGAGGACGCGACCAGGCGCATCGCTCGCCGCTGGACACTGCTGCTGTTGTTTCCCGCCAGGGCCGCTTTCAGAACCGGGACGATCCGAGGATCGTCCGCCGAGGGAGCCAGGCTTTCCAAAACCTCCAGCTGTAGGGAGGAGGAGACTGACCCTTGAAACAGCGCGAGGACCGCCGGTCTCACCTCCGCCTCGAGCATCCGGCCGGCCAGGACCCGACAGGCCAGAAGCCGCACAGTGCTGCTGTTCCATGATCCAAGGGCGGCCGCCAGGGCACGTCGTGCCGACGACGTGTCCACGTGCCTGCTCAAGATCTGCACCGCCTTCTGCTGGACGCTGCTGCTCTCGCTCCGCCCCAGCACCCTTTCTATGATGGCGGTGACCTCCGCTCGGGCGGCGACAGGCTGGAGGACATCCAGCGCCTTGAGCTTGACGCTGCTACTGCCCCCTGGCTCCAGACCCATGAGGATGATCCGCACCGCCACCGGGTCGGACGTGAGCGGGGAGAGGGCCTCGAGCATCACGAGCCGCCGACTCGAGCTCTCCCGATGCATGATCTCCTCCAGCACCGAAGCGGCCGCAAGATCTCCTGCGCGCGCCAAGGCCAAAGCCGTGTCACGCTTGACGTCCCACGGCGCGTTGCTCTGGAGAAGCGTCTCGAGTGAGCCGGACGCCCCCTGGCCGGTGCGTCCCAACAGGACCGCCAGTCGCCCGCGAGCGTTCTCCGCGCGCTGTGAGCTCGGCCAGCGATCCAGCAAGACCTGGAACGCGGCAGCGGCCTCGGCATGCTGCTCCATCCGCTCGAGCGTGTACCCGATGTAGTACTGCGCATCGTCGGCCGCCTCGCTGTCCGCGTGCTCAGAGGCGATCTGCCTGAAGAGCGTGAGCGCCTCGGCCAGACGCTCCTCGATCAGCTGTTCCCGTGCCAGCCGGTAGAGCTCGGGCGCGGTTGGCTGTCCGGAGAGGAGGACGGCTGTGGCGAGCAGCCAGCCGAACACTAGGGCGACGGGACGGAGTAATCTCCTCATCTTTCCTCCCACTTCACAGGTCTCGCTCTGGAGACGGCCATCCAGACGCGACGAGGGCACGCGCGGCGGCACCGACCGGATCAGCCGCGGTTACCTCGATGCGAATCGCCGAGAGCTCCACATCACTGAAGAACGCCGGACCGGCTACCGGGTCCAGCGCGGCCACCTCTTCCAGGAAGACCTCGGCCCGGTTGACGGTGGCGACTAGGTGGGGCTCCTGCTCCGGATCAAGCGCGGCCCGGAGCGCCTGCCCATCGCGGATCAGGCGACGGGCCTGTTCTCGAAGATCTTGCACCCTGGGCCGAGCGAGTGTCGGATCCGACACCCAGGTCAGCAGGTCGGTCAGATCGCCGACCCATGGCACGCCGAGTTCGAGCAGCACCTCAGCCCGAGCCCGTGCGTCAATCTCCTCCGACCCGATCCCCAGTTCTCGTCGGGGTTCAGGGAGTACGTCTGTCGGCGCGCCGGCCGGCGGCAGCCACCGGCCCACACCGATCCCGATCAGCACCAAGGCCGCCGCGGCGGCTCCCTGCCAGTACCACGAATGCTCCCTCATCCGACGCGTACTAAGACTCTGCTCGACCACCGGTAAGACATCCGCCCTGTTCGCGGCGGTCCGGGATGGATGCCCGATTGGAACGTCCGCTCCGGAAGCTTCGTAGTCGAAGAAGGGCAACGGAGGCGACACGAGCGTGTCCAGCGCATTGAAACCGGCCTGGGCCTCACTCAGTGCATATCGGCAGGCTGCGCACGTCGTCACGTGCTCGGCCAGCTGGTGACGCTCGGGCTCAGGCAGCGTCCCGAAGACGTAGTCCGCCAGGGCTGCCTCACGGTCCGGACAGGCACGTGTCGGTTCAGAAAGGCTCATGGTTCCTCCTCGCGGATCAGGACGCCGAGTCGCCGCAGCCCCCGGAAAAGCTGTGTCCGCGCCGTCACGGCTTCGCAGCCGAGGACGGCGGCAATGTCTCGCGTGCGCAGGCCATCGAAAAACCGGAGCACCACGGCCGCCCGCTGACCCTCCGGGAGGCGGTCGATGGCCCGCCGCACCCGTCGAGCGGTCTCGGCCTGGATGAGATCCTCGAGGGCGGTCCCAAGCGTTGACCCAGGGTCAACCTCAAGGTTCTCCCCGAGGATCCGTTCCCGGCGGCGCGCTCTGCGCTGCACCTCAATCGCGCGGTTGACTGCGATGCGCCGCAACCATGGATAGAATCGCTCGCCGTCGGTCAGACGTGGAAGGGCGTCCAGGGCCTCGAGATAGGCCTCCTGGACCTCCTCTTCGGCGCGCCCCCGGTCCTTGAGAATCCCGCTGACGACTCGGAGCACCCGTTCGTAGTAGCGGCGGTGCAGCTCGCCAAACCCACTGCCGTCTCCGCTGAGGGTGCGGCGGACCAAGTGTCCGTCAGAGTGCAGCGTCCTTCCCCCTGTCATCCGTCTGGAGGAGAGACGGGACGAGTCGGCGAGACGTTGCATCTGAATCGGGCGAGGGCGCTCGCTGGCGTGCTCTAGGACTTTGAGCCGCCAGCTCTTGAGCCGAGTCCGCTCTGTTCTCGTCAACCTTCTCCACTTTAGGGCGGTGCGTTCAATGGGTCGATGCAACATGAACCTGATGAGGAGGTTTCACTGGAGGACCATCGCGGCCGCTGATGTCGATCAAAAGTTTTAATCCGGGATAAGCCGGGATCATCCGGGATGCCCCCGGGATGCGACTCGCGCGGGCGCAACGACTTACGGGGATCGGCCGACATAATTGTGGTGCAAAACTTTTGATCCATGAAATTGCCTTCAAATGGCGTTTTCCGGGGGTTTTGAGACCTGTGCCTACCGAAAACCTCGTCCCCCCATTATGTACATTGGGCATTATTGAGGATCTCGCGTCGGCCTGCTAGCATCACGGGCCAGGCGGACCGTCTGTCTCGTACTGTTCACCGCGTTGGGCTCAGGCCTGCAGAGCCAGGCGACGCTCCAGATTGAGAACGCGGCGCTTCGTCATCAATTAGCGGTCCTGCAGCGACAGGCCCGCGGGCGCCCGCGGTTGCGGCCCGTTGACCGGCTGTTCTGGACGGGGCTCTGTCACCTGTGGCCCGGATGGCGGCGAGCGCTCGTCATCGTCAAGCCCGACACCGTTCTACGAGGGTTTCGGTGCTATTGGCGCTGGAAGAGTCGGCCGCGCGGACCCGGTCGGCCACGCATTCCGCGCGCCGTTCAAGTGCTCATCCGCCAGATGTGCCACGCCAACCCGACCTGGGGCGCCCCGCGCATCCACGGCGAGCTGCTGAGACTCGGTATCGCGATCGCCGAAGCCACGGTCGGGCACTACATGGTGCGTCGGCGGCCCCCGCCGTCCCAGACCTGGCGTACGTTTCTGACGAATCACATCGGCCAACTCGTCTCGGTCGACTTCTTCGTGGTCCCGACGCTCACGTTTCGGGTGCGCTTTGTTTTCGTGGTGCTGGCCCCTGATCGACGCCAGATCCGGCATGTCAACGTGACGGGGCACCCCACGGCCGCGTGGACGGCCCAACAGATCGCTCAATTTCCTGACCGACTCTGGGCCGCCCCGGATAGGTTCGCCGCTCCGAGCCGTCAAACTTCTTGGCGACCAGCCGCCGGTGCCAGGCAAGGATCGTCTCGGGCCGCACGATGCTCGCCACCTGCGCGAGGGCCTGGCGGCCGAGCCGCTTACCGATCTCGGCCAACGTCCGGCGTTCGCCGTCGCTCAGTGTCACGCGGCCGGGGAGCTGCGCCCGGAGGATGCGATTCTCCGCCACGAGATACTCGTTGCGCCGGAGGAGCTCCTCATCGACGGAGCCCGTCACGTAGGCCAGCATGGTCTTCCAGTCCATCGCCGCTCCTGATTCTGCGTTCGTCTGGAACACCCATCAGTATCCACAGTACCGACTGGCCGACCCAACCCCGGTCAGCGGACTCCGAAACTGCTCGCGGACGGCAGGTTCGGATTTCTTGACCCTACGGGAACGGAAGCTGGATGATCGCGATGAGGAAATGGCGGCGCTCGAGCGAGCGCGCGCCATCGTCCACGACCTCGCTGCGCATGTTGACGACGAAGCGCTGCGGACGATATTCCTGAATTCGCCAGCAGTCAGAGATACTGCTGGCGGCCGTTGAGCGTGACGAAGAGTTCGTCGAGATGCCACGTGTCGCCCTGTTGACCGCGCCGGCGCCGCAACGTCCGGGCATAGTCCGGGCCGAACGTCAGGCACCATTGGCGGATGGTCTCGTAGGTGACGGTGATGTGCCGCTGGGCCAACAGGTCTTCGACATCCCGGAAGCTGAGCGCGAATCGGTAGTAGAGCCACACGGCATGACTGATAATCTCAGACGGGAATCGGTAGCCGTGATAGCTCGGCTTTTGGCTGGGCATTCGCCCACTCTGCCACTTGCGCCTCAACCTGACAATGCCACTTGACGGCCCGTCTCGCGGAACACTCACACCCTGCCTTGGCTTGTGGTTTCGCCCGCGTCGATACGCGACGATGACGACTTTTTCACGACCCGAACAGATAGTTAACCGTGAAGGAAAACACCTGGGTGTTCGGATAGTTGAACCCGCCAGTCACTCTCGCCTTCAAACCGGGCGCCAGAATGAAGGCCACGGCTGCCTCAACGCTGCCGATCGGCACGAAATCCATGTTATAGAAGTCATTGATGTCGCGTTCCACGACCGTCTCAGTGGGCGGGTGCGACTGACCGGTTTCTGGATCGAAGCTCTCGAACCGCCGCTCGATCACAGTGCCACGCAACGAGCCGATGCCCACCCCGTATGTGAGGCCGACCTGGACGCGGTCCTTTATGGTGACGAACGGCGTGAACTTTTCGTACTTGACAGCGAAGATCTCGATGTCACCGGGGAGCGTAAAGATGCTGCCCTCGGTTATCGTTTCGAGGGTGGTGAAGTCCAGTGGGAGGAAGTTTTCAAAGGTGAAAGTGTCGTCGAAGACTTCGTCTGTGTTGAACCAGTTTCGGACGAAGCTGACGCTCCAATCACCGCCGAGATCACTCCCCCGCACCAGGCCGATGCGGTACTCCTTCCCCTCGGCCCGGAGGCCCTCCTGCTCCCAGATGAGGTCCCAGAATTGGGAGCTCGATTTCCACTGAGGCACAACGCTTCCGGTAACGCCCCAGTGCTTCTCTTGTGCTTCGACTACGGGTACTGCGCATAGCGAAACGAGTCCACAGAGAAGCACTGGGATAACTGCGCGTCGATGTCGAGGGAACATGTGCCTTGGTGCACAACTCGCGATCTCGGTCAATAATTGCCCTCCACCCCGAGATCCGAGGTCCCGCATGACGAGTTTCAAGCGCACCCAGCGGAAGTACGTCCAGAAGGCCTACCGTGTCCGGAATTGGCGGGAGTACGAGACGGGTCTCCGCGCTCGCGGGAGTCTGACCGTCTGGCTCGGACTCACCGATGGCAAGCTCGCCAACTGGAACTCGCCGAGGCCGACGCGCAGGAAGCCAGGCCGACAACGCAAGTACTCGAACCACGCCATCGAGACGACGGTCACCTTGGGCTTGGTGTTTGGCCTGGCGTCCAGGCAGACTGAGGGCTTCCTGCGCTCGCTGCTGACGCTCCTGAATCTGGACAACGACGTGCCCGACCACAGCACGATCTCGAGGCGCAAGGCGAGGCTGGGGAAGGTTGCTTCCTACGAGAGGCGAACCGTGAAGCCCGTCCACCTCCTCATCGACAGCAGCGGTCTTTCAGTGCACGTCGGCCAGTTGCGCACTCCGCCGAAAGCCAGGGACTACCGCAAGCTGCACCTCGCTGTGGATGAGCAAACCAGTGACGTGGTCGCCTGCGAGCTCACGAGCAAGCGGGCTCGAGACGCTTCCCGGGTGGCGTCACTCGTCGGCCAGATCGAGCGTCCCATCGCCTCGGCCAAGGCCGACGCCGCGTACGACACCGGCGACGTCTATAAGACGCTGGAGAATCACCGTGCTCATCGATCGCCGAAGGTGCTGATACCGCCACGAAAGGGCGCTCAGCTCGCGCTCGACTCCGCGGGCACGCGACAGCGGAATCGTAACATCCGAGCACGATCACGTGTTGGGAAACGGAAGTGGTACGTCGCATCGGGCTACAGCAGGCGAAGCAAGGTGGAGACGACGTTCCACCGCTACAAGGCCATCCTGGGCTCAGCGATGCGAGCGAGGGGACTGGCGTCCCAGAGAGTCGAGGTGAGGTTGGGGTGCAAGATCCTGAACACCATGACGGCGCTCGGGATACCCGATGGCGAGATGATCGGATGACCGGCAGGCGGAGTCACGGGAGACTCTCAGCCCTCAATGGAGTTGTGCACCAAGGCAACAGGTAGGCCGAACTTTGCCGGATCGTCAGATTCAGACGCTCGATGAACGACGTATTCACCGTCGAGGAGTCCTCCGAGCGATGGAGCGCAGCGTCAAATCGCCAGGCGGCTCCCATGACCAGCCGTCGGTCGACCCGCACGACGCGATCGTGGCGTCGGGTCTTGATCACCTGCGCGTAGAGCGCCGCGGGACCGAAGACCCGGCGGATGGCCGTGTTATAGAACTTGAAGCCGTCGGTGACAATCAAGGGACCCGTGACGAACGTCATGCGCGTCGCGACGTCACGAACGAGCGCCAGGGTGTTCCGGTAGCTGCGTCGCCCGACGACGGTCGACGTCCAGAGACGCGACCAGACCTCAATCGCCGCGAACACCCACGTCGGCCGGGTCTTCCCCCCGGTGAACGAACGGATCTCGTCGGCTTGCAGCTCTTCGGCGACGAAGCCGGTCGGCCGCCCGTCGCTAAATTGGCGACACACCGACGCGGCCCGCTCGAGCCAGCGGGCCACGGTGTTCCAGGCCAGCCGTTCGACCCGGGCGATCGCCGACAGACTGACGCCCTCAACGCGCAGCGTGACGACCGTGTCGAACGTTGTTCTGCGATGCTGGAGACGGTAGTAGGGGGTCCCCTTGGTCGTCGAGAACGTCTGTCCGCACTTGATGCATCGGTATCGACGCCGTTTCCCGGCCGTGGTTCTGTAGAATCCGTAGCGGATGATGTGGCTGGACCTGGCGTTTCCGTGCACGGAACACGTGGGATTGAGACAGCGTGGTTTCTTCACTGTGCGTGGGCCTTGTCGACGAGAGTACTGTGGTGCTCACATTACGGCCCAAACTCTAGCATGTAGGTGGGTTAGGGACTGGACGCCAACAGTTGATTGCGGAAGCACCCGACGAGTGGCTGGCGTCCTTCGGACGTTCCTCCGGCCGCCGCGTCGGCGTGCACGGTCTTCCGGCGGCGACCGTCCATGGCGGTCGTCAGGCCGCGTGACGATGGTAGCTGTGGTGCAGGCCGCCCACGTGCGGCATCGCCATGACCTCGCCCGGTGCAGCAGGCTCGACGCGTCGGCTCACGGGCGCATCCTTGCCCAACGAGAGATGCGTGCGCCAGAGATGGTAGTAGTCGAGGTACGATCGCAGTATGCGGTGGAGTGATCGCTCATTGAGCACGATCACGTGGTCGACGCACTCTCGGCGCATCGATCCGATCAGTCGGTCGACATACGGGTTCTGCCACGGACTCTGGGGAGCCGTCAGGACCTCGTCGATCTCCATCGCCTCGAGACAGGCCCGAAAATTGTGGCCGTAGGTCCCGTCGCGATCCCGCAACAGAAACCGTGGTGCCGTGTCCCACGGGAACGCGTTGCGGATCTGTTGGGCCGTCCACGCGGCCGTGGGGTGCCCCGTCACGTTGACATGCCGGATCTGGCGTCGATCAGGGGCCAGCACCACGAAAACAAAGAGCACCCGAAACGTGAGCGTCGGGACCACGAAGAAGTCGACCGAGACGAGTTGGCCGATGTGATTCGTCAGAAACGTACGCCAGGTCTGGGACGGCGGGGGCCGCCGACGCACCATGTAGTGCCCGACCGTGGCTTCGGCGATCGCGATACCGAGTCTCAGCAGCTCGCCGTGGATGCGCGGGGCGCCCCAGGTCGGGTTGGCGTGGCACATCTGGCGGATGAGCACTTTACCGGCGCGCGGAATGCGTGGCCGACCGGGTCCGCGCGGCCGACTCTTCCAGCACCAATAGCACCGAAACCCTCGTCGATGCCACCGGAGAACGGTGTCGGGCTTGACGATGACGAGCGCTCGCCGCCATTCGGGCCACAGGTGACAGAGCCCCGTCCAGAACAGCCGGTCAACGGGCCGCAACCGCGGGCGCCCGCGGGCCTGTCGCTGCAGGACCGCTCATTGATGACGAAGCGCCGCGTTCTCAATCTGGAGCGTCGCCTGGCTCCGCAGGCCTGAGCCCAACGCGGTGAACAGTACGAGACACACGGTCCGCATGGCCCGTGATGCTAGCAGGCCGACGCGAGATCCTCAATAATGCCCAATGTACATAATGGGGGGACGAGGTTTTCGGTAGGCACAACCGTAGCGCTGGACCCAGCGCCGGCTTGTCGTGTGGTCCGCCTCCAGGCCGCGCTCGCTGAGCAGCTCTTCGACATCCGGAACGAGAGTGAGTATCGAAGGTGCCAGCGCACGGCGCAAAGAATCAGCTCGGGCTCGGTTTGTCGCCACTTGAAGATCGCCGGTCGGCTTGCCTTCTTCATGATCTCTTCAGACTACCAGCCGCCGGCGGCCAAAGTTGCAACACAACCGACTGATGTCACTACGTCCGGGACACGGTGCCCAGAGTCGACGAGCAACCTCTGAGCGTCGAGTTCGAGCAAATGTGCGTTCCGTCAAGAGCAAGAGCGCAGATGGGGTCTGACGACATCGACGAGCCGCGGGGTGCTCCCCTTCGAACGGCGACGTCAACGGCCGGACCGGGATTGAAGTTTCGCCGTGGCCCTTTTGACCCGAGCGATTTCCCGACACACCGCCCTCAGGGCACCGGCGATTGTGCGCTTGCCACTCACATCGTAGTAGAAGCCATCGATCACAAACGTGGCACACCATAAGCTGGGGCGACCGCGTTCGCGGAAACGCCACACCCCTACGAGATGGTCGTTCGTCGCCGAAAACAGATCATCCAACGTCATGGGGAGCGGCGCCTTTGTCTTTCCCGTACGACGGACAGTCATGGATTCCTCCATGCCAGTTTGTCGGCCATTCCTGGCCGCGTCAACGCCCCGCAGTAGTGGTTCTAGGGAGGGAGATGACGGACGCCAGCGATCGAAAGTTTTGATCCGAAATTTCCGGAATTTTCCGAAACAAGTGAGACGGGCGACGCTCCCGGGCATCCCCGGTGCTCCCGCGGCCGGTGAGGGGATCGTCTCGCGAGCCAGTTTCCATGGTCCGGGTCGTGGAGCGGGTGAGAAACGGGTATCTGGCGTCAAGTTGACAATGCTGCCAAGAGAGATCCTGCGACTCTTCTCCTTGAAGCGCTCCCAGAATAGGATGAGACTATCCCATAAGGGCCGGGATGGGACACGGGTGCCGGGACTCACCGAACGCATGCCTGCGCCGTACGCGACTCCCGGCTCACCGGGATCACCAACAGCAGAGGGTGAATCGAGAATGAGAATCATACTGATTGCTGTGTTTACGTTTTCTGTTGGGTGTCAACAGGCCCCATTGACTGACATGAGAGAGGATGCTCAGGAAGTCATTGAAGGGGCACGGGTCAGAGCAGGCGAACTGCGCGAGCTGTCGGCAGAGGAACTCCAAGAGTTCTGGGCCATCGAATACACATCACTTGAGGTAGCGCAGGCTGACCTCCCAACGGTGGACGACTTGCTGAATGAGTTAGGACGGGAGCGATGGAATTGCTATCACGTCAGTGAGAATGGGCAGGGCCGCGTGTTCTACTTCAAGAGAAACAGGTCAAACGCCACCGCCTATCTGACGAATCTGCTAAGGCTCGGATCCATAGCCTTCTAATCTGTAGTAGTCACGACTTGATCTGACAGTCACCCTGATTGTGACGGTCTGTCAGATCGCGTCTACGCGGCGACGTCGCCGATCAGCTTCTCCTTCCAGATACGCATCCCATCGTTAAACGTTTCACGTGGCGTGCGCCCGCAGCACATCTTGCCCTGGTGTGTCCGCTGCTCGTTGTAGGTGTCGAGCCACGCATCGAGGTCCTGCTGGAGCTGTTCCAGGCTGCCATAGAGCTTCTTCCGAAACGTGACCTGATAGAACTCCTGCAGGACGGTCTTGTGAAACCGCTCGCAGATCCCGTTCGTCTGCGGGCTCTTGACCTTCGTCTTCGTGTGGTCGATGTCAGTAACCGCCAAGAAGAGCTGATAGGGGTGTTCATCGTGCCGACCGCAGAACTCGGTCCCCCGGTCGGTCAACAGACGAAGCACCGCAGCGTCCTGACTCTCAAAGAACGGCAAGACCCGGTCGTTGAGGAGATCGGCGGCGGTGATCGCCGTCTTCGCGGTGTAGAGCTTCGCCGCGGCCCACTTCGAGTAGGTATCCACGAACGTCTGCTGGTAGATGCGGCCCACGCCCTTCAACATCCCCACGTAGAACGTGTCCTGCGAGCCGAGATAACCCGGATGGGCCGTGTCGATCTCACCCGCGGCCTCGTCGTCGTGCCGTTGCCGCTCGAGTGCCGCCAGTTGGCCTTCGGTCAAGATCAGACCCTCTTGGGCCACCTTCTGCTCAAGCGCTTTCAGGCGCTTCTTGAAGGATTCGAGGTCGTGCCGTTGCCACACGCCCCGCACGCCCGACGGTGAAATGTCGTGGCCCTGCTTCCGCAGCTCGTTGCTCGCCCGGACTTGGCCATACGCCGGCTGCTCAATGGCCAGGGCCACCGCGGCGTCTTCGACCTCCTGCGCCACCCGGTTCCGCAGATTCGGCTTCCGGCGCGATTGGTCGACGAGGGCCTCGAATCCGCCCTCGTCAACCGCCTGCCGATACCGGTAGAACGTGTCACGCGAGTAGCCCATGACTTTGCACGCGTGGGAGACGTTGCCAAGCTCTTCCGCGAGCTTCAGCAGTCCAACCTTGTGCTTGATGACCTTTGGGTGTGTACCCATCTCGGGGTTCCCTTTCTGGAGCTTGCAGGCTCCGGATTAACGGTTGTGTTCGGTCACAACCAGGGTAACCCCTCTTCTTTTTTCTTAAAGAAGTGTCAGATCACATCGCAACTACTGCATCTAATCTGAGACTGGAGGGCCATGCCGCTCGTTCTCGGCACCCACGTCGGCGCGTCTCACGTCGCCGCTACGATCAGCGCAGCCGGCTGGGCGGCGCGCGCACGAGTCGGATACCGGGACAGATCCCGCTTAGTCCCGGAATATCCCGCTTCAAACCGGGATAGCTGGGATCCATCCCACTTGCGACTGTGCGCACTATCGCCGTGTCGAGATGGATTCAACCACCCTTCCTGAGCAGAACAATCCTGTTCGTATTGGTTCCTTTCTTTAGGTTATCCACTCCCCAGCAGTTCGACGTCTTTGTGAAGACCTGATCGTTGACCAATACCATCTGTGGAATCAGCCCCGCTTCGGCTGCGGCCGGAACCACCAGGCTTTCCAGAAGAACGCGCCCTCCCCTCACCTCTCCAACTTCGAACGCGACATAGCCGCCATCAACAAGGACACGTCGAAGTTCTCGAAACACGTTGGCCATTCTTTCTTGCCAGTCTTGCGGCCTCTTCAGTTGCCAGACTTCTACCGCCTCGGAGTCTATTCCGTTAAACCAACACCGCAACCAATTGTCAGCCTGATAGTCAACGACATCCAAGAAGGGTGGCGACGTCACGACGAGACAAACAGAGGCATCGCGGATCTCCGGGGTGTGGTCACATGAACCCGTCAAGAGCTGCGTGTTGGCCGCGGTTACACCGAGACCGATGCGTTCCTGAGCGCGCAGCCTACTCAATAGTGAACGACTCTTCCGAAGAATCAGATCAGGCACATTCCGTTGCGGAGGCACCTGTCCTCTTCGTTCGTTGATCTTCCGCTGGGCATCAATAGCTACGGCCTGATTAGGCGGCAACGTGTACACGGAAAAGAAACCCCGTGAGTGCCCCGTCAATCGGTTCGTAGCCACCATGCGGATCCATCGATCTATGCGATCCAGCCTGCCGGCATTGCCCCGAGTCTCCAAGTAGCGCTTGAGGTTGGTTATGGCGCAAAGCGTCGACGGGTGGTAGAAAGTCAACAGGTCGTCCCAGAGGTCAACACGCCTTTCTAGATCAAGCGTGGAGAGTCTCTCTGAGACTTCTTGTAGCTCGGGCGGATCAAGCCGGGGTTCAATCAGAATCCTGCTCAGTGGGTTGATGTCGCATCCCACGGTTTTCCGACCAAGCAACGCACCTTCGATAACGGTTGTACCACGCCCCATGAAGGGGTCGTACACTCGTTCTCCGGACTCCGTCAGCTTGCTGATAAAGAACCGGGGCACTTGCGGCTTGAAACACGCGCGATATGACACTTCGTGCAGTGAGTGTGCCGCACGCTGCTTGGACGTCCAGAACTCGTTCACATAGACGGGTATGTCAAACTCGCGGTCTGGAAACCGGAGGACGATCGTACGCCTGCCGAACTCGCTGAATTCCCCCACCATCGTACGAAAGTCGTCCAATGACAACGGGCTTTGCGCCGGAAGCGGTTCAAAGAGTTCAAGCTGATTCTGCTGCATCTCACATGCGCCGTAGTAATGCTAGCGCGGTTTCTCTGCTTGTCTTGGTACTCGTTCCAAGTTACCCTCTGTTCCACCATTCCCGAACCTGATCAACCGGTATGGTCCAATATGGAATAGACGGAAACGTCGTGATGTCCGAGACGATGTATCCCTCAATGTCATCCAGTTTCGAGAGAAAACCCTCCAGGTCGAAACGACGACCGGACCCGACCATGTAGCTTGGACAGAAATAGATGCCTCCCTTGGTGAGACTCCTAACCTCCCACTTTCCTCCGGCTTGATCAAGGACATCGAATCCGGCCCCTTCACTGGAAGCGAGCTGCCCTCTCAAGACCTCGTAGGCTATTCGCCGCTCAAGGATGAAGGATACTCTGCGCCCATCAGTGAAGTAGGTTCGGACATCGGCCTCTCCGACCCCAAAGCTCTGGCAATAGCCCTAATGTCCCAGTTGAAACATCCTGGCGGTTCAGCCACTGTGTTCGCGCCCCTGCCGGAGCTATAGTCCTCGAGTCAGCGTCAGCTACCAGTTCCGGCCGCTAAGAGCTCGCTTTCGGCAAACGTCGCCCATGATGGGTGGCCCGGCCGAGGCATGGTCGCCGAGTGAAGACTGACGTTCGCATCCAGAGCAAGGTTCCGGCTGGAGCCGGTGTTTTGACGTTCAGCACGTTCGCGAAAGCGTCGCCCGGCAAACTCTGCTTGTCAAGTGGTGCGTGCAGGACCTCCGATTGCTCGTCGCGCTGACGGCGCTCCGACCTCCCTCCTCGCGCGAGGAGGCCACCGCCGCCGCCACGACCACCGAGACGGCTGGAAAATGCCATCGAAAGGATTTCATAGATCAAACGTCTTGCACCACGATTCTGTCGGCCGATCCCCGTACGTCGCTGACTCCACGAGAGTCGGCATCCCACTTGTCCCGGGTTGTCCCGGGTTATCCCGGTTTCAAAACTTCTGATTGACGTGGTCGACATCCTCGTGTCGGCCGCGTTGTCCGCCGTCGTACCCCGTCTTGAACACCCAAAACATCCCGAAAACGCCCTTTGAAGGCGGGTTTCATAGAGGATCAAGAGGCTTGCACCATTTCATCATCCGTGTAAGTCGTTGCGCCCGCGAGGGTCGGGCATCCCGGTTATCCCGCCTAGTCCCGTAAGATCCCGGATCAAAATTCTTGACCGGGGTTACCGAGACGTTGTTGTCTTCTATCCGAACAGTCACTTCGACAAGGCCTTTCGAAGATCTTTGAGCAACCGGCCCGTACCGTGCTCCCGCGACTCGACGTCATACCCCACGCGTTCGGCGCTCACATCTCGCGGTTGGTGGCGGAGTGCCCGCTCGGCAGCCATCACCGCCTCCATCGCCAGGCGTTCGACCGCTTCGCGCCCCTCGGCCGTCGTCTCGCGTGACCCCGTTGCTACTCCCGCCGGCGCCGCCACCTTTCGCAACAGTCCGCCCGGCACGACGATTGCGCCCCCACGCACCTGTGGCGGACGCGCGGAAATGTCACGCTCCTTGGTGAACTCCGAGAGGCGCCGTTGCAGGCGATCGGCAAGATCGTTCGCTCGCGCCTCAGCCTGTCCCGCCGAGAGCCGCGTCTGCTTGCCGGCCCGTTCCTGCGCCTTCAAATCCTCGGCGCGGTGATCCCAGTAGTTGATCTCTTTCTTCAGGCGCGCCGTTACCTCGCGTTCCACCTTGTCGACCTCTGGTAGTCGACGGTCCCGCACCTCCTCGACGTGCCGTCTTGCCGCCGACGAAGGAGCGAATTTCATCAGCCTGGAGCTCCTCGACGACGAAACCAGCCAGCCGGCCCTGGTTAAGGCCACGGCACCCGTCGGCTGCATGCTCAAGCCATCGAGCGACGGTGTTCCAGGCAATCCCCTCGACCCGCGCAATCGCAGACATGCTGACACCCTCGACGCTGAGCGCCACCACCGCGTCGAACCGAGCCCTTCGATGCTGGAGACGGTAGCACGGCGTGCCTTTGGTCGAGGAGAACGTCTGTCCGCACATGACGCAACGGAAGGTGAGATCACGCGGGAAGAGTACGAGCAGATACGGACGAGGACTGGCACGAAGCATGACGGCTATCCGCACATCCACAGGCCGTGAGCCCCATCCCCTCCCTGGTAAATGGCAGGCCGCCGCCCTCTATGCTCTGCTGACCATTCTGCTCGCGTTTCCACTCTCGGTAACGGCGGATCGACGTCTGCCCGCCGCCGGTGCCGACGACCTTCTCTTCATGTGGACGCTGGCTTGGAACACGCACGCGCTGGCGACCCAGCCGCTGTCGATCTTCGACGCGAACATCTTCTACCCCAATACGAACACGCTCGCGTATTCCGAGAATCTCATTGGTAGTACGTTCTTCGCCGCGCCGGTGCTGTGGCTGACCGGAAACCCCGTTCTCGCCGTCAACGTCGTGTCGTTGCTCTCCTGCGTCCTGTGCGGGCTGGGAGCCTACGTGCTGGGGCGCCGGGTCGGCCTGAGCGCGACCGCCGCCGTGCTCGCGGGGCTCATCTTCGCGTTCTCGCCGGCGCGATTCCTCCGTTTCAGCCAGATTCATCTCACAGACGCCCCTATATGTCAAGACAGTCGTTCACGCAGCCAAGTCTGCGGCTTGGCGCGCTCGGTAGTCTGCCATCACGCGCTGAAAAATCTCGCGGGCGAGAAAGCGTTTGAGACAGCGGATGATCTCCCGTTTGGGCCGCCCTTCAGCGGTGCGTCGTTCGACGTAGTTGAGGGTTGGTGAGTGGTACCGCATCCGCACGATGACGGCCCGGTGGAGCGCCGCGTTAGGCCCCGCAGAGCTTGGCGAAGGCGGCTTCAGAATGAATCCGATCGGGGTTGTCGCCAAAGATGATCAGCATCTCGGCGGCGGTGTCGGCACCGATGCCAAAGCCCTCACGCAACGTCGGCGAGGTCTGGGTGGTGAGTCGACCCAGGTGACGGTCGTGGTCCACGATCTCGACGGAGAGAGCGAACCAGCGACGGGCGAGCGCCCGGAGGGTATGTTTCGCCGAGGCGGTCGGCGTATCGATCGTGCCGCACCGCCATCCGCGGCATCGTTTGAGGAGCGCCTGGTCGGCGAGCGGGTGGAGGGTCTCTCGCAGCTCGGGCGGCGCGGTGACGACGATCTGCTTCAGCGTGATCATCGCCGAGGTGCGGGCTTTGATCCACGCCGGGCTGCACGACCGACCGTACACCGACCCGGGCATCGACGACGAATGCCTCGTCGTCGAGCGCAACGCGCTCGGTGACGTTGTAGAGCCGCACCCGGACAACGCTCCGCTTCCACCGCCCGTTTGTCGTCGATGGTGTGCCGATATGGCACTACAACGTCGTTGCTAGCGAGTACGACGGGCACTTCAATGCGGATCTCGTCCAGAATGACGTTCACGGCGCTGCGATCTGGCCGAACCAGTGGCCGGCGGGCTCAGCGTCTCCGGACTATTTCGTGATTGGGGACCTCTACACGAACGTCTACGAAGGCCGTGCCAGCCTGACTGACATTCGCCTATACGTGCCTAGGTGTTAAGTGCAAGTACGTTGTTCATCACGCAGCACTCGAAATGCGGGACGAGGGCGCGAGATAGTCGAGACTCGCGTGCGGTCGCCGCTGATTGTAGTAACGCAGGTATGAGCGGAGTCGCCGGCGCCGGACCTGCGAGGACGGATAGGCAGTCACGTAGGCCCACTCGCGCAGGAGCGTTTGGATGAACCGCTCCGCTTTACCATTGGTCCGCGGGGTGTAGGGCCGCGTCCGGAGATGGCGGAGCTCGAGGGCGTGACACGCCGCGCGGAACCGGCGGGAGACGTAGCCACTGCCGTTGTCACTCATGACCCGGCGGATGGGGACCTGGCGCGCCGCGAACCAGGCGACACTGCGGTGCAAGAAGGCCGCACAGGTCTCGCCGCGCTGGTCCGGCAAGACCTCGATGAAGCTGAGGCGACTGTGGTCATCGATGGCGACATGCACATACTCCCAGCCGGCGCCGCGGTGCCCCCGCCGCCGGTCGCCGTGGATCCGATGGCCGATCCCCTGAATCCGGGCCAGGGGCTTGATATCGACGTGCAGCAAGTCGCCGGGGTGCGGCCACTCGTAGCGCTGGACCGGGGGCGCGGGGACCTTCGGCGGCCGGCTGATCCCCAACCGGCGCAACCAGACGCTTGTCGTGGACCGGGGGCACCCCACGGCCCGGGCAATCGCCCAGGCGGGCAACCCCTGCTCCACGCGCAGCTGCCGCATCCGCGCGACCACGTGCGCGGGCGTTTGATGGGGCGCCGGCCCCGGCCGCGACGAGCCATCTTCCAGGGCCCGCCGGCCGCCGGTCCGAAAGCGCCGGACCCACTTGGCCACGGTCCGCTCGCTCACGGCGAAGGCCGCTGCGGTCTCAGCATACGTCCACCGCTCCTGGAGCACGCGCTGCACCAGAACCGCGCGTGCAGCGGGAGTCGTCTTGGCATTACGATGAATCCTCATCCGGGGCCTCCTCTGTTGGGAACGGTTGTTTCGCAACACCATTCTTGCCAGAGTGCTCCGGATGAACAACGTACTTAGCAAAGACACCTAGTGACGCCCACCCACATCTGCCATAACCCAGGGAACGCGTTAACGGTGAGTGCGGGAGAGCGCACGGTTCTTCCGCGCGGGTGGTCCCCCTTGCGACGCCGGGTTCAGGGTCCGGATGTACCCGGTGCGACCGTCACGGCGACGTCGATGGGTGTCGTCAGGATGGCATCGTCAGCGTAGGCACGGAGGATGTAAACCCCCGGCTCGCTGAAGCTGACGGTCGTGACGGCTTCGCCCCCGCGGCCACCGCTGACCGAGACGGCCTGGGGTTCGAACCTTACCGAGCCCTCGCCTCGGTAGACAGTCCACGTGACGGCCAGACCGGTCTTGGCGGCGACTCGGGCATCGACAACGGCCTGGTTGGTCGGACTTGGTCTCGGGCTAGGTGGGTAAAGCTGAGGGCGATGGCCGGGGATCCCGTCATCCCCAACCATCGCCGTCAAGGTCAGCGTGTTCGGCAAAGTTACCGTCCTCTCAAGGCCGCCCGTGACCGCAACCGACGGTGGCTGGTTGTCGGGAAAGCTACCTTTGAGGCCCATGCCACGGTTCGCTCGTACGATGCTGTCATCGATCTCCCAACTTGGCCAGAGCGACCCGTACGCCCTGTCGGTTCTTCCCTGGTGGGTCAGTGTCCAGACCAGGTCTTTGTCGCCCCAGTCAGCAGGCACCTGGACGCGAAAGACGAACTGCTGTCGACGCGGGTAGAAGCGGGAGGGCTGTCCCCGGTCCGCCGGTCCTGGCTCGAAGAAGTTGGTCGGTCCGACCGCGATATGAGGGATCTCCTCGTAGTTCCGATTCATGTACCCGAAGACCATGGTGAAGGTCCCGTCCGCGTTCCGCTCCCAGCCTTCGAACACCGGAGCGACGTTCTGGCCGCGGTCGAAGCGCTGGCCGCCAGCGGCTGCGGCCGCGAGGGAGAGCAGAATCACGGCTGCGCTGAGGCTGCCAGGGAGGTGAACGGCCGTCATAGGTCTTCAGACGCCAATCTTTAGTCGTGAGCGTGGCAGAGCCCCCGCCCTACTCGTTGTTGTCCGTAGTGGATTGACGTTCGGCGACGGCGGCTGCGAATTCTTCGTCGTCGAGCTCGTAATAGTTGGTCCACGTGAAGCTCATATCGTCGCTCGACCGCTCACCATAGCCTACCCAGTTGCGCGGGTCGGGATTCCAGCGGTTGGACGCGGAATTGTCGTGCCACGTGATGTTGTGCAGGACCGTTCCCTTCGGGAGCAGTGGCTGCACGTCGTCCTCGTAGTTGTAGACGATGTGCCAGCCGAAGTCCCACGTCGCACAGCTGAGCGTCTCGACCTGACCGTCAGGGTAGATCGCTTCGATGCACTGCCGCTTCCCGCGGTTGTGCAAGTGCGGTTGGAAACCGGTGAGCCGGACATTCTCGTCAAACGTGTGATAGCCGTCATGCCGCACGTTGTCCTCGCCCGGCGGGATGTCGAGGTCGTAGTTCCCCGCAAGGTCACGGGAGAACAGTTCATACTCGGGGGTCTCGCCCTCTGGGTAGAACGTCAGTCCTACGCTCGTCCGGTCTGTGACTTCGCGACCGATCGAGGAATAGTGCATGTTGAAGCGGATCAGCGAGCTCGCCGTGACGAGACGACCGGTGTTCTCCGGAAAGGCGTCGCCGTTCTTTCCCTGCGCATACTCGTTGAGGAATTCACCCGGAAGGTCGTCCTCGGTCTCCTGCAGGTAGGTTACGGTGTGATGGACGACCGGGAACCCTTCCATCGACGGCTTCGTCTCGACGGCCTTGATCCAGCGGTCCTCGGTCAGGCCTGACTCCGAGAACATGTCACCAAACCAGTTCGGGGCCTCGGGCGAAACGACGAACGGTTCGGGGATCGGTACGATCCAATCCGGTTCGCCGATCTGCCACTTGTCACGCGATTCGAATTCGCGAGGAGGCGGCAGGTCGGCCCGATTGCCCCGTGGGGCGCCGGCGTCGACCCAGGCGACGATGGTGGCTATCTCCGCGTCGCTCAGGGACCGGTCAAATAGAAAACCCTGGACGCCGATGTTCTTGTCGATAAACCACGGTGGCATTGTGCGAGTCTGCACCTTCTGGCTGATCGATCGAGCCCACGGACGAGCCTCCTCGTAGGTCAGCAGCGACATCGGAGCGAGCGAACCCTCGCGATGACAGGTCTGACACGAGCGTTGCAGGATCGGTGCGACGTCCCGTGTGAACGTCACCTCCGCCGGTTGGGCGGCGGCCGGTACCCCCGTGAAGACGACTGCGAGCACCGTCAGCGCGGTGGCACTGATTGAACCCAGAAACGAGGTGCTGTATCGGGTCTGCATGGTCGCGACCTCCTCTCCTAGTGCCGCTGCTCGTAGTACGCCGGCGCCCACGAACGCACCGAGCGTAGCTCCGTTCTGCTGACTTGTCTACCGTGACTGCGCTGCGGTCAAACGCTGCGAGAACCGCCCTCAACCGGTTCGAGGAGCTGAAGGCGCGGGTCCGTATAGCGAAAGCGTTCGTACGCCTCCTGGCGGCAATCCCGTGCAGGTGACTGGACACACCGGGTTGGCGGCATACAATGCACTTCCGTAGGAGGACGGTATGTCGTTTCGGATCAGTCTCGCTGCATGTGCTTGTATCAGCTTCGCCATCGTCGCCGGGCTTCCCGGGTTGGCGCAGGTCGAGACCTTCACGCCGATCACGGACGCGGAGCTGCAGAACCCAGACCCGGCTGACTGGCCGATGTGGCGGCGAACCTACAACCACTGGGGATACAGCCCGCTGGACCAGATCAACACCTCGAATGTGGGCACCCTGCGTCTGGCGTGGGCCTGGACCATGGTGGACGGCCGGCAGGAGACGACGCCGCTCGTGCACGACGGGATGATGTTTCTCGTGCAGCCGTGCGACTACGTCGAGGCGCTCGATGTCCGCGACGGATCGCGCATCTGGGAATATCGCAGGGAGCAGGTCGAGCACCCCTCGAGCCTGGCGTGTGTCTCCCGCAACGGCGCGATCTATCAGGACAAGCTGTTCATCGCCACCCACGACGCGCACCTGGTGGCGCTCGATGCCAGGACGGGCGAGGTTGAATGGGATGTCATCGTCGGCGACTGGACCGTCGGCCAGCACTACTCGGGTGGTCCGATGGTGATCAAGGGCCGTGTCGTCGCCGGCATGTCAGGCTGCTACCACCTGAACACCCGCTGCTGGGTCTCGGCCCACGACGCCGCGACCGGCGAGGAAGTCTGGCGCACCCACACGATTCCCGGGCCGGGCGAGTTCGGCTACGACAGTTGGGGCGACGTTCCCGAGAAGGATCGGCGGGGCGGCTCGGCCTGGATCTCGCCGAGCTACGACCCGGATCTGAACCTGATCTACACCGGAGTTGGGGTTCCGATTCCGTGGGGCTCGGTGCAGCGTGGAACCGGGGACGGCGATGTGCTCTACACGAACTCCACCCTCGCGCTAAACGCGGACACTGGCGAGATCGTCTGGTATTTCCAGCACATTCCGGGCGACGAATGGGACCTCGATCATCCGTTCGCGCGCGTGATCGTGGAGACCGACGTCTCGCCGAGCGACGTCGAGTGGCGGAACGACGCGATCACGCCGGGCCGGCGGCGAAAGATCGTGACCGGGATTCCCGGCAAGACCGGTATCGTGTGGGCGCTGGATGCCGCCACTGGGGCGTTCCTGTGGGCTCAGCCCACGAACTACCAAAACGTCGTCGTGGACATCGACGCCGAGAGCCGGCGGGTCATCCTGAACTCATCGCTCAAGTTCGCGGAGGTAGGCGAGCCGGTCTTCGTGTGCCCGAGTATCTCGGGCGGCATCAATTGGCAGACGACCGGCTACCACCCCGGAACGAACGTCTTGTATGCACCCACGAACAACGTGTGCATGAACTTTACGCTCAACAAGTTCCGCGACCGTCCCGGCGCCCATCACGGCTCCGGCCGGTGGACATACGAGCCGGCCCCGGACAGCGGCGGCCAGATCGGCCAGTTCACGGCTCTCGACCTGGCTACGGGCGAGCCGAGGTGGGTGTATCGCCAACGGGCCGGTATCGGTGGATCCGTTCTGACCACCGGCGGCGGCCTCGTATTCGTGGGCGACGAAGCGCGGCGCTTCCGTGCCTTCGACGCCGAGACCGGTGAGGTCCTGTGGGAACAGGTTCTCAACTCCAGTGCGGGCGGATTCCCCGTCTCTTACATGCACGACGATGTGCAGTACATCGCCATCGCCGCTGGCGGGGGCAGCAACTTCCGGTCGCTGACCCCGGAGATCCAGCAGCCGGGCCGTGGCAACATGCTGTTCGTCTTCAGGCTGCCCTAGACCCACCGGCTGTATCTGAACGTGCCGCTTCAGTAATCGTCGTAGCCCTCCGTCAGCTCGACGCGTACCCCGGCCGGATCGGTGAAGAACGCGATCTTGAGCTGGACGCTCTCGACCTCACGAAAGGCAGTGTCGAACTCGATGCCCTTGGCCTCGAGCTTCTCGCAGAATGCTTCCAGGTTGTCGACCTCGAACCCAATGTGGTCGATTGCGCGCCCCTTGGAGGGCGCGTTCGTCTGATCGGCATTTCCGAAGCTCATGTTCATCCCAGGTACGTCCGTCGTCGCCTGGAGGCGACCTCGTGGACGGCGATGGAGCGAGAAGACATCTTCATACCAGGCCAGCAGCTCCTCGAAGTCAGGGTCGTAGAAGTGGATGTGGTAACCGGCGATAGGGACATGAAGAGAAGGATCCTCCTGGAGCTCGACCTTGACCCCGTCGGGCGTCATGACGAACACGTTCGGCATCCCCTCGGATCCCGTGAACTCCCATTCGACCTCGCCACCCGCCGCCCGCCATTCATAGACCTCGCGACCGGCCGCCCGCCATTTCTCGAGAAACGCCGCCATATTCCGAACCTTGAAGCCAAAGTGGTCCATGACCGAACCTCGTGATCCCCCAGTCGGCGCCCGCGCGGTCAAGGCAATCACGAAGTTGGGTAGTCTGATGGCGGTCAGCGGCCCCTTCTGCACCACTACCCCGCCGAAGTGCTCTACCCAGAGTTTCTTGTGCACCTCGATGTCTGCGACGTTCAAATGCACGTGCCCAAACGTAATCCCGTCGACGTTGGGCGTCGCCAACTGGGCGGACGCCGGCGAGGCGGGCCATGCAAGCAACGCCAGCAGCGAGCATAGAGCGGCAATTGACAGATGCCTCATGCGCGGTCCTCCTCGAAGTGTTTGGGGCAGGAAATCTTGCCCGGAGTATACCTTCCCGACGGTTGTCGATGGCTGGCGGTGTCGCGAGGTCGAGCCCCGACTCGGGTATCATGCCACCGATGCGACAAGACTTTCCGGTCCTCGAGATGCTCCTATTCGTGGCGTGTAGTGGAGAGCCCGCCCCGTCTCCGGTGTCACCTCCTAGCGAGCCGGCGTCACCTCCTAGCGAGGCGTCGCTCAGGCTGTACGTCTTCGACTGTGGCCGTATGACCATCGACTCGGTCGAACGTTTCGGCATCGAAAGCCATGAGACCGATGTCCGGGAGCTCATTGTGCCCTGCTATGTCGTCGAACACCCGGACGGCCGGATGCTGTGGGACGGAGGACTCCCGTCATCCTTCACGACACCGCCCAGTCATCGGCCCCACGCGAAGATCGACCGGCCGCTGGCCGACCAGCTTGCGGAGCTCGATCTGGGGTTCGACCTTCACTCGCTCGACTTCGTGGCTTTCTCGCACATGCACTACGACCATGTCGGGGTTGCCAACGAGGTCATGGGCGCCACGTGGCTGGTCCAAGAGGCGGCGCACGACGGGATGTTCGGGGACGATGCCAGAGCCATGTATGACCTCGACTACTACGACAACCTCGAGGATGCCGACACGATTCTGCTCGACGGGGACCACGACGTGTTTGGCGATGGCCGCGTCCGCATCCTGTCGGCGCCGGGCCACACCCCGGATCACCAGGTGCTGTTTCTCGACCTGGCCGAGACCGGGCCGCTGGTGCTGTCAGGAGACTTGTATCACTTCCGCATCAGTCGGGAGCACCGGCGCGTGCCTAGGGGCAACTTCGATGCAGACATGACGCTCGCGGCGATGGAAAAGGTCGAGTCGTTCGTGGCCGAGACCGGTGCGACGTTTTGGATCGAGCACGACTACGAACTGTTCCAGGAGCTCGACCAGGCGCCAGCGTACTACAAGTAACACAGATGCGAACGTCGTATGGCTCAGCTCTAGCTGTGTGTAGTCCCTGGTGGGGTCCTTACGCGGACACTTCTTTGAGTTCGGTCAAGGCAGCGGCGCTACGGTGCCCCCTGGGCGCTTGGCTGCCTCTTCGGACGGCAACGTGGTGCGCTCGACCTTGCGCCAGGAGGCCGGAGGCGTGCCGACCGATCGTTTGAAGGCGCGATTGAAGGCGGCTTCTGAGTCGTAGCCGACGCGCGCGGCCACCTGTGCCATGCTGTTCTCTTCGCGCAGCAGATGTTTGGCGAGTTGGATGCGCCACGCCGTGAGGTACTTCATCGGTGGGGTCGCCAATCAATCCGGTGAACCGCTCTGCAAACCCGGACCTGGAGATACCCGCTTCGTGCGCCAATTCATCGACGGTCCAGTTGCGCTCCGGCTTTTCGTGCATCAAGCGCAGGGCCCTGCCAACGTGCGGGTCGTTCAGCCCGACCAGCCAGCCGGACTGGTCGGCGGGGAGCTGCCTCATGTACTCCCGGAGCAACTCGACGAACATCAGCTCGGTCAGGCGGCCGAGCATGGCTTGGCTTCCTGGGCGCCCTTCGCGCGCTTCGTGGACCGTGTACCTTAGCGTGGTGCTCAGCCAGGAACTTGATCCGGGCGGGACCTGAGACGGGCGCAAGCCGTCGCGGTCAATCGCTTCGACGACGCTATAGTCGTCGCGGTTGCGCACCACGAGGATGTTCACCAGCGACCCACGGAGATCCCGGAAGGACCAAAAGTTTTAATCCGGGAGGCACTTGCAAAACCCTGCGCGTAGAGAAGTTTTTTGGCGGCTTGCGCACGGTGCGGGCCACATCACACAGGCGTGAGCTGACGAAGCAGGCGCTCAGTCATCCGCAGCGACAACGTCTCCATTTCCACAACGATTCGGTCTAGCTGTCGGCCGTTCTCGATCCAGTCCAGGACACGCTCGGCTTGCTGCTCGGTGAGACGGACGGTGACGGTCTTGCCGCGGACCTTGCGGGTCCACTGATAGTACGGCCCGTGTAGCTGCGGGGGCGTCGCTTGGCAGCGGCAGTTCGGCTTGCCGCACGGCATGAAACGTTGCACGAGGCTGCCACGTCGAAGCAATCCCACCTCAGCGACGGTGCGCTTGAGCGCGTCGTAGCGCTGCGTGTCGGTTGTTGGGTCACGGGTGGGCATGTCGTGCCATTCGGTCTAGCAGTTGTTATACTGCTAGACCTGGCCCCAGGAGTCAAGAAGAAAATGAGCCGTCTCCGAGAGTGCTTCGCACCACACTGGCTGTCCATTCAGACCGCACTCTTTCCATGGCTGGAGGAAGAGCTGGGACCACTCACGGAGAAACAGCAGCAGTTCGTGCAGACCTTGGAGGTCATCCGGGTCGAGGACCACATTCCCCGACGCGTCCGCATGCCCGGCCGACCTCGCAAGGATCGCGCGGCCGTCGCCCGCGCGTTTGTCGCCAAGGCCGTCTACGACCTGCCGACGACACGCAGGCTGCTCGATCGGCTGGCCACCGATCGACCCTTGCGCCGGATCTGCGGCTGGGAGACTAGGCGCCAGGTCCCGAGCGAATCCTTGTTCTCACACGCCTTCGACGAGTTTGCGACCACGCAGTTGCCTGTGCGTCTCGAATTCCCCACCAGCTCCTCAGGCGCTTGGGTCCGGCCACGATCGCCCGGATAATGCGCAGGCCGGTGTGGCCCGTAATGTCCGTCACGACATGATGCAGTTGGACGTTCATCTGCATGAGCGCCTTCTGCATCCGCTGGACATGGGAGGCCGCGGAGTCGATCAAGCGCTCTCGGTGTCGCAGGTAGGCACGGAGACCCACGATCTGATCCCGGGGACGAAAGCTGCCGCGCAACAGGCCGTGCTGGTGCAATTGCTGGAGCCCTTGCGCGTCGTTGACGTCCGTCTTCCGTCCCGGCACGTGCTTGACATCACGCGCGTTGACCAGCAGCACCTCGAACCCGTGCGCTTCGAGAATCTCGTAGACCGGAATCCAGTACACGCCCGTCGACTCCATCGCGACCGTGGTGACGCCAACCGACGACAGCCACTCGGCGAGCTCGTAGAGATCGCTGCTGACTGTTCGGAACGTGCGAACCGGGTGTGCCGCTCGGTCGTGCGGAACCGCGATCACGTGCGCCGTCGAGCCGATATCGATCCCGGCCGCATCTGGGTGGACCGTGGACAGCCTGTGCGACCTCCGTTTGCGCGTCTTCTTCTCTCGCATGCGTGGCCCAGGATGGTATTGTCAAGTTGAAGCTGACGGTTCTGTTGCAACGTTTGGGATCACGCGCGAGAGTCCGTTGGGTGGACCTCGCTACACGGCCAATCCGAACACCTTGTGGATCAGGCGCGTCTGACCGACCACGTCGCCCTTCGCCATCCACCGCGCCTGCCCCTTGCGGAGCGCCTGCATTATCTCGATACCGCGGACGGTCCGCCACGCCGTGGTGAACCGCTTGAACCCCAGCATCGGCCGGGTGCGGCGTTTGATGAATCGATGGTCCTGTTCGATGACGTTGTTCAGATACTTGCATTGGCGGAGAGACGAACGCGGTCGGAAAAATCCCTCGTGTTTGATGGCCTCGAACGCGATCGGGTAGGCGGGGTTCTTGTTCACGTTCACGACGCGAGGGGGCGTCGTATGAGACGCACCGACCGTCTTGCGGAAGAACGCGATGGCCGCATTCCTGGCGCGCGTGGCCCGGAGCAAGAAATCCAGCGTGTCACCGTTGGAATCAACGCCCCGGTAAAGATAGTGCCAGGCCCCGCCGACACGCACGTACGTCTCGTCGATTCGATACGAATCCGTGGTGCGTCTCAGAAATGGCCGGCACCGCTTGTCGATCTCCGGCGCATAGCGCTGCACCCATCGATAGATCGTCGTATGGTCGACACACAGGCCCCGCTCGCGCATCATTTCCTCGAGGTCGCGGTAACTCACGGCATACCGCAAGTACCACCGAACACACAGGAGGATGAGTCCTGGTTCGAAGTGACGCCATTTGAACGGATTGTCGCTGGGCATGATGGGGGATCCGGTCCAGTCGTTGTCAAAGACCGTCCATCCTGAAGTCGCCGGCCCGAAGTTGCAACAGAACCGGGTTGAGGGACCCTCAACCCTGGGGATTTGGCCGGCTGTCACCGGATGGGGACACGTTGTCCGATCGGCGCGTCGGTGACCGTGGTGACGGCCGCGGGCTCGGGCCGGGCGACGAGGGTGGTGCCATACTGCGGGGTCGGCGCGGTGGGATGCGCGCGCGGCCGTCACACGCGCGGAGCGATGCCGCGAAGCGGCAGCCGAGGCTCCGCTCCCTGTTCGAGATACTGCTTCAACGACGCCAGCGAGTCTACCCACCCCGCTGCGATGATGTCGTAGTACCGCTGCCATCGCGCGCTGTCTTCCGCCCCGCTTTGCCGGACGTCGAGACGGGTGGCTGGACCGTCGATCCGGCAGCTGATCTCGAGCGCCATCGGCCCGATCAGATCGCTTTCGGGCGGCAGCCAGTAGGCGTCGGCGAGAAAGAACTCCCGTCCGTGTCGGAATTCCATCACCGTGCCATAGAACGCCCCGCCCAGCGTGCCGAGGACATCGTCTTGAGACGGCGTGGCGTCCCACTCGATGGCATAGATGCCGAGCGGGCGCGGGGTGGTGACCGAGCGCACCGCGCGCCACCAGACCGCCAACGCCCCCGGATCGAAGAACGCGGCGAGCACTTGGGTTGGTGCCGCGGTGATCACGACGGAGTGGTCGAACTGCAGTCCCTGAGCCTGCGCCATCGGAGCACCATCGCGGCGGGTCGCGCCGATCGTATCACCGCCCGACGCGCGCGCGCACGATCTGGTCAACGAAGACGGGAGAATCTACACACGCCGCACGGAGCGGTCAACCGGCCAACAGTCTCTCTTGCAAAACCGGCTCAATGGTCTCCTTTGGTTTGACAGCGTACACTCATACTCCTGGTGCGGCTCTATTGGCCTGGTGGGACTTGCAAATACGCACTCTGATACATGGTCGCGAGCCCGCCTAGTAGACATCTGCTTATCCGCTTGCTTCAGGAGACCGCCATATGTAGCGTACACGCGTGCCGCGTCCGGCGTTCCCGACGAGCCTCCGCCAGTTCCAGCGGCAGTTCGCCGATGAGGAGGCCTGCCGGAAGTACCTGGAGGCGTGCCGCTGGCCGGAAGGCTTTCACTGTCCGCGCTGCGGCCACGGCCGGGCGTACCCGCTGGGCGGGTGGCGTCGGGAATGCGCGGCGTGTCGCTACCAGGTGTCGTTGACGGCGGGCACCGTCTTCCACCGAACGAAGACCCCGCTGACGGTGTGGTTTTGGGCCGCGTATTTGATGACGACCGACAAGCGGGGGATCTCGGCGCTGCTGCTCCAACGACAGTTGGGCATCCGTCGGTATGAGACGGCCTGGCGAATCCTGCACAAGCTCCGGCGAGCCATGGTCAACGCGGCGCGGGAGCCCTTGCACGGGGAGGTCGAACTCGACGACACGTGGGTTGGAGCGCCGCAGCCGGGGCTGCGCGGGAGTCGGCAACTGAAAGGCCGGAAAGCGGCGCTCGTGGCCGTGGCTGTCGAAAAGCGGGGGACCCGAACGGGACGTGCCCGGATGGCTGTCATCCCAGATTTCGGCAAGACCACGCTGACCGACTTCGCCACACGGCACATCGCCCATGGGACGACCATCTCCACCGACGGACTGAAACAGTTCAGTGGCCTGAAGGCGGCAGGCTACCACCACGTCGTGTGCCCGCAGCAGATCCGCTCCGGAGGACGGCCGGTCCTGCCGCGCGTCCATCGAGTGATTGGCAACCTGCAGCAGTGGCTCATCGGGACCTACCATGGTGTGGGCCGCCATCACTTGCAGGTCTATCTGGACGAGTTCGTCTTTCGGCACAACCGGCGTCAGACACCCATGGCCGCGTTTCAAACCTTGCTCGGACTGGGAACGGGCCGTGGGCCGACGGCCGGGAGTATCATCCGGGGCGGGCAAGATTTGCCCCAGTTTCCGATCAGGACCTGACCACAACATATGGTGTCATCCTGAAGCAAGCGGATAAGCAAAAGTAGACAAGCTGATTCATGAAGCCATTGTACCGCCCCAGGGTTCTTGGACAGTGGTTTGACGGTATTGGCATCTACGCGGCCGCGTCCAGTCCGCCGAGGTCGCGTCGCACCCGGGCGGGGCTTCGATAGTCGTATTTCTCCAGCATCCACTGTTCGTTGTACGTCCGCTTGAACGCAAGCAAGGCGAGGCGGAGTTCCTCGATGGTCTCGAAGCTCCGCACCCACAACAGATTCTCCTTCAGCGTGCGGATGAAGCGCTCCGCGACGCCGTTGCCTTCGGGCTCCCGCACGAAGCTCGGCGAGCTTTCGGGTGCTTCCGTCATCAAGTGTTGGTGAGAAGAGCTTAAGTTCTAATCATGCATGTACTTACTGCCGATTATTGCGCCGACAACTTCTCTCGTTGCCAAAACTGGGCGTAAGCTCATTCGTTAGAAGGAGATAAGGGCGAGACAACAACAGTTGATGGCGGAAGCACTGTCAGCGAATCTCTGATCCAGGACACTAGTTGGCGGAGGTAGTGCGGGACTGCGCCAGCAAGCGCCTGGGGTCAATCGAGCGGCCGACGGACCAGACCTCGTAGTGCACGTGGTAGCCGGTGGCGCGGCCCGTCGCACCGACATAGCCGATGACCTCACCGCGCTGGACTGTGTCGCCAACGACTACCGCGAAATCCGAGAGGTGTCCGTATCGGGTGGTCAGGTCGAAACCGTGGTCAATCTCCACCAGGTTGCCGTAGTTACCATTTCGCCCGGCAGAGAAGACACGGCCGGTTGCGGTGGCGTAGACCGGCCGGCCCTTCTGGGTCGAGATGTCGACGGCCGGATGGAAGTCGCGTTCGCCGGTAAACGGATCCTGACGATAGCCGTAGACTCCAGAAATCCAGCCATCGGTCGGCCAGATCACCGGGGTCGCTGCGGCGAGGGCTTCTCGGTAGGCGACCCCTCGACGTATGAGGTCGAGTCGGTGGTCGAGCGAGTCGAGCAGATCGTGCAACCGGTCGAACGTGTTGAGCTCGATCGCCGCACCAGCGCGGACGGTGGCGTCGGTCCGCGTGGGACGCGGCAGGCGCTCCATCGAACGCAACATCGACGGATCGAGCTCGGCCCGTCCGGACAGCTCCGACATCGCGTCGCTCAGCGAGGCCATATGATCGCTCAGTTCTCCGGCGGCTGCACGATAGCTCGAGTTCTCGACCTCGAGCTGCGCAGTGAGGAGTCGCAGACGCTCAATCTGGGAGTCCGCACTCCAACGCGAGTGGATGATCAAGCCGCTCGGCACGGCCAGTGCGATGGCCAGGACTGTCAGGGCCGGGCGCACCGGTATCGTCAGCCGGCGCAGCGCGCCGCTGGCTCGATTCCCGATGATGAGGGAATATCGCCTTGGAAGCATGGGCAGGGCAGAACCCGACCACGAAAATCGCCAAACCTTACCACATTATTGTCCGCAGCTGGGCCTGGGTGCCGATGTACGCGATCAAGAGTTTTTTGAAGCGGGATATTGCGGGACTATCCGGGATCCATCCCACATTCGACTTGTGTTGCCAAGCGGCGTTCGGGGGGACGTCGCGGCGAGACGGGTTCGCTCAGGACTGCCCCCTCCGCCACCCAGTCCCGGGTCCATTCCGGGCACATGGGTGACAGATTATTCCGAGGACATAGGTAACACTTTCGGGCTGAACGGATTATCGATTCGGCTCGAGCCGGCAGGTCTCCCGGTCGAAGTATCCCAGGTCGTACTGCATGAAGCTGACGAGCCAGATCTCGTCGCTCACCTGCTTGATGCCGACGATTTGGCCGGCGAACGCCTGACTGAGGTTGATCTTGCGGCGGTTGTGACAGATGCGGCCGCTCCTCGTTGTAGCGTGCCAGGAAGGCATCGAAGCGCGCTTGCTGCTGGAGGAAGTTGGCCGAGGCCGGTCGGGTGGCCTCGGTCTTGAGCGTCAGATGCATCCGCTCGTGGCGCCCGTTCTGCTCCGGGTGGCCGGGCTTGATGCGTTCGATCTGAATCCCCAGCCGTAGCCACCAGACGGCGAGGCGACTCAGGCCGTACAGAGCGTTGGGCGCGGCAAAGGGGACCCCATTGTCGGTCCGGATGGCCTGTGGGAGGCGAAGTCCTTGAACGCCCGTTCAAACACGGTGAAGGCGTAGATTTCCTTGGTCGTCGCGAGGGCCTCGCAGGTGAGCAGGTAGCGACTCGCGAAGTCCGAGATCGTCAGCGGATAGCAGTAGCGCCGATCGGTGAGCATGAACTCGCCCTTGTAGTCGGCACACCACAGCGCGTTGGGCTGGCCCGGCCGCGACAGCGCGGTCCCCTGGTGGGTGCGGTGCTTCGAAACGATCGAGGAACTCCGCCTCGCCTTGCTCGCGTTCAAACGGACGTACAACGAGCAGTGGATGCTCGAGAAGTACGACTATCGGAGTCCAGCCCAGGTGCGACGCGATTTTGATGAGCTGGACGCAGCAGCGTAGAAGTGATGACCTTCAAACCACTGTCCAAGAATCCTGGGGCGATATTCCTCCGGGGGCCGCCGCCGCTGATTCAGGACGGCCCAGGCGAGATGGGTGTACGCCGAGGCGAAACCCGGGTCGTCGGCGACCGCCTGTCGCAATAACGCTTCCGCGATGGCGTCCCCGTTCGGGGCGCGTCCGGCGATGACGGCGTCGGCTTGCGAATACAGCTGCAGCGCCCTGAGCGACGGGGTCGTGACCCGCTCGAGCTCTAGGTCCGTTACCTCAATGCTCGACAGCGCCTCGCCCAGCACCTCTCGAACATCGTTGGACAGCTGTCGCAGCGCGGCGACGAGTGCTCGCTGGCCCGGTGCTTCTCGACTCACGCTGGCCACCGTCACGCCCGTCGTCGGGTTGACGATGGAGGTGGCGAGGAGATAGGTGGAGTCGAGTTTCTCCACGTGGCCCGTGAGCACCGCGCGGATGTCGCCGTCGCGGCGCGCCACCTCCAGGCCCCGTTCCCGGTCCAGCACCGCATCCGGTGGTTGACGCATCAGGCGCAACGTGTCGCCGACACGCTCCGGCGGCACGACGTTGACGAACTGCGAGTTGCTCAACTCGCGCGTCAGGGCCCCCGTGAGGGTCCCGTCAAGCACCTCCTCACCGGTGCGGTTGTCGAAATCGGTGATGAGGACCCAGTCGCGCTCGGCGAAATCGAGCGTTGGCGCGGAGGGCGGCAGCCAGAAGAGTGCCGTCAGCAAGCCAACGCCTGCGACTCCCGCGGCGGCGGCTGCAACGCCCCCCCAGCGCCACCAGGATCTCCCGGTCGTCGTAGCGCGTCGCGGCTGCCGATTCTCCACCCAGGCATCGAGTTCGGCCGCATGGGCGTAGACCGTGGCCTGCTTGTGGTGCTGGTGACGGTGAACCGGGAGGCCCTCCGCTTCCCACCGCGTCACGGTTCGGACGTCGCGATTCAGGTATGCCGCGATTTCCTTCCAGGAGTCGAGGGGTAGATTCAAACGGTCGTCGCAACACCTCAACGGTGAGGAGTTGCGATGGGAACACCGAAACGTCGTCGGTCACCCCGTGCGGGACGTCTTCCGATGCGGTCGCCGGGTCGTCCCACGGCGGGACGCCGTGAGCATCGGCGTCGGTTCTGGGAGGCGATCGCCTGCGGGTTGTCCAGCGACGAGGCGGCGCTGGGGGCCGGCGTGTCCCAGCCGGTCGGAACGAGATGGTTCCGCGAAAGTGGAGGCATGCCGCCGATCAGCCTGGCCCCTCTGTCGGGGCGCTACCTGTCGTTTGCCGAACGAGAAGAGATCGCCATCTTGCACGCCCAGCACTGCGGGGTTCGTGATATCGCTCGGCGAATCAGCCGGTCCCCGTCGACCATCTCTCGGGAGCTCCGTCGCAATGCGGCAACCCGCAGTGGCGGACTCGAGTATCGCGCGACGACCGCGCAGTGGCACGCCGACCTGAAGGCGAAAAGACCGCAGGTGGCGAAGCTCGCTGCACACGACGAACTGCGCCGGTACGTGCAAGACCGACTCGCCGGCAGGATTACGGCCGCCGACGGGACGAGGGTGCCTGGTCCCCATGTGCACTGGAACGGTCGCCGCCACGGGCGCCGTCAAGACCGACGCTGGGCGGCGTCATGGAGTCCTGAGCAAATTGCCAACAGACTCAAGGTCGACTTCCCCGATGAGGAGTCGATGCGGATCTCCCACGAGGCCATCTACCAGGCGCTCTACGTGCAGGGACGAGGGGCACTGCGACGCGACCTGGTGGCGTGCTTGCGGACCGGCCGGGCGCTGCGCGTGCCAAGAGCACGGACACGAGGACGCGGCAAGGCGTTCGTCACTGCCGAAATCATGATCAGCAAGCGCCCCGCCGAAGCAGACGATCGGGCGGTCCCAGGACACTGGGAAGGTGACCTGATTGTCGGACTGGGGAGCTCTGCGATTGGGACCCTCGTGGAACGCACCAGCCGATTCACGAGGCTGCTGCATCTGCCTCGCATGGATGACTATGGGCAGCCTCGGATCAAGAACGGTCCCGCCCTGGCGGGGCATGGTGCCGAGGCCGTCCGAGACGCCATCGCGTCGTCGATCATCACGCTGCCCACGCAGCTTCGCCGTTCACTGACATGGGACCAAGGCGCCGAGATGGCTCAACACGTTCAACTCCGAATCGACACCGGTCTGCCAATCTACTTCTGCGACCCACACAGCCCCTGGCAACGCGGCACGAACGAGAACACCAACGGCCTGCTGCGGCAGTACTTTCCCAAAGGCACCGACCTGTCCAGACACTCTCGTGATGATCTTGACGCCGTTGCTGCTGCTCTCAACAGTCGCCCCCGCAAGACCCTCGGCTGGAAGACACCCGCGGAGGCACTTGGCGATCACCTATGCTCAATCACACAACGCGGTGTTGCGACGACACCTTGAACCCAAGAGGCGTCCCTCGGTCGGCGGATCGGCTGAGCCCGCGGGTGGAGGTGTTTCCATGGACATATCACATGACGGACGAGCGCTTCGACCCGCTCTCGACCGCTATATGCCGGATCACACGAAGGTTCCCCGGAGTGTATCGCTACCGGCGATATCGGGGCAAAACGCGAGGATTCCGAGGGCAAAGTCAGACATTCGCCTCATGTCCGACTTTGCCTGTTGCGAACTCAACAAGATTGTCGCATCGTGACGTGGAGTAAGAGTCCACCAGAAGGAGGGCGCTCTCATGTGGTCATCGCAACATTTGAACCGCTGCGTGGTAAGGAAACAGTGGAGGTGTTGGGATGGCAGAAACACGTATTCGCGGTGTGCGGCTGACGCGAGAAGAACGACTGGCTGTACGTCGGCTGATCAGTGCCGGTCGGAGTTTCGAAGAAGCGGCGGCGGCCGTCAGGTGTTCGACGAAGACCGTGCAGAGACTACTGAACACGGTGGGCGGCATGCCACCGCAGAAGCCGACGCGTTCGAAGCGGCACCTGTCATTGGCTGAGCGAGAGGAAGTCTCGAGAGGATTAGAAGGCGGCGCATCGTATCGTGCGATCGCACGGCGCCTTGGACGGGCACCGTCCACCATCGCTCGCGAGGTCAACGGCCATAGCGGCCGCCGCCGGTATCGGGCGTGTCGCGCGGACGAGGCGGCCTATAAGAGAGCGCGACGACCGAAAGCCACGAAATTCCGACGCTGTCCTCGGCTCCGCGCCCAGGTGGAATCGATGTTGAACGCGCAGTGGTCTCCGCAACAAATCAGTGCGAGACTGACCATTGACTACCCGGACGATCCCGAGATGCGCGTGTCGCACGAAACCATCTATCGTTCGCTGTTCGTCCAGTCCAGGGGGGCGTTGCGCAAAGAGCTCACCGCGTGTCTGCGTTCGGGGCGTACCCGTCGTCGCCCGCATGGGCGCAAAGATCCAGGAGGCTATATCAGAGATATGGTCCTCATCGCGGATCGACCGGCTGAGATTGAAGACCGTGCCGTGCCTGGTCATTGGGAAGGCGATTTGATGCTGGGTGCCCGGGGCCAGTCGGCGATCGCCACGTTGGTCGAGCGTCAGACTCGCTACGTCATGTTACTGGCCGTCGGCCGCAACAAGACCAGTCCCCATGTGTGCGCGCTCATCGCGAAGAAGATCAGAACGCTGCCGCAGCATCTCGCAGTGTCCCTCACGTGGGACCGCGGCAAGGAAATGGCTGGGCACCGCCAATTCAGCATTGCAACTGGCGTCCACGTCTACTTCTGTGATCCGTCAAGCCCGTGGCAACGCGGCAGTAACGAAAATACGAACGGTCTGCTGCGTCAGTACTTCCCAAGAGGAAGCGACTTGTCCGTCCATAGCCAGCGGCACCTAAACCGGGTCGCGCACATGCTCAACGACCGGCCTCGACAAACGCTGGGCTGGATGAAACCATCTGAGAAACTGGCTGAGTTGTTGCGTTGACCATGTGAGATCGCCGAGAGAACCGATGACGAACCTCACCCTCCGGACCGTGTTCGTCCTATTCGTCGCGGTGGCAGTTTCGGCCTGTAGCGACGACTCGCCCACCAGTCCGAGCGCCTCCTCGGGCACCAACCTATCCGCCCTTGCGGACGGCGACAGCGGCCAACGGCAGGCGGCGCATCATAGGCCAGGGCACGGCGGCGGTCCAGGTGGTGAAGACCCGCCCCCGCCGGTCTACGAATACTCGGCCACCGGGGACGTCACGATACTGACGAGCGAGGCCGGCGGCAAGGGCGGCTCGGTGAATCTCAGGGCTACGATGGGTAAGCCGCTCACGTTCAGCGACGGCTTTATTGCGCAGGGGGGATTCGACGCAGACGGGACAATGTGCTTCGGTGATCAAACAACCCTCCCGCCGCCTGTATCCTCTCTATCCTTTGACTTTTCCGGAATACTGAACCCCAAGACGAGTGTTGGCGACGCGGCCGTTCAGATCTACTTCACTGCCTTCAAGGACGACGGTTCAACGGAAGTCGACTACCAGCTCCAGGGAGAGCTGCAAATCCTCAACTGTAACCTCGGTGACCCTAATTTGCCCTGCAGTTTCCCCCCCGACCCTGGTCAGATCGTGACATTGAGTTGGCTGGACACGGCCAGGACGAGTGTTGAGCGCAGTGGCGGAAGACGCAATAAGGCGGTCAAGCCCTGCGAGGGTGATAATCTGGCTCCTATCGCCGGCCTCGTCTACGTGGAGGGTCTTCTGCCTTGAAGTAGGTCACGGTCTCGGTGGTCGCAGCCAGGCCCAGCATCGTTCCCGCATTGCCGCCACCGGACGCACCGGTGGTGCTCGGCATGGGACGAGCGCCTTCCGGCGCTTGAGGGGCACTGATCGACTCCAGGGGGATTGCAGATGGTGGTATGCTGTCCGCTCAAACTGGAGGAAGATCATGAAAGCAGCGACGTTCGTAGGGCTTGGATTGGTCGCCATGTTGACGCTGGCATGCGGTGCGTCAGAGCCGGAACCGGCCGGGGACGCCGCTCCGCCCCCGCCCCAGTTTGCCGTGACGGGAGAGGTCCCCTGCGACCCGGTCGGAGACATCCAGTTCATCTGCGACATGGTCAGTCCGGAGGACATCGCCGTCATTCCCGGTGAGGAGTGGGCGATCACGTCCGGCGCTCGAGAGGGCGGGCGGCTTCATCTCCTCAGCGTGCAGGACAAGACCTCGACGCTCCTGTTTCCGACAGACGATCGCGAAGAGCGATTAGATGCCGAGGCCTATCCCGAGTGTCCCGGTCCGCTCGAACTCAGCGACCCGAATGCTTCTCGGCCCCACGGCCTCTACCTCGACCCGGGGGCCGACGATGTCCACACCCTGTATGTCGTCCACCACGGTTCTAGAGAGTCCATCGAGGTGTTCGAGGTCAGTTCCGAGACCACGCCGCCGAGCTTGGCCTGGATCGGGTGCGCGGTGGCACCGGAAGGGGCTGGCCTCAACTCGGTCGCGGCCCTGCCGGAGGGTGGCTTTGTCACAACGAATAATGGGGTCGGTGTGAGGGAGTGGCATGCCGATACGGGCTGGGAGGTGATACCGCAGAGTGAGGACACCGCACCGAACGGGGTCGAGGTGTCAGCGGACGGACAGTTCGTCTACATCGCCGGATGGGGCGAGGAGAAGGTCACGCGTCTGTCGCGTGGGCAGACCCCGGTGCAGAAGGATGTCATCCAACTCGGGTTCAGGCCCGACAACCTGAGGATGTCGCTCGACGGTTCAAAGATCTTCGCTTCGGGGCACACCGACAAGGACGGGAACTCGATCGCCGACCCGAGAGAGCCGACGCTGGAAACCACGAACGTGGCGGCGATCGACCCGGAGACGCTGGAATTCGATCGGATCTTCGTGCACCCGGCCATGGATGGGTTTATCGCCGCAACAACCGCGATTCAGATCGGCGACGAGCTGTGGCTCGGATCGTATCGCGGCGACCGGCTCGCCTACCTTCCGGCACCAAGGTAGGCCCCTATCTTCCGGCACCGGAGTGAGGTGGGGTCTCACGTGCCGCAGAGCTGTTCGATGAGGTCGCTACTGGTGACGATCTCAGCCGCTGCCCGGTCGAGCGCGTGATTGACCGTCTCCTGGTAGTTTACGGTGTTCCCGGGTCGGCCGTAGTTCTGAGCCGTACCATCCGCCCGGTCTGTCCACGCATCTGTAGCGGCGCTAGGCTCGCGGAGTGCCAGGTCGAGCACGACCCGGCCCTCGTACTCGGAGTTGACGTAGGCCACCTCTTCGATCACCAGGGACGTGAGGGTGACCGAGAGGACCAGGCCGGATGACGGGTTGTCCCGAATCACCGCGAGGTCAAGGGCTCGCCTTACCCCCGATCGTAGCCACGATTCGATGTTTCCTTCCATGAAGATATCGTGTCGCTCGGGTTTGTCCTGGACGGAGCGGTGTCCGGCCACCAGCGTGTCTGGCCTCTCGTCCGACACCTCGAGGCTGCGAATATGGGCGCAGGCGGGAGCGGCATTGATCCCGGCGGTACCCTCCTCGGGAGAGTAGTCTGCCGGGAATGAGATCGGAGCGAGGCTCGACACCGCGCAACTGCCGGTCACGACAGCGATGAGCGGCACGAGGCAAGCGATGAGGTGACGACGAAGAGCAGTCATGTGTGGTCACTCCGCCTGCGCCGGCACCGAGGCCTTCCTGGTCGTTTTCGTTTCGGCTGGGTTGCAGCGTGCCGGAACATAATCCGCTGAGCTCGATCAAAAGTTTTAATCCGGGATAAGCCGGGATCATCCGGGATGACCCCGGGATGCGACTCGCGCGAGGACAACAACTTATCCTCCGATGCGGAGGTACCGACGCTGCCCGCCAAGACACTCCCCCTGAGCCGGTCAAGGAGTTTGAAGCGGGACATAGTAGGGACCCATCAAATATTCGTCTTTTATTCGCTTGGCGACGTGCGAGACGGGTTCGCGCGAGACTGCCCCCTCCGCCACCCAGTCCTGCCGATGCTCGCACTTCGGGATCGCTCGAGGGTTGCCCTCGATTTCCTCGTTGGATTCAGGCGATTTCAGCGGGCACGGGCACGGCGCCGGGGAGGTGAGTCGCGCCTGGGGCGAGGTGGCGGCTGGTGTCCGCGTGATCGTCTCGCGAGCCGGGTTCCGTGGTCCGGGTTGGGCGCTGCGTGAGAGCTTTCTCGGACACCCCTCCCGCAGAAGGCGGACGTCGGATCGGGATCGGCGCGGCCCAATCCTGTCGCCCTCCCCGTCAGGTGTTGTGCCCACGAGCATCGCACGTCTCACGTGTTTCGGATAGTTCCGGAATATCTCGGATCAAACTCTTGATCGACCAGTGGTTCCGAGCACCCACTCCGACTTTCACAAGCGGAAGCACTTGTACTCGTGGAAGACACTGGTTCGCTCCGAGAAGAACTGGCCTGCGGTTCAGGCCGCGCTACTGTGGTTCGATCACGACGATTCCGTCGGCAGACCATCCAACGTCGACCTGTGTGAGCGCCAAGAGGCTGCGCGTCGCGAGACCGGCCCCCACGACTAACACCACCGCGAGACACGCTTCCAGCGTGACCAAGAGGCCCCGCGAACGGACCCGCCCCTGGCGGCTGCCACGCTCCGTCAGCGGTGTGCCTTGGTGCACAACTCGCGATCTCGGTCAATAATTGCCCTCCACCCCGAGATCCGAGGTCCCGCATGACGAGTTTCAAGCGCACCCAGCGGAAGTACGTCCAGAAGGCCTACCGTGTCCGGAATTGGCGGGAGTACGAGACGGGTCTCCGCGCTCGCGGGAGTCTGACCGTCTGGCTCGGACTCACCGATGGCAAGCTCGCCAACTGGAACTCGCCGAGGCCGACGCGCAGGAAGCCAGGCCGACAACGCAAGTACTCGAACCACGCCATCGAGACGACGGTCACCTTGGGCTTGGTGTTTGGCCTGGCGTCCAGGCAGACTGAGGGCTTCCTGCGCTCGCTGCTGACGCTCCTGAATCTGGACAACGACGTGCCCGACCACAGCACGATCTCGAGGCGCAAGGCGAGGCTGGGGAAGGTTGCTTCCTACGAGAGGCGAACCGTGAAGCCCGTCCACCTCCTCATCGACAGCAGCGGTCTTTCAGTGCACGTCGGCCAGTTGCGCACTCCGCCGAAAGCCAGGGACTACCGCAAGCTGCACCTCGCTGTGGATGAGCAAACCAGTGACGTGGTCGCCTGCGAGCTCACGAGCAAGCGGGCTCGAGACGCTTCCCGGGTGGCGTCACTCGTCGGCCAGATCGAGCGTCCCATCGCCTCGGCCAAGGCCGACGCCGCGTACGACACCGGCGACGTCTATAAGACGCTGGAGAATCACCGTGCTCATCGATCGCCGAAGGTGCTGATACCGCCACGAAAGGGCGCTCAGCTCGCGCTCGACTCCGCGGGCACGCGACAGCGGAATCGTAACATCCGAGCACGATCACGTGTTGGGAAACGGAAGTGGTACGTCGCATCGGGCTACAGCAGGCGAAGCAAGGTGGAGACGACGTTCCACCGCTACAAGGCCATCCTGGGCTCAGCGATGCGAGCGAGGGGACTGGCGTCCCAGAGAGTCGAGGTGAGGTTGGGGTGCAAGATCCTGAACACCATGACGGCGCTCGGGATACCCGATGGCGAGATGATCGGATGACCGGCAGGCGGAGTCACGGGAGACTCTCAGCCCTCAATGGAGTTGTGCACCAAGGCAGCGGCAGTCCAGAAGGTGTCCCGCCCGATGGTGCGGTGCCACGAGATGTCCCAGATAACCCCGACCAGCACGCTCGCCGAGGCGAACGCCACCGCCCACAGATACCAAGGGACCGCAGATTCCGAGGCTGATGTCCTATCAGTTGCGGCCAGGCCGGCTGGCGCAGGCTGGACGTACGTACTCATTTGTGCCTCCCCTCCGAATACGTATACTACTCAAGACGGTCAGAATCGTGGCGTCGTTCGCGATTTGCTAGCCGTAGCGCTCCGAGTTCATGATGAGAATCGCGGCTTCAGTGTTGACCGCAGCGGGGATCTGGTTTCTGCCGCCAGGAGCCATCCATCCGCTCTACGCCGCGAATCCGCAACCACTGGTGGCCACCGCGCCGGCCCCGACACCGTCCAGTGCTCCGCATCGCGCTCTGCTCGACCGCTACTGTGTCACTTGCCACAACGACAGGCTGCAAACTGCCGACCTCGCGCTCGACACGCTGGACCTGGAGCACGTCGGCCAGGCCTCGGAGGTCTGGGAAAAGGTCGTGCGAAAGCTGCGGGCCGGTGTCATGCCCCCGGCGGGAAGGCCGCGGCCTGACCAACCAGCCTATGACGGCCTGGCGACATGGTTGGAGACGGCGCTCGACCACGCGGCGGCAGCCAACCCAGATCCCGGTCGGACGGAACCCTTCCATCGCCTCAACCGCGCGGAGTACCGGAACGCGGTGCGCGATCTGCTCGCGCTCGACATCGACATCACGGAGCGGCTCCCTCCCGATGACGCGAGCTACGGCTTCGACAATATCGCAGGCGTGCTGAAGATGTCGCCCACGCTCATGGACCGGTATCTCTCGGCATCGCGGCACATCAGCCGTCTCGCGGTCGGTCTGCCAGTGAGCGACCAGCAGGTTGACACGTACCAGTTTCGACCTGACGCCCCGCAAGATCGTCGGCTCGACGGTCTGCCATTCGGCACCCGTGGCGGCGCCAAGATACGACACACATTCCCGGTGGACGGCGTGTACCTCATTCACGCCCAGCTCTCGCGACCTTTTGGCAACGGCGCGAACGAGGACATTGCGAGGTTCGACGTCTCACACGATCTCGAGCTGAGCCTGGACGGTGCCAGAGTGGAAGTGTTCACGCTGGCGGGCGCGCCCCTCGGTGAGGAGGAAGAGAGTCTGTTGGATCTGTACAGTAATGACGGCCGGAAGGATCTCGACCAGGATTGGCAGGTGCGCCTTCCCGTCAAGGCGGGACCGCGGGACATCCAGGTCACGTTTCTCGCGCGCTCCAGGGTCGTGGACGATACCGACCCCCGTCTGCCCTTCGAGCGGCCGCTCCACTACTCGGACGACCGACATCAGCCCTATCTCGGCGATGTCGTGATCACGGGTCCCTTTGGCTCGTCCGGACCAGGGGATACCCCGAGCCGCCGGCGCATCTTTGTGTGTCAGCCGGATTCTGTAGATGACGACCCAGCGTGCGCTCGGACGATACTGGAGACGTTGGCCAACCGGGCGTACCGCCGTCCGGTCACCGACGCCGATCTCGAGCCGCTCCTCGATTTCTACCAAGAGGGCGCGACCGGTGCTGGCTTCGACGCCGGAATCCAGCGAGCCCTCGAGCTCCTGTTGGTGAGCCCGGAGTTCCTGTTTAGGGTCGAGCGTGATCCGGATCACGTCTCTCCGAACACCGCATATCGCATCAGCGGTCTTGAGCTGGCCTCACGCCTGTCGTTTTTCCTGTGGAGCAGCGTTCCGGACGCTGAGCTGCTCGAGCTCGCCGTCGCCGGCGAGCTTGCCGAGCCAGAGGTATTTGACCAGCAGGTGCGTCGCATGCTTGCCGATCCCCGGTCGGAGGCGCTGGTCACCAACTTTGCCGCGCAGTGGCTGTTGCTACGCAACCTGCCAGCGGTCACGCCCGACCCGAGGCGGTTTCCCGACTTCGACGAGGGACTGCGCGACGCCATGCGTCGCGAGACGGAGCTCTTCGTCGAGCATATTATCCGGGAGGACCGTCCGGTCACCGAGTTCCTGACGGCCGACTACACGTTCGCCAACGAGCGCCTCGCCCGCCACTACGGGATCCCGCACGTACAAGGCAGCCATTTCCGCCGCATCACCGCGCCTGGCGATACGCGGGGAGGGCTCCTGGGACACGCCAGCATTCTGACCGTGACCGCCTACCCTCATCGCACGTCGCCCGTGCTACGCGGGAAGTGGGTCCTGGAGAATCTCCTCGGGACGCCCCCACCACCGCCACCACCGGATGTGCCTCCCTTGGAAGACACGCCGGGTGCGACGCAGGAGCTTTCCATGCGCGAGCGGATGGCACAGCATCGCTCGAATCCCACGTGCGCCTCGTGTCATGCGATGATGGATCCACCGGGGCTGTCGCTGGAGAACTTTGACGCGGTCGGGCGATGGCGTTCGGTCGACGCGACATTCCGTCCGATTGACGCGTCAGGCGTCCTGCCCGACGGCACCACGTTCGATGGTGCGGCAGGGCTCCGCGAAACGCTCCTCGGTCGGCCGGAACAGTTCGTCACGACGCTGACCGAAAAGCTGTTGACGTATGCCCTCGGTCGCGGCATCGAGCACTACGATGCTCCGGCGGTGCGCGCGATTCTCGAAGACGCCGCGCGAGACGACTATCGCTTCTCGTCACTCGTCCTCGGAATCGTGAACAGCACGCCGTTTCAAATGAGGAGAACGCAGCCATGATCATCACCAAACGAGCCCTCCCCCGCAGGACGGTGCTGCGTGGCATCGGCGCCACCCTCGCTTTGCCTTTGCTGGACGCGATGGTCCCGGCGCTCTCCGCCTCGACCGCGACGGCCGCTGCTCCGGTGCGCCGCCTGGGATTCCTCTACCTTCCGAACGGCGTTGCCATGACCGACGATGTGAATTACTGGACCCCGGACGGGGTGGGCGCGGACTTCACGCTCTCGCCCATTCTGAAGCCGCTCGAGTCTCTCCGGGAACATGTCGTGGTTGTGAGCGGTCTCAGTCACAAGGAAGCCGATTCGAAGGGCGACGGAAACGGCGACCACACCCGCGGGTCGGTGACCTGGCTGAACGGAATCCGGCCAAAGCAGACCGAAGGTGCCGACGTGCGGGCGGGTATCACTGCGGATCAGATCGCGGCCGCCGCGCTGGGCCAGGACACGCCGCTGCCATCGGTCGAGATCGGCCTGGACCCGAACTACATGGTCGGGAACTGCGAGGGGGGGTACAGCTGCGTCTACATGAACTCCCTGGCGTGGCGCACCCCGACGACGCCGCTCCCAGCCGAGGTCAATCCTCGCGTGGTCTTCGAGCGGCTTTTCGGCGAGGGTGGCACGCCGGCGCAGCGGGTGGAGCGGGCGAAGCAGACACGCAGCGTGCTCGATGCGGTCCTCGAGCAGATGGCGCGTTTGCAACAGACGCTCGGGCCCGCCGATCGGGCCAAAGCCGGAGACTACTTCGATGCCGTCCGAGAGATCGAACGCCGCATCCAGCACACGGAGGACCAGGGTGGCGTGGCAGTGCTGCCAGCGCTAGAGCGTCCGCCTGGCATCCCCGACACGTACGCCGAGCACGCGGGGCTGATGTTCGAGCTGCAGCGGCTGGCCTTCCAGGCTGACATCACGAGGGTCTTTACGTTCATGATGGGCCGGGAGACGAGCCCGCGCACCTTCCCGGAGATCGGCGTCTCGGAACCCCATCACCTCCTGTCCCACCACGGTAACAAGGCAGAGCAGATCGAGAAGTTCACAAAGGTGAACACCTACCAGGCGCAGCAGTTCGCGTCGTTTCTGGAGACGCTGCGGGCGACACCGGACGGCGACGGCACGCTGCTGGACCACTCGTTGTTGCTCTACGGCGGGGGGCTCAGCAATGGGAACGAGCATTCGCATATCAACCTGCCGACCCTACTGGCTGGCGGAGCGGTTGGGCGACTCCAGGGTGGGCGTCACCTTGAGTATCCCATCGACACCCCGATGACGAACCTCCTGCTCAGCGTCCTGGAGAAGGTCGGGGTGACGGAGGAGCAGCTCGGCGACAGCACCGGTCACCTACCGCTCGACCGTCAACCGTTGTCTGGCGTGTGACCGTCCGCGAGGGAACTGACGACGCCAAGGGGAAGCGTGTGAGGGTGTTCAGTCGAACGTGTGCGGTCCTGGTGCTCGCGCTACTCAGCCTCGGCGCGACCGAACGTGATTCCCCGCTGGTCAATGCCGTCAAGGCAAGCGACGCCGCGACCGTTCGTGCGCTCTTGCAGCAAGAGGTTGACGTCGGCGGCGCGGACATTGACGGCACGACGGCATTGCACTGGGCCGTCCACCATGACGATCCGGACATCGTCGACCTCCTTCTAGCGGCTGGTGTCGACGCGGCGGCGGCCAACCGGTATGGCGTGACGCCGCTCTCGCTAGCATGCGAGAACGGCACCGCGGCGATCATCGAGCGGCTCCTGAATGCCGGGGCCGACCCAAACACCGCCCTGGCGGATGGCGAGACAGCCCTCATGACGGCCGCGCGCACTGGCCGACCAGACGCGGTGACTGTGTTGTTGCGGTACGGTGCAGAGGTGAACGCGAAGGAGCGCCAGCGGGGACAGACAGCCCTGATATGGGCGGCAAATGAGAACAATGCAGCTGCCACCGACGCCTTGATTCACGCCGGAGCCCATATCGATTGGCGGTCGATAGGAGGGTTCACGCCCTTGCTGTTTGCCACGCGTGCGGGGCACATCGAGACGACCCGTGTCTTGCTCGAAGCGGGCGCAGACGTCAACGACACCCTGCCGGATGACACGAGCGCGCTCGCTTTGGCCATCATCAACGCCCACTACGAGCTGGCGGCTGTGCTGCTGGACGCGGGAGCGGACCCGAACGCCGATCGACAAGGGTGGACGGCGTTGCACCAGGTGGCCTACACGCGCAGACCCAACATTGGCCTAGCCAACCCCGGGGCCTTACCGACGGGGACGGTGAGCGGGCTGGCTCTGGTGAGTCGGCTTGTCGAGCACGGAGCGAACGTGAACGCGCGCCACACGAAAGAGCGGCAACTCAAGAACGGACTCGACGATCGGAATGTCCTGAATCGGGTGGGTGCCACGCCGTTCTTGCTGGCTGCCAAGCATGCTGACGCCGCCCTCATGCGAGCGCTCGTCGCGCACGGCGCCGACCCGTTCCTGACCAACGAGGATGGCACGACCCCCTTGATGGCCGCCGCCGGGGTTGGCATCTGGGTGGTAGGCGAGAGCGCCGGGACGAATGAGGAGGCCCTCGAGGCGGTCCAGTTGGCCCTGGAGCTGGGCGGTGATGTGAACGCCGTCGACGACTACGGGTACACGGCGCTTCACGGCGCCGCGCACCGCTCGGCCGTGGCCATCGTGCGTTTGCTCGCCGACGAAGGCGCGACGCTCGACGCGCAGCTGACCAAGACGAACCCAAAACGCGGTGCCGCAAAAGAAGGCTGGACGCCGCTGACGATCGCCGAGGGGGTGTTTTATGCGAACACCTTCAAGCGGAGTTTCGAGACGGCTGCCCTGCTTCGTGACTTGCTGCAACAGCGTCGTCTGCCGACCCCGTATGGTCAAGAAACTCATGCGGCCGCCCGGTAGTAGAACTTGAGCAGCCCCCCGAGGCGCTCGCGGCATCGCACCGGGCCGGTCGTGGGGACCTCGTCCCGCGGAAAGAGCAAGAGATTGTCCTTGCCCTGGTGATTCCGCTCGCCGTGGAAGTGCCCGGTGTAGGCCCGCAGAGCCGTCCGCAACGCTGGCTCGCCGAACAGGATCAGCTTCGAGAGGCACTCGTCTTTCACCGACCGCACCCAGCGCTCCGCGTGCGGATTCAGGTTGGGGCTGCGCGGCGGCAAGCGCACTGGCGTGACGCCACCCTCCGTGATCGTGTCGTCGAACGCGGGGCAGTACTTGCCGTCGCGATCGTGAATCAGATACCGATGGTCCCCTAGGAAGCCCACGTCGGCCATCGTGAGGTTCCGTGCGACTTGGGTCATCCAGGACTCATCCGGGAAAGGTGTCAGGCCCGCGATGTGGACCCGGCGCGTCGCCACGTGCATGACAAACAAGACGTAGTAGGTCACGAGACCGCTTACCGTCCACACCTCGGTCGTAAAGAAATCCGTCGCGGCCAGCACCTCCCGGTGGGCACGAACGAAATCCTTCCAGGTCGTGGTCTTCTTGCGCTCGGGGGCAGGCAGGATACCGTGACGTTTCAGAACATTGCCGACTGTCTGGTCGCTCACTGCGTGGCCGAGGTTGGCCAGGGCCCCGGCGATGCGGTCATAACCCCAGTCGCGGTTGTCAGTGGCGAAGCGGACAATCAGCTGCTCAATTTCCTGACCGACTCTGGGCCGCCCCGGATAGGTTCGCCGCTCCGAGCCGTCAAACTTCTTGGCGACCAGCCGCCGGTGCCAGGCAAGGATCGTCTCGGGCCGCACGATGCTCGCCACCTGCGCGAGGGCCTGGCGGCCGAGCCGCTTACCGATCTCGGCCAACGTCCGGCGTTCGCCGTCGCTCAGTGTCACGCGGCCGGGGAGCTGCGCCCGGAGGATGCGATTCTCCGCCACGAGATACTCGTTGCGCCGGAGGAGCTCCTCATCGACGGAGCCCGTCACGTAGGCCAGCATGGTCTTCCAGTCCATCGCCGCTCCTGATTCTGCGTTCGTCTGGAACACCCATCAGTATCCACAGTACCGACTGGCCGACCCAACCCCGGTCAGCGGACTCCGAAACTGCTCGCGGACGGCAGGTTCGGATTTCTTGACCCTACGCCGTCGCTCGATGGGCTGACACGCGCGCCGTTCATCCTCTCCGAAGTCGCTTCGCTGTTTGAAGCCGGCGCCGAAATCCCCTCCACGAAGTTCGGCGTCCTCACCCAGGCCCTGCGTCTGCACGAACAACGCGACGAGCACAGAAACTCGCTACAAGCGGCTCCGATCTTCGGCCAGCAAACGGACTACCTGAAGGCTCTAGCAACTGAGATGATCCGCCGGGGTGCGGTGGCATTGTCCGAGGCTGAAGCGCGTGCCGTCGCACAAGAGCTTGTGCACCGTGGGCAAATCGAGCGGGCGGGAGCGCCGGCGGTCCTCGCGTCGCTCACGGCGCACCACCTTCTTGAGCGCGTTGACTATCCGGAAACGGTGTTTCAATTCGAGCACCAGCAGTTTCAGGAGTATTACGCAGCGCTCGACGTCCGCGCGCGGCTCCTCGAACTGCGGGACGATGACCACGACGCGACCCACCGCTTCACGGCCGACTACGTAAACATTCCGGCATGGGCCGAACCGCTGCGCATGATAGCGGAGACCTTGGCCGTAAAGACCGGCAATGAAGGAACCGACGAGCAAGACATCCGCGCCGGCGTGAAGCTGGTGGATATGGCGCTCGTGGTCGACCTGGTATTCGCCGGCGAGCTTGCGCATCTTTGCGGCGCGGCCGTCTGGAATGAAGTTCGCGCGGTAGTCGGCGAGCGCTTCCGCGCCGCGTACGCGATCTCAGACGTGAACTATCGGCAATATGCCATCGCCGCCATGCTCGCGACTGGCGCGCACGAGTTCCGCGACATCATTCTGCCGCTATTGTCGGGACAAGACCAGCAAACGCGGCTTGGCACGTACCGGCTCTGGCCGGACATCCAGCTCTCGTCGCTTGGATCGAACTGGCGCGAGCAGGTGCGCCGCTGGAGCGAGGAGACGCGAGCGGATTTCGTCTCCGAACTGCTTCATCATCGTGTCGATGGCGAGATTGCGTCCTTCGCTGTGGAGGACAACAGCGTCGCGGTGAAGGAGGCTGCGGTCTCCGGCCTCATGTGGACCGGGTCTGACGACGCGCTGACCCGCGTCCTTGAGTCGATGGATGGGCAGACTTTCGAGGATGTTGCGCGCAAGAACGCCAGCCGTATACCCCGGGCCCTCAGGCCCAAGGCCATCGCAACGATGCGGAATTTTATCGAGACTACGACCGACCATCCTGCCCGCTTGCGAACCGCGCTTAATCTGATCGAGCTCGGCGAGTCAGGCCTGGACCGCGTCGTCAAGGACGCGATGACGGCGTTGCCCGGCGGGGACATGCGCAACCTGGATTCGCACTTCATCCGACCGGCGCTTGCGTATCTGCGCAAAACCGATCCGGCCTGGACCAGCGAGTGGGTAGTAGTTCAGATTGCCGAAGGCGTCCTCTACGGGCATGAGGAATGGTTACCGTTGGCGACTGTCATTCCCGAGGACCTCGTCGAGAAATACCTGCACCGCCTCGAGACCGAAGACCTCAAGAACTCGCGCTTTGAGGGCATGATTGCGGTGGTCGCCGCGCGGGCGGATGAAAAGCTCGCGGCCCGGGTGTTTGCAAAGCTGCGCGAGCTGCGGCGCAGGGTGGATACGGAACCCGGCCAGCAGCACGTATTCGAGTGGCAGGTGATGAGGCAACTGGATGCTGTATTCCGTCGTCTTCCCGATGACATCGTCGTAGCCAGCATCCTCTCGTCAGTCAGGAGCGGCGACCCCCTCGACATCAAGGTCGCGGCGGACCTTCTCAGCAGGGTTGCCAAATCCGATCTGGAACCGCTACGCGTCGCCAACGACGACCTAAAAGCACAGCTCCGCGAGTGCCTGAAAAACAGCGTCGATCTCGTGCTCACTCAGGACGACTTCAACGGCGAGGAGAAAGCCAACTTGGCGTCGTCGATTGCACAGGTCGGAAAACCCGAAGACATGGCGGACCTGATGACGCTAATCCGCGCCGACATCGAGAGGATCCGCCGAGGCCAGGCCGCGCAGGCAGCCGGCGACCCTGGACCTCTCAGCAATGGCGCCAGCATGAGCTACGCCCGATGGCACATCGCCGCCGTCATGCACCTCGATCCGGCCGGCGCCGAGCAGGTGCTCATTGACCTGCTTCCCGAGCCGGAATACCTCTCCAACGCCGCAACCGCCATGGCGCGCGACTTGGTGCCAAAGCCGGAGCATTCGTTCGATGGAAAGTTCCGGTACGACTTGATTTGGGCCGCGCGGGAAGGTTGCACTCCCCTGCCTGGCGATGACCAGCGGCGCACACGGTTCGCCGCTGCCCTCAATGCCGAGATCAAGCGCCTCCGAGACCAGAGCCAAGACCAGCAAGCCGCCAACGCCCACAAGGAACTCGCGAAGGCACTTGCCGCAATTGACGGCCGCGGTTCTGCGGCAGCGGTACTCGACGCAATAGCCATGCCTGGCCAATGGGACCAATACACCCGTGTCGAGGCCGCTGAGCGCTTGTTGATGGCGGGTGTCAAGTTACCCGCGACCACGGCGTTCGCTTTGGTCCATTCCGTCTTGGAGCGGACAGAAAAGTGGATGCAGGATTCAGACAGATACCTTCTGTGCCGCGTTCTGGCGCTCTGCCCCTTCGTTGAAGACCCTGCGGCAGGGATCGCCAAAATGCGCGACGTGCTCGGCATGGGGCAGCTCCGGAGATACGAACTGCGCGAGCTCGTCACCGCTCTCGGCGAGAGCCGTTCGGATGCCGCCATCGACTTTCTGCACGAGTTCGCCTCCGATGCTCAGACGTTCGAGCAATGCGAGGAAAATTTCATCAACGCCATCGCTGCGTTCGATACGCCGCGCGCACGCGAGCTGCTCTTGGGTTTTGTCGATCCAGACATACGTGCCATCGGGCTGACGCGCCGTCCTCACCGCGAGGATGTGCTGGTCGCGCGGCTCACGGAACTCGCCCAGCGCAGGCCGGAGGTGGCCACGCGGCTGCAGGAATTGTGCGAACGCGACCTGCCGGAATTCAATCGACACCTCCTCTCGAAAGTCATGGCTTGGTTCAGAACCCGCGAGGCCCTGGTCGCCAACCTAAACCTGATCGATGACGCTAGGTCCTCGGCAGTTCCGCAAGGCGTCTGGGACCAACTCGAAAGCGCTTTCGTTGAGCGACAACCCTACGGGCAAGATACCAACGTCTTCACGCTACACGCACGAGCCTCAAACGACGTGCGCGCCCGTCTGTTCAGGATGGCGCTTGAGGATCGTAAGCGTCGAAAATCCGCCTTCATGCTGTTAGGACAAATCGAGGTATGGCGCCTTGAGCACGGCAGGCCGACGGACGAACCGCGTCATCCCGATCTCGCATCCAGCCAGTCTTGGCCGCCCAAGCAGCCCTGACTTTCCTCTGGCCCTAATCTACACGGCAAAGTCAGGCTAAAGTTAACCGTGGGAATCGCTGGCGCGAAATCAAGCAATGCGGCCGGTGACGATCCCCTCCAACACGGACTGGGCGCAGACCTCGGCCGACGGAAAATCGTCCTTCTCGACCGGGGCCCCGCGCATGCCGCGATAGGGCGACATCGTCGCCTGGTGGTAGGCCAGGAAATCGTCAGGCAACGACCGCACGTCGTTTTCCACCAGCCGGTTGACGACCCACTCGGCGTTCTCCTCGGCTTCGGCGTGGCCGGGCAGAAATTCGATCACCAGATCGAGGCCAGGTCCCGGGCCCTGGACCCAGACGCCGATGGGGTCGTAGCGCGGCTCGTGGATGCGGTCGCGCAGAGCGTACTCGACCGGCAAGGACCGCGACGAGCTGATCAAGCGCCAACAGGACGAGCTTGCGTACTTGCGCGACAAGTTGGTGCGTGCGGAGCGTCAGCGCCGAGCGCTGGAACGCGAACGCGATCGATTGAAGCGGCACAACGAGCGACTGAAACTAGAGGTGGACCTCGAAATTCGGACAGGTTGTTAAGGTGGGATCCAGACCAAGGAGAAGGAGTCTGGAATGCCACGGAAGAGACGGAGTTATCCTGCTGAGCTGAAGGCGAAGGTCGCGGTGGAGGCGCTTCGCGAGGAAGCGACGATGGCGGAGCTGGCGGCCCGCTACGATGTGCATCCGAACCTGATTGCCAACGGGAAGAAGACGGCTCGCCAGACGGTGCTGGCCGGCTTCTCGGGGAACCACGAGCGACAGGAGGCCTCTCGGGAGACCGAGGTCAAGGAGCTGCGGGCAAAGATCGGAGAACTCGTCATCGCGTCGGCGCCGGTGACGGCCGGCTAGGCATGACCCAAGTTTTAATCCGGGATAATCCGGGATGACCCCGGGATGCGACTCGCGCGAGGACAACAACTTATCCTCCGATGCGGAGGTACCGACGCTGCCCGCCAAGACACTCCCCCTGAGCCGGTCAAGGAGTGTGAAGCGGGACATAGCAGGGACCCATCCAATATTCGTCTTTTATTCGCTTGTCGATGTGCGAGACGGGTTCGCGCGAGACTGCCCCCACCGCCACCCAGTCCCGCTGATGCTCGCACTCCGGGATCGCTCGGGGGCGGCCCCAAGTTTTTCTGTGGATGCCGGGCGATTTCGACGGTCGCGGGCGCGGCGCCGAGAAGACGAGACACGTCTGGAGCGAGGTGGCGCCGGTATGCGGGCGATCGTCTCGCGGGCCGGTTTCCGTGGTCCGGGTGGGGCGCACGTGAGAGCCTCCCGGGACACCCCTCCCACGGACGGCGGATCGGGCCTCGGCACGGCCCAATTCTGTCGCCCTGCCCGTCAGTCGTTGCGCCCGCGCGAGTCGCATCCCGGGGTCATCCCGGGTTATCCCGGGTTATCCCGGATTATCCCGGGTTAAAACTTTTGTGACGATACGTGTGCCACCTCTGAGCACCGGAGGACTTCATGGTGATTCAAGCATTGGCGCAGCGCGGTGTCTATCAGCGGGACATCGCCGAAACCGTGGGCGTGCATCCGAAGACGGTGCAGCGGGCACTGACCCGGGGTGGCGCGGCGCCGGCGCGACCGAAGCGTCGGCCGAGCCTGCTGGACGCCTATCGCGCGGAGGTCGACCGGCTGCTGGCTGAGGGCGTGTGGAACGGGGTGGTGATCTTCCGCGAGCTCCAGACACAAGGATACTGCGGCGGGATCTCGATCCTGCGCGACTACATCCGCCCGAAACGAGCGTTGCGACCCGGCCGGGCGACCGTCCGGTTTGAGACGCCGCCCGGTCAGCAGCTGCAGTGCGACTGGGGCGAGATCGAGACGGTCGTCGGCGGCCAGGCGACCGTCGTCCACTTCCTCGTCAACACGCTGGGCTATTCGCGCCGGTTCCACTTCTGGGGCACCCGATGTGAAGACGCAGAGCATACCTACGAAGGGCTGATCCGCTCGGCCGATCGGCGTCCGACGCGAGGTCCCGGGTCGGCTGCGGGCGCGGCTGCGCTCGGCGACGAGCTTGCGGCGGTAGCGGGTCACCTGGCGCAACTGGCGGAACAGACGCGGCGGGACATGGCTCGGCAGGGCGAGGCCGAACTGGCAGATGCGGGCCAGCCACAGGCTGTCGTTGGTATCCGTCTTTTTACCGCTGATCTGCTTGACGTGCTGGGCGTGGAGCAGGTCAGCGTGGATGCCGGCCTCTTCCAGCGCCTCGAACGGGGCCTGCCAGTAGACCCCGGTGCCTTCCAGGGCCGCGGCGGTGACGCCGTGCCCGCGGAGCCAGTCGGTCATCGTTGTGCTCAGAAGTGGCACACGTATCGTCACAAAAGTTTTAACCCGGGATAATCCGGGATAACCCGGGATGACCCCGGGATGCGACTCGCGCGGGCGCAACGACTGACGGGGAGGGCGACAGAATTGGGCCGTGCCGAGGCCCGATCCGTCGTCCGTGGGAGGGGTGTCCCGGGAGGCTCTCACGTGCGCCCCACCCCAGGCGGGCCGAGCAGGATAACGTTCTCGCGGCGGTCGAGGAATCCCAGCTCGTGCAGGCTCTCGATCTGCTCGCGCTTGATGCTCGGCTGGAAGGTGAAATCAAACTGCGCCAGCGTCTTGACGGCCGGCAGGCGCGAGGAGCGCATCGCGGCCTGCAGGCGACGGTTGTTGCGCAGCGCGATCTGGGCGCCCAGCACCTGCTCGATCGCTTCGCTCGCCGTCACCGCCCCGCTGTCGACCTTGGCCAGCACGCCGTCGACCGCTTCCAGCGCGCCGGGCATCTTCAGGTCCGCCAGCATCGCCCGCAGCCGGTCGCGCCGGTCACGCGCCGTTGCCGTCATCCCGCCGCTTCCGCATAGACCCGCAACGACCGGCGCTCCACCTTGACGGTGTCGGGCACGCGCCGGCGGGTCGGCTCGGTGGCGGGCTGGACGCCAAAACGCTGGTAGGGACGGCGTGCCAAGGGACCGAGGGCCTCACGCTCGTCCCGCTCGAAGCGGTCCGCCGCGTCACCGTACGTCGTTGCGATCGCGCGAGTCGCATCCCGGGGTCATCCCGGATTATCCCGGCTTATCCCGGATTAAAACTTGGGTCATGCCTAGAAAGGCGAAGGAGAAGCTCGGCCACCCCGGCCGCGGCGTTCGTGTAGGTCGTCTCTTCCATGTAGCGCACGAGTTCCTGGGTGGTGGAACTCCGCGGCAGGATGTCGACGAACTGGATCTGATGCCGGCGCGAGGGCACGTAGCCCGGATCGCGTACCGACTCCGGCGCCCAGCCCGCGTCGGTCTTGAACAGCGTTGCCAGGATCGCGTCGTCCCGCACCGAGAGGGTGCTCTTGAGCGGGAGGCTCGCCATCTGACTCGCAAACGCCGCCGAGCCGAGCGCGGGAATGTCCCCCTGCTGCGTGAAGTCCGCGCGGATCAGATCCGCGAGCTGCGCCCGCGGCGCAGGGCGGACGAGCTGGACCGGCGCTGGGTCGGCAGCGCTGACGCCGCCGCCGCGATTGCCGGCCCGAATGTCCTGCGCCACGCGATCCAGCTCGGTCCGCTCCGTGAGCGCATCTTCGAGCCCCGAGAGCTCCGAGTGGACGCCAATCAGCGCCTCGCACTTCTCGGCCAGGCTCTTCCCGTCGCCAATCGCGGTGACCTTGGCGAGATCGAGATCGTCGCCCGCTTGGTCAAACGCGTTTTGCATGGCGCGCTCGACCTCGTCCCGCTTCGTCGTGATCGCCGCGGCGGGCTAACTCGACCACAGGCGCGGGATCGTTATGTCTTCAGGATGGGTGACCTAGGATGATCTTTTGACGGTACGTCGAGTTCTGAGACTCGACTGACCCGAGTTCCTCGCGAAACCTCCCGCGAATTCGATCAATGCGGGCAAGGTACCCGTCTAACTCTAGAAGACGACTCGTTACTTGTTCATCGGTCAACTGCTCCCGGTCGCTTTCAAGTAGTTCTCTGGCCGCTTGCTGCATGGGCATGACAGCGTCTCGCTTTTTCTTGATCGCGTCCGTGTATAGGCCAAGACCGCTGCCGCGTGCCCCCTGTCCTGCAAAGATAAACAGTGCTTCGTAGGCTAACTTGAGCTGGGCGCCAAACTCGTCAACATCCGTGGCCGCCGCCTCAACTTTGTGTGCAAGGAGAGACACTTCTCGAACGCGGCGCTTGCGATCCGCCTTGGCCAAGTTGCGATTAGCCTGATACGCAATTGCGGCGGAGAATGCCGCAGCGACTGCGGCAGCAACCGGAACGATTACGATGATCAAACCCGAGTAGAAATCCATGTGTGGTCCAACGAAGATCTTTTCAATCGGTGACCAAAATATCCTTGTGTGGAGCAAAACTCAGTAGACATCGGCAGCCAGGTCTACGATGCACTCCTGAGCTTCTTCTCGTCCCGCTGCGCGTGCCAGAGTTCCCAGTCGGCCTGGATCCCCATCCAGAACTCGGCGGTCGTGCCAAACAACGCGCCCAGCCGCAAGGCCGTCCGGGCGGTGATCCCCCGCTTGCCCTTCACGAGCTCGTTCACCCGGTTGACCGGCAACTCCATTCGACGCGCGGCCTCTGCCTGGCTCATGTCGCTCGGCTTCAAGAACTCCTCGAGCAACATTTCGCCTGGGTGCGGCGGCGGCGCGTTCTTCGGCAAGCCGGTGTCCGGGATCTCGCCCGGTCGTCGCGTTCGTTTCGGCATGATCGACTCTCCCTCAGTGATAGTCCTCGCAGCGCACCAGGTAGGCGTGGCCGTCCGTAAACTCGAAGGTGATCCGATGCTGGTCGTTCACACGGATGCTGTAGCGGCCCGCGCGGTCACCCTTCAGGGCTTCCAGTCGGTTCCCGGCTGGGATGCGCAGATCAGACAGGTGGCGAGCATTGCGGACGGCCGCGAGCTTGCGCCGGATGACCGGCCAGATCGCACGTGGAATCTGGCGAGCGGCCTTGCTGTTGATGCCGTCCCAGATGTCCTTGGTGCCCTGGTCGCTCCAACTGCGAATCACCAAGACAGTATACACACATACTGTTAATATGTCAATGTGTGATAGTTGAGCGCCGTCACGGAGTGCAGGTGGCTAGGCGGGGTCGCTTGTGGAACGGCACGTGGTGGCCGGCGGGCAGACCTGTCGGAGGAGGAAGGCCATCGCCACCGCGACCGGCCCCGGAACAGGCTGGCTGCCATCCTGCCAGCGCCTGACGGTCCGGGGGTCCACGTGCAGCTGCTCGGCTAGTTGCTCCGTCGAGAGTCCAAGGGCGAGACGGTTGTTCCTAAACTCACGCGGCGTCATGCACTCGAGCGCTCCGTCGAGACGAGCAGCTTGACGGTGGCCGGCGGGGACCCGACCCGCTGGCGGATCTCCAGTAACGCCTCAATCAACCGGCGCTCTGGCACGGGCGGCCCGCCGTCACGCCCCAGCCACCATTCCCGTTCACAGCCTGGACACCGGAGTGCCCCCGGCTGGCGGCCGGCGGACTCCAAGTTGGCGATCACGATCCCGTGCCCGCACGCCGTGCATTCGATCATCAGCGACGTGATGTCAGCTGCCGTGAACGTGTACAGGGTCTCAGCCGTCATCGCGGTCGCCCTCCGCCATCGGCCGTTCGAACACCAGCCGCACGTGATAGGCCCGCTCAGCGTCGCGTTGCACGCTCCTCAGCTCGTCGCACAGGCGCCGAAGGGCCGTGACGCGCCCGGTCTGCAGATACCAGTCGACGTCGCAGTTCGGACACCGCGCCGGGAAAACCGGCCCTGCTGGAGCGCGCACAGTGAGGTCGATCAAAAGTTTTAATCCGGGATAAGCCGGGATAATCCGGGATGACCCTGGGATGCGACTCTCGCGGTCGCAACGACTTACGGGGACGCGGCGGCCCCAGCGGGGGACGCCCGCGCGAGTCGGCATCCCACCGATCCCGGGTTATCCCGGCGAGGGTGCGGCCCACTGATCTTGACGGCCGTTCGTTAACGGCAATTCCGATTAATGCACGGTCGCCCCGCAGCACCGCTTGTACTTCATGCCGCTCCCACACGGACAGGGGTCGTTCCGGCCGACCTTGGGCTCGTCCGTCAGCCCAGGCGCATCGGCGTCGTGCTCCACCAGCACCTCGGCGATCGACCGGCCCATGTGCGCGTACTGCGCGACCGCGGTCGGCAAGACCTGGTGGATCGCGTCGGCCATTGCCTCGAAGGATTGATCGCCCGTGGCGGCCTCGCCGTGGAAGCCCTCGGCTATCTGTCGTGAGGAGAAGAAGCTCAGCGTCATGAGGATCGATCCGAGCTCGTCGTCGAGTTCCTCCGGCACGGTTTCCTCCCACAGTTCCTCAAGCCACTGGTGCCCGCGCAGGAAGCCGCGGGACCACTGGGCGATCGGGGCGTCGTCCGCGAAGTTGGCGAGCACGTCATCACGCAGCGGGCAGTCCGCGGGAAGGAGCGGCGGCGCGTCGCGCACCGCCGCGTTGATCGTGTTGTAGAGCGCCATGATCTGGCCGATGATCGCTTCCGCTGTCTCGGCGCTGGCATAGTCGACCTCCTGGTCGCCGAAGACGATCGGCAGCCACTCGGACGGCGGGACTAACTCCGGGGCGCTAACCACGGTGAAGAGAAAGCCCTGCAGCTCGTGATAGATGAGCGTGCCCGTTGGTCGGGACGGATGCTCGAGGAATGCTCGGAGGGCGCTCGGATCAGACGCGGGCAGCATCAGCTCAGAGGGTATCGCCGACCGAGGGCGGTGTCATCTGGCACGCGGTCTCGATGCTCCCTCGAACTGCCACCCGGGACTACCCTGCCACCCCATACAGGGGGGGTGGCAGTGCGGACGTGGAAATGGCAAGGAGAAAAGGGACCTTTTGGCAACGTGAAAAGGACCCCTCTGTCGCGACGGGTGCCCATCAACGCGTTTTCTTCTGTCGAGCGTGGGCCGTCTGGTTCCGTTGGGCGGCCTTGAGGCGGTAGCTGTCCCCGTTGGTCGTCAGCACGGTGGCAGGGTGCACGATGCGGTCGATGACGGCCGCGGCGGCGGTCGCATCCAGGAACACCTCGGACCAGCGGGCGAACGGCAGATTGGTCGTCACGACCAGGCTCCCGCGCTCGTAGCGGCGGCTGATGAAGCCGAACAGCAGGTCGGCGCCGGCCTTGTCGAACGGCACGTAGCCGAGCTCGTCGAGGATGACGACATCGAAGCGGGCGAGGTGGTCGAGTTTCCGGGCCAGCCGCCCCTGCTGCTGCGCTTCGACGAGCAGCGTGGTCAACTCGGCGGCCGTCAGGAACCGGACCCGATAGTCGTGCTGGCAGCAGGCCATGCCCAGGGCGATGGCAAGATGGGTCTTGCCGGTACCGACGCCGCCGACCAGCACGACGTTGGCAGCCTCGGCGACGAAGTCGCCGCCGCACAACTGCAGGATCGCGTCGCGGTCCAGCTCCGGTTGCGCGTCGAACTGGAAGGCATCCAGGGTCTTGAGCATCGGGAAGCGGGCCTCCTGGAGGCGGCGTTGGATGCGGCGCTCGCGGCGCCCGGTCACTTCCAGGTGCACCAACTGCGCGAGGTACTCCGCGGGCGGCTGGCGCTCGCGGGTGGCCTGGGCGGCCAGAGGCCGCCACTCGGCGGTCATCGTCGCCAGGCACAAGGTCTTGAGGTCGGTCACCAGGTGCGGGGGCTCGGGGACCGCGACCGTCATAGGCGGCCTCCCGTCAAGACGTCATAGGCGGCCAACGTCGGGGCGGAGACCGCGATCCGGGCCAGATCCGCCCGGACGGTGGGGACCGGGCGGATCGCGGGCCGGGGGCCAGCCGCCCGCTGGCGCAACAGCAGGCGCACGGTCTCGAGCCGGGGTGAGTCGCGGGCGAGGGCGGCCGCGACCGCCGCCTCGACGGCCGGGGCGGGATAGGTTTCCAGCAGCCGCAACATCCGGACCCACTCCTGATCGGGCTTGCGCGTCTGCTGCCGGAGGGCGGTCCGGACCTGCTGCCACACCGGCGCCAGCGCCCAGTCCTGCAGGGCCGTCGCCTCGGGGACGGCGCGGTGCTTGCGTTCCAGCACCGGCAGCACGTGGAGCGGATCGAGCACCATCGCCCCGGCGCGAAACGCCCGGACGTGTCTGGCGACGACCTCGGTGCCGGCGGCAACCGCCACGCGGTCGTGGTACAGCTTCACCCACACAGGCCGGTAGGCGTAGCGGGTCGGCACCGAGTAGGTCACCCGGTCCGCCCGGACGTGCCCGAACTTGTCGACCACCCGCGCCTCGACGCGGCAGGTCTCGGGGAGGTGAACGGGCACGGCCCGCAGGTGCCGCCGCTCCAGCGTCCACGCTTCCCGCACCGGGCGCCCGTCGGCGAGCCGGCGGGTCGCCACGTCCGCCTCCAACTCAGTGATGATCAACGCGTTGAGCGCGGCCCAGCTCGCGACTGTAGGCCGCGGCCGGAACACGAGATTGCGCACATACGTGACGCCCGTCTCGACCGAGCCCTTCTCCCAGCCCTTCGCCGGCGCACAGAACGCCGCCGCAAACGGATACGCGCCCCGGAACGCCTGAAACGCATCGGTCTGCACCCGGTCCCGGCCGGTCAGCACCTGCTGGACCGCGATCGTCGTGTTGTCGAGCACCACCCGGTCCGTCACGCCGCCCATATAGGCAAACGCCGCCTGAATGCCATCCAACAACGACTCGAGTCGCTCGATGGGATACGCCTTCGCGAAATACACGGTGCTGTAGGGCAGGGTCGCCACCACATACTTGACCTTCCGCAGCACACCGGCGACCTCGGCCCACGATTCCCCGAAGTCGACCTCCAGCGTCACCCCAGGCCGCGGGCTGCGGTGCACATACACCTCCTTCGGCGCCGCGGCGGCCTTCAGCCGCGCCACAGACCAGCGCACCGTACGCTCGGCAACCGGTCCCGCCAACGGCAGCAGCAACCGGCGGATGCGCTTGGCCGTCAGTCGACGATCCTGCCGCAGCCACTGCTCGATCTGCGCACGCCACCGATCCAGATGACGGGGTCGCGACACCGCTCGTCGCGCCGGCGCCGTCGCCTGCGCCACCGCCCGGCGCACCGTCTTGATATCCAAGCCCAACCGCTCGGCAATCTGCTTCTTCGGCACGCCGTCCACCACATGCATCTGCCGGATCTCCGCCCATTGAGACATCCTGATCACCTCCGGGCCCTCCTGGCTCGAGTCGTGCAACACGACAGTGTCGCACCGCTTCCTGCTTGTGCCAGGAAACCTGTCTCCCGTGTGACTCAGGGATCCCTTTTCACGTTGCCGCGGGGTCCCTTTTCATCTTGCCGGTACCACCCGAGTGGCGACCTCGAAGAGGACATATCCACGTTTATCATCGATGGCTTCGATCAGGGTCGCCTCCCCGATCCGGATGAGATCGCGCAGATCATCATAGATCCCGTCTCGATGAGGGTGGACGGTGGCGAGGGACCACGTATTGAGATCATCACGCGACCCGGGACGGGCCGGTGGGGGGGCTCGACGCGCTTCAGTTTCGCCGACGAGTCGCTCGACGCCACGACCCCGGGGGAGAGTGCGAAGCCTCCACGTCAGACACGCGATTTGGACTTTGACCTGAGCGGTCCGCTCGTCGCTGACCTCCTCGACATCGATGTCGAGGTCGAGACACGCAGCCAAGAACGCGCGGTCAACTCGCTGCGCGCGATTACTCCGACCGACGATCTCTTTGAAGCTGTCGTTCGCCCCGAGACCGAGCACAGCGTGGAGTTGGATGCCGACGTTGCGTTGTCGCCGAGCCGCTCGTTGGGAGTCGACTTCGACTACGAAACCGAGCTGACCGAGAACAGCGGGGTCGGCGGATTCACGTTGCCCGAGCGGGGCGGGGAGGAAACCCGCGATGAGTGGACGTTCCAGATCAGCGAGAAGAGGCTGGGTAGCAACTTCACGAACGATTGGCGGGTGCGCACCAGCCGGGACGCAGACCGCGTTGTACCGGTGTCCGGTGCTTCCGCAATCAACTCCGCGGTGTCGTGACTGAGTGGCATGACGGGGGCCACTCCCGAAGGCTACGGTCGTTCCGCCTGTGCCGCTTCCTGGGTCTCCATCCACCCTTCGTACCACCTGAAGACATTGCCGGTGAGACTGCCGATGAAGATCTCTCCGGTGTGGCTCACGTCGATCCAGTGCCCTGGGCTCTCCATGGCGCCCACGATCTCTCCGGTCTCGATGTCGACCCGCATGATGCGGCCGGCGAGGGTGTCGTAGGTAATGTTCTCAACGTTGTCTCGGTGCGTGATGACCCACACCTGATCGTCGGGGGTGATGAAGATGTTCTGGGTCGCACCCAGGTGAGTCCACATGTTCAGGAGCTCGCCGTTCTCGTCGAAGATCTGAATCCGGTTGTTCTCGCGATCGCTGGCGTAGACGCGACCCTGGGAGTCGACCGCCACCGAGTGGACGAGGTCGAACTCGCCCGGCCCCGAGCCGGGGGTGCCCCAGGTGGTAACGAAGTTCCCGTCCGCGTCATACTTGACGACCCGGCTGTTGCCATACCCGTCGGCCACATAGAGCTCGTCGTTGAGTCCGAAGGAAATGTCGGCCGGGCGATCGAAGGTCTCATCGGTCGTGCCGGCCTCGCCCTTGATGCCCAGCGTCATCAGCAGCTCGCCATCGTTGCTGAACTTCATGACCTGATGGTCGCCGTTGTCCGTCACCCAGACATTGTCGTGACGGTCAATACGCAAACCATGCTCGTTGTTAAACATTCCGCGGCCAAAGGAACGCAGGTAGTTCCCTTCTGAATCGAATACGACGATGGGGTCGGCGACGTCGCCCCGGTGAAACACGAAGACCTGATTGTTGGAGTCGGTTGCCACCGCTGAAACCCGTCCGAAACCCCAGCCTTCAGGCATCGTATTGGGCTCCTGCCCAAAGCGGATGGCGACTCGGTATTCCATCAGGCTACCTTCGTGTGGATACCAACCGGACAAACCGTGGGCGTCTACGACCTGGCCGACAGCCGTGTCACGGTCGACATCGACACCTGGGAGCGGCTGGGCCACTTCCCCGCCTGCTCCGGTGTCGGCCTCATCCATCGCGCCACTGGAACCGCACCCGATCGCCAGGCCACACACGAGCATCAAAGAGACGACATCACGCTGTCTTGCTACGAGCATTCGAGCCTCCATTCCCGGCCAAGTGTATCTGAGATCGCATGGACGGTCCTCGCCGGCCTCACTTCCCCCCGCCAACGAGAGGCGCTTCCAGCAAAGGTCGCGTGTGTCCCGCGCTGGCCTGGGTGCGCCGACGCACCCAGCGCCGGAGCGCCTCGAAGTCCACGAAAACCGCGTACATCGCCACCCAGGTGAAGAACGGCGCAGCCATCGTCACATAGATACCGACGTGAAGCCCGGCGGCGGCCGGCAGTATGTACTTTCGCGTCGGCGGGACGAACACGGCGAGGAAGAAGAAGACCTCAATAAGAATCGTCGCCACGGATCCGCCGACAGCGAGCCAGAAGCTCTCGGCCAACCACAACCCTGCAGGCATACCAAAGCGGACATAGTCGGTGAGCAGAATCGTTTGCATCGTCGCGCCATTCGTCCAGGCCAGGCCGCCGTACAGCAACTTGCCACTCCCCGCGGAAAAGTAGGCAAGACCCAACAAGCACTGCACCAACCGCAGCGACCATGTCGCGGTGTCCATCTTCGCTTCGGGGCCCCAGCGGTCGGAGTTCCTGGACCGTTTGGCGATCCAGGAATCGACCGAGTAGCAGCGACCGGCCGGCGACAACGCCATCAGGACGATCGCGATGCAATACAGCGCTTCCGGATGGTGCAGTTCGCCGTAGGAGTACCGATGCGCAATGAGGATGACGTTGCCCATCCCGAAGGTGAGGAGCGAGGTGCGGGTGAAGAATCCGACCGTCGCCAGCACACCGGCGACGGTCGACACTAGCCACAGACCGCGCAAGAACTCCCAGGTGTGAAAGGTCTCCACCGGGACGACCAGCAGCACCGCGTGCATCAGCGTCTGATTGATCCGGGCGGGGTCGTACCCCAAGGAAATCGAGTGGAGCTCCCAGGAGCTCCCGAAGAAAATCAGCCAGCCGGGCACGAGCACGAGGCGACACACCGCCAGGGGCACCGCCGTGGTGGTCGGGAACCAGAATCTGACCCAGGCCTGAACCCAGGTTTCCCGGGCTCCCCGTATGGTCAAGAAACTCATGCGGCCGCCCGGTAGTAGAACTTGAGCAGCCCCCCGAGGCGCTCGCGGCATCGCACCGGGCCGGTCGTGGGGACCTCGTCCCGCGGAAAGAGCAAGAGATTGTCTTTGCCCTGGTGATTCCGCTCGCCGTGGAAGTGCCCGGTGTAGGCCCGCAGAGCCGTCCGCAACGCTGGCTCGCCGAACAGGATCAGCTTCGAGAGGCACTCGTCTTTCACCGACCGCACCCAGCGCTCCGCGTGCGGATTCAGGTTGGGGCTGCGCGGCGGCAAGCGCACTGGCGTGACGCCACCCTCCGTGATCGTGTCGTCGAACGCGGGGCAGTACTTGCCGTCGCGATCGTGAATCAGATACCGATGGTCCCCTAGGAAGCCCACGTCGGCCATCGTGAGGTTCCGTGCGACTTGGGTCATCCAGGACTCATCCGGGAAAGGTGTCAGACCCGCGATGTGGACCCGGCGCGTCGCCACGTGCATGACAAACAAGACGTAGTAGGTCACGAGACCGCTTACCGTCCACACCTCGGTCGTAAAGAAATCCGTCGCGGCCAGCACCTCCCGGTGGGCACGAACGAAATCCTTCCAGGTCGTGGTCTTCTTGCGCTCGGGGGCAGGCAGGATACCGTGACGTTTCAGAACATTGCCGACTGTCTGGTCGCTCACTGCGTGGCCGAGGTTGGCCAGGGCCCCGGCGATGCGGTCATAACCCCAGTCGCGGTTGTCAGTGGCGAAGCGGACAATCAGCTGCTCAATTTCCTGACCGACTCTGGGCCGCCCCGGATAGGTTCGCCGCTCCGAGCCGTCAAACTTCTTGGCGACCAGCCGCCGGTGCCAGGCAAGGATCGTCTCGGGCCGCACGATGCTCGCCACCTGCGCGAGGGCCTGGCGGCCGAGCCGCTTACCGATCTCGGCCAACGTCCGGCGTTCGCCGTCGCTCAGTGTCACGCGGCCGGGGAGCTGCGCCCGGAGGATGCGATTCTCCGCCACGAGATACTCGTTGCGCCGGAGGAGCTCCTCATCGACGGAGCCCGTCACGTAGGCCAGCATGGTCTTCCAGTCCATCGCCGCTCCTGATTCTGCGTTCGTCTGGAACACCCATCAGTATCCACAGTACCGACTGGCCGACCCAACCCCGGTCAGCGGACTCCGAAACTGCTCGCGGACGGCAGGTTCGGATTTCTTGACCCTACGAGTCTCGAGCGAACCCGTCTCGCCGCGACTTTTCCCCCGCACCGGTTGTAGAGAAGGACCCTAGGGTCATGCCTAGCTGAGCCTCTCTGAATGAGGCATAAAGCTAAGCATGGCAATGAGAAACAAGTATTCGAAGCGTGCAAGGATTTCTGAGGCCAAGAACCGCAACACCGTAAACCGGCTGGCTTGCGGGAACGCATGCTGCTAGCCTGCGAAGCGCAGCGGCGGCTGGTTGGAGTCGTCGAGGTTGCCGAGAGCTTCTTCGGGGCGCGCCCAGTGAAGGGCCGGCGGGGGCGCGGCGCCTACGGCAAGACCGTCGTCTTCGGCATCTTCGAGCGGCAGGGCCACGTCTATACCGAGATCGTCCCGGACTGCTCGAAGCCCACCCCGCAGGGGGATTATCCGCGGCCGGGTGGACCCGCGCACCGTCATCAACTCCGATGGCTGGCGCGGCTACCACGGCCTCGTCGATCTCGGCTATGGCCACTTCCGCGTCGATCATGCCCGCGACGAGTTTACGAAAGGACCCGTTCATATCAACGGCATCGAAGGCTTCTGGGGCCTGGCCAAAGTCCGGCTGACCCAATTCAAGGGCCTGCCGAAACACACCTTCCACCTCCATCTCAAGGAGACCGAATGGCGATACAACCATCGCCACGCCGGCAAATACAAATGCCTGCTACAGTACCTACGCAAGAACCCGCTCAGCTAGGCATGACCCTATGCCAAATATTCTCGCTCTTCGCGCCTGGCCATCCGGGCGCAGCGCGGATAAGTTGCAGATCCGGCTGTAGAAGCGGCTGGCGGACCTGAAGCGGGACGCGCAGATCTCGCCTCGGCCGCCGGTTGTGCTCGGCGGCCTGCTGGTCGTCCCCCAGGGTCTGGTCGACGCGATGGCCGGGCGTGCGGCGCCGACTGCCACGTCGCCGTCGGACATTCAGGCGTCCGCAGCGCGGGCGCGCGCTATCGTGATGGCGACCGAGCGCCGGCTCGTTTCGAGTCGACAGACCGCGAGTTTGAGAAGCTCGGCTACGACATAGAAAGCCGGGTTCTTGCCACCGGTGCGCTCCGGTTCATCAAGGCCAAGGGGCTCAGGAGCGATGCCGCGACCATCACCGTCACGCGCAACGAGATCCTTTACTCGCTGAACAAGCCGGACGACTTCATCCTCGCGATCGTCGCGTTCCGCGACGACGACACGCATCGCGTTCACTACGTGCGGCGGCTGTTTGAGCGCGAACTGGACTTCAACGAGTCGATCGTCAACTATGCGCTGAGGGACCTGCTGGCCGGTGCGGCGGATCCGCAGTAGGCGTACGAAGCTGCCCGTCGTCGAAGAAGCGCGCGGTTGATGATGCGGACCGGCTTTGCAGGGTGGACTTCCCGGCGTTGAGAGGTGGACCCCATCCTTTGGACAGGTTTTCGTCACAGCTAAGGTGGAATCCGGTTCATGATTCAAGCTGCTTCGTCTGCTGGCTTTCGAGCAGTCCTTCCGTCAGTGTACGCTTCCTGCGGCGTCCGGCCGTTGAGCGCCGAGTGGGGCCGGCGCCGGTCGTAGAAGTCCATCCACAGGCCGATTCCAGTCCGGGCCTGGGAGCCAGTAGCGAACTCGGACAGGGAGACGCACTCGTATTTGAGCGATCGCCACAACCGCTCGATGAACACATTGTCCATCCAGCGACCCTTGCCATCCATCGAGATGCGAATGCCAGCCTCCTGGAGCACGTCGGTGAAGTCACCGCTGGTGAATGGGCGACCCTGGTCGCTATTGCAGATCTCGGGCGGGCCATAGCGCTCCAGCGCCTCGTGCACGGCCTCAACGCAGAAGCTCGCATCGAGCGTGTTGGACAGACGCCAGGACAGGACCGTGCGGCTCGCCCAGTCCATCACCGCGACGAGGTACAGAAAGCCTCGCTGCAATGGGATAGAGGTAACATCCGTGCACCACACGTGGTTCGGCCGCGTGATCGGCAGATCGCGCAACAGGTAGGGATAGACCCGGTGCGCCGGGTGCGGCTGAGACGTCCGGGGCCGTTGGAAGATCGCCTGCAGGCCCAAGAGCCGCATCAGGCGCCGGACGCGCTTGCGGCTGACCCTGGCGCCTTGGCGCAGCAGCCAGCGCGTCATCTGCCGCGAGCCGTAGAAGGGCGTCTCCAGAAACTGCTCATCGATGCGCCGCATCAGCCGCAGATTCAGCGGGCTCTCGCCCGTGCCCTCGTAGTAGAACGACGAGCGGGCGATCGAGAGCAGGCGACACTGGCGTGTGATGCTGAGCGCGGCCTGGTCGGGATCGACCATCGTTTCCCTCCGGCCGTGGCTCACCGACCGAAGGCCTTGGACAAAAAATCCCGCTCGATCACGAGCTCGCCCACCTTCGCTCGCAACTCTTTGATCTCGACCTCTCGAGAGGCCTCCTGGTACTCGTGCTTGCCTGCGAAGCTCGCCAGCACGTGTTCGCGTGCCTTCTTCTTCCAGTTCGCGATCAGATTCGGGTGAACGTCGTACCGAGAGGCCAGCTCGGCCATCGTTGCCTCTTCGCGGAGAGCCTCCAGCGCGACTTTCACCTTCAGCTCAGCCGGGTAGCTCCGTCTCTTTCGGGACATTCCAGACTCCTTCTCTTTGGTCTGGATCCCACCTTAGCAACCTGTCCGAAATCCGGGGTCCACCTCTTTGGGCCGCCGACGGGACGCGACCGAGGTGCGTGAGAAGGTAACCGCCGAAGGTCTCGAAGCCCCCTCTCTCGATCTGCAAGCCCAAGCGCTACAGAGCCGCGGACCAGGTATCCGCGATCAAAAGTTGTGATCCGTGATATTCCGGGACATAGCTGAGATTAGGTGGGATGCCCGACTCTGGCTGGCGCAACGACTTACGGGGATCGGCAGATACCCTTGTAGATTCGGGGTGTGTCGGTAGGACACTTCCAATCGAAAGTTGATCCGAGACATTCGGGAATTTTCAGAAACAATTGAGACGTGCGACTCTCATGGGCCCCCCTCACGGTATCGGGGCGGGGGGGCGACCCTTTTCCCCGTCTTCAAACTGACGCGGCGCGCCTGGCATCGAGCCCCGAATCGTACCCGGCCCGCAGGCCGTGGACGAGCAGCAAATCGAACCCCGCCCCCGAGGCGGGTGTGCCTGCGCCGGGTGCGCCCTCCCGCTTCCGCCTCCAAGGAGGGTACCTCATGACGTCTGACACGGTCGACACCGACACGCTGCGCACCGACGACATGCACGTGGTCTGGCCCCGGGCGGCCGGACTCGATGTGCACAAGATGCGCATCACCGCCGCGGTGCGCCTGTGCGAAGCCGGCGGCGGACCGGCCCGCACCGCGGTGCGGGAGTTCAGCACGCTGCCGGACGGTCTACGGTTCATGACCGACTGGCTGCGAGAGCACGGCGTATCCGGGGGGTAATCGACCTACTGAATCAGCCCACGCCCAGGTTTGCGAGTGGAGAGATAGCGGAGTGGCCAGACACTGCAATCGCTAACTGATTGCAGTGAAAGCGGTTAAATGGTTGAGCCGGCGGGAGTCGATCCGCCCAGAAGTCCAAATTTCCTAACGCTCTAGGAAAATCGAAGCGCCAGATTCGCGAGAAACGCTCAAAAGCCGAGGTCCAGGTACAAAACAGGGACAGTGAGCGGGCCGTGGTGGATGCTACGAACGGCTCTGCCAGCGTGCTGGATCCTGTCGGCCGTGAACGGCGAGCACGACGAGAGTCTCGTGGTCCAGACGGAAATAGACGGCGTAGGGGAAGCGCGAGAGGACGGCGCGCCGGATTTCGCCGTGCACACGCGGAAAGACCCGAGGGCTGGCGGCAATGCGGTCCACGAGGGCATCAACAGCTTCGGCGAACTCCCTGCCGAGTCCGGTCCGTCGCGATTCGTACCATTCGCATACCGCGAGCGTCTCGCCTTCGGCTTGTGGCCTGAAAACGATTCGCAGCTGCACACGTCAGCCCAGCAACTTGGAGCGAATGTCAGCCCAGGAAACCGCGGACTCCGGGTTTTCGATGTGTTCCCTCCACCGGCGGTCGAGCTCGGCGCGCTGCGCCTCGCTTAGTTGAAGCGTCCCTTCGCGTTCGGCGTCGGTCAGGCTTTCCCACAGCGCCATGGCCAGCTCAGCCCGGTCGCCGGCCGGCAGCTTCAGCAATTCCACAAGGGGGCTCGAGAGCATGTCCCGATCCTCGCATGACCAGCACGAGCACAGCAACCCGCACGTGCCACCGGCCGACTACGAAGCCGAGTCTGAGCAACAGGCCGGCTGTCAAGGGCGGAGCAAAATTAGACCACCGTGGCGGAGGAAAACTAGACCATTAGGCAGTTGGGTGGCGTGGCGGAACGCGGCAGTGCGGAGGGGACGTCAGGACGCCGGGGTGGCCGCGGGCTGGCGGGCGTTCTTGCTGTGTTCGAGGCGATAGCTCTCGCCGTTCAGCTCCAGGATGTGGACGTGGTGGGTCAGTCGATCGAGCAGCGCGCCGGTCAGCCGTTCGGACCCGAAGATCTCGGTCCATTCGTTGAAGGGCAGATTCGAGGTCACGAGCGTCGACGCTTGCTCGTAGCGCTGGGAGAAGATCTCGAAGAGCAGCTCGGCGCCGGTCTTCGACAACGGCACATAGCCGAGCTCGTCGACGATCAACAGATCCTGCTTGGCGAGCTGCTTCTGAAAACGCCGCAGGCGCTTGTCATCCCGCGCCTCGAGCAGCTCGTTCACCAGTGCGGCGGCGGTGGTGAAGCGCACCCGATAGCCTTTCTGACAGGCGGCCAGCCCCACCGCGAGCGCGAGCTGCGTCTTGCCCGTGCCGGAGTTGCCCAACGCCAACACGTTCTCTCGCCGGTCGAGATACTCCGAGCGGGCCAGCTCCAGCACCAGGCGTTTGTTCACCGACGGGATCGCGCGGAACTCGAAGGTCTCGAGACTCTTCACGACCGGGAACCTGGCGGCCTTGATGCGCCGCTCGACGGCGCGTTGTTCGCGATCGAGCAACTCCAGCTCGCAGAGGCGGAACAGGTAGCGCGAACAGTCCAGCCCTTCCTGGGCGCAGTGCCGCGCCACTTTGTCGTATTCGCGCAAGAAGGTGGGCAGGCGCAGGGCCTTGAGATGGGCGTCCAGCAACAGGGTCGGTTTGGCCATCACTCAGCTCCCCGTAGGGTCAAGAAATCCGAACCTGCCGTCCGCGAGCAGTTTCGGAGTCCGCTGACCGGGGTTGGGTCGGCCAGTCGGTACTGTGGATACTGATGGGTGTTCCAGACGAACGCAGAATCAGGAGCGGCGATGGACTGGAAGACCATGCTGGCCTACGTGACGGGCTCCGTCGATGAGGAGCTCCTCCGGCGCAACGAGTATCTCGTGGCGGAGAATCGCATCCTCCGGGCGCAGCTCCCCGGCCGCGTGACACTGAGCGACGGCGAACGCCGGACGTTGGCCGAGATCGGTAAGCGGCTCGGCCGCCAGGCCCTCGCGCAGGTGGCGAGCATCGTGCGGCCCGAGACGATCCTTGCCTGGCACCGGCGGCTGGTCGCCAAGAAGTTTGACGGCTCGGAGCGGCGAACCTATCCGGGGCGGCCCAGAGTCGGTCAGGAAATTGAGCAGCTGATTGTCCGCTTCGCCACTGACAACCGCGACTGGGGTTATGACCGCATCGCCGGGGCCCTGGCCAACCTCGGCCACGCAGTGAGCGACCAGACAGTCGGCAATGTTCTGAAACGTCACGGTATCCTGCCTGCCCCCGAGCGCAAGAAGACCACGACCTGGAAGGATTTCGTTCGTGCCCACCGGGAGGTGCTGGCCGCGACGGATTTCTTTACGACCGAGGTGTGGACGGTAAGCGGTCTCGTGACCTACTACGTCTTGTTTGTCATGCACGTGGCGACGCGCCGGGTCCACATCGCGGGCCTGACACCTTTCCCGGATGAGTCCTGGATGACCCAAGTCGCACGGAACCTCACGATGGCCGACGTGGGCTTCCTAGGGGACCATCGGTATCTGATTCACGATCGCGACGGCAAGTACTGCCCCGCGTTCGACGACACGATCACGGAGGGTGGCGTCACGCCAGTGCGCTTGCCGCCGCGCAGCCCCAACCTGAATCCGCACGCGGAGCGCTGGGTGCGGTCGGTGAAAGACGAGTGCCTCTCGAAGCTGATCCTGTTCGGCGAGCCAGCGTTGCGGACGGCTCTGCGGGCCTACACCGGGCACTTCCACGGCGAGCGGAATCACCAGGGCAAGGACAATCTCTTGCTCTTTCCGCGGGACGAGGTCCCCACGACCGGCCCGGTGCGATGCCGCGAGCGCCTCGGGGGGCTGCTCAAGTTCTACTACCGGGCGGCCGCATGAGTTTCTTGACCATACGGGGTTTTGAGGCCCTCAAAATCGGTGAGATTTTGCGGAAGCGTCCACATACGGGGACACGGAAGGCGATCCCATGGAGCCGCGGACCCGGCATCCCACTTATCCCGGGTTATCCCGCGTTATCCCTGGTTTCAAAACTTTTGATCGACCGCAGGGAGATCAATACCGATGTCACGCGCTCCCAGCGCGATGTCGTCTTGCCGTAGGCGCCGCGCCCCCGCCGCCCTTGACCCGGTCCCGCGCCGCCCACTTCACCTCGCCGATGACCTCGGCGGGCGGCGTTGGTGCGCGGATGCGGGCAGGCCTACGCGCTTCAAACCGTCGAGCCCGTCACCTACCGATGCGGTACGAGACGGGTCTGCCAAGCTCGGTCATCCGGTTCAGAACGTTACACGCGAGCACGGCCTCACGCCGTTGCCCCGATGAACTGCGTGCCCGAAGACAGTCGCCGACGATCGACTTGTACCGGAAGAACGCATTCTCCACGCGCGCTTGCTGATGGTAACCAGACGCCTTCTTCCACCGTCGCCGTCCGAGCGCCTTCACCCTCCTGATCGTCCGATCGCGGGCACCTGATCGGGCGCCCCGTCGAGACAACGACGCGGTCTTGGTCGGCGGCACCACGACCCTCGCCCCTCGCGCACCGGCCGCCCCATAGAACGCGAGCGTGTCGTAGGCCGGATCCGCCGTCACTCTGGTGAGGTGTCCATCCACCTCGTCGACCAGACTGATCCCCGTAATCGCGTCATCGGCCGTCGGCTCAGTCAGCGCGCAGGCCACGATCACACGGGACCCGTCCACGCCGAGATGGAGCTTCCTCCAGCCGCGTCGCCCTCGGCCCCCATGTTTCGCCGCGGCCCACTCACCTTCGCCGACGATGGACAGTCCGGTGCTGTCAACGATGAGGTGCAGGCTGGTGCCCGGGCGGGCGCGCCGAAGCGCGAGGGCGAGATGCTGACCGCGTCGCGAGAGCGTGGTGTGATCGGGTGTCGTGAGATCGACGCCCAGCATCCCGAAGATCGATGTCAAGAAGCCCTCGGTCTGACGCAACGGTAAGTGGAAGATGAGACTGAGCGTCAGGGCGGTTTCGATGGCGAGATCGGAATACTGGAGTTGCCCGCTCCGCCTGCCGACGCCAGCCGCTGCCCACGTGGCGATCGCGTCGGGCGTGAGCCAGAGGGTGACGTCGCCTCGCCGCACGAGGGCTCGGTCGTACTCGGCCCAGTTCCCGACGCGATACTTTGTCCTGTACTTCGGATGCACTCTCGACTTCACATCGAGATCATGACCCGCCTGCGGTCGCGATGGTCAACATGCCGGCCACTGCTCGCCCACCGCGCTGAATCAGCGCACCAACGCCCCAGGCGCCGCCCGCTGCCGCACGGACATGCCTGCTTGTTGGCGTGTCGCTTGCTCATCGCGGTCAGTCGGACGAACTCGCCGACGCTCTCTGCCAAAAAGGGACGCGAGATCCTCACGGAGTCCCTCCGCCCCGTGCTTCAACTCACCGAACGGCATGACGCCGTATCTTTCGAAGTGCGAGTAGCCGTATAAATAGAGGATCACGCAGATAAGTCGTTGCGACCGCGAGAGTCGCATCCCGGGGTCATCCCGGATTATCCCGGAATATCCCGGATTAAAACTTGGGTCATGCCTAGCTGAGCGGGTTCTTGCGATTGTCGTACGTATTTCCTCGACAAACAAATAAGCGGCACCGAGGCGGTGGTCTAGCAACCACCCTACCGGTGACCGCGCGTTCCCAGAGACGCCTGGGCCGAAGGCATCCTGGCTATCTGGAAGCTCTTCCGAGTAGCAACACGTTGCCTGATGGCGTGTCAACGCCGCCCTCGGGTTCCATCGTCACGGCCACAGCGAGCAGCTGAGCCGTGTCCGGGGCCGAGTCGAGTGACTCGAAAAGGCGGCCTGCCGCGTCAACGCGGGCGAACCCCGCGCTGACGGGATCTTCCGGCAGGACGAACCAGACCTGATAGGCCTGACCGGGGGGTAGCGGCGGCATGTTCAGCGCGGTGATCACGACGCCCCGTGACATGCTGAGGAAGGCTCGACCGAACGCGTTCTCCGCTCCCGGCTGTCCTTCCAGTTGCACACTCGTCACATCTAGCGCGGCCAGCGCGTCTGCGCGCCCCCGCATCTCCTCCGTGAGCTGACGTGACGCAGCGGCGTCGAGGTTTGCCACTCGCACCCGTAGCGTCGCGTCCTCCAGCTGAGCGCGTAGATCCCTGGCCTCGTTCACCTTCTGGGCGGCGTACCACCCAAGACCACCGGCGATGATCAAACAAGCGACGGCCATGCTGAGCAACCCTGCGCTCATCCGCTGTGGTTTGCGGGGCAGTTGGATTGGCGGAGGGGCGGGCGAGGCAACGGGTTGCGCAACTGGCGAATCGCCCAGCGGATCAGCCGGTGGAACGACCGGCCTCGGCGAGGCGAACGGTGGAGCGACGGCAGGTGCGCCTCCTGAGGCCGCGGGCGTAGGTGCCGCACTCTCCGGACTTGCTGAGAGTGCCTCACTCTCCGGACTCACCGAGGGTGCCGCACCGACGATTCGTTCACGCAATCGAGCAGGCGGAATCTGGGCGGGTACCGTGAATACGAGCGCCTGAGTGACCGGGATGAACGAGCTGACCTCATCCCCACAGGTACGACAGATCTCGAGGTGCTGCTCGAAGCGTCGCCGCTCAGACCCCTCGAGGCCGCCGAGCGCGTACAATGCCGTCTGACCGACGAAAATCTCGTGGGAGGGATCCTGCGTCATGGCGCGGTCACCGTGGCATCTCGAAGCGTCACGAGCCCGGAGCGGACCTGTTCCCGCACGACGGCTGGTGATTCGCCGAGACGGGTGGCTAGTTCGGCTTCCGTCAGACCCTCGAAGAACATAAGCTCGATGGCATCTCGCGCTTGTGGGGGTAGAGCACCCAAGGTCAGAAGCAGCCGCTCTCGCTGTGGGTCGGTCAACCGCGAAGAGGTGTCGCCAGAGGCTGGTCCGGGGAGATCGGTCGAAAGAGGGTCGCGAAGCAGGGTGTTCCCCCGACGTCGCCTGTCTGCCTGACGCCGCATGAACGCCTGTCGGCGAACGGTGAGCAACAAGTGAGTCGAATCGTTCTCCTCGGAAGCCCGCAGCCGCTCGTCCAAGGTAGCGAAGACACTCGCGACCACCACCTCGGCGGCCTGCGGGTCGGTCGCGACCCGAACCGCCAGCGAGAAGGCCGCCGGTCCGATCCGGTCATAGAGAGGCGCCGTCATGCCGGTATCTTACTGTGTTCGGAGGGTGGAGGGCATTTCCAAATCGCGGTCCGACAGACTATGCTGGCAGCCCGTGTGTGAGCGTGCACTATGGGGGGTAAGCGCATGAAACGGGTGGTTCGAAACGAAGGGTCACATGACGTCAAGCGCCGGGCGTTTCTTCAAACGGCTTCAGCAATCGTTGCGGGGGGGCTAAGTGCAATCGAGTCTCGGGCCGAAACCCGCCAGGTTGCATCAGCAAGTCTGCGCGGCGTACGGGCGATGACCTTTGATGTGTTCGGTACGGTCGTCGACTGGCGGTCGAGCATCATCAGTGAGATGGAGGAGTTGGCGCGGACGAAAGGCATCGAAGGTGATTGGGCTGCGTTCGCCGACCAGTGGCGGGCGGGCTACGGCCCGGCGATGCGGCGCGTCCGTGGCGGAGACCTTCCGTGGACCAAGATTGACGATTTGCATCGTATGATCCTCGACACGCTCGTCCCCGAGTTCGGGCTCCAGAGCCTCTCGGCTGCAGAGCTCGATGACCTCAACCTGGCGTGGCATCGGCTGAGGCCATGGCCCGATTCGGTCGCCGGCTTGACGCGGCTCAAAGCTGGCTACGTCCTCGCGACCCTCTCCAACGGTAACGTGGCCCTGCTCGTGAACATGGCGAAGCGCGCTGGCCTGCCGTGGGACGCGGTGCTATCAGCGGAGCTGGCGGGGGCCTACAAACCAGACCGTGAGGTGTACGTGAAGGCGGCCGACCTGTTGGGTTTGAACCCCGAGCAGGTGATGATGGTGGCGGCCCACACCGGAGATCTACGCGCGGCAGCCGAGGTCGGGTTTCGGACGGCGTTTGTGCCGAGACCTCTCGAATACGGGCCGGATGGTGACAGCGACGTGACGCCAGACCCGGCCTTCGATCTGGTGAGAGCGCAGAGAGGCTCAGCTAGTGCAGTGATCGTAAAACGTCTTGTACTTCCAGTTGGGGTTTGGTCCCGTGTGCCACATGAACCGAACCCCCGCTTTGCCGATGACGCCGGAACAACGCGCGACGCTGCACGGCTGGATTCGAGCGGGCACGACAGCGCAGCGCGTGGTGTTGCGGAGCCGGATCGTGGTGCTCGCGGCTGACGGTCTGCCGAGCAAGCACATCGCTCACCAGCTCGCCACGAGCCAGGATACGGTGCGGTTGTGGCGCCGCCGGTTTGCGGTTGGGGGGCCCGGCGCCCTGACCCGCGATGCCCCGGGCCGCGGGCGCAAGCGCCAAGTCACCGCGGCCCGCGAGCAGCAGGTCGTGGAAGCGACGCTGCACACCGCGCCGCCGCGGGCGACCCACTGGAGTCTGCGTACCATGGCCGCTGCGCAAGGGTTGAGTCCGGCGTCGATTCATCGGATTTGGCAGGCGCACGGGCTGCAGCCGCACCGCGTCCGTACCTTCAAGCTGTCGACGGACCCGCGGTTTCTCGAGAAGCTCACCGACGTCGTCGGGCTCTACGTGGATCCGCCCGAACAGGCCCTGGTCTTCTGTGTCGACGAAAAGAGCCAAATCCAAGCGTTGCAGCGATCGCAGCCCGGCCTGCCGATGAAACCCGGCCGAGCCGGCACCATGACCCACGACTACAAGCGGCACGGGACGACGACGTTGTTTGCCGCGTTGAATGTCCTCGAGGGCACCGTCATCGGCTCGTGTCTGGCGCGCCATCGGCATCAGGAATTTCGCAAGTTCTTGAACCTGCTCGACGCACAAACGCCGCCGGACGTGGCTATCCACGCCATCCTCGACAACTACGCGACGCACAAACATCCGGCGATTCAACGGTGGCTCCGCCGGCATCCTCGGTTCCATCTGCACTTTGTGCCCACGAGCGCCTCCTGGCTGAACCTCGTCGAGGTCTGGTTTTCGCGGCTGACCGCGGACCAGCTGCGACGCGGCGACTTTCTGAGCGTCCGCGACCTCATCGACGCGATCTCCGCGTATATTCACAACCACAATCACGACGCCGTGCCGTTCATCTGGACCGCGCCGGCCGAACGCATCCTGGAGAAAGTCATGAAGTGCCGAGCTATTTCGGAATCACTGCACTAGGCATGACTCGGCGGAGAGGCCACCGACCCGCGTCGGTGGCCCCGTTATTAGGCTCTAGGAACAGCTGGACCCGGTTCGCTCGCCGCGAACCCACCCGGCCAGCATCTGCCATTCCAGGTCGTCACGACTCTGCCAGCGTCGCGGCCCGTTGTGCGTGTAGGCGCCGCCGCCGTCGGGATGAAGGGGCTTCAGCAGAAACCGACTCTGCTCCGGGTTGCCCGGCGTGATCACGCGAGTGATCAGCCGATAGGCTCGCTGGGCCTCCTCGTCGCTCCACTCGTCGCCACGTCCGGGAGCCGGCGCGAAGCCGATGAGACCGCCGGAATGGCAGTTGCTGCAGCGGAGCTGCCCTTCGCGCGGATTCGCGAAGACGGGCTGAACGCACGCGCGGAAGAACTCGAAGTCGAGCTCGGGCTCCGGCGGAGGGACGAAGGCCTCATCCGGCATGCTTCGAATCCAATCGAGCAGCGCAACGTACTCTGGGTCGTCCGTGGAGGTCCAGTAGGTCCCCCCAGTGTGAGTCAGCCCGCCCGCATCGGGTGACAGCGGCTTCAAGAGCAGCCGGCTGCTCTCGGGGTCGGCCGTGTTGATGAGCTGGCTCACGACGTCGAAGTTGCGCATCGACTGCTCGCTGCTCCAGCCGGCATTCGAGTTCGGGGTCTCCAGGCTGAAGCGCACGCTCGTCTGCCACGTGTGACACATCACGCACGACGCATAGCCTCGAGTGGTGCCCCCGCGGTCCTCCATGAAGACGCTCTCGACGGTGCCTCGATACGTCTCCAACTCGCTGGTGCTTAGGGTCTGGGCGGCGACCGGCGCGACAATGCCTGGCGGGAGCAGCGGCGCCACGGCCGCCACCGCAGCTAAACAGCAGATCAACCCCAGGCCGACTCTCGTCATCATGACGCCTACTCCTCGGACGACCGCATGTTGGTGCCCTTGGGATTCACGCGGTCGAGGGGCAGGATGACGGTGCTGATGCGCGCCGGCCGCGAGCCGGTCGTGATGCTGGCGACCACCTCGAGCTTCTCCAGATCGACCGCCAGCGTCTGGTCAGTCCCGGATACCGCGACATACATGTACTTGCTGTCGGGTGTCGACGTCATCCAGTTGGCACTCGGGCCCACCTTGACGCTCCCGATGTACTCGAGGTCGGGCAGACTCCAGCCGTAGATGCGACTGTCGAGCCGGCTCGAGGCCCACACGGCGGAGCGATCCGCCAGCACCTCGAGACCGTGCATGTCACCGGTCTGGATCCCGTCGGCGTTCTTCTCCCACAAGGGCAGCTCGGGCGGCCACAGCATGTCGACGACCTCACGACTCTCCCAGTCGATGACCCACACGGCGTTGATCCCGGTCGCCTGCGCGAAGATCCGTTTCGTCGACCCGTCGTCGTTGGCCTCGAAGGCCATCGGTCGCACCGTGTGGTGCGTCCGGCCGTATTGCTCGTACCCACTCAGCCCGAGCGACCAGGCCACCGTGTCGGTCTCGGGGTCAATCACCTGGATCGTAGGATCATCCGGGCCGGCCGCACCTGAGAGACCGGCCACGACCCACCGCTCGTCAGGCGTCATGAAGACGTTGTGCACCCGGTAGTGGACCTCGATGCTCTTGACGATTTCGTGCGTATCGATGTCGATGACGTCGATGAGCGCCGGCGCCGCCCGGTTCGGGTCGACCTCGACCCCGGGGCCGAGCGGATTGGTCGACCGGCGTGCGATCCCCGCATAGATCTTCCGGTGCTTCTTGTTGACCGCGACCTTGTTCGGTCGCTGCGACAGCTCGATCTGCTCGACCAGCTCGAGCGTCTTCGTGTCGAACACGTCGACCGTATGGTCCTGCTCGTTCGCGCAGTAATAGTAGAGCGCGTCGGGATGCACCGTCAGGTTGTGCGGATGCGGACAACCCCTGATCAGCCCTACGACCTCGTTCAGCTCGGGGTCGATGACGTGCTGGATGGTGCCCGCGTTGTTGCTCTGCAGGATCCGCACGGCCACCCCGTCGTAGGAATCGAGCTGGGGCACCGCCTGTGCTGCCGCGGACGAGGCGAGAAGCAGACTGCCGACGACGACCGAGAGTGCACGACCCAAGAGTGAACCCGTCATCTGAACCTCCGTGTAATGGCCCATAGCGCACCGTATTGCCGCGGCGCACGACGGCCCTGGTCCTGTCCGGACAGCCTATAGTAGCGGAGACCGACGTCCGGAGTCTTGCCCGCGCTCATGGCAAGCTGTAGGCCAGCAGCGTGGTCCGACAATAAAGAATAGCCCGCCGGCGTCGACGCGGGTCCACCCTTCCGAGAATCTAGGAGCTGGACATGCCGGTGCCGCCGATCCTGTTCGGGGCCCGCCACAGGTACGAGCACGAAGAAGTGCCGAGGGTGGGGATCGAACCCACACGGAGCTTGGCTCCACAGGATTTTAAGTTCTCGCCCGTCGAGCATCAGGATCGACGTTTTCCCTTTAGTTCTTCACATCCAGTCACATAGCTTCGCCTCGAAATTTACGAGGAGTGTGGTCCTGATAGGGACAGTTTAGGGACGGTCGTTATAAGCTCCTGCACTCGATGACCGCTAACGCTGATCTCCGGCCAGTGGCCCAAAGCGCCCGGATCGACTCCCTCGACGTGCTGAGGGGCTTCGCCCTGCTCGGCATCCTCATCATGAACATCCAGCTGTTCTCGATGCCCGATGCTGCCTACTTCAACCCGACCGCTTACGGCGATCTCGAAAGCGCGAACTTCTATGTGTGGCTCGGCAGCCGGCTCCTGGCCGACCAGAAGTTCATGACGATCTTCTCGATGCTCTTCGGTGCAGGAATCGTTTTGATGACGACACGAGCCGAAGCACGCGGCAGCGGCCGTAGCGTCCACTACCGCCGCATGGGTTGGCTCGCCATCATCGGACTGTTGCACGCCCACCTTCTCTGGAGTGGCGACATCCTGTTCCTCTACGGCGTATGCGGCATGCTGGTCTATCCACTCAGCTACCACCCACCTCGACGGCTGATCGTCGCCGGCGTGGTCACCTTGACGGTGTCGTCCGTGATCTACATCGCCATGGGCGCGTCGCTCGCCTACTGGCCGGAGGATGCGCTCGCGGGCTTCGTCACCACGACCTGGCAGCCAACGTCGGCAGTCATCGACGCGAACCTCGGCGCGTATCGCGGCAGCTGGGTCGAACAAATCCCCACTCGCTCGAGCACAGCCCTCGCATTCGAGACCTTCGTCATCCTCATCTGGGGTGGCTGGCGCGCGGCCGGCCTCATGCTGATTGGGATGGCACTGTTCAAGCTCGAGGTGTTCAGTGCGAAGCGCTCACGGCGCTTCTACGTGACCCTCGTCGCCGCTGCCCTGCTCGTCGGGATTCCAGTCGAGGCGTATGGCGTCAGCCTCGACTTCGCCGGGGGTTGGGGGGTGGCGTCCTTCTTTCAGTTGCGGCAGTTCAACTACTGGCCAAGCATCCTCGTCAGCCTCGGCTACGTGGGTGGCGTCATGCTTGTCTGCCAAACAGAGGCGCTCCGCACTGTCACGCGCCCGTTCGCCGCCGTTGGACAGACGGCGCTGACAAACTACCTCCTTCACACCATCATCTGCACCACGATCTTCTATGGCCATGGCTTGGGCTACTATGGATCGGTAGACCGGCTCGGGCAGTTCGGCATCGTGGTCGGTGTGTGGGTGGTGCAGCTGATAGCGTCGCCACTGTGGCTGCGACGCTATCGGTTCGGCCCCGCTGAGTGGATGTGGCGATCTCTCACCTATGGAACCAGGCCGCCACTCCGACGGGATACGACGGGCGTCTGAAACGAAAGTGCCGAGGGGGGGGATCGAACCCACACGGCCCGTGAGGGCCACAGGATTTTACGTGCGATGCGCTTGATCCACCAGGTCGACGTTTTCCTTAGTAATTCTTCGCTGTCAACAAGTTGGCGCCGCCGCGAAAAACACGAGGAGTGCGTACAGATACGAGGAGTGAGGTCCTGATAGGGACAGTTTGGGGACAGCGATAGGTCAACACAGAGCAACACAGAGCAACTTGACGCATGGTCCTCACAGCAGTGGAGATTACCTGCGTCGGCACACCATCCTACCGAGGTGTAGGCTGGGCTGACCGGCTCTCTCGGTGCCAGGTGCATGAGCCTGATCCGCCTCAAAGACGTTTCGAAGAAGTTCGAACACAAGCAGGTCCTGCGCAAGGTGCACTTCCGACTCGAGCAGGGCGACCGGGTGGGTCTGATCGGAATCAACGGCGTCGGCAAGACGACGGTGCTGAAAATGATCCTCGGACGTGAAGAACCGACGGAGGGTCAGATCGAGCGCGATGAGGATCTGCAGATCGGCTACTTCTCCCAGTTCTCGGAGCTAAGCGGCGACGTCTCGATCGAGCAGGTGCTCGAGGACCTGTTCGCGTCTGTCAGAGCCGTTGAAGCCGAGCTTAGGCAGACCGAGGAAGCCCTCGCCCGGAACCCGGAAGGAAGAGAACTCGACCGACTGCTCCACGAATACCAGACACTCGTGGCCGAGATGGAACACCGAGACGGCTGGACCTACCACAACCGGATCGACACGGTACTGACCAAACTGGGGCTCACCGACGAGTATCGACACCGCCCCATCGACCTCCTTTCGGGTGGGTGGCGCAACTGGGCGGCCCTTGCCAAGATCCTGCTCGAAGCGCCCAACGTAAGAGGTGGACCCCATCAACTGGACAGCTGATCGACGTCGCTAAGTGGAATCTTCTGCGTGACATTCCCGTCAAGATGAGAGGGGGCAGAAGATGACGAAGAGGAAACGACGAAATCATTCACCAGTTTTTAAAGCCAAGGTCGCGTTGGCCGCAGGACGAGGAGAGCGTACTTTGGCCGATCTCGCCGAGCAGTTCGAGGTGCATCCGAATCAGATCCAGGACTGGAAGAAGAAGCTGGTGGCGGATGCCGAGCATGTGTTCGGCGCCGGTGCGGTCGAGGCTGAGCATTCCGAGCAGGAGACCCAGCAGCTCCACGCCAAGATCGGTCAGCTGACGATGGAGAAGGATTTTTTATCCAAAGCGCTCGGTCGAGACCGGTGAGCGAGCGCCGAGCGATGATTCAAGCTGCCCACCCGTTGACAGTCACCCGACGCTGCGAGCTGCTCGATGTGGCGCGGTCGACGGTGTATTACCACCCCACCGGGATCCCATCGGAGGATCTGGCCCTGATGCGCCTCCTGGACGAGATCCACTTAGAGCGTCCGTTCTACGGTAGTCGCCGCCTTCGAGACGAACTCGAGACCCAGGGGCACCCGGTGAATCGCAAGCGGGTCCAGCGGCTGATGCACCAGATGGGCCTGAGTGCCCTGTATCCGAAGCCGCGCACGAGCCAGCCCGGGGTCGGACACACGGTGTATCCGTACCTGCTGAGGGGCCTGTCCATCGAGCGACCGAATCAGGTGTGGGCAACCGATATCTGCTACATCCCGATGGCGCACGGGTTCATGTATCTGGTGGCCATCATGGATTGGTACTCGCGCCGCGTCCTGGCCTGGCGGGTGTCGAACACCTTCGACAGCGACTTCTGTGTCGAGGCCCTCGAGGACGCGCTCACCCGCTACGGGCCGCCGGAGATCTTCAATACGGACCAAGGCGCCCAGCTTGGGTTCAAGGTGTCGTCGCAACACCGCGTTGTGTGATTGAGCATAGGTGATCGCCAAGTGCCTCCGCGGGTGTCTTCCAGCCGAGGGTCTTGCGGGGGCGACTGTTGAGAGCAGCAGCAACGGCGTCAAGATCATCACGAGAGTGTCTGGACAGGTCGGTGCCTTTGGGAAAGTACTGCCGCAGCAGGCCGTTGGTGTTCTCGTTCGTGCCGCGTTGCCAGGGGCTGTGTGGGTCGCAGAAGTAGATTGGCAGACCGGTGTCGATTCGGAGTTGAACGTGTTGAGCCATCTCGGCGCCTTGGTCCCATGTCAGTGAACGGCGAAGCTGCGTGGGCAGCGTGATGATCGACGACGCGATGGCGTCTCGGACGGCCTCGGCACCATGCCCCGCCAGGGCGGGACCGTTCTTGATCCGAGGCTGCCCATAGTCATCCATGCGAGGCAGATGCAGCAGCATCGTGAATCGGCTGGTGCGTTCCACGAGGGTCCCAATCGCAGAGCTCCCCAGTCCGACAATCAGGTCACCTTCCCAGTGTCCTGGGACCGCCCGATCGTCTGCTTCGGCGGGGCGCTTGCTGATCATGATTTCGGCAGTGACGAACGCCTTGCCGCGTCCTCGTGTCCGTGCTCTTGGCACGCGCAGCGCCCGGCCGGTCCGCAAGCACGCCACCAGGTCGCGTCGCAGTGCCCCTCGTCCCTGCACGTAGAGCGCCTGGTAGATGGCCTCGTGGGAGATCCGCATCGACTCCTCATCGGGGAAGTCGACCTTGAGTCTGTTGGCAATTTGCTCAGGACTCCATGACGCCGCCCAGCGTCGGTCTTGACGGCGCCCGTGGCGGCGACCGTTCCAGTGCACATGGGGACCAGGCACCCTCGTCCCGTCGGCGGCCGTAATCCTGCCGGCGAGTCGGTCTTGCACGTACCGGCGCAGTTCGTCGTGTGCAGCGAGCTTCGCCACCTGCGGTCTTTTCGCCTTCAGGTCGGCGTGCCACTGCGCGGTCGTCGCGCGATACTCGAGTCCGCCACTGCGGGTTGCCGCATTGCGACGGAGCTCCCGAGAGATGGTCGACGGGGACCGGCTGATTCGCCGAGCGATATCACGAACCCCGCAGTGCTGGGCGTGCAAGATGGCGATCTCTTCTCGTTCGGCAAACGACAGGTAGCGCCCCGACAGAGGGGCCAGGCTGATCGGCGGCATGCCTCCACTTTCGCGGAACCATCTCGTTCCGACCGGCTGGGACACGCCGGCCCCCAGCGCCGCCTCGTCGCTGGACAACCCGCAGGCGATCGCCTCCCAGAACCGACGCCGATGCTCACGGCGTCCCGCCGTGGGACGACCCGGCGACCGCATCGGAAGACGTCCCGCACGGGGTGACCGACGACGTTTCGGTGTTCCCATCGCAACTCCTCACCGTTGAGGTGTTGCGACGACCGTTTGAATCTACCCAGTTCACGTCCCAGGCGTTTACGACGGTGCTCAAGACCCACGCGGTGGCCATCAGCATGGACGGCAAGGGCCGCTGGGTCGACAACGTGTTCGTCGAGCGGCTCTGGCGCAGCGTCAAATACGAGGATGTGTATCTCCATGCGTACGAAACACCCTTGGAGATTTCACTTAAGCCGCTGTCCAGGTTTCGGGATCCACTTCTGTACTCCTTTTGGACGAGCCGACCAACTTCCTGGATCTCTCAGGACTCTCCTGGCTGGAGGAGTATCTCGGGCAGTTTAAGGGTGCCGTCGTCCTCGTCTCGCACGACCGGGACTTTCTTGACAGGGTGGCTAACCGGATCGTGGAGATCGAGAACTACCGGTTTCAAAACTATGCCGATGGGTTCACCAATTACATCCGGAACAAGCGACTCCGCACCAGACAACTCGAGCGACAGTTTCAGTTCGAACGGGAGTTGCTCGCTTTCGAGGCCGAAGCCATTCAGGATCGGCAGGAAGCGGCGAAGGACCCCAGCGCCTCCCTGAAACGGCACCTGGCAAGAATCAAGAAAGAGGTCACCCCTCGCGAAGTCGACAAGATCGTGACCGGGATCTACGGCGGCCTCCGATCAGTCAACGACTTGTGCGAGGTAGAGCAAATCTCCAAGCACTACGGGGACCAAACACTCTTCGATCGACTCTCATTCGAGATTCACCGTGGCGAGCGGATCGCCGTGGTGGGCCCCAACGGGTGCGGTAAGACGACGCTGATGAAGGTCCTGCGCGAAGAGGTGATGCCCGACGAGGGTCGTATCAACTGGAAGATCGGAAACGCCTACGTCGACTACAACACAATGCTGGAGGAGCTCGACCCAGAGGATACCGTCACGCACAAGGTGAACTTCGAGGGACTTGGCCATCGGGCCCCCCGCAAGCAAGTCAACCGATTCCTCCAGCTCATGCAGTTCTCGGAGATTGAGTGCAAGCAGCGCATCGGCACGCTCTCCGGCGGTCAGAAGGCGCGAGTGGCTCTCGCCCTGTCGTTGCTGTCGGGATCACCCGTTGTACTGCTTGACGAGCCGACCAACCACCTGGACCTGCGGAGCACGCAGGTCATGGAACGTGCGCTAACCCATTTCCCAGGCGCGGTGGTGGTGGTCAGCCACGATCGGTTCTTCATCGACAAGGTCGCAACTCGGCTGATCGCGTTCGAGGCCGAGCGCTTTGGATAAAAAATCCTTCTCCATCGTCAGCTGACCGATCTTGGCGTGGAGCTGCTGGGTCTCCTGCTCGGAATGCTCAGCCTCGACCGCACCGGCGCCGAACACATGCTCGGCATCCGCCACCAGCTTCTTCTTCCAGTCCTGGATCTGATTCGGATGCACCTCGAACTGCTCGGCGAGATCGGCCAAAGTACGCTCTCCTCGTCCTGCGGCCAACGCGACCTTGGCTTTAAAAACTGGTGAATGATTTCGTCGTTTCCTCTTCGTCATCTTCTGCCCCCTCTCATCTTGACGGGAATGTCACGCAGAAGATTCCACTTAGCGACGTCGATCAGCTGTCCAGTTGATGGGGTCCACCTCTCATGTGCGGTTTGATGATTGCCGTGATGAGTTTCATGGCTCGCACTCCAACAGAAGACCGTCAGAATGTCTGCGTCGACGGTGATTACTCCACACTTGGCGTGCAGGAGCTATCAGTAGACTCGGGCAAGTTGCCAGGTCGCCGTTTATCGAGGACCTATCGCCGTTGGCTGCGTATCTTGGTTGTGAGCAAGCGTCGACAGAGTGTGGGGCTAGATGCCGCTTGCCATCTTCTGCTTCTCCGGTTGTTTCAGCACACCCCTATATGTAGTGTAGGCGTGTGCCCCGCCCAGCCTTTCCCAAGAGTCTCCGCGAGTTTCAGCGCCAATTCGCCACCGAAGACGCCTGCCAACAGTATCTGGCGGCGAGCCGTTGGCCGGACGGATTCGTGTGTGAGCGCTGTGGGGGCCGGGACGCGTATGTGCTCGTCGACCGGCACCGGTGGCAATGCGCGAGTTGCCGGCATCAGGTCTCGCTGACCTCGGGGACTGTCCTCCACAATGCCAAGCTGCCACTAACCCAGTGGTTCTGGGCGGCGTATCTGATGACGACCGACACGCGGGGTATTTCGGCGGTGGGACTGCAGCGCCAGCTTGGGCTCCGCCGCAATGAAACGGCGTGGCTGATGCTCCACAAACTGCGCCGCGCCATGGTGAATGCGGCCCGCGAGCCGTTGCACGGTACGATCGAGGTTGACGACACTTGGATTGGCGGTCCGCAACCGGGGCTGCGCGGAAGCCGCCAGCTCAAAGGCCGGCGGGCCGCACTCGTGCTGGTGGCAGTCGAGAAGCGGGGCCGCGGGACAGGACGTGTCCGCATGGGCGTGATTCGCGACTTCAAGGCGACCACCGTCACCGGTTTTCTCAAGCAGCACGTCGCCGCGGGCTCGACTCTCTATACCGACGGGCTGAAGTCGTTCACCGGCCTGGAGGCGGCGGGGTTTCGGCATGTCGCCCGGACGCAACCCCTACGCCGTGACTTGAACCGAGGCGTCGCCTCGGTGGTGCCGCTCGCCGACCGGGCCATTGGCAACCTCCAGCAGTGGCTGATTGGTACCTACCATGGCGTCAGCCGTCCCCAACTGCCCGTCTACCTCGACGAGTTCGTCTTTCGTCACAATCGCCGGCGCCAGCCCATGGCAGCGTTTCAAACCTTGCTCGGCCTCGGCACTGCGCACCGGCCCACGCCGGCCCGCCGGATCCGCGGAGCCCGCGAACCTCCGACCATGAGTAATCATCTCCAAACCACAACATATAGTGGCTAGCTGAAACAACCGGAGAAGCAGATGCCATCTACTTATTTACTCAGCATTGTTTAGTAAATGGCAAAGCGTCAGTTCCCGCGAAGGGGTTCCGTCGGGTGAATGGGTGCAAAGATATGCCGGCCCTCGTCGCTGCCCTCCGATCACGCGACGTGCGGTTAGGACTCGGGGAGTCGTCAACGATGGTCGCGTAGTTGTGAATCGAACATCCGCTGAATTTCAACAGCGCATGGGACATCCCCGCCTGATCCTCCGATCGTCCATACACTCAGCCTGGCCCAAAGCCGATAAGTTGACAACACCCTAACGTTGTTGTGCACTCAGGCCGATACGCAAATTGATGCCACCGCGCTACCTAGACCGTCCCGCGGCCAACGAGCAAGACGCCAATACCGCGCTCGCGCTTCCTTACGGCGTGACTGCCACGGCCATCGTCGAGGCCCTCAACGATGTCTATACCTACTTGCACGCACTCAACAACGCCAGCGTCGGTCAGGGGTATGGCCGTCTCGAAGAGCTGATCCCGCCGTTAGCAAGTTTCTCAGGCTTCTTATCTAACATCTTCGCCCAGGCCATGGCGCGTTGCACTGCCAACGCACAGCCAGGGCTTGCCGTCAATCAGTGGCCCAATGGCCGACCTACTCTCGTGCCCCGTGGCCTTTACGCCGGGGACGCCGTCCAGCACGGCGGTCAAGGTATCGAGGTGAAGGCGAGCCGTTCCGTGAGCAGCTACCAGGGCCACAACATCGCAGCCGGCAGGCTGATGGTGCTTCACTATGCGCTCGACGACACGACCGAGCCGGTCTACGAGCGCAATCCGATGCGCGTCGTGTCCGTGATGTTCGCAAAGTTTCACGTGACCGACTGGGGCCTAGGACAAGAGGCCACCAGCCAGCGCGTGTCGGTCAGAGGATCTGGGTTGGAAAAGCTGAACGCCGGCGTGGTCTATGCGCCGGCCGAGTCGGCTGACGCGGGCGGTCCGGGCCGGATCTGGAGCGCGCACAGTGAGGTCGATCAAAAGTTTTAATCCGGGATAAGCCGGGATCATCCGGGATGACCCTGGGATGCGACTCTCGCGGTCGCAACGACGTACGGGGACGCGGCCTGGCACATCTCCAACGTCGGCTTCGAGACGCAGCCTGCGGCTGCCAGGGCACTCACGACCAGCACGACCGAGGCAGGGCTTCGCAGGGTCGAAGTGCAGCCGCTGGCGCGCGGGGTCTGACGAGACATCATGGGGGATCTCCCGTCTCTCACGCTCGCGCGTCCCCACCACCGACGCCAGGCTGGGACGCCTCGCCTGGGTGGCCGCCCATCCACAGGCCTTTCTGCTTCGACGCGGCGATCTTGTCCCGGATGCGCTCGCCCGTGAGCTCGCGCTCGAACTGGGCGAAGGACAGGAGCACATGCAAGGTCAGCCGCCCCATCGAGGTCGTGGTGTTGAACTGTTGGGTGACGGAGATGAACGACACAGCATGCCGGTCGAAGATCTCGATGAGCCGGGCAAAATCCGATAGCGCCCGGGTCAACCGGTCGACCTTGTAGACGATGATGACGTCGAGCCAGGAGGGCCCGGAGGTGATCAGGATGTCTCAATGGGCGGAGATCCGGCAGATGCATGTGGTGGACGGCGTGCCGAAGAAGCAGATTGCCGAGCGGTTGGGCTTGGATATCAAGACGGTGCGCCGGGCGGTGGCGCAGGCGACGGCGCCGGCGCGACGAGCGGTGTCGCGACCCCGTCATCTGGATCGGTGGCGTGCGCAGATCGAGCAGTGGCTGCGGCAGGATCGTCGACTGACGGCCAAGCGCATCCGCCGGTTGCTGCTGCCGTTGGCGGGACCGGTTGCCGAGCGTACGGTGCGCTGGTCTGTGGCGCGGCTGAAGGCCGCCGCGGCGCCGAAGGAGGTGTATGTGCACCGCAGCCCGCGGCCTGGGGTGACGCTGGAGGTCGACTTCGGGGAATCGTGGGCCGAGGTCGCCGGTGTGCTGCGGAAGGTCAAGTATGTGGTGGCGACCCTGCCCTACAGCACCGTGTATTTCGCGAAGGCGTATCCCATCGAGCGACTCGAGTCGTTGTTGGATGGCATTCAGGCGGCGTTTGCCTATATGGGCGGCGTGACGGACCGGGTGGTGCTCGACAACACGACGATCGCGGTCCAGCAGGTGCTGACCGGCCGGGACCGGGTGCAGACCGATGCGTTTCAGGCGTTCCGGGGCGCGTATCCGTTTGCGGCGGCGTTCTGTGCGCCGGCGAAGGGCTGGGAGAAGGGCTCGGTCGAGACGGGCGTCACGTATGTGCGCAATCTCGTGTTCCGGCCGCGGCCTACAGTCGCGAGCTGGGCCGCGCTCAACGCGTTGATCATCACTGAGTTGGAGGCGGACGTGGCGACCCGCCGGCTCGCCGACGGGCGCCCGGTGCGGGAAGCGTGGACGCTGGAGCGGCGGCACCTGCGGGCCGTGCCCGTTCACCTCCCCGAGACCTGCCGCGTCGAGGCGCGGGTGGTCGACAAGTTCGGGCACGTCCGGGCGGACCGGGTGACCTACTCGGTGCCGACCCGCTACGCCTACCGGCCTGTGTGGGTGAAGCTGTACCACGACCGCGTGGCGGTTGCCGCCGGCACCGAGGTCGTCGCCAGACACGTCCGGGCGTTTCGCGCCGGGGCGATGGTGCTCGATCCGCTCCACGTGCTGCCGGTGCTGGAACGCAAGCACCGCGCCGTCCCCGAGGCGACGGCCCTGCAGGACTGGGCGCTGGCGCCGGTGTGGCAGCAGGTCCGGACCGCCCTCCGGCAGCAGACGCGCAAGCCCGATCAGGAGTGGGTCCGGATGTTGCGGCTGCTGGAAACCTATCCCGCCCCGGCCGTCGAGGCGGCGGTCGCGGCCGCCCTCGCCCGCGACTCACCCCGGCTCGAGACCGTGCGCCTGCTGTTGCGCCAGCGGGCGGCTGGCCCCCGGCCCGCGATCCGCCCGGTCCCCACCGTCCGGGCGGATCTGGCCCGGATCGCGGTCTCCGCCCCGACGTTGGCCGCCTATGACGTCTTGACGGGAGGCCGCCTATGACGGTCGCGGTCCCCGAGCCCCCGCACCTGGTGACCGACCTCAAGACCTTGTGCCTGGCGACGATGACCGCCGAGTGGCGGCCTCTGGCCGCCCAGGCCACCCGCGAGCGCCAGCCGCCCGCGGAGTACCTCGCGCAGTTGGTGCACCTGGAAGTGACCGGGCGCCGCGAGCGCCGCATCCAACGCCGCCTCCAGGAGGCCCGCTTCCCGATGCTCAAGACCCTGGATGCCTTCCAGTTCGACGCGCAACCGGAGCTGGACCGCGACGCGATCCTGCAGTTGTGCGGCGGCGACTTCGTCGCCGAGGCTGCCAACGTCGTGCTGGTCGGCGGCGTCGGTACCGGCAAGACCCATCTTGCCATCGCCCTGGGCATGGCCTGCTGCCAGCACGACTATCGGGTCCGGTTCCTGACGGCCGCCGAGTTGACCACGCTGCTCGTCGAAGCGCAGCAGCAGGGGCGGCTGGCCCGGAAACTCGACCACCTCGCCCGCTTCGATGTCGTCATCCTCGACGAGCTCGGCTACGTGCCGTTCGACAAGGCCGGCGCCGACCTGCTGTTCGGCTTCATCAGCCGCCGCTACGAGCGCGGGAGCCTGGTCGTGACGACCAATCTGCCGTTCGCCCGCTGGTCCGAGGTGTTCCTGGATGCGACCGCCGCCGCGGCCGTCATCGACCGCATCGTGCACCCTGCCACCGTGCTGACGACCAACGGGGACAGCTACCGCCTCAAGGCCGCCCAACGGAACCAGACGGCCCACGCTCGACAGAAGAAAACGCGTTGATGGGCACCCGTCAGAGGGGTCCTTTTCACGTTGCCAAAAGGTCCCTTTTCTCCTTGCCATTTCCAGGTGGAGGGAAAGACGGCCAACACACCGAGGTTGGGTCCCGTCTCCACGTCACGACAACGGATAGCCGAACTGGCCAGACAAGCCTTGGGGATGGCGGTGGCCATCGCCTGGCTTCCTGGACCAACGGGTACGCGACGGCGCGTAGCGAAGCCATCTGTCGAGGAGCCGGATGCGGCAGAACCCGCACGTCCGGATCTGTGGGGGGCCAGGGTCAGCAACGACCCTGGTCTACCCGACCTATTACCGCTGGGGCGTTCATGTGGATATCCGATCCCGTCGTGCGGGCCGACTCGTGGCGTGGTCAGCGGTCGGACAAGGTACGGTAGCGCGAGACGTGGCGTGACGGCACCTGAGGGCGGGGGCCGGCCGCTGGGCGCACAGGCTCCCCCGGGCCTGTGAGGCTGGTGCCCGCCCCCTTCACGTGGATGTGAGGCGGCACGGGCTGTCGACCTCGCCCGTCCAGAGGCTGGGTGGCTCGCAACCTGGCACGGCCGCGTCAGCGCGGCACGGGTGGCGCGGGTGGCGGAGGAGGTGGCAGAGGTGGCGAAGGTGAATGGTTCGGGTCAGTGAAGAAGAAGCGACGGCAGGGTCCAATAGTGCCATCGGGGCGGGATTCACAGTTGAGCACGAAGGCACCGAAGGGGCGCGGCCCGGACACCACGGACACCACCACCTCGCTGCCGCCGACTATCAGCTCCGCGTCCACCACCGTGGTGAGTCCGGCGCTCAACTCGACACTGCGGACAACGACGCCGAACCCGGGCAGCTTGAACGTCACGATGTGGGTGCCCGGCCGAAGACCGGAGATGCGATATTGACCTTGGGCGTTGGTCACCGAAAGCCGTGACTGGTCGATCGATAGCAGCTCGGTAGCTTCGACGGTCACCCCTGGCAGCGGATCGCCATCCCCATCAAGAAGCACCTGGCCAGCGATAGTGCCGTCTTGAGCAAACGCCGCGCCCGGCGCCGGGACTGAAACAGCCAGCGCTACCACCGACACGTGCAACCACACGATGCATCGACCAGTCATCCCGAGTGCTCCTGCCTCACTCAATATTTTACCACGGCATCGCCACGCGGCACCGGAACCTCAAGGCGCACGTCGGGGCCGAACCGCTGCGCGAGTGCGTTTGCGGTCGAGCATCCTGCAACGACGGCACGGCTCGCCGGACCTCAGGGCCACGCTAGCGCGCGGGGCGTGTCTTCCTGCCGGTGGCCTTGCCATTTGCTTCGTCTTGCTGAACGGCAGGTCCGCGGTCGCTGGTCGGCTCGGCGCCGTGTCGGCCTGTTGCTTCTTGCTGAACGGCAGATCCGCGTCAGGCGGCGCGCCCTTCTTGTCCAGCTGCGCCTTCTTGCTGAACACGACGTCGGCGCTGTCGGGGACCGCGCCCTTCTTGTCCAGCTGTTCCCGCTTGCTGAAGGCGAGCGCGTCGCTGTTGCTTGGAGATTCTTTCTTCATCATCCATTCTCCTCCGTGGCACCATTGGATCGGGCCTGTGTTCTTGGGGATCGGATCGCCCCAGAAGACCGACGCTCTATGCACCTGAGCTACGGGCGCACATCGGTTGCAAGGACCGTATATGGAGGATACACAAGCGGTGTGCGTGAGCGGGCGGGGCCGGCCGCGGGGAACACAGGGTCACCCGGACCTGATCAATCGCCGCGTCCACCAGGCGTGATACGATGAATACATATATTCACTGGGCTTGAGAGGACCCACGACATGGCGACTTCGATTCGACTTGCTCCCGAAATCGAGCACCGACTTGATGTTCTGGCGTCGCAGACCGGGCGTACCAAGGCTTTCTACTTGCGTGAGCTGATCGAGCGCGGCTTTGAGGACATGGAGGACTACTACCTTGCTGCGGATGTGCTGGAGCGACTTCGTCGAGGCACAGAGAACGTGTACTCCTCTGCCGACGTGAGAAATGCCCTTCGCTTGGACGATTGAGTACACCGAGACCGCCCGGACTCAGCTTCGCAGGCTCGACAAGCTGCTGGCTCGACGCATTGTCGATTACATGGACGAGCGGGTTGCGGGACTGGAGGACCCGCGGAGACTGGGCAAAGCGCTGACCGGCCCACTGGGTGGGGTGTGGCGTTATCGGGTCGGGGAGTGTCGTGTGATCTGCGACATTCAGGACCGTGCGTTGCGTGTCCTGGTGGTGAGGGTCGGTCGTCGCGACAAGGTGTACCGGTGAAGGGGTCGCGTGGCTGTGGCGAGCGCCACGCTGGCGCACCGGAACTCTATGCCTGCGGTGCTAGCCGATTCCCAGCCGGCGGGGCAGGGACACTGTCCGACGGGTCGCGTGTTGAAGCCGTACTTCAGATTTCTTGAATCAGGTGGAGCGGGCGCTCGGCGAAAGAAAGGGCAGATATATTTGCACAAAATATGCACATGGTCTCTAAAGTCAAAAAATAAGATTAAAAACTGACACTGTTTTAGCCTTCACACGGCGGGGGTCAGTGGTTCGAATCCACTAGCGCCCACCATTTTAACCCCGTAAAAACATAGTTCTACAGGGCCAATCGACATTGTCGGTTGGCCTCTTTGTTTTCAGACTGCAACGAGATTGCAACGGATGGGGGATTCGCCCCTCGGGAATCGACCCCAGTGGTGGCGAGGATACGTCGAGCTGGTACCTCGGCGGCAAGTGTTCCCACGGGGCCTGATAGCTAAGTCGCCACTCCGCGTGTCGATATCCAGTAGTAGAGGTGAAGAGGACTGGACTCAGCCAAGCTGCTGTGGTGGGCCTGACCCGCTTTCGTGGACACCTAACCCTTGTGGTAGAAGGAGTCCACGATGCCAAGAACCAGAAGACCGTATCCGCCGGAGTTTCGCGAACAGCTGGTCGCGTTGGTCCGAGCCGGACGTACCCCCGAGGACCTCGCCGGCGAGTTTGAACCGACGGCGCAGTCGATCAGCAACTGGGTGGCCCAGGCCGATCGCGACGCCGGACGTCGGACCGATGGTCTCACCACCGCCGAACGTACGGAACTGACGCGACTCCGGCGAGGGGGATGTCCCCGTAGCTGTTGAAATTTGAAGCGGCGGCTCTTCACTGGTCGTGCTATACGACCGGTGACAAAACCGAGGTGCAAGCCTCCCAGCAAGGAGCCGCCATGAAGAAGCAGTCTCGCACAGTCCGTCGTCGTCGCCAATCGACATCCCCGTCGCCGCGCCATCTCCCGTTGGTCGAGATCCTGATCGATACGCAGGCCGAGCTCCAGGAGCTGGTCGTGGCGGCCGGCCTGAAGGTGCTCGAGGCCATGCTGGAAGAAGACCGGACCGCGGTATGTGGGCCACGGTATGCGCATCAACCCGAGCGCCAGGCCTATCGCGCGGGGCATACGCCGAGTCAGGTTGTCCTGGGCGGGCGGAAGGTCGCGATGCGCCGCCCGCGCGCCCGGCGCGATGGCACGGAGGTGCCGTTGCCCACCGCGCGGGCGTTCACGGATGCGGACCCGCTGAATCGACGTGTCGTCGACCAGATGCTCATTGGTGTGGCGACCCGCCAGTATGCGCGGAGTCTCGAGCCGCTGGGCGCCGACGTGACCACGCGAGGTACGAGCAAGAGTGCGGTCAGTCGGCGCTTTGTCGCCCAGACGCAGGCGCAGCTGGATGCGTGGCGGGCGACGCCGCTCGACGCCCTCGACCTGGCGGTGGTGCTGATCGACGGGGTCCACGTCGGTGGCCACTGTATCGTCGTCGCGTTAGGCATCGACAAAACGGGGGCCAAACACCCGCTCGGGCTGTGGGAAGGCGCCACGGAGAATGCGACGGTCTGTCAGGGGCTGTTGACGAATCTCGCCAGCCGCGGGCTGCGCACCGACCGGAGCCTGCTGGTGATCGTCGATGGCGCGAAGGCCCTCGACACGGCCGTGACCCAGACGTTCGGGCGCGCCGCTCTGGTGCAGCGGTGTCAGGTCCATAAGGGCCGGAACATCTTGGAGTATCTCCCCGAGGCACAGCGGCCGTGGGTGAAGACGGTCCTCACGCGCGCCTACACGAACAGCCACGTCAAGACGGCCAAGCGTCTGCTGGAGCACCTGGCGCATCGCTTGGACACTGACTACCCGAGTGCGGCCGCGAGCGTGCGGGAAGGGCTCGACGAGACGCTGACCGTGCTCGGTTTGGGTCTGTCGGAGCGTCTCCAACGATCGCTCGCCACCACGAACGCCATCGAGAGTCTGCTCAGCCGTACGCGCCATGTGCAGCGGCATGTGAAACGCTGGCGCGGCGGAACGATGGTGCTGCGCTGGGTGGCCGCCGGGGTGCTCGAAGCGGCGAAGGGGTTCCGTCGGGTGAAAGGATGTCAAGATATGCCCGCGCTGGTGGCTGCCCTCCGGGCACGCGACGCGCGGCTAAAGCGCTTTTAGGACTCGGAGAGTCGGCAGAGATGGTCGCGTAGTCGTGAACCGAGCCGCCGCTGAGTTTCAACAGCGCACGGGACATCCCCCCGGCGAGAAAACCGGCAACTAAAGGTCGAGCGGGACATCTTGTCAAAAGCCGCGGCCTGGTTCGCGCAGGAGACCGCGCCGAACACGAAGCGATCTTCGGGTTCATGAAAGCGAATCAGGCCACCTTTCCGGTTCGGGTGATGAGCCGGCTGCTGGGCGTCTCCGCCAGCGGATTCTATGCCTGGCTGCAGCGGCCCCTGTCGGCGCGGGCCGTGGCGGATATCGGGCTGACGGCCCTCATCCATGCGATCCATCGGCGCTCGAACGGCGCCTACGGTGCGCCGAGCATTCATGCGGAGCTGGCCGATGACCACGACCGCCGCGTCGGCAAGAAACGTGTGGCGCGGCTGATGCGGGCAGCGAACCTCCGGGGGCTGCACCCGCGCCGCTTCGTGACGACGACCATCGGGGATCCCGTCGCGGACCGAGCTCTCGATCACGTCGACCGTCACTTTGCAGCCGAGGGTCCTGCCCGCCTCTGGGTGGCCGACATCACCTATATCCCGACGTGGGCCGGGTTTCTCTATCTCGCCGTCGTGCTCGATGTGTGGTCCCGACGGATCGTCGGCTGGGCCATCGAACCGCACCTCAAGACCGAGCTCGTCCTGAGCGCCCTGAACATGGCCCTGATGCAACGGCGCCCTCAGGGCGTCATCCATCATTCGGATCGCGGTTGTCAGTACACCAGTTACGCGTTCGGCAAACGCTGTCAGGAAGCTGGCGTGATGCCGTCGATGGGGTCCACCGGTGACGCCTACGATAACGCCATGGCCGAGAGCTTCTTTGCCACGCTGGAGCGGGAAGTGTTAGACCGTCGGCGGTTCCAGAGTCAGGCGGAGGCGCGCCTGGCCATCTTCCAGTGGCTCGAGGGCTGGTACAATCCGCACCGGCGCCACTCCGCCCTCGGCTACCTGTCACCCATCAACTACGAGAGGAGACAGTTGCAGCAGAGCGCTTGAAACCCAAGTCCGTACCCGTCCACGGAACCGGGGCAGGCCCAGATGAGAGGTATCAGCCTCTACAACGCGCAGGCGCCTAAGGACCGGGTGCTGAACTCGTTTCAGGGAACTATTGAGGATGTTGAGGGCTTCGACCCGGCCGGATTCCAGCGAATGGCCGAGGAAGGATTCTCCTCAGCTCGACTAGCGCCAAACCTGCTTGACGCTCCAGCACGCAAGGGTGTGACTGCTGCGAAGTGGGAGGCAGACTTGGCGGTGGCAACCCAAAAGGAGGCTATCAGTCTCGCGGGTACCTACTTTCACAAGATTCTTAAGAAGATGGGCCGTCGACCGAAAGGGTTTGCGCCGCACTGCAACGGTCTCAGCGGTAACTTGAGGTTCTTGACGCTCAATATCGACTCGATGCAACTGTCGCAGATGTGCTCGTTTGTCTCACCCGCGTCGATGACGATGTCGGACCTCGCCTACAATATCTATAGTCCAGCGCTATGGGAGGCCACTTACCAATACATGCGCGATCGCGTGGAGATGTTAAAGAACCAGTGTGCGGGGTGCAGTGTTCTGGGTATGTGTCAGGGCGCATGCGTCTACCCTCGGGCGACACCCAAAACCGGCCATTAACGGGCCGCGACTGAGACGTTGACGCCGGCAAGGACGACATGGTCCTTCGCCGGGATGAGCAACGTCTTGAGCACCTGGGATGGACGCTCCGGCGCATCGAACAGGCGACCGGGAGCCGCCGCGAGACGGTCAGCGCCTATCTGAAGGCGGCGGGGCTGGCGGTCCGCGGCCCAGGGCGGCCGGCGACACAGGCGGCAAAACCGGCCATTTCCGGGGAGGTGTCCACCGACTCGGCCGCAGCACACCCGGCCACCACGGGGGCGGTATCGACCGACGCCGTTCCACCGGGCCGGGCGCCGACGGCCAGCGCCTGCGAGCCGTTCCGCGAGCGCATCGAGGCCGCCCTGACCCAGGGGCGCAACGCCGTCGCCATCTACCAGGACCTGGTCAGCGACCACGGTTTTCCGGCCAGCTATGCGAGTGTCCGCCGCTTCGTGCGGCGCCTGCGTGGGCGTCGATCCGTCGAGGCGCGCGTGGTCATCACGACGGCTCCCGGCGAGGAGGGCCAGGTTGATTATGGCAGCGGCCCGATGGTCCGCGACCCGCACTCGGGCCGCTACCGGCGGACACGGCTTTTTGCCTTCACCCTGGGCTATTCGCGCAAGTCCGTCCGGCTGTTGGTCTGGCGGTCGACGACCCAGATCTGGGCCGAGCTGCACGAACGGGCGTTTCGCCGACTGGGCGGCACGGTCCGGGTCGTCGTCCACGACAACCTACGCGAGGGGGTGCTCACCCCGGACATCTACGACCCGACCCTGAATCCTCTCTACCGGGACGTGCTGGCGCACTACGGGGTCATCGCGCTGCCGTGCCGTGTCCGCGACCCGGATCGGAAGGGCAAGGTCGAAGCCAGTATCGGCCACGCCCAGAAGACCCCGCTCAAGGGCCTCCGCTTCGAGACGCTCATCGGCGCCCAGGCATATCTCGATCGCTGGGAAAGCCGAGACCGTGCGGTCAATCTTCCGGCGGTACGGCGAGCTGGGTTCGGTGCGGGCCCTGCGCCGCCGGCTCCTCGCCGACGGCGTGACCAGCAAGCGGCGCGTGCGGCACGATGGCCACGTCACGGGCGGTCATCCTCTCCACCGTGGGGCGCTGTATTATCTGCTCCGCAACCGCCTCTACCGGGGCGAGATCGTCCATCAGGACACGAGCTATCCCGGTCAGCATGAGGCGATCGTCGATGCCGCCTTGTGGGACCAGGTCCAGGCCCGCCTCGCCGCCCACACGAACGGCACGCGTCGAGCCGGGCCCCGGCAGCCCAGTCTGTTGACGGGGCTGGTCGTGGACGCCGAGGGCGAGGGCCTCACGCCGAGCCATGCGGTCAAGTCGGGCCGGCGCTACCGCTACTACGTCTCCCGCCACCTCATCACCGAGGGCCAGCGGCCCGACCGCAGAGGCTGGCGCCTACCGGCCGCGGATCTCGAGCGCCTTGTCGTGGCCCGGCTCCGGGCGTGGCTCGGCACGGCGGCGGCGGTGACTGCCCTCCTCGAGGGCGACCCGCGAGACGCGGCCGCCTCTGCCACCCTGATCACCCACGCCACGCGGCTCGCCACGCACTGGCCGCGCCTGGCGCCCGCGGCCGCGACGACCTATCTCCACGCCTGCATCCGGCGGGTGGTGATTCGGCCCGACCGCCTCACCCTCGAGATCGACGGCGCGCAGGCCCTGGAGACGCTCCTGGCCAATCCGGAACGCGTCCCGTTGAAGACACCGCGGCGGGACCATGCGCCATCTGGCCGTCCGATCACCCTTGATATCCCAGCCGTCCTCACCCGCGCCGGCCTGAGCATGCGCTTAGTCGTGCCCGGCGCCCGCCCCGACACCCACGCGGACCCGTGCCTGATCCGGCTGCTGGGGCGGGCCGTCACGATCCATGATCGGCTGACGCAGCCTCCCGCGCGCACGCTGCCCCAAATCGCGGCGGCCGAGCAGGTGTCCGCCTCGTATGTCACCCGCCTGCTGCGGCTGCGCTACCTGGCCCCGGACATCGTCGCCGCCATCGTCGAAGGCCGGCAGCCGGCCGCGCTGACGGTCACCACGCTCATGCACGACACCCGCCTGCCGGTGGCCTGGGCTGCGCAGCGGGCGCGGCTGGGGTTCGCGTCTCCCTCCGGTCATGATGGAGAGCCGCGTGGACACCCAGGCGAGGCGTCCCAGCCTGGCGTCGGTGGTGGGGACGCGCGAGCGTGAGAGACGGGAGATCCCCCATGATGTCTCGTCAGACCCCGCGCGCCAGCGGCTGCACTTCGACCCTGCGAAGCCCTGCCTCGGTCGTGCTGGTCGTGAGTGCCCTGGCAGCCGCAGGCGGCGTCTCGAAGCCGACGTTGGAGATGTTCCAGGCCGCGTCCCCGTACGTCGTGGCGACCGCGAGAGTCGCATCCCAGGGTCATCCCGGATGATCCCGGCTTATCCCGGATTAAAACTTGGGTCATGCCTAGAGCTGAGCCTCTCTGAATGCGATCAAACGACGCGTGAAGGCCAAGCAGGGCTTTCGCGAATTTCACGCGGCTCAGCGAACGATTGCGGGATATGAGGCGCTGCACATGATCCGGAAGGGGCAGCAGGTAAGGCGGGTGAGCGGTTCGGATGTTCGGCGGCAGATTCAGTTCATCGACAAACTGTTCGAGGTGGTTGCCTGATATGGGCGCCCGGTCGACTCGACCAAGTCGGTCTCTTGCTGCTTTTCAAAGTTGCAACACATCCCTCAGAAGGGGATCGACATTCGCACCAGCACCGCTAGATCGGCCGGGCCCATGCTGTTCTCCCGCCCCATGGCTTCCCATTCCAAGATCAATGGCAGCCCCTGCTGCGAGCGTGGAGGCAGGCTCCAAGCGGTCCCCCAGGCCAGCTCCCGGCTCTGTCCGGCCCATCGCAGCCGGCTATAGGGCGTCAGCAGACCCGGTACGCCCATCACCCTCAGGCCGCCATAGGCCACCTCGCTTTCCATCCGGCTCTCGGAGCTCATTCCCATTGCTCTCATCCCCGGCGGGCGCGTGACCGTATTCGCGTTGTTCCATAGCGTCGTTCGGCCGCCTCCATCCTGGCCCCGCGTGGAGGTCACCGACGCCCTAAACCCGCGCTGCTTCTCGCCCGGGTCCCAGCTCGCCTGCACTCCCAGTCCCCAGTCCCGGTAGTCGCTTTCATGCACCACCAGCACCCGGCCGAGCATGGCCACGTCCAGTCCACTGTTCGCATCCAGGTACCCCAGACGGAATCCTGTTTCCACGCCGCTGCCCCGATCCGCATCGCCCCCGTCCAGGCGTCCTCCGGCCTCCGCCTTCAGGCTCAGTGATCGCCCCACTGACAGCTGCTTGGTATGCACCCACTCCAGCATCAACCGCGCCCGGTGGGCCTCGCCTCGCACCTTCGCGATGTCTTCGGAGGCTTCGGTCCCCAGTTGCGCCGTGAAGGTGTCCGCCCGCAGCCCCACCTCATTGCTGCCTCGCCTCGACAGCACCGTCCTCACTCCTCCCGAGAACATCCGGAAGTCGGCCTCGAAGTTGTGACGCCTCCCAGGTTCGTTGACGTCCACTCGCCCTCGTCCCAAGCCTCCCATGCCCCACACACTCACGCGCTCCGCCGGCTGCCAGTACAGATAAGGATGAACCGTGTTCATGCGACTCCCCAACGTTCCATCGATCCCATCGTCGCTGTACTCCATGTTCCCCCAGCTGCGCATGAACGACAGCCCGGCCAGCACCTTGTCGTTGGCATAAAGGTCCAGCCCCACATGGGCGGCCTCGAGACCTCCTCGATAGCTCATCTCGTACCGCGTCAGGTTCCCGTTGAAGTGCTGCAGGTCCCCCTGCCCCCACACCGCCGGCACCCAGCTCCTGCTTTTCTCCTTCTCTTGCTTTCCCAGCGGCATCTCGAAGGAGGCTCCCGCAAGGTTGAGCTCTCGATTCCTCCTCCCCGAGTACTGCGCCGATCCCGATCTCAGCGACGAGTTCCTGGTCCCCGAATCCTGGAATCGATTCTGACCGTAACCTGGCCGCCCTCCCAACCCGACAGTCGGGCCGGTCCCACTCGACCCCATGCCGGAGCCGGTCGAGACGCCCGCATCACCCTGGCCGTAGCCGAACAGGCCCGCCAATCCACCCAGCGAGACGTTCTGCAACCACGCTCCCTGCACGCCACTTTCCCGGTCTCCCGCCGCCCCACTCGATCCCCTCGCGGCTCGGGCCCCGGCCGCGCCCCCAGCGCTCGGCACTACCGGGCCTTCGGCTCTTCTCCTGCCGGCGCCCTCGAGGCTCTCGCTGTCTATCCGCTGCGATTCTCCCTCCCCCACACCCGTGGCGCTATTGTCGCTTCCCGGCTGCGCTGTCGGCACCGCGGCTCCGACTGCCCCCAGCCGACTCCACTGCCGATGCCGCTCAAAGCGACCCTCAATCACCGTCTGCGCACTCTCTCCCATCGTACGCGCCATCACCGCCAACATCACCTCCAGCGTTTGCGAGAACTGCTCCGCCGGGCGCTGCTGCCTGAAGTTCACAGTTGTCTGCGAGATCTCTCCCCCACTGACCGCCTCCGGCAACTCTCCGAAGCTCAGCACCATCCCCTCCCCAGGATCGTTCACTTCATCCGCCAGCACCTCCACGGAAATCGTCCCCTCACTCTCGCCTTCCTCAAATACCACCTTCGCCGGCACCCCGCTATAGTCCTCGGGCGTCGTCCCGGCTTGGAGCGCCACCACCAGCGGTACTTCCACCCGCCGATCCGCCGTCGGCACCACCTTCATCTCGATGTCGGCCTGCTGGCCTTCCATCACCTGGTACTCCGCCTGCCCAAAGCTCACCTTCAGCTCCACCAGTCCCTTGTCCTCCAGCGTCACCGTCGCCACGGCCGGTTCCCCTGCCAGTACGATCTCCGGCAACTCCCCAAATCCCAGCTCCACCGTCTCGTCGTCCCCGTCCCCGTCATGGTTAGCTGTAATCGTGAAGGTCTGTTCCGTTTCCTCGGCTGGGAACGTCAGCCTGCCGGTGCCCTCCTGGGCATCCCATTCCTCCAAATCATCTAGGGTATAGTCGGCGACTTCCGTCGCCTCCGGCCGCGTCACCCGGATCGGGATCGCCAGCTCCTCGTCCCAGCCCTGGCTCAGCTTCACCGTCACCGCCACCGTCTCCCCACCTTCCCTCGCCGTGTAGCGCTCCTCCTGATAGCTCACCGCCACCAGCTTCGTCTCCACTTCGAAGGCCTCCGCCGCCTGGTTGCCGTTGCCGGCCCCGTCCGCAGCCACGTCCTCGGGGACCTCAACCCTCACTTCACCGATCCCTTCGGGCATGATCGTCGCCGTGTACTCCTGCGGCGAGACTTTGGTAAAGTTTGAAGCCGTTCCATTCGTGACTCGGATATCTTCAAGCTCAAAACCCTCCACCGGCTCCGAGAAGGCGATCGTCACTTCGAACGCTGCTCTTCCCACCGGCTCCGTCAGCCCTTCGATCGTTACCTCCGGCCGCTCCAGATCCGCCTCGAGCACCAGAGGCGCGCCCGCTATATTGCCGTTGCCGACCCCGTATTCGACCACATTCGCCCCAACCTCCACGATCACTTCACCGCTCTTCGAGGGAGTGATCTCTGCCTTATAGGTCGGCGTCGACCCACTGAAGTCGGTCACCGAACCATTCGTCACCGCGATCTCGCTCCGCTCGAAACCCGTCACCGCCTCGCTAAAGATGATCATCACCTCGAACACGCCGCGCACCGGAGCTGACACCTCCGTCTGAATCGCGACCGTCACTACCTTTTCGTTGTCGGCCTCGGTCGCCGTGACCCCAGCGACACCAATTGAGTCATAGAACTCGTCGGGGCTTGCCGTGGTGTGAGAGAAGATCGCGACGCCATCCACCTCGTCGGCGTCTTCGGCCGCCGTGACCGTCACCGTCTGCTCCGTATTCCAGTTCGAGTTCGTGAAGGCCAACGTAACCGAATCTGTATCCATATCCGTATCCGTATCCGAACTCACCGTCAGGTCGGTGTCACTCCTTTGGTCCCGGGTCGCCTCGACCGTGACATCATCCGTGACATCATCGAACAGTGGCTTGGTGCCAAGCCTCACCGTGTAGGTCGCCGAGCCGCCTTCGGGCACCGACAGTGTCGTCGGCGAGACGATCACGCCGAGCGAATCGTTGTCGTTCTCGGTTGCTCTGACGCTGGGGGTCGAAAGCCCGTCATAGACGGTGCCGGGGCGGCTGGCCGCACTATGGTTAAACAGGGCGACGCCGGGCGCGCCGTCGTCGTCTTCGGCCGCCAGGATCGTCACCGTCTGCTGCATACTCCAGTTCGAGTTCGTGAACGTCAGCGTATCCGGGCTCGCCGTCAGATCATCATCGCCCGTGGGCGACGCCACCGTGATCGTGACATCATCCGTCGGCTGGGTGCCAAGCCTCACCGTGTAGGTCGCCGAGCCGCCTTCCGGCACCGAGAGTGCCGTCTCCGAGACGATCACGCTGGGCGAATCGTTGTCGTTCTCGGTTGCTGTGAGGCCGGGGGCCGGAAGCCCGTCATAGGCGCCGGGGCCGGCCACAGCATGCGTAAACAGGGCGGTGCCGTTCTCGCTGTCGTCGTCTTCGGCCGCCAGGATCGTCACCGTCTGCTGCATACTCCAGTTCGAGTTCGTGAAGGTCAGCGCATCCGGACTCGCCGTCAGATCATCATCGCCCGTGGGCGACGCCACCGTGATCGTGACATCATCCGTCGGCTGGGTGACGAGCACCACCGTGTAGGTCGCCGAGTCGCCTTCCGGCACCGTCAGTGCCGTCTCCGAAACCGTCACCTGCGCGAAGGCCAAGTTCGGCCAGGCGAGCCAGGCCAGACAGGCGGCGCCCGCGAATATGCCTGCACGCCACCAGCCGCGACGGCTGCACGTGAAGCGATGGGCTTGGTGAACCAGCCCCGCCGGTGGCTTGGGAGCGCGAGAATCGTCTCTCCGCGCCGCCGAGTGGGACCTCCTCATCAGCACAGGATCTACCTTACAGTGCCTTGGTGCACAACTCGCGATCTCGGTCAATAATTGCCCTCCACCCCGAGATCCGAGGTCCCGCATGACGAGTTTCAAGCGCACCCAGCGGAAGTACGTCCAGAAGGCCTACCGTGTCCGGAATTGGCGGGAGTACGAGACGGGTCTCCGCGCTCGCGGGAGTCTGACCGTCTGGCTCGGACTCACCGATGGCAAGCTCGCCAACTGGAACTCGCCGAGGCCGACGCGCAGGAAGCCAGGCCGACAACGCAAGTACTCGAACCACGCCATCGAGACGACGGTCACCTTGGGCTTGGTGTTTGGCCTGACGTCCAGGCAGACTGAGGGCTTCCTGCGCTCGCTGCTGACGCTCCTGAATCTGGACAACGACGTGCCCGACCATAGCACGATCTCGAGGCGCAAGGCGAGGCTGGGGAAGGTTGCTTCCTACGAGAGGCGAACCGTGAAGCCCGTCCACCTCCTCATCGACAGCAGCGGTCTTTCAGTGCACGTCGGCCAGTTGCGCACTCCGCCGAAAGCCAGGGACTACCGCAAGCTGCACCTCGCTGTGGATGAGCAAACCAGTGACGTGGTCGCCTGCGAGCTCACGAGCAAGCGGGCTCGAGACGCTTCCCGGGTGGCGTCACTCGTCGGCCAGATCGAGCGTCCCATCGCCTCGGCCAAGGCCGACGCCGCGTACGACACCGGCGACGTCTATAAGACGCTGGAGAATCACCGTGCTCATCGATCGCCGAAGGTGCTGATACCGCCACGAAAGGGCGCTCAGCTCGCGCTCGACTCCGCGGGCACGCGACAGCGGAATCGTAACATCCGAGCACGATCACGTGTTGGGAAACGGAAGTGGTACGTCGCATCGGGCTACAGCAGGCGAAGCAAGGTGGAGACGACGTTCCACCGCTACAAGGCCATCCTGGGCTCAGCGATGCGAGCGAGGGGACTGGCGTCCCAGAGAGTCGAGGTGAGGTTGGGGTGCAAGATCCTGAACACCATGACGGCGCTCGGGATACCCGATGGCGAGATGATCGGATGACCGGCAGGCGGAGTCACGGGAGACTCTCAGCCCTCAATGGAGTTGTGCACCAAGGCAGGTCTGAGCTTGGATTCTGCCTCGTTTGCGGCGCAAATCGTGAACCATCCATGAACGAGTCTGTCGAAGCCGCGATTCCGTAGACCCCGCCCCCGAATACTTTCAATGAAGATTCAGGGGCCTGGCGCATCAAGACGCTTCCCACGCCATCGCCCGCTTGCAGGAAGAACATGATGATGGTCTTCTTCATGGTATTAGCCTCGCTCGTAATCGCCATCGACAGTGCAAGATCGGCTAAGCGCATGCCGGCTGATCAGGGTGGGATCGCTGGCTGGCTGAGGTGGTACGCGGTAACGATTACTCTAGGAACGGTCGTTGGTATCTTCGTTGCTTATGTGACTTTAGTGGGCAGCGGGTTTGGGACGGGCGGTGCGATCGCTGGCACCCTCCTTTACGCGGTGTTTTTGGCGCCGCCTGCAATTGCAGCCTGGATCAAGAGACCCGCAGCGAGGATTGTGATTCTGTGCTGGCTCTTTGGTTATGTAGTGATTGGAACACTGCTTGTAGTACTGACATCTTTTACAGTGGTTGACACAATGACACTTAGTGAGAGTGCGCGGCAGGATGCGCGATTTGCCGGTACTCTCCTGGGTTTAGGCACGCCGTGGAGCATCTATTTCCTGCGCAGCAAACGGGTCAAAGCGACATATTCTCCCGGCAAAACGTGAACTGTCCTAGCTGTGACTTGATCTGCAAGTCACCCTGATTATGACCGTGTGTCCGATCTAATGGATCAAACACTGGAACTGTATATCGAAACGATGTTGCCTTGGCGTCTGAGGGCGCTATCTATCGCCCGACTAATGATTAATTTTGTTAAGCAATATCCAGAGGGTGGTGAATATAGGTGCATAATCAAAGGCGAGCTTACTGAACTGAGAGGAAAATCTACAGCCATCACGAGTCAAGGCCATTCCTAGTTGGAACTCTCCGCGGCTCCTGATGGCTTACGCGGCTTTCTTCTTCGACGTCGTCGTGTCGATCTTCAGCGCTCGCTTCAATGCGTCACGAAGCTTGGGCAGGTGCCGGTAGCCCATCACCTTGCGTAGGCGCGGCTCGATGTCCAGGAGCGCCGTGGCCAGCCAGCGATGGCGTTGACTTGAGTTCTGCCAGTGATCGACCTTCGCACAGCGCTCCTCAATGAGCGCGTTGATAGACTCGAGGCCGTTCGTCGTCTTCAGCGACCGGCCCAGCACGCCGTACACCCCGAGGCGATGCAACGTCAGGGTCTCGTCGAGGCCTTCCGCCAGACTGCCGGCCGCCGATTGGTTCCGATCCTCCAACTCATGCTGGAGCGACTGGAGGGCGGCGAGGGCCTCGTCGTACTCCGGACGGTTGTAGGCGCGCTGGAGACGCTGCCGCCACACCGGCTGCTCACGCTTGGCCACGTAACTCACCACGTTCTCGCGCTTGTGCCATTGACACCATTGCACCAGGGCGCGGTGGCGGAAGGCCTTCCGCACGGCCGCCCGGAGCCCCTTGCCGCCATCCACGATCACCAGCAGCCCCTGGGAGACATCGAGGCCCCGCTCGACCAGGGACCGGAGGAACGGAGTCAACACCTTCTCGTTCTCGGTGTCCGTCTCGACAAAGCCCAGGAAGCGTTTCTCCCCCGTCATCGTGATGCCCAGCGCCACGACCATCGTGGACTCGGCGAAGGTCTTGCCGTCCAGCACCAGGGCGACGACGTCCTCCCGGGACAGGTCCCGCTCTTGGAGCTCGCGGAGCTTGGCCGCGCTGGCCTCGATGAACGCCCGGGACACGGTCGACCCCGACAGCCCGATCGCCCCGGGAATCGCCTCGGCGGCTGCCGCGTAGTTGCGGCACGAGATCCCATACAGCACGCGCCGCAGCAACAGGTCGTTGACGGCGCGATCGCCATGCAGCGCTTCGTACGACCGCAGTGGAATCTCGCGCTCCGTGACATGGCGAATCCGGGGCACGCGAATCGGCACGCGCTGGCCGGCCAACCCGACCGTCCCAGGGTTGCTACCATGACGGCGCCCGCCGACTGACGGGTCTTTGCGGGCGTAGCGTTCGCCAGCCAGCGCTGTCACTTCCTCGTCGAGCAATTCCTCGATGTGCATCAACCCCAGCGGAACCAAGGACCGGATCAACTCCACCTTGGCATCGACCTCCAGCTCGGCGTACTCCTCTCGGTCGATAACGTCGACCCCGCCCAACGTGCGACCTTTCTTGCGCTTCTTGACCGTTCGTAGGACACTGCTCATCTTGGCTCCTTTCTCTCGTGGCGTGATGTTCGTCTCGCAACGTCATCAAACCACAGGGTTTGGAGCCGCTTCAATTTTCAACTAAGTTTCGCTCACACTCGCCATCACAAATCCATCAATAGAAATGGGCCTCATCCATTCGAGAGCTTTGTTAGAGTTTCTCGGCCTAAGCATAACGAAGACAGGGAGCTTAATTAAGGCGAACAAGCAGCCGGACGACATCATATCGAAAGCTTCGGCGGCTTGAGAACGGTTACTAGAGAACAGGCGTTATCTTGCTTCACAGAAGATGAGACAAGAGTAGAATCAGTGTTCGTACAAACCGTTAAAGCGGCCAATAAGCGGATTGCTCATTCAACTGAGGTAGTGGGTCCAATGGATGAGGAACTCGACAGCTACTTTACGTGCTTCGATGCGATACCTAAGTTATTTAGGCGGTACTTCTATGAGCCATTGGAAAGACAATTTCCAAACATCGAAATATCGTCTTGGCCAGCGACTACTGACAAGGAAAGCGCCCCGCCACAGTAAGCCTTGGGCCTGACCCGCTTTCGTGGACACCTAATCTTTGTGGTAGAAGGAGTCCACGATGCCAAGAACCAGAAGACCGTATCCGCCGGAGTTTCGCGAACAGCTGGTCGCGTTGGTCCGAGCCGGACGTACCCCCGAGGACCGCGCCGGCGAGTTTGAACCGACGGCGCAGTCGATCAGCAACTGGGTAGCCCAGGCCGATCGCGACGCCGGACGTCGGACCGATGGTCTCACCACCGCCGAACGTACGGAACTGACGCGACTCCGGCGAGAAAACCGGCAACTAAAGGTCGAGCGGGACAGCTTGTCAAAAGCCGCGGCCTGGTTCGCGCAGGAGACCGCGCCGAACACGAAGCGATCTTCGGGTTCATGAAAGCGAATCAGGCCACCTTTCCGGTTCGGGTGATGAGCCGGCTGCTGGGCGTCTCCGCCAGCGGATTCTATGCCTGGCTGCAGCGGCCCCTGTCGGCGCGGGCCGTGGCGGATATCGGGCTGACGGCCCTCATCCATGCGATCCATCGGCGCTCGAACGGCGCCTACGGTGCGCCGAGCATTCATGCGGAGCTGGCCGATGACCACGACCGCCGCGTCGGCAAGAAACGTGTGGCGCGGCTGATGCGGGCAGCGAACCTCCGGGGGCTGCACCCGCGCCGCTTCGTGACGACGACCATCGGGGATCCCGTCGCGGACCGAGCTCTCGATCACGTCGACCGTCACTTTGCAGCCGAGGGTCCTGCCCGCCTCTGGGTGGCCGACATCACCTATATCCCGACGTGGGCCGGGTTTCTCTATCTCGCCGTCGTGCTCGATGTGTGGTCCCGACGGATCGTCGGCTGGGCCATCGAACCGCACCTCAAGACCGAGCTCGTCCTGAGCGCCCTGAACATGGCCCTGATGCAACGGCGCCCTCAGGGCGTCATCCATCATTCGGATCGCGGTTGTCAGTACACCAGTTACGCGTTCGGCAAACGCTGTCAGGAAGCTGGCGTGATGCCGTCGATGGGGTCCACCGGTGACGCCTACGATAACGCCATGGCCGAGAGCTTCTTTGCCACGCTGGAGCGGGAAGTGTTAGACCGTCGTCGGTTCCAGAGTCAGGCGGAGGCGCGCCTGGCCATCTTCCAGTGGCTCGAGGGCTGGTACAATCCGCACCGGCGCCACTCCGCCCTCGGCTACCTGTCACCCATCAACTACGAGAGGAGACAGTTGCAGCAGAGCGCTTGAAACCCAAGTCCGTACCCGTCCACGGAACCGGGGCAGGCCCACCGGAAAAGCTCCATATGGCTCTGATAGGTGACCGTTGTCATGCCAGCTGCTTTCGCTAGCGTGGCCAGTGTGTGCAGTGCGAGCCGCGGGACCGAAGACCCGGCGGATGGCCGTGTTATAGAACTTGAAGCCGTCGGTGACAATCAAGGGACCCGTGACGAACGTCATGCGCGTCGCGACGTCACGAACGAGCGCCAGGGTGTTCCGGTAGCTGCGTCGCCCGACGACGGTCGACGTCCAGAGACGCGACCAGACCTCAATCGCCGCGAACACCCACGTCGGCCGGGTCTTCCCCCCGGTGAACGAACGGATCTCGTCGGCTTGCAGCTCTTCGGCGACGAAGCCGGTCGGCCGCCCGTCGCTAAATTGGCGACACACCGACGCGGCCCGCTCGAGCCAGCGGGCCACGGTGTTCCAGGCCAGCCGTTCGACCCGGGCGATCGCCGACAGACTGACGCCCTCAACGCGCAGCGTGACGACCGTGTCGAACGTTGTTCTGCGATGCTGGAGACGGTAGTAGGGGGTCCCCTTGGTCGTCGAGAACGTCTGTCCGCACTTGATGCATCGGTATCGACGCCGTTTCCCGGCCGTGGTTCTGTAGAATCCGTAGCGGATGATGTGGCTGGACCTGGCGTTTCCGTGCACGGAACACGTGGGATTGAGACAGCGTGGTTTCTTCACTGTGCGTGGGCCTTGTCGACGAGAGTACTGTGGTGCTCACATTACGGCCCAAACTCTAGCATGTAGGTGGGTTAGGGACTGGACGCCAACAGTTGATTGCGGAAGCACCCGGGGCATCCCAACATTCGAGAAGGCCGCCGCCAAGGTGCTCGCGCTCCACCGATCCGGCTGGCGCAGCGCCCGGTACGCGGCGAGTCTGGTCCGGCTGTTCCGGCGGTACGTGCATCCCCACATCGGCACGCTGGCCGTCTCCGACGTGACCACGGCCGACGTGCTGACCATCCTCACGCCGATCTGGCACACGAAGCCCAACAGTGCACGCCGTATCCGCCATCGGATCGGCGCGGTCATGAAGTGGGCGACCGCCCAGGGGTATCGTGAAGACAACCCCGCCGGCGGGGTCCTCGGACAGGCGCTCGGACGGCAGCAGGCGAGCGTGCGTCACATGCCCGCGTTGCCGCATCGCGAGGTCGCCGACGCGATCCGGCGGGTGCACGCGACCGCCGCGCGGACGGCCGTCAAGCTCGCCTTTGAGTTCTTGGTGCTCACGGCGGCGCGGTCGGGTGAGGTGCGGGCGGCGACGTGGGACGAGATGGATCTACACGCGGCCGTCCCTGCGGCTGGCCGGGGACGCCGACGTTGGAGATGTTCCAGGCCGCGTCAGAGCCGAAGAGAGATGAAGACGACGCAACATCTTGGCGATTATCCGAGTGCGATCAGAACATGATTACGCATCTCTAAGACCTCCTTCTTGGCGACGCTCCGTTGCACCACTGAGTTTCGACACAAGCAACGCGGAGCCCAGCCAAAGAATGATCACACTGACGTAGAAACTTGGGCGAAATTGATGCCCCGTTGTCATAAAGCCAAGACCCATGCAACCACTCGCGACAGCTGTCTTACGCAGACCGACATAGAGTGCTTGACGCACCCGCCCGACATTGCACGCCAGCCCCACAAGAAGAAACAAAGTAGAGAACGCGACGAACAACGTATCACCCAAATCTGGCACGCTCTACCACCTGTTCTGGCCCGCACAATGGAATCAGCGTTCCCCGCGGAGACCTGTAAGCCGCTTGGCAACGTTAGTTACCGGGGGTCGCGTACGTCAAGTTGTAAATCTATGTAGCAAGCCGGAAGTGAGTCAAGCCCATTCCTAGTTGAAACTCTCCGCGGCTCCTGATTGCTTACGCGGCTTTCTTCGTCGACGTCGTCGTGTCGATCTTCAGCTCTCGCTTCAATGCGTCACGAAGCCTGGGCAGGTGCCGGTAGCCCCTCACCTTGCGCAGGCGTGGCTCGATGTCCAGGAGCGCAGTGGCCAGCCAGCGATGGCGTTGACTCGAGTTCTGCCAGTGATCGACCTTCGCACAGCGCTCCTCAATGAGCGCGTTGATGGACTCGAGGCTGTTCGTCGTCTTCAGCGACCGGCCCAGCACACCGTACACCCCGAGGCGATGCAACGTCAGGGTCTCGTCGAGGCCTTCCGCCAGACTGCCGGCCGCGGATTGGTTCCGATCCTCCAGCTCATGCTGGAGCGACTTGAGGGCGGCGAGGGCCTCGTCGTACTCCGGACGGTTGTAGGCGCGCTGGAGACGCTGCCGCCACACCGGCTGCTCACGCTTGGCCACGTAACTCACCACGTTCTCGCGCGTGTGCCACTGACACCGTTGCACCAGGGCGCGGTGGCGGAAGGCTTTCCGCACGGCCGCCCGGAGCCCCTTGCCGCCATCCACGATCACCAGAAGCCCCTGGGAGACATCGAGGCCCCGCTCGACCAATGACCGGAGGAACGGGGTCAACACCTTCTCGGTCTCCGTGTCCGTCTCGACGACGCCCAGGAACCGTTTGTCCCCCGTCATCGTGATGCCCAGCGCGACGACCATCGTCGCCTCGGCGAACGTCTTGCCGTCCAGCACGAGGGCCACGACGTCCTCCCCGGAGAGGTCCCGCTCCTGGAGCTCGCGGAGTTTCGTCGCGCTGGCCTGAATGAACGCGCGGGACACCGTCGACCCCGATAGGCCGATCGCCCTGGGAATCGCCTCGGCGGCCGCCGCGTAGTTGCGGCACGAGATCCCATACAGCACGCGCCTCAGCAACAGGTCGTTGACTGCGCGATCGCCATGCAGCGCCTCGTACGACCGCAGGGGAATCTCGCGCTCCGTGACATGGCGAATCCGGGGCACGCGAATCGGCACGCGCTGGCCGGCCAACCCGACCGTCCCGGGGTTGCTGCCATGACGGCGCCCGCCGACTGACGGGGCTTTGCGGGCGTAGCGCTCGCCAGCCAGCGCGGTCACTTCCTCGTCGAGCAACTCCTCGATGTGCATCAAGCCCAGCGGAACCAACGACCGGATCAACGCCACCTTGGCATCGACCTCCAGCTCGGCGTACTCCTCTCGGTCGATGACGTCGACCGCGCCCAACGTGTGACCTTTCTTGCGCTTCCTGACCGATCGTAGGACACTGCTCATCTCGGCTCCTTTCTCTCGTGGGCTGATGTCCGTCTTCTCAAACGTCATCAAACCACAGGGTTTGGAGCCGCTTCAATTTCCAACTAAGTTTCGCTCACACTCCCGGAAGTCCCTGGCAGATCAAAACCCTCATGATCGGCGCACCCCTCTCACTCCGGAGTCATGAAACGCGGGCGGCACCCGTGCCGTCACCCTCGCCAGCAGGCGCATCGCCCATTGCTGGCCGGAGGGTTCGTAGCGGGCCTTCTGGATGGGTCTTCTGTGGCGATTTCTGACCGCTTCTGACCAGATTGGCGCCGACGTCCCCCCACCTTGAGTAGCGGTCCCGTTTAGAGTCCGACGGTAACGGTACTTCCTTTCACGACGAGTTGTTTGGCATAGAGAACCTCGCTGGAGCGGGCACAGTGAGGTCGATCAAAAGTTTTAATCCGGGATAAGCCGGGATCATCCGGGATGACCCCGGGATGCGACTCGCGCGGTCGCAACGACTTACGGGGACGCGGCGGCCCCAGCGGGGGTCGGTGGGCCGGGTGCGGCTCTACAGCGTCACCGACGATGCAGTCGTCGATGGCCCCCAGTCAGGTTGTGCTGGGTGGGCGAAAGGTCGCGATCCGGCGGCCGCGCGTCCGCCGCGACGGCGCGGAGCTGCGGATCCAGCGTGGCGCGTTGCGCTCGACGACGAGGCGTTCGTCGAGCTCCCGCGTCGGGCTGAGCCCGACGTTCCCATCGAGCGGGATGGAGATAGAGAGATAGCAAAGAAGTGTGAGCCGGTAGGCTCATCGGAACACGGGAACGCCAAAGCTGCGGTGTCCGCGACCGGTCGTATAAGCTCGCCTCACCGTAGGCCTCGTAGCGCCGTTTCCACTTGTAGAAGGCCTGCCGGGAAATCCCGAAGTAGCGGCAGGTTCGAGCCACGTTACGGGACCGCTCGGCCGCATGCTGCAACACCTTCTTGAGTCGCCAGGTCTTCACCCGCGTCTGTTCTGTCTTCGTCATAGGGCCTCCACTCTAGGATTCCTGCCCAGAGAAGAGAACCAAGTTGTCACCCGTGTCTTGGGATTTCATACGGTTTCGTTAGGAAACTAGCGGGTTGGGGCTTCCGTCCTAGCCGGGGTTTAAGCCAACACGAACGGCCAAGACGTAAGAAAGCCGACCCCGGTTTCGCGAGGTCGGCCTCCTGGATTCTGCGCCGTGGAGAGTCTAGTAGCCGCCGCCCAGTTTGACCAGGTTCTCTGCAGCCGGGCCCTTTAGCCTGTGGGTGGCGAATTGCTAATCAGCCCCGCAATCCGTTGAGATTATCAAGTCTTGTGATCCTGGGCGTGGTCGCTAGTGCAGTGATCGTAAAACGTCTTGTACTTCCAGTTGGGGTTTGGTCCCGTGTGCCACATGAACCGAACCCCCGCTTTGCCGATGACGCCGGAACAACGCGCGACGCTGCACGGCTGGATTCGAGCGGGCACGACAGCGCAGCGCGTGGTGTTGCGGAGCCGGATCGTGGTGCTCGCGGCTGACGGTCTGCCGAGCAAGCACATCGCTCACCAGCTCGCCACGAGCCAGGATACGGTGCGGTTGTGGCGCCGCCGGTTTGCGGTTGGGGGGCCCGGCGCCCTGACCCGCGATGCCCCGGGCCGCGGGCGCAAGCGCCAAGTCACCGCGGCCCGCGAGCAGCAGGTCGTGGAAGCGACGCTGCACACCGCGCCGCCGCGGGCGACCCACTGGAGTCTGCGTACCATGGCCGCTGCGCAAGGGTTGAGTCCGGCGTCGATTCATCGGATTTGGCAGGCGCACGGGCTGCAGCCGCACCGCGTCCGTACCTTCAAGCTGTCGACGGACCCGCGGTTTCTCGAGAAGCTCACCGACGTCGTCGGGCTCTACGTGGATCCGCCCGAACAGGCCCTGGTCTTCTGTGTCGACGAAAAGAGCCAAATCCAAGCGTTGCAGCGATCGCAGCCCGGCCTGCCGATGAAACCCGGCCGAGCCGGCACCATGACCCACGACTACAAGCGGCACGGGACGACGACGTTGTTTGCCGCGTTGAATGTCCTCGAGGGCACCGTCATCGGCTCGTGTCTGGCGCGCCATCGGCATCAGGAATTTCGCAAGTTCTTGAACCTGCTCGACGCACAAACGCCGCCGGACGTGGCTATCCACGCCATCCTCGACAACGACGCGACGCACAAACATCCGGCGATTCAACGGTGGCTCCGCCGGCATCCTCGGTTCCATCTGCACTTTGTGCCCACGAGCGCCTCCTGGCTGAACCTCGTCGAGGTCTGGTTTTCGCGGCTGACCGCGGACCAGCTGCGACGCGGCGACTTTCTGAGCGTCCGCGACCTCATCGACGCGATCTCCGCGTATATTCACAACCACAATCACGACGCCGTGCCGTTCATCTGGACCGCGCCGGCCGAACGCATCCTGGAGAAAGTCATGAAGTGCCGAGCTATTTCGGAATCACTGCACTAGGATGTTCCGATGCGCGACCCGATCATCTTGCTGGTTCACCTGATCGCCACCCTGGCGCGGCTCATGGGCCCCGGCGGTCTACGGTCTGTCGTCGCCGAATCAATTCTGGTCAAGCATCAACTGCTCATTCTCAATCGCTCGCGACAGCGGGCGCCAAATCTCCGGGCGTCGGATCGGATCCTCGCCGGTGTCTGTGCGCTGTTCATGCGCCCTGCCCGTGTGTTCCGCTCGGCGATCGTGCTCAGACCGTCGACGATCCTGAACTTCCATCGAACGTTGCGCACACGTAAGTACCGGTTGCTGTTTTCACCGAAGCGCCGCCGCACCGGACCGAAAGGTCCGCCCAAAGAACTGGTGGACGCCATCGTCGAGATGAAGCGGCGCAACCCCACGTGGGGCTGTCCACGGATCGCACAGCAGATCGCCCTCGCCTTTGCCGTCGATATCGATAAGGACGTGGTGCGTCGGGTCCTTGCCACGCACTATCGACCGGACCCGGGCGGGAGCGGACCCTCATGGCTGACGTTCCTGGGGCACGCGAAAAGACAGCCTGTGGAGTATCGATCTGTTCCGGTGCGAGTCCGCGATCCTGCAAAGCCATTGGGTGCTGGTGGTTATGGACCAATACACGCGGCGGATCGTCGGCTTCGGCATCCATGCTGGCATCGTGGATGGCCGCACCTTGTGCCGCATGTTCAACCATGCAATCCGAGGGTTGTCGCGTCCGAAGCGCCTCAGCTCCGACCATGACCCGCTGTACCGGTTCCACCAATGGCACGCCAACCTGCGGGTGCTGCGGGTGACCGAGGTGAAGAGTGTCCCGTAGGTGCCCCTGTCGCATCCGTTTGTCGAACGGTTGATCGGCACACTGCGACGAGAATGCGTGGATCGGATGCTGTTCTGGTCCGCGTCGGACTTGGAACAGAAACTGTGTGACTTCCAGGACTTCTATAATGCGCACCGCGCCCATGCGTCGTTGGCAGGGCGGACGCCCGTCCCGACACGGAAGGATGTCGCAACGCTTGACCACTACCGCTGGCAAGAACATTGCCGCGGTCTCTATCAGACGCCGATCGCGGCGTGACATCGGAACAGCGCAGACGTTGGCGAGCGTGTCGATGCGCCCGCGTGCGGAGTTATGCAGCGTGATCGCCATTGCGCAGCCGCAGGACCGTGCTTCAGCAGCACATCTTACGCACGCCATCGCGAGAACGTCGCTGATGGCTCCGGCTCCCGCGACATGAAGATCGAGCGATAGCTCCAATTCTTACGAATGCCCCACCCACAGGTTCGTTCCTACCGGGCGTACCATTTTTCGCCAGCACTCGCGACGTTCGCCGTCGCATCGCCTGTGGCTCTGCTGCAGCCCTCCCATGAGCAGCACGAGACAGACGGTCCGCATAGCCCGCCAGGCTCGCAAGCCAACGCGAGATCCTCAATAATCCCCACTGTACATAAGGACGACGAGGTGTTCGGTAGGCACAGCGCCTCGCAGGGCATCTTCGTGACCGAGATGGACAACGACAAACCGCTTCGGATCCCCGCGCCGCTCCGGCATCACGTCGAGCAGCTCTTCAAGTTCACCGACCCGTTCTGTGGCGAGCACCTCGACGCCGAGTACGCCGAACTCATCCGAAAGTTGATCGCCAAGCTGGCACGCAAGCGCCCCTCGCCGCTCGTGCGTGGCGACCTTCGCATTTGGGCAGCGGCGGCGATCTACGCCGTTGGTAGCGTGAACTTCCTTTTCGACCGCGCACAGCGACCCCACCTGACTGGAGCCGACCTGAGCGCGCTGACTGGAGTACCGAAGAGCACCATCGCCAACAAGGCGAGGCTGATCCGCGACGTTCTGCGCATCGGCCAGCTGGACCCGGAGTTCTGCCGGCGGGAGCTACTCGCGTCAAACCCGATGTCTTGGATGATTTCGGTCGGCGGCATCATCGTGGACGTGCGCACGATGCCGCCCGAGGTCCAAGCGGAGGCATGGCGGCGTGGTCTGATCCCTGATCACCCCGCCCGCCCGGGGGACGAGTAGTAATTCGCCACCCACACGTCTCCAGATTCACCGGTACAATGTTTCGCGGTCGACACCATGCGGTTAGCCGTCGGTCACCTGACACCCGGCACGCCCGGAGGCGTGCACACATGAGCCCGTACCTCATCTTCGCGCTGATCGTCGGCGCCTACATCGTGTACTCGATCAAGATCCTGAATGAATACGAGCGGGGTGTCATCTTCCGGCTTGGGAAGCTCTTTCCGCGCCCAAAGGGACCGGGTGTCATCCTCGTCTTCAGACCCATCGACCGAATCGTGCGGGTCAGCCTCCGGACGATCGTCATGGACGTGCCCCCCCAGGACGTCATCACCAAGGACAACGTGTCCGTGAAGGTGAACGCCGTCGTCTACTTTCGTGTCATGGATCCCCTGCGGGCGATCGTTGAGGTCGAGGACTTTCACTATGCCACGTCGCAGCTGGCGCAAACGACGTTGCGAAGCGTGCTGGGGCAAGTCGAGCTCGACGGCCTGCTCTCGGAACGGGAGCAGCTCAATCAAGAGTTGCAGCAGATCCTCGACACGCAGACCGACCCCTGGGGCGTCAAGGTCTCGGCTGTCGAAGTGAAGCACGTCGACCTGCCGGCCGACATGCAGCGCGCGATGGCGCGACAAGCCGAAGCGGAGCGAGAGAAGCGTGCGAAGATCATCCACGCTGACGGCGAGTTCCAGGCATCCGAAAAGCTCGCACAAGCTGCGGAGGTCATCTCCAGACAACCGCTTGCCATGACGCTGCGGTATCTACAGACCGCAACCGAGATCGCTGGCGAGAAGAACTCGACGCTGGTCTTTCCGTTGCCGATCGACCTGCTCAGCATGCTGATGGCCAAGTACAACACCGGGGCAAGGTGAGACCAGGGTAAGGTGCGATTACTGGGCCGACCACTCACTCGATAGTAGAAACTGAGAAATCCGCCGAGGCGTTCCCGCCGCTAACGTCACTACTGTCGGTCCTTGTGGCCGCTTCTCCGTGCCTCGCTCGTGAGACTCACCAGCCACAGGCTTCTGGGCGCGGCGAGTCAGTTCCTATTCATGCACGAGCGCCACGTTTTCCGCGCGCGGACCTTTCGGTCCCTGGCCCTCTTCAAAGGTCACGGCCTGACCTTCCCGGAGGTCGTCAAACTGCACACCGTTGCAGGCGGACTGGTGGAAGAAGTACTCGGTGCCTTCTCCCGACGCCACGAACCCGAAGCCTTTATCACTCACCAGCCGGCTGATGGTCCCGTTCACTGTTGCCATATGGTCTCCTGTTGAATTGACCGTTTCCTGTTGAGCCCCTTTTGTAGCACGCATGGTGCTTCCGCCATCAACTGTTACTCAGGCGGCCAGAAGCTCGTCCCCGACCGGGGCGGTCGGCAACCGGCTCGGCACGGCGTACGTGGTCGCGCCGATGCTGACTAATACTAATTAAGGATGGCGGCTGACGGCAATGACGCCCCTATATGTCAAGACAGTCGTTCACGCAGCCAAGTCTGCGGCTTGGCGCGCTCGGTAGTCTGCCATCACGCGCTGAAAAATCTCGCGGGCGAGAAAGCGTTTGAGACAGCGGATGATCTCCCGTTTGGGCCGCCCTTCAGCGGTGCGTCGTTCGACGTCGTTGAGGGTTGGTGAGTGGTACCGCATCCGCACGATGACGGCCCGGTGGAGCGCCGCGTTAGGCCCCGCAGAGCTTGGCGAAGGCGGCTTCAGAATGAATCCGATCGGGGTTGTCGCCAAAGATGATCAGCATCTCGGCGGCGGTGTCGGCACCGATGCCAAAGCCCTCACGCAACGTCGGCGAGGTCTGGGTGGTGAGTCGACCCAGGTGACGGTCGTGGTCCACGATCTCGACGGAGAGAGCGAACCAGCGACGGGCGAGCGCCCGGAGGGTATGTTTCGCCGAGGCGGTCGGCGTATCGATCGTGCCGCACCGCCATCCGCGGCATCGTTTGAGGAGCGCCTGGTCGGCGAGCGGGTGGAGGGTCTCTCGCAGCTCCGGCGGGGCGTTGACGACGATCTGCTTCAGCGTGATCATCGCCGAGGTGCGGGCTTTGACCGCCGTCCGGCGCGCGACCTTGAGGTGGCGCATCATCTCGACCGCCCCGTCCGCGGTCTTCGGGATGGCGGTCGATTGGCCAGCCAGGACCGACCGCGCGGCGGTCTCGGCATCCACGGGGTCGGACTTCCCGGCGATTCGACGTGTGCGCCGGTCGCCCCGGTTCACTTCGAGCACCTGGTGCCCGGCTCGCCGGACCGCGCGAGCGAGTCCCGCCCCGTAGCTGCCGGTGCCCTCGATGCCGAACGCGGCGACACGTCCGTGACGCTCGGCCCAGGTGATCAGCTGTTGGTAGCCGTCTGAGTCGGCGGCACACGATCGATCGCCGAGGCGGATCCCCCACGTGTCGATCGCCACGGCCACGTGGACGTGCTTGTGGGTGTCCACGCCGACGATCACCTTCCGCGCGTGGGGCTGGATAGTCCTTGGGTTCGTCACCGGGTGGCCTCCTCGGGTGCTGATGCGTCGGCCGGATGGGCGGACAGGACTGTGATGGGTCGACGTTGCCGCAGGCCCCTATTGGGTCACGGCCCATCCGGTCAGACGGGTTGCCGTGTCCATCGCCGACGGACGATGACCGACAGATCAGTAGCGAGGACCGTAGGTCAGTCAAGTTGCGGGTCAGGCCACCACCCGCCGGCACCCACCAGTGTCACCGAGCGACCTCGGCAGGCAGCGGAATGATGCTCACAGTCAAGTTGACGCTGCAGCTGGCACAATCGACCGATGACGAGCCCGTAGGGTGCCGTAAATCAGCCAACCGTAATCCGATAGCTAAGAACAGGTTGAAGCCGATGCCGGGTAGCCAGGCTCTGAACGACTTCATTGCCGGCTCCTCGAAGCGCGTGTATGAAGGCGGCCGCGTTGACGCGTCTCAATTCAAGGCGGCGCGCTGGGATCTGCTGCCGCAAGCCGGGTACCTGTGGGCGTCCGTGCAAACCGTCCGCGGGTGTTCGAGGACCTCGCCGGCGAGTTTGAACCGACGGCGCAGTCGATCAGCAACTGGGTGGCCCAGGCCGATCGCGACGCCGGACGGCGGACCGATGGTCTCACCACCGCCGAACGTACGGAACTGACGCGACTCCGGCGAGAAAACCGGCAACTAAAGGTCGAGCGGGACATCTTGTCAAAAGCCGCGGCCTGGTTCGCGCAGGAGACCGCGCCGAACACGAAGCGATCTTCGGGTTCATGAAAGCGAATCAGGCCACCTTTCCGGTTCGGGTGATGAGCCGGCTGCTGGGCGTCTCCGCCAGCGGATTCTATGCCTGGCTGCAGCGGCCCCTGTCGGCGCGGGCCGTGGCGGATATCGGGCTGACGGCCCTCATCCATGCGATCCATCGGCGCTCGAACGGCGCCTACGGTGCGCCGAGCATTCATGCGGAGCTGGCCGATGACCACGACCGCCGCGTCGGCAAGAAACGTGTGGCGCGGCTGATGCGGGCAGCGAACCTCCGGGGGCTGCACCCGCGCCGCTTCGTGACGGATCCCGCCTGAGCAATTGTTGCGGGCCCTGTTGCTGCAGGTGCTGTACACGATCCGGAGCGAACGGCTGCTGATGGAAGAGCTCAACTACAACCTGCTGTTCCGCTGGTTCGTCGGCTTGAATATGGACGACCCGGTCTGGCATCCCACGACGTTTACCAAGAATCGTGACCGGCTGCTGGCGGGGGATGTCGCGGCCGCCTTCTTTGATGCGGTCCAGGCCCACGCCCGGGCGGCCGGTCTGCTCTCGGACGAGCATTTCACGGTGGACGGGACGCAGTTGGAAGCCTGGGCCAGCCTGAAGAGCTTCCGATGCCGGGACGCCGCGCCGAGCGCGCCCCCCGATGACCCCGGGAATCCCACGGTCGACTTCCACGGCGAGCGGCGGCGCAACGACACGCACCAGTCGACGACTGATCCGGAGGCGATGCTGCATCGGAAGGGCCAAGGGAAGGAGGCGAAGCTGGCGTATCTGGGCCACGTGCTGTTGGATAATCGGCATGGGCTCGTCGCCAACGTCTGTGCGACCCACGCGACGGGGACCGCCGCACGCGAGGCGGCGGCACTGTTGCTGGAGGCCAGCGCGCCGCCGGGCAGCACGGTCGGAGCAGATAAGGGCTACGATGTGGCGAGCTTCGTCGCCGATGTCCGCGTCCGGGACGTCACGCCCCACGTGGCGCAGAAGGTCCGCTGGAGTGTGATTGATGGTCGGACCACCCGGCATGGGCCTTGATGCACGGCTCCACTGGGAACCAGCATCCCCCGCCGCTCGTCCCGCGCTCAGTCCACTCGAGAACTCTCGGGCATTCCCAGGGACGTCATGCGGTTCAAGATCTGGCAGCCCACTCTGGCTTCCACCCTCTGACCTTGCAGCGTTCGGGCCCGGACCATCGGACCGATGATGGTCTTGTACCGACACATCGTGGTGTCGGCCAGACTTCGCTTGCTGTAGCCGGACCAGGTGTGCCACGTGCGCTTTCCGAGGCTCGTTCGCGATCTGATGTTGCGATTGCGCTCTCTGGAGCTTGAGGACTCCGGACGGAGCTGCGCGTTCTTCGTCGGTGGTATGAGCACCCGTGGCGAGCGGCCCTCACGGTGGCGCTCTATCGCAGCGTAGACTCCCTCGGTGTCGTAGGCCGAGTCTGCCGCGACCCATGCCAGCGGGCGCTCGACCGGCTTGAGCAACGCGGGTACACGAGCCGCATCGCGAGCTTGGCTGCTTCCCAGATCACAGGCGGCGACATCACCAGTATTCGCATCGACGACACGGTGGAGCTTGCGCCAAGCGCGGTTCTTGGGCGGCTTGCGCATGTTCCCGCTATGAACCTTGACGCCGGTACTGTCCACGAGGATGTGACTCGGTCGGTCATGGCGGGGCCTGTGGAACGCGACCTTGCCGAGTCCCTTGGCACGTCGCGAGAAGGTTGTCTGGTGCGGAATCTCCAGTGGCAATCCGTGTATCTCTACCAGCGACTGCAGGCAGCCCTTGGTCTGTCTCCACGGGAGATGAAACACCATGCGAAACGCCAGCGCGGTCTCGATTGCCAGGTTCGAGTACTTGCGCTGTCCACCAGCTTTCCCGCTTGGTGGGGCGGTCCACTTACTGATGGCTTCGTCGGTGAACCAGAAGGTCAACGAGGCCGCGGGCGACCAGAGCTTGATCATAGGCAGGCCAGTTCGCGATCTTGTGAGTCTGCTTGACGTACTTGGCCTGGCTCCGCTTGAAACTGCTCATCGAGGCTCCGGAATCTGGGGCTCCACGTGAGTGTGACCCGGAACCCGGAGCCATGCACCAAGGCATCGATCAACCGCATCAGGCGCAGGGTCAACGGGTTCTCACCCGTGCCCTCGTAGTAGAACGACGAGCGGGCGATCGACACCAAGCGGCACTGCCGTACGATGCTGAGCCGTGTGTGGTTGGGATCGACCATCTCGACTCTCCGGCCGCGGCTCAACGACCGAAGGCCTTCGACAAAAAATCCCGCTCGATGACGAGTTCTCCGATCTTTGCCCGCAGCTCCCTGACCTCGCATCCGAACCTGATTGCCCACTGGAAGCAGACGGCTCGACAGACGGTTCGGTCTCCCGAGAGGCCTCCTGCCGCTCGTGGTTCCCCGAGAAGCCGGCCAGCGAGATCCGATCGGACCTGGTCGAACACTACCGGCGGATCCACGCCGAGGACCTGCCGTCACCGGAGTACTTCAACTTCACCGAGGCGATGCTCTATGCGTCGCCACCGACACTGCGGGGCCAGCTCACCTCGTTCTGCCGCCGCCTCGCGCGACCGATCGCGAAGCTCTTTCTGAATACCCGGGTGATCACCGATGCGCTCGAGAAGCAGATCGCTATCAACCGTCACCATGCCCAACTGCTGAACGTCGGCGAACGGGCGCTCCTCTACGAGCTGTTGCACAACCTCGTGGTTGCAACCACGCGCCTGACGATCGAAACGCAGAACCAGAAGATGCGGATCGACGCGCTCGAAGGACGCCTTGACTTCGATGAACTCCGCGCCAGAGCACTCGAGGAGGTCGTCGAGTACCGGCCGGGCGCGACGACGCCGCGACGTGACGATCCCGCCGGCTAGGGCCGCTGCTGGCAACCCGGCGGTCATGTGGACGGGGCGGACGCTGTGAGCAAGACGGAGGCAGGCGGATGGGACATGAACGATGAGGGCATCGTCCCGTTGGACGTACGCGTCATCACTCGGTACTCGCGATCAAAAGTTTTGATCCGAGATAGTGCGAGACTATCCGAGATACGCGAGATGCCGACTCGCGCGGGCTCAACGACTTGCGGGGATCGGGCGACACAATTGTGGATCAAGACTTTTGATCCACGAGATCGCCTTCAAACGGCATTTTCCGGCGTTTCCGCAGGGCAAAAATGGGGGGGATTTCGAGGGAGGTCCCCCGGCGTTGACACTGCCTCCCGTGAGGCGATTCGATTTAGAGCCTTTCCCCCTTCTCCGTCTGTCTATCCCTGCAAGAGCTCAAGCTGCTTCCGCGCCTCCCGCTTGCCAAGCCCTCTTAGGGATACCAATGCCCCCAAGTACTTCTTATCGGGTTTGGTCCTCCCGCTCTCCCAGTTGTAGATCGTCAGCGTACTGACGCCGACGAGCCTCCCGTAGTCCTTCTGGGACAACCCCGATTTCCTCCGTTGAGCCTTCAGTGACGCTACCGAGAATCTCGTCCCCGGTGGAACCTCTGCTTTCGTAGCCCCCGCCTTTAGTCGCTTCGTCTCGCGAGACTGTAGGTAGATCACCGTCTGCTCCAGAACCTTGCTCCTTCGTCTCAGGTCTGCAATCTCCCGCCGGTGTTGAGCAACTGCCTTCTTTGTGCTTGCAAGCGCTGAGCGAACTTCCCTTCGGGCGAATCTCTGGATCTCTTCTCTCAGAACGGACTGCAGGTTCGGCATCGGTAGGTCTCCTTTGGGTTGTGGTTGGAGAGAAGTGCAGGATCCCACAATCTGGAAAGCGACGGAATGAACCGCCCCGGGTTTGTGAGAGGCCTGGTTACTTGACTTCTGCCATGATGACGGGCACCTCCTGCGCCTGATAATAATGCGCTTCGAAGTCGACCGGTGGCACGTTGCCGATCGGGGTGAGCAGCCGCCGGTTGTTGAACCAGTCGACCGCCTCGCTGCGACCGATCGAAAGTTTTGAAACCCGGGATAACCCGGGACAAGTGGGATGCCGACTCTCGTGGGGTCAACGACGTACGGGGATCGGCCGACAGAATCGTGGTGCAAGACGTTTGATCCATGAAATCCTTTCAACGGCATTTTGCAGCCGTCTCGACGACGACGCCGAGTCGATCGGAGATCTGAAGTGGGATATTCCGGGGACTGATCCGGGACTCTCGTATTCGTTTTTGTTCGCTTGTCGACGTGCGAGACGGGTTCGCTCGAGACTGCCCCCTCCGCCACCCAATCGCTGCAGTGCTCGCACTCCGGGACCGCGCGGGGGTACCCGCCGTTTTCTCGTTGTTTTTTAGGCAATTGCACCGCTCTCGGCAGGGCTGCAGAGGAAGTAAGACGCGTCCGGGGTGAGGTGGCAGCCGATGTCAGGGTGATCGTCTCGCGAGCCAGGTTCCCTGGTCCGGGGTGTGCGGTGGCAAGCGCTTCCCGGGATACCGCGCCCGCAGAAGGTGGCCGTCAGATCGGGCTTCAGCGCGGCCCAATGCTGTCGCCCTCCCCGGCAGTCGTTGTGCGCGCACGAGTCGGGCATCCCGGATATCCCGCCTAAATTTAGTCCCGCAAGATTCCGGATCAAAATTCTTAATCGCGCGCTACTGGCCGGTACCGTGCTTGAATGGCGGCCACTTCGTTAAGTTGACTGTGAGCTGTACAATCCCAGATAGTGATGTCCACATCGCGCAAGGCGACGGCGGTCATTGCGGTCTTTGCCGTGACGGCGCTGCTCGGCATCGTGAGCGGTGCGCTGTTCGCCTACTCCCCCGATCTCGCTACCATCGCCGAGCTAGACAACTACACGCCTGGCACGATCACGCGGATTCATGGCCGCGATGGGCAGGTCATCGGCGAGTTCGCGACCGAACGCCGGATGATCGTCGGCTACGACGACATCGGCAAGACGCTGCGCAATGCGATCGTTGCCGCCGAGGATGGGAGCTTCTTCGAACACGTCGGCTTCGACATCTCTCGCATCGCCATGACGCTGGCGACCAACGTCCGGCGGGGCGACTTGATGTACGCCGGCTTCAGCACGCTAACGATGCAGCTCGCCCGGAAGATTACGATCGGCGGCACGACGCTGGGCCCTGAGAAGCGACTGCAGCGCAAGCTCGTCGAGATGTACTACACACTGCTCATCGAGAAGCGGTACACGAAGCGCGAGATCCTGACACTCTACGCCAACCAGATGTGGCTGGGCACGGCGACGATCGCGGCCAGCGGCGTCGAATCTGCGGCGCGCCTCTACTTCGGCAAGTCGGCGAAGGACCTCCGACTCGAGGAGGCGGCGCTGATTGCCGGCATTCTCCAACGCCCCACGCGCCAGAGCCCGCTCGTCAACCCGACCTATGCCCGCCAGCGGCGCAACTACACGCTGCAGCGGATGGCCGATGAAGGGTTCGTCACGCAGGCCGAGGCCGACGAGGCCAAGGCGCTGCCGATCCAGCTGGCCGAGCAGACGGAGCGGGCGAACGTCGCGGCGCCGTATTTCGTCGAGGAGATCCGCCAGCACCTCGAGCACGAGTACGGCGTCGAGCGACTCTATCAAGGGGGGCTGACAGTGACGTCGACCCTCGATCCGACTCTGCAAGCCGCCGCGCAGCAGGCCGTCGCCGACGGGCTGCGGGCCCACGACAAGCGGCACGGCTTCCGGCCGCCGACGCGCAACATCCTGACCAACGCCGACGCCAACGATGGCCCCGCCGCCGACGCCGATGATCTCCCGGTCACCCTCGACAACTTCGACCACCGGCGCTGGCGCTTCGCCATGGAGGTTGGCGATGTCGTTCCGGCGGTCGTGACGGCCGTCGACGGGGGCGCAATTCACGTCCGCTTCGGGACGTACGCGGCTACGATCGATCCGGACGGCTACGCGTGGACGGGGCGATCGGCCGCCCGGCTGGTCGAGCCGGGCGACCTCATCGACGTGCAGATCACCGAGCTCGGCGATGTCGTGAGCGTCACGCTCGATCAGGAACCGCTGGCCGAGGCCGCCGTCGTCGCGATCGAAAACGCCACCGGACGGGTGCTTGCGATGGTCGGCGGGTACAGCTTCGAGCGGAGCAAGTTTAATCGCGCCACCCAGGCGCAGCGACAGCTTGGATCCCTTTTCAAGGGCATGCTCTACGCGGCGGCCATCGACCAGGGCTATACCACCACGACGATCGTGCAGGACGAGCCGGTGAGCTACGACGTCGGCCCGGAACAGGATCCGTACGAGCCGACGAACTACGACGACACCTACGAAGGGCCGATCACGCTGCGACACGCGCTCGAGGACTCCCGCAACGCGCCGGCCGTTTGGCTCATGAACGAGATCGGGCCGGAAACGGTGATCGAGTTCGCCCGTCGCGTCGGCTTCGTCTCGCCGCTTCCGCCGTTTCTGTCGATCGCGCTCGGGGCGTCGGAAGCCACGCTGATGGAGGTGACGAGCGCGTACTCCGCCTTCCCCAACCAGGGGACGCGCATGGTCCCATACACGATCGACCGCGTGGTCGATCGGGCTGGCACGATTCTCGAGGCGGGCCGGCCGATCCCGCAGGATGCGCTGCGGCCCGATACCGCGTACATCATGGTGAGCCTGATGCGCGGCGTCGTCGAGCGCGGCACCGGCGCCAGCGCGCGCCAGCTCTCCTGGCCAGTTGGCGGGAAGACCGGCACGATGGACGACTATACCGACGCGTGGTTCGTCGGCTTCGATCCGGAGATCACGGTCGGGGTGTGGGTCGGGTACGACGAGAAGAAAACGCTTGGCGAGGACGAGCAGGGCGCCGCCGTCGCGCTCCCGATCTGGCGCGACGTGATGCGGGCCCACATCGCCGATCACGAGGTCTCGCAGGGCTTCGACCTGCCGGACAACATCGTCTTTGTATCGGTCGACCGTAGAACCGGGGAGCTGGCCGAGCCGTGGGCGCCCGAGGCGATCCAGGAAGCGTTTATCGTCGGCACCGAGCCCGGGGCGACGTTCCGGCAGTAGCGCGCTCCCCGTCTATCCGTTTGCGGCGCGTCGGCCGCCACGGCGCCCGTCCTTAGTCCCCCGCCTTCATCATCAGGCAGCGCTTGATGAACGGGTCAAGATCGCCATCGAGGCACGCGGTCGACGTCGCCGATGTAGGCGATCAAGAGTAATGAAACGGTGGATCAAAAGTCTTGCACCTGGAGCGGCACGGGGTTTGCTTGGTATAAACGTTATGATCAGAAGCCCGCCGGGGCCCGCTCTGACTGAGGCGCGACGACCTAAGTATTGTCAAGTTCACCATGTCGGTGGTCACCACGACGGATGAAACGGGTTAGGGTGTGAGCGGTTGGGCATAGAGGTCGGCCGTCAACTTTGGTGCCGTTGAGCCCGTTGTCAAGTTGGACCGGGAGCTGGTGACGCACCACGGACTGTGACCCTGTGTTCCGCGCGGCATGACCCAAAGTTTTAATCCGGGATAAGTCGGGATAATCCGGGATGACCCTGGGATGCGACTCGCGCGGTCGCAACGACTTACGGGGACGCGGCGGCCCCAGCGGGGGTCGGTGGGCCGGGTGCGGCTCTACAACGTCACCGACGATGCAGTCGTCGATGGCCCCCAGTGGGGTGCTGGGTGGGCGGAAGGTCGCGATCCGGCGGCCGCGCGTCCGCCGCGACGGCGCGGAGCTGCGGATCCAGCGTGGCGCGTGGCGCTCGACGACGAGGCGTTCGTCGTCGATGCCCGGGTCGGTGTACGGTCGGTCGTGCAGCACGGCGTGGATCACGCGCACCAGCTTGTGGGCGGTGGCAAAGGATCCATCCCGGTATCCGACGCTCTGTGGGCGCAACGACTTACGCCGAGTCCAGCGCCGGGACGCCACGTTGCACCTGCCGGTGCAGGGTCCAAGCGCGCCGCGCGTCATGGTCAGTTTCTGTGACGTGGGCTCGGCCGCCGTGCCGCGAGAAGTTCTTGAAGCGGCATGTTCCGGGACTGCCGGGATACCGATCCGCCGTCCTCGGGTTGAAGGGGGAGGTCCCGACCTGCAAGGCGACGGTGTCATCGCTGAACGGGCCGGGCGCATTGATCCGGCGCCACGAGCGGGGGTCCTCGGCGTGGAGGCGGTCGACGACGCGCTGGGTGAAGGTAGCGACAGGGATCTGCCCGGCGCCGACGGAGAGAGTGTCCCCGTCGGTGAACAATCTGGCCACATCCCCAGCAGGGATTGCAGGGAGCCATTCCGGAATTCGATCCACCGCGGACCCGACGACTGACAGGGGTCCGAGCGTGGCCGTCTCAAACCCGGACCACCGAACCTGGCTCGCGAGACGATCCCCCGCCCCCAGGCTGCCCCCTCGTCCTGAGCAATCGACGACACCAACCCTCCTCGTCCTTGACCCTGGCGCCCCCCCGCGTCGGCTGTCACAACGCGAGGCCCCGTACCTCCACCTGATGCTGTCGTGTCTGCACAATCGCGCCGCCGTCGGTGGGGTGCACGGCTCGGATGGGATCGCGGGTCAGCAGCTCGCCCACTTTCGTCCCCGCGACCGTGAACCACTGGAGCTGCTTGCGCGTGAGCAGTCCGAACCCTGATGGCGACACGAGGAGCCGTCCTTGCTGGAAGACGTCGAGAAAGGCCGCGAGCTTGGTCCGGTCCTCGACGACATAGAGCCTCGTGGGCGTCAGGAAGTACGTGTATCGACCGATGTCGATGATCTCGGTCGGGCAGGTTCCGATGTCGTAGACGACACGCGGCTGCCCCTCCCGAGAGAGCAGGATGACTTTGCCGGCGTACGTCGCCACGTAGGCGCCACCGCCGGCCGCAGCGAAGCTGGCGGCGTAGACCCAGTCTTGAGGCGTACCGCCTGTCAGGGTGATCTCGAATCGGAATCCCTTCAGCTCTACCACCTGGTCGGGGGCCAGCCGCGCGAAATACGTGATGTCGGACTCCTCGAACCCGAGCGTGTTCGGGTCGACGCCGGTGAGCACCTCAAAGGCGCTGTTCAACGCCTTCATCTTCTCTGCCGCGCCGGGATTACCGGCGTGGCGGTCGGGATGGTGGGCCAGCGCCAACGCCCGGTACTTCCGCTTGATGTCGACGGGACTCACCGGAAGGGACAGGTCATAAAGGCGCAGTGCTTCCTCGACGTCGCGACCCACACCACAGCGTTCGGTCCTGCCTACGACGCGCGTCCAGCCTTCCTTGAGGGGCATCACCACGCCCCATACGGCGTGGCCGGACATCGTACAGCACCATACCTCATCCGCGAGCGTGAAGAGGTACCGGTCGCCCTCGGACGCGACGTCGTAGGGTCAAGAAATCCGAACCTGCCGTCCGCGAGCAGTTTCGGAGTCCGCTGACCGGGGTTGGGTCGGCCAGTCGGTACTGTGGATACTGATGGGTGTTCCAGACGAACGCAGAATCAGGAGCGGCGATGGACTGGAAGACCATGCTGGCCTACGTGACGGGCTCCGTCGATGAGGAGCTCCTCCGGCGCAACGAGTATCTCGTGGCGGAGAATCGCATCCTCCGGGCGCAGCTCCCCGGCCGCGTGACACTGAGCGACGGCGAACGCCGGACGTTGGCCGAGATCGGTAAGCGGCTCGGCCGCCAGGCCCTCGCGCAGGTGGCGAGCATCGTGCGGCCCGAGACGATCCTTGCCTGGCACCGGCGGCTGGTCGCCAAGAAGTTTGACGGCTCGGAGCGGCGAACCTATCCGGGGCGGCCCAGAGTCGGTCAGGAAATTGAGCAGCTGATTGTCCGCTTCGCCACTGACAACCGCGACTGGGGTTATGACCGCATCGCCGGGGCCCTGGCCAACCTCGGCCACGCAGTGAGCGACCAGACAGTCGGCAATGTTCTGAAACGTCACGGTATCCTGCCTGCCCCCGAGCGCAAGAAGACCACGACCTGGAAGGATTTCGTTCGTGCCCACCGGGAGGTGCTGGCCGCGACGGATTTCTTTACGACCGAGGTGTGGACGGTAAGCGGTCTCGTGACCTACTACGTCTTGTTTGTCATGCACGTGGCGACGCGCCGGGTCCACATCGCGAGTGTGAGCGAAACTTAGTTGGAAATTGAAGCGGCTCCAAACCCTGTGGTTTGATGACGTTTGAGAAGACGGACATCAGCCCACGAGAGAAAGGAGCCGAGATGAGCAGTGTCCTACGATCGGTCAGGAAGCGCAAGAAAGGTCACACGTTGGGCGCGGTCGACGTCATCGACCGCGAGGAGTACGCCGAGCTGGAGGTCGATGCCAAGGTGGCGTTGATCCGGTCGTTGGTTCCGCTGGGCTTGATGCACATCGAGGAGTTGCTCGACGAGGAAGTGACCGCGCTGGCTGGCGAGCGCTACGCCCGCAAAGCCCCGTCAGTCGGCGGGCGCCGTCATGGCAGCAACCCCGGGACGGTCGGGTTGGCCGGCCAGCGCGTGCCGATTCGCGTGCCCCGGATTCGCCATGTCACGGAGCGCGAGATTCCCCTGCGGTCGTACGAGGCGCTGCATGGCGATCGCGCAGTCAACGACCTGTTGCTGAGGCGCGTGCTGTATGGGATCTCGTGCCGCAACTACGCGGCGGCCGCCGAGGCGATTCCCAGGGCGATCGGCCTATCGGGGTCGACGGTGTCCCGCGCGTTCATTCAGGCCAGCGCGACGAAACTCCGCGAGCTCCAGGAGCGGGACCTCTCCGGGGAGGACGTCGTGGCCCTCGTGCTGGACGGCAAGACGTTCGCCGAGGCGACGATGGTCGTCGCGCTGGGCATCACGATGACGGGGGACAAACGGTTCCTGGGCGTCGTCGAGACGGACACGGAGACCGAGAAGGTGTTGACCCCGTTCCTCCGGTCATTGGTCGAGCGGGGCCTCGATGTCTCCCAGGGGCTTCTGGTGATCGTGGATGGCGGCAAGGGGCTCCGGGCGGCCGTGCGGAAAGCCTTCCGCCACCGCGCCCTGGTGCAACGGTGTCAGTGGCACACGCGCGAGAACGTGGTGAGTTACGTGGCCAAGCGTGAGCAGCCGGTGTGGCGGCAGCGTCTCCAGCGCGCCTACAACCGTCCGGAGTACGACGAGGCCCTCGCCGCCCTCAAGTCGCTCCAGCATGAGCTGGAGGATCGGAACCAATCCGCGGCCGGCAGTCTGGCGGAAGGCCTCGACGAGACCCTGACGTTGCATCGCCTCGGGGTGTACGGTGTGCTGGGCCGGTCGCTGAAGACGACGAACAGCCTCGAGTCCATCAACGCGCTCATTGAGGAGCGCTGTGCGAAGGTCGATCACTGGCAGAACTCGAGTCAACGCCATCGCTGGCTGGCCACTGCGCTCCTGGACATCGAGCCACGCCTGCGCAAGGTGATGGGCTACCGGCACCTGCCCAGGCTTCGTGACGCATTGAAGCGAGAGCTGAAGATCGACACGACGACGTCGACGAAGAAAGCCGCGTAAGCAATCAGGAGCCGCGGAGAGTTTCAACTAGGAATGGGCTTGACTCCACATCGCGGGCCTGACACCTTTCCCGGATGAGTCCTGGATGACCCAAGTCGCACGGAACCTCACGATGGCCGACGTGGGCTTCCTAGGGGACCATCGGTATCTGATTCACGATCGCGACGGCAAGTACTGCCCCGCGTTCGACGACACGATCACGGAGGGTGGCGTCACGCCAGTGCGCTTGCCGCCGCGCAGCCCCAACCTGAATCCGCACGCGGAGCGCTGGGTGCGGTCGGTGAAAGACGAGTGCCTCTCGAAGCTGATCCTGTTCGGCGAGCCAGCGTTGCGGACGGCTCTGCGGGCCTACACCGGGCACTTCCACGGCGAGCGGAATCACCAGGGCAAGGACAATCTCTTGCTCTTTCCGCGGGACGAGGTCCCCACGACCGGCCCGGTGCGATGCCGCGAGCGCCTCGGGGGGCTGCTCAAGTTCTACTACCGGGCGGCCGCATGAGTTTCTTGACCATACGAGCACGACGAGCGACCGGCCGCTCATACTCTGGGCCAGTGCGAGATCGGTCAGCAATCGAGGGGCGGCGAAGCCCAGCGTGAACGCCGTCACACCGTTCTTGAAGAATGTTCGTCGTGTCATACCCATCGTTCGATCCTCCAGGACGCTCACACGAACTGATACTCGGACGACGCGCCCAGCAGATGGACGAGACCCGAGGACTTGGTCGTGACCTGCGACGGTGACCCTGTCCACCCTCCACCGGCCTTGAGATACTGGATCAGCGTGGCGCGCACCTCGCCGCTGAGGTCCGGCAGCGTCAACTGCTCGAGGAAGTGATTGAGAAACGAGTCGGCGGTGGTCGCTGAACCGAGAGAGGCGTTGCGGAGGGCAATGCGCTGGTTCTCTGCGAGCGCGGCAGCGAAGTTCATGCGGGCCAGCATCGTGCCGGTCGAGAACCAGGCCGGCCCCAGCGACCACCCCGCGACGTCAGGCGGCTCGAACAGTGTCTGGCCCATATTCGCGAGGGGGCCCATGGCGGATGCGGCTGAGAATCCGGTCCATCCGACCTCCCGGATTAGCCGAGCGACAAACTCGATTGGCCATGAATAGCGCGTCCACTGGTTGGCTGGGTCCCGGAACGCACTCGACAGCAGCAGTTGCCGGACGACCTCCCGCATATTGAAGTTGCTGGCATAGTACGTCGTGGATAGCTGTTGGATCAGCGCCTCGTCAGGGCGATCGAATTCGTTCACGAAGAACGCATAGAGCTTCCGCGCAATCCGGGGGCCGGTTGCCGGGTGGCGGACGAGGGCACCGATGAAATCATAGCCATCCTGCATCCCCATCAGCGCCGGGCGACTCGGAAGGGTCCGGCCGCCACCGGGGTAGATCGGAAAACTGAACGTCTTGGGCTCAATATCGTGCTGCGTCTGGTTGTAGAAGAACGCTGCGTAAAACTCTTCCAGATTCTCTGGGTCGTATCCGACGATGCGGAGATTCCAACCCGTGAACACCCGCGCGCCCTCGTGGACATCTGACTCAGTGAACTCGTCCACGCCCATCGTGAACAGCTCCATCAGCTCGCGGGCGTAGTTCTCCTGAGGCTTCTCCTTCGTATTCGTGTCGCCGTCAAGCCAGGCCACCATGGCGGCATCCATTGACACCGCACGCAAGAGCACCTCGAAGTTGCCGAGCGCACGATCGCGGAAGAGCTCGATCTGGCCCCGCGGACCACTGGGAAAGTCGGGGGGTGATCTTTCTGCCAGCGCGCGGGAGGCTGCCGTCGGGCCTAGCTGACCGGCGATCTTGCCGAAGCCGGTCGCGAAGTAATTGTGCCAGAACAGTGCCATCTTCTCCTGAAGTGGCCGCTGTGTGTGCACGAGGCGAAACAGCCAACGTTGTCGGGCGTCGAAGATCCGGCGGTTCGGCTCGAAGGGACCGCGCGATGTCGTCCCGAGGTACCCGCTCGAGCCGATGTGGTCATCAACATCGTCGGTAACGGACTCGTAGTCGACGAGTCGAGCCACGGCGCCCGCAAAGCCGAGCTCATTCCAGACGTCGGCATCAGCGGCGGAGAGACCGAAGCCGGCTCGCCGCAGTAGATGGGCGATGGCCGGGTCTTGATGTGACATCAACAACCTCCTCGACGAAAAGTAGCATAATCGCACCGGATGGGCCTCTAGCTCGGAGAATTGAATGCGTGAGTTCATCGGGAATGTTCTCTTCCTGAGCAGCCTCGCGCTGGTGCCGTTCCCGGCCTCGGCGCAAGACGAGGCCAGCATCGCCGGTCGCGTCCAGGACGAAACTGGGGGTGTCCTGCCTGGTGTGGCAGTCGAAGCGCGAGGCCCCTCGCTTCTCGCTCCCCGAACAGCGGTCACCGACTTCGCGGGGAACTACAGCGTCACCAACTTGCCATCGGGCACCTACTCGGTGACCTTCACGCTCGAGGGCTTCGGCGCGCTGGTGCACGAGGGCATCGAGGTGCGGGGCGCATTCGTGGCGGAAGTCGACGCGAAGATGACCGTGGGCGCCTCTGAGGAGACGGTGACGGTGATCGGTGAGGCTCCGCTGGTCGACGTCAAGAGCACCCGGCAACAGTCGGTGCTGACCGCCGAGCGAGTCAACGTCCTGCCGGGCGCGGCGGGCATCATGACGTCTGCGGCGTATGTGCCTGGGGCGACCCTCGGCGGTGGCAACGCGAACCTACCGAGCGTTCACGGGTCTGACCCCCTGGATGGCCAGCCGGCTATTGACGGCGTCAGGACCGGGACCCAGCTCCAAGGACGGAACGAGTGGGGCGCCGGCGTCGGCGGGGCGGTGACGAATGAAGCGATCGTCACCGAGGTCGTGTTCGACACCTCCTCGCAGAATGCGGAGTTCGCCCAGAGCGGGGTCCGGACGAATGTCATTTCCAAGGCCGGCGGCAGCACATTCAGTTTCGACATCTTCGCTAGGGGCACCGCCGACACGTTCGCCTCCGACAACATCAGTGATGACCTGAAGGTACAGGGCTTTCGGTTTGCCCCGACGCAATATAGCTGGAACATCAACCCCGCTGTGGGCGGGCCGATCATGCAAGGCGAGCTCTGGTTCTACGCCTCGTTGTACGAAAGGCGAAGCCAGAGCTTCATCCTTGACAGGTTCTTCGACCTGGACGAGCCATCGACACCGGATAGCGTGACCGCGGACGACCTTCGGGTTTTCAACCCCAGCCGTGGATCCCAGCAGACCATCCGGGTCACGCACCAGCTCAGCCAGCGCCACAAGCTGACCTACAACTACATGAGACAGACGGCGGCGAGCGACCGGAATATGGACGCCAACCTTGTTGGCGGGGTGGGCGCGGAGGCGGCCTTCTGGTTTGAGGGGAACCCCACGTATTTGGCCAACGCCCGCTGGACGGCACCGCTCACCAACCGGGTGCTCGTCGAGGCGGACGTGGCGTATCAGCGAGCCGACGTTCACACTGGTCCGATGGACCATGGTGGCGAGTTGCGGATGGCCAAGACTGACAACATCACGGGCGCGGCCTACCACAGCAGCTTCCAGAACCACCACAACCAAGACCACCACCGCCGCGCGAACCTCGCGTTGTCCTATGTGACCGGCTCGCACAACTTCAAGACCGGTTTGAACTTCGCGAACAACTACACGCATCTTCAATACACCGCGCCGGGGGGGATCTTCTCCGGCTCCTTCTTCAACGGCTTCCCGCTCGCGGTGTTGGTGACGGCCAACGGTCAGGACCCTGCCGTCATCAACATGAACTGCGACTGCGGTATCTACGCGCAGGACGCCTGGACGATGGACCGGCTGACCGTAAACGGGGGTGTCCGCTTCGACTGGCACAACGGTTCGGTTCCAGGGGGAACGCGGGCCGCCGGTTTCTTCGCGCCTGAGGTCAGGCTCGCCGACCCTACTGTCGAGGACGTTCCGAATTGGAAGGATGGGACGGTCCGGTTCGGAGTCGCCTACGACCTGTTCGGTGATGGCTCGACGGCCGCGAAGTTCTCCGCCGGGAAGTACGTGGAGAACATGGGGACCGGCGTCACCTCCGGGTTCAGCCCGATCGATCCCTATTCACTCGACTGGCGGCCTTGGTACGACATCAACGGGGACAACACGGCACTCCACCTCGACGGGACGCCGCAGTTCGACGAGATTGGGGCGTCGTTCAACCCGGACTTTGGGACTGGGACCGTTACCACTCAATACGATGAAGACACGCCGCGTGGCACGAACGTGGAGTACGCCGCGGGCATCGAGCGCCAGCTGGGTCCAGGGTGGGCAATCAGCGGGATGTGGCACTACCGGAAATACGGTGACTTCCGGTGGACCGAGAACCTCAATATCTCCGCCGACGACTACTATTTCGCCGGGACGTTTACCGGACCGACGGACTCCGACCTGCCGGACAGCGCCAACGCCCGCACGATTGATATCTACAACGTCAACGACGGCTTCGTGATCGAAGGGGGCGATTCCCTCATGCAGGGGGCACCGGACGACTGGCGGTCGTGGAACGGGTTCGAGGTGATTCTCGACGGCGAGCTCCCGCGCGGCGGCTTCATGACCGCGAGCTTCACGGGTGGTAAGTCCAGGAACCACTTCTGCCAGTCAGCCGACGACAGCCCCAACAATCTCGTGAACTGCGATACGACGTCGCCGTTCCGGCCGATGGCCAAGCTGTCGGGGGCGCTGCCGTTGCCGTGGGACACGATGATCTCCGGCAACTTCCAGATCTTGGCCGGGAATGTCATCGCCGCCACCTATGTCGTCACCGACGCGGACTTCCCCGGCCTCTACCTGGGGGAAGGCGTCCCCCCGAGCCTCTCCTACAATCTGATCGAGCCGAACACCGAGTTCGACCCCTACAGAACCCAACTTGACATTCGATTCTCGAAGGTGACCACGGTTGGCAATGTTCGGACGCGGGTCTACATGGACGCGTCCAACCTGTTCAATCAGACCCGGGTGGCTAGTCGGAATCGGAACTACGGGGGCGGGGGAGTCAAGAGTTCGGACTTCCTCCGGATCCTGGGGGTCGAGCAGGGCCGCCTGCTGACCTTCGGCCTGCAGTCGTCCTTCTAGCGCGGACCCCCGCTCAATTCTGGTAGACCGATCTGCCCCGGGAGAACGTCTCAAGGATCCGGATGTGTTCGAGCTCGGCCGGATCTGTCGTTAGCGGGTTCTGTCCGAGGATCACCAGGTCGGCCTGTTTTCCGACGGTGATCGAGCCTTTGGTGTCTTCCTCGAAGTATTGGTACGCCGCCCCGAGTGTGACGGCGTGCAACGCCTCTTGGACGGTGGCCCGCTGATAAGGTCCGTGTACGCGGCCACTGCGGCCCCTCCGGTTCACGGTGATCGAGATCAACCGCATGATGTCGGGAGGGACGACCGGTGCGTCGTTGTGTATCGTGAAGTTGACGCCGCGATCGATGGCCCAGCGTACCGGGCTGATGTTGGTGCCTCGATCCTCGCCAAAACTCCGCTCGTGCCAGTCACCCCAGAAGAACGTGTGCGCCGAGAAAAACGACGGCACGACGCCAAGTCGCGCCGCGCGGTCTAGTTGGTCGGCGCGCATGAGCTGAGCATGGATGATCACCGACCGGTGGTCCGGCGCCTCGTCCATGTCCCGGCTCGCCTCCTCGACCCCGTCCAGCATGAGGTCCATCGCCGCATCGCCGTTGGCGTGGGCGAGGAACGGCACCCCGCGCTCGATAAGCGCGGCGACGCCAGCCTTATATAGGTCGGGGTCCATCGTGCCGTATGCGCGATAGTCGGTTGCCGCTCCAGGCGGGCCTTCGTAATACGGCTCGGTGACCCATGCGGTGCGTCCCTGAGGCGAGCCGTCGAGCATGAACTTGACGAACACAACCACCCGCTCAGCTAGGCATGACCCAAGTTTTAATCCGGGATAAGCCGGGATCATCCGGGATGACCCCGGGATGCGACTCTCGCGGTCGCAACGACGTACGGGGACGCGGCGGCCCCAGCGGGGGTCGGTGGGCCGGGTGCGGCTCTACAACGTCACCGACGATGCAGTCGTCGATGGCCCCCAGTCAGGTGGTGCTGGGTGGGCGGAAGGTCGCGATCCGGCGGCCGCGCGTCCGCCGCGACGGCGCGGAGCGGCGGATCCAGCGTGGCGCGTTGCGCTCGACGACGAGGCGTTCGTCGTCGATGCCCGGGTCGGTGTACGGTCGGTCGTGCAGCACGGCGTGGATCACGCGCACCAGCTTGTGGGCGGTGGCAAGGATCCATCCCGGTATCCGACGCTCTGTGGGCTCAACGACTGACGCCGAGTCCAGCGCCGGGACGCCACGTTGCACCTGCCGGTGCAGGTCCACGCGCGCCGCGCGTCATGGTCAGTTTCTGTGACGTGGGCTCGGCCGCCGCGCCGCGAGAAGTTCTTGAAGCGGCATATTCCGGGACTTGCCGGGCTCCATCCCGGAATCCGACGCTCCGCGGACCCGACGACTGACAGGAGTCAGTCGTACATGGCTCTCTCAAAACCCCGGACCACCGAACCTGGCTCACGAGACGATCACGCGGCCACCGGCCGCCACCTTGCCCCAGGCGCGACTCAGCTCCCCGGCACCGCGCCCGTAACCGCTGAAATCGCCTGAATCCAACGAGGAAATCGAGGGCAAGCCTCGAGCGATCCCGAAGTGCGAGCATCGGCAGGACGGGGTGGCGGTGGGGGCAGTCTCGAGCGAACCCGTCTCGCACGTCGACAAGCGAATAAAAGACGAATATTGGATGGGTCCCTACTATGTCCCGCTTCAAACTCCTTGACCGGCTCAGGGGGAGTGTCTTGGCGGGTAGCGTCGGTACCTCCGCATCGGAGGATAAGTTGTTGTCCTCGCGCGAGTCGCATCCCGGGGTCATCCCGGATTATCCCGGAATATCCCGGATTAAAACTTGGGTCATGCCTAGCCGGCCGTCACCGCATCGCCCCGGCTCAGGGGGAGTGTCTTGGCGGGCAGCGTCGGTACCTCCGCATCGGAGGATAAGTTGTTGTCAGAGGTGGACCCCGGAATTCGGACAGCTTGCTAAGGTGGGATCCAGACCAAGGAGAAGGAGTCTGGCATGCCACGGAAGCGACGGAGTTATCCTGCTGAGCTGAAGGCGAAGGTCGCGGTGGAGGCGCGGAAGCTGTCAATGACATTGAGACACCAAGGGCGAAGTAATTAGAGTCGCGCCAAGGTCGATCGTCGTGGCGGCGGAGTGGTTGCCGGACCGTGAGATCAGGGGGTCCTGTAGGTCGACCGGGGTGCCGCTCGTCGTTTCTCGGGCATCCTGAGCGGTTGTTTTCTTCGCCGGCGGGTTGATCCACACCGCCTGCGGCAGATCGGCCGGTGTGGGCGTCCCCTTGACGAATCGTTCTGGGTGCGCTGCGTAGGCAGCCGCGAGGACCCGCGTGCGGTGCGCGTGCACGACCTCGGCCTGGCCGTAGTGGACGACGGCGGGCGTCAGGAATCCCAGGCCACTGTGATAGTGGTCGTGGTTGTACCAGCCGAAGAAGTGGTGACCGAACGCCCGGCTGTCTGCCAGGGACCCAAAGCGCTCGGGAAACGCCGGGCAGTACTTCAAGGTCTTGAACTGGGCTTCGGAAAACGGGTTGTCGTTGGAGACGTGGGGGCGACTGTGCGTCTTCGTGACGCCGAGATCCGCGAGAAGCAGGGCGACCGACTTGCTTCGCATCGCGCTGCCCCGGTCCGCGTGGATCGTGAGTTGGCCCGCTTGAATGCCCTGCTTCGCGCAGGTGTCGGCGATGAGCCGCTCGGCGAGCGCTGCGCTTTCGCGCGGCGCCAGCATCCAGCCGACGACGTAGCGGCTGAAGATGTCGAGGATCACGTACAAATAGAAATACGTCCACTTCGCCGGGCCCAGCAGCTTCGTGATGTCCCAGCTCCAGACTTCGTTGGGGCGCGTCGCCAGGAGCTCTGGCGCGGCGTAGTGCGGCCGCCGCACCTGATCGCGCCGCTCCTTGATTTCGTGCGCGGCGGCGAGGAGGCGATACATCGTCCGCGGCGAGCACAGATAGGTGCCCTCATCGAGGAGGGTGGCATGGACGTGCGCCGGCGCCTGGTCGATGAAACGCGTATGGAGCAGATCCAAGATGTCTTGCCGCTCGCCGGGGTGCAGCGCGCGGGGCGGCGCAGGGTGGGGACGCGCGACCCTCGCCGGTCGACGTCCCCGATAGAGCGTCGCCCGCGACAGCCCCAATGCCTGACACGCGGGCGCGACGCCCATCCCCGCGGCCGCGTCATTGACCGCGATCATCAATCGTCCTCGTCGCTCACGAACGGTTTCAGGGGGATCTGCAGAAGCTCGGAAACTTTTTTTTGATATGCCAGGAGCGCTTCGGCCTTCTGCAGCCGCGAGGTCAAGCGACGATTCTCGTGCTCGAGCTTCTTCACGCGCGGATCGACGGCCCTCGCCTTCCGTCCGCGCTTTTTCGGCGTCAACCCTGCCTCACGCTGCTGACGCCACGTAATCAGGTGGGACGAGTAGAGTCCTTCCCGCCGCAGGAGTGCGCCGAGCTCGCCGTGGCGGGTACAAGCATCCGCCTTCCGAAGGATTGCCAGCTTGTAGGCCGTTGTGAACCGGCGCCAGACGTGTCGGGCGGTCACCTCGGGATCGGGTGGGGCTGACGACATCTCGCGCACGATCGCGGGAGACCCTCCGCTGCGGGGCGCCTCTCCCACGATCGTCTGTCCTGACAGCATGCTGCGCATTGCTTCCATCAATACGTCATCTCCCCGCCCTGAACACTAATTTCTGGGGGACAAAGTGTCTCGCTTATATTGGCAGGGAGGGCGCTGCGCGAGGAAGCGACGATGGCGGAGCTGGCGGCCCGCTACGATGTGCATCCGAACCTGATTGCCAACTGGAAGAAGCAGGCTCGACAGACGGTGCTGGCCGGCTTCTCGGGGAACCACGAGCGGCAGGAAGCCTCTCGGGAAACCGAGATCACGGAGCTGCGGCCAAGATTGGAGAACTCGTCATCGAGCGGGATTTTTTGTCGAAGGCCTTCGGTCGGTGAGCCACGGCCGGAGGGTGGCGATGGTCGATGCGGAACACGATCGGCTGAGCATCACGCGGCAATGTCGCCTGATGTCGATCGCACGGTCTTCGTTCTACTACGATGGCACGGGCGAGAGCCCGTTGAACCTGCGCCTCATGCGGTTGATTGACGAGCAGTTTTTGGAGACGCCGTTTTACGGCTCGCGTCAGATGACACGCTGGCTCCGCCGTCAGGGCGACACGGTCTCTCGCAAGCGGGGCCCCGGGCGCCGTCAAGACCGACGCTGGGCGGCGTCATGGAGTCCTGAGCAAATTGCCAACAGACTCAAGGTCGACTTCCCCGATGAGGAGTCGATGCGGATCTCCCACGAGGCCATCTACCAGGCGCTCTACGTGCAGGGACGAGGGGCACTGCGACGCGACCTGGTGGCGTGCTTGCGGACCGGCCGGGCGCTGCGCGTGCCAAGAGCACGGACACGAGGACGCGGCAAGGCGTTCGTCACTGCCGAAATCATGATCAGCAAGCGCCCCGCCGAAGCAGACGATCGGGCGGTCCCAGGACACTGGGAAGGTGACCTGATTGTCGGACTGGGGAGCTCTGCGATTGGGACCCTCGTGGAACGCACCAGCCGATTCACGAGGCTGCTGCATCTGCCTCGCATGGATGACGATGGGCAGCCTCGGATCAAGAACGGTCCCGCCCTGGCGGGGCATGGTGCCGAGGCCGGCCGAGACGCCATCGCGTCGTCGATCATCACGCTGCCCACTCCGAATCGACACCGGTCTGCCAATCTACTTCTGCGACCCACGCAGCCCCTGGCAACGCGGCACGAACGAGAACACCAACGGCCTGCTGCGGCAGTACTTTCCCAAAGGCACCGACCTGTCCAGACACTCTCGTGATGATCTTGACGCCGTTGCTGCTGCTCTCAACAGTCGCCCCCGCAAGACCCTCGGCTGGAAGACCCGCGGAGGCACTTGGCGATCACCTATGCTCAATCACACAACGCGGTGTTGCGACGACACCTTGCGTACACTGACGGAGAGGTTGCTCGGAGCCCGGGGCTACGCCCCGTCTCCCGTCAGCCCAAGGTCGCTTGAATCATGACCCCGGATTCCACCTTAGCTGTAACGAAAACCTCCTGCGCCCTAGAGTTTTCTTGGACACCTTGATTGCGAGAGAGTTCTCGCAGGAGGAGTGTCGAGATGAGAAAGCAGGTTGAAGAATCGACGGCGGCGGAGAGCGCCCGGAGGGCGACTGGACCGGCCGCCGAGCGTGACCGGAAGGGGCGTTTTTCGGCCCGGCGTAAACGCGCGACGGTACTCCGCCTGCTGCGGGGCGAGAATCTCGAGTCGGTGTCGCGGGAATTGGGGATCACGGCGGCGCGGGCCTCCCAATGGCGTGACCAGTTCCTGGCCGCGGGCCAGGCGGGGCTGAAGAGCCGCGCGCCGGATGCCCGGGATGAGGAGCACCAGCGACTGCACGCCAAGGTCGGCGAGCTGCTCATGGAGAACGAGCTGCTCTACGCGAAGGTGGACCACCTGGAGGCCGGCGGCCCTTTGGCTCGGCGGAGGTCGACGCGATGAGTGGCGCCCAGTCGATCTCCGCCCGTCGGGCGTACGGCGTACACCGGGTCTGCCGCGTGTGGGGACGGGCGCGGTCCAGCGTCTACGCGCGACGGCACGCGACGCGGTCGCGCCCCCCCCCGACGCCGCGGGCCGGTCGGTGCCGCCACGGACGTGGTGCTGGTCGGCCACATCCGCCGGGTGCTCGAAGCCTCGCCATTTCATGGCGAGGGGTACCGAAAAGTCTGGGCGAAACTGCGGGTCGCAGGGATCCGCACCTCGAAGGAACGGGTGCGGCGGTTGATGCGGGAGCACGGCCTCCAGGCCCCGTACCGCGCGGGCCACGCGCATGGCCCGAAGGCGCACGACGGCACGATCACCACGGAGGCCCCCGACGTCATGTGGGGGACGGATATGACGGCCACGGTGACCGTGGGCGAGGGGGCGGCGTGCGTCTTTGTGGCCGTCGATCACTGTACGACCGAGTGCATCGGCCTCCATGCGGCGAAGAGCGGGAGCCGGTTCGAGGCTCTCGAGCCGATCCGCCAAGGCATCCGGGAACGCTTCGGGGGCATCGGCGAAGGCGTCGCCAGGGGGCTTGGTCTGCGTCACGACCACGGGTCGAACGACCTGGCCGACGATTTTCAACACGAGATCGCGTTCTTCGGCATCGAGAGTTCCCCGAGTTTTGTGCGGGAGCCTGAAGGCAACGGCGTCGCGGAGCGCTTCATCCGCACGCTGAAGGAAAACGTCTTGTGGGTGCGAAGCTTCGAGACGCTCGAGGAGCTCCGCCTCGCCTTGCTCGCGTTTAAGCAAACGTACAACGAGCAGTGGATGCTGGAGAAGTACGACTATCGAAGTCCAGCCCAGGTGCGACGCGATCTCGTCGGGCTGGACGCAGCAGCGTAGAAGTGATTACCTTCAAACCACTGTCCAAGAAAACTCTAGGGCGCAGGACTCGTCTCAAGCGTGAGACGTATATTCGCAGTTGCCTCCGTGCTGGAATTTGGCGCTGTCCAGCCTTCGACCGATGCTCCGGTGCAGTTCCACGCACTCTGACACGTGATAGGGACAGAATGCGTGGGTAACTCATACTCGCCGTCCGCACGTCACTACCACCATAATCTAATTCATGAGTGTGAGCGAAACTTAGTTGGAAATTGAAGCGGCTCCAACCCCTGTGGTTTGATGACGTTGACAAGACGACCATCACGCCACGAGAGAAAGGAGCCGAGATGAGCAGTGTCCTACGATCGGTCAGGAAGCGCAAGAAGGGTCGTACGTTGGGTTCGGTCGACGTCATGAACCGGGCGGACTACGGCGCATTGGAACTCGACGCCAAGGTGGAGCTGATCGGCCGGATACGCCGTATGCGCACATCATGATCCCACTGGAGAGCCGCTGGGCATCGGGGCCCTGATCACGCATCCAGAGCCCCCGACCGTGAAAGCCACCTGCCGGTTCAGTTTGGTGTCGGACCTGGCGCATCCCGCCCTCGCCGATCTCGGCGGTCACGTCGTAATGGCCGAGCGTGATGCCGACTTGGAGGGCCACGGGTTGTCAGGCTGAGGTTCGACTCGCTAAGCTCGCGCCGTTGACACGCCCTTCACACCGCTGTTTCCAGGGGGTCTAGGCTCGTCACAATGGGGGATTCCGCGGGAGCGTCCCCCGCTGTGGGCTGCCGCGCCGCGCTCGCGCGGATCATAAGCGAGGCGCTGAATCAACGGAAGTTGCCAGTTGCCGCCGAGGAAGTGGAGTGTGCCATTTTCTGTGCCCACCCGTGGTGACTCTCAGTATGACTCGATGCCGCTCGCACGGTTGCCCGAGATCAGAAAGAGCCTGAGACATAGCGCCGTATGTCACTTCATAGTGTTCGGTAATAATCTGCTCGATATGGCTACGAAGCCGTTCGCAACGCAACGAGAATCCCAAGTAGTGCCGGATTTACGGGGGAGACCGCGGATCTGAAAGGGCCCCAACGGGTCCCAACACGGCTGCCAGCATCCGAAACGGCTGGCAGTACGGCTGGCAGTACTGAGCACCTCGACGATCGGTCATCCCCCGCCATTGCGCTGCCGGCGCGGACCCTCCACGCCGCACGGCTAGCTCTCGGCCCCGCCCGTCGGTGGGCCCGTTCCGCGGGATCTGATTCCGTGCCCCAACGCAACCTCCGCGCGTTGCCGCTTCACGAGACTACCGCGCGCCTGCGGCCATCCCCGCTACGGCACGGATGCAACGGCTCCCGCAGCTCCGTTCGATCCAGTAGCTGAACTGCCTCAAGTGCTTGTGTACATGCGCTAGAATACGAAGTGAGGTACGTTCAATGCACTCGCGAAGCGTCGCCACTGCCTTCCTACTGCTCATCCTAGCGACGGGATCGGTGACCGCTCAGGAAGAGCGAACCGGCACGTCCAACTTCGTGAACTGCCTCTCAGGCAACTCGTTCGCGTGCAACCGGGACCAACTCAGCGACGCGCAACGCGATGAGGTTCGCCAGGCTGAACTCCGGCGCAACTTCGTGAACTGCCGCTCAGGCAACTCGTTCGCGTGCAACCGGGACCAACTCAGCGACGCGCAACGCGATGAGGTTCGCCAGGCTGAACTCCGGCGCAACTTCGTGAACTGCCGCTCAGGCAACTCGTTCGCGTGCAACCGGGACCAACTCAGCGACGCGCAACGCGATGAGGTTCGCCAGGCTGAACTCCGGCGTAACTTCGTGAACTGCCGCTCGGGCAACTCGTTCGCGTGCAACCGGGACCAACTCAGCGACGCGCAACGCGATGAGGTTCGCCAGGCTGAACTCCGGCGCAACTTCGTGAACTGCCGCTCGGGCAACTCGTTCGCGTGCAACCAGGACCAGCTCAGCGACGCGCAACGCGATGAGGTTCGCCAGGCTGAACTCCGGCGCAACTTCGTGAACTGCCGCTCAGGCAACTCGTTCGCGTGCAACCGGGACCAACTCAGCGACGCGCAACGCGATGAGGTTCGCCAGGCTGAACTCCGGCGCAACTTCGTGAACTGCCGCTCGGGCAACTCGTTCGCGTGCAACCAGGACCAGCTCAGCGACGCGCAACGCGATGAGGTTCGCCAGGCTGAACTCCGGCGCAACTTCGTGAACTGCCGCTCGGGCAACTCGTTCGCGTGCAACCAGGGCCAGCTCACTGAGGCCCAGCGAGCGCTCGCCACGGCGGGAAGCGAACCGGCGGCCCGCGTCCTGAAACCTCAATGTGCAGAAAACGGGAGCTGCTACGGCGACATCAGCGCGGCGACCGGCCGTCCCAAGACCGTCTACGTCGGGGGCTACTATCGGCGCGATGGTACATACGTGAGGGGCCACTATCGTTCAAGGCCCCGGCGCTAGGTACACACTCGTGGCGGGCGCTCGATCCGCAAGAGGATCGGGCGAGCTCGTTCACGGGGATTGCTGTTCAATCCCAATTGACCGACGCGAGAGGATTGCTTACGTTCTTGCTCCCTAGCTGCTTGATCGAATCGGCAATGCGAGTGTCGATTGAAGTGCCCCCGGATTCCACCTTAGCTGTGACGAAAACCTGTCCAAAGGATGGGGTCCGCCTCTGAGTTACGTAACGTCAATTATATCAATAACTTGCACTAACTACACACCTCGAGAATCGCCGTAACTCCAGGGACTACAAGACCCCACTGCAGTTTGGAGTTGCGCGGGAATGCACGGGGTTGCGCCTTGCGGCCAGGGGGCAACGGTCCACCGGGAACGATGCCAGACGGCTCTCCGAACCCGATGTCGGAAACGGCTTTTCCAACCAGGGACTCACGCCACCGCAGCCTTGGCTTCCAGGTCGTCAAGGAACTCTGACGCCGGGCTGATGCCCGTCACGAGAAGATGGTCCCGCGCCCGAGTGCATGCAACATAGAGCAAGTGCTGCTCAGTGCTGTAGACCTCCTTCAGGTCGGACTCGTCCGCCACGTTTTCAATACGCTCCTGCAAGGGAATGATCTCGTCGTCGCAGGCCATCACCGCCACGGCCCGGAACTCCAGCCCCTTAGCCAGATGCATCGTGGTGACGGAAACCGAGCCCTTTGTCACCTTCAACCTCTGGTCCAGCGTCTCACGCGGGATGTCCGCTCGGGCGAGAGCATCCTGTGCCCGTCGTAGCTCAGCCCCAGATCGCACGAAGACCGCGATCTCGTGTGGCTCTACGCCCTCTGTGAGGCGCTGCTTGATCCAATCGGCGACAGCCTGGGTCTCGGCCTCTACTGAATCGCAGACGCGGATCTCTGGGGTCGGCCCATTAAAGACGGAGATCGTCCCGGTGCGGATCTCCTCGTTACCGTCCACGTCTGCAAGCATTGGATCCAGCAGCCGATCCGCCTGTGTGCGGATTTGGTGGGAGGTTCGATAGTTGACCTTCAGCGTCGTCGAGCGTCCCCGGACATCCACGCCAAGAGCCTCCCACGAGAACGGCTCTTGGAAGATCCGCTGTCCCAGATCACCAGTGAAGAACAAGCCATTCGGCCGCTTGCTCCCGAGGGCCGCGAGGAAGCGTAGCTGAGCCACGCCCACGTCCTGGGCCTCGTCAATCACCGCAAAGTCAAACGGCGGGTGATCAGATTCACCAAGCTTCGCCGCGAGGTCCGTGAACATCGCAGCCTTGGTGACTGCGCCCTCCCTGCTCAAGGCGGAGCGGACCTTCTCGAAGATGTCCCACAGAATGGTCCGCTGGCTTTGTGCCAGCCGTGTCTTGCGGCCCAGACGCTTCACGTCCCGGTAGTCCTCCCAGGTGGCCAGCTGCCAGGCGTCCACGGTGTTGGCCCATTCAGACCAGAGGAACCGCGTGCTGAACTTGTGTCCTTCGACCGTCGCAGCCTTCTCTTCGAGCAGTTGGCGCACGCGGCCGTCAGACGCAAGGTCTAGCTTCCCGAACCGAGCCTCATAGAGCCGTTTGCCGATGCCGGTCATCGACCAGACTTCCAGGCGTTCGGCCAGCCGGGGTTCGTTCCCGACGAGGCACTTCAATTGGTTCTTGAGGGCGTTCGCCAGCGTTTCCGAGAACGTGGCGAGGAGAACCCTGGCTGCGGGATTGCTGCGGGTCAGATAGGCAGCACGATGGAGGGCTACCACCGTCTTGCCCGTGCCAGCGGACCCCGCGACCCGTGCGGGACCCTCGTAGTCACGCTCGACCAGTTCCCGCTGGGCCGGATGAAGGAAGACCGTCCATTTCTCCCAGGGGAAATCGAGAGCCCGTTCGAGTTCCTCGACGTTGGCCATGACGCGGAACCGACGGCAACGGCACCGCAGGATGCCTTCCTTTTGCACTCCTGCAATCGCCGCCTCGTAGAGGCGTGCCCAGGTTACTCCGGTTAAATGGATACCCCAGACGCCTGCTTATCATCCGGCCGCGCGCGGCGCGGCGGCAGAGCTGTCCACGACGGGGGACACTCCCGCGACCCCCCCCAATTTTGAGGGGCCAAAACCCCCGGCAAACGCCGTGAAGGCGATTTCATGGATCAAAAGTGTTGCACCACAATTATGTCGGCCGATCCCCGTAAGTCGTTGCGCCCGCGCGAGTCGCATCCCGGGGTCATCCCGGATGATCCCGGCTTATCCCGGATTAAAACTTTTGGTCCTTCCGGGATCTCCGTGGGTCGCTGGTGAAATAGAGGATCAAAGGGCTGGCCGCAAACACGGCGCCCGCCGCCACGCCGGCGCGGCGCGTGGCCGTCAGGGCGAGCAGACGATACAGCACATACACGGCCGCGATCGTCATGATCGAAATCGGAAGCCGGGTCTGCCACTCACCCACGCCGAATCCCGCATAGAACGGGGCGACGAGCAGTGGGATGAGGGGCGGGTGATCGGGATACAGAACCACCGGTGCTGTCGGATGATGCCCGACGGTGAGGGCGGGCATGCCGTGGGTTTGGGTCCAGTCGAACCGAAGGTAGTTCCTCGCCAGGATCCCGTACTGGCTGGCCGAGGCTCCTTCCGCGTCGTAGCCGAAGGGACGGTCGAGGACGACGAGTCGGAACCCCGCCGTATAGAGCAAGACGAGCGCGAGTATCAGCGCGTGGCGACTCACCCCGAATCTCATCACAGCTCCAGGTCCCCAGTGGGCCTTGGTCTCGGCGTCCCCGCCTGCATCCTAGTGGACAGACCGCGAGGTAACGTAAGTGGAGAGTTGCCCGTCGTCGGTCTCGTTGATCTCGTGGATGGTGCAGATGTTGGGGTGGTCCAACGCCGAGGCCGCTTGGGCTTCCTGCAGGAACCGCTGCTTGGCGGTCTCGTCTCGCGTCAGATCTGGCGGGAGGAGCTTGATGGCAACCGTGCGCTCGAGCCGCGGATCGCTGGCCTCGTAGACCACGCCCATGCCGCCCTCGCCGATGAGGGCCGTGACGTTGTAGTGGGCGAGGTGGTCACCGATATTGAGGGATGGGCGCCCTTGGGCTGTGGACGGGATAGCTAAGGCCGAATCATAGCTTGGCGTTGGACGGGACCGGCCTCGATCAATGCAAGATGAGTTGGCGACCCTCGGCCTACGGTCCGGGCACGCCCTCGGTGAGTTCCTGGAACCAGACGTACTAACGACTCGCCGTTAACCACCCACTGTCGTAGCGGAACACTGGCCACACATCACGCCCCCGGCCGTTTCAGGCTCACTGAAACACCACGCGCTCGACACTCGGAGGATCCTCGTCCGCGAAGTGTGGATGGACCACGTAGATGTCGTCACCGACAACTGCAGCGGTCGTCGCTTGAGTCTCATATGGCGCGACCCCTGCGAGCTGTGCCGTGGCCCAGTTGTCCTCACTCGTCAACGCCACCACGCGGTTACCGGAATTGCTGACGATGGCCAGGCGCTCATCAGCCGTCCACACCATCCCGTCCTGCCCTGGCACCTCCTCCGGGAGCGTCACCTGGGTGGCTCCAGTCGGGTCGTCGAGCGGCACCTTCCAAAGGGCTGCGCCGCCCCCCACCAGGAGATATCCCGAAGAGTGATAGACGATCCCGTTGGGTCCGAAGTCATCGAATCGGTGCAGCACCGAGGCCTCGTAGTTGGTGTCGACTTGGTAGATCATGCCCATCCGTGTATCGGTGACGTACGCCGTTTCATCCTCCCCAACCGCCACGTCGTTCGCGAAGTAGACGGCGTCACTGGGAGCGTCGACGATGGCCGCGGCAAGGTCCACCATGGCAACCCGTTCCCCGGTCGTGAGGTTGTACACACCTAGCTTCGCTTGCCCAGCCGTTTCGCCCTGGAACACGGACCGGTCCGAGTTCGCCACCAGTAGACGATTTCGAGGTTCGTCGACCTCGATGCCAACTGACGAGACCAGATCGGGATCGCTCACCACGGTCGTCACCTGGCCATCGTTGTGGATGTGAAAGATGGAGCCCTCGGAGAGCGACCCAACCAGAATGCGACCGTTCGTGGTGTCGTACTCCACACCTTCCGGAATGAAGCCTCCTCGCTCCGCCACGATCATCGCCGGAGGGAGGTCAGGTGTGGGCATGGAAGGAGCCGCTTCCGGCATCGAAGCTTCTGGTTCGGGCGAGGGCGGCTCGGGCTCGGCCCCACATCCCGCGAGCATGGCCGCGGCAACAGCCGTCACGAGCATTTGGTTAGGCATGGCGGAAACCTCCAAGTCTTGTTGAGCGTTGAGAACTCGCCAGAGCAGAGATCAAGGACTCTATCGCCTCCATCCGTCCGACTACAACTCCCGCTGACGTGTGGCATATGCCCATCTCTACCCATGCACGCTCACACTCTATCGCGTTTCATGCGTCATGGTGTCGGCAGACATGGAGAACTTGACAGTACCCAAAAAAGACAGCCTCCGCAGCAGGACGGAGGCTGTTGTTGACGGACCCCTCTCGCTGGAACCGGGCCAGCCGATCAGGATCGTCGGCAAACGCCTCAGGCAGGATCTTCAGCGCCACCTGGCGGTTCAGCGTGGTATCGGTGGCTTGATACACCTGCCCCATCCCGCCCTCGCCGATGAGGGCGGTCACGTCGTAATGGGCGAGTCGGTCGCCGATGTTTAGGGACATGAGGCTGCGATGGAACTCTCGACCGCAGATCAGGAGCATTCTAAGATGGATTGTCGCGTCGAGGCTGCGTCCGCTCCCGCGAGGCGAAAGGGTGGTTATCTTCCTCTCAGGGCAGCTACAACGAGGACGGCTCCGGCCACGATCCCGAGGGTTGTTCCGATCGTAGGCTGGCCAAGACCAAACCCGATCCCAAATCCAGTGGCAACGCCCGCAGTCATCCATCCGGCCGCCCGGACCCTGGGCGCTCGCCACTTCGCAAACGTTGACGACCCAGCTTCCGAGATCGGCTTCCGTTCGGCTGACCTGCTCGCAGCCAAGAATCCGATCAGAAGGGCCGGGCGGAGCAGATTACTCACGTTTTGGACCGTATTGCCGGGCTCCAAGTTGCCCGTCTCGGCGATGTCCATCAGGTGGACGATGGTGGCCCCGACGCCGAATACGGCCACTGCGATCACTGTGGCCTCGCGGAAGCCGTCACGCCGTCCCATGGCCATGATCCCCAGACTACCAACAGCCAGATTAGCGAAGCCCACTTCCAGCTGAAAAGGATTGCCTGACGGCCAACCGATCGATTCGGCAACAAAGTCGGAGAGGAAAAGATGGCCGAAGAAGCCAGAAATGCCACCTCCAGCGACACCAAGAGCAAAGAGGTATAGAAGCAAGACTTCCAGCCTACGTTCGCGGGACCTCACGCTCTTGTCCAATGCAACGTGTGCTCCTGCCACCAAGAGCGGCAGGATCGAAAAGATGAAAACCCGAACCACTGTGACGGTCATTTGTGACGCACGCTTTCAGTAGCCTGATAGACCTGTCCCATGCCGCCTTCGCCGATGAGAGCGGTCATACGAGTGGCAAGGTGGGAACCGACGGTTAAGGCCATAGCTGGTGCAGGTCAGCCCGATTGAGTGTAAGCGGCGGGCGTAAATTGCACAGATCCGGCGGCCCAAAATTGCACACGTGTTGACGGCGGCGACTGCCGCCGTTTCCCATGGCGACCACGCGAGAGTGGAGTCGCCTATGAGGCACTTGCAAAACCCTGCGCGTAGAGAAGTTTTTTGGCGGCTTGCGCACGGTGCGGGCCACATCACACAGGCGTGAGCTGACGAAGCAGGCGCTCAGTCATCCGCAGCGACAACGTCTCCATTTCCACAACGATTCGGTCTAGCTGTCGGCCGTTCTCGATCCAGTCCAGGACACGCTCGGCTTGCTGCTCGGTGAGACGGACGGTGACGGTCTTGCCGCGGACCTTGCGGGTCCACTGATAGTACGGCCCGTGTAGCTGCGGGGGCGTCGCTTGGCAGCGGCAGTTCGGCTTGCCGCACGGCATGAAACGTTGCACGAGGCTGCCACGTCGAAGCAATCCCACCTCAGCGACGGTGCGCTTGAGCGCGTCGTAGCGCTGCGTGTCGGTTGTTGGGTCACGGGTGGGCATGTCGTGCCATTCGGTCTAGCAGTTGTTATACTGCTAGACCTGGCCCCAGGAGTCAAGAAGAAAATGAGCCGTCTCCGAGAGTGCTTCGCACCACACTGGCTGTCCATTCAGACCGCACTCTTTCCATGGCTGGAGGAAGAGCTGGGACCACTCACGGAGAAACAGCAGCAGTTCGTGCAGACCTTGGAGGTCATCCGGGTCGAGGACCACATTCCCCGACGCGTCCGCATGCCCGGCCGACCTCGCAAGGATCGCGCGGCCGTAGCCCGCGCGTTTGTCGCCAAGGCCGTCTACGACCTGCCGACGACACGCAGGCTGCTCGATCGGCTGGCCACCGATCGACCCTTGCGCCGGATCTGCGGCTGGGAGACTAGGCGCCAGGTCCCGAGCGAATCCTTGTTCTCACACGCCTTCGACGAGTTTGCGACCACGCAGTTGCCTCTGCGCGTGCACGAGACGGTCATCCAGAAGACGCATCACGACCGATTGGTCGGTCATCTCTCGCGAGACTCCACCGCGATTGCGGCACGCGAGAAGCCCGCCACGAAGGACAAGCCGCCCGCGCCCTCGCAGCGGAAGCGGGGACGACCGAAGAAGGGAGAGGAGCGCCCTCACGAGCCCACGCGTCTGCAGCGGCAGGGCACCATGACCAAGCCGGAGATGCTCGCTGATCTCCCGACGGCCTGCGATGTCGGGACGAAAAAGAACAGCAAGGGCTACAAGGAAACCTGGGTCGGCTACAAGCTGCATATCGATGTGGCCGATGGCCAGATCCCCATCAGCTGCCTACTGACCGCTGCCTCCCTTCATGACAGCCAGGCCGCTATTCCGCTCGCAACCCTGTCCGCCGAGCGGAGCACCAATCTGTACGACGTGATGGACGCCGCCTACGATGCGCAGGAGATTCGGGCACACAGCCGTTCGCTGAACCACGTTCCGCTGATCGACATCAACACGCGCCGCAACACGGCGCTGAAGGAAGAACGCCAAGCGGAAGCTCGGCGCCGACAGGTGCTTGGCTTCCAGCTTCCGGAGGACGTTCGCTACAACGAACGCACGGCCGTTGAGCGGGTCAATGGCCGCCTCAAGGACGAATTCGGCGGTCGCCATGTCCGGGTCCGCGGCCCGGCGAAGGTGATGTGCCACTGCATGTTCGGCGTGCTCGCACTCACCGCTGACCAACTCATGCGCCTCGTCACGTAGCCATCGGTGACGTGATGACCTCGATCCACCCAGCTGCCTACGCGCAGAAGGCGGCAGCTCTTGCCAGACCCTCGCCCAATGCCCGGGCGGGCCTGCGTCTCCTCATGAATCGGTGCCTCGATCCCGGTGCCCTGGGCCCGAGTGACCAGTTTGCACCCAAACCCTGACGCTTGTTCCACTGTCGGCCAGGAGTTTTGCAAGTGCCTCCTATGTATATGCGGGAGAAACGTGTGCTGTTACGTCATTATCTGGGAGTCAAGCCCATTCCTAGTTGAAACTCTCCGCGGCTCCTGATTGCTTACGCGGCTTTCTTCGTCGACGTCGTCGTGTCGATCTTCAGCTCTCGCTTCAATGCGTCACGAAGCCTGGGCAGGTGCCGGTAGCCCATCACCTTGCGCAGGCGTGGCTCGATGTCCAGGAGCGCAGTGGCCAGCCAGCGATGGCGTTGACTCGAGTTCTGCCAGTGATCGACCTTCGCACAGCGCTCCTCAATGAGCGCGTTGATGGACTCGAGGCTGTTCGTCGTCTTCAGCGACCGGCCCAGCACACCGTACACCCCGAGGCGATGCAACGTCAGGGTCTCGTCGAGGCCTTCCGCCAGACTGCCGGCCGCGGATTGGTTCCGATCCTCCAGCTCATGCTGGAGCGACTTGAGGGCGGCGAGGGCCTCGTCGTACTCCGGACGGTTGTAGGCGCGCTGGAGACGCTGCCGCCACACCGGCTGCTCACGCTTGGCCACGTAACTCACCACGTTCTCGCGCGTGTGCCACTGACACCGTTGCACCAGGGCGCGGTGGCGGAAGGCTTTCCGCACGGCCGCCCGGAGCCCCTTGCCGCCATCCACGATCACCAGAAGCCCCTGGGAGACATCGAGGCCCCGCTCGACCAATGACCGGAGGAACGGGGTCAACACCTTCTCGGTCTCCGTGTCCGTCTCGACGACGCCCAGGAACCGTTTGTCCCCCGTCATCGTGATGCCCAGCGCGACGACCATCGTCGCCTCGGCGAACGTCTTGCCGTCCAGCACGAGGGCCACGACGTCCTCCCCGGAGAGGTCCCGCTCCTGGAGCTCGCGGAGTTTCGTCGCGCTGGCCTGAATGAACGCGCGGGACACCGTCGACCCCGATAGGCCGATCGCCCTGGGAATCGCCTCGGCGGCCGCCGCGTAGTTGCGGCACGAGATCCCATACAGCACGCGCCTCAGCAACAGGTCGTTGACTGCGCGATCGCCATGCAGCGCCTCGTACGACCGCAGGGGAATCTCGCGCTCCGTGACATGGCGAATCCGGGGCACGCGAATCGGCACGCGCTGGCCGGCCAACCCGACCGTCCCGGGGTTGCTGCCATGACGGCGCCCGCCGACTGACGGGGCTTTGCGGGCGTAGCGCTCGCCAGCCAGCGCGGTCACTTCCTCGTCGAGCAACTCCTCGATGTGCATCAAGCCCAGCGGAACCAACGACCGGATCAACGCCACCTTGGCATCGACCTCCAGCTCGGCGTACTCCTCGCGGTCGATGACGTCGACCGCGCCCAACGTGTGACCTTTCTTGCGCTTCCTGACCGATCGTAGGACACTGCTCATCTCGGCTCCTTTCTCTCGTGGGCTGATGTCCGTCTTCTCAAACGTCATCAAACCACAGGGTTTGGAGCCGCTTCAATTTCCAACTAAGTTTCGCTCACACTCTTATCTGGAGCACGGGGTGGCGAAAGCGCGGAACATAATCCGCTGAGCTCGATCAAAAGTTTTAATCCGGGATAAGCCGGGATAATCCGGGATGACCCCGGGATGCGACTCGCGCGAGGACAACAACTATCCTCCGATGCGGAGGTACCGACGCTGCCCGCCAAGACACTCCCCCTGAGCCGGTCAAGGAGTTTGAAGCGGGACATAGTAGGGACCCATCAAATATTCGTCTTTTATTCGCTTGGCGACGTGCGAGACGGGTTCGCGCGAGATTGCCCCCTCCGCCATCCCGTAGTGTCCAAAAACACGATCGTGGGCGTGGTGGCGGTCAGGTATCACGCCGCTGACCGATAGTAGTAGTTCAGCATGCCCCCGAGGCGCTGACGGCACTGGACGGGGCCGCGGGGCGGTGTTGCGGTCGGCGGCGGATGGATCAGGCGGTTGTCCAGGCCCTGGTGATTCCGCTCGTGGTGGTAGTGGGCGACGAACTCGCGGACGGCGCGACGCAGCGAGCCCTCGCCGATGAGCACCATCCGCTCGAGGCAGGATTCCTTGATGGTCCGCACGAAGCGCTCCGCATAGGCGTTCAAGTTTGGCGAGCGGGCCGGGAGTCGGACGGGCGTGACCCCGGCCGGCGGGAGCGGGTCGCGCATGGCCGGACGGAAGAGCGGGTCGCGGTCATGAATGAGGAACCGCATGTTCCGGAGGAATCCGTCTTCGACGTCGGTCGCGTTTCGCAGGAGTTGGGTGACCCAGGGACCGTCGGGCTGGGCGCTGATACCGGCGATCTGGACGCGCCGGCTGGCCAGATGAATCAGGACCAGGACCGTGAAGCGGGTCAGGCCGCGTGGCGTCCAGACCTCGATGGTGAAGAAGTCGGCGGCGGCGAGGACGTCCCAGTGGGCCACCAGAAACTCCCGCCAGGTCCCGCGCTTCTTGCGTTCTGGCGCGGGTTCCAGCCCGTGCGCCTTGAGCACATTGGCAATGGTGCCCCGCGCCACGTGATGCCCGAGGTTGTCGAGGGCACCCCGGATGCGCGTGTAGCCCCAGTCGCGGTTCTCGGTGGCCATCCGGACGATGAGCCGGCGGATCTCGCCCATGATCCGTGGACGACCCGGTCCGCGCCGGCCGCTGCCATTGTATTTCCTCGCGATCAGTTGTCGATGCCAACGCAGCAAGGTGTCTGGGCCGACGAGTGTCTCGAGGTCTTGAAGCGCCTGTCGACCGAGGCTCTTGGCCTTCGCGGCTAGCCGTCGGCGCTGGGAGTCCGTGAACCGCAGCCGGCCGGGGCCGAGCTGCTCCCGGAGGACGCGATTCTCCTCCTGGAGATAGTCGATGACGTCACGCTGCTGCTGGTTGATCCAGCCCGCGACGGCCACGATAAGGAACTGAAACACTTGTGGAAATGGCGACATACCGGGCGAGCCTACCAGAGGCCCACGGCGGTCTCGAATGCCGCAACCTGGCGGCCTTCACGCTAGAATCAGCCAGTCAAGCTGCGCCGATCGAATACTTGGACAGTACGCCCGTGCTACGCTGATCGCATGTGCAGAGGCGTCGAGGCGAGCGTTGCGTGCGTGTTGAGCTTCCTTCAGTCGGAATGGCTTCTTACATGGTGCCGTCTAGACAACGGCAGTAGCGTTATCATTCTCCGGTCGCTTCTCACTGCACTCTACGTTTATGCGCTAATCCTCCTTGGGCAGAATATGCTCGACCCCTCTCGAACGTGGGAATTCAGTCTTACGGAGCTCAGGCTTCAAGTCATTGCGTCTGCCGAGTGGTATGCGGCGGTCTTCGCCGGGATCTATACGGCGCTGTATGCGAGGTTCGCATCTCAGTGGAGCTATCTTGCCGGACTCTACAATCAGATCAAGAACGCAGAGACGCACGCTGGTTGCTCGTCTGACGCACTTGCGGACTGGCAGGCTGGCTTCATCGAGGATGCTGAGGAACTACATCTTGCGTCCAAACCATTGTTCGCGTCTGTAATTCGTGACTGGGGCAAGAAGGCTCAAGTAGAGAACCGCTTCGTCAAGCATGGCCCGGGAGGTAAGGCCTGGTTCGATAAATTGATGACCCGAGTCGAACGTTCGTGCACAGATCGCGCGGCACGTCCTTGAAAGAAGCTAAGGTGGCTAGCGACCTTGCAGCGTTCGGGTGATGTCGATCAAAAGTTTTAATCCGGGATAATCCGGGATCATCCGGGATGCCCCCGGGATGCGACTCGCGCGGACGCAACGACTTACGGGGATCGGCCGACAGAATTGTGGTGCAAAACTTTTGATCCATGAAATTGCCTTCACATGGCGTTTTCCGGGGGTTTGAGACCCTCAACATGGGGGGGATTTCGCGGGAGTGTCCCCCGTCGTGGACACTCTGCCGCCGCGCCGCGCGGGGCCGGATGATAAGCAGGCGTCCACTCGCGCTCGCCCGCCCCGTAGCAATCTGGCCTCTTGGGTCGTGTCAAGGCGGGGCTGGTGGCAGAGTTCCGATCCCGTAAGATTCATGTCAGTGAAGGTGAACAGGAGCTCGGCGCGCTCGTCCATCAGCGGCCACGTGGCAGCGAGGTCGACCGAAGAACGAGCCTTCTCCCTGCCCTGAGGCACGTTGCGCTCAGCGTAGTAGATGTAACTCAATTGGAGCTCGATCGCACTGGGCAGTTGAAGCTGGTTGTTGAGCGTCCACGACCTGCTGCAGTCGCTCCTGGTCCCCCAACGAGAACCCTCTGGACGTGTAGGAAGTAAACAGGGCGGTGCCCCTAGGTCGTGGCTGAGTTGGAGTTTGCAATCCGTTTGCACCTGGCCTTGTAGCGGCGTCCAGGACGCAAATATGCTGGGGACAAATTCTATCGCTAACTACCTGTGTCCAAAGAAGAAACATGGCGGAGGGGGCAGTCTCGCGCGAACCCGTCTCCCCGCGATTCTCGCCCCGTGCGTCGTGGGCGAACAACAGTCGAATGTGGATGGATCCCGACTATGTCCCACAATATCCCGACGTCGCGTAGGCTTGATCGGACTGAAGGCCGTCAGGCGCGACCTGCTGGTAACGAACGGCCATCAAGATCAGTGGGCCGCACCCTCGCCGGGATAACCCGGGATCGGTGGGATGCCGACTCGCGCGGGCGTCCCCCGCTGGGGCCGCCGCGTCCCCGTAAGTCGTTGCGACCGCGAGAGTCGCATCCCGGGGTCATCCCGGATGATCCCGGCTTATCCCGGATTAAAACTTTTGATCGACCTCACTGTGCGCGCTCCAGCCTTCGAGGAATGGGGACACGTGCTCGGCGACGAGGTTATGGCGGCGGCGCTCATCGACCGGCTGCTGCACCATTGCCACATCGTCAACATCCGGGGCAACAGCTACCGGATGCGGGAGCATCAGCACTGGCTGAGGACAGCGTCGGACGAACAGCGTGAGGGAGTCGCCACGTGACCGCCGGCTCCGCAGCTTCCCGTCGGGCATCACCGGGAGAATGTCCGCTCCGCCCGAGACGTCCTCCCCAGAAGTGTGCAGTTTTCGGTTGCCACAAATGTGCGGTTTTCGGTTGCCATTGACACGTGCGTTGGACGGAAGGCTATCTCGCCGCATCTCAGAGGCCGTGGAGGCGGCGACCTCGCCGGGGTCGGAGCGCGTGGCATGCGTGCGGGTGGGTTTCCCGGGAACCCGGGAGGCCTCGTCGTCTCCATCTTAAAGACCGCCGGGGGGCGGGCACCGGCTCACCAAGCCCGAGGCCGTGGACGCAGCACCTGGCGTCCGACGGAGCGAAGCCGCAGGTGCTCGGATGGTACCGCCGGGCGAAGGCAACGAAGCGCGGGGGGATGGACGGCGAGGAGTCGGAGTGTCTCATAGTACCGCCGAAGCGGGGGAATTGAGCCCACGAGACCCCGTGGAGGGAAGGGGGCACCGGCAGGTGGCACCGGTGGAGGGAAAGACGGCCAACACACCGAGGTTGGGTCCCGTCTCCACGTCACGACAACGGATAGCCGAACTGGCCAGACAAGCCTTGGGGATGGCGGTGGCCATCGCCTGGCTTCCTGGACCAACGGGTACGCGACGGCGCGTAGCGAAGCCATCTGTCGAGGAGCCGGATGCGGCAGAACCCGCACGTCCGGATCTGTGGGGGGCCAGGGTCAGCAACGACCCTGGTCTACCCGACCGGGTGGCTCCGGAGAAGCGGGAAACCTCCCGCCCGTGTTCGGCAGCTGACAACCCCTTTGTCGGTCAGTCCGGAGTGGCCCCCGAGCAAACCGTTGAACGTGAAACCGTTCCCTGGGTTCGAACCCCATGTTTTCAAGGGGTTAGCGCGATCATAGCGGCTCACTGGATCGTCTTCGAATCGTCGATTGTCCCCGGGATTGTCCCTGCTAGGGTCCATTCGGCGCGATGGACGGATCGGAACCGGGAGGAAGTGTCTCGACCAGCTCCAGTATCTGGTATCGTTCTGCACTTACGTGCCGCGTTCACAACCGCGCGGGACCTGCATTGCTCCATATCGCCACGAGGGTAGACATGCCCAGATACGTAATCGAAAGAGATATTCCCGACATCGGCACCGCCGAGCGCGCCGCGCTGCGGGAAGCCGCGCAGAAGTCCAATTCCGTACTCGCCGAGATGAAGGCGGAGCACAAGAACGTTCAGTGGGAGCACTCCTACGTAGTGCAGGACAAGACGTTCTGCATCTACATCGCCGATAGCGAGGCGCTGATCATGGAACACGCCGAGCGCAGCGGATTTCCCGCGACCATCGTTACTGCGGTGTCGAAAATGATCGATCCGGTGACCGCGGAACCCTGATAGTCGTTGCTCGCCGCCGTTCGCCACGCGACCCTTGCGATCCAAGACCCCGGCACGCATTCCATCTACGAACTCTCGCTCGATGCGCCGCTCTCGAGCGGTACAGCCCTAAGCATCGGCAAGGTTCCGCCGGGTAGGCGAAGGCCGCGTACCGGCCGAGATCGGCTTGCGTCAACCGTCTACCGCGCCTGCTACACTGTGCTACTGCCGGACGACGACGAAAAGACACGTGCCGCCTCCCAAAGGAATGGAGCGTTTCAGACTCGCCACCCTGGTCGTGTGCGGATCACTCCTTGCGTCGTCGGCCGCGGCGCAGTACGGAGCCGTCGACGGGGAGTGGCGCGCCGCAGCTGCCGCCAACGGCAACACGAAGTATTCGTCCCTCGACCAGATTCGGCCCGACAACGTCGGCCGGCTCCAGATCGCCTGGGCTCGGCCCACGGTCGATCAGTCGATCCTCGATGCCGAACCGAACCTACGTCCCGGCCGCAGCAACCGGACGACCCCCCTGATGGTGGACGGCGTGCTGTACGCCCCGAACGCGGTCGGTCTGGTCGAGGCATTTGACCCCGGAACAGGCGAGACACTGTGGGTGCAGCAACCGAACGATGCCGGTCCGAGCGCGTACCGTGGCCGCCAGACCCGTGGTGTCGCGTACTGGACGGACGGCAGGGACCGCCGAATCGTCATGCAGCGTGGCACGTGGTTGGCCGCGCTGAACGCCGAGACCGGTGAGTCCTATCCGGACTTCGGGCTCGACGGACGTGTCGATCTCACGACCGGTCTGCAGGAAGGCGCACGCTACGCTTGGCGTGGGACGCCTGCCATCATCGGCGACGTCGTGCTCGTAGGCCAGTCGATGGGCGACGATTTCTACACAAAGGAGGACGTGCGAGGCGATGTACGCGCGTTCGACGTGCGAACCGGGGCGCTGCGGTGGGTGTTTCACACGATCCCCCAGGCGGGCGAGTACGGCACCGACACCTGGGGCAACCGCTCCTGGGAGTACACCGGGCACGCACCGGTGTGGGCGCCCTTTGCCGTTGACGAGGAGCTTGGCTACGTCTACATGCCGACGTCGTCGGCGACGAACGACATGTACGGCGGCCATCGCCCGGGCGACAACCTCTTCACGCAGTCGCTCGTGTGCGTCGATGCCAAGACCGGAGAGCGAGTGTGGCACTACCAGATCGTCCATCACGGTCTCTGGGACTACGACATGCCGGCAGGGCCCATCCTCATGGACATCACCGTCGACGGTCGCGACATCAAGGCGGTGGTGCAGTTGACGAAGCAGTCCTTTGCCTACACCTTCGATCGCGTCACCGGCGAACCGGTTTGGCCGATCGAGGAACGGCCAGTTCCGCAGGCGACGACCCCAGGCGAGGTCACGTCGCCGACGCAGCCGTTTCCGACCAAGCCGCCGGCGTACGATCGCCAGGGTGCCACGATCGAGAACCTGATCGACTTCACGCCGGAGCTACGAGACGAGGCTCTCGAGATCCTCACCCGATACACAATCGGACCGATGTTCACCCCACCGTCGATCCGTGGCGATGGCCCGAACGACAATCAGGGAACGATACAGCTCCCCGGATCACAGGGGGGCGCCGACGCCCAAGGCGCTGCGTTCGATCCCGACACCGGCTACTTGTACGTCCCGTCGATCACGGCTCCCTTTGTCGCCGACATTGTCGAAGGGAACCCGGACCGGACGAACCTGGCCTACGTAAAGGGTCGACGCCGATGGATTGCCGGGCCACGCGGGCTCCCGATGTTCAAGCCGCCCTACGGCCGAATCACGGCGATCGACATGAACAGAGGTGAGGTCGTGTGGCAGGTACCAAACGGAAAAGGGCCGCGCGATCATCCTGCCATCTCCCACCTCAACCTGGGTCGTCTCGGTTATCCGGGCCGTCCGGGTCTGCTCCTGACGAAGACGCTCCTCTTCATCGGCGAGGGATCCGACGTCTCCGGAGACCGCGAGTCGGCGCGTGTGCCCGTCGGCATGCCTCCCGAGATCGAACCCACCTACGGCGAGCCGTGGTTTCGGGCCTACGACAAGATGACGGGTGAGATCGTGTGGGAAATCGAGCTAGAGGCGGGAACGACCGGCTCGCCGATGACGTACATGCACGAGGGCAAACAGTACATCGTCGTCCCCATCGGCGGGTTCGACGTGCCCGCGCAGTGGGTCGCGCTCAGCCTCCAGTAGAGGGAGAGGCTGTCAGCCCCCACCACCATACCCGTATCGTCGTCACTGGCGGCAAGAGGGACGTGGCCCGAGTTATGATGGCGATCATGTTCCGCCCAAAGATTCTCGTCACTGTTGGGTGCTTGGCCGTGGCGCTCCTGCTGGGCTCATTCTCGTCTCTCGTAGCGCAGGACGATCGGCCGATCACGTTTCCGCGACCGAACAACGTATACACCGTGGACCGTCGCCACTATCGGCCCGCTGAGATATACGAGTCACGCTGGATGGTGGAGCGCGCCGCGCTGCAGGTGAGCACGGTTGACCAGTTTCAGGTATTTCACGACTTCCGCTTCATAGATCAGCTGCCGGAGAGTGGCATTACGTTCAGGCACCGCACGGTCGATGACGGCGCCAAGCTCTACAAGAATGTCCACTATGACCACGGAAACGGGGTGTCCGTCGCCGACGTGGACGGCAACGGGCTCTACGACATCTATTTCGTGACCCAGCTCGGCTCGAACCAGTTGTGGAAGAACGCCGGCGGCGGGAGGTTCGAAGAGATCACTGAATCTGCAGGTGTCGGCCTGGCCGACAGAGTAGCCGTGACCGCGTCGTTTGCTGACATCGACAACGACGGCGATCCCGATCTCTACGTCACTACGGTTCGGCACGGAAACGTGCTGTTCGAGAATGACGGTACCGGCACCTTCGAGGACATCACGGAACCGTCGGGGCTCGGCTACAGGGGGCACTCCTCGTCGGCAGTGTTCTTTGACTACGACCGCGACGGGTTGCTCGATCTGTATCTGACGAACGTCGGGCAGTACACGACGGACGAGATCGGTGAGGGCGACTACTACGTGGGCATGACCGACGCCTTCCTCGGGCAGCTGTACCCGGAGCGCTACGAGCAGAGCATCCTGTTCCGCAACGTGGGTGATCTCCGTTTCGAGAACACGTCGGTGTCGATGGGAATCACCGATACGAGCTGGACCGGCGCCGCAAGCCCTATGGATGTCAACGACGACGGGTGGCTCGATCTCTATGTATTGAGCATGCAAGGTCACGACAACTACTACGAGAACGTCGAGGGCAACAGATTCGTCCGGAAGAGCCGTGAGGTGTTCCCGCAAACCTCGTGGGGGGCGATGGGAATCAAGACCCTCGATTTCGACAACGACGGGCACATGGACATCTTCATCACCGACATGCACACCGACATGATCGACGGTGTCCAGGATCTGCGGCGCCACTGGTACGCGGAGAAGATGAAGATGACCGAGCGGCATTCACCCGACTATCTCATGAGCGATGGGAATCACGTGCTCGGCAACGCGTTCTTCCACAACCAGGGCGATGGCACGTTTCGGGAGATCTCTGAAGAGATTAATGCGGAGAACTACTGGCCGTGGGGGCTGAGCGTCGGCGACTTGAACGCCGATGGCTGGGAAGACGCGTTCCTTGCCTCATCGATGAACTTCCCCTGGCGGTACGGTGTCAACTCGGTCTTCCTGAACAACCGCGGCGAGAAGTTCCTGGACAGCGAGTTCATTCTCGGCGTCGAGCCGCGCCGAGAGGGGCGCTTCAGTTCGCACTGGTTCGATCTGGACTGCGATGGCGCGGACCAAGACCACCGAGGGTGTGAAGGACAAACGGGGCAGTTCGAGGTCCAGGGCGCGCTGGGGAGTCGGTCGTCGGCGATCTTCGACCTCGACAACGACGGCGACCTCGACATCGTGACCAACGACTTCCACTCCGAGCCGATGGTGCTTATCAGCAATCTCAGTGAGCAGAAGCCGGACGTGCGGTACCTGAAGGTTGACCTGGTTGGCTCCAAGTCGAATCGCAGCGGCATCGGGGCTCGCGTGCGTGTCACGGCCGGTGGCCAGTCCTATACAAAGGTCCAGGACGGCCAGTCGGGCTATCTCTCACAGAGTATCTATCCGCTCTACTTTGGGCTCGACGCGGCGACCCAGGTCGACCAGATCGAAGTAACCTGGCTATCGGAGACAGGCACCCAGGTGGTCGACGGTCCCATCGAGACGAACCAAGTCTTCACCATCACCGAGCCGTAAGCCGGGCGACAACCTCTTTACGCAGTCCCCGCGCAGTGGGTCGCGCTCAGCCTTGAGTGGAGAAGGTCCGGGCCGTGAGGCTGTCAGGGAAGCTTGAACACCCAGACGGTCGGGCTCCGATCGGGTGGATTCTGGATCTCGGGCACCAGAAGGTTGAAGATCATCGATTGAGCGCCGCCAGCCCCCACCACCATTGCGACATAGTCGGTTCCGTCGACGGAGTAACTGATCGGCGAGGAGCTGGGGACGTCGTTCAAGCGGGTCTGCCACAGTTTGGTCCCCGTCTCGGCGTCGTAGGCGCTAAAGGTGCGGTGGAGGGCGCCCGCGAACACGAGGCCGCCCGCCGTGGCAAGCGTGCCCGACGTGAACGGCGCCCGCTGGCGCTCGATCCACGCGGTCTCTTTGGTTTCGAGGTTCACCACTTCGAGGCGACCGTAGTTGCCATCGACGGGGACACGGCGTCCCCTACCCTCCGCGCGATTGGTGAGGTATTGGTGCGTGCGCTGCACCTTGGCGTGGTGTTTAGAAATCGACCTGGAGGCTGAATTTGATCAGCCGACCCAGCAGAACATCAACGGGTCGTAGCCAGGATCCCCCGTAAGTGTCGGACACTCTAAGGACTTGGTTGCTGTTAAACAGATTGTAGACGTCAAACTGCGGCTGGAAGCGGATGTCTCCCACGTTGAGGTTTTTCGCGAGCCGCAAGTCGACCTGGTTGAGCCGGCCGTCTTCATACGTATCGCCGAACGGTAAGAGGTTCACCCTAAAGGACGACGCCCCGCCCGACAGGGGACGACCCAACGAGGGCTCGATAGCCGCCGCAGGCGCCGTCCACCTCGCTCGGATGCCGGCGACGCGTGGGACGATACTGTCTACCGGCGTCTGGAAGCTCTGGAAGACCGCGCTGAACATCACGTCACCCGGCAGCGGGACGACCGCGGAGAATTTAAAGTTCGTCTGGACTGGCGGCTTGATGTCGCAGTGTTCCGTTGATACCTCGGACACGGTCTGCCAACGTTGTCCGCTGGTACGGGTGAACGGACCGACGGCCGTGATGTGGGGATTCCCGTCCAGCACATTACACAGGTCGGTCTGCGTGCGCCCGGTGCTCGTGCCCCCCTGCAGCAAGATCCCGTTCGGGAGCCGCGCATTGAGGAGGACGTCCACGCCGTGATAGTCCTGACTGATGCCCCCGAAGTTCTCCGCCGAGGTGATGACTTCATCGCGGTCGGCAAAGGCCTCCTCGCTGATGTTGAAGAAGCCACCCAGGTTCTCGCCGCTGGTCGAGAGCCGCGGGTCCATGGGCACCGGGACGCTGAACTCGTCGAAGTCGTCTGGCGTCACCGCCGCGTTATAGGTGACCCGGTGATTGCCGAACCAGCGCCGGTGGTAGGACACCTCAACCGACGCGCCCGGGTGGAACTCATGTTGGATGCCAACCATCCCTTCCCAGTTGTAGTCACGCTTGCCCCAGCCCGTGTTGTATGCCGGGTCGAAGCGAACGGGGATGGCTCGCGCTTGGCCGAAGGTCGAGCTGCTGATTGCCTCACACTCACCGTTCGCCGCGAAGTTTTCCAACACGCAATCGGGGAAGAGATCCCCGTCCAAGTCGTTCCAGGCGCGCGTGGTGGCCAAATTCGAAGAACCCGCCGGGTTGACCTGGTCGGCGAGTCCGGTCGCCATGGCGCGCATGTACTTGCCTAGGTTAGCCTTGAGGGCCGTGCGCCCGTCGCCAGACAGGTCGTAGGCCACGCCCAGGCGCGGCGTGATGTCTTTCCAGTTCGGGATGTTTGGGATCGCGTCAAAGCTACGCTCGCCCACGAACGGGCCCGCTGGAACAGTCTGCGCAGGGACGCCTGCTTTGATTTGGTCAAACCGCACGCCCATGTTGATCGTGACCCGGTCGAGGGTCAACTGTTCCTGGACGAAGAGCCCGAGGTTCAGGTTGACCTCATTTGTGTCTAATCTTGGTATGGCCCGCAGTTGCAAACTGTCCGGCACTCCGTTGCGGAAGCGGTAGTTAACTGGGGAACCATCCGCGATTCCTACGCGATTTCCATGAAGCCACTGCCCCCCGAACCTGAGGCTGTGTGCGCCGGTGACCCAGGTCATGATGGCCTTACCGTTGTACTGCCTGTTGGTCGAGCCGTCTTCAACCCAAGGGGCTGCCCCATACCAAACGCCAGTCCCAAGATCCCGGAGCCCCGGCATCTCCACTGGGATGTCGCGATTCCGGGGGAAGCCCGAACTGCCCCGTGCGTGGGTCCAGCCGAGCTCGAGGAGCAGATCATTCGAGAGGGTCGTGTTCGACGTGAGCTGGTAGAGCTGTTGTTCGCCGTCAAAGTCCCAGGACGCCTCCTTGGTCCAGGTCGAGCTGACCCCGCCACCCTTTTCTTCGCGGTCGTTATTATCGAAGTAGAACGACAGCTTGCTGTTGCGCGCCGCTTGCCACGTCACTCGGAAATTCTCGTTGCGGGTCTTGGCGGACTTGTTGGCGGGGCCGCCGGGCTCGAAGATGAGGGACCCCGGGTTAGCTTCGTGAATAGCGCCAATCGGCTCCGTGTGGTTGCCCTGATGCCGGAAAGCCCCATAGAACCAGAGCTTGTCCTGCGCGATCGGTCCGCCGACCGCCAAGCTGGAATCCCAGATTCTAGAGATGTTGAGGCCGGTACTCACCCCGCGGTCTTCCAACTCTTGGTCAAAGTTGTCGCGCTGGAGCCCGCCGCCCGTCCCGCCGCCGAAGAACTGCCCGGAAAACGCGTTCGCGCCCTGCTTCATGATGATATTGGTCACAACCCCGCTGACCTCGTGCTCGGCCGTGGCGCCCGACGTGACCACGGCGAGCTCATCGACCATGGCGTTGTTGGGCCGGTAGCCACCGGTGGCGTCGCCGCCACCCGACCCGCCGAGGCCCCCGTATTTCATGCCGTCAACAATCAGTGGCGCGTCCTCCGGCTCACTGCCGTGAATCTCCATGATGTCGCTCAGAGCGGCGCCCAGTTTAATACCCCCCATATTCTGGATTTGTGTGGTTACGCCCGGGACGGTGATGACATAGTTGTTCGGGTCCCGCCCTGTGGGCAGCTCGTTCATGACCGCGCGCGTGATTGTCCGCTGCTGAGTCGCGTTCTGCGTGTCGACGACCGGGGCCACCCCCGAGACGGTGATCGTCTCCGCGACCGTGCCCACGGCCATATCGGCGTTGACGGTGACCGTGACGCCAGCCGGCAACACGACCCCGTCCGACACGAACGTGTTGAAACCCTGGAGGGTGAACGTGACGGCGTATTCACCGAGGCGGAGATCGACGAGCCGGTAGATGCCCTGATCGTCGGTGATGGCAGTCCGAGTTCCTTCGATGAGAGCAGGGCTCGCCGCTTCCACGGTGACCCCTGGCAACACGCCGCCAGTGTCATCTCGCACCGTGCCGGAGATGGTCCCGGTCTGAGCATACGCGGCCAGCGGGTACAGCATCGCCACCGCGGAGAGGAGTAAAACTAAGACGAAAGTTCTACCGGACAACATTCTTGACCCTCCAGTTTTAGGATCTTCAGCTATGTGTAGCTTGAACGATACCCTATTAAACCTCTTGACGAATTGACTAGGGCTCTGCGAACCTTGCTCGAGCGTCCACGCTGACCTGCATGAAAGGAGGACGGCTCATGGACGTGTTGTCAGATGTCCTGCGGGTAATACGCCTCACGGGTTCGGTGATTTTCATTGGCGAGTTCTCCGCGCCATGGTTGATGAACGAACCCGATCCCGACCAGCTGGCTGCCTTCAGCATCCCCGATGCGGAATCCCTGGTGCTATTCCACATCCTGGTGGAAGGCGATGGGTTTTTTGAAGCCCCGGGGCTGCCACCGGTACACCTGACGTCCGGCGACGTGATCGTGTTCCCACATGGCGACCCGCACACGATGAGCAGCGAGCTCGGCCTGCGTTGCCGACCTCTGAATCCCGCAATGCCACGATCCTCGGCAGAGGGAGCTCTGGATCAGCTTGTGCTAGGCGGGGGCGGAAAGACCACGCGTTTCATCTGTGGCTACTTGAACTGCGACCAGAGGTTCAATCCGCTGCTCGGTGCGCTGCCGAACATCCTCGTGGTGCGCAACCGCAACGCCTATAGCGTCGTCGAAGCGATTGACGGCGACGGCTTGCGCCCGGCTCAGGTCCCGCACGGATCAAGTTCCTGGCTGAGCACCACGCTAAAGTACACGGTCCACGAAGCGGGCGAAGGGCGCCCAGGAAACCAAGCCATGCTCGGCCGACTGACCGAGCTGATGTTCGTCGAGGTGCTCCGGCAGTACATGAGGCAGCTCCCCGCCGACCAGTCCGGCTGGCTGGTCGGGCTGAACGACACGCAAGTTGGCAAGGCCCTGCGCTTGATGCACGAACAGCCGCAGCACAACTGGACCGTGGATGAATTGGCGCGCGAAGCGGGTATCTCCCGGTCCGGGTTTGCAGAGCGGTTCACCGAATTGATTGGCCACCCACCGATAAAATACCTCACGGCGTGGCGCATCCAACTCGCCAAACATCTGCTGCGCGAAGAGAACAGCGTGGCACAGGTGGCCCAGCGCGTCGGCTACGATTCAGAAGCCGCCTTCAATCGCGCCTTCAAACGATCGGTCGGCACGCCTCCGGCCTCCTGGCGCAAGGTCGAACGCGCCACGTTGCCGTCCGGAACGGCAGCCAACATCCAGGGGGCACCGTAGCGCCGTTGCCTTAGTAGGAGCGGCCGGTCCTCACGGACACAGAGCTGGAGGGTGAGGTCGGTTCGCCGATACGGCCGGTGGGAAAACCTGGGTTATCCTCCCACAGGGTTTGTCTTTGCGCTGCCGAACTGAATGGGTCCCGATCGCTTGGGCGTTCTACGTGGCGGCGTCCGGAGTCGGGGGCTGTGCCGGGGGCACGACCGATCCACCGACATCCAGCGTGGCTGAACCAGCCGACGTCGTGACCGCCGAACCGGCATGGTTCGTCGATCGGGCTCAGGCCGCCGGGCTCGATTTTGTCCACACGACCGGCCGGTCGGGGCGTTTTTATCAGCCCGAGATCCTGGGTCCCGGCGCCGCGCTCTTCGACTACGACAACGACGGCGACCTCGACGTGTACCTGGTTCAAGGGCAGAGGCTGGGCGCGCCGCCGTCGCCCGTCCCGCTCAACGGGCGTCTCTACCGGAATGAGTTGGGTTCGGCAGCCGGTCCCGACGCCTTGCGCTTCACCGACGTGACCGACGCGAGTGGCATCGATGCCCGAGGCTACGGGATGGGCGTCGCGGCGGGCGACCTCACGAACGACGGGTGCGTGGATCTGTATCTGACCCACTTTGGACCCAACCAGCTGTATCGCAACAACTGCGACGGCACGTTCACCGACGTGTCGCAGGCGAGCGGCACGGCGGACCCGAGCTGGAGCGTGCCGGCGGCGCTCCTCGATGTCGACCGCGACGGCTGGCTCGATCTTTTCGTCGGCAACTACGTCGCCTTCGACATCGATCAGGACGTGCCCTGTTACAGCGAGTCAGGCAGTCGGGACTATTGCCCGCCCGAGCGATATCGTCCCCAGCCCGACCGGCTGTATCGCAACCGTGGGGATGGGACATTCGTCGATGTGACGGCCGACGCGGGACTGGCGGCCACGTTTGGGCCGGGACTCGGCGTGGCGACCGCCGACTTCGACGGCGACGGGTGGGTTGATATATTCGTCGCCAACGATCAGCAGGAGAACCAGCTCTGGCTCAACCAGCAGGACGCCACGTTTCGGGACGTGGCGCTCGGGTCGGGCGTCGCCCTGGGTGCGTCCGGTAACCGGAAGGCCGATATGGGGGTCGACGCCGGCGACTTCGACAACGACGGCGACGAGGACCTCGTCATCACCGAGCTGACCGGACAGGGCAGCACACTGTACGTCAACGACGGCACCGGAGCGTTCGAAGAACGAAGCGGCCCGGTCGGTCTCCGGTTCGCCAGCCTCCCGTTTACGGGGTTCGGCGCGGGCTGGATTGATTTTGACAACGATGGGTGGCTCGACATCCTGGAGGTGAACGGCTTCGTGACCCAGAACTACGACGCGCTGGGACCCGATAACCCGTTCCCGCTGCAGCAGCCCAATCTGTTGCTCCGCAATCTGAGCGGGCAGACGTTCGAGGACGTCACCGGCCGCGCCGGTCCCGCGTTCGAGCGGTCCGAGGTGAGCCGCGGGGCGGCGTTTGGCGATATCGACAACGACGGCGATACCGACGTCGTGATCGCCAACGCGGAGGGCCCGGTTCGACTCCTCGTCAACGACATCGGTACCCGGCACCACTGGATCGGGTTGCGACTCGTCGGCGGACGCCCGGCCCGTGACATGCTCGGTGCGCGGGTGGCGGTTCTTCGGTCGGATGGCTCGACACTGTGGCGTCGGGCCCGGGCGGATGGGAGCTACGCCTCGGCGAACGATCCCCGGGTGCTCGTAGGACTTGGTGAGCAGGAGCATGCGCTCCAGATTCGCGTCACGTGGCCGAGCGGCCGGGTCGAGGAGTGGACCGACATGCCGGTCGATCGATACACGGTGCTCACAGAGGGTGAGGGCCGATGACCGTCACCTCCATCGCCCACGCCGCCCTGGCCGGACTACTCGTTTCCGTGACGGGCGGGTGTACCTCATCGGAGGAGGTCGCATCGACGCTCCCGGCGTCGCGCCTGGCCGGAGCCGAAGACACAAGAGACAGTGTCGGCGAGGTTCGGCCTCTCACGATGCCCGACCTCTCCCGGTTGCCTGAGTCGGTGCGCGACCAGGTCCGCGAGCGCCACACCGCGCTGACGCGGATCGATCGCCCCGAGACGCCCGCCGATGAGCTCGGTCGCGCCCATGGGGATCTCGGCCTCATTCTGATGGCGGCCGGCTACGACACCGCGGCGCTGTCCAGTCTCCGTAACGCCCAGGCGGTCGCGCCGCACGATCCACGCTGGCCCTACTATCTCGCCAAGTTCCACCTGATTCGGGGCGAGCACGCGCGGCCGACAGCGTTTTTCGAACGCGTGCTCGAGCTGCGCCCCGCCGACGTCCCGACCCTCGTTCATCTCGCTGGGCTGTATGTCGATCAGGGTCGACTCGACGACGCACAGGTGCTCTTTCAGCAAGCGCTCGACCACGATCCTCGCTCGGCTGTGGCCCTGGCCGGCCGGGGCCATGTGGCCCTCACTCGACGTGACCATGCGCAGGCGGTGGAGCTACTGACGCGGGCGCTGACGCTCGAGCCCGGGGCGACGAGCCTGCACTACCCGCTGGCGATGGCGTACCGGGGTCTCGGGGAACCGAACAACACGGACGCGCATCTGCAGCAGCGCGGGGATGGCAAACCGACGCTGTCCGACCCGCTCATGAACGAATACGACAGGCTGTTGGAAAGCAGCCAGGCGTATGAGAGGCGTGGGTGGGCAGCACTCCAAGCCGGAGGATGGGCCGAGGCGGCGGCGCTGTTCCACAAAGGGCTGGAGCTCGAGCCAGAGAACCTCGCGCTTCGGCATCCGCGGGCGTTGGCGCTGGCTCAGATGGGCGAGACCGACGCCGCGATCGCGGAGTTCGAAGCCATCGTCCGGCAGTCGCCGACGAACGGGCTAGCCCACTACAGCTTGGGGGTGATCTTCGCCCGGCAGGAGCGACCTGAGGAGGCGGCGTCCCGCTTTGCCCTTGCCGTTCGGCACAATTCAAATCACGCGGAAGCGCACATGGGGCTGGCCTTTAGCCTCGAGGCATTGGGACGCCCCGAGGACTCGCTCGAGCCGTACCGCCGCGTCGTCGAGCTCGACCCTCGGCATGTCGACGCGTGGAAAGCGCGGGCGAACGTCCTCATCGGTCTCGAGCGTTACCAGGAGGCCCGTGACTGGCTCGTGGCGGCACGGCGGATCCACGTCGACGAGCCGGAGCTCACCGCCTTGCAGGATGTCGTCGAGGCCGTGCTGAGTCTGCAGAAGGGCATCGGTGACCGATAACGTCAGCCGAACGGCGGCCTACGGCCCGATCGCTTGGGCGTTCTGCGTGGCGGCGTCCGGAGTCGGGGGCTGTGCCGGGGGCACGACCGATCCACCGACATCCAGCGTGGCTGAACCAGCCGACGTCGAGACCGCCGAACCGGCATGGTTCGTCGATCGGGCTCAGGCCGCCGGGCTCGATTTTGTCCACACGACCGGCCGGTCGGGGCGTTTCTATCAGCCCGAGATCCTGGGTCCCGGCGCCGCGCTCTTCGACTACGACAACGACGGCGACCTCGACGTGTACCTGGTCCAAGGGCAGAGGCTGGGCGCGCCCGTCACGCCGGATGCTCGCGGCGCGCCGCCGTCGCCCGTCCCGCTCACGGGGCGTCTCTACCGGAATGAGTTGGGTTCGGCAGCCGGTCCCGACGCCTTGCGCTTCACCGACGTGACCGACGCGAGTGGCATCGATGCCCGAGGCTACGGGATGGGTGTCGCGGCGGGCGACCTCACGAACGACGGGTGCGTGGATCTGTATCTGACCCACTACGGACCGAACCAGCTGTATCGCAACAACTGCGACGGCACGTTCACCGACGTGTCGCAGGCGAGCGGCACGGCGGACCCGAGCTGGAGCGTGCCGGCGGCGCTCCTCGATGTCGACCGCGACGGCTGGCTCGATCTCTTCGTCGGCAACTACCTCGTCTACGACATCGATCAGGACGTGCCCTGTTACACCGAGTCAGGCAGTCAGGACTATTGCCGGCCCCAGCGATATCGCGCCCAGCCCGACCGGCTGTATCGCAATCGTGGGGATGGGACATTCGTCGATGTGACGGCCGACGCGGGACTGGCGGCCACGTTTGGGCCGGGACTCGGCGTGGCGACCGCCGACTTCGACGGCGACGGGTGGGTTGATATATTCGTCGCCAACGATCAGCAGGAGAACCAGCTCTGGCTCAACCAGCAGGACGGTACGTTCCGCGACCTGGCGCTTTTGTCGGGCACGGCGGTGGGTGCCGCTGGGGACCTCAAAGCCGACATGGGAGTCGACGCCGGCGACTTCGACAACGACGGCGACGAGGACCTCGTCATCACCGAGTTTACCGGAGAGGGCAGCACGCTGTACGTCAACGACGGCACCGGAGCGTTCGAAGAGCGGAGCGGCCCGGTCGGTCTCCGGCTCGCCAGCCTCCCGTTTACGGGGTTCGGCGCGGGCTGGATTGATTTTGACAACGATGGGTGGCTCGACATCCTGGAGGTGAACGGCTTCGTGAACCAGAACCTCGACGCGCTGGGACCCGATAACCCGTTCCCGATGCAGCAGCCCAATCTGTTGCTCCGCAATCTGAGCGGGCAGACGTTCGAGGACGTTACCGGCCGCGCCGGCGCAGCGTTCGAGCGGTCCGAGGTGAGCCGCGGGGCGGCGTTTGGCGATATCGACAACGACGGCGATACCGACGTCGTGATCGCCAACGCGGAGGGCCCGGTTCGACTCCTCGTCAACGACATCGGCACCCGGCACCACTGGATCGGGTTGCGACTCGTCGGCGGACGCCCGGCCCGGGACATGCTCGGTGCGCGGGTGGCGGTTCTTCGGTCGGATGGCTCGACACTGTGGCGCCGGGCTCGAGCGGATGGGAGCTACGCCTCGGCGAACGATCCGCGGGTGCTCGTCGGCCTCGGCGAGCAGGCGAACGCACCGGACGTTCGCGTCATGTGGCCGAGCGGACGGGTCGAGGAGTGGCGTGACGTGCCCATCGACCAATACACGTGGCTCACGGAAGGCGAGGGCCGATGAGCGTCCCCTCGATCGCCCGCGTCGTGCTGACCGGACTGCTCGTTGCCGGCGTGAGCGCGTGTGCCCCTCCGGACGATGCGGGAGCGACGCGCCCGGCATCCCGCGACGCCGAAGGAGAGAGCCCCCGCGAGGTGAGGCCCGTCACGCTTCCGGATCTGTCCCGATTGTCCGAGTCGGTGCGCGACCAGGTCCGCGAGCGCCACACCGCGCTGACGCGGATCGATCGCCCCGAGACGCCCGCCGACGAGCTCGGTCGCGCCCATGGGGATCTCGGCCTCATTCTGATGGCGGCCGACTACGACACCGCGGCGCTGTCCAGTCTCCGTAACGCCCAGGCGGTCGCGCCGCACGATCCACGCTGGCCCTACTATCTCGGCCACTTCCACAATTACCGGAGCGAGCACGCGCGGGCGATAGCGTTATTCGAACGCGCGCTCGAGCTGCGCCCCGCCGACGTCCCGATCCTCATCCGTCTCGCTGGGCTGTATGTCGATCAGGGTCGACTCGACGACGCACAGGTGCTCTTTCAGCAAGCGCTCGACCACGATCCCCGCTCGGCTGTGGCCCTGGCCGGCCGGGGCCATGTGGCCCTCGCTCGACGTGACCATGCGCAGGCGGTGGAGCTACTGACGCGGGCGTTGACGCTCGAGCCCGAGGCAACGAGCCTGCACTACCCGCTGGCGATGGCGTACCGGGGTCTCGGGGAACCGAACAACACGGACGCGCATCTGCAGCAGCGCGGGGATGGCAAACCGACGCTGTCCGACCCGCTCATGAACGAATACGACAGGCTGCTGGAAAGCGGCCAGGCGTATCAGAGGCGTGGGTGGGCAGCGTTCCAAGCCGGAGGATGGGCCGAGGCGGCGGCGCTGTTCCACAAAGGGCTGGAGCTGGAGCCAGAGAACCTCGCGCTTCGGCATCAGCGGGCGTTGGCGCTGGGTCGGATGGGCGAGACCGACGCCGCGATCGCGGAGTTCGAAGCCGTCGTCCGGCAGTCGCCGACGTACGCGCAAGCCCACTACAGCTTGGGGGTGATCTTCGCCCGGCAGGAGCGACCTGAGGAGGCGGCGTCCCGCTTTGCCCTTGCCGTTCGGCACAATTCAAATCACGTGGAGGCGCACATGGGGCTGGCCCTTAGCCTCGAGGCGTTGGGACGCCCCGAGGACTCGCTCGAGCCGTACCGCCGCGTCGTCGAGCTCGACCCCCGGCATGTCGACGGGTGGAAAGAGCGGGCGAACGTCCTCATCGGTCTCGAGCGTTACCAGGAGGCCCGTGACTGGCTCGTGGCGGCACGGCGAATCCACGTCGACGAGCCGGAGCTCACCGCCTTGCAGGATGTCGTCGAGGCCGTGCTGAGTCTGCAGAAGGGCATCGGTGACCGATAACGTCAGTCGAACGACGGCCTACGGACCGTGGAGCGTCGTCTCACGTGTGTAGACGCAGGGGCCCGATCGCTTGGGCGTTCTGCGTGGCGGCGTCCGGAGTCGGGGGCTGTGCCGGGGGCACGACCGATCCACCGACATCCAGCGTGGCTGAACCAGCCGACGTCGAGACCGCCGAACCGGCATGGTTCGTCGATCGGGCTCAGGCCGCCGGGCTCGATTTTGTCCACACGACCGGCCGGTCGGGGCGTTTCTATCAGCCCGAGATCCTGGGTCCCGGCGCCGCGCTCTTCGACTACGACAACGACGGCGACCTCGACGTGTACCTGGTCCAAGGGCAGAGGCTGGGCGCGCCCGTCACGCCGGATGCTCGCGGCGCGCCGCCGTCGCCCGTCCCGCTCACGGGGCGTCTCTACCGGAATGAGTTGGGTTCGGCAGCCGGTCCCGACGCCTTGCGCTTCACCGACGTGACCGACGCGAGTGGCATCGATGCCCGAGGCTACGGGATGGGTGTCGCGGCGGGCGACCTCACGAACGACGGGTGCGTGGATCTGTATCTGACCCACTACGGACCGAACCAGCTGTATCGCAACAACTGCGACGGCACGTTCACCGACGTGTCGCAGGCGAGCGGCACGGCGGACCCGAGCTGGAGCGTGCCGGCGGCGCTCCTCGATGTCGACCGCGATGGCTGGCTCGATCTCTTCGTCGGCAACTACCTCGTCTACGACATCGATCAGGACGTGCCCTGTTACAGCGAGTCAGGCAGTCGGGACTATTGCCGGCCCCAGCAATATCGCGCCCAGCCCGACCGGCTGTATCGCAATCGTGGGGATGGGACATTCGTCGATGTGACGGTCGACGCGGGACTGGCGGCCACATTTGGGCCGGGACTCGGCATTGCGACCGCCGACTTCGACGGCGACGGCTGGACCGATGTCTTTGTCGCCAACGACATGCAGGAAAACCAGCTCTGGCTCAACCAGCAGGACGGTACGTTCCGCGACCTGGCGCTTTCGGCGGGCACGGCGCTGGCTGCCTCCGGTGAGCGCAATGCCGACATGGGAGTCGACGCCGGCGACTTCGACAACGACGGCGACGAGGACCTCGTCATCACCGAGTTTACCGGAGAGGGCAGCACGCTGTACGTCAACGACGGCACCGGAGCGTTCGAAGAACGGAGCGGCCCGCTCGGTCTCCGGCTCGCCAGCCTCCCGTTTACGGGGTTCGGCGCGGGCTGGATTGATTTTGACAACGATGGGTGGCTCGACATCCTGGAGGTGAACGGCTCCGTGATCCAGAACTACGACGCGCTGGGACCCGATAACCCGTTCCCGATGCAGCAGCCCAATCTGTTACTCCGCAATCTGAGCGGGCAGACGTTCGAGGACGTCACCGGCCTCGCCGGCGCGGCGTTCGAGCGGTCCGAGGTGAGCCGCGGGGCGGCGTTTGGCGATATCGACAACGACGGCGATACCGACGTCGTGATCGCCAACGCGGAGGGCCCGGTTCGACTCCTCGTCAACGACATCGGCACCCGGCACCACTGGATCGGGTTGCGACTCGTCGGCGGACGCCCGGCCCGGGACATGCTCGGTGCGCGGGTGGCGGTTCTTCGGTCGGATGGCTCGACACTGTGGCGCCGGGCTCGAGCGGATGGGAGCTACGCCTCGGCGAACGATCCGCGGGTGCTCGTCGGCCTCGGCGAGCAGGCGAACGCACCGGACGTTCGCGTCATGTGGCCGAGCGGACGGGTCGAGGAGTGGCGTGACGTGCCCATCGACCAATACACGTGGCTCACGGAAGGCGAGGGCCGATGAGACTTACCTCGATCGCCCCGAGGCGCCCGCCGATGAGCTCGACCCTCGGCGGGCCGCCACACTACTGATCGCCAGACGAACCCGTCGACTCGTTCAGCAAGATCTTCTGTACTCGCCAGTTGTTCATGTCGGCGATGTACAGCGTGTCCTCCGACCGGCATGAGATGCCGTGCGGCCAGTTGAACTGGCCGAGCTGACGTCCGGATTCCCCGAGCATGCCGAGAATCTTGCCTTCGAGCGTCATCTTGTACACGCGGCCCGGTTCTTCGTCCGCTGCAAACAGGTACTGCGTCGGGCCGTCGGAAATGCACAGGGTCCACGGTTCGGTGTTGTCCGGGCGGTTTGGGTTGGGGTTGCCCAAGACTGGCTGCCGTGTCTTGTCGTACGGGGCGTTGAGATAGAGGATGCGCAGTAGGTTGCCGTCGGAATCGAACACTTGAATCCGCCTGTTATCTCGATCGGCGACGTACACGTTGTCGTCCCTGTCGACCTGCATGTTGTGAGGCGTCGACAACTGGCCAGGCTCCGATCCGTAGGTGCCCCAGGACGTGATCCAGTTTCCATGCTTGTCGAGCTTGGCGATCCGAGAGTTGACGTACCCGTCGCTCACGTAGATGTTGTCATCGGCGTCCCATCCGACGTCGGTCGGGCCCTGGAAGAAACCATCTCTCGGCCGGGCGTCCTCCTGGCTGACGTGCACGTGCGGGTCATAGCCCTCCGGGCGTCGCCCGAGGTTCAAGACCACGTAGCCGGCTGGATCGAACTTCACGACGGCGTTGGTGCCCTTGTCGACGACCCAGAGGTTGTCATATCTGTCGAATCGGACGGAGTGCGAGTACCCCAGGCCGTACACTCCTTTTCCGATCTCGCGCACGAAATGGCCCCGGTCGTCGAACTCCAGGAGCTGATGCGTGGCGTTGCCGTAGAGCGGGCCGGTTGTGGCCGACCCCGGATGGTTCAGCACCACGAGGTGGCCCTTCGAATTCTCCGCGACCCCCAGAATCTCACCCAGGTTCATGTCCGCGGAATACTTCAAGTAGTTGGGTACAGACACGAACGGAATCAGCGGAGCGTCGCTGTTGTCAGGCTGCTGCGCCTGAGCGAGGCCGATGGCTGGGAAGAGGACAAGGGTCAGTGCGACAGCGGCCACGAAGCCGAGAACTGCGGGTTTCACGATGAGACTCCTTTTTCGGTGGTGTAAACCGGGGTTTCCGTCGTGCCTGCCCCGGACGGCACCTTTATACACCCGACCGCCGCCGAGCGCACGAAATTCTGTTCGTCGCACAATCGTCCAGCTCTGCCGATAAGGATGCTCTACTCCTCGGGCGCAACCATTTTCGTGACCCGGCCCACGACCGTGTCTCCTGCATACAGGTTGTCGTCCTTGTCCATCGCCCAGTAGCCAGCTTCGATGAACTGGCCGGTCCCGATCCCCATTCCGTTTCCGACCGCACCGAGCACCTTCCCGTTCCGGTCCAGCTTCAGGAACTGGCCGTCCAGCCCTGTCGCCATCCATGGCTGGCCATGCGAATCGAAATAGAGGGCGCATGACAGGTTTCTCATTTGCAGCGTCTTGAGAAACTTGCCGTCACCGGCATAGACGACGATGCGATAGTCCTCACGGTCGCCGATCCAGACATCGCCGTTCGTGGGATCGACGGCCAGCCCGTGGGCCGAGTTGAACTTCCCCGGTCCGGCCTCGTTGCCATACCACTGGTTGATGAACTGGCCGTTCCTGTTGAGGTGCAGGATCCTCGACGCGCCGAGGTTGTTGGCCGGATCACCGGAGTCGGTATCGTTGGGGCTCTCGTTCCCATGGCCTTGGCCGATATAGACGTCGCCGTTCGGTGAAAAGGCGACCATGACTGGCTCCCAGAGCAGCCGTTGCCCTTCGGCTTCATTCCAGTCCCCCCGGCGCCCGCTCTCACCGATCGTCAAGAGCAGTTCGCCCTCGGGACTGAGCTTCATCACGGTGGCACCATGTGTGGCGGTGATCCAGACATTGTCGTCTGCATCGACGGCCATGCCGTGCGCCTTGTCCTGGTAGCCGATCACGTCCGGCCCGACTTTCAGGATGAGGTTGAAATCCGGATCGAACTTGAAGAGCCGCGGTTTACCCGCCTCCGCCCGCTGAAACACCCAGAGGTTGTCGTTCGAATCAAGAGCCACCGCCGGGACACCGCCGGGCCCCGCTGGCAGCCGATAGGGGTACGAGAAGGCATAGCCCAGCGTTTGTTCCCACTGAACACGCTGCAGTGACTGTGAGGGGCGGCCCAGACGATTGCGACAGAGCGGTGAGTGACTGCATCCCGGTGTCTCCGCAGTGGCCGTACGAGAGTCGCCCGACTCGCTGGGAGGCGCGATCGTCGCGTTTCCCTCCGAGTCAACGATGGTTCGCACACCTGAGTCGGGAAATGATCCCTGCAAAAACCAGGCTGGTGACCCGTTGACCGCCGGTCCCTCGGTCGGTGGTTGCGTCTGAGCGAATACCGGCGTCGCGGCGAAGAACAGGCCGACCGCGACAGCGGCAACTCCAGCGAAGTTAGGGATCTGCATCTCAACCCTCCAGCGACAACCCCAAGTATAGGAACATCGAGATGGCGGTCGCCAGGTCATCCACTGGCCCCGTTGTATGATGCCGCCTACAGAGGTCGACACATGCCAAGAAAGATTCCACTGATCGTCGTGCTCGGCTGCGCCCTTGTAGCCGCCGGGTTGGCCGTCGCCCAGCCGCCCATTACGCCACACCAGTACGACCTGGAGTCGTCCTACCTGCGATGGCCGCTGCCAGCGGGCGCCGAGCAATACGGGCGCATCAACGGTGGTGAGCTCAAGCAGTGGGTAGTCGACATGACGGCGATCTCGCGTCGTAGCCGTGACGCCGGCCATCAGTACTGGGGTCGCATCGCCGGACTCGACTCGGACCTACAGACCGAGGACTGGATGGCAGAGGAGTTCGAGCGGGTCGGGCTGGAGGACATCGAGCGCCAGGGGTTCGAGCTCGCTCCGCAATGGATTCCCACCGCGTGGTCGGTCGAGGTCTCCGGCGCCGGCGGGACGACCGCGCTAGCGAGCGCGCATCCGGGGCAGGACTCTGCCGCGACACCGGCTGGGGGGCTGACGCTCGATCCGGTCTGGGTCGGGCTCGGGCAGGAGGCCGATTTCCTCGGGCGGGACGTGCGGGGGAAGGCCGTCTTCATCCACAGCACGCCGAGGCCCAGCGCACTCCGGCATACGGCCGAGACCTATGGCGCAACCGAGCGGGCTGCCGAGCGGGGCGCCGCCGCCGTGTTCGTCGTGCTCGCGCTTCCGGGCAACTTCCAGACCCAACTCAACACCACACTCGTTGACGGCCGCCTTTCACGCCTGTCACTGGGAGCCGATGTGCCGATTTTCTCGATCGGCCTCGATGACGGCAACCACGTGCGAGAAGCACTCGAGGCGGGGCGTCCGGTGAGCATCGACGTACGGCTTTCGACCGAGATCCGTGACGGGCTCGAGTGCGCCTCCATCTGGGGCACACTGCCCGGCATGACCGACGAGACGATCATCGTGATGGCCCATCACGACGCCTACTTCGAAGGCGCGCTCGACAACGCCTCGGGCACCGCGGCCATGTTGGGTCTGGCGCAGTACTTCGCCGGGTTGCCACGGACCGAGCGGCGTCGCACTCTGCGCTTCGTCTCGACGGCCGCGCACCATGCGGGAGCGCCGGGCGCACTCTGGATGCACGACAACCGTGACACCTTTCTCGTGGACACGGCGCTGATCCTCAACGCCGAGCACATCTCGGTTACGCAGACGTATCTATACGGGCCAGCGCTGCGCAAGTCGAACACGACGGACGCCCGGCGCTGGTGGGTGTTTGGCAGCGACAAGCTCGCGAGCCGGGTGCTTGAGTCGTATCAGCTGTTCGGCGTGGCCGTGTATCACGAGATGGAGCCGATTGCCAGCGGTGATATGCGCGACGTCAGTCTAGACGCACCATCGGTGCAGGTGGTCGAGTCGCCGTGGGTCTATCACTCCGACCATGACATGCCCGAGTATGTGCCAGCAGCCGGGCTCGAGGCGATGACCCGGGCCTATGCGCACATCATCGATCAGGTAAACGAGCTCGAGATCGCGGAGCTGCGCGCGCCCGCGTCGGTGACCAACTCGGGCTCGCGTTAGCCAACCGGTCAGCGTTCAGAGTTCAGAGACCGAAGCCCAGCCTGTTGTCACGGGTCATGATCGGCTGTCCTTCCATCACGAATCCGGGCCCGATCTGGTCGATAGCCGTCGTGCGCGTCTGTCGCATGACCATCCTGAACTCGTCCAAAATGATCTCGAGTAGTCTATCGACGCCTTCTTCGCCGAACGCGCCCAGTCCCCAGACGTACGGGCGACCGATCCCCACGGCGTCGGCGCCAAGCGCAAGCGCCTTGAAGATGTCCGCACCCCGTCGAACACCGCTGTCGATGAGTACGGGCACCCGCCCGTCGACCCCCTGGGCGACCTCGGGGAGCGCATCGATGGTCCCGCGGAGCATGTTGACGCCACGACCACCGTGGTTGGACACAAGACGCCATCCGCTCCGTGCTCAACCGCCAGCTCGGCCTCCTCACGCGTCACGATACCCTTCACGAGCACCTTCATCGACGTGTAGTCCTTGAGCCGCTTGAGGTAGTCCCAGTCTGGCATCGGACGGGGGCCTGCTGGGCCCTCGAGGTCTCGCAGCATCGGCCGCTGATACCCCTCGCGGTGATTGTGGCAGTTCTGGCAGAACGCCGCGCTCCTCCCCTCAGTCCCGTCGACGCGTCGCATGAGCTCGCGATTGCTTCCACCAAGCGAGTCGACCGTCCAAACCAGCACCTCGCAGCCCGCCGATTCGACCCGGTCGAGCGTGTGTGTCACCTGGTTCCAGTCCGATCGGATGTAGAGCTGGAACCAGTGGGGCTCGCCATATCCTTCGGCGATCTCCTCATACGACTGCGAACTGTTGTGCGACTGGCAGACGAACACACCCTGGCCCCTGGCGGCCCGAGCGGCCCCTACCTCGCCCTGCGTGTGGTAAGCCTGGAGCGCGGCGACCGGGCAGGTGAAGAGCGGGGTTCCGTATCGCTTGCCGAACAGCTCGACCGAGGTGTCCAGGTTGGACGTGTCTTGACCTAGGCGCCTGGGACGCACGGCTATCCGGTTGAAGCCTTCCCGATTCGCCACACGCGTCTCGAAATCGTCGACACCGAGGTGCAGGTAGGCCCAGTGCTCGGGCAAGTTGTGTGCGTGGGTCGTCATCTCCATGTCCCACACGTTGGCCGCCTGCTCGGGCGACTCGACAACCTGACCCGCGAGTTGCGCCTCCAGGAAGCGGTTGCGGTCGAGCGTGAGCGGGTTGGCGGAATCCTGTGCGGAGAGCCGCGTGTCGGGACTCGGCGGGAAGACCATCTCCGCTCCACAGTCAGGGCAGGGAATGCCTGCCGGTCGGGGACCGGCCGCTGCGCCGTGCACGGCCTCTTTAGCGATCGCGTCCTGCCAGCTCGACGGCAGGACCGGATACGCCGTCGCCAGAAGCGGACTACTCGCCAACAGCTTGAAAAACCGTCGGCGGCTTTCCCGTTGACCCCGTGCGCCGGTGCTCCCTGGTCTCTCAGGCATCTGGACTCTCCTATCTCTACCGCCGGAATTGTCTCACAACGTAGGACTGCCTATAGTAACGACTTCGAGTACCCTTCCGGACGTGATGAACGGGCGCAGCGTTTGTCGGGTGTGTGTTTCAGCAGCGGCCGTCGCCTCCGCGGTTTTCCTGGGTGCGCGAGCGCAGACTCAGGAGAGCGTCACGGTCGAGTGGCCCTTCGTTGGAGCCGACCAGGCCCACACCAAATTCTCAACCGCCGCGCAGGTCACGCCGGAGAACGTCGACCAACTCGAGATCGCCTGGGAATGGGAACCGAGCGAGCTGCCACTCCAGGAGTACCGCACCCGGCCCGGGAGCTTCCAGGCGACCCCGCTCATGATCGACAACATCCTGTATGTCTCCACGATGTACACGCGTGTGGTCGCCTTGGATGCAGGAACCGGGGAAGAGCTCTGGGCGTTCGATCCGCGGGCGTACGAGGGGTACGAGGGCGGCGGGGCATCTCTATGGGTGCACCGCGGCCTTGCGGTCCATGGTGACGGTGACGAGATGCGCATCCTCCTCAATAGTCGCGACACGCTCTACGCGATCGACGCCAAGAGCGGCGCGCTCATTGAGACGTTTGGCGATGACGGTCAGGTTCCGCTGACCGAGGGGTTTCCAAACGACGTGTCGCCTAAGGAGTTTGACCAGACGTCTCCGCCGGTCGTCTTCGAGGACCTGGTTATTGTCGGGAGCCGTGTACCCGACCGCATTCAGCACCGTTTCGACACCCCGGGCTCCGTGCAGGCGTTCGACGTGCACACGGGCGAGCGCAGGTGGGTGTTCTTCACCGTGCCACAGTCCAATGACTCGTTCGGTGCCGACACCTGGGAGGACGAGTCGTGGCGTTTTACCGGACACGCCAATGTGTGGGGGTTGATGTCCCTCGATCCCGAGCGGGGCCTTCTGTATGTGCCGACGAGCACGCCAAGCGGTGACTACTGGGGTGGTCGTCGGCTCGGCGCCAATCTGTTCGCGGAGACGCTCCTCTGTCTGAACGCGCGCACCGGTGAGCGCGAGTGGCACTTCCAGGCTGTGCATCACGGCCTATGGGACTACGACCTCACGTCGCCACCCAATCTCGTGACGCTCACGGTGGACGGCCGGACGATCGATGCCGTGGCGGAAGTATCGAAGCAAGGTTTTACCTATGTCTTCGACCGCGTGACCGGCGAGCCCGTTTGGCCGATCGAGGAGCGGCCAGTCGACGTCGAAACTGATGTGCCGGGCGAAGTGCCGTATCCGACCCAACCCTTCCCCACGAAGCCGCCGCCGTTCGCCCGACAGGGCACCTCGCTTGATGACGCCAACGACCTCACGCCCGAGATTCACGCACTGGCTATCGAGGAGATGCAACGCTTTCGCCTGGGCCCGATCTTCACGCCGCCGAGTCTCCGGGGAACTCTCATGCGCCCGTATGAGGCCGGTGGAGCCAACTGGGGTGGTGCGGCCTTCTCCCCCGGGACTGGCTACCTGTTTGTCCGGTCGACCGAGAAGGTGTCGACCAACCAGGTGTGTGAGACTGACCCCGACCTGCCTGGGGTCGACGTCGACTACTCCAACAACTGCGCCTACGGCGCGTCGGCGGGCATTTTCGACAACCAGCCGGGCGGTGTGCGAGCCGCACGCAGTCGTCTTGGTCCGATCCCGCTCATCAAGCCGCCTTACGCCAATCTCGTGGCCATAGATCTCAACCGTGGTGAGATCGCGTGGAAGGTGCCGTTCGGAGAGGGTAGTCCGCTGCTCCGGAGCCACCCACTGCTTCGTGACGTCGAGCTACCGGCACGCCTGGGTACCATCGGCCAGAACGGACCGATGGCGACAGCCGGCGGGCTGGTGTTCGTCGGTGGTGGGGAGCGCTATCTCTACGCCTTCGATGCCGCGACCGGACGAGAGGTGACCAGGGTGTCGACCGAGTTCCGCACCGGCGGCAACCCAATAACCTACATCACGCGAGAGGGACGCCAGTTCGTGGTCATCGCAACGGGTGCAGGCCCCGATGCGTCTCTGGTCGCGTTTGCGCTGCCGGAAGGATAGGCTGGAAGGGTGGTACGACGGTACATCGCACCGTGCGCGTTGGGGCTGCTCCTACTCGGGCCGGCTGCGGGAGTCGCCAACGCACAAGACCATCCGGGTGTTGAGCCCTACAATCAGGTCTGCGGATTCTGTCACGGTCCCGAAGGACGCGGGGAAGCGGCGCCACCCCTGGTGCCGCTGGCGTACGAGGTCGACTACATTCTGGCCATCGCGCGAGAGGGCTATGGAAAGATGCCACCGATCTCGACGCGCGAGCTCAGCGATGAGCAGGTTCGTCGAGTTGTCGAGTATCTAGAGATACTGACCCGCGACCTTCAGCGAGACCAGGCGAAAGAGGAGGCGCAAGTTCAAATCGGACGTCGATGATCGTGGACCCGCCAGACGGACGTTTCCCACCACTGACACCCGCGGGCGAGTTTGCCAAGAACAACCGTCCGAAGGGAGACGACACGTGGCCGAGGGCACTGCACTAACTCCGCCCCTCAGCCAAGCATTTGCACCCGTCGGGGTCACTCAGGGAGTGCGAACGCGAAGATGGCGTTGCCGGCGGCGATCACGACATATTGCCGGCCGCTCACGGCGTACCCCATCGGTCCGGCGTGCACGCGTCCGCCAAGGCTCTTGTTCCAGAGCTGTTCGCCGGTCTCCGCGTCGAGCGCAAAGAAGAATCCGTCCGCCGTGCCACCAAAGACGAGGTCTCCGGCCGTGGACATGAGCCCGGATGTCGTGCGCGGGTCAACCGGGAACTCCCACTCGATGTCTCCGGTCTGCGGAGAGATCGCGCGCACGGCGCGATGGTAGTTCTCCATTGGCTCGGGCGTTTCGCCCCCGCCGGCCCGATAGCTCTGTCCTTCTTCGTATTCGACCGGTCGGATGAAGTACTTCGTTTCGCCATCCAGACTCGTCACGTAGACGAGATCGGTCCGCGGGCTATACGAAGGGGACCACCAATTCGAGCTGCCAATGATAGCGGGCGACACGACCGTGCCCTCGGGAGTTGGCTCCTTGCCCGGCAACAAGATCGGACGTCCATTCTCATCGAGTCCTTCGGCCCAGGTTTGCTTCGCGTACGGCTTCCCGAGCAGGAACTCACCGGTCTCACGGTCGAGGACGTAAAAGAACGCGTTCCGGTTGGGAAAGAGCATGACCTTGCGCTCCTCGCCGCCGACGGTCGTGTTCGCCAGGATTGGAATCTGCGTCGAGTCCCAGTCGTGGATGTCGTGCGGTGTGAACTGGAAGTACCACCGCATCTCGCCGCTGTCCGCGTCGAGTGCGACCACTGAATCCGAATACAGGTTGTCGCCCTCCCGCACGGTCCCGTCGTAATCCGGCCCAGGGTTACCAGTGCCCCAATAAAGAAGGTTGAGCTCGGGGTCGTACGACCCGGTCATCCAAGTCGCCGCACCACCGGTGCGCCACGACTCCCCCGACCACGATTGCACGTCGGGGTTGTCCGGTCCCGGCGTCGTGAAGAAGCGCCACTCGCGCGCTCCAGTATGCAAGTTGTACGCGTCGATCGTTCCCCGGATGCCGTATTCGCCGCCGGCCACGCCGGTGAAGACCTTGTCGCCCACCACCAGTGGAGCCGCTGTCTTGCTGTATCCAGACGACGTCTCGTGCACCTCGGTCTCCCACAAGACATCTCCGGTCTTGGCGTCGAGGGCGACGAGATGCGCGTCCAGAGTGCCCATGAGCACGGTGTCGCCTTGAACGGCGACGCCGCGGTTGTTGCGTCCGCAACAATAGACCATGTCGTCCGGGAGCTGATGCTCGTAACGCCAGTACGGTCGTCCCGAGCCGGCGTCGACCGCGATCACGGTGCTTGGCGATTCAGTGATGAACATAACGCCGTCGACGACCAAGGGGGTCGTCTGGGCGAGGTCGAGCACGTGAAGCTGGCGAACCCAGGCAATCTCGAGACCGGCGACGTTCTGGCGATCGATCTGGTCAAGACCGCTGTAACGCTGGGCATAGTAGTTCCCGGAGTACATGAGCCAGTTGTGGGGCTCGGCCTGGGCGTTGACGAGACGTTCCGCGGTGACCGGGCTGAACGCCGGCACGACCGTGGCGTCGGCAGTTGGCTGCGCGTGGACGACCGAGGTGAGCGAGCCCAGAGCGAAAACCCCGGCTATTAGGACGACCGCGATCCGTCGAGTCTGCGTCATGAGCCTGTCTCCAATGTGGAAGAAGATTATACGCGTCGACTATGATAGCTCCGGTCTGTTTGCCGAGGGACGTTCCACGATGCGAAAAACTCCGAGAGTTGGCTTCGTACTGGTCGCGCTGGTCGCCGCGCTCGTCGCACCCGGCTTCGCCTGCTCCGTCGCCGCGCAAGAGAACCCGTACACCGCCGCTGTCGACGAGCTAATGGGCCAGAACACCTTTCGTGCACAATGCGGACGTTGTCATGGCCGCGACGCCCGCGGCGGCCAGGAGACCGGGGCTCCCGACCTCACCGTCCCCCTCGACGCCAACACCGACCCGGAACTGTTTGCGGTGATTCGCGAGGGAATACCTGGGACCGCCATGACCGGGATCAATCGGCGGGCGTCCGATCAAATGGTCTGGCAGATTGTCACCTACCTCAACTCGTTCAGCGTGGATCCCTCGGACTACGAGCTGTCGGGTGACGTCACCCGGGGGCAACGAGTCTATGCCGACCGCGAGTGTGCCCGCTGTCATCGGTTGCAAGGCGAAGGCGGCCGATTCGGTCCTGATCTGACGACCCTTGGCACCCGCCTCGACCCGGGAAAGATCCGCAGTTCGCTTACCGATCCGGACGAAACAGTCGTGCCCCGATGGTGGACGGTGCGGGTGACGCGCGCGGATGGCTCGGTCGTCGAGGGTCTGCGAATGGACGAAGATACCTTTACGGTCCGGCTTCTGGACACCAATGAGGACCTCTGGCACTTCGTGAAGAGTCAGGTCCAGTCGGTGGAGTCCGTCAAGACGTCAACGATGCCGGCCGTGAGTGACTTGGCGGCCGGTCAACTCGACGACCTCGTGGCGTATCTATTCTCGCTACGCCCCGAGGGCTAGCCGTCCGAGTCTCCGTCCCCTAGTTGTTAAGTGCAAGTACGTTGTTCATCACGCAGCACTCGAAATGCGGGACGAGGGCGCGAGATAGTCGAGACTCGCGTGCGGTCGCCGCTGATGGTAGTAACGCAGGTATGAGCGGAGTCGCCGGCGCCGGACCTGCGAGGACGGATAGGCAGTCACGTAGGCCCACTCGCGCAGGAGCGTTTGGATGAACCGCTCCGCTTTACCATTGGTCCGCGGGGTGTAGGGCCGCGTCCGGAGATGGCGGAGCTCGAGGGCGTGACACGCCGCGCGGAACCGGCGGGAGACGTAGCCACTGCCGTTGTCACTCATGACCCGGCGGATGGGGACCTGGCGCGCCGCGAACCAGGCGACACTGCGGTGCAAGAAGGCCGCACAGGTCTCGCCGCGCTGGTCCGGCAAGACCTCGACGAAGCTGAGGCGACTGTGGTCATCGATGGCGACATGCACATCCTCCCAGCCGGCGCCGCGGTGCCCCCGCCGCCGGTCGCCGTGGATCCGATGGCCGATCCCCTGAATCCGGGCCAGGGGCTTGATCTCGACGTGCAGCAAGTCGCCGGGGTGCGGCCACTCGTAGCGCTGGACCGGGGGCGCGGGGACCTTCGGCGGCCGGCTGATCCCCAACCGGCGCAACCAGACGCTTGTCGTGGACCGGGGGCACCCCACGGCCCGGGCAATCGCCCAGGCGGGCCACCCCTGCTCCACGCGCAGCTGCCGCATCCGCGCGACCACGTGCGCGGGCGTTTGATGGGGCGCCGGCCCCGGCCGCGACGAGCCATCTTCCAGGGCCCGCCGGCCGCCGGTCCGAAAGCGCCGGACCCACTTGGCCACGGTCCGCTCGCTCACGGCGAAGGCCGCCGCGGTCTCAGCATACGTCCACCGCTCCTGGAGCACGCGCTGCACCAGAACCGCGCGTGCAGCGGGAGTCGTCTTGGCATTACGATGAATCCTCATCCGGGGCCTCCTCTGTTGGGAACGGTTGTTTCGCAACACCATTCTTGCCAGAGTGCTCCGGATGAACAACGTACTTAGCAAAGACACCTAGTGTGCCAACGGGTCCGGCCTCACCTGGAACTTGACGAGGCTCCCCTTGGCTCCTTTACCACCCTCGATGTGCCAAATAGCGGCGGACCCGTAGTCGGCCCATACACCTCGGCCCTTCCACCCGGCGTCCGGATCGTCGATCCGCCCGTCGAGACCCCTCGAATAGAACCCGAGCGGGTACGGAACACGCATCACGACGTACTCTTCCTCGTTTGGAAGGAAGGCGAGCAACGAGTCTGACGTCGACCCGGTCGCAATCGGAACGTTCGGTCCGAGCCCAAGCGTGTCGAACTGGTCCACCCAGTTGTAGTAGTGGAAGTCGGCGCTCCCGTGGTCATCGACCCCCGCCATCTGTGGGCCCGGGGTCGCCCACAGCGTCCATCCCTCCGGACAGTGCTGGCCGGTCGCGGTCGGGCCGTCGACGACGGCGCACTTGCTGCGGTCGAATTTCGCCATGTGGCCGCTGCCGGACAGCGCGGTCCAGACGATCCCGTCGGTGGTGATATCGATGCCTCGCGGCGAGTAGCCCTGGATCGACGCCTTCGGATTCTCGAACGGCGGCTCGTAGTACTCCGTCCTGCAGGTTTCGGGAGGGTTGTCTCCGAGTGACATCCGGATGATCGATCCGGGCACGCCGCCGTTCGCGGCCCACACGACCCTCTCGGCGGTGGGATCCGGGATGATGCCATACCACCAGTCCCCGAGCTGAGTATCTCTCGTCGGATCGAACTCTTCGTTCAGCCCGACCCAGTCGGTGATCTTGCCGTCCCCGTTCGTGTCCACGACGGCGGGACACCACCCTTGCGCCTGTTCGGCATCGCCTGTCTCGTCGTAGACCCGTGTGTTGATCCAGCCGATGACGTTGTTCACCGAGTTCAGATAGAGCATGTCGTCGTCGTCGGACCCGAACTGCAGGTGATGTGTGTTGAAGCAGGTATCGATCAGCTCGACCTCTTCAGTCTCGGGATCGAAATACGCCACGTGTCGCGGGGCACGCTCGCGCGGATAGTGCTTGGCGAACGGATTGTCCGACCCCTCACGGCACCAGTCAGGATTCCCCGGTCCTCTGATCTGATGCGTGAACCAGACTCGGCCCTTGGCATCCATCATCGGGTTGTGCGGGTTGCCGGGGTTGTTGAACATCAGTTCGTCACCCCAATAGAGTGAGGGTTCCGGCTGGGAGTCCGGGAAGAAACTACGGAAGTCACCTTCACCTGGCGTATCTCGCACCGGGAGCTTGAGCTCGCGCGCCTGGTGGGTCGTCGGGTCGACGATGACCAGCTTGTCGTTACCGATGTCGACGCCGTAGATCGGGCCATTCGCGTTGATCTGCGGATTCCGTTTGTCGGTGGCGACCTCGTCGTGGACGTACGACACCTGGTTACCCCAGTCCCACATCGTGAGCACGACGTCACGCTCGCGTCCAGACGGCCGCGGCGGGGCAGACGGCACGGCACCGGCGGTGATCCGGTCAGTCCATGACGCGTAGGTGTTGAGGAGGCTGTCCCTGCCGCCTGAGTTCAACACCGAGAACATGTACGCGCCACGCTGGCCCGCCTTGAGCCGATGCTCCCAGGCGTCTTTGGTCGAGTCGAAGTCCTCCGGGTTCACCAGCTCTCGCGTCGGCTTATTGCCAAGCTGATGGCACAGTTGACATTCCTGCTTCAGCTGATCGATGTAGTGCGCCTGTGTTCGCATCCTCGGCGGAATGCCGTTGCCTCTGGCGCCGGTGCCAGGGAATTGGTCTTTACCCGGTACTTCGATGAGCGAATACCAGTAGTTGGCAGGGTAGACCTGAGCCGCTTCCTGAGGGCTCGATGCCGTGGAGGCGGTCAAGTCGAGCGTTTGCCCCGGTTCGCCCGTGACCGGACTCGAATCGACGAGGCCATATCCGCGAACCCACACGCCGTAGCTGGCGTCGGGGAGATCCGGCAGGACGTACCGTCCCTGATCGTCCGTGACCACGGTCTTGCGGTACTTCGTAGCCAGGTCATCGGTTTCTGCGATGACCCAGACCCCTGCCTCCGGCCCGCTGGCGCTGCGTACGACTCCACCGATGTCGTCGGCGTCGATCATGACAGCGGGTTGAGCCGCCGTCCGGGTGCCGATCCACGCTAGCCCGACACCCGTCAGAGTCGCAGCGACGGCGAGCGTCGATGTGGACACACGGCGAAAAGTGAATGGCATGGTCGGATCTCCTGAGATTGGTCAGGGTGGCGCTGGGTTTTGTACCATATTTGTTCCCAGCCGGCTAGATCGCCGAGGGCCGCCTTGGGGATACGGCGCACCGCGCGTATGCCCGATTCCGTGGGTCTCCAGATAGGTCGCCAGCTCCTGCGAGACGTAGCACGGACCGTTGTCACTGAGCAGCCGCGGCCGATGCACCACGCGCACCTGGTCGACGCCGGTCTTCGCCCGAGCCAGGTCGAGTGTCTCGGTCACGTCCGAGGCCTGCATCGACGTCCGCAACGTCCAGGCCACGATGTAGCGCGAGAAATCATCAAGGACGGTCGAGAGGTAGTACCACCCCCAGCCCACGACCTGGAGGTAGGTGAAGTCGGTCTGCCAGAGCTCATTCGGCCGATGCGTCGGATGCGAAAAGGTCTTCGCTGCCGAGAGCACGATGAAGGCCGGACTGGGGATGAGGTCGTACGTCTTGAGAATGCGATAGACACTCGATTCCGAGAGAAAATGGCCCTCCCGGTCCGTCAGCTGCCACGCCAGCTCCCGCGGCGACCGCTCCGGATCCGCCAGCGCGGCCGTGACGACCCGCTGGCGCACCCGCGGCGGAATCCGGTTCCAGTAGCGGCGCGCGGCCGACGGCTTCGGGTGGAGCCCCGCCCGGCCGCGCTCGGTGTACCGGCGATACCATGCGTAGAACGTCGACCGATTCACCTGGAGTTCTCGCAAGGTGTGCCGCACGGACAGATCCGAGCCTTCGACGAGCCGGATGATCGCGTACTTCTCGGTCGCGGTCCGTCTCACGTACCGCCCTCCGAGTCGGAAGCCGTTACACTTTTTTTGAGTAGCCGATTCTCCAGCACGAGCTCGGCCACGACGTGCTTGAGGCGGCCATTCTCTTGTCGAAGGTCCGTGACTTCCGTCGACGTCGCCTCCCGAGTCGTGTCCCCGACGAGCCGCTTCTTGCCGGCTTCGAGAAACTCTTTGCTCCAGCGGTAGTAGAGATTCGAGTTCAGGCCTTCGCGGCGACACAGCGCCGCGATGCTTTCCTCGCCCCGCATCCCCTCGAGGACAATCCGGATCTTCTCTTCGGCGGAAAACTGGCGTCGCGTCTTGCGTCGGATGTCCTGAACAACCTTCTCTGCTGACTTTGCTTGGCTCATGGGGACCTCCTCCCCAGGCAACAAAGTCTCTCTTATCTCACACCTTCAAACGGTCCACAATGGTTTGACCTCACACAATAGGTGAGCGAGTCGGCAAGTCCCCTGTGCGTCTGGTGCGGAGATAGGTTCTGCCTGGTCGCCGGCATTGACGCCCCTATATGTCAAGACAAAGTTCTAGACTGTGTGACGTTTTCGCGAGCGCGGAAGTCGGTCATCACGCGCTGGGCGAGGAAGCGTTTGAGACACCGAATGATATCGCGCTTCGTCCGCCCGTTTGCCGTGCGGCGAGCCACGTAGTCGACGGTCGGCTGATGGTACCGCATGCGGACGATGACCGGATCGCGTCCGGCCTTTTCCTCAACGCTCACCACCATCGCTCTTGACGACAGCAGCTTGAGGTGGTTTGAAACCTGCTCCTGCAAGCCGGTTTCGAGGGACCACGCTGGAGCGCGCAAGTGAGGTCGATCAAAAGTTTTAATCCCGGGATAAGCCGGGATAAGCCGGGATGACCCCCGGGATGCGACTCTCGCGGTCGCAACGACTTACGGGGACGCGGCCTGGAACATCTCCAACGTCGGCTTCGAGACGCAGCCTGCGGCTGCCAACCGACTCACGCCGGAGGGGGTCGAGGAGCGAGGGTGCTTGAACAAAAGAAGGGTACCCGGATACCGGTGAAAAGTGCCGTGGGCTCGGCCGCCGCGATGCGAGAAGTTCTTGAAGCGGCATATTCCGGGACTTGCCGGGATCCATCCCGGAATCCGACGCTCCGCGGACCCGACGACTGACAGGGTCAGTCGTACATGGCTCTCTCAAACCCGGACCACCGAACCTGGCGCGCGAGACGATCACGCGGACCCCGGCCGCCACCTCGCCCCAGGCGCGACTCACCTCCCCGGCGCCGCGCCCGTGACCGCTGAAATCGCCTGAATCCAACGAGGAAATCGGGGGCAAGCTTCGAGCGATCCCGAAGTGCGAGCATCGGGAGGACGGGGTGGCGGTGGGGGCAGTCTCGCGCGAACCCGTCTCGCACGTCGCCAAGCGAATAAAAGACGAATATTTGATGGGTCCCTACTATGTCCCGCTTCACACTCCTTGACCGGCTCAGGGGGAGTGTCTTGGCGGGCCGCGTCGGTACCTCCGCATCGGAGGATAAGTTGTTGTCCTCGCGCGAGTCGCATCCCGGGGTCATCCCGGATGATCCCGGAATATCCCGGATTAAAACTTGGGTCATGCCTAGCTGAGCCTCTCTGAAAAGGGACGGCAACGGACTCAATCACTCCGCTCGAAGGCTTGTCGCGGGCTCGATACGGGTGATGCGCCGGGCTGGAACATAGCCCGCGACAAGAGCGGTGATCACCAAAACGGTCGGGGCGACGACGAACGTGAGTGCATCCGTCGGCTGAATCTCGTAGAGCATTGACGCCATCATGCGGGCCATGAAGAAGGCCAATGCCACGCCGACCAGCACGCCCACGCCCGCGCAACGCATCGACGAGGCCAGGACTCGCCGCATCGCCGTCGCCCAGGTGGCCCCCAGCGCCAGGCGAATCCCCAGCTCTCGCGTCTGTCGACTGACGTCGTAAGACACCACGGCATAGATGCCGGCGATCGCGAGGACGAGCGCCAACACGCCCAATCCGACGAGAAGCGCCGCATGAAACACCGGCTCCGACAGAGCGTCGCCGTACAGCTGGTGCATGGGACGCACGCCGAGGGCCAGCGCCGGATCGACGGCCTGCACGCGGTTGCGAACCTCGCGCACGCGTTCGGGGCGTCCGTCGGTCTGGACAGCAAGATAGCGGATCGGGGTCTCAGCAGCGTCGGTGGAAATCGGCTGATAGATCTCCAGTGGGTCAAGTGGGAACTCAGACGGGAGCGTCCGCACATTTCCCGCGACGCCCACGACGGACATCCAGTCAGCGAGAAGTGGCACGTTCGGGAGGCGAAAGCGGCGCCCGATCGGATCCATCCCCGGCCAGAGCCGGTCCGCGAGTTTACGGCTCACGACCGCCTGGCTGGTTCCTGTCGAGGCATCGTTGAAGCCGCGCCCGTACATCGGGATATCAAGCACGCTGAAGTAGCCCGAGGACACCCGATTGAGGGTGACCTCCGCATCGGGAATCGCGAGGTCCTCGCTTTCCAGTTGGCCATATGACGTGCTCCGCTCGCGGGACGGCAGCCCGTCCGACAGCGCGACCGCACCGAGACTGGGTACCCCCGCCAACCGACGTGCGGACTCGGTCATGAACGCCTGCCGTCCGGCCGCTGTGCGGTACCGTTCGCCTCGGAACTGTGGTTCGATCACGACGATTCCGTCGGCAGACCATCCAACGTCGACCTGTGTGAGCGCCAAGAGGCTGCGCGTCGCGAGACCGGCCCCCACGACTAACACCACCGCGAGACACGCTTCCAGCGTGACCAAGAGGCCCCGCGAACGGACCCGCCCCCGCCCCTGGCGGCTGCCACGCTCCGTCAGCGGTGCGACGATGTCGCCGGTCACGGTCCGAAGGGCCGGGAGACCGGCCGCCGCGATCCCCGCGACGAGTGACGCCAGCCCCAACCACGCCATCGCTCGCATGTCGAGATTCAGCGGATTCAGACTCGTCTCCAGAAAGTGGCCCGGAATGATCGACACCAGACCCTGGAGTCCCAGATAGGCCAGCCCGAGGCCCACACAGGCTGCCAGCAGGATCACGAGCATCGCTTCTGCCCACAGAGACCGCAGCAGTCTCCACCGACCGACGCCCAAAGCCGCGCGGACCGCGATCTCCCGACGGCGGGAAAACGCGCGTGACAGAAACAGGTTGGCCGCGTTGGCACACGACGCCAGCAGGACGAGGCCCGCCGCCCCCAGAATCAGGAAGAGGGCGGCTCTGGATTCCGTGACGAACCACGCACCTGCGTTGAGACTCGCCGGTGAGTACCGATTCAGGGGCTGCAGCCGAGCGGTGAGTCCGGGTCGAGACTGAGCGGCAAGCTGCGGATTGAGTTGGGGCGCGAGGACCGAGACCTGCTCGTCCGCCTGCCGTAGGGTCACGCCTTCGCGGAGCCGCGCGATGGGCGCGACGACGTGTCTTGGTGACATTGGATTGGGGCGCGCGGGATCGAACGGGACCCAGACGTCGACCTGTCCCACGGGGAACCGGAACTCGGCCGACATGACGCCGACGACCGTGCGGATCGTGTCGTTGAGACGAATCGTCTGACCCACCACGGCGGCGTCTCCGCCAAACTGACGGAGCCAGAGCCCGTGGCTGATGATGGCCACCGGTGCGAGGGCTTCATCGGGGGCAAAACCTCGGCCCCGCCGCACGTCTACGCCAAGGAAGGGAAACAGGCCAACTGTCACCTGGGATCCCACGACCGTTTCTGGGCCGTCGGGACCATCCAGTGTGAGGGGATTGCTCCAGGAAGCTTCTACCTGCTCGAACAGCTGTGTCTGCTCGCGCCAGCGGGGCAACATGTCAGCTGGTTGCGCCGGTCCTCCGCCGCGATCAGACCACACCCAAATCTCAGCCAGGCGCTCCGGATCGGTGAAGGGAACGGGTCTGAGGAGATAGGCGTCGACAACCGAGAACACGACAGTCGTGGACGCTACCCCCAGCGCCAGAATCACGACCGCCGTGATCGTGAAGGCCGGTGTCCTGAGCAGCGTCCGAGACGCGACCCGGAAATCCCGCCAGATCGACTCTAACCACGCGATGCGCCGCGATTCGTAGAATCGCTCCTTGACCCTCGTGACATTGCCGAACCGCCGGTGGGCCGCGGCTCGTGCCCGGTCGGGTGGCATTCCTTCAGTGATCAGCCGTTCGGCTTCGAGATCGAGGTGCGCGTGAATCTCGCGGTCGAAGTCCTCGTCGCGGCCACTCCGGTGCCACCACATCGGCTCACCCCTCGTCGGGGCTCAGTACACGACCGACGGCGGCCACCAACCGGTTCCACTGCTCGGTCTCTGCCGTGAGCTGGCGACGCCCCTTCTGCGTGAGGGTGTAGAAGCGGGCTTTACGATTGTTGTCGGACGTGCCCCACCGCGCGCGGATCCAGCCGCGCGACTCGAGGCGCTGGAGGGCCGGATAGAGCGAGCCGTGATCGACCAAGAGGGCGTCGTCGGATTGGTGCTGGATGCGGCGCGCGATCCCTTGGCCGTGCTCGGGGCCGAAGACCAGGGTGCGAAGGATCAGGAGATCCAGCGTGCCTTGCAGGAGCACCGCACGGTCTGCGCTCGGCCTTTGGGTTGGCACTCGACCCGAGTATTTACGTCCTTGGGTCGGATGTCAACCTGAGCGTCATCCCCTGACGCCGGTCCCCTTGCTTACCGAGTGGAGTCGAGGTAGGCTGGTCCCGGTCACCGAGCAAGCAGCGCCGCGTCATGACGAAACCCTCCGACCTGGTGCAGGGCACCCTGAACCTGCTGATCTTGAAGATCCTCGCGCTCGAGCCGCTGAATGGCTGGGCCATCGGTCAGCGGCTCACGCAGGTCTCGGGCGACGTGCTGCAGGTGAGCGATGGCTCGCTGTATCCCGCGCTCCACAAGCTCGAGCAGGAAGGCTGGATCCGAGCGGAGTGGAAGCTCAGCGAGAACAACCGCCGGGCCAAGTTCTACGCGCTCACCCCACCGGGTCGCCGGCACCTCATGAAGGAAGCGGCTCATTGGAAGCGCCTGTCTGCTGCGCTCTCACGCGTCATCAAGCTCAGCGAAATCTGAGTCATGAGTTTCGCGCGTTGGCGCTACATCGTGCCGCTCCGACTGCGCTCCCTGTTTCGGCGGAAGCCCGTCGAACAGGAGCTCGATGAAGAACTGCGGTTCCACCTTGATCAGCGGATCGCTGCGAACGTCGCGTCGGGTATGGCGCCCGATGAGGCCGCGCGGGCCTCTCGCGTCGCGTTAGGCAACCAGCCGCTGATTCGGGAGCGGACCCAAGACGCGTGGAGCTGGCGCTGGTTGGACGAGGCACGTCAGGACGTGCGGCACGCGCTTCGGGGCTTGCGGAAGAGCCCAGCGTTCGCCACAACGGCCGTCGTGACGCTTGCCCTCAGCGCGGGCTCGGCGACCGCGATCTTTTCCGTGGTTGATGCCGTCGTGCTGCGTGCACTGCCGTTCGACCAGCCCGACCGGTTGGTGGCGCTCGGGAATCGCTCCGTCGCCCGCCCGGCTCCGCGCCTCAATCGCATCGCTCCGCAGGACTTTCTGGACTGGCAGCAGCGGCAGCAGGTCCTCGACGGCCTGGCCGCCTTTGTGCCCGCCTCGCCGACGCTCCTGGAACCGGGCGTGGCCCCCGAAGAGCTTCATGCCCGTATGGTCAAGAAACTCATGCGGCCGCCCGGTAGTAGAACTTGAGCAGCCCCCCGAGGCGCTCGCGGCATCGCACCGGGCCGGTCGTGGGGACCTCGTCCCGCGGAAAGAGCAAGAGATTGTCCTTGCCCTGGTGATTCCGCTCGCCGTGGAAGTGCCCGGTGTAGGCCCGCAGAGCCGTCCGCAACGCTGGCTCGCCGAACAGGATCAGCTTCGAGAGGCACTCGTCTTTCACCGACCGCACCCAGCGCTCCGCGTGCGGATTCAGGTTGGGGCTGCGCGGCGGCAAGCGCACTGGCGTGACGCCACCCTCCGTGATCGTGTCGTCGAACGCGGGGCAGTACTTGCCGTCGCGATCGTGAATCAGATACCGATGGTCCCCTAGGAAGCCCACGTCGGCCATCGTGAGGTTCCGTGCGACTTGGGTCATCCAGGACTCATCCGGGAAAGGTGTCAGACCCGCGATGTGGACCCGGCGCGTCGCCACGTGCATGACAAACAAGACGTAGTAGGTCACGAGACCGCTTACCGTCCACACCTCGGTCGTAAAGAAATCCGTCGCGGCCAGCACCTCCCGGTGGGCACGAACGAAATCCTTCCAGGTCGTGGTCTTCTTGCGCTCGGGGGCAGGCAGGATACCGTGACGTTTCAGAACATTGCCGACTGTCTGGTCGCTCACTGCGTGGCCGAGGTTGGCCAGGGCCCCGGCGATGCGGTCATAACCCCAGTCGCGGTTGTCAGTGGCGAAGCGGACAATCAGCTGCTCAATTTCCTGACCGACTCTGGGCCGCCCCGGATAGGTTCGCCGCTCCGAGCCGTCAAACTTCTTGGCGACCAGCCGCCGGTGCCAGGCAAGGATCGTCTCGGGCCGCACGATGCTCGCCACCTGCGCGAGGGCCTGGCGGCCGAGCCGCTTACCGATCTCGGCCAACGTCCGGCGTTCGCCGTCGCTCAGTGTCACGCGGCCGGGGAGCTGCGCCCGGAGGATGCGATTCTCCGCCACGAGATACTCGTTGCGCCGGAGGAGCTCCTCATCGACGGAGCCCGTCACGTAGGCCAGCATGGTCTTCCAGTCCATCGCCGCTCCTGATTCTGCGTTCGTCTGGAACACCCATCAGTATCCACAGTACCGACTGGCCGACCCAACCCCGGTCAGCGGACTCCGAAACTGCTCGCGGACGGCAGGTTCGGATTTCTTGACCCTACGACCATCCGAGCACCTGCGGGTTCGCTCCGTCGGACGCCAGGTGCCACGTCCACGGCCTCGGGCTTGGTGAGCCGGTGCCCGCCCCCCGGCAACCTTTAAGATGGAGACGATGAGGCCTCCCGGGTTCCCGGGAAACCCACCCGCACGCATGCCACGCGCTCCGACCCCGGCGAGGTCGCCGCCTCCACGGCCTCTGAGATGCGGCGAGATAGCCTTCCGTCCAACGCACGACGTCGGCCCTCACAAACAATGCATTTCGGGGCTCAATCACGCGGCCTACGGGCTCCCTGTGAACGCTTCGCGCCCTGGGTCACCCCAGGCCCACGCATCACTCGGTTCCGGCTGGCGGCCGACCTTGGCCGGATGGGATTGGATACCCACAGGGTTTCGAACAAGGTTTCAAAGATCACATCACGGCATCTTGTCCTCCTTGACCGGGCTTTCCCGGCACACACGCAGTTGCATGAATCCCTCTGGGCCCGAGAGGCTCAAGACCGATATCCGCTCGATCGACCGCATTCACCTAGGTTGCTGAGACAGAGTCGGCTGCGAGATTGTGCTTGACGCCACCTAACTTTGTAATACAAAGTTAGGTGCATGCCTGGTGCAACGAACCGTTTCGGCCGTCTCCGTAGGTGCTCGCCAGCCGCGATCCTCATGCTGGCCACGCCGCTGCTCGCCGCCTGCGGTCCGATATGCGGGGTCGTCAACTCGTGGAGTGCCTGTTACCCCGAGATACACGGCGACGACGCCTCGGCGGTGCACTCCGAGATCGACGAGCCCCCAGCAGCCGGGTACGCCGACGCCGTCGAGCGGGCTCGTCCTTTCGTCCGCGCCTTGGTTGTCGAGGAGAACCTACCCGGCCTGTCGCTCGCGGTGGGAATGGCCGATGACATCGTCTGGGCCGAGGGTTTCGGCTGGGCGGATATCGACGAACGGCGCCCGGTCACGCCGACGACCTTGTTCCGCATCGGGGGCGTGGCGAAGCCGATGACCGCCACGGCCGTCGGCTTGCTCCACGAGCGTGGTCTGCTCGATCTCGACGCGCCGGTGCGCGACTACGTCCCCAGCTTCCCCGAAAAGGAGTGGTCCGTCACGACGCGCCAGCTGATGGGTGAGGTCGCCGGCGTGCGCAACCCTCCATTCGACGAAGAACTCCTCTATATGCGCGGTCGCTGCGAGAGCCCGCTCGACGGGCTGGAGCGCTTTGCTGACGATCCCTTGCGCTTCGCTCCCGAAACCCAGTACCAGTACTCGACCTACGGTTGGACACTGGTAGGGGCGATCGTCGAGGCGGCCGCAGGCGAGCCGTTTCTCGATTTCATGCAGCGCGAGGTCTTCGACCCGTCGAGCATGCGGGATACGGCGCTAGACGACGTCCTTCGGCCCGCCGCCCGTCGCACGCACTTCTACTGGCCGTTTGCTGCTCGCAATACGAGAAACGGCGTCGAGGACGCCGCCGACGCCGACAACTCGTGCATCCAGGGAGCGGGCGGTCTTCTGTCGACGCCGTCCGACGTCGTCCGCTTCGGCCTCGCGATGCTCGCGGGACGCCTGCTACGCCCCGAGACGCTCGATATGTTGCGAACGCCGCTCACGCTCGAGTCCGGCGAATCGACGGGGTACGGCCTCGGCTGGTTTGTCCGGTCCGCCGCCCTCGGTCCGGAGGCGAAGACGACAACGATATTCGGGCACAGTGGAACCTCGGTTGGTGGTTTCACCTCACTCATGACGCTGCCGGAGCACGGCATCGTCGTCGCGGTGACCACCAACGTCTCCTTGGCCCCAGACCGCGTCCCGCATCGCTTCTTGGCCGAGAGCCTACCCTCCCTCTCGCTACGACTCGCGGGCATCTTCGCCGGGGTCGAGGCAACCGCCGGGCAATAGCGTTCTCGGGAGGTCTGCCACTGTGAGTCGCTTAACCCGCGAGCCTGGTGGACGGACACGGGGCCTCCGGTCGCGAAGAAGGCGTCGTCGCTCTTGACTCCCCGGCTCGAGTCGACAATACTTTGCATTGTAAAGTTATGGAGCTCGACGACGCGCTGCGCCAGATCTCCGACATCCGCCATCAGATGGCGCGAAGCGAGGTGTTTCGCGGCTATCGGTCGGCAACCGTCGGTTTCTCCGGCGTTCTGGCGCTCCTGGCGGCGGCGTTCCAGTCACAGTGGGTGGCCTCGCCCGAAAGCGAACTGGGTCGCTATCTCGGCCTATGGCTCGGCGTCGCGGCGGTTAGCCTCATTGTGGCCGGGGCCGAGATGGCCTGGAGGGCCCGAAACGCGGGCCCGGGGTTGGCCCGCGACCGAACGCTGCTGGCGGTCGAGCAGTTCCTGCCCTCCCTGATCGTGGGAGCGCTTCTCACGCTGTCCATCTATCGCGGCGCGCCGCCGGTCGCGTGGATGTTGCCGGGGTTGTGGTCGCTGGTGTTCGGTCTTGGTGTCTTCGCCTCGTATCGGCTGCTGCCGCGACAGGTGTTTTCGGTCGGCTGCTATTACGTCCTATGCGGGTGCGGATCTCTGCTGTGGGGACACGGTGACAGGGCGTTCTCACCCTGGCTGATGGGCGTCAGCTTCGGTGGCGGTCAGTTGCTGGGCGCGGCGATTCTGTACTGGACGCTGGAGCGAAACGATGGCCCGCAAGAAGACGACTGACACGGCCAGGAGCACGACGAGGGGCGCCGGTGTGGGTCGGTTTTCCTACGAGGGACTCGACCGCGTCATGCACGAGAAGGCGAGACTGGGCATCCTGGCCTCCCTGGCGGCCAACGCGAACGGGCTCCTGTTCAACGACCTGAAAAAAGTCTGTTCGCTGACCGACGGAAACCTCAGCCGGCATCTAACGGTCCTGAACGAGGCGGGACTTGTCGAGATCTGGAAGGGCACGGCGGGACCACGACCGCACACGATGTATCGACTGACGTCGAGCGGCCGGCAACGGTTCGCCGAGTATATCGGCGTCCTCGAAAAAGTCGTCGCCGATGCGCAGGTGGACGTGCAGCCGGAGGCGAGCCGGGAGAATGTGCCGGAAGGCTGGTCGCCAGCGTAGCGGCGGCCCTTTTTTTGTCCCTGAACTTTGCATTGCACAGTCTCGAACGCAGAGGTCACTCGAACATGAAAGTCATTCGAGCTGAGGAGATGGGGATGTGCTTCGGCGTCAAGGCCGCCGTTCAGGTGGCCGACGAGGTTCGTGAGCCCGAACAGGTCACGATCCACGGCGAGCTGGTCCACAACCCGCTGGTCGCACGGCGGCTGGCCGAGGCCGGCTTTCAGCAATCGCCGGAGGACGCCCGCGACGCTCCTGCCCGGACGCCGCTGGTCTTGATCACGGCGCACGGCGTCAGCAAGGCAGAACGGCAGCGACTGCACGCCGCTCACAACGATCTGATTGACACGACCTGCCCGCTGGTTCGGCGAGTCCACGACGCCGCCCTTGAGCTGCAGGCCGAGGGGCGTCACGTCCTGCTGATCGGCACCCCCGACCACGTCGAGGTGCGTGGCGTCGTCGAAGACCTGGACAGCTACGACGTAATCGCAGCCGCCGATGAGGTCGCGCGCTACGAGCGCCGACGGTTGGGCATCGTCTGCCAGACCACGATGCCACCGGACGTGGTCGTCGACGTATGCGGCCATATTGAACGTCTCAACCCACGTGCTGACATACGCCTGATCGACACGGTCTGCGAGCCGACGAGGCTACGACAGCGGGCGACGCTCGATCTCGTGAGCCGTGTGGACGCCGTGGTGGTCGTGGGCGGACGCGGCTCGAACAACACCCGTCGACTGGTTCAACTCTGTCACGAGCATCAGGCGCCGGCCTTGCACGTCGAGAGCGCCGATGATCTGAACCCTGGATGGTTCAACAACGTCGACACTGTCGGACTCACTGCGGGGACATCGACGCTGGACGAGACGATCGACGAGGTGCACCGCGCGCTCGAGCAGATCGGGGACGCGGATAAGAATCGACATCATCGCATGACAGCGTCCGCCGAACCAGGTTGTCCGAACCTCAGCCCGGTAGATGCCCCGCTTGGCGATTCCTCATAACGAAGAAGACATAACTGTAGAAGTCCGAGTACTTCTTCCACACTTCTATCTCGCGCTGGGTCCGCTCGGCGAGTTCTTGAGCATCGGGCTCGCTCTCGTGACGCTCGCGAAACCCTGCGATGTTCAGCTCAAGAGTCCGTAGTAGTCGTCCCACCAGGATGACGGTCGCAGCACGAAGTGGTCTACGGTCTCATACCCAGACGCGTCGATGGCTGCCAGGAGAGCGGACGCATCGCGAATGGCGGGATACTCCTGTCTCCAGTAGTCCAGGCACTCAGGTGGTGGGTCGGGCTTGACCCAGCAGGCCTCCGTGACAGCGATGTGTCCACCGGGCCGGAGGAGGCGCCGCCATTCACGCAGACCAGTCTCGAATCCGATCACCCAGATCGCTCCTTCGCACCAGATCAGGTCGAAGGAGGCGGCCGGGAGATCGATCTGCAGGATATCTCCAACGCGACCCTCGATTCGGTCCGCGATTCCGAGTTCTCGTGCGTGGAGATTCTGTTCGTCGACGAATGGTCGATGATTGTCGACTGCCACGAACCGCCCGGGCGAGTTCTCGGCCAGAACCCGTGTAGGCAGTCCGGTGCCACAGCCCAGATCAAGAACGGACGTGTCGGCTGTGATGGTGGGCACTGCCGCAAGTGCCCTGAGGGTGCTCGCGGTGTCTCCCGGTCCCTGCCGCGGTAGTCCGGTGAACAACTCAAAGAACAACGTTGTCATCCTGTCCTGAGACATCGTCTCTTTATCCTTTCGTATCGAGTACAAAGCGCCCTATTCCTTCGAGCGCAGCCAGTGCTGGCTCGCAGGACGGGCGAATACTGTGGTCGAACTCGGAGTGGAGGTACTCGGGCTCGCGAGAACGCACGCCTCCCCATGGTTGAAAAGGGTGCGTGTTTCGGTCCCGACTAGAGGACGGATGCCATCTGACCGCTACACTAGCGGGCCTTGGGTTGGTCAGTCAACAGTCCCGCGCCGGCGCCACCGACTCGACGTCGGCTACCGACGAGAGTTGCGCGACGAGACCGGTGGATGATGCCTACGTAGGTCTGGCTACTTCGTGCGGCGAACTAGCGCGGCCTGCACGATACTCACAGTCCCAAATGCTCCCCAATACAGGCCGACACCCGCCATCGCCGGCCCGGTCCTCACCAAAACGCTCCTCATCAGCTCCGTGCCAACCGGCGGGCCGAGCGGTGGACCCGGGCTGGTCGCGTGGGACAAGCAGACCGGCGAGATCCGGGGGGCCGTCGACCTCCCCGCCGGAACCGTTGGCACGCCGATGACCTACATGCAGGATGGCCGGCAGTATATCGCCGTGTCGATTGGCGGCGGTCCGCGGATCGTGGCGTATGCGCTGCCCGAGTGAGCCTGGCCGTCCTCACCGCAAGAGGTTGAAGAGATAGCTGTACTTGAGGGTGAGCGTGCGTCCGGCGCCTGATGGAATCTCGCTGCCTAGCCCCTGGACATCGTTGTAGACGATGAAGAGCCCGGTGTTGGCATCCGAGAGCAGACCGAACCGGAGATTCGACGACCACAAGTCGGCGCGGTCGTTGTACTGAACGAGCGCCTGAAAGAACATCCGGGTCGTGAACGAGTATGACAGCCGCAAGCGTGCGAGGTTCGTCGTGAAGTCACCTCCCGGCAGCCGCAGGTTGTTGTAGGACCATTCGACGGTGGCGTTGACGGTCTCCCCGACGCGGGCGGCAATCGAGGGGGTGATCGTGACACGGTCACCTCCAAACAGGCCGCCGATGATGGTGTTGATGTTGGCGCTGACCGGCGCGCCCAGGTTGGTGTTGCCGGCGATCTGCGCCTCTTTGTGATCGTACGTTCCCGGCGGAACAATCACGCCCGGGAAGATATCGAACGCCTCGAAAACGCCTTCCCGGGTAATGTTCATACCGGTGTGGATCTCATAGCCGTTCCGCCACTCGATGTGGTTGTCGATGTGCGTGAGCTGCGTCTCGTAGAGACCACTCTCGTAGTCGACGTACGTATTGTGGTTGACATGCGGACGAATCTCATGCACGCCCATGAAGTTTTCGGGACGGAACGTCGTGAACACACTCCCGGTGATTTGCCGATAGCTCTCACGCGCCAGGAATCCCACTTCCGGATTGAAGTTGGGCGCAACCTCGGTATACCCGAGCCTGAGACGGGCCCGCTGGGATTCGTGCCGAGCGCTGACTGCATAGGCGTGTGCCGAACCCGCCGATGCGCCGGGCGAGTCGGTCTTCGCCACAAAGCCCGAGACGGTACCGCCTTGCCCGATCCCCCAGCGACCGTCTAACGCATAGCTCCGGTTATAGTCTTGGTCGCCCGCCAGGCTGCCGGTTGGCTGCCGGTTGACGAACATGGCGCCGACGTTCGACCGATTGGCCAGGTCTTGTCTGACCCGCGCGACGGTGAAGTTCTGCATCGGCGTCCCGGACGCGTCAACTGACTGGGTTTGCAAGTTGAGAAACCCGACGTTGGTGTTCGTCCCGACCTTCCCCGACAGACGACCGCCGCCGATGATCGGGATCGGCTCGCCGTCGTCCCCGAGCCCTATCCGGCGGCTGAAGAAGATGTCGACGGCCCCTGATTGGCCTACGGAAAAGAGCCCGGCGTTCTCGAGAAAGAACGGCCGCTTCTCCGGGAAGAACAGCGTAAACCGGTCGAGATTGACCTGCTCGTCGTCAACCTCGACCTGCGCGAAGTCGGTGTTGTAGGTCAGGTCGAGCGTCAGGCTCGGGGTGACGCTGTACTTTAGGTCGGCCCCAATGTCGCCAGTGCTCACGTTCCTCCCGTCCTCGGCGCTGGACAGCGTCTCCCCCAGCGCGTACGGCGTGAGCTGCAAATTCCTCTGCGGCGGCACTCGGAGCGACCGGAGTTCACCGGCGAGTGAGATCCGATTGAGATCGTACTGACGCGGTAGTGGCGACCAGTAGGCCTGTTCATTCCGGATCCGGATGTTGCGCTGGAAGTTCATCCCCCACGATTGCACCTCGGTCCGCGGATATCGCAGCGTACGAAACGGAATGGCGATCTCCGCAGTCCACCCAATGTTGGTGACACTCGTGACCACCTGCCACGCGCCATCCCAGTTCAGGTTGAAGCCGCCACCCGACCCCCGCTGCTGCCGACTGTTGCCGGGCCGTCCACTTCCGCCGCCGCCGAACCGTCCACTGCCTCGCCCTTCATTGGTCACCTGGCCGTCGTACTCGACGCCCGCAGGGTTGGTCCCGAAAACGAACCCGTTCTGGCCGTCCCGATACGTGTCGAGGATGATCTGAAAACTGTCGGTTTCCGTCATGTCGGTATCGCGACGACTATCTGCGGCGATGATCGAGGTCGGATCCTCGGTGTAGCAGACGACGCCGAAGTACAGGGTGTCGCCGGTGTAGACAATGCGCACCTCGGTCCGCTCAGATGCTGGCTCCCCTTCGAATGGCCGGTTCTGGACGAACCCAATCGCCAGCCGCGCATCGGCGTAGGCTGGATCGTTGAGCACATCGCCATCGATGAGGGGCGCGTCGTCGACACGCACCGCGTCGACCAGCGGGACACCGGCCGCCGTCAGCTCGCGCTGCGCGACTTGGCCTGCGCCTGGATCCTTTTGCTGGGCGACGACGGCGTGCACCGGCGAACACACCAACCACGCGCCACACAACGTCGCGGCGCGACAGACACCGCTGCATGGCGTCATAGAGCTCTGCTCTCTCCCACGGGGCACTGGCTACTGTAGTGGAACACCGGGCGGGCGGCGCCTCGATCACGTCAATGCCGGTCGGGGCCTTATCGATCCAGCTGGTGCACCGTGCGGATCTGAGTGGCGAACACCGCGGGGTCAGTCGTGGGAAGATCACAGATCCGATTCTCACACACGTAGGCAGTGGGCTTGCTGTCACGCGCCACCTTCCCCTCCAGTAAGGGAATGTGGGCTGTGTGGCGGTCCAATTCGTCTCCCTCAGCGACGACGGCCAGGATCCGGTTGGGAAGGAAGGTGGCTCTGAGCTCGTCGAGCAGCGGTTGGGCCTCCTCACGGTTCTGCGGAACAACAATCACAATCTCCTTCGGCGTGTCCAGATGAAAATCGACCGCGAGAAGCATCTCGGATACGACGACGGGATTCTGAGCGATCACGTCGGAAAACGCCTCAAACGCCTGCTCGGCCCGCTGGCGGTACCGATCGTCGGTGGTGAACTCGTGTAGCCGCAGCAGGTTGAGGAGCTGGACCGAATTGCCCGAGGGTTCGGCGCCGTCTGAGGAGGGCTTCTCGCGAGTGATCAGCGATTCGTGATCCCCGGCGGTGCGGAAGAAGCCTCCCTCGGCCGTGTCCTCGTAGTGCCGCTCCAGGACGCCGTCCAGCGCGCGCGCCTCCTCCAACCACCGCAGCTCGCTCGTCGCCTCATACAGGTCGAGAAGGGCGGCGATTAGAAATGCGTAGTCCGCGAGATATGCCGTGTGCTGGGCCTGACCGTTCAGCGCAGCCCGCAGCAACCGGCCATCGCGCCGCAGGTTGGTTAGCACATAGTCCGCCGCCGCCGTCGCGCGCGCCACGTAGGCCGGATCGTTCATGACGAGGGCCGCCTGAGCGAACGCCGAGATCATCAGGCCGTTCCAGGCAGTCAGTATCTTCTCGTCGCGCAGCGGCGGTGGCCGCTCCGCCCGTGCCGCATACAGCAGCTCGCGCGCCTCGCCGACCGTGCGACGGAGTGCGTCAGCAGACATCCCGAGCTCCGCAGCCATATCGGCCAGCGGCCTCGGCGTGTTGAGAATGGTGCGCCCCTCGAAGTTTCCCGACTCGTTCACACCATAGAATGCCGCGACCACACCGCCCCGTTCACCCCCGAGCACCGCGTCGAGCTCGGGAGGGATCCAGGTGAAGAACCACCCCTCCTCTCGTTCACCGCTTGGTCCGGGGCTGTCCGCATCGGTGGCCGAATAGAAGGCGCCGTCGGGTGAAGTCATGTCCCGCTCGACGTAGCGGAGGATGGCGCGAACCACTTGCGCAAAGTCCTCACGACCGGTCACCTGATAGGCCTCGAGGAAGACGGACGCCAGCAAGGCGTTGTCGTAGAGCATCTTCTCGAAATGCGGGACGAGCCACTCCGGGTCGGTGGCGTACCGATGGAAGCCGCCACCCACCTGATCGTGGATGCCGCCGGCCACCATGTGTTCGAGTGTCCGCGTGGCCATCGTCAGCGACTGCTCATCGTCGGTGCGTTGGTAGTGCCGCAAGAGAAACCGGATCGACAGGCTGCTCGGGAACTTCATCTGGGTCTGCAGCCCCCCGTACACGGAGTCGAAGCGCTCCCGGTAAAAGGCGGCGGCGGTCTGCAGCGGTGCCGCGGTCGGAAGCGACCCGCCACCGGCCCCAGGGGCCAGCATGGCGCGGACCCGATCCGCCACCTGGGACGAGACCGCGGCCACCTGATCTGGCTGCTCGTCGTACGCTTCCTTCAGCCGCTGCAACAGGGTGAGGAACCCGACCGCCACCCCGCGGTCCCCGTCACGCGCCGGGAAGTAGGAGCCACCACTGTAGGGCTCGCGTTCTGGTGTGAGCCAGACCGTCATCGGCCACCCACCCCGTCCTTGGAGGAACAGCTGAACCGCACTCATGTAGATCGCGTCGAGGTCTGGGCGCACCTCGCGGTCGACCTTGATCGCAATGTAGTGCTCGTTCAGATACCGGGCGATCTCCTCGTCGTCGAAGGACTCTTCCTCCATCACGTGACACCAATGGCACGTGGAGTACCCGATGGAGAGCAGCACCGGACGCCCGAGCGACCGGGCGAGTTCGAATGCCTCGTCACCCCACGGAAACCAGTTGAGGGGGTTGTGCGCGTGCTGCCGGAGGTACGGGCTCGACTCGAGGAACAGGCGGTTGATGTATTTCGGCGACCCGTCGGGTCGCACGTGCTGGGTGCGCGGTACGTAGTCGGCCGTGCGGGCGGCCCACGCGGTCGCGAGGCGATTCTTGAGCACCTCGTCAACCGGACGCGCTCCCGGCGCATCGTCAAACGTCCACGTTGACGCGGCGCCGTGGCCGAAGTTGCATCCCATGAGCACGAGCACAAGACACAGAGGCCCTCGTCGCACGGGTCAGATCCTCATTGATGGACTGTCAGATCTCGGCGGTGCCTCGTATCGTATACCAGAGCCCAAGGAGACCGTGAGGCGCCGGTAGGCTGACCGGTCTTCTCCTGACTACAATGGGGACGCCGTGGGTCAGCCCAGACCAACCGAGTCGAGCACGCGCCCTCTACTGGCACCGTGGGCGGTCGTCGCGTCGGCGCTCCTGACAACCGCGACCGGAGCATCGGCGTATCTCGCGGCCGCCCAGCCAGAGGATGCGTCACCCGAGGCTCGGAGCGTCGCCTTCCTGTCGGGCGAGGTGCCCCGCTGGCCGGTCGAGAACAACTGCTATTCGTGCCACAACAATGGCGATGCGGCGCGGGCGCTCTACACCGCGATCAGGCTGGACTACACGGTCGAGCCGGAGGCGTTGCGGGACACGACCGCCTGGCTGCAGAACCCCGCGGCGTGGGACGACAATGCGTTGGGGCTGGAGTTCGCCGATACGACGCTGGCTCGGATTCAGTTTGCCGGCGCGCTGGTCGACGCGATGGGCGCCGGCGAAATACGCGACCCGGTGCCGCTGGCACGGGCCGCCGAATTGATCGCGGCCGACCAGTCCGCCAGCGGGTCCTGGCCGCTCGACACGAGCGGCAGCATCGGTTCGCCCGCTACCTACGGCACTGCGCTGGCCACCTGGGCGGCCCTCCGCGTGCTCACCCGGGCGGGAGTGCCTGATCTGGCCGCGGTCATCGCGCGGGCCGACGCCTGGGTGCGTGGTGTCCAGGCTCAGACCGTCATCGATGCGGCGGCTGTCGTCCTCGCTCTCGGGGTCGCCGACGACCCGGCGGCGGTCGCCCAGCGGCAGCGCTGTCTGGAGCTGATCATGGAGGGCCGTGCACCTTCCGGCGGCTGGGGTGCCTATCTGACATCAGCCGTCGAACCGTTCGACACGGCGCTCGTCCTGCTGGCCCTGCAGCCTCTGCTGGGGCGGCCGGACCTGGTGGCTCCCGCCATCGATGCTCCCACCTTGAGGGAGGCGGTAGACCGGGGACGGGCCTTTCTGCTCGGGGAACAACTCCGCGACGGCAGTTGGGTCGAGACGACCCGGCCCGCCGGGCAGCAGAGCTACGCCCAGTACATCTCCACCACCGGATGGGCCACCCTCGCACTCCTCGCCACTCGGTGAGCGGCGCGAGTCAGCCCCTCATCGAATCTCGAACGGAATCCTGAAGTCCTCGCCCGCGGTCGTCTCCTCCACGGTATCGAAGACGTCGATCTCGAACGGCGTGCCGATCCGGTTGCCGGCCAGATCTTCCACGATCGACAACGCGACCAGGGAGTAGGCGCCGGGGGGCCACCGCTGGGACGGAGTCAGCATCCAGCGGGTCTCCTGGTTCCCGATCTCCACCTCGCCCTCGACACGATGCCCCGCCGCGTCCTCGACGCCGATCCCGCGACGTAGCAGCGCGTGGTCGAGCGACTCCGGAAACGAGACGACCAGCCGTTGCGTCGAGCCTCTCGTCGGCACCCGGAGACGCCAGGTAGCGAGGTCCAGCGGCGTCGCGTCGGCCGGTCCCGCGGTGAATCGTTTCTCGAACGGCGCCTGCAGCGGATTGCCCTCGGCATCGGGCCAGGCTGGATCGACCACGAGCGTGTAGGTTTCCCCCTCCTTCAGTGGCCGACCCAGGCGCTCGTTGAGCTCGAGCCCCTGCTTGACGCGACCCGGGTCGAAGAACACCGTGTAGCGCAGATGGTCCGGGCTCCAGAACTCTGTGCCGAACGGCAGAAACGGCACGGCGACCGCGTCTCCGCGCGCGTCGCGCAGACTGAGATACTCGAGCCCGTCGACATGGCTCATGGGCGCCGAGAAGTGCAGGTAGAGCTTGAGCTGGTTCTCGGGAACCCGGTCGCCACTCGGGAAGACCCGGTCCACGACCGTCGTTGACTCGACATCCGGTTTCGGCAGCATCACCACCGCCACGATCGGATCGAACGCGGCCGCCTCCCGCCCGGGAAGCCGCGTCGGGTCGAATCGCGCCGAGTACGGACGACCAGGATCGAACGGAAACATCGGGCTGAACCGCAGCGCGCCGTCGTCCCCGATCGCATACGACCCGAGGACCGGGGGGATCTCGAACCCGCCGTCATCGTCCTCCTGGACGACGGTCACCTGGAGTAGGTCGGCCCACTGCGCATCGGTGAGTTCCGCCTCTCGCAGTGCGTCGAGATCCTCGGCCGACAGACCACCGACCTCTACGCTGGCCCCGGCTAGATCGTCACCCGGGGCGTGCATCCGGATCTCGACCGTCGGCGCGACGGCGTGTCGTCCGGCGACGTCGGAACACGCGGCGGTCACCACGAACAGCGCGGCGGCCAGCGCCGGCAAGGGTCCGAGTCGCATGAAACCCGAGGCTTGGTCGCTAGTGCAGTGGTTCAGAAATACCTCGGCATTCGGCCACCGATGCATCCCCTCTGACTGCGTTGCTCCTCTGTCACAGATTCCCGATTTGCTCCTTCGTCGCGCCTGGCCAGACGGGTGCGTCGGCGCCCTCGGTGCACGAGGTATTTCTGAACCTCTGCACTAGGGTAGCGCCACCGCCTTGAGACTCGCCTGGCCGGCGTCGTTCCGGGCAATGACGATCACGTACTGGTCGTTCAGCAGGTCCAGCTGCTCCACGCCGGTCATCTGCGCGACCGTCTCGTAGCCGATCCCCGCCTTGTTTCCGTCAGGGACCGGGTCGGTCAGACTAGGCTGGCTGTCGAAATTCTCGGTCGGAATCTTCATCACGCCGCGGCTCGTGTTCGACATCAACAGGTAATCCTTGCCGCTCTTCTGATAGACGACCATGTCGAGTGGGCGATTGCGGTTGCCGAGCTCCGCGATGGTGGTGCCCATGACCTTGGCGCCCGGCTGCAGGTTGTCGATCGGGAACTTCACGAGCGGTGTGCACAGATAGCCGGCGATGAGGTTCTGCTCGCCCGCGACCTCATACGGCACGAAGGTGTAGACCGGCGAGTGGGTCTCGAACTGTCCGTGTGCCGCATGCCAGATCTCGACGCTGGTGCCCTCGTCTACCGCGCTGAACGGGTAGGCGACCGACCGCAGCTTTGACGAGAACTCCTCGTTCGACAGCCCCGCGATGAACAGCCGGCCGTCGACATACGCCATGTCGGTGATCGAGGAGGCGCGTGGATTGCGACGCGCCTCCGGATTCGCCTCGGGCGGGTTGGGCAGTGCGGCCTGCGTGTAGGTGACGTCGGTGAGCGAGATCACGTCGATCTGGCCCGCGCCATCGACGCGGAGCAGGACCGGCATCGCGTTGGCACCACGCCCGCGCGACACCGAGATGAAAGCGTTCTTCGAGGTCGCGCTGATCGCCAGGTCGTTGATTTGGATCTCGCGGGCGTCTGTGCCGAGCAGCGCGGCAATCTTCTGATCGATGCCTGGCACGTCCTTAGTGCCGGGGGTGCCGCCGGAGACCCGGTCGCCCAGCTCGAGCGCGACGATCTTCGCGCCGCTGTTGTCCGCGATGAACAGGACGTTGTCGGGACCGAAGGTCAGTGGGCCGCCGGACATCAGCGTGGGACCCTCGGCGGCCGACACCGCCGGCTGCGGCGCCAGAAGGAACGCGCCCAGGCCGACGAGGGCGCACAGCGTAAACAGTGTTCGAAGCGACATGGTCAGCTCCTTCATCGGGCAGGAATACCCTGCGAAATAGGATACGGGGAACGTCGTTATCCTACCACGACGTCCGGGGTTCGATCGGCGTTTTCTGGACGATATGTTCGAGTCACCGTCGCTCCTGACAAACGGAAGTGAGAGACTAACCATCTCTGCGCGTGAAAGGTGTCGGCATGACGGCTGCATTCCTCCTTGCCGGGTTGCTCGCTCTGTGGCCGACCTGTGCCTGGGCGCAGGACTGGCCGCAGTGGCGCGGACCAACCGGCGACGGCATCTCCCACTCGCCATCCGCCCCCGTCTCGTGGAGCGCACAGGAGGGCGTGCGCTGGAAAGCGGTGCTGGCTGGTCATGGCACCTCGTCGCCGATCGTGGCCGCAGGTCGAGTGTTCGTCACCGGGCAGCGCGGGACGAATCCGATCGACCAACGTGGCGCCCAGTTTCCGGGAACGCGTCCCGCCACGCTGCCGCCGCGTGACCCCGAGGACGTACTACTCGTCGTGCAAGCGTTGGACCTCGCGAACGGCGAATCGGTCTGGACTCACGAGTTCGCCGCGGAGGCTCCCCTGCCCGCGGTTCACCGAAACCATAGCTGGGCAACACCGAGCGTTGCGACCAATGGGCGCGCCGTGATCGCCTGGTTCGGCACGGGCCAACTAGTCGCGCTCGATTTTGACGGTCAGCTGCTGTGGACACGTCACATCGGTCGCGACTACCAGCCGTTCGACCTCCTCTGGGGGCACGGCAGCTCGCCGACGCTGTATGAAGATCTGGTCATCCTTCAGTGCGACCATCCGCCGGATGGATACGTACTGGCCCTGGACGCCGAGACCGGCCGCGAGCGATGGCGCATTGACCGCCGGGCTGCGGGCCGCTCGTATAGCACCCCGGTGGTCATCACGCACGACCGACGGGACGAGTTGATCGTCAACTCGGGCCGACGGATTGACGCGTTCGACCCGCGCACGGGTGCGGCGTTGTGGCGGGCCGGAGGGCCGGTCGAGCTGGCCGTCGGGATGCCGGTATACCGTCGGGGCATCTTGTACTCCACACGTGGCTATTCCAGCAGCCCGTATCTCGCCGTGGCCGTGGGTGGTGCGGGTGACGTTTCCGAAACGCACGTCCAGTGGCGGAACGCGGCTGGCGCGCCGTACGTCTCGTCGCCGCTCCTCCATGACGACCTTCTCTATATGGCGAACGAGAACGGGATTCTCACGGTGACCGATGCCACGTCGGGCGAGGTGCTCTCACGCGGCAGGCTTGGTGGCGTCTTTACCGCCTCGCCGATCTTTGCGGCGGGGCATATTTACTTCGTGAACGAAGGCGGGGACACCGTCGTCTTGCGCCCCGGGCCCGAACCAGAAGTAGTCGGTCGAAACAGGCTGGGCGAACGCACGCTCGCCTCGCCGGCCGCGGTCGACGGCAAGATCCTCATTCGGACTGACCAGCACCTCTACTGCATCGAGTGAAGCTGAGCCGCACCCACGCGCACCTCGGGTCGAGTCAACCGCCACCCGGTGAGGACTTGCGCCCTCAACGTGACAACGCCTTCGAGCGAGAAGCTGGGGTCGTCTCGCGGATCGCTGACCGGTTCGGCCACCGGATGTAGAGCCCCTCACCAAAAAAGACGACGCTGAGCCAGAGTCCCTTTGACAGGCGGTAGAAGACGAACGGCCCCAAGGCCGCGACGGATGTCCAAATGGCGATCCGTTCGGACGCCGTTACCGACGTGAAGGCCTGCGTCAGCGTGAATGCCGCAACCGTCAAACCAAGCGTCAGGCCCAGATTGATATAGACCGCGCCGAACCACAGACCGGGTTCGCGCTCGAACAGCTCTCCGCAGCCGGAGCAGCGCTCGTGCAGGCGCATAGCTGACTTGAAGAGCCGGCCATGGCCGCAGCAGGGACACCGCAGCTTGCATCCGCGAATCAAGATGCCGACGAGTTCCCGAAGCACGTGAGGGAGACTCCTTCAGTCGTAATCTTAGCCTGATGTGACGGGGGCTGGGATCCATACGCTGTTCGCAGACCACGCGAGTATCCTCCTGACTCGCGTCTTGGGAATGGCACCGTCCAGCTAACGAGTGCGGGCCGGGACGAGGGCGAGCTGTTCAGAGGATCAGGCGGCTGTCGGCGCGTAGCGTTGCCCCCCACCAGTGGTCGCAGCGCTCGGAAAATGAGCCGATAGCCCAGGTTCGAGCCGTGAACGCGACACCGATGCCCCAGCTCCTGCCGTCGATCCTCGACACCGTGGACATTCATCTCGACAGCATCGGCGACAGCACCGACCGGCTGACGGATCTCTAGGATCGAGTGGACCGTAAGGAGGATGAGGATGAGCCATCGATGTCTTGCTGCAGTGGTGATCGGGATCGCGGTCGGGGCAGTGACCTCCACGGGGGCGGTCGCACAATCGGCAGACGCGACGACACCGCGAACGTTGTGGGGCGCGCCAGACCTTCAAGGTGTATGGGACTTCCGGTCCATCACGCCGATGGAGCGCCCCGAGGAGCAGGCGGACAAGGAGTTCTTGACGGAGGAAGAAGCGGCGAGAGTCGAACAGGAGACGATTGACCGGAATGAACGTTTGCTGACTCGGTCAGCCCAAAGAACCCAGGTCACCGAGAGCGTGGATACGGGGGAAGACGGAGCACCCGGGTTCTATAACAACTTCTGGCTCGACCGGGGCACGACGCCGGTCGGGACCAGTCGTACGTCACTGGTGGTGGATCCGCCGAACGGACGGGTGCCGGGGCTGACCGCGGAGGCGCAAGCGAAGCAAGCCGCCCTTGCGGAGGCCCGGGAGGGCGTCGTCACGCACGAACCCACCCCCGGCGGCTGGGTGGAAGACCTCGGCGCCAACGGGTTGCAGGCACGCTGCATCACCGGGTTCAATTCCGGACCGCCGATGACACCGGGTGGCTACAACAACAACATGCAGCTGTTCCAGACGGCCGACCACGTGGTGCTGCTGAACGAGATGAACCACAACGTGCGCATCGTTCCGTTGGACGGACGTCCACACGTCGACCTCCCGCAGTGGGCGGAGGATTCCCGCGGCTACTGGGAAGGCGACACGCTCGCGATCGAGACGAAGAACTTCCTGCGCGAGACGAGCTTCATGCGCGGGAGCTCGAGCCGGGACTTGCATCTGGTCGAGCGGTTTACGCGAGTGTCTCCGGAGACGCTGTTATACCAGGCGACGGTCGAAGATCCGACGACCTGGACGAGACCGTGGACCTACGAAGTGCCGATGATGAAGAACTCGGAGCCGCTCTACGAGTATGCGTGTCACGAGGGAAACTACGGGCTTCACAACATCCTCGTCGGGCGCGCCATCACGGACCGACAGGCCGAAGCCGACACGCCGCGGGGTTCGCGGTAGAGGGACATCACCGGCACGGTGATGCACGCGAATCCTGAGCTGGCTGTGGTCTGTCGGGCGCTCCGTACGGTCCACCACTACCCGCGTGTCGACTGAACCGAGGCTGGCCCATGTCCGACGAATCCACGATCTCCCGCCGCGAGATGATGACCCTGGTTGGCAGCGCTGCCTTGCTGCCGCTGACCTTGACCTCGGCATGCGGAAGGACGACGACTTCGTCCGCCCCACCAACCGCAGCCGAGTTAAGAGAGCCGTTGATTCACTCCTCAGTCTCGGCACTTGCCCGAGCCGTTCAGGCGAAACAGGTCTCCTCGATGGAGGTCGTGCGGGCGTGTCTGGATCGCATCGACCAGGTGAACCCACAGCTCAACGCCGTCGTTCAACTGGCGGCGACTCGGGCACTAGAGGAAGCCCGGGAGGCCGATGAGGCATTGGCGCGGGGAGAGAGCAATGGACCTCTGCACGGCGTGCCGATGACGATCAAAGACTCCCTCGATACGGCCGGGCTCATATCGACAGGAGGCACGAAAGGACGGGAGAGTTTCATCCCGCAACAAGACGCAACCGTGGTCAGGCGCTTGAGAGAGGCGGGCGCGATTCTTCTTGGGAAAACCAACACGCCCGAGTTCACGCTCTCCTTCGAGACGAACAATCTCATCTACGGGCGAACGAACAACCCCTATGACACCTCCCGAACGCCCGGCGGGAGTAGCGGCGGGGCTGCAGCCATCGTTGCGGCCGCGGGCGCCCCATTCGACATCGGAAGCGATTTCGGTGGAAGTATTCGTCTACCGTCGCACCTCTGCGGGATCGCTGGGCTGAAACCAAGCTCGGGGCGCGTTCCGCGCACTGGGCACATCTATCCGTTCGGTGGGGTGCAAGACTCTTTTCAACAGATCGGGCCACTGGCTCGCTATGTGGAAGACCTCGCGCTCATCTTGCCCCTGATCGCTGGGCCGGACTTCATCGATCCAGGCGTCGTCGAAATGCCGCTAGGCGATCCCGCGGACGTTGATCTCTCCTCTCTTCGTATTGGGTTCCACACCGACAACGGGATTCGTACTCCGACCGCCGAGACGCAGTCGGCGGTAAGGGCGGCAGCCGGCGCCTTGACCTTGGTGAGTGGTGCCGTCGAGGAGTCTCGTCCTCCGGGGCTCGAGCAGTCCTTTGAGATCGGGAGGCCGCTCTATTTCTTCGATGGAGGCGCGGCCGTGAGGCGACTCTTGAGGCAAGCTGGTACGTCCGAGCACACGTTCGACGGCTTTGCACCCGCGATGTCCGCCGAAGAGCTCGACCAGGCGCTGGCCAGTATGTACGAGCTGCGCAGCGGGATGCTCTCGTACTTCATGGACCACGACGTGATCCTCTGTCCGGTGAATGCCAATCCAGCCATGCCCCACGGCTCGCTGGTCGCATCTGGGAGCGATGCCAACGAGTCCGTCATTCCCAATTACAGCTACACCATCACCTACAACGTTACCGGGTGGCCGGGTGGTGTGGTGCGAGGCGGCACATCACCCGAAGGTCTGCCGATTGGTGTGCAAATCGTCGGACAGCCCGGACGGGAAGATGTCGTCCTCGCGGTGGCGGCGTTCTTGGAACACGAGCTGGGGGGATGGCAACCTCCTGCTCTGTGACGCACTCATCCGCACTGTCCCGGACTGACGCCTATCCTACAGGGGTCGGACCTGCACGTTCCGGAACTTCACGACGCCCGCTCCGTATTGCAAGGCGATCGGTCCGTCGGAGAACTGCGAATCGCCGGTGTCCACCGTTCGGGTGCCGTTCAGCGTGACCCGGAGGCGGTTGCCCTCCGCCACGATCTTATACGTGTTCCACTGCCCACCGGTGTTGATGACCGCCAGCGGCGCGGCGATGTGCACGATGCCTCCCGTGCGATACGTCTGGTCGGCTCGGGTGTCGTAGATGTTGACCTCGTACGCGTTCCGGTCCGTGACTGCCGCTGGGTCCGCACACCGGATAAAGATTCCGCTGTTGGCCGGCTCGTCCACCCAGAACTCCAGGGTCAGCTCGAAATCGCCATACGAGTCCTTGGTGACGAGAAAACCGCTACCGCTGTCCGCCTGGACGGCACCTTCGGCCAGTTCCCAGTTCGCGTCGCCGATCGGGTTGAAGCTATCGAGGCTCGAGCCGTCGAACAACGTGGTCCACTCTCCCTGAGCCGTCGCCATCGGCGTCAACTGCACGTTCGCGAGTCCGACAACGACGAAACCTAGAATGGCGATCCTTGCACGCTTCATCTGCTCCCCCGTGAACCAGTCCCTCAACGTCCGAGATAGTCGTCGTCGCTGACCGGCTCCAGCCAGCTCGTCTGCCCGCTGACAAAGGTCAGCTGTACCATGTGCTCGTCAGGCGCCGCGCCGTGCCAGTGGACGACACCTGAACCCGCGTAGACCGAGTGACCCGGCACGAGCTCCACGATGTCCTCGCCACGAATCTGAGTGCGCCCGCGCCCCTCCTCTGCCGCCAGGATTTGCCAGTTCCCGTGACTATGCCAGTTCGACCGAGAGCCTGGCTCGAAGCGCAACCGAAGGGCGCGAATGTCGGAGGAATCAGGTCGGCTCGGGTCGCCACCGACGAAGTTGCTCTGCGCCGCCGTGACTCGCTCCTCGGGGCTGAGCCATATCCAGGCCCCCGCCAGGAGGGTGACGACGGCGAACAGCGCGCTGATCCGGATTCGAGTCTGTGTGTCCACGATGCTCTCTCCTTGCTATGGATCCTCGACACTGCAGGGTCCAGGTCCACCCATTCTCTCATAGCGGTACTGTCAACTTAAGCAGAATTCCCTCCCTTCATGGCCGCCACGATCTTCTCCGCCGGGGTGCTCTTGCCGATCGTCTTCTGGAGAGCCGCGATCCCCCCGATGTGGTAGCCCTCATGAAACGCAAGGAATGCAATTTGGTCGCATACGCTCTTCTCGGCATGCACGCCGCCGGTGATCTGAGCGTTAATAGCCTCCTCGGTCGCCGATGAGATGGATCCCAGAAATCTCGTGCTCACTCGGCTCCACTGCTCGCTCAGCTCGGTCGTGGCCGGATAGTCTCTGCCGTCCGTCGCGGGGCTGCGCTCGAACGCCTCCTCGTACGGATTATCCTCGGCCTGGCCCAGCAGTTGCAGCCCTTGGTGGCGGTACGAGAGGAGGTGACCCAAGTGCCAGGCGATCGACGGCCCCTCGTCGCCGCGTGCCCGCACGCGAGATTCGGCATCTGATAGGTCGTCTAGAATCATCGGGATGAGGTGATCGGTGGTGCCGAAGATGTTCATGAGGGGTGCAGCACTGTTCGCCATGATCTGCTCCTAAGGATTGAGTTCGCGTCCTTCGTGCTTTCTAGACAAACGACGTCCGCGAAAAACACGGGGCCGGCAAGGTCTGGCCGCCAGAGCGTCTCTACAGCTTGTCCCTCACGTCGCCGAACAGCTCTTCGTCCGACGGCAGCTCCTTGGTATGCGCCAACGGCTTGGACACCCACGTTTCGTTGATCAGGTCGCGCCACGAGATGTTGTGGTTGGCGCTGTTGCCGCCCCACGATCCGCACCCCAGCGAGAAAGTCTGACGCATACCGTTCCACAGGTTGCCGCTGTTGGAGGCGGCCTGCGGCTGGTTCACCATCACCCGCGAGGTCTTGGTGGCGCTGGCCAGCTTGATGATGTTCTCGTCGCTGCTCGAGTAGATACCGCAGGAGTGGCCCTTGCCCTGATACGACTGTATGTCGTTCGTCAGCTTGATGGCTTCGTCGATATTCTTCGGCCGGTACAGCGCCATGACGACCGATAGCTTTTCGCCGGAGAAAGGGTGCTCCGCGCCATAGCCGTCTTCGGGCACCATAAAAAAGCTCTTGCCCTCGGGCAGATCGATTCCGGCCAGGGCGGCGATCTTCTCAGCCGGCTGCGCCACGATGGCGGTGCTCAGATGGCCTTCCTCGTCCCACAGAGTCTTCTGCAGCTTGGCCTTTTCTTCCTCGTTTACGAGGTAGCCGCCCTGGTCTTCGAGCTTCGCCAACATGTCATCGTAGATGGCGTCGACGAGCAGTACGGAGTTGTCGGCCGAGCACGAAGCCGCCAGGTCCAGGGTCTTGGAGATGCGAATCTTGTTGGCCGCGTCGTCGAGGTCGGCCGTGTCATCTACGGTGACCACCGCATTGCCCACACCCACACCCAGCGCAGGCGTGCCGCTGGAGTACGCAGCGTGCACCATGGCGCCGCCACCGGTTGCCAGCACCCGGTCGCATTGGCGCATGAGCTCGTTGGTGAGTTCCAGAGTGGGTGACTCGATGGCGATCACGAGATCGGCCGTCGCCCCGCAGGCTTCGAGTGCTGCGCGCATGTAGTCGCAGATCGTTTTGTTGGTGAGCTTGGCGCGCGGGTGCGGGGCGATGATGATGGAGTTGCGCCCTTTGACCGCGTGAATGGCCTTGATGACCGGCGTGGCTTCGGGATTGGTTGACGGCGATAGCGCGCCGATCACGCCCATGGGCTTGGCGATCTTCACGATGTTGCGTTCGGGGTCTTCCTCGATGACCCCCACGGACTTGTCGTCGATGATGTCCATCAGCGTCGCGCGTGTCTTGCGCTGGATCTTCAGGAACTTGCCTTCGTAGTTGCCGAGTTGGGTCTCGTCGACCGCAAGCTTGGCGATCTCTTCAGCGATACCAGGGCGGGCCACGGACCACACCATCGCCCGGATCAGCTCGTCGACCTGTTCCTGGGTGTAATCCTCGATCTGGGCCTGGGCAGCGCGGGACCGTTCTATCAAACCGCGAATCTGTTCCTGCGGACTCTCAATGTCTTGCTGTACGGCCGGTGCAACCATGGTGAAATCTCCCTACGTCCTGTTGTGAACCTCGCATATTGAGGGACGGTCAACCGACTCTGCTTGACTTTATGATACCTCGACCCATCCGCCACCGGCGGTCGCCGGCGATACCGCGCCGCGACCGGTCGCCGGGCGCCATTCCAGAGAGGCCGATCCGCTATGCGGGCAGGCCGCCCGAGGCTCGCGCGTTGCAGTTCAGGACTATAGTCACACTCGAGATGGATACGACTCCCGCTACCACGTGGAGCCGACGACGCGTCCTTGCTTCTCTGTTGGGAGTAACGGCCGTCGCCCCGTTCGTGCGTGGGGAGCGGGGCGGTGCCGGCGACTCGGTGCTGCTGCGCTACACGGCGCACGTGCCCAACTCCCACGGGCTCTACGCCAAGGTGTTCCTCCCCTGGGTGGAGATCGTCACGGCGCGGACGGACGGACGGATCCGATGGGAACACTTCGTCGACCAGCTGCTTCACGGGGCGCTCGACGGGTTCAAGGCCGTGGCCGCCGACGTGACCGACTACACACACGCATACGCCACCTACCAGCCGGGGAGCTTTCACCTGACCCACGGGCTCCAGCTGCCTTTCCTCTTTCCGAACCCGGGCGTCGCCGCGCTCGTCTCCGAGGAACTGTATCCCCAGTACCTCAAGGGTGAGTACGAGCGGATGGGCGTCTATCTCGCCCATTGTGACTCGACGACGGCCTACGACATCATGTCGAAGACGCCGATCCGCACGCCCTCGGACATTCGCGGGCTGAAGGTCCGATCAACCGGAGGGCTCATGGCCGATATTCTCCGGCAGGTCGAGGCAGTTCCCGTCGTCCTGGCCGCGGCCGAGGCCTACACGGCGTTTCAAAGAGGCGTCATCGATGCGGTCGCGGTGGGCGTCCCCGACATGGCGGCCTATCGGCTGTACGAGATCGGGAGCTACTACCTGCCGATCAGGCTCACCCACACGGTCATCCAGTACTGTCTGAATCCGCGTAGCTTTGACGGCCTGCCCGCCGACCTTCGCGTGCCGCTCTACAACCTCTTCCGCCTACGAGGGCAAGTGGCCCACCGTAACTACTATGGCGGGGAAGCCCTGGACGCCGCCATCGAGACGATCACGGCGGGAGGCGTGGAAACGGTAGAACCCACGCCGGAGGAGCGGCAGGAGTGGGTGGATGCCGTCCAGCCACTGGAGCAACGTTTCATCGAAGAAAACGAGGGGCTTGGGCTTCCAGCCGCGGCCTTCGTGCACGACGCGAAGGAGCGCGCGGCCGCCTACGCAGGTTGGACCGATCAGGAGCTCTGGGACCACGTGTCGGCGCACCCCGTGCAGGGCATCATCGAGTTGTAGCGTACGACAGGTTTGCCGCTCGACGATAGCATCTTGCGCTAGACAACTTGAGCCGCGTTGAGCGCCACGACGTCGGCGCTTGCCACCCGACAATCAGACATCTGTCGCGCCTTGACGGTGAAGACAACTGGGAAATCCGCGTCCGTCACGTGATTCCGACGTCACAGGCCAATCCTCTTCATCGGTCCTCCTCGCCCCAACCATAGCGTTGCCGTGCGGAAGACCCGCGAGAAGGCTCAGGTGAGCTGTTGATCTTCACTCTTGCACGGATCCCAGCAGGTGCGCCCTAGAGTTGGTATCTGCGAGCCTCGTGGGCTCGCCGGAGGACGTGCGTGGACACACCGTCGGCTACTTCTCCTCGCCTCACCTATCTGTCTGCGGCGACGCAGCTCATCCTCGACCACGAGCGATCCCTCTTGGGCGACGACGCGATCGTTCAGGAGCGGGGAGTCGAGTGGACGAAAACCGTGCGGTCCTTCGATCATGCCGATCTGAACGCCGCCCGCACCCAGTACGTGGTCGCTCGGTATACCAGCGCCGGGCACTTCGAGCGGGACTTCGGTGTCGGCATCGACGAGAAGCGATGGCATGACCTCGTGGACCGCGTACAGACTCAGGGGCCGATGCCTGACGTGGCGGCCGGAGCCGTCGGCGAAGAATACACTGCACGCCCCCAGCATTTTGGCGAGCTGGCCCACCGGATGCTAGGCCTGCTCGACCCCAGACTCGACACCGACGCATCGGAGGCGGTACTTCTCGCAGACGCGTACGGACGAGACGCGACAGCGTCCGTCGATCTAGGTCATCTCTTCCTGCTCGCCGGGTCTCTCGCGCGGGGCACCCAGCCGCTGCTGGAAGCCATCGCGCCGGACCAGCCGGGACCCGACGCCATCCCCCGCATCCTTCACCTCGATCAAGACGGCATCACGAGCATGCCAGAGGTGACGTCGGAAGGGAACAAGGCACATCACTTGTCAGACAGCGCTCGCGTCGTACTCGCCGAGGCCTTCGCCCTCGCCGAAGGGACCGGCCACTATCAGCGGCACGGTGTGGCCCGTCGGCATCTCTTGGCCGCCTTGCTCGATTCTTCGGACCTCGCCGAGGAGCTGAAGCGACGCGAGGTCGATGTGGCGGCCTTGCGCCGAGCCTTCAACGACCACTTTCGGAAGGCGTTCGAGGATTCCGGCGAGACGGCAGTTCAGCTTGTCGAACCGCAGTCGGCGCGTCAGACGGTCATGCGACCCGGCTACGACCCGGAGAACACCGAGGGTGAAGATCTTCTCGGGATTGACGGAGATGCGGAGGCGTTTGCGACCCTCGCCACGGCGAAGGCAGTGCCGCCTCCGCTATCCGTCGGCTTGTTTGGCGAGTGGGGCTCCGGCAAGAGCTTCTTTATGAGCCGGATGCGTCACTTCGTCAACGAGTACTCGAGGCGCATGCGCGACTCGGGACGTCCCCAGCGGGAACTGGACTACTACAAGCGCGTCGTGCAGGTCGAGTTCAACGCCTGGCACTACGCGGAGGGAAACCTCTGGGCCAGCCTCGTCGAACACCTATTCTCCAATCTCCGAATCTCGCCGAAGGACGAGGATGCTGAGTTGCGGGAGCGACAGGAAGCGCTCCTGGACGAGATGGAGCTGGAGAAGGTGGCGCTCAAAGAGGCGGAGGAAGCCAGGCGGATGGCCAAGCAGGCCGCTGAGAATGCCGAGACCGAGCTCCGAACCAAGCGCAGCGAGCTGGAGCGAACCAAGGAAGAGGCCGCCCGACTTCGCGGCCAGGACATCCTCAGCGCACTCGATCTGAGCGCCGTGTCCGAGTCCGGCCAGACGCTGCTGAACGAACTCGGCGTTACCGCACTCGGCGGCAACCTGAGGGAACTCGACGCGGAAATCAAGCAACAGGTCGAGGGAGTTCGAGGATCGGGGGTGTTCGCGGCGCTAAAGAAGGATCCCCTCCGCGCCAAGAGGTTTCTGTTTCTGGGCATTCTGGTCGCGGCGGGATTGCTCCTCCCATGGCTCGTGCCACCGATCTCCTCGCGGCTTGTGGCTTGGATAACCAAGGCGCCAGCGGGGGAGTCGGTCGCCGACACCCTCGGAATCGTGGCCGCCTGGGCGGCCATGGCGACGGAGTGGGTCCGACGCCAAGGCAACTGGATATCTGGCTGGCTCGAGAAGGCCAATGCAGCGCAGGCACAGCTCGAAGCAGCGGTCGCCGCGCGGAAGGCCAAGGTCGAGGAACTGCTCGAAGCCGAGCGCCTGAAAGTGGAAGACCGCCGGGAGGCGCTACGCAAAGCCGAGGTCGGAATCGAGCGGGCCCGGGAGAGGCTCACCGAGCTCGAACAGGAGCTCGAGGAGACCACACCGGCTGCCCGGCTTGGGCGATTCATCGAGAAGCGCGCGAGCAGCGACGACTACCGCAAACACCTGGGCCTCGTGGCACTGATTCGACGGGACTTCGAGCGGCTCTCCAAGCTGATCGACGCCCACAACAAGGCGCTGGAGAAGAAACAGTCCTCCGATGATGAGGTCGGGAAGCTAGAGCAGGAAGGCGGCCTTCAGGGCATCAACCGCATCGTCCTCTACATCGACGACCTCGACCGCTGCCAGACGAAGCGGGTGGTCGAGGTCCTCGAAGCCGTTCATCTGCTGCTCGCCTTTCCGCTTTTCGTTGTGGTCGTCGGCGTCGACGCCCGCTGGGTCCGCCGAGCGCTTCGGGTGCAGCATACAGAGCTCTTCGAGCTGAAGCACGAGCCGACCGGCTCTGGAACACCCGCCGTCCCGTATGAGCCGTTGGCTCGCCCCGACGACTATCTGGAGAAGATCTTCCAGGTGCCGTTCTGGCTTCGACCCGTCGGCAGGGTCGGAACGCGGCACATGATCCGAGAGCTTCTGGGTCCGAAGGAACCCGACGCCAAGCCGGGACACACGCTAGCGGGAGAGGCGCCGGCTCAACCCCCGCCCCCGGCTGAGGATCATGAGCCAACCGAACCGACCGGGACCGCGCCGGTGTTCCCCGAGCCAGAAATACCTGGTCAACAAGAGCTGCCCCAAGCCGGTCTCGCCGCCTCCGGAGAACAGCACATGCTTGAGTCCGAGGCGCTCGAGATTCACGAGCGCGAGCTCGTCGAGATGGAACGGCTGGCCGGCGTGATCGGACGTTCGCCTCGCGCCGTCAAGCGCTTCGCCAACTCCTATCGATTGCTGAAGGCCCGCATCTTCGCTCGATACACCGTCCGGCAGCGTGAGGAGTTCCAGGACGACGGACCCGCGGGCCGTTTCCGCTTTGTCATGTTTCTCCTGGCCGTCGTCACCGGCGCCACCCAGGTGTCACGGATCCTGTTCGCGGAGCTCCGCATCTGGCGGGGCACGCAAGTATCGATGTTCACGGAGCTGGTCGGCCACAGGGTCGAAGACGCGGGGCTCGACGAGTGGATGGAGGTCAAGGAGGCGTTGGAGCAGTCCCCGTGGCTTCGCCAGGCGAGCGACCTCACAACCCTCGCCGAATGGGCCCCGGCCGTCGCGCGCTACTCGTTCCGCATCGAGCTGAGTCGAGGAGACGACCCAGACGCCCAAACGACCCTGTCGGGCGCACAGGAGACAGCATGAGCGCTGCATATCATCCGCCGCAGGCAGAACAGACACGACGCGACTGGCGCCGGGTCCTACCCTATTGCTTCGTGGCCCTGGTGTCCACGCAGATTGCATTCTCGTTTGAGAATTGCGCGCGCCAACAGTCGAACCTCGAGATGACCGTGGCGGAAGCCTCGCCGGTGCGAGGATTGAGCTCCGATGTCGTGCCCAGACTCCAAGACCTAGAAAGCAGATTCTCGTCGATCACCGAGCAACAGCTGATCGACCTCACGACCTTCATCAACGATCAGGTAATCGTCGACGGTGGAGAAGTCGCCGACCGCATCCAGTCCGTGATCGAGTACTTCGGTCTTGAGTATGAGCGCCTCGAGCGAGAGGAAGGCGTCGGACGAGAACGGCTGGACGCCCGTCTGCGCGAGCTTATTACGGAGGTGACGGAGGCCCGAGACAGCGGTCTGTCCGAGAGCGTAGCTGTCGTGGAAACGGCGAGGGTAGTGGCGGAGGTCCAAACCCTCGAGGACGACTTCAGCGACATCACCGGGAACCGGCTCCTGAATCTCATCGAGTTCCTCGAGGAAGACGATACGGACATCAGCATCCTGCCGATGAGGTTACAGATAGAGGCGGATTACTTCTCCGACTCCGACGATAACGATGACGTGGTCCGGCTCGTGGACGAGCTCAAGGAGCTGCGGTTGGATATTGTGCGCAAGCCGCGCAGCCTCACGTTGGTGATACGACTAGAAGTCCTTAACCGAAGTCATGCCGCCAACTACATTAGAGACCGCGCCACGCTGGTCCTTGGGCCCGGGGACACGATGTTCAAACTGGAGGTGACCGCGCTGGGATCCGATCAGGAGCGGGTCCTGGCTCCCCGGCAGCCATTGGATGTCCCACCGTTCCGCAGCGGCCCCTTCGATCAGCGCCGCGGCGAGCTCGTCCTCCGTTTGACTCTCGAGCTCGGGTGGATGGAACGGGTCGATGTAGTACCCGCCGCTCGCGACGATGGGCATTCCTGACTTTTCCGAGATCTCGCGCAGGAAGGCCACGCTGCGTCCCATGTCGGCGTGGCCACCGTCGACGAGGGCCGCCACACCTTCGCGCGCCGCGACCTGCAGCTCGGCCACCATGGCGTCGACGTCTTCCATGAAGAACGGCTCGTCCGGGGAGCCGATACGCTCTTCTCGCGCTGCGCTCGGGGCATCGCCGATGAGCCGATCCCAAAACCCCTCGACACTCAGAGACATGTGCTCATGGAAGAGCACCGCGCCCTGGCTCAAGCGGTCCGGGGGGAGGTCCACGAGGATCGTCCGGACGATCGCGCCATCGGGAAACGCCGACGCGCCAGCACTGGCCTCATCAGTCGACGTCGGTTCGGTCGCGGGTTCGGTCGGCTCCGGAGCTCCACCGCACGCCGTCACCAAGCTCCCCCCGGCGAACCCAAGAAGCTGAATCGCCTCCCGCCGGCTCCATCCTCCGATCGTGATTCGACGTGGGGCTCGTATCGTCATCTGCTCCCCCGGCCTGTCCTCGCGGGCTCCACTGTACGTCGTCAAACCAAAGGAGACAAGGAGCAGGACGAGGTATCGGGCCGCGCCGGGACAGGCAGGTGTTAGGCTGTGCTTTCATGAAGAGAGGTGTCAGATGAGTGCAGTCAGAACGTCGCCTTGGTGGGTCGTGTCGCTGTCGCTCGGCGCGTTCGTATCGTGGCTCAGTATCGCCAGCGCCCAGGCGCCGTCGTTCGGGCGACTCCTCGTCTTGCTCAGGGACGCCAGCGCCCTTGCGATCGTCGACCCTGCGAGCAGAACGGTCCTGGCGCGAGTGCCTACCGGAAGGGACCCTCACGAGGTTACGGCGTCGGCTGACGGACGGCTTGCGTTCGTGGCGAGTATGGTCGATGGGATCTCGGTCATCGACATCGCCGCTCAAGAGGAAATCCGTCGGGTCGACCCAGGCCCCGGCAGCCGAACCCACGACGTGCTCTTCGCCGGGGGCAAGGTGTACTTCACGATCGAAGGCTACAAGTCCATTGGCCGCTACGACCCGTCGACGGACGAGATCGACTGGACACTCGGGATCGGACAGGACGGCACACACCTGCTCGTGCTCAACCGGGAGACGGACACCCTGTTCATGCCCAACACTCGGTCTAATACCGTCACGATGGTCGAGAACATCATGGCTGGCCCGTCCGAATCGAAGCTCACCGTGATTCCGATTCCGGGAGAATTGCCCGAGGGCATCGACCTGTCGCCGGACGGCCGGGAGGTCTGGACGGCGACCCGGAACGACGGCGGCGTGTCGATCATCGATGTTGCGAGCCGGACGGTCGTGCAGACACTCAACCTGGGGATGAAGGACGCGAACCGCTTGAAGTTCACGCCGGACGGTAGGGTGCTGATCATCGACGGCGAGGCGGCTTCCCTGGTGGTGCTAGACGCGGCCTCACGTGAAGAAATCAAGCGAGTCACGTTGGGCCCGGTCGACACTGGCGACGGCGCGGTCCTCGTTTCGCCGGACGGCACACGTGCTTATCTTGGGCTGAGGGCCGCGGACCGCGTGGCGGTGCTCGATCTCACCACGCTCGAGGTCACACACGAGATGCCGATGGGTGATGGCGCCGGCCCCGGCTGCATGTACTGGATTGGAGCAAACTAGCTGATACCGATTGGCCGCCACATCAATGCTGATCGCTTGACTGTGCCTCACCGTTTGGCAACGCCAACGCCGCCAGTCCATCCTGAAGCTGCACGATCACGTACTGTCTGCCCTCGTGCATCCAGCTCGACATCCCGTATCGCGTCACGCCAGGAATCTCCACAGAGCCGAGCCGCTCACCGGTCTGCTTGTCAATCGCGTAGACCTGCGGCGTGTTGTCGCTCTTCCGGCCGCCGGCAATGAGCATCGTCGGGGTGACGACCATCGCCGTTCCGCGGGCGCGGCCCCGGTTGACCTCGACGCCCTCCACACCCTGGAGGAGAGGATGATTCCTGATGAGGTCTTGCTCCTCTTGCGGGGAATCCCCGTTCGGGATCACCCACAGATGCTCGCCCGTGTTCATGTCGATCGCCGTGATCCGCCCCAGTGGACCCTTCCAGATCGGTAGACCGTCGATCGTGGCATCGGGACCTCCGGCTACACTGGTCGCCAGCGCAGCCCAGTCGGAGTGGGTCACCCCTGACTGTTCTCGCTCATCGAGAGGCGATTCATTGCCGGGCATGACCTGCAATCTGAAGCAACCGCTACCGGATACGACGAACATGACCCCCGAAACGGGATCGGCGACAGCCGGCCCGTAAATGTTGGCGCCGCCGCTGCCGCCCGGACAGTTCCACGCCGGGCCGGCCGGGTCATCCACGTGCGTGGGGGGGGTGAACAGCGGGTGGTACAGCTTGTTCTCCGTCGCCACGCGCCGAGCCGCCGCAAGAACCTCCGGGGTGTAGTCGATCAGATGCTCCTCGGTCCGACCCTGAAGGTCGAACGGTTCGGGCCAGGTCGGGAACGGCTGCGTCGGAGAGAGCTGCTCGCCCGGAACGTTCGACGGTGGGACGGGCCGCTCTTCGATGGGCCAGATCGGCTCACCCGTTTCACGGTCCAGGGCATACACCCACGATTGCTTCGTCGCCTGGAAGATCCCTTTGATTTCGCGGCCGTCGACGGTCACGTCCATCAGGACCGGCGCCGTCGGCGTGTCGTAGTTCCAGACGTCGTGGTGGACCAACTGGTAGTGCCACCGCCTCTCGCCCGTCTCGACATCGAGGGCGATGAGACTTGCGGCAAAGAGGTTGTCGCCAGGGCGGAAGCCGCCGTAGTAGTCGATCGTGGCGCTGTTGGTCGGGATATAGACCAGTCCGAGCTCGGGATCGGCCGACATCGGAGCCCACGAGGACACGTCCCCCGTCCACTCCCACGCGTCGTTCTCCCAGGTATCGTGGCCGAACTCGCCGGGCCGCGGAATGACGTGGAACTTCCACTTGAAGTTGCCGGTCCGCGCATCGTACGCCAGGATGTCGCCCGGCACGTTCTCGACCCGCGTCTGTAGATAGCCCTGTTCGGCCGAGTTGCCGACCACCACGGTGTCGTTGACCACGATCGGCGGTGACGAGCTGGTGATGTAGCCGATCTCTAACGGGATTCCCTGATTGGGGTCGTAGGGGCGGTCCATGCTCGTCCAGGGGGCCCAGTCGGCGATCAGATCCTCCACCAGGTCCACCGTCCCGCTGGCGCCGAAGTGAGACAACGGCACCGGTCGTCCCCAGTTTTCGAGCGGGCGGCCGGTCTCGGCGTCGAGCGCATGCAAGAAGAAGCCAGGGCTGCTGATCAGGACCACCCCTCGGCCGTCGATCTCGGTGTAGGCGATGCCCTTCCCATAGCCCTTGCGCATCGAGTACGCGTAGCGATCGGTGTTGGGCTCGGTGAAGGTCCAGAGCAGCTCTCCGGTCGCCGGGTCGAGGGCGACCACGTTACGGCGGTTGCCGCTGACCGTGATCAGCTTGCCGTCGACATAGGTGGGCGTGGCTCGCGAGGTGCTGGGGCCAAAGCTGGCGGCGTCCCAGCGCCACGCAATCTCCAGATCCTCGAAATTGTCGGGGGTGATTTGGTCGGCCGGTGTATATCGGGTGTGCCAGGCGTCACCGCCCAGAAATGTCCACTGGGCGTCTTCGGTCCCAGGCCCCTGAGCAATAAGAGACCCCGTGGCCCAGAGACCGCAGGCCAGCGCCACCGCAAGTCCCAGAGTGAATGACAGTGTTGGAGTGCCACGTCGTCCGCCGGTCATCGTCTCTACTCCTGGACCCTTATTCCCCGAACTGGCCAGATAGTGAACCAAGCCTCGGGCACTGTCAACTTGACCACGCCTCCATCGTAAACTTGACAATGCCCCCGGATGAATGCGTTGATTGCGGTGCTGGTGGGCCCAGGTGTCCGGTCGCGCGGCTGTGCCGCATTGACCGTGGCTTGACGCGCACCCCGTCCGTGAGCCGTGAGGTGACATGTCCGAACCAGAAATAATAGTTGGCATTGGAGGTGCGGCCGGCGACGGCACGGCCTCTGCCGGAAATACGTTGGTGCTGTCGCTTGCCCGCCAGGGCATTGCGGCTTACAGCTACAACAGCTATCAGTCGGTGATTCGCGGCGGCCATTCCTGGCTCCGCATGCGGTTCTCGGCGCAGAAGCCGCTGAATCATGGTGACCACGTCGACGGGCTGATCGCCCTCAACCAAGACAGCCTCGACCGCCACTTGCAGGAGTTGAAACCTGGCGGCGTTGCCGTGTACAACGGCACCAAGTTCGCCCCGAGTTACGACCCGCCCGCCGGCGTCCAACTGTGTTCGCTCCCGGTACCCGACCTGGCCCCCGACTCGACGCGGTTGCCGGTGATGCAGAACACCGTCGCGGTTGGAGCTCTCGTGCAGCTCATGGGACTCGACTTCGAGACTCTCGAATCGGTGTTCGAGACCACGTTTGCCAAGAAGCCGGCCGTGGTGCAGAAGAACGTCGAGGCGGCGCGAAACGGCTACGACTACGCAGGCAAGAACTTTCAGGCGCTGGCGACCCAACTCAAGCCCACAGAGCAGACGTGGGCGCAGGCCTCAGGAAACGACCTGCTCGCCATGGGCGCCGCTCTGGCTGGGTGCAAGTTCTACGTCGCCTACCCGATGAGCCCGGCCACCCACATATTGGAGTGGTTCGCCACCCACGCGCAGCGACTCGGTATCTGCGTCCGCCAGGTCGAAGACGAGATCTCCGTCATCAACATGTGCATTGGCGCCAACCACATGGGCGTACGCGGCATGTGCGCGACCTCGGGCGGCGGATTCGCGCTGATGACCGAGGCGATCGGAATGGCGGGCATCATCGAGACCCCCGCCGTCATTGTCAACGTCATGCGCGCGGGACCCTCGACAGGTGTGCCGACAAAAACCGAACAAGCCGATCTCAACCAGGCATTCGGCGCGAGCCAAGGCGACTTCCCGCGCGTCGTGCTGGCGCCGACCAGCATGCCCGACTGCTTCGTGACACCATCACAGGCCTTCGACGTGGCTGACCATTTCCAGCTGCCGGTCATCATCCTCTCGGATTTGCTGATGAGCGAAGGCAGTGAAACGGTCGCGACCGATCTGCTGGACGTCGAGTTCCCCATCGATCGCGGCGAGCTCATCACGGAGGCCGATGGGCCACCAGCCGAGCCGTTTCTGCGATACAAAGACACACCCTCAGGCATCTCCCCGCGGGCGGTCCCGGGCGTTCCGGGGCACCTGCATGTGTCGGCCAGCGACGAGCATGACGAAGATGGGGTGTTGTTGAGCGACGTCTTCACCGACCCGATTCGGCGCATGAAGATGACCCGCAAGCGGGCACGCAAGATGTCGACCGTCCTCCAGCACCTACCCGCTCCGGTTCTCGAGGGCGCGGTGGACGCCGAGACAACCTTGGTCGGCTGGGGGTCGACCTGGGGCGTCATCAAGGAAGCTGCCGAGCGGCTGAACGCCGAAGGCATCTCGGTCAACCATCTCCAGGTCAAGACGCTCGTGCCTCTGCACGTCGACGACATCGCCGCGGTACTCGAGAAACGCCGGCGGATCATCATCATCGAGAACAACGAAAGCGGGCAGTTCGCGCGGCACTTGCGGGCCGAGAGCGGGATCGTGGCTCACGGGCATATCCGCAAGTACGACGGTGAGCCCTTCGAGCCCAAGCACATCGTTCAAGGTGTGAAGGATGTGATAGGTGGCCGGGAGCTCGTCGAAGCGGTGTCGATCGAGCCGGGCTGGCGTACCGACCACCCGACCGGCACGAGCGGTCCGTGGGACGGCCTGAACCATGTCACGAAGCCGGCCGTGCCCGCCGACGCATGAGGAGACGACGATGGCAACTCCAACATTAGTACCCAAAGACTTCAAACCGGAAGTCGCGCCGGATTGGTGTCCGGGCTGTGGCGACTTCGGCGTGCTCACCGGACTGTTTCAGGCCTGCGCCGACCTACAGATTCAACCGCACGACCTCCTCGTGGTCTCGGGCATCGGGTGCTCGTCGAACCTGCCCGGGTTCATCCGCTCATACGGCGTGCACAGCCTTCACGGTCGGGCGCTGCCTTTTGCGACCGGGAGCAAGCTGGCCAACCAGGCGATGACCGTCGTCGTGACCGGTGGCGACGGTGACGGCTACGGCATTGGGCTCAACCATTTCATCCAGGCGATGCGCCGGAACATCGACGTGACGTACATCGTGATGGACAACGAGATTTACGGGCTGACGACCGGCCAGGCCTCACCGACGACCGAAACCGGCATGACGACGAAGACGACACCGCTCGGGAATCTCGAGGGCATGTTGAACCCGCTGGCTCTCGCGCTCGCCGCCGGCTGCGGCTACATCGCCCGCGGGTTCAGCGGCCAGCCAAAGCACCTCGTGGAGCTCTACAAGGCCGGGATTCAGCATCCGGGGTTCGCCCTCATCGATGTATTCAGCCCGTGCGTCACCTTCAATAAACACAACACCTACCCGTGGTTTCGGGAGCGGGTCTACAAGCTCGAAGACGAGAATCATGAGACCAGCAACTTTCACGCGGCTATGGATAGGGCCCTCGAATGGGGCGACCGGATTCCGATTGGGCTGTTCTACGTCAACCCGGACCCGCCGCCGCCTCTCGATGCGCTTGACCCCGCACTGACCGGTGAACCGCTCGTGCGCCAGAGTTACGAAATCGATGGCGACACCCGGAGACAACTGATCGACGAATTCTCATAGCATCCGGGGAGCCGGGAGGGAATCGAATGAATCGGGCCGTCATGATCGCGCTTATCGTTTCGCTGGGAGCTTCGGTGCAGGCGCAAACAACCCAGTCGAGTAGCTTCGAGGCTCCGCGCACACCATGGGGCGACCCAGACGTCGGAGGACTCTGGAACAGCTCCACCGTGACACCGATCGAGCGCCCAGAGGGTCAGACTGAGGAGTTTCTCAGCGCGGAGGAGGCCGCGACCACCGAACGTGCGGTTGTCGACCGTAACGCGCGCGCGAACGCTCCCAGCGAAGTGCGAACCGAGCCGCTGCCGGTGGGCGGCAATGTCGGCGGATACAACAGCTTCTGGTTGGACCGCGGGACCACGGTCGTCCCGACCCGGCGCACGTCGATCATCATCGACCCACCGGATGGCCGGTTTCCAGCCTTGACGCCGGAAACCGCACGCCGACTCGCGTCGCCGGAGGCGCAGCGGATCCTCGACATCCAGCTGGCCGTTTTGGACCCCGACTCGTACGAGCAGCTCGATCTGAACGACCGGTGCATTTGGTACCGCGGCATCCCGACGTTCTCCACGGCGTACAACAACAACTATCACCTGTTCCAGACACCCGACCACGTCGTGATTCTCCAAGAGCACATTCACGACACGCGGGTGATCCCGTTGGACGGCCGTCCGCATGCGAGCGAACGCATTCCACAGCTGCGAGGCGACTCCCGGGGCCACTGGGAGGGTGACACGCTCGTTGTCGAAACGACCAACTTTCGCAACAAAGGCTTCTTGTTCATTCCGGGGCCGACACCTCAAGGGGGAACGAACTGGGAACCAACAGATGCGCTGCACGTCGTCGAGCGATTCACGCGGATTGGACCCGACATCCTCGACTATGAGTTCACCGTCGACGCACCCAATACCTGGTCCAGACCGTGGACCGGCTCATCTCCCTGGACGCGTGGTGAGGGTCCGATGTACGAGTACGCCTGCCACGAAGGCAACTACGGGCTCCTGAACATCCTCACCGGTGCGCGGGTGCAGGAGTTGGCCGAAGGGGAATCGAGATAGAGCGCTACTTTGGGTCCATCTTGGTGCTCTGGGTTGACACGCATTGCCACTCGCCGTCGCTCAACACCCACACGTCGGTATAGCGAAAGGCCACTTCCGCGCGCTGCCCCTGTCGGATACCGACCAGGCGGAGCGTGAACCAGACCACCGCCGTGCTGCCGTAGACGCGCACCTTGAACTCGTCCTGAATCGCTGACTCCACCTGCTGGTTGAACGCAGTGGCCAGCGCCAGCTCCCTGGCCTTGTCGCCCCGGCTCCCATCGTCGTACGTCGCAATAAACTCGTCGGCCAAGATCTTTTCGAGAAAGGCGATGTCTTTGGCATAGAACGCCTCGTTCCACGCCTGCTCCAGCTCGATCAGGGCTTGTTGATCGGATAGAACTGGCGGACTCTGCGCGGCTGACGTGGTGACAGCCCACGCGACCGCAAGGACACAACCTAGCAATTGTCGCGACCATGTCATCGGGCATTCTCCCTTTCTTTTTCCCATCGGCGGGTCACGAAAACGTCAGACCCCGGCGCAATTCTAGCGCAGGCCACTGCTGACACCGGATTCGTGCAACGCCGTGAGACAATACAACCGGACGTCATACCGATATGCGCTCACTCATGTTGCGGTCACGTCGTCCGTTCGTCGTCTTGACCCTCTGGGCGCTCACGGCCGGAGTGGCCGCACTGCCCAACCGTATTGCGGTCGGGACCTTCTCCGTCCTGACCGCTGGCGACGTGCCGGCCGATTGGGAACCGATGCGCTTCCCGAAAATCGATGCCCCGACGGACTACGAGCTCACCCGCCACGACGGGCGCGTGGTCCTGAAGGCGACGAGCCAGAGCTCGGCCTCGGCCCTGTCGCGAAAGGTGACGGTCGACCTTGCCCGCCATCCGTATTTGCACTGGTCGTGGATGAGCGGTGACGACTGCTTCGCGGCGGGAGACTGGCGGGAACCAGAGTCCGATGACTTCCCGCTCCGGTTGTTCGTCCTGTTCGAAGAGCCCGGCGGAATCCTCTCCCTGTTCAAGAAGATGCGGCCGAGCCCGCTCGGAGACGCCGTCCTCTATCTAGAGGATCCGGACGGCCACCGCGAGCCGACGCGGAGCTCGCATCTGAACGACCAAATCAAGATCGTGCCCTTGAGCCGCACCGAACCCGACGGGGAGGGATGGGACCACGTGGTCCGCAACGTCCATACCGACTACGTGGACCTCTTCGGAGAGGCTCCGCGTCTGGTGACGGCGATCGCCGTGATGACGGACACGGACAACACCGCGACACAGTGCGTCTCCTACTTCGGCGACATCTATTTCTCGGACACCGGGCGTGAGCCGGCTCCTAGATGAAGAGGAAGTCGTAGAGGTAGATGGATCCGACCGCCACCGGATACAAAGCCAGGCTGTATGGAATACCCGTCCTCCCGATGGCCCAGTTGCTGACGCCATAGCGGGTGTGGAGCACCAGATTAATGCCCGACATCGGGTTGAGCCCGCACGCCAAGCCCCATCCCATGGCGAACACAATGGCGAGAAGCGTTGGATCAGGATTGACCGTCAGAACCAGAGGCGCCGCAACGTTCAGGACAACGATCGGATGCACACACATCAGCGACGTCAGCGGGAACAACAAGAGCACGAGGCTCGCGGTAAAGGCATCGAAGTGGTCGAAGGGAATCCAGCTGGTCTCCGACCCGAACGCGGCAAGGAGCCCCGAACCCATGACGCCGGCCGCGAGAAACAAGGCCAGCTCGCCTCCCATCTGCGGCAGGCGGTGGCTCACATAGTCGGACAGGGAGCGGCGCAGCCCGCGGATACCTCCGGACACGAGGAGGGCGCTTCCGACGACGAGAGGCGTCAGCATCGTGATCAGCGAAAGCACCGAGTAATCAGTGGTCAGGGCGGACGCGACGAGCACGGCAGTCGCGAGCATCACGGGCAGCCACAGGACTTCCAGATGCATCGGATATCCACGAAAGTTCGCGATGTCATGGACCCGGCCGGTGCGTGCGTACCACGACAGCAAGAGCAGCGCAGCAACGGCCACCGGGAACCCGAAGAGCATCATCAGCAGCGCGTTTGATCCCGGCGTGTAGGCCAAACCCAGCGCCACCCCACCGATGAACGGCGAGTAGAAGGCGACCGCCGTAAACGACCGGCTCAGCAACTGGGCTTGTGGCAGCGTGAGAGGCGCCGTCCGGGTCAGCCGGTCGGCCATGATGATCACCGCCGAGATGTTGATCACGGCGCCAAACGCATGCACTCCGAACATGCTGCGCACGTAGGTGCCCGCACCACGCGGCAGCTCCGGTTCGTTCTCGCGCAACACCGGGTTCAGCAGGCGCAGCAGCGTGATGGAGGCCAGCATTGACAGGATCGCCTGGTTCTGTCCCAGAACGGTCCCGACTCGTAGTTCCGCCCCTCGGCTACTGCCCCACCACAGGGCGACGATGCCGACGACGCAGAACACCACCGCTTGCGCGCGCTGCTGGGTGCCGAGTCCCGACCAGAGAAGGACGAGGGCAATCCACGCGAGGACTGGTGCAGCCAGCGTGGGCACTGCTGACCAGAGCATGCTCCCGACCGACACGCCCAGCATCCCAGCGATCACGGCGCCAGCCGCCTGCTTTCGTGTATTCACGCGTACCGACGGCACTCTGGCGGCGTTCAATCTGAGGGCTACTGCTGGACGACCTTCACCACAAGGTAGCTGACTTCGTCAGGGACGGTCTGAAACCAGTGGGGTGTCCCCGCCGGGATGACCAAGACATCTCCCGCGCTCACCTCATGGGCTTGCCCGTTCCGGATGGCGTCCCCCCGATACTCGTGCGGTCTGGTCATCGTGCCCCCGACCAGTTCTCCGCCCACAACGACGGTCGCGTGTCCGTCGGTGACGTGAAAGATGTCGGTGACCGTTTCATGCACTTCGGACCGACCAGGCGCGTCACGGTGGCTTGCCGTGATCCTATAGGTCGGAGCTTCTGCCACGAGAGCGCCAGATTCGAACTTGGTCTTCATGTCATCGTGCCCGACGAAGAGCGGAACCGACGCGTCCTGCGCGCGCAACGCCGCGCCCGCGAGGAAGGCCGCGCCGATAGCCAGAAACACAACTGTGGCGAGTGAAACCCTTATATGAATTGTCATCAGACCCCCTTCGATTAGACGCTATCCTATCGCACAGCAGGGCATTGTCAGTGTGCACGACGAACCCTTCCTTTAGATTGATGCCTCCTCCAACGACGGCAGCGAACTGTCGATGACGCTGGGCGAAAACGACCTCCACGACCACCATGGCCGATCCGAATCGATGGCCTGTGGGTGGATTCTGGATTCGGGCGGCGCTGGCCGCGGTGCGTGGCAAGGTGGCGTCCTCTACGAGCTCATGCGGTGGGCTCGCCGGCATGGGGGCTACCCGACGGTGATGATGGGCGCGTCCGCCGGAGGCTATGCTGCCGCTGATGTCGCGACCGGCACCGAGGCGACCGTTCTGAAAGGCTGGACGGCGTGGGGATCCGATGACATCCCGGTGCGGTATCCCCTTCCCGCGTTCGTAGCCAAGGAGTGGCCGCGCAGCGGATTTCGCCGGCACCTGCACGCCTCCATCCGATACGTCATGGGTGATGCGGAAGTCGATGGCGTGTTCGACGATTCAGGTCGGCGAACGCTGCTCGTCTTCACGTCTCGCGTGCGGCGTCGCGACGGACACGCCGTGGGCCGCGCCGACCTGGTGAGGCTGTTTGTGATGGCGGCCACACGCAAGCTGCCTAGGCCGCTAAAATACCTACCGCAGTACCAGGTGGACCCGGTGGTGTTCGCCACCAACCTCCCCGATACCCTGCACTCCGAGTTCGTGCGCCCGCTTACACGGCACAACTATCACAGCGCGATCGAGGCGTCCTGCCTCGTACCCCTGGCGATGGGCCCACCGCTGCCTCCGTCACTGCTCTCTGACGACGGCGCGGGTCCTCACGATGCGCGAGCCGTATTCGTCGACGGAGGATTCGTCTTGAAAATGCCGATGGCAACGTTCGACACCGATCCGCGTTTTCGCGACCTCGCCCGATGGACGGCTACGCCTCGGACGGTCATCTTCTGTTGCGACCCCAACGGGCACCTCTGGGAAACCAGCATGCGACTGCGCACCCTGAACGCCGAGCCCGCTGTCGCTCGGGCCCTGACCGATGGCACGCTCCTGGTCATTCACCCCGACCATGTCGTCGAGGCCGGCTTCCTCTGCTTCGATCCCGTGGTCACCATGCGCACCTTTGAACGTGGCCGCGAACAGGGCCGCCGCCTGCTCGCCACCGAGGCCCTGCGTCGGTTTCTCTCAGGGCCCGACGTGGCCGGACGCGGAGCGTAGTCCAGGGCCTTGTTAGACTCGGCGTCGGACTCGCTGTCCCCGGATCGCTGAGACAAGGGAACAACCTATGTGGCCTGACCGTAGACTGCTCGATCTCGTCGGCATAGAACTCCCGATCATTCAAGCCCCAATGGCAGGGGCCAACGGGTCCGCGATGACGATTGCGGTCAGCGCAGCCGGCGGACTCGGCTCGCTGCCTTGCGCCATGCTCGACGCGGCCGCTGTGCGCACCGAGATCGAGGTCATCCGGCAACACATGAAGAAGCCCCTGAACGTCAACTTCTTTTGCCATACGCCGCCCACACCGGACCCTGAGCTCGATGCCCAATGGACAGAGCGGCTCGCCCCCTTCTATCGCGAACTCGGGCTCGATCCCTCGGCGTCGGCACCCGCTGTCAGCCGAGCCCCGTTTGACGATGCTACGTGCGAGCTGGTCGAAGAACTCGCCCCCAAAGTGGTGAGCTTTCATTTCGGGCTCCCGAGCGCCACGCTCATGAGCCGCGTGAAGGCGGCAGGCTGTGTCGTACTCAGCTCCGCGACCACCGTTGAAGAAGCACGGTGGCTCGAGGACCGAGGGTGCGATACGATCGTTGCCCAGGGGTATGAGGCGGGTGGCCATCGCGCCATGTTTCTGACGGACGCGATCGCGACCCAGCTAGGAACCCTTGCTCTCGTACCCCAGGTCGTGGATGCCGTCACGGTGCCAGTGATCGCCGCGGGTGGGATTGCCGATGGACGCGGGATTGCGGCCGCGTTCGCGCTTGGTGCGGCGGGCGTCCAGGTCGGCACAGCGTACCTCTTCACGCCGGAGTCACTCGTCACGGATCTCCACCGCGCGAGACTACGGGACTCGCGCGATGATGAGACGGCTCTCACGAATCTGTTCTCCGGTCGGCCAGCACGTTCGTTGGTGAATCGACTTATGCGGGAGGTGGGGCCGATCTCCCATCGAGCACCAGCGTTTCCGACGGCGGGCAGGGCGCTTGCGCCGCTCAAAGCGAAGGCGGAGGCCGCGGGGGTCACTGATTTTTCGTCGCTGTGGGCAGGCCAGGCCTCACCCCTTGGCCGGGAGGTCGGTAGAGTGCAATGGGCTGAGCCCCGTTTCAGAGCCTGTCCCCGTTAGCCTGGCGTACAATGCCCGCATGCCCAAGTTGACGGTGGAAGGATACGCAACGTTCGACGTCCCGGCGGACAAGCGACTGGTCCTGGCACTCGAGCAGGACGCTGGCGTCGATGTCATGCACGCGTGCGGCGGCAATGCACGTTGCACGACCTGTCGCGTCGAGTTCATCGAGGGCGAACCGTCGAGGATGACGGCGGCCGAGAAAGAGCGTCTCGCGGCTCGCGGCCTGGCAGGCGTCAGGCTCTCGTGCCAGATACTCTGTGACCACGACATGGCTGTTCGAGCAATCAGTCGGTTGGAGGGGACAGGGCGTCCCGATTCCGGCCCTCCGCCGGCGGAGACCATTACTCCAACGCCAGAGTGGAGCTAAACCCGCCGCGACATTCCCGCGCAGCCTGTTTCTTTGATGAACATCCCCTTCGACAACACCTACGCCCAGCTCCCAGAACGTTTCTTCGCCACACAGGAACCCGCCTGTGTTCCGGAACCGAGGCTCATCCGTCTCAACCGCGAACTGGCGGCGAGGCTCTCGATCAGCACCGACTGGCTGGAATCAGCCGACGGCGTCGCGATGCTTGCGGGCAACGCCATTCCCGAGGGTGCCGATCCGATTGCCCAGGCCTACGCTGGCCACCAGTTCGGTGGATTCGTCCCACAGCTCGGCGACGGCCGCGCCATCCTACTCGGCGAAGTCATCGATACCGACGGCGGACGTTACGATCTGCAGTTGAAGGGCTCAGGGCGCACGCCGTTCTCGCGCGGCGGCGACGGCAAATCTGCGCTCGGCCCGGTGATCCGCGAATACATTGTCAGCGAAGCCATGGCCGCGCTCGGGGTACCCACGACGCGGGCGCTCGCTGCGGTGGCGACCGGCGAACATGTCACGCGCCAAGAAGGGCCGCTCCCCGGCGGCGTGTTCACCCGCGTGGCAAGAAGTCACATTCGCGTCGGTACGTTTCAGTACTTTCTCGCACGACACGATGTCGATGCCCTGCGCCTGCTCGCCGACCATGCCATTGCCCGGCACTACCCGGCCGCTGCCGACGCGCCGGATCCCTACGTGGCGCTCCTGGAATCGGTCACCGCTGCCCAAGCGGATCTGGTCGCCCAGTGGATGTCTCTCGGCTTCATCCACGGGGTGATGAACACGGACAATACGGCGGTGTCTGGAGAGACGATCGACTATGGTCCGTGCGCGTTCATGGACGCCTTCCACACGCAGCGCGTCTTCAGCTCCATCGATTCCGGCGGGCGCTATGCCTGGGGCAACCAGCCCGAAATCGGGCTCTGGAACCTCACCCGTTTCGCGGAGACCCTGCTGCCATTGCTGTCCGAGGATTCTGGCGAAGCGACCAAGATCGCCGAAGCCGCCCTCTGCGGGTATGCTGGGCGATTCCGCGGCCAATACGGCGCCCGCTTCCGCGCCAAGCTGGGTCTCCCGACGGAGGCATCAGTCGAGCTCATCACGGAGTGTCTCGATCTCCTGGGCGCCCAAGAGGTCGATTTCTCCCTCTTCTTTCGTCACCTCACGCGTGTCGCCGGCGGAGAGAATTCAGAAACGCTGACTGCGATGTTCTCCACCTGTGAGCCTTTTGATAAATGGCTCACCAGATGGCGTAGCGAAGCCGACCCCGTCAAGCACCTCGCCGACATGCGCGCTGCCAACCCAGTTCGAATCCCGCGCAATCACCGGGTCGAGCAAGCCATCCAGAGCGCCTATGGTGGCGACTTTGCCCCGTTTCACCGTCTGGTCGATGCGCTCGCCGCCCCTTACGTTGACCAGGTCGAATATGTCGACCTCGAAGCGCCACCGCAACCAGACGAGGTCGTCCACGAAACCTTTTGCGGGACCTAGTGCAGTGGTTCAGAAATACCTCGGCATTCGGCCACCGATGCATCCCTTCTGCCTGCGTTGCTCCTCAGTCACAGATTCCCGATTTGCTCCTTCGTCGCGCCTGGCCAGACGGGTGCTTCGGGCGCCCTCGGTGCACGAGGTATTTCTGAACCACTGCACTAGTGCTGACCGTTTACGGGCGGCGGGTGCCGCACTTCGGGCAGATGTATCCGCGATCGTCGTTGCGGAGGCGAATCCCGTCGATGTGGGTCACGACGAAGTCCTGGATGAAGGCGTAGCGCTCGACGCCGTTGTTCACGTCGATCTGGCGGTCCCGAGCGACCTGCCGGATCTCGCCATCGTACTCATACCGACCCCAGCAGTTGGGGCAGGCACCCTCGGGCGTATCGTCGGCGGTCTCCTCGGCCGGACGGGAGAAGAAGTTCGACAGCGTGTCCAACAAGCTCATGAGGACCACCGTCACTCGTAGTGGAGGGCCAGAACCGGATCGAGGCGGGCAGCCCGTACCGCGGGATACAGTCCAAACACGATACCCACCGTCACCGAGACGCCGAACGCGAGCGCGATCGACGTATACGTGACGATGGTCGACCACCCTGCGACGTAACCAACCAACTCCGACAGCCCTACTCCAAGCAACGTGCCGAGAATGCCGCCCGTGAGGGTAATCATGGTGGTCTCGATGAGGAACTGCCGAATGATGTCCAGCTGGCGCGCCCCGATCGCACGTCGTACACCGATCTCACGCGTACGCTCCAGCACGCTGGCGAGCATGATGTTCATGATGCCGATGCCGCCGACCAAGAGTGAGATCGACGCGATCGCTACCATGATCACCTCGAAGATACGGCGTGTACGCTGCTGTTCGGCCAGTAGCTCGGCGGGCACGATCACACTAAAGTCGCCGGCTCCCCGATGGGTCGTGTTGAGGAGACCGCGTACGAACGCTCCTGCCTCGCTGACGTCCGCCGTCTCCGCAAACTGAAGGTAGACGGCATCAATCTCGTCGCGTTGGCTACCCAGCGTCTCTTCAAGTCGAAGCATGGCCGCCATGAGGGGCACGTAGATGACTTGGTTGCCGTCCTGCTGGCCGAGACCCGCCCCCGCTTGCACGGTTAGTTGTGGTCCGACGAGGCCGATCACCCGAAACCACTGTTGATTCGCCTTGACGAACTTCCCGATCGGGTCCTCGTTTCCGAACAAGGACGACGCAGCGCCCTGACCAAGCACCGCTACTGGCGCCGCATTGTCTGCCTCAACGTCGTTGAAGAATCGGCCGGCGGCCACACCTAGCCCTGACAACTCCATGAACTGGGTCGACACGCCGAACACCACGGGAGGATCGCCCTGTGGCTTCGGGAGGATGCCCGACGGTGCGACCCGTTTCCTTGCGCTCGACGCTTCGAGACCGGTGAGATTGGCCTCTATCATCCGCATGTCCACGAATGACAGGCCTGCCGACAGCCGCCGGATCCGCTGGAGCTCTTGCTGATCGGTCGTCTCTCGAGCCTCGACGATGACGTTGCGGACGCCCAACTGCTCGATGAACGCGATGACTTCCTGCTGCGCGCCAGCGCCGATGGACAGCATGGCGACGACCGCCGCGACTCCGAAGATCATGCCGAGCATCGTCAACGATGCACGCAGCTTGTGAACGCGGAGGTTCTCGAGCCCGAGGCGCAACTCCAGGGCCACGTCCAGAACGTGGGCACTCCGCCCTCCCGTCGTCGGGTTCACTCGCCCACTCCTGGGGAGGTGGACGTTGGCGCCGGCTGTGCTCGGTCTGTGGGATCCACGAGTGCGACGTATGCCCCTTCCGCGATACCCTCGATTGCCACTCGCCCCGTGCTGCTGCTGATCACGTTCACCGGGCGCGGAACAAACCCGTCGTCCTCGCCAACGTACACGGTTGTCTGACCGTCGCGATCGAAGATGGCCTGCGGTGGCACATACAGCACATCGTCTAGCTGTCGACCAGCCACGACGATGTGCGCCGTCGTGCCCGGCCTCAGACGCAGGTCTGGCACATCCAGCGTCAGCACCACATCGAACAACCGTGTGGGCGTCGCTGAGAAGAAACGCGTGTCGCTCGAGGCCATGCCGGCGATGGCCTCCACGGTCGCCGTGAACGTATCGCCGGCTCGACCGTCGACGACGAGGCTTGCGGCCTGTCCAACCTCTACATTGGGACGTTCGTTTTCCGGGATCCGAGCCAGGATCTCCAGCTGACCAACATCAACGACCTCAAGCACCGGCCGACCGCGCGACGCCGTATCGCCTATCTGAATCTCCGGCAGGGTCATACCGGTGTAACCGAAGTTGAAGTCCCAATTCTCGCGGACAACGACGACACCGTCTATCGGCGCTCGAACGACGAGGCTGTCAATGACCTGCCGGGCACGATCAACGGTCAGCTGCGCCTGCGTCTGCTTCTCCTGCAACACGGCCAGCTCGGCGCGATGGGTCGCAGACTGTTCCGGTGACGCGTCCACCAATTCCGTGAGGCGACGCCGTGCCTCCTCGACCGCCAACTCGCGGCGTTGCATTTCCACTCTTCCGTTGAAGCGTTCTCCGCCGAGCACGTCGAGCTCGGCTCGCCTGATGTCGAACCGCGCCGTCAACAGATCAGTCTTGGCTTCGGCCGCTTGCACGGCCTCATCAGCCTCCAGCTTCGCGATCTCCTGCTCGGCTTCCAGCAACTCTGATTGACTTTGCTGCAGTTGGTACATCTCGTCGACCGGGTCGAACTCCATCACGATGTCGCCGGCGCGAACGGTGTTCCCGGTCTGCTCGAGGCTGACGAGCCGAAGCGGGTTCTCCGCCGGCGGCGCTGTCAGGGGGATCGAGCGCGTCGCGCGGAACTCGCCCGTCAGATGCATGTCGAACGTCAAGCTTCCCCGAGCCACAGGCGCGGTGGGCACGCCCTCATCGGCGGCCGTCCGCCAGGGCGCACTGCTGGTCACGACAACGAGTCCGACAGCCGCGAGAATGCCCGCCGTGATGGCGACGGTCCGCCCCGCAGTCATGGCGTGGTCACCATAGCCGGCGGCGGCTCGGCTGTCGCGACGCGATCGCCGACCGAGACACCGATCAGAATGGCGACTTCTTCACGGGTGCGCCTCGCAATCTCGACTGGCGTCTGTTCAAAGACCGAACCTGACAATCGATACACCGCCGTCTGGTCACCAACGTTGAAAAGTGCCGCGGGGGGTATCTTGATGGCATCGTCGAGTCGATCGACTTCGATCCGGGCCGTGGCACTCATCCCTGGTCGCAAGCGTACCTCGGGGTCGTTGAGCGTCAGCGTCAGGTCGAAGTTCCGTTTGGGCGGAAACCCGGCCGACAGGTCAAGCCTGGCCAGCAGCGACATATTCGCCACTTCGGCGGCGAAGTCCCGATCGGGCAGCGCGTCCACGCTGACGGTCGCGGGCTGCCCGTGGCGCAACCGCCCGCGGTCGCCTTCGTCGAGTCGCGCCTCAAACAGTACTTGCGTGAGGTCTGGGAGCTCGGCAATCGGTGCTCCCGGCCACACCGAATCGCCCTCCCGAAGCGCTTGCGTCACACCGAGGGTCCCGCTACTTCGAGGATTCAGCAGGATGTGAATCGTGCCGGCCACCGGCGCGCGGACGACGGTCGCCGCCAGAGCGGCGCGATCTCGAGCCAGGTCGTCTGCAACCTTGTCGCGATGCCGCCCCCGGCTCTGCACATCTGCCTGCGTGGCCGTCCGGTCAGCTTCCACCTTGAGTTCCGCCGACCGCACGTGTTGTTCGGCGTCAGCAAGGTCTAGTTCGGCGCGCTCCACGTCAAGGCGCGCCACGAAGTCTCCGGTGACCAAGCCGAGTCGCGCTCGTTCGACATCGTACTGCGCCGTCAACAGCGCGGTCCGGTTCGCTTCCTCCTGTATGCGGCCCTGGGCACGTGCCTGTTCGATCTCGGCCCCCGCTTGTTCAAGCTCCGATTCCTTGTCTCGCACCGTTCTCCGCAGGACCGTGTCATCAAACCGCACGATGACGTCACCCTTCTCAACGGACGCGCCGGTGGATATCAACTCCACAATTTGGGGCTGTCCGGAGTGCGCCGGAGCCGCGACGATCACTGACTGGACAGGCCGAATCTCACCACGAAGCTCGAGGACCTCGATGAGGGCACCACGAGACACCAAGGCAGTTGGGATATCCACATCGGTCGATGGCAGAACAACGGCGTAGCCAGCCAGCAGCGTCGCCAGACCGCCCACAACCACCAGGGTTCGAATAACTCGCGAGCGAACGGGTGGCGCGGCGTGCGACACGTCAATCAACTCCTGTCCGGGGTACGTCACCGCCGGCGGTGGAGCGACCACGCTCTCGGGCCGACGGTTGCACAGCCTGGATCTCAATCGCAGCTGACAGATCGGGCATGAGCAACTCATGCGCACCCTCGATCGCCACGATGGCAGCAAAAGTGCGGACGCGTGGTGAGAGCGCACTCCTCACCGCCAGTGGGGCAACCTGCACGACTCGACCGTCGAATAGAAGGTCTGGATACGCGTCGAGACGGACCTGAGCGGCCCGGCCCACCGACACGTGAGCGATATCTGCCTGGTTGACCTTTGCCCGGACCTGCATGCCAGACACATCGACCACGTCGAGAATCGCGGTTCCGGGTCTAACCTCCTCGCTTTCCTGCATCTCGACCATCCGCCCCCCGCCGCGATAGACTGTCTTCAGTACGACGAGTCCGCCAAACGGCGCTCTCACGACCATCCGCGCGGCATTGCCTTCGGCGTTGCGCGCATCTCTCAGGGCTCGGTCTCGCCGAATCTCGAGGATCCGCAATTCAGCCGTGGCGGCTGTCCGCTTCAAGACGAGCGTCTCACTGAGCTGAACCACTTGAGCGTTCGCTTCTTCGAGCACAAGGTCGTTCTTTTCCGCATCGACGCGCGGCAACAGCGGATTCGTGGTGACCTCGAGGCGGGCCCGTTCGACGTCGTTCTTGGCAACGGTCAGCTCGGCCTGATCCGTCGCGCGGGCAGCGGCTTGCTCCGCCTGCAGCTGTCGAATCTGACCTTCGAGATCGAGGAACTCGCTCCGCTGGTCCCGTGCCGTTCGCTCCTGATCCTGCCGGTCAAACTCGACCAGCAGATCGCCCGCCTCAACCTGGGTCCCCCCCGGTATGAGCGTCGTAATCACGAGCGAATTCCCAGAGGATTGCCCCATCAGGCGAGGCGCTCTCACCGGGAACGCGCGCACCGCCTCCACCGTGCCGGCGATCCGGATAGTCGCGCCAGTTTCGGGAGTCGTGAGCGCTGGAGGATCTCCAGACGCGGCAACCGCCGCGTCTGGACTATCCGGGCTGAACCAGATGGCCCAGGCGCCGAGGAGGAACAGGCCGCCCAGGAGGCATGCAGAGAGGCCTCTCCCGACCAATGTGCGGCGGCGACTCGAAGAGCCCTGAGCCATACCCCTCCGTTATGACGACGGGACGCGCGGGACGGTCTTGACCAATCCTACTAGGCTATAGACCCTGTTCGGCTCATTCCGTTCCTGGCGGCTGGAAAAGCCTACGAGGCCCGTGTCCCGCGGGGGCTGGCACCTACCGCTAGTTTAGCGCGTCGGCGTCGTTCTCGGCAGGTTCGCTCAGATCGCCGCCTAGGAGTCGGTCTCGATGACCCGAGTGGCAGCTATCTTGTCGCCGAGCCGACGCCCTTCGGCGTCCGTGATCACGAGCACGACCTCGATGATCCCGATCACGAAGGCGATCACGAACAGCGGGATCGCCAACACGATACCAACGATGGTAAACATGAGGAACTGCCCAATGCCAACGAGGGCGAACATCCAGTTCCGCTTCACGGACACCATGATGTCCATCGGCTGGCCATCCAAGGTCACCGGCCGGAGCTTCATGACCTTCTTCCCGATCGACCGGTGGTCCATAAAGTCTATGTCCAGTCCATCTCGAACCAACCAGTAGGCGGTTCCGACGATACCGCCGATGAAGGGCACCAGGCCGATCCCGAAGGCAATGACCGCGTCAATGAGGGCGGCGACCGCTCGCTTCCCGATGTCGGGTCGCACCGGTCCTGCGGCGGGGCCGTCCGGGGTCGAGACGGTTGGAGGTGAAGGAGTCTGGTCGGTCTCAATCGGTGCGTCCGTCATATCTCGTCATCACACTTCTGGCGCGTAGAGGAGTTTGGCCCGGCGCGCGAGCGGGAGCTGACAGATTATGCCGCAAAAGGGGTTTGCACAACCATCCATGCGGTGTTCGGGTGAGGCTAGTGAAGACCGTGGCGTTCAAGACGAACACCGCCGACAAAGACAGCCTCGATCGCGGCTAGGGCGTTGATATCCTCCGACGGATTGCCGCGGACAAGAAGGAGATCTGCCCGTGACCCGGGCGCGACACGTCCGATGCGGCCCGTGGGATCGAGGAAGGCCCCGGGCTCGCTCGTCACCGCACGGAGGACGTCCACGGGTGACATCCCGAGTCTCACGAGCAGTCGCATCTCGCGGTGCAGCGACGCACCCGGGAAGATCCCGTGCACGCCGGAGTCGGTGCCGACGAACATCCTGGCGCCGGCATCGCTGAGCTTCCGGAAGTTGCCTTCCGTCTCTGCGGCTACCTCGTCGTGACGACGGTCGATCTCCTCTGAAAACCCCGACAGCTCCCAACGAGGGTTCTCGAGCCATGGTTGCAGCAATGACGGATGGTACATCTCCGTTTCCAGGGCGATCGGCCCGTCTGCCGCCAGCTCGTAACTAGCCGACGGCAGTCGGACGGTGGTCACGAAGGGCACACCGGCCGCTACGAGTCGCTGAACATCGTCGTCGGACAAGACGCCGCGCTGCGGAACGTGGACAAGGAGTGCCGCGCCGGCGTCGACCGCCTCGATCGTGTCCTCCGGCGTGGTCGTGTGGACGATCGGCCGGACCCCATTGGCCTTGGCGGCAGTGACCGCGGCACGGAGCGCGTCACGCGAGAGGTGGGGAGAACCGGGCGGAAGATCGTCATAGATGATCTTGACGAAGTCAGGCTCGTATTCGACGATGATCTCTTCGACGCGCTCGCGCGCTTCCTTCCCGTCTGCCGCCGTCGGCACGCCACGCGTCACCACCCAGCTGAGCGGCCACGGCAGCATCACGCGCAGTAACGGAATGGGGTGCCCACCCGGCGCCGATAGGCCGGGGCCGCCCCACAACACCGTGGGGCCCAGTTCGACACCCTCCCGCAGTTGGTTCCGAAACGAGACCACTTCATCAAACCCGGCCGTGACGAGGATCGTCGTGACTCCGGCATACAGGAACGCTTCCCCGATGGCCATCGGATCCGGTGCCGGTGGATGTTTCTCTCCGGCAGAGACAAGGTGGGTGTGACTGTCGATGAGACCGGGCAAGAGTGTGAGGCCGGCACCGGCCACCTCCATCGTGTCGGGCGACGTCTCCAGTTCACCGGTGTCCGAAACCGCCACAACCTCTCGGCCGGTTACCAACACATCTTGGTGGGCTCTCATGGTGACACCGTCGAAGAGCGATACGTTTCGAAAGAGCGTGTTTTCAGGGGCCGACACCGCCGAGACGGAGGCCAGCTCTGGCGGGCTGGCACAGCCGAGCAGCATCAGAAGCGGAACGATGCCGACGCTCAGTTTGGAGCTAGTTGACATAGTGTCAAGTTGACGCAGACCGAGCGTACCGCTAACTTGACACCGTGTCAAGACCCACAGGAACTCGAACGGCTATCTTGGAAGCGGCGCTCAGGGCACTCGAGGAGGACCCACGAGCAGTGAACGTGCGGCGAGTCGCACAGATCGCGCAGTGTTCGCGACAAGCCGTCTACCTGCACTTTGCGAATCGGCCGGCACTCCTCATCGCGGTTGCCCGTTACGTTGACGAGCGGCTCGATTTGGAGCGTCACCTGGCACCGTTGCGGGTCGCGCAGACAGCGGAGGAGTTGCTCGGGCGGTATGCCGAGTTTCTCGCGATCTACAACCCCTTGCTGTACCCGATCGCGAGGGCCGCCGATGCGGTACGACGGAGCGACAAGGAAGTCGCCGCTGCTTGGAGCGACCGACTCGAGAATCGGAGGCAGGGCGCCCATCAGATCGCCAAGCGTCTCGCTGCCTGGGGTGACCTGGCACCGCACTGGACGACCAGAAGCGCCAGCGACTGGCTCACGGCACAGGCGTCGGTCAAGGTCTGGGAGGAACTTGTTATGGACCTCGGCTACTCTTCCAGCCGATTCGTGAAGGTGATGAGCAGGTCCTTTGTCGGCGCTCTACTGACCCGAACCACGCGCACGCCATGAACCACGCCGTACGTTGCGTCGTGACCATCTTGCTCGGAGCCGTCGTCAGTGCCTGCGGCGCCCGCGTGCCGGCCAACTTCACCCCGAGCCCGCCGCGACTGACCCCAACCGACATCGCAGTCGAGAACCACAGAGATGCCGACGAGGTCGTGGTCTTGGTGTTCGGCGACGCCGGCTCCGGGTCGGACGACCAGCGGGAGGTCGGTCGCCGCATGAGCGAGACCTGCGGCGTGGCCGACTGCGACCTGGCGTTGATGCTCGGCGACAACTTCTACAATCGGGGCGTGAGCCCGCCGAAGAACGGGCAGTGGGATTCAGCCTTCGACCGGAAGTTCGAGCAGCCGTATGAGGATTTGGGCCGACTCGACATGTGGGCAGTGGCCGGCAACCATGATTGGTACAAGGGCCGGGACTCGATCGACACGCAGGTCGCCTACAGCGAGCACTCGGAACGCTGGCGCATGCTGGGGTACGACTACGCCGTACCTCACCTACCGGAGTGGCTCCATATTTACGGCCTCGACACCGTGATCATCGACAACGGCGTCCAGATGGGTCAGCTCGACCGTGCGAACGCGGCGTTGTGCGATGCGACCGGATGGAAGATTCTCTTCGGTCATCACGCCGTGTTCACGAGCGGTCACCACGCGAACCGTAACGGCGTCGTGCCGAGAGTCGAACAGGCGCTCGTGCCCCTGATAGAAACCTGCGGCGTGGATCTGCTGCTATCGGGCCACGACCACCACCAGGAGCACCTCATCGCTGATGGCTTCCACCAGATCATTCAAGGAGCGGCGGGCAAGCTCCGATCGGTCGGTCGGCGGGCCTCGGACCACGAGGCGACCCAGGCCTTTTCCGCCGGACAATACGGCTTCGCCATCCTCCGCATCCGCCGCGAAGCGATCGGCGTGACCTTCTATGGCTACGAGCAGGGACGGCCCGAGACGTTCGAGGTTATCTACGAGACCTCCATCGAGGCGGAAGACGAGAAGGCCGTGCGCCCTACCGGATCAGCCAATCGAGGTCCAGGTCGAAGGTGACGTGAGTCCGTTCATTGCTCCGCCCCACCCTGTTCCATGAGGGGTCCTGCGTAAACAGCTCCCGGAGCCCAGCAGCCAGTCCATACCGGGCGTGTGAATCGAGGTATTGCTTGCCAGCCGTCACCGTGACGGTGGCAGGGCTCGCTCACGTGGCACGCAGCGCGTACACATCGCCTGAGCAACCTTCCTCAGGCTGCGCGGCGAGGACCTCCTTGATCCCATCGCCGTCGAGCCAGCTTGCGGAGGACCATCGCATCGTCTCTCCTTCTGACCAGCGAAAGCGATAGGCGCCCAGTGATGCCAGGCGGTCGATGCAGGCGTAGGCCCGTTCTCTCGAGACGGGGAGGAACTCAAAAGACAGCGCCGGTAGCGCATGATTGAGACCCTGCAAGACCTGGAGCTCCGATCCTTCGACGTCGATCTTGCAAAACATGGGCTCGCCGTAACGCTCGATCATTTCGTCGACTGTGACGACGTCGACCTCGACCTTTCGGTCCCAACGGATCGACCCGAATCGGCGATCGCCGACCTTCACCTCCTCGACCCAGTCCGCGGCGGTGGTTGAAAGCGTGGGTGTCGCGCTGCTCGTGTGTAGAACCGTCCGCCCACGCGAGGCACCTACGGCGGATGCCACTATCTCCACCGCTTCCTCGCGGCCGTACAAGAGTCGCAACACCGCGAGGCAACTGGGTTGCGGCTCGACGGCGATGATGCGAGCACCCAGCCGCCGCCACACCCCGACCCGGTTCCCGACGTGGGCGCCGAGGTCGAAGCAGAGATCGCCTTTCCCGATGAACTGCTGGTAGAAGCGCGACATGCGACCGCGGCGCCAGACCGGACCGTAGTAGGTCACCAGCGAGCGGGCCACGCCGTATGTGCCGGAGAACCCCATTTGTCTCGTTCCGTCCGGTCGAGCTACGCTCGTTCCCGACCAGAGTGTTTCGGCCGCGTCACGCCCTGTCGCGTGGGACTGCCCAGTGCACGTCGACGAAGTCAGAAGATACTACGAACAGAACACCCGCCGGTTCTTGACCTTCGGTCAGGGTGGCGCCGAGGGTGCGCTCCATCGAGCCGTCTGGGGAGAAGGCGTGAAGGATCGGCGTGAGGCCTTTCATTTCGTACACGAGCTGGTGTTGCGAGAGGCCACAACGTTGCCGAGCCCGCTGAGAACCCTCGACCTCGGTTGTGGGGTCGGGGCCTGTCTGGTGTATCTCGCCGAGCGTCTGGCGATGGAGGGACTGGGCATCACCTTGAGTCCCCTGCAGGTGGAGCTTGCGCGAGATCGGATCGCCGGGCACCCCACTGCCTCGTCGATCGCGTTTCGCGAAGGCGATTTCGAGAACTTGCCGGCGATGGATTCGGTAGACCTAGCCACAGCCATCGAATCGTTCATCCACGGTTCCGACCCGAACCGATTCATGGGCGAGGTGGCCAAGGTGCTGCGACCCGGCGGTAGGCTTGTCGTGTGTGATGACTTCTTATCTGACCAGGCGCTCACCGCCGGGGTCACGGAGCGCGCACTGCTCGACGAGTTCAGGACCGGCTGGCATGCGGGTACGTTGGAGACCGTCGCCGCCGTCGACCAGGTCGCGCGGCGCCACGGCTTCGAGCTCACCAGCGATACGGATCTCAGTCCGCACCTCGAGCTCGGTCGGCTTCGCGACCGCGCTCTCGCGGCGTGCGTCCGCTTCGGCAAGTGGGCTGGGCCGCGGAACAAGTACATCCAGGCGATGGTCGGGGGTAACGCGCTGCAACGTTGCCTGCGCAGCGGGCTTGTTCAGTATCGCTTTGTGGTGTGGACCGCGACGGGCCACGCCGCGAACTAGCGGATCTCTGAGGTGGACACTGACAGCCAAGCGCGACGGCTACGAGTGTGGCACCGTGCCGTTCAGAGAAACTGTGCGTTCTGCGTGCCACAACAACTCCATCGTAATCCCCACGAGGAGGCCGTTTAGCCTTACAGACTGCTGGAAGTGGCCGAATAATCCACTAGCCTGTATCATGACGGACGCGCGCTCGTGGCGCGGCCAATACCAGGAGGAGGTTCCGTGGCCACCACCGTTCGCTCTCTCTCATGCCTCGCGTTGCTGCCAATCATCGTCGTCGTTGGCTGCGGCTCGGAGAGCAACCCCTCCCAGGAGGGTGCCGTCGACCGTGAGTTGGGCGCGGCCTACTTCGCCGAGGAACGGTACGACCGCGCGCGTGAGTCGCTCGCACGCGTGGTCGAGCTACCGGGGTCGGGAGCGGTCGATCGCGTCAATCTCGCCTGCGTCGAGCTGGCGGACCCCGAGGGGGACCTAACCCGAGCGCACACCTGGCTCGACGACGCGGCGCGGCAGAATGGCGACGTGGCCGCGCTGGCGTATGCGCGCGGTGTCCTCGCCATGCGCGAACGACGGCTCGATGACGCTGCCGCGAGCTTCGAGCGGACGCTGGAGCTCGCACCCGAGGATCTCCCCGCCCGTCTGAACCTCGCCCAGGCCTACGACGAGCTGGGCCGGCGAGACGACGCCTCGGCCGTCTATAGCGTCATCGTCGACGACAGCGACGACGAAGACGAGCAGCGCGGCAGCTGGTCGCTGACGGCGACCTACCGGCTGGGCCAAATCCTGACCCGGGCCGAAGACGAGGCGGAGCAGACCCGCGGACTGGAGCTGCTACGCCGGCATCGCGAGTGGACCGACAGCGGCATTCGCGCCGCCAACTACCTCGAACTGGAGCTCGGCGAACTGTGCCGCGTGCGGGCGCCGCGTCCCGCGCCACGCGTGCCGGCTGCCGCGTCGAGCGCGCTCGCCGTGGCCTTTGAGCCGCTGCCCGAACGACTGTTTCCCGACGCGCTCGAGATTCGAGCGCTGCGCGCGGCACACCTGAACGCCGACGACCGGGTCGACCTGCTGGCGCTCACGGCCGACGGGATAGCGGCGGCGTTCGGCCGGCCGGCCGCCGGCCACGACACGCGCGTGCTCGCAGAGGGCGACTGGGCACGGGTCGTGGCCGGGGACCTGGACAATGACGGGACAGCCGAGCTGCTCGCACTCGACCGCGGGGGCGTCGCGACCCTGCTGGCTTCTGGCGACGCCGATTGGCGCGTCTGGAACAGCGATCCGCTCGACACCCTCGAGCTGCGTGACGTCGTGCTGGCCGACCTCGATCACGAAGGCGATCTGGACCTGCTCGCGGTCACCGCCGAAGGCGTGGTGGTGCTGCGCAACGACGGGCGCCCGGAAGGCGCCGCGCCGGGGGAGGTGACGCTCACGCTGTTGCCGTCACCCGACGGCTGGCCCTCGGGCGATTTCAGCTGGGCCGCCGTAGAGGATTTCGACAACGACAACGACATCGATGTCGTGGTGGGCGGACCGGACGGGCCGACGCTCGTCGCGTCGAGCCTGCGCGGCGGTCGCTGGGAGCTGCTCGACCCGTCGCGCTCGGGGCTGCCCGAAAGGCTGGCGGCCACCCCGTTGCTGGCCGACCTCGACCATGACGGGATGGTCGATGCGCTGTTCGCCGAGCGCGCGGCGTGGGCTCGAAATCGCGGCGACGGCACATTCGAGCCGGCAGTCTCGCTGGCGTTGGCGGGCGCAGCCGCTGGGGATGCGCGAGCTGCGCTTGCCGACGTTGACCTGGATGGCGAGCTCGATATGGTGCTGGTCGACGGCACAGGGCAGCTGCGCGTCCTCGCCGGATCGTTGGTCGCCGGCGAGGGCGCGGTGCTCGATACTGGCGTCCGGCAACCTGTGGGAGCGCAGCCCCTGGTCGCGGATCTCGATGGCGACGGAGACCCCGACCTAGCCGGGGTGACGGACGACGGCGTGCAGATCCACCGTGGCCAGACAACCTCGACCGGCGTGCTGCGCGTGCTACTGGAGGGCCGCAAGGACAACCGCGACGGTGTCGGTGCGGTGGTCGAGGTGCGTGCCGGCGAGATGTACCAACGACGGATGGCCACGGGCCGCCAGCTCGTGTTCGGGTTCGGCCCGTCAACTCGCGCCGAGGTGGTTCGCGTCACCTGGCCCAACGGCGTCAGCCAGCAGGTGCTCGAGCCCGAACCTGGCGTGCCGGTCGAGTTGCCGCAGCGCGAGGGGCTGATCGGCTCGTGCCCGTTCCTGTATGCCTGGAACGGCGAAGAGTACGAGTTTATCTCTGACGTGCTCGGCATCACGCCGCTGGGTCTGCCAATGGTGGAGGGCCAGTACGTAGCGCCCGACCACGACGAGCTGATCCGCGTCGAGGGGCGCCAGCTACGTCCGGTCGACGGTGAGTACCGCCTGTTCGTGACCGAGGAGCTGCGCGAGGTGACCTACCTCGATCGAGCGCAGCTGTGGGTCGTGGACCACGCGGCAGGAGTAGAGCTCCACCCGGAGGAGCGCTTCACATTTCCTCCCTTCCCTCCGCAGCGGATCCACGCGATCGAACAAAGCGTGCCGCTGGTTCGCGCGCTCGGCAGCGACGGACGCGACTGGACGGCCGAGCTGTCGGAGCTGGATGCCGTGCACGCCGCACCGTTCGAACCGCTCCCTCCGCAGTTTCTGGGACTGGTAACCCCGCATCATCTGGATCTGGAGCTGCCGCGGGAAGCGGTCCAGGCAGACCGGGTGCGCCTCATGATGACCGGCTGGCTGCACTGGACCGACGCCAGCGTCAACGTCGCCGCCGGACACCACGACGAGTACGAGTTCGTCCCGCCCATGCTGATGGTTCCCGACGGCGACGGCGGCTGGCGTCCGACCGGCCCGCCGGTTGGCTTCCCGGCGGGCAAGACGAAGACGATGGTGCTCGACATCGGCGACCTGATCGTGCGTGACGACCCGCGAATCCGGGTCGTCTCGACGATCCGGCTGTACTGGGACCAGATCCACGTCGCGATCGGTGACGACGCACCGTTCACGGTCACGAAAATCGAGCCGAGCAGCGCCCAACTGCAGTACCGTGGGTTCTCGCGCCGGCAGCCGGGACTACTGCCGGGCGCACCCGAGCACGACCAACCCGAGTGGTTCGATTTCGAGGCCCGCGAGCCGTGGCCGCGTTGGAACCAACACGACGGCATGTTCACGCGCTACGGCGAGGTCTTGCCGTTGCTCCACACGATCGACGATCGCTTCGCGATCTTCGCCGCCGGTGACGCGATCGACCTGCGCTTTCCGGTGGGATCGACCGCACCGCCATCGGCACGGGGTGGCGATCGAACCTATCTGCTATTTCTGGACGGCTGGGCCAAGGACGGCGACCACAACACCTCGCAGGCGCAGACCGTCGAACCGCTCCCCTTCCACGGGATGAGCGGCTATCCGTACCGCAGCGACGAGCACTATCCAGACGACGAGGCGCACCGCCGGTACCGCGCCAAGTGGAACACGCGGCCCGGCGTTCGGCTGCGCTCGAACCTGGCCACCGGCGACCCGCCGGCCGCGCTGCGCGGGAGCCAATGATCCGTTGACGACCATGCCGACGCGCCGTCGACCGCGGGCGCCCGGCACCGCAGTTCTCGTCCTGGCATGCGTGCTGTTGGCGGGATGCTCGGCATGCTCACCGTCGGACCAACCGTCCCCGGAGAACGAGACCCCGGAGGTCGAGACGGCGGCGGTCAACGAGGTCGAGGTCGACGACCACCCGCCTGTGGCATCCGACGCTGTCGTGGAACCTGCGTTCGATCCCACCTACGACGCCCAGACGAAACAACGCCTGCTGGACTCGTTGCCAGTGCCGATGTTCGAGGAGATCGCGGCGGCGGTCGGGTTGGACTTCGTCCACCGGCCGGATCCGTCGCTCTACGCGGCGCGAGCGCACCTGTCCATACCCGTCGGGATCGCCGGAGGCGGCGTGGCCGCGGCTGACTACGACAACGACGGGCTCAACGATCTGTTCTTCGCCGGGGGCGGAGGCGGCCGTCTGTACCGCAACGACGGCGGCAGACGGCTCGTGGATACCACGCACGACGCCGGACTGCGCCTGGAGGGTGAAAGCCGCGCGCCGTATTTCGTGGACTACGACAACGACGGCGACATGGACCTGTACCTGACGTTCGCCTGGTCGCCGAACCGCCTGTTCGACAACGACGGCACGGGACGCTTCACGGATGTTACGGCCGATGTCGGCCTCGGCCGACATCGCGACATGACGCATGAAGCGGTCTGGTTCGACATGGACGGCGACGGCCTGCTCGAGATCTACACGGCACATTTCGGTCCCTGGGCCAACGGCAACGTGCCCGTTGTCGGCCAGCAGAACTTCAACGCCGGGCCCAACCGTCTCTACCGTCACCGGCTCGTCGACGGGCGCCACGTCTTCGACGAGATCGGCGCCGAGGCGGGCGTCGACGACCGCGGTTGGACGCATGCGGTCGGTGCCTGGGACGCCGACGGTGACGGCCGGCCCGATCTCTTCTCTCTCAACGACTTCGCGCGCGGCCATCTCTACCGAAATCTGGGCGACGGTCGGTTTGCCGAGGCCTCGCTCGAGTTGGGACTCGAGCCGACCTACAACGCGATGGGCTTCTCGCTGGTCGACCTCGATGGCGACGGCACGCTCGAGGCCTACGTCTCGGAGATCGCCAACACCGTGACCGTCCAGGGGCAGCGCGGCCGGGTCCAACCTACCGAAGATGCGCCCGACGTCTTGGACGATCACCTGCTCTCCCAGATCGCCCGATCAGTCAACAACCGGCTCTACGAGCGTTCGGCGGCGGGGACGCTCGACAACCGGCACGCGGCATTGCTCGAGCCGGTGGAGATGGGCTGGGCCTGGGACGCGAGCGCCCTGGACTACGAGAACGACGGCGATGCCGACCTGCTCGTGCTCAACGGCACCGAGACCCGTCCGCCTCGGCTGCCGAGCGAGACGCGGCGCAACTACATCGGGCAAGCGATGTTCGTAGCCGAATTCGCGGACGAGTCGAATGTCATGTTCATCGCCGAGGACGGATTCCTCTACAACGTCTCTGGACGCTGCGAGCCGTGCTACGCAGACAACTCACGCGGGTCGGCCTTCTTTGACTTCGACGGCGACGGCGACCTGGACATCGCGATCAGCGACTATGAGGGTCCTGCGCGCCTGTTCCGCAACGTGCAGAGTTTCGACCACGACTGGATCCGCGTCAGACTTCACGGCACTCGCTCGAACCGCAACGGCGTGGGGGCAACGGTGACGATCACCGACGACCTGGGGCGGCAGCAGACCGCGGCCGTCGTCTCTGGTGGCGGCTTTCTGTCCCAGAATCCTCCAGAGCTGCACTTTGGCCTCGGTCGAGCCACTGCCGTCACCGGCGTCGAGATCGCGTGGCCCTCGGGCCGGACCCAGCAGGTGGGACGGCTGGAGACCGGCGCGGTGCACGTGATTCGAGAGCCGAGCTAGTTCGGCAGTTTCGGGCCTATCCTCCGCCTGGGGGACTTGCCGGCCTACGGGAACGGATCGAGCGCGATGGCCGTTGGCGCACACGGGGACGGCTCGTCCCGACTGTGGCGACGGGCATCTTGCTCATTGTCCTGGCCAGCTAGAGCGCCGTCGCCTGGCCCGAGGCACTAAACATTCCGACAGAACTCAACCTGGTGCGGATTCAGTTGGGGCAGCTCCCCGCGCCTTCGGAAGCGGTGATCTGGTTGGCTCGATCCAAGAGTAAGTCGTCGTCGAGACCTCAGCTTGTGGCCGGCCGGGCTTCGAGTAGGGCCTTCAGACAGCCGAGATCCTTCTTGTTGGCGCGGCGCATCGCCTGGACCATCAACGGAGCCACCCATCGCGAGAATCCGGTTGGCATCCCGCGATTCCGAAGAGTCATGCGAGTGAATCCCTCCGCCGTGGTCTCCCACGTGTAGGTCGTTTCCATCGGGAACGGACCTTCTGCGGTCCGCATCACCAGTTTTTCACCAGGCACGAGCTCCACGATCTCGTAAGTGTATGACAGCCGGCGGCCCAGGAAGGTCGCGACGAACGCCACTTGGGAGCCCACCGCGACCGGTGGCGCCGTCTTCCACTCCACTTCCTTAATGTTCACGTACCAGTCGCGGACGTGGTCAGGATTCGACGCGTACGCAGCGACTTCGCCGATGGGGCACCCTATCACCGTCTCTGTCACCACATCGACCATCATCAATACCTCGCCGAAGAAGTCTAGTCCGAACGCGGGGCGCGCCATTGCCCTTAACAGCCCATACCCGCGGGTATGATCGAGAAGACGACGGGTAGGACTGCCGGTCTCTTCCTTGCGGCAGATGCGAGCCACGCTATCGATCATCAAGGCCGCACGATCATCACGGCCCAGCTCTAAGACGGTCTCTCGGTCGCTGGCCGATCGCCGGGACCGGGAAGAGCGGCCTTTCGGCCTCCGGCGGTTTCGCCCTCCACCAGCGACTCGATGTCGGCATAGGCGTAGATCACGGGCGCGTCGTTCTGCATCAGCCCGCCGGTGTCGGCGGTCGGCCCGTAGTTGCTGTGCAGTTCGCGCCCGAGCATTCGGAGCATCGCCATCTGCTGTCCACGATGATGCGCGGTGTGCGCGATCCGTCTGACCATGACCCACACCCGTGACCGAGGCGTGTCGAAAAAGCGAGTCTCCCCCTCCCACCAAGAGTCCGGCCGTGCGGCCAGCGCAGCGAGCCGTTCTGCCGACGCCTCTGCGTACCGCGTCAGAAACGAGAGCCGTGTCTCCTGCTCGGGAATCGGAGCGGCACTCACCTCCACCCCGAGCATCGTTCGGAACCACAGGTCCTCGCTGACACACTGGTGGACCATCTGCTCGTGCACGCTTCGACCCCGGGTGTCCGTCGGGTGCGGACGCACGGGTAGGTCCTCGTCGCGAAACATGCTCCACACACCGAGCACCTTCAGGCGCTCCGTTTGGTAGGTCTCGATTAGAAAGTCGTATCGCATGATGGTCGGCGCGACGTCGCGGGTCCTCGGTTAGGTCATTCAGTCAAGGGCGTCAGACTTCCGAGCATCGTGGGAATCAGTTCGGACACGGTCGGATGAATGTGCACGGCGCGCTGAATGAGCGTGTAGGGCGCCTTCGCATACATGACGTCAAGAATCGAGTGTATGGCTTCGTCACCCCCGACGCCCAGGATGGCCGCGCCAAGGATCTCTTTGGTGTCGGCATCGACAAACGCCTTCATGAAGCCTTGCGTCTCACCTTTCTCAACGGCGCGCCCGACCTTGCTCATTGGTCGCTTCGCGACGAGCACGGTCCGGCCAGAGGCGCGCGCCTCCGCCTCCGTCATCCCAACGCGACCAAGCGGAGGGTCGATATACAGCCCGTAGGCGGTGATCCGGTCTGTCACCCGCCGGGGATCGTCGTGCAACAGATTGGCTGCCACTATCTCATAGTCGTTGTAGGACGTGTGGGTGAACCCCCCGCGGCCGTTGCAATCGCCTATGGCCCAGACCCCCTTGACGTTGGTTCGAAGCTGGTCATCAACGACGACATACCCTCGTGTATCACGCTCCAGGCCTGCCGCATCGACGCCGAGGTCGTCGGTGTTCGGCCGTCGCCCAACCGCCAGGAGCAGATGGCTCCCGCTGATGGCCGGGCTGCCGTCCTGGCACTCGACGCTGACCGAAATCTGGTCGCCCTGCTTCGACGCACCGATGCACTCGGCATTGAGCCGAACCGCTATCCCTTCGGCCTCGAGGATCTCCTTGACGGCCTGCGACACGTCTTCGTCGTCGCGTCGGATCAGCCGATCGCCCATCTCGACAACCGTCACCTGGCTGCCGAAACGCCGGTACATCTGGGCGAACTCGAGTCCGATGTAGCTGCCCCCGATGATGATCAGATGCTCCGGAAGCACATCAAGATCCATCATGCTCGAATTGGTCAGGAAGTCGACGGCCTCGAGACCTGGCATCTCGGGCACATAGGCCCGGGCACCGACATTCACGAAGACCTGGTCTGCCTCCAGAACGGTGTCCTCGACCTGCACGGTGTGGGGCCCAGTGAAACGACCGTGCCCCTCGTAGACCGTGAGGTTGTCCGTATTCTTGAGCCACCCCTCCACGCCGGTGTTTGACCGCCGAACGATGGCGTCCTTCCGGGCTTTGACCGCCTTCATATCGACACCTACCTCGCCGTGTGAGGTCACGCCGTAGTCAGCGGCACGTCGAACGACCTGCGCCACGCGGGCACTCGCGACGAGCGCCTTGGTCGGAATGCACCCGACGTTCACGCAGGTCCCGCCGAAGCGGTCCCGCTCGATGATGGCGACGAGTCGTCCAACCTTGGCGAGCGCGACGGCCAGGCTCGGCCCCGACTGGCCGGTCCCGATGACGATGGCGTCATACCTTATCGACACGATCCCCCCCTTCCGTCCTGACTCACCACAACGGCGTCGCAGTCCTCGCGAGACCTACTGTATCAACTCGCGAGCTCCTGACGCCGGACTCTGCTACGCTGACGCCATGGAGCACTCGGCTAAGTTCTTCGTCGGTCAAATCGTCAATCACAAGAGGTTTGACTATCGCGGCGTCGTCTTCGACGTCGATGCAACGTTTCAGGGCACCGACGAGTGGTACGAGCTCGTGGCTCGCTCGCGCCCGCCGAAACACCTACCGTGGTATCACGTGCTCGTCGACGGGGCTGAACACACGACCTACGTGGCCGAGCGCAACCTCGAGTCCGACGAAGGCGACCAGCCGATCAGACACCCTCTGGTCGGCGAGCTCTGTGGTGCGTTCGAGGGAGGGCGGTACTCGATGAGAAGGCGGCTCCAGTAGTTGCGGTCAGTGACTACACCTTCGGCTTGTAGAACGGCTGGTCTCCCTGAATCGTCACCCGGTAGCCGTGTCGTCTCTCTGGCCAGTAGTCCCAGATGGCCAGGTGCTGGGTGCATCGGTTGTCCCAGAACGCCATCGAATGCACACGCCAGTCGAAACGACAGTGGAATCGTGGCTGCGCCAGGTGCGTGAACAGGAACGCCAACTGGGCGTCGCTCTCGGCTCGCGGCAGATCCTTCAGGCGCGTCGTAAACCCCTCGTTCACATACAGAGCCTGACGACCCGTTACGGGATGCGTGCGCACGACGGGATGCTCCGCGACCGGATGCGAGGCGTCTCTGAGCGTGGCGCTGCCATATCGGTCGCGGTAGTACTGCTCGCCTTCATGGATCGCCGTGAGCCCCGAGAGCAGCCGCTGCATCGGTAGCGACAGCGCGTCGAACGCAGCATACATGTTGGCAAAGAGCGTATCGCCGCCGACGCTCGGAACCTCCTCCACCCGTAGGATGCTTCCCATCGGGGGCTCGATGTCGCAGGAGACATCCGAGTGCCACACGCTGCCAGCGACGAAGCTGACCTTGTCGTCGGCGTGCACCGTGAGGATCTCGGGGTGCTCGGCGTCCTTTGGTGCGGCCGGGTGAATGTGAAGCGTCCCGAAGCGTCGAGCGAAGGCGATGTGCTGCTCCTGGGTGATCGGCTGGTCCCTGAAGAAGAGCACCAGATGCGCCATCAGAGCACCCTGGAGCGCGTCGATCACGCCTGGCTCGAGTGGTCCGGAGAGGTCGAGGCCGGAGACTTCCGCGCCGATCACCGGAGAAATCGGCGTGATTTGAAGCGGGGGTCTATTGGTCATGGGTCAAGATAGGTTACAGAGTATTCTGGAGACACAACTGCGTCTCGACGGAAAGGTAGCAGGTTCTGGCTACACGGGTTGTGGGCGGAGTGCAACGTGCTGCTGGCTCAGTCGCTCGGTGAATACGGAATCCTCGAAGGGCTCAACCAGGGGATGATGCGTCTACACTCCTTGGTCGGCCCCTGGATGGACGAGTGGGGCTTCATCGCTCTCGTTGTCGGCGGCGTCGTAGTCGGTGGGTGGGCCATGCAGAAACTGCTTGGCCGTTAGCCAGCCGTCCCGCGTTAGACTATGGTTCCGTAGGCTGATCGGGGGAGCAACCATGTATCACACACGAAAACTGACCGCCGTAATCGTCGTCGTCTTCGCCGGGGCCTTCGGATGGGCGTGCGCGGAACAGGGAGACGCTGGGGCGGCTGCGATGACTGGCTCGGCTGCGCCCACTGGGACGGCCGCGCCTGCTGAGTCGGCTGCATTGACCGGTCAAGACTATGGGAAGATCGAGACCCTGTACGCTCGCTATAGCCAAGGGAGCGACTTTCGGGACCTCGAGCTGTTCCTGTCTGCCTTCTCCGAGGACGCCGTTGTCGTCAGCGCCGATGGCAGCAGCACCCAAGGGATCCCCGCCATGCGTGCCGCGCGTGCCGAGCGCTATCAGGAGACGGGAGACACGGGGCGACGACATCGTACGGGGAGTTACCTCATCACGCCGACCGACGACGGGGCACATGGCCGCGCCTACTACGTCCTCCTCGACGTCACGACCCGTCCGCCGACGACGGTGTTCACAGGCTATTACGATGACGAGTTCGTACGGACGCCGGCGGGGTGGCGCATCAAGCACCGGTCGGTCAACCGCGATGTACCGCGCTGAAGGGTGATTACGCTCCAGGGGGAACAGCTGCCCGCTCGCTATCACGGGTGGCCATAGCCAACAACGAGTCGGCCATCTTCTTGCGCCAGGCCTCGGCCGACTCCGGGGTCCACTCGTAGAACCCCTTTCCGGTTTTTACGCCAAGCTCACCTGCCTCGACCTTCTGTCGCAACAGATCTGGCAACTCTCGATCGTTGCAGAGTCTCGGCAGGGTGTCTTCCAACAACTCTACCGTTGCCGCGAGACCACCCGATCTCGCGAGTTCGAACGGGCCAGCGTTCGAGAGCTCCCGCCCGAACGTAGTTCTCACCTGTTGGTCGACATCCGAAGCCGTCGCGATGCCGCTCTCGACAGCCGACATCGCTTCCCGAAGGAGTGCGACTTGAAGCCGGTTTCCGATGAACCCCTGAATCTCTCGTCGAATCACCGCTGGCCTCTTCCCGATCGACTCGCAGAGCGCTGTGACCGTCGTGGCCGTCTGATCGGACGTTCGGGGTCCCCGAATGATCTCGACACCCGGCAACAGGTGCGGCGGATTGTAGTAGTGCACGCCTATCACCTGCTCGGGACGGTTGGTCGATGAGGCGTAGGCACTCGGCAAGAACGTAGAGGTGTTCGACGCGAGAATCGCGTGGGGCGGAGCCAAGGCGTCGAGTCGGTCGAAGATCGTCTTTTTGAGTGCAAGACTCTCCGATGCCGCCTCGAGAACGAAGTCAGCGCCACCCACGCAGTCAGCCAGGTCTGTGGTCGTGCTGATCCGACGCAGTGATTGGCCAATGTCGGAGTCTGAGATGCGACCGGTCCTCATGAGTGCCCGCAATCCAAGGTCAGCCCGGGCCATCGCATCGGCCAGGAGCTCAGCGGACAGATCATGCAGCCGGACCGAACGACCAGACGCCGCGAACTCGAGCGCGATCCCATGCCCCATGAGTCCAGCGCCGATGACGGCGACGTTCCCAATCGGACCGGCGTCCGCCCCCGTTTCGAGGACACGGGCCGCCCTGTTGCCTTCGGTCTGATTCAGGGTTGATTCGAGCGATGAGGGCATGTCCACGGCGTTGGAAATGTCCTTCAGAAGCTCACGGGCGATGACGGACACAAGGTCCCACCCGATCTGCTCCCAGATCTCGAAGGGACCACCGACCGCCAATCGACGGCCGATTGTCGTCTTGACGACGAGGTCGATGTCGCCTGGTGTGGCGGTTCCGTCCTCAACCAGCGCTATCGACTCGCGGAACAGAGCAGTCCGCAGCCTGCCAGCAATCAACTCCGCGGTGTCGTGACTGAGTGGCATGACGGGGGCCACTCCCGAAGGCTACGGTCGTTCCGCCTGTGCCGCTTCCTGGGTCTCCATCCACCCTTCGTACCACCTGAAGACATTGCCGGTGAGGCTGCCGATGAAGATCTCTCCGGTGTGGCTCACGTCGATCCAGTGCCCCGGGCTCTCCATGGCGCCCACGATCTCTCCGGTCTCGATGTCGACCCGCATGATGCGGCCGGCGAGGGTGTCGTAGGTAATGTTCTCGACGTTGTCTCGGTGCGTGATGACCCACACCTGATCGTCGGGGGTGATGAAGATGTTCTGGGTCGCACCCAGGTGGGTCCACATGTTCAGGAGCTCGCCGTTCTCGTCGAAGATCTGAATCCGGTTGTTCTCGCGATCGCTGGCGTAGACGCGACCCTGGGAGTCGACCGCCACCGAGTGGACGAGGTCGAACTCGCCCGGCCCCGAGCCGGGGGTGCCCCAGGTGGTGACGAAGTTCCCCTCCGCGTCATACTTGACGACCCGGCTGTTGCCATACCCGTCGGCCACATAGAGCTCGTCGTTGAGTCCGAAGGAAATGTCAGCCGGGCGATCGAAGGTCTCATCGGTCGTGCCGGCCTCACCCTTGATACCCAGCGTCATCAGCAGCTCGCCATCGTTGCTGAACTTCATGACCTGATGGTCGCCGTTGTCCGTCACCCAAACGTTGTCGTGACGGTCAATACGCAAACCATGCTCGTTGTTGAACATTCCGCGGCCAAAGGAACGCAGGTAGTTCCCTTCTGAATCGAATACGACGATGGGGTCGGCGACGTCGCCCCGGTGAAACACGAAGACTTGATTGTTGGAGTCGGTCGCCACCGCCGAAACCCGTCCGAAACCCCAGCCTTCAGGCATGGTGTTGGGCTCCAGCCCAAAGCGGATGGCGACTCGGTATTCCATCAGGCTACCTTCGTGTGGATACCAACCGGACAGACCGTGGGCGTCTACGACCTGGCCGACAGCCATGTCACGGTCGACATCGACACCTGGGAGCGGCTGGGCCACTTCCCCGCCTGCTCCGATGTCGGCCTCATCCATTGCGCCACTGGAACTGCATCCGATCGCCAGACCACACACGAGCATCAAAGAGACGACATCACGCTGTCTTGTTACGAGCATTCGAGCCTCCATTCCCGGGTAAGTGTATCTGAGATCGTATGGGCGGTCCTCGCCGGCCTCACTTCCCCCCCCAGCGAGAGGCGCTTCCAGGAAAGGTGGCGTCTGTCCGCTGGCCTGGGTGCGCCGAAGCACCCAGCGCCTGAGCGCCTCGAAGTCCACAAAAACCGCGTACATCGCCATCCAGGTGAAGAACGGCGCAGCCATCGTCACGTAGATACCTACGTGAAGCCCGCCGGCGGCCGGCAGTATGTACTTTCGCGTCGGCGGGACGAACACGGCGAGGAAAAAGAAGACCTCGACAAGAATCGTGGCCACGGATCCGCCGACAGCGAGCCAGAAGCTCTCGGCCAACCACAACCCTGCGGGCATACCAAAGCGAACATAGTCGGTGAGCAGAATCGTCTGCATAGTCGCGCCATTCATCCAGGCCAGACCGCCGTACAGCAACTTGGCACTCCCGGAAGAGAAGTAGGCCAGCCCCAACAAGCACTGCACCAACCGCAGCGACCATGTCGCGGTGTCCATCTTCGCTTCGGGGCCCCAGCGGTCGGAGTTCCTGGACCGTCTGCCGATCCAGGAATCGACCGAGTAGCAGCGACCGGCCGGCGACAACGCCATCAGGACGATGGCGATGCAATACAGCGCTTCCGGATGGTGGAGCTCGCCATAGGAGTACCGATGCGCGATGAGGATGACGTTCCCCATCCCGAAGGTAAGGAGCGACGTGCGGGTGAACAATCCCACCGTCGCCAGCACGCCGGCAACGGTCGACACTAGCCACAGACCGCGCAAGAACTCCCAGGTGTGAAAGGTCTCCACCGGGACGACCAGCAGCACCGCGTGCATCAGCGTCTGATTGATCCGGGCGGGGTCGTACCCCAAGGAAATCGAGTGGAGCTCCCAGGAGCTCCCGAAGAAAATCAGCCAGCCGGGCACGAGCACGAGGCGACACACCGCCAGGGGCACCGCCGTGGTGGTCGGGAACCAGAATCCGACCCAGGCCTGAACCCAGGTTTCCCGGGCTCCCACCGGCCGGGCGGTTCCGGCTGGCACTGTCACGGCTCCAGACTCTCCGACTCGAGCCAGACGAGTTGATGCTCGGCAAACTCGACGAGTTGTGAGTCACTCAGTCCGAATGTCGTTCTCTGCGCCAAGAGGAGCTGGAACGTCGGGAGGTGGGAGTCGCCCAGTCGTCGGTGAAAGTCTTCGAGATCGATCGACGGGTTGGCAAAAAGACGAGGGATGAACTGCGTGTGGTAGACGAAGAAGCTCTCTTTGAGAGCCTCGGGGGCAATCTCGACAAACACGTTGGGCTCAGAGGCCGTCAAGCCGTAGAGGCGATGGTGGACCGCCCGCACCGGCCCCCTATGACTCGCGGAATAGAGCGGATAGTCCTGGAAAGGCCACCACGTCTGCGTGCGGGTCACGAAGACCAACACCTGTAGTCCAAGCACCATCACGATGAGAATCGACAACGGTACGTGACGCAGAGCCAGGGGGTCCGTGGCCGCACCGGGCTGGGGCCTGCTCGGCCACAGCCAACGCGCCGCCGCGAGGGTCGCCCACAGCACCCACATCCACGCTACGTAGTCCAGAACATCGACGATGATGGCGCGACCTGAGAATTCCGTTGGTCGCGCTACGGAAAGGAGAGCAGCCGCTAGATGGACGGCGCAGGTCAGGGCGAGGACCTGTGCGCCGATTCGACCAAGCACTGACGCGCCCGGCGTCGAGGGCGCCCGCAGGAACGCTCCCAGGTAGACGGCTGCGGCCAGTGAGCTTGTGGTCGCCAGCCACCCGCAGACCGCCGGGATGTTGCACGCGGTGAGGAGCCACCGGCAGACGATGAATCCTACCGCCCCAGCTGCCCGGACCGTTCGCACCCTCTGTTCCAGCTGCCCCATCTGAACCCTCATCGAGTCTCTCGAACAGGTTCACGTGTCTCGAGGTAGGCGTACGAGACGAGAACACCGAGCCGGCGCTCGTCGGTGCTGTCGGTGCCGGGAACCCTGGCTGGAACGAACGTCTGATCCACACGAAGGGTCAGTTCCGTGGTGTCAGCGTCACCGAAATCTCCCGCGTTCACCATCACGGTATGAAACGCGGGGCCGGCGGTCTCCAGGAGGAGGCTGTCGACCGCTCGACCGTCGATAAGGAAGTCCAGCCGTTGCGGCGACTCGAACAGGTCCGGGCGGCCGGCGAGCTCGAAATAGAGAATCGAGTCCTGCCGCGGGTTCAGAAACGCCAGAACCCCTTCGCCGGTACTCCACCGCCATCCTCGACCGCTGGCATTCTCCGGCCGGTGCCAGCCGCTCTGAAACGTGGGGAAGCTGCCGCGCTGCGGGGGAACCAGATCGATGGTCGCCGCCAGGTAGCCGCTGGCCCCCATCTGCTCGCCGGCAAGCGGGAGGCGCTCGCCCGTTGTTGGCGAGTAGAGGCCGAGCGTGATCGAGGTCGACCCAACGTAGGGACGGAGGGGGATGTACATTCGGCGCTGGTAGGCAATCGTCTCTCCTGGCCTCCAGGCGGTGGTCGGTGCCGGCGGATCATGGTCGTCGGAGAACAGAACCTCACCATCCGGGTCAAGGAACTGCACCCGCACCCGATGGGGCTCCGTCAACGTGCCGATCCGAGGCAACACGTTGAACTGATAGGCCATCTCGAGCCGCCCCCCGAGAGGGACGCTCGACCGGTCGACGGTTACCGCCGGAACAGCGAAGGGTGGCCCGACATCGGGCGACCCACAGGCACCGGACAGGCAGGTGGCGAACACCAGAAGCAGGGACCATCCCCGTTGGATGCGGAGCATTCCGGACCACATTGTAGCGCCGGGGGTTGGGCTCTATACAATGGGCCGGACGATGGGCTCCATTCGAGAGAATCGCGACCATTGGAGTTATTACCAATGGCCCCAGGGCGGAGACGAATGGTCGGAGCTGTGGGGAGGCGTGTCGTGGCAGATTTCCCGACTCTCCGCAGGCTTCCTTTCTGGTCAACGACGGTCTGTCGTTTCCCATGGTTGATGAGGGATCCGTCGATCTCGCCTTTAGTTTCGACTCGTTGGTGCATGCCGAGGCCGACGTGTTGCGCTCCTACGTGTCCGAGCTGGCGTCCAAGTTGGCGCCCAATGGGGTCGGCTTTATCCACCACTCCAATATCGGGGCCTTTCGGGATCCCGAGACAAATCGGATTCCGTTTGACAATGTTCACTGGCGGGCAGAGAGCTGTTCGGCCGAGCTCTTTCGAAGCTACTGCGTCGAGTCATCGCTGAGTTGCATCGGACAGGAAGTCGTCAACTGGGGTGGGACCGAGCTGACCGACGTCTTCTCGACCGTGACCCGACCCGGGTCGACGTGGGATCGACCGGTAGAAATCCGAGAGAATCACGGCTTCATGACTGAAGCGGAGAGTATCGGAGCGGTGGCCAAGTTCTATGCTCGACGACAGGCCGACTGACCTATTCCGCACACCCCTATCACGCATTGCTGAGGAGACACCGAGGAGAGTTGATATGACCTACACGATTGAGAAGAAGGAACTGTCGGGGTCGAACATTCTGTTCATGCGCAGGCGCGTTCAGCATTCCGAGATCGTCGCTACGCTCGGCGAGCTGCTCGGGGGCACGTTTGGCTATGCCACGAAGTCTGGCGCGGCTCTTGCGGGACCGCCCCTGTGTCGGTATCGCGACGTAAGCTCTGAAGGCATGACGCTCGAGGCGGGCGTGCCGGTGGCCACTTCCGTGCCCGGCGAGGGTGACGTGTTGGCCGGGTCGCTGCCCGCAGGCTCTGTCGCCTCGACCATTCATACCGGACCCTACGACTCGCTCAGCGAGGCGTACACCGCACTAGAAAAGTGGATTGCCGAGCACGAGTTGAAGCCCGCAGGAGATCCTTGGGAGGTGTATCTCACCGACCCCGGCGAGGTGCCCAATCCGGCCGATTGGCAAACGGAGGTCAACTGGCCGGTTAGCGGGTAGCGCCTTCACCGTCATGACAACGACCAGGACCGGGCATCAGGTCGAGGTCGCGAGTTGATATACCCCTGAGGCCGGCGTGGTCGCGTAACCTTCGGCAACCAGCGCACGATTGCCGAGTCCCGCCTTTGGTCGGGATAGGCCGGTCACGCGGGCCAACTCGCCGGGGATCGTCATTCCAGCGGCGGCAAGGAAGCAGCGGGCGATTTCGCGAAGAGCCGTAACTCGACTGACCCGTCGGGTGAGCGATTCCGGAAACTGTCCGACGGCAAGGGTCCAGATGTAGGTGAACTTCGGCTGATAGATCACCTGACTCGGCACGACGATCATGGCCGCCTGGAGTTCGTCCACCGCCCGGGTGAACGCCTTGCGGTCCTTGAGTCCCGACTCATCGCGTAGGTCCGCTGTCGCCAGCTCCCACTCGTTCCGGAGCACACGCAAGACTGCCCGGGCGTCCTTGCTCAGTCGCTGCTTCTCCACTGATTTGCGGATGCCCCACACCGCGTGGAAATACGGAATCATGCGCGGCGCGATGAAGGTGGCCTTGCCACGCGCGAGCTTTGCGTAATAGACCGTGCCGCGCCCGACAAGTTGGTCCTTCAACTGCCAGGTGAGCGACGCCTCGGGATCCTTTTGCACGTGACGTGGCATGACCGCGTCGCGTCGTCCACAGACCGCCACATAAAGGGACGGCCCCGGACGCCGTGAATCGGTGAGGCACGCGGTGAAGCCGACCTGCTCAATGAAGCGCTCCGCGTCCAGGGCGGTCTCGACCTGCCGGGTACCTTCGCGGCGCCAGTGTTCGTCGCGGTAGTCTTCAATCTCCGGCGGGATCTGTGGGCTCAGTCTCATCCGTGTCATACGGCGGGCGAGTTCGTGAGATCAGTCGAGGCAGAACTGCCGGAAGTAGATGGTCCGACCCTCTCCCCGATACCTCTTCTCGTAGGTTGTCTGGACCGCCGTGACCTCCTCACAATCGCCGGTGAGGCGATCGGAGGTGTCGAGGACGCGACCCCCGGCGGCTCGTACAGCCTGCTGGGTAAAGTCAACAAGTTTCGAGTTGTCCGTCTTCAGATGGACAACCCCACCGGGAGACAACAGGCGGCGGTAGCGTTGGAGAAACAGAGGCGATACAAGCCGGTGCCTGGCCTGCCGGTTCTTGGGCAGCGGGTCGGGAAACGGCAGCCATATCTCGGCAATCCTGCCGGGCGGGACATGGTCTTCCAGATACTCGACTGGCGCACGAAGAAAGAAGGCATTGGTGAGACCCTCGTCGCGCGCCGTGTCCGCACCCTTCCACAGCCGAGCTCCGTTGCGGTCTACTCCGATCACGCCGCAGTCGGGCCGACAGCGGGCCAGCGCGAGTGTGTACTCTCCACGGCCGCATCCCAGCTCGAGGACAACCGTTTCCTCAGGGCCAAAGGTCCGGGTAAACCAGTCCCGTTGGCAACGCCGCCCGTCGACGACATTGTTCATCTTTTCGAGTGCCGCAAAGCGGAGCCGCTTCTGTCGAGCCATGCGATTGTCGGAGAGTCACACCCCGGTCACGATGTCGCCCGGCCTCGGCTTGGACCCGACGAACATCTCGTGGAGGCCCGGCTCCACTTCGGAATGCGTGAGCGGCACCGAGCGCGCGGCAAAGCCGACGTCAGCCAGCAGCGTCAGCCAACGAGAACGTGGGAAGAGCCCCTCGCTGGAGGTATCGTGGAAGACACGGGTAGACCCGTCTCGCTCCCGCAGGATGAAGGCCCAGTCAACCTGGTACTGGTCGTCTTCCGGATCGCGGTCCCAGACCCAGGCTAGATAGCGCAGACCTCGGGCACATCCCTGGTCTCCATCGGGGAGAGCCTCATCGTGACCACCGTCGTCCATGGAGGGGTGGAACGTGTCGGCCACGTGGTCTGGGGCGAACAGCACGGCACCTCCAGGTCGGCAATGCTCCCACGCGGTTTCCATCACCTGTTGCAGGTCAGCCTCCGTGTTCATGTAACACACGGCGTCATGGACAAACACCGCGTCGAAGGTCTGACCGAGCCGGAGGGTGCGCATGTCGCCAACCACGTGCTCGCACTCTGGATTCAGGGCTCTCGAGACCGCTATCATCCCTGGCGCGGAGTCGGTGAGACACAGGCGCCCGACGCGACGTTTCATGTATAGCGCGTTGTTGCCGCCGCCGCTCCCGAGCTCGAGCATCGACTCAATGGGCCCGTCGCACGCCTGCACAAGGAGGTCGGAGTAGATCCCTGCCTCCTCCTCGTAGTCCTCGGGTGCCGACAGCAGCGGCCACCATTCAGGGAACTTGGCGTAGAACGTGTGCATAGAGTCCTTGGCCTGGGCCTAGACACGGCGAACATCTCGTGGACGCCCGGCCTCACTACCGCGTCAGCATACTCCGCGTCGACATCGTCCAGCCAAGATCGGCTAGGCTCAGGCTTGGAGAGGAGTGAATAGGATGGAGAGACCGCGGTCGGCGCCGAGCACACCGGAAGACCTCAATCCGTATCGCGTCGGGAAACGACAGTTCGACAGGGCCTTGTGGCATCTGCCTGACCTACAACGAGGGTTGGTCGAGTTTCTCAAGGCACCCAACCGGACGGTGAGTCTCAATTTTCCCGTGCAAATGGACGACGGATCGGTCCGCAATTTCGAGGGCTATCGGGTGCTGCATAGCCAGGTGCGCGGACCGGGCAAGGGCGGCGTCCGCTACCACCCCGATGTCACCGCGGACGAGGTGCGTGCGTTGGCTGGATGGATGACGTGGAAGACCGCACTGGTCGACGTTCCGTTCGGAGGTGCCAAAGGGGGCATCGTGTGCGATCCGAAACAACTCAGCCAGGCCGAACTGCGACACATCACCCGACGCTTCGTCGCTGATCTTGGCGACACGATCGGTCCGTACACCGACATTCCAGCGCCCGATCTGTATACGGACGCGCAGACGATGGCGTGGATCTACGACACCTACGACGCCATGCATCCCGGACGCAACAACCTCCCGGTCGTAACCGGCAAGCCGCTGGACATCGGCGGGTCACACGGACGAGCCGAGGCCACCGGGCGAGGCGTCCTGTACGCGACGGAGCAACTGCTGGCGCGGGGAGTCGTCCCGACACTCTCATCTGTCGACGGCGCCCGGGTGGTGGTACAGGGCTTTGGGAACGCCGGCTCGGTCGCGGCGCGACTCTTCCAGGATGCCGGGGCGACGATCATCGCTGTGAGCGACTCGCAGGGCGGTGTGTGGGCCGCGTCCGGATTCGATGTGGCGACCGCCATCGACTTCAAGCGGCAGCACGGCACCGTCGTGGGGCTACCGAACACCCAGACCGTGACGAACGAGGACATACTGTATCTGGAGTGCGACATCTTGATACCTGCGGCGCTCGAGAATCAGATCTGCGCGCACAACGCGGCCAAGGTCCGCGCTCGATTGATCTGCGAGGCGGCGAATGGTCCCACGTCGCCTGACGCCGACGATATTCTCTGTGCCAAGTCGATTCCGGTGCTGCCTGATATTCTGGCCAACGCCGGGGGCGTCACGGTCAGCTACTTCGAATGGGTCCAGAACATCGAGAACCAACGATGGGACCTGAGCGACGTGAATGACAAGCTTCATCGAAAGATGACCGCCGCCGTCGACACGGTGGTCGACAAGCGAACGGAGCTGCTGGGTGCCCCGCCGCCTGTGGCCGCCCCTGACGACGCCGAGACTCCTCGGGACCCGCAGTGCATCGACCTCCGTACGGCGGCTCTCGTCAGTGCCATTCAACGAACAGCTCACGTCGCGCTCGAGAGAGGGATATGGCCCTAGTGTGGTGAGTTCAACAGATCCAATAAGAGAGGATGAACCCATGTCTGCACCGCACGCGCATCATGCTCGGCCCCTTCGCGTCACTCTCTGCGTAACGGCTGGCCTCCTGCTGCTCTTCATCATCGGAGTACCGATGCTAACCGCGAGGCAGACTCAGCCCCTGCAGCTCGCATCCACGGCGTGGTCGCCCTTCACCAACGCACGGGGACAGGCGCGGTATGCCCTCGACTTGGTGAACGTAGCGCTTGAGCGAGTCGGCGTCAGCGCCGAGACCGTGATCGTGGACGAGGCCCGGCTGACGCCGGCACTACTGAACGGCGAGTTTGATGGCAGCGCGGCCCTCTGGAGAGACGATGAACGTGAGCAGGTGCTGCTCTACTCCGAACCCTATCTGGAGAACCGGCTTATCCTCGTCGGGCGGCAAGGCAGCGACGTCTCAGCGACCGCGCTGGCCGAGCTCATCGGTAGCCGGGTCGCCCTGGTGGGAGGGTACGCGTACGGCGAAGCCGTGGACGATACGTCCGGGCCCGTCTACGTGCGCTCGAGCAGCGAAGAGAACAGCCTGGAGAAGCTTCTGAGTGGCGAGGCGGACTATACGCTCATGGACGAGCTCGTCGTCCAGTACATCCTCTCGTACCACGGCGAGCAAGCTCGAACGCAGCTAGCGTTCGGCTCGACGCCACTCCTCACGCGCTCGCTCCACTTCGCACTCCGCCGGGACCTCCCAGATGCAGACTCCATCATCACCCGGTTCAATGGCGCACTGCGCGGCATGATTGCCGACCGGAGCTACCATCTCCTGCTCCACCTTGACTGGATTCGTGCGGATATCGACGGCGACGGGCTGACTGAGTACGTGCCTCGAACCGATCAGACCGGGCCGCAACCGCCGGCGCGTGGATACGAGCTCTTCGCCACGAGCAAGTCGATGACGGAGCCTGGCCCAAGTCGACGGTTCTATCTCGGTGGCGAAATCTACGAAGACTGGTCCACCGTACCCGAACGCTACAAGGCCCCGAACCCCGGCGGTCCGGAGCCAGGTCGCTATACGGCCACCGTCTTCCGCTTCACGTGGTAGAAGAGGTCGAACTCACCACGCTAGCGTACGTATCCGAGAGCCCGCAGACGCTTCAGCTCGTCAGCGGATAGCTCAGAGCTGAGCTCCTCGTCTGATGTCAACTGGGCAGACTCCGACTGACGCTGCCAGCGGTCGATGTCCTGGGTGAGACGTTCGACGATGTCAGGATGCTCGTCGGCCAGGTTGACGAGATTCAACGGATCCTCCCTGTGGTCGAATAACTCGAACTCCGGATCCGCTTCATCTTCGCCCTCGATGGTCTGGACGATTTTCCAGCCGTCGGAGACGAGCGAGACAGACCGTCCGTCTCCGAGGTCACGCTCCGACCCCGCCGGTCGAACCACCCATTCCTCTGCCGGGCCTTCGTCACCCACAGGACCACCTATGAGCGGGAGGAGACTCTGCCCCTGGATCTCCTCCGGGGCCGACAATCCGCTCAACGCCAACAGGGTGGGCATCAGATCGATCGATCGTACCGTCTCGTCCACCGTCTGCCCGGCTGGGACGCCTCCTGGCCACCACAGGAGAAGTGGCACGTTGACCAGCTCGCCGTAGAGAGTGTGTCCGTGCCAGGTCTGGCCATGCTCGAGAAACTCCTCTCCATGGTCTCCGATGAAGGCAACCAGCGTGCTGTCGGCCAGGCCAAAGCCCTGGAGCCCTTCCAACAGCCGACCGATCTCCGCGTCCATGCCTCGGATCGATCCGTCGTACCAATCGTGATACTGGCCGATGAATCGTTCCGGGTCGACGCCGGCCTCCAGGAGCTGTTCCCTACTCGGCATTCCCTGGCTCCGCAAGATCCCGGCATCGATAAACTCCCGCACGTGGTCGAGCTCTTCCTCGAACTCGGCTCTCTTCGCGGGGTCGGCCCAGAGACTGTCGTAGGGCGGCCGGGGGGCGAACGGACTGTGCGGGTCGAATACATGGAGGAAGACGAAGAAGGGGACTTCCTGGTGTTGCTCCAGCCACGGAAGCACCCGGTCGACATACTCACGCGCCGACTTGGAGGCGTTGTCGGCCGTTCTCGAACCAGCTTCGTGGAGCTCCTCGAAACCCTGGTGCATGTTGCTCGACTGCCCGGTGAAGGTGACAGACGAGAGTGACAGCGTGGCGTATCCGGCGGCGCGATACACCTCAGCCAGCGTGTTCGCCGACGTGGGTAAACGGTCTGGAACGTCTTTCACGGTGTGCGTGGTTGGGTACAGGGATGTGTGGATCGAAGGCGTCGAGACCTTGGTCCAGCTGGCCTGGGAGATGTTGTCACGAAACAGCGCCCCTTCCGATGCCATCCGGCGCAGGACAGGTGCGGTTTCTCGCTCATAGCCGTAGGCGTCGAGATGGTCGGCTCTCAGCGTGTCCGCCATAATGAGGATCACCCCCTGGGGCGGGTCGCCCGAACCGAGCGGGGGCTGCCCATCGCTCCGAACCGCCGGAGATCCCCAAAAGCCGATCGTGCCGGCATCGGCCGCCGACAGACTCAGCGAGAGCGTGATGTCTTCGCCGGCGAAGGCGGTGAGGTCGATCGACGCCTCTTCCCAGCGATCCGGCGTGGTCACCGTCCGTTCGAGTAGCACCTCTTGGTCAGAGGAGCCCTCATGATCCACGCCGACCCGAAAGGTCACAGGGCGATCCTCCACCGTGCCAACTGACAGGTCGAGCCAAGGACGCGCCGGCAGTGACAGCGGCACCCGAATCGTCTCGGGGGCCTTTGCGACAAGCGTCTCGTGGTAGATCTCCGACAATCCTTGCCAACCGACGCCGGACGGCGTCTCAGCGAGGTGTTCCTTGTCGAACAACAGCCGGACCGATTCGATCTCGAAGCGAGCACCGCTTGCGTCGGTCGGTCGGAGGAAGATCTGCCGGACATCGGACGTGTCGGTCCCACCGTCGTTGGCAATGGTGTAGGTGTGCAGGTCGTCGCCCGGGATAATCGGCGTCTCCAGAGCCCAATCGGCCGAGCGAACCCCCTCAACATCCGGCGTGTCGGAGTCCTGAAAGGTCACCCGCAGGTTCTCACCTGCAGACACGCTCAGGCTGACCTCGACGGAATGCAGATCGTCTGAACTCCCCTGGTCGTCATCCCAGCTTACGTGCAGGATCGGAAAGTCGCCGTCCGTCTCTCCGACGAGACGGCCGCCGCTGAGGGCCAGATCGGTGACATCCCCCCGACTCGTCCAGCCCCAGGTCGCGGCGGAGGCCTCAGACAGTCCGGGCGGCGCCTGCTCGGCAAACCTCCAGGCTGCGCGGGGCGGGGTGGAGAGCGTCGGCGAGTCGGACACCTCGATGCCGTCCTGACCAAACAGGTCGACGAGCGGGATCGACGGGGGTCGATCGGGCGTCGCGGAACCGCCCCCGCACGCGGCGGCAAGAACCGTAAGAGCCGCGCCAGAGACCAGGCACATCAAGCGGACTGTCCGGGGAAAGCATGGGTGTGTCATCTCTGTGTCCTCAGCGGCCAGCCACCGGCGGATACCAGTTGGCGTCACGGAATTCGACCGCCTCACCCTCTATCGCCTCCCGAAACGCTTGAATCGTCGCCGCCGTCGCTTGGGGGTCAGGCTGCGGATTGGCTGGGTCGCTCAGCCATCGGGCATGACGGTTGTCGTAGTGGTGGAGGTACACCACGCTCGGAGTAAAGGTCTTGAGGCACTCGGCCACCGGGCTCGGTCGCATCCGGTCGAGTGGCAAGTTCATGGGCAGGAAGGCCACGTCGATGTTGCGGAGCGCTCGAATCTCCGGCACGCACTCGGTCACGCCGGCGAAGAAGATCCTCTTGCCCCCCAGCGTGACCACGTATCCGTTCGCCTCACCCTTGGGATGAAAAGGCTGACCGGGCGTCATGTCGTAGGCCGGAACCGCCTCGACCAGGACGCCGGCGAACTCTCCCCGCTCTCCATTGGCCACGACCTGCCCATCCGGGAACCGCTCGTGTGCGGCCGCCGTCAAGACGACCGGCGCACCCGGTTTTCGGAGCTGCGTGATCGCTGCCGGGTCCAGATGGTGACCGGGATCGTCGGTCACGAGGATGAGGTCGGCCGGCTTTGCCAGGGATAGATTGCCCTCGCTCCACGGATCGATGTGGATGACCGTCCCCGCATGCTCGATCTGCACGCTCGAGTGGATGATCGGGGTGATGACGATGTCGCCACCCTCCGCGGCGACCCGGTCTGACGACTGCGCCGACACGGAGACGATGCCCATCAAAACGGTCGCGGCTGTGATGAGGACACGCATGGGAGACCTCCTTTGTTGGATTCTCAGCGCCGGCTCGCCGCCCCGCCGAGGATGCCCGATTCTAATGCTCCGAGGGCGAAATAGCACTGATGGCGGTCCGACTCTGACAGTTCACGAACGGCTAACGCAACGTCCGACATGGCGACGATGCCCTCGACCGCCGTGGACCAGTGCGCCGTGGCGGGTGATACTTAGGCCGCTCGTCCTCGGGTATCACGGTGGGGGGTGGAATGGTCTGAGTCGGACGGTGACCGCAGGACCTGGCTTTGGTGGATCTCCGCTCGAGGAGGCGACGGTCGTTCGCGACGTATCGCTGGACTTCCTTGAAGACGACCCGAACCTGCCCCGCCGATTCTTCAGTGTTCGGTGGACAGGTTTCTTGTACGTACCGCACGGTGAAGGGGTGCACGTCTACGGGGGCGCAGACGACCGCGTCTCTGTGAGGATCGACGGAACAACGGTGCTGGAAAGAAGTCCAGACATCGGCATGGGAACCATATCGAGACATGTCCCACTGACGTCCGGCGCCCACGAGCTGGAGATCGACTACGAGCAGCACGGCGGCAACTACAGACTGAACCTTCAGTGGGCCACAGCGGGTGGTAAGCCGCGACCGTTGGATGGCACAGCTCTTTTCCCGGTGGTCCCGACCAGCGCGCAGCTCCGCACGATCCGCCAGGTCGCCGCCTTGCGCTCGGTTGCCGTGTCGCTGTGGCTGTTCCCGCTCCCGGTGATTGCCGTCATGTATGCGCGACGGCACGTCGCCACAGTTCTCCCGTTACTCCGGGGTGCCGTGCGTCGTCACCCGGCCAGCGCGACTGCGGTCGCGGTTTTCTCGGTCGCTGTTTTCGTTCGGCTGGTCTATCTCTTCGTCACGACCGACTATCCCGCTTTCGCCTGGGTTGATCCCGACGGCTATACCCGAAAGGCCACGCTTCCCACCGAGAGCGGTTCCTGGCGCTGGACGATTGACGCGGCTCGCTATCAGCGCAGCTATTTCAAGGCGCCGCTATACCCCGTGTTCCTCTCCGCGTTCACGCAGCGTCCCGACTACCTTTGGTCGGCGGCGTTGGCCGAGGCCGACTTGTCGGCGGTGGGCGTCGTGGCGGTTTTCCTTATCGGGCGCGCGATTCACTCGAATCGATGCGGGATTCTCGCCGCGGGTGCATATGCCGTCTACTATCCGTCGCTCTCATGGCTGACCGCCTTCATGCAGGAGAGGCTGTACGTGCCGCTCCTGACCGTCGCGTTGGCGGTCTTGGTGCACGGCGTCACACGATTGAGGAGACCGCGCGTGTACCTGCTCGCGGGTGGACTTCTTGGCCTGGCCGCGTTGACCAGGTCGATGCCGCTCTACTTTGTCGGGCCAGCTGCAGTGTACGTGTGGGCTCGCGGCGTCAACCGGGAGCGCGCGCCGTCACAGGCCGCCGCCCTCCTTGGGGGTTTCCTGCTTGTGGTCGCGCCCTATTGCGTGATGCTCGCGGTTCAAAGCCAGCAAGCCGTGGCCATCGAGAACATCGGAGGTTACGGGATTCTCAGGGTCGAACCCGAAGCCCGAGAGTTTGTGACCGGTGAGACGCCGTCAGTGACTGAGGTGGCTCGTATACTCTGGCACCGCTTCCAGAGGGCGCCGCTTTCTTACCCGCTGGGTCTCCTCCAGACGGCGCTGGGGTCGCTGCAGTCGAGCGTCGGCCGCGGACTTCAATGGAGCTGGAGTTTCCCGACGCTCGTCACGGCACAGGTGACCAAAGTCATCGGCCATCTCACTGGCGACCTTCTCTTTCTGGGGGTGATCGGTCTGGCTCCCTTCGGAGTCTTGCTTGCGAGACAGAAGTTGGCAGCCAGGCTCCTCGGTCTCTGGATCGCAGTACACCTACTCTTCACCGCGCTCGCCGGCTACGGGGGCCCGCGCTTTCGGGAACCCATCGAGCCCTTTCTCTTCGTACTTGCCGCGTGCGTCGTCGCCGGAGGCTGGCAACGGGCGACACGCCGATCGGTGGTTGGAGTTGCGCTCCTCTCCGCCACGCTCGCGTGGCCCGGCGTGCGGACGCTACCGTATTCACTGTCGAGCCACGCTGACTACGGTGTGGGGGTCTGGTCGACAACCGATGACGGGAGAGCCAGCTCGACAACGGCGCCCCAATCGGGGTTCAACCTGCGCTCCCCACGAACGGGTGAGATCGAGTTTCGTCTCTGGGCGCTCCAACCAGGGGACGGTACTGAACAGGTCGTTGAAATGCGGATCGACGGGGTCCGGGTCGCCGACGTAGAGGTCGGTCAGCGCCCTCGCCGAGTGCGATACGCAGGCTCGAACCAACGAATGCACTTCGTCGAGCTTGCGGCGAGACATGAGTCCAAGCAGCCGCAGTTTGGTCTCGAGCTCTTCGATCACAGCGCTGGGGTCGGACGGTGAACTGTCATGGAGATCGGTGAGACGATCTATGTGCATCGGCGCGCCGATTGGCGACGCTGGCTCCGCGCACACTTCCAGACAAACGCGGAGATCTGGCTCGTGCTGCCACACAAGAACTCCCACAAGGCGAGCATTGTCTACAACGATGCGGTGGAAGAAGCCTTATGCTTCGGCTGGATCGACAGCATCAAGAAGAAGCTCGCGGTCGACGCGGCCGTACAGCGATACACCCCGCGCCGGTCGCGGAGTGCCTACTCACAGCCAAACAAGGAGCGCCTCAGGTGGCTGCTCGAGAAGGGTCGCGTCCACTCGTCTGTTCGAGCCGCCGCACAGAGGGCGATCCAACCGCCCTTCGTCTTTCCGGCGGACATCGTCGATCAGATAAAGCGGGACAGCGCCGCCTGGACCTGGTTTCGTCGGCAATCTGGTCCGTATCGCCGGATTCGAGTCGCCTGGGTCGACTCCGCCCGAGAGCGACCAGAGGTGTTTCGACGACGCCTCGCCAACCTGACACGTGCCAGCGCAGCGGGAAGGGCCCTGGGGTACGGGGGAATCGAGAAATACTTCTAGTGCAGTGGTTCAGAAATACCTCGGCATTCGGCCACCGATGCATCCCTTCTGCCTGCGTTGCTCCTCAGTCACAGATTCCCGATTTGCTCCTTCGTCGCGCCTGGCCAGACGGGTGCTTCGGCGCCCTCGGTGCACGAGGTATTTCTGAACCACTGCACTAGTGTCCTTTCATCCCCGCTCGTTCTGGTTGGTTCCCGGTCTGCTTACGGCATCGAGATGGACCCCGCTATAGAGGAACGCGTCCACCCACCAACGTACAGCGTGCTATCGTCGATGTCGTGATGACCGTAGACAGTGGGTCGCGGGCACTCGTCTGGCTGCTCCGGATCATTGGAGTGTCTTCGCTGTTCGCCCTGATCTTCGTGGCCGCGCCGCACTCGTGGATGCGCGACATCCACCAATTGGCCGGACTCGGTGTGATGCCAGACACGCCGGTCGTGTGGTATCTCGCGAGGTCCACCTCGGCCTTCTACGCGATCGTTGGCGGCCTGTTCCTCCTCGTAGCCCGCGATCTTGAGCGTCACAGACCAGTAGTCGTCTACCTCGGGTGGAGCACCACCTTCTTGGGTGCCGTGCTGTTGATCGTCGACGTGGGCGAAGGGATGCCACCATCGTGGACGCTGTGGGAGGGGCCGTTCGTGGTCGCCTTCGGCGTGGCGATGTTGTATCTGGTTCGCTCGGTGCCAAACCGCTAAACTGAGCGCGTTGCGACCGCAGCGGCTCGCCTAGCCAATCAGAGAAGGAGTGAACCATGGACGCCAAAGAGGCCAAAAGTATTGCCGACTTTCTCATCGCCGACTTCGAGAACGAAATGCAGACGACCCAGCGAGTGCTCGAGGCGGTTCCTAGCGACCACCTCGACTACCAGCCTGACGCGAAAGCCAAGACCGGTCTGGGACTGCTCCGTCATATCGCACTCGAAGACGCATGGATGCTGAACTGCGTCGCGAACGCGGAATTCACAACGCCACCCGATGATTCAGACGACTGCGGAATCATGAATCCCGCTGACGCGGTGGCCCGTTACAAGGACAAGGTACCCGCAGCCCTCGATCGCGTACGCAGCTTGTCGGGCGAGCAACTCAGCAAGACAGTCGATCTCATGGGGATGATTCAGGCACCGGCCGTGAACTTCCTGGCGATGGCGGTGAAGCACTCGGTCCACCACCGGGGACAGCTCAGCACGTACCTGCGCCCGATGGGCGGGGCGGTCCCAGGGATCTACGGACCAAGCGCCGACACCCAGTAGCGCCTGTGTGGTGAGTTACAGTTTCGGGCTCGATCTACATTTTTGGGCGTAGTGCGCACCGCCAACGTCGGTAAGGATGTGCGGGCCGGCTGGGCGGCGGGCGGCGACCACCGAAAAACCAGGGTCTTTGCCGTCGGGTCGGACGGCATCGCCCTTGCGTTACAACCAGCGAGGGTTCCCCAGCCGATCCTTTGCTGAGGTGTGCATGTCCAAGCGAGATCGACAGCCCGGGAACAGAGCGGAGGCCGCGCCGAGGCCGCGTGACACGTCGGAGTCCCCTGTGACCGCAACTCCTCTGTGGGCTCCTGGTCGGCGTCCCTGGGGGCCAGAGCGGCGGAAAGACCCTGCCGCGTGGGAGCGCCATGAAGAAGCCCGGACAGGAGCGGCTCCGTCGGGGTCGGTTGAGCGTCGCCGACCACCACGGGAGCTTCCACCCTCCACGGTGGTCTCCTACTGGCCAGAGGGAGACGACTAGCCTTATCGCTCCCACAACAGCGTGCCTGGTTGAAACTGACTCCACGCAAACCAGAACGCCTCGTGGGCTGGACTCTCCGCGCCGTCGATGACGGCGCGCAGGCCCCCCGCATCGGTCTGTAACGCCACCCCAGCCAGCGCAACCTCCTCGCCGGCCTCCAACGCCAATCGCGCCGCCCCCACGGGGAAGGCGACCGGCGTACCATCGCCGGCCACAACACCCACTACCACGTCGTGCACGCCGAGACGCGGGTCGACGTCGCCGACCGGAAAGATGGGCCCAGCATCGTCGCGGCCACGCAGCGGGTTGCGCGGGTAGCTCCGACCGATTCCTCCATCCTCCGCGACGATCGTGGTGTCGGGGTGCGCCGCGCGCCACGCAGCCCAGGTGGAGGTCACGACCGTCGTCTGACCGAGCGTGACGCCCGCGTCGAACAGCGGTCCGGAGATCGCTTCCCCCGTAAAGGTGTCGACAGCGGAGAACGTGGTGACGTCGTACATGAACTTGTTGGACCGCGACAGGAGCCCGGAGGTTCGCAACAGTGGCCGGAAGCCCTCGACATCGTCGGTAAAGTAGGCCTGCGCCGACAGGCACAGGGTGCAATACGGGATGGCGATGTCTCGACCACCGAGCGTGTCGTTGACCATCTCATGTATCTCCATCACGTTCTTGGGGTACGCGCGCGCCTGCTGGCCAATCACGATCCCGAACACCAGAGCGTCATCCGGATACCACGACCCGCCGTCGGCGTCGGTCACGGCCGGTTGGTCCAGAGCAGGGATGCAGCCCCGTGGACAGATCTGGCCCGCCGTGGCATCGGGACGGTCGTCGATGAAAACGCCACCCCATCCGACGAGTCGCCAGTCGATGGCAGAGTCCTCGTCGTCGAAGAACGGCGCCCAGCGCGGCTCAATCAGGAGGAACAGGTCGCGCTTGAGCTGACGGTAGTTTGGCGGTGCCGGCAGGTCCCAGGCAAGGATGCGGTCCCCCAGGCTGACTATTGACCCGCGGGACACCTCGGCGCCACTGAGCTCCTCGAACGCGTCGACCAGGGTTGATACCGAGGCGCTCGGCGCGAACCGATGCAGGTCGTACAGGTACCACAGCAGGCGACCGTCCCCCGACGAGCCGATGGTGCGGACGGCGTCGCTCGGAAAGCTCCGCTGCTCCAACGATGGCACTACGCTCGCCAGGGCATCGCACACCGGATCAGCCAGCGGGCCCGTGCCGGCTGTCGGAGCGACCGGGAACGCCTGCCGGTTCGCGTCCAGCAGCTGGCCTTGAGCTTGGAGAGAGTCGGTGCGGTCGCCGCACACGACCAGCAACGCTGATGCGATCACGATCGTGCCAGCGCGACCGTACCGCCGCGGCTCGTGGCAACGCATGGACCCCTACGGAACCCGGATGTTGGGCGCGACCTGCAGCACCAGCTGCGAGGGATGCCCCTGGTCGTGCCACACCTGCTGGCTCGCCGGCGTCAGCCGGGCGCCCTCCCCGAAGGCCGTCGCGGTGTTTGGGTTGCGGTCGAAGTGTGGGAAATTTGAGGAGCTGATCTCGAGCCTGATGCGATGGCCTCTGCGGAACACGGTCGCCGTATGGCCGAGGTCGATGGCGTAGTCGTGGACGGCGCCCGGTGTGATCCAGGATGGCTCCTCGTTCGAACTGCGATACCGTGCGCGGACGATGCCCTCGGAGATGTTCTGCGCGTAGCTATCCACATGTACGTCTACCAGCTTGGCCGTAAAGTCGGTGTCGGGTGCCGAGGAGGCCGCCCACAGCTCTACCCGTACCGGTCCGATCACCACGACGTCCTGCTCCAGCGGAGGTGTGCTGTAGACCAACACGTCGTCCCGCTGCTCGACTACTCGCTGGTCGAACGCCCCCGACGCGAGCATGTCGTCGCGGCAGCACATATTGCCACCGACGGTGGGAACCGGATCGCGAGGGTCGTAGACGTACTCGTCGACGGACACGTCGGTCGACCCGCCGGGACCCTCCGGCGTCAGCACACCGTCCCCACCCGACGTGTTCGCGTGGCCGCCGCTCTCCAGGTAGAAGGGGTCTCGACCACATCACGTGGCGGAAACTCATCCGCCGTGATCCAGAAGCCGTCGCCGATCGTTCCGGTGTCGGGTGGCACCATCACGAAGATCCGGACCGGCGGATCGTCGCGAACGCCGTTGTCGATTCCCTTCAGCCAGTAGTCAAACCAGCGGGCCCAGGTGGCGTTGAGGTCCAGCGCGTTGTCGGGACCGAAGTCGACGTCACCGGCGGTGGTGTCGGCGGGGCAGGCATGGCAGAGCGCTCGCACGATCAGCGTCGTTCCCGTGCGCGCGGTGTCCGACCCGCCCATCGCGCGCATCCCCTGGAAGTTTCGGACCGTGCCGGTCTGGAAGATGTCGTACCAGCCGCCCGTCACCAGCGCAGGAACCTGGACCCGCGGATACTTCGTTTCCAGGTCGAGCGTCGCCCAGTAGTCGTCGTAGCGCGGTCGCGCCAGCCACTCGTCGAAGTAGGCGGCGATGTTGTCGTTGCGCTTGAAGACCCCGAAGTCTTTGAGTGGGAGCCGCCAGAGCCAATCGGCGAGGAGCTGCTCCCGCCCCTTCGCAACAAAGGCGGCCACCTCCTCGGTCGCCTGATCGCGAGACATGCCCGCCGCCTCGAGCCGACGTTGCAACGTGTCTGGCGCCAGCGTCTGCGCGGTCCAGCTCATCGCGAACCACAGGTCGAAGGCACCACCCTGGTAGGTCCAGCCATGGTGATAGTCAGACGAGCTGTAGTGTGGGGCAATCGCCACCAAGTGCGGCGGCTGCTCGATCGCGGCCTGCCACTGCGTCAAGCCGACATACGAGCCGCCGATCATTCCGACCTTTCCGTTCGACCACGCCTGTGCGGCCGCCCACTCGACGGCATCGTAGCCATCATCGGCTTCTTGACGCATGGCGTCGAACTCGCCCCCCGAGCGATAGCGCCCGCGGACGTCCTGGTTGAGCAACACATAGCCGCGCTCGGCAAAGTACTGCCCCGTCGGCGAATCGCAGTCGGTGCCGGGGGCAGGAGACCGACGGTTGTAGGGTGTGCGCTGGAGAATCACCGGGAAGCGACCCTGTCCGGCTGGCCGATAGACCTCGGTGGCAAGCGTGACGCCGTCTCGCATCGGTGCCTGCTCGACGCGGCAGCTCACCGCGCCGCCTTGGCCCGCGGCCAAGACCGGCACCGCCGGACCAGTCTGGTCTGGGCCGGCCAGGATCAGGACGGTCCCGGCGGCGACCGTAGCCAAAATCTTTCTACGCAGTGGCTGAGGCATGGCTCCTTCGCTCTCTCGGTCCTCTTCCAAGCAGGGCCATCATGGACCCGTATGGCCGTCGGTGCAAGCGCAGCGTGACCTATGGCACAATGACGGCTGACCCGGCAGCGACAACCGACAGGAGGCCCGCTGTGAGAATCACGCCGACCCGTGTTGCACTTCTACTGTACTCCGTCGTCCTTACGCTCCCGGGCATCGCATCTGCCCAGGTGCCCGACGAACCGACCTTTGCGCGCCACATCGCACCGATCTTCCATCGGTCGTGTGTCAACTGCCATCGGCCGGACCAGATCGCGCCCATGTCGTTGATGAGCTATGACGAGGTGCGACCGTGGGCGCGATCGATCAAGAATAAAGTGGAAACTCGAGCGATGCCGCCGTGGCACCTCGATCGTCGAATCGGGATCCAGGGCTTCAAGAACGACCCGTCCCTGACAAACGACGAGATCGCCACCATCGTGAGCTGGGTCGACCATGGCGCGCCACAGGGTAATCCGGCCGACACGCCGCCTCCGCCCGAGTTCGCGCCGGCGGACGGCTGGCAGATCGGCGACCCGGACCTGGTCGTGCAGTACCCGACCTTGACCGTGCCGACGGCCGGACCGGACCTGTTCGGCAACCTGACGACCGAAATGGGGCTCGACGAGGACCGGTACATCACCGCCATCCAGACGAGGCCGATCGGCGACAAGGCCCGGCGGGTGGTCCACCACGCCCTGTCTTATGCGATCGAACCCAGCGACGACGAGGCGTCCATGGCTGCCGGGCTCTTCCTCGTCGAGTACGCGTCTGGCAAGCAGGCCGAGATCTATCCGCCCGACTCCGGGCTCTTGGTGCCAGGCGGCTCGCAGGCCAGGCTCAGCTACCATCTCCACTCGGTGGGAGAAGAGGTCGACGCCATCGTCGAGCTGGGCATCAACTTCTCGCCGAAGAGCACGACGCCCAAGCACGTCCGATACTCGAAGCAGCTCGGCGGCTCGCAAGGGGCGACCATCGGGGTGCTCGACCTTCCGGCTGGCGAGCTCTCGCGTTCGGACGGCTACACGCGCTTCAACAAGGCGGCGCGCATCACGATGTTCCAACCGCACATGCACATGCTGGGCAAGTATCAGTGCATCGAGTTCATCTACCCCACCCAGCCGGTCAGAGCCGAGACGGTGAACTGCGCCGGCTTCGACTACAACTGGCACATGAACTACAACTACGCCGACGATGCGGCGCCGTTGATTCCGGCCGGGACCATCCTGCACGTGACCAGTTGGTTGGACAACTCGGCGGCCAACCGAGGCAATGTCGACCCGAGCAACTGGGTCGGCAGCGGTCAGCGCACCATCGACGAGATGGCGTTCGCCTGGATCGCGTGGTATGACCTGACCGACGAGGAGTACGAGGCGGAGCTGGCGACCCGGGCAGAAGCGCGCCAGCGGACCGAGAACTGACATCGGCGTGTGGATCGGTTCCATCTGTGAGAGACACCTCGTGGTCCTGAGACGGCTCATGTCGCTACTGTGTCTCGGGATCGGCCTAGGCGTGGCCGCGGACGCGCGCGCCCAGGCCGATCCACAGAACTTTCTGTTCAACTCGGGGCAGACGATTCAGCCATTCTTTGAAGGCTGGGCCCACAACCCCGATGGCAGCATCGAGATGCACTTCGGCTATCTCAACCGGAACTACGTCGAGGAGCTGCACGTGCCCGTCGGTGCCGACAACCGCGTGATGCCGGAGGGGCCGGACCGTGGTCAGCCGACCTACTTCTATCCCCGCGTCAACCGCCGGGTGTTCAGCGTAACCGTGCCGGCCAACTGGGGCGACCGGGAGCTGGTGTGGCAGGTGACGGTCAACGACGAGACCTATCGAGCGGTGGGCTGGCTTCAGGCAGAATGGGAGATCTTCGCGACCCCGTCCGTATTTGGCGGGGCGCAGACAGAGAACCAACCCCCGACGTTGACGATTGATGCCCCGAGCGCCATTGGGCTCGGCGAGACACTGGCGCTGACCGCCCGAGTCAGTGATGACGGGCTGCCCGAGCCTCGGCGGCCGAGAGGGGGCGGCCAGGGCCGGTTGCCGACGTTCGAGCCCATTCCGGATGGGCCGACCGTCCCCGTGAATGTGCCACAGATCCAGACAGCCCGTCGAAAGCGCCCGACGCGCATGAGGGTCGAGCGGGTGAACGTTACCTGGATGCAGCTGCGTGGTCCGACCGGTGTGACGCTGGAGGCCAGCGACGAGTCGCAGGACGGTACCGCCACCGTCACCGCCACCTTCGCGCTCCCGGGCGAGTACCGCTTCCGGGTGCGGGCGTCAGACAACCTCGCGACGGCGACCGAAGACGTTTCGGTCACCGTCCGGTGACCACCCCACCTCGTGAGGTCTCCGGGTTACCGCTGCGCCGCCGCCCTCTCGTCGGCGCGCGCCCCGGCAAGGATCCCCTCCATCGCGTAGTTGCCCTCGTGACAGGCGTACTCGTAGAGCGGCTCGTCGTTCTTCATGAGCTGGACCTCCGCCGTCCACGGTCGCGTCCACGTGTCGGGATCCTCCACGGTGAACCTGTATTGGATGTCGTCAGGACCAGTGCGAGTGAAGCGTTCGACGAGCCGTGCGTTCGGGGTCGACCCCCGGACGCCCGTGAGGCGGTTGAAGTGCATCGTCTCGACGACCAAGGTGTCGCCCTCCCAGTGACCCCGCGAGTCGCCGGCGAACTGTCGGATCTCTCCGTGGGGACGCCCGTCCAGAGGGACAACACGCAGGGTGTGCGTCATCTCGATGAGGATCGCGACATGGTCAGGCGTCTGGAACACATGAACATTGTTGTTGTACGCGCTGGGGACCATGGGTAGGCCGGTGGTGAACATGCAACGGTCGTTCAGACCTCGGTCCTCCCATGAATCGGCGGGGTGCTCGCGCCGATAGGCCGATCGCGTCTCCCTCCTCGTCTTTGCCTCCGGCGTCAACGGCGGAATGCGCCCGTCCGGCGGATCCACAATCAGCGACGTTCGCCTGGTCCCGATGGTCGTCGTACCCCGGTCCATCCAGAAGTTGTTGTAGGCGCCCACGTTCCCACCGGCCTCCGTTCGACGGGCGGGTCGCTCCCAGAGGCGCACATCGCGGGCGACAGCTTCCTGATCGAGGTTCGCAGCCTCTTCCTCGGTCAAGAACTCCTGGTCCGCCAGCGTTTCGGGTCGCTGGAGTGGCGTCGTGGAACGGAAGTCCCACACGCCCTGCAGCTCCGGCGCCCCCCACGCCGTGCGAGGCGTCTGGGCAGAAACGGGTAGCGGCACCAGCAAGACGACGGCGGTCACCGTCAACACGCTTGCGAGACATCGATGGCTCATCGGACTCCTCCTCTGGCTTTCGGCCCCCGTCCGGATAGGCCCATGATGGACCCGCACGTCACCACGCGCAAGCACATGGGCATCTTGGGTCGCGGCCTCGATATCTGAGATACTGCGTCCAGACGCCAACGCGTGGACAAGGAGCTCTAGATGACTCGGGTGGGAGTGATCGCGATCGTCGCGGGCGTGTGCCTGGGTCTTGGTCTTGCGGCGGCGCCCGTCTGGGCGCAGGGCGAGTCGCCGGTGCGTCGGACACTCGACGGTGACCCCGACATTCAAGGGCTGTTCACCTTCAGGACGCTCACACCGTTGCAACGTCCCATCATCGATCGCGGGGCGTCGGCGGATCTCGCCGGTCGGGAAACTCTGACGGACGAGGAGGCGGCCGCCTATGAGGTCGCCCGACGCCGGGAGCTGAATCGCGACCAGCAGAACCTCGAGGTGCACGCGCCGGGTGTCCGTTATCAGTCTCGGGCCGAGGGCGGGGTCGGGGGCTATAACGAGTTCTGGTACGAGCGGGGCGTTACCTTGACCCGCGACAAGCGCACGTCGCTCATCGTCGACCCTCCGAACGGCCGCGTTCCCTATCGAACGGAGTATCTGGCAGCGGCGGCCGTCCGCGTGGCGAACATCAGGAACGGCTTCGCCGACTCGTATACCCACCGCAGCCTGTCTGACCGGTGCCTCATGGGGTTCAACGCCGGACCGCCCATGGTCTCGAGCGCCTACAACAACAACGTGCAGATCGTGCAGACACCGGCCTACGTCGTGATCTTCAACGAGATGGTGCACAACGCGCGCATCATCCCGCTCGACGGACGCCCGCACGGTATGCTCCGGCAATACGCCGGCGACTCACGCGGACGGTGGGAGGGCGAGACACTGGTGGTTGAAACGAAGAACTTTCTGCGCGAGACGAGCCTCGGCGGCTCCAGCCCGGACACCCACCTCGTCGAACGGTTCCGGCGCGTCGACCCGGACACCGTCATGTACGAGTTCACCGTCGAGGATGCGGGCAGCTACACTCGCCCCTGGACCGCGATGATGCCGCTCCGACGCACCGACGGACCGCTGTTCGAGTACGCGTGCCACGAGGGCAACATCGGTCTCGCCGGAATCCTGGCCGGCGCCAGGAATCTGGACACGCAGTCGGTACAACAGCCCTAACCACTTTTGGGAATCTCGGAACGAGTCGATTCATCGGCATATTGACATGGCCATATGGCCATGGCTATATTGCTCATATGAAGACGATTGCCGCCGGTAAGTTCAAGGACGTCTGCCTTAAGACGCTCGACGACGTACAGCGGACGCGCACACAAGTGGTCATCACAAAGCGTGGTCACCCTGTGGCCAAGCTGGTGCCGTATCTCGAGCCCACGACTCGGCGCAGTCTTGCCGGTAGCGTAGTGAGGGAGGTCGGCGACCCGTATCGGACCGGGGAGCGATGGGATGGCGACGCTTCTTGACACCCATGCCTGGCTCTGGTGGGTGACCGAGGACCGCCGGCTGTCGAAGCGAGCAGCTGCGACGATCGCGCGCAGTCAGCGGGACGACGCTCTATGGCTCTCGCTCATCTCGGTCTGGGAAGTGGCCAAAAAGATCCAGAAGGGACAGCTCGCTCTGGACCGACCACTCGATGAATGGTTCGATCTGGCGACGCTTCGCGACGGGTTGCGCCTCGCAGAACTGACCCGCCCCGTCCTGGTCGAGAGCTGCCGCCTGCCCGGAACGTTCCACGGAGACCCGGCCGACCAGATGATCGTCGCCACCGCCCGGCACCTAGGAACGACGCTGGTGACGAAAGACCGCACGATTCGAGACTACGCGCACGTGCGGTCTGTGTGGTGAAGCAGGGCGCCGGTCGCCTACCGCGACCCTGGCGAGGCAGAGTCGGCCCGATCTTCGGCCCGCGCGATCGAGAGGATGTTCACCAGACCGTAATTGCCCTCATGGCAGGCGTACTCGAACACGGGGCCCGCGGTCTTCTTCAAGGGCACCCGGGCGGTCCAGGGAGCTTCCCAGACATCTGAATCGTCGACGGTGAACTCGTACTGGATCGTGTCGCCCTCACGCGTGAAGCGCTCGACCAGACGCTGGGGCTCGGTGCCGATCATCGTCAGCTCGCCGTCAAATCTTTCTGACTCGACGACGAGGGTGTCACCCTCCCAGTGCCCACGTCCGTCGCCCCCGAACTGGGACAGGCCGCTGTGGGGGCCTCCGTCAAGCGGGATGATCCGAAAGAAGTGCATGCTCTCGGCCAGGATCGCCACGTGGTCGGGCGTTTGGAAAACCTGGATGTTGTTGTTGTACGGACCGGGAATAATCGGAAAGCCGATGGTGCCCAGGCAGCGGTCCATCAAGCTGAGGTTCAGCCACGAGTCGAAGCGCTGCGAGCCGAACGAACTCTGGAACCTGGCTCGTTTCTCCGCCGCGCCAGGTGCTGCCGGCGGATGCCGTCCAGTCGGCGGGTCGATGATCAGCGAGGTGCGTCGATCGGGAACGGGCTCGCTGCCAGCGTCCAGGAAGACACGCGTGTGGATGGCGTTGCCGGGGACGGTACTCCCATCATCAATCGTCTCGTTGAAGGTGGTCCGCTGCTCACCAAATGCCGCGGCCTCCTCCTCGGTCAACACCGCTTTGTCCTTGAACTCCTCCGGCCGCGACATCGGCGTGCCAGAGCGATAGTCCCAGACGCCCCCCAGATCGGGAGCTCCCCACGCCGTCCGGGGCGTGTCCGCCGACTGCGCTGTTGCGAGCCCAGGCGCCAGAGTTGAAAGCGCCAGGACGGCACCCACGACCGCGACATGCCGATAGGTCATTCTGTCCCCCTGTTCCGTTCAAACGTCGGTCATCTTCATGTGGACCGTGCCATTGTCACACGCCGAGCGCGGTCAGGGTGTGGGCCGTCGACCCTGTCGGTAGAGGCTTAGGTGAGCCTTGATTTGGGCGGCCAGAGCCGTCGAATCGGGTACGACTCTCTCGGCCATCTCGGCCGTCTCAATCGCTTCGTCAAACCGGTGCTCGGCCGCATAGGCCAGGGAGAGCACGTCCAACATCGCCGGGTCGCGCCGTTCGGTCAGCTCGGCCGCTCGCAACGCCAGGCGAACCGCCTCGGCTGGGTCTCGAGCATCGACAGCCGGGCGGGTCGTGAGGATCAACGCGAGATCTCGCAGCGCGGCCGCGTAGTCCGGTCGGATACGCAGTGCCGCACGGAACTCGTCGGCCGCCTGGACAGCCTCGCCGCGGCCCGCGAGCGCGTGGGCAAGATTGTAGTGTGCCTCTGGGTAGTCGGCCTTGAGCAGGATCGCCTGCTGGAGTATCTCTACCGCTTCGCGGAACTGGGCGGTCAGGATCAGCGCCAACCCCAGGTTGTTGTGCGCTTCGGCGTTGTCGGGCTCGAGCTCGACGGCGCGGCGGAGCGGGAGCACTGCCTCGGCGGGGCGTTCCATCGAGAGCAGCGCGTATCCAAGGCTGTGGTGTAGGAGCGCGGAGTTGGGTTCGGTTTTCAGGAGCTCACGGTACTGCGCGATCGCAGCCTCCGTTTGACCGTCGCTGAACAGCGCTTGGCCGAGCTCGTGGTGCGCCTCTGGGTAGTCGGGCTGCAGGAGCACCGCCTGCTGGAGGGTCTCAACCGCTTCGCGCACCTGATCCGCCTGGATCAGCGCCAGCCCCAGGTTGTAGTGCATCTCGGCGTTGTCGGGCTCGAGCTCGACGGCGCGGCGGAGCACGGCCACCGCCTCGACGTGGCGTCCGACCGAACGCAGTACGTATCCCAGGTTGCTGTGTGCGAGGGCGTAGTCAGGTTCGTTGCGCACGAGCTCACGGTAGTGTGCGAGGGCCACCTCCGTTTGCCCGTCGTCGAACAGCCTGTCAGCGCGCGCCAAGGCGACCTGGGCGCCGGTCTGGACCTGCATGACGGCAAAGACCACGACCCAGACCGCGATGTAGGCGAGGTTCCGGCGTCTCGGCGAAAGCGTGGCACCAATGGTGGCGGGGTCAACCCGCCCCAGCACCCGCGACCGTGCCAGGGTGTCGATGCCCTTGATCATCAGATTCAGGATCGGCACCGCCAATAACTTGTCGTAGTGCGTCGGAATGCCGTTCTGCCCGAGCAGTCCGAAAAGGATCATGACCCCGAGTCCGTAGAGCGCGCCAAACATGATCCGCCCGAGCTCCGTGCGCGGTGAGGTCGACGGGTCGTTGAACAGCAAATGCATGCCGAGGAACACGGCGATCGGGATCGACGCGTTGTTGAAGAGGTAGGTGCCGGTGGTGGCGTAGTACACCAGGCCGAGTCCGTACGTTGTCGCGACCGCCGACAGGGTCATCGAGGCAACACCGAACAGCACCTGGGCGGGCAGGCTGACCGCGAAGATGAGGAGGTAGATGTGGGGCGCCTGGAGGAGCGTGATGGCAATTTCCGGACCCCACGTGAGACCCGTCGTTCCCGTCACGATCAAGACCAGAGAGAACAACCCCAGAGGGAAGGACGACGGGTTGAAGATGTGCGCACGCCGCCCGTCCTTGTTCCACCGGATCAGTTCCTTGGCCGCGAAGCCAATGGCGATCATGAGAAACTGCCAGTAGAACCAGTCCACCTTGAACCAGAGGAACAGGTTGATGCTAAAGATGACGGGGAATGGGCCGAAGCCCAGCGTGTAGCGCTCACGCCGTGACCAGGTGAGCAGAATATCGAACGCGTAGGCGAAGACCAGCTGGGCCGCGATCAGGTGCATGGCGTCGTACACCTCTCGCCAATACCAGCCCCAGTACACGAAGACCGTCAACTGCGCGCAGGCCTGGACGTAGTGCTGTTTGCGGAGGACGACCTCGAGCGACAGGGTTCGTTGCGAGCGGTGAGCAGCGATGAGGAGCGCGACGCACCACGCGAGGAGAGTGCCCCCGGCGCCCAGGAACGACCAGAGCAGCGCCGTGCTCTGCCGCGTCGACGGAAGCGCTCCGAATAGGACGAGAGACAATGCGAGGGCGAGCGGAAGGCTGAGTGCCCGTGCCGCCCGCATTTCCGTGGGGCGCGCGGTCGGCTGCACCGCTGCTGTCTTTCGTTGCGACGCCTGCCGTCGACGTTCGCGGCGCTTGGGTCGTGGCATCTACCCAGCGACCCTCAACCGCTCTGCAGGCTTCTCGGCAGACGACGCAGACGACACAGGCTCCGTCATCTTGCCCCCTGGTTCATATCAGACGTCGGTCATACTGTGATGACCATCTTGCCGACGTGTTTGGCGGCCGCCAGTGCCTCGAAGGCCACGGGCGCGTCGTCGAAGGCGAACGTGCGGTCGATGACGGGCTCGACCCCATTCGCGACATACGCCCGGACCAGACGCTCGAACATCCGCCGGTTGCCCATCACGATCGATTTCACCGTCACGCCGCTTCTGAAGACACTCATGAGACCGAGGTCGTCCGAAGCAGCGGCGGGCGCTGCGCCCGGCGCCAGCATCGAGAGCGCGCCGATAACCACCACCATACCGCCAAACCGGGTCGACTTCACCGACTGCCCCAGAGTACCGGCGTTCTCGATGACCAGGTCGACCCCCTCGCCATTCGTCAGGGCTCGAACGCGGTCGGCCCACTCGGGTTCGGTCTTGTAGTTGATCCCCTCATCGGCGCCCAGGGCCCTGACCCGGTCGATCTTCGCGTCGCTGCTCGACGTCACCAATACCTGGGCCCCCAGCAGCTTGGTGATCTGGACAGCGAACATCGACACGCCTCCGGTGCCGAGCGTCAGCACCCGCCCGCCCGGGCCGATACGGGCGATCTCGACGATGGCGTTCCATGCCGTCACCCCGGCACACGGCAGGGTCGCGGCGCTCGGGTAGGTCATCGTGTCGGGCAGCTTGACGAGGGCGGTGTCCGGTAGGACGATCTCTTCCGCAAGCCAGCCCGGGGCGAAGAAGCCCAGGTGGCCCGCCCTCGAGCTACGGTCGATCGCCCCGTCGATCCAGTTGGAGACGGTCGTGGCCGTTACGCGGTCGCTGACGGAAACTCGGGTGACGCCGGGACCGACCGCCAAGACCTCTCCGGCCCCGTCCGAGAGCGGCACGACCGGCTCATCGGCCCCTGGGTACGTCCCGCGCAGCAACAGCAGGTCGCGAAAGTTGAGCGATGCCGCACGAACCCGGATCCGCACGTCCCCGGGGCCCAGCTCTTTGGAAGGGGCGTCGGCATCGACATGCTCGAGGGCCAGCGGATCCGAGGTTCTTCCGGGGTAGATCTTCCACTGTCGCAGGGCGGTGTGTCTCCTCGTGTATGTGGTGGCGACGCGGTTACCGAGTGGGCTGGAGCTGGGCCTGGGCCTGCCCCTCGAGCTCACGGAGCACGGCGGCAGCCGCGTCGCGACGGATCCGGCTGGCACCCTGGTTGGGCCCGATCTCGGCCAGCACCAGCGGCGTCCGCCCTCTTTCGTCTTCGGCGTCCATTCGGGCGCCGTTGGCAACCAGGAATCGGATGACGTCGTTTGCTGCGCGATAGACAGCGCCGTGCAACGCCGTTTGCCCGCGCTCGTTCTTGGCGTTCACGTCGCACCCCAGCGCCAGCAGCAGCTGGACGGCTTCGAGCGCGTCGGCCTTCGGGGGACCCTCGCCTTGCCCTTGACCACCCTCGTGAAACACGACCCCTGCCGCCAGGGTCAGTGCCGTATTGCCCCCCTTGGTGACCGCCAGCGGATCGGCTCCGTGCTCCAGGAGCAGCCGCAGCGCGTCCATGTCGCCCGAACGAGCCGCGTAGAGCAGCGGTGTTGCCTCGGTGAGGTCGGTCCTGGAATCAATAGGGGAGTAGTTCTCGGTCGGGTCCGGCTCATCTTCGGTGTCGGGGTCGGTCTCGTCCTCGCCGTTCGCCTCATCGCTCGTGTCGCTGTCGTCCTCCTCCTCGTCGGCTGCTTTGGGTTTGGCAGTTTCCGGCTTGGGCGGCGTGATGACTCGGGCGTCGATTTCGGCACCGTGGGCGATCAGCTGCTCCAGGAACGTGAAGCTCTCGGGACTCGGCGTCGTCCGTCTCGATTGGTGCTTGAGCCGGCGCGCCTCGAGCACCGCGTGTAGCGTCGTCTGGCCCCGCGCGTTCCGGGCGTTCGAGTCAACGCCGTAGTCGAGCAAGATGGGGCCGAGCTGATGATGGTCGGCCGACGCCGCGACGTGGGTCAACGGCCTGCCGCCCGCCGCGAACGGCGTGCCGCCCGGCTCGGCCACCGTCACATCGGCCCCGGCCGCCAGCAGGGTGCGCATCGAGGCCTCCTTTCCGAGCTGGACAGCGAGGAGCAGAGGCGTGAGCCCGGTCGCGGTGACGTTGACATCGGCTCCGTGCGCGACCAGAGTTTCGACCACCGCGACATGGTCCTCGGCCACGGCCCACATCAAAGCGGTCTGGCCCTTCCAGTCGTCGGTGACGTTCGGGTTGGCGCCGTGAGCCAAGAGCAGCTCGACCGCCTCCAGCCGGCCACTGCGGGCGCAGGTCAGGAGCGGTGGCTCGCCGGCCGCGCGCGCGTTCGGCAACGCGCCCAGCTCGAGCAGGTCTTCCACGATGCCGGGGTTGCCGTTGACGCAGGCCAGCGAGAGTGGAGTCGCGCCGTACCGGTTCGTGACGTCGACGTCGGCCCCGGCCGCGATCAGGCGCGTCGCCATCTCGGCATCGTCGCGGTAGGTGGCCCAGTGGAGCGCCGTGGTGCCGTACCGATCCGGTAGGTCGATGTCGGTCCCGGCCTGGAGCAGGGCCTCGACGGCGGCGAGGTCACCCGCCTGCGCGGCGTCGGCGAGCCGTGTGTCCCGCTCGGTAGCACCAAGCGACGCCAGGGCGAGGACGACCGGAAGCCACCCGCAACGGGAGAGTCGATCCGCCATCCGTCGCATCTGTTGTTCCCGATGCCGAAGGCCCCTACAGCTCGCTGATACGCCCAGTACTGTCACCGACCGACTCGACCTCCAGGCCCGTCTTTTCTAGAATCGAGACCAGCAGGTTGGCCATCGGCGTCTCTTCCTCGTATCGGATGTGCCGCCCACCTTTGAGCTGGCCCCAGGCCCCCCCGGCCACGAGCGCCGGCACCGGCACGTGCTCGTGCAGATCGCCGTTGCCCATGCCGCTGCCGTAGAGCAGGAGCGTGTGGTCCAGCAGCGTGCCGTCACCATCCGGGGTGGCCCTCAGCCGATCCAGAAAGTGGGTGAACAGGGTGACGTGATACGTGTTGATCTTGGCGTGCATCTCGACCTCGTTCACCTTGCCGCCGTGGTGGGACACCGCGTGGTGCGCCTCGGGCACCCCGATGTGGGGATAGGCCTGGGGCGAGGCCTCCTTGCCGAGCATGATCGAGCTGACCCGGGTCACGTCGGTCTGGAAGGCCAGCGCCTGCAGCTCGTAGAGCAGGCTGGCGTGGTCGTCGTAGGAGCCCGGCACCCCGAGCGGTGTGTCCGGCAACGCAAGGTCGGAATCGACCCGCTGCTCCATCCGCTGGATCCGCAGCTCCACCTCCCGCACGCTCTGCAGGTAGTCCTGTACCCGGGCCTGGTCGGCCGCTCCAAGCTGGCGCTGCAGCCCGTCGACCTGTCCGGCGATCGCATCAAGGATGCTTCGGTCCTCGGCCAGTTCCCGGCGGCGGACATCGATCCCGCGCCCGACCTCGCCAAAGAGCCGCTCGAAGATGACTCGCGGGTTGGTCTGCATCGGGAGGGGCGTGGTCGGGGTCCGCCACGAGACCGTGTTCGAATAGGTGCAGGCGTAGCCGACGTCGCACCCGCCCACGGCGGTGAAGTCCATGGCCGCCACCTCGAGTGACCGTAACGGCGTGTCCTGGCCGATCGCGTTGGCGGCGATCTGGTCGATCGTGGTGCCGGCACGGATGTCCGCCCCCGTGGTCTTCTTCGGTCGGACGGCGTTTAGCCACGACGCGCTGGCCCGGGAGTGATTGCCTGCCCCCTCGCCCTCGGCGGCCTCGCCCGTCCGCAAGGCGAGGTTCGAGACGACTACCACCTGGTCACGGTGTCCTTCGAGCGGCGTCAGGATCGAGGGGAGCTCGAACCCGGCACCGTCCGTCGTCGGCGTCCAGCCATCGAAGATGACCCCGTTTGGAACATAGGTGAACCCCAGGCGTCGGGTCGGCGCGGCAGCCGTCCGAGACATCGCCGTGAGGGCCGGCACCATCGCATCCAAGAACGGGAGGGCCAATGTCGCCCCGACCCCGCGAAGAAACGTGCGCCGCGGTAAGGCCATCTTTGTGATCATCATGGTTTTATTCTTCCTGATTCGCCGCCACGATTGGCGCCGGGCCCTTCATCTTCATCCGGAACGGGTCGCTCCGGACGACCCCGGTGACGATCGACGAGAACGCGTAGTCCGTCTTCGCCGCCTCCCGCACGATAGTCCGGATGGTTGGTGCGTCGGAGGCGTCAAGCCCCCGACCCACGGCGTAGGTCAGCAGCTTACGTGTGAACGTGCCGACGAAATCCTCCGGGCGGCTGAGCAACGCTTCGCGCAGCTCGCCAGGCCCGTCGAACGCCGCCCCGCTGGGCAAAGCGCCAGACGCGTCGATTGGCAGACCTGCGTCGCTCGTGCGCCACCGGCCGACCGCGTCAAACGGCTCGAGGGCAAACCCGATCGGATCCATCTTGGCGTGACAGCTCGCACAGACCGGGTTGGCCCGGTGCTGCTCCAGCCGCGCGCGGAGCGAGCGCGGCTGTTGGCCTGGGGTATTTTCTTGGATCTGCGGCACGTCGGGCGGCGGTGGTGGTGGCGGCGCCCCGAGCAGGTTGTCGAGCACCCATTTCCCGCGCAATACCGGCGACGTTCGATTCGGATACGAGGTCACCGTCAGGATGCTCCCGTGGCCGAGCAGACCGCGTCGGTTGTCGTCGACCACCGGCACGCGCCGGAACCGGTCGCCGTAGACACCCGGAATCCCGTAGTGCTTCGCCAGGCGCCCATTGACGAAGGTGTAGTCCGCCGTCATCAGTTCCAGGACTCCGCGGTTCTCGCGCATCACATGCGCGAAGAGCAACTCGGTCTCACGCCGAAGAGCGTGGCGCAGGTTCCCGTCGAAGTCAGGGAACTCCGTCACATCCGGTTGGACGGTGTCCACGTTGCGGAGGAAGAGCCACTGTCCGGCGAAGTTCTCGATGAGCGCCTCCGCCCGAGGATCGCCCAGCATCCTGTGGACCTGCCGCTCGAGCTCCTCTGGATCGGACAGACGGCCTGCCTCGGCGACCGTGAGGAGTTCGTCGTCGGGGAGGCTGCTCCACAGGAAGAAGGAAAGCCGTGAGGCCAGGTCCACGTCTGACACCGCGTAGGCGATGCCGGAGGCGATCGACAGCGGCTCGGTCTCGGCCCGAAAGACGAACCGCGGGCTGGCCAGCAGGAACCGGAGCGCCAGCTCGATTCCGGTCTCGAAATCGCCCTTCAGCCGCCCGTCGCGGTAGAACCCGAGCAACGCCTCCCGCTCGTCGTCGGTGAGCGGTCGTCGATAGGCGAGTCGTCCCAACCGGGTCAGGATGGTCCGGGCGCACGGCTCCTCCTCCGAGGCCGTCGCGGGCCGGCAGACGAATACATGCTGGCGGCTGGTCGTGTCGGTGCCACCCGCGGGTCGCGCGTCGAACGGACCGGTGAGCAGGATGGCGTCGACTCCGGGCACCGAACCAAAAAGGGCGGTCGGCTTGCCGACGAACGTGGCCATCAGCGTGTGGGCGCCGGCCGTCATCGGGATCCGCACGCGCATGTGCTCGTCGGCGGTGAAGGCCTTGGTCACCGCAACGCCCTGGTTGTTGGTCTCCGGGTTGAGCGGCTTGTAGGCATCGGCGCTGCCAACGGCGAACTGGGCGATCTGTTCACCGTCGAGGGCAAGCTCCATCTGGTGCTCTTCGCCGATCCCGTTGATCCCCCCCCCGCCGTTCCGCTGCAGTCGGACCCGGATCTCGTACTCGCCATCGGCCGGCAGATACTCCTCGACGCGCAGGCCGCCCCGGGTGCCGAGCGGCAGGCCATCGAGGTGTGCGTTCTGCCTCAGCGTTGGCGGGGCCCGATGGGTGGCAGTCACCGGGGGAGCCCCCGGGTCGCCGATGGCCAGCCGAGCGACCTTCCGGGCGGCGGTGACGTAGCTTTCGAGCAGCAACGGCGACACGCTGAGCGCGTCGGCGATGTTGTCGAACCCGTGCGCCTCATTGTCCGGCGGCAACGCATCGACCTCGATCTCGAACCCCAGCAGATCGCGAACGGCATTGCGATACTCCGCTCGGTTCATCCGGTGCAGCAACGGACGTCCGGGGTTCGGGTTAGCCTCGGCGTGGCGGTCCAGGGCCGTCTCCAGCCAGGTCGCGAACCGGTCGTAGGTCGCCTCGTCCGGTCGTGGCCGGCCGGGTGGCGGCATCGCGCGGCCGCGGAGTTTCTGGGCGACCTTCTCCCAGGTCTCGATCGCGTCGCCCGGATGGGCTACGTCGAGCTCGTCGAGCGCCAAGTTCGCGGTCCGCGTGCGCGCGTTGTGGCAGGCCCCGCAGTAGCGACGCATCAGGAGCTCGTAGTCAGCCGCAGCGTCCGCGCCGGGTTCAGACGTCGTCTGGCCCGCGGCTGGTGCAGGGAGCAGCATTGTGGCCACTAGCCAGACCAACGTCGGTACGAATCGGCGCGGGCGCGTCGTTGTCACGGTGGTCACGGTGGTCACGGTGGTCACGGTGGTCACGGTGGTCACGGTGGTCACCATTGTCACCATTGCCCCGCCACCGTCATTGCTTCGCCACGGTGCTGTCCGCGCGTTGTGAGTGTCCGTCGAGCTGGCGAAGTAACTCAGCAGAGCGCTCACGGCGTATCTGGCTGGCGAACTGGTTGAAGCCCTGCTCCGCAAGGCGCAGTGGAGTCCGTCCTGCCTTGTCCTCCGCGTCGGTCTGCGCGCCAGCCTCCACCAGGAAACGAATCACATCGTCCGCGCCGCGATACACGGCGCCGTGCAGTGCGGTTTGCCCGCTGCTGTTGCCGGTGTTCACGTCGGCCCCGAGTTCTAGCAACAGCCGAACGGCCTCGAGCACGTCGCTCTTCGGTGGCCCCTCGAACTGCCCGAATCCGCCCTCGAGAAACACCAGCCCCGAGGCCAGGGTCAGAGCCGTGTTCCCTCCCTTGGTCGTCGTCAACGGATCGGCGCCATGCTCCAGCAAGAGCCGCATCGCGTCCAGATCGGCCGAACGGGCGGCGAGGAGAAACGGTGTCGCTTCCACGAGGTCGGTCCCCCCGTCGAGTCCTCGGGCGATCTGGTCCGGAGTCGGCTCCTTCTTCTGCTCCTCTTTGGCCTTCGCTTCTTCCTGCGTGGCCTTCGCCTCGTCGGCCGCTGCGTCGTCTTGCTCTTCGTCGTCGTCGGCCTTGTCAGGCTTGTCGAATGAATTCTGAGGCGGCGTGACGACCTTCCGGGCATCGATGTCGGCGCCGGCGGCAATCAGGCGCTCCAGGAACGCGAAGCTCTCGGGACCGGGGGTCGTCCGCCTCGATTGATGCTTCAGCCGGCGCGCCTCCACGACGGCATGCAACGCGCTCTGGCCCTGCTTGTCGAGAACGTTCGGGTCCAGGCCGTGGTCGAGCAGCTCAGCCCCGAGCAGGTGATGACCGGCGCCGGCCGCGACGTGGGTCAGCGGCGCACCGGCCGGCGAGGTCACCGATACATCGGCGCCGGCTGCCAGCAGGGCTCGCGTCGAAGGCTCGTGTCCCAGCTGAACGGTAATGAGCAGCGCTGTCTGGCCCGGCTTCGTCGTCGCAATGCCGCTCCCAAACGCCCCCTCAATGACCGTCAGCGGCTGCGTCGTCGTATTGACGTCGGCACCGTGCGCGAACAGCGTCTCCATGACCGCCACATGATCCTCGGCAGCCGCCCACATCACCGCCGTCTGACCCTTCCAACCGTCGGTGATATTCGGGTTGGCGCCGTGCGCAAGCAGCAGCTCGACCGTTTCCACGTTGCCGGTGCGGGAACAGGTAAGGAGGGGCGGCTCGCCGGCCGCGCGCAAGTTTGGCAACGCGCCCAGCTCGAGCAAGTCTTCCACGATGCCTGGGTTGCCGTTGACGCAGGCCAGCGAAAGAGGGGTCTCGTCGTACCGGTTGGTTCGGTTGACGTCGGCGCCGGCGACGATTAGTCGCGCCACCATCTCGACGTCGTCGCGGTACACAGCCCAGTGCAGCGCCGTGGTGTCGTGCAAATCGGGGGCGTCGACAACGGCGCCCGACTGCAACAAGTCATCGACGGCGGCGATGTCGCCTACACGTGCCGCATCGGCGAGCCGGGTGTCGCCCCCGCCCGCACCCAGTGCGGCCAGGGCGCAGACGACCGGCAGCCACCCGAGACCTGAGCGTCGAGTTCCCATCTGCCGTGCCTCTCTCTTTGACCGGACCAGGAGCGCCGCCAACTGATCCTAGGTGCCCATCGGATTTTATCGCTCATGACCCACCTTTATCAACAGCGGTTCTGCACGCCCACCGGCGGCAGCGCCGCCTGGCCAACGTTCATAGGGCTTCAAGCTTCCCATACCAGACCCGTTTCGCCTTGGACACGACAGGGATTCCCAGCCGCTCCAACCTGTCGCCGGGCGCGCGATCTTTCATCACCACACACTGTCGGGCCACTCTCCGGGCTTCCGCGATAGTCGCAGGGGATGGGGTGCTTGGCGTACCCAGTCGGCGAACGATGTCGAGTCCTTGCGCCGAGGCGATCGTCGATTCGAACATCGGGTCGAAGTAGACGACGTCCCACGCCCCGTCGCCTTGAGCCCGCAGGACGTCGCCGCTGTTCCCCGCCGTGACGCGCACACGGTGCATCGCCCGTTGCACTGAACGCTCCTTATGTATGTAGGTCCGCATGCGGTAGCCCACGAGCGCCGCCAGGACCGGCGAATGCTCCACCGCGCACACCTCGCCGGTTGGTCCCGCGACGTGCGCGGCCACGACGGCGTCCGCGCCGAAGCCGCAGGTGCAGTCGAGCACCCGCCACCCCCGCTCCAGTCCCATGGCCTTCACCATCCGGTCGCCGCGTCCTTGGCCGAGCGCCAGGATTCGAAGCGCGGCCATGTTGGGATGAAAACCGAACGACCCGGTATCGGTCATGAGCCGGATCTCGTGCGGCCCAAGGACGAGGGCAGCCTCGCGCCCTTCGTCTCTGAGGAGCCGGGCCACGCTCTTGCGGCCGCGGGACAGAAACGGACAGTTCAGCTCTTTGGCAATAGCGACGGCCGCGTCGATGGTCGGACGCGACGGCGTTACCGGTGTGGTCACCAGAATTGTCAATGCGTTCCTCGTATCCCTCGACATGGTGTGGAACACTCTAGTCGGGATCAGGGGTCCCCATAGTCGGGGGTCGGGGTCAGTAGCACACTTGGTCGGGGGCCGGGCTGCGCCCGGCGTCGGGGGTCGGGGGCGGGCTACGCCCGCGGTCGGGAGTCGGGGTCAGTAGGCACACCTAGTGTGGTGCGTTTAACGCTTCTTTACACCTGTCGACCTTCGCGAGGATGGTGTCGGCATCCTTGGTCCAGATAAACGGCTTCGCATGCTGATTGTAATGAGTCAAGTAGTCGTGGATCGCTCGCTCGAGCGCCGGCACGCTGGTGAAGGTACCCCGGCGGAGCCGCGTGCGAGTGATCTCCGCGAACCAGCGTTCCACCAGATTCAGCCAGGAGCTGCTGGTGGGCACGAAGTGAAAGTGCACGCGGGGATGGCGCGTGAGCCAGCGCCGCACCTGGGGACTCTTGTGGGCACTCAGGTTGTCCAAAATCAGGTGCAGCGGCTGATCGGGAGGCGTCGCGCGTTCCAGCCGCCGGAGGAACTGCACGAATTCTTGACTCCGGTGACGGCGGCGGCATTCGCCGATCACGACGCCATCGAGCACGCGCAGTGCGGCATACAGCGTGGTCGTCCCGTAGCGGACGTAGTCATGGGTCTGGCGTTCGGGGACGCCGGGCCGCAGTGGCAACACCGGGCGCGTCCGGTCCAGCGCTTGGATCCCACTCTTCTCATCGACGCAAAACACCACCGCTTTGGCGGGTGGATTCAGATACAGCCCCACCACGTCGCGCAGCTTCTCGACGAAGTGGGGGTCGGTCGACAGCTTGAACTGCCCCACGCGGTGGGGCTGGAGGCCGTGTTGTCGCCAGATCTTACGAATCGTGCCGTCGCTCACGCCCTGCGCTTCCGCCAGGGCGCGACTACTCCAATGGGTGCCGGCCGGCGGGCGCGTCGTCAGGGTCGCGTCAACGATCGCCTGCACCTTCGTCAGGGTCAAGCGTGGGCGTCGGCCCGGACGCGTGGCGTCGCGGAGCACGCCCGGAACCCCCTCGGCCACAAACCGGCGCGCCCACAACCGCACCGTCATCCGACTGACGTGCAGCGTCCGGGCCACGACCATCGGCGAGGCCTGTTGCGCCAGCATCAACACGATCCGCGCCCGCCGCGCCACCTTCTGCGTCGTCGTCCCGCGCTCAGCCACCTGGGCCAACTGGGCTTGCTCGGTCGGCGATGCGTAGACACAGTACCGTTGAATGAACATGCGCTACCGTACCAAACGGGCAGCGCAAAGTACAGCGTTTCGTGTACAGCTATTTCGTACTCAGGACACTAGTCAGGTGTGGAGCACTGTTGGTCGGGGTCGGTGGCACACCGGTCGGGGGTGGGGCGCACTTGGTCGGGGGCGGGCTTCGCCCGCGGTCGGGGGTCGGGGGGGCTACGCCCGCGGTCGGGAGTCGGGGTCAGTAGGCACACCTAGTCGGGGGTGGAGCACTGTTGGTCGGGGGTCGGGGGCGGGCTGCGCCCGCGGTCGGGAGTCGGCGGCGACAGCGGGGAGGACCGATTCCGAATCCCTTGAGGCGGCGCGATGTACCCCCACCCGAAAACGTGCCGAAGGCGAACTCCCAGCGCACCGACCCGGCGCCCGGCGCGAAGACGCCGGCGCAGTGAGCGCGAGTTGTCGAGCGCGAGCGGGGGTGAGCAAAGCGCGCTGGTCTTGGTCGTTCGCCGAAAGGTGCGTTTTGCCGCGACGGTGAGCGGGATTCGAGAATCGGTCCTCCGCGGTGGCGCCGGCGAGGCCAGGACGCGTCGGGAGTCGGCGGTAGCGGGGGCGGGGCCGATATGACATGATTCGTGGCGAAGGAGATGCCATGCAACGTACGCCTTCCCACCTGAGCTCCACGAAGACGCGTGCGGTTGCGCGGCTCCTGATCTGTCTCTGCCTCGGCGGCCTCGGGTCTGTTCAGATCGCGACGGCGCAGACCGGCAAAAACTGGCGGCCGTACCCCAGCACGGAGTGGCCGCTCGCCGGCGGGCACTGGGGGAACACCCGCCATTCGACGCTCGCCCAGATCACCACCGAAAACGTTTCCGACCTTGGCGGAGCGTGGGCCACTGAGCTGGACGGCGAAGTGTCCAAAGCCACTGCGGTCGTCACGGGCGGATTGATGTTCATCACCACCACGATCGGCATCCGCGCCCTCGACGCCAAGACCGGCGAGCCACGCTGGTCCTACCGCGCCGCCCTCGGCCGCTTGAACAAAGGGGCCGGCCTCGGGGCTGGACTGGTGTTCGTTGGGTCGAACGACTCGACGGTACGGGCCCTGGACCAGCAGACGGGAGAGCTGGTCTGGAGCCATATGGTCGGCGAGGCAGAGATCGATGGACAGATCGTCACGGCGCCGCCGACCTACGCCAACGGCCTCGTCATCACCGGCATGGCGAACGGCGACATGTTCATCCGTGGTCGGGTCGTGGCGCTCGATGCGAAGACGGGTGACGAGGTCTGGCGTTTCGATACCGTCCCGATGCCCGGAGCGCTCGGATCCGAGACGTGGCCGACCGATAGCGACGTCTGGCGCTTTGGCGGGACCGGTGTCTGGATGACGCCGGCCGTCGAGGTCGACCTCGGGCTCGTCTACATCGGCACCGGGAACGCCGTGCCGCAATGGGGGGGCGAGCTGCGACCGGGGGACAACCTCTATTCCGCGTCGGTCGTCGCGCTCGATCTCGCAACCGGAGAGTACCGCTGGCATCGTCAGCTCGTACACCACGATATGTGGGAGCAGGACATGGCCACGCCGTTGATCGTCTTGGACCTCCCGATCAGTGGCCGGTCGACGAGGGTGCTCGCCGCCATGCGTACCGACGGCTACCTCTTTCTCCTGGATGCTGAATCGGGCGAGCCAGTTGTCCCCGTCGAGGAGCGGCCGGTCAAGCAGAATACCGTCCTCCACACCTCCCCCACCCAGCCCTTTCCGGTCGGCGCCGAGCGGCTGGGGCCCGACTGTACGCCGACAGAGCTGATCCCGCCGGGATTCGAGGCCGGCTGCCACTTTGACCCGGTCGGTCCCGACCAGCCGAACGTCATGCTCCTGCTCATGAGCATGCGCTTCGCGCCGATGGCCTACAGCCCACTGACCGGCTACTTCTACGGAACCGGTTGCGTGTACCCCAAGTGGCTCAGGCGGCCGCCGTCGCCGTGGTTCTGGAATAACACGCTGGTGGGAGTGCCCGGGACCAAGTTCTATGGCTTCCATGCCGCGCTCGACAGCCGGACCAACCAGATAGCCTGGCAGTACCGCGTCCCGTATTCAGACTGCAATGGCAGCGGGGCGATGACGACGGCGGGTGGACTGATGTTCCATGCCGAGGGCGACGGCAACCTTGGGGCGTACGACCAGATGACCGGCGACCGGCTCTGGCAGTTCCAGACCGGCTCGCTCGGCGCGTGGAACCCACGCGGCGTCGGTGGCGGTCCCGTCATCACCTACGAGATCGACGGCGAACAGTTCGTCGCGCTCACGATGGGCAGGGTCGTGTGGGCGTTCACCTTGAGCGGAACGCTTCCGCCTCGCCCAGCACCGGATCCACCAGCGACCGAAGTGGCCTTCGAGGGGCTCGTGGTCGACACGACCGCGATCGAGCTGGGCACCGTCCGCGTTCAGGAGAACCGCAACTTGGGCCGGCGAGACGAGTGGCACGATGAGTATGGGTTGGCGCCGACCCGTGCGCGGGTCCCCGTGGGTGCCACGGTGACCTTCTCGAACACGTCGACGCTCTCTCATCTCATCGCGGCACGTGACGGATCCTGGAGTACGGGTCCAATCGCCCCCGGAGGCACTGGGTCGGTCGTGGTGGACCAGCCCGGCACCTACGAGTACGTCTGTCACGAGCACCTGTGGTCGATCGGCCAGCTGATTGTGGAGTAAGTCGAGCGGCAGGAAGCACTCCCCGTCGATGCGTCGACCCGAGATCGTATGATGTAAAATTGCGTTGCTCGACAACGCTGTGTTCACCTTCGCCCGCGCCAGGGAGGCGCCCTCATCATGCTTCGAGTTCCTTTTTCGCTCACCGCGGTCCTCGTCGGCCTGGCGCTCAGCCTCTCGGTGGTGCCGGCGGCAGCACAGTCCGGCGACACTCCGACCGCACCTGAGATCACCATGAGTAGCGTCGCTCTCAATGTGACAGATATCGAGCGCTCGGAGAAGTTCTACAACGAGGTGTTCGGGTTGGAGCGTACCTTCGAGTTTGCGTCGCAAGGCAGCCTCATCGAAATCGGGCTTGGGCGACCAGGGGGCGGCATGGGATTCCTCCTGGCACACTTCAACGACGATCCGCTACCTGAAGGCAGAACGGCATACGGCCGAATCGTCGTGAACGTCTCAGATGCCACGGCGGTGGCCAAGCGGGCGACCGACCGCGGCGCCACGATCTCCCGCGACATGGTGATAGGGTCGGGGGCACACCTCATCTTCTTCCATGACCCTGACGGCTATGAGATCGAGCTTTACCAGGCGCCGAGTGGTCAGTAGGCCTAATGGTCAGTAGGCAGTGACACGAAACGGCGAAGCGTGTTCGGGGGCGTGGCGCCACTTATACTGGGCCGCCTAGCGGGCGGCTTCCGAAGCCGCGACGCCGTCTTCCGCACACCGTGAACCGGCTCGGACGGCGGCGACCAGACGCCAGATGTCATCGTCGGAAAACTGGTCGCCGAAGCTCTGCATCCGGGTATCCGGCACGCCATCGCTGATCACCCGGAAGAGGTCGACGTCGGCGTCGCCGTGCCACCATTCACAGTCGAACAGGTCTGGGGCATCGGTAGCCAGTCCCTCCGTGGTGGAGTGGCAGTAGCCACCGCACACCGCGTCGAGCAGTTGCCGTCCCTCGGCGATCGCGTCGGCGTCGCCGGCAAAGGGGTTCTCGGACGACTGCCCGGCGCGCGATCCGGTCGCGGCGGCAACCAGCAACAGCACACCACACAACATCCCGCCCACACGGGTCATTCCGCCTCCAGCGAGAACACCAGCAGTGAGCTGCCGACCGGCACCGACGGAGGTTCACCCACCGCCTGCTGCACGACACCACCTCCCCCAGTGCCGACCGCAAGGTAGACCGTTCCATCGAGCTCATAGGCAATCGGGTGGCTTCGAATCCCCGACCCCGTGTGCAGGCGCCAGACCTCATCGCCGGTTCGAGCATCGAACCCGAGAATCTCGCCAGCGGCATTACCGGTAATCACGAGACCGCCAGCCGTGCTCAGGACACCGGCCATCATCGGATTCGGGTCGCGATACTGCCACCGGGTCTCGCCAGTCGACAGGTCGATGGCGCTCAGATGCCCGTAGGCGGAGCCTCCGATGTTGTCGACGGGAATCGGGGCACCGCCGAAATATGGGATGCCGGGTCGCAGCACCGCATCAGCCTTGCGAAACATCATGCAGCTCTCGATGACGGGCACGAAGGCGAGCCCAAGCTCGGGGTTGACGGCTCCGGCATAGGCCGCATTGTTGCCCCCAGCCAGCCCAGGACAGACTCGCTCCTCGGGATTCTCCGACGGCATCTTCGCCGGGTCGACCTGCGCCCGGCCGGTCGCGTCAACCGTGCCCCAGTTGACCTGGTCGGCATACTGGGTCGCGCGGAGAAACCGCCCATCGCGCCGGTCGAGCAGATAGAGGTAGCCGTTCCGGTTGGCCTGGGCGAGCACCGGCACCTGACGGCCGTCGAAGGTGGCGTCGACTAGCCAGATCTCGGAGTTACCGTCGTAGTCCCACACGTCGTGTTGCGTGAACTGGAAGTGCCACTTGCGCTCACCGGTCGACGGGTCGAGGGCGAGGACCGAGTCGGTATACAGGTTGTCACCCAGCCGGACGTCCCCGTTCCAATCGGGGCCCGGGTTCCCCGAGGTCCAGAACAGGGTGTCGGTATCGGGGTCGTAGGCGCCGGTCGACCAAGTCGCGCCACCACCATTGAGATACGAGTCCGCGGCCCAGGTTTCGACCCCAGGCTCGCCGGCGGTCGGGACCGTGTAGTGGCGCCAACGCCGCTCGCCAGTCCCGATGTCGTAGGCATCGAAGTAGCCCCGTATCCCGTACTCTCCGCCCCCGATTCCAATCACCACGAGCTCGCCGACCACGAGCGGAGCGGAGGTCGCGCTGAAGCCGAGCGTATGGTCGTCGATGGTCGCTTCCCACGCGATCTCACCGGTCCTCCGCCCCAGGGCTACCAGCTTGGCGTCGAGAGTCGCCATCATGACGATGTCGCCGGCAATGGCAACCCCGCGATTGGCCGGCCCGCAGCAGATCTTGAGGTCGTTCGGCAGCGGATGATCGTAGCGCCAGTGCAGTGCGCCGGTCGTGGCGTCAAGCGCCAGCAGCCGGTTCCGAGCGGAGGTGAGATACAGAATGCCGTCGTGGACCACCGGCGACGTCTCGAGCTGCCCCGGCACCCCGGTCTGCGCCATCCAGGCCAGCTTCAGGTCACCGACCGAGTCGGGCGTCAGACGCGAAATCGGACTGTGCCGCCAGCCGGCATAGTTGCCGCCGAAGTGCAGCCACGCGGCCGGATTGGACGGCGCGTTCCGCAGAGCCTGGTCGTCAACGGGCCCCTCGCCGCGACCGATATCGGCGTCGGTGGTCCAGTGATTCCGATTGGGAGGCTGAGCGTCAAAGGAAGCGGCTGCAGCCAACCAGAGCGCGGTGACCACCAGAACCATCGACGGCGAACGACGAAGGATGTGTGAAGTCATCGGCCCCATCCTACTTCAGGATGACATCGCCGACTGAGAAGGAGTCGGGGGTCGGGCTGCGCCCGGCGTCGGAGGTCGGGAGACGCAGTCCTCAGTCCAACGTCCAGAGCGCGAGCGTCGAATCGTCCTTCACGAACAGCCGATTCCCCGAAATCGCGGGTTGCGCCCAGGTGACGCTATCGGCGACCGTGTAACGACGAAACGGTTCGAAACCGGCCCGGTTGGCTCGCGCGACAATCAACTCGGCGTCATCGTTGAGCAGGAACAGCACGCTACCGGCCTTGACGAACGCCGTGTTCTCCGCCTCCCGACCTTGCGTGGACCAGAGCGTCTCCCCGGTGACGGCGTCCAAGGCGAAAAACTGGCCCTTGTTGGTGAAGGCCAGACTGTACAGGGTGTCGTCGACCAGAACGCCGTTGCTCATGAAAAGCGACACATCCTGGTTCTGCCAGAGCGTCTCGGTGAACCATTGGCCACCACGCTGCACCGGGCGGAATCTGGTGACCCCCAAGTTGAGACCGGACACGATGATGCTGTCGTCGTAGGCGATGGGCGTGATCGAGTTGTTCGTGTACAGCGAATCGAAGGGCCGCTGCCACAGCAGCTCGCCGGTGGCGGCCGACACGCCGACGATCTGATCCTGCGTAACCGTCACGACCCGCCGGATCCCATCGATGTCGGTGAGGATCGGCGACGCATACCCCGGCCCATCTCCGTCCCAGCTCCACGTGACATCGCCGGTGGTCGCGTCGAACGCCGTCAACGCACCTTGATCGTGACCGCCCACATGGAAGATCACGTTGCCCCCGTCTGCCAGCGGCGACATGGCAGTGGCAAACAACGGATCGACCGGCGGCTCAGGGTGCTGCCACAGCAAAGTGCCATCACCCGTCTCGAACGCCGAGACAATGCCGCTGATTCCCAGGGTGTACAGCTTGCCGTCCTTGAAGAGGGGCGTCGACTTTGGTCCGGAGCCGTGGTCCCAGGTCCCTTCCTTCAGCTGATACGGTGCCGCGTAGCGCGTGCTCCATACCACACGTCCCGTGGCAGCGTCGACGGCTGTCAACACTTCATCGCCTTCCTGTCGGGTGAAGGTGTAGACGCGCGCGCCGATGACGATCGGCGTTGCGTAGCCCGTCCCGACCTCCACCTGCCAGCTTCGGGTCAGCTGCTCCGGCCAGGCTTCTGGCTCGACGAACGCGGCGGCTGAGCCGTCACGGTCGGGCCCGCGCCACTGCGGATAGTCCAGCGGTGAATCCTGGGCGGTCGCAGGCGGCGGGGCCAGCACGCAGAAGACGGTCACGATCGAAAACAATGGCGCGAGAGGCGCTGAGAGGTTTCGGTACATCGCCAATCCTCTTCTGTGTGTGACGTTTGTGAAAAGCACACGCTCGGTCTAAAGCGTTTTTCGAAAAGCTCTAGTACTCAGTAGGCAGTTCATGGTACTCCTACGTGCAACGTCCAGTAGGAGGATCAATGCGCGCCTATTCAATGGATCTTCGCGAACGGGTACTCCGCGATAGCGATGCCGGCATGCAGGCGGCGGCGGTCGCGGTCACATACCATGTCAGTGCCTCCTGGGTCCGGCGGCTGAAACAACGGCGGCGAGAAACCGGTGAAGTCGCCCCGCGGCGGCAACGCTACGGGCGGCTGCCGGTACTCGCGCCTCAGCTCCACACGCTCGCGGCGCTGATCCACGCGCAACCGGACCGCACCCTCGCGGAACTGCAAGTCGCCTTGGGCACATCCGCCAGTCTGGCGACGATCTGGCGGGCCGTGAAACAGCTGGGCTTTACCCTTAAAAAAAACGGTGCGCGCGTCCGAACACGACCGTCCCGACATCGCGGCCGCCCGCGCGCAGTGGGCAGCGACCGCCCCGACCCTCGACCCGACCCGCCTCGTCTTTCTCGATGAAACGGGGGTCGCCACCAATCTCCTTCGCCGCTATGGACGCGGCCCCCGTGGCCAGCGAGTCGCCGATCACACGCCCCAGGGCCGGTGGGAAAGCAGCACCTTCATCGCTGCGCTGCGGGTGACGGGGCTCACCGCCCCCGGGGTCCTGGATGGCCCGATGGACGGGGCCAGCTTCCTCGCCTACATCGAACAGATCCTCGTCCCGACGTTGCAGCCCGGCGACATCGTGATCGCCGACAATCTCGCTGCCCACAAGGTCGACGGCGTGCGGCCCGCCATTGAAGCGGTCGGCGCGACGCTGCGGTTCTTGCCGCCCTACAGCCCCGACTTCAACCCCATCGAGCTCTGCTTCGCCAAACTCAAAACCATCGTTCGCACGGCCCGCTGTCGATCGATCGACACGCTCTGGCCGCTCCTCGGCGAGTGTTTGTCGCGCTTCACCCCGACCGAGTGTCGCAACTACGTCCGTCACTGCGGTTACGTGGCCGCCAAAGCGTCATGAAAAACGCGCTAGGGCATGAGAATCGTGTCGTCGAACGAGAACTCCACCTCGACGGTCTGGCCCTCCCCCACCTCGATGGCGCCGGGCGCGAAACCGGCATCCGGGTTGTAGATCCCAATCGACGTCCCGGAAGGCGGGGCGGACGCTTGGTCCCACCCGCCCGGGACATAGAGAGCCGTCACGTAGACGGTCGACGCTGAGAGGTTCTCGAGCGAGGCGACGCCACCATTCTCGACGACGGCCTGACCGCCGATGGGAACGGCTGCCCCTCCCTGGATGTTCGGGGTATCCCAGGCCGCCACGTAGATGGCACTAGTGTGGTGCGTTTAACGCTTCTTTACACCGGTCGACCTTCGCGAGGATGGTGTCGGCATCCTTGGTCCAGATAAACGGCTTCGCATGCTGATTGTAATGAGTCAAGTAGTCGTGGATCGCTCGCTCGAGCGCCGGCACGCTGGTGAAGGTACCCCGGCGGAGCCGCGTGCGAGTGATCTCCGCGAACCAGCGTTCCACCAGATTCAGCCAGGAGCTGCTGGTGGGCACGAAGTGAAAGTGCACGCGGGGATGGCGCGTGAGCCAGCGCCGCACCTGGGGACTCTTGTGGGCACTCAGGTTGTCCAAAATCAGGTGCAGCGGCTGATCGGGAGGCGTCGCGCGTTCCAGCCGCCGGAGGAACTGCACGAATTCTTGACTCCGGTGACGGCGGCGGCATTCGCCGATCACGACGCCATCGAGCACGCGCAGTGCGGCATACAGCGTGGTCGTCCCGTAGCGGACGTAGTCATGGGTCTGGCGTTCGGGGACGCCGGGCCGCAGTGGCAACACCGGGCGCGTCCGGTCCAGCGCTTGGATCCCACTCTTCTCATCGACGCAAAACACCACCGCTTTGGCGGGTGGATTCAGATACAGCCCCACCACGTCGCGCAGCTTCTCGACGAAGTGGGGGTCGGTCGACAGCTTGAACTGCCCCACGCGGTGGGGCTGGAGGCCGTGTTGTCGCCAGATCTTACGAATCGTGCCGTCGCTCACGCCCTGCGCTTCCGCCAGGGCGCGACTACTCCAATGGGTGCCGGCCGGCGGGCGCGTCGTCAGGGTCGCGTCAACGATCGCCTGCACCTTCGTCAGGGTCAAGCGTGGGCGTCGGCCCGGACGCGTGGCGTCGCGGAGCACGCCCGGAACCCCCTCGGCCACAAACCGGCGCGCCCACAACCGCACCGTCATCCGACTGACGTGCAGCGTCCGGGCCACGACCATCGGCGAGGCCTGTTGCGCCAGCATCAACACGATCCGCGCCCGCCGCGCCACCTTCTGCGTCGTCGTCCCGCGCTCAGCCACCTGGGCCAACTGGGCTTGCTCGGTCGGCGATGCGTAGACACAGTACCGTTGAATGAACATGCGCTACCGTACCAAACGGGCAGCGCAAAGTACAGCGTTTCGTGTACAGCTATTTCGTACTCAGGACACTAGTGGCATTGACCTCTCCGCTGCCTTCGTAGTTGACCGTCACCTTGACGGTTCTCCCTTGAGCGGCCCAGACCTGGTCGGCCGCGACCCAGACCAAACCGGCCATCATCACCACCGACAGCACTGCGAATCCCGCGACACGTGTGCTCGAAGACATCTTCGCCTCCGCAAATCTTCTCATGTGATTGTCCCTCCACAGACCCCTACGCAAGAAGTCTGCGGAATGTTCACCCTTCCTCCGACACCCGAGCGCCGCTGAGGGTGTTGGCCAAGCCGTAGTTCCCCTCATGGCAGCCGTATTCGTAGATCACGTACTCCGGGTCGATGTCGAGGGGGAACGTTGCAGTCCAGGGCTGGGTGTAGGTGTCGGGATCGTCGATGGTGACCTCGTAGTCGAGGACACCTGGCGTGGTTCGCGTGAAGCGTTCGACGATGCGTAGGTTGGCGCTGTGGGGGAGACCCCGCATCGCCAGGCTTTTCAGACTTGACGCGATGATGGTGTCGGCGGCGAAGCCGGATGTTTCCACCACCAGGGTGTCACCGTCCCAGTGTCCGCGGCCGTGTCCCATCCACTGCGGGACATTAGGCACCGAGGGCACCGAAGAAACCGAACGCTCGCTCAGCGGGATGATGCGAAACTCGTGGATCATCTCGTGGGTGATCGCGACGTAGTCCTCGGTCTGCACAATCTGGTAGCCGTTGTTGTAGTTGGACGGCAGGAGCGGTGTCCCCCGCGTAATGCAGCGTTCCCACAGCGTGTGGGTATCCCAGGAGTCGGTCAGGTGTTCGAGGCTCCGGTCTCGCTTTTCCTCGGCGGCCGCCCTGACGGGAATCCGGCCTCCGGGTGGGTCGGCAACCAACGCGGTCCTGGCCCCGTCCGCCGGAACCTGAACCGGCTCGTTCACGCCGGCCACGCCTCCCCAAGAGCCACCGGGAAACCACCTGGCGAGGGCCGAGAGGCGTGCGGCGTCGAGGTCCGGGTCGGGCCGTTCGAGGGGTGTGTTCTCGTTGTTGACCCAGATGCCTTGCAAGTCCGGGTCGCCCCACGGGAGCCGCAAGTCGGTTGCGCCGTTCGCATCTTCCGTGGAGCCGTTGCCGGCGCCGCACGCGACGGTCAAGACCCCAATGACGAAGACGATCATGACCATGGTCACCGATGAGAGCCGCCGAAGGAGGATGTACTTCCCATCGTCCTCACACTATACGTTGTGGGGTTCTCTTAGTCGGGGGTGGGGGGCCGGGCTTACGCCCGGCGGTCGGGGGTCGGGGGTGGGGCAAAGCTAGTCGGGAGTCGGGGGCGGGCTTCGCCCCGCGGTCGGAGGTCGGAGGCCGAGCTCCGCTCGGCGGCGGGGGCGGCACCGCGGAGGACCGCTTCCGAATCCCTTGAGGCGGCGCGATGTACCCCCACCCGAAAACGTGCCGTAGGCGCACACCCAGCGCACCGGCCGAGATGTCGTTGACGGCGACGTCGTCACCGCACCGCTTGGTCAGATGACGCACGGTGATGACGGGTGATTGGATCACGGCATACGAAACGCGTCGTCGAAGGTGAAGTCCAACTCCACGGTCTGGCCATCGTCGACCTCGATGGCGCCCGGACTTCCGACCGCATCCGGGTTGTACACGCCAGCCGCCGTTCCGGACGGCGGCACCGACTGCGCGTCCCAGCCGCCCGTCGTGTCATAGAGGGCCGCCAGGTAGACAGTCGACGCGGTCAAGTTGTCGAACGAGATCGACTCACCATTCTTGACGACGATCTGCTGGGCGATGGGAATGGACCCCCCTTGCAGGTTCGGTGTGTCCCAGACGCTCAGGTAGATGGCGTTGGCCGCGCTCACGTCTCCGCTCCCGGTGTAGTTCACCGTCACCTTCAGGCTTCTCCCCTGGGCGGCCCAGACCACAACGGCGGCCAGCAACGCCGACAATACGACAAATCCCGCAGTACGCCTTCTTGAAGACATTTTCTCTAGTCTCCTCATTCGATCCCCTTCCTAAGAACGACGACCCACCTAGTACCGATCAAGCCTGGGCCATCAGTTTCGTCCCGCGGTTAGACGGCCGACGGACAGCAATTGTTCCGAGGCGACCGCCCGGCGGTCGGGGGTCCGGAGTCGTGTAGGATCATCGAGGTCTTTCGCCGAATGCTGAATACTCGTTTCTGGGTCGCCTTCCTGTGTGCCGGTCTGCTGACGAGCCCCGCCTCGGTTCAGGCGCAGAATATGGCGCAGCGGAGGCTGGCGTCGATCGACGCGCAGCGGGGCGTCGACACCAACCCCTACAACACCCCCGAGGATGTAGCCGCTGGCAAACGGCACTTCGACTCGCGCTGCGCCGTCTGTCATGGCCCCGACGGTCGGGGCAACAGGGGTCCGGACCTGACCCGCAACGTCTATCGCCACGGCAACAGCGACCGAGCCATCTTCATGAACATCCTGAGCGGCATCGCCGGCACCGGTATGCCGTCGATCCGTCTCTCGGACCGGGAGATGTGGCAGATCGTGGCCTACGTCGGAACCTTGAGACGTCCGGCCGGGGAGGCAGCGCCCGGCGACGCCTTGGCGGGACGCGATCTGTTCGCGCGCCACGACTGTGGGCGGTGTCACTTCGTGGACGGCGTTGGCGGACGGCTGGGACCGGATCTGAGCGCGATCGGATGGAGCCGGTCGGCGGCGCACCTCCGCGCGTCGGTCGTCGACCCGACCGACGATGTCGAAGACAACCAGCGCCAGATCGTCGTGACCGATCACTCGGGGGAGCAGACCCAGGGCGTGCTGCGCAACGAGGATGCGTACTCGATCCTCATGCTCGATAGCTCGGGGCGTCTCCGCGCCTTTTCGAAGTCCGACCTTCAGACGGTCGACCGACCCGAGGCATCGCTGATGCCGAGCTTCGCCGGTCGGATTCCGGACCAAGAGCTCGACGATCTGGTGGCGTATCTTTCCTCGTTACGACGGGAATAGGTTGTGAACATGCGTAGCGTCTTTCTGCGGCTCATCCTCGTCGTTGTGGTCACCGCCGGACTCGGCGCCCAGACCACCGATGTCAGCCCCGACCGTCTCGTCCGCGCCGACGAGGACCCGGGCAACTGGCTGATGTACTCCGGGCAGTATCACAGCCAACGCTTCAGCCGCCTCGATCAGATCACACGCGACAACGTCGGTGAGTTGACGCTGCGCTGGGTCCGCCAGCTGCCAACCCTGGGTCAGGTGCAGACGACGCCGCTCGTCGTCGACGGCGTCATGTATCTCACCACGCCAGACAACGCGGTGTACGCCCTCGACGCGGCGACCGGCAACGTGTTCTGGACCTATCAGCATGATGTCGCCGAGACCCTGGCGCTGTGCTGCGGCAAGCAGAGTCGAGGCGTCGCCATGCGGGGCGATCGGCTGTATCTGACGACGATGGATGCCCACCTGATCGCCCTCGACGCGGCGACAGGAACCGAGCTGTGGGACCGAACGATCGCCGACCATCTCGCCGGCTACAGCATGACGGCGGCCCCACTCGTGGTGAACGACCTCGTGGTGACCGGTACCGGCGGCGGAGAGTTCGGCATTCGCGGCTGGGTCGATGCCTACGACGCGGAGACCGGTGAGCGGCGCTGGCGGGCATACACGATCCCGGGGCCGGGAGAGCCCAACCACGACACGTGGGCCGGCGATTCGTGGCGTACCGGCGGCGCATCGACCTGGATGACCGGGTCGTACGACCCGGCGCTGAATCTGATCTTCTGGGGGGTCGGCAATCCCGGACCGGACTGGAACGGCGAGGTCCGAGAGGGCGACAACCTGTATTCGGACAGCGTCATCGCCATCGACGCCGACACCGGGGAGATCACGTGGCACTTCCAGTTCACGCCCCACGACGTCCACGACTGGGATGCCTGCCAGATTCCGGTGCTGGTCGATTTCGAGGTCAACGGCCGGACCATCAAGGCGATCCTCTGGGCCAACCGGAACGGCTTCTTCTACGTCCTCGACCGGGAGACCGGCCGATTCCTGCTCGGGAAGGAATTCGCGACGCAGACCTGGGCGCAGGGTCTCGACGACAACGGTCACCCGATCCGGGTTCCGGACATGGAGCCGTCACCCGAGGGACGGTTGGTCTTTCCCGACGTCACCGGCGCCTCGAACTGGTGGTCGCCGTCGTATAGCCCGATGACGGGGCTGTTCTACACGATGGCCTACGACGGTGCCGCCACCTATTTCACGGCGGACGCCGAGTATGAGCCGGGCAAGCTCTTTGTCGGCGGCAGCTACACCCGCGACGTTCCGGCCGACACCTACGTGAGCGCCGTCCGAGCGATCAACCCGCAGACCGGAGACCGGGTCTGGGAACATCGCGTCCCGCCAAAATCGATGTCTGGAGTGATGTCGACCGCAGGCCAGCTCGTCTTTGCCGGCACGGTCACCGGCAACTTCATCGCCCTCGACGCGACCACCGGCGAGGACCTGTGGCACACGTCGCTCGGCGGGAACATCATCGCGGCGCCGATCACCTACCTCGCGAACGGAACGCAGCACGTGTCGATCGCGGCCGGCAACGCGATCTTCACGTTCGCGCTGGAGTAATGTGGTGAGTCAACAGATCTATACATTCGGCCGGCGCTGCATCCCGGCTGGCAAGGCGCGAAGAGCGAGCATATTGGGCATATGTAAGCGATGAGCAACGCCGCCAGCCTGGATGCAGCGCCGGCCTACCATCCGTTGCCGGCGACGTTGACCCGGATGCGATACAAGCCGGTGCGAGCCGTCATGTAGAGGGTCCGGCCGTCGGCATCGCCCCACGCCACGTTCGCTGGGACCTCCGTCGGCTTGATCGTGCCCAGGTGGCGACCGTCAGGGTTGAAGATCCATACGCCCCCCGGTCCGGTGGCCCACACGTTCCCGAGCGCATCCACCTTCAACCCGTCGGCGGCCCCCGACGCGTCGGAGCCGCTGCTATCGAACAGCACCTCGCCGTCGCCAAGCGTGCCGTCCTCGGCGACGTCGTAGACCATCCAAATGCCCGTCATGCTGTCGGCGACGTAGAGTCGAGACTCATCGGGTGAGAAGGCGATACCGTTCGGTCCGGGCTGGTCGGCCAGGAGGGTCAGCGTCCCATCGGGGCTCAGGCGGTAGACCCCGTTGACGTCGAGCTCTCGGGAATCCGGCGTGGGCAACCCATAGGGTGGGTCGGTGAAGTACAACGAACCGTCGGAGTGGTACGCCAGATCGTTCGGGCTATTCAGACGCGACCCTTCGTAGTTGTCCACGACGACGCTCCGCGAGCCGTCAGGCTCGATCCGCGAGATGCGCCCGTTGAAATGCTCCGTGAACACGACGCGGCCCTCCGGGTCAACGGTGATCCCGTTGGAGCCAATCAGACGTCCCTCTTCGTACTCACCCTCGTACACGGGCGAGAGGAAATCGGTGACCTGGCCATCGGGTGTCCACTTCACGATCCTGTTCGCCGGGATGTCGCTGAACAGAAGATAGCCGTCGCCGTCGGCGATCCACACCGGACCCTCCACGAAACCGAAGCCGTCGGCGAGTTTTTCGACCACCGCGTCCGCCGGGACCAGCGCGTCGACGACGGGGTCGAGTCGCTCGACCATCCCCTCGCTCTGCTCGTCGCCACTCGTGGGCATCTCGACCGGTTCGGGCTCTGGTTCAGGGGACGCGCCTCCACAGGCCATCAGAAACGAGATAGACGCACACAACACCAGGATACGCATCACCACAGCCTCCCTTCGCGGGACCGGTGGGCCCGCCAGACCGGACACTTATACCCTGGGGCACGACGTACGGCAAGGGTGGGGGTAGAATGCGAAACGAGGGAGACGACCCGATGGCAATCACACTCACCGTGAACGGTCAGACCCGTTCTCTTGACGTGGAACCCGACACCCCGCTGCTGTGGGCGCTCCGCGACACCCTGGGTTTGACCGGCACCAAGTTCGGCTGCGGTATTTCCGCCTGCGGCGCGTGCACCGTCCACCTGAATGGACGGGCCGTGCGGTCCTGTACCTTCCCGGTCTCGGCCGCGGAAGGCGCCGCGATCACCACCATCGAGGGTCTCGCCCAGGACGGCACGCTCCACAAGGTGCAAGAGGCGTGGGTGGCCCATCAAGTGCCACAGTGTGGCTACTGCCAGTCCGGGATGATCATGGCCGTCTCGGCGCTACTCGAGCAGCGTCCCAATCCGAGCGACGAGCAGATCGACGCCACGATCACGAACATCTGTCGCTGCGGCACCTTCGCCCGCGTGCGACGCGCGATCCACGACATCGCCGAAGGCTCGGAAGGGTAGGAGGCCGCTATGGGTAAATGGACACGACGCGCCTTCATCGGCACTGGCAGTCTCGTCGGGGGCGGTTTCGTACTGGGCGTCGCCGGGGTGGCTTTTGCCCCGAGCCGACATAGCGTGGTGTCGGCCGACGCCGTGCTGAAGGGCCAGCTCAATACCTGGATGACCGTCACGCCCGACAACGTCGTGACGATCCTCATACCCCATTGCGAGATGGGACAGGGGTCGCAAACGGCGCTGGCGATGATGGCCGCCGAGGAGATGGAGGCCGACTGGGACCTCGTGCGGATCAAGGAGGCGCCGGCGCTTGACGAGTATGCGAACGCCTATCTGGTGCGGGCGTTCACCGGTGACTCGATCCCCGTGCCGCTGGGCCGGGCGATCGACTACGGCACCTACCGTCTGGCCCGCTGGTTCGGGCTCCAGGCCACCGGCGGGTCGACGGCTGTCCGCGGTACGGGGCACTATGGGATGACGATCGCCGGTGCGGCCGCCAAGGAGATGTTGATCGCCGCGGGGGCGGACCGTTTCGGGGTGCCCACATCGGAGTGCTCGGCGGAACGCTCGCATGTCGTCCATGCGTCATCGGGACAACGCGCCACCTTCGGTGAGTTGGCGCAGGCGGCGGCGGAGCATCCGGTCCCGTCGAACCCGACGCTAAAGGACCCCGATACCTACACCATCAGGCGCACGGCTCGGAGACGGTTCGATATTCCGAGCAAGGTCGACGGGAGCGCCGTCTACGGGATCGACTTCACCCTGCCGGACACGCTCTACGCCGCGGTCGACATCGCGCCGGTCTTTGGCGGCACGCTGGTATCGGTAGACACCCGTCCGGCTGAAGCGATGCCGGGCGTCACGCGCGTCGTGCAGCTGGAGGAAGCGGTTGCCGTCGTCGCCGACAGCTACTGGCGCGCCCGCAAGGCCCTGGCCACCCTGACCGCCGAGTACGACGATGCCGGTCACGGTCAGGTTTCGAGCGCGTCGATTTTTTCCGCCTTCGACCAGTCAATCGGCACCGCCCCGACGATGCCCGCCGAGGCCCACCAGGTCGTGACCGCCGACTACCGCGTGCCCTTTCTCGCCCACGCGACGATGGAGCCGATGGTGTGTACGGTCCGCGTGGACGCCGACCACGCCGAGGTCTGGGCTGGGGTCCAAGACCCGCTCAATGCCCGCGCCACCGCGGCAGAGGCGCTCGACCTGGACCCTGCGCAGGTCGACCTTACCAATCTTCAGCTGGGGGGCGGCTACGGCCGGCGTCTCCCCTTCACCTTCGACTACATCGACCTGGGCGCCCGTATCGCCAGGGAGATGTCTCCGACGCCGGTCAAGACTGTCTGGAGCCGCGAGAACGACATCCAGCACGACTACTATCGTCCGGCCGGCATGTCGCGTTTCGCCGGCGCGCTGGACGAGAGCGGCACACCGCTCGTCGTGGCCTGTCACTATGCCGGCGGCGGCGATGGCGAGTCGGTCTACATGCCATACGGCATCGCCGAGACACGGGCCGAAGGGCGCGACGCCGCACATCCGATCCGCCTGGGCGCCTGGCGGTCGGTCCTGAACTCACAGCACGGGTTTTTCAAGGAGTCGTTTGTCGACGAGCTGGCCCACGCGGCCGGCAAGGACCCCTATCGCTTCCGACGCGATCTGTTGAGCGACCAGCCTCGCTTTCGGGATGCCCTGGACCGGGCCGCGGCGATGTCAGACTGGGACAGCCCTCTGCCAGAGGGCGAGGGACGGGGGATTGCCGTCGTCGAGAGCTTCGGATCGATTGTCGCCCAGGTGGCCCACGTGGCGGTGTCGCCGGAGGGAACGCTCAGCGTCCGCCATGTCTTTGCCGCCGTCGACTGTGGGGATGTCGTCAACACCGACACCGCCGCGGCCCAGGTCGAGGGCGGCGTGATCTTCGGGCTGTCAGCGGCGATGGTCGGCGAAATATCGATCGCCAAGGGACGAGTGGTCGAAAGCAACTTCAATAACCATCAGATGATCCACCTGGCGGATGCGCCGCGGATCGGGGTGGAGTTCATCAGGTCCGACGCGCATCTGGGCGGTTTGGGCGAGCCCGGTATCCCGCCGGTCGCACCCGCGGTCACCAACGCGATCTTCGCCGCGACGGGGATACGGGTGCGCGACCTGCCGATCAAGAACCAAGATCTGTCGGGCCGCGGTGCCTGAGCCGCGTCAGCGTCATCGTTAGTGTCAGTGTCAGTGTCAGCGTCATCGTTAGTGTCAGGGACCGGTCAGCTCTTCCGCTTCCTGCCGCCGCTCTCCGGCAAGAATGTTCGGCATCGCGTAGTTGCCTTCGTGGCAGGCATACTCGAATAGCGTCAGGTCATTCCGCCGCATCGGAATCGACACCGTCCACGGGCTCGTCCAGATCGCCGGATCGCTCACCGTGAACTCGTACTCCAAGGTGTCTGCGTCGATGCGGGTGAATCGTTCGACCAGCTTCATATTCTTGGTCGAGCCCCTCCACCGTCTCTTGGCGTCGAAATTCGAGGTCTCGACCACCAGGGTCTCGCCCTCCCAGTGGCCACGCGAATCGCCCGACCACTGACCGATGTCATGCCTCAGCCGGGGACGGCCATCCAACGGCACGACCCGGGTCGTGTGGACCATCTCCGTGACCAGCGCGACGTGGTCGGGGGTCTGCAAGACTTGCAGGTTCTGGTTGTAGCCGAGCGGCGTGATCGGTGGGCCCGCGTTGAATCCCACGATACACCGGTCGGCGGTCGTCCGGTCCAACCAGGAGTCGGCCGGATGACCGCTCCGATACGCTTGTCCCGCGGCCGCCAGTCGCTGCGCCTCCGGCGTCATCGGTGGAATGCGGCCGTTCGGCGGATCGATGACCAGCGACGTGCGCCCAGTCGACGTCGTGCCCTCGTCAAGCCAGAAGTTGTTGTAGAAGCCCGGCGTGCCGTCGCCCCGGGAGTCCACCTGATCGGCGGCCACCGTTCGCTCGGCTGCACGATTCAAGAGGCGGATGTTCTTCTCGACCGTCGCCTGTTCGAGGTTGGCGGCTTCTTCCTCAGTTAGGAATACCTGGTCGGCCTGCTCGACCGACCGCTGCAACGGGGTGATGGTGCGGAAGTCCCAGACTCCGCCCAGGTCAGGCTGCCCCCACGCCGTCCGGGGAGCGGTCTGGGCCGAGGCGGGAATGGCCGTCATCGCTATGACCGCGATGACGATGAACACGGAGAATGCCGAAGCGAGAAATCGATGGCTCATAGTGTGATCCTCCCCAGCCGTGTCTCTCGTCACAGCGCCAGCTGGTCGGCGAACACCATGTCGGCGAGCTTGAACTTCTTCTTGATTTCGTCGGGACCCAGCTTGGTGACCAGCTCGACGTCCTTGTCGCCTAGGGTGATGGCGTCGGTCTTCGGGAACTGGAACATGATCGTGAGCGACTGGGTCTGGGCAACCTGGAACAGCCGGACGTCCACTGGCGCGATCGGTGCCTTGTCCTTTCGTTTCAGCATGGTCTCGGACTTGAGCGCATCGCCCATGCCGGCCAGCCACGCGAACGCCTGCGGCAGCTCTGACACGGTCACCACATAGAACGGCTCGGGCCGGTCCAGCACTTGCTGGCCCTCCGCTGGAATCGGGGCATCGAGACCGATCGCCTGCCGGATCAAAGCCTGTTTGATCGGCAGGGCGCTGCTCCAGGTAATCGTCACCTTGGTGCGCTGGATGCGGTCAAACTGCTCACCTCCACACTCGGGTATGTCTGGGATGGTGACCTGTGCGTCCGGTCCTTCAGTGAGGCTCCCGCTGACGATGATCCTGACCTGCTTCGCCCACGGCGAGTCGGTCAACATCTTTTGGATTTCCTTGTCGGACCAGGTCGTGAAGTCCTTCTCCACCCAGAAGTCGGCGGCCACCAAGGCCACGCCGGTCAGAAGCCACATGCCCACGGTAGCGGCCAGCCTACGTCGCATCGCTCTCACTCCTCATCTGTCTTCACTCATCACTCTTCAGTCTTCACCCCGGGGATTCACCTCGTAGTGTATCAGCGTATTTCATCAGCTGACCGTGTCCAGACAAAAAAAGGGCCCGCCCTCGTCAGAGGGCGGGCCCAAGCGATTAAACGATACGCTGAGAATACCGGATCAGAAGGACGACTGGATACCGAACGTCAGCACGCGGCCCCGCTCGACCCCGATGATCCGGAGGAAGTCTGGATTCTTGACCCCCCCGCCCCCGTAGCTCCGATTCCGACTCGTGACCCGGGTCTGGTTGAAGAGGTTGCCCGCGTCCATGTAGACCCGCGTCCGGGTCGGGCCAACCGTGATCACCTTCGAGAACCGTATCTGGAGGTTGGTTCTGTAGGGGTCGAACTCGGTATTCGGCTCGATCAGGTTGTATTCGATGGTCGGGCTCGTGCTGTTGGCCCCCAGGTAGAGGTCGGGATAATCGTCTTGGGTGAGGGTATAGGTGGCACCGATGGAGTTCCCAGCCAAGATCTGGAAGTTACCCGAGATCATCGTGTCATACGGCAGCGGCAGCGCCCCCGACAGCTTAGCCATGGGCCGGAAGGGCGACGTCGTATCGCAGTTCAATAGCCTGTTCGGGTTGTCGTCGCCTGTCTGGCAGAAGTGCCTCCGCTCCATGCCACCGGTGAAGCTCGCCGTCATGAAGCCACCGCGCGGGAGCTCGCCGTCGAGAATCACCTCGAACCCCTTCCACGACCGCCAGTTGTCGGGCGACAGCCTCAGCATGTCCATCCCGCCGACAACTGTCTTGCCAGCGTCCAGGTTGTAGATATCAATTGTGCGGCCGCTGGAGTCGCCCGGCAGATCGGAGTCAACCGGTCCGGTGAACTGCCCATCCAGATGGTAGTCGTCGGCGGAGATATTCAGGTTGTCGGTCCACCGGAACTCGCCGAACCTTCGGTAGTGCCACATCCCGCTGATCGCCCACCCTGGGCCCAGCTGGCGCTCGAGGCCGGCGGTGGACTCGTAGTTCGAGCCACGCGGCGTGTCCGGGTTGAGCTGCCTCGTGACGACGCCCGTTCCCCAATTCGGGTTGAACGACGGCCCGATCTCGTCGAACTGCGGGATCCCGTCGGGGTTGAGCGCCGTATCGTCCCCGTTGAGGTCGGTCCAATTCCGCCAGTCGAGAGCATACGAGTTGAGCGGGCTGAACCCGGAGGTGACACCGGTCCCTTCGTTCGCCACATACTTCCCTATGGAAAACTTCACCGCCGTCGAGCCGTCACCGAGCAGGTCGTAGGCCACGCCGGACCGGAAGGTCGTGTTCTTCCAGTTCGGAGTGTTCTCGACAATGGGGTCGGCAAGCGTGATCGCCTCCGTGAAGAAGCCCCCGGGCCGGGTCCCCCCTGGAACCGAACCGTTGAACCAGTCGAAGCGGATACCCCCGTTGACGGTCAGCCGGTCCATCGTCCAGGCGTCCTGCGCGTAGATGCCGCAGTTGCAGTTCATGTCGATATTGGCCTTATTCGCCCCGTTGCCCGTCACCAGGAGACCGGTCGGGTTCCCGTTAACAAAGTAGCCGGTAAAGATCTCCCCCGGCGCGGTGTATGCAAGGGACGTGTAGTTGTCCTGGTAGTTTATGCCGGCCTTGAAGTTGTGCGAGCCGGTGACATAGGACGCCGACGCGTTAAAGCCGCGGTAAAAGTCTGAGTTGTGGTGGTTTTGGAAGGTGCTGTGATACAGCGCGTTCGTGGTTTGTTCCCTCTTGGCCATCCGAAGCTCGCCGCCATGGTCCTGCGGGCCGGTGTTGACGTCGGCTTGCTGATAGGCAACGTCCGCCTCCAAGAGCAGCCGGCTCGTCAGGGGCGACGTCCAGCGGGCGTTGGCCAGGATGGCGGGGTTCAGGTCATACCAGTAGGCCGACTCCGCGCCCGTCCTGCCGAAACCCAATCCAAGAGACCGGTCCCCAGCGAGGGTCTGGTTCATCACGCTGTACATCATCTTATTGCGCTGGCTGAGCTGATGGGTGATGCGGAGGGTCTGCTGGCCTGATCTGTTGTGGCTGAACGCCCGCAGGTCGTCTGCAGTGACGCCATCCGGCGTCGATGGCTCGTCCAGGTCGAAGAACCGGTCGAGGATGTAGCGCTTGCTTAGGCCTTTGTAGTATGAAGTGTAAAACCAGAGCTTGTTTTGCAGGATCGGCCCGCCCGCGGCGGGGTTGATGTTCCAGCTAAAGGCCGTCGGGGCAAACCGGAAGCCCGCCTCCTCCAGCTCTGGAGTCAGGTTGTTGGAGGCAAATTTGTCCGTCGTGCCTCTGCCGAAGAAGTCGAAATTGAAATTGTTGCCACCCGCCTTGGGAATGACGTTCGTCCGCACTCCACTCGTGGCGAATTCCGCATTCTGCGAGGAGACGTCGAACACGACCTCGGTGACGATCGCTTCATTCGTGATAAGCCCGACGCCGGCGGTCCACTCATTCCGCCCTTGGAGCTGCGTCCCGGTCCTGACGCCGTCCATGGCCGGCTGGCCATCCGCAGGGTCCGACCCGTGAACCTCCACCATATTGGCCTGGCGTCCGCCGCTGGTCGTCGCCCCCGGCACGTAGTCAGCGGCGGTAAAGATGCCCGCCGCACCGGGCAGCACGTTGACCCGCTCGGCCGTCAGCACCGACTGCTGCCGTGTGCTCACGATGTCGACCAGCGGAGCCGCCGAGGTCACCGTCACCGTTTCACTGAGCTCGCCGACCGGGAGGGTCATGTCCACGTTCGCCACGAACGCGCCCGTCAGCACGACGTCCTCGCGGACCATCGTGTTGAACCCGGGCAGCTCGAAGGTCACCGTGTAGGTCCCCGCCGAAAGGCTGATGATGAAGTAGTTGCCGGTGCCGTCGGTGACCGCGCTGCGCGTTTGCTCGATCAGGGCCGGGCTGGCCGCGGTGACCACCACCCCGGGCAGCGCGCCACCGGTCTCATCGGTCACCGCACCGCTAACGGATCCTTGCTCCTGGGCCCAGCTCGGGGCTGGCGCCAGCACGAGAGCCACCAGACAGCTCACTGCCACGATGGATTTCCAAGTTGTTGCTTGCATTCTATTCACTCCTCATATTCCTCAACGGGCCCCGGCCCCGGCATAGTTGCCGGCGAACGATGACTATGAACCCTGCTAGCCTTGTAGCAATGTTTGGTCCACATTTATCCTCCAAAATGGAAATACCGCAAATATCACGCCAATTAATTATCCAACACATTGAATCTTCGACCAAATGGTTGAATGAACCAGCTCAGCCTCGACGTCAGGATCCGGCCGGCCATGGCCCTCCGGATCCCTCCCGCAACGGGGTGTCGACGCCGAGATCGCCCCGCGCCCAGCGCTCACGACGCCCGGTTGGCCAGATGACCCCGACCCCCTCGACGGCATCCGTGCCCTCGTCGCCCAGTCCGAAATGCACGCGCGGATCGCTCGCGCTCAGGTAGCTGCCGTCTCGGTGCACGCGACGCCACAGCGGATCGCGACCGGCGCGGAGGAGTGCGACCCGGGCACCGATCCCATCGCGGTTGCTCTCGACACCCTCGAGGCGAATGTTCAGCGACGTGGCCGCCGTGCCAACCTCGTTGAGGAGCAGCCGGACCGGACCGCTGGCGTTGGTCACGACGACGTCGATGTCGCCATCGTTGTCGACATCCCCAAAGGCGGCCCCTCGGGACACCTCCAGGAGCTCGAGGGCCGACCCGGCCTCGTCTCGAACCTCAGAGAACGCACCGTCGCCGAGGCCGCGAAACAGCTGGTTCCGTTGGGCAAAGCGAGAGGATGTCTCACGACGCTGCTCCATGGTGATCACCGCGCCATTGGCGACGAACAGGTCCAGTCGCCCGTCGTGGTCGTAGTCGAGCCACCCGCATCCGAATCCGGTGTACGCGACGCTCGCCGCGCCGAGACCCGACCCGAGGGTGCCATCACGGAACATCCCCGCCCCGCCGTTCAGATAGAGCGTGTGGGTCTCCGTGCTCAGGTGCGAGACGAAGAGATCCTCGTCGCCATCACCGTCGGCATCGCCGGCTATCACCCCCATCCCCGCTTCCGCTTCGCCGTTCGCGTTGTAGCCCGTACCCGCCAGCAGCGCGACGTCGCTGAACGTGCCGTCCCGGTTGTTCTGCCACAGCTGGTTTGCGGTTCCGTCGTTGGCCACGTAGATATCGGGCCACCCATCGCCATTGACGTCGGCGGCGACCACGCCCAGGCCGTTGCCGAACGCCTTCTGGATGCCGGCGCTTTCCGAGACGTCCTCGTAGGTGCCGTCCCCGGTGTTGCGAAACAGCCGGTCGGGGACCGACCGGTACGAGATGGGGCTGCAGTAGTCGCGCAGGCCTCGCACGCCGTAACAGTCCTCGTTGTTGAGGATGGTGAAGTCGACATAGTTCGTGACGAACAAGTCGAGGTTCCCGTCGCGGTCATAGTCGAGAAACGAGGCACTCGTGGTCCAGCGCCCGTCATCGACCCCCGCGTGATCGGTGACGTCGGCGAACGACCCGTCTCCGTTGTTGCGGTAGAGCACGTTCCTCCCAAACGCGGCGACGTAGAGGTCGGGGTCCCCGTCGTTGTCGACATCGCCGACCGCCACCCCCATGCCGTATTCCCGGCCCCCGAGGCCCGCGTGGTCGGAGACCTCGACGAAGCCGAGGTCTCCGGACTCGGAGAGCTCGTTTCGGAAGAGCTGATGCCCGAGCCCATCGCGACGTCTCTCCCCGGCGGTCTCTCCGGTCGCGGTCGTCGAGCCAAGCGTCGTCCCTTGCAGCAGGTAGACGTCGAGGTCGCCGTCGGTGTCGTAGTCGACCAGCGCGACGCCAGGCCCCATGATCTCGGGCAGGTAGTGCTCGCCCGACGCACCGCTGACGTGCTGGAAGCCGAGACCGGTCTCGGCTGCGACATCCCGAAAGATCGGGAGCGTGGGTTTCACCGCGGGCGGGGTCGGCTCCGGCGCCTCACGCGCACACGCCGCGAGGGCGATGGCGCCAAGGAGCCCGGCCACCAGGCGGGTGTAGTCGCGCATGCTCGGCCTGACGGCGCTATCCCGCCGACTGCGAGCCGAACGCGAGCGTCCTCAGCTCGAGGGTCGAGTACGATTCCTCACCCTCGACAATGTGGATGACCCGATCGACGGGAAGATCGGCGAACGTCTGCGTGATTCCGGTGGTGGGCCAGAAGACATCGAGCCGCTCGATACGCGACGCCTGGCCGAGCCCGATGGTCTGACGGAGCGGATTGCCGCCGAAGGTGCCGCCGCTGTTGACATGGCGATAAATGGAGCGCCGCTCTCCCCCGTCAACGACTTCGGCCCGAATGCGGGCCCCTATCGCCGACCGGTTGGACTGCACACCCTCGAGCTTGACGGTGATCCAGTGGTTCTCGAATCCTGGGTTCTCGTACAAGGCGTTGCCAAACCGGTCGCCGGGGAAGGCTCCGCCCATTTGCTCGAAGACATCCTGGTCGCCGTCGTTGTCGAGATCCGCAAAGACCACGGCGTGACCCTTTTGGAGATGGCCGAAGCCGCCCGCGTAGGTCACGTTGGAGAAGCCGCGCCCGTCCTGATTGCGAAACATCAGGCTCGGCATGAGACTTTGATACTGGGGATTGCCTGTCCCCAGGTAGAAATCTGGGTAGCCATCGCTGTCGAGGTCCCCGAAATTGGATCCCATGGTTGCGGTCAGCTCGGTCAAACCGTAGCGCTCGGAGACTTCCTCGAAACCCCCACTGCCAGTGCCTCGGTAGAGGCGCGCCGTCTCAATGTGCACCGGCAGGCCAAGCGCGCTGGCCGCCAGGTGTTCGATGCCTGCGGTATAGGCCGAGACATACAGATCCAGGACGCCGTCGTTGTCGACGTCCCAGAACCAAGCGCCGGTTAGGCTCCCGGTCGGCTCCTCCACGCCCAGCCGCAGTGCCTCATCGACGAAGCTCCCCCTCCCCGTGTTCCGGTAGAGTCGGTTTCTCTCTCCGAAGTTGGACACGTACAGGTCCAAGAAACCATCGCCGTTGTAATCGCCCCAGATGACAGCCTTGGTCCACCGATGGTTCACGACGTCGGCCGCCTCGGCCACGTCGGTAAACGTGCCGTCGCCGTTGTTGCGAAAGAGCTGGCTGGGCGCGACGAAGGTCTGGGTCGTTTCGTTGCCGACGTACAGGTCGAGGTCGCCGTCGTTATCGTAGTCGCCCCAGGAGGCCGCTTGAGTTGGATAATGCACGTCGCCGAGTCCTGCCTCGAACGTCACATCAGTGAACGTGCCGTCGCCGTTGTTCCGGAGTAGCGAGTTCGGGTGCTGGCCCTGTGCCCCCAGCCAGGCACCACGCAGGACCAGGAGGTCCACGTTGCCGTCGTTGTCGTAGTCGGCCTGGATGATGTTCAAGCCCCCGTACAACCCGAGGAGACCCGCTTCGGCCGTGCGCTCCGAGAAGGTTCCGTCCTGATTGTTTTTGAAGAGGCGGAGTTGTCCCTGCGTATCCCACGTCGAGACGACGATATCCAGATAGCCATCGTTGTCGAAGTCGTCGGCAATGGCGCCGCCGCACATGTCGAACGTGTCGAGGCCGAGCATCGGTGCGATGTTGGCAAACCGAGGAATCGTTTCGGCCGATTCGAACGTCTCGGGCGGCAGCCGGTACGACTCCGGGACGTCGTCCGGATAGCCGCCCACCGTCATGTAGGCGATGTTGAGCAGCCACTGTGCCTCGAGGTACTGCCGCGTCGAGTCGGTCAGGGGGTTCTGCGACGACGTGCCCACGTCCCAGTTCCGAGCGCCCGCCGAGGCGAGCACGTCGGGCGACGCCGGTGGGGACGAGTGCTCGAGCACGCGGAGGAACGCCTCAATCGCCTGCCGCGACGGGGTCTGCTGGCTGTGAATCCCGCGCCCGCGAAGCGGCAGAATGCAGGCCTCCGCGTTCGGATGGAGCGCGCAGTTCTGTGTCTCGGCCCGACGCAGGTAGGCCACGCCGAGCCGATGGGTGTTGTAATTGAGAACCACCCTGTTCGCTGCGATGTCGGGCACCATGTCGCGGGCGTCGGTGAGGAGACGGATCGCCTCGGTTTCGCTGCCGAGACGCAGCTCCTCCTCGGCCAGCAGGACCATCAGGCGCCATCGGTTGGTACTTCGTTCCGCTGCCGGAAGCGCGTTCAGCTTCTCTCGGAGCTGTCTGGCCAGCCTATCTCCAATATAGGGGTGCGTCTCAGGCGTCTCGTCCGCCAGCTGTTGGAGCAGCGCCAGCATGCGCTGGTGACCGGCGGCCGGCGACGACGTCTGGGCGGCCGCAGCGGATGGCGCGTGGGGCGGCGCGCCGGCCGCCGTTTGGGGGGCCGCGCCGGCCCACGACGCGAGCTGAGTCGCGGCGGGACCGACGGCAAGCGCGGCCAGCACCGCGACTGCTAGTGTGGTGACGAGCGTAGCGTGAGTAGGCCGCAAGCACCTTATTGTACGAGCCACGTAGGAACCGGTCAAGAACGCCGCTCGGTCAACACGACGAAGCGCTCGATGCCTTGCGTCAGGCTATCCGAATCGATCGGTCGTACCCGGCGGCGCGTCTGAAGCTGGCTGATGTGCTGCTCGCCACCGGCAAGGTGGAGCAGAGCCGCGCGCTCTACGCCGAGCTCGTCGGTGAGAATCCTCGCTTCGTGCAGGCGACGTACGGTTTGGGACGGTCCCTGTCGGAGCTCGGTCAGCCCGCCGCCGCGGTGGAACAACTCGCCAGGACGATCGAGCTGGCCCCCGAGTACGGATCGGCGCACTACGCGCTCGGGCTTGCCTACCGCGACCTCGGCGATGAGGCGGCGGCGCGTCGCCATGTGGCCGAATCGGAACGCACCGCGGGACGCCAGCCGCCAGTTGACGATCCGCTGATGCGCGAGGTCAACGCCCTCCAGACCGACCCGCGCTCGCGCGAACTGCGAGCGTATCGCTTGCAGGTCGAGGGCAAGCTGCCCGAATCGATCGAGCGATACAAACAGGCCTTGGCGAGCGACCCCGATCTCATCAAAGCGCACCTGAACCTCATCAGTCTCTATACCCGGACCGGAAACCTTGAACAAGCCGAACGGCACTACCGTCGGGTGATGAGCCTGAATCCGAATGTCGCAGACGCCCACTACAACTACGCGGCGCTCACATTCCACATGGGGGAGGGAGCCGAGTCAGAAGCGGCGCTCTTGCGGGCGCTCGAGATCAACCCCGCTCACTACGATGCCCGCTTCAGCCTGGGGGTCGTCTACGAGGGTCAGGGGCGGTCGGAAGATGCCATTCGGGAGTACGAGCTGGCCCTGACCCATCAGCCGACGGGGGTGGGCGCGCACATCCGTCTCGGGAGGCTGCTCCTGCAACTGGGCGAGGTGACGCGGGGCCTCGCCAGCATCGAGGCCGGCCTCACGCCCGAATCGTCGGAGACGCCAGGCTTCATGTACGAGCTGGCGGTTGTCCACACCCAGCTCGGCCAGAGCGAACAGGCGGCGCGGTGGTTCGAACGGGCCCATCAGCTCGCCGTCGCCTACGACCTCCAAGACCTGGTCGCCGCGATCGAACGGGAGCGACCGAGTGCTCGGTGAGTGACTGATGAGTGTGGTGAGGTCGGTTACAACGGCGGAGGCAGATCGAGGAGTCCCGGTTCCACCGTCGGCCCAGGCCGGTGTTCGGGCTCGTCGTCTCGCCACGGCGTGCGGCAGGGCTGGTTGCGTTGGTACAGCGCCAGGTTGGCGGCCATCCGCTGCGCGACCTCGGTGTACCCCGCCGCGGTCGCACCCGACATCGCCACGCGTTGCCACTCGACCGCCTGCGCGAACTGACCACCCTCGGCGAGGGCCATGGCCATCGCTTCAGCCACGGTCGTGGCTACAGTCCCGTGCTGCTCCGCCAACCCCTGTACCACGTCGAGTGCTTCCTGGCCATTGCGTACTTGAGGGTCGGAAGACGCAGCGAGGAGGCGCGTGAGCGCGAGCGGGAACGCCGGCTCCTCAGGATGGGACTCCATCGCGACCCGCAAGCGCCTCACAGCCTCCCCGTGGCGCGTCAGGCGCACCAGGGCCATGGCCTCCCCAAAGCGCGGCTCTTTCCAATCCGGTTCGAGCTCGAGCACCCGCTGGTACGACGACAGCGACGCTTCGAGCCGGTCGGTTCGGCGCAGCGCGTCGGCCAGCCTGAGGTGCGCTTCGGCCGACTCGGGGTCGTAGGTCACGGCCAGGGTGTATCGGTCGATGGCCTCCTGGTCGCGACCACTCCGCTCGAGGAGCGTGCCCATCGTGAAGTGCGCTCCGGCAAGCCGTGGGTCCAGGCGGACCGCCTCCTCGAACTGGTCCATCGCGGCGCGCGCGTCACCCAGGTGGTTCAACGCCAGGGCCAGATTCAGCCGGAGGATCGGCGAGTCCGGCGCCAGCTCCACGGCGTTCCGAAACTGCCTTGCCGCCTCAGGCCAGTTGCCTTTCCCGCCGGCGTACAACCCGAGATCCCAATAGGCCTGCGGGCTCCGCAACACCGTGCTGACTTCGGACATCAAGGGGTCGGGCAGGGTGACACCGACCCCGCCACCCGCGCGCCCCCCACTCTGGTCCAGGTACGACTGCGCCTTCTCGAGATCGCCGATACCACGGTAGGCCATGGCGAGGGGGTAGCGGATCATCGTGGCCGCGGGATTCATCGTCAACGCACCTTCCAAAAGCTCCACGGCGCGCACATAGTCTTGCTGCGCGACGGCAACCCTGCCCAGCTGGAACAGCACCGCCTGGGTGTTTGGATGGAGCGAGCGGGCCCTGGTGAGGAGTGGCTCGGCCGCCTCCGGCCGACCCACGTCGACATAGAGCTGACCGAGCCACACAAGCGCCGCGAGATCGGCGGGGCGGAGCCGGAGCGCCTGCTCGAAGTGCGCAACGGCGTTCGTCAGTTGCCCCTTGCTCCGGTGGACGTGCCCCAGATAGTAGGGCCAGCGGAAATCGTCTGGCGCGAGCCGCTGAGCATTCAGAAGGCACACCTCTGCCTGGTCGGGATACTCGCTGGCCATCAGGAGCTTGGCCAACTGGCCGTAGGCCTCGCCGCGCTCCGCGGCCCCCAACCCCATCAGCGCCGCGTACGCCTCGTGAATCTGCTCCTGGACAGACGCGTGCACGCGGGTGAGGTCGGGCAGCACGACGGGCAGGAGCGTCGGTTCGGCCACGGCCTCCTGCGACGACGCGGCCGTCACGCCGACCGCGCCTTGCGCCGCATGGTCGTTGCCGACGCCTAAGGTGAGAAGCAAGGGCGCCGCCACAAGCCAGCCCACCAACCCGCGTCGCATACCACTCATGCTTGGCTCTATGGGCTTTGACCGGTGCCTTCTTCGAGCGTCAGCCACCGGTCCACCGGGATGTCCGTCCACTCTTCCTCGCGACCACTCGGCCAGATGACGCGAATGCGTTGCACCGTGGCTGCCTCACCAAGGCCCACCAGCACCCTCGGGTCGTTCGCCGAGGCATAGCTGCCGTCGGCTCTGGCGCGTCGCCACAGCGTGGGGCCGACGTCGCGGAAGACGCCAACTCTCGCGCCCAGCATGTCACGGGGCCCGGGGCCACCGACCAGCCGCAGCCCGATCCATCGGTTGTGGTGGCCGACGTTGTTGATCAGCAGCCGCGCCCGGCCGTTGTTGTTGGTGACCAACACGTCCTGGTCGCCGTCGTTGTCCACGTCTCCGAAGGCGGCGCCTCGGCTCACCTCCGACAACTCGAACGCGGCGCCCGCCCGCCGGGTGACCTCCTCGAACCGCCCGTTGCCCAGATTGCGGAACAACTGGTTGGGTTGGTGCAACGGCAGTGACTCCCCTGGTTGTAGGTCCACGTCCAGGGTCCTGATCGCGAACCGCTGATGACTGGCTTGGACGGCCCCGTTGACGGCCAGGAGGTCCAGCCAGCCATCGTTGTCGAAGTCGAACCACGCCGTCCCGAATCCCGTATACGCCACGCTGGGGGCCCCGAGTCCGGCCGGTGCGGTCCGATCCTCGAAGAGCCCCGATCCGTCGTTGACGTAGAGGGTGTTGGTCTCCGTCGTGAGGTGGGTCATGAAGAGGTCGTCGTCGCCATCGGCGTCGAAGTCACCGGCATCGACGCCCATACTGCCCTCGGTCTTGCCATCACCATTGAGTGCCACACCGGCCAGTAGCGCGCCGTTTGTGAAGCTCCCGTCCTTCTTGTTGAGCCACAGCTGGTTCGGCTCGCCATCGTTGGCGACGTAGATGTCGACCCACCCGTCCCCGTTGACGTCGGCGGCCACCACCCCGAGCGCCGGGCCATACTCACCCGCCACCTGGGCCTCGGCCATGACGTCGACAAACGTCCCGTCCCCACGGTTGTGATACAGCTGGTCGGGAGCGGGCTCATAAGCCTTCGGTCCGCAATAATCTCGTTCCCCGTTGCGGGTGAAGCACTCGGGCTGCGGTGTGTCGAGGCGGTGGTCGACGTAGTTGCCGACATACAGGTCGAGCCAGCCATCACGGTCGATGTCGACGAACGACGCCGACACACTCCACCGGGAGTCATCTGTGCCCGTCTGGTGGGAGACATCGGCGAAGGTCCCGTCGCCGTTGTTGCGAAACAGCTGGTTGGGCCCGAGGCCGGTGCGATAGAGATCGACCCAGCCGTCGTTGTCGATGTCACCGGCCGCGACGCCCATGCCGTAGGAGCGCACGTCCAAACCGCTCTCCGCGGTGACGTCGGTGAAACGCAGGGTGCGGGTCCCGTCGGCGCGCACGTCGAGGTCGTTCCGATACAGGCGATCGGTCAGCGGCTGGGCCTGGGGCGAGAGCACGGCGGCGTCCGGAGTCTTGCCCGGGCCGAGCATCTGGCCCTGCACGATGTAGATGTCGAGGTCGCCATCGTTGTCGAAGTCGAACATCGCCCCGCCCGGGCCCATGGTCTCGCTGATGTAGCGTTCACCCGACATGCCGTTGACATGCACGAAGTCGATACCAACCGCTTCGGCCCGATCGGTGAACCACGCCTCGTCCGCGGGGAGCGCTGAGGGCTGTGGTGCCGCGTAGGCCAGGACCGCGAGGAGCAACGCGGCAGTCGCGCTGCAGCCGAGGTACTGAATCTTCACAGACCTTAATCTATCGTTTCTGCGAGCCGAGCGCGAGCGTCCGCAGCGCGACGGTCGAGTACGACGCCTCGCCCTCGACAATGTGGATGACCCGATCGACTGGGAGGTCGGTGAACGTCTGCGTCAGGCCGGTCGTAGGCCAGAAGACCTCGAGCCGCTCGATGCGCGACGCCTTGCCGAGGCCGATCGTCTGACGAAGCGGGTTACCGCCAAAGCTGCCGCCGCTGTTGACATGGCGGTAGATGGAACGTCCCTCTCCCCCGTCAACGACGTCGGCCTGAATGCGGGCCCCTATCGCTGACCGGTTGGATTGGACACCCTCGAGCTTGACCGTGATCCAGTGGCTCCCAAAGCCTGGGTTTTCGTACAAGGCGTTGCCGAACCGGTCGCCGGGGAAGGCTCCGCCCATCTGCTCGAAGACATCCTGGTCGCCGTCGTTGTCCAGGTCCGCGAAGGACACGCCGTGGCCCTTCTGGAGATGGCCGAAACCGCCGGCGTAGGTCACGTTTGAGAAGCCGCGCCCGTTCCGATTGCGATACATCAGGTTCGGCATGAGACTGTGATAGGAGGCATTGCCTGTGCCCAGATAGAAATCCAAGTAGCCATCATTGTCGAGGTCTCCGAAATTGGAACCCATCGCTGCGGTTGGCTCGGTCAGGCCGTAACGGTCTGAGACCTCCTCGAAGCCGCCACTGCCGGTGCCTCGGTAGAGACGCGATGTCTCGATGCTCACCGGCAAGCCCAGCGCGCTCGCCGCCAGGTGCTCTATGAGGGCGGGATAGGCGGAGACATACAGATCCAGGACGCCGTCGTTGTCGACGTCCCAGAACCACGCGGGGAAACTCCAGGTCGGCTCGGCCACGTCAAGCCGTGGTGCTTCGTCGACAAAGCTCCCTCTCCCCGTGTTCCGGTAGAGACGGTTGCCCTCGGCAACGTTGGACACATAGAGGTCCAACCGGCGGTCGTCGTTGTAATCGCCCCAGACGACGGCTTTGGCGTACCGGTGGTTCATCACACCGGCCGCCTCGGCCACATCCGTGAACGTGCCGTCGCCGTTGTTGCGAAAGAGCTGGCTGGGGGCCACCAAAGATGGGGACGTTTCGTTGCCGACATACAGATCGAGATCGCCGTCGTTGTCGTAGTCGCCCCAGGATGCCGTTTGGCTCGGATAGTGCACCTCGCCGAGACCGGCCTCGAACGTCACATCGGTGAACGTGCCGTCGCCGTGGTTGCGGAGCAACGAGTTCGGGTGCTGGCCCTGTGCACCCAGCCAGGCACCGCGCAGGACCAGGAGGTCCACATTGCCGTCGTTGTCGTAATCGGCCTGGATGATGTTCAAGCCCCCGTACAACCCGAGGAGACCCGCTTCGGCCGTGCGCTCCGAGAAGGTTCCGTCCTGATTGTTCCTAAAAAAACGGAGTTGGCCCTCGGTATCCCATGTCGAGACGACGATGTCCAGATAGCCGTCGTTGTTGAAGTCGTCGGCAATGGCACCGCCGCACATGTCGAACGTGTCGAGGCCGAGCATCGGCGCGATGTTGGTAAACCGAGGAATCGTCTCGGCCGATTCGAACGTATCGGGCGGCAGCCGGTACGCCTCCGGGACGGCGTCTGGATAGCCGCCCACCGTCATGTAGGCGATGTTGAGGAGCCACCGTGCCGCGAGGTGCCGCTGTGGTGTCGCGTCGGGCAGGGCATTCCCAGACGACCGGCCGAGGTACCCACTCCCAGCGCTCGCCTCGGTCGGCACATCTCCCGAGTCGGCTCCATCGGTGTGCTCGAGCACGTAGAGGAACGCGGCGATCGCCTGTCGCGACGGGGTCTGCTGGCTGTGAATCCCGCGTCCCCGCAGCGGCAAAATGCAGGCCTCCGCGTTCGGATGGAGCGCACAGTTCTGTGTTTCAGCCATTCGCAGATAGGCCACGCCGAGCCGATAGTTCGCGTAGTTGAGCACCAACCGGTTCGCGTCGATATCGGGCACCATGTCGCGGGCGTCGACGAAGAGACGAATCGCCTCAGCTTCGTTCCCGAGATGCAGCTCCTCCTCGGCCAGCTGGACCGTCAGGCGCCATCGGTTGGTACTTCGTTCCGTTGCCGGAAGCGCGTTCAGCTTCTCTCGGAGCTGTCTGGCCAGCCTATCGCCAATGTAGGGGTGCGTATCGGGTGTCTCGTCCGCCACCTGCTGGAGCAACGCCAGCATGCGCTGGTGACCGGCGGCCGGCGACGACGTCTGGGCGGCCGCAGCGGATGGCGCTTGGGACGGCGCTCCGGACGCCGTTTGGGGGGGCGATCCGGCCGAGGACGCGAGCTGAGTCGCGGCCAGGACGCAGAAGAGCACAGCGTGCACCGGTCCCGAGCGACAACCCATTGTGACCATACGCATAGCGTCGCACAGAGGGACGGGTGAGTGAGCGAAAAAGAACGCCGGGGAGCCCTCGCGGCTCCCCGGCGTCACCTGATGCCGACGAAGAGCGGACCTCGCCCGCCCCTAGAAGTACGTCTGGAAGCCGAACGACAGCGCTCGACCCGGCTCGATCCCCAAGATCCGGAGAAAGTCCGGGTTCTTGACCCCATCGCCCCCGTAGAACCGGTTTCGACTGGTGACGCGGGCCGAATTGAAGATGTTGCTCGCGTCCATGTAGAGCCGCGTCCGCACATCGCCGATCGTGAACACCTTCGAGAACCGCAGCAGCAAGTCCGTGGAGTATTCCTCGAACTCCGTAAACGGCTCGATCAGGTTTCGGCTCGCAAGGACATCGGCTGTACCCGGGCCGAGGTCGAGGTCGGGAAAGTCGGTCGTGGTGATGGTATAGGTGGCGCGGATGGGCGCCCCCGCGAACACCTGGAAGAGCCCGGAGATCATCGTGTCCCACGGCAGCGGCAGCCCCCCCGACAGCTTGCCCATCGGCCGGTACGGCGACGTCCTCTCACAGTGCCGGAAGTCGTTGGGGTTCTCGAAGATGCCACCTTGGCAGAAGTGTTCTTTATTCTTGCCCATCGTGAAGCTCCCCGTCATGAAGCCGCCACGGGGGAGCTCCCCGTCGAGAATGACCTCGAACCCGTTCCACGTCCGCCAGTTCTCCGTCGTATTCGTCAGGAAGTTGTTCCCTCCGGTAATGACGCGGCCCTCCCGTACGTTGAAGATCGGGATCTGAACGTTTCGGGCACTCGTCGGCAGGTCGGGGTCACTCGGCCCCGTGAACGTCCCCGCATTCACGTAGTCGGCCGCGGAGTTGTTGAGGTTGTCTCTCCAGTTGAAGTTGCTGTAACTCCGATGGTGCCACATTCCGCTGATTGCCCAGCCGGGGCCGAGCTGGCGCTCGACGCCGGCGGCATACTCGATGTTGGTGCCACGCCTCATGCTCTCGTCGTACTCGGTCGTTATGGTCGACGTCCCGTAGTTCGGGTTGAACGAGGGCCCGACCTCGTCGAACTGCGGAATACCGGTGTCGGGGGTGAGCGCCACGCCGTCCCCGTTGAGGTCGGTCCAAATCCGGAAGTCGATCAGATTATAGGGGTAGATGGGGCTGAACCCTTGGGTGAGGCCGGTCCCTTCGTACGCCACATACCGCCCCACGGACGCCTTCACCGCCGTCGAGCCGTCACCGAACAGGTCGTAGGCCCCACCGAACCGCCCGCTGTAGTTCTTGAAGTTCGGGACGTTCTCCACGACCGGGTCGGGAACCGTGACCTCCGGTGCCCAGAAGCCCGCGGGCCGAGTGCCTCCCGGAACCGAGTTCTTGAACCAGTCGTAGCGGAAGCCTCCGTTGAGGGTCAGGCGGTCTCTCGTCCAGGCGTCCTGCACGTAGATGCCGCAATCGCAGTTCATCTTGATCCCGTGCTGCGACTCTCCGTTGCCCACCACCAGTGCTCCTGACGCGACCCCGTTGTTCTTTAAGACTGCGAAGATTTCCCCCGGCGCCGAGTACTTCAGGTCCGTTCGGTTGTTGGCAACCTGTAGGCCGGCCTTGAAGTTGTGCGAGCCGGTCACATAGGAGGCCGACGCGTTGAAGCGACGATGGAAGTCCAGGTTGTGGTGGTTCTGGAAGGTGCTCATCGTGTGAGTGCCCAACACGGAGTCCCTCACTTGATGCCGAGCCTCGCCATGATCCATCGGGTTTGTGTTGACGCTGTTTTTCTGATACGAGGCGTCCACCTCGAAGAGCATCCGGCTCGTCAACGGGGCCGTCCAGCGGCCGACGAGCATGCGCGTCGGATTGGAGTCTATGTAGTAGAACGCCTCCGGTTTCGTGATGCCACCGAATTGGACGCCAACCCTGTCCGTCTCGTTCTGGAGGCTCATCCAGAGGAACGTCACCTTGTTGCGCGGGGTGGCCTGATACGTCAGGCGCAGGGACTGCTGGCTGCGAGCTTCCTTGCTGAACGCCCGCAGGTCGTCTGCAGTGACGCTATCCGGCGTCGATGGCTCGTCGAGATCGAAGAACCGGTCGAGGATGAAAGCGTTTTGCCGACTTGTGATGACCGAGCCGAAGAACCAGAGCTTGTTGTCGAGGATCGGCCCGCCGACGGCGGGGTTGATGCTCCATTTAGAGTCAACCGGCGCGAACTGGAAGCCCTGGTCTTTCAGTTCTTGACTCTGGTTGTCCGACTGAAAGCGAGATTTCGTGCCGGTGCCAAACACGTTGAAGGAAAAATTGTTGCCGCCCGACTTGGGAATGACGTTCGTCCGCATCCCGCTCTGGGGGTATTCGGCATTCTGTGAGGCGGTGTCGAAGACGACCTCGGTGACCATCGCTTCGTTCGTGACGAGCCCGATGCCGGCCGGCCACTCACCGCGCGCTTGTAGCTGGGCCCCGGTCCTGATGCCGTCGACGGCGGGCTGGCCGTCATTCGCGTCCGACCCGTGAAGGGCCGGAAGACTCGGGTTTCCTCCTTCGGTCAGGCCCGAGCTCGGACCGGTAAAGGTCACCCCCGGTACGTACGCCGCGGCTCGATAGAGGTTCGCCGCCCCCGGCAGCACGTTGACCCGCTCGGCCACCAACACCGACTGCTGCCGTGTGCTAATGATGTCGACCAGCGGCGCCGCCGAGGTGACCGTCACCGATTCACTGAGCTCGCCGACCGGGAGGGTCATGTCGATGGACGCCGCGAACGCTCCTTGCAGCACGACGTCCTCGCGGACCATCGTGTTGAACCCGGCCAGCTCGAAGGTCACCGTATAGGTTCCCGATGGCAGATTGGTGACGGTGAAAATACCCGCATTGTCGGTCACGGCCGTTCTGGGGGCGAGAATCGACGGGCCTTGCACATCGATCGTCACACCGGGCAGAAAGCCCCCAGTATCGTCTGTAACGCTGCCAGTGATAGAGGCCGCGTCTTGCGCCAGGGCTGGGGAAGATACCAGCAGGAAGCTGGTCAGGATGAGACAGACGCCGCGAACGATCACATTCGACATGTACTCCTCCTCAAACTCAAAGCAGTTAATTACACCAAACCGAACGCCGCCAACGCGAGAGGGCCCAACTGGAGCCTCGCCTCGCACTGAGCGCTTATATCACACGGGTGTTGCAAGCGCAAGGCCAAGCCAAGCCCAGGCTAAGCCCTTGGATTCATGGGCATGAAGACATGCTCTGCCGATCAGATTCACAATTGTGGATCGATCGGAACCACGACAATGGATCTATTCGGCCGGCGGGGCCGAGGCACACGTCACTTCTTGGTCAGCGTCGTCTCGCCCCAGACGAGGCTCAGGAACCCACTGTTCGGGGCGGTCACGACCACCGGCTCGGTGATGGAGAACCTGTCGTCTGGTCCATCGTAGTCACGGACGGTCAAGATGGCGCTCGTATCCTGGATGGAGTAGTTACCTTCGCCTTCACCCTCGTCGTCCTCGAACTCGAACATCCCGTCCGTTTTGAGCGTGAGGCGGTGCGTCCCGCCTTCGGCTTCGAACTGGTGCTCGTCCCGCAGGAACTGGCCGCTGCTCAGCAGTTGGAGCTCGATTGGAGGCTCGCCGCGCCTCCCGCGACCGGGGGCATATCCCGAGCGAATCTGCCTCCCCTGTCGGACGCCCTGATATCCACTGAGGGTGTACGTGAACTCATAATCGGAAATTTCTAGGAACATCGAAAACTCGCCGTCCGCGTCGGTGACCTCCGACACCGTGCTGCCACCGCCTCCGGACAGCTTGACCTCGACCTGGACACCCTCGAGGGGATTGCCCCACGTATCAGTGACCTTCCCTGAGACCCGTATCTGCGCAGACGCCTCGTACACGACCCCCGTTGCGCAAACCGCTGTTACCAGGGCGACCGCAAGTGCGCGTGGCCTCATCGTGCTCTCCTTTCAGCTCCGGAACTGGGTGCTCACCAGCCGGTGCTTCCGGCCGATGTCCCCGGCCAACTGCGGCAGCAGGGTGCGGTATCCGTTGGCGGGGGGTTCGGTCATCTCGACAACCGTCCAGTACACGCGCCGGAAACCTCGAGAGCTATCCGGTTGGATCTTGGGGGTGGAGTTGTCTGCGTGTCATTCGAAACTAGACTCTATCTGCACGTTCCCATCCATTGTCGCAACCATCCTGCTATCTCCACGCGTGGTCAATATTCTGATTGACGGTTGCTCGGACACGCCCTCAGGCGGCGCGTAGGTCACACGATACTGGTTGCTCACCAGCCGGTGCTTCCGGCCGATGTCCCCGGCCAACTGCGGCAGCAGGGTGCGGTATCCGTTGGAGGAAATCAGCCCCTGGTAGATCCCATTCGTCGCCTGCGCGATATCCACGCCCCACCGTTCCTGTAATCCCCCTCGCCCCGCATTACTGGCCGCGGTCGACGGGTTGCTGAACAACAGGGTGTGGACGGTCGCCTTGTTTTCGAACAGGCGCTCCATCATCTCTCTGAAGGGCCTGTCGCGAGCCTGACTGCTCTGCTCGGGGCCGTTGGTCGACACCATCACCATGACGGGAAAATACTGGCCTTCCTCATCGTCGTCCAGTCGCTTCGCTTCTTCGACCAGCGCATCTAAGAACTTGGCCGCATCAACGGGTTGCGGCGCAATGACGCCGATGGCATCCAGGAGCTCTTCCCGGTCGGTGGTGTGCTCGGCCCAGAATTGCGGTCGCCCCCCAATGGTCGCGATCGCGACCTGGATATCCAGGGGAAGCTCATCCAGGAAGAGCCTCAGTCCCTCGCGCATGTCGGCCAGCGCGGTCAGACTCGCGCTCCCGTTGTCGACAAACACCGTCACGCGCACCGGCCAGTCGATCGGTTCGAGATTGAGCGTCTCACCCTGTTCGCCGTCCACCTCCACGACCAGGTCCTTGGAGGTCAGATCGGTGATGGGGACCCCGTCGGCATCGGTTAAGGCCACGTATAACTGGCTCTGCGCCGACACGACCTGGCTCGTCATCGTCCAGGTCCAGGTCCAGGGTGCGCCGAACACGACGAGTACCAGGGCAAGCAGCACGCTTGTGAGGTATCGACAACGGGAGGGTTTGGTCATTGTCAAGAATCTCCAGTGCCGCGTAAATCAACGCCTCAATACGCGACGGGTCCTAGGGCAGTGCCGTGAGCGTCGCCTTGGCTTGCGCGCCCGCCTCCGAGTCCGGGGCCAGGTCGATGACCTTCTGAAACCGAGCCTTGGCTCCTTCGATATCTCCCTGGTTCAACGCCACCATCCCAAGTTTGAAGACGGGCCACTCCCAGGTGGGGTCGGCGGCCACCGCCTTCTCATACCAGCCGGCGGCGACGTCGATATTGCCTTTTTCAAACTCCACCTCGCCCAGGTTGTAGTGGTCTTCTCGCGAGGCATCCCCCCCGGCGGCGACAAGCTCCCCCGCCGCGTCGAGGTCACCCATCAGCAGCTTCGTCCGCGGGATCTTTCTCTTGACCCCTTCGTTGTCGGGCTCAGCGATCAGAAAACGCTCGTAGGACGCCAGCGCTTCCTCGAATTCCGACAGCCCACGGTGCGCGTCTCCGATTTCCTGATGGAGCAGGTACCAGTGTGGCCACGCCGAGATCAGTTGGTTGTATCCGGCGAGGGCGGTCCGAAAGTCCCCGGCATTGTAGGCGTTGTCGGCGGCGGTGAGGTCGATCTTGGCCTGGTCCAGCTGGAAGTCGGGAACATCCACCAAGGCCGTCTCGGCTTTCAGTTCCGAGTCCGATTTGACTGGGGGCATGTAGAAGTCGATCGGCAGCTTGCAATACCTTTGCTGGGTCGGACTGCATCTTTTCGACAAAATCTGCGTCACCTCGATCCGACCCAGCGTATCAAAGTAGCCTTCCGCCGAGACGGTCGCCTCCCAGAGACCACTCCGCAAAAAGGTAAACGCAAAGCGGCCGCCGCTGTCTGTGACGGTCTCGACCGTCTTGGCCATCGTTTCCAGAGAAAACCCATCGGCCTGGTACATGGGCGGATCCAATCGCACCACGGCCCCTTCCACGGGGTCCCGGGTACCCTCGATAAACACGCGGCCTTGGAGCCGGCCCGATTCCTGAGCGAACCCCTCCGGTGCACCAATCGAGAAGGCAGCGGAAGGGACGAGCAACCAGCGAAGAATGCGAAGAAAACTCGAAACACTCATGACTTCAGCCAGCCGCAGGGAGGCTAACTGCGTCTACTTTATACCAACATCGCCTCGTGCTGGACAAGGAAAATCGGGACAAGAAGAGCGGAAACGGCTCAGAGCTCGCGGAGGGCGGTGACGATCGGAAGGCGAGCGGCGCGGACGGCGGGGAACAGGCCACCGAGGAACCCCATGATCACGGCGTAGGCGATGCCCTGGGTCAGGAGCGCCGGCGTCACCATGAAGGCGAACGACACCTGGCTGAACGTCTGGAAGTTGAGGGTCGCGGTCTGGTAACCGTTGAAGCCAACATAGGCCAGGGTCCCGCCCATCAGGCCGCCAGCGAGGCTCAAGAGCAGCGACTCGGTCATCACCGACACCACGACCGGCACACTCGAGAATCCGAGCGCGCGAAGGGTCGCGATCTCCCGAGTCCGGCTGGCCACTGCGGTGTACATCGTGTTGACGGCGCCGAACACGGCACCGATGCCCATCAGCACCGCGATCACCGACCCGATGCCGGTGATGATCGCCGACATCTGCTGAGTTTGCGCCGCGAAGTAGTCGCTCTCGCGCTCGACCATGACGTCGAGCCTCGGGTCGGTGGTGAGCGCGTCCTTGAACGGCTGGAAGGCGTCGTCTGACTCCAGCTTGGCGTAGACCGTCTGAAACGAGTCGCCGCGACGATAGGCCGGCTGGAGCACGCGGGCGTCGCACCAGATCTCCGACTCCGCGATCGTGCCGCCCGCTTCGAAGATACCGACCACCGTCCAGATGCTGCTGCCCCACCGCTGTTCCGACCCAAGGTCGAGGCCGGTGAACTGACGGGCCGCGCTCTCGCCCACGATGATCTCGTTCGTGCCCGGCTGGAGCATTCGGCCGGAGAGGATCGACACCTCCTCGCGCACGTCGAATGCCGCCGGCTCGATACCGCGGAGGGGCACGTTGGCGTCGGTGCCCGTCGCCCGGATCGGGACATTGACGATGACCATGAGCTCGGCCGACGCAATCGGTCCGTTGGCCCCACGCCGGATACCGGGCGCATCCTTGATGATGCGGGTGCTCTCCCCGGCCAGGGCCGAGACCATCTCGCTGTCGCTCCCGCCGCGCATGACCATGGCGGTGTCGGCCGATGAGGCGCCCAGCAGCGTCGCGCGGAACCCCTCCCCGATCGACAGCACCGCCACGAAGACAATCACGACCCCGGCGATCCCGACGACCGCCACGGCGGCGGAGCCGGCGCGCTGCGGAAGCGTCCGCACGGTGAGGCCGATGACGGCGACCACCTGGGTCAGTAACCTCATGCGCAATACACCTCGCTAGTGCAGTGGTTCAGCACTAGACCTTTCGCAGGGCGTCGACAATCCGCAATCGCGTGGCCTGGACCGCCGGCATGAGACCGGAGACGAGACCGAGGAGCAGGGCCAGCCCTGAGCCGATGACGAGATCCCTGGGCGGAACGAAGAAGGCCGGCAGGAATCCACCGGTTGGATCACCCTGGCCGATCAGCACGTACCCGATCCCGAGTCCGATCGAGCCGCCCACGACGGCGATCAAGAGCGACTCGGCGAGGACGAGGACGAGCACGCCCAGATTCGAGAAGCCGAGCGTCTTGAGGACGGCCAGCTCGCTGGTCCGCTCTCGGATGGACTGCGCCATCGTATTCGCGGTGACCAGAAGGATCGTGAACAGCACCGCGATGACGATCGCCGTGATCATCGAACCGACGTCGCCGACCTGGTTGGCGAACTGCTGCGCGAAGGCCTGCTCGGTCGATGTCTTGGTCTCGGCCTGGGAGTTCGCGAAGCGTGCGTCGACGTCGGCGGCCACAGCGACCGAGCGTGCCGGGTTGTCAATACGAATAACGTAGTAGCCGACGGAGCCGCGTCCCTGCGCGTTGGCCTCGGCGAGATACTCGTAGTCGAAGAAGAACTGGCCCGTGTCTGCCCCCGCTTGGTCTGCCTCAAAAATCCCGTCGATCGTGAACTCCCAGGGGCCATCGTTCTGCGTCCGGTAGATGGTTCCCTGCAACGGGATCCGGTCGCCGACCTCCCAGCCAAACCGGTCGGCAAGAGCACGTCCGACGATCGCGCCCGTTCGGTTTCCGAGCCAGGTCTCGCGCTCGGCATCCTCCAGTAGGTACTCGGGGTACATCCCCAGCCAATCTTCGGGCACGACGGCAAACTGTGCGAAGAAGTTCTGCGGGTCCTGATAGATGCCACCGAACCAGGAGGCATGCGTGACGTCGATGACCCCCTCGACCGCCTCGATCCGTCCCTGGTAGGCCTCGGGCAGGGGCTGGATGAACGAGACCTTGTGCATGGTGATCATCCGGTCGGCGCCGGCGACCTCGACCCCAAGGCTGAAGGCCACACGTACGGCCGCCAGATAGGCGAACAGGATGAAGGCGACGACAATCGACAGGACGGTGAAGAGCGTGCGTATCTTTCGCCGGAACAGGTTCTTCCAGACGAGCGGGAGGAACTTCATGATTCGGGCTCCGTGGACAAGGTGCCTTTGTTGAGATGGAGCGTCCGCTTGGCGCGGGCCGCGGCATGGGCATCGTGGGTCACCATCACGATGGTCTTCCCGTGGTCGGTGTTGAGCGCGTGCAACAGACCGAGGATCTCGTCGCCCGCCTTCCGGTCGAGGTCACCGGTCGGCTCATCACAGAGGAGGAGCGTCGGGTCGGTCACGATGGCGCGTGCGATGCCGACCCGTTGCTCCTGCCCTCCGGAGAGCTGGCGGGGATAGTGCTTCGAGCGGTCGGTCAACCGGACCACCTCCAGCGCGGTGGCCACGTGACGTCGCCGCTCGGCGCGCGACAGCGACGAGAGCAGCAGCGGCAGTTCGACGTTCCTCTCGGCAGTCAGGACCGGAAGCAGATTGTAGAGCTGGAAGACGAATCCGATATGACGCGCGCGCCAGCGGGAGAGCTTGGCGCCAGACAGGCGGTCGATCCGGTCGCCGCCCACTATCACCGAGCCTTCGGTCGGCGTATCAAGACCGCCCAGCAGGTTGAGCAACGTCGTCTTGCCCGAGCCCGACGGTCCCATCAGGGCGAGGTAGTCGCCTTTGGGGATATCGAGCGTGACGCCCTGCAGGACGTCGATGCGCTCCGACCCCCGCCGGAACTCCTTGTGGAGGTCGCGCACCTGGACCAGCTGACCGTTCTCGCTCATGTGGTCTCCCGCATCACCCTACATCACCCGACCGCCACCCGGTCGCCGTCGGCCAGTTGTGGTGGAGCCTCCAGCACGACCCGCTCGCCCGCCGCCAACCCCGCCGTCACCTCCACGTCGGTCCCGTCCTCTAGCCCGAGGCCGATGGCACGGCGCTCGACCTCCTCGCCCCGCAGAACGAAGACGAACGGCTGGTCGGCGTACAGTACCACGGCAGCCACCGGCACCCAGAGTCGTGAGGTCTCCACAGACTCTTCCTCCCGCCCCGCCTCGAGAAAGGCGACCCCCACCCCCATGTCGGGCAGGATGCGAGGGTCGAGCTGGTCAAAGCCGATACGCACCATTACGGTGGCGCGCTGCCGGTCGGCGGCCGGGATCGTTATGATCACGCTGGCCGGTATCTGCCAGTCGGGGTAGGCGTCGAGCGTCGCGACGACCCGCTGCGCATCCGAGACTCGGTTGATATAGCTCTCGTTGACGTCGACCTCGATCTCGAGTGACGACATGTCGACGATGGTGCAGATCCCAGTCCGGGTGAAGCCCCCTCCGGCGCTGACGGGCGAGATCATCTCGCCCGGTTGGGCATCCTTGGTGATGGCCACCCCGGCAAACGGCGCGCGAATCACCATGTCCGCGATCGCCGTCCGGCGCACGTCGATCTCGCGCTCGGACACGGTCACCTGCTCGCGCTGATTCGCGATCCGGGCGGCGAGCCAGTCCACCTCGGACTCGGACGTGTCGAATTCTGCCTGTCCGATGATGCCGCGCCTCAGGAGCAGCCCGTTGCGGTCGAGTTCGAGGACCGCCTCGGCGTGCCGCACCTCGAGCTCGGTGAGGGCCCCACGCTCGGCCCGGACCTGGGCCTCGGCCAACGCGAGATACGAATGCTCGGTCGTGTCGTCGAGACGGGCCAGGACCTGACCCTTGCGAACCGCCATCCCCTCCTCAACGAGGACCTCCATGACCTTGCCGGTGACCTTCGAGGAGACGGTCGCCTGACGGCGGGCCGTCACGTAGCCCGACGCGTTGAGCACCGTGGGCTGTCCGTCGCCGGCCGTGGTCTGGCGGACCACCGCGGTGACGACGGTCAGAACCTGGGATTCCGTCCACCATTGCCAGGCGGCGGCCCCGCCGCCGCCTATCGCAACAAGCAGCACCAACACCCAGAGCGCCCATCTCAGCGCGGGATGCCTCCTGCGGGAACGGTCGATCTTGAGATCGTCGAGCGACGCTGCCATTCCTCCCTACTCGCCTTCTCTACCCAGGACTCCCGACTCTACCTGAACTCCAAACCGACATCCACTTATACGACACGAGGGGCGGCGGGGTTCTACTCAACGACCTCGCACTCACCGTAGTAGGTCTCCGGCCTCGATGTATAACCGGCGAGCCTGACGTCGGTATACTCGTGCCGGGTCTGGACCGCCATCAGCTTTCCGCCAGTCGTCTCGCGGTCGATGATCGTGGTGACGTAGAGGGGGCCGGCGTTGAACAGCTGCATGAAGTGCAGGTAGTCCCCAGACAACCGCGTGATGATGTGCGACGGACCGAAGCGACCGTCCGCATCGGCCGTCGCGGCGTCGGTGTCGATTCCGACAAATCGAAAACTGAGCGTCGAGGGCGCCAGGTCGGCTTCCGGCTCGCCATCGGTCCAGGTCCCGGTGGCGACCAGGGAGAATGCACAGGTTGCCTCGGTGACGTCGGCGAGTCGGTTCTGAGCCGCCGCCGGAGACGCGGCCGGCGGCGCGACGACGAGCATCACGATGAGAGTTCCCACGGAGGTGACGTGTCTGAGTATCATGCATCCTCCAGTTGGACAGACTAGTTGGATCGACGGCGTGGCATTGTAGCTTGTCGCCAACAATCACCGGCTGCTCTACCATCAGCTCGATGAAAACCCGAGTCGTCATAGTCTCTATCGTCCTGGTCATCGGGGTTCTCGGTGTCTGGGGTGCCCTCGTCGCCGGCAGACAGAACTCCGAGGCAGCACTGCAGACGCGGCTCGAGCAGCTGTTTCCCGAGGCGATTCGCTTCTCGGAGAAGATTGGCAATCCGCCACACTACAAGGTGTTCGGCCGTGACCCACAGGGCGGTGATGAACCGACACTCGCCGGTTTCGCCTTCCATACGACCGACCTGGAACCGCTGGAGCGAGCCTACGACGGACCGATACAGATCCTCGTCGGGATGAACCTGGCCGGGCTGCTGACCCGCATCATCGTCGTCGACCACAACGAGCCGTATGGGTACTTCTCGGTGGACGAGCCGGAGTTTGCGGCGCAGTTTGCCCGCAAAGGCATCCGCGATCGATTCAGGGTGGGTGACGACGTCGATGCCGTCTCACAAGCGACGATCTCAGTAAGGAGCGCCACCCGCGCCATCAGAAACAGCGCACGCAGGATCGCCCGCCAGTTTCTGAACCCGGAGGATGTGAAGTGACCGCAGCCACCCGCTCTATCGCCCACTGGCTCGTCGTCGTTCCGCTGGCGGTCGGGGTGCTTGGCGCTGCGCTCCCGCACACGGTCGCCCCCTCCCTGGCGGCGATGGGCTCGACCCAGGCCGAGCCCACTGACGACAACGAAGACCTCGTTGACTTCGATGACGTTGGCAATGATGACAGTGACGACCCGTGGGGATTCGATGACGACGAGGCGGAGGTCGAGACGTGGTCCAGTCTGATTCGGGATCAGGGCGTCGACCTTGCGATGTTGATCGCCTTCGGGACCCTGGCGCTCATCAGCTTCTTTCGCAAGAGCGCGGTCCTCAAGTACGTGACCTTCGTCGCGGCCATCGTCTACCTGGGCGTGGCCAAGAGCCAGCTGATCTCCGTGGTGAACATCTACGGGGTGCTCACGGGGACGCTCCCGGTCTTCCGTTACAACCTCGCGTGGTATCTCTTCGCCGGGTTCACCGTGGTGTCGACGGTGCTGTGGGGCCGGCTCTACTGCGGGCGGGTATGCGCCTTCGGGGCGCTGACCCAGATGATGGACCGCGTCGTCCCGGCGCGGATGCGGGTCGACGTGCCCGCCTGGCTCGAGCGTCACGCGGCGCGCGTGAAGTACGGCCTCCTCGGCGCCGTGCTCCTGTACTTCCTGACGACGGGAGAGATCTCCGCCTATCGCTATGTCGAGCCGTTCTGGATGTTCACCGGCCAAGCCAGTGTCGGCCTGTGGACCGCCCTGGCCATTCTCCTCGTCGCCACCGTTTTTGTTCGTAACCTCTATTGTCGGTTCCTGTGCCCCGTGGGCGCCGCCCTGGGATTGCTGTCGAACCTCACCGTCTTCCGGATCAAGCGGTGGTCGGAATGCAACAACTGCACGATCTGTGAGAAGGCCTGCGAGTGGGGGGCGATTCAGGGGCCGGCGATTTCAGTAGTCGAATGCGTGCGCTGCGACGACTGCGAGCGGCTGTATGCGGACACGAAGAAGTGCCCGCACTGGCTTATCCTCGGACGGAAGAAGAAGAAGATTCCGGTAAGCGTCGTCCAGTAAAGAACAGTCGGGGGTGGGGCACCTTGGTCGGGGTCGGGGTCAGTAGCACATTTGGTCGGGGGCCGGGCCCGCCCGGCGTCGGAAGTCGGGGGTCGGGGGCCTGGCTGCGCCAGGCCTCGGGAGTCGGTGGCACCGCGGAGGACCGGTTCCGAATCCCTTGAGGCGGCGCGATGTACCCTCACCCGAAAACGTGCCGAAGGCGCACCCCCAGCGCACCGGCCCGGCGCCCGGCGCGAAGACGCCGGCGCAGTGAGCGCAGTTCGGCAGTCGCGAGCGGGGGTGAGCAAAGCGCGCTGGTCTTGGTTATTCGCCGAAAGGTGCGTTTTGCCGCGACGGTGAGCGGGATTCGAGAACCGGTCCTCCGCGGTGACGACGACTCAATCGAGCGCCGGGCTCAATTCCCGTTATATATGTGCTGCACCATCGTCGTCACTGACCGCGGCGTCCAGAACTCCGCGAACTGCTGCGGAATGACAAAGGCGCTAGCCACCTCATTCACGGTCTTTCCCGACGACCGGCCCTGCTGAGCCTTGCTGGCCAGGTCGTTGAGGGCATCGGTGTAGTCGTCGAAGGCGCTCCATTCCAGCGGCTCCGGGCCATGACCACTGATGATTGTGTCGACCTCAGGAATCCCGACGACCGCCTGCGCGAGAGACCTTCCGAACTCGGTCGCGCTGCCGTTGCCGTTCTCGACGTCGACGAAGGGCAGCCACAGCCCGCCGAAGATGTCGCCGCTGTGCATCGCGCGCGCTGACCTGAACACCGTGAAGGTGTCACCATCGGTGTGACCGCGACCAAAATAGTACAGGTCGATCTGGTCGGGTCCGTGGAACATCGACAGCCGCTTCGAGAAGGTTGTGCTGGGCAAGTACTTCGCGTTCTCACCCTTGAACGCATCACAGTTCGTCACCATCTCGCAGGTTTCACGCGCCATCTGTGCGCGCGTGTTTTCGTGCGCGACAAAATGAACGGTCTCAGGGAACTCGGTGTTGCTGCCGGTGTGATCGAAGTGCGTGTGCGAATTGATGATCGTCGTGACCGGCTTGTCGGTCAGCTCGCGCACTTGGGCGAGAATGTCTGGCCCATACCCCGCCACCTTGGTGTCGACCAGCGCGACGCCAGTGGACATCACGAAGACGGCGGTGTTCCCGACGGGACCTGACGGCGGGTTCTCCGGATGCGGCACCAGCATGTACAAGTTGTCCGCAACCTGCTTCGTCTGCAATCTCTCTGACGTCTGACGCGCGTCTGGGGTCGTCATCACCAGCACCACGCCCAACAGCGTGAGGATCGATAGACAGATACCGCGTTTCATGATCACCTCCGGCAGTGGCTGGCTCGCTTATGTCGCGTGGGACTATACCACCTGAAACCTCCCAAGGCGGGCGAACAAAGCCTGTGATTGGGGCGTATATAGTCACAAGGGGGGAGAATGCCTGCCAACGCGACGATCCAGATAGAGGGCCTTCGTCACACCTACAAGGGGGGGCACACCGCGCTCGACGGTGTCAACCTGACCTTCGGGACCGGTCTCTTCGGGCTGCTCGGACCAAACGGGGCGGGCAAGAGCACCCTCATGCGCATCATCTGTACCTTGCTCAACCCGACGGCGGGCACGGTGAGGGTCTGCGGACACGATGTCACCGGCGACCGGAGGGCGATACGCGAGCAGCTCGGCTACCTGCCGCAGGACTTCGGCGCCTGGCGGTTGCATCGCGTCGAAGAGGTCCTCGATACGCTGGCGCAGCTGTCGGGACTGCGAGAGGCGAAACACCGGCGGGCACGGATCGCAGAGGTCCTCGACCAGGTCGGACTGGGCGAGGTCGCCCATCGCAAGGTGAAGAAGCTGTCGGGCGGGATGGTGCGCAGGCTCGGCGTGGCGCAAGCGCTGGTCCATGAGCCCAACGTGCTGGTCGTCGATGAGCCGACGGTCGGACTCGACCCGGAGGAACGCATCCGGTTCCGTCAGTTGATGAGCGGGCTGGGGCGCGACCGCACGATCCTGCTCTCGACTCACATCGTCGCTGATCTCGGGGCGGGCTGTCGCGAGATGGCTCTGCTGGACGCCGGACGGATCGTCTTCCAGGGATCCCCATCCGAGCTGCTCCGGCAGGCGACGGGGCGAGTCTTCGAGGTGACGGTCTCCATGACCGAGGCTGAAACCATCGAGGGCCAGTATGAGATCGTGTCGAGCAGCGTCTCCGGCGGCCAGGTGACCCTGCGGGGCGTGGGAGACGGCGGTGCACTCCCACCGATGGCGACAGCGGTGGCCGAGCCCAACCTCGAAGAGAGCTATATCGCCTTCATGGCGGCACGCGGCCGAACCGCGGCAGCCCGGCAGGACGACGAGCATGCCGAGGTGGCTGAGGGCGACGCCGGAGCGGCGGCGTGATGCGTCCGTCGATGATCATCGCCCTGGCGCGAGCCGAGATCCGATCGATCCGACGTCTGGTTCGCTACTGGATGTTCGCCGTGCTGTCGGTCGGCATGACCTTCCTCATCTACCTCTACTACGCCGGCATCCACGGCTTCGTGTCCAGGTTCTCGGCCACCATTGGCGCCGTCGCGCCGAGATACCTGATGTCGCCCATGGGGATCTACCTCATGGTGATCTTCCTGCTGGGGCTCATCTTCCTGGCCTTCGATGTCAGGGCGCGGGACGAACGCGAGCGAATTGCCGAAGTGCTCGACTCACGCCCGGTGTCCAACCCCGAGCTCCTCGTGGGACGTGGTATCGGTCTCGTGCTCATGGCCCTGGCGCCCGTACTGGTCGTGACGGTCGTGATCCAGACCTTCGGGTCGGCGGCGCTGCTGTTCGCCTGGTATCTAGGCGAACCGGTCGAGCCGTACTCGTTGGTCGGGTTCATCCTCGATGCGGTGTCGACTTTCACCTTGTGGTGCGTGGTCGTCATGCTGCTCGCCGTCCTCTTGCGGAACCGGTTGCTGGTCGCGCTGGCGGCGCTCATCCTCGTGGGTGTCCAGTTCTGGCTCGCCTTCCAGCTCCCGCTCTACCTGCAAGGGGTCGTGAGCCTGATCCTCAATTTCAACCTGGCCTCGGATCTGGTGCCGAGCCTCGGCACGAGCGCGGCCGTCGCAAAACGCCTCGCGCTCCTGATCATGGCGGCCGGCGGCATTTCCCTGGCGGCAGCGCTCCATCCCCGGCCCGACGGTGGGTCGAGGGTCCGACGTCTCGCGCTAGGCGGCAGTTTGGTCGCCGCGGCCGGTCTCATGATCGGCACCCTGGCCCAGCAGGCCACGGCCGACATGGACCAGCACGCCGCTTGGCTGGCCGCGCACCAGGAGCGCCAGGACGACCCCCGAGCCGACATGCAGTCCATCTCCGGAACGGTGGCCATCGACCCAGGTCGGGGCGTTGACCTCGACCTGGAAATCCGTGTGCAAGCACCGATCGACACCCAGCTTGAGACGCTACTGTTCACGCTCAATCCGGGGTTCACGGTCGAGGGGGTCGAGACTGGTGGGGCGGAGGCGACGTGGACCCACGTCGACGGTCTGTTCGAGGTCGCGCCCTCGAGCGCCCTGACCCCAGGCGCCGAGGTCATCGTGAATCTCGTGGTGTCGGGCCAGCCAGACGTCCGATTCGGCTATCTCGACTCGGAGATCAATGTGCTAGCCGGCCCGTTCATAGACGGCAACCTCGTGCTGCTTGGGATTGAGTCCGGCATCTTTAATCCCGGCTATGTGGCGTTGATGCCGGGGCTCGGCTGGCTGCCGCACCTGGGGAGCGACGTCCCGGCCGGCGACCCGCGGACCCACCCCGCCGACTTCTTTGAGGTCGAGCTCGAGGTCGAGGTCCCGGCCGGCTGGCTGGTGGCGGGACCGGGGCGCCGGGAGACGCTCGAGGGCGATGACGACACGGCGCGCTTCCGTTTCCAGCCGGGCGCGCCCGTCCCGCACGTGGGGCTGCTGGCGTCGCGCTTCGAGCGGCGGGCTGTCGAGGTCGCGGGCGTCGAGCTGGAAGTCCTTGTGCATCCGACCCACGATCGGAACATCCGGTTCTTCGCCGACGCCGCCGATGAGATCGCGGCCCGGGCCGAAGAGATTTTCACCGACGCCGAGAGGCTCGGCCTCCCCTATCCCTACGGGGGTCTGACCCTGGTCGAGTCCCCCTTGACCCTGCGGGGCTACGGCGGCGGGTGGCGCATGGACACGACGCAGTCGATGCCGGGCGTATTGCTGCTCCGCGAGAACAGCTTCACGACCTCGCGCTTTGAGTTCGAGTTCCGCGACCCCGACAGCTTCGGCGAACGCGACGGCGGACTGGCCCGCGCCAAGGTCGAGGCGATCGAACGCTTCTTCGAGAACGACTTCAGCGGCGGCAACCTGTTTCTGGGCGGGTCCCGGAACTTTTTGCTCTTCCAGACGAGCGCGCGTGGATCGGGGGCGCTGGCGATCGACTTCGTGCTCGAGGAGCTGGTCAGTCAGCTGCTGACCGGCAAGCGCGGCTACTTTACACCCTTCATGTTCGACCGGCAGTCCGGATTGGTGATCGGCGAGACGATCACCAACATCGTGACCGGCCAGGTGGACTCGGTGGTCGAGGCGGTGGTCACGGCGGCGGCGGACCGTCCCTCGGTCTGGGACCGGGCGCTGGCGAGCTCGTTGGCCGATCTCGAACCGACCGAGGATGCCCGGCAGGCGCTCAACGTGCTGGCGTTGAAGAGTCACGCGATCGCACGCTCGATTCTTGACGGCCTGGGACGCGAGAAGACCGCCGCACTTCTCTCCGAGTTGCGGACCCGCTTCGCGGGGGGGCACTTCGACGCCGCCGATCTCGCCCGGGTCGCCTCCGAGCTCGATGCCGACCTGGAACCGTTGCTCGGCGACTGGCTCCACGAGACAACGCTGCCCGGGTTCGTCACCTCACCGGTCGTGGTCGAGCGGCTGACCGACGACGCCCAGGGCATGCCCCGCTACCAGACCCGGGTCCACGTACGCAACGACGAATCGACGCCGGGGCTGCTGCGCCTGCGCTACATTGCCGGCGAGGACACAAACGCGACCTCTACCCGCTGGGACGAGACCGAGCCGGTGCGCGTGGCCGGACACGGGGCGGTCGAGATCGGAGTGGTGGGCTCAGCGGCGCCCCGCGAGGTCTGGCTGCAACCTTACCTGTCGCTCAACCGGCAGGATGTCCAGTTGACCATGCCGCGCGTCGATTCGACGACGCGGGCGCCCGCGGCACCTTTTGTCGGCCACCGCCCCAGCACATGGCGACCGCTCGAGACGACGCATATCCTGGTCGACGACCTCGACCCGGGATTCAGGGTCGAGTCGGACGAGACCGAGGACGGCGTCCGACTCGGCGGCGGTCTGGCGAGTTTCTTCATTGGCGAGGTCGACATGGACCAGGGGTTGCCCGAGGAAAGCGCGTTCCAGGGGACACCGACGGAGTGGAGCCGACGAGAGGAGTCGTCGAGCTGGGGTAAGTACCGGCACACGATCGCCCTGGTCGGCCAAGGCGCCGGGGACACGCGCGCGGTGTTTGCCGCAGACATTCCGCACCCAGGGCGCTGGCGCCTGGCGTATCACCTGCCCATACTGAACAGCCGAACGACGAATTCGTCGCCCGGTCCAGGGGTCCAGATCAACGCCCAAGTCGGTCTCGCGGGCTCTCTCGGCACCTACGATCTGACCGTGGTCGCCGGGGGCGAGGAGCGCCCGGTCGAGTTCGACGGAGCGGCGGCGGAGACTGGATGGAACGCGCTGGGTGAGTTCGATCTCCAGGGGGGCGAGGTAAAGGTCGTGGTGTCCGACCAGTCGTCGGGTCGGCTCGTGATCGCCGATGCGGTCCGATGGGAGTCGGTTACGGACGGAAGCTAGATGCGTTTATCGATGATCCTGGCCCTGGCGCGCGCCGAGGTCCGCTCGGTCCGGCGTCTGATGAGATACTGGATGTTCTCGGTGCTGTCGGTCGTCAGCGCGGTGGTGGTCTACCTCTACTTCGCCGTCCTGCACGGCCTCTTTTCAGGATTCTCGGCCACGGTCGGAGCCATCGGCCCACGCACCCTCGTCGGGGTCGTGGGTGCCGGCATGGTGACCATCTTCACCGTAGGCCTGATCTTTCTCGCCTTCGATGTCAGGGCCAGAGACGAGCGCGAGCGGATGGCCGAGGTCCTGGACTCACGGCCGATGTCGAACCCGGAGCTGCTCGTCGGGCGCAGTCTCGCCCTGGTGCTGATGGCCTGGGCACCGGTGCTGGTCGTGGCGATCCTGCTCCAGACCTTCGGGACGGTGGCGCTGAGCCTCGATTGGTACATTGGGGAGCCGGTCGAGCCGTACTCCCTAACGGGCTTCGCGCTCACCACCCTCACGGTGTGCGCGCTGTGGTGCACGGTCGTCATGCTGCTCGCCGTCCTCCTGCGAAACCGGCTGCTGGTCGCGCTGGCCGCTCTCGTGCTGCTCGGGCTCCAGGTGTGGGGCACCGGGAACATGCCGGTGTACGTGCTGCAAGTGCTTGACCTGAGCAGTAGTTTTGGCAGTGCCGGCTCCGACCTCGTGCCGACCCTGATGACCACCAATGGCGTCGTGCGTCTCGTTTCCCTCGGAATCCTGGCCGCCGGGGGCATCGCCCTGGCGGCGGCGTGGCACCCGCGTCCGGATGGCGGGTCGCGCTCGGGGCGGGTCGCGCTCGGGGTGGGGTTGGTGGCGCTCGCCGGTCTGGCAATCGGCACCCAGGCGCGGCAGGCCGTCGCCGCCATGGATCTACGCGCTGGATGGCGGGCAGCCCATCAGGCGCATCGCGACGACCCGCGCCCCGACCTACAGTCCGTGAGAGGGGCGGTGAGCATCGCGCCAGGGCGTCACGTCGAGCTCACCCTTGATCTCCGGGTGCAGGCACCGCCCGACCGGTCACTCGACACGCTGCTGTTCACCTTCAACCCAGGGTTCACGGTCACACGCGTGGCGGTCGGCGGGGCAGAGGCGGTCTGGACGCACACGACCGGGTTGCTTGAGGTCACACCTGCGCACCCACTGGCACCCGGCGCGGAGACTGCCGTCCAGCTGGTCGCGTCGGGCCGACCCGACACCGCCTTCGGCTATCTCGACGCCGAGTGGGATGTGGCCTCCGGTTCGATCGCCAATGCGCAGATCGGCCTGCTCGGTGCCAGCCCCGGGATCTTCAGCTCGCGCTATGTGGCGTTGATGCCGGGGCTCGGCTGGCTGCCGCACCCGGGGAGCGACGTCCCGGCCGGCGACCCGCGGACCCACCCCGCCGACTTCTTCGAAGTGGAGCTCGAGGTCGAGGTCCCAGCCGGCTGGCTGGTGGCGGGACCTGGGCGCCGGGAGTCGCTCGAGCGCGATGACGACATGGCACGCTTCCGTTTCCACCCGGGCGCGCCCGTTCCACACGTGGGGCTATTGGCGTCACGTTTCGAGCGGCGGGCGGTCGAGGTCGCGGGTGTCGAGCTCGAGATCCTCGTGCATCCGAAGCACGATCGGAACCTCCGGTTCTTCGCCGACGCCGCCGATGAGATCGCGGCCCGGGCCGAGGAGATTCTCACCGACGCCGAGAGGCTCGGCCTCCCCTATCCCTACGGGGGGCTGACGGTCGTCGAGTCGCCCTTCGAGCTGCGGGGCTATGGCGGAGGGTGGCGCATGGACACGACCCAGACCATGCCGGGCGTCTTGCTGCTCCGCGAGAACGGCTTCACGACCTCTCGGTTCGAGTTCGTGTTGCGCGACCCAGACCGCTTCGCCGAGCGCGAGGGCGGCTTCGCGGGGGCCAAGGTCGAAGCGTTGGAGCGCTACTTCGAGAACGACGTGAGCGGTGGCAACCTCTTTCTCGGCGGGTCTCGGAATTTCCTGCTTTTCCAGACCGGCGCCCGGGGTGAGGGTGCGCTGGCGATCGACTTCGTGCTCGACCAGCTTGCGTCCAGGCTGCTCACCGGCCGGCGGGGCTACTTCTCGGCGTTCGTATTCCAAAACGTGGGCCCCGTATCTGCCGAGGCCGTCCCCGCCATGTTGACTGGCGACATGGACTCGCTCGCCGAGGCGGTACTGACGATTGCCTCCGACCGACCGTCGGTCTGGGACCGGGCGTTGGGCTCCCCGCTGGCCGCCCTCGACCCGACCGCGGACGCCGAGCTGACGCTCAACGTCCTGGCGCTCAAGGGCGACGCGATCGCGCGCTCGATTCTCGACGGCCTTGGACGCGAGAAGACCGCCGCGCTTCTTGCCGAGTTGCGGGCCCGCTTCGCGGGCAGGCACTTCGACGCCGCCGATCTCGCACGGGTCGCCTCCGAGCTCGATGCCGACCTGGAACCGTTGATCGGCGATTGGCTCCACGAGGCGACGCTCCCAGGGTTCGTGACCTCGCCGGCCGTGGTCGAGCGGTTGACCGACGACGCCCAGGGCATGCCTCGGTATCAGACCCGGGTCCACGTACGCAACGACGAATCGACGCCGGGGCTGGTGCGTCTGCGTTATACCGCCGGCGAGCAGACGACCCCGATGCGTTGGGACGAAACGGAGCCCGTGCGCGTGGCCGGTCACGAGACGGTCGAATTCGGACTGGTGGGCTCGACGGCGCCCCGCGAACTCTGGCTGCAGCCCTACCTGTCGCTCAACCGCCAGGATCTTCAGTTGTCGCTGCCACGCATCGATTCGACGGCGCGAGCGCCAGACGCACCCTTCCTCGGCCATCGCCCCAGCACGTGGCGGCCGGCCGAGACGACGGATATCCTGGTCGATGACCTCGACCCGGGGTTCACCGTCGAAGCCGATGCGGAACAGAGCGGCCTGCGGCTTGCGGGCGGCTTCTCGGGCATCTTCGCGCCACCAGCCGACATGGACCAGGGGCTCCCGGAGGCTGGCCCGCTCGGGTCACCCCAGCAGTGGAGTCGTCAGGAGGTGGCGGCAAGCTGGGGTAAGTACCGGCACACCATCGCCCTGGTCGGACAGGGTGCCGGTCACCGGCGCGCCATCTTCACCGCCACGCTCCCACAGTCGGGGTTGTGGCGCCTCGCCTATCACCTCCCCCTGCCAGGTAGCACGGGTAACCGGCCGCGGGAAACGACTTCTTCGGACGGAATCCAGATTTCCGGCGGGCGCCGGCAGACTGCCGACGGTACCGAGATCAACATCGGCGTCAGCCTCCCGAGCGGGCTCGATGGTGCCTTCGGCACCTACGACGTGACGTTGGTCGCGGGCAGCGAAGAGCGTACGCTCGAGCTCGATGGCGCCGCGGCCGAAGCTGGGTGGAACGCGCTGGGTGAGTTCGAGCTCCCGGAGGGCGAGGCAAAGGTCGTCGTGTCTGACCTGACGTCCGGCCGGCTCGTGGTCGCCGATGCGATTCGATGGCAGCCGGTTTCGGAAAGGAGATAGTGGGCGGAGCCCCACGTTAAATAGATGCGCCTCCGCATACAAAAGGTTCACCGACAGGTCCTCATGCTGTCCGTGCCGTTGCTAGTCGCGACAGGCTGCGGCGGGGGCGCCTCCGAGCTCAGCGACGTCGAGTTCCGCATCCCCGTGGAGGTCGCCGAGGTGACGACCGATGTCGTCGAGGACCGCATCGTCACGACCGGTACGCTGCGTACCCAGGAGAACGTCGTCCTGAACGTTGAGACACCGGGCTTCCTGGTGCTGGGCCGCGACGAGAACGGCGCGCGACTCGTGGAGGGGTCGAACGTCGCCAAGGGACAGCTCATTGCCGAGGTTACGGGCGAGGACGCCCGGTTGGCCGCCGGTCTCGAGGCGGCCCGACGGCGTCTGGAAACCGCCGAGGGGGAGATGAACCGCCGCGAGATGCTCTTCGAGCGGGGGCTCATCGCGGAGGATGAGTTCCGAAAGACCCAGTCGGCGTACGAAGATGCGCGGCTCGCCTTCGAGCAGGCTCAGCGAACCGACGACAAGACACGGATGACGACACCAATCGCGGGGGTCGTGCTGGAGCTGGCTCGTGACGAAGATGGACAACCGGTCGCCGACGGGCAGATGGTGTTACCGGGCTTCGAGGTCGGCCGGATCGCGTCGATCGACCAGCTGATCGCCGACATCGATCTGGTGGGCCCCGAGCTGGCCCGCGTACGGCCGGGACAGGCCGTCCAGATCCGCCACTACGCCTTCGAGCGCACGATCCCCGGTACGATCTTACGTCTCGCACCGACGATGGACCCGGCGACGCACACCTTTCGGGCCGAGGTCAGTATCGACAACACAGGTCGGCTCTTGCGGCCCGGCATGTTCGTGGAGGCCGCAATCATCGTCGAGCGACGAACCGACGTCTCAGTGGTGCCGCGTGACGCTGTCGCCGAGCGCGCCGGACGCAGTGTCGTCTTCGTGGTCGACGGCCAGCGGGCCGTACTGCGGAACGTCTCCCTTGGCTTGGGCAACGACGACCAGGTCGAGGTTCGGGAAGGGGTCCAACCGGGTGAGCGTCTCGTCGTCCGCGGGCTCGAGACGTTGACCGACGGGACCCGGGTGCGGGTGGTGGGCGCCCAGTGAACCGGCCCGCGTCGGTCGCCGCCCTGGCGACACGGCGCCCGGTAGCCGTCAGCGTGCTCGCCACGGCCGTGGCTCTGGTCGGGTGGCTGTCCTGGCAGCAACTGCCGGTCGACCTGCTTCCCGATCTGAACAACCCCACCGTCGTTGTCTCGGTCCGTTCGGGCGACCGCCCACCCACCGAGATGGAGCGGCTCTACGGCGAGCAGGTCGAACAGCGGCTGTTCACCGTCCGGGGCATCCGGGAAGTGTCGCAGGTCGCTCGTACCGGTCGGCTGGTCGCCACCGTCGTGTTCGACTGGGACGCCGATCTGGACCTCGGGCTGGTCGACGTCCAGAAAGCGGTCAGCCCGGTGAGCGCCGACCCTGATGTCGACGAGGTGCTGGTGCGCCGCTTCGACCCTAGGCAGGCACCGATCCTCACGCTCGGGTTGGTCGCCCCAGGCGGACGCCCCGACCTGGCCGAGCTACGCCGGCTGGCGCGCCGGCAGGTCGCGCCCGGGCTCGAGCAGTTGCCAGGGGTGGCGGAGGTCAGGGTCACCGGTGGCCGGGAGGAGGAGGTCCGCGTGCTGCTGGACCGGTACCGGCTCGAGGCCTTCAGCGTCACGCTGGCCGACGTCGAGCGCCGGCTCGTGGCCGAGAACGTCGACATCTCGGCCGGCACGCTCGAGGAGGGGGCGAAGGTCTACCTGGTGCGGGGGATGTCGCGCTTCCGCCGGCCCGATGACGTCGAGCGGGTGGTGGTCCGGTATCTCACCGACGGCGAGTCAGGCCGCCAAGCGATTCGGGTTGCCGACCTGGGCCGGGTTGAGATGGTCGACCGGGAAATCGACCATCTCGTTCGCGTCAACGGTGTCGAGGGGGTGGGGCTCGCCATCTTCAAGGAGGCGGGCGCCAACACCGTGCAGGTCTCGACCACCGTGCGCGAGGCGCTCCTGGGGCTGGCCGACGACCTGCCCAGCGTGGAGCTCACCGAGGTGACCGATGACGCCGCGCTGGTGGTCGACGCGCTCTCCGATTTGCAGAACGCAGCGGGGCTGGGAGTGGCGCTGGCGGTGGCCGTGCTCGCCATCTTCCTCCGTTCCGCCGGCGCGACGCTCGTCGTCACGGCCGCGGTACCGGTCTCGATCTTCGCGGCGCTGTTTCTGATGCGGTTCGCCGATCAGAGCCTGAACATCGTCACGCTGGGAGGGCTGGCGCTGGGCGCCGGCATGCTCGTCGACAATGCCATCGTCGTGGTCGAGAGCATCTACCGACGTCTGGCCGAGGGCGACTCGCCGCAGAGAGCGGCGGCGGCCGGGACCAGCCAGGTAGCGGGCGCCATCACGGCGTCGACACTCACCACGTGTGTCGTCTTCCTGCCGGTGTTGTTCGTCGAGGGCCTGGCCGCACGACTCATCGAGGGTATCGCGATCGCCGTGGTGTCATCTCTACTGGCCTCGCTAGCCGTCGCGATGCTGTTGATTCCGGCGCTGGCCAGGTGGTTCCTGCCGACGCGGATCGCCCCCGCCGCGGCCGCGGCACTGCCACTGCCCCGCCGGATCCTCGAGACCGTCGTCCGCGGTCTGTTGCGGGTGCCGGCGCTCACCGTCCTGCTGGCAACGGTCGTAGCTGGGCTGAGCGTGTCGCAACTGCTGGGACTGGGCACCGAGCTGCTGCCTCCCGCCGACCCCCGTCAATTCTCGATGCGGGTCGTCGGTCCGCCCGGGCAGCGCGTGGAGTCGACGGCCCAGGTCACCGAGGGCATCGAGGCGATGCTCGCGCAGGCCGGCGCAGGACACCTGCTCGCCGTAATGTCCGAGGTCGGCCGGCTGCCCGAGGACGACCGAACGGTGCGCACCGAGCTCACCGAAGAGAACACTGCCAGACTCACGGTCCGGATGGCGAGCGAGGGCCCGACTGGCCGCCAGCTCGCCACCAGTCTGTCACCGGCGCTCGACGCGCTGACGTCAACCGAGGTCAGCTGGGAGGTGGGCTCCTCGGCGCTCGCCAGCGCCCTCGGCACCAGCGGCCCGCCGGTGGTGGTGGAGATCTCCGGCCAGTCGCTGCCCGATCTGCGGCGCGGCGCCGAGGTCGTGACCGAGAGTCTCTCCCGGCTCGAACAGCTGTGGGACGTACGTTCCTCCTTCGAGGGCGGTCCGCCCGAACTGCGCGTCGAGCTCGACCGGGCGATGGCCGATGGTCTTGGGGTTGATCTCGAGACCCTCTCCCGCGTGCTGGAAGCGAGTCTCGACGGACGCGACATCACGATGCTGGCAATGGGCGACGAGGAGCGTCCGGTGACCCTCCGGCTGCCGACCCCGAGACGAGAGGAACTGGAGCACGTCGTCTTCCGTACGGCGGAGGGGCGGCAAGTCGCGATACGTGAAATCGCCCGTTTCTCCGAAGCGGAAGGCGCCCGCGAGATTTTCCGCCGCGACCAGCGACGCACCGCCCAGGTCAGCGCGCAGATCTCCGAAGGCGCCGACACCCCGAGCGCCATCGCCGCGGTGGTCGCCGCACTCGACGCCGCCCCCCTGCCGCCAGGTCTACGCGCGCAGGTGCGTGGCGAGGAGGAAGAGCGGGTGCGTACGTTCGGCGAGCTCCGGCTCGCGGGCATCCTCGCCCTGGTGCTCGTGCTGATGGTCCTGGCCGGCACCTTCGAGTCGCTGCTGCACCCGATCACCGTACTGGCCGCCATTCCACTCGGGCTGGTCGGGGTCGCCGTCGCCCTGGTGCCGACCGGCCAGCCGATCGGCATGATGGCGATGATGGGCCTCATCGTGCTGGCGGGGGTCGCCGTCAACGACGCCGTGCTGCTGATCGACACGGCACGGCAGTTGATGGCGCGGGGGGTGGAGCGGGTCGACGCGCTGGCGCAGGCCGCCGGTACCCGACTGCGTCCGATCGTCATGACCACGCTGACGACGGTGCTGGCGCTGCTGCCGCTGGCCTTCGGGACAGGCGAAGGCGCCCAGCTGCGCGGTCCGATGGCCGTCACCATCATCGGCGGCATTCTGGCATCCACGGTCGGCTCGCTCCTCGTGCTGCCCTGCTTGTATCTCGTCCTGGACCGTCTGACAAACCGAGGTACTCACGTGTCTCCAGGCTAGGGCTGTCGCGATGCGTATGGCGCTCTACGATCGAATCGGGTCGGCGGCCTTCTCCCTCGCGGTACGCGTGACGAATGACCGCGAGGCCGCCGAAGAGGCGGTGGCGACGGTGTTCGCCACGTTGCCTGATGAAGGCGGACCTGTCCCCAGTGACGCTGATGACAGGACCGCGGCCGACGCCACTCGCATCCTGCTTGCCGTGCGACGCGAGGGGCGTCGCCAAAGGCGACGCGGGGAGCATCGCGACCCGGTCGCGAGTGTCACGACCGTCGCGACCGCCTCGACCGATCTACCAGAGCCGGTCTCTGGCTCTGGCCACCTGCCGTCGACATTGACCGACATCGACCGAGACCGGCTCCGCCAGGCTCTGGACACCTTGCCGCCTCAAGCGCGCGAGGCCCTCGAGCTTGTCTTCTTCGGGGGACTCACCGAGCCAGAGGTGGCTACACGGCTCGGCCTCATCGAGCCGGAGGTGGCTACACGGTTCGGCTCATCGACCGAGGTCGTCATCGTCAGGGAGCAGATCCGGTCGAGCCTGGAAGTGCTGCGTAGCGCGATTGATGGTCGCGCCTTGACGCTGCACTCGTCCCACGACGCCGAGGTCCGTCGGGCGGCCGTGTTTGCGCTCGGAGGCCTCCAGGGGTCCGAGCGCGATCTCTTCGAGCAACATCTCGACCTCTGTCGTGCCTGTGTGGACGAGGTCAGCTCCTTCCTCCCCGTCACGCAGGCACTGGCGTTCATGGCGCCACCGCAGTCGCCCCCGGCCTCGCTCCGCGACCGAATCATGTATCCGCCGGTGGAGGAGAACGAAGACAGCATGAGCCTGGTGACCCTGCCGATCCGGCGGCCGGTCGCGGTCTCGATGTTCTTTCTTGGCATCATGCTCGTGGGGGCGGTGGCCTGGCAGCGCATGCCCGTCGAGCTGTTCCCCGCGATCTCGGGCGACCGTCTGTTCATCAACTTCGTCCGGCCTGGCAGCGAGGCGCAGGTCATCGAGCGCGAGATACTCCTACCCCTCCAGGCCCGGGTCGCCGGCTTGGCGCAGGTGTCGGAGAGCTGGGGTGAGATACAAGGCTCCAGCGGAAACTTGCGGGTGCAGTTCGAGCCGGGCAGCGACCTCAAGGTGCGCGAGCTCGAGCTCCAGCGCATCGCGGCGGCACTCCAGCGCGAGCAACCCCGGGGGACAGTCGTCAACGTGGCGACGTTTGATACGTCGTTGCTCTCGAGCATCGCGATGATGGTGCACGTCCTCGGGAGCGAGAGCGAGGACCGCAACGCGCTATTCGACCTGGCCCAGGAGCTCGTGGCGCCGCGTTTCGCGTCGGTGTCCGGGATCAGCCAGGCGATCACGGGGGGCGGGGGCGGGCGTCAGGTCTCCGTGACGGTCGACCCGGACCGTGCCGCGGCGCTCGGGGTGACCACCGAGGCAGTCTCCCAAGCCGTCTCCGACAATGTCGGGCAGCTCCGGTTTCTCGGCCAGCTGGAGAGCGAGACCGGTCGCGTGCCGGTCATCCTCGACGGACGGCCGGCTGGTCTGACCTCGCTGGGCGAAGCCCGCATCCAGCCAGACCTTCCCGTACGGCTGCGGCACGTCAGCGAGCTGCGCTATGGCCCGGGACGCGAAGAGATGCTCTTCCGGGTCAACGGGCAGCCGGCGGTGGGTGTGATTCTCTTTCAGGAGGAAGGGGTCAACCTGGTCCGCCTTGGGCGCCGGCTGCGTGAGCGCGTCGCCATGATCCAGGAGGAGCTGCGGCCTCAGGGCATTAACCTGGTGATCGGCCTCGATGCCGCCGAGATCGTGGAAGACCAGCTGGACCGACTGGCCCGACTCGGCGCCGCCGGGTTCGCCGTGGCGCTGGTGGTGCTCTTCCTCTTCCTGCGCCAGTGGCGGGCCGTAGCTGTCGTCGCGGTGGCGGTGCCGGTAAGTCTACTCGCGGCGTTGTCGATGCTGTATCTAGTCGGTCAGACGCTAAACCTGATCACCCTTTTTGGTCTGGCGCTCTCGGTCGGACTGCTGATCGACAACAGCGTGGTGGTCTACGAGGCGGTGCACCGCCAACTGGAGCGCGGCGCCGAGGCGGCGGCCGCCGTGCGTAAGGGGCTGCGTCGCACCGTGCGGGCGATCATCGCCGCCAGCGCCACGACCGCGGCCGTCTTCCTGCCACTTTTTATCATCGACTTCGACGACCCAATGGTGCGCGAGCTGATCGCGGTGATCGCGCTCTCGATTCTGCTCCCGCTCGCGGCATCGCTGGTGGTCGCGCTGGGTCTGGTCCCCCTCCTGGCGCATCGCCTGTCGGCTCCGGCCGCACTCCGCCGGCTAGCTCGGATCAGACACCGGCGGGCCGAACGCGGCGGCCTAGTGGCACCCGACCGGGCTCGGCTGCTCTTCGCCGGGGTCGTCGCGCGGGCCCTGCGTCATCCGCCAGCGTGGCTGGCCGGCACCGCGGGGGCCGTGCTGGTAACGATGATCCTGGCCCTACCGTGGGTCAGCGTGCAGACGGCAACGCAGGAGGCGCCCGAAGCCGATTCGGTGCAGCTCGCCACCCGGTTCGCCTCAGGGCAGGGCTCGATCGAGGCAGCCAGCGAGGCCATGGGACGGCTGGAGCGAGCCGTGCTGGAGCTCGACGGTCTGGAGATGGTCGAGGCAAGGATCCAGGAGGAAGGTGGGTCGCTCACCGTGCAGCTCGTCGACCCCGCCGACCGACCGGCCGGATTCGGGGCCCAGCGGGTGCGCGAGGCGGTGCGGCGAGCGGCGCGCGACATCGAGGGGCTCGAGGTCCTGCGCCCGGGAGAAGAGCAGCTGGGCAGCGGTGACGGCGGGGGAGGCGGTGGGACCGGGGGTCTTGGTGGACTGCTGGGCGGGGCGCCGGCCGAGGTCGTACTCTCCGGTCCGGATAGCTCACAGCTTCAGATTCTGTCCGAGAGTATCCGGGCCCGGCTGGAGTCGATGCCGCAAGTGGACCAGGCGTGGATATCGGCGCGGCAAAGCATGGAAGAGATCTGGGTCGAGCCCGACCACCGAGCCTTCGAAGCCTATGGCTTGACCCTCGACCAGGTGCTGCCCGTCCTCCAACTGGCCGGACGCGAAGGGACTCGGATGCAGACCGGTTTCGTGCTGCCGAACGGCCGGGAGCTGCCGCTGGTGGTGGAGCGAAAGGATGCCCGTCAACCGCGCGGCGCCACCCGCGATCTCACCCGGCTGCGCGTCAAGACCGAGGCCGGGGTGGTGCCGGTCATGGCCCTGGCCTCGATACGTCGCATGCCGGCGCCGCCGATGCTTACCCATCACAACGGGCGACGGGAGCTGTCGGTGCTCTACCGGCTGTCGAGCGACGTCCCGGGCACCGGGCCCAATCGGGTGGCGGTCGAGGATCAAATCGCGGCGGCTGTTCGGTCGGTGCCGCGCCCCCGCGGCTTCACCATCGAGACGCCAGGACAGACCGAGGGCACCAGCTGGTTCCGCCGGATCCTCGTGCCGGTCGTGGCGCTGGTCTTTCTGGTGCTCGCCATCACCTTCGAGTCGCTCACGCTGCCGGTACTGGTGCTGCTCGCTCTGCCCCTGACCGTGCTGGGGGCAACCTGGGCCCTGGTGTTCGCCGGCATGCCCCTCGACATGATGGCGATGCTCGGAGCGTTGACGCTCGGAGGATTGACGGTGAACCCGGCGATTCTGCTGGTCGACAGGATGCAACAGCTGGTCCTCGAGGGCGGGTGGAGCTCTGGCTCCGCCGCGCTCGCCTCGGTGCGCGAACGCACCCGGCCCGTGTTGATGACCACGGCCACCACCGTGGCCGCGCTGTGGCCGCTGGCGCTCGCTACCGGTCGGGAGAACGAGATCTGGCCGCCCTTCGCCACCATCGTGATCGGTGGGCTGGTCACCTCGACGCTGCTGACGTTGCTGATCATGCCGGTCGGCTTCATCCTGCTTCGGAAGCTCGACCTGATCTTCGGCCGCGTCGGCCCGTGGCTGGTGCTCGCCTGGCTCGGCACCACCGTCGTCGCGATGTCGGCGCTGATCATCACCGACACGGTGACGACCCTGTTCTGGCAGGTGGGGCTCAGCCTGCTCATCGGCGGTGCGTTGCTGGCTGTCGTGGTGCTGATCTTCCGTCCCCGGGACCTGCCGGAGCCTGACCGCAGTGCGGGACCTCCGCGACTCGACGTTCGCAGCTTGCGCAAGGTCTACGGGCTGCCGGGACCGATTCGCGCCACCGTGCGGGCATCCCAGGACTTCGCACAGCGGGTACTCGAGCGCGGCGGGCGGGCCTTCGACCCGGCCGATGCCCGCGACCATCTCGTCCCGCTGTTGCTGGGCGCCGCTGGGATTGGCTATCTCGCCTTGCAGATCCAGTCGATCTTCTGGCGGCTGGTTCTCTGGATGGTGGTGGCGGCGCTGGTCTCGAGGCTGGTACTGGAGCTCAGGCGCGCACGGGGCAAGGCTGACGCCACGGGTGCCGTACAGCCGGGGGGCATAGAGGGGTGGGTCTCCGGACTCACGCCGTGGGCCACCCTCGGCGCGTTCACCTGGGTCACCGCCCTGGGGCCACGGCTGTCGGGTGAGCCGCCCGAGACCGGTTTCGTGGGGCTCGCCATCGTCGCCGTCATCCTGGCGGTGGGACAGGGGGCCCGACGCAGCGCCCGCAGGCAGGCCAGCGGAGCCCTCGATGCCCGCGCGTCCCGCGGGTGGCTGCGTTACCCGCGCAGTCGGTGGCGGCGGTTCGCGGCACGCGTCGGAGGGGTCGATCTGCCGTCGAATCCGGTGCTCGCGTTGGCCGGGGTCACCTTCTCGGTCGACCGCGGCATGATCGGCGTCCTGGGTCCCAACGGGTCTGGCAAGACGACGCTCCTTCGACAGCTGGCGGGGGTGCTCGACCCCACCCGTGGGACCATCACTCTTGGCGGCGTACCGCTGCGCGCCATCCAGCGCTACCTGGCGCGCTGGGTCGGGTATCTGCCCCAGGACGCCGGCTTGCCCGGCGGACTCACGCCACGCGAGTATCTGTCCTACTTCGCTGCGCTTTACGATCTGCCGCGCCACGTGCGCCGAGAGCGAGTGGAGAACCTCCTGGAGGAAGTCGGGTTGACGGCGAAGACCGACGAGCCGATCAAGGCGCTGTCAGGCGGCATGCGCCAGAGGGTCGCGGTGGCGCGGACGCTGCTGCGCCTCCCACCGGTCATCATCGTCGACGAGCCGACGGTCGGGCTCGACCCCCGCGAGCGCATCCGCTTTCGCAATCTGCTGAGTCGTCTCGGGCGCGACCGTATCGTCCTGTTCTCGACCCACGTGGTCGAAGACGTCGCGGTCGCCTGCGAGCGGGTGCTCGTGCTGGTCCGCGGCCGTCTGCTCTTCGATGGCGAACCGGGCGAGCTTGCGGCCACTGCCAGCGGCCGGGTCTGGGAGCTGCGCACCGAGCCCTCGGCCACCCTCGACCTGCCGGCCGGGGCGATCCGGGCCGAGGAGACGCCGGCGGCCGATGGGTCGGCGGTGCATCGTATCCTCGCCGCCGAGTCGCCCGATGAGACAGCGCGGCCCCTCGACGCCGGGCTCGAAGACGGATATCTCTGGCTCCTCTCCGAGGCGGAAGGGACTCCACTATGAGGCGGGGCCGCCGGGGCGTCGGGCTGCTGCGGCTCGCTCTGCTGGTGGTCGCTGGTCGTCGCTACTGGCTGCTTCCGTTCCTGCCCCTCCTCTGGCTGCTCTTCCAGGCCGGCGTCCTCATCATCGGTGCCGGCGAGGGCTATACGCCGAGCTCGGCCCAGGTCCCGCTGGTCGGTCTGCCGTTGACGCTGCTGGCAGTCTTTCTCGGTCTCCGGATCATCGCCGGTGAAATCGATGGCCGCAGTCTCGAGATCGCCTACACGGTGCCCGGCGGCTGCGAGCGGGTGTGGTGGGCCAAGCTGTTCGCCTCGACCCTGGTGCTGCTCGCGAGCGAGACCCTGCTCCTGGCCGGCACCTACATTTTTTTTACGCCCTTGCCGTGGAGCGCCCTCTACGGGGCGTTGCAGCCGGCGCTCTTCTACCTGGTACTCGCGATGGGGATGGCCACGCTCTTTCGCAGCGAGGTGGCTGGCGCGATGGGTGTCGCCGCCATCCTGGGCCTAGACCTACTCATCTCCGGCTTCGGCGCGAACCCGGTACGCATCTCGCCGTTCTGGAATGCCGCGGTGGCCATCGACGATGCCGATGATGCCGCGCAACTTTTCGCGTGGGGCCTGCAGAACCACATCGGCGTGCTGCTGGCGATGGCGGCCATCCTCGGGCTTGCCTTCATGCGGGCCAATCGCCGGGAGCGCATGCTAGGGGCCTAGGGTCCTAGTATCCTTTCGGGCATGCCTAGCAGTCCTCAAGGGCGCAGCGAGGAGAACCTGACCCTCGCCGAGGTGCTCTCGACGTATCACGATGGCCCAGGTTCCGGCGTCTTCACCGATGGCAGCTCCGCGCCGAATCCAGGTCCGGGGGGGTGGGGGGTGGTGTGGGTGGAAGAGGGCAAGATCCAGTCGGAAAGGCACGGCCACGACCCACAGACGACCAACAACCGTATGGAGCTTCGGGCGCTGATCGAGGCATTCAAGATGCTGCCGGAGCACGCGGCGGTTGAGATTCGGACCGACAGCCGGCTGTGTGTGAACACCATCACACAGTGGGCGCCGGGCTGGGAGCGGAAAGGCTGGAAGAAGAAGTCGGGGCCCATCAAGAACCTCGAGCTCGTCCAGGAGCTGCTGTCCCTCTACCGGGCGTATCCGAAGTGCAAGCTGGTCTGGATCGCCGCCCACGCTGGCAACCGCTGGAACGAATACGCGGACAGCCTCGCTACAGCCTGGATGCGAGCCGAGCTCTGAGGATTGATGGCCGACGGCTCTGGTCAAGCCCCTCGGTGCGAGGCGCTGACCGCCTCTCTCTCACCGAGATCGTAAGGCTCCCCGGATCCCTTCCACCAGCGGTCGAGCCGAGGGGCGAGCCAGAGGGCCCACGGGACCAGTGGCACCCCGGCGATCAAGTCGATGACGTAGTGATGGCGAAGATAGACCGTCGACGTCAGGAGACCGACCACGAACAGGACGAGAATCGGAAACAGCCACCGGCAGAATCGCCACGCATAACAGAGCACGACCAGGCTGACGGCAGCGTGGAGGCTGGGGAATGCCGCCCGAGAGGCCTGGTTCGGCATCATGTTGATGAGGGCGTTCTGGAAGTCGGTGATCGGGCCGCCCCCGAGATCAACCGCGAACATCCCGAGCGATTCGTAGTAGAGCCTCGGAGGCGCCGCGGGGAAGATGACGTACAAGATGTAGCCGGAGTAGAAGCAGACGATGATCCCAAGCATCGTCTCACGCGCCTGCTGGCGCTTCCCCGCGGCCCACAGCACGCACGAGACGACAATCGTCAGCACAAAGAAATTCGTATAGATGAGGCTGAAGAACTCCGTGCGCTCCGGTGTGATGAACTGCTCCGCCCACACGACCGGCTGGAATCCGAACATCCACTCCTCGATGACCATGAGGGTGTCGTGAATATCGTGCGGATTGATCCACCGAACGGTGTCGTGAAGATTCGTGTACACGGCCGAACACAGCGCGAACGGAAAGAACGTGCGGAAGAACTCGACGGTGCTCCGCCCCACGCCATACGAAAGGCGGTGACGCCAACGGTCGAGGACCGGAAGCATGACGGCGATCGCGGCAACAATCGCGAGCCGCAGAATGCCGCCGCGAATCCTCCGCGACCGGACTCCCTCCGTGTAGAGATCGACATTGGCCCAGATGGTCACGACCATCGAGGGAATGAACAAGAAGAGAAACATCGCCTCCTCGAGGCGAAGTTTGCGGAGCGCGTCCCACCGCGGGTCGGCACGCGACGCGCGTGTCGCCGAAGCGTCCCTAAAGCGCTTTTCATGACCGTGTGGTGCCCGGATAGCCGCAGTGTCGAAAGTAATGGCGGCATTCCTCGGGGCTGAAGTGCGGCAGACAGGCGCCGAGGAAAGGCCAGAGGGTCTCGGTGGATCGACAGCGGGCGGCGCGCACGAGGGCTTTGAGCTTCGCGAAGCAGAGTTCAATGGGATTGAGGTCCGGACTGTAGGGCGGCAGATAGCAGAGCGTGGCGCCGACGCGCTCGATCGCCTGGCGGACGCCGGCCACTTTGTGTGCGCTGAGGTTATCGGCGATGACGATGTCCCCGGGATGCAGGGTGGGCACGAGGATCTGTTCGATATAGGCGAGGAAGCTCGCCCCGTCGATGGCGCCGTCGAAGACCCCGGGCGCGGTCAGGCCGGTGACCCGCAGTGCCGCGAGAAACGTACTGGTCTGCCACCGGGCGCACGGCGCGTGGTCGTGGACGCGGGCCCCGCGGAGGGCCCGACCATACCGCCGCAGGAGATTGTTCGTAATGCCGGTTTCGTCGAGAAAAACCAGGCGTGTCGGATCCCAGGTCGGCGCGGCGGCGTGCCACACGACCCGCGCGGCCGCGACGTCAGGTCGATCGTGTTCGGAGGGCCGGACCGTTTTTTTTGACGGTCACGTCCAGAGCCGCCACCGCGCGCCAGATCGTCGCCAGACTGGCCGGCGTGCCGAGCGCGTCCTTCAGCTCGGCTAAGGTGCGATCCGGTTGCTCCGCGATCAGCGCGGCCAGGGTGTGCAGGTGCGGCTCCAACATCCGGCGCCGCCCGTGCCGCTGGACGCGCGGCGCGACTTCGCCCGTCTCCCGCCGACGCTGCTTCAACAGCCGCACCCACGACCCGCTCACGCGGTACTTCACCGCAACGTCCGCGGCCTTCATCCCGGCATCACTGTCGAGCAGGGCCCGTTCTCGGAGATCCATCGAATAGGCTTGCATCGGTCCTCCTGCATTGGTGCATGCAGAAGTACCACGACGAGCCCAGGCAGTACAAGGGCTATCTGAAAAGCGCTTTAGCCTGAATGTCTTGAGTCATGCGATTGGCGATGACGAAGTGCGGGGAGCCGGCGTCGATTATATGATCACCCTCGGAGACCCCGCGGAACGTAGATAGGAGGTCGTCAGCGATCCCGATCGAGGTATGATCGCGACGTCTACCTGCCCAGAAACCGACACGCGAACTGGTGTCTACCACTCCGACTGCCGCAGCGGTCTCTCTCGTTCGTTCCTCCCCTCGCGCTCGGTGGGCAACAGCCGGATGGCTGCTGCTCACCATCTTCGTCTCCTACGTCGGCCTGTTCGACGGGTTGACGGCGGTCGGGCTGGTCGGTCCAGACGAGCCGCGATACGCGGCGATCTCGAGGGCGATGGCCGAGGGTCAGGACTGGGTGACGCCGCGCCTCAACGGTGAGCCATGGTTGGAGAAGCCGATCCTTTTCTACTGGGCCGCCGCGTCGGGGTATCGCCTGTTCGGTGACAGCGAATTGGCGCCCCGGCTGCCGTCGGCCATCAGCGCGCTGTTGACGGCGCTGGCACTCGGGTGGATGGGCTGGCGCCTGTACGGCACGACAACCGCCGCCGTCGTGCTCATCGTATTTCCCACGACCCTGAGCACCTTCGCCTTCGCCCGCGGGGCGACGACCGACATGCTGTTCACCGCCCTACTGGCGCTCACGATGATGGCGGCAGCCCGTCTCGTCGTCGAGCCCGGAAACCGGCCGCGTCTGTGGCAGGTGGCTTTCGGGGCCGCACTGGGGCTGGCCGTGCTGGCCAAAGGGCCTGCGGGGATCCTGTTGACAGTTGGCGGTCTCGCGTTTTGGGGCGTCGCGTCGCATCGCATGTCGCGGCTGACGGCGCTGGCACGGCCTCTGGTCTGGGTGAGCTTTGGCGTCGTGGCGCTCCCCTGGTATGTCATCTCGGCGATCCGAACCCCAGAGTTCGTCGACGTGTTTCTGATCAGCCACAACCTCGGTCGGTTTCTGACCCCGGTCTTCCGACACGAGCAGCCGTTCTGGTTCTTTGGACCCATTCTCGTACTGGGCCTCGCACCGTGGTCGGCCTTCCTGTTCCCGGGCATCCGGCAGGCCTGGATTCGGCGGCAAACCGGTGAGCTGGCCACGTCACCGTCCCTGTATGTCGCGTGCTGGGCACTCTTTCCCGTCCTCTTCTTTAGCCTCTCGAGCTCGAAGCTCCCCGGCTACGTGCTGCCGGCCATCCCGCCTGCGGCATTGCTGCTGGCCAAGACGATTGCCGACTTCCTGGACTGCAGGGACAAGGACGCTCGGTGGCCACTGCTGGGGACTGCGGTCGTGTTCGCTGGGCTGGCGGCGGCGTTTGCCATTCCCGAAGCGGCCATCGCCGGTGTCCCGGGACTTCCGCTCGACACCCTCCGCCCGCTCGCGCTGGTTGTTGGCCTGGCGAGCCTGGCGGTCGCCGCGTCGGCCTTCTGGCGACGGGGGTCTCTCGCCGTAGCCACCGTCGCGCTCGCCTTCGCCACCGCGATTGCCTATCTCAACGCCACGATGCTCCCGCACCTCGACCCGCTGCTGAGTCCGCGTGCGCTCGCCCGTCACGTGCAGGAAAACGGCGCCGCGGACAGCGTGTCGTCGTACCGTCTGCACCGGGCCTGGGATTTCGGTCTGGACTACTACCTCAAGCGCGACCTACCAGAGTGGGCCCCGGACGAGGCCGTCCTGCCAGCTCTTGTTGCGACGAACGACAGCGGCATCGAAGCGCTGCGAGAGCAGGGCGTCTCCGTGGAGGTTCTGGAGCACGTCTCGCGAGAAGGCGTCTTAGTCAGGGTCAGCCGGCGCGCGATAGTCAGAGCTCCTGCAAGCGCGCCCGTCAGCGCTTCTGCAAGCGCGCCCTATGGCGCGTTGGGCTACGGCCCAACGGCGGGCGTGCCATAGGGCCCGTTGGGCTACGGCCCAACGGCGGGCGTGCCATAGGGCGCGTTGGGCTAGGACAACTCCGACAGCTCGTGGAGCTGTCCGTTGCTGTCGCCCAACCGGTCGAGCGGGACATCCATCTTGTCGAGCAGGGTCAGCAGCAGATTCGCCATCGGGGTGTCGTCGGCAAAGCGCAGGTGACGTCCACCTGAGATCTGGCCTCCTCCACCGCCCGCCACCAGCATCGGCAGGTTGTTGTGCAGATGCTGGTTGCTGTCGCTGATGCCGCAACCGTAGGTGATCATCACCTGGTCCAGCAGCGATCCGTCACCGTCCTCCGTCTCCCGCAGCCGGTCGAGGAAATGCGAGAACAGGCCGACGTGGAAGGCGTTGATCTTCGAAAGTTTTTCGATCTTGGTTCCATCGTCCTGGTGGTGAGAGATCGGATGATGGGGATCGGGAATGCCCAGTTCAGGATAGGTTCGAGAACTCACCTCGCGCGACATGATGAACGTCGTGATCCGGGTGAGGTCGGTCTGGAATGCGAGCAGCTGCAGGTCGAACATCATCTTGACGTGATCGTCGTATCGTTCCGGAATACCCACCGGCTTCTCGAAGGCCGGCAGCTCACGGGCGGTCTGTTGCTCGGCTTTCTGGATACGGCGCTCGAGATCCCGCACGGCCTCCAGGTATTGCGACAGCTTCACGCGATCGCCGGCGCCGAGGATCCCCTCCAATCGCGCGACATCCTCGAGGAGCGAGTCCAGGATGCTTCGATCCTCCTGGATGCGAAGACGCCGGGCGGCCACGCTGGTGTCCTCCGCGTCGCCAAACATCCGTTCGAACACCGCGCGCGGGTTGATCTCCACCGGCAGCGGGGTCGTCTCCGTCCGCCAAGATAGGGTGTTGCCATACGCGCAGCTGTAGCCGGCATCGCATGCGCCCAGGAAGTAGTTCGGGTCGCAGCCGAGCTCCAGCGATGCGAGCTGTGTCTCGGCGCCGACGTGGCGCGCCGCTATTTGATCCATCGATATGCCGGCCCGGATATCGGCACCTTCGGTCTTCTTTGGATGCACCCCCGTCAAGTAACAGGCGGCCGCGCGAGCATGGTCACCGGCACCTTCTCCCGTCAGGGGAAAGGCCGTCTGATGCACCAATCCGCTCAGGACGAGCAGGTCATCGCGAAATGGCGCCAGAGACGCGAGGGTCGGCGGGAGGTCAAATCCCGCGCCTTCGGTCAACGGCGTCCACCTGTCCATGATGATCCCGTTCGGGACATACACCGTCGCCAACCGTCGCGTTGGGCTGGCAGCCGACACCCGGATCGGACGGAGTGCCGGCACCATGGCATCGAGCAACGGCAACCCCATCGTGGCGCCCAGTCCCCGAAGAACAGTACGTCGCGAGATCGATCTCTTGGTGATGATCATGGCACTCTCCTCGCGTGAGTGGCCGGGCCACTCGCGTGAGTGGCCGGGCCGTCAGACATCCTCATCCGGAACGGCTCACTCGTCACGATACCTGAAATCAGCGACGACCAGCGATACTGGCTCGCGGCGGCGCGACGCACGATCGATCGAACGGCTGGGGCATCGTAGTACTCGACGCCGCGGCCGAGCGCATACGTCAGCAGTTTTTCGACGACGGTCGAGGTGAAGAGGTCGGGCTGGTCGAGAAAGACGCGCGCCAGGTCACCCGGTCCGGAGATCGTGTCGCCGTTGGGCAGGACCGCCGTCGCGTCGATCAGCGTGCCGCCTTCGCTGGTGGTCCGCCACCTGCCGATGGCGTCGAAATTCTCCAGCGCGAAGCCCAGGGGATCCATCTGCGCATGACACGATGCGCAGACGGGATTCGCGCGGTGGAGCTCCATCCGCTCGCGTACGGAACTCGGCGGAACGCCCTCCTCGTCGAGTTCCCGCAGAGCCGGGACGTTTGGCGGCGGGGGCGGGGGCGGTGCTCCGAGCAGGTTCTCGAGCAGCCACTTCCCGCGCAGGACCGGCGACGTACGGTTGGCGTATGACGTGACGGTAAGGATGCTGGCGTGCCCGAGCAGTCCCTTGCGGGTCGGGTCCGGCTGGGGCACTCGGCGGAAGTGGCTGCCATAGACTCCCGGGACGCCGTAGTGCTTGGCCAGTCGCTCGTTCATGAACGTATAGTCGGCGTCCAGCAGCTCCAGCACGCTTCGGTCCTCGCGCAGCTGGCTGACGAGAAACATCTCGGTCTCACGCGCGAAGGCATGGCGCAGGTTGTCATCGAACTCCGGAAACGTCACCGGGTCGGGTCCGACCTGCTGCATGTTGCGGAGATAGAGCCACTGCCCCGCGAAGTTGTGGACCAGCGCGTCCGCCCGCGGGTCGGCGAGCATTCGCGCGACCTGCCGGTCCAGTACCGTGGGGTCGCCCAGCTCTCCCGCGACGGCCAGCGCCAGCAGTTCCTCGTCGGGGATCGTGCTCCAGAGAAAGAACGAGAGACGCGAGGCAAGCTCCACATCGCTCAGCTCATAGGGGCTGGCGGGCGGGAAGTCCGTCGGGTCGCGTTCTAGGCGGAACAGGAAGTCGGGGCTGACGAGAACTTTGCGCAGCGCGAACTCCACACCTGCTTCGAATCCACCGCGGTCCCGGCCCTCATCGAAGACGGCGAGGAGTGCGTCGAGATCCGTCTCCGTGATCGGACGACGAAAGGCGCGACGCGCGAGCCGCGACAGGATCTCCCGCGCACACGGGCGCTCCTCGCTGGCGTCCGATGGATGACAGACGAAGAGTCGCCGTCGGCTTGGCGAATCGATGGGGCTCGGGCTCGACTCGAGCTCGAACGGACCGTCGATACGGATGGTCGATAGCGCAGGCTCGTCCGTCACGTCGCCGGCCACCTCGGTGTTAAACCCATAGGTCGCGACCGACACCGGCCGCCGCAGCGGTCCTTCCGATACACCGGGCTTTGCCAGGAAGGCAGCCGACACGAGATGCGGTCCGGCCGTCGTCCGAACGTTCACGTTGAGGTCCTGGTCGGCGTGCAGAAGGTACTGCCGCCATTCGTCCGGTGGCCGCCCTTCCTTCTGAACGGCGGGACGTCCGACGGTGAAGAGCTGCAGACGCTCGCCGTCGAGCCGGACCTCGAGATCGTGCAGCCGGTTCAGGCCCCGAATCTGATCCCGGTGGCTCTTTTGCAGCCGCAGTCTCACGATGTATTCGCCCCCGGCCGGAAAGGTGTGCCGGACGGCCATCCCGCCCCGGGAACCGAAGGGGAGATCCTCGCTCATCCTGTCGTTCTGTCTCAGATACCTGGAGAGGGTGTAGGCGTGCGTGGTGGTTTCACGACCCGCAGACCCGGTCGCCAGCCGCGCGATCTTCCCGGCGGCCGACATGTATCGCTCGAGCAGCATCGGCGAAACGGTTAGCACGTCGCCGATGTTGTCGAATCCATACCCGGCGTCGTCAGGGGGGAGGAGGTCCGATGCATCGACCTCGAGATCGAGCAGATCGCCGATCGCGTTGGCATACTCCGTGCGATTGAGACGGTGGGCCACTGGCCGGCCGACCATCGGTCGACGGGTCGCGGCCTCGTCGATGGTCGTTTCCAGGTGTGACACGAACTGATCGACGTCTCGGGGATCGGGCTGCGGTCTGCTGGCCGGAGGCATGGCACCGGTGCGCAGCTTGCGAATGACCTTCTCCCAGACCTCCGCATCCTCGTGGGCGGCACGCGGGTCGACGGTGTCCCCGTCGAGGGAAAGACTCGCCGTGAGACGGCGGCTGTTGTGACAGGCGACGCAGTTGGCGTCGAGGAATGCTCGTGATGGGTCTGGCGCAGGTTCAGGCTGCGCCGGCAAAACTCGCGGCGCCGCCTCGAGTAGGCTCGTGGCGGCGATAGCCATGGCGATAACCATGATGACCATCACACCGCCGCCGAGGAATCTCGCCGACCAGCTCATCTTCACCCTCATCAGTATCGGTATCGCTGCAGTGATGAGCCATCAGTGCTCAGTGGCTACTTTGAACGGCGCCGAGCTGGCGCAGCAGCTCAGCCGTGCTCTCCTGGATCACGAACGTGCCCCCAACGTACAACCCATCGGCGATGGAGAGGGGCGTCCGACCATCGTTGTCGGCGCGGTCTATCTCGGCGCCCTGGTCGGCCAGGAACTGCACGATGGTATTGCCACCCAGGTAGGCCGCACCGTGCATCACCGTCTGGCCGTGCTCGTTCACCGTCATGACATCGCCGCCAAGCGCCAACGCCAGCTTGGCGGCCTCGAGGTCGTTCTGCTCCCGGCGCGCCGAGTCGCCGTCGAACCGCAGATTCCCGTAGCGGTCGTACCCGTCGACATAGCCGATTCCCACCGCCACCATCAACGGCGTCGTTCCGTCCTCGGTCGTAAGCCGCGTATCCGCGCCGCGGTCGGCGAACAGACGCATCAACTCACGGTCGGTGAACTTTGCAGCCAGCCAGAAGGGGGTGGCGCCGATCCAGCTCATCGGACCGCTGAGAGTTGAGAGGTCACCGGGGATGCGCGGCAATCGGCTCTGCAATCGAGCGTTCGGGTCGGCACCACTGTCAAGGAGTACGGTGGCGATGTCCGGACGAGCGGCCTGAACGGCGGCATGCAGTGCGGTGCGTCCCGTGCCGATCGCGTGCACGTCAGCACCGGCGTCGAGCAGAAACCGAACCATGTCGGTGTGGCCGCTTTCTGTGGCGACCAGCAGCGCGGCGCTCCCATCGGCGCCCACCTCATTCACGTCGGTCCCGGCATCGAGGAGGATGCCGGCCGATTCGACGCTACCTTGCTGAGCGGCGAACAACAGTGATGTGAATCCCCCGTGTGACCGGTGGCCGATGTCGGCCCCCGCGGCAACGAGAGAGGCGACAACGTCCGGGTGCCTCTCGGCGATTGCCCACATGAGCGCCGTCTGTCCCCAGACACGCTCTTGCTCGTTCACGCGTGCGCCGTGGTCAAGCAGATTTCGTACGGCGTCCACGCTTCCCGTCCGCGCGCAGGTCATCAGCGACGTGACGCCGGTCGGGAGGGCGTGATTGGCGTCTGCGTCACGGTCGAGCAGTCGTTGGACCATTCCGGCGCTGCCATTGATACAGGCCAGTGAGAGCGGCGCGACCCCAAGCTCGTTCGTCACGTTGACGTCGGCGCCGGCGCGAATCAGCAGGTCCGCGATCGGCAGATTGTCCCAGTGCGCCGCCCAGTGGAGGGCGGTGGCGCCATCCGGTTGCGCAACGTCGACGGGCGTCTGCTGATCGACCAGCGTCCGCACCGCGGCCGTGTCCTGGGCTTTGGCGGCGTCGACGAGTCGCAGATCGCCCCGTTCGGCGGCCATTCCAATGATGGCGACCATCCCCATGATGGTGACGATCGCGAGCAGGAACGCCGGCTGGCCAGGCTGTCGGGGTCTGGCACGCATCAGCTGCGATCTTACACCCGTGGGCGGCGGGTCAGGTCTCGCTGATACTGATAAGGTACGCGAACACTTCACACCCCAAACGACAACGTCAAACCTCAAGGGACAGGACATGCGACAAACCCGACACGACGTGACCCGACGTTCGTTCTTGACGGCCGGAGGTATCGGAGCTCTGGCTGCCGCCGCCCCTGGTGGCGCGCTGGCTGCGCAGCCCACAGCCGTGGAGCAGGCCAACATCTCGGTGGTCAACGAGTTCTGCGCAGCCTTCGTCGCGCCGATTGACTGGGACCGCATCACGTCGCATCTCACGGCCGACTGCAAGTATCGCGCGAGCCAGGAGTCCCCGATGGTCGAAGGCCACGATGCGATCGAAGAGCTCCTCGGGGGGTTCCTCGACAACGCGACGTCAGTCGAGTTCGAGATTGTCGACACATGGGCCCGCGGCCCGGTGGTGGTGAACGACCGGTTCGACAGGTTTACCTTCCCCGACCGGTCGCTCGATATTCCGGTCGTCGGGGTGTTTCACCTGATCGACGGCACGATCGCGGAGTGGACAGACTTCGTCTTCGACTTCACACCCTAGTGCAGGAGCCCACGACCGGTACGACCCGGCGAAGCTACTGCGGCAGCGCGAACACGAAGATCGCGTTGCCGCCGATCTGAGGGTTCTTTAGATCGGACAGCAAGTCGGCGGGGATGATATTGGTCCAGCTCGAGGTGCCGCCCCCATTGCCGGATCCGAAAGCGATGTACTGCCGGCCGTCGACGGCGTAGGTGATGGGGAACCCGTTGGCCATCGTCGACAGGCGGGTCTGCCAGAGCTGCTCACCACTCTCGACGTCGTACGCGAGGATGTAGCGCTCCCAGTCGCCGACGAACACGAGACCACCGGCCGTCGTCAGAGCCGCCGTGTTGTACGGAGCCCGGCGGCGATGCTTCCAGAGCGTCTTCCCGGTACGGACATCCAGCGCCTGAAACTCGCCGAGCTGGTCGGGTGAGTCAGGGTGGAAGTGGTTCTTCCGTCCACGGACCCATCCCGTCCCTCCGCCTCCTAGTGTGTACTCGACCGGGCCAAAGGCGGCCGTCTCACAGTTCAGGTGGAGCGGCAGATACATCGCCGCCGTCTCGGGGTGATAGGCCATCGCCCGGAGGCTCTTGAACCCGCCGGTGCTCGGACAGAAGAAGAGCTCTTCGCCGACGCCCGAGATCATCCCCTCGCGGTAGGTGACGGCCCCGGTCGCCCGGTCGACGTCCAGGATGTTCTGATAGCCCAGGTCCACGGCATTTCGGTAGGCGCCGGTGACCCGATCGAGCTCCCAGAGGATGCCGAGCTTGCCCATGCTGAAGACCGACTGTTTGCCGTCGTAGTCGACCAGGATGCGCTCGAAGGTCTCATCCATGTCGTGGCTGTCGCCGGGGATGTGCTGGAAATACCACTGCATCTCGCCCGTTGCCGGGTCGAGCGCCAAGGTCGAGTTACTGTAGAGCGCGTCGCCGTCGGTGCGTCGCGCGTCGCGCGACCACGGCTTGGGCTGCGAGGTGCCGTAGTAGACGAGCTTGGTCACCGGGTCGTAGCTGCCGGGGATCCATGCGTCGCCGCCGGCGCGGAGCAACAGCGGGAGGTCGCCCCACGTGTCACCGCCCCGCTCGCCTGGTCTCGCCACCGTCGAAGTGCGCCAGAGCACCTGTCCGTCGCGCGCGTCGAGGCCAACGATGTAGCACGTCTCCTCGCGATAGGTTTCGCAGCCCCTCAGCCCGGCCACGATGACGCCATCGGCGATGATCGGTCCACTCGTGAAACCGTACCCCTCATCGTTCGGCATGACGGGGGTATCCCACCGGACGGCGCCGGTCCGTGAGTCGAGACCCACGACGTGCGCGTCAAATGTATTCAGAATGATGAGGTTCTGGTAGATCGCGAGGCTGCGCATCTGCGCGGCCGGCCTACGGGACTCGTCGATCTCGCGGCGGTATTCCCAGATGAAGTCACCGGTGCGGGCGTCCAGCGCGTGCACGACGTGGCCAGGATTCGCGATATACATGACGCCGTCGTGCACCAGAGGCGTGGTCTGCGAGCGCCCCGGTTCGAGACCCCAGGACCAGGCGAGCTGAAGCTCGCCGACGTTGGTCCGGTCGATCTCGTCAAGCGGGCTGTAGCCCCATCCGTCGAGCGTCCGGCGCCAGTTGAGCCAATCGCCCGGGTCCGGGTTCTGCAAGGTTGCATCGGTGACCGGTGTGACGGCCGCCGGGGCCTGCGCCTGCAGAGAGGTGCCGAACGTGAGAAGGACGGCGACACCGGCAAGCGCCGCCAAAGTCGTACGTAGCGTCATCGTCACCGTCATAGGACCTCTAGGTCACTCGGCTAGCGGGTGCGGTCGAAGCTGGAAGTGGACGAGGGAGCTGAGGTTCCCCTTGCCCCCTTCGATGTGCCAGTTCAGGTTGGACCCGTAGTTGGCCCACAACCCGCGCCCCTTCCAGCCGGCATCCGGGTCGTCGATCCGTCCGTCCAAACCCCTGGCAAAGAACCCAAGCGGATATGGCACCCGCAACACCACCCACTCGCCGGTGTCCGGCAGCAGGGCCACTATCGAGTCCGACCCCGAGCCAGCCGCCATCGGCACGTTGGGTCCAAGGCCGAAGGTGTCGAACTGATCGACCCAGTTGTAATAGTGGAAGTCGGCACTGCCGGGGTCCTTGACGTTCTTCATTTGCGGACCAGGGGTCGGATACAGCGTCCATCCCTGCGGGCAGTGCTGCCCCGTTGCCTCCGGACCGTTCAGCACCTGGCACTTGCTGCGGTCGAAGCTGGCCAGGTGGCCACTCCCCGACAGCGCCGTCCAGATGACCCCGTGCCGGTCCACGTCGATGCCACGTGGCGCGAATCCGGTCAGGGCTGGGTCGACCGCAGGATTCTCGATGGACGGTGGCTCGTAGACCTCGGCGATACAGGTCTCGGGCGGGTTGTCTCCGCGGTCGAGGCGAATCAGCCGCCCCGGGAACGGTTCCCGCCTGGCGATCCAGACCGAGCCGTCGGTCGGGCTGGGGATGACGCCATAGGCGAATCCGTTGAGCCGAGTGTCACGGCCTGCCTCGGCCTCCTCGCCCGGCTCGTTCCACGGCTTCGTGATGACGCCGTCGCCGTTGGTGTCGATGACGGTTGGGCACCAGTCCTGCGAGGCCTGTTCGTCGCCCGTCTCGTCATAGAGCCTGGTGTCAAGCCAACCGACCACGTCGCGGTCGCCGCTGAACCAGAGTGTGTCGTTCGGGTCTTCGCCGAACTGCAGGTGATGGGTGGAATAGCAGCTATCGATCAGAACCCACGACTGCGTGTCCGGCTCAAAGGCGGAGATCTGGCGTCCGCTGCGCCCGACCGGGAAATATGCGGCCGACCGGTGGTCTGAGCCTTCCTTGCACCAGTCAGGGTTGATGCGACGCCGGACCGTAGACGTCAGCCATACGCGCCCGTCGGCGTCCATCATCGGATTGTGCGGATTGGCCGGCGCGTCGAAGATGATCTCCTCGCCCCAGACTGGTGACGGCTCGAACCCGGCCGCGGTCGGGAACATCGATGGGACCATCGCCTTCGGATCGCGGAGTGGCACGTCGAGCTCGGTCGACCGATGGTGAGCCACATCGGTGATCACCAGCTTGTCGGTGGTGATCGAGACGCCGTACACGAGCCCGTCGGCGTTGACCCGCGGATTCCGCTTGTCGGTCGTGATCTCGTCGTGCATATACGCCGTCTCACTTCCCCATTCCCACATTGTCAGCACCACGTTGCGCTCGACCCCCTGGGGGCGGGGCGGTGCTTCGGGCACCTCGCCGGCAGCGATCCGGTCGGACCAGTCGGCAAACATTGCCAGTCCTTGGTCGCGACCGAAACGGTTCATGACGGCGCTCATCTGGCTACCGCGCTGACCAAACGTGACCCGGTGGTCCCACGCCTCCACGGTCGAATCGAAGTTCGTGAGGTGGCCAGTGGCGAAGGTGAAGCGGTTGCCCATCTGGTGACAGAGCTGGCAACCCTGCTTGGTGACATCGACCCAGGCGGCCTGGCTCTGGAGCCCGGCCGCGATCCCGTTGCCGTCTGGACCTGTGCCGGGGAACTGGTCGGCCGGCGGCGGCTCGAGCAACGAATACCAATAGTTGGGAGGATAGACCTGAGCCGCTTCCTGAGGTGAACGGGCCTGGACAGCTTGAAGCGCCAGCGTCTGCCCCGGCTGACCCGTCACCTTTGCCGAGTCGACGAGGCCGTACCCGCGGACCCAGACCTGATAGGACGCCGCGGGGAGGTCGGGCAGAAGAAACCGCCCCTCTTCGTCGGTCACCACGATCTTGCGAAGGCGGGTGTCGAGATCATCGGTCTCGGCGATGACCCACACGCCTGCTTCGGGGCCTGCCGCGCTTCGCACGACGCCGCCTAGGTCGCCCTCATCAGGCGACTGGGCGAGCAACGTCCCGGCCAGCGCGATGGTGAATGCAGCCACCAATATCTGCGTGTGGGAGTATCGGGTCATTGTCTTTCTCCTGCTCGCAAGGCCCCGGCGGACCTCCGTTCTGTGTGCCGCATCATGGGATCAAGTCACGAACGCGTCATTCTACCAAGGATGTGGTTTCGCGTTAAGATTGTGGAGGCGTCGATTCTTAGGAACGGCGACCTCGCGTGTGTTTTTCGGCCGTCTCTATTAGAGGACCTGATCAATGCGACAGGTACCCCCGTCCGGCGCGACCCCTTTCGGCATCGTGGGCGATGGCCGCCTGGCCCGCCACTTCCATCACTATTTCGACCTCCTCGAATTACCCGTCCGCTCATGGTCACGGCGTGCGGCGGGCGCCTTGTCCCCAGTCGACGCGCTGGCCCCGTGTGGGACCGTCTTGATTCTGATTCGCGACGCTGAAATTGTCCCCTTTATCGACGCGTGGCCTGCGCTCGCGGATAAGCGCCTCGTCCATTGTTCCGGGAGCCTGGTGACCCCGGCCGCAGAGGGTGCCCACCCCCTGATGACGTTTGGCCCCACCCTCTATACGCTCGCCGACTACCGCGCGATCCCCTTCATCCTCGACACCGGCGGAACTCCTCTCGCCGATCTGCTCCCCGGATTGCCGAATCCGTCGTTCACGATCCCCGCCGCGGAACGTCCGTACTACCACGCGCTGTGTGTCATGGCTGGAAATTTTTCAACCGTGCTCTGGGTCAAGCTGTTCGACGAGCTGCAGCGGCGCTACAGCATTCCGGCATCCGCGGCGCACCCGTACCTGGCCCGAGCGGCAGCCAACGTGATGGCCGACGCCGGTCACGCCCTGACCGGCCCGCTCTCACGTGGGGACACGACGACGATCACCAACAACCTGAAGGCCCTCGACGGAGACCCGTTCCACGCCGTCTACTCAGCCTTCGCGAAGGCCTATGACCATGACGAACATTCTTGAGTTCGCCCGTTTCAAGGCGGAGGGCAGGAAGATCTCGATGGTCACCGCCTACGACGCCTGGTCGGCTCGGCTGGTCGCGCGTTCGCAGGTAGATGCCGTGCTCGTCGGAGACTCGGCGGCGATGGTCATGCACGGTCACCCGACGACACTCCCGGCCAGCGTGCAGTTGATGGCTGTGCACACCCGCGCAGTCACCACCTCTATCGGCGAGAAGTTCCTCATCGCCGATCTGCCGTTCCTGTCGTATCGAAAGGGCATCCCCGCCGCAATGACGGCTGTCGGCACCCTGATGGAAAGCGGGGCGCAGGCGGTGAAGCTGGAAGGACTGGACGGCCACGAGGAGGTCATTCGTCAGATCGTCGGTTCCGGTGTGCCCGTCATGGGGCATATTGGTCTGACTCCGCAGTCGGTCCACCAACTGGGAGGGTTCCGGGTGCAGGGGAGGAACGATGCCGATGCAGCCGATCTCATCCGACAGGCGCATGCGCTCGAAGACCTGGGGTGCTTCTCGATCGTGCTCGAGTGTGTGCCGGCCGCACTCGCCGCCGACATCACCTCGCAGCTGCAGCTCCCCACCATCGGCATCGGAGCGGGCGCCGGCACTGACGGGCAGGTCCTCGTGCTGCAAGACCTCTGGGGTGTGGACACGAGAAACTCTCCGCGATTCGTACGAGCGTACGTCGATGGCGAAGGCGTCCTGACGGATGCGCTCGATCGGTACGACGCGGATGTCAAGAAGGCCCAGTTTCCAGCGCCCGAGGAGAGCTACTCGTCGTGACCGTCTTCGAGGCGCCCTCCTGGTGGCTCAACGAGCGGCGGGGCCACATCCGGGCCGGGAAAACACTCGGGCTCGTTCCGACGATGGGCGCACTGCACGAGGGACATCTCTCCTTGGTGCGTCGAAGCCGGGCGGATAACGATCTGACGCTGGTCAGCATCTTCGTCAACCCGGCGCAGTTTGACGAACAGGACGACCTGGCGCTCTACCCCCGCTCCCTCGAAGCTGACCTCGCGACGCTGAGGGCCGAGGGCACCGACTTCGTCTGGGTGCCGCGCGAAGAGGATCTCTATCCCGACGGCTACCGATACCGAGTCTCCGAAACCGAGCGGTCGACCGAATTGGAAGGGGCCTCACGGCCTGGACACTTCGACGGTGTCCTGACCGTTGTCTTCAAGCTCCTTCAGATCGCCTCGGCGGAGCACGCCTACTTCGGCGAGAAGGACTGGCAGCAACTGACGCTGGTCCGGGGCATGGTCGAGGCATTCTTCCTCCCCACGACGATCGTGGCCTGCATCACGGTTCGGGAAGAGGACGGCCTGGCGGTGAGCTCGCGAAACCGTCGTCTCAGTCCGAAGGAGCGGGCCCGAGCCTCCGGCTTCTATCGTGTCCTCTCGGCCGCTCCCACCGCCGAGGCGGCAACCCGTGACCTGCAGGCGTCGGGCTTTGCGGTGGACTACGTCGAGGACCGGGACGGGCGACGACTGGGAGCTGTCCGACTCGGGGACGTTCGGCTTATTGACAACGTTCCTCTGGAGGTTGCGTCATGATCTTGACCCTCGATGTAGGAAACAGCCAGATCTTCGGCGGCCTGTTCGACGATCACGACCTCAAGCTCCGGTTCCGGAGGACGGCCCGACCGTCCCTCTCGTCCGATGAATTCGGCCTCTTCCTGCGCGGTGTCATTCGAGAGAACGGAGGCGACCCGTCTCAGGTTGAGCGCATCGGGCTGTGTTCCGTCGTCCCCGACGTCATCTACTCGCTGCGGAGTTGCTGTCGCAAGTACTTCGGCGTCGAACCGTTCATCCTCCAGGCCGGGGTGAAGACGGGACTGAAGATCCGCTATCGCAACCCCCTCGAGGTAGGCCCCGACCGGATCGCGAACGCCATCGGCGCCTTGCATCTCTATCCGGGCCGCAATCTGATCATCGTCGACTTCGGGACCGCGACGACTCTCGACGTCGTGAGGGGCACCCGTGACTACCTCGGCGGGATCGTTCTGGCGGGGATGCGAATCGCTATGGAGGCGCTGGAGAAGAACACGGCGCGCCTCCCCACCGTGGAAATCGTCCCCGCATCCGAGCTGGTCGGTCGGTCGACGGTCGAAAGCATCCAGTCCGGGCTCTACTTCGGCAACCGGGCGATGGTGAAGGAGTTGACGCGCGAGATCCGCGAACAGGCGTTCCAGGACGAACCGGCCCTCGTCCTCGGCACTGGGGGGCTCGCACGTCTCTTCGAGCATGAAAAGCTGTTCGATGTCCTGCTGCCAGACCTCGTGCTCATCGGTCTCGAACAGGCGCTGGCACTCAACGAGGGCCCGCGATCCATGCCACAATGAATCGGATGGCGCAGTCATCAGCGAGCACTCCTGAAACGCATGGTGCACCGTCTGCGAGCTTTCTCAACCGTACGCTGCGAGGTGCGTGGCGGGCGATTGCCGGGGTCGCACGCGGCAAGTCGGCAGAGTTCGCTCCCGAGCTTCCCGCGGAGAACATTCCTCGCCTGAAGAAACAGATCCGCGAATGTGTGGAGGTGAGAGGCGGAGAGGTCTCCACTCGAGCTCGGGCGGCCGCTCTTGGCGCCACCTATCTCTCACTCAGCAGCGAAGGACGCCGGCGCTTTCTCAACGTGCTTGCGGCTGAGACCCAGATAGAGCCAGGACCGGTCAAGGAGGCCATCAGTGCGCTCGATGACGCCACCGACCGGCAGGCACGTCAGCACGCCGAGCGTGTCCTGCGTGTCGCACTGCGTTCACCTCGAATAACGCTCTACCGTCGTTTCACAGCGCTGCCGCAAGGCGTGAAGTACTTGGTCGATCTGCGGGCGGATCTCCTCACGTTTGGTCGCGATGACTCCTCCTTCGATGTCCTCGAGGACGAGCTCAAGTCTCTGCTCACCTCCTGGTTCGATGTCGGCTTCCTCGAATTGAAACGTATCGAGTGGAATTCTCCCGCCTCCCTCCTGGAAAAGCTCGTCGACTATGAGGCGGTCCATCAGATCCAGGACTGGGACGACCTCAAGAACCGACTGCGGACCGACCGGCGGTGCTTCGCCTTCTTTCATCCGCGAATGCCCGATGAGCCGTTGATCTTCGTGTGGGTCGCGCTGGTCAAAGGTGCGTCCGACAACATCCAGACCTTGCTCGACACCTCGGCGCCACTGCTCGAGGCGGATGCTGCCGAGACGGCGGTCTTCTACTCGATCTCGAACGCTCAGGCCGGTCTGAAGGGGATCAGCTTCGGCGACTTTCTCATCAAGCGGGTGGTGGACCTGCTGGCCGGCGAATTCAAGAACCTGAAAAGGTTTTCGACGTTGTCACCGATCCCGTCGTTCTCCCGCTGGTTGAATGGACGACTCGACGAGGATGACAAGACGACGTTGTTGAGCACCTCGGAACGTAAGGCCTTGGGACTCCGACCGTCGGGACGAGATGACCCAGACGCGTTGAGAGTCTTACTCCAAGACCCGAGCTGGCAACGGGACCCGGAGAGGTCGAGGGCCCTGAAGGCGCCATTGCTGCGACTGTGCGCGACCTATCTCCTCAAGGGGAAACGAGACAACGGGAAAGGTGACAACCTGTTCGCCAGTGATTCTGTGGCCCACTTTCATCTATCCAACGGCGCGCGAATCGACCGTCTCAACTGGCTGGCAGATACCTCCGCCAATGGTATGCGCCGATACCTGGGCGTCATGGTCAACTACCGCTACGAGCTGAGCCAGATCGAGCAGAACCACGAACGGTATAAGAGTGAGGGCGTGATCACGGCCTCCTCGGTGGTGCGGAGCCTCGCCAGGACGAGTTGAGTAGTCTCGTCAAACCGCCATCCAGCTATCTGGGGCCCACACGCTACAATGCTCCACGCTGTGTCTGTGAACTCCAGGAGGTCCGTATGACGTTTCGTATCCCGCCGGCGGCGCCCGCTGCTGTCGCTGTTCTTTTCCTATTCGGGACCTCCCTGCAGGCGCAGGCCCCGGCGGCCGTCACACCGGTCACCGATGGGGTCTTGCAGGAGCCCAACCCCGGCGATTGGCTCAACTGGCGCCGGACCCTCGACGGGTGGGGCTACAGCCCGCTTGACGAGGTCGACCGAACCAACGTCGGGGAGCTCCGGCTCGCCTGGTCCTGGGGTCTGGACCCGGGAATCTCGCAGACGACACCGCTCGTGCACGACGGCGTGATGTATATCGCAAATCCCGGGGCCGTCGTGCAGGCGCTCGACGCCCGCTCCGGCGACTTCATCTGGGAGTACCGCCGCGAGATCGACAATGCGCGACGGGCCAGTGCGCAGATGCGCAGCCTGGCGATCTACCAGGACCTCATCATCCTCAACACCTATGACGCACACGTCGTCGGCCTCGACACGCGGACAGGCGACCTCCGGTGGGATACCCCCGTCATGCCGAACGATGAGGGGTACGGTTTCACGAGTGGACCGGTCATCGCCGATGGCGTCATCGTGGCCGGGCTGAGGGGCTGCGAAACCTATCGCGAGGAGACGTGCTACATCGTCGGCCTCGACGCCCGCGACGGACAGGTGCTCTGGCGCACCTCGACGGTGGCGAGGCCGGGCGAGCGGGGCGGTGACACGTGGGGCGACCTCCCGCTGTTGCTCCGCGCCGGCGGCGACGCGTGGATCCCCGGCAGCTACGACCCGGCTACCAAGCTCGTCTACTATGGCACCTCGCAGCCCAAGCCGTGGTCGCGCGACGCGCGCCGCACCGATGGCGACGCGCTCTACAGCAACTCGACCTTGGCGCTCGACCCGGCAACGGGCGAGATGCAGTGGTATTTCCAGCACATCCCCGGCGACAGCCACGACATGGATGAGACCTTCGAGCGCATCCTGGTCGACTACGACGGCAAACAGTCGGTCTTCAGCATGGGCAAGCTCGGCATCCTCTGGGAGCTCGATCGGGTCACCGGCGCCTACCGAAATGCCGTGGACCTGGGCTATCAGAACATCCTGGACGTCGACCGGGCGACCGGGGCCGTCACCTACCGCGAGGGGATGATCTCGGGCGTCGGCGAAGAGCTCTTCTTCTGTCCGAGCACCGGCGGGTTCAAGAGCCTCCGGGCGATGGCCTATCACCCCGAGACGGCGGCGATGTATCTCCCGCTCCACCTGAACTGTGAGACCGCCGCCTTTGGCCCGGTCGAGTACACGCTGGGCGGCGGGGGGACCGGCTGGGTCCGTGGACGGAAGAACCACTTCCACCCTGACTCACCCGACCAGCTCGGCGAGTTCCAGGCGCTGGATATCCGCACCGGCAAAACGCTGTGGAAGCACCGGCGGCGGGCGCCCTACAACACGGCGGCGCTGACGACGGCCGGCGGTCTCGTGTTCGTCGGCGACTGGGAGCGCTACATCCTCGCCTACGACGTCGAGAGTGGGGAGCAGCTCTGGCAGACCCGCCTGTCGACGATGGCCAACGGGTTTCCCATTACCTACGCCGTCGACGGCCGGCAGTACATCGCCTTCGGAGCGGGCAACTCTGGCGGTGGGTCGAGCTGGACCTCGGTGATCCCCGGCGATCTGCTGTCCGATCTGAAGAACCCCCGCAGCGGCGGCAACGCGATCTTCGTGTTCGCGCTCCCGGAGCAAAGGACAATCAGATAGTGAGACGTGACCGTATCGGGGTAGCGCTCGGTGTGGCTGCCGGCGTCGTGGGACTCTCCGCGTGCGGGGCGGGGGGCGGGGGCGGCGCGGGGGGCGGGACGGGGGCGGTGGAGTCCGAAGCACCACGCGCGGTCGTGAAGGGCGGGGACGGTCGAGCCGGCGCATACCAGAGTGTGGAAGGTTGGTGGAAGCCAGCGCCGGACCACGAAGGCCCCTGGACCTGGGGACAGGTGTCAGGTGTCGCGGTGGACAACCCGGACCGGATCATCGTGGCGGTATGGGGCGATCGGAACGCCGACGGAGAGGAGCGTGAGGGCAGCTCGAACTATCTCGTGGTCGTCGATCGGAACGGTAGCGTCATCGAGAACTGGTCGCAGTGGGACTCGACGCTGAACAAGCCCCACCAGGTCTACATCAGCCCCTACGATCCGGAGCGCCACGTCTGGGTCGTCGAGCGCGGGGGCGGCCGGGGGGTGCACATGCAGGTCCTCAAGTTCACCAACGACGGCAGTGAGCTCGTGATGCGGCTGGGCGACCCCGACCACCCGACGACCCGGGAGGAGGCGCGGGCGAATCCAAACCCAGGGCCCTTCACCTACGGCGAACCGGCCGTGCTGGCGTTCCTTCCCGACGGCAGCTTCCTGCTCGGCGACGGTTACTGGAACACTCGCATCGTCAAATACGACGCCGACGGCGAATACGTCATGGAGTGGGGCGAGCCCGGCAGCGGCCCCGGACAGTTCGACCTCGTCCACGGCCTCGCCGTGGATCATGAGCGCCGCGTCTACGTCGGCGACCGCCGGAACAACCGGGTCCAGATCTTTACCGAGGAGGGCGAGTTCATTGAGGAGTGGCCCGACATCACCGACCCCGTCGGGGTCTTCATCGACGAGCGCCATGCGGTCTGGGTCATCTCGGCGAGCCTGCACCGGATTCTCTCCTACAACCGCGAGGGCGAGCTGCAGCACTCCTGGGGCGCCTACGGTGGTCCCGGCGGTCTACCGGGCGGCCTGTCGCGACCGCACCAGCTCGACGTGGACCAAGAGAGGAACGTCTATGTCGCGAGCTGGTCGGGCGGCTGGCTGAACAAGTTCGTGCCACAGCCCGATGCCGATCCCAGTCAGCTCATCGGGAGAGGCCTCGTCGTCGAACGCTGAGGCCCGCGAACGTCGGTCAGGAAGGCAACGCAGCCGGCGACACGCGTGAACGCACCCATGCTCCAGGGCCTCAAGGTACTCGAGCTCGCCAACATTCTGGCCGGTCCGCTCGTCGGCCAGTTCTGCGCCGAGCTCGGGGCCGACGTCATCAAGGTCGAGCAACCAGGCCTCGGTGACGCAACGCGCACCTGGCGACTCGAGACGGAGTCGCCTGATGCCGACTACACCGCCTACTTTGCATCGGCGAACTGGGGCAAGCGTTCCATCGCCCTCGACATCGGCCACCACGCTGGACAAGAGGTCGTGGCGAGACTCGCGCAGCGCGCAGACATCGTCATCGCGAGCTACAAGCCCGGTGACGACGCGAAGTTTGGTGTCGACTACGAGAGCCTCGGGGCGTCAAACCCGCGTCTGATTTATCTCCAGATCGACGCGTACGGTGAAGGCGACGACCGGCCGGGCTTTGACGCCATCATCCAGGCCGAGGCGGGGTTCACCTACCTCAACGGCGAAGCTGACGGCCCACCGACCAAGATGCCCGTCGCGCTGGTCGACATCTTGGCCGCTCACCAGCTGAAGGAAGGACTGCTCCTCGCGCTTCTGAGACGCGAGCGAGACGACAAGGGCAGCTTCGTCACGACCTCGCTTCTCGGTGCCGCGACCGCGTCGCTCGCCAACCAAGCGACCAACTATCTGGTCGCCGGCGTCGAGCCGACACGGATGGGGTCAGAACATCCCAATGTCGTCCCCTATGGCACCATCTTCCAGACTCAGGACGGACGTGACGTGGTCATCGCGGTCGGGACCGACCGCCAGTATCGGGCCTTTGTCCAAGCCCTTGACCTGACCGATCTCGCCGACGATCCGCGGTTTCGAAGCAACTCCGACCGCGTCGTACATCGCGCGGAGCTGAACGACACCCTCGTCGCGCGGATCGCTTCGATCCCCTCTACCGAATTGGACGGTCGTCTCCGCTCGCGGAAAGTGCCGTTTGGGTTCGTCAACGGCATGGCCGATGTGTTCCAACAACCGGAGAGTCGTCGCCAACTCTTTTCGACCGGTCGTGGCGTCCGCTCGCTCACCCTTCGAGGGTCGATCGAGGGAGCGTCCGACCTGACCGAGCCACCCGCCCTCAACCAGCACGGCGGTGAGATACTCGTCGAAGCAGGATACGATCGGGCTGCCATCGAAGCGCTCGAATCCGCCGGTGCGTGGCGACCCTGACCCTGGCGGGGGTCGGGGGCCGGGCGTTCGCCCGGCGTCGGGCGTCGGGAGTCGGGGGCCGGCGACTCAGGCGAGCGCCGGGATCAGGCAACGGCCGGCGCGGCCAGTTGCGTATGATACAGCGCGGCATAGGCCCCGTCGTGGAGGAGCAACGCCTCGTGGGTCCCCTGCTCGACGACCCGCCCCGCCTCCATCACCAGGATCAGATCTGCGTCGCGGATAGTGGAGAGGCGATGCGCGATCACAAAGCTGGTCCGATCGGTCCGCAACGCCGCCATCGCGTGCTGGAGCAACGCCTCGGTGCGCGTGTCGACCGAGCTCGTGGCCTCGTCCAGAATCAGCAGCGCAGGGTCGGCGAGAAACGCCCGGGCGATCGTCACGAGCTGTCGCTCGCCGGCACTCAAGTTGCCGCCTTCATCGTCGACGACCGTGTCGTACCCCTTTGGCAGGTTGTGGACGAACCGATCGACGAAGGTCGCCCGCGCCGCTTCGAGGATCTCTGCCTCGGATGCGTCCGGCCGACCGTAGGCGATGTTGTCGCGGATCGTGCCCTCGAACAGCCAGGTATCCTGCAGCACCATCCCGATCTGCCCGCGCAGGTCGGCCCGCCGCATCTGCGAGACATCGACGCCGTCCAGGGTGATCCGGCCCGAGTCGAGGTCGTAGAACCGCATCACCAGGTTGACCAGCGTGGTCTTGCCGGCCCCCGTCGGGCCCACGATCGCCACGGTGTGCCCAGGGTCGGCGACCGCCGACAGGTCTGTGATCAGCGGCGTATCTGGGTCGTAGCGAAACGACACGCCCTCGAACTCGACGCGGCCGTGTTGCTCCTCCGGTAATGGCACGGCGCCGCTTTCGACCGGCTCCTCTTCCGCATCGAGCAACTCGAACACTCGCTCGGCTGAGGCGACCCCCGACTGCAGCAGGTTGACCATCGACGATACCTGGGTCAGCGGAAAGTTCAGTTGCCCGGAGTACGACATGAACGCCTGCACTTCCCTCAGGCTCATCGTGCCGCTCGCCACGCGAAGCCCGCCCAGTACGGCGATTGCCACGTAATTGAGACCGCCGATGAACGTCATCATCGGCGTGATCAGCCCGGAGACGAACTGCGCGCCGAAACTGGCCCTGAACAGGGCCTCGTTTTCCTCGACGAAGCGTGCCTCGACATCACCGCGCCGGCCAAACACCTTGATCAGCTCGTGCCCCGTAAAGGCCTCTTCGACCTGGCCGGTGAGGGCACCGGTGTGCTGCCACTGGGCTACGAACAGCGCCTTGGACCGCTTCATGATCGCCTTGGTCACCAGCAGAGCGGCCGAAATCGTGATCAGTACGACCAGGGCCAGGGAAGGCGAAAGATAGACCATCATCCCGACCATGCCGATCACCGTGAGCAGCGACATGGCCAGCTGACCCATCGTCTGGGCCAGGCTCTGGGAGACGTTGTCGATGTCGTTTGTCACCCGACTGAGTAGCTCCCCGCGGGGCTGCCGGTCGAAGTAGCCGAGCGGGAGCCGGTTGATCTTGTCCTCGACCTCGGCCCGCATCCGATACACGGTGCCCTGAACCACCTCGTTCACCAGATAGGCCTGCATCCAGCTCAGCAACGATGCCACGACATAGAGGGCGATCGTCAGGGCCAGCACCTGGCCCACCGCGCCGAAGTCCACCCCTTGACCGGGTACGAGGTCGGTCATCGCCGCGACCATATCGGCGAGCCGGGTGTTGCCCGCGTCACGGAGCGACTCGGCCGCTTGTTCCCGGGTGTCCCCCGGCGTCAGCTGCCGACCGAACACCCCGGCAAAGATCAGGTCGGTCGCCCGGCCGAGAATCCTGGGACCGACCGCGGAGAGTCCTACGCTGCCCACAGCCAGCACGACGACCGCGACGACCTTTCCGCGAGCATGGCCCAACAGCGCCAACATGCGTTTCGCCGACGCCACGAAGTTGGTCGATGTGGCGGACGGCGGAGCAGTCCTGGCGCTCAAGACAGCTCCTCGGTGTCGAGCTGCGACTCCACGATCTCCTGATAGGTCGAGCACCCGCTCAGCAGCTCTTCGTGTCGACCCTTGCCGACTACGCCCCCATCTTCGAGCACGATGATCTGGTCGGCGTCGAGGATGGTGGAGACGCGCTGCGCGACGACCACAACGGCGGCGTCACGGGTCACCGGCTTCAAGGCGTGTCGCAGGCGACCATCGGTCGCAACGTCGAGCGCGGAGAAGGAATCGTCGAAGAGGTAGATCTCGGGGTGCCTGAGCAGAGCCCGGGCGATGGCGAGTCGCTGCCGCTGGCCCCCGGACACGTTCGTGCCACCCTGTGCGATCGGTGCCTCGAGGCCGTCGGGCATCTCCGCGACGAAGTCACGGGCCTGGGCCGTTTCGAGTGCCGCCCACAGCTCCGGGTCGGTTGCGTCCGGTCGACCGTGGCGCAGGTTTGAGGCGACCGTTCCGGAGAACAGGTAGCCCCGCTGGGGCACCAGCCCGATCTTGCTCCGGAGCAGCTCGGGGTCGAGCCGGCGCACGTCGACGTTGTCGACGCTGACCTCACCCGCGGTCACATCGAATAGCCGAGGGACCAGCCCGACCAGCGTGCTCTTCCCCGCCCCAGTCGATCCGATGATGGCCGTGGTCTGTCCTGGCCGAGCTGTGAAGCTGATATTACGCAGCACCGACTCGCTGGCGCCGGGATAGCTGAACTCCACCCCGGAGAACCGCACCCCAGCCCGCTCGCGCAACTCGGTGACCGGTGCTTGAGGGGGCACGACCGACGACTCGGTGTCGAGCACTTCGCCAATGCGGTCGGCGCTGACCGCCGCGCGTGGCACCTGCATCAGCATGAAGGTCGCCATCATCACCGAGACCATGACCTGCATCAGGTAGGCCAGAAACGCCGTCAGCGATCCGATCTGCATCTGTCCTGCGTCAACCCGCAGACCGCCAAACCACAGGACGGCGACCATGGAGACATTGAGGGCCACGATGATCACTGGACCGATCAGGGCGATCCATCGGCCCACCTCCAGCGCGACGTCGGTGAGCTCGCGGTTGGCTTTGGCGAACCGGAGGGTTTCGAACGGTTCCCGCACGAATGCGCGCACGACCCGGATACCGGTGATCTGCTCGCGCAGCGTCTTGTTGATCGTATCGATCCGTCCCTGCATGACTCGGAACGCAGGCACCATCCGTGAGATAACCAGTCCGAGGCCGGCGGCCAGCACGGGCACACAGACCAGCAGCAGCCAGGACAGACCGCGGTCTTCCCGCACGGCCATCGTCACTCCGCCAACCATCATGAGCGGTGTGGCGACCAACTGCGTGCAGCCGAGCATGACCAGCATCTGAACCTGCTGCGCATCGTTGGTCGTGCGGGTGATCAGAGACGGGGCGCCAAACTGGCCGACCTCACGGCTGGAGAACGACCCGACCCAATGGAACACCGCGACTCGCAGATCACGCCCGAACCCCATGGCGGTGCGCGCTCCGACATACACAGCGACCACGGTGCACGCAACCTGGACGAACGCGACGCCCAGCATGATCATCCCAGCACGGATGATGTAGTCGGTGTTCCCCTTGGCAACGCCGGTATCGATGATGTCGGCGTTCAGACTCGGCAGGTAGAGCGCCGCGAGGACAGCGACGAGCTGGAGGGCGATCAGCCAGAGCAGCCACACCCGGTATGGCCACAGATAGGTGTGCAGCAGTCGGCGTAGGTACATGGCGGGGAGGGGAAACGTCGGCTGACGGGAGCACGCCGCTCGACGTCTGGATCTCTACTTGCTCTGCTCAGCGTCCTCAAATCTCGCGTTGCGGAGTGCGTGCTCGATCGCGTAGTTCCCCTCGTGACAGGCGAACTCGTAGATGATGCCGGTGCCCGGGGCCGGGCGCATGAACATCCTCGCGGTCCAGGGCTCGGTCCACGTGGCCGGGTCATCGACGGTGTACTCGTACTGCAGCATCTCCGGCCCAACTCGACTGAACCGCTCCGTCACCCGGACGTCGCGTGTCGAGCCGTTCGTGCCACCGGTGAGGTTGGTCGTCTCGACCACCAGCGTGTCTCCTTCCCAGTGCCCCCGCGAGGTGCCCATGGCGCTCCGTGGACCGACCTGACCCGGCACCGCGTCCCCAACCGGGATGAACCGGGTCTCGTGATACATCTCCAACCGGATGGCCACGACATCGGAGGTCTGGAAGATCTGGTAGTTGCTGTTGTAACCACGTCCGCTCAGCACCGGGCGGCCACCGCGGCAGCGGATGTTCGGGTCGATCCGGGCGAGCTCCTGCTCCAGCGTCAAGGGACCGGTCGGCTCCGGTCCGGACCGCGCGGCCCGGCTCCGCTCTGCCCGTGTCTCGGCCTCTGAGGTCCGCGATGGCATTCGCCCGTTCGGCGGATCGACGATGAGCGACGTCCGGTTGTCGAACCAGCGGTCGATCATCCAGAACTGGTTGTAGCTGCCAGTTGATCTTCGGGCGGGCGCGGCGCTCGGGGGAGCCTGGGTCGGTTCGTCCTGAGAGGCCAGCGCCCGGAGAAACACGCTGTCGCCAAACACGGCGTCGCTGCCGTCCCGGTCGTACTCGGCGGCGTGCGCCTGGAACGCGGCGACCTCCTCGTCGGTGAGCGTCGTCCGATCGCCCAGCGCTTCCGGTCGCTGAAACGGCGTCGCCGAGTCGTTGGCCCAGACCCCTTGCAGATCGGGACGACCGTCAGCCGTGCGTGGAACCGTCCACCCGTCCGGCGCCTGCTGTGCCATAGAGACCACCGGCGCCATCACCACCGTCACAGCCGCCGTCATCACGGTCATTGTCCAGAGCTTGGTCATCTTCTCCTCACTCCCTCAATGACGCTCGTTTGGCGCGCTACGGACACAACTCTCGCCCTCGGCTCGGGCCGAGTCGGATATCGGACAAACGATCGACGTCTGGTCCTTCGTACTTAGTCAGTCGCCAGATGCCTCGCGACCACCGTTTCGTTGAGCTCGACCCCCAGGCCCGGCCCAGTCGGCGGGATGATGAACCCTCTTTCCATCACGAGCGGTTCGACAAAGATGTCGCTGTGCAGGCTGTTGGTGTTGAACTCCTGAACCAGGAAGTTGGGTGTGCAGGTGTCGAGCTGTATGGCCGCCGACGCCGCGATCGGCCCGCAGTACATGTGCGGCGCGATCTCGGCATAGGATGCCTCGGCCATGGCCGCGATCTTCTTGGACTCCAGAATCCCACCGCATTGCCCGACGTCGAGCTGAATGATCCCGGCCGCCTGCTGCCTCAGTACCTCTGCGAACTCGTACTTCGTCACCAGGCGCTCGCCAGTGGCAATCGGGATACTCGTCTGCGCCGCCACCCGGGCCATCTCGCTGACGTTCTCCGGCGACACCGGCTCCTCGAAGAAGAACGGATCGAACTCCTCGAGGATGCTCGCCACGCGGATCGCCCCGCTCGTGGTGAACTGGCCGTGGGCGCCAATCCCGATCTCGAGCTGATCACCCACGGCATCCCGCATGGCGCGAAAGATCCTCGCGACACGATTGATCGTCGTGAGCGGGTAGTCGCGTATGCCCGTGATCGGCTGGAACGGGTCCAGCTTGCAGACCCCGATGCCTCGTTCGATAAGGTCGGAGGCTCTCTCTCCGGCCAGCTCTGGGTTCTCCCAGACGCCGGCCGTATCCAGATAGGCGTAGGCCCGAAGCTGATCGCGAAACTTGCCCCCCAGCAGGTTGTAGATCGGTTGCCCCGTCGCCTTGCCCACGATGTCCCAGAGGGCGATCTCGATAGCGGAGAGCGCTGGAGTCGACGTGAGGCTCGGGCTGCGGTAGTCGTGAGGCTGCGTATAGATCTTGTGCCAGATGGCCTCGACATCGAACGGGCTACTCCCAACGACGGCCTGCTCACACATCTCGTTGATCAAGTGGACCTGCGACTGCAACATCCCCGTTTGTCCACTGACCCGCTCGCCCAAACCTACGATGCCGGCGTCGGTAAAGAGCTGGAGGAATATCCAGTGTCGAGCCCCGATCGGCGGATCGATATTGTTGATGACACGGACCTTGTACCCGGTGATCTTGATCTTCCGGACGACGGAGTCCTGGACCATCGCCGACGCCGGCCGCGTCGCTGCGGCGATCCCGGCGCCGATGCTCGCGATGCCAGCCGCCGCCGCACCCGATCGATGAAGAAAGCCGCGTCTATTGATGCTCATGGTGAACTCCCCTTCTAGGCCGTCGTTACGGGAACCTCTGCTTCTGAGACGGCAACGATAGCAGATCGAGTGCGGTTCCGTTAGTCGGGATCAGGGGGACCCATAGTCGGGGGCGGGCTGCGCCCGGCGTCGGGGTCGGGGGCCGGGGGGTGGCGCCGCGGAGGACCGCTTCTCGAATCCCCCTCGCCGTCGCGGCAAAACGCACCTTTCGGCGAACAACCAAGACCAGCGCGCTTTGCTCACCCTCGCTCGCGACTGCCGAACTGCGCTCACTGGGCCGGTGCGCTGGGTGTGCGCCTTCGGCACGTTTTCGGGTGGGGGTACATCGCGCCGCCTCAAGGGATTCGCAAGCGGTCCTCCGCGTCAACACCGACTTCCGACTTCCGACTCCCGACAGTCGGGCGAAGCCCGCCCCTGACCCCCGACCAAGTGTGCTGCTGATCCCGACCGCGGGCAAAGCCCGCCCCCGACCTAGTGTCCCACTGACCCCGACCCGCGACTATCTCTCGCTTACGGGATGTCGCGATCCGGGAGCGCAAACACAAAGATGTTGTTGGCTGCACCGAGGTCGAGCTCTGGGGTCAGCGAGCTGAACGCCGAGGTGGTCACAGATGACCCCGTGCTCACCGCAACATACTGGCGTCCATCGACGCCATACGAGATCGGGAATCCCGTAACCCCCGAGCCGAGGTTGACTTCCCACAGCACCTCGCCGGTCTCGTGGTCCAGCGCCTTGAACCGACCATTCACGTCGCCGACGAAGACGAGCCCGCCCCCGGTGGCGACCAGCGACATGGTGCCGGACCGCTGCTCGTGGAGCCAGAGGGTCCGACCGGTCTCAGCCGACACCGCGTACACGGTGCCGACCTGGTCGGTGCCTGGTGAGATCTGCATGCGGAACGCGAGCGCGTACATTGCGAGCCCGCCTTCGCGCGTGGCGAGAAGCCGCGCGCACGCATTGCGCAGGGGGTAGTACATCGTGTTGGTGAGCGGGCTGTAGGCCCCCGCTTCCCAGTCCTTGGCGGCCATCGGGCAGGCGAGCACCTCCTGGCCCAGTCTGGTAAAGACGACCTCGGGGTTCTCGGTGACCCGGCCGGTGGCGCCGTCGATATCGCTGATCAGGTTCTGCCCGACTGTCGGGTTGGCCCAGAGAAACTCGCCGGTCTCGCGATCGAGCGTGTACACGATCCCGGTCTTACCCGGGATCCCCGTGATCACCTTGCGCCGCTCGCCCGGTTGCAGTCTCGGGTTGATCCAGCTCACGGCTGATGGGTCCGGGGCGACAACCGTGTCGACCAGCAAGCGTTCGTACGGATGGTCGAGGTCCCAGTGGTCGTTGAGGTGCTGGTAGTACCAGACGATCTCGCCGGTGTCGGCATCGAGCGCCAGCGTGCAGTTGTTGTAGAGGTGGCTGTTCTCGTTGCCGCCGAGCAAAAACTTGGGCGCCGGCGACGTCACCGACGTGCCGATGTAGATCAGGTTGAGCTCCGGGTCGTAGCTCGGCGCCATCCAGGTCCCGACGTGCCTCCGCTCTTCGAACGGCACCCCACCCCAGGTCTCGTCCCCTGGCTCACCCGGGGCGGGGATGGTCCGGCGTCGCCACAACTCTTCGCCCGTCATGGCATCGTGCGCGGTGATGACACACGCGTCGGGCCCCCCGGCCGGCATACAGCTGCGACCGGAGAGCACCTTGCCGTTGGCGATGATAGGTCCGGAGGTCTGGGTGGCGGGGTTCACCGTGTAGTCGAGGATCTGGGTCTCCCATACCTGTTCGCCGGTCGCCACGTCGAGGGCAAAGACATGGTCGTCGATGCTCGTGTCGATGATCAGGTTGTCGTAGATGGCGATATTCCGGTTGACGTGGGACACGGTGCCGAGGAGAAACCTTTCGATGCCGTCGGGAACCTCACGACGATGCTCCCAGATGAGATCGCCCGACGCGGCGTCGATCGCCTGAATAATGTCTCTGGGGTTGGGCAGATACATGACGCCGCCGTAGGACAGCGGCGTCGCCTGCTGGCTGCCCGGGGTCATGCCGCGAGTCCAGACCAGCCGCAGCCGGCCGACGTTGTCGCGGGTGATCTGGTCGAGCGGACTGTAGCCCCATCCGTCGAGCGTCCGGCGCCACATGAGCCAGTCGCCGGGGGCCGGGTCCTGGAGCATCGCGTCGGTCACCTGCCGCCCCGCCCCGGGCGCGCCCCCCGCCATCATCGATCACCCGCCGCTGGCCGCCACGCCGCTGCCCCTGGGGCCACCCGCGCGGGCGGGACGACAGTCGAAGGGAACCCGTGGGTCTTCGCCCAGATCGACGGGCGGTGGTACGCGGCGACCTACGAGTGGCTGCGGCCGGGGCAGGAGTGCAAGGGGATCTCGGCCCGGACGATCGGCGCCCACATCAAGGTGCCGCCGCTCAGCCGCTGGACGCCCCAGGCCGGGGAGACCATCGGCCTCATGGTCAGCACGCCCGCCCGGTTCGGCCCCCAAGGCCCGCGCCACGAACGGTCCAACGTCGTGCTGGTGCGCTGGCCGTAACTCCGCACCACGGCGCCTGACGGGGGGGGGTGCCTCCTATAACGCCTGCTTATCATCCGGCCCCGCGCGGCGCGGCGGCGGGAGTGTCCACGACGGGGGACACTCCCGCGAAATCCCCCCCTTTTTGAGGGTCTCAAAACCCCCGGAAAACGCCATGTGAAGGCAATTTCATGGATCAAAAGTTTTGCACCACAATTATGTCGGCCGATCCCCGTAAGTCGTTGCGCCCGCGCGAGTCGCATCCCGGGGTCATCCCGGAAGATCCCGGATTATCCCGGATTAAAACTTTTGATCGACAACAACGGGCGCGGCCAGGAGGCGGCTTCCTCTACGATTGCTGTGCATGGGTCATGCTAGCGTGGTGACCGCCACAAGATCACTGGCGGTGCGTAGCAGAAGATGGCTGATGGGTAGCGACGAAGAAACCGGAGCGGGCCAACGGCGCTTTGCCACGACCCGGTGGAGTCTCGTGCTCGCCGCCGGCACCGCGCCTTCCGCGCAGGCCGACGTCGCGCTGGCTGAGTTGTGCGCCGACTACTGGTATCCGCTCTACGCCTATGTCCGGCGGCGCGGACACGCACCCGAGGATGCCCGCGACCTCACGCAGGCGTTCTTTGCCAAGTTACTCGAGAAGCACGGACTGACGGCCGCCAACCCCGCTCAGATGGTCGACGATGAGCTGAACGCGCTGGTCAGGGCGCTCGCGGCGCCCGCTCGTCACTGTCTGTGACAAGCTCACAAAGGAGAGGAGCGAAAACAGCATGGCCGAGCTCAAGACGAAGAAGAACAACGCAAACGTCAACGTATTCCTCGACAGCATCACCGACGAGAAACGACGCAAAGACTGCAGAGCCGTCGTGAAGTTGATGGCCGACGTCACCGGCGAACCGCCAACCATGTGGGGAAGAAGCATGATCGGCTTTGGCAGCTACCATTACAAGTACGCGAGCGGCCGCGAGGGTGACTGGATGGCGACCGGCGTGTCGCCTCGCAAGCAGGCCCTGACGCTCTACGTCATGACCGGCTTCCCAGGGCACGCCGCACTCATGAAGAAGCTCGGCACGTACACGACCGGGAAGTCGTGCCTGTATATCAAGAAGCTCGAAGACGTCGATACGGGCGTCCTACGGGAACTCGTCCACGAGTCGTTCACCCGCGTCTCGAAGGGGATGTCTGCGTGACGCTACGGTGTGTCTCTCTGCTCGAGCTCCCGCGTCCCGGCGAGGATCCCGTGTAGTCCGATGTTCCCCTCGTGACACGCGTATTCGAAGATGGCCTGGTCGGTACTAGACATGATCATCTCGGCGGTCCAGGGCTGCGTCCAGGTCTCCGGGTCATCGAACGTGATCGCCCAGCGGAGGGTATCGGGACCAACACGAGTGAAGCGCTCCACGATCCGACGGTGCTCGGTCCCACCCCCGGTGAAGAATACCGGAGCCATGCCTTCGCTCGCCCGGTAGTTGGTCGTCTCGACCACCAGGGTGTCGCCTTCCCAGCGACCCCGCGAATCTCCGTGCCACTGATAGACGTCGTCGTCGATATGAGGGCGATCAGTCAAGGGAATGATCCGGGCGTCGTGGATCATCTCCTGCACGATCGCGACGTGGGTCGCCGTTTGGAAGATCTGGAAGTAGCTGTTATAGCCGGCAAACAGATAGGGCGCGCCGAACGAGATGCACCGCACGTTCAGGCCGATTTCCTCGTGGCCCGCGGGATTCAGCCTGCGACTCGGATCGAGGGCGGCGCGCGCTGTTGTCGTCTCAGCCGTTAGCGGGATCCGACCACTCGGGGGATCGACCACGAGCGATGTGCGATTGTCGAAATCGCGCTCGACCACCCAAAAGGCATTGTAGTTGCCCGTTCCGCCGTCACTGGAGGCGTACTCCCCGGGGCCGGCCAGCACCGCCTCGAAGACCCCGTCACCGAATGCGGCGTCGCCATCGCCACCAAACAGCTCGAGGGCTCGTGCGGCCAGCGTCGCCTGCTCTTCGTCGGTGAGCGTCGCCTGGTCGGCGAGCTGTACGGGTCGTTCCAGCGGCGTGGCGCGGTTGTTGGCCCACACTCCCTGGAGATCCGGATGGCCGTCCGCCGTGTGCGGCGCGATCCAGTTCGGTGCCGTCTGCGCGGCGCAAGGGAGGGCGGTCAGCACGGCAATGGCGAGCGCGTACACAACCCGTTTGGCGGTCATCGACTTGCCAGCTCCTCGGCACGCCCGCCGCCGAGATAGATCCCCACGTCCTGGTTCCCCTCATGGCAAGCGTATTCGTACATCACGTAATCAGAAACCAGCGTCAGCGGCATCGAGAGCGTCCACGGTCGGTCATACACGTCTGGATCGTCCACCGTGACCTCCCACATGATCTCATCCTCGGATATACGGGTGAAGCGTTCGACGACGTGCATGGCGTCACCCACCGGGAGCCCCTTGAGTCGCCCATCTCTGGAGCTCGTCACGATCATCGTCCGGTCGTTGAAGTTCGTCGTGTCGACAACCAGCGTGTCACCCTCCCAGTGTGCTCGGGCATCACCCATCCATAGTTCAACGTCCTCATCGGCGTGGGCACTGTTGGTGACGGGGATGACCCGCACGTCGTGAATCATCTCGTACTGAATCGCCACCACGTTCGGTGTCTGAACGATGCGATAGGCGTTGTTGTACCCAGTTGGCAGCATGGAGCCCGGCACCCCGCGCGTGATGCACCGATCCCACGTACTCATGGCGTCGTACTCATCGCGTTGACGCGAGATGTCGTGTTCCCGCGCGGCTGCGGCCCACGCCTTGACGGGAACCCGTCCGTCAGACGGGTCGACCACCAGGGACGTCTGGCGCGTTGACAGCAGGCGATTGCCGGCGTCCATCCACACGTTGTACGCCCCAAGGACGTCTGGGCGCCCGGCGACCGTTTGAGCCTCGAGACGGGCACTCTCTTCTTCCGTGAAGACCGTTCTGTCCGTGGCCGACTCGGGGAAGGCCACGCCCGAGTACGGCATGCTATTGCCTCGCTCGAACGGCGTGATGGTCGCGTTCGTCCACACGCCCTGCAGATCCGGCCGGCCCTCCGGTGTCCGGGGCGGTGTCCAGCCGTCGGGTTCGGTCTGAGCGCTGCTCGGAACGGCGGTCAGCACCGCGAGCACGAGCACACGGAGAATCGTGGCGAAAACCCTGTCTCTCATCGAATACCCCCAAGCGTGATATCGCGCGTCGCTCATTGTGACGTGTGACGATTATGCCCCGAACGCCTCCACGATGGCACGTTTGCACAAACCGTACGAATCTTTCTCCGGTAGATATAATCGCTCCCTCCCATCATGTCGTCTCAAGGAAGGCCAGTGGCCTGCGCGGCGTCTCTCGAGGTCGCTCTCATCCTGAGCGTGTTACTGGCGCTGCCTGGTGTCTCCACGGCCCAGCAGTGGCCGCAGTTCCGCGGCTCCGAGGCAGGTATCGCGGCAGACGACCCCGCGCTGCCGGACCAGTGGAGCGAGACCGAGAACGTGGTGTGGGCCACGACCATTCCGGGCCAGGGTTGGAGCTCGCCTGTCGTGTGGGGTGACCACGTCTTCGTGACGACGGCGCTGAGCGCTGATGCGGCGCCGACACCGCAGGCGGATCTCACAGCCGAGGGCAGCTGGACGCAATCGACGGCGCCCCTCCGATGGGTCGTCTACGACCTCGATGTTGATTCCGGTTCGGTGCGGTGGGAGCGCACGTTGCACTCAGGGATTCCGCCAATCGCGAAGCACGACCGCAACACCTACGCCACGGAAACGCCGGTCACCGATGGCGAACGTCTCTACGTCTCTTTCGGTACGATCGGACTCCTTGCCGCGCTGGAGTTCGATGGGACGCTCGTCTGGACGACCGAGACCGAAGTGCCCAACCGCTTCCAACCCTGGGGGGTAGGGGGGTCGCCGGCGCTTCACGAGAACCGACTCTATCTGGTCAACGACAACAGCGAGCAGTCGTATATCGCCGCCTTCGACACCGCGACCGGTGCCGAAGTATGGAGGACCGAACGCGCGGAGATCGAAAACTGGTCGACACCTATCGTGTGGACGAACGACCACCGTACCGAAATCGTGACGGCGGGTGAGCGACGAGTCCGCTCCTACGACCTCGACGGCTCGGTGCTCTGGGAGCTCGGCGGCACGTCCATGGGCGGCCCCATCGGCACACCGTTCGTCAGAGACGGGCTCGTCTATCTCAGCTCCGGCCACCGAGCCAGCCAACGGCGGCCGGTCTTTGCGGTGCGGCCGGGCGCATCGGGTGATATCACGCTCGCACCTGGCGAGACCAGCAGCGAATACGTCGTCTGGTCGCAACCACGTCTGGGAAGCTACCAAACATCTGGACTCGTCTACGGCGACTACCTCTATACGCTGCTGGACCGCGGGTTCCTGCTGTGCCACGACGCGCGGACCGGCGCGGAGGTGTACGGCCGCACACGAATCAACGTCGGAAGTAGCTTCGCGGCGTCGCCGTGGGCCTACAATGGCAAGATCTTCGTGTTGAGCGAGGCGGGTGATACCTACGTGATTCGGGCCGGGTCCGAGTTCGAGCTGCTTGGCAAGAACTCACTCAACGACTACGCGATGGCCACGCCAGCGGTCGCGGCGGGAAGCGTGTTTATTCGAACCCAGTCGACGCTCTATCGAATCGGTAAGGGGACGCCGCGGTGAGACTCGGACGCCGGACGATGCGAGCGAGGAGATCCCTGATGCGACAGCCGGTTTCCCGTGGTCTTTCGATCGGTATGACGGTGGTCACTCTGGTTGCGATCGGGCAGTCCGGTCTCGCGACCGCGCAGACGGTGGAATGGCCGGCGTACGCCGCCGACCAGGCCGGTACCAAGTACCTGCCGCTCGACCAGATCAACCGGGACAACGTCGCCGATCTCGAGATCGTCTGGCGGCAGCCGGTCATCCCGGACGCGATCCGCAACGGCGAGACGACCCGCGGCCCGGTCGGCTCCCAGACGACGCCGCTCATGGTCGGCGGGCTGCTCTTCTTCAGCACGGGGTTGGGGACCATCGCGGCGCTCGAGCCGACGACCGGAGAGGTCGTGTGGAACACGGGCCCGAGCGACGGCGAGCGGGTTCGTCAGACGCGTGGCGTCGCCTACTGGACCGACGGCGACACGCGGCGCATCGTGGCGACCTTGGGACCGAAGCTGGTGTCGCTCGACGCGCGCACCGGCGAGCGGGACTCCGCCTTCGGCGAGTCGGGCGAGGTCGACCTACGGGTCGGGCTGTTGCGCCCGTTTCCCACGTTCCTCTGGAACTCCGCGCCGATCATCGTGCGCGACGTGGTGATCATCGGGTCGTTCATCCCAGACATCCTCAGCAACCAGGTGCCGGCCACGAAGGAGGCTCTGCGCGGCGACGTGCGCGGGTTCGACGTACGAACCGGCGAGCATCTCTGGACGTTCCATACGATTCCGCTCGAGAACGAGTTCGGAGTCGAGACCTGGGGTGCCGACCCCGTGGACGACCGCGCGTCGTGGGAGTACAGCGGCAACACCAACATGTGGGCTCACCCAACCGGCGACGAGGAGCTCGGCATCGTCTATCTGCCATTGTCGACACCGAGCAACGACTACTACGGCGGGCACCGGCCGGGGGACAACCTGTTCGCCGAAAGCCTGGTCGCCGTCGACGCGACAACGGGGGAGCGGCTCTGGCACTTCCAGGCAGTTCACCACGGGGTGTGGGACTACGACTTCGCGTCGTCGGCGGTGCTGCTAGACATCACCGTCAATGGACGCGAGATCAAGGCGGTCGCCCAGCCGAGCAAGCAGGCGTTCACCTACGTGTTCGACCGGGCCACGGGCGAACCGGTGTGGCCGATCGAGGAGCGGCCGGTACCGTCGTCTGACGTGCCGGGTGAGCGGCTCTCACCCACGCAGCCCTTTCCCACGAAGCCGCCACCGTTCGAGCTACAGGGGGTCACTATCGACGACCTGATCGACTTCACGCCAGAGCTGAGGGCAGAGGCGGTCGAGCTGCTAGACCAGTACGCGTGGGGCCCGATGTTCACGGCGCCGGTCCTGCTGGACCCACGGCCCGGCGGGAAGAAGGGCACCATCTTCAGCCCCGGCACCGCAGGGGGGGCGAGTTGGAGCGGCGCCGGGCTGGACCCGGAGACCGGCATCCTTTACGTACCGTCCGCCTACAGCCAGAACGTCGTGGCGCTGGTGCCGTCGGAGCACCCGCGCGCCGATGTGCGGCTGGTGAGGGAGAAGTACACGGCACTCATTGGCCCGCAGGGCCTCCCGATGTTGAAGCCGCCGTACGGACGACTGACGGCAATTGACCTCAACGCCGGCGAGATCGCGTGGCAGGTACCCAACGGAGAGGGGCCGCGCGAGCATCCCGCCATCGGGGAGCTCGACCTGCCTCCCCTCGGCCAACCCGGGCGGGCGTCGGTGCTGATCACGAAGTCGCTGGTGTTCCTCGGCGAGGGAGGCAACACCGGCGTGTCTGCACTTCCGCAGTGGTACGGCGGTCCCGGGGGCAAGATGTTTCGCGCCTACGACAAGGCGAGCGGCGAGGTGGTCTGGGAGATGGAGCTGCCGGGTGGAACGACCGGCGCCCCGATGACCTACATGATCGACGGACGCCAGTTCATCATCGCGACCGTGGGCTGGGACGACATGGCGAGCGAGTTGGTGGCCCTGGCGCTGCCGCGACCGTGAAGATCAGTAGCACATTAGGTCGGGGAGTGGGGCACGCTTGGTCGGGATCAGTGGCACACTTGGTCGGGGGCCGACGCAAGGCGTCGGCGGTCGGGGGTCGGGGGTCGGAGGAAATCATGTCAACAAGAAGAGCAGTGATGGCCGTCGCGATCGTGGCCTTGCTAGTCGGTTTCGCGACCGGCGGTGTACTCGGACGGCAAAGCGTCGAGGCCGACGTCAAGGCCATGCATGACGTCTACTACCAGTACTTCGCCGACGGTCGGGCCGACGCGATTGCCGAAGAGATCTATCATCCGAACCGCATGCGATTCGGTGCCGACGGTGCCACGATCGCCACCGGTCGGGACGACGTAGAGGCCGGCATGCGACAAGCGATAGACGGTCTGGTGGCACAGGGATACGACCATTCGGAGATGATGACGCCGAGTATCTGTGCGCCCAATCCTGGCACGGTGATCGTCAGCGGTGGGATCCGACGCTACCACGACGACGGTAGCGTCCTCGGCGAGGCGGGCGCGTCCTATATCTACGGCCAGACCGAGGACGGGTGGAGGATTCACGCCGTCATCAGCCACGACCCGACGACGGCCGTCGGCTGCGTCAAGTAGCCGATCGGGCAGGCCGTCGACCCCTGACCGCCGACGCCTTGCGTCGGCCCCCAACCCCCGACCGCGGGCGAAGCCCGCCCCCGACTCCCGACTTTCAGGACCCCACTCCCCGACTACAGGTGCCCCTGATCCCTACCTGATCGCCGGGGCGTATGGTGCGGTGATCCGGAACGGACGATGAATGCGAGCCACCTCGATCGAGTCGTGCATCACCCGCGCGCGCACGATATACCGGCCCGGAGGAAGGTGGTCGACCGCCAGGTCAGCCAGGACGGCGCGGCGAAATGGGTCGCCGGGGCCCGGAATCGTCGTCGTTCCCTCGGCTCGGGGCGGACCGGTCGCGTCGTCGGCCACGTCGAGGTGGACCGCCACGTCCTGCCAGACCTCGGGTGAATCGGCATAGAGCTCCGTGAAAGCCAAGAGGCGTCCGCTGGACACCCGCGCTTCGACTGGGGGGCGCATCCCGTTGGACTGATCGGTCACCAGCAGGTCGCCGACCGAGAAGTGGTCATCGGACATCGGCTCCGCGTGGACGGGATGCTCCACGCTGCCCCCCTGACCCGTCGTGTCGATCGCGGCGACCCTCAGCGTATATGTACCCGGGTCGACGGTAATATCAAAGGAGGTCTCCAGGAGCTGCCCGGCTGGTGTCTCCGCCAGCTGCGGCGCGATCTCCTTCGTCCCGCTCGCCACCACGTTCCCCGCCGGATCGCGCAACATGAAACCCATGGTCAAAGGCGGGGAGACGCCGAGCTCCGCGGCCACAACGACGCGCACCTGCTGCTCGCTCTCGGCCAACTGATACGCATAGGTCGCGACCCGCACCGGGAGCTCCCGGTTCGGGACGGGCGAACGCAACATGCGCCCGAGGCGTCCCTCGACGCTCGGGTCGGTCTCCTCCGCCGCGAACGTGACCTCGCGTCGCGCGCGAACCCGCGCACCCTCGCGCCGAACCGAGACCTCGATCTTGCGGCGCTCCTCGTCTCGGTCGTTGGGGCGCGACTCCACACCAAGGAGGTAGTAGCCGGACATCTCTCTCTCGAGTCGGTCGAATATCGGGTCAGGGTTGAAGTGGGCGCGAAAGACGGTCCCCCTCGTGATCGCCGCAGCCAAATGGAGACCTTGCTCCTTCATACGGCGGTCGTCGCTGGGCGACGGCGGAGCCGTGGCCTGGGTGATGTCGCCGCCAAGCGGTTCATCGACCATCATCACATACAGCGTCGTGCGCGCTTCAACGACCAGATCCTCGAGCGCACGCATGGTCATCTCCGTGCCGTCGACCACGTGGCCGCCCGAGATCCACAGCAACACCTTGGGTCCTTCCACCTCTCGCAGCGCGCGCAGGATGTCCTGCAGCCCATAACGCATGTTTCGGGTCTGGAGCTTCGACTCCTCCACGATCTGACGGCTTTCGAACTCCACCCGCTGTTGGCAGACAAGCTGGTTGAATGCTTGCCCAGCCAACGCTCCTGCTGTGAGGTCATCCCCAACGCCGGCACCGGGGCAGACGCGCCCAATAACCTGTTCCTGCATGGGAACGTCGTTGTGCTCGATAATCTGGAACGCCTCCCAGACGCCGATGTTCAACTCGGTCTGCACACGCCTGCCCAGACCCGACAGGCCGGCGACCGCCTGGCTGACGCGGTCGTGGTTTGACGTGAAGTCGAGATAGACCCCCGGTTGCGGCACCGCGACCAGGGAGACGCGGTCTCCAGGGCTCAGGCTGTCGACGAACTTACTGGCGGCACGCATCACGTGGCGCCCCTCCCCGAACAGGATGCTCTGCTCGTCAACCGCGATCACGATCAACCGGCCGCGCGTTGCCTCCGTATTGGACGTGTAGAAGACATCCTCCGCCACGGGTGCGGGCAGGCCGGCATCCCGCTCCGGTGGTCGCAGCAAATCGAAATGGGCTTGAAGTACGCGGCGGGGCTCCCCATCGACGGTGACCGAAAACTCTGACGGCTCCAGGTCGGCGATCGGAACACCGTCGCCATCGATGACGCTGACGTCGACTTCTATGAGGTCGATACCACTCCGAAAGGTCGGCCTCTGTTGCGCCGTCTGGGCCGCGAGCGCGACACTGACGGCAACCACGAACAGACCGACCCCCAAGAACCGTTGACCGCGCATGCAGTCTCCTTTCGGCGTATCCACCGTACTCCACCCGAACTCAGATTCACTCCGTTTCGGGATCGGTTTAAGGTATTCTTCGACTCGGTACCGCTGTCCAAGAGTAAGTATCCCCCGGCAAAGCCGGGGGCCTTAGTTTGTGAGCCGCTCAAAGCGGCATGACGTGCCCGCTATGCGGTCACTTGAGCCACCTCACGGTGGCCACTCTACTCCAACGGCAACTGATCCGACCGCCGGTCCTCGCGTTCCTGCTGCTGGATGTACTCCCGAATGACCCGCTCATCGCGACCCACCGTGGACACGAAGTAGCCCCGGGCCCAGAAGTGCTGCCCCACGAAGTTCCGCGAACGTCCCGCGAACTCCCGAGCGATGTGGATGGCACTCTTCCCCTTGAGATATCCGATGACCTGGGCGACAGAGTACTTCGGCGGAATCGACATCATCATATGCACATGGTCCGGCAACAGATGCCCCTCCTCCACCTCGCTCTCGCGATGCAGCGCCAGACGGCGGAACACCTCGCCCAAATCCCGCCGCAATCCCCCGTACATCGCCTTTCTTCGATACTTCGGGATGAACACAACGTGATACTGACAGTGCCATTTCGTATGATTGAGACTTCGGTAGGTCGGCATGAGGTCTCCTTCTCGTGATGCTTGAGCGGCTCACGGGAAGGAGTTCCTCACGTGACTCCCCGAAACGTCAAACGGGGCTGGCCGCCCCGGCAAAGCCGGGGGGTCTCCCACGGCAACTAGGAGATCTCGTGGTGCTCCGTCTAGCTGTTTTCACCGTACTTGCACTCGTTACCGCAACTGGCACGGCCACGGCCCAGACCCCGGCGTCGGCTAGTCTACAGGGCAAGACGACCCGTGTCGGTGAACCACCTCACATTACCGCTGGCGGCCAGACCAACTGGGCGAGTCACAACCTCGACCCCTACAACCAGCGATTCGCCGAGATCGACCAGATCACCGCGGAAAACGCCAGCCGTCTCGGCCAACGGTGGTCCTTCGATGCGCCGGGCGGGATCAGCCTCGGTCAGGCCACCCCCCTCGTCGTCGACGGCGTGATGTATCTCGGCGTCGGTCAAAGCATCGTCGCGCTCAACGCCGTCACCGGGGAAACAATCTGGACCCGAGAACTCGCCGGGAATTCCGCAAGACGGGGACCGACCTACGGCGACGGCAAGATATACGTCTACAGCGGCGGGGACCTCACCGCCGTGGACGCCACGACCGGGGAACTGGTCGAAGCCTTTGGCAACGGCGGTGTCCTTCCCGTCGTCGGACTGGCGCTGCAGGCCAAGTACCCCGACGTTTATCCGCCCACAGTTGATCCGTTCAGCCTCGGCTACACGATCACCACCCCACCGGCCTATCACGACGGCACGCTCTTCGTTGGGACGGCGCTATCGGAGAATCACATTCCGGGCGGGCTGGTGATCGCCAGCGACGCCTCCACCGGCGCGATCAAGTGGGTGTTCAACACCATTCCGCAGCGCCCGCAGGATGATGGATGGGAGATTGCCGACGAGACCTGGGGCGACGGCCAGCGGGCAGGGGGCGGGGTCTGGACCCAGCCGGCCATCGACCACGACCTCGGTCTGCTCTATGTGAACGCCGCCAACCCGAACCCCGCCTATGAGGGCACGTCCCGACCGGGCGCGAACCTCTTCACCAACGCGACGATCGCGCTGGACCTCGAGACTGGTGCACTCGCCTGGTACTACCAGACGATTCACCACGACCTCTGGGACTGGGATCATGTCACCGGCCCGGTCCTGTTCGATGTCACCCGCGACGGTGAGACCATCAAGGGCGTCGGCGCGGCCGGCAAGAACTGCCTGCTGTATCTGTGGCACCGCGAGACCGGCGAACCGATCAACCCGATAGTCGAGACGATCGTCCCGACCGACACGGATGTGCCCGGCGAGGTGGTCTACCCGACCCAGCCGATTCCGTACAACGCGTCGGGCGTTCCGCTGACCCCGTTCTGCGCCACGTTCATCAAGGTCGACGACCCGGCGGTGATGGCCCTGTCGCGGCAGATGTATACCCCTTACTCGACCACCACACCCTACGTGGTGGCCCACGGGGGGTCGAGCTTCGGGTCACCGGCGTTCAGTCCGCGTACCGGACTGCTCTATGTCACCGGAAAGAACGCGGCCGTCGCGCTCACCGTCAACCCGCTCGGGGATAGCCTGCGACCGGGACCACATGGCGGTGGACACAGTGAGAATTACAAGGAGCTGAGCCGGATTCCGTCCTTTCCGAAGACCACGTCCGTCAGCGCCTATGACCCGGCCAGCGGTGAGCTCGTCTGGCAGCAGGTGCTACCGGCTCTGACGCCGATTGCCGCCAGTGGCAACCTCGTCACCGCCGGTGATGTGGTGTTTCAGGGCACCGATGACGCTGGTTTCTACGCCTTTCACGCCGCGACCGGTGAACAACTGTTCAAGCACGCGGCCCGGCGCCCGATCAAGTCGAGTCCCTTGACCTACGAGGTGAACGGTACTCAGTTCGTAGCGGTGATCGCCACGAACACCGTGCTTGCGTTTGCGCTCGGACCCGACATGCCCCGGCAATAGGAGGGCTTCGACCCGATGATATCGATGATGATGCGTCTTGCCGTTTTCACCGTACTCGGATTCCTTGCCGCAGTCAGTCCAGCCACGGCACAGACTCCCGCGATTCCTCTCGTCACCGACGCCATGCTGCAGGACCCGGCACCGGGTGACTGGCTCATGTGGCGACGAACCCTGAACGGGTGGGGCTACAGCCCGCTCGACCAGATCACTCGCGACAACGTGGATGACTTGCAGCTCGTGTGGACCCGGGGCCTGACTGCGGGTAGCCAGGAGGGGACGCCGCTGGCGTACGGTGGAACGCTGTACATGCCGAATCCGAACGACGTGCTACAGGCGATCGACGCGGTGACCGGCGATCTCAAGTGGGAGTACCGCCGGGAGCTGCCCGACAACGCCGCAGAGATCCTGGGTACGCTCGTGACGGTCAACCGAAACGTGGCGATCTACGGGAATGTGATCATCGACACCGGCAACGACGGCTACGTCTACGCAGTCGATACCGTTACGGGCAAGCTCGCTTGGGAAACTGAGATCCACGACCTTGAGAAAATCCAAGCCCGGCATACCTCGGGCCCGATTGTGGCCAACGGCAAGGTGATATCGGGGCGTAGCTGTCGACCGTCTGGTGGACCGGAAGCATGCGTCATCGTCGCGCATGATGCCACGACAGGGGCCGAGTTGTGGCGGACGCGGCTGGTACCCGCGCCCGGCGAGCCGGGTGACGAGACCTGGGGTGGGGTGCCGTACGAGGAGCGGGTGCACGTGGGGTCGTGGATGGTGCCGAGCTACGACCCGGAGCTCGACCTCGTCTACGTAGGGACATCGGTGACGTCGCCGGCGCCGAAGTTCCTGCTCGGGGGCGCGGACAACACACATCTGTATCACGACTCAACGCTGGCCCTCGACGGCGAAACGGGCGAGATCCGGTGGTTCTACCAGCACCTCAACGACCACTGGGACATGGATCACCCCTTCGAGCGGCTGCTCGTCGACACGGTGGTCGCCCCGGACCCCGCCGCCGTGAGCTGGATCAACCCGCGGCTGCGCGCCGGTGAGGTACGCAAGGTGATCACCGGTATCCCGGGCAAGACCGGCGTGGTGTACACCCTCGACCGCGAGACCGGTGAGTTTCTCTGGGCCACGCCGACCGTCGGGCAGAACCTCATCAATGACATCGACGGCGCCACCGGCGAGGTCACCGAGAACCCCGAGCTGATCTTCAGCTCGTATGGTCAAGAGGTCTTATCCTGCCCGGGCTGGTTGGGAGGCAAGGATTGGGAAGCCGGCGCCTACAGCCCGTTGACGAACACGATGTACTACCCGCTGCGCAACTCCTGTGCTCGAGTGCTGGCTACGCCGGACGAGGGGCTCTCAATCTACCAGCTGGCCGCCCGCTTCCAGCTGGCACCTGGCACCGACCAGCTCGGCACCGTGCGGGCGATTTCGGCAGAGACCGGACAGACGACCTGGCTCCACGAGCAGCGCGCCGCCACGTTGTCACTGGTCGCTACCGGAGGCGGACTGGTGTTTGGCGGCGATGTCAACGGGCGCTTCCGCGCCCTCGATCAGGAGACCGGCGACGTGCTCTGGGAGATCAACCTCGGCTCCCCAGTCACCGGTTTTCCCATCACGTTCGCCGTCGACGGTCGCCAGTATGTCGCGGCCAGCACCGGCAGCGCTGCCACGGCGGGAGGCTTTGCCCGTCTGACGCCGGAGCTTCGCCCCAGCTCCGGAAACAACCTGTTCGTGTTCGCGCTGCCTGAGTAGGACGGTCCCGCGCTCACGCTACAGCAAACGGAAGGCGTCGCTCAGCGCCCCGCCTCCTCTTCCTGGGCACGGTGGCCAGCGAGCATCCCCTCCATCGCGATGTTGCCTTCGTGGCAGGCGTACTCGTACACCGCGTCGTCGCTCCGCTTGAGCGGGACCATCGCGGTCCATGGCTGCGTGTACGTGCCTGGGTCCTGGACGGTGAACACATGCTCGAGCGTGTCCGCGTCGACCCGGGTGAAACGCTCGACGAGACGTAGCTCCTGGGCCGACCCGCGCTGGCGCGTATACAACGGGGCCGGCGACTCAGCTCGGGCGAGGAAGTTCTCGGTCTCGACCACCAACGTGTCACCCTCCCAGTGACCGCGCGCGTTGCCAAACCACTGGCGGATGCCTTCGAGATGCGGTCGGCCATCCAGCGGAATCACCCGCGCGTCATGAATCATCTCGTGAAGCAGGACGACGTAGTCGGCCGTTTGAATGATCTGATAGTAGGTGTTGTACCCAGCAAAGAGGTTGGGCAGGCCGAACGTAACGCAGCGCTCCGACAGCCGTCGGTCGGTCCATGACGAAGCTGGGTTGGCCGCGAGATGGTCAGCCCGAGCCTTGGTCAGCCGGATGGCCTCGGGTGTCAACGCGGGGAGTCGCCCGTTGGGCGGGTCGACGATCAGAGAGGTGCGGTTGTCGAGCTCTCGATCGGCCAACCAGAACTGGTTGTAGTTGCCGGTGGCTGCGTCTTCGGACGTGAACTCGGTCTGCCCCTCGAGAAGGGCCTTGAAGACGCTGTCGGCGAACGCAGCGTCGGTGTCACCCGCTGCGAACGTCTCGTTGTAGCGCGCCTCGAGCGTCGCCAGCTCCTCGTCGGTGAACGTCGCCTGGTCGCCCAGGACCTCCGGACGCTCGACGGGCGTCGCGCTGTTGTTGGCCCACACACCCTGCAGATCGGGCCGACCATCGGCCGTGCGGGGAACTGACCACCCCGCCGACTCCGTTTGAGCCCGCGCCAAGGACGGCAGGACCAAGAGGCTCAGGGCGACCGCTGACGCACCGATCCTCGTCCTGATTCTGTTTCGCATCTGACGCTTCTCCCAGCAACCTCGGATCACGGAGGTGAACACTATGGCCGTGATAGGCTGTCGGGCATTATGACATTCTGGGCCGGCCTCGTCTCGATCACAATAGCATCCGGGGCGCTGCTCGCCACCGTCGCGCCCGCGCCCGCACAGTATGGCGCCACTGAGGGCGAGTGGCGCAGCTACGGGGGTGACAACGGCAGCACCAAGTACTCGCCCCTCGATCAGATCGACGCCGCCAACTTCTCCCGCCTCGAGATCGCCTGGCGGGCGCCGACCCCGGATGCCCGTCTCGACCTCGAGGCCATCGCTCGAGAGCAGGAACGTCGCGGACGTGTCGGAGAGGCGCCACCCGGCGGCAACGCCGCGTACGGCATCTCGGACAGGCTCTTCAAGGCAACGCCGCTCATGGCCGACGGTCTGCTGTTCGTGTCGACGCCGCTCAATCAGGCTGCCGCTTTCGACGCCGGGACTGGACACCTGCGTTGGGTCCACGACCCAGAGAGCTACCTCGACGGACCGCCCGCCAGCCGGACCCAATCGCGTGGAGCGGCCTACTGGAGTGACGGAGACGTCGCCCGGGTCTACTGGGGCACGACGAACGGGTATCTCATCAGCGTGGATGCGCGGACCGGTGAACCGGCGGCCGAGTTCGGTGACAACGGGCAGGTCGACCTGTGGACCGATGTGCCGCGCGCCGAGCGGGGCACCTACGACCTCCGCGGACGCAACTGGATCAGCGTGACCTCAGCCCCAATCGTGTCGCGCGGCGTCGTGGTGACCCCCGTGACCATCTCCGACTATTCGACCACGAAGGAGGCGCCCCCAGGGTGGGTCAAGGGGATCGATGCGCGTACAGGTGAGCTCAAATGGGTCTTCCGGACCGTGCCGCAGGGCGACGACTTCGGCGCCGAGACCTGGGGCGACGAGTCGTGGCGGTACTCGGGCAACACCAACGTCTGGAGCGCCATGAGCGCCGACGACGAGCTTGGCTACGTCTACCTGCCGACCAGCACCCCGACCAACGACTACTATGGCGGTCATCGGCCGGGCGACAATCTCTTTGCCGAGAGCCTCGTCGCGGTCGACATCGAAACCGGTGAACGGATCTGGCACTTTCAGGCGGTGCACCACGGGGTGTGGGACTACGATTTTCCCGCGGCGCCGACACTGCTCGACATCACCGTCGACGGACGGCCAGTCCGGGCCATCGCCCAGGTGAGCAAGCAGGGGTTCACCTACGTCTTCGACCGGGAGAGTGGCGAACCGCTCTGGCCGATCGAGGAACGTTCAGTCGAGACCGACACGAACCTCGAAGGTGAGGTGCTGTCACCGACCCAGCCGTTTCCGACCAAGCCTCCGCCCTTCGAGTATCAGGGGATTTCGATCGACGACCTGGTCGACTTCACGCCTGAGATCCGGGCGATGGCCGTCGAGGCGGTAAAGGACTTCCGGCTCGGACCGCTCTTCACGCCGCCGATGCGCACCATCGACGGCGGCGTACAAGGCACCATTCAACGCCCGGCGATCGACGGGGGCGCCAACCTACAGGGGTCGGGGGGCGACCCGGAGACCGGGCTGCTCTACGTGCCGTCGAACAACGGCTTCTCGGTGTTGAAGTACTACACACCCGACCCGGCGAAGGGAGGCAACCTCCGGTATGCGCAGAGTGCCTTTGGCAGCGGCCGGCAGCCGAGGATGCCCCAGGGCCTCCCGCTGTTCAAGCCGCCCTACTCGAGGATGACGGCCATCGATCTAAACGAGGGTGATACAGCCTGGATGCAGCCCAACGGTGACGGCGACCGCTACCGTAACCACCCGAGGCTCCGTGATCTCGATCTCCCACCGCTGGGCGGGGATGGCCGGGGCGGCCCGCTAGTCACGAAGACGCTGTTGATCAGTTCACTGACGGCGGGTGGCAGCGACGGCGGGCCCCGCCTCGTCGCGCGGAACAAGGCCACCGGAACAATCGTCGGGTCGGTCGACTTACCGGCCGGCTCGCTCGGCACCCCGATGACCTACCTCCATGACGGCAAGCAGTATGTCGCGCTGACCGTGGGCGGCGAGGTCCCGGAGCTAATCGCCCTGGCGCTGCCCTGACGGCTGCGAGACGAGGAGGGAGACACGCATGAGTTATGGACCGCAGTACGGTGTGGCCGTGCTGGTCTCGGCACTGGCGCTGTCCCCGGTCGTCGCCGCCGCGCCGGCCGCCGGCCAGTCCTTCGAGCCGCCGAGAACGGCGGACGGCAAGCCGGACCTGCAGGGCGTCTGGGACTTTCGCACGCTCACCCCGCTCGAGCGACCGGAAAGCCGGGGCGAACAGGCGGTGTTGACGGCCGAAGAGGTCGCCGAGCTCAATTCGCAATCAGTGGCCCGCGAGGATGCGGCGTTCGCGCAAAGTGAGGTGCGAGCCGAGCCACTGCCAGTCGGCGGCGACGTCGGCGCCTACAACAGCTTCTGGGTGGATCAGGGTGCGTCGGTGGTCCAGGACCAGCGGACGTCGCTGATCGTCGATCCTCCGAACGGACGCCTGCCGGCGCTGCAGTCCGGCATCGAAACGACCACACTCTCGTTCGCTGGGGACGTGCCGGGCACGCGTCCGGTACGCGTCCGGGCAGCCGGTATCGGCACTGACAGCTGGCTCGACCGCGGGCTCTCGGAACGGTGCCTGCTGGGGTTCAACTCGGGCCCGCCCATCGTGCCGGTCGGCTACAACCAGAACATCCAGATCTTCCAGACGTCGGACCACGTCGTCATCTTGCACGAGATGGTGCACGATGCGCGCATCGTGCCGCTGGTGGATGGGCGTGACCCGCTGCCGGACACGATCCGCCAGTGGATGGGCAACTCGACGGGCTACTGGGACGGCGACACGCTCGTGGTCGAGTCGACCAACTTCACCGACAAGACGGCCAGCTTCAATCCCTCGGTGCTGACCGCCGCCGGAACTGGCACCACGCTGCGCCTCACCGAGCGCTTTCGTCGCGTGGCCGACGACACGTTGCTCTACGAGTACACGGTGGAGGACCCGACGACCTTCACCGGACACTTCACCGCCGCGTTACCGATGAAGCGTGGCGAGGCGATGTTCGAGTACGCCTGCCACGAAGGCAACTACGGCTTGCCCAACATGCTCGCGGGCGCTCGGGTCCAAGAGGCCGCCGCGTCAGGACGCTAGTGTGGTGAGTTCAACAGATCTATACACCGAGGCTGGCGATGCGCGCGGCAGGCCAGGCGCGAAGAGCGAGCATATCGGGCATCTGTGAGCGATGAGCAACGCCGCCAGCCGGGATGCAGCGCCGGCCGAATGTATAGATCTGTTGGACTCACCACACTAGAATACCAACGACTTGGATCGGGATGGCCGCGGGTGCAAACGGTGCCCCGCGGTGGTAGGATTTATCCGGATTCTAGGCAAAGGAGACGGGCATGAGCGTTGGGCAGAATTACGGTCTTGCCGTGCTGGTCGCGGCGTTGGCCTTGACCCCCTTTGTCGCCGCCGCGCAGTCAAGCGCGGATACCCCTCGCACGGCGTGGGGAGATCCGGACATCGGCGGCGTCTGGGACTACGCCAGCATCACGCCGATGGTACGCCCGGAGAAGTATGGCGACCGGGAGTTCCTGACCGAGGAAGAGGTGGCGGAGCTCGAGAATGGGGCGATCGAGCGAGACCGGTCGGCAGCCGAGGCGCCATCGACGCGGGCTGAGAAGGGCGATAGAGGCGGTGCCTCCAGCCACTCGTTCGTCTGGGGGCTTGAGCTCGGCACCGACTACACAGAAGACCGGCGGACATCCCGGATCATCGACCCACCCAACGGCCGGTACCCCGAGCTGACGGAGTGGGCGAAGGCCGACGCGGCGATGCGTTACGGTTTCAATGATGACTCGCCGGCCGACGACTACACCGACCGCGGGTATGGCGACCGGTGTATGGCGATTCACGGCATGCCGATCAGCCCGCTTCCGTACAACAGCTTCATGCAGTTCTTCCAGACGCCCGACCACGTGGCGATCTACTCGGAGGCGTTCGGGAGATGGCGGATCGTCCCGCTCGACGATCGGCCCCACGGCGCGTTGAGGCAGTGGATGGGGGACACGCGGGGCCGGTGGGAAGGCAATACGCTGGTGGTCGAGACGACGAACTTCTCCCACTACCTGCAACAGGCTGGATCTGGTCGGAACATGAGGAGCCTGGTCGAGAAGTTCACGCGGGTCAGTCCCGGCATCATCCGGTACGACTACACCGTGGACGACCCGGTCAAGTGGGTCAGCCCCTGGACCTCCTCCATCACCTTCAGAAAGACCGACTTCCCGGTCTACGAGCTTGCGTGTCACGAGGGCAACTATGCCATCGCGAATATCCTCCGAGGCGCACGCGCGCTCGACGGGACCCCCGACGAACCGGTCCACGAGCCAGGAAAGATCTGCTGGGACTGCGAGCCCGTTTTGCCAGTGCCGTGAGTTGGCCAGCTCGGTAAGAAGGAAAGGGACACCATGATTCATGGACGACAGTACGGTGTCGCCGCGCTGGTCGCGGCGTTGGCGTTGACCCCCATCATCGCCGCCGCGCAGGCGAGCGCGGATATCCCCCGCACGGCGTGGGGAGATCCGGACATCGGCGGCGTGTGGGACTACGCCAGCATCACGCCGATGCAGCGCCCGGAGGAATACGGCGACCGGGAGTTCCTGACCGAAGAGGAAGTCGCGGAACTCGAGGCTGGAGCCATCGAGCGAGACCGTTCGGCGGCCGAGGCGCCGGTGAAGCGCTCAGAGGCCGGCAACGAAGCAGGCGCCAACGGCCACTCGTCGTTGTGGGGGATAGAGCGCGGCACTGATTACACCGAAGACCGGCGGACATCCCGGATCATCGACCCGCCGAATGGCCGGTACCCCGAGCTGACGGAATGGGCGAAGGCCGACGCCGCAATGCGTTACGGGTTCAGTGAGGACGTGCCGACCGACGACTATATCGACCGCGGGTATGGCGACCGCTGCATGGCCATTCATGGCATGCCGATCAGCCCGCTTCCGTACAACAGCTTCATGCAGTTCTTCCAGACGCCCGACCACGTAGGAATCTACTCCGAGGCATTCGGGAGATGGCGGATCGTCCCGATCGATGATCGGCCGCACGGCACGTTGAGGCAGTGGATGGGGGACGCGCGGGGCCGATGGGAAGGCAATACGCTGGTGGTCGAGACGACGAACTTCTCCCACTACCTGCAACAGGCTGGATCTGGTCGGAACATGAGGAGCCTGGTCGAGAAGTTCACCCGGGTCAGTCCCGGCATCATCCGGTACGACTACACCGTGGACGACCCGGTCAAGTGGGTCAGCCCCTGGACCTCCTCCATCACCTTCAGAAAGACCGACTTCCCGGTCTACGAGCTTGCGTGTCACGAGGGCAACTACGCCATCGCGAATATCCTCAGGGGGGCGCGCGCACTCGACGGAACACCCGACGACCCAGTCCGCGACCCGGGAAAGATCTGCTGGGACTGCGAGCCCGTTTTGCCAGTCCCGTAGGAAGGAAGGGGACACCATGATTCATCGACAACAGTACGGTGTCGCCGCGCTGGTCATGATCGCAGCGTTGGCTCTGACCCCGGTCATCGCCGCCGCGCAGTCGAGCGCGGCTATCCCCCGCACCGCGTGGGGAGATCCGGACATCGGCGGCGTGTGGGACTACTCCAGCATCACGCCGATGCAGCGCCCGGAGAAGTATGGCGACCGGGAGTTCCTGACCGAAGAGGAGGTGGCTGAGCTCGAGAACGCGGCGATCGAGCGAGACCGTTCCGCGGCCGAAGCGCCGCCAGCGGGACGGGCAGTGGCGGGGGACAGAGGAGGCGCCAACGGCCACTCGTTCGTCTGGGGGCTGGAGCTCGGCACCGACTACACAGAAGACCGGCGGACATCCCGGATCATCGACCCGCCCAGCGGCCGGTATCCCGAGCTGACGGAGTGGGGAAAGGCCGACCGCGCGATGCGTTACGGGTTCTTTGATGACTCGCCGGCCGATGACTACACGGAACGCGGCTATGGCGACCGGTGTATGGCCATTCATGGCATGCCGATCACCCCGCTTCCGTACAACAGCTTCATGCAGTTCTTCCAGACGCCCGACCACGTGGCGATCTACTCCGAGGCGTTCGGGAGATGGCGGATCGTCCCGATCGACGATCGACCCCACGGCACGTTGAGGCAGTGGATGGGGGACACGCGGGGGCGGTGGGAAGGCAATACGCTGGTGGTCGAGACCACGAACTTCTCCCACTACCTGCAGCAGGCTGGCTCTGGTCGGAATATCCGGAGCCTGGTCGAGAAGTTCACGCGGGTCAGTCCCGGCGTCATCCGGTACGACTACACCCTGGACGACCCGGTCAAGTGGACCAGCCCCTGGACCTCCTCCATCACGTTCAGAAAGACCGACCACCCGGTCTACGAGGTCGCGTGTCACGAGGGCAACTACGCCATCGAGAACATCCTCCGGGGCGCCCGGGCGTTCGAGGGGACCCCGGACGAGTTGGTCTTCGAGCCGGGAAAGATCTGTTCTGATTGTGAGCACGTTGTGCCGGTCCCGTAGGGAAGGAAAGGAACGCCATGATTCATGGACAGCAGTACGGTGTCGCCGCGCTGGTCGCGGCGTTGGCGCTGACCCCGCTCGTCTCAGAGGCGCAGTCGACAAACACGACCGAGGCACCCCGTACGGCGTGGGGCGACCCTGACCTGGGCGGTACCTGGGACTTTCGCACGATCACGCCCCTCGAGCGTCCGGAGCAGTACGGCGACCGGGAGTTTCTGACCGAGGAAGAAGCCGCGGGCCTCGAGCAAGGAGCAGTGGAGCGGGACCGAGCGGCAGACGAGGCACCGGCCCGGCTCGCGACGGCCGGCGAGAACGTGGGCGGCTACAACTGGTTCTGGATGGACGTTGGCACGTCGGTCGTCGAGGGGCGGCGCACATCGCTCATCGTGGACCCGCCGAATGGCCGAAAGCCGCCGAGTGCGGGGAACAAATCGATGAACTGGGGCTCGTTCGCCACCGAACGCCCGAACTCGATCGACGAACTCAGTCTCTTCGATCGGTGCATCGGGTCCGCCGCGCTCCCGATCTATCCGACCTTCTACAACAACTACGTACAGGTGTTCCAGGCGCCCGACCACGTGGCGCTCATCGTCGAGATGATGGGCTCCACGCGCATCATCCCGCTGGACGACCGTCCCCCGACCGGGTTGCGTCTGGGTCTCGGCGACTCACGGGGCCACTGGGAGGGCGACACCCTGGTCGTCGAGACCACGAACTTCGACCGCGACCTCCAGCTCATCGGCGCCAGCCGCGACGCACGCCGGCTCGTCGAACGCTTCACCCGGGTCAGCCCGGGCGTGATGGCATACGAGTACACCATCGACGATCCGACCATGTGGGAACGTCCCTGGACGGCGATACAGACCTTGCGGAAGACCGACGCGTCGATCTTCGAGTACGCGTGCCACGAGGGGAACTACTCCGTACCGAACATGCTCGGTGGCGCGCGACAGGCCGACCTCGCCGACCAGGCCGCACGCTGAGGGAGTTCAGTGCGAGGCAAGCCACCAGCGCATGGTGGTGGTGACTTGGTCCTGCCGCCTACCCCCATCAAGCCCGTCGTCGTCATGGCGATCGCCGCCCTGCTGGGGTGGGCGGCGGTCTCCGCCCAGCAGGGCGCACCCGAGGGACAGTGGCCGACCTACGGGGGTGACCTCGGCAGCACGAGATACTCGCCACTCGAACAGATCGACCGAGACACCGTGGAGCGTCTCCAGGTCGTCTGGCGGTGGGAATCGCCCGACAACGCCATCGTCACGGAGCACCGCACGACGCTTCCGACGTTACCCGCGGCCTTCAAGGCAACGCCGGTGCTCGTCGACGGCATCCTCTATATAAAGACGTCGATGTCGCAGGCGGCGGCAATCGATGCCGCGACCGGCGACACGCTCTGGGTCTTCGACCCCGGAACCTGGGAGGGCGAGCGACCAGCAAACACCGGATACAACTCGCGGGGCGTCGCCTACTGGTCGGATGGGCGGGACGCGCGCATATTCTTGCCCACCGGCAACGCCTATCTGTGGGCCCTCGACGCGCGGACTGGGCGGCCGGTCGCCGACTTCGGCGCCGATGGCGCCATCGATGCCACCCAGGGGTTGCGCCGTCCGATCCCGCGCGGCGACTACCAGCTGATGGGGGCGCCCACCGTCGTCGGTGACGTCGTCGTGGTCGGGTCGGTCATCCGCGACAGACCCACGTATCAACTTGACGCGCCGGGAGACGTCCGCGGCTTCGACGTCCGAACCGGCGAGGAGCTGTGGGAGTTCCACACCGTCCCGCAGGCCGGCGAGTTCGGGAACGACACGTGGGAGGACGGCTCCTGGGAATATTCGGGCGCGACGAACGCCTGGGGCTCGCTGACGGCCGACCCCGAGCTCGGCTATGTCTATCTGCCGATCGCCACACCGACGAACGACTACTACGGCGGACACCGCCTCGGAGACAACCTCTTCGCGGAGAGCATCGTCTGCCTCGATGCCACGACCGGCGAGCGCGTCTGGCATTTCCAGTTCGTCCACCACGGGCTCTGGGACTACGACGCGACAGCCGCCCCCTTGTTGGTGGATCTCGTCGTCGACGGACGGCCCATCAAGGCGGTCGCGATGGTGACAAAGCAGGCGTACACGTATGTCTTCGACCGCGCCACCGGCGAGCCGGTCTGGCCAATCGAGGAGCGGGCGGTCCCCCAGTCGACCGTTCCTGGTGAGCGGTCGTCGCCCACACAGCCGCACCCGACCAAGCCGCCCCCGTTCGACCGTCAGGGCCTGACGATCGACGACCTGATCGACTTCACGCCAGAGCTGAGGGCGGAAGCGATCGAGATCCTCGACGACTTCGCCTACGGACCTCTGTTCGAGCCGATCACCGCGGAGGGTGACGGCAAGTTGGGAACGATCATCATGCCGGGCGCCGGCGGCGCAGCCGGCTGGCACGGCGCGGCGGTCGACCCCGGGACGGGCTGGCTCTACGTGCCGTCGCGAACGGCGCCGAGCGTCCAGCAGCTCGCGCGCGCCGATCCCGGCACGTCTGACTTCCGGTATGACCGCGGCCGTCCCGGCAGCTTGCGCGGACCTCGCGGTCTCCCGCTCTGGAAGCCACCGTATGTCCGGCTCAGCGCCTTCGACCTGAACGCGGGGACGCTCGCCTGGATGGTTCCGCTCGGCGACGGTCCGCGGCAGCGGCTGATCGACATGGGCGTCCCCGACCCCGGGCCGCTCGGCGGCGGCTCATACACGGGGCCGCTCCTCACGAAGACCCTGTTGTTCCTCGGCTTTCGCGGGCGGCGGGACAGCCTGGAGCTCGACCTCTTCCACCCGGCCGATGTGCTGAGCACCCACCGCACGCTGTCGACCACGCCGTTTCTGCTCGCCTTCGACAAGGCGACGGGAGCGACCGTCCACACGGTCGAGCTCGATGTGGCGCCGACCGGGACGCCGATGACCTATATGCAGGACGGCCGGCAGCTCATCGTCCTGGCCTACGGCACGGTCAACGACGCCGGCCTGATAGCCCTGGCGCTGGAGTAAGAGAGGACGAAAACGGCGACCAGGCGTTGCGGGCAGCGTGATAAGATGCCCGGCATTATGGCACCAGATCCCAGACGAATCGTTGTCCTCCGCATGGTCACCACGGTCACCATGGTCGCCGCCCTCGCCACCTGTGGTGGAAGTCCAGACCCTCCCGTTGAGCCTGGGGGTCTGGCGATTGTCGGGGCCCAACTGATCGATGGCACCGGCACCGGTCCCGTCGCCGACTCGGTCATCGTGGTCCGCGACGGCCGCGTGGAGGCTGCTGGTCCCAGGGACACCACGCCGGTGCCCGAAGGCGCGGAGGTCATCGATGCCGCCGGCAAGACGGTCATCCCGGGTCTGATGAACCTCCACACCCACTATCGGGGTGCAACCGCAGAAGAGATCGAGCCCCAAATGAAGGCACAGCTCTACTACGGGGTGACATCAGCGCGAAGCATTGGCAGTGATGATCCGGAGGTCGTGCCCTTCTTGCTTGAAGCCAATGCCGGCATTCCCGGCTTGCCACGCCCGTATACCGCCGGTACCGGGTTCCAGGCGATAAACGGTTTTCCCCCCGGTTCCATGAGGAACCAGCCCGAGACAACGGAAGAGGCCCGTGAGCTGGTCCGTGGGTTGGCTGCGCTGGGTGTCCACTTCACCAAGATGTGGATTACCGAGATGGCCGAACCGGGGCAGATCATGTCGCCCGAGATGCGGACGGCCATTGTCGAAGAGTCGATCGCGAACGGTCTCATTCCCGTGGCCCACATCGACGACGAATCCCACGGACGACAGCTGATCGAGGCTGGTACGCGAGACTTCCTGCACACGACCGTGCTGACCTTCGGTCCGGGCGCCGGTGCGCCGGTCGACAATCCCAGACCGTCGGACGAGTTCATCCAGATGTGTCTCGACAACGGCGTGTCCTTCACGCCGACGCTGTCGATCATGCACAACAACTGGCACTTCGCGGAGCATCCGGAGCTGCTGGACGATCCCGATCTGCGTGCGGTCCTCAACCCAGCCGCGCTGGCGCGGTGGGAGGACCCCGAGACTCGGGCGCAGGTGGTCGAGGCCGAGAACTTCGCGGACCGCAAGGCGGCATTCCGCCAGATGCTGGATTTCGTGAAGACGATGCACGACGCGGGCGTCCAGATTGCGCTGGGGACCGACGCCGGCACCGCCAACGTGCCAATGGGGTGGGGGGTGCACCACGAGATGGAGCTCTACGTCGAGGCGGGGTTGACGCCGATGGAGGCGATCGTCGCCGCGACGGCCACGAGTGCCGGGCGGATGCCCCCGGTCGGTGGAGCCGACTTCGGGACGCTCGAGGCGGGCCAGGTCGCCGACTTGGTCGTGCTCAATGCCGACCCGTTGGTCGACATCCGGAACACGCTCGCAATCGACCAGGTCATGCGACTCGGCGAATGGGTCGACCGCGACGGGCTCTTGGCGACCCCGTAGACCGCAGACCGACACGACCGAGTTGATACCATTCCACCACCCCGCAAGGTCGAGGGGCCAAGGAGGTTCCATGCACCGACTTACGCTGCTGCTTGCAGTCACCATCGTGACCGCGTCGACCGGTCTGATTGTTGCGCAGGAAGCACCGACGATATCCGGCGCAGAGGTCCGCATCGACGGCCTCCTCGAGTCGAGCGAGGCGGGCGCGGCGCCGAGGACCCCGTGGGGACATCCCGATCTTCGCGGCGTCTGGAACAACTCGACGACGACACCTTTCGAACGACTAACGGACGAGGAGCGTGAGAGCGGGCGCTTGGCTCGAGAGGCCGTCCGCCGAGCGACCGACGGCACCGGCGCAGCGTGGTCCGAGCAGGCGGGCGCCCTCGAACGCGAGGCCTTGATCATCGACCCGCCCGACGGGAGACTCCCCGGCCTGCGACCCGAGACAGTCCGCCGACTGGTCGACCGCGAGAACGCGCGAGCCGGTCGTGGTGAGGGAGATTCCTGGCTCGACCGCAACAGCTGGGAGCGATGCATCTCTCGCACCTTGCCGATTGCGATGATCCCGAACATCTACAACGCCAACTACCAGATCTTTCAGACCGAAGACCATGTCGCGATCCTGATGGAGATGATCCATGAACCCCGCATCATTCCGCTTGGCGAGCGACCACCCGTTTCCGACAACATTCGCCAGTGGCTGGGCAACAGTCGGGGCCGATGGGAGGGCGACACACTGGTCGTCGAGACCACGCGGTTCAACAACAAGCTGGACGGCGGGGACTATCAGCCCTCGCACATCATTCAAACCACGCACCGTGGACCGGGTGGATCGCTGCGGCTGATCGAACAGTTCCGCATCATCGATTCGAACTCGATCGACTATCAGTTCACCGTCGAGGATTCTAAGACCTATCTCGACTCGTATACCGTCGCGATACCGATGACGAGGCGTGACACGAGCGACCCACTCAACCATCTGTTCGAGTATGCGTGTCACGAAGGCAATCGCGGGATGGTCAATCTTCTGACCGGGGCTCGCGCCGACGAGCAGTTGGCACTGGATGCCTCAGCGCGAGTGTCGAAACAGCGGAAGGACGCCGGTCACCCCGGGCTCCGGGAGCCCGCCGTGCCGATTGTTCCGGTCGAACGCTAAGACCGGTCAAGAAGTTCCATCGATGGGCCGCACGCTGCTCAAAGAACCGCTCGTCCACTTTCTGGCTCTGGGCGCGCTCCTGTTTGGGATTGGCCTCCTGCGCGACGACCGGGTCGCACCCGGCTCCAACCGAATCGCCATCACGCCAGGGGTGGTCGAACGACTCGTCGAGGCGTTCCGGCGCACCTGGCAGCGACCACCGACCGAGGACGAGTTCAGGGGGTTGGTCGTAGACCACCTCAAGGAAGAGGTCCTCTACCGCGAGGCCCTGGCGATGGGGCTGGAACGTGACGACCAGATCATTCGGCGTCGTCTGCGTCAGAAGATCGAGTTCCTGACCACCGACGTCGTCGAGTCGTTCGAACCGACCGACGAAGAGATGCGTGCCTATCTCCAGGCGCACGCAGACCGATACCGCCAGGACGTGGTACTGAGCTTCACGCAGATCTATCTCCGCGCCGAGCCCGAGCCCGCGCAGGCCCGCGCGCGAGCCCGCGCGATGCTCGACGATCTCGAGGAGCGCCCGGACGCGGATCCGGCGGCGATGGGCGACCCCTTCCTCCACCCGACGGTCTATCGTGACCGATCGGTCACGCAGCTTTCGGGACTGTTCGGACCTGAGTTCGCATCGCAGCTCGTCGACCTGCCGGTCGGCGAGTGGAGCGGACCGGTCACGTCGCCCTTCGGGCTCCACCTGGCCCGCCTCGATGCACTCGAACCGGGGCGGCCCTCCAGTTTGGACGAGGTCCGCGACGCCGTGCACCGCGACTTGGTGCGTGACCGCAGGCGCGACGCCGACGACCAGTACTTCACTGGTCTTCTCTCGCAATACACCGTCACCATGGAGTGGCCGGACGGCATGAAGCCGATCGACATCCCTGGAGTCGTTCGCTGAGTCCCGATCCCCGAAGTCTCGGCGGTCCCCGGAGGCTGGGAGTGAAGCATCGTGTGGGCGTCGCGGCGGTCGTCCTCTCCCTGGCCAGCGGGTTTGCTGCAGGTAGCGCGGCCGCGCACGAAGTTCGTCCCGGCTATCTGGAGCTCCGCGAGACATCGGCCAACGTCTTCCAGGTCTTGTGGAAGAAGCCAGCCCGCGGCGAGCTCACCTTGAGTATCGACCCTGTCTTCTCAGCGGGATGTGTCGTGGTGGGGGTCGGTTCGGAGACGGTGCGCGGCGCGGCCTACGTGGCCCGCGCGACGCTCGAGTGCACGGACGGGATCAGAGGCGAGACGATCGAGATCGCGGGACTGGAGGCCACGCTCACCGATGTCCTGGTGCGGGTGCACTACGCCGACGGCCAGGAGGAGACACACCTCGTACAGCCACACGACACATCGGCCGTCATCGGAGGACCAAGCGGCGCCGCCGAGCGCATCGTCGCGTACACCCGACTCGGCGTCGAGCACATCGCGCTGGGCGTCGACCACCTCCTCTTCGTCCTCGGCCTTCTCCTGATCGTGTCGAGTCCGATGATGCTGCTCAAGACGGTGACGTCGTTCACGCTCGCGCACAGCATCACGCTGGGCATCGCGACGCTCGGGTTTGCTCGAGCCCCCGAGCTCCCGCTCAACGCCGTCATCGCGCTGTCGATTCTCTTCCTCGGTCCGGAGGTCGTTCGCGTATGGCGGGGCGAGACCAGCTTCACCGTCCGGCACCCCTGGGTGGTGGCGTTCGCCTTCGGTCTGCTCCACGGCTTCGGGTTTGCGAGCGGACTCACCGCGATGGGCTTGCCGCAGAATGAGATCCCGCTGGCGTTGCTCTTCTTCAACATCGGCGTCGAGATCGGACAGCTGGTGTTCGTCTTCCTGGTGCTTGGGCTGGTGCGGTCGTTTCGCGCGCTCGAGATCCAGTGGCCACGGTGGGTGGAGCTCGTGCCGGGATACACGGTGGGCTCGCTGGGGGCCTTCTGGTTCATCGAGCGGACGGCGATACTGCTGGGGTTGATGTGAGGGGCTGGCTCGCGACGGTTGCCCTGGTTCTGGCGCATCCCGTCTTGGTCGCGGCCCATGAGGGAGGCGGAGGCGGCGGCGCAGGACTGCTGAGCGGACTGATGCATCCCATCTCCGGTCTCGACCACGTCCTGGCGATGGTGGCGGTGGGGATCTGGGGAGCGCAGCTGGGCCAGCCGGCGATCTGGGTACTCCCGGTGACCTTCCCCATGGTCATGGCGCTCGGGGGCATGCTCGGACTGGTCGGCCTTCCGCTTCCCGGCGTTGAGGTCGGCATCGGCCTTTCAGCCCTCCTCCTCGGGTGCGCGGTCGCCCTCGAGCGACGTCCACCGTTGGCCGTGGCCGGCGCCCTCGTCGCCTTCTTCGCCGTCTTTCACGGACACGCTCATGGTGCCGAGCTCCCCGAGAACGAGAACGGACTCCTGTACTCGATCGGATTCGTGGCGGCGACCGGGTCGCTCCATGCCCTTGGTATCGCGCTGGGCGTGGTTCATCGGTGGGCATCTGGAAGACTCGCCCTGAGGGTCGCGGGCGCCGGTATCGGGATGGCCGGCGCCTGGTTCATCTGGGCCGCTCTGACCGGCTAACTTGCTGACTGACCGATGGCTGCTCCACTTCCCTCCTCCGTGTACGCCCACCTCGTGACGACCGGTCTTGGACCGCTCTTCGATGGAATCGGACACGTGGTCGTCACGCCGGAAGATCTGCTTCCGGTCGTCGCGCTTGCGCTTCTGGCGGGACTCGGAGGCAAACCGTATGCGCGCAAGGTCCTGTTCGCGGTCGTGGGCGCGTGGCTGGGCGGCGGAGTCGTCGGCCTGATGCTCGGCTGGGCTGCCCCACTGGCTACCAGCACCCTGTCCTTTCTCATCCTGGGCGGTCTCGTGGCAGCCGACCGTCCGATGAACGCGAAGGTGGGTGTGGGGTTGGCGATCGGCCTCGGAGTCGTTCACGGTCAGATGAACGGAGCCGAGATGAAGACGGCGGGGCTCGGTGTGGTCGGACTGCTTGGCAGCGTGGGGTGCCTCTTCGTGTTGGTGTCGCTGCTCGCGGGGCTCGTGGTCAACCTCAAGCAGCCGTGGACCAAGATTGCGGTCCGCGTGGCCGGTTCCTGGATCGTCGCGGTGGGTCTCCTCTACGTGGGGTGGACCCTGGGCGAGGCGGGACTCCCTCGCTGAGGACGCTACGGGTCTTTGCTCATCTCCACGGGATTTGACAACCGCCAGTCCAGCCGCAAATACTCCGTGCGCCGCTCCGGATCCAGAGTGGCGTCACCTGCGACCACAAACAGGGAGACAACGATGCTAACTCGACACTCCAGAGTAACCCGATACCCCAGGCAGACCGTCCTTGCGTTCATGATCACCGCCCTCTCGGTCTCCGCGAGCGCCGCGGGACAAGATGCCCCGGCGTCGGAATCGACACCGTCACCGCACGTGGTCCGCACGACGAAGTTCACCGTTGCTGACGTCGATAAGAACACAGCGTTCTACGAAGAGATGCTGGGCATGACCGAAGTGAACCGCTTCGCCCCCGCGGGCGGGTCACTCGTCGAACCGTTCATGGGGTTCGGAGACGCCGACCAGCGCGTGGGGTTGCTGGCGTTCAAGCAGCACGAGACGATCGAGAAGAGTCCGTACCCGGTCGCGGTGATCTACACGGGCGAATTCGACGCGTTGGCCGCTCGCTTCGAAAAGGCCCAGTATCCGCTCACGCTCTTGCCCACCTCCGACACGGGCGGGGTTCGCATCGCCATCGCCAGCGACCCGAGCGACAATGCGATCGAGATTATCGATCGCGCTGGCGCACCCGGCATTGCCGGCTCCAGGCTCATCGTGGATGACCGACAGAAAGAGGAAGAGTTCTTCGTCCGGATCTTCGGTGAGACGGGTGTCGCGCCAGGCCAGCGGTTCGAGACCGAGGCCTTTGACGAAGTGCTCATGGACTTCGGCGGAGGGATGTTCGTCGCCTTGTTCGAGCCGAAAGGCGTCGCGCCCCTCCCCAAGAGCGAGCACCCCGTCGTGGCCATCTACTCGACCGAGTTCGACGCCGTACTCCAGCGCGTCAAGGCCGAAGGGCTTGGACTCCGGGAGTTTGGGACCGGTATGTTCCTCGCCACCGCCCCCTCGGGTAACGTGGTCGAGGTCGTCCGCGAGCGGACGCAGTAGTCAAAGCCCCGCTACGAGCCCTACGACATGGGTCACTGGCGTCTCAAGGGGACACCGCGTCCTGCCGGTGCGCCAGCACGGCTCTCTTTTCGCAGAAATGGCCCGACAAACCATAGGGGGCCACGAACAGGGCCCGGTATGCACCTTGCAGTGTCGGGGGCAACGTTTCTCCGGCGCACCTGATGCCAGATCAGCCTGCCGACGTCCTGGAGTGTGGTAGATGTCACATCCTGACCCAGCCATCGCCCATTTGCTGCGGCGAGCCGGCTTCGGTCTCACCGCCGCTGATGCCGACGTATGGAATCAGCTCGGCTTTGCGGGTGCCGTAGCTCGGCTCGTCGATTACGAATCTGTTACCGACGATGTGGATGACCACATCGGCTCGAGCGGGTACCTCGGAACGACAACGCGCGGTCCCTTCGAGCCGGACTACCGGATCTTCGACGCCCGACAACGTTGGCTGTTTCGCCTCGTGCACACACAGCGGCCACTCCAGGAGAAGATGGCGCTGTTCTGGCACAATCACTTCGCGACCGGCTTCGGCAAGATCGCCGGTCAGATAGGCCCGTCGGCAGCCTCCCGCGCGCTGGCAGAAAAACGATCTCCCGACCTTCCCAGCGGCCCGCGGGGCCAGCTCGAGCTCTTCCGCGATCGTGCGCTCGGCAACTTCGAGACGCTCTTGCGCACGGTGTCCCAGGATGCCGCCATGGTGGCCTGGCTCGACGGCCTCACGAATACGAAGGAGAAGCCTCAGGAGAACTACGCCCGCGAACTGATGGAGCTGTTCACGATAGGCGTGGACTCGTTCACTGAATCGGATGTCTACGAAGGCGCTCGGGTGTTCACGGGCTGGAATCTCCGCCCGGTCGGATATGATCCACAGAACCCAGACGAGTGGTACGCGGCGTTCTTCTACAACCAGACGCAGCACGACGTCGAGCCCAAGACGTTCAGTTTTCCGATCTACTCCGGCGGGGGCCGGACCATTCCGAGTCGCCCAGCGCTGATCGGCATGCAGGATGGCTGGGACCTCATCGGTGCCCTGGTCCGCCACCCCAAAACCGGCCCGAGACTTGCGCGGAAGCTCTACGCGTTCTTCGTGAACGAGGTCGATCCCCCCGATGAGGCCCTCATCCGACAGCTGTCCACGACGTACTATGCCAGTCACTTCAACATGCGGGAGGTTGTTCGGCAGCTGCTGCTGTCGAATGCGTTCCAAGACCCGGCAAACCGCTGGGCGCGGTATTCATGGCCAATCGAGTTCGTGGCTCGGCTGATCCGGGAGGTCGGCTGGACCGGGTTCTCTGCCGGCTTTGCCATGGGCCCCCTCGCGAATATGGGGCAGACCCTGTTCGAGCCGCCTGACGTCGCGGGGTGGTCGCTGGGGCCGGCCTGGTTCTCGACCGGCACGATGCTGGCCCGCATGAACTTCGCCGCCGCGCTCGCAGAGAACCAGCGCATTGCCCTCCGCAACGCCTCTCTCGGTTCAGCGGTCACAGCCGACGCGTTTCTCAATCACTTCCTCGAGCAGTTGACGTTGCCGGACCTCAGCGGCGAGGTGCGCGCCACGCTGATCCAGTATCTCGAGGCCGGTGGAGGGTGGACAGGGTCCACGTCGCAGGTCACGACCAAGTCCTCGGGTCTGGTCCATCTGCTGGGCGCGTCGTCCGAGTATCAGTTCGTGTGAGCGTCCTGGAGGATCGAACGATGGGTATGACACGACGAACATTCTTCAAGAACGGTGTGACGGCGTTCACGCTGGGCTTCGCCGCCCCTCGATTACTGACCGATCTCGCACTGGCCCAGGGTATGAGCGGCCGGTCGCTCGTCGTGCTGTACCTGGGCGGCGGCAACGACGCGCTGAGCTTCCTCGTGCCTTACACCGACGGCGCGTACTACAGCCGCCGTCCGACGCAGGCCGTCGAGGCGTCCACCGTGCTGCCGATTGGATCGGACTCGAATGGGAACGCGCTCGGGCTGCACCCGCGCCTCGGCGGATTCAAATCGATGTACGACGCCGGGCAGGTCGCGATCATTCAGCGCACGGGCTATCCCGACGCCAGCCGGTCGCATTTCCGCGGCACCGACATCTGGTCGACGGCCGATCCCACGTCACCACAAGGGACCGGTTGGCTGGGACGCTACCTCGATACCTTTCCCTCGCCAGTCGACCCACTGGTCGCATGGAACACAGTCGGGCAACTCCCCCGCACGTTACAGGCGGCCACCGTGGGCGTGCCGTCCATCCCAGATCCTGAGACCTACGCGTTTGCGAGCCCGAGTGGGGCCGCCGAAACGGAGTACGCGACGGCGGCCGCCGCGGCGAACTTCTCGCACCTCCCGCCGGCGAATCCCCACCTCTCGTTCGTGAACTCGACCGCCCAGGCGGCACTGGCAACGCTGGACCGCGTGGCCATGGTGGCCGACTATGCCCCCGCGGTCGACTACCCGGATACGGGGCTCGGCCAGGCGCTCCGTGCGGTGGCGGGTGCGATGGTGACCCAGGTGGGGACGCAGGTGTTCTGGGTTCAGACGGGCGGCTACGACACACATGCGGGTCAGGACACGGCGACCGGCTACTACGCGGCTCTCCTGTCGACGCTTGACCAGGCCGTCTTGGCTTTTCGAAACGACCTGACGAGTCACGGACTGTTCGACAGCACCATGGTCCTCCAGTTCTCGGAGTTTGGCCGACGAGTCAGCGAGAACGGCAGTAATGGGACGGACCACGGCGCGGCCGGACTGATGATGGCGCTCGGCGGGCGAGTGGCCGGTGGCCTCTACGGAACGGCCGCGTCGCTCGCCGACACGCCCGACAACCCGACGCTCGAGAACAGCGGTCGTGACGTCACGCACGAAACCGATTTCAGGTCGGTGTATGCCCGCGTCATTGACGATTGGTTGGGGGCGAGCTCGGTCGCGCTCCTTGGATCGGATTTCAGGAACTCGAGTGTCGACTTCGTGTAGGACCTCTGAATGCGAAGCCTCGCTACCGGTACGTGGCTCCGACTCGCCTTGGCATCGAGCGGGGTTCTGGTCATGGTCATGGTCATGGCGATGACCAGCGCGTGCTCGACGGATTCGCCGACCGCCCCCGGGGGCGGTGGTTCGGCGTCCAACATGATCACGATTACGGCGACAGGAGCGGATCCACAGACCGTGCGGATACGCGTGGGGGAGCGGGTGGTGTTCACGAACGACGATTTCGTCGATCACGACATGTCATCCGATCTGCATCCCACGCACACCGAGTGTCCCGCCGTCAATCAGGTTGGATACCTGCGGCCCGGGGAGACTCGAGAGACCGGCAACTTCGTTCGCGCGGAGACCTGCACGTTCCACGACCATATCAACCCGACGAACGCAAGCCTCACCGGTTCCATCACCATTACAGAGTGAGTCAACCGAGTGGAGCTACGGCATCAAGGTTGCCGCGCGCGACAGTGACAGGCTTGACATTGTCCCTCTCTAGATCGCGTTGGCTTACTGTTGTCGCTCGCCGAGGCAATAGCACAGTCCGTCGGGCGCGACGACGAAAAACACTTTGAAAGAAGCGTCGCCGTGTTTGTCTATTCGGTACTTCGCCTCTCGCTGATCAAGGCCATTGGCCTTCAGCTCAGCGAATGTCTGCTCGACGTCGCTCACCTCAAAGAAGCAGCCTTCCTGGGTTGGATCACCGCCATTCTCGGCGAGCCCGATCTTCAGATCGTCCCTGCTCAGAACCACGGTTTTGCAAGGCGTGTCGTGCCTTGACACGACACGAAAACCCATGACGTTCTCATAGAACGGCACTGCGCTGGTCACATCCTTGACGGGCAGGTTCATTTCGTCATCCGCGTACGCCGATACACGCTTGAAAACGTCTGTCATTCGTTGCTCCCCGAGCGTTGCGAGTGAATGAAGAAGACTCGGTATCTCTGCACAAAGGTAAGCACCCTGAGTCACAGGCGCGTCACGCTGGTCGACCTCTATCGGTACCCCGCGATCAACCCCAAGACGTTTCGGCGGGAAGTGGAGCTGGCTTTCGGCTAGCGGCTTCTGAATGGCCAACTAGGCCCAGGTGAGAGTGCCGGTGCTCTGCCCGAAGGAGTCGGTCTCCACCCCCATCGATTGCAGCGTCGTCAAGAACAGATTGCAGAGCGGCGCGTTCTGCTCTCCGTCGTGCACGATGTGCTGCCCGTGACGATAGCCCCCGCCGGCGACGAGAATCGGCAGGTCGCCCGTCGTGTGGGCGTTGGCGTTGCCCAGGTTGCTCCCGAACAAGACCGTCGTCTGCTCGAGGAGCGAGCCATTCGCATCACCCCGCTCGCGGAGCTGCGCCAGCAGGCCGCCGAAGCTAGTGACGATCTCGACTTCGATCTTCTTTAGCTGCGCGATCTTGGCCTCGTCTTGCCCGTGGTGCGACAGGCCGTGGTGAGCGCCATTCACCCCCTCGACCTGCACCGCCCCGTTATCATGAATCAGTATGCTCACGACCCGCGACGAATCGGTCTCGAGGATTAGCGGAATCATGCGGAACATGAGCCGGATCCGGCCGATGAGATCGGCGGGGGTCGTGATGTCGGTGGGCGGTGCCGCGTTGACGACCGGCTTTGGCGTAACCTCCCAAGCCTGGACCTCGGCGAGGTCTTGCTCGGTAGTGCGCACAGCGTCGAAGTAGGCGTCCAGCGTGTGCTGGTCGGCCGCGCTCACGCGCCGGCGCACCGAGGCCGTGTGTGACTTGAGACGGTCCAGGATGCTGCCGCCGTCGCTGAGACGCTGCGCCTGGCGCTCGACCTCCTCGGGGGTGCCTTGCAGGAACATCTTCCTGAACAGGTTGGCCGGGCTGGTCTCGGCCGGCACCATGACGCCGCTCCGGGTAAACGACTGGCTCTGCGCGTTCTTGGTCCCCAGGACCACCGACGGAAACCGGGTCACATACCCGAGGTGGTTTGCCGCCACCTGGTCGACGGAAATGGTGTTCCGGAACCCGTCGAGCCCGGGTCGCCGGGCCGACGTTAGCCAGGTGTCCTCGGAGTTGTGCGGCTGCCGGCCGCTCTGTTCCTCGTGCGAGAGCCCCGAGAACAGCGTGTACTGCCGCCGGTGCGCGTCGAGGAGCGACAGATACTCGGTCGCCTCGTAGTCGGCGCCGGCCGTCGTCGGAAACCAGGACGCCGAGTAGAGCCCGAGCGCGTTGCAGATGTTCACCATCCGCTTCGGCGCGACGGCGGCGGCGCGAGCCAGCGCCGGATGCATGGTCTCGAGCAGTGGCAAGGCTAACGCCACGCCGGAGGCTCGCAGGAACGTGCGGCGGTTGATGGGGGTGAGCATGACTATCGTCTCCCGAAAAGGTCGCTCCGCACGACCTGGTGAATCATCGTCTTGAGGGGATATCCGCGGTCGCGACCCTGTTCGAGGATGCGCTCCACCTCGTCCCGGTCGGCGAACTCGATCTCGGCGCCGGTCGCATAGACCAGCAGTTGCGATGCGACGTGACGGGCCACCTGATCGACCTCGTGCTCTAGCAGAATCTGCTTGTACTCCTCGATGCCGGCGAAGGCGGCGCCGTCGGGGGTCACGCCGCCCGCGTCAACGGAGGGGCCTTCCTGATACCGCCGGGCGTACCTGCTGCCCGCCTCGGACTCGCCACGGGAGATTCGGTAGTTCGTCCGGAAGCCGCCGATCGGGTCGAACGACTCCAGCGCGAACCCGGGCGGGTCGATGACGCGGTGGCAACTCGCGCACACCGGACTGGAGCGATGCGCGTCCAGCTGCTCCCGGATCGTCGTCGTCCCGCGCGTGTCGGGCTCGATGGCACCGACGCCCGCGGGTGGCGGCGGCGCCGGCTGCCCCAGCAGGTTGGCCAGCACGAAGTTCCCGCGCGGCACCGGCGAGGTCGTCGTTCCGTTGGCCGTGATCTTGAGCACGCTCGCCTGGGTCAGCAGCCCCCCGCGGGGACTGTCGGCTGGGAGCGTCACCTTGCGCATCTGCTGCCCTTCGATGCCCGGTATGCCGTAGTGTTCCGCCAGCCGGCGGTTCACGAAGGTGAAGTCGGCATCGATCAGATGTCCCACGCCGAGATCCTCGGCGATCACCTCGGCCAGGAACTGCTCGGTCTCCCCGGCCATCGCCTGCCCGAGCCGGTCGTCGTACTCGGGATACAGCCCCGAGTCGGGAGCGGTCGCCTTCAGCTCGTAGAGCCGGAACGCCTGTCCCACGAAATCTGTGACGAACCGCTGCGCCTTGGCGTCGTCGAGCATCCGGTCGACCTGCGCGGCGAGCACCGTCGGGTCGGACAGCCGATGGTCCCGCGCCAGGTCGAACAACTCGTCGTCAGGCAGGCTCCGCCACAGGAAGTAGGAGAGCCGCGTTGCCAGCGCGAAGTCGTCGAGGGTGCCGGGGGCACCGGCCTGGAAGAGGAACGGCGTGGCGCTGAGAATCGCGCGGAGCGGCACGCGGACCGCCTCGAGAAACGGCCGCCCGTCCGCCAGCAGCGGCTCGGCCAGGCTCGCGAAGGTCTCCAGCTCGCCCTCCTCTAGCGAGCGGCGGAACGCGAGCGGCGCAAACCGCGCGACGATGTCGACGATATGGTCGTAGGGGTCCTTGGTGAGCTGGACGTCGCCGTCTTCGTCAAACTCGACGCCCGTCAGCAGCTGCCGCGTGCTCGCCGGGGGCCACATATCATCTTTCAGGAGCGGCCCCTCGAACGTCATCGATTTGAGCGCGATGCCTTCACCCGGATAAGTTTGTACATTGCCCCCGCCTTTGGCCGCACCGCCCCGAAACCGCGCGCTCCGATTACTCGGGCGATCGAGATCGGCCACCGACGGGCTGATGAGGTGGCCCGGACGCAGGAACGGCGTAAGCTCGACGGTCCGCGGTATGTCGCCTACAAGGTCGAACGAGCCGATCAGATCGTCCAGCGACGCGGGCCCGACGGCACGTGCAGACTGGTACAGGGTCAGCGTCACCGGCGTGTCGGCCTGGTACGGATAGGCGGTGACGGTGACGCGATACCGGCCCGGATAGGGCACCGCGTAGCCCTCGGTTCTGCTGTGGAGCAGATACGTAGAGGCGCCCGCGGAGAACGTCGCATAGGCGTCGTCCAGCTGCTTGACCATACCGCCGCCCAGTGATTTCGAGTGAGAGTTTTTAAAGAGCTTCTGAGACTTCGCGTAGTCGATTTCGTATCGGTCGGCGGGCGGAGGTGGCCCGACCGCGATGGCCGCATCGAGCGCCCGGTCGGCCGCGTCGAGATAGCTCTGCACGTGCAGCGGCGAGATGCCCTGGTTGGCCGCCACCGTGTCAAATCCACCGGAGTCGGCTTCCGCCGGCAGCGTCTGGCCGAGCTCGGTCGCGATCGCTTTGTCGATCCCCAATAGGTCCTGGATCGTGTACACGTATTCGAGCCGCGTGAGACGACGGAGCGGGGTGCGCTGATTCCCGCGCGCTGCGAGATTCGCGTCCACGAGCGCGCGCTTCAGCGAGCCGACCGCTGTCTCAACGACGGCCGCTTCCGGTTGGGGAGCCGCGGCGGGCGGCATCTCGCCTTTCGAAAGCCGCTGGTAGACCTTCTCCCACGCGCGAAAGGTCTCGTGGTCGGTGAGATCGAACCCGAGCCGCGCGAGGTTGAGCGGGGTGACCGTCTGGTCGCCGTGGCACTGGAGGCAGGACGTCTTGACAAGAGGCGTCACCTCCGTCTCGAACGACTGAGCTGTGGCGACGCTCGTCACCAGCGTGAGCATCAGAACGGCTAGGACCGGATAGCGCATCGTTCGTTTACCCCTTTACCGGCTTACGAACTCGCCAGGCGCCCATTAGCTTACCCTTTTACCGGCTTCGGAACAGGTCGCTCTGCGCAACATCGTGAATCAGTGTGCGGATCGGGAATCCATCGTCCCGTCCGTTCCTGAGGATTTCCTCCACCGCGTCGCGGTCGGCAAAGTCGATCTCGGCGCCGGTTCCGAAGACCACGAGCTGCGAGGTGAGATGCCGCGCCACCTGGTCGAGCTGCTGCTCGAGCAAGATTCGCTTGTACTCCTCAATCCCGGCGAACGCGTGGCCGTCGGGGGTCACGCTACGGGGGTCGACCGCGGGGCCTTCCTTGTACGGCAACGGGACCTCGAAATCACCAAACATCTGCGTCCCTCCGGACGCCCGGTAGTTGGTCCGGAAGCCGCCGATCGGGTCGAACGATTCGAGCGCGAACCCCGGCGGGTCGATGACCCGGTGACAGCTCCCGCACACCGGGTTCGACCGGTGCGCCTCCAACTGCTCTCGAATGGTGGTCGTCCCACGGGTATCGGGTTCCAACCCCGCCACGCCGGGTGGCGGGGGCGGAGCCGGCTGGCCCAACACGTTCGCCAGCACGAAGTTGCCGCGTGGCACCGGTGAGGTCGTCGTGCCGTTGGCCGTGATCTTGAGGATGCTGGCCTGCGTCAGCAACCCGCCGCGCGGGCTGTCGGCTGGCAGCGTCACCTTCCGCATTTCGTATCCCTCGACACCCAGAACCCCGTAGTGCTTGGCCAACCGCACGTTCAGAAAGGTGAAGTCGGCGTCGATCAGCTGGCCAACCCCGAGGTTCTCGGCGATCAGCTCGGTCAGAAACAGCTGGGTCTCCTGAGCCAACGCGTGCGCCAACGGATCGTCGAATTCGGGATACAGCCCCTTGTCGGGGGTGGTCGCCTTGATCTCGTAGAGTCGGAACGTCTGCCCCCCGAAGTCCTGGACGAACCGCGCGCTCTTCGGGTCGTCGAGCATCCGGTCGACCTGGGCGGCGAGCACGGTCGGGTTGGTCAAACTCCCCTCGGCCGCCAAGTCGAACAGCTGGTCGTCCGGCATGCTCCGCCAGAGGAAGTAGGACAGCCGCGATGCCAGCGCGTAGTCGTCAAGGGCGCCCGGGGAACCCGCTTGATAGAGGAACGCCGGGGCGCTCAGGATCGCCCGGAGCGGCACCCGCACCGCCTCGAGAAACGGTCGGTCCTCATCCAGGATCGGCTTCGCCAGGCTGGTGTACGCCTCCAGCTCGTCGGCGGTCAGTGGCCGGCGGAACGCACGCGGCGCGAACGCCTCGACGATCTCCACGATGTGCTCGTAGGAGGCCTTGGTGAGCCGGACCTCCCCAGTCTCGTCGAACTCCACGCCTTGCAACAGGCGTCGGGTGCCCACCGGCGGCCACATGTCACCGTCGAGCAGCGGCCCTTCGAAGGTCATCGACCTGAGCGCGATGCCCTCACCAGGATGGTCCTTCATCCCACCGTACCCACTGTGTGGATCACCCGGAACGACAAGCGCGGCTGGCGGGCCATCGAGGTCGGCCGCAGTTGGCGAGATGAGGTCACCCGGGCGGAGAAACGGCGTGACCTCGACCGTTCGGGGCCCCTCCCCCCCCAGGTCGAACGTGCCAATCAGCTCCTCCAGGGACGCGGCCGCGCCGGCCCTGTACCCCTTGTGGAGCTCCAGCCTCACCGGCGTCGTCGCCTGGTACGGATAGGCATCGACGGTCACGCGATACCGACCCTGCACAGGCACCTCGAAGCCGTTGGCCTGACTGTGAAAGGTATACGTCGCCCCCATCCCGAAATTCACAAAGGCGTCGTCCAGCTGCTTGACGATGCCGATGCCCAGGGCTCTCCCCGCGCTGATACCCCAGAGATACCGAGACTTCGCGTAGTCGATCGTGTGCCGCTTGGTTTCGGGACGGGGCCCGAGCGCCAGGGCCAGGTCGAGCGCCCGATCAGCGGCGTCGAGATAGCTCCGCACATGGAAGGGTGAGATCCCCTGCTTCGCCGCCACGACGTCAAAGCCACCCGTATCGGGCTCGCTCGGGATCAGCTGTCTCAGATCCAGCCTCAGCGCATCATCCAGGTCCAGCAGGTCCTGGAGCGTGTACTCGTACTCGAGTCGCGTCAACCGGCGTAGCGGCGCGCGCTGCCCACCCCGCGCGGCGAGACTCGCCTCGATCAGCGCGCCCTTGAGCGACTCGAGGGCGGTCTCGGCGACCGACGCGTCGGGCTGCGGGGCGGCCGCGGGCGGCATCTCCCCAAGCGAGACACGCGTGTAGACCTTCTCCCACGCGCGGAACGTGTCGTGGTCGCTGAGATCGAAGTCGAGCTCGGAAAGGTTGAGCGGTGTCGCCGTGCGAGGGCCGTGGCAGCGGAGACAGGACGACTCGACCAGCGGCGTCACGTCGACCTCGAACGTCTGGGCCGAAGCGACGCTCGACACGAGCCCGATGGTGACCGATGCCACCAGCACGCGATAGGTTGTGTGCATCAGACGCGCCTGCCTCATCATCTTTGTCATTCCTCTCGACGAGTGTAGCGCAGTCGGCCCGATCCCAGGCGCTATCGGTTTCGAAACACGTCGCTGGCAACGACGTCGTGGATTATCGTCCGAATCGGATACCCGGCGTCGCTACGCCGGGCCAGGATCTGCTCCACCGCGTCCCGGTCGGCGAAGTCAATCTCCGCCCCAGTCCCGAACACCAGAAGCTGCGAGGTGAGATGCCGCGCTACCTGGTCGAGCTGCTGCTCCAGCAGAATCTGCTTGTACTCCTCGATACCGGCGAAGGCGTGGCCATCCGGCGTCACGCTGCTCGGATCCACCGGCGGCCCCTCGAGGTACGGCAGCGGGACCACGTAAATGCCATGTTGCTTGGTGCCTCCGGGCGCCCGGTAGTTGGTCCGGAAGCCGCCAATCGGGTCAAAAGACTCGAGGGCAAACCCTGGTGGATCGATGACCCGGTGACAGCTCCCGCACACCGGGTTCGACCGGTGGGCTTCGAGCTGCTCGCGGATCGTCGTCGTCCCCCGTATGTCCGGCTCCAGCCCGGCCACCCCCGGTGGCGGTGGCGGCGCCGGCTGCCCGAGTAGGTTGGTCAACACGAAGTTCCCCCGTGGCACCGGCGATGTGGTCGTCCCGTTTGCCGTGACCTTGAGGATGCTGGCCTGCGTCAGTAACCCGCCGCGCACGCTGTCAGCCGGCAGCATCACCTTCCGCATCGCCTCACCCTCGACACCGGGGATACCGTAGAGCTCCGCCAGCCGACGATTGACATATGTAAAGTCGGCGTCGATCAGCTGGCCGATTTCATGGTCCTCGGCGATCAACTCGGTGAGGAACAGCTCGGTCTCCCAGGCCATCGCCTGCCCCAAGTGGTCTGCGAACTCCGGATAGAGCCCATCGTCAGGGGTGGTCGCCTTGATCTCGTACAGGCGGAACGCCTGCCCCCCGAAGTCCTGCACGAACCGGGCGCTCTTGGGGTGGTCCAGCATCCGGTCGATCTCTGACGCCAAGACCGTCGAGTCGGTCAACCGACCCTCCGCTGCCAACTCGAAGAGGTGGTCGTCCGGCATGCTCCGCCACAGGAAGTACGACAGGCGTGACGCCAACGCGTAGTCGTCGAGTGGGCCCGGGGAGCCCACCTGATAGACGAAGGCGGGCGCGCTCAGGATCGCCCGGAGCGACACCCGAACCGCTTCGAGAAACGGCCGCCCGTCATCCAGGACCGGCTTCGCCAGGCTGACGTAGGCTTCCAGCTCGTCATCATTCAGCGGCCGGCGGAACGCGCGCGGGGCAAAGGCCGCGACAATCTCGACCACGTGTTCGTAGGGGTCCTTGATCAGCTGGATCTTCCCAACCTCGTCGAACTCGACCCCGGTCAAGAGCTGCCGGGTGTTCGTCGGAGGCCACAGCTCTCCGTCAAGGAGCGGCCCCTCGATCGTCATCGACTTCATCGCGACGCCTTCACCGGGATGGTGCTTCATCCCGCCGTACCCCTGGTGCGGATCACCCGGGACGACATGGTCGGGTCGCGGGCCATCGAGATCGGCGGGCACGGGCGAGACGAGGTCGCCAGGACGGAGATACGGCGTGACCTCGACGGTTCGCGAACCCTCGCCGACCAGGTCAAACGTGCCAATCAGCTCGTCCAGCGACGCGGCCGCGCCCGCCCTGTACCCTTTGTAGAGCTTCAGCGTCACAGGACTCACCGCCTGGTGAGGATACGCGTCAACAGTCACCCGGTACCGGCCGGGCGCGGGAACGTGGTACCCCTCGGACTGGCTGTGTAGCGTGAAGGTGGACCCGCTCTCCAAGAAGGCGACATACGCGTCGTCCAGCTGCTTGACGAGCCCCTGCCCCAATCCCGTGTTGTTGGCGACGCGAAAGAGATACCGAGACTTCGCATAGTCGATCGTGTGCCGCGTGGTCTCGGGACGGGGCCCAGGCGACAGGACCAGGTCGAGCGCCCGGTCGGCGGCGCTGAGATAGCTCCGGACGTGGAATGGCGAGATCCCCTGCCTTTCCGCCACGACATCGAACCCACCGGTGTCGGGCTCACCCGGAAGCAGCTGACTCAGATCCTCGATGAGCGCCTCGTCCAGCCCCAGCAGATCCTGAACGGTGTACCCGTATTCGAGCTTGGTGAGCCGTCGGAGCGGCGTGCGCTGCCCGCTGCGCGATGCGAGGCTTGCCTGGACGAGCGCGCCCTTCAGCGACCCGAGCGCCGTCTCGGCGACCGCTGCGTCAGGCTGCAGGGCGGCAGCTGGCGGCATCTCCCCGCGCGAGACCCGTGTGTAGACCTTCTCCCATGCGCGGAAGGTGTCGTGGTCAGTCAGGTCGAACCCGAGCGCGGCGAGGTTGAGCGGGGTCGCTGTGCGCGGGCCGTGGCATCGCAGACACGACGACTCGACCAGAGGGGCCACGTCGGCCTCGAACGACTGGGCCGACGCAACGCCGGAAACGAGTCCCGACAGCGCAAGCGCAACGAGCACCGAGCGCGGTCGATGCATCATCTTTACCTGTACCAGAACCTCTATCAGGAAACCGTCAGCGACCAGCGGCGTCGTCGGCACGCCCACCCCGAAGGGTGTTCTCGAGACCGTAGTTTCCCTCGTGGCACGAGTACTCGTAGATCCGGTAGTCCGGCGACCGGTTCATCGGCAGCTCGACAGTCCACGGGGTCTCGAAGGCATTCGGGTCGTCGACCGTCACCCGGTAGAGCAGCGTGTTCTCGTCGACCGGTATGAACCGCTCCGTCACCCGCATCGCTTCGCTCTGCGGGACACCCCGGATCCGCCGCGTGCCCGCATTCGTGCCCACGGTCCCCTGCGTGTTGTAGTTCGTGACCTCAACGACGAAGGTGTTGCCCTCCCAGTGGCCCCGGGGCACGCCGTCCCACTGACGGAGATTGGAGTGTGGTGCCGGCCGGCCATCCAACGGAATGTTGCGAGTGAGGTGGATCATCTCCGAGCTGATAGTAACGTAGCCCGGCGTCTGCACAATCAGGTGGCCGGTGTTGTAGGTGGGGAACATCATCCCTGGCACGCCGCGGGTGATGCAGCGCTCCCACGGGGTGTTGTGCACCCAGTGCTCGTCTAGGTGTCGCAGGTTGCCGTCTCGAACGGCTCTCGCGTCCGGCAGGATCGTCACGCGCCCTTCAGGCGGATCCACGACCATGGACCGTCGGCGCTCGTTGCTTATGGCATCGACCTCGCCAGGCGAAAAATCGGCGGAGGGTCCGATGCCGGGCCCGGCGGGACCGCCATCGATTCCGGGAAACCACTCAGCCAGGGCCTTGAGGTCCGCCAGCACTTCGGGGCTCGGCGTCTCGAAGGGAGTCGTGTCGAAGCTCGTCCAGATGCCCGATATGTCGGGCTGCCCGTCTGGGGTTCGAGGCGGCGTGTAGTCCTGCGCGAACGATGGCGCCACCATCACCAGCGTCACGACAAAGGTACAGGCTAGGTGGGTTCGTGTTCTCATCAGCTTATCTCCTACGACTCAGACTACGGATCGATCGCGAACGTCACGAGCACATTACTCCCCAGCGGCGCTTCGAGCTCGGGAGCCCAGTTCGACAGCTGCATGATCGAGGCGCCACCAACCGGTACCGTCACGTACTGCTTGCCCCCAGCCATGTAGGTCACCGGAAAGCCCGTGATCTGGCTGCCCATGATCGTCTCCCACAGCACCTCGCCAGTTTCCGCGTCGAACGCCCGCAACCGACGCTCGAGGTCGCCGAAGAAGACCACGTTCCCGCCGGTCGCCAGCGTTGTGCCGGCATTCGGCGCACGCTGGTTGTACCGCCAGACCTCGCGCCCGGTCGAGATGTCGACGGCGCGGACCTCGGTGAGATCGCCACTCTCCTCTCGTCCAGGCTCGGGCACGGTGAACCGGGGACTTGCCCCGCTCGGCGATCGTTCGTTGGCGGTCTGGTTCAAACACGCCCGGTTGATTGGGATGTAGAGCAGCTTGGTGAGCGGGCTGTAGGACCACGACCACCACCCCTTGACGTTGTGCCCGCAGATGATGAACTGCTGGCCCAGCTCCTTGGCCACGAGGTCCATGTTAATGAAGACCTGACCGGTCGCCGGGTCGATATCGGAGATGACGAACCGCTCGGTGCTCGTGTAGGGCAGTGGCGACGCCCACAGGAACTCACCCGTCTCGCGGTCGAGGACGAACAGCCCGCCCGGCTCCCCCATCGTCACCACGACCTTCCGCTCCTCGGCCGTCCCGGCGATCTTCGGATTGATCCACATGACCGCCTCGGGGTCCGGATTGACGACGGTGTCGATGAGGGTCCGCTCCTGTACGAAGTCCATGTCCCAGTCGTCGCACGGCAGGTGCTGGTAGTACCACTCCATCTCGCCGGTATCGACGTCCAGGGCCACAGTCGAGTTGCTGAACAGCTCGCAGGGCGTCCGGTCGCCGACATCCCACGTCCCGCGTCGGACGATACGGGGATAGGGCATCGGCACCGCGATCCCCCAGTAGACGAGCCCCAGCTCCGGGTCGTAGCTCCCGCCCAGCCCCCACGGTGACACGTGGCCGCGCTTGCTGATTGGCACGTTGCCCCAGGTGTCACCACCGAGCTCGTCCGGGCCCGCCGCCGTGTTCACCCGCCACAACTCGGCGCCGGTGTCCGAGTCGTGACCCGAGATGAAGCACCGGGCCTCCTTGTTCTCCCCCGGAAAGCAGGCCCGTCCGGTGACGATCTTCCCGTCGACGACCATCGCCGCCGATGTGTGGGTGATCCCGTCACGGTAGTCGGCCATCACGCGCTCCCAGGCCAGCTCACCGGTGCGCGCGTCGATGGCGAGCAGTCGGGAGTCGGCCGAAACGTGAATGATGTTCGTCCCGTAGATCGCCAGGCCGCGCGTCCGGTCTCCGATGGCGGCGTACTCGCGCAGATCCGAAGGCAACGGCAGCCGGTAGTCCCAGAGCAGATCACCGGTCGTGGCATCGAGGGCCTGGATATGGTCGCTCCCGGGATGCGCGATATACATCACCCCGTCGTAGACCAGGGGGCGGATCTCCTGCGCACCGTCGTCCATCGCCCGCATCCACGCAAGCTGAAGGCGGCCGACGTTGTCCCGGTTGATCTCATCCAGGGGGCTGTAGCCTTGGAAGTCGTACGTCCGATTCATCATCAACCAGTCGCCCGGGTCGGGGTTGCGGAGCATCTCGTCGGTGACCGGGACGAACGGCCGCACCTCCCGGGTCGTGGTCTCTCCGCGCCGTCGCGCGCTGTCCTCCTGGTTGATCTCTTGGGTCGCGGTCAGCCCGGCGACGCACAAGAGACCTACGAGGCCCAACGCTGTGACGGGATACACCACACCTGGCTTCGACATCTTGCGACTCCCTTGGCCTGAGGCTTAGTACTGCGTTTCACAATTACGGCAACGTATCGACCGCCCAGGCATCCCGCCTCGCTGCGTTGCTCTGCACGACGTCCTGAATCAGTGTCCGGATCGGAAATCCCGCGTCGCGACGCTGGGCCAGAATCTGCTCCACCGCGTCCCGGTCGGCGAACGCGACCTCCGCCCCGGTCCCGAACACCAGGAGCTGCGAGGTGAAATGCCGCGCCACCTGGTCGAGCTGTTGCTCCAGCAAGATCCGCTTGTACTCCTCGATCCCGGCAAAGGCGTGGCCGTTGGGAGTCACGCTACTCGGGTCGACCGCGGGGCCTTCCTTGTACGGCCCCGGGAACGTGAATTCACCAAATGTCTGCATCCCCCCGGACACTCGATAGTTGGTCCGGAAGCCGCCGACCGGGTCGAAGGACTCGAGGGCAAACCCCGGCGGGTCGATGACCCGGTGACAGCTGCCGCAGACCGGATTCGACCGGTGCGCCTCGAGCTGCTCGCGAATGGTCGTCGTCCCGCGGGTGTCGGGTTCTAGTCCCGCGACGCCCGGGGGGGGCGGCGGAGCCGGCTGGCCCAGCAGGTTCGCCAGCACAAAGTTCCCCCGTGGCACCGGTGAGGTCGTCGTCCCGTTCGACGTGATCTTGAGGATGCTCCCCTGCGTCAGCAACCCACCACGCGGGCTGTCGGCCGGCAACGCGATCCGACGCATGTGCTGCTCATCGACCCGCGGCAAGCCGTAGTGCTCGGCCAGCCGGCGATTGACATAGGTGAAGTCGGCATCGATCAGCTCCCCGACGCCGTGGTTGTCGGCGATCAGCTCGGTCAGGAACAGCTCGGTCTCCTGCGCCATCGCCTGCCCCAGCCGGTCGTCATACTCCGGATAGAGCCCGGCATCGGGCGTCGTCGCCTTGATCTCATACAGCCGGAACGTCTGCCCCCCGAAGTCGGTGACGAACCGCGCGCTCTTCGGGTCGTCGAGCATCCGGTCGACCTGAGCGGCCAGCACGGTCGGGTCGGTCAACCGTCCCTCACCGGCCAGATCGAACAGCTGGTCGTCCGGCATGCTCCGCCACAGGAAGTACGACAGCCGCGACGCCAGCCCGTAGTCGTCGAGTGCGCCCGGGGCGCCCGACTGATAGAGGAATGCCGGGGCGCTCAGAATGGCGCGCAACGACACGCGCACCGCCTCGAGAAACGGCCGGCCCTCGGCCAGCACCGGCTTGGCCAGGCTGGTGTAGGCCTCCAGCTCGCCGTCATGCAACGGCCGGCGGAACGCCCGCGTGGCAAACGTCTCGACGATCTCGACCACGTGCGTGTACGGGTCTTTGGTCAGCTGGATCTCCCCGGCCTCGTCGAAGTCGACGCCGGTCAGAAGCTGCCGCGCGCTGACGGGAGGCCAGATGTCACTGTCAAAGAGCGGGCCCTCGATCGTCATTGATTTGATCGCGATCCCTTCACCCGTGTAGTCCCGAACATTCTTGTCGGGCTGGAAGTAGGTATCAGGGCTGTCATCGACCGGGGCGACCAGCTCAGCCACACTGGGAGCCAGGAGGTCGCCGGGACGCAGGAACGGTGTGACCTCGAGGGTCCGCGGCGTGGGCCCCACCAAGTCAATCATGCCGATCAGAGCATCGAGCGAGGCGGCCGCCCCCTGTCGGATCCCGCGATACAGCGTCAGGGTCACCGGCTTGTCCGGCTCGTCCACCTGATACGGATAGGCCTCGACGGCGACCCGATAGCGGCCCGGGTAAGGCACGAAGAACCCCTCGGACTCGGAGTGGAATAGAAAGGTCGAGCTGACCGGAGTGAACGTCGCGAACCCGTCGTCCAGCTTCAGGACCGCCCCGCCGCCCAGGAATTTCGCCTCGGCTATGCCGGCGAGCCCCTGAGATTTTGCGTAGTCGATCGTGCGCCGAACCGTCTCCGGACGGGGTCCGGGCGTGAGGGCCACATCGAGCGCCCGGTCGGCGGCGGTGAGATAGCTCCGCACGTGCAACGGCGAGATCCCCTGCTTCTCCGCGACGATGTCGAAGCTCCCCGTGTCCGGCTCGCCCGGGAGCAGTTCCTCCAGATCCTGCCGGCGCGCGTCGTCGAGCCCCAGCAGATCCACCACCGTGTAGCCGTACTCGAGCCGGGTCAGCCGGCGAAGCGGCGTGCGCTGTCCACTGCGGGCGGTGAGGCTCGCCGCGACCAGCGCGCCCTTGAGCGATGCGAGGGCGGTCTCGGCGACCGCCGCGTCAGGTTGCGGGGCCGCCTGCGGCGGCATCTCCCCACGCGAGACCCGCGTGTAGACCTTCTCCCACGCGCGGAACGTCTCGTGGTCCGTCAGGTCATAGCTGAGCTCCGAGAGGTTGAGCGGCGTCGCCGTCCGCGGGCCGTGGCAGCGCAGACAGGACGACTCGACCAACGGCGTTACGTCGGCTTCAAGCGATTGGGCCGACGCCACGCCGGAGCTAGATCCAACAACAAGGACCAAAAACAGGGCTGAGAAGGTTCTATTCATGGATACGTTACCGGCTCCGAAAGACGTCGCTCTGTACGACATCGTGGATGAGTGTACGGATCGGGAATCCGTCGTCCCGCCCGTTCCCGAGAATCTGCTCCACCTCGTCCCGGTCGGCGAAGTCGACCTCGGCCCCGGTCCCGAACACCAGGAGCTGCGAGGTGAAATGCCGCGCCACCTGGTCGAGCTGTTGCTCCAGCAGGATCCGCTTGTACTCCTCGATCCCGGCAAACGCGTGGCCGCTGGGCGTCACGCTACTCGGGTCGACCGCGGGGCCCTCACGAAAGCGCGCGCGCCTGCCGGGACGACCCGCCTGGTTGTCGCGACCGGAAACCCGATAGTTGGTCCGAAAGCCGCCGATCGGGTCGAACGACTCGAGCGCAAACCCCGGCGGGTCGATGACCCGGTGACAGCTGCCGCAGACCGGGTTCGACCGATGCGCCTCCAGCTGCTCACGAATGGTCGTCGTCCCGCGCGTGTCCGGCTCCAGCCCCGCCACGCCCGGTGGCGGGGGCGGCGCCGGCTGTCCCAGCAGGTTGGCCAACACGAAGTTCCCGCGGGGCACTGGCGACGTGGTCGTCCCGTTCGACGTGATCTTGAGGATACTGGCCTGCGTCAGGAGCCCACCGCGGGGGCTGTCAGCCGGCAGCGTCACCTTCCGCATCGCCTCGCCTTCGACGCCGGGGATGCCGTAATGATCCGCGAGCTGCCGATCGACGAAGGTGAAGTCGGCATCGACCAGCTGCCCGACGCCGAGATTCTCAGCAATCATATCGGTCAGGAACAGCTCGGTCTCCCGCGCCATCGCCTGCCCCAACGCATCGTCGAACTCGGGATAGAGCCCCCGGTCCGGGGTGGTCGCCGTGATCTCGTAGAGCCGGAACGCCTGCCCGCCGAAGTCGGTCACGAACCGCGCACTCTTCGTATCGTCGAGCATCCGGTCGACCTGAGCGTCCAGCACCACCGGGTCGGACAACCGCCCCTCGGCCGCCGCGTCGAACAGCGTGTCGTCGGGCATGCTCCGCCACAGGAAATACGACAGCCGCGACGCCAGCGCGTAGTCGTCGAGTGGACCGGGAGTCCCCGACTGATAGAGGAAGGCGGGGGCGCTCAGGACCGTCCGCAACGACACCCGGAGCGCTTCGAGAAACGGCCGGCCTTCGGCGAGCAACGGCTCGGCCAGGCTGGTGTAGGCCTCCAGCTCACCGTCGTGCAGCGGTCGGCGGAACGCCCGCGGCGCGAACGCCTCGACGATCTCGACCACGTGCTCGTAGGGCGCCTTGGTCAGCCGGATCTCGCCGGCCTCGTCGAACTCGACGCCGGTCAACAGTCGACGGGTGCCCGCCGGCGGCCACGTGTCACCGTCGAGCAGCGGCCCCTCGAACGTCATCGACCTGAGCGCGATGCCTTCACCCGGAAAGTCCTTCACGTTGCTGCCGCGGCGAGCACCAGCCGGAACATCGAGATCGGCCGGTGAGACAGCGACCAGGTCGCCCGGCCGGAGGAAAGGTGTCACCTCGACCATCCGAGAACCGTCGCCCACCAGGTCGAACGAGCCGATCAGCTCGTCCAGTGACGCGGCCGCCCCGGCCTTGTACCCCTTGTACAGCTTTAGCCTCACCGGCGTCTCCGCCTGATAGGGATAGGCGTCGACGGTGACCCGATACCGTCCCGGCTCCGGGACCGCGTAGCCTTCGGCCTGGCTGTGAAACGTATAGGTCGACCCGAACTCGAAGAACGCCACGAACGCATCGTCCAGCTGCTTGACGATGCCCAGACCCAGGCCTTTGGCCACGCTGATACCGTAGAGAGACCGAGACTTGGCGTAGTCGATCGTGTGCCGCTGACTCATCGGCCGCGGTCGCAGCGCCAGCGCCAGGTCGAGCGCCCGGTCGGCCGCGGCTAGATAGCTCCGCACGTGGAAGGGCGAGATCCCCTGCTTGGCCGCCACGACGTCGAAGCCACCGGTGTCGGGCTCGCCCGGGAGGAGCTGCCGCAGATCCTGCCTCAGCGCGTCGTCCAGGCCCAGTAGGTCCTGGACCGTGTACTCGTACTCGAGTCGGGTCAGTCGGCGAAGCGGCGTGCGCTGTCCACCCCGCACGGCGAGACTCGCCTCGACCAGCGCACCCTTGAGCGACGCGAGGGCCGTCTCGGCGACCGCCGCGTCCGGTTGCGGGGCGGCCGCAGGCGGCATCTCCCCGCGCGCGACCCGCGTGTAGACCTTCTCCCAGGCCCGAAACGTGTCGTGGTCAGCCAGGTCGAACCCGAGCTCGGAGAGATTGAGCGGGGTCGCCGTCCGCGGGCCGTGGCAGCGGAGACACGACGACTCGACCAGCGGCGTCACGTCGGCCTCGAACGACTGCGCCAAGGCAACGCCGGAGAACAACCCAACGGTGAGCGCGGCGACAAGCGTGGGATGGGCTCTGCGCATCATGGTTCCCTACGTGAAAAACGTCCCCTATGTGAAAAACGGCGGGTGCACCCACGCACCCGCCGCTTCTCGGTTTCCTCGTGTCCTTACGACCAGGTCAACACGCTCTGGCTCTGGCCGAACGAGTCGGTCTCGACCCCCATCCGCTGGAGCAGCGTGACGTACAGGTCGCACAGCGGTGCGTTGTGCTCGCCCTCGTGCACGATGTGCTGACCGTGCGTGAACCCACCGCCGGCAACCAGGATCGGAAGGTCGACGGGGGTGTGTGCGTTGGCGTTCCCCAGGTTGCTTCCGAACAGCACCGAGGTATGGTCGAGCAGCGAGCCGCTGTTGTCGCTCCGCTCGCTCAGCTGGGTCAGCAGGCTGTCGAAGCTTCGAACGATCTCGATCTCGACCTTCTTGAGCTGTGCGATCTTCGCCTCGTCCCGCCCATGGTGCGACAGGTTGTGGTGGTCGCCGGAGACACCCGGGATCGTCGGGACGGCCAGGTGGTCCTGGATCATCACGTTGACGACCCGCGAGGTGTCGGTCTCGAGGATCAACGGAATCAGGTTGAACATCGAGTTGATCCGACCGACCAGGTCGGTCTTGCTCGGGACGTCCTCAGGCACTGGCGCATCGACGACCGGCTTTGGCTTGTGCAACCACGCGCCCGCCTCGGCGAGGTCGAGCTCGGCGAGACGCACCGCCTCGTAGTAGGCATCCAGCGTCTTCTGGTCCGTCGTGCTCACCCGCTGACGCAGCGCCGTCGTCTCGGACTTGAGGCGATCCAGGATGCTGCCCCCATCGTTGAGGCTCTGGGTCTCGCGCTTGACCTCCTCCGGGGTTCCCGCAAGAAACATCTTGGTGAACAGAGTCGAAGGACTCGTCTCCGAAGGGATCATGACGCCGTTCGTCGTATACGACTGGCTCTGATCCGTGGAGGTCCCGAGCACGATCGACGGATACCGCGTCACGTACCCCAAGTGGTTCGCTGCCATCTGGTCGACGGAGATGCTGTTCTGGAACCCATCGAGCCCGGGGTGCCGAGCCGCCGTCATGAAGGTGATCTCGGAGTTGTGCGGTTGGCGACCGGTCTGCTCTTCGTGCGAGAAACCGGAGAACAGCGTGTAGTTGTCTCGATGGTGGTCGAGCAGCTGGAGATACTCGGTCACCTCGTAATTGGGACCGGCCGACTCCGGGAACCAGGATGACGGATAGAGACCGAGCGCCGTGCAGACGTTCACCATCCGCTTCGGAGATTCAGCGGCCGCACGCGCCAGCGCCGGATGCATGCTCTCGAGCAGCGGCAGCGCCATCGCCACGCCAGAGGCTCGCAGAAACGTGCGCCGGTTGATGGGTGTGATCATGGTCGTCTGCTCCTGGTTTCTCTAAACAGGTATACGCCCTACTATCTGACGTATTCGGCACTCCCAATGTTCAGCTGTTCCCGAGGCGGTGAGTGCCTCCTTACTTTACCACTTATCGGCCGAATCTGAGAATGGCATCATCCAGGCGGAATGGGTTTGGGTTGCCCCAGCAAGCGAGAAGACCCCGGGAGATCGTGCGCGTCGCGGGGCTCTCTGGGCGCTTGTTCAGGTTTCGGCATTCCGGTAGAGTGAGCGCTCATTCGCACCAGACCAGAGTGGAAGGCTGGAGCGTCCAAGGGGCCCACGTGACGCGACATCACATCGACCATTTCTCCATCGACCATGCGTCGGCGGGACTATTCATCACGGCGCTCACCGTAGTCGGATGTGTGTTGTTCCTCACGGCTCAGGACGGACACGCGCAGACCGGATCCTCGTCCGGCCCCTGGCAGACCTACGGCACCGAAGACGGCGAGTGGCGGAGCTACGCTGGCGACGTCGCCGGAACAAAATACTCGCCCCTCGACCAGATCGACGCCAGCAACTTTGGTCGACTACAGGTGCAGTGGGAATGGACGTCGGCCGACCGGTTCCTCAGTCGGTCCACACCAGGCGGCGGCGAGTGGACGGCCCCGCTCGATGCGATCGTCGACTCCCTCGTCGCGGACACCCCTGACCTGTACAGAGACGGTCAGTCTCCGAACCCGTCACGCCTGCAGGCGACACCGCTGATGGTGGAGGGCGTCCTCTACTTCAATACGCCGCTGGCCCAGGGTGTGGCGGTCGACGCCACGACCGGCGAGACCCTCTGGGTCTACAACCCGAAGACCTATGAGGAAGGCTCGCCCTCGATGAGCAATCCGTGGACCCAGCGCGGCGTGGCCTACTGGACCGACGGCGAAGACGACGAGCGCATCTTCTGGGGGACGGGCGGCGGCCATCTCGTGTGCGTGCAGGCCAAGACGGGACGCCCCTGTCCCGACTTCGGCCCGGACGGAAACGGCATGGTCGACGCGATGGTCGGTGTCCCGCGAGCCGACCGCGAGGCACGCGACTATCTCAACGCGATGGTCTACTCGATCTTCTCGCCGCCGATCATCGTGCGCGACCGGGTCATCCACGGCTCCCAGGTCGCCGACGTCCGAATCACCAAGGAGGCCGTGCCTGGATGGGTGCGGGCCTGGAACGTGCGAACCGGCGCGCACGAGTGGGACTTCCACACGGTGCCAAACAGCCCGGATGAATTTGGCTCGGACACGTGGCAGAACGAGTCGTGGCGCTACTCGGGCAACGCCAACGTCTGGGGGATGCTGGCCGGCGACAGTGAGCTGGGCCACGTCTATCTACCGACCGGCACTTCGACTGCCGACTACTACGGCGGCCACCGACCGGGAGACAACCTATTCGCCGAGTCGATCATCGCCGTCGACGTCGAGACCGGACAGCGCGTCTGGCACTTCCAGGCGGTGCACCACGGGTTGTGGGACTACGACTTCCCAACACATCCCAACTTGGTCGATATCACCGTTGACGGGCGGGAGATCAAGGCGCTGGCCCAGGTGAGCAAGCAGGGGTTCACGTATGTCTTTGACCGGGTCACCGGTGATCCGGTCTGGCCGATCGAGGAACGGCCGGTCCCGCAGGAAACCAACTTGCCGGGTGAGGTGCTGTCGCCGACGCAACCCTTCCCGACCAAGCCACCGCCATTCGAATATCAGGGCGTCTCGACCGATGACCTGGCCGATTTCACTCCGGAGATTAGGGCGATGGCGGTGGAGGCCCTCAACGGCTTTCGCACCGGACCGATCTTCACCCCGCCGCTCCGCAACGACGGTACCGTCTTTGGCTCAACCATCCGGCCTCCAATCGGTGGAGGGGCCAGCTGGACCGGAGCCGGCGTCGACCCCGATACCGGGTTACTCTACGTCCCGTCCAGCAGCGGCCTCTCGGTGATGTCGTACTACACGCCGGACCCGGCCGACGGTGGCAACTTGCGATTCACCCAGAGCGGCTACGGGAGCGGCAAACAACCGACGATGCCCCAGGGCCTGCCACTGTTCAAGCCGCCCTACTCGCGGATGACGGCGATCGATCTAAACACCGGCGAGATCGCCTGGATGAAGCCCAACGGAGACGGCGACCGCATTCGCAACCATCCGAGACTGCGTGACCTCGACCTGCCGCCACTCGGGGGCGACGGGCGTGGCGGGCCAGTGGTGACCAAGACGCTGTTGATCAGCGCGTTGACGGCCGGCAGCAGCGACGGCGGCCCTCGTCTCATCGCGCGCGACAAGCGCACCGGCGAGATCGTCGGGTCGGTCGATCTGCCCAGCGGCGCGATCGGCACGCCGATGACCTACCTGGTCGACGGGCGCCAGTACATCGCCCTGACGGTCGGCGGCGGACCCAGGCTGATCGCGCTCGCAATGCCCGAGTAGAAATTCATCCGAGAAGAGGGGTTCACGAAAATGAGACGTATCGCCTGCATGTCGCTGCTCACGCTGCTCGGCCTGGTTCTGGTGGCGGGCACCTACGATGCCGCCCAGGAACCGCACCCGCCGATCGAGGTCCTACCGATCAGCGACAACCTGTTCGTTCTTGGGTCCGGGATGACGACCGGGGGGAACGCCGCGGTGTTCATCACCGACCAGGGAGTCGTGCTCATCGACACGAAGAACGAGGGTTACGGGCCAGACATCCTCGGGCACATCCAACGTCTCACCGACAAGCCGGTGACGATGATCATCAACACTCACGTTCACTACGACCATAGCGGCGCCAACACTGAGTTCCCCGACACCGTGCACTACGTGGCGCACGAGAACATCCGGCGTCACTGGTCACGCAGCGAGTGCAATCCGCTGCCGACCAACTGCGACGACTTTCAGGGGGAGAACAAGAAGTATCTGCCGTCAACGACCTTCTCGGACAAGATGTCGCTGTTCGCCGGCACGCCCGACCAGATCGACCTGTACTACTTCGGTCGCGGTCACACCGACGGCGACACCTTCATCGTGTTCAAGGAAGCGCGCGCGATGCACGTCGGCGACATGTTTCTCGGCAAGCTCCTCCCGTTCATCGACGCCGAGAACAGCAACGGCGGGAGCGCGCTCGAATTCGGCCACACGCTGACCGGGGTGATCGACGGCGTCCCCGACGTCGACACGATCATCAACGGACACTGGACCTCACTGCTTACCTGGAACGACCTGATTGACTATCGCGGCTTCTACACCAATCTGGTCGACCAGGCGAAGCAGGGGATCGTGGACGGGCGCACCGCCGAGGACATCATCGAGGCCTATGCGACGCCCGAGCGCTACAGCGACTACAGGGCCTCGCCGGGTTACGTCGCGAGGATCGTGAACTACGTATACGAGGGCGTCTAACCCTTAACGTCCCAGGAGAAACGACGGAGAAACGACAATGAAGAAGCGACAGATCAGTCTCGTGGCAGCAATCGTCGTCGTCGGTCTGTCCGTTGGTCACGCCGCCATCGGAATCACCGGGTATCACAACATCCACATCGCCGCGACCGACCCCGAGGCAGCGGTCGAGTGGTACGTCAAGTATCTCGGAGCAGTCGACACGAACACCGGCGCGACGCACGTGACGATCGGCGGCACGCTGATCGCGTTTCAGCAGACCGACGCCGTACGACCGAGCGTCGGCAGCGTCATCGACCACTACGGGATCTCGGTTCCCGACATTGAAGCGGCGATGAAGAAGCTGGACGGATCGGGGGCGAAGATCCTCTCGCCGGTCCGCGACATCCCAGGGCTCTTCAAGCTCGCCTTCATCGAGGATCCTTTTGGCGCCAAGGTCGAGCTGGTGCAGGACGCCGAGTGGCCAGGCTTCCACCACGTCCACCTGAGGGTCGTCGACCCGACGGCGACGCTGGCCTGGTACGAGGATATGGTCGGTGGCACGCGCGACAAGCTGAAGGGCCGGATCGAGGGTCTCCGCTACGGTGGCATCTGGCTGTTGGCGCAGGACAGCGAGGGCGAGAAGCTGGCCCCGACCGCCGACCGGTCAATCCGCAACGTCGCCTGGGGAATCACCGACATGGACGAGGCGGCCGCGGCCTTCAAGGCGGTGGGCGCCAAGACCCTGGTCGAGCCGTTCGTAGTCAACGACACCGTGTGGGTGGCGTTCTTCCAGGATCCGAACGGCGTCAGCGTCGAGCTGCTGCAGCTACCTCAGTAGGTCGGGCTTCGCCCGACAGTCGGGGGCCGGGCTTCGCCCGGCAGTCGGGGGTTGGGCTTCGCCCAACGTCGGGAGTCGTCACGCGGATCGTTGCCGAGGCTCAATGGCCCGCTCGATTTCGAGCGCGCGCTCGAGCTCCGTCACGCGCAAGTCGAATGCGATTTGGAGATTGAGCCAGGAGCGTGCGTCTCCGCCGAAAAACCGCGCCAGTCGCATTGCTGAGTCCGGCGTCACACCACGGCGCTCGAGCACGATGTCGTTCATCCGAGAGGTGGGTACACCGAGCCGCTTGGCCAGAGCGTTCACGCTCATCTTCAGTGGTTTCAGATAGTCCTCCCGCAGAACTTCACCCGGATGAACAGGACGCATACCGTACTTGAAGCCCATTCGTTACCTCGCTCAGTGATAGTCGACGATCTCGACGTCTGCAGGTCCGGATCTAGTCCAGCGAAAACACACGCGCCACTGGTCGTTAATGCGAACGCTGTACTGGCCAGTACGCTTCCCACTCAGCTTCTCCATTCGGTTGCCTGGAGGCGACCGGAGGAAGGCGATGGTCTCCGCGGCATCGAGCTGTGCGAGCCTACGAGTGGCTACCTTCATGATTGGCCGAAAGCGCTTCGAGCGACCCGTCTCAAACAGCGCTTGCGTCTGGGCACACCGGAAGCTCTGGATCACCGAAGCCTAAGTATATAACGCTTACCGGTTAACGGTAAAACGGAAGTCGGGGGTCAGGCTACGACTGACGTCGGGGGCCGGCCTTACGCCCGGCGTCGGAAGTCGGGGGTCAGGCTTCGCCTGACAGTCGGGGGTTGGGCTTCGCCCAACGCCGCGGACCGGGCTTCGCCCGGCGTCGCAGCTAGTGCAGTGGTTCAGAAATACCTCGTGCACCGAGGGCGCCGAGGCACCCGTCTGGCCAGGCGCGACGAAGGAGCAAATCGGGAATCTGTGACAGAGGAGCAACGCAGGCAGAGGGGATGCGTCGGTGGCCGAATGCCGAGGTATTTCTGAACCACTGCACTAGGGCGAGACCGCCGACTTCTCCCGCGCGCGCTCCCCGCCTAGGATGTTGGTCATGCTGTAGTTGCCTTCGTGGCAGGCATACTCGAATAGTGATTCATTGGGCGGCAGCGTCACGAAGGGAAACTCGCCGGAGAAGGCCTGCGTCCAGTGCGTCGGGTCCGCCACCGTGAACTCGTAGTGTACGGTGTCGCCGTCGAGCCGGGTGAAGCGCTCGGTCACGGTGATGGTGTCGTCGTGCCGGCCGTTCGCCGCCCGGAGCAGCATCTGGTCGCCACCCACGATGCCTGCGTTCGCCTCGGTCCGCCTGATGTTCGTCGTCTCGACGACGAGCGTATCTCCGTCCCAATGCCCACGAGGGTCGCCGTGCCACTGGCGCATGGTCATGGGGACGTGCGCGCGCCCGTCGATCGGAATGATGCGGGTGTCGTGGATCATCTCCGCATGGATGACGACATACCCGGGTGCCTGCATGATCATGAAGTGGTTGTTGTAGGCGCTCGGCAGCATGGGCGGGCCGGCCGACCAGGCCAGACACCGATCGTTGAGCTCGAGGTCCTCCCAGGAGGCGAACGGACCCTCGACGGGAAACACCTGATCGTGTGCAGACTTTCGTTGCGCCCCGTCTGGCGTTCGCGGGGGCATCCTCCCGTTCGGCGGGTCGAAGATCAGCGACGTGCGCCCGGTGGGTCGCGTCCCACCGTCCAGCCAGAAGTTGTTGTAGCCACCAACGGAGCCCCCGGCGACCGTGCGCCTCGGCGGCGCATGCAGCAGTTGGTCGTTACGATCCAGCCGGGCCTGCTCCTGGGTCGCCACTTCCTCGTTGGTGAGAAACTCCTTGTCCGCTAGCTCCTCGGGACGCTCGAGTGGAGTGATGGTCTTGTTCGTGTAGATGCCTTGCAGGTCGGGGTCGCCCCACGGCGTGCGCGCCGCGTCTTGGCTTGCCGCGCCGGCAGGTGCCAGCATGACGAGGGCGATCGCGCCCCACACAGTCCGAACACACAGTTGAAACATTCCACACCTCTATTCCGTATTCGAAGTCATCACCCGGCAGGCACGTTACCAGAGTCGCAGGCGCCGCACAAGCAAGGCGCGAAGAAGGAGCATATTGGGCATATGTGAGCGATGAGTAACGTCCGCTCGCCGGGATGGAGCGCCGGCCGAATGTATAGACTTGTTGAACTCGCCACACTAGTATCCGAATCGTGACCGTTTCCGCGCTTGTGGAACTCGGGAGCGCCTTGGGTCCCACCGTAGACCACGTTCCAGTTGCCCGGCGTCCGGCCGAGCCGCTTGCCGCCCCAGGGTGGCGTTTCCTGGTTGGGTGGACAACGGCGTGGCTCGCGGTCGGCGTCGTGGTCTCGGCTGGGATCTCCTTCGGGGCGCAAATCGATTTCTTCCCCGTCCTGCGGGTGAGCCTGTTGTTCGCGCAGGTCGTCGGGTATAGCGCGTACACGTCCGCGCGGCTAGTGTTTCCGCTCCTCGCCAGGCTGCCCTTTGCGCTGCGGCTGGTCCTTGATGGGCTGATCCTCCTCTCCGGGACGTTCTTCGGCTCCATCGCCGTCGTCCTGATCGAGCCCTACTTCCTGGTGGGGCAAATCCGGACCAACCTCCTGATCTTCGGGTTCAATACGGTGCTCGCCACCGTGATCGCCGTGGCCCTCGGCAACTACGACCGAATGCGCCGCCAGATCGAGTCGTCCTACCGCGTCCAGCGGGAACGGGATGCGCTCCAACACGAGCTCACCGTCGCCCGCAAGGTCCAGCGCCAGTTGCTGCCCCGACAGGCCCCGGACGCCGTCGGCCTGGAGCTCGCCGGCATCTGTCGGCAGGCGATCGCGGTGGGGGGCGACTACTACGACTACATCCAGCTCGAGGAGGGCCGCGTGGGACTGGTCATTGCCGATGTCTCGGGGAAGGGTGTCCCGGCAGCCCTGCTCATGGCCAGCCTGCAGGCCTCGACGCGCAGCCTGTTTCTCACGACGGCAGATCCCGGCGAGCTCAGCGGCCGACTGAACGATGCGTTGTATCGGGCTTCTTCAGAGGGACGCTACGCGACGGCCTTTCTTGCGACCTACGACCCGGAGACCCGTCGGCTGTCCTACAGCAGGGCGGGACACCTGCCGCCGCTGATCATTCGGGGCGACGACACGATCGAATGTCTCGACGGGGGCATGCCGATCGGGATGCTTGCGGGCTCGATCTACGACACGGGCACACAGACGCTCGCCTCGGGCGACCTGGTCGCGCTGTTCACCGACGGCGTGACCGAAACGGCGTCGCCGGACGACGAGCACTTCGGCCCGGAGCGGCTGGCCGACCTGCTGCGAGCCCATCGGGAGGAGCCCCTCCCCGAACTGATCCAGATGGTACTCCACGCACTACTTCGCTGGAGTGGCCCTGTCGACGCCCATGATGACGTGACCCTTGTCTTGGCGAGGGTGCGATGAACCAAGCTCCGCGGTGCACGATCCGCGACGGGAGAAAGAGAATGGCTCAGAGAACGACAGTGTGGTTGGTCCCGGTTTGGTTGATCCCCGTTTCGTTGACCATGGTCGCGCTGGTCGGAGTACCGGCATCGGCTCACGCCCAGCCCTCGGGCGTTCAACGGGTTGAGCGTGGCGACGTTCACCAGAGAGACCTCTATGCCGCGAGCGACCGGGTCGAGATCGAGGGTCGGCTTGACGGAGATCTGGTGGCCTGGGCCAGACGGCTCTCGGTGGACGGGCAGGTCGAGGGGGACCTGTTTGCCGCTGGCGAGACGGTCGACATCCAGGGCACGGTGGGCGACTCCACCCGAGTGGCCGCGTCGACCGTCACGGTGGGTGGAACGATCGACGGCGATCTGATCGCGCTGGCAGCTGTAGTGGACATGTTCGACGACGCCCGAATCACGGGCCGACTGGTCGTCGCGAGTGGCGTCCTGCGACTCAACGGGACGGTCGACGGTGACGTCTTGGCGCGAGTGGGCGAGGTCGTCATCGGCGGTACGGTTCAGGGCAGCGCGAACATCACCACCGACCGCCTCGAACTTGCGCCTAGCGCACGTATCCTCGGCGACCTCGACTATACGGCGCGGACGCCCCTGAGCCCCGAAGCCATCGCCCAGGTGGCCGGCACCGTCCGCTACAACGAGCCGGTCGAGGAAGAGCCGGAGGGCATCACGACGTGGGGCGTCCTGATTTGGATTTGGTTTACCAGCGCCGCCCTGCTCGCGGGCATCCTGATCGTTGCGCTGTTCCGACGCGTGGTTCCGTCGTTGGTCACCGCCGTCGAGGGACAGGCCGTGATCGGCACGCTGCTTGGATTCGCCGCCTTCCTCGTCGTTCCCGCCGGGGCCGTCGTCGCCATGGTCACGCTGGTCGGGTTGCCGGTCGGGGTCGTCGCCGTCCTGCTATACGTGGTCGCCCTGTATCTCGCCAAGCTGCCGATCGCCGCCTGGGCAGGAGGGCGGGTGCTCGCGCTGGCCGGACGCCCGAACGCATCGCCCTACGTGACGATGACGGTCGGCATCCTGGTGCTCTACACGCTGTTCGCGATCCCCTACCTCGGGGGGCTGTTGTGGTTGGTCGCGACGTGGCTGGGGCTTGGTGCGATGGTGCTGGCCGGCCGCCAGTATCTGCAGACCCGGGCTCCCTAGTCCCGGTCAGGAAGTGCGAACACGAACAGGTTGTTCCCCGAGCTGGAGCGGAGCTCGGGTGTCAGCCCGCGAAAAGCTCCCGCGGTGGCCGCGCTCCCGGTGCTGGCCGCGACATACTGGCGGCCGTCAACGGCGAACGTGATGGGAAAACCGGTGACGGGCGAGCCGATGTTGATCTCCCACAGCACCTCGCCGGTCTCCTGGTCGAACGCTTTGAACCGCCCGTTGACGTCGCCGCCAAACACCAATCCGCCACCGGTGGTCACCAGTGACAACGTGGCGGCGCGCTGCTCGTGGAGCCAGGTCGTCCGCCCCGTCTCCGCGGAGATCGCCCGCACCGTACCGAGCTGGTCGATGCCCGGCGCCAGCTGGAAACGCGCGCGGAGTTGGTAGATCGCGAGCCCTTGGTCCGGGGTCGCCAGCACCTGCGCGCAGGAGTTGCGTAGTGGGTAGTACATCGTGTTCGTCAGCGGGCTGTAGGCACCGGCCTCCCAGTCCTTCCCACCGAGCCAGCCGGGGCACGACAGGATTTCCTGTCCGTACGCGCTGAAGACCACCTCGGGGTTCTCGGTCACGTTGCCCGTGGCGCCGTCGATGTCGTTAATGAGGTTCTGGCCGACGGTCGGCGTGGCCCAAAGAAACTCGCCCGTCTCGCGGTCGAGGGTGTACACCACCCCGGTCTTGCCCGGAATGCCCGTCACGACCTTGCGTACCTCGCCCGGTTGAAGTCGCGGGTTGATCCAGCTCACTTCCCTCGCGTCGGGCGCCACCGCCGTGTCGACCAGCAGCCGCTCGAAGGGATGGTCCATGTCCCAGTGGTCGTTCAGGTGCTGGTAATACCAGACGATCTCACCGGTGTCGGCGTCGAGGGCCAGCGTGCAGTTGTGGTACAGGTGCTGGTTGTCAGCGCCGCCCAGCAGGAACTTCGGCGCGGGGGACGTTACCGACGTGCCGGCATAGATGAGGTTGAGCTCCGGGTCGTAGCTGGGTGGCATCCATGACCCGACGTGTAGCCGTTTCTCGTACGGCACGTCACCCCAGGTCTCGTCCCCCGGCTCCCCAGGCTTTGGTATCAGCTGTCGCCGCCAGAGCTCCGCACCGGTAGCCGCGTCGTGGGCGACGATGACACAGGACTCGGGCCCGCCCTTTTGTGAACAACTGCGTCCCGAGATCACCTTGCCGTCAGCGATGATCGGCCCCGCTCCTTGCATTGCGGGCTGAGTCTGGTAGTCGAGCACTTCCGTGTCCCACACCACGTCACCGGTGACGGCGTCGAGGGCGAAGATGTGGTCGTCGACACTCGTATCGATGATGAGGTTGCCGTGGATGGCGATGTTGCGGTTGTTCTGGGACAGAAAGCCGCCGTAGACATCGTCCGGATTGTCCCGGCGGTGCTCCCAGATCAAATCGCCCGTCACCGCGTCGATCGCCTGGATGACGTCGTTGGGATTTGGCATGTAGAGGACGCCACCGTAGGCGAGCGGTGTTCCGGTCTGGCTGCCGGTGGTCAGCGCGCGGGTCCAGACCAGCTTTAAGTCATCCACGTTGTCCCGGTCGATCTGATCGAGGGGGCTGTAGCCCCAGCCGTTGAGCGTGCGGCGCCACATGAGCCAGTCAGCGGGCGCCGGGTCCTGCAGCATGGCATCGGTCACAGGGACGAAGGTGGCATCGTCATCAGACTGGGCCGTCAGCGAGACCTGGACCGCCCCCCACGAGACGAACAGCACGGCGGCGAGGAGCCCGAAGAGCGGGTGGACGTATGGTCCGTATGGTCGCATGGGGTCACTCCGGTAGCGCAAAGACGAACAGGTTGTTGCCTGCACTCGGGCGGAGCTCCGGCGTCAACGCCGACACCCGTCCGCTGGTGCTGGCCGCGACATACTGCCGACCGTCGACGGCATAGGTAATGGGGAAGCCGCTGACCGGCGAGCCCAGGTTGATCTCCCACAGCACCTCGCCGGTCTCCTGGTCGAAGGCCCTGAAGCGCCCGTTCCCGTCGCCACCGAACAGCAGTCCGCCGCCGGTCGTGACCAGGGCGTAGGTGGCGGCCCGCTGCTCGTGCAGCCAGGTTCTCTCGCCCGTTTCCGCCGAGATGGCCCACACGCTACCCAGCTGGTCGGTGCCCGGCGCCAGCTGGAAGCGGGCGGCGAGCTGGTAGATCGCCAACCCCTCCTCCGACGTCGCCAGCACGCGGGCACAGACGTTCTGCATCGGGTAGTACATCGTGTTGGTCAACGGGCTGTACGCGCCGGCCGGCCAGTTCTTTCCGCCGCCCCAGCCAGGGCAAGACAACACCTCCTGCCCGTAGGCGCTGAAGATCAACTCCCCGTTCTCGGTCACGTCACCGGTCGCGCCGTCGATATCGGTGATGACGTTCTGCGTGATGGTCGGAGTAGCCCAAAGAAACTCGCCGGTCTCGCGGTCGAGGGTATACACCACCCCGGTCTTGCCCGGGATGCCGGTCACGACCTTACGCACCTCGCCCGGTTGGAGCCGCGGGTTGATCCAGCTCACCGCGCTCGCGTCCGGTGTCACCGCCGTGTCGACGAGCAGCCGCTCGTACGGATGGTCGAGATCCCAGTGGTCGTTGAGGTGTTGGTAGTACCACCTGATTTCTCCGGTGTCGCCGTCGAGGGCGAGCGTGGAGTTGTGATACAGGTACTGATAGTCGGGGCCACCCAGCAGAAACTTCGGTGCCGGTGACGTGACCGACGTCCCGATGTAGATAAGGTCGAGCTCCGGATCGTAGCTCGGAACCATCCACGACCCCACGTGTAGCCGCTTCTCGTACGGAACCCCGCCCCACGTCTCATCCCCCGGCTCACCCGGTGCAGGTATCAATCGCCTGCGCCAGAGCTCTTCGCCGGTGGCGGCGTCGTGGGCGACGATGACACACGTGGTTGGCCCGGCTCTCGGACGACAGCTCCGTCCAGAGATCACCTTGCCGTTCGCGATAATCGGGCCGGAGGTATGCCGAACTGGCGCGACGTCGTAGTCGGAGATCTCCGTCTCCCACACCATCTTGCCGGTGACCGCGTCAACGGCATAGGCGTATCCGTCGTTGCCGGTATCGATGATCAGGTTCCCGTAGATCGCCACGTTCCGGTTGACTGAGACGAGACCCGCTCCCCCCAGCACCTGCGGGGCATCGTCTGGGATCTCCCGGTGGTACTCCCACTTGAGATCGCCGGTTACGGCGTCGATGGCCTGTAGATGGTCGTTCGGGTTCGGGAAGTACAGGGTGCCGCCATAGGCCAGCGGCGTGGCCTCCTGGTTACCTGACGCCAGACCTCGGGTCCACACCATCTCCAGGTCGCCCACGTTGTCGCGAGTGATCTGGTCGAGCGGGCTGTAGCCCCAACCGTTCGTCGTGCGGCGCCAGGTCAGCCAATCACCTGGCGCCGGGTCCTCGAGCATGGCGTCGGTGACGGGAACGAAGCCAGCATCTTCACTCGACTGGGCCCGAAGTGCCCCCGTCGGGAGAGGCTGCAGCGCAACGGTCAGGAGCAGGATGAGGGCCGGGCGAACGCGTCGTGTCATCAGCGGCCCGATTCCTTGGCGGCCGCTTCTTCCAATCGGGCGCCGCGGAGCATGTTCGTCAGCCCGTAGTTCCCTTCGTGGCAGGCGTACTCGTAGATCTGCAGCGGGTTGAGTCGCAGCGTCTGCAGAGCGGTCCAGGGCGCCGTCCAGGTCTCCGGGTCGTCGATGGTGTACTCATACTCGAGGATCTCCGGGCTGACCCGCCGGAAACGCTCGACGAGCGTCGCATTCTGGCTGGCGCCACCGGCTGTAGGCCCGTCCGTAAAGTTCGTCGTCTCGACCACAAGAACGTCACCGTCCCAGTGCCCGCGCGAATCTCCGACATCCTGCCGAATCATCCCGTGCGGACTGTCGGAAATTGGAATGATCCGCGTGGTCTTGAACATCTCTACAGACATCACCACATAATCTTCGGTCTGAAACACCTGCACGTTGTTGTTATATGCAATCGGTCGAATCGGGACTCCCATCGTGCCATTGCAGCGGTCACCCGCGCTGAAGTCATCGAGCGTCTCGAACGCATGGCTCCCGAACGAACTACGGTTTCCGGGGCGCTTCTCGCCCTCAGGCGTCTTCGGTGGCATGCGACCATTCGGGGGGTCGATGATCAGCGACGTCCGTCGGGTCTCTTGGGCCTGCGTGCCGTAGTCCAACCAGAAGCGGTTGCAGCACCCGACGACGGCGAGCGGGTTGCCGTCCTCTTCGATCGCTTCGGCTCGCCGGGCCGGCGCCTGGTCGGCCTCCCTCTCTCGGTCCTCGGCCGCTTGCTCGAGCTCCGCGACCTCTTCATCGGTGAGAAACGCCCGGTCCCCGTATTCCTCCGGGCGCTCCAGAGGCGTGATGGTCCGGTAATCCCACACGCCCCCGAGATCGGGGGCGCCCCACTCCGTGCGGGGCACCTCAGGCTCTGAGGATGACGGTTGGGCCCCCACCGGCGCTGCCGTCATTCCGACCATGGTCACGACTGCTGCGACCGTTGCAACGATTGACTTCTGCAAAACGCTCATCTGTCTCCTCCCTCAGGGAACCGGCCAGTCAACGCGACCACTCGTCGGCCCGCGCGCCACCCAATATACCCATCATCGCGCTCTTGTCGGTGAAGTTCGTCGTCTCGACAACCAGCGTATGCCCGTCCCAGCGTCCGCCTGAGTCACCCATCCAGAGACGAATGTCGGAATCGGTCGGCGAGCGATCGTCCAATCGAATGATGCGGGCGTCATGAATCATTTCGTAACGGATGACGACGTATCCCGGAACCTGCAGTATCTGATAGGCGTTGTTGTAGAGCGACGGAAACGCCGAGGCCGGGATGCCGCGCGTGATGCAACGCACCCAGGGGGTCGAGGTACACATACGACTCGAAGGCCTTGGGGCAGATGCTGTCGATCCGCCGGTCTCCAGCCTCCGTCAGGGGCGGCAGTCTGCCATCCGGCGGTTCCGAGATCAGGCTCGGTCTGACCTTCCCCGTGTCCGTCGCAGTCTCGAATAAGTGATCGGGGATAACGAAAATCGGCGCGTCGGAGCTGACTTCTGGCAAGGGCTCACGCGAAGGATTACAGGTGCCCGTTCCACCCAGGAGCCGTGCCGGCCTACCGCCAAACGGGACGGGCGCCTCCAGTGAGTACCCCTCCCCAAGGTCGAAGTTGGTCCAAATCCCCTGCAGGTCCGGGTCACCCCATGGGGTCGTTGCTGGCTGCTCGCTGGTCACCAGCGGCGCAAGGACGAAGACAACCAGCGCGGCACAACGCCATGCGTCACTTCGAGACGACATCGGCGGTTGTCGTCCCTTCGATCGCGCCCAGGCTGAGAAGCAGGTCGACCGTCGACGCGTGCGTCGCGACTCTCTGCCCCAACACCCCGCGCCCGCCGCCGCGCGCCGCGTCCAGCGCAGTCTTTCCGTCGGGCATCGCCAGGTTGACATCGGCCTCAGCATCGACGAGCAGCTTCACCAGCTCATCGTTGCCGCTGGACGCAGCCTGGAACAGCGGGAACATCCCCTTGACGTCCTTGCCGTTTGGGTCGGCGCCCAGGTCTAGAATGAGTTGGACGGCCTCGAGCACATCCTCGGTGGGGACGGTGAGGTCCAAACGCGAACGTCCAGTCCCCATCGCCGCCATCAGCGGCGAGGTTCCTTCGGCCGGCGGCGGCACCAACGGTGTCGCCACATAGCCTTCGGGCTTGGACAGACCCACGCTCGGGTCGGCGCCGTACTCCACCAACACCTTCATAACGTCGAGGTAGACCGACCGGGCAGCGAGCCAGAACGGGGTCGCGCCCGTGTCGTGCCAGCCGAAGATTCGCGCGTTGCTGTACCCAACCTTGGGCACACCTTCAACCAGTGGAGTATTGGGGTCGGCGCCGTGTTTCAGGAGCGCCTCGACGAGCTGCACCCGGCCCTCGCCCGGCACTCCGGCGGCGCCCAGCCATTCCTCGTCACGGTCCGTGTCGACGCCGCTCGGGCCGTTCCCGGTCAGCTCGGTGGCCCACGAGCCGGCAGCACGATGCAGCGCGGTGAACCGCTCGCGGTTCGCGTTGGCATCGGCCCCCTGCTCCAGCAGCCAGATCGCCAGCGGGACGTGGGCCCGAACCGTCGTCACGATCAAGGGCGTCGTACCGTCGGGGGCAACCCGATTGACGTCGGTGCCCGACTCGACCAGCAGACGCGCAGTGGCGAGGTCGCCCGAGCGCGCCGCGAACATCAGCGGTGTGAAGCCACCTATCGTTCGAGCCGGCCGCCTGCGGGACTCCGGGATCTCGACGAGCGCGCTGGCCCGCGTCACATCCGCGCCGGCCTCGATGAGCACGTTGGTGATCTGCGTCGAACCGGCCTCCGCCGCCCACATCAGCGCCGTCTGCCCGCTGAGCGCTTCGGTCAGGTGCACGTTGGCCCCATGCGCGATCAGAGTCTCCACCGCCTCCACCACTCCGACCCGCGCCGCCGTCATCAACGGCGTCTCGCCGTTGGTCAACGCGACGTTGGGCAACGCCCCCGCAGCCAGCAGTCGTTCCAGCATCTCGGCGCTGCCGTTCTCGGCCGCCAGCCACACCGGCGTGGCCCCGAAAGTATTAGCCGCGTTGACGTCGGCCCCGGCGCCGATCAAAAGCGCTGCTGCCTCGAGGTCATTCCGGTTGGCCGCCCAGTGCAGCGCCGTCGCCCCGTCTCCCTGAGCCGCGTCGACGGTGGCCGGGTCGGCCACGAGCTCGCGAACCGTCTCGAGATCCCCGGCCTTGACGGCGTCGATCAGCAAGGGGGTGTCGCTGGCCCCCGCATTCGCCGCCGTCGTCATCATCATCAAAAGGACGGTGAGTACGGTCAGTGCGGCCGAGGCAGCACGTGGCAGGTGGCGACGAGCCGGGATTGCGTATGTCGCGTTCATCGGCGTCCTCTCGTTATATGTCGGTGAACACGTCGAACCGGCCGGTGCTGTCCCCGAAGTGCTCCACCCCCGGCACGCCGATCTTGTCGAGCACGCTCAACTGCAGGTTCGAGAACGGCGTGCCCTCCGGCGCTCGGAGGTGCCGACCCGCGCTCCCTGCCGGTCCGCCCAGCACCAGCAGCGGCAGATCCAGTGGCGAATGCGCATTCCCGTCGTTCAATCCCGAGCCGTAGACGATCGTCGTCTGGTCGAGCAGGGAACCCTCTCCGTCCGGCGTTGCCGCCAGCCGGTCCAGGTAGTAGGAGAACAGCTGCGTGTGGTACGCCCCAATCTTCGCGTACTTGACCAGGTTGTCCTCCAGGTGCACGTGGTGCGACACCGGGTGATGCCCTTCGGGTACTCCGATCTCCGGATACGCCCGCGAGCTGATCTCCCGCGAGACCATGAAGGTGATGATCCGGGTCAGGTCGGCCTGGTAGGCCAGGACCTGCAGGTCGAACATCAGCTTCGTGTAGTCCTCGAAGGCCGCCGGAATGCTGCTCGCCGGACGCGCCACCTCGGGCAGCTCCCGATCGCTTTGCTCCTCGGCTCGCTGCAGCCGACGCTCGACGTCCCGAATCGACGTAAGGTACTCGTCGAGCTTGGCCTGGTCGGGTGCCCCGAGCTCTTGATTGAGCCGACTGATCGACTCGCGCACCCAGTCGAGCACGCTGCGGTCGCGCTGCACCTGAGCCCGGCGCGCGGCCGGGTCGGTGCCCCCCTCGCCAAACAGCCGCGTGAACACCGCCCGCGGGCTGTTCTCGTTGGGCAACGGCGTCGTCGGGTCGGTCCACGACAGCGTGTTCATATACGCGCAGCTCAGCCCGATGTCACAGGCCCCCGCCATGTCGGTCGGGTCGAGGCTCAGCTCGAGCGACGCCAGCTGCGTCTCCCGCCCCAGCGCCTTCGCCGCGATCTGGTCGACCGAGATGCCCGCGGCAAAGTCGGCGCCGTCGGTCCCCTTGACGTGCACGCCCGTCAGAAACGAGCCGCTGCACCGCCCGTGGGCGCCGCCCGGGTCGCCGGGTTGCGGAACGGCGGTCTTGAGGTCGAGACCCGAGACGACGAGCATGCGATCCCGGTACGCTTCGAGGGGCTTCAGGATGGGCGTGATCTCGAAGTCGCGCCCAAGGCTCGGCGGCGTCCAGTCGCGCATCGACTGGCCGTTGGGGGTATAGACGAACCCCAGCCGCGGCTTCCGCGCCGCCACCGTGGTCCGCACGGCCGCAAACGCCGGCACCATCCCATCGAGCAGCGGCAGCGCAACGGCGGCACCCAACCCGCGCAACATCGTTCGTCTGGCTATGGCCTTCTTCATAACGATCATTGGTTTGTCTCCCCTGCAACAGCCGTCCTCATTTGAAAAGGCATGCTCTTCGTTATTCCGAGAATAATCGACGACCAGCGGTAGTCCGGTGCCGCCTCGCGCATGATGGCGCGCACGGTCGGCATGTCGTGATGGTCCGCGCCGCGGCCCATCGCGTAGGTCAACAGCTTGCCCGTCAGCATCGTGACGAACTCGTCTCCGCGAGTTTCCAGCACGCGATTCAGCTCGGCCAACCCTGTGAACTCGCTGCCGTCCGGTAGCTGTCCCGAGTCGTCGATCGGCTCGCCGGCGTCGAGCTCGCGATACTTGCCGATCGCGTCGAACTTTTCGACGGCAAAGCCCAGCGGATCCATCTTCGCGTGACAGCTCGCGCACACCGGGTTGGCCCGATGCTGCGACAGCAGCTCGCGAATCGTCTTGGGGTCCTTGGTCCCGTCATTCTCTTCCAGCGGCGGAACATCCGGCGGCGGCGGCGGCGGCGGTGCGCCAAGGATGTTCTCGAGAATCCACTTGCCCCGAATCACCGGCGAGGTGCGATGCGCATACGACGTCACGGTGAGGATGCCGGCCTTGCCCAGCAAGCCGTGCCGTGCCTCGTTCTCCAGCGTCACGCGTCGCATGTGGTTCCCCGAAATGTTCGGGATGCCGTAGTGCCTGGCCAGCCGCTCGTTCACATAGGTGTAATCGGCCGTCAGCAGCTCGACCAGGCCCCGATCTTCACCAATCTGGCTCTCGACCCAGAGCACCACCTCTTGCTCCATGGCCTCACGAAGATTGCCATCGAAATCAGGAAAACGGTTCCGGTCCGGCGCGACCGTGCGAAGATTCCGCAGAAACAGCCACTGCGCGGCGAAGTTGTCGACGAGCGAGGTCGCGCGGTCGTCGGCCAGCATGCGCCGTACCTGCTGCTCGAGCACCGTCGGGTCGCTCAGCTGACCGTCGGCGGCCAGGGTGCGCAATTCGTCGTCCGGCATGGTGCTCCAGAGAAAGAACGACAGCCGTGACGCGAGCTCCAGGTCGGTCAGCCGATAGATGGTGCCAGGCTCGACGTCCGACGGGTCGCGCTCGATGCGAAACAGGAACTTCGGGTCGACGAGCAAGGCTTCAACCGCCCGCTGGATCCCGGCCTCGAATCCACCGGCTGCCCGTCCCTCGCCGTAGAAGCGAAGCAGCGGCTCCAAATCGTCACGGGAAACCGGCCGACGATACGCCCGTTCGGCCAACGTCTCCAGAATGCCGTAGGCGCAGGGTGCCTCGTTGGCCGGACTGGTCGGCTCGCAGATGAACAGCCGGCGCCGGGCGTCGCTCTTCGTCTCCTGGTACGAGTTGAACGGTCCTTCGATCTCGGCGGCGACGATGCCGTTCGCCCGCCTCTCGACTTCCTGATCCCCAGTTGAAAAGAGCTCCACCGGCAGCCGCTTTGGCAGCAGTCCCTCGACCGCCGGCGCACGTCGGCTCGCGGTCGCCGTGATCAACCGCGGTCCGGCGCTCGTGGCGAAGCGCACCTCCGCCGCCGTCGGGAGCACGGCCACGGTTTCGCCCGTCATATCGGGGATCAGGGTCGGCGTCGCGATCAGCTCCCCGTCGAGCCGCAGGTCGACCTGCTGCCCCACCAGAGGACTCGGCTGCTGTAGGTAGACCCGCAACAGGTACTCGCCGGCCGCCGGGAACTGATAGCGGAACGCCATGCCACCCTGGCTGCCGAACGGGAGGTCGTCCGACATGCGGCCGTCCTGGCGCACGCTGGTGGGTACGGAATAGTGATAGACGTCGGGTTGAATCGTGGGGTCGCCAACGGCCATCCGGCTGACCAGCCGGGCCGCCGACAAATAGCGCTCGAGCAGGCCTGGAGAAAACGTCAACAGGTCGGCGATGTTGTCGAAGCCGTAGGCCTGGTTCTCGGCCGGTAGCAGGACGCGGGCGTCGATCTCCACCCCGAGCAGATCCCTGACGACGTTCTGGTACTCAGTGCGGTTGAGCCGATGCAGGGCCGGACGACCGGCTCGGGGTGCCGCCGCGGCGGCGCGGTCGAGCGTCGTTTCAAGGTGCGCGATAAGCGCGTCGTAGCCAGCCTCGTCGGGACGCGGACGCCGGGGAGGAGGCATCTCACGCGCGCGCAGCTTGATGATCACCTGTTCCCAGATCTCTGCGTTGGCCGAGAGATCGACCGTGTCGATCTCGTCAAAGGCCAGGTTGCCGGCCAGCGTGCGGCTGTTGTGGCAGGCCACGCAGTACTGGCCGACGACGGCGCCAAGGTCTTGGGCCGGTTCCCCTGCCGCCGGTTCCTCGGCCGATGGCTGGGCGGCGACGCTCGACGCCATCGTCAACGTCATCGTCAATACCAACGTCAACGTCAGCGTCAATGCCAACGTCACCGTCAGCCAAGCCAACCCGGCGGCGGCAGCTGTTGGCGGTGGGCACCTCTCAGAATCAGCCGGCATTCGACAACGGGATCTGGTGAGTATATACTCACCTATTAGATAGTTCACTAAGTATCGTGAGCATATCAGCTTAGCGAGACAAACTGAACTCAAAGACACAGGCTGAACCTATGGCCAGTCAACCGCAAACAATGGACACCGGGACGCGCTCAACTACGAAGCGTATGACGGCTGAGCAGCGCAGAGCCCAGATCATCGAGGCCGCCATCACCCTGTTCGGCCGCCACGGGTTCAAAGGCGCCACCACGAGAGCGCTCGCCGAGGCGCTTGGCGTGAGTGAGGGAACGATCTTCAAGCACTTTCCGACGAAAGACGACCTGTATGCCGCTGCCTTTGAACACAGGACCGGCGTGGGAAGTAGCCGTCTGGTGGACAAGCTCCAGGGCTTCATGGACCGGCACGATGACGAGGGATTGCTCCGTACACTCTTCCGGGCGGTCTTGACCGGGTACGAGCAGGACCGCGATCTTCACCGGATGCTGATGTACGCCTATCTCGAACAGGAGGGGGATGAGAACAATCGGCTGTGGACCCAGATGCAGCGCTATCCCCTGTTCGACTTCCTCGACCGCTATGTCCGACGACGACAGGCAGAGGGTGCGTTTCTCTCCGACGCTCCCGGTCTCGTGTCTGCCGCGCTGCTGACCCTGCCCGTCCAGCATGCCATTCACACGAGGCTCTACGGCGTCGACTCGGAGTATCCCGACGACGTGATCATCGAGATGCTCACTCGACTTCTGCTCGACGGTGCGAGGACCAGACCCCAGGCTGCTCATCCCGAATGACGTCGCCGCCCAATCAGCCCACACGATGATCGGCACGACCGGATGTAGGGGACTACGGATCGAGTGCGTCGTCGGCGTGTACCCCCACGAGCGCGAGCAACCCCAGCCGATCGTCATCGATATCGAGCTCGACTACGACTTCGCCACCGCCGCCAGCTCAGACGCCGTCAGCGATGCCGTCGACTATGATCGTGTCGTCGCGGAAGTCACCGACCTGCTCCAACGAGGTCAATTCCAGCTGATTGAGACGATGGCGGAGGAAACGGCCGGCCTGCTCCTTGAGCGCCACGCCTCCGCGACGACGGTCCGTCTCGAAATCCGCAAGCCCAACGCCATTCCGAACGCCGAATGGTCGTTTGCGCGGCTGGAACGATCGCGGCGATGAACGCGCCTGGCTCCAGTCCCGTTGCCGTGGTCACCGGTGGGGCGCGCCGCCTGGGCCGGCAGCTGTGCACGACCCTCGCCACCCGTGGCTTCGACCTGGTCATCCTGTATCGCGGCTCCGAGGCCAACACCCGCTCGCTCGAACAGGAGATCGGGGAGAGCGGGCAGCGCGCGAGGTCGCTCTCGCTCGATGTCGGCGTCGAGGGTCAGGTGGCCAAGGTCTTTGACAGCATTGCCGGCACCGAAGGCCGGGTGGACCTGCTGGTCAACAACGTTGGCAACTACAACCCGCAGCACGTGACCAAGCTCGACCCCGCCGGGTGGGATGCCACGTTGGCCGCCAACCTCTCCGGAGCCTATTACTGCTGCTACCACGCGCTCAAGCTTCTGACCGACGGTGGACAGATCGTCAACATCGGGATGGCCGGCCTCGAGGGATCCCGCGCAAACGTACACGGCACCGACTACTTCGTGAGCAAGACGGGGCTCTTGGTGCTGACGCGGTCACTGGCCGCCGCATACGGCGAGCACGGCATTCGGGTGAATATGGTGTCGCCCGGCCAGCTCGACAACTCGATCGACCTCCCGCCGCCCGACAAGATCGGCGCCTTCGTTCCGCTGGGGCGCGCCGGCCGATTGCACGACGTCACCCAGGCGGTCGAGTATCTGCTTGATGCCACCTATGTCACCGGGGTCAACATCGACATATCGGGTGGCTACCGGCTCTAATCTCTGAGCCCAGACCCCTTCCCCAGACCCCTTCCCAGACAATGGCCACCGCGTTCTCTCTGGGTCCCCTCTGGGACCGCGCGGCCGAATGGCGATGCCGCCTCACGATGATCGAGGAGGCGACCCAGTTCCTCTACCTCTCCACCTTCTACATCGAGTACGACCGCTACGGCATTGAGCTGCTCGACGCCCTGCTTGACGCACAACGCCGGGGAGTCGAGGTGAACCTCCTCGTCGACGGCTTTGGCCAGCGGCTTGGCGGCGTGTTGATGACCGCGGCCATCAGAGCTGCACTGGCCGCCCGACTGGACGCGCTGCGCGACGCGGGGGCCACGGTCACGTTCTATCGTCCAGCGTACTTCCTCCAGCGACAACTGGGTGGCGGTCAGCACGTGAAGATTCAGGTATCCGAGAAGGGCGAGGCGATCTTTGGCAGCAGCAACATCACCCGGTCGTCGTTCGAGGGGTGGAACGAGTACTCGGTGTCGCTCCGCGGTCCGATCGTGCCGACGCTGCTCGAGAGCTACCGCGAGATCGGCGGCGAGGTCGAAGATCGTCACATCCACACCTTGCGTGAGGTCGCCGGGATCACCCCGCCTGTCGGCGCGAGCATCGACATGGACTACTGGCTCTGTAACCCGAACCGGCACCAGGGCCGCGGCGGGGTGCTCGGGTGGCGTGGACGCAACGTCGTAACAGACCAGATGGTCGACATGGTGGAGGCAGCCCAGAAGACCATCGAGCTGACCAGCTTCTTCTTCAAGCCAACCCCGCCGCTCATGCAGGCACTCGTGGAGGCCGCTCAGCGCGGGGTGCGGGTTGACGTATACCATTCCCACCCCGACGCGTTGCCGGCTACCGATCTGGCGTGGATCGCCTCGGCCGCCAGCTACGAGCGGGTGCTCGACGCCGGGATACGGGTGTATGAGAATCGTCACGGCGAACATTCGAAGATCGTGCTGGTCGACCAGGACCGGGTGGCGTTTGGCAGCTACAACTTCGAAGACGCCGCGCACGACCGGCTGGCCGAGGCCATGATCGCGACGAGCGACGCGCGCGCCATCGACCCAGCCGTCTCGATCTTCAAGGAGCTTCGGAAGGACCCGGACAACCGACCTGTGACTGCCGAGAGCCTCCGCGCCTTGCCGCGCCGTCTGAAACGGCGACGCGCGCTCTTGGGTCGATTCAAACGCTGGATGTGAGACGTGACCGACGCGATGACAGATGAGCTCCGGTTCAAGGAGATCGAGCACAAGTTCGTCGTTGACGCCGAGTTCGATCTGGAAGGCTTCGGCAAGGCGCTCCAGACGCTCGGCCCCACCCGAACGACCTCGCTCCGTGTACTCGACACCTACTATCTCATCAGCGGCAGTCGCGCCGGGCAGTTCGTGATCCGGCATCGATACGATTCAGAGCTCCATCACCTTACCGTAAAGAGTCTCGAGGCCGACCCCGAAGTGCGGCACGAGATCAACATCGACCTTGGACACCACGCCGGCGATCAGCGGACCCAGGTCGAGGCGTTCCTGGGTCGGCTGGGCATTGAATGGACCGGGACGCTGCACAAGGACCTGAAGGTGTGGTACTTTGCAGATGTCGAGGTGGTCTACTATCGGGCCTCGACCGATTCGCGCTCGACACACTGTGTCGAGTTCGAGGCGACACGCAAGCGCTCGCTGACGGAGGCGCTCGAGACCCTGCACCGATACGAGCGGGCCACCGGCTTCAGCGATGCGACCCGGTCACAGCGGTCACTGCTGCAGATCCTGTTTCCCGAGGTCTCCGTCAGGAAAAGGACATGATGAGCGAGAACGATAGTTCGGGCGAGAAGGCTCCGTGGATCACCTACCGCCCCGAGTTGAAGGTGTTGGACTGCACCGTCCGCGACGGCGGGCTGATCAACGACCATCAGTTCACCGACGAGTTCGTCCGTGCGGTGTACGACACGTGTATCGCGGCGGGCGTGGACACGATGGAAATCGGGTACAAGAACTCGGAGCGGTTATTTCCGAAGGACCGATTCGGTGCGTGGCGTCACTGCAACGAAGAGGACATTCGGCGCATCGTCGGCGACCATGATGCGGAGCGCACCGGCCTGACGCTGTCGGCCATGGCCGATGCCGGGAAGAGCGATTGGAAGACCGCCATCGGGCCAGCGGGCGACAGCGTGCTGGGGATGATCCGGGTGGCGTTCTACGCACACCAGGTGTCCGAGGCGGTGGACATGATCCAACACGCCAGCGAGCAGGGCTACGAGACGATGGCCAACCTCATGGCGGTGTCGAACATCACCGAGGAAGAGATCGGCAAGGTGCTCGAGGCGATCGCGCCCACCCCGGCGAGCACGATGGTGATCGTGGACAGCTTCGGTCATCTCTATCGCGAGCAGATCGACCGGCTGTACACCGAGTACGCCGAGGCCATGAAGGGCACCGGCAAGGAGATCGGCATTCACGCCCACAACAACATGCAGCTGGCGTTCGCGAACACCATCGAGGCGATCGTGCTTGGTTCGAATCGTGCGGACGCCACCATGGCGGGGCTCGGACGCGGTGCCGGCAACTGTCCGATGGAGCTTTTGCTCGGTTTCCTCCGCAACCCGAAGTTCAAGCTGCGACCGGTGATCCGGCTACTCCAGGAGCACCTGCCGGAGATTCGAAAGACCGTCGAGTGGGGACCGCTGATCCCTTACAACATCACGGGTCAGCTCAATCTCCACCCGCGCGCGGCCATCGAGTTTCGGGCCGGGGACAATCGCGACGACGTCGTGGCCTTCTACGACCAGATCGTGAACGAGAGATAGCCCCCGGTCCCTAGCGTGGCTTCTCCAGGAACCGGAGCAGCTCGCTGTCGGTTCCCAAGATAAAGATCGTCGTGGGGTCCATCGTCACCTCGTAGGTCTCCAGCGACTTGGTGAAGGCATAGAAGTCGCCGTCCTGGTTGTAGGCTTCGGCGTAAATCCGGGTCGCTTCGGCGTCCGCCATGCCCCTGAGCTCTTCGGCTTCCCGATAGGCCTCGGACTGGATCTGCGCGAGCTCCCGCTCGCGCTCGCCGTTGATTCGCGCCGACTCGCCCTGGCCTTCCGACCGAAATTGCTCGGCGACCTGTTGCCGCTCGGCGATCATCCGCGCGAAGACATCCTGCTGGACCTCCTCGACGTAATTGATCCGCTTGAGACGCAGATCCAGGAGCTCGATGCCGAGGTCGCCCGTGGCCTGGGCGGCCGTGTTGAGGATCTCTCGCATGATTTCCCCCCGGCCACGTTCGATCGCCTCCAGGATGACCGCCTCTTCCTCGGTGTCAATCGCGACGTCGTCCGGGTCGCGGTTGGAGCTTCGCACGATCTCGATCAGGTCGTGACGGGCCACCGCGTTGCGTGTCTCGCCGTCGAGGACGTCGTCAAGCCTCGATTGCGCTACCCGCTCGTCCCTCAGCCGCAGAAAGTACAGCAGCGGGTCGGTGATGCGCCAGCGCGCGTAGGTGTCGACCCGGATGAACCGCCTGTCCCTGGTCGGCACCTGGTTGGGACTACCGTCCCACTCCAGGAACCGCTTGTCGACGACGTTGATCCGCTCGATGAACGGCAGTTTGAATTTGAGTCCAGGCGTGACGATCGGCTCACCGACCGGCTCACCGAACCGCGTGATGATCACCTGCTCGGTCTCGTGGACCGTGTAGGTGCTCTGAGCCAGGAGCACGAGGAGCGCGATACCGACGACGATCTGAATCACATTCAAAGGTCTCATCGTTCACCTCCCGCCGTGACGGCCGCCGCTGCGGCGACTGCAGGCACCGGATTGAGCCGTGGCGCTTGACCGCCTTGACCGCCAAGCGAGAGCAACGGGAGCACGCCGGGCGAGTCCTTGTCGACAAACAGTTTCTGGCCGACCTTGGGCAAGACCCGCTGCATCGTCTCGAGATAGAGCCGGCGTCGGGTCACGTCCGGGGCCTGTCGGTACTCCTCGTAGATCGCCGAGAAACGCGACGCGTTGCCCTCCGCCCGGTTGACACGGTCGAGGGCATAGCCCTCGGCCTGGAGCACCGCCTGCTGGGCTTCGCCGCGGGCCCGCGGGATCACCCGGTTGTACTCGCCGCGCGCTTCGTTGATCATCCGGTCGCGCTGCTGCTGTGCCTGGCTCACCTCGTCCCAGGATGGCCTGACCGGATCTGGTGGGTTGACGTCCTGGAGCACGACCTGATCGATCGTGATGCCCATTTCATACCGATTGGCGAGATCCTGGAGCCGCGTCTCGACCTCTACCTCGATCTCCTGGCGGCCGAGGGTCAGCACCTCGGTCACCGTGCGATCACCAACCACCTCGCGCATGACAGCCTCGTTCATATCGTGAAAGGTCTCCTCCAGATTACGGACCTTGAAGAGGTACTCGCGCGGATCGGACACGCGGTATTGCACGATCCACTCGACCACGGCGACGTTCAGGTCGCCGGTGAGCATGACCGCCTCGGCCGCGAGGTCTTGACTCGTCGGCGCGTACACCGTCCGGACGCCGGCCTCGACAGTCTGGAACCCGAACTCCTGCCTCAGCTGCCGCTGGACCGGTACCATGATTTTTTCATCGATGAACGGCAGCTTCCATCGGAGACCCGGCTCGGTGGTCTTGAGGTACTTGCCAAACCGGAGCACCACACCGACCTCCTCGGATTGGACCTGATAAAGGGTGCTGAACCCCAGGATGACCACGAGGATAATTCCGACGACCGTCGTCGCCCCCCCAGGCGGAAGACGAGGGACCTGTGGGAGGTTCATACGCTTGAAATCCACGACTGGGATGTCTGCCATGTGACAACTCCTTCACTGCAAGAGAGGGGCAACGACGACGAACCGGACCTCCACGGTAGTGGTTTTACGTCCGTCGAGCAAACGCACCGGTCCGCTCAGGAGATACGAAGAGGCGGGGACGGTGCTGCCATACTAGTGCAGTGATTCCGAAATAGCTCGGCACTTCATGACTTTCTCCAGGATGCGTTCGGCCGGCGCGGTCCAGATGAACGGCACGGCGTCGTGATTGTGGTTGTGAATATACGCGGAGATCGCGTCGATGAGGTCGCGGACGCTCAGAAAGTCGCCGCGTCGCAGCTGGTCCGCGGTCAGCCGCGAAAACCAGACCTCGACGAGGTTCAGCCAGGAGGCGCTCGTGGGCACAAAGTGCAGATGGAACCGAGGATGCCGGCGGAGCCACCGTTGAATCGCCGGATGTTTGTGCGTCGCGTCGTTGTCGAGGATGGCGTGGATAGCCACGTCCGGCGGCGTTTGTGCGTCGAGCAGGTTCAAGAACTTGCGAAATTCCTGATGCCGATGGCGCGCCAGACACGAGCCGATGACGGTGCCCTCAAGGACATTCAACGCGGCAAACAACGTCGTCGTCCCGTGCCGCTTGTAGTCGTGGGTCATGGTGCCGGCTCGGCCGGGTTTCATCGGCAGGCCGGGCTGCGATCGCTGCAACGCTTGGATTTGGCTCTTTTCGTCGACACAGAAGACCAGGGCCTGTTCGGGCGGATCCACGTAGAGCCCGACGACGTCGGTGAGCTTCTCGAGAAACCGCGGGTCCGTCGACAGCTTGAAGGTACGGACGCGGTGCGGCTGCAGCCCGTGCGCCTGCCAAATCCGATGAATCGACGCCGGACTCAACCCTTGCGCAGCGGCCATGGTACGCAGACTCCAGTGGGTCGCCCGCGGCGGCGCGGTGTGCAGCGTCGCTTCCACGACCTGCTGCTCGCGGGCCGCGGTGACTTGGCGCTTGCGCCCGCGGCCCGGGGCATCGCGGGTCAGGGCGCCGGGCCCCCCAACCGCAAACCGGCGGCGCCACAACCGCACCGTATCCTGGCTCGTGGCGAGCTGGTGAGCGATGTGCTTGCTCGGCAGACCGTCAGCCGCGAGCACCACGATCCGGCTCCGCAACACCACGCGCTGCGCTGTCGTGCCCGCTCGAATCCAGCCGTGCAGCGTCGCGCGTTGTTCCGGCGTCATCGGCAAAGCGGGGGTTCGGTTCATGTGGCACACGGTACCAAACCCCAACTGGAAGTACAAGACGTTTTACGATCACTGCACTAGGATCTGAAGAGTCACACCTGACTCATCAGACAGCCTGGAGTTGAATACGTGATAGCCCACCGAGACCTGGACGATCTCCCCAACCCACGACCTCACGGTGACCGACCGGCGCAACCGGCACTCGTCCCCCTCGTTTTCGCCGTCTGCGGGCTCCTGGTGGCACTGCCGACACACGCCAGCGACTGGGCCGAGTGGCGCGGGACGGACCGGGTCGGCATATGGTCTGAGACCGGCATCGTCGAGCAGCTGCCCGAGTCGTTGAAGGTGAAGTGGCGGGTGCCGATCAACTCAGGCTTCTCCGGGCCAGCGGTCGCCGACGGCCGCGTGTTCATCACCGACTGGGCCGAGGACCCGGAGTCGCGCACCGTGGACGGCACCGAGCGCGCCATCGCCCTTGACGAGGAGACGGGCGAGATCCTCTGGATCACCGAGTGGCCCACCTCTTATCGAATGCTAATGTTCTCGTATGCTGTCGGGCCGCGCGCGACGCCAACCGTCGACGACGATCGGGTCTACGTGGTAGGCGCCGCCGGCGACCTGTTCTGCCTGTCGGTCGAGACCGGCGAGATCCTCTGGGAGAAGCACTACATCGCCGACTATGGCAGCTATGTTCCAACCTTCGGGGTGGCCACCTCGCCGATCGTCGATGGTGATCGACTGATCACCGCGGTCGGCGCTGAAGGCGGCCTGGTCATGGCGTTTGACAAGCGGACCGGGGTGGAGATCTGGCGCTCGGTCGACGTGGTCAGGGAGATGGGCTACCCCCAGCCGATCATCATCGAAGCGGGCGGCGCCCGGCAGCTCATCGTGTGGCATGCCGGGGCGCTGGTGTCGCTCGACCCAGTGACCGGCGAGGTGCACTGGGAAGAGGCGTGGGAAGTCGGGGCAGGAATGTCGGTGGCCACCCCGGTGCACAGCGGCAACCACCTACTCGTAACGCAGTTCTACGGCGGGTCGCTCATGATGCGTCTCGGTCAAGATCGTCCGACAGCCAGCCTGCTCTGGAAGGGCCAGAGCCGCAGTGAGATGCCGGGCGAGACAGACGGGTTGCACGCCCTGATCACGACGCCAATCCTCGAGGACGACCATGTCTACGGGGTCTGCAGCTATGGGGAGCTGCGCGCCCTGTCTGCCGACAACGGCGAGCGGATCTGGGTGAGTGATGAGATGGTCGCTCAGGCCCGCTGGGGCACGGCGTTCATGGTCAAGCACCGCGACCGGTACTTCGTCAACAACGACGACGGGTTCCTCATCATCGCGCAGTTCACACCGGAGGGGTACGTCGAGCAGAGCCGCACGAAGCTCATTGAACCGACCAGCAGCGCGGGGTACGGGCCCCGCAAGGCGTTCGACCGCCTCGTCAACTGGACGCACCCGGCGTACGCCAACCGGCACATCTTCCAGCGGAACGACAACGAGATCATCCGCGCGTCGCTCGACGCCGCCGACTACTGAGTCGGGGGCAGATAGCGGTCAACGCTCTCTCGATTATTGTCACGGGTTCCTCTCACACGTATACGATCGCACCACATGAGATTCATCGCCGATGCCTGAGCCCCACTGGTATGCCCTCTGGACCCGCTCACGGCACGAAGTTGCGGTGCGACGAGAGCTGGATGAGCTCGGGATCGCGGCCTTCCTGCCTACGATCACGAAGTGGAGCCGGTGGAAGGACCGGAAGAAACGGGTCGACTGGCCGCTGTTTCCCGGGTATTGCTTTGCCCGCTTCGACCTCGAGTCGCGACTGACGGTCCTCAAACGTCCAGGCGTGGTCCACATCGTGTCGGTGGCCGGAGATCCTGCCCCGATCCCGGCGAGCGAGATCGACAGCCTCCGCCAGCTCGTCGAGAGCGATATGCGGTACGACCCCTGCCCGCTGATCACCGAAGGCATGATGGTGGAGGTGGTGCACGGATCGCTGGCAGGGGTCGTGGGCCGGCTTGTCCGCAAGGGCGCCCACGCGCGGCTCGTGCTGTCGGTGAGCCTGATCAATCAGGCCGTGACGGTCGAAGTGGATGCGGCCGACGTCAAGCCGTACTAATTCGGGCTGTTGATGCACTCCAGCAAGCGCTGGGTGACGACATGGAATCGCCAGCCTCGAAATTCCAGCGGAATGTCGCCGTTCGTGACGACGCTCACCACCAGGGCCTCGAGGGCTCGCCGGCTGCCGACAAGCTCCGGGGGTAACGTGCGCGTGTCGGCTTCGTGTTTGACGATCTCCTTCAAGCGAACCAGCGTGTCGGCGTAGGGACGCAAGTTGATGGGCGAGTCGAGGGCAGCAGGGCCGTCGGCCCGTGCCACGTCGATACAAGTCAGGAGCGCCTCGCCGTAGCGGGCCCGAGCGCGGGGGGACAGCCCCTCGACGTCGTCTAGTGAAGCCGCATCGAGATCGGGCGTGGACGCCAGCGCCACCAACACCTCGTCGGTCAACAGATGCCGGCGCGGCATGTCACGGGCCATGGCTTCGACCTCGCGCCACTGGCTTAGCGCGCGCAGGACCGCATGCCGCGGAGGGGCCAACTTGCCCCGACGCTTCACCCGCGTGTACGCCCCCTCCGGATGCCGGCTGACCGCCCATGCGCGACGCCGGTGTTGGAGCTCCTCCTCGAACCAGGCGGCTCGGCCGAGCGCCGCCAGCTCACGCGAGAGCCTCTCATGCATGGGCGCGAGATACAGCACGTCCAGCGAGGCGTAGTGAAGCTGGGCCGACGAGAGAGGCCGACTGAGCCAGTCGGAACGGGTGAGGCCCTTGTCCAGAGCCACTCCTAGCAGGACCTCCACCAGACTGGCATAGCTCGACGCAAAACCGTATCCCGCAAAGGCACCGGCCAGCTGGGTATCAAATACGCCGACCGGGGTGACACCGGTCAGCAGATCGACGACGTCCAGATCCTCGTCGCCGGCGTGCATCAGCTTGGTGACCGATGCGTTGGTCAACAACGCGGCCAGCGGACCGAAATCGGAGATGCCGGTCGGGTCGACCAGCGCCACACCCTCGTGGTCGGCTACCTGGATCAGCCCAGGGCGCGGGTAGTAGGTCCGCTCGCGCACAAATTCAGTATCGACCCCGATCAGATCGGCGGCCGACCACCGTTCGCACGCGGTGGCGAGGCTCACGTCGTCGGTGATCAACAAAGACACGCCGTCGGCTTCTGCATCCGAACGCGACACAATCTCCGCGTCTATCCCGGCGCGACGACATGTCGCGGTCGCATGGTCAGCAACTCGCTCGGCGCGAAAGGCGGACCACATTCGGTACCGGGCGTCAGAACCATACACCTTCAGCCAACGCCCGATGCTTCCGTCGTATTCGTCCTCGCACCCGATGCTCGCGAGGAATGCCCGAAACCATCTGTGTCGCTGCCCGTGTTCGGGAATTGGAATCTCGAGCCACGAGCCCAAGCCCGGCTCACTCGCCTCCGCCACCAGCTCGACGAGCTCGCCCGTCCCCCGGTTGACCAACACGCGCCCCCTCGCCGCACCGGACAGGTCGGGGTAGTCGGCATCTCGATTCTAGAAGAGCGACGACCCAGTCGCGACCCAGCTGGAGCCGGGCGCGCGGTGGGGCAGGTTTCCTGACCTCCGGCTGGCGGGACGAGACGCTCACGACCTGCATGATACGCTTCCTGTGCCCCGCTTCGATCCGCCATCGTTGCCCCTTGCAGGTCACACCATAATTGCGAGAACACCATGAGATACGACAGCGTCCTCGAACTGATAGGTCGCACACCGCTGGTCCGATTGGGGCGACTTGGCAAGAGCTTCGACGCAACTGTGTACGCCAAGCTGGACTACATGAATCCCGGTGGGAGCGTGAAGGACCGGATCGCCATCCGCATGGTCGATGCCGCCGAGCACGACGGACAGCTACGACCCGGTGGCACCATCATCGAGGGGACCAGCGGGAACACCGGCATGGGACTCGCGCTTGTCGCCGCTGTCCGTGGCTACAAGTTGATCTTCACGATCACCGATAAGCAATCCCGCGAAAAAATCGACCTGCTCAAGGGGCTCGGTGCCGAAGTCATCGTCTGTCCTACGGCCGTGACACCCGACGACCCACGCTCGTACTACTCGGTCGCCAAGAAGCTCGCTCAGGAAATCCCGAACTCGTTCTATCCGAACCAATACGACAACCCCAACAATCCGCAGGCCCACGTCGACACGACCGGTCCGGAGATCTGGGACAGCTCTGATGGACTGGTGACACATTTCGTGGTCGGACTGGGTACCGGTGGCACCGCCACGGGCGTCGGCCGGTATCTCAAGGGCCAGAACCCGAACATCAAGATCATCGGTGTCGACCCGGTCGGGTCGCTGTATCACGAGTTTTTCCACACGAAGCGTGTCGGCGACGCCCTTCCGTATGTCGTCGAAGGGATCGGAGAGGATATCTTTCCCAAGAACGTCGACTTCAGTCTGCTGGATGACGTGATTCAGGTGACTGACCGAGACTGCTTCGTTACGGCACGGCACCTGGCCCGCCAGGAAGGCATCTTCGCCGGCGGCTCGGCCGGGGGCGCGGTCTGGGCTGCCCTTCGTGTTGCGCAGTCGCTCCCGGCCAACGATTTCGTCGTCGTGTTCATCCCCGACACCGGTCGTCAGTACGTGAGCAAGATCTACAACGACGAGTGGATGCGTGAGAACCGGTATCTCGACCCGGCGGTGCGACTGACCGCCGGGGAATGCCTGCGTCACAAGACCGGTGACTTGTCCCTGCAGTCGGTCGCGCCAGCAGATGACGCGCAGAGCGCGCTCCAGAAGATGGACGAGCTCGATGTCTCACAGCTTCCGGTGCACGATGGCCAGCAGTTCGTGGGGGCGGTGACCGAGGACCGACTCGTCGCCCTCGTGCTGCAGGGACAAGACCTTGGAACTCGCGTCATCCGTGAGGTGATGGAATCGCCCTTTCCTACGGTCGATACCAACGCCACCATTGATCAGGTTACGGACCTGCTGCAGAGTGAAACGGCGATTCTCGTGGGGACATCGGAATCTACCTGGGACATTCTGACGAAGGCCGACGTGGTGCACGCTATAGCCGCACTCGCGAAAGGCGAATGACAAGGAGCGAAGGGCGTGACTGACGAGAAGTGGGATTTCGCTACGCGAGCGATACACGCCGGCCAGCCGCCGGACCCGGCCACCGGGGCGATCATGCCCCCCGTCTACCTGACCTCGACCTTCGTCCAGGATGCCCCCGGCGTCCACAAGGGCTATGACTACGCGCGCACGGGCAATCCGACCCGCACGGCCTTGCAGGACAATCTTGCGTCGCTGGAGGGTGGGCAATTCGGGTTGGCGCTGGCGAGCGGACTCGCGGCGGAGCACACCGTCCTCCATCTTCTCGCGACCGGTGACCACATCGTCGCCTCGCGTGAACTCTACGGCGGTACCTATCGATTGCTCACCGAGGTGTGGCAGCAGCTCGGGGTGACGTGCTCCTTCGTCGACACGTCGCGAGCGGAAGACATCGCGGCCGCCATCCGTCCAACGACGAAGCAGCTCTGGATAGAGACGCCGTCGAATCCCCTGCTGCTCGTGAGCGACATCGCCGCGGCCGCCGACGTGGCGCATCGACACGGTGTGCGCGTTGTCGTGGACAACACGTTCGCGACGCCGTTCCTGCAGCTCCCTCTTGCATTGGGTGCCGACATCGTCGTGCACTCGACGACGAAGTACCTCAGCGGCCACTCCGACGTCGTGGGCGGCGCCGTGATCACCAACGACGCAGAGGTGTTTGCCCGGCTCGAGTTCCTGCAGAACGCGGTTGGAGCGGTTCCCGGACCGCTCGATTGCTTCCTGGTGTTGCGCGGCACCAAGACGTTGGCCCTCCGGATGAAGGCGCACTGCGCCAACGCGATGGCGGTGGCCGGATTCCTCAAAGAGCATCCCGAGGTGCGTCAGGTTCGATATCCGGGGTTGGAATCTGATCCGGCACACGCCGTCGCCACGCGGCAGATGACGGGATACGGGAGCATGGTCTCCGTGGAGCTGACCGGTGGACTCGAGCGCAACCTGCGGTTCACGGCGCACACCAGGCTATTCTCGCTGGCGGAGAGCCTGGGTGGCGTCGAGTCTCTCATCGGTCATCCCGCCACGATGACCCATGCGTCGATCCCCGAGGAGGAACGCCTGCAGGGCGGGTTGCCCGATGCGCTCGTCCGACTCTCGGTTGGCATCGAGGATGAGACAGATCTGCTCGAAGACCTCTCGCGCGCGATTCGCGACAGCCGGGACGAATAGCTTATCTGCTAGTCTGGCGCAGTCATGCCGAACAACGTGCTCACGGCAGTGGGTTGCGCCCTCCTTGTTATTCAGGCCACGCACGCACAGGTCACCGTGGGCGACACACTCACCACGGCACGAGCGCACGATGGCCAGTACATCAGCTGGCGCGAGCACATCATCGACGAACCGGCGTCAGCGGGGTTTGCGCTGAGCGGCAGCGATGGCCTGGTCATGGCCGACCTCGACAACGATGGATACGAAGACATCGTGTCGGTGCACGAGTCGGATAGCGAGTACGACTCCAGTGTGCCTGACCCCGACTACGTCCCCGACGCCGAAGGTCACGTACGCGTGGCCTTCGGCTCGGCAGACCCGGACATCTGGACCAACATCACGATTGCCGAAGGCGCCGACGCGCCCGCCCCTGAGGATGCCGCCATCGCCGATGTCAACGGTGATGGGCACCTCGATGTGATCGTTGCCGCCGAGCTGGCGCATCTCATCTATCTTCAGAACCCAGGTGCCGACGTCCGCACCGCGACTTGGCCACGTCTCATTCTTCCGATGACCAAGGGACGCGGTTCCTATATCCGCGTCTTCTTCGCCGACTTCGACGGTGACGGCGTCCCTGAAGTCTCGGCCCCGAACAAGGGTGCGCAACGGCCGGCGCCGGAGGACTACACTCGGTCAACGCCCGTGTCCATCTATCAGGTGACCGGCGACCCGCTCGTCGGCGGCAACTGGAAGGAGACCGAGCTCGGGCACTACAGCGTTCCGCAGAACGCCGAACCGATCGACCTGGACGGTGATGGAGACTTGGACATCGTCGTGGGGTCACGCGGCGAGAACCGGTTGCTGTTCTTTGAGAACACCGGAGATGGAAGCCTGGACTTTCGCGAGCATGCGATCGGCATCAACGGAGCCCGGGCAGCCGGGTTCAACCTCGAGTATGCCGATCTCAATCAAGATGGCCGACTCGACATTATCGGCGGGGCGACCGGCGGGCTCGCCTGGCTGGAACAGCCAGAGCGCATCGATGATGCGTGGAATGCGCATGCCATCGGCACTTTCTCGCCGGACAGCATGACGGGCCTGGAGATGGCCGACATCAACGGCGACGGGCACCTGGATGTCATCGGCGGGAGTTACAGCCGCGGACCGCGTGAAGGTGACGGTGACGTCGGCAAGAATGACGCCCTGGGGCGTATCGGCTGGTTCGAGCACCCGGGCGATGCGACCGGGACGTGGACCCGACACGACATCTCTCGCCGCAAGCGCGGGATGTACGACAAGTTCATCGCCAGGGATCTGGATGCCGATGGCGATACCGATTTCGTGGGCACAAGGGGTAACAGCGCTCCGTATGACGGCGTCTACTGGCTGGAGCAGGTGCGCTCAAGCACCCCGCGTCCCGCCTTCGAACGCGCGCGCACCGAGGACAGCCCGGAGATGCCGTTGCCCTAAAGATCTGATAGTCGGGGGTGCGGCACACTTGGTCGGGGGCTGGGCTGCGCCCGGCGTCGGGGGCCGGGCTTACGCCCGGCGTCGGGGGCCGGGCTTACGCCCGGCGTCGGGGGTCGGGGGTCGACGCAAGGCGTCGGAATGTCAGTCTGCCGTGGCGAGGCGGTGACTTTCCGCGATGATGCCTGCGGCGCGACGGGCGTCAGCCGTCGTGTGGGTCGCCATGACCTGCATTCGGAAACGAGCCTGTCCCTTGGCAACGGCCGGATACTCGACGAGGTTGGCGAACAGTCCCCGCTGGCCGACTGCGCGCGAGGTCCGTCGCGCCGTTGCCTCGGAGCCAAGGGGTACCGGCACTATGGGTGATGGCCGTCCCAGGCATCGTAGCTGCTTCCCACGAAGGGACTGACGCAGCTCAAGCGATGCGGTCAGCATTCGGCGTCGAAGCTCGGCCCCCTCGTCCGACCGAGCGATCCGCAGCGCCTCCAAGACGACCGCCGCCTGAACTGGCGAGAGGGCGTTGGAGAACGTGTGGGAGGGCCCATAGAACTTTACGTACTGTCTAACGGCGGGTGAGTTGGTTGCCAAGAACCCGCCGTTCGACGCAAAGGTCTTCGAGAAGCTCCCCATGACAAGATCAACCCCGCCGAGCATCCTCTGCTCACCAATCGTCCCCGTACCTCCCGGCCCCATGGAACCGAAGTCGTGGGCCACGTCGACGAGGAGCGTCGCCTGATACTCGTGGCAGATCTCTTGGAGAGCCGCGATGTTCGGACTGTCTGCGTCCATCGAGAACACGCCTTCGGTGATCATCAGGATACCGCTGTGCGCGTCGCGCTCCCGGACTCGCTGCAGCTTGCGACGCGCTGCGTCCACGTCGAGATGCCTCACTCGGTGGAGATTGGTGGTCGCAGCGTGCGCGCCGACCGAGAGACAGTTGTGGGTCAGCCGGTCGAAGATGACGTGGTCGTCTGGCCTCACGAGCGCCTTGACGGCACCAAAGCCAGCGGCCCACCCGGTTGGAAAGAGCACGACGTGGCGCATGTGGAGGGCCTCGGCGATTTGCGCTTCCAGTTGACGTGACAACGTCGTGTTTCCTTGCAGGACCGGCGATCCCGCAGAGTGCGGGCCGTACCGGTCGAGCACCTCTCTCGCCGACTGCAAAACGGCGGGGTGCGAGGAGAGCCCGAGATAGTCCTGTGACGCGAAGTTGAGACCGCGGGCGCGGACACCAGATTCGGAAGATACCTCCAGGCTGGGCATCGGTCGTTCATGGATAGTGCTCGAGTACGGCCAGCAGCCCGCCTGCCTGCGGCGCTCCTGCCAGGCGTAGAATGGCGCTGTTCGTGCGAGCAGGTCAGCGCCTTCGACGTGTGCGTAGTCGAGCATGCTGCCGGCTAGCTCCGCGGTGGCGGTGATCGGCGTCGAGCATGCGCGCTCTCTGTCAAATAGTGCGGTTGCGGTCGCCATTCGATTCTCCAATCGGAAATGAGAGCGCGACAAATCGCGCCTCTACCGCTGGAATACGCGCCATGAGCCGACGCGGAGGCTCATCGGCCGCCCAGGAGCTGGCTGTCACCGCGGTGAGCCAACTGCCGTCGGTATTTCGCGTTATAGGGTGAGGGCTGAAGTCAACCGGCCCTCAGCGGAGGCCTCATGGACGACACGACGGATCAGCACACGCGCGAAGGAAACGAGCAGCGGAGACCAACCGAGCCCACCGACTCACATGACATCACGGCGATGCTGAATGCATGGGAGCTCGACGACAAGGAGACTCTCGACCGGCTCATCAGCGCGCTCTACTCCACCATTCACCGGATGGCGCACAATCGTCTGCGCGCCGAGCACTGCGCCATCCAGACAACCGAGCTGGTCAACGAGGCCTACCTCCGACTGTCACGGCAGAAGGGCGCGCGGTGGAAGAATCGGGCGCACTTTTTTGGCATCACCGCACAAATGATGCGGCGGATCCTCGTTGACGCGGCGAGGGCTCGACGAGCTGAGAAGCGCGGCGGGGACCAGCCAGTGTCCGAGCTCGATGCCGATAGTGTGGCTGCGGTGTCAACGACCTCGGATATCGTGGCCGTTGACGATGCCCTTCGTCGTCTGACGCGGCTCAACCCACGCCAAGGACAGCTGGTAGAGCTGCGCTACTTCGGCGGGCTGACGCTGGCGGAGACGGCGCAGGTGCTCGGGGTCTCGGTCGCCACCGTCAAGCGGGAATGGTCAACAGCTCGTGCCTGGCTCCGTCAGGTCATACCGGTCGGGTTGTGACCGAAGGTTCGTGCCGCCAGGCGGACCAGAACAGCCGGTCGGTCATCCTTCGGGACGGATCGCGGTGACCGCCCCGGTCGTGACGATACGTCCATCACTCCGCAGCACCATCCGCTCCCCAACCGCTATGGTGTCGCCTCGGGCCAGGAAGGCCTCGCGCCGGTCGGGGAATCGAGCGCCGCCCTCGACGAGCAGCTCCAGAAAGAGCGGGGCAACGATGACCACCGAATAGCGGGTACGAGGGGTCATCACGCTGAAGGACGCGTACGGCGACTGCTCCGGCAGAACCAGTCGATCCAGCGAGACGGTGCTCGCACCGGGATCTGATACTGTCTCGACATCGTGGGAAGCTAGGTCACGATGGCTGAACAGCGGCCGCTCGAGAATGCTGACATTCTGATCGGCGCGAAGATAGGACTCGACCGCTTGACGGAGATGGGTGTCAACCCCACAGGCCCGCGCGACGAACGCTGCGCGTTCCGCCCCCGGCAGGTCGAGAGCCGCACCGAGGATCTCCTTGATCGTTTCCCAGCGGTCGGCGTCGGCGAGCGTCATGACCGTATCGAGGATAGCCGCTTGGTCCGCCACCGACCAGCAGCAAGGAGGGTCCCGTGACCAAGTCGACACAGCTGATGCCTCTGGGCGCGGCATCAAGTCTCAGTCTGTGTCTCTGCCTTCTTGTATTGTGCGCCGCCTCGTGGGGCTGCGTTCACTACATCGAGGTGAATAGGTACTCGCTCCGCCACATTGATCCCCCCCCTACTTCACGGCAGGGGCGGGCCGAATCGATATCACACCGCCCGCCGGCTATCCGATGGCAGGGTACGGTCCGGCGGGCGCCCTTGGGCGGGGCTACTGGACGCGTCTGTACGCCCGTGCCTTCTATCTGCGCGGGAAGGACGGACCGCCGGTGGTTCTAGTGTCCTGCGATCTATGGGCAATCCCGGCTGGACTTCACGCCCGTGTGGCACAACTGGTCAACAAGAAGCATCATGTCTATCTGCCACCAGAGCGCCTCGTCATTGCAGCGACACACACCCACCACGGGCCCGGGAACTACGCGTCTGCCGAGGTGCACAACGGGTTCGCATCGTTCTATGCCCGTTTCGATCCGAGACTCTTCGAGTGGCTGAGCCAGCGAATCGCCGAGTCCGTCGTTGAGGCCGCTGTTTCGGCAAGCGAGGCTCAGTTGGAGCTGCGCGTCGGTCACGCCACCGGAATTCAAAGGAATCGGAGTATTGTGCCGTTCAGGCAGAACACAAAGGACGAGCGTAGGCGCATCACTGACGCGAGTCGAAAGGCGGGTACGACCTGTCCGGCCGGCATTGACGACTGTCCGGCCCACCTCGCGACCGACCCGACGCTAACGACGCTCACCATCCGCTCTGGTGGATGTGTCACTGGAGTGCTCGCGTTCTACGCCGTACACCCCTCGGCGATCCCTCCGACGGCGGCACTCTACACGGCGGCCTGTTCGGCGTCGCTTCGTATCTCCTGGAGACGGACGCACCGTCCTGCGGATTGCGTCCGTATGTTGCCGGGTTCTTCAACGGCGCCGAGGGAGACATCTCGGCCGACTGGCGCGCCCGCGGTCGCGATGATGCCGTGAGGCTTGGGACGACGCTCGCCTCGGCCGTCACAGCTCTGCAAGGGAGGAAGGAGGAGAAACGGGTTATCGGACCCGACTCCCCCGTACTCCAGGTCGTGCACAAGTCGGTCGCACGGGACTGGCCACCCGAAAAGAGCTGCCCGTCGGAAACGGTGGGCTTCGCCTCGTTTCCAATGTTTGGAGTCGCGGCGCTTGGTGGTGCGGTCGATGGCTACACGCTCCTTCACCAGCTGGGTTGGCACGCTGGCGTGCGTGGGGAGGTGACCACGTGTGAACACGGGCGAAAGGCATCGGGACTCCAGACGCCAGCCGCAGAACTTGCTGAGAGCTTGTATCTGCCGGCAGGGGTGCAGACAGCGCTTGAGAAGTTCACGGGATTCGCAGGATCGCCCAAGTCCTTCCCAGAGCAGTTCCCCCTAACGCTCGTGCGGATCGGAAACGAACTCACTCTGGCAGCGGTGCCGGTGGAGATGACCACGGTCATGGGGTTGCAGTTGCGCGACGCGCTCAGAGAATCGAAGGAGGACGGTCAGATAGTCGTCGTCGGTCTCGCGAACGAGTACTTCTCATACGTGGCAACGCGTGCGGAGTACGACCTGCAGTTCTACGAGGGCGCGGCGACGATTCTCGGTCCCAGCGAGGGTGAGGCTATCGTCAAGCTCATGACGGCACTATCCAAGGCCCCTATCCCCACGGTCCCACAGCGTGAAGTAGAGACCAGGACGTTTCGTGCCGGTAAGAAGACCAGCCGTTTTGGTCCGGCGCTCGTCGAACAACGGACTCTACTTCTCGAGGATCTCGAACCGTTCTTACCAGAGTTGGGCCGTCACTCGGGGTCCTCCCTACCGCGGTTCGCCTGGAGGGAGTCGGGTTGTGGCGACTGGAAATCGAGCAAGCGCGTGGTAGCCATCCAGCGAAGGACGCCCGACGGAGGCTACGAAGTGATCGACAGCGACGCGGGATACAACTTGCTGAGCATCCTGACCAACCCCGGCGAAGACCGCGGTCAAGACAAACAGTGCCGGAAGGACGAATCGCGTGCGCCGAAAGTGCGCACGTGGACAGCTGTGTGGCTCAAAGGCCAGATGGAGGCGCCAGAGACTTACCGGTTTGCTGTCACCCTGCCAGGGCCGGAACGACAGCGGGTCTGTTCCGAAAATTTCACGATGAGTGCTCTCGCGGATGACGCTAGCCCGATCCTGCAAGCCCCCTGCTAGCCACCTACCGTGTCGCGGGCAACCACCCGATTCCATCCACCAGGCGCAAGCATCCACGCGATCCGATCCGGCCGCGCGATCTGCTGTGACGCCCACCACCCGCCAATCAGCTCGGAATCTGGTCGACCGTCACGGAGCACTGCGGTCCAGTACTGGGCGGCCGCCCGAAACTGCGGCATGTGTGCATCTTCCAACTGACGGTTGGCCTCGTGTAGATGCTCGAGGGCACGCCGCTTGTCACCCTGCTCGGCAGCGATCCCCGCCCGCAGGAGCGATACCCACCCAGACGCCCAGACCAGCCGCTCCCGTTCGACGCGTCGAGTGTCGCGCCGAGCGGCGGCAAGGAGCTCAGTGTGCGATCTGCTTCCCGCCGGGTGGTCGTCACATGCCGCCAAGGCGGAACGAGCCCTCAAGGCGTGGGCAAACACTCGCGTCACCTGAAAGTGGAGCAGCAAGGACTTGCGCATTTTCCCCCAGCCTGCACGCATCATATCGAGGGCCCGCGCTGCCTGCCCCTCATACAGCGCCACATCCACCCGACCGAACAACGCGTCGCAATGCTGCACGTGAAAGGCGTCTTCTCCCGCGCAGCGCCACCGGTGCTCGGCGGCATCGATCTCCGTGGACGCCCGTTCGGCCTGATCGCGCGCCAGATGCACGACGTAGCTATACGGCATCAGCTTGAGGCCGACCTCACCATACCGATCACCCCGCTCCTCGGCGTCCTCAATCAAACGTGGTAGTTGCTCTCCGAGACGGAGCCAGTCTCCCCGCATGCACAGCCCCGAGAGCCAGAAGATGCTGCCGGTCGATCGGTCCCAACCGAGACCGGTGGAGGACTCCCGAAACAGCTGCAGGGCCTGCTCACAGTAGTCACTCGTCCGTTTCCAATCGCCCGCAAACCAGTGCATCACACCACTCATCGAGAGGACTTCTGCCCGCACCCCGATGTCGCCCGCTTCATCGGCTAACGCCGCGACCGCTGGCTGCAGACGCCTTGCCTTCTCGAAGCCACGTGCCCCAGCGGCGGCCGAGCTCACGAGCTCGCCTGCCGCCGCCATCGCAACACGCACTGTGTCGCCGCCCCGAAGTGCCAAGAGGAGGAAGCTCGATGCGAAGTATGAGCCAAGGATCCCGTCGGCCATACACAGCCCGTATCCAGCCGACCAGCAGAGATCCATGCGCAACCGCTCACGCCGGTCAGGTGTGCGAGCGGCCCACTCGGTCGTGGCCAGCCGGTGCTCGAGACGGCTGAAAAAGATGCGGCCCCGGCCGAGCCGCTCCAGCAGGAAGGCCGTGTAGGGATTCGACGGAAAAGGCACGTCGAGCGCACGGCACAGCTGTGCCAGGATCGGTCGGCCTCGCTCGAGGTGGCCACTCCGCAGAAACTGATCGACGGCGCGGCGCCTCAGGTCCAGTCGCTCGATGCCGTCCGCACACTCCGCAGCAGCCAGGTAGGCTTCGGCCGACTCCAGTCCTCGGCCCGCGTCTGCCAAGGCATTCGCTTGCTTTCTTCGCAGGCCACCAATCGACCCATCGTTCTCGCCCCGCAACAGCATTGCGGTGGCGTATAGTCGCGCCGCCCGATTGAACGCGAGCGCGCGCTCAGCCGTTGCCGCCGCCCGTTCGACCCACACAAGCTGTTTTTCCAGATCTCCCGCGGCGCCATAGTGGGACGCTATCGTCTCGGCGTTGACCTCGTTCTCAGCGTCATCTGTCGTCCGCGCGAGCGCGTCGGCAAGGGCGATGTGGTGAGACGCGCGCACAGAATCAGCCAGATGGGCCGCCACGACCTCTCGTAGACGATCGTGATACGGTTCGACCCGAAGACGCGACGGGATACCGGTTGTCCGGATCAGCCGCACCGACTTGAGGCCGGCCACCATGTCGGCGTCGCCCTGGCCTCGTCCCATCGCTCTCATCACCGTTGAGGGCTCGACGGGATGACCAGCTGTCGACACCAGCTCGATGAAGGTTCGTTCGTCGGGCGATAGCCTCTCGATTAGGAAGACGACCGCTTCGTTGATCGTGGCTGGGCTGCCCATCGAGATCGCGTGACTCATGAGCTCCACGACAAAAGGGCACCCGTCGGACTGGCGGGCGACGACGGTCGCGCTGGCCTTCGCGTCATCGGCGCAGAGTGCTAGCGCGAGCTGAGCCGTCTCGCCAGTATCCAGCGCATCGACGTCCATACACTCAGAGGCGACATCTGCCCGCCGGTCAACGACCGCCGTCGACCCGGACTCGGCTCCGCCGAAGAGCGACTGAACGATCGGGTTGGTCGGCGCATCACTGGTACGACAGGCCACGATCAGCAGTAGCGCCGGGGCGTGTCGCGGGCGCACGAGAGCACGCAGCATCCGCGCGCTGTCAGCGTCACCCCACTGCACGTCATCGATCACCAGGACGAGCTCCTGGTGCGAGGCCAGCACCTGCATAAGCGCACGGAACACGCCGACCGCCCGCGCCTGCTTCTCTTGTCGGTCGTGAACGTCGACCGCCGTTTGGCGGGTGGCGACGGCGTCAACCTCACCAAGCACCGGAAAGAGCGCCGCCAAGTCAGCGACGTCGTGTGGCAGCAGGGACTTGACGGCTGGGCCCAGGCTTCTTAAGTGCGTGACGAGAGAGTCGATGATGCGGTCTAGGGCCTTAAAGGGCACGAACTCCTGCTCGAAGCACCGACCCTCGAGGATTAGCGCGTCCGGCGTCTCAGTACGTACCTCGTCGAGGAAGCGCCGGATGAGGGCGCTCTTGCCCATCCCGGACTCACCACGAATCAGGACGGCCTCAGGTCGCCTATGAGTCGTCACGCGCGCACGCGCCTCACGCAGCTGAGCCAGGTGGCGGATGCGCCCCACGAACATATTCTCCTCGGGGACGCTGGGAGCTCCAGGTGACACTGCACTCGACGCCTGGTCACCTGGCACCACGGACTTGATCTCGCTCGCCCGAGGTCGCCGCTCCGGGTCCGGGTCGAGGAGCGCGTCGCACAGGTCGCACAGATCCCTCGGCGCCTGCGGATTGAGATGGCGTGGCGACATTCGAGGGGCCAGCTGCGCTGCGGAGATCTGGACCGGCGTGCCCTCAAAGGGGCGTTGGCCGGTCAGCGCCTCAAACAGCATCACGCCGACGCTGTACCAATCGCTTGCCTCAGTCGAAAGGCCGGCACTGAGACGTTCAGGGGCCATGTAGGCCGGTGTCCCAACCAGGCTGTGGCTGGACAACGTGCCCTCGTCGACCACATGGGTAGCCAGACCGAAATCAAGCACCACCGCACGACCCGCCGGCTCGACGAGCACGTTCGCCGGCTTGAGGTCGCGATGCAAAATGCGGTGACGATGTATGACGTCGATCCCGCAGACCAGCCCATGGAGCGCCCTGCGGAGTCGCCGGGTCCAAGCGCCGTCGGATAGATCCAGAGCCGAGGGAACGGAGTGCGGAGCCGACGTGACGGGGTCTACCCCGACATCCTCAGAACCGACTGGCTGTGAGAACGTATCAGTCGGCCACAAGCCGCTGGAACCGCCCTCGCCCATCGGGCCATTCCGCACTCCGTGTCCCCGAACGTAGTCGACGAAGGTCGCTCCGTCGATGCGCTCCATCGTGTACAGCCACTCGTCGTTGTCATTGTGAAGCTCACCCAGCTTGATGACGTTCGGATGGACGATCGCATTTGCGATCAGCTGTCGAAACTCGTCCTTGAATTTTGACAACGCAGTTCCGCTGAAGCGGTGCAGGCGCTTCAGGGCAATATCCTGGTCACGAAGGGTATCCCGAGCTTCGTACACCGTCCCGAAACCGCCTCCTCCAAGACGCCGTCCCAGGACGAAACGGCCGCCGATGCTCGTTTCGGTCAGCGTGGCCTTCCTCTCACCACCGTCAGTTTACCGCCGCGAGGAAGAACGCGTCGGCGCACGCTCTGCCCTCGAGACTCCGGCTCGACACCAGGCTGTTTCGTACGGGCGATATCGAGGATCCGTCTCTCTGAGCCAATTCGCGTCTGGGCTGCGCGTATACCGCCAGAACACCACCAAAGGAGAGGTAGATGCTCACACAGACGAGACGATGGTCCTCCTCGGATTCATGGTGCTGATTGTCTGTGAACCGCGGGACCATCTCGGCCATCCGGAGCTGTCGGTTGCAATCCTTACTCGTTTTACTGGAGGTAAAAATGTCATTCACCCTTGCTTGTCCTCGTAAGCGCAGTCTCGTAGCCTCGGCATTGGTGTGCGCGGGACTTCTGAGTCTGTCGCCCCAGTCGGCCGAAGCCCAGGAATCGCACTGGGGTGTCACCACCAGCTTTGTGCCTCAATGGAAGTCGGTCTCCGAGCTGTATGACCTCATGTGGGATGACAGTGGCCTGCGGGCGACAGGAAAGGAGTTCCGCATCGGCGTCGTCCGCGGGAGCGATCAGGGTGGTGACTGGAGCGTCACGTTCGTCCGAAACTCGTTCCAGACAGGCCAGGTGTTCGACGAAACCTTCGAGTTCCCGGTCTTTATCCCGCCAGACTTCACCAACTTCGTCAACGTCACGGAAGGCAGCATTTTCACCATTCCGGGCAGCGTCGAGGTGTTTGGTATCAAGTTTGAGAAGTTCACACCCTTTGTCACGATCAAAGAGCGGGTCCAGATCGGCCTCACCTACGGAGGCGGTATCGGGTCACTCCGGGGGACGGTTATCGAGCAACAGTTCGTGAGCACGGACCCTGCCACCGGCGCACCGATCCCGCCGACCGAAACGACCATCGAGCACGATATCAAGGATTTCTATGCCCTTGAGTTCGTCCCCATCGGCAGCGTCGAGGCGGCCGCCGCCTTTCTCATAGCTCCCGGCCTGAAGGCCCGGGTGAGTGGCGGGTTCAACTACCCAAACACGCAGGTGTTTTCGTTTACCCTGAACTATCTGTTCGGGTCCTAGGAGTGGGGCACCCTTGGTCGGGGGCCGGGCTTACGCCCGGCGAGTCGGGAGTCGGTGTCACCCGGTTTCGCTGGGCACAAACGCGACGATACGGAGCGGGCCTCCGCTGCCGCCCTCGATCTTCATCGGCAGAGCAATCACGTAGCTTCCGGTAGCCGGTAGGGCCGCAAGGCCCGTGAGGTTCTCGAACCCCGCGATGTTCTCGGCGTAGAGAATGACGTGGGCGCGGAAATCGGACGATTGGCCGCGATCGATGCTCGGCGTGTCGATCCCGACCGCGGCGATCTCTCGGTTATCGACCAACCACTCCGCAGCCTCGCTGCCTATCCCCGGGAAGTGCAACTCCGGTAGCGCCTCGTCACCCGTCAGGTCGGTGCCGAGGTAGGCGGCGCGGTCGCTCCATCGGTCGGACCAGCCGGTCCGGATCAGGAGCATGACTCCATCCTTGAGCACGCCGTTCTCCGCCTCCCACGTGGTGAGGTCCTCAACGGAGACGAGGTAGTCCTCGGTCACCCGTGCGGTGACGTCGACGACGGCCGCCGGGCCGATTAACTCCGTGAGTGGGATCTCGTCGTTCGTCCGCCGCCCCTCGGCGAAGTGGATGGGCGCATCCAGGTGCGTGCCACCGTGCTCGGCCGAGGCGAACTGATACGACGCGTAGAACCAGCCACCTGCCGTCGGCCCGTACGCCAGCGTCTCCATCTGAAAACCTTCGGTGTCGGTTGGCCAGTAGATCGTCGACTCGGAAAAAGAATGCGTCAGGTCGACCCACTCTCCCCCACGTCCGTCGAAGACCGCGCCGTAGTCCGGGTCGGGTGGCGCGCAAGCGGCGAGCGCAGCCGAGACGGTCGTGAGAATCAGCAAAAAGCCGGTGCGCGTCTCCAAGCCTAGAGTCTACCTGGACCGTCGCGACACGCGGGCACGAAGGCGGGCGCACTATACTGAGCGACCCATGAATCTCACAGACAAGATCACGCTCGTCACAGGTGGCAGCTCCGGCATCGGCCGCGCCGTCGCCGAATCGCTCATCGGAGCCGGGGCCAAGGTCGCCATCACCGGTCGCGACCAGGCGAGGCTCGAAGACGCGGCCACGGCCATCGGGGGCCACGCGATCCAGGCCGACGTGTCCAAGGAGGAGGATGTCGTGCGCACCTACAAAGAGGTGCTGGACACATTCGGCGACCTCGACATCCTGGTCAATAACGCCGGTGTGGGCATGTTCAAACCGCTGGTTGACATGGACCTGGCAAGTTTCGAGCGCGTCCTCACCACGAACGTGACCGGAGCCATGCTGATGGGACGCGAGGCGGCGAAGATCTTCGTAAAGCGGAATGGCGGCAACATCGTCAACGTCGCCTCGACCGCCTCGCTTCGGGGCGCGGCCGGCGGCACGGCCTACATGACCAGCAAGTTCGCCCTTCGAGGCATGACCGAGTGCTGGCGCGCAGAACTCCGGAAGCACAACGTCCGCGTCATGCAGGTCAATCCAAGCGAGGTCATCACCCCCTTTGCCGCCGCCGCTGGCTTCGAACAAACCGACCATCCTTCGAAGCTCCATTCCGAGGACATCGCCCACATGGTCAAGGCCGTTCTCGAGATGGACGACCGGGGCTTCACGACCGAGCTCACCGTCTTCGCTACGAACCCGATCAATTGAGTGGGGGTCGGGGGCACAGTTGGTCGGGGGCCGGGCTGCGCCCGGCGGTCGGGGGCGGGCTTCGCCCGCTGTCGGGAGTCGGGGGCGGGGGTCGGGGGTCGGAAGTCGGAATGACAGAGCTGGCCGACCGGAAGATCGCTGAGGGCTCCGCTCAGTATCGGACTCGCTACGCCGAGAGCGAATCGGGTCTTGCGGCTCTTTTCTCCGACTCCTTCGATGTCGTGCTCGCCGTTCCGGTGTGCGCGGAGTCGGCGGCCTTCGTCGACCGGTACCGGGCGGCGGCGCGCCGTGCGGGTCGACTGCTCGTCATCGCGGTGCTCAACGGTCGCGTCGGCGCAGACGATCAGGTGCACGCCGCAAACGCAGAGTGTGCTCATGCCCTAACCGGCACATTCTCGCTGCGGGAACTCGGACACGGCGGATGGCTGGGCCACGACGGAGCGATGAGCCTGCTCGTCGTCGATCGGTTCACGCCCGGTCGTCGCTTGCCCGCGCGACAGGGCGTTGGCCTCGCTCGGAAGATCGGCGCGGACATCGCCCTGGAGCTCGTCGCGACCGGGCGCGTCCGTCACCCTTTCATCGCGATGACGGACGCCGACGCACGTCTACCCGACGACTACTTCGAGCGAATCGCCAGTATCGAGCCCGAATGCGCGGCCGCGATGTTTCCCTTCTGGCACGAGCCCAGTGGCCAGCGCGACATCGACCGGGCGACCGCCCTCTACGAGATCCGTCTCCGTTATCTCCAACGCGGGCTGCAGTGGGCCAACTCGCCCTACGCCTTTCACAGCGTGGGCAGTTCGGTGGCGGTGCACGCCCTCAGCTACGCTCACGTCCGCGGCGTACCGATGCGACAGGCGGCGGAGGATTTCTATCTTCTGAACAAGCTGAGCAAGCTCCGCCCGCTGGCCCGCCTTCAGGGCACGCCCGTTCGGATTCGGAGTCGGGTATCCGATCGCGTGCCGTTTGGCACCGGCGCGGCGACCGCCACGCTGACTCGACACGACGCCCTCGAGCTCTACCATCCCAGCTGTTTCACCGCCGTCCAGGAGGTGACCGCTGCCCTCCAGTCCTTGTCGGAATCCTCATCCGCCTCCGTGCCCGATGCGATCGCTCTGCTCAGCCCTTCTGTACAGACCTTCCTCGAGGCACGCGGCGCGCACCATTCGTGGCAGGCGCTCATCGAACAGGCTCCGAACCGGCCGGCACGGCTACGTCATCTTCACGAGTGGTTCGATGGATTTCGCATACTGAAACTGATGCACCATGTGAGGGACTGCGGGGCGGAGTCGCTCCTATGGCGGGAGGCGGTCGAGCGAGCGCCCTTCATGGGCGAGGTGGAAGTGGAAGACGATGGTGCGTGTCTGACCAAGACTCGAACCGAGTTACTCCAGAACGAGCTGGCCCTCCCCGCGCTGGTCGGCCCCAGCCTGCACCAGGAACGCCCGACGTCACCCGACGACCCCTCAGGTCGTCAGTCCACCGCCAGGTAGCCAGCGAGGTGGTCGATCAGGTCCCGCGCGTCATCCTCCGCACCGTGGACAAAAACTCGACTTTCGTCGCCGGAGGAAGGGCAGGCCGATGGCGTAGAGACCCGGCGCATCGACCACCCCGCCATCGTGACGCAGATAGCCCTTGCGGTCGAGCACCGGGACATCGAGCCAGCTGTAGTCTGGACGAAAACCAGTGGCCCAGACGATGGATCGGATCTCGCCACTCGTGAGGTCGAGGTCGAGTCGTGACGACTCCGGCACCCGAGTCGGTTCGAACCGCTCGGGCGAACTTAGGCCATTGTTCGGACTGTTCTCGCTGGCCCACTCATCAAACGTGTCGAGCAGTCGGTCCATCTTGAGATCGGCGAGGGCAAACTGGTTGCGTAACCCGCCAGAGAAGAGCGCCTTGCCGTCTCGCACGGCGGCCGTGCAGCGAGCAGTGCCTCGACGTTGACTCCATTGTTGACGCTGACTATACATCGATACGAGCCAGACAACAGTATGATCCGCCAGTGACGACGCAAGGACAGGCCCCGGAGACGACAGCGGGCTCCGTGGGCATCGTCGAAACCCGGTTTGTGGACCTCCCGCGGCCTTTGGCTCTCGATTCCGGCCGCGAGCTGCATTCGGTTCGCATCGCCTACGAAACCTACGGGACGCTGTCGCCATCTCGCGACAACGTGATCCTCGTCTGTCACGCGCTGAGCGGCGACGCCCACGCGGCCGGCTATACGGCGGCACCATCGTCGGAGAGCACCCGAGACGGCTTTCGGGCAGAGGAACGTGACGCTGGCAGCCGCAAGGGTCTGGGATGGTGGGACGGCATGATCGGCCCGGGCAAGGCGTTCGACACCGACCGGTTCTTCGTCGTGAGCTCGAACCTGCTGGGAGGCTGCCGGGGGACGACGGGACCCGGATCACTGAACCCGGCCACCGACCGACCCTACGGGTCCGATTTCCCCGTCATCACGGTCGCCGACATGGTGCGGGCCGAGCGGGCACTCCTCGACGAGCTCGGCATCACGCGGCTCGCCTGCGTCTCCGGAGGGTCGCTTGGCGGTATGCAGGCGCTCGAGTGGGCCGTTCAATACGGCGACAGTGTCGACGCGATCATCCCCATCGCGAGCACGCATGCGCTCCACCCTCAAGGCGTGGCCTGGAATGCCATCGCCCGCAACGCCATTACGGCCGACCCAGCCTGGGAGGAGGGCCACTACCACGGCACGGGCCGAGCCCCCGTCGCGGGGATGGGAGTGGCCCGGATGGTGGGACACATCACCTATCTCTCTGCGGCGTCGGTCAAAGACAAGTTCGGAAGGCGGCTACAAGCCGCCGATGATATTCGCTACGAGCTCACGACTCCCGAGTTCGAGGTCGAGAGCTACCTGCGACACCAGGCCGAGACGTTCGTCAAGCGCTTCGACGCCAACACCTATCTCTACACCTCCCGCGCGCTGTCCTACTTCGATCTCGCCCGGCAGTACGGGAACGGTCAACTTGCCGACGCACTCCGAGACGTGTCCGCGCGGACCTTGCTCATCGCGTTCAGCTCCGACTGGCTCTACCCTCCAGAGGGATCCGAAGAACTCGCCGACGCGTTGCGCGCCGCCGGCAAACAGGTCGAGCTTCATGTGATTGAGGCTCCCTACGGTCACGACTGCTTCTTGCTGGAAGAAGCCCGTCAGAGCCCCATCATCCGAGAGTTTCTCGCCCAGTGATGACGCCCTAACCAGGAGGCCGAGTTCATGGAACAGTCTCGCGATTTCGGATTCGAGACCCGGCAGGTTCACGCAGGGCAGCGTCCCGACCCCAACACCGGGGCCCGCGCGGTGCCCATCTACCAAACCACGAGCTATGTGTTCGAGGACCCCGAGTCGGCCGCCGCCTATTTCAATCTCCAGGAGTATGGGAACACCTACTCGCGGATCATGAACCCAACGGTGGCCGTGCTCGAGGAGCGCGTGGCCAACCTCGAGGGCGGGTGTGGTGCCGTCGCGTTTGCCAGCGGCATTGCGGCACAGGCGGCAGCGCTGTTCACCCTCCTGTCCCCGGGGGACCACGTCGTGGCGTCGTCCGCGCTCTACGGCGGGACGATTAATCAGCTCAAACACTATCTAGGCAAGATGTCAGTCGGGCTGACCTGGGTCGACCCGGACGATCTGGACGCATGGAGGGCGGCCGTTCGCGACACCACCAAGGCGTTCTACGGCGAGACGATCGGAAACCCGGGTGGCAACGTGCTCGATATGGAGACCATCGCCTCGATCGCCCACGAGCACCAGCTCCCGCTCCTGGGACAATACGTTCGCCACTCCGTTTCTTTGCCGACCGATCGAGTGGGGGGCCGACATCGTGCTGCACTCGGCCACGAAGTTCATCGGCGGTCATGGCACGAGCATCGGCGGCCTCGTGGTCGAATCGGGTGAGTTTGACTGGTCGAACGGCCGCTTTCCGGTGGTGGCCGACCCGTCGCCGGCCTATCACGGACTCGAGTTCCACGAGACCTTTGGGACCTACGGCTTCCTGATGAAGCTGCGAGCCGAGACGCTGCGCGACCTCGGAGCGGCGATGAGCCCATTCAACGCCTTCTTGTTTCTCCAGGGACTCGAGACGTTGTCGCTGCGCATGGAGCGTCACGTCAAGAACGCGGAGGCAGTAGCACGGTATCTCGAGTCGCACGAGATGGTATCCAACGTCACCTATCCTGGTCTCCCCAGGAGCCGATACCGGCCGCTCGTCGACAAGTACCTGCCGGGCGGGGCGGGGTCGGTGTTCTCCTTCGACTGCCGGGGTGGACGCCAGGCCGGGCAGGACTTCATCCGCAGTGTGAGTCTCTGGTCTCACCTGGCCAACGTCGGAGACTCGAAGAGTCTCATCATCCACCCGGCGAGCACCACCCACCGCCAGCTCAACGACGACGAGCTTCGGGCCGCCGGCGTGGGGTTAGGCACCATCCGGCTCTCGGTCGGTATCGAGGATGTCAACGATCTGGTCTGGGACCTGGAGCAGGGCTTTGCGGCCGTGGCCGCATCAGTCGGATCGGAGGTCGCCTCCTCATGAGTCCATCATTCGATGTGAGTCGCTATCAGAACCCCACGACAATCCAGCGAGTACTCTTTGCGGCGAAGACCGTGGCTATCGTCGGACTCTCGAAGAAGGAGCTCCGGGCAAGCTACTTCGTCGGGTTCTATCTGCGGCGGCACGGGTATCGCATCATTCCCGTCAACCCGCGCGAGTCGGCGATCCTTGGGGAGCCGAGTTACTCGAGCCTCAGTGACGTGCCCGAACCGGTCGACATTGTCAACGTCTTTCGCGCGCCTGACGCCCTTCCCGGCATCGCCAAGGAGGCGGTGGCGGTTGGCGCCAAGAACCTGTGGTGTCAGTTCTCGGTGATCAACGAGGAGGGCGCGCGAATCGCCGAAGACGGCGGTCTCTCCGTGGTCATGGATCGGTGTATCAAGGTCGAGCACGCCCGCTACGTCGGACGGATGCACTGGCTGGGCTTCAATACCCAGCGCATCACGTCTGTGCGTGGGGGCCTTCAGTAGCCGATAGACCCATCGATGATCTCGAGCCCGGAAAGCCACCCCGCCGAGGAACGACCGTCAGACCCAGTTGCGCCGGACTCTCTCTACGGCGTTCCCCGCCAGCAGACCAACCCTGCCCGATGGCAGGGCCAGCGCTGGGACGGTTTCTGCGACGCGCTCTCCGGGGACGGCGTCCTGGTTCTGCAGGGCGGCGTCGACCGGAAGCTCTTCTCAACGGACGCGGGTGGGGTCGCCTTCGGCCTGCCGCATGGCGTCGTCAGGCCCGGCTCGGAGTACGACGTGTCAGCGGTGCTGCGCGCCGCCCAGACCCATCGGGTCCCGGTCACGGTACGTGGTGGTGGTCTCACCACCGAGGGCGAATCGGTCGCGTTTGGCGGTCTGCTGCTCGACCTCTCAAGCCTGAATCGAGTCCTGACCATCGACCCAGGCGCCGGCGCGGTGCGCACCGAAGCGGGCATCTTCTGGCACACCCTGGCCGAGGCGCTCCGCCGTCAGGGTATGGACTACTTGTCGGCACCGCTGAACCTGACGTCGTCGGTCGGCGGCACGCTCGGAGTGGGCGGTATCGACATCAACTCGCCCCGACTGGGTTGCAGTGCCGACCAGGCGGTGGCCTTGCAAGTCGTCACGCCCACCGGTGAGATCCTCGAGTGCTCCGAGACCCAGAACCCTGAGCTGTTCGAGCGCGTGCTCCTTGGCTACGGGCAGTTCGGCGTCATCACCCAAGCCACGCTCCGGATCAGACCCTTCACGCCAATCTCGATGCGCTATGTCTACTACCGGTCGTTGCCGGAGGCCATCGCCGACATGCAGCTGCTGGTCGAGGAGGACGCCGCCGACTACTGCGGCATCCTGACGATGCTCGACAAGGCCATCAACTTGCTGGTGGCGTTTGATTCGGATGAACGAGAACACGAGTTCGTCGCCAACTACGCCGGCCGATTGCGTGGCTTTTCCGAATTCAGCTATGGCATCCGCGCGGCCGGCTACTACGCGCTGCGCCCCTGGCGCCTGAGCGAAGCGTGGTTCCTGCTCAATCGACGCCTGGAGCTATTCCCCGACTTCCACAAACCCGAACACATGCGAGAAGGAAAGATCGTCGACCGTAGCGTGGTGTTCTCGCGAGCGGTGTGGAAGCACTGGGGCGGCAAGCAGATGGTCATCCCCGACCTGGCGACAAACGCCGAGAAGTTCTCCGAGGCCGTCGTGCGCGGCAACGCGGTGTGTCGGAAGTACTTTCCGTACTACACGCTCTACTGCGTGGGCATCAAACTGGGCACACAACGGGAGCGGTATGAGCTCAGCTCGATTCCACCCGATGCCGGCGCGTTCGCCTACGGGTGCGAGTTCGAACCGATGCTGTTCGATAGAACCTACAGCCGCGATCATCTGCAGTCGTTCAAGAACGAGATCTACGACATCGGCGTGGACATGAAGACCAGCTACTACCGATTCGGCGGCATGATGAAGAGCTACGTCCGACGGGCGCTGGGCGACCAGGTCGTCGACAAGCACCTGGCTCTCAAGAAGGCCGCCGACCCAGCGATGATCCTGAATCCGGACGTGGTCTTCTGATGCCGATGCGTCCCGGCTACGAGAGCTGTACGGGCTGCCACGTGTGCGCTCTTCCGTGCCCGGTGTTCAGGCAGACGCGAGACTTGACCTTGACCCTGCACGGACGCGCCCGCGCACTGCTGGCTGGCGCCACACCAAGCGAGGTCGCACCGTCCACACTGGCGTGTGTCTTGTGCGGGGCCTGCGAGCCGGTGTGTCCGGAAGAGATCGACACCGTGGGCCTCACGCTAGATCTGCGCCGCGCGTTGACGGCCCAGGACGAGAACCCGCTGGCGACAGCGGTGCGCACTCAATTTCCTTCCTGGATAAAGTCACCACCCACGACGGCTACCCGGCCTGGCCCACCCACGGCGACGACGCTGCTGGCGTCCTCGCGATTCCAGCTCGAGCCCGGCCTGACGACTCGCGTGGTCGAAGCGCTCGGCGGCGCCGAGAGGGTATCGATAGCCGAAGACGCGGGCGATGACCTGGCGACCCGCATCGAAGCGGGACTCGAGGTCCCGGAGAGTCGACGGCTCGACTTCTTGGCCAGTCTGCCGGCCCGCGGCACCGTGGTAACGCTCGAGGGGCTTCTCGTGCGGGCGCTGGCGCTATGGCGTCCAGAGATCAGGACGATGACGGTCGGCGAGGCGTTATTGCGTGAGCCGGCGCTGGCGCAGAAGTTGAAACCCGACGACCTCCTCGTCATCGACTCCCGAGGCTTTCACACCGACCATGATCGGCTGGTGACGTTCTACGACACCCTCCGCGCGCAGACCGGATGCGACACCAACCTGGACCTGCAGCGCGTGGCCATCCCCACCGGTGCGGTGTCGCTGCAGGCTCGTCTCGGAGTCGGGGACCACGATATCGGCGCACAGGTCGACTGGATCATGGAGGGTCGCCGACCTCGACGGGTGGTGGTCGAAGCGGTCGAGGATCTGGCGGCGTTCCGCCAGCACAGCCAGGTGCCGGTCTGCCACCTGGCCGAGTTGAACGACAGGGTGGAATCGTGACGGAAGCCGGTCGCCCCGTCGATATCGACGTGCTTATCGTGGGCGCCAGTCTGTCGGCCGCCGCCGCAGCCAAACGATTGGTGGACGCCGGCCTGGAGACGGTGGTGCTGGAGCGGAAGAAGCTGCCCCGCCACAAGATCTGCAGCGGCATTCTGTCGCCGCGAGGTCATCGCTTCTTGCTGGAGAATTTTGGACCTCTCCCCCGCAGCGTGTTACACGAACCCACATCCTGCCGTGGCGTCACCTTCCACTTTCCGAGCATGCGACGCCTGAGCATGGACTTCCTGAGCGGCCCAACCCCGCACCTGTATCGCAAGCAGTCGGACTACTGGGCCATTCGGCGTAGCGGTGCCGAGGTGCACGACGAAACCTCCTTCATCCGTCTGGAGACCGGCCCGCAACGCCAGGTCGTTCACGCGCTTCATCACCGGGAACCGAGAACCTATCGAGCTCGTTGGGTCATCGGTGCCGATGGACCAGCCTCACCGGTGATCCGGGCGCTGTACCCGGACTATCACCAGCAGATTCCCTGGTTCCTGGTCGGCCAGAAGTTCCACCCGATCGAGCACTGCGCCCTCGACCCCGACTACTTCCACTTCTGGTTTCACCCGCAGCTGGGTCACTACACCTGGAGCCATGCCCGCGACAATAAGCAGATCGTCGGCGTCGGTTTTGACCTGGGCAAGAACTTTCATCAGGAGCAGCAGAAGGTCGTCGACTACCTCCGAACCCGGCACGACGTGCGACTTGGTCCAGCCGATGACGACGAAGCCTGTACGGAGAACTTCGGGCTGTCGCTGGTCAACCGCTACGTTTTTGGGACCGGGAACGTTCTCATCACCGGTCAGGCCGCTGGCTTCCTGAATATGATGGCGGAAGGGATGAGCTGCGCCCTCCACTCGGGTGCCATCTCTGGCGAGGCGGTGGTCGAGGCGTCGCGCTCGACGGTGCCGGTTCAGATGACGTACCGACGCATGATTGCATCGGAGGTCAGACGCTGCTCCGACCAGTGGAACCCCCTGATGATCGCCTTCCGGCAACCGCACGAAGCCGACTTCAAGGCCGCGTTGGCGGAGCTGCCGCGCCGTGAGCAACTGGGGATGGTGATGGAGATGCTGAGCTTCATCCGGTTGTATGCCAAGCTCAAATGGGGCCGCCAGATCGTCGGCCAGGCGGTCGCTCGCATGTTCGGCGGTAGCTATTCACCGCAGCGATGGAGCTGACGCAACCTTCGGGTCGCGAGATCCGTCTACCCTTGCAAGGCGTCAAACCTGAGCGCCGATGGAGGACCTGATGCGAAGCCCTCACATCGTGATCACCGTGTGTGCCGCCCTGAGCACGGCCTGTGTCGGGTTCAACGGGTTCGACTGCTCGGAAACAGACGACCGCCAGGCCGCTATCGACACGTCCGGAGCCACCGAGATCCGGGTCATCGCGCAAGCCGGGTCGCTCACGATCACTGGACACCGAGACCGGGACGAGGTCCGGGCGTCGGGCACGGCGTGCGCGACCAGCCGGGCGAGGCTCGACGACGTTGAGCTCTTGACCCGACGCGACGGTGATGTTGTCGTCATCGAAACTGTGACCGCACGTGGACGACTGGATCTGAATCTGGAGGTGCCTGATACCTTGCCGCTGGTGGTGGAGGACAGCAGCGGCTCAGTCAGGATCTCCGACGTCGAGGCGTTGAGCCTCACTGACGGGTCGGGCAGCATCGGGATCGAGGAGGTCACAGGAGACGTCTGGGTCACGGACGGGTCCGGTTCTCTGGACATCGAGCAGGTCGGGGGCACCGTCACGATCGAGGAGGATGGCTCCGGCTCCATCGAGGTAGAGACCGTGGACGGCGATGTGGTCATCACGGAAGACAGTTCAGGATCCATCCGAATCACTGACGTGGCCGGGGACGTGCTGATCGAGGAAGACGGCAGTGGCAGTATCAGGGTCAGGGAGGTCCGCGGCAACTTCGCTGTTCTGCGCGACGGCAGCGGACGGATTCGCTCGGACGACATCGACGGAGACGTTAGCCTGCCCTGATTTCGGGATTACTGGCTCTTGCCCGCACGTCTGGACGACCGACTTCGCGGTCGGTTCCTGACCTTCAGGCCACCTAGTGCAGTGGTTCAGAAATACCTCGTGCACCGAGGGCGCCGAAGCACCCGTCTGGCCAGGCGCGACGAAGGAGCAAATCGGGAATCTGTGACTGAGGAGCAACGCAGGCAGAAGGGATGCATCGGTGGCCGAATGCCGAGGTATTTCTGAACCACTGCACTAGGCCGCCCCCATTACGTGCCGGAGCGCATCCTCGAGGTTGGGGTGGGCGAACTCGAATCCGGCTGCTCGTAAGACTGCGGGGTCAACCCGCGTGCTGGACAGGAGAAGCGCATCGGCCATTTCGCCAAACGCAAGACGCGCCGCGAAGGCCGGCAGCGGCATGACCGTGGGACGGCGCAAGACCTTCCCCAGCGTCTTGGTGAATTCGCGGTTGGTGACCGAGTGCGGCGCCACCGCGTTGACGGGCCCACGGATCTGGTCGTCGGTCAGCGCCCGTAGGGTGATGCCCAGCATGTCGTCGGGCGAGATCCAGCTCATGAACTGATCGCTCGAGCCCACCACACCGCCGACCCCCAGCTTGAACGGCAGAAGCATCTGCCCCAGCGCTCCTCCGAGCGGGCTGAGCACAATCCCCGTTCGGAGATGCACGACCCGAATGCCCCGCTCACGAGCAGGTGCCACGGCAGCTTCCCAGGCCTGGCACAACTCCGGTAAAAAGCCGGTGCCGGGCAGAGCGGACTCGTCGAGCAGTTCGTCCCCTCGGTCGCCGTAGTAACCGAGCGCAGAAGCCGCGACCAACACCTTGGGTGGAGACTCGAGACCAGCCAGCGCTTCGCACAACCGGCGGGTGCCGTCGACGCGGCTGTCTCGGATACGGGCCTTGCGGGCTGTGGTCCACCGACCGCTCGCGATGCTCTCCCCCGCCAGATGGACGACGGCCTCGATGCCGTCGAGCGCTCCATCCGCGAGAGTCCCGTCCGTGGGGCTCCAGTGCGTCGTGTCGGGGTCAACCGAAGGCTCGCGACGAAGCCGACGTACTTGATGGCCCCCAGCCCTGAGAAACGGCGTCAACGCCGACCCGATCAACCCGGTCGAACCGGTTAGCATTACGTGCATAGGTGACCTCGTCAGCCGCGCGGGGATGGCCGACTGGCACGGCGCATAGGACCGATTCTATCCTTATAGATTGACCTCACCCCGATGAGGTGAGCGCGAAGGAGAAAGTGTGACGGTGACTGACAGCCCCACGAAGGAAACATTTGGCTTCCAGGCCGAGGCGAAGCAGGTGCTCAACCTGATGGTCCACTCGGTCTATTCGAACAAAGAGATCTTTTTGCGAGAGCTGGTCTCGAACGCCTCAGACGCGTGCGACAAGCTCCGGTTCGAGGCGTTGACGGACAGCGCGCTGTTCGAGGACGACCAGGACCTTGCGATCCGTATCAGCCACGACACAGAGGCTCGTACCGTGACGGTAAGCGACAACGGAATCGGCATGTCCCGTGAGGAGGTGATCGATCACATCGGTACGATTGCCAAATCGGGGACCCAAGAATTCCTGCAGAAGCTGACCGGAGACCAGACGACCGACTCGCAGCTGATCGGGCAGTTCGGCGTGGGTTTCTACTCGGCGTTCGTCGTTGCGGACCGCGTGACGGTCGTGACGCGCCGGGCCGGAATGACGGCGGAGCGCGGCGTGCGATGGGAGAGTGCCGGCGAGGGCGACTACACGCTCGAAGTCGTCGAAAAGGAATCCCGGGGCACCGACGTCATCCTTCATCTAAAAGAAGGCGAGGATGAGCTGCTCTCGAGCGACCGTCTACGCGTGTTGCTCCGCAAGTACTCAGACCACATCGCGCTGCCCATCGTCATGAAGAAGGACCGTGGCGAGGGAGACAAGGACCAGGACGGAGACGAGGATGAAACGGTCAACCAGGCCTCGGCCCTGTGGGCTCGGCCAAAGTCCGACATCACCGACGAGCAGTATCAGGAGTTTTACAAACACGTCGCCCACGACTTCGAGCCGTCGCTCGCCCACGTGCACGTCAAAGTGGAGGGACGTCAGGAGTACACGCTCCTGCTGTTCGTGCCTCAGCGTGCACCGTTCGACCTGTGGAATCACGAACAGCGTCAGGGCATCAAGTTGTACGTGCGGCGGGTCTTCATCATGGACGACGCAGAGCAGCTCACGCCGACCTACTTGCGGTTCGTGCGTGGCGTCGTCGATTCGAACGACCTTCCGCTCAACATCTCTCGTGAGATTCTGCAGCACTCGACCGACGTTCAAGCGATCCGGGGTGCGGCCGTCAAGCGGATTCTGACCCTTCTGGAAGACCTGGCGGAGAACCAGACCGACAAGTACGAGACGTTCTGGCGTGAGTTCGGCCGCGTGCTCAAGGAAGGCGTCGGCTCAGACCTCGCCAATCGGGAACGAATCGCAAAGCTGCTCCGGTTCTCCTCGACCCGCGACGATTCAGAGAACCAGAACGTTGGACTGGCAGACTATGTCGGTCGGATGAACGAGGGACAGGACAAGATCTACTACATCACCGCAGAGAGCTTCGCGGCGGCGCGAAACAGTCCTCATCTCGAGATCTTCCGAAAGAAAGCGATCGAGGTATTACTCCTCCACGACCGCGTGGACGAGTGGGTCGTCTCGCACCTCACCGAGTTCGAAGGCAAGACACTGGTATCAGCCGCGGCCGGCGACCTCGACCTCGGAAAGATGTCGGACGCGACCGACCCCGACACGTCGGCGACGCCTGAGGAGGAGCATCAGCCGCTGGTCGAGCGGATGCAGAAGGCGCTCGGCGAGAAGGCCCAGCAGGTGCGGGTCACCAGCCGTCTGACCGATTCACCAGCCTGTCTGGTCAGCGACCACGGGATGAGCCGGAATCTCGAGCGGATGCTCAAGGAAGCGGGTCAACCCGTTCCCCCGACCCGACCCGTGATGGAGATCAACCCCGACCATCCGATCGTGGAGCGACTCAAGGCGGAGACCGACGACCAGCGGTTCTCCGATTGGACGCAGATCCTGTTCGACCAGGCGCTACTCGCCGAGGGCGGACAGCTCGATGACCCAGCCGGTTTTGTCAAGCGCCTGAACGAGCTGATGCTGGCCATGGCTGGCGGTACCCCGTCGCGCATCTGGACGCCCGGGGGGGTAGGAGCGTCGAAGAAAACGCTACCACTTGGCTTCTCGACGGGCGACACCTGACTTCACAGCAGCCTGTCCCACGGCCTTGGCCACGGCGGTCACGACACTCCGGTTGAAGACACTCGGAATCACGTATTCCTCGTTCAGCTCATTTGCCGGAATCACGGCCGCGATGGCCTCGGCAGCGGCGTGCTTCATCTGGTCGTTGATCGTGGCCGCGCGGCTGTCGAGCGCACCGCGAAAGACCCCTGGAAACGCCAGGACGTTGTTGATCTGATTCGGATAGTCGGAGCGCCCCGTCGCCATGATGCGAACATGGGGAGCCGCCTCTTCGGGCATGATCTCGGGCGTCGGGTTGGCCATGGCGAACACCACCGGGTCGCGATTCATCGTCTTGAGCATCGGCACGGTCAGGGTACCGGGCGCCGATAAACCGACGAAGACATCCGCGCCCTCGATTACCTCGGCCAACGTCCCCTTCTCCTGCGCCGGGTTGGTGTTCTCGGCGTACCACTCCTTCATGAAGTTCATGTTCCCGCTCCGGCCGCGATAGATCGCACCGGTGCGGTCACAGCCGATGATGTTGGTGACGCCGTAGTCCATGAAGATCCGGCTGACCGCCGTTCCCGACGCTCCCACACCGTTGACGACGACCTTGAGCTCGTCGGGCGTCTTCTTGACGATGCGCAGCGCGTTGATGAGGGGAGCCAATGCCACGATGGCCGTGCCGTGCTGGTCGTCGTGAAAGACCGGGATGTCGAGCCCGGCGCGAAGCGCGTCCTCGATCTCGAAGCAACGCGGCGCGGAGATGTCCTCCAGGTTGATGCCGCCAAACGTCGGTGCAATCCGCGTGACCGTATCGATGATGGTCTGTGCATCTGTCGTGTCGAGGGCGAGCGGGAAGGCGTCGACGCCGGCGAACTCCTTGAAGAGAGCACACTTTCCCTCCATCACCGGCATCGCCGCCTGGGGCCCGATGTCACCAAGACCCAGGACGGCCGTGCCGTCGGTCACGACAGCCACCGTGTTCTTCTTGATCGTGAGCGTATAGGCGCTCTCCGGTCGCTCGTGAATCGCCATGCACACGCGCGCAACGCCCGGGGTGTACACCATGGACAGATCGTCTCGGGTCCGGATTGGCTCACGGCTGACCACCTCGATCTTCCCGCCCAGGTGCAACAGAAACGTCCGGTCCGAGTGATGCGACAGCTTGAAGTCTGGGAGCGCTCGAACCGCGTCGACGATCGTCTTCGCATGGTCGTCATCACGGCAGTTGATCGTGAGGTCTCGAACCATCACGCCGTCGCCGGCCGACGACAGATCGACAGCGCCGATATCGCCGCCGAGACGGCCGATCGCAGACGTGAGCGTACCGAGCATACCGGCGTCGTTCTTGTACTCCACCCGCAGGGTCATGCTGTAGCTGGCATTTGGTGCACTGGGCATTCCACTATCGTCCCCGGAGCCTCAGGCGGAGTCAATCGCCTGTAGGGAGTCAATCGCCTGTAGACAGACGACGAGTGGTGCGACAGAATCCGACCTATGCTCATCAATACCGCGAACCGGAACACCTCGATCCTCCTCGTCCTGTGCGCGATGCTGGTGGGGTCGATGGTGGCCGCACCCGGGTCGGCCTGGGCTCAGTACGGCGCCGAGAACGGGGAGTGGCGAAGCTACGGCGGCGACCTGGGCGGCACCAAATACTCTCCGCTCGACCAGATCGACGCGACCAACTTCAGCGACCTCAGACTGGCATGGCGCTGGAAGTCAGCGGACGGGTCTCTCGATCTCGAGGGCCTGCGAGAAACGTCGCCCCGCATCGGGATTGGCATGTTTCAGGCGACGCCGCTGATGGTCGGCGGCACGCTCTACCTTTCGACGGCGCTACAGCAGGTGGCAGCGGTAGACGCAGCGTCTGGGAAGACGATCTGGGTGCATGACCCGGAGGTCTACTTGAAAGCAGTCCCCGCCCACTTCTACAACTCGCGAGGTGTGGCCTACTGGGAAGACGGCGACGATGCGCGGATCTTCTTTGGCACCCACGAGGGTTACCTCCTGGCGCTGGACGCCGCGACCGGGGAGCCGGTACCAGACTTCGGCCAGAACGGCCGAGTCGATCTCATGGAAGACATTCCGCGCGCCGGCCGAGGGACGACCAACTCCTTTGGACGCAGCCGTTTCGGGGTCGCGTCGCCGCCGATCGTAGCGCGTGATGTCATCGTGACGCCAACCGTCATCTCGGACTCGACCATCAAGAAGGAGGCTCCGCCTGGGTGGGTGAAGGGCATCGATGCGCGGACCGGCGACACGAGGTGGGTCTTTCGCACCGTGCCGCAGGCCGATGACTTCGGTTCCGACACCTGGCTCGACGAGTCGTGGCGCTACTCGGGCAATACCAACGTCTGGTCGATGTTCAGCGTCGATGACGAGCTCGGCTACGTCTACCTTCCTACCGGTACGCCGACAGGTGACTACTACGGAGGGCACCGTCTCGGCGACAACCTCTTCGCGGAGAGCCTGGTCGCCCTCGACATCGAGACTGGCCAGCGCATGTGGCACTTTCAGGCGGTGCATCACGGTGTCTGGGACTACGATTTTCCGGCCGCGCCAAATCTACTGGACATTACGGTCGGCGGACGTCGGATAAAGGCCGTGGCCCAGGTCAGCAAGCAGGGCTTTACCTACGTCTTCGACCGCGAGACCGGCGACCCCGTCTGGCCGATCGAGGAACGCCCCGTGCCGACCGACACCGACCTGGAGGGCGAGGTGCTCTCGCCGACGCAGCCCTTTCCGACCAAGCCACCCCCGTTCGAGTATCAGGGTGTCACGACAGACGACCTGGTCGACTTCACGCCCGAGATCCGCGCGATGGCGGTCGCGGCCACCAAGAACTTCAGGCTCGGACCGCTCTTCTCGCCGCCGATGCTCCGCCACGACGGTGGGCTCCAGGGCACGATCCAGCGGCCGCATATTGGGGGCGGTGCGAGCTGGACCGGCGCCGCCGTCGACCCTGAGACCGGGCTCCTCTACGTACCCTCTGAGAATCGCTACACGGTCGTGACCTACTTCACACCGGACCCGGACAAAGGTGGCAACCTGCGGTACACCATTGGCGGATTGTTCGGGGGCATCGGGGCGAGCATGCCCCGGGGCCTGCCCCTCCTCAAGCCCCCTTACTCGCGAATGACGGCGATCGATCTCAACCGCGGCGACCACGCCTGGATGGAGCCGAATGGAGACGGGGACCGCCTGCGGAACCATCCTTTGCTGCGCGACCTCGACCTGCCCCCGTTGGGTGGCGAAGGGCACGGTGGGCCGGTGCTCACCAAGACCCTGCTCATCAGCGCGCTGTCGGCGGGCGGAACCGATGGCGGCCCCCGATTGGTTGCGCGGGACAAAGCCACCGGCCAGATCGTCGGGTCGGTCGACCTTCCGTCTGGCGCCATCGGCACACCCATGACCTACATGCACCAGGGCACGCAGTACATCGCCCTGACCGTAGGCGGCGAGGTACCCGAGCTCGTGGCTCTCGCGCTCCCCTGACCCAAAGATTGTGGGCTATACTGACCAAATCTCGCCGGGCGCCGAGTCGTGGAGCGCCCCATCTCATCCGTAACCAAGGGGGACGTTATCGCTGCAAAAGTCTTTGTTGGCAATCTCAACTTCAGCACAACGCAGGCGGAGCTCGAAACGCTGTTCGCCACGGTCGGCGACGTCACTGAAGTCTTCCTACCCATCGACCGCGCCACGGGCCAGCCGCGCGGGTTCGCCTTCGTCGAGTTCAGCGACTCGTCGGTCATTCCGGAAGCGATATCTCGGTTCGACGGCACCGAGCTGCAGGGTCGCATGCTGAAGGTCAACGAAGCCAGGGAACGCGCGCCCCGCCCGCCCGGCGGTGGATTTGGCGGTGTAGATTTCGGAGGTGACGCCCCCCGGTTCAAGCCCGGCAAGCCAAAGGGGAGCCGACGAGGAGTCCGCGGCCGCAAACGCGGATTTTAGGACCTCGTTGTTAGTCGCTACCGGATTACTACGTGCTACTGGCCGGCGCGCTCTTGGGCGCGATGCCCGGAGAGAATCCCCTCCATCCCGATGTTGCCCTCGTGGCACGCGTATTCGAAGACGGGATCCTCTGACCCCATCAGCGGAATCTCGACCGTCCAGGGTGCCGTCCACGTCGTCGGGTCGTTGAGCGTCACCTCGTAGTTCAAGGTTCTCGGACCGACCCGCGTCAGACGCTCGACTACGTGGAGGTTATCGCGGGCTCCCCTGAAGTTGCTCGCACGCGAGTAGTTGGTCGTCTCGATGACCAGCGTATCGCCCTCCCAATACCCCCGCGAGTCTCCGTGCAACAGCCTGACGCCGTCGTCCACATGCGGTCGGCCGGTCAGCGGGATGACCCGGGCATCGTGGTTCATCTCCATATACACCACGACGTGGTCGCGGCTCTGGAACACCTGGTAGTAGCTGTTGTAGCCAGAGCCTAGCCGGGGTACGCCATAGGTGACGCAGCGCTCGCTGAGAGGACGGTCGGTGTATGAGTCTGCCGGGTGGTCTCGTCGGTGAGCCATCAACCCCTCGACGCGCGCTTTGCCGTTGTCGGTCATCTCCGGTATCCGGCCGTCGGACGGGTCAACCACGAGGGAGGTACGGTCGCTGAAGTCTCTGTCGACGACCCAGAACTGATTGTAGTTGCCGGTCGTCGGGTCGTAGGACTCGGCCTGGGTACGCTCGATGGCAGCCAGCACGAGCTGGTCACCAAAGAGCGCGTCACCCTCGTCGACCGCCTCCTGGGCAGCAACCTGCAGCTCCGCTAGCTCTTCGGGAGTCAGCCGGTCCTTCCCCTTCCACGCCTCGGGACGCTCAAGGGGTGTCGCATTATTGTTGGCCCAGACGCCTTGCAGATCGGGTTGACCGTCGGGAGTCCGCGGCACCGTCCAGGTCGCGTCGTCGGACTGCGCGGCGACCGTCATCGGCATGGCCAGTCCCACGGCCAGAACGACTACCAAAGCGATTCTCGAAATCACCCGTCCGTGACCCATCTCTCTACCTCTCTCGCGTCTGCTTCGATGAATGACCAAAACGCCCTGCGATTATAGCTCGCGCAAACGACCACCTGGCAAGGCTACGGGAAGAGCGGATTCGTGTCATGATCGACACCCCGGTGTCGACTTCAGACCCCCTTCATCTCGCCTTTCTCGGGTGCGGATTCATCGCTTCGGTGCACAGCCGCAACCTTCGCGTCCTGTCCAAGGACGTCGTCTGCAGCTACGCCAGCCGAGACGCCACCAGGGCCGAGAGTTTTCGCCAGCAGTTCAAGGGGGCCAAGCGCTGGGGTGACTACGCCGGGGCTATCAACGATGCGTCGGTCGAGGCGGTGGTGATCGCCGTGCCGCCGCGCTTTCACCGCGACCTGGCGATTCAGGCTCTGGAGGCAGGCAAGCATGTTCTGGTCGAGAAGCCAGCATTCCCGAGAATGGAGGACTACGAGGCTGTACAGCAGGCCCGCGACCAGGCAAACAAAATCGTCCTCGTGGGTGAAAACGATCACTACAAACCGCTGGCAATCTGTTTAAGGCGCCTGCTGGCCGACGGTGCCATCGGAGAAATGGTCTTTGCGCACTTTACGACGCTCGTGAAACGACTCAAGACGGCCGACGACTGGCGGAACAACGAGTCGATGGCCGGTGGAGACGCCTTCTTCGAGGAAGGCATTCATTGGCTGCACCTCGCCAACAGCCTGGGCCCCCTGATGACAGAGGTCAGGGGATACAGTGCGTCTCTCACCCGGGTCGGGCCAGACACGCGAGCCAAGAGCACGATGGTCGCGTTTCGCTACGACAACGGTGCGGTGGGCGCGCTATTCTACTCGCGCGAAGTTCCGTCGCTTCTGCGTGGGCTCCGAGTCTCGAAGTTGTTCGGTCGAAAGGGCATCATCTCCTTCGAGTCGAACGGAGCGTTCGTGCTGGTGCGAGGAAGCGGCTTCCCACGGCTGGTGTTCCCGGGCTTCCGGGACATCCGCGGCTACCGGGCCATGTATCGAGACTTCGTGGGGGCCATCCGAGAAGACCGTCCGCCTCAGATGAGCCTGGAGGCGGCCATCGAAGACCAGCGACTCATGGATCAGATCGCATCGTGATGGGGCGTTCCCGGTACGACATCGTGATCGTCGGGAGCGGTGCGGGCGGGGGTACTATCGCCCACGCGCTGGGGTCCACCGACGCGAGCGTCCTGATCGTCGAACGTGGCGACTTCATCCCCCAGGAGCCTGAGAACTGGGATCCGGCCGCGGTCTGGAAGGACCTCCGCTATCGGACGACCGAGCACTGGGTCGACGCCGCAGGTCGTGAGTTCAGGCCCTACACCCACTACTGCGTCGGCGGGAACACGAAGTTCTGGGGCTGCGTGATGTATCGACTCCGCCGGGAGGATTTCGGAGCGGTCGAGCACTCCGACGGAGTTTCGCCAGCCTGGCCAATCGACTACCAAACGCTCAGCCCCTACTACGACCGCGCGGAGCGGTTGTATGAAGTGCACGGCGAGAGCGGCATCGACCCGACCGAGCCACCGCGGAAGCCCTTTCCGTATCCAAAGATCCCACACTCGGAACAGATCGCCTCGATGGTCGACGAAATCTGCGCGCAGGGACTCCATCCGTCGCCGCTGCCCCTCGGGCTACGCAGTCCCGGTGAGCCTGAGGGGTGCATCCTCTGTAACACGTGCAACTCGTTCCCTTGCCAGCGACATGGCAAGAGCGAAGCGGACGTCTGCTGCCTCCGTCCGACCATCACCCGGCCCAACGTCACGCTCTGGACCAACGCGCTGGCTCGACGGCTTCGGACCGATGCCGCCGGCCGCCGCGTGACAGCCGTCGAGATCGAGCATGATGGCGAGGTCGAGGTGGTTGAAACACCCCTCGTCGTCGTAGCCTGCGGAGCCGTCAACTCGGCCGCCCTTCTTCTCCGGTCGGCCAACGACAAGCAGCCCGATGGTCTCGCGAACTCATCAGGGCTGGTCGGCAAACGGTATATGGCCCATCTGTCCACGATGATGCAGGGCTTCAACCCCTTCTGGAAGAACCGAACGGTGTTCCAGAAGACAGTGGCGATCAACGACTTCTATCTGACTGGACCCGACGGCCGCTACCCATTGGGGCACATCCAGTCGCAGGGTCGAACCCACGGAGTCATGGCCCGGACGGTCGCCACATGGATGCCCCTCTGGGCCTACAACGCGTGGGTGGCCAGAGGGTCGGATTGGCTGGCGATGTCCGAGGACCTGCCCCGCATCGACAACCGGGTCACCGTCGACACCGACGGGCGTATCCGTCTCGCCTATCGTCCCAACAACATCCGCGCGCACGACGAGCTTGTCGAAGAAACGACGAGGATGCTCAAGAGACTCGGGTTCGCGTTGGTCATGCCGCACTCGCACCATACGCAGAACACGACGCATCAGTGCGGAACACTCTGTTTTGGCACCGATCCACGAGAGTCGGTGCTCGACCCCTATTGCCGGTCGCACGACATTGAGAATCTGTTCGTCGTTGACGCGTCGTTCTTTCCGTCGTCGGCGGCAGTCAACCCTGGACTGACGATTGCCGCGCAAGCGCTCCGGGTGGCCGACCACATCAAGGAGACCGAGTTGGCCTGACGGGGCGTCCGGGTGGGTGCCGCGAGGTCGAGGCTCCACCTCTGGGCACACGCGGCGCGGTGGAGGGGAGGAAACACGTGAAGGTTCGATCGTTCAGCCATTGTGGGATCACGGTCTCCGACTTCAAAGAGGCTGTCCAGTTCTACTGGGATGTGTTCGGGTGCCCGCTGGTGGGAGTGGCCGACCAGCCGTCGCCCCGGGTGCAGTCCTTCTTCGGTGTAGATGCCGATCAGCCGACCTGCAAGGTTGGCTGGATTCGCGTGCCAGGGGGAGCAGTCCTCGAGATGTTCGAGTTCCAGCCCCAGCAACCGCCGATCGATATCCCCTGGAATCGAGTTGGCCTGACTCACATCTCGTTCAACGTCAGAAACACGCAGAGATGGTACGACTACCTGGTCGAAAAGGGCGTGGAGTGCGTGAGTAGACCGGAGCGCTCACCCCGAGGCCATACCTTCTTCTTCGCCAAGGACCCCGACGGCAACCTCATCGAGTTGATGGACCTGGGCTACATGTACTACGTACTGAGATGGATTGCCTCGCTCGCCGGGGGCCTCGTCGGCGAGTGGCTACTCAGACGGGGGAGATACAAGGAGTACTACAGCTGAAGGCGCTTAGAGAGCGGCCCGCCGCCAAATCGGCGGCCCTTTTACGATTCATCCGACAACGTCTCAGTTTCGCGCCTGCTGGCGACGTCCCCTCCCCTCGATTCGAGTAGCCGAGGGACGTCGCGGCGACGAAACGGACGAGTCACTCGGTTGACACCCGACAGCCCGCTGCGGAGAATGGGGACATAGTGCGGTCAGGTGTGGTCATGATCGTCTGCCTCGCCCTGCAGGGGGCGCTGGCCTACCCCGCACCGCTTCATCTCCACGTCGCTCGGGCCGCGCACCACCATGACCAGCACGACGCCCCCGATGTGACTCACGAACATCACGCGGTCGTTCATGCGCACGGGCCTACTGAGCAGCATCACGATCAACGGCAGCCCCGGCAGCCACTGAGCGAAGCGGCGTCGGGCATCCAGCCTCACCCGCATGGACAAGTCGTGTCGCTCGACACGATGCTGACCGAGTTGCCCAGCCACACGATCGAGTTCGCCGTCATGGAAGCCGCGTCTTCGGAATCGCCCCCTGACCGCGTCGTCAGCCGACTCCCGCTGAAGGAGCCGAGAGCCCACGCGCCACCCGGCTTGCTCTCGTCGCCCAGTCGCGCCCCTCCCGCCTAGCCGTCCGGCTGCTTGCTATCCACCCGTTCTTCGTCTTTCGTCGTTCGTATCGCTGAGGAGCAACCTATGCGTGCCGTGTCGCGTACATATCTCACTGCCGGTTTTGGTGCGTCGGCGTGTCTGCTCTTGTGCTCTCAGGTAAACGCGCAGGTGTTGACCCCGACTCGTACTCTGACGCTCACCGAAGACCAAGCCATCGTGCGATTCATGGAGCAGAGCCCCGATGTCCGGGCACTTCGGCATCGGGTGGCCGAGCAGGCGCAACAGAACCGCACGCGCACGCTCCTGACCAACCCCTCGCTTTGGTACACGCAAGAGAACGCCGCCGGCGTACGGGACGACTTCCTCCAGTTTCGCCAGCCGATCCCAATCACGGGCAGGCGCGGGCTCTTCGACACGGCCAATCGTGAAGCAACGGCCTACGTCGAGGCCACCGTCGACTACGAAATCCACCAACTGCAAGCGGCCACGCGGAGTGTGTTCGCGGCTCTGCTCAGGGCGCAACAGCGAGAGCAGGCCCTGGAAGAGTCGCTACAGGAGGTCGGCGAAACAGTACGCGTGCTGACCGCGCGGGAGCAGGAGGGCGAGGGTTCTCGTTTCGACCGATTGCGCGGCGAGCGAGAGTTGGAGGAACTCCGGGCGACGCTCGCCGGCGAGACGATTGCTCGAGCGCGCGCACGGTCGGAGCTCGCCGGACGGATCGGACTCGGGGGGTCGGCCCCGGCACTGGTGGCCACCTCGACCGCCGACCCCGCCCGGACGCTCCCGCCGGTCGCCCAGCTCGTCGACCAAGCCCTGGCGTCGCGAGCCGATCTGCGGGCCGGGTCGTCACAGCTGGCCAGCATCGATGCGGAACATGAGGCAGGCCGTCGCCTGAGATTCCCGGAGCCGGCGGTCACGGGCGGTCTGAAGCGCACGCGCATTGGAGGGGTCGCCGACACCGGGTACACCTTTGGCGTCGAGCTGACCTTACCGCTGTCAAACCGAGGTCAGGCCGAGGCCGCACGGACCAAAGCGACGTCCGGTCGGGTGCGGGCCGACCAGGAGGCGCTGCGGTTACGCATCGCACGCGAGGTGCGAACGGCCTACGAGGTGGTGACGCTGTCACGCCAACGGGCTCGTGAGTACGTGTCGGGTGCCGGAGTTTCTGGTGCGGCACTTGCCCTCATCGCCAGACTGGCGTACCGGGAGGGTGAGCAGGGAATCCTCGAATTGATCGACGCCCATCGCGTGGCACTGTCCACCCGATTGCGTGGGATCGACCTTCTAACTGACGCACGGCAGGCCGAGGTCGAACTGAGTCGCGTTGTCGGGCAGGAGGTGCTGCAATGACTGAACGCATTGGGCGGGCGTGGCGAGCGCCGGTGACGTGTCTGGCGGCGATGGTCGTTGCATGCGGACAGGCCCCGACACCTGTTCCGCCGGCGAACGCGAACGCCGAGGCCGCGGTCGTGGTCACGCAGTGGACAGAGGCCACCGAGCTGTTCGTAGAGTACCCGCCGCTCGTGGCTGGCCAGACGTCCCGTTTCGCCATTCATCTCACCGACCTGAACACCTTCGCGCCTATAGCGGACGGACGGGTCACCGTCTCCCTCGCAGGCGACGTCTCGGCCGACTTCTCAGCCGACATCCCGACGGTGCCGGGGATCTTCGGAGTGGATGTCACCCCTCCGGTCCCCGGACGCTATCAACTGCGCATCGGTCTGGACTCCGACTCGGTCCGTGACCTGCATGCCGTCGGGACAGTCAGCGTTCACCCAGACGCGAGCAGCGTGGTCGAACCACCAGCCGAGGACGACGGCGGGATCAGCTTCCTCAAGGAGCAGCAGTGGGTGCTTGACTTTGCGACGGCGTCGGCTGAAGCCCGAAGTATCGCCGGCAGCATGGTCATCGCAGCCCAGATCGAACCAAGAACCGGTGGACACGCCGACGTCACGACACCGGTGGCGGGTCGTCTGGCCGGGGACCTCCCCGCACGCCCCATTGGTTCCCAGGTCGCCGCAGGCGATACCCTGGCCGAGATCATTCCGCACAGCGCCCACGGCGAGGACCGACCGGCACTCGAACTGGGAGTGGCTGAAGCCCGCGATGCGCTGGAGCTGGCTCGGGAGGAGCGCGCCCGCGTGGATCGGTTGGTAGAGGCGGGCGCCCTGCCGACCAGGCGCCAGCTGGAGGCGCGGATGGCGGAGCAAACGGCCGAGGCCCGGGTGACAGCGGCAGACGCTCACCTGTCGCAGCTCGAAGCGACCCGGACCGGTGAGGGTGACGGGGGACGTGACATCCGGTTCGTGCTCCGGGCGCCCATGAGCGGCGTCGTCGCCGAATCCGACGCGACGCCAGGTGCCAGCGTCGAAGAGGGTGCGCTGTTGTTCCGGCTTGTCGCAGTCGACCGCGTCCACGTCGTCGGCGCCCTCCCAGAGGCTGCGCTCTCCCGGGTTGACGAGTTGGTCGGAGCCGAGCTGGAGGTGCCGGGGATCCCAACGCCCATCTCGCTCGACCGACTGGTGGCGGTGGGTCGCGTGCTCGAACCCCGCGCCCGTACGGTGCCGATCATCTACGAACTCCGTGAACCAGACCACCGACTCGCGATCGGACAAGCCGTCTCGCTCCGTCTCTTTGTGGCGGCGGCCACCGACGCGGTCGCCGTTCCCGAAAGCGCCATCGTCGACGATGCCGGACAACCGGTTGTCTTCGTCCAGGTCGGCGGTGAGAGCTTCGAACGGCGCGCGGTCCAGCTGGGCAATCGTGGATCGGGCCTCGTTCAGATCCTGGGCGACGTATCGCCCGGCGAGCGGGTGGTCGTCTCCGGGGCGCCGCTGATCCGCCTGGCCTCCCTGTCCCTCCAGGTGCCGGCACATGGACACACCCACTGAGCGGGTCGCTCTGACACGCGGAGACAATGATGCTTGACAGTCTCATTCGGTGGTCGCTGCACAACCGGGTGGTCGTCGTCGCCGCGGCCGCAGGATTTCTCGTCTGGGGAGGCAACGCCCTGACCGGCATGCCGGTAGACGTTCTACCGGATGTCACAGCGCCGACGGTGACCGTGCTCGTCGAGGGGCATGGGATGGCCCCGACCGAGATGGAGGCACTCGTCACGCTGCCGATCGAGTCATCACTCAACGGCGCATCGGGAGTGCGGCGCGTACGGTCGGCCACCGCCGTCGGCATCGCCGTCATCTGGGCAGACTTCGAGTGGGGCGAGGACATCTTCCGCGCGCGGCAGACGGTGACGGAGAAGCTCGCCGCCGTCAGCGCCACCCTTCCCGACGCCGTCGACCCGCCCGTACTCGCGCCGCTGTCGTCCATCATGGGAGAGATCATGTTTGTCGCGCTCGAGTCCGCGACACGCTCGCCACTCGACCTGCGAACAACGGCGGAGACGCTGGTCCGGCGACGACTCCTCGCCACCCCAGGCGTGTCGCAGGTCACTGTCATCGGCGGTGACCGACGACAGTTCGAGGTACTGGTCGACCCTGAGCGCCTGGCTGACTTCGGCGTATCGCTGCGCGCCGTCGAGGAGGCACTGCGGGGGGCCAACCGGAACACCTCGGCAGGATTCAGGTTGGCCGGCGGACGGGAGTACCTCATCCAGGGTGTCGGACGCTTGACCGACCTCGATACGATTGGCGCCGCCGTCATCAGCGCCCCGGACGGACTGCCGATCCGAGTGCGAGACATCGCCGAGCTTCGGGTCGGCGAGTCGCTCAAACGCGGTGACGGGTCGCACAACGGTCAGCCGGCCGTCATCCTCGGCATTCACCGCCAACCTGACGTGAACACGCTGGCACTCACCAGGACCCTCGACGGCATCCTGAATGACATTCGGGCCGACCTCCCAGCCGGTATGCAACTCGATGCGGCGCTCTTCCGACAGTCGGACTTCATCGAGCTCGCGCTCAACAACCTCACCGACGCACTCCGCGACGGCACGGTGCTCGTCGTCCTGGTGACGTTCATCTTCCTGGCCAACCTCCGCGCCGGAGCCATCACGTTGCTGGCCATACCGCTGTCGCTCCTGGCCGCCGTCGTTGGGCTGCGCTTCTGGGGGCTGTCGATCAACAGCATGACGCTGGGGGGTATGGCGATAGCGGTGGGAGCGCTGGTCGACGACGCCATCATCGACGTCGAGAACGTCACACGACGGCTCAGAGAGAACGCGGGCCTCGCTCCGACCGAAAGACTCCCGCCGCTCGAGGTCATCTACCGGGCCAGCCGCGAAATCCGTAGCTCGATCGTCTTCGCAACGTTGATCGTCATGTTGGTCTTCCTGCCGCTCTTCTTCCTCCCGGGCGTCGAAGGCCGACTATTGCAGCCGCTGGGACTGGCCTATCTCATCTCGCTCTTCGCGTCGCTGGTGGTCGCCCTCACCGTGACGCCGGCACTGTGCGCGTATCTCCTGCCCGGGGCTCGACGCGTGCTCGAGGGAGGTGAGCCCGCGCTTGCCCGGGTCCTGAAGCGGCGTTACCGACGTCTGCTGCCGCACGCCCTCGACCACGGCCGCACCGTGATGGGCGCGTCAGCTCTGTTTCTCATTGCCGCCATTGCCGCTATCCCGCTGATGGGAAGGGCCTTCCTTCCGGCCTTCAACGAGGGAGCACTGGTTATCAATGCCGTGACGCTGCCTGGCACTAGCCTGGCCGAATCGAATGCGCTCGGTTCGGCGATCGAACGACTGCTACTCCAGATACCTGAGGTCGTGTCAACGGCCCGTCGGACTGGTCGAGCGGAACTGGACGAGCATGTGCAGGGGGTCGAGTCCGCCGAAATCGACGTGCGACTCGAGCCCGACGGTCGTCCTCGTGATGAGGTGCTGCTGGAGATCCGGGAGCGGCTGTCGCTGGTCCCCGGCACCAACATTACCGTCGGCCAGCCGATCTCGCACCGGATCGACCACATGCTGTCGGGCTCGCGGGCCAACCTCGCCGTCAAGATATTCGGCGACGACCTGGTGCTGCTGCGAGAGCTCGGTAACCAGGCGGTGGAGGCCATGCGGGGAGTACCGGGCCTCGTCGACCTCGCCCTCGAGCCGCAGGCCGATATTCCCACGGTGCGCGTTGACTTCGACCGATCGGCCCTGGCCCGCCACGGGTTACCCGCCGGGCAGGCGGCGGTCACGCTCGAGACCGCGCTGCTGGGTCGTGAGGTCGGTCAGATTATCGAGGGACAGATGACCTGGCCACTGGTCCTTCGCTACGCGCCAACCGACATGGCCGACCTCGACGCCCTGTGGCAGACACGGATCGATATGCCGGCCGGCGCCCGAGTGCCTCTTGGCAGTCTCGCCGACATCACCGAAGACCGTAGTCCGAACTTCATCGGCCGAGAGAACGTGCAGCGCCGCATCGTGGCAACGGCCAATGTCGCCGAGCGTGACCTCGGCAGCGTCGTCCGCGACGTGCAGGAGAGGGTGACGGCTGGCGTGGCGCTCCCAGAAGGGTATCGGGTGGAGTACGGCGGCCAATTCGAGGCGGAGGCAGAGGCTTCTCGTCTGCTTCTCGGACTCGGTCTCGGTGCGGTGGCCGCCATCTTCCTCATCTTGCTCAGTGCGTTCCGATCGGCCCGCGACGCCGCCATCGTCATGATCAACGTGCCCCTCGCCTTGATCGGTGGGGTGGTCGGTGTCTTTCTCGGTGACGGGGTGCTGTCGATAGCGGTGTTGATCGGGTTCATTTCGCTGTTCGGTATCGCCACCCGGAACGGCATCATGCTGATGACGCACATCCGGCGATTGTTGGAGGACGAAGCTGTGACGGATCGGCGAGAAGCGGTGATCCAGGGCTCGGTCAACCGACTCGTGCCGATCTTGATGACGGCCCTGTCAACGGGGCTCGCGCTCCTACCGGTCGCCGTGGGGTTCGGAGAACCGGGTAGCGAGATTCAGGCGCCGCTCGCGCTGGTCATCGTGTGCGGGTTGGTCTCGTCGACGCTCCTGAACATGTTCGTCGTCCCGTCCCTTTACTGGAACAGCCTGCGCAAAGACGACCGTTGAGCGATGAGTCGACCCCCTGGCGACCTACAATGAGTCGTGCAGACCGGACCGACGTACGCGTTTGGGCCCTTTGAGCTCGATGGTGACGCCCGCCGATTGACCCGTGACGGCGATTCGGTCGCCCTCTCGGATCGGCAGATCGAGATCCTCCGGCTGCTGACCTCGCGAGCCGGCGAGGTGCTGTCAAAGGACACCCTCATCGAGGCGGCGTGGAAAGATGTCGCGGTCAGCGACAACAGCCTCGAGCAGGCCATCTCGTCCCTTCGCCGGACGCTCGGATCGGCGCCCGATGGGTCCCAGTACATCGAGACACTCGCGCGGCGGGGCTACCGGTTCAATGCGGCCGTGACGCGTTCCGTGGCGCGCCACAGTGACGTTGCGCTCGAAGGACTGATCGCGCCATACGTCGCCTTCGTGGAAGGGCGCGCCGCCCTCGAGACCCTCGAGCCCACAGCGGTGGCCCGTGCCTGTGAGGTGTTTACGGATGTCGTGGCTGCCGCCCCCGACTACGCACCGGGACACCTAGGCCTGGCCAACGCACAGGTGCTCGCCTTTGAGGCGACGCGTTCGGACGAGACACCGGACGGACGGGCTCTCCTGGCCGCCGGCCAGCACGCACGCGAAGCCTGCCGACTCGACCCGGGGTCTGGCGAAGCGTGGTCCACGCTCGCCGTCGTTCTCTCGCGGACGGGCTTCAGCACCGAGGCGGCCGCCGCGGCGCGGAAGGCCGTTGCACTCGAGCCGGACAACTGGCGACACGAGGTTCGTTTCGCAAATGTCACCTGGGGCGAGGAGCGGCTCCACGCAGCCCATCGAGCGCTGACCCTGTTGCCCGGTGCAGCCCTGGCCCACTGGCTCGCCGCCACCGTCTACGTGGCCCGTGAGGCACTGGAGGAAGCCGAGCGCGAGTTGGTCGCAGGCACGGTGGCCCAGAAGAATGCGCCACAGGGCGAACGCCTGGGCGGAGTCGGCCTTCACCTGCTCCTGGGCCTCGTCCGTCTCGCTCGTGGCGACGGAACGAGCGCCGTGTCCGAGTTTGAGCACGAGCTAGAGACCGGACCATCGGCCCACGTCTACGCGCGAGAGTCATGCAGCAATGCCTGGTATGCCATCGGCGCGGTGCGGCTCCGCGCCGGTCTCAGGAGTGAGGCTCGTACGGCCTTTGCGCGCGCGCTCGACACGGTCGCTGGCCACCCGGGGGCGTTGGCCGCGACGGCCGCTCTGGCCGACGTGGACCAACGAGCCTCGACAAAGCAGCGACTCGACCACCGTCTCGCCGCCCTTCGGTCCCACGGAGCCTCCGTCGAGGCCGCGGTATTCGCCGCTGTCGCCGAAGTGTGCGGCGGGGGAGACGCGGACCATGCCGCGCAGCTGGTCCATGCCGCGCTGCTCGCCGAACCGAATCGGACCGGCCGGGGGTGGACGATTCCGGTCGAGCCCCTCCTGCACGTGAGCGCAGCACCGGCCCCCTGGGCCACCGTGCTCACCACGCTCCGATCGTCCGCCGCCTAGTGTGGTGAGTTCAACAGATCTGTACACCGAGGCTGGCGATGCGCGCGGCAGGCCAGGCGCGAAGAGCGAGCATATTGGGCATCTGTGAGCGATGAGCAACGCCGCCAGCCGGGATGCAGCGCCGGCCGAATGTATAGATCTGTTGAACTCACCACACTAGGCCCCTCCCTCGTTTCAGCCTTTTTCAGCGATTCCGTCAGGACATCTCCGCGACGGCGCGGGATCCTACAGTGTCGTCAATCGACTGAAAGAGGAGGTAACCATGCGCCCGAAACTTCATGTCCTGTTGCCCGTGTTACTCGTGTTGGCGGTGTCCGGTGGATCGTGGCCCTTGGAGGCAAGGGGCGAGGAGCCAAACGCCTCACAGGCGGCTACGACGAACCCGGTTTTCGTGCACCTGGGTTGGTTCAACGCTGAATACGAGCGTACCCTCACGTCGGCGTCGACATGGGGAGCGTCCTATTCCAGATTCTCACCAGGCGGGCAGAGTGCGGGAGGATACAGGGGCGTGAAGGCCGTGTGGCGCTACTACACCAGGGGCAAAGCGTTGGAGGGGAAATGGATCGGCCTTCGAGCCGGTCGCTCCCACCTCTGGGACCAGAGCACCACGACCTCCTTCTCGCTGGTCGGACTGGAAATGGGGTATTCCGAGGCCTTTGGCAAAAGCAAGAATCTCATGGTGAGTCTTGGGCTAGGTGCCAGCCGACTGATCGGCGGACCGGAGTATTTCCCGAAAAGGGTTCCCAGTGTCCGCGCCAACCTCGGCGTGAAGTGGTGACCGCGCTAAAGGCTTCTCACGCGCACACCGCCGCCACTCGTGTGCAGACGGAGCAGCGCGCCACCGCCGTTCAGAGTGCCACGGACCTTGCTCCTCGAGATCTCGCCCTGAACGCTCACTGGCAGATCCACCCTGACGCCTCCCCCGGAGGTCGACGCTTCGATGTCGAGAGCGGCGACTGGGTCCAGATAGACGGTGACGCGCCCACCTGACGTCGTCAGCGACCCGCCCAGGCTGTTGCCAAGGGCGAAGTGCACCGTGACATTCCCACCCGAGGTCGATGCCTTCACCGCCCCAGCCATACCTTTCAGATTGATCGAGCCGCCCGACGTGTCAGCGTCGATGTCGCCCTCGACATCCACACCCCTGATGGAGCCACCGCTGGTACGCACACGGGCTTCGCCGCCTACGTCCTGGATCTCAATCGAACCACCCGACGTGCGCAGATCGAGCTCGGTGTCGTAGGGCACCTCCACCTCGAAGTGCACTCCGTCGCCGAACCAGGAGAACCATCGGCTAAACCACGACCCACGCCTCTCCGCGGCGACGGTCACGCCATTCGGTGTCTCTTCGAACCTCAAGTCAAAGCGATCCTCGAAGTCGTCGCTGCGTGAGGTCACGACGACTCGCGCACCTGTCCTCGAGGTGCCGCGTACCGCCAACCGGCCGGAATCGGCGCGGAGCCTGAACTCGCCACCGGGCGAGAGCGCCAGTTCCTTCTCGACCCGATAGTCGGCCAGCACCGGATCGGCCGTGACAAGCGCGAGCAGTACGCCGACAGCCGCGCAGTAAACCACAGTGATTCGAGTCAACATACACCTCCGGAATGCACCTGTGAGCTATAGACGGACGACAGGCGTCAAAGGTTCGACCTTTGCTAACATGAGGCATGGCCCTTGACGAGAGCGCGCTTTTCAACAAGAAACCGGAGACCCGATCGGGACGGTATCAGTGCCCCCGGTGCCGACGAACTGGCGACTATCCGATTCGCTGGGTCCGCCACTCCAAGAGGGGCAAACCGCCGCCGGGTGCCGACCGAGCCGACCGGGCCAAGTTCGACAAGCTCCGCGACTACCTGCTCCGCCTCGACGACGACGTCACCTGCAAGACCTGCGGCAAGAGATTCGAGATTCCATCGCAGCACTCCCTGATGTTCGTGGACCAACTGGGCGGGCTCCCCGACGCGGAAGCCCTCGAACAAGAGATCCAAGAGGCGTCGGGCGACACGGAGCCCATTCCCGAAAGGAAACCGGAGCTACCGGCGCGTTTCAACCGGAAGATGGGTGGCTGGAAGTAGCGGGCGCAGGAGGAGCCTGGAACTCGCTGCGCTCGATGTGCAGGTGCCCTGCGCTAGCGATACGCGGGGTTGTCGAAGTCGAAGCGACAACCGGCGTCCCACGCAGAGCGCTGGTTCCCGTGCGCCGGAATACCGCCGGCGTCTTTGAGCATCCTGGCCATGTGCATCAGGTTCCACGCCATGAACGTCGTATTCCGATTGGTAAAGTCGTTCTCCGGACCACCCGAGCCAGGGTCGAGATACGAGGGGCCGGGACCCACCTCACCCAGCCAGTCGGCGTCCGCCTGAGGGGGTATGACGTAGCCTAGGTGTTGCAGCGAATACAGGACGTTCATCGCGCAGTGCTTTCCCCCGTCTTCGTTCCCGGTGATGAGCGCACCGCCAACGCGGCCGTAGAAGGCGTACTGGCCGGCCTCATTCAGGAGATGGGAGGCCGCATAGAGCCGCTCGACCACCTTGGTGCACACCGAGGTTTTCTCGCCCAGCCAGATCGACGTCCCAACGACGAGGATGTCGGCGGCCATCACCTTCTCGAGAATCCCGGGCCAGTCATCGTCGGTCCAGACACCGTACGCGATGTCGAAGTCGACCGGCCGGAGCAACTCGGTGGTGATACCGTTCTTCTCCATGATGGCCCGAGCGATCCCGATCAGCCCTTCTGTGTGAGACAGTTCTGGCGACCGCTTCAACGTGCAGTTCAGAAAAAGGGCCTTCAAGTCGGAGAAGTCCCACCGGCTGTCCTCGCATAGTCTGACCTGCTGGTCGTTCAAACTCATTCCGTCGCTCTCCGTTTCTGTTCAGTTCGAGTCTGGTGTCCGGATCACCAAATTCCTGATCTCGGTCATGTCTTCCATCGCGAAACGGACGCCCTCGCGACCGAGACCGCTGTCCTTCACACCGCCATAGGGCATGTTGTCGACCCGCCAGGAGGGAACGTCGCCCACGATGACCCCGCCCACCTCAAGCTCATCCCAGGCTTGCTGCATGTGATAGAGGTCGCGGGTGAACACGCCGGCCTGCAGGCCGAACGCGCTGTCGTTCACCTCCCGTAGCGCGTCCGGGAACGACGAAAAACGACTCAGCACGGCAACCGGCCCGAACGCCTCATGGGTGCAAATTGTCTGGTCCTTCGGTACGTTCTCCAGCAGCGTGGCCTCGTAGATGGCACCGTCACGTCGGCCTCCACAAATGAGCGTCCCCCCAGCGTCGACCGCCGACTGCACCCAGGACTCGATTCGCTCGGCCTCGCCAACCGAAATCATCGGACCGACGAACGTCGCCTCGTCCTTGGGGTCACCGACCGTGAGCGCCGCCGTCGCCGTCACGAGCTTCTCCTTCACGGTTTCGTAGATCTCGTCGTGGATGAGAATGCGTTGAACGCCTATACAGCTCTGACCCGATTGATAGAAGGCACCGAACACCAACCGGCCCACAGCGTCGTCCACGTTCGCATCGCGGTCGACCACGCAGGCGGCGTTGCCGCCAAGCTCGAGAACCACCTTCTTCTTCCCGGCCTGCGATTTGAGCGCCCAACCGACATCGGGAGAACCGGTAAAACTCAGGAGCTTGAGTCGGTCATCGGTCGTGAACAGCGATGCACCGTCGCGACGACACGGCAGGATCGAGAACGCTCCGCTTGGCAGGTTGGCCTCGGCCAGCACCTCCCCGATGATCAGGGCGCCGATCGGCGTGCGACTCGCAGGTTTGAGCACGAAGGGACAGCCGACGGCGAGCGCGGGTGCGATCTTGTGCGCGACAAGATTCAGTGGGAAGTTGAAGGGCGAAATGAAGGAACAGGGACCAACTGGCACCCGCTTGAACATTCCCTGATAGCCCCGCGCTCTGGGGGAAATCTCGAGATTCATGACCTCCCCGGTCATCCGTACGGACTCCTCGGCGGCGATACGAAACGTATCGATCAGGCGAGACACTTCTCCCCGCGAGTCTCGGATCGGCTTGCCGGCCTCGATACACAGAGACAGGGCGAGGCCGTCTGCCCGCGCCTCGAACGACCGAACGCAGTGGGTAAGGACAGCTTGCCGCTCGTAGGGCGCCATCCGCCGCATCGCATCGGCGGCCTCAACGGCCGCGCCGATCGCTCGGTCGATTGTCTGGGCCTCGGCCATGGCTACGCGGTACGCCACGTCGCCGGTGAACTTGTCCGTCACCTCCAACTCGGCGTTGGGCGATTCTGGCCTGTTGGCCACGTAGTACGGGAAAGAAATGGGGGTGGTCATGTGTCTGCACGCTCCAGAACGTGGGGGGCAATTTTAAACGGCTGCGCTCCGCTCCTCGATCTCCCGGTTCAAAATGCGGTCGTTGTCAGCATAGTCGACGGGGACCTCCACAATGTGCACCCCCGGGGCCTCGTGAGCCGTCTGCAACGTGTCGCGCAACATCTCGGCACTCGCCACTCGATGACCGACCGCTCCGTAGCTCTCGGCGTACTTCACAAAGTCTGGATTGCCGTAGTCCAGACCGAAGTTCTTGAAGCCCATGCTCGCTTGCTTCCATTGGATCATCCCGTAGGCATCGTCACGCAGGACCAAGACGACGACGTGGAGTCCAAGACGCACAGCCGTCTCGATCTCTTGGGAGTTCATCATGAACCCACCGTCGCCACAGATCGCCATGACTCGCCGGTCTGGACGCACCAGCTTTGCCGCGATCGCCGACGGGAGGCCGGCGCCCATAGTCGCCAACGCGTTGTCCAGCAGGACCGTGTTGGGTAAATAGGCCTTGTAGTTCCGGGCGAACCAGATCTTGTACACGCCATTGTCCAGGGCGATGACTCCACGGTCACCCATGACCTCACGCACATCGGCAACCAGTCGTTGAGGGTAGATCGGAAACCGGATGTCATCGGCGCCCTCCGCACGGTGCGCCTCACCCGCGTCACGGACCTCCAGGAACCGCGAGAAGTCCCAGTCGTCAGACCTCTCCAACTGTTCTCCCATTCGCCAGATACTGTTGGCGATGTCACCAACCACCTCGACCTGCGGAAAGTAGACCGGGTCCACCGATGCGGTCGAGAAGTTGACGTGCACGACCTCGACACCACCAACTTCCATGAAGAAGGGTGGTTTCTCGACGACATCGTGACCGACATTGACGATCAGGTCGGCCGCCTCGATCGCCCGATGGACAAAGTCGCCGGCCGACAGCGCGGCATTGCCAAGACACAGCGGGTCGCGCTCATCGAGGACGCCCTTTCCCATTTGGGTCGTCACGAACGGAATGCCGAACTTTGCCACGAACGCCCGGAGGACACGACATGTACGCTTGCGGTTGGCGCCGGCCCCCACGACAAGCAGCGGGCGTCTCGCACGCCCGAGGCGCTCAACGGCCGCGGTGATCGACTTCTCTTCTGCCGTGGGTCGCCTCACGATACTCGCGGCCGGTAGCGGCATCTCAACCTGCTCACGTGCGATGTCTTCGGGGAGCTCCAAGTGGACCGCTCCGGGCCGCTCCTCTTCTGCCAGACGAAAGGCCTCGCGAACGCGGGAGGGGATGTTGGCGCCACTGACGAGCTGCTTCGTATATTTCGTCAGGGGCCGCATCATATCCACCACATCGACGATCTGAAACTGACCCTGCTTGCTCGTCTTGATCGGCTTCTGGCCGGTCACCATTAGCATGGGCATCCCGCCCAGCTGCGCATAGGCCGCCGCGGTTACAAGGTTGGTGGCCCCAGGACCCAGCGTCGACAAGCACACGCCGGTTCGGCCGGTCAGTCGCCCGTAGGTGGCGGCCATGAATCCAGCGGCCTGCTCATGCCGAGTGAGGACGAGTTTGACGGTCTGGGAACGTGACAACGAGTCCAGCAGGTCGAGGTTTTCCTCGCCGGGGATACCGAAGATATACTCGACGCCTTCGGCCTCGAGCGCCTGCACGAAGAGATCGGAAGATTTCACAATAACCCCTGGTGGCTCCAGACATTTGATGCGCCTCAGCGCCTGAGGGTTCAAGAAACCCGGCGCCCGATTCCGGTAACGTTACCCCAATGCGAGTGCCAACCACCGAATGACCGCGGCCATTCACGTTAACGGGATCAGAAAGACCTACGGCGCGCAAGTCGCCGTCGATGACGTGTCATTCGAGGTAGTCTCGGGCGAAATATTCGGCCTGATCGGGCCAAACGGCGCGGGCAAGACGACCACCATGGAGTGCGTCGAGGGACTTCGGTCTCCCGACCGCGGCACGATCTCCGTCCTGTCGTTGGACCCGTTCAAGGATAGCTACCGTCTCCAGGATCGGATCGGCGTCCAACTCCAGGAAGCACAGCTCCAGAAGCGCGTCAAGGTCTGGGAGGCGGTGCATCTGTGGGCGGCCCTGTACCCAACACCGATCGATGGCGACCGTCTGCTCGAGCAACTCGGGCTATCCGACAAGCGCAATGCCTGGTTCATGACGCTCTCGGGCGGTCAGAAACAGCGGCTCTTCGTGGCGCTCGCCCTCATCAACGACCCCGAGGTGGTGTTTCTCGACGAGCTCACCACCGGACTCGACCCGCAGGCCCGGCGTGCCATCTGGGATCTGGTGCGTGACATCCGGGAACGCGGAAAAACCGTGTTCTTGACCACACATCTGATGGAAGAGGCCGAGCGTCTCTGCGACCGCGTGGCCATCATCGACCACGGTCGGATCATCGACATCGACTCACCGACCGGTCTCGTGGACCGACACTGCCCGGAACGCACGGTGCTTCTGTCCACCGAGGATGCCGAGGCAGCAGAACGCTTTCAGGTCGTCCCCGGGGTTGAAGCGGTCGACCGGGAGGATACGCGCTACACGATTCGTGGGCGGGGCGATGACCTCGTCACTGCGTTGATTCGATGTCTATCAGAGAACCGGATCACGGTGACCGACTTCCGAACGGTCATGCCAAACCTCGAGGACGTGTTCCTCAAGCTCACTGGGCACTCTATCCGCAACTGATCGAACACGACATGCTTCGAGGACTCCTGGCGCTGACGTGGCTGGAAATCAAGATCTTCTTCCGGGAGCCGCTCGGCGTGGTGGCGACCGTGGTGGTGCCGGTCGCCGTCTTTCTCTTCCTCGGCGACTTCATGAGCGACGAGCTCAGCGATGACTCGCCCGCCGACCTCCGGCTGCTCACCGTCGAGGTTCCGGTCTTCGCGTCTATGTTGATCTCGTTGAATGCGGTCGTATCGATTGTGGCGATCGTCTCGATCTACCGAGAAGGTGGCATTCTCAAGAGGCTGCGCGCCACGCCGCTCCGGCCCCAGACCATTCTCGGTGCCCACGTCATCGTCAAGTTGCTGCTCACCACTGTCACGCTTGGCGCCATGGCCCTGGCTGGCCGTCGCCTGTACCCTGCCTCACTCGATCTTCCGGTGCTCAGCTTCGTCCTGGCACTTCTCTTTAGCACGGCGACCCTGCTTTCAATCGGTTTCTTGATCGCGAGCATCGTCCCCACGGCCAGGCTAGCCCAGCCGCTTGCGAGCGTGATCCTGTATCCGATGGTTGCATTCTCCGGCCTGTTCGTCCCCTACGAACAGCTGCCCCCGACGATGCAAGGGATCGCCCGCGTCATTCCGCTGACCTACGCTGTGTCCCTGCTCAGGGGCATCTGGCAAGGCGACACCTGGCTGGCCCACACCGGAGACATCGCGGCCCTCCTGGTGGTGGCGGCCCTGTGCTCCGCACTAGCGGCGAAGGTCTTTCGATGGGAGTGAGGCTTGCCTGCCGCGCGCATCGCCAGCCTCGGTGTACAGATCTGTTGAACCCGCCACACTAGCTGAACGGGTTCTCGTCGGCGCTGGGCCCGTAGATCGAGGGCACCGGCACGTTGAGGAGCCGCAGATACACCGACAGCTGTCCCCTGTGGTGATACCAGTGGTTGAACATGATTGAGCGCACCACGGCCGCACGTGGCAGCTCCATCACGACCCGGCCGCCGGCCTTTGCCGTCCAGACGGCACCCATCGCCGCCTCATCCCAGCCCTGGAGGGCGGTCTTCGCCTTCGCCAGGCTCGCGTCAAGGGCGGACAGGACCTCGGCCCCGCTCGACGCCTCAGGCTGGTTGAACTCCGGCACCTCGATCTCTGCAAGCGAGGCGATGTCGGCAACCATCCCCGGCACGCCGGCGACGTGCAAGGCAAGCTGGCCCAGTGACATCGACTTGTCGTGGGGCTTCCAGCCAAGCTGGTCGTCGGGGACCCGCTCGAGCACACGCCTGGTTGTTTGGGCCTCCTGGTCGAGTTCCTGAATGAACGCCTCGTTCGTTGACATGATCAGTTCTGCCTTTCTATGCCGTCTCGGCATGTGTCCGTACGCGTTCCAGCAGGGGCGTCCAGCCCTGCGAGAGACCGGCGCGGTGGTCGTCGGGTATGAAGCCAAGGGCCGAATGGCGGAGCGTGAGGAGCGTTCCACCATCAGTCGCTGCCAGCCGATACTGCAGGTTTGACGAGACGGCATACGACATGAACAGCGGACCCGTGATCTCCAAAAGCGTCGGTCGCTTGATCGCCTGTACGTGTCCCCAGTGGTGTCCGTTCCCATCGCCAAGGTCCCGGAACCACCGCCCACCGGGCCAGGCCTCGAGGGTCATGCCGAGCGGTGAGCCGTCCGGACCTTCGTTGAGCGGCCCCATCTGCTCGAGAAGAGCGGCAAAGCTGTCCTCCAGGGAGGCGTCGATGCGAATCTCCTGCTTGAGGCTTAGGGTGAGGTCGTCGATAGATGTGGTGGCAAGGGTCATCTGCTCTTTCCTTTCCGTCCTTCTGCTTGTGTCTTGACGCGCTCAAGTTGGTGCTGCCACAGCCGTTCAAACCGGGATGTCCACTCGTGGAGCGGCCTCAGCGCCCGCGGATTCGCTCGATAGAGCCTCATCCGGCCGACCCGTCGAACCCGTACCAACCCGACGTCGCGTAGCACGCGCAGATGCTTTGACACGGACGGCTGCTCGAGTTCGAGGGCGTCAACGATCTCCCCCACCGACCGCTCACCTATCGCGAGGTGATTGAGGATCTCACGGCGACGGGGCTCGGCCACCGCATTGAACGCGTCAGACGTAGTGGTCGCGCGTGGCATGGTCCATTTATACATTCCCATATAGGAATATGTCAAGCCCGCGAGCTCCTCGACCCCGCTATCACAACCCGAGACGCTCCTTGAGCCGGGCCACTCGGTCGGGCACCGGCGGATGCGTGGAAAGATAGGCGCCAAGCCCCAGGCTGTCCGTTGCCGTGTTGAGTCCCTCGAATCGCCGCAATGCCCGGATCGACCCGGCGGGATCGAAGTCGGCCGCACGCATGAGCATCCCGCCGAGCTCGTCCGCTTCGAACTCCTGCTCTCGGGAGTACGCGCGCTCCAGCCACTGGACGCCGACCTTTCTCACCCACGGGGCCAGTGTCCCTCGCGCCGGCGACGCGAGTGCCGCAGCCGACACCGCCGTCTGCCCGAGCATTCGACTGATCGCGTGTCGACGGACGACGTGAGCCATCTCGTGGGCAACGACGAAACCAAGCTCGTCCTGGTCGTGGTCGCAGAGCTCCACCAGCGACCTCGCCACAAAGATGAATCCCCCCGGTAGAGCGAACGCGGTGGGCTGCGTCTCCTGAGTCGGGGTGACCTCGAATCGGTGGAGACGATTGCTCACCCGGTCGGCGAGACGGCTCTGGATGTCGTCGAGGAAGCTCCGCAAGGCGGGGTCGGCGTCACAAGGTGTCTGCTCGCGAACCGCGGCCGCCATGTTCTTCCCGACACCGTATTCGGTGCGGATGGCTTCGTCCTCGTCGCCGGCGACCGACTCCCAGATCCACTTGGCTTTACGATACTTCACGCCGGCCAGGCGCCCGAACTTGTAGAAGCCGCTCTCGGTCACGGTTGTGTCCCCACGCGTCACGAGTGTAACGCGTCGGTCAGGGGCTGCCGATGGATCGTGACCGGCAGCGCTGCCGATGGATCATGACCGGCCGCGCTGCCGATGGGTCAAAACCGGCAGCGCTGCCGCTGAACCAAGACTGGCAGCGGCTGGACCAAGACCGAACAGCTTTGTAATCGGCGACTCAGAAACGTGAGCGGCGCTGGGCGGACGGTCGATCCGCCTTCGGAAACGGTTGGGTGACCTCACGACGGCGGGCTGGCAAGCTCTTTGCTCCATCCCTGCGTGATGACCGCCATGTGGATCGCAATCTTCGGCCTTCTTGCCTTTGCGCTGGTCCGGCGCCACGGCTGGGAATATGTGCCGCTGGTGTTGCTCCTGGGGGTCGGACGCTTCTATGCCTCCGGGATGGCCATCGGCGATTTTGCGGACGGCCTCACCCTGGTGTCGTTCGCTGGTGTTTGGCTGGTGAGCGGCAAGACCCGATAAACCCCGCCACCCGGTGACCTGCTGCACCGGCGTCACGTGACGCGTGTCGGATCTGCCTCGAGCGATCGCCTGAAGAGTCGCCTCCATGCAACCCGCGCGATGGCTCCGAAGAACAGACCGATGGCCACGGTCGCCGCACCCACCACGGCCAGAGCCGCGACCGGGTAGGTGAGGGCAAGATAGCCCAGCCCCACAACAAAGACATCCTCGCCCAGGCTCAGGATCCAGTTCGACACCGGCTCGGGACTGGCGTTGACGGCAACGCGGGCGCTGGTCTTGGTCAGGTGACTGCCAGCCGCAAGCGCACCGCCGAGCAGGGCGACGAGTCCTTCGACTGTCGGTGATGCGTCACCGAGCGCGGCGACGGCGATGACCGCACCCCCGACCGGTCGAATAAAAGTGTGGACGGTGTCCCACATCGAGTCGACCCACGGAATCTTGTCCGCCGCGAACTCGACGAGGTAGAGGACCAGCGCGACGCCGATGACCACGTCGCTGTCGAACATCTGCAAAGACGGGGGGAGTGCAACCCACTCGAAGCGTGACGCGAGCCCGAGGAGCGCCACGGTGGCATACAGGTTGATGCCGGCGGCGAAGGAGAAGCCCAGTATGCGGCCGAGCGCGGCGACCAGCTCCATAGCTCACTATGGTGTGACACAGTTTGCCCCGTCAAGCGGCCGCGCGTCGGGTGCTATAGTGCGTCGGAGGACTCTGAAATGCGAAAGCCCCTGACGTGCATAGCCGCCGCGGCCTTCTTGCTCCCCCTCGTCCTGCACGCCCAACAGGGCGGTGTCCAGGCCGGTGGCTGGCAACACCGGCTCGACCGGGAGAGAAACGCCGCCGAGGTCCTCACCTTTATGGCGATGGGGAGCGGCGTCCATGCTCAGACCTCCGGCCGTGGCGCGGCGATCTTCTGGCAGCCGGGCGACACCGCGAGCGACAACTTCACGATCAGCGCCTCGTTTACGCAGATGGAGCCGTCCAGTCATCCCAATGCGTTCGGTCTCTTTCTCGGTGGGTCGAATCTGACGGGCGACACCCAGCAGTACTCGTACTTCGTCATCCGTGAGGACGGACAGTTCCTGATCAGAAAGCGGACGGGCAGCGAGACGTCGAACGTGGTCACCTGGACCGGCCACGACGCCATCAACACGCTGAACGAGAGAGGGTCGGCGACCAACACGCTTGCGGTCGAGGTGGGTGCCACCCAGGTACGCTTCCTCGTCAACGACGCCGAGGTGTCGTCGCAGCCACGGTCGACGGTCGACACCGACGGTGTGACGGGGTTACGGGTCAACCATCAACTCAACGTGCACATCGACGGGCTCAACCTCGGTCGTTAACATGCCGCTGTTTGTCGTCCGTCACCAACACTCCGCCGAGCGCTGTCCAGCCGGGGACCCGGATACGGGTGCGATGCTCCTGAATCATCTGAGCCGGCCCAACGTCAAACAGCACGGCGTGGAAATCCAGGGTGAGGCCGTCGTGGACGGCGAACACACGCTGTATCTGATCGTGCAGGCGACTGACGAGGTGCGACTCAGGTCGTTCATGCGGCCATTCGAGCTGGCCGGCAGTCTGGACATCTACGCCGCGTCGACCTGCGCACGCGTCGTGGCCAGCGGGGGGTGTGGCGCGGCAACACCAGTCAGCGACGAGATATCAGCCCTCGACCCCGAGGATGGGTGTCAGCAGGCGATCGAGGCCGGTCTCGTCGTCCACCGCGCACACCCGCTCAACTGCGAGACCTCGATTCCTTCCCTGGTCGGTGGTGTCGTCATGCCCAACGCACACTTCTACGTGCGCAACCATTTCCAGATTCCCACATTCGACGCCGACACCTTTCGTCTGAGTGTTTCTGGCCTCGTGGACCGTCCGCAGCAGTTTTCTCTTGCCGACCTGCAACGGATGCACTCTCAAACGGTGGTGGCGACCCTCGAATGCGCCGGCAACGGGCGGACGTTGTTCGAACCGCCAGCGGCCGGTGAACGGTGGAACCTCGGTGCGGTGAGCACCGCCGAGTGGACGGGGGTCCCCCTGGTCGAGGTCCTTGACCGGGCAGGTGTCCGGACGTCGGCTCTCGAGGTTGTGTTCCGAGGCGCCGACGGAGGCCCGTGACTCCCCGATCAGATTCGAACGCAGCCTCGATCTCGATGACGCCCGCGGCGGCGGCGTGCTGCTCGCGTACGCCATGAACGGCGAGTCGCTCCCCGTCAGGCACGGGCACCCTCTCCGGGTGATCGTACCCGGGTGGTACGCCGTGGCGTCGGTCAAGTGGCTCACGGAGATTCAGCTGATCGACCACAGGTTCGACGGCCACTATCAGGCCGAGGCGTACTGGTATGAATGGGAACGCGACGGTCACCCCGTACGCGAACCGGTGTCGCTCCAGCAGGTCCGCGCGTTGATCACTGAACCGGCCGGCAACAGTGAGGTCGCGCGGGACGATGTGGCGATCCGCGGCGTGGCGTGGTCTGGGGCGGCGCCTGTGTCCAAGGTCGCAGTGGCCGTCGGAGATTCGGACTGGCAGACGGCCCGACTGGTCGGCGACCGAAACCGCCACAGCTGGCAGTGGTGGGAGCTGATCACATCGGTCGCTGACCCCGGGTCCCTGACGCTTCGGGCGCGTGCCACCGATCTCGCCGGCCGCACCCAGCCGGACGCCGCCGAGTGGAATCGGCTGGGCTACGGGAACAACAGTATTCAGCAGGTGCCCGTTCAGGTCCTGTGAGCTCGGCGTGCACGACACCGGCCTGCTTTTCCAGCTCCTGCTCCTCGTTGGCCTGGCGATACCGATCGTCGCGCTCGCGCATCGGATCGGGGCCCCACCGCTCGTAGGCTTTCTCCTCGCCGGCGTCTTGATCGGCCCGCACGGTCTCGGGTTGATCGCCAATCCTGACGACGTCTCGGCCCTCTCCGAGATCGGGATCGCCCTCCTCCTCTTTACGGTAGGTCTGGAGCTCTCGCTCTCGCATGTCCTCCGGTGGGCACGACAGGTCTTTCTGGGCGGCGCTCTTCAGGTAGGTGGCACGCTCCTCCTGACGATGCTCGTCGCGCCGCTATTCGGGATATCCACGAGCCAGTCGATCTTCTTTGGCGCGCTGGTGGCGATGTCATCGACGGCGGTGGTAACCAAGACCTATGCTGACCGGACCGAATTGGATTCACCGCACGGCCGTTTCGCCGTGTCGATCCTGCTCTTTCAGGATCTGTGCATCCTGCCGTTCATGTTGCTGCTTCCGATGCTCGCCGATGCGGGTAGCCAGACCGGATGGCGCGACCTGCTACTGGGCGTGCTCGCCATGGCGGTCCTCGTGGGTGGAGGCCGCTTCGTCGTACGGTGGACGCTCGACCGCATCGTGCTGCTCCGCGACCGCGAACTCTTCACGCTCTGCGTCGGGTTTTTCGGAATCGGGGCGGCGCTGGTCACGTCGAGCGTCGGTTTCTCCTTGGCGATCGGCGCCTTCATCGCCGGTCTGCTGATCTCAGAGTCGGAGTATGGTCTGCAGGCACTGGCGGACGTGCTGCCCTTCCGAGCGATGTTCAGCGGCGTGTTCTTCACGTCGGTGGGCATGCTCTTCGACGTGCCGTTGCTCTTTGGCAACCCAACCCTGGTGCTCGGTCTGACGTTCGGTATCATGGTGGCCAAGTTCACCGTGGTGAGTCTCGCGGGCCTGGCCCTCCGCCGTTCGACCTCGACCAGCTTCGCGGCGGGAATGGGTCTCGCCCAGGTAGGCGAGTTCTCCTTCGTGCTCGCGGCCAGTGCGCTGCCGCTCGGGCTGTTCGGTAGCTCCTCCTATCCGCTCTTCATCTCGGTGGCCTCGCTGTCGATGATGATGACGCCGCTGTTGATCCAGATCGCCCGGCCGGTGGCTCGGAGGATGGGTCGTCCTCTGGAAACCGCCGACGGAGATCTGGACACTCTCGAGTCGCGCACCGACCACGTCATCATCGTGGGCTACGGGCTGGCCGGACGCTACCTCTCCCGGGCCGTCAAGGCGTCGAGGATCGCCTGCATCGTCGTCGAGCAGAACACAGAGCTCGTACAGCGGGCGAGGCAGGACGGCGTCCCGGTGGTCTTCGGTGACGGCACGCAGCCGTCCGTGCTCGAACATGTCGGGATTGCCGACGCGCGTGTCGTCGTGTTCGCTATCTCATCCCCAACGGACGAGCTGCGCGGGGTCGGGTTGGCCCGCATGCTCAACCCCACGGCCAGGATCATCGTCAGAACCCGCTACGTTAGGGCCATCGAGAGGCTCATGGCACAGGGCGCCACCGAAATCGTCGTCGAGGAGTTCGAAGCGTCGCTGGAGCTGTTCGCGCGAGCACTCGAGAGCTACGAGATTCCGCTCAACCGAATCTGGAGAGAGCTCGAGTCGCTCCGTGGCGAGCACTACGCGGTGCTGCGTGACGCCGACCCTGGCGGGCTCAAGCTCGATGCGCTCAAGCACCTCGGTATCCATGAGGCCTTGGAACTGGTTGAGGTCGAGGAAGGCTCGGCGGCGGATGGCGAAAACGCCAGGACGCTCGACCTTCGGCGCCAGACAGGAACGATTCAAGTCGCCGTGGTACGCGACGGACGGCCGATCTACCGTCGGGATCCAGATTTTCGCTACCGTGCAGGCGACACGGCAGTCCTGGTTGGCGATCGTGAGAGCCTCGAGCGTGCCACGGCTCTCTTCCAGCAGACCGATTGACACGCAGAACTGAATGGGCCTTGTGTCCTACCCGTGATCTACCGATACACCCTCGTGTCCCATATGCTACGAATCGGCATTCAGGCGGGACATCCCGGCCGGCGCGGTCTCGTCACACTCATCCTCATCCTGGGTGCGGTCGGAGTGTCATCCGGCCTCGCGGGGGCCCAAAGTCTCCGCGGAAGCAGGGCGTCGCTCGATCGCCAGAACGACCAGGCGGTGAGCCACGACTTCACCTTTCTGCGTGGATCCGCTCAGCTCCGACGGTTTGTCAGCGCGGGACTCCTCGTTCCGGTCGACGGTGGTCGAAACTACTCGCTCAAAGAAGTCTCGTTCTCCTACACCCGTCCCGAGGTTTTGCTGTTCATCGAGCGGCTGTCCGCACAGTATCGTCGGGCCTGTGGCGAGAAGTTGGTCGTCACCAGCCTCACTCGTCCGATGTCCCACCAGCCCCGAAACGCCTCACCTCGTTCGGTGCATCCGACCGGGATGGCGCTGGACCTGAGACGACCGTCCAACTCGACCTGTCGCGGCTGGCTGGAAGCGACGCTCCTCACGCTGGAAGATCGGACCGTTCTGGAGGCCACGCGTGAGCGTGGCCCGCCGCACTATCACATCGCGCTTTTTCCCTCCCTCTACGCGACATACGTGTCCAACATGACCAGTCGGTCGTCAGGGGTCGTCGCGGCCACGTCAACGCCGCGCCACACTGTTGGCCGCCGTGACACGCTGTGGAGGATATCCAGGCGGTACGGCACCACACCTGCGAAGATCCGGGACGCGAACGCACTCCGCTCGTCGGTCATCTACCCCGGTCAGGTCCTCTACATTCCAGTCCACGGCGACACGAATTAGGACTCTGGGTGAACCCGGCGCCGTCGGCGTGACATCATAGGGATTGAGATAGGAGAGGAGTCATGACACGACATCAATTCTTGAGCGCTGTCCTAGGCATTGCCGTGTCGCCGCTTGTCGTGCGGGCGGCGGGTCGCGAGCAGGAATCGGTCGCGGCAGGCATCGATCCCCTCGCCAAACCGCTTTCCGAATGGCGGCGCTTGCTCCGAGCAGACGTGTACGAGGTGCTGTTCGAGGAGGCGACCGAACGGCCTGGGAGTAGTCCGCTCAATGCCGAAAAGCGGCCGGGGACTTTTGTGTGCGCGGCATGCTACCTCCCGTTGTTCACCTCGGACACGAAGTACGAAAGCGGCACAGGTTGGCCGAGCTTCTATGCGCCGATCGAAGGGCGGATCGATACGAAGCGCGACTTCCGGCTGATCTGGCCGCGGACCGAGTATCACTGCATCCGATGCGGTGGCCACCAGGGTCATCTCTTTAGCGATGGGCCGGCGCCCACCGGCGAGCGCTGGTGCAACAATGGGCTCGCGCTGAGATTCGTGCCCGACGGTGACATGCTGCCGGCGCTCCGCACCTAAAGCGCTTTTCATGACCGTGTGGTGCCCGGATAGCCGCAGTGTCGAAAGTAATGGCGGCATTCCTCGGGGCTGAAGTGCGGCAGACAGGCGCCGAGGAAAGGCCAGAGGGTCTCGGTGGATCGACAGCGGGCGGCGCGCACGAGGGCTTTGAGCTTCGCGAAGCAGAGTTCAATGGGATTGAGGTCCGGACTGTAGGGCGGCAGATAGCAGAGCGTGGCGCCGACGCGCTCGATCGCCTGGCGGACGCCGGCCACTTTGTGTGCGCTGAGGTTATCGGCGATGACGATGTCCCCGGGATGCAGGGTGGGCACGAGGATCTGTTCGATATAGGCGAGGAAGCTCGCCCCGTCGATGGCGCCGTCGAAGACCCCGGGCGCGGTCAGGCCGGTGACCCGCAGTGCCGCGAGAAACGTACTGGTCTGCCACCGGGCGCACGGCGCGTGGTCGTGGACGCGGGCCCCGCGGAGGGCCCGACCATACCGCCGCAGGAGATTGTTCGTAATGCCGGTTTCGTCGAGAAAAACCAGGCGTGTCGGATCCCAGGTCGGCGCGGCGGCGTGCCACACGACCCGCGCGGCCGCGACGTCAGGTCGATCGTGTTCGGAGGGCCGGACCGTTTTTTTTGACGGTCACGTCCAGAGCCGCCACCGCGCGCCAGATCGTCGCCAGACTGGCCGGCGTGCCGAGCGCGTCCTTCAGCTCGGCTAAGGTGCGATCCGGTTGCTCCGCGATCAGCGCGGCCAGGGTGTGCAGGTGCGGCTCCAACATCCGGCGCCGCCCGTGCCGCTGGACGCGCGGCGCGACTTCGCCCGTCTCCCGCCGACGCTGCTTCAACAGCCGCACCCACGACCCGCTCACGCGGTACTTCACCGCAACGTCCGCGGCCTTCATCCCGGCATCACTGTCGAGCAGGGCCCGTTCTCGGAGATCCATCGAATAGGCTTGCATCGGTCCTCCTGCATTGGTGCATGCAGAAGTACCACGACGAGCCCAGGCAGTACAAGGGCTATCTGAAAAGCGCTTTAACGCTCTTCGCGCCTTGCCTGCCGCGCGCATCGTCAGCCTTGGTGTACAGATCTGTTGAACTCACCACAGTAAGTATCCCCCGGCAAAGCCGGGGGCCTTAGTTTGTGAGCCGCTCAAAGCGGCATGACGTGCCCGCTATGCGGTCACTTGAGCCACCTCACGGTGGCCACTCTACTCCAACGGCAACTGATCCGACCGCCGGTCCTCGCGTTCCTGCTGCTGGATGTACTCCCGAATGACCCGCTCATCGCGACCCACCGTGGACACGAAGTAGCCCCGGGCCCAGAAGTGCTGCCCCACGAAGTTCCGCGAACGTCCCGCGAACTCCCGAGCGATGTGGATGGCACTCTTCCCCTTGAGATATCCGATGACCTGGGCGACAGAGTACTTCGGCGGAATCGACATCATCATATGCACATGGTCCGGCAACAGATGCCCCTCCTCCACCTCGCTCTCGCGATGCAGCGCCAGACGGCGGAACACCTCGCCCAAATCCCGCCGCAATCCCCCGTACATCGCCTTTCTTCGATACTTCGGGATGAACACAACGTGATACTGACAGTGCCATTTCGTATGATTGAGACTTCGGTAGGTCGGCATGAGGTCTCCTTCTCGTGATGCTTGAGCGGCTCACGGGAAGGAGTTCCTCACGTGACTCCCCGAAACGTCAAACGGGGCTGGCCGCCCCGGCAAAGCCGGGGGGTCTCCCACGGCAACTAGGCGGACACGGGAGGCCGGGCGTCTCGGATCCGCGCCCAGCCGGACCGCGCATTGGCAATCTCCGGTGCCCAACCGGTCGCATCCCGAAACCCACAGTTGGTGACCCGCTGGCTACGGGTCAGTGGCTCTATCGCGCGGCCGCCCAGGGCGCGGGCGAGCCAGGCAGGAGGCACGAACAGTCTGCCTCGGCCAACGGTTGTGGCCAGCAATGTCGCCACTTCGCCGCGGGTGAGCGGTTCGTCGTCGACGACGTTGTAGACGCCTGCCGGCGCCTTCCGGGCCGCGGTCACCACCGCGGAGGCAGCATCCTCTATCCAGATCTGGGACATATACGCTTCCCGAGACCCCATCAGCATCGCCAGCCCGTGACGCGCCATGGCCAGTGCGTCCAGGGTATTGGGAGCATCCGGCCCATAGAAGGCCCCCATGCGCAGAACGACGCCCCGTCCCCCCATCGCAGAAAAGCGAGCGACTTCCTTCTCGGCAGTCACCGTCGATTGCAGTATGGAGCCACCCGGTTGCAACTCGGTATCGGTATCGATCCAGGCAGCACGCTGGTCCGGATAGGTGAGACAGATGCTGGGATAGACGAGCGCCATGACACCAACTGCGAGCGCGGAGTCGACCAACACGCGGGTGCCTTGGGTACGAATCCGGTCGTTCTCCTCCCAAGCCGCCTTGCTGGCGGCCTTCCGCGCCGGGGGAATCTTTGTGGCCAGGTGAAGCACCCGCTTGGAGCCCTGCAGAGCGCGCTCCATCTGGGCTCTGTCGAAGAGATCGGCCCGCACCGGCTCGGCACCGAGAGCCCGAAGCTGAGACACGTTGGCCGACGAACGCGCCAACGCCCGCACCTCGATCCCCGCGGTCACGAGCTGTCGAACGACAGGTTGACCCAACGTGCCGGTCCCGCCCACGATGAAAATGGACATCGGCCTAACGCGTGTGACGGCACTGTACTAGGAAATCAGAGGGGGTGCAGTCTGGTGTTCTTCAGGCTGTGGCGAGAGGGGGCGAACCGTCGTCTGCTCGAACAGCCACACGACATTGACAGCAACCGGTGACCCATCATACTCGGCCGGCTTGAACCGAATATCTGTGCTGAGTCGAGCAAGGCTCCCGGCAAGAGCCTCAGCGGACACACGCGGGCTAAGCACCTCGAAACGGGCAACTTCACCTTCTCGCGTCACCAGGGCGGCCAGCGCAAGATTCGGGGTCGGCAGCGTCAGAGATTCGTTGAGAAACAGAGCCAGACCGGCATCGAGCGAGACCTGCGGTAAGGTCACGCCGCGTGCCACACTGACGGGGTTCTGGTTCGAACCGGGATCGAGCACGGCCGCGAGCGATCTCGAGTCCATTGGTGTGTACAGACTAAGGATCGTGGCCAACACTGCGGCACCAGCAACACCGACTGCCATCGCACCGCCTGGAATCCAGAAACGTGGGGCGTCCAGCATCACGCGACCGACACGCTCAGGCCAGTCCTCGCGTTTCTCGCGAACCGCTTGATGGACCACACTCGCGAGTGTCGCGGATAGCATCGTGGCCACCGCGGCGGCGCTGCCAGCCTCTGCTTCTGGTGAACTGTCGACCGTCACCCCACCGCGTTGAAGTAGTTCCTGCATGGTCGAGAAGGCCTCTAGCCTTTCCGCGCACGCAGCACAGTGCGAACAATGGGCTTCGACGGCTACCTGAGTTGCGACCGTGAGCTCACCATCGTGATGGGCGCCGAGCTGCCGCCGAACCGCCGCACAGGACAGGCGCGTCCTCACGACTTCAGCTCCCGGCGAAGCGCCTCGCGGGCGCGTGAGAGCCGAGACTTGACGGCACTGGTCGTCACACCGAGAGAGAAGGCAATCTCCTTGTAGCGCTGTCCGTGGATCTCTCGAAGGATGAGAGCCGACCTCTGATCTAGGGGCAGGTGGGCAATCGCCCGCCAGAGACGCCGCTCGCTCTCCCTTCGGTCGAATGCCGCCTCGGGAGAAGCCGCGGCTCCAGGCGAGGGCAGATCACCGTGCTCGCTCACATGGACATCGAGCGGAACCAGATACGCCCGACGTCGCCGGTGATACCAGCGGCGACGGTTCCGTGCGCCGTTGATCACGATGCGGTAGATCCAGGTCCGCAATGCCGCCCGACCCTCGAAATGTCCGATGGTCCGAAAGACGCGGAGGAAGACCTCCTGGCTCAAATCGAGTGCTTCGTCGGGGTTGCCAAGAAGCTGGCACCCCAGGGCGTAGACCATTCGCTGATACTGGTCGACCAGCTGCTCACACGCAGCCTGGTCACCAGACCCGCAACGGCGGGCCAGAGCGACATCGCCGTCGGCCGTCGACGAGGACGGAACCGACGAGACGTCAGACGACCACTCGAGCGCACCGGCCTGCTTCACAGATCGCACCCTCCCGGACATTAGACTCCGACTGGGCCGAAAAGTCTCGTCTTACGGTTCCCAAGGATGGACGGTCTAGAATGAGCCCATGACCGACGCCGTCAGCAAGATCGACAAGCCGCTCGACGAATGGCGAAGCCTCCTACCAGACGAGGCCTTTGCCGTCCTCTTCAAGGAGTCCACCGAGCCGCCGCATACGAGTCCGCTGAACAACGAAAAGCGCGAGGGGACGTTCGTCTGTGCCGCATGCAGGCTGCCATTGTTTGAATCGACCGCGAAGTTCGACAGCGGCACCGGGTGGCCGAGTTTCTTCGCCGCCATCGATGGAGGTGTGGCGACGAGGCGGGATTTCAAGCTGATCCTCCCCCGCACCGAGTATCACTGCACCCGGTGCGGCGGGCATCAGGGCCATGTCTTCAGCGATGGTCCGGCACCGACAGGTCAGCGCTATTGCAACAACGGAGTGGCTATCGAGTTCGTCCCGGCCGGCGAAGACCTGCCGGACCTGAGAAGCTAAGTACCTAGTCCGGTCCCCGTTCTCCTGCCAGCGTCATCCGATGCCCGAAGTGGTGTTGGATTGACAGCCACGTGACCCCGGATCGCACAGCCAACAGTGCCAGCTCGGCCGGCCGAAACGCTCGTCGTACCGACAAAGGCCCGTCGTGCCGGAGAACGGCATTGAACGGCCGGGTGAACAGCCAACTCCAGAAAAGATGGCGCCACCCCCGGATGAGGTCGTTCACGACGATACCCCGTCTGGCCAGCCGGTCGAACGACCTGATGGTCCGGACGACCTCGTCATCGGTGAGGTGATGAAAAAAGAGAGCGCACGTCACGTAGTCGAACGCTCGGTCGCGACACGGTGCGCAATGCACATCACCACAGAGGAACTGAAGCCGTTCGTCGTCGCCCCGACCGCGTGCGCTCGCCAGTGCTCGAGGGCTGACGTCGAGAGCCGTCACCTGCACTCGAAATCCTCGGTTCCGTCCCCAGGCGATCAGGTCCCGCGCGAGGTCTCCGCCTCCGCATGCGACATCGAGCACGTGAACCCGCTCGCCGGGAGTCCACTGAGCGCTGAACGCCTCGAACCGACGAAGGGTGGCCCGCCCGCCGCCGAGCCACCGATTGATCGCTCCCAGAAAGGCGTATACCTCGTCGACGATCGGTTGCGGTGGCGAGTGGTCGTCCAGAATCTCTCGCTCCAGCGAGCGTGATGAGAGAGAGAGCGACCGGATCATGTTCACGGAGTCACGATTGCCGAGTGGCAGGCCAGAGTCGACCAGGGACGGTGGTCTTGGACCGCACCGCCGCCTCGACAAGCTTCGGAACCATCGACGAGAAGCGCCGGAGAACAAAGGTGGCCCGCCGCTCGCTCTGAGACAATCGGAGCATCAACTGCCCAAGGCGGGCTGCCCGCCGACCCATCTCCAGTCGGCGCCGCTGATACGACGCCAGGTCGCCCGAGACCACGGCATCGGCGGCCGAGCGGGTAGCACTCAGCGCGAGGGCCAGCCCGCCGGCACTGATCGGGTCAGGCGTGCCTGCCGCGTCGCCGACGAGCATCAGGCGACCCTGCGGCCCTTCGGACACGACTTGAGGCACATGCAGGCCGAGTGGCGCCGATGCCAACAAAGGCGTTGTGTACTCCAGTGCCGAGATGCGGTTGGCGAGCGCCGGAGTCTTCCGCAGCAGGTAGTCCACACCGTCCCTACGAAAATGCCGGTAGTCGAAGAGCGCGGAGACGAGGGCCTCGCCACCCCCGGTCGGGGCCACATAGAGCTCGCCCTCGTCATGAAAGTACACCTCCACATGCTCGCCGAGGCCATCGATGCCATCGACATGGGTGGACAGACCGACCCTGCGTGGCGTCTGAAAGCGCCCAGGCAAGCGACGGTGAAACATCGACCGGACCCCATCGGCACCGACGAGCAGCCCCGTGGGCCCCGCCCGATACGGAGTCCCTGGGCGAGCCTCGACATTGGGCGTCGAAGCCGCCTTCCCGAAGAGCCAGGCGTCGAATCGGTCGCGTCTCACCACCAGACCGGACTGGTCGGGAAAGTCGGCGTCGACCAGGGCATCCTTCGTGCAGAATCGAAGTCCACGGACGCGCGGCGCGTTGGGCAACCCCGCGATGTCTTCGAGCGCCGTAACGCCGTGGGGCAAGAGGCCCTCCCCGCAAGGCTTGAGCCTCGGGTGTCTGCACTTTTCGTAGAGACACACTCGAACACCGCGGCGCCCCAGCACGATCGCCAGCGCCGAACCGGCCGGCCCGCCACCGACAACCGTGACATCTGGCGCGCCCTTCACCATGACAAGGTCAACATCTCAGCCGCGAACCCTGGGCCCAGCGCCACCATCAGTCCCATGTCCCCAGAGGCGGGACGCCCCGATGCGACGAGGTCGTGCAGCATAAAGAGCACCGAGGCACTGGATTGGTTGCCGTACCGGCGCATCGTCTCGCGCGAGTGTACGAGCTGCTCCTCGTCGAGATCGAACGCCGACCGATAGGTCGACATCACCTTGGCTCCACCGGGATGAAGCAGGAAGTGATCAACGTCGGCAAGACGCACATCACCATCATGCATGAAACGTTTGACCACGGGTTGCACGTCCGACGCCACGAACTCCGGAACCTCGCGCGAGAGGATGAGCCGCATGCCGTCACTGGTGAAGTTCCACCCCATCAAGTCGGGCGCCCCCAGAAACAGATGGCTGCGGGTCAGGCCGATCTCCGGACCGACGTCGCCCACCTCGTCTCCCTCGAGCAAGGCGGCGGCGGCGCCGTCACCGAAGAGCGCCGTCCCGACGAGGTCAGTCGCCGTTCGGGCGACTGGAGAGAACACGAGGCTGCACAACTCCAGAGAGACCACCAGGGCTCGTTGTGAGGGGCTCCCGCGAAGAATGTCGGCCGCTCGAACCAGCGCGCCAGCCCCCCCCGCACAGCCGAGTCCAAACAAGGGGAGGCGACGAACATCCTCACGCAGCCCGAGCGTCGCGACCAATCGAGCATCGAGGCTCGGCGTCATCAGCCCCGTCGTCGTGACGCAGAAGACATGGTCGACGTCGGCCGGCTGCACGCCTGCCCGGTCGAGACACGTTCGTGCCGCGCGCGTTGCCAAGTCGACCCCGCACTCCGCGAACGCCAGGTTCCGTGATTCGAAGGTTGGACCGTCGGCGTACCAATCGAGCGGCTGGGCGAAGTAGCGTGTCTCGACGCCCGTTCGCTCGAACACCGGAAGGAGCCGCTCCATTGCCCGGTCACCTCGACACACGCGGGCCATCGCGGCCCGGGTATCCGACTGATCACAGCGATTCGGAGGAAGGGCGGTGGCGAGAGACGCGATCCGCGGCATCAGTGGTCGGGCGGCTGGTCTAGTCCTTGGCGGTGGCTGTCGCCCCGCCCTCCGCATCCTCGAGTCGAGGAAACACCATCGACATCAGCCAGACCAACAGCGCGAGGATGAGCACGAGCATGCCCCATCGCATCGCACTCGCCAGCAGCGTGAGGTCGAAGGCTGGAAGACGGGGCTGAAACTGAAACTGCAGCAGCTCGCCGCCGCGCTCCGTCATCCAGTGCCAGGCCGTGTGCGCGACCAGCGCCGACAGGATGATCGTGCCTACCCGCTCGGCGACGGCAAACCGAAAGAGCACCGCCAAGCCGGGGACAAGCACCAGGATCACGAGCAGCTGACCCAGCTCGACGCCCACGTTGAACGAGAGGAGCGATGTCAGCAGATGGCCGCCGGCAAACTGCAGCGTCTCGCGCAGAGCGAACGAGAACCCGAAGCCGTGAACCAGTCCGAAACCGAACGCCAACAGCCAGCGCTTCTTCAATCGTACCCCGATGATGTTCTCCAGCGCCATGTAGACGATCGACAAGGCGATCAGCGTCTCGACCAGCGGGGGAAACCACAGCCCGTCGGGAGCGAAATCGAATTGCGTCGCAATCAGCGTCACGGAGTGCGCGATCGTGAAGGAGGTGACGATCGCGATCAGCGGCCGGATCCGGCGAAACGGGATGACCAGGCAGGCCAGGAACAGCAGGTGATCGATCCCGTCCAGGATGTGCTCGAAGCCGAGATTCACGAATCGGAGCGCGGCCTGATGCCAGCGAGGGTCAAGGCGAACGAGGCCGGGGTTACCGCGGTAGTCGAAGGCGCGCACCGTGCCATCAGGGAGCACGAAGCGCAACACGGTCCTCGTTCGGAGACCCAGGCGAGCCAAGGTTGGATCGATCGCGAACTCGGACTGGTCCGAACGAATCGGATACTCGAAGAGGGCGTCGAGCATCGCCTGCTGCCAGACGATATCGGTGCGATCGGGTAGTCTCGGCCCCAGCACGTGCGCCATCGCCTGGTCATAAGTCGCGAACGAACGGTCCGACGGAATCGAGGCACGGACCGCGACCAGTTCCTGTCCCTGCAGACGCTCGCCGTCCTCATAGACCTCGAGATCGTCCGACATCCAGAGCATCGCTCCTTGCCGGAGCGCGGAGTCGGCGGCGGGAATGTCGAGGTATCCGGGACCTCGCTGCGGAAAAATGATGTCCTGCATCGAGGCGAGGGGCGCCCGCACCAGGACGCGAATCCGGTCCCCTTCCGGCTTGACCAGAAGCTGCACCAGAATGTCGGCCGGGATATCGTGCGCGCGTGGACCGGACGGAGCCGTGAGGACAAGCCCGATGACCAGCAGGGCTAATACGGCGGTCGTCGGGACACCGCGTCGGAATCCCCTGGCCTTTTCAGTATCTCTGTAACCTATTGGATAATTAGTGGATACCAGCATCGAGGCTCTTCTCATCGAGTGGCCGATCTGGCCATACGTACGGGTGAGAAAAGTTGGACGCACGTGAACCAATTGCAAGTATACTGGGCACCTTCGAGGGGCCCAAACGGACCGCCACGACCGTCTGCCGTGGTGCGCGTCGGTTGGATCCACCAACCGACTCAAAGGGAGGACCGGGATGAATCGAAAGCGTAACCTTCTTATCGGCTCATCGCTGCTGGCGCTGATCGTCGCCTGTGGTGTCGGGCAAACCGCGGTCGACGACGCCGGCGGAGACGCGCCCATGATGGCTGGAGACGGCCCCCAGGCTCCCATGTTCGAGGTCGATCCCCTCTGGCCGAAGAACCTTCCCGAACATTGGCTGATGGGCCCCACGATCGGCGTCGACGTAGACTCGAGCGACACCATCTGGCTGGTGCACCGGAACACCCCTGACAACTTCGTACTGAACACCGAGATCGGCCTGACGGCTGATCCCCCGGTTTCGGAGTGCTGTCAGCCTGGGTTCCCGGTGCTGGCGTTCGACCAGGAAGGCAACCTGGTTCAAAGCTGGGGGGGCCCCGGGACGGAGACCGGCGACTACGAGTGGCCAGCGTCCAACCACGGGATCACCGTCGACCATATGGACAACATCTGGATCGGTGGAAACGGCGCAGGCGACGCGCACGTGCTCAAGTTCTCGAAGGACGGCACCTTCCTGATGCAAGTGGGCACAGCGGGGGCGCGGCAGACCGGCGAGCAGGACGGGCGTCCGGTATACACACGTGACAGCCACGCGACCGACAGCTATGGCCGAGTCGCCAAGATTGGCATCGACCCAGGGGCCAACGAGGCGTATTTCGCTGACGGCTACTTCAACCGCCGGGTCGCCGTGGTCGACATGGACACCGGTGAGCTGAAGCGCTACTGGGGCGCCTATGGCAACGAGCCCGATGACGAACTAGATCTTGGCCGCTACACGCCAGGTGGCGAGCCGGCGACGCAATTCCGCGGTCCAGTCCACTGTTCGGAGATCTCGAACGACGGTCTCGTGTATGTCTGCGACCGCGCCGAAGACCGGGTCCAGGTCTTCCAGACGGACGGCACCTTTGTCGACGAGTACATCGTCGGTGCCCACACGCTGTCACAGGGCTCGACCTGGGACATCGACTTCTCGCCAGACCCCGAACAGCGCTTCCTGTATCTGGCCGACGGTCAGAACATGAAGGTCTACATCATCGAGCGCGAGACGATGGAAGTCTTGACCGCGTTCGGCGACGGGGGACGTCAGCCCGGTATGTTCTTCGCGGTGCACAGCATCGCGGTGGACAGCAGCGGCAACATCTACACCACCGAGACCTACGAGGGTTCGCGGATCCAGCGGTTCATCTACAAGGGCATGGGCCCCGTCCCGGCCGGCGCGGAGGGTGAGAAGAGCCAGGGCGTTCTCTGGCCGACGAACTAGAAGGGCCGAACTGCCCTTAGGGCTTGATCCGAAACCCATCAGCGGTTTCCTCTCGGAACTGCTGATGACACGACTGGCAGCTGCCCTGCAGTGCTTTCACGGCGGACTGGGCACCCTCCGTGCTCTGTTCATCACCCGCCACGCGAATCGGTTCGAGCGCGGCAATCGCCCCCTGAGTCAGCTTCACGGCGTCCGCGGTGCCCCGGACCGCCCAGAAGGCCTCGACCTTGTCGAACTGAGCTTCGAGCTTGACGACGTCTTCCGCGAGGTCCGGCCAGTAGCGGGCATCGATGTGCAAGCCGGCGTCCTGCATCAGGAATCGGATCTCGATCATGGCCTTGGCATAGGCCTCCTCATCCATCGGCTCTTGGAGCGCGGAGACGGGCAGCGCGAGGACAAGTGCGACGGTCGACGCAACAACGAACCTTCGAATGTGCATGAAATCTCCTCTTGGGCGTAACGACCCGATCAACGATACCTGAATGCGCGGGCCGACTATAGATGCCGCTGCAGTCCTTGACGCCCCCTGACCCTGGTTGTAGGCTCGGCTCACATTTCCGCAGGTCCTGGAGGAGTTACATGAGAACCGTCATCGTCCCTGTCGTTTTCCTCGTTGCCGCGCTGCTGACGGCAGGTATCACCGCCACCCAGCAGAGTCGTCAAGCCGGCGAGATGGCCGAAGCCGCGCAGGCGTTCCTCGACACGCTGACGCCCGACCAGCGCCAGGCTGCGACGTTCCCCTTCAATGGTGAGGACCGGTTCGACTGGCACTTCATTCCCCGCGAGCGGAAGGGCGTGCCACTCAAGACGATGACCGCGGCGCAGCAGAAGGCGGCTCTCGCTCTAGTGGAAGCCAGCCTCAGCAACGAGGGCTTCGGCAAGTCTCAGACGATCCGACAACTCGAGCAGGTGCTGTTCGAGCTGGAAGGCCGAGATATCCGCGACCCCGAGCTGTACTTCTTCATGATCTTCGGCGAGCCGTCGAGCACCGACACCTGGGCGTGGCGCTACGAAGGCCATCACATCTCTCAAAGCTGGACGGTGATCAATGGCCAGCAGGTGGCCAGCAGTCCGCAATTCTTCGGAACCAATCCAGCCCACGTCCGCGAAGGTCGGATGTCCGGCACGCGTGTCTTGTCGGTCGAGGAGGACCAGGCGCGATCGCTGCTCGGGTCGCTGTCTCCGGATCTACGCTCCGCCGCGGTGCTCTCGGCCGAGGCGCCGCGCGATATCCTCACCAGCAACGAGCGCCAGGCCGCCATGCAGGAGGACAAGGGAGTGTCCTACGGCCAGCTCAGCTCCGCACAGCAGGATGTGCTCTGGTCACTCATCGAAGAGTACGCGGTCGTCCAACCCGATTCACTCTCGAGCGAGCGGTTGTCCGAGATCCGGGCAGCCGGCGTCAACAACATCAAGTTCGCTTGGATGGGCAGCGCGACGGTTGGCGAGGGGCACTACTACCGGATCCAGGGTCCGACGTTCCTCATCGAATACGACAACGTCCAGAACAACGCGAATCACGCACACAGCGTGTGGCGCGATTTCGACGGGGACTTTGGCCGGGACCTGCTCGCTTCACACTACGAGCAGTATCCGCACCGGCTGGCGGACGACTGACCGCTGCTACAATAAAGTCGTGAGCGACCGACGAGACGAGTCGGGCGTGTATCCCGACCAAACGACCGTGCCGCGACAGTGCACGCTCGACGGGTTCACGCGCGAGGCGACCGTGGCCAACGGCGTCGGCCTGGCCGAGCTCGATGCGCTGACGACGCTGGTTGTCCGGACCCTCAACTCCAGCTATCGGGTCGTCGTACTCGAGCCCCCCCGTACGGGCATCCTTATCCAGGGGGGCAAGTTCTTTCCCGAGCCGACCAAGGCTCGGCTCGCCGGGGCCAGCTTCGGGGGCAGCATGCTCAAACTGTCGTGGCTGGGGTGCGGGTTGCGGATGGAAGTCTGCTCGGACGGCCAGCGGATCGTGACTTCACCGGTCCAGTCGATAGCGGTCGAAGGCAACGGCAACCTGCCTGGTCCCTTTTAGGTTGCGGTCGCTTTCATGACCACCAGCGTTCGGTCGTCCTGTCTGGCCGAGCCACCGTGCCGCCGCACGGCTTGCATGATGCTGCTGCAGACCTGGGTCGCGCTGGTCGCCAGGCCCGCCCTCAGCTGCTCGACCATGCGTTCTGTGCCATAAAAATCGTCGTTCTCATCGGCCGTTTCGACGACGCCATCCGTATACAGGGCGAGCAGGTCACCGTCTTCGAGAACGACATGCCCTTCGAAGTACTTCGGGGCGGCGAACAGCCCCAGCGGCACGCCACCCTCCTCGAGGAGCTCAACCTCCCCATTGGCGCGGAGCAGGATCGGCGGCATGCCCAGCATTGACATACAGCATCCGCCGATGCGGAGGGTCGATCACGGCATAGAACAACGTCACGAACTTCCCGTCTTCGACCGATTCATGAAAGAAGCGGTTGGCGCGCCGCATGACGGCGCGCACCGCGAGCTCGTGTCCCACCAGCGCTGATATCGATGCCCGTAGCGCGGACACGAGGAGAGCCGCCGGAATCCCCTTCCCCACCACGTCGGCAATCACGACCCCCCAGCGGTCGTCAACCAGGGGGATGAACTCATAGTAGTCACCGCCGACGGAGTGTGAGCTCTCGTGCGACCCGGCGATGTCAAAGCCGGGCACGTGCGGCGTGGCGTTCGGGAGGAGCTCCTCCATGACCTGGTGGGCTAACGCCATGTCGCTGTCCATCTGGCGCTTGTCGACGACCTCGGCGTGCAGCCGCGCGGCCTCAATGGAGGCGGCCACGGCCTGCCCATACAACATGACCAACTGCGTCGCATCGTCGTCGTATCCGTCGGGTTGGTCCGACCAGACGTCAAGCGCGCCAAGCACTCGCCGGTCGGAACCGACAATCGGGACAACCAGTCGCGACCTCGCATAAGGTCGACCGGACGACGCCTCCGACGAGCCGTCGTCCGTAACCGACAGTGGCTGTCCCGAGGCGAGCACGTCGCCAACGATCCCCTTGCCGTCAAACGGGGCTTCGAGGTCGGAGACCTCCGGGTCACAGCCCCGGAACAACGTATGACGTAGGCGACGGCCACTCTTACCGACGACGTAGACACCTGATGCATCCTGCTCAACGAGCGAGGCAAGGCCGTCGAGCACGCCGTGCAGAATGTCCTTGGCCCTGTCCGCCCGGGATGCGAGACGGAACGCCTCGACCATCACGCGTGCTGCCTCCAGCGCCGACGCGTCGATGGAAATGGGGCGGCTTTGGGATGGCGACTCGAGCTTGTGCGGCACGGCGTCTATTTTAGTGGAGTGGTCTACCCTGGTCGGCCGGAGGACCGACAGAACCGCGTGATAGACTGGTTTTCCTGCGTGGTGAGTGTAGCTCAATGGTAGAGCGCTGGACTGTGGCTCCGGATGTTGCGGGTTCGATCCCCGTCACTCACCCCATTCTCCATCTGACGAAATGAGGTAGATATGAGCCGTCGAACTCTCTGCATCGGAGGCGCCGCAGCTGTCCTGGTCTCGCTCGCTCTATCCGGTCCCACGCCGGTCGCTGCCCAAACAGTGCCGCACACATCATGGGGTCAGCCCGATCTTCAGGGCATCTGGGACTTCCGCACGATCACACCGATGCAGCGCCCGGAGGATCTTGGTGACCAGGCCTTCCTGACTGCCGAGGAGGCGGCTAACCTCGAACAAGAGGCTGTCGACCGCAACATCCGCCTGTGGAACCAGGATCCGCGAAAAACGGAGGCCGGCGGAAACGTCGGTGGCTACAACAACTTCTGGATGGACCGGGGCACAACGACCATCGGCACTCGGCGCACCTCGCTGATTGTCGATCCGCCGAACGGCAGGATGCCGGAGATGTTACCAGTCGGGCAGCGACGAGCCGCGGCGAGACGGGCGTATCGGACGGAGCACCCAGCCGATTCGTGGTTGGACCGCAGCACCTCCGACCGATGCATGATGGGATTTAACGCCGGTCCGCCCATCACCCCTGCCGCCTACAACCAGAACATGCAGCTGTTTCAGACCGAGGACCTCGTCGTGATCCTCACGGAGATGGTGCACACAGCTCGTGTCGTGCCCATCGGTCGCCGTCCGGCTCCCGGCATCCCGCAATGGTCCGGCGACTCACATGCGCACTGGGAGGGCGACACGCTGGTGATCGAGACAACGGACTACGACGAGCGAAGACAGTGGAGGGGTTCGACCGAGACGATGAAGCTCGTGGAGCGCATCACCCGCCTCGACGAGGACACGCTGGAGTACGAGTTCACGGTCGACGACCCCAACACCTGGTCCAGCCCTTGGACGGCCAATGTTCCGATGCGACGGAGCGACTCAGCGATCTTCGAATACGCGTGCCACGAGGGCAACTACAGCCTGACCGGGATCTTGGGTGGTACCCGCGCGGAGGAGAGGGCAGCGGCTGACCAGCCATGAAGTTCTTGCGGGGCGGTGTCTTTTTCCGCGTTGTCCCAGCGACACTCGATAAGTAGTCAGGCGTCAACCAGACGAGCCAGACGACCGGCTGGAGAACCTCAGGTTTCACTGGTCGGATCTCTCGGCATGCCGATTGCTCTGTTAAGGGTCGGGAGATCAGAGTCATGAAACTCTTACTACTTGTCGGATTGGCCGCGGTTGGGTTCTCGCAGATTCGGAACAGACAGCGATGGGCGCTGGTAATCGCCGTGGCCGTCATCGCCGGCGTGACGACGCTGCTGGCGAACTGACATAGGACCACCTTTTCACGTAGGCCAGGCTCCCCCCTTTCTTCTTCTTCTCCATTCTTTGGTCACCGTGGCATCACCGTCGTCGGATACTCGGCGACCCGCGATACCATGCTGTTGTGAATCGTCGTCGGCTCAGGCACGCCTTCGTCCTCACCAGCGTCGTCGCAACGGTGCCGGTGGGTGGGTGCCAGCGAGCCGAGACTGCTGAAGAGTCTCGCGGCGCCCCGCAAGAGATACATTCGCCAGACGGGACTGGCGGCATCAACCATCCCGACGTCAGAGACCGCGACTACGTGGTCCTCGTGTCATTCGACGGATTCCGGCACGACTATCTCGACCGGTTCGAGACACCGGGTTTCGACCAACTGGCCGCCACGGGCGTCATCGCCGAGGCCCTCGTTCCCGTATTCCCGACACTGACCTTCCCGAGCCATTACTCCATTGCTACCGGGATGTATCCCGCGCACCACGGGATCGTGGGAAATCGGTTCTACGACCCGTATCGGGACGACGACTTCGACTACCGCGATTCGGACGACGCCCAGGACGGGTCGTGGTGGGGGGCGGAGCCGATCTGGTTGACCGCCGAGCGTCAGGGCATGGTTGCGGCAGCGTTCTTCTGGCCTGGCACTGAGGCGCCCATCGGAGGACTCAGACCGTCTATGTGGCGGGCCTTCGACGGAGGGGTGGCGAACAGCGACAGGGTGAACCAGGTCATCGAATGGCTTCGGCTCTCAGCCGACGAAAGACCGCACATCATCACGGTGTATTTCTCGACAGTGGACCGAGCGGGCCATCTCTTCGGCCCGAACGCGCCGGCGCTCGGTCGGTCGATCCGGGCAGCAGACCGGTTGCTCGGCACTCTGACCACGGCGATCGAAGAGCTACCATACGGCGACCGCGTGAATCTCATCGTCGTCTCGGACCATGGGATGGCGGCCGTCGACCCCGAGCGCCAGGTCATCATCGGCGACGTGGCGGATCTCCGCGGTGTCCGTTCGGTCTTCCTTGGCCCTGGGTTGAGCCTGCACCTTCCGGGCGACCCGTCGCGGGCAATGGACATTCGGGACACCTTCAACCGCCGGGTGGCCGCCGACGACGCCAAAGCCTATCTACGGGCGGAGGCGCCGAGGCACCTGCACGTCGCGGACAACGCCCGTTTCGGCGACGTCGTCCTGGTGCCAACCGAAGGTGGCCGGGTGGCGTTCCGACGGGACCCATCGTCGCCGGCTGGCATGCACGGCTGGGACCCCCGCCTCTCGTCAATGCACGGGATCTTTCTTGCTCGAGGACCGGCCATCGAGCCGGGGCAGTCAATTCCCGCGTTTGAGAACATTCACATCTATCCGCTGCTCGCGGAGATGCTGAACCTGACCCCGAATCGGGATATCGACGGCGACCTGTCAGTGCTTGGACCGCTGGTCCGCGGCAGATAGAAGGACCTCGGCTTCGGCGGTATTTTGGGTCTCGATAAAAATCGGCAGATCGAATAGTCTCAAGGACCCTCGGGCGATTCGAAAGTCGATTCTAGGTATGGCTCCGCTCACACGTGTCCATCGGGTGCTGGAGGACTCGGGAAGCCTTGTCTTCCCAGGTGTCTACGACGCGCTCTCGGCCAAGATAGCCGAGCGTGTCGGCTTCTCGCTCGCCTTCGTCTCCGGATACGCCGTCTCGGCCACCCACCTGGGTGAGCCCGATATGGGTCTCCTCACGCAGACCGAGGTCATCGACCGGGCCCGAAGAATTTGCCGGAGTGTTTCAATTCCGATCATCGTGGATGCCGACACCGGCTATGGCAACCCGCTCAACGTCATCCGCACAGTGACCGAGCTGATCGACGCTGGTGCGGCCGGCTGCTTTCTCGAGGACCAGGTGTGGCCAAAGAAGTGCGGCCACATGCGGGGCAAGAAGGTGGTCGCGCGAGAGGAGTATCTCGAGAAGATCAAGGCGGCGGTGGACACGAGAGGCGACCGCGACTTCTTCATCGTCGCGCGAACCGACTCACTGGCGGCCATTGGACTCGACGAGGCCGTGGCGCGGGCTGAGGCCGCGCGTGCCGCCGGGGCCGACGCGACGTTCATCGAGGCTCCCCGCTCGCTCGACGAGCTGGCCGAGATCGGACGTCGGGCGCCAAAGCCGACGGTGGCCAACATGATCGAGCAAGGCAAGACGCCGGTCCTGGCCCGCGCCAAACTCGCGGAGCTTGGCTTCCAGCTCATCCTATATCCTCTGACTGGTCTCTACGCCGCTGCGAAGGCGCTAGAGACCATCTACGGCACGCTCCTGGAGGATGGCACCAGCCGAGACCAGGAGGACCGCCTGCTCACGTTCGAGGATTTCAACAGTCTGATCGGCGTCGACGACAAGTTCGCCCTGGCCGAGCGGTTCGGCGAAAGGAGCTCGCAGTGAAGGTCCCTGTCAGTATCACGGTCAACGGCCGTCAGTACGAACGCGAGGTGGAGCCACGTCTCCTTCTCGTCCACTTCATCCGCGATCTTGGCGCCCTAACCGGAACCAAGGTTGGATGCGACACGAGCCAGTGCGGTGCGTGCACAGTGCTGCTGGACGGTACCGCCGTGAAGTCGTGCACGTGTCTGACCGTCCAGGCCGATGGGGCCCAGGTCACGACGATCGAGGGGCTGGCCACGAACGGCACCCTGCATCCGCTGCAGGATAGCTTCTGGGAAAAGCACGGGCTCCAGTGCGGGTTCTGCACCCCGGGGATGGTCTTCGCGTCCCATGAACTCCTCGCGCACAACCCGAACCCGACCGAGGCCGAGATCAGACATGGCCTCGAAGGCAACATGTGCCGGTGCACCGGCTACCAAAACATCGTGCGCGCCGTGCAGCAGGCCGCCGACCAGATGTCAGGGAAGTAGCCATGGCAACGAGAATTTTTGGCTCAGGCATTCGTCGACGGGAAGACCCTCGGCTGCTCACCGGGAGCGCCACGTATACCGACGACATCACGCTCCCCGATATGCTGCACGCGGCGATGCTCCGCAGCCCGCACGCGCACGCCAGGATCACCGGAATCGACACGGGCAAAGCCGCATCGGCCCCTGGGGTGGAGGCGGTCTACACGGCCGCTGACATCGAAGGCGTGCTCCAACCGGTGCCATGCGCCTGGCTGCTGCCCGATTCCGACCTCAAGATCGCCGGATACCCCTGCATCGCAAAGGACGTCGTGCGGTACACCGGGGACATCGTGGCGGTGGTAGTCGCCGAAGACCGCTATCAAGCCGAGGACGCGCTGGACCTGATCGAGGTCGACTACGAGCCGTTGCCGGCGGTGAGCGACCCCGAATCCGGAGCCCGGGATGATGCGCCCCAACTGCACGGGGACATTCCGGGGAACCAGGCCTTCCATTGGGTCGTCAACGGCGGCGACGCCGACGCGGCCTTCGAGAATGCGGAGGTTGTCATCAAGGAGCGGATCCGGCAGCAGCGCCTCATCCCGAACGCGATGGAGCCACGCGCGGCGGTTGCGCAATACAACCAGGCCACGGGTGAGCTGACGCTGTGGAATACGACCCAGAACCCGCACATCGTCCGATTCCTGTGCTCGGGTGTCACGGGCATCCCGGAGGACAAGCTCCGCGTCATTGCGCCTGAGGTCGGCGGCGGCTTCGGTAGCAAGATTCCCGTCTACCCCGGCGACTTCTTGACCGTCTTTTGCGCGAAGACGATCGGCCGCCCGGTCAAGTGGACCGAAACGCGCAGTGAAGGCTACGTGGCGACAACCCACGGACGCGACCACGTCCAGGATGTCGAGCTGGCCGGTACCAAGGACGGCAAGATCACCGGCATCCGATGCACGGTCCACGCGGGTATGGGCGCCTATCTCTCAACCGCCGCCCCGGGTATCCCCACGATCCTCCATGGACTGATGCTGTCGGGTTGTTACGACATTCCGGCCATCAAGGAAGACGTCTACGGAATCTATACGAACACCGTGCCGGTCGAGGCCTATCGGGGCGCGGGACGACCGGAGGCCACGTTCATGGTCGAGCGGTTGATCGATCTCCTGGCGGCCGAGATCGGCATGGACCCGGCTGATGTCCGACGCAAGAACTTCATACCCAAGTTCGACGACGGCCACGACGTGGTGACGACGCTCACCTACGACAGCGGCGACTACCCGGCCGCTCTAACCAAGGTGCTGGACCACGTGGGCTACGCCGAGCTGCGGCAGGCGCAGGCCACGGCCCACGAGAACGGTCGCCATCTCGGGATAGGCGTGACCTCCTATGTGGAAATCTGCGGTCTCGGCCCCTCCCAGGTAGCCGGAGCGATCGGATTCCAGGGGGGGCTCTGGGAAAGCGCGATCGTTCGCTTCCACCCGACCGGCAAGGTCCACGTCTTCATTGGAGCCTCGCCGCACGGACAGGGCGAGGAAACCACCTTCGCGCAGATCGTCGCGGACGAGATCGGCGTTGATACCGACGACGTCAAGGTCATTCACGGTGATACCGATACGACCCCGATGGGGTGGGGGACCTACGGCAGCCGCACGACCGCGGTCGGGGGCGCGGCGCTGGCCCTCTCGGTTCGCAAGGTTCGCGACAAGGCCAAGGTCATCGCCGCCCACCTGCTCGAAGCCGCCGTCGAAGACATGGAGTACGAGGACGGCAAGTTCTTCGTCAAGGGCTCGCCCGACAGGAACAAGACCATTCAGGACGTGTCGTTGATGGCGCACGTCGCCTGGGACATGCCCGAAGGCGTCGAGGCAGGGCTCGAGGCTGCGACCTTCTACGACCCACCCAACTTCGTTTTTCCGTATGGCGCCCACGTGGCCACGGTTGAAGTGGACGAAGATACGGGGCAGGTCGAGCTAACCCGGTATGTTGCCCTCGACGACTGCGGACCGCAGATCAATCCGACCATCGTCGAAGGCCAGGTCCACGGGGGCGTCGTCCAGGGCATCGGCCAGGCGCTCTGGGAGGAGGCGGTCTACGACGATGACGGACAGCTCGTGACCGGGTCGATGCTCGACTACGCACTCCCGCGAGCAGACCGACTCCCGCAGATCGAAGTCCTTTCTACGGTCACACCGTCGCCCCATCACCCCCTGGGGGTCAAGGGCATCGGTGAAGCTGGGACCATCGCCTCGACGGTGACGGTCTACAACGCAGTGATGGATGCGCTCCGGCCGCTTGGGGTCAGGAAGCTCGACATGCCGTTTACGCCAGAACGCGTGTGGCGCGCCATCCAGGAAGCGAAGGGGAGTTGAGCCATGTATTCCGCAGACTTCGACTACTACCGTGCGGGCTCGGTCGCCGAGGCTGGAGAGCTGCTCAAGACACATCCGGGCGCCAAGCTTCTCGCCGGCGGGCACAGCCTGATCCCGCTGCTGAAACTCCGTCTCGCCGCTCCGGCAGCGGTGATCGACATAGGAAGAATCGGTGAGCTTCGCGGCATCACCGTCGGTGATGGTGCCGTCCACATTGGTTCGCTGACCACGCATGCCGAGCTGGCCGCTTCGGCCGACGTGCAGCGCCATGCCGCGGCGCTCGCGGAGGCCGCGAAGCAGATCGGCGACCCGGCCGTCCGGAACCGTGGCACCGTCGGCGGCAACGTGGCGCACGCAGACCCGGCCTCAGACCTGCCGACCGTGCTTTGCGCACTAGGAGCCAGTCTGCGCATGACGGGGCCTGGAGGCGAGCGCGCCATCGCCGCATCGGGTTTCTTCCTGGGCGTCATGTCCACGTCGCTTGGAGAAGACGAGCTGCTGACGTCTATTGAGGTGCCGGTCGCGCAAGCTGGTCAAGGGAGCGCCTACGCGAAATTCGCTCATCCGGCCTCACGGTACGCCGTGGTCGGTGTCGCGGCCACTGTGACGGTCGCCGGCGGATCGTGCACCGACGCATCGGTGGTGGTCGGGGGCGTCGTGCCCACGCCGGCTCGAGCCTCATCGGTCGAGCGCGCGTTGGTTGGTCAGACGCTCTCCGCCGAGACGATCAGTGCGGCAGCGCAGTCTGTCGGCGGCGATCTGGGTGACGACGCGGACCTGCTGGGAGACATCTTCGCATCGGCGGAGTATCGCAAGGCGGTGACTCACGTCTGGGTGCAGCGCGCCGTCACCGCGGCCGCGGATCGCGCCGGGTAGGTTCGGTGGTCCCGGCTTCGATCGACGATCTCCAGAGCCGGCTCCGGTCCGAGCGATACATCGCGGACCGCGGGCTGGCCACTTCGCTGTTCCTCGCCCTCAAGCTCCAGCGCCCGATCCTCCTGGAAGGCGAAGCCGGCGTGGGCAAGACCGAGGTGGCCAAGGTCCTCGCCCAGGCGCTCGCGACCAACCTTATTCGCCTGCAGTGCTACGAAGGTCTCGATATCTCGCACGCAGTCTACGAATGGAACTACTCCAGGCAGCTGCTGGAGATCCGGCTCATGGAGGCCACCGGTACGCTCGGCGACGACAAGGAGACCGCGGCTAACCACCTCTTCGGCGACGAGTTCCTGGTCAAGCGGCCGCTGCTCCAGGCCCTCGAATCTGACGGGGGACCGCCGCCGGTCCTCTTGATCGACGAGCTCGACCGTGCCGACGAGGAGTTCGAGGGCTTTCTGCTCGAGTTGCTGTCGGATTTTCAGGTCACCATTCCAGAGATCGGAACGATCCGGGCCACACAGCCGCCGGTCGTCATCGTGACGTCGAATCGCACCCGCGAGCTTCACGATGCGCTCAAGCGCCGGTGCCTGTACTGCTGGATCGAGTATCCGAACTACAAGAAGGAGCTCGAGATCATCACCACGAGGCTGCCGACCGCTGCCGCGCAGCTCGCCGAACAGGTCGCGGCGTTCGTCCAGGAGCTGCGTCGGGCCGAGCTGTACAAAGTGGCCGGGGTCTCGGAAACGCTCGACTGGGTGACCGCCCTCGTCGCCCTCGACAAGCGCGAACTCGACGCCGAGACGATCGATCAGACCCTCGGGATCGTGCTGAAGAACCAGGAAGACATCCAGTCGGTGCGCGGGGAACGGGTGCAGGAGATGTTGAACCGGGCGAAGCACGCAGGGACATGAGCGCCCTCCTGCCGAACCTCCTTCATTTCTCCCGTCTGCTGGGTGCGGCCGGCATCGACGTGCAGGCCGTTCGCACCCTCGACGTCGCCCACGCCATCCAGCACGTCGACATCGGAAATAGGCGCGAGTTCTATCACGCGCTGCGATGTCTGCTCGTGCATCGTCCCCAGGATTTCCCCTTGTTCGACGACGCCTTCCGCGTGTTCTGGCGTCCGCCGCCAGGTAACTGGACGACGACGGACCTTCGCGCCATGGGCGAGCAGCGACGCACTGGCGATCCGCAGTTCGAATCGCCGGCCCGGGCAGATTCCGATCGGACAGAGCCGTCGGGTGCCGCGCCCCTCAGAATCGACCAGGTCGCCCCCTTGAGCTACAGCGATCGCGAAACGGTCAGACAGAAGGACTTTGCCGAGCTCAACGAAAGCGAGCTCAGCCAGGCCCAGCGCATGATGGCCGACTTCCGTTGGGACGTCGGCATGCGCCGGACGCGACGCTGGCGGGCTGGGCGTGGCCCGACCATCGATCTCAGACGCCTGGTGCGACGGGCCGCCACGCATCGCGGAGAGCTTATCGACCTCCCCCGCCGCGAGCGCAAGCAACGCCGCCGCCCGCTGGTTCTCCTGTGCGACGTCAGCGGGTCGATGGAACGCTACGCGCGGATGCTGCTGCACTTCTTGTATTGCATGAGTGGGCGTCTCGACCAGGTCGAGGTGTTCGTCTTCGCCACACGCCTGACCCGAGTCACCCGACACCTCGGTCGGCGGCGGCGGCAGCACGCCATCTCTCAGGTCGTCCCGCGGCTCCCGCGGCAGGTCCCCGACTTTGCGGGCGGCACGCGGATCGGAGACGCTCTGCGCGCATTCAACACACGATGGGCCCGACGCGTGCTCGGTCACGGAGCCGTCGTGCTTGTGATCTCGGACGGGTGGGACCGTGGAGAACCCGAACGGCTCGGGGCCGAAATGGCCCGGCTCCAGCGGACGGCGCATCGACTCATATGGCTCAACCCGCTCCTCGGCTCACCCGATTACGTGCCGCAGACCCGTGGCATGCAGGCCGCTCTACCTTCGATCGACGACTTCCTGCCGGTCCACAATCTCAACAGTCTCGAAGAACTTGGCCGCCATTTGAGTACGCTACCGACCAGGAAAGGGTCGGCACGGAGATAATCCCCTATGAACCTCTCCTCGACGTACACCTTCAAGGCTCCGCGACAAGTGGTCTGGGATCTCCTCATCGACCCCACCGTGGTCGCCGATTGTCTCCCAGGCTGCGAGTCGCTCGAGCCGAGCGGTGAGGACAGCTACACAGCTGTCCTCATGGTCGGCATCGCGTCGATCACCGGTCGATACAACGCTCGGGTAACACTCGCCGACAAGGCGGAGCCGGAGAGCTACCGACTGGTCGTCGACGCGAAAGGACGCCCGGGTTTCGTCCGCGGCGAGGCGCGGGTCGAACTGACTGACGGCACCGACGGCCAGACCGTCGTGAGCGTCGACGGTCGCGGACAGATTGGTGGCGTGATCGCCAGGGTCGGGCAGCGGCTCGTCGGCACGGTGGGCAAGACGATGATGGACCGCTTCTTCGATTGCCTGTCCAAGAAGGTAACTGCAGTATCCTCGTAGCGTGGCGTCACGACGATCCTCACTCCGGTCAGCGTTGCTGATACTCGGCGGTATCGTCGCAGTGGCCGCTCTCACCTTTGGCGGGCTAGTCGTCGCCGTCGGGGGCAAGCAAGCCGTCAGGCTGACCGCCGCAACGCTGGGCGTCCAGATCGAGTTTGCGGGCAGCGGGATACGACCCATCTTCACATCCGGCGATGCGGACTCTCACTTTGCCGACCTCGAGCGCAATCGAACGCAGCACTACTCCCGGCATCTGCCCGCCCGCGCCCCAACCACGACGGACGCCGAGGCCGCGGTGTATTGGACTGACTTCCGCGGCCCTGCCCGTGACGGGTACTACCGGCAGGGGCGCCTCAACCTGGACTGGCCCGAGGAGGGTCTGACCCCGATCTGGAAGCAACCGATCGGCGAGGGCTACGCGTCGTTCGTCGTCGCGCACAACCGCGCGTTCACGATCGAACAACGACGGGACCAGGAAGTCGTGGTGGCCTACGACGCGGCGACCGGCCGCGAGCTGTGGACCCACAGCTGGGATGCGCACTTCGACGAGTTGATGGGCGGACCGGGCCCCAGAGCAACCCCTACCTGGTACGACGGTCGTCTCTACGCCCTCGGTGCGGCAGGCCGCCTGTGGTGTCTCGAAGCCGACACGGGCGAGGTGGTCTGGGAAAGAGACATCCTCCGGGACAGCCAGGCCACGAACCTCAGCTGGGCGATGTCAGGCGCCCCGCTGATCGTCGACGGCCTTGTGGTGGTTCAACCGGGAGGGTCGGCCGGGTGGTCAATTGTCGCGTATGACCGTGAGTCGGGCGAGGTGGTCTGGCACGTCCTGGACGACGTGCAGTCGTACACATCGCCGATGCTCATCACCCTGGCCGGTCAGCGACAGATCGTCACAGTGACCGCAACGCGCGCAGTCGGCCTCGACCTCGGGGGCACGCTGCTCTGGGAGTATCCCTGGAAGATTTCGATGGTTCCGAACATCGCGCAGCCGCTCCTCGTTGGACCCGACCGGCTATTTCTGTCGGCGTCGTACGGACGCGGGGCTGCCGTGATCGAGCTGACGGGGGCCCAGCCACCGTTCCACCCTGAGACGGTGTGGAGCAACAACCGGATGAAGAACAAGTTCAGCAGCTCGGTACTCCACGGCGGCTATATCTACGGGCTCGACGAGTCGATTCTCGCGTGTATGGATGCTGCGACCGGTGAACTCAAGTGGAAGGGTGGCCGATACGGATACGGTCAGCTGCTGCTGGCCGGCGACCACCTGATCGTCCTGACCGAACGGGGTGAGCTGGCGTTGGTTCGGGCCACGCCCGACGGACACGAGGAGGTCGCGCGGTCAGGGGCCATCGAGGGCAAGACGTGGAACGTACCGGCGCTCGCCGATGGTCGTCTACTCGTCAGGAATGCCCGCGAGATGGCGGGGTTCGATCTGAGTGTTCCCTAGTGGCCCAATCCTCGTGGAGGGTCCTCCACTAGGCACGCTTTCTCTTGCGTGATGGGGCGCGCGCCGCGCGCTCCTTCTTGGCTTTTGCCGGTTTCTTTTTCGACTCGCTCACCGCATCGAGACTCTTTCTGAGAGCCTCCATCAAGTCGACGACCTTGGCCGGCTGCTCGTCCTTGGGCTCGACGACCTCTTCCCCGGCGACCTTCGCATCGATGATGCGTCGCAGCTCGGCCTGATACTCGTCCTTGAACTCGGAGAGATCCAGCTCACCGGCGAAGTTGCCGATCACCTGTTGGGCCAGCTTGATCTCGTCGGCGTTGACCGTCTCTGGTACCTGGTCGAGCTCTTCGATCTGCGACATCTGACGCACCTCGCTCGCCTGGCGCAGGGTGAACATCATCAGGCCGCGTTCACGGGGCTGAACGGCAACCACATACTCTCGACCCAGAATGGCCATCTTGCCGATACCGGCCTTGCCACGGAGAGCCTCACGCAGGACACCGAACGCCTCCCCCGCAACCTTTCCGTCAGGTGCGAGGTAATAGGGCTTCTCCACGTAGATCGGGTCGATCGTCTCGACGTCCGCAAACCGCATCAGGTTGATGACACGGGTCGATTCGGGGCGGGCCTTTGCGATGTCCTCATCGTCCATCACGACGTAGCGACCCTTCTCGAATTCGTAGCCCTTCACGATCTCGGTCTTGTCTACCTGGCATTCGCACTCGGGACACCACTTCTTCTGCTGAATCCGAGTTTGACAGGTGGCGTGCAACTGGTTGAAGCGGACCGACGAGGCTGAATCGGTAGCGGGAAATACCCGCACCGGAACCGTGACCAAACTTATCTTGAGAAACCCTCTCCAGGTTGGACGTGCAGGCATGATGAACAGTGTATCGGCCCGAGCTCACCCTGGTACCAGACCTGCACGGATCTGCACTCTGCCTCGGGGAGGCGGAGAAGACGGCAGCAGGAGTCGGAGTCAGGGGGCGACAGGTCGCTGATATTCTGGTGGCTCCCCATGGCCCGTCCGAGACCACAGCGCACACCCGCCCGGTGGCGCGAAGACCCTCGAGAGACCAGGCCGATGCTGGCGGAGCTCACCGAGGCAGCGACCCACGACCGCATCGTGGGAAAGGACGACCTGGTCTTCGAACCGAAATACGACGGCATTCGTGCCTTGGTCGACCTCCAGGTTGCCCCCGAGATCCACGTCTCGATCTACTCGCGCCTTGGCAACGACAAGTCTGACCAATTCCCCGAGTTGGTCGAGCCCCTGGCGCGACTCGCACTGCGACTCAAGCGCCCCGTCTTGCTCGATGGGGAAATCGTCGCAACCGACGACAAGGGGCACCCCCTCGGATTCCAACACCTACAAGGCCGCCTTCACGTTCGAGGGCTCAGCCGCCATCGGTCATCACGTGCGGTATCGGTGGCGTTCATCGCCTTCGACCTCTTGCGGGACGGCGCGGACGACGTCCGCGCTCTCCCCTTCGCGGAACGACGGGCGAGGCTCGCAACTCTGCTTCGTCGCCCTGGCTCATCGGTGCTTCGGCTGATCGAGAGCACGGTCGGTGGGGGCGAGAAGATGCGGGCGAAGGCCGAGCGTTCAGGGTGGGAGGGCATCGTCGCCAAGGACCCCAACGGCCGCTACTTCTCCGGACGACGACACGCCGGTTGGCGGAAGCTGAAGTTCATCACCACCGAGGAATTCGTCGTCGGTGGGTGGACGGAGCCCCGGCAGTCGAGACGCCACTTTGGCGCACTGCTGCTGGGGTATGTCCCTGAAGGAGCACGTGCCGCCGACGGTCTGGTATTCGCGGGGCAAGTCGGGTCCGGATTCACCGATGCCGAGCTCGACCGCGTGGCCGCCCAGCTCGCTCCGCTCATCACCCCTGAGTCACCGTTCGTGGAGTTTCCAAGAGTGGGAAAAGGCGACCACTGGGTCACGCCCACGCTGGTGGCGCAAACCAAGTTCACGGAGTGGACGATGGATGGACTGCTGCGCAATCCGGTCTATCTCGGATTGCGTGATGACAAGAATACGTCGGACATACGCCTACCAGACCGACGACCCAACAAGGCCTCTGCCCCAGGACCCGTGTCGGTCGCGCGGAGGGCGAGGGCGCCACGAAAGACGGCGCCCGTTCCTGAACATCCTGAGGCGAAGACCGCCTCGCTAGCGAAGGCCTCCGAGCTCGCGGAGGCCTCCGAGCTACTCGAGTTGCTGGAGCAACTGGAACAGACCAAACGACGCGGCACTCTCGTGCTCTCCGACGGGAGCCGAGTACCTGTCGGCAATCTGCACAAGGTCTTCTGGCCCGACCCGGGCATCACCAAGGGCGAGTTGCTCCGCTTCTATCTTCGGATGGCGCCCTACATCCTCCCCGTCGTCGAGGACCGCCCTCTCGTGATGAAGCGCTTCCCGAACGGCGTTGACGGTAAATCGTTCTACCAGCACCGAGCACCCGACCCGCTCCCCGATGGACTGCGGGTCACGGAGATTCGAGAAAGCCCGGAGAAAGCCGATTCGGGAGTCCCCTACCTGATCGGTGGACGACCCCAGGCGCTCCTCTATATGGCGCAGCTCGCGGTGATTTCGCAGGACCCGTGGTTCTCGAGGCTGCCCGATATCAGCGATGCCGACCAGGTGGCCCTCGACCTTGACCCGATGCCCGGGGCGACATTCCGCCAGACTCTGGACGTGGCCTGCTGGCTTCACGACGAGCTGGAGAAGCTCGGGACACCGAGCTTCCCGAAGACCTCAGGGTCGGGGGGCGTACATATCTTCATCCCCCTCCCGCCGGGTACGCCCTACGAGGCGGGCATGATCTTCTGTCAGATTCTCGCAACGGTTGTCGCGACGGCGCACCCCGAGGTCGCGACCGTCGAGCGGATGGTGAAACGGCGCCGATCGGGCACGATCTACATCGACTATCTACAGAACATCTACGGCAAGACGCTGGCCTGCGCCTACAGTGCCCGAGCCAGCGAGTTCGCGGGCGTCTCAACCCCGCTCATGTGGACGGAGGTCCACGATGGCGTCAACAGCGGCCTCGCGCCGCAGGACTTCACGATCCGCTCGGTCTTCTCCAGGCTCGACCGCGTCGGCGACCTCTGGTCCGCTTTGCGCACCACCGAGCCGGCGGACCTCGAGGCGATTCTGGGTCGGTCACGGCCGTAAAGCCGATGCCAGCCGACATGATAAGATCGGTCGGTTCGAGGCTAGATCGATCGATATTGCGCGCCTGTAGCTCAGTTGGATAGAGCGCCGGGCTTCGAACCCGTAGGTCGGGGGTTCGAGTCCCTCCGGGCGCGCCACTTAACTCGTCCGGTATCAGCACACCACCTTGACACTGCGCCCGTAGCTCAGCTGGATAGAGCGTCCGCCTCCGGAGCGGAAGGCCACAGGTTCGAATCCTGTCGGGCGCGCCATCTCCCTTCTGCCAGGCCGCGGGTGTGTCCTCCGCGCATCGTCCCCGCCGTGGGACAGATCGCTAGCCCGTGGCGTGGATCCCGTCGCCGACTCCCGTAGACATCAGTGAAAACGTTGCGACTTGCATCTGGTACGCGCCTTGCTGTCTACCCTGATGTGCGGTGTGAGCGCCCGGCGATAGGCGCCGAGCCCAACCGGTCAGGGGGTACGACCATGTTGTTCCGTGTAGCAGCCGTAGCCGCCGTTGTGTTGGTGAGTTCGGCATCCGCGTTCGCCGACGCGGGTGACGACAAACTGCAACTCTTCAAGGACATCCAAGCCCAGGTGCACCGGTACACCTACTTCACGATCTTCGACGACGTGGAGGCAGCCATCGACGACGATGGCGTGGTGCTCCTGAGCGGCAGCGTCACACGTTCGTTCAAGAAGAAGGACATTGTGAAGCGCGTCGCGCAGGTCGACGGCGTGACGAGAGTTGACGATGCGATCGATGTGCTGCCGGTGTTGCGGTCCGATAGCCAGGTGCGTTACCGGGTCGCGCGTGCCATCTATGGAAACTCCGGGCTCCAGCACTACTCCCGACGCTACCCGCCGGTGCACATCGTGGTGGACCGAGGCGACGTGACGCTGAAGGGGGTTGTGAACAATGAAGTGGACAAGGCATTGGCAGGCTCGCTCGCCTGGCAATTCGGCACGCAGACGGTCACCAACGAGCTGCAGACGGTCGGCGAGGCCAAAGCCGAACTCGAGCTGCTTGACTGACGACTAGACGATCGGCGTGGCGGCACTCCGAGCTCAGCATCCGCCACAGCTCGGGGTGCCCTGCGGCGCTGCTCCCCGTCACCGCGCCGGCGCGCTTTCTATTGCATCGCCTTCACACCAGCCGTGGCCGCATCCTCATCCTGCTGCCCCGTTGCACCGCTGCAGCCAAGCGCGCCCAACGACTGGCCATCCTTCATGATCGGGACGGCTCCCTGAAGGAACAACATCTCTCCTCCTTCGATAACCCTGCCCAGTCCCAGCTCGCCGATTCTCGTCAACCCGCCCGACGGTGCGCCGAAGGCCGCGGACGCCCGCGCCTTGCCCACGGCAACGTCGGCGGTGATGTAGCCAGCGTTGTCCATGCGCGTCAGCGCTACCAGCGTGCCTCGGGAGTCGACAATCGCGCAGCTGAGACCGACGCCCAACTCGTTCGCCACCGCTTCGGTCGCGGCCAACGCCTTCTTTGCGTCGGCCAGCGAGGGTCCGATCATGCTCTGTGCGCCCGCTGCGTTTACCATCAGACCGAAGCACAGGCCAGCCCCGACAACCACGACATATCGATTACTTCCGCTCATCTCACATCCCCTTCGTGTTTCTTCTACGAACCGACGACGGTCTGGGGCAGGAGATTACACTCGAGCCCCCGCGCATCCCGACCCACGTCAGAGCGCGGGTTGATTATATGAGCGGACGGATCCTGGACAACCCAAAGCTCTGGCCAGTCACAGTCAGCGGATGAAAAAGCCGAGCCCGTTTGGCCGACGTCGGCTATGATACGCTCCGTGTTTGCCCGGCCTCCGAGGTCGAAGGCCACAGGTTCGATTTCTGTTGGGCACCATCTCGTCAGCACACCATATGTGGGCCGCTAGCTCAACTGGCAGAGCAGCAGACTCTTAATCTGCGGGTTTGGGGTTCGAGTCCCCGGCGGCTCACCACTTTTTCCTAAGGAAACCGGCGATTCAAGGTTTGGGGGGCACTATCAACTTAACGAGTCCGGGCCAGAATGAGGCGAGTTGATCCCAGGATCAGGCTGCCGTCACCTGGGCCCACACGGTGAACGACCGTGCTCGCAACATCCGATGATGAGCCGCCCTGAGGAGGTGTCGACCCACGCGAAATAGATTCTGAATGACACCGTGCACGTGCAAGAACCGCTGCGCGTGGTCGGATGACGTGAAGCCTTGCATCTGACGTTCGCGTTGTCGCGTGGGTTGATGCGAGACTTCGGCGCGATTGTTCGCGTAGCGCCTCGTGTCATGGGTGACCAGCGGCATGAGGTCCCGATGTGCGACACGGTAGCTGCCCAGCTTGTCAGTCACGAGCCGCACGGGTTCCTGTCGCTGACTCTTCAACAGTCGGCGAAAGAATCTCCGCGCTGCACGCCCGTCCCGACAGGGTTGTACGAGGATGTCGATCAGGTCACCGTCTTGATCCACCGCGCGCCAGAGATACTGGCGCTGACCGTTGATCGTCACGAAGACTTCGTCCAGGAACCACGTATCTCCGAGTCGACCCTGTCGTCGCTTCAACTGCCGAGCGTCGTCGGGGCCGAACTTCCCGCACCACTGGCGAACGGTTTCGTAGGACACGATGATTCCTCGTTCGGCCAGCGAATCCTCAACATCCCGCAAGCTCATGCAGTATCTGTGGTAGAGCCAGACGGCATGGCTGATGATTTCAGGCGGAAAGCGATGCCGATGGTAGCGGGGCCGGCGAGTGTTCATCCCGGCATTGTGCCGGGCGGAGAGTTAACCTGACAATGCCCTCCCAAAGCAACCCTTGTAGACCCCTGTAAACATTGGCCCATTTGAGGCCAAAATTGCCCTTCTGGGGGTTGCCCCTTAGAAGTGGGTTTCAGGGTCCAAACCCCCGCCAATCGCACATTCGCGGTTTCGTCCCAAGGCGGTAGAATGCAGCATCTAGCCATGCCACTCGCGTTTGGCACCGCGCAGCAGCCGAGAGGAGCATCATGAAGTCAGTGTCAGCAACGGTTCTTGGCACATTCGTGTGCGTGTTCGGATGTCAAGCGGCGTTCGCGCAAGATCTAGGTGCAACGCAATCAGAGACAGAAGCGGAACGCCGATGGGTCGGACTGACCACGACCATCACAGATGGGTCTATCCAGGTCCAGGGCGGAGCGCTCCAAGGGTATTCAGCGATGCACGCCTTCTGCGCGAGTGAAGTCGCACCGAATGCACGGGCATGCGTCACGTCAGAGATTGTTCGATCAGTGGTGGAAGGGCGCCGTGACGAACGGGGATGGGTGATTCCAACAAGCCAGGTGCTTCACCATGATCCAGCGGCCGAGGGTGGCGCCTGGTTTTCCCAGGATACCGCCACGGGGATTGCGGGATCCTCGGTAGGGAACGCATCCGATGCGCACAAGTTCCTAAGTTGCGGCGGCTTTCTCGACAACCAGGCGAGCGGTATAGTCGCGAACGCGTCTGGGTTTCTCCAGGCAAGCTGTGGGTTCAGGTATGCAATCGCGTGCTGTGCCCCGGTAGCGATCCCAGTCACACCATCACCGTAGACCATCGACACACCGGTGGCGTTGATCGATGCCTCTGAAAGCTGGCGCAACACTCGGACCCTACGAGATCGACGCCCCGCTCGGCGCCGGGGGCATGGGCGAGGTCTACAAGGCCCGCGACACCCGCCTCGACCGCATCGTCGCCATCAAGGTGCTTCCCGAGCATATCGCCCAAGATCCCGGCCTGACGCAGCGATTCTAAACAAGGTTTCACCCGACATACCGCCGCGTCAAGGGAATGCGTACAGACCGAAAACGGAACCGTTGTCGATCCTTTGTAGAGGAGGCTGATCATGATCTTGCAGGGCAATGACAATGCTCGGGTACCCCCTTTCGGAATGTTCGCGCTCGTTCTTCTTACGGTCCTCACCATGCCCACCTGGACACTGGGGGAGGTTGCGGCCCAGGGCGTGGAAGAAACGAACATGGAGGCCCTCATTACCGTGTGGCCCTACGATCTATCTACGTCGGGGCTCGTCGTTCTGCCGGAGGAAACCCATTGGGCGGTTCATCCCAACTACAACGGAGGGAGTGCCCAAGGTGGTGACGACCGCCTGATCGTTGTCTTGCAGGATCCAGCGACCCGGGATGGCTTTTGGCCCGTCATCGTCAAGATGCCTCTGTCGGACGCTCGGACGCTTCAAGCCGACCTCGCTCGCGTGATCAACGCGAAGCCACCCGCGAACGAAACAGATGGCATGGATTCATTGATCGGCACCGCGGCTTATTCTCTCGACCAGAACGGCCAAAAAGGACTGTATGGCGAGGCGGTATGGAGGGTCATGCCCCGATTCATGAGTCTTGACCAACAAGGGGAAATCGCTGAAGTCGATAACCGATTGACGGTCGTTTTGGAGGATTCGACGAGGAAGTTCTGGCCAGTGGTCGTCAAGATTGACTCCGGTGTCGCACAGGCGTTCATGGCCGATCTCGCCCGAGTTATCGCCGAAAAGACGCCCACGCTCGCGGCGGCGACTGCGGCCGGCCAGACCGGGGTGACCGCCCACCGGGATATCGACTACCTCGACGGTGTCGACTACCCGCACGACAAGGACAAGCTGGACGTCTTGATGCCAGCGGACGCCACGAACGCCCCGGTTATCGTCTTCTTCCACGGCGGTGCGTTGCAGAGCGGTAACAAGCGCACCGGCGAAGTGCTGGCTGCGACCCTCGTGGGCGAGGGCATCGGCGTCGTTACCGCCAACTACCGCCTGTCGCCGGAGGTCATGCATCCGGCGCACATGGAGGACGCGGCGGCAGCCTTCGCTTGGACCAAGCGGCACATCGCCGAGTATGGCGGCGACCCCGAGCGGGTCTTCGTCGGGGGGCACTCGGCGGGCGCCTACCTCGCCGCACTGATGTCACTCGACCCGTCCTACTTGAAGGCGCACGGGCTGGCGCTTTCGGCGATTCGCGGGGCCCTACCGGTCAGTCCGTTCCTCTACGTCGAGGAGACGGCCAGGGATCGTCCCAAGACGGTCTGGGGCACCGATGAAACGGCCTGGTTGAAGGCGTCGGTGACTCCGTATATCGGCGCCGGCAAGCCACCGATGCGGCTGATCTACGCCGACGGCGACGAAGACTGGCGCCGCGCGCAGAACGAGCGGCTGAAGACGGAGCTCTCGAACGCCGGGTCGCAAGTGGACACAGTCGAGATCGCGGACCGCACGCACGGCAGCATCATGTCGAAGATGGGCGACAAAGGTGATGCCGCGATGAAACAGATCGCCGCGTTCATCGAGGCGCACTGACAGAGTCACCAGCCGTCGAGCCCCTCGGTCAGCTCGATGTGGGTGCCGAACGGGTCGGTGTGGACAACCATGAAGTCGAACACCACTACAGTCGGTACATGGCTGGCTGTCGGCATTGCCATTGGAACAGCACTCGGCGTGGCGCTCGATAACCTCGGCTTGTGGCTCGCCGTCGGAGTTGCGGTGGGCGCTGCTCTGGGCGCGGGCCGGTCGGCTGGGAAGCCGAGAGACGGTTTGCCGCCGTCGGGCCCTCGTAACTCATGAGTCTCACATCTGGCATCACCCTCGGGCCGTATACCGTCACCGCCAAGATCGGCGAAGGCGGCATGTGGGAGGTGAATCGGACGCCACGAGTGGGTTTGATACTTGGCTAGTCGTCTTCGAACACGTTGATCAGCGCGTAGGTGATCGAGTCCCCATCCGCCACTTTGACTTAGTGCCATGAGCGAGCGGGCACGTGGAGCATGTCGCCCTTGGTAACGTGGAACTCTTGCGCGCCACTCAGCTCCGGCCGCTGCTCATCCTGTGGCAGCCCCTCCACCCAGTTCACGCGCTCGCCGCCAAGCAGGACGGTGCCCGACCCGTCCAGTACGACGTAGAGGTCCCACTTGGTTTCGTGGATCTCGGGTTGCGTGTAGCCAGACCGATAGATGATCTGCACGTCGTGCCGCCGATGATCGGCCCTTGGGAGAGCGTTCAGGACGGCGAACTGTGTGCCGAAGTTCCCGGTCCCTCACGCAACTTACCTTCAAGCTCTTTCGTGAACCCGGCGAACGACTCCGCGTCCCAGTGGACGAACTCGGACGGACGGGGCTCGTTCGTCACTCCCGCAAAAGGGTTTTGTGCCGACGCCTCCGAGACGCCAAGCCCGACGACAGCTGCGACGAGAACCACGAATCGCATGAGAGCGCCTCTCGCGCTACGGAATCCACCGCTCTCGCCCAACCGGGAGCGATGAGGGACACACAGGGTTGCGTTCCCCGCCCGTCGGGGCTTCGGAGGGCATTCATCTGCAACTGAGAAGCGGACTAGACTCTCCTCGTCGCGTGCCAGGGGTTCGGGCGCAGCTCGACAACACGTACGTCTGAGCCGTATTTCTGTGCAACCGGATAGGCCAGCGTGGGCCGGGTGACTACAATGGTCCCGGTCTCAGCCTGACACCTATGGCCCTGACAGTCGGTTCACGACTCGCCCACTACGACGTGACCGCCCTCATCGGAGAGGGCGGCATGGGGCAGGTCTATCAGGCCACCGACACGAAGCTGAACCGGCCCAACATCAACGCGGATCGCGAGCGAGTGTCACGAGATGGGGGGGGCATGCTTGTGTGGGCACCGGACGACAACAAGCTGTTTTGCCGAAGGCTGGGCGACGGTGCTCGGACCATCGTGCTCGCGTTTGCGATCCTGCTCGCAGGCGCCGGCCTCTCGTTGGCGCAAGGACCGAGCATTGTCCCGGCGGTCGCGCCACCTCACGAACCGGTCGTGCTCTACACCGCCGAGTATCGGATTCGGGTCGTGCCGATCGCCGTTGGCCTGTCACATCCGTGGGGCATGGCGTTTCGGAAGAACGGCGACATCCTGGTCACCGAGCGCGATCGCGGCACGTTGCGGATCGTCCGTGACGGCCAGCTCCTAGACCAAGACATCCCGGGTGTCCCCGAGCTGTTCCTCCGGACACGGATGGCGGGCTTGATGGACGTGGTCGTCCACCCCGAGGATGACAGCCTCGTCTACTTGACCTACTCGAAACCGAAGACATGCGAAGGCGAGGAAGGCTCGACGGTCGCGCTCGCGCGCGGTCGGCTCGAGGGCGCCGCGTTGACGGAAGTGCGCGACATCTTCGTCGCTGATGGCTGGGAAAGGGGCTTTGCGGCCTCCCGTCTCCTCTGGGCCCCAGACGGCACCCTGTTCATGACGGTGGGCGGTGCCCCAAGGGGCTATGGCGTCGCAGCGCCTCCTGACGGGTGCCGCCGGGTTCGCCGAGGGCATGCGCAGGACCCCGGCACGCAGTTCGGCAAGCTGCTCCGCCTGAAGGACGACGGCACCGCCGCCGCCGACAACCCGTTCGCTGGCCGCGAGGGCTACCTTCCGGAGATCTACTCAATGGGCCACCGCAACCAGATCGGCCTCGCCCATCACCCTGGCACGGGCCAGCTCTGGGCGACCGAGCACGGTGTGCAGGGGGGAGACGAAGCCAACATTATCGAACCGGGGGGCAACTACGGGTGGCCGATCACATCGTACAGCCGCGAATACGGCGGCACCCCGATCTCCGACACACCGTGGCGGCCGGAGTTCACTGCCCCCGAACTGATGTGGTGGCCGTCGATCGGACCCTCAGGTCTGACCTTCTACACCGGCAAGCACTTCCCGAAGTGGCAAGGAAGCCTGTTCGTGGGCTCGATGATGGTCGGGCGAATGCAGCGGACGGGACACCTCGAGCGGGTGGTCTTCAATCGCCTTGGGCAGGAAGTCCGACGGGAGTGGTTGCTCACCGATCTCAAGCAGCGGATCCGGCACGTCACCCAGGGCCCGGACGGGTTTCTGTACGTGTTGACGGAGGAGGACGACTCGATCCTCTTCAGGATCGAGCCAGCGCTCGCGATCATCGACCCGCCCGGCAACATCCTTACGATGCCGCGCTGGACGCCGCCGCGGGTAACACCACTGCCGGAATCGGAATGGAGCACGGAACAGCGGGAAGTCGTCGATCAGTACGGCGCCCGTGGAAATCCGGACAACGCTCTGCACACCCTGATCCGCGCTCCTGGCATGGCAGACCGGGTCTTCCCGCTGCTCAACTATGTGAGCAACGAGTCGACGCTGTCACCGCGCCACCGGGCACTGCTCATCCTACGCACAGCCTGGTTGACCCAAAGCGCTAGCCTGTGGGCCAGCCACGCGAGTCATGCCGCCGACGCGGGTCTGGACCAGGATGATGTGCGGCGCGTCGCGGAGGGACCTGCGGAAGGATGGGGTGACTTCGAGGCCGTGCTCATCGGCATGGCGGACGAGCTGTATCGCAACTCGTCGGTGACCGACCGGACCTGGCAGCGCCTGGCTGAGCAGTACGACCGATACAACCTGGTTGATGCGGTCGTGACCGTCGCTGATGTCACCGCGCAATCGATTCTCTTCAACTCGCTTGGCGTGCAGCCGGACGACGATGCTGCCTCCTTACCGCTGCCTGCGACGTCGGTCGCCTATCGGCTCGAGGTACCCGATCGCGAGCCACCGCTCACGACGCCGCGGGTCGAGCCGGTCGACGGCGACGGGCTGCGGGTCTCGCGCACGCTTCGCCAACATGCGGCGCTCGCCGATCAGTGGCAAGCCAATGAGGGATACGTCCTCAGCCCGGAACGGTCGCGACTCACACCGCACGACCGGGAGTTGCTGATTCTCCGCACCGGTTGGAACGCGCAGTCGGTCTACGAGTGGGCCAAGCATGTCGGGAGCGTCGGGCGCGCGCGTGATCGTGGCCTGGATCCGGTTTGGATTGCGCAAGGCGGGGATGCGCCGGGCTGGAGCCCGAAGGAGCTCTCACTGATCGAAGCGGCGAACGAGATGTACCGCGACGCTGCGATCTCCGATTCAACGTGGAACGACCTCGCCGAGCACTACGACACACACCAGCTGATGAGCATCGCAATGACCGTCGCGCGGTACCGAATGGTCTCGATGACGCTCAACGCGTTAGGCGTGCAGCCTCTGCCGACCGACGAAGCATTCCCGGTCCTCGAAGGGTACTAGTGTCCTGAGTACGAAATAGCTGTACACGAAACGCTGTACTTTGCGCTGCCCGTTTGGTACGGTAGCGCATGTTCATTCAACGGTACTGTGTCTACGCATCGCCGACCGAGCAAGCCCAGTTGGCCCAGGTGGCTGAGCGCGGGACGACGACGCAGAAGGTGGCGCGGCGGGCGCGGATCGTGTTGATGCTGGCGCAACAGGCCTCGCCGATGGTCGTGGCCCGGACGCTGCACGTCAGTCGGATGACGGTGCGGTTGTGGGCGCGCCGGTTTGTGGCCGAGGGGGTTCCGGGCGTGCTCCGCGACGCCACGCGTCCGGGCCGACGCCCACGCTTGACCCTGACGAAGGTGCAGGCGATCGTTGACGCGACCCTGACGACGCGCCCGCCGGCCGGCACCCATTGGAGTAGTCGCGCCCTGGCGGAAGCGCAGGGCGTGAGCGACGGCACGATTCGTAAGATCTGGCGACAACACGGCCTCCAGCCCCACCGCGTGGGGCAGTTCAAGCTGTCGACCGACCCCCACTTCGTCGAGAAGCTGCGCGACGTGGTGGGGCTGTATCTGAATCCACCCGCCAAAGCGGTGGTGTTTTGCGTCGATGAGAAGAGTGGGATCCAAGCGCTGGACCGGACGCGCCCGGTGTTGCCACTGCGGCCCGGCGTCCCCGAACGCCAGACCCATGACTACGTCCGCTACGGGACGACCACGCTGTATGCCGCACTGCGCGTGCTCGATGGCGTCGTGATCGGCGAATGCCGCCGCCGTCACCGGAGTCAAGAATTCGTGCAGTTCCTCCGGCGGCTGGAACGCGCGACGCCTCCCGATCAGCCGCTGCACCTGATTTTGGACAACCTGAGTGCCCACAAGAGTCCCCAGGTGCGGCGCTGGCTCACGCGCCATCCCCGCGTGCACTTTCACTTCGTGCCCACCAGCAGCTCCTGGCTGAATCTGGTGGAACGCTGGTTCGCGGAGATCACTCGCACGCGGCTCCGCCGGGGTACCTTCACCAGCGTGCCGGCGCTCGAGCGAGCGATCCACGACTACTTGACTCATTACAATCAGCATGCGAAGCCGTTTATCTGGACCAAGGATGCCGACACCATCCTCGCGAAGGTCGACCGGTGTAAAGAAGCGTTAAACGCACCACACTAGTGCCTCGTGGAGGCCCGCAGCCGCCCGTATCCGGACCTCGGCGAGAAAGTGACGATCTCGACGGGCGGTGGAATCGAGCCGCTGTGGTCCCCTGATGGCAGCGAGCTCTTTTACCGTAGTCTCCCCGGAGATCGCATGATGGTGGTGAGCGAGGTCGGCAGGGCCTCGAGGTGAATCGCGCGGAAGATCTGTCGGTACTTGTGGGATACATGGTCGCCGGGGTGGCGGTTTACGCTGCTCGAGTTACTGGCATAGTGTGAGGGCCATGAGGATGACCACCTATCGCGTACTCATCGTTGGCGTCAGCCTGCTCGTCTTCTCGCTGGCCGGGGCGGCGCAGACCGATCAATGGCCGAAGTTTCGCGGTCCCAATGCGGGCGTGGTGGCGGACGATCCAGGGCTGCCGGATACCTGGAGCGAAACCGAGAACGTCGTCTGGAAGACCTCCGTGCCGGGGTTGGGGTGGAGCTCGCCGGTCGTATGGGACAACCACATCTTCATCACCTCTGCGGTCAGCGCCGGGGATGAGGCGATGCCGGTGACGGGGCTCTACGACGAGCACGACCACATTCCCGCAGCGGCCGTCAACCGCTTCGTCGTGCAAGACGTGGACTTCAGAACGGGTGAGCTCCGCTGGGAGCGGGAGCTCCGCAGCGAGTACCCACCGATGCTGCGACACATCAAGAATAGCTATGCCTCGGAGACGGTCGTCACCGATGGCGAACGGGTATACGTGTACTTCGGAAGTATCGGTCTGATTGCGGCACTGGACATGGACGGGCAGATCGTCTGGACGCAGGAGATCGGTGCGTTCAACACGCAGGTCGAGCTCGGCACCGGGGCGTCGCCCGTGCTTCACGAAGACCGGGTGATCGTGGTGAACGACAATACGACACGGTCGTTCATGGCCGCCTTCGACAAGAGAACGGGAGAGAAGATCTGGGAGGTAGGACGGAGCGAGCGCGGAAACTGGTCCACACCCGTCATCTGGGAGAACCGCGTGCGCACCGAGATCGTGACGGCCGGCACAGGGAAGGTGCGCTCGTACGACCTCGACGGAAATCTACTGTGGGAGCTGAGCGGCATGTCGGCACTCACGATTCCATCGCCAGTCGTCGCCCACGGTCTGGTCTATATCAGCTCAGGATACCCAGGCGGTTCGCTGCGTCCCGTCTATGCCATCCACCCTGGTGCGTCCGGCGATATCTCCGTTTGGTCGCCAGACGATCGCAACTGGGATACTCTGTTTCCCGGCAACCGGGGGTCGTCCGAGTACGTCGCCTGGTCGTATCCGCTGCTTGGCACGTACAACACATCGCCGCTGGTCTATCGCGGTCAGTACTACACGCTGCTTGACCGCGGTCTTCTGTTGAGTCACAACGCTTTGACGGGCCAGGAGGTGTACAGCCGCCAGCGCATTCGACCTGGCACCACCTTCACCGCGTCGCCCTGGGCCTACAACGGGAAGATCTTTCTACTCAGTGAGGACGGTGAGACGTTTGTTGTCGAAGCCGGTCCGGACTTCAGGATTCTCCACACGAACATCCTGGACGAGATGGCGCTGGCCACACCAGCCGTCGTGCGTGGCAGCCTGATTCTACGAACCCAGCACTCCCTCTACCGGATTGCACGGCAGGAGGCGCCGTGACCAGAACGTCGATGGGACTCACGGCCGTCTTGCTCATGCTCTGCGCAGGATGGCTCGATCTCGTCGCGCCGGCCCGCCTTGTCGCGCAAACGCCTGGGTTTGCCCTAGTCGCCACCATTCCTGGAGCAGCCGATCTGGTCGAGGTGTCGGACGGGCGCGCGTACATCACCAGCGGGCGAACATTGACGGTGTTCGACGTGACCGATGCGGCCGACCCCAAGCGGGGAGGCTCGTATGAATTCCCCGAGAAGATCTGGGGGTTTCAGGTTGTTGACACCCTCGTCTACGCAGCTGTCGACTTCTTCGGTCTCGCCGTCCTGGACGCGTCAGACATCGCTGCGCTGAGCTTGCGCGCTTCGGTGGCGACGCCCGGACAGGCCAAAGGCGTGGCCGTGTTCGAGACGACGGCGCTGGTCGCCGACCATGTGGAGGGTGTCGACCTGGTCGACCTCTCGAACCCGACGGAGCCTGTCACTCTGGGCGCGTTCTACCTTGACGGGTATGCGCGTGACGTGACGGCATCTGGACGGCTGGCTTATGCGGTCGATGCGCCGACCGGGGTCTACGTGTTCGATCTTTCTGCGTCCGACCCGCTAGAGCCGATCGGCACCGTCCAGTCGGCGACGGCACCGAGCTCTGTTGAAGTGCCCCCGGTGTCGTCGGGCGAGACCACAGACCTCGTGTGCATGGTGGGTGGAGGGCTTCTTCAAGTCTACGACGTCTCGAGCCCGGAAGCCCCGGTCAAGACTGCGGAGCTTCGCACCCCAGGGGGACGGCCTCGTCGCGTCACGCTCCGGGGACGTCTGGCGTACGTTGCCGACGGACCGGCCGGTGTGCAAGTGATCGATCTCTCGACGCCGTCCGAGCCGGCGATCGTCAGTTCGTACGCGACACCGCGCCCGGCACGCGATGTGGCGGTCACCGCTTCGCATGTCTTTGTCGCGGTGGGAGAGGAGGAAGGCGACGAGGACGGTGCGGTGCTCATCCTGCAGCTGAATCCTTGAGCGTCGACAGAGTGGTCGGTTCCCCCGGGCGTGTGTCCGACCTCGACATGGTCCTTCGAACCCGGCCTCGAGCGTCGGAGTCGTCGTGGCGTCGGGAGAGGAAGCCTCGAGAACCCGGTCGTTCGCCCGCGCTTCTCTAGCGTGGCTGCCGTTCGCGGCTGCTGCGTTTTGCCTCTCCTGTGGCTGGAGTCGTCGGGTGGAAACCAACCGCCTTACGTTCCCCCGTCGTGGCACGTGCCTGTGGGCTTGGCCGCCCCCCGCGGTCGCCGATGACAACGGCGTCTGGTCGCTCGTCGTCTTGGAGGACGCCCTCGAAGTCCCCCAGTGCAGGGTTTGGCACAAAGAAAGACGCGCTGGCACCTTGGCGGCGAAGCCACACCACCGCTCCCCGTGCGGGCAGCGCCGGGTATCGGCGCATTCGCTTGGTAGAGCACGCCGTCTAGATCGAATGCGACTGCTTGGATCCCCCGGAGTTCTGCGCGCAAACCGTGCATCGGCCACTCCTACTTAAGTGTCAGCGTCGAGGCCGCGCAAGCCGAAAGTGAGGGCAATCACGCCACAGCCGATGCCGACGGCAAATAGGCCCCAGCGGAAGGGCGGCAGGGGCTCCTGCGCCAGGACCACCTGAAAGTCCAGCATGAAGGAGAGGAGCACTAGAACGCCGCCGGTCACGGCCAGCCCCCACAGGCGGGCTGGGAAGTGGAGCCGCTGCCCTCGATATCGCCGTTCGAGCAGCAGGAGCGAACCGACGATGAGCCCGACGCTGACGATGCCCGGCGCCAGGACCGGACCGATCCAGGGCACCGGAATGAGGAACAGGATGTCCCAGGCCAGTAGCGACGGCGGCCAGCCCAGGAAGACCCACAGCCACACGTAATAGAAGATGTCCCAGACGCCGAAGCTGAGGGCGAAGAAGAGGAACCGCTCCCACCGGTCGGTGCTCATCACCGCCGCCACCGCCAGCAGCATGAGCAGCGTGGCCGCCTCCCGGCCGACCTCGATCGCGCCCATGGGCGGCTCGATCAGGATGAGCGGAAAGCTGAACCCCTCCGGGTAGTAGATAGTGCGTAGATAGACCACCACCGCAGACTCGACATAGGCCATCGCGACGCAAAACGTCGTCAGCCAGGTCAGCCGCTGGGCGTGGGTTGACATGGTTCGCTGTCATGGTAACTCGTCCCTCCCGGTCGGATCGCCCTTCGCCTTCGTGGAGTGGTTTGGTATTCTGTGGCGACTTGGCCATTACGATGTGACTGTCTTCATCGGCGAGGGGGGCATGCGATCTCTGGCGTCGCTGACGCTTCTGCCGCTCGTGGTCTTCCTGTCCGGCTGTTCCAGCGGCGTTGAACCCGAGCCAAGCATGACCGGTTCCTCGACTGAGGAATCACTCGACGCCACCGCCATCCTCGGCGACGTCTTGACGTTCCACGCGTCATTCGACAACGGCGTCGATGCGGATTGGGCGTTGGGTGATGGCCAGATCTACACGGCACCGTCGTATGCCGAGCAAGATCAGGCAGTCCACGGCATCGGTAATCCGTCCGTCGACGTAGCCGACGACGTGGGGCGCTTCGGCGACGCGCTGCGGTTCACGGCGCGCAACCAGCACGCTATCTTCTACAAGGCCGAAGACAACGTCGCCTATGCTTCTGAGAACTGGGGCGGCACGGTGTCGTTTTGGCTGAGCCTCGATCCAGCCACGGATCTCGAGCCTGGTTTCTGCGACCCGATTCAGATAACGGACGCAGCCTACAACGACGCCGCGATTTGGGTCGACTTCACGGCCGAGAATCCGCGGCAGTTCCGACTGGGAGTGTTCGGGGACCTGGAGGCGTGGAATCCCGAGGGTCTCGCGCCGGCCGCGCATCCGGGGTTCGGGGAGCGGCTGCTGATAGCCGACGAACCGCCGTTCGCAACTGGGCAGTGGACACACGTGGTCATCACCTACGACGGCCTCAACACTCAACGCGGTGGTGTGGCGAATCTCTATCTTGACGGTGAACGCTTGCCGCACACCAGCGAAGGCATTGACGAGCCGTTCACGTGGGACCTCGACCAAGGCGCCATTCGACTGGGTGTTAACTACGTCGGGTTGTACGACGAGCTGTCGCTGTTTAGCCGCGCCCTTACCGATGGCGAAGTACGTGTCCTGCACGCCCTTGAGCGCGGTGTTGCGGCGCTGCACCCGTAGAGCGAGCACGGGACACAAAGCTCGACCAGGACGGAGGCCTCTGGCCGCCGCAGGGGCATTGTCAAGTTAACGAGGGTAGCGCACAACTGTGGCTGGATGGCGAACTCTTGCCATTCTTCAGGAACCAGGTGTCGCCCAGCACGCCTCGTCGGCGCCGCAACTTTCGTGCGTAGTCAACCCCAAACGTCTGACACCAGTGGCGGATCGTTTCGTACGACACTTGTGATGCCTCGCTGCGCGAGCAGATCTTCCACATCTCGGAAGCTCAAGCAGAGCGGTGATAGAGCCACACCGCGTGACTGATGATCTCAGGTGGAAAGCGGTATCCGTGGTAGCTAGGTGACTGGCTCGGCATCGGCTTACTCTGCCAGTTGCGGCCTCAGCTTGACAGTGCCATCGACACGGTCGATCCCGCGTATTACACTGGCCATGGCGATGGGCAAACGGTGCCGCCATGCTGCGGTCCAGCGTCGCACCGAGACTGGCGTGCACCCGGCTGACGGGGCCCGCCGAGCTCCGAGAATCGACCCCGTCGTCGCGCTCCGAATGGAAGGGTGGGTTTGACGCGACAGCATGCAGCCAGGACGTCAGCCCGCATCCTGCTGTTTTCCACGATGGTCGCGTCGACCGCCGGGACCGCGTTCGGCGCGGGACAGGCAGCGACGCAGATTAACACGTCGCAGACCACACAGGACGTGCAGCGGGCCCTTGGAGACGAGCGCGACCTGCGACCGGTCGAGGTCAGCGTCGAGGGCAGCGAAGTCACCCTGCGGGGTCGCGTACCGACGCTCTGGGCCAAGTCGGAAGCGATCAGGAAAACCCTCGAGGTCGACGGGGTCGAGACTGTCGTAAGCGAGCTGGAGATTCCAGCCGTCGAGGATGACAGCGATCTCATCCAGGAGGTGGCTAAGGCCGTCTATGGGTATGTCCACTACACGGTGTGGGACTACATCGACGGGACGGTCAACCGCGGCGTCGTCACGCTCACGGGCAGTGTGACGCCAGGCATCGACAAGCCGGGCGACCTCTTCGAACGTGTCGCCAAGATCCGTGGGGTTCAGGAAGTGCGCAGCACGATCGAGATCCAGCCCGCGTCGGGTTTCGACACGGACATCCGGAACGCCCTCGCGGCCAGGGTCTTTGGCAGCAGCGAATTCAGGGAATACGCGAACTGGCCCAACCCGCCGTTCCACCTCATCGTCAACGCCAGCACCGTGAGACTTGTGGGCGTGGTGCGTTCTGAGGTCGAGAAGGTCCGGTTGGAGCGGCTCGTGAGCGGCACCTTTGGCGTCATCCGCGTGGTCAACGATCTGCAAACGGGCCAGTAGCAAGCCGGCTGCTTGATACCCCCGAAACCCGCCCGCGCCGAGGTATCACTGCGCGTTCGCTAGGCACTGCTGGACGAACTCCAGCGCCTCGTCCCCACCCCCTGAATTTTCATCGTTCGACTACCGGGCCAATGGATCAGGTCGGAGCTGGAAGTGGACCATCTTGCTTTTGGTGCCAAGCCCACCCTCGGTATGCCACACGTAGTTGGTCCCATAGTTGGCCCAGAGCCCCCGACCCTTCCAGCCGGCGTTCGGATCATCGATCCGGCCGTCGAGGCCGCGGGAGAAGAACGCCATCGGATACGGCACACGCAGGACGACCCACTCGCCTGTTTCTGGCAACAACGCCAGTAGTGAATCGGACCCCGACCCGGTGGCGATCGGCACGTTCTCACCAAGGCCCAGCGTGTCGAACTGATCGACCCAGCTGTAATAGTGGAAGTCCGCACTTCCTGGATCCGTCACACCCTTCATCTGAGGGCCGGGTGTTGGATAGAGCGTCCAGCCTTCCGGACAGTGCTGCCCGGTCGCCTCCGGTCCGTTCAGGACGCGGCACTTGCGCCGGTCGAAGCTGGCCATGTGGCCGCTGCCGGAGAGCGCCGTCCAGATGATGCCGTTGCGGTCGACGTCGAGCCCTCGTGGCGCATGTCCCGTCTTGGCCGGGTCGACGTTGGGGTTCTCGATCGACGGTGGCTCGTAGACCTCGGCCATGCAGGTCTCCGGCGGGTTGTCGCCGAGATCGAGCCGGAGGAGTCGGCCAGGGAACGGCCCGGTCTGGCTCGCCCAGATCGAGTTGTCGATCGGGTTCGGAATGATGCCGTAACCACCCGCACGCACTCGCGTGTCGCGGCTCGGATCGACCTGCTCGCCCGGCTCGTTCCACGGCTTGGTAGCCTTGCCGTCGCCGTTGGTGTCGAGCACGCCGGGGCACCACCCTTGCGAAAACTGCTCATCGCCCGTCTCGTCATACACGCGGGTGTTGATCCAGCCGATCACGTTGCCGCCGCCGCTGAAGTACAGCGTCTCGTCAGCGTCCTCAGCGAACTGCAAGTGGTGCGTCCCGAAGCAGGTATAGATCAAGACAAACGCTTCACGCTCCGGGTCGTAGTAGGACGCCTGCCGCCCGGTCCGCGCCATCGGGAAGTTCTTGGCAGACAGATGGTCCGACCCTTCCTGGCACCAATCAGGGTTGTTCCGTGCTTGGATGGTCGAGGTCATCCAGACCCGCCCCTTGCTGTCCAGCATCGGATTGTGTGGATCGGCTCGCTGGTGCGGTTCGACCCCCCACCGTAGTTCGTCGCCCCAGTAGTACGAGGGCTGGAGCTGCTGCTGCGGGAAGCGCGTCGGCACCATCGATGGGTCGACCGGTCTCACCGGGATCCTGAGCTCCGTCGCCGAGTTGGCGACCGGATCGACGACGACAAGCGTGCCATGCCCCGCCGAAACGCCGTACACCGGCCCACCAGCATTGACCGTTGGGTTCCGTTTGTCGGTCGCCGCCTCGTCGTGAATGAACGCGTCGTCCGTCCCCCAATCCCATAGCGTGAGCACGAGGTTCCGCTCCGCACCTTGGGGCCGCTGTGGTTGTGGCGGGAGTTCGCCCGCTGCGATCCGATCCGACCAGTCGGCGAACATCTCGAGCGCCCGCTGCCGCCCGTAGCTACTCATTCTGCTGCTCATCGAGTCGCCGCGCTGACCCGTTTGTACACGGTGGTCCCATGCCGCGACGGTCGAGTCGAAGTCGTCGAGGTGCTGGACGACCCGCGTGTGGGTGTTGCCCATCTGGTGACAGAGCTGGCACCCCTGCTTCATCCGGTCGACCCAGGCCGCCTGACTCGTCAGGCCCTCAGAGATCCCGTTCCCACCCGTCCCCGTGCCTGGAAAGTCACTCTTGGGCGGCGGCTCGATGAGGGAGTACCAGTAGTTCCCCGGATAGTACTGGGCAGCGGCCGCCGGGGTCGGCGCGACGACGCCACTCAGCCTGATGTCTTGCTGATCGGGTGATACCTGAACCTTCTCCGAATCGACCAGCCCATAACCACGCACCCACAGGTCGTAGGTAGCCGACGGCAGGTCGGGCAGGAGGAAACGGCCTGCGTCGTCAGTCACTACGATCTTGACGAACTTCGTCTCTAAGTCATCCGTCTCGGCGATGACCCAGACCCCGGCTTCCGGGCCGGCCGCGCTCTCGACGGTCCCGGCAATGACCCCGGTGGCCCCTTGAACCTGGCGGGCACCCACGCCGGGCACGGACCAGCCAACGAGGATAGCAATACCGCCGGCGACGACGAGCCGAACAAACCCTGCGAATGGGCGGACACTCACGTTCATCACACCCTCCCTTGGCAGCAGCTCCAGTGAACCGCTGTAACTGTTGGCGAATAATGAACCGGGACTCCGTTTTGGCGGCCCAGACCAGGACCCTTTATACACCCACAGCCTTTCCGTAGCGCCGATTTCTTCGTCGCCGGTTGTTCTCCTTCCAACCTTGGTCCCGTCAAGGGGGGACTATTCTGCCCGCCGTGGTCCCCGGGATTCACATTTAGGGCACTCTTGGCAGAATCTATATCTTCGGCCTGGGTCTGCTCATGGGCCAGAATGTGCGCTATCTGGGCCGTATAATCAGCCTTGATCTGCGTCGTACCTGTACGGCCCTAGAGAAGCACGACATGCCGAACGTAACGTCCGTTCTGAGACGAGAGATTCGGAGATTCGCCCGCAAGCTAGCGCGCTGGCTTCGATTTGAAGTGCTTGTCCTATGGCCCTGACCGTCGGCGCACCAGGTGGCGTTCAAGATCCTGCCCGAAGCCGTCACAGATGATCCTGACCGGCTGGCCAGGTCAACTGGCACGTGGTTGAAACCGGCCACCCGAACTGGTTCAGAGGTCGACCGAGGAGTGCTTGATGTTCACGAACACCCTGAGTAAACGCATCACGCTAAGTCTGGTCATGCTTTGCTCCCTTGTCGGGAGCGAAAGGGCCGCGGCGCAGACTGGCTCAGTAGAAGACAGGTTGGCCATTGAGGAACAGCTCGCTCAGTATTCCTATCTGTGGGACTCCAAGGACTCTGCTGGATTTGCGGATCTCTTCACGGTCGACAGCGTCATGGAGAGCCGGCGTGGTGGTGAACTGGTGAGCCGCTCGCGAGTGGTCGGTCGTCAAGCCATTCTGGCCTATGCGAAGGAGTCTCATCAGGGTCGGCTGGCTGATCGTCAAACCCGGCATCACATGTCAGCACTGGTGTTCCTAGAACTGTCGGCCGACCGTGCTGTTACCGAGAACATGGCGTTGATTACCCACCAAACGGCAGATGACAGAGTTCCTTTCATTAGCGGTTCGGGCATCTACAGAAACACCTGGAAGAAGACCGATCAAGGCTGGAGGATTGCTGAGCGCGTCCTGTTTACCGACCGCTTCACCGGACAATGACGCTCCGGTTCGGGCGTCGAGTGTGTCTCTGTCCCGTGAGGGTTTGAAGCGAGCGTCAAATTCGGCCGACGGCGAGTGCAACACGTTGCACTGGCCAACAGCAGTAATCCGGAAGCGCACATCCGCCTCGTAGGCCCCGTCAGGTAGCCAAGACAGTCCCAAACGCCGCACGGCCCGAGAAGCCCAGGTGGCGCTGAAGATTCTGCCCGAGGCGTTTGCGTCTGATCCGGACCCGGAGACCACCGATGCAGACCATCTTCCCGCGTATACTGGCGTTCGTGTCCAGGCACAATGCGCTCGCTTCCGGCGGCGTGCTGGCCGCGGCTCTTCTCACGGCGGTCTCGCCCGTCACGGCCCAATCGGGCGCCGCCGCCGGCGAGTGGCCCTCCTACGGAGGCGACCTGGGTCATACGCGCTATGCGCCGCTCGACCAGATCACCGCGGACAATTTCGCCGACCTGGAGATCGCCTGGCGGTTCAAGACCGACAACCTCGGTCCGGTGCCAGAATATCGGTTCCAGTCCACGCCGCTCATGGTCGACGGCACGCTGTACTCGACGGGCGGGTCGCGGCGTGCGGTGGTGGCTCTCGACGCGGCGACCGGCGAGCTGGAGTGGATCTACAGTCTGACCGAAGGGGCGCGTGGCGAGGCGGCACCGCGACAGCTCTCGGGGCGCGGGCTGGCCTACTGGAGCGGGGCGCCGGGCCGCGAGGAGGCACGGATAATCTATGTGACGCCGGGCTACCGGCTGATCGCGCTCGACGCGCAGACCGGCCGTCCGGTTCCGCAGTTCGGCGTCGGCGGGATGGTCGACCTGAAGCGTGACAACGACCAGCAAATCGACCTGACAACCGGCGAGGTCGGGCTGCACGCCACGCCGATCGTGGCTGGCGACGTGATCATCGTCGGCGCTGCCCACCGTACCGGCGGGAACCCTCGGAGTCGGCGCAACGTGAAGGGCTACGTCCGCGGGTACGACGCGCGCACCGGCGAGCGGCTATGGATCTTCCACACGATCCCACGTCCCGGTCAGTTCGGTCGCGACACGTGGCTGAGCGACTCGGCGGTCTACACCGGCAACACGGGCGTATGGGGGCAGATTTCAGTGGATCTGGAGCTGGGCCTGGCCTATCTGCCGGTGGAGGCGGCGACCGGTGACTATTTCGGCGCCAACCGGCCGGGTAACAACCTGTTCGCGGAGAGCCTGGTGGCGGTAGACGTGCGAACCGGCGAGCGTCGCTGGCACTACCAGCTGGTGCACCACGGGATCTGGGACCACGACATTCCTTGCGCCCCGATCCTGCTCGACCTCACCATCGACGGCGAGACGGTGAAGGCGGTCGCGCAGCCGACCAAGCAGGTGTTCCTGTATGTCTTCAACCGCGAGACCGGCGAACCGATCTGGCCCATCGAGGAGCGACCGGTCCCGGCTGGCGATGTGCCTGGGGAGTGGTATTCGCCGACACAGCCAATTCCAACTCGGCCGCCGCCCTACGATCGGCAGGGGGTCACGCTAGACGATCTGATCGACTTCACCCCAGAGCTGCGCGCCGAGGCCGAGGAGCTGGTGTCCCACTACCAGCTGGGACCGATTTTCACGCCGCCAGTTGTGAGCCAACTCGACGGGCCGCTCGGCACGCTGGCGGCCCCGGCGGCGGGTGGCGGCACGAATTGGCCGGGGGGCTCCTACGACCCGGACACCCATATCCTTTACGTGTCGTCGAACAGCTCCGTCGGTGCGTTTTGGCTGACGCCGCCCTATCCGGGGCAGTCGGACATGGCCTACATCCAGGGGAACGCCATCACCGGTCCGCGCACCAGTGGGGGCGCCGGGTCGTCGGCTGGCGGTGGCCGGACCGGCTTCGACGCGCCCCCCCGACCCCCGATCTCAGCGGAGCAGCGTCGGCTCACCCGGCTCAGCGTCCAGGGTCTGCCCCTGCTCAAGCCGCCCTACGGTGTGATCAGCGCCATCGACATGGAACGCGGCGAGATCCTGTGGCGGATCCCGCATGGTGAGACGCCCGACAACGTCCGGAACCATCGGGCGTTGCGAGGGCTGGAGATCACGCGGACGGGCCAGCCTGGCAGCGTCGGCACGCTGGTGACCCAGACGCTGTTGATTGCCGGCGACCCCCGGGTCCACACCACACCGACGGGACAGCAGGGTGCCATGCTCCGCGCCTACGATAAGGCGACCGGCGCCGAAGTGGGCGCCCTCTTCATCCCGGCGCCCCAGACCGGGTCGCCGATGACCTATGCGCTCGACGGCGACCAGTATCTGGTCGTCGCAATCAGCGGCGGCGGCTACTCGGGCGAGTTGGTCGCGTTCAGGCTGCCCGACGCCTAACCTGCCAGGCTTGAGCCGTCTTACGAGAAAGTGCACGAACGGCACGTAGCTTCCGAACTCGGTGTTCCCTTACCACCTGCGTGACCAGTGACGCCCGTCAGAACGCGTTCGCACGCATTTGAGCGGCTATTCCGTCGACAGATCGCTATGCGACCTTCAGCGACGATGATTTCAGGCTGGGCTTTAATGCGGGTCAAACGACGTTGGCCGCTACCGCGCAACTGGTCGGGCCAGAATCGTCGAGTGGTCGAGTGACGACTCTCCCGTCGGACGTATATGCTCCTCACATGTTCCAACGGTTTCTAACTTCACGACGTCTTCTGGCGCTTGGTATCGCCGTCGTGCCCGTCATGCTGGGGTCCGTCATCGCGCGAGCCCAGTCCTCTGCCGAATATGCCCCGGTCACCGATGCGATGCTCCAGAACCCCGACCCGGCCGACTGGTTGAACTGGCGGCGGACCCTCGATGGCTGGGGCTACAGTCCGCTCGACGACATCACGACCGACAACGTCCACCGTCTGCAGCTCGTGTGGGCGTCGCAGCTCGGCGAGGGCGTCAGTCAGGCCACCCCGCTAGTGCATGAAGGCGTGATGTTCGTGCCAAACACCGGCAACGGTGCCGTGGCGTTCGACGCGACCACAGGCGATCAAATCTGGTCGTACGCGCACACGCTGGACCAGCGTCTGGAGCGGCCGTCAGATCGTCCTCCGCGAGGCTCGCGCTCGATCGCGCTCTACGAACGGAACGTGTACCTCGGCACGACCGACGCGCACATCGTCGCGCTTGACGCCGCGACGGGGGAGGTGACGTGGGACCATACGGTGGCGGATGCGACGCTCGGCTACCGCTATACGAGTGGCCCGATCGTGGCGAACGGGAAGATCGTGGCCGGCATGACCGGCTGTCAGAACTACAAGAACGACGTTTGTTTCATCTCCGCGCACAACGCCGAGACCGGCGAGGAGGTGTGGCGGACGTCGACCATCGCCGAGCCTGGCGCTGTGGGCGGCGATACCTGGGGCGACCTCCCGCTGACGTTCCGTGCCGGCGGCGATTCGTGGATTCCGGGAAGCTTCGATCCGGGGACGAACCTGACCTATCACTCGACATCGCAGGCCAAGCCGTGGGCACGGGTGTCTCGCAAGACCGACGGTGACGCGCTCTATACGAACAGCGTGCTCGCCATCGACTCTGATACCGGAGAGCTCGCCTGGTACTACCAGTTCACGCCGGGCGAGACGCATGACCTCGACGACGTTTTCGAGAGCGTCCTGATCGACCACAACGGGCGCCGGTCGCTCTTCAAGATGGGGAAGCTCGGGATCCTCTGGGAGCTCGACCGCACCACGGGCTCATACGTCGCCGGCTACGACCTCGGATACCAGGACGTCCTCGACCTCGATCCGAGAACCGGCAGGGTGACCTATCGGCCCGAGATGATCCCGCGCGCCGATGAGGAAATCACGTTCTGCCCTAATCTGCTCGGGGTCAAGAACTGGCCTGCGAGCGCGTACCATCCCGGAACGGAGCGGCTGTACATACCGATTCACCCGAGTTGCGTGACCGGGGTGTTCACCGAGCTCGACCAAGTGGTCGGCAACAACTACTACGCCGATCGGGGATTCCTCCAACGCGAGAGCACGCTTCATCCCGACAGTCCCGACCACGGCGGCTACCTGATCGCGATGGACATTGCGAGCGGTGACGTCGTCTGGCGGCATGCCATGGCGACGCGCCCGCGTCTGGGGGCGCTGACCACCGCGGGAGGCATCGTCGTCAGCGCCGACACCGACCGCAATCTGTACTTCCTCGACGTCACCGAGGGCGAGGTCCTGTTCTCGGTTCGACTCCCTGCATCCGCCCAGGGTCACCCCGTAACCTACGCGGTCGACGGGCGCCAGTTCATCGCCGTTCCCGTCGGGGGGAACCGTTCGAACGCGGTGTATGCATTCGCGCTTCCCGAGGAATCCGACTAGACCACAGTCGTTCGCGATCGGTCGGTGACGAGACCACGCGTTGGGAGTGTTCGGCGCCAGTTTCGATTTGCGCAACAACGCCGAGTTATCTGCCACCGCCAAGATCGGCGAAGGCGGCATGGGTGAGGTGTATCGAGCCCGAGACACCAAGCTCGACCGGGACGTCGGCGCAATCGGGCCAAAGTGACGAGTAGATCGGACGGCTGTCGCTCGGTGAAAAGGTTTGAACATTCGGGTTATCAGGAAAGGGAGGACCACATGAGAAAGGCAGTCACTGTTATTGGCGTGATCTCGGTCGTTCTGCTCGGCTCCGGGTTGGCCCTGACGCAGGGTCCACAATCCGCTCCGATGACTTTCTTCATTACAAGCAATGGCTCGGGCGAAGGAGCCGATCTGGGGGGTCTCGCCGGAGCCGACGCGATCTGTCAGAGGCTGGCGACCGATGTGGGTGCCGACGACCGTACCTGGCGAGCTTACCTCAGCACGCAAGGCCCAAACGCGGTCAATGCGCGGGACCGTATCGGCACGGGCCCATGGCATAACGCGCAGGGCACTCTGATCGGAAATAACGTCGACGAGCTTCACGGCATGGGACATCGGTTTACCGTCATGACCGTGATCGACGAGAGAGGCAGAAGGATACCCGGCAGTGGATACGCTCCGAACCGGCATGATGTGCTGACTGGCTCCCAGCCGGACGGCACGGCGTACCCGGCTGGCGAAGACATGACCTGCAACAACTGGACGAGCAGCGGCGATGGAAAAGCCAGGCTCGGCCATCATGACCGTGCCGCTTGGAATTCCGCTCACGATAGCCGTGCTTGCAGCCAGGAACTGCTACGGGCGACGGGTGGCGACGGCCTGTTCTACTGCTTCGTCGCTCAGTAAGCCGTGCGAAGCTATCGATTTCTGGGGGCAACCGAAGAACCGATGGCCGATCGCTAGCATTGGACTGGCGCGATCGCTATCTTGGTCCTGTCAACTGAACAAGATGTCTCTCACCCCCGGCACCACCCTCGGCCCGTACCGGGGTGCCGGTCAGGGCGGCTATCAAAATGGCGGAGAGGGAATGGTTTTCGACCTTGGTTCCAGGACCTCATCGAGCGGTGCCTCGTTCACCGCCTCCATCACGATGCTTCGACTCATCATCGACGTCCTCTTGAACGCGGGGCTGCTCTACGTCATTGCGGCCCTGTTGCCCGGCGTGCGTCTGAAGTCGTTCGGCACGGCTGTGGCCGTTGCGATCGTGTACGGCCTACTGAGCTACTTCTTGTTCTGGGTGATCGCCCTCATCACGTTCATCCCCATGCTGTTGAGCTTCGGTCTGTTCGGACTCGTGATCAACACGTTCCTCCTGTGGCTGACCGACCAACTGCTCGATGACTTCGAGATTCGCTCGCTTGGGATGACGTTTCTCATGGCCCTCTTGCTCACCGTGGGAAAGATCGCGCTGCGTGTGATTCTCTGACCGCACGCTGGTGGGGCTCCAGATCGGTCCCGGACCTTCCAAAACACCCCCTTGGACTCCGGCGAACCTGGCAGCACGAGCCGGACGACGATCAGTCGAGAACATAACGGGAAAGACGTGTTCGGACGTCGGCGGACGGACCCGCCTGGCTCTCATAATCTGCGGGTTTGGGGTTCGAGTCCCCGGCGGCTCACCACTTTCTTCTTAGGGAACCAGACGGCGTTCGGCGGCAGTTACGGGCAGCAGGGTCAGTATCGGAACAGGTAGGAGAGCTTGCCAAAGAAGGCCCGGTTGGTCCGTTGCAGGTCCATGGTCGGCATCATCGCGTCCTCGATCTGGTTGCCCCGCTGGAAACGATCGTCGTAGCCCAGAAACACGACTGTTCCGGCGTTGATGCGATAGGTCATGAGGATGTTGTTCCCGAGCGTGCCGTCCCGGGTATTGTGCTCCATGATGTGACGGAGCGCCAGCCGGTCGGTGAACTGATAGGTCGTCCGGCTGCGGAAAATCTTCACATCGAACACCTCCGTGTCGTCCAGCGGATTGACGAAGTCGCTGAGGACGGTGGTGAGCTCGGCGCGCAACCGGGACGTCGCTTGAAGACGGAGGTTGATGTTCCCCATCTTCGACCGCCCGACGTACGGGTTGACCTCATCGTAGAGAATGCCGTCGCCCCAATTGTAGCCCCCGTACAGAGAGACGAGTCGTAAGCTGATGACGCCAAAGAACCCGTACCCCGTCTTTCGGAAGTCGACCTGCTGGAACTGCTCGAGATCGCGGTTTATCGAACCCCTCAACAAGATGTTGTTGCGGAAAGAGAAGCTGGCGGCCCCCTGGAACTGCTCGTCCTGAAGCACACCGGCGTGGTCGTAGAGCCGCAGGTAGGTGACCGATGGTCCCCAGTTCAGAAGCGTCGATTCAGGCCACCACCGATACCCCGCGGTGGCGCTCGCCTGCCGGAGATCGACCCGGGGCAGGAACCCGGTGAGGGTCTCGAACTCCGGATCGATACTGCTATACGACGCGCTGTAGCTCAGATTGCGACCCTGACGCGCGAAATCCGCCTCGAACGCCGGCCCGGACAGCGGGCCCAGCTCCGCGTCCTGGGTCTCCGATGCCACTGCGAGGAAACCCACCCGATGTGTCCGCCCCAGACGGAAGCGCCCATCGACCCCAGCTACCCGGTTGTAGTCGGCACCGAATTCGCGGGCCGTCATGATCGCGCCGACATACGACTCTGAATAGAGGTCATACCGCGCGCGACCGATGAACGTCTGCGCCGTCGTGCCAAACCGTGGGTCGTCGTGGTCATCGAGACGACCGGCCGCCATGTCGTCGGCCACCATGACGCCGAGGGTCGTCTGACCAACCTTTCCGGTCAGCTTCGCGCCCACGCGGGGATCGATGACCGTCCGCGTGTGCACCAGCGTGAGTGGCGTCGCCGTCTGGAAGATCTCCTGGCCCTCGAGGAAGAAGGGCCGCTGCTCGGGGAAGAACAACGCGAAACGTTGGTTGGTGGCAATCTGTGGTCGGTCCGACTCGATCTGGGAGAAATCAGGATTGAAGGTGACGTCGGCGGTCAGGTTCGGGGTGATTCCATACTTGATGCCAACCCCTACATCGCCCTCCGGACTGCCCACGTCGAACTCGCCGCTGGCCGTGTCGAGCGAACCGAATCGGAAGCCGGTGACCTCAGGCAACAATTCGAGGTTGCGGCTGGCCGACAGCTCCGACAGCCCGTCGAGCTGCCCGAACTGGGTGAGCTGTCCGGCCACGCCTCGTGAAATCGGTGACCACGATTGGACTTCCGACTTGCCGCGAATGACGCGCGTGATCTGGAAACCCCAGGAATGAGCCTCCCCGGAAGACCCCGACGGATACCTGAGGCTCTTGAACGGAATCCTCATCTCCGCCGTCCACCCGTCCTCGACGAGTCGACCACCAGTGTCGAAGAGCGCGTCCCATGACTCGTCTCCGCGGATGCCGAACTGCCCCGAGCTGGCCAGGCCGCTGCCTCCTCCGCCCCCGCGGGAGCCGCTGCCGCGTATGACCGAAGAGCTCGAGCTAAAACGCGAGAATCCCGTGCTGCCATCGGCGTTCACGAGGGAGTCAGCCTGGACGCCATAGCCGTTCACCTCGAACTGATACGCCCGCTGCTGATCGAGAAACGGGTCGAACAACACCGCCATCCGATCATCACCGCGGATCTCTTCACGGTCGGCCCAATTCACGCGCACTATTCCCGGATCAGCGTAATGGGCATAGAACGCGAAATACAGATGGTCGCTGTCATAGGTCATCCAGACCTCGGTCTCTTCCGACCCCGGAGCGCCTTCCTCAGGTACGATCTGAAGGAAATCCGTGATGTGTGTGGCGTTCTCCCACACCGAATCGTCGAGACGACCGTCTATCTGCGGTGGACTGTCGGTTCGCATGACGACGGCGGTCGGCCGTCCCGGCACCGGGGCCGCCCGGAATCCGCCACCACCATGACGCTCACGAGTCGTCGCGGTGTCTACCTTGCGCGGCTCCTCACCGGAGCGTGACTCCCCCAAAGCCAGAAACCCCGTGACGTCGCCCTTGTTCTCGGCTTGCGCCGCAGGCGCTGCCGGCGTGAGCTGTGCCGGCGGCGTCGAAGTTGTCGACACGGTCGAAGCCGCCAGGAGCCACGCTGCGAGTGCGGCGCCGACTTCGTCCTGCAGGTCGAAGAGGTTTCGGAACGTACCATCGACCCTCGTGCTGTAGGTAACCTTCCCGGTCGCGCCGTCGGTGACACTGGCCGTAATGCGAAGGAGGTTGCCAATCCGCTGAAAGCCACCGTCGACCAACCAGTCAGCATCGCTCCCCAGACGGCCCATGACGGTCAGGCCGGCGTTCTGCAGGTCGCTCGAGACCGTCTCGACAATGCCGGCGCCGATCCAATCGTCGGTGGTCTGTTGGCTGAGATTGGTAAACGGCGCGACCACAACCGTGGTGCCTGGCTGCGCGGAGGCGGAGACCGAGATGAGCAGGCTCATCCCGATGACCATCGCGACTGTGGGCCCCATGTGGAGGCCCGCGTTTGGAGACATGGCCTGAATAGTTTACGAGCGATCACTCACGGGCGTACCTGCGGCCCTGATCTGCACGACCACGATTGCCTGAGCAAGTTGTGGGCCAGCACTTAGGCATCGGGCGTGCGCAAGAGATCGCACCCGTGTATGTCCATGTGACACGACGTGACAAACCAGACAGGGTGCGGTCTTTCAAGGGCAAAGCGACCCGGCAACGCGCTAGGATAGCAGCGTAAGAAGCCGCGCCTGGCCGCCTGCCGTGGTCGACGCGCGTATCAGGGGGAATAATGAAGAACGTGCGCCTTGGCCTGTTGCTCGGGTTGGTCGTGTGTCCCGCGATAGTGGGCGCGCAGGCCACCATGAAGGAGCTGGACCTCGCGGACGGCTACAGCACCGACAACACGATTACTACGGCGGTGTTCGACCCTGCGTCGGCGCCGTCCCTGGAGATCGGCACCATCGAGGCTGGGTATGACCGAGGGGAGAAAATCGTCCGCCGAGGTGGTGGCGGCTTCTTTTCCCGAGGCCCCGAATACAAGCTCAACGAGCAAATCGACCTCGCGACGATGCTCACCGAGTCGCTGCGAACCGAGGCAACAGCCATGGGCTTTCGTCCGCCAGGGGCGGGAGCTAAGCAGTGGCACATCGGCGGCGTCGTTACAGACATCTATCTGGAGAGTCGCCAAGTTATTATGGGCTCAACGCTCTTCTACGGGTTCATGACCCTGGAACTCCAGGTGCGGAACGGGGCCGCCGAGGCACAACCGGTTAGCCTCCGCCTTCACAACTACTACGGGTCCTATAACGCGGGAATGGGACGGCAGGATGAAGCCAAGCAGGGGCTGATGCGGCTGCTCGTGGAGGGCGCACAGGAGACTCTCTCCCAGCTCAACCGGAGCTACTTCCACGCATCGCCCCATTCTGGTCTGGACGAACAGCTCGCGGCGCTGGAGGCGGCGTCACTCAACGATCTCCACCGGATCGGGCTGTCAGGGTCCCGCTCGGCGTCGGCGGCCATCTTGGCTCTGCTTCCGGCGACAAGCGACGGGGGCCGGCGGGCGGTGCTCATCGATGCCGTAGGGCGCCTCGGGGCTTCGGAGGCAGTGTCGGTTCTGTCGGCTCGCTATCGGGACGAGGAGGACGAGGACTGCCGGTGGTACACGATTAAGGCATTGGACTACATCGGTGGCGAGGAGGCTCTGGCGGTCATCGGGGATCTAGGCGTGGACGATGACCACGACGCCACCGAGCGGCTGGCCAAGCGAATCCTCGATTCGTGAGTGGACCCCAGGCATCAAATTGGCGGTTGCGCACAGCTTGGGTTCAAGGTGTCGTCGCAACACCGCGTTGTGTGATTGAGCATAGGTGATCGCCAAGTGCCTCCGCGGGTGTCTTCCAGCCGAGGGTCTTGCGGGGGCGACTGTTGAGAGCAGCAGCAACGGCGTCAAGATCATCACGAGAGTGTCTGGACAGGTCGGTGCCTTTGGGAAAGTACTGCCGCAGCAGGCCGTTGGTGTTCTCGTTCGTGCCGCGTTGCCAGGGGCTGTGTGGGTCGCAGAAGTAGATTGGCAGACCGGTGTCGATTCGGAGTTGAACGTGTTGAGCCATCTCGGCGCCTTGGTCCCATGTCAGTGAACGGCGAAGCTGCGTGGGCAGCGTGATGATCGACGACGCGATGGCGTCTCGGACGGCCTCGGCACCATGCCCCGCCAGGGCGGGACCGTTCTTGATCCGAGGCTGCCCATAGTCATCCATGCGAGGCAGATGCAGCAGCCTCGTGAATCGGCTGGTGCGTTCCACGAGGGTCCCAATCGCAGAGCTCCCCAGTCCGACAATCAGGTCACCTTCCCAGTGTCCTGGGACCGCCCGATCGTCTGCTTCGGCGGGGCGCTTGCTGATCATGATTTCGGCAGTGACGAACGCCTTGCCGCGTCCTCGTGTCCGTGCTCTTGGCACGCGCAGCGCCCGGCCGGTCCGCAAGCACGCCACCAGGTCGCGTCGCAGTGCCCCTCGTCCCTGCACGTAGAGCGCCTGGTAGATGGCCTCGTGGGAGATCCGCATCGACTCCTCATCGGGGAAGTCGACCTTGAGTCTGTTGGCAATTTGCTCAGGACTCCATGACGCCGCCCAGCGTCGGTCTTGACGGCGCCCGTGGCGGCGACCGTTCCAGTGCACATGGGGACCAGGCACCCTCGTCCCGTCGGCGGCCGTAATCCTGCCGGCGAGTCGGTCTTGCACGTACCGGCGCAGTTCGTCGTGTGCAGCGAGCTTCGCCACCTGCGGTCTTTTCGCCTTCAGGTCGGCGTGCCACTGCGCGGTCGTCGCGCGATACTCGAGTCCGCCACTGCGGGTTGCCGCATTGCGACGGAGCTCCCGAGAGATGGTCGACGGGGACCGGCTGATTCGCCGAGCGATATCACGAACCCCGCAGTGCTGGGCGTGCAAGATGGCGATCTCGTCTCGCTCGGCAAACGACAGGTAGCGCCCCGACAGAAGGGCCAGGCTGATCGGCGGCATGCCTCCACTTTCGCGGAACCATCTCGTTCCGACCGGCTGGGACACGCCGGCCCCCAGCGCCGCCTCTTCGCTGGACAACCCGCAGGCGATCGCCTCCCAGAACCGACGCCGATGCTCACGGCGTCCCGCCGTGGGACGACCCGGCGACCGCATCGGAAGACGTCCCGCACGGGGTGACCGACGACGTTTCGGTGTTCCCATCGCAACTCCTCACCGTTGAGGTGTTGCGACGACCGTTTGAATCTACCCAGGTTGCGTCGAGGTGCCTCGCTCTGCCACGTTCTGCAACACTGATGATCGAAAACGCTTAGAATATTGAGCTGTTTGCGATTCCGTTGGCGACTCTTAATCTGCGGGTTTGGGGTTCGAGTCCCCGGCGGCTCACCATTTCTTTCTAGGACGAAGGACCTCTGCATGAGAGGGCGCCGACTTCAGTGAATCACCGGCTCGGTATCACGGCTCTCGTGTTAGTCCTGTGCGCCTCGGCCGCGTCTCACCTCGCGTGTGCTCGGCAACCGACTGAACCGACGACAGAACTTGTGGTGTTCGTGGTAGTGGATACGTTGCGGCGAGACCATCTCAGCGTCTTCGGCTACGAAAGAAACACGAGCCCGTTTCTCGACCGGCTTTCCAGCCAGAGTCTCTTTCTGAGCAACATGGTCGTGCACGCGTCCCAGACAGTCCCCTCAATCTCCTCCATCATTACCTCCAGCCTCCCTTCCGTTCATGGCATTCAGTTCTACGCCAGGGGGCAGAATTTTGGCTCTTCCGCGCCCAAGGCTCCGGTCCTTCGGAGTGAGCTGCGGACGATGGCCGAGCATTTTCGGGACGACGGGTTTTACACGATTGGCTACGTGACGAACCCCTGGCTCAGGGCAGACCTAGGGTTTGACCAGGGTTTCGAGGAGTACGTTCTGATCCCCTGTTTCTCGCACCGGAGGCCCGGATGTGATGGTCGAGACCTCATCGAGAGAGCGAAGCAATCCATCAGTGCTCGGGACACACGAAAGGTCTTTCTCTATCTTCATTTCATGGACGTCCATCACCCGTACGGCCCCACCGAGAATGTCCCTCGGCTCTTCCGTCCGGAGCAGGGCAGCTACGTATACCGAGACGGACTCGTTCCCGACCTCGCGGCTGACGATCTGGAATTCACAAAGGCGCTCTACGACGAGAGGATCGCCCATGTCGATGAGCTCCTTTCGGACCTCATGGGGTTCGTGGTTCGACACAATCTCACCGACCGAACAGCACTGGTCGTAACTTCTGATCACGGGGACGAGTTCTACGAGCATGGCGGTCTCGGTCATGGCACGACCTTGCACAACGAGCTGACGAACAGCTTCGCCATCCTGTGGGGCCCGGGCGTGTTTCAGGCGCAAGAGGTCGACCGCTACCTGCCGGCGCTCGATCTGCTGCCGACGCTGCTGGAAGCGCTACGAATCCCGCCAGACCCAGGTCTTCAGGGTCACAGCCAATGGCGGTCAGAACGACCAGACGGGACGACCGACGATAGGCCTATCGTCTCCGAACTAGGTGAGCAAAAGGCGGTCATCCTGGACAAGTGGAAGCTGATCGTTGATCTCGCCAACGGGCGCGAGGCGTTTTACGACATCGATCATGATGGGCAAATCGAGACGACGCAGTCCCTACCGGCCCCAGACCGGCAGGAGCAGATGCGACGGACCCTCGCGTCAGTAGTCGAGGCGGCGAGCCAGGACGGCGCTGAACTTGAGGCCATCGACCCTGACACGCTGAAGCAGCTTCGCTCGCTGGGCTACCTACGCTGACGCACGACGAGCGGCGTGACGCGACCCGCCAACCTGACAGTTCATACCTCCGAAGAAGTCTGCCATGCAGCGACACGGCGAACGAAAGACTACTGGTCGGGTGACGGGCGCTTACAGGATTGAAATAGCTGCACGGTTCTGTTCACCGCTTCATTGGGCCGCGGTCTTGCAACCTGATCTGACCATGTTGAAGAACCTCCGAGTGTGTATTCCTGTCGCGCTCATGCTGACCTTGTTCTTGCCGGGTCTTTCTCTGGCGGACCCCGTCGCCTACGGTCGGTACGCTCTGTCGAATCATCCCGACGGCAACGCAGCATCCCCGTTCTACGGCCTGCGTCTGGACGGCCTGTTGAATTGGGACGACGAGGTCATCTATACGTTCGATTTCGAGGCGCCCGGGGCCGGTATGCTGCTCGACTATTCACCCGGAAGTATTCACATCCACGGGAGGGCGTGGGGCGGTGAAGACACCGGCAATGCCTACGTGAACGCTGGCTTCTGGGATATCGATTTCACCTACAGCAACGGCGTGGTCCCGGTGGCTGGAGACGGCGGCGGTTTCAGGACGTCCATGTGCCGCTGGGCTCCTACATGACGGCCAACAACACGGGCACGATCACGAGAGTCTTGAACCCCACAGAGTTCTATCTATTCGACTATTCGGGAAAACACGACTACACGTTCCGGTTCGGGGATACGGACACGGGGTTGGGGCATCGTGGCTCCCCTGGGCTCAGCGGCTGGGGGTGGGTGAACCACAACTTCGAGGACGCGTACACCGACGTGCATCACAAGTCATCCGATTGGTTGTTCACGGCTCAGGCTGTTCCCGAACCATCCACACTGCTCTTGCTCGGCGCGGGGTTGGTGGCGGTAGGGATGCGACGGCGGCGACAGAGATAGTCACCACGGCATTCCAGAGTGATTCAAGGGCGACCTCTCGGGGTCGCCTTTGCTGCGTACGGTGGACGCAGGTGCGGGACCGATTGGTAACGAGCGGCCGATCAGTAGTCCCGAGTGTCTGGGGAAACGGCGGACGATTAGGACACTTCGGTGAGACACTGACTTTCTTGTGGGTGGCGAGCATCCGGTCGTAGTGATCATCCAGCAGAAAGACCCCAGCGACCCGAGTGTGCATGGACAGCAAGGGAGCCTCCCTGCAACCACGAGAAGCGACCCAGTCTTCTCAGGTGGTATCATCCGGCCATGATTCCAGGAGGTCGCGTCCGGTGAAGCGATTCTGCGCGATCGCGGCTGTGCTCGGTACCGTGGTGCTCGGCGTCGCAGAGTCGCTGACTGCCCAGACCACCGGTATCCAGGCCTCCGGCTACGACGGCCCGCGGACCCCGGACGGAAAACCCGACCTCAACGGCATTTGGCAGGTCTTGGGCACGGCTGCATGGGATATCCGGGCGCACAATGCCCAGGACGGCGTCCCCGCCGGGCTCGGCGTGGTCGAGGGAGGTGAGATCCCCTACCAGCCCTGGGCGGCGGTGCAGCAGCGGGAGAACTACACGAACCGGATGAATGAGGATCCGGCACGCAGGTGTTTCCTCCCGGGCGTCCCCCGCATTACCTACATGCCCTTCCCCTTCCGACTCATGCAGACGGCCGACCACGTCGTGATGACCTACGAGTTCGCGCACACCGTTCGCATCATCTACACCGACGGCAGCCCTCATCCGCTGCCGAATGATTTCTGGATGGGCGACTCGCGCGGTCAGTGGGAAGGTGATACTTTGGTCGTCGACACGACACACTTCAACGGTCAGACGTGGTTTGACGCCGCGGGAAACTTCCACAGCGACGCGCTCCACGTCGTCGAGCGGTACACCCCAACGAGTCCCTTTCACATCGACTACCAAGTAAGGGTCGAGGACGACACGGTGTTCACCCGCCCATGGACGATGCGGATGCCGCTGTATCGGCGGATGGAGGAAGGGCTGCAGCTCTTGGATTACGACTGCGTCGACTTCGTCTTGCAGTCGGTCACGGCCGAGGAAGGAGGTTCGCAGTGAGAACCCGATCGCTCAATCGCATCGCCGTCATCACAACGGCGTTGCTCATCACATCGGTGTTTCCCGCCGCCGCGCAGGGTGGTCAGGGCGGGCAGACGGAGCCGTTCGAGCCCCCGCGGACGGCGTGGGGCGACCCAGACTTCGGGGGGCGCTATCTTTCGGGCCCGGGTCAGCCGATGGAGACGCCCGCAGGTGCGCGCTGGCAGCCACCGCCGGGCACGCATGGGGGCAACAATGCCGCGTTCTCTCGGTTCTTTGAACCCGACCCCGACGCTCCACCGCGTCCCGAGCGGATTACGATACCGATGGTCGTCGACCCCCCGGATGGGAAGATTCCCCTACGACCTTGGGCCGCCGAGCGGCGGGCCGACATCATGGCTCGCCAGGACGAGCTGGACCTGCTTGACCCGCGCGTGAAGTGTCTGCCGTCGGCGCTGCCACGAGCGCACCTACCAGTCGGATACAACTCGTATCAGATTCTGCAGCTGCCTGGATACGTTCTGGTGCTCTACGAGTGGAACCACCTGTATCGCTACATCCCGCTCGATGGACGACCCCACGTGAACTCCGAGATCAGTCTTGGGATGGGTGACTCGCGCGGGCACTGGGAAGGGAACACCCTTGTCGTCGACGTGACGAACTTCACGGACAATACCTGGCCGGTCGGGCACGGTGCCCCTCCGGAGGGCGCGCCCGCGAGCGCCCTCACGACCGGGCACGGCGTGTTCCACAGTGGTGAGCTTCACGTCGTCGAGCGCTTCACGATGGTCGACGAGAACACGATTCACTATCGGGCGACGATCGAGGATCCCAAGGTCTTCACGCAGCCGTGGACCGTCGACTTCGTCGGCCTCCGCCGCGCGCCGGAAGACCACATGTTGTTCGAGTATGCGTGTCACGAGGGGAACGGAAGAGGCCTCTCGCTCATGACCGGCGCCGATATCGACTCAGTACGGGTGCTTTCAACAAGGTGACTCACATGCGAACGACGCTCCTTCTGGCCACGATCGGTCTCTTGCTGGTGAACGGACCCGTGCGGGCGCACCATGCATTTTCGGCGGAGTTCGACGCCGACCAGCCACTCACGCTTCAGGGCCACGTCGTCAAGACCGAGTGGATCAACCCGCACTCGTGGATCCACATCGAGGTCGAAAGTGAGGATGGTCAGCGGATGGCCTGGGAGATCGAGTGCGGGGCTCCGAACGCACTGATGCGTCGAGGTCTGAACAAGAACTCCATTCCGGTCGGAACGGAGCTGGTGATCGACGGGTTCCGCGCGAAGGACGGGTCGAATCGGGCGAATGCCCGCGACGTCACGCTCCCGGACGGGTCCAAGTTCTTTGTCGGGTCATCCGGCACCGGCGCCCCGTACGAGGGCCGGTAACCCCGGAGCATCCGGGCCGTGGCCGGCGGCGCTATTCTCGATACCGCGCGTCGTCCAGGCGCGTAATCTGGTCCGGCGTGTCTGTGGCTCTCGGGAAACGCGGCGGGGTCGGTTTGCGAACACTCGATCTGAATCCCGCTTCGGGTGACTCGGTGGCCTGGCCCGGAGACTGGTGCGCCACCGACGATGCGCCCGACATGGCGTCCGCGACGTCAACGAGATGGGTTGCCACTTTGTTGAGCACAGCATCTGCCTCGGCACCCAGCGCACTGATCTCGGCGCGCAGTTCCTCCGCCGAATGAGATGGTGAGAGTTCAGTCTGAGGGAAGCTGCGCCCAGACCTCAGTAGTTCAGACAACCTGCCATACAGGCGGTCGAGTTGGGTTCGGGATTCACGCACGGAAGTTGATGCCCGGGTAAGAAGTCGCAGTGCTCCAAGGAGCTGGGTTTCGTCGTGAGGGGACCTAACGCCGCCTACTTTCCACTTTTCCATCGGAATCTCCTGTGCGCCCTGCAGTGACTTTCGGACCTTTCGCTATCCGGCGACAGCGACTTCGTTCTCCGTAGACCCTTCGCACCGCGACCGAAGACCCGCATTAGGGCGACTCCAGGACGCTTCAGCATGTGCTTGCACATCCTGTCGCTCCGCATCCTTCTTGCACCAGCCTCCCATAGAACATCGCGAGGTGTAACCCGGGGGGTAACCCGCGGTGTAACCAATGACGTGTAGTCACTGCAACGAAGGCGCCTTGGAAGCCACGCAGGCGCCACAGATCCCAGCCAAACTTCGTCCGTTCCTCCCGACTGCGGCGATTGGCACAGTACTCATACTGGGGGGCGCGATGGGCCTTGGCCTGCCTCTGATGCGTGACGCCGGCGTTGACCTCAGCTGGGCACTGATCGCGGTCCCGGTTCTCTTGGTCGCCTGTACGCCACTCCTGGTCATGGGTGCACTCCGCGTCATGTCGGAAAAGGAAATCTGGCGCTGCACAAGCTGTGGGTATTCCCAGGACCGAACATAGGGTCTAGGACCGGAGGAGACCAACGACGGCGCGGCGGCCGGATGGTGCCCGGGGGCGGGCGCGCGCTATTCCCGCCGGCCTCTCAGTCCGATAGCTCCTCTGAGATGACCACGAAAGCCCCTGGAACTCCCCGCCTCGACCCCCGCGAACCGCTCTAGCTCTCGCTGGTCACCATTCTGTTCTGTCTGGGCGAAGGCGCCCTGATCACGGTCGTGGTCATCGACTTCCGCGCCGAGCTTTTCTCGCTAACGGCTTGGCTGGCCGAAGGCACGCGGGACCTGTCTGCCATCACGGTCCAGCGTTGGGGCATCCCCCTCGTCGCCGACAGTCTCTGGGGGGTACCGGTCCCGGTCTCAGCCGAACAGTTCTGGATAGCGACGGTAGTCTCGGTGACGGTCTTCACACTGCTGGGCATCTTGATCAGCGCGCGCAAAGCGACGGTCGCAGTGCTCGAGGCCACCTACACCTCGTCGGGCCCCTTCCGACAGCGCAAGGCAGACACCCTCGCCCGCCTCGACCACATGCTCTCCGAATAGGCGGCTCGTGTCGCACTCGTAGACCGCCTCGGCATATCCTCTTGCTCGATGCCCAAGTACACACTGTCACGAAAGGGGGCGAACAAGCACGTCCTCTACGAGCGTGCCGTTCAAGAACCATCGTTCGAGCTCGACCTCGCGGTGCGCCAGTACAAGAGACGCAGAGGCAAGCGCCCCCTCGTTCTTCGAGAGGACTTCTGTGGCACCGCCGCCAATGCCTGCCACTGGGTCAACTCACACCCGAAGGCACGGGCCATCGGGCTGGACCTGGACGCTTCGACCCTGGCCTGGGGCCGGAAGCACAACGTGACCCCGCTGGGCGAGGCGGCCGACCGAGTCGACCTCAGGCGGCAGGACGTGAGGACGACGACCACGCCGCGGGCCGACGTTATTCAGGCGTTCAACTTCTCCTCGTATCTCTTCTTTCCGGTGGCCGAGCTCATCGCCTATTTTCGATGCGTGCGACGGAGCCTCGCACCGGGCGGCATCTTCATGGTCGATGGCTACGGCGGTTGGGACAGCCAGCAGCAACTGAGCGAGCGTCGGACGATCAAGAGCCCCGCGGGCACCTTCGGATACGTCTGGGAGCAGGCCGACTTCAACCCTATCGACAACCGTGCCTTGTGCTACATCCACTTCGAGTTCAAGGGCGGAAAGAAGATGAAGCGGGCGTTCACCTACGACTGGCGGGTCTACTCGCCCGCCGAGGTGCGTGACGCACTATCGGTGGCCGGATTCCGGAATATCGACGTACTCTGGGATGTCGAGGAGAGCGAGGCGGTCAGCAACTACCGGAAGGCCACACGGGCCGAGAACTGCCCGGGCTGGCTGGTGTACGTCGTGGCTGAACGCTGAACGGCTCAGCCCAATCCGAGACTCTCGAGAAAGGCGGCGAACCGTTTGTTGTAGAGCGCGCCCGGGCGCCTTTCCCGCAGCCTGGTCACGACCTCCGGTCCCGGCATCCCCATCTTGTGCATGGTCAGACCGGCCACCAGAGCCGACCGGTTGAACCCCATCCCGCAATGCGCGAGGACGCGGTGATCCTGTCCGATAAGGGCTGCGCAGAGGTCGGCGACACCGTGAAGCTTCTCAAGGTCGGGAAGCTCATCGTCAGAGATCGGAAAGTACACGTACAGACACTGGTTGGGAACGGTGGGGACCCCGATGTCGAGGCCGCCTTCAAGATCGATGACTGTGTCGATACCCCGGGCCGTGACGACATCCCAGTTTTCAATGACCGGAGAGATGAAGAGCCGGCCAGCGTCATCCACCTGGACCGGCCGCAGGTCGACGACCTTCCCCAGCTTTTGCCCTCTCGGCGACTCGTCCATCCGCCGACAAGGCTAATGGTCTCCCAACACCGAATCAACGCCGACTTCACAATTTTGCACAAAGGCCCTACACTTGAGCGTCACTCCTTCATTGAGGGTCGAGCGATGACCAGCCGGACACGACCAGCAGGCCAGGACACCACACCAATCGTTGCGCACGTGGCGATCGAGCGACGCATCTTCGTGGGAGACCGCCGCGCCATCTGGCGAGGCAGCCGTCGAGATGTCGACTGGATCAAGCACTTCGAGGACAAAGCCCTCGACCCGCCGAGCGACGTCTCCCGACGAACCCGGCGTATCCGGCGTAACAAAGACCCGCCTACCGCTGTCCTGACGGTTTCGGACCGCGGCGCTCAGCTTGGTCGAAACGCCATCACCAGGCCCACGCCGGTGGCGGCCATCACAAGACCTACGTAGAAGATGGGTGACGGGCTGTTCTGCGGAGGGTTGTAGAGATTCGCCACGACGACGCTCACGAGCGGAGCCCCGGCGAAGACCAGCGGTGGCACTACGCTAGGTCGCCCGCCGTTGACCAGCGCGAGTACGATCCCTAGCGCACCGACGGCACCAAGGATTCCGGCGCCGACCGTGAAAGCGACCCCACCGGGCGTGAATACGTCCCAGCTCCCGGCTCGCGCGATCATGACGCCGGGCACGGCGATCGCGACGAGCACGTATGCCACCCCCACCATCAAGAAGGCGTGTACGCCGCTCCCGTTCAGCGCGAGCTGGCCCTTGTGAAGCGTCGGGATATAGGTGCCCCAGCTCAGCACCGTGAGAATGACGAACGGCAACCACCTGCTCATCTCTGCTCTCTTTCTGACGTCGCGGGGAGGCTCCACATCGGGCGCCCGCGTCGATTCGTGCTACAGGTTGCCTGTTCGCGACCCCGCCGGTCAATCCCCCCCTAGCGTGAGCCGCCGAAGGCAAAGAGGGTGGCCAGGAACCCGTATCGACCAAGAATCACGCCGTTGGCAAGCAGGCAGAGGACACCTACGACCACGAATCCCGTGCGGAGGGCGCGGACGCCTGCCCACACTCCAAACCCGCCGACCGCGACAACGACCCACACGTTGAGAAGCGGCATCGCGCGGAAGAGGTGGAGACCGCCGAGCTCGTAGAGTGCGACAGCGGTGGGTCCTATGACAGTACCGACGACCGCCGGCGTGATTCCGGGACTGAGTCGTGGCATCGACAGCCTCAGTCCGGACCGGTTCGCTGCCCGGCCAAGCGCCTGGGGGGCATCAACTTTCGCACGGCGCTGATAAGCTGACGCTCCGTAAAGGGCTCTATGAGACATCTCATTCCGGTCTGTTCTAGTGCCTCGAGTCGGGAGCTCCAGTAGCCTGTGATGAAAAGAACCCGCAAGTTGGGAATCAGCGCGCGAAGCTCCAGAGCGAGCGTGATGCCGTCCTGACCCGGCATCTGGACATCCGTAATCAGGAGGTCGAGCACCCGTCCGTATCGTCGGCCGATCTCGAGGGCCGTTCGGCCATCCGATTCGGTGATGACCACAACCCCATCCTTGGCTAGAAAACGGGTTACGATCGCCCGCACAGACCGGTCATCATCGACAAGAAGCACCGTCGGGGGAGACAGCGCGCGGCTCGCCATGCAGGAGCCAGGAGCAACCCGCAGGCCGCTGGGTGATGGCCGCCGCCTGATTCTGTCTAAAGCGTTGGGCTTACTGCGGTTGTCTTCTTCAGGACTCAGAACAATGAGGACCACAGACGACCGACTTCCTGCGCACCAGTGACCAAATCCGTCGCAGCCTATACAGATGTGCGTTCGGGTGCCGGGCTGTGCTCGGCAGTGTACAGGCGGGCGAACGATGGGCGGGCCTGTCGACCGCACGGTATACCCGGTCTGGCCGACTCGTGGCGCGTCCATCGCCGCCAACCTCTCCTTCCGTGAGGTCGTGGGAGCCAAGAAGCACTGACTACGCTGTTCAACTTGTAGTGTGAGAACGGCCGACGAAAGGGCTCGCACGTGAGTCGCCGGTGTTACAATCCATCGGTCGAAAACGCGGCTACGCGCGCGTGTCCCCGCAATCGCCAGGCGATGTCGATACCATTCCGTTCCGCGATCGGCCTATCGCTTGTCGTGTGGGGCACGGCCCTTGGCGGGCCGTCATCCTCCTGGGCGCAGGAAGCCCTCAAGGCCACACAAGAGCTTCCGGAAGTCTTCAAACAGGCGATCCCCCTGTACACCTCGGCACTGGGTTCGTTTCATCGCCCCATCTCCTCGAAGAGCGAGGAAGCGCAGGCCTACTTCGATCAAGGCTTCCAGATGATGTACGCCTTCGCCAAAATCGAAGCGGTCCGGTCGTTCCGGGAATCGTGGAAGAAGGACCGAAACTGCGCGATCTGCTACTGGGGTGAGGCGTGGGCTTGGGGCTCGTACCTCAACGGTCAGATCCGAGAGGAAGACGCACCACACGCCTATGCGGCCATCCAGCAGGCGCTTCGGCTGGCACCCAGCCACGCCACGCAGAAGGAGCGCGCCTTCATCGACGCCATGGCCGTGCGCTACGTAGAAGCCTGCGACCCCGAATACCGAGTCGAGCAAGATCAGGCCTACGCCGACGCCATGAAGGTGGTGGCCGAGCAGTTTGCCGACGACCTCGACGCCGTCAGTCTGTATGGCGAGGCGCTCTTCCTGCTCGAGCCGAGACGAGGGACGCGTGACCTCGACGACCCCAGGGTCCAGCGGCTACACGGTGTCCTGGAGAGCGTGCTGGCCCAGGACATCAGGCACCCCGGGGCCTGCCACCTCTATATCCACGCCACGGAATCAACCGTCGAACCCGAGAAGGCCGAGGCATGTGCTGAATATCTCGGCTCCGCGATCCCTGGCGCGAGCCACATCAACCACATGCCCTCCCATACGTGGAATGAGGTGGGCCGGTGGAACGACGGCGTGCGTGCCAACCTCATGGCCTGGCACTCGGATCAGAAGGCCGAGATCGGCGAAGGCTTCGATATCTACCCGACCCACAACCTGCACATGCTCCTCTTTGCGGCGTCGATGGACGGTCAGGGGGCGATCGCGATCCAGGCCTGAAAGGACTACGCGAAGCTCACGGGCGACAAGGTGTTTCACGCCTTGACGCTGCTTCGATTCGGCCGCTTTGACGAAGTGCTGGCCCTGGTCAAGGACGCCGAGCCTGGGAGCAACGACGTCTCGGCTGGTATACTTGACTTCGCCAGGGGTTACGCGCATCTTCGGAGCGGTGACGACGACCTCGCACGGGTCTATCTCGATCGTGTGCTCGAGACGGCCCACACGTCAGAGGCCCGGCTGCGCTTTCACGATGCCAAACATCTGCTCGGAGTGGTCGGAGGCATCTTGGAAGGCGAGATTCACCGCGAGGCCGGCGAGCTGCGCGCAGCCATCGCCTCGTTCGAACGAGCGGTCGAGCTGGAAGACGAGCTGATGTACGACGAGCCCGAGCCCCTGCCGTTCGCCGCCAGACACTGGCTGGGCGCCAGCTTGCTTGAGGCGAACCGATACGACGATGCGGAACGGGTCTATCGCGAGGAACTCGAAGATCATCCTCACAACGGCTGGTCGCTGTTCGGTCTCAAGCTCGCCCTCGATGCGCAGGGCAAGGCGACGGGGACCGTGAACGAAGACTTTGAGAAGAGCTGGGCGCGCGCGGACCACTGGATCCGTGCGTCTCGTTCTAGCAGGAGGACGTTCGTTTGTGGGACCTACTCTTCAACTGGTCTGACCTGGCCCAGCGCGGCGCCGACGCGCTCACCTACGGCGTCCTCGCCATTGTCGGCACCCTTTTGTTCGTCGCCCGACTGTCGATGGCCCTGTTCTCCGGCGGGGACGGCGGAGACTTCGATGCCGACGGCGACATTGGCACCGACGCCTCCTTCACGCTCTTCTCGCTCCTCAGCATCATGGCCTTCATCATGGGTACGGGGTGGATGGGTCTGGCCGCCCGAATCGACTGGGACCTCGGCCGAGGTGTATCGGCCGTCCTGGCGGTCGGCTTTGGCACGACGATGATGCTGCTAGCCTCGGGCCTGATGTTCATGACCCGCAAGCTCAACCGCGACGTTCAGTACGACGTGCGGACGGCAGTGGGCAAGACCGCACGGGTCTACCTGACCCTCCCGCCACGGGGCGAGGGCGAGGGGCAGATCGAGGTGAGCGTCTCCGGCCGCAGAAAGGTGCTACCCGCCGTCAGCAATGGCGCCCAGATTGAAGCGTTCACCGCCGTGACGGTTGTGGACGTTCGTGACGACGACACGCTCGTCGTCGAGCCGTCATCCTAACGCCCGACATCCGGAGACCATCATGTCCTTCATTAGTTTTGGCACGCTGGGCATCATCGCCACGATCGTTCTACTGCTGCTCTTCGTCTTCACGATGCTGGTCACCCAGTATCGGCGTTGCCCCTCCAACCGAGTGCTGGTCGTCTACGGCAAGGTCGCGGGCGATCGCGCCGCCCGATGCCTTCACGGTGGCGGGACGTTTATCGTCCCGCTGCTCCAGAGCTACGCCTATCTGAATCTCGAGCCGATGACGATCGACATCGAGCTCCAGAGTGCGCTGTCCCAGAAGAACATCCGCGTCAACGTCCCGTCTACCTTCACGATCGGGATCTCGACCAACCCGGACATCATGAACAACGCCGCGGAGCGACTCCTCGGACTAAGCGAAAAGGAAATTTCGACCCAAGCACGCGACATCATCCTCGGCCAGACGCGGCTCGTCATCGCGACACTCTCGATCGAGGAGATCAACCAGGACCGCGAGAAGTTCCTCGACCTGGTCAACCGGAACGTCTCGACCGAGATTAACAAGATCGGTCTCGAGCTGATCAACGTCAACGTCCGCGACATTACCGACGAGTCTGGCTATATCGAAGCCCTCGGACAAAAGGCCGCCTCGGAGGCGATCAACAAGGCGAGGGTCGAGGTCGCCGAGGCTGACAAGGCCGGTTCGATCGGCCATGCGACAGCCAACCGCGATATGACCGTTCAAGTGGCCGACCAGAAGGCTCAGTCCGTCACCGGCGAGAAGGCGGCCGAACGTGACCAGCGCGTGGCCGTCGCCACCCTGGAGGCCGAGGGTGTCACCGGCGAGAACGAGTCGCGAGCCCTGATTGCTGACTCCGAGGCGACCCTCGCTGAGCGCCGAGCCACGGCCAAGCGTCGCGGCGATGTCGCGCTCGCGGCGGCAGCCCGTGACGTCCTGGTGGCCGAGAAGGAACAGGAGCTCGCCCGGCTCGAGAAGGAACTAATCGCCAAGGAGACGATCGAGCGCAAACGGGTAGAGATCGACGCCGATGCCGAGGCCGAAAAGCTACGGCGAATCGCCAGAGGTGAGGCCGACGCCATGCTGGCGCGCTATCTCGCCGAGGCTGAGGGAATCCAGAAAGTGCTGGAGGCGAAGGCCTCGGGTTACGAGCACCTGCTGCGGGTCTGTGGCGACCGCAAGGACCTGGCGCCGTCCCTGCTGATCATCGAAAAGCTCCCTGAGCTGGTCGCCGAGCAGGTCAAGGCGATCCAGAACCTCAAGATCGACAAGATCACGGTGTGGGACTCCGGGAACGGTCAAGCCGGGGACGCCCCCGGAGCCACGGCAGGCTTTCTCAAAGGACTGATCGCCTCTCTGCCGCCGATCCATGAACTGGCGCGGCAGGCCGGTATCGACCTGCCGGAGGTGCTCGGAAAGGTCGCCCGAGATGAGACACCTGGCACCCCTCCAAAGGTCGGGACCCCAAAGCCCAGGTCCTGAAACCCATTAGTGCGGTGTCCTCGTCATTCGGACAGTGGGTTCCGGAGCGCGGCGCCCGGATGGCAAGGCACGACGAGGGAGCAAATTGGACATTTGCGACCGAGGAGCAACGCCGCCAGGCGGGATGCCTCGCCCGAAAGACGCTGTCCGAATGACAAGGACACCGCACTAGTTCGCCGCACGCTGAGCCACGCCCGCGACAAGTCGCGTGTGCATCGAGGTCAGGGTTCGCGCCATCGACTCCCGCGCCGTGCTCCGGATCATCGGGGTCACCATCCACCGCACCACGGACGGAATAGAACGGCTGAGCGTGACCGACTCGCACTCGACGATCACACCGCCGTCCACCTCTTCATAGCGCCAGTACGAGTTGAGCCTCCACAGAAAGCCCCGGTCGTTCCCGATCGGCTGCTCGCGCTCGTCGGGTGACCCGACGTCGGCCAGCTCCGCGATCTTGGTCGCAATGCTCCGACTCGACGCCCTCGCGCTGTCGTGCCGAGCGTAGCGCATGTCGTGCTCGGTGTTGTAGTGGACGGTGACGAACTTCTTGCGCTTGAGCTTGAGAAAGACCTTCATCCGGTCGGCGGTTCGCTCGATGACCCGAGACTCCAGCACATCCTCCTGCAGGTCCTCCTGCCGGAGAGGACTCTGGACACCGTCGAGGACGTCGTTCAATGTCACGCCTTGGATGAAGATGGCACCTCTCCAGTGGTGAATCGCGCCGCCCGGAACCTTGATGGGCGTTCCGTCCCGCTGGAGGGTCTTCATCTGGCTAACCGGAATCTCGCCACGCTGAACGGCAACCCGTAACGAGCTGCCGACCCGGTCGAAGTCCTGCACGAGAAAGCCCTCATTGGAGACCAGCTCGTCCTCGATTCGCTGCTCGGTCAGCTGGACATACTGCGACCAGGCGTTGACCGTCTTCGGCTGCAGCTCGGCGGACTGAGAGGGGGAGGCCAGTAGAAGTACTCCTGCTGCCATGGATGAAATACGTCGAATAGCCGCTCTCGGTGTGGACCGTGCCATGTTCGTTCTCTCCTTCTGGTGAAAGACGAGGCGGTCGTTGGCCACGAAGTTCACCAGCGACACTGACGCGATGGCCAGGATGTTGGCCGCGACGTAGTGCAGGCCGAGACTGGTCGCATACAGCCCGGTGAACAGCACGTTGCCAGTGATCGACACCGTGCCGCTCACGAGATTGAAGCGTGCGAGCCTCCGCCAGCGTCCATCACGCGGGCGGGAGAGGCGGTCGACCCACGTCCAGCGCTCGTGCCAGACGAAGTTGTGAAGGATCGCGGTCTCCACGGCAAGGGCCGTCGCCACAAGGAGGTTGAGCCGCCCGAGTTCCGAGAGCGCGACCAGCGTGACGAGCTGGACTCCCATCCCCATGAGCCCAACGGCATTGTAGGTGAGCCATCTGACCAGCAACCTCACGAGTCCGTTCGGCGTGGCTACGCTGCGCGCTGGGTCGTGGTGGTCCATTGCTGTGCCTCACGAGCGGTCGGCTTCGTCTTCGTCTTTGGGATCGGCTCTGCGCGATAGAGAGCCACGGTGTTGCGCGCGGTTGAGAAAAGCAGCGCGAAAAACATACCGGCGATGGCGACCACGCCACCCACGTCGAACAAGAGCAGGCTGGTTCCAGCGATCATCACCGTCGGCTTGTAGAGGAGAACCAGCGCGCCGATCGACATCAGGATGCGAAGCTCGGTCGGCCCCATCCAGAACATCGAGAGGCGGAAGATACCGCGAGCGTGGGTGGCGAGGTAGATCTCGGCGGAGAGCATCAGGTAGGCGACGAGGAGGACGAGCGCGATGATGGGGCTCATATATGGCGACAGAGCCATCCCGCCGAAGAGGAAGAAGGCCCCGACAACGTCTACGACGTGGTCCACGTAGAAGCCGTAGTTGGGACGCTGGTGATCGCGCACCCGGGCGACGGTCCCGTCAAGGCTGTCGCCGAACCAGTTGACGGCGAGCGCAGCCACGACCACCAGAAGAGCGGCCGGATGTAGCCGGGCTGCCCAGAACGCACCGCCGGCAACGACCATCGCGGTGAGTCCAAGAAGGGTCAGATGGTCGGAATTGATCCAGGGTGGAAGACGCTCCGCGATCCAGATCAGCGTCTTCTTCTCCACCCGAGCGAGCACCCCATCGTTCTCCCGGACATGACGAGCCTTCTTTGCAGAATCCATGGATACACCTCCTACGGCCCTATGCCGCGCTGTTCCCTGCTGTTCCCCAATGCTGTTCCCTGTTCCCCAATGCCGTTCCCTAATGAGGAGTGTGTGGAACGCCAGGAAAAGGGCTCACGGCGAGTCGTGGCCTCCGCGCCGTATTGAGTGGTGGTCGATCTGGGGTGTATCGTGTTCAGACCCGATAGCGTCCTCCCATGATCGAGCTGCGCTCCATTACCAAGCGCTACCGTGATGTCGCGGTGGTCGACGGACTGTCGCTTTCAGTCGCCCCCGGCGAGCTGGTGGTGCTGCTCGGCGGGTCGGGCAGCGGCAAGACGACGACCCTCAAGATCATCAACCGCCTAATCGAGCCCACCGGCGGGTCGGTCCTGGTCGACGGGACAGACACCTCCACGGTCGCCCCCCACGAGCTCCGCCGACGGATCGGGTACGCCTTCCAACAGGTGGGATTGTTTCCTCACATGACGGTGGCGGAGAACGTCGCCGTGACGCCGTCGCTCCTGGGCTGGGACGCTGACCGTGTCCGTAGGCGGGTCGGCGAGCTCTTGACGCTGGTCGAGCTCGACCCGTCCCTCGGTGAGCGGAGACCCGATGAGCTCTCAGGCGGCCAACAGCAAAGGGTGGGCGTCGCGCGGGCACTGGCGGCCGGTCCTTCCATTCTCCTCCTCGACGAGCCCTTTGGTGCTCTCGACCCTCTCACCCGGCGGCGCCTCCAGGAGTCGTTCATGCGTATCCGGTGCGAGCTGGCGCTGACGACCGTCTTCGTGACCCACGACATGGTCGAGGCGCTGATGCTGGGTGACCGGATCGCGGTGCTCAACGAGGGGCGACTCGTCCAGGTCGGCACACCCAGGGAGCTGATGACCAATCCAGCCGACGATTACGTCCGCGACCTGATGAGCACCCCACGTCGCCAGGCCGAGGTCGTGGACGAGTTGATGGCAGCGGACGTAACCGATGGCTGATCAGCTGGCTCTGCTCCCGGAATACCTGACCGCGCATGTCCAGCTGACGCTGGTCGCACTCCTGCTGAGCACGGCTATCAGCCTGCCCCTTGGTGTCATCATCAGCCGGACGCCATGGCTCGAACAGCCGGCGCTGGGCGTCGCCGGCGTCATTCAGACGGTCCCGAGTCTCGCGCTGCTCGCGATCATGGTGCCCATCCTGGCCGGGTTCGACCTACCCAGCATCGGTTTCCTGCCGGCGATCATCGGCCTGACGCTGTACGGCATTCTGCCCGTTCTGCGCAACACGGTGACCGGTATCGCCGGTGTGGATGTCGCGCTCAAAGAGGCAGCCCGGGGCGTCGGCATGACGACGTGGCAGCAACTGGGCCGGGTCGAACTCCCCCTCGCGATGCCCGTCATCGTGGCCGGTCTGCGGACGGCCACGGTGTGGATTGTCGGCGTCGCCACGCTGTCGACGCCGGTTGGCGCAACGAGCCTGGGGAACTACATCTTTAGCGGGCTCCAGACCCGAAACTACACGGCGGTGATGGTCGGTTGCGTTGCCGCGGCCGGTCTGGCGCTGGTTCTCGACGGTCTGGTCCTGGCGGTGGAGACCGGTGTCCGCAACCGCCGGAAAGCTGTCGTGGCAATCGCCGGGGGACTTGGTGCCATCCTGTATCTTTTCACAGCGCTTACGCTGGCCACCCCACATCTGACTGACCGCGAACGCCCTGTCGTGATCGGCGCCAAGACCTTCACGGAGCAATACATCCTGAGCGCCATTCTGGCCCAATGGATCGAGCAGGAAACGGGTCGCTCGACGACGCTCATGCAGTCTCTCGGCTCCATGGTTGCGTTCGATGCCCTGGACGCCGGTGACGTCGACCTGTACGTCGAGTACTCAGGCACGCTGTGGGCCAACGAGATGAACAGGGGCGCCGAGTCCGCGTCGAGGGCGCAGGTTCTCGACGGCGTGGAACAGTTTCTCACCGAGCAACACGGGATGACCCTGGTGGCACGTCTCGGATTCGAGAACGCGTATGCCCTGGCTGTGCGCCGGGAGGATGCCCGCCGGCTCGGTTTGAGCCGTATCGGCGACCTCAGACCGCATGCAGCGCGCTGGGTGCTGGGAGGCGACTACGAGTTCTTTGCCAGGCCCGAGTGGCAGTCGATTCGACGCGGCTACGCCCTTGAGTTTGCCGAGCTTCGCACGATGGATTCAACGCTGATGTATCAGGCCGCCGCGCAGGAAGACGTCGATGTCATCAGCGCCTTCTCGTCCGATGGACGGATCCGCGCGTATGATCTGATGGTGCTCGAAGACGACCTCGGCGCGATCCCACCCTATGATGCGGTCGTGCTTGCGAGCCGACGGCTCTCCGAGGACGAGCCACTGGTGACCGCGGCGGTGGCGGCCCTCGACAATCGCATCACCGTCGATCTGATGCGCGAGCTGAATTTGGCAGTCGACGAAGACGGGGAGCTGCCAGCCGCCGTTGCCGAGCGATTCGTCCGCGAACTTTCCTCGCGCGGGAGTAATCGGTAGAGAGCCGCGCGACGATGAGGTGCACATGTCATTGATGAAACTGCTAGGGCTGACCGGCGAGGTGTCACCGGCCCCGGCAACCGACGGAGACACCCAGACCATGCGGCGAATCATCGCCGAGCTCGACGAGATGGATGAGGACCGCGCACGGTATCTGGCCGCTTTCGCCTATGTCCTCGGCCGGGTGGCCCACGCCGACTCACACTTCAGCGACGCCGAAACAGAGAAGATGCACGAGATCGTTCATGGCCTGGGGCATCTCACCGAGGCCCAAGCCGTCCTCGTCGTGGAGATCGCGAAGAACCAGGTGAAGCTCTTTGGCTCCACGGAGAACTTTCTCGTCGTGCGGCGGTTCAAGGACATGGCCACTCCCGAGCAGTGTGTCGAGCTGCTCGATTGTGTCTTCGCCGTCTCGGCGGCCGACGACTCGATCACCGTGCTCGAGGAGGGTCAGGCCGGACAGATCGCCAAGGAGTTGGGGCTGTCTCACGACGATTTCGTCGCGGCTCGGATGACCTACAAGGAGCACCTGGAGACGCTGAAACGGCTCAGGCGGAACCGCTGACCGACGTGTCGGCGGCCACCGGTGCGTCAGCGGCTGGCGGCGCGCGGCGACGGCCCGACGGATTGGCGTCGAGCATGACGGCCATCCACCGGAAGTCCTCGGTGTTCTCGAGCGCGATCTTGATCGTCATCGTCAGCGGCACCGAGAACAGCATCCCGACCGGCCCCCAGACCCACCCCCAAAACACGAGGGACACGAATACGACCAGCGTCGAGAGCCCGAGACGGCGCCCCAGCAGCATCGGCTCGACGAAGCTGCCGAACCCGATGTTGATCACCAGGTAGCCGACGGCAATGACGGCGGCTCGACCGGGACCGAACTGAACGACCGCGAGCAACACGGCCGGCACCGCGGCAATGATGGAGCCGAGGTTCGGGATGAAGTTGAAAAGAAATGCCGTCACACCCCACAAGAGCGCGAAGTCCAGCCCCATCACGGCCGCCCACAGCCCGACGACCGTTCCCGTGATCGCGCTGATCGCCGTCTTGATGACGAGGTACTTCTGCACCTGTTGAGTCATCCGCTCGAACTGTCCGAGGTCGGTGGCCTCGCCGAACGCTCGCCGCAGCTTGCCGCTGAAACCGGCCGCCTCCATGAGGATGAAGATCACCGTCAACAGCACGAGAAAGGTGTTTGAGACGAACAACGTCACCGCTCCCAGGAACCCACCGAGGACGTCGAAGAGTCCTACCGGGAGCAGGTCGAGAGACGCGGCCCCGGTGACCGGCACACCGAATCCTTCGAGCAGCGCCAGCGTCGATTCCATCAACGACTGCAACCGAGCCTGATAGAAGGGTGCGGCCACGGAGAACTCGTTGACCGAACTCCCGATCAGCATCACCAGCAGACCGATCACACCGACTGCGGCCAGGACTGTGCTCACCCCCGCCAGCGGCAGCGGGAGGCCGAGACGTTGCAACCACCGCATGAGCGGCACGCTGACCACCGCCAGAAAGACGGCCACCAGGAACGGGAGTACGAGTTGTGACGCCTCGCGGAGGCCAGCCACCACGATCACGATGCTGGCCGCCGCGATAAGGAATTGCGATCCAGCCAAGGTGGGCGATTTGCTGCCAGTCGTCATCGCGGGACGGTCGGGACGGCCTCGAGCAACGTGAGTGAAAACCGTGAGTCGGCTTCGACCCACTGGTCCAGGAGCGAGAACGACGCGCGGGCAGCCATATCGACAAGCCCGGCCGGGTCGTACTTGTAGGAGCTTTCCGTCCAGATCGACTCACCCTCAGCCAGCTGGATACAGCAGCCGGCCCCTCGCAGGCAGACCAGCTGCTCCTTGAGGCTCACCAGATACGATTCGACCCGGGAGGCCTCTGGATTCCATACAACGTGGTGGGCAAAGGCCTCGACATCGAAATCGCCATCGAGCTCGCGATTCAATCGGACGAGCAGATTCCGGTTGAAGGCAGCGGAAACGCCGAGTGGGTCGTCGTACGCCAGAGTCAGATCGGCCTCTGGCTTGACGAGGTCGGCCCCGATCAGCAGACGGTCACCCGGTCGACAACAGCGCCGGATTGCCGAGAGAAACCGGTCGGATTCCGCAGGTCCCATGTTCCCGATGTTGGAACCAAGAAACAGCACGATAGCCGGTCCACTGCCATTAAACTGGTCGAACACCATCTGGAGACCGGCTTCATACGGCGCCTCGTGCGACACGACGGTCAGACCTGTGTGCCGGGCCAGCGTTCGCTCGGACAGCTCGAGGGCAGTCGACGAGATGTCGATCAGATGCACCGTGGCCGGACCAGCCCGTCGGGAAGACTCCAGCAACAGCGATAGCTTCTCACCGTTGCCGGCACCCAACTCGATGAGGGTTGGCGCGCCCTCGAGGTCGGCAAGGATCGTTTTGGCGTGCCGAGCCAGCAGCGCTCGCTCGCTCCGGGTGACCGTATACCAGGGAAGCTCGCAAATGGCCTCGAAGAGCTGAGTGCCCAGGGCGTCATAGAGATACCGCGACGGGATTCGCTTTGGGTCGCTGGCCAAGCCACGTGCGACGTCCTTCGCCAACGCCACGGTGACGTCCGGTTCAAGAACGGAGGCCATCTACTGTGCGTCCCGCGCGCAACGGAACGTCGCGTACATATAGGGATACTGTGGTCGGAACCAGTTTCGAAAACTGCGTCTCACCAGACCGCGGCCCGTGGCGGGAGACGCCCCTTTGACCACGAAATGGTCGTCGTCAAAAAAGTCCTGCGAGTACTCAGGATACGACGCCATCGGCTCGAAGCCTTGAAAACCGTTGAAGACCGACGACGTCCACTCCCACCCGTTGCCGACGAGGTCGTGCACCCCCCAGGCGCTGACGCCGGCGGGATAAGAACCGACCGGCACAGGGTCCCAGTGCTGGAAACCGAAATTGCCCCGGGTCGCATCCGGCGTGCCGTCACCCCACGGCTGGAGCCGCTCGGGACCCTCGGGCGTGCCGTAGGCCGCACGGTGGAACTCAGCCTCTGTCGGGAGGCGCCGTTCCTTCCATCGCGCATAGGCGGCCGCTTCATCATGAGTCACGAACACTGGCCAGGCCATCGGGAGATCGACGCGCTCGAACATTCCAAACCACTGCCAGCGGCCATCTCGACGTTCCCAAAACAGCGGGTGCTCACGTCCCGCCGACACTTGGCGCTTCCACGCCTGCGGCGACCAGAGGTCTTCGCGGGTATAGCCCCCTGACTCGACAAACTCAAGGAAGTTCTCGTTGGTGACATCGTGCTCGTCGATGTCGAACGCGGCCACCTCCGCGACCTGCCCGGGAAACTCGTTGTCCCAACCGAACGGGATCTCGCCCACCTTCGCGCCGAGCGTCGCCGTACCGGCCGGCACGCGGGCCATCACGCGGGCCGGCACGCGGCCGTTGACCTGGAGACCCCCGTCAGTCGGTCGGGTCTTCCGATCGGGGGCAAACCGATGCCACATGTACAGGAGCGTTTCCTGATGCATCACTTCGTGCTCGAGCGCCGTAAACACGCCCTGCCCCCGACGAAGCACGGCATTGCCGTCCCCTTCGAGCGGCGAATTCTCAAGGGCGTCCAGGAAGGCGCGGTCGGCCTCTCTCACGTAGGTCCTCACGGTTTCACGTGAGGGCCAGGAGTCGACGGCTGACCGAGCGGCGGCGGCGTGGTCACCGGGGTCGATACCGCGTGCGAACAACGTCTCGAGCTCCGGGTCTATGCCCGGATGTCCCAGCCCCTTCTTGAGAAAACAGTTCACGCTAAAAGCCGGAATGTGCCCTTCGTAGAAGACGACCGGATGACGCAACGGTATCGGACGCTCGTAATAGACGCCGTCGTCGAGTACGTCGAATAGCTCTTGGCTTCGACCGCGGTTCTCTAGAAAGGCATCGGTGACGGCGCGTCGATCCACGACGCCGCGGTCGGCGGGCGCCCCACCCCCGTTCTCGGTGGCGGTGCTCAGAGTAGGCATGAGAGGCTTCCTTTCCGCCACCGTGAACCCACGGTGGCGGGCGCACGCTTCCCGATCGGTCGCGGTGTCAATGGTACCAGGAACCGCGCGCCGTGTGTGTCTGACGAGCCAGAACCCGGGTATGCTAGTGTCTGTGCCGGTCGTTCGCACCATGGCCCGTGGACCGCGATCCCGGGCCCGACGCGAAAGTGGCGGAACTGGCAGACGCGCCGGATTTAGGATCCGGTGGCCGAAAGGTCATGGGGGTTCGAGTCCCCCCTTTCGCACCAACTTCGAGAGCCGCGTATCCGCATGTTTTTGATCCCGACGACCGATAAGACACTATGAAGGCGGAATTTACGAACCTCAGCGAAACCCGGAAGAGTCTGGTCGTCGAGATCCCGACGATGACGGTCGATTCCGAAATCGAACGGCTGTCGCAGCGGTATCGGCGGTCGGTTAAGGTCCCTGGATTTCGTCCCGGCAAGGCACCGGTCAAGCTGGTGCGACAGCGTCTACGCGATCAGATTCTGCATGAGGTGGCACAGGACCTCATTCCGAAGGTGCTCGACAAGGTACTAAAGGACGAGGACGTCGCTCCGATCGTCACGCCGGAGATCAGAGACGTCAATATCGAGGAAGGACAACCGCTGACCTTCACCGCGAAGTTTGAGACCCTCCCATCCGTCGACCCAGGCGAGTATCGGGGTCTGACGCTGCGGCGCCCTCCAGTGGAGCTCACCGACGAGACGGTGACGAAGGCCCTCGAAGATGTGAGGCAGCACGCGGCCCGTCTGGAACCGGTCGAGGGTCGAACTGTCGCGGAGGGAGATACGGTCACGCTTGACCTGGAACGGCGTCTCCTCAGGGCTCCCGCGTCGGACCCCAATCCGACGCTCGGCGACCCCGAGCATCACGCAGACGTGAACATCGAGATCGGAAACACCGCCAACCCACCTGGATTCGACGAGCAACTGGTGGGGCTCGAGATAGACACCCGCCGCGACTTCACGCTGAGCTATCCGGCGGACCACGAGAACTCGGCGTTGGCCGGAAGCGAGGTGGCCTACGACGTCACCGTCAAGAGTATCCGCCAGCGCGTGCTCCCAGAACTCGACGACGACCTGGCCAAGGACCTCGGTTCGTTCGACTCGCTCGATGACTTGACGACGAAGGTACGCGAGGATCTGCAGCACCAGGCAGAGCACGCGGCTGACGCGGAGGTGCGGAGCGACCTTCTCAAGCAGCTCGCCGGTCGGATCGACACCGAGGTGCCGGACGCCCTGATTGGTCATGAGCTCGATCGTCGGGTGCAACACTTCATCGGCCACCTGGTCTCCCAACAGGTCGACCCCCGACAAGCGAACATCGATTGGGACGCCTTCCGCGAAGAACAGCGTGAGTCGGCGACCGCGACCGTGCGAAGCACGCTCGTCCTCGACGAGATAGCCAAGCTGGAGCAACTGAGTGTCGAGGCGTCTGAAATTGAGCAGGAAATAGGCCGTCAGGCCGAGCGGGGTGGTCGAACTCCGTCAGCCACGCGGGCCCTGCTCGAGAAAGAAGGGGGCGTCGAGCAGCTCGCAACCGGGCTCAGGCGTGAAAAGGCCATCGACCTTGTGCTGTCCGAAGCCACCGTCGTCACAGCCTGACGCGAGACGCCCTGATGACATCCGAACGACAATACCAACCCAGACCAATCGAAGGAACGAGTGATCGCTTCATGCCTGAACCCCAGAACCAACTGATCCCGATGGTGGTCGAACAGACCAATCGCGGAGAGCGCGCCTACGACATCTATTCCCGTCTGCTCAAGGACAGCATCGTGTTCGTCGGCGCACCGATCGACGACTCGCTGGCCAACCTCGTTATCGCGCAGATGCTGTTCCTCGAGGCCGAAGACGCCGACCGGGACATCCTGCTGTATATCAACAGCCCGGGCGGATCGATCTCGGCCGGGCTCGCCATCTATGACACGATGCAGTTCATTCGACCCGATGTTCAGACCTTCTCGATCGGTCAGGCGGCGTCGATGGCCGCCGTCCTGCTGGGCGCGGGTGCCAAGGGCAAGCGGTTCTCGTTGCCCAACTCTCGAATCATCATCCACCAGCCACTCATGTCAGGACTCGGGGGGCAGGCGACCGATATTGACATCCACGCGAAGGAAATCCTGCGCATGCGCGCGCGTCTGAACGAAATCCTGTCGGAACACACCGGGCAGACGCTCGAACGCATTCAGGACGATACAGAGCGCGACTACATCATGAGCGCGGAACAGAGCCGTGAATACGGTATTATTGACGACGTGATCACGCAGCGCGCGTAACGGGAATCGGTCTGACGTATGGCAAAAAGGAACAACGACGGCGAAGTGTTGCGGTGTTCGTTCTGTAACAAGGATCAGAACGACGTCCGCAAGCTGATCGCGGGCCCAACCGTATTCATCTGTGATGAGTGCGTTGATGTCTGCAACGACATCATTGCCGACGACAACCGGTCGGACACCAAGGCCGGTCTGCGGTCCGCCCTCCCGGTCCCCCAAGAGGTCAAGAAGTTCTTGGACCAGTATGTGATCGGGCAGGAGCGTACGAAGAAGAAGCTGGCGGTTGCCGTCTACAACCACTACAAGCGGGTTGAGATCCAGAAGCAGTCCAAGAACCGTCAGGACGCTGAGCTCACCAAGTCCAACATCTTGCTGATTGGCCCGACCGGGACCGGAAAGACCTTGCTTGCCCAGACGCTCGCCCGGTTCCTGTCTGTGCCCTTCACGATCGTCGATGCGACGACCCTGACCGAGGCCGGCTATGTCGGGGAAGATGTCGAAAACATCATCCTCAAGCTGCTGCAGGCGGCGGGCGGTGACATCGAGAAGTGCCAGCAAGGCATCATCTATATCGACGAGATCGACAAGATCTGCCGGAAGGACGAGAATCCCTCGATCACCCGCGACGTCTCGGGTGAGGGTGTGCAACAGGCCTTGCTCAAGATTCTCGAGGGCACGGTGGCGAACGTGCCGCCACAAGGCGGTCGGAAGCACCCGCACCAGGAGTTCTTCCAGATCGATACGACCAACGTCCTCTTCATCTGCGGCGGGGCTTTCGTCGGCCTCGACAAGATGATCCAGCGCCGCCGCGGCAACAAGACATTGGGGTTCCATGCGGATATTCAATCGGCGCGAAAGACAACTGTGGGTTCGACGCTCGAGCAGCTCGAGCCTGAAGACCTGATCCGATACGGCTTGATCCCCGAGTTCGTCGGGCGGCTCCCGGTGCTCGGGACCCTTCACGAGTTGGACCGTGAGGCGCTCGTGCAGATCCTGACGACGCCCCGCAACGCCATCACGCGACAGTATCAAAGACTGTTTGATTACGAGAACGTCAAACTGCGGTTCACCGACGATGGCCTCGAGGCGATCGCGGAAGCTGCGCTGGAGCGCAAGATTGGCGCACGTGGTCTGCGGATGATCATTGAGGATCTGATGCTCGACCTGATGTACACCCTCCCGGGCCAGACGAAGGTCAAGGAATGTGTCATCACACGCGAGGCCGTACTGGCCAAGGACACGCCGATCACGCTCGTCGAAAAGGCTGGGTAGTGGAAGTCTACGAAACCCTCTCCATCGTTCCCCTCAGGGATGTCGTCGTGTTCCCGCACATGATGATGCCGTTCGTCATCGGACGGCCGTCATCTACTCGGGCCCTCGAGCATGCGCTCACCAAGGACAAGCGCATCTTCCTCGCCGCTCAGAAGGATGCGGCGAGCGACGACCCGACGCCAGACGACATCTACACCATGGGCTGCGTGGCCAATATCGTCCAGAGCCTCAAGCTGCCTGACAGCAACGTCAAGGTGCTGGTCGAGGGTGTCGACCGTGCTCAAGCGGTGGAGTGGAAGGAAGACAAAGGGTTCTACCGGGTGGTAGCCAAGGTGCTGTCTCGCCCCGAGGCGACCGGAGACGTCGAAGGTACGATGAGCCGGGTCGTCTCAATGTTCGAGCAATACGTCAAGCTGTCGAACAACCTGCAGTACGACGCCATGATTGCTGCCGTGCGGGTCGATGACCCCAGTAAGTTGGCTGACACGATCGCGGCCCATCTGGTGGTCGGAGTCGACGAAAAGCAGAACCTTCTCGAGATTATTTCGCCCCTTGAGCGCTTGGTCAGAATATCGAACATTCTCGAGAACGAGATCGACAAGCTCCAGGTCGATCGTCGGGTCCAGTCTCGCGTCAAAAAGCAGATGGAGAAGGCCCAAAAGGAGTACTACCTCAACGAGAAGATGAAGGCGATCCAGAAGGAGCTGGGCCGCAAGGAAGACCGTGGCAACGAGGTCGACGAGCTTCGCAAGAAGATCGAAGACAGCAAGATGCCGCGCGATGTCGAGGAAAAGGCGATCCAGGAGCTCAAGCGACTCGAGGCGATGCCTCCGATGTCGGCCGAAGCCACGGTGTCACGGAACTACCTCGACTGGCTCATCGCCGTACCGTGGCGCAAGAAGACCCGTGAGAACCGAAACCTCAATCGCGCAGAGAGCATCCTCAACGAGGACCACTACGGCCTCGATAAGATCAAGGATCGCATCCTCGAGTTTCTCGCCGTACGGAGTCTGGTCCGCAAACCCAAAGGCACGATCCTGACCTTCACCGGGCCGCCCGGAGTTGGAAAGACGTCGTTGGCCAAGTCGATCGCGCGGGCGACCAATCGGAAGTTCGTCAGGTTGTCGTTGGGTGGCGTCAGGGACGAAGCCGAGATCAGGGGACACCGAAGAACGTATATCGGAGCCTTTCCCGGTCAGCTCATCCAGATGATGAAGAAGGCCGGCACGCTGAACCCGGTCTTTCTCCTGGATGAGGTCGACAAGATGTCGATGGACTTCCGAGGGGACCCGTCGGCAGCGTTGCTGGAGGTGCTCGACCCCGAGCAGAACCACACCTTTCTCGACCACTACCTCGACGTCGAGTACGACCTCTCGAACGTGATGTTCGTGTGCACGGCAAACGTGCTGCACACGGTGCCGCAAGCGCTGCGGGACCGGATGGAGGTGCTCCAACTTGCCGGATATACCGAGCTGGAGAAGATCGAGATCGCCAAGCGGTTCCTCGTGCACAAGGCGCTGAAGGCAACCGGTCTGACCGGCCAGAACGCTGCCTTCACCGACGACGCCTACGAGACGGTGATCCGGCGATACACCCGAGAGGCAGGGGTACGAAATCTCGAGCGTGAAATCTCCTCGATCTGCCGAAAGATTGCGCGGAAGGTCGTGATGGAAGGCGAGGGCTTCTCGGTAGAGATCACGGCCGAGAAAGTCACCGAGTATCTTGGCGTCCCCCGGTACCGCCCGACGATGGCGGAGGAACAGAACGAGGTCGGGGTCGCGACCGGGCTGGCGTGGACGGAGGCGGGCGGCGAATTGCTCCTGACAGAGTCGACGCTGATGCCCGGCAAGGGACAGCTCACGTTGACGGGTCAGCTGGGCGACGTGATGCAGGAATCGGCCCGCGCCGCCATGGCCTATGTGCGAACCAAGGCCGAAGAGCTTGGTATCCCCAAGCACTTCAACCGGAAGACCGACGTGCACGTCCACGTGCCCGAAGGCGCGATCCCGAAGGATGGACCATCGGCAGGAATCACGATCACGACGTCACTGGTCTCGACGCTGGCCGCAATCCCAACCCGCCGTGACGTGGCGATGACGGGAGAGATCACCTTGCGCGGCAAGGTGCTGCCGATCGGCGGCGTGAAGGAAAAGGTTCTCGCCGCGCACCGGGCAGGACTCAAGACGATTATTCTGCCGCGGGACAACGAGAAGGACTTGGCCGACATTCCAAAGAATGTCCTCGACTCGCTCGACCTCTTCATGGTCGACACGATGGACGAAGTCCTGAAGATCGCGCTGACCGAGCCCTTGCGTCCGGTGCTCACCCCCACCGACGACGCTGACACCGACGTGGACGACGCCGGCACGGCTGACGGAATCACCCACTAGTCGAGTGTCGGGGGGCTCCCCCGCATGAAGCATCCCCGTGCGGAGTTTCTCGTCAGCCTTCCCGCAGGGGGGAAGATCCAGACTGCGGGTCGCCCGGTTGTCGCCCTGGTGGGGCGCTCAAACGTCGGAAAGTCCACCCTGATCAACGCCCTGGCACAGCGCCGTATCGCTCGAGCCGGGGCGAAACCTGGGACAACGCGGCTGGTCAATGTCTATCGACTCTCGACCGCCCCACCCCGCGCCCGTTCGCTCATCGTCGCCGATCTCCCGGGATACGGGTACGCCCGGGGCGGCCATCGGACGCGGCGGGACTTCGACGAGCTGACCCGGGGGTTCTTTGACCAGGTCGAGGTATCACCTCATGCCCCGGACGCCGTGCGTCTGGCCGCCGTGGTGCTGGTTGTAGACATCCGTCACCCGGGCCTCGAGTCCGACGTAGATGCCCATCAATGGGCCGCGGACGGCGGGTATCCCCTGCTGACCGTTGTCACCAAGAGCGACCGGATGTCTCGAGCCGCTGGGGCTCGGATGCTCCTGGAACACACGGCTTCGCTCGAGTCGGATGTGGTGCTCGTGTCGGCCAAGACTGGGGTGGGGATCCCGAAAGTATGGGCGGGCTTGAGGGCTTTGCTATACTAGATAGTTCGAAGTCCTCCCAAGGAGCAGACCGTGAAGCCAGGGATTCATCCGGAGTACCACGAGGTCAAGGTGCGATGTGCCTGTGGCGCCACCTGGACGACCCGTTCGACCAAGCCCGAGCTACACCTCGAGATCTGCTCGAACTGCCATCCCTTCTTTACAGGTAAACAAAAGCTGATCGATACCGAAGGCCGGGTCGAGCGATTCACCAAGAAGTACGGTCAGGTCACGGTGGCCGCGCGCAAGAAGCAGGAAGACGACCGCCGGAAAAAGTCCGCAGGCTCGCGCGGGTAGCGTCCCGCTCCCAAAAACGCGTCGGATACTAGGTTTCCCGCAACACGAGTGTGGTGAGTGCAACAGATCTGTACACGGAGGCTGGCGATGCGCGCGGCAGGCAAGGCGCGAAGAGCGAGCATATTGGGCACATGTGAGCGATGAGCAACGCCGCCAGCCGGGATGCAGCGCCGGCCGAATGTATCGATCTGTTGCACTCACCACACTAGCCCAGTCTCACCACGCTTCCGCTCCAAACGTGCAAGCCGGTGCTGCACCGCACGCCGGCGACCGGGATGTGCTTCGCCTCGCAGTGCGGCCTGCGCGAAACGCTCAGCCGCGGCCAGATCTCGTGCACGATGCTCGTGGTGGACAGCCAACGCGACCGTCGCGTCCCGACGAAGACGGTCTGAGACACCCGAGGAAGCGAGCAGTCGTGTCCACAGAGCTGCCGCGTCGGCGTGTCTGCGCCGACGGCGATAGATGGCCGCCAGACGACTGAGGGCTTCTGCTCCTGCTTCATTGGCCGCCGGGGCGTCTGCGGCGACGCGATAGCACTCAACCGCACGGTCGGTCCAGCCGGCGTTCTCATAGAGCCGTCCCAAACCGAAAGCTTGCGACACCCCGCCGGTCGCCATTACGCCGTCTCGGACGAGTCGACAGGCCATACCGGTCAGCACCCCGAGCGAGATCACGTCGAGGCGATTGTGTTCGAAGACTGGTGCCAAGCCGCGGGCATCGCCGCTGCGGAGAAAGCCGACGTATCTCGCCGGAATCTCAGCCCCAGGCACGTCCCCGACTCGATGGAGACCGAGTACATCCCTCTCGAGACGCACGAGACGACATTCGTCTCCCTGCCAGAGCCGCCGGCTGGCGTGCAACAGGTCAACGTGCCGGAGTGTCCCGAGGGGAGATGGCTGGCGATGAAAAGCGAACCGCGTCTCGGTCACCGGCCCATCAAACGAGCGACCGTTGAAGGTGACGACCGTGTCGGCCTTCGCGAGCACGTCGGCGACCGCGCGGAGCATCTGCGGCTCGTCCGCAAGATGGCTCAAGAAGTACTGAGAGGTCTGAAACGTGTCGCCCTCGAACCAACCCAACCCGACAAGGAACGCAACTGTCCCAGCGCCCCCACTTAACCCGGTGGTCTCCAGGTCGAAGCAGACAACCGAACCCGGAGGAGGATCCACCGCGGTCTCGCTCGTGGCATCCTCGTCCAGGATCTCTCGCGAAGGGCGCTGTCCCGCGAGGAAGGTGAGAGCGCCAGTCGTAAGATCGGGATACCCGCCGAGCCGAAGCCGGCCGTACCGATGCGCCCCATCATAGGTCCGCCTGATGACCGTGCACGGACCGCCTGGCCCCGTCTCGATCGCGCCACCGAGCACCTGGGCAGCCTCCGTGCGGGCCAGATCTGTCGTCGGCCGACTGCTCGGTTCTCTCGGCGAGGAGCGCTGCCTTCCACCGTGGACAATCTCCCGCAAGCGACCCAACCGATTCACCCGTCTGTCAGCGTCGGTCATCGTCGTGTGACCCCGACAGCATGTCCAGTATCTGTAGGGCCACGTTCTTCGCTCGTGGTCCAGTGAGTCCAACCGGACCGACGCAGGCGGGACATCCGGTCTCACACTGGCACCGGGCAATGAGCGTGCGCGTCTGCCGGAGCAGGTTGGCGTGCATGTTGAACAACGGCTCACTGAATCCGATCCCGCCTGGATAGTTGTCGTAGATGAAGATCTGGGGCTGATCGTTGACGACGACCTGGTCGTCGCGCTGCTCGTCGCCGTGAATCGCCAGCCCGATGTCATGACGCTCACACATGAGCAGGAGCTGCGCCATGCTGCGGAGCGCGATGCCCAGACCCGCGACGCCGTCTCGACGGTCCTCTGGAGAGAACGGCAGTGCCTGGTAGAGCGGGTGGGGAATCGTCACCCAGTAGGCTGTCGTGTGCATTTGCTGCTCGGGCAGATCGAGGTCGCCGGCTCCCACGTTCTCGTTGGAGTAGAACCTGATCTTCTTGAAACCAACGACCCGGGACACAACGTGGACCTCACCGTGACTGCCCGCATCAGCCTCGCCATCGAACGTCTCAAGGGTCGTGACCTTGGTGTAGGTAATGGCGTCCGTGTAGTAGTCGCAGTCCACCTGAGAGACATAGGCCTTGCGCCCCTCATAGTCGAGCTCTTCGACCTGATGCTGTTTCCCTTCGACGATGTAGATCGCCTTTTCATGCAGCGTTGCCAGCGCGCTCGAGAAGTCGACCTCGCCGATCACCGTCGTGCGGTCTGAGTGATCGACGACCACGAAGTTGTCCGACGAGATCGACCGAAGGCTCACGGCGTCGGCGGGATACGACTCGTGCACCCAATGCCACTGCCCTTCGGTATGGTGCACGAACCCTTCTTCGGACAACAGCTCGAGAACGGCCGGCAACGTGATGTCGGTCCTGTTTGCATCCTGTCCGAACGTCTCATCGTCGGTGAACGGCAGCTCGAACGCTGCGCACTTGATATGGTCGAGCAAGACGTGCAGGTTGTCGGGGTTGATCAACCCGTGCTCGGGTGACGCGTCGAAGAAGAAATCAGGGTGCTGCGCCACGAACTGGTCAATCGGGGCGCTGCTGGCCACCAGCACGGCGGCCGATCGCGATGACCGACGACCGGCCCGACCTGCGCGCTGCCACGTAGCAGCAATCGTGCCCGGATAGCCAGCCATGATCGACACATCGAGCGACCCGATGTCGATACCGAGTTCGAGCGCATTGGTCGACACGACGCCCCGGACATCGCCCTCCCGTAGGCCTCGTTCTATCGCACGTCGCCGCAGCGGAAGATATCCACCCCGATACCCCCGAATCCCCTCCGCACCGCCAGGCAACTGCCTCGACCCGTCCTTGAGATAGGTCGTCAGGATCTCGGTTGTCAGTCGGCTCTGCGCGAAGACGATGATCTGGAGCTGACGGCGGAGACACTCGAGTGCCAGCTGACGTGTCTGTGACACATACGACCGACGGATCCCCAGTTGCCGGCTCACCACCGGGGGGTTCACCATGAGGAACCACTTCTCTCCGCGGGGTGCCCCACTCCGATCGACAAGCGAGAAGGGCTTGGCCGTCAACGACTCGGCGAGGTCGCGAGGGTTGGCGATCGTCGCCGAGGAACAGACGAAGACGGGATCGGAGCCATAGTGGCGACACACGCGGGAGAGCCGACGCAGGACATTGGCGAGATGACTCCCAAACACCCCGCGGTAGGCGTGCAGTTCGTCGATCACGACAAAGCGCAGGTTCTCGAACAGCTTCGCCCAACGCGGATGATGCGGCAGGATTCCCGAATGCAGCATTTCGGGGTTGCTCAGGACGATGTGAGCTCGGCCCCGAATCGCCCGGCGAGCGTCCTGAGGCGTGTCCCCGTCGTAGGTGAACACGCCAATCTCTTCGCCATGCCTTTGCAGTCCCTCACTGAGTGTGTGGAGCTCAGCCAGCTGGTCCTGAGCCAAGGCCTTGGTCGGAAACAGGTAAAGCGCGCGAGCCGTGGGCTGGTCGAGAATCGTACTGAGGACTGGGACGTTGTAGCACAATGTCTTGCCCGATGCGGTTGGGGTCACCACCACGACATGACGTCCCTCGATGGCGTGGGTGATAGCCTCCGACTGGTGCGAATACGGACGTTCGATGCCCCCCTTGGACAGGACCGACAGCAACCGCTCGTCAATCACCCTCGGAAACGCCCCATAGGCTGCGTCGCGGGCCGGGATGACCCTCGACGCCGTAATGACCTCTGACTCCGGAGGCGGGCCGCCGGGCGCCACCGCCGAGCTCTGCGCCAGACTCGCCAGCGCAGACCCTAGCGCGTGGTCTTTCGTGTTTACCCTTTGCAGCGCAACAGCCATCGATCACCTCGCATATGCAATTCTGTGCAGATATGCCTATAGCAACAGTCTGTAAGGATGGTAGCAGGCGAATAAATGTCGATCAAGAAGCGATCGAGAAGCGAATCTTGTGGTCGATGCCAGAGGGTCTTAAGATCAGGGTCTTCAGATCAAAGAACGGCTCTGACATCCGTCGACGGTCACACAGGCCCCGCTGACCCAGCTGGCCTTGGAGGAGGCCAGGAAGGCAACGACGTCACCGACCTCCTCGGCCCGACCGAACCGACCGAAGGGAAGGTTGTCGCGAACAAAGCCGTCCATGACCGCCGGCTCCTCCTGCTGCCGTCGATGCCAGGAGCCCCCAGGAAACGAGATGGAGCCTGGCGCGACGCTGTTGACACGGATACTGTCGCCGGCCAGCTGCTGCGCCAGGGTCTTGGCGAGGCTGATCTCGGCCGCCTTCACAGCGTTGTAGGTCATGCGGCCGCCCGACTCGCGTCCCCATATCGACGCGATGATCAGGATGACGCCGCCGCCACGCAGCCGCATGTGGGGTACGGCCAGCCGGGATGCCCGAATCGCCGGATACAGAGTGTCGTCGAGGGCACGCTGCCACTCGTCGTCGCCTGTCTCGAGCAGTCCTCCACCGCCGGCCCGACCGACGTTGTTGACCAGTATGTCAACTCCGCCAAACGTCTCGACGGTTCGAGCCACGACCGACTCGACACCGGCCGTCTCGGTGAGATCGCCACCCACGGCGAGCACTCGGTCCGTGCCGTCTCCAGAGACCGCTTCGCCTCTGAGTTCGTCGGCTGCGGCCTGGAGGCGGGTCTCGTCACGGCCGGAGATACACACACGGCAACCCTCGCCAAGCAGAGCCCGAGCGCTGGCCAGGCCAAGCCCTCGACTGGAACCGGTCACGATCGCAATCTTGTCGGTGAGGCCTAGATTCATCGAATTGTGCCTAGTGTCCCGTCACAGTGATTCGTGCGACAAGGCCCTGGCGCGGCGCCCGGCCGGCAAGGCGTGACGAGAGAGCAAATCGGGCATTTGTGACCGAGGAGCAACGCCGCCAGGCGGGATGCCCCGCCTGGGAATTATTGCGCGAATCACTGTGACGGGACACTGGCGTTACGCGGCTGACCGTCAACGATTCGACGGCCGCCCTCCGGTGAGGTCGTTTAGTCGCCAATCGAACTCGTGATACTGCAGCGTGAACTCGTTGTCGGCCAGAATTGCGCGCTCGCTGGGAAAGAGGTTTGGCTCGACGACGTTCAGCACCGCCCGCTCTAGTGCCGTCCGGCCGGAGTCGGTCCATCCCTGGTCGCCAAAGGCCGTGACGAACTCCGCTTCGCGCCACCCAAAGATCGCGCTGACCCTGAGCTCACGACCGAAACGGTCGAGGCTGACGTACCGAGGGGTGGTGACGAACTCCTCAACCATCTCATCCAGTTGCCCGTCCAGCCTGAGACCGCTGTAGCTCTCACTCCGGAGACGACCGCTGTCGACGGCGCCACGACCGAGCGCCAGAAAAAGCCTCGGGTCTCCGAACTCGGCGATCACGCCGGTCTCCATCTCGTCCAGCGTCATCTCGCGCCCCGCGACCGGGTGCCGACGGACCTCGAATGCGCCTGGAACCTGCCGTATGCTGTTCGCGGGATAGCTGGAAGACGTACCGCGGATCGGATAGTTATCGAGGACCGTCTGGAGCACCAGCACGTTGTAGGCGTTGAGCCAGAATGCCTTACGGTCTTCGTCAGGCCACCGGTCAAAGCCTGGGGGCGATTCTGCGAGGGCGGCGACAAACCGATCGAGCACGACCCGCTCGGCCCGGAGCGCGGAGTAGTAGACCAGGCCGTCCCGCACGAAGAGGTCGAGTACACGGTCGAGTGCCTCTGTATCGACCGCCTGAGTAGAGGAGGTCGCGGAGAACGCGGCCCGGCCACCCCCGTAAAAGGCAAGGCTTGCCAGCGCCACAGCAACCACCACACTTCGCAACGCCATTCGCGCGAGGACTCAGGCGCAACCGCTGGTGGCACCGCAATTGACACACTTGTAGCACGTGCCGTTGCGGATCATGATGGCACCGCAGGTCGAGCATGGTGGTGCGTCCTGGTCGTTCTGGATCGCGTAGGGTGTGGACGCCTGGCTCGATCCTCCGGCCGTACCGTACGACGCGACCTCGGCGACCGCATCCTCCAGGCTGAGCTGTCGCTCTCCCGTCGTCTCAGACTTGGCGTCCGTTCGTACGTTGACCCCCGCCTGGTACTGGGCTGCGGCTGAAAGGAACTTCGTGGCCATCCACCGGAAGATATAGTCGACGATCGACTTGGCCAGCCGCACGTCAGGATTCTTCGTCAGGCCAGACGGCTCGAAGCGCACGTGACTGAACTTGTCGACGAGCGCCTGAAGCGGTACACCGTATTGCAGCGCGTAGGACACCGCCTGGGCGAACGCATCGGCAAAGCCGGAGATCGTGGAGCCCTCCTTGGCCATGACCAGGAAGATCTCGCCCGGGGACCCATCGTCGAACAGCCCGACGGTGATGTACCCCTCGTGCCCGGCGATATCGAATTTGTGCGTGATCGCTTGACGCTCATCGGGAAGACGCCGACGCACTGGTTGTGACGGTCCAGCGGCGACGGCCTCCGCGACAGCCTCTCCGGCTGCGTTGGACGTGTTGAGAGGCTGCGTCCGCTTGCTGCCATCGCGATAGATGGACACGGCCTTCGTCCCGAGACGCCACGCATCGAGATAGGCCTGCTCGATCTGTTCGACCGACGCATCGGTGGGGACGTTGATCGTCTTCGAAATAGCACCAGAGATGAAGGGCTGCGTCGCCCCGATCATCTTGATGTGGCCCATGTAGTGGATCGACCGCTGTCCGTTGGCCGGCTTGAATGCGCAATCGAACACGGCGAGATGGTCCGCGTCGAGATGTGGCGCTCCCTCAATGGTCTCGTGCTCGTCGATATACTCGACGATCTCGTTGATCTGGTCGTCGGGATAGCCCAACTTGGCCAACGCCATCGGGACGGTCTGGTTGACGATCTTCATGAGACCGCCGCCGACGAGCTTCTTGTACTTCACCAGGGCGATATCAGGCTCGACACCCGTCGTATCACAATCCATCATGAAGCCGATCGTCCCAGTCGGGGCCAAAACGGTGGCCTGAGCGTTGCGGTACCCGTGGTCCTCGCCCAGGTCGACTGCCTCATCCCAGGCATTCTGAGCCGCATCGTAGAAGGCCTGCGGCACATGCGCGGCGTTCACGTCCTTGAGGGCCGCTCGATGCTTCCGCATGACCCGGAGGAAGGGATCACGATTCTTCGAGTATCCGGTGAATGGCCCCCCGTGGTCTCGCGCGATTCGTGCCGACTGCGCGTAGGACTCGCCCGTCATCAAGGCGGTGATGGCCGCTGCGTAACCACGCCCCTCGTCACTGTCATACGGCACGCCTCGTGACATCAACAGCGCGCCAAGGTTGGCATAGCCAAGACCGAGGGGCCGATAGGCGTGACTGTTCTTTCCGATCGACGGGGTCGGATAGCTTGCGTTGTCGACGATGATCTCCTGCGCGGTGATCAGTGTCCGAACGGCCGCACTGAATGCCGTCACGTCAAACTCGCCAGGCTCGGTCTCACTCAGGAAACGCATGAGGTTGAGCGACGCAAGGTTGCAGGCCGAGTCATCGAGAAACATGTACTCGGAGCACGGGTTCGATGCGTTGATCCGAGCGGTGTTCGGACAGGTGTGCCAATCGTTGATTGTCGAATCGAACTGCATACCCGGGTCGCCGCACACATGTGTGGCATCCGCGATCATGTTCATCAGATCACGGGCCTTATGAGTACCCATGACCTGTCCATCGCGGACCGCGTGTGTGTGCCACGGTGCTTCATCAAGGACGGCTCGCATGAAGTCGTCCGACACGCGCACGCTGTTGTTGGAATTCTGGAAGAACACCGAGGAGTAGGCCGGCCCAGTGAAAGAGCCGTCGTAGCCCGCGTCGATCAAGGCCCAGGCCTTACGCTCCTCTTCCACCTTGCAATTGATGAACTCGACGATATCCGGATGGTCGACATTCAGGATGACCATCTTCGCGGCCCGCCGGGTCTTCCCGCCTGACTTGATCACTCCAGCAAATGCATCGTAGCCCTTCATGAACGACACCGGGCCGGACGCCGTTCCGCCTCCGGCCAGCGCTTCCTTCGAAGACCGGATCGAGGAAAGGTTCGAACCGGTCCCCGACCCGAACTTGAACAGCATCCCTTCGGTCCGGGCCAGCGTCAGAATCGACTCCATCGTGTCCTCGACAGAATTGATAAAGCAGGCAGAGCACTGGGGTGCTGGCTCGCACCCGCAGTTGAACCAGACCGGGCTGTTGAACGCCGCCTTCTGCTGCACGAGCAGATGCTTCAAGTCATCGCTGAATGCCTGGAGATCGTCCTCGCTGGCGAAGTATTCGTTTGAGCGACCCCACTGGGTGATCGTGTCAACGACTCGGCCAATGAGCTGTTTGACACTGCGCTCACGCTCGGGTGTTCCTATCTGTCCACGAAAGTACTTGGACACCACGATGTTGGTCGCGAGTTGCGACCAATGCTTGGGAACCTCCACATCGCGCTGCTCGAAGACGGTCTCACCCTTCTCGCTTGCGATCACCGCCTCCCGCAGTTCCCACTCGACTTCATCGAAGGGATCGACTCCCTCTCGACTAAAGAATCTGAGAAACCCGATACCAGGTGCGGTGTCTCGAGATTCAACGGGAACCGTATCGCCCGTATCGACTTGTGGTTGCGGTGAGTGGAGGTCGTGAGACTCGTGCTCGTGCGCAGCACCTCGTGGCATATTGTTCCCTCTCCCCGACGCCGGCCCGACGCGATATTCTCGTGTCGGACCCGTACTGTTTTCATGAAATGCGCGGTGGAAACCTGGGACCTTCCAGCCGGGTGCTTTTGTCTTTTCTCACAGATCCGTTCGCGAGAAGCTGGTCTAGTCTCGTGGTCGCCAAGGTCGCGCTGAGACGCCTACTATGGGGCCAGCACCGGGCGCCTGTCAAGACAGAAAACACCAGATGTTGGGTCTCCGTTTGAGCCCAAACGCTAGATGTAGGTGCACGGCGTACGACCGAAAACGGACCGAAACCCCTGTGATACAGTCGCGGACGCAGATGACAGGCCCGACTACGCCTGACGCGGCGCCTCAGACGGCGCCAGACACGGCAGACTCGGCCCGGGCCGAGCTTCCTTGGCCAGACCCACCGCTCAGACTCCCGCTCAGCCGTCTTTCAGCCGCGCTCGAGGTGGTGATGTGCTCGGGCTATCCGACCCAGCTCATCATCTGGGTGATGCTCGCCGGTCTGGGGATGGCCGTAGCCAGCGACACGGGCGAACTCTCCCTCCTGTGGATCGTGACGCTCTCGATGGCCGACACCGCGCTGCTGGTCGGGTTGGTCATCTATTTTCTCCTGAGCAGCGGAGACCGTCCACGCGCGATCTTCCTGGGGACGCGGCCGATTCGTTCCGAGCTCCGCCTGGGTGTGTACCTCGTTCCCGTCACCTTCTGCGTAGCGTTCGCCCTGCTTGCGCTGCTGAGCTGGGTCATCCCAGGCCTGCGGAATATCCCTGAGAATCCCTTCGAGGTCTTTCTGCGGTCGCCGGCAAGCGCCGGCGTGTTCGCCGTCGTGGCGGTCGTCGCGGGCGGCGTGCGTGAGGAGCTGCAGCGCGCCTTCATCCTGGTCCGGTTCGAGCAGTATCTCGGCGGCGCGTGGGTTGGCCTGGGGATCTTCAGTGTTGCCTTCGGCCTTGGCCACTACCCCCAGGGGTGGGACGCGGTGGTCGTCACCGGACTACTCGGTGCCTTCTGGGGTTTCATTTATCTCATCCGACGTAGTGTCGTGTCGACGATATTGTGCCACTCTGGTTTCAACCTGATCGAGATTCTGGTCGCGGTGGCCGGGTCAACTGACCCGTCAGCGTGATAGGTCCGAGACGAGTCTGACTTGCCCTCGTCGGACAAGGTCTGCCACCCAATTCGTCTGAGCTTGCTCTCTCGCCTCTTTACCCACCAAGGCAAAACGATCGGCCAGGTAGGCATCACGGCGAATATCGTCGGCAAGCACCCGACGCACGTCGTCGGACGTCAGGCCCACCCGTTCGAGGACGACCGCGAAGTCCTCGGCGCTCGCAAACCGATCACCTACGAGCCCGAACCGACGGTCGACCAGCGCAGGTTCCGGCTCCGCCACCACGCGGTCAATCTGGTCGAGAACCAGACGTCGCTCGATGAGATACGTCAGTACCTGTGACTCCTGGTCTGGGCCTGGAGGGATCTCGACGAGTTGGAGAGCCACAAAAGCCCGGACGTCTGACCTCATGATCACCTGACCGCCGACGATCGCCAGGATCCGGTCAAGGATCTCGGTCTGTGAACGCGCCGCCTCTACCGGGAAAACCGATGTGGCAATGAGGGCGACAGCCAAGGCGAGCTTCCCGACTTCCCGGCGAGTCGAGCGAGCGCCAGGACTAGAAGGCCTGCCCGATACTGAAGTGCAACGCGGTGGGCCGTTCCAATTCGCCATTGCCGAATTCTTGCCGGTCCAGCTTGAACCCAAGGTCGACGCGAATAGGACCAACCGGCGACCGGTATCGTACACCGAACCCGGCGCCGCCCCGAATCCGAGCCAGGCTCATGTTGCTGATCCGGTCATAGACATTACCGGCATCAAGAAACCCCACGACGGCGAATCTGCGAGTCACGGAGGCCCTGAGCTCCGCATTAAAGATCAGGGTCGCGTTACCGCCCTGGGGGAACCCGTCCTCGTCGATCGTTGCCTCATCACCCAACCGATCGAGCGCGAACCCCCTGACCGACGTATCCCCACCCGCGAAGAACCGCTCGCTCAACGGTAGCTCTCCGACGTCGAACTCGATCGGTGTACCCCGGACGCTCCCGAAGTCGGGGTCGGGCGGGGGCTCGGGGATCACCGTCACCGACCGGATGAAGGCTCTGGCCAGCCCCACCCTGGCCCCCCCGGCGAAGACCAAACGCGGCGCCGCCGGAATCTCCCGATACATGAAAGCCCCGAAATAGGTCTTGATGAAACCAACCTCAGACCCGATGGCGCGCGCGGCGAGCTCGGCGTCGACCGTATACAACTCGCCCCCATGTGGATCGGTCGGGTCGTCGCGTCTATCGAGCACGATGCTCGTGGAAAACGCGGAGAGCCTCACCTCTGGAAACAGACGGTCGACGAGCGGCTCATCCTCGGGATTCAGTTCTTTGTTGGTCGTGTTGTTCTGCTCCAACCTGTAGTCGACCGACAGCGCCAAGCCAGGTCTCAGCTGACGTCGGATCTGGGCGTTGATCCCCCGACTGAAGAGGTCGAACCCCGGTCGGATGGCTTGCTCGACGAATCCGGTGATGAACCCGTCCCATTCCGTATCGAGCACCCGCGGCTCCTGGTAGGTCCCGAGAACGCGGTATTCGTTGAAACCGAGGGTGTTGCCCTCCTCCGCCATTGGATCCACCGGGTCGTTTTTCCGACGCAGACTGACCCGGGTGAATAGGTCAATCGATCGGTTCTTGCCCCACAAATTCCCGCGTCCGATCTGAAAGAAACCGCGAGGGGCAAACTCGAGCCGCTCGACTGCTTGGCTCGTCTCCTCGGTGGTCTCGCGACGCAGGCGCACGGAGGCCTCGAGGCCTCCGCCATAGCTGAGACGGGTGGCGGGGGCTTCTTCTACGATAATGACGACGTCGCGAAGTCCCTGGCCGCCGTGGCTGAACTCCCGGATCTCGATCCTTCGAAAGAGCCCCAGCGCGTTCAGTCTGCGCCGAGTCTCGGCGTAGTCGACCAGGCTCAGGGGCGCCCCTTCCTCCAGTGTGATCTCCTGTCGGATAGCTGCGGACCGAATCGCGTCGTTCCCGACGATGAGGACGTGGTCGATGATGATCTGGGTTCCCTCATTGACGCGATACACGAGGTCGACGAACTCCTCGGCAAATCTCGGATCCACGGTCACGACGGCGCGCTCGAAACCGTTGTTGAGATACCCACCGAGGATGGCGTCACTATCCGACAGGACCTGTGGAATGTAGTACGGGTCGCCGACATCGGAGCTGATTGTGGCTCTCACGCCTTCGCGTCGGTCGGGGTGACTGCCCTCGACGCTCACCGAGCGGACACTTACCTGCTCATTCTCCGTGATCGTCAGCTCGACGATGACCGGGACGCCCTCGCCGAGCTCCGTGCCGATGTTCGACACCTCGGAGATCACCGGTTCGACATCGACCGCCACGTATCCCAAACCGTGATAGTGCTCGGTCACGCTATCGAGCGCCGCTTCGAGCTCTTGGGCGATCAGCGGGGTGCCGGCAGCAAGGGCGGCGATCTCCGTGAGAGTCTCTGAGGGCACCGCGAGGTTGCCATTGAAGACCACCTGGGCGATCTCGTAGAGCGGACCACGGTCAACCATGAAGATGATCGACAGCTCGTCCCCGTCTCGCTCTCGGGTGTGGCTGACGCGAGCGTCGCGATAGCCGAGCTCATTGAGCGTTGTCACGATCCGTCGGTCGGCGTCCTCGAGCAGGTCCTCGTCGACCGCCCCCTCCCGCTGGACCGGCACCAGATCGGCGGGGTTGGCGCCCGGGACCTCGTCACCCGCGAACTCGATCGTGATGCGCGGTCCCCGCTGGATGTCGAGCTGCAGATTGACAGTGTCACCGCCCTCCAGGATGTCAACCGAGTGACTCGTCTCGACTTCGTAGTATCGGAGCACGCGCAGCTCGGTCTCGTAGTCCGACAGCCGCCGGTCGATGTCGGTCTCGTCGTATTGTTGTCCCGGGTCCAGTCCAAGCCGGTCCAGCGTGGGACGATACAGCGGTAACGCGATACCCCGGACGGCGATCTGGTTGATCCTCGCGCGACCACCGGACTGGGCTGTCACTCGGAGGGTACGTGCAGCTCCGTCGCCCTCGACCGACGTTGTGACCTGGGCATTCATGAAGCCGCGGGCGCGATAATACTGCCGCAGCGTGTCAGGCACCGTCTCGGCCCGCTCCACCTCGAAGACCGTTCCGTAGGTCCTCGTGATCGCCTCGAGCAGGTCGGCGTCACGTACTCCCTTGTCGCCGTCGAACACCACCCGCTCGACCGCCGCTGCCGACCGGAGGTCGTACTGAAGGACCACCGCCCCGTCGCTCCGCGACGCGGTCAGCTGAATATCTTCGAACTCCCCCTCCCCAAGAGCGTAGAGGTGGGTCAGGCTCTCGCGGACTTCGCGCATCGATAGCGGCTCCCCGACGTGGGTCTCGACGAGCTCAAGCACCGATGGGTCACGAAGACGTCGTCCCTCGGCCACCAGCACGACCTCGCTCACGACCTCCCCGACATACGCCGGGATCTCCTGGGCCCAGACGGCAGGGGTCTCGGTTAGCAGGGTCCCGAACACGACTGCTACGACCGCCACGACCGGCCATCTGGGCCAGCGCCCGCCCGAGGTCGTATCCCGGCTAGGAATGGGGGGGTGACCCATCAGAAAGCGTGTCGAATCCGGAAATCGAGGGCGTAGGTGCGGTCGGCGTTCTGCGAGAGAACCCACGACAGCAGATCGTTCTGGTCGTACTCCAACACGACGATCAGGTCCTGGTTGGCGCCGCTCACCGCGCGCGAGAAGGTGACGTGCGCTCGATCGGAAATCCGGCGCCCGATCAATACCCTGGCCGTGGGCAGAAGCTGAGCTGACTGCTGAGCTGACGGGTCACTCAACGCCGGGACGATCTCGAAAGAATCGACCCCGAACGAATCTTCGACTGCCCGTCCCACCCCAGACGAGATACGGGTCGTGAGCAGCCGCGCGGCGCCGGCCTGAAACAACTCCTGGCGCGATTCTTCCTGAGCGCTCAGAGACCGGAGCTCAGCCGCCTGCGGGTCGCGAGTGTCCCCGAGTAGAAGCGAGATGATCTCTGGCTCCTGCAACGGCGGGTCTGACTGCAGACCGAGAACAAGTTGATCCATCGTGCCGCTGATGCCGAGCGTGATGCGATAGGTCTGGGCCGGCACGCGGATATCGGTTTCGACCTCGACGTCGAGGAATGGGTTGATACCCGTCGGGTCGGAAAAGCCGAGGGTGCCGCGAGTCACCCGATACCGGTTCCCTTCGAAGAAGAACTCACCCCGGTCGATTTCGGCGTTGCCAAACAGGGTGGGCTGGTCGTAGGTTCCGCCCAGGGTCAGCTCGGCACTGGCCACGACACGTGTTGTCCGATCATTGATTCGAAGACTGGATGGGGCCAACACGCGAACGTCGTAGCGCAAGGGAAACGTCGGGTCGACAGAGCGAGGCACGAGGGCCGACTCGTCGGATGAGAAATCGAGAAGTCCTGCGGTCGGCTGAGGAAGCTCCAGCCAGATGGCGTCCACGATCGTGACCGTCCCTAACAGGACGGCGTCTTCGATATCGCCTCGGAGAGTAAGCTCCGCATCAACCACAGACCTGACACCCTCGGGAAAACGCAGACGCATCCCGCTTGCGCTGGCCGTCATGTTCAGCTCGCCAAGCTCGTATCCGGTGAGACCAAGACGTCCGCCAAACTGCACAGGGCCGCCGGCCAGCACACCGGACAGACCGTCAAACCTGACGCCGTCTGGCTCGAAGGCGATCCCTCCCTCGAGGTCGTCCAGAGCATGTGGGAGGGAGAAGTGTCTGATGCGGCCATTGCTGACCGTCGCCTCCCCGATAATGACCGGTTGGCGAGTAGTGCCCCCGATGTCTGCGGCCAATCGGGCCCCGCCCGAGCCGCGAATGTCCGGGAAGAAACCCTGGAGAAGCGCCAGGCTCGCGTCGCCGTCGGCCCGCAGGGCGATCTGTTCGTCCTCGAGACCGATCTGGCCCGTAATCGCAAGCTCCGTCCGATCGCCGACCAGATGCATCCGGCCGATATTCACGATGCCCTGGTCGAGCGAAAGCTCGACCGCTCCCTCGTTCCTCACGTCATAGTCGAACAGCAAAAGCTGTAGTTGCTCGACCGTCGCGCGCATCGCCAGTTGATCAAGGTCGCGAAGAGGCCCGTCGATCGCCAGCGTCCCGCTGACCGTCGCGGCGATCTGCTCTGGAAGCGAGGTGTCATAGGCCCGAACGAACGGGTCGAGCGCAGTGTTGGTGAAACGAAACGAGAGGTCGGAGTCATTCCCCGGCGACAGCTCGACACGTCCGGACCCCGAGACGGCGAGTCGGTCTGACGCGGCCTCTACGACGATGCCCATAGCCCCGCCCCGTACATTCACTTGACCAGTGACTTGTCCGACGACGGCGTCGTCGACGCTGAAGTTCGCGATGGTTCCACGAACGTCGTAGCGCGGGTCGGCAAAGGCGCCAGCGCCAGACGCCGCGAAACTGATGACACCGGCAACGTGCACTCGCTCGCTGGTCACCAAGTCCATCGATTCCACCAGAATGTCGCGCCCGTCGAGGTTGAGCGAGTATGTCCCGTTCCACCTCACGAACATCGCCCCTGTCACACGGCCGTCTCCCTTGTGCATCTCGAGGCCCTCGAGCCGCACGCCATCTCCTTCAAACTGCAACCCTGCCGTGCCCGCGTCAAATGTCTCACCCCACGCCGTCGGCTCCGACATGGTCAGGCTGCCAGAACCGAAGGGGCGACGATACTCACCAAACAGGTGGAACTCGCCGGTCAGTGGTCCGTTGATCTCGTAGCCCTCGATCGAGAAGGTGTCGCGCAACGTCTGGGCAGGAAGTGACGCGAGCCTCACGCGGGCATTAATCTCCTCGCCGCCGTCGGCCCGGGGAAAACCAAGAGCGAATCGTCCATCAACGTGCAGCTGGGACGGTCCCTGGTCAAACGTGCCATTCGCAACGTCTAGATACGCGTTTTCGACAGTGAGTCCGCCAGTCCCACTCCCCCAGTCGACATTCCAGGCGCTGATGTCTTCTCCATCGAACAGGGCCTCTATTCGAGGTGCGTCGAAGGCTCCCAGCATCACGCCGTCAAGCGTACCGCGCCCGCCGACTACCACCTCGCGGGTCGGTTTGTCGAGAGCGGTCAGTACGGCCGACATCAGCCGACTACTCTCCTGCCAATCTGAGCTAAACACCTGAAAAGGTACTCGTGCCTGGTCGCCAAAGGCCGTCCGGCCCTGAAAGTCGATCACCGTGGCCGGTGTCGCGACACGGCTCGGGGCTATCTCCAGCCATTCGGGGGAGACGGTGTACGTCACCTCGCCGCCGATCGGCACCTGCCAGGGCGCCCCCTCTGGATCGAACGGTACGGATGCGTAGCCTCCTCGCCCGGCAGTCCGTCGACCTCCAGGCCTCATGAGGGTGCGCGCGTCGGGCGGGACGACGGTCAATCGACCCTCACCGACGTGGTCATCAAAACGGTCCAGAGGCCAGCGAAGGACGTTGTGAAGGCTAGCCCGGCCCTCGGGCCGGATACCGGCCAGCTCAAGGGCGTCGAACAGCGCGCCGATGTCCGTGTTCTCGACAGTGGCGTCGAGCGTGCCGAACCCTGGTGTCTCGGCCCCGAGCGGCGCCATCAAGTACGTCAGATCAAGCGTCCCGTCATAAAACGCCGACGCATAATCGAATACCTCGAACCGTTCGTCGGTCCAGACCAGCGCAGCCGTCATCTGCGGAAACACCAGATCATTCAGCGTCCAGCTGTCGCTCTGGAACGTCCCCGTCAACTCGCGGCCGCCATCGAAGATGTGCCACGCGCCGGTGAGGTGAGCGTCGCCGTCAACGGTGAAGCGATCTTCGGCGAAGAAGATCTCCTTCATCGTCGGCAGGTCTATGTCGGATTCGACGATCTGATAGGTCTGCTCCGGCCAATTGAACAGGTCGACCTCACCGGTCACCGTCGAGCGAAACCCATCCATGGACAGATCGATGTGGGTGAGCGTCACATACCCACCATCGAGGTCGAATGTCGCATCCAGATCGGCCGTCATCGGCTCGAAGTCTCGGATCTCGATTGTGCCGCCTCGGAACGAGAGCCCCCCACCGTAGGCCTCGCGCTTCTCAAGGGTCATGTCGATGTCTCGCGCGATCACCTGCCAAGGTGCGTTGTGGTCTCGATAAACAAACTCTCCTTCGTGCGCCCTGAGAAACTGGATGGTCGTGACAAATGGGGAGGCTGACTCGCCCTCCGCTTCGCTGGCCGGCTCATCTGTCGGGGAGTCCTCGAGTTCGGGTGGATCCGCCTCCGCGACAAATCGTGGAAAGCTCTGGCGCCCATCGGGAAAGCTCTCGGCGACCATCCGCCAGTTCTCCATGTCGACGGGGTTGATCAGGAGCTCGCGGCGAAGCAGGGCGACCCAGGAAATCGAGATGACGATCCTTTCGCACGTGAAGAACGGATCGTCACCGGGCGACAGCCCGTCAATGACCAGGTCTTCTATGAGAAAACGACCCGGCGCCACATAGGCACTCAGTCCACCGATGTGAACCGGGCGGTCGAGCCGATCCGACATAAACCTCTCAGCCTGGACGCGCAAATCGGGGTAGACAGAATCAAGATCAACGGTCACGCCCCACACGACGGCGCCCGCGCTCAGAGCCACCAGCACGATGAGAGCGCGACGAACGTATTTGCGGGCCCGCTCGGGCACCCGCCGCCAAGGCAGCCATCGACGCCAACCCAGCGCACCACGGGTCTCGTCGGCGCCGGGCGAGTCCGTTGCCTCGGGCTTGGAGGTCGATTCGTCAGATCTGTCGTTCGTCACTCTTCGTCACTCAATGACCACGAGAACTTTGCCTGTCTCGACCGACATCCCCTCGTCTACCCGGACGTCCATGACCTGTCCTGCGCGTGGGGCGATGAGCTCGTTCTCCATCTTCATGGCTTCGACGACGACCAGGGCTTGTCTGGCTTCCACCTGATCGCCTGGTTCGACCAGCAGCCGAACCACCTTCCCTGGCATCGGCGCCGTTATCTGCGCCGCACCAGCGTCTTCGTGGTCGTCGCTTGGCTCGCCACCAAATCGAAGGCGATCGCGGTTGACGCCTACTCGAACAACTGCTCCCCTGAGGTGCACGTCGACCTCGCCAGGACTCGAGGTCTCGACGAAGCGGACCACCTCACTGTCCGTGCCCTCATCCAGCTGGATGACTGAAAGCGTGTGAGCATCGACCTCCACGGCGTCGACGACGAACGTTCGGTTGTCCCAGGCCACACGAAACCGGTTTCCGCCCTCGTCCAGACGGTCGACCGTCACGCCACGGGCCTCGCCGTCGACCTCGATGTTGATCGACCGCACTGACACTAGTGAAGCGCCTCCACCCGAGCGGCACGGCGCCATCCGGCGACCGCCGCATCGGCGTCGCTCCCGCCATTCTCCGCACGCAGATAGGCACGAACCGCCGTCGCCAGCAGGGCGCGCTCCTTGACGTCTTCCGGCGTATCTGAGAACGCGGGCCGTTCCCGGTCAGCCAGGATGCCATCGAGAAACCCCGTGTCGAAGCTTCCGCTCACGAACTCGGGACGCTGCAGCAGCCAGCGAAAGAACGGGAGCGTCGTCTTGACGCCGCCCACGTCGTACTCGGCCAGCGCCCGCTCGAGACGTGCCACGGCAGCCGACCGATTGTCCCCCCACGCAACCAGCTTCGAGATCATCGAGTCGTAGAACACCGGGATTTCGAAGCCCTCCTCGACGCCGCTGTCGTCGCGGATACCGGGACCGGCGGGCCGCCGAAGATAACGAATGCGCCCTGGCGAGGGGAGGAAGCCGGCATCAGGATCCTCGGCGTAGACCCGACACTCGATCGCATGTCCGCGCGGCTCGAGCATCTGATCGGCATCAACGGTCAATCGCTCACCGCGTGCGATCCTGAGTTGCCACTGCACGAGGTCCACCCCCGTCACCATCTCGGTGACCGGATGCTCGACCTGCAGACGAGTGTTCATTTCCAGAAAGTAGAACTGCCCCTCCTTGTCGAGCAGGAATTCCACCGTCCCGGCATTGGTGTAGCCCACCCCCTCGGCTAGAGCGGCCGCGGCCGACGTCAGGGCGAGACGCGTCTCGGAACTGATCGCCGTCGAGGGTGACTCCTCGACTACCTTCTGATGACGACGCTGGATCGAGCACTCGCGCTCGACAAACGGCACGACCCGCCCGTGCTCGTCGCCGAGGACCTGAACCTCGATGTGCCGGGCGGGGCTGACCGAGCGCTCCAGATAGACGGACGGGTCTCCGAAGGCGCTACCAGCCTCCGACCTCGCTGCCTGGACCGCACCCACGAGTGCCGATGCAGTCCCGACCGATCGCATCCCCTTGCCCCCGCCTCCGGCCACGGCCTTGACGAAGAGCGGATACCCAACCTCGGCGGCGACCTCGGCGATCTCATCGTCGGTCATCCCGTCTCCAAGCGGAGACTCGGTACCGGGCACGACGGGAATACCTGCGTCCTGGGCCGCTCGCCGCGCCGCCGTCTTGCCACCCATCAAGGCGATAACCTTCGAATCCGGGCCAACCCAGCATAGCCCGGCGTCCTGACACGCCTGCGCGAACTCAGCGTTTTCCGCCAGGAAGCCGTATCCAGGATGAATCGCTTCCGCCCGACACTGTCGTGCAGCGTCGACGAGCTTGTCGATTCGGAGGTAGGTCTCACCCGGTGCGTCGGCTCCCAAACCGACCGCCTCATCGGCTGCGCGCACGTGGGGTGCGCTACGGTCGCTGTTCGAGTACACAGCGACGGTAGGCAGACGCAGCTCTCGACATGCCCGCATGATCCGGACAGCGATCTCGCCCCTGTTGGCGACCAGGACTTTCACGGGGACAAAGATAACCCAGGCGCACGCATCCCCCTCAAGTCTACCGGACCGGGGGCAGGAGTCCTCAGAGCGGAATATTCCCGTGTTTCTTCAGGGGATTGCGGTCACGCTTGCCTTCAAGGCTGTCAAGTGCCGCGATCAGACGCGGTCGGGTCGTGCGGGGGACGATGACCTCGTCGATGAACCCGCGGGCCGCAGCCACGAACGGGTTGGCCAGCTTCTCTCTGAATTCGCTGACCCGTTGCGCTCGAAGCTCCTCCGGGTCTGACGCCGTCTCCAGCTCGCGCTTGTAGAGGATGTTGACAGCGCCCTCAGGACCCATCACGGCAATCTCAGCCGTGGGCCAGGCCAGATTCACATCAGTCCGGATGTGCTTGCTCGACATCACGCAGTAGGCACCTCCGTAGGCTTTCCGAGTGATGACCGTCACCTTGGGCACCGTCGCCTCGGCAAACGCGAAGAGCAACTTGGCGCCGTGCTTGATAATCCCGCCGTACTCCTGCTGGGTACCAGGCAGAAAGCCAGGGACATCCTCGAGTGTGACCAGCGGGATGTTGAAGGCGTCGCAGAACCGCACGAAACGTGCCCCCTTGACCGACGCATCGATGTCAAGAGTCCCCGCCAGGTGCGCGGGCTGGTTGGCCACCACGCCCACCGCCCGCCCGCCAAGTCGAGCGAACCCCACAACCAGATTGCGCGCGAAGTGCCGATGCACCTCGAGAAACAGCCCGTCGTCCGCAACGAGGTGAATCACGTCCAGGATGTCATAGGGCTGGTTGGGCGCGTCCGGAACGAGAGTGTCGAGCTCCGGAGCCTCGCGATCTCGAGCATCGCTCGTATCCGACTTCGGTGGATCGTCGACGTTGTTGCTCGGCAGATAGCCGAGTAGCGTCCGAATCAACGCGAGGCACTCGCGGTCGTCATCGACCGCGAAGTGGGCCACGCCACTCCTTTCGTTGTGCGTCATCGCACCGCCGAGCTCCTCCTTCGACACTTCTTCGTGCGTGACGGTCTTGATCACGTCCGGTCCGGTCACGAACATGTAGCTCGTCTGACGCACCATGACGTTGAAATCGGTGATCGCCGGCGAGTAGACGGCACCGCCGGCACACGGTCCCATGATCGCGGAGATCTGGGGCACGACACCTGACGCGAGCGTATTGCGAAGGAAGATATCCGCGTAGCCGCCGAGCGACAGCACGCCCTCCTGTATACGCGCGCCTCCCGAATCGTTGAGCCCGACGACCGGGGCGCCGTTCCGCACCGCGAGGTCCATGATCTTGACGATCTTGGAGGCGTTGGTCTCGGAGAGCGAGCCCCCGAACACCGTGAAGTCCTGGGCGAACGCGTAGACCAGTCGGCCGTTGATTCGACCGTGGCCGGCAACTACGCCGTCGCCCGGCACGTGTTGTCCGTCCATCCCGAAATCGCGGCACCGATGGGTGACCAGCTTGTCGATCTCTTGAAAAGTACCTGGGTCGAAGAACAACTCGACCCGTTCTCGGGCCGTCAGCTTGCCGGCGTCGTGCTGACGCTGACGACGGGCATCGCCTCCCCCCAGCTCTGCCTGCCGCTCCAACTCTTGGACCGTCTCGCGCTTGTCCATCAGGCGCGCGCCGCCTGCGACTTCTCCCAGTCGGCGAGGAACTTCTTCAAGCCGATATCGGTCAGCGGGTGATTGAAGATCGCGTCGATGACCTTGGGCGGACAGGTGCAGATATCTGCACCCATCTGCGCCGCCTCTATGATGTGCATCGGTCCACGAACACTTGCCACGAGCACTTCCGTCGTGAACTCGTAGTTGTCGTAGATGTCGACGATCTGGCTGATGAGCTCCATTCCGGAGGTCCCGATATCATCCAGACGGCCCACGAACGGGCTGACGAAGGTCGCGCCGGCCTTGGCGGCGAGCAGGGCCTGAGTCGCTGAAAACACCAGCGTGACATTGACCCGAATGCCCCCTCCCGAGAGCGCCCCACAGGCCTTCACGCCTTCTCGACCGAACGGCACCTTGACGACGATGTGCTCGTCGATGGTCGCAAGATCACGCCCCTCACCGATCATCCCGTCGGCATCGGTCGCGACCACCTCGGCGCTGACCGGTCCGCCCACGAGCTGACAGATCGACCGGAGGACCTCCTTCGGATCGCGGCCGGCCTTGCCGAGTAACGACGGGTTGGTGGTGACGCCGTCGATAATTCCGAGCGGTACCAATCCCTCGATCTCCTCGACGCTGGCTGAATCGACGAACAACTTCATGCTGATACTCCTCCCAAGACCGATTCAGGCTCTGGACCCGTCAGGTCTGATTCCCACGCTCACGAGCCCGCAACGACCGTGTTCTCGAGCTCACCCACGCCCTCCACCTTGACGACGACCCGGTCGCCGTCTCCGAGTGGGCCAACCCCTGACGGAGTCCCGGTCGCGATGATATCTCCTGGCAACAGCGTCATCACCGACGAGACGAACTCGACGAGACGACCAATTCCAAATATCAGCTCGCGCGTATTTGACGACTGGCGGCGCTCGCCGTTGACCCACGACTCGACGTCGAGCGCGTCGCCGGCCAAACCGACGACGATGCACGGACCGACGGGAGCAAACGTGTCGAACCCCTTCGCCCGCGTGTATTGGACGTCCAGTGTCTGCAAATCCCTCGCTGTCACGTCGTTGACACAGGTCAAACCCAAGACGTAGTCAGGAGCCGCCTCAGCCGACACGGCCCGGGCGCGCTTCCGGATCACCAGACCGAGCTCGGCTTCATAGTCTACGCGTTCAGCGCGTGAGGGCATCACGATCGTATCGCGATGTCCAATCACCGAAGTCGAGGGCTTGAGGAAGATCAGAGGCTCGTCTGGCAACGGCTTGTTCATCTCGAGTGCGTGGTCGCGATAGTTGAGCCCAACCGCGACGATCTTTGACGGGACGACCGGGGGCAGGACGCGCACACCCGCCGGGTCGATTGACGCACCGGCCTCGTAGGCACTAAACGGGTCACCCTCGAGACGATGCCAGCCGGAACCCTCGTCGTCGCCCAGCGCGTAGATCGGCTCGCCACCTTGTTCAATCCGGAAGAGTCGGTCCATGGTCACCGTGCCTGCTCAGTAATCTCGATTGATGCCGCGCTCACGTTGGACGGTGTGGCGTCGTCAACGGCCATCACCGCGTAGACGTAGTTCTGATCCGCCGTGACCTCCTCGTCTCGATACGATGTGCCCTCGATAGGCTCGGGCGTGAGCGTTTGGAGTGTCGCACCTGCCGACGCTCGACGCAAGACCAGATAGCCGGCGATGTCCGGCTCCTGGTTTGGGTCCCACACCAGGCTGATCGCTCCCTCGCTGGCCACGGCGACCACGCCGGTTGGAGGCCCTGGTGGGAATGTGTCCATCGGTACCACACAGCTTGGTGGCGACGCTGGGCCCTGTAGCTGGAGCGAATCCAAGACGTCCAGCACCCGAACAACGTAACAGCGCTCCATTCCGAAACGCATCGTCTGATCGCGATATGAGAAGAGACCGACCTCGGGCATATTGAGGGGAGCAGGCAGGGAGGCGACGTCACCCGCTCGGCTCGAGCCCACCGCATAGATCAAATAGTCGGAAGGTGTGGCTACCGTGACGACCGGTCGAGACGGCAACGGCGCATCGGCGTCGTACTCGACCACGGCCACGTTCCCGGGCTCGTCTTCGTCTTCGTCGTCGTCCTCTTCCTCGTCGTCCCCTTCCTCGGTGGACTCCCCGGAGTCGCTCCCATCGGGCGCCTGTATGGGGCGTCTCGCACCTGTCGCGGGCGTCCACTCGACGAGGAATTCCGTCTCGGTGTACGTGATCGTCGGCGGTGGTGGAGGCAGCGTCGGGTCGGTGAGCGGTATCTCGCTTCTGGTGGAGGGTGCGCTCTCACGCCCCCGGGTCGACACACCTCGCACGAGATACGTCCGGCGCGGCGGTCTGGGCAGAGGGGGCGACACCAGCGGCAGGGCGACCTGGTCGTCTTCGACCTCATCGGGCTCATCGTCTTCGGAATCCGAATCGTCCTCGAACACATATGGTTCGAGAAGCTCGGGCTCGAGCACTTCGACCACCACGACCTGCTCCCCTGGACCGACGCTGCTCATCTCAGGCTGGTCCGGGTCCAGGGCCTCGCCCTCGGGAAGGCGTACGTCGAAACTCGCCACCAGCGTTGCGGCCTCCAGCCAATCATCCAGCGGCGGGGGGGTCGCGGGGTCCTGTTCAGGGTCGGTCGTCAGACCGTAGACCTCGACGCGATCGAGATCCGCGGGGGTTGAGCCGTCGGTGTTCGCCGCGGGCACGGCGAATTGCACATACACCTGGCTCCCGATTCGCCGCACCTCCAGATCGCCGACGGCGCTGGGCACGAGAATAGTCGGAGCCCGAGGCGGACCCTTCACTCCGCACGCGACAAACAGAGACACGCCCGTCAAGACGATGGTGATAGCGGGCCAGACCGGTGTCCTGGATCTCACAGAATGTAACGGGACAGGTCGTCGTTCTTCACGATATCGGCGAGCATCTTGTCGACGTAGGCCCCGTCGATGGTGATCTCGTGCTCGGCCATGTCGGGCGCCTCGAACGATATCTCATCCAGCAGCTTTTCCATGACCGTGTGCAGCCGCCGCGCGCCGATGTTCTCGGTCCGCTCGTTGACCTGGGTCGCGAACTCGGCGATTCGTCTCACGGCGTCGTCCCCGAATTGCAGATCCAGTCCCTCCGTCGCCAGCAACGCGGTGTACTGCGTGACGAGCGCGCCCTTGGGCTCGGTCAAGATCCGTACGAATTCTTCGGTGCCAAGCGCTTCGAGCTCAACCCTGATTGGGAACCTTCCCTGCAACTCGGGGATGAGATCGGATGGCTTGGAGACGTGGAAGGCCCCGGCCGCAATGAAAAGGATGTGGTCGGTCCGGACCATCCCATGCTTCGTGTTGACGGTCGTGCCCTCGACGATTGGGAGTATGTCCCGCTGTACGCCCTCGCGACTGACATCAGGACCCTGTACACCCTCGCGTCCGGCGATCTTGTCGATCTCGTCAACGAAGATGATCCCCGCTTGCTCCACCCTCGTTACGGCGGCTCGACCGACACTCTCCATGTCGACGAGCTTCTGCTCCTCTTCTTGTGCCAGATACTCGAGCGCCTCGGGTACTTTCATCCGACGCTTCCGGGTTCGCCCCTGGAAGAGGTTGGGCAAGAGGTCCTTCATGTTGACGTCGATTTCTTCGACCGACGTCCCCGTCACGATTTCGAAGGACGGAGTCGAACGGTCCCGCACGTCAACCTCCACGACACGCGTATCAAGCCGGCCGTCGTGGAGTTGCTCCCGAATCTTTTCGCGCGTGCGTCGTGCGAGATCGCGGGCGCCCTCGGGGTCTGGCTGGGGACCGACCGGCTTGACTGGCGGGAGCAATAGGTCGAGCAGGCGCTCCTCGGCATTGTCACGAGCCTTCACCCGCACTTCGACGATCCGCTCTTCACGTACCATATCGACGGCGAGCTCCACGAGGTCGCGTACCATCGATTCAACGTCGCGTCCGACGTAGCCCACCTCTGTGAACTTCGACGCCTCGACCTTGATGAAGGGCGACTGAGCCAGTCGTGCGAGTCTCCGCGCGATTTCGGTCTTGCCCACACCGGTGGGGCCGATCATGAGGATGTTCTTCGGTGCCACCTCATCAGCCAGGTCTGGCGGCAGCTTTTGACGACGCATCCTGTTTCGGAGGGCGATCGCCACGGCTCGCTTCGCGCGGCGTTGACCCACGACATACTTATCCAATTCACCGACGATCTGGCGAGGGGTCAGCGTGTCGATGCTGGTTGCCGTAGTCTCAGGCAGCAAGATTGCCATAGGGATCGTCGGTGCGGTGGCACCTACAGTTCTTCGATCGTGACACTCGCGTTCGTATAAATGCAAATCCCCGCGGCAATCTGCATGGCTTGCTCCGCGATCGCTCGTGCATCGAGATCAGTGTGCGCGGTGAGGGCCTTGGCCGCGGCCAAGGCGTACGAACCGCCCGACCCGATCGCCACGATCCCATCGTCAGGTTCGATGAGGTCCCCGTTTCCAGACAGCAGGAACGTGGTTGCCGGGTCGGCAACGACCAGCATCGCCTCGAGCCGACGAAGGACCCGGTCGGTCCTCCAGTCCTTGGCCAGCTCCACGACGGAGCGCTCGAGATTCCCGCGATACTGTTCCAGTTTTGATTCGAACCGCGAGAACAAGGCGAACGAGTCGGCCGCCGAACCGGCAAACCCGGCGAGTATCTGATCGTTGTAGAGGCGCCGGATTTTGCGCGCGCTCTGCTTGACGACTGTATTGCCCAGCGTCACCTGACCATCCCCAGCCATGACGGTCTGGCCATTGTGCCGAACCGAAAGCACGGTCGTTCCGTAGAAGGTGTCTGTCATTCGTCTCGTGTCCGATGCCGTATCTTGAACACCCAATATACCGGCACACCGGCCGCAATGATCGCCAACCCTGTCAGGGACGGACCTGGACTGCTCCACAGTGCATTGATGACGATGGCCGCGCTGGCGATCACGAAGACCAGCGGCGCCACCGGGTATCCCCAGGCTTTGAAGGGGCGAGGGGTCTCTGGCGCCCGGAAACGCAACACGAAAAGCGCGCTCACGGCGATTCCGGAAAAGAGCACGAGCGAGAAGCCGGTGTAGTTGACGAGCTGGTCGAAGGTCCCGCTCAGCACGAGCACGCCTGACCACGCACTCTGCGCGAGGATGGCGGTGGTTGGCGTGCGAAACGTCGGGTGGACCCTCGCAACCGATCGAAAAAACTGCCCGTCCCGGGCCATCGCGTAGTAGACGCGGGGCCCAGCCAGCACCATGGCGCTGATGCTTGCCGCGATCATAACGACCGAGGCGGCGGCCAGCGGTGCGGCAACACTCGGCCCGAAGAGCTGGTCAGCCACCGCATCAACGACACGAACGTCAACCGTCGCCAGCGCCGCCACCGGCAGGGCGTAGACGTACAGCATGTTCATCAGGAGGTAGATCAGCACGACCGCGACCGTCCCAATCCCCATGGCGAGCGGCACGTTGCGTCCCGGATCGCGTATTTCCTCAGCCACGTAGCTCGCGGCGTTCCATCCGGAGTAGCTGAACATCACAGGAATCAGCGCGAGCGCCCACGCCGACACCGTCACCCGACCAGCATCCACCGTGAAGTTCGAGACGCTGCCTTGGCCAATCGAGAAGCCAAAGGCCACGAGCACGACCAGGACCAGGACCTTGAGCCCCGCCAGGACGTTTTGCACGACGCGGCCAGGCCCAATGCCGACGATGTGCACCATCGTCAGCCCGGCGATCGCGGTCAAGGCGACCACCGACTGAGACGACACGGCTAAGGTGAGGGGCCCAAGCTCGGCCCGGACCCACGGTGTGGTATCGCCGGCCGCCGGCAGGAAGCGACCAAGGTAGCCGGCGAGACCCACCGCACCTGCAGCGATCGCGCCGGAAAAACTGGCAACAAAAGAGGTCCAGCCAGTCAGGAACCCGGCGGCCGGCCCAAAGGCCTCCTTCAAGTAGACATACTCCCCACCGGCGCGCGGTCTTAATGCTGCCAGCTCGGCGTACGCCATAGCTCCGGCAAAGGCGAGAACCCCGCCCGCGAGCCACACGCTGAGCATGCCGACGGGATTGGGTACGCCCTGTGCGACGAAAGCTGGGAGGATGAAGATACCGCTCCCGACCACGTTTGAAATGATGATGGCGGCGCCGTCGAAGGGCCCCAGACCCCGGCGAAGACTCGCCGTCGGTGACGGCTTCTGCGCTGGCTGTGTCCTGGGGGATGGCGGCACGACCGGCGTTCGCTACTTCGTCAGGAGATGACGGCTGATCAGGTGCTCGCCGAGCCGGACCCACTGGTCCGCTCCGTGCTTCGCGAACAGCTCGACCTTGACGTCGACGAAGGCACGATGCTGCAGCATCTCGAGGCGCGGTTGTTCCCCGGTATAGCCGAGACCGGACTGCAGGGTGAACGCTTCGGTGGAACCGCCCGGGGCCAGGCCCTCCCGGCCGACAGCTCGAATATACGAGCTGCCCCACTCTTGTATCTCTCCCGGGCAGGTGCCAGCTGCCTCGTTCGCTGGCGAGACCTCCGAGACCGGGTCGGGCTGGCCGGCATCCGCGACGAGACACCGCCGAAAGACACCGTTCAGCTGTAAGGTGCGGACCTGGTCAGGAGAGGTATTCTCCAACCGGAACGAGATGGTTGGAACGAGCTTGTTCCGTCCGCTGTCGTCGATCCCGGCATCAAACCATCCGGTGGTCACATCCTCCACAGCCAGCGCTGCCACCAGGTCGATTCGGGGGCCGGAGCAGGCGGTCAGGGTCAGGGTGGTCACCGTCGCGACCGTGGCGAGGCACACGGCACTCACGGGATGCGAACGCGACAACATCGGCAGATTGTAGACCATGGAGTCGTAGGGTTGTTAGACCCCCAGACCCAGAGGTTGGCCCTAGATGATGCGTCAGGGCGTCTCCACACGCTGTCTGAGCTCCTCAGTCGAGAGCCGCCCCCGGCGTAGTTCGTTCAGGTCTCGTCCGCTGACCCGAAGCAGTAAGGTCCGTCTCGGACCGGCCAGCCGAGGATCCGCACGACCGCGGCCATCCCGAGCGGCCACGACCAGCCACTCGTCGTCTGCCACGCCCAGGGAGCTCCCAAACGCGACCACTGCGTTGGTGAGCTCACCGGTCAGCGCCGTCACGTAGGCCTCCCTTGGATCGACGTCAGATACCGGCCTCACGCCGGAAGCACTTGCCCCGGCCGGCGACTGACTCGACCCGTACAGCTGGGCTTCCATCTCGGCAATCACCTGAAGCGCGGCCTGCCCTGGTCCGTCCGGCAACAGCGATATCCGGGAGCGGAGGTCGCGGAGGGCAGCTGACATCCCGACGTCCATACCGTTCAGGGCGCCCAACGACCACAGCAGGCTCCGTCGGACGACGGGATACTCGACGTCGAAGAAGATGCCGTGCCCGTCGATCTCGAATCCTCGGGCCTGCACTGGGCCAGCAAAGAACAGTAGCTGGGGGGCAACGGTCGGTAGCTGCCGCTCAACGACCCGCACTCCACGTGCCACCGCTTCCTCGAGCTGCTGCTCCATTCGTTGCATCCGCATCTCGCGTTCAAACGACTGGTCAGCCCCGGGCTGCTGCGCGGCCGGCTCTGCCCACCCCGGCAACGACTGATCAGCCCCAGTCTGCTGCGCGGCCGGCTGTGCGCTCACCGGCGTGGCCATCAGCATGGCCCCTACCAATACCCTTCCCTTCACGGCCACCTCCTTCCTACCTGCCTGACGTGCGGACCAGATAGTCCGTGTACCCCTCGAGGGCGCCCAACTCGCGCTGCACCCTCTGCTGGTCGGCCCGCCTCTGCATGTCGAACTCCTGCGCGAACTCCGTAAACCACAGCGCCAGTTGCTGCTGCTGCCGACGTTCGCTCTGGTCGATCAGCCCGCGCATCTCATCGAGCAGGGGGAGGCCATCCATCGGGTCCCGAGCCGTGACAGCCGTCGACTCGGCCGCAGACCCGGCGAGGTCGCGTCGGATCGCGTTCTCCAAGTTCACCAGGTCGGCACGCCACGGTGCCTGACGATCATCGGGGCCCAGAGCTGGACTCGTGACCTCGCCACCCCCAACCCCCATCGCTGCGCCGGTCGACACCTCACGGGCCGGCGGTGACCAACCCATCCGAAACGTAAGGCCGTTTGTGTCATACCGTATCTCGACGCTGGCGATCGCCGCTCCCACCACGAGCACGAGCGCCGCGGCGGCTGCCAGCCCCCATGAAGGCTCCCCCAGAGGTCGCCACCACGACCGCCGTGCTTCCTGCTGCCCTACCACTCTGAAGCCGGCAGCCGGCGGCGGTGGCGTCCAGGCGCCGAGCGTCCCGCGCACCGACTGCAGCGATTCGAACTCCTCGGCGCAATGCCGGCACTCGGCGATATGTTGCTCGACCTGCAGTCGCTCGGGTGGCTCGCACTCGTCGTAGAGATAGGCGACGAGCGCGTCCTTCATTTCCGGTCTCGGGTCGGTACAAAGGCTCTCTTGATCGGTCATCTGTTTACTGCTCCCGCACGATGGGTTGAGAATAGGTCATGGTCGGACGGCTGGGTAGCGACGCGTGGAGCCCACTCTTTCCCAGCTGCCGCCTCAACACGTTCAGGCCTTGATAGAGACGCGTCTTGACCGTGCTCAGCGGACATCCTATGAGGTCGGCGATCTCGCGAAAGGTGAGACCGTGATATTCCTTGAGTACGATCACCGTTCGCTGCTCGTCGGGAAGGGTGGCCATCACCCTTGATACCGCCCGACCAAGGTCGCGACGTACGATGAGATCTTCGGCCGTCTCGCCGATAGGGTCGACGATCCCCTGATCATTGAACTCGAAACCTTCGGGCGGCTGGGCGGCCCCGCTGCGCCGCTCGCGCCTGAGCCAATCGCGGCACAGGTTGAGGGCTATCCGATATAGCCAGGAGGAGAACTTCGCCTGCCCCTTGAATCCCTTGAGGCCACGGAAGGCCCTGAGAAAGGCCTCCTGAGAAACGTCGCGGGCATCCTCGTCGCGGCCAAGAACACGATAGGCCAGAGCATGAATGGGACGTTCCCAGCGCACGACGAGCTGGTTGAAGGCGTCGGTGTCTCCGTCGGTAGCCAGCGCCACGAGTTCTTCGTCGGTCTTGTACATGAGTGGGCGAGACCGGATAGACCAGCCCTCTATGTACATTAGACGAACAAAGCGGAGATCGGGTCTGGACAATTCTGGTGGGCGTGATCACTTGTCCAGAATGGCCGTAACCAGTAAATTGTCAGTAGCTTAGTGGGGGTCTAGCGAATGGACGAGTCCTTTCTGACCACAGAAGAAGTGCTCGAGTACCTCCAGGTGAACCTCCGTACAGTCTACCGATTGATCAAGGCGGGAAAGATTCCGGCCGTGCGGGTGGGTCGTCAGTGGAGATTCCGAAAGAGCGACATCGACGCGTGGCTTGCCAACCAGCAAGCCAGCGTGAGTCCAGTGTCCCCGACACCGACTGCAACCGAGAACAAACCGGTCCCACCCGGGGACGGTCGACCAAGGGTACTCGTCGTCGATGACGAAGCCAGTATTCGCGATCTGCTGGCCAAGACCCTCGCACTCGCCGACTACGACGTGGACGTGGCGTCCAACGGCCAGGCGGCGGTCGACCGCGTGCGCCGCAATGGGTACAGCCTGTTGATCACCGATCTCAAGATGCCCGGCCTCGATGGTCTGTCGGTCATCACTGAGGCTCGGCGGGTGGATGCTCAGCTCCCCGTTATTGTCATCACCGGGTATTCATCCGAATCCACTGCGATCGAAGCCGCCAACCTTGGGGTGTCCGGTTACCTGACGAAGCCCTTCAAGGTGCCAAAGGTTCTCGAGGTCGCTGCGCGAGCTTTGGGCGAGTAGTCGGCGTTGCTCCAGCTTTCATCCGTTCGAAAATCGTTCGGCGCCCACGTGTTGCTCGACGACGCCACGTGGCAGGTCCGGCCCGGCGACCGTTTCGGACTCTGCGGTCCGAATGGCGCGGGCAAGACGACGTTGCTGCGCATGATGGCCGGGCTCGATGAACCTGACTCGGGGATCGTCGCGCGTCCCGCGGACCTCACCGTCGGCTACCTGCCACAGGACGGTCTGACCCACGTTGGCACGACGCTCTTCGAGGAAGCCAGCGCCGCCTTTCAGCCCCTCCTCGACATGCAGCAGGAAATGAGGGACCTCGAAGCCAGGCTCGGGGACTCGGCAATTCCGAACGACGAGCACGAGCGGATGCTGACCCGTTACAGCGAGCTCCAGGAGTCGTTCGCAGACCGGGGCGGCTACGACATCGATGCCAAGGTCACGTCGGTGCTCGGCGGGCTTGGCTTCGCACCTGACGTATTTGCCCGTCCGACCGAGACCTTCTCTGGCGGGTGGCAGATGCGGATCGCGCTCGCCAAGCTGCTGCTGCAGCGCCCCCGTGTGCTCCTGCTCGACGAACCTACCAACCATCTGGATCTCGACGCACGCAACTGGCTTGAGGATTTCCTGTTGGACTACGGCCAGGCCGTCGTCCTGGTCTCGCACGACCGCTTCTTTCTCGACAAGGTCGCGACCGCGATCGTCGAGATCGGTCTCCGAAAGCTGACGACGTTTCAGGGGGGATACAGCGCGTATCTCGTCGAGCGGGACGCGCGGCTCGAACGTCTCCGCGAGAAAAAGCGACGACAGGACGAGGAAGTCGCTCGCATGGAGGCTTTCATCAGCCGGTTTCGATACCAGGCGACCAAAGCGTCGCAGGTCCAAAGTCGAATCAAGATGCTGGCGAAGGTCACGCCGATCGAGATTCCCGCTGAGCGTAAGCGGGTCCACTTCTCTTTTCCCGGTTGTGCCAGGAGTGGGCGGACCGTGGTGGAGCTCCGAGACGCGCACAAGTCCTATGACGACCTGACGGTGTTCTCGAATGCCAACGTGCTGGTCGAGCGCGGCGACCGTATCGCGCTCGTCGGGCCAAACGGTGCTGGCAAGTCTACGCTCATGCGCATGCTGTCGGGCGTGGAGCAGCCCGACACGGGGGAACGGGTCGACGGCCACAACGTCATCGCTCAGTACTTCGCCCAGGACGAGGCGACACGTCTCGACGGTACGTTGACGGTTTACGAAACACTGTCCGCAGGATCGCCGGTCCACATGGTTCCGTCGATCCGCAACATCCTCGGCGGTTTCCTCTTTACCGGCGACGACATCTACAAACGAGTGGGCGTGCTGTCGGGGGGGGAGAGGACCAGGCTCGCAGTGGCCCGAATGCTGCTGCAACCATCGAACTCTCTACTGCTCGATGAACCGACCAACCACCTCGATATCGACTCGACCGACGTGTTGCTCGATGCCCTCGCCGACTACGGTGGCACGCTGATCTTCGTATCCCACGACCGGTACTTCGTCGATCGGTTGGCCACGAAGGTGCTCGAGATCGGGGGCGGGTCTGCCGTGCTGTATCCGGGAACCTATGGGGAGTTCCAATTGAGCCAGGAGGAGCGCGCGGTGTCACCAGCGCCAAAGGCTGCTCCTGCGCCCCCACGTCCAGCCCCGAAAGCTGAGCGCGGCGCCGCCCGCCACCGCAAGCAGCAGCACGAGAACCGTCGCCAGAATCGCCAGACCAAGGCACTGAAGGCCCGAATCTCCTCCCTCGAAGAGCGCATCGCCGACCGCGAGCAAGCCGTCCAGACGCTCGAGAAGCAGATGGCCACTCCCGACTTCTACACCGACGCAGCCGCGGCCCAAGCAACGATCGCGCAGCACCAGGGGCTGATGTGGGAGGTGGGAGACCTCATGAACCAGTGGGAGGCTCTCCAGAAGGAAGCTGGAGAGATCTGATGCTCAGCAGACAGTTTGCGGGCTGAGACGACAGATCTGTGATCGCCCGTCGGTGTTCCGTCACCAAGCGTCATCAGCTCCGCTTCTCGCGGTTTCACACCGAGCATACCTATCATCACGTAACCCACTATTTATTAACGTCTTACGAAATACTTTCACCATCCTGATTGGCTTGGGCAGGTGACCGAGCCTGCAGCTCAGGGCCTTCCGAAAGAGGCATGCCCTTTGCCTCCTAGATCACGAGATTGTCAGGTGAGGTCCGTTCCTTCGCTGCTCCTCAAGGCACACGACCCGCCCGATCACAGGAGGGTGTTTCAGGATTGTCGGTATCAGCAGTGGCTTCGGGCCCGGTGACACAGGTTTCGCCAGGAGTGGACGAGCACTTCTACCGGGACCTCGTCGTCAGCATGCGAAATGGCGTGCTCGCGATCGACCGCAACGGTAGCGTGGCGGTTGTGAACGACGTCGCGTGTCGCATACTGGGGCTTGGATCCGAAGAACAACATCTCGGCTGCCATTACGCCGACGTTCTGGGACGTGGGCACGAGTTCGCCCAGGTGCTTTCGTCAGCCTTCGCCCTGAGTCACCTTCCGAACCGGTCTGAACTGCGGCTGAGGCGCTCGGGAAAGGTGATTGGCTACACGCTGTCGCGAGTCGTGGACCAGTTCGATGCCCCGACCGGCGCCGTCCTGTTCTTCAAGGACTTGACTCGCGTCGAGCAACTCGAGGAGCGCGAGCGTCTCCGTGACCGTCTGGCCGCGATCGGTGAGATGGCGGCGGCGATTGCCCACGAGGTCAAGAACCCGCTCGCCGGCATCCAGGTAATGGCCGGCTTGCTCAAGCGCCGGTTACCAGAAGCGGATGACGACCAGAGCGTGCTGAACGACATCATCGGCGAAGCCCAGGTCGCCAACAAAATCGTCGTCGACCTCCTGGAATTCGTTCGCCCGATCAACTTGCAGATCGAGCGCGTATCAGTGCCAGACGTTCTTCGGGATGCGGTGCACAAGTACAAGGGCCAAATATCGGAGGGTGACGTCATCGTGAAGACGGCGGTTCCCGAGGACCTCCCGCGGGTGCCTGGGGACCACACCCAGCTTAGGCAGATCTTCACCAACCTCCTCATCAATGCCTCGGAGGCCCTTGATGACCCAGGGAACGTCACGATCGCCGCCAGGAACATCCCAGCCGACGACGACCTAAGCGTGCCTGGTGACCTTCCGGAAACCTGCGGCTGGGTCGTGATCGACGTTGAGGATGATGGCCCCGGAATGTCACTGGACGTAAGAGAGAAGATCTTCAGCCCGTTCTTTACCACCAAGCCGCGCGGCTCAGGTTTGGGACTGGCGATCGTACGGAAGATTGTCGATGCACACGATGCGCGCATAGACGTGCGGACCGGCCAGGAAGGCGGAACCCACTTTCAGGTCACGCTCCGCGTGACCCCAGAGCTGGATACGACGGGTACGTCGGCCGGCATGCACAAGACTCTCGGCGGCGATTGCCAAGCCGTCGGGTAGGAGGGAGAGTTATGGCACACGAACGTATCCTGGTGGCCGACGACCACGACTCCTTGCGGCGCGGCATTGTCCGCGCGCTGAAGGAGGCGGGGCATGAGGTCGACGAGGCGAGCAACGGAAATCAGGCGATCGAGCTGTTGCACAAGGGACAGTTCGACGTCGTCCTGAGTGACCTCAAGATGGGCGGGAGCGACGGGCTCGACGTGCTCCGCACGGCGAAAGCACTCCACCCGACCGCCTCGGTCATCCTGATGACCGGGTTCGGGTCGGTTCAAACCGCCGTCGAGGCCATGAAGATCGGGGCCTTTGACTTCGTGCAGAAGCCGTTCGAGATCGAGGAAATGGAGCTCAGGATCGCGAAGGCCATCGAGCATCGTCGTCTCAAACACGAGATCGACTACCTGCGTCACACGCAGCCCGACATCTACGACTTCGACCGCATCGTGGGCGCCAGCGGTGCCTTGCAGCGAGTGCTCAACGTCGTGAAGAAGGTGGCCCAAAGCAACACGACCGTGCTGATTCGCGGGGAGACGGGAACGGGAAAGGAGCTCATCGCCGGTGCCATCCACCACAACTCGGCTCGCGCCAGCCGGAACTTCGTCCGGGTCAACTGCGCGGCTCTTCAGGAGAACCTGCTGGAGTCCGAGCTCTTTGGTCACGAGAAGGGCGCGTTCACCGGCGCCGATCGTCAGAGGGTCGGTCGTTTCGAACAGGCCGATGGCGGCAGCCTTTTCCTTGATGAAGTGGGGGACATGAGTCCCAACACCCAGGCGAAGATTCTCCGGGTTCTTCAGGAGCATGAATTCGAGCGGCTCGGAGGCACCCGGACACTTCGGTGTGATGTCCGGATCGTCGCAGCGACGAACCGTAACCTGGCGGAGATGGTGGCGGTCGGGGAGTTCAGGGAGGACCTGTACTATCGTTTGAATGTCGTCTCGATCGACATGCCTCCGCTGCGAGAGCGCAAGGCCCAGAGCTCGCCCAGTTCTTCATGAGGCGGTTCGGGGGTGAGCTCAACAAGAAGGTCCAGCTTCTCGACGCAAGCGCCGAGAAGCTCTTGAAGCGGCACAACTGGCCGGGGAACATCAGAGAGCTGGAGAACACCATTGAGCGGGCTGTCTTGCTCGCCGACGGGCCCCTGGTCCGCGCCGAGGACCTGCGTCTGGGCGAGCTCTCGCCCAACGAAGAAACGGGCGAGCACCCTCCCGTCGTGAAGATTCCGCCGACGGGCATTCCGCTCGAGGAGATCGAGAAACAGGCAGTCGTCGAAGCTCTCAGCATGTCGAACTGGGTGCAGAAGGACGCCGCCGAGTTGCTCGCGATCAGTCCGCGCGTGATGAACTACAAGATCAAGACGCTCGGGATCGCCTTGCCACGGGGTCGCCGCGGCAGCAACCGAAGCGCAGCCGCCAGCGCGCCGGAAACACGGTCGGTCTGGGGTGTGGGCGTCGGGTAGATCGCTCAGGCTTCCGGCATCGTTCTCCCGACTCCCGACTCCCGACTCCCGACGTCGGGCATAGCCCGACCCCCGACTTGAGATCTACGCCCTTGGATGGGTCTTGCGGTACAGCTCCGTCAACTGAGCGGCGTTCACGTGGGTGTATCGCTGAGTCGTGCTCACCCGAGAGTGACCAAGAAGTTCCTGAATGACCCGCAGGTCAGCCCCTCGCTCGAGGAGATGCGTGGCAAAGGAGTGCCTCAGAGCGTGGGCGCTGATCCCCAGCCGCGTACTCGACTGCCGCACGTATCGTCTGACCAAGCGGTCAACGCTCCGCGTCGATAGCCGGCCCCCACGATAGTTGACGAACAGCGGGTCTCCGGACATGTCCCGGCTCCGGTGTTCGACTACCGCGACCTTCCGGATCAGGGTTTGCCGGTCGGTGAGATAGCGACGAACGACGCTGGCGGCCGTCCGATTGAACGGAACAATCCGCTCCTTCCCGCCTTTACCCGTGACGCGGAGGAGACGATTTCCGAGATTGACGTCCTCGAGATCCAAACTGACGAGTTCACTCAGCCTGAGCCCGGAGGCGTAGAAGAGCTCCAGGATGGCCCGATCCCGACGTCCCAGTGGAGTCTCACCGTTGGGCGCTTCGAGCAGTGTTTGCACCTCATCGACATCAAGATGAGCTGGGATCTTCTGCGTCATGCGAGGTGTCGACACCAGCGCCGCCGGGTCACCCTCCAGGAGACCTTCGCGACGCAGATACCTCGCAAAGGACCTGATTGCCGCGAGCTTTCTGGCCGACGACGAGGCAGCCGTGCCGCGCCGATACAGCTCGGCCAGAAAGCCACGGACAGTCTGCTGATTGAGCTCGCTCGTCCCTTCGCCTGGTGTGGAACGCTGGCCGTCGAGAAAGGACAGGTATTGAGTCAGGTCGCTTCTATACGCCAGCACGGTGTGCCGCGACGCGTTCCGGTTCAACCGGATGAAGTCAAGAAACGACTCGAGCTGTTGTCTCATCCTGAGTCGATGCCTCCGTCGGCGCCCGCCGAACGGATCCCTCTGTCGGAGCCCGCCGAATGGATGCCTCCGTCGGCGCCTGCCGAACGGATGCCTCTGTCGGAGCCTGCGACTGCCACGCCGCCAGATCGATCAGCGCCCGTTGCGCGAGAGCCTGTCGTCTCGCACGCTTCTTACGCGGTGGTGCGTCCAAGGATGGCAAGAGACCAAACGCGATGTTTGTCGGCTGGTAGTTGACGGGGTTTGCGTGTGATACATAGTGCGCGATGGCCCCCAGGGCGGTGGTGCGTGGGGGGCACTGAACCGGTTGCCCCTGCACAAGCGCCGCGGCTCCCCGCCCGGCCAGCAGCCCCGACGCGGCCGACTCCACATAGCCTTCGACACCAGAGATCTGACCGGCAAAGAACACCTCGGGCCGACTGCGGACCTGCCAGCTGGGGCCAAGCACCGACGGCGCGTTGATGTAGGTGTTACGGTGGATCATGCCATATCGAACGAACTCGGCCGACTCCAGACCCGGAATCGTACGAAGCACGCGCTGCTGCTCGCCCCACTTCATCTGCGTCTGGAAACCGACGAGGCTGTAGTGCTCCGCCGCAAGGTCGTCCTGACGCAACTGCACGACGGCATGGGGCCGCCTGCCTGTGGCCGGGTCATGCAGGCCGACGGGTTTCATTGGACCAAAACGCAGCGTGTCGAGACCCCGGCCGGCCATGACCTCGATCGGCAGACACCCCTCGAAGAACTTTGTGTTGTCGAGCTCGCGAAGATCGACTCGTTCAGCGCCGACGATCGCTTCGTGGAATGCCATGTACTGCTGTTCGTCCATTGGACAGTTCAGGTAGTCGCCACCCCGGGGCTGCGACGAGCATGATGTGCCCTCGTCACCCAACCCTCCGTCGGACGGGGCTGAGTCGCGCCCATAGCGAGAGGCTGCGAACACCGTTGCCCGGTCGATCGACTCGGCGAGGACAATCGGGCTAATCGCGTCGTAGAAGTAGAGATGTTCGCTCCCGACGAGCGTGACGACCTCCGCCGAGAGCGCGTCGGACGTCAGCGGACCTGTCGCCACGATCACCGGAGACCGGAGATCGGCATCGTCTGGAATCCTCGTGATCTCCTCGCGCCGAATGGTGACGAGTGGATGCGACTCGAGTGACTCGGTCATCCGCTGAGCGAAGCGCGCGCGGTCGACGGCCAGGGCGCCGCCAGCGGGCACGCGTGTCTCGTCGGCCACCTCGATCACCAGCGAACCGAGCCGTCGCATCTCCTCCTTGAGCAGACCGACGGCGTTTTCGAGCTGGGCGCCGCGAAACGAATTGCTGCAGACGAGCTCGGCCAGGCGGTCAGTCTGGTGGACACGGGTCCCACGCACCGGCCGCATCTCGTAGAGTGTGACCGGCACACCTCGGTTGGCCGCCTGCCACGCAGCCTCGCTCCCGGCCAGCCCGCCGCCGATGATCCGGATCATTGAACAGGGCTCGACCGTGCCCACACTCACACTTCGGCCAGCTCTTCGGAGCGGATGTAGTCGCAGTCTTCCTTGTGGCAGAGAACCTGCCGTCCGTGACGCTTGGTCACCTTTTCGACCAGGAACGGAGCCTCGCACGTGGGACAGGACTCTTGCAGCGGCTTGTTCCACAGGGTGAAGTCGCAGTCTGGATAGTTGGCACATCCATAAAACACACGACCACGGCGAGACTTGCGCTCGACGATGTCGCCGCCGTCGTTTGGACAGGCCACTCCCATGCTCTTCAGCTTGACGTAGCGACACTTCGGATAGTTGCTACAGGCAGTGAACTCGCCGAAGCGTCCCTGTTTTACCACCAGGTTCGCGTCGCACTTTGGGCACTTCTCGTCGAGTGGCTGGTCGGGCTTGGCGGCCGAAAGGCCTTGCGCGGTGGTGATCAGCTTGCGCGTGGTCTTGCAGTCCGGGTATCCCGTGCAGGCCAAGAACTGGCCAAACCTGCCCCTCTTGACCACCATCGGACGACCGCAGTTCTCACAGGCCTCTTCTTCCTGCTCGGTGGTCGCTTCGGCCTGTTCGAGCTCCCGCGTGTTGGTGCAGTCCGGATAAGCCGAACAGGCGAGAAACATCCCGAACTTCCCAACCTTGATAATCATCGGCGACTGACACGTGTCGCAGGTCTCGTCGCTCGGGAGTCCCTTGGTCTTGATGTCAGGCATCGACTTGGCCGCCTTGGCCAGGTCATCCTGGAAGGCCTCGTAGAAGGTGGCAAGGGTTCCCTCGTAGTCGGCTTCACCCTCTTCGATTCTGTCGAGGCGCTTCTCCATCTCGCGCGTGTAGTCGACCTGGATGATGCGGTCGAAGCTCTCGGCCAGAAGGTCGGTTACCAGGCGCCCGAGTCGGGTCGGCCTGAACCGGCCCTCGACCTTTTCGGTGTACTCGCGCACCTGCAGGACCCCGATGATCGAAGCATAGGTGCTCGGCCGCCCGATGCCGTTCTCTTCGAGCTCCTTCACCAATGTCGCTTCGCTGAAGCGCGCCGGGGGCTGCGTGAACTTCTGCTCAGGTGTGATCTTCTTGAGCTCCAGCGCGTCACCTTCGGACAGGGCGGGTAGCAGCCCCATGGCGGCGCCGTCGTCAGAGTCTGGACTCGTCGCTGGCGTCGCATCCTTCTGCGTCTGCTCGTAGGTAGCCATCCAGCCGTTGAACTTGGGGACGGACCCCTTCGCACGCAGCACGTATTCGGCGGCCGAGACGTCCAGGGTCGTGTCATCGAATGTCGCGGGTGGCATCTGCGAGGACACGAATCGGCTCCAAATCAGACGGTAGAGGTAGAACTGGTCCTCCGTGAGGTGCGCTTTCACAGTTTCTGGGTCATACGCCACCGAGGTCGGTCTGATCGCCTCGTGGGCATCCTGGGCATCCTTCTTGGTCCGGAATCGATTGGGCTTGTCCGGAACATAGGCATCGCCGAATGTGCTGCGGATGTGGTCGCGTACCTCGCTCAGGGCCGAATCGGAAACCCGGGTCGAGTCGGTCCGCATGTAGGTAATCAGTCCGACCGAACCTTCCCCGGGAAGCTCGATCCCTTCGTAGAGCTGCTGGGCAATCAACATGGTGCGCTTGACGGAGAAACGCGACGTCTGCTGGAGCTTGCTCGTGATGAACGGCGGGGCCGCCTGCTTCTGCCGCTCCTTGGTCGTGACCGATTGGATGGCATATGCCGCCGACTCCAAGGTGGCGAGGATCGCTTTGGCCTCGCCCTCGTTGCCGACCTTCAGGGCGTCCTGGCCGCGCTTGACCAGCCTGGCGTCGAAATCGGGTGGTGCGCCCCCGGCCAGCCGCGCCGTAATGTGCCAGTACTCCTCAGGAACGAAGGCCTCGATCGCGGCCTCCCGGTCGCACACGAGCTTCAGCGCGACCGACTGAACCCTGCCGGCGCTCAGACCCCGTCGAACCTTGTCCCAGAGAAGGGGGCTGAGCTTGTAGCCCACCAGCCGGTCGAGCACACGACGAGCCTGCTGAGCGTCGACCATCCGCTGGTCGATCTCCCCCGCCTGGTCAAGGGCCGCCAGTACCGCCGACCGCGTGATCTCGTTGAACATGAGCCGGCTGACGGTCCGCTTCTTGGTCCCCAGCTCTTTCGCCAGATGCCACCCGATCGCTTCGCCCTCGCGGTCAGGGTCGGTTGCGACGTAGATGTGATCGACACCCTTGGCAGCGTCCTTGAGGGTCTTGATGACCTTCTTTCGCGCGGGAATCACGTCATACGCAGGCGTAAACCCCCTGTCGACGTCGACGCCAAGCTTGCTCTTTGGCAGGTCTCGGATGTGTCCCATAGAGGCGACAACCTTGAAGTCCTTGCCCAGATACTTGTTGATCGTCTTGGCCTTGGCCGGCGACTCAACGACTACGAGTGCTTTCGCCATGTGTGGGTTGGGGAGCCCGTCGCTCCCTATAACAACGTTACATCATCCCCGCAAGCGACCAAATCGGCCAGCCTCGGAGCGCCGGATCCTTCCCTGAAGCTCAAGCTCCCCCAGCCTGGACAGCAACTCTGGGCTGTCGAAACCGGTCATTGAAGCCAACGCGTCCAGGTCATAGGTTTCGCCCGCATCCATATGTCGTAGAAGGAGATCAGGCTCAAGAGCACCCCGTGGCCCCTCAGCGGAGTGCCGACCCGCCTCGAGACCGATCTCCACCAGAATATCGTCCGCAGTCTCCACAACCTTTGCTCCATCCTTCAATAGAGCATGCCCCCCGCGGTTCCTTCCGGCTAGGACGCTCCCCGGCACGGCCATGACCTCACGGCCCTGGTCGGCGGCGCATCGGGCGGTAATCAGAGACCCGCTTCGCTCGGTGGCCTCCACGACCACCACCGCCACGGACAACCCACTGATAATTCGATTTCGACGGGGAAAGTGGAGGCCCAGCGGCGGGGTCGTGGGTCCCACCTCGCTTACCAGAGCGCCCTTCGTGGCGATCCGGCGGGCCAGCGCGGCGTGCTCCCGTGGATAGACGACATCTACCCCGCAACCCAGGACGGCCGCCGTGCTCGCCGGGCCCTCGAGACCGCCCCTGTGGGCCGCGCCATCAACGCCCCGGGCCAGACCGCTTATGACGGTGACGCCGCGACCGGCCAGTTCGGATCCCAGACGCTCGGCAACCTCGCAGGCATACGGAGAACCCGCGCGAGAACCTACCAGAGCCACCGCGAGCGAATCGAGCAGACGACGCCGGCCCGCGACCCACAGCACAGGTGGCGGGTCGGGAATCGCTGCCAGACGACGCGGATAATCGCGACCGCCGAAGGCGATGGCGCCGAAACCACCCTTCTCCGACTGTTGCAGCCAGCGCTCCGCATTCCGCCTGGCAACGCTGAGCTCCCGCCCCAGGTCGGCTGACCGGTCGCGCACGCTCGCCGCCAGTGACTCCGGCGAGACCTCACGGCGCTGGTCTCCGGCACTGTCACCACCCTTTTGGGCCCCAAGCAGCGTCCGCCTGGCCGCGGGTGACATCAAGAGCTCGGAGACGACCACCGCATCGAAGACGTCCATGTAGCGGGAGTTACAAGATGCCTGCCGCCCTTCGTGACGACCGGGTCTCGACCGGCAACCAGGGGTGAAGAAAGCGACCCTTGCGGCCTTCATCAGGCCTCGCTATAGTGAACTTGGTGGCTCACACACTCACAACGATCGCACTCGCCGGTGCGCTCGTGCTGACCGGTGTCTCGACCAGCTATGCCCAGGACCGTGACGGCGCCAAGGCTCAGGTCAAGTTCGGTATTTCAGTGGCCCAAAGCGGTCTGTGGCAAGAGGCGATTTATCGCTGGGAACGAGCAACACAGCTGGACCCGAGCTATGCCGCTGCCTGGAACAACCTCGGCATCGCCTACGAGAACTCGGGATTGTTCGAAGAGGCGAGAGAGGCTTACGAAAAAGCGCTCGACCTCGATCCTGACAACCCCAGCATTCAACAAAACTACGATCTCTTCAGGGAAATCAATGACCGTATTCAGAGCACTCGCTAGCGTCGTATTGTTGATAGCGGTCTCGGCCTGCACCAACTTCTACGAGATCCCGGTCGAAACACCGCTCCAGCCCAAGCTGGACGTCTCGAGGTTCCAGCGGATCCTCATCGCTGGGTTCGTGGCTGGTGGCACCGACGAGGTCGACACGAACCTCGAAACCGCGCGGCTGCTGAGGAGCCAGCTGCGGACCGGCTCGAACCTCCAGGTGATCGATGCCGATGTGCTCGAGCTCCGCGCGATAGCCGAAGAGCAAGCCGACTTTGTCCCCCCTCCGAGTAGTCCAGACGAGCCGGAGGCCGAGGGCGCCGCGAACGACAGCGTAGACGGTGAGGAGGCCGAGGGAGGGGGCGACCTCTCGGAAGAAGACCTGGAGGCCTACGAGCATATCTTCGCTGACGCGAGCTATTGGCGACAGCTCGGCGAAGAGTTTCAGGACCCGCTGATCGTGACCGGTACGGTCCACTTCACCGACCATCAACGCTCGGGCATGGTGTCCCGTGAGCGCGAGGTCTTCGACTCCTTAGGACGGCGGCAGATCGTCCCCACCCGCACGTATCGGGACCGAAGGGGATATGTTCTGACGCCGAAGTTCATCTTCATCGACGGCGGCACTGGCGCGACGCTCTACACCGAGCGGCATCGAGAGGAGATTCTGTATGACTCCTCCCAGAACACTCCTGCGTTGTCCTCGTATTTCGAGCTGATGGACAGGCTGATTCCATCGTTCCTCAGCACCCTGAGCACAGAAAGCATTCGGGGCACGCGCATACTGCTCAGGTAGCGCCCCGCCTCCTAGCGGGGCGCCAGCGACTTTACAGGCGCCTCCGGAGCGGGGTACGCTCAGGGTTTGGCATACGCAACGATTTAGGTGTCAGCGTGTACGCGATCATTCAGAGTGGCGGACGGCAGCTGAAGGTCGAACCCGGGGCTACAGTCTCGGTCGACCATCGGCCGGACCCAGCCGGCGAGGCCATCACGTTCAAGGAGGTGCTCTTTATCGGGCACGACGACGGTGGCTTCGTGACCGGGGCGCCGCATGTGGCGGGGGCCACGGTGACGGGCGTCGTCGACGGCGTGGTCCAGGACAAGAAAGTCCGTGTCTTCACGAAAAAGCGACGCGGGGGTATGCGCCGCACGATCGGACATCGGACGCAGTGGACACGCGTTCGGATCACTGGGATCGAAACCGCGTAAACGGGAAGAGCGATGGCCCACAAAAAGGGACAGGGCAGTTCTAGAAACGGTCGAGACAGCCAGGCGCAGCGTCTCGGCGTCAAACGCTTCGACGGCAATCTCGTCAAGGGCGGAGCCATCCTCGTTCGTCAGCGTGGTCGCCGCTTCCGACCCGGGCTCAATGTCGGTCTCGGCAAGGACGATACGTTGTTCGCGACGGCTCCGGGGCGTGTGGCCTTCGAGGACCACGGATCACGAGGTCGCGTTATCAGCGTGCATCCGATTGACGGCTGAACCTCGTCGACACGCGTGCAGACGCGTCTCCAGCCCCTGCCGGAACCCGTGGCCACTCATCTGACACGGGACAGACCATAGTCCATGTTCGTCGACCATGCCGACATCCACGTCGCGGCCGGTGATGGGGGTCGTGGGTGCTCGAGCTTCCGTCGAGAGAAGTTCGTTCCACACGGCGGACCGGACGGCGGAGACGGCGGGCGTGGAGGGTCTATCACGCTCCGGGCCACCACACACCACAACACGCTCATCGCCTACAGGTTCAACCCACAGTATCGAGCAGGTCGAGGTGCACACGGCGAGGGCTCGAACCGAGCGGGTCGCGCCGGCAAGGATCTGATTCTTGAGGTCCCGGTCGGCACTATCGTCTATGAAAGCAACGAGGGCGAGCTGACGACGATCGGCGACCTGACCACCGTCGGGCAGATGGCTGTCGTGGCCAGAGGGGGTCGCGGGGGACGAGGCAATCAACATTTCGCCACCTCCACAGATCGGGCCCCGCGTCGGTCCGAGAGCGGTGAACCCGGAGAGGTCCGCACGCTTTCGCTGTCGCTCAAGTTGCTCGCAGACGTCGGCCTCGTCGGATTTCCCAACGTCGGGAAGTCAACCCTGATCTCGCGACTGTCTGCGGCACGGCCCAAGGTCGCGAACTACCCCTTTACGACGCTGACACCCCACCTCGGAGTGGTAGAGCTGAGCGACGAACGCAGCTTCGTCCTCGCCGACGTGCCCGGGTTGATCGAAGGCGCGCACGAAGGACACGGCCTGGGCCACGGATTTCTGAGCCATCTCGAACGCACACGGGTCCTCGTACACGTCATCGACGTGTCGAGCGCGTCGGGCAGAAGCCCGTTCGATGATTTCGAGGTGATCCGCAAGGAACTAGCTTCCTATCGGGTCTCACCTGCCGAACTGGCTGGCGTGCCCCTGGCCGACAAACCCCAACTCGTCGCCGCCAACAAGGTCGATGCGCTCGATGAACCCGACCGACTCGACCAGTTGAAGGCTCGTCTGGACGCGCAATCAGTCCCGGTGTTCGCGATCTCGGCCGTCACCGGTGAAGGACTCGGTGCCTTGCAGGAAGCGATATGGCGCGCCGTCACCGATACCGCACCAGAGGCATCGCGAGGGACAGAGGAGCCCCGCGAGTGACCGGCGAGACCCGTACGGGGATTCTTGGCGGCACGTTCGACCCGGTCCATCTGGGTCATCGCGACGTTGCCGTGGCGGCCAGAACCGCTCTGGGACTCGATACCGTATTGCTCATACCCTCGCGCGTACCACCCCACCGCCACCGGGCACCGGTCGCCTCGGGTCCGGATAGACTGGCGATGGTCGAGCTGGCCGCGGCAGCCGAACCAGGTCTCGAGGCCAGCGACCTCGAACTAACTTCGGACGGTCCGTCATACACCTCCCGGACACTCGACACACTTACCGGTGGGCGGAACCCATCGCAGTTTTTCTTCATTACCGGCGCCGACGCGTTCGCTGAAATCTCAACGTGGCACGACTACCCGGACGTCCTCGACCTCAGTCACTTCGTTGTCGTCTCGCGACCCGGACATCCGACCTCACAGCTCAAGGAGCGGCATCCTGCGCTGGCTCACCGAATGCGGCATTCTGCGCTGGCTCACCGAATGCGGCATCCTGCTCAGGCCCACCGGACGCGGCCCTTGCCCGTGGACGACCGGGGCCGACCAGCCGACTTGTCGACCGCCGTGTGGCTGGTAGAAGCCGCAACGCGAGGTATCTCGTCGTCCGACATCAGGATGCGAAGGGCTGCAGGACTCCCAATCGACGACCTGGTGTCACCATCGGTCGCCGCCTACGTTCTCGAACATCGGCTCTACACCGACATCACCCCGGACTGAGTATTGCAAACGAAGAATGACCAGTAACGGGCGCCAAGAGGCGCCGCGCCCAAGAGCGCCAAGCCAAGAAGCGTCACAAAACTCGAAGCCGGCAACCCAGCTCCCGGAACCAGTGCGATGTGCGGTCGATGCAGCGTCGAGCAAGAAAGCCCTCGACATGGTGGTCCTCGACTTGAGGGGTTCAGGAGCGTTCACCGACTACTTCATCGTCTGCTCGGGCCAGACGACACGCCAAGTCCGCGCCATCGTCGACGAGGTTCAGAAACAGCTCCGGGGAATGGACAGTCGCCCGTCACACGTCGAGGGGTATCAGAACGCCGAATGGATTCTCCTGGACTACTTCGACTTCATCGTGCACGTCTTCACCCAGGACACCCGCCGTTTCTACGACCTCGAACGCCTGTGGGGCAACGCCACGCGGATCGAGTTTCCATCCTGAGGCGAGCGCTCCTGGCCGGGGGGCGATGAAGACCATCTTGGGGTGGCGCACCGTCTGTGACCCGATCCTGGCCCTGGCCTGGGCGCCACGATGCGCGGTGTGCGACGGTGTCCTCGCCGAGCCGACGCAGGGCGTCGTGTGTCCCGACTGCTGGCGGTGTATCGAACTGTCGACGCCACCGGTCTGCGAGTCGTGTGGCGCAACGCGCGCTGGCCTGGGTCACGCCCGAGGCGAGGAGCGCGATCTTCGGTGCCGCGCGTGCCGGGAACCCAGAGGTCAGATCCGGCGTCGAGCTGCAGGTCCGTATGACGGCGTCCTACGCCTCCTAGTGCACGCGCTCAAGTATGGCGGTCGCCGGTCACTCGCGGTGCCACTGGGAAACCTGCTGCGCCGGGCAGGACACGAGCTGCTCTCGGACGCAGACTACGTGGTACCGGTCCCCCTCCACTCGCTCCGTCGGTGGACTCGGGGGTTCAATCAGGCGACCGATCTCGCCCGGCAAGTCGGACTCCCGGTCGCCGAGGCGCTTTATCGCCGACGGGCCACCCTGCCGCAAACCGGTCTGACCGCGGCCGAGCGAACACGCAACGTGCGGTCGGCGTTCGCCGTCAAACGGCGCTGGCGCCAGGGAGACATAGATGGGAGGCGCCTCGTCATCATCGACGATGTCTATACGACGGGAGCCACCATGGAGGCCTGCGCCGATTCCCTGCGTCAGGCCGGGGCACACCAGGTCTCGGGGCTCACGATCGCGGTCACGATGACGGCTACAACTCCGGCGCCTCTAGCGGTATCAGCTCAGCGACCTCGTCAGCAATCTGCGCGGCCGGACGCTCGCCGTCCACCCGCCGCCACGTCGGGTCTTCCGCCTGCCGCAAGTAGCTCTCCCTCACGCCCACCTGGAGGGCGTAGTCCCGCTCATACCGATCGCGGCCGGTAGCCTTGCGCTCGAGGGCGATCTCGGGGGCGATGTCGAGGAAGATCGTGAGGTCCGGCCGAGGCAGATACTTCTGCATGTCCTGCAGCCATTCCCGGTCGAGGCCCTGCGCTTCGCCGTAGGCAATGCTGGAGGCGACGTATCGGTCGAAGAGCAGCGTGATGCCGGCCAGACGCCACCGGTCGATGTCCGGTTTTCGTTCGTGCCGGTTGGCCACATATAGCAGTTGCATCACGTCAGGACCGTACTCCCGTTCGCCCTGCAGTGCGCGCGCGATCTCTTCTCCGATTGACGTACCGTAGTCGGGAAAGGACACAACCCGAGCCTTGTGCTGCGCGGCCCGCAGGCGGTCCCTCAACCGCCGCGCCTGCGTTTCCTTCCCGCTTTGGTCCAGTCCTTCAAAGGCGATCAACATGAACTGTAGTGCCTGTCAGAAGTCAGAAGACAGAAGTCAGAAGCTACTCCTCCAATGCAACCAGATCATCGATAGTCTGTCGGCGACGGATGACCGTGTCCGTGCCGTTCTCGACGAGGACCTCGGCGGGCAGCGGATGCCGATTGTAGTTCGACGCCATCGCCGACCCGTAGGCCCCCGTGTCGCGTATGACCACCAGGTCTCCCACCTCTGGCCGCGGCAGCATCCGTGCAGTCCCGAACACGTCAGCCGTCTCACAGATCGGACCGACGATGTCACAGCTGACAGGCGGCGCGGACCGAGGGTGTGGCAACTCGAGTCGGTGGTACGCTCCGTAGAGAGCCGGGCGCAGAAGCTCGCTCATCCCCGCATCGACGACGACGCACCAGTGGTCAGCTCCCTGCGGCTTGAGGTCGACGACTCGCGTCACCAGGACACCCGCCGGCCCTACGACCCAACGCCCGGGCTCGACGACGACTGACAGACCCGTCGGGCGAACAACCTCGAGCAGGGTCTCGACATACTCGACGGCGGCCACGACGGGAGCTCCATCGTAGGAGATACCCAACCCGCCACCGAGGTCCAAGTGTTCCAGCGCGGTGCTTTGGTCGGCAAGCTCGCTGGCCAACGCCACCACAGCCTCGGCGGCACGGCGAATCGGCGCCACCGTCAGCAGCTGCGAGCCTATATGCGCGTGGAGACCCACCAACTGCAGCGAGTCCCTCGTGTTGACCCACCGACAGATATCTCCAGCCGTCTCGATCGGCACACCGAATTTGTGCGACCGCTGGCCGGTCGAGATGTGGGGGTGCGCGCCGGCGGTCACATCGGGGTTGACGCGGAGCGCGACGCGCGACGATCGACCCGCAGCCCGCGCCAGTTCCTCGATGCGCTCGAGCTCGCCTCTCGACTCCGCGTTGATCGCGTGAACGCCCAGTCGGGTGGCGAGCGCCAATTCTTCCGACGTTTTCCCCACCCCCGTGAACACGATGTCATCGGGGCTGAAACCGGCACGACGGGCCACTTCGATCTCCCAACCTGAGTTGGCATCGACGCGGCCACCAAGCTCGCGTATCAGCCGTGCGATGCCCAGTGTTGAATTGGCCTTGAGCGCGTAGTGCACCTGGTGGGGGTAGTCCCCGAACGCGTCATCGAGCTCCGCGTAGCGGTCTCTGATCAGCGCCGCGCTGTACACATAAAGCGGCGTGCCGTGCCGCTCCGCCAGCGCTTGGACCGACACGCCGTCGCAGGCGGTCGGAAAGCCGGGATCGGTTGAAGGTGACATGGGAGGCCGTCAGGTTTCAGTCGACGAACCCGACATTGTACACTGCAGGCCCGTGGATTCCCCGGCCACTCAGTCGGCGACCGACCAGCTCATTCAGGCCTGTCTCGAAGGCGACCAACAGGCCTGGGACGAAATCGTTCGCAAGTACTGGCGACGCGTCTTCAACGTGGCCTACAAGTTCGTGGGAAAGCACGACGACGCCGAGGACCTGAGCCAAGAGATCTTTTTGAAGGTCTACAAGGCGCTGGCCACCTTCGACCGCCGAGCGAACTTTCAGACCTGGCTGATCAGCATCAGCCGAAATCTGTGCATCGACCACTACCGAAGCGTGCGTAAAGAGCGGGAAACGGTCGACCGCAACGTCGACGCGGCGGAGCTCTCGCCGGTTGCCAAGGGGCCTGACCCACTCGCACGCCTGCAGAGGCTGGACCGAAGAGACCTGCTCAAGCGCGGCATGCTGCTACTCCCAGACACGTTGCGCACCGCCGTCCTGCTGCGCGACATCCGAGACCTCTCATATCACGAGATCGCCGAGCGTCTGGACCTGCCGGAGGGAACCGTCAAGTCACGAATCAACCGTGGACGGAACGAGCTTGCCCGGCAGATCGTCAAACTTCAACGAGAACAGGCGGTGTCGACCGAGGCCCATGCGGCCACGGCGTCAGCCACCACTGGAGTCCAAGAATGAACCTCACGACTGACCGCTCTGACGACGCCCGCGTCGTCATCATCCGCGTCGGCGAAACGAAACTGATGTACCCCATGCTGTCAGAGTTTGCCGAGTCGATCTCGAACCTGGTCGACGCGGGCGATGCCAAAGTGGTGATCGACATGGCCAACGTGGTCTACGTTGACAGCGCGTCGATCGGATGTTTGATGGATCTGTATCGACAGGCGACCCAGGCGGGGGGGTCACTCAAGTTGTCGGGCGTTCAGAAGCGTGTGGAAACGATGCTGACGATGACGGGGACGCAAAACTTCATCGAGCTGCACGGTGACGAATCGGCGGCCGTCAGCAGCTTTGGGGAATGACCATGCGGACCATCACGACGAATTCGGGAGCGGAGATCAGTCTCGATGGCGACCTGCTGGCGGTGCTCGAGGCCTTGTACCGGGAATTGAACGCCCATCACAGCCTGGACCACACCTTCGAGGACACGATGAAGGAGATCTCGCATCTGATCGGGCAAATGAGCGATGCCGATCGCCAGGCCTATTTGACTGAGAGTCTCTTTCTCAACACGGTGACGTATGAGAACGAAAAGGCGGCCGCCTACGTGCGGAAGCTGACAGAGAGTGAGCCGTGACATCGGGCTTCCGGCTTGGGTCTCCATCCTCGTTCGTGCCCTAGCACGTACGGATGTCTCTCAATCATCTCGCCACGCGTTTCAGCTGCGACTGGCCTTGGAAGACTCTGGTGTTGCTCTGCGACGGACGCGTGGTCTGCGGCTGTGCTGACCCGTACGCCAAGCGACTGCTGGGCGACACGCGAACGGACTCACTGTCGTCGCCGCGCCCGACCATGCTCGGGCGTGGCTGCCTCAGACGCTCAAGCCCGCTACAACCGCCGACATCCCCATAGAGTTGCGATTCCAGACAAACCTGGACACTACGCCGTCAAGTTCGACCTTGTATACGAAGGTATCGACTGGTTCGAAAAGTGGTCGGAGACGACGACCAAACCGTTGGTTGTTTGGTAGGCCGGGCCTAGGAAGAGGCGAGGTGTTCTTTAACGGGAACACCAGAGGGATGTGCCACGGCCGGGTCGGCCGGTGACTCGATAATCCTCCAGGCCTCAGTGTCATCCAGGATCATTTGCGCGAAGCTCGTATGCAGCGCATGCCCACCTCGGTGCGCCACGAGATGACCGATGATCGGGTAGCCGACCAAAGCCAGGTCGCCGATTGCGTCGAGAATCTTGTGTCGAACAAACTCGTCTTCAAATCTCAGTGAGCTGTTGAGCACACCCGTTTCCCCGAGAACGATGGCGTTGTCGAGCGAGCCACCGAGTGCCAGTCCCCGCTGTCTGAGCACCTCGACCTCCTTGAGGAACCCAAACGTCCGAGCGGGGGCAATCTCATCGACGAACACATCTTCGGTCAGTCGCATCGTGCGTGACTGATGCCGAAGCAACGGATGGTCGAAGCTGATGCTGTAGGTCACCTTGAAGTGATCAGACGGATACAACGCAATCCGTTTGTCGCCCCGTGACAGGGAGATCGGCCGCACGACCTTGAGGAACTTCCTCGGCGCCGCCTGGGGCTTGATCCCAGCCTCGTGGACGAGATAGACGAAAGAGGCGGCACTCCCATCCATGATCGGCACTTCGGCCTGGTTCAATTCAACGACTGCATTGTCAATACCCAGACTGAGCAGCGCGGCCAAGAGATGCTCGACGGTTTCGACCGAGGTGGTGTCCCGAGCTAGACCGGTCGCGTAGTGCAACCTGGCCACATGGGACACGTCAGCTGGTATTTCGAGGCCGTCCAGGTCGAGCCGCTTGAAAACGACCCCGTGATTGACAGGCGCCGGTCTGAGCCGAAGCGTGACCTTCTGGCCCGAATGCAGGCCGATTCCCGAACAGAATACCGGGCGACGAATGGTCCGCTGAAGATTTTTCACGCTTTGTTGAACAATCCGCTGCACGACGGGGATGAAAGAGCAAGATCAATACCGGCCAGAGGTAGACTCGCCGGAAGGCACTAACTAGCTTATTTGCATGCGCTTACCATGTTTACATATTTTCAATCATCTCACTGACCGCTAAACTGTGGTTAGTCAACCACATGCGGTATAGCCCAAAGTGTGGTTGTTTTACCACAAATAGGCCGCCGTTGTCACGGTCTCGAGTCGATTCGTCCGCGTCAGCCCACCAGCCTCAAGAGGCTTCAAGCTTAGGCCGAAGCCTCAAGCTTCGGCCTAAGATACTGACCGGTCTGTGATGCCTCTATTCGGGACACTTCTTCTGGTGTCCCCTCCGCGACTAGACGGCCACCGGCATCACCGCCTTCCGGCCCGAGGTCAATGATGTGGTCGGCCACCTTGATCACGTCGAGGTGGTGCTCGATGACGACGACCGTGTTGCCCTGACCGACCAATTTGTTGAGTACGTCGAGCAAGCGACGGGTATCTTCGAAGTGCAGGCCAGTGGTTGGTTCATCGAGGATATAGAGCGTTCGACCGGTACCCCGCCGTGAGAGCTCCTTGGATAGCTTGACGCGTTGCGCCTCGCCCCCGCTCAGGGTGGTGGCCGATTGCCCGAGCTTGATGTATCCGAGACCGACGTCCTGCAATGTCTCCAGCTTGGTTGCAACCTGGGGAAAGTTCTCGAGGAGTGGCCGTGCCTGGTCCACGGTCAGGTCGAGCACATCCCCAATCGACGCACCCCTGTAGAGGATCTCGAGAGTTTCGCGGTTGTAGCGGCGCCCTTTGCACTGCTCGCACGTCACGTAGACATCGGGAAGAAAGTGCATCTCGATCGCGATCACACCGTCGCCCTGACATGACTCGCATCGTCCGCCTTTTACGTTGAACGAAAACCGGCCCGGTTTGTATCCCCGAGCCCGAGCGTCTGGCACCATCGAAAACAGCTGTCGGATAAAGGTGAAGAGCCCCGTGTAGGTGGCCGGGTTTGACCGCGGCGTTCGGCCAATCGGTGATTGGTCGATCTGAATCACCTTGTCCACCAGCTGGAGCCCTTCGATCGAGGTGTGGGCTCCGGGATCGGCTACCGCCCGATGGAGGTCTCGGGCCAGCGACTTGAATAGGATATCGTTCACCAGCGTCGACTTGCCGGAGCCGCTAACGCCGGTCACGGCGGTCAGCACCCCCAGCGGAACGCTGACGTCAATCTCCTTGAGGTTGTTGGCTCGCGCGCCATGGATGCGTAGTTCACCGTTCAACGCCGGACGCCGCGCCGTGGGAGTTGGGATCGTGCGCTCGGCCCTCAGATACTGTCCGGTCAGCGAGCCGTCACCGTCGGTCAAGAGTTGGGCGGGCGGCCCCTGAAAGATGACCTGGCCCCCATGCTCGCCGGCACCCAGACCGAGGTCGATGACATAGTCGGCAGACCGAATCGTCTCCTCGTCGTGCTCGACCACGACCACGGTGTTGCCGAGGTCTCGCAGTCGTCTGAGCGTGCCGATCAACAGCCGATTGTCGCGCTGGTGGAGACCGATCGATGGCTCGTCCAGAACATAGAGCACGCCGGTCAGGTTGGACCCGATCTGCGTGGCGAGCCGAATCCGTTGTGCCTCACCACCGGACAGCGTGGTGGCTCCCCGCGCCAGTGTCAGGTATCCCACCCCAACGTCGGTCAGGAACCGGAGTCTCTCTCGGATCTCGCGGAGTACCCGATCGGCCACAAGCGCTTCGCGCGGACCGAGGCTCAAGGCATCGAATGCGGCCCGGGCATCGGCGATCGGTAAGTTGACGTAGTGCGAGATCGTTTGGCCCTTGACTCGAACAGCCCGGCTTTCGGGGCGGAGGCGATGGCCATCACACGCCGGGCAGGGCAGGAACGAGCGATACATCTCGAGCACCTCCTGCTGCTCCCACGTACCCTCTTCGTAACGACGCGTGAGGTTGGGGATGATGCCCTCGAAGTCGCGGCCGAACGGATCCGAGGTCTGTGTCGTCCGACGTTTCTTCCGGCCGGTCGGAGCGTCGCCTTTGGCAACGCTCGGACCATTGAAGAGGAGTTCGCGACGCTTGCGTGACAGTCGGCCGAACGGCACAGTGATGTCGATGTCGAAGTGACGGCCGAGCCGTGCCAGCGCATGACGCAGTATCGTTTGGTCGGTGCTCCCCCACGGTCGGATGGCGCCGTCGGCCAGGGACAGCGTGTCGTCCGGCGCGACCCGCGCCGGGTCGAAGGCCTCGAGGGCGCCCAGCCCCTGGCATGTGCTGCAAGCGCCGTGCATCGAGTTAAAGGAGAAGACCCGCGACGCGAGTTCGGGCATGTTGATCCCGCAGTCCACGCACGCGAGCCGACGTGAGAAGAGCCGGTCGCCACCGCCGAGCGTGTTGACGATCACGATGTCGGAGGCAAACGCGAGGGCCACGCGGATCGACTCGGTCAGCCGACGCGTGGCGCTCGCCCTGACGATAAGTCGGTCGACCAGGGCGTCGATCCAGTGGTTCTTGCGCCGGTCCAGCTGTATGGGCTCGTCGAGAGACCGCACCTTGCCGTCGACCCGCGCCTTCAAGAGCCCGTCGGCCCGGAGGGCGGCGAGCTCCTTCTTGAACTCTCCCTTACGGCCACGCACGACCGGAGCCAGGATGTTGACTCGCTCGTCCGTCGGTCCCGCCTGCACCGCCTCGACGATTTGCTCGACAGACTGGGAGGTGACCTCCTGGTCACAGCTCGGACAATGCGGCACGCCGATGGTGGCAAAGAGGAGCCGAAGATAGTCGTAGATCTCCGTGACGGTGCCGACCGTCGAACGCGGATTCGACCCGGTGGTTCGCTGCTCGATCGAGATGGCCGGAGACAATCCGTCGATCTGGTCCACGTCCGGCTTTTCGACCTGCTCGAGAAACTGCCGAGCGTAGGCTGACAGAGATTCGACGTATCGACGCTGTCCCTCGGCGTAGACGGTGTCAAACGCCAGCGACGACTTACCCGAACCGGAGAGTCCGGTGACAACCACCAGCTGGTTGCGGGGGATTCGGATGTTGATGTTCTTGAGGTTGTGCACGCGGGCTCCGCGCACATCGATCCAGTCGTGGGGCATGTGTACAGTCGACTATTTTCTGGCTGGTGTAACTCGCGATGGTAGCACGTTAGGGCTGGAGGGGGCGGAGCGGAAGGTCGAAGCGATAGGCCGTGTCGCTCGAGACGACAACCAATCCGCCGGCAGGGTCGAATGCCAGACCAACCGCGGACCCGGCCGCCAGAACCCGGGCTGCCGTCCCATCCTGTGCAACGCGATAGACCCCGCTTACGCCGGCGAGGGCCTCCACGACGTACAGCGTGCCCTCGGAGTCGAACGCCAGGCCCTGCGGACGGCCCAGGATCGAGCAGACAGTGTTAACTTTGCCTGTGCGGTCGATGCGGTAGACGGAGTCGCGAGGCGCGAGCGTCGGCGACGAGACATACAGCGCATCGTCTGGCCCCCAGGCCAGGTGAAAGGCGGCGACGCTCGGTGGCAGGGTTGCGAACGGCACCGTGGCCCCCGACCGTGCCACCCGAAAGATAGTCCCCGCCCGGTCTCCAACGTAGAGCGCCCCGTCGGGACTGAACGCCAGACCACAGGCCACACCCAGATCGGTCACGGCGGTCTCGTAGGTTCCGTCCGAGGCCACCCGATAGACCTTGCCCTCGAAACGACTCGAGACGTGGAGCTGGCCATCTGGTGAAAACGCCATCGACGTGGCGTTGGTCATGCCGGTCACGAACGGTTCGCGAAATCCGTCGGGAGCGACTCGAAACAGCGACACCGGTGATTGCTCGCCCCGCGTGCCGCTGTAGGTCAGATACAGACGTCCTTCGCGGTCGATCGCCGGGCTGTCCACCTGATGCAGACCTGTGGCCACCGGTTGCCCCAGGACGACGAAGGCTGTCTCGCCGGGAGCGCCCTCCAGCCGGACAGGTGTGTGCCCTCCCTCAACGTCAGGCGGCACGATGACCGTAATCGCCTGAGCTGAGGCGCAGGCGACGCGCGCCTGGTTCACGCCAAGGTTGACCGCTGGCAGGGCGGTCAGATCGTCAGCGAGGTCGGTACCCTCGAGAGTCACTCGCCCGCCGCTGAGGGCCCACACCGGTCGGATCGAGGAAATACGGGGGCGGGGGGTCACCGACTGATGGCCTGCATGCGATTACGTATCGTCGAGCTCGATGTGCCAATACAGATAGTCACGCCAGCTGTCCGGCGCCTGGTCGATACCGATCGAGAATCGCACCATTGGTGCGCGAGTCGGCCGACGAGGTCGCCGGGTCACACGCATGCCCGCCTGCGCCGGCGTTCGGCCCCCTTTGCGGCGGTTGCAGGTAATACACGACGTGACGATATTCTCCCAGTCCTTTCGGCCCCCTTGCGAGACCGGTACCACGTGGTCGAACGTCAGCTCGGAGACGACGAACTCGCGACCGCAGTACTGACACCGGTGACCGTCGCGGGCGTAAATGTTCGCTCGGGAAAAGGGTACGTAGTTGAAACGGCGCCTTATGGTGATGTAGCGAAGGAGCCGGATGACCGAAGGGAGTTTGAAGCTGACCGATACCGATCGGACCTCGCGGTCATAAACAGAAATGACCTCGACCTTGCCCTGGCACCACAGCGTGATGGCCTTCCGCCAGTCCACCACCTTCAGGGGTTCGTAGGTCGCGTTCAGAAGCAGGGTCTGTTCCATGGTGACTCGGAGGCCACGAACTCAATCTGTCATTCTCACCTGCCCCTCGCGTGGTGTCAAAAGCCGGCACTTTACCTGTCTCCTGGCACCACGATCTTGAGCCGGTCACCGGCGCGAGGCTGCTCGTTGACCGGATAACCGTTCATGATCGCAAGCGTCCGGGCGAGGACGACTTCCTCGCCGCCTCGCTGAGCGATCGACTGCCACGTATCTCCATCGCGCGCGGTATAGAGGGCGACCTCATTGGGGAGGATGCTGTCCGCCTCTGCACGTCCGAGCGCACGGAACGAGCGGATGCTCTGGTTGATGTCCTCCTGGACCCGGCCGAACGCGTCAACTGGACCGATCCCGCCAAGCACGTAGACCGACCTTCCGTGTCGGATGTGCGCGACCCTGGCGAGCACCTCCCCGACTGAACCAACCTCTCCGCCGTAGCTACCGATATAGGCATCGAGACCATTGATGTGCGTCTCCCCACCTGCCCGCGGAGTGTATCCGGCGCCCCGCATGCCCTCCTCAGCGATCTGACGGAGATCAGCACCGCGGGCGTTCTCGGCCAGCTGGAGCATCATGTACACTTCCGGACCCGGTTGCTTGGCCATGACGACCGTTTCACTGTTCTGGACCTCCCACCCTTCGGGAAACTCCACCCCAAAGCGGAGCTCCGGATGGAGAAACTCATTGCCCCGCACAATGCCCTCTTCGGGGTTGTCTCCGAATCGCATCCCGTCGATCCGATCCAGGTACTCGGACCGGCTGACACGAAGGTGGGTGGAGTCGACACCGGCCAGCAACTCGTCAACGACCGGAGCGACGTCCCCGACCCGGGCGTTGGGTTCGGGGTGTGTCGACATCCAGTTCGGGGTTCCCCGACGATCCGATGCCTCGCTTATCCGCCCCAGGGTGGACAGCATGTCGGCAACACCCTGCGGATGCCATCCGCCTGCGTATGCGTATTCCGCACCAAGCCGGTCGGCCTGGATCTCATCGTCTCGGCCAAACTTCAGGAACAGCACGCCGAGCCCAGCACCCGCGGCGTCAGCCAGTCCAGGGGCACCGTATGGAGAACGCATCTGCGGCACGAAGATCTGGCCCAAGAGGAGACCCATTTGCGTCCCACTTGCTCGCGTGTAGGCCTGCACCGCGTGGCGGGCCGTCACGTGGCCGATCTCGTGCCCCATAACGCCAGCGAGCTCCGCCTCGTCTGCGAGATAGGCCATGATCCCTCGGGTCAGATAGATGTATCCGCCCGGGAGCGCAAACGCATTGATGGCGGGCGAATCGACCACGGCGAATTGCCACGGTAGATCGGGTCTATGAGACAACGCCGCGAGCGAGAGGCCGAGGTCCTGAACATACTGTTGCAGCTCCTCGTCTTCGTAGAGCCCCATCTGTTGTTGGACCTCGACGTCAGCCTGTTGACCAAGTGCGAGCCCCTGCTCTTCACTCATCAACGTAAACTCGCGCTCGCCGGTCACCGGATTGGTGGCGCACGCACCCGCGAGAATCGCCAAGGCCAGCGCCATCGCCGAGACAGAGCCGCGCGTGTTCTTGAACATCACTGTCCACCATCCCGGACGCGATCGGCGGCCAAAATGACCAGACCGGGTGTAAACGCAGGTAAAGCCTTCACTCGATAGGTTAGCGGTGCAACCCGTGTACCACCACTGGCACTACGTGATCAAGACCTCGAGGGCGTCGAGCTCACGACGTAGGTCGGAGATGGCCGAGTCTCCCAGAGGTTGAAACGGGGGACGCGCGCGTCCCCCATGAAAGCCGAGGAGATCCAGGGCCGCCTTGAGGCCCGGGACGCCGTGCGCCCGGGTGACCAAACGCGCCAACGGGGTCAGTCTGCGCTGCAGAGCTCTCGCCTCTTCCAGACGATTCGAGCGAACCAGATCGAACAACTCGACGCAAAGGTCCGGCACCACACACGCGAGGGCCATGATGCCACCCTCGGCGCCGCTCAGCAGGCTGGCATAGAAGGTCGGCGCCGAGCCAACCAAGAGGGCAAAGTTGTCTGGTGTCGCGTCGACCAGGGCAGACACGTATCCGATGTCGCTACCCGACTCTTTCATGCCGACGATGTTCGGATGCTCGGCCAGGGTCGTCACGACCTCCGTGACAAGTGTCACGCCGGTCAGGGCGCTGAAGTTATAGAGCAGTACGGGCGCCGGGGAGGCGTCGGCGACAGCGGTGTAGTGATCAACGAAGGCGGTCGGCGTGAGCTGAGGTTTGAAGTACGACGGGGTGCGCACCAGCACGGCGTCGGCACCGAGCGCTGCCGCTCGCTGCGCTGCGGCAATCGCGTCCTTGGTTGATTCGCGCCCCGTGCCCGCGATGAGGACCCGATCGGTGGGCACCCAGGCTCGCACCGTCTCGATCACCAAGTCCGATTCGGCTTCGTCGACCAGCGGCGCCTCGCCGTTGGAGCCGAGGACGACGAGACCCCGGAGTCCGGTCGTCATCCATCGCTCGGCGTTTCGTGCGAGGGCCGCGACGTCGACGCTCTGGGTATCGTCCGAGAACGGGGTCGTGATGGGGGGAAAGACGCCTCGGAGATCCATGCGGAATTGTAACCGTCCCCACGGGAAAGCGGGGTCTGGAGTTTACGGCTGGAGGGACCCGGCTACGCCCTTGTGTGAACAAGTGACCGTGGCGCAGCCGGGCTATGGGGGGAACTAGTGAATCTCGCGAACGGTCGTGACGGCCAAGCAGCGCAGTAGCCACTCGGCGGCTTCGTAATCGAACGACCGCTTGAGCACTGCGGCGATGTCATCCACACGCAGCTCTTGTCCGTATACCTCTTGGGCCAAGGGGTCGGCCACCACATCCGGGTCGTGGCGTTCCGACCTCTGAACGGTTTGACGACGGGTCGGACCAAAGTCGTCGGCCGCGGCGCTCAACTGCTGCGCCAGGATGCCGCGTAGGTCCTCGTAGTGTCGCCTCGGGTTACTCATGACTCGCCGATGAGTTGTGCAATAAGGCGGCCACACAGGTCTGGACGCCCCTGCACGTGACTTCACCGTGGCAAGTACGGGATCCTCGTAGTGCCGTCGCCCAGCCGACCGATCTGTAAGTGGGGTTCTTGGGGACGGGGGACTACTGTCCTGTCTCGGGAGGACATCAGAGAGCTACGGAATATCTCGTGTGGTGAGTTCGCCGATCAGCGCTCAGACCGGCAACTGTCAGGCCGAGTCCCAGACAGACCCTGCGTCAGGATCAGCGAATCGGCGACCGGTTGCCCGCCGATCAGGTGCTCCTGAATGATCCGTTCGAGGACTGGAGGATCGCACTCTCGATACCAAGACCCTTCGGGGTACACGACGGCCACCGGACCGCCCTCGCATACGCGCAGACAGTTGGCCTTCGTTCGAAGAATGCCGCCCCGATTGGCGAGGCCGAGCTCCCCCAGACGCCGCTTGAGGTAACTCCACGCTTCGAGACCGCGGGCCTTGTCGCAACAATTGGGCGTGGTCTGATCACAGCAGAGCAGAATATGCCGTTGCGCGACGTCCACGCCGATCGAGACGGCAACGCCTCTCTGACTCGCTCGGCTGCCCTTGGCGGGAGCTGGTCTCGTCATGCCCTCAACGCGAAGGAGTGGAATCCACCTGTCAGGGCACGTAGGATAGCACGCACCCAATGGCCAAGCGCTTCGCCTTTCTGAACAACTGGACCTCGGTATTTCTCGGCACGATCGAGCGGGTCGGCAACACCCTCCCCCACCCCGCCACCCTGTTCGCCGTCCTCGCCCTCGTCATCGTCGTGGTCTCGGGTCTCGCTACCGCCGCTGGACTCGAGGTTGTGCATCCTGGCACCGGTGAAACGGTACGCCCCGTCAGCCTTATGACGCTCGAGGGACTGCATCGAATCCTCACTCAGATGGTGCTGAACTTCACGAGCTTTGCGCCGCTTGGAGTGGTGCTGGTTGCCATGCTCGGGATCGGGGTCATGGAGGCGAGCGGGCTGATCGCAGCCGCGCTTCGCCTGCTCGTCCTGTCGGCGCCGAAGCGTCTGCTCACCTTCGTCATCGTCTTGGCCGGGGTCCTGTCCAACACGGCCAGCGAGATCGGATACGTGCTGCTCGTTCCGCTTGGCGGCATCATCTTTCTGGGCGCCGGACGTCATCCCATCGCGGGGTTGGCCGCGGCGTTCGCCGGAGTGTCTGGCGGATATAGCGCGAATCTTCTGCTCGGCACCGTCGACCCGCTGTTGGCCGGACTCTCGGAAGAGGCGGCCCGCATCATCGACGACGGCTACCGCGTCAACCCAGCCGCCAACTACTTCTTCATGGTCGTCTCGACCTTCCTTGTCGCCGCGACGGGCACCTGGGTGACCGAGCGCATCGTCATTCCGCGACTCGGCGAGTACACGGGTGAAGAGAAGCAAACTGAAATCGAACACCTGTCGGTGGCCGACTGGCGCGGGCTCAAGTACGCGGCGGTTGCGATGGCTATTTTTGGTGGCTGGGTCGCGTGGGGCACCGTTCCACCCGACGGGTTTCTGCGCAATCCGGAGACCGGGAGCCTCCTCCGCTCACCATTTCTCTCCGGCATCGTCGCGTTCATTTTTCTCGGAGGGACGGCCGTTGGCGTGGCTTTCGGTGTGGGCTCGGGGAGATTCAAGAACGACAAGGACGTCATGAACGGCATGGGAAAGACCATCAGCACACTGGGAAGCTACCTCGTGCTGGTCTTCTTTGCCGCGCAGTTCGTGGCCTACTTCAATTGGACCAACCTGGGGCTGATCTTCGCCGTCAAAGGTGCCGAGGCTCTTCAGTCGTCGGGGCTCGGTGGTATCCCGTTGATGCTGGCCTTCGTCGTGCTGTCGGGGTTCATCAACCTCTTCATGGGAAGCGCATCCGCCAAGTGGGCCATCATGGCTCCGGTCTTCGTGCCGATGTTCATGCTGCTCGGCTTCACTCCGGAACTGACCCAGACGGCCTATCGGATTGGCGATAGTTCATCGAACATCATCTCGCCGATGATGTCGTATTTCGCGCTCATCGTCGCGTTCTTCGAACGGTATGACAAGAAGTCTGGAATCGGCACCGTCGTCGCGACGATGCTCCCCTACACCGTGGCCTTCATGATCGTCTGGTCGGTCCTGCTGGTCCTCTGGATGCTGCTCGGCCTGCCCGTGGGCCCGGGGGCAGGACTGACGCTCTAGGCTGACGGCTGGGACGGCCCCCGAAACAGGCCACTCCACACTAGAATGAGGCCTCATGTCACACAGACCCTCGGCGGCGCTCGTCATCGCTGGCGTGGCGGTCATGGCCCTCGCCGCTGCGGGCGCAGAGCGCGCTCCGGGGATAGATTCGATCGTCGCTGACGAACTGCGACGCGACGTCGTCCAGCTAACGTCCGACGAGATGGGCGGCCGACTCGTCGGCACACCCGGCAATCGCCTGGCCGCAGAGTTCATTGCGGGGCGCTTCGAGGCGCTTGGCCTGACACCGGTTGGTGATGACGGCGACTACTTCCACAACTTCGACTTGGTGACGGCGACACTGGGGCGGAGCAACAACCTCGAGGCGCAGGTCGAAGGCGCACACGTCCCAGCTTCTTTCGGTGGCGACTTCTACCCCGAGCCGTTTAGCGGCGCCGGTCGAGCCGAGGGTTCGGTCGTCTTCGTCGGATTCGGCATCTCGGCCCCAGCGCTCGACCACGATGACTACGGAACAGTGGATGTCAGCGATCGGGTCGTGGTGATGCTCGACCACGAGCCCGGCGAAACCGACGCAGACAGTACGTTCGATGGGCTGTTCTCATCCGAGCACGCCCGCGGTGTGCGAAAGGCTCTCGAGGCACAACGGCGAGGTGCAGCCGCGGTGCTCTTCGTTTCTGATCTGCGCAACCACCTATCTCCCAGCTCGCTCGAGGCGCAGATGGACAGGGTCTGGCCTTCCGACCGGGCCGACGGTTCGGCCCCGCCGCGGGTGCCCCCCTATCAGCTAGGGACATGGGTCAGTGACCTTCGTATCCCCGCGATCAGGATTTCGGTCGACCTGGCCAAACGACTATTCCGAGACGGCGACCAGTCGCTGGCAGAACTGTCAGAGGCGGCAGAAGGCAAAGGCGGCATCTCGCCGGTCGAGAGAACCGATATCTTTATCCGAGTGGCGACGGCCGTTGACCGCGAGCTGGTCCCGGAGAAGAACGTCGTCGGTCTGATCGAGGGGACCGACCCGGAGTTGCGGGACGAGTGGGTCATAATCTGCGCTCACTACGACCACGAGGGAGAAACCGGCCAAGGCATCTTCAGAGGAGCCGACGATGACGCATCTGGCGTCGCGGGACTGCTCGAGATCGCCGAGGCCTACGCCCGTGCCGGACGCGCGGAAGGGCCACGCAGGTCGATCCTGTTTGCCGCCTGGAACGCCGAGGAGCGGGGCTTGCTCGGGGCCTGGGGATACACGGCGAACCCACTCCGTGACCTCGATGACACAGTCGCGGTCATCAACCTCGACATGATCGGACGACACGAGGAGGTTCCGGAGAACGCCGGAAGTCGTTTTCGCGGTCTCGAGCCACAAACGGCCAACTCGAACCGGAACGCGGTCAATCTTCTCGGGTACAGCTACAGCGCAGATCTTCGTCGCGCCGCCGAGGCGGCCAATCGTGAGACCGGTCTCGAGCTCAGATTCCGCTACGACGACAACCGCTCGAATCTACTCCGACGGAGCGACCACTGGCCGTTTCTCTTCAGCGGTGTGCCGGCGGTCTTCGTTCACACTGGACTTCACCCCGACTATCACACAGAGCGTGACGAAGCCGACAAGCTGGACTACGACAAGATGGCGCGGATCGTCAGGCTGGTCCACCAGTTGAGCTGGGATCTCGCACAGGGGGACGGCCGGCCGGCATTCAACTGAGCGCCGACGACTCGCCAGCATCACCGAACGCGCACTCGATCTCCATCGCGCTGGCCAGACGTTGCAGATACTCACGACGCGAAACCTCGACCGCCCCGAACTGCTGGAGGTGGGGCGTGAGCCACTGGAGGTCGAGCAAGCGGTAGCCTCGCTCTCTCAACCGTGCGGCGAGAGCGGACAGCGCCACCTTGGACGCGTTCGTGGCCGTGTGAAACATCGACTCGCCAAAGAAGGCCCCTCTGAGGCTCACCCCGTACAGTCCCCCGACCAGCGTCTCTCCCTGCCACACCTCGACCGAGTGGGCAAAGCCCGCCTCGTTTAAGGCGCAGTAGCTCTCGATGATCTCGTCATCGATCCAGTTGCCTGCATCATCGGGACGCGACGCACATGTGACGATGACGCGCCGGAAGTCCCGATCGGTTGTCGTCCGGAGACGACCACGTCGGATCTCCCGCCGGAGCCGGCGCGGGACGTGGAAGTCGTCGAGCGGTATCACGCCACGCGTCTCTGGCGAATACCAGCCAAGACGTCCCCCGACGGCCATAGGAAAATGCCCGGTCCGATAGGCGTCGAGCAGTGTGTTGATGGGAATCATTCGAACGTCGTATTATCACGCCCGTGAGCAGCAGCGCTAGCCAGCAGAGCGAGCACACCTCCGAAGCCGTCACCCGTGGCGTTCGGGTCCATGTGACAGCAAAACACTCACCGTCCCGCTCCGAGCCTCTTCGGAATCGCTGGTTTTTCTTCTACACGATCAAGATCACCAACGAAAGCTCTGAAACAGTACAGCTAGTGAGCCGTCACTGGACGATCACCGACGGGGACAACAACCTCGAAGAGGTCAGAGGGCTCGGGGTCGTCGGTCAGCAACCGACCCTTGGGCTCGGTGAGTCGTTCGAATACACATCCGGGTGCCCACTCTCGACGCCATTCGGTACGATGCACGGCACCTACCAGATGGTGACAGCCTCCGGCGCAGAATTCGACGCCGAGGTCGCGGCGTTCACGCTGAGTGAACCGTACACCGTCCACTGAACTGCTGATCTCACCACGCTAGCCAAAGGGCGCAACCTCCGCCCCCGCCGCATCCAGTCCGCGTCGAATGGCCGCCGCGAGATCAGCCGCACCTTTGGTGTCGCCGTGGACGCACATGGTCTCGGCCGTCAACGCGACCGTCTCACCCGTCATCGCAGCCACTTGTCCCTCGATCACCATCTCCACGGCGCGCGTCAACACGGTCGACGTGTCGTCGATGACGGCCCCCGGAATCTCTCGGGATACCAGCCGCCCGTGACGGTCGTAGGCACGGTCGGCAAAGACCTCTGAAGCCACGACAAGTCCGGCCGCTCGGCCAGCCTCGAGAAGACAGGAGCCCGACAGTCCGAACAAGACGAGGTTGGCATCCACGCTGGCAATGCCTCTGGCCACGGCGTCAGCGAGCCGGCGGTCCTCCGCCGCCATGTTGTAAAGCGCGCCGTGCGGCTTGACGTGCCGGAGCCGACCACCCTCGGCTGCCACAACGCCCGACAGTGCAGCGACCTGATCGGCGACGATCTTCTCGACCTCGGAGGGGGACGCATCACGCGGCCGGCGACCAAAGCCGGCCCGGTCGGGAAAACCGGGGTGCGCGCCCACCGCCACCCCCTGCTCAAGAGCGAGCCGAGAAGTGTCCCGCATGACCGTCGCGTCGCCGGCATGAAAGCCACACGCGACATTGGCGGAGGTGATGCTGCGCATGATCAGCGCATCGTGTTCGAGCGTGTCGGACCCGATCGACTCGCCCAGATCGCAGTTCAGGTCAACCCGAGGCCGCGTCATTCGACCCCACAAGACCGGTTGCCGGCGTACAAAAGAAAAGGGGCTTCACAGCATTGTGAAACCCCTTCCCGGGGGCCAGGCTCCCCAGCACTTTCGGCTCTACGCCGTTTTTCAGGCCACCGGTGTGTCCTGAAGAAGCAATGGTTGTGCCGCCCATAACGGCTCGAGGAAACACTGACGGGGCCCATATTGCCCGACAACCCTGTAACCCTGATTACAGCGCGTGTCGGTCACGCGTCCGTCATGGCGCGGAATCCATCGTATAGAATCTCAACGCGTTTGGCGCGCCAGTGCGTCGTTTTTCGTATCTTCTCCGCATCATCAATAGGGGCCGCCACAAGGAGTAGGAGACAGAATGACGGACCGGATCAACGCTGGGAGTCTACGGGTGGACAAGAAGCTCTACGACTTCATCAACGACGAGGCGTTGCCGGGAACCGGCGTGTCCGCCGACGACTTCTGGTCAGGCTTCGACCGGGTGGTCCACGGCCTGTCGCCGCGAAACCGTGAGCTTCTGGCCAAGCGCGACGATCTCCAGAGGCGAATCGATGCCTGGTACCAGGAGGCCCGCAATCAGCCGATCGACCTGGCGGACTACAAGGCCGTCCTCCGGGAGATTGGATACCTGGTGCCCGAGGGCGACGACTTCACAGTGAGCACAGCAAACGTCGACCCAGAGATTTCTACCATTGCCGGACCGCAGCTCGTCGTGCCGGTCACCAACGCCCGATACGCCCTGAACGCTGCCAACGCCCGGTGGGGCAGCCTATACGACGCGCTCTACGGGACCGACGCGATCTCCGACTCTGACGGAGCCGAGCGGGCCGGCGACTACAACCCGGTCCGCGGGGCCCGGGTGATCGCCCGCGGACGTGAGTTTCTCGACGCCGCGGCGCCGCTTGCCGTCGGCAGCCACGCAGATGCGACGTCGTATGCCGTCGTCAACGGCGCCCTCTCCGTCACGCTGGACGACGGAAGCATCACGACGCTCGCCGGACCGTCGACGCTGGCCGGGTATCAGGGCGATGCCGCCAGGCCTTCCTCCGTCTTGCTGGAGAACCACGGGCTCCACATCGACATCATCATCGACCGCAACCACCTGGTGGGTCGTGACGACGCCGCCGGGGTCAAGGACATCGTGCTTGAATCGGCAACGACCACGATCGTAGACCTTGAGGACTCCGTCTCGACCGTCGACGCGGACGACAAGGTGGTGGCCTACCGTAACTGGCTCGGCTTGCTCAAAGGCGACCTGACCGACCGCTTCGAGAAAGGCGGGCGCATGATCGATCGAGCGATGAGCCCGGACCGCGTGTATACCGCCCCCGATGGCGGGGAGATGAGGCTGCCCGGAATCAGCCTGCTGCTGATCCGTAATGTCGGGCATCTGATGACCAATCCAGCCGTGCTGGACAAAGATGGACGCGAGGCGCCGGAGGGCATCCTCGACGCCATGATCTCCTCGATGATCGCCATCCACGACCTGAAAAGCCGTGGGAACAGCCGCGCGGGGTCTGTCTACATCGTGAAGCCGAAGATGCACGGGCCGGAAGAGGTGGCGTTCACCGACCAGTTGCTCGGTGAGGTCGAGGATGCGCTGGGACTCGACCGCTATACGCTCAAGATCGGCATCATGGACGAGGAGCGGCGAACCACCGTCAACCTGAAGGAATGTATCCGCGCCGCCAAGGACCGCGTGTTCTTCATCAACACCGGCTTTCTCGATCGCACCGGAGACGAGATGCACACCGCGATGGAGGCCGGCCCTATGATTCGCAAGAAGGACATGAAAACCGCCGACTGGATGGTGACCTACGAGGACTGGAACGTCGACGTTGGCCTGGCATGCGGTCTACCGGGCCACGCTCAAATTGGGAAAGGCATGTGGGCCATGCCCGACCTGATGTCCGACATGCTGAAGGCCAAGATCGGTCACCCCGAGGCCGGCGCCAACACCGCATGGGTGCCCTCGCCCACCGCCGCCACGCTGCACGCCACCCACTATCACCTGATCGACGTCGCGGCCCGACAAGCCGAGTTGCGGTCGCGGCCGCGGGCCGACCTCGACAAGATCCTCACGATTCCGCGGGCCGATCAACCGAGCTGGTCGGCGGAGGAGATACAGCAGGAGCTCGACAACAACGCGCAGGGTATCCTCGGTTACGTCGTTCGCTGGGTCGATCAGGGTGTGGGTTGTTCCAAGGTGCCGGATATCAATAACGTGGGGCTGATGGAAGACCGCGCGACGCTTCGCATTTCCAGCCAGCACATCGCGAACTGGCTGCACCACGGTATCTGCACTGAAGAGCAGGTCCGGGAGACGCTGCAACGGATGGCTGCGGTCGTCGACGACCAGAACGCCGAGGACCCACAGTATCAGCCCATGGCGCCCTCGTTCGACGATAGCGTCGCCTTTCAGGCGGCCTGCGATCTGGTCTTCAAGGGCCGAGAACAACCGAGCGGCTACACGGAGCCAATCCTCCACGCGCGACGACGGGAGGCGAAGGCGAAGTTGGGTAGGCTCAACTGATGTCAGACATCGCTGACGCCATCGCCAGCGGCTACCCCAAACGGGTCACGCTCGCCGGAGGGCGGGGGTTCGACATCCGATTGATGACACCCGGTGACGTCGATGTGGTGCTGGAGTTCGCCAGGAGTCTTGACCCCAGCGACCTGCTGTTTCTGCGCGTCAACATCACCGAGCGCAGCGCCGTCGAACGATGGGCCCACTACATCGAGACGGGACGAACCTATACGGTGCTCGCGCTCGAAGGCGACACGGTCGTTGGCGAGGCGAGTCTCTTACACAGCGCGACAAGCTGGACACGTCACATCGGAGAGATCAGGATACAGGTCGGCCCACAGGCCCGGCGGTGCGGGCTTGGGCGGGTTCTCGCCGAAGAAACCGAGGGGATTGCTCGCAAGGCCAACCTGAAGATGCTCACCGCCAGGATGACCCTCGAACAAGACACCGCCCAGTCGGTATTCCGCCAGCTTGGCTTCCAGCGTGAGGCCGTGCTCTGGGACTACGTCATGACGGCGGACGGAAAGACTCACAATTTGCTGGTCGCGACGAAGCGACTATGATCGCGGCTTTACCAGCACATGCAGAAGGACAGCGTGGCTCTCGGAACACGACAACGATGACGAATGTAACGCTCACGCCCATGCTCCGCCCGACCGTCAGGGCGGCCGCTGTCGGTCTCGTTCTCATCGGTCTCTCGACTCACCCCGCCGAAACCAGGCCGCAGGCCGAAGACCTCTATTCATGTGCCTCGGCGTCACGGGCCGACACCGTGCCGATCGGAGTCACCCTGTGCGACGCCATGGCCACGACCAGTCTGACCGACCGCTCGGAGGTCGATAATCTGCAGGTCCGTGATGGTGCGCTTGTGGTCGAGCTCGACGCGGCCGGCGTGTCGGCCACGGCGGGGCTTCAGCCCGGCGACATGATCTACCGCGTCGGTGGTGTCGATGTCGGCAACGCGCAGTCGGCGGTCGTCACTCTCGAGGGTATCGGGTCACGGGAAGACACGGTGGTGAACTTTCTGCGACGCGGGCGCCCCTATCGAGTCAAGCTGAGACGAAACTGAGATGACCGACCGGCGACCTGCCCCCATCGAGGCGGCGGCACTGTGTGCGGTGCCGGCGTTGGTGCTCGTCGCCACCCAGGTCGTGCTCGCCCAATCCATCGTGGACCAGTTTCGTCAGGTCCAGAAACAGGAGCACCACCTCCGGTCGGTGCTCCCGGACGCCGACACCTATGATTTCGTCGACGCCGCGCTCCCCCACTTTAGGGGCTACAGCGGTGGCGGCCTGGTCGGGCTCGCGTTTTTTACCAACGAACTCGACCCGAAGGTCCTGGGATACAAAGCTCAGTTCTGGATGTTGGTGGGGATGACACCGACAGGCCGACTCACCGGTGTGGCGATTGACTATCACGCTGAGCCGTTCGGCTACTTCTCCATTGATCCCCCGGGATACGCTGCCCAGTTCGAGGGGAAGAGCGTCATGGACCCGCTCGAGGTGGGCAACGATATCGATGCGGTGTCCCGCGCCACCATCACGGTCGAGAACGCCACCCGCGCGATTCGGCAGGGCTCTCGACAACTGATCCGTCAGTTCCTTTCGGAAGCTGGCGAATGAACGGGTGGCCGGTCGGATGGGCCATCGTCCTGACCGTATGTCTCTTGACCCTGACGACGCCGACCGGCGACAGCGGGATCCTCCGAGCCACGACACAGCCGACAGACGACCAGCCGCTCTCGATCGACGACCTCGATGCGCTCCTCAAGGCGGACACCAGGGCAGTCGACACGTTCGACCGTCAGGTGGTGACGGATGTCGTCGCCATGGCGCTCGTGATTGCCGTCGGCCTGGTCAGCTTCTTCCGGAAGAGCGAGCCCCTCAAACTTGTCAGCTTCGTGCTTTCCGTTGCCTACCTGGGGTTCTACAAAGCAAGCCTGGTCTCGATCGTCGACGTCTTCGGGGCTGTCCAGCTCGGCCTGCCGACCTTTGCAACGGCGGTGCCCTACTATCTCCTGATCGCGTTTACCATCGGGTCAACCGTGTTGTGGGGTCGGTTCTACTGCGGTCGGATCTGCGCCTTTGGCGCGTTGACCCAGCTCATGGACCGAGTGGTGCCGTCGCGCTTTCGGGTCGAACCTCCGCCCTGGCTCGACCGGCGTGCGATCTATATCAAGTACGTCATCTTGTTTGGCGCCATCCTGTACGTATTGGGCGGCGGCAGCACTCTTGTTTATCGGTATATCGAGCCCTTTTGGATGTTTACGCTGAGCGGGAATGTCGTGATGTGGACCTTGCTCGGGACACTCCTGCTGGCGACCGTCTTCGTCCGAAACCTGTATTGCCGGTATCTGTGTTCGGTTGGGGCCGGTCTCGGCTTGCTGTCGAGCCTCACCGCCTTTCCCATCAAGCGGTGGAAGGAGTGCCAAACCTGCCGGCTGTGCGAGAAAGTCTGCGAGTGGGGCGCCATCCAGGGACCCACCATCATCAAGAGCGAGTGCGTGCGATGCGACGATTGCGAGCGGCTCTACGCCGACGAGTCCACGTGCCCACATTGGCTGATCCTGGCCGGGAGCAAGCGGCGGCTCTCGGTCAAGACCATCTCTTGACTATGGACCCATGTCACCGCGTGCTTTGCCTTTGCCAATGACACCAAGAGATCCTGACCGCAGACGGTTCCTGAAGCTAGGCGGCGTGGCCATCGCCTCGATCCCGCTCCACGCACTGGCCGCCTGCGCTCGAAATCTCTCGGGTCAATTGTCTTCATTACAACCGCGGCGCGATGCTCACCCGTATGGTCAGCTCATCCCGATCGCCGACGAGGCGACCGGCCTCCCCCTGCTCTGGCTCCCCGCGGGATTTCGATACCGGTCTTTCGGGTGGACGGGGGACCTGCTGAGCGACGGGACGCGGACACCGGCGCAGCATGACGGTATGGCGGCCTTTGACGCCGGCGACGGTCGAGTGCGCCTGGTCCGAAATCACGAGCTCAGAAGCGGCAGGTCTTTCGCTCCCGGTGCGACCTACGACCCTGGGGCTGGGGGGGGCACGACAACCGTTGAGCTCGAAGCGAACACGGGCGAGGTCACCGCTGCTTGGGCATCCCTGGTTGGGACGGCGGTGAACTGCGCCGGAGGCCCGACGCCGTGGGGCACGTGGTTGTCGTGCGAGGAAACGGTGGGCGAGCCCGATGGCGACAACACCTTGGAGCGACCACACGGCTATATCTTCGAAGTGCCTCTCATGGGAGGCTCGACGGCCGAACCGCTGAGGAGTATGGGGCGGTTCATACATGAAGCTGTCGCCGTCGACCCGTCCACCTTGATCGTGTACGAGACCGAGGACCAGGGCGGACGTTCAGGCTTCTATCGCTTTCTCCCCAACGAGCCGGGCCGCTTGGCAGGCGGTGGGCGACTACAGATGCTGGGCCTCAGCGGAACCGAAGAGGCCAACATGCGGACCGGTCAAGCTGTCGGGCGGTGGCAAAGCGTGCGCTGGCTCGATATCGACGACCCGGACCCGGAAGAGGGCGGCCCGAGCAGCGTCTTCACCCAGGGGGGCGACCGCGGCGGCGCCCGGTTTGCGCGACTGGAGGGTGCCTGGTACGGAGCTGGCCGGATCTTCTTCGTCTCAACCAACGGCGGCGACGCCCAGCAGGGCCAGGTCTGGGAGCTCGACCCGACGGCCGACCGCCTGCGCCTACTGTTCGAGTCACCCGGTGCGGACGTTCTCAACGGGCCCGACAACATCTGCGTCAGCCCACGTGGTGGCTTGTTGCTGTGCGAGGACGGTGTCGAGCCACAATTCGTGCACGGGCTGACGGTCGACGGACAGATCTTTCCCTTTGCCCGCAACAACGTTGTCCTCGCGGGTGAAAAAAACGGGATCGAGGGAGATTTCCGTGGTCGGGAGTTCGCCGGCGCGACCTATAGCCCCGACGGTCGGTGGTTGTTCTTCAACATTCAGACGCCTGGGATCTCCTTCGCCGTGACAGGCCCGTGGGAAGACGGGGCGCTGTAACCAACTCTCGAATAGGTCGGATCGGCCTGTTCCTGGCGGCGCTCTGGCTGGTCACGTCGGTTGCCGGGGCCCACCCGCTGCTCTTCACCGAAACCACACTCACGCTTCGGAATGACCGGACGTTTCAGGTCGAGTTGATCGTCGACCTCGATGCGCTCGCCCTGGGCGTTCCGCAGGACACCGACGACGCCGAACTGGTTGCGACGATCGACTCACTGTCACCGAACGAGCGCGACGACCTCGTTGTTCGCCTCGCCAGACTCTTCGAGCGGCGCGTCCGCGTTCGCTTCGACGGCGAGCCGACGCCCTTTGACGTCAGCTTTCCCGACTGGGGAACACCTCAAGCCACTGAGTCCGAGATTCCGACCGTTCTCGGACTAACAGCTCGAATGTCGGGGGCGATACCCGCGGACGCCACCGACGTCTCGTTCTTTGCCTCGCGAGCCTTTTCCGACGTCCACCTGACGGTCGTCGACGACGTCCGGGGGATTACGCTGCGGTCGATCCTCGAGCGAGGCGCCCGGAGTGATCCGTTCGAACTCTCGGGACCGGCGGAGTCTCAGAGCGGCGCGGCGACCGCCGGACGCTACCTCCAGCTCGGGTTCCGCCACATCATCCCAGACGGCCTCGACCACATCCTGTTCGTCCTCGGGCTCTTCCTCGCGAGTAGACGCGTTGGACCATTGGTCCGTCACGTCACCGCCTTCACCGTCGCTCACGCGATGACGCTCGGCCTCGGATCGCTTGGGGCCATCTCGCTCCCTCCGCGTATCGTCGAGCCATTGATCGCGCTGTCGATCGTCTGGATCGCCGCCGAAAACATCCTGCACCGTACTGACGATGGCCAGGCTCGCAGAGGGCTCAGCCGGACGACAGCCATCGTGTTTCTCTTCGGTCTGTTGCACGGACTGGGCTTTGCCCGCGTCCTCACCGAGCTCGGACTCCCGGAGTCGGAGTGGCTGCTTGCCTTGGCAACGTTCAACGTCGGTATCGAGCTGGGCCAACTCGCGGTGATCGCAACCGCCCTCCTGGCAGTGGGATGGTTCCGGCATCGCCCGTGGTATCGACGTCGTGTCGTCGTCCCGGCCTCGGCCGCCATCGCGCTCGTCGGCCTGTTCTGGGCAGTAGCGCGGGTGCTTCCTTAAGTTCCCTAGTGCTAGGATTAGGGGTTCAAGTCGAGATTTCCCGCGCAAGCAAATGTACCCGGAATATGACGATTAGAGTTGAGGTCCTGAAGCGACTGGTCCTCGGATTCGTCGTGGCCAGCCTGGTGGGCGTCCTGGCCGCGCCCTCGAGCCTCGCCAACGACTGGCCCAGCTGGCGAGGCCGGGCCCAGAACGGCGTGTCAGACGTCACCGGCCTGCCATCCAGTTGGTCGAGGGATGGCGAGAACCTGATCTGGTCGGACAGCTGGGTCGGGCGCTCGACCCCGTCGGTGTTTGACGGTCGCGTCTGTGCGAACGGACGTTCTGGCGACGGTGTCGACGAGAAAGAGGTCGTCGCATGCTGGAACGCCGAGGACGGGACGAAGCTCTGGGAGCACAGCTTCGCCGTCACGAACACCACCGTCCCCTTCAACCGCGTGGGGTGGGGCAACGTCGTGGGTGACCCGGAGACCGGCTATCTGTATGCCCTGGATGTCGATGGTCACTTCAACGTGTTCGACCGCGACGGAACGATCGTCTGGAGCTGGCGGCTCGCCGAGGAGTTGGGTCGAGCATCGGGCTACGGCGGTCGGACATCGACTCCCGTGGTCGACGAAGACAGCGTGTATCTGTCGATCATCGGTTCGTCGTGGGGTGACTACCGGGGGCCTCCGCGTCACAAGTACTTCGCCTTCGACAAACGTACGGGTGAGGTCCAATACATCGCGACCCCGGGCGGGTCCGTGTTCGACATGAACACACAGTCGGTGCCGATCCTGACGGTGATCAACGGCCAACGACTGCTGATCGACGGCAACGCCGACGGATGGGTGTACGCGTTGAGGGCTCGTACGGGTGAGGTCGTGTGGAAATACAACCTCAGCAAACGGGGCATCAACGTCTCCCCCGTCATCGACGGGACCACTGTCTACATTGCGCACAGCGAGGAGAACATCGACCAAGGCACGATGGGTCGGGTGGTGGCGATCGACGCCACGCGTACGGGCAATGTGACTGAGACCGGTGAGAAATGGCGTCTGAACGAGATTTCCGTCGGTTTCTCTTCACCCGTGATCAAAGACGGCGTGCTGTACTTGATCGACAACTCCGCCAACCTCTTGGCAATCGACGCCGACCGAGGTGAGGTCCTTTGGGACCACAGCGTGGGGACGGTGGGCAAATCATCCCCAGTCTGGGCGGACGGAAAGCTTTACGTCACTGAAACCAACGGCAACGTCCATATCCTGCAAGCCGACTCGGCCGGCGTGACCGTACTCGATAGCGATGAGCTGCAGGTCGAGGACGGACGACGTGCGGAGATCTACGGCTCGTTCGCGCCAGCCTACGGACGGCTGTATCTCACAGCCGAATCTGGGATCTACGCGATTGGGGACCCGAGCACCCCCTACCGGGCCACGGTCGAGACCATGTCGCTCGATGGAGAAGCGGCGCCAGGCAGCGCGGCCACCCTCCAAGTGGTCCCAGCCGAGCTCATCCTGTCGGCCGGTGATACCGCGAGTTTTCGGGTTCGCGCCCTAGACGTCAACGGACAGTTCCTCGGCGAACGCGAGGCAAGCTGGGCTGTCGATGGCCTCGTCGGGGCCACGATGTCGGGCGACGGCACGCTCTCGACCAGCGCGAGCGCCAGTACTCAGGGGGGCAAGGTGGTCGCCACGGTAGACGGACTCACCGCCAGCGGCCAGGTCCGGGTCTACGAGCCGCTGCCGTGGTCGGAGAACTTCGAGAGTGGCCGGCCGCCGTTCTGGATCGGTGGTGGCCCTCGGGTCAGCGCAGCCGAAGTAGACGGTCAGCAGGTCCTGCAAAAGAGCGCGTCGCCGACCGGCATTCACCGTCACGCCATCTACATGGGACCGGCCAACATGAGCGGGTATACGGTCCAGGCCGACATGATGGCCAGCGAATGGCGACGGCGGCGGCCCGACCTCGGCGTGATCAACAGCGGGTACACACTCGACCTCCAGGGCAACGCGCAGCGGGTCCAGTTGCAGTCGTGGGCCGCCGAGCTCAGGCTCGACGAGCGCGCTGATTACGCGTGGGATGCGGGGGTCTGGTACACCCTCAAGCTCCGGGTCGACATCGAGGCCGATCATGCGATCGTGCGTGGGAAGGTGTGGCCCCGCGACGAGTCCGAGCCCCCCGAATGGACCGTGACCGCCGAAGACCCAGAGCCGGTCCGACAGGGTGCCCCAGGGTTGATCGGATACTCTCCGATCGACATCTATTTCGACAACGTCAGGGTGATGGAGAACCAATAGGCGATGACACGACTGTCTTGCATGGCTGGATTGATCATGATTCTGCTCGTCGGCGCCAGTGTGCTCGTGGGGGCGCAGGATGTCGGCATGTTCGGAAACACACCCTCGCGGAACATGGTGTCTGACGAAACCGGCCTTCCCGAGAGCTGGGACCCCTCCACCGGTGAGGGTGTGCTCTGGTCGGAGCCCGTAGGCTCGCAGGCGTACGGCGGTGCAACGGTCGCGGATGGGCTTGTCTATGTCGGGACCAACAACGAAGGGCGCCGCGACCCCAGCATCGAGGGAGACAAGGGCGTGGTCATGGTGTTCGACGCGGCGACCGGCGAGCTGCAGTGGCAGATGGTCCACGACAAGCTGACGAGTGGCCGCGTGAACGACTGGCCGCTCCAGGGCGTGTGCTCGACGGCGTTCATGGAGGACGGCAAGATCTACTACGTGTCCAACCAGGCGCACATCGTCTGCGCCGATGCCGACGGTTTCACGGACGGCGAGAACGACGGCCCGTTCACCGATGAGGCCGACACCGGGGAGATGGCCGGAGACATCATCTGGACCTACGACATGATTGGCGAGCTGGATGTGTTTCCGCACAACCTCGCGACCGGGTCCCCGCTGGTCGTTGGCGACCTCCTCTATACGGTGACCAGCAACGGTGTCGACGAGGGACACGTCAACGTCCCGTCGCCGTTCTCACCCAACTTCATCGCGATGGACAAGAACACCGGCGAGCTCATCTGGGAGAGTGTGGTCGTGGGAGAGAACGTCCTCCACGGCAGCTGGACCAACCCGGCATACGCCGAGATCAATGGGAGAGGCCAGGTGATTTTCCCGGGAGGTAACGGGGTGCTCTACAGCCTCGATGCCGCGTCGGGAGACATCGTCTGGGAGTACGATCTCAACCCGGGGGACTCGGAGTGGATTCTCGGCGGGCGGGGCACCCGAAACAACGTGCTCTCGACGCCGGTTGTCTACGACAACAAGGTCTACATCGGGGTTGGCCAGGACCCGGAGCACGGCGAGGCGCCCGGACATTTCTATGCCATCGACCCGACCGGCACCGGTGACGTCACCGATACCCACATGCTCTGGCATCGGGGTGGCGAGGATTTCTATCGGACAATGTCGACGGCGGCCATCCAGGACGACATCCTCTACATCTCCAGCCTGTCAGGGTTCCTCCATGCCCTCAACGCGCAGACGGGTGAGCACTACTGGACCTACGACACGTTTGCCGCGGTGTGGGGCTCTCCCTTTGCCGCCGATGGCAAGGTCTATCTTGGAGACGAAGATGGAGATGTGGTGGTGCTGCGCGCCGGTCGCGAGATGGAGGTCATTGGCGAGTATAACCTGGGGGCCTCGGTCTACAGCACGCCGGTCGTCAAGGACGGCGTGATGTATATCCTCACGCGGAATCGGCTCTGGGCGCTCAAGGCCGGAGCACAAAGCGCGCCAGCGGAATGAGGGGCGTCAGCCGCGGGTCAATCTGACCTTACTGCCGGGCTTCCGGTACCAATTCAGTCTCTACGCGCTCCTCACCACGCATGAAGACCACACCGGCCGGCTCGCCGACCTTCAGCAGGTCGAGCGCGTAGGTGTAGTCGTAGATATTCGCGATCGTTTGACCGCTCAACTCGATGATCACATCCCCACGCCGGAGCCCGGCCGCTTCGGCTGGCCCTCCCCCGACGACACCGGAGAGCAGCAGTCCTTCCGCCTCCTGGCTGTAGTCGGGAATCGTGCCGGTGAATATCCGCATCACCGTTTGGCTGCCCTGCTGCGCGCCCCTCTCCACCCTCACGAACTCCACCGGTTCGGTCTGCGTGGCCAAACGCTCGGCCACGGCCGCGCCGAGGTCTGCGATACGCTCGAGACCTTCGTAGTTAATAGCGTCCGCATCGTCGGTCGGCCGGTGATAGTCGTCGTGGCTGCCGGTAAAGAACCCGAGGCTCGGGACATCGACCTGGTTGAAGCTCATCACGTCGGTCGGAAGATAGGGGTCTGTGATGAACTGCAGGTCGAAGGCCGGCGCGGTGTTCAACTCCTCGACCAGCGGCGTCCAGGTGGGACTGGTTCCAACTGCCTGCACGGTCAGCTTGTTGTCGGTCAGCCTCCCCACCATGTCGAAGTTCAGATAGGCCGCGATCTGGTCGTTCGGCACCGGAGAGGATTCCACGAAGTCGGCCGACCCGAGGAGTCCGAGCTCCTCGCCTGACCAGAAGGCCAGGATAGCGCCGCGCGCGCGCTCAAGCTGTGCCAGGCGGGCGCCGGCGGACAGGATCGCCGCCACCCCCGATGCGTTGTCGTCGGCGCCATTGTGAATCTCGCCCGACTCGTCACCGCGCGCCAGGGAGTTCCCCCCGGCACCGCGACCCAAGTGGTCATAGTGACCGCCCAGCAACACATACGGCTTGTCGACCGTTCGATCTCCCGGAGGCAGCAGGCCGACCACGTTGTAGCCAGTCCGCTCCTCTCGCTCGACGGTCGTCTCGAGGGTGATGTGAACCTCAGGAATATCGAATCCCGTAACGTGAGGATTCCCCGTGTCGAGCGACGCTTGCACGTCCTCGAGGGTCTGCCCGGTCAGCCCGATCAGTGCCCCCCCGACCTCGCCCCCGACACTGACCGCGTGGATGTTCGAGCCGGACAGCGCGGTGTCGAAGGTCATCGGGACCAACTCGCCGGCGTTCGGCGATCGGGGGCCAGTTACCACTATCACGCCAACCGCACCTCGCTGACGCGCGGCCATCGCCTTGTATCGAGGGGCCGAGTATTTCGACAGATTTCTCCGAAGCTCACCCTCGGTGTCCTCGGGAAAATAGCGAAGCACGAGGACGACTTTGTCCTTCACATCGAGGGTGGTATAGCTGTCGTAGCTGAACCCGTCGGTCTCCGGCACCGAGAGTCCGTAGCCAGCAAAGACCAGCTCGCCCGAGACGGCACCATTCTCAGAGAAAGAGAGGGCCCGTACTTCGGGACCTTCCCAGGTCTGTGCGTCGGAGCCCGTTCCGGCTAGGACGATTCGACTTCCGCCGTCGTTCACCCCCGCTGTGAATCGGAACGGCAATCGAAAGTCATCGGCACCGGGCAAGGGTGTCGCCCCAATCTCCTCGAGTCGGGCCACGATGTAGTCGGCAGCCTTGCGGCTCCCGTCGGTTCCGGTCAGGCGCCCCTCCAAGTCGTCGGATGCTAGTGCCTCGACAAGCACCCGCGTATCGAACGTCACCGGAAGTGTCGGTGGGGCGCTGTTGGCTCCGACAGGACGGACGTTGGAGGACGAGCGACAGCCCGCGAGCGTCGCCAGAACGACGGCGGAAACGAAGATTCGGGTCATCGACTGTGGGGCAGTCATCTCAGGGTAAACGGACTACCCGGGAACCGAACTGTAGCGACGCTGAGTCCGCTCCCCACGAGAAGTCATAGGTTTCGGGATCCGATGTGTACACCTCGTGGCCAGTGTCTGCATCGACGGCTTGGACCCAAGACGTGGCGTCGTTGCTGACCTTGAAGGCGAGGTGTCGTCCATCCGGGGCCCAGGCGGGCCCGGCAAGTGTGCGATGTGCCGCCTCGTCACCAGGAGACTCAGTGTGGCGGGTGTCAACGAGATGGATCGTGACCCCGAGGTCGGCGGTCAGCACCCAGAGCCCGTCCGGCGCGACCACCGCGACGCGCTGGCCATCGGCCGACCACGCCGGGTCGCACGTGCCGGCGGCGGTCCCCACCTGCCGGGTCTTGATTCCGTCATGAACCCAGACCCGAGTTCTCGGAACGAGGCGTGTGCCCTGTTCCACAGCGACTCTCGGCTCCTCGGCACAGATCGCGTATCGATCACCATGCCTGGCCACGTTGACAACCCGCACCGCGCCCGGTGGCAATTCCGGAACCGGAGACTCGGAAGCGCGCGCCTGTTCGCCATCGGGCGGTTGCTGTCCTTGTAGCGTCGCGGTGGAGAGCATCGCGATTACGACGAACAACCAGGCCGGGGCTCGAGGGTGGGAGGCTACGTGTTGGGTCACGGATTCTGCCTGAGTCGGAGGTTCCCACTGTACTCCAAAGGATGACTTGGGGCCTCTCGAGTCCCGACCACCTCGACCACCCCGTTGGACAGCGCGCTGACCCGCTCCCCCGGGGTGATGATGCCCGTCAGGTTGAGGGGATCCGCTGCCGCCACGATCACCGGCGCCGCCCCAACCCGCTCCTTATCCCGTCTCACCATCCGCAGCGAGTCGAGGGCCTCGGGAAGCGCGAACTGCTCGCCCAGGAAACCGTCGACAAAACGACCGCCCCGGATCTCACCCCGCGCCTCCATCCGGCGCAACGTCGCGAGCAGATCCCGCCACGGCGGCGCCAGCGTCTCTCGCGCAATAACGTCCCGGAACACCACTCCCCATCGAGCCAGAAGCTGGCGGGCGAATGCCTCAACGCCGGAGGGTCGAGCCTCGCCGTCCGCGTCGGGATCGTGCGGCGCTGTGAGGGCTGAATGCAGCAGGGCCCACCGACCTGCGGCATGTCTGGGACGGGCGGTCCGGTGGCGCCCTTCGCCGCGCCGGCGCTTCGGATCGATCAACGCGCGCAGGTTGTCGAAGCCGTCGGCGGTGACGACCCCGGCGGCTACTAGCTCCCACAATCCATCTTCGACCTCGCTTGGTAACCGACCTGTGGCCAGAACCAGATCCCGCAGGAACGAGGCGCCCAGCAGACGGAGCTGCTCAAGGATCTCTTGAGCTGGATGCGACAGAGCAGCCGGATGCGACAGCGCGGCCGGAACCGCCAGTTCAGGTCCTGTGGGGCTGACCGGTCCTCGCGTCGTGGGCCCAACGAGCCAGCCCGCGTCTTCTCGGAGCAGGATGGCCACGGGGGCTGCGCGTGTGGGGCGGACCCGGCGAGGCGCGGTCTGCGCGCTCCCTGTGCCGGGCTCAGATTCGAACGCCGGATGTGGAGAGAGCCGTCCCCACATGACGTCGCCGGACAGGCACAGGTGGTCGAGCATCTCGCCGTCGTACTTGGCGATCCGTCTGGCCAGCACACCGCGTTCCCAACCGGCCGCCGAGATCTCGTACCCCTGCAGCTGCTTCAAGACCTGCAACAAGCCCGAACGGCCGTGCAACTGAGTACCCGGCGCCACGTGCTGCCAGCGGGCAAGAAAGTCGACGAAGTCGGCGGCCGACACCGGCTCGATCTCGCGTCGCAGACGGCCAAGCGTCAGTCGGTGTATCCGGGCCAGGACTCGCCGGTTGCACCACTCTGTCTCCGCTCCGACCGATCGGCCGGCGGCCGAGAACTGGCCCTGAAGAACCTGCCCCTCGCCCTCCAGACGGGCCAGCGCCATTTGAACGGATTCAACCGGAAGCCACAGGCGGTCGGCCAGCTCGGCAACGGTCTGCGGACCGGAGCACCCGAGCCATCCTCTCAACACTTCGGTCACGGCGTCGTCCTGACTCGCCGGCACGGGTTGGTCGACATCGCGTGCGCTGGTCGTCCGCCCGTGGGGATAGGCCATCCGAGCCAGAAGGACTCGCTCGGTGGCCACCCAGAGCTCATGGTCGTCGACCGTCAGGGTGACGGCGCGGCCGTCGCCGGCCAACTCCTCGTACCACGGTCTCCAATCGGCCACGGTCGGATGCACGCACAGGGTCAGGAGCGCGTCGTGCAACTCGTCGGCCTCGCGCACAACCGGTGCCGACTCGGCCGCGACGTCGGCAATTGCCAGCTGGTCGAGTGCGCCCACCTCTTTGGCGTCGCTCGGCAGCGTTCGCCGCAGTTGAACGGCGCGTGCGCGACGCTCCTCCAGGGGCGCGTCGTCGAGGAAGGCGTACGGGTTGGCGTTGAGAATCTCGTGGCTCAGAGGTGAGGGCTCGGCGGTGTCCACCGCTCGCGACACGATGGTTCCCTCCTCGAGGGCCGCGAGCAGTTCCCGCAACCCGTCCAGGTCCATGGCCTCGTCGAGACAGTCGCGAACCGTCTCCTTGACCAAGGGATGGTCGGGGACTCGAATCTCTCCGACGAGGTTCTCCTGACAGGCGACCTGGTCGGGGAACACCGACGCCAGCAGGTCATCGGACCTCATCCGCTGCAGGGGCGGAGCCACCTTTCGGCCTCCAGCGAAACGCAGTATCGCCAGCGCCCGGGATGCGTTCCACCGCCACCGCGCCGCGAACATCGGGGCAGGCAGCATCGCCTGGGTTAGGACGTCCTCGACCGTTTCGATATTGAGAAACTGAAAGATGACGTCGAGCGGAAAGCTGTGCTGCTCGGCCAGCGAGATCACGATCCCGTTGTCGGTCGCCGCGGCCTGCAGCTCGAAATTGAAAGACCGACAGAAACGCTTGCGAAGCGCGAGACCCCACGCCCGATTGATCCGGGCACCGAACGGCGCGTGCAATACCAGCTGCATCCCACCGCCCTCGTCGAAGAATCGTTCGGCCACCACGGTGTGGATAGACGGAAGCGCCCCGAGCGCGCGCGCGCCAGCCACGACATAGGCGACGGCCTGCTCAGCCCCTGCTGTGTCGAAGCCACATTCACTTCTCAAAAAATCAGCAGCGCCAGTACTCGGTTCACCAGACATCTCTGCCGACAGCTCGTGGATGCGGCACCGAACGGCCGAGACTTCCTCGGAAAGGACCGCCGTCCGCCCTGGGGCTTCTCCACGCCAGAAGGGAATCGTCGGCGCGGCCCCGTGAGCATCCTCCACCCGGAGGCGTCCGGCCTCGACGCGTCGGATTCGCCACGAGCTCGTGCCGAGGAGGAAGATGTCACCGGACATACTCTCGATGGCGAAGTCCTCGTCGACCGTGCCGACTGTCAAACCTTCGGGCTCGGCTGTCACTAGGTAGTTCGCGTTGTCGGGAATCGCACCGCCGGACGTGATCGCCGCCAGCCTCGCTCCTCGACGCGGGCGCACCACCGCGTTGACCCGATCCCGGTGGAGATACGCCCCGTACCGTCCGCGTTGGGTGGCGATACCGTCGGACAGCATCGTCAGCACCGCATCGAACTCACTCCGCGGCAGGTGCTGATAGGGATAGGCGCTGCGAACGAGGTCGAACAGGTCTTCTTCGGACCACTCGTCGCACGCGACGGCCGCGACGAGTTGCTGGGCTAGTGCAGTGATTCCGAAATAGCTCGGCACTTCATGACTTTCTCCAGGATGCGTTCGGCCGGAGCGGTCCAGATGAACGGCACGGCGTCGTGATTGTGGTTGTGAATATACGCGGAGATCGCGTCGATGAGGTCGCGGACGCTCAGAAAGTCGCCGCGTCGCAGCTGGTCCGCGGTCAGCCGCGAAAACCAGACCTCGACGAGGTTCAGCCAGGAGGCGCTCGTGGGCACAAAGTGCAGATGGAACCGAGGATGCCGGCGGATCCACCGTTGAATCGCCGGATGTTTGTGCGTCGCGTAGTTGTCGAGGATGGCGTGGATAGCCACGTCCGGCGGCGTTTGTGCGTCGAGCAGGTTCAAGAACTTGCGAAATTCCTGATGCCGATGGCGCGCCAGACACGAGCCGATGACGGTGCCCTCGAGGACATTCAACGCGGCAAACAACGTCGTCGTCCCGTGCCGCTTGTAGTCGTGGGTCATGGTGCCGGCTCGGCCGGGTTTCATCGGCAGGCCGGGCTGCGATCGCTGCAACGCTTGGATTTGGCTCTTTTCGTCGACACAGAAGACCAGGGCCTGTTCGGGCGGATCCACGTAGAGCCCGACGACGTCGGTGAGCTTCTCGAGAAACCGCGGGTCCGTCGACAGCTTGAAGGTACGGACGCGGTGCGGCTGCAGCCCGTGCGCCTGCCAAATCCGATGAATCGACGCCGGACTCAACCCTTGCGCAGCGGCCATGGTACGCAGACTCCAGTGGGTCGCCCGCGGCGGCGCGGTGTGCAGCGTCGCTTCCACGACCTGCTGCTCGCGGGCCGCGGTGACTTGGCGCTTGCGCCCGCGGCCCGGGGCATCGCGGGTCAGGGCGCCGGGCCCCCCAACCGCAAACCGGCGGCGCCACAACCGCACCGTATTCTGGCTCGTGGCGAGCTGGTGAGCGATGTGCTTGCTCGGCAGACCGTCAGCCGCGAGCACCACGATCCGGCTCCGCAACACCACGCGCTGCGCTGTCGTGCCCGCTCGAATCCAGCCGTGCAGCGTCGCGCGTTGTTCCGGCGTCATCGGCAAAGCGGGGGTTCGGTTCATGTGGCACACGGGACCAAACCCCAACTGGAAGTACAAGACGTTTTACGATCACTGCACTAGGATGTCGCGCGGCCAATCAGGAATCTCTAGCCGGTCAAGCAGCCGCCGACGCATCGCCCTGACCAACGCGCCGCACTCGAGCAGCTCGTCCCGGGTGGTAGGAAAGAAACGCCCCTTGGGTAGTCGAGCCCGATCAACCGTGTGCCCGGACCGCCCGACGCGCTGGAGGGCTACGCCAATCGAGCGAGGCGACCCGACGTGACAGACGAGGTCGACGGACCCGATGTCGATACCGAGCTCGAGCGAGGCGGTGGCGACGACCGCGCGAAGATTGCCCGCCTTGAGCTCCCGTTCGGCTGTCTGCCGGATCCGGCGCGACAGGCTTCCGTGGTGAGCCAACACGGCGTCGTCACCCAACCGATCCTGCAGATGGTGAGCCACCCGCTCTGAGAGCCGACGAGTGTTGACGAAGATGAGGGTGGTCTGATGGGCGCGAATCAACTCGGCCATCCGATCGTAGATATCCCCCCACATCTCGTTGGACGCAACGACCCCGAGATCTTCCTGAGGAACCTCGACCCCCAGGTCGAGCGTCCGGTGATGGCCAGAGTGGACAACCGTCGGGCGGGGTCGGCCCTCAGATTCTGTGCCCGACAGAAACTGGGCGACCTCAGCGATTGGGTTGACGGTGGCGGAGAGTCCGATTCGTTGTGGTCGAGGGCCTCCAGATTTTCGGACCAAGTCGTCTAGCCGTGCCACCGTCAACGCGAGATGCGAGCCGCGCTTGTCGTCGACCAGCGCATGGATCTCGTCAACGATGATGGTTCGCGTGGTCCGCAGCATGCGTCGACCCCGCTCGGCGGTCAGCAGGATGAAGAGCGACTCGGGTGTCGTCACCAACAGGTGCGGGGGCCGACGTACCATCTGCTCGCGTTCCCACGTCGGCGTGTCACCGGTGCGGACGGCGGTGCGAATCGGGGGCAGCGCGATGCCGCGTTCGGTCGCGAGGCCAGCGATCTCGGCCAAAGGAGCCTCGAGGTTGCGGTTGATATCAGTGCTCAGCGCCTTGAGGGGAGAAACGTAGACGACCTCGGTCTGGTCATCGAGCGACCCGACGTCGATACCGCGGGCCACGAGCCGGTCGAGACATATCAGAAAGGCGGCGAGCGTCTTTCCCGACCCCGTCGGAGCGGAAATCAGCACGTCACGACCGGCTCTGACTTCAGGCCAGCACCGCGCTGAGGCTCCGTCGCGTCTTCGAATCGTCCCGCGAACCACGCCGCGGTGAGGGGATGAAAATCCTGCATGTCTCGAAGACCGTATTCTAGTGGACTGTAACAACCATTCGTTTAGTGAGGTTCGGCTGTGACGCCCGCGTGGCAAGGCGCGACGAGGGAGCAAATCGGGCATTTGTGACCGAGGAGCAACGCCGCCAGGCGGAGCGTCCCGGTCGGAGATCGCTAAGCGAACGGGTGTTACAGTCCACTTGCAGTGGTCCAGAAACTCTCGTGCACCGACCCCAGCACGGGAGAGACACGCTCCAAGCCCGCGCGCCTGACTCGTGCTGGGTTGGCGGAAGCCGCTCGGATCCTGGCCACGCGTGACACTGACCTGGCGCGGGTACTACGAGCGCACGGTCCGCCTCCCCTGTGGGCACGACCAGCGAGCTACGCCACGCTCGTACTCATCATTCTCGAGCAGCAGGTCTCGCTCGCCTCCGCCCGGTCGGCATTCGACCGACTGGCGGGGCGGACCGGAGAAGTGGCTCCTGAGCGGATCCTCGCGCTCGGTCCGAGCCAGCTTCGGTCTCTCGGGCTCACGCGACAGAAGGCTCGGTATGTTGTCGAGCTGGCGACAGCCATCGAGAGCGGCAACGTCAATCTCCGCGGTGTCGCCGGAATGAACGATGACGATGCGCGGGCGGCACTCATGACCGTCCCCGGCATCGGCCATTGGACCGCCAACATCTATCTACTGATGGCGTTGCGTCGTCCCGATGTATGGCCCGTCTACGACCTCGCGCTCCGTCAATCGTTCAAACGCCTGCGCGGACTCACGGAACCCCCGTCAGATCAGGGATTGGCGACGCAGGCTAAACTCTGGCGTCCGTATCGGTCGGTGGCCGCGCGGATCCTGTGGCACTCCTACTTGGCGGAGCGTCGAGATGCATCGGGCTAGTGTGAGGCGAGACGGGCGCGTACAAGACGGTTCACCACCGCCCCGTCGAGTTCGGGATGCTGCTTCATCACGTGCCCCATCACCTGCCCCATGGCCTTGATGTCGATCGCACCAAGCTCCTGCACCGCATCGTCGACGATCGCCGCTACCTCTTGGGCGCTGGCTGCCTTCGGAAGCCAGCGCTCGAGGTATTCCACCTCGAATCGCAGTTTCGACGCCATCTCGGCGCCCCGATCGCCGTAGCTTTCATACTCGGCGACCGCTTTGCCCATCTTCTTGGCATAGGCAGCGATGACCTTGCGGTGGAGGTCGTCGTCAGCCTTGCCCTTGAATCCGGGTGCGGTCGTGGCCCGGGTGATCTCGGTGCTGATCTGGCGAACCACTTCGATGCGGTTGCGATCGTGGGCTCGCATCGCGTCCTTCAACTCGGCGTCCAACTCATCTCCTATGCTCATGTTTGGAGACTATGCCGAGCTGGTCGTCGGCGACGAGACACGCTCGGGTTTCCTGGGCTCGGCCCATCGAAGCACCTGGCCGCAGGCCTCGTGGAAGCGCGCGACCAACGTGCGTCCCTCGTCTCCGCTCACCCTACCGAGGCGACGAAGGTCCTGTTTCGCGCGGCGCACCTCATCGGCCGCGGACCGTCGCTCGGCAGCCTCGTCGACCCGCGCGCCCATCAGGTTGCTCGCCAGCGCGTCGCGCCATTTCGATGCGAGCAGCTCTGCCGGTGACACACCCTGCGACCCGGTGGCGCCGGCCGGCCTGAGCGCCTCGATCCGGTCACACAACTTGTGGAGCTTCTTCAACTGGCGGGCCGGGTCGAGGTCGGTATCGCGGAACGCATCGGGACACTTCTCGACGAGCTGAGCCACGCCCTGTTCGAACCGCGCCTTGAGCGTCCGTCCAAGAGGTGGCGGCACGTCAGGAGCATCCCGCCAGCGACGTCGCACATCGCCGACTCTCTCAGCGAGGTCAGGGGTCGGCTCGGAGGTCGCGTCATCGTCAGCGGGCAAGAGCGACTCGACCTCCACGCAGAGCGCCTCACGTACGCCCGCGCGCTCGGCCGCGGCCTCATGCTGACGCGCCTTGGCCCGGTCGAACACCGCGTCACATGCGGTGGAGAATCGCTTCCACACTGCCTCTGAACGGGTCCGGCGAACGGGACCCGCTGTCTTCCACTCAACCTGCGCCTGCTTGACCGACGCAATCGCCGATGGGAGGTCCTCTGCCTCAGCCAGCGCCTCGATGCGCTCGCAGAGCTTCTCCTTGATGAGCAGATTGCTCGACCACTGCTGCTTTCGCTCGGACAGGTCAGCCTTGCGTCGGCTAAAGAACGTATTGCAGGCCGTCCGAAACCTATGCCAGAGCTCCTTGTGGTGCCGGCGGGGACCTGGACCGACCGTTTTCCACTCGGCCTGAAGCTCGGTGACCCGCTGGACGGTCTTGAGCCAATCGGTCGACGAGGACAGTCGCTCAGCCTCCTCGACCAGTGCTTGCTGGCGAATGAGATTCTGCTCACGAATGGCGGCCTGGGCTTCCCGATGTTTCTCGACCCGCGGGAAAACGGCATCGTGGGCAGTCTTGAATCGCTGCCACAACTCAGCGCCCTTTTCCTTGGGCACGTCAGCCGCCGCGCGCCAACGGGTCATGATCTCCAGGAAACGATCGGCCAGCTCGGCGTCGTCGGAAAGCTCCTGGAGTTCCTTCATCCGGCGACACAGTCCCTCCTGGATCCCCAGGTTGGCCCATCGCTGCCAGTCCGCGAAGTCCCTGAGCTCGCGAACCCGTCCTAGTAGTCCTGTGTGCACCCGCTTCAGCGTCTTCACCACCGCATCCCGTTCGCGGCGGGGAAGCGGTTCGGGGCTGTCAACCGCCTGACGCACACGACGCAACTGACGTTCTGCTTCGGCTAGTTGAAGCTTCTCGGAGGAAACCAGACCCGTGACCGTCCTGACCAATTGCTTCAACCGCTGCAGATTGTCCTTCTCTGCCTTCTCGCGATCCGACTTTGCGGCGCTCTCGCGCGTCCTGCGCCGCTGCTCCACCGCACCGTGCCGGGCAAGGAACGTCGTGAGTTGCTCGCTCTTGGCGTCACCAACCGCGGCGACCAACCCACGCCACTGGCCGGCGACCTCGGACCACGCCAATGTGCCGCCCACTGCGGCGTCGGGCGCGACGAGCCGTTCCATCTCGGTAAGAAGGTTGTCCATCTCCTGCGTGCGCTCCTCCAAGGCCCGCTGCTTCGTTGCTGCTAGGGCCGCGGCCTGCCGTTCCTCATCCAGACGCCGGGCGACAATCGCCGCATCCAGATTGGCTAGCCGGGCTTCAGCAGCCCTCCTGGCCTCGATGAAGCGGGTTCCCAGGGTCTCGTCCGGCGCGGTGTCCAGCTCGGACCAGCGCTGTAGCAGTCGGTCAAGAGCCGCGCGGCCTCGGTCCAGGTCCTCTTCTCCGCGGAGCGCCTCGAGCTCTTCGCACAGACCTACGTGGTCCTGTGACGGCGCCGGTGGCGGTGGCGCATCGAGATCGTCACCGACCTGGACTGTATCGAGGGCCTCCAAGACGGCGCGCGCGCGGCGCTGGACGGCTTTCTGCTTGGCCCGCTTGGCGAGCTGTTCAAGGCAGTCGCGACCGACCTCCCCCTCGACAAGCCGCTCGAAGGCCATCACGGCGATGGCTTTGTCCTCGGCTTTCGTAGCGACCGCCTCGAGCTCCACAGGATCCTCGAGTCTGGCCAGCGCCTCAGCGGCGACCTCACTCGCTGTCGCACGCCGGGCAACCGATCCGATCGCACGCTGGTCGTCCAGTCGCGCGAGGGCAGCCCGACTGATCGTCGGCAGCCGCGCCGACCCAGCCACGGCCACGAGGTCACGGTCCACCGAGAGCTCCTGAAGACCGCGCGAGCCCAGCGCTTCGTCATCGGCCTCGATGACGAGGTCCCTCACGATCTCCCGCACCGCGGTTCGGACCGTGGCATCGTCATCGGCACGGGCGATCGAGACGAGGGCGTCGAGATCGTCAATCCAGGCAATCGCCTCGAGCCGAACCGATGGGTCGGTGTCCTGTCGGGCGATATCGATGAGGAGTTCCTGGGAGCCGTCGTCTCTCGACAGATCGCGTACGGCAGCAACCCGGACAACCGGGTCGTCGCTCTGCCACTCCGGTTGGGCGCGGAACTTCTCGAGCAGGCTCATATGAGGCGAAGGGCGGCTAGATCACTGGACAGGTGGTGCCGGATTATGCATACTCGGGACCGAAATATTTTCAGTCGAGACTGCCTGGAATAAGGGCCTTTTTGTCGCATCGCGCCATTGTACGAGCTCGAGAGCGGCGCAACATTCCAACAATTGGATCCTTGATCCTGTAAGTTGGATATTTTCGCTGTACGGGTCAGAATCGGCCCCTAAGGAGCCCATGACATGCTGCTTCGTGTGTTCGTCCTCATTGTCGTTTGCGCCGCGATGACACTCGGGTCGCCCCCAGCCTCGGCCCAGGACAACCCCGTCGTCCTCATGGAAACCAGTCTCGGCAACATCACTATTGAGCTACTACAGTCGGATGCCCCGATTAGCGTGGAGAACTTCCTCGGCTACGTGAGCGACGGGTTTTTCGAGGGCACCGTATTCCATCGGGTCAGGCCAGGCTTCATGATCCAGGGTGGCGGTCTGACCCCCGACCTGACACCAAAACAAACACGACCGCCGATTCAGAATGAAGCGCGGAACGGCCTCACCAACGCGCGCGGGACGTTGTCGATGGCGCGCACGCCCTCGATCGACAGCGCGACATCACAGTTCTTCATCAGCGTGGCCGACAACGCCAGATCTCTCGACCACAGGAGCCTCGACCCCGCCGGGTACGGTTACGCTGTCTTTGGGCGGGTAACCGAGGGAATGGATGTCGTCGACAAGATCGTCGCGGTTCCGACCCAGGTTCAGGGCTCTCACGAAGCCGTCCCCCTCGAGCCGATCCTCATCAACTCCGTGACAGTGCAGTAGGCGAGGTGCGTGCTCCGCCGGTCGACCGTCGGCCGCTGACGCATCCACTAAGATAGCGGGCATGTCCGTGTCCGCTCGCTCTGCATCAGAGAGCATCGAGGCGCAGGTTCTCGATGTCGTCGACGAGCTGGTCGCCGAGCTGAGGGGTCACGATACTTATCGCCGCGCGTCGGCCAGTGACTCGCTCGAACGCGATCTCGGTATCAGCAGCCTAGAGCGGGTCGAACTCCTTGTCAGGTTGGAGCGCGCGCTCGGGGTCCGCCTCGGCGACGAGGCGATGGCCCACGCTGAGAATCCAGCAGACCTCGCCCGCGCCATACTTGCCGCCGACCCGAACGTCACCGAATCGCTGCCCTCCGTCCGTACCCGTTCGGAAACAGCCGCAGCGGCCCCCGCTTCAGCCCGCACCATCGTCGATGCGTTCGAGTGGCACGCTCAGCGGTCACCCGACCGCGTGCACATCCACCTGCGTCAAGACGATGGGACCGAACAACCCCTGACGTACGGGGATGTGTGGCGCGCGTCACTCGACGTGGCAGACGGCCTCACAGCACGGGGGCTCGGACGTCACGACACCGTGGCCATCATGCTACGAACCGAGCCCGCCTTCTTCTCGGCCTTCTTTGGCACGCTGCTGGCCGGTTGTATCCCCGCGCCCATGTACCCGCCGTTCCGGGCAGACCGTATCGAAGAGTATGCGCTGCGGCAGGTCGCGATCCTTCGCAATGCCAATACCCGTCTCATGATCACCTTCGCCGAGGTTGAGCGGGTCACCGCTCTCCTGGTCGGACAAGCGCCCGCGCTGTCGGCCGTCGTCACCATCGAGACGCTTGCCCGCGAGGGCGAGGCCGCCCCGTCGCTGGCCCTGAGACGACGCCGAGACGACGGTGACCCCGCTCTGATCCAGTACACGTCGGGCAGCACCGGTCAGCCCAAAGGCGTGCTGCTCACACATGCGAACCTCCTGGCCAACATACGCGCCCTCGAGGCTGGCCTCGCGGTGCCGGCCGACGAAGTGGGCGTGAGCTGGCTGCCGCTGTATCACGACATGGGGTTGATTGGGGCGTGGCTCGGCATGCTCTATCTGGGTGCGCCGCTCGCGCTGATGTCTCCACTCGCCTTTCTCTCGCGTCCTGCGCGATGGCTGTGGGCACTCCACGCTCATCGCGGTACTCTCTCGCCGGCGCCGAACTTCGCCTACGACCTGTGCTCCCTTCGGATCCCTGACCACGAGCTCGAAGGTCTCGACCTGAGCTCGGTCCGGGTGCTCTTGAACGGCTCTGAGGCCGTCCAGCCAGAGACCCTGGCCCGTTTCGCCACACGATTCGCACCCTACGGTCTGAGGCGAGAGGCCCTGACACCGGTCTACGGACTGGCCGAATGTTCGGTCGGCCTCGCCGCACCACCTACAGGACGGGGACCAAGGATCGACGTCATCGACCGGCGACAGTTCCAGGAGTCCGGAGAGGCACGTGAGGTGGCGCCGGGCGGGGAGCATGAGTCGCTCCAGATCGTCGGTTGTGGCCGCGCTCTGCGAGGGCACGACATCCGAGTCGTTGGTGACTCCGACCGACCACTGGGCGACCGCCGCGAAGGGCGAGTTCAGTTTCGCGGACCCTCAGCGACCAGCGGCTACTATCGAAACCCCGACGCCACTCGAGAGCTCATCCGGTCGGACGGGTGGCTGGAGACCGGGGACCTCGGATACTTCGCCGAGGGTGAGTTGTTTCTGAGTGGGCGGCAAAAGGACCTGATTATCAAGGGCGGTCGAAACCTCCAACCCCACGAGGCTGAGGAGGTCGCCGCCACAGTGCCTGGAGTCAGAAAAGGGTGCGTTGCGGCCTTCGGCGTAGCCGACCCATCCCGCGGCACCGAGCGCTTCGTCATCGTCGCTGAGACCCGAGTACGGGAATCTTACGAACGGTCAGACCTGGAGGCGGCGATCATCGAGCGCGTCGCGACCTCACTCGGCGTTCCACCAGACACGGTGGTGCTGACCGGACCCGGCGCGGTGCTGAAGACTTCGAGTGGGAAAATCAGACGGAGTGCGACGCGGGATGCCTTCGAACGCGGACGCCTCGACACACGTCACTCCCCTGTCGTCCAGTGGGCACGCCTCGGAATTCGAGCCGGTGTCGGCTACGTCCGACGGAGTCTCGACCGAGCCGCCCGCCTGGTGTTCACGACCTGGGTCATCGCTCTCCTCGTCGTCACCGGACTCTTCGTGTGGGCGGCGCTGAGTCTCGGACCCCAGGGACAGTGGGCCAATCGGCTTATCGGCCGTTGGGTAGGGCTCCTGTTTCGACTTGCGGGTTGCCCCGTCGAGGTAAACGGGCTCGAGAATCTCGCCGGTCTGCAGCAGGCGGTGTTCGTGGCCAATCACGGCAGTTTTTTCGACTCCGTCCTGATCATGTCGGTCCTGCCGGTACCCCTCCGGTTCGCCGTCAAAGCCAGGCTCGCCGGATTCCCGTTTCTGGGTACGGCCATTCGCAAGGGGGGACACATACCGATCGAGAAGGGGGACCTGTCACAGCAGATCGAGGGCGCAGGCGCAGTCGTTGCTCCCCTGCAAGCGGGCGAATCGCTCTTCGTCTTTCCCGAGGGCACCTTCGTCGCAGCGCCTGGACTGCTCCCATTTCGCCTCGGGGCGTTTCGCGCCGCCGTCGAGGCGGGATGTCCGATCGTGCCGGTCGCCATCCGCGGCACACGCAAGATGTTCCCCGCCGGCACAATGCTGCTAACCCGCGGACCGGTCACGGTCACGATTGGTGAACCCATCCACGCGACAAGCAAGGAATGGCCAGAGATCGTCCGACTGCGTGACCGCGCGCGAGAAGTGATTCAGCGCGGGTCAGATGAACCGGGCTAGGGCTAGTGGGGTGAGTTCAACAGCTATACGTTCGGCCGGCGCTGCATCGCCAGCCTCGGTGCTCAGATCTGTTGAACTCACCACACACTAGCTTCAGGAAAGTGCTTGCTCTAGATCCTCTACGAGGTCGCGCACATCCTCTATCCCGGTCGAGAGACGGATCAGGTCCTCCGGAACACTGGACCCCGGACCCTCAACTGGGGCCCGGTGCTCCACCAGACTCTCCACTCCACCGAGGGATGTGGCGTTCCGGAAGATCCTGAGCGCAGCCACAACTCGTCTGGCCGCGTCCTTCCCGCCCGCAGGGCGGAACGACACCATCATGCCGAACCCGCCGGACATCTGCCTGCACGCGATCGCGTGCCCGGGGTGTCCGGGCAGCCCGGGATACAACACCTCCAACACATCCGGATGTCTGGCTAGAAACTCGGCCACAACCTGGGCGCTCCGGGCGGCCGCCGGCACACGCAAGAACAACGTGCGCATGCCACGGCGCAAGAGCCACGCCTCAAAGGGGCCCAGCACCGCGCCTCGATACGCACGGTCGTGGGCAATCTTGTCCCAGAGCGCATCCCTTTGAGCCGTCACCAGCGCACCGGCCAGAACATCCGAGTGCCCATTGAGCTGCTTGGTGGCGGAATGCATGACCAGGTCTGCTCCGTGCTCGAGCGGACGACACAGCACCGGCGTCGGCACCGTGCCATCGACAACGACCTTGGCGCCCACCGCGTGCGCAACCTCAGCGCTGGCCGCAAGGTCGGTGATGGTGCCCATCGGGTTGGCGGGGGTCTCGAGCCACACGATTTTTGTCAGGCCGTCACGCACAGCCGTATCGAGCACCGCGAGGTCGCCGTTGGGCACCAGGTCAAGGGCGATTCGTCCGCGCTCGGCCAGCTCCTGCAACCACAGCCGGAGCGTCCAGTACATCTGTTCTGGCGCAACGACATGGTCACCGGGATCAAGCGTCTCGAACAGGGTGGTCGCCGCCGCCATGCCGGAGCTGAACAACAGAGCCCCCGCCCCCCCGTCCAGTCGAGCCAGGAGAGCTTCGGCCTGGTCATAGGTCGGATTCTGGTCGCGGGTGTAGGTATGCCCCCCCGGGTAGCTTCCGTCGGCGGCGCGCTCGTAGGGAACCGACGCGACCAGCGGAGGGACAACGGCTCGGGTTGAGGAGTCGGTCCACCCTAGTGCCTGGGCGGCCAGGGTGGCAGGTTTGACATCTTTGGGCGGCTGTTTGCTAGGCATTCGCGGGGTCGATGTTCACCGCAATGTGCCGCCACTTACCCTGACGGAACCTGACAACGCTCAGGCCGGCTCGGGTCATGTGACCGAGCACGATCGCGAGCCAGATGTCAGCCGGTTGCAGCCCGCGGGTCAGCGAGAAGAAGGTGCACAGTCCGATGGGCACGACGAACTGAGACACGATCGAGATGTAGAGGGGACTGCGCGTGTCTCCGGTGCCCTGGAGACCACCGGTGTAGACCAACGCCACCGTCACGAAGAAGCCAGACACGGCCAGATAGGCGAGCAACTGACGTCCCAATTCGTACGACACGCCCTCGTCGAGTGCGAAGATCGCAAGCAGTGCGCGGGGGAAGAGCAGAAACGACAGCCCGACCAGGCTCGCGACCGCCAAGCCTATTCCGGACGCCACCCTGGCCGCCTGAGCGCTTCGGTCTGGATGCCCGGCTCCAAGGTTCTGGCCGGCGACGGCAGCGGTCGCACCCATCAGCCCGACAGACGTCCAGGTGATCAGGGCGAACAGCTCGGTGTACCCCACAGAATAGGCTGCCTGCGCCTCGGCGGGGTGGTCCAGAGAGCCGATGAACCGATACAGAAACACCCCGGCCAGGTTCATGACGATCCCCTGGAAGCCGGTTGGCAATCCAAACCTGAACAGCTCCTTGATGATGGCCCAGTCTGGCGCGAAGGACATCGTCCGCGAGAAGCGAATCACCAGACGCCCCGAGAACAGCAGCACCAGGAAGGCGACCGCCGTCAGGCCGCTGGCGATCGCGGTGCCCATGGCCGCGCCCAGCGTGCCGTAGGAAGGAATGGGACCGAGTCCTCTGATGAGCACGATGTTCAGGACGATGTTGAGGCCCGTCATCACCAACCCGAGACGCAGAGGCGTCCGGGCGTCGCCGGCCGACCGAAGCGCGCCGCTCATCATGAAGAAGATCAGCATCCCGATGCTGAACACAAACATGGTGCGGATGTACGGCAGGGCCTCAACCTGCACTTCGGGCGGCGCGTTGATCATCGTGAGGAACCACGGTGCGAAGACGTAGCCGACCGGTGCCAGCACCCCGACCGCCATGAACACCGCCGTCAAGAACGCCTGATACACCGCTCGATTGACCTTGTCATGGTCGCCGGCACCAGCGAAGCGTGCGACGAGGACACCCATGCCCGTGAAGACCGACGCCACGAACACGATCACAAGAATGAAGATCTGAAGGCTGACCCCGATCGCGGCGTTGCCGTTGAATCCCACATAGTGCCCGACCATCGCCTGGTCGATGATCCCCTGCAGGCCACCCACCACGTTCTGCAGCATCGTGGGCCAGGCGAGCATCCACACCGCCTTCGGAAGCGATCCTTCGACAATGGTACGGTCGAAGTTCTTCTGGGGTGCGCTCATCGTAATGTTGGGGATGGTCGGGGGCGGTCGCAGTAAACTAGTGGGTCGTGGCTAGTCCTGCGTGAGTGTTCTTCACCGTGCCGCCAGAGTTCCCGTCACTGTATCAGATCGAGACACAGGTCCGAGCCGGGCTCGACACGCGCCTACCCGGCTCCGACGCGCACCTCGCACTGGCACCACGCCCGCGTCTCGGGTGGCATCCAGGAGAGGTCCCGCGCGGAGCCCGGGTCGCGGCGGGCCTGGTCCTGCTCTACCCTCATGACGACCAACCTCACATTGTGCTGACCGTTCGGGCGGGAAAACTTGCACAACATCCAGGACAGGTCTCTTTGCCGGGCGGCGGCGTGAACCTGGGGGAAACGGGGATGAGGCGGCGCTACGCGAGGCCTCTGAGGAAGTAGGCGTCGCGCAAGCCACCGTGAGGCTTCTGGGGATGCTCTCCGTGCTGTATATACCGGTCAGCGACTTCGCCTTGCACCCAGTGGTAGGGATTTCCGAGACGCGCCCGTCGTTTCGCGCCGAAGCGAACGAGGTCGGTCGCATGCTTGAGGTGCCACTCACCGAGCTCACCACAACCGGACCACGTCGCGGATACCGGTGGCGGCAGGACGAACTCTTTCAGGTTCCGTACTTCGAGCTCGGCGGGGAGCGGGTGTGGGGGGCGACGGCGATGGTGCTGGCTGAGCTCCTGGCCGTCATGGGCACGCCGGCCCTGGATCCTTTTTGATGTCACGACCCGGTCAAATGTCGCGACCCGGACACTGAGTGGCAAAACGCACCCGCCAAAAACGACGACGCAGCGCGCCGCTGCTGGACGCGGCCGAAGCGGAGACTTCGGACGTCGGTCGACGGGGCTCAGCGGTCCAGTCGGTGCCACTTCACGAAGCCGCGCAGTCCAGATACCTCAACTACGCCCTGTCGGTCATCACCGCCCGGGCGCTGCCCGACGTCCGCGACGGCCTGAAGCCCGTTCAGCGACGCATTCTCTACACGATGTGGCAGCAGCGGTTGACGGCTGACGCAAAGCCTCGAAAATGCGCCAAGGTGGTTGGCGATGTCATGGGCAGCTATCACCCGCACGGTGACACCGCCATCTACGACAGTCTGGTGCGTATGGCGCAGCCCTTCTCCCTCCGCTATCCACTAGTAGAGGGGTCCGGCAACTTTGGGTCGATCGACGGTGACGGCGCCGCGGCGATGCGCTATACCGAGTGTCGACTTGCCGAGTCGAGCGCCGAGCTGCTGACGGAGCTCAACAGCGAGACGGTCGCGTTTCGACCGAACTACGACGGGACGCGGCGGGAGCCGGTTGTGCTCCCCGCTCGCCTGCCAACCCTCCTCATCAACGGGGCGACCGGAATCGCGGTCGGGATGGCGACGAACATCCCTCCCCACCATCTGGGTGAGGTGTGCACCGCCCTGCTCAAACTCCTGGACAACCCAGACCTGAGCAGCACCCGTCTCTGCAAGTACATCAAGGGACCTGATTTTCCGACCGGTGGCCATCTGCTCAACACGGCCGACGAGCTGAAGCAGATCTACAAGAGCGGCTCCGGCACGCTCAGGCTGCGGGCGACGTGGGAGAACGGACCGGCGACCCGAAATACGCGGACGGTCTACCTGACCAGCGTGCCCTACGGCTCCAACAAGGCGCAGATCGTCGAGCGCATCGCCGAGATCATCGTCGCCCGCAAGCTCCCTCCGCTCCTCGACGTCACAGACGAGTCGACCGACGATGTCCGGGTCGGGCTGGAATTGAAGGGTGATGCCGACCCGCAGATGGTGATGGCCTACCTCTTTAAACACACGCCACTGCAGACCAACTTCTCGGTCAACATGACCTGCCTCGTGCCAACCGAACAAGATGACGTCGGGCGGCCGGAGCGACTCGACTTGCATCAGGTGCTGTGGCACTTCCTCCACTTTCGACTGGAAGTCGTCACCCGCCGGCTCGAGCACGAACTGGCCGCACTCCAGAAGCGGATCCATATCCTCGAAGGATTCGAGAAGGTCTTCGACGCGCTCGACGCCATCATCGCGCTCATTCGCGCCTCGGACGGCAAGACGGACGCAGCCGTCAAGATCATGCGCCGCTTCAAACTCGACGCCGACCAGACGGACGCGATTCTCGAGCTCAAGATCTATCGTCTTGCCCGACTCGAGATCCTGATCGTCCAAAAGGAACTGGCCGAGAGACGCGGGCGTGCACGGAAGATCGGCGGGCTCTTACGAAAAGAGGACCGGCGATGGGCCATCGTCCGCGACGAGATCCGGGACATCCAGAAGGCCTATGGAGATGCGAAGAGGAATCCCCGGCGCACGAAGATCGAGAGCGTTCGGGACGAACCGGAGTTCAGCGAGGACGACTTCATCGTCGAAGAGGACTGTGTCGTGCTGGTGTCGCGCGACGGCTGGGTCAAACGTCAGAAAGAAGTCCGGGATCTCACGACGACGCGGCTACGAGAGGGCGATGCCCTCGTCGCCGTACTGTCGGGCAGCACGCGAGCCACGGCAGTCTTCTTCACCAACTTCGGTGTGGCCTACAGCTCCCGTCTGATTGACGTTCCCGCCTCCACCGGTTACGGCGAGCCAATCCAGCGACTGTTCAAGCTGAAGGACGGCGAGCGAGTGGTGGACGCGCTAAGCCTGGACGACAGGGTCACGCCGGGTATTGCGCCGCGTCGGTCGGGCAACGTTCCCAAGACACACGCCATCGCCGTCAGCAGTGACGGCTTCGGTCTACGTTTCAGCCTCGAACCCTACGCCGAGCCCAGCACCCGGGCCGGACGGCGGTTTGCCCGGCCGGCCAAAGGAGCCGAGATCGTCGGGGTCGCGCCCGTTCACGGCACGGAGGTGGTCATCGTGGCCACCAAGCAGGCCCGAGCGGTCCTCTGCAAGATCGGCGACATCAACTTCCTCTCGGGACCAGGGAAGGGGGTCACGGTGCTCAAGGTGGCCAAGGGCGTCGACCATGTCCTGGGCTTCGTGGCGTCGGGCGGCGACCGCGACCTGCTCACCGTCGAAACGAGCCGCGGCGCTCAGCAAACGATCAGCACGGCCAAATACGAGGTGACAGGGCGCGGAGGAAAAGGTCGGGAACTGCTCCAGCGCGGCGAGTTCATCAGAGTGGTGCCACGCCCGCTCGGGGTCGACGAACTGGAGGGGGTGTGAGAGGACGGTGGGTCCGGGGCGCCTACTTGATCAGGAAGCCCGCCCCTTTCAGCGCTTGGCTGACCTCTTCGAGAAGGCCGGCCGCTTCAGGAGGGACCGGTTCGGGCTGCGTGGCCAATTGACGACGCAGCCCAAAGAAGCGAAAGCGAATCGCCTCCATGTGAAAGGTCTCAACGGAGCGGGCCAGCTGCTCGGTCTGTTCAGCCAGGCTCGCGAGACTATCGTTGTCTGCGCTCTGTCCTAGACAGTCGCGTAGCTGACCCAGGCGTTCAAGGGCGGTGTCGCGGAAGTCGTCGGAGGTCACGGAGGAATTATACGTGGGGGGACGTTCATACACAGCCAAGGACATCACGGTCCTCGAGGGCCTGGAACCGGTCCGCAAGCGGCCGGGTATGTATATCGGCGGCGTGGGCTCCCCTGGTCTCCATCACCTGGTGTGGGAGATCGTCGACAACGCCGTCGATGAGGCGATGAACGGCCACGCCGAGAACATCCAGCTGACGCTACACGCCGACGGCTCCTCGATCACGGTCATCGACGATGGACGCGGCGTGCCGGTCGACAAGCACCCCAAGACGAAGAAGAGCGCCCTCGAGGTCATCTTCACCACTCTCCACGCTGGGGGCAAGTTCGAGCACCGAACCTATCGCACGGCGGGAGGGCTGCACGGAGTCGGTGCCAGCGTCGTCAACGCGCTATCACGCCAACTCATCGCCACGTCCAAGCGTGACGGCTTTCGATGGCAGCAAACCTTCAAGGAAGGAAGACCCGCTGGCGGACTCAAGAAAGTTGGACCCGCGAGAGGAACCGGCACGACGGTGTTCTTTCGACCCGACCCCAAGGTATTCCCCAAGACCGAGTTCGACGCCGAGTTGATTCGGGAGCGTCTCGAGGTCGCCAGCTATCTGCACAAAGGCGTTCGTGTCGTATTCAACGACGAGACCCATCGTAGCCAGCAAACGTACTACCACGAGGACGGCCTCGTTGACTATCTGAATCACCTCGTGGACAGTCGAGGGTCGACGTCGGTACACGATGCCGTCTTCACGCTTTCCAGAGACCACGATGACACCGGCTCGAAGCTGGAACTCGTCCTGCGGTGGACGGAGTCGACGGACGAGCACCTACGCAGCTACGTCAACGGCATACCGACCGCATCGGGTGGCACACACGAGAGCGGACTCCGGGCGGGTATCGGAAAAGGCGTGCGCAACTTCATGGACACGCATGCGCTCGCGCCAAAGGGTGTGACGGTCACCTCCGACGATATTCGTGAGGGTTTGACCGGCGTACTCAGCCTCTTCATCCGCGACCCCCAGTTTCAAGGGCAAACCAAGGATCGACTCAACAACCCAGAGATCTCCTCGGTCCTCGACTCCGTCGTCCGACCCTCGCTCGAGCACTGGCTCAATCAGAACATCAACGCGGCCAAGGCAATCGTGGCGCGCATCATCCTGGCGGCCCGTGCACGAGAGGCCAGCCGGGCGGCACAACAGGAGGTGACTCGGCGAAGCATCGCTGCCTCCAGACTCAACCTTCCAGGAAAGTTGAGTGACTGTACGGGCCGGGAACCCAGGGACCGCGAGCTCTTCATCGTCGAAGGCGATTCGGCCGGCGGTTCGGCGAAGCAGGCACGTGACCGGCGGCGACAGGCGATCCTGCCCCTGCGGGGCAAGGTGCTCAACGTCGAGAGCGCGTCGCTGGCCAAGGTGCTCGAGAACAAGGAGCTCTCAGACCTGGTGACTGCCCTGGGCTGCGGCCTTGGCAAGTCCTTTGACCTCGACAGACTGCGTTATCACAAGGTTATCGTCCTCGCCGACGCCGACTCGGACGGCAACCATATCGCAACGCTCCTCCTGACCTTCCTCTACCGCCAGATGCCGAAGCTCATCGCGCACGGCCGAGTATTTCTCGCCCAACCGCCGCTGTATCGGATCGACCACGGCAAAGAGACCTTCTGGGCGCTGGACGACGCCGACCGGGACCGCATCCTCAAGTCCAGGGACCCGAAGAGCAAGGGACCGGAGATCACTCGGTTCAAGGGTCTTGGTGAAATGATGCCGAAGGTCCTCTGGGACACCACGCTGAATCCGAAGACACGTAGGCTGCTCAAGGTCGAGATCAGCGATCAGTTGGTGACCGACCGGGTCATAAACGAGCTGATGGGCAAGGACCCCTCGGCACGGTTCCGTTTCATCATGGACCGGGCCGACCAGGCCGACAGCCTCGACGTCTAGGCAGGCTTCCGACCGCCGAAGCCGAGCGGAGGTCGGTGATAGGATAGGAAGGTTTTGCAACCGTTCGACTTCCAGCTGAAGACACGACTCGTCTTCGGACCGGGTACCGTATCCCAGCTGGGAGAGCTGTCGCGCGAGCTTGGGTTCCACCGCCCCCTCCTCGTCGCAGACCACGGGCTCCGGGACGCCGGCCACGTTGACCGCGCGACTGCAGAGCTCATGTCCGCGGGGGTCGATACCATTCCTTTCCATGACTTCGACGTCAACCCGGACACGGAGATGGTCAGACGTGGGACCGCGTTCGCCAAGCCCCTCGCGGTCGATTCGATCATCGGTCTCGGCGGGGGCAGCTCTCTCGATTGCGCGAAGGGCATCAACTTTCTGCTCACGAACGGTGGGTCGATCTCGGACTATCAGGGGTACGGGCGAGCGACCCTGCCGATGCTCCCGATGATCGCGGTGCCGACCACGGCCGGGACCGGCTCAGAGGCGCAGAGCTATGCTGTGATCTCCGACGAAAGGACGCATGTCAAGATGGCGTGCGGTGCACCCGGGGCTGCGTTTCGTGTGGCAGTTCTCGACACCGAGCTGACGCTGTCCCAGCCTGCCGCCGTCACCGCCGCGGCCGGCTTCGATGCGATCGCACACGCCGTCGAGACCGCCGTGACAACCCGGCGCACGGCGATCTCAGCCCTTTTTTCGCGCGAGGCATTCCGCTTACTGAATGGACACTACGAGCGCGTGCTGGGCCAACCGGACGACCTCGAGGCCCGAGGGGCCATGCTGCTGGGAGCCTTCTACGCAGGGGCTGCGATCGAGCACTCGATGCTTGGTGCCGCCCACGCATGCGCCAACCCTTTGACCGCCCAGTATCAGATGACCCATGGTGTTGCCCTCGCCATCTTGCTGCCCCACGTCGTGCGGTGGAACGCCGGTGCCGACCGCCAGTTGTATCGTGGTCTCGCGGACGAAACGGCCGATGACGGCGATGCGGGCCTCACCGGGGACCAACTGGCCGCGCGTCTCGTCGAAATGAGTAGAGCCGGTGGGTTCCCCGACCGCCTGCGTGACACCGGGGTGGATAAGGAAGCCCTGGAGCCGCTGGCCGAAGCAGCCGCCCAGCAATGGACCGCGACATTCAACCCGAGGCCGTTCACCAGTCCGGAGGCCCTGGAGGTGTATCGATGCGCGTACTGAGGTGCCGTCCGCTCCGCAGGACTATCACTGTTCGGGCGGCCTTGATTGCGGTGACGCTGTTGGCCGGGGGTACGCTCTCGCGCGCTCAGGACGCTGCGTCTGTTCCTGTCTCTCCAAGCGAGTCCTGGTCCCAGTTCCGAGGAACGGCTGAGCTCTCCGGCGTGTCGGCGTCCAGGGTGCCGGATGAGCTGGAGTTGCTGTGGACGCTGGATGTAGGCGAGTCGATCGACTCGTCGGCGGCGATCGTGGACGGGACGGTCTATGTCGGCACCTATCTCGGTGAGCTCGTGGCTGTGGATCTGAACAGCGGCGCCGAAAAGTGGCGATATCAGGCCAGCCAAGAGATGGGGATCGGCGAATCCTCTCCGGCAGTTGCTGACGGCCTCGTTTTCGTGGGAGACCTCGCCGGAGTCCTCCACGCGGTGGATGCTTCCACCGGCGCGGTCAGGTGGACCTACACGACCATGGGCGAGATCAAGTCATCACCTGTGGTGGTTGGCGACCATGTCCTGATTGGATCGTACGACGGGTTCCTGTACGGACTCGGTGTGGACGACGGCGCGTTGGTATGGAAATACGAGACGCTCAACTACGTGCATGCCACGCCGGCGGTGGTCGATGGGGTCGCGTATTTCGGTGGATGTGATGAGGTCTTTCGGGGGGTCCGGGTATCGGACGGTAAAGAAGTGCTCAACCTACCGGCCGGTGCCTATACGGCTGCCTCCCCGGTGGTCAGGGGTACACGGGCCTACTTCGGAACCTTCGACAACGAGGTCCTCGGACTCGACCTGTCCAGTCAGGAAGTCCTGTGGCGATACGAGCATCACACGCGTCACTTCCCTTTCTACTCGTCGGCCCTCAACATCGACGGCAAGGTGATCATCGGTGGCCGTGACCGGATGGTGCACGCCATTGACGAGGAGACCGGGAAAGAGCTCTGGACCTTCGTGACCCGAGCACGGGTCGACTCATCACCGGCGACCGCTGACGGGCGGGTCTACATCGGCTCCGGGGATGGCCGCCTGTATGTCCTGGATCTCGAGAGCGGTGAGAAGCTGTGGGAGTTTGACACGGCCGCACCGCTGTCGGCATCGCCGGCGATCGCCGAAGGCAAGATCGTGATCGGCTCACAGGACGGCGTCCTCTACTGCTTCGGGTAGAGACGCCGATATCGACGTGGACCTCGACCGGCTGCCCTCCGATACGGTGCTGATCGTCGGCGCAGGACTTGCCGGTCTCTACTGTGCCCTGCGGCTCGAGCGTCCCAGCTTGATCCTGACCACGGACGAGGCAGGCGGGGGAGGCTCCAGCATCTGGGCTCAGGGCGGAATCGCAGCTGCCCTTGGGCCAGGTGACACACCGGAAGCGCACGCCGATGACACGGTGGCGGCCGGGGTCGGATTGGCCGACCCCGACGCTGTGCTCGTCATGACCCGCGACGGGCCCTCACACGTGGAGGCGCTCGCCCACCTCGGCGTCCCTTTCGATGTCGACGACGCAGGTGTCTTCACCCTCAGTCGCGAGGCTGCCCATCGCTGTCCTCGGGTGGCGCACGTCAGCGGCGACCTGGCTGGCCGGGAGATCATGAAGGCAGTAGGGAACGCGGCCCTGAAACAACCGCGAGTCCAACTCTGCCCCGGCTACGCCGTGCGGTCGCTGCTGGTCGAGGAGGACGGCCGGGTAGGTGGCGTCCTGGCCCTCGACCGCGACGGCCGCGCCGTGCCGGTCCACGCCTCAGATGTCGTCCTGGCCACCGGCGGTGTCGGTCGCCTCTACGCCGTGACCACCAACCCCATAACCGCGCGCGGCGACGCGATGGCGATGGCGGCCAGGGCCAAGGCCACGATAGCCGACCCGGAGTTTGTGCAGTTTCATCCGACTGCCATCGACGTCGGTCTCGACCCGGCACCGCTCGCGACCGAAGCGCTCCGAGGCGAGGGCGCACGTCTGGTCGACGGGGATGGCGGTTCGCTATCGCCCGACCCCGGGATCGACCTGGCACCCCGCGACATCGTCGCACGCGCCGTCCATCGCGCCGTCCTCGAGGGCCGCGGTGCATTTCTCGACGCGACGACGGCGCTCGGAGACGCCTTCCCCAAACGCTTTCCAACGGTCTTCTCAGCCTGCCAGGCGGCCGGGATCGACCCTCGAACGCGACCGATTCCGGTCGCACCGGCCGCTCACTACCACATGGGTGGCGTGGCGACCGACCTCTTCGGTCGCGCCGACGTCCCCGGTCTCTGGGTGCTCGGCGAGGCCGCGTCGACCGGCGTGCACGGCGCCAACCGACTCGCGTCGAACTCCCTCCTCGAAGCGACGGTCTTCGCGGCACGCGCCGCCGAGGCACTGGACGGCCAGACAGTACGATCGGTAGCCACAACGATCTCGGGCGCGCCGCCGCCGGAATTGCCGGCCACCGCTGAACAGACACTGAGACAGGCCATGGCACGACACGCGGGGGTGGAGCGCGACGCCGCCGGTTTGGCGAGTCTCATCGGGACGATCGACTCGCTGGAGCAGACCCATGGCGCGGCGAATCCCCTACTGGCGGCACGCCTGATCACCGCCGCCGCGTGGCTGCGAACCGAGAGCCGAGGTGCCCACTACCGGGTTGATGCACGCTCTACCCCCTCGGCCCAACGCACGCTGATCTCACTCGCCGAGGCGCGAGCCGTCCCGGCCTGACGCGTCGTGGCCCCTCCGGTTGACCCCCCGGACGAGGAGGGCTACCCTTTCGGCCTATCACCATGAATCGCTGGCTGGCCGTCGTCGGTGGCGTCTCGATGAATCTCGCACTGGGCTCCTTGTATGCCTGGAGCGTCTTCGTGGCACCCCTCGAGTCTGAGTTTGGCTGGACCCGGACGGAGACGTCGTGGGTGTTCACGATTGCGATCGTGACGTTCGCGGTCTCGTTCGTCGTGGCCGGTCGTATCCAGGACACTCGCGGACCGAGAATCTGCGCCGTCATCGGCGCGACGCTCGTCGGTCTGGGCTTCATCCTCGCCAGCTTCACCAGCTCGCTCACCTATCTGTATGTCGCCTTCGGTTTCGTCGTCGGTCTCGGCAACGGCTTTGGCTACGCCACGCCCATTCCCGTCGGATCGAAGTGGTTTCCCGACAAGCGCGGGCTCGTCGTCGGACTGATGGTCGCAGGATACGGCGGTGGATCCGCGATCGTGATCCCGGTGGCCAACGCACTCATCGAGGGCGTCGGCTGGCGAATGACCTTTCGCATATTGGGTGTCGTCCTCTTCCTGATGTGCATGGTGGGGACGCTGCTGCTCAAGAACCCTCCCGCCGACTATCGGCCCGAGGGGTGGACGCCGACCCCGGCACCCGAACGCTCCGAACGAGACATCCCGACTGGCGAAATGCTTGGAATCCCGGCGTTCTACTTTCTCTGGGTCGCCTACTGTCTTGGCACTACCGCCGGCCTGATGACGATCAGCCAGCTCGTGCCGTTTGCGACGAGCGCCGGGATGGCCGCCAGTGTGGCCGGACTCTTCGGAGCGGTCGGGAGCGCGACCGGCCGGATTCTCTCGGGATGGATGTCTGACCTGGTCGGGCGCCTGACCACGCTCAGGATCATGATCTTCGTCTCCGCCCTGGCAATGCCGGCGCTGTTCGTCTGGCGAGAGGAGGCGCTCCTCTTCTACCTACTCGTCGCCGTGGTCTACTGGTGCTTTGGCGCACAGCTGTCGGTGTTCGCCTCGACCTCGGCCGATTTCTTTGGCACGAAGAATCTGGGCCTCAACTACGGGCTGCTGTTCACCGCCTACGGAGTGGCGGGGCTGATCGGTCCCCTTATCGCGGGACGGGTCTTCGATGCGTTCGATGATTATCGATACGCCTTCTATATCGCGGCTGGCCTGGCGGTGGTGGCCTTGATCTCGATCTCATTCGCGAGGCCACCGAACCGAGAGGCCGCGCAGAGGTCGACGCCGGTAGCTGCAGGTACGACGTAGTGTCCCTCGCCAGCCCGACGGTCACCCGCTGGGTCGAGGACGGTCTCACCAACCCAGAAAAGTTCTGGGAGAAAGCCGCCCAGGCCCTGCCCTGGTTCCGCACCTGGGACAAGGTCTTCGAGCCCGACCCCCCGACCTTTCGCTGGTTTGTTGGCGCTCAGACCAACCTCGCCTACAACGCTATCGACCGGCACGTAGAGGCGGGTAACGGTGGTCGCGCGAGCCTCATCTATGTCAACGAACGCGGTGCTCGGGTTGTCCTGACCTACTCCCAACTGCTTCACGAAGTGAAGCGAATCGCCGCTGCGCTCCGCGGTCTGGGTGTCAAGAAGGGCGACCGCGTGACGCTCTCCATGCCGACGTGCCTCGAGGCCGTCTCCCTCATGCTCGCGTGCGCGCGTATCGGTGCGATCCATTCGGTCGTCTTCGCCGGATTCGGCGCCCAGGCACTTGCCGACCGGATCTCTGCCAGCGGGTCGCGGGTGGTCTTCACCTCGGATGTGACCTACCGCAAAGGAAAGAACGTACCGCTCAAGCCGCTGGTCGACGACGCGTTGCAGGTCGTTGGCGAGGGCGAGATGGTCGAGCACGTGGTCGTCCTCGCCCGCTCGGACGAGCGATGCGCGATGGAGGAGGGACGCGATATAACGTGGGAGGCCTTCCTGGCGGGCGGCAAGGAACAGTCCGATGAATGGATGTCGATGGAGGCCAACGAGCCGGCGTTCATCCTGGCCACCTCAGGCACGACGGCCAAACCCAAACTGGCGGTCCATACCCACGGCGGCTACCAGGTGCACGTCGTCTCGATGGGACGGTGGTGTTTCGGCTTGAAGCCGACCGATGTCTGGTGGGCGACATCCGATATAGGGTGGATCGTCGGGCACAGTTATCAGGTCTATGGCCCCTTGCTGGTCGGCTGCACCACGGTGATCTTCGAGGGCGCCCTCGACTATCCGGAGCCCGACGCCAATTGGCGCATCGTAGTGGAGGAGCTCGGCGTCACTGGCATCTTCACGTCGCCGACCGCCGTACGGGCGCTCATGAAATATGGGGATGGTCCGCTGGCCAGTATCGACCACTCCGGTGTCGAGCGCGTGTTCTCGGCCGGTGAGGTCCTCAACGCACCGGCCTGGGACTGGCTGCAAAACACCATCCTCGGCGGCCGGATTCCCGTCATCGACCACATGTGGCAAACCGAGACCAGTGGACCGGTGTTCGGGAATCCCTACGGACTGGGGATGCTGCCCATCAAACCGGGGTCCGCCACCATTCCGCTTCCTGGAATCGACGCGGCAGTGGTGCACTCGGATGGTACGCCCTGCGCAGTCGGCGAAAAGGGCATCATGGTGCTCAAACGGCCCTTCCCCGGACTGACGGCGTCGCTCTGGGGAGAGCCCGAGCGATACGGCCGCGACTACTGGGACAAGATATCCGGTCTGTACTACAGCGGCGACGCCGCGCACGTCGACGAGGACGGCTACGTGTGGTTTAGCGGGCGAGCCGACGAGATCATCAAGATTGCGGCGCACCGCATCGGAACCATCGAGGTCGAGACCGCCTGCCTCAAACATCCGGCCGTGGCCGAGTGTGGTGTGGTCGGCCGCCCTGACGACACGCGCGGGGAGGTGATCTCAGCCTTCGTGCTGCTCAAGAACGATCAGAGTCCTTCGGACGAGCTCCGACAGGCCGTGATTGATACGATCCGTCACCAACTCGGACCAATTGCCGTCATCGGAGAGCTCAACTTCGTGTCGATGCTACCCAAGACCCGGAGCGGAAAGATCATGCGTCGGGTCCTCAGGGCGGTGGTCCTCGACCGAGACCCCGGCGACATCACCACGATCGAAGAAGAATGGTCGGTAGACGAAGCGCGACTGGCCTGGCACGAGATGAAGGAAGGCATGGCGCGCGGCTAGTCATTGGATCTGACGCGGGAGCTGCGCGAGGGCGGATCGTGGTCAGGCTCGGCTAGAAGTAACCCGCTCCGATATAGTTGACTCGATGAGCGACCCCACGCCCGCCGTGGCCGAAGACACCGAAATCGGCAGCTACTTCGTCGCCAACTACCCACCCTTCTCAGTGTGGACGACCGACGGCGTCGAGTCGGATGGGCTCCCCGCGCTGGCGTCAAAGCCGACAGCGAGCGAGACACCCCTTGGTTTGTATCTCCACATCCCGTTCTGTCGGAAACGCTGTCACTTCTGCTATTTCCGGGTCTACACCGACAAGAACGCCAGTGAGGTGCAGGCTTATCTCGATGTTCTTGGCCGCGAGTGGGAGCTCTACGCCGAACAGCCGGCAATCGCCGCGCGGCCGCTGAACTTCGTGTATTTCGGCGGCGGGACCCCCTCGTTTCTGTCGGTGAGACAGCTCGAGGGACTGGTCACGCGGCTCACCGACATCACGCCCTGGTCGTCAGCCGAAGAGGTCACCTTCGAATGCGAGCCGGGTACGCTCACCGAACCGAAACTGGCCGCGATCCGCCGGATGGGCGTGACCCGTCTGAGCCTAGGCGTCGAGAACTTCGACGACACGATCCTCGAGGTAAACGGTCGGGCCCATCGGTCGGGAGAGATCTTCCGCGCGTATGACTACGCCAGGTCGATCGAGTTTCCCCAGATCAACATCGATCTGATCGCGGGCATGCTGGGCGAGAGCAACGAAAACTGGCAGGCCTGCGTCAAGCGGACGATCGAGCTGGAACCGGACAGCGTCACCATCTATCAGATGGAGCTGCCGTTCAACACGACCATCAGCAGCGACGTGCTCAAGGGCACCGGTCAGTTCGATCAAACCGTCGCGACGTGGTCAACCAAGCGCCGCTGGGTCGACGAGGCGTTCCACACACTGGAGCAAGCCGGCTACACGGTCGGGAGCGCGTATACGGCGGTCAAGGACCCCTCCCGAACGAAGTTCATCTATCGCGACCGTCTGTGGCAAGGCGCCGACCTGGCCGGACTGGGGGTCGCGTCGTTTGGCCACGTCAACGGCGTGCACATGCAGAACCTCGACTCGTGGGGTCCCTACTCGGCGGCAATCGAAGAGGGTCGGATCCCGTTGCATCGTGCCTATCGTCCGACTGATGATGAGCGGCTCATCCGCGAGTTCGTGCTCCAGCTCAAGCTCGGCTCCGTCCGTCCGTCGTACTTCGAACAGAAGTACGGGGTCGACGTGCGGTCGAGGTTCGGCAAGCCTCTGGCCTCCCTGGGTGCGGAAGGCTATGTGTCGTTCGCCAACGGCGACCGGGTCAGCCTCACACGTGACGGGCTGATGAGGGTGGACAGCCTGCTGCCCCGCTTCTTTCTCGAGCAACACACCAACATCCGCTACACCTAGCGCGGTCGCGGGACATGGCGAAAACGAAAGCACAGCGCCCGGGCACGCGTGGGGTCCTCTACCCCCTCGACCTGGTCTACACCCGGGCCGGTGTCACGATGCCCAAGGTCAAGGTCGTCACCCCCGACCAGATCCCACAGCCATACCGGTCGCTTCTCGTCCACGACATCGACATGACCGTCACGCTCGAACGCCACTTCGGCGACCGGGTGGCTTTGCGGCCGCTCTCCACTTTCGCGGTCGGACGCTCCTACTTCCGCCGGGTTCTGTTGGTCCAGGAGTACTCGGGCCGACCGGTTGAGATGGGTGCAATCCGCATTCGACTTGATGCGTTCAGTAAGCGCGTCCAGGCCAAGATCCGCCGGAACGAGATTCCACTTGGGCGTCTCCTCAAGGAGGGAAAGGTCGAGTATCGCAGTCATGCGACGGCCTTTCTGGCCATCACGCCCAACCAGGAGATGATGGGTGTCTTCTGGATGCGGGAGCCCCGGACACTCTACGGGCGTCGAACGGAGGTCATTCGGCACGGTTCCAAGGTCGGCGACATCGTCGAAGTGCTGCCGATGGTGTTTCGTTGATGCCTGCGCACCCCGACGCGGTCGTCATCGGCGGTGGGCCTGCAGGCGCCACGACCGCCACCGTCCTCGCACAGCACGGACACGCTGTCGTGCTACTGGAGCGCGACCGATTTCCACGCTACCACATAGGCGAGTCACTCGTGCCCTACACGTGGTTCACCTTCGAGCGTCTCGGGGTGCTCGACTGGTTCGCGGAAGTTGGGTGTCCACAAAAGCACTCGGTCCAGTTCGTCTCGACCTCCGGCCAGGTCTCTCAGCCGTTCTACTTTTTCCAGACGATCAAGCATGAGTGCGCGACGACCTGGCAGGTCTCGCGGGCAGACTTCGACCAGATGATGCTCGACAACGCCAGCTCGAAAGGCGTTGACGTCCGCCAAGGAATTGCCGTCCGTGACGTGGTCACAGACGGCGGGCGGGTCGTCGGTGTGCAAGCCGACAACGGAGACGGTGGCCGCGAGGTTGTCCACGCCGACGTGGTCATCGACGCCACCGGGAGGGACGCGCTGCTTTCGTCAAAGTTGGGGTGGAAGCGACGTGACCCCGAGCTGAACAAAGTCTCGATCTTCACCTACTTCAAGGGGGCGAAGCGAGACCCCGGGCTCGACGCAGGCGCCACGACAATCGCGTACATCGCCGAGAAGGGCTGGTTCTGGTATATCCCGCTCGCAGACGACATCGTGAGTGTGGGCGTCGTCGCCGAAGCCGACTATCTCTATCGCGACACGCGAGATATCGAGGAGATCTTCCATCGCGAAGCCAGTCAGTGCATCTGGATCAAGGATCACATCGAGCCCGGTACCTGCATAGGCCCGACGCGGGTGACAGGCGAATTCAGCTACCGGGCCGAGCACACCTCTGGCGACGGCTTCTGTCTGGTAGGTGACGCCTTTGCCTTTCTGGACCCCGTGTTCTCCTCCGGCGTCTTTCTGGCGTTGAAAAGCGGAGAGATGGCCGCCGACGCCATTCATGCGGAGCTCGAGCGTGGCGCACCGGTCACGGCGGCGACCTTCGAGCAGTACAACAAGGACCTGCGGTGGGCGCTGTCCCAGTTCCGACAGCTCGTCATGTCGTTCTACAACGACAGCTTCAATTTCGGCGCCTTCATCCGCGAATACCCCGACCTCCACCCACGTCTCGTCGATGCCCTCGTAGGCAACGTCTTCGCTGACCTAGGACCACTGTTCGACGCGCTGCAGGAGTTTTCAACCCGCACCTCCAGTTGATCCCGGCGCCAGGGGCGGACAGCGCCGGGAGTCGGGGTCAGGGGCATCCCTGGTCGAGGGCGGGCTTCTCACGCGGTCGGGGGTGCGGCACCCTTGGTCGGGGGCCGGGCTTACGCCCGGCGTCGGGATTCGGAATCGGTCCTCCGCATTTCCGCCGCCGACCCTCGACTCCCGACGTCTGGGCGCAGCCAGACCCCCGACTACGGTGCCACACCCCCGACTCCCGACCGTGGGCGAAGCCCGCCCCCGACCAAGAGAGCCCCACCCCCAACTTGTGACGCCGTGCGAGAATACGTCACGTGGTCAGCGAGTATCGACTTAAGCGCCGGGTCCGGTTCTACGAGACCGACATGGCCGGTATCGTCCATTTCAGCTGGTTCTACCGGTATATGGAGGAAGCCGAGCATGCGCTCTGGAGGGAGGCGGGGCTGAGTATCGCGCCGTCGGACTCCGAGATCGGCTTCCCCCGGGTAGCGGCCTCATTCGACTTCCGTCGACCCCTGCGGTTCGAGGACGAGTTCGAGGTGCAGCTGACCGTCGCGGAGATCACCCCCAAGACGATTCGCTACACCGCGAAGGTGACCCGTGAAGGAACGGACGTCGCTACCGGCAGCCTCACCGTGGCCTGTGTGACAAAGATCGCGGGTGAACCGATGAGGTCGACGGAGATCCCGGCTCACATCGCGAACTGCTTCGAAGTATCCGCCGCATGACAGAGATCCGACACCCTCGCCCACCGGCCGCCGAGTGTGTCTCGAGAGAAGAGCTCGGGCGCCGGCAGACAGAGCGCCTCGTCGAGCTTCTGGGGGCGGTGGACGGTCGCAACCCGTTCTACACCCGCAAATGGGCAGACGCGGGGGTCCGGGTCGCTGATCTCACCCTGCCTCACGACCTCCAAGCGCTGCCGCTCACGACCAAGGCGGAGCTCGTCGCCGACCAAGATGAGACCCCTCCCTGGGGGACGGCGATGACCGAGCCTCTGGAACGATACACACGCTACAACCAAACCTCGTCGACGACCGGTCGCCCGCTCCGGTGGCTCGACACCAACGAGAGCTGGCAGTGGGCACTCGAGTGCTGGCGGGCCGTGTATCGGGCCGCCCACGTCGACCACACCGACCGCATCTTCTTTCCCTTTTCCTTCGGGCCGTTCCTCGGTTTCTGGACAGCGTTCGAAGCGGGCACCCAGATGGGAGCGCACTGCGTCCCGGCGGGGGGGATGAGCAGCGAGGCGCGACTGGCCCTGATCGACGTTGTCCAGCCGACCGTCGTCTGTTGCACGCCCACCTATGCGCTCCGGCTTTCCGAGGTGGCCGGGGCGCACGATGCCACGCTAGCCGACAGTTCAGTGACGACGCTCATCGTGGCCGGCGAGCCCGGGGGCAGCATCCCCTCGACACGGGAGCGGATCGAGCGCGACTGGGGGGCCAGGGTCATCGACCATCACGGGCTGACCGAAGTCGGTCCGGTGAGCTTCGAGTGCTGGGAGAGCCCCGGGCAGGTGCATCTCAACGAGTGCGAGTTTCTCTGCGAGGTGCTCGACCCGGCCACGAGCGCACCCGTTGACGACGAGCACCAGGGCGAACTGGTCGTCACTACACTGGGCCGGACCGCGTCTCCCGTCGTTCGCTATCGCACCGGCGATATCGTCGTACGGGTCAGCGAACTGTGTTCGTGCGGCCGCTCCCTTGCGCGACTTCGCGGCGGCATCCTGTCCCGTGTCGACGACATGGTCTGCGTCCGCGGGGTCAACGTCTTTCCTGCCGCGATCGAAGCGGTCGTGCGGGCCGTCGATGAGGTCGTAGAGTATCGGGCGACTGTCCGTCAGGTCGATTCCCTCGCCAACCTCTCGCTCGAGGTTGAGGTTGCTTCCTCAGCCAATCGAGACGAACCAGACGTTGTCTCGCTGTTGAGCAGCACGCTTCGACAGTCGATCGGGCTCACGGTGCCGGTCACGGCGGTAGACGCTGGGTCGCTGCCGCGATTCGAGATGAAGGCCCGCCGATTCATCGTGGAGAACGACCAATGACAATGCTACGCGTAGGCAACATCATGCTCGGCTCGACCGACATCGAACGGTCGGTCACGTTTTATCACGACACATTGGGGCTCCCCGTGCAGTTCCGATCCCCAGAATTCGCTTTCTTGGATGCCGGCTCGATCACGATAAGCGTGAGCGCCCCCCACGCCAAGCTTTCAGACCCGCCAGCCGGTGGAACCGAAGTGGTCTTCACCGTCGACGGTGTGCGGGAAGCGCACCAGACGCTGGCGGCGCGGGGCGTCATCTTTCTGAACGAGCCTCGAAACGTCACCGGCGACCAGTGGGCCGCAAATTTCCGCGACCCCGACGGGCATCTGCTCTCGGTCTTCGGCCCCGAGCGCAGGCCGTAGTACGATTAGCGGTTCTTCTGAACTCTCGGAACTCATTGAGGAGGCGAAGTGCGACGGGTGTCACGTGACCTGGTTGCGGTTCTGTCGGTCACTCTTCTCGCCGCCTGCGGTGGAGGTGGCGACGCGGATGATGGCTCACCCTCGCGCAGGTTCCTCAGTTTCGGGACGGCACCTCCCGGCGGCGCGTTCTTTGTTGTCGGAAGCGCCCTGGCCGAGATAGTCAACGAGAAAGGGGCCAGCGAAGGGTACAGCGTCACGGCCGAGGCCACCGCTGGCTCCCAAGAGAACATCCGGCGACTCGCCACAGGCGAACTCGACTTCGCGCTCTCGAATGCCGCCATCACCTACTTTGCCGTGCGTGGTGCCGAGGGCTGGGACCGAGCGTACCCAATGCAGTCGGTGATGACCCTGGCGCCAAACGTCGCGATGTTCATCACCCGGGCCGGTTCGGACATCCAGAACCTGAGCGACCTGGCGGGAAAGCGCGTAACCGTCGGCCCCGCCGGCGCCGGCTTTGAATACTTCATCGGCCCGTTGCTCCAGGCACACGGCGTCAGCTACGACGATTTCACCCCGCTCAACGCCTCGCAGCAGGCAACCGTTGACATGTTGACCGATGGTTCGGCTGATGCCGCCTTTCTGGGCGGGGCGCCCCCGACCGCCTCGATCACCCAGGCGGCTGCCTCTATGGACATCTCCTTTCTTCCCTTTGGCGAAGCGGAAATGCAGCAACTCGCCAGTGACTTCTTGTTCTTCGCCCCGGCCACGATACCGGCCGAGACGTATCGCAACCAGACCGATCCGTTCAACGGCCTCGACGTCGGGTCGCAGCACTTGATCACGTCGTCCGACGCGCCCGAAGACCTCGTCTACACCGTGACCAAGCTCCTCTACGAAAACCGCGAGGCCGTCATCGAGAAGCACCCTGCCGGTCGCTTTATCAATCCTGAGAATGTCATCCGCGACACCGGCACCGAGTTCCACCCCGGAGCCATCCGGTTCTATCGAGAGATCGGGATCTGGGTAGAGTGACCACCCTGGCGGGACCCGCCACCACCGGTCTTCGACAGCATCTGACCAGCGCCATCGGCGTCATCCTCTGTGTGTTCACGCTGGTCGAGGTGAACTACCCGCTGCTGGCGCCACAGAGTCGCCTGGGATTGTTCGCGCTCTTCGGGCTGGTGATCTGCTTCCTCAACATCCCGACGCATCCGAAGCTGGCCGACAGTCCGCTGGCCCGGGGGCTCGACCTTGTCTTGGCCCTCCTCGCGACGGTCTGCTGCGGATACATCGTGGTGCACACCGACCCACTCTTCCAGGGCTGGTGGATCGACGGGCAGTCGCTGGGTAACCGCGCCGGGTTCGAAACGGCGACCGAAACCGTCATCGGCCTGGTTGGCCTTGTGGTCATCATCGAGGCGGCGCGACGCTCGCTGGGGTGGGCGATGCCGGTCCTCTCGATCGCGTTCCTGCTCTACGCCGTGTTCGGCTCGACGTTTCCTTCGTGGCTCTTTCCGCATCGGGGATACTCGGTCGACCGGATCGTCGCCCAGACCTTTCTCCACAGCCAGGGAGTCTTCGGCGTCGCGCTGAGCGTGATGTTCACCTACGTCTTTCTGTTCGTGATCTTCGGCGCCTTCCTCAAGGCCACGGGGGCAACCCGCTTTATTGTGGACTTCGCGCACCGCGTCTTTGGGCGATCACCTGGCGGGCCGGCCAAAGTTGCCGTGTTGAGCAGCGGTCTCATGGGGTCGCTTTCGGGAAGCGCCGTCGCCAACACCGCCACCACCGGCACCTTTACGATCCCGATGATGCGAAGCGCCGGCTTTCGGCCGGTCACGGCGGCCGGCGTGCAGGCGGCCGCGAGCTCGGGTGGAGCGCTCATGCCACCGGTCATGGGCGCTGGCGCCTACATGATGCTGGAACTCGTCGAGGGGGTCACGTATCTCGAGATCGTTCGAGCGGCGCTGATCCCGGCTCTCCTCTACTACCTGTCCCTGCTGCTGATCGTGCATTTTCATGCGCGTCGGATGTCGATCGCCGCCGGTGGGGCGCCGACGCACCAGGAAGCGGCCGAGACCGGCCCGACAAGCACGCGGTGGGCCGGGGTTGTCTTTGCGACCGCTCTGGGAAGCCTGATTCTCGTTCTCGTCCTGGGCTACACCGCGTTTCGTGCCGTCTCGCTGTCGCTGGCCGCGATCGTCCTCACCAGCATGTTCCATGAGAGCACGCGGCTCGAGGTCGGCAAGACGCTCCGGGGACTGATCGCCGCTTCCAGGAACGTTGTCCCGCTGGTTGCTGCGTCCGCGTGCGTCGGCATCATCATCGGCATCGTCACGCTGACCGGGATCGGCACGCGGCTGCCGGCCACCATCATCCCCTTGGCCGAGCAAAGTCTCTTGCTCGCGCTCCTCCTGATTATGGTGTCCTCGATCATCCTGGGAATGGGTCTGCCCTCGGCAGTTTGCTATCTGCTGATGGCGACCCTGATCGGCCCCGTGCTGAACAATCTGGGTGTCATCCCACTCGCCGCGCACCTGTTCATCTTCTACTTCGGGATGATGTCGATGGTGACGCCGCCAGTCGCGCTCGCCGCCTACGCGGCGGCGTCGATCGCCGGCACGTCGATCATGCCCACCGCCCTTGCGGCGTTCAGATTCGCCCTCGTCGGATTCACGTTGCCCTACATGTTCATCTATCGCCCCGAACTGCTGATGCTCTCACCCAATGGCGAGCCAGCGGGTTGGCTGACGATGGTGATACCGTTGGCGATCGCCGTGCTCGGGGTGACCTGCTTTGCTGCGGGGATCGCCGGACAGCTCAGAAACCCGCTCGGGGTGGGACTCCGAGTTGCGGTCTTTGCGGCAGCCGCCCTCCTGTTGGCCCCGGGCCCGGCGGTGTCTCTGGTGGGTGTATCTTTTCCCGTGTTTGACGTGGCCGGGGTGCTCGCGTTTGGCGGTATTCTGACCGTCAACCGATAACGGCAACCGACTGACGACCCCACGCTCTGGAGGAGCACCATGACGACAGCAAACCCGGCCCAGCAGACTCAGCAATACACCCGCCGCGAGGCTCTCGAGCTCCTCGGGACGATGGCAGGTGCGGGCGTCGTTTCAGCGAGCAGCGTGGTTCAGGCCCAGCAGACGCTCGTCAGCGCCGAGGCGCCGAACTTCCCGGCCGGCGCCATCATCCGCACGCTACAGGGAGACCTCGACCCAAGAGACCTCGCGAATGGCGCAACCCTCTTCCACGAACACGTCGGCCGCGCCGACATAGACCTCGCAGTGGAAGAGCTCCGGGCGTGTGCCTTCGATGGCCTCGGCTGCATCGTCGATGCGGCGACGGGACGGCGGACGCTAGAACAGCTGCGCAACCTGAGAGCGATCGCGGACCGCAGCGAGGTCCGGATCGTCGCGGCGGGCGGCTACTTCGAGGACATCGGCTTCGCCATTTATCCTGTCCGGGTGGCCGAGATGTCGGAGGATGAGCTGGTTGAGGAGCTGGTCGCAGATGCTGCCGCCCAACGGTGGGGCGCCTTTGGCGAAATCGCCTCGTCGCTCGAAATGAGACCGGACGAACGCAAGGTGCACCGTTCGATTGCCCGCGCCCACCTCCGAACCGGCCTGCCCATTTTCACCCACACCCCCCACGAGAGCTGTCCGAGCTGTGCGATGGAACAGATGGACGTGATCGAGGGGCAGGGAGTCGACCTCACACGCGTCGTCATCGGGCACATGGCGACGATCAAGCCGGCAGACAACCCACTCGCGACCCATCGGGCGATCGCTCAGCGTGGGGCGTTCATCGGCCTCGACACGCTCGGGCACGAGATGGGCCGGTCAGATATCCCGGCCGCTGACAAGGTGCGGATGGTTCAAGATCTCGTGGAGGGGGGCCTCAAGGACCACATTCTGCTGTCGTCCGACCAGGGAAACGAACGCCAGTTCAAGCGTTATTACGGGCACGGCTGGTCGTCGGTGCTTATGCAGTTCGTCCCCAAGCTCAGGTTTGCCGGCGTCCCCGAGGAGACAATCCGGAAGATCCTGGTGGACAACCCGCGGCGATTTCTTGCCTTCGCCCCGATAGCGTAGCGGCGCGTCGCGGACCGGTCAGGAACTCGCGTGGCCGGCGAACCTGACGGCAGCCCGGGCCCGAGCGCGGGCCGCCACCTCCTCGCGGTCCCGCGGCTCGGCGTTTGTGACCAGCGAGTCGATGAGCCGGCGGGCCACAACCGACACGTCGTCGACGGCTTGGTCGAACGCGGCCAGGTTGGCCTGCGAGGGCTTGGCGAACCCACTCAGCTTCCGGACGAATTGGGCTGACGCCGCCCGGATCTCCTCGTCGGTCGCCGGCGGGTCGAAGTTGAACAGGGTCTTGATGTTTCGGCACATGGTGTCCTGATCATATCGTCACCAACCGATATTTTCCGGTCGAACTGTCTGCCGCAGACGCGTTACAATTCGAGGTTGGTTCGACCACCCAGAACACCTCAGGGGAAATCACGACAAGATGAAGATCCGTTCGATTCGCGCACTTGAAGTCCTCGATTCGCGGGGCTACCCGACGGTCGGTGCCCGGGTTCGACTCGACGATGGCACCACGGCGTCTGCGCTGGTCCCGGCTGGGGCGTCGACGGGCGAGCGAGAGGCGTCTGAGCTTCGGGACGGCGACCCGAACCGTTACGAGGGGAAGGGTGTGCAAAAGGCGATCGCCAATATCAGGGGCGAGATCAATGACGCACTTCATGGCTTCGATATCACCGACCAGAAGGGTCTCGACCAGCGCCTGATAGAGCTCGATGGCACGCCGAACAAATCACGCCTCGGCGCCAACGCCATTCTCGGCGTGTCGATGGCGGCCGCACGGGCCGCGGCCTATGGACAAGGCCTCCCGCTCTATCAATACCTGGGTCGTTGCCTTGGGAATGAGGGCGCAGCGCTCCTTCCCGTGCCCTGCCTGAACGTCATCAACGGTGGTCGTCATGCTGACAACACCGTTGATTTCCAGGAGTTTCAGATCGCCGCGCACAACGCCCCGTCGTTCTCCGAGTCGATCCGTATGGGCGTGGAGATCTTTCACGCTCTGAAGCACTTGCTGCATGCCGAGGGCAAGGCCACCGGGGTCGGCGACGAGGGTGGGTTCGCTCCTGACCTCGGCCGCAACCAGGACGCGATCGAGTTCATCCTCAGGGCGATCGAAAAGGCCGGCTACCGGCCCGGCGAGGACGTCGTCATCTGTCTGGACCCTGCCACCAGCGAGTTGTGGGAAGACGGCCGGTATGTCTTCTTCAAGAGCGACCGCCGGACCAAGACGTCCGACGAGATGATTGCCCTCTGGTCGGAGTGGGTGAAGAAGTACCCGATCGTGCTGATCGAGGATGCGCTGGCGGAGAACGACTGGGACGGTTGGCAGAAGCTGACGTCGGCCTTGGGCGCCCGGGTCGAGCTGGTCGGTGACGATATCTTCTGCACCAATCCGGCGATACTCCGCGAGGCGGTCGACCGCGGCGTCGGCAATTCGATCCTGATCAAGCTCAACCAGATCGGTACCGTGTCGGAAACGCTCGAGTGCGTCCGGCTGGCTCAGGAGAACGGATACGCGACCTACGTGTCGCACCGTTCAGGCGACACGGAGGACACGTTCATCGCCGACCTCGCCGTGGCCACCGAGTGTGGTCACATCAAGACCGGGTCAGGATGCCGCGGAGAGCGGATTGGCAAGTTCAACCGGCTGCTCAAGGTCGAATACGACCTCGCGAGCAACGCTCGGTTCGCCGGCCTGAGCGGCTTCAAGCAAGCCGCCATCGCCGTGTCGTAGGCGGCCCCGTCAAAAATACCGAGAGAGCGTGACGGCGCTCGGCTTGGGTGTCATCCGCGACACCACTACCAGCAGCAACGCCGACATCAGGGTCATCGGCACCACCGGCATGAAACCGAGCACACCGGTGCCACCGGGCGTTCGGGTGATGATGTCGACCCCCGCCATCGTCCAGTAAGGGATGACCGAGCCTGGCGCGGCAGCCGATACCAACCCCTGGAACATCCCGACGGCAACCATGCTCGCCGCGGTCCACACGGTAACCGCGAGCGCCCCCCATTTGGTACTCCCCTTCCAGAAGAGCGCACCGACCAGGAGCGGAAAGAGCGAAGCAAACCCGGAAAAGGCGTATTGCACGGCGAGATTGAAGATGCCGGGCGGTGCGCGCAGGGCGATCAGGTAGGCAACAGCGGCAATCAGCACGACAAACACCCGGCCGGTCTGCACCTGTACGCGCTCGCCAAAACGTCGCGTGCCGCCGTAGAAGGTGAACACGTCGTTGGTGAACATCGTCGACAGAGCGAGAATCTGCGAGTCGCTGGCCATGACCGCCGCCATGATGCCGGCCCCGAGCATCCCTGCCAGCCACACCGGAGCATAGTGGTCGAGCATTCTGATGATCACGTCGTCACCGGCCGCAGCCTGCCTGAGCTGAGCCACAGTCTCGGCCGAGAGGGCCGCCCCCGACGCCAACATCGCCCTCGCGTCGAGCTTTGACGCGATCTCAGGCACATCGATCATCGCGTTGGCGACGACCCCGAGAAAGACGCAGGGAAGCCAGATCGCCAGGATACAGATGGGATAGAAGATCACCGTCTTCTTGAACTGCGCCATCTTCTTTGCCGTCAGACAGAAGATGATGATGTGCGGAAACACCAGCGCCGACAGTGGAATGAACATGTAGCTGAGGAAGAAACGTGGTGGGACGTTCTCTCTGGTCAACAGCTGCGCCGTCGCCTCATCACCCAGCAGGCGTTCTACGGCCTGCGGGTAGCCACCGATACTGCTGCCCACCCAGATCACTGCCACCGCACCGAAGGTGAGAAAGAGCACGGTTTGAAAGGTGTTCACCATCGCGGTGCCACGCATCCCGCCAAAGAACACGTAGCTCATCACCACGAGCGCCACGACCAACCCACCGAGCCAGTAGGGGACCAAGCCGCCGCTGACGGCGTTCAGGGTGGCACCGCCTCCCATCACCGCGATGATGATGTAGGGAACGAGCAGCGCAGCCAGCAGAGCAAAGATCGCGGTGCCGATGTGGGCGCACTCCCAGCGGTCGCGGAACATTTGTACGGGCGTCATGAAACCGTGTCGCTTGCCCAACGCCCACATCCGCGTGCCGATGAAGAACAATCCGATCGGGATGACCACCGCCGACGAGGACGCCATCAACCCGAACGTAACGATCCCGTTGGAGAACGCATGTCCGGCTGACCCGAGAATGGTGAACGCGGTCATGTTGGTCCCGAACAAAGAAAGCAGGAAGACCGCTGGGCCGAGCGAGCGCCCGGCCAGGAAGTAGCCCTCCGCCGACCCCTGGTCGAAACGGCGGAAGGCGAAGATGCCGATGTAGAGGACGATGCCCAGGTAGACGAAGACCACCAGCGCCGGTATCACGTCTCATCACCCGGGTCCCGCTCGGCCTGGCGCTCGAGGGCGGTTGGCCATGCGTATCGAATGAGTATCACCATGAACGCCGAGACCATCACCGTGTAAACGACGTGGTAGAAGAGCCCGACCGGGAGGAAGCCACCTACGAGAGGCCGGGCCACATCCCAGAACCAGGTGTCCTGATGGAGGAGAAGGAGACCGACCACGCCGGCGGCGAGCAACCAGCTCTTCATCGGCATCGGCGCACGAACATCCTCGGCATGGCGGCCTCGTCAATCATGCGAGCCGCGCCGGCGCTCACCAATCGCGTAGAGAAACCCGGTGGTCCGAATGAAGATCTGTCCGTCAGATATCGCCGGCGAGCTGAGGACGTAGTCGTCCAGCGGGTTCTCCGCCAGCACGTCGAACTCGGGACCTGTCCGAAAGACGGTGGTCATACCGCTCTCATTCGTGACGTAGATCTTTCCGTCGGCGATCACGGGAGACGCGCTATACGTGCCGGGCTGGATCCGCTGTCGTCCGTAGACCAGTTGCCCCGTCTGTAGGTCGTGGACGTAGACGATACCCTGGTCGTTGACGATATAGAGGTACTCCCCGTCGCTGACGGGCGTCGGAACGTCCGGTCCATTCTCGGCTTCCCAGATAACATGCGAGTTCAGGACGTCGCCCCGGCCTCCGGCCCTGAGGGCCAAGAGCGGCCGAACGCGAGTGGGGGCAATGATGATATCGCCCTGGGTGAAAGGCGACGCCACGAGTCGATAGGACCGGTTGCGCGTCGGGTTCAACCCGTCGGCCCGCCACAACTCGTGACCGGTCTCAGGGTCGTGACCGGTCACGGCATCGCCTCCCGTGATGACGATCTCGCTGACGCCATCGTACTGAAGAAGCGCCGGCGTCGTGTAGGAGTCTGGCGACTCGCGCACGGCCTCCGTCGGTCGCTCCTGCCGCCACATCGTCTCGCCTGTGGCAGCGTCGATCCGGAGAACATACGACGGGTCGTCGGTCCGCATGCCGTGCAGGACCTGCACGTAGAGGGCTTCGCCGTGAAGCAGCGGCGACGATGCGTATCCCCAGTTCAGGCCGAACGGCCCGTAGTCGCCGGGGATATCGCGGAGCCAGACCTCCCGGCCGTCGAAGTCAAAAGCCCGGAGCGTTCCGGTGCCAGTCATCACCCAGACATGCTCTCCGTCGGTGACCGGCGAGGGAGACGACATGTTCTGCTTCCGCAGCCGTCTATTGCCGTCGCTCAGAAACCTCTTCCAGAGCGGTTGCCCCGTGTTGCGGTCGAGACACCACAGCTCGATTGATTCCTCGTCGACGGCGACGTTCAGGAAGATCACCTCGTCCCAGATAACGGGAGTCGACCCCGTCCACTCCGGCATCGGCAACTTCCACGCCACGTTCTTCTCGGTGTCCCACTCGATGGGCACCGCCTCGGTCGACACACCGTCACGGGTCGGACCGCGCCAGTTGGGCCAGTTCTGTGCGTGCGCAGCCGTCACCGAAACAGTGACGGCCGCCAGCACCGTTGCCACGACTAATCCTTTTTGCACGACTTCCTCCGAGGGCACGAACTCCTATCGTCCCGCCAGCTCGAGCAAGAACGCATACTGGAGCGCCATCTCCTTATAGCGTTGATATCGACCCGACGCTCCACCGTGACCTGCGTCCATGTTCGTTTTGAAGACGAGAAGGTTGTCGTCGGACTTCACATGCCTGAGCCTGGCCACCCACTTCGCCGGCTCCCAGTACTGAACCTGCGAATCGTGAAGTCCGGTCATCACCAGCAGGTGGGGATACGGCCCCGCGGAGACGTTATCGTACGGCGAGTAGGACTTGATGTACTCGTAGTACGCCGGATCATTGGGATTCCCCCACTCGTCGTACTCGCCCGTCGTGAGCGGGATGCTGTCGTCTAGCATGGTGGTCAAGACGTCCACGAACGGGACCTGCGCAACGGCGCCGTGGAACAGGTCGGGCCGGAGGTTGAGGATGGCGCCCATAAGAAGCCCGCCAGCACTCCCACCCATTGCGTAGAGATGCTCCGACGATGTGTAGCCTTCGGCAACAAGATGCTCTGCAGAAGCAACGAAGTCGGTGAAGGTGTTCTTCTTCTTGAGGAGCTTGCCGTCGTCATACCACTGGCGTCCCAGCTCTTGCCCTCCGCGAATATGGGCAATCGCAAATACAAAGCCGCGGTCCAGCAGGCTCAACCGCGGTGAGCGGAACCCGGCGTCCATGCTGATTCCATACGAGCCGTAGCCGTAGAGCAACAGCGGACTGGTCCCGTCGCGGGGTGTTCCCACCCGTGAGACGAGAGAGATGGGAATCTGGACACCATCGGGCGCCGTCGCATAGACACGCTCGGTCCGATAGTCCGCCGTGTCGAAACCGCCCAGCACTTCTTCGCGCTTGAGCAGGGTTCGCTCTCGCGTGACCATGTCGTAGTCGTAGTCCGACTCCGGCGTGCTCAGCGAGCTGTACCCGAACCGAAGCACCGTCGTGTCGGGCATCTTGTTGTGGGCGTCGATGAACGTCTCGTACGCAGGATCCGGAAACTCGACGTCGTGCTCGGCCTCGCCATTCCAAGGTCGGATGCGAAGGCGCACCAGTCCCTTGTGACGTTCTTGCAGTACGAGGTGGTCACGGAACATCTCAAAGGCCTCGATCAGCACATCGTCGCGATGCGGAATGAGCTCACGCCATTGCGACTCGGACAACGCCGCTACCTCGTCATCCGGTGACTCGAGAAGACGAAAATTCTTGGCTTCCGCGTTGCTCCGGATATAGAAACGGTCCCGGTAGTGGTCGATGTGATACTCGTGAGCGGTGCGGCGCGCCGCGAACAGCTGAAGAGGGCTCTCTGGATGGTCGGCATCGAGGACGTGATACTCCGTGGTGAGGGTCTGGTAGGTCCCGACCAGAATGTACCGCTTTGAGCGGCTCTTCCCCACCCCACAGCCGAATGTGTCGTCCCCCTCCTCGAACACCAGGGGATCGCGCGACACCTCTTCACCCAGGCGATGACGACACACCTGATGCGAACGCAGCGTGGTCTCGTGCTGACGGGTATAGAAGAGCGTCTGGTTGTCGTTGGCCCACACGAAGTTGGGGGTGACCCCCGGAATCACGTCAGCCAGATCCTGCCCGGTGACGAGGTCGCGAAAGCGGATGTCGTATTGGCGTCGGCCCACCGTGTCGACGGCGTACGCCAAAAGTCGCTCATCTGGACTCACTCCGAGCGCGCCGACCTCACAATACTCATGCCCGCTCGCCAGGTGGTTGACGTCCAAGAGGATCGTCTCCGCGTCGTCGTCCGGCGGCTTGCGGCAATAGATCCGGTACTCCTGCCCCTCCTCGTATCTGTAGTAGTAAAAGTGCGACCCGTCCCGATACGGCACCGAGACATCGGTCTGCTTGATGCGCCCCTTGATCTCCTCGAAGAGCGCCGTCTGTCGCTCGGCGGTGTGCCCGAGACGCTCGTCGAGATAGGCGTTCTCGGCCGTGAGGTAGGCGTGCACCTCAGGGTCATCGCGGTCACGCATCCAATAGTAGTGATCGAGACGCACGTCGCCGTGTGCCTCGTGTTGGTGGTGTCTTCGTGGTGCGACGGGGAGTGGCATGGTGCGGCAGACTACTCGGTTCGCAACGCCTTGAGCAGCGGAGAACGGATGGCCGCGACTGTTGCGGCGAGCGAAGCCGACAGTCCGGCCCCAACGACGAGCACGAGCAGCACCGTCAGGGATGACAGCGGCAACGTGCCGCCTCTTTCTATCCAGGCCGGCGCAATCGCCACGAGCGCGCATATCGTGCCCGCCAGAAGACCGGCAAACAGCAGGAAGGCGTTCTCGGCCAGCACCAGGAGCGCAAGATGCCAAGCGTTGTATCCCACCGCCCGTAGGAGCGCCAGCTCACGCCGGCGTTCGAGCACGTTGCGGAGCAGTACGGCACCCAAGCCGAAGGTGCCCAGGACCAATCCCAGACCGCCCAGCGTCTGAAAAGTCGCCAGATACGTGTTGTTCACGCGATGGAACGAGGCAAGACGCTCTCCGGTTGACAGCGCGTCGAAGCCAAAATCGGCCAGACGGTCTTCCAGGGCCGCGGCGACGTCGCCCGCTTGATCCAGCGCGGTCTCGGCCAGAAAGAACCGATAGCCGGCATAGTCCGAAAAGACTCGCTCGAACTGGTCTTCGGCGATCAAGAGCTCCCGCTGCAGGATGCTATCCGACAGCGCCGCGACGATTCGTAGCCTGATGGGATGGTCGGTGTCACGGTTGAGGACGAAGTCATCGCCCACACCAAGATGCAAGGCGTAGGTCAACGAGGTGACGTCGCCGATGGCCGGAATCGCTCCGTCGTCAAACTCCCGGTGAAGGAGTAGCCACGGGTTGGCTTCCTCCTCCGGTGTTTCCGCCAAGCTGCTGGAGAACGAGAAACGCCCCATCGCCACGAACTCGTCGGTCGGCGCAAGAATGCGCGGGTCCTTGGCCTGATAGAGGTTCAGACAGCTCGCGTCTTCTCCCGGACGGACTCGGAATCGTGCGACCGTCACATCCTCGAGCGGGCCGCCGGACTGAAAGAGGTCATTGATGTTGAGGGTTTCACGGCCGTCAGACGAGGACAGGTCGTGGGCAATTGGCAGCAGCGTGTCAGCCAGCAGCGTATAGCCGCCAGTACCAGACTGCGGGTCGCGTTCGTCGATACCACCCTCGCGGTGAAACGACTCGACGGCCACGATGATGAACGCCGCTGACGCAATCAGCGCGATACACAAGACGCTGCGGCCGGGCCGCGATGTCGCGTTTCGGAAGCCGACCTGCGCCACCGACCAAGCCGCGGGCGTGGCACGCTGGCGTCCTCCGGTGAGCCACGCCCAGGAAAACGACAGGACCGCGCACAGCAGCAGGAGCCCACCACCGAAGAACCCCTCGGTCGCACCCATCAGGCCTGCGCCGGACACGACGACCATCACGATGCCGAGGAGAAGGAACAGCCCCGCAAACCACATCGCTCGCGACCGACCCTGGGCCCGCGCCGGAGACATGGGCTCGGCGAGCACGCCCGAGAGCAGGCTCCGAGGTGATGCCGGCATCAGCGACCGAAGCGTCAAGGCGATCGACCCGAAGGCGGCCAGCATACCGCCCGCCGCGCCTCCCACCAGCGAGGCGGGCAAGACCGACAAGCTGAGCCGCGTCGTGCCGACCGCGTCGACCCACCAGGTCCGGAGACCCCACATGATGAACTCGGCATACCCGACGGCGGCCACGACCCCGATGAAGCTCCCTACGACAGACAACACAGCGGCCTCGCGGCTAAACACCCGCCAGATGGCGGCCGGCGGAAACCCGGTCGCCCGGAGCAAGCCGATTTCGGAGAGCCGCTGCTCGACCCCCAGCCGGAAGAAGAGACTCCCCAGAAGAAGCGCCGACACAACCAGAAAGAAGCTGAAGTAGAAGAAATACAGCCCGAAGTCTGTCGCGCCCGCGGAGGATTCCAGCGCCATCGCACGTGCCGGGTAGACGACAAGACCGACCGAAAGCGGGTCGATGGCAGAACGGAGGGCCGCACCGAGACGGTCGGCCTCAGCCTGGAGGTCTCCGGTTGGGTGCAGCCGACCGGTTGGGTGCGGCCGACCGGTCGCGTTCAGCCGAATGGACGTGACTGACCCCCAGCGTGACCGCCACAACTCCTGGCCAAGCGCGAGAGATATGAACGCCTTCGGCGTGGTTCGGTACTCATCCCAGTACTCCTCGTCGGCCGGCCGGATCAATCCGAGATCGATCTCGAACGGAGGATCCCACGACACGAGGTCGTCGGCCTGCGTGATTCCCGGAAAGTCCGGAGCCAGCGTGGGGTCGTTGGCTGGTCCGTCGATAGGCACGACATCGACGACCTGAACCTCGGTCTCGCGGCTCACGAGGCGCCCCTCGTCTTCCCACACGTAGTACTGGAGCTCGAGGCTGTCGCCCACCTCGGCCTCCAGGTCATCGGCCACCCACTGGTTCAGGACGACACCTGACTCCGGTAACGACGTCGTGGATTCGGCCGTCTCGCTCACGACATCCAGGTCGATGGCGGCGACCAGAGAATAAGGCGTGACGCTCTCGCCGTGACGCAGTTCGTTCACCAGGTAGGTCAGGACGAGCCGGGACTCGAACCCGAGGTCCGAGGCGGTGGTCTCTACCGCCGACACCGTAGCCTCATCGAGGAGGCCGGCGGCAGCCTCGACGGCCAGCTGCCCGTGCTCCGGAATCGTCCTCACCCGGAGCCCGACATCTTCGAGAACGGCCACCTCCCGCACGGCGCTCTCGGCCGCCGCGAGACGTCGATCGGGACCGGCCCCGGACCCGCTGCCCACGGGCACACCGAGCAGCACCGTGTTGATGGTCGCGTCCCGCTCGAACTCCTGTTGCAGCCTGGTCAACGAGACAAAGACCGAACGCGCACGCCCCTGCTGGGGCCGAAACGAGAACTCCCCTTGCTCCCCGGCGGTGAGGACTCGTTCGATTCCGAGCCGAAGGGTCCGACCGCTGTCGTCCCGGCGGCCATGCAGAGAGCTGATCGGAATCGCCGACGGCATCTCGACCCGCACGAGTAGGGTGTCGTCCACGGCGGCTTCGAGCTCGAGGGCCAGGCCTTCGCTGACGAAGACATCGCGCCGCCCCAGCGCGTAGACCTCGGGGTCGACGCCGTGGAACGCCCAGAATCGATCATCAACGCCGTAGACCTGGATGCCCGAAGCCCGCCGACCGCTTTCCTGATGGGTGACGAACCCTTCGACGGCAATCAGTGGCACCACGCCGCCGAACACGCCGTCGATCGCCCCCGCCGCACCGAGCGTCGTGGCGAACGTGTCATCGATGAAGTTGGCGCTGGTGACGACCACGTCGACCGATCCGAGACGTTCGAGTGCCAGCGAGCGTAGGCTGGATCGAACTGACGAACCAACCAGCAACGCACCGGCCAAGACCGCGACGGCGACAGCCACGCCGGCAATGACGGCCAGATTCGTCTGCCAGAAGTGAAGGAGGTTTCGTCGGACGAGCGACGAGAAGGTCATGAGGTCGGGACCGGTCGCAATTCCAGACGCTGTCCGTTCAATCGATAGCGGATGTCGCAGTGATCGGCAAGGGTGGGGTTGTGGGTCACCACCAGCAAGATCGTCTGCTGGGCCCGGTGGAGCGTCAAGAGAAGCGATGTCACCATTTCAGCCGATTCTCGGTCGAGGTTGCCGGTCGGCTCATCACACAGCAAGAGCGGGGGTTGCCCGATCAGTGCCCGTGCCAGTGCCACTCGCTGACGCTCCCCGCCCGACAGCTCGGCCGGTCTGTGGTCCATCCGGTCCTCGAGACCCACCTCGGCGATCAACGCGACCGCGCGTTCGGTAACGCCCGAATCGGGCTTTTTGACCAGGGTGGGCACCAGGACGTTCTCCAGCACGGTGCATTGAGGAAGCAAGAGGTGGTCCTGGAACACGAAGCCGACCCGGGTGTTTCGAAAGGCTGCCAGCTCCCGCTCCGACAACTCGAACGGGTTCTGGCCGTCGAGCGTGACCGTCCCGCTCGTGGGTGGCTCGAGAGCGCCGAGGACATACAAGAGCGTGCTCTTGCCGCTCCCCGACGGCCCCATGATCGAGGCTGAGTCGCCGGGGGAAAGCGTGAAGCTGACCTCCGACAGGATTGGCAACATCCCTCTGGGTGTCGCGTACTGCTTGGTGAGGTTGTTGACGTCGAGCAAGGGATCGCTCCCCGAGGCCGTCCGCGACTAGTGAAGTGCCCTCACTCCACTACGAGGCTACCTGGAACGCACGTGGCCGAAAGAGAAAATCGACGATGTTCCCCTCGTGGGGCTGAAGCCAGTTCAACTTAATCGTCGGTATCGGCCCTAGGTTGAGGCGGTCGATGTTCCGCGCGTCGAGAAGAGCCTGCCGAAATCCCGGCTCTTTGGTGATAGCCGTGGCGACCAGCGTCGACCCAATGGCCCCAACCATCTGGTTCTGCGGGCACTCGACGACCGTTACGAACGGAAACATGTACTCCTTTTTGGCCGCCGCTACCTCGCTAGACGCGCAGTGAAGCACCGTGGGACGGAGATAGTCACACCGCTCACGCTCAACCAGCCGCCCATCGTCATCGTCATGAAACGCCGCGGTGAGCTCCTCAACACCCGATTCCTCTATGACGCCGTCGATGTCGGCCGAGATCGCTTTGGCCTGGCCCGGTACCGTGAACGCCGCCAGTGCCGCGTTCGGGTCTTGAGGGGGCAGAGGCGCGATCGGACCGAGTCGTTCCGCCAGAGCCTGCGCGATCTCCTTGGTATGTCTAGGCGCCCAGATACCCGAACAGTTGATACAGCTGCGACCGCTGTTGACCAGCACGCTGTCAACCATGAGATCGAGATGCTGCTCCCAGTTGTCGACTTCGTCCTCACCGATCAGAATCTTGCTGAAGCCAGGTCCATGCACCTGAACGCCGGGGTGACCGGCGTACTGATCGACCGTGGCCGTACCCCCAAAGATGAGACTGCGCGGGCAGTGATTCAGGACCGCCGCACCCACGTCCCCCAGCCCGGGATAGAGCGAGACCGACTCGCGGGGAATCCCTGCTTCGAAGAACGCCTGGACCATCCGCCACGGCGTCCAGGGCTCCTGCGGTCCGGGCTTCAGGACCAGACCGATCTGCAGGGGAATGATCGGCAACCAAAGACTGTGCACGCCCGGTGAATTGGAGGGAAGCACCATCCCCAGCACCGGCGTGGTGGCCTGATAGCTGCGCATCACCCCGTCCTCTTCGCCATACCCGCGGGAGAGGATGTCCGGGTCGAGGCGTCGGGTCAGCGAGATCAGAATCTCGTCGAGGTGGTCAAGCACGAACCGGAGCTTTTCCATGTTCATCCGGCACATGTGCTCCGGCAAACCGGTCGTCGCCGACTGATGACGCACGAACTCGTCTGGCGTCTGGGTGCCGTCACCCAACGGAAGCTCCGCCGTGGAGAAGAGCTCGGCACCCTTCTTCACCATCGCCATGAGCTCGGCGCCTGGGATCTCCCTCAGCACCTCGCGGGCCCGTCCCGCCTTGCGCATGTCACGCGAGACGAGGCCAGGATTGGCCTGGCTGACCTTCGCTATCGGCTCACCGGTGTCGAAATGGACGACCTCGTCCAGATCAAGGCTCTGATACGGTGTGCCCCACCGCAGAATCGGAAAGTGAATCACGTCGCGAGCCGCCTGAGTCTAGATACCGTCGGCCAGCTCGACCTCGATCGTCTCACACAGACCTTCGAGGGTCCGGTGCTCGTCATCGCCAATCTGCACGGCGAACGTGTGCCTACCCGGCTCCAGCTGCATGTCGATCGTGTTGGATCCGTCGCCGAAGTGTACCCACGGATCGGCCTGTGGTATGACCTCGCCTACTGGCAGGCACTCGGTGTCGACGCCGAGGTGAAAGTGGCCTATGTCGGCACGCGGCGACTCGACCTCCTCCGGAACCGGCGAAATCTCGAAGTTCTCGGTCCCGAACTCGAACGACACGCCGAGGTCGACCGCAATCTCGGCACCATCTTCGGGCGCCACGAAGAAGACGCGGGGGTCCCCCATCGGTTCCGCTGCGACCGGCTCCGGCGCTGATTCCATCTCACCCTCATCGGAAGCCGGCATGTCTCCGCCACCACCGCACGCCACCGAGAATCCCAGAATTCCCAACATCGCAATCTGCTTCAGATCTCTCATATCCATTCTCTCTCCCTTGCTTCTCAATGACTTCTCAATACGCCGGCAGGCACTAGTGTCCTGAGTACGAAATAGCTGTACACGAAACGCTGTACTTTGCGCTGCCCGTTTGGTACGGTAGCGCATGTTCATTCAACGGTACTGTGTCTACGCATCGCCGACCGAGCAAGCCCAGTTGGCCCAGGTGGCTGAGCGCGGGACGACGACGCAGAAGGTGGCGCGGCGGGCGCGGATCGTGTTGATGCTGGCGCAACAGGCCTCGCCGATGGTCGTGGCCCGGACGCTGCACGTCAGTCGGATGACGGTGCGGTTGTGGGCGCGCCGGTTTGTGGCCGAGGGGGTTCCGGGCGTGCTCCGCGACGCCACGCGTCCGGGCCGACGCCCACGCTTGACCCTGACGAAGGTGCAGGCGATCGTTGACGCGACCCTGACGACGCGCCCGCCGGCCGGCACCCATTGGAGTAGTCGCGCCCTGGCGGAAGCGCAGGGCGTGAGCGACGGCACGATTCGTAAGATCTGGCGACAACACGGCCTCCAGCCCCACCGCGTGGGGCAGTTCAAGCTGTCGACCGACCCCCACTTCGTCGAGAAGCTGCGCGACGTGGTGGGGCTGTATCTGAATCCACCCGCCAAAGCGGTGGTGTTTTGCGTCGATGAGAAGAGTGGGATCCAAGCGCTGGACCGGACGCGCCCGGTGTTGCCACTGCGGCCCGGCGTCCCCGAACGCCAGACCCATGACTACGTCCGCTACGGGACGACCACGCTGTATGCCGCACTGCGCGTGCTCGATGGCGTCGTGATCGGCGAATGCCGCCGCCGTCACCGGAGTCAAGAATTCGTGCAGTTCCTCCGGCGGCTGGAACGCGCGACGCCTCCCGATCAGCCGCTGCACCTGATTTTGGACAACCTGAGTGCCCACAAGAGTCCCCAGGTGCGGCGCTGGCTCACGCGCCATCCCCGCGTGCACTTTCACTTCGTGCCCACCAGCAGCTCCTGGCTGAATCTGGTGGAACGCTGGTTCGCGGAGATCACTCGCACGCGGCTCCGCCGGGGTACCTTCACCAGCGTGCCGGCGCTCGAGCGAGCGATCCACGACTACTTGACTCATTACAATCAGCATGCGAAGCCGTTTATCTGGACCAAGGATGCCGACACCATCCTCGCGAAGGTCGACCGGTGTAAAGAAGCGTTAAACGCACCACACTAGTAAACTCCCACCGTTGTGCCGCTCGCCAACTGGCTGAACGGACGCACACCACTCACGCCGTCCCACGCATAGAGATCGCATGACGGCTCACGCTCACCTTCGTCCCGCTCGAGAAACCGAGGCACGAAGAACTCCTTGGTCAGCGTCGTCAACATCACGCGACCGGTTTCCCCGTATTCCACCACCTGATCTGGATTGTCTGGGTCGACCACCTGCAACACCGCTCGCGGTTGCGGCGCGTAGTAGGTGATCTTGTACCCGTTGTCGAGTCCGCTCGGCGGGCTGGCGGCCAAACCCATCAGAGTATTGCCGTAGGTCGGCGTCATATACACACCTTCGAGCAGCTCTTCCTGCGCGAAGCGATTCCACTGAGGGGTGAACTCTGTGCCACCGGCGAAGATCCCTGTGATGCCCTGTTCGGCGATGCTGGACCCATCCGACTCAAGACGGTTGCCCAATGCCTCGATCAGCTTCGGGGTGGAGAACATGCATTTGATGTCGTGGCCGGCTGACAGCACCGTTACCGCCTGATCGATCACGTGCTCTTGATAGGCCTTCAGGTGGTCCAACCACCCCTTCTTGATCAGCTTGACAACCCAGCGAGGGTCGAGATCTACACAAAAGCAAATGCCCCCTCGGTGATGGGCGAGGTGCTCGACCGCCAGCCGCAGTCGCCTCGGACCGCTGGGCCCGAGCATCAGCCAGTTCGACCCTGGCGGAAACTGCTCGTCAGGGAGGGTCTCCGAAAACAGCTCGTAGTCGGTGCGAAAATCATCGATCGCCACCCGGCTCTTCGGAATACCGGTGGTTCCACCGGTTTCAAACACGTAGACAGGCTTGTCTTTAAGACCCTGTGGCACCCACCGACGGACCGGGCCGCCGCGGAGCCACTCGTCCTCGAAATGTCCGAACTTCGCGAGGTCGTCGAAGCTGGCGACCTCTGTTCTAGGATCCCAGCTGGCTTTCTTGGCCCAGTCGAGCCAGAACGTACAGCCCGTGGCCTGGTCGAAGTGCCAGTCGACCACCTCTTTCACCCAGGCGTCCAGCCGTCCTCGTGCCGCCTCTGAGTCACCGGCTGCCACGGCCGACTGTGTACTCATCAGCCCCGGATCTTACACCAGCGCAGAAAGCACAAACACTCAGGCGAGGCAGGCGTCCGTCTTGGCGGCGAAAACGAAGTCGCTTTCGGTCAGCCCATCGACCTTGTGGGTCCAGATCGTCACCTTCACCAGGCCCCACGTCAGCAAGATGTCTGGATGATGGCCTTGTTCCTCGGCCATCTCGCCTACCCTTGACGTGAAGTCGAGCGCCTGGCGGAAGTCGTCAAAGCGGTATTCCCGTTCGAGATGATGCTCGTCGATGACCTGCCAGGCGGGATCCAGTTCGCGGTGCAAAGCCGTGAGCTCCTCCCCCTTCAGCGGGGGTACGCCGCCCCGGCAGGGCACGCACTGTTTCTCAGCTAGGTTACTCATCCGTCACCACCCGTCGTTTCTGGTTTCTTGTTGCTCATTTCTCAGTGCCGGTCGCATCGTCGTATAGTCTGATGCTGACACGAATTCATACTGACACACCACACAATCGTTCGTTGAGGAGAGCACCCATGGCCGAGACACCCCAAAGCTACGCCAACCACGCCAGGCTCGTGCCGATGTTCCACTATTTCGCTCTGCCGATCCTCTTGATCAACTTCTTGGTCTCCGCATACGCAACGGTCACCGGCTTCTCGCTCGATGCCCTGCTCGTGACCCTGGTGTCGCTGGCCCTGGTCACCGCCGCGTTCTTTGCCCGCTTCTTCGCCCTCGGCGCGCAGGACCGGATCATTCGCCTCGAAGAGCGACTGCGAATGCAGCAGGTGCTGCCCGACGACCTCCGGTCACGGGTCGCCGACTTCACGACAGAGCAACTGATCGCCCTTCGATTCTGCGCGGACGACGAGCTCCCCGACCTGTCGCGGAAGGTCCTCGATGACGGTATCCCGGACCGAAAGACGATCAAGCAGACGATCAAGACGTGGCGGGCGGATCATCAGCGGCTGTAGGGCGCAGCTTTTCTGCGGTAGGGCGCAGTGTCTCTGCTCCCGCGGCCCAGGCCTCGCCCATCCGGCCCGACGCCAGCCAGAGACCGCCATCGACCACCAGCGTCACCCCGCTGATAAACGATGCGGCGTCCGAGCAGAGGAACAGTGCCGAGTTACCGATGTCCCGAATCGCGCCGAGTCGGCCCAGCGGCGTCGACTTCTCTACGTGGTCCTTCGCGGGTCCCACCAGCAGGCGACGGACGCCCTCCGTGTCAGCGATCGGTCCAGGGGCGATCCCGTTGACCCGGATGCCGTACCGTCCCCACTCCACGGCCAGAACTCGGGTCAAGGCGTCGATGCCGGCCTTGGCAGCCGAAACGTGCAGCTGCGCCATGGTGCCAAAATAGTGAAGCGTCGCGCTGATGTTGAGCACGACTCCCCGACTCGCCCTGAGATGCGGCAGAGCCGATTTCGAAACGTGGAACGTTCCTTTCAAGTCGATATCGACGACGGCGCCGAACCCATTCGGGGATAGGTTCTCGGCCAGACACAAGAAATTCCCAGCTGCACCGTTGACCAGAATGTCCAGACGGCCCAGCTTCTCGGCCGCCTCGTTCACCGCAGCCTCCACCGCGACCGGGTCCCGCACATCGGCAGGAACCGCCACCGCGCGCCGTCCGAGGCCCTCTATCTCCCTGGCGGTCGGCTCGAGGTGCTCAGCCTTCCGGCTGGTGATGGCTACGTCGCAGCCGTGCGCCGCCAGGGCGAGTGAAATCCCCCGACAGATACCGGTCCCGCCGCCGGTGACGAGCGCCGTCTTGCCCTTGAGCATGTCTGGTTGAAAGGTCATCAACGATCCTCCATCTGCAGATCTCAATACAATCTCCGCACGTTGAAGCTTCTCACGACGCTGACCAGCGCCTTTCCGTTCTGGGTGCTCCTGGCCAGCGGACTCGCGCTGTTCGAGCCGGCGCTATTCACGTGGTTCAGCGGACCACTCATCCCGATCGGACTCGGGGTCATCATGCTCAACATGGGCATGACGATCGGGTTCGACGACTTCCTTCGCATCTGGCGCGAGCGCGCCCGCGTACTGCCGGGCGTCGCACTTCAATATACGCTGATGCCGGGCCTGGGGTGGACGCTCGCGACACTCTTCGAGCTGCCCACACCGTTTGCCGTCGGCTTGATCCTGGTCTCGTGCTGTCCCGGCGGCACTGCTTCCAACGTCATCGCTTTTCTGGCGCGGGCCGACGTCGCGTTGTCCGTGGCGATGACGGCCGTCTCGACCGTTGCGGCCGTGCTGATGACACCGATCCTGACCGAGATCCTGGCCGGAAGCCGGGTCGACGTCCCAGCGGTGGGATTGCTGCTCGATACGGTCCAGGTCGTCCTGGTGCCGGTCACCCTCGGCGCAGTCCTTCGATGGCGATTTCCGGCCGCAAGCCGTCTGATTCTCCCCGTCGCTCCCTTTGTCGCCGTTATCGCCATCACCTTGATCGCAGCCTCGGTCATTGGCTCGGGCCGCGAACAGGTGCTCGAGGCCGGACCACGTGTTCTAGCCGCTGTGCTGTGCCTGCACATTGGCGGCTTCCTGCTTGGCTATCTCGCCGGGCGGGTCTTCCTACGCCGAGAGCTGGCGTCACGTACCGTGTCAATCGAGGTGGGGATGCAGAATTCCGGGTTGGGCGTGGTGCTGGCGCAGCAGAACTTCGTCAGCCCATTGGTAGCGATACCCTGTGCGATCTCGGCGGTGTTTCACTCGCTAGTGGGAAGTCTCGTGGCAGCGTACTGGAGAAGGGGGGGCGGCTAGGCTAGCCGCGCCCTACCGCCCTTTCCACCAGGACCCTCACCTCCGGCGGCAGCTTCGATTCCAGGGCCGCCGCTCTTCCGCGCTCAGACATTTTTCGCCAGGTCTTCCGCAGGATATCGACCAGCTTGGCTTCTTCCTGCCGGCTGGCGAACCTCGCCGCCTCGTGCTCGAGAAAGACGAGGCAGGCGACGTCCTCTAGCGTCTGCGCGTCGGGGTCAGCCTTCAGCCGCTCCTTCCGGAGCAGCGACTGGACGCGCACGACCACGGCGCTCTCATACCCAACGTCGCGGAGGATGGCGCCTGCAGTTTCCGCGTGAAACGCCGCGAGTCGAGTTCGCCAGGCGCGGTAGCCATCGCGACCCTCGGGGAATTCGGTCCGCGGAATCGTCCAACGCCGAATGTGCTGGGACCGAGCCGCGAGACGGAGTGGTTCGGACGCCTCGGGCGCAAGGCGCGCGAGACGCTCGCTCATCCGGCGAGCGTAGGCCAGCTCCTTGGGTATGTCGACACCGTCAACCCGCGCGTCGTTCGGGTCGTCGGCGTTTGCCCGGTCAAAGCGCGCGACCGCCTGATCGAAACGCGCTGCGTCGTTCGCCATACGTGTCCCGACCTCTCGGCCGGCGGCTGCCACCTACTGACCGGAACTACACGTCCCCGGCGATGTAGCCTTCCTTTTCGCAATGCAACACGATCTGCTGTGCCGCCTCCTCGGCGGTCAGCTCGCCAGTGTCGATCACGATGTCGGCATCGGCCGGCTCTTCGTAGGGATCCGAAACCCCCGTAAACTCCTTAATGATCCCGGCCCGGGCTTTGGCGTAGAGGCCCTTGCGGTCGCGCTGCTCGCAGACCTCGACTGACGTCGCGATGTGCACGAGCATGAACCCCCCCAGCGGCTCGATCATCGAGCGGACGTCCTTTCGCACGGCATCATACGGCGCGATCGGCGCGCAGATGGCCACACCACCGTTCTTGGTGATCTCGGACGCCACATACCCAATGCGCTTGATATTCAGATCGCGGTGTTCCTTCGAGAAGCCGAGCTCTGACGAGAGATTCTTCCGCACGAGATCGCCATCGAGGAGAGTGACCGGACGTCCACCCATCTCCAGCAGCTTGACGAGCAACACATTGGCGATCGTCGACTTCCCGGATCCTGAGAGACCGGTAAAAAAGACCGTCAGGCCTTGACGGTGTCGTGGTGGATGACTCTTTCGTAGCTCCGTAGCCACGTCGGAGAAGGTGAACCACTCGGGGATGTCCTTGCCGAGGGCCAGCCGGTCTCGCAACTCGGTTCCTGAGATGTTGAGCGTCCGCGTGCCCTCTGGCACCTCGTCGATGGGCGAGTACCCATCCTTCTCCTCGACATAGACCATGAGCTTGAAGGGCACCATGGTGACGCCGATTTCCTCTGCGTGCTGCTTGAGCAACTCCTGGGCATCGTAGGGACCGTAAAACGGGTTGCCGCTCGAATCGCTGCCCGGGCCCGCGTGGTCACGACCGACGATCAAATGGGTGCACCCGTGATTCTTGCGGATGATGGCGTGCCAGACTGCTTCACGCGGACCGCCCATCCGCATCGCCAGCGGAAGAAGAGACAGCATCGCGGTTTTTCGGGGATACCGGTGCAGCAGGGCCTGGTAGCAACGGACCCGGGTGTAGTGGTCGACGTCGCCGGGCTTGGTCATCCCGACCACCGGGTGGATCAGCAGGTTGGCCTCGACCTCTTTCGATGCCCGCAGGGTGAGCTCCTGGTGCGCGCGGTGCATCGGATTGCGGGTCTGAAAGGCGACAACCTTGGTCCACCCAAGCTTGCCAAACTCCGCCCGTAGCTCGGCCGGCGTGTGTCGCAGCAGTCGATAGTCATAGTGAGTAACCAGGTCGAAACCGACGATTGTGCCGCCGACGTAGTACGGGTTCGTCCGGTCCAGAAGCTGGGCCACGCCCGGATGCTCCCGGTTTGTCGCGCCAAAAACGGCCTGCGCCTCGGCCTCGCGGTCGGGCTCCCACACGTCCTCGATGTCGAGCGCCGCAATCATCACACCCTCGGGGTCCCGGAGGGCAAGCATCGACCCTGCGCTGAGACGACTCCCCAGTTCTTCGGGGATATCGAGCATGATGGGCATCGGCCAGAGAGTGCCATCGGCCAGCCGCATGTCGGCGCAGACACTGGTGTAGTCCGCTTTGTTGAGAAAGCCCCTCAGCGGCGAGAAGCCTCCGTTGAGCAACAGCTCGAGATCACAGAGCTGGCGGGGCGTCAGATCGAAAGATGGCCAGTCGCGCGACTCGGCCTTGAGTGCGGCAGCCTCCTCGGGGTTGGCCTGGAGATCCACGAGGGTTCCGCCGTGCGGTTCGATGAGATGGTCGGTCAAAGAAGCGTCTCCTAACGGGTAAATCGAGTAATAGAGGAACCCTCGATTGTACTATCAAAACCGCAGCCGCCGATGGAGACGCAGAGCGAGTGGTCTTAGGGAAAGGTGTAGGTTCCCGGCGGCAAACCGAGAACGAAGCGGCCGTTGAGCAGCGACTCCTTGTTGTACGCCAGCGGGCTCGGATGCGGGTCGCCGGCTGCCGAGTGTCGAAAAACACAGTCTCCGGCGCCTACGTCCCATTCCATTGTCGGACCGAGCCGTGGATAGAGATCCACAGACCCCTCGGCCAGGAGACAAAACTTCAGCGAGCTGCCGATCTTGAGACGCGCCTCGACCTGAAAGGCCTCCAAGAACTGCTCGAGCTCCGGGCTCGGGTGCGAGGCGCTCTCCACAATCCGAATCGGGCGGGTGGGGTCAGCCAGTCGGGAGACCAGCTTCTCTGCGGTCCCTCCCTCCGTTTGCTTCCAGGCACCCTTCCCTTGCGCCGCGTAGTACGACACGCCGAGCGCCGGCGCAACGACGACGCCGAGCACCGGTAGCCCGTCTTCGATCAGGGCGATGTTGACGGTGAACTCGTCAGTACGCTTGATGAACTCCTTGGTGCCGTCGAGCGGGTCGACGAGCCAGAACCGCTTCCAGTGACGTCTTTCCTCGTAACTCGGCGGGGCTGACTCCTCGGACAGATAAGGAATCGATTGGTCTATCGGACGGAGCTCGGCCTGGATGACCTGCTCGGAGGCCATATCGGCCGCGGTCACCGGAGAGCCATCTGCCTTCGCCTGGACCCAAAGGTCCCGATTCTTGTAGAGGGCCAGGGCCGCCCGCCCCGCCCGCTCCGCGATGCCCTTGACAGCTTCCAATGGAATCTCGCTCGTTTTCATGACTGGGCGGGTAGTGTACCCCTCCTGTCCAGCGTCGGCGTCCTTGACCGCCATCGAGAATCGGTCGAAACTGTCTGCTGCTCTTGTCCTTTTTCAAGCGACTGTTCGGGCGCCGACGCTTCGACAATCCGGTGATCGTTGTTTCCGGGTTGCCTCGTTCGGGCACGTCGATGCTGATGGGTATGCTGTCGGCGGGCGGTGTGCCTCTCCTCGTCGACGGTGTCCGTACTGCCGACGAGGACAACCCGAAGGGCTATCACGAGCTCGAGAAGGTCAAGGCACTCGATAAGCCCGGCGACAAGTCCTGGCTCGGGGAGGCCGAGGGCAAGAGCTTGAAGATCATCTCGTTCCTGCTTCAGCACCTGCCGGCCGCCTACGACTACAAGATCATCTTTCTGCGTCGCCAGCTCCCAGAAATCCTGGCGTCACAGAAGAAGATGCTCGACCGGCGCGGTGAACCCCCCGGTGACATCACCGATGAGGAGATGGCTCGCATGTTCGCCTCGCACCTGACAAAGGTCGACATCTTGCTCGCTCAACGTGAGAACTGCGAGGTGTTGTACGTCGACCACCGAGATGCTGTCGACAATCCGGCGAAGGTGGCTGTCGCGATCAACCAGTTTCTGGGCGGGCAGCTCGATACCGCTGCCATGGCCACGGTCGTTGACCCCCAGCTGTATCGGAATCGGGCGTGAGGACATGAAGCCCACTCGCGTCCTGCGTCTCGCGGTGGTCCTGGCCGTCGTGATGTTACTCGCGCCCGAACCGGCCGCCGCATATGTCGGACCTGGCGCCGGATTCGCCTTCGTCTCGTCGCTCTTCATCATCATTTTCACGACGTTCCTGGCCGTCCTCACGCTTCTGACCTGGCCGATTCGCTGGGCAATACAGAAGATACGCGGGAGTCAGGCGCTGGCGGCGGCACGGGTGAGACGAGTCGTGGTGCTCGGGCTCGACGGCCAGGACCCGGAGCTGACCGAGCAGTACATGAGAGAGGGCCTGCTGCCCAACTTCTCCCGGTTGAGGGAGCAGGGCACCTTCCTTCCGCTGCAGACGACGCTGCTAGCGGAGTCACCCGTGGCGTGGACCTCGTTCCAAACAGGATGCAACCCCGGCAAGCACCGCATCTTCGACTTTCTCGTCCCGAACCGGAAATCGCACCTGCCCGAGCTCTGTTCCGCCCGGGTCAACCCTCCCAAACGGACGCTGTCGCTTGGCCCGTTCCGAATTCCACTGGGCAAGCCGATTATCGAGGCCGGACGTCGCAGCCAGCCCTTCTGGAAGGTCCTCGGCGACCACGGCATTTTCAGCACCATCCTCAGAGTGCCGATCACGTTTCCGGCGGAGAAGTTCAACGGCGTGCTGCTGTCGGCGATGAGCGTCCCGGACCTCAAGGGAAGCCAGGGTACCTACTACTACTTCAGCAATGACCCCGGTGAAGAAGCGCGTCTCGTTCTCAACATGTCCAGCGGAGAGCGGGTCCGTCTCGACGTCAGCGACGGTGTAGGGCGCGCTGAGATACCGGGACCAGAGAACAGTCTCAAGGCCGAAGGCGGCGAGTTGAATCTCCCGTTCGAGGTCCGTCCGCTGGCGGAAGGCGCCGAAGCAGAGCTGACGATCGGGAAGGACACCTACCGTCTTCCCCACCGCGAGTACACGCCGTGGATCGAGCTTCGATTCAAGGCCGGCCTCGGCATCACGGTGCGTGGCATCGTGCGCTTCTATCTCCTCGAGACGTCACCGCACATCAAGCTGTACATGACACCGATCAACATCGACCCGGACAAACCGGCCTTGCCGATCTCCCATCCGTTCACCTACGCGGTCTATCTGGCCAAGACCCTGGGTCGATACGCCACGTTGGGGCTGGCGGAGGACACGTCGGCGCTCAACGAGGACGTCGTTGACGAAGATGCGTTCCTCAAGCAGACCTACCTCATACACGAAGAGCGCGAGCGGATGTTCTTCGACGCGCTCGACAAGACCACGCGGGGAGCGGTGGTCTGTGTGTTCGATATCACCGACCGGCTGCAGCACATGTTCTTCCGTCATCTCGACGCAAATCACCCGGCCAATGCCGGACGTGACAATACGACCCACCGCGATGCGATTCGCACGCTGTATCAGCAGATGGACGACCTCGTGGGGCGGACGATGGACAAGCTGGACGACGACACCGTCCTGTTCGTCATGTCCGACCACGGCTTCAAACCATTTCGCCGGAGCGTCAACCTGAACAGCTGGCTCTACACGCACGGCTTTCTGACCCTCAAGAACGGAGGGCCGAGCGGGGCCGACATGTTCCACGACGTGGACTGGTCACAGACCAAGGCCTACGCGGTCGGCTTCGGCGGAATCTACCTGAATCTTTCAGGTCGAGAGGCGCAAGGGGTCGTCTCGGCGGGGGCCGGAGCGGACCAGGTGAAGCGTGAGATCAGCGACGGTCTCAAGCAGCTGTACGACGACAAGGAACAGACCCACCCGGTGCGGGAGGTCTACGACGCCACAGAGGTGTACTCGGGGCCGTATGTGGCTGAAGCGCCCGACCTCCTCGTCGGATTTCAACCCGGTCATCGCGCCGGATGGCTGTCGGTCACCGGGGGGGTGAGCACCGACGAGATCGAGGACAACGTCCGGCCTTGGAGCGGCGACCACAACTTCAATCCACCCGACGTTCCGGGCATGTTGTTCTCGAACCGGAACATCACGGTGGCGAAGCCAAGCATCATGGACATCGGACCGACCGTCCTCGACCTGTTCGGCGTGCCTGTACCGCCACATTGTGACGGGTCTTCGCTGATGCCCGCGGTCTCCCCCAAGTCTTGAGCCAGGGAATGACGCACACACGAGCTTGGACACTTACCGCGGCGTTCGCCGGGGTCGCGGTCATAGTCGCCACAACCCTCGCCGGCGCGCAGGCCGACCGGCGGGTCATCGTGCTGGGAATCGACGGGATGGACCCTCGGCTGCTCGATCAGTTCATCGGCGAGGGAGTCATGCCGAACTTCCAGAATCTGGTCGCGGAGGGAGACTTCAAACCGCTCCAAACCAGCATGCCGCCGCTCAGTCCGGTCGCCTGGTCGAACTTCATCACCGGTATGGACCCCGGTGGGCACGGCATCTTCGACTTCCTCCATCGCGAGGCGGCAACCTTCGAGCCCTACAATCCCATTTCGCGGGTCGGTCCGACCGGCCGGACGATCGAGCTCGGCTCCTGGGTGTTGCCGTTGTCGGGCGGCGACGTGGAACTGCTGCGAAGAGGGACGGCCTTGTGGGAGCTGCTGGAGGATGCCGGCGTACCGACGACGGTGTTCAGGATGCCGGTGAACTATCCGCCGGTCGAGGCCGGCGGCAAATCACTGTCAGGCATGGGTACCCCCGACCTCCTCGGCACATCGGGCACCTACTCATATTTCACCGACTACCCCCCCGACAATATGAACGAACTGTCGGGTGGCGTGGTCCAGCTCGTCGACGTGGTCAACAACCGGGTCAGGGCCCAGCTGACGGGCCCACCGAATTCCTTCCGGCGATTTCCGGCCGATAGGGCCGTCGCCCGAGCGGCGACAGGCGAAATCGAGTACGAAACCCCCGATCTCACAGTCGACTTCGAGGTGTTCCTCGACCCGGAGGCCGGCGCCGCCAAGATCGCGGTGCAGGACTCCGAGATCGTGCTCAACGAGGGAGAGTGGAGCGACTGGGTGGGCGTCAACTTCGAGGCCATCCCTTATCTCGTCAGCGTCGGGGCGTCGGCGCGTTTCTATCTCAAGGAGATTCGGCCAGATTTCAAGCTCTATGTCACGCCGCTGCAGATCGATCCGGCAAACCCCGCGCTCCCGATCTCGACCCCGGCCGACTGGTCGAGCGAGCTGACCGACGCGCTCGGGCGCTTCTACACCGAGGAATTGGCCGAGGACACCGACGCCTTCTTGGAAGGCATCTTCAGCGGCAGGGATTTCTGGGACCAGTCGCAGTTCATCTACAAAGAGCAGCGCCGCGCGCTCGACTACATGCTGGACACGTTCGACGAGGGCTTCCTGTTCTTCTATTTCTCCAGCGTCGACCAGGGTGCCCACATGCTCTACCACTACATGGACCCTGAGCATCCGATCCACGAACAAGATGAGTTGCTGGTCAACGGCGTACGGACACTCTACGAGGAGATGGATGAGGCGCTCGGGCGCGTGCTCGAGGAGGTCGACGAGCGGACGACCCTCATCGTGATGTCGGACCACGGCTTCGCACCGTTCTACTGGGGTGTCAACCTGAACTCCTGGCTGGTCGAAAAGGGCTATGTCACGCTCAAAGACCCCTCGCGGCAGGGCCTCTCCCCGTTGTTCCTCAACGTCGATTGGTCCCAGACCACGGCGTACGCGCTGGGGCTGCAGGGCCTGTACGTCAATCTTCGCGGCCGCGACCTGAACGGAATCGTCTCTCCCGGCGTTGAGCACCAGCAACTCCTCGACCGGCTCGAGACCGACCTGCTCGCCATGGTGGACGACCGGAATGGGCAGTCACCGGTCACGATGGTCTATCGCACCCAAGAGGAGTTCCACGGCCCGCATACCGAAGAAGCCCCGGATATCATCGTTGGGTACGGTCGAGGCTATCGGACGACATGGGAGAGCGTTCTGGGCGAGTTCCCACGCGAGATCTTCATCGACAACCTCGAGGCCTGGAGCGGTGACCATCAGAACGACTATCGGCTCGTACCCGGTGTTCTGCTCAGCAACCGTCGAATCGCGCTCGATACCCCGGCGCTCTACGACGTGACCATTGCCGTGCTGGATGAGTTCGGGGTGGAGCCGCTCCCTGAGATGATCGGAGAAGACGCGTTGCGGTGAATACCCGAGGAGACAGGAGAGAGAATGTTTGGCTCAAAGGTAAAGATCGACAAGACGCTGCTGGAAAAGGCTACGAAGTATTCGCAGGTCGCAGGCTACTCGTCGGCTGAGGAGTTCATCCACCACGCGCTCGAGAAGGAGATCGCCAAGCTCGAGGGCGCAGACTCCGAGGAAGAAATCAAGAAGCGTCTCAAAGGTCTCGGCTACATTTCCTAGAACATCGTGGTCACTGTCGTCGATCTCCTCAACCGCCTACTTACGCCTCTGTTCGACCTCGTCTGCTGGCCGTTTCTGGCCTTCGCCCCTATCTGGGCGATGACGGCTATCTCGCTGGTGACTGGCGTCGTCATGGTCTGGGTTTTTGGCAAGCTGTCCGACCAGACGACGATCAAGAGCATCCGCGAGACCATCCGGGGCAACCTGATCGCCGTCAGGCTGTTCCAGAGCGACATCGGCGTCATGCTTCGGCTGCAGCGCCGAATCTTCGGAGACACCTTCCGATACATGCGGTATGCGCTGGTCCCAATGGTCGTGCTCCTAGTGCCCGTCGTGTTGATCATGACCCAGCTCAATCTCAGGTTCGCTGCGCGTCCCCTCGAACCAGGAGAAACCGCTCTCGTGAAGGCCTACGTCCGGGACGCAGCGGTCCTCGAAGGAGATGTCAGTCTCGAGGTCGGTGACGGTATCGTGGTCGAAACTAGGGGGGTTCGTATCCCCGCAACCCGAGAGGTCGTCTGGAGAGTCCGGGCCGATGAAGGCGGCGTCCATCCGCTGGTCGTCCGTCTCGGCAGCGAGACCCTGGAAACCAGGATCATCGCCGGCGACGGGTGGGGGGCCGTCCCTCAACGTCGGACCGGACGTGGGATGCTCGACACGATGCTGTATCCAGGAGAGCCGCCGATTCCTCGAACCCACCTGGTCGAGGCAGTTGAGGTTGCCTATCCTCCGCTCGAGCTCGGTGTATTCGGATGGAACGTCAATTGGCTGGTGGCGTTCTTCGTGTTGTCGATGGGGTTCGGCTTTGCGTTCAAGGACGCTCTCGGGGTGGAGATATAGGGGCCTTCGAGCATCGAAGGCCCAATGGCGCCCTCCGGCCCAGATCCTGACGATCTCCCTTGACGCGGACACGCCAATGTTGACAGAATATCTGTAAGTGACTCTTCGTTTCGCTGCTACCGCCTGTTGTTGCAGTTGTATGGAGGCCCCTGGGGCCCCCGAGCCGACGGCCGTGCAGCGTCTCGACTAGCTGACAGATTTTAATAATTACCGAGTAACGCACGAAACCGAAGGCCCGGGAGGCAAACGCTTCCCGGGCCTTTTTTTTGTCAAGGACACTTCGGAGACGACAGACGCCGTGACGCAAGCACTGATAGCACCGGATGTGACCGATAGCACCCTGCCGATTGACGATTTGGGGGCCGTCTCGATCGCTCTCGAGACGGCTGAACCGGTCGAAATCCTGAGATGGGCCGTCGAACGGTATGGTCCGCGGTTGACCTTCGGGACCGGGTTTGGTCCTGAAGGGTGTGTGTTGATCGACCTGATCGGACGCCACAATCTGCCAATCGACCTGTTCACGCTTGACACCGGTCTCTTGTTTCCGGAGACACGAGAGTTGTGGACCGAGTTGGAGGGCCGCTATGGCCTGACCATCCGCGCCGTCAGCCCCGTTCAGACCGTCAACGAGCAAGCCGTCACTCATGGCGACAAACTCTGGGAGCGTTCACCCGACCGCTGCTGCACACTCCGGAAGGTCTTCCCGTTACGTGCAGAGCTGTCAAAGGTCGACGCATGGGTGACCGCCGTCAGACGCGAGCAGACTCAAGAACGCGCAGCCGCGGCGATCGTCGAGTGGGATGAGAAATTCGAGATCGCCAAGATCAACCCAATGGTCAAGTGGACCAAGTCAGATGTGTGGGCGTATCTCAAGGCTCACGACGTTCCGTACAATCGCCTGCACGACAAGGGGTATCCGAGCATCGGATGCACTCACTGCACCACGGCCGTGCACGACGGCGAAGACGACCGGGCGGGCCGCTGGCGGGGAACCGTCAAAACCGAGTGCGGGTTGCACGGCCCCACCGTCCCGAGAGCTCAGAGTCGTCTCTGATCCTGAGTCAGTCGAAGGCTCGGGGCCGATGGACGACAATGGACCCGAGCCATCGGGGCCGATGGACGAACGGGCCCAGAGAATCTAGAACCATGACGGCCAACGCACACCTCTTCCCGGTGTTTCTCAAGCTCTCGGGGCGGCGGGTTCTTGTTGTCGGAGCCGGTCCGGTGGCCGCGAGCAAGATCGGACCGCTCCTGAAGGCTGGGGCTGACGTCCGGGTTGTCGCCCCTGACGTGAGTCCGACAATCACATCGATGAAGGTCCAGGTAGCAAGACGGGCATTTCGAGCGTCGGATCTAGAGGGAGCGTGGCTGGTCGTCGCCGCGGCGACACCTGACGTGAATCAGCACGTGGCCACCGAAGCCAGGACCCGGCAGGTCTTCGTCAATGCAGTCGATGACCCGGTCAACGCAAGTGCGTACTTGGGTGGCGTGGTGCGCCGAGCCGGAGTCACCTTCGCGATCTCGACCGATGGACGGGCTCCCGCTCTGGCCGGACTCCTACGGAAGGGATTGGATGCGGCCCTTCCGGAAGAGGACCTCGAGGCCTGGGTCGCCGAAGCGGAGCGCCTTCGCCGGACCTGGAAAGCCGACGACGTTCCGATGCATGATCGACAGCCACAACTCTTCAAGGCTCTCCAGGAGCGGTACGAGAGTTATCCTGACGAATCGTGATTCGGCTGAGATCCAACCGATGACCCAGATGACCCAACCGACGCCGAGGCTCGGATTCGTGTCGCTCGTGGGTGCAGGACCCGGCGACCCCGAGCTCTTGACGATCAGGGCCATGCAACGCCTCGAGACAGCGGACCTGGTCCTCTACGACGACTTGGTGGATCCGGACGTCGTGGCGATCGCCGTCCAGGCGCAGCGGTTCTCCGTTGGCAAGCGGGCGGGGCGGCGCTCGATGGAGCAGCACACGATCAACCGCCTCATGGTGCGCGGCGCGCGACGCGGAAAGCGCGTCGTACGTCTCAAGTCGGGTGACCCATTTGTGCTGGGACGGGGCGGCGAGGAGGCCCTGGCGCTCAGCGCCGCCGGGGTTCCATTCGAGGTCGTTCCCGGCGTGACGGCGGCCGTGGCAGCCCCCGGCCTCGCCGGTGTCCCCGTGACTCACCGTGGGCTCTCGTCTGGTTTTCTCGTGGTATCGGGTCATGCCGCGACCGCGTATGGACCGTTGGTGGACGGCGTGGGGCCGAACAGCATGACGATCGTCATTCTCATGGGCTTGTCCTCCCGTGCGGAGATCGCGGCTCGGCTGATCACCCGCGGGTGGCGGCCGCACACCCCGGTCGCGGTCATACTTGCGGCGGGCTCGAAGAACATGCACACCTGGATCGGTCAGCTCGGTCAGCTTGGCGACATCGAGTTTGACGCCCGGCCGCGGTTGCCCGGAACGATCGTCATCGGCGACGTCGTTGGGCTCCGCCCATGGCAGGAGGAGGAGAACGAAGTCGGAACCTCGGCCGAAGCCGCCATGCTCGGCGGTCTGGTCCGAGAATACGGTGAGGTGGGATCGTGACGTGGAAAGAAGCGCTGTCGGACCGAATGCCCCGGGAGCTGGCAGACGAGATCGAGACCTTCGAGAACCAGCTCGCCCTACGACGGCAAGGCAAGCTCGACGAGAAGGTGTTCGCCGAGACCCGCCTGCGCCGCGGCGTGTACGGGCAGCGATACGACAATGGTCAGAGGAACGATGGAACCGGACCCAAAGCGCTCGATTTTCCATCCAACGGGCTGACGAAGGGACCTGAGACCGTCTGGGACGCGCCCGGGATGATGCGGATCAAGATCCCGTTCGGCGGACTGACCATCGACCAGATGGACGTGCTGGCCGACCTGGCGGAGGAATACAGCGACGAGGTCTGCCACATCACCACCCGGCAGGACGTGCAACTGCACTACGTGCACATCGACGACACACCGGATCTCATGCGCCGGTTGGCGGCCGTGGGTATCACGACCCGTGAAGCCTGCGGGAACACCGTCCGTAACGTCACCGCATGCCCGCTCGCTGGCGTCTGCCGGGACGAGACCTTCGACGTCACGCCCCACGCGCAAGCCTGTATGAGATTCCTCCTCGGTCACCCAGACTCACAGGACTTCGGCCGGAAATTCAAGGTGGCGTTCTCGGGCTGCTCGGAACATGCGTGCGGTCTGGTATCGATGCACGATCTCGGTCTGATTGCGAGAACCCGCACCGTTGACGGGGTCGAAGAGCGCGGATTCGAGACCTACGTCGGGGGCGGCCTCGGAGCCGTGCCGCATCAGGCCAAGCTCTTTGACGAGTTCCTGCCCGAGGCGGAGCTGCTCCCGATCGCCCAGGCGATTGCCCGGGTCTTCGCCCGCCTGGGCGAGAAGCGGAATCGCGCGCGGGCACGAATCAAGTTCCTTGTCGCGCAGCTCGGTCTTGATGAGTTCAAACGGCTCGTACTTGAGGAGCGCAGTCAGCTGCCGACCGACCCGCGGTGGACGGCGCACCTCGCAGACGCCGTCACCTACGCCGAAACGCCGGTCACGCCAGGTGACCGGCGCGCAGCCTCCGAACTAGCGCCCGGGTTCGAGGCCTGGCGGCGGACGAACGTGTATCGGCAGCGACAGCCCGGTTACGTCGTGGCCACGATCGCCTTGCCCCTCGGCGACCTCACGTCGACCCAGCTCCGCGGGTTGGCCAATGTCGCAGGCCGCTATGTCGGCGACATGGTTCGCGCCACGGTCGAGCAGAACATCGTGCTGCGCTGGGTGCGTGAGACCGATCTCTCCAGTCTGTATCTCGACCTTCAAACGGTCGGGCTGGCCCAACCAGGGGCTGGGACAATCACCGACATCACAGCATGCCCGGGCACCGACACCTGCAAGCTGGGGATCGCCTCGTCGCGTGGTCTGGCCGCCGAACTCAAGGCCAATCTCGAGGCACACACCGGAGACCTCGACCAAGCCGTCGAGGGGCTCCGCATCAAGGCCAGCGGCTGTTTCAACTCCTGTGGCCAGCATCACATTGCCGACCTCGGTTTCTATGGCGTCAGCCGCACGGTGGACGGCTACTCGGTCCCCCACTTCCAGGTCGTCCTCGGCGGCAAGTGGGTTGACAACGGTGGCGCCTACGGGCTGGCGATCGGGGCGGTGCCGTCAAAGCGTATTCCCGAGGCGGTTCAGCGCATCACGACACGCTTCGTGGCGGAGCGCCATCCAGACGAGGGTTTTCAGAGCTTCACCGAGAGGGTGGGTAAGCGTTCGCTGAAGGAAACGATCGAGGACTTGACGGTGGTTCCCGCGCACGATTCCAACCCGAGTTTCTACTCCGACTGGGGAGACCCGCGGGAGTTCACGCTGGGCGACATGGGCATCGGCGAGTGCGCCGGTGAGGTCGTCTCGCTGGCGGAGTTTGACCTGGCTGCGGCCGAGGCTCAGGTGTTCGAGGCCCAACTGGAGCTGGAAGACGGTCACTACGAGCATGCTGACGAGCTGGCTTATGACGGGATGCTGCTGGCCGCCAAGGGACTCATCAAGACCGAGTTCGTCGATATTACCGACGAGGCGAGCAACATCGTTCGCGAGTTCAAGACCCGATTCTTCGACACCGAGCGGTTCTTCGACAAATATGCGGGCGGCAAGTTCGCCATGTATCTCTTCCGACGCCACGAAGCCACCAAGCGGCCCGGCACGGCAGACGCCGCGCGGCAGCTGATCGAGGAAGCCCAGCTGTTTCTGGAAGCCAGCCATGCCTGCCAGCAGCGCCTGGCCGCCGACAGCACGTTGGCGGCCTTGCCTGGCGGTGGTGCGGCGGCGGCGGCGTCCCCGACCTCCTCGTCCTCTTCATGAGCAGTTCAGCCGAGGAGCTGCACCGGTTCGGGATCAAGATCTTCTTCGAGCCGGGCACCGCACCCGACCCGAGCCTGTGCATTCCGATCTTTCATCGATGGATTCGAGAGCGAGCGCTTGGCGGCGTGTTGATCGACGTGGCGGACTATACCCATCTGGCCGACGGTCCGAGCGTCCTGCTCGTCGGTCACGACGGCAACCTGTCGCTCGACGGCTTTGATCGGAGGGCCGGCCTGTTCTACACCCGAAAGCGTCCAAGCTCGGACCCGTTCCGGACACGTGTCACCGAGGCCGCGGGAGTGTTATTCAGCGCATGCCAACTGTTGGAGGACGACCCGGCGGTCGGCCCGCCTGTTCGTTTTCAGGGAAACGAACTCCAGTTCGTTGCCAACGACCGCCTCGTCGCCCCGCCCGATGACGCCACGGCGAGGGAAATCGGCGAACATCTGGAACCCGTGATGAAGACCTGGTACGCCGACACGCCCTATGAGGTCACCAGCCTTTCCCAGGGCAAGGACCGACTCAGGCTGTCGCTGAAAGCTGCCGCAGACGTGTCGGTCGCGACACTCCTCGCCAGGACGACGTAGTGTGGTGCCTAGGACCGATACCCGCTCGAAGCGTTGGTCCACGCCGAGCCGTTCTCTGTATCGTAATTACTTATACAAACAATTCCTACTATTAGCTTTGGTGTGATACAGTGTCCGGCTCATGCATCTCGAGGCGCTGAACATCTTCTGTGACGTCGTCCGGCACCAGAGCTTCTCTCGCGGGGCCATGGCCAACTCTGTGAGTCAGTCTGCGGCAAGCCAGGCCGTCAGGCAGATCGAGCGTCGCCTCGGGACCCAGCTGATCGACCGCTCAAGGCGTCCTTGGCAGTTGACGCCAGAGGGCAAAGTGTTCTTCAAAGGCTGCCAGGAAATTGTCGAGCGCTATCACCAGCTTGAAGTTGAGGTGAAGCGGCGTCAAGATGCGTCGGGATACACCGTGCGCCTGGCGTCGATCTACTCGATTGGCCTGCACGATCTGAGCGGGTACGTCGATCGCTTCCACGTCAAAGTTCCGGGAGCGGAGGTGGACCTCGACTACATGCACCCTGATGAGGTGTACGAGCAGGTGCTCAGCGACCAGTTCGACCTCGGGCTGATTTCGTTCGCGAACCCGAGACGCGAGCTGAACGTGATTCCGTGGGAAGACCAGCCCATGGTGGTCGCGTGTTTGCCCGGACACCGTTTCGCGCAGCCTCGAGGCAAAGCGCCTGGTCTACCCCCGCAAGACCTCTCCGGTGAGGCCTTCGTCACTTTCGACCGTGGGCTGCCGGTCCGTCGGGAAATTGATCGTTTCCTCCGTCGACACGAGACCGAGGTACGGGTGGTCGCGGAATTCGACAATATCGAGAACATCAAGCGCGCGGTCGAGGACGGCGCCGGAATCGCCATTCTCCCCGAACCAACGCTGCGGCGGGAGGCTGAGGCTCAAACTCTGGTAAAAGTCCCGTTGAGCCTCAGCTCCGAGATGCAGCCGCTCATCCGTCCGGTCAGCATTATTCATCGCCGCAAGCGGCACCTGAACCCGGGCGTGACTGCGTTCATCGCTTTGCTCCTGGCGGAGGAAGGCGACGCCAAGAGTCGCGCCCGCATTGCAGGCGGCCAACACAAGATGGTGGCGGCAGTATGACCGCACGCGACAAGCGCCCGGCTCGAGGCATGAGCGACGCGCCAGGTCCACAAGGCCTCTACGACCCGACGCATGAGCACGACTCGTGCGGGGTCGGGTTCGTCGTCAACATCAAGGGACAGAAGTCTCACCGGCTCGTCCAGCAAGCACTGGAGATCGTGATCAACCTGCTCCATCGCGGGGCCTGTGGGTGCGAGGTCAACACCGGTGACGGCGCCGGTATCCTGCTCCAACTCCCCCACCGTTTCTTCCAGAAGGAGGCGGCCCAACTGGGCATGACGTTGCCCGAGGCTGGCGCCTACGGTGTGGGCATGGTGTTTCTGCCCCGAGCTCACGAGGATCGGGCCCAGGTCGAGCAGCTCTTCGCCGAGGTCGTCGCCCAGGAAGGCCAGCACCTGCTCGGGTGGCGGGACGTCCCGACCGACGACTCGCACATCGGGAACACCGCCAAGAGCGGTGAACCCGTGATCCGACAGCTCTTCATCGGGCGGGGGAGCGACCTCGGTACCGGGACCGAGGCGCACTCACGCTTCGAGCGTAAGTTGTATGTCATCCGCAAGCGCGTGGCCAGAGCGGTCGATGAGATGTCGCTCGGCGAAGGACACCTCTTCTACGTGGCCAGCCTCTCGTCCAACACCATCGTCTACAAGGGCATGCTGATCTCCGACCAAGTCGAGCAGATGTTCCCCGACCTCGTCGACCCGGCGGTCGAATCGGCACTCGCGGTCGTCCACCAGCGATTCTCCACCAACACGTTCCCATCCTGGCCTCTGGCCCACCCGTATCGGTATGTCGCGCACAACGGAGAGATCAACACACTGCGCGGGAACATCAACTGGATGCGGGCGCGCGAAGCACTGTGTCAGTCGGAGGAGTTTGGCGACGACCTGCAGAAGGTGTTCCCCGTCATCCGCGAAGGCCAGAGCGACACGGCGACCTTCGACAACGTCCTCGAATTCCTGGTGCTGACCGGACGGCCCATCGCGCACGCCGTCCTGATGATGATTCCGGAGCCGTGGAGCAACCACGAGTCGATGGACCCAGTCAGAAAGGCATTCTACGAATATCACTCGACCCTGATGGAGCCCTGGGATGGCCCCGCGTCGATTGCCTTTACCGACGGCACCGTGGTTGGGGCTGTTCTCGACCGAAACGGACTACGCCCATCACGCTACTACGTCACCAAAGACGACATGGTGATCATGGCGTCAGAAGTCGGTGTACTCGACGTCGAACCGGAGAATGTGCTGGTCAAGGAGCGGCTGCATCCAGGACGTGTCTTCCTGGTGGACACCGAGCAGGGTCGGATCATCGACGACGAGGAGATCAAGTCCGGGCTGGCGTCAGCCCATCCGTACGCAGAGTGGCTGGCCAAGGAGCTGGTCCACATCGACGACATCCCAGAGGCTCCGTATGTCGCGCCTCCCGCCCACGAAACCGTTCGGCGGCGTCAGCGGGCCTTCGGCTATACCGAGGAAGACCTGAGCATTCTCGTCGGCCCCATGGCGCAAAAGGGCTTCGAACCGGTCGGTTCCATGGGCACAGATGCGGCGCTGGCCGTGCTGTCGAACCGGTCACGTCTCCTCTACGACTACTTTCAGCAGCTGTTCGCGCAGGTGACCAACCCGCCCCTCGACGCGATCCGCGAGGAGCTCGTGACGGATATGGGCTCAACGCTTGGCTCCGAGCGCAATCTGCTCGCTCCCGTGCAGGCATCGTGTCACCAGATCAAGATCGACAACCCGGTTCTTGACAACACCCAGCTCGCGGCCCTGCGCCATGCGCCAGACCCGGCGTTTCGTTCGGTCACGCTGCCGATGTTGTTCTCACCAGCGGACGCCGCTAGCGGGCTCGCTCAAGCCATGGATGAGCTGTGTGAGGCCGCGAGCGCCGCTGTCGCGGGCGGACATACGCTGATCGTTCTATCGGACAGAGGGGTCGACGCCGACCACGCACCAATCCCCAGCCTCCTGGCGACTGCGGCGGTTCACCATCACCTCGTTCGCGAGGGCACGCGTACACGATGCGCGCTGATCATCGAGTCTGGCGAAGCACGCGAGGTCCATCATATGGCGCTGCTCCTGGGCTATGGCGCCGCCGCGATCAACCCCTATCTCGCCTTCGAAACCCTCGAGGACATGATTCTGGACGGGGAGCTGAGGGACGTCGACGTCGAGAAAGCGGTCCGCGACTACATCAAGGCGTGTACCAAAGGTGTGCTCAAGGTCATGTCGAAGATGGGGATCTCGACTCTACAAAGCTACCGCGGCGCTCAGATCTTCGAGGCGGTGGGCCTCGAGAAGACCTTCATCGATCGGTACTTCACCTGGACCCCGTCCCGGATCGGCGGCATCGGCCTCGACACCGTGGCCGAAGAGGTCGTCCGCCGCCACGCGCTGGCGTTTCCGACCCGCGGGCGCGAGGACGACGAACTGGAGTCCGGCGGAGAGTATCAGTGGCGCCGGGACGGCGAGTATCACCTTTTCAACCCCGAAACCGTCTTCAAGCTGCAGCACGCCACCCGAACTGGCCAATACGAGGTGTATCGCGAGTACGCGCAGCTCGTCAACGACCAGAGCCGCCAGCGCGCGACGCTGAGAGGGCTCTTCGCATTCTCGTCCGACCGAGAGCCAATACCGATCGCCGAGGTGGAGCCCGTGGAGGCGATCCTCAAGCGGTTTGCAACGGGAGCCATGTCCTACGGTTCGATCAGCGCCGAGGCCCATGAGACCCTGGCCATCGCGATGAACCGCCTGGGGGGCAAGTCGAACACCGGCGAAGGCGGTGAAGACCCGACTCGTTTCCTCCCCGATGCCAACGGCGACCTCCGGCGCAGCGCTATCAAGCAGGTGGCATCGGGACGATTCGGTGTGACGAGCGAGTATCTGGTCAACGCCGACGACCTCCAGATCAAAATGGCCCAGGGCGCAAAGCCGGGTGAGGGAGGACAGCTCCCGGGCTTCAAGGTCTATCCCTGGATCGCCAAGGTGCGCTATTCGACTCCTGGGGTGGGGCTGATCTCGCCCCCGCCCCACCACGACATCTACTCCATCGAGGACCTGGCACAGCTCATCCACGATCTGAAGAACGCCAACCCTAGAGCGCGAGTCAACGTAAAGCTCGTAGCCGAAGTCGGGGTCGGGACGGTGGCGGCGGGCGTGTCCAAGGCTCACTCGGATGTCGTGCTCATCTCGGGCCATGACGGTGGCACCGGCGCCTCACCCCTGACGAGCATCAAACACGCCGGGGTCCCCTGGGAGCTTGGCCTGGCCGAGACACAGCAGGTGCTGGTGCTCAACGACCTCCGCGACCGTATCGTCATCCAGGTGGACGGACAGATGAAGACCGGCCGAGACGTCGCGATCGCTGCCCTCCTGGGGGCCGAAGAGTTTGGCTTTTCGACCGCACCGCTGGTCGTGTCCGGTTGCATCATGATGCGCGTCTGTCATCTCGACACCTGTCCGGTCGGGGTTGCCACGCAGAATCCAGAGCTCCGCAAACACTTCACGGGACAGCCGGAGTTCGTCGAGAACTTCTTCCGGTTCGTGGCCGACGAGCTGCGCGAGCTGATGGCCTCTCTGGGATTCCGGTCGATGGACGAGATGATCGGGCGCTCCGATGTCCTCGACGTCACCCCGGCCATTGATCACTGGAAGGCGCGGGGACTGGACCTGTCGTCGATCCTCCATCAGCCAGAGGTCGCGCCCACAGTCGGACGCCGGTGCTTGCAGGCGCAGGACCACGGCCTGGACAAGGCGCTGGACAACGAGCTCATCCGGCGGTCTCACGATGCCCTGGAGCACGGTACGCCCGTTACGTTCGAGGTTCCGATCCGAAACGTCAACCGCACGGTCGGCACGATGCTTGGCTCCGAGCTGACTCGACGCTGTGGTGCGGCGGGTCTTCCTGACGACACCATCCGAATTCGGTTCACCGGCTCGGCTGGCCAGAGCTTTGGCGCGTTCGTCCCACGCGGCATCTCTCTGACCGTCTCGGGCGACGCCAACGACTACTTCGGCAAGGGGCTCTCGGGCGGCAAACTCGTTATCGCCCCCTCGGAACGGTCGACCTTCGTCGCCGAGGAGAACATCGTCATCGGCAACGTCGCGCTCTACGGGGCGACCGGGGGCGAGGCGTTCGTCCGCGGCGTCGCCGGCGAGCGGTTTTGCGTGCGGAACAGCGGTGCGCATGCGGTCGTCGAAGGCATCGGAGACCATGGCTGCGAGTACATGACGGGCGGCCGGGTCGTCATTCTTGGCCCAACTGGTCGTAACTTCGCTGCGGGGATGAGCGGCGGTATCGCCTACGTCATCGACGCAGACGGAGACTTCGAAAGCCGTTGCAACCTGGGCATGGTCGAAATCGAACCGCTTACGAACGAGGATGCCGAGTATGTCCACGAGATGGTCTCTCGGCACATCGAGTTCACCGACAGCCAACGGGGCCGGGTGGTGCTGGACCAGTGGACGTCGCTCCTCGGCAGCTCGATGCCGGGGATCGTCCGGGTCATGCCCCGAGACTTCAAGCGCGTGCTTCTGGCTGAGGCCAAGGCCCGCGCCGAGTCTCGAGAGCCAGAATTTGCCGAGCTGATCGGGGCGCCGGCTTCCTAACAAAGCAGACATGGGAAAACTGAGGGGCTTCTTGGAGATCGACCGCCAGAGGGCGCCATCCCGGCCGGTCGAAGAGCGGGTCAGGGACTGGCGTGAGGTGTATGTCCCATACGCAACGCCCGACCTGCGCGACCAGGGCGCCCGCTGTATGGACTGCGGTATTCCCTTCTGTCATCAGGGTTGTCCCCTAGGCAACCTCATCCCGGACTGGAACGATCTGGTGTATCGAGGGAAGTGGCGAGCCGCGATCGACCGGTTGCACAAGACGAACAACTTCCCCGAGTGGACGGGGCGTCTGTGCCCCGCCCCGTGTGAGGGCTCGTGCGTTCTGGCGATTGATGGCGATTCCGTCACGATCAAGTCGATCGAGCTCTCGATCGTCGAGCGGGCTTTCGACGAAGGCTGGATCCGTCCCGAGCCCCCGACCGCTCGCACCGGCAAGACGGTGGCCGTGGTCGGTTCGGGACCAGCCGGACTTGCGGCGGCAGACCAGCTCAACCGGGTGGGTCACACCGTTACGGTCTTCGAAAAGTCCGACCGGATCGGCGGGCTGCTTCGCTATGGCATCCCTGCCTTCAAGATGGAGAAGCGCTATCTCACGCGACGATTGTCCGTGATGGAAGAGGAAGGGGTGCACTTCCGCACTGGGGTGAACGTCGGGGTCGACGCCTCGACCGATCAGATTCGCGCCGAGCATGATGCCGTGCTTCTGGCCGGGGGTGCCGGGTGGCCCCGTGACCTCAGCGTGCCAGGTCGCGAGCTGAGGGGCGTGCACTTCGCGATGGAGTACCTGACCCAGCAGAACCGGATCTGTGAGGGCGATGTAGTTCCATCGGATGAAATTATTTCCGCCTCAGGAAAACGCGTGGTGATCATCGGTGGAGGTGACACCGGCGCCGACTGTCTCGGAACGGTACATCGGCAGGGAGCTCGTTCGGTCGCCCAGTTCGAGCTTCTGCCGCGTCCACCCGAGGATCGCGCCGCGGACAACCCCTGGCCGAACTGGCCGAACATCTTCCGGGTGTCCCCGGCACACGAAGAGGGCGGTGACCGCGTCTACGCCGTCTCGACCGATCGCTTTTCCGGCACCGTTGATGGCCACCTGTCTACCTTGCACGCCTCCCATGTCGAGATGCGGCGGGAAAACGGTCGCACGACCTTCAACAAGGTGTCGGGCAGCGAGTTTGAGATGGAGGTCGATCTCGTGCTCCTCGCGATGGGGTTCCTGGGGGCCGAGCGGGAGGGAATGCTCTCGGAGCTCGGCGTGAAGATGACCGACCGGGGCAACGTGTGGCGGGACGAGCAGTGGATGACCACCGCCCCCGGAGTCTTCACCGCTGGCGACATGCAGCGCGGGCAGTCTCTGATTGTCTGGGCGATCGCCGAGGGACGGAGCGCCGCGCGCGGAATCGATACATACTTGATGGGTTCATCCACTCTCCCGGCGCCGGTGTAAGCGTCCCGTCTCCGGACCGCACTCGTCATCGTCATCCGCCATCGCCATCATCTGGGATACTCGATACCGGCCATGAAGAAGGACCTGTCGTCGTCAGAATCCACCTTCCTGGCCACGCTGGTGGACGTCAACAAGGCGTTGGCAGCTGCTCGAAGCCCTCGCGCAGGGCTTCAGCGCGGTCTCGAGATCCTCGGAGACCTATACGGCGTCTCTCGCACCTCCGTGGTCCTAAAGAATCCTGACTCCAACCGTCTGGAGATCGAAGCCTCCGAAGGACTCACGGCCGAGGGACGACGGGCCACGTGGAAGATCGGCGAAGGCATCACCGGGCAGGTTGTCCAGAGCGGTCGCCCGGTCGTCGTTCCGCGGATCAGCCAGGAACCCACGTTCCTGCACCGAACTGGTCGGCGCAGAAAGAGCGGCGCGACGGAAACTACCTTTCTGTGTGTCCCGATTCCGGGTGAGCGAAGACCGCTCGGTGCCATGAACGTCGACTTACCTTTCAAGAAGGGCCGCGACTACGAGCATGACCTCCAGCTCTTTCGCGTCGTCGCGACCATGTTCGGGCAGGCCCTGCGGGTCAAGGAGTTGGTCGAGGCCGAACGCCAGCGCCTCCTCGACGAAAACGCGCACCTCAAGGAAGAGCTCAAAGAGCGATACGACTTTTCGCACATCGTGGGCACCAGCGGGCCCATGCGGAGGGTCTACGAGCAGATCGCCCGCGTGGCCTCGACAAACACCACTGCCCTGATCCGAGGCGAGTCTGGCACCGGAAAGGAGCTGATTGCCCACGCGGTGCACTACAACTCACGGCGCGCGAAGAAGCCGTTCATCAAAGTCAGTTGCGCAGCGCTTCCAGACTCGCTGATCGAGTCCGAGCTCTTCGGCTACGAGAAAGGTGCGTTCACTGACGCGACGACCCGCAAGAAAGGACGATTCGAGCGTGCCGAGGGCGGCACCCTTTTTCTCGATGAGATCGGCGACATCAACCTCTCCACCCAAGTCAAGCTGCTTCGGGTGCTGCAAGAGAAGGAATTCGAGCGTCTCGGCGGGACCGACACCATCAAAGCGAATGTCCGGCTCATCGCCGCAACCAACGCCGACTTGGAGAAGGCCATCGCAGCCAACACGTTCAGAGAAGACCTACACTATCGTCTGAACGTCTTCACGATCTTCGTGCCCCCGCTGCGAGACCGAAAGACCGACATCCTCCTCTTGGCTGACAGTTTCCTCGAGAAGTACGCCGCCGAGCACGGTAAGAGCATCAAGCGCATCTCGACTCCGGCCATCGACATGCTGATGGCCTACCACTGGCCCGGCAACGTCCGGGAACTCGAGAACGCCATCGAGCGAGCGGTCCTGGTGTGCGACAGCAACGTCGTCCATGCCCACGACCTCCCTCCGACGCTCCAGACCGCTGAGGCGTCCGGGACGCTCAGCGCCACCTCCCTCGTCGATGCGGTCGGTGCCTACGAGAAGGACATCCTGCAGGACGCGCTCAAGACCACCCGCGGCAACCGGGTACAGGCGGCGAAACTGCTCCACTCCACGGAGCGGATCATCAGCTACAAGGTTCAGAAGTACAAGATCGACTGTCGTCGCTTCCGGGGCTAGTGGACTGTAACAACCATTCGTTTAGTGAGGTTCGGCCGCGACGCCCGCGTGGCAAGGCGCGACGAGGGAGCAAATTGGGCGTCTGTGACCGAGGAGCAACGCCGCCAGGCGGAGTGTCCCGGTCGGAGATCGCTAAGTGAATGGTGGTTAGCGTCCACTAGGCCCCGCTGCCCCCGCCCGTCCCCACTTTTGTCGAATAGGTCTGCGCCTCTACATTTTTGTCGCAGTGTGGCGCAACCAGACCTGCTTGGAGCGTCTCTTGATGTCGTTCTGGAACATGAATGTTGATCGACTAGAACATCGACGACATTTTTGTGGGTTCTAAAGGAGCCCCGTAACAGCCGTCGACCGATTGAACCCCGTTTCTCGGGCCCCTTCTGACGTTCGTCTCTCGGTGACGATCCTGGCCTTGCTCTTGCTCCCCTGTCTGAGCACGCGCCGACGTGCTTCCGCTTCGGTCGTGGCAGAGGGGCAATTCATGAAATTGATTACGGCCATCATCAAGCCGCACATGCTCGACGGTGTGCGAGACGCGCTGTCCGCATCGGGAATTCGAGGATTGACCGTCACTGAGGTCAAGGGTTTCGGACGACAGAAGGGCCACACGGAGGTGTACCGGGGGGCGGAGTACTCGGTCGACTTCGTCCCCAAGGTCAAGGTGGAGGTCGTCGCCGATGACGAAGAGATCGAGTCGGCCGTCAAGGCGATCACCGAGTCTGCGCGAACGGGCGAGATCGGTGACGGCAAGATCTTCGTCAGCGATATGGGCGAAGCCCTGCGAATCAGGACGGGCGAAGTCGGTTCGGCCGCGCTCTAATCTTTTCCCAGCAAGGACTACGACAATGACAAAACGACTTCGTCTCTCACTCGTCCGGTCCGGTGTCCTGATGCTTGTTGCGCTGGCGCTGACGTCGCAAATCGCCTTCGCCCAAGAGGCCGAGGTGTCTCAGGAACTGTTCACCGTGAACAACATCTGGATGTTGGTTGCGACATTTCTCGTGTTCATCATGCACCTGGGTTTTGCCTGTCTCGAGTGCGGGCTGACCCAGGCCAAGAACACCGTCAATATTCTGTTCAAGAACACTGGCGTGCTCGCGATCGGCCTCCTCACCTATGCCCTGATGGGGTTCAACCTGATGTATCCCGGGGACTTCTCCATCGGGCAGTTCTTCGGTTTCGCCGGTTTCGGCATTGACCCCGGAGTCGACGGCAACACGATCGCCTACGCCGACGGTGCCTACACCTACTGGACCGACTTCATCTTCCAGGCGATGTTCGCGGCGACCGCCGCCACGATCGTCTCCGGGGCCGTCGCCGAGCGGATCAAGCTCGGGTCGTTTCTTGTCTTCACCACCATCTACGTCGCCGTGATCTATCCGATAGCCGGCTCCTGGAAGTGGGGTGGCGGCTGGCTCGATGGCCTCGGTTTCTACGACTTCGCCGGCTCCACGCTGGTGCACTCCGTCGGCGGATGGGGCGCCCTGGCCGGCATCATCGTGCTGGGACCCCGCCTGGGCAAGTATGTCAATGGCCAGGTCAGGGCGATCGCGGGACATAGCATGCCACTCGCCACGATCGGGGTCTTTCTCCTCTGGCTCGGGTGGTTCGGGTTCAACGGCGGGTCGGTTCTGAGCGCCGACCCCGAGCTCGTGTCGCTGGTCTTCGTTACGACGTGTCTGGCGTCGGCCGCCGGCATCATCGGCGCCATGCTCACCTCCTGGATGGTCCAGCACAAGCCAGACCTCTCCATGGTGCTCAACGGGTCGCTGGCCGGTCTTGTCGGTATCACCGCGGGGGCCGATGTGGTCAGCGTCAGCGCCGCGATCCTGATCGGCCTCATCGCCGGCGTTATCGTCGTCGCTTCCGTCCTCTTCATCGACCGTGTGCATCTCGACGACCCGGTCGGCGCGGTGTCGGTTCACCTCGTGTGCGGCATTTGGGGCACGCTGGCGGTGGGCATCTTCAGCGCCGACCACTCGTTTGGGACCCAGGCGCTTGGCGTGCTGGCCTACGCGGTTTTCTCGTTCCCATCGGCCCTCCTCATCTTCTTCGCGCTCAAGCAGGTCATGGGTCTCCGCGTGAGCAAAGAGGAGGAACGGATGGGACTCGACGTCGGGGAGCACGGCATGGAGGCATACGGCGGCTTCCAGATTGTCAATCGGTAACAGTGCCACTCAGGGATCACAACCAGAGACGGAGGATACGCAAAATGAAGATGTCGTTAGTGCGAACGATAGGTCTGTCAACCATTGCCCTTACGCTGCTTGCGCCTCTCGGAGCCCAAGCCCAAGAGGCCGAGATTACGGCCAACGCAGGCTGGGTGAGCCAGTACTTCTATCGCGGGATCCTACAGAAGACATCGTCGGCGAGCGCAGGTTTGGACCTGGGCTACGGCCCGCTCTCTGTCGGTACTTGGGTTGCCGACGTTGGAGACGGCGCCGAGATCGACTTTTACGGCAGTGTCGGAGGCGAGCTGGAGGGGCTGAGCCTGAGCGCCGGAGGGACCGCCTATCTCTACACGGGGCAGTTCGACGACACCTATCTCGAGGCCAATCTGGGCGCGGGGTACGGACCCCTCAGCCTCGAGGTTTCGTTCGGACAGTACGAAAACTTCGATGCCGACCCCTTGGACTATGGGTTCGTCGGCGTCACGGCGGAGCACGAGGGATTCTATGGCACATACGGAGCCTTCTGGAATGACTTCGAGGGATCCTACGGTGAGGTTGGGTACGGCTTCTCGGCGGCGGAGCTCGACTTTTCGATCGCTGGAATCCTGAGCGATTCGGATCTTTCTGGCCTGGAGGATGGAGACGAAAGCCCAACGCCCGGTCTTACCCTGGTGTTCGGCATTAGCAAAACATTCGGACTCAAGTGATGGACCAACGATAAGATTTCTACCCGAGGTGTGAAATAAGGTGCATTCTTGGGTAGAATATCCCTTTTGGTTGGACGGCAACCTCTTGGGGGAGTTGGATGACAAAGACTGAAGCGAAGTCGATGTGGACCAGAACAGCCTACGCGCTGGCTGGTGTGGCCTTGGGTCTGGGGTTGGTGGGTATCACGCCGAACGTGGCGGTGGCTCAGGAAAGCAACAGTCAGAACATCACTGGGAACATCGGCTTCGATCTGTCTCACGCGTACTTCTACCGTGGAATCAGACAGGAACGAGAGGGCATGGTCCTCCAGCCGTATGGGGACCTGGGATGGGCCCTCTGGCGTGATGACCAGTCGCCGATACATTCGATCGACTTCCAGCTCGGAATATGGAACAGCCTGCATTCGGGTCCCACAGGGTCGCAGGAGGGCGGGGACGCCACTCATGTGCGGTCGTGGTACGAGTCGGACTTCTTCACCGGCTTCACGATGGGGTTCGACAACTGGGAGGCGGGGTTCACCTACACCTCGTATATGAGTCCAAACGCGTCGTTCACCTCGATCACGGAGATGGCGTTCAGTCTGGGTATGGACGACAGCGCCCTGTTCGGAACGTTCTCGATGCACCCGCATGTGGCCTTGGCCGTCGAGCTCAACGGACAGGCTGACGGGGGGACCAGCGAAGGCGTCTACCTCGAGGTCGGCGTCGAGCCGGGGATGGATATCGGTGACAGCTCAGCGTCGCTCAGCTTTCCGATCACCTTCGGGTTCAGCATGAGCAACTACTACGAGAACAAAGATATCGGTCTTGAGAGCACGTTCGGGTACTTCGACATCGGAGCCGACATTAACTTTCCCCTCACGATCTTTCCCCCGGGATATGGGGACTGGGAACTGTCCGGTGGATTTCATCTGCTGAGCTTGGGGGAATACCTCGAGTTCTTGAATGACGGCGACTCAACACAGCCCGTCGCCACGTTTGGTGTAAATCTCGCGTTCTAGGCGACCCACCTCGCTGTTCCGCTCGTAACAGAGGACGCGCAGCTACCGCTGGCGCGCGACGAGAGCGTCGGCACAGAACCGGCCCCGGCGCTGAGGGGTAGTGTCGGTGCAGCTATCGGTCGGGTGAACATGTCCACGGAACCACGCGCGGCAACAGCCGTGTCAACGCCGACGCTCAAGGATGCGCTGGGACAAGCGCGTGAAGAGCTTGTCGAGCTGACGAGGCTGGCCCGGGGCGGCTTCCCCGCGCTGGCGAAGTACTCCGAGCAGCTGGACGTTCTCGTCCGTCGGATCTACCTGGGCGCGCGAGACCTCACCGACACGCCGCATGCGCTCGTGGCCGTAGGTGGCTACGGTCGCAAGCATATGTGCCTGCACTCGGACGTCGACCTCCTGGTCCTCTTCGACGGGTCGATCGGTGCCCCCGAGGAACGTTTCCTGAAATCCATGCTGCATCCGCTCTGGGACCTGCGTCTCGACGTTGGTCACCACGTGAGAGAACTCGCGGAGGTCCAGAGCGTCGAAACAGATAACCCGGAGTTTCTCATTGCGATCCGAGACGCCCGGTTTCTCGACGGTGATGCGGTCGTCTTCGATAAGTTCTCAAAGACCTGCCTTCGACCAGGCTCAGAGTGGCAGGCCCCTACTCTCGCAGCGCTCCGGGACCTGGTCGGTCAGCGGCACACCCAGTTCAGCCACACGCTTTATCACCTCGAACCCGATGTCAAGGATGCGCCAGGAGCTCTCCGGGATGTATCCGCCTCGCAGATCATCGACCGTATCGCCCGGCCCGATCGGCCGGTCGAGTTTCAGGCCGGACGGCTCGCAGAGGCCGAAGACTTCATGCTGCGGATTCGATCGGTCCTTCACCTTGAGCGGGACCGGAATCTGAATATCCTCAGCCACGAGCTACAGGAGAGCGTCGCCGGCATCTTCGGATCCCCTGAGGACCCGCCGCAACGCCGGGTCGAGTCGCTGATGAGCGCGTACTTTCACCACGCACGGATCATCGCGCGAGCGTTGACGGTCTCGGTGAAGTCGCTGACGCCCACGTCGAAAACCGACCCTACTCCTCTCGGTGATGACCTTGTCCGGTCCGGCGACGAGATCTCTTTTATCGACGGCACGCGCGCGTCACTTCGCCCGCGGACCTGGCTGGGGGCCTTCGAAGCCGCGCTCGACCAAGACTCCGCCGTATCTGACCAGGTACTGACCTGCATCGAGCGGCATGGCGGTCGATACCCGCCCGAACAGTTCTTTCCGGCGACCACCGAGCGGGACCGGTTGCTGCGGGTGCTACGCCCTCGGCCTGGTTTGTACGCCAGGCTGTCGGAAATGCACGCCAGTGGGCTACTGGGGCGGATGTTTCCCGAGTTCCAGAAGGTCTACTGTCTGGTCATTCGAGACTTCTACCACAAGTACACCGTTGACGAGCATACGCTCAGGACAATTCGAAACCTCGAGTCGTTGTGCACACCCAAGACGCGAAGTCGCGAGAGATTCGGTGGTCTTCTGGACGAGGTTGATAGACCTGACCTGCTCGTCCTCGCTCTTCTCTTTCACGATGTCGGCAAGTGGACGAATAAGAACCACGCCGAAGAGGGCGTTCGAATGGCGCTTGGTGCCCTCAGACGCATCAAGCTGCCCGAGACGGACATTGCGACCGTTGAATTCCTGATCAGGCATCATCTCCGGATGTCCGTCGCCGCGTTCCGTCGGGACACCGACGACCCTGAAGTCGTCCATCGATTTGCCCAGATCGTAGCCACCGAAGAGCGCCTGAAGCTGCTGTGTCTGCTGACCTTGGTCGACGTCGAGGCAGTGGGCCCCGACGTCATGACACCGTGGAAGGAGGAGCTCCTCTGGCGTCTGTACGTCGACACCTACAATCATCTGACCCTTGGCTACGGCGACGAAGTGATCGGTCCGAACACCGCGGGTCTGGATGCGCTACTCAGAGAGCTCCCCGACGACATCGAACGGCCGGCGCTCGAACGGTTTCTCGACGGGCTCCCGCAGCGGTATCTGCGGTCGATCGACCCGTCCCGAGTCTTCGAACACACGCGGCTGGCGCGTGATCTTGGAACCGCCGACGTGCAGTGCTCGCTGGAGCAGAAGGACGCGGTGTGGGAGCTCACCGTCATGTCGGTCGACCAGCCCAGACTGTATTCGAAGATCTGTGGCGTGCTCTCCTACTACGGCATGGACATCCTACGTGGACAGGCGATGTCGAATGCGCACGGGGTGGCGGTGGACGTTTTTCAGTTCACCGATCAGGAGAGTTTCTTTCGGCTCAACCCGTCGGGTCAGGACGACTTTCGACACCGGCTGCAAGAGGTCGTAGCCGGGCGCGAGGACATCGACCGTACGCTGCAGCCAAAGGAGCAAGGCCTTTCCAACCGGCGGCCAAATCATTTGGGGGTCGTCGTACACGTCGATAACCAGTATTCTGACCGCTTCACCATTCTCGAGATCGTGACGCCGGATACCTGGGGACTGCTGTATCGCATCAGCCGCGTGATTTCGCAGCACGGCTGCGACATCGATCTCGTCCTGGTCTCGACCGAGGGAAGCCGGGCAATCGACGTGTTTCACCTGACGAAGGCCGGCGCCAAGCTCGCCGGCGCAGACGCGGAGGCCCTACGCGCCGCCCTCGAGACGACGCTCGAAGGACCGGTATGAAGATGATCAAGGCGGTGGTCCGACCCAACAAGGTCGACGACGTGAAGGACGCCTTGGCGAGAAACGGCATCTCCGGGATGACCGTCACCGAGGTGCGGGGGCATGGCCGGCAACGCGGTCACTCGGCGGTCTATCGGGGCAGCGAGTACGAGATCAGCCTCCTGCCGAAAATGGAGATCGACGTGGTGGTCGAGGATGATCTCGTCGACGATGCGATCGAGGCGATCATGCAGGCAGCGAGAACTGGAGAGATCGGGGACGGCCGGGTGTTCGTCATCCCCGTCGAACAAGGCCGGATCATCCGCACCGGTGAGCGGGACGTGGTCTAAGTACTAAGTCAACACAACACACTGAGCTGGAGGAAATCGGATGCAACCAAGAGACGTCATGGCACTCATCAAGGAAAAGGGTATTCGGGCGGTCGACGTCAGATTCGTCGACCTGCCGGGCCTGTGGCAGCATTTTACGCTCTCGACCAAGGAATTCTCAGAGGACGCCTTCGAGGAGGGACTGGGATTCGACGGTTCCAGCATTCGCGGATTCCAGCAGATCCAGGAAAGCGACATGTTGTTGATGCCGGACCCCTCGACCGCGTTCGTCGACCCGTTTACGGAAGCACCGACGCTGGTCCTGATCGCCAACGTCAAGGACCCCGTGACCGGTGAGTCCTACTCGCGAGACCCGCGCTATCTTGCGCAGAAGGCCGAGTCCTACCTCAAGTCGACGGGAATCGGAGACACGGCCTACTTCGGTCCGGAGCCGGAGTTCTTCATCTTCGACGACGTCCGGTTCAGCCAGGGCTATGACCACGGCTTCTACTACATCGATGCGAAGGAAGGCTTCTGGAACTCGGGTAAGGACGAAGGCCCCAACCTGGGATACAAGCCGCGTTACAAAGAGGGCTACTTCCCGGTGCCACCGATGGACAGCCACCAGGATCTGCGTACCGAAATGATGCTGGAGCTCGAGAACGTCGGCGTCGACATCGAGCTTCACCACCACGAGGTCGGTACCGCGGGCCAGACCGAGATCGACATGCGATTCGACTCGCTGGTCAGTATGGGCGACAAGCTGCTCAAGTACAAATACGTTGTCAAGAATGTGGCCCGGCGTCATGACAAAACCGTGACATTCATGCCCAAGCCGATCTTCCAGGACAACGGGTCGGGAATGCACGTGCACCAGAGCGTCTGGAAGGGCTCGTCCAACACCTTCTTCGAAGCCGGGACCTACGCCGACCTGAGCAAGACGGCCCTCTACTACATTGGTGGGATCCTGAAGCACGCGCCGGCGCTACTGGCGTTCTGCAACCCGACGACGAACTCCTATCGCCGGCTCGTCCCCGGATACGAAGCCCCGATCAACCTGATCTATTCGCAGCGGAACCGGAGTGCGGCCGTCCGGATTCCGGCGTATTCACGGAGCGAGAAGGCCAAGCGGATCGAATGCCGGTTCCCAGACCCGACCTGCAACGGGTATCTGGCGTTCAGCGCGATGCTGATGGCCGGACTGGACGGCATCCAGAACAAGATCACACCACGCGGACCACTCGACAAGGACCTGTACGACCTACCGGCCGAGGAGATGGCAAAGATCGAAAGCACGCCGGGTACCCTTCCCGAGGTGCTGGACCGATTGGAAGCCGACCACGACTTCCTGCTGAAGGGCGACGTCTTCACGCCTGACGTGATCGAAAACTGGATTTCCTACAAGCGGGAAAACGAGGTCGACGCGATCCGCTTACGGCCGCATCCGTGGGAGTTCGCGCTGTACTTCGACATCTAGCTCGAAGAGTGGAGTCAGGCGCGGGGCTCGAGGCTTGAGCCCGGCGCGTTCATCATGGCGACCACGACGGATCCCCGGGGCGTTACGCCCCGGGATCTTTTTCTCTCGCGCGACCTCACCGAAGCCGACGCCCAGCGCTATCTGAGATCCCGCGGGTTCGCAGACGCTCGCGCCACGGACGAGCACCTGCAGCAGCTCGCAGACGACATTCCCACCCGGCTCGCACTTGGCGAGATGGCGGATCTCCTCCTGGATTCGCTCCTCGGGGCCCCAGACCCAGATGCCGCCGTGGTGGGCTTCTGCCGCTACGTCGCCACCCGGGCGCCCAAGAGCTCGCTGGTCGGCTATCTCCACGATGATCCACGCTCGCTCCAGGTCCTCACCTATATCCTCGGCGCGTCACCGTTCCTCATGGAGATCTTGATTCGCAGCCCCGAGTACTTCCACTGGCTGCAACACGAGCTCGACGGACCTGCCCCTGACCGCACCGACTACAGAGCCCAGCTCCACACGATCCTCTCGAGTGACCACGACGTTCGCCGTCGACTCGATGCCCTCAAGCGCTTCAAGCGACGCGAGATGCTTCGTATCGCCGGCCGAGACTTTCTGGACAAGGACACACTCCGAGCGTCTATCGAACAGCTGTCGAACCTGGCTGATGTCGTGACCGAGGGAGCCCTGTTCGTGCTCAGCGAGCAGGCTGCCGCCGGTCCAGATGGTGCCCTCCCCGGAGCATTCGTCGTTATCGGGATGGGAAAGCTTGGTGGGCGGGAGCTGAACTACAGCTCCGACGTCGACCTCGTCTACATCTACGAGCCGACCAGCGATGACGACGCGGGCGCCCATCAGCGCTTCGACAAATTCGCGCGGGCGTTGACTGCCGCGCTCGGCGAGTACACCGACGAGGGGTACTTCTATCGGGTCGACCTCCGCCTCCGGCCGATGGGTAAGAGCGGCAACATCGCCTACTCGCTCACGCAGAGCCGGCAGTACTACGAGACGTTGGGCGAGACCTTCGAGCGCTTCGCCATGATCAAAGCGCGACCGATCGCGGGAGACATGTCACTGGGTGACCGGTTCATCGAAATGGTCCGACCGTTCGTGTATCGAAAGTACCTTGACCACGCGGCGATCGAAGAGCTCGCTCGATACAAGGCGCGTTCTGACCGAGAGAAGGCCCGCCGCGACTCGACCAAGCAAAACGTCAAGGTCGGACGCGGCGGCATTCGCGAGATCGAGCTGTTCACGCAGGTCTTTCAGCTCATCTACGGCGGGACGCATCCTGAACTGCAGAACGCCAATACGATCGCGGCGCTCGACAGCCTCCAGCGGCTCGACTACATCGAAGAGCCCGTGACCCGAGACCTCGGCCAGGCGTACGAGTTTCTACGACGGGTGGAGCATCGCCTGCAACTCGTCCAGGAGGGCCAGACCCACACGCTATCTGGAGAAGCCACGGAGCTGATGGTGACCGCTCGAAGGTTGCGTTTCGACCGGACCGACACGTTCCTGTCGGCCCTGGAAACCCACCGTGAGCGCGTGCATCAGATATACGCCGACCTGTTCGAGCGGAACAGCGATGATGCCGAGTTCCAAGGGAGACAGCTTTTCCGTCTTCTTTCGGGCGAGCTGTCGAATACAGAAGCGGTCGAGTACCTCCAGTCGATTGACTTTCCGGAACCTGACGGGGCACTTGAGGCCATCTCGGCACTCGACGATGTCGCATCGCTGGCGCATTCCAAGACCTCCACCCGCAACCTGCTGGCCAACCTTCTCGCGACGACACTCCCCGAGGTGGCCGAGTGCGGTTCGCCGCGGACTGTCCTCAACCGATTCGAGCATGTTGTCTCTCGCACCCGGGCCCCTGCGGCGCTCTACCGAAGCCTGCTTGAAAACGACGAGCTTCGCACCGGTCTGGTGAAGGCCCTCGACACCGGCGCTCTCTTCGCGGAACGCCTGGGCCGCTATCCGGAGCTTCTTGACTCTCTGGTGGCGGCGCCACAGAAGCCCGACCAATTGAAGCACGCGATGCACCAGGGCCTCGACGGTCTCGACTGCTCAGATCTCGACCGGTGCATGAATCCGTTCAGGCGCCTCAAGGCCATCCAAGAGTTCAAGAGTCTCGTCGAATGGCTCGGCGGCGGTTCCTTGTCCATCCTCAACCAAGAACTGTCGATAATCGCCGACGCGGCGCTCGAGTTCGCGGCGACGAGGGCCTGGCTCTCCCGAACGGCGCCAGTTGGTTCGGGTGACGGCCAGGAACGCTGGGTCGCGCTGGCGCTCGGCAAACTGGGAGGCCGCGAACTGACGGTGTACTCCGACCTGGACCTCGTCTTCCTCTACGACGGTGACCCTGGCGACTCGGCCGTCTACGAGCGACAACAGGCGTTCGTGCGCACCGTCTACGAGTTTCTCGAGAAACGAACGAGCGAAGGCATCGCCTACGATATCGACACCCGACTCCGTCCGGAGGGAAGAAAGGGAGCGTTGGCGGTCCCCACCATCGCCTTTGCGCGATATCTCGAATCGCGCGCCGAGATCTGGGAGCGAATGGCCTGGACCCGGTGCCGATTCGTGGCGGGCTCGCAGGACCTCGGCGACGAGGTGATGAAGATCGTGCGCAATCTCATCTACGGTCCCTGGGACCCTGCGATGCCTGGATACGCCCGCCATCTGCGCGGCCGGATGGAGAGGGAGATCGCCAAGGAGGCGACAGGAGAGCGACTACACCTGAAGGTGGGCAAAGGGGGCCTGGCCGATATCGATTTCCTCCTGCAACTCGTGCAGATCCGAGAGGGGAGATCGCGGAACGAGTTCCGTGTCACCGGCACGCGCGAGATGCTGTCTTCCCTACCCGACAACAGATACGTCTCGGCACCACACGCCAACCGGCTTCGCGACGCCTACGACTTTCTGCGCACCCTCGAGACCGTCCTCCGGATCGAGTCCGACACTGGCCGCGGGTGGATACCCACCAACCCTTCGGAACTGGACGCCGTCGCACTCAGGGTTGGTGTCGTACCCTCGACGGGCACCGCCCTCCTGCAGCGCTACCGGGACGTCACGGCCGAAGTACGGGCGATCTTCGAGGAGGGATTGAAGAAGCTGGATGCGACCGGACCGTAGACACCCGGTCGGCGACCGGACCGTAGTGGCACGAGCGGGGTCAGTTACCGAGCTTTCGGTCCAGGGCCCTGCGCACTCGTCCGAGTCCGACCCAGAGACCGATACCGGTCGAGGCCAGACCACCGAGGCTCAGCGCAATCACCCCGACGTCCCAGAGTGGTCGTCTGTCGTACCAGAAGGCGAAGTCCAGACTGTGCAGACCGTTGAAGAGCCAGCGCTCGAGTCGGTGTAGTCGAGGCATACCAGCGAGAAGGCGGCTCGTTCGGGGATCGACGTAGAACCACGTATCTGCTGGATCATCGAACTTGACCCGCAACACCGGCAAGGGACGCTCGCGACCGCGCGAGTAGTAGTACGAGTCATACTCGGTCAACAAGACTGACTCCGCAGCGGGCACGCCTGGAACGGCCGCCGTCAGCCTCGACATCAGAGACTCCACGGTAAAAGGCTCCGTTCGAGGCATCAACGTGTCGGCCGCCACCAGCACGCGGTCTGCTACGGGGGACCTGGCCGCAGACATCGTCATCTCGAAATAAGGGCCGTCCTGGATCCGCAGCAAGTTCACCTCTTTCACCGCCCGGCCCCCGGTGAGTCGCGTCCACGCGGTCGGGTTGATGACGGGAAACCGCGTCAGGTCGAGCCGCCCACCGGTCATCACGTCGCGCGGCAGTTCGAGACCACTGACGCGTGTCCACGCGTACGGCTCCATCGACAGCAACCCGCTGAACACCCAGGTCAACGTGAACACTCCGAAGACCGCGCCCGCCAAGTAGTGCCAACGCATCCACCCGGTATACGGGATGCGGGTGGCGACACCGGCCGTCCCATCTGCCTCCCCCGACCGACGCCACCTGAACTGCGTGACCCCGAGCACAAGCCCGACGACCGCGACGAGACATCCGAGCGTAGACGCCCAGACCACGACGCCGTTCCACAGCGCGTGGTGTCGTCGGAGCTCCGCGAAGTAGAGCCAGTGGGGAATCGCGCCGATCCACGCAAGCGCGCGGCTCCGACGCGTCGTCAGCACTGTCACCTCAGCCGTGTTGGCCGAGACATACAGCTCGGAGCCCGCGTCGTCACCCACCCGGAACTTGTACACCGGGCCGCCAGGCCACTCGGCCAGCGTCCACTGGTCTGGTGCGTCGAGTGTCTCAACATACCGAATCGTGGTCTCGGGCCGACTGGTGAACTGCCCGACCACACGACTGGCTCCGTCACGTCCGACACCCTCGAATACGTCGCCGTTGTCCGCGAACACCGTCGTTCGCTCGAATTGGTAGGCCGGGCGCCCCACGACCATGCGGAGCGAGGCCCGCGCCGGTAAGACAGTGAGGTCTGCTCGCCCAGCGGCTTCAGCGGGTGTCAGACGGATACGGGTGGGGTCGATGGCCGCCCGACGCTCCACGCGCAGCTCAGGGGTCAGGCTTGGCATTCCGCCCGAGTACATCATCACGATGCCGGACGCGAACCACAGCACGAACAAGGCACTGAGTGGGATGCCCAAGTACCGATGGATCAGAATCAGCCAGCGAAGGATCGGAGTCACGGTCACGTCCTAGTGTGGTGCGTTTGACAGACCTGCACACCGAGGCTGGCGATGCGCGCGGCGGGCCAGGCGCGAAGAGCGAGCATATCGGCCATATGTGAGCGATGAGCAACGCCGGCCGCCGGGATGCAGCGCTGGCCGAATGTGTAGATCTGTTGAACTCACCACACCACTATCGGGCCCCTCGCCGCAGGCCCCCAAGACTCCTGCGTGCTGCCACCCGTTGGCCCATGACCATACAGTGTCGAGGCGGCCCAACGGCATAAGTTCAGAAACTCTTCAGGTTCTGGCCGTCACACTCCGGTCTACAGTTTCGGAGTAGCCGTGGAAACGACAGATGCCGATCCGGGCGTAGGAAGCATGTGAGGAATTTCACCTCACGTGCCGACCAGGTATGAATCGAGTACTTGACGTGGCTGGCGGCACGACGCGGCTAGCCGTCCTTTTCGCATTGACGCTTGGAATGGTGGCTGACGCCACGGTCTCCGGCGCTCAGCCAGGATCTGTGACAGGCACGGTAGTCGACCGGGTGGAAGGCCGCTCGGTGCCCGACGCCGTCGTGACCATCGATGGCACGTCGCTCGTGGCCGTGACCAACGCGGTCGGTCGATTTCGTATCGATGGTGTCCCGGCCGGTGAGATCGTTCTCACCGTGGAAGCCGCGGGCTTCCTCCACCTTCGTGTGCCCAACGTGCGAGTCGGCGGCGGTGAAACGGTCATCCTCGCCGTCGAGCTCGAGGTCACGCCCAACTACCTGGAGCGCGTTCAGGTCACCGCGACCAAGTCCCCGCTGAGCATCGGAGAGGTGCCAGCGCAGACTGACATCGTCGACCGCTCGACGATCGACCAAAGAGGCGATCAAGAACTGACTCAGGCGATCGCACACGTTCCGGGGCTGATTGTGAGCACTCAGGCTGGCTCGTTCCAATCCGTCATGCTGCGTGGCCTGCCACGGGACGGAAACGAGTTCACAACCACTCTCTTGCTGATTGACGGCGTCCCGCAAACTGACTCACGTAACAGTTCGCGTGTCGTCAACCTCCCGATTCATGACACGAACAGCATCGAGGTGGTTCGAGGGCCGAACTCGGCCTTGTACGGCCGAACCGCAGTGGGAGGATCGGTGAACGTCCGGACCGCCGACCCCACTCCAGACCACCAGTTCGCCGCTGACTTCACGACCGGCCAGTTCGCCACGGTCGGGGGCACGGCGCGAGCGTCTGGACCAATCCAGGATTGGGGCGGCTACTACGTCTCAGCCAACAGCGAGCGTAATTCCAGCTTCTACACCGGCCCCTTCGGCTTCTCTGTCGACCGCACGGCGATCTTTGCCAAGCTGGCCTTTGTCCCCGATACGAAGTCGTTCGGGAGTATCAGCGTCAACCGCGTCCTGTCCGACCAGAGCACCCCAACCAACGTCCCCATCATCGACGGGAGACTGCTGAGCGATATCGACCCTGGTTTCGACCGCCTGTCCGATCTCAATGTGCCAGGACCGAACTACCACCAGGCAGAAGGCCGGTTTACGGCCAACTACACGCGCCAGCTGTCCGACTGGGCGCGGGCGGTCGGGGTTTTCGGATACCGGGCGATTCAGTACAAATTCATCGACGACGGTGATGTGATCGGCGGACCGTTCGACCTCGAGGCCAACACACTTACGATGTTTCCCTTTGAACTGCAAACCGACGAGGACATCACCTACACCGAGGGCCGTCTCGAGATGAGTCCGCGCCTCGGGGGCTTGCGTAACACGCTCACGGTCGGCGCGTCGCACGAGTGGACGGGTGGATTCAGCGCCGGCAACCTCATGTACACCGATGCCGACACGTTCGGATGGCCGCTCAACTATCTGAACCCCGTACACCCCCCGAAGAGCGACTGGGAGTTTTTCCAGTTCGGGGGAAACGACTACACCTTGAACAACACGGGGATCTTTGGCCAGTACCTGATCGCACCGACTCCGCGCGTGGTGCTCACCGCAGGCGGACGCTTCGACCGGTTCGCCATCGACAACACGTTGACGTTCAGACCGGGCGATCCGAAGGTCGAAGATACCTTCAACGCGTTCAGCCCGAAGGTGAGCGCCACATTCAAACTGCTCGGCGTCGACGGGAACGGACCAGCCGTCAATCTGTACGGCACCTACGCGCAGGCGTTCCTTCCCCCGCGGCGGGCGAGCCAGCTCCGGCCGGGTAACGAGTTGAATCCCCTCAACCCTGAGGACATCGACAACTACGAAGTTGGGGTGAAGGGCAGCGTGTTCGACGGGCAGGTGACCTTCGAGGGCACGTACTTCTACATGCTCCGAGATGGCATCATCACCACCGTCCGACAGGGACCGTTCTTCCTGCCAACGAACGCCGGCGAGCACAAGTACAGGGGAGTGGAGACCGGTGTCGGTTGGTCACCACCCGGTATCGTGTCGGCGTATGCCAACGCGGCGTTCTATCGAAACCGCTTCGGCGACTTCGTGATCGAGTCAGGGGGTGGCGATACCGTGCTCACGGGCAACCATCTTCCGATCGCACCGGACGTCGTCTTCAATGCCGGGCTGACAGTCACGCCCACACCGCCGGTGACCGTGGTCGTCAATCTCAAGCACGTCGGTGCCGTTCAGCTGGACCAGGGCAACACGTTCGAGCTTGACCCGTACACGCTCGTGGATGTTGCCGCCTCCTGGCAACGTGGCCCAGTCCGATTGACGCTGTCCGCCCACAACCTCTTCAACCACGAGTACTACTGGAACGGCGATACGTCTCTTGGGGAATCGGCTGATCCTGGGCGCCCCAGGCAGGTGCTACTGACGACAAGCTTCTCGTTCCGCTAGCCACACTAGTGCCCGAGCACGGCGTGTGGCACATAGAGCTCCTCGAGCGCCACGCATTCGGCGTCGTCAAGGGTGATATCGAGAGCCGCCACAGCATCGTCCAGATGTTCGATCTTGGTGGTTCCGACGATCGGCGCCGTCACCCCAGGCTGTTTGAGCAGCCAGGCCATTGCGAGGCACGCAGGCGACACACCACGGCGGCCCGCCACGTCTAGCAGACGGTCCACGATGGCGAAGTCGGAATCGGCGTAATACATGCCCTTCGCGAAGTCATCAGTTCGAGCGCGGGGCGTCTGACCCGGATCATCGGTGAGTCGACGTCGGTTTCCGGCCAGAAAGCCGCGAGCAAGCGGGCTCCAGGGGATGACCCCGATTCCCTCGGCCTCGCAGAGGGGTAGCATCTCCCGCTCCTCTTCTCGATAGACCAGGTTGTAGTGGTTCTGCATCGAAACGAAACGAGCCCAGCCGTGTTGGTCGCTGGTGTGAAGCATCGTCGCAAATTGCCAGGCGAACATACTTGACGCACCAAGATACCGGACCTTGCCCGAACGAACGATCTGGTCGAGCGCGTCGAGCGTCTCGGCTACGGGCGTCTTGGGGTCGAACCGGTGGATCTGATACAGGTCGATGTAGTCGGTCCCCAAACGACGCAGCGACGCGTCCACTGCGTGAAGCAGATGCTTTCGTGAGAGCCCCCGGTCGTTGGGCCCGTCACCCATTGGGAAATAGGCCTTGGTGGCGATGACGACCTTGTCTCGCGTTGTCAACTCGGCCAGGGCTCTCCCGACGATCTCCTCGCTGGCGCCGAGCGAATACATATCGGCCGTGTCAAAGAAGTTGATGCCAACGTCGAGTGCGCGCTCAAAGAAGGGACGACTCTCCTCTTCCGGCAGCACCCAATCGCGCCATGTCGGGGAACCGAAGGTCATCGCGCCCAAACACACACGCGAGACACGCAGACCGCTGCCGCCGAGATTCTGGTATTCCACGGGTATGGCTTGGAAGGAGAGAACTGGGACACTAGGGGTGGTTGTGCCCGAAGTGCGGGTCCTGCTGGACTCCGGCGGTGCCCCGATCCCCGGTGAAGGTATAGACGAGCGTTGCCGCGATAGAGACGACGACCGCGATGACAGCGACCAGGGCGGCTCGCGACATCTTGCTCGACGTCCTTCCACAGCAAAGCTTGTGTTTCTTCCCGCTTCCGCACGGACACGGGTCGTTTCGACCGACCTTTGACGCTGCCATGGTGTGCCCTAAGTATAGTCTGCGAGACCATCGGCTCTGGCGCGAGTGCCCTATACTATTCGCCGTTGCCGCGGCCGGGTATCCCCGATACGCAACCCCAATGGCGAAGAGTGAACAGCAACCCTTCATCTTCGATACCGAGCTCCGTCTCGTCGTCCTGACCGGTCTCAAGGTCAGGACCGTGGCCGATCTCAGGCGAACACTGTCACGGGTTCCGGGGTCGTCGATCTTCTTTCACACCCACCAGGAGTATCTGACGCACAACTTCCAGAAGCCGGTTTACTACAACGATTTCGCCGTCTGGGTCTCGCAGGCGTTGCGTGAAGAAGCCCTCGCCGAGAAGCTCGCCGCCATCGACCTGTTGGCCTTCACCACGATTCGCGAGCTCAGGGAAGCGATCCTCAAGACGCTCGACGACTACGCCGCCTCCAACGGGGACGTGACCCAGGAGTGTCGGCCCGACGAGGCCTTTCACTTTTGCCGGTCGAGGAGCTTTGTCCTGCCCACCGGTATCGTGGCCAACGACGTGCCCGAGTTCTTTGCCAAGCTTCCGTTGATCACCGACGCGTCGCTGTACTTTCACTTCTTCGAAGCCCGGTTGCGTCTCGGTCGACGCACGAGCGACTTCTCGCGTTGGCTCAAGGATCGGGGGCGTGGTGATCTCGCCGAGGCCATCGATGGGCTGAATCCGTATATCCGCACCCTCGACGAGCTCAAGCAAGACATCATTCGAATCGGCCAGGAGGCCGGATGACGACCTCATTGGACAGTTACCGCGGTGTCGTCGGGCCAGAAGTCGTTGACGAGCTCGTCCAACTGGCGGGCCGTGTGCAGCACCGACGGTTGCAGCACGTCAACTCCACGGCGGTCGGCGGCGGTGTCGCCGAGCTTCTGACTCGTATGGTGCCGCTATTTCGCGAGCTGGGAATCGAGACGAGCTGGGATGTCATCAAGGGCAACGAGGCCTTCTTCGCCGTCACCAAGGCATTTCACAACGCGTTACACGGTGCGCAGGAAACGATCACCGAGGAAATGCTCGACGTCTATCGTGAGACGCAGAACATGAACCTCAACGACCTGGGTCAGATGGGTGACTTCGTCATCATCCATGACCCTCAACCGGCCGGTCTCATTGCGCGGAAGCAAGAGAGCGGCGGCCACTGGCTCTGGCGGTGTCACATAGACGTGTCGACCCCAGACCCGGTTGTCTGGGACTTCTTGAGACCACATGTCGAGCAATACGACGGGTCGATCTTCTCGATGCCGGAATTCTCCCAGAAGCTTCCGATCCCGCAGTTCATGGTTCCGCCGTCTATCGACCCGCTGAGCGACAAGAATCGCGAGCTCACCGAGGATGAGGTCACGGCGGTGGTCCAGAAGTACGGTCTCGACCCCGAGCGCCCCATCATCACTCAGATCTCGCGATTTGACCGATTGAAGGACCCCGTTGGAGTCATTCAGGCCTATCGACTCGTCAGGAAACGATATGACTGTCAGCTGCTACTGGCGGGTGGTGGGGCCAGCGACGATCCTGAGGGAGAGCAGGTCCTACGCGAAGTGCATGAGGCAGCCAACGACGACCCCGATGTGCACGTGCTGCTGCTCCCCCCATTCAGCGACCGCGAGATCAACGCCCTGGTCAGGGGGTCGACCATCATCATGCAGAAGTCGCTCAAGGAAGGGTTTGGCCTGACGGTGACCGAGGCTCTTTGGAAGCGTCGGCCCGTCATCGGTGGTTCCGTGGGCGGCATTAAGCTCCAGCTTTTGAACGGCGTGACCGGATTTCTCGTGCACTCGCCGGAAGGGGCGGCCAACCGCGCAATCGAACTCCTGGGAGACGAGTCGCTGCGTCAGACAATCGGCGCGAACGGACACCAGCACGTCCGGGAAAACTTCCTGACGACACGCCATGTCCGCGACTACCTTCTGCTGATGCTCGCGATGGAACATCGTGACACCGACATCACGCTGCTCACGGCAGCGCCGTAGCGGGCTCACGTCTCCCGTCCCGGGTGGAACTCACCACGCTAGATGGTCAGCAGGATCTTGCCGATGTGCCTGCTCGATTCCATGAGTCTGTGAGCCTCGGCTGCTTGGTCGAGCGGTAACCTGGCGTGGATGACGGGCGAAAACTGACCGTCTTCCACCCACGGCCACACTCGCTCGCGGACTGCATCAACCAGGGCTCCCTTTTGCGCGACCGAGCGCGCACGAAGCGTGGAACCGGTGAGCGTCAAGCGCCGCGACATCAGCGGCGCCAGGTTGACCTCGCTCGTCGCTCCGCTCATGAGCCCGATCAGGACAAGACGTCCGTTTGTGGCAAGCGCGTCTAGGTTGCGCTGGAGATAGGCACCGCCCACCATGTCCAAGATCACGTCGACGCCACGCCCGTCAGTCGCAGTCCGAACGACCTCCGTAAAGTCCTCATCACGATAGTTGATCGCACGCTCAGCCCCCAGCTTCTCGCATGCCTGGCACTTCGCCACGGAACCAGCTGTGGCGAAGACTCGCGCGCCGGAGAGGCGGGCCAGCTGGATGGCCGTCGTGCCTATCCCACTCGAGCCGCCATGCACCAGAAACGCGTCGCCCTCCCCGAGCCTTCCGCGCTCGAACACGTTGGTCCACACCGTGAGACAGGCCTCGGCCAGAGCGGCGCCGTCCGTGAGGTCCACCTTGCTTGGAAGGGGTAGGCACTGCGGCGCCGGGACGACACAGTACTCAGCGTAACCGCCACCTGTTACAAGGCCGCAGACCCGGTCTCCGAGGTTCCACTCAGTCACCGCCTCGCCAAGGGCAACGACCGTCCCTGACACCTCCAACCCCAGGACATCGGAAGCGCCTGGTGGGGGCGGATACTTGCCATATCGCTGCATCACATCGGCGCGATTGACCCCCGCGGCCTTCACCGTCACCAGCACCTCGGCGGCGGCCGGGACAGGAACAGCCCGTTCTCCCACCAACAGATTCTCCGGAGGGCCCGGCTCCGTTACCTCGACGACGCGCATCGTTTCAGGTATCGACATCGTGACTCCGTTCTTGAAGTGCTGCACTATACACCGCCGTAGACGCGTCGTCGCCGCCGCTTCATGTCCTGGCCCGCGGGTATAATCAGCCTTCACGCAGCGATATTCTTCCCCGATAGTCATGGCAGTCACCATCAGGCGCGTCCAGATGTGGCGCACCGAAATTCAGAACAAGCCGGGGGTGCTGGCGGCAACGCTCGAGCCCCTTGCCCAGAGCAAGGCCGACCTGACGATCGTGAGCAAACGGAGCGTCGCGGGACGGCCAGGTCGAGCCGTGGTCGAGATTCTGCCTGGACGTGGACGACGTGCGACATTGGCGGCTCGGGAGGCAGGTTTCAGCCTCTCGCCTATGCCGATACTTCTCGTCGAAGGGGACAACCGCCCTGGGCTCGCGTACGCTGTCGCGAACACTGTTGCCTGGGCCGGCATCACGGTTCGGTTTCTTTCGGCTCAAGTTGTCGGGGACCGCTACTCGGCGCTTCTTGGATTTCGAACTGACGAAGACGCACGCCAGGGCGCCACGCTGATCCGCAGAGTCGCCAGGGCGAAGAGTGGCGCGAAGAAACGCCGGTGATTCGGAAGACATCACAATGAGCCTACGAATCGTGATCGTTGGATACGGCCGTATGGGCAAAGAGGTGGAGTCCCTGGCCGACGCGGCACCTGACATCGAGGTGGTCGAACGACTCGACATCGACAACAACGCGGCGGGCCAGGGAATCGACCCAGCTCGGCTCGGCAGCGTCGACGTGGCGATCGACTTCTCAACGGCGGACGCGACCATGATGAACGTGCCACGTCTGGCCGAGGCGAGCATCAACGTGGTGATCGGAACCACGGGGTGGAACGACCGGGAGGACACGCTGAGGCAGGTGATCGACAACTCCGGAATCGGGGTCGTGGTCGCGGCAAACTTCTCGTTGGGGGTCAACCTGTTTCAGGGCATCGTCGAACGGTCGGCCACTCTGTTTAGCGGCCAAGAGGACTTCGGTGCTTGGATCCACGAGGCGCACCACGCGGCCAAGGTCGACGCGCCCTCGGGCACCGCGCTCAGCCTCGAGCATGCCGCTCGAAAGGCGGGATACCAGGCCAGGATAGACGTCTCGTCGACTCGCGCTGGGTCAATCCCCGGCACCCACACCGTGGGCTTCGATGGACCGTTCGACACCATCACGTTGACCCACACTGCGAGAAGTCGTGCGAGCTTCGCGGGAGGTGCACTCCAAGCGGCCCGGTGGGTCTCCGGGCGACGAGGCTGGTTCACGATGCGGGATGTGCTCGGCCTCGACTAGTGGAGTGCGCTAGTGATTCGTGCACGAGGGCACTCCACTAGTGTTGCCGGATGGGAGGAATCGCCATGCAGACACGTTGGTCCGGATGCGGTACGGCGCTGGTCACACCGTTCACCGATACCGGTGAAGTCGACGAAGCCGCCGTCACTAGACTCGTCAGGCGTCAGATCGACGGCGGTGTACACTTTCTGGTTCCGTGTGGGACCACAGGCGAGAGCCCCACGCTGTCGGTTTCAGAAAAACTGAAAATCGTCGAACTGGTGGTTGGTGAATCGGCGGGCAAGGTTCCGGTCTTGGCCGGGGCTGGCGGTTACGACACAAACCAGGTTGTGTCGCTGGCCCAGGAGATGGTCCGCCGCGGTGCCGACGGCATCCTGTCGGTCACCCCGTATTACAACAAACCAAGTCCTGAAGGTCTCTATATCCACTTCCGGACCATCGCCGACGCGGTGGACCGCCCGGTCATCGTGTACAACGTGCCCGGTCGCACAGGGTGCAACGTTGACCCCGCAACGCTGCTACGGCTGGCGTCTGTGGACAATATCGTCGGCGTCAAGGAGGCGTCCGGAGACCTGTCACAGATATGCACCATTTGCCGGAACGCTCCTGAGTCGTTTAGCGTGCTGTCGGGTGACGATGCGTTCGCGCTGGCCGTGATGGCAATGGGAGGCAGCGGCGTCATCTCGGTCGCGTCAAACGAAACACCGTCTGAGATGACGAGCCTGGTCGACGCCGCGCTGGGCGGCGACTTCGGCACAGCACGCTCAGTGCACGAGCGGTTGCTACCCTTGATGCAGGTCAACTTCATTGAGTCCAACCCGATACCGGTCAAAGCCGTAATGGCCGAGATGGGCGTGCTCACCCCGGCCAACTACCGACTCCCACTCGTGCCACCCGAGCCGGCCGCTCGACGGCGAATCGCCGACGTCGTTCGGGAACTGGGTCTGGGTGGTCCAGGACTCCGTGAGGCAGCGTCGGGCTGACGAGAGAACGGACCGGGACAAGGTCGAAGCCTAGGGTGTCGCCCGTGGAGCAACATGTGACGAGCGTATCGATTCCAGAACTGGCCGCCGAGATCGGGATGCTGTACCGGCAAGGAGCCGACGCCGACGTCGACCAGGCTCGGTCGGCGTTTGCCCAACTGCGTGGGGAGCTCTCGGCTGGGCGCGTCCGCTCGGCAGAGCCTGACCCTTCGACACCGACTGGGTGGCGGGTGAACGCGTGGGTGAAGGAGGGTATCCTCGTCGGCTTTCGTGCGGGCAAGGTCGTCTCGTTTAACTCACCGCACGACGGGTCTCCATATCTCGATAAGGACACACTTCCGCTCCGATCTTTGGCCCCATCATCAGGTATCCGGGTCGTACCCGGGGGTTCATCGATCCGCGACGGCGCCTTCATAGGCCAGGGTGTCATCTGTATGCCACCGATGTACGTCAACATCGGTGCCCATGTCGGCGACGGGAGTTTGATCGACTCCCATGCCCTCGTCGGCTCCTGCGCGCAGGTGGGCCAACGTGTGCACGTGAGCGCGGGTGCACAGATCGGAGGGGTTTTGGAGCCCGTGGGTGCCCTACCCGTCATTGTTGAGGACGACGTGCTCGTCGGTGGCAACACCGGACTCTACGAAGGCACCGTCGTCCGACAGCGGGCGGTTATTGGCGCGGGAACCGTCTTGACCGGGTCGACCCCGGTGTATGACCTTCCGCGCAACCAACTCATCAAGCCGGAGCCCGGACAACCGACGATCATTCCTGAGGGTGCCGTCGTCGTCCCGGGTGCACGCGCGGTGACGGCCGAACCAGGCAAGGCCTGGGGGCTGTCGCTGGCTGCCGGGGTCATCATCAAATACCGAGACGACCGCACCGACACGCGCACAGAGCTCGAGGCATGGATTCGGTAGAACTCGTTGCTCTTGCCCGCTCGCTGATCGACATCGACTCGACGACCGGCCGGGAGGGCGACGCGTGCCGATGGCTGTCGGGCTGGCTGTCCGACCGCGGATACCACGTGGTCGAGCAACCGGTCGCCGACAACCGCTTCAATGTCATCGCGACGCTGGACAAGCCGGATGTCGTCTTGTCGACCCATATCGACACTGTGCCGCCCTTCTTTCCAAGCCGCGAAGACCAGGGGTTGCTGTATGGCCGTGGGGCCTGCGATGCCAAGGGGATCCTGGCCGCCCAGATAGCGGCACTCGAACGGCTTCGGGCTCAGGGTGAGCGTCGGGTGGCGCTGCTCGTCGTGGTCGGTGAAGAGCGCGGTAGTCAGGGCGCTCACGCGGCGAACACCCGAACACCAGGCTCTCGATACCTCATCAACGGCGAGCCGACCGACAACCGGTTAGGCGCCGCCACTCGGGGCGTCTATCGTCTCCGCCTGAGGGCCGCCGGACGAGCCGCGCACTCGTCACACCCCGAACTGGGCGAGTCAGCTATTGAGAAGCTGCTGGACGCCCTCATCGAGCTTCGGGGACTCGCGCTACCCGAGGACCCAGAGATGGGCCGCACGTATTACACGGTCGGCTTGATGTCCGGCGGCATCGCACCGAATGTCGTGCCTCCAACCGCCGAGGCGGAGGTCAACTTTCGCACTGTCGGCTCTGCTGCCGATATTCGGGTCGTGATGGAGGTTCTGCGCGAAAAGGTCGATTTCGAAGACGTGGTCGTAGTGCCTCCCGTCGCTCTCGAAACGGTCCCAGGATTCGAGACCGCCGTTTTCCCGTTTACGACCGACATTCCGTTTCTGTCAGCTTGGGGCAAGCCACTTCTCCTCGGCCCAGGATCGGTGCTGGTGGCGCACACGGCCGAGGAGCACATCCGGATCGAAGAGATGGTCGACGCGGCAGGTCACTACGAGACGATCGCCAAGCATCTGCTAGCATGAATTCATGAGCCTCTTGGCAGAACCCGAAGAGACGTCGTCCAGCTCGGGACGGTGGATTCTACTCGTCGCCGTGCTCGTCCTTGGGGCCGGCGCAGCGTTCCTGTTCGGACCGCGTTGGGTTGGGTCCGATGAGGTGAGCGAAGCCACTGAGGCCGCGGCGGAGACCCGCGCAGCACCCGCCCCATCGGCAGCGCCTTTAGCAGAAGCAGAGCCAGAGCCGCGACCGGGCTACCTCGCGCCCAAACCGAACGCACGGCCACGATCGACGCGTTCGGCGCCAGCCGAGACGCTCCCAGCCATGGCACTCCTTCGGGTGACGAGCGACGTGGACGGTGCCGACGTCTTCATCGACCGGCGTTTCGTCGGCAAGACCCCGTTCGAATCGTCCGACATCTCACCGGGGCCACACCGGGTGAACGTGTCAGCTCCTGGGTACGACGGCTTCAGCGAGACGGTCGAGATCGGAGAAGTGCCAACCGCCCTCGACTTGACCTTCAAGACCGTCCACCTGGACCAACGGATAGCTGTCGTCCACAAACACGAGCTCGGCGCCTGTGACGGGCAGCTCGTCGCTACGATTGACGGCATTCACTATCAGACCGACGACGACGACGCGTTCGTCGCGGACCTCGACGCGCTCGAGGAATTCTCCGTTGACTACTTGGAACACAACCTCCGCTTGAAGGTTCGGGGAGGACGCACATACAACTTCACCGACTCCGAGCCCAACGCCGACAAGTTGTTCGTCTTCCACCGTGACGTCGATCGGGTCAGAGACCGGCGCCGTACCGATGGGAGCGAGTAGGGCACCCCGGGCCCGGGTGCGGTGCCCCTGGGGAGACAGTGACCCCCTCTACGTCTCGTATCACGACGAGGAGTGGGGCGTGCCGACCCACGACGACCAGAAGCTCTTCGAGATGCTCATCCTCGAGGGCGCCCAAGCCGGCCTCAGCTGGATCACGGTGCTCAAGAAGCGCGAGGGCTATCGGCGATCGTTCTCGGAGTTCGATCCACGCCGAATCGCGCGATACGACGCCAAGAAGGTCGAGCGTCTTCTCGCCAACGACGGGATCATCCGCAACCGCCTCAAAGTCCAGTCGAGTATCAAGAACGCGAGGGCGTTCCTCTCCGTTCAGAGGGAATACGGAACCTTCGACCGATACATCTGGGGCTTCGTCGACGGCCGTCCCACCCGGAACGCCTGGGCCCTCATGGAGGACATTCCGGCCCACACCGAGCAGTCGGACACCATGAGCAAGGACCTCAAGCGCCGCGGCTTCAGCTTCGTCGGTTCGACGATCTGCTACGCCTTCATGCAGGCGACCGGGATGGTCAACGACCATCTCGTCGGGTGCTTCCGATACCACGCGGTCAATCGGCTTCGCTGAGCATCCGAAGCTGGTGGAGCGCCAGAGCGGCCGCCGTCGCGACGTTCAACGAGTCCATTGGCGGGTCGACGGGGATCCGGAGGCGAACGTCGGCCCGACGTAGCACGGCCTGCGTGAGCCCGTCACCCTCGTTGCCCAGTATCAGCGCGACGCCGCCCGGTATCGGCGGCACATATCGGTCGAGAAGCGTCGCAGTCGGGTCTGGAGTGAGGGCCGCCAAGTGGTAGCCCCGCTCGCGCGCGTCGGTGAGACCTCCGGGCCACTCGTGCACAACGGCGTAAGGCACCTGCAAAGTGGCACCAATCGACGTCCGGATCGCTTTTCTATACAGCGGGTCGACACACCCGGGGCTCAGGAGGACGGCGGCGGCGCCGAGCGCGGCGGCGTTGCGAAAGATGGCGCCCATATTGTCCGGATTCCCAACCTGCTCCAGAACCAGGATCGGCCGCTCCGGGGTCACGGTCGACAGCAGCGTGGCTACGTCGACCGACTCCGGACGCTCAGCCAGACCGAGACATCCCTGGTGGAAGTCATAGCCGCCGATCTGACGGATCAATGAACGGCTCGCAACGTAGATGGGTGCCTGGAGGTGCGCAGCCACCAACTCGCCGGCGAGGACACCGTAGGCGGTGTCGGTCACCAGGAGAGCCCGGAGCACGTACCGCCGATTCGAGAGGAGTCGTCGGACGACGAACCGGCCCTCCGCGACAAAGACACCCCGTTGTCGGATGAGGACGGGGTCGGGGACGTCACCAAAGTCTGCTATGCGTGGATCGCCCGCCGTTTCGATCCGAATTGGTTCCACTGACCAAGACTTCTGAATTGGAGGGCGAACGCCCCTACTAGCTCCCCCGCACGACCGAACGCTTGCTGCGGTGCCGGTCGACGACCTCGAGTCCGAGGCGCTTGCTGAGGTAGACCTTCGACTCGCGATTGTCCGTGAGGCTCGGCTCGCACTTGACGACGTTGAACTCGAGATGGTCGAGGGTACCGCGCATGTCGTAGTACTTGTTCTTGGTCTTGACGACGATCTCGTCGAAACCGTTGTCCAGAGCCCAAGCCTCCTGCTCCTCCGTCAACGCCCGAAAGAAACCCTGCCCGCGCCAGTCCCGGCGGGTCCCGCCGAGCCAGCTATACAGCACCTTGCGGTCACGCAGGCGGACACAGTCGGTGATCTTGGCGACCAGGTCGATCAGCGGCTCATCGGTCTCGTCGAGTCGCACCTCGTGGGACACCTTGTAGGCCACGGGGACGATCGTCGACGGGTCGTCTGGCAGCGGAGCCTCGGCCATCAGGATCTGATGATCTCGCTCGGCCAAACGGCCAATCACTTCGCGGGCGCGCTTGGGCTGCTCGAACTCACCGAAGTTCTCCTCGATGTACTCGATTTCGAGTGCCCCTTGCTGCAGCTCGTACTGCCGAATCTGGTATTCCATCGAGGGGTTGGATCGGATCATACACTTGTGGTGCGTGCCCGAGCTTCCGGATATTGATGTGTACGTCGAGTGCTTGCGCGCACGAGTTGTGGAGCGCCGCCTCAACCGGGTCAGAATCGGAAGCCCGTTCGTTCTTCGCTCCGTCGAGCCCCCGATTGATGCCGTGCTGGGACGGACAGTCGGTGGCGTACGCCGGATGGGCAAACGAATCGTCCTCTCGCTTGCCGGGGATCTCTACCTGATTCTCCATCTGATGATTGCCGGTCGACTGTACTGGCGGGAGCCAGGCGTCGCCATCCCGAAGAAGCGTGGACAAGCCGCCTTCGATTTCCTGAACGGTACTCTGCTACTCACGGAAGCTGGCTCCACAAGGCGCGCATCGCTGCACGTCGCCCAGGGCCAAGACTCGCTGCGTCAGCACGACCGTGGAGGCATCGAGGTGCTGGAGTCTGACCTCATGACCTTTGGAGTCGCGCTGCGCCGCGAGAACCACACCCTGAAGCGCGCGCTGACCGACCCGCGCCTGTTCTCGGGGATTGGGAACGCCTACTCCGACGAGATCCTGCACGCTGCGCGCCTCTCGCCGCTCACCCTGACCCGGCGATTGGCCGACCCGGACATTGCGCGTCTCCACACGGCAACCATCCGAACGCTGACGGGATGGGTAGAACGTCTGAGGGAAGAGGTCGGGGATGGTTTTCCGGAAAAGGTCACCGCCTTTCGACGAGGCATGGCCGTGCACGGACGGTACCGAGAGCCCTGTCCCGACTGCGCCTCTCCGGTTCAGCGAATCGTCTATGCCAGTAACGAGGTCAACTACTGCGCCACCTGTCAGACCAACGGTAAGGTCCTGGCCGACCGCGCCATGTCGAGACTGCTCAAGGACGACTGGCCGCGAACGCTCGAGGGATGGGAGGAGAGAGGGACGGACTAGTGGAGTGTCAACCGGCCGTCATCACGGTGGCCGGCTCGTAGGAGAGGTTTGGACCCAACCAGCGTTCGGCAATCTCGATCGGTACGCCCTTGCGACGCGCGTACGCTTCCATCTGGTCCCGCCCGAGACGGCCGACCGTAAAGTAGCGAGCTTCTGGATGCGCGAAGTAGAGGCCGCTGACGCTGGCAGCCGGAAGCATCGCCGCGGACTCGGTGAGGCTGATTCCGACCCGACCTGCGTCGAGGAGGTCGAACAACTTGAACTTCTCACTGTGGTCAGGACAGGCTGGATACCCGAAAGCCGGGCGGATACCGCGATAGTGCTCCGCGATCAATTCCTCATTGGTGAGCACCTCTTCTGACGCATAGCCCCAGGCCAGACGCACCTCGCGATGCAGATACTCAGCGAAGGCCTCGGCAAGCCGGTCGGCCAAAGCTTTGACCATGATGGCCCGGTAGTCATCGTCGTCCCTCTCGTACCGCTCGACCAGGTCGTCCACCCCCAGACCGGCGGTCACGGCGAACGCGCCCAGATAGTCGGTAGCCGAGCCACCCGCCGGGGCCACGAAGTCGGCCAGCGACCAGCAACGATGCGGACGGTCATCCGGCCGGTCCTGCCGCCGCAGCATGTTGAAGCGCGTCAGCTCCGTTTTCGGTGGCGTATCTGACGGGTCGAAGATCGCGATATCGTCGCCGTCGCTGGCCGCCGGCCAGAAGCCGTAGACGCCGCGGGCCTCGATCAGCTTGTCGCGGGCGATCGCGTGAAGCAACTCGGTGGCGTGGTCGTGCAGCTCCCGCGCCGCCTCTCCCTGTTCGGGGTGGTCGAGGATGGCCGGGTATCGCCCCTTGAGCTCCCAGGCCGAAAAGAAGAAGGTCCAGTCGATCAAGGGGACCAGGTCCGCTATCGCGACCGTGGTTTCACGACGTCCGAGAAACGAGGGTGCCGGCGGCTCAGAGTTGACCCAGTCAGTCTGAAAGCCGTCCGCGATCGCGTCGCGGTACGTGCGGATTGGGCGCTCCTTGCGCGCCCCATATTGCGCCAGCGACCGAGCCTGTTCCTCTCTGTTCGTAAGATCGAACGCCTCGCGGTGCGCCTTACTCAGAAGACTCGACACCACGTCAATCACCCGCGACGCGTCGGCGACGTGGACGACGCTCCCGGTGTAGGCGGGCGCGATCTTGACTCCGGTGTGCTGCCGACTCGTGGTCGCGCCTCCGATCAAGAGCGGGAGTCCGATCTGGCGACGCTCCATCTCGCTGGCCACGAAGACCATCTCATCGAGCGACGGCGTGATCAGCCCGCTCAGCCCGACGATATCCGCCTGCTCGTCGAGGGCAGTCTGGAGGA